>NZ_AP023243.1:1802500-7099133 GCF_016756495.1 Mesorhizobium sp. 113-3-3
CAATCTTATCGGATTGAACGGGCTGCTGCGTGGTTCCAGGAAATAGCTCCTCCTTATAAACCGTACCCGAAACCGACACTGGTGGTCTGGTAGAGTATACCAAGGCGCTTGAGAGAACTATGCTGAAGGAACTCGGCAAATTGCACGCGTAACTTCGGAAGAAGCGTGACCCTTTTCTGCGCAAGCAGAGGAGGGTGGCACAGACCAGGGGGTAGCGACTGTTTATCAAAAACACAGGGCTCTGCGAAGTCGCAAGACGACGTATAGGGTCTGACGCCTGCCCGGTGCTGGAAGGTTAAGAGGAGGGGTGCAAGCTCTGAATCGAAGCCCCAGTAAACGGCGGCCGTAACTATAACGGTCCTAAGGTAGCGAAATTCCTTGTCGGGTAAGTTCCGACCTGCACGAATGGCGTAACGACTTCCCCGCTGTCTCCAGCATAGACTCAGTGAAATTGAATTCCCCGTGAAGATGCGGGGTTCCTGCGGTTAGACGGAAAGACCCCGTGCACCTTTACTATAGCTTTACATTGGCATTCGTAGTGGCATGTGTAGGATAGGTGGTAGGCTTTGAAACCTGGGCGCCAGCTCAGGTGGAGCCACCCTTGAAATACCACCCTTATTACTATGGATGTCTAACCGCGGCCCGTTATCCGGGTCCGGGACAATGTATGGTGGGTAGTTTGACTGGGGCGGTCGCCTCCTAAAGAGTAACGGAGGCGCGCGATGGTGGGCTCAGAACGGTCGGAAATCGTTCGCTGAGTGCAATGGCATAAGCCTGCCTGACTGCGAGACTGACAAGTCGAGCAGAGACGAAAGTCGGTCATAGTGATCCGGTGGTCCCGCGTGGAAGGGCCATCGCTCAACGGATAAAAGGTACGCCGGGGATAACAGGCTGATGACCCCCAAGAGTCCATATCGACGGGGTTGTTTGGCACCTCGATGTCGACTCATCGCATCCTGGGGCTGGAGCAGGTCCCAAGGGTATGGCTGTTCGCCATTTAAAGCGGTACGTGAGTTGGGTTCAGAACGTCGTGAGACAGTTCGGTCCCTATCTGCCGTGGGTGTAGGAATATTGAAAGGATCTGTCCCTAGTACGAGAGGACCGGGATGGACGGATCTCTGGTGGACCTGTTGTGGCGCCAGCCGCATAGCAGGGTAGCTATATCCGGACGGGATAACCGCTGAAGGCATCTAAGCGGGAAACCCACCTTAAAACGAGTATTCCCTGAGAACCGTGGAAGACGACCACGTTGATAGGCCGGGTGTGGAAGAGCGGCAACGCTTGAAGCTTACCGGTACTAATAGTTCGATCGGCTTGATCGTTCTCATTCCTTATGCTCATCGTGAAATACGATGGATGGCACAACAAAGACCAGCGAACAGCCCGAGAGGCAACCCGACAGCGCTGCTGCCGATGTCTCTCTATGCTCCTTCGCTCAAAAGCTTCTCGAACAACGTGCGTTTTGCCGACCTGGTGGTTATGGCGGAGCGGCTGCACCCGATCCCATTCCGAACTCGGCCGTGAAACGCTCCAGCGCTGATGGTACTTCGTCTCAAGACGCGGGAGAGTAGGTCGCTGCCAGGTCTGCTAAACGCACGTTGAACTCACATCCAAGCGGATGTCAGTGAAATCTTCTCTCTACGACAAGGCCCGCCAAGGGACCACGGGCCGCGTAAGCGGCCCTTTCATTTGGTGAGCCATCTACCTATTTGTAGGCCAGCGTCGTCGTAGGCGTGCGCTTACGTCCAAAGCAAGCAAACGTTTGCCTAGTTCGGCAAGCAGGCGCTTGCCTGGTTCAGCAAGCAAATGCTTGCTTAGTTCGGCAAGCAAGCGCTTGCCTAGTTCGGCAAGCAAGCGCTTGCCGAGAGGTGACGCGGGGTGGAGCAGCCCGGTAGCTCGTCAGGCTCATAACCTGAAGGTCACAGGTTCAAATCCTGTCCCCGCAACCAACATTCAACGGCCCGCTAGGCTCAGCCAGCGGGCCGTTTTTGTATCCAGATCACAATGCTCGGCGATTTGCTCCGGCGCAGGCGCCCGCAAGGAGCCGAAGCCCCCGCAGGACAAAAACGCAAAGCCACTTAGTAAGTCATTGCTGACTGACTAATTGAAGCGGCTACCCGGCTTTTGCTGCGCTTTTTGCGCAGCAATGTTTGTCTCACCCTTCTGATCAGCGCTGCGAGAAGAACGGTCGCAAAATGTCGGCGACTCGCTCGGGCTGGCCGACATCGTCCGCCGCCAGATGACCAAGGCCAGGGAGTTCGATGCGCTTGGCGTTGGGCAAAACGCCGGCCAGCGCGTCCAGTGCTGGAGCCAGATAGGCGGCGCTTCGATCACCTCCGAGCAGAAGGATTTCCGTGTGTGCCGCTTTGAAGGTCTCGACGGTGTCGGCGATTTCCGCTGCCAGGCGAATATCGAAGTGAACGGAGCGGATGAGGACGTCCAGCGGGACGTTTCCGATTTTCCCGTCGCTCGCGCTGGTCCGGATCGCCAGCCGCATCAACAGGACCAAGATGAAACGCGGCACCTTGATTGTCGCGATATCACCGGTCCCCTCCATGCAGGAAACCATGGCAGCCGCCAGATCGCCCAGCGCCAGTTCCCTTTCGTAGCGCGGCGCCCAGGCCATGGGTGACGTTACGCCGGCGACCGCCAATGGCGGTTCGTAAAGCGCGACCTTGCGCAGGGTGGGCAGGAAGAGCGTTGCCTGGAGCGCGATCAGGGCGCCGGAGCTCAGGCCGAAGACGTCTTGCGCGCCGGTGCCAACCACGAGCGCCTGAAGATCCTGGAGCTCCTTCTCCATTCCGTGCTGGTAGCCAAATGGTCCGCTCATGCCACGCCCGCGCCGATCGGGGACATAGACAGTGAAGCTGTTTGAAAGCGCCGTCGCGAGCCGCATGAAACTCTGCGCGGCCTGCATGGCGCCATGCAGCAGGATCAGACCCGGGCCACGGCCGATCTGCCGATAGCCGATGGTGGTGCCATCGCGCGATGTCACGGAGCCGGTCGTGTAAGCTTTCGCGGTTGCGGTATTCATGGGCAGCGCTCCTGGTCCACGAACAATCATCCGCACAGGGCCGGCCAATGAGTTGGCCGGCCTATGAAACTCGGATACGATGTTCGCAGTATTGTTTCTGTAGAATATGCGAACGGTGTTCGCAATAGGTAGGCGCATGGCTTCAGGTGACAAGGCCCCGTCGGTGATCTGGATGCGGCCGTCGCGCGGCGCGCGCGGGCCCGAGCCCTCGCATGACCGCGAGGCGATCGCCCGGATAGCCATCGAGATTGCCGACCGTGAGGGGCTCGACGCCGTCTCCATGCGCCGCATCGCGACGGCGATCGGCAGCGGCACCAGCTCCCTCTATCGTTATTTCGCGCGCAAGGATGATCTGTTGAACCTGATGGTCGATGGCGCGCTGGGGCCGGGAACCTTTAGCGCTTCCGGCGATTGGCGCGCCGACTTCAGCGCCATCGGCTTGGCCACGCGGCAAACCTTCCTGGCTCATCGCTGGATGGTGACGGCGTTGGCCGGACGGCCAACGCTTGGACCCAACCGGTTGAAGCGACTCGAGGCAACGCTTGGCCTGTTGGAGGAGCATGGCCTGTCGGCGCGGGAGCGCCTCATCCTTATCGACACGCTGATCTCCTATGTGCGCGGCTTCGTCGCGTCCGAGATCGCCGACGACATCGCTATCGGCACTTCAGGGCTGTCCGCCGAGCAGTGGCGAGCGGACCAGGCTGCCTATGCCGCTTCTATCACCGGCTCCGGAGCCTATCCGCGGACCTCCGCATTGTTCGAGGAAAGGCGCGAAGGCGACGGAGACGCAATCCAGGATCAAAGCTTTGCAGCGGGCCTCGAACTGATCCTGGACGGCATTGCGGCCAAGCTGGCTCGGCTGCAGCCGGCATAATTGCGTCCGAGCCTGAGGGGGATCGGCTTCATCCCCTGGCGTTGCCACGCGTCCGCTTTCTCTCGGCCGCCGCGAGCAATTCGACGAAGGCGCGCACCTTGGCGGGCCGGAAGCGGGCTGGCGGGAACACCGCGTGGATACCACCGGTCGGCAAGGTCCACTTGTCGAATATCCGCACAAGCCGACCTGCGGCGATATCCTCATCGACCGCGTAGTCGGGGAATATGCCCAGGCCGATACCGGCGAGCACGCACGCGTAGGCGGCCGGGCTTTTGTCACAGACGACGACGGGATTGAGTTCGGTCAGCACCGTCTCGCCGTCCCTGGAAAACAGCCATTGGCCGACGCCGCGCAATTGGGTATTGCCGACCCAGGGCAGCGCTCGCGCCTGGTTCGGGTTCGCATCCGCGGGCAGGCTTGCCGCGAGAGCCGGACTGGCAACGACGATCTGCCGAATCGTGCCGAGGCGCCGCGCCTGGTTGGAGGAATCGGTAAGCCAGCCGACACGGATGCCGAGATCGATCTGCTCGTCGACCAGATCGCTCACCGCATCGTCGAAAATCGCTTCGACGCGCATCTGCGGATAGGCCTTCAGATATGCCGCCATGACCGGGGCCACCACCCTGGTGCCGTAGTCGAGCGGCGCGGTCAGCTTCAGCGTTCCGCTCGGCTCGGTCGCAGCGCGCGAGATCTCGCCATAGGCCGATTCCGCCTCGCGCAGGATGATCATCGCGCGATCATAAAAGAGCCGGCCCTCCTCGGTCGGGGTGACGCGCCGCGTCGTGCGCTGCAGCAGCGTCGCGCCCAGCTCCTCTTCAAGCCTGCCGACCTGATGGCTGACCACGGCCTTGGCGACGCCAAGCCGGTCTGCTGCTGATGTGAACGAGCCGGTTTCCATCACGGTGGTGAAGTAGACGAGCCGGTTGAGGTTGAGAAGGTCGGCCAAGGTAATTGCTTTTGTCTGATTTGATCAGACAGTTTGTATTATTGGGCACTATTTATCGCAAGACCTCCGCTTGCCACATACGGCCAAGAGATTTGGTGGCCTTTCAGCCGACAGGACGTACCAACAATGGTGGCGATCGTGAGCAATTCAGACGTGACTTACCTTTTTGATCCGCTCTGCGGCTGGTGCTATGGCGCCACGCCGATGCTGGACAGGCTGTCGGCCAGCGGCGTGCGCATCGAGCTGCTGCCGACCGGCCTGTTCTCCGGCACCGGTGCGCGGCCGATGGATGAAGGCTTTGCCGCCCACGCCTGGGCGAACGACCAGCGCATCGAGCGTCTGACCGGGCAGACGTTCACGCAGGCTTACCGAAACAATGTCCTCAATGTTCGCGGCACCCTGCTCGACTCGCATGCCGCCGCCCTCGGCATCAGCGCCGCCGGTCTGCAAGACCCCAGCTGCAGGCTCACCGCGCTTAAAGCGATCCAGCGTGCGCGCTATGTCGACGGCCGCGATATCGTGACTGTCGAAGGCGTGGCCGCCGTGCTCGCAGACGCCGGCATGGCGGGCGCCGCCGCAATGCTGAAGAAGCCGAGCGAAACCGTGCTGACGGCTCACCGCGAGTTGGTCGGTCGTGGCCGAGCGCTGTTCCAGCGCTTGCATGCCAACGGCGTGCCTTCGCTTGCGGTCGTCCGCAACGATGCGCCGCGCCTCATCGGATCGAACGCATTGTTCGGCAGCTTCGACAATCTCGTCGCCCATATCGCGGCGGCGTGATCTCCCCAACTGACCCCCAACAAGGACTGGAAAAAGACATGGCAAAAGTCGCTCTCATCGGCGCATCGGGCGCTGTCGGTTCGCGCCTGCTCAAGGAACTCTCCGACCGTGGCCATACCGTCACCGGTATCGCCCGCAACCCCGAAAAGATTGCCGCTCTGCCCGGCGTGACGGCCAGGAAGGGCGATGTCTTCGACAGGCAAGGCCTCGCCGATCTGATCCGTGGCCATGATGTGGTGATCAGCGCCGTGCATTTCCTGGACAGCGATCCCGACACGTTGATCGCCGCCGTGCGTGCTTCCGGCGTGAAGCGCTATCTCATTGTCGGCGGCGCGGGCAGCCTTGAGGTCGCGCCCGGCAAAAGACTGGTCGACACGCCCGAATTCCCGGCGATCTACAAGCCCGAGGCACAGAAGGGCGCCGACTTCCTCGACACGTTGAAGACGGTGGGCGATCTCGAATGGACGTTCCTGTCGCCCTCCGCCATGTTCGTCCCGGGCGAGCGCACCGGCAAATTCCGCCTCGGCAAGGATACGCTTCTCGCCTCGGACAAGGGCAGCAGCATCTCCTTCGAAGACTACGCCATCGTCATGGCCGACGAGATCGAGAAGCCGGCCCACATCAGGCAGCGTTTCACCGTCGGCTATTGATCAGACGGCGGCGGCCGTGCCTCGATCGAGGCCGGCCTACGCCAGCCGCATCAGGGCTTCGCGGACGCCGACGTGCCGATAGGTTTTGTGACCAGACCGTCCTGCCGAAGCGCCTTGCGAGACTCCTTCCCCATCAACGTCGGTATCGCTAATGTTCCAGGCTTCCTGGAGGACAGATCATGGAGCAGAGCCGGCTGTCGAAGAAGGAGCGGCATGAGCTCATCCTGTCGGAAGTGCGCCGCTCGGCCTCGATCCGTGTTTCCAGGCTCGCCCTGCGCCTTGGCGTCGCCGGCGAAACGATCCGGCGCGACCTTATCGAGCTCGGCGATGCGGGGTTGCTCAACCGAACCTATGGCGGCGCGACGATCTCGCTGATGACATCCGAGCCGGTGATTGCCGAGCGCAGCCAGACCATGATCGAAGAGCGGGCCCGGATCGGGCGTGGTGCGGCCGGACTGGTCGAGAAAGGCCAGATCGTGATGATCGATGGCGGCTCGACGACCTATGAGGTGGCGCGCAGCCTCTCGCAGATGAAGCGGGAGCTGACGATCATCACCAATTCCATCGGCGTCGCCTCGGTGGCCGGTGCCAGTCCGACCTTCCGGGTCATCCTGTGCCCCGGCACCTACGACAGCCGAGAAGCCAGCGTGGTCGGTGAGGATACGGTTGAATTCGTCAGGCGCTACAATGCCGACATTGCCATCATCGGCGCCTCGAGCCTCTCGGCGGACGGGCCGAGCGACATGATCTCGGGGGCGGCGGCGGTCAAGCGGGCGATGATTGCTCGCGCGCTGTCGACAGCGCTTGTGGTGACCAACGACAAGTTCGGCCGCAACAGCCTCGAACGCATCTGCGCTCTCAGCGCGCTTTCCGACATCGTCACGGATCGTGAACCGCTACCGGCGCTGCGCGCGGTCATCGCGGCGGCCGGAACGGAACTTCACGTCTGTAGTGGCGACTGACCGGGCCTTCCGGCCGTCTATGCGCCGCTGGCTATGGTCGCCCGCAGCCAGGCCGTGATGGCATCGAAGTCGATCGGCCTCGTCGTGTCGACGTCGAAGAGCGGTCCGCGCCGCAGCGGCTCGGCGCGCTTGGCGAGCTCGATCAGTTCGGGAATATAGGCGGCACCGGGATGGCCGGCGGGACGCTGGTCAAGCCGGGCGCCGTAGCGCTCGGCAAGGACTTCGCCGGGCGCGTGGCACCAGATTTCGAAAGTCTGCTCGACGCCAGCCTTTCGCAGATGATCCTCGAGAACCTCGCGCGGCTGGAAGCCGAACCAGGCATCGACGATGAAAGTGGTGCCGGCAGGAGCTTCGCCGACCACCGACCAGATCGCCTGGTAGCTGGCGCGGCCGAGCGTGCGGTTGAACAGGCGGTCGCCGCCGCCGAGCACTTCGAGAAAGGGATTCTTGATCGTATCGAGCGCCAGCAGCGGCCAGCCCATGCGATCGGCGATGCCGCGCGAGACGGTGCTCTTGCCGCTGGCGGGGATGCCGTTGACCAGCACGGCGCGCCTGGCGTGACCTGATGGCGCCGAGGATGCAACCGGAACGGCGTGTGGTTCCGCCGCCAGGGCCTGCAGGCCGGCGCCGATCACCCCGGCGTCGTCGCCGAGCTGCGCTGCTTCGACCTGGCATTGGTACCAGGGCGCCAGAGCCGGGGCTCGGTCGAGTGCTGCATGTGCCGCGCGGCCAAGGCCGCCGCCAAGCAGCACGAGATCGGGAGCGAGCATTGCAACGGCGGTGTCGATGGCGGCCCGCAGCGGTTTCGCCCAGGCGTCCAGTATGCCGCGCGCCTGGACGTCGCCGGCGGCATCGAGGGCAAAGAGCTGGTCGACCGAAATGTCGGCGCCGAGCCCGGCGCGCGCAATGTGACGGCCGAGCGCCGTGCCCGAACTGGTGGTCTCCACGCAGCCGCGCCGGCCGCAGGCGCAGACCTCGCCATTGACGTCGACGGTGATGTGGCCGAGCTGGCCCGCCGTTGCCGAACCACGCGTGATCCGCCGATCCTGGGCGACGGCGCCGCCAATGCCGGTGCCGATGGTGAACATGACGATGTTGCCATGGCCGCGCCCGGCGCCGAGCGCCATCTCGGCGGCCAGCGCCATGTTGCAGTCATTGTCGATGATGACAGGCTTGCCTGTCATGTCTTCCAGGCGCTGCGCCAGCGCAACCGAGGCGAGGTTGACATAGCCGCCCGACAGGACAGCGCCGCGCCGCGCATCGACGCGGCCGGGTACGCCGACGCCGATGGCCTTCACGTCAGGGGTGTCGAGAAGGCGCACCATGTCGGCGATGCGGCCCAGCACCAACTCCGGGTCAGGCGCGCTTTTTTCGGAAACGCGCTTGAGGATTTCACCGGTGCCGGAAATGCGGGCGGCACGCAGATTGGTACCGCCAATGTCGATTCCTATGCTGAGAGGCATGGCATCCTGCATTCGTTTTCACGCAATTCCGGACGCAAAACCGCTTCACACTTTTGCTGGAATGGCTCTAGTCCAAATTCGACTATCAGGCAGCAGCTTTCTGCCGGTAGTGTCCGATCACGGCCTGGATCTCACGCAATCGCGGCACTGCGATGGTCTTAAGCCTTTCGCGCTGGATGTCACGATCGAGCGAGATGCAGTCCTTCCACAGCGAACGGCCGGCGATGACACCCGAGGCGCCGTTCTGCATGGCGATCTCGACCTGGCCAAGGAAGGTGGCGTGGTTGACACCGGCCGAAAGCACCGCCCACGGCACATCGCCGGCCATTGCGGTGATGTTGGCGCAGGCCTCCGGCGTGCCGGGGTAGGGGAGCTTCAGCACCTTGGCGCCGCACTCGAGCGAAATCCTGGTACCTTCCTCGACAAGCCATGGCGTCTTGGCCGCATAGTCCTCGGGGCTTTCCCCGTCGAGCTGATAGGTCAGGAATTCGACGACCAGCAGCAGGTCCTCCTGCCCGAAATCAGCGATGCAATGGCGCAGGATGGCGATGTTGTGCTCGTTGGCCGCAGGCTTGTCGGCTCTGAGATACACCATGATCTTGCCGCCGGTGCCGCCCAGCGCGCGCACGCGGCGCGCGTCGATGCCGGGGACGAGGCGCGACAGGCGGTAGCCCTCGGGCGAGACGTCGAAACCGGAAGCGTCGAGGCCGATCAGCAGAGCCGTATCGCGGTTCAAGACCCCTTCATCGACAATGCGCGGCACCGCGCAGAGAGGGTCGAGCAACACGCAGGATGCCGCACTGGCGAGGTAACGCGTGATGTCGGCCTTGGTGTCGCCGAGCATGTCGTTGGTGATCCTGGCCTGTTCGTCCGGGTCCGACGCCAGCAAGGTCCGCATGCCGCCGCGCTGGTCACAGGCGATGGCGACCATGGCCCCGTCCTTGCCGCATATCTGCTGGTAGCCGCGCAGTTCCGCGGTGGTCATCTTGGTCATGGTCTCAATCCGATGTTGGCGCTCTCCAGACGAAGGGCGCGGATCCCGTGGAAACAACGATGTTCAGTTCTGCCCGCCTGCCGGCAGGACGCCGAGACGCGCCATCGCCCTCGAAGAATGCTCCTCGCCGACCTCGCGGCCTGGAACCGCAGGTTGCGGGTTGGCCGGATTTGCGCGATAACTCCCGTCGGCGTATACGTGTGTAACACGTTGCTGAAAGGAATTGCAAGCTGTCTGTTCCCCCCATCCAGGATGCGACCGCATCGCGGACGATGCTGCATACGGTGGCCAAGCTGCATTATGTGGAGGAGATGTCGCAGGTCGATATCGCCCGGCGGCTCGGAGTCTCCACCGCGACGATTTCGCGGCTGCTGCAGCGGGCGCGAACCGAGGGCATTGTCCGCATCGAGGTCCTCGACCTGGCAACGCCGGAGGACATCACCCGGCAGCTGATCGACGGCTTGAAATTGCGCGATGCCGCCGTGGTCGAGACGCCGGCGGCGGGCACGTTGGCAGCGCTCGCGGCACCGCTTGGCGGGCTGCTCAGGCAGGCGCAACTGGTGGCGGGCTCCGTCGTCGTCATCGGCTGGGGACGCGCCGTGCGCGAAGTCATCCGGGCCGGCCTGCCGCGCATGCCCGGCGTGCTGACCGTGGCCGCCACCGGCGGCATGCAGCAGCAGGCGGCGCATTTTCAGGTCAACGAATTCGTGCGGCTTGCCGCCGAGGAGTTCGGCGGCACACCGCATTTCATCCATGCGCCCTATTTGCCGTCTACCGAGTTGCGCGAGGTCTTCCTGCGCGACGCCGCCATTCGCGATGCCGTCGCTATGTGGGAGAGGACCGATGTCGCGATCGTCGGCATCGGCCTGCCGCATGCCATCAATGCTCCAGAGGCCAGTGCCGCCACGCCGAGCGAGCAGGCGCTGGTTCATGCCGCCGGCGACGTGCTTCGCCACTACTTCGATGCCGAGGGCACGCTGATCGCCTGGGAAGGCGAGAGCCGGATGATCGCCATGTCGCCGGCGCAGCTGCGCGCCGTGCCGCTGGTCATCGGCCTTGCCGCGTCGCCGGAAAAAGCGACGGCGATCATTGCCGCCGTTCGTGCCCGCCTCATCAACACGCTGGTGACGGACACCAAGACGGCGCAGGCCATCCTCGCGGCGCTCGCCTAGCCTTAGAACGGGCAGGACGCAGCAACGAAAACCAGTTGTGCCGCCGAAAGGCCCCGGTGATAGTTGACCGGGGCTCGGCGGAGCAATCGGATGTCGTACGGTGTGAAAAGCCCGGCGTTGCCGGCTCGGAAAAACCGAGTTGCAATTTATTTCTGCAAAGTGTTACAAGTTCGAACGCCCGTCGGCAAGGCGAGGCGGTTGGGCACAGTTTGCCGAACCTCGCGGAGGCCGAGGAACGGGGCTGTGGCCAGGTGCGCCGGCGACTGACCGGCCGACATATCGACTGGAGGGCGCTTGGGAGGAGCTGCCCGCGAAAGGCAAACAGGCGTTTCCGGCCGTCGCATCCGCAGGGATGACGGCCATTCCAATGTCACTTGCAACGGCAGATCTGCCAACAATGAGGAGGATGTCATGAAGAAGATTGTTGCCGCGCTCGCGGCGCTTGCCGTCAGTGCGACGGTGCTGATCGCGCCTGCGCAGGCGCAGGACAAGAAATACACCATTGCGCTCATTCCGGGCCTGACCACCGACGGCTTCTACATCACCATGCGCAAGGGCGCGCAGGCGGCAGCCGACGCGCTTGGCGTTAATCTGGTTTTCCAGGGTGCGCCGGACTTCAACCCGGTCACCCAGGTGCCGGTGCTCGACGCGGTCATTGCCAAGAAGCCGGACGCGATCCTGATCGCGCCGACCGACAAGGTCCAGCTGGTCGAGCCGCTGCGCAAGGCCAATGATGCCGGCATCCCGGTCATCACCGTCGACACCTTCATCGGCAGCGGCGTCTACCAGACCGGCGCCGGCGATGCCGACTTCCCACTGTCGTATATCGCGTCGGACAATGTGCTCGGCGGCGAAATTGCCGCGCGCGCGCTGGCCACCGCCATTGGCGACAAGGGCAAGGTCTACGTCTCGAACGTCAAGCCCGGCATCTCGACCACCGACCAGCGCGAGGAAGGCTTCAAGAAGGAGATGGCCAAGCATACGGGCATCACCGTGCTGGAAACCCAGTTCAATGACGACGACGCCAACAAGGCGGCTTCGCAGCTGCAGGCGGTGTTCGCCCGCAATCCCGACCTGGTCGGCGTGTTCGGCGCCAATCTGTTCTCCGCACTGGGTGCCGCCAATGGCGTCAAGCAGGCCGGACAGAGCGGCACCGTCAAGGTCGTTGCCTTCGATGCTCCGACCAGCATCGTCGACAACATCAACACCGGCCTGGTCGACGTGGCGATCGCCCAGCATCCGGCCGAAATCGGCTATTACGGCGTCGTTTCGGCCTATGCCCACCTGACCGGCCATTCGATCCCGGTCACCATCGGCACCGGCTTCACGATCATGGACAAGTCCAACATCGCGGACCCGAACATCTCGAAGTATCTCTACTCCGAGTAAGTCCAGACCAGCTTGGCTCCTCCCGGTCCGCCGGGAGGAGCCTGCATTGGGTCCTCGCCAATCGAGGCCTGTTGAAGGCGCCCCGGAGTATCCATGACCTCGACATCACCAGCCCAGCCTGCCGAGAAGCATGTCGCCCCTCAGGCCGATCACGGCGATCCGGCCAGGAGCCTGGTCGCACGCATCGCCGAAGGGCGCGCCTGGCTGTTCCTGGCCGGCCTGCTGATCTGTTTCGAAATCTGGTCGCGGCTCGCCTTCGGCGCGACCTTCGTGCTCAATCCGTTCAACCTGCAGTCCATCGCCATCTTCGCCGTGGCGCCGCTGCTGCTGGCGACCGGGCAGACCTTCGTCATCATTTCCGGCGGCATTGACCTGTCGCTCGGCTTCATCATGGGCCTGGCCGCCGTCATCGCCGCGCATGCCACCAACATGGCGGGTGCCGCCATTCCCCTGCCGCTGGCCATGCTGGCCGGCATCCTCGCCTCGGTGATCGTTGCCGGTGTGCCGGGCATCATCAACGGCCTGCTGATCTCGCGGCTCAAGGTGCCGCCCTTCATCGGCACGCTCGGCATGTTCGGCGTCGCGCGCGGCGCCGCCTTCCTGCTTGCCGGCGGCACCACCGTGCCGGTGCAGAATTCCTGGTTCGCGCTACTCGGCAACGGCAAGTTCTACGGCGTGCCCTATCTGGTGCTGATCACCGCTGTCTTCGTCATCGTCATGCACTATCTGCTCAGCCAGACCCGGTTCGGCCAGCACAATTATGCCATCGGCGCCAATGTGCAGGCGGCGCGGCGCGCCGGCATCGATATCAGAGGCCACATATTGCGGCTCTACGTGCTGTCGGCGATGTGCGCCGGCCTCGGTGGCGCGCTCTATGCGGCGCGCTTCACCGCGGGCGCCGCGCAGGCCGGCGAGCCCTTGCTGCTCGACAGCGTCGCGGCGGTGGTCATTGGCGGCGCCAGCCTTTTCGGTGGCTCCGGAACCATCTTCGGCACGGTGGCTGGCGCGCTGGTGATCGCGGTCATCCAGTACGGGCTGGTCTTCGTCAATGTCGAGCCGTTCTGGCAGTTCATCGCCGTCGGCGTCGTCATCATCATTTCCGTCCTTATCGACCAGGCGCAGCGCCGGTTCAGTGGAGCCCGTCAGGATGAATAGCACCAACCAGAACGGCCCCTTGCTGGAAGTCCGCAACCTGTCGAAGCACTTCGGTGCCGTGCGTGCGCTCAACGACTTTTCCATGGCCGTGCGGCCGGGCGAAGTCGTGGCGCTGGCGGGCGACAACGGCGCCGGCAAGACGACCCTGATCAAGGCGATATCGGGCGTGTTCCAGCCCACCGGCGGCGAAATCCTGCTCAGGGGTCAGCCGGTGACGTTCGCGACGCCGCAGGAGGCGCGCGAAAAGGGCATCGAGACGATCTACCAGGATCTGGCTTTAGCCGACAATCTGTCGATCGGCGCCAACATTTTCCTTGGCCGCGAACCGATGCGCAAGGCGTTCGGCTTCCTGCCGGTGCTGGACCGCAAGGCCATGGCCGAGGCGGCCAAGGCGACGATGGGGCGGCTCGACTTCCATGTCAGCCGGCTCGAGGCCCCGGTCAGCAATTTCTCCGGCGGCCAGCGCCAGGCGGTTGCCATCGGCCGCGCCGTCTATTGGGATGCGCAGATCCTGATCATGGACGAGCCGACGGCCGCCCTTGGCGTGCCGGAGCAGCGCAAGGTGATTTCGCTGATCCATCAGCTCAAGGCGCAAGGGCGCGGCGTGATCTTCATCTCGCACAATCTGCAGGACATCTTCGCCGTTTCGGACCGCATCGTCGTGCTGCGGCGTGGCGTCCAGGCCGGCGAGCGCAAGATCTCCGAGACCAACCATGATGAAGTCGTCAAGCTGATGGTCGGCGGCTAAGGCGTATTGATATTCAGCCGGCCTGCAAACCCTCGGCCTGGCCTGAACCTCAACACACCTTCAACTCCGAATTGCTTAGCTGGCATCGCGATTGGTCAATTCGATGTGGCAGCAGCCGGAGCCGTGGCCCGGCGTCCAGGTAACGTTGTCGAAACGCACGCCGGTCGCTTCGAACAGGCCGCGGTCGAAGACGCCGGCGATGCGGCAGAGTGTGGCGAGCTTTTCGTCGCCAACGCCCGCCTCGACCCAGGCGTCCTTCAGCGGGCAGCGCTTGACCTTGAAGGCGATACGGTCATCGCCGCGTTCGACATCGGTCGGATACATCAGGCAGCCATCCGGACTGACCGCCAGGAAGGCTTCGCCGATGGCGCGTGCATCGTTGGCGCCGAAGCTGGCGAAGGCGGCAGCCGCCACTTCCTTGCCGCGCTGCTCGATGGCGCGGATCATGATCGCCTCGGCCTTTTCGGCACCCAGCTCCCCGGTCAGTTCTTCGAGCAACAGCCGGTAGAGATCGGCACGGTTGCGGAAGGCGGAATCGAGTTCGCGCGATAGTTTCTCGGCTCTGGCTTCGGCGTCGGTCATGATGCGTCCTGCGTGGTTCTTTTGAGCCTTGGTGCTGCCGCCACCAACGCTTTGCCGATGGCTGACTGCGGGGCGTCGATGACGGCACGGGCATCGCCGCTCTCGGCGATCCGTCCGGCATCGAGAAGGATGACGCGATGGGCGAGCACGCGCACGACGCCGAGATCGTGGGAAATGAAGAGATAGGCGATCCGTTCCTGGCGCTGCAGGTCGAGCAGAAGCTCGAGGATCTGTCCGCGCACCGAGACGTCGAGCGCCGAGACCGCCTCATCGAGCACGATCAGCGATGGCTTTGTCGCGATGGCGCGGGCGATGGCGACGCGCTGCCGCTGGCCGCCGGAAATTTCGTGGATGGCGCGGGGCGCGAGATCGGCCGGCAGCCCGACGCGTTCGAGCAAGGCAGCGATGCGGCGCGGGCGCTCGGTACGCGAGGCTATGCCATGGATGCGCAAGGGATCGTCGAGGACACTTGCCACCGTGGCGCGCGGGTTGAAAGCGGCCAACGGATCCTGGAACACCATTTGCAGGCGCGCCCGGCGTGCGCGCAGCGTTGCACCACTCAAGACCAGGAAATCATCGCCTTCGAATTCAATGGCGCCAGCGTCCGGCTCGATCAGGCGCAGCACCAGCCGCGCGATCGTCGATTTGCCGCTGCCGGAAGGGCCGGCCAGCGCCAGTGTTTCGCCGGGCTCTATGTGAAAAGAGACATCGTCGACGGCGATGATAGTCTTGCCGCCGCGACGGTAGCGTTTGCTGAGGTTGGACACTGTGAGCAGGCTCATGCGGGGAGCCCGGCCCGGATCAGCAGTGGCACGGCGTCGAGGCCGATATGCGCGTCGAGCAGGGTGCGGGTGTAGGGCTGGGTCGGGGCGGCGACAATCCGCGCCGTCGAGCCAAGCTCGACCAACTGGCCATGGCGGAACACGGCGACGCGTTCGGCGAGTTCGGCCGCCAGCGCGATATCGTGGCTGATGAACAGCAGCGTCATGCCGTCCTCGGCCACCAGCCGCCGGATCAGGGCGACGATCTCGGCCTGCACGATGGTATCGAGCGCGCTGGTCGCTTCGTCGGCGATCAGCAGTTTCGGCCCGGCCGCGATTGCGGCGGCTATCGCCACGCGCTGCTTCTGGCCGCCGGAGAGCTGATGCGGGAAGGCATGCAGGGCAGAGTCCGGGTCGGGCAGGTGGACGCGTTCGAGCAGGGTCCTGGCCTTGGCGTAGGCCTGGGACCAGGTGAGGCCGAGATGGGTGCGCGCGACTTCGGCGATCTGTTTGCCGACGGTCATGACCGGATCGAGGCTGGCGGATGGGTCCTGGAAGACGAAGCCGATGTCGCGGCCGAGGAGGGGAGGTTGGCCAAGGCCGGGCCATTCAATTCTTCCGCCAACCGCTGAAGAAGCCGGCAGCAGCCCCGCAATCGCCAGCGCCAGCGTGCTCTTGCCGGAGCCGCTTTCGCCGATGATGGCAAGGCGCTCGCCAGCCACGATGTCGAGGCTGATGCTCCTCAGCGCCGCAACCTCACCGCCGTCGCGGCGGTACGTCACCATCAGGTCGCTGATCGAAGCCAGCACCGTCACGACAGGCCTCTCCGGACCGCCGTCGTCTCGACGATGCCTTCGCCGGCGAGATAGACGCCGAGCACCGTCAGCACCAGCGCGATGCCCGGGATGATCGACAGGAAGGGCGCGGTGCGCAGCACGGCGCGGCCTTCGGCGATCATCCCGCCCCAGGTGACAAGGTTGGGATCGCCGAGGCCAAGGAAGGATAGCGCCGCCTCGGTGAGGATGGCGGCGGCGACGATCACCGAGGACATCGCCAGCACCGGCGGCAACGCGTTGGGCAGCACTTCGCGGAAGGCGATCTCGATCGGGTGCATGCCGATGGCGCGCGCACTGGCGACGTAATCGCGCTCGCGGATGGAGAGGACTTCGGCGCGGGTAATACGGGCCGGTCCGGTCCAGGTGCCGAGCGCGATAGCGATCACGACGATGCCGAGCGATGGGCCGACGACGCTGACGAAGGCCAGCGCCAGCAGGAAGCTTGGCACGGTCTGGAAGGCGTCGGTGATGCGCATCAGCCCCTCGTCGACGAGGCCGCCGGCAAAGCCGGCCAGCGTGCCGACCACCGAGCCGATGGCGAGTGCCGCTGCGGCTGCGGCAAGGCCGACCGCGAGCGAGGTGCGGGCACCGTGGAACAGCTCGGCCAGCACGTCGCGGCCGAGCCGGTCGGTGCCGAGCGGCAGCGACCAGTCCTGGAAGGGCGGCAGCAGCGCCGGGCCGGCGATGGCTTGCGGGTCGCCTGGAAACAGCAGCGGCGCAATGAGCGCCATCGCAATCAGCGCGGCCAGCAGGATGGCGCCGGCGACCGCCTCGGGCGTGCGCAGAAAGCGGCGCAGCGGGCTCATGCGCCGGCCTCATTGGCGCCGACGCGCGGGTCGAGGAAGGCATAGGCGATATCGACGAGCAGGTTGATGATGACGACCAGGACGGCGCTGGTGAGGATGATGCCGAGCAGCAAAGGCGTGTCGCGCGAAGCCACCGCTTCCTGCGCCAGCCGCCCGAGGCCCGGCACGGAAAAGACGCTCTCGATGACGACGCTGCCGCCAAGCATCTGCGCCGATTGCAGGCCGAGCATGGTGACCAGCGGCAAGAGCGCGTTGCGAGCGACGTGCGCCAGCACGATGCGGCGGCGCGACAGCCCCCTGGCGCGGGCGGCGAGGACAAAATCCTGCCGCCAGGCCTCGGCCATGCCGGCGCGCATCATGCGCAGATAGAGCGCGAGGTAGATGAAGCCGAGGGCGGACACCGGCAGTATGAGATGGACGGCGATGTCGGCGGCGCGGTCGAGGCCGGTCTTGTCCGAGGCGAGCGTCTCGATGCCGCCGATCGGCAGCCAGCGCAGGTCGACGGCGAAGACGACGATCAGCACCAGGCCGAGCCAGAAACCCGGCACGGCATAGAGCGCCAGCGAGCCGATCGACAGGAAGCGGTCGCGAAAGCTGCCGGGCCTGGCGCCGGCAAAGATGCCGAGGGCGGAACCGAGCCCGAAGGACAGCGCGGTGGCGCTGACCATCAGGAGCAGCGTGTTGGGCAGGCGCTCGAGGATGACATCGCGGATCGGCCGGGAGAAGGTCACCGACTGGCCGAGGTCGAGATGCAGCAGCGCCCAGAGATAGTTGGCCAGCCGCGTCAGCTCCGACTGGTCGAGGCCCCAGCGATGGCGCAGCAATTCGATCATGCCGGCGTCGCCGCCGGTCGAGACGATATAGGCATCGACGGCGTCGCCGGGAGCGGCCTCGAGCAAAAGGAAGGTGCCGATGATGACGATCAAAAGCACGAAGACGCTGCCGACGAGGCGGCGGCGGAGGAGGGCGAGGGCGCGGGTCATGGCCACCTTACCCTCCCCCTCGTGGGGAGGGTCGATCCGCGAAGCGGAGCGGGGTGGGGGTCTTCAGGCTTGTGCCAATACCCCCACCCCGACGACTGGCTGCCGCTTCGCAGCATCCATTCGTCGACCCTCCCCACAAGGGGGAGGGTGAGGTCGGCGCGGTCCGGCGGAAGGGGCGCGAAGGAACTCTCATTCTCGAAGCTGAGCACCCGGATTTGCGATGCGCAAGCCTTCGAAGAACACTAACCCGCCAGATAGGTGTCCGCCCAGTTCGATACCGCCCAGCGCGGGTTGTTGGCGATATTGCCAACCGTGTCACGCGCGACGCTGATGAAACTCCATTCGGCGACGTTGATCAGCGGCAGGTCGGCGGCGACCTCTTTCTGGAACTCCTTGTAGAGGTCGGTGCGGGCCGATGTGTCGAGCGTTTCCGAGGCTTTGGCGATCAGCGCGTCGAGCGCGTCGTTCTTGTAGCCGCCCTGGTTGGAGAACGGCACGCCGTCGGGAATGCCGCTCTGAACCAGGATGGTGGTCGAGATCGCCGGGTCGCCACGGAACACCGGCGGGCCGACGGCGAGGTCGAAGGCGTGGTCCGTGTAGACGGCCTTGATGTGCGCGGCGGAGTCGTTGTTGACGAGCTGCGCGTCGATGCCGATGGCCGCGAGCGCCTGGCGCAGATAGTCGCCGAACTGCTTGGTCTCGTTGAAATAGGGCGCCGGCAGAAGTTTGAGCGAAAAGCGCTTGCCGTCTGCACCCTTCTTGTAACCGGCTTCGTCGAGCAGCGCGTTGGCCTTGCCGACGTCGAAGGCATAGGTCGGGACGTCGGCGGTGTAGAATTGCGGATCGTTCTTCGGCACCGGGCCGGTGGCGGTCGCGGCATAGCCGAGGAACACCGTCTTGACGACGAAGTCCTTGTCGATGGCGTGCGCGACAGCCTGGCGCACTTTCAGATCGGCCAGTTCCTTGCGGCGATGGTTGATCTCGACGACGAGCTGATAGGTCAGCCCCTCATAGCCCTTGGTGATCACCTTCAGGCCCGGCACCTTGGAGATACGGTCGAGGTCGGCCAGCGGCACGGCGGAGAAGGCGGCGAGCTGGATTTCCTCGGCTTCGAGCGCGCTGGCGGCCGAGGTGCGGTCGGGCAGCACCTGGTAGATGATCTCGTCGAGATAGGGCTCGTCCTTGCCCCAGTAGTCGGTGTTCTTCGTCAGTCGGTAATATTGGCCGGCCTTGTACTCGCCGAACTTGAACGGGCCGGTGCCGATGGGCGCGGTGTTGGCCGGGTTCTCCTCGATCTTGCCGACCTCGTAGATGTGCTTCGGCACGACGCTCGACAGCGCCGGCAGCGCGTTGCGGATGAGCTGGAACGGCGTCGGCTTGGCGAATTTGAACACGGCGGTGAGATCGTCCGGCGTTTCGACGCTAGCCAGATCCTTGAACACGGTGCGGCCGAGATTCTGCAGCGGCTTCCAGATCTGCAGCGCCGAGAAGGCGACGTCGGCCGAGGTGAACGGCTTGCCATCATGCCATTTGACGCCGTCGCGCAGCTTGAACGTCGCCGACAGCCCGTCGGCGGCACCTTCCCAGCTCAGCGCCAGGCGCGGCGCGAGCCCGTCCTTGCCGTCGAAGGAGGCTTCGGCCAGCGTCTCGACGATCTTGCTGGAGATGAAGAAGACGCCGTTGGAGGCGACGATCGCCGGGTTGAGGTTGCGCGGTTCGGAATCGGCTGCAAGCACCAGCCGGCCGCCCTTCTTCGGCGTCTGCGCCCAGCCCAGTGTCGGCATGGCGGTGGAGGCCAGCAGCATCGCCGAGCCGGCAAGCATCTTGCGTCTGGAAATCGTGAAACCTGACATGATCGAACTCCGTCCTCTGCGCGACCCCGATCGGCGCGACAACACCCCTCGAATGCCGGCACCGGCATCCTTGCGGCGGCGATTATGAGCCTTGCCGAGGGTTTCGCCAGAGACGGAATTGGCGCATCCTTGCTTGGCTTTGAAATTTTCGTCCGCTGGACCAGTTTGGGAGAACGGGTTCAATTCATCCTTCTGGTAGGACCAGATTTGATGAATACTCGGCGGATGACGACTTGGTGACCACTCCGCCGTGCTGTCGGCGCGTTTCTGGCTAGACCAGAGCGGGCAAAATGGTGCAGATTTGATCCACAGCCAAGGGATTGAGAGCGGAACAGCGTCAATCCCAGGCAAATTCAGGGAGAGAGAGATGAACATTGCGCCGGGCAAGAATGCCGTCAGCAATATCCCGTTCGACGAGGCAAGGGTCGACCGGCTGATGGAGGAGGCCGGCATCGATGTGCTGCTCGCGACCTCCAAGCACAACACGCAATATCTGCTGGGCGGCTACAAATTCATCTTCTTCGCCGCCATGGATGCGATCGGCCATAGCCGTTACCTGCCCATCGTCGTCTACGAAAAGGGCGGGCCGGATCACGCGGCCTATATCGGCAACCGCATGGAGGGCGGCGAGCACCAGAACAACCCGTTCTGGACGCCGACGCTGCATGCCGCCTGCTGGGGCACGCTCGATGCCGCCAACCTTGCGGTCGAGCATCTGCAAAAGATCGGCAAGGCAGGGGCGCGCATCGGCATCGAGCCCGGATTCCTGCCGTCGGATGCCTACACGCTGATCCGCAAGGCGCTGCCGGACGCCAAGCTGTTAGACGCGACCGACATGCTGGAGCGCATGCGCGCCATCAAGACCGACGCGGAGCTGGAGAAGCTGCGCATCGCCTCCGAACTGATCACCGATTCCATGCTGGCAACCATCGCCTGGGCGCGCGAAGGAACGACCAAGGTCGAGATGATCGAGCAGTTGCGGCGCGAGGAGACCAATCGCGGCGCGCATTTCGAATATTGCCTGCTGACGCTGGGCTCGAGCCACAACCGCGCCGCCTCGCCGCAAGCGTGGAAGAAGGGCGAGGCGATGTCGATCGATTCCGGCGGCAATTATCACGGCTATATCGGCGATCTCTGCCGGATGGGCATTCTCGGTGAACCGGATGCCGAGCTGGATGATCTGCTCGCCGAGGTCGAGACGGTGCAGCAGGCGGCGTTCTCGAAGGTCAGAGCGGGCACGCTGGGCGGTGACATGATTTCGCACGCCGAAGGCGTCCTGAAGCAATCCAAGGTCGCGCCCTATACCGATTTCTTCGCCCACGGCATGGGGCTGATCACGCATGAGGCGCCGTTCCTGATGACCAACCACCCGGTGGCCTATGAAGGCACTTACGCCGCCAAGCCGCTGGAGAAGAACATGGTGCTGTCGGTCGAGACCACGATGCTCCACCCGACGCGCGGGTTCATCAAGCTTGAGGATACGCTGGCGGTGACGGAGAGTGGTTATGTGATGTTCGGGGATCGCGGGCGCGGGTGGAACAGGGGTGGGACCGCCGAGCTGGTGTCGAAGGGCGCTGCCCCCTCACCCGGATTGCCATCCGAATTGCGAAGAGCAATTCGGGGCAATCCGACCTCTCCCCCGAGGGGAGAGGAGGTACCAGCGCCGGCGCCAGTCTCTTCTCCCCCACGGGGAGAAGGTGGCCGCAAAGCGGCCGGATGAGGGGGCGTCGCCGCAAACGAGGGAGGCGACGAGGATCACTTCCCCGCTGGAATCAGCCTGAAATCCGGCAGTTCCCGCAGCACCAGCTCCGGCCCGGCCGGCGAGTAGACAACGAACAGCTGCATCGGCGCATCCCCCGTATTCAGCGTCGAATGAAATCGGCTTTCCGGCACATAGATTGTGCAGCCGGGACCAACCTTGGCGACCACCGGATTGCCTTGCTCGTCCTCGACCATCTGCTCGCCATGGCCGGAGATGACGAAGATGATTTCCTCGGCGCCCGGGTGGTTGTGGCGGGTGTGGCCTTGGCCTGACGGCAGGTCGACGACGCCGCCGGAAAAGCGCTCGGCGCCATTCACTTCAGGCGCGACCGTCAGCGACAGTTTCCCCCAATCGAAGCCGAAGGCGCTGACGTCCTTTGGATAGACAAACACTTTGCCCTTGTCGGTCATGGTCTCATCCCTTCTTTTGCTTTGGCTTGGTCTTCTCACCGCCGAGCGTCACCGCCTTGAAATCGGCTGTCTGCCTGGCGATCGCGGCTTCCGCCGGCAGCCGTTCCATCGAGCTTGCACCATAGAAACCATGCAGGCCTTTGCAGCGGTCGAGGATGTAGCGGGCGTCGTCCGGCATGGAGATCGGGCCGCCATGGCAAAGCAGGATGACGTCCTTGCGCACCGAGCGGGCGGCATCGGCGATGGCGTCGATCGCGACCACGCAGTCGTCGAGCGACTTGGCCGAGGTGGCGCCGATCGAGCCGCCGGTCGTCACGCCCATATGGGCGACGACGATGTCGGCGCCGGCCTTGGTCATGGCGCGGGCCTCGTCGGGATTGAAGACATAGGGGGTGGTGAGCAGATCGAGTTTGTGCGCTTCGGCGATCATGTCGACCTCGAGCCCGAAGCCCATGCCGGTCTCCTCGAAACTCTGCCGCATGCTGCCGTCGAACAGGCCGATGGTCGGAAAATTCTGCACGCCGGAAAAGCCCATCGTCTTCAGCTCGGCCAGAAGCAGCGGCATGATGACGAAGGGGTCGGTGCCGTTGACGCCGGCAAGCACCGGCGTGTGCCTGACCACCGGCAGCACCTCATAGGCCATTTCCTTGACGATCTCGTTGGCATTGCCATAGGCGAGCAGGCCGGCGGCCGAGCCGCGCCCGGCCATGCGGTAGCGGCCGGAATTGTAGATGATGATCAGGTCGATGCCACCGGCTTCCTCGGCTTTGGCCGACAGGCCGGTGCCGGCGCCACCGCCGACGATCGGCACGCCCTTGTCGATCATTCCCCGGAATTTCTTCAGTATGTCCTTGCGCGGTATTGCGGGCATGTCTGGGATCTCACTGTCTGGCGATGTCAAGGAAGGCGGCGGTTGCCGCTTTGGCGAATTCGGGGTCGTTGATGTGCAGCGGCAGGCGTGTGACTCGGCGCGTCGCATTCGGCTTGATGGTCTGCTCGATGGCTTCGAACAGGACGGCGTCGGCCTGCGGATCGAAGAAGGCGCCACCTTCGATGTCGAGCGCCGAGACGCCCTTTTCGGGAATGAGAAAATGCACCGGCCCCTCGCAGAGCGCGAGCCTGGCGCCGATCCATTCGCCGATCTGGCGGCATTCGTCGGCGGTGGTGCGCATCAGAGTGACGTTGGGATTGTGCTCGTAGAACAGTCTTTCTCGATATTGTTCCGGTATGGTCGAGGGCGCCCAGAAATTGACCATGTCGAGCGCGCCGACCGAGCCGACATAGGGCAACCTGCTGCGGGCGATCGCGCCGAAGCGATCTTGCGTTGCCGGCAGCACGCCGCCGAACAGGAGGTCGCAGACCTCGGTCGTGGTGATGTCGATGACACCGGACAGCAAGCCGCTGTCGGCCAGCTTTTCCATGCTGCGCCCGCCAGTGCCGGTGGCGTGGAAGACCATGCAATCATATGCGGTGCGAAGCTGGTCGGCGATGGCGGTCACGCAAGGCGTGGTGACTCCGAACATGGTCAGCCCGATCGACGGCCTGCCGTCGGGCGGCGGCGCCGGCCTTGCCGCCATGCCCGATATGGCCTGGGCGGCGTTGTGCAGGACGACCCGGGAGAGCCGATTCAGCCCGGCCATGTCGGTCACTGACGGCATCATGATGATGTCGGAAACATCGACATAAGGCGACGTGTCGCCCGAGGCGAGCGTCGAGACCATGATTTTCGGCAGGCCGAGCGGCAAGACGCGCATGCCCGATGTGATGATCGAGGTGCCGCCGCCGCCGCCAATGCCGATCATGGCGGCGATGTCTTTTCGCGACTGGACGAAGCGGCTGAAGGCGACGCCCATGGCGGCTACCGCGGCGCCACGATCATCGCCGCCGAGCACGGCCGCGTGGCCGCGAGGATGGTGGCCGGCAATCTCCTTCGCCGCAATGTCGACCGGCACCGTTGCGTCGCGCGTTCCGACATCGACGCGGCAAACGGCGGCGCCGTTGGCGGCAATGGCATCGGCCAGGAAGGCGAGCTCCTCGCCCTTGGTGTCAGCGGTGCCCACAACATAGATGCGCTTCATTGGCGCCTTCCAAGGTTATTGCAAATTTTTGAGACGCGCGTATCATATTGACATGGATGTCTCACGTCAACGATCCACTGCAAGCGGCGACGCCGAGCATGGAAGCGGCCAGGCCGCCGAGCGCGGGCCGCGGGCGCGCACGAAACGGCTGATGCTGGAGACGGCGACGCGGCTAATGCAGGCGGGGGGCACGCCGTCGGTCAGCGAGGTGGCGGAAGCCGCGGAGGTTTCGCGTGCCACCGCCTATCGCTATTTCCCCAGCCAGGCGGCATTGGTGCAGGCTGTCGTCGACGAAGGGCTCGGACCGATCCTGACCTGGCAATCGACCTCGGCGGATGCCGAGCGCCGGGTCGCGGAGCTGTTCGACACGGCCATGCCGCGCATCGAGGCGTTTGAGGCGACGTTCAAGGCGGCGCTGAAGCTGTCGCTCGATCAGTGGGCGCAACGCCAGGCCGGCACGTTGGGGGGCGAGCCTGCCTTCACGCGCGGTCATCGCATCGATCTGCTGCAGGAAGCGATCGCGCCGCTCAAGGGCCATTTGCCGCCGCGCGATTTCAAGCGCCTGGCGCAGGCGCTGTCGCTGATCTTCGGCGTCGAGGTGCTGATCGTGCTCAAGGATATATGGGGC
This sequence comes from Mesorhizobium sp. 113-3-3, assembly GCF_016756495.1. Taxonomy (NCBI): domain Bacteria; kingdom Pseudomonadati; phylum Pseudomonadota; class Alphaproteobacteria; order Hyphomicrobiales; family Phyllobacteriaceae; genus Mesorhizobium; species Mesorhizobium sp. 113-3-3. The sequence goes on from NZ_AP023243.1 coordinate 1,827,364, forward strand.
CTGGACAGCCGCAGGACGCGGTCTGTGGCGCAATGGGCGGCTAGCGCCCTGGTGCGCGCGGCGGTGGCGGAATCGATCGATGAAGGAGGTGGCGACGGTTCAGGGCTGGTCGTTGAGTAGGACCTATCTGGTTCGACCAGATTTGCATGCCGACTACCAATAATATCTCTGACGCGGGGGAGAGTGCAACGCCTACGCGTATCATTGAATAGGAAAAACATTGGAAAACAGGCAGATAAAGCTTGATTTCCGGCGAAATGGCCAGGCTCGCTTCCCAAGAAAGGGCTTGACGTCGGTGCAGAATTGGTAATACCAGATTAGAAAAGAAAAGTGGATCAAAAGTGAGGGCTGCGATCCATTTTCCGGCAGGGCGAGGAGGCCCGAAACCGGAAAGGTGCGATCACGGGAGGAACTACCGGAGCCGGCCCCTTTGCCGGCTCGTATGACAGGGTAGAATGCGCACAAGGGAGGAAATCATTATGCGCAAGTTAGTGACCAGCGTGCTTGCTGGTATCGGCTTAACGCTTGCCTGCGGAACGTCCGTTTACGCGCAGGAAAAGTCACTCACCATCTTCTGGGCGGAATGGGATCCGGCCAATTACCTTCAGGAGCTCGGCAACGAGTACGAGAAGGAAACCGGCGTCAAGATCACGGTCGAGACCACGCCCTGGTCCGACTTCCAGACGAAGGCCTTCACCGAGTTCAACGCCCATGGCGACGCCTATGACCTGGTCGTTGGCGACTCGCAGTGGCTGGGTGCCGGCTCGACCGGTGGTCACTATGTCGACCTGACGGACTTCTTCAAGAAGCACGACCTCGGCAATGTCATGGCGCCGGCGACGGTGAAATACTACGCCGAGTATCCCGGCAACAGCGGCAAGTACTGGGCCATACCGCTCGAAGGCGACGCTGTCGGCTGGTCCTACCGCAAGGACTGGTTCGAGGATCCCAAGGAGAAGGAAGCGTTCAAGGCCAAGTATGGCTACGACCTCGACGTGCCGAAGGATTTCAAGGCGCTGCGCGACATCGCCGAGTTCTTCTATCGGCCGGACCAGAAGCGCTACGGCATCGCCATCTACACCGACAATTCCTATGACGCCATGGCGATGGGCTTCGAGAACGCGCTGTTCTCCTATGGCGGCGAACTGGGTGACTATTCGACCTACAAGGTCGATGGCCACATAAATTCCGACAAGGCTATCGCCGCGCTCGACGCCTACAAGGAACTTTACAAGTTCACGCCTCCGGGCTGGGCCAAATCGTTCTTCGTCGAGGACAACCAGGCGATCACCGAAAACCTGGCGGCGATGAGCATGAACTTCTTCGCGTTCTTCCCCTCGCTGATCAACGAGGCGTCGAACCCGAACGCCAAGAACACCGGCTTCTTCGCCAACCCTCCGGGCCCGAACGGCGACCAGTTCGCCGCTCTCGGCGGTCAGGGCATTTCCGTCATCTCTTACTCGAAGAAGCAGGAAGAGGCGATGAAGTTCCTTGAATGGTTCATCAAGGACGAGACCCAGAAGAAGTGGGCGGCGCTTGGTGGCTATACCTGCAGCGCGGCGGTGCTCAAATCGCCGGAATTCCAGAGCGCCACGCCTTACAACAAGGCCTTCTATGAGACCATGTTCAAGGTTAAGGATTTCTGGGCCGTGCCGGAATACGCCGAACTGCTGCAGCAGCTCAACCAGCGCGTCTATCCCTACATGATCGGCGGCGAAGGCACCGCCAAGCAGACGCTGGACGCTCTGGCCGCCGACTGGAACGCGACGTTCAAGAAGTACGGCCGCGTTCAGTAACAACCATGCATCACGGAGGGGGCGTTTGTGCCTCCTCCGTTTCTTTTTCTGCAAACGGGAGCAGGGGTCTTGGCGACCACGATGATCACAACACTGGAGAGGTCCTCGCGGGCGGCCGCGCGCGGCCTGAGCGACATTTCGATCCGCAACCTTTTCATTATTCCGACGGTCCTGTTCCTGATCGTCTTCAACATCTTTCCGCTGATCTATTCGCTTGGCTATTCCTTCACCGACTTCCGCGCCTCGACCAACGCGCCGGCGAATTTCGTCGGGCTGCAGAACTATCGCGACCTGCTCAACGATCCCTATGTCTGGTCCAATTTCGCCATCACCGCGAAATACGTCATCATCTCCGTCGCCGGCCAGCTGCTTGTCGGCTTCGGCGTGGCGATGCTGCTCAACCGGGACATTCCGCTCAAGGGCCTTATCACCACGCTCCTGCTGCTGCCGATGATGCTGTCGATGGCTGTCGTCGGCTTGTTCTGGAAGCTGCTCTACGACCCGTCCTGGGGCGTCATCAACTATGCGCTCGGGCTCGGCAATTTCGAGTGGCTGGCCGATCCCAAGATGGCGCGCTACGCCGTCGCGCTGACCGACATCTGGATGTGGTCGCCCTTCGTCATGCTGTTGTCGCTGGCCGGTCTCTCGGCGGTGCCGAAACATCTCTACGAGGCCGCCGCGATCGACCGCGCCGGACCGTTCTACACCTTCTTCCGCATCACGCTGCCGCTGGTGGCGCCGATCCTGATGATCGCGGTCATCTTCCGCACCATGGAAGCGTTCAAGACCTTCGACCTCGCCTACATCCTGACCAGCCAGCCGACGGCCGAGCTGATTTCGATCCGGCTCTACAAGATGGCGTTCCAGGAATGGCAGACCGGGCGGTCCTGCGCGATGGCCTATATCGTGCTGATCATGGTGCTGGCGATCACCAACATCTACGTCAAATATCTCAACAAGGTGAAGGAGCGCTGAGATGGCCGCCGTCCGCACTTCTTCCGAAATCGGCTTCAACCGCGTCGCCATCGTCGCCGTGCTGTTGGTGACCATCATCTTCCTCGCCCCGATCTACTGGATCGCCTCGACGGCGTTCAAGCCGCGCAATCTGGCCACCACCATCCCGCCGACGGTCGTCTTCCAGCCGGAAATTTCACCTTTCGTGAAGTTGTTCACCAAGCGCTCGCAATTGCGCAGCCCGCCGACGCCGGAAGAATACGCGGCGGCGCCGTGGTGGGAGCGCGTCGTTTTCGACGGCGGCGAGAAGATCGTGCGCGATGGCAAAGGCCAGGTGCAGTGGTCGGGCTATCCGAGCCGCTTCCTGAACTCGCTGATCATCGCCATCACCTCGACGGTGCTGGCGGTCGGCATGGGCACGTTCACCGCCTATGGCTTCTCGCGCTTCAAGGTGAAGGGGGAGGCGGACCTTCTCTTCTTCATCCTGTCGACGCGCATGCTGCCGCCGGTGGTGGTGGCGATCCCGATGTTCCTGATGTACCGCGCTGTCGGCCTCAACGACACCCATGTCGGCCTGATCATCCTCTACACCGCCTTCAACCTGTCCTTCTCGGTGTGGCTGATGAAGGGTTTCATGGACGAAATCCCGAAGGAGTATGAGGAAGCGGCGCTCGTCGACGGCTATACGCGCATGGAAGCCTTCTTCAAGATCGTGCTGCCGGAGGCCGCCACCGGCATCGCCGCCACCGCCGTGTTCTGCTTCATCACCGCGTGGAACGAATATGCCTTCGCGCTGATCATGACCAATCGCCGCGCCCAGACAGCGCCGCCCTTCATCCCCAGCCAGGTCGGTTCCGGCCTGCCCGACTGGACGGTGATCGCCGCCGGAACCTTCCTGTTCCTGCTGCCGGTCGCGATCTTCACCTTCCTGCTCCGCAATCATCTGTTGCGCGGCATGTCCTTCGGAGCGATCCGCAAATGAGCTTTCGTGCCATCAATCAGAAATATCTGGAGCCCGGTTCGCAAGTGCTCATGGTGCTCGGCATCGTGGCGCTCTGCCAGCCCTGGAACATGGTGCTGCACACATATGGCCTGACCATCATCCTGATCGGGCTGATCGGCTTCAACATCACCTCGAAGATCGCGCCTGAGGAGGAGGCCGGCACCGGCCATGCCGCGCGGAATCCGGGAGCACAGCATTGACCCAGATCGAGCTTCGCGGCGTCCAGAAATTCTTCGGCGCCGTCCAGGTCATCAAGGACCTCAACCTCAAAATATCGGACAATGAGTTCATCGTGCTGCTCGGCCAGTCAGGCTGCGGCAAGACGACGACGTTGCGCGCGATCGCCGGGCTGGAAACGATCGACGAGGGCGACATCCTCATCGACGGCAAACCGGTCCAGCATCTGAAGGCGGCCGACCGCGACATTGCCATGGTGTTCCAGTCGTTCTCGCTCTACCCGCATATGAGCGTCTACGAGAACATCGCCTTCCCCTTGCGCGCCACGCGCAAGAGCAAGGCGGAGATCGACAGCGAGGTGCGCTCGGTCGCCAAGACGCTGCAGATAACGGATCTGCTCGGCAAGAAGCCGTCGGCGCTGTCGGGCGGCGACATGCAGCGCGTCGCCATCGGCCGGGCGCTGGTGCGGCGGCCAAAGGCGATGCTGATGGACGAGCCGATCGGCGCGCTCGATGCCAAGCTGCGCGAGGAGATGCGCGCCGAGATCAAGCGGTTGCATATCAAGCAAGGCTCGACCACCATCTATGTCACGCACGACCAGATCGAGGCGATGAGCCTAGCGGACCGCATCGTCATCATGCATGAAGGCGTGCTGCAGCAGGTCGGCTCACCGGACGAGGTCTATTCGCGCCCGGCCAATCTGTTCGTGGCGCAATTCGTCGGCAGCCCGGTGATGAATGTCGCCGACGCGGCGGTGGCCGAGAAAGCCTCGTCCGCATCGGTGACCGTCGGCGACGCGACCACCGGCTTCGAGTTTCCGCGCGCGCTGCTGTCGAAACTCAACGGTCATGCCGGCGGCCAGCTGGCGCTCGGTATCCGGCCGGAAGGCGTGCTCATTCGCCGTGAGGCGGCGGAGGGGTTCATGGCTGTCGAGACGCAGATCGTCGAACCGCTGGGCTCCTTCGACATCGTCGACCTGAAAGTCGGCTCCAAGATGCTGCGGGCTCGCACCAAGAGCGGCTTCATCTCGGGTCCCGGCGAGAAGGTCTTTGCCCGGATCGATCCCACCCAGGCGCATTTCTTCGACAAGGCAAGCGGCAAGTCGCTTGAGGTGAGGCTCTGATGGCCCATATCCAGCTCAAGAACATCTCCAAGAGTTTCGGCAACCACACTGCATTGACCGGGCTCGATCTCGACATCGCCGATGGCGAGTTCTTCGTGCTCCTGGGCGAGACGGGCGCCGGCAAGACGACGACGCTGCGGCTGATCGCCGGTCTCGAGAAACCCAGTGAAGGCCAGGTCCTGATCGACGGCGTCGATGTCGCCGACTGGGGCGCGGCCGAGCGCGACGTGGCGCTGGTGCTGCAGCAGTACTCGCTCTATCCGCGCTACACGGTGCGCGAAAATCTCGAATTCCCGCTGAAGCCGAAGATCCGCAGGCTGCCCGATGCAGAGATCAAGGATCGCGTCGACCGCGCCGCACGTACGCTGCGCATCGAGCATCTGCTCGACCGCAAGACCGACCGCCTCTCAGGCGGCGAGATGCAGCGCGTCTCGATCGGCCGGGCGATCGTGCGCAAGCCACGCGTGTTCCTGATGGACGAGCCGCTGTCGGCGCTCGACGCCAAGCTGCGCGAGGCGCTGCGCACGGAACTGAAGAACCTGCAGATACAGCTCGGCGCCACCTTCCTGTTCGTCACCCACGACCAGATCGAGGCGATGTCGATGGGCGACAAGGTCGGCGTCTTGAACCACGGCCGCATCGTGCAGACCGGCACGCCGCACGAGATCTACAACAATCCGCGCGACACCTATGTGGCGAGCTTCGTCGGCTCGCCGCCGATGAACCTCATCGACGGCAAGCTGGTGGACGGCCGCGCGGTGATGGCGCCGCTGAATTTCGAACTGCCTTTTTCTGGGGGAGCCAAGGCGAGTGGCGCGACCGACGGTCGCCCGCTCGTCTTCGGCATCCGTCCCGAAGACGTTTATCTCGAGAGCGGCGCGCCGGTCGAAGCACGCGTCCATGATGTCGAGAACCATGGCGTCGAAAAGATCCTGACGCTGCGTGTCGGCGACACGACGCTGCGCGCCACGGTGCCGGCAAGGACCGATGTCGCCATCGAGCAGCCGGTGCGCTTTGCCTGGAACCAGGACAAGGTGGTGCTGTTCGACAAGGGCAGCGGTGTCAGCTTGCGGCACGCCAGTTAGGGCGGTTCACCGTTTCACGGAAACGGCGAACCGCTCCAGAGCGTCGGGCTATTTCGCGAAATAGGTCTCGTAGGGCGTGTCGTTGATCAGCAAGATCACGCACTCCGTTTCGGACAGGCAAGCGTCGTCATGCATCTCATTGGCCTTCTGGGTCCAGTAGGATCCCGGAGGCAATTCGACCTTGGTCGCCTCGCCGCCTTGCATCTGCCAATGCGCCCACAGCCCCTTTATGACCACTGCGCGATAGTCGGCGGTGTGCGCGTGAACAGGAGCGCGCCAGTTGCCTGGGACTTTCAGCAGCGTTCCTGCAGGGCCCTTGGCCCTTTCGCCCCACAAAGGTCCAAGGCGGTGCGGCTGATCCGGCACTTCGGCGACGTAGGGGATCTTGTCGGCCGGCAGATAGCTGTCTTCGAGGGCGAAGGCCTGGCCGCAGACCATGAGCATGACGGCGAGCGTCAGGACCTTCAGATGATTTGGCATGGCTTTTCTCCCTTGATCGGCCCGCTCCTCGCTGGCAACGGCAAGCTATTGCATGCAGCCGGCCCGGCAATGACACCGCGTCCGGAAGACTTGGCAATTCATCCAGAATCCAGCACGGCAAGCTCCGTGCGGCTCAGCGTTCCTCTGAGATGCAGTCGACGGTGCGAAAATGGCTGGGAGCCATGCCGACGATCCGCTTGAATGCCCGGCTGAACGAAGCCTCGGACTCGTAGCCCAGCCGGGCTGCCACCACGGACACCCGCATTCGGTCTTCGATCAGCCACTGTCGCGCCTGGTGCATGCGCAGCCGGGCGACATATCTCGCCGGTGTCTCGCCGACGATCGCCGTGAACCGTTCGGCGAAGGCCGAGCGTGAGGCACCCATTTCGCGGGCGAGGGCGTCGACGGTCCAGTTCCGCTCGGGCTGGCGATGAATGGCCGCCAGCACGCGGCCGATGTCGCGATCCCTGATCGCCGCTGTCCAGCCGGTGGTGCCGCCGGCGTTCTCCACCCATGAGCGGATAATGCTTGCGGCCAATACGTCGGCCAGCCGCGCCAGCATGCCGCCCGAGCCGGCGCGATTGCCGGTCACTTCGCTGGCCATGGCTTCCAGAAGGTGCGGAATGCCCGGCTCGTCCGCCATCAAGTCCCGGGCGCGCATCATGTCCGGCATCATGGCGAGCACGGGATGCGATCCACCCAGATTGAAGTGCATGCTACCGCAAAACAGCAGGGTTTTCGCACCCTGGCCGCCGTTCGAGACGGCGTAGACATTGTCCTGCAAAGGCTCGACGCTGTAGCTTTCGATCGGCACGGCAGGAATGCCAGGCGCGCTGGCAAGGATGTGTTCGGCGCCGCGCGGCAACAGCAGCGCGTCGCCGGCTTTCAGCTCCAGCCATTGCCGGGATGGCGAAAACAGCCAGCAACCGAGCCGGCCGATGAAATGGAACCGTGCCGCCTCCTGGGCCGGAAAGAACACCGCCCACGGCTCGCCAAGGTCGCAGCGGCCATAATCGACGCCGTCAAGCCGCAAACCTCGCAGCATGTCGGTCAGCGGGCCGCCGGAAGCCGACGAGACACCCTCGGATGATGTGAGATCCATACCCGGATTCTAGCGTGCAATCGGCCGCCAGTCACGGCCAAGCCGCGTTACCCGGCCCGGCGGATGTCGGCCTGTTCCTCGGCGCGCAGATGGCTGGGCGCCGATCCGATGACGCGCTTGAAGGCACGGCTGAAGGCGGCGTCCGATTCATAGCCGAGGCGGGCGGCAACGACCGAGATCTTCATCCGGTCGCGGACCAGCCATTGCCGCGCCTGATGCATTCTGACCTGCGTGACATATCTTGCCGGCGTTTCGCCGACGATGGTGGCGAAGCGCTCGGCAAAGCCCGAGCGCGAGGCACCCATCATCCGGGCCAGCGACTCGACCGTCCAGTCATGGTCGGGTTCGAGATGGATTGCGGCCAGCACGCGGCCGATGTCGCGATCCCTGACCGCGGCGATCCAGCCGGAGGAATCGCCGCAGCCACGCTCGACCCATGAGCGGATGACGGTGGCGGCAAGCACGTCAGCCAGCCGCGCCAGGATGCCGCCGGAGCCGACGCGCTCCATCGTCACTTCGCGCGCCATGGCCTCTAGGAGATGCGGAATGCCCGGCTCGTAGGCTTCCAGCTCATGCGAGCGCATCACGTCCGGCATCATGCCGAGCAGCGGATGCAGGCCATCGAGGTTGAAGTACATCGCGGCGCAGAACAGCAGCGTTCCCGGCTGGCAATTCTTGTCGCACATCTCGGCGTTCGACGTGCAATAGACGTCCTTGCAGACTTCCTCGAGCTCATAGCCATGGATCGGCCAGGCCTTCGCACCGGGTTCGCTGGCCAGCACATGGGCCTCGCCGCGCGGCAAGAGCACCGCGTCGCCGGCATTGAGCTCAACCCATTCGCCGGAGGGCTGCTTCAGCCAGCAGCCCCTGCGGCCGATGAAGTGAAACCGCGCCCCTGGCTGAGCCGGAAACTGGATGCCCCAAGGCTCTTTCATCTCGCAGCGGCCATACTCGACGCCATCGAGACGCAGACCGCGCAATATGTCCGTCAGCGGGTCACCCGTGATCGGAATTTTGGACGAATAGTTAGGCATAATGGATTTTCTAGCATGGAAACTCCAAGCGGTCACTCCCTATGTTGCACTGCAGCCAAATGTTGCGCCGCAAACAAATCGCAGACCGGCCCATAGCCAAGCCCTGACGGCAAGGCATGGAACGGGTGGAGCCTCGGGCGGTCATTCCCTATGTGGCGCTGCAAATAGATCGGAGACTGACAATGGCCGAACCCGTAACTGATGTCATCGACGCCGCACTTCTGAACCCCGCAGACAACGATGAACGAACAGAACCGGCGTGGGGCGCGGTGGTTTCACTGGCGCTTGGCGTTTTCGGTCTTGTCACCGCCGAATTCCTGCCCGCCAGCCTGCTGACGCCGATGGCGCGCGATCTCGGCGTCACCGAAGGTGTCGCGGGGCAGGCGGTGACCGCAACCGCCATCGTCGGTGCCATTGCCGCACCCACCATGGCCATCATCACGCGGCGCATGGACCGCAGGCTGGTGATGTGGATGCTGACCTCGTTCCTCATCCTGTCCAACCTTCTCGCCACCTTTGCCGCGTCGCTGCCCATGCTTCTTTTGGCCCGCGTCGTGCTCGGCGTGGCGCTGGGCGGTTTCTGGGCAATGTCGGCGGCCATGGCGCTGCGGCTGGTGCCGATGCGGCTGATGCCGCGCGCCATGTCGATCATCCTGACCGGCGTTTCGCTGGCCACGGTCACCGCCGCCCCGGTCGGCGCCTATGTCGGCGACATCTGGGGCTGGCGCACGGCGTTCATGATCGCGACCATCGTCGGCGCCCTGGCGCTGCTGGTGCAATTGGCCACCATTCCGAAGCTGCCGCCAATGGGTGTCGCGAGCTTCCGCACCTTGCTCGAGGTGCTGGAGCGGCCGTCGATCCGTGTGGCCCTGCTGGTCGTGCTGCTGGTCGCGTCGGGGCATTTTGCCGGCTTCACCTATGTGCGCCCCTTCCTCGAAAAAGTGCCGGTGCTCGACATCGAGACGATCTCGCTGGTGCTGCTGGCCTATGGCATAGGCGGTTTCTTCGGCAACATCGCCGGCGGCTTCCTGGCCGAACGCAACCTCAAGATAGCCGTGGCGCTGGCACCCCTGCTGATCGCCCTGGCGGCCGCCTCGATGCTGATCCTTGGCGCCTCGCCGATGATCGCCGCGGCTGCCGTCGCCGCCTGGGGCTTTGCCTTCGGCGCGGTGCCGGTCGGGCTGCAGAGCTGGCTGGTGCGGGCAGCGCCTGACCAGGCCGAAAGCGCCGGCGGACTGATGGTCGCGACCTTCCAGGTGGCGATTGCGCTGGGCGCCGTCTTCGGCGGCCTGCTGGTCGACCATGCCGGCGTGGCCAGCGCCTTCGCCTATTGCGGCATCGCAACGCTGCTGGCGGCCATCGTGGTGTTCCTGCGCGGCCCGAAGCAGGCCGAATAGTGGTTCATCACCAACCTATCCAGCGGCTCGGGAACCGTCATGGTTTTCGGGCCGCTGTCTTGTGATGGCGGCAACGAAGCGGTTGAGACTGTCCTCGACATAGGCAGCCACTTCGATCGTCGGATTGAAACTCCACCACAGCAACGATCCCTGCCAATGCGACGCCATCAGCGGGCCGATATCCGGCGGGCCGGGCGTTGCCGCAAAGCAAGCCGCGAGTGCATTGCACAGCGCTGTCTTCCAGGCCGCACCGCGGGCCCTGAGCAAGGGGTCGCGCAGGTCCTCGCGCAGGACGAGCAGGCCCTCGGCGTAGGATTCGATGCCGCCATAGCCTTGCGACAGCGCCACCAGCAATTCGATCGCGCCGGCTGGCGTTTTGGGAACGGCGGCCGCCAACGTGCTGGTCTTGTCGTCGAGACCGTCCCAGGCATGCAACAAGGTGCGCTGCTTCAACCGCGCCTTGTTCCCAAAGCGCTGCACCAGGGTGGCACCGGCGAGGCCGCAAGCTTTGGCCAGGCGCTCGAAGGTGAGCGCTTCCGGGCCGTGCTCGTGGATCAATCGCAATGCGGCTTCCAGCACCTGCTCGTCGGATTGGGTTTTGGGCCGGGTCATCTTGACATCCTGATATAACCGAATGATCATTTATATATGATGCGAGCGGCGCAAGCCAGCTCGGGTTTCATCGATGGTGCCGTTCTTGGGAGAGTTCAATGATTTTGCAAGGAAAAGTTGCCCTGGTCGCCGGCGGCACACGCGGTGCCGGACGCGGCATAGCGGTCGAACTCGGTGCCGCCGGCGTGACGGTCTATGTCACCGGGCGGAGCACGCGTGCCCAGCAATCCGAATATGCGCGGCCCGAAACAATCGAGGAGACGGCGGAACTGGTCACGGCGAACGGCGGCAAGGGCATCGCCGTACAGGTCGATCACCTCGTGGCCGGCGATGTACGCGGGTTGGTCGAGCGCATCCGCACTGAGCAGGGCCGCCTCGACATACTGGTCAACGACATCTGGGGCGGTGAAAAGCTGTTCGAATGGGACAAGCCGGTCTGGGACCACAATCTGGACAATGGCTTGCGCATGCTGCGTCTGGCCATCGACACCCATCTGATCACCGCCCACCATGCACTGCCCCTCATGATCGAGCGGCCCGGCGGGCTGCTGGTGGAAGTCACCGACGGCACGGCCGAATACAATGCCGAGCACTACCGGCTGTCGCCCTTCTACGACCTTGCCAAGGTCGCGGTTAACCGCATGGCCTGGGCCCACGCCAAGGACCTTGCGAAACACGGGGCCACGTCGGTCTCCTTGACGCCCGGCTGGCTGCGGTCGGAGATGATGCTGGAGGCCTTCGGGGTGCGCGAGGAGAATTGGCGCGATGCAACGGCCACGGTGCCGCATTTCATCATTTCGGAGACGCCGCGCTTTGTCGGCCGTGCCGTTGCCGCTTTGGCCGCGGATCCGGATCGTTCGCGCTGGAACGGGCAGTCGCTATCCAGCGGCGGGCTGGCGCAGGTCTATGGCTTTACCGATCTCGACGGCTCGCGGCCCGATGCCTGGCGCTATGTGCCGGAGGTCCAGGACGCCGGCAAACCCGCCGATGCAACGGGTTACCGGTAGACAATCGCTTCAGGCTGAACGCCCGTCGAAATCGAAGATCGACAGAGTGGACGGGTCGATATCGGCGACGCAATTGAGGTTGATGTAGGCGCTGCGCTCTTCGCCTTCGCGGACGTCCTCAGCGAAAGGGTGGATGCCGCAGGTGCGGCAGAAACGGTGCGCCATGGCGTGATTGCCGAACGTATAGGTTCCCAGATCATCGCCCCAGGCCAGGACCGTCAGGTCTTTATGCGGGATGGCACACAAGAGCGCGCCCTTGCGCGAACAGATCGAACAATTGCACCGCACGGCGCCCGTCAGTTCCGCCTTGAACTGGAAGGCGACCTTGCCGCAGTGGCAGCTGCCTTTGTACAGCATCAGTATCTTCCTATCGCTGGCAGGTGCAACGCTGCCCGGGTTATCCCCTCCGCAAGCCCAAGCGGCCGCGTTAAGTCATTGTTTTTTCGCAATTCCGAATGGAAAACCGCTACACACTTTTCCTGGAATTGCTTTAAAGACGTTGCATCCTGGCGGAGTCCGACATCGACATGCAATCCATCCGCGACCATCTCGAAATCATCCTGTCACGTCTTGCCAATCGTGCGGCCGACGAGAAGGTCTTCACCAAGCTCTATGCCGAGGCTGCGCGGGCCGCGGCTGACGCCAGCGACGCCCGCGCCCGAGCCAGCGTCACGCTGGGACCACTCGACGGCACAATCGTTTCGATCAAGGATCTGTTCGATGTCGCCGGCGAGGCGACCACGGCCGGCTCGCTGATGCGCAGGACCGCAGCACCCGCGCTGCGCGACGCCGCCATCGTCAGCCGGCTTCGGCAAGCCGGCGCGGTCATCATCGGCAAGACCAATATGACCGAGTTCGCCTTCACCGCGATCGGCGACAACATGCATTACGGCACGCCGGGCAATGCGGTCGACGCCAGCCGTATCCCCGGCGGTTCGTCCTCGGGCGCCGGCGTTTCCGTCGGCGAGGGGACGAGCGACATCTCGATCGGGTCCGACACTGGCGGGTCGATCCGCATTCCGGCGGCGCTCAATGGTGTCGTCGGCTTCAAGCCCACGGCGCGGCGCGTGCCGCTGACCGGCGCCTACCCATTGTCCGCGACGCTGGATTCGATCGGGCCGCTGGGTCTGAGCGTTGCGGCGTGTGCGGTTGCCGATGCCGTCATGGCCGGCGAAGAACCGCCGCCGCTGCATCTGCCGCTCCCGCTTGACGGGCTTCGTGTCGGTGTCCCGCGCGGCCTTCTTTTCGAAGACACCGAAAGCGACGTCGGCGTGGCCTTCGATCGCAGCCTTGCCGGGATCGAGCGGAAAGGGGCGCGGTTGGTGGACATATCGATCGACGACTTCATTGCCGACATGCGCGCGGCCACCAAGCGTGGCTCGATCGCTGCCATGGAAGGCGCCGAGATCCATGCCGACTGGCTGGCGACCGGGGCATCTGTGCCGGTCGACCCGCATGTCAGCGGGCCTTTGTCGCGGGCGGCGATGCTGCCGGCGCCGGCCTATATCAGGGCCTTGCGCCGCCGCGGGGCGCTCGTCGCCGCCATGGACGAACGGCTGACAGCGGTTGATGTGCTGGCGCTGCCGACCACGCCGGTGACGGCGCCGACCATTGGTTCGATGGCCGAGGATGCCGAACTGCGCGATCGCGTGGAAGGCCTGCTGCTGCGCAACACGCAGGTCGCCAACCAGTTCGATCTCTGCGCGATCTCGCTGCCGATGCCTGATATGGCGCTGCCGGCCGGACTGATGCTGGTGGCGCGCAATGGCCGTGACCGGAATCTGCTGCGGATTGCCGCCGAGGTGGAGAGGCTGCTGGTCGGCTGATCGGCGATTGGCGGATCAGGGCGACGAACAGTGCTCGCGTTCGCTGTCCCTGGCAGTGCGCACGATGCGAGTCGCGACCAGCCAGGGCAGACTGTAATCCTTGCCGGTGATGCTCTCGGTACGCTGCTCGATCGAGCCTCTGACGACAATTTTCCCGCTGTACAGCACGTCGGACTGATCCACTATCGCCTTGTCGGCCTGCGGCAGCCCGCTGGCGTCGATCGACACACCCTTGATGATCTTGCCGGTGGCAAGATCGAGCGCGCTGTTTGACGGGCAGGGCGCCTTGAAGCAGCGCAGCCCATTGTCGCAATAGACATAGCTGCTTTCGGCCGCGGCGAATGCCGGCAATGTGCAGATGGACGAGGCTGCGGCAATCAAAAATGCGAGGCGAAGACCGGACATGTCCGCACCGTCGCGGAGAATTGGGGCGAAACCGCGATTGCTATAGGTCGAGCGGAAACCGCCGCCGATAGTGATCGACCACTTCTGGATTGCGCAGATTGACCGGCAGCTTGCCGGCCAGCACCAGCAGGGCCTCGCCCGCCGCGCCGACGCCCATGCGCATCATCGATTCCTCGGTAATCCCCGCCATATGCGGGGTGATGATGACATTGTCGAAGCCGAAATAGGGATGATTGGACGGCAGCGGCTGCGTCGAGAACACGTCGAGTGCGGCGCCGCCGATGCGGCCTTCTCGCAAGGCCGCGATCAGGGCGTCGTCGTCAACGACCGGTCCTCGCGAAACGTTGATCAAGAGCGCATTCGGCTTCATGCGGGCGATGCGCTCACGGCTGATCAGGCCGCGCGTCTCCGGCGTCAGGGGACAGCACAGCACGATGATGTCACTCTGCTCGACCAGCGCATCGATCGAAAGGAAGCCGACCTTTTCGGGCGCCGGCTGCATGCTGCGCGTCGTTGCCACCACCTTCAGGTCGAAACCGTGCGCGGCGATATGGCCGACGGCCTGGCCGACCGCGCCGAGGCCGACAATGCCGATGGTCTTGCCGGCAAGCTCGATGTTGGCGTTGGCATGCTCGCGTCCGGCGAGCCAGCCTTTGGCGCGCAGGTCGCGGTCGACCCTGCGGAATTGCCGCAGCAGCGAAAGTGCGGTGAACATCACGTGTTCCGCCACCGAACGGGCATTGACCGCCGGCACGTTGGCCACCAGCACGCCGGCCGCGGTCGCCGCCTCCATCGGGATCATGTCGAGCCCGGCGCCGTGACGGATTGCCGCCCTCAGCTTCCAGGCGCCCTCGAACAGCGCCGGCGGCAGGGGTGCGCGCACGATGACGATGTCGGCGTCCTTGGCCTCCCCGGCCAAGGTGGCAGGATCGAGCGCCGATGCGATGACAAGCTGGCCGGCGCCGGCGAGCTTGGCCGAGGCGCGCGGGTGCAGCGAATGGGTCGACAGAATCTTGGGCACGGTCTGGGCCACGCTCAGGCCTTTTCGAGCGCGGGGCTTGGCGGCGCAGCCGCATTGCCGCCCTCGATCAGGCCCTTCCAGTAGCTCTCCGCCCCTTGCAGATGGGCGCTCATCAGCGCCTGGGCGAGATTGCCGTCGCGGCGCAGCAGCGCCTCGTAGATTTGCACGTGCTCGGCATGCGAACGCACGCTGCGTTCGGGGTCGTTGAAGTAGATCGGCAGGCGCTGTTCGCCCATCAGATAGTAGACGCTGCAGATGTTGTGGAAGACGCTGTTCTTGGTGGCGCGCACGATCTCCAGGTGGAATTCGCGGTCTTCCTTGGCCAGACCTTCGCCCGCGGCGATGCGATCCTCGGAAGCCTTGAGGATCTCGCGCAGCCGCTCGAAGTTTTCCTCGGTGGCGCGCGAGCAGGCAAGCTCGGCGGCCTTGATCTCGTGGATCTTACGCAGCTCGACCGTCTCGTAGATCTGCAAGGGATCGAGCGGCAAGCCGGCGCGCGCGAACAGCGCCAGCGCCTCGACGCTCGCCTGCTTGGTGTCGATGTAGATGCCGGACTTGGCGCGCCGTTCGACGATGCGCATGGCCTCCAGGATGGCCAGCGCCTCGCGGATCTGGCCGCGGCTGACGGCGAAATGCTCCGCCAGCTCACGTTCGGACGGGGTGCGGCCGCTCTCCTTGTCCGAGTGGGAGAACAGATAGGCTGCGAGTTCCGCGAGAAGGTTCTTTTCTTTCATCGTCAATTGCGTTGCGCGTGCGCCTCCAGGAATCGCTCAGAAACCGTGAAACCCAACCCCGGCTTTTCCGGGATCGCTACCATACCGTCCTGTGCTTCGACAGTCTCTTCGATCAAATCGTGGATCATCGGGTTGGCGCCGAGCGAATATTCGACGGTGAAACTCGATGGCGAGGCGGCGCATACATGCAAGCCAGCGAAGAAGCAGGGCGCGCCGGCCCACAGATGCGGCGCAAAGCGTAGATTGAAGGCGCTGGCGATGGTGCCGATCTTCATCGCCTCGCTGATGCCGCCGCAAAAGGCGGGATCGGGCTGGAAGATGTCGGCGGCCTTGAGCACGGCGAGGTCGCGGAAGGCATAGCGCGTCGCCTCGCTTTCGCCGGTGGCGATCGGCACGGCGCCGGAGGCGCGCACTTCCGCCATGCCCGGCTTGTCGTCGGCGATCACCGGTTCCTCGAACCAGGCGAGGTCGAGGTCGTTGACGAGGTGGATGAAGCGCTTGGCCTCCGCCACCGTATAGGTGCCGTGCGCGTCGACCATCAGCTCGACATCGGGGCCGAGCGCCTGGCGCGCGGCACGCACACGGGCCGCCGAGATGTGCGCCGCGCCATCCATGGCGCCGACCCGCATTTTCAGCGCCTTGAAGCCGCCCCGGGCGATGTAGGATTTCAATTGCTCGCCGATCGCATCGGCGGCGGCCCATCCGCCCGAGGCATAGGCCTGCATGCGGTCGATCTTGCGGCCGCCGAGCAGCCGCCAGACCGGCTGGCCGAGCGATTTGCCGAGGATATCCCAAAGCGCGATGTCGACGGCGCTGATGGCGGCGATGCTCATGCCCCGGCGCGCCAGTTGCGGCATGGCGTGGCCGGCGCGCGCGGCGCTGTCATGGCGCACGCCATTGTAGAGCATCTCCCAGATGATGCCGATATCGGCCGGATCACGGCCGATCAACTGCGGCCCGACCTCATGGTTCAGCATGTGGACGAGGGCGCCGTAGCTGCCGGCGCTGCCGGCTGCGTTCTTGCCTTCGCCCCAGCCGACCAGCCCGTCATCGGTTTCGATGCGCAGGATGGCGGCGTCGAAGGTCGTTACCTGGCCGAAGTCGCTGCGGTGCTGCCGAGCGGCTTCGATCGGGATGCGGACCCACCAGGCTTGGACGGTCTTGATGCGCATGTCTTTCCCCAGCCCTGCCGCCGGTCAGGGCGAAAGGGCAAATTTCCCAACGGTCGTCGACTACTTGATCAGCGGCAGCAGCGTTTCGGCGGTGATGCGCATCTGGTCGGTGTAGAATTTCTCGGTCAGCACGCTGGAGCCGTGGTCCTGGATGAACTTCAGCTGCTCAGGCGAGATGTCGACCGGATGGCGCTCGACCATGTCGGGATAGGGCGCCGCCGGGGTGCGGTCGACCGGGGCGACGAACTCGTTGGTCAGCGCGCCGTCGTAGCCCACCTCCTTCAAGGTGGCGACGATCCTCGGCCAGTCGATCTGGCCAAGGCCGGCGGCGAAGCGGTTGTTGTCGGCGACATGGAAGTCGAACAGGCGCTTTCCGACCTGACGGATGGCGTCATGGACGTTAAATTCCTCCATATGGATGTGATAGGCGTCAAGGCAGACGCCGCATTCGGGGCTGACCGCATCGGCCAGCGCCAGCGCCTGGGCGCCGCGGTTGAACAGATAGGTCTCGAAGCGGTTGAGCGGCTCGACGGCGATCTTGACGCCGACCTTCTTGGCATGGGTGAAGCATTCGCGGGTCGCGTCGACCACCCACTTCCACTCCTCTTCCTCGGTGCCGTCAGGCACCACCTTGCCGACGGTGGCGGGCACCAGCGTGATGATCTCGCCATCCAACTCGCTGACCATGGTCAGCACGTCCTTGACGTACTGAACGGAGCGCTCGCGCTGGCCCTGGTTCTTGGCGGCCAGGTTGCGTTCGCCCAGCATCAAGGTCACAGCGCCCCAGCAACGAATGCCATGCTCCTTCAACAGCGCCCGCGTCTCCTTGGTCTTGTACTGCTCGGGTTCGCCAGAAATCTCGATCGACTCATAGCCGAACTTCTTGATGCGCTTGAGCGTCGTCTCCAGCGGTTCCGCCCGCATCCAGTTGTGCGTCGAAAGATGCATGGTCTGTCCTTCCCAAATTCGTCCGTATCGTTTGCCTTCGACATGCGTCGCCGAAAGACGGCGCAAGGGTTCCTCCCCAAGGCATCCCCAGCCTTTTTCCTACAAACTGGTTCGACCAATTGGCCCTGAAGTGAGGTCTACAGCAAATTGCCTGGAACGGCAAGAAGTGCGGAAGCGCAACTTTCCGTGCGAATTATTCCGTTGATTATATTGTGATATATGCCGATCCTTCGAGCCTGCGGAGGGATTGGCCGACGCATTGTCAGGCTTGACCAAATTCCCGTATTTGGTAATACCAGAATGGCAGTGCCTGCAAAGCGCCCGATGCGAAAGACCAAAATGGCTGGCCCTGCTTCCAATCGGCGCTATGCTTGGTCGCGACACAATGAGGGAGGATGCCGATGCCGACGACAATGAAGGGCCCTGGACTGTTTTTGGCGCAGTTCGCGGGTGACGCAGCGCCGTTCAATTCGCTGGCCGCGATCACCAAATGGGCCGCCGGTCTCGGCTATAAGGGCGTGCAGATCCCGACCTGGGACGCGCGCCTGTTCGACCTCGAGAAGGCAGCCTCTTCCAAGGCCTATTGCGACGAGGTGAAGGGCATCTGTGCCGATGCCGGCGTCGAGATCACCGAATTGTCGACGCATCTGCAGGGGCAGTTGGTGGCGGTGCACCCTGCGTATGACGCCCAGATGGATGGCTTCGCGCCGGCCTCGGTCCACAACAATCCGAAAGCGCGGCAGAAATGGGCGGTCGAGCAGATGAAGTTCGGCGCCAAGGCATCGCGCAATCTCGGGCTGAATGCTTCGGTGTCGTTCACGGGCTCGCTGGCTTTCCCTTACCTCTATCCCTTCCCGCAGCGGCCGGCCGGACTGATCGAGGAGGCCTTTGGCGAACTCGGCAAACGCTGGAAGCCGATCCTCGATGTCTATGAGGACAATGGCGTCGATGTCGGCTACGAAATTCACCCCTCTGAAGACGTTTTCGACGGCGCCACCTTCGAGATGTTCCTCGACGCGGTCGGCGGCCACAAGCGCTGCAACATCAACTACGACCCGTCGCACTTCCTGCTGCAGCAGCTCGACTATCTCGAATTCATCGACATCTACCACGAGCGCATCAAGGCCTTCCACGTCAAGGACGCCGAGTTCAACCCGACCGGCCGGCAAGGCGTCTATTCCGGCTATCAGAGCTGGACCAACCGCGCCGGCCGCTTCCGCTCGCTCGGCGACGGGCAGGTGGATTTCGGCGGCATCTTCTCCAAACTGACACAGTACAATTACGATTCCTGGGCGGTGCTGGAATGGGAGTGTTGCCTGAAGCACCCCGAGGACGGCGCGGCCGAAGGGGCGCCTTTCATCCAGCATCACATTATCCGCGTGACGGAAAGGGCGTTCGACGATTTTGCCAGCGGCACCACGGACAAGAAACTGCTGCGCGCGATGATGGGAATTTGACACGACTTTCCTCCTGCGCGAGGGGAGGAGCATCCAAGACACGAGGGAGAAAACATGGTCGGCGCATCGAAGTCGGAAACGGGAGGCGGCCCGATCCGCTATGGCATGGTCGGCGGCGGGCAGGGCGCCTTCATCGGCGCGGTGCACCGCATCGCGGCGCGCCTGGACAATGAGTTCGTGCTGGTGGCCGGCGCCCTGTCGGCGAACCCGGAGCGCGCCAAGGCTTCGGCCGCCGAACTCGGGCTCGATCCGGACCGCAGCTACGCCTCCTATGCCGAGATGGCCAAGGCCGAGGCCAAGCGCCCCGACGGCATCGAGGCGGTGGCCATCGTCACGCCCAACAATGTCCACGTGCCGGCTGCCAAGGCCTTCCTCGAGGCCGGCATCCATGTGATCTGCGACAAACCGCTGGCAACGACACTGGCCGAGGCGAAAAAGCTCGCCGCGGTCGTCGAGAAGACCGGCAAGGTGTTCGTGCTGACCCACAATTACACCGCCTATCCGATGGTGCGTCAGGCACGCGAAATGGTGGCCAAGGGCGTGCTCGGCGACATCCGCATCGTGCAGTCGGAATATCCGCAGGACTGGCTGACCGAGGATCTCGCCGCCACCGGCCAGAAGCAGGCCTCATGGCGCGGCGATCCCAAGCAGGCGGGCGCCGGCGGTGCGCTGGGCGACATCGGCACCCATGCTTACAATCTCGCTCGCTTCGTCTCCGGGCTGGAACTGGATTCCCTGTCGGCCGATCTCGATGCCTTCGTGCCGGGGCGGCTGCTCGACGACAATGTCAACGTCATGCTGCGCTTCAAGCCCACCGGCAAGACGCATCCAGCCAAGGGCATGATCTGGGCCAGCCAGGTGGCGCCGGGCCATGAGAACGGGCTGAAGCTGCGCATCTATGGCTCGAAGGGTGGGCTGGAATGGGTGCAGGCTGATCCGAACTATCTCTGGTACACGCCGTTCGGCCAACCCAAGCAGCTGATCACCCGCAACGGCGCCGGGGCGCTGCCTGTGGCGGGCCGTGTCAGCCGCGTGCCGTCAGGCCACCCCGAGGGCTATCTCGAAGGCTTCGCCAACATCTACCAGGAGGCGGCGCGCGCCATCCGCGCGGCGCGCAGGAAGGGTGGCAAGCCGGCAAAGGACGTCGTCTTCCCGACCATCCAGGATGGCGTCGAAGGCATGGCCTTCATCGAAGCCTGCGTGAAATCGTCGAAGAAGAATGGGGCGTGGACGAAGCTTTAGTCGCCCCTTCAACCGGATTGCCAGTCGAATTGTGAAGGGCAATTCGGGGCAATCCGACCTCTCCCCGAGGGGAGAGGAGGTGCCGGCGCCAACGCTAAATCTCTTCTCCCCTTGGGGAGAAGGTGGCCGCGGAGCGGCCGGATGAGGGGGAGTTTGCGCGAAGCTGGTGGGACAGCCAACACGCGCCATCAAATGGGGGAGGGGCGTCGATGAAAATCGGCATGTGCATGTTCTTGTGGACGACCAGCGTCTCGAAAAAACACGAGCCGCTGCTTCGCGACATCAAGGCGACGGGCTTCGACGGTGTCGAGATACCGATTTTCGCCGGGACGCCGGACGATTACAAAAAACTCGGCGACCTGCTCGATCGCATCGGGCTGGAGCGCACCGCGGTCTCGGCGATGGGCGATCCCTCGATGAACCTGATCTCGCCGGATGCCGCGACCCGCAAGGCCGGTATCGCCTACATGAAATGGGCTGTCGATTGCGCAGATGCGCTCGGCGCCAGGACGCTCAGCGGGCCGCTGCATTCGACGCTCGGCGCCTTTTCCGGCAGCGGGCCGACGCCCGCCGAGAAGAACCGTTCCGTCGCCTCGCAGCGCGCCATCGGCGACCATGCCGGCAAGCGGAATGTGACCATCGGGCTGGAGGCTCTGAACCGCTTCGAATGTTATCTTTTCAACACGATGGCGGACCTATCGGAGCACATCGATGCCGTCGGCCGACCACACATCAAGGCGATGTACGACACCTTTCACGCCAACATCGAGGAGGCCGATCCGATCGGTGCCTATACGAAGCACCGCAGGAATGTCGTGCACATCCACATATCGGAGAACGATCGCGGCGTGCCGGGGCGCGGCAACATCCCGTGGAAAGAGACGTTCGCGGCGATCCGCAAGAGCGGCTATGACGATTGGCTGACCATTGAGTCCTTCGGACGTTCGCTTAAGGACCTGGCGGCGGCGACAAAGGTGTGGCGCGATTTCGCGGAGACGCCGGAGGCGGTTTATCGCGAGGGGTATAAGCATATCAGGAACGGCTGGAAGAAGGCCGCTTAGGGCATGTCGATATTCGGGTGAGGCCGGCCTGCAAATGAAGGGTTCCTGCGCTTCCGGTGCTCACGTACCCAAAAGTACGCTCCGCTCTCGCAACCCCGCATTTTCGACTCGGCCCGACCCGAATCTCAACATGCCCTGAGACGCTGAAATCGCTACCCCTGCTCGGCCTGGATCCTGTTGTAGTCGTGGATCGTCCGGCTCAGCCGGCGGCGCAGGAAGTTCGAGATGTTGTCGAAGATGAAGACGACCAGCAGGATCAACAGCACCATGTAGAAGACGTTGGCCCAGTTGGAATTGGTGCGCATCGCTTCCCACAATTTCAGGCCGATGCCGCCGGCGCCGACGGCGCCGATGATGGTGGCGCCGCGTGTGTTGGATTCCCACTGGTAGAGCGTCTGGCTGATGAAGACCGGAATGACTTCCGGCATCACGCCGTAGCGCTGCACCAGAAGGCCGTTGGCGCCGGTCGACAGCACACCTTCGCGCGGCTTGTCGTCGATGTTCTCCAGCGCCTCGGAGTACGTTTTGCCGAGTGTGCCGATCTCGGTGAAGAAGATCGCGGCACTGCCCGCCAGCGGACCGGGGCCGAAGGCACGGGTGAAGAACAGCGCCCAGATCAGCATGTCGACCGAGCGCATGAAATCGAAGAAGCGTTTCAGGACCTGGCTGAGCACGCCGCTCGGCGTGATGTTGCGGGCGGCGAAGAAGGCGAGCGGGAAGGCGACGATGCCGCCGAGCAGCGTGCCCAGGAACGCCATGACGATGGTCTGCAGCAGCTTTGTCCAGACGTCGCCGTGCTGCCACTGGGCGTTGTTCCAGATGTTGTCGCCGGCCAGCGCCAGGTTCGACGTGCCCGGCTTCAACTCGGGCCCGGACACGATCAGCGAGATCACCTCTCCGGCTGGTTTGCCGAAGAAGGGCGAACGTGTGTCGAAGACGAAATTCGCCCAGCCGAGGAAGCGCTTGCGAACCTTGACGCGGTCGACGGTGACGCGCACCTCGCCGACGAAGCCCATCTTGGCGACCACTTCGTCGTCATGCGCGGTGATCCAGTCCGGCACCGGACCCGTGATCACAGGCTTGCCGCTGGTCAGCGCGACAGGCACGGTCTCACCGTTGGCCGTAAGCGTTGCCTGCGCCTTGTCGAAGGTAACGGATTTCGCCGGGCCATCGATCAGCACGGTGAAGGTACCGTCCGGCTTCTTGATCACCCAGTCGGGGTTGGGGTTCTCGCCAAGCGCGGAAAAGCGCGGGTATTTTGGCGTGATCTCAGGCTGGTCGAGGCGGAATTCCGGTTGCAGGTCGTAGCTGATCCATTGTGTCAGGAACAGCGGCAGACGCTCCCAGTGCGATTCCCGCAGCACCTGCGGCAGGCTGAAGAACCACAGCACATAGATGAGGTAGGTCAGGATGCCGAGGAACAGGAAGAGCGGGGCGAAGCGCTTGTACAGAGGCCGCCGGAACACCTGCGGATAGCGCTCCTCGATCGACAGTATCTCCTCGGCGGTCATGGTCGCCATGGTTCACGCTCCCATCATAAAGGCCTGTTCGCCGACCAGCTTGCGGCGCAGCCAGGCGGAGAACTGGTCGATGATGAAGATGGTCGTGAACAAGAGCAGCACCAGCGCCAGTGTCTTGGCGCCGAAGCCGCGCGAGATGGAGAGCTTCAACTCCTCGCCGATGCCACCGCCCCCGACGGCGCCGATGATGGTCGAGGCGCGGACATTGATCTCGACGCGCAGCAGCGTGTAGGACATGAAATTGGGCAGCACCTGCGGCAGGTCCGCGAAGCGCACGCGCTCGAACCAGTTGGCTCCGACCGCCCGCAGGCCTTCCTCTGCGCGCATGTCGATGTTCTCGTTGATCTCGTAGAACAGCTTGCCGAGCGCGCCGATCGAATGCAGGCCGATGGCGATGATGGCGGCGATCGGGCCGATGGAGACGATGGCCGCGAACAAGCCGGCAATGACGATCTCGGGGAAGGCCCGCAGGAGTTCCATGAGGCGCTTGACGATGAGCCTGAGCGCCGGGTGGGGCGTCAGGTTGCGCGCGGCGATGAAAGAAAAGGGCACCGCGAAGACGAAGCCGATGAAGGTCGAGACCAGCGCAACGTTCACCGTGGTCAGCATCAGCTCGAAATATTCGGGGATGTAAAAACCACCCCAGACATAAACGCGCCCGAGCGGGAAGTTGTATTCCTGGGTGCCGGTGTCATGCGGCGAGGCAATGTCGAACAGCGCCCGCCAGACGTCGTTCCAGTCCTTGGGGACCAGCCAGCTCAGGAAATCCAGAATATGCGGCAGCCGGTCGAAGAAGTGCCCGGCATTGGCTTCGTCGGCGAACCACATGCTGGCGAACATCGCGGCCAGCAGCAGGCCGACGCCGAGCACGGTATAGAACCGGCGCAGCGACGTCTGGCGTCGCCAGGCATCGGCCATCGGGTGGGTGGCGCCGGAGGCGGCTGTCAATGAGGGGGCTGTCACGGAAAGGGTCATGATCGGAGATGCAAAAAGGGCGGTGTTTCTTGAACACCGCCCTTTCCGATTTCGCCGTTAGCCGCCGATGGCTGCCTTACGGGCTTCGACGATGACGTTGTAGAAGTCCGGCTTCACCGGAACGTAGCCGGTGAAATCGCCACCTTCCACGCCCTCGAAGCAAGCCTTGTCCTTCTTCGGCAGATCGGTGAAGAAGGCGGCGAGTTTGGCGGTCATCTCGTCGCCCAGCGCGGTGCGCACGACCAGCGGGCCGTTCGGGATCAGGCCCGAGCGCCAGACTTCGACGAAGTCGTTCGGGTCCGCGGCGCCCTTGGCGACGACCTTGTGGAAGGAGCCGGAGGTGAAGCCGTTCTTGAAGTCGCCGATGCCGGAGGAATCGTCGACTGCGACATCGACCTTGCCGTCGCGCACGGCCAGGATGTTGTTCTCATGGCCGCCATTGAACTGGGTCGAGGCGAAGAAGGTTTCGTTCGAGGCGCCGGTTTCCTTCGGAATCTGGGTCAGCGGGATCAGGTAGCCCGAGGTCGAATCCGGATCGGCATAGCCGAGCTTCTTGCCCTTGGCCGACTTGATGTCGGTGATGCCCGAGGTCTTCAGTGCCAGGCCGATCGAATAGTAACCGGTGGAACCGTCGGTCTGCTTGGTGGTGAGGATCGGGGTCACCGCCTTGGGATCCTTGAGATAGACGCTGGCATAGCCGGAGGCGCCGAGTTCGGCGAAGTCGAGCGTGCCGCCGAGCAGGCCCTGGATAACGCCGTCATAGTCGGCCGCGGGGAACAGCGAGACCTTCTCGAAGCCGAATTCGGTCTTCAGATGGTCGGCAAGGCACTGGTAGTTGCGCAGCCGGTCGGTCTCGTTTTCACCGCCCAGAATGCCGACGCGGAATTCCTTCAGATCGGCGGCGTGGGCCATGCTGGTCGCCATGGCGAGCACCGAAACGGCGCTGAAAACCATCTTCCTGAACATTTGATGTCTCTCCTGTAAGTTCCGGCCCCGCGCCGGCAGCGTTCTTGATTTTGACAGGTGCCCTTGACGCGGGCTGGCGATCCCAACTGCTCTCAGTAACCCGGGAATGCGGGTTCGAGCGGTCCGGCGGATGCTGCGATCTTCTGCTTGAAGGCAACGCTGGTGGAGGTAATGGCCTCCGATATCTCCGCGCCATTGCTGTCGGCGCCGTAGACGAGGCGCACCGCCTCACGGTTGAGCTCTTCGGGCGGGCCGTCGAAGACGACCTTGCCGGCGGCCATGCCGATGATGCGGCTGCAATAGGCGCGCGCGGTGTCGAGCGTGTGCAGATTGGTGACGACGGTGATGCCCTCGCGCAGATTGATGTCCTGCAGCGAATCCATCACCACCTTGGCGTTGAGCGGGTCGAGCGAGGCGATCGGCTCGTCGGCGAGGATCACCTTGGGCTGCTGCATCAAAGCGCGGGCGATGGCGACGCGCTGCTGCTGTCCGCCGGAAAGGGTGCCGGCGGGCTGAAGTGCCGTGCGGGCTATGTCGAGCCGCTCGAGCGCTGCGACCGCCTCGGCGCATTCGGCGCGCGAGAACATGCCGAGAAGGTTGGACAGTGTCGAACGGTGGTTCAATTTGCCGAGCAGCACGTTGGTCAGCACGTCGAGGCGCGGCACCAGGTTGAACTGCTGGAAGATCATGGCGCAGTCGCGCTGCCATCGCCGCAGCGGCGAGCCGCGCAGCTGGGAGACCTCGGCGCCGTCAAAAAAAATCGACCCTTGGCTGGGGTCGACAAGACGGTTGATCATGCGAAGAAGGGTCGATTTGCCAGCGCCCGAACGGCCGATGACGCCAACCATCTGACCCTGCGGGATCGAGATGTTGACGTCGCTGACGGCGGTGTTCTTGCCAAATCGTCGGCTGACGCCGCGGATTTCGAGTGTGGCAGAGCTTGCTGACATGAGCAGGTTCCAGTCCCGACCTTGTTGATCGTCAGGCACTCGCCTAGCGCAGCCACATGAACCTGCCGTGTCGCCAGCATGTCAGTTTTGTTACGCTCCACAGGCGCGGTGAGTGAAGCGCGTCGCGCTGAAACGAATTCATGCGACGCGCTTCAGGTCTTTGTTCTTGTGCATGTCGTTCTCCCAAAACCGAGGTCACTTTCGGGCGACATGCACCGGCGCCTGGCTGGCGATCAGCCGAGCACCAGCAATTCCTCGAAATGCTTCATGTCGCGGAAAGCGCAGAAGGCGGGCGCCTTGATCTCGATTATCGGAGCCTGTCTTGCGAAAAGCGCCAGGCAGTCGCCGAACAGCGCCTGCCACGCTGCGACACGGTCGTCGGCAAGACGCTGGATCTGGTAGGCGAAGGTGATGTGGAAGACGTAGGTGTCGTGGTCGGGGTGCCGGTAGCCGAACCGCACCGCCAGCGCATCGCGCCATTGACGCATGATGCGCACGTCCTCGTCCGTTGCACCGGCAACGGTAAGACCGGTCGGCACGATTTCAACCACCTTGATGTTGAACGGGCCGAAGCCTCTGAACCCCTTCAAGCGTTCCAGATAGAGGCGGGTCATGGCGTCGATGCTGGTGTCGAGCGGCACGTCCTGCGGCCAGAAGGGCAAGCGGCGGCGATATTCTATGATGCCCTGGAACAGCGTCATGTGCAGGCTGGAGGCGGGCGTGAAGGCGAGCCGGTCGGCGTCGGGCATGGCGAGCATGCGCTCGCGGACCTCCAGAACCACCGCTTCGGAGGGCGATCCGCTGACGAGATGGCTGACGACGGTGTTACCCGGTTCGGTCAGGAAATTGCCCGCCGTGTCGTAGCGCGTGCCGAGATGCAACGGGGGCATCGGATTGGAGCCGGCAAAGAATCCGGCGAGCGAGGGTCTGATGGTGTCGAGCATGGCGATCTCCTTGGGGGAGATGGCGTCCTGTCCGAGTCCTGTGTCAGGGATATGAACAGGCTCTCTTATAACGATGATGTGAGGACCTATCCCTCGTATTTCTCCAGGAAGGCTTCGGCTGACAGCTCGCGAAAATCATCGAGCGAGGCGCGCAGCCTGGCGTGGTCCCAGTCCCACCAGGCAAGCGCCTGGTAGCGTTCGGCGGTGCGGCGGTCGAAGCGTTCGCGGATCGGTTTGGCCGGCACGCCGGCGACGATGGTGTAGGGCGCGACATCCTTCGAGACGACCGCGCCGGCGCCGACCGCCGCGCCATCGCCGACGCTGACGCCGGGCAGGACGGTCGAGCCGTGGCCGAGCCAGGTGTCGTGGCCGATGGTGACCCGCTTGGCGCGGCGCTGGGCAAAGAACGCGCTCTCGTGCTCGGCGTCGTCCCAATAGTCCGAGGCGCGGTAGGTGAAGTGGTGCAGCGTCGGCCGCCAGGTCGGGTGGTTGGTGGCGTTGAGGCGCACGCTTGCGGCGATGTTGGCAAACTTGCCAATCGTCGCGCACCAGACCGAGCAATCCTGCATCATGTAGGAATAGTCGCCGAGTTCAGATTCCGAAACCCGGCTGCGGTCGGCGATCTCGGTCCAGCGGCCGAGCGTCGAATTGTGCACCTCCGCCGTCGGGTGGATCAGCGGCGTCTCCGACAATTTCCTGGTCATGCAGCGAGCTTTCCCGGAGCAAAAGCGGTGACGTCGATGATGCGGTCGGCCACCGCCTCGCGCACGTCGTGGTCGTGGAAGATGCCGAGCAGGGCAACGCCTGCCGCCTTCTTGGCGGCGATGAGTGCGATCACCACGTCGCGGTTGGTGGCGTCGAGCGAGGCGGTCGGTTCGTCGAGCAGCAGGATGGGGTGCTCGGTGATGAAGCCGCGCGCGATGTTGACGCGCTGCTGTTCGCCGCCGGAGAAAGTCGCCGGCGGCAGCGCCCAGAGTTTCTCCGGCAGGTTCAACTGTGCCAGCAGGGCGCGTGCCTTGCCGCGTGCAACCTCGCGCTCCTCGCCGCGTTCGATCAGCGGTTCGGCGACGACGTCGAGCGCCGAAACGCGCGGCACGGTGCGCAGGAACTGGCTGACATAGCCGATCGTTTGCCGGCGAACGGCGAGCACGGTGCGCGGGCTGGCAAGGGCGAGATCGATCAGTCCATCCTCGTGCCTGACGATGATCTGGCCTTCGTCGACGGCGTAGTTGCCGTAGAGCATCTTCAGGATCGAGCTCTTGCCGGCACCGGACGGGCCGCCGAGCACGGTGCATTCGCCGGCCTTGATCGAGAACGAGACACCGGCGACGACCGGCAGCTTGATGCCGTCGCGCAGATGCATGGTGAAGCTCTTGGCGACGTCGGAAACAACGAGGGGCGTCGGCATGATCAGACCTGCAGAATCGAGGAAACGAGAAGCTGCGTATAGGGCGCGCGCGGGTCGTCGAGCACGCGGTCGGTGAGGCCGCTTTCGACGACGCGGCCGTCCTTCATCACCATCATGCGCTGTGACAAAAGCCGCGCCACGGCGAGATCGTGCGTGACGACAATGGCCGCGAGGCCGAGATCGGTGACCAGCCCGCGCAACAGGTCGAGCAGGCGCGCCTGCACCGAGACGTCGAGGCCGCCGGTGGGCTCATCCATGAACACCAGCCGTGGACCGGTGACGAGGTTGCGGGCGATCTGCAGGCGCTGGCGCATGCCGCCGGAAAAGGCACGCGGCTCGTCGTCGATGCGGTCCTGCTCGATCTCGACGCGCGACAGCCAGTCGACGGCCGTGGCGCGGATCCTGCCGTAGTGCCGGTCGCCGACCGCCATCAGCCGCTCGCCGACATTGGCGCCGGCCGACACCGTCATGCGCAGGCCGTCGGCCGGGTTCTGGTGGACGAAGCCCCAGTCGGTGCGCATCAGGAAGCGGCGCTCGGCCTCGCTCATGCGGTAGAGCTCGCGGAACTGGCCGTCGCGCATGCGATAGCTGGCGGTGCCGGAAGACGGCAGGAGACGCGTCGACAGGCAGTTGAGCAGCGTCGTCTTGCCGGAACCGGATTCGCCAACGACTGCCAGGACTTCGCCCGGCCACAGGTCGAAGGAGACGTTGTCGCAGCCGACGCGCGAGCCGTAGAATTTGGAAAGCGCCGAGACGCGCAGCAACGGTTCGTCGGTCATTGTGCCGGCTCCATTTTTTCCGAGGCAGGATGGGTCTCGGGGGCAAGGTGGCCGCGATGGCCATCCGCCCGCCGCTTCTCGCAGTGATCGGTGTCGGAGCAGACGAACATGTGGCCGCCATGATCGTCGAGGATGACCTCGTCGAGATAGACATTCTCGGCCGCGCACAGCGCGCAGGGCTGGTCGAAGGTCTGGACCTCGAACGGATGGTCTTCGAAGTCGAGGCTGACGACATCGGTGAAGGGCGGCACCGCGTAGATGCGCTTTTCGCGACCGGCGCCGAACAGCTGCAGCGCGGGCGAGCGGTGCATCTTGGGATTGTCGAATTTCGGCGTCGGCGAGGGGTCCATCACATAGCGGCCCTCGACCTTGACCGGATAGGCATAGGTGGTGGCGATGCGGCCGTGCTTGGCGATATCCTCGTAGAGCTTGACATGCATGAGACCGTACTCTTCCAGCGCATGCATCTTGCGCGTCTCGGTCTCGCGCGGTTCGAGGAAGCGCAGCGGCTCGGGGATCGGCACCTGGTAGACCAGCACCTGGCCCGCGGTCAGCGGATGCTCGGGGATGCGGTGGCGGGTTTGGATGATGGTGGCGCTGGCGGTGTCGGTGGTGACAGCGACGTTGGCGACCTTCTTGAAGAAGGCGCGGATGGAGACCGCGTTGGTGGTGTCGTCGGCGCCCTGGTCGATGACCTTCAGCACATCGTCGGGGCCGATGATCGAGGCGGTGACCTGGACGCCGCCAGTGCCCCAGCCATAAGGCATCGGCATTTCGCGCGAGGCGAACGGCACCTGATAGCCGGGGATGGCGATGCCCTTGAGGATCGCCCGGCGGATCATCCGCTTGGTCTGTTCGTCGAGATAAGCAAAGTTGTAGGTGGCGATGTCGGTCATGATGCGACCTCAAATCCCTTGGCGTAGCGCGTCAGCCGCTCTTCGAGCGTGCCGGTGTGCAGTTCGAACATGTGGTTGTCGTCGTCGTAGAAATAGATCGAACGGCCTTCACCCTCGACGCGCGGACGCGGCGGGCGCATGTCGAGGCCTAGCCTGCCGACGCGCTCGGCATAGCGGTCGAAATCGGCGTCATCGATTTTGAAGGCGATGTGGTTGTAGCTGCGCTCCGGCAGTGCCTCGCCTTGCATGATGGCGATCCAGAGGTCACCGATCAGGAAGAATTTTTCGCGTGACAGCGAGAACTGCTCGGCGTCGCTGGCATAGACCTCGCGCGCGTCGAAAATTTCGGTCAGGATGGCGGTCATCCGGTCGAGGTCGCGGACGATGAAGGTCAGGTGGGACAGGCCTTCGATCATTCCGCTGCCTCCCGCTTCTCGTCGATCTTGGCGGGGTTTTCGCGTGCCTCGTATTCGGCGCGCATGCGCCGCACCAGGTCGAGTTCGGCCTGGAAGTCCACATAGTGCGGCAGTTTCAGATGCTCGACGAAGCCGGTCGCCTGGACGTTGTCGGAATGCGAGATGACGAATTCCTCGTCCTGGGCGGCGGCGACAATGTCCTCGCCGAGCTCGGAGGCGCGCAGGGCGCGGTCGCAAAGCGCCATGGCCATCGCCTTGCGCTCGCTCTGGCCGAAGACGAGGCCGTAGCCGCGGGTGAATTGCGGCGGCGCCTTGGCCGAGCCCTTGAACTGGTTGACCATCTGGCATTCGGTGACCCGCACCGTGCCGAGGGGGGCTGCAAAGGGCAGTTCGGGGACGTCGAGTTCCAGCTCGACCTCGCCGATGCGGATCTCGCCGACAAAGGGATGGTTGCGGGCATAGCCGCGCTGGGTGGAATAGCCGAGTGCCAGCAGGAAACCCTCATCGCCGCGCGACAGCGCCTGCAGGCGGATGTCGCGCGCCATCGGGAACTCCAGCGGCTCGCGGGTGATGTCGCCGGGAACATGATCCCCCGGCATCTCGCCGTCCGGTTCGATCAGCCCTTCGCGAGCGAGGATCGCCGAAACGCGTGGCATGGCCTGCGCTTCCGTCTCGCGCCGCAAGGGCTCGGCGACATCGGCGCCGGCGGCAAGCTCGGGGTCGAGAAGCCGGTGCGTGTAGTCGAAGGTCGGCCCAAGCAACTGGCCGCCGGGCAGATCCTTGTAGGTCGCCGAGACGCGCCGTTCGACCAGCATGGCGCCGGTGTCGATCGGCTTGGTGTAGCCGAAGCGCGGCAGCGTGGTGCGATAGGCGCGCACCAGGAAGATCGCCTCGATCATGTCGCCGCACGCCTGGACGATGGCGAGTGCTGCGAGTTCACGGTCATAGAGCGAGCCTTCGCTCATCACCCGGTCGACCCCGAGCGCCAGCTGCTCGACGATCTGGTCGAGGCGCAGTGCCGGCACCGAACGGTCGCCGCGCCGGCGGTCGGCAAGCAGGCTGTGGGCGTTGGCGATTGCGGCTTCGCCGCCTTTTACCGCGACATACATCTTACGCCCCCATCGTCTTGATGCGCGTGGTGCGCGGCAGGCAAGCTATGCCTTCCGGCGTAGCGAGGATGATGTCGACGCCGCGTGGAAAGCGCTGGATGTTCTGCTTCCACTGCTCGATGAAGTGACGCGGCATCTGCGCCGGCGCGATCGTGGCGCTGGTTTCGATGCCGGGGCCTTCGAGCAGCAGGGGAACGCCTGAAGTGAAATCGCTGACCTGCAGGATCAGGGTGGTCGAGCGGTCGGGATAATCCTGCGTTCCCTGAGAAAAGCCGTCGAGCGCCATCATCTCGGCAGGCGTGGCGACGAAGGCGAAATGCGCGTCGGCAGGCGTGTTGGCGAGCGGCGCGCCGGTGTGGAAGCCAAGCCATGAGCCGATCGCGGCGGAGGTGTGCAAGGCGGGGTCGAGCCAGAGCGGCGTGTCGTTGTCGCACAGCGCCAATGCCACGGCGCCAGCAGTTCCCGAGAGCGGCGCGGGTGGGCGGGCCAAGGCCGGCAAAGGCTGCACGCTGCCCGGCCTTGCCATCGCATCCATGACCGCGCGGAAGACTGTCTGGGCGTTGAACACCGGGTCGGCGAAGCCGCCCTCGATCGATTGCGCTGCGATATCCATCAGTCTTCTCCGCGAACCATGGTGAAGAAATCCACCTTCGTTGCCGCCGTCTCGGCGCGACGTTTTTCCTGGGCAGTGGCGAGCGCCGACCTCAAAGGCGCGATCAGCCTGGTCTCGACCTCGGCGCGTCGGGCAGGGTCCTGCCACAGCGCGTCGGCTATCGCCGCCAGCTTCGCCTTCTGCTTGTCGCGGCCAAGCGCGTAGCAATGGCCGACCTGTCCCGACGGCAACCGGACGGTAGCGCGGGTGACGGTCGCCTCACCGACATTGAACGGCGCGCCGCCGCCGCCGATGCGGCCGCGCAACGTCACCAGCCCGGTCTCGGGGCCGCGCAGCAGCTCGGCCTGCGAGGGCAGGCCGGCCTCGTTCCAGAGCCGGACGATGTCGTCGCCGCTCGCTTGCGCCAGCGTCGCCATGGCGGCCTTGCGTTCGGCCTGGTCGCGGGCTTCCTGTCCTCGCATCGGTAGCATTCCTCTTTGCTAAATTTGTCTATTGATATAGACAACTATACAAATTATACATACTACGTAGCGCGAGTCCATGACGGGTGGATGACAGGGGCCAGATGGACGGGGGCAATTCATGATCGGGCGACAGGAAGCCGACAGCATCGAGCGGCGCAGCGGCGTTTCGCTGTGGCGGCAGATTGCCGACAGGATCCTGCAGGCAATCGCCATCGGGGATTTGGCCGAGAATGCCGCGCTGCCGCCGGAGGTGGCACTGGCCGAGCGCTATGGCGTCAACCGTCACACGGTGCGCAGCGCCATATCGGCGCTTGTGCAGGAAGGGGTGCTGCGGGCCGAGCAGGGACGCGGCACCTTCGTCCTGTCGCGCAAGCGGCTGTCCTATCCGATCGGCGCGCGCACGCGCTTTTCAACGGGCCTGCAGGGACAGACCTCGGAACGCCACATCGTGCTGCTCGCCTCATCGGTCGAGCCGGCCAGCCAGCGCGTCGCCGAGGGACTTGGGCTGGTCAGGGGCGCCGAGGTGATCCGGCTGGAGACACGCGGTGAGGCCGATGGACGGCCTGTGTCACGCGCTGCCGGCTGGTTCGATGCCAGGCGCTTTTCCGGCATCGACAAGGCGATGGCGGAGACCGGCTCGATCACTGCGTCGCTGGCCCGCTTCGGCATAGACGACTATCTCAGGCAATCGACCGTGCTGTCGGCGCGCCATGCCGATGCGGCCGATCTCGTCGACCTCGACCTGCAGCCGGGCGCCATCGTGCTGGTCACGGTGGCCGTCAACACCACGCCCGACGGCCAACCGATCCAGTTTTCGGAGTCGCGCTTTCCGGCGGAACGGGTGGAGCTGAAACTGTCGGCGCTGTGAGCCGGCTTCTGCCGACTATCCGATCTCGATCACGGCCTTGATCAGGCCGGATTTCTCGTGCGCCCAGCGCGCGAGATCGCTGGGCGTGCCGGCAAGCGTGGTGCGGTGGGTGACGAGCTTGGCCAAGGGCACGGCGCCGTTGCGGATCGAGGTTGCGACATGGTCGAAATCGGCACGCAGTGCATTGCGGCTGCCGACCAGCGTCATTTCGCGCTTGTGGAATTCAGGGTCGGAGAAGACGATGTCGTCCTTGACGACGCTGACCAGCACCAGTGTGCCGCCATGCGCGACATGGGCGAAGGCCGACTGCACCGACCGGGTGTTGCCGGTGGCATCGAAGACCACGTCGAAGCCTTCGCCTGATGTCGCTTCCCTGACCAGGTCGGGCACCGCGCCACGTGACCCGTCGAGTGTCTGGAAGCCGAGTTCGGTTTCGGCGAAGGCGAGCCTTTCACTGCTCATGTCGAGCAGCGTTACGTCGAGCCCGGCGATGCGGGCGAAGATGGCGGTGCCGAGACCGATCGGGCCGGCGCCGATGACAAGCGCGCGGGCGCCGGGATCGGCGCGGGCGCGACGCACAGCGTGCGCGCCGATGGCCAGGAATTCGACGGCGGCGGCGTCGGCCAGCGACAGGCCATTGGCCGGATAGAGATTCTGCGCCGGGACAAGAATGCGTTCGCACATGGCGCCGTCGCGATGGACGCCCAGCACCTCGATCCTGACGCAGCAATTCGGTTTGCCGTGCCGGCAGGCGATGCATTTGCCGCAGGAGAGATAGGGGTTGATGACGACCGGTTCGCCAATGGCAAGGTCGACGCCCTCGCCCGTCTCGATCACGGTGCCGGAGACTTCATGGCCCATGATGCGGGGGTAGGCGAGGAACGGATGCTTGCCCTCGAAAATGTGGTAGTCGGTGCCGCAGATGCCGACATGGCTGACCGCGACCAGCGCCCAGCCGGCAGCGGGTGCGCCGGGCGCGGGGCGGTCTTCCAGGACGAGTTCCCCGGGCGAGCGGCAGACAACGGCTTTCATGTTTCAGTCCAGTTGGGTTTCCGACCCGTCTTCACGCCGGGCCGGAGATCGATTTCAGCAGTGGTCACTTGCCGCCGCGGCGGCGCAGACCGTCGAAATAGACGATGACGATGATCAGCACGCCGGTGATGATGCGCTGCCAGAAGGCGTTGACGTTGAGCAGGTTGGCGCCGTTGTTGATGGTGGCGAGAATGAAGGCGCCGAGCAGCGGGCCATGCACCGAGCCGACCGCGCCGAACAGCGAAGTACCGCCGATGACCGAGGACGCGATCGCCTGCAGTTCCCAGCCCTCGGCCTGTGTCGGGTTGCCGATGCCGATGCGCGAGGCCAGGAGCACGCCGACAAAGGCCGCGCACAGGCCCGACAGCGTGTAGGCCATGTAGATGGTGCGCTGGACATTGACGCCGGACAGGCGCGAGGCCTCGGCATTTGAGCCGACCGAGAAGAGGTAGCGGCCCCAGCGGCTGTGATGCAGGAAAATATAAGCCGGAATGCCGACCAGGATCACCATCCAGAACAGATTGGGCACGCCGAGGAAGGAGTTGCGGGAGAACTCCTGGAAGGCATCATTGTTGATGGAGATCGAGTTGCCGTTGGTCATCAGAAGGCCGATGCCGCGCAAGGACGTCAGTGTCGCCAGAGTGATGATGAAGGGCGGCAGGCCCATCTTGACGATGCCGAAGCCGTGGAACAGGCCGATCGCAACGCCGACCAGAAGCGTGATCAGGATGGCGAGGAAGACGGGTATGCCGGCATTGATCAGCATCGCGGCAATGACGGTGGCGAAGCCGACCACCGCACCGACGGACAGATCGATGCCGCCGGTGATGATGACGAAGGTCTGGCCGACCGCCAGGATGGCGATCATCGAACCCTGACGCAGAAGGTTCGAGATGTTGTTGGCCGAGGCGAAGCTCGATGTCGACAGCGACAAGATCACCCAGAGCAGCACCAGCAGCGCCAGCAGTGTCAGCCCGAACAGGGCGTTGTAATTGCGCTTGGGTTTTTCGGCAGGAATCGCCTCGGTGCTCATATCTTTCCTCCCAGCTTTTCTTGTTTCTCGGCGAGCGCCTGTGTGAGAATTTCCTCGTGATCGGCGGTGCGGAATCCGTGTGTCGCCACCAGCTTGCCGCGGCGGAACACGTGCAGCGTATCGGCCAGCTCATAGACTTCCGGCAGGTAGGACGAGATCAGGATGATGCCGGCGCCCTTCGACAGGAGCGCGCCGAACAGGCGGTAGATCTCGGCCTTGGTGCCGACATCGACGCCGACGGTCGGCTCGTCGAAGATGAACAGCTTGGCGCCATGCGCCAGCCATTTGCCGATGACGATCTTCTGCTGGTTGCCGCCCGACAGGCTGGAGGCCAGCGCATGGCGTGTCGGCGTCTTGATGCGCAGATCGGCAATCTGGCGGTCGGCCTGGGTCTTCTCCTGCGCGCCGGAGATCAACATGTTCTTGGAGATGCGCTTGTAGATCGGCAGGTTGAGATTGAGGCCGACCGGCAGGTTGAGGCAGAGACCCTGGTCGCGGCGGCTTTCCGGCGCCAGCGCCATGCCGAGCTTGATCGCGTCATGCTCCGAATTGACCTGAACCGGCTTGCCTTCCCACAGGATCTGGCCGGCCGACTTGCGGTGGCGCCCGTAGAGCGTGGTGACGAATTCGCTGCGCCCGGCGCCGATCAGCCCGTAGAGCCCGACAATCTCGCCGGCGCGGACTGTCATCGAGACATTTTCGAAGCCCTTGCCCGACAGGTTCCTGGCCTCGACGATTGTAGCGCCCGGGGTGAAATGCTCCTTGTGATAGACCTGCTCGATCGAGCGGTTGATCATCAGCTTGACCAGTTCGGCATCGTTGGTCTCGGCGATGTTTCTGGTGCCGACCAGCGTGCCGTCGCGCAGCACGGAGACGCGATCGGCCAGCTCGAAGACTTCTTCCATGCGGTGGCTGATGTAGATGATCGTCACGCCCTCCGCCTTCAGCCGGCGGATCAGAGTGAAGAGCTGGTCGGCCTCCTTGCGGGTCAGGTAGGCGGTCGGCTCATCGAAGATCAGGAATTTGGTGCCGCGCACGGTGGCGCGGGCGGCGGCGATCAGCTGCTGCTGGCCGATGGTGAGGTCGCCGAGCACGACATGCGCCGGCAGATCGAAGCCGAGATCGTCGATGATCTTCTGCGCTTCCTTGACCATGGCGCGCTGCTGCAGGATGCCGAAGCGCGAATTCTCCTCGCCAAGGAACATGTTGGCGGCAACCGTCAAATGACGGCAGAGCACGACTTCCTGGTGCACCGCGTTGATGCCGAGCGCCATCGCTTCATGCGGGGTCGCCAGCGGCGCGGGCTTGCCTTCCCAGATGACATCGCCTGATGTGCGCGGCATGACGCCGGTCAGAAGCTTGATCAGGGTGGATTTGCCGGCACCGTTCTCGCCGACAATGGCGTGGATTTCGCCCGACTTGAAGGCCAGCGTCACCGGCTTCAGTGCATGGGTGCCGGGATATTTCTTCTCGAGGCCGCGCAGTTCGAGGATCGTTCTGCCGGGCTCCAGCACGGGGGCGGGGTGCAGGTCCTGCGCCGTCGATGTCATGACAATCCTCCCTGACTGGCCTTACGATCTGGCACGCGGCAGGCTTTTAAGTGCCTGCCGGAGCAACCTAGCTCAGGCTGGCGGATTTCCAAGCGATATCGCTGTCGTTTCCGGGGCACGAGGCCCCGGAAACTGTGCCTCTCTACCGTTGCTTAGTTGAGCTTCGGATTGAGCAGTGCGTCGATCTTGGGATCCTTCATATTGGCCTTGGTGACGAGGTTGGCGCCGGTGTCGACATTGGCCTCGACCTTCTCGCCCTTGGAGGCGGCGAGCGCGGTCTTGATGCCGTCATAGCCCATCCGGTAGGGATCCTGGACGACGAGGCCGGAAATGACGCCGTCATTCAGGAACTTGATCAGCTTCTCGTCGCTGTCGAAGCCGATCAGGCCGACCTTGCCGGCAAGCTTGTTCTCGGCGATTGCCTGGCCGACGCCCTGCGCCATGATCAGGTTGGAGGCGAAGATGCCCTTCAGGTCCGGATTGGCGGTGATCAGGTCGGTGGCGATGTTGAGGCCGGTGGTGGCCTGGCCGTCGGCATATTTGTCAGCGACCAGTTCGAGGCCGGGATACTTGGCCTTGAGCTGTTCCTTGAAGCCCTGGGCGCGCTGCTCGAGCGAGCCGGCGCCGGGCAGCGCGGTGATCAGGGCAACCTTGCCTTCGACCTTGCCGCCATTGGCCGCGCCGATGGCTGCTGCAAGACCGTCCGCGGCGACGCGTCCGCCCTGGACGTTGTCGGTAGTCAGGAACGAGGTGAAAGCCTTGGAGTCGGCGCCGGAGTCGATGCCGATAACCTTGACCTTGGCCGCTGCCTCGTCGATCGGCTTGCCGAGCGCCTTGGCTTCGGTCGGCGCGATGACGACGGCGGCCGGATTGCCGGCGACAGCATTCTCGAGGATGGAGATCTGGCCGTTGACGTCGGTTTCAGCCTGGGCGCCGAGTTCCGGCACGTTGACGCCGAGATCCTTGCCGGCCTTGCGGGCGCCGGCGAGCACGATCTGCCAGTAGAAGGACGTGGTGTCCTTGACGATGATCGGAATGGTCACGTCGGCCGCCGAAACCGGCGCCGAATGCATGACGCCGGCAAGCATCGATGCTGCTGCCAGGGCCATGACGGCGCGGCGGTTGAGATTGCTGGTTACGAATTTCATAGGATTCCTCCCTAAGTCGCCCGGTGAACGTTACGGAAGCTCCGTTCGGATAGGCGTGGCCCAAACAGAACTTTATCAATAAAAAACATTTACGCTGTTTTGATAGTGCATCGATCTGGACGATGCAAGCGGTGTTTCGCACCTGATCCCATGTCAGGCACAGACACATTCACGCACCGCTCCTCCCTGGATGCAGCCGAACGCTCCCGTCTCGTCAATACATGGAATATTAATTCCATGTATTAGTCAATATGGAACATTCATTCTTTCCGCGGAGTCGCGCATTTGTGAAGTCGAGCCCTCCTGTCAAGACCGGTGAACGCCGGCTTCACGCTAGGCTTTGCACCACCGTGTAGGGGCGATATTTGGCGTATTCCATCGCCGGCACGCTGGCGTCGAGCAGTTCGAGGTTGCGTGTCAGGTTTGCCAGCTTGGCGGTGCCGGTCAGCACAGTGGCAACCGTCGGCTCATGCAGGGGAAACTGAAAGGCGGCGGCAGCCAGCGGGTAACCGCCTTCGCCGGCGATCTTCTCCATGGCGTCGACGCGATCGAGAATATCGCGGCTGGCGGGCTGGTAATCGAAATGCGCGCCTTGCACCGGCCCCGTCGCCAATATGCCGGAGTTGAAGACGCCGCCGATGACCAGCGACGTCTGCTGCGCCCGGCACAGCGGCAGCAGTTCGGCCTCGGCGCTGCGGTCGAGCAAGGAATAGCGGCTGGCAAGCAGGATGCAGTCGAGCGGCGCCCGGCGCATGACGTCGAGGCAGATCTGGACTTCGTTGACGCCGAGGCCATAGGCGGAAATCGTGCCGGCCCGCTTCAGCTCCTCGAGCGCCTTGAGCCCGCCGTCCATGAACTGGCGAAGGTGCAGTTTGGTCTTCTCGACGCCATGCGTGTAGGCGCCGATGTCATGGACATACAGGATATCGATCTTGTTCAGCCCAAGCCGCGCATAGCTGAAATCGACCGAGCGCATGATGCCGTCATAGGAATAATCGTAGTCGAGCGCGAAGGGCAGCGGATCGACATAGGAGTGGTCGGGCACCTGGTCTTCCGGCACCGGACGGAACAGGCGGCCGACCTTGGTGGACAGCACGTAGGAATCGCGCGGCTTGTAGCGCAGGAAATCGCCGAAGCGTCGTTCCGACAGGCCGAAGCCGTAGAAGGGCGCGGTGTCGAAATAGCGCAAGCCCGCCTCCCAGGCGCCTTGCAGCGTTTCCATCGCCGCCTCTCGCGAACAGGCGCGATAAAGGCCGCCGATCGCGGCGCCGCCAAAGCTGACCTCAGTGACCTCGAGCGCCGTCTTGCCGATGCGGCGTTTTTCCATGCAAACCCTCCCCGTTGCCGGGCGTTGTCCAGCCCGGCAATTCTACCACATATGCGTTGAATTCAGAGTGTCGCGCCGAGATGCCAGGGCACGAACTCGTTGTCGCCGTAGCCGA
Organism: Mesorhizobium sp. 113-3-3; assembly: GCF_016756495.1. Classification (NCBI taxonomy): domain Bacteria; kingdom Pseudomonadati; phylum Pseudomonadota; class Alphaproteobacteria; order Hyphomicrobiales; family Phyllobacteriaceae; genus Mesorhizobium; species Mesorhizobium sp. 113-3-3. Next base: position 1,867,113 of record NZ_AP023243.1, read on the forward strand.
AATCCTCGCTCTTGGTCTTGCGGCCAGAAGCCGTCTCGACGATCAGTTCGAAGATCTCGCGGCCCATGCCGGCGATGGTCTTTTCGCCCGAAGCGATGACGCCGCAATTGACGTCCATGTCCTCTTCCATCTGGTGATACATGGTCGAGTTGGTGGCGACCTTGATCGACGGCGTCGGCCGGCAGCCGAAGCAGGAACCGCGCCCGGTGGTGAAGACGATGACATTGGCGCCGCCCGCGACCTGGCCGGTGGCCGAGACCGGGTCGTAGCCTGGCGTGTCCATGAACACCAGCCCGTTGCCGGTGACCTTCTCGGCATAGCCGAACACGCCATTGAGCGGCGTCTGGCCACCCTTGGCGACCGCGCCCAGCGACTTTTCCAGGATGGTGGTGAGGCCGCCGCGCTTGTTGCCCGGCGAGGGGTTGTTGTCGATCGAGGCGCCATGCTTGGCGACGTGATCTTCCCACCACTTCACATAGCCATCGAGCTTCTTGGCGATCTCGGGCGTCGCCGCGCGGTAGGCGAGCAGATGCTCGGCGCCGTAGATTTCCGTGGTCTCGGAGAGGATGCCGATGCCGCCGACGCCGGCCAATATGTCAACGGCGGCCCCCAGCGCCGGATTGGCGGTGATGCCCGACATGCCGTCGGAGCCGCCGCATTGCAAGCCGACGACAATCTCCGAGACCGGGATAGGCTCGCGCTTCAGCTGGCCGACTTCCTCGGCGATTTCCGCCAGCACGCCCATCGCCTTTTCCACCGATTTGCGCGATCCGCCGGCGTCCTGGATGTTGAAATGGCGTTTTCCAGCGGCGGCGCCCTTCTGGCCGTAGAGGGTGAGCTGGTTGACTTCGCATCCCAGGCCGACCATCAGCACGCCGCCGAAATTCGGGTGGCGGGCATAGCCGGCAAGCGTGCGGTGCAGCACCATCATACCGTCGCCAGTGCCGCTCATGCCGCAGCCCTGACCGTGGACGATCGGCACGAAACCGTCGATGCCGGGATATTTCGGCAGCAAGGTCCGGTTGGCGGTGTCGGCGATGGAATGGCAGACCGTGGCCGAGCAATTGACGCTGGCGATGATGCCGATGAAGTTGCGCGTGCCGGCGCGGCCATCGGCCCGGCGATAGCCCATGAAGGTGCGGGCGCGGTCGGCCGCCGTCGCATGCTCGGCCTCGCTCGGCGGCACCACCGGCAGGCGGCCGGCCTCGAACACCAGATTGTGCGAGTGGACATGCTCGCCGGGTGCGATGTCCTGCGTGGCGCGGCCGATCGCCTGGGCGTACTTGACCACCGCTTCACCGGCGGCAATCGGCTTGATCGCCACCTTGTGGCCGGGCTCGATGATGGCGGTGGCAAGCGCGCCGCCCGGCAGGGCCGTGCCGATCTCGATGCGGCCATTGGCAACGGCGACATTGTCGGCGGGAGACAGAAGAATGGTGTTGGAGACGTTCACGGGCGGTTTCCTGGGTGATCCTGGGATGCGCGGATTGACACGCGCTCGTTAAGAGTTAATGTCTTTTATCGTGAAAAAACAGTTTTGCGTCAATTGTTTTTTCGCAGGCGTTTCGCATGCCGCTGGCTAGCGGTGGCGCTGCAAACAATGGACCATGCCCCGAGCGAAAGCGATTCCTGCTTTTCAGGGTCATGGGAACGTCATATTGCGCTTCAAGCCGGCCGCCGCAAGCGCCGGCATGAATGGGTCAGGGGATGTCCAAGAGCAACAACGTCTACAAGGACGCCTATAACAGGTGCCTCAGGCTGCTCGACGAAACGCGCAGCCTGCCGTCGGAACCGGAGCTGGGCACGCTGCTCGGCGTCAGCCGCACCACCGTGCGAAGCATCCTGGCGCGGATGGAGGAAACCGGGCTGATCGCCTGGAACAAGCGCGCCAAGACGGTGCTTCGCGACCCGCGTCCCGATGACTTCTTCCCCGAGGAAGAGACCGACACGCTGGCCGAGATCATCGAGCGTTCATTCATGCGCAGGCTGCTCGCCGGCGGCGCCGAGGCCGGCATGCAGATCAACGAGCTCGAACTGGCGCGCGAGATCGGCGTCGGCACCACCAGCGTGCGCGAGTTCCTGATCCGCTTCTCGCGCTTCGGCCTGATCGAGAAACGCCGCAACAGCCATTGGGTGCTGAAGGGTTTTACGCGGGCTTTCGCGCTCGAATTGACCGAGATCCGCGAGATGTTCGAACTGCGCTCGGCGGCCGCCTTCGCCGCTCTGCCGCAAGACAGCCCGGTCTGGGCCGATCTCGATCGCCTGGAGGACGAACATCGCCTGCTGGCACGAGAGATCGCCACGCGCTTCAATGCGTTTTCCGAACTGGACGAGCGCTTCCATCGGCTCATCCACAGGGCCTCGCACAACCGTTTCATCGTCGATTTCTACGACGTCATCGCCATGATCTTCCATTACCATTACCAGTGGAACAAGGCGCAGGAGCGCGAGCGCAACGAAGTCGCGGTCGGCGAGCACCTTGCCTATATCGAGGCGCTCAAATCGCGCGATCTCGGCAAGGTCGACGCCGCCTGCCGCAAGCACCTGAAATCGGCGCGCCAGACGCTTTTGACCTCCATCCCTGAAAGCCGGTCCTTGCAGAAGTCCTGATCGCGCCGCGTTGCCGCAGCATCGAATTGGCGATTTTCGACCTGCCGCTGCCATGATAGGTATCCTTCCAGGAATTGCTTGAAGAGGCAGATGGCTTGAACCGCCGGGGGAGACGCTGGAGCATGCCGACCGTGCTTGTCGCGGCCTGCCTGCTGTTGCTCCAGTCGACGCTCGGCGCCTTCGCCTTCGCTACCGGGCCGAATGCCGCGCAGCTCGACGCTTTCGGCAACATCATCTGTACCCGCGACGGCGCCACCCAGCTTCCCGGCAGCGACCAGCATCCGTCCCATCTGCCGGCCTGCTGCACGCTTGGCTGCAGCATGTTTTCATCCGCCTTTGCGCCGCCGCCCGATGCCGGGCCGGCCTTGGCCAACCTTTCCTTCGAAGCGGTCGCCTTCGTCTTTCCGGCGAGCATTCATCTCGACTTCGTGCGAGAACGCTCGCCGTCGAATCCGCGCGCGCCGCCGCCGGCGGCCTGAGCCTTTTTGCCCGGCGGAACCTTTCGCGGGCGCACCCATCCAACGACCAAACGGCTCGCGACCGGCGACGGCGCGATCATCACTTCATGGAGCAACCATGTACCATTTTTCCGATGTAGCGGCGGGCACTCTGCTCAGCCGCATCCTGCCCCACGTCCGGGAGCGTCTCGGCACCGCCGCGCTGGCCTTGGCGATCATGCTCGCCGGCGCCCAGTCCGTCCTGGCGCATGAGTTCAAGGTCGGCGATATCGAGATCGGCCATCCCTGGTCACGCGCCACGCCGGCCGGGGCCAAGGTGGCCGGCGGCTATTTTACCATTGCCAACGATGGCAGCGCACCGGATCGGCTGTTGTCGATTTCCTCCGATATCTCGGACAAGGCCGAACTGCATGAGATGGGTGTCAAGGACGGCGTCATGACCATGCGGCCCGTTGTCGGCGGCCTGGAAATTCCGGCCGGCGGCAAGGTCGTTCTGGGTCCCGGCAGCTATCACGTGATGTTCATGGATTTGAAGCAGCCACCCAAGCAAGGCGAGATGTTCGCCGCCACGCTGACCTTCGAAAAGGCCGGGACGGTGACGATCAAGTTCGCCGTGCAGGCCATGGGCAGTGCGGCGCCTCAAGAGGACAACGACTGAACCGGCCATCGTACCGATCAAGATTCTAGAGGGACCATCATGAACAAGTATCTTTTGTCGGCGGCAGCACTTCTGGTGCTGGGGACAAATGCCGCCTTCGCGCACATCACGCTCGAAACCCAGGAGGCGGCGGTCGGTTCGACCTACAAGGCAGTGCTGCGGGTGCCACATGGCTGCGACGGCAAGGCAACGACCGCCGTGCGCGTGCAGATTCCCGAAGGGGTGATCGCCGTGAAGCCGATGCCGAAGGCGGGCTGGACGCTGCAGACCAAGAAGGGCAAATATGAAAAATCCTATCAGCTCTATGGCCAAGCGGTGATCGATGGCGTCAAGGAAGTCGACTGGAGCGGCGGCAATCTGCCGGATGAGTTCTACGACGAGTTCGTCTTCCGCGCGACGCTGACCGCGGATCTGCCCGTCGACCAAAAACTCTATTTCCCGGTGGTGCAGGAATGCGGCGATGCCGCCGATCGCTGGATCGAGATTCCGGCGGCGGGGCAGGATGAAGACGCGCTGGAGACCCCGGCGCCCGGCATCAAGCTCACGCCGAAGAAGTAGGTTCTCCCCTGGCGCGCTCTGCTGGCCGGAGCGCGCTGCATCCTCGTGGCATGGCATGACCGCAATATCTTCCCGGATGGTCGATACCACCAGCGAGCGCGTCGGCCGGATTGCCGGCGGGCTGCTGGCTCTGCTCATGGCGTTTGTCGTCATGGCATCGACCAGCCAGGCCTTTGCCCATGCCGCGCTGATCAAGACCGACCCGGCCGACGGTGCGGTTCTCGATCAAGCGCCGACGCAGTTTTCGCTGACCTTCAGCGAGCCGGTTTCGCCTTTGGTGATGACGCTGGTGAAGCCCGACGGCACGCCGGTTACGCTGACATCCTTCCGCCTCACCGACCAGACGCTCGAGATCGACAATCCGCAGGCGCTCAAATCCGGCACGCATGTGCTGAGCTGGCGCGTGATTTCCGCCGACGGCCATCCGGTTGGCGGCTCGCTGCTGTTTTCCGTCGGCGCACCAAGCGAACCGCCTGCCGTGTCCGAGGCGGTCGACTGGCCGTCGCGATCGGCGATCTGGATCGGCAAGGTCTTTCTCTACATTGGTCTTTTCCTCGGCGTCGGCGGCGCCTTCGCCCTTGCCTGGCTGGCTGGCGACGGACGCGCCGGTCAGCGCTTTGTCACTGTCGCGATCCTATGCGGCCTGGTGGCGGCACCCTTGTCGCTCGGCTTTCAGGGGCTCGATGCGCTTGGAGCGCCGCTCTCCCATCTGGGGCAACCGGTGATCTGGCGGACCGCGCTCGGCACCAGCTTCGGCTGGACAGTGCTGATAGCCCTGATTTCTCTCGGGCTGGGCCTGCTGTCGCTGGCTGGGCCGCGTGTGCTCGCCAGGCCGTTTGCCCTTGCCGGGCTGGCCGGGGTCGGCGTCGCGCTTGCCGCCAGCGGCCACGCCAGTGCGGCCGAACCGCAATGGCTGACACGGCCGATGGTGTTCGTGCATGGCATGGGCATCGCCTTCTGGGCCGGCGCATTGGTGCCGCTTGGTCTCGCGTTGAAGCGCCAGACAGCCGATGCCGTCGCTTTCCTGCGCCGCTTCTCCTTAGCGATCCTGCCTGTGGTGGCGATGCTTGCCGCAGCCGGCATCGTGCTCGCGGTCATCCAGGTGCAGACGCCCTCGGCGCTGGTCGGCACCGCCTATGGCCGGCTGCTGCTGGTCAAGCTGGCGTTGCTGGTCTTCCTGTTCACGCTCGCCGCCGTCAATCGCTGGAAACTCACCGCCTCGGCCGAAGCGGGATCGACGGAAGTGCAACGCAGGCTCACCCGTTCGATCGGCGTTGAAATGCTGATCGTGCTGGCGATCTTCGGCGTTGCCGCGGGCTGGCGCTTCACGCCGCCGCCACGGGCGCTGGCGATCGCGGCGGCGCAGCCGGTCTCGGTCCACATCCACGCGCTGGAGGCGATGGCCGATCTCAGCATCACGCCGGGCCATACCGGGCCTGTCGCCGCCTCGATGATCATCATGACCGGTGATTTCGGGCCGCTCGACGCCAGGGAGGTAACGCTGGTGCTGTCGAAACCCGATTCAGGCATCGAGCCCATGAAGCGCGCGGCGACCAAGCCCGGCGACGGCAGCTGGCGCGTCGACAACCTCGTCATTCCGGTTCCCGGGCGCTGGACGGTGCGCATCGACATACTGGTCTCGGATTTCAAGATGGTGAAGATCGAGGCGCCTGTGGACATCAGGCCGTAGCAGCCGGATGTGATGGTTGTCGAACGGTCTGTATTGTGCAACTGCAACACAATTCGGCGAGGCGGTTGACGCGGCGCAAAAGGCCCGTCAATCATCTCGGGAAGAACGGGCATCCCGCCAAATCGCGGGCTCCAAGCAACAAGATCCGAAAGCAGGGATGAAACGATGGAAAAAGCCGAAATCGGCCTGATCGGCCTTGGCACGATGGGCTCCAACCTGGCGCTCAACATCGCCGAACACGGGCACCGCATCGCCGTCTTCAACCGCACCCGGGCACGCACCGACGCTTTCGTCGAGAATGCCGGCGCGCTGAAGGACATGGTCGTCCCCTGCTACAGCCTGGAAGAGCTTGCCGCGGCGATCCGGCCGCCGCGCCCGATCATCATCATGGTGCTGGCCGGCAAGCCGGTCGACGAACAGATCGAAGCCTTGCGCGGCGTGCTGTCCGGCAACGACATCGTCATCGATGCCGGCAACGCCAATTTCCGCGACACGATGCGGCGCTTCTCCGAACTATCCGGCTCGGGCCTGACCTTCATCGGCATGGGCGTCTCCGGCGGCGAGGAGGGCGCGCGACACGGCCCGTCGATCATGGTCGGCGGCACGGAAGACAGCTGGAAGCGCGTCGAAAACGTGCTGACCGCCATCTCGGCAAAATTCAAGGACGAGCCCTGTGCCGCCTGGCTCGGTACCGATGGCGCCGGGCATTTCGTCAAGACCATCCACAATGGCATCGAATATGCCGACATGCAGATGATCGCCGAGATCTACGGCATCCTGCGCGATGGGCTGGGCATGGGGCCGAAGGACATCGGCACGGTGTTTTCCAACTGGAACAAGGGCCGTCTCAACTCCTACCTGATCGAGATCACGGCCAAGGTGCTCGCCGCCGACGATCCCAAGACCGGCAAGCCGGTGGTCGACATCATCCTCGACCGCGCCGGCCAGAAGGGTACTGGCAAATGGTCCGTCATCGAGGCGCAGCAGCTCGGCATTCCGGCGACCGCGATCGAGGCGGCGGTGGCGGCGCGCGTCCTGTCGTCGATCAAGGACGAGCGGCTGGCGGCGGAAAAGGCCTATGGCAACATCGGCGTGACGAAGATTTCCGGCGACAAGGATGCGCTGCTGCACGATCTCGAACTGGCGCTGTTCGCCGGCAAGATCGCGGCTTACGCACAGGGCTTCGCGGTGATGAGCGGCGCCTCGAAGGAGTTCAACTGGAACCTGCCGATGCCGACCATCGCCAGGATCTGGCGCGCCGGCTGCATCATCCGCTCGCAGATGCTGGATACGATGGCCGAGGCGTTCAGCAGCGGCGGCGCTTCGACCAATCTTTTGATGGCGCCGGCTTTCATCTCCTTGATGCTGGAGGCGCATCCGTCGCTCAGGCGTATCGTGGCAAAGGCTTCCGAAGCCGGTGCGCCGGTGCCGGCGCTGTCTTCGGCGCTGGCCTATTTCGACAGCTACCGCCAGGGTCGCGGCACCTCGAACCTGATCCAGGCGCAGCGGGATTTCTTTGGCGCGCATGGCTTCGAACGCATCGGCGAGCAAGGTGCCTTCCACGGCCCGTGGGGCAGCGGCGCTGCCGGCTAGGACACTACGCGCTTGTAGGCCAGGACCTCGCTTGGCACGCTGAGACTTTGCAGCGAGCCGGGTGCGGCGCCGCCGATCCAGCCAAGTACCGAGCGGGCGAGCTCCGAGCCCGCCAGCCGGAAGTTCTCGTTGACGATCAGCAGCTCGGGCCGGAACAGATGCAAAAGGTCCGATGATTGCTTGGAGACGATGTCGACGTCGCGGCCAAGCTTGAGGCCGGCATCCTCGATGCCGGCGACGAGCGCAAGCGTCGCGGCGGCGGCGCTGCTGACAAAGCCGTCCGGCCTGATGTCGCGGCGCATCAGCTGCGCGGTCCTCGTGCGGATCTGTTCGATCGAATGGTCGATCGATACGGTGCTGAACGGGATCTCGCTGGCGCCGACCTCGCTCAGCGCATCGGCAAAGCCGTTGACCGTGTGGCTGTAATAGGTCAGCCCAACGGGTGGCGTCAGCAAAGCGAGCTTGCGGCGTCCCAAGCCCGCAAGGCGCCGGACGGCCTCGACCGCGAAGGCGTGATTGTCGAAATCATGATAGGGGTGGACCAGCCCCATCTCTGTGCGACCATGCGTTGCAAAGGGAATGCCGTGCTCCAGCATGTAGCGGGCGCGGGGATCGTTCGGCTGCGTGCGTGAAATGATGACGCCGTCGGCCGAGCCGGTTTCGACCAGGTAGCGTATGGGGTCGAGCGGATCCTGCGAGCGCGAATAGGGCGTGACGATCAGATGGTAGGGCGTGTCGGCAATGACCTCGGAGACGCCGTAGATGATGTCGGAGACGAAACTCATGATCTCCTGCTCGGTGTTGAGCACGAGGCTGATGACATTGGTCTTGCCGGTTCTGAGCCTGACGCCGGCGCGGTTCGGGCGGTAGCCGATCTGCTTGGCGACGAGCTGGACGCGGCGCCTGGTTTCGGCGCCGATCTCAGGGGCATCCTTCAAGGCGCGCGACACGGTGGTGACGCCGAGCCCGGTCATGAAGGCAAGCGTCTTCAGCGTTGGCCGCCCTTGCGCCGACGCTTCCTCGTTCTTTTGCGTATGCCGTCTGTCCATTCGTCCCGCCCGTCAGGCGCATTAGCAGCCGCAGGCCGGGTCGGCAATCGCGGTGATTGGCGGCTTGGCATGATTTGAAGCCCGGCAACCCGTCAATATACTGAAACGTTACAGATTGCCAATCGCACTGGCTGGCCGGCGAATTCGGGGGGGCGAGATGGAGCGAATGAATTCCCTTGAGAATCCAAGGCCAAACGCTGTCCCGTGGGCGCTCTTTACCGGCTTTCATCAATCGTTTCGTATTTTGCGCTGCACTTGCTCATATTGCGACGCACAACGACTCGGTCGGTCAACAGATTTTATTCGCGGCTCGAAAAAATATCGAACGGTCGCCACGCCCGGGGTTGCGCCATCCGCGCAATTGCCGTATCGAAAATCTGTAACGTTTCAGATTCTGGGAGGAACCGAAATGCGATACAAACTTTTGACCGCTGCCCTGGCGGCCACGGCCGCGCTGCAGTTCGCCGGCCCGGCCGCCGCGACGGACCTGGAAGTCACTCATTGGTGGACTTCCGGCGGCGAGGCGGCGGCGGTCGCGGAACTCGCCAAGGCTTTCGATGCCACCGGCAACCACTGGGTCGACGGCGCCATCGCAGGCTCCGGTGGCACGGCACGGCCGATCATGATCAGTCGGATCACCGGCGGCGACCCGATGGGCGCCACCCAGTTCAATCACGGCCGGCAAGCGGAAGAGTTGGTGCAGGCCGGCCTTATGCGCGACCTGACCGATGTCGCCACCAAGGGCAAGTGGACAGAGGTCGTGCGGCCGAAGAGCCTGCTCGACAGCTGCACCATCGGCGGCAAGATCTACTGCGTGCCCGTCAACATCCACTCCTGGCAGTGGCTGTGGCTCTCGAACGACGCCTTCCAGAAGGCCGGCGTGCCGGTGCCGAAGGACTGGAATGAGTATGTGGCCGCCGCCCCGGCGCTCGAGAAGGCAGGCATCATCCCGCTGGCGGTGGGCGGGCAGGCCTGGCAGTCGTCCGGCGCCTTCGACGTGCTGCTGGCAGCGGTCGGCGGCACCGACACCTTCCTCAAGGTCTACAAGGACAAGGACGCCAAGTTCGCGGCTGGCCCGGAAGTCGCCAAGGTGTTCAAGGCGGCCGACGATGCGCGCAAGATGGCCAAGAACACCAACGTGCAGGACTGGAACCAGGCCACCAACATGGTCATCACCGGCAAGGCCGGCGGCCAGATCATGGGCGACTGGGCGCAGGGCGAGTTCCAGGTTGCCGGCAAGACCGCCGGCAAGGACTATACCTGTCTTCCCGGCCTTGGTCTGAACGAGGTGATCGCCACCGGTGGCGATGCCTTCTATTTCCCGGTGCTCAAGGACGCCGACAAGTCCAAGGCGCAGGAAGTCCTGGCCGAAACCTTGCTCGATCCCAAGACCCAGGTCGCCTTCAATCTCAAGAAGGGCTCGCTGCCGGTGCGTGGCGACGTCGACCTCAACGCCGCCAATGATTGCATGAAGAAGGGTCTCGCCATCCTGGCCAAGGGCGCCGTCATCCCATGGACGGACCAGCTGCTTTCGCAGGACAGCCAGAAGCAGAAGGAGGACTTGTTCTCCGAGTTCTTCGCCAAGCCCGAGATGACCGTGGAAGAGGCGCAGAAGCGCTTCGCCGACATCATCGCCACGGCGGACTGATACCGCCGGCAAAGTCTCTTTCCTCCCGGTCCGGTGAACTCCAGGCCGGGAGGCCGCGCCCTTACCCGATCCAGCATGGCTGCACCGATGAGCAAGAGCGAACGCCCAAGCCGATTGTTTCGCAATCTCAATGCGAAGATCGCGTCGATCCCCATGATCCTCACCGCGCTGGTGGTTTTCGTCGGCGGCACGGCGTGGACGGTGCTCTATTCCTTCACCAATTCGAAGCTGCTGCCGCGGCTGAATTTCGTCGGCCTCGACCAGTATTACAGATTGTGGGCGACCCCGCGCTGGCTGATCTCGATCGAGAACCTGCTGATCTACGGCGTGATCTCGCTGGTCTTCTCGCTGGTGATCGGTTTCGTCCTCGCTGCCCTGCTCGACCAGAAGATACGTTTCGAAGATACGTTCCGCACCATCTTTCTCTATCCCTTCGCGCTCTCCTTCATCGTCACCGGCCTTGTCTGGCAATGGCTGCTCAATCCGGACTTCGGCATCCAGGGCGTGATAAGAAACCTTGGCTGGACGAGCTTCGATTTCGATCCGCTCTACAATTCCAGCATCGTCATCTACGGCATATCGATCGCTGCGCTGTGGCAGGGCACCGGGCTGATCATGTGCCTGATGCTGGCCGGCCTGCGCGGCATAGACGAGGATATCTGGAAGGCCGCGCGGGTGGACGGGATTCCGATGTGGAAGACCTACCTGTTCATCATCATCCCGATGATGCGGCCGGTCTTCATCACCACGCTCGTCATCATCGCGTCCGGCATCGTCAAGGTCTACGACCTCGTCGTCGCCCAGACCAGCGGTGGGCCGGGCATCGCCTCGGAAGTGCCGGCAAAGTATGTCTACGACTACATGTTCTTCGCCCAGAATCTCGGCCAGGGTTTCGCGGCCTCGACCATGATGCTGCTCTCGGTGATGATTGTCATCGTGCCGTGGGCCTATCTCGAATTCGGAGGCAGGAAGCGTGTCTGACCAAGCCGTTTCCCTGTCCGTACCGTCCGGCGCCGCCCATGCCGATGCAACGGGGCCGAGTGGACCGAAGCCGCGTCACATATTCTCGCGGCGCAACATCTTCCTCTACGGCACGCTCATCGTGGCAGCGCTCTACTACCTCTTGCCGCTCTATGTGATGATTGTCACCTCGCTCAAGGGCATGCCGGAAATCCGCCTCGGCAACATCTTCTCGCCACCGCTCGAGATCACTTTCGAGCCCTGGGTCAAGGCGTGGTCGACGGCCTGCACCGGCCTCAATTGCGACGGGCTTTCACGCGGCTTCTGGAACTCCGTTCGTATCACCGTACCATCGGTGATCCTGTCGATCGCGATCGCGTCCGTAAACGGCTACGCGCTGGCCAACTGGCGCTTCAAGGGCGCCGACACATTCTTCATCATCCTGATCGTCGGTGCCTTCATCCCCTATCAGGTGATGATCTATCCGATCGTCATCATCCTGCGCGAGATCGGCCTCTATGGCAGCCTCAGCGGCCTGGTGATCGTCCATTCCATTTTCGGCATGCCGATCCTGACACTTTTGTTCCGCAACTATTTCACCTCCATGCCGGAGGAGTTGTTCCGGGCGGCGCGCGTCGACGGCGCCGGCTTCTGGGGCATCTATCTGCGCATCATGCTGCCGATGTCGCTGCCTATCTTCGTCGTCGCCGTCATCCTGCAGGTGACAGGCATCTGGAACGACTTCCTGTTCGGCGTCGTCTACACGCGCCCCGACACCTATCCGATGACGGTGCAGCTCAACAACATCGTCAATTCCGTGCAGGGCGTGAAGGAATACAACGTCAATATGGCGGCGACCATCCTGACCGGGCTGGTTCCGCTCGTTATCTATTTCATTTCCGGCAGGCTTTTTGTGCGTGGCATCGCTGCCGGCGCGGTGAAAGGGTGATGATGGCAGAAATCGCGAACCCCAGCGTATCGATCCAGAACCTGTCGCTGAACTATGGCGCGGTGTCGGTTCTGCAGACACTCAATCTCGACATCGCCGAGGGCGAGTTCATCGTGCTCCTGGGGCCCTCCGGTTGCGGCAAGTCGACCTTGCTCAACTGCATTGCCGGGCTGCTCGACATTTCGAAGGGCCGCATCTTCATCAAGGGCAAGAACGTCACCTGGGAGGAGCCCAAGGATCGCGGCATCGGCATGGTGTTCCAGTCCTATGCGCTCTATCCGCAGATGACGGTGGAGAAGAACCTGTCCTTCGGCCTGCGGGTCGCGGGCCTGCCCAAGGAAGAAATCGCCAAACGCATCGCGCGCGCCGCGGAGATCCTGCAGATCGAACCGCTGCTGCAACGCAAGCCCTCCGCACTGTCCGGCGGCCAGCGCCAGCGCGTGGCGATCGGGCGGGCGCTGGTACGCGACGTCGACGTTTTCCTGTTCGACGAACCGCTGTCCAATCTTGACGCCAAGCTGCGATCCGAACTGCGCGTCGAGATCAAGCTGCTTCATCGCAGATTGCAGAACACCATGATCTACGTCACCCACGACCAGATCGAGGCGATGACGCTCGCCGACCGGATCGCGGTGATGAAGGGCGGCGTCATCCAACAGCTCGATGCCCCGCAAACCATCTACAACCGTCCGGTCAACCGCTTTGTCGCCGGATTCCTTGGTTCGCCGGCGATGAATTTCATCGAGGGTCAACTGGAAGCCGGCGATGTCGCGGCATTCACCGCCGAGGGGGTGTCGATACCGCTCGGCCGTTATGAGTTCGACAAGGATCGCGGCAGCGTGGGCAAGCCCTGTGTGTTCGGCATCAGGCCCGAGCACGTCGCCTTTGGGGATGCGGCCAAGGCCATGCCGTTCACCGCCGAGTCAGCCGTCGAGATCGTCGAACCGATGGGCTCCGACACGCTGGTGTGGACCAAGCTCGGCGGCCGCAATTTTTCCTTCCGCGTCGAGGCGGAAAAGACGCTGCGCACCGGCGATCCAATCCGGATCGGCTTTGACCCAGCCCGTGCCTCGCTGTTCGATACCCCATCCGGCAACCGCCTATAGCTCCCAAGCGCCATCCTCCCAAGACCCACCTTACCAAGCAGAACGGACAGAGACGATGAACTGGTCATTCCAACTTTACAGCGCCCGCAATTTCCAACCCTGGGAGGGCGTGCTCGCCACGCTCGGCAAGCTCGGCTACACCGAGGTTGAAGGCTTCGGCGGCGTCTATGAGAATCCCAAGGCCTTCCGCGCGGAACTCGACAAGAACGGGCTTTCGATGCCGACCGGGCATTTCTCCATCGATGCGCTGGAGAATGATTTCGACGGTGTGCGCAGAACGGCCGAAGCGCTCGGCATCAAGCTTCTGATCTGCCCCTATCTGATGGCCGAGGACAGGCCGTCCGATGCGGCCGGTTGGCGTGGCTTCGGCGAGCGCCTGGCCAAGGTCGGTGAGGTTGCCTCGAAGGCCGGCTACGGCTTTGCCTGGCACAACCATGACTTCGAGTTCAAGGCACTCGCCGACGGGTCGGTGCCGCAGGATCACATCCTGTCTTCGGCCCCCGGTATCGGCTGGGAGATGGACCTCGCCTGGGTGGTGCGCGGCGGCGCCGATCCACTGCCCTGGATCGAAAAGCACGGCAAGCGCATCGTCGCCGTGCATGTGAAGGACATCGCCAGGCCGGGCGAAGGGCTGGATGAAGATGGCTGGTCGGATGTCGGCCACGGCACGATCGACTGGGCCGGCCTTATCAAGCTGTTGCGGGCCAAGAGCGCGGCAAAGTACTTTGTCATGGAACAGGACAACCCCAACGACATCGAGCGCTTCGCCCGCCGTTCGATCGCATCCGTTAAGGCTTACTAGGAACAATCATCATGGCAAAGAAGCTAGATACTGGGAAACTGGGTATTGGCGTCATCGGCTGCGGCAACATTTCGAAGGCGTATTTCTCGCTGGCGCCGCTGTTTCGCGGCATCGAGATGCGCGCCTGCGCCGACATCAACATGGATGCAGCCAGGGCGCGGGCGAAGGAGTTCAAGCTGCGCGCCGAGACCGTCGAGGACCTGCTCGAGGCCGACGACATCGACATCATCGTCAACCTGACGATACCGGCGGTGCATTACGAGGTGTCGAAACGTGTGCTCGATGCCGGCAAGCACGTCTATTCGGAAAAGCCGTTCGTGCTTTCGCTCGAGGAGGGCCAGGACCTCAAGGCGCGGGCAGAGAGGAAAGGGCTGCGCATCGGCTCGGCGCCCGACACCTTCCTCGGCGGCGCGCACCAGCTGGTGCGCGAACTGATCGACGAGGGCAAGCTTGGCAAGATCACCAGCGGCACCTGCCATGTCATGGGTCACGGCATGGAGCATTGGCACCCCAATCCGGATTTCTTCTTCCAGCCGGGCGCCGGACCGGTGCTCGATATCGGGCCGTATTACATCACCAATCTGATCCAGCTGATCGGGCCGGTGAAACAGGTGGCGGCCTTTGCGACAACCCCGGCCAAGGAGCGGACGATTTCATCGAAACCACGCGCGGGCGAAAAAATCCCGGTCAATACACCGACGACCATCCATGGCCTGCTGGAGTTCGAGAACGGCGCCGTGGTGACGTTGAACACCAGCTGGGATGTCTGGGCTCATGGCCACGCGCCGATGGAACTCTATGGCGAAGCGGGCACGGTGTTCGTGCCGGATCCGAACTTCTTCGGCGGCGACGTGCGTTTCACCGAAGAGGGCAAGCCGGTCAAGAAGCTGCCGAAATGGAAGCACCCGCTTGGCGAGCCCAATGAAATGCATGGCCAGGGCATGATGGCCAACTACCGCACGGCGGGTCTCGCCGACATGGCATTGGCGATAGTCGAGGGGCGGCCGCATCGTTGCTCGATGGAACTGGCGCTGCATGCCGTCGATGTCATGACCGGCATACTGCGTTCCGGCGAGACGGGAAAATTCGTCGCCATGCAGACCACTTGCGAACGGCCGGCGGCACTTGGCGTCAAGGCGGCCAAGGAATTGCTGGCCAAGAAAAAGTAAGCCGCGGAGATTATCGATAATTTTGACTTGCCCCTCTCCCCGTTCGGCCGGGGAGAGGGTAAAAGGGCGCCGGGCCGGCTCGCCGCTTTTGCGATGAAGCTGCCCGGTCTGTTCAGCTTCGAGGATATTTCCCCATGCCCTATGTCGCCGCCGAAAATCGCTACGAAAAAATGATCTACAACCGCTGTGGCCGCTCAGGCCTCAAGCTGCCGGCGATCTCGCTCGGCCTGTGGCACAATTTCGGCAATGACACGCCGCACAAGACCAAGCAGGCGATCGTGCGCAAGGCGTTCGACCTCGGCATCACCCATTTCGACCTTGCCAACAATTACGGACCGCCGCCCGGCTCGGCCGAAACCGCTTTCGGCGAAATCCTGCGCACCGATTTTTCCGCCTATCGCGACGAGCTGATCATCTCGACCAAGGCCGGCTATGAAATGTGGGCCGGCCCCTACGGTGAATGGGGCGGGCGCAAATACATGCTGGCCAGCCTCGACCAGAGCCTGAAGCGGATGGGGCTCGACTATGTCGACATTTTCTACTCGCACCGCTTCGACCCCGACACGCCGCTGGAGGAAACCATGGGTGCGCTCGACCACGCGGTGCGTTCGGGCAAAGCACTCTATGCCGGCATCTCGTCCTACAACTCGCAGCGCACCCGCGAGGCCGCCGACATCCTCAAGCGGCTCGGCACGCCCTGCATCATCCACCAGCCGAGCTATTCGATGCTGAACCGCTGGGTTGAGGAGGATGGCCTGCTCGACACGCTGGAGGGGCTTGGCGTCGGTTCGATCGTGTTTTCGCCCCTGGCTCAGGGCATGCTGACCGACAAATATCTTGGCGGTATCCCCGAGGGCAGCCGCGCCTCCCAAGGCAAGTCGCTGAAGACGGCCTTCATCAACGACCGCACCATCGCCAACATCGAGGCGCTCAACGCGATCGCCGGCAAGCGCGGCCAGACGCTGGCGCAGATGGCGCTGGCCTGGGTGCTGCGCAAGGGCAAGGTAACGTCGGCGCTGATCGGCGCCAGCCGGCCGGAGCAAGTCGAGGACTGCGTCGGCGCCCTGAAGGTTCTCGACTTCAGCGATGCCGAATTGGCTGAGATCGACAGCTACGCGCGCGAATCCGACATCAATCTGTGGGCAGCCTCGGCCGAGCGCAAAGGCCCGCCGAGGAAATAGGCGCCAGCTCATGTGATATTCGGCAAATGAAAACGGCGGGAAGATTCCCGCCGTTTTAACGTCACCGTCGAGGTCGAACTGTCAGGGCGTTTTCGGTTTCTGCGCGGTGCCCAGCCCGGCTTTCGGCTTTTCCGGCGCGGGGGCAGGGGTCTTCATCTTCGCCTCGATCCAGCCGCCGTAGTTGGCCAGCCGCGTGTAGATGCCATAGGCGTCCTTGTGGCCGCAGGCCGCGCTGCCGTCGGCCGGGCCTTCACCCCAACTGACGACGCCGACCTGGACCGGCCCGTCGGCGCCGGTCATGAACAGGGGGCCGCCGCTGTCGCCATTGCAGGCATCACGCACACCGCTGGTGGTGCCGGCGCAGATCATGTTGCCGGTCAGCGGATCGGTCATGTCGGCGGCAATCGCATTGGCGGCCGCATCGATGCCCTTTTCCGAATAGCGCATGCGATGGGACAGATCGCCGAGCGCCGCCTTGAGGTCGTGCGCGTAGATGGCCTTGATGCCACTGTTGCAGGCGCTGTTGGGCTGCAGATCGAGATCCGCGACCATCAGCGTGGTCGGGAACGTCCCGTCCTGCATCTTGCCCCAGCCGGTGACGGTGGTCTTGCCGGTGTCGGGGGTCGCCTCGCGGGCAAGCTTGATGGTCGGCGCATCGGCCGGCTCGGCAAGCCGGAGCAGGCCGAGGTCGTTGTCGAGCGTCTGCTCGCTGTAGCCCTCGTTGATGATGACCTCCACCACCTTGTGGCGCTTGCCTTCGCTGAGGTCGGTGGCGCCGGTCAGCACGGTGACCGTATCCGGCGAGATCGGCCTGCCCTTGTCGTTGAGGCAGTGCGCCGCCGTCAGCACCCATTGCGGCGCGATCAGGCTGCCGCCGCAGAATTGCGCATTGGCCTGCGAGGCCGGGTTCTCGTCCAGCCTGGCGGTGGTGAGCAGCGCGACCTGGAACGGATAGGCGCCCTTTTCGGCCTGGTTGCCGCCATAGACCCGGTCGGCGCCGTCAGGGTTCTCCGCCGCCGCCTTGGCCCTGGCCTCGGTCACCCGCTGCATCGGCGAGACCGCCGCTTCGGGCCTTGCGGTGCCTTCATCCGCCCGGCCGTGGTTGGTCGATACAAAGGCAGCGGCAATGCCAAGCAGCGATGCGGCAACGATTGGCCCGAACCGATTTGTGATGTGCACCTGAAACCTCCTCAGACAATTCTCCCGCGCGGATCGACGCCGGGCATTGTGCAAGGAGGTGTTGCCGGTTCAGCGATCCGCACGCGTACCGTATCGAAAACGGCGCGCGACCGGTCACAAAACCGAATCCCACTTTTGCTAACCGTGCCCGCGAGCAGAACCCGCACAAAATCCTATAGCCCCCCACGGGCTACGTGGAAGCGATTTGTCATTGCCAATCTTGGATTATTTTAGGCAGTATACCGCCGCAGAGTTTTTTTGGCGGGGGCCTTGAAAATGACAGCCCAGAACAACGCTCGCGGGGAATGCCGATGAGCAAACTCATTTTTCGGCGTCACCACGATCTCGACAATATTTCTGTATTTTGATCCAGTCCTTGCTGACTTTTGGGAGAGTCTCACCATGACAAAACTGACAAACGCACTCATTGCGTCCGCATTGCTTTCCACCGCAATGTGGACGGTCCCGGTTTTCGCCGCCGACCCTGGCTCCGCCAGTGCCGGCAATGGCGAAAGCATGCGGGACGTTACTTCAGGCGACTTCAAGGCCGGTCGGGCAAAGCCGATCACGACACCGACGCTTACTGACGAAGACAACCGCGCCGCGCCGCTCACCGACGAGAAGGCGGCTGTTAAATCCTATGGCATCGTCGGGCGTTCCGCCGATGGCAAGGAGATCAAGATCGAGCCGAGCGAAGCACTGCGCGAGCTCATCATCAAGGAGCTGAACGCGCCGGCCAATGGCGCGGCCGGGGCTGAGCGCAAGACCGAGGACCCGGGACTGGGCGAAGGCGAAGCAGGGCGTCAGGTTTTCGGTCCCGACGATCGCGAGCAGGTCAAGAACACCAAGACCTATCCGTTCTCGGCCATCGGCTATCTGGAGGCCAAATCGCCGAAGACGGGCAGCTATGGCAGCTGCTCGGCAACGCTGATCGGCCCGCGCACCGTGCTCACCGCGGCGCACTGCCTCTACAGCCATGAGGACAAGGACTGGCTGTCCGAATATCTGTTCGTGCCGGGCCTCAACGGCAGCACCGCGGATGACGCACCGTTCGGCGCCTTCACCTTTGAAAGCGCCTATGTGCTGCAGGGCTTCATCGACAACTACCAGGGCTATTACGGCTCGGTGATCCCGTGGGATCTGGGCATCATCACGCTGAAGCAGGATGTCGGCACCAATCTGGGTTGGCTGGGCTACGCCAATTACGACGATCTCGGCGATTTCACCGCCAACCTCGTCGGGTATCCCGGCGACAAGCCGATGGGCACGATGTGGAAGGCAAGCTGCGAAGTGCATGCCGAGAACATCGCTCCGGAATATTTCCAGTACGACTGCGATACGTTCCCGGGGTCGAGCGGCAGCTCGGTCTATGCCTATGACACCAAGTCCAAGCAGCGCATCATCACCGGCGTCAACGTGGCGGAAAGCCCCGACGCGAACACCGCCGTGCGCCTCAACGCCGCCAACGTCCAGTGGATCAACAGCCTGTACAAATAAGCGCTACGGGTTCGCAGTGAAGACAAAGGCGGCGGGTCAATCCTGCCGCCTTTTTCGTGCCGATCCTTCCGCATGGCTTCCCTTGCACGAGGCCGGCGCCCCGACTACGCTTGGCTTGCCAAGGGGGCGAGGCGTCCAGGGGGCTCAAGGGATGGGGCGGACAAGGGCAGTATTCGGGATCGCGGCGGCATCGATGCTGGCCACGCTGATGGTTTCGACGGCTTTTGCCGATCCCGCCCCTGTCGGCGGCGCCTGGGCGGAGCGCGTGCAGATCCTCTATCAGGCCGACACACGCTCGGTGTTGCGCCGGACCGTGCGTGTCTGGGATTTCCATCCTGAGAAGAACCTCGATTTCGTCTGGGAGCCGGCGGCGGGCCAGTCGCCCGACCGGACGATCGCCGAGGACGGCACCATCAACGGCAAGGGCAGGCTGGTGTGGCGGGTGCGCGGCTCGGCGAGCTATGATCCGAAGACCGTCTATTCCAGCTATTTCGGTGACATCAGGAACGGCCGGCCTGACGGGCAAGGCCGGCTCGAACTGCGTTCGGGCGAGGTTTTCGATGGACATTGGTTAGCCGGAGACCTCAACGGCAAGGGCATCCACGTCGATGCCGACGGCAACCGCTATGAGGGGGAGTTCGTCGACGGCGTTCCGAATGGCGAGGGCCGGTTGCTTTCGAAGACCGGCGAGATCTTCGCCGGCTCCTTTGTCGGCGGGCTGAAGAACGGCAAGGGCCATACCCGGCTCGCCGGCGGCACTGTCTATGAATCGCAATGGGTGATGGGTAAGGAGGTCGGCGGCTCGCGTCCCGACGTTCTGGCCGATGCCAGGGTCGGCGGCCTGCTCAAGGCGCAGGCCGGCGGCGGCGATGCCGACAAGGTCGAGATCGGCGTTATCGTCGACCAGCGCATGACCCAGCAGGCCGACATGAAATACCAGCATCTGGTGCGCGACGAGGACGTTGCGATCTATCCGGAAGACAATCTCTACAACGACGCCTGGAACGGCACCGGAACGGTCAACACGACGAATGTCTATGGCGGCGCGGACTGGGAGAACACGCCGGCCTTTGCCGAGGTCGACCTGAAGACGACAGACGAATCCAGGGTCAAGCTCGACAGCCTGGAAATGAAGGTCGCTGCCAGCGATGCCTACCGCAAGCCGATGCT
This sequence comes from Mesorhizobium sp. 113-3-3, assembly GCF_016756495.1. Taxonomy (NCBI): domain Bacteria; kingdom Pseudomonadati; phylum Pseudomonadota; class Alphaproteobacteria; order Hyphomicrobiales; family Phyllobacteriaceae; genus Mesorhizobium; species Mesorhizobium sp. 113-3-3. The sequence continues at coordinate 1,887,390 of NZ_AP023243.1, forward strand.
GTCGATCTCGGAGCATTTCGGCTGCATCGGCTTCCGGCCGGACTTCTCGATCGTCAACAATGGCTGGGGCGACGCCAAGGACATGAAGATGTCGATCCAGTTCACCACGGTGGACGAGGAAGGCAATCCGACCGGCCAGCCAAGCCGCATGTTCACCAAGGATATCGGTGGTTTCGGCGATGGCGTCGACGTGTCGATCAAGAGCGTGCTCGACGAGGCCGGCGTCGATACGGCGAGCCTTGAGACGGGACGTTTTCCCTGCCCCTCTGTCGACAGTCTCAATGTCTGCCGCAGCCAGCTCACCAACAAGATCAAGTTCGGCGAGGTCGGCGACTATCTCGGCAATTTCAATCAGGCGATGACGCTGAATGCGATCGGCAAATTCGACTATTCCTGGGCCGACGATCAGGGCAATGTCTACCAGCAGAGCGAGCCGTTTCGCGCCCAGATGACCATGGCGGTCTTCGAGACTCCCGAATCGATGGCCGAATGCGGCGATGGCGGCGGCGGCAGTCCGGAAGCCATGCGCTACCAGAACATCGAATTCCCGATCGGCAAACACGACTACACGATCGCCATGCCGATGCGCGGCAACAAGAATGTCAGCGCCTATACGGCGCGGCTGAAAATGTGGTCGGCGATGTCGTCGATCCACAGTTTCAGCATCGCCGCGCATTTCGCGGATGGCAGCGTGCGCGAGAGCAAGCCGGTGACCTTCTTCTATTTCCGCCCGAAGCAGTCGTTGTTCGAGACCAAGACAGAACCGGCGGCGTGCTATCTGCCGCGCCAGATGATTGGCTGTGGTTAAGGTGTATTGATATTCAGGTGTGCCGGCCTGACCTGTATCTCGACACAGCCTGGGGAGTGCCTACTTTCGACCCATCTCGAAATAGTTGGGCAGAGGGATCAGCCTGACAAAGACCGTGCCCTGGGCGAAGACGCGCAATTCCAGCATCGATCCTGACGAGCGCTCGGCGCTCTGGTCGAACAGGAAATTACCGAGCGAGTAGACTTCCGCCACATCGCCGCCGGCCAGCGGGACGATCGCCTCGCTCGACACGTGCGGATGGCCGCCGACAATGGCTGAAGCGCCGCGCAATCGCATCTCATCGGCAAGCATCTCTTCGCGCGCCGACGGTTCGGTCTTGTACTCGCGGCCCCAATGGACGAAGGCGACGACCGGACGCTGCGCATCCTCGTGCAGCAGCCGGTCGAGCAAGGCAGGGGTCAACAGATCGGTGTTCCTGGAGCCATTGGTGTCGATGTCGGTCAGGCCGACAAGGTCGAGGTCGTCGAGCGCCAGCGTTTCGCCCTGGCCGAAATGCGGGATGCCGGCCTCATCCAGCGCGCGCAGCGTCTCGGCATAGCCGGATGGACCGAGATCGTAGGCGTGGTTGTTGGCGAGGCTGACGCCGGCGACATGCAGCCGCTTCAGCATGCTGGCGGCGAGGTCTTCCGGCATGGCCAGCGTCATGTCGTCGATCGCTTCGGGCACGTTGGGCAGGATGACACCTTCGAGATTGACGATGAGCGGCCGCGATCCGGTCAGCGCCAGGATGCTGTCGACGATCTTGTCGGCCACGCCGTCGCGAACCAGGACCGTCTTCATGGCGCGACCGAAATTCACGTCGCCGGCAAGATAGTAGATCCTGTCCTTTGGCCGCGCCGGGTTGTTGAAACCTGGGCCGAAGGCGCCGAACAGCGCCACGACATAGCTGGTGGTGCGCTCGACATAATCCGAGGTGTGTTCCTGCGAGTTCTCGTTGGCGACCACCAGGGGCTGGGCGCCGAACAGTTCGCGCTGCAGCCGGGTCTGGATATAGAGCGCGCCGACGGAATCGGCATGATCGGGCTGGCGCAAGGCGGCGATGCCGTCGAGCGAGCCGGCTGCCAGCATGTTCAGCGTCTGCTGGTCGAAGCGCCTGGAATCGTGCTGGGGCAGATAGTGCGAGAAGTCGGTGGATTCGACGATCAGCGTGTCCCGGTCGACGATCGGTTTCAGCGCCTCTGCCAGCCTGTCCCAGTCGCCGCGCTTCGCCTTTACCGACATCGCGATCGGCACGATCTTCGCCTCGGGGAAATAGTGGTGCAGGAAAGGCAGCATGGCACGCACACCGTGCTCCTTGTCGAACAGGCAGGATTCCTCGACCATGTCGCCATTCTTCTCCAGAAGACGCACGGCATCGGCGTCGGCAGCCACCGGGCCAAGCACGGTGTCGAAGCCGCGCGTGGTTGTGGCGTAGAGCTTGTGCGTCCTGTGGAAATGGTCCGGCGACAGGATGACGATGCGCTTGTAGCGGAAGCCGGACGCGGCATGAAAACCCAACGCCACGAGATCGGCGGCCAAGAGATGATGCGGCACGGTGATGCCTGTCAGCCGCTGGTTGGACGGCTGAACATCGGCGACGCTGGCGATGGCATCCTTGAACAGGGTGGCGTCGTCGTAGAAGGGCGGGAAGTTTTCGGTGTGGGGTGGGCAGACGATCGGGGTGGGCTGTGCCGTGCCGCAGAGAACCAGAGAGACGATGATAAGCGTCAGCAGGCGGGTTATCACGGCTCGGCCAACACGATGTTCTCCACGCCGCCGACATAGTAGAACGGCTTCTGCTTCGACGCGGTCAGCCGCACCACCTCGCGCGAGATGAAATCAGCGAGCCCGAACAGCGTCACGCCGCCATCGGAGGTTTTGGCCTTGCCGCGCAGGCCTTCGAGGATCGAATAGGTGAAGACGCCGTGGCCGAGTTCCGGCAATTCGGCGGCGGTGTTGTTGGCGGCGGTCGCTGAGAACACGACGATGCGTGCGTCCTGCGCGTCCTTTTCCAGGCGCGGGTTGAAGGCGTTGGCGGCGTGGCAGGTGTCGAGGAGCATGAAGCGCATGCCCTTGGCCCGCTCGACCGATTTCTGGATGTCACCCCAGTCGACAAGCGAGGAGCGCTTCCAGCGATCGGCATCCTGTTTGCGGCCATCGGTCGGGATGAAATAGTAATCCTCGTCGATGTTGATGCCATGGCCGGCGACGAAGACGATGGTGGTGTCGTGCTCGCCAGGCTTGTCGAGGAAATCGGCGAGCTGATCGTCGATCGTGTGCGAATCCGGTTCCATGACGGTGTCGGCGCTGGCGACCGTGTAGGTCTGCTGGGCCTTGTCGGGGCTTTCGTCGAGCGCCTCGCGGTTGACCAGCACCAGCGTCTCCATCGACGAGAACAGCGGCGATGATTTCTGCGCAATGACGTTCAGGAATTCGGTGGCATCGTCGACGGGGTAGCGCAGGTCGCAGGCGTGGCCCGAACAGGCATCGGTCAGGAACGGATATTTGTCGACGCCGATGACCGCGACATAGAGCTTGCCCTTGGCCTCGGCCTTTTCGGTCTTCCTCGCCAGCGCGGTCACGCTGCGCTCGGTCAGATAGCCATATTCGTTGGTGCCGGTGATGCGGATGGTGTTCTGGCCGTCCTCGACCGGCACTTCGACTGTTGTCTTGTCGCCATCGGCCGAGCGCGTGGCGATGTCGCCGACATTGCGGCTGTTCGACAGGATCGAGAAGCCGGCGACATCGGTTCCGGCTTCCTCGGCGCCTGTGATCTCGACGGCGACATAACCGTCGCGGACCTTGCTCTGGTCGTCGGCAAGGCGGATGCCGAATTCCGGCGGCTTGCGCTGCAGAAGCTTCTGCAACTCGTTGTCGACGCCCGGCCGCATCTCTTGGACCGCCTGCCTGGCGCTGCGCAGGATGATGGCGCGGCGCACCATTTCCGGGCTCCAGAGGTATTTCTTCAACTGGCCGGCGCGGATGAAACGGCCTTCATGGTCGCGGCCCTGGTTGACGTGCCAGCCGATCAGCTTGTCGCCCTCGTCGGAGGAGTAATAATAGCCCTGCGGCATCCAGGCGATCCATTGCGAGCCGGCAAAGAACATCGACACGATCAGCTCGTGCGTCTTCAGGTTCCACAACCTCAACGTCTGGTCGGCGCTGCCGGTGACCAGCAGACCGGCCTTCTGCGAGGCGACCATTGCGTTGATTTCGCCGGTATGGCCGATGAATTCGCCGGAGACCCTGGCGGTCGCCGCCTTGTATTCCAGCAGCGTGCCGTCATTGCCGCCGGTGATCAGCCCAAGCCCGTTGTCGATCAGCGTGAAAGCGGAATGGGCAAAGCCGTTGGTGGCGTCGTTCTCGATCGAGCGCACCACCTTGCCGCCATTGGCGATCTCCAGCACCGCGTTTTCCAGCGCGTCCTTGCCGCCCGTTTTGGCGTGCAGCGACCATTCACCGTCGGCAAGTGCTGCGCGTGCAAACGAGCCGGGCTCGGTCAGGGGCTGCGGGTCGTCGAAGAACCGCTCGGTGGTGGGCAGTTCCAGCTTCTTGTCCAGCGCGCCCAGCTGTTCCGGGCAAGCCACGCGCTCCGGGCAGGGGTTGGCATTGCCCCAGGCGATGATGCCGTTTGCCGGATCGACGCCGACAGCGGTCACCGGCTCTCCAACCCCTTGCAGCAAGGCCTTGCGTTCGCCGGTTGCCGGGTCCCAGACCTGGATGGCGTTGCGGGTGCCTCCGGCGGTCGCCACAAGCGAGCCGTCGGCATTGGCGGCGCTGGCATAGACGGTGCCGTCATGGCCGGCGTAGTCGAGCAGTTTCTCGCCGCTGTCGGTGTTCCAGACGATGGAGCGGTGCTTGTCGGCGCAGCGATAGCCGCAGGATGCGACCAGACGCTCACCCTTGGCGAAGCTCAGCGAGCCGATGAGAAAAGCCTGCTTCGGCATGGCGCGCGCCAGCGTGCCGTCGGCGGCGCGCCAGAGCTGGACCTGCCCGTCCTTGCTGCCGGTGGCGAACAGGCTGCCGTCCTGCGAGATCGCCAGCGCGAGCACGCTGACGTCCCGCAAAGGCTCGGCCTCATCGGGCAAGGCGATTTCCTCGCCCTTGGCGACATCCCACAGCCGGATGCCGTTATCGGTCGTCGTCGCCGCCAGCCGGGTTCCTCCCGCGGCAAAGGCCAGCTTGTCGATGTGCCAGGAATCGGCGTCGAGCTTCTTGTCCTGCGTCCAGCCTGACGTGGCCTTGTCGTCCTGCTTCCACAAATAGACGACGCCGTCACCGCCGCCGGCAGCCATCATCTTGCCATCAGGCGAGAAAGCGATGTCATAGATCGCGTAGTCGGCGGCCTTGAGCACGGCCTTGATCTTGCCGGTGGCGAAGTCGAACAGCCTGATGTCGCCATAGGGCGGCTTGTCGCCGAGCCCGGCGCCGAAATAGCCGCCGGCGGCGATGGTCTTGCCGTCCGGCGAAACCGCGACCGCGAAGATCTTGCCGTCGTTGCCATTGCCGAGATAGCCGCGAATGGTGCGCAGCGTCACGCCGCTCTGCCAGTCCCAGATGCGGATGGTCTTGTCATCGGATGCCGAGACGAGGTCCTCGCCACCGGGCGTGAAGGCGAGGTCGGCAATCCGCGCGGTATGGCCTGATGTATCGAGGTCGAGATGGAAATCCGGGACATCGTCAGCGCGGGCGGCAGAGGCCGTGATCAAGGCTCCAGCCATGGCCAGCCACCGGCAGGCGCGCATGAGGCGGATGCTGATCCCAGCCTCTTCCATAGCTATTTGACTTCGGCCGCCGGTTGCCCGTTGCGCACATAGGCCTCGATCGCCGTGGCAAAGGTGGGTGAGCCCGCCTTGCGCTGCTTGTCGACATAGCCGGCAAAATAGCTCCAGAAGGAGACGGCGTAGTCGTGGAAATAGGCATCGCTCACCTTGCGCGAGCACAGGCCGCCGTCGACGCAGAAGGACAGGCGGTTGAGGAAATAGACGATGCGGTCGAAATTCTCGCTGAAGTCGGCGAGCGGCATGTCGCCGCCCGAAGCGCTCATCGCCTCGATGCCGATCCGCTGGCGGAACACCTGCTCCTCGGTCGGCGAAGGGCTGGCGCTGAGCAGCTTGTCGTATTTGGCGTTGAGGGCTGCAAGACGATCCTTGAGCGCCCGTTGTGCCTGCTGGTAGTCCTTGGTTTCCCAGAGCTCGACCAGGGACATGGTCTGTTCGACGCGCTTCTGCTCCTGGTTGGCCAGGAACTGGTAGACCGAGAATGCCAGGGTGAAGATGATGGCGAAACGCACCAGCAAGCCCGACCAGGCATAGATCAGCATGCGCCAGTCGCGATCGGTGAAGGGATTGCTTTCCTTTTTGATCTCGTGGCTGCTCGGCCAGGGGAAACCTTCGGTGGTTTCCGGCAGCCTCTCCTTCGCCGCCGGTGCCTTTGCGCGCGCGGCCACCGGTATATGCTTTGTCGTGCCCCCCGGCTTCTTCATTTGCAGCTGTCCAGCTCGATGGTGGCGGAGGGATCAAGCACCACGCCGGGCGCTTCAAGCTGCTTTTTCAGGCATGCCAGCTGCGGGCGCGAAACTATGAACTGCATATCCGGCTCCGCCGGCGCCTTGTTGGGTGAGGGCAAGGCTTCAACCACGCCGCGCGAGGCGCAGCTTGAGAGATCAACCACCACCGCGTCGCTGCTGGTCTTGGCGAACTGGTCGTACTGATCGAGGAAGCACGTTGCCAGTTCCGAATTGAGGACCACCTGCTTGGCGCAAAGGCCGCATGTGTCCTGCGCCGACGCATTGGCGATCAGCAACAGGCCGCCGGCAAGTCCGGCAACCGTTGCGCGCCAGGAGAAAAAAGACTTCTTCACAATCGATCCTATCTGCTTCGTCAGCCGCTAAGCCCTTTGGCTGCGGCTGGGGATGTTGTCATATCGCGCCGATCGCGCAAGAGCCGGATATACCAGGCCGTACGACCCTGGTGCGGGAGCTCAGGCGCGCGGCACCGTCTCCATCGGGAAGATCATCACCGCCCCCTTCGGGCCGCTCTTGTCGGCAAGCCGCATCACCGAACGGGTCGGCGGCGCCATGCCGATATCGGCGAGCATGTCGGAGAAGCTGGCGGGGCCAAGCCCGCGCGTCATCGACGCGACGCCGTCCTGCGCCAGGAAGCTCAAATCTTCCTTCTCGCTTTCCGGCGGTGCCTCGGTCAGCACCGCGATCATCCGCTCCATGCCGAAGCTGGTGTCGGTGAAGGCGAGCAGCCCTTCCTCCAGCGTGGCTTTTGGGGCGAGGCGTTCGGCAACGATATGGGTGATCGAATAGTCGCTGCCGACATAGAGCACGTTGATGTCGACCAGCTGGTCGGAGCTGTTCCTGGCCAGCACATGCACCTCGTCACCCGGCGAGACGCGCGGTACCGCGGAAGCCTGCAGGGGCTCAAGCCCATCCTTGTCGCGGCGCTTGACCTGGAACTGCACGTCGACATCCTCGGGCTTGTAGTCGGAGGCGGCCGCCAGCCGCGACAGGCCGGTGGCGCGGAAGATGGTGCGCAAATTCCTGGCCGTGGCGTCGACCAGCTTCTGGCGATCGTCGGGATGGATGATGATCAGCGGCGGCTTGCTGCCGTCCTTCAGCGTCACGTCGCCCGATGCCGGCAGGAACCACAGTGCCGGCTGTTCGGACGCGTCCTTGGCCGCGCCGGCGATGGCATTCTCGCGCATCACCGCGAAGCGCAGCTCTGCGCTCTTGCCGGGATCGACCAGTTCGATGTTGAAGCCGGTTTCCTTGGCCGTGGCCAGTTCGTCGAGAACCGAATTGACCAGCTCGGTTTCCTTCTCCAGTCCCTTGGCCGGGGCCGGCCGCGCGACAGCGAGCTTGTAGTCGACGGCGATCTCCGCCACCCGCGCATAGGCGTTGGCGGGAATGTCGGTGAGGTTGAGTGCCGGCTTCTTCTCGAACTCGACCGGTTTGACGCGGCTTTCCAGGTTCTTGGCCGATTGTACCTCGAGATAGCCGACGGCGTCGGTCAGTGACGACAGCGCCGAGGGCAGGATGGCGAGCTTGCTGCCCGGCGTGAGACGATGTAGCAGGCCGGCGCCGATCGTCGCCTCGCCGTCCTTGACGCTGATGGGCCACTGCATGACTGCGTCGGTCTTGTCGGTGCCGAAGACGCGCGCGTCGAGCTCGCCCTCGAACAGCGGCGTCGGCCGGGTGCGGCTGTCGGCCGAATATTGCTGCAGCACCGCCTGGCCGAGCTGGCGATAGGTGACGTTGGGGTTTTCGGCGAGTTTCGAGAGGATGGTGAAGGTGAACAGGCCAAAGCGCGGCGCATCCGCCGTGCCCTTGGGCAGCGGCATTTCCGGCGTCGTTTCCACCGTCTGGGCGGCATAGAAGGCGACCAGCTTGCCCTTGGTGATCGGCTCGCCGCCGGTCGGCGTCAGGTTGAAGGCGGGCTTGCGCGCGCCATTCTCGTCGAGGCCGCGCGAGGCGCTTGCGACCGTATCCTCATAGGTCTTGACGGCTGCCGCCCTGGCGGCCTCGTCGCCGCCCACCAGATCGGAGAATTCGACCTTGCGCTCCAGCTCGTCATCGACCTCGACGGCGCGGGTCGCGGTGCCGGAATGGCAGCAGTCGAAGACAGCCCAGACGAAAGCGCCCTTGTTGCGGATGGCGTCCAGCGCATCGCCGATCTCATTGTCGACCAGCGCGTTCGGCACGCCGGCGTCGCGATTGATCCATTTCTCGATGTCGACTGGCAGAAAAATCTCGTCGAGCCCGTCGGTCTCGTCGCCCTTGACCCTTTCGGGCTGCTGGGCGCCGTGGCCGGACAGATGCAGGTAGACGAAATCGTCGCGCTGGACCTTGGCGGCAAGGTCGGCGAGTGCCGCCTTGATCGCCGCATGGGTCGGCAGGCCCTGGGCGCCGGGCACGTCCTTGGCGAGCAGCGTGACGTTTTCGGGCGCGAAGCGCACCGGGTCAGGCACATTCTTCAAAAGATACTCGTGCACCAGGCCGGCATCGTTCTTCGGCCCGATCAGCCAGTTCCTTTGCGGCAGGGCAGGATATTCAGTGCAGGCCACCAGCAGCGCGTGATAGGTGCGCGATGCCGCCAGTGCCCGGAACGAGAGCGTACCGGCCGCCATCAGCGCGGACGTGCCGACAAGCAGCGTCCGGCGTGTCAATTTGATCATATTGCTTCCCCAAGCCCGATCGAATTTCCCAAGCGAAACCACCCTCGTCGAGGATTTTGTCGGTATTTTGAATGTTGCTGCATCATCAAGCCTGCCGTCCTTAAATGCGCCGATACGTTATCGATCGCCCCGGGACAACAACAGAAGAGTAGCAAAGACAACGGTTCGTCGCTATCTGAATGGGATCAGGCGGTTTGCGCGGGCAAACAGGCTGGAGATGGCGCAGGACAAGTTGGAACCGGAAAATGGCGGCAAGGGATGTGCTGACGAAAAACCAGCTGTGCGTGCTCGAGAAACTCGAGACCGCCAGCGGACCGCTCAGCGCCTACACCTTGCTCGACCAGCTGCGCGAACGCGGTTTTCGTGCGCCGCTGCAGGTCTATCGCGCGCTCGACACGCTGGTGAAGTCCGGCTTCGTGCACCGGCTGGAAAGCATCAATTCCTTCGTCGCCTGCGCCGAACCGCATGACCACAGTCATTCGATGACCGCTTTCGCCATCTGCGACACGTGCGGACAGGTGACCGAAATGTCTGACCACGACGTCGACCACCGGCTGAACGAATGGGTCAATTCCACCGGCTTCGCCGCCAAGAAGGCGGTGATCGAGTTTCGCGGTGTGTGTGCGAAGTGCAGGGCCGAAGCGGCTTAAGCCTTCGCTTCGTCATACTAGGGCGAAGCAAGGAGCGAAGCGACGCGCGCAGACCCTAGTATCCATTCCGTGACACGGACGTGTTGCAGCGATGCAGAACTCAAGCTCCGCCGCGATCTTCTTGTGAGGTCCCGGCATGGATCCTCGGGTCAAGCCCGAGGATGACGAAGCCTTGGCGCTAATGCGCCTCGTCCCAGTTGTTCGCCGCTCGTGCGTCGACATGCAGCGGCACCGACATCGATACGGCCGGCATCGCCGCGTTTTCCATGACGTGGCGCACGACGGGGATCGTCGCTTCGACTTCCGCTTCCACCGTCTCAAAAATCAGTTCGTCATGCACCTGCAGCAGCATGCGCGCCGACAGCTTCGCCTTGTCCAGCGCTTCCTCCATGCGCACCATGGCGCGGCGGATGATGTCGGCTGCGGTGCCTTGCAGGCGGGCGTTGATCGAGGCGCGCTCGTTGAACGCGCGCAGCGACGGGTTCGAGGAGCGGATGTCCGGGTAGTGGATGCGGCGGCCGAAGATGGTTTCGACGAAGCCGTGCTCGCGGGCATATGCCTTGGTCTCTTCGATGTAATCGCGGATGCCGGGGAAGCGCTCGAAATATTTCTTGATGTAGTTGCTGGCTTCCTCGCGCGGGATCGACAGCTGGTTGGCGAGGCCGAAGGCGGAGATGCCGTAGATGATGCCGAAATTGATCGCCTTGGCGCGCCGGCGGATCTCGGAAGGCATGCCCTCGACGGGCACGTTGAACATTTCCGACGCGGTGATGGCGTGGATGTCGGCGCCGTCGGCAAAAGCCTGCCGCAATTGCGGGATTTCGGCGACATGGGCAAGCACGCGCAGTTCGATCTGGCTGTAGTCGGCCGAGACCAGCCGGTTGCCCTTGTCGGCGATGAAGGCGGTCCTGATCTTGCGGCCTTCGGCGGTGCGCACCGGAATGTTCTGCAGGTTCGGGTCGGAGGACGACAGCCGGCCTGTCGTCGTCGCGGCGAGCGCATAGGAGGTGTGGACGCGTTTGGTGTCCGGGTGGATGAAGCCCGGCAGCGCATCCGTGTAGGTCGATTTCAGCTTGGTCAGCTGGCGCCAGTCGACGATCTTGCGCGGCAATTCGTGGCCTTCGGCGGCGAGGTCTTCCAGCAACTGCGCCGAGGTCGACCACTGTCCGGTCTTGGTTTTCGAGCCGCCGGGAAGGCCCATGCGGCCGAACAGTATGTCGCCGAGCTGTTTGGGCGAGCCGATGTTGATGCGCTCGCCGATGAGCTGGTAGATTTCCTCTTCCAGCCGGGCAGCGCCCTGCGCCAGTTCGCCCGAGAGCCTGGACAGGATCTGCCGGTCGACGGAAATGCCGCGCTGTTCCATGCGCGCCAGCACCGGCACCAGTGGTCGTTCCAGCCGCTCATAGACCGAGACCAGCCCCTTGGCGGCAAGCCGTGGTTTCAGCACCAGCCATAGCCGCAGCGTTACATCGGCGTCCTCGGCGGCGTGCGCCGTCGCCCTGTCGATGTCGACCTGGTCGAAACCGACGGCGCTCTTGCCGGAGCCGGTCACATCCTTGAGCACGAGCGGGGTGTGGCCAAGCCATTTCTCGGCCAGCGCGTCCATGCCGTGACCATGCGGGGTGCCGGCATCGAGCACGTAGGAGATCAGCATGGTGTCGTCGAACGGCGCGACATCGATGCCGTAGCGGCTCATGATGACGAGATCATATTTCAGGTTCTGCGCGACCTTGAGGACCGATTTGTCCTCGAGCAGCGGTTTGAGCTCCGCCAGCGCCTCGCGCAGAGGTATCTGGTTTTCGAGCGTGCCGCCGCCGAGCAGGTCACCATTGCCGCTCTTGTGGGCAAAGGGAATATAGGCGGCGCGGCCGGGCGCCGTGGCGATCGCCATGCCGATCAGTTCGGCCTGCATCGGATCGCCCGATGTCGCCCTGACGTCGAAGGCGGTGATTCCGGCCTCCCGCGCCTCTGCGACCCAGGCTTTCAAGGTCGCGATATCGCGAATGCAGGCATAGGCTGATGTGTCGATCTTGCCGGTGGCCGCGCGCTCCAGCCGCAAGGCTGAGAGCAGGGAAGGGGTGTCGCCTTGCCTGGCGGTGTCCGTCGTCGCCGCTTCGTTGGCCTGGCCCGACTCGGCACCGCTCCGGGCCGGCGCTCCGGCGCCGACATCGGGGCCGTGCGCATTGTCGGCGCGCTCTACGGTCACCGCGACAGCCTGGACGTCGCCGGCCTCGGTGCTGGTCGCTTCCGCGACGCGGCGGGTCAGCGAGGTGAATTCCATGGTCTTGAGGAAGCCGATCAGCTTCGGCCCGTCCGGCGCGTGCAGGACGAAATCGTCCAGCCCCTCGGTCACCGGCACGTCGTTCTTCAGCGTCACCAATTGGCGCGAGATCAGCGCCTTGTCGGTGTTGGCGATGATCGATTCGCGCCGCTTGTCCTGCTTGATCTCGCCGGCGCGGGCCAGCAGTCCGTCAAGGTCGCCGAATTGCTCCAGCAACTGCGCCGCCGTCTTCGGCCCGATGCCGGGCACGCCGGGCACATTGTCGACCGAGTCGCCCGTCAGTGCCTGCAGGTCGACCATTTTTTCCGGCGGCACGCCCCACTTCTCGATGACCTCGGGAATGCCGATCTGGCGGTCCTTCATCGGGTCGTACATGCCGACCGTATCGCCGACCAGTTGCATCAAATCCTTGTCGGAGGAGATGATGGTGGTGTCGCCGCCGGCCTCGCAGGCCAGCCTGGCATAAGTGGCGATGAGGTCGTCGGCTTCATAACCTTCGATCTCGATGCAAGGCAGGTTGAAGGCCTTTGTCGCCTGGCGGATCAGGCCGAATTGCGGGATCAGATCTTCCGGCGGTGCCGAACGGTTGGCCTTGTATTCGGGGTAGAGGTCGTTGCGGAAGGTTTTCGAGGAATAGTCGAAAATGACCGCGAAATGCGTCGGCACAATGCCTACATCGGTGTTGCGGGCATCCTGCATCAGCTTCCACAGCATGTTGCAGAATCCGGAAACGGCACCGACAGGCAGGCCGTCGGACTTGCGGGTCAGCGGCGGCAATGCGTGGTAGGCCCGGAAGATGTAGCCGGAACCGTCGACAAGGAAGAGATGATCGCCTTTTTTCATGCCGGCAGGGATAGCGCGGCGCGACGGCTTGGTCCATGCCAAAGGCACCGAGACCCTCCGGTTCCGGCAACACCCTGACAGAACGAAGTCGATCTGGCTGATCACGCCTACGTTACAAAAGTGTAACTTTAGTGCCCTTGAATCGCCACGTTCAGAGACCCAAATACACGTCATCGGCAGTTTTCGCCGAAGTCCGGAGCAAGGCCCGTCCCCCGCCTATCCCGGACAACTGCGGCAGCCTATCCCCCCTCTCCGGGCTGCCGCATCGTTTCGAGTATGAGGCCGCCGTGGTTCCCCCTCCACCACGGCGGCCTTTTTTTGGCCTGCGGCAGCAGATCGGCGCCGTGGTCCAATCGTCCCGGGCTTTTCGTTTCGCCGCTCAGCCTTTACGGTTCCGGCACTGAATCGAAAGGCTCCAAAAATGTCCGCAGTTTCCCCCGTCCTCGACCGTCTCGACCAGAATCTCGACCAGAGTCTCGAACGCCTGTTCGGCCTGCTCAGGATCAAGTCGATCTCCACCGATCCGGCCTATGCCGCCGACTGCCGCAAGGCGGCGGAATGGCTGGTGGCGGAGCTCAAGCTGATCGGCTTCGACGCCAGCGTGCGCGACACGCCGGGACACCCGATGGTGGTGGCGCATCATGAGGGGCCGGCCGGCGCGCCGCATGTGCTGTTCTACGGCCATTACGACGTGCAGCCGGTCGATCCGATCGAATTGTGGGAGAATGATCCGTTCGCGCCGGCGGTGAAGGAGGTCGGGCCCGACCACAAGGTGATCACAGGGCGCGGTTCGGCCGACGACAAGGGCCAGTTGATGACCTTCGTCGAGGCTTGCCGCGCCTGGAAACAGGTGCATGGCAATCTGCCGTGCCGCGTGACGATCCTGTTCGAGGGCGAGGAGGAGTCGGGCTCGTCGTCGCTGATACCGTTCCTGAAGGCCAATGCCGACGAACTCAAGGCCGATTTCGCGCTGGTCTGCGATACCGGCATGTGGGACCGCAACACGCCCTCGATCTGCGTTTCGTTGCGCGGGATGGTCGGCGAGGAGATCACGGTCAAGGCCGCCGAACGCGACCTGCATTCGGGCATCTATGGCGGCGCGGCCGCCAACCCGATCCGCATCCTGGCCAAGGTGCTGGCCGACATCCATGACAAGGATGGCCACATCACCATCCCGGGCTTCTACGACGGCGTCGAGGAAACGCCGACGCAGGTGCTGAAATCCTGGGAGACGCTAGGCGAAACGGCCGAGACCTTCCTCAGGCCTGTCGGCCTGTCCATCCCGTCCGGCGAAAAGGGCCGCTCGGTGCTGGAACTGACCTGGGCGCGGCCGACCGCCGAGTTCAACGGCATCATCGGCGGCTATACCGGCAAGGGGTTCAAGACGGTGATCGCCGCGGAAGCGTCGGCCAAGGTGTCGTTCCGCCTTGTCCACAAGCAGGATCCAGCCAAGATCCGCGCGGCCTTCCAGCAATTCGTGAAGGAGCGCATTCCGGCCGACTGTTCGGTCGAATTCCATCCGCATGGCGGCTCGCCGGCAATCCAGCTCTCCTACGACTCGCCGTTCCTGGCCAAGGCCAAGACCGCGCTGTCCGACGAATGGCCGAAGCCCGCGGTGACCACCGGCAGCGGCGGCTCGATCCCCGTGGTCGGCGACTTCCAGACCTATCTCGGCATGGAATCGCTGCTGGTCGGCTTCGGCCTCGACGACGACCGCATCCACTCGCCCAATGAGAAGTATGAGCTGTCCTCCTTCCACAAGGGCCAGCGCTCCTGGGCGCGTATTCTCGATGCACTGACACGCTGAGCGGCGGAAAAGACGTTTTCCTGTTGATTTTTCACCGGATCGCGGCGAGGACGGGGAACGCCGCGACCGGAGAAGACCATGGCCGACATCCGTTTCCACAAGCATGATTTGCCCGACCTCTCGCACTACAATGTCGAGGCTGTGGCCATCGACACCGAGACGCTGGGTCTGAACCCGCATCGCGACCGGTTGTGCGTGGTGCAGATATCGCCCGGCGACGGCAGCGCTGACGTCATCCAGATCGCACCCGGCCAGAAGAAGGCGCCGAACCTCGTCAGCCTGCTGAGGAACCGCAGCGTGACGAAGCTGTTCCATTTCGGCCGGTTTGACCTTGCCGTGCTTTACAACGCGTTCGGGGTGATGCCCGAGCCGGTGTTCTGCACCAAGATCGCCTCGCGGCTGACCCGCACCTATACCGACCGGCACGGGCTGAAGGACATCTGCTTCGAGCTTCTCGGCGTCGGCCTGTCCAAGGCGCAGCAATCGTCGGACTGGGCGGCCGAAACGCTGTCGCCCGAGCAGCTCGAATACGCCGCCTCCGACGTGCTCTATCTGCACCGGCTGCGCGATGTGCTGGCCGGACGGCTGGCGCGCGAGGGGCGGACCAAGGAGGCCGATGCCTGTTTCCGCTTCCTGCCGACGCGGGCCAAGCTTGACCTGATGGGCTGGGGCGAAGAGGATATCTTCGCGCACAGCTGACCGCCTTCGCGACAATCCGTGCCGGTCGGGAACCAGATGCCAGCCGTCGCGTTCTGTGGGCTGGAAAAGGGGGGATGACATGGCCGACAGAAAGCCGATCGCAACCGCGCCGACCGACGGCTCCA
Organism: Mesorhizobium sp. 113-3-3; assembly: GCF_016756495.1. Classification (NCBI taxonomy): domain Bacteria; kingdom Pseudomonadati; phylum Pseudomonadota; class Alphaproteobacteria; order Hyphomicrobiales; family Phyllobacteriaceae; genus Mesorhizobium; species Mesorhizobium sp. 113-3-3. The sequence continues at coordinate 1,902,787 of NZ_AP023243.1, forward strand.
AAGTCACCGTCATGTGGAAGGACGGCGACGGCGTCGTCAACGAATCCATCGGGCAATATCGCGATGGCGGCTGGTGGGTCTACACCGACAGCCACACGCAAAAGAAGGTCGAGCCGACCAGCTGGCGACCCACCGCCAGCAACGACGACGATCAGTGAGCACCGCTGGCGGGGCCAGCAGCTTTCGAATAGCTTGAAGCCGTTGATATCGGGGCCGATTCGGAGCCTTCCGCTCCGCGCTCGCCCTCTTTGCTCGGAGGAAATCGCCATGGGCGTCGAAAGCCTGCTCGTCTTCATCATCATCGGTGCCATCGCCGGCTGGCTTGCCGGTCTCATCGTTTCCGGTTTCGGCTTCGGCCTGATCGGCAACATCATCGTCGGCATCGTCGGTGCGTTTATTGCCGGCTGGCTCTTGCCGCGGATCGGCTTTTCCATCGGCGGCGGCATTCTCGCCTCCATCATCCACGCCACGATCGGCGCCATCATCCTTCTGGTGCTGGTGAAGGTCCTGAAGCGAGCGTGAGGCTCGGCAACCGAAAGAGCGCGCCATGAAGCAGAACACACTCTATCTCCTCATTGGCGCGCTCGTCGTCGTGGTCATTGCGCTCGGCATCTATGTCTATCGCGAACAGACCAAGCCGAAAGGCGTCGAGCTCAAGATCGACGACAAGGGCATTTCGATCCAGCAGAACTAGCCTGCCGTCGACCGGCGGCGGGGCGCCGGCTGGCTGCATGTGACAAGACATTAGTGAGGGTCCCCGGCCTGTGGAGGGGAATTCCGTATTATCTTGACCGTCGAGGGCACGGTCAGGCTTAGTCCACAGCATCAAACAGGGGCAACAATCGTCAATGGGCCGGGGCATCAAGACGATTCTCGATTCTCTCCGCCGTTCGATCTCCTGAGCGGAGGACGGATGATCGCGGGGATCAACTTCAAGGCCAGCGCAGCGGTGCGGGCGGCGCTTTCGGCGATCGGACGCACGGAAGATTTACGCTTTTCACCGGACAACCGATTGCTGGCAATTGCCGGCTATGCGCGCAAGCGCTTGCTGGTCCTGCGCGTCGACATCACGGCCGGACCTGATGGTGCGGACGTCACGATCCATGATCACATGGAGCTGACATCGGACGACATGGGCGAGATCCATGGTCTGGATTTCATTGATGACCGCACCCTGGCGATCGCCAACCGCGACGGGGTGGTTGCGATCTTCAGCCTGCCGCGCGAGGAACCGGTCGGCCAGAGCCGCGCGATATCGGCCATTCGCCGGATCCGGGGCAAGCGGCCCTGCAAACTGAATTCGCCGGGTTCCATTGTCGTCAGGCGCGAGTCGCGCGGCGGGATCAGCCTGCTCGTCTGCAACAACTACACGCATCTGGTCACCCGGCACGTGATCAACCGGTGGCTTGGCTATCGCGCCACCAGCAATCAGCCGCTTCTGAAACATGGCCTCGATATCCCCGACGGCATCGCAATCAGCGGCAACGGTCAATGGGTCGCCGTCAGCAGCCACGGCACCAGGGACGTAAAGCTCTACCGGATGTCGGCGTCGCCTGGACCCGACACCGAACCTGCCGGCGTCCTGCAGCACGCCGGCTATCCGCATGGCCTGCGCTTTACGGGCGATGACCGGCACATCCTCGTCGCCGACGCCGGCAGTCGGTTGGTGCATGTCTATGGCGGCGACGGTGACTGGAACGGGCATCGCATGCCCGCGCGCTCGGTGACGGTGCTCGACGAGGACACTTTCCTGCGCGGCAGGGCCAGCCCAGAGGAAGGCGGCCCGAAAGGCCTCGACATAGACCGGTCGAACAGCGTCGTGGCGGTGACCTGCGAAGAGCAGACGCTGACCTTTTTCGCGCTGTCGTCGATACTCGGCGGAGTTGAAAATTGCCGGCAAGGCGTGGCCATTGCATCGGCGTAGTGCCGGAAGCACGCTTGCCCCGACAGGGAATTAGAATGACGGATCGACGCGTCGGCGCTATGATGTCGACACAGGGCGTTTGGGGTCAACCAACCTATTGTTAGGAGGTTGTCATGAAACACCAAACACTGGACCAGCTGCATGCAGTGGCCGAGGTCAACACCCAGCCGGTAATGAGCCGAACCCAGCGTCTCATACGTTGGGCCGAGCTTCTTGAACGTGAGCCCAGCCGGCTCCTGACCGCGCTTGCCGGGACCGAATACCGTGCGCTGCCGGAGCGCGACGTCATGCGAAGCGATGGCTCGCCGATAGCGGTTGCCTTCACGGACTCCATCTTGCACGACGAGGGTCTGAAAGACGACAGCTATGGCGAAGCCAAGCGCTTCTTCGAGCTGACCGACCACCAACTGCATGAGATCGTCTGCTACTGCCATGTCGGCGAGCTTATGCAATCGTCCAGGGCTGCGCTCTCGGTTCGTGCCGCGATCGGCTGACGCATGTCCACCAGGTGATCTCACCTGGTAACGGGTGATTTTGGGGCGCGGTCGAACGCGAGGCTGCAGCCATTTGCGATCGCGCCCCAGTGCGGAACATGTCCGCGACTGGCTGGGTCGCGGCAGAGAATGGTTTGGGACTGGCGCCCCGGACTGTTTCCTCAGGGTCTCGAACAGCGTGATCACTGCCGGACCCAGGCATTTGATTATCAATCGCCTTGAATTTTTCCGACTTAACCCGCCCTTAAATCGCCGCATCTACTCTGCAACCGGAGCGCCATAGGCACCGGGGACAGCAAGCGCAGGCATGGCGAACCGCAGAGACAGCCGCATCGAGCCCAGTTTCGAGGGACCGCCACAGGCGCGATCCCAGCCGGGTCTTTCGGTGAGCGAGGAGGACCGCGTCGTGCCGAGCAACCGCAAAGCCTCCGCCAAACGCAAATCGTCGAAGGCGAAATCGTCGCGCGGCGGGCGTGGCAGGAGCCGGCGCGGACTGTTCGGCGTGCTCGGCCGACTGTTCTACTGGTGCTTCGTGCTCGCCATCTGGGGCGGCATCGCGGTTGCGGGCGTCGTCATCTATTACGGCGCCAAGATGCCGGCGGCCACGACCTGGTCGATCCCCGACCGCGCCCCCAACATCAAGATCGTTTCGGCCGATGGCCAGTTGCTCGCCAATCGCGGCATGAGCGGCGGCGAAGCTGTCGGCCTGCACGAAATGTCGCCCTACATTCCCGAAGCTGTCATCGCCATCGAGGACCGCAGGTTCTATTCGCATTTCGGCGTCGATCCGATCGGCCTGTCGCGCGCCATGGTGACCAACCTTCTGGGCGGGCATTTTTCGCAGGGCGGTTCGACGCTGACGCAGCAATTGGCGAAAAACCTGTTCCTGAAGCCCGACCGCACGCTGGAGCGCAAGGTGCAGGAGGTGCTGCTGGCGCTTTGGCTGGAGCACAAGCACACCAAGGACCAGATCCTCGAAATGTACCTCAACCGGGTCTATTTCGGCTCCGGCGCCTTTGGCGTCGAGGCGGCTTCGCGGCGCTATTTCGGCAAGAGCGCGCGCGACGTAACGCTCTCGGAAGCAGCGCTGCTTGCGGGCTTGCTTAAAGCCCCATCGCGGCTGTCGCCGGCGCGCGATCCCAAGGCCGCGGAGGAGCGTTCGCAGCTCGTGCTCGCGGCCATGCGCGAAGAGGGCAAGATCAGCGACAAGGAGCTGAAGACGGCACTCAGCGCGCCGGCGACGCGCGCGCCGTCCTACTGGACCGGCTCGGAAAACTATGTCGCCGACACCATCATGGAAGAACTGCCCGACCTGATCGGCGACGTGCGCGGCGACATCGTGATCGACTCCACCGTCGACTTGAACCTGCAGAAGCTGGCCGAACAGTCGATCCGCCGGCTGATCGACGAAAGCGGCAAGAAGCTCAACGTCACCCAGGGCGCATTGGTGTCGATCGACGATTCCGGCGCGGTGCGCGCCATGGTCGGCGGCTACGACTATTCGACCAGCCAGTTCGACCGCGCCTCGGAGGCGCGCCGCCAGCCCGGCTCGGCGTTCAAGCCGTTCGTCTACATGGCGGCACTGGAAGCCGGCCGCACGCCCGACAGCATTCGCAACGACGCGCCGATCAAGATCGGCAACTGGACGCCGGACAATTACGGCGGCAAGTATTTTGGCAAGGTGACGCTGGCGACGGCGCTGGCCAAGTCGCTGAACTCGGTCGCCGCGCAGCTGACCATGGAGGTCGGGCCGAACGCGGTGGTGGAGGCGGCGCACCGCATGGGCATCCTGTCCGAACTGCAGGCCAACACCTCGATCGCGCTCGGCACCTCGGAAGTGACGCCGCTGGAGCTGACCTCGGCCTATGTGCCGTTCGCCAATGGCGGCTACAAGCCCGACATCCACTTCATCCGCCGCATCACGACCGCCGAGGGCAAGGTGCTCTACGACAGTGGCGGCGGCAGCGCGCCGCGTGTGGTGAAACCCGAGATCGTCGGCATGATGAATTCGATGATGACCGGCACCGTCGAGGTCGGCACAGCCAAGAAGGCGGCCTTCGCCTGGCCGTCGGCCGGCAAGACCGGCACCAGCCAGAATTCGCGCGATGCCTGGTTCGTCGGCTACACCGCCAATCTCACCACCGGGGTGTGGTTCGGCAATGATGACGGCACGGCGATGAAGAAGGTCACCGGCGGCGCGCTGCCGGCGCAGGCCTGGCACGAATTCATGGTCGCCGCCCACGAGGGCGTGCCGGTGCGGCCGCTGCCTGGCACCTGGAAGTCGACACCGGCCGATACGATCGTGCCCGACGACATACCCTCGGTCGACAACAACCAGCCGGCGCCGGTTCTGTCGGTGTCAGTCGGCCAGCCGGCGCCGACCGCGCAGGCAACCCAGGCGCCCGCGCCGGCCCGCGTGGCTCGGCCTTCCCAGACCGTCGATGCCGATGGCTTCAACATGCCGGCTGATGACGGCACCACCGCTTCGGTCGGCCATCCGGTGCCGCCGGGCGATGTTGGCGGTCCGCTGAAGAAGAAGAAACAGACCTCGATCCTGGATATTCTGGGCGGCGGCTGAGGGCGGTAGCCCTGGCGGTTCGCAGCGGCGTCAATCCGCCTCTCGCCAGCGCCACGGTGTTCGGCTACACCTCCGGCCGGAGACCGCGACATGGCTGAACTCGACACCAGAAAAACCATCGTGCTGACCGGCGCCAGCCGCGGCATCGGTCATGCCACGGTCAAGCGCTTTTCGCGCGAGGGCTGGCGCGTCATCACCTGTTCGCGCCAGGCCTTTGCCGAGGATTGCCCGTGGCCGGCTGGTCCGGAAGATCATATCAAGGTCGACCTCGCCGACCAGGAAGATGTCGGCATCGCCGTCTCGGAAATCCGTCACCGGCTGGAAGCGCATGGCGGCCAGCTCAACGCGCTGGTCAACAATGCCGGCATTTCGCCCAAGCTCAAGGACGGCAACAGCCGCATGAACTCGATCGACACGCCGATGCATGTCTGGCGCGACGTGTTCCAGGTCAATTTCTTCGCGCCGATCATGCTCGCGCGGGGGTTGTTCAAAGAGTTAGCCGCGGCCAAGGGCTCGATCGTCAACGTCACCTCGATCGCCGGCACCCGCGTCCATCCTTTCGCCGGCACCGCCTATGCGACGTCGAAGGCGGCTCTCGGCTCGCTGACGCGCGAGATGGCGCATGATTTCGGGCCGCACGGCATTCGCGTGAACGCCATTGCGCCCGGCGAGATCGACACGGCGATCCTGTCGCCGGGCACGGAAAAGATCGTCGAGACGATCCCGCTGCGGCGCCTCGGCACCACGGCGGAAGTCGCCGACATCATCTTCTTCCTGTGCTCGCAGCAGGCCTCCTATGTGACCGGCTCGGAAATCCACATCAATGGCGGCCAGCACGTCTGAACCGGTTGCTTATCCAGCGATGGTGAGAACGGCCTTGCCGCTGAAGCTGCGCTGCCGCAGGGCGTCCAGGGCTTGGGCGATGTCAATCCACGGCACCGTCAAGGCGACACGGGTTTCCAGCCGGCCGGCCGCGACCAGCGCGAGCAGCGCGGCGATATCGGCGCCAATGCCTGAGCCCGACGTGTAGTAGGCGAAGGTCTGAAGCCTCGCTCCCTCATGGCCCGGAACGAACTGGCGGAAGCCGACCGGCGTGAGTTCGCCACTGCTCGAGCCGAACATGACGATGGTGCCGCCAGGCGCGACGCGTTCGATCGCGCGGGCGAGACTTTCGCCGCCGACCGATTCGGTGATCAGCGAAAACGGCCCCTCGGCCAGCTCGATCGCCTCGACGACCTGCCCGGCTCCGAGATCGCGGAGAGCCGCGGCATGCCGGGCGGCGGCGACCACTGTCACCGAGGCGCCTTGTTCGCGGGCGATCTGGATCTGGAAACGGCCGACCGCTCCGCTTGCGCCGGTGATCAGCACCTTTAGGCCGGCGAGGTTACCGCCATGGCGCAACGTCCTCAGCGCCGTCGTGCCCGCCACGGGGAGCGTGGCCGCCGAGACGAAACCGACCTCATCCGGCAGGACGGCGAGACGGTCGGTCGGGACGGCGACACGTTCGGCCCAGCCGGTCTCGTCGACCAGCGCTGCGACCCTTGTGCCCACGGCCGGTCCGGAGCCGTCGGCTGCCGCTCGTTCGACAATCCCGACGACGTCCTGGCCAGGTATCCAGCCATCCGGGCGTATGGTGAGCAGGCGCAGTTCGCCGCGGTTCAACGAGGTCGCGCGGACGGCGACCAGCGCTTCGTGCGCGCCAGGCTGTGGCTCGTCCACCTCGGTGAGTTTCAACCTGGCGGCATTGTCGGAAGAGATGGTGAGGGCGAGCATGGGTACACCTTTGCCAATTGGCGAGAACGACCCGAGCCTATCGATCTACGCGATCGAATAATCTAGATATGAAATCAATTGATCGCTAAAAGTAGTCATCATGAGGCAACCCCTTCGCTACCCTTGGCTCGACTTCGATGTCGATGACGTCCTTGCTCCTGCGATCGCCGTGCGCGTCGAGGTCACCGAAACGAAGGCCGAGGTGTCGGATCATTGGCATCGCAAAGGGCAACTCGTCTTCGCGCTCAGCGGCGGTGTCACCTGCCGCGTTCCCAGTGGCCTGTGGATGGTGCCGCCGCATTGCGGCGTTTGGGTGCCGAGCCGCATGCGGCACAGCAACATCGCGACCGCCAATGCGCGGATTTTCTTCGTCTATATCGAGCCGGGTGCTGCCGAGCTGCCGGACCGGTGCTGCACGCTTTCGATCTCACCGCTGCTGCGCGAGCTCATCATCGAACTGTCGGATTGCGCGCCTGACGACCCGAGATGCGCTTTCCTGGGAGGCGTCCTGCTGGCCGAACTGCCCGATATGCCGGTCCAGCAACTGCATCTGCCGATCTCCTCCGAGCCGCGCCTGAAGCGGATCGCGGAGGCACTGGCGAACGATCCTGCCGACCGCAGCACGCTGTCGCAGTGGGCCAATCGTGTCGCGCTCAGCGAGAGCAGTCTTGCTCGTCTCGTCGTCAAGGAAACCGGATTGAGCTTCGGCCGCTGGCGCCAGCAATTGCATTTGATCGTTGCGATAAGGGAGTTGGCTTCGGGCGCGAGCGTTCAGCGGGTTTCGGGCGATCTCGGCTATGAGTCCGTCACCGCCTTCATCACCATGTTCAAGAAGGCGCTCGGCAAGCCGCCCGCACAGTATCTCAGCAGCATCGCACGCAATGGCGGTTCCGCATTCGCGGCGTGATCAGGCGGCGGACGGTTCGGTCGCGGATGGCTTGTGACCGAGCACCTCTTCCACGATGCCGCGCGCGATTTCGCGCTCGCCCATGATCACCGTGTCGGCGCCGAGCCCCTTGAGATGCTCGACCTCCGCATCGGAATGGGCGCGGGCGACGACGTTGATGCCGGGGTTGGCGGCGCGGGCCCTGAGCACGATCTGGCCTGCCTCGAACGCGTTGGGGATGGCGAGGATCAGCCGGCTGGCGCCTTCGGGATTGGCGGCGGCGAACACTTCGGCGTTGGCCGCATTGCCGGCGACGGTTTCGACACCGTCGGCTTTCAGCCTGGCCAGCGTCTTGTCGGCGTCCTCGATGACGAGGAAGGGTAGGGCTGCCTCTTTCAGCGCCGCGCCGACGAGACCGCCGACACGGCCATAGCCGATCAGGATGGCATGGCCGGCGAGTGCCGTCTTCGGCGGCGGGCCGTCTTCCTTTTTGGCTGTGGCTGCGACCGAAGCCACCTGGCCCGGTTCGGTCGCCGGACCGACCGGTTTGGCGTCCACCGGGGGCGCCGTCCTGGCGGCGCGGGCCTCCAGCCACGGCTTCATCCAGTCGATGACCATGAACATCAGCGGGTTGAGCACGATCGACAGGATGGCGCCGGCGAGGATCAGGTCGCGGCCCTGTTCGGGCAGAAGTTTTAGCCCGACGCCAAGCTCGGCCAGGATGAAGGAGAATTCGCCGATCTGGGCAAGGCTGGCGGAAATCATCAGGGCCGTCGCCAGGGGGTAGCCGAAAGCGACGACGATGACGAACGCCGCCAGCGACTTGCCGATGACGATGATGGCCAGCGTCGCCAGGATCGGCAGGCCGTTGCTGACCAGGCTGAACGGGTCGAACAGCATGCCGACCGAGACGAAGAACAGCACCGAGAAGGCATCGCGCAGCGGCAGCGATTCTTCGGCCGCACGGTGGCTGAGTTCGGATTCGCTCATGATCATGCCGGCGAAGAAGGCGCCGAGCGCCAGCGAGACGCCGAACAGTTTCGCCGCGCCGAAAGCAACACCGAGCGCGATGGCGAGCACCGAGAGACGAAACAGTTCGCGCGACCCGGTATGGGCAACGTAGTGCAGGATCCAGGGAATGACCCTTCGACCGACCACCAGCATGACGACGACGAAGGCGGCGACCTTGGCAAGCGTAATGCCGACGACGCCCCAGATGCCGTAGCTCGCGGGCAGCGACAGCAGGCCGCTTGCGTGCGCATCCGCTTGTTCCTGGCCGCCCAGCACGCCGGCAAGGGCCGGCAGCAGCACCAGCGCCAGCACCATGGCGAGATCCTCGACGATCAGCCAGCCGACGGCGATGCGGCCGCGTTCGGTCTCGATCAGCCGGCGTTCCTGGAGCGCGCGCAGCAGCACCACGGTCGAGGCGACCGACAGCGCCAGGCCGAACACCAGGCCAGCACCCATCGACCAGCCGAGCATCCAGGCAAGCCCGACGCCGAGCAGCGTGGCAAAGCCGATCTGGACGATGGCGCCGGGCACGGCGATGGCGCGGACCGACAGCAGGTCCTTCAGCGAGAAATGCAGGCCGACGCCGAACATCAAGAGGATGACGCCGATCTCGGCCAGTTCATTGGCAAGGCCGGCATCGGCGACGAAACCGGGCGTATTCGGGCCGACCAGAACGCCGGCTACGAGATAGCCGACCAGCGGCGGAATGCGGAAACGGTTGGCGAGAGCCCCGAAGACGAAAGCCAGCCCCAGACCGGCGACGATGGTGGCGATAAGGGGCGTGTCATGCGGCATTGTCTATGGGGCGCCTTTCAAGCTGGGGATGTCGGATATGCGCCGCCCGAAGCCGCCGCCTGTTTTGCAATATGGTGGAAGGGGTGACGGTGATGCAACCCGCAAGGGTGGGAAAATCGACCGTGCGGCGGCAAAATGCTGGACCGGCGGCCGAGAGGCTGCCGGTCCGGTTTGCGCGCACTGTGGCATTGGCCCCCGATAATGGGACCAGCGGTCAGGCTGCTTGCAGCATGGCCTCGATTTCGGGAATGGCGTGGTTGGTCATGGTTTTTGGAATTTCAGCCGTCACCTTGTCACCGACCACCTTATGCAGCTTCTTGCGCATGGCGCCGAGCATCACCGGCGGGGCGACAAGCACGATGCTGTCGAACTCGCCGCCATGGGCGAGCTTGTAGAGGCGGGCCGCGATCTCCTCCGCAAAGCGTTCCTTGCCGATCCGATGCCAGTCGGTATCCTCGACGGCACTGCGGTGCACCGACGGACCGTCATTGTACCGGCCGGGGCTGTCGCTTCCCTGTTCGCGGGTGGGTGGGTTCTCCTGTTCCATCACCTGCACGACCTCGAGGTTGGGAAATTTGTTGTCGCCGGCGTTCTTGAGCAAGAGCGCTTTTTCGCCGTCGGCCACCAGGACCCAGATGCCGTGCTTCAGTTTTATTGCGTCCATGAAAGCGCTCCTTTTGATGAGTGGCTACGCTTCGGAACGCGTTTCAACCCGGCAACGTTCCAATCCCCCGACGGTGGAACGACGATGGCTGAAGACGCGATCCGTGCGTGGGTGACTTTAATCTACCGAATTGGTAGAAATTAGAAAAAACTGTTTTGCGAAACAAAGGACAGGCGGCTAAAAGGACCTGAAATCAAGGCTTGTTTCAGCGGATTGACTCCGTCCATATCCTGGATGTGGAATATTTTTCTCCTGCCTTTCGCAGTTGCGAAAAAGCGATTGCCTGCCATCGCAGGATGCGCGAGTGCTTTGCTTCTGGTTTTTCGCGCCCGGGCGTAAAACTGCGACACTGTTCCCGGATTGCTTTTTCCTATGACGCAGGCCAATGCCAAGCTCAATGCCTTTCCCGTCTTCGTGCGGGTCGAGGGCGAAGCCGTGGCCATCGTCGGCGGTGGCGACGAGGCGCTCGCCAAGGCGCGGCTGATCGGACAGTCGAGCGCGGTGCTGCGCATCATTGCCGAAAATGCCGAGCCTGAACTGCTTGCCTTCATCGCTCAGTCCGGTGCCAGCCATGTCGCGGCGGCTTATGACGCCTCGCAGTTGGAAGGCGCGGTCATGGTGTTCGCCGCCAGCGGCGACGAGACGCTCGACCGCCGTGTGGCTGAGGACGCCCGCCGTCTGGGCATTCCCGTCAATGCCGTCGACCGGCCGGAGCTCTGCGATTTCTTCACGCCGGCGCTGGTCAATCGCGCGCCGGTCGCCATCGCCATCGGCACCGAAGGCGCCGGCCCGGTGCTTGCCCAAATGTTGCGCGGCCGCATCGACCAGATGCTGTCGCCATCGCTCGGTTCGCTGGCGACGCTCGCCGCTTCGCTGCGTGGCGCGGCCGAAAAATTGCTGCCGAAGGGCAATGCCCGCCGCCGCTTCTGGAGCAGTTTTTTCCAAGGCGCGCCTGCCCATGCCGTGGAAGCTGGCCAGCTGTCGCAGGCGCATGACGCCGCCGTGGATCTTCTGCTCTCGAACGCACCGGCTTCTGGCCACATCGCCCTGGTCGGCGCGGGTCCCGGCGCCGAGGATCTGCTGACGTTGCGGGCGCATCGCCTGCTGATGGAAGCCGATGTCATCGTCCATGACGCGCTGGTGCCGGAGGCCGTCGTCGCCATGGGCCGCCGCGATGCCGAGCGCCTGCCGGTCGGCAAACGCAAGGGGTGCCATACCAAGAGCCAGGCCGAGATCAACGCGTTGCTGGTCGAACTCGGCCAGCAGGGCAAGCGCGTGGTGCGGCTGAAGTCGGGCGATCCGCTGGTGTTCGGCCGCGCCGGCGAGGAGATGGCCGCATTGCGCGATGCCGGTATTGCCTATGAAGTGGTTCCGGGCGTCACCGCGGCCTTTGCCGCCGCCGCCGATTTCGAACTGCCGCTGACCTTGCGCGGCGTGTCCTCGTCGATGGTGTTCACCACCGGCCACGACCTCAAGGGCAATTCATTGCCCGACTGGGCCAAGCTTGCCATTTCCGGGGCCACCGTCGCCGTCTATATGGGCCGCTCGGTGGCGGCTGAAGTCGCCGGCCGGCTGATCGAGGCGGGCCTGTCGCCGGACACGGCGGTGGCCGTGGTCGAGAATGCCAGCCTTGCCAACCGTCGCCGCTTCCACGGCACGCTGGCCGACCTGCCGTCGCTGGAAGCGCGGGGCGATCTTTCCGGGCCGGTCATGACCATCATCGGCGACGCCGTCGCCGGCGCCAATTTTGAACGGTCCGAGCCGCTCGCGGCACACAGGCAAGAAGGCGCGGTCAAAGCCGCCACTGAGAAGGTTGAGCCATGAAGATACTGACCGCCAACCGCCTGACCGACGGCATCGCCGTCTGGTACGCCGATGGTGGCTGGGCCGAGACGGTGGGCCAGGCTGACCTTGCCCATGACAAGGCAGCCGAGGATCGCCTGGAGGCGATCGGCGCCAAGGCCTATGCCGACAATGAAGTGGTCGATGTCAACCTGATCGACGCGGAAGTGGTCGACGGTGTCGTCGAGCCGGTGCGGTTGCGTGAAAAGATCCGCGCCGCCGGCCCGACCATTCGCGGCGATCTCGGCAAGCAGGCCGAGCGGGCGGCATAGCCAGGATTTGAGTGAAACGGGCGGACGCGCCCTGAAAGACGAAGCATGTACCGTTACGATGAGTTCGACCACGATTTTGTCCAGGCCCGCGTCGCCGAGTTCAGCGACCAGGTCCAGCGCCGGCTGTCCGGCGAGATCACAGAGGACCAGTTCCGGCCTCTGCGGCTGATGAACGGCGTCTACCTGCAGCTGCACGCCTATATGCTGCGCATCGCGGTGCCCTACGGCACGCTGAACGGCAAGCAACTGCGCATGCTCGGCCACATCGCCCGCAAATACGATAAGGGCTACGGCCACTTCACGACGCGCCAGAACATCCAGTTCAACTGGCCGGCGCTGTCGGACATTCCGGCGATCCTGGCCGATCTCGCCAGCGTCGAGATGCACGCCATCCAGACCAGCGGCAACTGCATCCGCAACGTCACCGCCGACCATTTCGCCGGTGCCGCCGCCGACGAGGTCGCCGATCCGCGCCCCTATGCGGAAATCCTGCGGCAATGGTCCTCGGTGCATCCGGAATTCTCGTTCCTGCCGAGAAAATTCAAGATCGCGGTGACGGGCGCCGAGCGCGATCGCGCCGCCATCCAGACGCATGACATCGGCCTGCACCTGAAGAAGAACGCCGCAGGCGAGCTTGGCTTTGCCGTCTATGTCGGCGGCGGCCAGGGTCGCACGCCGATGGTGGCGAGGAAGATCCGCGATTTCCTGCCGGAAGCCGACCTTCTGTCCTACTGCACGGCGATCCTGCGTGTTTACAATCTCTATGGCCGCCGCGATAACAAGTACAAGGCGCGCATCAAGATCCTGGTGCACGAGACCGGCGTCGAGGAAATCACACGCCAGGTCGAGGCCGAGTGGCAGGAATTGAAGGACGCCGAACTGAAGCTGCCGGATGCCGATATCCGCGCCATCGAAGCCTATTTCGCGCCGCCAACGCTTGCTGACCGGCCGGAAGGCGACCAGGCGGTCAAGCTGGCGCGTCTCGATTCCAAGGGCTTCTCGGAGTGGCTCGACCAGAATGTGGTGACGCACCGCCATCCCGACTATGCGGCGGTGACGATTTCGCTCAAGGGCATCGGCGAGGTGCCGGGCGATGCTTCGGACAGCCAGATGGAGGCGGTTGCCGACATCGCCGAGAAATACGCCTTCGACGAGCTGCGCGTCAGCCATGAGCAGAACCTGATCCTGCCGCATGTGGCGCGCGCCGACCTCAAGGCGGTCTATGATGCGCTGGTCGACATCGGGTTGGCGACGGCCAACTCCAATTTGATATCGGACATCATCTCGTGCCCCGGCCTCGACTATTGCGCGCTGGCCACCGCGCGCTCGATCCCGATCGCGCAGGAGATCTCGCAACGCTTTGCCTCGCTGGAGCGTCAGCGCGAGATCGGCGAACTGAAGCTGAAGATTTCCGGCTGCATCAATGCCTGCGGCCATCACCATGTCGGCCATATCGGCATCCTCGGCGTCGAGAAGAAGGGCTCCGAGCTCTATCAGGTGACGCTGGGCGGTTCGGCCGACGAGAACACGTCGGTCGGCGAAATCATCGGCCGCGGCTTCTCGTCGGAGGAGATCACCGACGCCATCGAGCAGATCGTCGAGACCTATCTCGGCCTCCGGCTCAACCCACAGGAAAAATTCATCGACGCCTACCGCCGTGTCGGTCCCGCGCCGTTCAAGGAGGCGCTCTATGCTGGCGAAACCAAGGCCGCTTGACCATATCGCCGATGTCGATGACGGCGTCGCCGCCAAGGCGGCGGGGCTCGACGCGCTCTATGGCCATCTGAAGCCGCTCGAGATCATCGAACGCTCGGCTCGCGAACTGTTTCACGACGAGATCGCAGCGGTCTCGTCCTTCGGGGCGGATTCGGCGGTGCTGCTGCATATGATCGCCGAGATCGACCGCACGCTGCCGGTCATCTTCCTCGATACCGGCAAGCATTTCGAGGAGACGCTCGGCTACCGCGACGCGCTCGTCGCCGATTTCGGCCTGACCAACATCCAGGTGATCAAGCCCGAGGAAGCCGCGCTCGCCCGGATCGACCCGACGGGCAATCTGCACCAGAGCAACACGGATGCCTGCTGCGACGTGCGCAAGGTCGAGCCGCTGGCGCGTGGCGTGGCGCCGTTCCGCGCCTGGTTCACCGGACGCAAGCGCTTCCAGGCCTCGACGCGGGCGGCCCTGCCGGTGTTCGAGGCGGTCGGCCCGCGCATCCGCATCAATCCGCTGGCGCATTGGACGACCTCGGACCAGGCCGAATACATGCGCGCGCATGCGCTGCGCGAAAATCCGCTGGTCGCCTATGGCTATCTGTCGATCGGCTGCTTTCCGTGCACGCAGCCGGTGCAGCCGGGCGAGGATGCGCGCAGCGGCCGCTGGGCCGGTCATGCCAAGACCGAGTGCGGCATCCACCTGTCGGGACTGGAGAAGTCGCTGACCGACGCATCCCTTTAGGATATGCCGATATTCAGGTGAGGCTGGCCTGCAAATGGCAGCTTCATACGCTTCCGGTGCACACGTACTTCAAGTACGCTCCGCTCCGGTTCTCGGAAGCCGCCATTTTCGGCGCAGCCTGACCTGAATCTCAACACATCCTTGGCTCGTTTAGATATTTAGGACCTTTTTTATGACCGAAACGACGACACCGGAGACCCGGCTCTGGACCCCGCAGGGTTTTCGCGAGGACGAGTGGGCTCATGCCGAAAGTGCCGACGCGCTGTCGGGCAATGGCCGCTTCATCCTGCCGCTGCAGGCGTTCCTCGACCTTGATCCGGAGGTGCGCCGGTCGGCCAAAGAGCGGCTCGGCGTGGTGCTGCAGCCCGGCGATCAGCTCGAGAAGATAGTCGACCTGCTCGACCAGCTGTCGCTGGTGGCGCTGGTCTTCCCGGCCTTCAGCGATGGGCGCTCCTTCTCCAAGGCCGAACTGCTGCGCAGCCGTTATCATTTCGAAGGCGCCGTTCGCGCCACCGGCCAGGTGCTGGTCGACCCGTTGCCGCATATGATGCGTCTTGGCTTCGACGAGTTCGAGATCTCCAATCCGGTACTGCTGAAGCGCCTGGAAGAAGGCAACACCGGCGGGCTGGGGCTCTACTACCAGCCGACCGCCGTGCCTGAGCCCAAGGGCCCGAAATATTCCTGGCGGCGGGTTCGCAACAGCTGACGCAGCGGTAATTGCGCCCGTCTTTACATCGCTTGCGATCGGGCCTTCTCTGAGCTGTCCGGACGGAAACATCCGCCGGGTGCGAGGAGGAAATCATGGATTTCGACTATGTCATCGCCGGTGGTGGGTCCGCCGGCTGCACGCTTGCCGCGCGCCTGTCGGAAGATCCATCGAAAAGGGTCTGCCTGATCGAAGCCGGCGGCGCGGGCAGCAACCTGCTTATCCGCGCGCCGGCAGGCATCATCGCACTGTTGCCGGGCCGGCCGAAGATCAACAACTGGGCGTTCGAGACGGTGCCGCAGCAGGGTCTTGGCGGTCGCAAGGGCTACCAGCCGCGCGGCAAGGCGCTGGGCGGATCCAGTGCCATCAATGCCATGCTCTATACGCGCGGGCACCGCGGCGACTATGACGAATGGGCCGACCTCGGCTGCGACGGCTGGTCGTGGGACGAGGTGCTGCCCTATTTCCGGCGGGCGGAAGGCAATCAACGCGGCGCTGATGCCCTGCATGGCGGCGATGGGCCATTGCGGGTTGCCGAGCAGCAGGAGCCACGTCCGCTCTCCCGGGCCTTTGTCGAGGCCTGCGGCGAAAACCAGATCCGCCGCAACGATGATTTCAACGGCGTCGAACAGGAAGGTGCCGGACTTTACCAGGTGACGCAATTCTGGGGCGAACGCCGCAATGGCGAGCGCTGCTCGGCGGCCGCTGCCTATCTGCAACCGGTCTTGAACAGGTCGAACCTTACCGTCATCACCGGAGCGCATGCCACGGCGGTCATTCTCGACGGCAAGCGCGCCACCGGCGTGCGGTATCGCGTGGGGAAGGGCGAAGCCCTCGCGAAAGCCAGGCGCGAGGTGATCGTCTGTGGCGGCGCCTTCGGTTCGCCTCAGCTCCTGCTGCTGTCGGGCATCGGGCCGGCTGCCGAGCTTGCCATGCATGGCATTCCGGTCATTCATGAACTGCCCGGTGTCGGCAAGAACCTGCAAGACCACCTCGATTTCATCATGGGCTGGACGTCGAGGGATGCCGACATGATGGGCATCGGCCTGCGCGGCTTGCCTGGCCTGCTGCGGCACATGCTGCGCTGGCGCAAGGATGGCGGCGGTATGATCGCCACGCCCTATGCCGAAGGCGGTGCCTTCCTCAAATCCGATCCGGCGATAGAACGGCCCGACCTGCAACTGCATTTCTGCATCGCGATCGTGGATGACCATGGCCGAAAGCTGCATATGGGATATGGCTTTTCCTGTCATGTCTGCGTGCTGCGGCCGCATTCGCGCGGCGAGGTCGGGCTGTCGACCCATGATCCCATGGCGCCGCCGCGCATCGATCCACGCTTTCTTTCGGACGAACGCGATGCCGAACTTTTGCTCAAGGGGGCCAGGATGATGCGCTCTATTCTGGAGGCGCCGGCGCTGGCCAGATATCGCCACAAGGAAATCTACACCGCCGGTGTTTCGAGCGACGCGGAGTTGATGTCCCACATCCGTGCCCGCGCCGACACGATCTATCACCCGGCCGGCACCTGCAAGATGGGCGTCGACGAGATGGCGGTGGTCGATCCGCAATTGCGGGTCCACGGGCTCAAGGCCTTGCGGGTCGTCGACGCCTCGGTGATGCCGACGCTGATCGGCGGCAACACCAACGCGCCGACCATCATGATTGCCGAGAAGGCGGCGGACATGATCAAGGCGGCCGCCTGACTGCGGTTCTGGTCGAACCAGCGAAGCTATTTTCGTTTGCCGAGAAGCGCTTTCGGTTGAGAAGGAGGAGAGCTGGTCATACCAATTTTCCGATTTGCGCTTTCCCTTTAACCGTCCTGCCCTTAGGATAGGGAACATTATTTCGTGACCCGAAATAAATATGGCCACAAGGGAGGAACCGGGAATGGCTGGCAAGAAAATATTGATGCTCGTTGGCGAGTTCAGCGAGGAGTATGAGATTTTCGTCTTTGAACAGGCCATGCATGCCGTCGGCCACACCGTGCATGTCGTCTGCCCGGACAAGAAGGCGGGCGATGTCCTGAAGACCTCGCTGCACGACTTCGAAGGCCACCAGACCTATACGGAAAAGCCCGGCCACGACTACATCCTCAACAAGACGTTCTCCGAGGTGGATCCGGCCAAGTATGACGCCGTCTACGCGGCGGGCGGGCGCGGCCCGGAATACATCCGCATCGACAAGCGGGTGCAGGCACTGGTGCGGCATTTCCACGAGACCGGCAAGCCGATCTTCACCATCTGCCACGGCGTGCAGATCCTGATCGCGGTCGACGGTGTGGTGCGGGGCAGGGAAGTGGCGGCGCTGCACTATTGCGAGCCGGAAGTGACGCTGGCCGGCGGCATCTATATCGATGTCGCGCCGACCGGCGCCCATGTCGACGGCAATCTGGTTTCAGCCAAGGGCTGGCCTGGCCTGTCCAACTTCATCCGCGAATGCCTGAAGGTGCTTGGCACCGAAATCCGCCATGGCGAAATCCTGATGCGCGACGAGCGCCAGGCCGCCTGAACAGGACTTTTGTTCCCCGCCGCCGCGCCACGGCGCGGCGGTCGTCGGGCTACATCGTCGCTCGCGCTTCGCGGAACGACACCAGCTTGCGGCGGTTCTCGTCCCACAATGCAAGTTTGACGCAGCGCAGGCTGTCGAGCAGCGTGACACGGCCGATGCCGCGCAGCTCCGGATAATCCCGCAGCACTTCCTGAAGCCGGTAGCCCGGCACCTTGGCGGAGAGGTGGTGGACGTGGTGGACGCCGATATTGCCGGTGAACCAGTTCAGCACCGGCGGCAGGTCATAATAGGACGAGCCGTGCAGCGCGGCATGCTGGAACTCCCAGTCGTCGTCCTTGGCCCATTCCGTCTCCTCGAACTGGTGCTGGACGTAGAACAGCCAGATGCCGGCGGAGCCGGCGAGAATGACGATCGGCAGATGGACGACCAGGAAAGCGCCGGGCCCGACGGCCCAGATAAGCAGCGCCGCCGCAACCGCGATGGCGAGGTTGGTGGTCATCGATGACACCCAGGGCGTCAGACCGCCGCGCATCATGCCGATGGGCAGTCTTTGCGAGAAGATGAACAGCCAGATCGGCCCAAGGCCGAACATCACCAGGGGATGGCGATAAAGGCGATAGGCGAGGCGCCCGCGCCAGGACAATTGCCGGTACTCGGCAACGGTCAAGGTCGTGATGTCACCCATGCCGCGTTCGTCGAGATTGCCGGCGCTGGCATGATGGGTCGCGTGGGCGCGCCGCCAGCAATCGTAGGGCGTCAGTGTCAGGACGCCGAGCGCCCGGCCGATCCAGTCGTCGGCGTAGCGGTTGGCGAAGAAGGAGCCATGGCCGCAATCGTGCTGGATCATGAAGATGCGTACCAGGAACCCGGCCGCCGGAAGGATCAGGATCAGCCCCCACCAATGGCCATAAGAATAGGCGGCCGAGGAGAGCGCCCAGAGCGTGGCGAACGGAATGAGGGTGATGGCGAGTTCGACGGCGCTGCGTCGCCGGTCCGGCTTCTTGTAACGCGCCAGAATCTTCAGCCAGGCGCGCTTGCTGTTGGCGGCCGCATCGGGGGAAATCATGTTCATCAGGAAGCATAGGCATGGCATGTGGCGGCCGCAAGGCGGCCATCACGCAAAATTACTGTGCGTAATTGTCGCGTAAGCGCCTGACTGGAGTTACTGCCGCCGCAATCTGGTGTCGCCGTCCTCGACCCGGTCGAGGCGGTCGAGCAATTGCCTGAAGCGGTCGTGCGTATCGGCTTCGATACGGAAAGCCGGCAAGGTACGCAGAAAACGCGTCATCGCCTCGGCGCCGAACTGGCGCCTGACTTCGGCGGCGAGCCTTTCTCCTTTTTCAGCCTTGTCGCGGGTCATCATTTCAAAATCCTGTGTCGGCTCCGAAACTCCTCCAGCAGGGGAATGGTTCCCACATCACGCTTCCGTGGCAAGCCAAGGCGACAGTCTTGGTAAAATTTGAATTAAAATCGAAGGAGCGCTATTGGTCACCGCCCAGGCCCGGCCAAAGGCCCAATGGTGGCTTACCCCTTGATTTTTGGCTGCCAAACCTCGATATCGGGCGCAAATCCATACCATTCGAGATGACGGGAAACGGCGATGAGCGACCAGGCAAAAGACGAACGCGCGCCCAGTGAAGCCGAGGCGGCCGAGGCCAATGCCGAGCGCACGGAAGGCAGCATTGACGGCGACTATGAAGCGCTTGTGCGGCTGCTGAAGGAAAATGAAGAGCTGAAGGACCGCGCGCTGCGCGTCGCGGCCGAGATGGAGAACCTGCGCCGCCGCACCGCGCGCGACGTGCACGATGCGCGCACCTATGCGGTTGCAAATTTCGCTCGCGACATGTTGTCGGTGTCGGACAATCTGCGTCGGGCACTCGACGCCATTCCGGCGGAGGCCAAGGCGTCGGGCGATGCCGGCTTCAAGGCGCTGATCGAAGGCGTCGACCTGACGGAGCGCGCCATGCTGTCGGCGCTGGAACGGCACGGGGTCAAGAAGCTCGCGCCGGAAGGCGAGAAGTTCGATCCCAATTTCCACCAGGCGATGTTCGAAGTGCCCAATCCCGATGTCCCGGCCAACACGGTGGTCCAGGTCGTGCAGCCCGGCTATTCGATTGGCGAGCGCGTGCTGCGTCCGGCCATGGTCGGCGTCGCCAAGGGCGGCCCGAAGATAGCCGTCGAGGCGCCGGTCGAGCCGGGGCCGGTGAATGAGCAGGCGGAGAAGGATGCTTGATTAAGGGAGTGGGGCAGTAGGGCAGTAGGGAAACAGAGGAGCCGTACATTCATTCGGCTCTGTGTTATTCATTCTTCCCCTATTGCCTTACTGCCCTACTCCCCTGGTCTTCAATGCATCCCATCGCCCTTCTCGACTATGCCGGCGTCGCCGTTTTTGCGGCGACCGGGGCGTTGGCTGCCTCGCGCAAACAACTCGACATTATCGGTTTCCTGTTCCTTGCCAGCGTCACCGGCATTGGCGGCGGCACGTTTCGTGATCTCATTCTCAACGTGCCGGTCTTCTGGGTGGGAAATCGCGACTATGTGCTGATCTGTGCTGTCGTGGCGGTCCTGGTCTTCTTCACTGCGCATCGCGTCGAATCCCGCTACAAGCTGCTGCTTTGGCTCGACGCGATCGGCCTTGCCGCCTTTTCGGTGATGGGCGCGGCCAAGGGCCTGGCAATCACCGGTTCGCCGGTCGTTTCGATCATCACCGGCATGCTGACCGCGACCTTCGGCGGCATATTGCGGGATCTGCTTGCAGGCGAGCCATCGGTGCTGCTGAGGCCGGAAATCTACGTCACGGCCGCCCTGGCCGGCGCGGCCATCTTCACATTGGGCGACGTCGCCGGATTGCCGCAGATCGTCTCGGGGTTGGCTGGCTTCGTCGTGGCGCTCGCCGTGCGCGGCGGTGCGCTGCGCTTCGGCTGGTCGTTTCCGTCGTACAAGAGCCGGCCTGGCCGGCGGCCTGAGGATATTCCGTGAAAGGGAGCGAATAGCGAATAAGGATGACAGACCGCAGGATTGCGGCGTAGCTCTCGCTATTCGCTATTCGCTATTCGCTATTCGCTATTCGCTATTCGCTATCCGCTATCCGCTATTCGCTATTCGCTATTCGCTATTCGCTATTCGCTATGCCGCAAAGCGCTGCGCTTCCCCGCCATAATAATTGACGTAGCGGGCGCCGATTTCCTTGACCGGCATGACGACGAACACATCGACCGTCGAGAATTCGCGGTCGATGACGCAGCCATCGCCTATGCGGGCGCCGACCCTCAGATAGCCCTTGACCAGAGGCGGCATCGCCGCGATCGCCGCCTTGGTGTTGACCGCCTCGATCGGCATCAGGTCCATGGAGCAATAGCGTCCGGACACCGCGCGCACATCCCAGGCCGAGTTGGTGCGACAGTGATGGGCGAGATAGGTGAGCGCCTCGGCATGCGCCGCCGGCACGGTGCCGTGGAAGGAAGCACAGCCGGTCATCACGCCGATTTCGTAGTGATTGATGTAGGCCCAGATGCCTTGCCACAGCGCCTCGATGGTGCGCTTCGAGCGGTATTCCGGCAAAACGCAGGAACGGCCGAGTTCGAGGAAACGCTGGCCGGGATGGCGGGCGATGAGCTTGGTCAACTCGAATTCGCCTTCGGAATAGAAGCCTCCGGCGGCGGCCGCGATTTCTTGCCGCAGCAGCCGGTAAGTGCCGACGATGCGGCGGTGTTCGGGGCCGGAAATCGAATTGTCGAAGACGAGCAGATGATCGCAGAGCGGATCGAACCGGTCGGCGTCGCGGCGATCCTGCGCCTGGAACAGATCCTTGCGGGCGCCAAGCTCGTCGTAAAATACGCGGTAGCGCACTTCCTGCGCGGCCGCGATCTCGGTCTCGTTGCGGGCGAGCCGCACTTCGAGATTGCCGATACGACCGAGCGCTGCGCCTTTTATGACGGAATCGACATTACGTCCGGCGAGCAAGGCGCTGCTGGCGTTCGGCCGAGTGTCACATTCCGGCATAACTGTATGCACGAGTGATTCTCCTTCGAGCCATCCCTCTTGGCACGGGGATACGGTGTAGGTGCAACAGGATTGTGACAGTACCGTGATAAGGCGTCGCGGGCAATACTTCGTCGGCTGGCGAAAACGGTCAACCGGCTACGCTAGGTGAAGAGGGGTACGACGCGCCTCGTTTGCACGGATCAAGTCAACGTGCCTCAACCCCTTGTTTTCATGGCTGCCGCCCTCGGCGAACCGGGCGGCTTTGGGGCGACATACGTCAGCCGCGAGGTTGGAAAAAATCAGATCAAGCCGCAACCTGGCCCTCGACGGCGTTGACAAGTGCATCCGGGTCGAGCGGCTTGGTGACGAAGCCGCTGGCGCCGTGGGCAAGCACCGCGTGGCGGGTCTTTTCCTGGCTATCGGCCGACAGCACCATGATCGGCACGGGCGGCGCCGATGTCTCTTCCTCATGGCGGCGGATCGCGGCGATGGCGTCCAGCCCGTCCATGACAGGCATATGCAGGTCCATCAGCACCACGTCGAAGCGGTGCTTGTGCGCAGCACTGGTGACGGCCTCGACCGCGGCCTTGCCATTGCCGACGACCTTGACGCGGTGCCCCGCCTTCAACAGCGTGGCGCGGGCCAGCATGGCATTGATGTCGTTGTCTTCGGCGATCAGCACGGACAGGCCCTGCTGGCGGTCGCTTGAGGCGCGGCGCGTCGGCGCGCGGCGCTCTTCCGGCTGCGGCTGGGCAAGGGCCGGCGCGTGGCTGGTCAAAAGAACACGCAAAAGTGTTCCACCGCGCACCGGCCGGGCCAGGAAAGTCGCGTAGCCGCTGGCGCGGAACTCGCCAAGCATGCCGCGGTCGGTCGGCGCGATCAACGTGATGGCTTCGCAATCGGTGAAACCGCTCTGGCGCAATCGCTTGAGCACTCTCCCGTCGCTCTCCTCCATGGCGGCGTCGACCAGAAGCACGTCGCAGCCCTCCGCCAGGGGCGCTGCCTGCGCCACGGTGGTGGCGATGCCTGCCGTGCCGCCATTGGCGCGGATGGTGCGGGCGATGGCGTCGGCCTCGACGGCGTTCCTGGACAGGATCACCGCGCGCCTGCCGGCAAGCACGTTCTGGCGGCCCTGCGGCGCTCCGGTGGCCTCCGTGGCCGGAATTTCGAAGACGAATTCCGACCCTTGGCCAAGCCGGCTGGAGACCGAAATCGTACCGCCCATGGCAGCCACCAGCCGCTTGGAGATGGCAAGCCCGAGCCCCGCCCCGCCATGTGCACGCGTCGAGGTGCCGTCGGCCTGTTCGAACTCCTCGAAGATGCGCTCCATGTCCTCTTCGCGCAGGCCGGGACCGGTGTCGGTGATGGTGAAGCAGATGCGGTCGCTGGTCTCGGTGCGGGCACGCGCGATGCTGACCAGCACGCCGCCGCCATCGGTGAATTTGATGGCGTTGCCGATCAGATTGAGCAGCACCTGCCTGACCCGGCCGGGGTCGGCTGTGATCAATTGCGGTACATCCGGCTCGACGTGGCAGCCGAGGCCAATATCCTTGGCGAAGGCGCGGGCGGCGAGCAATTCGATGATGTTGTCGGCGATCTCGCGCACCGACATGGGCTGCGGCTCCGGATCGAAGCGACCGGCCTCGATCTTGGAATAGTCAAGCAGGTCCTCGATCAGGGCGAGCAGGGCGCTGGCCGAGGTCGAAACGGCGCCGACATAGGTCTGCTGCTCCGGCGACAGGCTGGTATCGGCCAAGAGCCTCGCCATGCCCATGATGCCGTTCATCGGCGTGCGGATTTCATGGCTGACCGTGGCGAGGAAGCGCGATTTGGCCTGGCTTGCATATTCGGCGCGCTCGCGCGCGGTGATCAGCGAGGATTCGGCGCGCTTGCGGGCGGTGATGTCGCGGGCGATGGCGCGATGCGAAACCGCACCGCTGTCCTTTTCGCGCACCGACAGTTCGATCCAGGAGAACCAGCGCGGGCCGCTCGGCGTGCGGATGGCGACGTCGGTGGAACTCAGGCACTCGTGATCGGAAAAGGCGGCGTCGGGGACGATGCCGACCTCGATGCCGAGTTCGGCCAGGGTCTTGCCGGCAAGATCGCGCTGATCGGTTTCAACCAGATCGGCGAACACCTTGTTGGCATAGACGATGTAACCGTCGCGATCGCGATGGATGACGAGGTCGCCAAGCGCGTCGATGAGACCGCGAAAGCGCTCCTCGCTTTCCTGCATTTCCCACATGCGGTCTGCCAGCGTCTCGATCTCGGCGCGGCTTCGGGCGGTGGTCTCGTCCAGCAGCACCACCGTGCGGTGGACGCTGCGACTGGCATGCAGATGCATGGCAAGGCCGGCGAGGCCGGTCGCCAGCAAGGCGAGACTGATGAAAATCGGCGCCCCGGTCAGATGTGCGAGGGCCGCCAGGATCAGGATGGCAACGAAAGTGAGCAGCGGCAGGCCTTGCCGCTTGGCCAATTGCTGCTCGGGCACCAGCGGCGGCGCAGCGATGAACCGCCGCGCCGGCGCGGCAACCGCATCGACATCGTCGCCCTTGTTTGCCTGTTGGCTGTCGGATTCCGCGATCATGCGAAACCCTTGCCAGACAGAGATTATGGAAAATTGCGGCGGATCGTTCGAATTTTAGCGGATAGGGCGTTTTTGCCCTGGCAGCGGCGGATTCGCCACTGCATTTGGCGATCCGTCCCTGCCTGCGGCCCGCAGGCGGGCCTACATGTCGACGACGACGCGACCGCGGATCTTGCCATCGACGATGTCGCGCGCGGCATCGATGATGCCGTCGAAGCCGATGGTGGTGGACAGGCTGGCGAGCTTGTGCAGGTCGAGATCGGCGCCGATGCGCCGCCAGGCCTCGAGGCGCACGGCCTTCGGCGCCATCACCGAATCGACGCCAAGCAGCGAGACGCCGCGCAGGATGAAGGGGGCGACGCTCGCCGGCAGGTCCATGCCGCCAGCCAGGCCGCAGGCGGCAACCGCACCGCCATAGGAAGTCATCGACAGTACATTGGCCAGCGTGTGGCTGCCAACCGAATCGATACCGCCGGCCCAGCGTTCCTTGGCCAGCGGCTTGGTGGGCTGGCTGAGCTCGTCGCGCGAGATCACCTCGGCGGCGCCGAGATTGATCAGGTAGGGGCTTTCGGCATTGCGGCCGGTCGACGCAATGACGTGATAACCCAGACTGGACAGTATGGAGACCGCGACCGAACCGACACCGCCGGCAGCACCCGTCACCACCACCGGGCCGCGATCGGGCAGGATACCGTGCCGCTCCAGCGCCATGACGCAAAGCATGGCGGTATAACCGGCGGTGCCGACCGCCATCGCGTCATGCGCACTGATGCCTTCCGGCAGCGGGACCAGCCAGTCGCCCTTGACGCGGGCGCGCCCGGCATAGGCGCCGAAATGCGTTTCGCCGACGCCCCAGCCGTTCAGGATGACCTTGTCTCCCTTGCGCCAGTCGGGATTGGAGGACGAGATGACCGTCCCGGCGAAGTCGATGCCCGGCACCAGCGGCCAGCGGCGGACCACCGGCGCCTTGCCGGTAATCGCCAGCCCATCCTTGTAGTTCACCGTGGTCGCCTCGACCGCGACGGTGACGTCACCCTCCATCAGTTCGGTTTCGGTAAGGTCGGTCACGGCGACGGACTGTTTCTTGTCGGCATCGCGCGAGACGAGGATGGCTTTGAAGGTTTCGGACATCTTTTTCTCCGCGAACTTGCTTGGCGTCCTGGAACTGTGCGGCGAAGGCCGCGCAGGGTCAATCTTTGGAAGGCTTGGCGTCCGAAGTCTTGGGCTCGCGGCGCCAGCCGATGAGTTCGTCGAAGACGACCAGGGCAGCACCCACGGAAATGAAGGCGTCGGCGAGGTTGAAGACGGCGAACGACCAGACCGGCGTGTGGAACAGGATGTAGTCGATGACGTGGCCGTAGACGGCGCGGTCGATCAGATTGCCCAGCGCGCCGCCGATGATCAGGGCAAAGCCGGTGCGGGCGATGACATGGCCCGATGGCGTGCGGGTGGCGAGATAGAGCACGAAAGCGACGACCAGAACGGCGATGACTACCAGGCCGGTGTCGCCGAAGGAGGAGAACATCGAGAAGGCGATGCCGGTGTTGTAGGTGCGAAACAGCGCCAGGAACGGCACCAGATCGAGCTTCTCCTGGAAGGGCAGGCCGATCTCTACCAGATGCTTAATCCACTGATCGAGCGCGATGGCCGCGACGACGAGCAGCGCGTAGGGGGACAACGATCTCACGGGCGGGCAACCTTCATTGCTGGTCGGCGATTGGTTCGAGCTTCAGCGCGCCACGTCGGATCTCGAACAGCATGATGCCGGTGGCGACGGCGAGATTGAGCGAATCGGCGCGGCCCGCTTGCGGAATCCTGAGCAGACGGTCGCAACTGGCCGCCAGGCTTTCGGGCAGGCCCTGCTGCTCATTGCCCATCATCAGCAGCACCGGACCACGGGAAAAATCGACCGAGCGGTAGTCGACCGCACCCTTCAGATGCGTGCCGGCGACGAGGCCGGAAAAGCCGCCGCGCCAGGCAAGAAAGGCCTCGGTCGTTGCCTTGGCCACCGGCACGGCAAAGATCGAACCCATTGTGGCGCGCACGGTCTCGACGGAAAACGGATCCGTGGTGTCGCCGACCAGGATGACACCCTTGGCGCCGACAGCATCGACGGTGCGGATGACGGTGCCGAGATTGCCAGGGTCACGCACCCGGTCGAGCGCCACCCAGACATCGCCATTGTCGGCGCGGATATCCCTGAGGGCGAGGAATTTCTGCGAAAAAACCCCGACCACCATTTGCGGATTGTCACGGCGGGTGATGGCGACAAGCACTTTTTCCGACACTTCGAGCACCGTCCCGCCCGCGGCAACCGTGCGCGCCGCGACCTTTTCCACCGCCGGGTTGCCGCGCCCGGCCTTGGCGAACACAAGCGTCCGGATCTGCCAGCCCAAATCGAGCGCATCGATGACCAGCTTCAGTCCCTCGGCCATGAAGGCATTCTGCTGGTCGCGGAATTTCTTCAAGGCGAGCGCCTTGATGTCCTTGATCAGCGGATTGGCGAGGCTGGTGACTTCCTTCACCTGGCCGGGTGCGCCCACATGCCGTTCGTTCATTCAGGACTCCGGGGCATTCAGGCCACCCAACGCGAAAACAACGAGGTCGAAAGCGCCCTGCCGGCGGACTTTTCGCGGATGATCAGCTCACCCGATTCAACCTTGCCGCCCATGCCGGCAAAAGTGTCGCGCATCAGAGCGTGGATGGCGAAGAAGGAAGCGCGGATCGAATAGGCGGTCAGCACCACGGCAAGCGGTTTCGGAGTCAGGATCGCGCGGCAGAGATCAGTCAGGGCCGGCAGGTCCTCGAACAATTGCCAGACCTCGCCCTTGGGACCGCGGCCATAGGCCGGCGGGTCGAACAGGATGATGTCGTAGCGGCTGCCGCGGCGCTCCTCGCGCTCGGCGAATTTCACGGCGTCGTCGACGATCCAGCGGATCGGCTTGCTGCCGAGCCCGGCCATCTCCTGGTTTTCACGCGCCCAGCCGATCGCCTTCTTCGAAGCATCGACATGGGTGACCTCGGCGCCGGCGCGGGCCGCCACCAGCGAGGCGAGCCCGGTATAGCCGAACAGGTTGAGCACCTTGACCGGCCGCCTGGCCGCCGCGATCAGCCCTGCCATATGGTCCCAGTGCGAGGCCTGTTCGGGAAAGACGCCGACATGGCGAAACGAGGTGAAACGGCCGAGATAGTCGATGCCGTCATGCTTCATCGGCCAGGTTTCGCCGAGTGGCGTCTTCGGGAAACGCCAGCGGCCGATGCCTTCCTCGTCGGTGTCGCCGGTGAAGATGGCGTCGGCGCGCTCCCAATCCTTCGCCGGCAAGGCTTTCTGCCAGATCGCCTGGCCCTCGGGCCGCACGATGCGGTAGGGGCCGTATTGTTCGAGCTTCTGGCCCGCACCACTGTCGAGCAGCGCGTAGTCGGCGTTGGGCGCCACTTCGAGGATCAGCGGAAGCTGCTCGGCTGGCAAGGCGCCGTCACGGCGGGCAAGGATGCGCGGGGCTGATTTCGGTTCGGCGCGATCATCGGTTCTGGTCTCAGGCCGCTCGCGTGGCTTGGCGTCTGGCCGTGGCGCGCCACGCGGCTCGTGCGGACGCGCCTCTCCGCTTCCGCCCTTCGCGGGCGGGCGGCTGTCGCGGCGTTTGTCGCGAAAAGACTTCAAGCGGGAGCATCTCCGAGCGGCGTGCCGCTTTTGGCATAGGGCAACCGGCTTCGCAACCAAGTCCGCCGCCGCTACCCTTCCATTCATGTCGGCCAGTGATGGACCAATGTCAAAGAAACAGGCAAATCTGCTTGATGTCCCGCTCAGAACGCCTGCTCGACCTCATCCAGTGCCTGCGCCGCCATCGCCGGCCGGTGAGCGGACAGGCGTTGGCCGATGAGCTTGGGATTTCGATCCGCACGCTCTATCGCGACATCGCCACGCTGCAGGGGCAGGGCGCGCCGATCGAGGGCGAGGCGGGGCTGGGCTATCTGCTCAAACCCGGCTTCATGCTGCCGCCGCTGATGTTCACCGACGAGGAGATCGAGGCCATCGTGCTCGGTTCACGCTGGGTCGCCAAGCAGCCGGACCAGCGTCTTTCGGCCGCTGCCGCCAATGCGCTGGCCAAGATCGCGGCCGTGCTGCCGGACGATCTGCGCGAGGATCTCGATGCCTCGACCCTGCTGGTCGGGCCGCCGATGACGGCCATTGAAGGCATAGACCTCGGCGTCGTGCGGCAGGCCATCCGCAACGAGCGAAAACTCGGTTTTCTCTACCGCGATGCCGGCGGTGCTGCTTCGCAACGCGTCGTCTGGCCGTTCGCGCTCGGCTTCTTCGACAAGGTGCGGGTGGTGGTGGCGTGGTGCGAGATGCGGCAGGACTTCCGGCATTTTCGCACCGATCGCATTTCCGGCCTCAATCCTATCGATACGCGCTATCCCAGACGTCGCCAGGCACTGCTCAAGGAATGGCGAACGACGCTCGACAAGCCGCGCGGGCCATGACGGCTACTGCCAGAATCTGACAGTAGCTTACCCTATGTCAGCCAAGTCGAAACGTTGAAACAGCTTGGAGAGCAGTCATGGCACCCCCGAATTTCGTCATCCTCTATGTCGACCAGCCGCTCAAGAGCGGCGCCTTCTACAGCGCGCTGCTGGGGCGCGAGCCGGTCGAAAGCGCGCCGACCTTCGTGCTGTTCGTGCTCGAAAACGGCTTCAAGCTCGGCCTCTGGTCGCGCCATACGGTCCAGCCAGCGGCGGCAGCCGCAGGTGGCGGCGGCGAGATCGTGTTCGCGCTGGAGACGCCGGATGCGGTCGACGCGACCCATGCCGACTGGTCCGGACGCGGCTTGAAGATCCTGCAGACGCCGACCGACCTGGATTTCGGCCGCACGTTCGTTGCGCTCGATCCCGACAATCACCGTCTGCGCGTCTACTGGCTGTTTGACGGGCAACAGGCCAATGGGGAACAGAAATGAGCGCGTATTGGATCGCGGTCGCGTCGGCTGAGCATGTCCGGCGCGGCCGCAAGGGCGGCTTCATGCAGGTCAATCACGGCAAGGCGGCGCCGCTGCGCCGCGCCAAGCCGGGCGACGGCATCATCTACTATTCGCCGACCACGATTTTGGGCGAAAAGGACGGCCTGCAGGCTTTCACGGCAATCGGCACGGTACGGGAAGGAGAGCCCTATCAAGGCGAAATGGGCGGCGGCTTCACGCCGTTCCGGCGCGATGTCGATTGGATGACGGCTGAAGAAGCGCCGATCAAGCCGCTGCTCGACAGGCTGGACTTCACCGCCGGCAAGTCGAACTGGGGCTATCAGTTGCGCTTCGGCCTGTTCGAAATCACCGATCACGATTTTCGTCTCATCGCGGAGGCGATGAGTGCACAGGCGGCGGTGAGCTAGGCCTTCAGCGCGTTATAAACGGCAATGCCGGCGGCGAGGTCCTCGAGTGCCGCGCCAACCGACTTGAACAGCGTGATCTCGTCGACGACCTGGCGGCCCTTACCCTGGCCCCGCGCCAGTTCGTGCAAATCGGCGACGATGGCGTCCGGCTTCAGCACGCCGGAGGCCAAGGGCTGGACGATGTCGCCGGCCTCCTTGGTGGCGCCGGCGCGGGTGTCGACATAGACGCGGGCGCGGACGATCGCGTCGTCGTCACTTTCACGCATCGTCGGGGTGAAGCCGCCGACCAGGTCGACATGGGTGCCTGGCCGCAACAGCGCTCCCTTGATCAGCGGCGTGGTGGTGATCGTCGCCGAGGAAACGATATCGGCCTCGCCAAGTTCGGTATCGAGGTCGGTCGCGGCGCTGGCCGGGAAGCCGTCGGCGCGCAAATCGGCCGCGACTTTCTCGGCGTTGGCCGGAGTGCGGTTCCAGATGCGGATGGTCTTGATCGGCCGCACGGCCGAATGCGCCTTGGCCAGGAACGGCGACAGGGCGCCTGCGCCGACCACGAGCAGCCGCGAGGCGTCGTCGCGGGCAAGGTAGGACGCCGCCAGCGCCGAGGCGCAGGCGGTGCGCCACTGCGTCAGCCGCTGGCCGTCGATCAGGGCTTCCGGCTCGCCGGTTGCGCCATTGAGCAGGAGATAGAGCCCCATCACGGCGGGCTTGCCGATGGCGTTGTTGTCAGGCGAGACGGTGACGATCTTGACGCCGATATGGCCACCCATCGAGGTCCCGGCGGCGTTGAAATCGGTCCATGCCGGCATCAGCAGCAAGGTCGAGGCGGCGCCATCGGGCCGTTCGACCGCGTGATGATGCCTGACTGGCTGCACCGCACCCTCGCGGAATGCCGTGCGCAATGTCTCGACCAGTCCAGGAAAGGTCAGTGCATGATCGACCTCGGCGGCCGAAATGATCAGCATGAATAGCTCCGTGGAACGAAAGCCGCCGGCCGGCGGCTCAACTGGTCGGCTTTGGCAATGCCGACCCCTGGGCCGACCCCTGGGCCGGTCCTTGCGGCGCTGACGGTGCGCGGCTGACCGCCTGGCGCAGGTTTTCCGCCTCGACGCCACGCTGGCGCGCCAGCTTGCGGTAGCGGCCCTGCTTGACCCAGGTCGCCAGGCTGCCGACGATCATGCCGATGGCGAGCGCCAGGAACAGGAAGATGAACAGCGGCAAGGTGAGCGTCAGCTTCGGATTGCCGGGGTTGAACGGGTCCAGCGTGAAAGCGACGAGTTCGCGGTTTGCGACGGCCAGCGCGATCAGGACGATCGCCAGGGGCACGAAGACCACGATGAGCATGAAACGATTGAGCATTGTGTTTTCCGTCGGAAGCTGGCGCTGAAACCGCGCCTACTTGCCGCCGTTCAGCCTTTCGCGCAGTTCCTTGCCGGTCTTGAAGAACGGCACCCATTTCTCCTCGACCTCGACGGATTCGCCGGTTCGCGGGTTGCGGCCGGTGCGGGCGGGGCGGTTTTTGACCGAAAACGCCCCGAAGCCGCGCAACTCGACCCGGTTGCCTTCGGCAAGGGCGTCGGTGATCTCGTCGAAGATCGCGCCGACGATGTTTTCGACGTCGCGCAGGAAAAGATGCGGATTGCGCGTGGCAATAATCTGCACAAGTTCAGACTTGATCATCAGACGGGTCCCCGTGAAAGCAGTTCGGTCGAAATTATGAGGATGATTTTATTGGCTTTTTCAGCTGTTCCAAACGGCGCTCAAGGGTGCCAGACAGAAACGAGGCCGTCAAGAAACAAGCGGTCGGCGCCAAGTTCGTGGATGACATCGCTGCTGTAGTCCGGCAGGCCGAGCGCGCTGCCGATTGTTTTCACCATGGCTTTTGACCAAAGGAAGCCGCCGCGGCTGTCCGTATTCTTCCATTCGACCACCTTGAGCTTGGCGTCGACACCCTTGGTCGCCAGCCAGTCGATCGCCTCGGTTTCGCCGCCGACGGCGTCGATCAGCCCGTTGGCGACACCCTGGCGGCCGGTGAAGATCGATCCGTCGGCAAGCGCCAGCGCCTGTTCGCGAGTCATCTTGCGGCGTTCGGCGACGATGCCGACGAACCAGTCGTAGCTGTCGAGGATGAGCTTGCGGACCATGGCGCGCTCGTCGTCATTGGTCGGCTTGAAAGGAGAGGGCGAAGCCTTGAGCGGCGAGGATTTCACCTCTTCCAGCTTGATGCCCAGCTTGTCCATCAGGCCGCTAACGTCAGGATACTGGATCAGCACGCCGATCGAACCGACGATCGAGGTCTTGCGGGCGACAATGTGGTCGGCGGCACTTGCGATCATATAGCCCGCCGATGCGGCGAGCGTGCCGACTTCGGCCACGACCGGCTTGTCGCCGGCGACCTTGCGCACTTCCTCGTAGATCGATTCACCGCCGACGGTGGTGCCGCCGGGTGAATCGATCGCCAGGATCACGCCCTTCACCTTCGACGATTTGCGGATTTCCTCCAGCCGCTTGATCAGTTCCTCGTCCTCGGTGATCGTGCCTTCGATCCTGACCTTGGCGATATGGTCGACAGCCGAGCCGCCAATATCGTCGCGATAGAACCAGGCCGACAGCGCGATCACGCCGAGGGCCACGATGCCGAGGGCTGCAACACGCCAGAATGTCAGCTTGCGCCGCAAACGGCGGCGGTCGATCAGGTCGTCGGCTCTCAATGCCATGGTCAGCCTCACAGTCGGCGGGAAGAGACGCTTTTAGACCATGATGTCTTCGCCGGGAAGCAGTTCCGTCTTGCCCATGGCGCGGCAATCCGCCCGCGTCGATCCCGACACTGTCAGTTTTGTGACTGGCCTGCGCAAGGTACGCGCGGTAAGGGGAGAAACGGCAGTGATGAAAAAACGGCGCAGGCGTGCCCATTTCTGCTATGAAGTACCGGCTGTTGTGCCGACCTCGTTTTCGTTTGTACAACCATTGTTGTCACATTTTTGCGGTTTTCGTGGGCTTGTGCTTGCTTGAGAGTGCCGGCCCCCCACCTATAGGCGGTGTTCCCTGGCGGGCAGGGTCTGGAAGAAAGCAGTCATGTTAGCGCGATCGAATGAACCGACCAGCCCCGAGACGGAGTTGGCTCCCCCGGCGGATGGCTGGACGCGGGGCGATGCGTTCGACCGCGCCCAGCGTCATTCGCGCCGCGTGCGCGTGCTCAAATTCGCCGTACCCCTGGCCGCGGCGCTGATCGCGGTCGCCTTCCCGGTCTATTCCTATCTGGCCGCCCCCGTCTCCGTCGCGGTGCAGTCGGAAGGTGCGGCCTTTTCCAACGGCAAGCTGGTCATGGCCAATCCCAAGCTCAACGGGTTTACCAAGCAGAAGCAGCCCTATTCGATGACGGCCCTGCGGGCGATCCAGGATGTCAACACGCAAGGCATCATCGAACTCGAAGGCATAGACGCCAAGGTCCCGGTCGGGCCGGACAATATCGCCGCGATCAAAGCCTCGCACGGTATTTACGACCGCGACGGCAATACGATGAAAATGACCAGCGACGTCATGATCACCACGACCGACGGTATGCAAGCCAAGTTCAAATCGGTCTTCCTCGACATGGGCAAAGGCACTATGAAGACGGACGATCCCGTCGACGTCAGCAGTGGCGGGTCGCAGATCACAGCGGATTCCCTGTCGGTCCAGGACAATGGCAAGATCCTGGTGTTCGAGAAGAGGGTGCGCGTCAACATCGATCCCGCCAGCGTGAAGGCGGCTGAGGCAAAGGGCGAAGAAGCGAATGTGGCACAATAGTTCGACACGGCTTGCAGCCGCAACTTCGGCGCTGCTCCTGCTGGGACTTGTGCCAGCGCTGGCGCAGTCGGGTGCCAGCAGCCAGGTGTCCGGGCTCAAACTGTCCGGCGACCAGCCGATCCAGATCGAAAGCGACAAGCTGGAGGTCCGGCAGGCCGAGAGTCTCGCCGTGTTCACCGGCAACGTTACCGTCGTCCAGGGGCCAACCTTGCTCAAGGCCGGCAAGATGATGGTCTATTACGTCAAGGATCCCAACGCGGCCGCCAAGGGTACCGAAGCGGCGGGTGCCGCGATGACCGGCTCCGCCAACATCGATCACCTCGAAGTCAGCAGCAAGGTCTACATCAAGTCGAACGACCAGGTTGCGACCGGCGACAATGGCACCTTCGACATGAAGACGCAGGTGCTGGTCCTGTCCGGCAAGGAAGTGGTGCTGTCGCAGGGCCCCAACGTGCTCAAGGGCTGCAAGCTGACCGTACAAATGAAGACTGGTCTTGCCAACGTCGACGGCTGCGGCGGCCGTGTGATCATGTCGATGACGCCGCCGCCGAAGTCGGATGCGCCGAAATCGGGAGCGACGAAC
The DNA here is from genome assembly GCF_016756495.1 of Mesorhizobium sp. 113-3-3. Taxonomy (NCBI): domain Bacteria; kingdom Pseudomonadati; phylum Pseudomonadota; class Alphaproteobacteria; order Hyphomicrobiales; family Phyllobacteriaceae; genus Mesorhizobium; species Mesorhizobium sp. 113-3-3. The sequence continues at coordinate 1,937,021 of NZ_AP023243.1, forward strand.
CCCTGATGGCCAGCCTGTCATCGCTGACGGCGCGTCTCCCGGGACGGGCCGCGGCTAAGGTTTCGGCCCCGGCCACGATCACTGTCGACAAGGCGAAGTTCAAGGGAACCTTGATCGCCAAGGGCCTGACCAAGAGCTACAAGGGCCGCAAGGTGGTCAGCGGCGTCACGCTCGGCGTGCGTGCCGGCGAGGCCGTCGGGCTGCTCGGCCCCAACGGCGCCGGCAAGACGACCTGTTTCTACATGGTCACCGGCCTGGTGCCCGTGGATGAAGGCACGATCGAGATCGACGGCTTCGACGTCACCTCGATGCCGATGTACCGCCGTGCGCGCCTCGGCATCGGCTATCTGCCGCAGGAGGCGTCGATCTTCCGCGGCCTCAATGTCGAGCAGAATATCCGCGCCGTGCTCGAAGTGGTCGAAAAGGACCGCAAGGTGCGCGAGCGCAATCTCGACGAACTGCTCGAGGAATTCCACATCAGCCATCTGCGCAAGGCGCCATCCATGTCGCTCTCCGGCGGCGAGCGGCGGCGCCTGGAGATCGCGCGTGCGCTGGCGACCCGTCCGGCCTACATGCTGCTCGACGAGCCCTTTGCCGGCATCGATCCGATCGCCGTCGCCGATATCCAGCAGCTGGTGCGCCACCTCACGGCACGTGGCATCGGTGTCCTCATCACCGACCACAATGTGCGCGAGACGCTTGGCCTGATCGACCGTGCCTACATCATCCATGCCGGTCAGGTGCTGACCCATGGCCGCGCCGACGAAGTGGTAGCGAACCCGGATGTGCGGCGGCTTTACCTCGGCGAGGGTTTTACGCTCTGACGCTTTTTTCCTGCGCGGTCGCGGCGCGGGACCGTTCCCGGGAATATGCCATAAGCGTGAAATTTGTTTCCTGACACGATTTTTTGTGTGTGACGGCCCGATTTTCGGCGATTTTGCTCCGGGATAACGCTCCGGTAAGCGGCTTTTGCTAGGGTTTGCCTTGACAAGCAAAAGCCGGGCCAGTTTCTATGCCCGGCTGCCGAATTCATTTCGGCAAGCGCGGACGCGCAGAGGAGGCGTTTGAAACCGAACCATGGCCTTGGCGGCGAAACTACAGCTCAGACAGTCGCAGTCGCTGGTGATGACGCCGCAGCTGATGCAGTCGATTCGGCTGCTGCAGTTCACCCATGTCGAGCTCGAGCATTTCATCGACGAGGAGATCGAGCGCAACCCGCTTCTGGAGCGCGCAGAGCCGCAGGATGACGCCGCGAGCGACCAGGCGCAGAAGATCGACGCGGAGCCGCAGGCGGCCGCCGACGGCGACTGGTTCGAGACCGAGGCGGGGTGGAGCGCCGAGGCGATCTCGGAAAAACTCGATACCTCGCTGGAGAACCTGTTTCCCGACGATCCCGGTACAAGCGAGCGGCTCGGGCCTGACCTGACGGCGCAATGGAAATCGGCTTCCGGCAATGGCGGCGGCTCCTCGTCCGAGGGGCTCGATGCCGGCGACATGGCAGCCAGCGCCATCACCTTGCGCGACCATGTCGGCGAGCAGATCGCGCTCGCCTTCGTCGATCCCGCGGCACGGCTGATCGCAGGAGAACTCGCCGATGGCCTGGACGAGGCCGGCTATGTCAGGGCCGATCTTGAGGAGATCGCCACGCGTCTGGGCACCGATGCGGCGAGCGTGGCCAGAGTGCTGACGGTGTGCCAGACTTTCGAGCCGACCGGTCTGTTCGCCCGCGACCTTGCCGAATGTCTTTCGCTGCAGCTTGCGGCGCGTGACCGTCTCGACCCGGCGATGAAGGCCCTGGTCGCCAATCTCGAGCTTCTGGCGCGGCGTGATTTCCAGACGCTGAAACGGATCTGCGGCGTCGACGAGGAGGATCTGCTCGACATGCTGGCAGAGATCCGGGCACTCGATCCACGTCCGGGCATGGCGTTTTCGGGCGGTGCCAGCGACGCCATCGTCGCCGATGTCGAGGTGCGCGCGGCCAATGACGGCAGCTGGACGGTCGAACTCAACGCCGAAACGTTGCCGCGCGTGCTGGTCGACCATATTTATTTCGCCCAGGTGTCGCCACATGCGAAGAACCAGGCGGAAAAGGATTTCCTGGCGGAGTGTCTGCAAAACGCCAACTGGCTGACACGCAGCCTCGACCAGCGGGCAAAGACGATCCTCAAAGTGGCCTCCGAAATCGTGCGCCAGCAGGATGCTTTCCTGGTCCATGGCGTGCGCCAGCTGAAGCCCCTCAATTTGCGCACGGTGGCCGACGCCATCGGAATGCACGAATCGACTGTCAGCCGCGTCACCGCCAACAAATACATGCTGACGCCGCGCGGCGTGTTCGAGCTGCGCTATTTCTTCACCGCCTCGATCGCCGCATCGGGCGGCGGCGACGCGCATTCCTCGGAAGCGGTGCGTGACCGCATCAAGCAGCTGATCGACGAGGAGAAACCCGTCGATGTACTTTCGGATGACGCGATCGTCGACATGCTGAAGGAAAGTGGCGTCGATATCGCCCGGCGTACGGTCGCCAAGTACCGGGAAGGCATGAATATTCCGTCTTCCGTGCAGCGCCGGCGCGAGAAGCGGGCGCTCGCCAGCGCCGGGCGTTAAGGCGCTTACGATTTTCCACAGCTTTCGAGCTTCATTGACAAGCCGCGGGGAAGTGGCTAGAAGCCCGCCCGCATGAGACGGGCCCGATGCCCGCTAGCGGATGGTCCGTCACGACAATGGCCTCGGGACGGTCAAAAAGGCGGCTTGTGATCAACCGGAAAGTTCGGATTTAAATCGGCGCGAGTGACGCCGCAAAGCTTGTGCGCACGGATCACGAGTATAAACTCGGGCGAGTTTGAAGCCTGAGCAAGGAAGGTCAGTTTTCAGATGAATCTGCGCATATCGGGAAAACACATGGATATCGGCGATGCGTTCCGCACACGCATCAACGATCGTGTCGGCGAAGCGATCGGCAAATATTTCGATCGCGGCTTTGCGGGACACGTCACCGTCATCAAATCGGGCTCGCGCTATTCGGCGGATTGCATGATCCGGCTGGATTCGGGCGCCTCGCTGCAGGCCACGGGCGATGCCCAGGATCCGACGCTGGCCTTCGAGGCCGCGGCCGATCGGCTGGAGACCCGGCTTCGGCGCTACAAGCGCCGTCTCAAATCGCACAATTCGGGCAATGGCAATGGCGATTTGACCGACATCGCCTATACGGTGATGGCGCCGCTCGCCGATGACGACGAGGAGATCCCGGAGGATTTCGCGCCGGCCATCGTCGCCGAATCAACCATGACGCTGAAGACCATGTCGGTGGCCTCGGCGGTCATCGAGCTCGATACCAAGGACAGTCCGGTGTTCGTTTTCCGCAACGCCGGAACCGATCATCTCAATATCGTCTATCGCCGGCCCGACGGAAACATTGGCTGGATCGACCCGTCCACGACCAAGGTCGCACAGGGATAAACGCCAGCCGCACGAGGGGGTGGGGACTGGTGACGGCAGGCGAACAAGGGATTTTCAAGCATGGATCTGAGCGATCTTATCAGCGTTCCGGCGATTTTGCCGGCGTTGAAGGCGAACTCCAAGAAGCAGCTTCTGCAATTGCTTTCCGAACGGGCGGCGGCGATTTCGGGCATTCCGGAGAGGGAAGTGTTCGACACCATCCTGCAGCGTGAGCGGCTGGGCTCGACGGGCGTCGGCAATGGCATCGCCATTCCGCATGGCAAGCTCGCCGGGGTGAAGCGCATCGCCGGTGTTTTCGCCCGGCTGGAAACGCCGGTCGATTTCGAGTCGCTGGACGACCAGCCTGTCGATCTGGTGTTTCTGCTCCTGGCGCCGGAAGGGGCGGGCGCCGATCACCTGAAGGCCCTGTCGCGCATCGCACGCGTGCTGCGCGACGCCGACACTGTGGCTAAGATCAGGGGGACGCGCGACGCCACGGCGATCCACGCGTTGTTGTCGGACACGCAGGCCTCGCACGCCGCCTGAAGCCGGATTTTAAAGAGATTGCCAAGGGCCGCGGCGAGCGGCCCTTTTCGTTTCAGCCGACCGGCCGCTTTAATGAATGGCGACGGTGGTCAGGTCGTTTTCCATGGCGCCGGCCAGTGCGCGGTCACGCGCGTCGGAAAGCAGGATCGGCTGGCCGTTGGCGGCAAACAGTGCCCACAGCTCCATGCCGGGCGCGATTTCACCGATGTTCGGGAAGCGGCCGAGCAGTTCGTCGCTCGAGACCTTGCGCAGATAAGCGACCGAGCCTTCGCCGAGATGGGCGAATTCGCCATTGGTCATGGTGACAGTTTCAGTTCTGGTCATTTCAAGCCTCCTTGGCGCGAGGACGCCGCTCAAGGCCATCCCGCATGAGAGCCATCGGTAAAGATTAGTCTTTCACCGATATGTTTATTTTCCGTACCAGCCGTTCGGACTCCGGCCGATCCAGGTCGATCGACAAAAGGCCGTTCTTCAGCTCCGCCGCGATCACCCGCATGCCGTCGGCCAGCACGAAACAGCGCTGGAACTGGCGTGCGGCGATGCCGCGATGAAGGAACTCGCGCTCGGTATCGTCGGTCTGACGGCCGCGCACGACCAGCTGGTTTTCCTCCGTTGTCACATCGAGATCGCTTTCGGCGAAACCGGCGACAGCGAGCGTGATGCGCAGCCTTTCGGACTTGCCGTCGGCGCCGCTGAGGCGCTCGATGTTATAGGGAGGGTAGCTGTCACCGGACTTCGCCAGGCGCTCCAAGGTCTTTTCCATGGCGTCGAAACCAAGGAGAAGCGGGCTGGAGAAAGGCGTCATTCGGCTCATGTTACACTGTCCTCTCAAGAGCGACATAAACTGGAAAAACCCAGATGGCATTTTTCCCGATGCTCTTGATATGGTCCGCCCCGCGACCAAGTTCAAGCCACCACAAGACCCGCCCAAAAAGACCAGGCCTTGGACTCACAGGAATAATCGACATGGCGCTTGAAACGACGCGCGGATGCAAGGAAAAGCGCCGGGTCGTCCTTCAGGCGCGCGATCGATCCGGTGAGCTCACGGCCTCCCAAACAAGGAATTGAAATGCCCCAACCACGCAAGATCATCATCGACACCGATCCCGGTCAGGACGATGCCGTCGCCATTCTCCTGGCGCTTGGCAGCAGCGAACTGGAGATCGTCGGCATATCAGCCGTTGCCGGCAACGTGCCGCTGAAGCTTACCGAGAAGAATGCCCGCAAGATCTGCGAACTGGCCGGCCGCCCGGAGATCAAGGTCTATGCCGGCGCCATCCGTCCTTTGGCGCGCACGCTGGTCACCGCCGAGGAAGTGCATGGCAAGACCGGCCTCAACGGGCCGCAGCTGCCCGAACCGACGATGAAACTGCAGGAGCAGTATGCCGTCGACTTCATCGTCGAGACGCTGATGAAGGAAGAGAGCGGGAGCATCACGCTCTGCCCGCTCGGACCGCTGACCAACATCGCGCTGGCGCTGATCCGCGAGCCGCGCATCGCCTCGCGCATCAAGGAAATCGTGCTGATGGGCGGTGGCTTCTTCGAGGGCGGCAACGTCACGCCCGCGGCCGAATTCAATATCTACGTCGACCCGCAGGCCGCCGATCTGGTGTTCAAGTCCGGCATCCCGATCGTGATGATGCCGCTCGACGTCACCCACAAGGCGCTGACCACCACCAAGCGCACGCAGGCCTTCCGCGCGCTCGGCACCAAGGTCGGCATCGCCACCGCCGAGATGCTGGAATTCTTCGAGCGCTACGACGAGGGCAAATACGGCACCGATGGCGGCCCGCTGCACGACCCCTGCGTCATCGCCTATCTCCTGAAGCCGGAGCTGTTCAAGGGCCGCAATTGCAATGTCAGCGTGGAGACCGCCTCTGAGCTGACCATGGGCATGACCGTGATCGACTGGTGGGGCGTGACCAAGCGGGAAAAGAACGCCATGGTGATGCGCGACATCGACCATGACGGCTTCTTCGCGCTGCTGGTGGAGCGGCTGGGGCGGCTGTAACACTTCCACCCCCGATGCAAATGGTTAGCCCAGAGCATAGAGCTTTTGGGCATGTCTCACTCGGGAAACCGGTAGAAGACGGCGCCATTGTCGCGCGTGACGCGTTCGATGCTCGCATCTGACCCAATCAGATGCGAGCGGTCGTCGTCGATGAGCACGTACGAGCCATCATTGAGAGCAAGCACATAGCGGATGTACCTACCGTCTCTCCATTGGGCACTTTTAATCGTTGCATCGATGGCACCAACTGACCGGATCGGGCTTGCGTCGTTGGCCCATTGGTTTGCCGCCAACATGAGCATAACAGCAAACGCACCGATGAAAAGGATCACGCTAGGCGCGTTCTTCTTCAAACCATCCCAAGTCCAAAAGACAGGCATGAATCCCCCGATGCAGATTCATGTGGTAGTGGGCGAGCACGGTTTCAATCGGTTGCCATTCCAGGGCGCTGCAACTCTTTGCGGCGCCGGCCTAGCGGCCGCCTTTACTTCGATCTTGAAAACGCCAGCCACAGGCCGCCGCCGACCAGGAAGCTGCCGCTGATCCTGGACATGAGCTTGATGCGGCTGGCCGACAGCAGGCGTCCGGCGCGGCTGGCAGCGAGCGCATAGCTCGAATCCGACAGGGCGGCGAAGATCATGGCGGTGAGGCCCATGACGACGATCTGCAGCGTGTAATTGCCCTGCGGCGCGATGAACTGCGGAAAGAAGGCGCCGAAGAACACCAGCGTCTTGGGATTGCTCAGCGCCACCAGCAGACCCTGCAGGAAGAAGCCGCCGCGCGGCTTCCTAGCGGTGCCGTCGGCATTCAGCGTGCCCTTGGAGCGGAACATCTGCACGCCCATCCAGATCAGGTAGGCGGCACCGATCAGCCGCACCCATTCGAACCAATGGCCCATGCCCGCGATCAGCGTGTTGAGGCCGATGCCGACGATCGCGATCATGATGGCAAGCCCGGCCTGCGTGCCGGCGACATTGGCAAGGCCGGCGCGGGCGCCATGGCGGATGCTGTTGGCGATGATCAGCGTGACGGTCGGGCCGGGCACCAGGATGATGACGATGCAGGCAAGGACATAAGCGGCGTAGAGTTCGAGCGACATGATTTTTCCCTTGGAATGCTGTCGATCCAGCAGGCGACAATCAATGCATGGCGACAGGCTCCGCGCAAGCCATGCGCGAAGCGCCGGGCCGCTACACGCGCGTCAGGCGCCGGCCTGCCAGGGCAGTGTCGCCTCATAGGCGGCCGCCGCCCTCAGCACGGCGAGGTCGCCGCGCGGCCGGCCGATCAGCTGCATGCCCATTGGCCGGCCCCTGTCGTCGAAGCCGACCGGCACGTTGACCGCCGGGCAGCCGCCCAGCGTGGCGAAGGCTGAAACCTGCATCCAGCGGTGATAGCTGTCCATCGGCCGTCCAGCGACCTCGCTTGGCCAGTGATTGCCGATCTCGAAGGGGAAGACCTGCGCGGTCGGCAGCGCGATCAGATCGAAGCGGTCGAAGATCGACAGCAGCGTGCGATGCCAGGAGGTACGGATCACCGAGGCGGCGCGGATCTGCGGCGCCGTCAGCCGCATGGCATTCTCGATCTCCCAGATCGCTTCCGGCTTCAGCAGGCCGCGCCTGGAAGGGTCGTCGTAATGGACCTTGAGGGCGCAACCGCTGCTGGCCTGGCGCAGGGTGACGAAGGCCTGCCACAGCGCCTCGAAATCGAAATCCGGGAGCAAGGGTTCAACCGTGAAGGACTGGTCCGCGAACCGGTCGAGTGCCGCCTGGCACAGATCGAGAATGCCCGCTTCGATCGGCAGATGACCGCCGAGGTCGCCGAGCCAGGCGACGCGGCCGCCAGTCGAGGGCGGTGTCAGCCCTTCGAGGAACGAGCCCGGTTTCTCATAGGACAGGGGCGCCTGCGGATGGTAGCCCGCCTGGACGTCGAGCAGCAACGCCATGTCGGCGACGTTGCGGCCCATCGGGCCCTCGACGCCCATCTGCGCATGGAAGACCTCAAGATCGGGTCCGGCGGGCACAAGCCCTTGCGACGGCCGGAAACCATAGACATTGTTCCAGCCTGCCGGATTGCGCAGCGAGCCGCCGAAGTCGCTGCCGTCGGCGACAGGCACCATGTCGAGTGCCAGCGCCACTGCCGCACCGCCGCTCGAACCCCCGGCGGTGAGCGCCGGATCGAAAGCGTTCAGCGTCGGCCCGAAGACGTTGTTGTAGGTGTTGGATCCCAGCCCGAATTCGGGGACATTGGTCTTGCCGATGATGATGGCGCCGGCGTCGCGGATGCGCTCGACGAAGAAATCATCTTCCTGCGGCACGAAATTGGCGAAGATCGGCGAGCCGAAGGAGGTCCTGAGCCCGGTGGTCGAGGCGAGGTCCTTGATGGCGATCGGCAAGCCGAAGAGTGTTCTGGTTTCAGCTTCCCGCCTGCTGTCGGCGGCATCGGCCTCATGCAGGATGTCACCGCGGTCTCGCAGCGAGACGATGGCGTTGACCAGCGGGTTGACCGCTTCGATGCGGTCGAGGAAGGCCGTCACCACCTCGCGCACGGAGAGTTTCTTGCAGCGGATCGCGCCGGCAAGCTCGATGGCGGACAGGCGGCAGATATCGCCGGCCGGCGGCACGGCATGTTTCGTCTCAGGGCGCATCATTTCAACTGACTTCCTGCAAGGCCTGGTCGACATCCCTGGCCTGCGGGATCGCCGGCTGCGCGCCGGGTTTGAGACATGCGAGTGAGCCCGCCGCACCGGCGCGCGCCAGCGCCTTGTCGAGCGCAAGGCCGGATGACAGGCCGGCCGCGAAGTAGCCGCAGAAGGTGTCGCCGGCGCCGACCGTGTCGACAGGCGTGATCTTCATGGCCGCAACGGTCAGGAAATCGCTCGGCGTCGCTGCCATGACGCCGTCGCCGCCGAGCGTGACGACGATGGTGCGGCCGGTTTTCGCGGCGAAGTCGCGCATGCGTGCCGCACGGTCGCGGCCGTTCAGCGCCAGCGCCTCGCCATAGAGGTCGAACTCGGTCTCGTTGGCGACCGCATAATCGGCCTTGCCGAGGAAAGCCGCGGCGTCGCCTTGGAAAGGGGCGGTGTTGAGCACCGTGATGGCGCCGGCGGCCCGCGCCTGGTCGAGCGCCGCATCGATGGTCGCCAGCGGAATCTCGTGCTGGAGCAGCACGACATCGCCCTTTTTCAGGAAGGTCTTGGAAAGGTCACCAGGCACTACGGAAGCATTGGCGCCGGGGACCACGGCGATGATGTTCTCGCCGTCGTTACCGACCATGATCAGCGCCGTTCCGGTCGAGGCAAAGGTTTCCGCCACGCCGGACAGATCGACCTTGGCCTCGCGCAGCAATGCCAGCGCCTCGGTGGCGAAACTATCCTTGCCGACGGCGCCGACCATGCGGACCGGGACACCGGCGCGCGCGGCGGCCAGCGCCTGGTTGGCGCCCTTGCCGCCGGGCGCCGTGGAGAAACCGGAACCGCTCACCGTTTCGCCGGGGCTCGGCAAGCGGTCTACTCTGGCGATAAGGTCGAGGTTGATCGAGCCGACGACGACTATCAAGAAAGCACCTCCCTGCCACCGCTGGCCGGAAATCAGGATCGACTTTCGGAGAGCACGATGTGGATCGAATATGGGCGAACTTGTGCATCAGTATGAATGCGCCGTCACCCCGGTTGCGCGGGAAGCTAGCGCGTCATGCGATGACTTGCCAGACCATGTGGATATCAAAGAGGCGATTTGTCGTCTCACTCGCAGCGCACGGTGACCGTGCCCTGATAGGTGCCGGCGGGAAAGATACCGCTCGACTTGGTGGCGGTGAGATCGATCTGCATGGGGTGGGTGCCGTTGACGACCCTTTGCGGCACGCTGCCATTGATGTCGGCCCCCGAGCCGTCGAGGCGGAAGACCGAGACGAAGGTAACGTTGGTGCCGCCGCCGCTTGGCGCCGACGAGAACGATGCGGGCGCCGGTGCGGACACGGAATAACAATCGAGCAGGTTGAGCAAGGTGCAAAGCAGCGAACTGGCGGTGATGGTTGCGCCCGCGCTCGATCCGCCTGCCTGCTTGGAGCCGAACACGTTAAGGCCGGGATTTGCCTTCATCGTTCCCGACGCCCCGACCACGATGGTGCAGGTGCCGATGATTGCCGCGGACGCAGGCTGGCTGAGGCCGGCAAGGGCTGCCATCGCAAGCCACGCGCGGCTATTTCCTCTTCTTTTTCTTGCCATCGCTGTTTCCGGTCCTGATGGTCCAGCCTTCGTTGGCCCATCCCGGCGATGCTGCCGCGGTGGCGGCAGCGGGAGCGCTGGTGGCCACGCTTCCCGTCGGGCCGTCGCCGCCGAGACCCATTTTGAGCAGTTTCAACTCCAGTTGCAGGCGCTGGACCTCAAGTTCGTAGAGGCGGCTGCAGTCGAGACGCGTCGGCGTACGTCCGATCGGGATCACCACCCGGCCATAGGTCGCGACGCCATTGTCCGTCTGGTTGTTGCCTCTGATGACGCCGAGATCCATATAGGCACCGGAACCGGAAACGGCGGAACGGCAAGTGGTGCCGTCCGCGGCATGGACCTCGTCCTGGCCCTGGGGCAAGGTGACACCGGGCAAATTGAAGCCGTTCTCGTTCTGGTTGAGATTGTAGATCTGGTCCTGGGCCTGGGTTGGAACGGTGCTTGTCACAGCAGCCGCGAGTGCCAGCGTCAGGATTTGCGATGTCCAAAGAACTTTCCGCATATCTGCGCCCTTATCTGCGTCTGCTGGTTGGGAAAGGGGATGCTTTCGGTACAGATACGCACTTTACGCTCGGCAGCACCGCCGAAGGGCACGACCACAAGGACAGGGCGGGAGGCCTGGGCGCCGAGTTGGAAGGCAGCCGGTGCTATCCTGGCGTCTACCGGCTGGAAATCCTGATCGTAGACGTGGATTTCGACCTGGATCTTCTGGTCGTAGGGATTGGCGGGGAAGACGCGGACAGCAAAGACGTCGGTGAAACTGTTGACCTCGCCTCGCATCGGCGACATCGACTGGGCCGCCGCGGCAGCAGGGATCAGGCCGGCGGCCAGAGCCGCCGCCAGGGTTCGAAAAAGTGTCACGGATGCCTCCTTTCCGGGCGCTACTCGCAGCGAAGCGTTACCGTTGCCTGATAGTTTCCGTTGGCGAAGCGGTTGCTGCCGCCCTTGGTGCCGGCGAGATGGACCGAGACAAGGTCGGCGCCCGGTGTGCTGATGGCGGTCGCAGAACCGGTCTCGACGATGGAGTGGGCACCGGCGGAAGAATAGGTTGGCGTCCAGGTGGTCGATGTCGTGTCGGCTGACGGCACCGTCGTTGCGGTGACCGGATCGACGCTCAGCGACACCCCGCCCGTCGTCGTCAGCGTGACGGTTCCGGCAGAGCCGCCGCTGTTGTGGGAACTGAGGGTCTGTAGGTCGGGGCTGACCGTCATCGTGCCATTGGTGGCGATGACAAGCGTGCAGGTCGGGGTGATCGTGCCATTGAAAATGACATTTTGCGTCGTAGCCAATGCAGGCTGGCCCAGACATGCGACCAGCAAGGTTGCACCGAAGGCGGTGCGAAACAACTTCATCGAGACCTCCTATTAAGTCGGATTGCCCGAATTAACAGGAGTCATGATCGCTTTATCGTGGTTAATTTAGCGTAAACTCAAATAACGTTGCCGAAATAACCCCATATAAAAACCGAAGGTTGTCCCCGGTTGTATCGCCAATTTTCCGACAAAATCCAAGTAATACTTAATACGGATAGAGTTCTGTAAATTTCTTCGCGGAAAACTGGAAAAACGATATTTACGACGACACTTGTCCCGCCTCCCAGCCAAGGATGGCGCGCTTGCGGGTCAGGCCCCAATGGTATCCGGTCAGGTCGCCGGACTTGCCGATGGCGCGGTGGCAAGGCACGACGAAGGACAGCGGGTTGGCGCCATTGGCGGCGCCGACCGCGCGGCTGGCGCTTGGCGCGCCGATGCTGGCGGCGATCGAGGAATAGGTACGGGCCTTGCCCATCGGAATCTGCAGCAGCGCCTCCCAGACGCGGACCTGGAAGTCGGTGCCGATCATGACGACATGCAGCGGCTGGTCGGGACGCCACAGCGTCGGATCGAAAATGCGCGCGGCGTAAGGACCAGTGGCAGTCATATCCTCGACATAGATGGCGTTCGGCCAGCGGCTGGACATGTCGGCGAATGACGCACGTTCCTCGCCGGGATCGCTGAAGGCGAGGCCGGCAAGGCCACGGTCGGTGGCCATGATCAGGGCGGTGCCGAAAGGCGAGGGGTGATAGCCGTAGCGGATGGTGAGGCCGGCGCCGCGCGTCTTGTAGTCGCCCGGCGACATCGCCTCATGGGTGACGAACAGGTCGTGCAGCCGGCCGGGACCGGACATGCCCAGTTCGAAGGAGGTTTCGAGCAGCGGCATGCCGGAATCGAGCAGCCGTCGCGCATGGTCGAGCGTCACCGCCTGCAGGAAGGCTTTCGGCGACAGGCCGGCCCAGCGGGTGAAGAGTTTTTGCAGCCCTGTCGGCGTCTCGCCAACCTCTTCCGCAAGCTCCTCGAGCGAAGGCTGGTCGCGATAGTCGAGGCTGATCTTCTCGATGGCGCGGCGCACGATCTCATAGTCGCTGCCTTGCGGCGTGATGTCCTTCTTGAGGACGGCTGTCTGTGTGCTCATCGAACTGTCTCCTTGGTCAGGAATATCGCCCCTTGGGGCGGCGATCGCCACCCGAAACTTGCCTTCTTGCCGCGCATACCCAGATAGACTCGGGGTTTCGTGCCAGGAGTCGCTCATGGCTGGCGAGAAAGTGCATCTGACAGGGGCAAAGGAAACCTTGCTGATGACGCTCTATGGCAAGGCGCTGGAGAGCCGGCTGGCGCATTCGCTGCTCGGGGATCATTTCGCCGATGAAGCGGTGCGCAAGATCGACTATGATTTCTCCAGGCTCAAGGTCGACGAGAATCTCGGCATCGGCCTGGCGATCCGGGCCAAGACACTGGACGTTCGTGTCGAGGACTTTCTGGTCAGGAATCCCGGCGCCATCGTGCTGCATCTGGGCTGCGGGCTCGATACGCGCATCTTCCGTGTCGATCCGCCGCCGGGCGTGGACTGGTTCGATGTCGACTATCCGCAAGTCATCGAACTCAGGCGCAAGCTCTACCCATCCCGCGACCACTACCATCTCATCGCTTCGTCGGTGACCGAGTCCGGCTGGCTGGCCGACGTGCCCCGCAACCGCCCGGCCATCGTCGTGGCGGAGGGGCTGACGCCCTATCTACCCGCCGACGAAGGGCTGCGCCTGGTTTCGCGGCTTGTCTCGCATCTTGCCGGCGGCGAGCTGATATTCGACGCCTACAGCCATTTCGGCCTGACGCTGCTCCGCCTCCATCCGTCCTTGCGGGCGACGGGCGCCGAGGTTCATTGGGCGATCGACGATCCGCACGAGCTGGAACTGGCGGTTCCGAAGCTGCGCTTCATAGAGGATATTTCGGCCTACAAGCCTGAACACGCCGCCCGCATGGGCTGGTCCGCCAAATTGTTCGTTCGCCTGTGGAAACACATCCCGGCGCTGCGCAAGATCGGCAGGCTGCTGCGCTACCGGTTCTAGATTCAGCGCGCCTTGGCGGTCGCCAGCGCTCGCGAAAAGGCGGTGGCAAAACTCTCGCGGGACTCGGGATCGAGAAAACCGCCGATCGGCACGTTCTGGCCCTGCGCTTCCACCGTCATCCGGGTGATGCCGATCTCGGCGTGACGGGCGACCGAAAACCGCGCCCAGAACGGGTTGAAGCGATGTGCTTCCGACTTTCCCGAGGGGGCTGTCTTGCGGATGTCGAGGCTGGTGTGTGAGACCGACACTTCCTCTCGGGCACGGGCGGCCCGGTAATTGGCGCGGAAGGCGATGTAGACGGCGACCACGTCGAGGCCGAAGAAGCCGAACACCGGCCAGGCGCCCCGCGATAGGAAAAACGCGCCGGTCACCAGCCAGCCGAACGACAGCGCGCCCATCAGGATCAGGAAGCCTGTCCTGCCCAGCGAACGGTGTGGGGTCAGCAATGCGTGAAAGAAGGGCTCGTCAGCCTGGAACGAGGCGTTTGTGTCGCTCATGACGGGATATTATAGGAGGGAAATGGCGAGCCCCAAGTCGAAAGATTCTTCCATGCCCAAAAATGAGCCGTTGCCGGGCCGGCGCGATGGTTCGAACGCCAAGCCGCGCCCCAGGCCGGTGCGGCGGACTTCGCGCTACAGTCCGGCCGAAGTGCACGAGATATTCCGCCGCTTTTCGGTGCAGCGGCCGGAGCCGAAGGGCGAGCTCGAACATGTCAACGCCTTCACGCTGCTGGTGGCGGTGGTGCTGTCGGCGCAGGCGACGGATGCCGGCGTCAACAAGGCGACGCGGGCGCTGTTCCAGGTTGCCGATACGCCGCTGAGGATGCTGGCGCTGGGCGAGGCCAAGGTCGGCGAGTACATCAGGACCATCGGTCTTTGGCGCAACAAGGCCAAGAACGTCATCGCGCTGTCGGAAGCGCTGATCCGCGACCATGGCGGCGCGGTGCCCGATGACCGCGACGAGTTGGTCAAACTGCCCGGCGTCGGGCGCAAGACTGCCAATGTCGTGCTCAACATGGCGTTCGGCCAGCACACGATGGCGGTCGACACCCACATTTTCCGCATCGGCAACCGGCTTGGCCTGGCGCCTGGCAAGACGCCCGAACAGGTCGAGCAAGGGCTGCTGAAGATCATCCCGGACGAATATATGCGCCATGCGCATCACTGGCTGATCCTGCATGGCCGCTATGTCTGCAAGGCGCGCAAGCCGGATTGCCCGGCCTGCGTCATTGCCGATATCTGCAAGGCTGCGGAGAAGACCACCAGCACTCCAGCACCGCTGGTGCCGATCGCTCCGCTCGATCCGGTGGACGAAATCCAGGCCCAAGCCTGACTGGGCTTCAACTCTCCTCCACGAACACCTCTTCGCGCTTCTTCTTGACCGACGGCAGGAAGACGACGACCAGCACGGCCAGTGCGACGAGCAGCAGGCCGGTGCTGATCGGACGCGTCACGAAGGTCGAGGGGTCGCCGCGCGACAGGATCATGGCGCGGCGCAAATTTTCCTCGAGCAGCGGGCCGAGCACGAAGCCAAGCAGCAGCGGTGCCGGTTCGCAGCGCAGCTTGGTCAGGACGTAGCCGAGCAGACCGAAGAAGGCGACGGCATAGAGGTCGAAAGCATTTGTGTTGACGCTGTAAACGCCGATCGAACAGAACGCCATGATGATCGGGAACAGCACGTAGTAGGGGATCGTCAGCAGCTTCACCCAAAGCCCGATCAGCGGCAGGTTGAGGATGATCAGCATCAGATTGCCGATCCACATCGAGGCGATGATGCCCCAGAACAGCTCCGGCTGTTCGGTCGCCACGTTGGGGCCGGGCACGATGCCCTGGATGATCATGGCGCCGATCATCAGCGCCATGACAGGATTGGCCGGAATGCCCAGCGTCAGCATCGGGATGAAGGAGGTCTGGGCGCCGGCATTGTTGGCCGATTCCGGTCCCGCGACGCCGGCGATGGCGCCCTTGCCGAATTCCTGCGGGTTTTTCGACACGCGCTTTTCGACCGTGTAGGAGGCAAAGGCCGCAAGCACCGCGCCGCCGCCGGGCAGGATGCCCAGCGCCGACCCTATGATGGTTCCGCGCACGATGGGCGCGGCCATTTGCTTGAAGTCGTCGCGGGTCGGCATCAGCCCGGAAACCTTGCTGATCAGCACCGAGCGCTCATGCTCGTTTTCGAGGTTGCGCAGGATTTCGGCGACGCCGAAGACGCCGACCGCCACCGCGACGAAATTCAGCCCGTCGGCATATTCGCGGATGCCCAGCGTGAAGCGCGGCACGCCGGTGTAGATGTCGGTGCCGACGATGCCTAACAGCAGGCCGAGCACGACCATCGCCAACGCCTTGACGATCGAGCCGTGGGCGAGTGCGATGGACGAGACGAGGCCGACGATCATCAGCGAAAAATACTCCGCCGCGCCGAATTGCAGGGCTATCGCCGTCAGTGGCGGCGCAAAGACGGCGACGAGGAAGGTCGACACCGTGCCGGCGAAGAACGAGCCGATCGCGGCGATCGCGAGCGCCGCCCCGGCGCGGCCCTGGCGGGCCATCTGATAGCCGTCGATGGCGGTGACGGCGGAGGATGATTCGCCGGGCATGTTGATCAGAATGGCGGTGGTCGAGCCGCCATACTGGGCGCCGTAATAAATGCCGGCGAGCATGATGAGGGAGGAAACCGGATCGCCGATCTGGAAGGTGATCGGCAGCAGCATGGCGATGGTTGCCGTGGCACCGATGCCGGGCAGGACGCCGATCAGCGTGCCGAGCAGGACGCCGATCAGGCAGAAACCGAGATTGGCCGGCGTCGAGGCCGTCGAAAAGCCGAGCGCGAGGTTGTGGAGGAGGTCCATCTCAGCGCCTCACAATGCCGGCCACCGGGGCAGCCAAGGGCCGAAGCGCTGGAACGGCAGGCCGAGCGCGTAGCTGAAGACGAGGACCGAAAACAGGGTCAGGCCTGCCGACAGCAGGAGCGCGGTCAGCGGCTTCATGCGGCTGCTGGCGAAGGCGGCGATCAGCGCCGTCAGGAAGATAGACGGCACGAAGCCGAGGCCGCGCACGGTCAGGCCGAAGAAGATCGGCGCGGGCAGGATGAACAGCATGCCACGCCACGCCATGGGGCCGATCGGCTCGCCCTCGACGCGTATCGCCTGGACGAGAATGATGGCGCCCAGCACGATCAACACGATCGCCAGGACCAGCGGGAAATAGCCCGGTCCCATGCGCAACGCTGTGCCGATTTCGAGGCTAAGCGACTGCAGCGCGAAAAACGCGCCGAAAAAGATGAACAGCGCCGCGCACAGGCCGTTTGTCCTGTCGATTGCGAAAGGTTTCATGGCGGTCCTCCCTGACCCTCGGAGCGGGCCTGCCGTTGGAAATGTGAAAAGCGAAGACGGGGCGCCAGCGGCGCCCCGTTCAAGCCATCAGTCGGCGTACTGGCCGGCGGCTTCGATGATCGGCTTCCAGCGCGTGATCTCGCTTTCCAGCTTGGCCTTCAGCGCCGCCGGTGTCGCGTCGGCCTCCGATGACGGCTTGGTGCCGAGTTCGGCGAAGCGGGCGACGACGTTCGGGTCCTTCAGCGCGACCTGGAGCGATTTCGACAGGCGGTCGGTGATCCCGGCCGGCGTGCCCTTCGGCGCATAGAGGCCGTGCCAGATGCCGACCTGCACTGCGGGGAGGCCGGCTTCGATGGTCGTCGGGACATCCTTCAGCACGTCGAGGCGCTCCGGCGCGGTGACGGCATAGGCCTTGATCGTGCCGCCCTGGATCTGCTTGGTGGTGTTGGTCGTCTGGTCGCACATGATGTCGACCTGGCCGCCGAGAAGATCGGTCATGGCCGGGCCGGTGCCCTTGTAGGGCACGGTGACCAGCGGCGTGCCGATGGCGCTCATGAACAGCATGCCGCACAGATGCGAGGCCGCGCCGATGCCGGCATTGGCGACGGTGATGCTGTCCTTGTTGGCCTTGGCGTATTCGACAAGCCCTTTGAGATCGGTCGGCTGCAGGTCCTTGCGTGCGACGATGGTCATCGGCACCTCGGTCACCAGACCGACATATTCGAAGGCGTTCAGCGTGTCGTAGGCGAGCTTTCTGTAGAGCGTGGCGCTTGTCGCCATGCCAATGTGATGGAGGAGCAGCGTATAGCCGTCGGGATCGGCATTGGCGACGCGGCCCGCGCCAAGCGTGCCGCCGGCGCCGCCGACATTCTCGACGATGACCTGCTGGCCGAGATCCTTCGACATGGCTTCGGCGACGAGGCGGGTGACCGTGTCGGTCGGGCCGCCTGCCGCAAACGGCACGACCACGGTGATGGTACGTTCGGGATAGGATTGCGCGGTGGCGGTGAACGAATAAAGCGTGACGGCGGCGGCCAGAGCGGCAACAAATTTTCGCATCGTAATTCTCCTCCCGGTATATGGATAAAACCGCTGTGCGGAACTCCTCTCAACGCCGGCCGCGGATGAAACAACAACCGGCGCAGGCCAATAGATTGCAATCGGACTCAAATGGCAAACTGAGATTACCCGCTGTGGCCGGCGTTCAACGGATAGATGTTTGAGCCCGGAGCGGGATGCAAAATGGTTAGAAGTAGACAGCTTCGGCAAATGCCGATTGCCGAGCTCTGCCCGCCTCAGGTCTATTCTGGATCAGTAGCCATAACCGCGCGCCATCGCCGCCGCGAAGACCGGGATCAACAGGAAGACGAAGGCCTCGGCGCGGATATAGGTCTTCACCGAGGCCAGTTCGTTCGAGGGCACCGCGAAGGAAGGATTGGCTCCGGCCTGCCGGTTCCAGGAAATGAAGCGCATGGTCGGGGTGATCGACAGCAGGCCGACAATGCCGAAGGCCGCCATCTTGGCCCAGAACACCCAGTTGTAGACGTAGAACTCCCAGCCCTTGAGGCCCCAGAAGACACGGCCGATGCCGACGATGATGATGAGCGCGGCGATGATGCCATAGTGGCGGTCGATGCCGGCGAGCCGCTTCAGCGTCTCGGCGGGCAGGTCGCCGCGGATCAGCACGAATTCGGCGCCGATGATCCCTGCCAGGGAAAACACCAGCAGATGATGGACAATGGCAAGCACAAGGTCGGTCGTGTCCATGCTTCTTCCCTTGGGTTTGAGCACCGGCCCGCGCCTGAAAAGGTCGCGTTGCGATGTGCTGAATCAGCCTGCCGGGAAAATAACACCGTCGGACAGAATTCCCATAGCGGAGCTCATACCTGGCCAGAGGCAGCGTTGACGCAGAGTCGTGGCAGGTTAGGATTGCAGGGCATGACCGGACTGAAACGCGCCTTGAATCCGATCCCTGACCTGATCCGCGACACCTTGGCGGAGCGTGGTCTGATGAAGGCCTATGAGGCCCGGCCGGACTACCAGAAGAACGACTATCTCGGCTGGATTGCCCGCGCCAAGCGCCCGGACACCAGGCAGAAGCGGCTCGACCAGATGCTGGACGAATTGCAACGTGGCGGTGTCTACATGAACATGGTTTGGCGCGGCTGAAGATCTGCTTCGGGTCGCTGCTGAACCTTGCACACGACGGTTCTGGATGATGCCTCGTCTTTCGCTGGCCCTTGCAGCGCAGGGGCGATTTGCTAAGCGCGGGCACCAGCAGCGAGGCAAATTCCATGAACAATAGCCGAGTGACCGTCGCCCCCGTCATCGAGACGCACCGAACCATCCTGCGGGCGCATCGGATTGAGGATTTCGACGCCTATGCCGCGATGTGGGCCGATCCGGCCGTCACCCGTTTCATCGGCGGCAAGCCGCGCACTCGCGAGGAAAGCTGGATGCGCTTCCTGCGTCATGCCGGTCTGTGGTCGTTGCTGGGCTACGGCTTCTGGGCGATCGAGGAGAAGGCGACGGGCCGCTTCGTCGGCGAGGCCGGTTTTCACGATCTGAAGCGCGACATGGAACCGTCGATCGAAGGCATTCCCGAGGCCGGATGGGCGCTGGCGCCGGCCGTGCATGGGGCGGGCCTCGCCACGGAGGTCGTCGGCCGTGTGCTGGCCTGGGGCGAAGAGACCTTCGGACGGGTGAAAACCGTCTGCATCATCGATCCCGAGAATACCGCCTCGTTGAATGTCGCCGGCAAGGTCGGCTATCGCGAAGTGTTGCGGACCACGTATCATGACGCCCCGACCGTGCTGCTGGAGCGGCTGTCCTGAACCGGGATTGCAGTTCCCGTAAACTAGCCCGCCTTGCGGCGCAGCTTCCGCGCCAGATCGGCCCATGGATCGACGCTTTCGGCGGCCGGCGTGGCGCCCCGGCCTAGCAGCACCGTCGAGGCATCGAACGGCGTCGGCCTGGCGATCCCATAGCCTTGGGCATAGTCGACGCCGATCGTTTTGAGGGCGGCGGCGATACCGTCGCTCTCGACGAACTCGGCGATGGTACGCTTGCCCATGACCTTGCCGATGTGGTGGATCATCTCGACCATGGCGCGGTCGATGCGGTCGTCGAGCATGTCCTTGACGAAGCTGCCGTCGATCTTGAGGTAGTCGACCGGCAGGTGCTTCAGATACGCGAAGGACGACATGCCGGAGCCGAAATCGTCGAGTGCGAAACGGCAGCCCAGCCCGCGCAGATCGGCAATGAAGCGCATGGCGTTGGTGAGATTGGCGATGGCGCTGGTTTCGGTGATCTCCAGGCAGATCATGGAGGGCGAAATGCCATGGATGAGGAATTGCTCTCGCAGGAAGCCGAGAAAGGTCTCGTCGCCGAAAGTCGCGCCCGAAAGATTGATGGCGCATGTCGTTATCGGCGGCATACGCGGATCGGCCTGACGAACCGCCAGGATGCGGAAGGTGTTGCGCACCACCCAGCGGTCGATCGACGGCATCAGGCCGTAACGCTCGGCCGCGGGAATGAAGCTCTGCGGGGTGACGAAGCTGTCGTCTTCGTCGGTCAGCCGCAACAGGATCTCGATATGCGCTCCCGCCTCGGCGACGTCATCGTTGAGCGGCCAGATTTCCTGGGCATGAAGCCTGAAACGATTTTGCTCCAATGCGGCGTGCAGGCGCTGCACCCAGGCCATCTCGCCGAAGCGCTCGCGCAAGGCCATGTCACCGTCGCTGTGGATCTGGACGCGGTTGCGGCCCTTTTCCTTGGCCATGTAGCAGGCGACATCGGCGGCCCGCAGCGCTTCCTCGATCGTCACTTGCGCATCGGCGATCTGCACCATGCCGATGCTGACGCTGGTGTTGAAGGGTCTGCCATCCCAGGCGAAATGCATGTCCTGCACGGCCGCGCGCAGCCGTTCGGCGATGTCGGCGGCGGTTTCGCAGTCACTGTCCACCAACAGCACACCGAATTCGTCACCGCCCAGCCTGGCCAGCACGTCGCCCGGCCGCAATTCGTGGGTCAGCAGCGCGGAGATCTGGCGCAGCAACTGGTCGCCTGCGGCATGGCCGCAGGTATCGTTGACCAGCTTGAACTGGTCGAGATCGAGATACATCAAGGCGTGCTGCCGGGGCTGGCCCTGCAATTCGACGATCGTCCTTTCCAGCCGGCTTTCGAAATCGCGCCGGTTGGCGAGCCCGGTCAACGCATCGTGCGAAGCCTGCCATGACAACCGCTCGATGTAATCCTCTTCGCGCGTCATGTCGTGGAAGGCCAGCACCGCGCCGACGACCTCGCCGGAGACGAGCAGCGGCGCGCCGGTGAGCGCGACGGGAACAACGGAGCCGTCCGGCCGCTGCAGCACTTGCGGCCGGGCACTGGAACGGCGCGCCTCGCCGGCCAGGAGACGCTCGACCAACTGCGTTTCTTCAACGCCGGTGTCCTTGTCGACGAGGCGAAACAGCGACGCGACCGGCTTGCCCCTGGCTGTGCCGAGCGGGCAGTCCAGCAGCTTCTCGGCAACCGCATTCATGTAGTCCAGCCGCCCGTCGCGACCGGTGCTGATGACGGCCTGGCCGATCGAAGCCAGTGTGACCTGCGCGCGCTCGCGCTCGGCATTGAGCGCCAGCTGGAAGGCCTGGCGCTGCGCCAGGAGCTTGCGGGTGCGCCACACGGCAAGCAGGATCAAAGATGCGGCGGTGACGAGATTGGCAAAGGTGAGCAGCATCCGGATGAAGCGCGATCCCTCGCCGAGACTGTCCGAGAAGGCCTTGGACAAGGGGGTGATCTGACGATCGAGCTGATGGATTTCCGCTTTCCAGGCGCTGATCTCTGCTGCCGATGCCGGCCCCTTGGCCAGCGTCGCATGCATCGTGTCGCCGAGCTGCTGGATGGCGAGGATCATCGCGTCAGCGGCGGTCCAGTGCCGAATAGCGGTGTCGAGGTAGATGAAGCCGCGGAAATTCTGGAACAGCCAGATCATCCCGGTCACGTCGTCAGGGTGGTTTCTGCCCTGCAGAAAGCCTGCGCGCGCCGCCTCTGTATCGGGGTCGGGCTGCTCAAGCGCCAGGCGGGCCGAGCGGTCGGCCAGCGGAACGGCGATCGCTTCGCGATACTCGCCGAAGAACTCCTCATTGCCGGTGTCGGCATAGAGGCTGAGGAAATAGATGGCGTGCTTTTGCCCCTTGGACCACTGGCTTTCGCCGCCGACATAGGCGCGAACCGCCGAAAGCGTGTAGAGGCTGAGGCTGGCGACCAGCGCCTGGACGAGAACGACGGCAATGAACGGCCAGACGAGCCCGAGAAGACGGGGGCTGGCGTTCCTCGATGACGGCTTCTTCGAATTCACGGACGTGCCATGATCCTGTCAGCGCGTCTGTCCGACTGTTTCACCCGTCGGTTGAGACGATTTTCTTCCCTCATGTCGCGCAAATGGCGACAACAACCGGGTATCACGAGGGACTTAACAGCAAATAAATAGCTGGGTTCTCTATGGAGTCTTTTCTTGATTTGGCGGTTGAATATTACGTAACGTCAAGTGATTGCTTCAAGTTGAATCAGTTTGTATTCGAAGCTTGTCGGCCTTTTTCTGGCTCGCAATCGCGTCGGCTAAGGCAACGCCTCCGCCGCAAGACTTGCCTGTTCCAGCATCGAGGCATCCTCGCCGAAGGCGCGGGTGGCGCGGGCCGCCGCCTCGAGCAATGGCCGTTTCATGCGCTCAAGGAAGGCGGCATCGACGCGCGTGCTCGGCCCGGCCAGCGTCAAGGCGCCGAGCAGGACGCGCCCAGGCCCGAATACCGGCGCCGAGATGCCCGCCGTCTCGGGATCGCGGTCGCCGACGGCGAGGCAGTTGCAGGTCCTCCGGATGGTCTCGTAGGGCTCGCCCGGCTGGCCGGAAAACGCCGCCAGCACGCGGCCGCCCGAACCGACGAGCAAAGGCAACACGTCACCCTCGCGTATGGTGTAGCGGATCGGATGCTTGGATTCGACGCGGTAGAGACAGGTGCGGACGTCGCCCGAGCGGACATAGAAGGCGACGCTCTCCCAACTGCGCTCCGAGAGGTCGCGCATGATCGGCAGCAGGATGTCGACCGCCACGACCGAGCGCTGGTAGAGCGCGCCCAGCCGGAAGGCCGCGGGCCCGACACGGTAGCGCCCATCGTCGAGACGCTCGAGCAGTTGCCCACGCAGCAGCGAATTCGCCAGCCGCAGGATCGTGCTCTTGTAGAGGCCGGTGCGCGTCGCGATTTCAGCCAGGCTGAGCGAGCGGTCTGCCGTGGTGAAGGAATCGAGGATGGCAATCGCCCGATCAAGGGCCGCAACGCCTTCGACCGAAGCGCGCCGGCTTTCCACATCAATCGATCTGCCTGGCAAGTCCATTGCAATTCCCAGTTCGGAGAATCCGGAGCGGAGCCACTCTGTCGCGCCCGTGTATCGTTCTGTCCAGCAGAATATCGTTCCCGTTGACAGAACTTGGTAACATCTGCTTGAACTCGATCACGGGTCTGTGAATGCAGGCGCGTTTGGCAGGCACCGGAGGAGGTGTCGTGATCTGGAGGAATCCCATGCTGAACAGACGCAGATTTTTGATGAGCACGGCGGCTGCAGGCGCTGCCGGCCTTGCAGGACTTCATCTCACGCCAGCTTTCGCCGAAGGCGCACCGCAGATCCAGATTTTCGTGCCGGCGGCCCCCGGGGGCGGCTGGGACCAGACAGGGCGCACGATGGATCAGGTGATGCGCGCGGAGAAGCTGATCTCCGGCTCGCAGATCACCAATGTCGGCGGCGCTGGCGGCACGGTCGGGCTGCCGCAATTCATCAGCCAGTGGAACGGCAAGGGCAATTCGCTGATGGTCGCCGGCATGGTCATGGTCGGCGCCATCATCGCCAACAAGGCCGCCAACAATCTGACGCAGGTCACGCCGATCGCCCGTCTCACCGGCGAATTCGAGGCGCTGGTGGTGCCGGCGGAATCGCCGTTCAAGACCGCCGCCGATTTCGTCGCCGCGCTCAAGGCCGATCCGACAAAGGTTCCCGTCGCCGGCGGTTCGGCCGGTGGTTCCGACCACATCCTGTTCGGCCTGATCGCCAAGACGGTCGGCGTTCCGGCGACCAATCTGTCCTATGTGCCGTTCGCAGGTGGCGGTGAAGCCTTGTCGGCACTGCTCGGCAACCAGGTGGCGGCCGGCATTTCCGGCTATGGCGAATTCTCCGAACAGGTCAAGGCGGGCGCGCTCAGGCTGCTCGCCATCTCGGCCGACAAGCGCCAGGACGGCATCGACGCGCCGACGCTGAAGGAAGCCGGCATCGATGTCGAATTGTTCAACTGGCGCGGCGTCTTCGCACCTCCCGGCGTGTCCGACGCCGACAAGGCGGCACTGATCACCATGGTCGAGACCATGGCCAAAAGCGATGCCTGGGCGGCCGAATGCAAGAACCGCAACTGGACGCCCATCCTGCTCACCGGCGACGACTACGCGAAATTCGTCGCCGAGGATTCGGCGCGCATCGAAGCCATCCTCAAGGATCTCGGCCTCGCCTGATTTTCCCCAGGGGGACCGCGCGAGCCGTCCCTCATCTTTCAGTTCCAGCCGATCGCAGAGGAGCGCGGTCTGGCAACAAGTGAAGGTGCGTGAGGCCGGCAGCGGCTGCCGGCCGCCTTGGTCGATCAACGGGCCACCTACCGGGGAGGAAATTCATGAGCACCATCCACCAGCCGGCGACGCCCTCGCGCCTTGCCGTGCCGGAGTTGCTGATCGGCATCGGCCTTCTGGCCTGTGCCGGCGCCGTTGCCTGGCAAACGTTGGCGATCCCGGTGTCGCCGCTCTATTCCAAGGTCGGCCCGACCGTCTTTCCCTATCTCACCATGGTCGGCCTGATTGTGCTTTCGCTGCTGCTCATTCTCGCCGCATTTCGCGGCGGCTGGCAGCCGGAAGAGGAAAAGGAAACGCCGACCGACTGGAAGGCGATGGGCTTCGTCGTCATTGGCCTTCTGGCCAATCTGCTGCTTATCCGTCCGCTCGGCTTCACCGCGGCATCGGTCATCATGTTCGTTCTTGTCTGCTACGGCTTCGGCAGCAGGCATACGCTGCGCGACGCGCTTACCGGCCTTATCCTGGCGCTGGCCGCCTATTTCGGTTTCGCCAGGGCACTCGGCGTCAACATCGGCGCCGGTTTCATCGAGAACCAGCTGAACACGGTGATCGATGCGATCATCGGCGCGTTTGGAGCGTGAGGCCATGAACACGCTCACACAGCTCGCCCACGGCTTCTCGGTCGCCTTCACCCCGGTCAATCTTCTGTGGTGCCTGCTCGGCACCACGCTTGGCACTGCCATCGGCGTGCTGCCTGGGCTGGGGCCAGCGCTGACCATCGCGCTGCTTCTGCCGATCACTTACCAGGTCGCGCCGGAGGCCTCCTTCATCCTGTTCGCCGGCATCTATTACGGCGCCATGTATGGCGGCTCGACGACCTCGATTCTGCTTAACACACCTGGCGAAAGCGCCACCATCGTCACCGCGCTGGAGGGCAACAAGATGGCGCGGTCCGGCCGTGGCGGAGCGGCCCTCGCCACTTCGGCGATCGGCTCCTTCGTCGCCGGCACGCTCGGCACGCTCGGCGTCGCCTTCCTGGCGCCGGTGGTGGTCAAGTTCGCGCTGGCCTTCGGTCCAGCGGAATATTTCTCGCTGATGGTGCTGGCCTTCATCACGGTCTCGGCCGTGCTCGGCTCGTCCTCGGTGCGCGGGCTCACCAGCCTGTTTGCCGGCTTCGTCATCGGCATGATCGGGGTCGATCTGCAGACCGGCCAGCCGCGCTTCACCTTCGGCTCGACCGAACTGCTCGATGGCGTCGACGTCATCATCGCCGCCGTCGGCCTGTTCGCGGTCGGCGAGACGCTCTACATGGCCTCGCGCCGCTATGCCGGCAAGGACGAGATCGTGCCGCTGAAAGGCTCGCTCTACATGACGGCCGCCGAATGGAGCCGGTCATGGAAGGCCTGGCTGCGCGGCGCCGCGATCGGCTTCCCGATCGGGGCCATGCCGGCCGGCGGCGCCGAAATCCCGACCTTCCTGTCCTACGCCATCGAGAAGAAGCTGTCGAAGCACAAGGAGGAGTTCGGCACGGTCGGCGCCATCGAGGGCGTCGCCGGCCCCGAGGCCGCCAACAATGCATCGGCCGCCGGCGTGCTGGTGCCGATGCTGACGCTCGGCCTGCCGACCTCGGCGACAGCGGCGATCATGCTGTCGGCTTTCCAGAGCTACGGCATCAACCCCGGGCCGCTGCTTCTGACGACGCAGGCCAATCTGGTCTGGGGCCTGATCGCCAGCCTGTTCATCGCCAACGTTATCCTCGTCATCCTGAATTTGCCGCTGATCGGTCTGTGGGTGCGGCTGTTGAAGATCCCGGCGCCGCAGCTTTATGCCGGCATCCTGGTGTTCGCGACCGTCGGCACCTATGGCATCTCGCAGTCGCCGATCGACCTCGTCATCCTGTATTTGCTGGGGGCGGCGGGCTTCCTGATGCGACGCTTCGATTTCCCGACCGCGCCGGTCATCATCGGCATGATCCTGGGGCCGCTCGCCGAAACCCAGTTCCGCCGGGCGATGACCATCTCGAATGGCGACTGGTCGGTGTTCTACAAGCATCCGCTGTCGCTGACGCTGCTGACGCTCGCCTTCATCGGCCTGGTCGGGCCGCATATCTGGGCCTTCATAGAGCATCGCCGGAGGCGCGGACCGGAACATGTGCCGGGCGATGCCTGACCGATTTGAGAAGACATGACTGACCTGCTTTCCGGCATCCGCGTTCTCGACCTGACCAATGTTCTGGCCGGGCCCTATTGTGCCTATCAGCTGGCGCTGCTGGGGGCAGACGTGATCAAGGTCGAGGGACCGCAAGGCGGCGACCTGGCGCGCCAGCTCGGCGGTTCGCTAGAGCTCAACCAGGCCGGCATGGGCGTCTCGTTCCTGGCGCAGAACGCCGGCAAACGATCTGTCATGCTCGACCTCAAGACAGAAGCCGATCGTGAGCGCTTCCTCGACCTGGTCGCCAGTGCCGACGCGCTGGTGGAGAATTTCCGCCCCGGCGTGATGGATCGGCTTGGCCTCGGCCATGAGGCACTGAAGGCGGTCCGCCCGGGCCTCGTCTATTGCGCGATATCGGGTTTCGGACAGACCGGGCCGATGCGGGACAATCCCGCCTACGACCAGATCATCCAGGGCCTGTCGGGCATTATGAGCATCACCGGCACGCCGGAAACGGCGCCGCTGCGTGTCGGCTATCCGGTCGCCGATACGTTGGGCGGACTGGTCGGCGCGTTCGCGATCGCATCGGCGCTGGTCAGGCAGAAGATCTCGGGCAAGGGCGCCTTTCTCGACGTCTCGATGCTCGAATGCACGCTTTCCGCGCTTGGCTGGCCGGTGTCGAACTATCTGACCGCAGGGGTCGATCCCAAGCCTATGGGAAATGAGAACATGACGGCGGCACCCTCCGGAGCGTTCCGCACCGGCGATGGGTTGCTCAACATCGCCGCCAACAAGCAGGAGCAGTTCGTGACGCTTTGCCGGCTGATCGGACGGTCGGAACTGGCGTCGGACACGCGCTTTGCCGAGCGTGAAACACGCAAGAAGAACCGCGCGGCGCTGAAAGCCGAGATCGAGGAGGCCCTGGCAGGTGCCTCTGCGGCCGTGTGGGAAGAGACGCTCAACCGCGCCGGCGTGCCGGCGGGCAGGGTGCTGACCATCCCGCAAGTGCTGGCAGAGCCGCAGGTGCTGGAACGCCAGGTGACAGCCAATTTCGATGATGTTGCCGGGATGGACAGGCCGCTGACCGTGCTGCGCGGCGGCTTCATGGTTGACGGCGTGGCGCCTTTGCCAACGAAGCCGCCACCGGCGCTCGGCGCGCATATGGACGAAGTGTTCGCCGCCCTGCCTCCGCGCGCCAGGGCAAAGGCGCGGGCATGAGCGATACGCAGAAGAAGTCAGGCCGTGAACGCGGCGAGGAATGGTGGCAGACCGGTATCATCGAGATGAGCCCCGGCGTCATCCGGCTGCGCGGCTACGAGATCCAGGACCTGATCGGCCGTGTCTCCTTCCCCGCGATGATCTGGCTGATGCTGCGTGGCGACTTACCAAGCGAGGACCAGGCGGCACTGCTCGGCATTGCTCTGGGCGCGGCGGTCGATCATGGGCCGCAAGCGCCGTCGATCGCCATTGCCCGCATGGCGGCGACCTGTGGGGTCGGCATCAACAGCGCCATGGCCTCGGCCATCAATGTGCTCGGCGACGTGCATGGCGGCGCCGGTGAGCAGGCGCTATCCTTCTACGGGGATATCGCCGTGGCGATCGATGGCGGGATGGCGCTGGGGGAAGCGGTCTCGACCTGGCTCGACCGGTTCTTCGTCGAGGAGAAGGGTTATGTGCCGGGGCTCGGCCACCGCTTTCACCCGGTCGATCCGCGTGCACCGCGCCTGCTGGAACTGACCCGCGAATTTGCCGTGCGTGGTGTCATCAATGGACGGTTCGCCGACATCGCCGAGGCAATCGAGGCGGAGGTCGCCCGCCGGAAGGGCAAGAAGATCCCGCTCAACATCGATGGCGCCACGGCCGTCATCTATGGCGAACTCGGCTTTCCGCCGCCGCTGACGCGCGGGCTCTTCGTGCTGTCGCGCTCGGTCGGCATACTGTCACATGCCTGGGAGCAGTCGCAGCAGAGCGAGCGAAACAAGGGACCGCTGCCGCGCGAATGGCTGTGGGCCTATACCGGCACGCCGCCGCGGCCGTATCCCGGAGAGGACGAGGCCGGCGATTGAGCCTATGTCGCGCTGAGCGGCATAGGCCCGGGAAGCGTCAGGGTCTTCACCAGCGTCGACAGGTCGGGTTCATCGATAAGCATCGCGGCATCGACCGGGGCCAGCCAGGCTCGCTGCCGACGCTTGGCTTCCTGCCAGTCGGCAAGCTCTTCGGTCACTTCAAGCAGGTAGACGATAACGTCGACGCGGACAAAGCGATTGGCCAGCCGTTTCCAGTAGGAATAGGTGCCGGCCGGCCGCTTCAGCGCCTTGCCAAGCACGCCGGCTTCCTCCTGCGCCTCGATCGTGGCCGCCTTGCGCCCGCTCTTGCCCTTCATCGGCCAGCCCTTGGGAACGATGAAGCGCTTGGTCGTTCTCGACGTGACCAGCATCACCTCGATGCCGCCATGCTCGTTCAGCCGAAAGGGGATCGCCGCCACCTGGCGGATCCTTTCCCCTTTCTTGGCCCGGCGTACGGCCTTTTTCTTCGTGGCTGTCATTTGCAATAGTCCAGTCGGTCAGTGCCCCATAGCGTGATGTGGCGCCTTTGAAAACCCAAACTGCCGCAGGGGCACCCTGAAGGTCCCTATCATGTAAGTCGGCTAAATAAAAGAAGCTCGCCTGTCAGCGGCAGGTGCTCACGGCCGTGGTGCCGATGATCTGCATCTGGCAGCCTGACCTGACCTGCGGCACGACCGGCGGTGGCTGCTGGACGATCACGCGGTCCTGGTCGCGATACTGCTGTTGCTGCTGCTGGAACTGCTGTCGCTGAATGCGGCTCTGCAAGGCCTGCAGATCGTTCTGCTGGATCAGCGCGTTGTTTTGAGCCGCAGGATTGAGCACTTGCGCGCAAACGGGCAGCGCAAAGCCGGCCACAAAAGTCGCGGGCAGCATCGCCGATGCAAGTTTCCTAAATAGCCGACGCGCCAGCATCGGCGCGTTCCTGCGAAAAATCCTGTTCATTCCCGCAATATAGGGTGTTTGTCCGGCGATGCCATGGCTGGTCCATCGGCCTCTTGAAATCAATCGCGCCTCAGCCCCGTCCCGGCATCCGGTCCGCGGCTGTGGATTGCCGGCGATGCCAGCGCTTGAGCCCGGCACGGACATCGCGCTCCGCGACGCCGGGGCATCCGCTCCATGGAAGGCCAGGTGGGAGTTGCCCCAATAAAGGTCGCTTCTCAGTGGCGCAGAATCTGCCCGGCAACCCCGCATTGCACTTGACGCAGGCGGTCGATTCGCCGCTCTATCGGGTCGGCGCTGGCCTCGAGCTGAATGGCGTCAATGGCGTCGGCATGCCCGTCAGGGGCAACCGCGCTTTCGGGGAACGGTCAAACAGAATGCAGTCAGCGCGTCTCTCAAGGTCAGCTTCCAGCTGGCTCGGGACGGAGCCCGGCGGGAGAGGTCTTTATGAGGAAATACGCGTATTTGGTTGCGATGCTGGGTGCGGCCTGCATCGCGGGTGTGCCGGCCGTGGCCGCGCAGACCAAGGGCGACAAGGTGGCGGCACCGCCCGCGGCCGCTGACGCGCCGCAATTGCCCGGCGGGGCATCGGCTCTGTCCGAAACCCATGGCGACTGGACGGTCAATTGCCAGATATCGGGCACGAACAAGGTCTGCAGCCTGTCGCACCAGCAGTTCAACAAGCAAAGCAACCAGCGGCTGCTGGCGATCGAACTGTCGAGCAAGACCGGCGAAGATGCGACCGGCACCCTTGCCCTGCCGTTCGGACTGGCGCTCGCCAAGGGCGTCACCCTGACCATCGACGACCAGAAGCTTGACGGCAGCCTGGCGTTCAACACCTGCCAGGTGGTCGGCTGCCTGGTGCCGGTGGCGTTCGACGCCAATGTCACGCCGCTGCTCAAGAACGGCACCACGCTGAAGATCGACGCCTTCGCGGCGGACACCGGGCAAGCGGTGAGCTTTTCCATTCCGCTCAACGGGTTCGGCGGGGCGCTCGCCCGCACGGCGGAACTCTTGTCGAACTGACCGGCTCAGATCGGAGTCTGATGCGCGGCGGCCAACGGGTGCCACGTATCTTGTCCAATGCGAGTCAAACGACTGTTGTTTTCAGCCGCTCGGCGATGAGGGCGGCGAGCCGCGCCGCCACCTCGTCCTTGGTCATCTCGGGCCATTCCTCGACGCCGGCCTTCGATACGATCCGCACCCGGTTGCGGTCGCCGCCCATGACGCCTGAAGGGCCGATGCCGCTTTCGTGCGACACGTCGTTGGCGACGATGAAATCGGCGCCCTTCTTCTTCAGCTTGGCCTCGGCATTGGCAATCAGATCCTGCGTCTCGGCGGCGAAGCCGACGACCAGGCCGGGTCGCTGGCTGTGATGGCCGACGCCGGCAAGGATGTCCGGGTTCTCGACCATGCGCAGCACCGGTGGGCCTTCGCCTGCGACCTTCTTGATCTTTTCGCCGGCCGAATTCTCAGTGCGCCAGTCGGCGACGGCGGCGACGAACACCGCGGCGTCGGCTGGCAGAAGCTGTTCGACCGCATCGCGCATTTCCTGCGCGCGCTCGACATGGATGGTCTTCACGCCGGTCGGATCGGCAATGCCGACAGGACCGGAGACGAGGCGCACATCGGCGCCAAGCCTTGCCAATGCCGCGGCGATGGCGTGGCCCTGCTTGCCCGACGAACGGTTGGCGATATAGCGCACCGGGTCGATCGGCTCGTGTGTCGGGCCGGAGGTCACGATGATCTTGCGCCCCGCCAGCGGCTTGGGGCCGGCATCGAGCAGCGCCTCGACCGCGGCGGCGATCTCCAGCGGTTCGGCCATGCGGCCTTCGCCGGCCTCATTGCTTTCCGCCATCTCGCCTTTGGCAGGGCCGACGAAAGTGACGCCGTCCTTGCCCAGGGTCGCGCGGTTGCGGCGGGTGGCCGGATGTGACCACATTTTCGGGTTCATCGCCGGCGCCATCAGCACCGGCTTGTCGGTGGCCAGCAGCACGGTCGAGGCAAGATCGTTGGCATGGCCATTGGCGAGCTTGGCCATCAAATCGGCGGTGGCGGGCGCCACCACCAGAAGATCGGCCTCGCGCGACAGCCTGATATGGCCGACATCGTGCTCGTCATTGCGGTCGAACAATTCGGTGAAGACATGGTCGGCCGAGAGCGCACCGACTGACAGGGTGGTGACAAATTCCTGTGCGGCCGCTGTCATCACCACCCGTACCGCCGCCCCGCGCTCACGCAACCGGCGGATCAGGTCGAGCGCTTTGTAGGCGGCAATACCGCCGCCGATGATGAGCAGGATGCGCTTGCCGGAGAGGCTCATGCACCCTCCCAAGGATTGACTATGTTGATATCGCAGTCGGAAAAGTCAGCAACATTTCTAGTCACTACCGCAAAGCCTCGTGAGCGAGCAACCGAAGCGATCTGTGCGTCAAATTCGCGGATAGGGCGCCCCAGAAATCGTCTCTTCGAAACAATCTCTGCGTATGCTTCGGCCTCACGGTCTCCAAACGCGAGCACTGGGGTCTTGAGCCACGTGGTGAAGAAGGCCCCGATGACACTGCCCAGTGCAGCTTTACGCTTTCCATCGGGCATGTTCGCAAGTCCGACAAGCAGCTCTGCCTTGGTCATCGCCGTGACATATGAGCGGGTCGCGAGCGAGCTATCCATCCAGGTAGCCACCCCTGCATCCGGCCGTGGTTTGAAGGTTTCGGAAATAACATTCGTATCCAGCACGAACATGGTTAGTCAAATTTCAGTGGTTCGCGCGTAGGGCCGCGCTCCGGCAACTCGATATCGAAACCGCCATGGGGCTCAACCAGCCTACGAATCGCGGCGTAAAGGGACTCGCCCCGAGGGTCTTGGTCCACACCGTCCGAAAGGACACTCTTGGCAAGAACGCTGCGCGCTTCCTCTTCCATTGAGACTCCCCTCACGGCAGCTCGCTCACGCAATTTCTGCTTCACGTTGGCATCGAGATTGCGGATGGTAAGTGTGCTCATGTTTTTGCTCCTACCCTCAACGTAGTCCATGAAAGCGTTGCTTTCAATGACAGCAATGCCTGCATTGCTGTCATTGAGGGTGCTCAGAGCAGTTTCCAGGCGATATAGATCAGCGTCAGCGCGATCACCCACAGCGCCATACGGCCGGAGCGGCTGTAGCGCGCCTCGGCCTTGCCGATGGCGCGCGCCGTGGTCTCGTCGAAGCGCAGGCCGTGCTCGGCCATCAGGTCGATCTCGCGCGACAGCCGGTCGGTGCGCGCGGCAAGCTCAGGCGCCTGGCGGGCGAGGGTCAGCAGCGCCTTGGCGCCGTCGCGCGCATCGATCATCATGCCGCGCGGGCCGAGGTTTCCGGCGATCCAGCCGCCGACCACCGGCTCGGCCGTCTTCCACATGTTGAAGGCCGGATCGAGCGTGCGCGCCACGCCCTCGACCACCACCATGGTCTTCTGCAGCAGGATCAGTTCCGGCCGCGTCGCCATGTCGAAGAGTTCGGTCACCTCGAACAGCAGCGTCAGCAGCTTGGCCATGGAAATGGTTTCGGCCGGCTGGCCGTGGATCGGCTCGCCAATGGCGCGGATCGCTTGCGCGAAGGCCGCGACATTATGCTGGCGCGGCACGTAGCCGGCCTCGAAATGCACCTCGGCGACGCGCAGGTAGTCGCGCGTGATGAAGCCGTAGAGGATTTCGGCGAGGAAGCGGCGCTCCTTCTTGCCGAGACGTCCGGCAATGCCGAGATCGACGGCGACGATGGTGCCGTTGGCTTCGACGAACAGGTTTCCCGGATGCATGTCGGCATGGAAGAAACCGTCGCGTAGCGTATGGCGCAGGAACGACTGGATGAGATTGGCGGCGATCGCCTTCAGATCATGGCCGGCCTCCTCCAGGCCTGCGATGTTGTTCATCTTGACGCCGTCGACCCATTCCATGGTCAGCACGTCGCGGCCGGTGCGCTCCCAGTCGACGGATGGCACGCGGAAGCCGGGGTCGTCCTTGGTGTTCTCCCCAAGTTCGGAGAGTGCCGCCGCCTCGAGGCGCAGATCCATCTCGATCTTGGTGGTCTGTGCCAGCGTTTCGGTCACCTCGACAGGCCGCAGCCGGCGCGAGGACGGGATGTATTTCTCCTGCAGGCGGGCGGCGAGGAAATAGCTTTCGAGATCCTGGAAGAAGCGGCGGCGCACGCCGGGCCGGATGACCTTCACCGCGACCTTGGTGGCGGCGCCGTCATGGATGGCTTCGGCGGCATGGACCTGGGCGATCGAAGCGGCGGCGACCGGGTCGCCGAACTCGGCGTAGAGATCGCCCACCTTGCGCCCGAGCGAGGCTTCGATGGCCGCTACCGCCTCGGCTCTCGGGAAGGTGTGCATCTTGTCCTGCAGCATGGCGAGATCGAGCGCCATGTCGTTGCCGACGACATCGGGCCGCGTCGCCAGGAACTGGCCGAGCTTGACGTAGGACGGGCCGAGCCGGACCACGGCCTTGGCCAGCCGGTCGCTGCGCTCATAGGCGAGCGCGCGGCGGCGGGTGAACAGCCGCGCCAGCCGCCAGCCGAATTTCGGCAGGCCGGAGAGTTCCTCGCCCGGCAGAGCGGCGATGACGCCCTCGCGCACCAGCACCCAGCCGGCCCGTGCGAGCCTGAAACCGGCGCCGACGCTGCTCATGGCCGCACCCCGGCCGGTCCTTGAGACCGGCACGAGCCATATCCATGATGGGAAATGCGGGCCAGAATCAAAGCTTCCAGCCCGAATGAAGCGCGGCAATGCCGCCGGAATAGTTGCGGAACGAAACGCGGTCGAAACCGGCGCGGGAAATCATCGCCGCGAAATTCTGCTGGTTGGGGAATTTCGCGATCGATTCGACCAGATAGGAATAGGGCTCGCCGTCGCCGGTGACCATCTTGCCGATCCTGGGAATGGCGTTGAACGACCAGGCTTCATAGGCCTTGTCGAGCAGCGGCATTTCGACCTCGGAAAATTCCAGGCACAGGAACCGGCCGCCCGGCTTCAGCACGCGGAACGCTTCCGCGAGCGCGACATCGATGCGCGGCACGTTGCGGATGCCGAAAGCGATGGTGTAGGCGTCGAATGTGGCATCGGCAAAGGGCAGTTCCTCGGCATTGGCCTCGACAAAATCGGTGTTGCCGGACAGGCCCTTCTTTTGCGCCCTATCGCGGCCGACACCGAGCATCGAGCCGTTGATGTCGAGCACCGTGGCGTGCGCGTTGCCATGGCTGGCATCGATGATGCGGAAGGCGATGTCGCCGGTGCCGCCGGCCACGTCCAGGACCTTCCAGCCCGGCCGCTTCGGCGGATTGAGCCAGGTGACCATGGCATCCTTCCACAGCCGGTGCAGGCCGGCCGACATCAGGTCGTTCATCAGGTCGTAGCGGTTGGCGACCTTGTGGAAAACATCGTTGACCAGGGACTGCTTCTCGCCTTCCCCTACACGCTTGAAACCATAGGAGGTTTCCATGCCGCCCGCGGCCGTGGTTCTCTCAACTGACATTTTTTTGATCCGTCATAAAACCGGCGGGACCATAGCCGATCGATGCTGTGGGCGCTATTGTTTAAGGCGCGGTGTTCAGCCGCGCTTCCAGGTGGTGGGTTTTCAAGACCTGGACTGACCGACGGGATGTTTGAATGCCTTTGAAAGCGGAACTGCACTGCCATATTGAAGGGGCAGCGGCGCCCGAACTCGTCATCCGGCAGGCGCAGAAATACGGCAAGGATACCTCACCCTATATCCAGAACGGTTCCTTCGTCTGGCACGATTTCACGTCCTTCCTCGCGGCTTACGATTTTTCCGCCGATCTGTTCCGCACCGAGGAGGACTACGCCCGGCTGGCCGACCACTATCTGACCAGCCTTGCCCGCGACGGCGCCATCTATTCCGAAGTGTTCACCTCGCCGGACCATGCGACGAAAGCCGGCCTGTCGCCCAAGGCCTATACCGACGCGCTCGGCGAAGGCATGCTGCGCGCCAAGGCCAAGACCGGCATTGAGGGCCGCATGATCGTCACCGGCGTGCGCCATGTCGGCGTCGAGTCGATCGAGCAGGCGGCGCGCTTCGCGGCGCGTTGCGGGCATCCGCTGGTCACCGGCTTCGGCGTTGCCGGCGACGAGCGCATGGGCGAGATGGAAGACTATGTCAGGGCTTTCGAGATCGCGCGCGAGGCCGGGCTCGGCATCACCATCCATGCCGGCGAACTGACGGGCTGGGAGACCGTGCAGGCGGCGCTCGACCATATCCGCCCCTCGCGCATCGGCCATGGCGTGCGCGCCATCGAGAATCCGGACCTTGTCCGGCGCATCGCCGACGAAGGCATCGTTCTGGAATGCTGCCCTGGTTCCAACATCGCGCTCAAGGTGTTCGATAGTTTTGCCGACCATCCGTTTCCGACCTTGCAGGCGGCCGGCTGCAAGGTGACGCTCAACTCCGACGACCCGCCCTATTTCTGGACCTCGCTGAAGCGCGAATACGATATCGCGGCGGAGCATTTTGCGATGAACGAAAAGGCGCTTGCCGCCGTCACCAGAACCGCCATCGAAGCCGCCTTTGTCGACAGGAAGACCAAGGCGGCACTTCTTGCGCGGCTGAACGGCGCGGCGCGCTGATTTTCTCCGACAAAGCTGTGGTCGGTTGCCGCCAGGCGGTTCCTTGGCCGCTTCATAGCCGCTAGGGTCGTTCCAACTGCCTGAAGCGCGTCCGCGCGCCGGGCGACACGCATCAGGAGAGCACCATGAAGGGCGTCACCGTCGTCGACCACCCGCTTGTCCAGCACAAGCTGACCATCATGCGCAAGAAGGAGACGTCCACGGCCGGCTTCCGGCGGCTTTTGCGCGAGATATCGCTGCTACTCGGCTACGAGGTCACCCGCAATCTCGAACTGACCACCACCACCATCGAGACCCCAATCGAGGAAATGGAAGCGCCGACGCTGGAGGGCAAGAAGCTGGTGTTCGCTTCGGTGCTGCGCGCCGGCAACGGCCTGCTGGAAGGCCTGCTCGACCTGGTGCCGGCGGCGCGCGTCGCCCATATCGGCCTCTACCGCGACCATGAGACGCTTGAGGCGGTCGAATATTTCTTCAAGGCGCCGAGCGACCTCGCCGACCGGCTGGTGATCGTCGTCGACCCTATGCTGGCGACGGCCAATTCGGCGATCGCGGCGATCGACAAGCTGAAAGGGCGCGGCGCCACCAACATCCGCTTCCTCTGCCTTCTGGCGGCGCCCGAGGGTATCGAGCGCTTCACCAAGGCGCATCCGGACGTTCCGGTCTTCACGGCGTCCATCGACCGCCAGCTCAACGAGAAGGGCTACATCATGCCCGGCCTCGGCGACGCCGGCGATCGCATGTACGGGACGAAATAGCACGAGCTGGCTCGGTGCGATTTACCGAATGTTTACGCAACGGCGCGGTTTTGGCGCCCGTTAAAGCGGCAAACACCATCCGGCGCTAAAGGATCGACCGTAACAAAGGCCGATCCATGCTGCGCAAGCTTCTCATCCTCAGCGTCTTTGCCGGGACATCGGCATCGATCCCTGTCGTCTATCAATCGAATCCGCAGATCTTCGAAAACCTGCTGAAATCGACGGTGACGGCCAGGCCCGAGGTCGAGGCACAACCGCAAGTCAACCTGGCGTCGGTTCCCGACAAGCCGGTGGCGCCGCTGCCGACCGGCCGCAAGGTTGTCGTCGCCGCGGACGGGCGCGGACATTTCTCGTCGACCTTCAAGTTAAACGGCCGTCAAGTCGACGGCATGATCGACACCGGCGCCACCCTCGTGGCGGTCAACACGTCGACGGCACGCCGGATCGGGCTGTCGCTCAATCCGTCGGATTTCAGCTATGAGGTGAACACCGCCAACGGCTCGATCAAGGCGGCGGTGGTGACGATCGATCGCCTGCAGATCGGCAGCATCAGCGTCGACGGCGTGCAGGCCATCGTGCTCGACGACAAGGCGCTGCAAACCAATCTGATCGGCATGAGCTTCCTCAGCCGGCTCGGCAAATTCCAGGCCGAAAACGGCACGCTGCTGCTTGTCCAATAATCAACCGCGCGGCAGGATCCGCCGGATGACGGTTTTGTCCGCCGGTGGTTTCGAGGCGCCGATCGCATAGGCCGAAACCACGGCGGCTGCGGCCGCCTCGGCATCGGCGGGCGAGCGGGCATGGATCAGCGCCAGCGCGTCTCCGGCATGGACTTCCGCGCCTATGGGCAGCAGCCTGGTGATGCCGACGCTGGGGTCGATCTTGTCGTCAGGCCTCGTGCGCCCGCCGCCCAGGCCGACCACCGCAAGGCCGATGTCGCGCGTGGCGATGCCGGTGACGAAACCGCCCGTCGTCGCCTTGACCGGCAATTCCGTTGGCGCGTCGGGCAGATATTTTTCCGGCTTCTCGATGAAATCCGCGGGGCCGCCTAGCACCGCCACCATGCGCGCGAAGGTGGCGGCGGCGCGGCCGCTGGCGAGCGTCTCGGTGGCGCGCCGCAAACCGTCCTGGTTGGACGACACCAGTCCCGTCGACTGCAGCATCTCGGCGGCCAGCGCCAGCGTCACGTCCTCCAGCCGCCGGTCGCGCAGGCGGCCGGTGAGGAAATCGACGGCGTTGCGCACCTCGACGGCATTGCCGGCGGAAGAGGCCAGCGGCTCGTTCATGCCGGTGATCAGCGCCGAAACCTTCAGCCCGGCGCCGCTGGCGACTTCGACGAGGCTGTTGGCGAGCGCGGTCGCGTCCCGCGACTTCTCCATGAAGGCGCCGTTGCCGACCTTGACGTCGAGCACCAGCGAACCCAGGCCGGCGGCCAGCTTCTTCGACAGGATCGAGGCGGTGATCAGTGGCACCGATTCCACGGTGCCGGTGACGTCGCGGATGGCATAGAGCCGGCGGTCGGCGGGCGCCAAATCGGCGGTCTGGCCGATGATGGCGCAGCCCGTTTCCAGCACCGCCTGGCGAAACAGCGCGATATCGGGCTGGCTGGCATAGCCGGGGATCGCATCCATCTTGTCCAGCGTGCCGCCTGTATGGCCAAGGCCACGGCCCGAAATCATCGGTACATAGGCCCCGCATGCGGCCACGATCGGGGCCAGCATCAGCGAGACATTGTCGCCGACGCCGCCGGTCGAATGCTTGTCGGTGACCGGGCCGGGCAGGTTCGACCAGTCGAGCACATCGCCGGAATCGCGCATGGCCAGCGTCAACGCGACGGCCTCGTCGCGGTTCATGCCATTGAAGAACACCGCCATGGCGAAAGCCGCGGCCTGGCCATCGGTGACGGCGCCCGAGGTCAGGCCGTCGATGAAGGCTGCGATTTCACCGGCCGATAGCCTGTGGCCGTCTCGCTTGTGGCGGATGATTTCCTGCGGAAGCATCAGGTCTCCAGCAGTCCGTCGCGGAACACCCTGTGCAGGACCGTGGCCAGCCGCGACCCGCCGACCGGCGCCATGTCCTTGGTCTCCTGGTGCGAAAGTTCGGCTCCGGTCATGCCGGCCGCCAGATTGGTGATGACCGAGCAGGCAGCGACACGCAAGCCAAGGAAGCGGGCGAGAATGACTTCCGGCACGGTCGACATGCCCACGGCGTTGGCGCCCATGATGCGCGCCATGCGGATTTCGGCCGGCGTTTCGAAACACGGGCCGGAAAACCACATATAGACGCCCTTGTGCAGCGCGGTGCCGGTCGCCTTCGCGGCGCCTTCGATCGCCTTGCGGATGCCTGCGTCATAGGCTTCGGTCAGGCCGACGAAGCGGCGGTCGCTCGGCTCGCCGATCAGCGGGTTGCTGCCGGAGAAATTGATGTGGTCGGTGATCATCATCACCGAGCCCGGCGGCATGTCCGGGTCGACCGAACCGGCGGCATTGGTGAGGATCAGCTTGGTGATGCCGATACCGGCGAGCACCTCCAGCACCGGCCGCATCGCCGCCGCGTTGCCGTGCTCGTAGTAATGGGCGCGGCCGGACAGCATCAGCACCGGCGTGCCGGCAAACAGGCCCGCCACCACTTCGCCAGCATGGCCGCTGACGCCGCTCCTGGGGAAACCTGGCAGGTCGGCATAGGGGACGCGGATCGGGTGCTCGATCCGGTCGACAAGGACGCCGAGGCCCGATCCCAGCACCAGCGCCGTCGTCGGCGCCAAGCCGTCCAGCCTTTCGATCAGATGGTCCACGGCCTTTTCGGTCATTGCAGCCCGCTCTTCATTTCAGCCAATTCTTCACTTGAGAATATCGCCGCGGAAGCCACAGGGCAGCATGTCGCCCATGGTGACGGTTTCGGCGACGCCCGTATTGTCGCAGAGGTAGAGTTTTGTGTCCGGCTGGCAGAATTCGGCCAGCCGCTGGCGGCAGCCGCCGCAAGGCGAGCATTTGGCCATGCGTTCGGCGAGGACCGCGATTTCCACGATCTTGCCACCGCCGCCCATGATGTAGTGGCCAAGCGCGGTGGTCTCGGCGCACCAGCCTTCGGGATAGGAGGCGACTTCGATGTTGGCCCCGGCGAAGACGCGTCCGTCCTCGGTGCGCAAGGCAGCGCCCACCGGGAATTTCGAGTAGGGCGCGTAGGCCTTGGCCATGGCGGTCCTGGCCGCTTCGAACAGATCATGCGACATGTCAGTTGTTCTCTCCGATGATCGTGTCCAAAACCCGGCGCTTTCGCTGGGCCGCCGACGTTCAGCGTTCCTTGACGTAGGGCACGCCACCGGCACGCGGCGGGATGGCCTTGCCGATGAAACCGGCAAGCAGGATGACGGTGAGGATATAGGGCAAGGCCTGCATGAACTGCACCGGCACCTTGCCGATGATCGGCAGCGGCGAGCCCTGCAGGCGGATCGCCGCCGCATCGAGGAAGCCAAACAGCAGGCAGGCGAACATGGCGTTGACCGGCTTCCATTTGGCGAAGATCAGTGCTGCCAGCGCGATGTAGCCCTTGCCGGCGGTCATGTCCTTCACGAAGCCGCCATTCTGCACCATCGACAGGTAGGCGCCGGCGACGCCGGTGAGGATGCCGGTGCAGATCAGGGCGCGGTAGCGCAGCCAGGCGACCGAAATGCCGGCGGTGTCGACGGCGGCCGGATTCTCGCCGACGGCGCGCAATCTGAGGCCGAAGCGGGTGCGGAACAGCACCCACCAGGTGAACGGCACCATCAGGAAGGCGACGTAGACCAGCAGCGAATGGCCCGAGATCAGTTCCGCATAGATCGGCCCGATGACGGGCACGTCCCTGACCGCTTCGGCGCCGGGCCAGACAATCGCGTCGAACCGCTCGCCCGGCTGCAGCGCCGGCGTGCGCCCGCCCTGCTGGAACCAGGCCTGGCCGAGGATGATGGTCGAGCCGGCGGCGATGAAATTGATGGCCACGCCAGACACGATCTGGTTGCCGCGGTGGGTGATCGAGGCGAAGCCGTGCACCATGGCGAAGGCGACAGAGATCAGGATGGCCATGCCGAGGCCGATAAAGGCCGAATGGAAGACGGAAGCAGCCGCCGCGCCGGCGAAGGCGCCGACCAGCATCTTGCCTTCCAGCCCGATGTCGAAGATGCCGGAACGCTCGGAAAAGAGGCCGGCGAGGCATGCGAGCAGCAATGGCACCGACAAGCGGATGGTCGAGTCCAGTATCTGCACGATGGCGATAAAGACATCCATCTCAGGCGCCCTTTCCCTTGACCGCTTCCATGCCGACCGACCGCGGACTGAACGAGGCGAACAGCGCCTGGATGTAAGGCCTGAACATGTGTTCGAGCGCACCGGCGAACAGGATCACCAAGCCCTGGATAATGACGATCATGTCGCGGCTGATCGCCGGCATCTCGAAGGCGAGTTCGGCGCCGCCCTGATAGAGCATGCCGAACAGGATCGCCGCCAGTACGATTCCGACCGGGTGCAGACGTCCCATCAGGGCCACGGCGATACCGACGAAGCCGGCGCCGGAGACGAAGTCGATCGCGACATTGTGCTGGTCGCCCATCACCGGATTGAGCGCCATCATGCCGGCGAGCGCGCCGGAGATCATCATCGCGGTGATGATGATGCGGGTTTCCGAAATGCCGGCATAGCGCGCCGCCTTGGGGCTGTGGCCATAGGTGCGCATTTCATAGCCGAGCTTGGTGCGCCAGATCAGCAGCCAGACCAGGAAGGCCATGAGCAGCGCCAGCAGGAAGGTGACGTTGAGCGGCGCCGAGCGGATCTTGGCGCCGAACAGTTCGATGATCCAGTTGAGTTTTGGCAGTTCGGCGCCGGCAAGGAAGTTGCGGGTCTGCGGCGCCTGCGACCCCGCCGGCTTCAATGGCCCAACCAGCAGATAGACCATGATCGACGCGGCGATGAAGTTGAACATGATGGTGGTGATGACGATGTGCGAGCCGCGCCTGGCCTGAAGGTAGGCGGGGATAAGCGCCCACAAGGCGCCCACAAGCGCCGAAGCGACGATGGCCATCGGAAATGTCAGCCACCAGGGCAGCGTGCTGTCGAAGGACAGGCAGACGATGGCGATGCCGAGGCCGGCTATGTAGGCCTGTCCCTCGGTGCCGATGTTGAACAGGCCGCAATGCGCCGCCACTGCCACCGAAAGTCCCGTGAAGATGAAGGTGGTGGCATAGAAGAGGGTGAAGGCGATGCCTGTCCCCTTGCCGAAGGCGCCCTCGACCAGGACGACGGCGGCGCGGAACGGGTTCTCGCCGACCAGGAGCACGACGAAGCCGGCGACGATGAAGGCCACCGCCAGGTTGATCAGCGGGATCAGCCCATAATCGGCCCAGGCCGGCAGTTTGGCGTATGGCGTGCTCAAAGTGCTGCCTCCTGGCGCTCGACACCCGCCATCAGCAGGCCAAGCTCGCCCTCGGTCGCTTCCGGACCGCGCTCACCGACGATGCGGCCGGCAAACATCACCAGGATGCGGTCGGACAGCGAACGGATCTCGTCGAGTTCCACCGAGACCACCAGCACGGCCTTGCCCTGGTCGCGCATGGCGATGAGGCGCTTGTGGATGAATTCGATGGCGCCGACATCGACGCCGCGTGTCGGCTGGCCGACGATCAGCACGCCGGGATCCTGCTCCATCTCCCGC
This sequence comes from Mesorhizobium sp. 113-3-3, assembly GCF_016756495.1. Lineage (NCBI taxonomy): Bacteria > Pseudomonadati > Pseudomonadota > Alphaproteobacteria > Hyphomicrobiales > Phyllobacteriaceae > Mesorhizobium > Mesorhizobium sp. 113-3-3. The sequence continues at coordinate 1,979,758 of NZ_AP023243.1, forward strand.
GCGAGCACGATCTTCTGCTGGTTGCCGCCGGAGAAATTCGCGGTCTTAAGGCGCGGATTGCCGGGACGGATATCGTATTTCTCGATCTTGTCCTTGGCATCGGCCATGATGGCCTCGACGTTGAGGAACGGCCCTTTGAGATAGCGGGGGTCGTCGTGATAGCCGAGGATGGAATTCTCGTTCTCCTCGAAGGCCAGCACCAGCCCGACATGATGGCGATCCTCCGGCACATGCGCCAGCCCGCGGTCGCGCAGTTCGCCGGGGTCGGCGGCGCCCGTGAGGTCGATCGGCTTGCCATCGAGCATGACCGAGCCGGAAACCGCGCGCCTGATGCCGGAAATCGCCTCGAGCAGCTCGGACTGGCCGTTGCCGGCGACGCCGGCAATGCCGACGATCTCGCCGGCGCGCAGGTCGAAGGAAATATCGTCGACCATGGTGACGCCACGCGAATCCTTCACCGTCAGGTTCTTGACCGCGAGCTTGACGGCGCCGGCTTCCGCTTCGCCCTTTTCGACCCTCAGAAGCACGCGGCGCCCGACCATCAGTTCGGCCAGTTCGCCCACCGTCGTCTTGCTGGTTTCGCGCGTCGCCACCATCGTACCCTGGCGCATGACCGAGACATTGTCGGTAATGGCCATGATCTCGCGCAGCTTGTGGGTGATCAGCACCACCGTCTTTCCCTGTTCCTTCAACTGCTTGAGGATGCGGAACAGGTGGTCGGCCTCGGCCGGCGTCAAGACGCCCGTCGGCTCGTCGAGAATGAGGATCTCGGCGCCGCGATAGAGCGCCTTGAGGATTTCGACGCGCTGCTGCAGGCCGACCGGCAACTCCTCAATGATGGCGTCGGGGTCGACTTCGAGCCCGTATTCGCGCTCCAGCCGCTCGAGTTCCGAGCGCGCCTTGGCGATGCTGCTTTTCAAGAGCGCATCGCTTTCGGCGCCGAGAATGATGTTTTCGAGCACCGAGAAATTGTCGACCAGCATGAAATGCTGGTGCACCATGCCGATGCCGAGCGCGATCGCGTCATTGGGGGTCTTGATCGACGCCGGCTTGCCGCCGACGCGGATCTCGCCGCTGTCGGCCTGGTAGAAGCCGTAAAGGATCGACATCAGCGTCGACTTGCCGGCGCCGTTCTCGCCGACGATGCCGTGGATGGTGCCGCGCGCGATCTCCAGATTGATGTCGCGGTTGGCGCGCACGGCGCCAAAACTCTTGTTGATGCCGATCAGTTCGATTGCGGCTTGCGCCATGCAGCCAGTCCCACTTTTATTTTTTATCGCTTGGTCAAAATGCCTAGCATGACGCCCCGCCCGTGCCAATTGGCCGGAGCAGTATCCACTCTCGGCAAATCCCGGTGTGCTTGTCAATTTCCAACGTGTCCGCAGGCTTCATATTCGCTAATATGACGACATCGAAATTCGCAGCACGATGCAAGGCATTGTGGTGCAACATCAGGAACTGCGAATGATCATGCCCGCCGACCGGCTGACGACGCTGGAAATCCGCGCCGCCGAGCAGGAAAAGACCATCGAGGAACTGTCGGGGCAGATCGCCGAGCAGTGGACGGTGATCGAGCGCCTGCAGCGCAAGCTCGACGCGCTGACCGACCGCTTCCTGGCGCTGGAGGAGCAGGCGGCGCCCGATGTGCCGATAACCAAGCCGCCGCATTGGTAAGGACGAGGGGAGGGCACAAGCCATGGTCGGTGAAAGGGATCGCATCGCTCGGGCTGGCGACTATGTGCTCGGCCTGATGAACGATACAGACCGCGAACGGGCCGAGCGCGATCTGGAGATAGACCCTGCCTTCCGCGACGCCGTGCTGCAGCTTGCCGAACGTATGCACATGTTCGACCGGGCCGAAAAGCCTGCCTTGCCCGCCAATCACTGGGCGCTGGTTACGCAACGCCTCGCCGAATTGCCGCAGATGCGCAGCGTTGGGCTGGGCAATGATGTCAAGCCGGTGATCCGAAGCCTGTCGCGCCCGCCCTACGGCGTGGGCGTGCATTCGCCTGGCGGCCGGCGCGGATTTGTCGTCGCCGTCGTGCTGATCGCTGTTTTCGCGTTAGGCTATCTGGTGGGGAAATTATAGGCCGACGCAAAACCGCCGGGCTTTCACCCGGCGGCTGCAAATCATGGCTGTATGGTGCTGCCGATCAATAGGGGCAGGCGTTGTCAGCCGTGTAGTCGTGCACCTGGATCTTGCCGGCAATGATGTCGGCCTTGGCCTTCTCGACCGCCGCCTTCATCTCGTCCGTCACCAGCGCCTTGTTGTTGTCGTCCATGGCGTAGTCGACGCCGCCTTCCTTGAGGCCGAGATTCTGCACGCCGCCCTTGAAGGTGCCGTTCTTGCCGTCCATGAAGGCGGTGTAGACGGCAACGTCGACGCGCTTAAGCATCGAGGTCAGCACCTTGCCGGGCTGCAGGCCGTTCTGGTTGGAATCGACGCCGATGCCGAGCTTGCCGGCATCCGCGGCCGCCTGCAGCACGCCGACGCCGGTGCCGCCGGCCGCGGCGTAGACCACGTCGGAACCCTGGTCGATCTGCGTCTTGGCGATCTCTCCGCCCTTGGCCGGGTCGTTCCAGGCAGCCGGCGTGTCGCCGGTCATGTTCTGGATGACGTCGGTCGCACCGGCGGCCTTGGCGCCGCCGACATAGCCGCATTCGAACTTGCGGATCAGCGGGATGTCCATGCCGCCGATGAAGGAGACCTTCTTGGACTTCGAGGCCATCCCTGCCAGGATGCCGACCAGATAGGAGCCTTCATTCTCCTTGAACACCAGCGAGCGGACATTGGGCATGTCGACGGCGTCGTCGATGATGGCGAAGTTCAGGTCGGGATAATCCTTTGCGACCGCCTTGAGGGCATCTTCCCAGGCAAAACCGGCCATGACGATCGGGTTACGGCCATCCTCGGCGAAGCGGCGCAGCGCCTGCTCGCGCTGTGAAGCGTTGGACACTTCGAACTCGACATAGGCGACGCCGGTCTCGGTCTTGAACTTCTCGGCGCCATGGAAGGCGGCCTCGTTGAAGGATTTGTCGAACTTGCCGCCCAGATCATAGAGGATGGCCGGCTGGACATCCGCGGCGAAAGCCGGAAGAACCATTGCGGTTGCGGCCAGGAGGCCGAGAACGATACGTTTCATGTGATCCACACCCTGTCAGTTATTTTTTCCGTTACGCACCGCCTGCCTGCCCGGTTCTCCGGCAGGCATGCGACGTCAGCCAGGAGTGTATTCCCCTCCCGCTCCTGGGCAATCTGGCACGGCCCGAAACAAAATTCACGCGGAATTTTGACCTTTTGGAAAAGCGTGCCACGGTCGGACCGCGCCGCAACTTGATCTTTGCCGATTGCCCCTGCCGATCAGTTGGCGGCGAATTGGCCCGTGCGCCGCTGGCGCCTGTAGCCGATGGCGTAAAGCAGGAAGGCCAGCACCGCGAACACGGCAAATCCCGGCTGGTTGAGCACCCAGGCGATGAAGCCGTCCCACAAAAGCGGACTGGCCTTGGCGCGGATGAAGGTTTCGAAGGCGGCCCGCGTGTCCGGCGAGACAGCCAGCCAGCTGGCATTGAGCGGGGTCAGCACGAGCGCCGAAGCCGCCACCGTGCGGGTCGTGTCGAGCACCGCCATGATGACGGAGACCGACAGCGCGATCATGGCGGCAAGACGGAAAATGAAGCGAAACATCAAGCTCTCCCCTGGCCGATCCTGGATGCTTCCCAAGGGATCTCCGGCACGTGTCCCGAAACGAGAAATAGAATTTGTCCGGCTTGCCCGCAACCGCGATACGCGAATTTGAATACTCGCGCGTTCCCGTCCCTATGCCACAGGCTTGCGCCTGCGCCGATGAACGAGCCAGACGGCGAGAATGCCGCCGCCAATGGCGCCGACCACCAGCCCGGCCAGGCCGATGAAGGCGGCGAAATAGCCGCAGCCGCCCTCAAAGCAGCTCACTTCAGCGACATCGGCGATCACCGAGCCGGCGAAGAAGCCAACCAGGGCGCCGATGACGGCGCCGAGAATGATGCCGAGCAGGGCGGCGATGATGGAAACGAAGACCGGCGGCGCCTCTGTTTGCGGCCTGGCGTAGACGGTCCCGGCGCCGGAGCCGGGGCGCAGCAGGTAGATGCAAAGCAGGCCGATGCCGATCTCGATGGCGGTGATGCCGAGGCTCCTGGCGGTGAAGACGAATTCCGGCACGGTCAGCATATAGGCCTGTCTCGCCAGCACCCAGACGATGGTGGCGATCTGCCAGATGGTGAAATGGCGGGGGAAGCGCCCCGAACGGCCAAAGGCGAGGCCGAGCAGGTATAGCCCCCACAGGATGGTGATGACGTTGGCGACGAGCCCGCCAAAAAAGAAATAGAAGACCTTGTCCGGCAGGTCGGAATTGCCGACCAGCCACCAGGCCGACGTAAGGCCGTAGACCGACCACGCCATGACGAAGATGAGCCAGCCCACCGGGACGTAGAAAAGGTCGCCTGGGCGGCCGGCTGGCGCCTGCCCACTGCCCGGTTGTTCGCTGCTTGATGTCATGTCCGGACAATGCCCCCGCATGGCCTCTGCTTCACTCGACGCGCGACCAGCAGGGAAGTCAAGCGCGGCCGGCCCTGCTGCCTTGCCTGTGCACATCATTCGGGGCCGACACCCCGCAAACAGGCGCGGCGGCGGGATTGCGAACACCATGTGGCCGGCAAAGCGAATAGACTGCGCTTATGGCTTGGCATTCGGCGCGGGATCGACTAGATGAGCCCCGCGCCTGTTGCTTCGACGGCTCAGGTGCCGGGGAAGGATGTCCGCTGGTTGGGCGGCATCCAGGCGCGGACATCCCGCGCCGCAGCCCAAAGGAGATGCATCTCCCCAACCCGCGCGGCGAAACCGGCCGGCGCGACATGCAAAGGACGGAGAGGTGGCCGAGTGGTTGAAGGCGCACGCCTGGAAAGTGTGTTTACGGGAGACCGTAACGCGGGTTCGAATCCCGCTCTCTCCGCCAGTTTTTTCGCCTAACGTATCGATTTTGTAAGATAGTTGTCGACGTCGCTTGCCTCCTTCCCAATGCGTCTCACGCGGGAAAACCGGCCTTTCTGAAGCCTGACGTGAAAAGTTCGAGGGCGACTTGGTCGGCGAACGGTAGACCTGAAATCAGCCGGACGGTCAGGTCGTGTTTCCTCGTCAGTGCTTCCTCGACTGCGGCACGCGCCTTCTGCGTCTCGCCCAGATGTGCGTACGCCGCTGCGAGGAAGGCATGAATGAAGAAATGGTCACCAGCCTTCTGATACGAAGCGACGGCTTCCGAGTATCTGCCAAGCAGGAAGAGGGAGCTGCCCTTCACCTCCCAGAACCATATCGGAGGTAAGGGGTCGCGCAGGAGCGCGGTTTCGAGCACGTTCAGCGCCATCTCGGCCCGTCCGCCGTAGTTGAGCCAGCTTGCGTAATCCCCCGCTATGTTCACGTCCAGCGGGTTCAGCGAGCGCGCTTGCTCGAAATGCACTCCGGCATCGCCGTGCTGGCGCATGTGCGTAAGCACCAGCCCCATGCTCTGGTGACAGACGCCATCGCTCCTGTCGAAAGCGAGCGCCGTTTGTGCCGCGTTCCAGGCCTTCTGCAGCGTCCGCGGATCGTTGTCGTACCAAAACCTGCCGACGAGGGCCTGCGCGAGGAAGGCGTGGCCTTGAGCGAACGTCGAATCGAGCTCGACACACCGGACGAACAGGGGCTCGGACATGTCCATCTCATAACGGTGGAAGTGCGCGCGCCCCTGCAGGTAGTAGTCGTATGCGTCCCAATCGGCCGGAAGCTTGCGCCTGGTCCGGCTCGCCGAATCGGCCTCCGCCTGGCCTTCGACCATCGAGGCGATAAGGGCCGCAACCTCGTCCTGCAAAGCGAAGATGTCGTCGAGGCCCCGATCGTACCTTTGAGCCCACAGGTGGGTGCCGGTGGCGGCGTCAATCAACTGTGTGGTGATCCGAATGCGATCACCGAGCTTTCGGATGCTGCCTTCGACGAGGTAGCGAACGCCCAGTTTGCGATGGACTTCGGCAATGTCCAATGCCGGATGGCGAAACTGAAAAGATGAATTGCGGGCGATGACGAGGAGGGAGCGGAACCTGGCCAGCTCCGTAATTATGTCCTCGGTTATGCCGTCGCTGAGATACTGCTGGTCCTGATCGCCACTCAAATTGGCAAAAGGCAGCACTGCAATCGACGGCTTGCCGGCCGGTGGTATCTGTCTGGGGGATGCGCTCGCCACCGGCTCGACAGTCCCGGTGAAGCGGTAGCCGACGCGGGGCACCGTGGCGATCCACTCGCCGCCTTTGTCAGCCGGACCGAGTGCCTTTCTCAGTGCCGCGATTTGGACGGTAAGGTTGCCTTCCTCGACGGCGGTGCCCGGCCAGGCAGCGTCCATCAGCTCGGCCTTGGTCAGGATCTCACCGGGCCGGGCCGTAAGCGCGGCAAGCAGTGTCAGCCCACGATGCCCAACAGCGATCGGGACCTGCTCCTTAAGGAGCGTCCCGATGTCGGGATCGAGTAGGAACGGACCAAAAGCGACGCGAGTGCCCTGCATATGGGCATACTAGACGTTTCGGAGCTTTTCGGAACAGGTTTGGCACCGCCTCCAGAGCCAGAAACCGTTGCGACGGTTGTCGAGCCAAGGCCTGGCCGGTTTTCTTCAAAGAGAGCCGACACGCCTATCTCTCCATGAAGCATGTGAGGCAAGCGTGGCACGGTTCTTGCTGCCACAGCTCCAGGCACTGCCGGGCGCTAGGACGCTGTTTCATATCGACACCGGCGTGTGAGGTTGGGACAATGATGTCGCGTAAGCTTCTGTTCGGGCTTGTGGCAGTGTTATTGGCCATCGCCCTGGGGGTGGCCGCCCCCGTGCCGCACTCGTGGCGGTTTTTGACTGCGGCTCAAAACAATTCGGTCTTCTGCTCAAGCGCTCCACCAGCCGAGACCTTATCGGCGGCGGCTTCAGCGTCGCGGATTTTGCGATCATGTCCGCCGGCCATCACACGATCATAGGGAACCACCTCGATGGCGACGAGACTGTGGATCGGAATCGAACAGCCTCATGCAGCGGCTTCTTGCAGAGATTGGGTCACAGGACGTCTGGCTGTAATCAATCGGTTGGCATCAGCCTTTCGCGAATTCATTGCACCGCACTACCGACCAGAGCTTCACTATATGCGCGGCCCTGGACCCGCCTGCGCGCGCCGCGCGAGCGCGGGTTTCCTTGCCGACCGCTCTCCTGCAAAGATGAGGCGTTGCCGCCGGTAGCCCGCACGACGCATTGATGAGCCGTGCTACGGGAAAGGCCTTCCTGCTTGTCGTGCCATGGGCCGAAATCGCCGTGCGGCAATGCCCCTTGTTGCGGAGCAGCCAGGAATAGAAGCGTCCATCCGGAACCTCCGCCCCCTCCGCGCGTTTCACGGCGTCCCGTCCGTGGACCAGCCCGGATATTTCTCCTGGCGCTGCGATAATCAGGAGCCGTTTCATGTACGACAAGCTGTTTCATTCGCCTGTGGCGCTCACCGTCGGCCTTGGCTTCAAGCGCGAGATTGCCTCGCTGGCCGAAATGCACGATTTCCTGACCGATTGGACGACCTCGCGCCGTGGCCCGCTTTATCGCAATGCCGTCGAGGCGTGTGGGCTTGCGCTGGAGGGCTGCATCACCCGGGACGAGGCGCGCCATGCGCTCGTCGAGTTCGCGCGGGCGACCGGCATCCTCTGGCCAGAGATCGAGCCGGTCATCGTGGCGCGCGCCGTCGCGCGCGGTTATGGCGGCTACGCCGCCTGAGTTTTTGGGACTATCTCGCGTCTCGGCGGCCAACGCCGCCATCACCGAAAGCCCGGCTTGGCCTCCCCGAGCCGGGCTTTCGCCTTATTGCAAGACGATCGCAGGGATCACGTTGTCCACCGGTGATGTTTGCCCAGCGGTTGTGGGCGATCAACCTTTCGAAGGCGTGCGCCGACGTGTCGGCTTGGGCCTCGCCACGTCGGCCTCTTGCGATGACTGCGCTGCGAGGCGCAGCTCTCTCAGCCTGGCTGTCTTTGCTTCGCGGGCCGCCCGCTCGGCGTCGATCACGATCTGCGATTCACGTTTGGCGCGTTCGTCGCGCTGGGTGTCTACTTTTGCACGGACCATGTGCTGCTAGCTCCATTCCGAAGCGGCGTTGGTTGCGAACAAACCGCCGCCTCCATCATCTTCCGGCCCCGCATGGTGCAGCGTTGCGGCGGGGGCGGCGATTACAAATGATGTTCGGAAAACTTTTGTCATCGATGTCCGGGATGGAGAAATGTCAGTCACACCAGCCTGACGAGACGACGAGCGACGCCTGGAATATCTGGCGCCCGTCCTCGTCGCGTACCTTCACGGTGATGGCGGTGTGGTCGTTTTCGATGATCTCGTCGCGGACGATGTCAGGCAGGATGCGGATGGCTTCGCGCCGCATGCGCTCGCGCGTCTCGAAGACCTGGCCGTCATCATCGACCGTCAGACCGTCGCCATTGTAGAGGTCAAGATAATATCGAGGCATGATGGGCTGAACCTCAGGCTGCTGAAATGGCGAGATATTCAACCGACAATTCGCAGGCCACGCAGTTGTTCCATAAATGGTGGCATTCGCCGTGGAACAAGCAGGCTCTAACAAATGTTAATGCTTATCAGCGGCGAAAGGGCTTAGTGCAGCCGCAGCCGCCTTTGCTTGCGACAGAACAAGATGGCGATCGGCTGCCGAAGCCCTTTCGCCGGAGATTGCGGTGCTTGAATCCCTCTATCTGAACCTGGGCCAGCATGACTCGCTGTCGGACGCCGAGAAGGCGCTGCTGGCCGGGGCGATGACCTTCGAGAGGCACTTCGCCACCGGCCAGGACATCGTCGCATCGGGGTCGCGGCCGACCTATTCGACGCTGATCCTCGACGGGCTGGCGGCGCGCTACAAGGTGCTGGAGAATGGCGGCCGGCAGTTCACGTCGTTGCAGGTGCCCGGCGACTTCGTCGATCTCCACGCCTTCCTGCTGAAGACCATGGATCACGGCATCGTCGCTCTGTCGCCTTGTCATGTCATGTTCGCGGACCATAGCCGGCTTCGCGCCATCACCGAGCAGGCGCCGCATCTGACACGGTTGTTGTGGCTGGATACGCTGGTCGACGGTGCCATCCATCGCGAATGGATCGTCGCCATGGGTCGGCGCTCAAAGACCTCGCATCTGGCCCACCTCGTGTGCGAACTCTTCGTCCGGCTCCAGGTGGTGCAGCGAACCAACGGCATGAGCTTTCACCTGCCGCTCTCGCAGGCTGAACTGGCCGATGTTCTCGGCCTGTCCGTGGTCCACATGAACCGGGTCATCGGCGCCCTGCGCAAGGTCGGCGTCGTCAGCTGGGCAAACCACACGGTGACCATTCTGGACTGGCACCGCCTGCAGGAAATCGCCGAGTTCGACCCGACCTATCTCAGCATGATGCGGGAGCCACGCTAAAGGTGCGTTGATATTCAGGGGATGACGGCCTGACCTGAATCTCAACACACCTTAGGGCGGCTACCGATCTCTACAGATTTACGCCGCTTCGGCGGCGATGTTCACTGCCGACTCGGCGATCGTGGTCAGCGCCTCGTCCGTGGCCTTCTCTTCCTTCAGCGTCGCTTCGAGAAGCGTCACGGCGTCGTTCAGGCCGAGTTCACCGGCCCAGGTCCTCAGCGTGCCATAGCGTGAGATCTCGTAGTGCTCAACCGCTTGCGCGGCGGCCAGCAGGCCGGCGTCGAGCGCGGGAGATCCCTTGTATTCCTCCATGATCTCGGCGCCTTCCTCGGTGATGCCCATGATGGCCGCGCAGGTCTTGCCGACCGGCTTCTTGCCGATCACACCGAAGACTTTTTCCAGTCTCGCGACATGGCCCTCGGTCTCGGTGCGGTGCTTTTCGAAAGCAGCCTTCAGTTCGGCGCTTTGCGCGGCCTTTGCCATTTTCGGCAGCGTCGCCAGTATCTTTTTTTCGGCGAAATAGATGTCCTTCAGCGTGTCGTGAAACAGGTCGTCGAGCATTTTCTGCTTTGCCATGGTCGTATCCTTTGATGCGTGAACCCTCAGGCCGACAATCTCCTGCAGGATGATTTGTTCCATTCGCGCCGCACAGCGCGGTCGAGCGGCCCAACCCAGCAAATCCTCAGGAGACGCCATCTCGCCCAACAGCGACGGCCTGGCAAAAACCTTTATAAAATTCCTATTTCTTTCCGCCCCGCGCCGTCTCGAACCTTTATGGCGATCGGGTCCATATTCCACCTGGGAAAAACGTCGGACGCCGCCAATCGCAATGCGGCGCGCGGTTTTCAGGTAATTGCCGACCTGCCTCCGGCAGGCGCGAATAGCAAAGTGAAAGCAAGGAACAAGCACAATGGACATCATTGTTCTCGTGATAGGGGTTTTGTTTTTTGTCCTGTCCTTGGTTTACGTCAAAGCCTGCGACAGAATTTGAACTGAAGGATCGAACCATGCTTTTCGATTACATCCTCGGTGGTGGCGTGACCTTGTTCCTGCTCGCCTACCTCACATACGCCCTCGTTCGTCCAGAACGCTTCTGAAGGCACGGGAAAGCCACAGCCATGACACTGAACGGTTGGATACAGATCCTGGTCTTCTGCGGGATCATCGTTTTGCTGACGAAGCCACTGGGCTTCTACATGCACCGCGTCTTCAACGGCGATCGCACGCTGCTTTCACCGATCTTCGGCCCGCTCGAGCGCGGGCTCTACCGCATTTGCGGCACCAGCGAGCGCGAGGAACAGCACTGGACCGCTTATGCGGTGGCTTTGCTTTTGTTCAACCTTGCAGGGTTCCTGGTGCTTTACGCCCTGCAGCGCCTGCAGGGCGGTCTGCCCTACAATCCCGCCGGCATGGGCGCGGTCGACCCGGCGCTCGCCTTCAACACCGCCGCCAGTTTCGTGACCAACACCAACTGGCAGAACTATGGCGGCGAGAGCACGATGTCGTATCTCCTGCAGATGGCCGGGCTGACTGTCCAGAATTTCGTCTCGGCGGCCACCGGCATCGCCATCGCCGTCGCACTGATCCGCGGCTTCGCCCGCGCCTCGGGCAAATCGATCGGCAATTTCTGGGTCGATATGACCCGCTGCACGCTCTATGTGCTCCTGCCGCTCTGCATCGTGCTGACGCTGGTCTATGTCTGGCTCGGCATGCCGCAGACGCTCGGGCCTTACGTCGACGCCACCACGCTGGAGGGCGCCAAGCAGACCATCGCGCTCGGCCCTGTCGCCTCGCAGGTGGCCATCAAGATGCTCGGCACCAATGGCGGCGGCTTCTTCAATGCCAATGCCGCGCATCCCTTCGAAAATCCCGACGCCATCTCCAACCTGATCCAGATGGTGACGATCTTCGCGCTGGGTGCCGCGCTGACCAATGTCTTCGGCCGCATGGTCGGCAACCAGCGCCAGGGCTGGGCGATCCTGGCGTCGATGGGCGTCCTGTTCATCGCCGGCGTCGCCGTCTGCTACTGGGCGGAGGCCGCGGGCAATCCGCTGGTGCATGCGCTGGGCATCGACGGCGGCAACATGGAAGGCAAGGAAAGCCGCTTCGGCATCGCTTTGTCGGCGCTGTTCGCCGTCATCACGACGGCCGCTTCCTGCGGCGCCGTCAATGCCATGCATGACAGCTTCACCGCGCTCGGCGGCATGATCCCGCTGATCAACATGCAGCTTGGCGAGGTCATCGTCGGCGGCGTCGGCGCCGGCTTCTATGGCATCCTGATGTTCATCGTCGTCGCCGTCTTCGTCGCCGGCCTGATGGTTGGCCGCACGCCCGAATATCTCGGCAAGAAGATCGAGGCCAAGGAGGTCAAGATGGCGATGCTGGCCATCCTGTGCCTGCCGCTCGCCATGCTGATCTTCACGGCGATCGCCGTCGTCCTGCCGAGCGCCGTGGCCTCGATGGCCAATGGCGGTCCGCACGGCTTCTCCGAGGTGCTCTATGCCTACACGTCGGCGGCGGCGAACAACGGTTCGGCCTTTGGCGGCCTCAGCGGCAACACGCCCTGGTACAACATCACCATCGGCATCGGCATGCTGATGGGCCGCTTCCTGGTCATCATCCCGGCGCTCGCCATCGCCGGCTCGCTGGCGGCGAAGAAGACCGTGCCGGCGTCGGCCGGAACGTTCCCGACCGATGGGCCGCTGTTCGTCGGCCTGCTGATCGGCGTCATCGTCATCGTCGGCGGCCTCACCTTCTTCCCGGCGCTCGCCGTCGGCCCGATCATCGAGCACCTGGCGATGATCCACGGGCAAACCTTCTGAGGCGGCCATGCCCTTGTTCAGCCCGATGCGTCGCAAGGCCCGGCCGCCGGCCGGCAGCGAGGGGGAGGCAAAGCCTCCTCCCTTCCCGACCGTGTCCACATTCCTGGGCATCGCCGCAGTCATGATCGTGATCTGGCTGCTGGTCTACGGCCCACCCTTTTCGGCATCCAAACACCCGGTGCCGCCCGACAACACCGAAGCCGGAGCTCCAAAATGAGCCAGTTAAAGTCAACCGCCATCATGGATGCCCGCATCCTGTGGCCCGCCATCGGCGGCGCCTTCCGCAAACTCGACCCGCGCACGCTGGCCCGCAATCCGGTGATGTTCGTCGTCGCCATCGTCTCGGCGCTGACGACAGTGCTGTTCGTCAGGGACCTCGTCACCGGCGGCGGCGACCTGCGCTTCACCTTGCAGATCATCATCTGGCTGTGGTTCACGGTGCTGTTTGCCAATTTCGCCGAGGCCGTCGCCGAGGGGCGCGGCAAGGCGCAGGCGGATTCGCTGCGCAAGGCGCGCACCGAGACCCAGGCCAAGCTCCTGGCCGGCGAGGACAGGAGCAGGTTCAAGCTCGTACCCGGCACCAGCCTGAAGGTCGGCGACATCGTCCTGGTCGAAGCCGGGGACATCATCCCGTCCGACGGCGAGGTGGTGGAAGGCGTGGCCTCGGTCAACGAGGCGGCGATAACAGGCGAGTCGGCCCCCGTCATCCGCGAATCCGGCGGCGACCGCTCGGCGGTCACCGGCGGCACGCAGGTTCTGTCCGACTGGATCCGCGTGCGCATCACCGCCGCCGCCGGCCACACTTTCCTCGACCGCATGATTTCGCTCGTCGAAGGCGCCGAGCGCCAGAAGACGCCCAACGAGATCGCGCTCAACATCCTGCTCGTCGGCATGACGCTGATCTTCGTGCTGGCCACCGCGACGATCCCGAGCTTTGCCTCCTATTCGGGGGGCTATATCTCGGTGACCGTGCTCGTCGCCCTGTTCGTCACCTTGATCCCGACCACCATCGGCGCGCTGCTGTCGGCCATCGGCATCGCCGGCATGGACCGCCTGGTGCGCTTCAATGTTCTGGCCATGTCGGGTCGCGCCGTCGAGGCGGCCGGCGACGTCGACACGCTGCTGCTCGACAAGACCGGCACCATCACGCTGGGCAACCGCCAGGCTACGGAATTCCGCCCGGTCAAGGGCGTCACCGAACAGGAACTCGCCGACGCCGCGCAACTCGCCTCGCTTGCCGACGAAACGCCGGAGGGCCGTTCGATCGTCGTGCTGGCCAAGGAGAAATACGGCATCCGCGCCCGCGACATGGCGACGTTGCACGCCACCTTCGTGCCCTTCACCGCGCAGACCCGCATGAGCGGCGTCGACATCGACGGCTCCTCGGTGCGCAAGGGCGCGGTCGAGTCCGTGCTCGCCCATGTCAATCAGGCGACCGTGGCCAGCCACGCGACGCGGCCGAACAGCGATACGATCAGGGACCTGCAGGCGATCGCCGACGAGGTCGCCAAGTCCGGCGGCACGCCGCTGGCGGTCGAGCGCGACGGGCGGCTGCTTGGCATCGTCCACCTCAAGGACATCGTCAAGGGCGGCATCCGCGAGCGTTTCGCCGAGCTGCGCAAGATGGGCATCCGCACCGTGATGATTACCGGCGACAACCCGATGACGGCCGCGGCCATCGCGGCGGAAGCCGGCGTCGACGATTTCCTTGCCCAGGCCACGCCCGAGGACAAGCTCAAGCTGATCCGCGACGAGCAGGCCAAGGGCAAGCTGGTCGCCATGTGCGGCGACGGCACCAACGACGCGCCGGCGCTCGCGCAGGCCGATGTCGGCGTCGCCATGAACACCGGCACGGTCGCCGCGCGCGAAGCCGGCAACATGGTCGATCTCGACAGCGACCCGACCAAGCTCATCGAGATCGTCGAGATCGGCAAGGCGCTGCTGATGACGCGCGGCTCGCTGACCACCTTCTCGATCGCCAATGACGTGGCCAAGTATTTCGCCATCATCCCGGCCATGTTCGCCGTCTTCTATGTCGCGCCGGGCCAGACCACCGGCCCGCTGCAGGCGCTCAACATCATGCATCTGGCGACGCCGCAGAGCGCCATCCTGTCGGCCATCATCTTCAACGCGCTGATCATCATCGCGCTGATTCCGCTGTCGCTGCGCGGCGTCAAATACCGGGCGATCGGCGCCGGCGCGCTGCTCAGCCGCAACCTTCTCGTCTACGGCCTGGGCGGCATCATCGTGCCGTTCGTCGGCATCAAGATAATCGACATGGCCGTCACGGCCCTTGGCCTTGCATAAGGATCCTTCCGATGCTCAAGCAAATCAGACCCGCGATCATCATGATCGTCTTCTTCACCGTACTGACCGGCCTGGTCTATCCGCTGGGCATGACCGGCCTGGCGCAGGCGCTGTTCCCGCGTCAGGCCAATGGCAGCCTGATCGAGAAGGACGGCAAGGTCATCGGCTCCGAACTGATCGGCCAGGCCTTCGCCAGCGACAGATATTTCCATGGCAGGCCTTCGGCCGCCGGCAACGGCTATGACGCCGGCGCCTCCGGCGGCTCCAATCTCGGCCCGACCAACCCGAAGCTGATCGAGCGCATCAAGGGCGATGCCGAGAAACTGAAGGCGGAGAATCCGAACCAGCCCGTGCCGATGGACCTGGTGACGACGTCGGGCAGCGGCCTCGATCCGCAGATCAGCCCGGAGGCCGCCTATTTCCAGGTTCCGCGTGTCGCCAAGGCCAGGGGCATCGACGAAGCCAAGGTCAAGGCGCTTGTCGACAGCCAGGTCGAGGGCCGGGAACTCGGCTTCATGGGAGAGCCTGTTGTCAACGTGCTGGCGCTCAACCTGGCGCTGGACGCCGCTAAATAGTTGACGGCGAGGTCCGGGGATCGACAGCATCCCCGGACCTCTCCATGATCGATCCCGATGCCGGAAGACAGAAGCAACGAAAACAGGCCTTCCCCCGACGCGCTGCTCGAGCATGCCGAGCGGGAGGGACGCGGCCGTCTGCGGATATTCCTCGGCGCCGCTCCCGGTGTCGGCAAGACCTACGAAATGCTGATGTCGGGCCGTGCCAGGCTGGCCGACGGCATCGATGTGGTGATCGGCGTCGTCGAGACGCATGGCCGCCGGGAAACCCAGGCACTGGTCGAGGGTTATGAAGTCATCCCCCGCCGCAAGGTCGACTACAAGGGGCGCGTCCTCGACGAGATGGATATCGATGCTATCCTCGCGCGGCGCCCTGCACTGGTCCTGGTCGATGAGCTCGCCCACACCAACGCGCCCGGGAGCCGCCACCCCAAGCGCTATCTCGACGTCCAGGAGATCCTAGCGCGCGGCATCGATGTCTACACGACGCTCAACATCCAGCATGTCGAGAGCCTGAACGACGTGGTCGCGCAGATCACCCGGGTCAGGGTGCGCGAGACGGTTCCCGATTCCATCATCGACCAGGCCGACGACGTCGAGATCATCGACCTGACGCCCGACGACCTGATCAAGCGGCTGGAAGAGGGGAAGGTCTATTTCCCCAACACCGCGCAGCGCGCAATCGAGAACTATTTCTCGTCGGGCAACCTGACGGCGCTGCGCGAACTGGCGCTGCGCCGCACCGCCCAGCGCGTCGACGAGCAGTTGCTCAATCACATGCAATCGCATGCCATCCAGGGGCCGTGGGCCGCGGGCGAAAGAGTGCTCGTCTGCGTCGACGCGCGTCCGGGCGGCGCGGCCCGCATTCGCTACGCACGCAGGCTGGCCGACCGGCTTCGCGCGCCATGGACGGCGCTGCATGTCGATACGCCACGCTCTGCCGGCATGTCCGAGGAGGACAAGGACCGGCTCGCCACGCTGATGCGCCTTGCCGAGCAGCTCGGCGCGGAGGTGACGACCATTCCCGGCCAGAATGTCGCGCAGGACATTGTGCGCCATGCGACGGCGAACAATTTCACCCATATCGTGGTCGGCCGACCGACCCGGTCGCGCTGGCGCGAACTGATCGAGGGCTCGCTCACCTATGATCTGATCCGCAATGCCGGCGACATCAGCGTCCACGTCATTTCGGGGACCGAGCGAAATACCGAGGCGGCGTCGAGGAACGTAAGGACCGCGAACGAGCAGACGCAATTCCAGATCTGGCCGTATCTCCTGGCCACGGCCTATGTCGTCGGGTCGCTCGCCTTCGCCGTCCTGCTCGACCAATTTCTCGACGTTCGCAACCTCGCGATCATCTTCCTCATCGGGGTTCTGGCTTCGGCGGTGACCGGCGGTCTGTGGCCGGCTCTGTACGCCTGTCTCGCCAGCGCCCTTGCCTTCAACTATTTCTTCCTGGAGCCGCGCTACACGCTGACGATCCGGGATCCGGAGAGCATTGTCGCGCTCGGCGTGTTTCTGGTGGTCGCCGTGATTGCCAGCAATCTGACGGTGCGTGTGCAGCGACAGGCCATCGCCGCCCGCTCGCGGGCACGGGCCACCGAGGACATCTACCTCTTCTCCAAGAAGCTCGCCGGCGCCGGCACGCTCGACGATGTGCTGTGGGCCACCGCCTTTCAGATCGCCTCGATGCTGAAGCTGCGTGTGGTGCTGCTTCTGCCCGAAGACGGAACCATCACCGTCAAGGCAGGCTATCCGCCGGACGACACGCTGGCCGAGGCCGACATTGCCGCCGCCCGCTGGGCCTGGGAGCACAACCGCGCCGCCGGGCGCGGCGCCGACACACTGCCCGGCGCCAAGCGTCTCTATCTGCCTTTGCGGACGGGACGCACGGCGATCGGTGTCGTCGGGCTCGACAATGACAAGCAGGGCCCGCTGCTGACGCCGGAGCAGCAGCGCCTGCTCGACGCGCTGGCCGACCAGGCGGCGGTGGCGATTGAACGTATCCAGCTCGTCGCCGATGTCGACCGCGCCAAGCTCGCCGCCGAGGCCGACCGGCTGCGCTCTGCCCTGCTGACCTCGATTTCGCATGATCTGAAGACGCCGCTTTCGGCCATCATGGGAGCGGCCGGCACGCTCAAGGAATTCGCGCCGGATCTGCCCGAGCAGGACCGGGCGGAGCTTTTGTCGACGGTGATTGACGAATCGGAACGGCTGAACCGCTTCATCGCCAATCTGCTCGACATGACCAAGATCGAGTCCGGGGCAATGGAGCCGAACTATGCGCTGCATTATGTCGGCGATATCGTCGGCACGGCGCTCAACCGCGCCCGCAAGATCACCAGCGAGCACAAGATCGCGGTCGATATTCCGCCCGACCTGCCGATGCTGAAGCTCGATCCCGTGCTGTTCGAACAGGTTCTGTTCAACCTTCTCGACAATGCATCGAAATACTCGCCGGCCGGCTCGACGATCCGCGTGCAGGGATGGGCCGACAATGGGTCCGTCATCATGCAGATCATGGATGAGGGGCCGGGCATTCCGGCGCATGATCTGGAACGAGTGTTCGACACGTTCTACCGGGTGCGCAAGGGCGATCAGGTGCGCGCCGGCACCGGCCTTGGCCTGTCGATCTGCCGCGGCTTTGTCGAATCGATGGGCGGCGCCATCTCGGCCGCCAACCGGACCGACCGTCCAGGGGCGGTGTTCACCATCAGGATGCCGGTGCCGGCGGAAGCGCCCGATGTCGGCAATCGCGGCGAAGAGACCAGCGTGGATCGGCCTTCATGACAAATTCGAATGTCAGGATACTGGTTGTCGATGACGAGCCGCCGATCCGCAAGCTGCTTCGGGTCGGCCTCGGCAGCCAGGGCTATGCGATTAGCGAAGCGCCGAACGCCAAGGTGGCGATTGAGCAGATGGAACAGGAAAAGCCGGACCTGGTGCTCCTCGATCTCGGCCTGCCTGGCATGAGTGGCCATGAGTTGCTGCGCAAATGGCGTGGCGAGGGCCTCGACATCCCGGTCGTCATCCTTTCCAGCCGCACCGATGAGGCCGGCATCGTCAGCGCGCTCGAGCTCGGCGCCGATGACTATGTCACCAAGCCGTTCGGCATGAACGAACTGGTGGCGCGCATCCGCGTGGCGTTGCGGCACAAGTTCCAGCAGCAGGGCGAGAAGCCGGTCTTCCAGAGCGGCGACCTCAGCGTCGATCTGGTCAAGCGTATCGTCAAGGTCGAAGGCAAGGAGATAAAACTCTCGCCGAAGGAATACGACATATTGCGCATCCTGGTGCAGCATGCCGGCAAGGTGCTGACCCACCATTTCATCCTGAAGCAGATCTGGGGCGATTCGACCGACGTGCAATATCTTCGGGTCTATGTCAGGCAGCTCCGGCAGAAGATCGAGAAGACCCCCGACCAGCCGCGCTACATCACCACCGAGACCGGTGTCGGCTACCGCCTGCGGGTCGACTGAAGCCCCGATTGAGCCTGCGTCAGCCGATGGCTTCCAGCGGCCGGTTTGGCGCAGCTGACGCCCGCAAGGCGGCGAGGCAGCCGAGGATGCCGAGGGGCACGAAGGCGAGGAACAGCCAGCTCGCGACATTGGCCGCCGCGTCATGGTTCAGCCCTTGCGAAAAGCCGCTGGCATTGGCGACGATGCCGGCGAGGGCGGCACCCACGGCATAGCCGATGCGCTGCATGGTCGGCACCGCAGCCGACGCGATGGTCTGCTCATCATCCGGGGCGGAGGCGACGATGACGCGGGTCAGGAACGGCCAGGCAATGCCGAAGCCGCCGCCCTGCAGCAGGGCGCAGACCAGGATCAGCGGGATCGAGCCCAGGGGTATCGTATAGGCAAAGCCGGCGATGCCCGCCGCGATCATCAGCGCACCGACGACAATGATCAGCCGCTCGCGCTGCGGCGGTGCGTTGGCGACGAGGATCGAGAGGATCGACCAGGCGATCGATTCGGCGGCTATGATGTAGCCGGTGGTCAAAAGCGGAATGTCGTGCAGGCTGGTCAAAAGCAGCGGCCCGTAGACGCCGAAGGAGCAGGTCGCGACGGAAAAAGCGGCGACCATGGTCATGCCGGCGCCGACCGGCGTGCGCCAGGAGAACAGCCGCGCCGGAAACAGCCGCGAGCGCGGCTTCAGCGCGTCGATATAGAAGAACAGCGCGAGCCCGGCGAGGCCCAGCACGATCAGCAGCGAAGAGCGCAGCAAGGCGATGTCGACGCCGGCCGAGGCGATCAGCACCACGGCGACGGCAAGGCAGGCAAGGGCGGCGAAGGGGAAAGGCGGGGCCTTGCCTGCGCTTGTGATGGGTCTCTTCGCCGCCGGCGTGTTCAGGACAAGAAAGCTTGCCAGCGCCATGGTTGTGCCGCCCAGGGTGAAGACGCCGAAGGCCCAGCGCCAGGACAGGAGTTCGGTCATGATCGCGCCCAGCAACGGGCCGCTGAAGGCGGCGACGCCCCAGATCGCCGACATGATGCCGAAAAGCTGCGGCCAGATGGCGCGCGAAAACAAACGCTCGACCGAGACGAAGGCGAGCGACACCAGCGCGCCGCCGCCAAGCCCCTCGATCAGCCGGCCAGCCAGGAACAACTGCATGGAAGGCGAGGTGGCACAGATCAGCGCTCCTGCGGCGTAAAGCAGCGCCGCGACCACCATATTGGTGCGCAACGCCACATAGCTCACCAGCCGTCCGGCGGCAGCGCCGGCGACGATGGCGCCGAGCTCGTAGATCGCCAGCGACCAGCCGACGAGCTGCACGCCGGCCAATTCGCCGACCATGGCCGGCATGACGGTCGCCACCATCGTCTCGTTGGTGGCGTGCAGCAGAATGCCGAGGCTGATGAAGCAGAACCGCGCCAGGTCGCCGCTCGCCCACAATGCGCGCCAGTCGACCCTGTTTGTGCTGATTTCAATCATGTCCGTCCCATGCTTTTGCATATCTCGATGCCGGCGCACGGCACCAGAAGCCAGCAAGGCTTTCCGGCAGGACCATGCGCGGCAATAGCGTCGGACAGCGTGCCCATCTGGGTGCGGTCCGGTCGGGATGGGCTTGTAGGACCTCAACCGCGGTTGAGCTCAAGCGGTTTTTTCAAGAGGTCAGTTCTCGGTGCTGCGCAGCTGGAATTGGCTGACGCCGATGGCGAGATTGATGCCGGTCTGCGTCTGCAGGCTGAGCGGCTGGAGGGTGAAAGCCTGCGAGGAGCCGCCGACCAGCAGATTGGCGCCGGCGCCGACGGCCGCCGTCACCTCGGCGCTTGCGCCGATATAGTCACCCGCCAGCGCGCCGGGCGCGTAGATGTTCTTCAGCGGCGTCAGCACCAGCCAGCGCATCACCGCCTGTTTTGTCGTGCCGATGTCGAGGCCGTATTTGTTGACGGCGCCGAAATAGGCTTCCGGCGCGAAGCTCTTGTCGGCCGGGGTGAAGGTGCAGCTCAGATCCTTGCTCGACCCGAAGATGAAGCCGGTGCCCCCGCCTATGGCACATTCAAGGGTGCCGAGCTCGATGCCCCTGTCCTGGGCCTGTGCCGGTGTCTGTAAAAAGCCAAGCACCATGGCAATCACGGCAGCGGCAATGGCTGTCTTCGGCATGGCGGTCCCCCCAAAACACAAACGGCGCGGAACCATCCTATATGGTTCCGCGCCGTAAGGTAGAGAGGAGCGCGTGGCTCCGTTCGATCACTTCAGCGAATGGATCAGCTGAAGCGAGGTCACGGCCACGGCGAGATTGACGCCGGTCTGCGCCTGGACGCTGAGCGGCTCCAGCATGAAGGCGCCGTCGAAGCCGCCGACCAGCAGGTTGGCGCCGCCGCCGGTGACGACGCTCGCCTCGGCGTTGACGCCATAATAGCTGCCGGCAAGGTCGCCCGCGTCGCGGTCACGGGTCGCGGCAAGAACCGCCCAGACGAGCTGGCCCTGATGCGTCTGGCCGAGATCGACACCGATCTTGGAGATGACGCCGGTGTAAATCTCCGACGGTCCGTGATGGTAGGGACGGAAGACGCAGGACACGCCCTTGTTGGAGGCGACGATGTAGGCGGTGCCGCCATCGATGGTGCAGTCGAGCGTGCCGAGCTGCAGCTTGCCGGCGCTGGCCGGGACGGCGGCGAATACGGTCGTTGCAAGAGCAGCGGCGCAGACGAGTTTCTTGATCATGGGAGGGTCCTTTCGCAAATCGCCTGGAAATAACGGCTTGGGTGGCCAGACCGTTCCGCTGAAAACTTGGCGCGAACAAGGCAAGGGTTAACGGCTTGCAGCAGGGGTTAACGCGCGGTTGCCGGATTGGCGGCGATCTTCATCGCGGCGTGTCCTTTCGGACACGCCGACGTCCCCATAAAGCTTAGCCGGATCTACCGAAGCCTATATCAGCTGGCGCTGCCACCGACGCGCGACAAGCCGTCCTTGGCCGGCTGGTAGGTGGGGTTGAGGCGCACGGCTTCCTTATAGGATTTCGCTGCCTTTGCCTTGTCGCCGCGACGCTCGTAGATCAGCGCCTGATTGGCCCAGGCCTCGGCGTTCTTGCCGTCGAGCTTGATGGCCATGTTGAAGTCGGAGAAGGCGTTGTCCTCGTCGCCCGTCGCCAGATAGGAGAGGCCACGGCCGTTGTAGGGCTCGGCGGCATCCGGGGCCAGCGAGATTGCGGTCGAGAAATCCTCGATGGCGAATTTGTGCTGGCCCTGGCTCTGATAGATCAGGCCGCGATTATGGTAGGCGCGGGCGTCCGTGGTGTCGAGCTGGATCGCCTTCTGGAAATCGTTGAAGGCATCCTGGGTGCGGCCCGCCTTGCGGTAAAGGTTGCCGCGGCCGATGTAGGCGGCGTCATAATTGCCGTTGATCTGGATCGACTTGTTGTAGTCGTCGAGCGCGGCGGCCTGATTGCCGAGGAAGCGCTGGATAAGCGCGCGGTTCGAGTAGGCCTGGTAGAAATTCGGATTGAGCTGAATTGCCTGGTTGAAGTCCTTGAGTGCCGCCTGGTACTGGCCGCCACGCCCATAGGCCGAGCCGCGCACATTGTAGCCTTCGGGATCCTGCGGATTGCGCTGGATCACCGCCGACAGCGAGGAGATGTTCTCGCTCGATCCCTGCGCCTTGTCGATGTTGTTGAACTCGCCGGTCGGGCCCGATGTCTGGCAGCCGGCCAGAACCAATCCGGAAAGCAGGGCCGCCGTCAGGGCGAAACCACGCAATGCGGCCCCGCGCTCCACGCTTGTTGCGTTCATGTCTGCCCTGTCCTCACTTCAAGCGCGTCGTTCAGGTCCGGATCCCCCCTCCGGGCCGGGTCATATCAAAAATAAAAAGGTGGCGGCGATTCCGCATCGCGCCACCTCAGTATCCTTCGAAAAGGACGAAATATTGGCGATAATCAGCGCGGCGGACGCGCTGCGCCAGCGGCACCGCCGGCAGCCACCGGACGCGGGGTCATCGGCAGCAGGCCTTCGCGCTGGGCGCGCTTGCGGGCCAGCTTGCGGGCGCGGCGGACAGCCTCGGCCTTTTCACGGGCGCGCTTCTCGGACGGCTTCTCGTAGTGACCGCGCATCTTCATTTCGCGGAAAATGCCTTCGCGCTGCATCTTCTTCTTGAGCGCGCGAAGCGCCTGATCAACGTTATTGTCGCGGACGAGTACCTGCACGGGCAATCCTGTCTTTCGGGTTTGATATCAACAGGCAAGTGGCCATAGCCACTAGCCTCCGCGGCGGTCGACACCACGAATTGTGGCGGCTGATAGCAGAATCAGGCCGCGCTGTCCACAGTCGAAATGAAGGACGTCTGCCAAATTGCCACGGTAGGGCCGAGATAGGGCGCCAGCTAGGCGGTGGCCAGGTGCAGCCGCTCGAAATCCTCGAAGAATTCGCCGTAGTCGCAGGTGATCTCCTCTCCCGCGGCAATGTCGCGGGTCGCGGTGGCGCCGCCATATTGCGAAAAGTCGGTGTTCGGCGTCGCCGAATGGTTCATGAAGCGGCCATTGTCGACTTCATAGACCATGAAACCCGGCCGGTCCGGGCTGGGATAGGCATAACGGTCGAGCAATTCCTTCAGGGGCTGGGGTGCGGCCTCGTATTTGTCCATCGGGATCAGCCGGTCGAAATCCGGGTCGAGCCGCCAGATCGAGGCGCCCTTGCGGATCGGCTCGGCGGCGAACATGCCAACGCCCTCGATCGCGCTCGCGGCCACATAGGTGCGGATCAGCATCATGGTTTGGGGACCCGTTTCGACAGGAAACGGAATCGCCAAATCGCGCGGAAAAAGCAAGACCGGCCGGCTGCGTCAAAGCGGCAAACCGACCTGTTGGTCGCGAAAAAACCTTCACGTCCGGTTGATCGAGACGCCGCCATCGGCAAACAGCGCGGTTCCCGTGGTGAAGCTCGATGCGTCGGAGGCGAGGTAAAGCGCCGAGCGGGCGATCTCCTCCGGCTGCGCCATGCGCTTCAGCGCATGGATGCCTTCGACGAAGGCGCGGGCCTCGGGTGTCGTTGTCGTCGCGCCCGGTGTGTCGGTGCCGCCTGGCAGCAGCGCGTTGACGCGCAGGCCCTTCGGCCCGTATTCGGCGGCCAGAACCTGCGTCAGGCCGATCAGTCCGGCCTTGGCGGCGGCGTAGGCGGCCATGCCCGGCATGCCGGCAGTGTAGCCGACAAAGCTCGACGTGAAGATCAGCGAGCCGCCGCCGCGCTCCAGCATGGCCGGTATCTGGTACTTCGCGCCGAGAAAGGCGCTGGTCAGATTGATGTCCATCGTCTCGTGCCATGTCTCCGGCATCATGTCGGGCAGGGGCGCCATCAAGCCGACGGCGCCGGCATTGTTGAAGGCGATGTCGAGACCGCCGAAACTTTCGATCGCCAGATCGACTAGGGCCTTCGCATAGGCTTCGTCCCTGACGTCCCCGGCAAGCGCGGTGGCCGTACCTTCCGTGTCCGATATTTCGGCGACAAGCGTATCCAGTTCGGCCTGGCGGCGGGCGGAGACGACGATCCTGGCCCCTTCCTCGGCGAAGAGTTTTGCCGTGGCGCGGCCGATGCCGGAACTGGCGCCGGTGACGATGGCGATCTTGTTGGCGAGTGCGAGCATTTTTGGCATCCTTTTTCGCGCCGGTCTCGCCGGCAACCGGATGCTTGGTCGCAGATGGGGCGGTGAGGAACCACCCGATACCTGCGAAGGCGTCGTCGATCCGAATTATTGCTTCAGCAGCCAGCCCAGCCGGTCGAGCGAAAATGCGTAGCTGATCGCGATGAGCAGAGCGACGACGATGCCCGTGGTGATGTAGCCCGCGGCATAGAATCCGGCAGCCCCGCCGAACAGGATGATCAGTTCGAGCGCCAGCCGCACCGTACCCGGCACCGGTATCGGTGCGCGGCCTGACCGGCTTGGGTCGTTGAGCACCGCGAAAGTACCCCACAGCACGGCCGCAACGAGCGGCAAGGCCAAAGCGAGCATCCAGCGCCACCATCCGTCGGAGAAATGCCAGCCGGCGATGCCGAGCCCAAGCAGGGCGGCAAGCTCCAGCAGGAAGCGCAATGTCAGATTCCACCAGGCATTGCCCATTTTCGTCCTCCCGAATCTCGCGACGAACAATGTGGCTGAACGCAACCACGGCAGCCAGCCCGCACGGGTCTTTTTCGTCGTGGCGCAAAACGGCAAGCGCCGTCGCAAACAGCGCAAGGGTGGAAGCGCTGTTTCGCTAGTGATACACCTCGCGCGCCGGACCGAACAAAAGCCCGGCTGCAATCCGCGAGATCCGTTGGCGCGAGGCTGGGACGTTGAAAAAATATTCGGTATTCGCCATCGCCCGAGAGGCCATGCGCGGCCATAAGGGCTGGGAGGAGCAATGGTCCTCGCCGGAGCCCAAGAAGGAATACGACGTCATCATCGTCGGTGCCGGCGGCCATGGGCTGGCCACGGCCTATTATCTCGCCACGGTCCATGGCATCACCAATGTCGCGGTGCTGGAAAAGGGCTGGCTCGGCGGCGGCAACACTGGCCGCAACACCACCATCATCCGCTCCAACTATCTCTATGACGAGAGCGCCGGCATTTACGACCATGCGCTGAAGCTGTGGGACGGGCTCTCCCAGGAGCTCAACTACAACGTCATGTATTCGGCGCGCGGCGTCATGATGCTCGCCCACAACGTGCATGACATCCAGGTGCTGAAGCGCCATGTCCATGCCAACCGGTTGAACGGCATCGACAATGAATGGCTGTCGCCGGAGCAGGCCAAGGAATTCTGTCCGCCGCTCAACATCTCGCGGGATGCGCGCTATCCCGTTGTTGGCGCCGCGCTGCAGCGGCGCGGCGGCACGGCGCGCCATGATGCCGTCGCCTGGGGCTATGCGCGCGGCGCTTCGGCGCGCGGCGTCCACATCATCCAGAATTGCGAGGTCACCGGCGTCAAGCGGGCGGCCAACGGCGCGGTCATGGGCGTCGACACGACGCGGGGCTTCATCGGCGCCAAGAAGGTCGGCGTCGTTGCCGCCGGCCATTCCTCGGTCATCATGAACATGGCCGGCGTGCGCATGCCGCTGGAAAGCTATCCGCTGCAGGCGCTGGTGTCGGAGCCGGTCAAGCCGGTGGTGCCATGCGTGGTCATGTCCAACACGGTGCACGCCTATATCTCGCAGTCCGACAAGGGCGAGCTGGTGATCGGTGCCGGCACCGATCAGTATGTCTCCTATTCGCAGACCGGCGGCCTGCACATCTTGCAGCATACGCTGGACGCCATCTGCGAGATGTTCCCGATCTTCACGCGCATGAAGATGCTTCGCTCCTGGGGCGGCATAGTCGACGTGACACCCGACCGCTCGCCGATCCTGGCCAAGACGCCGGTGCCCGGCCTCTACGTCAATTGCGGCTGGGGCACGGGCGGCTTCAAGGCGACGCCCGGTTCGGGCCATGTCTTTGCCCACACCATCACCAGGGACGATCCGCATCCCATCAACGCACCCTTCACCATCGAGCGCTTCCGCACCGGCCGGCTCATCGACGAGGCGGCGGCGGCGGCAGTGGCGCACTGATGGCTGCCGAGAGGCTTTGCGAGCAACCGGCCTTCGGCCACGGCGAATTGTAGGAACGAACAGAATGCTTCTCATCCGCTGCCCCTATTGCGAGGAAGAGCGCCCGGAACTCGAATTCCGCAACGCCGGCGAGGCGCATATTGCGCGCTCGGCCAACATTGCGGGGGAGAGCGACGACGACTTCGAAAAGTTCTTCTTCATCCGCTCTAACCCCAAGGGCATCATCTATGAGCGTTGGCGGCACATGCATGGCTGCGCGCGCTTCTTCAACGCGGTGCGCGATACCGTCACCGACAAGTTCGTCATGACCTACAAGGCCGGCGAACCCCAACCCGCCAAGCTGCCCAAAAACTCCAACGAAGTGGTTGCCAAATGAGCGGCGCGTTCCGCATCCCGAGAGCCGGTCGCCTCAGCCAGGCCAGGACCGCGCGGTTCAGCTTCGACGGCCAGTCCTATACCGGCATCGAGGGCGACACGCTGGCCTCCGCACTGCTTGCCAATGGCGTGCATCTGGTCGGCCGCTCGTTCAAGTACCACCGGCCACGCGGCTTCCTGTCGGCCGGTGCGGAAGAGCCCAACGCGCTGGTGCAGATCGTGCGTGACGATGCGCGCAAAACGCCGAATGTGCGCGCCACCGTGCAGGAGCTCTATGATGGGCTCGCCGCCAATTCGCAGAACCGCTGGCCGTCTCTGTCCTTCGACGTCGGCGCGGTCAACGACATCGCATCGCCGATGTTCTCGGCCGGCTTCTACTACAAGACCTTCATGTGGCCGAAGGCGGCCTGGAAGAGCCTTTACGAGCCCAAGATCCGCGAAGCCGCCGGCCTTGGCGTTTCGCCCGACAAGCCCGATCCCGACCACTATTCCTCGCGCTACGCGCATTGCGACGTGCTGGTGCTGGGCGGCGGCGCGGCCGGCCTCGCGGCGGCCCTGGCGGCGGCCGAGACCGGCGTGCGCGTCATCCTCGCCGACGAGCAGGCCGAATTCGGCGGCAGCCTGCGTTTCGAGACGGGTGCGAAGATCGATGGCCAGGACGGTTTCGTCTGGGCGCAAGCGGCAATCGCAAAGCTCGCCGCCATGGGCAATGTCCGTGTGCTGTCGCGCACAACTGCTTTTGGATATTACGCGCAGAATTTCGTCGGGCTGGTCGAGCGCGTCAGCGATCATTTGAAGGCTCCCGGGCATGATTTGCCGCGCGAGCGGCTGTGGCAGGTGCGCGCCAAGCGCGTGGTGCTGGCCTCCGGCGCCATCGAGCGCCATATGGTGTTCGCCAACAATGACCGGCCCGGCATCATGCTGGCGGGCGCGGCGCGCACCTTCCTCAATCATTATGGCGTGGCTGTCGGCAGGAATGTCGGTGTCTACACCGCCAATGATTCAGCCTATGCGGCTGCGATCGACCTGAAGAAGGCCGGCGTCAACATCGCGGCGATCGTCGATCTGCGCGACAACCCGACCGGGCCTGTGATCGATGAGGCACGGGCGCTCGGCATCGAGATCAATTTCGGCCGCGCGGTGATCCGCGCCGGCGGCAAATTGCGGGTATCGTCGATGACCGTGCAGCCGAAAAATGGTGGCGGCGAACGCACCATCGCGGTCGATGCGATCCTGATGTCGGCCGGCTGGACCCCTTCGGTGCATCTGTTCTCGCAGTCGCGCGGCAAGGTCGCCTTCAACGACGAGACCAAGCGCTTCGTGCCGGGCACCTATGCACAGGACTGCGTTTCGGTCGGCGCCTGCAACGGCACGGACGGGCTGGCGGCGACGGTGGACGAAGCCTATGCGGCTGGCGCCAAGGCGGCCAAGGATGCCGGCGCCAAGACCGCCAAGGGTGTGAAGCCGAAGGTCGATGCATCGGAAAGCTGGTCGCGCGGCATGCTGGGTGCGGCGCCCGGCGCCGGGCCGGACACGACGGTCAAAGCGTTCGTCGATTTCCAGAACGACGTCACCGCCAAGGACATCCGCCAGGCGGTGCATGAAGGCATGCGCTCGATCGAGCACGTCAAGCGCTTCACCACCAACGGCATGGCAACCGACCAGGGCAAGACCTCCAACATGCATGGCCTGGCGATTGCGGCGGAAACGCTGGGCAAGCCGATCCCCGAGGTCGGCCTGACCACCTTCCGCGCGCCCTACACGCCGGTCACCTTCGGGGCGATCGTCAGCCATGCGCGCGGGCCGCTGTTCGACCCAACGCGCAAGACGGCGACGCATCCCTGGGCCGAAGCGCAGGGTGCTGTGTTCGAGGATGTCGGGCAGTGGAAGCGCGCCTGGTATTTCCCGAAGGCCGGCGAGGACATGCATGCCGCGGTCGACCGCGAATGCGTCGCGGTCCGCACGACGGCCGGCCTGTTCGATGCCTCGACGCTCGGCAAGATCGAGGTGGTCGGGCCAGATGCGGCCAAGTTCATGGAGCTGCTCTACACCAATCCGTGGGAGAAGCTGGAGCCGGGCCGCTGCCGTTACGGCATCATGCTGCGCGAAGACGGCTTCATCTATGATGACGGCGTCGTCGGCAGGCTGGCGCCGGACCGTTTCCATGTGACGACGACGACGGGCGGCGCGCCGCGCGTCATGAACCACATGGAGGATTATCTCCAGACCGAGTTCCCGCATCTCAATGTCTGGCTGACCTCGATCACCGAACAGTGGGCTGTTATCGCGGTGCAAGGTCCCAAGTCGCGCGACATCATCGCGCCGCTGGTCGAAGGCATCGACATGTCGGATGAAGCGCTGCCGCATATGTCGGTGCGCGAAGGCAAGATCTGCGGCGTGCCGACAAGGCTGTTCCGCATGTCGTTCACCGGCGAGCGCGGCTTTGAGGTCAACGTGCCGGCCGACTATGGCCAGGCCGTCTGGGAAGCGCTGTGGGCCGAAGGCCAGAAGCATGGCGCCACCGCCTACGGCACGGAGTCCATGCACGTGCTGCGCGCCGAGAAGGGCTACATCATCGTCGGCCAGGACACGGACGGCACGGTGACGCCGAACGACGCCGGTCTCGACTGGGCGGTCGGCAAGAAGAAGACCGATTTCGTCGGCATCCGCGGCATGGCGCGACCGGACCTGGTGGCCAAGGGCCGCAAGCAACTGGTTGGCCTGAAAACCAAGGACCCGAAGGTGGTGCTGGAGGAGGGCGCGCAGATCGTCGCGGATCCCAAGCAGGCGATCCCGATGAAGATGATCGGCCATGTCACCTCGAGCTACTGGTCGCAGAATTGCGGCCGTTCGATCGCACTGGCGCTGGTCGCCGGCGGCCGCGACCGGATGGGCGACACGCTCTACGTGCCGATGCCGGACGGGGTGATCGAAGTGGAGGTTACCGGCATGGTGTTCTTCGACGAGACGGGAGGCCGCCTCAATGGCTAAGGCTGCTGCAAAGAAGACGGCTGCGGCCGCATCGCCCTCGGTCGACCGCCGCCCGGCGCTGGCCGGCCGCGCCACATCGGCGACCGGCGTGAAGGTTGAAGTGCTGCCGCCGGCCGAGCGCATCTCGCTGCGCGCCCCGGAAGCCTCGGTCGCGGCGCTGTCGAAAGCGCTTGGCCTGACCTTGCCGAAGAAGCCGAAGACGTCCGCGTCGAAGGGCGGGCGCACCGCTCTGTGGCTCGGCCCCGACGAGTGGCTTGTCATCGACGAGGTAGGCAACGATCCGCTTGCCGATAGCGCAGGGGTCACCGCGCTGCATTCGGCGGTCGGCATTTCACACCGTAACATCGCGATCTCCGTCGCCGGTCCGGCGGCCGAAGCCACGGTCAATTCGGGCTGCCCGCAGGACCTGTCACTCGATGCCTTCCCGGTGGGCGCCGCTTCGCGCACCATCCTCGGCAAGGCCGAGATCGTGCTGTTGCGCACGGCCGCCGACACGTTCCGGGTCGAATGCTGGCGTTCCTTCTCGGACTATGTCTTTACTTTCCTGTCCGAGGGAGCCCGCGACGCGGCCGGCTGACCCGGAACGTTTTGCCGCCCGCGTCCGTTGTGCGGCAACAGGTCGAGGAGAGTGCCGATGCCGTCAAAGTCCGCGCCGAAATCGCCGGTGAAAAAGACGCCGGCCGTCCGCTCGCTCGAACATGAGCAGCACGAAGCGCCGAGCGCCGAACAGGAACTCGAGGAAGGCCTCGAGGACACGTTCCCGGCCAGCGATCCGGTGTCCATCACCAGTTCGGCGATCCCCGGCGCACCCGCCAGGCCTGGCAAGGCCAAGACCGTCCCCGGGCGAAAATCCCGCAAGCCCTGATTTCCCGCAATTTTGGTCGAAAGGCATCTTTCCAAGGCATCGCCAGTTGAGATATTCAAAGCGCTTTGGAGAGGAAAAATGCCGATAAAAGCTGTTGTCTGGGGCGAGAACGTCCATGAACAGACCAATGCCGCCGTGCGCGACCTCTATCCCTTGACCATGCATGGCACGATCGCGGCCGCGCTCAACCAGGACAAGGGCATCGAGGCGACCACCACCACCTTGCAGGAGCCCGAGCACGGCCTGAGCGAGAAGCGCCTGGCCGCCACCGACGTGCTTTTGTGGTGGGGTCACGCCGCGCATGGCGAGGTCAAGGACGAGATCGTCGAGCGGGTGCAGAAGCGGGTCTGGGAAGGAATGGGGCTGATCGTGCTGCATTCCGGCCACTACTCGAAGATCTTCAAGCGGCTGATGGGCACGCCCTGTTCGCTGAAATGGCGCGAGGCGGGCGAGCGCGAGCGCGTCTGGGCGATCAACCGTGGCCACCCGATCGCGCAAGGCATCGGCGAATGCCTGGAGATCGGCGAGACGGAGATGTATGGCGAGCCGTTCGCGGTGCCGGAGCCGATGGAGACGGTGTTTGTCTCCTGGTATGAGGGCGGCGAGGTGTTCCGCTCGGGGCTGACCTACCAGCGCGGCGCGGGCCGCATCTTCTATTTCTCGCCCGGCCACGAAACCTATCCGATCTATCACAATGAAGGCGTGCAGCAGGTGCTGCGCAATGCCGTGCACTGGGCGCACAACCCGGCGCCCGCATGGTCGGGCATCACCAATGCGCCGAACGTGCCGACGGACAAGGCCAAGGAGAAGATCGTGCAGAAGGGCCTGCGGCTGCATGCCGACGGCGACAAGGGGTTGAGTTGATGGGGGACCTGATCTGATGCATCGCCTGCTCCTGCTCGGCACCGGCTGGATCGCCGGACATCATATCGAAGAGTTCGCAAAGGTCCCCGGCTGCAGTATCGTCGCCTGTGTCGATCAACTGCCCGGCCGCGCGGCGGCGTTTGCTGCTGCCAACGAAATCGGTGCTTCTTTCGAGAGCCTTGAAGCGGCGATCGCCTGGGGCGATTTCGACGCCGCCATCAATGCGACCCCGGACGGCGTGCACAAGGCGACGACGCTGGCGCTGCTTGCCGCAGGAAAACATGTCTTTTGCGAAAAGCCGCTGGCGCCGAACCATGCCGATGCGCTTGCCATGACCGAAGCGGCCGAGGCCGCCGGCCTCGTCAACATGGTCAATCTCACCTACCGCAATTCACCGGCGATCCAGGAGGCACGGCGTCTGGTGCTGGCGGGCGCGATCGGCGAATTGCGCCATGTCGAGGCGAGCTACAAGCAGAGCTGGCTGGTCAGCAAGTCCTGGGGTGACTGGCGCGTCGAGGACAAATGGCTGTGGCGCCTGTCGAGCCGGCACGGGTCGACCGGCGTGCTGGGCGATGTCGGCATCCACATCCTGGATTTCGCCACCTATGGCGCGGCCCAGGACATTGTCAGCCTGCATGCCGATCTGGTGACGTTTCCGAAGGCCGAGGGCGACCGGATCGGCGACTATGTGCTCGACGCCAATGACAGTGTGGCAATGACGGCGCGGCTTGCTTCTGGCGCGCTGGGGACGATCATGGCGAGCCGCTACACGACCGGCCATGGCAATGACCTGTCGCTGACGCTGCATGGCACCAAGGGAGCGCTCAAGGTCGAGACCGACGGCAAGGCGGCGCGGCTGTCGGCGTGCCTGGGCGAAGACGTGGATGTCCAGCTCTGGCGAGAGCTGGGCCTGCCGGACGTCAAGCGCAATGCCCGGCGTTTTGTCGACGCGCTGGATGCCGGGCAGAACGGCGATCCGTCCTTCCGGCGCGCCGCCGACATGCAGAAGCTGATCGACGCCGCCTTCGAGAGTTCGGCGGCCAGGCTGCCGGTTACGCTCGGCTGACATACGCGCCTGGCCGGCTTGTGCCGGCCAGAAGAACTTCCAAGTCGATATTAGAACGCGCTCGGCACGATCCAGGGATTGATGCTGATGCCGAGGCGCGGGCCCTTGCCTTCAGCGGTGTTTTCCGTGGCGCTCTTCTTCTCGACCGAGCCGGTCGAGGCGCAATCCAGCTTCACATTGGTCTTGGTGTCGACGCAGGTCGCGGCCGGCAGGTGCTTGACCGGGTGGGTGGTGTTGGCGGCGAAGGCCGAGCCGGAAAGGGCCAGAACGGCGGCGAGGGTGAGGAGGGTCTTTTTCATTGTGAGTCTCCGCTTTCGACGGTTGAATTTCTTCCGTACATGTACGGTGCCGCGTACAGATACGTCCGCCAATCGCGAAGTTCAAGTCAAGATCGTACGCGTACGATAAATTTTCTGTTAACCAAGAATTTGCCCTCGGGCTGGTTCGGAAGGGCGGCGAGGAAGCGTGGAAACGAAGGAGATGTCGTTCAGCAGTTGACCGGTGTGTCGGTCAATGGCGGCACATTCTGCGTGCTGAGTGCGGCCAGTTGGAAATCGCACATGCGTTTCACGAAAGCATGCGGGTCGCCGAAGGGGTAGAAGGGAAAGGTGATCAGCAGCGAGATCGTGCCGTGGCCGACCGCCCACAGCATCGTGGCGATGGCGCGCGGATCGCCTTGCAGTTTTCCGGCGGCGACGCAGGCTTCGACCCGCGTGATCAGTGCCTTCATCGCCGGGTTGGCCTCGTGCATTTCTTGAAAACTGCGACCTTCCGGCGGCCGCGTCTTTTCGGTCATGAAAACGGTGCGGTACTCATTGGGATTGCCGAGGCCGAAGGCGGCATATTCGGTCATCACGGCCTGCAAGGCCTCGATCGGATCGTCGGACGGATGCTCCTCGATGCGGCGGGCAAGCGTTTCGAAGGCGTCTTCGGCCAGCGCGAAAAGGATGTCCTGTTTGTCGGCGAAGTAGGAATAGACCGACATCGGCGCATAGCCGACCCGCTTGGCCAGTTTGCGGATGGTCAGGCCCTCATAGCCTTCTTCCTGGACGAGCTTGTGCGCGGCCGCGACCAGCTCGGAACGCAGTTCGGCCTTCTGTTTTTCGCGGCGTTTCTGGACGCTCAGCGGCAAGCCCGGTGCCTTTCGGTGGTGTCTGGGGCAGTTGTATCTGGCTAAACTATATACACTGTACGGAAACGGACAAGGCCACGGGAAGTTCCCAAACGGCATGGTAGGATCGCGGTGTCAGATCGCTCCGACGCCGCCGTCTATGGCCAGCGCATGACCGGTCATGAAGGAGTTGGCCGGGTCGGCGGCAAACAGGACGGCGGCGATGATTTCGTCGACTTCCGCCACGCGTTTCATAGGCACGCCGCGTGTCAGTTCGGTCAACGCCTCCGCCTCCGGCGCACCGGAGGCGCGCACGAAGCTGTCCACCATTGCCGTCCTGGTGTGGGCCGGGCAGACGGCGTTGATGCGCACACCCTTGGTTGCATATTCGGCGGCCGCCGATTTGGTCAGCCCGACGACGCCATGCTTGGCGGCGGCATAGACCGAAAGTTTCGGCGCCCCGACCAGTCCGGCAACCGAGGCGATGTTGACGATGGCGCCGCCCCTGGCCGCAGCCTTGAACTGCCGCTCCATCTGCGGGATCTGGTGCTTCATGGCGTAGAAGACGCCAAGCAGGTCGATCTCCAGCACGCGGCGGGCCTCATCCGACGGAACCTGCGGCAGGCGCACGAAACTCTGGACGATGCCGGCATTGTTGACGGCGACATCCAGCCGGCCGAATCTTTCGACCGCCAGCCTGACCAGATCCTCGGACAGTTGCTCGTCCGCCACGTTGCCGGCGAGGATCGCCGTTTCGGCGGGCAAGGTTTCAGCAAGATCGGCGAGCGCCTTTTCGTCGATGTCCGATAGGACCAGCCGCGCGCCCTCGGCGGCAAAGCCTTTCGCGGCGCCACGGCCGAGGCCGCCGGCGGCACCCGTGATCAGCACCGTTGCTCCGTCAAAGCGGCCCATCCCGTCTCCCCATCAATTCTGCTTTTCGATCAGTCTGGCGGCGAGATGCGAAAGCAGCTTCACCGCCTCGCCATAGGTCCTGGCCTTCTCGGGATTGGAGGCATTGCCGTCCAGCGCGCGCTTGTAGACACCCTGACAGATCGCCGCCAGGCGGAAGAAGGAGAAGGCAAGGAAGAAGGTCCAGTTGCCGATGCCGGTGAGTCCGCGCCGCCGGCAATAGGCGGCGACATAGTCTTCTTCCGAGGGCAGGCCGAGCGCGGCGCGGTCGATGCCGCCCAGGCCGCGAAAGCCCGAGGCATGCGGCAGGCGCCATTGCATGCATTGGTAGGCGATGTCGGCAAAGGGGTGGCCTGATGTCGACAACTCCCAGTCGAGCACCGCGATGACCCTTGGCTGGTCCGGCGCGAAGATCAGATTGTCCAGCCGGTAGTCGCCATGCACCAGCGATATCAGGCCGTCATCGGCCGGCATGTGCGTTTCCAGCCAGGCGATCAGTTGATCCATGTCGGCAATGGTGCCGGTTTCCGAGGCGCGGTACTGGCTGGTCCAGCGCGCCAGCTGCCGTTCGAAATAACTGCCCGGCCGACCGAAATCGCCGAGACCCACGGCGTCGACATCGACATCGTGCAGCGCCGCGAGCGTGCCGTTCATGGCGTCATAGATGGCGGCGCGCTCGGCATTGTCGCGTGCCTCGGGCAGAACCGGATCCCAGAAGATGCGGCCGTCGAGGAAATCCATTACGTAGAACATGCGGCCGATCGGCGAGTCCTCCGCCGACAGATGCAGCATTTTGGGGACCGGCACGGCGGTGCCGGCAAGCGCCTTCATCACGCGGAATTCGCGATCGACCTGATGCGCCGATTTCAGCAATTGCCCCGGCGGCTTGGCGCGCAGCACGTAACGGCCGCTGGCCGCGGTGATGAGATAGGTCGGGTTGGACTGGCCGGATTTGAATTTTTCTATCGAAACAAGCCCGGAAAAGCCGGGGATTTCCGCCTCGAGGTAAGGCGCGAGCGCTGCCTGGTCGAGCGCGTTGGGGTCGTTCATGCGGTCTCGGGCTGGCGTTCGATCAGCGTCAGCGTCAGCCAGCGGGCGGTCAGCGCCGGTTTCTTCGAGCCCTCGATCTCGATCGTCACGTCGTGCGCCGTCTGCACCCAGCCCGATGGTCTCACCTTGACGTCGGCCAGCACGAAACGAGTGCGGATGCGCGCGCCGGTCTTCACCGGCGCCAGGAAACGCAGCGAATCGAAGCCGTGGTTGACGCCCATCTTGCCGTTTTCCAGCGGCGGCATGGTCTCGAACGTCATTGCCGAGAGCAGCGACAGCGACAGGAAGCCATGCGCGATGGTGCCGCCGAACGGCGTCTCGCGCTTGGCCCGCTCGGGGTCGCAGTGGATGAACTGGTGGTCGTCGGTGGCGTCGGCGAACTGGTCGATCATGCGCTGCGTCACCACCCGCCACGGCGACACGCCAACTTCCTTGCCGACACTGGCCAGAAGCACATCGAGACTGATCGGTTCCACGCTCATGTCCTCCAGTTCACCTCCGGCTTCTACGGCCGGAAAATGTCATTCCTTGAATAAGGTCAATCCATGCTGCACCGACTGCCCGCCGTCGATCGGCAGGATGGCGCCGGTGACATAGCTGCCCGCACGGCTGCACAAATAGAGCGTTGCGCCGGCAATGTCATCCGGTGCGCCGATACGGCCGATCGGAACATGGCCGCCGACATGCCTGGCCTGCTCATCCGTACCGGTGGCAAAGGCCGTCATGCGGCTCTGGAAAGGGCCGGGGGCAAAGGCGTTGA
Source organism: Mesorhizobium sp. 113-3-3 (assembly GCF_016756495.1). Lineage (NCBI taxonomy): Bacteria > Pseudomonadati > Pseudomonadota > Alphaproteobacteria > Hyphomicrobiales > Phyllobacteriaceae > Mesorhizobium > Mesorhizobium sp. 113-3-3. Next base: position 2,015,949 of record NZ_AP023243.1, read on the forward strand.
CGGTGATGCGGCGGGCCGCGAATTCGAGCGCGAGCGTGCGGGTCAGATGGTGAACCGCGGCCTTGGACGCGGTGTAGGAATAGGCGTCGTCGGCCAGCGGCTGCGTGCCCATCACCGAACCCAGATTGATCACCCGGGCCGGATCGGCGTCGCTGGCGGCGGCTTCGAGCAGCGGCAGCAATTCGCGGGTCAGGTGGAAGACGGCGGTGACATTGACGCCAAGCACCTTGGCCCATGCCGAATAGGGAAAACTCTCGAGCGGCGCGCCCCAGGAAACGCCGGCATTGTTGATCAGGATATCGAGTTTGCCGGTCCGCGCCTTGACCTCGGCGACGAGTGCGGCGATGCCAGCCTCGCTGGAGACGTCGCCGGCGAAGCCCTCGGCGCGGCCCGGGGCGCCGAACGCGTTCAATTCATTGGCGACCTTGACGCAGTCCTCGCCCTTGCGCGACGCGATCATGACGCTGGCGCCGGCCTTGACCAGCGCTGTCGCCGCCATGCGGCCGATGCCGGTCGCCGCGCCCGTCACCAGCGCGGTCTTGCCGGCCACCGAAAACAGCTCGTCCAGATAGGCCATTCCGATCCTCCGCGCTTTGCCCTGGGCAAAGAGTTCGCGTTGACAAGGCTATCCGAAGTACGGTCATCCTTGCCACGGGTAAATTGCCGGGCCTCTATGAAGGGTTAGCGACCGATGACGGAGATGAATCTCGGCATGACCGAGCGGCTGAAGCCGATCCACGCGCGCGTCGCGGCCATGGTGCGCGACGAGATCATGCCGCTCGACAAGGAATTCTTGGGCGAGGTGGGCAAGGCGGGCGACCGCTGGATCTACACGGCGCGGCAAACCGAGATCCTCGAAGGGTTGAAGAAGACGGCACGAGAGCGCGGCCTGTGGAACTTCTGGCTGACCGGCTCGGAACGCGGCTATGGCCTCTCCACCGTCGAATATGCCTATCTCGCCGAAGAGATGGGCAAGGCGCATCTCGGCGCCGAAACCTTCAATTGCTCGGCGCCCGACACCGGCAATATGGAGGTGCTGGAGCGCTACGGCTCGGCCGACCACAAGAAGGCGTGGCTGGAGCCGCTTCTAGATGGAAAAATCCGCTCGGCCTATCTGATGACCGAGCCTGATGTCGCCTCGTCCGACGCCACCAACATTGCGATGCGCTGCGAGCGGCAGGGCGACGACTATGTGCTCAACGGCGAGAAATGGTGGGCCTCTGGCGCTGGCGACCCGCGCTGCGCCATCTACATCGTCATGGTGCGGACCGGCGGCGACGACGAGCCGCAGCACCGCCGCCATTCGATGATCCTGGTGCCCGCGGACACCAAGGGCGCGACCAAGGTCCGCGCCATGCAGGTCTATGGCGACGATGACGCGCCGCATGGCCATATGCACCTGCGCTTCGACAATGTCAGGGTCCCGGCAACAAACCTGATCCTCGGCGAGGGCAGGGGCTTCGAGATCGCGCAAGGGCGGCTCGGCCCCGGCCGCATCCATCACTGCATGCGCGCCATCGGCCAGGCCGAGATGGCGCTGGAGATGCTGTGCCAGCGTTCGGTGCGCCGCGAGGCCTTCGGCCAGAAGCTGGCGAAACTCGGCGCCAATTTCGACATCATCGCCGAATGCCGCATGGAGATCGAGATGGCGCGGCTGCTCTGCCTCAAGGCGGCCTGGATGATCGACCAGGGCGATGCGCGCGCCGCTGCCCCCTGGATCAGCCAGATCAAGGTCATCGCGCCGCGTGTCGCGCTGAGGATCACCGACGAGGCGGTGCAGATGTTCGGCGCGCAAGGCATCAGCCAGGACACGCCGCTGGCGCGGTCGTGGACGCATCTGAGGACATTGCGCCTCGCCGATGGGCCCGACGCCGTGCATCGCCGGCAGGTGGCGCGGACGGAGCTGAAGAAGTACACGCAGGAGAAGCTCTGAGCGGCGGCCGCTGCACCACGGGCCTTCTGTCAACAACCAAGGAGTGTCACCGATGACCATTCCCTCCGAAATGAAGGCGTTGCTCCTGGTCGGCGACGGCTACACCAAGACGCCGAGCGGCAGTGCGCTAGAGGCGATGGAGCCGTATCTCGTGCCGGGCATCATCGCGGTGCCGGCGCCCGGACCGAGCCAGGTGCTGATCAAGGTCAGCCTGGCTTCGATCAACCCCTCCGATGTCGCCTTCATCAAGGGCCAGTACGGCCAGCCGCGCGTCAAGGGCCGGCCGGCCGGCTTCGAGGGCGTCGGCACGATTGTCGCCGGCGGCGACGAGCCCTATGCCAAAAGCCTTGTCGGCAAGCGCGTCGCCTTCGCCACCGGGCTCAGCAACTGGGGCTCGTGGGCTGAATATGCCGTTGCCGAAGCGGCGGCCTGCATTCCGCTGCTCGACACGGTGCGCGACGAAGACGGCGCGGCGATGATCGTCAATCCGATCACCGCGATCGCCATGTTCGACATCGTCAAGCAGGAGGGCGAAAAGGCCTTCATCATGACCGCCGGCGCCAGCCAGCTCGGCAAGCTGATCATCGGCTTGGCCAAGGAGGAAGGGTTCCGGCCTATCGTCACCGTGCGCCGCGATGAGCAGATCGCGCCGCTGAAGGAGATCGGCGCTGCCCATGTGCTCAACGAGAAGGCGCCGGATTTCGAGGCCACGCTGCGCGAGGTCATGAAGGCGGAACAGCCGCGCATCTTCCTCGATGCGGTCACCGGGCCGCTGGCTTCGGCCATCTTCAGCGCGATGCCGAAACGGGCGCGCTGGATCATCTACGGCAAGCTCGACCCGGACGCCACCATCATCCGCGAGCCTGGCCAGCTGATCTTCCAGCACAAGCACATAGAGGGTTTCTGGCTGAGCGAATGGATGCGGCAATTCAAGGATCGCCGGGGTCCGGCTATCCTGGAAGCGCAGAGGCGTTTTTCCGACGGGCGCTGGTCGACCGATGTGACGGCCGTCGTGCCGCTTGCCGAGGCCATCGCGCGGGTGCCGGCCGAACTCGCCAAGCCCAACGGCAAGGTTTTCATCCGGCCTTGATGCTGTTCCAAGCGGTGCCGGAAGGCCGAGTACGAGGCTTTCGGGGCCATTTCCGGTTAGGACGCCCGGGCGTCTAGTCATCTGCAGCGGCCCGCCGAGATCATAACCGCGTCCTTCACCCCCTATGCCTCGCCGCTTTGTCCGTGATATGCCGCCGCCATCGAATGCCGGGACAGTGCTGGACTGAGCCTGTTCCGGGTGTCGCGGGGTGTCTTGATGACGATGTCCAAGCCGGTTTTCGACCGTTTGGGGTTTGGCCTGTGGATCGGGGCGTTCCTGATCGTTCTTGTCCTGGTCCTGTGGTCTCCCCACACGCGGACGGTCTGGCAAGCCTATATCGATGGCAGCGAGGCGCTACTGGCCCGCCAGCCGCTCTACAACACCCAGTCCGAGATGGGGTATCTCTACGCGCCGGCCTTTGCCGCGCTCTATGTTCCGATGGTGAAGCTCGGTCCGCATCTGGGCGGCTTGGTGTGGCATAGTATCGGCTTCGGGGTGCTGACCTTTGCCGCGATGCGGCAGGTGCGCAAGCTCGGCGGCGGTGAATTGCCTTGGCTGCTTTCCTTCGGGCTGTTCCTGGCCCTGCCGATGGCGCTGGGGGCGATCCGCAATGGCCAGGCGACGATCCTGTTGACCGGCGCCTGCTGGCTGCTCACCTTGTCGGCGCTCGAAGGGCGGCGTGCCGAAACCTTCTTCTGGGCCTCCGTCGCTATCATCGCCAAGCCGACCGCGATCATCATGCTTTTGCTGGTCGGCGCCCTGCGCCTGCGGCTGATACCGGTGCTGGTGCTGGCGGTGCTGTTCGTGCTCGCCTTGCCCTATGCGTTTGTTCCCGCAAGCTATCTCAACGAGCAATATCGTGTTTTTGGCGGGATGTTGACCTCGATGGCTGTCGACAACACCAGCCACTTTGTTCCCACCGACTTCACGGCGCCCTTCACCAGGATCGGACTGCCCATCCCGGAATTCGGCGCCACGATCATTCGCATCGTCATGGCCCTGTTCACGCTTTCATTCGTCATCTGGTTCGACCGCAGGCTCGAACGCGGAAGAGCTGATCTCGCCATCTTCCTGACGGCGACGTTCTACATGTGCGTCTTCAACCCGCGCGTCGAGCCCAACACCTATGCCATGATCGCCGTGCCTGCCGGTCTCGCTATCGCCTTGTTGTGGCGCGAGGAACGCGGCGGTGTCCTGGCTTCGGTGCTGTCGTTGGCGCTGTTCCTGACGGGGCTGACCGGGGTCGAGCGTCATATCCAGGAGTTCACGTACCCGTGGTTCCGGCCGATCGCGGTCACCCTCGTTGCCGGTTCCCTGATCTGGTGGTTCTGGGCCAAGGCGCAAGGCAAGGTGACGCGAGACAAGGTGATGAATGAAAGGCCTGTCGCACATGGCTGAGTCGCGGCCCGTCCTCGATATCGTCGCGCCGTTCTTGAACGAGGCGCAATCGGCATCGGCCTTTGCCGCATTGCTCGACAAGCTCGAAGTCGAGGTGTCGCAGCGCTTCGGCATGAAAGTCCACAAGATCCTGGTCGATGACGGCAGCAGCGACGATGGCGCCGAGCGGTTTTCGCGGGCACTGTCGGGTTCCTGGGAGATCGTGCGGCTCAGCCGCAATTTCGGCAAGGAGGTCGCGGTGCTCGCCGGCCTCGATCAGTCGCGCGGCGACATGGCGCTGGTCATGGACGCCGACCTCCAGCATTCCATGGACACCAGCCTGAGGATGATCGCCGAGTTGGTGGAAAATCCCGATATTGACGTCGTCTTCGCGCAGAACGACCGCCGCGAGGCCAGCTGGCGGCGCAGCCAACTGGCGAAGCTGTTCTACAGCCTGATCAACAGCAGCCAGCGTTTCGACATTCCGGAGAATGCCGGTGACTTCCGCGTCATGCGTGGCGCGGTGGTGCGCGCGCTGACCAGCCTGCGCGACAAACGGCGCTTCAACAAGGGCCTGTTCGCCTGGGCCGGCTTCCGCCAGAAAGCCATGCCCTATTCGCCGGAGAACCGTGTCACCGGCACGTCGAAATGGAGCCGGCTCAACCTGATCGCCTTCTCGCTGGAGGGGTTTACGTCCTTTTCCGTCATCCCGCTGCGCATCATCAGCCTGAGCGGGATGCTGGCGGCGTTGGCGGGCATCGTCTATGGAGCCAAGGTGTTCTTCGAGGTGCTGTTCTACGGCATCGCCGTCCCCGGCTATCCCAGCCTCATGGTCGCCGTCGTCCTGCTCGGCGGCCTCAACCTCACCTTGCTCGGCCTGATCGGCGAATATGTCTGGGTCACGCTTTCGGAAAGCAAGGATCGGCCGGTCTATATCGTGCGCGATGTCGTGCGCGGCGGCGTTCCGGAAGGTCCGCCAGGCGCGTCCGGCGCATGACGCGGCGCATCCGCCTGATCGCCGACGACTACGGCCTGGCGCCCGGCGTCTCGGCCGGGATTCTCGACCTGCTCGATCGCGGCCGCCTGACCGGTACCAGCTGCATGACCGGCTTTCCGGAATGGCCTGATGCGGCAGCGGGGATCAAGCCGCTGTGCGGCCGCGCGGCGGTCGGATTGCACCTGACCCTGACGGACCAGCCAGCCATCACCGGCCGATCGAGCCTGGCGCCGGAAGGCCGGCTGCCGCCGATGCGTTCGCTTGCATTGCCGATCCTGCGCGGCAAAATCGACGAGCGGGATGTCCATGCGGAGCTCGACGCGCAGTACAGCCGCTTCGTCGAGGCGCTTGGCCGCCGACCCGACTTCATCGACGGGCACCAGCACGTGCATTTCCTGCCTGTCGTGCGTACATGGCTGCGGACGCGTTTCCCCGAAGCGGGCGACGTGCCGGCGCTGCGCGGCGCGCCGGCGCTGGGCAATGCCGCCGTGGCGCCGAAAGTCGCGGCAATCGCTGCCGTGGCCGCCGGCTTCAACCGCTCCATGACGCGCGCCGGCTTCACCCTTTTCGAGCCGCTCGCCGGCATCTATGACTGGCGGCAGCCCGAGAGATTTGCTCCGGTTTTGCAGGCCGCAGTCGAGGCGTTGCCGGAGCGAGGCCTGTTCATGTGCCACCCCGGCCATGTCGATGAGACGCTGCGGGCGCGCGACCCGATGCAAGGCGTGCGCGAGGTGGAATTCGCGGTGCTGGCCTCGGACGATTTCGGCGCGAGCCTCGCCCGCGCCGGCGTCGAGATCATGGGCGGCAAGGGATGAGCGGCGCCGACCAGCCCCGGCGTTCGACCGGCAGCAAGATCGTGCGCTTTGCGATTGTCGGGCTGGCGAACACGGCTATCGACCTTGCCGGCTTTTTCCTGCTGCTGAAGCTGCATGTCCCGCCGCTGCCGGCCAATGTCATCTCGTGGTCGATCGCCGTCGTCTTCTCTTTCGTGGCCAATGGCTTCTGGTCGTTCGAGCGCAACCAGGCCATCCGGCTGCATGACGCCTTCCTGCGTTTCGTCTCGCTTGGGGCGCTGATTTCGCTCGGCGTCTCCAGCCTGTCGATCGCGCTGTTCGCCGGCATCGCCGGTGTGTGGCCGGCGAAGATCGGCGGTGTCATCGTGGCGGCGGTGCTGAATTTCCTTGCCGCGCGCTGGTCGATCGAAGGCCGGCTGCTGAAATAGCGGCTACTGCGCCGGCTCCACACCGACATAGGCGGCTTCCTCGAGCTCGCGCTTCAGGCGTGTTTCCTCTTGGGTCTTCGGCGTGACGAAACGGCCAAGCAGGAGATAGGCGACCGGCGTCAGGAACAGCGTCGAGATAGTGGCCAGGCCTAGCCCGCCGACGATCACCCAGCCGAGCGCCACGCGGGCCTCGGCACCCGCGCCGGCGGCCAGCACCAGCGGCACACCGCCAAGTATGGTGCAGATCATCGTCATCATCACCGGCCGCAGGCGGATGATCGAGGCCTGCTCGATCGCCTCACGCACGCCCAGCCCGCGATCTCGCAGCTGGTTGGCGAATTCGACGATCAGGATGCCGTTCTTGGCCATGACACCGACCAGAAGCACCAGGCCGATCTGGCTGTAGGCGTTGAGGCTGGTGCCGGACAAGAGCAAGGCGAAGATGGCACAGGCGAGCCCAAGCGGCACCGTGGCCATGATGATGACGGCGCTGACGAAGCTTTCGAACTGCGCGGCCAGCACCAGGAGGATGATGACCAGCGCGAAGCCGAAGATGGTGATCATGGCGCTGTTGGTTTCGCCCAGGGTTGCTGCTTCGGCCAGCGGCAGGATGCGGCTGCCCGGTGGCAGGAACGGCGTCGCGATCTCCTCGGCGCGGCTCAGCGCGTCGCCAAGCGCGAAATTGCCCGAGAGGTTGGAAGTGATGGCCACCGATGGCTGCTGCTGTTCGCGCGACAGCGATGGCGGCACGGCGCGCTCGGTCAGCGTGGCGATGGTCGACATCGGCACGAAGCGGCCATCTCCCGTCTTCAGGAAGACATTTTCCAGATCGGTCGGATCGTTGATCGGATTGGTCGTCGAGACCAGCTTCACGCCATAGCTGCGGTCGGCGATGTAGACGTCGACGACATCATTGCCGTCGAGCATGGCCTGCATGGTGTTGGCCAGGCCCGTGATGTCGATGCCGAGGTCGGAGGCGCGCTCGCGGTCGATGGCGACGGCCAGCTGCGGCTGCGTCGGGTCGATCGACAGGCGCGGCGTCTGGAAGCGCGGGTCCTTCTGCATTTCGGCGATGATCTTCACCGCCGCGTCGCCGAGCGCCTTGCGGTCGTTGCCGACCAGCGCGAATTGCAGGCCGTTGCCGGCGCCGCGGATGCCGAGGCTGTTGGGCTGCACGGGGAAGATGCGCACGCTCGGCACCTGTTTGGTCAGCTGGCTGATCTCGGCCATGATCTCCTGCTGGCTGCGGCTGCGCTCGTTCCAGGGCGCCAGCGTCATCACCATGAAGCCGGAATTGTAGGAGCCGTTCTGGCCGGCATTCTCGAAGGTCGAGCGGATCTCGCCGGAATCGCGCATCGGCTGGATCAGCTTCTCGATCTTCTGCATCTGCTGCGTCGTGTAATCGAGGCTGACGCCTTGCGGGGCATTGATGCGCAACAGCACGGCCGCGCGGTCCTCGGTCGGCGTCAGTTCCTGGCGAATGGTGCCGAACAGGGCGAAGGCGGTGCCGGCAAACAGCACCGCGACCAGAACCACGATCCAGGGCGCCTCGAGGCAAGCGTGCAGGGTCCGCTTGTAGGCGGTATTCAAGGCGCCGCCGATACGGGCGCCGATGCCGCGGCCGCTCTCGTGATGGAGCGAGGCCCCGGTCAGCATGCGCGAGGCGAGCATCGGGCAAAGCGTCAGCGCGACCACGCAGGACAAAAGCACCGACATGGCGAGCACGAAGCCAAATTCGCGGAACAGGCCACCGGTCTGGCCGGGCAGGAAGGAGATCGGCACGAAGACGGCAACCAGCGTCAGCGTCGTGGCGACGACGGCGAAGAACACTTCCTGCGCGCCGAGCACGGCGGCGGCGCGGGGTCCCATGCCTTCGTTGCGCCGTCGCACGATGTTTTCAAGCACCACGATGGCGTCGTCGACGACAAGGCCCGTCGCGAGCACCATGGCGAGCAGCGTCAGGATGTTGACCGAGAAGCCGGCGAGATAGATGGCGGCGATGGTGCCGATCATGGCGACCGGCATCGACAGGCCCGGGATCAGCGTGGCGCGCCAGTCGAGCAGGAAGATGTAGATGACGATCAGCACCATGGTCACCGAAAGGCCGAGCGCGATCTCGACCTCGTGCACGGCGCCCTTGACGAAGACGGCGTCGTCGCTGGTGATCTTGATCGCCATGCCCTTGGGCAGGTTCTCCTGCAGCTTGGCGACGGCGGCCTGAACGCCGGTCGAAATGTCCAGTGTGTTGGATTCCGCCTGACGGATGATGCCGATGCCGATGCCGGTCTTGCCGTCCGAGCGCAGCGTGGTCTGGCCGACATCGGGGCCGAGCGTTACGGTTGCGACATCGCGGATGCGCGTCGTGCCGCCGATGACGATGTTCTCAAATTCCCCGGGCGTGGTCACGTCGGCGGTCGTGCGGACGATCAGGTCCTGGTTGGTCGTGGTGATCGACCCGGCAGGCGAATCGAAAGCGACGGATGCCAGGGCTTTCCTGAGGTCGGCCACCGTGAAGCCGAGGCTGGCGAGCTTGTTCTGGTCGACGTCGATGCGGAAGATCTTATCACGGTCGCCATAGACCTGGACGTCGGCAACGCCGGGCACGGCGGCCAGTTCGTCCTCGATCTGGTCCTGCACCACGACGGTCATGTCCTGGATCGACATGTTGTCCGAGGTCACCGCCAACCGCATCACCGCGTCGGAATTGGCATCGGCCTTGACGATGCGCGGCGGATCGGCGGTGTCCGGCATCTGGTTGGCGACGCGGCCGACGGCATCGCGCACGTCGGAGGCGGCGACATTGAGGTCGACGCCGTCGTTGAATTCGATGGTGACGCGACTCTGGCCGAAGGAGGAGGAAGACGAGATCGACTTGACGCCGGAGACACGGGCCACCGCGCCCTCGATCGTGTCGGTCAGTTCGCGGTCGACGGTCTCGGCGGCTGCCCCCGCGAAGGTGGTCGAGACCGTGACGACGGCGCGGTCGACGTCGGGCAGTTCGCGGATCTCGACGCCATAGAAGGCGGCAAGGCCGGCAACCGCGATGAGGACGTTGAGCACGAAGGCCATGACCGGCCTGCGGATGAAGAGCGCGGTGAAGCCGGTATCGCTGGCGGCGTTGACAGATCCGGTCATGAGCCTTCGGCGGCGTTGGCGGGGCGCGGTTCCTGGCCGGCGATGCGGACCTCGCCGCCCTCGCTGACGCTCTGCGTGCCTTCGGTTACCACCATGTCGCCGCTGTCGATCGCGGCGTCGATCAGCACGGTCTCGGTGTTGCGCTGGATGATGCGCACCGGCACGCGTTTGGCCTTGCCGTCCTCGATCTGCCAGACATAGGCGCCGTCCGAGCCCCACAGGATCGCCAGCGGGCTGACGGCCGGGTAGGTCTCACCGGGGAATTTCATGGTGATGGAGAAGGACATGCCGGCACGCAGCGAATCGGCGGGATTGGCGATCTTGGCCTTGACCAGCAGCGTGCGGCTCTTCTCGTCGATGTGGTTGTCGATGGCCGAGACCGTGCCGGTATAGGCGTTGCTCGGATTGGCAATCGGCGTCGCGGTCAGTTGCGCGCCGACCTTGACGGCGGCGGCGAAGCGTTCGGGCACCTGGAAGTCCACCAGGATCGAGGAGCGGTCGTCGAGCGTGGCGATCGCCGACTGGTTTGTCACGTAGTTGCCGGCGGAGATCGGCAGGATGCCGACAGTGCCCGATATCGGCGCCAGGATAGACCGGCGCTGCAATGCAAGTTCCGCATCCTGAAGCGCGAGCTTGGCGCCTGCCAGAACCACCTCGGCGTCGGCAACGGCGACCGGCGTCGCCGCATTGGAAGCGCGCAGCGATTTGACACGATCAAGCTTGGATTGCGCATCCTGCAAAGCGAGCTTGGCGCGATCCTGCGAGATGATCTCGGTTTCGGAATCGAGCGTCGCGATAATCTGCCCCTTGTCGACATGGCTGCCGGATTCGACCAGCAGCTCGGCAAGGCGGCCCGAACTGTAGGGATTGACGGTCACCGAAGCATTGGCACGGCCGGTGCCGATCGCCTGCAGCCGGTCGTTGATGACAGCCGAGGCGGCCGGGGATGCAACGATGGTGGCAATCCGGGCGCCGTTGCGTTTTGCCTGCCCGGAACCGGCCGTGGCCGTGTCTTTCGCGGGAGGTGTTGCGCCATAGGCCCAGTCGATACCCCAGCGCGCCAGCACTTGCGGAGCGCCGGGGTAGAAGCGCGCCCACGCGGCCGCGGCGGCGACCACGATCACAAACGCAAGGACAATCTGTTTCCAGCTCGGCATCGACACTCCAGCGGCAAGAATCGCCTGCCGGTTCCAGGTGGAAGCGGATGCAGCGACGATACGGGCTGGCGGCGAAAACCGGCCACGCCACATCCCGGTATCACCGGTTTATGGCAATTATCACGCAATCGTGCACATTAAATCTCGGTAACGTGAACTCCGCCCGCTCGGTTTGGGCCGGATGCGATTGCTGGAGGGCTGCTTAACGCAGGCCTTCCATCTCGCGGATGCGCCGGGCGCCGTCGGCCTCGAGTTGTGTTGTGACGGCGCCGATCAGTGTTTCGGCGACGACGAAGAGCGCGGCCGAGGAATCCCACGCGGAAGGCACCGCGGTCCGTCCGGCAATGACGTGGCGGGCAAACCGGGCGATCGGCGACAGCCACTGATCGGTGAACAGCACGATCTGGACGCCGCGCTGATGCGCCTTCTCGGCGAAGCGCACGAGACTGTCCTGGTAGCGCCTGATGTCGAAGATCACCAGCACGTCGCGCTTGCCCATGTCGATCAGCCGGTCGCGCCACATGCTCTCCTGGCCGGCGAGGTGAAAGACATCGGGCTGGATGACGGCGAGGTGGGCGGCCATGTAGCGCGCCAGCGGATCGGTGAAGCGGCCACCGATGAGGAATGTCTTGCCGCGCCGGTCGGCAAGCCGTGCGGCAATGTCCTCCAGCTGCTTGTCGGAGAGGTGGCGGAAGGTTTCGCGCATGTTGTCGAGCGTCGCTTCCAGGATCGGCGACACGGTGCCGCCGCCGGGTGAGGGCGGGTTGAGCGTACGTATCGCCGGCGACTGCAGCTGCGCGGCCAATTCGTCCTGCAGGCTCGACTGGAACTCCGGATAGTTCTGGAAGCCGAGCCGGGCCACGAAACGCAGGATCGTCGGCGAGGAGACGCCGGCGGCGGTCGAGAATTCGGCGACCGTCTTCAGGCCGATCATAGGATAGCTGGCGATCAGCGTCTGGGCCGCGCGCCGTTCGCCGGCCGGCATCGTGCCGATGCGGTCGGCGATCAGTTCGGCAATGCTGGAAATCATCTTTTCCCCACCCCTTGGCCTGGCCCATGAGATCGCATTTGACAAAGCCGGGTAAACTGTATGAAATCATCCATAGGGACGCAATGAGGTAAAATACGTAACATACGATACAGCGCTCCCCGGGGACCGCAGACTATGGAGAAAGCACGGCCCGCCAGCCTTGCATCGTCCGATACCGTAGGGGTGATCAACCCGGGCGGATCGAGCCCTTTCGTGCTGACCTGCGACCACGCCTCCAATTTCCTGCCCGCCGAATTCGGCACGCTCGGTCTTGCCGCCGAAGACCTGTCCCGGCACATCGCCTGGGATCCCGGCGCTCTGCCGGTGGCAACGCGCATGGCGCAAGCACTCGATGCGACGCTGATCGAAACCCGCATTTCGCGTCTGGTCATCGATTGCAACCGGCCGCTCGACGCGCCGGACCTCGTGCCGCCGGTCAGCGAGACGACAGCCATACCGGGCAATGCCGGCCTGTCGGAAAAACAGCGCGCGGCGCGGGTCGCCCTGTCATGGCAGCCGTTCCACAACACCATCGAACGCATCGTCGAGGAACGGCTGGCGCGCGGCCAGGAGACCCGGCTGGTGTCGGTGCATTCCTTCACGCCCGTCTACAAGGGCCACGACCGGCCTTGGCATATCGGCATCATCCATGACGACGATCGCCGGCTGGCGTCGCCGCTGATATCGGCGCTCAAGCGGCTCGCCGGCATCACCGTCGGCGTCAACGAACCCTATTCGCCTGCCGATCGCGTCTATTTTACGCTGGAACGGCATGCGCGCTCGCGCGGGCTGCCCTGCGCGATGATCGAAATCCGCAACGATGAAATCTCCGGTGACACCGGGCAGCGGAAATGGGCGGATCTGCTCACAGGCATTTTTTCGGATCTGGAACCAGAGGAGGCCACGCGGCCCAGATCGCATTCAGTCAGAAAGTCAGTCCAATCGGCCAGCTGAGAAACAAACAGGGGACTTCCAATGGCAGCACCGGGTTATACAGACGTTGACAAGGCGGAGGACGTAAAGCACCTCCACAGCATGGGCTACGCCCAGGAACTGGAGCGGCGTCTCAGCCGCTTTTCGAATTTCGCGGTTTCCTTCTCCATCATCTGCATCCTGTCGGGCGGCATCAATTCGCTGGCGCAAGGCACATCCGGAGCCGGTGGCATCGGCATCGGCGTCGGCTGGCTGGTCGGCTGCTTCGTCTCGCTGACCTTCGCGGTCGCCATGTCGCAGATCAGCTCGGCCTATCCGACGGCCGGCGGCCTCTATCACTGGGGGTCGATCCTCGGCAATCGCGGCACCGGCTGGGTCACGGCCTGGCTCAACCTGCTCGGCCTGATCACCGTTCTCGGCGCCATCAATGTCGGCACCTGGACGTTCTTCATCGGCGCGTTCGGGCCGGCGCTCGGCATCGAGGGCACGCTGACCAACCAGATGATCTTCCTGGTCGTCATCACCGGTCTTCAGGCGCTGATCAACCATCTCGGCATCAAGCTGACTGCGAAGCTGACCGATTTCTCGGGTTATCTGATCTTCTTCGGGGCTATCCTCATCGCGGTGGTCTGCCTGATTTTCGCCGAGCATTGGGACGTCAGCCGTCTCTTCACCTTCCACAATTATTCCGGTGACGCCGGCGGCGGTGTCTGGCCGTCGGTTTCGAATGCCTGGGTGTTCGCGCTCGGCCTGTTGCTGCCGATCTATACGATCACCGGCTACGACGCTTCCGCGCACACCTCGGAAGAAACCATCAAGGCGGCCTCTTCCGTGCCGCGCGCCATGGTGATGTCGGTCGTCTGGTCGGCTCTCTTCGGCTATCTGTTCCTCGCGGCTTTCGTGCTGATGATCCCGAACATGGACGACGCCGCCAAGCAGGGTTGGAACGTGTTCTTCTGGGCCTTCGACCAGCGCGTTCCCTCCGGCCTCAAGGAGTTCGTCTACCTCGTCGTGTTCGTCTCGCAGTTGCTGTGCGGCCTGGCCACGGTGACCTCCGCCTCGCGCATGATCTTTGCCTTCTCGCGTGATGGCGGCCTGCCCGGCTCGGCGGCACTCGCCAAGGTCAGCCCGACCTACCGCACGCCGGTGGCGGCGATCTGGACGGCATCGATCCTGTCGGTGCTGTTCGTCTGGGGTTCGACGCTGGTTTCGGTCGCCGGTACTTCGGCCTACACCATCGTGGTGTCCTGCACCGTCATCTTCCTGTTCCTGTCCTTCACCGTGCCGATCGTGCTCGGCATGCTGGCCTGGGGCACGCCGAAGTGGGACAAGATGGGTCCGTGGAACATGGGGCGCGGCGTGTTCATGCTGTTTGCCTTCCTGTCGATCGTGTCGATGATCCTGATCTTCATCATCGGCATCCAGCCGCCGAACGACTGGGCCCTCTACATCACCGTCGGCTTCTTCATCCTGACGGCGATCGTGTGGTTCGCCTTCGAGCGCAACCGCTTCCAGGGCCCGCCGCTCGGCGACATCATCGCGGCGCGTCAGGCCGCGATCAAGGCAGCGGAACAGGCGGTCGGCGAAACCGGCCACTGACATCTCCCATCAAGGCCATGGCCGGGATCGTGCCGGCCATGGTTTCGTCTATCCCTTTCAAACGCCAAGCGCTGGAGTGCCACAGGAATGGCCGGAAATTTCTCGTTCGATCAGTTGAAGAAAGCGGTCTCCAGCGGTGAGATCGACACGGTGCTGGCCTGCATCGTCGACATGCAGGGGCGGCTGGCGGGAAAGCGTTTCCTGGCACAGTACTTCGTCGATTCCGCGCATGACGAAACGCATGGCTGCAACTATCTGCTGGCCGCCGACATCGATATGGAGCCGGTGCCCGGCTACAAGGCGGCAAGCTGGTCGAAGGGCTATGGCGATTTCGTCATGAAGCCGGACTTGGCCACGCTGCGGCGCATTCCATGGCTGGAAAAGACAGCGCTCGTGATCTGCGACGTGCTCGACCATCACACCCATGACGACCTGCCGCATTCGCCGCGTGCCATCCTGAAGAAACAGGTCAAGCGGCTCTCCGAGCGCGGCTATATCGGCTATTTTGCCTCCGAACTCGAATTCTATCTGTTCAACGAGACCTATGATTCCGCCCGCAAGAAGCATTGGCAGGGCCTCGATACCGCTTCGCCCTATATCGGCGACTACCAGATCGGCATCACCACCAAGGAAGAAGGCGTCATGCGCCGGCTTCGCAACGAGATGGAAGCGGCCGGCATCCCGATCGAGAATTCCAAGGGTGAGTGGGGCCCGGGCCAGGAAGAAATCAATGTGCGTTACGCCGAGGCGCTCGACATGGCCGACCGCCACGTCATCCTGAAGAACGGCGCCAAGGAGATCGCCGAGTCCGAGGGCAAGGCAATCTCCTTCATGTCCAAGTACAATTACGGCCTCGCGGGCAATTCCAGCCACATCCACAATTCGCTGTGGAGCGCCGACGGCAAGACTCCTCTGTTCTACGACAAGAAAGCCGACTGGACGCTGTCGACGCTCGGCCAGCAATGGGCCGCGGGGCAGTTGAAATATGCCAAGGAATTCACCTGGTTCCTGGCGCCCTACATCAATTCCTACAAGCGCTTCCAGGCCGGCACCTTCGCGCCGACCAAGATCATGTGGAGCGAGGACAACCGCACCGCCGGCTTCCGCCTGTGCGGTGAGGGCACCAAGGGCATCCGCATGGAATGCCGCATCGGCGGCGCCGACCTCAACCCCTATCTCGCCTTCGCGGCGCTGATCGCGGCCGGCCTCGCCGGCATAGACGAGAAGCTCGAACTGCAGAAACCCTTCGTTGGCGATGCCTACCAGGCGTCGCGCCTGCCGGAGATCCCTAAGACGCTGCGCGACGCCACCGAGACGCTGGCCAAGTCGAAGATGCTGAAGCAGGCGCTCGGCGAGGACGTGCTCGAACATTATGTCCACACCGCTAAGTGGGAACAGTTCGAATACGACCGCCGCATTACGGATTGGGAACTGCACAGGGGGTTCGAGCGGTATTGAATATGGACTGGAACAAGCGCCATCGCGGCTACGACATGTCGGCGGCGGAATGGGTTGCGCGTGTTCCAAACGAACTGGATGTCGATGCGGTCGGTCTGTGGCAGATTATTCCTGTCGGGCGGCATGAATTCGGTCTCGACGGCCAGGACTTGGAAACGTTCACCAGGGCGGTTCTGAAGGGCCTCCTGGCAAAGGGAGCGATCCCGATTACCGGTCGGGGCGAGACCTGGGTCGCGGAACACAAGTATGGGTCAGGACCGGAAGAGATAATCGAGACTGTCGTGAAAGTTTGGCTGTCGAAAAATATGCGCGAACCAGACGTTGAAGACGTCTGGTTCGGCACGTCAACCGTGTTGGAAGAATGAAGTTCAGGAGCGTTTAATTGGAAACCGTAAAACTCAAATCCCCCATCGATGGCTCGATCTATGCCGAGCGGCCGGTGGCAACGGACCAGGCGATCAACGCCGCTGTCGAGCGCGCCAAGGCGGCGCAGGAGAAGTGGGCTGAGACGCCGATCGTCGAGCGCGGCAAGTACATGCTGGCGATGCTCGAAGCGCTGGTGGCGATGACCGACGAGATCGTGCCGGAGATCGCCTGGCAGATGGGGCGTCCGGTGCGCTATGGCGGCGAGTTCGGCGGCGTCAAGGAACGCACCAACTACATGGTCGAGATCGCAGAAGCCGCGCTCAGATCCGTACCGGCTTCCAATCCCAAGGACGGCTTCCGCCGTTACGTGAAAAAAGATCCGCTGGGCGTGGTCATGGTGATCGCGCCGTGGAACTATCCGTATCTGACCGCCGTCAACACCATCGTGCCGGCGCTGATGGCCGGCAACGCCGTCATCCTCAAGCACGCGGCACAGACGCTGCTGGTCGGCGAGCGGTTTCAACAGGCTTTCGACAAGGCCGGCCTGCCCAAGGGCATGTTCCAGAACATCGTGCTCAACCATGCGCAGACCGAGAAGCTGCTCGGCTCCGGCAAGATCGATCATGTCAATTTCACCGGTTCGGTCGGTGGCGGCCGTGCCATCGAAAAGGCGGCGGCCGGCACCTTCATGACACTTGGCCTGGAGCTTGGCGGCAAGGATCCGGCCTATGTGCTGCCCGACGCCAAGATGGACCATGCGGTCGCCAATCTGGTCGACGGCGCCTTCTACAATTCCGGCCAGTGCTGCTGCGGCATCGAGCGCGTCTATGTGCATGAGAAGGTCTATGACGAATTCGTCGAGGGCTTCATCGCCGAGACGAAAAACTATGTCGTCGGCAATCCGCTGGAACAGGCGACGACGATGGGGCCGATGGCGCAGGCGCGTTTCGCCGACCTGATCCGCGAGCAGAAAGCCGAAGCGCTGCGCAAGGGCGCCAAGGCGCACATCAACATGAAGGTGGCTGACGACAAGGCCGGCTCGCCCTATCTGGCGCCGGAAGTGCTGACCGAGGTCGACCATCAGATGAGCGTCATGCGCGAGGAAAGCTTTGGCCCGATCGTCGGCATCATGAAGGTGCGCAACGACGAAGAGGCGATCGCGCTGATGAACGACAGCGCCTACGGGCTGACGGCCTCGATCTGGACCCGCGACACCGAGCATGCGGTGGCGATCGGCAATCGCATCGAAACCGGCACGGTGTTCATGAACCGCTGCGACTATCTCGATCCGGCGCTGGTCTGGACCGGCGTCAAGGACACCGGCAAGGGCGCGGGACTGTCGGCCATCGGCTACGACAATCTGACCCGCCCGAAATCCTTCCACCTGCGCGAAGCCATCTGATTTTTCGAAAGACAAAAAATGTCCAAGCTGATCTCCAAATGGAACTACCCCACCACCGTCCGCTTCGGCGCCGGGCGCATCAAGGAACTGCCTGAGGTGCTTGAAGCCACCGGCATCAAGCGGCCGCTCTTCGTCACCGATCCGGGCCTGGCCAAACTGCCGGTCGTCGCTTCGACGCTGAAGATCCTCGACGACGCCAAGGTGCCTTACGGCGTGTTTTCCGAGGTGAAGCCGAACCCTGTCGATTCCAACCTCACCGCTGGCATTGCCGTGTTCAAGAAGGGCAAGCATGACGGCGTCATCGCCTTCGGCGGCGGCTCGGCGCTCGATCTCGGCAAGCTGATCGCCTTCCAGGCCGGTCAGACGCGGCCGGTGTGGGATTTCGAGGATGTCGGAGACTGGTGGACGCGCGCCAATTCGGACGCCATCGCCCCGATCATCGCCGTGCCGACCACCGCCGGCACCGGCTCGGAAGTCGGCCGCGCCGGTGTCATCACCAATGAAGAAACGCACACCAAGAAGGTCATCTTCCATCCGAAGCTTTTGCCGGCAATCGTCATTGCCGATCCGGAGCTTTCGGTCGGCATGCCGGCTTTCATCACCGCCGGCACCGGCATGGATGCGCTCGCCCACTGCCTCGAAGCCTATTGCGCACCGGGCTATCACCCGATGGCCGACGGTATTGCGGTGGAAGGTATCCGGCTGGTGTTCGAGAACCTGCCGAAGGCCTATGCCAACGGCAAGGACCTCGTCGCGCGCGCCCATATGATGAGTGCGGCGGCCATGGGCGCTGCCGCCTTCCAGAAGGGACTGGGCGCCATCCATTCGCTGTCGCACCCGGTCGGCGCGCTCTACGACACCCATCACGGCATGACCAACGCGGTGTTCATGCCCTATGTGCTCGCCTTCAACCGTGACTCCATCGAGGAGCGTATCGCCCGGCTTGGGGCCTATTGCGGCATCAAGGGCGGCTTCGACGGCTTCGCCAAGGCGATCATCAAGCTGCGCAAGGAGCTGAAGGTGCCGCACGCGCTGCCTGGCCTGATCAAGGGGCTCGATATGGACAAGAAGCGCAAGGCGCTGATCGCCGACATGGCGGTGGTCGATCCTACCGCCGGCGGCAACCCGGTCAAGCTAACCAAGAAGGCGGCGCTGACGCTGCTGGAAAACGCCATTGCCGGTACGATCTGAGACGTTTTCGGCATAGGAAATTGATCTGAAAAAGGGGTACAAAAACAAGGGGAGGGGATGAAGGGCAAGGCACAAACTAATTAGCCGGAAAAAGAATTGCGAGGCGATTGCTACAACCGGTTAAAAAGAGTTTACTTTTCGCACTGCGAGCAGCCGGTTTCATAAAGCTTTCATCTGGCTGTCACATGAAAACGATACCGCATCGCAGGCGTCCAACGGCGTCAGTTCAACGGAGAGAACACATGTTCAAATTCACGGGGAAGGTGCTTTCCCTTTCGGCCGCGACCCTTATGGTGTCGTCGGTGATTTCGTCCGCGGCTTCGCTGGACGATCTCGTCAAGGCCGCGAAGGCCGAGGGCCAGCTCACCACCATCGCCCTGCCGCACGACTGGTGCGGTTACGGCGACGTCATCGCCGGCTTCAAGGCGAAGTATCCCGAAATCACCATCAACGAACTCAACCCCGATGCCGGTTCCGGCGACGAGGTCGAGGCGATCAAGGCCAACAAGGACAACAAGGGCCCGCAGGCGCCCGACGTTATCGACGTCGGCCTGTCCTTCGGTCCGTCCGCCAAGAAGGACGGTCTGATCCAGGCCTACAAGGTATCGACCTGGGACTCGATCCCCGACAGCGCCAAGGATGCAGACGGCTTCTGGACGGGCGACTACTACGGCGTGCTTTCCTTCCAGGTGAACAAGGACCTGGTGAAGACGTCGCCGACGGACTGGGCAGATCTCCTGAAGCCGGAATTCGCCAACTCGGTTGCTCTTGCCGGTGATCCGCGCGCCTCGAACCAGGCCATCCAGGCGGTGTATGCCGCTGGCTTGTCGACGGGTGCGGCTGCTGGTGAAGCCGCCGGCACCGCTGGCCTCGACTTCTTCAAGAAGCTCAACGCCGCCGGCAATTTCGTGCCGGTCATCGGTAAGGCCGCGACGCTGGCCCAGGGCCAGACCCCGATCCTGGTCACCTGGGACTACAACGCGCTCGCCGGCCGCGACACGCTGAAGGGCAACCCGCCCGTCGACGTCGTCGTGCCGAAGACCGGTGTCGTCGCCGGTGTCTACGTGCAGGCGATCAGTGCCTACGCACCGCATCCCAATGCGGCCAAGCTCTGGCTGGAATACCTTTATTCCGACGAAGGCCAGATCGCCTGGCTGAAGGGCTATTGCCACCCGATCCGTTTCAACGATCTCGCCAAGAACGGCAAGATCCCTGCGGACGTGCTGGCCAAGCTGCCGCCGGCTGAGTCCTATGCGGCCGCGGTGTTCCCGACGCTTGACGAGCAGGGCAAGGCCAAGGAAGCCATCACCAAGAACTGGGACGCCGTTGTCGGCGCCAACGTCAAGTAACAGTTGAGATCCACCGGGCGGCTTCACGGCCGCCCGGTTCTTTCTCTCGAAGACGGTAGCCGGCGCATGACCGATATCTCAATGTCCGACCACGCTGTTTCCGGGAAGACCGCGCCTCCCGCCGAGGCGCGCAGCATGAGGCTGCCGACCCAGTGGCTCGGTGTCGCGCCCTTCTTCATCTTCGCCATAATGTTCCTGATCCTGCCCACGCTCTATCTGATGCTGGGCGCATTCCAGAACGATGCTGGTGAATTCACACTCGAAAACATAGTTGCATTGGCGCAGCCGTCGATCGTTGCCGCCTACTTGATTTCGATCAAGGTCAGCCTTGCTTCATCGCTGATTGGCGCCTTTGCGGGTCTGGCGATTGCCATTGCCATCGTGCGTGGCGGCCTGCCAGACTGGATACGCTCGGCGACCCTGACGTTTTCCGGCGTCGCCTCGAATTTTGCCGGCGTGCCGCTGGCCTTCGCCTTCCTTGCCACACTCGGCCGGCTCGGCCTTGCGACAGTGATTCTGAACACGCTGTTCGGTCTCAACATCTACGCGCATGGCTTCAACATCCTGTCGTTCTGGGGACTGACGCTGACCTATGTCTACTTCCAGATTCCGCTGATGGTGGTCATCATCGTGCCGGCCATCGACGGGCTGAAGAAGGAGTGGGGCGAGGCCGCCGCAACGCTGGGTGCGACCATGTCCCAGTATTGGCGCATGGTGGTCATCCCGGTGATTTGGCCGAGCTTCCTCGGCACCGTGATCCTGTTGTTCGCCAATGCCTTCGGCGCCATCGCCACCGCCTATGCGCTGACCGGCTCGTCGCTCAACATCGTGCCGATCCTGCTCTATGCCCAGATCCGTGGCGACGTGCTGCACAATGCCCATCTCGGCTATGCCATAGCCTTCGGCATGATCGTCATCACCGGTCTTGCCAATGTCTTCTACATCTGGTTCCGCACCCGTTCTGAGAGGTGGCTCAAATGAAGGCTGGCAGGTTCTGGGCCTGGGTCGTCTTCGCGCTGGGCGCGGCCTATTTCTTCATTCCGCTGATCGCGACGGTGGAGTTCTCCATGCGCATGCGGCGCGGTGTCTACTCCTTTGACGCCTATAAGGTCGTGCTGGGCGACGCACGCTTCCAGGCGACCTTCGGCTATTCGGTGCTTGCCGCCGTTTTCACCATCATTCTCGGCGTGCTGATCGTGGTGCCCGCAGCCTACTGGATCCGGCTGCGGCTGCCGCAGCTGCGCCCCATCGTCGAGTTCATCACCTTGCTGCCGCTGGTCATCCCGGCCATCGTCATCGTCTTCGGATACATCAGAATGTATGGCTCGAATTCGCCGTTGCCGTTCCTGGCGACCGACACGGGCACCAATGCCTTGTTGGTTATCGGCTATGCCACACTGTCGTTGCCCTATATGTACCGCGCGGTGGATACAGGACTTCGCACCATCGACGTGCGCACGCTGACGGAAGCGGCGCAGATTCTCGGCGCCGGCTGGGGGACGATCGTCACCCGTGTTATCCTGCCCAACGTGTTGATCGCGGTGTTGTCGGGTGCGTTCCTGACCTTCGCGATTGTCATCGGTGAATTCACTATGGCAAGCCTGCTCAACCGGCCGGCCTTCGGCCCGTATCTGCAGAACATCGGCGCCAACCGCGCCTATGAACCGGCAGCGCTTGCAATCATTGCCTTCGCCATAACCTGGGGTTGCATGTCGCTGATCCAGATCCTGTCTCGCTTCGCGCCGAAATCGGCGAACCGCCCGAACTGATCGAAAGAACAACACCATGGCCGACCCGTTCCTCTCCATCCAGCACGTTCGAAAATCCTTCGGCGCCACCACGGTGGTGGAGGATTTCAACCTCGACGTTGAACGTGGTGAATTCGTCTCTTTCCTCGGACCGTCCGGCTGCGGCAAGACAACGGTGCTGCGCATGGTCGCGGGCTTCGAGGAGCCGAGCGCCGGCAAGATCGTCGTTGGCGGCAAGGACATTACGAGGCTGAAGCCCAATCAGCGCAATGTCGGGATGGTGTTCCAGGCGTATGCGCTGTTTCCGAACCTGACCGTGGCGCAGAACATCGGTTTCGGCCTGAAGGTCGCCGGCATGCCCCGGGCGGATATCGATGCCCGTGTCGCCGAGATGCTGGGCATCATCAAGCTGCCGCAGATGGCGGATCGCTATCCCTACCAGCTTTCCGGCGGCCAGCAGCAGCGTATCGCGCTGGCGCGCGCCATCGCGCCGAAGCCGAAGCTGCTTCTGCTCGACGAGCCGCTCTCGGCGCTGGATGCCAAGGTGCGTGTCTCGCTGCGTGAAGAAATCCGGTCCATTCAGAAGAAGCTCGGCATCACCACCATCTTCGTCACCCACGACCAGGAAGAGGCGCTGTCGATCTCCGACCGTATCGCCGTCATGTATGGCGGCAAGGCCGAGCAGGTCGGCACGCCGTTCGAGATCTACAACCGGCCGGCGACCAAATTCGTCGCCAACTTCGTCGGCACATTGAATGTGCTGGAAGGCACCGTCACCGACGCGGCGGCTGGCACGGTGCGGGTCAATTCCGAACAGGTCTCGCTGAAGGGCAAGCTCAACGGATCCAAGTCCGGCGACACGCTGTCGCTGGCGCTGCGGCCGGAAGCCATTTCGCTCGGCCGTCAGCCCGGTCGCGATTCCAGCCTGTCCGGGGAGATCTCCGAAGTGCATTTCCTCGGCTCGGTGATCCGCGTTCGCGTCGGCATCGGCGGCAACACGGTGTCGCTCGACACGTTCAACAGCCCGGCCACGCCGCCGCCCGCCGTCGGCGAGAAGGCCGAGATTTCGTTCTCATCGGACGATATGCTGGTCCTGCACTAGGCTGTGCCGATATTCAGGTGATACCGGCCTGCGGCCCGACCTGAATCTCAGCACACCCCGGAGCTTGTCCCAAAAAAGTGGGTACCTCAAGCCGGTGCGATGAACGGCTGTGAAATCTCCTGGAAGACCGCCAGGGCCTCCATTCGCTCGGCGTGCGAGCCGAGCGCCGGGAAGTCAGCCAGCGAAACGAGGCCAGGATGCGCCTCGCCAATGAAACGCAGCACGGCGGCAACCGCGATGTCGGCATGACCGATGCGCTCGCCGAACCAGTAAGGTGTCGACCGGCCGGCCCGTTCGGTTTCCAGCGCGGCGAGCACGGTCTCGATCTGCGTGCGGCAGCGGCTGGCCCAGGCATCGGAGACCTTCTCATGCAGCCGTTTCTCGTAAAACAGGCTGACCGCCTTGTCGCCGAGCCCGGTGGCCAAGGCCGACACTTTCAGCGCCTGATGGCGGGCCGGTTCGCTCACCGGGAACATCCTGTGATCAGCCGGAACAAGACCGTCCAGATAATCGAGCATCAAATGGCTTTCGATAAGCACCTCGCCGTTGTCCAGCACCAATGTCGGCACCCGCGTCAGCGGATTGTAGGGCCGAATCTCATCGGCATCGCCGAAGGCGGACCACGGACGGTGCTCGAAGGATATGCCATATAAGGTCAGTGCGATGCCGACGCGGCGCACGAAAGGCGAGTCGTATTGGCCAATGAGGATCATGCCGGTCTTGTACGGCAAGAGACTGTTGGTCGCCTACGGCCAGAGGGCTTGAGTTTGATGGCCAATCCACCGCATCCTGCATGCATATCCCCGCCTTACTGAAGTAACCGCCCATGGCCCTTTTTGAACTCACCCTTGTCCTGCTTTTGACGGCTGTCGCGCTGACCGCGCTGTCGCGGCGGCTGGAGATACCCTATCCGTCCCTGCTGGCCCTGGCCGGGGTCGGCATCGCCTTCGTGCCTGGCGCGCCGATGATCGAGATCGATCCGGAACTGGCGCTTGCGCTGTTCATCGCGCCGGTGCTTCTCGATGCCGCCTATGACACGTCGCTGCGCGACCTGAAACGCTACCGGCTGTCGCTGTTGCTGCTGGCACTTGGCGCCGTTGTCTTCACCACTGTCGTCGTCGCCTTCGTCGGCTGGAAGATGGCCGGCCTGCCCATCGCAGCGGCAATCGCGCTCGGCGCCATCGTCGCGCCGCCGGATGCGGTGGCGGCGTCCGCCGTTCTGGGGCAGTTCAAGGTACCGCACCGCATCACCGCCATCCTGCAGGGCGAAAGCCTGCTCAACGATGCCACCGCGCTGTTGATCTACCGGCTGGCGGTCTCGGCGGCAGTCGGCTCGATCATGCTGAGCAACGCCATTCCGACGATCCTGCTGTCGACGATCGGCAGCCTGATCGCCGGCTATGTGCTTGGCCGCTTCTCGCTCTTGACGCTCACCCGTATCGAGGATGCGGCAAGCAGCACCGTGGTGCAGTTCGCCGGCACGTTCGGCGTGTGGATCCTGGCCGACAAGCTCGGCCTTTCCGCCATCATCACCATCGTCGTCTACGCCATCACCATTGCGCGCAGGGCGCCGCGCCGGATGTCGGCCAGACGCCGCGTCAGCACCTATTCGGTCTGGGAATCGGCGGTGTTCGTTCTCAACGTGCTCGCCTTCGTGCTGATGGGCCTGCAGGCACGGTCGATCGTCGGCCGGCTTTCCGGCGAAGGGCAGGGCGAAGCCTTTCTCTTTGCCGCAACGGTGCTGGTTGTCGTCATCGTGGCACGCCTTGTCTGGGTGGCGAGCTATGTCGCGATCATCCGGTGGTTTGCCCGTTTCGGCAGCAAAGACAGAAAGCGGGACTTGCCGACATTTGGCGGCGCCGTGCTGGTCGGCTGGTGCGGCATGCGCGGGCTGGTGACGCTGGTGGTGGCCATTGCCCTGCCGGCCGGCTTTCCCGGGCGTGACCCGATCGTGCTTGCCGCCTTCGCGGTGGTTCTGGGCACGCTGGTGCTGCAGGGAATGACGCTGAAGCCTCTGCTGCGGATACTCGACTTCGATCCGGACAGAACGGTCGACAATGAGGTGGCCCAGGCGCGCGTCGCCGTCATGCAGGCGGCACTCGACGTGCTGAGCCGCAAGACCTCGGCCGCGGCGGCTGTCGTGCGCGAGCAGTACGAGGCGCAGCGCGTGATTGCGGAAAATCCGGAGGACGCACAGGCGGCAACCGAATACGACCGGCTGCGCCTCTACGCCATCAACCGCCAACGCGATACGCTGGAGGAATTGCGCAGCAACGGCACGATCGGCGATGAAGCCTATCACCGGCTGGAGGAAGAGATCGACTGGGCGGAACTGGCGGCGTCGCCGGCGGGCCGGTTCCAGCCATTGACGACGGATTAGAAGGTCGTGCAGGGGGAGGCTTCTGGCACAAGCCGCTGCCGTTCCCCTGCACATTGCACTCAATCACTCGAGCCGCTACTGCCATCACCGAAGGTGAGCCGGATAAGCAATGAAGCTGGTCAGCTACAACATCCAGTACGGGTTCGGCAGCGACGGCCGTTACGATCTTTCGCGCGTGGTGCGCATCGTTGACGGCGCCGACATCATTGCCTTGCAGGAGGTGGAGCGGCACTGGCAGCGCAGCCATTTCGACGACCAGCCGGAACTGCTGTCGCGCCTGCTGCCCGGGTATCACTGGGTCTACGGCCCGGCCTTCGACATGGATGCCAGCGAGCTGCGGGACGGCCGCCTGATCAGCCGGCGCCGGCAGTTCGGTACCATGGTTCTGTCGAAGCTGCCGATCGTTTGGTCGCGGCTCCATGCACTGCCGATGCGCCGCACGCTCAGGCCGCTCAACACGCGCAACGCCGCCCTCGAATGCATGATCCGCACGCAGGCCGGCCCGGTGCGGGTGCTGTCGCTGCATCTTGCCCATATCGCCGCCGAGGAGCGGCTGGAGCAGATCGACTATCTGCTGGCCGAACACCGCCGGGCGCCGTCCGAAGGCGGGCCATGGAGCGGCATCGACGACGAGCCCTCGCGCAACTGGACCAGCGGCGAGACCGAGCCGGAAAACCCGCTTGCGGCGATCTGGATGGGCGATTTCAACATGGAGCCGGGCAGCGCCGAATACCGCCGCATCGTCGGCAGCACACCCTATCATCGGGGTGCCGCCTATCTCGACGGCTTCGTCGATGCCGCCGCCGTGGCGATCGAACCGGCCGACGACTTCCACACGCATGAGAAGATCATCGACGGCAGGCTGGCAAAGCGCCGGCTCGACCACTGTTTCGTCGGCGGGATGTTCGCGGGGCGGGTGCGCTCGGTCGCATCAGATATAGGCGAAGTGGCGTCCGACCATTTCCCGGTCCGGATCGACATCGATCTCGAGACGCCGCTCGGCTAGGGAGGTCGATAGACCCGCAATGACGCTTTTCGTCTTCTTCGCGGTGCTTGCCGCGGCCGCCATGCACGCGATCTGGAACGCGTTGGTCAAAATCCATCTCGACCGCTTCCTGTCGATCACGCTGATGACATTGGGCATGGGCGCCGCCGCGCTCGTGGTGCTGCCTTTCGTCGAGGTCCCGAAGGCCGAGGTCTGGCCCTACATCATCGCCTCCGTCATTTTCCATATGGGCTACCGCACCTTCCTGATCGGCGCCTACCAGGCCGGCGATTTTGCCCAGACCTATCCGCTGGCGCGCGGCACCGCACCCTTGCTGGCGGCGATTGGCGGCATGTTCGTCGTCGCCGAAGTGCCGGCGCCGCTTGCCATAGTCGGCATCCTGCTTTTGTCGGCCGGCACGCTGGTGATGTCGTTTCGCGGCGGCGCGCATCTGGAGAAGCTCAACCTGCGCGCCGTTGGCTTTGCCTTCGGCACATCTGTCTTCATCGCCAGCTATACGCTGTCCGACGGCAGCGGCGCACGGCTGGCGGCAACGGCGCAGAGCTATGCCGCATGGCTGTTCATCTGCGATGCCTTTGGCGCGCTGGTGCTGTGCCTCGCCGTCCGCGGGCCCAAGGCGCTTCCCGTGCTGGCGCGCGACTGGAAGACCGGGCTGTTCACCGGCGTGCTCAGCGGGGCGGCCTACTGGATCGTGATGTGGGCGATGACCAAGGCGCCGATCGCCTCGGTGGCGTCGCTGCGCGAGACCTCGATCCTGTTCGCCATGCTGATCTCGGTCTACGCGCTCGGCGAGAAGATGACGGGCTGGCGCGGCGCCGCCGCGCTCAGCATCGTCGCCGGGGTCATCGCGCTCCGGCTGGGTTAGGCTGCGCTCAGCCCAGAACGGTCATCACCTGGCCGCGCCGTTCCGGACTGAAGCGGATGACGACGATGATGCAGACGGCGACCACGCCGGCGAAGAGCGCCAGCGCGTAGCCGTAGCTGCCTCCGGCGCTTTCGGCGATTCCGGCCTGATACGGACCGCCATAGGACGCCGCGAGATTGCCGGCCTGATAGATGAAGCCGGGTAAGGTTGCCCGCACCGAGCCGGGCGAGAGTTCATTCAGGTGCACAGGGATGACGCCCCAGGCGCCCTGGACCGCGACCTGCATGACGAAGGCGCCGATGGCCAGCATGAAGGGCGTGGTCGAGTAGGCCCAGAGCGGGATCGACGGCAACGCGATCAGGCAGGCGAGGGTGATGGCGTTGACGCGGCCGATCTTCTCCGACAGCGCGCCGAAGGCCAGGCCGCCGACGATGGCGCCGAGATTGGCGACGATGGTGATCCAGCTCACCGTGTGTGGATCGAAGCCGTGCTGCTTCTTCAGGAAGGTCGGGTAGAGATCCTGCGTGCCGTGGCTGAAGAAGTTGAAGAACATCATCAGCACGACGGCATAGAGCGCCACGCCCCAGTGCTTCTGCAGCGTTTCCAGGAGCCCCGGCTTGACGGACTTCTGCGCCTCGACGAAGGCCGGCGATTCCGGCACATGCGAGCGGATGAACAGCACGATCAGCGCCGGCACGAAGGAGAGCAGGAACATGGCGCGCCAGCCGATCGTGTAGCCGCCGATCGTCTGCTGGTAGAGCAGGCCATAGACCACCGCCGCCAAGAGGTAACCGGCCGGATAACCGCATTGCAGGATGCCGGAGACGAAGCCGCGGGCGCTCGGTGGAACGGATTCCATGGCGAGCGAACTGCCAAGGCCCCATTCGCCGCCCATGGCGATGCCGAACAGCGCGCGCAAGGCGAGGAAAATGCCGAGATTGGGCGAGAAGGCGGCGAGCGCGCCGATCACCGAATAGCTGACGATGTTGAGCATCAGAATGGGCTTGCGCCCATATTTGTCGGCGAGCATGCCAAAGAAAAACGCGCCGATGAAGCGCGTCGCCAAGGTCAGGAACAGTGCCTTCGAGACCGCCGGGACATCAGTGTGGAATTCACTCGCAATATCGGTGAGCAGGAACGTCAGAAGGAAGAAATCAAAAGCATCGAGCGTCCAGCCCAGGAATGAGGCCAGAACGGTTTTCTTCTGCTCGGCAGTGAGATTCAAGGCGTCCTCCTTTGGTGCCCCCAAAGGAACGATATGTCGCCCTGCTCGCAAAAGAGAACAGCGATCAGCCGGCTTTCGAAGAACCGCCGGTCACTTTTTCGTAAGGTCGAGATCGAAGACTATCAGTCCATCCGTGCCGCCTTCGAGCGCGGCGACCAGGCGGGCGCCGGCTCGCTGATGGGCTTCATGGACCAGATAGGCGTCGCGCGCGGCGGCATCGCGGAAATCGATGGTGAAGCCATGGCCAAAGCCGCGCGCGAAGGGTTCCGGGCTGACATTGGCGCTGAAGTGGACGGCATCCATGCCGTCGATCACCTGCCGCAGCGCTTCGAGGTCGGCATGGATCGCCGCGCGCTCGCTGTCGGGGGCGTCGCTACGAAACCTGACGAAGACACAGTGCCTGATCATTTTCTTTCCCTTCAAGCGGCTCGGTTGCCGGAAAACACCGCCGGCGGCAGCGGCTCGCGGCCGAGGATCAGGTCGGCACCCTTTTCGCCGACCATGATGGTCGGTGCATTGGTGTTGGAGGAGGGCACGCGCGGCATTACCGAGGCGTCGCAGACGCGCAGGCCTTCGATGCCGCGCAACCGCAAATCCGGCGTCACCACGGCCATGTCGTCATGGCCCATGCGACAGGTGCCGACAGGATGATGGTCGGTCTTTGAGCTGCGGCAGGCGTAGTCGAACAACTCGTCATCGCTGGCGAGGGTCGGGCCGGGCAGCACCTCGCGCAGCACGTAGGGGGCAAGCGCCTTCTGCCGCATGATCTCACGCGCCAGCCGCAATCCCTTGATCGACATGGCGCGGTCATAGGGATCGGACCAGTAGTTGGGATCGATCAGCGGGTGGTCGGCCGGGTCGGCGCTCTTCAGCCGCACCGTGCCGCGCGAGCGCGGCCGCAGGAAGGCCGAATTCAAGGTGACGCCGGGGTTTTTCAGCTTCTCGACGCCGGCCTCGATGCCGGATCCCAGGCCAAGATGGAACTGGATGTCGGGCGAGGCGGCGGTCGGGTCGGCGTACCAGAAGCCGCCGGTCTCGAACAGGCTGGAGGCCACCGGCCCTTTCTTCAGCAGCAGGTATTGCAGGCCGGCCCAGGCCGTGCGGTGCAGCTTGGCATAATTGTCGTAGGTGTGGTCGCCGGTGCATTCGGCGATGACGAACAGGTCGAGATGGTCCTGCATGTTGGAGCCGACGCCGGGCAGGTCGTGAATGGGTGTGACCCCCACCGACTTCAGATGATCGGCCGGGCCGATGCCCGACTGCATCAACAGCTTCGGCGAGCCGATGGCGCCGGACGAGACGATCACCTCGCGCTCGGCACGCAGGATTTTCTTTTCGCCGCCCGGCCGGTCGACGATTTCAACGCCGACAGCGCGGCCCTTCTCGACGACGATGCGGGTCACCAGCACGTCGGTCTTGACCGTCAGGTTCTTGCGGGCGCGGATCGGCTTGAGATAGGCAACCGAGGCGGAGGAGCGCCGGGCGTCCTTCTGCGTCAGCTGGTAGTAGCCGACACCTTCCTGGGCAGCGCCGTTGAAGTCCGGATTGAAGGGAATGCCCATCTCCTGTCCGGCGCGGAAATAGGCCTCGCAGATCGGCAGCGGCGAGATCGGGTTCGACACGCCGAGCGGACCCTGGTCGCCGTGAAAATCGTTGGCGTAGCGCTGGTTGTTCTCGGCGCGTTTGAAATAGGGCAGCACGTCGCGGTAGCCCCAGCCGGTCAGCCCCTCTTCCTTCTCCCAGGCGTCGTAGTCGCGCGCATTGCCGCGCGTGTAGATCTGGGCGTTGATGGAGGAGCCGCCGCCGACGACCTTGGCCTGCGTGTACCAGAAGACGCGGTCCTTCATGTTTTTCTGCGGGACGGTCGACCAGCCCCAGGACGCAATACCCCTAGTCATCTTGGCGAAGCCCGCCGGCATATGGATGTAGGGGTGCCAGTCCTTGCCGCCGGCTTCGAGCAGTAGCACGGAATTCGAGGGATCCTCGCTCAGCCGGTTGGCCAGAACGCAGCCGGCCGGACCGGCGCCCACGATGATGTAGTCGGTCATTGTCTCATCCACTTACAGCCGCGGCACGGAAAGCGCGCCGTCGACATTGATGATAGAGCCGGTCGAAAAGCCGAGCTTGCCGGCGGCAAGCGTCGCCACGACCGCACCGATGTCCGAGGCTTCGCCCCAGCGTTTGGCCGGCACCAGGCCGCCATCGATCAAGGCATCGTATTTGGCGGTCACGCCTGCCGTCATGTCGGTGCGGATGATGCCCGGCCGGACCTCGAAGACGCCGATGTTTTCGGAGGCGAGCCTGAGCGCCAGGTTCTTCACCCACATGGAAAGCCCGGCCTTGGAGATGCAGTAGTCGGAGCGTTCCGGTGAGGCCATCTCGGCGCTGATCGAGGTAATGGTGATGATCGATCTTGCGTGGCCGCCGGGTGTGGCCAGCATTGCCTTGGCGACGGCCTGGCTGAGGAACACGGTGCCGCGCAGGTTGATATCAAGCGTGCGGTCGAAATTCTCCGGCTTCAGCTCCAGAAGATCACCACGCACCACCGCGCCGACGCCGGCATTGTTGACGAGGCAGTCGATGCGGCCGAAGGCGCGCATGGCGGCATCGACAAGTGGGGCGTGGTTGGCGAGATCGGCGATGTCGCATCGGGCGTAGGCAAACTTCGCGCCGCGTGCGGCAATATTGGAGGCGACGCTATCGTCGTGCTTCTCCGCGAGGTCGGCGACCAGAATGTCGAAGCCGGCATCGGCCAGCGCCTCGGCGCAGGCCAGCCCGATGCCGCGCGCGGCGCCGGTGACGATGGCCGCGGGGCGGGTCATGCGGCAAGCTCCACCTTGCGGATGTGGTCCGCCACCCGCAACGCCTGAGCGGCGATAGACAGGGCCGGGTTGACCGCAGCCGAGTTCGGCAAAAAACTGGCATCGACGACGAACAGGTTCTGGTGGTCGAAGGCGCGGCAGAAGGGATCGAGCGGGGAGGTTGCCGGATCGTCGCCCATTTTCACCGTGCCGCACTGGTGCGAGGGCGTGCGCTTGTCGAAGGGACGAGACAGCACGATGGGATAACCGCAGGCGCGGAAGTTTTCGCGCATCACCTTGGTCAGCCCGTCCAGCGATTGCATGTTGGAGCGCCGCCACTGCATGACGATGTCCTTGCCGTCGACCATGATGCGGCTTTCGGGATCGGGCAGGTCCTCGCACATCAGGTACCAGTCGACGGCATGTCCGGCCATGTAATCCAGCGCGAATTTCGGCATCGTCTTCACATTGGCCTTGAGCATGTTGCCGTCGATCTTGCCGAGCAGCTGGACATTGCCGAGCGGCTTGCCGCCCTTGCCGTCCGTGAGATAATAGTCGTTCAACATCAGCGTCTTCTGGTAGACGGCATCGTTCCTGCGGCGCGGGTCGATGGCCAGCATGGCGCTGGAATTGTGGTTCATGAAATTGCGCCCGACCTGGTCGGAGCGGTTGGCGAGGCCCTTGCCATCGGACGAAGGCGAGCGCAGCAGGATGACGGCGGAATTGACCGCGCCGGCGGACAGGATGACCAGTTTTGGCGACACTTTCTTCGCCTCGCCATTCTGCCGGTAGTGGATCGCGGCGATGTTTTTGCCGTCGGGCGCCGCCTCGAGATACTCGACGTGGCAGCCGGTCTCGAGGCGGATGTTGCCATCCTTGAGCGCCGCCGCCAGCGGCGCTGTCTGGGCGTCCATCTTGCCCTGGCCGGTGTTGGGAAAGGCGTCCCAGCCGGTCCGGCCTTCCCTGAGCCAGGTGTCGATGTCGACGCCGAGCGGCAGCGAGGCCGGGTGCAGGCCGAGGCCTTTGAGCTCAGCGCGGGCGCGGGCGATCGGCGCTTCGTCGGGTACAGGCTTGAAGGCGTAAGGGATCGAGTGGAACGGTTCGGTCGGGTCCTCGCCCAGCGCGCCGCGCACGCGAAACAGCTGCTCGGCTTGGGAATACCAGGGCTCGAACTCTTCATAGGAAAACGGCCAGGCCGGCGAGACGCCGCCAAAGTGCTCCATCGCGGAGAAATCTTCCTTGCGGTAGCGGATCAGCACCGCGCCGTAGAATTTGGAATTGCCACCGTCGTGTGTCGCGGGCATGCGGGGTTGCCGGCAAAGGCTCGCCGCGCTCCAGCATCAGGATCGAGGCGCCGCTGCCGGCCAGACCGGAGGCGATCGTGGCGCCGCCAATGCCGGAGCCGATGATGACGATGTCCGGATTTGTCATGGCCTAAATCGCGTCCTGACGCGCTTCAGGTTTTTGTTTTGATGCATGTCGTTGCCCCAAAACCGAGTCCACTTTTGGGCGACATACATCAGCGGATGCGGTTTTCGGTCGCCGGATCGAAGAACACCGCCTTGGTCAGGTTGAAGGCGAGCGGCGTGCTGGTGCCCGGCTGGATGTTGGCGTCGGCGCGCAGCCGCGCCACCACGCCCTTGCCGCCGAGATTGGTCACCGCAAAGGTGTCCGAGCCCGCCGGCTCGACGACTTCGATGTGCAGGTCGGCGGTGGCGATGTTGGAGGCATTGCGCTCGGCGCCCTCCGGATCGGTCAGCGCTTCCGGCCGCACGCCGAAGATGATCTGTTTGCCCTGGAATGCCGAGAGACCCGCCGGCGCATTGGCCATCGGCAGCGTGATCGGTTCGCGCGCCTCGCGTTGCAGCACGACGGACAGCGCATTGCCCGAGGTGGCGATGGTCGCCGGGATCAGGTTCATGGCCGGCGAGCCCATGAAGTCGGCGACGAACAAATTGGTGGGGTTGTTGTAGATCTCGGCCGGGGTACCGAACTGCTGCACCTCGCCGTCGCGCATGACCGCGATCTTGGTCGCCAGCGTCATCGCCTCGATCTGGTCGTGGGTGACGTAGACAATGGTGGTGCCTGTGGTGGCGTGCAGGCGCTTGATCTCGATGCGCATGTCGACGCGCAGCTTGGCGTCGAGGTTGGAGAGCGGCTCGTCGAACAGGAACAGCTTGGGGTCGCGCACCAGCGCCCGGCCCATGGCGACGCGCTGGCGTTGGCCGCCGGAGAGCTGGCTCGGCTTGCGTTGCAGGAGATGACCGATCTGGAGGACCTTCGCCACCTTGTCGATCGCCTTCTGGCGCTCGTCGGCCGGGACGCCGCGCATCTCCATGCCAAACGAGATGTTCCCGGCCACCGTCATGTTCGGATAGAGCGCATAGCTCTGGAACACCATGGCGATGTCGCGCTTGGACGGATGCAGATCGTTGATGGCGCGGCCGTCGACGCGGATCTCGCCCTCGGTGATCTGCTCCAGGCCGGCGATGGTGTTGAGCAGTGTGGACTTGCCGCAGCCGGACGGGCCGACCAGCACCAGGAAGCCGCCTTTTTCGAGCTCGACATCGATGCCCTTCAGGATCTCAACATTCCCGAAGCGCTTCTTCAGCCCATCAATTTCCAGAAAAGCCATGGTCGTTCCTTCTGAATTGGTCAGCCTTTGACCGCGCCCGCCATCAGCCCGCGCACGAAATAGCGGCCGGCGACGACATAGACGATCAGGGTGGGCAGAGCCGCGATCATCGCGGCCGCCATGTTGACGTTGTATTCGACGACGCCGGTCGAGGTGTTGACGACGTTGTTGAGCGCCACCGTCATCGGCATGGCGTCGCCGGTGCCGGCATAGGCGGACGCGAACAGGAAGTCGTTCCAGATGTTGGTGAACTGGTAGATCACGGTGACGACGAAGATCGGCATCGAGTTCGGCAGCATGATGCGGCGGAAGATCTGGAAGAAGGAGGCGCCATCGACCTGCGCGGCCTTGATCAGCTCGTTCGGGAACGCCTCGTAATAGTTGCGGAAGAACAAGGTGGTGAAGCCGATGCCGTAGACGACGTGGACGAAGACCAGATTGACCGTCGGGTTGCCGAGACCGAAGCTGGTGCCGACCGAGTTCTGCAGCGACACGCCGAAACGTCCGAGACTGCCGAGAATCGTCGCCATCGGCAAAAGCACCGACTGGAACGGAATGAAGCAAGCAAACAGCATCAGGCCGAAGACCAGCGTCGCGCCGCGGAAACGCCATTTGGTCAGCACGTAGCCGTTGAGCGCGCCGAGCATTGTCGAGATCAGCACGGCGGGAACCACCATCTTGATCGAGTTCCAGAAATAGCCCTTGATGCCGGCGCAGGTGAGGCCGACGCAGGTCTCGCCCCAGGCCTTCAGCCACGGGTCGAAGGTCGGCGCCTTGGGCAGCGCCAGCATGTTGCCGTTCTGGATCTCGTCCATGGTCTTGAACGAGGTGACCAGCATGACGAAGAGCGGCATCAGGTAGAACAGCGCGAACAGCGCCAGGAGCCCATAGATGACGATGCGGTTGACGATCTTGGTGTTGATGCCGCCTGTGGCCTGGCGGGCAGGGGTGGCGACGGCGCTCATCGCGGCTTCTCCCTGAGTTCCGAATAGAGATAGGGCACGATGATGGCGACGATGGTCATCAGCATGATCACCGCACTGGCCGAACCGACGGCCATCTCGTTGCGCTTGAAGGTGTATTCGTACATGAAGTTGGACGGCAGCCAGGCCGAGCCGCCGGGGCCGCCTGAGGTCAGCGCCACAACCAGATCGTACGACTTGATGGCGAGGTGCGCGAGCACAATGAAGGCCGACAGGAAGATTGGCCGCAGCAGCGGGATGACGATGCGGCGGTAGAGCTGGAAGGTGGTGGCGCCGTCGATCTGCGCCGCCTTCATGATCTCGCCGTCAATGCCGCGCAGGCCGGCCAGGAACATCGCCATGATGAAGCCGGAGGCCTGCCAGACGCCGGCGATGACCACCGTGTAGATGACGAAATCCTTGTTCTTGATCCAGTCGAAATGGAAGCTCGTCCAGCCCCATTGATGCAGCGTCTGCTCGAGGCCGAGACCGGGATCGAGGAACCATTTCCAGGCGACGCCGGTGACGATGAAGGACAGCGCCATCGGGTAGAGATAGATCGGCCTCAGCACGCCTTCGCCGCGGATCTTCTGGTCGAGCAGGATGGCCAGGAACAGGCCGAGCGCCAGGCAGATCAGGATGTAGAGAAAGCCGAAAATGCCCATATTGGTGATCGACGTGTACCAGCTCGATGGCGGGTCGGTGTCGAAGGTCCAGCCCCACAGCCGCTGATAGGCGCGCGAACCGGTGATGACATAGGACGGGAAGGTCTTGGAATTAGTGAAGGACAGATAGATGGTCCACAGGATGAAGCCGTAGACGAAGACGATGGTGATGGCGAAGCTCGGCGCCAGCACGATCTTCGGCAAGGCGTCCTGCAGGCGCGAGCGCACAGAGGGGCGCGACCGCTCCGGCGTCAGCTTGATCTGGCTTGTTGCTACCGTGCTCATGAGCTCCTCCCGTTTCGGGTCGTCCGTGCTCTGCCGTCAGGCGGCAAGGCGGCCCGTGCATACGGGTCTTCGGTCGGCATGGTGTCGAGCCGGCCAATCGTTGAGATGAAACCTTCCCCGCCGAAGCGGGGAAGGCGTCTTCAGGTGTTGCGCTTACTTGGCGTCGTCGATCGCCTTGACCAGTTCGGTCACGGCCTCGTCCGAGGTCTTGATCTGACCATGGACGAACTTCGAGACGACGTCCTTGTAGGCATTGGCGACCGCCGGAGGCGCGCCATAGCCCTGGGCCAGCGAGCCGAACAGCGTGCCGCCTTCATTGGCCGCCTTCAGGTCGGCGATGCCCTTCTTGCCGCAAGCGTCGAAGTCGGTGTCCGGAACGTCGGTACGGGCCGGAACCGAGCCCTTGACGACGTTGAAGGCCGACTGGAAGCTCTTCGACAGAGTGGCGGTGGCCAGCGCGACCTGGGCGGCCTTGCGGTCGTCCGGAACGTTGAACATGCCGAACATGTCGGAGTTGTAGATCACGGAGCCGTCGGTGCCCGGGAAGCGATAGCACAGGAAGTCCGTGCCCGGGGTCTTCTTGGCGGCGTGGAACTCGCCCTTGGCCCAGTCGCCCATGACCTGCACCAGGGCGTCGCCCTTGATGACC
This sequence comes from Mesorhizobium sp. 113-3-3, assembly GCF_016756495.1. NCBI lineage: Bacteria > Pseudomonadati > Pseudomonadota > Alphaproteobacteria > Hyphomicrobiales > Phyllobacteriaceae > Mesorhizobium > Mesorhizobium sp. 113-3-3. Next base: position 2,052,511 of record NZ_AP023243.1, read on the forward strand.
ATGGCGGTGGCAAGGTTCCAGTCGCGGCCCGAGAAGTTCGGGTCGACATAGGTGACGAGCTTGGCCAAATTGTCGAACGACTTCTTCATCGTGTCCGACTTGAGCGAAGCGTCGTCGAGGTCGTTGAAGGCCTTCTTGTAGAACTCAGGTCCACCGGTCGACAGCACGACCGAATCGAACATGGTGGCTTCCTGCCAGTTCTGGCCGCCGAGAGCGAGCGGGATCACGCCTGCCGCCTTGGCCTTGTCGAGCAGGGCGACGAAGTCGTCGAAGGTCTTCGGCTCGGTGCCGCCGATCTTGTCCATGACGGCCTTGTTGATCCACAGCCAGTTGACCGAGTGGACGTTGACCGGAGCCGCGACCCACTTGCCTTCATAGACCGAGAACTTCTGCAGGGCCGCCGGAACCGACTTGTCCCAGCCTTCCTTCTTCGCCGTCTCGGTCAGGTCGCCCATCACGCCGGCAGCGGCATAGTCGAGCACGGTGTAGCCGAGCATCTGCGAGGCGGTCGGGTAATTGCCGGCCGCGACCATCGCCTTCAGCGCGGTCATGGCTGCGTCACCGCCGCCGCCGGCCACCGGCACGTCCTTCCAGGCATAGCCTTCCTTGGCCAGATCACCCTTCAGCACGTTGAGGGCAGCCGCTTCACCGCCCGACGTCCACCAATGCAGCATCTGCACTTCCTTGACGTCCGCGGCATGCGCCGAGAAGGCAAAGCTCGTCGCAAGAGCCGTTCCGATAAGCAGTTTGCGCAACATGTACTTCCTCCCTTGTTGCATTACACGACCGGTGGAAGCCCACCGGGTTCTTCCCAACTCAGCCGACCCACCATCCGGTGCGCTGGCCGCGATGAAACTGGATTGTCTTTTCCTCGGTATAGTCCTCTACCGCGCGTTTCCCGAGTTCGCGTCCGAGACCGGACTGCTTGTAGCCTCCGAAAGGCAGCTCGGGATAACCTTCCATGAATGTGTTCACCCAAACCGTCCCCGAACGCACCCCACGCGCCACCGACATGCACGTGTCGATGCTGGCGCTCCACACGCCCGCAGACAGACCATAGGGCGTGTTGTTGGCGATGTGCAACGCCTTTTCAATCGATTCAAAAGTCAGCACGGAGAGCACCGGTCCGAAGACTTCCTCGCGTGCGATGGCCATGTCCTCGGTGACGCCACGCATGATGGTGGGGTCGAGATATTGGCCGGCGTTGGAGGCCAATTGCTTGCCGCCGCTGAAGACATTGCTGCCTTCGCCCGCCGCTGCCGCCACGTAACCCGTCACCTTGGCCAGATGGTCCGATGAGATCATCGCGCCGACCTTGGTTTGATCGTCGAGCGGGTCGCCGACCTTCACTTTGGCGGTGAGTGCCTTGACGGCGCCGAGAAAATCGTCGGCGATCGCCTCGTGCACGATCAGCCGGCTGCCGGCATTGCAGCATTCGCCGGCGTTGAAGAAGCCGCCGAACACCGCCGCGTCGGCGGCGGCTTCGAGGTCGGCATCGGGGAAGACAATCTGGCCGTTCTTGCCGCCGAGTTCCATCGAGACTTTCTTCAGCGACTGCGCGGCGGAGGCCATGGTCATCTTGCCGACGCGCGTGGAGCCGGTGAAGGATACCATCTCGACCAGGGGATGGCTGACCATAGGCGCGCCGACATCGGCTCCCAGACCGGCGAGGATGTTGACGACGCCGGCAGGAAGGCCGGCCTCCATCAAGATGTCGCCGAGAACGAAGGTCGAGGCCGAGGTCATTTCGCTCGGCTTGACCACCGCCGTGCAGCCGGCGGCGAGCGCGAAAGGCAGTTTCTGGCTGACGATCAGGAACGGGAAATTCCATGGCGTGATGATCGAGACGACGCCGATCGGCTCGCGAACGACCACGCCCAGCATGGCATCGCCGAGATTGGCATAGCTCTCGCCATGCAGCGTGCGGGCGAGCGAGGCGGCATAGCGCCAGATATCGACGGCGCCGCCGATCTCGCCGCGTGCCTGGGCGATCGGCTTGCCGGATTCCAGCGCGTCGAGCCGGGCAATGTCTTCCAGCCGCGTCTCGATCAGGGCGGCCGCCCTGAAGAGGATCGCGGCGCGTTCCGAGGCTTTCATGCGCGGCCATGGCCCGGTCTCGAACGCTTTGTGCGCAGCCTGCACGGCCGCTTCCACTTCAGCTTGGCCGGCCTGCGCATAAAGCGAAACGGTGAAGCCGTGGCCGGGGCTCTTGCGCTCTAATGTGTGGCCGTCGCGGGCATCGACATGCTTGCCGTCGATCAGCAGCCGATAGGTCTTTGGCGCGGCTGACGCTTCGGCGGGCATGGCGATGTTGAGAGGTGCGTTCATCAGGATTGTTTTCTCTAGCTTCTTGAAAATGCCGGCTTCTGCCTGGTCTTGAAGGCATCGACGCCAGCCTTGAGGTCGCCGGTGAGTGCGATGAAGCCGCTGGCCAGTGCTTCGGTGGCGGCGGCACTTTCCTCGCCTTCGGCGACCGCGATCATCAGCTTGGCCGCTTCCGTCGCCAGCGGACCGCGCTCGGCGATTTTTTCGGCCCAGGCCTTGGCCTCGCCGAACGCCCTGTCGGTGTCGACGACGCGGTCGACGATTCCCAAAGCCAGCGCATCGGCCGCCAGGAAAACCTCGCCGCCCAGCGCCATGCGCCGCACGGTCTGCGCGCCGAAGCGGCGCACGGCGCGCTGCGTGCCGGACCAGCCGGGCACGACGCCGATCGAGGTTTCGGGGAAGCCCAGTTTCACATGCGCCTCGGCGACGCGGAAATCACAGGCGACCGCCAGCTCCAGCCCGCCGCCCAGCGCATGGCCGGACAGCACGGCGATGGTCGGTTGCCGGAGTCTGGCCAGCCGGTCAAAGACGCGGTGGCCGTAGCGCACCCATTGCACCTGGAAATCGGCGGCGCTCATCTGCGCCCAGGCTTCAACGTCGCCACCAGCGCAAAAGCCCTTGCCTTCGCCGCGCAAGAGCACGATGCGGACGCCCTCGGCCATTTCCGCCTCGTCAAGCGCGGCTTCCAGCGTACGCAGCATCGGAATGTCCAGGGCGTTGAACTTTTCCGGGCGGCGGAGCGTGACGACGCCGATAGCGCCATCCCTTTCGAAGGTGACGAGGCGCTCAGCCATGCGCGCCTCCGAGCGTGGCGCCGCCATTAAGCGACAGGCCGATCGGCCGGTCCTGATAGAGCGCTTCCGGCGTCACCTTGAGGTCGTTGGCGACGCCGAGCGGCATCTCGGCCTGCGCCAAGACATCGCGCTCGAGGTCGATGCCCGGCGCCAACTCGGTGACCATCAGCCCATCCGGCGTCAGCTTCATCACGCAGCGTTCGGTGACATAGGTGATGTCCTGCCCCTGCGCGACCGCGCGCTTGCCGGAGAAGGAGATGTGTTCGACCTCGCTGACCACCTTCTTGACCTTGCCCTCCTGGTCGATGCGGATGCCGCCATCGGCCAGCGAAAGCTTGGCGCCGGCATTGAAGAAGCCGGAGAAGACGATCTTCTTTGCCCGCGCGGTGATGTCGACGAATCCGCCGGCGCCGGCGGTGACATGCGGCCGCGCCGACAGTTTCGACACGTTGACCGAGCCGTGGCGGTCGATCTGCAGGAAAGACAGCAGCGAGGCGTCGAAGCCGCCGGCCTGGAAATAGATGAACTGGTGCGGCGAGGGCATGATCGCCTCGGCGTTGGACGCACAGCCGAATTTGAAGTCGAGCAGCGGCACGCCGCCGACCGCACCCTGCTCGATCACCCAGGTGACCTTGCCGTGCTGGCCCTCTTCCAGAAGGATGCGCGGAACGTTGGCCGAGATGCCGAAGCCGATATTGACGGCCATGCCGTCACGAAGCTCCATGGCGACGCGCCGGGCGATCACCTTCTGGACGTTCATCTCGGCATTGCGGAAGGTCGACAGCGGCCGGAAGATCTCGCCCGAAATCGCCGGGTCGTAAGGCGTCAGCGTCGTCTGCAACTGGTCGGGCGCGACAACGATATGGTCGACCAGCACGCCGGGCACGCGCACATCATGCGGCTTCAGCGTGCCGTTCTCGACGATGCGCTTGACCTGCGCGATGACGATGCCGCCATTGTTGCGGGCGGCGAGCGCCTGTTCGAGGCCGCCGAGATAGGCGCCTTCATGCTCATAGGTAAGGTTGCCGCGCTCGTCGGCCGTGGTGGCGCGGATGATCGAAATGTTGGGCACGATCGAGCGGAAATAGAGCCATTCCTCGCCGTCGAACTGCTGCACCGACACGATCGGCTCGCTGGCCGCCGCGTTCATGGCGCAGCCCTGGTGGCGCGGGTCGGCGAAGGTGTCGAGGCCGACCTTGGTCAGCACGCCCGGTCGTTTGGCTGCGGCCTCGCGATGCATGTCGAACAGGATGCCAGACGGCACATTGTAGGCGGCAACCGAATTGTCGCCGATCATCTTCCAGATCTGCGGCGGCTCTGACGAGGAGGGGCCGGACGGATAGGAGCCGCACAAAGTACGCTTCAAGAGGCCGGGCTTGGCCAGATGATCGATGCCCTTGATGCCGTACATGTCGCCGGCGGCAATCGGATGCAGCGTGGTGATGTTTTTTGGATTGCCCTCGGCATCGAAGCGCTCGCCGATGGCGGCAAGCACGGTGTCCGGACAGCCGAGGCCGCTCGACGACGACACGGATACCGTCATGCCGTCCTTGATCAGGCTGGCTGCCTGTCCCGCTGAAACGACCTTGCTCACTTCATGCTCCCGAGTTTCGGGTCGATCTTGATGGCCTTGCCGGAGCTTGCCGATTGCAATGCCGCCTCGGCTGATGCCAGCGACCAGATGCCGTCCTCGCCGGTGGCGGCAGGCTGGCCGTTGCCCAGGATCGCGGCGTGGAACTGGCGCACGGACCTGACGTAGAGATTCTCGCGGTCGAAGCTCAATTGCTCATCGCCCTTGTCCGTGCGCAACAGCACCGAGCCGTCCGGCTTCTGGGTCATCACATTGCTGGCGATCAGCGAGCCTTCCGAGCCATGCACCTCGAAGCCGGTGCCAGCGAACTTGGTGGTGAAGCCTTCATGCGACTGGGCGATGAGGCCCGACTTGAAACGCCAGATGCACATGGCGCCGTCTTCCAGACCGCGGCCGGCCATGCCGGCGGCTTGCGTGAAGGCCGAGACCTCGACCGGATCGTCGCCAAGCACAAAGCGCAGCGTGTCGGCGTCGTGCACGGTGATATCGAGCACCACACCACCGCCCGCTTCCGGCCGGGTAATGCGCCAGCCCTGCAGATTCTCCGGCAGATAGACGGAATGGAAAACGCGCGCGGCGATCGGCTTGCCGATGCGCCCGGTCGCGATGGCGTCACGCATGGCGCGATGCGCGCCGGCATTGCGCAGATGGTGGTTGGTGCCGAGCGCGATGCCGGCCGCCCTGGCGGCCGCGACCATCTTGCGCGCATCGGCGCTGGTCAGCGCCAGCGGCTTCTCGCACAGCACATGCTTTCCCGCCGCGATGGCGGCCAGCGCCTGTTCGAGATGCAGTTCGTTGGTGGTGGAGATGTAGACCGCGTCTATGTCGGACGTCAGCAAGACATCCAGGGCCGACACGGCGAGCGGAATGCCGTTTTCCCTGGCATAGGCCGTGGCGCGTTCCGGGTTGGAACTCATCACCGCCGCGACCTCGCCATCCTCTTGCGCGCGGATGGCATCGATCATGAATTGCCCGGCGATCGTGCTGGCGCCGATCAGCCCCCATTTGACACTCACGGGGCGCCTCCCGTTCCCACAGGCCTGTTTCGCGTACGGAGATCTGGACCGCAGCTTTCCCTGACCACGAGATTGACCGCGCCGATATGGTCTTCGGCGCGCGTGGTGCGCGACTGGATCAGCTTGAGCATGACGTGGGCGGCGCGCTCGCCGAGGCCGGCTGTGTCCACCGCGACGCTGGTGAGCGCCGGCATGTAGTGTTCGGCCTCGACCACGTCGTCGAAGCCGACGACGGCGAAATCCGGTCCCGGCTCAAGCCGACGCTTGCGCAATGCCAGCATCACGCCGAAGGCGACGGCATCGTTGAAGCAGAGGGCCGCGGTCGGCGGCTCAGCCATTGTAAGGGCGGTTTCCAGGCAGGCGAGGCCGCCTCTGCGGTTGGTTTCGCCCTCGACGACCAGCACGTCGCGGGCAGCGATGCCCAGCGTCTCGCAAGCTTCGCGAAAACCGCCCAGCCGTTCCTGATAGACCACCAGATCCGAAGTGCCGCCGAAGAAGGCGAGCCGGCGATGCCCTTTTGCGATCAGGTGAGCGGCAGCAAGATAGGCGCCACGATGATTGTCAGGCGCGATCACCGGGATGCGGCTTTCAGGCAGCCGGCGCATGGCGAAGACCACCGGTACGCCCGCCAACTCCAGCCGCCGGAACGCCCCTGGCGTGGTGCCGCGCGCCGGGGACACGATGAGACCGGCGACGCCCTGTTCCATCAGCGACTTCAGCACCTCTTCCTGGCGCACCGGATTCTCCGCCGTGTTGGCGATGAAGGGCACGATGCCGGCCGACTGGAAGACGCGTTCCATGCCGACCGCCAGTTCGGCGAAGAACGGATTGGTGAGGTCGTTGATGACCATGCCGATGACGTTTGAGTGGGCCTTGCGCAGGTTGGCGGCGCCGCGGTTGTAGACATAGCCGACATCCTCGATCGCCTTGCGCACCTTGATCGCGGTTTCAGGCCGGATCAGCCCGCTGCCCTGGAGCACGAGCGATACCGTCGATTTGGACACGCCCGCCTCGCGGGCAATGTCGAATATCGTGGCCTTGGCCCGGCTGGCCATCTCGATGCGTCCTCCCCGTTTTCTCAATCGAATTTATTGGAACGTTCTAATCACTGGTTCAATCTCGAGTCAACCGCGATTTTTTTGCAGCCAGAAAAACCGATTGTGTGTACTCACATGTCCTAATCGGCAAGGCCTTCCGTGTTGCAACGCAACATTTGCGCTCATGTTCGCTTCGAATCTTAAAGGTTCTTGATTTATTGGAACGTTCCATTTAATAGGCGCTGCGAAGGGAGAGGTCGATGGATATTGTCTTGCCTGGTGAAGGTGGCCGCAGCGCCCGTTACGCGCTTGTCGGGCAGCCGGTGCAGCCGGCGGCCGGCGCACGGTTTTCGCGCATCGCCTATGCCGCCGCGCATGTCGTTGCCGATCCCCTCGAAATGACCGATCCATGGTCGCGACCTGCGATCGACTGGGACAGGACGATGGCGTTTCGCCATCATTTGTGGCGGCTCGGCTTCCGCATTGCCGAGGCGATGGACACGTCGCAGCGCGGCATGGGTTTCGACTGGGCCAGCGCGAGGGAATTGATCCGCCGGTCGATCGCCGAGGCCCGTACTTTCGAAGGCGCCGATCTTGCCTCGGGCGCCGGCACTGACCATCTGGCGCCGGCCGCCGCCAGGACGCTCGACGATGTGATCGCGGCCTATGACGAGCAGTTCGCTTTCATCGAAGGGCAGGGCGGCAAGGCGATCATGATGGCCAGCCGCGCATTGGCGGCTGTCGCCAAAGGGCCGGACGATTATGCGCGCGTCTACGACCGCATCCTGAGCCAGGCCTCCGGCAAGGTCGTCCTGCACTGGCTGGGGGACATGTTCGATCCGGCCTTGAAGGGCTATTGGGGCAGCGGTGATTTCGAGACCGCGCTCGATACGGTGGTCGCCATCATCGAACGCCACGCGGACAAGGTCGAAGGCATAAAGATATCGCTGCTCGATGCCGGCAAGGAGGTCGCGCTGCGCAACCGGCTGCCGGAGGGCGTCGTGATGTTCACCGGCGACGACTTCAATTACCCCGAATTGATCGCCGGCGACGGCAACAGGCATTCGCACGCGCTGCTCGGCATTTTCGACGCCATCGCGCCGGTCGCCAACGCCGCCCTGGCAAGGCTCGCCGAGGGCGACCGCGCCGGCTATGACGCGCTGATGGCGCCGACAGTGCCGCTATCGCGAAAAATCTTCGAGGCGCCGACTGAATATTACAAGGCCGGCATCGTCTTCATGGCCTGGCTGAACGGCCACCAGGACCATTTCACCATGGTCGGCGGCATGCAGTCGGCGCGCGGCATCCGCCACTATGCCGAAATCTTTCGCCTTGCCGATCAGGCATGCCTGCTGGCCGATCCTGATCTGGCCATCTCGCGGATGAAGAGCCTGTGCGCCGTCGCAGGCGTTTGAGCACGGTTTTGCGCCTTCGCGATGCGGATCGCCGCAAAGGACTCCTGTGTGTATCATTTTAATACAATCCTCAATTGGTGGACTCGCGCCACATACCGGCAGTTAATTCCTCGGTCAGGCTAAGGGAGGAAAGGCCGCAGACCGGGAGGAAACGATGTCTGTGCAAAAAGAGGATTATCGAACGAACAAAGCCGACTATGTGATTGCTGCGACGTATGGCCGAACGACTGCGGATGATGGCGACCGCGATGAGCTCCTGGAAAAAGGAAAGTTCTTGAGGCTGAAAGATCGGCGATTCGCCAAATTGGCGGCAAACCCGGCGGAAAGCTCGACAGGGCCGAAAGTTAGACCGCGCCGTTAGCGCCGGCCATTCATTTCAGCGAGTTGAACGCATGGAAAGCCCCGCCGACCGGGAGTCAAGCGGGGCTTTCTGGACAGGCTTTTGGGATGTCCAGCGATCCGCGAGGATCGGTTTCAATGTGGAGTCCTCTTCGATCCAGCACATCGATCGAATAGATGACGGCTGACCGATTGTTTCGTGACGGACGTTCGCCCGAAACAACGACATTGGTTGCTCGAACCGGTCACTATCGGCGTACAGCCGACGCGACCGGCAAAAAGGCTCGGCACAGCTATCGCCTATGTCTTTGAAAGGATGGTGGGCGTGACAGGGATTGAACCTGTGACCCCTGCAATGTCAATGCAGTGCTCTCCCGCTGAGCTACACGCCCATCCGAAGCCGCGCATACACCATTTTTGGTCCGGCGCGTCAATAGCGAGAAAAAGGAAAGAAGGCGTCGTCTCGCCGCACCGGCGATGCCTCTGCGGAAGGCGGCTCAGGCCGCCTGCAGCATCTTCTCGACCTCGTTGACGAGATCGCGCAGATGGAAGGGCTTCGACAGCACCTTGGCGTCTTTCGGCGCCTTGGAATCCGGGTTCAGCGCAACGGCGGCGAAACCGGTGATGAACATGACCTTGAGGTCGGGATCGATCTCGGTGGCACGTCGCGCCAGTTCGATGCCGTCCATCTCCGGCATGACGATATCGGTCAACAGCAGCGAGAACGGCTCCTCGCGCAGCCGCTCATAGGCGCTGGCGCCATTGTCGAAATCGCTGACCTGGTAGCCGGCGCGTTCCAGCGCCTTGACGAGGAACCGACGCATATCGTCGTCGTCTTCCGCCAGAAGAATGCGTGCCATGATATCCCGTCCGAATCACCCGCCCGAGACTGCCGCCCAGGCAGCCCGTTAACCATCCTGTATATGAGGAGGTGACGGTAAACATCAAGTGAACGCGGCGAAGCATTATCCGCATTCGGCAAGGCGAGGCGCGTGGCGAAATGCTGGACATGCGGCCAGCAAGGTGGCACTTTCATGCGATGATGCATCGGTGTTTTCGGGTTCGTGCAAATTGAAGACGGCAGCCGAGGATTTTTCGGTCGTTCAACCCTTCGAAATCCGATCGGGCGTCGAACAGCGCGTCCCCTTCCTGTTCAATTCACCGCATAGCGGCCGCTACTATCCCGAACGCTTCCTCGCCATGGCGCGGCTCGACCGCAACGCTATCCGCCGCTCGGAGGATTGCTACGTCGACGAGCTGTTCGGCGGCGCGGTGGCGCTCGGCGCGCCGATGCTGGCGGCGAATTTCCCGCGCGCCTATCTCGACGTCAATCGCGAGCCATGGGAACTCGACCCGCGCATGTTCGCCGAGCCGGTGCCGTCCTTCTGCAACATCCGCTCGGCGCGGGTGGCCGGCGGACTTGGCACCGTGCCGAAGCTGGTCGGCGAGGGGCTCGACATCTATTCCGGCCGCCTGCCGCTCGCCGAAGCCGTCGCCCGCATCGAGGCCGTCTACAAGCCCTATCATGAAACGCTGAAGCGGCTTTTGACCAGGACGCACGCCCGTTTCGGCTTTGCCGTGCTGATCGACTGCCATTCGATGCCGGCAAGCATCCGCGTCGGCGACAGCGGCCTGCGGCCGGACTTCATCATCGGCGACCGTTTCGGCATCTCGGCCACCGCTGCCTTGACCGAGACCGCGATCGGCCTGCTGACCGCAATGGGCTATACCGTCGCCCACAACAAGCCCTATGCCGGCGGCTTCATCACCGAACATTATGGCCGTCCGGCACGCCATCTGCATGCGCTGCAGATCGAGGTCAATCGCGGGCTCTACATGAATGAGCGGACGTTCGAGAAGACTGCCGGTTTCGACGCGCTGGCCGACGATCTGACGCGATTTTCGGCGGATCTGATGTCGATGCCCGACCATCACTTCATCGACCTGCCGCTGGCCGCGGAGTGAAATAGCCGGCCCGGGGCGCAGGGGGTAAAAAAAGACCGCATCGTTTGCACGATACGGTCGAAGTCTAGGGAGGAAACGCCCAAGGAGGGCATGGACAGGAAACCCTGTCCGAGGTCGAGGGTATTGTGCGGTGCACAAATGTCAAGCGACGTTCAGGCTTTTTTAATTCAGAGTGATGTGGAAATTGCGTTTCGATGACGCAGATGTGACATTTGGGCAACAAGTGTCGCTGCGAATAAATCGATAAACAGGCTTGTTTTGGCGGGAAAGTGTCGGCAGAGCCCGGTTGGGCACTCGGCAACGCGGGAGAATCAGTTGGACATCAGCATCGATTTCATGCGCCGCATCGCGCAGGCGGCAGCGGCCGAGACCTTGCCGCGCTTTCGTGCCCAGGGTGCCGTCGCCAACAAGGAAAAGGGCAGTTTCGACCCGGTCACGGAAGCCGACCGTGAGACCGAACGCGCCATCCGGGCGCTGATATCGGGTGAGTATCCCGACCATGGCATTCTCGGCGAGGAGCATGGCAGCGAAAACATCTCCAGCCGGCATGTCTGGGTGATCGATCCGATCGACGGTACGCGCGCCTTCATCTCCGGCCTGCCGGTGTGGGGGACGCTGGTCGGGCTGACGGTCGACGGCGACGCGGTTGCCGGCATGATGGCGCAGCCTTTCACCGGCGAGCTGTTCTACGCCAATGCCTCGGGCTCGCACTATGAGGGGCCGGGCGGACCGCGCAAGCTTTCTACCCGCAAGACAACCAGCCTTGCTGACGCAACGCTGTTCACCACCACGCCGGCGCTGTACAAGGGCGAGGCGCGCACGCGCTATGATGCGTTCGAGAAACAAGTGCAGCTCGCCCGCTACGGCGCCGATTGCTATGCCTTCGCCATGATCGCCTCGGGAAGCGTCGACATCGTCGCCGATCCCGGCCTGAAACCTTACGACATCGTCGCGCTGATCCCGATCATCGAGAAGGCGGGCGGCGTCGTCACCACCTTCGATGGCGGACCGGCCGAGAAGGGCGGCGACGTGTTGGCGGCGGCGACGCCGGAGCTTCACGCCGCCGCCATGGCTGCCCTGCGCGGCTGATATTTTCGCAGGCTCCTCGAAGCCGTTGCTTCAGCGCGATCGGATCGAGCGCTGGAACTCTGCTGGCGTGCGGCCGTAGGCCTGTCTGAAAGACGCGCTGAAATGGCTGTGGCTGGAAAAGCCCAGATCCATGCCCAAAGTCGTCAGATTGTCGTAGCGGCCAAGCAGGTCGAGCGCGCGCGCCAGCCGCAGGCGAAGGTGATAGCGATAGAGCGGCATGGCCTCGACCTGCTGGAACATCTGCGTCAAGTAGACCGGCGAGACGCCGACCTCGGCGGCGATCTCGGCCAGCGTCCAGCGCCGCGACAGGTCCGACGCAAGCACCAGCTTGGCGCGGTCGACCAGCTTTTGCCGCCCGGGGCTGGCGCCCGCGACATGCGAAGTGCGCTCGCCGAGCGAGCGCCGTACCAAGGTTAGCGCCAGCGTCTCGGCCTCCAGCGTTTCGGCGACGCCGCGGCTCAGGCTGTGGCGCAGCAGCGCCACCAGCGCCTGCGCACGGGGATCGATGCGCCGGCGCTGGCGACGAAACCCCAGGAGGCCACCGGCGCGCAACTGCTCTTTCGGCGCCAGCTCGCGCAACTGGCCTTCCTCAATGACGAGGTCGAGGCAGGCGTCGCCACCCTCGATGGGATGGCTGACCTGGTAAGGCTCGGCCTCGTTGAAGAACAGCAGCTGGTTGGCTTCAGCGACCGCGTCATTGCGGCCGACATGACGCACGAAGACGCCGCGGTAGGGAAACACCAGATGCGTCGCCGACGTGCATTCCTCATCGCTCCTGTGCCGACATTCGCCGCTGCAGACCACATCCCGCACCTTGACGATGCCGGTGTCCAGAAGGAGCTGAACCTTGAATTGCGACATGGCCATTGTGCTCATCCCTCAAACCGGAAAATGATCCCGGCATTGCGATGGGCATTTTACGCACGCAGCCTGTCCAATCCTGTCAGGAGACTTTCTCCGTGAGCTGCTCAGTCCCACGAACGGCGCCTGAATTCCGAATAGGCCTGGCCGCGCGACAGACCGATGTCCTTGAGCTGTTCATCTGTCATTTCCTGCAAGGCAAGCCGGCTTCGGCGCTTCTCCATCTGGCGGGCGATCCATCTCGCTGCCGCGATACACCGGGCGTGCAAGGCCCGCAGGCTCGTTTCGGTGCGGGCTGGCGGCGCCGGGGCCTGGCCAGCCAGGCGTTGTGCCGCTGCGTGATCGGTGCGCATGGCTCAACCCTCGCTCACGCTGGCCGCCGAGGCCCCGGCCTCGTTCAGCGCGGTCGCGCATTCCTCGCAGCAGACTTCGACGGACTTGCCGCCGACCTTGACGCGGATCGGGTTGGCATCGAGCTGGCAATCGCAGGCGGCGCAGGTTTTCTCGGTCATGATCTCATCTCCATGGCGTTCAATTCGACGCATTGAGATGAGCATTTCGGAGCCGGCACGGGCTGTCAGAATCTTTAGCGGTTTGCGTGCCGCGAGGAGCGGCCGGTCGATCATCCTGACAACGGTGTGTCAGCTATGCCGATCCGTGAAGGAGCCGCGGCGCCGGTCAGGCCGTCGGGTCGTCCGAGCCGGGGATGAAGGCATCGAAGGCAGCGAGGAATTGTTCGCGGTAAAGGTCGACCTCCTGCAGGATTTCGTGCTTGGAGCCGTCGATCATCAGCAGCGAACCGAGCCTCAGGCTTCTGGCGTAGGCCTCGACCGCCCTGGTCGAGACGACCTTGTCGGCGCCGGCGGCGAAGATCAGCACAGGCACCTGGATCCTTGCCATGAAGTCTGGGTCGCTGACCACTTCCGACGCCTTCGCAGCCGCCTGCAGCCAGCGGATCGTCGGACCGCCGAGCGCCATTCGCGGATACTCTTCGTAGATGCGGGTGTTGCGGCGATAGCGCTGCGGATCCGACGTCACCTTGTTGGCTTCGAAAGGCAGCGTGTGTCTGGGCCGAGGACCCCAGGCGGCATAGAGCCGGCCCAGCCCCAAAGCGCAGAGAACCGAACAGACACGGCGGACGGTTCGGATCGAGACCGGCAGGTCAGGCAACGTCAGGAAAGGCGCGATCAGCACCATGCGCCGCACGCGGTTCACCATGGATGGCGCGGCAAGCAGCGCGATCACGGCTCCGGCTGAATGGGCGAGTATGTAATAAGGCCCGCGGCAATCGGGCAGCACGATCTCCTCGAAAAACTGCTCCAGATCGGCCGTGTAGTCGCGGAAGGAGCGGACATAGCCGCGCTGGCGATCGCGGATCAGCCGGTCGGAATCACCCTGGCCGCGCCAGTCGAGCGTGGCGACGCCAAAGCCCCGGGCCGCAAGGTCGCGGATGGTCTCGAAATATTTTTCGATGCACTCGTTGCGGCCGGACAGCAGTACCACGGTGCCCCGCAGCGGACGTGTCGCCGCCGCGAACAGGCCATAGCGGATCTTCTTGCGGTCGCGCGTGATGAAAAAGCCGCCGGTGGAGTTTTCCGGTCGCGGATTGCCCTCGGTTTCGTGGAAAAGCGGCGTGTCGTGGAGAAGGTCCGTCATGCGGCGCTTTGTGCTCGGCGTCTTCGGGTGCCAGTCTGTCGCGGCTGGCCTCGTCAAGGTGATAGACGCCAACGCACCAAAAGCAAAGCAAATCCGGCTTATGCCGGGACTGTAACGGGGAAGGCCGGAAGCCGCTCGAAGGCGTGCTTCCGGCCCCTGTCGATCCGGGAGGAAGGGACGTTAACACCCGGTTCGGCCTCGTTGCGGCGCCTGTGCAAGATCCAGCGCCGCCAATCCTTGATCTTGGGGTCACTGTAGCGGCACCCGTCTGAACGGGCGCCGAAGGTCCGGTTCATCTGCCGTTCATCAAGGGGAAGGCGGCGCGGTTTTTTGCCACCCGGCGAAATCTTGAAATGCATTCGGGCGCTCCCCAAATGTGGAATGCGGTCGCCAATGTCGGGACCGCTGGTCTTCCCGAAACGCCGCTTACGGGTTTCGCACCGGCCATACGCAAACCATGTTGCTCAACAGGAGAACACCTCATGCGTCACGTTGATTTTTCCCCGCTTTACCGTTCGACCGTCGGCTTCGACCGTCTCTTCACCATGCTGGATTCGCTTGCGCAGCCCGATGGCGCGCAGACCTATCCGCCCTACAATATCGAGCGCACCGGTGAGGATTCGTACCGGATCTCCATGGCGGTCGCCGGCTTCTCGGACGAGGAAATCTCGATCGAAGCCCACCGCAACGTGCTGACCGTGAAGGGCGAGCGCAAGGACGAGGGTACTGGCGAAGGCTCCGAGCTGCTCTATCGCGGCATTGCCTCCAGGGCTTTCGAGCGCCGCTTCCAGCTTGCCGACCACGTTGAAGTCGTCGGCGCCGCGCTGAAGAACGGCCTGCTCTTCGTCGACCTCAAGCGCAACATTCCCGAGGAACTGAAGCCGCGCAAGATCGCGATCACCTCGGCTCCGGCCAAGGCCAAGCAGATCGAGGCCAAGACCGCTGCGTAATGTAGCCCAGGAATAGAAGTGTCTCCTCCCGAGACGAAAGCGGCGCCGAAAGGCGCCGCTTTTTTGTTGTTCGGGGACCGATTACCCGGCGATCAATTGGCCGAAGCGGTCGACTTCCTCGGCTGACGTGGCGAAGCTGGTGACGAAGCGGTAGAGGAGTTCGTCCTCGCCCACATGGCCGTCAAAGCCATGCGGCTTGTGCCAGTCGTAGAAGGCGGCGCCCGTCGCCTGCAGCCTCTCGGCTTCGGTCTTCTTGATCACCGCGAACACCTCGTTGGCCTGCGGCAGCCAGGCCAGCTTGGCGTGGGCCGAATCCTCGATCGCCGCGGCGAGGCGCGCGGCCATGGCGTTGGCGTGGCGCGCGGTGTCGAGCCACTGGCCGTCCTTGAAATAGGCTTCGAATTGCGCCGCGACGAAGCGCGACTTCGAAAACAGCTGGGCGGCACGCTTGCGCAGGAAGGCCAATTCCCTGGCGCGGTCGAGGTCGAACAGCACGATCGCCTCGGCGCACCAGCAGCCATTCTTGGTGCCGCCGAAGGACAGGATGTCGACACCACGCTTCCAGGTCATTTCGGCCGGCGTCGTGTCGAGCGCGACCAGCGCATTGGCAAAGCGGGCGCCATCCATGTGCAGCGGCACGGAATGCCGTTTGGCGATGGCCGAAATCGTCTCGATCTCATTCAGGCCGTAGATGGTGCCAACCTCCGTCGACTGGGTGATCGAGACCGCCATTGGCCGTCCCCAGTGGACGATTTCGGGCGCGAAGCGGCCAATGGTCCGCTCCAGATTGTGCGCGTCGATCTTGCCCAGGGCGCCGTCGATGGCATGCAAGCGCGCGCCGCCGGAAAAATACTCGGGTGCGCCGCACTCGTCTTCGATGACATGCGATTCGCGGTGCGCGAATGAGATGCCGCCGGGCTTGTTGAAGGCGGTCAGCGACAGCGCGTTGGCGGCGGTGCCGGTCGCCACGAAGAACACCGCGACCTCACGCTCGAAAATCTCATTGAAGCGCTGGTAGACCGTCTGGTCGAGTGCGCTGTCGCCATAGGCGGTGGCAAAGCCGCCGGCCGCGGCCGACAGGCCGGCAACGATATTGGGATGGGCGCCTGCCCAATTGTCGGAAGCGAAGAACATGCAACTGCCTATGTCTGGGGAAGATCGGGGTTTTGGGGAAATCAGCGCGGAGTTGAACGGTTCCACGCGCCAACCGCAAGGGCCAGGCGCCGGAAAACCGTTAAAGCCAGCCAAGCCGAAGGGGTGGGGATCGGCGACTTAAGCTTACGTTTCCCCTCAACTTCACGTAATTTTATGTCGCGGAAAGCCCAAGTTTTTTGTGAATCGGTCTTGTGTGCGTCGGGGAATTCTGCCATAAAAATTTAGGACAGTAGTGCTGTCTTATTTTGTCGCACAAAACAGGCTGGATTGGCGTAACATATTGGCCTCTCCGGCTGTTGCTGCGAGCGACAGGTGGACGGCCAGACTCTGGCCTGTACGATACCAGATGCGAACCATGCGGAAAGCCGCCTGGTTCGGCAAGGATTTCGCAAGACGTGCCGCAAGGATCAGGGTGAGCCAAGCGCTTGCCGAGGCAAATTAGCGACCGAAGAACTGGCCAGCGCCTGAAGGGCTGGGAATGGAGGATAGGACAATGACGGACATGACGCTCTCTGCGACGAACGGCCAGGCCGCGCAGACGAAAGCGGCTGCCGTCAAAAATACGTCCCGAACCAACACTGGGCGAACCGAGACTGGCCGAACCGACATCGGCCAAACCGCTTTTGCCCCTCGGGGCCTCTACGATCCGCGCAACGAACATGATGCCTGCGGCGTCGGCTTCATCGTCAACATGAAGGGCGTGAAGTCGCACCAGATCGTCAAGGACGGCCTTGCCGTGCTTGAAAACCTGACGCATCGCGGCGCCGTCGGCGCCGACCCGCTGGTCGGCGACGGCGCCGGCGTGCTGGTGCAGCTTCCCGACCAGTTCTTCCGTGAGGAGATGGCCGCCCAGGGCGTCGAACTGCCGCCCGCGGGCCAATATGGCGTCGGACACTGGTTCATGCCGCAGGACGCGGCACTTCGCGCCCATATCGAGGACATCATCGCCGAATCGGCGCAGTCCGAAGGCCTGCCGCTCATCGGCTTCCGCGACGTGCCCGTCGACAATTCGTCGCTGTCGAAGGCGCCCGACATCGTCGCGTCCGAGCCGTTCCACCGCCAGGTGTTCATCGGCCGTACGGCTGACATTCCCGATGACGAGGAATACGAGGCCCGGCTCTATCTGCTTCGCAAGGTCATCTCGGGCCGCATCTATGCCGAGAACGACAACAAGGACATCGGCGCCTATTGCGTGTCGCTGTCGGCGCGCACCATCGTCTACAAGGGCATGTTCCTGGCCTATCAGGTCGGCGCCTACTACAAGGACCTCAAGGATTCGCGCTTCGAGACCGCGCTGATTCTTGTCCACCAGCGTTTCTCGACCAACACCTTCCCGTCTTGGAAGCTGGCGCATCCCTACCGCATGGTCGCCCACAATGGCGAGATCAACACGGTGCGCGGCAACAACAACTGGATGGCGGCGCGCCAGGCATCAGTCGATTCCGAACTGTTCGGCAACAACATCTCGAAGCTCTGGCCGATCTCCTATGACGGCCAGTCCGACACGGCGTGCTTCGACAACGCGCTCGAGTTCTTGTTCCAGGGCGGCTACAGCCTCAGCCACGCCATGATGATGCTGATTCCGGAAGCCTGGGCCGGCAACAAGCTCATGGATGCCGACCGCAAGGCTTTCTACGAATACCATGCCGCGCTGATGGAACCGTGGGACGGGCCGGCCGCGGTCGCCTTCACCGATGGCCGCCAGATCGGCGCCACGCTCGACCGCAACGGCCTGCGCCCGGCACGCTACATCGTCACCGACGATGACCGCGTCATCATGGCTTCCGAGGCCGGTGTGCTGCCGGTGCCGGAGGAGAGGATCGTCAAGAAGTGGCGGCTGCAGCCTGGCCGCATGCTGTTGATCGATCTTGCCAAGGGCCGCATCGTGCCCGACGAGGAGATCAAGTCGGAGATCGCCACCAGGCACCCTTACAAGACCTGGCTCGCCAACACGCAGCTCATCCTGGAAGATCTGAAGCCGGTCGAACCGCGCGCGCTGCGCAAGGATGTCAGCCTGCTCGATCGCCAGCAGGCGTTCGGCTACACCCAGGAAGACACCAAGCTGTTGATGTCGCCGATGGCGACCACCGGCCAGGAAGCCGTGGGTTCGATGGGCACCGACACGCCGATCTCGGCGATGTCGGACAAGTCGAAGCTGCTCTACACCTATTTCAAGCAGAACTTCGCCCAGGTCACCAACCCGCCGATCGACCCGATCCGCGAGGAACTGGTGATGAGCCTGGTGTCCTTCATCGGTCCCAGGCCGAACATCTTCGACCTGGTCGGTAATTCGCGCCGCAAGCGGCTCGAAGTGCGCCAGCCGATCCTGACCAATGGCGATCTGGAAAAGATCCGTTCCATCGGCCACACCGAGGACCGTTTCGACACCAAGACGATCGACATCACCTATGGCTCGAATGAGGGCGCTGCCGGCATGCAGGGCGCCATCGATCGCCTGTGCGAGCGGGCGGAGGCGGCGGTCGCCGGCGGCTACAACATCATCATTCTGTCCGATCGCCAGCTCGGCCCGGACCGCATCGCCATTCCCGCACTGCTGGCGACGGCGGCGGTGCATCATCACTTGATCCGCAAGGGGCTGCGCACCTCGGTCGGCCTGGTCGTGGAATCCGGCGAGCCGCGCGAAGTGCACCATTTCTGCTGCCTTGCCGGCTATGGCGCCGAAGCGATCAACCCCTATCTCGCCTTCGATACGTTGCTCGACATGCACAAGCGCGGCGAGCTGCCGGAAGAGGTCGACGCCTACGAGGTGGTGTCGCGCTACATCAAGTCGATCGGCAAGGGCATCCTCAAGGTGATGTCCAAGATGGGCATCTCGACCTACCAGTCCTATTGCGGCGCGCAGATCTTCGACGCCATCGGGCTGAAGACCGATTTCGTCGAGAAGTATTTCACCGGCACGGCGACGCTCATCGAAGGCGTCGGGCTGGACGAGGTCGCCGGCGAAACCGTCAGCCGCCACACGGACGGTTTCGGCAACGATCCGGTGCTGCGCAACAGCCTCGAAGTCGGCGGCGAATATCTCTTCCGCATGCGCGGCGAGGCGCATATGTGGTCGCCCGACGCGGTCGCCACCTTGCAGCACGCCGTGCGCCAGGGTTCGTGGGAGACGTTCAAGGACTATTCGGCGCAGATCGACAGCGAGACGGCGCGCGCGCAGACCATCCGCGGCCTGTTCAAGATCAGGCTGGCTGAGGACACCGGCCGCAAGAAGGTCGCGCTCGACGACGTCATGCCGGCGGCCGAGATCGTCAAGCGCTTCTCGACCGGGGCGATGTCGTTCGGTTCGATCTCCAGGGAGGCGCACACCACGCTGGCGCGCGCCATGAACCAGATCGGCGGCAAGTCGAACACCGGCGAGGGCGGCGAAGAGGCCGACCGCTATCTGCCGCTGCCCGGCGGCGGCAAGAACCCGGAACGCTCGGCGATCAAGCAGGTCGCTTCCGGGCGGTTCGGCGTGACGGCCGAATACCTCGTCAATTCCGACGTCATGCAGATCAAGGTCGCGCAGGGTGCGAAGCCCGGCGAGGGCGGCCAGTTGCCCGGCCACAAGGTCGACGCGACCATCGCCAAGGTCCGGCATTCGACGCCGGGCGTCGGCCTGATCTCGCCGCCGCCGCATCACGACATCTATTCGATCGAGGATCTGGCGCAGCTGATCTACGATCTGAAGAACGTCAACCCGGCGGCCGACGTGTCGGTCAAGCTGGTGTCGGAAGTCGGTGTCGGCACCGTCGCGGCCGGTGTCGCCAAGGCGCGCGCCGACCACATCACCATCTCGGGCTATGATGGCGGCACCGGCGCCTCGCCGCTGACCTCGCTCAAGCATGCCGGCAGCCCGTGGGAAATGGGCCTGGCCGAGACGCACCAGACGCTGGTGCTGAACGGCCTGCGTTCGCGCGTTGCGCTGCAGGTCGATGGCGGCCTGCGCACCGGGCGCGACGTCATCATCGGCGCGCTGCTCGGCGCCGACGAGTTCGGCTTCTCGACCGCGCCGCTGATCGCGGCCGGGTGCATCATGATGCGCAAGTGCCACCTCAACACCTGTCCGGTTGGCGTCGCCACGCAGGACCCGGTGCTGCGCAAGCGCTTCAAGGGCACGCCCGAGCACGTCATCAACTTCTTCTTCTACGTGGCGGAAGAGGTGAGGGGGCTGCTCGCCGAAATGGGTTACACCCATATCGACCAGATCATCGGCGACAGCGATCTGCTGGAAAAGCGCGACGTGATCCAGCACTGGAAGGCGCGGGGCCTCGACTTCTCCAAGATGTTCTACAAGCCCGATGCGCCGCATGAGGCAGTACACTGGACCGAACGGCAGAAGCATCCGATCGACGACGTGCTCGACCGCAAGCTGATCGAGCTGGCCAAGCCGGCGCTTGAGGCCAAGCAGCCGGTCAAGATCGAGGTCGACATCCGCAATGTCGACCGTTCGACCGGCGCCATGCTGTCGGGCGAAGTGGCCAAGCGCTTCAAGCACAAGGGCCTGCGCGAGGACACCATCCAGGTGAAGCTGACCGGTACCGCCGGCCAGTCCTTCGGCGCCTTCCTGGCGCGCGGCATCTCGTTCGAACTCGTCGGCGCCGGCAATGACTATGTCGGCAAGGGCCTGTCGGGCGGGCGCATCGTCATCCGGCCGCCGGAAGAGGCCAGGATCGTCGCGGCCGACTCCATCATCGTCGGCAATACGGTGCTCTATGGCGCGACCGAGGGCGAAGCCTATTTCGCCGGTGTTGCCGGCGAGCGTTTCGCGGTGCGCAATTCGGGCGTTGCTGCCGTCGTCGAAGGCGTCGGCGACCATGGCTGCGAATACATGACCGGCGGTGTCGTCGTCGTCATCGGCAAGACCGGCCGCAACTTCGCCGCCGGCATGTCGGGCGGCGTCGCCTATGTGCTGGACGAGGCGGGCGATTTCGCCGAGCGCTGCAACATGGCCATGGTCGAGCTGGAGCCGGTACCGGAA
Organism: Mesorhizobium sp. 113-3-3; assembly: GCF_016756495.1. NCBI lineage: Bacteria > Pseudomonadati > Pseudomonadota > Alphaproteobacteria > Hyphomicrobiales > Phyllobacteriaceae > Mesorhizobium > Mesorhizobium sp. 113-3-3. Next base: position 2,073,685 of record NZ_AP023243.1, read on the forward strand.
GAAGACGATCTGATGGAAAGGCTGCTGCACCATGGCGGCGATCTCGACCACAAGGGCCGCGTCGACGTGTCCGGCGACATGACCAGCCATGACGAGGAACGGCTCTACCAGCTGATCTCGAACCACGTGCACTATACGGGTTCGGTGCGCGGCCGCGAGATCCTCGACGACTGGGCTACGTTCCGGCCGAAATTCCGCAAGATCATGCCGGTCGAATACCGCCGCGCGCTGATCGAGATGGAACGCATGCGCATGGGCGTCGCGGCCGAATAGATTTTAAGAGAATTGCCGGGGAGCCCAGGCTTCCCGGCCCCCTTCATCGACAGTTTGACCTCGGGCGCAAGGTTGCCATGGCTGCCTCAAGAGGTTAACGGGTGCGGCGAAAACCGCACCATCTGGACAGCAGGAACTGGACTATGGGCAAGGTAACAGGCTTTCTCGAAATCGACCGGCAGGTGCACAAGTACCAGCCGGCCTCCGATCGCATCCGGCACTTCCGCGAGTTCACGCTGCCGATGTCGGACAAGGAGGTCGAGAAACAGGCCGCGCGCTGCATGGATTGCGGCATTCCATTCTGTCACGGGCCGACGGGCTGCCCGATCCACAACCAGATTCCGGACTGGAACGACCTCGTCTATAACAGGGACTGGGACAACGCGATCCGCAACCTGCATTCGACCAACAATTTCCCGGAGTTCACCGGCCGCATCTGCCCCGCGCCTTGCGAGGAAGCCTGCACGCTGAACCTCGAAGACATTCCGGTCGCCATCAAGACGGTGGAACAGGCAATCGCCGACAAGGCTTACGAGACCGGGCATATCAGGCCCTATCCACCGGAGAAGAAGACCGGCAAGCGGGTCGCGATCATCGGCTCCGGCCCCGCCGGCATGGCCGCTGCCCAGCAGCTTGGCCGCGCCGGTCATGACGTGCATGTCTATGAGCGCGAGAGCCGCCCGGGCGGGCTGATGCGCTACGGCATTCCCGACTTCAAGATCGAGAAGCACTATATCGATCGGCGCATCGAACAGATGCAGGGCGAGGGCGTGACCTTCCATTGCGGCGTCAATGTCGGCGTCGACAAGCCCGTCGCCGAACTGCTCGCCGAGCATGATGCCGTGCTCTATTGCGGCGGCTCGGAAGCACCGCGCGCGGCCAACATTCCGGGCGACGATCTCGGCGGCGTGCATGACGCCATGCCCTATCTGGTGCAGCAGAACCGCCGCGTCGGCGGCGAGCCGATCCAGTCGGTGGCGTGGCCGTCACATCCAATCATCGCCGGCGGACAGCATGTCGTCGTCGTCGGCGGCGGCGATACCGCGTCCGACTGCGTCGGCACCGCTTTCCGCCAGGGCGCGGTGCGCGTCACCCAGCTCGACATCCGCCCGCAGCCGCCGGAAAAGGAAGACAAGCTCGCCGTCTGGCCCTATTGGGCGACCAAGATGCGCACTTCGTCCTCGCAGGCGGAGGGTGCGGAGCGCGAGTTCCAGGTGGCGACGCTCGAATTCATCGGCGAGGACGGCCAGCTGACCGGCGTCAAGTGCTGCGAGGTCGACGAGAAGCGCAAGCCGATCGCCGGCACCGAATTCGTCATCCGCGCCGATCTCGCCTTCATCGCCATCGGCTTTGCGGGACCAGCCGCCGCCGGCGTGGCGAAGGAACTCGAGGGTGAGATGAAAATAACCACCGACAGCCGCCGCTCCCGGAATGTCGAGGCCAATGACCGCGACTACAAGACCAGCGTCGACCGGCTCTATGCGGCGGGCGATGTGCGCCGCGGCCAGTCGCTGGTCGTCTGGGCGATCCGCGAAGGCCGCCAGGCGGCGCGCTCGATCGACGAGGCGCTGATGGGCTCAAGCGTCCTTCCCCGCTGAGCCCGTTTGGAAACTCTACTCCTGCGGCCATCTGAAGGCGTTTTCTGCGCTTCCGGTGCTCACGTACTCAAAAGTACGCTCCGCTCCGGTTCTCGACGCCATCATATGACTCACAGGAGCGAGTTTCGAAACAGTCTCAATAGTTCCGCGTGATTAAGGGTTGATCGCCGTCGTCGTGTCGGCCGCCGGGGCCGCCGCGGCTGTCGCCGGCGGCTCGGCCTTTGGCGGCCAGGAGAAATCGTCGGCGCGGCCGGGGGAGGCCTCCGGCGCCTTGCCTTCGATCACCAGTTTTTCACCGGGAAGAGCCGGATTGGCCTCTGCCGGGGGCGCGGCGCCGAGCAGTTCGGTGCCGCCGTCGAGCGCCGGGTCGCTAAGCAGCATCGGTGCGGTGCGGTCAATGACGATCGGTGCCGCTGCCGGCGCCGGCGCCTCGACCGGCGCGCCCGCCGGAGCCGCCGCCGGGGCCACGCTGCCGGGCGCGGCCAGGCCCAGGATCTTGGCCAGCGGCTTTTCGGTGTAGAAGGCGAGCTTGCGCTTGCCGGCCTTGGAAACGTTGATGCCGTCATCGGCGCGCAGCCGCACCGGCTGGCCGTTCATGTCGGGGCCGGTGGTGACGAAGGCGCCGTTCTCATCGACGAAGCCGTCCCAGACGTCGACGAATTCGCCACCATGGTTTTCGGCCGCCTGATGGTAGATGTCGTTGAAGGCCAGCATGTCGGAGGTCATCTTCGGCACCCGGAAGGCCGGCATGCCGACCCACAGGAAAGGCACCTTTGCTGTGGCGATGGCCTTGCCGAGTTCGTCGGTGCGGCGCTCATATTCCTTGGTCCAGTTCTCGGACCGGGGTTGCTCGCGCACGTCGCCGACCTTCATCTGCTGGCGGTCGTTGGAACCCAGCATGACGACCACCGCTGCCGGTTTCTCGGTCTCGATCAGCGATTTGATCTGTTCGGGCCAGTTGTAGAAGTCATCGCGCACGAAGCCCGACGAGCCGTTGCTGCGCACGACGATCCTGACGCCGGGATTGTCGGCGAAGGCGGTGTCCAGGCCCTCGGCAAGGCCTGTGGCCATGAAGTCGCCGACCACCAGCACGGTGCGGGCGTCCGGCGTCTTTTCGACCACAGGGATTTCAGGCTGCTCCGGCGGACGCGGGGCGCGTTTTTTCGCCTTGGCCTTCGGTCTTGCCTTCTGGATGTCGAGCGGCGGTTCGACCCGCTCGCTGCGCCGTGGAAACAAGAGGTCGCGCAACGACCAGCCGCGATTTTGCTGCGGCTGCTCCTGCGCCATGGCCGGTGCATGGAAGGCATCGGCGGCGGCGATCGCCAGCAGGACTATCGCCAGAAAAAGGATCGGCGTGCGACGAACAAGGATCGCGATACGCGCGGCCGAAACCAATCACTCCTCCATCCCCTTGCGCCTGGTTCCGCAAACCGGAGCCGGTTTTGCGGCCGGGCGCAAGTTCAAAGTGCCAAGGCGCCGGATATGTGCGCCAAAAAAGCGCCCGGCGCTATTTCTGCCTGAGCCATTTGAGCACTTCCATGCTCGGGTAGCCGTCTTGGGTCAAGCCGACCTTCGCCTGATAGGCCATGATGGCGGTCTTGGAGCCGTCGCCGATCTTGCCGTCGAACTTGCCGTCGTAAAGCCCGTGCTGCGAAAGCCGCTTCTGCAGCTCCTGCCTTTCCTCGAAGGTGAGCTTGGTGAAGGGCCGCTTCCAGTCCTGGACCAGACCGTTGCCACCGGCGATCTCGTCGGCGAGGAGGCCAACAGCCAGGGCATATTTGTCGGCATTGTTGTAGGCCTTGATGACCGAGAAATTCCTGATCATCAGGAAGGCCGGCCCGCCACGGCCGTCCGGCACTTTCAGCGTCGCCTTGTCGGTGAGGTTCTTGAACGGCTTGCCGCTGGCCCTGACGACGCCAAGCGCCTGCCACTGCGCCAGTGTCTTCGATCCGCCCGGCAGCTTGCCAGCCGGTATCGCGACTTCGTAGCCCCAGGTCTTGCCGGCCTGCCAGCCATTCTTCTTCAGCAGATTGGCCGATGTCGCCAGCGCATCGGGGATGGAATTCCAGATGTCGCGCTTGCCGTTGCCGTCCATGTCGACGGCATAGTGCTGGTAACTGGTGGGGATGAACTGGGTCTGGCCCATGGCGCCGGCCCAGGAGCCCATCAGATGGCTTTCGTCGATGTCGCCGGTCTGCAGGATCTTCAGGGCCGCGACCAGCTGGGTGCGGGCATATTTCGACCGCTTCGGGTCGCCATAGCCCAAAGTCGCCAGCGACCGGATGACGTTGCGCATGATGTCGTCGCGCTTGAGGATCTCGCCATAGTTCGATTCCATCGACCAGATGGCCAGCAGAATGTAGCGGTCGACGCCGAACCTCGACTCGATCCTGTCCAGCCACGGCTTCCACTTCTTCGCCATCTGCTGCCCGACGGCGACCGACTGGTCATGCACGCGGTTGTCGAAATAATCCCAGGCGGGCGCGGTGAATTCGGGCTGGGTGCGCGCCTTTTCCAGCACCACCGGATCAGGCTCCTTGATATCCCTGAAAGCCTGGTCGTAGACAGCGCCGGAAACACCGCCGGCGACGGCGGTGGCGCGGAAGCTGGCGACCCATTGCCGGAAACCGGCGTCGGCGAAGGCGGGACCGGCAGGCATCAGCAGAGCGAGCGAGAGGCTGGCGGCCGTCATGACGCTGGTGAAACGTTTTGCGGCATTGCGAACGGACATGTTTTCCTCCTTCTCTGTCTCAGGAAAGACCATTCATCGCCGAACCGGGTTAGGAATTAGTTTACCATAGGCGTCGCCTGGAACGAAAAGACACCTCGATGCTTTAACCGGTGGAAGTTTCCCCTCACCCGCCCCCAGTAATCTTCAATTCCGGCGTGAAAATGTCGCCAGACGGGGATTGCGGAGCCGGGCAGCAAACGGATAATTGAAAGCATGAAGAGAGTTCGCAAGGCAGTTTTCCCGGTCGCCGGTCTCGGCACGCGGTTCCTCCCGGCCACCAAGGCTGTTCCCAAGGAGATGCTGACCGTCGTCGACCGGCCGGTCATCCAGTATGTGGTCGACGAGGCGCGCGAGGCGGGCATCGAGCATTTCATCTTCGTGACCGGCCGCAACAAGGCTGTCATCGAGGATCATTTCGATATCCAGTTCGAGCTCTATGACACGCTCGCCCAGCGCGGCAAGGACGAGCAGCTGGCCCGCCTGCAGCGGCTCCAGCCGGCGCCCGGCCAGACCAGCTTCACCCGCCAGCAGGTGCCGATGGGGCTCGGCCATGCCGTCTGGTGCGCGCGTGAACTGGTCGGCGACGAGCCGTTCGCGCTGCTCTTGCCCGACATGATCATGCAGTCGGAAAAGAGCTGCATGAAGTCGATGGTCGAACTCTACCAGGAAACCGGCAACAACATCATCGCCGTGCAGGAATGCGACCCGGCGGAGGCCCATAAATACGGCATCGTCGGCCGTGGCGAGGATACGCATCACGGCTTCCGCATCACCGAGATGGTGGAGAAGCCGAAGACCGGCACCGCACCCTCGAACCTCTACATCAACGGCCGCTACATCCTGCAGCCCGAGATTTTCAAGATCCTCGAAGACCAGGAAAAGGGCGCCGGCAACGAAATCCAGCTGACCGATGCGATGCTGAAGCTGGAGAAGCAGCAGGCCTTCTACGGCTACCACTATCAGGGCCGTACCTTCGATTGCGGTTCGCCGGAAGGTTTCGTCGAGGCCAATGTCGCCTTCGCGCTGTGGCGCAGCGACATGAAGGAGAACATGGCCGGCGTCATCCGCACGCTTCTCGACGAAATGACGCCGTCAGAGCGGCGAGTCGCGGCATCTTAGCTGGATGGGGCATGCCACCGCGGCTGACCACCCTTCCTGCGCAGACAAGTTTCAGCGCTGCACTTTCAGGCCGAGATAGATGCTGTTGGCGGTGTAGTCGCGGCCGGGCAGGTTGCTGGTCAGCCTTTCGGTTCTCACCCTTGTGGTGAGGCCAGCATAACGGTTCAGCCACCAAGTCAGCCCGGTCTCGGCGCTCAAGATCTGGTCATGGCCATCGATGCCGACATAGTCGCGCCAGTCGAGGCCGAGCGCCGCATTCGCGGTAAGGTTGGCGCGGATCTGCCGTTCACCGGTCAAGCGGCCGGAATAGAGGATGTCGCCGCTTTCACCCGCAGTGGTCGTGGTCTCGACGGTGGTCTTGCCAGTCAGGCCGATCGTGGTCCCGCGCTCCGGCGACCATTTGAGGTCGGCGTTGACGGTGGCGCCCGAAATCGCCCCCAGGCTCTTGTCGTCGATCGCTTCCCGCAGCCAGCCGGCCGAGAATTCGCCCGACAGCTTCTCGCCCATGTCGAGCTGCAGGCCGGCGCGAGCGCCGAGGCGCGTCGAGGAACGCTCGAAGCCCTCATTGTCGATGCGCTGATCATAGGCCCTGCGGCCGACCTCGATTTCGGTGAACGGGGTGAGGGCCGGGGAGATTTCGTAACCGGTGCGCAGGGTCGCCGTGTAGAGCGTGTTGTCCTGATCCTTCTGCGACAGCGTGGTGCCGTCCGAAAGCTCGGCGTCGCCATAGAAGTCGTGCGAGACCGCGCCGGTCAGCGTGTACTGCATCTTGCCGATGTGCTTTTCGATGCCGAGGCTGCCGTCGATCGTCTGCCGCAGCGGCTGGGTGCTGACGCCGGCAATGGCGTTGGGCGAGGACGCCGTTTCGGGCACGGCTTCATAGCCGAGCTTGGCGATGGCGCGCAGCTCATTGTCGAGGTCGACATTGAGCTGGCCTTCGATGCGGCCTTGCGCATTGTGAACCCGGTAGCCCGAAACGCTCTCGCGGAACAGGCCATAGCCGTCGATGGTGGCGGAGTTTTCGCGCCAGTCGGAAACCGCGGAAAAGCGCAATGCCGTCTCCGACAGCAGCGCTGATGTGCCGGCGCTGCTCGAATCGCCGTTCGTGGTGGCGGTCATGCCCTGTTCGATCGACGGGCGGATGACGAAGGACCCCCATTTGACGCCGGTGGGCGCGAACGGATCCTCCTCGGCCTTCTTGTTCTGGCCCTCGATGGCGGCGGTGCGCTCGGCGCCGGGGTCAAGCTTCTGCCTGTCGGCGCTGTCGACGGTGAGGGCGCGGCGGTTGGCCGTCTCCTCATCTATGCCGGTCGTGCCGGCAGCGTCCGTCGTGGAGGCGGTCGTTGAAGCGGTGGTGTCAGCGGTTGCAGCCGTCGTCTTTTTCTTCTTTTTCGACTTGTCGGCCGTCTTGGTGCCCGCTTTGGTCTTGTCCTGATCAGTAGCTTTCTGCGCGGCCGTCGACGGACGGCGGCGCGGCTTGGGTGGCGTCGCATTGTCGGTGGACGTGTCGTCGGTCGCCTGCGGCGGATCGAAAATGCCGCCGGTGGCGGCATCCGTGCCGGTGTCGTCGGGGACGGCGCCGGCACTGGCCGGCAAATAGGTGCGCGGCGGCGTATCGTCCTGCGCGGTGTTGGCCGACTGTTGCTTGCCCTGGGCGGCAAGGGCGAGCTGCCTTGCCTTGCGCTGCTGGTCGGTCAGGATCGCCGATTCGGAAACCTCGCCGCGCAACTCCGTTTCCTGGGCATGGAGAGGTGCCGGGCGCAGCAAAGCGAACACACTGGTCGCCAGCAGCAGGGCGCACACCGCCTTGCCTCGTCGTCCTCTTGATTTTTCTGGCTGGGCCCCGGACATCGCCACCACTGCTTGCGCGGCGCTGTGCGCGCCATACTTACCGAACCGTAAATGGGGATGGTTAACGGAGGGTTGAGGTGGCGCTCATTCGTCCAGTCAAAGTGCCGCTGTTTGCAGGATCGCGTGGCCTGCCCGGGGCCTCCGCCATCCGGGCGCCAGCGCCATTTCTGTTGGACAGGCGGGCGGCAACGCGCTAATCGCATCATCCATGCATGCTAGATCCCTCGATAAGAAGCCCCTGGACAGGCAAGCGTCGATTGATTCGGCACTGAGAACGGTGACAACCGAACAGGCCGGGATCGCCGCCCTTGCCGAAGCGCTCGAGAACGGACTGGCCGCGCCTTTCGCGCAGGCCGTCGACATGATCTCGAAGATCGAAGGCCGGCTGATCGTCACCGGCGTCGGCAAAAGCGGCCATATCGGCTCGAAGATCGCAGCGACGCTGGCCTCCACAGGCACGCCGGCCTTCTTCGTCCATCCCGTCGAGGCCAACCATGGCGATCTCGGCATGATCGCCAAGGACGATGCCATCATCGCCATGTCGTGGTCGGGCGAAAGCCTCGAGCTCAAGGGCATCATTGCCTATTCCAGGCGCTTCTCCATTCCGCTTATCGCCATAACCGCCGGAGAGACATCGGCGCTGGCGCGTGCGGCCGACGTCGTGCTGCTTTTGCCGCGCACCCCGGAGGCCTGCCCGCACGGCCTGGCGCCGACGACATCGACATTGCTGCAACTGGTCATCGGCGATGCGCTGGCGATCGCGTTGCTCGAGGCGCGCGGCTTCACGCCGGACCATTTCCGCACCTTCCATCCCGGCGGCCAGCTTGGCGCCAACCTGACGCTGGTCTCCGAGATCATGCGGGTCGGCGACCAGATTCCGCTGGCGCTTCTCGGCACCAAGATGCCGGAAGCGGTGATGACGCTGTCGCAGAAGAAGGTCGGCTGCGTCCTCATCGTCGACACCAATGGCGAATTGGCCGGGATCATCACCGACGGCGATGTCGCGCGCAACCTGCACCGCCACCTGGCCGACGTCATCGTCGACGAGGTGATGACCCGTAAGCCCAAGACGGTCGATCCGCAGACGCTTGCCGGCACCGCGATCGCGCTGCTCAACGAGCACAATATCGGCGCGCTGGTGGTGACCAAGAACAACGTGCCGCTCGGCGTGGTGCACTTCCATGACCTGCTGCGCATCGGCGCTGCCTAGGTGTGCTGATATTCAGGTGAGGCCGGCCTGCAAATTGCTGATACCTGCGCCTCCCCGCTCTACTGCGATGCAGTAGAGCGGAGCTCACGTACGAAAAGTACGCTCCGCTCCAGTTCTCGTATCAGGCATTTTCGACTCGGCCTGACCTGAATCTCAACACACCTTGTGTGTCGGCGCCCAGGCTGAAAATTCAGACCCGTTCGACCGTCAGTTCCAGGTCGGTATCCGCGGCACTTGTCACCCGCACCTGCGTGCCGGCGGGCAGGTCCGGTCCGGAGACGCGCCATAGCGTATCGCCGAGCTTGATGCGGCCGCGGCCGTCCTTGATCGGCTCGGAAAGCGTCGCCATGCGGCCGATCATCTGGGCGCCGCGCCGGTTGAGCAGCGGCTGGTCGGTCGGCTGGTCGCGTCCGCCCATGAGTTTCTTGCCGACGAAGGCTGAAACCAGCGACAGCGCCAGGAAGGCGAGGACCTGAACCTGCCAGGTCCAGATCGCCGCATCCCAGATCAGCAGCGACACCGCCCCAATGATGAGCGCAGCGATGCCGATCCAAAGCATGAAGAAGCCCGGCGCGATGACTTCCACGACCAGCAGCACGAAGCCCAGAACCATCCAGGACCAAGGGCCGAGTTCGGAAATGATGCGATCGATCATAAGAGTGACCCCCTATGGACCTAGTTGTCGCTCGGCCGCACGACCGGCGGGCGGGCGGCCTGGCGCTGCGCACCGGCCGTGCCTTCGTTGCGGAAGACTTCCTTGGCAATTTCCCCAATGCCGCCGAGCGAGCCGATCAGCGACGACGCCTCGAAAGGCATCAGCACGATCTTGCTGTTGGTGGCCGTGCCGATCTTGCCCAACGCCTCGGTGTATTTCTGGGCGACGAAGTAGTTGAGCGCCTGCACGTCGCCCTTGGAAATCGCTTCCGACACCACCTGGGTCGCGCGGGCCTCGGCCTCGGCCGAACGCTCGCGCGCCTCGGCGTCGCGGAAGGCGGCTTCCTTGCGGCCCTCGGCTTCGAGAATCTGCGACTGCTTGAGGCCCTCGGCGGCCAGGATCTGCGCGCGCTTGTTACGTTCGGCGGTCATCTGGCGGCCCATCGATTCGATGAGGTTGGCCGGCGGGTTGATGTCCTTGATCTCGACGCGGGTGATCTTGATGCCCCACGGATGCGCCGCCTCGTCGACGACGCGCAGCAGGCGCTCGTTGATGGCGTCGCGATTCGACAGGAGCTCGTCGAGGTCCATTGAACCCATGACGGTACGGATGTTGGTCATCGTCAGGTTGAGGATGGCATTCTGCAGGCCGGCAACCTGGTAGGCTGCCTGTGCCGCATTGAGAATCTGGTAGAAAGCGATGCCGTCGACGCCAACGATGGCGTTGTCGCGGGTGATGATCTCCTGGCTCGGAACGTCGAGCACCTGCTCCATCATGTTCATCTTTGCGCCGATGCGGTCGACGAAAGGCGTGATGATGTTGAGGCCGGGGCTCAGTGTCCTGGTGTAACGGCCAAAACGTTCGACGGTATAGTTGTAGCCTTGCGGAACTGTCTTGATGCCTTTGAACAGCACCAGCACGACAAGCGCGACAAGAACAATGACCGCAATATCGAAACCACTGAAATCCATTTGGCTCTCCCTCAGAAGCTGGCCCTGCGAGCCATTCCCGCGCAGCCGACTTCACCAAAGACTTAAGTGTGTTTCAGGAGCGTTACAATCAGGTGATGAAGGATTGTTTGTGGGTTTGCACTCACCGGTTGAAGGCGAACAGCTCTGCATCCGTGTCGGCGAGCCCCTTGATCGAAGCCGAAATAATTTCGGAAGCGATGCGCGAGAAGGTGATGCCGTTGCCGCCGTAACCCATGACCGCATGGATCCGCGGGTGCCTGGGGATGGCGCCGATATAGGGCAGGCCGGTGCTGGTCGTGCCGAAGGAACCAGTCCAGGCGAATTCAGGCCTGACGTCGAGTTGCGGAAATATCAGGCCGAGTTTTTCAGAGATGCGCGCAGCCTTGTCGGGAATCAATTCATCGCGCCGCGTCTCATCGGCAAAATCCTCGTCCTCGCCGCCGCAGATGACCCTGCCGTCGGCCGTCGCCCTGAGGTAGAGATACGGGTCCGACGCTTCCCAGATGAACGCCGGACCCGGCCAGAGCTTTCGCGGCTGCGGGCGCGTCGCGATCGCCCAGGTCGAGATGATCCGGTGGGCGGCCGCCGGCACGATGTCCATCAGTTCATAGCCGGTGGCCAGCACAACATGCCGTGCCATGATGGTCGGGCCGTCCTTCGTGGCCACGACCGCCTCGTCGGCGCTGTCCTCGATCGCCGTCGCTTCGACGGGCGCGTAAAGACGTGCCTTGCGTTGCAGCGCCTTGAGCAGCAGCCCGGCCGTCAGCTTGCGCGGGTCGAGCGCGATGTTGCCGTGGCTGAGGATGGCGCCGCCGCGGTCGATGCCGAATGTGTCGCCCAGGGGCTGCGGCGTCAGATAGGCGGCGGCGATGCCCGCTTGCCGGCGCGCTTCGGCTTCCTCACGCAGTTCCGACGGGCCGAGCAGCGTACCGGCCAGATAGAGCGACTGGATGCGGCGCAGGCGACAGTCGATCGCGAGATCCTCGATGCGGCCGGCGAGATTGGACACAGCGAGCCGCGAGCGGCGCCATGCCTGCTGCGCCTTCGTCTTGTCGATCATTTTCGAGAGCGTTGAAAGCGGCTGGTCGATTTCGAACTGGACCAGCGCCGTGGTTGCGGCGGTCGAGCCTTTCAATGGCCCGCGCCGATCGATGCAGATCACGGAATGGCCGTCCGCCGTCAACGCCTCGGCCATCATGGCGCCGCTGATGCCCATGCCGATGATCAGCACATCGGCCTTGACGTCGCGGGTCAGCGCCGAAGTCGGCACGGCAGGCGCGCGATAGGCGGACCAGACGGGCCGGCCGGTCCTGAGGTCGAGTTTGCGGGGCATCGAATTCTCCGGAAGGTGCGCCTCAACGCTCCGGAGTGGCCGTTGTTCCTGATATCAGACCCAGCCGGACAGTTCGCGCCGCACCATCGCCTCGATGACCGCCATGCCCTCAGCGCTGGCGTTGAGACAAGGGATATGGGCGAAATTCTTGCCGCCGGCGTGATGAAAAGTCTCGGCCACTTCCCGGCCGATTTCGTCCAGCGTCTCGATGCAGTCGACGGAAAAGCCGGGATTGACGATGGCGATGGATTTGACGCCGTCCTTGCCCAGTTTCTCCACCGACTTGTCGGTGTAGGGCTGCAGCCATTCCTGCGCGCCGAAGCGGGACTGGAACGTGGTGATCAGCTTCTTCTCGTTCCAGTTGGAGCATACCGCTCGCTGCTAACGACAGATATGTTACTCAACAAACGTAATTTTATATTGGATGGTCGTCTCTCGATCTTTAAGCGGACGCACAGGAATCAGAGAAATCTCACCCTCGATGGTATCCCCTTGATAAGCTTGGTTGCCGTCAAAAATGATATCCACACCAAGCTCGCCGCAACTCACATCTGTGGTCTCTTGCAACGGCCACCTCAAGCCCTCAGTCGAGGCTCCGACTGAAAAGCTTTCGCTGAAACTTCTTGTGTCTGGGTCCCTGAATTTAACAGCGCCATTCTCCGAGGTGCCTCTCAATCCCAAGTGAAACTCGATCTGCGAACGCCGCACCAACATCACACCATGATAGGGTGCCTTGCTTGCAGAAATATCTCGAAGGCTCTCCAAAACCTTGTCATGTTCATCGTCCTCTGCATCATAGGCTCCTGCAATTAAGCGCAACCCATGCTGTAAAGTGAGCGGTGTGCTTACCCACATTGATGCGCGATTTTGAAATCCCGCTATCAACTTTTTGACGATGTCATACTTAATATGTTTCACCCAACGCTCCCTAGATCGCTCAATAAACAAGAAAGGCAATTCAATATCTAGAAGGCGTAGCCATGTTTATTTTGCAACGCGAAAAACACGCGCTCTGTATCATATCTCGATAGCCTCTCATGTGCATACATTAGCTCATGCCGCAGCTCGGGTCTAACTGTAACAACTGCACAATCAAATTCGAATGAAAAGTCAATGTATTCGTTATAAACCCTGAGGAAGGAGATTTCTTCTTGTGCAATCCCGCTGAGCGATCCTATTTTCAAAATAACCTCTGCGCTGTCCGCCGGCCCACGATCACTTTGAAGATCCGCACTATAAAGCATTTTTTTCCAACCCAGCTCTATCGTCTTTGAATCAAACTCACTGCGCTGGGAAGCTACAATTATCCGACCGGTCTCTCCGCTGCTGCCTATGGACTGATAACGGCCCGCTGTCAGTCCGCTCAAAATCCTTTGTCGCAGCTTGTTCAGGACATCAAGAAATTCCTGAATAGGCACGGCGCTCGGAATAATTAACTGATCGTAGCTGCGGTACACGAGAAGGGTGTCGAATACGTCTGACTCGCCGGCAAATATATCAAATCTATTCACATAGGTAAATCTTGGGTCTCTCTCGTAGGATTTTATCTCGAACCTATCTGTCTTTTCGTTGATCATAATTTTTTTATAAAAATTCTCGTCTTCTATCTCAAGCTTCCTTCGAATCAGGCTCGAGACGGACTTCGAAAAATTCTCAAAATCCAAGAGACCAGTACTAGAATCAACAAAGTTCGCAAACGCTTCTGATCGCGCGCCCGCTCGATCAATATTCCTCTGAAGAGCTTCAAAGCCCTGGATGAGCTTCAACAAGACGTCCCGCTGGGCAGGCCTCTCGCGCGCAGGTAAACCGCCTTCCGATCTCCTCTTAATCTCAAGTTGAATAGCTCGCCGTTCATCAATCAGGGACTGATACATATCCCAAGCGGTGTTGCGTGCGTCAATAATGCTTCCAGATGAGACGGCTATTAGCGAAAATATCGAGGCGACTCTAGAGTTCCAAACGGTACATTCTCGTGAACTTGACCGGCTAGCACGTTCACTAAAAGAGCGGTGAAGACTTGACATGACCGTAGAATCTGAAACCAAAATAAAAGTTGGCTCCTGCTTCTTCGACCATAAGTTTCTATTCATCTGTGAGCAAAGTGTATAATTTAAAGCATCGATTCTGTTGTTTATTATTTTATCGTGTCTGAATCTGCCGAGGCCTGATATCTTATAAACGCTGCTGTCGAAAAGATCGTAGTCAAATTCACCAAAATTTTCTTTATCGTACAGTTCGCTTTTTTGCATTACTAAATCAAATATGAAGTATGTTTGGAGTCGATCCCGTTTCCTGTCTTTGTATTCCTGATGGGCGCGGATGGATCGCTCTACGACATTGTCGTCTTTAAAATCTGCACGCTCCACGGCTGCCATAAAGGCGGCGCCAAGGGATCCAATTCCTCCAGATCGACTTGCCTGACGTCTTCGCCCATCGTCCTTCTCGAGAAAATTCAGGATCTCGTATAGTGTTCCCGGAAGGATGAAGGGCTTTATGCCCTCAAGGAAGAAAATCAGGGATGCCCAGAACTGGTCGCTGCTTTTAGAGTCATGCCAATGTGATGCAGAGTAGATTACGTCAAAATCTACGCAGAACTTAAGAGCGTCTATAGTCTTTCTGCTTGTAAATTCGTCAGCTACCTGCTTAACATCCCGCTCAATACCAAATAATATCTTATCTTTTTTCTCCAGTTCGTTTATGTCGTCGGAATGCAACGGAAGAAGTTCTTGGCCAAAATCGTCGTGAGCAAGGGCAGCCAGTGCGGACATGTTTTAAATCGCGTATGAGTTGACGAATTCTAGTAGATAACGGTAACCCATATGGTTACGATTCTCAACCTCTCTTGGCCAACTGTGAACGCCGGGGTGACTCCAGTTTTGAGTGAAAATGTCCAAGGTTGGCTCGCGAACTACCTCTTCATTCGTTGCTTCAAGGTACCAGAAGGGGATATCGCGGGAGAGTTTCGGTACCAGCTTTTGGTAAACCTTGCGGTATATTTTTCTACCCGCCAGCTCCCTCGTTTGGGCGTTTCCACCGCCCCCAATCACGTGCAGCGTTGCGAAGAGATTTTGCCTCCCTGGTGACGCGCACAAGCAAACGCCTCGGATGGGGACGGTAAATCTGTCTTTGGACTGGCAGCTTAGAGTCGCGATTAGTCCACCGTAGCTGTGGCCTATCAGCAAGACTGCCTCGTAATTAGCTTCCCGACAGCGAAGTCGAATTGACGACAATATCTGCCGGGCTATCCGCTCAGACGTCGGCATTCTCAATGACCCGAGGCTTGTGGAAATGAGGTCAATATAGAGTGCTTTGCTTGTGGTATACTGGGCAACGAGAGTGTCGATTTTCCTGACGGCATCATGCTGTAGGAAATAGGGGATTCTTCCCCAGAAGCTTTTAGCATCGGAAATTGAAAATCCGTGGATCAGCACACAGAGTGTCTTTGCCGTTGTCATGGGCGCCTGGTCTCCCCTTCTTCAGGGATACAATAACATGCGGCCGCTTGCATAATCCATTCATGCTGAATCCGCAGTTGGATGGAAGTAAAACGGAATCTTCGGCTTTCTGCCCTAAATGGAGATCGCGCCTTTATCACAGGTGTGGCTGGCTAAACGCACGCCCCCGGCGATCGATATTGTGTTGAAAGTGGCGCAGTCGGGTCTCGACGTGTCGGAGTGGAAATCATCATAGGCCGGGCTGCATCGTCGGCGCCCGTCGTTTCAGACCCAGCCGGACAGTTCGCGCCGCACCATTGCCTCGATCACCGCCATCCCCTCGGCGCTGTCGTTGAGGCAAGGGATGTGCGCAAAGTTCTTGCCGCCGGCGTGATGGAAAGTCTCGTCCGCTTCCCGGCCGATCTCGTCCAGCGTCTCGATGCAGTCGACGGAAAAGCCGGGATTGACGATGGCGATGGATTTGACGCCGTCCTTGCCCAGTCTCTCCACCGTCTTGTCCGTGTAGGGCTGCAGCCATTCCTGCGCGCCGAAGCGGGACTGGAAGGTGGTTATCAGCCTCTTCTCGTCCCAGCCGAGCCTGTCGCGCAGCAGCCGCGTCGTCTTGAGGCAGTGGCAATGGTAGGGATCACCCTTTTCGAAGTAGGGTCTTGGGATACCGTGGTAGGAGGCGATGACCACTTCCGGCTCGAAATCCAGCGTGGCGAGATTCTGTTCGATCGAACGCGCCAGCGCCTCGATATAGACGGGCTCGTCATAGTAAGGCGGCACACTGCGGATGGCGGGGGCCGCGCGCATTTTCATCAAGGCGCGAAACAGCTGGTCATTGGCGGTTGCCGTCGTCGTCGCGGAGTATTGTGGGTAGAGCGGGAACGAAAGAATGCGGTCGCAGCCCTGCGCGACCAGCCTTTCGGCGACACTCGCGGTCGAAGGATTGCCGTAGCGCATCGCCCAATCGACGACGACATCGGGCAGGTCGCGCAACGCCTCGGCCAGCTTTTCGCCCTGGGCGCGGGTGTAGGTGCGCAGCGGCGACTCGTTCCTTTCCTTGTTCCATATCCGGGCGTAATTGGCGCCGGACTTCTTCGGGCGGGTGGTGAGCACCAGGCCATAGAGGATCGGATACCAGATCGCCCTGTTCAGCTCGATGACGCGCGGATCGGACAGGAATTCCCTGAGATACCGCCACATCGGCTTGAAGTCGGTGCCGTCAGGCGTGCCGAGATTGATCAGCATGACACCAACCTTGCCGGTCTTGACCGGCGGATGCCCGGCCGGCCGGGGGCCGAGGGCCTTCGCGGCTTTGGGATCGACAGCGGTTGTAAGCGTCATAGGGGTTCTCCAGGAGACGCGAACCTAATCATCCTGCCCGGGGTTTCAATGCCGCGTCTGGCCGCACCTTAACGCGTGTTCGGCCGAAAACAGAACACCCGCCCGGTTTCCCTGGCGGGTGTTGGATGGAAGAGGCGAAAGCGCGTTACTTCGGCGGGATGGTCAGCGTTGCGCCCGGCATAAGCCGATGCGGCCTTTGACCCTTGTTGGCCTCATAGATGAGCTTCCATTTGGTCGCGTCGCCATAGGCCTTCTTGGCCAGGTCCCAGTAGGTATCGCCGGTGACGATCACATGGTTGCCCGTCGCCGGTGCTTCGGCCGGCTTTGCCGGTTCCGCGGGCTTGGCGGGTTCCGCCGGCGCCGGTGCGGGAGCAGCCTCGGCCGGTTTTGCCGGAGCAGCGGGAGCAGGCGCCGGGGCAGCGGGTGTCGGCGGCGGAGGTGCCGCCTCCGTCGATATGGCCGGTGGCGTGTTGGCAATATCGCCTGAATTGGCCGGCAATGCGGGCATTGCCGGTGCCGTTTCCGCGGGCTTTGCCGGTTCGGCAGGTTTCGCGGCCTCGGCTGGTTTGGCAGGTTCCGCCGGCGCGGGGGCCGGGGTTGCCTCGGCTGGCTTTGCCGGCTCTGCAGGCTTGGCAGGCTCGGCTGCCGGGGCCGCCGCGACAGTCGCGGCGATCTCGGTGATGCGGCCGTCGAGCTTGGGCGTGTAGGGCCGGTGGGCGCCGAGATAGTCGGCCACGACCTGTTCCAGACCGGGACCGTAGTCGTAGGGGTTCTTGGCCTTTTCGGCGAAGACCTTGTAGCCGTCGCCGCCCTGGCGCACGTAATTGTTGGTGGCGACCAGATAGTCCTTGTCGGGCTTGATCGGCGTCCAGGCGCCGTTTTCCATCACCTCGACGGATTTGACGCGGCCGGCATTGGGTGCGACCGACTTGTCGAAGGCGTATTTGAGGCCAGCAACCTGCGGAAAGCGGCCGGCGCCGTCCTCGACCTGGCTGACGCCGCCTTCCAGACCGGCGACCAGGTCCTTGCCGGAAATCTGGAAGGTCGCCAACGTGTTCTGGAACGGCAGCACGGTCAGCACCTCGCCCATTGTGACGGTGCCCTTGTCGATCGAGGCGCGCAGGCCGCCGCCATTGGAGATGACGATCTCGACGCCCTGTCCCTTGACGCGGTCGAGGATGGCGTCGGAGACGAGGTTGCCCATCGCGCATTCCTTGGCGCGGCAATTCTCGCGGCTGCCGTCGACAACGTCGGTGGTCTCGGCCACTTCCTTGTTCTTCAAAGCCTCGATCGGCGCACCGAGCTCCTTGATGCGGGCCAGCACGGCGGGATCGGGCGTAATCGACTTGTCGAGAAAGATCGGGTCGCCGCTGGCCGACTTGACGACGCCATTGTCGTCGAACACCACCTTGAACTCGCCGAGATATTTCGAATAGGAGGCCGCCTGCACCACCGGCACCTTGTAGCCGTCCGGGTTGTCGACCATCGTCGGGTAGGGGCCTGCCGCCTTCGGATCGGTGTTGGACAACAGCGTATGGCTGTGGCCGCCGACGACCACGTCGATGCCCGGGATCTTGGCGATGATGTCGCGCTCCCTGTTGTAGCCGATATGGGTCACCGCGATGATCTTGTTGACGCCCTGCGCTTTCAGCTTCTCGACTTCCGCGGTGATCGACTTGACGTCGTCGGCGATGGCGATGTTGGGGCCGGGGGAGGCGAGTTCGGGCGTATCGTTGGTGACGGCGCCGACAATGCCGATCTTCTGTCCGCCGACCTCGACGACGATCGACTGCTTGATCTTGCCGGCCGCGCCGGACTTGTCGTTGGGCACGACATTGGCGCTGACGATCGGGAACTTCGCCTTGTCGAGGTAAGGCACCAGCGCGCTCTCGCCGTCGTCGAATTCATGGTTGCCGAGCGTCACCGCGTCGGGTTTCATCTGGTTGAGGAATTCCTCCTCCACGGTGCCCTTGTAGGTGGTGTAGAACAGCGATCCCTGGAAGCTGTCGCCTGCATTGAGCAGCAGCACGTTCTGGCCTTCGAGCTTCTTGCGTTCCTGGGCGATCGCCGTGATCAACCGGCCGGCGCCGCCGATGCATTCGCCCTTGGTCTCCTCGTCGGCCGAACAGGTCGATTCATATTTGTTGTTGCCTTCGATGCGGCTGTGCCAGTCATTGAAATGCAGAATGTTCAATGTGTAGTCGGCAAAGGATGCGCCGGCCGACAGGCCAAGCGTCGATGCTGACAGGGCGGCAATGGCGGCAAGCTTCTTCATCTTCGTCTCCCGGTAGGCTGATCGGAGGCGTTTAACGCCCTTGCTTGACTGGGGTATAACAGCCAGCGTTTCGACCATGTTCCCATCGCGTTCCGGCTGACGCAAGCGGAAATGCCGCCAAGAGTTGCAAGCACAAAAAAGGACGGCGGCCAATCGGCCGCCGTCCTCGATAAGTCCGATGTCGCCGGTTCAGACGCGTCGCGTCAGCACGAAATTCTGGCCGGACGAGCTGGTGCAGTTCAGCTGGCTGGTGGAGATCAGCAGGCAGTTGAAGCTGACCGGCGTCTGGCGGATCAGCGACGTGCCGTTGATCTCGACCGACGTGGCGCCGGTCATGGTATAGCTGCCATCGGCGAGCTTCTGGCCGGTGTCGGTGGCGACGGTCGTGAACTTGCCGCCGGTGAAGGTCGACAGGCCGGTGCCCTTGGCATCGATCCACGAGCCCTCGACGCCTTTCGGCGCGGCCGCCATCGGCGGTGCGTCGGGACCGCTTGTGGTGCAGGCAGCAAGCATCATGGCAAAGGAACCCGCCACGCCCATCGAAAGAACTTTGCGCGCAATAGTCATCTGAAATCCTCTCCAAACGCATCGGCCCAAAAATCGGTTTCGATTTTGGCAGGCACGAGGCGAACGTCCAAAGTGCTGGAACGGGCGGGCGTCCCGCAAGACGCACGCTGCCCCAGGCCGCATCTCTTCAATCGCCCGATTTCCGGGCGATTGCAAGGCAATGGCGCATGGTGCGCAAGGTGCTATCGGACGAGGATGTTGCGGAATTGCCACGGATCGCTGCGGTCGAGGTCTTCCGGGAACAGGCCCGGGCGTCTGTCGAGCGGCGTCCAGTCGGTGTAATAGCCTTTGACCGGTCCGAGATAGGGCGATTGCACCTCGAGGCAGCGCTTGTAGTCCATCTCGTCGGCCTCGACGATGCCGGCATCCGGATTTTCGAGCGCCCAGACCATGCCGGCCAGAACCGCAGAGGTAACCTGCATGCCGGTGGCGTTCTGATAGGGCGCCAGCTTGCGCGCCTCGGCGAGCGACAGCTGCGAGCCATACCAGTAGGCATTCTTGTCGTGACCGTAGAGCAGGACGCCGAGCTCGTCGACACCGTCGACCAGTTCGTTCTCGTCGAGCACGTGGTGCACCGGCTGGGGCTTGCCGGCGGCGCCGAACATCTCGTCCAGCGACAGTATCGCATCGTTTGAGGGATGGTAGGCATAGTGGCAGGTCGGCCGGTACTGGACCTTGCCCTTCTTGGAGCGAACGGTGAAGAAATCGGCGATCGAGATCGCCTCGTTGTGCGTCACCAGCAGGCCGTATTGCGCGCCCGGCGTCGGGCACCACGAGCGCACGCGCGTGTTGGCGCCGGGCTGCTCGAGATAGATCGCGGCCTTGGAGCCGTGCTTGTGCTTCTTGCCGTTCTTCGGCATCCACTTTTCATGCGTGCCCCAGCCGAGCTCGGCCGGCTGCAATCCCTCGGAAATGAAGCCCTCGACCGACCAGGTGTTCCAGAACACCTCCATCGGCTTCGGCTTCTTGCTGCGCTGGGTGTCGCGCTCGGCGATGTGGATACCCTTGACGCCGGCCTTCTTCATCAGCTTGGCCCAGCCCTCGCGGTCTTCCTGCGCCGGCTCCGAGAACTCGAGGCCAAGATCAGTGGCGAGGTTGACCAGCGCCTGCTTGACGAACCACGAGACCATGCCGGGATTGGCGCCGCAGGTGGAGACGGCGGTGGCGCCGCCGGGCTTGTCCTGCTTTTCCTGGATCATCGCCTCGCGCAGCGCATAGTTGGTGCGGCTGGCGTTGTCGGCCTTGGCGTCGAAATAGAAGCCGAGCCACGGCTCGACGACGGTGTCGATGTAGAGCACGCCGAGCTTGCGGCAGAGCCGCATCAGGTCGACCGAGCCGGTATCGACCGACAGGTTGACGCAAAAGCCCTGGCCGCCGCCATTGGTCAAAAGCGGCGTCAGAAGCTTCTTGTAGTTCTTCTCGGTCACCGCTTCCTGGACGAAGGCGATGCCGCGCTCGTCGAGCAGCTTGCGGTCGGTATCGCGTGGGTCGAGGACCGTCATGCGCGACTTGTCGAACTTGAAATGGCGTTCGATGAGCGGCAGCGTTCCCCGTCCGATCGAGCCGAAGCCGATCATCACCACAGGGCCGGTGATCTCACCGTAAACAGGCCAGTTTTCATTCGCCATTTTATCGAGCACTCCTTCAGACATATGCAAAGCCGGGCAAATACCCGCAAAACCCGGGGATTTTCGCCCAGCGGTCATGCGCTACATCACAGATCATTGTCATAAACCAGCGAAAAGCGCCAACCTGTGGCTAGCCGTCGCTCGCCATGTGGTTAAGGCCGGCAATCAGCCGATCGCGGTCCGATGTCAGGCCCTTGTAGTCGAGCTGGTCGAGATCGAGCGCTTCGAGCTGGGCGGCAAAGGACAATGCGAGCGTCGCCCGATCCGGATGCCGTGCCAGCACGGCGAGGGGATCGAGGTGGATGCGGATGGTGAACAGGATGTCGCGTGAGGACGGCAGCTTGCGCAGCGTCTGCCGCTCGACGCGGATGAAGGCGTGCGCCTTGACGTCGCCATCAGGGAAGCGTGTCGGCCGGTTGGTCGCGCGGTCGATGCGCTCGACATTGGACAGCGGATGATAAAGCGCATTGTCAGCCTGGATCGACCAGTTGAAGCGCTCGACCGCCTGGCCCTGCAGGCCGTCGAACATGCGGTTGATCAATTCGGCGGGCCGCGTGCCCGGACCGAAGCCCGGCACGGGCTCATGGATCTGCTGCAGCGGCTTGCCGAATTTTTCGGTGAGCGACCAGGACGAGGGGAAGCACAGCGAGCCGGCGGCGAGCCGCCAGCCGCTGTCGTCGCGGCGCATCAGGATCAGGTCTTCCTGGACCAGCAGCGAGGCCGCGACCAGCGGCGCGTCGGCGAGACCGGAAGGCAAAGCAGGGTGGTTCGCGGCGCCCACCACCTCGATGCCCGCATCGGCGCGGCGATGGGTGTCTGGAAATCGCTCCGGCAGATACGCGGCGAGCAAGTCGAGCACTTCCCGCTGGGCGTCCCGCGTGCCGTCCTCCTCGACGAAAACCCGTTCAGGGATTTCGGCATAGAGCCTGCGCTTCTCGGCGAGGTAGGGCAGGAGATGGCCGTCGACCTCGATCCAGTTTGCCGGGTCTAGCGGCTTCAGCCCGATGTTGAACAGCTTCGATGAGCCGTCATAAGGGGTGTGGGTGGGCAGGGCTTCGACCAAGCTCATGCTTCCTTGAAAGCGTCGAGACCGGCGGCGGCCATCCTGGCCAGGAATTCGGTGACTTCATAGTCCGCGGCGCCTGCCTTGGCGAAGGGGTCGGCAGCCAGCCTGGCGTCGAGGATCTCGCGCGGGCATTGCGCGATGATGATACCGCCGGTCCGTGGCTTCTTCGGCCCGGAGGCGACGAAGACGCCCTCCGCATAGCAGGCCTTCAGCCACTCGATGTGCGCCGCCTGCAATTGATCGATCTCCGTCAGCGGCACTTTGTAATTCAGCGAAACGACGAACATGGCGTTCTCCTGGTTATACCAGCCTTGCGGGGATCAGGCCGCGCAGCGAATTGCCGACAAAGAGCGCCTTGGCCGACTTCAGATCGTCGTAGCTGTAGATTGCTTCTTGCGCTCGGCCTTCATCCAGAAGCTCGGCGCGCAATACGCCAGGCAGCAGGCCGCAATCGAGTCGGGGCGTTGTGAGCACGCCGTCGCCGAAATCGGCGAAGACATTGGTGATGGTGCCTTCGCAGATTTCGCCGCGCTCATTGGCCAGCAGCACCTCGTCGGCCTGGGTGACGAGATATTCGGAACGGGCATGGGTGTAGAGCTGGCGCCGGCTGGTCTTGTGGCGCAACAGCGTATTGCCGGAATCGAGCCGCGTCCGCGCCAGCCGCAGCAGCCAGACCTTGTCGGCGGCGAGCGGTTCGTAGGGCTGTGCCGAGGCCGTCGCGTCGCCGTTGCGCGCCAAGGCGAGCCGTGTGCGCATGGCGTTTCGGGCGCCGTCGACCGCCTTGCCCAGCACGGCGCCTATCGTCTGCGGATCGCAGGCAAAGCCAAGCTCCGCCGCCGAGCCATAGAGGCGCGCAAGGTGGCGATCGAAGCGCAGGAAGCCCGTCTCGGGCTGCCAGCGCATGGTCTCGATCAACTCGAAATCGGCGGTGTCCCCGTCGCGAAGCGGGCTTTGAGCAGACACTCCTGATACTCCTCCTCAGGCGTCGAATCGAAGACGATGCCGCCGCCGACATTGTAGACGGCCTCGCCGCTGGCAAAGAGCGAGATGGTGCGGATCGCCACGGAAAAGCGCATCGTGCCGCCGGGTGCGATCCAGCCAATGGCGCCGCAATAGACGTCGCGCGGCGTGCCCTCCAGATCGTGCAGGATCTCCATGGCGCGGATCTTCGGCGCGCCGGTGATCGAGCCGCAGGGAAAGAGCGCCGCGAAGATCTGGCGGATTCTGAGGCCCGGTAGCAGCTTCGCCCTGACGTCGCTCACCATCTGGTGCACGGTCGGGTAGCTCTCGATGCGGAACAGTTCCGGCACCTCCAGCGTGCCGACCTCGCTGATCAGCGAGATGTCGTTGCGCAGGAGGTCGACGATCATCCGGTTCTCGGCCTGGTTCTTCTCGTCATTGCGCAGGAAGGTCTTCTGCCGCTCGTCCTCGGCCTTGGTCGTGCCACGCGGGGCGGTACCCTTCATCGGATGCGTCTCGATCATCCCGGCGGCGTTGATCTCGAAGAACAGTTCGGGCGAGCGCGACAGCACGATCGGGTCACCCAGCGCGACCAGCGCGCCATACTTCACCGGCTGGCGTTCGGTCAGCGCGTCGAAGGCGGCAAGCGGGTCGCCCGACCATTGCGCATGCACCGGAAAGGTCAGGTTGCCCTGGTAGCAGTCGCCCTGCCTGATATGCTGGTGCAGCCGCGAGAAGCGTTTTTCATAGTCCTCGAACGACCAGGCCGCCCGTGCATCGAAGATCGGGCTGTTCGGGGTTGCCGCATTGCGCGGCGGCACCGCGTCTTCGACCGGGGCATCGAAGACGCCGAGGCAGACCAGCGGCGCGCAGCGCCGACCCGGCAGCAAGGGAGCGAGTTTCGGTTCGAGCAGATAACCGGCCTCGTAGGAGAAATAGCCGGCCAACCATTTGCCGGCGTCGTGCGCGGCCTGCGCGGCCTCCAGCGCGTGTCCGAAATCCCGGGCCTCATGCGCCACGATGATGTCGGCCGGCCGGTCGAACACGAGCTGACGCGCGCTTTCGTCGTTGCGGAAGATGGCGGCGGGCAGGGACATGGGGACCAGGATCGATGAAGCCGTCGATCGCTCTATATGGGGGGCGGCTCGCGTGCAATCGAGGGAACGTCACCTTGCCCCTCAAAGCCGACCTCCTGGCGGCCTGCCGGCAAAACAAAACCGGCGGCGCCATGCGCCGCCAGTCGCAATTTGTCCCGGCTCCGCCGCTCAGGTGTTGCTGGCGGTTCCCGCTGTCGGAAACTGCTTGGCGAACTCCTTCTCGTCGCCGGCGGCGAGCAGCTTGGCTTGCTCGATCCAGCGTTCGCGCGCGATGCGGCCGTCGAAGTTCATCACGTCCTCGATCCGTTTGATGTCGGCGGCGGTCCAGGCGGCGATCTGGGCGAAAGTGGTGACGCCTTGCGCCTTGAGCAGCTTCTCATTGACCGGGCCGATACCGATCAGCCGGCGCAGATTGTCTGATTTGCCCGCCGCAGGCTTGGCTGCTGCTGGTTTGGCTGCCGCCGGAGCGGCCTTCTTGGCGGCTGCCGGCTTGGGCGCGGCCGCGCTTTTGGTTGTCGAAGCGGCGGAGGCCGCGGGTTTGCTCGCGGCGGGCTTGGCGGCCGCCGGCTTCGGTGTCGCCGACTTGGCGGTGGCGGCTTTCGCCGGCGCTGCCTTCGCGGCCGGTTTGGCGGGCGCAGCCTTGGCCGCGGCAGGAGCGGATTTGGCCGCGGCCGGCGTTGACATCAGGGCGGCCGGCGCCGGACTGGCGGCCTTTGCTCCACCCGTCGAAGCCTGTGCGTCGCGCAACTGGCGCTCGAGGTCGGCGCGGGTCTTGCCGCATGCATTGAGTTCGCCGGTCAGCCGGTCGCTGTCGGCGCGCAACCGGTCGCGCTCGCTGCGGGTGCGGTCGAGGTCGCCGCGCAAACTGTCGAGCTCACCACGCAGGCGACCCCAGATGAACCAGCCAACCAAAACGCCTACAAGGAACGCCAGGACCACGTAGAAAAAAGTGCCCATTTTCTCTCTCCAGTCAGATCCGTCTGCCGTGGGTCATGACCTTCGGCGATGGACTACTCGATGATGGTTCCGCGGGTTCGCAGAACAGCCGGCTTCGGTTCGAGCTGTCGGCGATCGGCTTTTCCAGCCCATGGCCAACGGCCGTTGTCGCGTTCGCCTGAGCGTCACGGCCGGCTGAGATTTTCCCTCGCCGATCCGCACAGGCTCCGGCTGAGCTTGGAGCGAAGGCTATCATAGAGCTTGTGGAAAGCTATGGGAAAACTTCCGCCCAGAGTTCTTCAAGAACAAATATTTAGCGCAAGAACAGCGCCGTCCCCACATGCATTCCGGCTAAACTGTTCTTGCAAGTGAGAGGCGTCTCAGCCGTCGAGGGATTCCAGTTCATCGATCAGGCCGCTGATGACGCCGAGCCCGATCTGCCAGAAGGCGGGATCGGTGGCGTCGAGGCCGAAGGGCGCCAGAAGCTGCGAATGATGCTTGGTGCCGCCCGCGCGCAGCATTTCGAAATACTTGTCCTGAAAACCGCGCTCGGCGTTCTGGTAGACGGCGTAGAGCGAGTTCACCAGGCAGTCGCCGAACGCATAGGCGTAGACGTAGAAGGGCGAGTGGATGAAGTGCGGGATGTAGGTCCAGAACACCTCGTAACCCTCGCGCAGCTTGATCGCCGGGCCGAGGCTTTCAGCCTGCACTTCCAGCCAGAACTGGCCGAGCCTGTCGGATGTCAGTTCGCCGTTGCGGCGCTCGGCATGCACCTTGCGCTCGAATTCGTAGAAGGCGATCTGGCGCACCACCGTGTTGATCATGTCCTCGACCTTCTGGGCGAGCATGGCCTTGCGCTCGCGCCGGTCGGTGGTCTGCCCGAGCAGCGAGCGGAAGGTCAGCATCTCGCCGAAGACTGAGGCCGTCTCGGCCAGGGTCAGCGGCGTCGAGGCCATCAGCGCACCCTGGCCGGCGGCCAGCACCTGATGCACGCCGTGGCCGAGTTCATGCGCCAGCGTCATCACGTCACGCGGCTTGCCCATGTAGTTGAGCAGCACATAGGGGTGGGCCGATGGCACGGTCGGATGGGCAAAGGCGCCTGGCGACTTGCCCGGGCGCACCGGCGCGTCGATCCAGTTGCGGTCGAAGAAGGTGCGCGCGATCTCGGCCATCTCCGGCGAGAAGCGCTGATAGGCCGACAGTACGGTGTTCCTCGCCTCGTCCCAGCCGATCACCGCTTGCGGCGTCTCCGGCAACGGGGCGTTGCGGTCCCAGTGGTTCATCACCTCCATGCCGAGCCAGCGCGCCTTCATCGCGTAGTAGCGATGCGACAGGCGCGGATAGGCCTCGCGCACCGCGCTGGCGAGCGCATCGACCACGCCGCGCTCGACGCGGTTGGCGAGATGGCGGGAATCGGCGATGTCCTCGAAGCCGCGCCAGCGGTCCGAGATTTCCTTGTCCTTGGCCAGCGTGTTGGTGATCAGGGTGAAGGTGCGCAAATTCTTGCGGAAGGTCGCGGCCAGCGCCTCGGAGGCGCGGCGGCGCACCTCGCCATCGGCATCCTGCAGGCGATTGAGGGCCGGCTCCAGCGTCAGTTCCTCGCCGTCGACGTCGAAGCGAAGGTCGGTCATCGTCTCGTCGAACAGGCGGTTCCAGGCGCCGCGTCCGGTGATCGACTTCTCATGGAAAAGCTGCTCGACGCGGTCCTCAAGCTGGTAGGGCTTGTCCATTCTGAGGTCGAGCACCCAGGGCCAGTAGTGGCCGAAAGCCGGATCACTGTTCAGCGCATTCTCGATCGCGGCGTCATCGATCAGGTTCAGCTCGAGCGCGAAGAACAGGAGATGCGCGCTGGCGTCGGTCATCTTCTCCTGGATGTCGCCATAGAGCTTGGCGCGCTGCGGGTCGGCGGTGTTGCCGGCATAGACCAGGCCGGCATAGGAGACGATGCGGCCGATCAGTTCCTCCAGCGCCTCGTAGGCGACCAGCGCCTCGCCCAGTTTGCCGGCGGCGCCGCGTCCGGCCTCGGCGGCGAGCGTGCCCTTCCAGCGGGTCTCGAAGGCGATCGCGTCGGCGGCGGCTTTCGCGATGTCACGCTTCAGTTCCGGGGCTTCCATGCCGGCATAGAGGTCGGCAAGGTTCCATTCCGGCAGATCGCCAAGCTCGGCCGCGCCCTGACCGGACGCCGGTGCCGCAAGCCGCCGACCAAACATCATGCGCATCGACAATACCTTCCGTGAATTATGGGGTCAGAATCAAGCAGCAGAATCAGGGGGAACAGGCAAGCCGGTCAAATCCTAAGGAATTCGTTCACCGGGTTTTTTGAAACCTTATTTAGAACCCTGTGCCAAGATGATCCATGGGGATTTCGGGCGCGGGCAGTTCAAGACAGTCATGACAGGTTCCATTCTCATAGTCGATGACGATCCCGTGCAGCGCCGGCTGCTCGAGGCGGCGGTGACGCGGTTCGGCCACACGGCAATCGTCGTCGACGGCGGTGCGGCCGGTCTAGACGTGCTCGATGGGCCCGGTGCCCGCGACATCTGCGTGGTCATCCTCGACCTGGTCATGCCCGGCCTCGACGGCATCGGCGTGCTGAAGGCGATGCGCGAGCGCGAGATCACCGTCCCGGTCATCGTGCAGACCGCCCAGGGCGGCATCGAAACCGTGGTGTCGGCGATGCGCCACGGCGCCTTCGATTTCGTCGTCAAGCCGGCGTCACCCGACAGGCTGCAAGCCTCGATCGCCAATGCGCTCAAGGTCGAGGCGGTCGAGGGCGAGGTCAAGCGCACGTCGCGCAAGCGCGGCGGCCTTTTGACCTTCAAGGATATGATCACCCACAGTTCGGCCATGGACAGGGTGATCCGCCTTGGCCAGAAGGCGGCGGCTTCCAACATCCCGATCCTGATCGAAGGCGAATCCGGCGTCGGCAAGGAACTGGTGGCGCGCGCCATCCAGGGCAGCGGTGACCGCCGTTCGAAGCCCTTCGTCACCGTCAATTGCGGCGCCATTCCCGACAATCTGGTCGAATCGATCCTGTTTGGCCATGAGAGGGGCTCGTTCACCGGCGCCACCGACAAGCACACCGGCAAGTTCGTCGAAGCGCATTCGGGCACGCTGTTCCTCGACGAGATCGGCGACCTGCCGCTCGATGTGCAGGTCAAGCTGTTGCGCGCCGTGCAGGAGGGCGAGGTCGATCCGGTCGGCGGACGTTCGACCGTCAAGGTCGACATCAGGCTGATCTCGGCGACGCATCGCAACCTCCTGCAGCAGGTCAAGGACGGCAAGTTCCGCGAGGATTTGTTCTACCGGCTCAATGTCTACCCGATCTTCGTGCCGCCGCTGCGCGACCGCCGCGACGACATTCCGCATCTGGTCACGCACTTCATGGAGAAGGTGGCGCCGGCCGATCCGCGCCATCGCCTGCAAGGCATTTCGGCGGCAGCGCTTGCCGTGCTGCAGGCCTATGACTGGCCCGGCAACATCAGGCAGCTCGAAAACGCCGTCTTCCGCGCCTCGGTGCTGTGTGAAGGCGACGTGCTCGATGTCGATGACTTTCCGCAGATCCGCGCTCAGGTGGAAGGCACCGTCAATCTCGAAACGGACGACGCGGCACCTCGCCTCTCATCGCCTCCGGAGCTCCGCGACGAGGGAGGGGCGGCCGGCGACGCCGCTCCAGCCGCGGAGCCGGATCGGCCGGCCGTGCTTCAGCCCAGATTCGGCACGCTGCGGGCGCTCGACGAACGCGGCAATGTGCGCGCGCTTGCCGATGTCGAACTCGAGATGATCAAGCTCGCCATCGACCACTATAACGGCCAGATGAGCGAAGTCGCGCGCCGCCTAGGCATCGGCCGCTCGACGCTTTACCGCAAGCTCAAGGAATACGGTATCGACCCGGAGACGGGCCGCGTCGACCGCCTCGCGTCCTGAAGCACATCACGTAGAAGCGGATTCACGCGACGCGTTCTAGGTCGTTGTTCCTGCGCGTGTCGCTCCGCCAAAACGAGGCCCCTTTTTCGCGGTATGCCTTCGACGCAAGGCC
This sequence comes from Mesorhizobium sp. 113-3-3, assembly GCF_016756495.1. NCBI lineage: Bacteria > Pseudomonadati > Pseudomonadota > Alphaproteobacteria > Hyphomicrobiales > Phyllobacteriaceae > Mesorhizobium > Mesorhizobium sp. 113-3-3. Next base: position 2,102,778 of record NZ_AP023243.1, read on the forward strand.
GGGACCAGCTTGCAATGGCAGGTTTGGCGCTCTATCGAGGTTTCGGCCGGAATATGGCATGCCTGTGGACAGTTCTGTTCACGCATTAAGGCTAACGGTAACAGATCGTGTTCGGGTAAAGCCGGAATCCTGATCTAAACCAGCGGTTTACCAAGAAATCTTGTGAACAATTTTTGACGGGATATCGCCATGGTGTTACCGCATTTCGGCTTCAATAAGCGATGATTAACCATTAGGATCGATATTCGGATGTGAAAACGACACGTCCGTTTGGGCAAATCCGGGGACAAACGGCAGCCTGCAAGGCCTTTTGATTTGAACAGAATCGAACGACTCACAAACGGGCGTCATCATCATCTGAGCGTCTGGCCGAGATGGCTGGCAGCGGTGATTGTGGCTTTTGGTTTTGTTGCCGCGGCCGCCACTGGCGCCAGCGCTGAAACGCGTTCGCTGAAGCTCTATCACCTGCACACGCACGAAAAGGCCGAGATCGTCTACAAGCGCAACGGCCGCTACGTTCCCGAGGGTCTGCGCAAGATCAACATCATCCTGCGTGACTGGCGCCGCAATGAGCCGACCAAGATGGATCCGCGCCTCCTTGACCTGGTCTGGGAAGCCTATCGCGAAAGCGGCGCCACCGATTATATCCAGGTCGTGTGCGGCTATCGTTCGCCGGCGACCAATTCTATGCTGCGCAGCCGCAGCCGCGGTGTCGCCGAAAAGAGCCAGCATATGCTCGGCAAGGCGATGGATTTCTACATTCCCGGCGTGCCGCTGAAGAAGCTGCGCAACATCGGCCTGAAGATGCAGGGCGGTGGCGTCGGCTACTATCCGACCTCCGGTTCGCCGTTCGTCCATATGGATGTCGGCAATGTGCGCCACTGGCCCGGCATCAGCCGCCAGGAACTGGTCAGCCTGTTCCCCAACGGCAAGACGCTGCATGTGCCGAGCGACGGCCGGCCGCTGCCCGGCTATGAACAGGCGCTTGCCTCCTACAAGGCCCGCAAGGGTTCGGGCACGCCCAACATCGAACTGGCCAGCGCCGGCGGCGGCAGCGGCAAGAAATCTGGCGGCTTCCTTTCCGCTTTGTTCGGCGGTGGCGGCGACGACGAAGCCGACGACAGCGCCGATGTCGAGACCGCTTCGGCCGCCCCTGCGCCCAAGCCGAGAGACCTGAAGCCGGCCGCGAGCGCCAAGAGCAGCAACCTGCCGGGCATCGCCATCGTGGCGCCCGAGAAGGCGCAGCGCGCCAACATTCCGCAGATCGCCGAGGAGCAGGCTCCGGAACCGGAAAAGGATACGCCGGAGACGATCATCGCCGCGCTGCCGGCCAAGGAGATTCCGCTGCCTGATTTCGCGCCGCGGCCGAAGGTCGACGTCGGCGCGCAGCCTGAGAACGTTCCGTTTGCCATGGCGGATGCGACCGCGACCACCGAGCAGGCCGTGGCGACCGCGCAGGCGCCGGCGAACATGCCGTTCGGCAAGGCTGACCCCGCAGCGCTCGCGGCTGCGGCTGCCGCCGATCCGGCGCAGGTTGCCGTCAACAACATCCCCTTGCCGACATGGCGTCCCGAACGCACGCTGCCGGCGGATCTCGCGCCGCCGCCCAGCAAGGATGTGCTGATGGCGCTGGCGGATACGGCCGAACAGGGCAAGACCGCGACGGATGCGTTCTCGGTGCTGCCCTCGGCACGGCCCGAGCCGGCCAAGCCGGACGCCGTCAAGGCCGTGCTCGAAGAGGCCAACGCGCAGGTCGGCAATGCCGTCGAATACAAGCAGGTCGGCAATGCCGACGAATACAAGGTTGCGTCGCTGGCCGAAGAGCCGCGCTCGGCCTTCAACGACCCGTCAGGTGTCGATGCCGCATCGCCGCGTCAGGCCGTTGCCGCCCGTCCCGCCGGGTCAGATCCGGCCGCCGCGATCGGCGCCGGCGTGAAGACGACCCGCAAGGAAGCCAGGGCCACCGCCCGCGACCAGAAGCCAGGTCCCAGGGCCATGGTGGTCGCCGCCGCGCCCCAGGCGGCCCGTTGGGCGCTGACCAGCGGCGACAAGGTCGCCGCCGTTTCGAGCGCGACGACGGCGCCTGGCTACGCCTACAATATTGTGCACACGCCGCCGAGCGAGGTCTATACGGCCGGCTTCCAGACCGACGCCCAGGCGCCAGACCCCAGCCGCTTCACCGGCAACGCCGTCAAGTTCCTGTCGGTCGCCCGCTTCCAGACGAAGTAACGGCTGGCCAGATACGACAGAAGCCGCGCGGGGCAACCGGCGCGGCTTTTTGCTTTTCTGGGGATGTCAGATGCGATGCCGCGATCCTGCGGATCACAGGCGGCTGAACTTCTCGTGAGACCGGAACGGCTCCCTCATTTCCGGGTTGGGGTGCGTACGTTCCAACCTGGAGATATTCATGAAGACGATTCTACTGGCGTCAGTTCTGGCATTGGCGGCAGCTTCGGCCGCGATCGCTCCATCACAAGCCGAAACCGTGATCATCAAGAATGGCAAGCATCACTGCAGGACCAGGCTGGTCACGCACTGGGTTCACCACCACAGGATGGTCGAGAAGGTCAGGGTCTGCCACTGACACGATCCGGAACTGCCAGGATCCGGAAAAGCCCGGTCGGCGAGAGTCGGCCGGGCTTTTATGTGCCAGCTGACGCCACCTATGGTTCCGAGCTTCAGTCAATTTCCAGCGTGGCTGCTTCGCCCCTGGCCAGAAGCCGCGCCGCGTCACGCGCCGGCGGCAGTCCAAAATGGCGCGCATATTCCCGGCTGAACTGGGATGCGCTTTCATAGCCGACGGCAAAGGCGACACGCGTGGCGCTGCCCGGCTCGGCGATCAGCAGATGACGCGCCTCAAGCAGCCGCACCTGTTTCTGATACTGGATCGGGCTCATGGCGGTTGCCGCCTTGAAGTGACGGTGAAACGAAGCGTTGCTCATATGTGCCAGCGCGGCCAGCTCCGATACGTCGATAGGCTCGTTGTAGTGCGATCGTATCCAGGCGGTGGCGCGGCGGATCTGTGACAGGCGGCCGTCGGCACGCGCAAGCTGGCGCAGCTTCGCGCCTTGCGGGCCTTGCAGCAGGCGGAATGCGATCTCGCGTTCGAGCATGGGCGCCAGCACCGGAATTTCGGCCGGGCGGTCGAGCAGCCGCAGCATGCGGCGCCATGCATCGAGCAGGTCGTCATCCAACCGGTTGGTCACGAAACTATCGCCGTCGACCGCCGGTTTGTGGTCGATAAGCAGGCTGGCAATCAGTTCGATATCGAGGGCGAAGGCGATGGCCATGTAAGGGCGGGCGCCGCTCGCCTCGATCAGCTGGCTGGTGGCGGGCGTCTCCACGGCGTACACGAAATAGCTGCCGGCGCCGTAGCGAAGCGTGCGGTCGCCGATCAGCACCGTTTTGGTCCCCTGCAGCACGAACAGTACAGTCGGTTGGCAAAGCTCGGGCAGAGGCGGGGTCGGAACCTCGCTGCGGCCGATGGTGACACGCGGTATGGCCGTTCTGGTGCGCCGCCCATGTGCATGGCGGCCGGCGACCGCGATCAATTCCTGCAGGGCTTCTTCCATGTCCTGAGCATTGCCGATCCATGCACGCCGCGCAACTGGTTGAGAGGATCAGGCAAGAGGGTGCGAGTATTCGGCGCGCGAAATCGGCCGGTGCACGTCATGTCTAGGCCATCAAGAAGGAGATCTGGACATGACGACGAACATAACTGCGCTGGTCACCGGCGCCAACAAGGGTATCGGCCTCGAGACCGCTCGCCGGCTTGCTGCCATGGGGTTCAAGGTATGGCTCGGCGCTCGCGATCCCGAGCGCGGGGAGGCCGCGGCCAAGGCGTTGCGCAATGAGGGGCTCGACGCCGAATGGCTCGCGCTTGATGTCGCCAGCGACGACAGCGTGGCGGCGGCGGCCAGAACCTTGATGGCGCGGGTATCCAGCCTCGACGCACTGGTCAACAATGCCGGCATCGCGCCCGGTTATGTCGACGCACTTGGTCCGGACGGCCGCTACGAACGGCCGCCGAGCCGCGAGGATGTCGCTGACATGAAGGCCACCTATGAGGTCAACGTCTTCGGCCCGGTTCGCGTCACCCAGGCTTTCCTGCCGCTGCTCCTGGCAGCGCCCGCCGCCCGCATCGTCATGGTCAGCAGCTATCTCGGCTCGATCGCGCGTGCCGCCGGCAACAGCCAGTCGCCCAATGTCATGGGTTATGGCAGTTCGAAAACCGCGCTCAATTCCATCACAGTGGCCTTCGCGCGGGAGCTGTCGCCGCGCGGCGTGATGGTCAACGCCGCCGCACCCGGCTACACCGCGACGGACCTCAATGCGCGCAGAGGCGGCCGAACGGTGCAGCAGGCAGCCGGGGTCATCGTGCAACTGGCGACGCTGAAGGCTGGCGGACCGACCGGCGGCTATTTCGACGAGAACGGCCCTTTGCCCTGGTGAACGAGGACCCGATTATTTCCGGAGCTGGCTCGCAGCGCGCGCGAGCGCTTCGATCTCGTCCCACTTGCCGGCCTTGACCATGTCGTCGGGCGCGACCCAGGAGCCGCCGACGCAGATGACGTTGGGCAGGCTGAGATAGTCGGCGGCATTCTTGCCGGTGATGCCGCCGGTCGGGCAGAATTTGACGTCGGCGAGCGGCGAGGCGAAGGCCTTCAGCGAGGCGATGCCGCCGGACTGCTCGGCCGGAAAGAATTTCAGGAAGCGCAGGCCCGCCTCGCGCGCGGCCATTATCTCGCCGGGCGTGATGGCGCCGGGCAGCAGCGGAACCTCGCTGTCGGCGGCGGCCGCCAGAAGCTCGCGCGTGATGCCGGGGCTGACGATGAAGCGCGAACCGGCTGCGGCCGCTTCATCGAACTGCTTGCTGTCCAGAATGGTGCCAGCGCCGACAATGGCTTCCTCGACCTCGGCCGCCACGCGCCGGATCGCTTCCAGCGCGTCGGCGGTCCGCAGCGTGATCTCGATCGCCGGCAGGCCGCCGCGTGCCAGGGCGCGCGCCAAAGGCACCGCGTTGGCGACATCATTGATCTTCAGCACCGGAATGACCGGCTGGCCGTTGAGGAGCGACAGGAGTTTTTCGGTCTTGCTCGGCATCTGTCTCTCCATAGCCTGATGCATGTCGTCCAAAAATGATCTCGGTTTTGGACAACGACATACATAAAACAAAGATCTAAAGCGCGACGCGCTTTAGGGTGATTTCAACCGATTAGCAGACGGGTGTTTGCCTGTCCACGAAACCCGTCGCGTCGCGGTGTCACGCGCCGTCGGCCAGCTTACGGGCTCTTTGCCGACGGGGCTATGACACCGGCCAAAACCCGTTTCGCCTTGAATCGGCTTTTACGAGCGTCTAGTTGCTCTGGCAATGACACTGTCCGCCCCATCCCAGCCCGTCCGCGTCGCCGCGCTCTACCGGTTTGCCCGGCTCGACGCCTTCGAGACGCTGCGCGCGCCGCTGGCCGCCTTCTGCTGCGGGCGCGGCATCAGGGGCACGCTGCTTCTGGCGCATGAAGGCATCAACGGCACCGTCGCCGGCAGTGAGGCCGCGATCGCCGAGCTGATCGACTATATCGAAGCCATCGACGGCCTGGCGGGCCTCGAGGTCAAGTACAGCGCAGCCGCGGACATGCCGTTCCACCGTATGAAGGTACGGCTGAAACGCGAGATCGTCACTATGGGCGTCGAGGACATCGATCCGGTGGCGAGTGCCGGCACCTATGTCGTGCCCGCCGACTGGAACGCGCTGATTTCGCAACCCGACACGATCGTCATCGACACGCGCAATGCCTATGAGGTCTCAATCGGCACCTTCAAGGGCGCGCTCGATCCGGCGACCGCGAGCTTTCGCGAATTCCCAGCCTGGGTGGAAGCGCACCGGTCGGAACTCGAAGGCCGCAAGGTGGCGATGTTCTGCACCGGCGGCATTCGCTGCGAGAAGGCGACCGCCTACGTCAAGTCGCTCGGCTTCGAGGACGTGTTCCATCTCAAGGGCGGCATCCTCAAATATCTCGAAGAGGTGCCGGCCGAACAGAGCCTGTGGCAAGGCGAGTGCTTCGTTTTCGACGAGCGGGTTTCGGTGTCGCATGGTCTCGCCGAGGGTGACGCGCAACTCTGCCGCGCCTGCCGTCATCCGCTGACGGCAAGCGAACTGGTGTCGCCGAAATATGTCGCCGGCATCTCTTGCCCGCATTGTTTCGACGCTCGCACCGACGAGGACCGCCAGCGCTATGCCGAGCGTCAGCGGCAGGTCGAGCTTGCGCAGGCGCGGGGCAAGGGGCCGCATATCGGCTCCTGATCGGGCCAGCGGAACCCCCGGCAAAGCGGCGGCCTGTCATTGCAATGTCAGGTTTCGGGACCTACGTCTTCGGCGTTCGAAACCTGCCCGTTCGGCCGGGCACATGCTGGAGGCACTGAATGTTCGATCCCAAGAAGCTTCTCGACGATCTGCTCGGCTCGCAAATTCCCGGCACCAGCGGCACCGTCCGCGACAAGGCGGGCCAGGCGGTGCAGATGGCCAAGGACAACCCGCTGGCCGCCGGCGCGCTTGCCGCGGTGCTGCTTGGAACAGGGGCCGGCCGCGAGGTGACGGGTGCCGCGGTGAAGCTGGGTGGGCTGGCCGCGATCGGCGGCCTCGCCTACAAGGCCTACCAGAACTACAAGGCCGGCAATGCCCCGGAGCAGGCGCCCGCCGCCGGCGAACCGGAATTGCTGCCGCCGCCTCAGGACACCGCCTTCCACCCGTCGCAGGCGCCGCAAGGCGAGGACGAATTCACGCTGACCCTGGTGCGGGCAATGATCTCGGCGGCCAAGGCGGACGGCCATGTCGACGAGGAGGAGCGCAAGAAGATCGCCGGCAAGCTCAGCCTTTCGGGGATCGGCTCCGATGCCGAGAAATTCCTGATGGCGGAGCTGGAGCGGCCACTCGACCTCGACACGCTGGTGGCAGAGGCCAAGACCGACGCGCAGAAGCTCGAACTCTATACGGCGTCGCGCCTCACCATCGATCCCGACACGCGCGCCGAGCGCGGCTATCTCGACCTGCTTGCGGGCCGGCTCGGTTTGCCGGACGCGCTGGTCGACCATGTGGAGGCGACAGTTTCGGCGGCCAAGGTGCCAGCCAAAGCAGGGACATCGCCCAACCCGCGCTGGTAGGCCAAAAACGGCACAGGGAGACTTTTCCGGCGTTAACCTTTCGTTAACTCAGGAAGCGCATGATTCTACACAGTCGGATCGGCTTTTCCTCCTCCCAAGCCCGGTTCAGATCAGGGCGGTCGCCAATGACCGCCCTTTTTGTCGGCCCTTGCTGGGGCTTTCTCCGAAAGTCGAGCGTCATTTTCGCGGATATGCTCAAGCAGGTCCGCTTGCCATCGCTGCCGTCATTTGCGATGCCTTTGCCCGAGCCAAATCCTGAAAAATCAGTCGGGGATATCCGCCATGACCGAGCAAAGAACCGCCATCGTGACCGGCGCCGGCACGGGCATCGGCAAGAGCGTCGCCACGGCGCTACTCAAGGCCGGCTGGAACACGGTGTTCTGCGGCCGCCGCAAAGCGGTGCTGGACGCCGCGGTCGCCGAAGCCGGCCGGACCGAGGCCAAGGCCCTGGCGGTCGCTTGCGACATCAGCAAGGCCAGTGAAGTCGACGATCTGTTCGAGACGGTGGCGGAAGCCTTTGGCCGCGTCGACCTGCTCTTCAATAATGCCGGCATGGGCTACAAGTCGACGCCGATCGACGAGATCCCGGTCGAGGTGTGGAACGATATCGTCGGCGTCAATCTCACCGGCTCGTTCCTGTGCGCCCGCGCCGCCTTCGGCGCCATGCGCAAGCAGCGGCCGATGGGTGGGCGCATCATCAACAACGGTTCGGTGTCGGCCTATGCGCCGCGCCCGGGCTCGGTTCCCTATACGGCGACCAAGCATGCCATCACCGGACTGACCAAGACGCTGGCGCTCGACGGCCGTCCCTACGACATCGCCTGCGGCCAGATCGACATCGGCAACGCCCTGACCGACATGGCGCAGCCGATGACCGTCGGCGTGCCGCAGGCCAATGGCTCGATATCAGCCGAAGCGGTGATGGATGTCCAGCACGTCGCCGATGCCGTCGTCCATATGGCCAGCCTGCCGCTCGAGGCCAATGTGCTGTTCATGACCGTAATGGCGACCAAGATGCCGTTCGTCGGGCGCGGGTGAACAGCGGACGCTGGAGGCACCACCGGCCTATTTGCCTGCCAGCGGCACGCCGGGCTTGAAAAGCAGAATGGGTCGGATCTCGTAAACGGCGGTCGGATTGACGCGGCGAAGGTCGCGGGCGATGGCGATGGCCTCGTCCCGCGTGGCGCAGTCGACGACATAGAGGCCGAGCAATTGTTCCTTGGTCTCGGCGAAAGGACCGTCGATGACCACGCCGTCGCCTGGGCCGCGCAGTGTCACGGCATCCTGTGTCGCCCCCAGACGCGCGGACGGTCCAAGCGTGCCTGCCTCATGAAGCTGGGTGTTGATCTTCAGCAGCTCGGCCATCAACGCCGCATCCTCCTGCGGCGTCAGCGCCTTGATCGCATCTTCCACGTGGTAGGCAAGGATTGCATAGAACATCTAGGGCACCCCGGTTCGATCCTGATCTCAGGACCGTAACCATTCCAAACCTGTACGCCCAGTCTTGGCCGCGAGCCTCCGGACGGCTCATGACATCGACATGGCAGCCGGTCGAAAACCATCCGGAAGGGTTCCGGCCTGCTTTGAGGTCTACTTCGCCAGGAACGCCCCGATCCGTTCCAGCGCGCGCAAGATGTTCTCCTCGGAATTGGCGTAGGAGAGCCTGACATAGCCTTCGCCGAGAATGCCGAAATCGGGGCCGCCGATCAGCGCCACGCCGGCCTCGTCGAGCAAAGCGGAGGCGAGCTTCTTGGCCTTCCAGCCGGTCTTCGAGACATTGGGGAAGGCGTAGAACGCGCCCTTGGGGGTGATGCAGGAAATATTGGGCAGGGCGTTCAGGCCCTCGACGACGACCTTCCTGCGGCGGTCGAAAGCGCGCATCATGGTGTCGACGTCGTCCTGCGGGCCGTCGATGGCGGCGATGCCGGCGAACTGGCTCGGCGCGTTGACGCAGGACCAGCAATTGACCGCCAGCTTGCGCACCTTGTCATAGAGATGCGCGCCCTTGTCGCCGTTCGGCCAGATCGACCAGCCCATGCGCCAGCCGGTCATCGCCCAGGTCTTGGACCAGCCATTGAGCACGATCAGCCGGTCGCGTATCTCGGGATAGCCGAGCAGCGAGCAATGCGTCTCGCCGTCATAGGTCATGACGTCGTAGATCTCGTCGGAAAGGATGGCGACATCGGGATGCTTCTCCAGCCCCTTGACCAGCTTTTCGATCTCGGCGCGCGGCGTCACACCGCCGGTCGGGTTGGCCGGCGAGTTGAGGATCAAGAGCCTGGTCTTGGAGGTGATCAGCGCCAGCGTCTCCTCGGCCGAGAAGGCAAAGCCGTTCTCCTCGCGCATCGGCACGGGAATGGGGGCCGCGCCGGTGAACTCGATCATCGAACGGTAGATCGGGAAGCCGGGATCCGGATAGAGGATCTCGGCGCCGGGTTCGCCGAACATCAGGATCGCCGCGAACATGGTCGGCTTGCCGCCGGGCAGGATCATCACGGTCTCGGGCGACACCTCGACGCCGGTGGTGGTCAGCGTGCGCCGCACCACCGCCTCGCGCGTCGCCAGCAGCCCGTTGGCCGGCGTGTAGCCATGGTGGCCGTCGCGCAGCGCCTTGATCGCGGCCTCGACGATGTGCTGCGGCGTCTTGAAGTCGGGCTGGCCGATGCCGAGATTGACGATGTCGCGGCCCTGTTGGGCAAGTGCGGTCGCCCTCGCGAGCACCGCGAAGGCATTTTCCTCGCCGAGACGGTCGAAGGCCGAAATCGTGTGGAGCATTTTTCCCGTCCGTGTGGTTCTTACTGTGGGGTTGCGTTTTTGTGAGCTTCGGCCCGCAAAAGTCAAACGGATTGGAGTCTTCGGTGTCGGAAAATCTCAAAGATTGGCAGCCGCGCCCGCGACCGGAGCGCAAGGCGATCGACGGCCGCTATGTCAGGCTTGAACCGCTGAGCGCCGCAAAACATGGTGACGGGCTCTATGAAGCGTCTTCCGTGTCCGATGTCGACGGCCGCTTCGCCTGGCTGCCTGACTATCCGCCGGAAACGCGCGCGGCCTTCCAGCCGTGGCTGGACAAGGTCGAGGCGAGCGAGGACCCGCTGTTCTTTGCCGTCATCGACAAGGCCAGCGGTAAGGTCGCCGGACGTCAGACCCTGATGCGCATCGATCCCGCCTACGGCGTCATCGAGATCGGCAACATCTATTGGGGGCCGCTGATTTCGCGCAAGCCGGGCGCGACCGAAGCGCAGTTCCTGTTCATGAAATACATCTTCGACGAGCTCGGCTACCGCCGCTATGAATGGAAATGCAACAACCGCAACGAGCCGTCGAAGCGGGCCGCCGAACGGTTCGGCTTCAAGTTCGAAGGCATTTTCCGCCAGCACCTCATCGTCAAGGGTGAAAACCGCGACACCGCATGGTATTCGATCATCGACAAGGAATGGCCGGCCCTGCGCAAGGCCTATGTGGCGTGGCTCGATCCGGCCAATTTCGACGGCGACGGCCAGCAGAAGCGGCGGCTCGAGGATTGTCGCGCGGAATTCGGCGCTTAAGTCCGGCTTGGGGCGCATGACAGGAGCTGCCATTGGCGGACACCCACGACCATAGCGGGCATGATCCCGATGGACATGATCACGGGGGCGCCGGCCATTTGCATGGCGCGACCGACAAGAAGCGCGTGCTGATTGCTGCCTGCCTGACGGCAGGGTTCATGGTGGCGGAAGCGCTTGGCGGGCTCTTCACCGGGTCGCTGGCGCTGCTGGCCGATGCCGGCCACATGCTGGCCGACGCCATCGCGCTCGGCCTTGCCTGGTACGCCTTCCATCTTGCCGGGCGGCCGGCGACCGGCCAGCTCACCTACGGCTTCGGCCGCGTCAAGACGCTGGTCGCCTACACCAACGGCATCGCCATCTTCGTCATCGCGCTGTGGATCGTCTACGAGGCCTGGGCCCGTCTGCTGACTCCGGCGCCGGTGCTGGGCGGGCCGATGCTGGTGGTGGCGATCCTTGGCCTGCTGGTGAATATCGGCTCCTTCCTGGTGCTGCATGGCGGCGACCGCGAAAGCCTCAACATGCGCGGCGCCATCCTGCATGTGCTGGGCGACCTGCTCGGCTCGGCGGCGGCGATCGTGGCGGCAGTGGTGATCCTGGCGACCGGCTGGACGCCGATCGACCCGATCCTGTCGGTGCTGGTCTCGCTGCTGATCCTGTCGACGGCCTGGTCGCTGATGCGCGCCGCCGCCCATGTGCTGCTCGAGGGCGTGCCGCCAACCCTCGACCGCGATCTCATCGCTAGGGACCTGGAAACCACGATCCAGGGCGTGCGCGAAGTACACCACATGCATGTCTGGTCGCTCGATGGCACCAGCAACATGGCGACGCTGCATGCCTGCCTCGATGAGGGCGTCGATGCGTATTGGGCCGTCAGCGCCATCAAGAAGCGGCTTGCCAGCGAGCACGGCATCAGCCATGCCACCGTGGAGCCGGAATTCGGCCAGTGCGCCGACGAGGCCGACGACCACGACCATGAGCATGATGCGGCCCCGCATCACGGCCACTACCACTAGGTTGCGTCCATCGATATCGACCGCCTTGTCCCAGGAGTTCCAAAATCTTGAAAGCCAGCCTGACGAATGCCCGCTGCCCCGGTGCCGCATGATGGACCGCGACACCAGGAATGCCGCCATCGCGGCGCTGTGGATCATGCTGCTGTTCGGCATCGCTGCCTTCTACCTGCCGACCATTATGTTGGCGCTCGGCAGCCTTTCGACGGTGCTCGCCGGCATTTTCGGCATTGTCTTCGTGCTGGCGTTTTTCCTCGTCTTCTGGCTGCGCGCGCGCAGCCAGCGCAAAAATCAGGGCAAGTAAGGGAATTCTGACATGCGTATTCTGATCACCGGCGCCGCGGGCATGGTCGGCCGCAAGCTCATCGCCCGGCTGGCCAAGGACGGCACGCTGCGGGCCGAAAAGATCACCGCGCTCGATCTGCACGACATCGTGCAGCCGCAGGCCCCGGCCATGGATGGCGTCAGCATCAACACCCATACCGGCGATCTTGCCGAGGCGGGTGCCGCCGAGAGCCTGGTCGCGTCGCGCCCCGATGTCGTCTTCCATCTCGCGGGCATCGTGTCGGGCGAGGCAGAGGTGAATTTCGATCTCGGCTACCGCGTCAATCTCGACGGCACGCGCGCCTTGTTCGATGCCATCCGCCTGGCGGGCTTTGCGCCGCGCGTCGTCTTCACCTCGTCGATCGCCGTGTTCGGCGCGCCGTTCCCGGATGTCATCCCCGATGACTTCCATCCGACACCGCTGACCTCCTATGGCACGCAGAAGCAGATGAGCGAGGCACTGCTCGCCGACTATTCCAGGCGCGGCTTCTTCGACGGCATCGGCATCCGCCTGCCGACGATCTGCGTGCGGCCGGGCAAGCCGAACAAGGCGGCCTCCGGCTTCTTCTCCGGCATCATCCGCGAGCCGTTGAGTGGGCAAGAGGCGATCCTGCCGGTGCCGCGCTCGGTCGTGCACACTCATGCCAGCCCGCGCTCCGCGGTGAATTTCCTGATCCATGCGGCAAACATCGACAGCGCCGCCGTTGGGCCGCGCCGCAATCTGACGATGCCCGGCGTCGCCGTCAGCGTCGGCGAGCAGATCGAGGCGCTGGAGCGCATCGCCGGGCCGAAGACGGCAGGCCTGATCCGCGAGGTGCCCGACGAGACGGTCTGGGCGATCGTCAAGGGCTGGCCGACCCGCTTCGAGGCGAAGCGGTCACGGGAACTCGGCTTCAGCGCCGAGAAGAGCTTTGACGAGATCATCCGCGCGCATATCGAGGATGAGCTGAATGGTCAGATTCCTGGCTAGGAGTTTGCCATCCCATTTCGATGGGATGGAGAAGGCTCAGACGCTGCCCGTCAAACTCGCCGACAGCAGCAACAATCCGAACAGGAAGACGAAGGCGGCGCCGCCGATCTCGACGATCGAATGGATGCGGTTGCCCATGCGGCCGTCGCCGGCGAAATACACCGCCCAGTTCTTGGCTGTCACGGCAAGCGTCGCCAGCGCCGAGACGGTGATGGCGGTTCCCAGCGACATGGCCAGCACCGACAGCAGGCCGCCGAGCCAGAGTCCGTTGAGCAAGGCGAAGCTCAGCACGATAAGCGCGCCGGAGCAGGGGCGTATGCCGACCGCCGCCACCGCCGACCAGGCGGTGCGCCAGTCGAAACGGTCGCCCGACAGCAGCGCCGGATCGGGCGCATGCGAGTGGCCGCAGGTTTCGCAGACTTCACCTGCCGCGTGATCGTGATGCGCATGGTCATGATGGGCATGATCGTGCGCGCCATGGTCGTGATGGTGGTCATGCGCGGCGTGGTCGTGATGGTTATGCGAGTGGCCATGCGCATGGTCGTGGTCGTCATGCCTATGCAGGGCGTGCGAATGGGCATGTGCCGAATGGCTGTGCGCGGCATGCGAATGGCCGGCATGGGAATGACTGGCGTGAGAGTGGCCGGCATGTGAGTGACCACCATGCGAATGGCCGGCGTGGGCCGCCGACAGGCTGTAGGCCGGCGCCTTGCCGAACAGGCGCAGGATGGACGGGCCGAGCTTGCGCCACAGCAGCCAGGCGCCGAACAGGGTGACGAGGGCAAAGCTCATGATCTCCATGAACCAGGCCGCGTCCGTCATCGAGATGGTGGTGCCGCGCAGGACGAAATAGGCGAGCAGCATGACGGCGATCGCCGTCAGGCCCTGCAGCAGGGCCGAGACGAAGGACAACAGGATGCCGCGCTTGAGCGCCACTTCATTGGCGACCATGTAGGACGAGATCACCGCCTTGCCGTGGCCGGGTCCGGCTGCATGGAAAATGCCATAGGCGAAGGACAGGCCGATGAGCACCCAGAGCTTGCTGTTGTCCTGGCGCATCGCCTTCATGGCCGTCGCCAGTGCGCGGTAGAATTCCTGTTGCCTGAGATTGATCCACATGAGGATGTGGGCGAACGGACCGGTGGTGGGCGCCATGCCGTCATTGACGCCGATGCCGAGCGAGGACTGGGCATGCGCAGTGTTGGCGAAGTGCATCGCGGCAAAGGCGAGGGCCAACAGGCCGAATGCCAAACGCAGGGACGGTTTCGTCACCGGCTTCATCCTTCTGGCTGACAGGTCAGTTCGAGCTTTGTGGCAAAGATCTTGCTCATGTCGGTGCCTGTCGGGTCGTTGAAGAAGGCATCCGTCAAGGTCTTCTGGTTTTCCTTGATGGCTTCATCCGGGTCCGGCCGGACCACCTTGCTGGTGCAATTCGACGGCAGGCCTGCAACCGTGATGTTGGAATCCTCGGTGAAGTCGATCGCCGTGTAGAAGGTCGGGTCGTAGACGCCGATGTCGATCGTGCCGGTCAGCTTGATCGGCTCCTTGGGTTCGGACTCGAACAGGATGATCAGCTGGTCGTTGTCGAAATTGGCCATCAGATGCGGAGGCGGCACCATCGTCACGTCCTTGCCGTTCTGCGTGACGAGCTGGAAATAGTTGAATTCGGCAAGAGAGGCATGAACAGTGTCGGCGACCTCCTTCAGCTCCTTGTCGTCAAGCTTCAGGTCGGAGTTCTTGTCGAACTCCATCATCACCGTACTCGAAAACAGGTCGTCGAAACGCCAGAGATGGCGCAGCGCTTTCACACTTTGGTGATCCGGGGAGAGGATCACGTCGAGGCGTGCCTCGGCGAAGACGTGCGGATGCACGTAAGCGGGACCCGTCGCGGCAAAGGTCGCGGTCAAGGCCGAAGCCAGTATGATTGCGTGCCGTTTGAACTGCATTCCCGGTCGCGATTCCCTTGGCTTTGGAGAGAAACCGAAGGTTACCAGAAAGGGGGCGAAATTGGGACCGCCCTTGCGTGTCACCCAAAAGTGCGCAGCGATTTTGGGATCATGACACGCACAACTTCAAAGCGTGTCACCCAAAAGTGCGCAGCGGTTTTGGGATCATGACACGCACAAACCCAAAGCGTGTCACCCAAAAGTGCGCAGCCATAGGCAGGTCAGGTGACCTCACGCGTCCTGAACCATTGCACCAGGAAGTCGACGAAAACACGGACCTTGGCCGGCAGATAGCGGCGGTGCGGGTAGACGGCGAAGATGCCGCCGCCCGACAGGATGCGGTCGTCGAGCGCCGTCACCAGCTGGCCGCTCTTGAGATCGGGCGAGGCGATGAAATCCGGTAGGATGCAAAATCCGAGCCCCGACAGGGCCGCGGCCCGCGCCGCCATCGGGCTGTTGACCTCGATCGGGCCTGTCACCGCGACGCTCAGCTGATCGTTGTTGTCGCCCTTGAACGCCCAGTTGTTCAGCCCGCGGCCATTGGTGTCGACGATGCAGGGCATGTGGCCGAGATCCTGCGGCCGCGTCGGCATGCCATGCTTGGCGATCAGTTCGGGCGAGGCGCAGAGTTTCACTGAAAACGGCGCCAGGCGTCTCGCGATCAACGACGAATTCTCCAGGCGCGAGATGCGCACGGCGAGATCGAAACCTTCCTCGACCAGATCGACGAAGCGGTCGTCGAGTTGGATGTCGAGCACGATGTCGGGGTGCTGCTTGGCGAAGTCGATCAGCGACTGGCCGATCGGCGCATCGGCGAAGGTGCGCGGCGCCGACAGTTTGATCCGGCCGCGCACGTCGCCGGAGGATTCGCGCACGGCGTCGGCCAGGCTGTCGACCTCGCGCACGATCTCCGAGGCGCGCCGATAATAGGTGTGGCCGGCCTCGGTCATCGAGAATTGGCGCGTGGTGCGGTTGAGCAGCAGGGCGCCGAGCTCGTCCTCCAGCTCGCGCACATATTTCGACAGCAGCGCCTTGGAGCGGCCGATCTTGCGCGCCGCCGCCGAAAAGCCCTCGGCCTCGACGACGTCGATGAAGGCGCGCATGCGGGTCAGTGTGTCCATGGTCAGGCCCTTTGTGCTGCGTCGAGAAGTTTTCGGCCGAGCCGTATCAGGGCAATGTCGCTACCGGAAGGGCCTAGCAGCGACAGGCCGAACGGCGCGCCGGCGACCGAGCCGATGGGCAAGGTGATCTGTGGGAAGCCGGAGAGGCCGGCGAGGCACAGAAGATGCAGGGCGCGCTCGCGATAGGCCTTGAACTGTTCCGGTGTCGAGTCAACATAGGGCGCCGGGCCCGGCACCGTGGGCAGGACAAGGAAGCCGTCCTTGCCGAGCAGGGCGCTGAGTTCACCACGGAAGGTCAGGCGGCGCACTTTTTCGGCCTGTGTCGTGCGGTCGTCGACGGCGCGGCCAAACCCGAAACGCTCCTCGACGCCGGGGCCAAGGTCGCGCTCGCCGCTGGTGATCCATTCGCCATGCACGCCCCAGGCTTCCCTGGCCTGCAGCCGGCGAAAGCACCAGTAGAGCTCGTCAGGGGAAGAGCTGAAGCTGGTCGTCGATATTGCCGGCGTACCGAAAACCGCACCCGCCAGCGCCTTCATTCCGGCATATTCGGCAAGTGCGGGGCGAGCGACCATCTCGTCCAGCCAGGGGAGCGATATCGGGCGGTCCAGGGAATGCTGATGCGGGTCGCGGCCAAGCAGCAGCTTGCCGACGGTCTCGTAGGTCTCGATGTCGTCGGCGAACCAGCCGAACGTGTCGAAGCTCGGCGCCAGCTTCATGGTGCCATCGAGGGCGATGCGGCCATGCGTGGTGCGCAGCCCGATCAGGCCGCAAAAACTTGCAGGCGCGCGGATCGAGCCGCCGGTGTCGGAGCCGGTGGCGATGTCGGCCAGCCTGCCGGCCACCGCCGATGCCGATCCGGAAGACGAGCCGCCGGTGACGCGGTCGGGTGCCGCCGGGTTCACCGGAAACGGAAAATGCGCGTTCTGGCCGAACAGCGCGAAGGCCAGCTCGTCGGTCTGCGTCTTGCCGACGAAGCGCGCGCCGGCATCGAGAATCGTCTGCACGGGCGGCGCCGTGCGCGAGGCGGCATTGCTTTCGGCGAATTTCCTGGAATTGCCGCAGCCGGTGCGATAGCCGGCGACGTCGTAAATGTCCTTGACGGCCAGCCGCAGGCCGGCGAGCGGGCCGAGTTCGGCATGGGCCACCGGCATCTGGCGAAGATCGAGGAAGGCGTTGTAGGGGCCGTGCGTGCCTGTCATCGTTCGATATCCGGATACGGTTGCACCTACATTGTTCGATGCCGGAAATTTTACAACCTTGGATACGATTTTTATTGATTGTGACGGCAACCAGCCATATATCGCGCTTGCCCAAAGTCGCACGTGCCTGTGGGTGTCCGCCGATCCTCGAATGGTGAGGGAAATCGGTAAGGTAACTGGAGCTAACCCCTCCAGTCGGTCTAGCGGCCAACCGCCAGCCCGAGGACACCTTGAAGCAACGACGGTGCGGGCCTTTCTGGTTCTCTGCCGGTTGTCCAAAGACCGGGGTTACTGAAGAGGCACACCTTCATTGCCGGCAGTGCGGAACGGGGTTCTCCCAATCCAAGCCAAGGCAGACAAAGCGGACCGAAGCCGGGCAAGGCCGAGGTTCATCGCCGCGAGACGGCGTTTCATGGTTCCGGGGTCTCCACCGGCTGGTTCCATGGAATTTCCGTCCCGCCTTTGTTTGACCGCGTGTTCGCGAGGCCGACAGCCCGCGTCCGCACCCTTGTGCGCGCCGAAAGGCGTGATGGAGATATCCGATGGCCACCCAGCGCATCCTCGACTTCCTCGCCACCCGACGTCCGTCCGGCCCCTGCCTCGTCGTCGACCTCGATGTCGTGCGCGACAATTTCCGCGCCTTCGAGAAGGCGCTGCCCGACTCCAAGATCTACTATGCGGTGAAAGCAAACCCGGCGCCGGAAATCCTGCGCCTCCTTGCTGCGATGGGCTCGTCCTTCGACACCGCTTCCGTTGCCGAAGTCGAGATGGCGATGGACGCGGGTGCGCCCGCGGACCGCATCTCCTTCGGCAACACCATCAAGAAGGAGCGTGACATTGCACGCGCCTACCAGCTCGGCATCCGCCTGTTCGCGGTCGATTGCGTCGAGGAGGTCGAGAAGATCGCCCGCGCCGCTCCCGGTGCGCGCGTGTTCTGCCGCGTGCTGACCGACGGCGAAGGCGCCGAATGGCCGCTGTCGCGCAAGTTCGGCTGCGTGCCGGCGATGGCCGTTGACGTGCTGCGTCACGCCAAGGGCCTCGGCCTCGACGCCTATGGCGTGTCGTTCCATGTCGGCTCGCAGCAGACCGACCTGACCGCCTGGGACCGTGCGCTGGCCGACGCCAAGAAGGTGTTTGCTACGCTCGCCGAGGAAGGCATCGTGCTCAAGATGGTCAATATGGGCGGCGGTTTCCCGACGCGCTACCTGCGCGACGTGCCGGCGGCCCAGGCCTATGGCCAGGCGATCTTCTCGGCCCTGCGCAAGCATTTCGGCAATGCCATTCCCGAAACCATCATCGAGCCGGGCCGCGGCATGGTCGGCAATGCCGGCGTCATCAAGTCGGAAGTCGTGCTGATCTCGAAGAAGGCCGACAACGACAATGTGCGCTGGGTGTTTCTCGACATCGGCAAGTTCGGCGGTCTGGCCGAGACGATGGACGAGGCGATCCGCTATCCCCTGGTCACCCGCCATGACGGATCGGAGACCGCGCCTTGCGTGCTCGCCGGCCCGACCTGCGATTCGGCCGATGTGATGTACGAGAAGACGCCGTATCCGCTGCCTCTATCGCTGACCATCGGCGACGAGGTGCTGATCGAAGGCACCGGCGCCTACACGACCACCTACTCGGCGGTCGCGTTCAACGGCTTCGAGCCTCTCCGATCCTACGTGATCTGACGGTTCTTTATTTGGTGCATTTTCGGCCAACACTTCGCCTGAAAATGCGCTGAGAAACCGATCAGATCATCCGGCGCGGGCGCTTGTCGTCCGCCCGGCTTCGCTTGTGGAACAGATCTCCGCTTGCCAGGGATTGCGGAAATGGAAATGTCAGTTGAAATCGTAGCTCATGCGCCGGCCTTCATGATGGTCGCCGAAACCGTCGCCGACATAGCGGCACGCGAAGCCTTGCTCGATCGCGCCATGGGGCCGATGCGGCGGAAAAAATCGTCGGAGAAGCTGCGGCGTGGCCGCCGGCCTTCGGAAGGCCTGGCCTTCGTCGCGCGCGATGCGTCGGGCGGGGTGGCCGGCACGGTGCGGCTGTGGGACGTCAGGCTGGGCGAGGGTGGTCCGGCGGCATTGCTGCTTGGCCCGCTCGCCGTCGATCCGTCGCTCAAGAATGCCGGCATCGGCTCGGCGCTGATGCGCCATGCCGTGGCCGAGGCGGCGCGTCTCGGCCACGCGGCAATCCTGCTGGTCGGCGACGCGCCCTATTACGGACGTTTCGGCTTCTCGGCCGACAAGACGGGCAGGCTGGCCATGCCTGGCCCCTATGAACGGCATCGCCTGCTGGCGCTGGAACTGGTGGACGGCGCGCTTGATGGCGTCCACGGCACGCTGAAGGCTTGCGGCCGCAAGCTGAAGGCACAGGCGCCGACGATGGCCGCCTGAGGCATCAACCCGTCACTCCTCAAACAAACGCCGCCCGAAAAGGCGGCGTTTTTCATGATACATGAATTTATTGGGTTGCCGGGTGTTCAGCCGATCAACTGGCTGAGCGCCATGGCCACCGTCATATCGCCTTCGACTTTGATCTTGCCGGTCATGAACGCCATGGTCGGGTTCAGGTCGCCGGCGATCAGCGAGTCGAGATCGTCGAGCGAGAGTTTGATGGTGCAGTCGGTGGGGGCATCGGTGTTCGAGACGGTCGCGCCGTCGATGACGATGACGCCGTCGCTGCCGGTGTCGAACTTCACGGAACGATCAAACCCGCTACTGGCCACGCGCGACTTGATCTTCTCGGCAATCTCCTGAACGCTCACGCTGTTCTCCTGTCTGGTTGCATCTGTCGCGCGACGGCGCTTCGGTTCGACCGAAGCCCATGCTGCCTCTGAGGCGATTACAATCGCTGCCGCATATAGCTTTGGATTGACGTTTACGTCAACGCGAATTGCGACGACTGGTTCCTATCGCCGCACCAGCAATTGGAGCATCAGCGGTCAGTGGGCCGGCGGCGCTTCCGCTTCGGCAGGCTTGGCGGTCTCGGCAGCCGCGGTGTCGGAATCCTGCCGGCGGCGCAGCCAGTTGTCGCGGATTTCGTCCTTGCTCAGGAAATTGACCTGATCGACCAGAACCTCATGCACCAAGTTCGCACCGACACGGGCGTTGACGGTGTCGCGGATGGCGGCGCGAAAGGCATCGAGGTCGATCGTGGCCTTCTTGGTGAAGTCGATCTGGGGATTGGCATAGAGGTAGCTGTAGACCTGGTCGGTGATGAGTGCCTCGGCCGGGATAGACAGTTTCTTTATCTGCTCCGGTTCGACAGTGTAGACGAGCTTGGCCAGGAAATAGCCGCCGATCTTGGAGTCGCGGATCAGCGGCACCGAAATGACGTCGGTCTTGACGTAATCCAGCCCGCCCAGCATCGGCTTGGGTTTCTCGCCGACGCCGCGTTCACCGGCTGCCTGGAACGAATAGAAGACGGCGCCGAGCGTGGCGGCGCAGACCCAGACCGCGATGGCGATGATCTTGATCATTCAGAGCCCGTCGGGATCATGCCCTAGCCTTTCATCCGGCCGAATTCGCCGGCGGAGTAGGTGCCGTCGGTTTCGGCGCGCTGGATGGCACTGCGCAGCAGGCCGGCAACCTCGTTGACGGCGCTCAGATGCGCCAGGATCGCCGCCTCGTTCTTCGCCAGTTTCTGGCGCAGCCGGGTGAGGCCCTCGCGGTGCTGTTCGAGGAACTCGGCTTCGCTGCCGCCCTTCATGGCGCGGGTCAGCTCATAGAGATAGCGGCTCTTGCGGGCGTTCGATGCCTTGAGATCATAGCTGGTGTCGCTGCGGATGCCGGCCGTCTCTTCCTCGACCACCTCCTCGATGCGGCCGATGATGGCGGCAAGGTTTCCGGGCCGCGCGAACGGGATCGGAGCTTCCGACGCGGTGGTGCGCGCCGGCAGGTTGGCGGTGAATTCGGAAGAGTCGGTCATGGTGTTTCCCAGCCTAGATCTTGATGTCTGTTTTTATGGTTGTCTCGTCGCCGGTCATCGACCTGGCGGCCTTGCGCTGCAATTCCTGGACGAGCGAGGTGGACAGACGGGTTTGCTGATCGATCTCGGTCTTTTCCGGTCCGTTTGAGACCGGGCCGATCGGCACCTTGCGCTTGCCGTCCATATAGTGGTCGGCGAGCAGCGACTTGGCGATGCCGATGCCGCCGCGCTCGGCCATCACGTCGGCGACGCGCTCGGCGAGTTGCGACTTCCACATGTCGCCAGCCAGACCCGTGCCGTAGACGCCCTCCGTGTCCTTGGGCAGCATGTTCTGGATGAAGGTCTGCAGGACCATCGCCTCGAATTTCTTGAATTTCCTGGCCGGATCGGCTGTCGCCGCCGCCTTGTCAGCCGTGGCGCGCGACAGGATCGAGCCGGCATCGACGGATGCCGCAGTGTCGACCGAGAACGTGCCGGCGGCACCGCCAGCACGCTTGGTCAGCGCGGCGCGGGCAGCCTCGATATCCATCGGATCGGCAGCTCGGGCGACATCCATAACGATGTCGCTGGGTGGAGAAATCGCCAAGAAAGTCCGCCTTTTGCAGGGTTTCCTTAGCCGGACCATGCCTCAACAAGCTTGTGGCAGGCTTGCCGGTTCGAATTTTGCCGTCGTCCGCGATGCGTGTCCGGCAAAACTGCAAGGGAGCGAGAAACTTGCCGGCACCTTGATCCGTAACTCGCCTAACAGATATCCATGATCGTTCAGGGCTACGATGTGACGTTTACAGGCTTGTTTATCAGTGTAGGCATTTGCCTGTCGCTTGTGATGTCGGCGGCTTGGGCGATTGCAATTCGAAGCGGCAAGTCCGGCTGGGTGGATGCGATCTGGTCGTTTGCGGTGGGCGGCGCCGGCATCGCCATGGCGTTGGTTCCATTGTCCGGCTGGCAGCAGTCGCCGACCAGGCCTGTCATCGTCGCCCTGCTCGCGGCGATCTGGTCGCTCAGGTTAGGCTGGCATATAGTCGCCAGAACCCGGCACGGCGGCGACGACCCGCGTTACGCGCAATTGCGCGGCGAGTGGGGCAGGGATTTCCCACGCCGGCTTTTTCTATTTTTGCAGGTGCAGGCCGGTGCTGCTCTGCTGCTTTCGCTGTCGATCTTTGCCGCGGCCCGCAATCCGATATCGCAATTGCAAATCGGCGATTGGCTGGGTGTTGCCATTCTGGTGGCTGCCATCCTTGGCGAAGGCCTGGCCGATCACCAGCTCGCGCGGTTTCGTCAAGATCCAGCCAACAGGGAAAAGGTCTGCGACGTTGGGCTCTGGGGACTTTCGCGCCATCCCAACTATTTCTTCGAGTGGTTCGGTTGGCTGGCCTATGTCGCGATCGCATTGGACCTCACCGGCGCTTACCCGTGGGGCTGGGTCGCCCTATCGGGCCCGATCTTCATGTACTGGCTCCTGGTTCATGTATCCGGCATCCCGCCGCTCGAAGCGCACATGCTGAAATCGCGTGGCGAAAAATTCCGTGCCTACCAGGCGCGCGTCAATGCGTTCTGGCTGGGGCCGTCCCGCAATATCCCTCCACAGACATCGAAAGGTCGAGTGTCGTGAGTCTCATCGCATCCGCCATACGAACCGTCGAACGCAGCCCGTTTCCGGATTCCGTGACCCGAACGGGCATCGACTTCCTGGTCGGTCGCACGCGCCGTAGCCTCCTGGAGAGCCCCACCACTTACGAGCAGGCCTTCGTTCGCGCCATGGCCGATCATCCGATCGCCGAGCACACGCAAGCCGCCAACGAACAGCACTACGAATTGCCGCCGGCTTTTTTTGGGCTGGTGCTCGGGCCGCTTCGAAAATACTCATCCTGTCTCTACCGTCGCGGAGACGAAAGCCTGGCGCAGGCCGAGCTGCTGGCGCTAGAGGAAACCGTTGCCCACGCCGATCTCGCCGACGGCCAGGACATCCTCGAACTCGGCTGCGGCTGGGGCTCGCTGACGCTGTTCATGGCAGAGCGTTTTCCCGCCGCCAGGATCATGGCGGTCTCCAACTCGGCGCCACAAAGGGCGTACATCGAGGCGCAAGCTCGGGAGAGGGGCTTGGCAAACATTCGCGTCACAACGGCCGACATGAACAATTTTCATCCGAACGCCATGTTCGACCGGATCGTTTCGGTCGAGATGTTCGAGCACATGTCGAACTGGCAAAAGCTTCTCGAACGCGTGCATAGCTGGCTGATGCGGGAGGGGCGGCTTTTCATCCATGTCTTCACCCACAAAAGCCGGTCCTACCGGTTCGACCATCGCGACAAGTCCGACTGGATTGCGCAGCACTTCTTCACCGGCGGCATCATGCCGAGCCACGATCTGATCCGGCAATTCTCCGCTCTGTTCGACGTCGAGCAGGAATGGCGGTGGAATGGCCGAAACTACCAGCGCACCGCCAACCAGTGGCTCGCCAATTTGGACGCCAACCTGCCCGAGGTCGATCGCATCCTCGCCGAGGTCTACGGCAAGGAGGCCTTGATCTGGCGACGGCGCTGGCGTCTGTTCTTCCTTGCCACCGCCGGGCTGTTTGGACACAAGAACGGCGAGGAGTGGGGCGTCAGCCACTATCGCCTGCGCGCGGCTACATGAGATTGGAAACGCCGGCCCGATCGGGAATGGTGAGGACGTTCTGGAACGCGGCGAAGGCTTACTTCGCCCATGACGATCCACTCGTGGCCACCGCCAATCTGGTCGCTCTGGTCGTGCTTTGGAACCAGCCGTTCTATCCGCTCTATGTCTACTGGTCCGTGGGCCCCGAAATCGCGCCAACCTTCTACACATTCCTTTCGACGCCGTTCTTCCTGGCGGTTCCGGCAATGGGTCGCGCCAACGGCCGTGCCGGGCGTGCATTGCTGCCGCTCGCCGGAATCGGCAACACGGTGCTTAGTGCCAGGGTATTCGGCGTCGGTTCCGGCGTGGAGATTTTTCTGCTGCCCTGCGTGCTGCTCGGCTTTGTCCTGTTTCGGCCGAGCGAACGTGCCATTGCCATCGCCATAGCGGCGGTCGGCCTGCTGGCCTTTACGGTCCTGCATGGACGCTACGGAGCGCCCGTCCATCTCTATTCGACCGAGGAATATGCGGGTTTTCTGAAGATGAACGCCCTGAGCGCTGGCACGCTTACCGCCTTCATCGGTCTTCTCGTGATGAACCTGATCAGTCCCCCGGCCAAGCGCTGACGACTGCTACGCAGGTCGCGACAAGGCACTTGAGACGAGAAACCCCGCCGTCACCGCGATTGCGGTGAGCACGGTTCCCCAGCAGATATCCGCGATGGTGACCGCGACGGGCCAGTTCTTGAGCGTCGCCTGGTTGGTCAGATCATAGGTGGCGTAGGCGCTTAAGCCGAACACAGCGCCGTTCACCGCCGCGCTCGTCCATGATCCGCTCTGAAAGGCGGGCAGCACCGCGAAATAGACGGCGCCGGCGATGTAGATGACGTAGAAAAGTGCTGCCGCCTTGACGTTGAAATCATCGAGCAGGATCGGCCCCAGCAGCGGCTTGTAAAGCCGACTGCTCATCACCGTCAGCCAGACAGCATCGATGCACAGAAACACGACTGCCGTCGTCACATAGGCGATGCCGTAGGTCTTGATCATGTCTGCTTCCGAAATCCCATTGGCTGTTGATCTCAGCAACGGTTTTCAGCCGCGATAGTTTCGACCGGCCGAAACTCACCCGGCAAGTCGTCCGTAGCTTCGTAAAACGAGTGACGAGGGCGACTGATGAACCGAGTGGCGGTGGCGGCAGGCCTTTTCCTTTTTGTCTCCTTCAGCGGATCGGCGTTTGCCGCATCGGCGCCTGACCCCAGCGGCACATGGAACCGTGGTGACGGTAATGCGAAGGTCCGGATCGCCCCATGCGGTTCGGATATCTGCGCCACAAATGTCTGGATCAAGGACACCAGCGGCGGTGAAGCTGTCGGCGACAAGCTGGTCATGACGCTGAAGCCGAAGTCCGCAGACACGCTGACCGGCAAGGCTTTCGACGCAAAGCGGGCGCTGACCTATGCGATCCAGCTCAAGGTGACCGGGCAGACCCTGGTCACGCGTGGCTGCCTCGTTGGCGGGCTGATTTGCAAATCGGTCAACTGGTCTCGCGCTCGCTGATGACGCCAGCGGCAGGGCTGGTTCCACACGCCTTCATCTGCCGACAAAATATCCCTTTCGCCAGACTGAAACTCACACCGGATTCTTGCGTATCTACAAATGCCCAGGGGTGCCGCCCGCACCTTACAGACTTGATTCCAAACAAGGATTTTCGATGAACATCGTGCCCATTCACCGTGGCGGCTCCAACGGCAGAAAGAAAATCGCCATCATCGGGTCGGGCATATCGGGTGCCGCCGCCGCGTGGGCATTGCAGCCGAGCGCCGACGTCACTCTCTATGAGGCCTCTGACCGCGCAGGCGGCCATACCGCGACCGTCGACATCGACTATGACGGGACACCGATTTCGGTCGACACGGGCTTCATCGTTTACAACGAACTGGCCTATCCGGATCTGACCGCGCTGTTTTCGCATCTCGGCGTGGCCACGCATGAGAGCGACATGGGCTTTTCACTTTCGCTCGACGGCGGCAAGCTCGAATGGTGCGGTTCGACGCTGCGAACCATATTCGCCCAGAAGCGCAATGTCTTTTCGCCGGGCTTCCTGTGGATGCTGCGGGAAATCCTGCGATTCAACAAGGCTTGCATCGCCGAGCGTGACAGCGGCACGTTGGGCAACGTCTCGATCGGTGATTATCTGCGGACACGGGGTTTCTCCGCGGGCTTTCGCGACAATTATCTCATCCCGATGGCGGCGGCGATCTGGTCGACGCCGCGCGCCAAAATGCTGGATTATCCGGCCGCAAGCTTCATCAGCTTCTTCGAGAACCATCGCCTGATCGACAATGATACGCGGCCGATGTGGCGCACGGTGAGCGGCGGGTCGCGCAATTATCTGCGCAAGCTCCTGGCGCCGCTTGGATCGGCGCTGCGCCTGTCGTCGCCCGTCAAGACAATGGTGCGCGATGTCTTCGGCATTACCGTGTGGGCGGGCGATGAAGCGCCGGAGCGCTTCGACAATGTGGTCATCGCCGGCCACAGCGACCAGGCGCTGGCCATGCTCGGCGATGCATCGAGTGTCGAAGAATCGATCCTTTCAGCCATACCGTATCGTCCCAACCGGGTGGTGCTCCATAGAGACCCCCGCCTGATGCCGAAGCGGCGGGCCGCCTGGGCGGCGTGGAACTATCTGCGCTGCTCCTGCGATCGCGACGAACCGGAAGTATCAGTCACCTACTGGATGAACCGCTTGCAGGGAATCGACGCTGCAAAGCCGTTGTTTGTTTCGCTCAATCCCGTTGTCGAGCCGCGCCCCGAACTGGTGTTCGGCGAATGGACATTCGACCATCCGCAATACGATGCGCGTGCCCTGTCCGCACAAGCCCGTCTCGATGACATACAGGGCGTGCGTGGCACCTATTTTGCCGGCGCCTGGACCGGCCACGGCTTTCATGAAGACGGCTTGCGCTCGGGCCTCGACGCGGCGATCGCGCTCGGCGCGGAGGTGCCGTGGCGGCGATGCGCGGCGACTCTGCCCAGGGCGCTGCTGGCTGCGGAATAAGGCTTCTACCGACGTGGACGAACGGATCACCACCCTGGAGCAGAACGGCCCGCCGCCGCAGGCAGTGGGCGTGCTCTATCCCGGCGAAGTGATGCATGCGCGGCTGAAGCCGTTCGGCCACCGCTTCACCTATCGCGTATTCTCGCTGCTGGTCGATATAGACAGGCTTGCCGAACTCGACCGCATGACATGGCTGTTGCGGGTCAACCGGCCCGGCCTGGCCTCGTTCCATGAGAGCGACCATGTCGAGACACCAGGAGAAACCCTGCGGGCCTTCGCCGACAGGCAGCTTACCGAAGCCGGCGTCAAGAAGTCGCCGGCTCGCGTGCTGCTGCTCGCCTATCCCCGCATCTTCGGCTACGTCTTCAATCCGATCTCGGTCTATTTCTGCTACGACGATAACGATGCGCTGATCGCCTTGATTTACGCCGTTCGCAACACGTTCGGCGGCCGGCATATCTATGTGTCGCCGATCCGGCCGGGCGACCTCGGCCCTGCCGGGGTGCGCCAGACGCAAGCCAAGCTCTTCCACGTCTCGCCCTTCATCGGCATGGACACGCGCTATCATTTCCGCATCTTGCCGCCCGGCAGGATGGTCAGGCTTCGCATACATGAGACGGAAGACGGCGCCCCATTGCTCTCGGCCACCTTTATTGGCGCCGCGCGCCCGCTGGCAACGCCGGACCTCGGCGCGTGCCTGATCAGGTTTCCGCTGATGACTTTGAAGATCATACTTGGCATTCACTGGGAGGCGCTGAAGCTGTGGCTGAAAGGCGCACGTTTTCGTCCTAGTCCTGAAACCCCGAAGGATGCCGAGCCGCAAGCGGATGTTCCCCTGGGAACCTAGACCAGTTCAACGTTTCACGCCGCGAACGTCTTGTGCTCCAATGTCGAAAGCCGACCCGCTGCCCTTTGCGGGACTTGACGAGAACTGGTGTGCCTGTTTGACAACGGGGGGCGAGACATTTGCTGCATGGGATGGGCAAGCGGTGGGCAATCAGTGAAGCGCGTTCTTCGAATGCTTGCCGCTGTGATTGTGGCGTTCGGCCTGGCCGGCTGCACCAGCATTTCCTATTACGCGCAGTCGGTGGAGGGCCATGTGCAGATCATGGCCGCGCGGAAGAACGTCGGAAGGCTCATCCGCGATCCCTCGACGCCCAAGGCATTGCGCGCCAAATTGACGTCGGCCAGCGCCATGCGCCGCTTTGCCACGGAACAACTGGCGCTGCCCGACAACAGCAGCTATCGCAGCTATGTCGACATCGGCCGGGCCGATGTGACCCTTGCGGTTTTTGCCGCGCCGCAATTCTCGCTTACGCCGATAACATGGTGCTTTCCGGTCTTCGGCTGCGTTCCGTACCGGGGTTACTTCTCCCAGAAATCAGCGGCTGAAAACGCCGCCGAACTGCAGCGGCAAGGGCTGGACGTTTATGTATCGGGCGTCACCGCCTACTCCACGCTGGGCTGGTTCAGTGACCCGCTGCTCAGCACCATGCTGCGCCAGGACGACACCTATATCGCCAGCCTTATCTTCCATGAGCTGGCGCATCAGAAGATCTATGTGAACAACGACTCCGCGTTCAACGAGGCTTTCGCGGTCGCCGTCGAAACCAGCGGTGTGAGGAAATGGCTCCGCGCCACCGGCGATCCCGCCGGATTGCGGCGTTACGAAACCGATCGCAAGCGCCGGGCGGATTTTCTCGGACTGATCGCGCAAACGCGCGATGAGTTGCGGCAGGTCTATGGAAGTCCCCGCGCCCCTGCGCAGATGGCGGCTGCCAAGGCGGCCACGATCGACAAGTTGCGGATGCGCTACCGGCAGATGCGGGACAAGCGCTGGGCCGGCTACCGGGGATACGACGCCTGGTTCAATGCCCCGATCAACAACGCAAAGCTCGCCGCGACTGCCGTCTACGGTGAACAGGTTCCGGCATTTCTTCATCTGTTCGATGTGTGTTCCGGCGATTATCCAAGGTTCTACGCTGCCGTTCGACGGATCGCGGATTTGCACGAACCTTCCCGTGCCGAAGCGCTCAAGGCTGCGGATACGTGCAATTGACCTGAGCAAGCACTGGACCCTGCCTCTGCAATGCTCCGATATCGGCGGTAGGCTCTAGGCAGAATTCCTCGTCAACAGTGACGATCCGATATCCGCGTCGAGTGAGAAACGCTCGCAGTGCTCGCCGTCGGTGTTATCGATGAAGCTCTCGATATGTTCGAAGCCGAGCTTCGCCAATATCCGCAGCGACGCGAAATTGCGCGTCGCTGCTTCGGCCGTCACCCGTTCAAGCGCCAGGGTTGCAAAGGCATAGCGCAGGACTTCGCGCGCCGCTTCGCTGCCCAGTCCGTGCCCCCAATGCGCCCGCGCCAGCACAAATCCCAACGCGGCTGAATTGGCGTCGGCCGCGCCGAAGGTCAGGGTTATCGTTCCGATCGCGTCCGATACGCCTGCCAGGTCTATGGACCACTGGATCGCCTTGCCGTCAGCGAAACGCTGACGCGAACGGGCGAACCATCGCTGCCCCGCGCTTATGTCGCCGGGAACGGGATCGCCGGCAAGGGAGGCGGATTCGACATCCGTCGCGCGCGCAAACCATGCCGGGATATCCCGTTCGCTCGGCGCGCGAAGCACGAGCCTTGGTGTCGTGAGCTTGGGAACTACTTCCATGCGGGCATTTTCGACCCGAGGCGGCGCCAATGCAACGGCGCCGGCAGGCTGCGTCCGCTGACCCCCAATGACTGCCCCTCTTGCGTCCGTAACCAGCCATTCAGTGACGATCAGCCCGTGAGGCGCCCGCGAAACAGGGCGGTGCCGTCTGTGAGGCGCGATCTGGAGATGTCCCGGAATCCGGCCTCGGTCATCCATGCGCGATACTGACCTTCCGTGTAGGATTCGCCGTGGCGATAGAGGTTCAGGAAGGTCAGATTGAGAAAGACACCCTCGGGCGGGCCGAGGCGGTCGTCATCGACGACACCCCACCCGGCAATTGCAATCTCGCCTCCTGGTGTGACGCAACGCGCCGCGTTCAGGATCGACCTGCGCGCCTGGTCCGGCGGAAGGACCTGGACGACGGCCTTCAGGATCGCCAGGTCGTGCCGGCCGATGGATGGCGCGACAGTTATGTCCCCTTCTTCGACAACCACGTCATCGGCACCGTATTCCGCCAGGATAGAAGGCGCGACCGCCGCGACTGTCGGCAGTTCCATCAGCGTCGCCGCGATCTGTGGCCGCTGCTCGCGAAGTCCGACGAGAATGGTCCCGGCGCCCCCGCCGATGTCGATCACCGAACGGATCGCGGAGAGGTCGATCTCCCGGGCCAGATGTCGGCCGAAAATCACCCCGCCCGGTGCGAGCATGCGGCTGAAGGCCGCCGCGGACTCAGGCCCCGCTTCGGAAAAGTCGTGCAGCGCGGCCGGCCGGTTCTGGCGCAGCGACTCCGCGGTCAACAGGTCGGCTCCCCACAGTTCGCGCAGGAGCGCATGATCGCCGCCGCGATAGGTCGGCTTGGACGCGTCGAGGAAGGCCGCCGCTTCGGCTCCGTTGCGAAACCGGCCATCCTCGACCTCGAGGAGACCGATGCTGGCGAGCGCGTAAAGGAGCCGCGACAGACGATCGGGTTCGACCTTGAGCGTGGCCCCAAGGCTGCCGGCAGTCGCCGCATCGCTACCGAGCCGGGTGAAGATGCCAAGGTCCAGCCCGGCTCGAAGCGCCAGGGCGGGGGGCACCGCAGCGATCAGCCTGTCGATCCGGTCGGAATCCACCATGTCGCACCCCTCCCACGATCCAGGACCGACCTTGAAGCAGCCCCCACGAGATTAGAGCTTCCGTTCTCCGGAAAGTGAAGACGAAATCATTGCCTTGTACGGCCGACATGCGCTGCAAAGCTGCCGTTCGCGTCGTGGGCGACTTGTGTTCGCAACGGATTCCGCCGCTATTCCTCGTTCCGCTTCTGCGCGATCAGATCCAGCCTTTCGCGGTCGGAGCGCTCGCGCTCGTCGCGGTTGCGCACGTCCTTGTAGGCGCGCTCGACCATGTTGGTGCGCGCGTTTGCCGTGGCGATCAGGCCGGCCTCCTGCCTGGCGCTTTCCAGGCTCTTCTCCTGGCGCACCACCGCCTGGGCGATGCGGCGGTGATAGAGATCCGGGAACAGGCCGGACAGCGAATTGTCCTGGTCGAAATGGCCGATCAAATCCCTGGCCTCGGTTTCCGCCGCGTTTGCCGCGGCCAGGAAGGTGGCGTGGCGGGTCTCGTGCAGCGCCGTCAGTTGCTCCTGCACCTTGACCAGTTTCTTCAGGCGTTCCTTGCGTGTGCTCATCTCACCTCGCCAGAGTCAGGTCGACGAAACCGTCGACAAACAGCGACAGCATGGTGCCGAAGGCGAAATAGAAGATGATCATGCCGCCGGCGATGACGAAGGGCTGGGAGATGAAATAGATCGGGATCTGCGGGGTCAGCTTGTTGACGAAGCCGATCGTCAGGTTGACCAGGATGGCATAGGCGACAAACGGGCTGCCGAGGCGGATGACCAGGAAGAAGGTGTCCGACACGGTGTCGGTGATGTCGACCAGCGCCGCCTGCGGGTTGAAGAAGACGTTGACCGGCGCGACCGTATAGGACGCCACCAGGGCGCGCACGATCTCGTGGTCGAAGTCGAAGACGAACAGCATCAGCAGCGCCGAGAACGAGATGATGGCGGCGAGCGCCGCCTGCGGTTCAGGCTCCTCGATCGCCGGCCCGCCCGAGCCGCCATAGCCGATCAGCATGGCGATGGCCGAGCCCATGAAACGCAGCGCTTCCATGTAGAGCCTGGTCATGGCGCCGATCAGCCCGCCGACCAGCAGTTCCGAGATGATCATCGGCACCAGGATCTGCGGGCGCGGATCGACGAAGGGGATGATCCGGTCCCACAGGAAGGCGAGCAGGCCGCCGGTGGCGGCAACCGCCACGAACAGCCTGACCTGCACCGGCACGCGGGCGCTGGAGAGGCCCGGCATCAGCATGAAGCAGGCGCCGATGCGGCAGAAGGCGAGGAACGCCGCGATGACGACGCTCTGCGAGAGAACGCTCACGATATGGTCCCGAGCACCCTGATCTCGACGCCCTTGGCGATTTCGACATGGGAGAGCACCGGCAGCGTGGTGAACAGTCGCTCGATGATCATGCGCACATAGGGGCGGGCGTCGGGTGCAGTGACCAGGACGAAGCGCTCGCCGGCCTCGAGGAACTTCTTGATCGCCTTGGTGGCGTCCTGGCCGAATTCCTCGAGTTGGCGCGGATCGATGTCGAACTCGCGCACCTCGCCCTTGGCGTCGCGCTTGAGGCTTTGATGGAAGGCGAGATCCCAACGGTTGCCGAGACGCAGCACCTTCAGCACGCCACCTTCTGAGAGGTCGCCGCAGATCTGCTGGGCCATGCGGATGCGGACATGCTCGACGATCTGCTCGGTGCGGCGCACATGCGGCGCGATCTCGGCGATGGCCTCGATGATCAGGTGCAGATTGCGGATCGAGACGCGCTCGGCGAGGAGCAGCTTCAGCACCGCCTGCAGGCCGGGATAGGAGATGTGCGTGGTGCAGATCTCGTCGGCCAGCTTGCGATATTCCTGGTCCTGGCGCTCGAGCAGCGCCTTCATGTCCTTGTAGGACAGAAGCTGCGGCAGGTTGTTGCGGATGACTTCCGAGAGATGGGTGAGCAGCACCGACATGTTGTCGGCGAAGGTGTAGTTCTCGCGCTTCAGATCCTCCGCGAAGGTTTCCATGACGGAATAGGCGCGCATGCCGAAGGCCGGCTCGCGGATCTCTTCGCCGGGGATTTCGGGCACGTCGCGGCTGCCGAGCAGCACCATGATCTCGCCGACGCGCATCGAATACTCGGCGACCACCGTGCCGTGCACCTTGATCTGGTAGCTTTTCGGCGGGATGGCGAAATCGTCGGCAACGCGCACTTCCGGTACGACGAAGCCGTATTGCTGGGCGAATTTCTTGCGCATCTTGGCCATGCGGAAGACCAGCTCCTGATGCGAAACCAAAAGCCGGGTCGACAGCTGCTTGCCGATCAAAAGTTCGATCTCGGCGGTGGCGAGCGAAGCCTTGACCGAGTTCTTCTCTTCCTCGGCCTTGGTCGCCTTTTCCTGGGTCTTCAGCGCCTCGGCCTCGGCGAGGACGCGGTTGGCGCGCATCGGGATGATGTAGCCGAGGCCGGCCATGCCGCCGGCCAATGCGAAGAAGGGGAACAGTGGCAGGCCGGGCATCAGGCCCAGCAGCACCAGCAGCGCCGCCGCCACGTAAAGCGCGCGCGGATGGGCGCCGAGCTGGCCGAACACGGCCTGGTTGGTCGAGCCGCGGGTGCCGCCCTTGGAAACCAGCAGGCCGGCGGCGAGCGAGACGATCAGCGCCGGGATCTGGGTGACGAGACCGTCGCCAACCGACAGCTTGATGAACACGTCGGCGGCCTCGCCCATGCCCATGCCGTGCCTGATATAGCCAATGGCAATGCCGCCGACGATGTTGATGGCGGTGATGATGAGGCCGGCAATGGCGTCGCCGCGCACGAATTTCGAGGCACCGTCCATTGAGCCGAAGAAGGAGCTTTCTTCTTCCAGTTCGCGGCGGCGCAATTGCGCGGTCTTGTCGTCGATCATGCCGGCGGAAAGGTCGGCGTCGATCGACATCTGCTTGCCGGGGATGGCGTCGAGGGTGAAGCGGGCGCCGACTTCGGCGATACGCGTTGCGCCCTTGGTGATGACGATGAAGTTCACCACGATCAGGATCATGAAGACGATCAGACCGATGACGAAGTCGCTGGCCATCACCAGCTTGGAGAAGCCGGCGATGACGTAGCCGGCGGCGTGCGTGCCCTCGTTGCCATGCGACAGGATCATGCGGGTGGTGGCGATGTTGAGCGACAGCCGCAGCATCGTGGCGATGAGCAGCACGGTCGGGAACGAGGAGAAATCGAGTGGCCGCTGGATCCACAGCGCCACCATCAGGATCAGCACCGAAAGCGCGATCGAGAAGGCGAGGCCGATGTCGATGAGGAAGGCTGGGATCGGCAGGAACAGCACGGCCAGGATGATGACGATGCCGAGCGCGAAGAAGACGTCGCGGCCGTTCTTGGCCACCGCGCCGGGCTGGATGCTTTCGCTGATCGCCATATAAGTCCTCGAACCATAGACTGCCGCGCATGGGACAGCCCGGCGAGGGTAGCTGGCCAAGCTTGCGCGAGGGTGGGAAAGTGGCCAGATCGACGATCCCGCAAGAAGGAAACCCCATGCTCCTGATCATCGGCACGATCCGCCTACCCGCCGGAAAGCTGGAGGAGGCAAGGCCGGTGATGGAGCGCGTGATCTCGGGCAGCCGCGCCGAGGATGGCTGCCTCGAATATTCCTATGCGCGCGACGTGCTCGATGCAGGGCTGATCCGGGTCACAGAGGTGTGGCGCGACAAGGCCGCGCTCGACGCGCATTTCCGCTCGCCGCACATCGCCGAGTGGCGCTCAAGCTGGCCGGCGCTTGGCATCGGCGAGCGCAATCTGGTCCTCTATGAAGCGGGCGAGTCCAAACCGACCTGAGCGGCAGCTGCTCGAGAAGTCTTCAGCCGCCAGCAATCAGTCCCCGTCCGTCGTTGCCACCCCAACCAGCCAGCGCCGGACAATGCGCTCATCCTCGGCGGAAAGCCCGGCGGTCAGCTCGCCTTCCAGTCTTTTCACGCGCTCGCGGCAGGCGCGCAGCAGTGCGCGACCGCTGTCGCTGAGATCGATGTGCTGGATGCGGCCGTGGACGGCATGCGGCTTGCGCATCAGCGACCCGGCCCGCTCGAGATTGGCGACGATGACGCTGAGCGTTTGCGGGGTGAGCAGCGCCAGCCGGGCAAGATCGGCGTTGGAGAGGCCGGGATAGGCGGCAAGCATGGTCAGCGTGGCAAATTGCGGCTGCGTCACGCCGAGATCGCCCAGCGCGCGGTCCATTCTGAGCCGATGCGCGCCGGCGGCCTGGCGCAGGAGATAGCCGAGATAGCCTTCCTCGCCGCGTTTGCCTTCGCCGGGAGCGGGTATCGATGAGTGCGGATCCGGCTTGCGCATAATGTAAGAGCTCTTATATGTTGTTCGTGCACTGATATTAGGACAATACGGAGTCCATGACGATGGGTCATCGAATCTTTCTTGCCGGTGCCTCCGGCGCCATAGGCCAACGGCTGATTCCGCAACTTCTGGCCGCCGGCCATCAGGTGACGGGCACGACGCGCAATGCGGACAAGGCCGCGACATTGCGCGCCCTCGGCGCCGAGCCGGCGATCGTCGATGTCTTCGATGCCGAGGCGCTGTCGCGCTCCATGCTTGCCGCCCGGCCTGATATCGTCGTCCACCAGCTGACCGACCTGCCGCCAGGGCTGGATCCGAGCCGGATGGGCGAAGCGATTGTGCGCAATGCCCGTATCCGCGACGAGGGCACGCGCAATCTGGTCGCGGCCGCCGTCGCCTCCGGTGTCCGGCGCATGGTGGCGCAAAGCATCGCCTGGGCCTATGCGGCGGGCCCGGAGCCGCATGGCGAAGCCGATCCGCTGGATGGCGGAGCGAGCGGTAATCGCGGCATCAGCGTAGGCGGTGTCATTGCCCTGGAAAAGGCCGTTCTCAACGCGCCATTCGCGGGCATCGTGCTGCGGTACGGCCAGCTCTATGGGCCGGGTACGGGAACCGACACGGCCGCCGGCGCGTCGCCGGTCCATGTCGACGCCGCTGCCTATGCGGCGCTGCTCGCGCTCGACAAGGGCGCGCCCGGCATCTTCAACGTGGCGGAACCCAACCCGGCTGTTTCGACGCAAAAGGCGATCAAGAAACTCGGCTGGCGCGCCGATTTCCGTTTGCCTGCCTGAATTCGGAGACATCGATATGATCGGCAATCAAGCGCGTCTGCGTACCGGCCAATCGCTTATCGCCCTCAGTGCGATCGGGGTTCTGCTCGCGCTGGCGGCAAAATGGATCGGCCCAGGTTTCGTTGGCGTCGCGCCGAGCATGGAAACGCACGCGCACATGGCAAATGCCGATGCGGGCGCCGCCGCCGGGGCACGGCCGAAGACGGTCGTCACGCCGATCTCCTGCGAAAAACTGCCGAACGTGCCGGGCAAGTCGATCACCACGGTGATCGTGGCATTTCCACCAAACGGTTTTACGCCGCGCCACCGGCATCCGGGCTCGGTCAGCGCCTTCGTCCTGAAGGGCACGCTGCGCTCGCAGCTCCAAGGCGGTCCCGCCGGTACCTACACCCAAGGGCAGACATGGTTCGAGCCGCCCGGCACGATCCATCTCTTCGCGGAAAATGCCAGCACCACCGAACCCGCCGAATTGCTGGCGACCTTCATCGCCGACGACGATTGCGGGCCGCTGACCATACCGGACTGACGGCAAAAGCCGCTGCCTCTCAATCAGAAGTCATCAGCAGGCGTTGACCTGTCTGCAGGACCAGCCTCCGCCATCCGTGTCATGGCAATCTTCGTAGCTGCCGTAACACATGTTCGTTGAATTACGGTACCAGGGATAACCGCCGGGGCAGCAGACGTCCTGCTGCGCAAGCTGAAGAAATCCTTCTGTCGGTCGGCTCTTTTCCGCATTGCCACCGGGCAAAAGAGACATCGAGTATGAAATATGCTGCCTAACTGGAATATCTATGCTTGAGCTGCTCATTGCAGACGAACAAAAAAAAATCGTGCAAGCAGCTAACGAAAAAAAACCCCGCGCACTCATGTTCTCCTCCTTGAGGGAAATAGTGACGGGCTAAAATACCATTTCTCAGGCATTGCGTCGATTGCGCAGGCGAGCGGGAGCAGGGACATCGCTGCGGGTCCGATGCACCGCGGTTGCCATGCTGGATCGCTGGGCGTATCAGCCTTCCACGTTCCCTTGATATCGGCGAGCCGCCATAGTGCTTTCCAGAAACCAGCCACAAGTCTATGCCCGCCGGCTGCGCGCGGTGCTTCTGAGATCCATTCCGCTGCTCGAGGCGCGCGGCATCGCCGTGGTCATCCTGGCGGGCGTCGTCGGCGTCATGGCGGGCATATTGGTCACCGCGATGAGCCAGATCGTGCAGGATCTGCACGGGCTGTTGTTCGGCGTTCAACCCGGCGGCCGGCTTTCCGGCATGTTCTCGCTCGGCAATCCCATGCAGGCGCTGATACCGGCGGTCGGCGGCGCCCTGCTCGGGTTGACGGTGATCTGGCTGCGGCTGCGGAAATTCCGCACTCCGGTCGATCCGATCGAGGCCAACGCGCTCTATGGCGGGCGCATGTCGCTGACCGATACGTTCATCATCGCCGGCCAGACCATGATCTCCAGCGGCTTCGGCGCCTCGGTCGGTCTCGAAGCCGGCTACACGCAGGTCGGATCCGGCCTGGCCTCGCGGCTGGCGCGCATCTTCCGGCTGCGTCGCAACGATGTCCGCATCCTGGTCGGCTGCGGCGCGGCCGGCGCCATCGCCGCCGCTTTCGACGCGCCGCTGACCGGCGCCTTCTACGGTTTCGAACTCGTCATCGGCATCTATTCGGTCGCCAATGTCGCGCCGGTCATGACGGCGGCGATCTCGGCCTCGCTGACCGCGGAAATGTTCGGCGGCGTGCCGTTTCCGCTCGAGCTTTCAGGGCTGCCGCAACTGACCCCCGGCCAGTACGTGCCGTTCCTGCTGCTCGGGCTGCTGGGCGGTGCGGCCTCGATCGCCATCATGCAACTGGTGACGCTGATCGAACGCGGTTTCAACAGGCTGTCGGTCGATGCCTCGCTGCGCCCCGTCATCGGCGGCGTCATCGTCGGCCTCTTGGGGCTGATCACGCCGCAAGTGCTGTCCAGCGGCCATGGCGCGCTGCACCGCGAATTCGCCATGAACTATGGGCTGACCGTGGTGGCCAGCGTCTTCGTGCTCAAGCTAGCGGCGTCAGCCATCTCGCTTGGTTCGGGTTTTCGCGGCGGCCTGTTCTTCGCCTCGCTGTTCCTCGGGGCGCTGCTCGGCAAGGCATTCGCCGGCGTGATGGCGCTGGTCTCGCCGGCGACCGGCATCGACCCTTCGGTCGCCGCCGTCGTCGGCATGACCTCGCTTGCCGTCGGTGTCGTCGGCGGCCCGCTGACCATGACCTTCCTGGCGCTGGAATCGACCCGCGACCTGACGCTCACCGGCGTCGTGCTGGCGGCCTCGATCATGGCGGCGATCCTGGTGCGCGAGACCTTCGGCTATTCCTTCTCGACATGGCGCTTCCATCTGCGCGGCGAGACGATCCGCAGCGCCCACGATGTCGGCTGGATGCGCAGCCTCACCGTCGGCTCGATGATGCGTAAGGACATCAAGACCATCGATGCCTCGACGACGCTGGCGGATTTCCGCAGGCAGATCCCGCTGGGTTCGGCCCAGCGCGTCATCGCCGTCGACCCGGGCGATCAGTATGTCGGCGTGCTGATCGTGGCTGAGCTGCACAGCGACCCCGGCGCCGGCGAGGTGCCGGTGCGCGATCTCGCTCAGTACAAGGATGCCGTCCTGGTGCCGAGCATGAACGTGCAGGCCGCCGCCGAGACGTTCCAGCGCGCCGGCGCCGAGGAACTGGCGGTCGTCGAGGATTTCACCGATCATATCGTGCTCGGCCTGCTGACCGAGGGGCACCTCATGCGGCGCTATGCCGAGGAGCTTGAAAAGGCGCGCCGGGACCTGTCGGGCGAAGGGTAGGGGTTCCTACACGTCCCCTAGTCCATCGGACGGTGCATGTCTCTCCCGCACCCTTCCGGCCTGCAGGCTGGCCCAGCTTTTGGCGCGGCGCTGGCGCCACGCGTGGCTTGTCATCTGTACAGTGGTACTGTACAGAGCGTTAAGTGCGGTGAGGAGACGGCATGAGCAAGGGGTCGGACAAGGCTTCGGTGAAGACGGGCGACGCACCGGCCGCGACGCATGCTCATCAGGTGCTCGGCATGCGCCTCAAGAGCCTTCGCCTTGCCCGCAGGCTGTCGTTACGGGAGCTGGCGGAGGCGACCGGGACGAGCGCCAGTTTTATCAGCCAGCTTGAACGCGGCCTGACCGGGGCCAGCACCGCCTCGCTCAACCAGATGGCTTCGGCGCTCGGCGTCAGCGTCGCCATGCTGTTCGAGGAAAGCACAGCGCAAGACCATGGCGTTCTGAGGCGAAGCGAGCGGCCGAGCCTGCCGCCCAGCGACGGCTGCCGCAAGATGCTTCTGTCGCGCCCGCCGCTGAGCGACATGGAAGTCTATGTCGGGGA
The DNA here is from genome assembly GCF_016756495.1 of Mesorhizobium sp. 113-3-3. Taxonomy (NCBI): domain Bacteria; kingdom Pseudomonadati; phylum Pseudomonadota; class Alphaproteobacteria; order Hyphomicrobiales; family Phyllobacteriaceae; genus Mesorhizobium; species Mesorhizobium sp. 113-3-3. Next base: position 2,141,870 of record NZ_AP023243.1, read on the forward strand.
ATTCGACATTGGCGGTTCGACCGGACCCGATCGCTACACCCATGGCGACGCGCACGAGATGCTCGTCGTGCTGCGCGGGGTCGTTGAGGTCTCGCTCGGCGAGGCGCGCCACGTGCTCGAGGAGGGTGACAGCATCGAATACACGACCTCGACGCCGCATCGCTCAGAAAACATCGGCAGTGGCCGAGCCGAAGTGATGTGGATCATCGCGCCGCCGACCTCGGTGCGCGCCGAACTCGATCAATACACGGCCTGGAAACCGCTCGCTGCCAGGTAGGTCCTATCCAAACGCGGGCATGAATGGGAGAGTTGGTGTGATGTTTAAGTCGAGATTTGCAGGCCTTGGCGCCATTCTGGCGCTTGGCGTTGTGGCTGGCGCGGCCTTCGCGCAGGAGAAGCCGGTGGCGGGCGATGTCAAGGAAGGCTCGCTCAAGGGCAAGACCCTGACGCTCGTCTCCTATGGCGGCATCTACCAGGACGGCCAGGCGGCGGCGCTGAAGGAATTCGTCGACAAGTCCGGCGTCAAGTTGCTCAATGACGGCCCGACCGAGATCGCCAAGCTGCAGGCGCAGGTCGAGTCCGGCAATGTCACCTGGGACGTCGTCGACACCGACGACCTGCCGCCATACGTCTATTGCGGCAAGCTGTTCCAGAAGCTCGATCTGACGAAGCTCGACGTCTCGAAAATCCCGGAAGGCCAGGTCGGCGAATGCTCGGTGCCGGCGATGAACTACGGCGTCGTGCTGATGTACAACAAGGAGAAATACAAGGACAATCCGCCCAAGAGCTGGGCCGACTTCTTCGATACGGCTAAATTCCCGGGTGTGCGCGGCATCGACGGCTCCGGCAGCCCGACGGGCGGTCTGCTCGAGCAGGCGTTCAAGGTTGCCGGCGGCGACCCGAAGGCGATGACGGTGGCCGATATCGACAAGGCCATCGATGTGGTCCGCAAGCTCGGCCCCGATACCATCTTCTGGAAGACCGGTGCTGAATCGCAGCAGCTCGCCGAATCCGGCGAGGCCGACATGCTGATGATGTGGACCGGCCGCGCCATGACCGCGGTCAAGAACGGCGCCAAATATGCGCCCGCCTGGCAGGATTGGCTGGTGGTGATGGACCAGATGACGATCCCCGTCGGCGTCAAGGATACGGACGCATCCTACGCGCTGCTCAACGCCTATCTCGGCAAGCAGTCGCAGGAAATCCTGGCGGAGAAGACCTCCTACACGCCGATCAACAGCGACGCGAAGCCCAAGGTCGACGATTCCGTCGCCGCCTTCCTGACCAACACGCCGGATCGCCAGAAACAGGGCTACAAGCAGAACTTCAAGTTCTGGGTCCCGAACTTCGCGGTGGCGCAGGAGAAGTGGTCGGCGCTGATGGCCGGCAACTGAACTGGCGAACGAGAGGTAGATCGTGAGCGCGTCCGAGCTTCCGACCCAACCCGCCGCCGATGTGCGGCCGGGACGGGCATGGCGGCCGTTCGCGCTCACGGCGCCGGCGCTGATCCTGCTCGTCGCGGTGATCGGCTATCCGCTGTTCACCATCGTGGTGCGCAGCCTGTCGGAGCCGGAATGGGGCGTGCAGAACTATGTCTGGTTCTTCGGCGCGCCCATCAATCTCACGGTGCTGCAGCGCACTTTCACCATCTCGGCCTGGGTGACGATCGTCTGCGTGATCTGCGCATATCCTTACGCCTATCTGATGACCGCCGTCGGGCCCCGCGTGCGGCTCGCCCTGGTGCTGTGCGTGCTTATCCCGTTCTGGGTGAGCGGGGTGGTGCGCACGCTCTCCTGGGTGATCCTGCTGCAGGATTCAGGCGTCATCAATTCGCTGCTGAGGTCGGCCGGCTTTGACGGCATAAGGCTGATCCGTACCCAGACCGGCGTGGTGATCGGCATGGCGCAGGTGCTTCTGCCCTTCATGATCCTGCCGCTCTATTCGGTGATGAAGGGCATCGACCTCAGGCTGATGCGGGCCGCGCAAAGCCTGGGCGCACGACCTTCACGCGCGTTCTTTACCGTCTACCTGCCGCTGTCGCTGCCCGGCGTCTATGCCGGCGCGATCATCGTGTTCATTCTGGCGCTGGGCTTCTACATCACGCCGGCTTTGCTTGGCGGGCCGCGCTCGACCATGCTGTCGACGCTGGTGCAGACGCAGGTGCTCAGCCTGCTGCAATGGGGCCGCGGCGGCGCCATGGGCGTGGTGCTGCTCGTCACCACGTTCGTGCTTCTGGCGCTCGCGGCACCCGTGATGCGCTCGCGGTACCGGGAAGCGGGGAGACGCTGATGGAGATCAAGCCGCTCACCCGCGTGATCCTCGGCCTCGTCTGCCTGCTGGTGGCGATATGGCTGGTGGCGCCGACGCTGGTCGTCGTGCCGATGTCGTTCAACGAGAACAAGTCGCTGGCCTTTCCGCCGCAAGGTGTCTCCTGGCAGTGGTACCAGAACTTCTTCACCAATCCGGACTGGTCATCGAGCTTCCTCAACTCGCTCAAGGTCGCCTCGGTGGTGGCGGTGCTGGCGACGGTGCTCGGCACGCTCGCGGCCTTCGGCCTCGACCGCATGAAGGCCGGGCCGGCCAATCTGCTGCGCATGCTGATGCTGACGCCGATGGTGGTGCCGGGTGTGGTGCTGGCCATCGGCATCTACGCCGTCTATCTCGACACCCATCTCGTCGGCACGCTGCTGGGCTTCGTGCTTGCCCACACCATCCTGGCACTTCCCTTCGTGCTGATCGCGGTCTCGGCCAGCCTCGAAGTGTTCGACAGGCGCCTCGAGACGGCGGCGGCGAGCCTCGGCGCCGGAGCGCTGACAGCGTTCCGCACGGTGACGCTGCCGCTGATCCTGCCTGGCATCCTGTCCGGCCTGCTCTTCGCCTTCGCCACCTCCTTCGACGAGATCGTCGTGTCGCTGTTCATCACCAACCCCTATCTCAAGACCTTGCCCGTGCAGATATTCTCCTCCATCACCCGCGACGCCGACCCGACCGTTGCCGCCGTCGGCACGATCCTGCTTTTGGCCACAACGATCCTGATCGGCGGCGGCATGCTTCTTCTTGGTCGCGAGCGGAAAGGACGCCAATGAAGCAGGCACAGGAGAGCAAGGGCGCGGCGATCGATCTCGAATCGATCAGCAAGGCCTATGGCGGCTTCAAGGCGCTGGACGGCGTGTCGTTGCGCATCGAGCCCGGCGAGTTCATGACGCTGCTCGGCCCGAGCGGCTCCGGCAAGACCACGACGCTGAATGTCGTGGCCGGCTTCACCGACGTGACCAGCGGCAAGCTGCTGGTCGGCGGCAAGAACGTCGTCGGCGTGCCGGCGCACAAGCGTAACATCGGCGTCGTCTTCCAGCATTACGCGCTGTTCCCGCATATGAGCGTCGGCCGCAACGTCGCCTATCCGCTGACGCTTCGCGGCGTCGACCAGGCAGAGCGAAAGGCGCGCGTGGCAAGGGCGCTCGACATGGTCAAGATGGGCGACTTCGCGCATCGCTATCCCAGCGAACTGTCGGGCGGCCAGCAGCAGCGCGTGGCGCTGGCCCGCGCCATCGTCTTCGACCCGCCTCTGTTGCTGATGGACGAGCCGCTCGGCGCGCTCGACAAGAAGCTGCGCGAATGGCTGCAGCTCGAGATCAAGCGCATCCATCGCGAGCTCGGCACCACCTTCGTCTATGTGACGCACGACCAGGAAGAGGCGCTGGTTCTGTCGGATCGCATCGCCGTGTTCAATCACGGGCGGATCGAGCAGGTCGGCACCGGCCGCGAGCTCTACGATGAACCGGCGACGCTGTTTGTCGGCCGCTTCATCGGCGATTCCACCGTGCTGCGCGGAGAGGCGCGAAGCGACGGCGCGAGCACGGCGCTGACGATCGCCGGCGAGACGGTGACGGCGCCGCGGCGGATCGTCGGCGAAGCCAGCCCGGTCATGCTGCTGCGTCCCGAAAAGCTCGCCATCCGCCGTCCTGGCCAGAGCGCTGCAGGCACCACCAACCGGTTGCCGGGGACGATCGCGGAAGCCATCTATCTCGGCTCGGGATCGAAATATGAGGTCCGGCTCGCCGACGGCTCCACGGCGATCGTGCGCTCGCCCCTGACCGGCGAGAGCTTTGGCCTTGGCGACAAGGTGGAGCTTTGCTTCGACGGTACCGATGCCAAGCTTCTGGCCGATGACAGCTCGGCCGACGCGACGCTGACCTGATCATCTTTTTGTTTTAACGCAATTCCGGACGGAAAACCGCTCCACACTTTTCCTGGAATTGCTCTACCGGAAGTCATTCCATGCAAGCCAAGCGCAACGGCGACATATCGTTCTGGTATGCGGATCTGGGAGGGGTGCCCGCGCCACGGCCACCCTTGCCCGGCGATATCGAGGCCGATGTCGCGATCGTCGGCGCCGGCTATACCGGCCTGTGGACCGCCTATTATCTGAAGAAGGCCAGGCCCTCGCTGCGCGTCGCGCTGATCGAGCGTGAGTTTGCCGGTTTCGGCGCTTCGGGCCGCAATGGCGGCTGGCTGTCGGGGGGGTTCTCCTGGTCGCGCGAAAAATATCTCAAGACCTCGACCCGGCAAGGTGTCAGCGCCATGCAGGCGGCGATGGCGGGCTGCGTCGACGAGGTGATCCGGGTGGCGGGCGCGGAGGGCATCGATGCCGATATCCGCCGCGTCGACAATCTGACGGTGGCCACCAACCCAGCGCAGCTCGAACGCGCGCGTGAGGAGTGCGAAACGATCCGCGCCTGGGACGTCGATCCGGGCCGCGTCGAGATGCTGGATCAGGCGGCGACGCGGGCACGCATCAACATCCGCAATGTCATGGGCGGCTTCGTCGTCCACGGCCAGGCGCGGGTGCAGCCGGCCAAGCTGGTGCGCGGGCTTGCCGCCGCCGTCGAGCGGCTGGGCGTGCCGATCTACGAACAGACGACGGTGACGGCCATCGCCAAGGGCAGCGTGACCACCGACCGCGGCACGGTGCGGGCTGAAACCATCATCCGTGCGACGGAGGGTTTCACGGCCGGCATTCCGGGCGAGGAGCGGACCTGGCTGGCGCTCAACAGCGCGCAGATCGTCACCGAGCCGCTGTCGGAGGCGCTCTGGCGCCAGATCGGGTGGGAAGGGCATGAACTTCTCGGCAACGCCGCCCACGCCTATTGCTATGCCCAGCGCACGCGCGAGGGGCGCATCACCATGGGTGGGCGCGGCGTGCCCTATCGCTACGGCTCGCGCACCGACGTCAACGGCCAGACACAGCAGGCCACGATCGACCAGCTGCATCAAATCCTGACGACGCTGCTACCGCAGACGGCGAACTGCCGCATCGAGCATGCCTGGTGCGGGGTGCTCGGCGTGCCGCGCGACTGGTGCACGACCGTCGGCCTCGATCCCGCGACCCGTATCGGCTGGGCTGGCGGCTATGTCGGGCTTGGCGTGTCGAGCTCCAACCTTTCCGGGCGCACGCTGGCCGACCTGATCCTCGGCCAGGAGACAGAGCTGACGAAGCTGCCCTGGGTCAACCGCAAGGTCAGGCCGTGGGAGCCGGAACCGTTCCGCTGGCTCGGCGTGCATTCGATGTACCAGCTTTATCGCATCGCCGACGGGCGCGAGGCGGCTGGGCTTGCGCATACGTCCAAACTGGCCGCGCTCGCCGACAGCATTACCGGCCACTGAAGCGGTTCAGCGTTCGCTGAGCCGCTCCAGCAATTTGTCTTTACGCAATTCCGGACGGAAAACCGCTGGACACTTTTCCTGGAATTGCTTTGTTCATGGAGACCAGTTTGATCGACCTTTCGACCTTCCACGATCTCGCCAAGGCTGACATCGGCGCGTTCTCACCCAAACCCACTTCCGTCGAGGGAGATCAGGTCGAGGCCGTGCGCTCGCTTTTCCAGTCGCCGGACGGGACCGTCGATATCGGCATATGGGAATGCACGCCCGGCCGCTTCACCGCCGACCGCACGGGTTCGTCGGAGATATGCCATATCATTTCGGGGCGGGTGGAGGTGAGCCGCGCCGATGGAGAGGCGCGCGAACTGGGGCCTGGCGACCTTCTCGTGCTGCCGCAGGGATGGAAGGGCGAATGGCGCATCCGGGAGACCACGCGCAAGCTCTACATGATCCAATCGGCCGGCTGATCGACTGATATCAGCCAGACATGGTCAGTGCTCGATCGGCCCCTTGGCCATCACCAGCGCTGTGCCGGCGGTGGTTGGACGCTCGATGACGCGACGCACGCGCGGCGGCTCGTCGCCGCTGTGCAGCGCGCGAAGGCGCTCGCCGACCATGGCGTCGGCATGGGTGATGCGGCCATTGTGCCTGACATATTCGAGCCAGGTCGGCGTGTGGTAGTGCTCGATCCATATCATGGGATTTTCGAGATCGCGCGCCAGCGTCCAGTTGCGGGCGCCGTCGCGGCGGCGGATGCGGCCGCGTTCGGCCATGGTGGCGAGGAATTCCGCCTCGTCCTCGTGGCGGATGATGTATTCGATCATGATGGCGATCGGACCGCTGCGCGGCTTCAAGTCGAGCGCGAGATGCGGTTCCTTGAAGCGGTTGAGCGGGTCGAGGTTCAGCACCTGCTGCTGTGGCAGCGGCAGCACAAGGCCGATCGCGCCCCCGGCCAGCATGGCGATGGCGGCGGCGATCAGCGCGGTCTCGGCGCCGCGCGCATCGGCGACGACGCCCCAGATCCAGCTGCCCAGCGCGATGCCGCCGAAGGTCGCGGTCTGGTAGACCGACAGCACCCGGCCGACCACCCAGCGCGGCGTCGCCATCTGCACGGTGACGTTGAAGTGCGAGAGCGCGATCACCCAGCAGGCGCCGCCGACCAGCAGGCCGAGCGATGTCTGCCAGGCTTGATGGCTGAGCGCCGCATTGAAGGCGCAGACAGCGAAGCCGGCGAAGGCACAGCGCACCATCGTCTCGCTGGAGAGCAACTGCCGCAGCCGCACGCTGATCAGCGCGCCGCCGACGGCGCCGATGCCGAAGGAGCCGAGCATGATGCCGTAGGTCAAGGCATCGCCCTTGACGACGTCGCGCGCGACCAGCGGCAAGAGCGCCAGGACGGCGCCGGCGCTGAAACCGAAGGCCGCGCCCCTGACCAGCACCTTGCCGATATTGGGCGACATGGCGACATAGCGCAGGCCGGCGCCCATGGCCGCCCCCAGCGACTCGCGCGGCAAGGTCGACACAGGCACGTCAGGCTTCCAGCGCGCCATCACGATGATGAGGCCGATATAGCTCACGGCGTTCGCCGCGAAGGCGGCCGCGGCGCCGGCGGCCGCAACGATGATGCCGCCGATCGCCGGACCGACGCTGCGTGTCAGGTTGAAGCCCATGGAGTTCAGCGCAACGGCGGCGGGCACCTTGTTGCGCGGAACCATGTCGCCGACGGACGCCTGCCAGGACGGGCTGTTGAGCGCCGTGCCGCTGTCGATCAGGAAGGTGAAGGCAAGCAGTGTCCAGGGGGTGATCAGGCCATACCAGGTGAACAGGGTCAGAAGCAGCGAAACGACCAGCATGAAGGTCTGCGCGACCAGCATCACCTTGCGCCGGTCGAAGCTGTCGGCGATGGCCCCGGCGACAAGCGCGAACAGCATGATCGGCAGAGTGGTCGAGGCCTGGACCAGGGCGACCTGGTAGGGCGAGGTGGCGATTGTCGTCATCATCCAGGCGGCGCCGACGCCCTGGATCAGGCCACCGAAATTGGAAACCAGACTTGCGGCCCAGACGGCCCGGAAAATACCATGCCGGAATGGCGCCAGCGCCGAAACGCCCTCGCTATCCGGTTTCTCGTCAATCATGGATGGGTTCCTGCCACGACGTGCTGATCCTTGCGGCGATCGGTTTCCCCGCATCGTTTGCCGAAACTATGGCATCGCGCCGCAAAGGGCGAACCTGATGCGCGCAAGATCATGGTCCAACAAGGGGATAGAGGAGGGCCAGCTTTTGCTTGCGAGAGGGCCGGGCTCCTCCGCACGCAGCATGGCTTGCATGATCGCGGTGAAATTGGCCGATAGCTGCAGCCGTTCTGGCGAGCCGTGTCGTTCTGAAGCGGAATGTGCCTTTCCGCGACTTTCTCAGAACCCGTTCTGGATGCGCTCGAAGATCACGTTGGTGAAGGCCGATATCTGGCCGCCGATGAACGGACCCGTGAGCGCCACCACCAGCATGATGGCGACGATCTTCGGCACGAAGGTCAGGGTGATTTCCTGGATCTGCGTCAGCGCCTGAATGAGGGCGATGCCGATGCCGACCGCCATGGCGACCAGCACCACCGGAGCGGACGCTGTCAGCACCGTCCACACCGCGTACTGGACGATGTCGAGGGCGTCGGCCTCATTCATGCGCGCGGTTGGCCTAGCTTGCCGGCTTGATCGACACGCCTGGGCCGACGGGGACTTTGGTGCCGTCCTGCAGCACCGCGATCAGTCCGCTGCTGGCGAGCGTCACCGAAGCCACTATTCCGGTGGTCTTGCCGTCGGCCGACGTGATCGAGCGGCCGATGATCGCATCGGCCTGCGACAGCGCCGAGGACTGCATGATCTGGTCGAGCTTGGTGTTGCTCTGCACCGATTGCTCGACCTGCGAGAAGGTGGCGAGCTGGGCGACGTATTGCGTCGAATCCATCGGCTTGGTCGGATCCTGGTTCTTCATCTCGGCGATCAGAAGCTTCAGGAAGGACTGGTAGTCGACCGCTGTCTTGGAGGTCGGCTTGGTGGTCGAATTGGCGCCAACCGGTATCGTCGTCGTCATGTCCACGGTCATCAGCAGCGTGCTCCCACAGCCAGCGGGCGCGAGGCGCCCGGAACATCGTCATTGCCGCCAAGCGCGCGGCGTTCGAGAGGATAAAGCGAACGGATCGCCTTCAGGGCTTCGTAGATGTGATCCTCGCCGACCATGCGGTCGATCTGCTTCAGCGCGCTGCAGATCTCGGCATCCTCGAAACTGGCGATGAGCAACGGCAGCGAGCGGCGGAACATCTCGCGGGCGTCATCGGCGCCAGCCGGGTTGATCAGCATGACCTGCACGATGAAATAGAGCTGCCTGAGCGGCGTCGATGCCTGGTCTGCCTGGATCACATGGCTTTCGAGCAGGAACTGCACGTCGTTCATCAGTTCGATGGTGACCTTGCGGTCGACGCGGATGACGGCGCCGTTGATGTAGATCTTCTCGTTGGGCTTCAGCGATATCTTCAGCGTGTTGGTCATTGAATGCCGTCGCGGATGATCTGGGACACTTCGATCAGCCCTTCGAAATTGTTGGTGCGGCCCTGGCGGATGTCCTCCGCCTCGCGCAGCAGCCACAGGCCGATGGAAATCAGGTTGGCACGCAATTCCTTGGGAAGCGCGTTGTCGCTGGAGCCAAGATCCTCGACGAAGATTGTCCAGACGCGGTTGGTGAAATTCAGCGCCTCGATCGCCTCCATCGAATCCTGGCCGGCCGCGGCCGCCGCCGACAGCATGTCGATCGAGCGGGTCAGGAGTTCGCGCTCACGGTCCTTGGCGTCCGAGACGGAGGTGCTTTGGACGTCGGCGTAGGAGAATTGATACATCGTCGGCTCTACCGTTCCGCTGGAAGTTGTCAGGTCAGGTACTTCAACAGGCTGAGCTGCTGCAGGCGCGCTGTCAGAGCAAAGGATGTCTCGATATGCTGTGTCAAATCCGCGACTTTGGTCGCGGCCGTGGCCGGGTCGACGGCTTCGAGATCGAGGATATGGCGTTCGAACAGATCGATCTGCGTCTTCATGCGGTCGCTGGCATCGGAGACGCGCTTCTGCACGATGCCGGTCTCCGACTGGACCTGGGCGATGCCGCTCAGCGCCTCGCCGACCAGCGTCTGCGAGTGGCTGACGATGCTGTCCTTGGCCGCCCGGCTGATGTTGGTGGACATCAGGCTGGAGACCATTGCCGCGGCCATGGCGAGCTTCCTGATGCCGTCGCTATTGGCGCTGGTCGAGGTCTCGGTGGTTTCGTTGAGCGCGATGCGGCTGACGATCTGCTGGTCGGTGGCGTTGGACATGTTGGTCTGCCAGCCGGTGCCGAGGAATTGCGGCGCAACGTAGTTGTTGATGAAATCGTCCATCTGGGCGCCGGTGATGTTCGCCGCGGCCGGATCGCTGGGCGTGAAGCCGAATTTGGCGACGAAGGAGGCGTCGAAGGCGGCCTTGGCCGGTGAACCGGCGGCCGTGAAATCGTTGATCGGCTTAACGTCGGTGTTGGTGCCGGCAAACAGATATTCGCCGTTGACGCTGGTGTTGAGAATCGAAGTAAGCTGCTGGATGGTCGTCTGGCCGGTCGACTGGGTCAGGCTGTTGGAGTTGTCGCCCGACGACGCGGTGGTCAGGGCGGACAGGAAGGTCTGCGCCACGCCGGAGAGCTGGCCGAGCGACGTCTGCGTCGACGCAAGCCTTGCGGTGACCAGCCCGTTCGAATCGACGATCACGTTCAGCCGGTCGAGGTCGCGCGAGAAGGTGACGGACTGGGCGGCGCGTCCGCCCAGTGCCAGGCCGACATCGGCGACCCTGCCGGTCGAGGATTCTTTCGTGGCTTTGACGAGTTCGGCCTGCATGCGCATCTGTTGATAGCGCATGGCGTTGGTGAGGGCGGCCGAAGAGACTGAAGTCATGGATTATCCCACCGCGTTCAAAAGGGCCGCCAGCATGTCGTCGACGGTCTTCATCATCCTGGCTGATGCCTGATAGGTATGTTCGAGGTCGAGCATCAGCGACATTTCCTGGTCGACATTGACGCCGGTCGCGTTGGATAGCGCTTCGGAGCTGCGCTGTGCCAGCGCTTCCTTTGCGTCGGCGGCGGTCGAAGCCTGCTGGCGCATGCCCTGGAGCCAGCCGATCGAATTGGCGGCGTAGTTGGAAACGCTGGACGTTGCCGAAATGCCGGCGGCGGGGTCGAAGGTCATCGGCTGGTCGAGCCGGTCGCCATAGGCAACCAGGAGGCTGGAATAGGAAGCGCCGCCTGTGGTGTTGGCGACATAGGCCGCACCGTTGGCGCCGCCGTCGCGCAGCAATGTCGGATTGCCGCCGGTGCTCGGATTCATCGCCGCATTGATGCTGATCGTGCCGGCCAGGCCATTGATCAGCGTGCCCGCGGCCGGTACCGCCGGCGCGCCGGACCAGGTGAACAGGCCAGCGGCGTTGGGCATCGAGGGCGCGGTCTCGGCAAAGGCCGTGATCAGCCCGCGCGCGGTCTCGTCGAGCTGGCTCTGCATGGTCGAGGCGACGCCGTCACGCAGCTGCAGCAGGCCGGCAAGCTTGCCGCTGGCGGTGGTGTTGCCGCCGCTTCCCGCCGAGACCGGCACATTGTCGATATAGATGGTGTTGCCGGGGGCTCCGGCTGCATAGCCGGCCGATGGCGTGAAGCTCACCGTGCGCGGTATGGTCTCGAACAGCGTGGTGCCGTCACCCGTGGTGATGACCATGTCGTTGTCGCCGCGTGTGAAGGTCGATATCGGAACATAGTCCGCGATCTTCTTCAGCAGCGCGTCGCGCTGGTCGAGCGCGTCGGAAACATCGGTGCCGGAACGGGTTCCGGAAATGACCGCCTGATTGGCGTCCTGGAACTGGCCGAGCAGCGAGTTGAGGTCCTTGACCGCCGTGTCGATCTGGCCGTCGGTCTGGGTACGGAAATCCTGAATGGCCTTGGAGCCTTCATTCAGCGAGCGCACGACCTGCTTGGCCGCGTCGATGACGCTGGAGCCAAGGTTCTGGTTGGACGGCGAGGTGGCGTAGAGCTGCAGCGCCTGCTGCAGATTGGCGATTGCCGTCGAGGGCGAGGAGGCGTTGTCGACGCCATTGACCGAAACGTCCAGCTGATCCATGCCGCTGTAGAGCGCGTTCTGGCCGCTATAGGCCGACAAGGCACTGAGATTCTGCCTGAAGAGCAGGTCGTTGGTGACGCGCTGGATATCAACCGAACGCGCGCCGGGCGCCGTGCTGGTGACGACGGCGATGCGGCGCGTGTAGTCCGGATTGGAGGCGTCCGAGACGTTGCGCGTGACAACGCTGGTCTGACGCGCGGTACTCATAAGCGCCGATTGGGCGATGCTCAATGCGGAAGATAACGACATGCTGGTCTTTCACGGGCCTTGCCCGGTTTATCTCTTCAGGTTGACAAGGACGTCCATCAGATCGGAACCGGTCTGGAAGACTTTCGAGTTGGCGGTGTAGCTGCGCTGCGCCGCGATCATGTCGGTCAATTCCTCGGCGATATCGACGTTGGAATTTTCGAGTGCGCCGGAGATGATCGAGCCGGCCTTGCCTTCATTGGCAAAGCCGACACGGATCGCGCCAGACTCGGTGCCTTGCGCGTAGACGTTGCCGGGCAGGGCCTTGAGCTGGTCCGGACTTTGCACATCGGCCAGTGGAATCTTGTAGAGCGCCTTGGTGGAGCCGTCCTTGTACTGGGCGTAGATGGTGCCGTCCTTGCTGATCTGAATCTTGTCGATGGTGCTGGGCGCGTTGCCGTTGACCTGGGCGTCGGAAACCGTGAAGCCCGTGCCGAGCTGCGTCAGCTTCGATAGATCGAGATTGAGGCTCGCGCCGCCCGGCACGGTAAATGAAACGCTGGTGGGCGTACCGGTGAGCTTGCCGGTCGTGGTGTCGAAGGTCAGGTTGGCCGTGCCGAGTGCGCCGCCGGTGTAGGGGAACGATGTTCCCGGCGTCGCCTTCGACTGATCGAAAACCGCCACCTGCCAGGTGCCGGCACCGGTGTTGGTGAAATAGACGTCGAGCAGTTTCTTGTTGCCGAGGTTGTCATAGGCGACCATCGACGACTTCGAGGTGTACTGCGCGGTGGCGGCGTTGGCGCCGGGCAGGTTGGCGGCGACGACGGGCGTCGCACCTGCCGGCAGATTACCGCTGAAACTGCCCAGGGTGCTTGGGGTCGCGGTCAATCCCTGGTCGGAAATGACGACCGGCTCCAGGCCTTCGAAGCCGTTCACTGTCGCCGCCGGAGTACCATTGGCGTAGCTGTAGGCCATCAGCTGGAAGCCGGCCGCGTTGACCAGCCTGCCCTGTGCATCGGGAACGAAGGCGCCGGCGCGGGTCAGGAAAGGCGTGCCGCTCGGATCCTGGACGACGAAGAAGCCATCGCCGCTGACAGCAAGGTCGGAGACAGAGGTCGTGTATTGCAGCACGCCCGGATCGCTGACAGCCTGCCGGATCGTGGTGGTGACGCCGCCGGAGTTATAGGCGCCGCCCGTCGAGGGCATGATCAGGGTCGAGAACTCGGCCGAGGACCGCTTGTAGCCGGTGGTGTCGGAGTTCGCGATGTTGTCGGCGGTTGTCGACAGGCGGTTGGCCTGGGCGTTCATGCCGGAAACGCCGGTCCGCATCATTCCGTAGAGGCTCATCGAGATGTCTCCGCAATATCCATGCCACTGGCGGCGAGGCTAAGCGTCCTGTCTTGCGCGAGGCTGGCGCGGCGCGGCATCAGAAGACGAGCCGGTAGCCGAGGAAGCGTTTGGAATCGATCGGGTCGGTGCCCAGCTTCTCGCGCAGCTTCTTGCGCAATTTGCTGATGTGGCTCTCCACCACGTTCTCCTCGACCTCTTCGTCGAAGATGCCGTAGATGGCGTTGAAGACCTGGGTCTTGGTGACGCGCCGGCCACGGTTGCTCGCCAGATATTCGAGGATGCGGCGTTCGCGGCGCGGCAAGGGCAGCGGCTGCCCGTCGATCTCAGGGTCGCGGCCGTCCATGAAGATGCGCATGGCGCCGATCTCGGTGTAGGCGACATCCTCATGGGCGCGACGGCGGATGGCGGTGATGCGGGCCAGGATCTCTCTGATGTGGACGGGCTTGCGGATGACATCGTCAACGCCGCTCTCGAACAACCGCAGCGTGTTTTCCAGGGAATGTTGCTCGCTGAGCGCAATGACCGGAGCGCCGGTGCGGTCGCGGATCTGGCGCGGAGAGATGGCGCCGTCGCGGCAGTCGCCGATCAGGAAGGCCCGCACCGACCGCAGGTCGGTGTCGGCGGCCGAGTTGACCCACTCGCCGAATTCACCCGGCGCGAAGCCCGCGCAGGCAACGCCCTCGCGATCAAAAAGTGAATTGTATCCCTCAGTTACGAGCTCTCGCTCGTCAACGATCACGATCATCGGCCCCGCCTCCGAATCAGCACATCTGCCCCGTGGGGAAAGGCGTAACCGTTGGCGGGAATCATGAACAACCGTCATTTCTTGTAACTAGTTTCTTGGGAGTCTGGAATCGCACCGGTTGCATTAGCGTGCAGCCAGATATGCTTGCGGCGGGAAGTTCTGAGCAAGTTCAAAACGGCAACCCGAAGCAGCGCGGTCGGCGTATTAGAAGCAGAAAATACGCTTACGGGTTGCAGAAGGCGCGGGCGTTGGTTGTCCATTTGCCGAAACCGGTGGCAACCATGTTGGCGATCACCCTGCACACATAGACCTTCTGCGCCGGGTCGTTGTCGGGGCCGGCATGGTAGCGGGCGACGGCCATCGACCAGGTCTCGTGGCGGGCATGGAGACTGGCCAGGAAACGCGCCGCGTAGTCGACGTTCTGGCGCGGGTCGAGCATGTCCTCGACGCTGCGGAAATGCGAGGAATGATAGTGGTGGTTGATCTGCATGCAGCCGAGATCGATCAGCGTCTTGCCCTCGCGCTGCGCGTTGGCGAAGGTGGCAAGAGCTTCGGCACGGCTCCTTGGGAAGATTGCTTTTCCTTCTATATTCAATGCGTTAGGCTGAAGGCTGCCTTTCTTGCCCGTCTCGGTCAGGCCGACGGCATAGAGGATGCCGGCGGGCACGCCGTAGCGGTCGGCGGCGCGCAGGATCTCGGGCTCGCAGGGATTGGTGGCGGCGAGGGCGGCGTTGGCGAGGCTAGATAAACATATCGCCGCCAGCGCGCTCGCGAGATGGCGAAGCGGCGCGGCCGTGGGCTTGCGCGTCATCATGATTACCCCTTGCGGACTGCTGGCCTGGTTGCTGGCCGCCGGCTCCATTGTTGCCGCCGCCGGAGTTTCCGGGCTGAAAGGCGGACTGGTCGCGGCCAGGCGCGGCAGTGAGCGAGGCGGTTGCATCCGTCCGGGTTGCAGCCGGAACGGCCACTGACGGTTGCATGATGGTGACCTTATCAACCTCGAAACCCAGCCCGCGCAGCGACTTGACGATAGCCTCGCTGTCGCTGGAAAGCCGGCGGTAGGCGTCGTGTGTTTCAGGCTTCAATTCAATCGAGAGTTGTTCTCCCGAGAGGCGAAGATGGGCGGTGACCATGCCCAGTTCGGCCGGGTGAAGTTCGATCTTCAACACATGTGTCGGAACGGCAACAGAGCCGGCCATCTGGCTGGTCGCGGAGGCTGTCGAAAACGCCGGCTGTGGGCCAACATCGGCCGCTACGGCGTTGATTACGTTGAGTGCTGCCTGGCTCATCGGCGCCTGCGGCGGGGCAGGGAAGCTGCGCTCGGAAACGACGTCGACGCGCGCCTGCGCCGAGAGCTGTTTTCCCGGCTCCGACCGCAACGAGGACTGGACGTCGGCGATGGACTTCAGCTGCGGCGCTGCCTGCTTCGGCTCGACGCCGGGCACATCGGCGGTTGTCGTCTCGGGCAGCGGGCCGGCGGCGATCGCATTGTCATGCCGTGGTGCGCCAGTGCCGGCGCTTGCGTCGCGGGCGGACTCGAGCTTCGTCAGCGGCCCGTCGACGAGCGAGACCCGCTCAGGCTTCGGCATCGGTTCGAGATCGTCGTGCCCGGCGGCGGATGCCGACCGATAGGCTTTCGACAGGAGCTGCCCGTCGAGCGCCGGTTCCTGTGCGGCCTCGCCCGCGTCGGCTGACTTGGCCGATGTCGAGAAATGGCGCAGATCATGAAACGCCATCAGCAAAGGCAGATGATCGTCGAGCGGCGTTGCGCCGGCGTCGGTCGTCGGCGTTTCGCTATCGGCGTCCTTGTCCGCTTCGACGTTCTTGCCGTCCTTCATGGATTTCGCCGCCGTCGATCCGGTGGGCATGGTCCGAGCCTTGCCGGACGGCATTGGCTCGCCCTCGCCCGCCTGCGCCGCGAGGCCGGCGGCAAGCTTGCTCCAGCGCGGATCGCGCGCGCCGTGTTCGGTGGTCGGCTGCTTTTCCGCCTGGCCCGCGCCGCCATGAACCATCTTGCCGAAACCAGCATCATCCTTCTTGCCGGACGCGGCCGGCTGCTCCGCGGTGCGGGCGGCGGTGAATCCTGGCAGGGCCGGGCCGAGGCTAGGGGTCATTTGGGGGCGGCTCCGAGCATCTGGTCGATCAGGTCGAGCTGTCGACGGGTTTTCATCATGGCGGCGTCGGTTGGATCGGTCGTGTCGGGACCGGCAGAATTTGCCGACGCCGATGCCGGCAGGACCGTCGCCGAATCGGCTGAAGGCGCCGGCGCGCTCGGTGCGGCGGCCACGGTCCCGCCGGATGGCGGAGCGGCGGGCCGTTCGGAGACGGCACCCTCGACGGGTGGCAATCCGGCCTCGTCGGCTGCCTGCGTGGCGGCGACCTCAGATTTAGGCGGTGGCGCAAGGGGTGCGGACACCGGACCTGCGGCCGGAATGGAAGCAGGCGGCGCCACCACTTCACCGGCGATCGCCTGAGCGGCGTCGAGCAGCGCGCGGTCACCGTCCGACAGTTTGCTGCGGTCGATCTTGCCGAGTTTGGTGCGCACATCCTCGATCGTATCGGAAGTCACGGTGGACAGGCTGGAGTAGAGAAGTGCGCGCGGATCGCTCTGATTGGTGTTGCCGTCACGGCCCTGCTCGGCCTTTGCCGAGGCGAAGGCCGACAATTCACTGAGGCCGTCGATCGCGGCGCGGCGGGCGATGCGCAGATAAATCACCTTCTCGCGCTCGGGATCCATCATCGAGGTGATGTCGGCGAGCTTGTCCTGGCTGATCGACATATGCAGCGTGATGACGCCGGAGACGAAGGAATCGGCGAACTGGCTGGCATAGGGCGAATAGAGATAGCGCTCGACATACTGGGTGGAGACAAGCGCGAACCGAGCCGCGTCACCTTGCGCGGTGGCGATACCAACCGAGCGCCGCAAGGCCGCTTCCTCGACCAGTGTGCCGGGGCTGAGCAGCTTGGCCTCTTCGAGCAGCGTCAGCGCCGCTGCCGGCTGATCGCCGGCAAGCAGCGATCCTTTGACCAGCGCGAGGAAGGCGCCGAGATCGCCGGGCAGTGTCATCGGATCGATAGGCCTCAGGGCTTCGATCGCGGCGCCGGGCCGGCCGTTCAGATAGTCGATCACACCCTTGGCTAGGGCAAGGCTGCCCGGGTCCGTGGCGGCACGCGACACGGCCGCCTCGACGGTCACCGGATTGCCGCCGCTCATGCCGTAGACCAGCAGCGCGCGAAAATTCTTGGGATCCTTGAAGTCCTCCGCATCCGCCTGGCGCAGGCGCGCATCGGTCATCTCGAGCAGCTTGGCCTGCATCGGCATCGCTGCGTGATCGCCGGCCGCGATGCGGTCCTGGACAAGCTGCAGCGAACGCACCAACTGGTAGGGCTGCAGCGTGTCCTGGGCGAGGGCGACCGACGGATATCCGGCTGCCAGCAGCAACAGGCCCATCAGCCGGCTGGTGACGGCGGCCCGCTTCATCCGCCGGTCGCCATCAGGATCTCGATGCGGCGGTTGGCCGCCGACATGGGGTCGGCCGGGTCTTTCGGCTGGCGATCGGCGAAGCCGGCGACCTCGGTGATACGGCGTTCGTCGACGCCGCCGCGCACCAGCATGTAGTAGGCGGAATGCGCGCGCGCCGTCGACAGCCGCCAATTGTCGTAGCTGGCGCTGCGGAAGGGGCGCGCATCGGTGTGGCCGTTGATGCTGATGGTGCCCTTCTGGCTGTTGATGATGCGGCCGATCTTTTCCATCGCCAGCACCAGTTCGCGGCTCGGCACCGCCGATCCGACTTCGAACATGCCGAAGTCGAGCTGGTCGGTGATCGAGATGACGACGCCCTTGTCGGTGGCTTCGACCGAAACGCCGTCGTGTAGCTTGTCGCCGGGCTTGAAGGCATCGGCCAGCTGCCGCTTGACGTCGGCCGCGGCCTTTACGGCAGCGGCGGTCGGCGGCTTCTCCCCGGCTTCAGGCGCGGTCGTCTCTTGCGCGGCGGCCGCGGTATCCGCCTTGGCGGCGGCCACAGCCTTGCTGTCCGTCTTGGCATCACCAGCCTTGGCATCGCCGGCCTTGGCACTGCTAGCCTTGGTTTCGCCGGGGTTGGTTTCGCCGGTTTTGGCCATCGCTGCTGCGGTGTCTTTGCCGTCTGCGGCCAAGGGCTCGAGCGGTGCGTCCTTGACGGCCGGCGCCGGCGGCACGGCCTTGACCTTGGCGACCTGCGTCTCCGCGGCCCTGTCACCTGATTTGAGCGGATCGCCTTCGATCTTGGGCCGCTGGGCACTCGCCTCGGCGGCGGGCGCGGCCACCTGCTGCGACCAGAAATCCGGTTCGAAGGGATCGCGGTAGGATGCGCCGCCCGAGGCGCCGGTGGCGGGACCGGCGTTCTGCGCGCCACCATCGCCCTTCTGGCTGACGTTCTGCATGACGCCGGTGTCGGTGGCGATTTCGGAGAGCACGGCGTAGGGATCGGCGAACAGATGATCGTCGGACTGCTCGGCCTTGTTCGGCTCCTGCTTGTCCTGCTTGCGGTTGGATGAGCCCGCCGCACCGATGCCGTCCTGTCCGGATTTGGTCGTCGCCTCCTGCGGGTCGTCGGTCGTCATCCCCACCGCGCGCGGCCCATTGCCGAGATCCTCCAGGCCCTTGCGGCTCGACTCGCGGTCGACGAGCTTGACGGGGTTGAAGTAGCTGGCGACGGCCGCCTTGGTCTGTTCGTTGGCGGCGTTGATCAGCCACATGACCAGGAAGAAGCACATCATGGCCGTCATGAAGTCGGCGAAGGCGATCTTCCAGACGCCACCATGATGGCCCTCGTCGTGATCGTCATGTGCCCGCCGCACGATGATGATCTCGTGCCTGCCGTGATCGGCGTCGACAGCACTCATGACAGGACCTCGGAAAGGGTCGCCGACCATTCGGCGATGCGTGTCTCGAACACGGCCTCGTCGATGTTCACGGTCAGGTCGAAGCCCGGCGCCTCGATGAAGTCGAGATTTGCAACGCGTGGTCCAAGCGACGCCTTCAGCGATTCGAACAGCGACAGTGGCCCTCGGACGGCGATGCGCACCGCTTCGCCGTCGCCGACGGCTTCGCGAATCGCGCCGGCAAGCGCTTCAAGCGAGCGCTTCTGCAGATCGTCGCTGACAACGCCGCCGATGATGCGGGCGACCGTGGCGGTGACAAGGTCCGTCACGCGCGCCTCCATGGCGTCGATGCGTAGCGAGACCGCCTTGCCGATATCGCCGCCGAAGCTTTCCAGGAAAACCCTCGCTTCCTCGGCATTCGCCTGGCGCTCCGCTTCCAGCGCCGCGTCATGGGCCGCGACGAGCCGTTCCGCCAGCGCTGCCTCCGCCTGGGCAACCGCCTCGGCGATCAGCGTGCCGATATCAGCCTCCGGTGCGGATATCTCCGGTCTGTGCTCGGACGCGGCCTGCGGCTGGCCGGCACGCGGCGCGCGCGTACCGAAATCAGGGAGAAGATCGAAAAGCGCTGCGGAGGCCATGGTTTACGCCGCGACTTCCTGGGCCGCCCATTTGCGCAGGATCTGCGCTGTGCGCTCCTCGTTGAGGTCGACCATGCGGGCAAGCCGCTCCTGTGGCGCCGGTCTGATCTTCTGGCGAAGATCATCGAGCGGATTGACGCTCGGCCGCGAACCCGGCAAGGCGCCGATGGCGGCACCCGCATCGGCGGACGCGACCGCTTCAGGCGTCGGCAGCGAACGCTGCACTTCATCGAAGTTCGGGCCCGACAAAGCGGGCGTCGCTTTTGCCGTCAGCGCGGCCGCCATCGGCCGCAGGCCGAAGAAGGCCACCAGGAACACCACGACGATGAAAGCGGCGGCGTTGATCAGCGTGCCGGCGTGCTGGCCGACGGAATCCAGCATTCCAGCCTGCGGGATCGCTTCGCCGTCCAGCCCGTCGATGAATTCGACCGCCGAGACGTCGATGACGTCGCCGCGCTTGTCGTCGAGGCCGGTGGCCGACGTCACCATCTTCTGGATCTCGGCGACGCGCTTGGCGATCTGCTCCGGTGTCGCGTCCTTGCCCAGGATCGCCTTCAGCCGGTCCTGGTTGACGACGACGGCGATCGACATCTTGGTCACGGTGTACCCGTTGGAGACGGTGGCGATCTTCTTGGAATTGATCTCGTAATTGGTGATCTCTTCCTTGCGGTCGTTCGCCGAAGAGGTCTGCGGACCCTCGGTGCTGGTCGCCTGGGTCTCCGGCAGGTTCTGTTCGACGCTGGCCGGGGTCGAGGCCTGCTTCTGGTTGCTGTTCTCGTTGGCGCGCACCGACTGCACCGAGCGCTCGACACGTGAATTCGGATCGAAGATCGTCTCTTCGGTCTGGCGGGTGTCGGTGTTGACCTCGGCCTTGACGCTGGCGCGGAAATTGTCGGGTCCGAGATAGGGGGTGAGCGCGCGGCGGATGTTGTCGCTGATCTGCGCCTCGACGGTCTGCTCGACGCCGAGCGTGCGGGCCGCGCTGGTGTTGGAGGGATCATCGCCGGCGGCGAGCAGGTTGCCGTTGGAATCGAGCACCGTCACCTTGTCGGCCGACAGGCCAGGCACGGCCGCGGCGACGAGATGGCGGATCGACTGGGCGCTTTTCTCGGCGTCGATGCCGGCATAGCGGATGACCACCGATGCCGAGGGCTGCTGTTCGTCGCGGCGGAAATTGGCGCGCTCGGACATGACGATGTGGACGCGCGCTGCCTTGATGCCCGATATGGACTGGATGGTGCGGGCGATCTCGCCTTCCAGCGCGCGCACGCGGGTGATCTGCTGCATGAACGAGGTCAGGCCCATCGCGCCGACATTGTCGAACAGCTCGTAGCCGGCATTGGCGCTGGTCGGCAGACCCTTTTCGGCAAGCAGCATGCGCGCCTGCGCCGTGGTGCCGGCCGGCACCAGAACCGAGGTTCCGTCGGCGCCGACGTCGAAGCCGATACCGGCCTCGCCCAGCACCAGGCCGATCTGGTTCACGTCGGAGCGGTCGAGCCCGACATAGAGCGTGTCGTAGGCTGGACGGTTGAGGTAGACCGAGGCGATGCCGATGACGCCCATCACCAGAACGGCGATGCCCGCCAGCATGGCGAGGCGCTTCACACCAAAACCGCGGAGATTCGAGATGATGCTCTGGATCTGTTCCGGCACGATAGAGCGACTCCCAGCATGATTGTCCGCCGGAACACTAGCCCTCGAAGCTTGTGCGAAAATGAAATCGGGCCGCGCTTGCGGCGCGGCCCGTGAATTGGAGGGAGCAGTGTCTGGCTGCTATGGCCGGATCAGCCGTTCTTGAACAGTGACAGGATCGACTGCGAGGAGCTGTTGGCGATCGACAGCGACTGGATGCCGAGCTGCTGCTGCACCTGCAATGCCTGCAGGCGGGTCGATTCCTTGTTCATGTCGGCATCGACGAGCTGACCGACGCCGCGGTCGATGGAGTCCATCAGGCTCTGCGTGAAGGTCTTCTGCAGGTCGATGGAGCTCTTGGCAGCGCCCAGGATGGTGGCCTGGTCGGTCAGCTGGCTCATGACCTTGTCGATCTTGCCGATCATCTGGGTGATGATGTCGTCGGTTACACCCGCTGCCGTGATGTCGAGATTGAAGGCGGAAACGTTGTCGATCCTGGGGACCACCGCGCCCGCAGCCGTCTGGCCGGCGGTGTTGGCAGCGATGTCGGTCTGTCCACCAGCGATCGCAGCCGCATAGGCGGTGTCGTAAAGGTTCTGGGCGGCCGCCGTCGCGTATACGGACGTCTTGCGGTCGAGCGTGCCCTGGTTCTTGACGGCGGTGGCAAGACCGTTGTCGAACAGTTTCGTGCTCTCGACATCGATGTCGATCGTTCCGAGCGAGATGGCGCCGGAGGAGGAGCGATTGAAGGCCGCGACGATCTTGGCGTCGGGCTGGACGCCGTCATTGGGGGCAGAGACCTGCGTTGACGTCACCGAGAGATAATTCGAGCCCGAGAAGGTGGCGGCATCGGCAAAGGACTTCATCTGCGCCTGAAGCGTGGTGATTTCCGTCTGCGTCTTTGCCTTGGCCGCGGCCGTCTGGCCGATGGTGGAGAGCAGCTTGGTCTTGAGCTGACCGATCGACGTCAGAACATTGTTCATGCCGGTATAGGCGGTGTCGACTTTCGAGGCGCCGAGGCCGAGCGCGTCCTGCACCGTCGACAAGGCTGCGTTGTCGGAGCGCATCGTGGTGGCGATCGACCAGTAGGCGGCGTTGTCGGAGGCCTCGGAGACCCTGTAGCCCGTCGAGATTCGCGCCTGTGTCTGCTCGAGCGATTTGTTGGTGGCGTTAAGGCTTTGAAGTGCCGTCAACGCCGCAGCGTTTGTCATGATGCTCGCCAAGAAACTCGCTCCTTTTTCCCAGGCCGGTCTTTGTCAAAGCCGGCATTGCCCTCGCGAGCCGCTGGCCCGCCCATCGATTGCGGTCGCCCGACCGGGCCGATTCGCCAATCCGTTGTAAGCTATTGGTTAACCATGACTAGCGCGTTATGGTTAACGGCCTGTTAAAGGCTCGCTTTCGAGGGGGTAAGAAACGAGGGTTGCGCGGGGCTGGAGCAAACGCAAAACGGGCCGCGCTTTTGGCGCGGCCCGTTTCCTTGATTGGTCGGTCTAGGGCGATCAGCCGCGGAAGAGCGACAGGATCGACTGCGACGAGCCGTTGGCGATCGACAGCGCCTGGACGCCGAGCTGCTGCTGGACCTGCAATGCCTGGAGGCGGGTCGATTCCTTGTTCATGTCGGCATCGACGAGCTGGCCAACGCCGCGATCGATGGAGTCCATCAGGCTCTGCGTGAAGGTCTTCTGCAGGTCGATGGAGCTCTTGGCGGCGCCGAGCTTGGTGGCGGCGGTCGTCATGTCCTTGAGCGCGGCATCGACGACGGTCATCATCTGCGAGATCTGGCTGTCGCTGGCGGCAGTGGTGCCCGAGAAGATCGACAGGCTGGCGACCGAATAGGTATCGGTGGCCGCAGCCGCAGCACCCAGGGTCGGAGCCGAAGCCGTGGCAGTCTCGGCGCCGGAGACGCCGAGCCGGTTGGCGTCGAGGATGCCCTTCGACGTTGCGGCCGTGCCGGCTTCATACAGCTTGATGCTTTCCACGTTGACGTCGATCGTCGAGATCGAAACCGCGCCGGCGGAGGTGCGGTTGAAGGCCGAAACAACCTTGACATCCGCAGCGGTGGTGGCCGTCGCGCCGCTGTTTACTGACAGCATGTTGGTGCCGGAGAAGGTGGCGGAGTCGGCGTAACCCTTCAGCTGTGCCTGAAGGGCGGCGATTTCCACCTGGGTCTTTTCCTTGGCGGCGTCGGTCTGGCCGTAGGACGCGGTCAGCTTCTGCTGGATCGAGTTGATGGTGGTGATCGCGCTGTTCATGCCGGTGTAGGCGGTGTCGACCTTTGAAGCGCCGAGGCCGAGCGAGTCCGAAACGGTGGACATGGCCTGGTTGTCGGAGCGCATCGTGGTGGCAATCGACCAGTAGGCGGCGTTGTCCGAAGCCTGGGAAACGCGATAGCCCGTCGAGATGCGGGACTGGGTGGTGTCGAGGCTCTTCTGGGTGGCGTTAAGGCTCTGCAGCGCCGTCAAAGCGGCGGCGTTCGTCATGATACTGGCCATGGCTACTCGTACCTTGTTTTTACAGGTGTTTTTTTGACATACCGGTTTGTCCGGTATGACGGAGCGGCATCATGCCAATGACCGTTGCGTTTGGGTCACCCGCCATCTGCGAGCGACTATGGCGGCGAGTTCCTACCAAAGGCCTAAACCGGACGGTTAAGCAAAAATAATTGGAGAAAAAATCGACGCCTCGCGCACTGCGCGATCTTTGCGGGCAGTCGTCGCTTCGGGCCGAGACGGTGAGGTCAGTTGAAGGATCGCACCAGGCTGCCGACGAGCAGATTCCAGCCGTCGATCAGGACGAAGAACAGGATCTTGAACGGCAGCGACACCACGGTGGGCGGCAGCATCATCATGCCCATCGCCATGGTGATGGTGGCGACGATCAGGTCGATGACCAGGAATGGCAGCACGATCAGGAAGCCGATCTCGAAGCCGCGGCGGATCTCGGAGATCATGAAGGCGGGCACCAGGATGCGCAGGTCGACCGTCTCTTTGGCAACGACCTGGCCGCGCTCGCGGGCGAGGTCGGCGAACAGGTCGAAATCCTTGTCGCGCACATTGTGCAGCATGAAGGTGCGGAACGGATCAGAGATCTTCTCGAAGGCTTCGGTCTGGCTGATCTGGTTGTCCATCAGCGGCTTGACGCCGGTGTTCCAGGCCTGATCGAAGGTCGGCGCCATGACGTAGAAGGTCATGAACAGCGACAGCGAAATGAGGATGAGGTTCGCCGGCGTCGACTGCAGGCCGATGCCGGCGCGCAGGATCGAGAAGGCGATGACGAAACGGGTGAAGCTCGTCACCATGATCAGCAGCCCGGGCGCCACCGAAAGCACGGTCAGCAGGCCGAACATCTGGATGATGTAGCCGACGGTGGCGCCGTCGGCCTTGCCGATGCCGCCCAGGTCCAGCTGCTGCGCCGCCGCGACGGAGGTGGCGGCGCCGATCAGCGCCGCGGCGAGAAGGAACTTCTTCATTCGAGCAGCAATGTCCTGATGAGAACCTGTTTGGCGTGCCCCTGGCTGCGGATCGAGGCGCGTTCCTCGATATCGGCTTTCAGGTGCTGGTAACCGCTGGCGCCCTCGATCTGATGCATCTTCAGCGTACGCACGAAGGCCAGAAGGTCCTGATGGATGTCCTCCGTCATCGCCGGCGGCTGCGGCGTGTCGTAGACGACGGATACTTCCATCCTGATCCAGGTGTCGGCGGGTGAGGCGATGTTGGTGGTGATCGGCGCCAGCGCGACAAGCGTCGGCCCCGCCCCTGGCTGTTGCGCGGCAGCGGGTTCGGCGACCTTGCCCTCATTTTCAGGCGCAGCCGGGACCGATGACGGTGCGCCGGCACCCTTGAGATAGCCGCCGGACATCCAGCCCATGCCGATGGCAGCGGCCGTCACCACCAGCAGCATGGCGCCCTGGACCACAAGGGACGGACCCTTGCGCGGCTGAAGCTGTTCGACATTGGCCACGGCGCTTTGTTCTCCAATCCCTAGAACGGAAGAACCTGGTCGAGAACCTGCTGGCCGTAGGCCGGCTGCTGGATCTCGGTGATGCGGCCGCGGCCGCCATAGGAAATGCGCGCCTCGGCGATGCGTTCGTAGGGGATCGTGTTCTCGGCGCCGATATCGGCCGGCCGCACGATGCCGGCGATGGTCAGCACCCTCAGTTCGGCGTTGACGCGCACTTCCTGCGAGCCGGTGATCATCAGATTGCCGTTCGGCAAGACATCAGTGACGATCGCCGCCACATTGAGTTCAAGCGTTTCCGATCGTTTGATCTCGCCATCGGCCGTCGTGTCCGTGGCGGAGTTGAGCGTGCCCGCACCTTTGCCGGCGGTGCTCCATTTGTCCCACTGCGCGCTGAGGTCGAAGCCGAGCTTGCGGTTGGCGGTGCGACTCCTGTCGTTCTGGTTCTTGAAATTGGCGCGGTCGTTGATCTTGATCCTGACGGTCAGGATGTCGCCCTGCGAGAGCGCCCGGGGATCGGTGAAGAGGCGGCTCTGGCGATCGTCCCACAGCGAGAACTTCTTTACCGGCGCCCGAGGCGGCTCGGGGTATCTGTACAGGGAAGACGTGTTGCCGCCGTCGATGCCTGAGCCGACCGGCGACAGCGACGGTTCCTTGCCGACTTCCCTGAGGTTGGTGCCGCAGCCGGACAGCGTGGCGACCGCGCACAGGATGAGCATTCTGCGGATCATGACGGATCTACCCTTCGGGCTGCGCTGGCCATGATGCCGGTGAGCGTTGCCGCCGCCTTCTGGTCCATTTCGTTGAGAATGACGCTGGCCTTGCGCGAATCGAGCTTCATCAGGATGGCCGCGGCCAGGTCGGCGTTGACGATTGCCAGGCGTTCGGCCGCCGCGTCGGGCTTCATGCCGGCATAGATCTTGACGACGCCGTCCTCGGCCCGAGCCAGGAACACCTCGCGCCGCTTCAGCCAGGTCTCGTATTCGGCTTTCTTCGCGTCCAGCGCTTTCATGCGCTCGTCGATGCCGGCCTGCAGTTGCTTCAGCTCTTCCGCCTGCAAGGCATAGCGGCGGTCGCGGGCGGCATCGGCGATGTTGGAGCAGAAGCGCTCGATCTCGCTCTGGTCAGGCGCCTTTTCCCGCGTCAATTGCTGCGGCGCCGCCGCGGGTTGCGCTCCGGGCAGAACCTGGCGAACGACATCCTCGCCATGTGCGCCGCCACTGGCAATGGCCATGGCCGCCAGAACCACGGCCGCCAACAGGATTGCGCGGGAGGAGCGTCTTTCGTGGGATGAGGGGGAAGAGATCATCGGCATCGCCTATTGGAGAACCAGATCGGCTTGCAGGGCGCCGGCCGACTTGATGCCTTGCAGGATGGCAATGATGCCG
This sequence comes from Mesorhizobium sp. 113-3-3, assembly GCF_016756495.1. Taxonomy (NCBI): domain Bacteria; kingdom Pseudomonadati; phylum Pseudomonadota; class Alphaproteobacteria; order Hyphomicrobiales; family Phyllobacteriaceae; genus Mesorhizobium; species Mesorhizobium sp. 113-3-3. The sequence goes on from NZ_AP023243.1 coordinate 2,168,458, forward strand.
TCGGGCTTGACGCCGAGACGGTTCAGGCCGGAGACCAGAGTTTGCAGGTCGGGTCCGTCCAGCACGGCGACGCGCGCGTCGGGCCGGGTGGCGTCGATGGCGGTGAAGGGTTCGACGGCAGTTTCGCCCTTGGAGAAGGGTTCGGGCTGCACGACGCGCGGCGCTTCGGTGATGCGCACCGTCAGCGTGCCATGGCTGATGGCGACGCGCGAGATCTTGACGTCGTTGCCGATGACGATGGTGCCGGTGCGCTCGTCGATGACGACGCGGGCCGGGGTGTCGGATTCGACCACCAGGTTTTCGATCTCGGCATAGAAGCGCGCGGCCGAAACGCTCTTCGGCCTTCTGATCTGCACGGTGCGGGAATCGCGCTCGCCCGCCACGCGCATGCCGAAGCGCTGGCTGGTGTAGTCGTTGATCGCGTCGGCGATGCGGATCGCGGTCGAAAAATCGGGATTGCGCAATTGCAGCGTCAGTGTCGACTGGTCGTCGAACTCGGCCTTCACCGAACGCTCGATGATGGCACCGTTCGGCACCCGGCCGGCGGTCGGCACGCCTTGCGTCAATTGCTCGGCCTGACCCTTGGCGGTGAAGCCGGAAACGATGACCGCGCCCTGGCCCACGGCGTAGATCTCGCCGTCCGCCGCCTTCAGCGGCGTCATGATCAGCGTGCCGCCGGCAAGCGAGGTGGCGTCGCCCATCGAGGAGACGTCGATGTCGATGCGCGCGCCCGATTGCACATAGGGCGGCATGTTGGCGGTGACGATGACGGCGGCAACGTTCTTGGCGCGCGCGCTGCCACCTTCGGTGGCGATGCCGAGATTTTCCAGCATCGCGCGGATCGACTGTTCGGTGAACGGCGAATTGCGCAGGCTGTCGCCTGAGCCGGCAAGACCGATGACCAGGCCGTAGCCGACCAGCTGGTTGTCGCGCGAACTTTGCAGCTGAGCGATATCCTTGATGCGCGAGGCGACCTGGCCGGGCGGCAGCGAGCTTGGCCCGGGCGAAACGCGGAACATGCGGGTCGTGGTGGCCGGATCATATTCCGGATCATTGTCGACGCCGCCGTTCCTGGCGGCGAGTTCACGCTTGGCCTTGGGCGTCAGGCCGTCCGCCAAGGCCGGCTGCAGGCCGAGCGTGGCCGCGAGCAGAAGGGCAAGCAGGCGCATCATGAAGCGCTGACCTGGATGGTCCCGTCGGCCATCACCGTGCCGGAGAGGATCTTGCCGCTGTCGCTGTTGCGAACCTTGATGAAGTCGCCGGCCGAACCTGGCTGCAAGGTCACCGCGGTAGCTGTTATCGTCAGTCCGCCGGCGATGAAGAACACCTGCACGGCGGCACCCTGTTCGACCAGCCAGGCTTCGCGGATGGCGGCGGTCGGGATGTAGCGTCCAGGCAGCAGCGTGCGCTTGGCGATCTTGCCCTGAAGTTCCTCGGCGCGGGTCGCCATCGCATCGGGCTTGTGCTTGCCAGGGATGAGGGTCACCTGTTTCAGGGCGGCGAGCTCGATGGTCTCGCCGGGATAGATGACGCGGTTGGGGATCAGCACGACCTCGCCGGCAGGCTGATTGCTGGCGATCTGCGTTGCCGACTGATTTGCCGATTCCTGGGCGAAAGCCGGCAGGCCGCCGGACACCAGCGCGAGGATCAGCGCGGTGCGGTGGAATGCGGAGCAGGAGATCGGCATGGCCATCATCCCTTACCTGATGTTCTTGGAGACGACCGAGGCCATGTCGTCGGCGGCCTGGATCACCTTGGAATTCATCTCATAAGCGCGCTGCGCCGAGATCAGCTCGGTGATTTCCTTGACCGGATCGACGTTGGAAGCCTCGAGATAGCCTTGCTGGACGGTGGCGAAGCCGGGGTCGCCGGGCACACCGACGTTGGCCGGGCCGGATGCCGCCGTTTCCTGGAAGAGGTTGTCGCCGAGCGGTGCGAGTCCCGCCTCGTTGGCGAAGTTGACGATCTGGAGCTGGCCGAGAGTCTGCAGATTGGTCTGGCCGTCGATGCGGGCAAAGACCTGACCGGTCTTGTTGACGATCACCTCGACCGCATCGGTCGGCACGGTGATGGCCGGAATGACATTGGCGCCATCCACCGTCACCAGCTGGCCGGTGGCGTTGGTGTTGAAGGCGCCGGCCCGGGTGTAGAGCGTGCCGCCGTCGGCGCCCTCGATCTGGAACCAGCCCCGGCCGGTCAGGGCCATGTCGAAACTGTTGCCGGTGCTCGTCAGCTCGCCCTGGGTGTGCACGTTGCGCACGGCCGTCGTCTTGACGCCGAGACCGATCGAAACGCCTTCCGGCACCAGCGAGGCGTTGGAGCGGTTGGGCACGCCTTGCGTGCGGTCGACCTGGTAGAGCAGGTCGGAGAATTCGGCGCGCGCCCGCTTGTAGCCGGTGGTGTTGATGTTGGCGATGTTGTTGGCGATGACTTCCAGATTTGTCTGCTGGGCATTCATGCCGGTGGCGGCAATGGCAAGTGCTTTCATGCCCTAACTCCTCAAATGCCCATTCGACTGACTTCGAGATAGGCCGAAACGACCTTGTCGCGGATGGCGACGGCGGTCTGAAGCGCCTGCTGGGCGCTCATCACGGCATCGACGACCTGGCGGGTGTCGGCATCGCCCTTGAGCGCCTGGAGCGACACCTGTTCGGCATTCTGCAGCGTGTTGACGGTCTTGGAGGCTGCCTGGCTCACCGCTTCGGCGAAGGAGGTGCCAAGGTTGCCTGATATCGCCGGCGCGACACCGCCCTGAAGCAGGTCGGTCGCCGTATCGCCCAGCCCGGGCTTCAGGTTAAGCGCGCCGATGCCGTTCACGATCATTGGTTCCTCATCAGGTCGATGGTCATTGAAATGAGGTCGCGCGCCTGCTTCACGACTTGCAGGTTGGCCTCGTAGGAGCGGTTGGCCTCGGTCATGTCGGCCATTTCGATCAGCACGTTGACATTGGGCATCTTGACGTAGCCCTTCTCGTCGGCGGCCTCGTTGCCGGGCTGGAATTCGACGGGAAAGTCACTCGGATCGCGATCGATCGAGTTCACTTCAACCGTCGAGCTGCCCGAGGCCCGGTCGAGCTCCGAGACGAAGCTGATGGTCTTGCGCCGATACGGGTCGGCGCCGGGCGTGGTGCCGGTCGACTGGGCATTGGCGAGGTTTTCCGAAACCACGCGCAGGCGCTCGGACTGGGCGCCGAGGCCGGATGCTGCGACTTTCAGGGCTGCGGTCAGTGCGTCCATGGTCAGCTCTTCACCGCCATCATCATCATCGAGTGGAAGGCCTTGACGATCGCCGTGTTGAGCTCGAAGGAGCGGCGCACCTCGCCTGCCTTGAGAAGCTGGTCCTCAAGCACGACCGAGTTCTTGGACGGGAGGACCACGCCGTCATCTTCCTGCGGCTTGATGGTGAAGCCGGCATTGGTCGCCGCGCTGCCGAGATGGCCGGCCTCGGTGGTCCGCAGCGACACAGCCGTGCGGTCGAGCACCTTTTCGAAGGGCTCGACATCGTTTGCCGTGTAGCCGGGCGTGTTGGCGTTGGCGATGTTGCCGGCGATCGCCGACTGGCGCACGGAAAGCCATTGCGCTTGCTTGGCGGCGAGATCGAAAAGGGAAACGGGCTCCATGGGAATCTCCGGGCATGTGCCCAAAGACTAGGCCGCCAGTCTTGCGCGGACCTTGCGGGCAGCCGCTACCTGGAAAGCTGGATCACCTGGTTGGTGCTGGTCAGCATGACCCACTTGCCGTTGCGCTGCTCGATCGACGAGACCGTGCTCGAATCCGGCAGTACCGAGCCGCGCTGGACGATCCACAGGCCGGTATCGTCCTCGATCATGGCGCGGCCATTGGCGACGTGGACCATGCGGAATTTCGCGACATCGGCCGGGAAGGGCTGATCGCCGGGCGGCTGCATCGGAGTGGCGTCATCCTGCACCGTTCCGGTGGCGAGCAGGTCGATGCTGGTGTTGGGAAGGTCCTTGGCCGTCAGCGGCGCGCTGCGCGAGGTCACCACGCCGCCACCCGCGCGTCCCGAATTGGTGCCGGTGCCGCCAAACTTGATCGCCTGAACGCCGAACTGCTCCTGGTTGAAGAAGATATACCAGGGAAACAGGGCGCAGATCAGACCGAGCGTGACGCCGAGCGCGGCGATGACGAAGTCGCTTCGCCGGTCCGCTTTCTTGCTCAACTTTGGAAATTGCGCCTTTGGTGGTTGCGGCCATTCGGTGACGGGAAACAAGCCGTCGATCAGCGATTCGCGGCTTTCCTCGGTCATCTCGGCAGCCTCGACACGGGGAACCACGGGCATGGCGGACACGGCAGCCCGAGCCATGGGTTCGGATCGCGGCAGGGCCGGCTTGACGGCCCTGGCCAGAACAGCCGCGGTCTTGGCTGCGATGGCGCTGGCGGCCTTTGCCCTGGCACTTCTCTCTTCCTCGGCCCGAGCCGCCTCGGCGGCGTTTGCCTCGGCGATCATCTCGTTCAGGATGCGCTCGGTGTACTGGCGTTCAGTCTCCTGATTCGGCATTCAGCTTTCCCTTGAGATGGCGGGCGAGATCGGAGAACGGATCGGCCGACGGGCGGTCCCTGGGCGATTGCGTCAGCGCCTCGTAGATCAGCGGCACCTGGCGCACGGCGATGTCGAGTTCGGCGTCGGCGCCGCCCTGATAGGCGCCGAGCAGGCGGATGTCGCGCGTGTCCTCGAAGCGCGAGATCATGGACTTCAGCCGCGTCACCAAAGCGCGCTGTTCGACGCTCCAGGCCTTGCCGGCAAGGCGCGATATGGATGACAGCGGATTGACTGGCGGATAGCGGCCCTGTTCGGCGATCGCGCGGTCGAGCACGACATGGCCATCGAGGATGCCGCGCACGGAATCGGCGACCGGATCATTGTGGTCGTCACCGTCGACCAGCACGGAAATGATGGCGGTGATCGACCCCTTGCCTTCAGCCCCCGGTCCGGCGCGCTCGAGCAATTTGGGGAGTTCGGTGAAAACCGAGGCGGGATAGCCGCGGGCGACCGGCGGCTCGCCGGTTCCCGTCGCCACCTCGCGCAATGCGTGGGCGAAGCGGGTGATCGAATCCAGCACCAGGAGCACACGCTGGCCCTGGTCGCGAAAGTGCTCGGCGACCCGCATGGCGGTATCGGGCGCGCGCCTGCGCATCATGGCGCTCTCGTCGCTGGTGGCGACGACGGCCACGGTCTTGGCCATGCTGTCGCCGATCGTGTCCTCGAGGAATTCACGGACCTCGCGGCCGCGTTCGCCGATGAGCGCCACGACGACGGTGTCGAACGCATCGGCGCCGGCGAGCATGGCGAGCAACGTCGACTTGCCAACGCCCGAACCCGCAAAGACGCCCATGCGCTGGCCGAAGCACAGCGGCGTGAAGATGTCGATGACCTTGACGCCGGTCATGAAGGCGGTGCCGACACGCTGCCGCGCCATGGCGCCGGGCGTCGTGGTGCCACCCGACAGGTCTTCGCCCCTGATCAGCGGCGGACCGCCATCGATCGCCCGGGTGAGCGCGTCGATGGCGCGGCCGCGCCATGAATCGTGCGGCGCCACCGCGAGCGGACCCCGGCGGAACACGGCATCGCCGATACCGGCATCGGCTGAGCGTTCGAAGGGAGCGACGACGACCTCGTCGCGGCTGATCTTGACGATCTCGCCGCGGCGCGCGCCGGACTGGCCGTGCTGCTCGACGATGTCGCCCAGCCTGGCGAAATCGGAAAGGCCGCGCACCTTGTAGTGCGTGGACGTGACTTCGGTTACGAGTCCGCCACGCTTGACCAGCCCGTCGGTGTTGCCGAAACGCCTGATAACGCGTTCCAGCGCGGCGAGCCGATCCTCGGGCGCCGGCTGGAGTTGCCTTTCGGGTGCACGGATGGAGGACCGGTCGAGCGGCATGCTAGGACTTCGAGCCGAGCGTCTTGATCGCCTCGTCGGTTGAGGAATCCGTCTGCCGCATCAGGGCCGCGGTGTTCTCGAAGGCGCGCTGGACCATGATCAGCCGGGTCATCTCCAGCACTGGATTGACGTTGGATTCCTCGACGAAACCCTGGGCGATACCGACATCGGAACGGTCGGTGACCGGCTCGGGGGTGCGCGCCGGCACGATGCCGGAATTGCCGTAGCGCACGAAATTCTCGCCGGGGTCGAAATTGTAGAGGCCGATCGAGCCGACAAGCTGGTCGTTCTGGCGCAGCGAGCCATCGGCGCCGGCCTTGGGCGGGCCGTTGCGGGGGTCGAGCTGGATCGGCGCGCCGCCGGCGTCGAGCACCGGATGGCCTTCGATCGACATCAGCTCGCCATTCTCGTTCATCGAGAAGCGGCCGTCGCGGGTCATGACGGTGCCGGCCGGTGTGTCGATGGCGAACCAGGCGTCGCCCTGGATGGCGAAATCGAACGGATTGCCGGTCTCGGCGAGGGAACCGTGGGCACCCGAAAGATAGGTCTTGCCCGACGAGGCGAACGACACCGATTTCTGGCCGGCGCCCGACACCACATCCTCGAATTTCACGCCGGTGGCGCGAAAGCCGACGGTGTTGGCGTTGGCGACATTGTCGGCGATCGTGTCGAGCCGGCGCTCGAGCGCCATCTGCGCGGAAAGGGCGACGTATAGACTGTCCCGCATGATCAGAACTTCAACTTTTGCATGGCCATCATCAGGTCGGTGGAGATGCCCGCCGCGACCGGCTGGGCGAAAAGCACGCTGACCGACGAAACGGCCGTCGAGGTCGGATTGTTGATCTCGTACATGCTGGTGAAGCGGGTCAGGAATTTTGTGAGCTTCGCGGGATCGGTGAAGTCCGTGAGGTCGAGCTTCTGCTCGAACAACTGCGCCTGCTTGTCGATGTTGGCGGTGGCGAAGGAATCGGGAAGCCCCAGCGCCGTGCGCACGACGCTGGCAAGAGCCGTATCGGCCAGCACATCGTACCAGCTGGTGATGTCGGGCGCCTTGCGTTGGAAGTAAAGCGCCAGCCGCACGCCCTCATTGGTCTTGCCGGCATCCTCCTCAAGCGTCTGGCGCATGTACTTGTCGACGGTCGGCTGCTGCGCCGGATTGATGGTGGTGGCGTTCGAGCCGTACTGCTCGAAGTTGAGGGCCGAGGCCAGTCCCGCGTAGGCCGGGTTCTTCTGCTTGTTGGCGACGCTGTTTGGGTCGCGCACGCCACCCTGCAGGACCTGCTTGATCAGGGTCTTGTCCTCGGTCGCCGAGTCGAGACCGTATGCGGCCAGCGCGTAGGTGTAGAGCCGGCTGTTCGACATCAGGTCGTCGACGGACTTCACCTTGGTGATGTTGGCCAGGTAGTAGGCCGTTTCGCCCTTCACATAATCGGATTTCGGATCGAGGCCGGCGATCTGTGCCTGGATGGCGTAGTTCTTCGTCACCAGCTGCTGCGCCTTGTTGTAGATCGTCGCGTCGGCGCCATTGGCGGCGAAGTTGAAGGCGCTGACGAACTGGGCATAGCGCTTGTCGGTCAGCTTGTTGGCGAAACTGTTGGGGCTGGAAACGCCTTCCTTGAGCGCCTTGACCATGAAGGCCTTGGCGTAATCCATGTCCGCCAGCCCGTAGGCTTTCATGGCATATTTGAACAGCCGGTCATTGTTGACGAAATCGTCGATCGATTTCACCTTGGTGATGTTGGCCAGGTAATATTTGGTATCGCGATCGACCGTCGGCTGCTGCTCGATGCGGTCGATCGACTTGTTGATGTCTTTGGTGATCAACTGGTAGCTGGTAAAGGTATTGAGCAACGTCATGCCTCCGGCCGAAGCTTAATGTCGCGACAATAACCTCACTTCCTTGCGCGAAACTGAATCGCCTGACATTCGGTCCCGTGGCAGCCCGGATTCAAGCCTCACACAAGGCACGGGGACTATCCGTTGCATCTGATGTGAAATGCGGAAGGACCTGTCGTGGGCATTCTGATTGGACTTGTGGTGACGCTCGGCTGCGTCCTTGGCGGCTTCATGGCCATGGGCGGGCATCTGCACGTGCTGGTCCAACCGTGGGAAGCCGTGGTGATCTGCGGCGCTGCACTGGGCACCTTCCTGGTCGCCAACCCGATGAAGACGGTCAAGGATACCGGCAGGGGCATTCTCGAGGCCTTCAAGCAGGCGGTGCCGAAGGAACAGGATTATCTGGAAACGCTCGGCGTCCTCCACAGCCTGATGCGCGAGCTGCGCTCGAAATCGCGCAGCGAGGTCGAGGCGCATATCGACAATCCGGAAGAATCAGCCATCTTCCAGGCCTTTCCGACAGTGCTCAAGAACCACGATCTGATGAATTTCATCTGCGACTACTGCCGCATCATCATCATCGGCAATGCCCGCTCGCACGAGATCGAGGCGCTGATGGACGAGGAAATCCAGACCATCAAGAGCGACAAGATGAAAGCCTATCACGCGCTGGTCGCGGTCGGCGACGGCCTGCCGGCGCTGGGTATTGTCGCCGCCGTGCTTGGCGTGGTCAAGGCGATGGGCGCACTCGACCAGTCGCCCGAAATCCTAGGCGGCCTGATCGGCGCCGCGCTTGTCGGCACCTTCCTCGGCATCTTCCTGTCCTACGCCGTGGTCGGCCCCGTCGCCACCAAGATCAAGACGGTGCGCGAGAAGAAGAACCGTCTCTACATCATCGTCAAGCAGACGCTGCTCGCCTACATGAACGGCGCGCTGCCGCAGGTGGCGATTGAATTCGGCCGCAAGACCATCTCGTCCTATGAGCGGCCGACCATCGACGCCGTCGAGCAGAGCACGATGAACACCGGCAGCGCCGAGAAGAAGGCCGCTTGAGCGATGCACGTCAGATCGGTGCCGATACGGCCATGACCAGCCCAGGCAGCCCCGCGCAAGCGCGCTCGCTGATCATCGAGCGCCTGGTCGGCGACAGCGGCGAGGCTGATCAGGTCATCGACGCCGGCCGCGCCATGGCCGAACGCGCCGTGCCGCTGCTGCAGAAGGGTCTTTCGGGCGAGCTCGGCGTTCCCGTCATCGTCGACCTCAAGGCCGTCGAGGTCAGCCGCGTCCCCGAGGCGCGCTCGCGCGCCGGCGACAATTTCGCCATGACCATCGTCGGCTCGCCGGCATCCTCGGATGCGATGACGCTCGTTATCGACGCCGCCGCGATCGCGATCATGGTCTCGACGCTGTTTGGCGGCGATCCGGATATGCCGGCATCGCCGATCGAGCGCGACCTGTCGCCGATCGAGGCCGATGTTTCGACCATGGTGTTCCAGGAGGTGGCGCAGGCGTTCAACGGATCGGGGCGGCGCTCGCTCGACCTGCGGCTGCCCGCGCCGCGAGCGATGTCGGGCGCCGAGGCGAAGCGGCATGTGCTGCGCGACGGCGCCGCCATCCGCATCGTGCTTGGCATCTCGACGCCGGTCGACAGCGGCTTCATCACCGTGACGCTGCCGCAGCGTGTCGTCCTTGTCGGCCGCGACGGCACCGCCGGCGTCGTCGAGGACGATCATGGCACCAGTTGGCGCGCACGTTTTTCGGAAGAGGTGATGCGTTCGACGGTGGCGCTCGAAGCCACCATGCCGCTGACGCGGCTGACGCTTGGCGACCTTGCCAATCTCGAAGTGGGCCAGGTCATCGACTTCGACGAAACGGCGCAATCACGGGCCCGCCTCAGCGCGCGCGGCCAGACGCTGTTCGTATGCGAGTTCGGCAAACTGGGGCAGAATTACACCGTCCGAATCAGGCATCCTTTCGATGCCGGGCAGGATTTCATCGATGGGCTCATGCCGGCCGGTGCCGGGCGCGCCTGAGCTTTTGGAGACGATTCATGGCCAAGACCAAAGTGGAAGCAGCAGAACTCGACCAGCCGGATGAGCAGCTCGACCGCGCCATCGAGGAATTGCGCGGGGTCCTGCATGAGGAGGAGCAACGCCCGGACGCGGCGTTCAAGGCCGCCGCGGGCGCCAATTCCAATGTCATCATGAACATCCCCGTCGATGTCCAGATCATCCTCGGCAGCACCGAGATGGCGGTGGCCGATCTGATGGCGCTGCAGAAGGGCTCGACGGTGGCGCTCAACCGCCGCATCGGCGAACCGGTCGACGTCGTGGTCAACGGCCGCAAGATCGCCCGCGGCGAGATCACGGTGCTCGAAAGCGATCCCTCGCGTTTCGGCATCAGGTTGACCGAGATCATCGCCGGCACGAAGGGCGCCTAGATATGGCTGGCGGGGCTTGCCGGTTGCAGCGGAGGCGAGAGGCAGCATGACGCCGCTGACGACCCTGACGCGCGCGCAAAAGGCGGCCGCCATATTGGTGGCGATGGGCAAGCCGTCCGCCAGCCGCCTGTTGAAATTCTTCAAGCAGGAAGAGCTGAAGGCGCTGATCGAGGGCGCCCGGCTGCTCAGGACCATTCCGCAGAGCGATCTCGAGCGCATCGTCGCCGAGTTCGAGGCCGAGTTCACCGAGGGGGCCGGCCTGCTCGATTCCGCCGACAGGATGGACACCATCCTCAACGAATCGCTGTCGCCCGAAGAGATGAACGCCATCATGGGCAACAAGAAGCCGGAGGCGGCGCCTGAAGGGCCGCCACCGATCTGGCCCGATCTCGAAAAACTCGAACCTTCGCGGCTGGGCACCTTCCTGGCTGGCGAACATCCACAGACGGCTGCCATGGTGCTGTCGAAGCTGGGCCCGCAGGCGGCGGCGAGCGTGCTTTTGACGCTCACGAAACCGATGCGCGGAGAAATCATCAAGCGCATGGTCACGATGGCCAATGTTCCGGCCGCCGCCACCAGGATCGTCGAGAACCGGTTGCGCACCAGCGTGCTGTCGGAAATCTCGACCAAGGACACGTCGGCCGGGCAGGCGCGTGTCGCCAGCGTGCTCAACGAGCTGGACAAGCCGCTGCTCGAGGAGGTCATGCAGGACCTGGAAGCCGCCGGCACGCCCGACCTCGACGGTGTGCGGGCAAGGCTTTTTGCTTTCGACGACCTGCCGCTGCTCACCCAGAAGGCGCGCGTGCTCCTGTTCGACGGACTGTCGACCGAGCTTGTCACGCTGGCGCTGCGCGGCACGTCGGCGGCACTCGCCGAAGCGGTGCTGTCGGCGATCGGCGCGCGGTCGCGGCGCATGATCGAAGCTGAACTCGGCCAGGGCTCGGAGGGCGTGCCTGCCGCCGACATACTGGCGGCACGCAAGACCATCGTGACGACGACAATCCGGCTGTCGCGCGAGGGCGCATTCGAACTTCCCGCGACGCAGAACGCCGCTTAAGGCATGTCCGACGCCGCCGACAAGGACTCCAAAACCGAAGAGGCGACGGAAAAGAAGGTCCGCGACACGATCGAACAGGGCAAGCTGCCCCATTCGAGGGAAACCGCGATCCTCGCCTCCTTCGTCGCCATACTGGTGTTCACCGTCTTCTATGCAAAGGACGCGGTCATGAACCTCGGCATGTTCCTGTCGATGTTCCTCGAGAAGCCCGAGGCCTGGCCGATGAACACCGAGACCGATGTCATCGATCTCTACAAGATCGTCATGCTGGAAGTGGGCCGCGCCGTCGTCAGCCTGCTGGTGCTTTTGACCGTCGCCGGCATCGGCGCCTCGGTGCTCCAGAACATGCCGCAATTCGTCGGCGAGCGGATCAGGCCGCAGCTTTCGCGCATTTCGATCACCAAGGGCTGGAACCGGATGTTCGGCGCCCAGGGCTGGGTCGAGTTCCTGAAATCCCTGGCAAAGGTCGGCTTCGCCATTGCCGTGCTTACCTTCACGCTGTCGGAGGATCACCGCAAGCTGCTTGCCGGGATGATCACCAATCCGATCGCTTTCGGCCTCGTTATCCGTGGCATCGCGGTCGACATATTGGTGGCGATCGTCTTCGTCATGGGGCTGATCGCGGCGATCGACATCGTCTGGTCGCGCTTCCACTGGAAGCAGGACCTGCGCATGACCAAGCAGGAGGTGAAGGACGAGTTCAAGCAGTCCGAAGGCGATCCGATCGTCAAGTCGCGGCTGCGCTCGCTGGCACGCGACCGCGCGCGCAAGCGGATGATGACGGCGGTGCCGCGCGCGACTCTGATCATCGCCAACCCGACCCACTTCTCGATCGCGTTGAAATATGTGCGCGACGAGGATTCGGCGCCGCTCGTGGTGGCCAAGGGGCAGGATCTGGTGGCGTTGAAAATCCGCGAGATCGCCAAGGAGCACAACATTCCGATCTTCGAGGACGTGGAGCTCGCGCGCTCCATGTACAAGCAAGTTTCGGTTGATAATGTGATCCCGTCGCAATTCTACCAGGCCGTCGCCGAACTGGTGCGGATCGTCTACTCGAAAAAGGCTGAGCGCAGACAGATTTCATGAACCGCCAACCGCACGCAAAATCCCGCGAGATCATCGTCGCCAGCGCCATCGAGCAGGTGGTCGGCGAACTGAGATTGATCGATGTCGCCGACTACATCGCCTTCATCCGGCTGGAGCATTTCGCCTGCCTTTCGGATCTGGTCGATTCAGCGGTGGAGCTGTTCTTCATGCCGGGCACGCTCAAACTCGGCCATGGCGGCGAGGCGCATGTCGACTGGAGCGGCAGTCCGCGCATCGTGCTCGACCTGGAACTCAGGCCACCAGGGGTGACCGTCTATTTCCAGCTGACGCTGAGCGAGGCCGGCAATTCGGTCGCGGTCAATTACGTGTCATTCGAAAAGCCCGGCGAAGACCCCGAGCACAATACGGCGCTGCTGGAAGCAGTGATCGAACAGGCCCGGATCCGCAAAGTCGAGCCCATGGCGTTCTAGAGCGCCTTGTCAGGCGACAGCAATCATTCGATCAGGCCCAGCCGCAGCGCCTTGGCGACCGCCTGGTTGCGGTTGACGGCGTTGAGCTTCTGCGTCGACTGGGTCAGGTACTGGTTGGCGGTGTGGACCGAAAGCTTCAGGAGCCGCGCGATTTCCTCGCTTGTATTGCCGTTGGCTGTCAGCTTCAGGCATTCCAATTCGCGTTTGGAGATGGCGCGCATCCTGCCGGCATCGCCGGGACGGATACGGGCGACAGCGGCGAACAGGGAAAAGCAGCGGGCGTGGATTTCGTAGAGCGTATCCTGTGGCAGCGCGATCTCCGATCCCAGGAAGACGACAAGGCCGCACTGACCGCGATCGGCGTGGACGGGAAAGGCAATGCCACTGGTGCCGGGCGCCAGGGGGGATATCTGCGCGGTCCAGGCAAGGTTGCCGAACATCTCGGCCATGGCCGCGACGCCGTCATCCGTCCACCAGCGTGGCTCCGTCGAATTGTGGGTGTGGCGCACGATCTCCTCGCCATTGGCGCCCGAGATGAACTTCGTCGCCACGGCAATGCCGGGATAGTCGGAATCAAAACACGGCACCAGCCGCGCCCGTTCCGGCGACGGGCTGACGAAGTACAGGCCGAAGGCCGAGGCGTTGATGTCGACCGATATCCAGCGGCAGCGGCGCACGGCATCGGGAACGGTGACGGCGTGATGTGTTTCGGAGCTGAGCGAGAAGGCGCCGAAGGGGCTGCGCTGCTCGTTGAAGAGGGCTTCCGCGGCGTCCTTGATGTCAGCGTGTTTCAAATGATGCCACTCCTGATCGCCGTGGCGATGGCCATCGCACGGTTGGAGGCCGCGAATTTCTGGATGGCGTGGGTGATGTAGCTGTTGACGGTGTTGGAGGAGACGCCAAGGATGACCGCCACCTCGTCGGTGGTCTTGCCTTCCGAGACCCAGAACAGGCATTCGCGCTCGCGATCGGACAGCGGATCCTGCATGGCGGCGGCGGCGATCAGCTGCGGGATATGCGAGAGCGCGTAGCAGCATTTCAACTGCGCCTTCATCAGCGCCGGCTGGTCGATGTGGCCTGGCGTCGCCGCCGAGAACAGGGCGAACAGCCGCTGGCGGCCGACATTCAGCCGCAGCGAATAGATCTCGGCATGGCCGAGCACGTCGAGCAGGCGGGCCTCGTCGCCGGAGACCAGCCCGTCCGCATCGGGCGCCGCCGCGGCCACCAGCGGCCTTGGACGGATGCCGGGCGCGACGGTGAGGGCTCCCTGGGCAAGGCTGGCGATCAGCCGCTTGCCGATCAGTTCGATGGCGTCGAAAATCCAGTTCGACGAGACAATGCGCGCGTCGTTGCGGTCCTGGTCGTGGACGATGGCAACCAGCATGTAGCTGTCGGCGCCGATCTCGGCGGTCAGTTCCATGAAAAAGCTGGTCAGATCACCGCGCGACGCCAGGCGCGAGCCCAATGTGTCGGATTGAAGAAGCGCGGCGGGACTGCTCATTTGCTGCTTTTGGCCGGAATCGTTTCTGCTGTCCGGATGCTGGGGGCCAGCCGCCGAACCCTAAAAACGCGTTACTTTCACGAGACGCACACGAGGCGCGGTGCCGCGCCAATCAGACGGAATCCATCAGGGAACGCGAAGACATCCGCGTCTGGCGCCGGAGAAATTCCGGAACGTGAGACTTTGGGTGGTCGCCGCGCCCCCCGAGGACCGGCTGATTCGGGTCTAATCTACCCGCAGATGAATCCGACATCAAACGCGATTTGACAAAATCGAATCCGGTGGACTCGCGTGCGACTCATAGGCCGATTTTCACGGCCTCCGCGCGTGTGAAAATGCCGGGACTGCGCAAGCCGGCCATATCCGTGTGCTGCCCGATGCGATAGATTCGCGAGCGCCGGAGGGGTGGGCACCGCCGGCGATGGAGTTCGTAGCTGCATTACGGCCGCGGTCGTTCGCGGTGGTGTCATGCGGGCTCCTGGCATCTTTTGTTTCGGGGGAAACGATGAGCGATTCATTTCGGGAAGTTACTTCCGTCTCGTGGTTCGGACGGATCAAGCGCGCGGTCGGCGGGGTCATCTTCGGCCTGTTCTTGATCGTGCTGATGGTGATCGGGCTGTTCTGGAACGAGGGCCGCGCGGTGCAGACGGCGCGGTCGCTGGCCGAAGGGTCGGGCGCCGTGGTCTCGATCAATGCCGACAGCGTCGATGCCGGCAATGACGGAAAGCTGGTGCATGTCAGCGGGCCGGTGACGGCCGACAGCGGCCTGTCGGATCCGGATTTCGGCATCGCCGCGCAAGGGCTGCGCCTGTCGCGCAGTGTCGAGATGTACCAGTGGAAGGAAGAGTCCAAATCCGAGACCACCAAGAAGCTTGGCGGCGGCGAGGAGACGGTGACCACCTACAGCTATGCGAAGGTTTGGGACGACAGCCAGATAGACTCGTCGGATTTCAAGAAGCCGGACGGCCATCAGAACCCGCCAATGGCGATCCACAGCCGCGCCTTCCAGATTCCGCAGGGCAAGCTCGTTGCCTTCGATCTGGATAGCCCGGTGATCGACCGCATCGACGGGGACAAGGATTATTCGCTGTCGTCCAGCCAGTCGGCGGCGATCAAGGCAGCCTATACCGGAACGAAGCCGCTCAGCATCGTCGACGGCAAGATCTATCTAGGCAGCGACAACACGACGCCCGCGCTGGGCGACTATCGGATCGGCTACGAACTGGCGCCGCTCGGCGTGGTCAGCATCGTCGCGCGCCAGGCCGGCAGCCGGTTCGAACCCTACCAGACGCAAGCGGGCGATGCGCTGCTGATGGTCGACACCGGCAACGTGCCGGCCGACAAGATGTTCGCCGAGGCGGTGAGCGCCAACACGCTGATCACCTGGCTGCTGCGCGCCGGTGGCCTTTTGCTGCTGACGATCGGCTTTGCCCTGTTCCTCAGCCCGATCGGCGTGATCCTCGACGTCATCCCGTTCCTCGGCAGCATGGCCCGGATGGGAACCGGCATCATCGCCTTCTTCCTGGCGATCCTGGTCGGCACGACGACGATCGCGATCGCCTGGTTCTGGTATCGGCCGGTTCTGGCCGCCGGCATACTGGCCGCCGGCGTCATCGCGGCGGCTGCGGTGTACTATCTCGGCCGCTCACGCAAGGCTGCCGCACCAATGGCGACGCCCAGCGCTGGCGCCGCGGCGTAGCTCGCAAAAAGGGCGGCCAAGCCGCCCTTTTTCTCTCGTGCCCGTCGTTGTCGGCCGCGTGCCGGCAGCAGCCTTACCGGTCCTCGAAGCCGGTCAGCACGCCGACGGCGTTGATGCCGATCTCCTCGACGGCATAGCCGCCTTCCATGACGAACAACGTCGGCAGGTTAAGTTTGGCGATGCGGTGGCCGATCTTGGGATAGTCAGGGCTTTTCAGCTTGAACTGGCTGATCGGGTCCTTCTCGAAGGTGTCGACGCCGAGCGAGACGATGACGATGTCGGGCGCGTAGGCGGCGAGCCTGGCGCAGGCATCCTCCAGCGAGGCGTTCCAGGCGTCCCAGTCGGTGCCGAAGGGCATGGGATAGTTGATGTTGAAACCTTCGCCGGCGCCCGCGCCGCGCTCGTCGGCATGGCCGAGGAAGAACGGATATTCGACCATCGGGTCGCCATGCAGGTTAAGCACCTGCACGTCGGCGCGGTCGTAGAAGATTTCCTGCGTGCCGTTGCCATGGTGGTAGTCGACATCGAGGATGGAGATGCGCTTGGCGCCCTGGTCGAGGAACCATTGCGCGGCGACGGCGGCGTTGTTGATGTAGCAATAGCCGCCCATGAAGCCGGCGCCGGCATGGTGGCCCGGCGGACGGCAGAGCGCGAAGGCCGACCGTTCGCCGCCCTTGACCAGCCCGGCCGCGGTCAGCGCGACGTCATAGGACGACTTGATCGCGGCCC
This sequence comes from Mesorhizobium sp. 113-3-3, assembly GCF_016756495.1. Taxonomy (NCBI): domain Bacteria; kingdom Pseudomonadati; phylum Pseudomonadota; class Alphaproteobacteria; order Hyphomicrobiales; family Phyllobacteriaceae; genus Mesorhizobium; species Mesorhizobium sp. 113-3-3. Next base: position 2,185,136 of record NZ_AP023243.1, read on the forward strand.
AGGTGCCTTCGACGAAGGTGGCGCCGGCGTCGAAGGAATAGTAGCCGAGCAGCGCGTCGACGCGCTTTGGCGGCACGTCGCCGCGCAGGCCGCGCGTCGGCCAGGTGAAGGGCATGGCCGTGCCCTCGTGACCCGACGCCACCCATTGCGGCCAGACCGTCGGCAGGAAGTCGATATAGTCTGATCTATGGATGCGCTTGGCTGCGGCAAGATCGTGCTCGAGCGGCAGGACGATCGGACCGAGCTTCTCGCTTTCGACCCGCGCCTTGATGAACTCGGCACGCGAGGGTTTTTCAAAACCCGGCACGATGGCCGATGTGACCAGTTCCATCTGGCCGGCATGGCCAGCATGAAGCGGCGAATAGACAGTCTTCATGAAATTCCTCTCGAAATGCGCAATCAGTCCAGGTTGAGATAGGGGCTCACCAGAGCGAGCCACATGGCTTCGACATCGTCCTCGATGAGGTCGAATGTCCTGCGATCTCTCTTCAGTCCGACCAGCCGGCAGGCGTGCCCGACCTCCATCATCACAAGGCCGAGCCGTTTGGCGATCTTGTCTTCGAGAGCAGGATTCACATGCCGCAGCCAGGCGGCGTAGAGCGCGATGATCTGTTCGTCATATTCGTCCTGGATAGGCCTGAGATCGGCGTTGCCTGAAATCGCCTCGATCACCGGCATCAGGGTCGCGTTCTCGATATAGATACTGGATGTGTCGATGAAGAGTTTGCGCACTTCGCGCCAGAATTCTTCGCGGTTGGTGGGTCGGGGAACCTTGATGCGCTTCTCGATCACCTCGGGAAAGGAGGACAGCCAGCGCCGGGCGAGGTCCAGAAGAATGGCTTCCTTGTTGGGAAAGTACTGGTAGACCGAACCGACCGACAGGCCGGCGCGCTGCGCGATGGCGAGCGTCGTCGGTGTCCTGGTCCCTTGCTCCCGCGTCAGGATCAGCGCCGCGTCGAGGATCCGGTCGACCACCTTGCTCGACCGTTGCTGCCGAGGCTGCTTGCGCGGCTCGAGCGCTATCCTGGTTTTGCGGTCGAGACTGCGCTTCACTACTCGATGCCCTCGTTCCCCGCTTGCTCCCAGCACAGGCGCAGGGTGCTGTCCACAATACATTCTAAATTCCGCATGTTGACAAACGCGAATAATCAGTCGCATTCTTTATCCACGCTGTCCCTAGGGATAACAAGGGGAATTTCGAAGGCAGCGGACTGGCATCGTTTTTTGTTCCGTGGCGCCGCTCCGGTGGAGTGGCAGGTCGTTGAGCGCAGGGCTGTCGGTCTCAATCGGTCATCAAAAGCGCGGAGTCGCGATGTCTGTTACGGGTACGGATCACAATGCGGATCTGATCGTCATCAATGGTTGCGTGCTGACCATGGACGGTGGCAATCCCGTGGCCGAGGCCGTAGCCGTCAAGGACGGCGCCATCATCGCCGTCGGCAGCCGCGCCGCAATCGAAGAGCTCAAGGGATCGGCCACACAGGTGATCGACGCCGAGGGCGGCTCGGTCCTGCCCGGTTTCATCGAAGCCCATATGCATCTGTTCTCGGGAGGGGCCGAGCTCGCGCATCTTCAGCTTGGCGGCGTCCATGGCTTCGAGGCGTTGCAAAAGGCGATCCGCGACTACGCATCGACCAAGCCCGAGGCAAAAATGCTGGTTGGGCAGGGCGTCGACTACACCGTGCTTGGCAGCGAGCGGGTGACGCGTCACCATCTCGACCAGATCCTGCCGGATCGCCCCTTCTGCATGGCCGCGCCCGACCACCACACGATGTGGGCCAACACCAAGGCGCTTGAAATGGCGGGCATCCTGCAGGGCCGTGCGCTTGGTCCGGGCAACGAGATCGTCATGGGCGAGGATGGCCTGGCAGCGGGCGAACTGCGCGAGGGCGAGGCCTTCGGTCCGGTCCTCGATCTTGCCGGCGAGGGCCGGGTGCGGCTGGGGCTGGCGACCGGCGGCGAGCCGGATCCAATGCCGTCCGCCGCCGAACGCGCCGCCGACCGCGACATCATGCGGCGAGGCCTCGCCTGGTGCGCGCGCCACGGCATCACCTCCATCCAGAACATGGACGGCAACCTCTACCAGCTCGAACTGCTGGCCGAAATCGAGGCCGAAGAGGGCTTGCCCTGCCGCGTGCAGATCCCGTTCCACTACAAGAATTTCATGACGCTCGACGTGCTCGAGAAGGCGTCCCTGATGGCCGAGCGCTACAACAGCGAATGGCTGTCTTCAGGCATGGTCAAGGTGTTTTACGATGGCGTGCTCGATTCCTGGACGGCGGTGATGGTCGAGCCCTATGCCGATCGTTCCGACTGGGTCGGCGAGCCGCTGTTCACGCCGCAGCAATTCATTGACCTGGCCGTTGCCGTCGACAGGCGCGGCCTGCAGATCGCGGTTCACTCGATCGGCGACGGCGCGGTGCGTGCGGTGCTCGACGGCTATGAGGCGGCGCAAAAGGCCAATGGCAAGCGCGACAGCCGCCACCGCGTCGAACATATCGAGGTCACCACCACGTCGGACGTGCCGCGCTTCGCCGAACTCGGCGTCATCGCCTCGATGCAGCCGCCGCATCCGCCCGGCGCCATGGATTTCCCGCTGGAGCCGACCGTGTCGCGCATCGGGCCGGCCCGCTGGCCGCTGAGCTATGCCTGGCGGACCCTGAAGGATGCCGGCGCGCATGTCGTCTTCGCCTCGGATTGGCCGGTGTCGCCGATCGACCCGATCCTGGGCATTCAGGCGGCAGTGATGCGCAAACCATGGGCAGACAGCGACCCTGACCAGAGCTTCTCGCTGCAGGAATCGATCGCCGCCTACACGGTCGAGGGCGCCTATGCCGAATTCGCCGAACACCGCAAAGGCACACTGAAATCAGGCTACATGGCCGATCTTGTGGTTCTGTCGGCCGATATCGAGAAGACGGCGCCGGCCGACCTGCACAAGGTGCGCCCGGTGACGACGATTTGCGGCGGCAAGGTCACCTATCAGGCCTGACAATGGCATGAGGCTTGCTGGTTAAAGACGGACTGAACTGTGATTCAATGCCGGGCTTGCCAACCTACCGGGCGTGTGGTCACATCGAACAGGGGAACAGCTCCGCCAGCAAGAGCGGGGTCAACAGTGAGGCGTAATCGTGCCGGACAAACCGGATCGGAATGCGATTGAAGTTGTAAACGTCAGTAAAATTTTCGGATCGGGTGAGGGGCAGGTCGCGGCCCTCGACAAGGTCTCGGTATCCATTCGCGAGAACGAGTTCTTCACGCTGCTGGGACCGTCCGGTTGCGGCAAGACCACCCTTCTGCGGCTGATCGCCGGTTTCGACTTTCCAACCGCCGGTGAAATCCTGCTCTACGGCCAGGATATCGCGCCGCTGCCGCCCTTCAAGCGGCCGGTCAACACCGTCTTCCAGTCCTATGCGCTGTTCCCGCACATGACGGTGGCCGACAATATCGGCTTCGGCCTGGAGATGCTGGGCAAGCCCAGGGCCGAGATCAAGGCGCGCGTCGCCGAGATGCTCAAGCTGGTCAAGATGGAGGCGCTGGCCGGCCGCCGCACCGCCCAGATTTCCGGCGGCCAGCAACAGCGCGTGGCGCTGGCCCGGGCGCTGGCGCCGCAGCCGAAAGTGCTGTTGCTCGACGAGCCGCTCTCGGCACTCGACTACAAGCTGCGCAAGGAGATGCAGATCGAGCTGAAGCGGCTGCAGCATGAGACCGGCATCACCTTTATCTTCGTCACCCATGATCAGGAAGAAGCGCTGACCATGTCGGATCGCATCGCGGTGATGTCGTCGGGCAAGATCCTGCAGGTCGGCTCGCCCTGGGACATCTACGACAAGCCGGCGGAGCGCTTCGTCGCCGACTTCATCGGTGAGACCAACTTCCTCACCGCCGCCATATCGGGCACCGGCAACGGCAAGACGCGCGCGACCCTCAAATCCGGCACGACCATCGAGGCAACCGTTGCCGAAGGGTTCCAGCCGAAGGATAACGCCACCGTGGTGGTGCGGCCCGAGCATGCCAAGCTGACCAAGGACAAGGGCGACCTGTCGGGCACGGTCGAGAACATCGTCTATTTCGGCACCGACACGCATATCCATGTCCAGCTCGACAGCGGCGAGGCCTTCACCGTGCGCCAGCAGAACACGCGCAGCGCAGGCTGCGGTTTCGAGCGTGGCGACAAGGTCGGCATCCTGATCGGCAACGACGCCGCGCAAGTGCTGAGGGACTGATGGCCACCGCGGAGGAAATCGCCAAGGCAGCGGAACGGCGCGATGTCCGTGACCGCTGGCTTTTGTCGGCGCCGGCGCTGCTGGTCATCCTGCTCGCCGCGACCGGCCCGTTGCTGATCGTGCTCGTCTACTCGTTCCTGACGCCCGGCGCCTATGGCGACGTGAAGTGGCAGTTCTCGCCCGATGCCTGGATATCGGTGTTCATGGAACGCGACATTTTCGACGACACGCTTTCGCTCGCGGCGGCGCATGTCACGATCTTCTGGCGCTCGATCAAGCTTGCGGTGGTGACCACGCTCGCCACTTTGGCGCTCGGTTTCCCGACCGCCTATTTCATGGCAACGCGCAGCGAGAAGACCAGGGATCTCTGGCTGTTCCTGATCACCATCCCGTTCTGGACCAACCTGCTGATCCGCACCTTCGCCGTGCTGCAGATCATCCGCAACGAAGGCATCATCAACACGATCCTGCTCAAGCTCGGCATCATCTCGGCACCGATCCAGATCCTCTACACCGACACCGCGATCCTGATCGGCATGGCCTATGTCTACCTGCCGCTGATGGTGCTGCCGATCTACGCCAGCATGGAGAAGCTCGATTTCCGCCTGGTCGAGGCGGGCTACGATCTCTACGCGACACGCTTCAAGGTGCTGCGCAAGATCATTTTCCCGCTGGTCAAGCCCGGCGTCATCGCCGGCTCCATCCTGGTCTTCATTCCGGCGCTCGGCGCCTATGTGACGCCGGTCGTGCTTGGCGGCGGCAAGAACATGATGCTGTCCAACCTGATCGAATTGCAGTTCGGACAAGGCCGCAACTGGCCGCTTGGCTCGGCGCTGTCGATCACGGTGATGGTCATCGTCATGCTGGCGCTGCTTGCCTATGTGCGCAACGCCGGCAAGTCAGGGGTGCGTCATGGCTAGCAACTTCTCCATCAAGCATCAGCCGGGCTTCACCGCGATCGCGGCGACCTGCTTCGTCGTGCTCTATCTGCCGATCATCGTGCTGGTCGCCTACGCCTTCAACGCGGCGAGCTCGACATCCGAATGGGGTGGCTTTTCGCTGCGATGGTTCCAGTCGGCATACCAGAACACGCAGGTCATCGACGCAACGCTGCGCTCGTTTCAGATCGGTGCGATCGCGGCGGTGCTGTCGACCACCTTCGCCACCATGGCGGCACTCGCCACCACGCGCACGGCCGCCTATCCCGGCCTCACCTTCAAATATGCGGCGATCAACCAGCCGCTGATGGTGCCCGAGATCGTCACCGGTGTGGCGCTGCTGATCTTCTTCTCGCGCATCAAGATATTCACCGGCTATTCCGGCCTCGGCTATTTGATCGCCGCGCATACGGCGTTCTGCATTCCGTTCGCCTATCTGCCGATCCGGGCGCGGCTGGAGAATATGGACCTGACGCTCGAGCGCGCCGCGGCCGATCTCTACGCGACGCCGTGGAAGACCTTCCGCCGCATCACGCTGCCGCTATTGTGGCCCGGTATCCTTGCTGGCCTGATGCTGGCCTTCGTCATCTCGCTTGATGACGTCGTCATCACCGAGTTCGTCAAGTCGGGCGGCCAGGACACGCTGCCCACCTACATGCTCGGCCAGATCCGCCGCGGCGTCACACCCGAGATCAACGCGATATCGACCGCTTTCCTGCTGCTTTCGGTCGCGATCGTCACGTTGTTTTTCTTCGTCAGCAGGAAACGAGACTGAAACCGACAATGGGAGTTAGAACGATGAACTGGAAGACAACAGCGACCGCCATGGGGTTGGCGCTGCTCGCTTCGACGGGCCTGGCCCGCGCCGAGGGCGTGCTGAACATCTACAATTGGGGCAACTACACCAGCCCCGACGTGATCAAGAAGTTCGAGGACAAATACAAAATCAAGGTGTCGATCACCGACTACGATTCCAATGACACCGCGCTCGCCAAGGTTCGCCAGGGCGGGACCGGCTTCGACATCGCCGTGCCGTCGCAGACCTACGTGCCGATCTGGATCAAGGAAGGCCTCCTGCTCGAGACCGATCCCGGCAAGATGGAGAATTTCAAGAACGTCGCACCGGAGTGGGCGAATCCTGAATTCGATCCGGGCCGCAAATATTCGGTGCCGTGGGCCTGGGGCACGATCGGCGTCGTCGTCAACACCGACGCCTACAAGGGGCCGGCCGATACGTGGGGCATCGTCTTCAACACGCCCGACGAGCTGAAGGGCAAGGTCAACGTCGTTCCCGAGATGAATGACGTCATCTTCGCGGCGATCAAATATGTCGGCGGCCAGCAATGCACCGACGACAAGGCGGTGCTGAAGAAGGTGCGCGACCTGCTGGTGGCGGCCAAGCCGAACTGGATCGCGATGGAATACAACACCATCGAAAAGATGGGCGCCGGCGACTTCAAGGCAACCAGCGACTGGAACGGCTCGGCGCTGCGCCAGCGCCTGGCCAATGCGGCCATCCATTACAACTATCCGAAGGAAGGCTTTGGTCTTTGGAGCGACAACGTCGTCGTCCTGAAGGAGGCCAAGAACGTCGAGAACGCCAAGCTGTTCCAGAACTTCATCATGGATCCGGAAAACGCGGCTGGTCTCTCGGCCTTCCACCGTTACGCCAACGCCATCACCGGCTCGGAAAAATACATGCCGGCCGACATGAAGGATGCGCCGGAAGTCGTCATTCCGGCCGACGCCAAGCCGAAGGGCGAATTCCAGAAGATGTGCGCGCCGGAAACGCAGGAACTCTACACCAAGATCTGGACCGAACTGCAGAAGTAATCGCTGCATGCCAGACCCGGCGGCATACGCCGCCGGGTCTTTTCTTTTCCGGGAATGGCCTTTCATGGACTCCTATCGCAACAGCGATCCGCGGCCGCCGATCATGCAGGGCTCGCCGCCCGCCATGGTGCCGCCAAGGCTCGACTGGGACCGGCCGCCATGGAACCGCTGGGCGTTCCAGCACATCAGGGAAATTCTGCCGACCGCCGAAGTCTGGCGCGGTAACGGCCACCGCCATCGTCTCGAACGCGCCGAGGTCGATCTCGACGGGCTGCCGGTCGAGGACAGCCAAGGCAGGCCTTCGACGCTCGCCGGGCTGCTCGACGAGACCTATACGGATGGGTTCCTCGTGGTCAGGCACGGCAAGGTTGCCTATGAGCGCTATTTCAACGGCATGGACGAGCGCACGCTGCATCTGTCGCAGTCGATGGCCAAGTCCATCACCGGCTCGGTGTTCGGCATATTGGCCGGACGCGGCCTGATCAATCCGGCCAGGCCGGTCACGGATTACCTGCCGGAACTCGGCGCCACCGGCTGGGCCGGCGCCAGCGTCCAGCATGTGCTCGACATGACGACGGGCGTGCGTTTCTCCGAAGAATACACAGACCGCTATTCCGACATCGGCCAGGTCGATGTCGCCACCGGCTGGAAGCCGGTGCCGCCAGGCAGCGATCCGAACTTCCGCTGGCCCTCGCATATGTTCGAGCTGATCCTCGGCTTGAAGGACACTGTCCGCCCGCATGGTGCTCAGTTTCAATACCGCTCGATCGAGACCGACGTGCTCGCCTTCCTCATGGAGCGGGTGACGGGCAAGCGGCTGGCACAACTGGTGTCGGAAGAACTGTGGCAAAAGCTCGGCGCCGACGAAAGCGCCTGTTTCACCGTCGACAGCGCCGGCTATGCGCTGGCCGATGGTGGCTTCAACGCGACGCTGCGCGACTATGGCCGCTTCGGCCAGATGATCCTCGACAATGGCGGCGGCATCGTGCCGGCCGACTGGATCGAGGCGACACGCAATGGCAGGCACGGGCCGGACTTCTCCCCAAGCCTGCCCGAAGGCAGCTACCGCAACCAGTTCTGGATCGAGAATCCCGCCTCGCGCGCACTGATGTGCCGGGGCGTGTTCGGGCAGATGATCCATATCGACTGGAACACAGGAATGGTCGTGGTGAAGCTTTCGACCTGGCCGGATTTCAGCAATCTCGCCTATTCCACGGCGACGCTGAAGGCCGTGCACGCCATCGCCGCCGCACTGCCCTGAGCCCCCATAAGAAACGACCCGGAAGGAAACGCCATGACCGGCAAGACCGCGTTCGAGATCCGCTACGGCTTCGCCCGCAACGAGGTGCTGCTTTCCAACTGGCGCGAAAACCCGTTCAACCGATGGTCGTTCCAGAACCTCGGCGAACTGGTGCCGACGGCACGCGTGGATGCGGCATCGGCTGGTGTCGAGGCCCCGGCGAAGGATTTCGCTGGTCTGCTCGGCGAAACGGTTTCGGTGGCCGGCGCGCCGGAGACGGTGGCCGAATTCCTGGCGCGCTCCAGCACCGACGCGCTGACGGTGATGAAAGGCGGCAAGGTGATCGGCGACTGGTTCGCGCCACACATGGATTTCGGCGCCCGCCACATCATCTTCTCGATCAGCAAGTCGGTGACTGCGATCATCGCCGGCATATTGGAAGGCGAGGGGTTGTTCGATCCGGAAGCGCCGGTGACGCAGTATGTTCCGGAAGCCGCCGGCTCGGCCTATGGCGATGCAAGCGCTCGGCATGTGCTCGACATGAGCGTAAGCCTCGATTTCGAGGAGGCCTATCTCGATCCGGAAAGCGCCTTTGCCCGCTATCGCCGTGCCACGCTGTGGAACCCGGGCGGCGGCACGGAAAGCCTGCGCGAATTCATCCTGTCGCTGCAGCGGCTTGCCGAGCCGCATGGCCAGACCTTCCGCTACAGGTCGCCCAATTCCGACCTGCTCGGCCTGCTGCTGGAGCGCGCGTCCGGCCAGCGCTTCAGCGACTTGATGCGCGAAAAGCTGTGGCATCCGCTCGGTGCCGTGAGCGAAGCCTCAATCGGCGTCGACATGGAAGGCACGGCACGGACCGCCGGCGGCATTTCGGTGACGCCGCGCGACCTGGCGCGCATCGGCGAGATGATGCGTCAAGGCGGCACCGCCAATGGCCGCCGCATCGTGCCTGAGGCCTGGGTGCGCGACACGGTCAGCACCGGCGGCAGTGCGGAAGCTTGGCAGCGCGGCGCCATGCTGCCGCTCTTCCCGCAAGGCCGCTATCGCAACAAATGGTACCAGTCGGGCAAGCCGAGTGGCGCCTATTGCGGCATAGGCATTCATGGCCAGTGGCTCTATGTCGATCCGAAGGCCGAAGTGGTCATCGCCAAGATGTCGTCGCAGCCGGAACCCGTCGACGATCCGCTGGACCTCGAAATCGTCGCTTTCTTCGAGGCGCTGACCCAGCTGGTCTGACCGGGCGGGCACGGTTTCGTTGCCGCATGCTTTCCTGTGGACCGGCCGCGGCGGTTGAAAACGTCGCGGTTGGCGAAGCTGGCATCTGCGCCTATGGTCGCCGCTCTTTTGAGGAGAGCAGGAACGACATGGCATCCGATATCAAGCGCATCGCAGCCATCATCGCGGCAGAGATCAAGGCGCGGCCCGAACAGGCGGCGGCGGCGATCGAATTGCTCGACGAGGGCGCGACGGTGCCGTTCGTGGCGCGCTACCGCAAGGAGGTGACCGGCGGGCTTGATGACACGCAGCTGCGCGACCTTGCCGAGCGGCTCGCCTATCTGCGCGAGCTTGACGCCCGCCGCGACACCATCCTCGGCTCGATCCGTGAGCAGGGCAAGCTGACGGATGAACTGGAGACCAAGATCGCGGCCGCCGCCACCAAGGCGGAACTCGAAGACATCTACCTGCCCTACAAGCCGAAGCGCCGCACCAAAGCCCAGATCGCCCGTGAGCGTGGATTGGGGCCGCTGGCGGAGGCCATCCTTGCCAACCGTTCACTGGTGCCCACCGAGGCGGCTCTGGCCTACGTCACCGAGGAGGTGGCCGAGGTCAAAGCCGCACTTGAAGGCGCGCGCGACATCCTGTCGGAACAGTTCGCCGAGAATGCCGATCTGGTCGGCAAGCTGCGGACCTATATGAAGGACCGCGCCTTCATGCGCGCACGGGTGGTCGACGGCAAGCAGGAGGCCGGCGCGAAATTCTCCGACTATTTCGACCATGTCGAACGCTGGGCCAACGTGCCGAGCCATCGTGCGCTGGCCATGCTGCGCGGCCGCAACGAAGAGGTGCTGTCGCTCGACATCGAGGTCGATGCCGACGATGCGTCGCCGGTGAAGCCGGTCGAACGGATGATCGCCAATTCCTATGCCATCGGCGGCAGCCTGCCCGGCGACCACTGGCTGATGGAGGTCGCCGGCTGGACCTGGCGCATCAAGCTGTCGCTGCACCTGACGCTCGACCTGATGCGCGATCTGCGCGAGCGGGCCGAGGAAGAGGCGATCCATGTCTTCGCCCGCAATCTCAAGGATTTGCTGCTCGCGGCGCCCGCCGGTTCGCGGCCGACGATGGGGCTCGACCCCGGCATCCGCACCGGCGTCAAGGTCGCGGTGGTCGACGGCACCGGCAAGCTGGTGGCGACGACGACGGTCTATCCGTTCCCGCCGAAGAACGATGTGCGCGGCACGCAAGCCGAACTCGCCAAGCTCATCCGCCTGCACAAGGTCGAGCTGATTTCGATCGGCAACGGCACCGGCAGCCGCGAGACGGAGAAGCTGGTGGCGGACATGTTGTCCGACATGCCTTCCGACGGCGGGCCGAAGCCGCTCAAGGTGATCGTCAGCGAGGCCGGCGCCTCGGTCTATTCGGCATCGGCGACGGCCGCGGCCGAATTCCCCGGGCTCGACGTGTCGCTGCGCGGCGCGGTGTCGATCGCGCGGCGCCTGCAGGATCCGCTGGCCGAACTGGTCAAGATCGAACCCAAATCGATCGGCGTCGGCCAGTACCAGCACGATGTCGACCAGTATCGGCTCGGCCGCTCTCTGGAGGCGGTGGTCGAGGACGCGGTCAATGCGGTGGGCGTCGATCTCAACACCGCTTCGGCGCCGCTCCTGGCGCGCGTTTCCGGCCTCGGCGCATCGCTCGCCGACGCCATCGTCGCGCATCGCGATGCGACCGGCCCCTTCGCCAGCCGCAAGGATCTGCTCAAGGTGCCGCGGCTGGGGCCGCGCGCGTTCGAACAATCCGCCGGCTTCCTGCGCATCGCCAATGGCAGCGAGCCACTCGATGCCTCGTCGGTGCATCCGGAAGCCTATGGCGTGGCCAAGAAGATCGTCGCCGCCTGCGGCCGCGATGTACGCTCGCTGATGGGCGACAGCGCCGCGCTCAAGGCGCTCGATCCGCGCGTCTTCGTCGATGAGCGTTTCGGCCTGCCGACGGTGCGCGACATTCTGGCGGAGCTGGAAAAGCCCGGCCGCGATCCGCGTCCCGGCTTCAAGACGGCGACCTTCGCCGACGGTGTCGACGACATCAAGGATCTGAAGCCCGGCATGCTGCTCGAAGGCACCGTCACCAATGTCGCGGCCTTTGGCGCCTTCGTCGATATCGGCGTCCACCAGGATGGGCTGGTGCATGTCTCGCAGCTGGCCGACCGTTTCATCAAGGACGCGCATGAGGTGGTCAAGGCCGGTGACGTGGTCAAGGTGCGCGTCGTCGACGTCGACATCAAGCGCAAGCGCATCGCGCTCTCAATGCGCAAGGACGGTGGCGAGGGCGGCGCATCCAGGGGCGGGCCGCGCGACAATGGCGGCGGCAGGCCGGCGCCCCGCTCGCCAGCGCCGCAACGCCAGCCGGAACGACCGGCCCAGCAAGGGGCCTTCGGTGCCGCGCTGGCGGATGCGCTGAAGCGGAAGTAGCTACCACGCCAGAACAGCCGGCTCCTTCTCAAGCTGGCCGAGCAGCCAGTCGCGGAAACTGGCGACCGGGGGATGGCCGCGCTTGTCGTGCGGGACGACGAAATAATAGGCGCTGCGGCTTTGCATGGGCTGGCCGGGCGCCGTCACCAACTGGCCGCGTTGCAATTCGCCCGCGATGAGGAGCAGCGGCAGCAGCGCCACGCCAAGCCCCGCCATGCAGGCCTGGGCGGCGGTGCCGAACTGTTCGAACTGCATGCCTGGTCCGGTCGGTGCGCTCAGACCCTGATGCTCGAACCATTCGGTCCAGGCGCCGGGTCGCGTTGCCATGTGCAGCAGCGGCAGGCGGCCGATATCGGCCGCTGAGGCGATGGCGCGGCCGGCGAGGAATCCGGGCGATACAACCGGCGCCACCGTCTCGCGCACCAGAAGTGTGGAGTCCGCCTCCGGCCAGTCTGGCAGGCCGTAGTGGATGGCTGCGTCCAGCCTTTCCCTGGCGAAGTCGAAGCGGCCGACGCGGGTGACGAAGTTGATGGTGATGTCGGGGTTGTTCTCGACGAAATCGGGGATCATCGGCATCAGCCAGCGTGTGCCGAAGGTCGGCAAGATGGCCAGGTTCAGGATGCCACTATGCCGATTGCTCATCAATCCAAGTGCTGCACCGCGCAACTGGCCAAGTGCTGAACGCACCGCTTCGGCATAGATTTCCCCTGCTGTCGACAGCCGGACATTGCGGCTGTCGCGCTCGAACAATCGGCGGCCGAACTGATCTTCCAACAGCCTGATCTGCCGACTGACCGCGCCCTGGGTCAGATCCAACTCCTGTGCGGCGGCGGTGAAACTGCCAAGCCGGGCCACCGCTTCGAAGGCGGCAAGGGCACTGATGTTGGGCAAAAGGCGGCGCTGGACACTCATGATCCATTCCTAACGCTCATTGATCTGTGACGCAATTTCGTTTGATTTTTTGAGGCCACGGGCCGATAAGCCGGGCTTCACCGGTTTGAGGATCGAGAAGCCATGGCCGCCGACAAGAATGCATTCGTCTGGGAAGACCCGTTCCTGATCGAGGACCAGCTTTCGGAAGAAGAGCGCATGGTGCGCGACGGTGCGGCCGCCTTCGCCGCCGACAAGCTCGCGCCGCGCATCGAGGATGCCTACCTCAATGAAAAGACTGACGCCGGCATCTTTCGTGAGATGGGTGAGGCCGGCCTGCTCGGCATCACCATTCCGGAAGAATATGGCGGGCTCGGCGCCAACTATGTGACCTACGGGTTGGTCGCGCGGGAAGTCGAACGCGTCGATTCCGGCTATCGCTCGATGATGTCGGTGCAGTCGTCGCTGGTGATGTATCCGATCTACGCCTATGGCTCGGACGAACAGCGCAAGAAGTACCTGCCCAAGCTCGCCAGCGGCGAGTGGATCGGCTGTTTCGGCCTGACCGAGCCGGATGCCGGCTCCGACCCGGGCGGCATGAAGACGCGCGCCGAGAAGACCGCCAACGGTTACAAGCTCTCCGGCTCGAAGATGTGGATTTCCAACGCGCCGATCGCCGACGTGTTCGTCGTCTGGGCGAAGCTGAAGGGCGAGAACGGCAAGGATGAAATCCGCGGTTTCGTGCTGGAAAAGGGCATGAAAGGGCTGTCGGCGCCGAAGATCGGCGGCAAGCTGTCGCTGCGCGCCTCGATCACCGGCGAGGTGGTGATGGAAGGCGTCGAGGTCGGCGAGGACGCGCTGCTGCCCAACGCCAAGGGCCTTGGCGGCCCGTTCGGCTGCCTCAACCGGGCCCGCTACGGCATCTCCTGGGGTTCGATGGGTGCAGCGGAAGATTGCTGGCACCGCGCTCGCCAGTATGGGCTCGACCGCAAGCAATTCGGCAAGCCGCTGGCCGGCACGCAGCTTTACCAGAAGAAGCTCGCCGACATGCAGACCGAGATCGCGCTCGGCCTGCAGGCATCCTTGCGCGTCGGGCGGCTGCTCGATGCAGGCAAGATGGCGCCGGAGATGATCTCGATCGTCAAGCGCAACAATTGCGGCAAGGCGCTCGACATCGCCCGCCAGGCGCGTGACATGCATGGCGGCAACGGCATCCAGATCGGCTACCGCGTCATGCGCCACGCGCAGAATCTGGAGACCGTCAACACCTATGAGGGCACGCATGACGTGCATGCGCTGATTCTTGGAAGGGCGCAGACGGGTATCCAGGCGTTCTTCTAGGCTGTGCCGATATTCAGGTGAGGCCGGTCTGCAAACGGCAAATACCTCCGCTTCCGGTGCTCACGTACCCAAAAGTACGCTCCGCTCCGGTTCTCGGTATCAGCCGTTTTCGACTCGGCCTGACCTGAATCTCGACACAGCTTAGCCGGCAACGCTGCTTAAATTAGGTGCACCGCAACATCTGTGCTTGGAGAATGGCCAGCAGATGTGTCAGGGTTCGGCGAATTCGTTTGAAACGCCGATCTCCGGGGCCCCATGGCAATTCTGGCAGCCGTCTACCATCTGACCCACTACAAATACGACCGGCCGGTGGTTCTCGGTCCCCAGATCGTCAGGCTGCAGCCGGCGCCGCATTCCCGGACAAAGGTGTTGAGCCATTCGCTCAAGGTCGAGCCGGCGAACCACTTCGTCAATCTGCAGCAGGACCCTTACGGCAACTTCCTTGCCCGCTTCGTCTTCCCCGAGCCGGTGACGGAGTTGAAGATCGAGGTCGACCTCGTTGCCGACATGACGGTCTACAATCCGTTCGATTTCTTCGTCGAGCCGTCGGCCGAGACATTCCCGTTCGAATATCCGGAAGAGATCAGGGATGATCTCGCCATCTATCGGACGCCTGAGCCGGCAGGGCCGCTGCTCTCGGCCTTCCTCAAAACCATCGACACCAGCGCGAAGAACACCGTCAATTTCCTCGTCGACCTCAATGCGCGGCTGCAGCGCGAGATCGCCTATATCGTGCGCATGGAGACTGGCGTGTTCTCGCCGGAGGAAACGCTGGCCGCCGGCAAGGGATCGTGCCGGGATTCGAGTTGGCTGCTGGTGCAGATCCTGCGCAATCTCGGCATCGCCGCGCGTTTCGTCTCCGGCTACCTGATCCAGCTCAAGCCTGATCTCGTTGCGCTGGATGGGCCGGCCGGCACATCGGTCGATTTCACCGATCTTCATGCCTGGTGCGAGGTCTACCTGCCGGGCGCCGGCTGGATCGGCTTCGACCCGACGTCGGGCCTGCTCACCGGTGAAAGCCATGTGCCGCTTGCCGCCACGCCGCATTTCCGCAATGCGGCGCCGATTTCCGGCATGGCGAGCTTCGCCAATGTCGAATTCGGCTTCGACATGCGGGTCGACCGCATCGCCGAGCACCCGCGCATCACCAAGCCATTCTCCGACGAAAGCTGGCAGGCGCTCGATGCACTCGGCAACAAAGTCGATGCGGCACTTGGCGAAGGCGACGTGCGGCTGACGATGGGTGGCGAGCCGACCTTCGTCTCGATCGACGATTTCGAATCCGCCGAATGGAACACCGCCGCCGTCGGGCCGACCAAGCGCGAAAAGGCCGATGCGATGATCCGCAGGCTGCGCGAGCGTTTCGCGCCGGGCGGTTTCCTCCACTACGGCCAGGGCAAATGGTATCCGGGCGAGAGCCTGCCGCGCTGGACCTTCTCGCTCTACTGGCGCGCCGACGGCCAGCCGGTGTGGAGCGACCCGTCGCTGATCGCGCGCGAAAAGAGTTCGGCCGATGTCGGTCCGCAGCAGGCCGAAAGCCTGCTCACCGCGATCGCCGGTGAACTCGGCATCGAGAAAACCATGGTCAGCGAAGCCTATGAGGATCCGGCCGAATGGCTGCTCAAGGAAGGCAAGCTGCCGGAAAATGTCGATCCGTCCAATTCCAAGCTGGAAGACCCGGAAGAACGCAGCCGCATGGCGAAAGTGTTCGAGCGCGGGCTGACCAAGCCGTCCGGCTACGTTTTGCCCGTGCAGCGCTGGAACAGCCAGGCGTCCGGCCCGCGCTGGCGCTCGGAGAAATGGAAGACGCGGCGCGGACGGCTGTTCCTAGTGCCCGGCGATTCCCCGGTCGGTTATCGCTTGCCCTTGGGTACGCTGCCCTATGTGCCGCCGGCACAGTTCCCCTACATCGTGCCGGTCGACCCGTCGCTGCCGCGCGGCCCGTTGCCGGCACGCGAAGCGATCCTGCCCAGCGCGGCGCCGGCCGAACTGGAAGGCGCCGACGAAATGGCGCGCCGCCAGCAGGCGGCGTCGTTCACCGCCGCGACCGGTCAGCAGGACCGGGTCGAACAGGAGATCACCGAGATCGGTGGTGCGGTGCGCACCGCGCTTTCGGTCGAGCCCCGCGATGGAAGGCTTTGCGTGTTCATGCCGCCGGTCGAGGCGCTGGAGGACTATCTGGAACTGGTCGCGGCCGCCGAGAATGCGGCAAGGGCGATCGGTCTGCCGGTCCATATCGAGGGTTATGGGCCGCCGCATGATCCGCGCCTCAACGTCATCCGCGTCGCGCCCGACCCCGGTGTCATCGAGGTCAACATCCATCCGGCTTCCAACTGGCAGGATTGCGTGGCGACGACCACGGCGATCTATGAGGAGGCGCGGCTGACGCGGCTTGGCGCCGACAAATTCATGATCGACGGCCGCCACACCGGCACCGGCGGCGGCAATCATGTCGTGGTCGGCGGCGCGACGCCCAATGACAGCCCGTTCCTGCGCCGGCCCGATCTGTTGAAGAGCCTGGTGCTGCAATGGCAGCGGCATCCATCGCTATCCTACCTGTTCTCCGGCCTGTTCATCGGTCCGACCAGCCAGGCGCCGCGCTTCGACGAGGCGCGCCACGATTCGCTCTACGAGCTCGAAATCGCCATGGCGCAGGTGCCGCATCCGGATCAGGGCGCGGCACCCTTGCCGTGGCTGGTCGACCGGCTGTTCCGCAACCTTTTGACCGACGTCACCGGCAACACGCATCGCTCGGAAATCTGCATCGACAAGCTGTTCTCGCCGGATGGACCGACAGGCCGGCTGGGCCTGGTCGAGTTCCGCGGCTTCGAGATGCCGCCCAATGCGCGCATGAGCCTGGCGCAGCAACTGCTTGTCAGGGCGATCATTGCTCGTGCGTGGAAGAACCCGCTCGACGGCCGCTTCGTGCGCTGGGGCACCTCGCTGCACGACCGTTTCATGCTGCCGCATCATGTCTGGGCTGACTTCCTCGACGTGCTCGACGACCTCAAGCTCAACGGCTTCGAGTTCCGTCCCGAATGGTTCGACGCGCAGCTCGAATTCCGTTTCCCGTTCTGCGGCGAAGTCCAGCACGCCGGCATCAAGCTGGAACTGCGGCAGGCGCTGGAGCCATGGCATGTCATGGGCGAGCAGGGCGCCATCGGAGGCACCGTTCGCTTCGTCGACTCCTCGGTCGAGCGGCTGCAGGTCAAGACCGAAGGCCTCAACCCGGAACGCCATGCCATCGTCTGCAACGGCCGCATCGTGCCGATGAAGGTGACGGACAATCGCGAAGTCGCGGTGGCGGGCGTGCGCTTCAAGGCCTGGCAGCCGGCTTCGGGGCTGCATCCGGCGCTGCCGGTCAACACGCCGCTGGTGTTCGACATCTATGACCGCTGGTCGGGAAGGGCGATCGGCGGCTGCGTCTACCATGTCGCGCATCCCGGCGGCCGCAATTACGACACCTTCCCGGTCAACGGCAACGAGGCGGAAGCGCGGCGGCTCGCCCGCTTCGAACCGCGCGGCCATACACCATCGGCCTATGTGCTGCGCGAGGAACAACCGGCGGAAGATTTCCCGATGACCCTTGACCTCAGGCGGCCGGCAAGACTCTGATCAGCGATGGCAAAGGGGAATCACAAAAGGATACGCGGCAAGCCGCAGATCCACAGCCTGCTGGAGCACTACCAGCCGATCGACGGCGTCGTCGACGAGATGGTCGACGCCGCAGGCAATCCCCGTCCGGTCTGGAAGCATTTCATCGAGGCGCTCGACGATCTCGGCGCCGAAAAGCTCGGCCAGCGCTTTGCCCGCGCCGACCAGTATCTGCGCGATGCCGGCGTTTACTACCGTGTCTATGACAAGGCCGGCGCCAATGAGCGCGAATGGCCGCTGGCGCACGTGCCGCTGCTTATCGAAGACGCCGAATGGGCGGCGATCAGCGCCGGGCTCGTGCAGCGCGCCGAGCTGTTCGAGGAAACCATCGCCGATATCTATGGGCGCAACCGGCTGATCGAAAAAGGCATCCTGCCGGCCGGATTGATCGCGGCCAGCCCCGAATATTTGCGGCCTGTCGTGGGTACCACGCCGGCCGGCGGCCACTACCTGCATTTCTGTGCCTTCGAGCTTGGCCGCGGGCCTGACGGCCAGTGGTGGGTGCTGGGCGACCGCACACAGGCCCCGTCCGGCGCCGGCTTTGCGCTCGAGAACCGCGTCGCCACGACGCGCGCGCTCTCCGATATCTATGGCGAGATGCATGTGCACCGGCTTGCCGGCTTCTTCCGTCGCTTCCGCGATGCGCTGATCGGCATGGCCAGGGAAAGCGAAGGCCGCGTCGCCATATTGACGCCAGGGCCGCTCAACGAAACCTACTACGAACACGCCTACATCGCCCGCTATCTCGGCATCATGCTGCTTGAAGGGGAGGACCTGACCGTTTCCGGCGGCAGGCTGATGGTGCGCACCGTTTCCGGGCTGATGCCGATCAGCGTGCTCTGGCGGCGCCTCGACGCCGCCTTCGCCGATCCGCTCGAATTGCGCCCGGATTCGCAGATTGGCACGCCGGGGCTGGTCGAGGCGATCCGCCAGGGGGCGGTGGCGACAGTCAATGCGCTGGGCTCGGGCCTGATGGAAACGCGTGCACTGCTCGCCTTCCTGCCCAAGATCGCGCGCGAATTGCGCGGCGAGGAGCTGCTGCTGCCGAGTGTCGCGACATGGTGGTGCGGGCAGGCGACCGAACGCGCCCATGTGCTTGCCAATATCGACCGCATGGTGGTCGGCCCGGCGCTCTCGACGAGACTTGCCTTCGAGGATGACGGCCAGACCACGCTCGGCTCGACGCTGTCGGCCGGCGAGCGGGCCGAACTGGTGGCGCGCATCGAACGCGATGGCGGCGCCTTCGTCGGCCAGGAAGCGGTGACGCTGTCGACGACGCCGGTCTTTGTCGGCGGCTGGCTGGAGCCGCGGCCGGCGAGCCTGCGCGTTTATCTGGCGCGCACGCCCGATGGCTGGACGGTGATGCCGGGCGGGTTCGCCCGCGTCGGCCTGTCGCTCGACCCGACGGCGATCGCCATGCAGCGCGGCGGCCAGGCGGCCGATGTCTGGGTGGTCAGCGACAGGCCCGTCGAGCGCGAGACGCTGCTGCCGCAAGAGGGCGACAGCTTCACCCGCACCAGGCCGGGCAGCCTGCCCAGCCGCGCGGCGGAGAACCTGACCTGGCTCGGCCGCTATATAGAGCGCTCGGAAGACACGGTGCGCATCCTGCGCGCCTACCATGTGCGGCTGGCCGAGACGTCCGATCCGGACATGCCGCTGCTGGCCGACATCAGGGACTATCTCGAACCGTTCGGCATCGACGTCTCGACGGCGATCCCGTTGGGGCTGATCGGCACACTCGACAGCGCCGTCTACAGCGCCGGACAGATTCGCGACCGCTTCTCGCCCGACGGCTGGCTGGCGCTGAAGGACCTGTCGAAGACCATCCATCAGTTCGCCAAGACGGTGGCGCCGGGCGACGACGCGACACGGGCCATGACCGTTATCCTGCGCAAGCTTGCGGGTTTCTCCGGCCTTCTGCACGAGAACATGTACCGCTTCGCCGGCTGGCGCTTCCTCGAGATCGGCCGGCGGCTGGAGCGCGGCATTCAGATCGCCCGCACGCTGTCCCGGCTGACCCGCGCCAAGGCGCCGGACGGCGCGCTCGACATGATGCTGGAGATCGGCGACAGCGTCATGACCCATCGCCGGCAATATCCGGTGCAGGCCGGCCGGCGCACGGTGATCGATCTTCTGGCGCTCGATCCGCTCAATCCGCGCTCGATCCTGTTCCAGTTGGAAAGGCTGAAGGCCGAGATCGGCCTGTTGCCGTCGGTCGGCGGCGAGGGTCACATGTCGCCGGCGGCCAAGGAGATCCTGCAGCTCAACACGGCCATCGCCATCAAGGAGCCTTCGGACATGACGGCAAAGGCGCTGGATGAACTCGCCTATGAAATCGGCGGTCTCTACAACAGCCTCGCCAAGGCCTATTTCGGCTAGAGCAACTCCAGGAAAAGTGTGAAACGGTTTTCCGTCCGGAATTGCGTCAAAACAAAGAGTTAGGCAGGTTGCGCAAAAAGTGTCGCGCGGTTTTGCGACAGGAACCTGCGCCAGGACAGAAAAGTTTCGCATGCTTTACGACATCAGGCTTCATCTCCATTACGATTATGCCGCGGCGGCGGGCGGCGGACGCCACCAGATCCGCGTGCTGCCATCGACGATACCAGGCGTGCAGCGCGTCATTGCCGCATCGCTGTCCTTTGCCCCGGCGCCCAACGAGCGTTCGGATTTCTCCGATTTTTTCGGTAACAACGTCACCTCCATCGCCTTTCGCGACGCGCATGACGCGCTCGACATCAGGATGAGCGCTCGCGTTTCGGTGTCGCGGCCGGAACCCGGGCTCGACGTGTCGCCCGATATCGGGCGGCTGCGGCAGGAACTGGCCGCGGTGCGGTCGCTGGCGTCTGCCTCGCCGCACCATTTCCTGGCGGGAAGCGCTCACTCCGGCATCGATGCGGCGATCACCTCCTATGCGCGGGACAGCGTCGGCACCTCGGCCGCGGGAACGGCAATGGACCTGTGCAATCGCATCCATCGCGACTTCACCTATGACGGCGAGGCGACCACCGTGCGGACCCGGGCCAGCGATGCCTTCAAGCTGAAGCGCGGCGTTTGCCAGGACTTTTCGCACATCATGATCGCCGGCTTGCGCGGGCTCGGCATTCCGGCCGGCTATGTCAGCGGCTTCCTGCGCACCATACCGCCCAAGGGCAAGCCGCGGCTGGAAGGCGCCGATGCCATGCATGCCTGGGTCAAGGTCTGGTGCGGGCGTGACGCCGGCTGGCAGGAGTTCGACCCGACCAATGGCATGCGGGCCAGCAACGACCATATCACCGTCGGCTATGGCCGCGACTATTCCGACGTCGCGCCGATCGTCGGCGTGCTGAAAACCACCGGCGGACAGGTCGGCGAGCAGGCTGTCGACGTCATTCCGGTTGCGCTCGAGAAGGTATGAAGCGGCTGAAAAGCGCGAAGCGTTCCGCCATTGCAATTCTGGGTGGACGAAGCGACTTCTCAAACATAGAAGGGGCCGCTAATCTCCATTCGTTTCGAGGGACAGCCATTGTTGCTGCCAATGGGCGCGGGCGCGGGGTCTTGTAATTGAAAGCGGTCAGCGTCGTCATCCCTGCCTACAATGCGGCGGCCACTATCGCGACGACGCTGGCGTCGCTTAGCAGTGAGGCCGAGGTTATCGGCGAAGTCCTGCTGGTCGACGATGCGTCGACTGACAACACGGCCGATGTCGCACGGCAGGCGGCGGCGCAATTGGCTTTGCCGCTGCGTGTGCTGCCGGCCGAATGCCGCGACGCCGGCGCCGCCCGCAACGTGGCGCTGGCGCAGGCGCTCCATCCCTGGGTGTATCTGATCGACGCCGACGATCTGCATCTTCAGGGCGGATTGCGCGCGCTGCTGCGGCAAGCGGAGAACCAGCCGAAAGCTGGCATGATCGTTGGCGCCTACCGGCGGCGGGTGAATGGCCAGGATCGGCAGATCAAGGTTCCGAACGGCTATCAGGCTGCGTGCCTGGCAAATGCTTCGGCCTATGTGAAAGGCGACATACGCTCCGTCGCCGTGGGCAGCGTGCTGGCATCCCGGCAACTGATCGGCGATACGCGGTTTCCGGTGGGCCTTGCCTATGACGAGGACACGCTGTTCTGGGCACGGCTGATGAGCAAGGCTTCGCTGGCCATGACTCCGCAACCCGTGATGGTTTATGAGGTTTCGCCGGCCCGCTCCGACGACCGCTTTGCAATCAACCCGGTGCGGCGCTTCCTGGAATGGCGAAGGGAATTGCGCACGCTCACCGATTGCGGCATCCCGGTTTCGGCGCTCAAGACCAGGGAAGGGCTCGTCGCCCTCAAGATTGCCCGCGTCCATTATGCGCGCGGCGACCTCGACATCGCGGCGCGCTTCCTGGCAGTGGCCGCGGCTGCGCCAAAGCGGCGCTCAGAAGCCTGGCGCTGCCTGCGCTACAGGCTCAAGCTCGCGGTGCGACGGCGGCTGTCGGCGCCACGGGTAGAACTGCAAGGCGTCTTGTAGTCGTAAGGTTCCGCCATTCGCGTATCGCGGCCAGCCGACTTTCGAGCGGGCGTGGAACCAGCAGTCGGCCAGCAGCTTATCTACGCATATTTGCGTGGAGCTTACATGCTGCAGAGATCCGGATTGTCGCTCAGCCGGTCGGCTGACGGGGATGTTGTGCCGAGGAATGGGGCGCAAAGCGCGGCCGAGCGCGCCGCGCTGACCTATGTCAGCGATGCCGAGCCTGGTATCCGCCGGCTGAAGACCAGCAAAGGATTTTCCTACAAGGGACCGGACGGGAAAGTGGTCTCGGATGCCGTCCGGGCGCGCATTGAGGCGATCGTCATCCCGCCGGCCTGGACGGATGTGTGGATCTCGCCTGATGCCGACGGGCATATCCAGGCGACCGGAAGGGATTTGCGGGGGCGCAAGCAGTATCGCTATCATCCGCAATGGGCCGAAGAACGCGACGGCGCCAAATATTCCAGCCTCGTTGCCTTCGCCGAGAGCCTGGCCGAGCTGAGGCGCACGATAGACAGCGATCTGCGCCGCCACGGCCTGCCGTTCGAACGTGTCGTCGCCGCCGTCGTCTGGCTGCTCGACAACACGATGATCCGCGTCGGCAATGCCGCCTATGCGCGCGACAACAAAAGCTTCGGCCTGACGACGTTGCGCGACCGCCATGTCGATATCAAGGGATCGAGCCTGCGCTTCGCCTTCAAGGGCAAGTCCGGCAAGGAATGGAAACTGAAACTGGTTGATCGCCGCATCGCCGGCATCGTGCGGGGTGCGCAGGATCTGCCCGGCCAGAAACTGTTCCAGTATCTTGACGGGGACGGCAACAGGCGCCCGGTCCGCTCCGACGACGTCAACCGCTATATCAGGGACGCCGCCGGCGATGCGTTCAGCTCCAAGCATTTCCGCACCTGGGGCGGCACCATCCACGCCGCGTCGCTGTTTGCACAGACGGAACTGCCCGAAAGCCAGACACAGCAAAAGCGGGTGATGAACAGCGTCATCGACAAAGTGGCCGAGCGGCTGGGCAACACCCGTGCGGTCTGCCGCAAATGCTATATCCACCCGCAGGTTTTCGAGGCCTGGTCGCAGGGACGGTTGCTGGCCGAAATGGCGGAGGCCAACAAGCGCAAGCGGTCCATGGAAGGTCTCGATGACGAGGAAGCGCTCGTGTTGAGATGGCTGAAAAGGCACGAAGGGTGACGCGCAACAATTGGCGGTCGCCATGTCAGATTTTTTTATCGACGCCGTGTCGGGATCGGTCATACTGTTTCGTCCTTTGATACAGAAAAGGACCAGCCATGCTCTACGCCATACTCTGCTATGCCTCCGAAGACGTCGTCAGCTCCTGGAGCAAGGCGCAGGACGACGAAGTCATGGCCAATCTCCTCAACGTTCAGGACAAGTACGCAAAGGCCGGCCGGCTTGGCCCGGTGGCGCGGCTTTTGCCGACGACGGCGGCGACGACGCTGAGGAAAGTGAAAGGCGAATCGGTCGTCATCGACGGGCCATTCGCCGAGACCAAGGAGCAGTTCCTCGGTTTCTACACGCTCGAATGCGCCGATCTCGACGAGGCTGTCGAATTCGCCCGTGAGCTCTCCGAGGTCAATCCGAGCGGCGGCTCCTACGAAATCCGGCCGGTCTCGGTGTTCAATCCCACCGGTGTTGCCGTATGACCGAACTTGCCTGGATCAGCTCCGCGATCAGCGCCGCCCGCCCGCAGGCAATGGGCGCGCTGCTGCGCTATTTCCGCGATCTCGATACGGCGGAGGAAGCTTTCCAGGATGCTTGTCTCAGGGCGTTGAAGAACTGGCCGCAGAACGGGCCGCCGCGCGATCCGGCGGCCTGGCTGATCTTTGTCGGCCGCAACAGCGGCATCGACGCGGTGCGCAAGCGCGCCAAGCAGGCACCGATGCCGGAAGAGGACCAGATCTCCGATCTGGAGGATGCCGAGAGCGACATCGCCGAGCGGCTGGACGGCGCGCATTACCGTGACGACATATTGCGGCTCTTGTTCATCTGCTGCCATCCCGATTTGCCGGCGACGCAGCAGATCGCGGTCGCGCTGCGCATCGTCTCCGGTCTCACCGTCAAGCAGATCGCGCGTGCCTTCCTGGTCGGCGAAAGCGCCATGGAGCAGCGTATCACCCGCGCCAAGGCACGCATCGCCGAAGCCGGTGTGCCGTTCGAGACGCCGGGCGCTGTCGAGCGCTCCGAGCGTCTCGCCGCGGTGGCGGCAATGGTCTACCTGATCTTCAACGAAGGCTATTCGACCAACAGCGGCGAGGCACCCGCCCGCGCGCCGCTATGCGAGGAGGCGATCCGGCTCGCCCGGCTGCTGCTGCGGCTGTTCCAGACCGAGCCGGAGATCATGGGGCTGACGGCGCTGCTTTTGCTGCAGCATGCACGCGCGCCGGCCCGCTTCGACGAAGACGGCGAGATCGTGCTGCTCGAGGACCAGGATCGCGGCTTGTGGAGCCGCAAGATGATCGACGAGGGGCTGGCGCTGGTCGACAAGGCATTGCGCCATCGCAAGCCGGGTCCCTATCAAGTGCAGGCTGCTATCGCCGCTTTGCATGCCCGGGCAGAGAAGGCCGAGGACACCGACTGGGTGGAGATCGACCTGCTCTACGGGCTGCTCGAACAGATGCAGCCGTCGCCCGTCATCACGCTCAACCGCGCGGTGGCGGTCTCCAAGGTGCGCGGCCCGGAAGCCGCCCTTGCCATGATCGAGCCGCTGGAGCCGAGGCTTTCCGGCTATTTCCACTTCTTCGGCCTCAAGGGCGGGCTTTTGATGCAGCTCGACCGGGGCGAGGAGGCGCGTGTCGCCTTCGACCGGGCCATCGCGCTCGCCAACACGGCGGCGGAAGCGGCCCATATCCGCATGCATATCGATCGTCTGATGAAAGACGGCGCCGTGCGCGTGCCGGCGAAAAAGGCCAACTGAGCCGCATTTGCCCATCTGGCTCAACGGTGTCACCAGGGCTTAGACCATGCCGGGGTGGCGATTTTCCCTCGAAACGAGTAAGGCCACGCCATGACTGTGCCTGAGGTGCCTTGTCGGCGCGCGGGCGAATGGCGCGAGGCGTTGACCCGACGCCATATGATGACTCTGAAAGGGACAAAAATGACCATAGCGAAGGAAACGACCGAGCTTCTGGCGAAACTGGGTGTGGCCAAGGACACGCTTGTCGGCGGCGACCTGATCGTGCGCAGCCCGGTGACCGGTGAGCAGATCGCGGCGCTGAAGACGATTTCGCCCGCCGATGCGGCCAAGACCATCGATGCCGCGCACAAGGCATTCCAGTCCTGGCGGCTGGTGCCCGGCCCGAAGCGCGGCGAACTGGTGCGGCTGCTCGGCGAGGAATTGCGTGCGCACAAGGCCGAGCTTGGCCGGCTGGTTTCGATCGAGGTCGGCAAGATCCCGTCCGAGGGGCTCGGCGAAGTGCAGGAGATGATCGACATCTGCGATTTCGCTGTCGGTCTGTCCCGGCAATTGTACGGCTTGACCATCGCCACCGAGCGTCCTGGCCATCGCATGATGGAAACCTGGCATCCGCTGGGCGTGGTCGGCGTCATTTCCGCCTTCAACTTCCCGGTCGCGGTGTGGTCGTGGAATGCGGCTCTCGCTCTGGTCTGCGGTGACGCGGTGGTGTGGAAGCCGTCGGAAAAGACGCCGCTGACGGCGCTTGCCTGCGAGGCGATCTTCAAGCGCGCGGTCAAGCGTTTCGGCACTGATGCGCCGCAGGGACTGGCGCCGGTGCTGATCGGCGACCGCGCCGTCGGCGAGATCCTGGTCGACCATCCCAAGGTGCCGCTGGTTTCGGCCACCGGCTCGACCCGCATGGGCCGCGACGTCGGCCCGCGCCTGGCCAAGCGCTTTGCGCGTGCCGTGCTGGAGCTCGGCGGCAACAATGCCGGCATCGTCTGCCCGACCGCCGATCTCGACATGGCGCTGCGCGCCATCGCTTTCGGCGCCATGGGCACGGCCGGCCAGCGCTGCACGACGCTGCGGCGCCTGTTCGTGCATGAGAGCGTCTACGATGCCCTCGTGCCGCGCCTGAAGAAGGCCTATCAGAGCGTCTCGGTCGGCAATCCGCTGGAGACCTCTTCGCTGGTCGGGCCGCTGATCGACAAGGCGGCCTTCGACGCCATGCAGAAGGCGTTGAAGGAAGCCGCCGCCCATGGCGGCAAGGTGACCGGCGGTACGCGCGTCGAGAACGGCCACCCGGATGCCTATTATGTGCATCCGGCTCTGGTCGAGATGCAAAGCCAAGTCTCGCCGGTGACCGAAGAGACGTTCGCGCCGATCCTCTATGTGATGAAATATTCGGATTTCGACGCCGTGCTCGACGAGCACAATGCCGTGGGCGCCGGCCTGTCGTCGTCGATCTTCACCCGCGACCTGCAGGAATCCGAGCGTTTCCTTGGGGTCGACGGTTCGGATTGCGGCATCGCCAACGTCAATATCGGCACGTCGGGCGCGGAGATCGGCGGTGCCTTCGGCGGCGAAAAGGAAACCGGCGGTGGGCGCGAGAGCGGCTCCGATGCGTGGAAGGCCTATATGCGCCGCGCCACCAACACGGTGAACTATTCCAAGGCACTGCCGCTCGCTCAGGGCGTCTCCTTCGACATCGACTGAGGACGCCGAAATCTGCCCGAGGTCAGCGTCGGTGATGCTCGGCGGGCATGACGGATTCGGGCATCCCCCCGAGCGGGGGATGCCGCACCGGTCAGCGGCCGGCGGTCGGACCAAAGGCTTCGGCGAAAGCGGTATCGATGATAGCCAGCTTCACCGCCTGGGCGGTCATGTATTCCTGACAGAAATCGCGCGACACCCACATCACCGAATTGCCGCGCTGGCCGAGCCAGCCGATGCTGCCGAGGTCCTCGGCGGCGCGCAGCTTGCGTGCAAGGTGCGTTCGCGACAATTTCAGCCACTCGGCGAAATCGCCGATCGAGACAATGCCGGTTGGGATCCGATCGAGGCCGGTGTGGTCGGGATCGACGCCTGAGAACAGCCAGTCCATGACGACGCCGCCATTGTTGAGCCAGGTGAAGAGGGAAAAGGTCTGCTTGGGCTCCCGCACCGGGTTGGACGAGAGCAAGCCATCGGCAATCCCTGGCTGCACCATGGCGAGTGCGTCCGGCCGGGCCAGGAACAGGGCCAGCCGGCTCGCACCGTCGAGACTGTCGAGCGTGTGCAGATGCGCCATCAACCAGCCTATGACGGGCCCCAGCGAGGCCGGCGCCGGCTGCAGGGGGCGGATGCGGCCGTCCTGTGTCGCGGGCAAATACTCGATGAAGCCGTAGTGCAGCATCTCCTTGATGAAGGCGTCGGCGGTGTTGCGGCTGGCCACGGAATTCTGGCGGATCACATCGATGAAACGCGCCGTCGTCAGCTCCTTGCGATAGTCGCCGGGCTCCCGCCGGAAATGCAGGGCAAGGCCGATATGGGCCATCAGCCAGCGTTGCTGGGTGGCGAACACCGAGGAAAGCCGCGGGTTCGTCTCATAGATCTGGTTCATCGCCTGCGCTTGAGCGCGGACACAGCGATGCAATGCCGGATGACCGGCAATGTCTTCCGATGATAGCGTCATTCTCCCCCGCTGCGATAAGCCCCCTTGTCGCGACGCGAAAGTACATTTTCAGCCTTCGGGGCTCGTGTCCAGACGCCGGCCATCAATAGTGGTTGAATGCGTACGGTGGCACAGTCAAGGACGCAGCCTCAGCGCTGCGCGGAAGCGCAAATCGGTATCTCTTCTTGTGCGGCCTGATTGCGGACGGAAATCCGCCTCACGCTTCCCCACAATCGGCCCTTGCGCGGGGCGCTGCTCAGTCACCGCCTTGCGATGACGGAAAACAAGCCTTGAAGGCGCTGTCGACGACCGCAAGCTTCGCGGCTTGCACGGTCATGTATTCCTCGTAGAATCCATGCGACACCCACATCACCGAATGGCCGCGTTGGCCGAGCCAGCCGATGCTGCCGAGTTCCTCGGCGGTGCGCAGTTTGCGGCCGAGATGGGTCCGCGACAGCTTGAGCCATTTGGCGAAATCGCCGATCGAAACGACGCTGGTCGGAATCTGCTCCAGCCCGGCATGGTCCGGATCGATGCCGGACATCAGCCAATCCATGACGATGCCGCCATTGTTGAGCCAGATGAACAGGGAAAAGGTCTGGTTGGGTTCACGCACCGGCTTTGAAGCCAGCAGGCCGTCAGCGATCAGCGGCTGCAGCGTGGCAAGCATGTCGGGCTGGTCCAGATATCTGGCCAGCCGGTCACCGCCATCGATATGGTCAAGCGTGCGCAGATGGGCGGTTACCCAGCCGGTGAACCGCTCGATGGTGGCCGCTGTCGGTTGCAGGGGATGCGTGCGGCCGTCCCCGCCCGCCACATACTCGGCGATGTTGTAGTGCAGCATCTCCTTGATGAAAGCATCCGCCGTGTTGCGGCTGGCCACGGCGTTCTTGTGCACGACCTCGATGAAACGCGATACGGTCAGCTCCGTGCGGCGGTCGTTGGGGTCGCGCCGGAAATGCATGGAAAGGCCGACATGGGCCATCAGCCAGCGCTGTTGCGTGGCAAAGATGGAAGCCAGTCGCGGCGTCTCCTCATAGATGCGGATCAGGGACTGAGACTGTTCCTGAACGTAGCGGTGCAAGGCCGGGTGGGCCGCTATGTCTTCCAGATTCAGCGCGGATCTCCTGATCTCTTGAATCAACTCGGATAGCGAAATTGCGTTCCCTATTTTTCAGCCTTCAACACTTGTGTCCAGACGTACCATTTGCGGAGGACAGGGCCAGCCGAGGCTCGGATCGACAGCGACGGGTTCATGGTTCAGTCCGCTAACTGATTGCTATGGCTTGGAAAACCCCGCCCAATAATAGTCAGCCGAACCGCCGCCCGTTGAATTGACCTTGCTTGGGGCCAGGCATAGTTTCCGCCTCATCCGAGCGGCGGGGGCACGCCTTTCGGACATGAGTGCAGACCAGACGTGGTTTTGACGAGCGATAAGACATCGCGCGCCGGCGAAGCTTTGCCGCGTTCTACTTCGAAATGCGAGTGACTGCGTGGATTATCGAAAAAAAATCGCGATTGGCAATAATGCCGACGGCCTGCCCGTCCTGGGCGGGCCGTTGGCGCGTGGAATATTGCCGATCCTGCTGGCCGCCTCGGCATGCCTGTCGGTTCAGACCAGTGCGTTCGCCGAGACCGCCAGCCAGATCACGCCGCCAAGCTTCCGGCCGCCGCCGCAAACCAACACGGTTGGCGTCTCCATCCCGGAAGGTTCGGGCCTCCAGGCGCCGGCAGGCGCCGAAAGGCTCAAGGTCAAGCTCGGGGATGTCAGCGTCGAAGGCGGCCTGCCCGCCATGGCCGAGGCGACGCGCAAGATCGTTTCGGGCCTAGCCCATCGTACGGTGACGGCAGCGGGGATCTTTGCCGCGGCCCGCGCGCTGGAGACCGAATACGGCCGCGCCGGCTATGCGCTGGTCCGGGTCGTGCTGCCGGCGCAGAAACTCAACGACGGTGCAAGGCTCAGGCTCGTCATTATCGACGGATATCTCGAACGGATCGACACCAGCGACCTGCCCGAGCGCATACGCGGGCGGGTCGAGGCAACGCTGGCGCCGCTGGTCGGGCAGAAAAGCATCAAGCTGTCGGCGATCGAGCGCAAGCTGCTTCTGGCCGGCGACACGCCGGGCGCCAGGCTGCGCTCGACCTTGCAGGCCGGCACGGCGAAGGGCGCCAGCGTGCTGGTCATCGACGGCAAGTACCGCCCGCTTGGCGGCCAGGTCACCGTGGACAACTCGCTTTCGCCGTCACTGCAGCGCTGGTCGACAGGCGTCGGCGTCGATTTCAACTCGCTGCTTGGGCTCGGCGAACTCGTCTATGTGCGCGTTGGCGGTTATCCCGAGGGCGGCGAGAGTGGCCTGTTCACGGATGCGCCGCGCAACCGCAACTATGCCGCCGGCATCGTCGTACCGATCGGCTATGACGGGCTGACGCTCAACCTGGAAGCCACCCGCACGCGCGCCAACCCGACCGCCGAGCCCGGCACGCTCGGCTTCGGCAGTGAATTCGAGCGCTATTCGGCCAGGCTTCGCTATCCCTGGATACGCAGCCGCGAGCTGACCGTCAGCAGCGAACTTTCCTTCGACGCGCAGAACGATTTTCTCAATGCGGTGACACCGATCTCGTTGCCGATCGCCGAGGACCGGCTGCGCATCGTCAGGTTCGGCACGGACGCCACCTGGTTCACACCGCTCGGCGGGGTCTTCACCGGCAATGTCGTGGCCTCGTTCGGCATTGACGGGCTCGGCGCGCGCTCGGCCGCCGACGCCACGCCGCTGCTGCCGCTGTCGCGCCAGGGGGCCGATGCCGACTTCCAGAAGCTCGAGGTATCGGCCAGCTACAGCCAGCCGCTGGCCACCCATCTCGGCCTCGATCTCTATGCCCGTGCACAGACCTCGTTCGGCAAGCCGCTGCTGCAGTCGGAGCAGATCGGGCTCACCGGCCCCAACGGCCTGTCGACATTCGACGCCGGCGCGATGCAGGGCGATTCCGGCTATGTGCTGCGCGGCGAGGTGTCCTCGCCTTGGTATGTGCCGTTCACCGGCGGCATCGTTTCGCTGTCGCCCTATGTCTTCGGCGCTGTCGGCCAGGTCCATCTCGAAATGCCGACCGTGCTGGAGACGGCCGACATCGTCGGCGCGTCCTACGGGCTCGGCCTGAAGGTCGGCACGGCGCTAGCGGGCGATGTGACCAACGCCAGCCTGACGCTGGAATGGGGCCGCCAGCACCGCGACGACCATCTGCCGACCAGCGATCGCTTTTCGCTCGCCGGCGCCATCCAGTTCTGAGGCGTGAGCATGCGAAGCCAAGACTTTTCAACGCATCGCCGCCGCACCAGCGCGCCGCTGATGGCGCTGCTGCTGACGTCGACGGCACTCGTTGGCTTCACCTCGGCGCGGGCGCAGGAACTGCCGACGGGCGGCAGTGTCGCCTCGGGCGGCGTCACCATTTCCAATCCGTCATCCTCGCAGCTCAGCATCAAGCAGTCGACCAATTCGGCCATCGTCAACTGGCAGAGCTTTTCGATCGGTGCGGGGGCAACCGTCAACATCGACCAGCCGACATCGTCCTCGACGATGCTCAACCGCGTCACCGGCGGCACCAGATCGACCATAGCGGGCCAGCTCAACGCCAATGGCCAGGTGTTTCTCGTCAACCCCAACGGCATCGCCATCTCCAAGACCGGCAAGGTCAGTGCCGCCGGCTTCGTCGGCTCCTCGCTCGACATCAGCGATAACGACTTCAAGGCAGGCAAGCTGTCGTTCCAGGGCAAGGGCGCCTCGGCTCCTGTTTCAAACGAAGGCTCCGTCTCGATCGGCCGCGGCGGCTATGCCGCGCTGATCGGCGGCAGCGTCGACAATGCCGGCTCGATCAGCGTGCCATTGGGCAAGGTCGGGCTGGGTTCGGGCGAGAAGGCGACGCTCGATCTCTCCGGCGACGGCTTCCTGCAAGTCTCGGTACCGACCAAGGCGGATGGCAACAACGCGCTGGTCAGCAATTCCGGTACGATCAGCGCCGATGGCGGGACGGTCGAGCTCAAGGCCGCGGCGGTGCGCGATGCCGCCCGCCAGGCGGTCAACATGTCCGGTGTCATCGAGGCGCGCACGGTGTCCGGTCAATCCGGCGCCATCGTGCTCGGCGGCGGCGATGGCTCGGTCGAAGTCTCCGGCACGCTCGATGCTTCGGCCAACGCCGGCGGCAAGGGCGGCAAGGTCACGGTGACCGGCCGCAAGCTGAAGCTCAAGGCAGCCAAGGTCGATGCCTCGGGCAAGGACGGCGGCGGCACGGTCAAGATCGGCGGTGACAAGCAGGGCAAGGGCACGCTGCAGCGAGCCCAGACGACCGAGGTTGATGCCAATACGACGATCAATGCCGATGCTACCGGCACCGGCGATGGCGGCACGGTGATCGTCTGGTCGGACGAACAGACGAAGTTCGCCGGCAAGATTTCCGCGCGCGGTGGCGAGGACAACGGCAATGGCGGCTTCACGGAAGTGTCGGGCAAGCAGCGCCTCGACTTCACCGGCTCGGTCGACCTTCGCGCCCGCTTCGGCGACACCGGCGATCTTCTGCTCGACCCCTACAACGTGACGATCTCGAATGGCGCCGATACCGGTGGGTTCACCGCCAGCTCCAATGACAGCGTCATCAATGTCACCACGCTGCAGAACCAACTGGCGCTGGCCAACGTCACCATCTCCACCGGCAGCGGCGGTTCGCAGGCCGGCGACATCACCATCGCCGCGCCGATCAGCTGGAGCGCCAACACGCTGACGCTCAGCGCCTATCATTCGATCGTCTTCAACGCGAACGCCACGATCGGCGGCGTCGGCGGTCTGTCGCTGGTCACCAACAATGGCGGCACCGGCGGCACGATCTCCTACGCGCTCGGCGCCTCGGCCACTTTCACCGGCACCCAAGGGGCGCAGGCACTGTCGGTCAACGGGCAGGGCTACACGCTGATCTACGATGTCAACGGCTTGCAGGCGATCAACAGTGGCCTGACCGGGCGCTACGCGCTGGCGAAGAACATCGATGCCAGCGCTACGTCCAGTTGGAACAGCGGTCTCGGCTTCATATCGCTCGGCACCGACGGCAACAGCAATATTCAGAACAGCGGCAACGGCTTCACCGGAACCTTCGACGGGCTTGGCCACGCCGTCGATGGACTGTCGGTGACGCAGTCCGCCGCCCAATATGTCGGCCTGTTCGGCTTTGTCGGCGCGGGCGGGCTTGTCCAGAATGTCGGCGTCACCAATGCGACGATCCGAGGATTTAAGACACTTGGTGGGATCGTGGGCTTCAATGCCGGCACGGTGACCCAAAGCTATTCGACCGGCCAGCTCTTCACGACGCAGTATGGATCCGTCTCGGGCGGCCTGATCGGCGAAAATGATGGAGCGCTCTCCGACAGCTTCTCCTCCGTCATCATCAACGCGCGCGATACCAACACCGCGGGCGGCGCGGTGGGTTTCAACAATTTCGGCACCATCGATCGTGTCTACGCCATGGGTGCCGTCGATATCGGCAGCGGCGGCGCCGCCGTCGGCGGTCTCGTCGGATCGAATTATGGCTATTCGTTTGTCGGTAATGGCGGCAGGATAACCGACAGCTATTCGACCGGAGCGGTCAGCGGCGGGTGGAATGTCGGGGCGTTCATCGGCAACAACCTCTATGACGGTACGGTCACGGGCGCGTACGACACGTCGACATCCGGTCCCTATAACACCACATCCTCCGCAAAGCCCGCGATCGGCGGCGGCACCACCGGCCCCAATGTCAATGTCGTCGGCCTGTCGACCTCCAGCTTCCAGAACGGCGGCGCGAGCGGCCTCAGCGCCGCCTACGGCGGTGGGACCGGAGGCCTTAATCCCTATCTGAAGAGCTTCTATCCGAATGGCGCCCAGGCGATTTCCGGAATTGCCTATAAGGATAGCGGCAACACGCCCCTGATTTCCGGCACCGGCCAGCCCTATTACACAAAGAATCCCGGTCTTGTGTCCGTCGTTTCCGGCGGCGTCAAACTCGGTACTGTCTCAACCGGCGTCAACGGCTACTACTATCTCGTTCTGCCGGCCGGCACCGTCTCGAACGCGGTGCTTGCCTACACCGTTGCCGACGCGGACTCGGGCGCCAGGAACGGCGTGACGTTCCGGACCGGTCTGCCCGGAGGCAACATCTCGAACCTGAACATCTATGGCGACTGGCGCCTCGACGAGGCGGATGGCTCGATCGCTTCGCTGTCGGCACTGAACAGCGCATACGCGTCCACGGCAGGTTCGACCTCGGTCGGCAGCCTGTCCTTCGCCAACCGCCAGATCGAAACCGCGGTGACCACCTTCGCCCTCGATCAGGCGCTCTCGGCCGGCACCGGCACCCTGGCGCTGTCGTCGAACGGCACGGTGACACAAGGGGCGACCGGCAATGCCATCACCGCAGGCTCCCTATGGTTCGGCGGCAGCGGCTCGTTCGCGCTCAATGGCGCCGGCAACCAGATCACCAATGTCGCCGGCAGTGCCGGCTCCGTCGATCTGCGCGACGACGCAAGCCTGACGGTCGCAAGTGCCTCCAATGCCCGCGGCGCCAGTACAAGCGGGGTCAACGCCACCGGTTCCGTCAAGCTGCGGACAACGGGCGACCTGACCATCTCGGCCAGCGCGCCGGTCAGCGGAGCGAACCCCGTGCTTGCCGCCTCCGGCAAGTTCATCAATAACCGGGGCAGCGATGCCGTCACCGCTAGCAGCGGGCGCTGGCTGGTCTATGCGGCGAACCCCACCGGCAACACATTCGGCAATCTGGACAGCGGCAACACGGCGATCTGGAACACGGCGGCGGGCGGAGCGGTGAGCGCGGCCGGCAATCGCTATGTCTTTGCCTATCAGCCGACGCTGACCTTCACGTCCAACAACGCGACGAAGACCTATGGCGATACCGTCCTGCCGCCGCTGACCTATTCGGTGGCAGGCTACCAGACCGGCGTGATCGGCGCCTATCTCGGCGATACCGCCGCGACGACCTTCAGCGGCGGCCCAAGCGTGACCTCCGTCAACCCGCCGAGCAACACGCAGGTAGGCGCTGGATCCTACGCGATCACCGTCAGCGCCGGCAATCTCGCGGCGTTGAGCGGCTATGGCTTCGCCTACAACAGCGCGGGCCTTCTCTCCATCGGCAAACGCGCGGTGACGGTGACGGTCACGCCGGGCCAGGGGAAGATCTATGGGGATGCCAATCCCTCCTCCTATGGGTACACCGTCTCCGATCTCGGCGCCGGTGTGGCTTTGGCCGGCAGCCTCACTCGTACGGCCGGGAACAATGCCGGGACATATGCCATCAACCAGGGCAGCGTCACCAACGCCAACAATTCTAACTACGACATCACCTATGTCGGGGGCAATTTCACCATAGCCCAGCGGGCGATCACCGTGACTGCCGTCGCCAAGAGCCGCACATACGGAAGCAGCAATCCGGCGCTCACCTATCAGCTCACATCAGGCAGTCTTGTCGGCAGCGACAGCCTGACAGGCGCGCTGGCGACATCGGCGACAACAACGTCCAACGTTGGCAGCTACGCCATCACGCAAGGCACACTCAACAACAATAACTATGCGATCACCTATGTGGGCGCCAACTTGTCGGTGACGCCACGCGCCATCACGGTGACAGCCGATGCCAAAACCCGCATCTATGGCGATGCCAACCCCGCGCTGACCTATCACCTCACGTCAGGCAGTTACGTCAATGGCGACAGCCTGAGCGGTGCTCTGGCGACGACGGCGACGACGGCATCATCCGTCGGCAGCTACGCCATCACGCAGGGCACACTCGCCAACAGCAACTATGCGATCACCTATGTGGGCGCCAATCTGTCGGTGACGAAACGCGCCATCACGGTGACGGCCGATGCCGGGACCCGTGTCTATGGCGACGCCAACCCGGCACTGACCTATCAGCTGACTTCGGGCAATTTCGTCAATGGCGACAGCCTCGGTGGATCGCTTGCGACAACAGCGACGACGGCATCCGGTGTCGGCAGTTATGCCATCACGCAGGGCACGCTTGCCAACAGCAACTACGCGATCACCTATGTCGGCAGCAATCTGTCGGTGACGCCGCGCGCCATCACGGTGACGGCCGATGCCAAGAGCCGTGCGTATGGCGACGGCAATCCGTCACTGACCTACCAGCTGACCTCGGGCAATTTCGTCAATGGCGACAGCCTCGGTGGATCGCTTGCGACAACGGCGACGACGGTATCCGGTGTCGGCAGTTATGCCATCACGCAGGGCACGCTCGCCAACAGCAACTATGCGATCACTTATGTCGGCGGCAATCTGGCGGTGACACCGCGCGCCATTACGGTGACGGCCGATGCCAAGAGCCGTGCGTATGGCGACGGCAATCCGTTACTGACCTACCAACTGACCTCGGGCAATTTGGTCAATGGCGACAGCCTGAGCGGTTCGCTCGCAACAACGGCGACGACGGCATCCGGTGTCGGCAGCTACGGCATCACGCAGGGCACGCTCGCCAACAGCAATTACGCGATCAACTATGTCAGCGCGAACCTTTCCGTGACGCCGCGCGCGGTCACGGTCACGGCCAATGCGGGGCAGAGCAAGATCTATGGGGACAGCGATCCACTGTCTTACGGCTATACCGTATCCGATCTCGGCGGTGGCACAGCGCTGGTCGGCGTTCTCGACCGGGCAGCCGGCGAGAATGTCGGCACCTACGCGATAGGGCAGGGAACGCTGACCAATGTCTTGAACTCGAACTACGACATCACCTATGTCGGCGCCGATTTCAGCATCGGCAAGCGGTCAATCACCGTCACGGCCAATGCCGGCCAAGGCAAGACCTATGGCGATGCGGACCCGACCCTTGGCTACACGGTTTCCGATCTTGGCAGCGGTGCGGCACTGGTCGGTGCACTCGATCGGGCGGCGGGCGAGGATGTCGGCACCTACGCCATTGGGCAAGGGACGCTGACCGGTGCGAACAATGCGAATTACGACATCAGCTATGTCGGTAGCGATTTCAGCATCGGCAAGCGGGCGATCACGGTCACCACCACTGCCGGACAGCACAAGGCCTACGGCAATGCCGATCCGTCATCCTACCTCTATACCACATCCGATCTCGGCAGCGGCACGGCCCTCGTCGGCACGCTCGATCGCATGGCGGGCGAAAGCGTCGGCGCCTATGCGATCGGGCAAGGCACGCTGACCAACGCCAACAACTCCAACTACGACATCAGCTATGTCGGCTCGGATTTCACCATCGGCAAACGCGCCATCACGGTGACGGCCAATGCGGGCCAAGGCAAGACCTATGGCGACAGCGATCCGCTCTACTATGGTTACACCGTCTCGGATCTCGGCACCGGCGTCGACCTGGTTGGTTCTCTCGAGCGTGTCGCCGGCGAAAACGCCGGAACCTACGCCATAGGCCAAGGCACGCTCGCGAGTTCGAATGTCGACTACGACATCACCTATGTAGGCGCCGACTTCACCATCGCCAAGCGGGCCGTCACCGTCACCGCCAATGCCGGCCAAGGCAAGATCTATGGCGACGCCGACCCGTCGGCCTATGGCTACACCCATTCGGATCTCGGCAATGGCGTCGATCTGGTCGGCGCGCTTGGCCGCGCTGCCGGCGAGAACGTTGGCGGCTATGCAATCGGGCAGGGCACGCTGACCAACGCGCACAATTCGAATTACGACATCACCTATGTCGGCGCGGACTTCACCATCGGCAAACGATCGGTGACGGTCACGGCGAGCGCCGGCCAGGGCAAGACCTATGGCAACGCCGATCCGTCGTCCTATGGCTACAGTCATTCCGATCTCGGCAATGGCGCGGCTTTGGTTGGTGCTCTCGACCGCGCCGCCGGGGAGAATGTCGGCAATTATGCGATCGGGCGAGGCACGCTGACCGACGCCGCCAATTCGAACTACGACATCACCTATGTCGATGCCGGTTTCAGCATCGGCAAGCGGGCGGTGACGGTCACGGCGAGCGCCGGCCAGGGCAAGATCTATGGCAACGCCGATCCGTCGTCCTATGGCTACAGTCATTCCGATCTCGGCAGTGGCATTGCCCTGGTCGGCGCGCTGGACAGGGCCGCCGGCGAGAATGCTGGCGCTTATACGATCGGCCAGGG
Organism: Mesorhizobium sp. 113-3-3; assembly: GCF_016756495.1. NCBI lineage: Bacteria > Pseudomonadati > Pseudomonadota > Alphaproteobacteria > Hyphomicrobiales > Phyllobacteriaceae > Mesorhizobium > Mesorhizobium sp. 113-3-3. Next base: position 2,223,138 of record NZ_AP023243.1, read on the forward strand.
TACGCTGACCAATGCGGCCAACGCGAACTACGACATCACCTATGTCGGCGCGGATTTCACCATTGGCAAACGCGCCATCACGGTCGTGGCGGACGCGCAAAGCCGGCCGCAAGGCATGCCCAATCCGCCGCTCACCTATACGATCGGCGGGCTGGGGCTGGTCGGCGGCGATACGCTTGCCGGCGCGCTCTCGACCGCCGCGACGCCGGCCAGCATACCGGGCAGCTACGCGATCGAGCAGGGAAGCCTCACCGCTTCGGCCAATTACGAGCTGACCTATGTCGGCGCCAACCTGCTTGTCTCGGCGCCCAACACGATCCCGACATCGCAAGCCGCCACCATGGTTGCCTACAACGCTGATGCATTTGGCGCCGGCGCGCCGGTGCCGGTGTTCTTCACCGGCCAGCCTGTGGGTGGAGACACACAGACGCTGGTCGAGGATCCCCGACTTGCAGGCTTCGCCTTCTGCCAAGGCATCGCGCAGACCGCTTCCGTCTGCTCGGTCGCGGCGGTCCAGTAGCGATCGAGGGCGGAGCCATGCAGACCCTTTTCCCGTATCACCGCAACCGCACCAGCGCGCCGCTGATGGCGCTGCTGCTGACCTCGACGGCACTCGTCGGCTTCACCTCGGCGCCAGCGCAGGAACTGCCGACGGGCGGCAGTGTCGCCTCGGGCGGCGTCACCATTTCCAGCCCGTCATCCTCGCAGCTCAGCATCAAGCAGTCGACCAATTCGGCCATCGTCAACTGGCAGAGCTTTTCGATCGGTGCGGGAGCGACGGTCAACATCGACCAGCCGTCATCGTCCTCGACGATGCTCAACCGCGTCACCGGCGGCACCAGATCGACCATAGCGGGCCAGCTCAACGCCAATGGCCAGGTGTTTCTCGTCAACCCCAACGGCATCGCCATCTCCAAGACCGGCAAGGTCAGTGCCGCCGGCTTCGTCGGCTCCTCGCTTGACATCAGTGATGACGACTTCAAGGCGGGCAAGCTGACGTTCCAGGGCAAGGGCGCCTCGGCTTCTGTTTCAAACGAAGGCTCCGTCTCGATCGGCCGCGGCGGCTATGCCGCGCTGATCGGCGGCAGCGTCGACAATGCCGGCTCGATCAGCGTGCCATTGGGCAAGGTCGGGCTGGGTTCGGGCGAGAAGGCAACGCTCGACCTTTCCGGCGACGGCTTCTTGCAGGTCTCGGTACCGACCAAGGCGGATGGCAGCAACGCGCTGGTCAGCAATTCCGGTACCATCAGCGCCGATGGCGGGACGGTCGAGCTCAAGGCCGCGGCGGTGCGCGATGCCGCCCGCCAGGCGGTCAACATGTCCGGTGTCATCGAGGCGCGCACGGTGTCCGGTCAATCCGGCGCCATCGTGCTCGGCGGCGGCGATGGCTCGGTCGAAGTCTCCGGCACGCTCGATGCTTCGGCCAAGGCCGGCGGCAAGGGCGGCAAGGTCACGGTGACCGGCCGCAAGCTGAAGCTCAAGGCAGCCAAGGTCGATGCCTCGGGCAAGGACGGCGGCGGCACGGTCAAGATCGGCGGTGACAAGCAGGGCAAGGGCACGCTGCAGCGAGCCCAGACGACCGAGGTTGATGCCAATACAACGATCAATGCCGATGCTACCGGCACTGGCGATGGCGGCACGGTGATCGTCTGGTCGGACGAACAGACGAAGTTCGCCGGCAAGATTTCCGCGCGCGGCGGCGGGGACAACGGCAATGGCGGCTTCACGGAAGTGTCGGGCAAGCAGCGCCTCGACTTCACCGGCTCGGTCGACCTTCGCGCCCGCTTCGGCGACACTGGCGATCTTCTGCTCGATCCCTACAACGTCACCATTTCCAACGCCGCCGGCAACACCGGCGGCAGCATGACAGCCAACACCAATGACAGCGTCATCAACGTCACGACGCTGCAGAACCTGCTCGCAACAGCCAACGTCACCATCTCCACCGGCAGCGGCGGTTCGCAGCAAGGGGACATCACCATCGCCGCGCCGATCAGTTGGAGCGCCAACACGCTGACGCTCAGCGCCTATCATTCGATCGTCTTCAACGCGAACGCCACGATCGGCGGCGTCGGCGGTCTGTCGCTGGTCACCAACAATGGCGGCACCGGCGGCACGATCTCCTACGCGCTCGGCGCCTCGGCCACTTTCACCGGCACGCAAGGGGCGCAGGCACTGTCGGTCAACGGGCAGGGCTACACACTGATCTACGATATCAACCAGCTGCAGGCGATCAACAGCGGGCTGAACGGTCGCTACGCGCTCGCCAACGACATCGAGGCCAGTTCCACCTATTCCTGGAACAATTTGATGGGGTTCACGGCCCTCGGCACTGACGGCAACACAAATATCCAGAACGGCGGCAACGGCTTCAACGGCACGTTCGACGGTCTTGGCCACATCATCAACCAGATCTGGGTCAGGCAGATCCCGGCCAATTATGTCGGCCTGTTCGGCTATATCGGCGGCTCGGGCGTGGTGCGCAATGTCGGCCTGGTCGACAGCTATACAAGCGGCTCGTATGACACCGGCGCTATAGCCGGCTTGAACAAGGGCATGATCTCCGGCGTCTGGGCCAGCGGTTACCTCGAAGGCGTTAGCGGCTCCGGCGGCCTGGTCGGGACCAACTACGGCACGATCACCCGGTCGTTCTCGACGGTGGCGGTGCAATCGCGCGATTCCAACAACGTCGGTGGCATTGCAGGCTACAACAGCGGCACGATCAGCCAGGTCTATGCCAGCGGCTCGGTTCTCGGCGGCGACAAGACCGGTGGCCTGGTCGGATTGAATCTGGGCTCGCTCAGCGACGGTTATTCGACCGGGGCCGTGAACGGAACGATGGGGGCCACCGGCATCGGCGGCAGCGTTGGCTTTTCCTGGGGGACCGTTACCAATGTCTATTTCGACACCACCACCTCGGGAACGACCACGGGCGTGGGCAGCGGCGGCACGCCCGGTGTCACCAGCACAGGCCTGACCACGGCGCAGTTGCAAGGGGGCGGCGCCACCGCGCTCAGCGCGGCTTTCGGCGGTGGAACCGGCGGTCTTTATCCCTATCTGAACAGCTTTTATCCGAACGGCGTGCAGGCCATCTCCGGCATCGCCTACAAGGACAATGGTGTCACCCCGCTATCATCGGGCACGCGCCAGCCTGTCTATGTGAAGAATCCCGGCTTCGTGACGGGTGTCTCGAATGGCGTCGACATCGGCACGGTCACCACAGGCGTCAACGGCTACTATTACATCGCCGTGCCGACCGGCTGGATCACGGACAGTGTGCTCGCCTACACGGTCCTTGATCCGCATCCGGACAACAGTTCGGGGGCTCAGAACGGCGTGACGTTCCGCACCGGGCTAGCAGCGGGCGGCAACGTCTCCAACCTCAACGTCTACGGCAACTGGCGTCTCGATGAAGCAGACAGCTCGATCACATCCCTCTCGGCGCTGCAAGATGCTGCCGCGGCGACGGTCGGCTCGACCTATGTCGGCAGCCTGACCTTTGCCAACTGGCAGATCGAGACGGCGGCGACGACCTTTGCGCTCGACCAGGCGATATCGATCGGCAGCGGCACACTGGCGCTGTCGTCGAACGGCACCGTCACGCAGACAAACGGTCTGACGGCGGGCACGCTGTGGCTTGGCGGCACGGGCAATTTCAACCTGACCAATGCCGGCAACCAGGTCGGCACGGTCGCCGCCAACGCCGGATCGGTCAACCTGGTCGATCTGGGCGCTCTCGTCATCGGCAGCGTCACCAATGCGCGCGGCGTGGTCACGACCGGCGCCAATACGACCGGGCAGGTGCAACTGCGGACATCAGGCGACCTGACGATCGCAGCAAGCGCCAAGGTGAGTGGAACCAATCCGGTGCTGGCGGCAGGCGGCAAGTTCATCAACGGCCGCGGCAGCGATGCCGTCACCGCCACCGGCGGGCGCTGGCTGGTCTATGCGGCAGCACCCACCGCCAACATTTTCGGCAATCTCGACAGCGGCAACACAGCGGTGTGGAACACGGCGGCCGGCGCAACGGTGAGTGTGAGCGGCAACCGCTATGTCTTTGCCTACCAGCCGACGCTGACCTTCACCTCCCAAAATGCTTCGAAGGTCTACGGCGACACCGCCATGCCGACATTGACCTACACGGTATCGGGTTATCAGGCGGGCGTGGCCAACGCCTATCTCGGCGACAGCGCCGCAACTGCCTTCAGCGGCGCGCCGTCTCTCTCACCCCCACTCACGCTTGCCACTCAGCAACTCGGAGCCGGGACTTATACGATTACGATCGATGCCGGCGATCTCGTCGCCTCGACCGGCTACGGACTCGCTTTCGACAGCGCCGGATTGTTCACCGTTGCCAAGCGGGCAATCATGGTCACGGCCGATCCCGGTCAGCACAAGACCTATGGCGATGACGATCCGGCTTCCTACACCTATACGGTTTCGGATCTCGGCACTGGCGTCGCACTGGCGGGCTCACTCAACCGTGACGCCGGCGAGAACGCCGGCGCCTATGCGATCGGCCAGGGTTCGCTGACCAACGCCAACAACAAAAACTACGACATCACCTATGTCGGCGCCAACTTCACGATCGACAAAAGGGCGATCACCGTCACCGTCGATCAGGGGCAGGGCAAGGTCTATGGCGATGCCGACCCGGCCGCCTACACCTACTCGGTTTCCAATCTCGGCGGTCTGACGCTGACGGGCAACCTTGACCGCGTCTCGGGCGAAGATGTCGGTACTTACGCCATTGGGCAAGGCACGCTGGATGTCTCCAATGCCAACTACGACATCACTTTCGTCGGCGCCGATTTCACCATCGCCAAGCGGTCGGTCACCGTCACGGCCAATTCGGGCCTGGGCAAGATTTACGGCGATGCCGATCCGTCGTCCTATGGCTACACCTACTCGGATCTCGGCACCGGCGTGGCGCTGGTCGGGGCGCTAGACCGCGCTTCTGGAGAGAATGTCGGCGCTTACGCCATTGGCCAGGGCACACTGACGAATGCCGCCAATTCGAACTACGACATCACCTACGTCAGCAAGGATTTCAGCATAGGCAAGCGGGCCGTCACCGTCACGGCGAACTCCGGGCAAGGCAAGACCTATGGCGATGCCGATCCGTCGTCCTATGGCTACACCAACTCGGATCTCGGCACGGGCGCGGCGCTGGTCGGTGCGCTCGACCGCGCGGCGGGCGAGAATGCTGGCACTTATGCGATCGGGCAGGGCACGCTGACGAATGCCGACAACGCGAACTATGACATCACCTTCGTCAGCAAGGATTTCAGCATCGGCAAGCGCACGGTCACCGTCACGGCCAGTTCCGGCCAGGGCAAGACCTATGGCGATGCCGATCCGGCGCTCGGCTACAGCTTCTCCGACCTTGGCAGCGGCGCCGCCCTGGTCGGCGGGCTCGACCGCGGCGCGGGCGAGACTGTCGGCACCTATGCGATCGGGCAAGGCACGATCACCAATGCCGCCAACACGAATTACGACATCACCTATGTCGGCGGCAATTTCACCATCGGCAAACGGGCGATCACCGTGACCGCAAATGCCGGTCAGGGCAAGATCTACGGCAATGCCGAACCGACGCTTGGCTATACCGTCTCCGATCTTGGCAGCGGCACGGCTCTTGTCGGCGCGCTCGACCGCGCTTCGGGTGAGGATGTCGGCACCTACGGGATCGGCCAGGGCACCATCACCAACGCCGCCAACGCGAACTACGACATCACCTATGCCGGCGCGGATTTCACCATCGGCAAGCGGGCGATCACCGTTATCGCCGATGCGCAAAGCCGGGCGCAGGGCGCGGCCAATCCGCCGCTCACCTATACGATCGGCGGGCTGGGACTGGTTGGCAGCGACACGCTGACCGGATCGCTCTCGACCGACGCGACCACTGCAAGCGCGCCGGGCCGCTATGCCATCGGGCAGGGCAGCCTTGCCGCCTCGGCCAATTACGACCTGACCTATATCGGCGCCGATCTGGTGGTGCGGAGTTCTGATGTGGTGCAATCAGCCGACACCGCCAGCATTGTCGCCTACAACGCCACCACCCATGGCGGGGGGCAGCCTGCGCAGGTCTTCTTCACCGGCCAGCCAGCCGCTGGCGGGACGCAGGCGCTGGTCGAAGATCCGCGCCTTAGCGGTCCCGCCATCTGCCAGAATATCGGCGAGATCGCGGCTGTCTGTAGCGCCGGTTCGGTGCAATAGGAGGCTGTTCGGCGGCGTTCATTCGCCCGGTTGCGGGCGCAGCGTCCGCAAGCGCGGCATCGCCGGGCGCAATTGCCGGCACCAGCGGCCGAAGCGGTCGATATAGATGTAGATGACCGGCGTCGTGTAAAGGGTCAGGATCTGGCTCAGGATGAGGCCGCCGACGATGGCGATGCCGAGCGGCTGGCGCAGTTCCGCGCCCTCGCCAAGGCCGATCGCCAGCGGCACGGCGCCGAACAATGCCGCCATGGTCGTCATCATGATCGGGCGGAAGCGCAGCAGGCATGCCTGGTAGATGGCGTCATGCGCGGATCTGCCCTCAGTGCGCTCCGCGGCGAGCGCGAAGTCGATCATCATGATCGCGTTCTTCTTGACAATGCCGATCAGCAGGACGATGCCGATCAGCGCCATGATCGAGAACTCGATGTTGAAAAGGGTCAGCGCCAGCAAGGCGCCGACGCCGGCCGACGGCAAGGTCGACAGAATGGTCAGCGGATGCGCGTAGCTTTCGTAGAGAATGCCGAGCACGACATAGACGGCGATCAGTGCGGCAAGGATCAGCAGCGGCTGGTCGGAGAGCGAGTCCTGGAAGACGCGCGCCGTGCCCTGGAAACTGCCATGGATGGTGGCCGGCATGCCGATGCGGTCCGCCGCCGCGTTGATGGCCGCGACGCCATCGCTGAGGGCGACGCCGGGCGCCAGGTTGAATGACAGCGTCGTGGCGACGAACAGGCCCTGGTGGTTGACCGACAGCGGCGTACTGCCGGGGCCGTAATGCGCGACGGCCGACAGCGGCACCATCGTCTCGGCTCCGGTGCTGACCGCCGAACCGGTCGAGGCCGCCGTCCTGCCGGTGCTGGTGATGGAATTGTTGGCCTGGTTGCGCGCGGCGTCGGCGGCGACCGACTGGGCGCTGGTGGATCGACCCGGTGCGACGAATGTGCCGGCAACCGCATTGCTCGACTGCGATCCACCAACCGAGCCGCCCGATGTGCTGACATAGACTTTTTTCAGCGCATCCGGGTTCTGCCAGTATTGCGGCGCCACCTCCATGATCACGTGGTACTGGTTGCGCTGGACATAGATGGTCGACACCTGGCGCTGGCCGAAGGCGTCGTAGAGCGTGTTGTCGATCTCGCTGGCTGATATGCCGAGGCGCGTTGCCGTGTCGCGATCGATGGTGACGTCGGCTTCCAGGCCCTTGTTCTGCTGGTCGGAGTTGACGTCGGTGAGCCTGGGTTCCGTTTGCAATGCCGCCGCCAGCCTTGGCGCCCATTCGGCCAGCTCGTCGAAACTGTCGCCTTGCAAAGTGTACTGATACTGCGCGTTCGATTGCCGCCCGCCGACGCGTATATCCTGCACCGCCTGCAGGAAGAGCGTGGCGCCCGGCACCACGGCCAGTTTGGGCCGTAGCCTGGCGATGACCTGGTCGGCGGAGATCTTGCGCTCGGCCAGCGGCTTCAGCGACACGAACATGAAGCCGGAATTGGTCTGGCCGCCGCCGGTGAAGCCGACCGCGGTGTCGACGGCCGGATCCTTGCTGACGATGCCGGCGAACTGGCTGAGCTTCTGCGACATCGACTGGAAGGAGGTCGCCTGGTCGGCCTGGATCGAGCCGGTCAGCCGTCCGGTGTCCTGCTGCGGGAAGAAGCCTTTTGGGATGGTGGCATAAAGGTAGCCATTGAGGCAGAGCGTGGCCGCCAGCACCGCCATGATCAGCAGGGGATTGTCGAGCGCCCAGGACAGCGACCGGCGATAGAAGCCCAGCATGGACTCGAAGATGCGCTCGCTGAAGCGGTAGAGCCGGCCGTGCTCGCGCCGTCCCCCGGGGCGCAGCAGGATCGAGCACATCATCGGCGTGGTGGTCAGCGAGATGGCGAGCGAGACCAGGATCGCCGCCGACAGCGTGACGGCGAATTCGCGGAACAGCCGGCCGACAATGCCGCCCATCAGCAGGATGGGGATGAAGACGGCGATCAGCGACAGGCTCATCGACAGCACGGTGAAGCCGACTTCCTGGGAGCCCTTGATGGCGGCTTCCATGCGGCCCATGCCGGACGCGGTGTGGCGGGCGATGTTTTCGAGCACGACGATGGCGTCGTCGACGACGAAGCCGGTGGCCACCGTCATCGCCATCAGCGACAGATTGTCGATGCTGAAGCCCATCAGGTACATGGCGCCCAAAGTGCCGACCAGGGATACCGGCACGGCCACGATAGGCACCAGCGCCGAACGCACGTCGCGCAGGAAGGCGAAGACCACCAGGATCACCAGGCCGATGGCGATCATCAGGGTCTGCGCGACCTCGCTCAGCGAGGCGCGGATGGTGGTCGAGCGGTCAACCGCCAGCGACAGGTCGATGGCCGGAGAGATCGAGGCTCGCAGCGTCGGCAGCAGCGCCTTCACGCGGTCCACCGTCGCGATGATGTTGGCGTTGGGCGAGCGGTTGAGGATGATCAGCACGCCCGGCTTGCCGTTGGCGAGACCGGCATTGCGGATGTTCTCGACGGAATCATTGACCTGACCGACGTCGGAAAGCCGGACCGGCGCGCCGTTGCGGTAGGCGACGATCAGCGAGCGGTAGGCGTCCGCCTGGTTGGCCTGGTCGTTGGCGTAGATCTGGTAGCGCTGGTCGCCGACGTCGATGGCGCCCTTGGGGCTGTGGGCGTTGGCCGATGCGAGCGCGGCGCGTACATCCTCCAGCCCGATGCCGTAGTCATAGAGCACCTGCGGGTTGAGTTCGACGCGTACCGCCGGCAGCGAGCTGCCGCCGACCGACACCTCGCCGACGCCGTCGACCTGCGAGAGTTTCTGCGCCAGCACGGTGCTGGCGGCATCGAAGAGCTGGCCCTTGGACAAGGTGTCCGATGTCATCGACAGGATGAGGATCGGGGCGTCGGCGGGATTGACCTTGCGATAGGTCGGGTTGGAGCGCAGGCTGGACGGCAGGTCGGCGCGCGCGGCGTTGATCGCCGCCTGGACGTCACGCGCGGCGCCGTCAATGTCGCGGTCCAGCCCGAACTGCAAGGTGATGCGCGCGCTGCCGACGCTGCTCGACGAGGTCATCTCGTTGACGTCGGCGATCTCGCCGAGATGCCGCTCGAGCGGGCTGGCGACGGTGTTGGCCACCACTTGCGGGCTGGCGCCGGGCAGCGAGGCCGATACCGAGATGACGGGGTAGTCGACCGCCGGCAGCGGCGCCACCGGCAATTGCGGAAACGCCACCAGCCCGGCCGCCAGCAGGCCGAAGGTCAACAGCGTCGTCGCCACCGGCCGCCGGATGAAGGGAACCGACAGGTTCATGGCCTGGCGTCCGCGCCATGTCCGCGGGGAAGATCGGGGGCACGGGGCAGATTGGGTTCGATACCTCGCAGGCGGGCGGCGAGGCGGTCGAACCAGAGATAGATCACCGGCGTGGTGAACAGGGTCAGCAACTGGCTGAGCAGCAGGCCGCCGACGATGGAGACGCCCAGGGGATGGCGCAGTTCCGAGCCGACGCCGGTGCCGAGCATCAGCGGCAGTGCGCCGAGCATCGCCGCCAGCGTCGTCATCAGGATCGGGCGGAAGCGCAGCAGGCAGGCCTGGTAGATCGCCTCGCGCGGCGTCTTGCCCTCATGGCGCTGCGCGTCCAGCGCGAAGTCGATCATCATGATGGCGTTCTTCTTGACCACGCCGATCAGCAGGATGATGCCGATGATCGAGATGATGGTCAGGTCCTGTCCGGCGATCATCAGCGCCAGCAGCGCGCCGATGCCGGCCGAAGGCAGCGTCGACAAGATGGTGATGGGGTGGATGAAGCTCTCATAGAGCACGCCGAGCACGATGTAGACCGTGACCACCGCCGCCAGGATCAGGAACAGCGTGTTGTCGAGGGAAGCCTGGAAGGCGCGCGCCGCGCCCTGGAAGCTGGTGATGATGCTGAGCGGCATGCCGATGTCGGCCTGCGCCTGCTGGATCGCTGTGACCGCCTCGCCGAGCGACGCGCCTGGCGCCAGGTTGAACGAGACGGTGGTAGCGGGGAATTGTCCCATATGGGTGATCTGCAGCGGCGTGGTGGCGACATGGGTGGTCGCCACCACCGACAGCGGCACGGGGGCGCCACCCGTCGACGAGGGCAGGTAGACGGAAGAGAGCGCCTTGAGCGAATCCTGTTCGGACGGGGCGGCCTCGAGAATGACGCGGGACTGGCTCGACGTGGTGTAGATGGTCGAGACCATGCGCTGGCCGAAAGCGTCGTAGAGCGCGTTGTCGACGGTCGCCGGCGTGATGCCGAAACGGGCGGCCTGGTCACGGTCAATGTCGACAAAGACGGCAAGGCCGCTGTTCGACAGGTCGCTGGCGACATCGGCGAGCTGCGGCAGCGTGTTCAGCCTGGCGAGCAGCTTCGGCGTCCATTCTCCCAGCTCGTCGGCATTGGCGTCCTGGAGCACGAATTGATACTGGGTGCGGCTGACCTGGCCGTCGATGGTCAGGTCCTGCACCGGCTGCATGTAGAGCGTCACACCAGCCACCGAAGCAGCTTCCTGTTTCAGGCGTGTGATAACCTCGGTGATGTCGGCACTGCGCTCCTCATGCGGCTTGAGGTTGATCAGGATGCGGCCGACATTCATCGTGGTGTTGGTGCCGTCGACGCCGATGAAGGACGACAGGCTGCCGACATCGGGATCCCTAAGGATGATGGCGGCAAGCTGCTGCTGGCGCTCGGCCATGGCGGCATAGGAGATCGATTGCGGCGCCTCTGATATGGCCTGGATGACGCCGGTGTCCTGCACCGGGAAAAAACCCTTGGGGATGACCACATAGAGCGCCGCCGTCAGCACCAGGGTTGCCGCCGCTACTATCAGCATCAACGTCTGTCGGTCGAGCACCCAGGTCAAAGCCCGGCCGTAGCCGCGGATCACCCAGTCGAAGAAGTCGCGGCTGGCGCGCTGCAGGGCGTTCTCGCGCACCGCCGCCACCGGTTTGAGCAGCTTGGCGCAGGCCATCGGCACCAGCGTCAGCGACACCACGGCCGAGATCAGGATGGTGGTGGCGAGCGTGATGGAGAATTCGCGGAACAGCCGGCCGACGACATCGCCCATGAACAGAAGCGGGATCAGCACCGCGATCAGCGACACGGTCAGCGAGATGATGGTGAAGCCGATCTGTTGCGACCCTTTCAGCGCCGCCTGCAGCGGCGTCGCGCCCTCCTCGACATAGCGCGCGACGTTCTCGATGACGACGATGGCGTCGTCGACGACGAAGCCGGTGGCGATGGTCAGCGCCATCAGCGACAGATTGTCGAGGCTGAAGCCGAACAGGTACATGACGCCAAGCGTGCCGACGAGCGAAAGCGGAACCGAAAGGCTCGGGATGAGCGTGGCGCGCGCGCTGCGCAGGAAGACGAAAATGACCAGCACGACCAGGATGATCGATAGCGTCAGCTCGTATTCGACGTCGCGCACGGAGGCGCGGATGGTGGTGGTGCGGTCGGTCAGCACCTTGACGTCGACGGCGTTCGGCAGCGAGGCCTGGAGCTGCGGCAGCAGCGCCTTGATGCGGTCGACCACGTCGATGACATTGGCGCCGGGCTGGCGCTGGATGTTGAGGATGATCGCCGGCGTGCTGTTCATCCAGGCCGCCAGCCGGTTGTTCTCGGTGGCGTCGACCACGTCGGCCACATCGCTCAGCCGCACCGGCGCGCCGTCCTTGTAGGCGACGATCAGCGAGCGGTATTCGTCGGCGCTCTTCAGCTGGTCGTTGGCGTTGATGGTGTAGGCGCGCGACGGTCCGTCAAAATTGCCCTTCGGCGTGTTGACGTTGGCGCTGCCCAAAGTGGTGCGCAGATCGTCGAGATTGAGCCCATAGGCGGCGAGCTTGCGCGGATCGGCCTGGACGCGCACGGCGGGGCGCTGGCCGCCGCTGAGGCTGACCAGGCCGACGCCGGGCAGCTGCGATATCTTCTGCGCCAGCCTGGTGTCGGCAAGCTGCTGCACATCGCGTAGCGGCATGGTGGCCGAGGTCAAGCCCAGCGTCAGCACCGGCGCGTCGGCCGGATTGACCTTGGCATAGATCGGCGGCGCCGGCAGGTCGGCCGGCAAAAGATTGCCGGCGGCGTTGATGGCGGCCTGCACCTCCTGCTCGGCGACGTCGAGCGAGATCGCCAGGCTGAACTGCAGCGTGATGACCGAGGAGCCGGCCGAACTGACGGAGTTCATCTGGTTGAGGTTGGCGATCTGGCCGAGCTGAACCTCCAGCGGGGCTGTGACCGAGGATGTCATGACGTCGGGGCTGGCGCCGGGATAGAAGGTCTGCACCTGGATGGTTGGATAGTCGACCTCGGGCAGGGCCGAGACGGGCAGATAGCGATAGGCCAAGAGGCCGGACAGCATGATGGCGACCATGAACAGCGATGTCGCCACCGGCCGCAGGATGAAGGCGCGCGACGGGCTCATTGCTGCTGCCCGGACTCCGCGTGACGGTGCTTGCGGCCCTGATGCTTGTGCGCCGTGCCATCCGGCGCCTGTCCGTTCGTTGTCTCCCCATTCGGCGTCTGCCCATTTGGCGTCTGTCCATCCGACGTCTGTCCGTCCGACGCCGCTGCTGCTGGTGGGGTCTGGGCTGATGTCTGCGCCGGCGTCTGGCCCGCCGGGGTTGGCACCGTCGCCCGAGGCTGTGCCGGGGCCTGGCCGTCCTGCTGAAGGTTGACATGGGCGCCGTCGCGGAGCTTGTCGGCACCGTCGACGACGACGCGGTCGCCGGGATTGAGGCCGGCGAGAATCTCGACGCGCTCGCCATTGGTGACACCGAGCGTAACCTTGCGCACGGCAACGGTGCTGTCAGGGTTGACCAGATAGACGAAGGTGCCGGGCAGGCCGCGCTGGATCGCCGCGATCGGCGCGATCGCCACGTCCTTGTGCTCGTCGACCAGAAGCGCGACGTTGACGAACTGGTTCGGATAGAGGAGGCGCGTCTCATTGGCGAAGCCCGCCCGCAGCTTGATGGTGCCGGTGCTCGGGTCGATCTGGCTGTCGAAGGTTTCTAGCTGGCCGTCGGCGAGCTTCTTGGCTCCGGCGCGGTCGAAGGCCGACGTGGGCAGCGTGGCGCCCTGCTGCATGCGCTGCGCGATCGCGGGCAGTTCATCCTCGGGCACGGTGAACAGCACGCTGATCGGCTGCACCTGGGTGATGATGACGATGCCGTTGGCATCGCCGGGGGTGACATAGTTGCCCTGATCGACCTGGCGCAGGCCGGCCCGTCCGTCGACGGGAGCCAGGATGCGGCAATAATCGAGATTGAGCGTGGCGGTCTGTATCATCGCCTGGTCGACCTGGACGGAGCCCTGGTCCTGCGCGACAAGGGCAACCTGGGCGTCGAGGGTCTGCGGCGTCGCCGCCCCCTGCGCCACCAGCTTCTGGTCGCGAACGAGGTCGAGGCCAGCATCCCTGAGCATGGCCTGGTCGCGCACCAGCTGGCCCTGCGCCTGTGCGAGCGCCGCCTGGAAGGGGCGGGGGTCGATCTCGGCCAGCAGGTCGCCCTTCCTGACGTCCTGGCCTTCCTTGAAATTCACCTGGATGAGCGGGCCGGTGACCTGCGGCTTGACGGTGACGGTGGAGAGCGAGGCCACCGTGCCGAGCGCGTTGAGGGTGACGTCTATCGTGCCCTTTTCGACGGCGGCGGCGCCGATCGTCGTCGGCTGCGCCCCGCGCCTGCCGCCGGGTTGCCTCGCCTCGACATGCGGACGCTGATAGAGATAGGCGCCGGTCGCGGCGACAATGGCAATGAAGATCAGCCAGGGAATCCAGCGACGCGAACGGCGTGGCGCGACGGTCGTCTGCAGGGGCATTTCCAATTGCTGGTCCATGGCGGCATCTTTCACCCCCATCAACCAATATGGCCGAAACGACCCCAAGTCGAATTAACAGTTGGACAGGTTTGGCGCGGCCCTGCCGGCCGCTCAAACGCCCCGGGGAGCGCTGCTCACTCGGCCGCCTGAACGCGGTTGGCCTGGATGATGGCGCGGATCTCGGACCGGCAGGAGCCGCAATTGGTGCCGGCCTTCAGGGCGCCTCCGATGGCTTCGACAGTGGTGCAGCCGGCAGCCACGGCGGCCATGATCTGGTTGGCCCCGATGCCAAAACAGGAGCAGACGGTCGCGCCGGCGTCAGGCCGATCGGCACCGGCGCGGCCGGCGACGATCCTAAAGCGTTCGCGTTGGCTGGCATGAGGCGTTTCCAACTGTTCAGCCGCCCAGCCGCGCGACACCGCGACCGGGTCAGGCGCAACGAACAAGGCACCCACGAGGTGCTCGCCGTCGAAGGCGGCGATGCGGTGCTGGCCGGCGTCGCGGTCGTGATAGGCGAGCATTTCGGCTGAGAAGGCATTGAAGAGCGAGTTGGCGAAGGCTGTCCAGTCGACAGTGTCGTCGGCAAAGGCCAGCTCGACCCGCCAGCCGCCTTTGCAGCGGGCTGCTGCCCAATAGTCGGCGTTGATCGCTTCCGGACGTTGCCGCGTCACGGCAAAACCAAAGACCTTGGCGGCAAATTTCTCGATGCGGGCCGCGACATGTTTTAGCGCCGGTTGGCCGGAAACAGGATCAGTCAGCGGCGCGGTGAGCGCGTCGAGCCGGCCTTTTGCCGCGAACTGATCGGTCCAGTGCATCGGCGCGAAGACGCTGCCCTGGCGCTGGCGAGATGTGATCAGGGCGCGGACCAGCACGTCGCCGCGCGGGCTGGATATGCGCACGATGTCGGCGTCGCCAATGCCGTGATGCTGCGCGTCCACGGGGTGGATTTCGACGAAGGGTTCGGCGATGTGCTGGGACAGACGCGGGCTTTTGCCGGTGCGCGTCATGGTGTGCCAGTGGTCGCGGATCCGGCCGGTGTTGAGGATGAGCGGGAAATCAGGGGTGGTGCGGATTTCGGTGGTGGGACGGATGGCGATGAAGCGGGCTTTGCGGTCGAGCGTGTAGAAATTGCCGTTGGCGAAGAAGCGGGTGGGTTGGTGCTCCGTCGTGCCGCCTCGTGGGCTGGGGGCTGGCCATTGGAATGGCTCAAGTGATGCATAACTTTCAGCATCGGCCCCGGCATACGCACCGATATCGAAATCTCGCACGCCATCATTCTCGAACCCGGACAGCGCGGCGTGCTCGCCAAAAATCTCTGCCGGGGTCTCATGCGCGAACGCCTCGCCAAACCCCATCCGCCGCGCCACTTCGGCGATGATCCACCAGTCGGGCCGCGCTTCGCCGGGCGCCGCCAGAAACGACCGCTGGCGCGAGATACGGCGCTCGGAGTTGGTGACGGTGCCGTCCTTCTCGCCCCAGGCGGTGGCGGGCAGCCGGACATGGGCGTGACGCACCGTGTCGGCGCTCGCCAGAACGTCCGATACCACGACGAACGAGCAAGCCTTGATCGCCGCTTCGACGGCATCGGCGTCAGGCATCGAATCGACCGGGTTTGTGGCCATGATCCACAGCGCCTTGATGCGCCCGTCGGCCACGCCTTGAAACATTTCGACGGCCTTCAGGCCGGGCTTCTGCGCGATGCCAGGCGCATTCCAGAAGCGGCACACGCGGTCGCGGTGCTCGGCGTTCTCGATCTCCATATGGGCGGCCAGCATGTTGGCCATGCCGCCGACCTCGCGGCCACCCATGGCGTTGGGCTGACCGGTCACCGAGAACGGGCCCGCTCCCGGTTTGCCGATCCGGCCGGTGGCGAGATGGCAGTTGATGATGGCGTTGACCTTGTCGGTGCCGGACGACGACTGGTTCACGCCCTGGCTGTAGACGGTCACCGTCTTCGCGGTGGCAGCAAACAGGCTGTAGAAGCGGACAAGTTCGTCTTCGCTGAGGCCGGTGGCAGCGGCGACACCGGCAAGATCGAGCGCGGAGGCAGCAAAGAGCGCTTGCCCGAAGCCGGTCGTGTGCGCGGTGATATAGGCGCGGTCGAGCGCATTGTGCTGGCCGAGCCAGGCGAGCAGGCCGGTGAACAGAGCGACGTCGCCATCCGGTGCGATCGCCAGATGCATGTCGGCGATATCGGATGTCATGGTGCGGCGCGGATCGATCAGCACGATCTTCATCTCCGGCCGCTTTTCCCGGGCCGCCGCGATGCGCTGGAAGAGCACAGGGTGGCACCAGGCGAGGTTGGAGCCGACCAGCACGATGAGGTCGGCAAGTTCCAGGTCCTCGTAGCTTCCAGGCACCGTGTCGGAGCCGAAGGCGCGGCGGTGGCCGGCGACGGACGAGGCCATGCAGAGGCGAGAGTTGGTGTCGATATTGGCCGAGCCGACAAAACCCTTCATCAGCTTGTTGGCGAGGTAATAGTCCTCGGTCAGCAACTGGCCGGAGACATAGAAGGCGACCGCATCCGGCCCATGCTCGGCGATGGTCTGCGAGAAGGTCGAGGCGACATGGTCGAGCGCCTCGTTCCAGCCTGTCCGGCGGCCGTGGATTTCGGGGTGGAGCAGCCTGCCCTCGAGATCGATGGTCTCGGCCAGCGCCGACCCTTTGGAGCAGAGCCGGCCGAAATTCGCGGAATGGTCGGGGTCGCCGCGGACGGACACTTGCCCATCCGCGGCGACCTTCGCCAGCACGCCGCAGCCCACCCCGCAATAGGGGCAGGTGGTCCTCACCTCGCGTGCTGCGTCGATCTCCATGGTCAGGCGGCGCGGCTGGCCAGCGCTTCCAGCGCCAGGAACAGGTGCTCGCCCTCGACCTTGACCGGAATGGTGCGCACCACGCCTTCGTCGGCGCCGAGCGCCTTGCCTGTCTCCAGCGAGATGACCCAATTGTGCAGGGGACAGGTCACCGCCGCGCCATGGACGATGCCCTGGCTCAGCGGCCCGCCCTTGTGCGGGCAGTGGTCGTCGATGGCATAGACCTGATCGTCCTGTGTGCGGAAGACGGCGACCTTGCCTTGCGGGGTGGCGACACAGCGCGCGCCACGGCGCGGGATGTCGGAGATGGTGCCGATGGCGATCCAGTTCATACTAATCACTCCGCCGCCTGCGCAAACCCGACAGAGGCCATCGGCCGGAACTCGTGCTTGTCCTTGCCGGAGACACGTTCCGACCACGGGTCGACCTGGGCGAATTTTTGGCTGAACACGAAGCGCTCGTAGTAGGCCTTGCGCTTGCTCGCATCGTCCATGATCTGACGCTTGATCTCGGGGATGCCGATGCGCTTGGCCCATTTGTAGATACGCTCGAGATAGCGGCCTTGCTCGCGGTACATCTGCGTCAGCGCCACGATATGCTCCAGCGCCTCGTCCTCGGTCTTCACCAGGCCCAACACCTCCGTGCCCTTGATGTCGAGGCCGGCGGCGCCGGCGAAATGAATCTCGTAGCCCGAGTCGACGCAGATGACGCCGACATCCTTGCAGGTCGCCTCGGCGCAGTTGCGAGGACAACCCGACACCGCCATCTTGACCTTGGCCGGGGTCCACGAGCCCCACATGAATTTCTCGATACGGATGCCGAGCCCCGTCGAATCCTGCGTGCCGAAGCGGCACCAGTCGGAACCGACACAGGTCTTCACGGTGCGCAGGCCCTTGGCGTAGGCGTGGCCGGAGACGAAGCCGGCCTGGCCAAGATCGGCCCACACCGCCGGCAGGTCTTCCTTGCGGATGCCGAGCATATCGATGCGCTGGCCACCGGTAACCTTGACCATCGGAATCTCGAACTTGTCGACGACATCGGCGATGGCGCGCAGTTCGGCGGCATTGGTGACGCCACCCCACATGCGCGGCACCACCGAATAGGTACCGTCCTTCTGGATGTTGGCGTGCACGCGCTCGTTGATGAAACGCGACTGGTAGTCGTCGGCGTAGTCGTCCGGCCAGTCGCAGACGAGATAGTAATTGAGCGCCGGCCGGCATTTGGCGCAGCCGCAGGAGGTCTTCCACTCCAGTTCCTGCATGACGGCGGGAATGGTCTTCAGGTGCTTGGCCTTGATCAGCCGGCGCACCTCGTCATGGCCGAGCGTGGTGCAGGAGCACATGGGTTGCACGGCCGCCGGGTTGTAGGTGTCGCCGAGGGTCAGCACCATCAGCTTCTCGACCAGCCCGGTGCAGGAGCCGCACGAGGCCGACGCCTTGGTGTGGGCGCGCACGTCGTCGAGCGAGGTCAGGCCCTTGGCCGTGATCGCGCCGGTGATCTTTCCCTTGCAAACGCCGTTGCAGCCGCAGATTTCCGCATCATCCGGCAAGGCTGCAACGGCCGCCATAGGGTCCAGCGGGGCACCCCCCTGGTAGGACTGGCCGAAGATCAACGTGTCGCGCATTTGCGAAATGTCGGTCTGCTTCTTCTTGAGATCGTTGAACCAGGCGCCGTCCGCCGTCTCGCCGTAAAGCACGGTGCCGATGATGCGGTCGTCCTTGAGCACCAGCCGCTTGTAGACACCGGCGGCGGCGTCGCGCAGCACGATCTCCTGGCGGTCCTCGCCCTCGGCGAAGTCGCCTAGCGAGAACAGGTCGATGCCGGTGACCTTGAGCTTGGTCGGCGTGTCCATATGGACGAAAGCGGCCGCTTCGTTGCCGGCAAGCTGACTGGCGGCGACACGCGCCATCTCGTAGAGTGGCGCGACCAGCCCGTAGACCATGCCGTTGACCTCGGCGCATTCGCCGAGCGCGTAGATGTCGGGGTCGTTGCTGCGCATGCCGGCATCGACGACGATGCCTCTGTTGACGGCGATGCCGGCTTCTTTCGCCAGCGCCGCGTTCGGCCTTATGCCGACGGCCATGACCACCAGCGTCGCCCGAATGATCGTGCCGTCGGCGAGTTCCACCTGCTCGACCTTGCCGTTGCCCGTGATTGCCTGGGTGTTGGCCTTGGTGATGACCTTGATGCCGCGTTGCTCCACGGCGCGCTGCAGGAGATAGCCGGCGGCCGGATCGAGCTGGCGCTCCATCAGCGTCGGCATGACATGCAGCACGGTGACGTCCATGCCTTGCGCGTTGAGGCCGGCCGCCGCCTCCAGCCCGAGCAGGCCGCCGCCGATGACCACGGCCTTGGCCCGCGACTGGGCGGCGAGCATCATCGCCTGGACGTCGTCGAGATCGCGATAGGTCAGCACGCCGGGCAGATTGTGGCCCGGCACCGGAATGATGAAAGGCACCGAGCCGGTGGCGATGATCAGCTTGTCGTAGGGTTCGGTCACGCCATGGTCGGAGGTGACGGTCTTCGCCTGCCGGTCGATGGCAACGATCTTGTGGCCCTTGTAGAGGGTGATGTTGTTGGCGATGTACCAGCCGTCGCCATGGATGATGATTTCCTCATAGGCCTTCTCGCCGGAGAGGACCGGCGACAGCATGATGCGGTCGTAATTGACGCGCGGCTCGGCGTTGAAGATGGTGACGCTGTAACGGCCCGGCGCTTGTTCCAGGAGATGCTCCAGCATGCGCCCGGGGGCCATGCCGTTGCCGATGATGACGAGTTTTTCGCTCATTGGTCTACTCCGCGGCTTCGACGAAGCGGTGGCGTTCGTAGAGGAACTTCAACACCGCCTCGCGGCAGCGCAGGAAGGTGCGGTCGGAAGAGACTTCGACGCGCCGGCGAGGCCGCGCCAGCGACACGGGCAGCACCTCGCCGATGGTTGCCGCCGGACCGTTGGTCATCATGACGATGCGGTCGGACAAGAGCACCGCCTCGTCGACATCATGGGTGATCATGATCGTCGTCGAGCCGAGCCTGGAATGGATGTCCATTACCGCGTCCTGCAGATGCGCGCGCGTCAGCGCGTCGAGCGCGCCGAACGGCTCGTCGAGCAGCAGAATCTTCGGCTCCATGGCGAGCGCGCGGGCGATGCCGACGCGCTGCTTCATACCGCCGGAGATCTCGGCAGGCCGCTTGTCCCTGGCATGCGCCATCTGCACGAGGTCGAGATTGCGCATGATCCAGTCATGCCGCTCGGCCTTGCTCTTCGAACGACCGAAGACTTTCGAGACCGCCAGGTTGATGTTCTCGTAGACGGTCAGCCAGGGCAGCAGCGAATGGTTCTGGAACACCACGGCGCGTTCGGGTCCGGGGCTGTCGACTTCCTTGTTTTCGAGCAGCACGGCGCCGGCGGAGACCTTGGTCAGGCCGGCGATCAGGTTGAGCAAGGTCGACTTGCCGCAGCCGGAATGGCCGATGATGGAGACGAATTCGCCCTTGTCGATGGTCAGCCTGATATCCCTCAGAACCTCGCTGACCTGGCCGCCGCGGGCGAAGGATTTGTCGATATGGTCGAGTTTCAGATAGGCGGTCATGGCGCTGTCCTCACTTTGCCGTTGTGCCGCGGGTGACGAAGGCGCCGACGCCAGCGACCAGCCGGTCGAGGCAGAAGCCGGTGACGCCGATATAGGCGAGCGCGACGATGATGTCGGGCAGCCGCGACGAGTTCCACGCGTCCCAGATGAAGAAGCCGATGCCGACGCCGCCGGTCAGCATTTCGGCGGCGACAATGGCGAGCCAGGACAGGCCGATGCCGATGCGCAGGCCGGTGAAGATGTAGGGCGCGGCGGCCGGCACCATGATCTTGACGAAGAATTCGAACTGGTTAAGCCGCAGGATGCGCGAGACGTTGCGGTAGTCCTCGGGAATGTTGCGCACACCAACGGCGGTGTTGATGATGATCGGCCAGATCGAGGTGATGAAGATGACGAACAGCGCCGACGGGCTGGAATCGCGGAATGCCGCCAGCGACAGCGGCAGCCAGGCCAGCGGCGGCACGGTGCGCAGGATCTGGAAGACCGGATCGAGGCCGCGCATCGCCCAGATCGACTGGCCGACCAGCGCGCCGAGCGCGACGCCGACGATCGCCGCCAGGCCAAAGCCGATGGCGACGCGCTGCAGCGAGATCAGCACCCGCCAGGCGAGGCCAATATCCTGCGGGCCAATGTCGAAGAACGGATGCGCGATCAGATCGTAGGCGTCGTTCCACACCTGGCTCGGCGGCGGCAGGCTCGATGTCGGCGACGAGCAGGCGACCTGCCAGACGACGAGCATCAGGGCGATGACGACGATCGGCGGCACCAGCGTGCTTGCCAGCTTGCCGGCGATGGCGAGCGGGTCGAAGCGGCGCCGCGCCCTGGCGGTGAAGGCAATCACCTCAGCCGGTTTGGCGGGGAACGCCTTCACCTTGATATCCTCGATAGTCTGGATCGACATGTCTGGGAAAAACTCCGTGGGGGCACTGGCGAAAGGCGCTGGGGGACAAACGGCGCAGTGCGCCGTTTGTGTGCGACAACGGCGCAAGAGGCACCGTTGCGCTTGGATTAAGCCGACGCCTTGATCTTAAGGCTGTCGAGATAGGCGGACGGGTTGGCCGGATCGAAGATCTTGCCGTCGAAGAAGGTTTCCGTGCCGCGCGACGAGGAGGCCGGAATGTCGGCCGCCGCCACACCGAGATCCCTGGCCGCCTCGCGCCACAGATCCTCGCGGTTGACCTGGTCGACCAGCGCCTTGATGTCGGTGGTCGGCGCGAATTTACCCCAGCGGATGTTCTCGGCGAGGAACCAGGAATCATGGCTCTTGTAGGGGTAGGAAACGCCGCCCTTCCAGAACTTCATGGAGAGATCGGTGCCGTTGGCGACGCGGCCATTGCCGTAATTGATGTCGCCCTTGAGGCGGCCGATGATGTCGGCGACCGGCACGTTCATCCATTGCCGCTTGCCGATGATGGCGGCCATCTCGTTCTTGTTCTCCTTGGCCTCGCACCATTGCTGGGCTTCCATGACGGCCATCAGGATCGCCTTGGTGGCGTTCGGGTTCTTCTCGATGAATTCGGCGCGCAGGCCGAGCGCCTTTTCCGGATGGCCCTTCCACAATTCGCCCGTGGTGGCGGCGGTGAAGCCGACGCCCTGGTGGACGAGCTGCTCGTTCCATGGTTCTCCGACGCAGAAGACGTCCATGTTGCCGACCTTCATGTTGGCCACCATCTGCGGCGGCGGGACGACGATGGTCGAGACGTCCTTGTCGGGATCGATGCCGCCGGCGGCCAGCCAGTAGCGCAGCCACAGATCGTGCGTGCCGCCCGGGAAGGTCATGGCGGCCTTGATTTCCTTGCCGGCCGCCTTCTTGGCCGCGAAGGCATCCTTCAGCTTGGAGGCGTCGAGGCCGACACCGGTGCCGGTATATTCCTGCGCGACCGAAATGCCCTGGCAGTCGTAGTTGAGCCGCGCCACGATCGCCATCGGCATGGGCTGGTTGTTCTGCGTCACCTTGCCGGTGTGCATGAGGTACGGCAGCGGCGTCAGTATGTGGGCGCCGTCTATGCCGTTGGCGGCACCGCCGAGCATCAGATTGTCGCGCGTCGCCCCCCACGACGCCTGCTTCAGCACCTCGACATCGGGCATACCGAATTTGGCGAACAGGCCCTTCTCCTTGGCGATCATCAGCGGTGCGGCATCGGTCAGCGCGATGAAGCCGAGCTTGGCGCCGGTAACTTCCGGCGCGGCGGTGGCGGCATAGGCGCCGGATGGAAACAGCTTGCGGGCCGCCATGAACAGGCCGGCCGTCATGGCGCTGCTGACCAGAAAATCGCGACGCGTCACATCCTTGGGCGATGTTCCCGTCCCGATCCAGTTCTTCATCGTCTTCTTCATCGTCGTCTCCGGTTGAACGCGATTCCAAAACAAAAAAGCCGCCGGCCAGGTCCTCGCGCCCGAGAGACCGGGAGCGCGTTTTGACCTGAGCGGCAGCTTTGCCTGTAGCGCCCGCCATTGGACGCCTGTTCCGTGACCCGCGAAGGGTCTGATTATTTCAAAGCAGGAACCGTGCCAGTTTCCGGTGAAAGGAAAAACATCAATGAAATCAGCGACGCGCGGCGGTCGCTGGCCTGTCAGGCGAAATAGCGAGCAGGCCAAAGATTGTTCATTAGAGTTGCCGCACGCACAATTTTTGTGCAATGCACAAGAGTGGCGCGAAAGTGATCAGGCTTCCGCGCGGGCCGATTTCTGGCGCTCGATATACGCCTCGATCTGGTCGGGATCGAAAATCTGGCCGTCGAAGAAGCCGTCCGGGCCGAGCACGAGACCAGCCCCGGTCGCGCCGACCGCAGTGGCGACCTTGAGCGCGCCTTCGACCTTCGCATTGGCGCCAGGCAGCGCGACGCCAAGCGGCTTCAGCGCCGAGCGGTAGAGGTCGGGCCGGTAGCAATCCCGGGCGATGGCGAGATTGTCGGGCGTGTGCGACACATGCCCCCAACGCACCATCTGCGTGTAGAACCAAAGCGCATGGCTCTTCCACGGAAAGTTTGCCGCCTTGTCGAAGGGCAGGAAGAAGTCGTCGATATCCAGTTGCGCTCCGCCGCCCAATTGCAGATGGCCGGTCAGGATCGGCATCTGCACGGCCGGCGGCAGGCCGAGGAAGCCTGGCTGCGCCATCACATTGGCCAATTCGGCGTGGTTGGCCGGGTCCTGGCACCAGCGTGCGGAGTGATGCAGCGCGCGCAGCAGTGCCGCCAGCGCCTCGGGATTCTCGTCCGCCCAGGCCTTGCGCACGCCGATCACCTTCTCCGGGCTGTTGCGCCATATCCGCGCCTTGACGGTGACGATATGGCCGGTGCCGGCCGCGACCGCGGCGCTGTTCCAGGGCTCGCCGACACAGTAGCCGTCGATGCGCCCGGTGGCGAGCGCGTCGGCCATGAAGGGCGGCGGCACTATGACGATCTCGATTTCGCGGTCCGGGTCGATGCCGCAAGCGGCGAGCCAGTAGCGCAGTTCGTAGTTGTGCCCGGAATGCGGATGCACGACGGCAAAGCGCAGCGGCTCGCGGCCTGCCACCGCCCGTTCACGGATGAACGCATTAAGGGCCGCGCCCGCGCGTGCCGGATCGAGATCGGCTTCGGCGCCATGCGCCGCCATGCCGGCCCAGACGGCGTTGGAGATGGTGACGCAATTGCCGCCGAGCCCGAGCGAGAATGGCACGATGGTCTCGGAAGCGAGCGGCGTCAGCCCGAGATTGCAGGCGAGCGGCATGGGTCCCAGCATATGGGCGAGATCGAAATGGCCGATGGCGATACGGTCACGGATGTTGGCCCAGGAGGTCTCGCGGTGCAGCGTAAGGTCGATGCCTTCGCGGGCGGCGAAGCCAAGCGCGCTCGCGGCGACCAGCACTGCGCTGTCGAAGAGCGGCATGAAGCCGGCGGTGATCTGGTGCCTCATGCTCATTCGTCCTCCGCCGGCCCCAGCAGCCCGGCCGCGGTCACCAGGCTCTGCGCGATGTCGCTGATCTTGCGGTTCTGGTTCATCGCCGTCTTGCGCAGCAGCGTATAGGCGGCCTCTTCGGAGAGGCCGCGCGACTTCATCAGGATGCCCTTGGCGCGATCGATCACCTTGCGGCTCTCGAGCTCGCTGCGCGCCTCTTCCAGTTCACGCGCCATGCGCGAAAAAGCATTGAAGCGGCTCACCGCCATGTCGAGGATCGGCTTGACGCGCTCTTGCCGCAGGCCGTCGACGACATAGGCGGATACGCCGGCATCGACCGCGGCCTCGATCGAGGCCTGGTCGGATCGGTCGACGAACATGGCGATGGGGCGCTTCACGGCGCGCGACAGCTGGAACATGTTTTCGAGCATGTCGCGGTTGGGGTTCTCGAGATCGATGACGATGACGTCGGGTTCGATTTCGGCGATCCGCCGCGCAATGCCGGTCACGTCGTGGATGACGGTGACACGCTGATGGCCGGCCTCGCGCAGGCCGGCCTCGATGATTGAGGCGCGGATGCGATTTTCATCAATCACCAGGACGGCTAGGGAGGATCGGACCATGCCTGCATTGTGGGCAAGGCCGCGAAATTGTGCAATGCGGCATAGCCACGTCCTCTTGAAGGGCGTGCCTATGCCGCATTATCACTAACCGCTGTGGATTGCTTCCTGCTCGCAAGCACATCACGTCGTCTTGCTGCAAAGGCAGGGGGCGGGTTAACCGCAGACGCGAACCTGCTCGATCACCCTGTGGTGGTGGCGCCAATGCTTGATCAGTTCGATATGGCAGCGGTGATGGCGGTGGTGGCGTCGATAATCGCCATTATAGTTGTCATCATACTGCACGTTCTGGTCGTTGCCATACTGGTTGTCGTAATTCTGCCGGTGATGGCGGCGAATGACAATCTGGCCGCTATCGGACTGATCGTCCGGTGAATATTGGTTGTTGTCGTCGGATTGGATAATCACGCTTGCGGCCTGCGTCGGCGCAATGACAGCGGCTGTCGCGGCCAATGCCACCATGGAAGCCAGAAATAGCTTTTTCACGTCTCGTCCTCCTGCGGGTTCAATGCGTATCAACTCGCGGAGAGAATTAGCGTTCCAAAATGAATCGCGGCGCTCTTCGAAGACGTGCACGCAAGCCAGGCTTACAGGCGAACGAATGCAGTGAGAGGCAGATGGTCGGAGGCGACGCGCGAAAGCGGCGTGTCATGGGCTTCGACCGCTGCGATCATGCCGCGCCGATTGGTCATGATCCGATCGAGTGCCAGCAACGGCAGGTTCGAGGGGAAGGTGGGGACCGCCGGCGGCTGAGGCCCGAACGTCGCGTGCAGCGTGTTGAGGGCCGAGCGGTTGCCGAGCCGCCATTCGTTGAGGTCGCCAAGCAGCAAGGTCGGCTTTTCGTCCGGGCTGCTCATGAGATCGAGCACGACACGGGCCTGCTGAGAGCGCGAGTGGCGCAGCAGGCCGAGATGGGCGGCGATAATACGCAGCGTCTCGCTTCCGTTCAATTCGATCTCCGCCACCACGGCACCGCGCGGTTCCAGGCCGGGAAGCCTGATCTGATGCACGTCACGGACGACGCCCTTCTTGAACAGCAGCACATTGCCGTGCCAGCCATGGCCCTTGCCGGTGGCCGAAATCGGCACCGGCACCAGGCCGGTTTCCCGCTCGAGGCGAGGCAGGTCGAGAAGCCCGTCACGGTCGCCGAAACGGTTGTCCGCTTCCTGCAGTGCGATGACGTCAGGGTCGATCTCGCGGATGACGCGGCTGGTACGCTCGGGATCGAACTTGCGATCGACGCCGATGCATTTGTGGACGTTGTAGGAGGCGACCAGCGTGCCTGTGGTGGCGGTCGCCTTGTGCGCAGCCGCGTTTGCCTTCTGCATCCGCCTGTCGCGAATGGACAAAAGCATGTTTGCCGGGAGGCTGCGTCCGTTCATCCGCACCTTGTGCCTGCCATGCCTGCTGGTCTCACCATGCACCTCAAATAGAGTCTTTGCGCTTATGTTCCATGGCCGACACCAAACTATCCGTCAAACACGTCGTTTTGTTAAAGCCTTCTAGAGGTAGGGCGATCCCAGCCACAGGATGCGGTCGAAGAGCCGGATGATGAAGGGGCGGGCCCGCAAGGCGTCCAGCGTGACCGGAATGGCCGTTTCGATCGCCGATCCGATCCGGGCTTCGATCTCGCGGGCAAAGCCTGCATCGAGGACCTCCAGATCGATTTCAAAGTTCAACCGCAGCGACCGGGCGTCGAGGTTGGACGAGCCGACATAGGCCCACACGCCGTCGATCGACAGCAGCTTGGAATGGTCGAATGGGCCTTCCGTGCGCCATATGCGGCAATAGTTCTTCAGAATCTGGTCGAATTGCGCCGTCATGGCGCGGTCGACGAGGAAGAGATTGTTGACCGCCGGCACCACGACATCGATCTCGACGCCACGCCGGGCGGCGGTGATCAAGGCGCTGATCAGTTCGCGGTCCGGCAGGAAATAGGGCGACATCAGGCGGATCGATTTGCGCGCGACCGAGAAGGCGCCGATCAGCAGCTTGTGGTTGGTCTCGTTGCTGGCATCCGGCCCGGATGCGACCGCCCGCACCAGCATAGGCTGGCCGGGGGCCGGCGCCAGCGGGGCAATTCGCCAGGCGTCACCCTTCAGCCCTTCGTTGGTGGCGAAGCGCCAGTCTTCGGCGGCGACCGAGAACAGGTCGGCGACAACAGGCCCGGTGACCTTGAAATGCGTGTCCCTTGCGCTGTTGGAGCCGGCGAACTCGGCCGAAAAACCCTTGCGGATGTTCATGCCGCCGGTGAAGGCAAGCGTGCCGTCGACCACAAGGATCTTCCGGTGGGTCCTGAGGTTGGCGTAGGGCAGGCGCAGGCCCATGACGATGTTGCCGTTGAAGACATCGGCGGGGATGTTGGCGCGGCGCAGATGGCCCAGAATGCTGGGAACGGAGTAACGGGCGCCGACCGCGTCGATCAGCACCCGAACGGTGACGCCGCGCTGAACGGCGCCGGCCAGCGCCTCGACGAAGAGCAGGCCGACGGCGTCATTGTCGAAAATATAGGTCTCGAGCAGGACGCTGCGCTCGGCACCGTCGATTGCCGCGCACATGGCGGCATAGGCCTCGTCACCGGTCTCCAGCACGTCGATGGCATTGCCCGGGTTGAGCGCGCGCCGCGCCACCCTGTCGCCCAGCGTCCGCAGGCCGGTGAAGCGCTGACCATAGCGCTCGACGATCAGCGCCTCCTCGGCGGCGATGTCGCGCTCATGCTTGGTGGCGGCCGCGTCGCCGGCAAGCGGGCGCTGCGCGGTGATCGTGGCGCGGCGGATGCGGTTGATGCCGGCCACGGCATAGATCAGCACACCGAGGATCGGCGACAGCACCATCACGCCGACCCATCCGGTGGCGGCGCGCACGTCCTCCTTGGTCATGACAGCGTGGGCGATGCCGACGGTCGCCATGACCACCGAGATGATCGCCAGGATTTGGGTCCAGTGAGTCGCAATGGTCTCGAACATTGCCGGGACTATCCAGCGAGCGGTTGCAGAAGGCAATGCGGTCGGTCCGTGCCCCCCATGCGGCGGATAATGGTCGCGACCCGACTGAGAAAATCTATTGGCAGCCAGAGTTTGAGCCGATGAAGTTTCCCTGACCTTCCGCTTGGGAAAACCAACTTGACGCCAGGGAAAGCATAGAGGCCGCGTGGTCTGGAATCGTTCTGTGCTGCCTTGGTAGTCCAAACCTCCCTGTACTTTGGTACCACATCCATTGTATATCAGGTGAAACGAAATTAATGGTGCAACACTTTGATTGGAGGGCGAGGGGAGCGCCGAATGATGAGATTCAACTTCGAGGGGCCTCCCGTGGGAGATGGCGACATGTCGGCCCAGTGCCAGCGCCAGTTGCAGCCTCTCGTCCATGAAATCGTCCAGGCGGCGGTCGCGGCCGGCTGGAACCGGGACGATGTCCTCCTGGCCTTTGTCGAACTCACCTGGGATCTGTACGAGAAACGTCGCGCTGATCCGTAGCCGCCGGCCGTAACCTGTCGGTTCGACGCGCCCGTCTTGCCCGGTCGCCGATTCTGGTGCCAAAACGAAGCAATCGATTCGCGCAAGCCGCGCCACGGCTGACAAGCGAAACTCGGGCATGGCGAAGACCCCATCCCCATGGAATAGAATGCTCGTCAACTTCCTCGGTCGGTCATTTTTTCTGTCTTTTCGCGAATAAGAATTTTTCTTTGCGCATGGGAGTTCTTCCCTAGCAGAGACGCCTGCGTTACGTTGGTTCCGGGTTCGGGCAAAGGGGATTTCAAGCAGCGGCAAGGCGGCTGAGGCGACGCGAATGAACAATGCGGACGAAGCTCGGGAAAGCGGCGTTTCCCGAGGCGTCGATCGGGTAGCCCGATATGTGCTGGACATCATTCCAGAAAGTGCCGGTCCCAGAAGAGCCACCGCGCGCGGCAGCGTCATCCATTCCGTCCGCGGTCCCGGGTCGCAGACGTTCCTGGCCATGGAACATTCCACGGGAATTGTGCTGAGGCCGACACGCAAATTGAGAGCCTCGCTCGGCAGCGACAGGATCACGCAATACGACGCGCCGGTTGGGTGCCTCGTCATCAATCCCGCGGGTGTCGACAGCAGCCTCACCTGGTCGCAGACCAGGGAAAACGCCGTCATTTCCATCTCTCCCGAAGCACTGTCGGACTTGGCCGCGCACGAGGTCGACCGCTCCGACGTGGAGCTCGAGCCACCTGCGTTCGGCACGGTCGACCTGAGGGCGCTCAACATAGCTCAGATGATCACCGCCGAGCTGACCGGCAAGCTGCCGCCGAACGAGCTCTATCTCGACTCGCTGCTCACCGTGTTTGGCGTGCATCTCCTGCGCACGTACACCGGCCGTAGCAGGCAGGCCGCATCGCCCAGGGGCGGGCTGTCCGCCGTTGGCGCCCGACGCGTGCGCGAATATCTCGACGAGAATTTCGTGCGAAAGGTCATGGTCGCCGAGCTGGCGTCCGTCGCGGGGGTTTCCCCCAATCATTTCATAGCAAGGTTCGCCAGCACGTTCGGCATGCCGCCGCATCGCTACCTGATCAACCTGCGCCTGGACTTCGCGGAAAAGTTACTCGTTGACGGCGAACTCGCAATCGCCGAAGTCGCCTTCCTCGCCGGGTTTTCGGATCAGAGTCATCTGGCCGCAACCATGAAGAAGTACCGGGGAAGGACGCCGACCTTCCATGCTTCGGTCAAGACCTGAAAAGCGCTGATATGACAAGATGGCCACAGCTGCAGACCAGAGATCAAAAGGCCGGAATTTCCTACAAAGGTTTCGGAGTTTTGCAAAATACGTCGATCGCGACTGAGCCCATCTTGCGCGCGAGTCACCATCAGGTGCGCTTTGGCGCTTTCGAGCCAGCATTTGGAAGCGGGATGTGGAATCGTCCACGGGCATGCAGTGCGCGGCAATCAACAGCTTTGCTCCGAAAGCCGAAGCGGCGATGCGACAGCCGGCGCTGAACGTAAAAGGCGGGCTCTCCCCCAGCAGCGCCCGCAAAGTGCAGGACTTCCTCGATCAGAACTTCACGCGCAAGATAGCGCTCGCGGAGATGGCGGCGGTTTGCGGGCTTTCATCCTACCACTTCGTGCGGGCATTCTCGCGGACGTTCGGGGTGCCGCCGCATCAATATGTCCTGGATTTACGGCTGGACTTCGCCGAGAAGCTGCTTGCCGAAAGCCGCATGACGATCGCTGACATCGCCCATTTGAGCGGCTTTTCGAGCCAGAGCCATTTTACTACCGTGATGAAGAAATACCGGCGATTGACGCCATTGCAGGCTCGCTTCGGCAAGCTTAATTCGAAGCTTAGGTGATATATCGATCGCGTCATTGTTTTACTTCGCCTTATCAAAGCGCTAACTAAAGTAACTATCCGTTAACTCCGGCGAAGTTGCCGCGTTTTTTTCTGACAAAACAGCAATTTCCTGAAATACGGCAAACCAGAATCATGGCTTTCTGCGAGTGCTGGAATTTGTCAGACATTTCCTGACGGCTGGCGAACGGAGAGGGACCATGACCGACAATCACATTTCGAGTGGCTCGTTTGTTCAGCTTCGCACGGCGCATTTCGCCAGGCATTGGATTGCCGGGGCCGAGCACGGTTCCCGCGCGCTCCGCCGCCGCCTGATGGCGGTGCTGCGCATGGCGCACCGCGTGCTCGGCATGCGCCGCAAGGGATCTGGACTCGGCATGCTCGGCATCGGCAGGGCGCTGGCAGGCGCACTGGCTGTGATTGCATTGGGCGGCATCGCCACGCCGGCATCAGCACAGGTTTTCGGCGGCGGCGGCACGGCGAACGGGATACGCGGTATCGCGTTTGGGTCCGGAGCCGTGCAAAACGGAGCCGACTCGATCGCCGAGGGCACCAATGCCAGCGCGGGCGCCCAGAATGCCGTCGCGATCGGCTTCGGCTCGATCGCCTCCCAGATCAACTCCATCTATCTTGGCTCGCGCACCGTCGCCGGAACAGGCGCCAACGCCACGAGCGCCATCGGCATCGGGACGGATGTCACGGCATCCCAGGCGGACGCGATCGCGGTAGGACGTTCGTCCGTTGCGTCGGCGCAATATGCGGTGGCTCTCGGCCTGAACGCAAAGGCCACAGGCGCAGGCGGCGCAATGGCTCTCGGCCAAGGTACGATCGCAAGCAATATTAATTCGGTCGCGCTCGGCGTCCAGGCTAGCGCCACCGGGGGCGGCGCCAACGCCTTGGGCACCTTCTCTGTTGCTTCGGGAGGGAATTCTACCGCTGTCGGTACCAGTTCGTCCGCCACTGGTGGCTTGTCATTCGCCGGAGGCTGGTCGGCCGTCGCCAGCGGGGACAGTGCCGTCGCCTTAGGCAAGTCGGCCAACGCGGCAGGGCTGAACTCGACCGCGCTCGGCTCGAGCACCAATGCCTCGGCCGATTTCTCATTGGCGCTGGGTAACCAGGCCGTGTCGAGCGGTATCGGCTCGGTCGCGGCCGGCTCGGGATCCCAGGCCACTGGCGTGTCCGCCACCGCAGTCGGCAACAACGCCGCGGCGACCGCCGCCAGCGCAACCGCGCTGGGACTGGGCGCCACCGCGAGCGGTGTGAACGCCAGCGCGATCGGCAAGCAGGCCAATGCGAGCGCGCAGAGCGCCATCGCCATGGGCGATACATCAGTTGCGAGTGGCACCGCCAGCACGGCGGTTGGCAACACGGCCGCTGCCAGCGGCGCAAACGCCTCCTCGTTCGGGTCCGGCGCGAAAGCGACAGGAGACAATTCCCTTGCCGCCGGCGTCAGCGCCAATGCCGGCGGAATTGGCAGTACGGCACTCGGTATCGGGGCCAATGCGTCGGCGACGAGCGCCATCGCCGTCGGCAACAATGCCAAGGCCAGTTCCGCGGAAGCAGTCGCCATGGGCACCAATGCGGTGGCGACCGGCGGCAAGGCCGTCTCCATCGGTTCCGGCAACACCGCCTATGGCGACGGCGCGGTCTCGATCGGCGATCCGAGCTTTGCCAGCGGCACCGGCGCCTTCACCGGCGGCGCCAACAACATCGCCAACAGCGACGGTACGGCAACCGCCACCGCCGCCAACCAGGCGGCGGGCGCCGTCGCCATCGGCAACAACAACAAGGCCATCGGACAGGGCTCCGTGGCGCTGGGCAATGGCACCACGGCAGGTGCCGCCGGCCTTGCGGGCAATGTCGCGCTCGGCGATGGCGCCACCGCGGCGGCGAGTTCCGGCGACGTGGCGCTTGGCTCTGGCTCGGTGACCACGGCGGCGGTCGGCACCAGCGGCACGACCATCGGCGGCACGGCCTACAGCTTCGCCGGCACGACGCCGACCAGCACCGTCAGCGTCGGTAGCGGGACCAATCAGCGCACCATCACCAATGTTGCGGCAGGACGAATCGCGGGCAATTCGACCGATGCGATCAACGGCTCACAGCTGTTTGCGACCAATCAGGCATTGCAGTCGGCCATCGCCGGGGCGGCGTCGCATTATGTCAGCATCAATGATGGCGGCACGGCGACCGGGAACTATGGCAACAATGGCGCGACGGGCGCCCAGTCTGTGGCCATTGGCACCAATGCCGGCGCGACGGGCGGCCGCGCGATTGCGTCCGGCAGCGGCGCGAAAGCCCTGGGCGACTTCGCGTCGGCTTATGGCGATAATGCCAGCGCGACCACTGCGGGTACCGCCATCGGCGGAGGCACCAACGCCTCCAACCAGTTCGCCTTCGCCGGGGGGTTCCAATCCACGGCGTCCGGGGTTTCGTCCGCGGCATTGGGCCTGCACGCTAATGCGACCGCCGACAACGCGATCGCCATAGGCACGAGCACGACTGCCAACGCCGTCGATGCCGTCGCCATTGGCGATAGCTCGACCGCGACCGGCGCCACCTCGACGGCTCTCGGCAGCGGTGCCAGCGCGTCGGGTGGACGGGCGATTGCGTCCGGCAGCGGGGCAAAAGCGCTGGGCAACTTCGCGTCGGCTTTTGGCGATAATGCCAGCGCGACCATCGGGGGTACCGCCATAGGTGGAGGCACCAACGCCTCCAACCAGTTCGCCTTCGCCGGGGGGTTCCAATCCACGGCATCCGGGGTGTCATCCACGGCATTGGGTCTGCACGCCAATGCCAGCGCCGACAACGCGATCGCCATGGGCACGGACACGATCGCCAATTCCGCCGATGCCATTGCCATCGGCCATGGCTCGACCGCGGCCGGCGGCAAGGCAACCGCGATCGGCGCCGGCAACACCGCTTTCGGGGACGGCGCCGTCTCGATCGGCGATCCCAGCTACGCCAGCGGCACCGGCGCCTTCACCGGCGGCGCCAACAACATCGCCAACAGCGACGGCACGGCGACCGCCACCGCCGCCAACCAGGCCGCAGGCGCCGTCGCCATCGGCAACAACAACAAGGCGATCGGGCAAGGTTCCGTGGCGCTGGGCAACGGCACCACGGCGGGCGCCGCCGGCCTCGCGGGCAATGTCGCGCTGGGCAATGGCGCCACCGCGGCGGCGAGCTCCGGCGACGTGGCGCTCGGCTCGGGCTCGGTGACCACTGCGGCCGTCGGCACGGCCAATGCCGTCATCAACGGCACAACCTACGCCTTCCAAGGCACCACGCCGACCTCGACGGTCAGCATCGGCGCCCCCGGCGCGGAACGCACGCTCACCAATCTGGCGGCGGGGCGGATCAGCTTGACGTCGACGGACGCGGTCAACGGCTCGCAGCTCTTCGCCACCAACCAGGCGGTCGACGCCATCGGCGCCGTCGTCAACAACATCAATGTCGGCGGCGGCATCAAGTATTTCCATGCCAACTCGGCCTTGCCGGATTCCCAGGCGCTTGGAACGAATTCCGTCGCGGTCGGACCCAACGCCGTGGCCAACAATGCCGGCGATGTAGCGATCGGCCTGAATTCCGCATCAGGGACCACCACGGCGGTTGGCGGCGCGACGATCGGCGGCGTGAACTACACCTTCGCCGGCACCACGCCGGCCGGCGCGTTCTCGGTCGGGTCGGCTGGCGCCGAGCGCCAGATCCAGAACGTCGCGGCCGGACAGTTGAATGGCGGCTCGACCGACGCGGTCAACGGCTCGCAGCTGTTCGCCACCAACCAGCAGGTGACGCAGAACACGACCGATATTGCCAACATCGGCAGTGGCGTCACCAATCTTGGCAACACCATCAACAACATCGCCGGCGACACCTCGACCGCCTATACCGACGCCAACGGCATAGGCATCCGCTACGCCCGCACCAACGAGGCCGGGCTGGCGCAAACCGATTCCTTCGCGCAAGGGGTAGGCTCCACTGCCGTCGGCTACCAGGCGACCGCGACCGGCGTCAGCGGGCTGGCGCTCGGCCGCGGCACACTGGCCAGCGTCGACGGCAGTGTGGCGCTTGGTTCGGGTTCCGTGTCCGACCGGGCCGTGGCGCCGGCCACCGGCCAGATCGCGGCCGGTCCTTCCAACTTCATCCAGTACAACACCACCGACAAGACGCTGCTCGGCGCGGTGTCGGTCGGCACCGCCACGTCCTACAGGCAGATCACCAATGTCGCCGACGGCACGCAGGCGCAGGACGCGGTGACGGTTCGCCAGCTGCAGGGAGCGATCGCCTCGGTCTCGGTGACGTCGACCAAATATTTCCATGCCAATTCGGCGGCCGGCGACTCGCTCGCGGTGGGCGCCGAGTCGGTCGCGGTCGGCCCGACGACGGTCGTCAACGGTGACAATGGCATCGGCATCGGCAACGGCGCCATTGTCGACCAGACCGCGCCCGGCGGAACGGCCATCGGCCAGAACGCCCACGTCATGCTGGCCGACGGCCTGGCGCTCGGCACCAATTCGCTGGCGTCCGGCATCCAGTCGGTGGCGCTCGGCGCCGGCGCCCAAAGCACCTTCATCAACAGCGTGGCGCTGGGCGCTCAGTCCATCACCTCGGTCGGCGCCCAGGCCGGCTACACGGCCTTTGGCCTGACGGGCCCACAGACCTCGGTCGGCGAGGTGTCGATCGGCGGCGCAGGAGCCGAACGCAAGCTCACCAACGTCGCGGCCGGCTCGGCCAATACCGACGCCGTCAACGTCTCGCAGCTCAAGGGCGTGTCGCAAAACGTCGCCAACCTGTTCGGCGGCGGCACCACGGTCAATCCCGATGGGTCGATCACCGGCCCGACCTACACCATCCAGGGCAACAACTATTCGACCGTCTATGACGGGTTCACGGCCGTCAACAACGCGCTGACCAACATCAGCAATGGCGGCGGCATCAAGTATTTCCACGCCAATTCGACGCTGGCCGACTCCACCGCCAGCGGCACCGACAGCGTGGCGATCGGGCCGGCCAGCGTGGCCAGCGGCACCAACAGCCTTGCCGCCGGCAATGGCTCGACAGCCACGGGCCAAGGCGCGGTGGCGCTTGGCCAGGGCGCCAAGGCCAACAACGCCAATGATGTGGCGCTGGGTTCGGGCGCGTCGACGCAGGCCGCGGTCGGCACCTCCAGCACCGTCATCAACGGCAAGACCTACACCTTCGCCGGCACCACCCCGATCGGCACCGTCAGCGTCGGCAGTGCCGGCGCCGAGCGCACAATCACCAATGTCGCCGCCGGACAGATCAACGCCGGCAGCACCGATGCGATAAACGGCTCGCAGCTCTACGCCACCAACACGGCGATCCAGGATTTGAAATCGGGCCTCGGATCGCTCACCCAGAATGCCGTCGTCTATGACACCAATCCGGACGGCAGCAAGAAGAACAGCATCACGCTGCAGGGCGGCGACGTCAACGCGCCGGTGGTCATCTCCAATGTCGGCCCCGGTGTTGCCGGCACCGACGCGGTCAACGTCAACCAGCTGAACCAGGGCCTGACCAACGCCATCAGCACGTCCAACACCTACACCGACAAGGTGGCGGCCACGACGTTGCAGCAGGCCAACAACTATACCGACCAGAAGCTCAGCCAGCTCAATAGCGACATCGACGGCATACGCGACGAAGCCCGCCAGGCGGCGGCGATCGGCCTGGCCGCAGCCTCGCTGCGCTATGACGACCGTCCCGGCAAGCTGAGCGTCGCGGCGGGCGGCGGCTTCTGGCGGGATTCGAGCGCCTTGGCCTTCGGCGCGGGCTACACGAGCGAGGACGGCCGCATCCGCGGCAACGTGTCGGGCACGGCCGCCGGCGGTCATGTCGGCGTCGGCGCCGGTATCAGCTTCACCTTGAACTGAGGCTGGAATGAAAGGACTTGCCGCACTGACTTGCCTGGTGCTCTGCGGCGGCCTCGTGCCGGCCGCGGGGCAGGTGGCGTCGCCGTATCGGATCAAGCCTTCGGATGTGGTGCTGCCGCCCGACGTGAAGCTGGGAACCTATCAGCGCACGATCCGTCCGTTCGAAAACTGGACGCTGATCTGCGACGAGAACCTCAAGGCCCGCAAGAAAGTCTGCAATGTCTCGCAGGTGATCGAGGATACCTCGGGCAAGATGGCATTCAGCTGGTCGCTCGCCGCCACGCAGGACGGCAAGCCCTACATGATCGTCCGCACCGCGCCGAACGCCAGGAGCGACGGCCTGGTGTCGCTGAAGTTCGACGGGCGGGACCAGGCGATCGACGTCCACCTGAACGGCTGCAATGACGTGGTCTGCGTCGGCATGCTGCCGGTCGGCCCCGTCATGCGCCAGCAGATCGCGCAGAACGCGACGCCGGCGATTTCCTATCCGACCGTCGACGGCCAGACGATCACCGTGACAGCAGCAACACTCAAGGGGCTGACGGCAGCCCTTTCGCCACTCAAATGACCGGGGCAGCACAATGAGCCAACAGGACCAGTTCACGTCCGTAAAACGCAGCAGCCCGGCCGTCGAGGCGGATCGGCAGAGGCTTGTCGAACCGCCACGGCGGCGATGGCCGCGCGTCGTCGGATTTTCCCTGTTGGGGCTCGTCGTGGCGGGCCTTGGCTTCGCGGCCGGGAACTATGCCGCGATCGCCAATCTGGTCGGCAGCGCGACGGCCGCACAGGCCGAGACCGCCAACCCGGCGCTTCCGGACACACCCTTCCTCGAGCATGTCAAACAGGCCGGGGTGCAGGCCTGTTCGACCATCTATCCGGTGCTCGGGCAGATTTTGACGACAGGCACGAAATACAGCGTCAAATCGCTGTGGAACGACCAGGCGGCCGACAAGCATGCCGTCCAGGCCTTCGTCGGCATGGACTATGCGACGGAACGCTATAGCGGGCCTGCCGCCGGTGTCGTTTTCGCATCGCCCACCGCATCGGGTTGCGAGGGGACGATGGTGCGGGTGGCGCCATTCGCCAGCCCGTGCGCCGACCTCCCGTCCATTCTGCCTCAGGGCAGCAAGATCACTGATCATCTCGGGCAGGTCGAAGTGTACGAGCTCGGTGGCAATGCCGGGGAAGCCCTCCTGCTGCCGACGGGCAAAAGCTGCGTGGTGATCTCCGTCGCTTCAGCGGCGAAGTAGGCGAAGCGACCAGGATCAAGGAAAGGGGTGCCGACCATGAGATTGCGGGCTTTGGCCGTTTTGGGCTTGACCTTGTTGTGGAGCGGGCACGTCGTCTCGGCCGACCTTGTGGCGCCGCCGGAGCCGCAGCATGAAGAAAAAGGCATCTGGGCGGCCATCGCCTATTCGCAGTCCGACAGCAAATACGGCTTCTTCTGGGGCGCCGACAAGCGGCAGGAGGCGAAGGACATCGCGCAGAAACATTGCGAGAATGCCGGCGGCAAGGCCTGCAACGTCGTCTCCGTCTTCCGCAACCATCGCCATTGGACCGATGACGACGAGACCGGCTTTCCCTACAAGCACTGCGGCGCGCTCGCCATGGCCGACAAGGTCGAGAACCGTTTCACGCCCTGGGGCGTGAACTCGGCCGAGACCCGCCGCGAGGCCGAAGACCTCGCCTTGCAGGCCTGCGAGGCCTCAGGGGCCAAATGCAAGATCCGTGAATGGGTCTGCACATGAAGCGTGGCCTCAAGGCCGCCTGCGCATACGGGGCAATCGCATTCTCGTTGATGTCGCCGGCGTTGGCTCAACAACAGGCGGCTGCTGCTCCAGACGGACCGTCATCGCTACGCGAAGTCTATCAGGACTGGAGCGTGTCCTGCTCTGTCCAGGAGAACGCCAGGGTCTGCTCGCTTTCGCAGGACCAGGTCCAGAAGAACGGCCAAAGGCTGCTTGCCATGGAGATACAGAAACGCGCGGACGGGTCGACGATGGCCACCTTGCTTCTACCCTTCGGCATCCTGCTCGATCCGGGCGTGACGCCGCAGATCGACGATCAGCCGCCCTTATCCCCGCAGCGCTTCAGGACCTGCCTGCCGACAGGCTGTATCGCGGTGTTTTCCATTGACCGATCGGTGCTCGGAAAGCTGAGGGTAGGCACGGTGCTGAAGCTCAACGTCACGACCGATGCAGAGACTCCGCTGACGTTCCCGGTGTCGCTGCACGGCCTGACCGCGGCGCTCGACCGCATGGTCGCGTTGAGCGCACGGTAAGGACAAGGACGGCGGCCCGCGATGATGAAAAAGGCCTATGTCAAACCCACGCTTGTGAAACGCGGAAAGCTGACCGAGCGCACGGCACAAATCGTGGCATCCGGGATGATATTGGGCGAGTAATCGTATCTCCTGACGCCGACGGCTATTTTTCCCGCATCGCCCGGAGGAAGTTCTGCGTGATCGGCTCGGCGAGGTAGGAAAGCACGGTGCGGGCGCCAGTGCGGATCATTGCCTCGCTCGTCATGCCGGGCAGCAGCTTGCGGCCCTCCAGCTTGGTGAGTTCGCCCTTGTCGATCAACACGGTCGCGGCGAAAAACGCAACGAACTTGCCTAAAACCCGTCAAATAAGGAAACCAGAGCTTAGGCAGTTTGTCAAGAAATGGCTAATATATATTAAGCTATAAAAGAAAGCTTAGACTGTCGCGACGATCGGCGCCGACGTTTCGCAGGGCAGCGGGGTATTCGGTAAAACACGAGGAAAAGCGCCGCCCATTCGTACGGGGTTCCCGGCAAAATCGTGCTGATGACCTGCACGAAGCAGAATAATGTGCAATTCGGCGGCCTGTTGCCGACCGACCGCTTATGATGGGGAGAACTTGATGCGGAACACTATGCTGGGCTTCGCGGCACTTGCCCTGGTTGCATGCCAATCGGCTCCTGTGGAGCCGCAACCCGCCGCTGTCGAACCTCCGTCAGCTCCGGTTGTCGCTCCCCCTGCATTGGCTCCCGCGACCGCTCCTGCAGGTTCGACCATCATGGATCCATCCGTGACGATTACGCCGCCAGCGAAGGGCGTTCCAACAAAATACGCCGCTTTTTCGGGCATGTGGGCCGGGCGATTGGAGGGCACGTATGAAGCCAAAGTAGCCGTGCAGACGATTTCGCCAAACGGCAAGGTGACGGTCACCTTCGCGTGGGGCAATCTGGGCGACAACAATCCGGGAGAGGCCGCCGGTGAAGGAAGAATTGTCGGGACCACATTGAAGCTCGGGCGCCTGCCGAATGGCGCCGACATCAGTTTGACGATGTTGCCTGATGGCACGCTGGCCGGAACCTATGCGCTCGCCGGCCAAACCTACACGGGCGCGTTCACCAAGCAATGATCAGGGAAGCGTCCGCATGTTCGCCGGGGACGGGCGGCTTGGCGAGCGACTGAGGGACGCTGACGCCGCTCGATGCAGGCTCTCGCGTAGCGCCGCGCCGATGACATTGGTGATCCACTGCGGCTCGCTCGCCGATAAACCGGCCAACCTCGTCGTCAACGCAAGTAGCTGGCCGCGATTGATCGCACCTGCCGCAAGCTCTGTCGTCGAGAAGTGGTAGCGGGAGAGGGACTTGAACCCCCGACCCCAGGATTATGATTCCCGTGCTCTAACCAACTGAGCTACCCCGCCAGGGCGGCGAAAGGCCCGAAATCCGCCTCAAATCAAAAGGCATTTCGAGGCGTTCGCCAAGGTCGCGCGGATATAAGGTTGGGAGGGCGAGCCTGTCAAGCTTCGAAGCATTCCATATCGCCGCATATCCTCATTGCCGAAAAAAGCTTTGCCGTCTGGACATTTGGTTGCAAGCGCCGGGGTTGAGTTCGAAGGGGCACGTCGCTATGTCTCGGCCACGAGTTTTTAGAGTTTGAAACAGATGAAGCCGCGCATTGCAGTCCTCGGTTGCGGATACTGGGGCAGCAACCATATCCGCACCCTCAAGGCGCTTGGCGCGCTGTACGCGGTTTCCGACGCCAACAAGGCGCGAGCCGAAGGCTTTGCCAGCGAACAGGATTGCCTGGCGATCGAGCCGGACCAGCTGTTCGGCCGGGACGAAATCGACGCCATCGTCATGGCCTTGCCGCCACAATACCATGCCGACCTTTCCGTGCGCGCCGCTGAAAGCGGCAAGGACCTGCTGGTGGAAAAGCCGATCGCGCTGACGGTGCCGGATGCCGAGCGCGCGGTGCAGGCGGCCAAGGACAATGGCCGCGTCTTCATGGTCGGCCATGTCCTGCGCTTTCATCCCGCCTTCGAGACGCTGAAGGGGCTGATCGACAAGGGCGAGCTCGGCGAAGTCCGCTACATCCACTCGCACCGGCTCGGCCTCGGCAAGTTCCACACCGAGAACGATGCGCTATGGGACCTGGCGCCGCACGATCTGTCGATGATCCTGGCCATCACCGGCACCGAGCCGATCGAGGTGCGCGGCGAGGGCGCGGCACTCCTCGACAACCTCAGCGACTTCGCACATCTGCACATGCGCTTTCCCAACGGCCTGCGCAGCCATCTTTTCACCTCGCGGCTCAATCCCTATCGCGAGCGGCGGCTGACCGTGGTCGGCACCAAGGCGATGGCGGTGTTCGACGATGTCGAGCCATGGGAACGCAAGCTGGCCGTCTACCGCCACGCGGTCTGGCAGGACAGCGGCCAATGGGCCTTCACCACCAACGAGCCGTCCTATGTCGCGGTCGCGCAAGGCATGCCGTTGACGCGCGAACTCGAGCATTTCATCCACTGCATCGAGACGCGGGCCGAGCCGCGCACCAGCGGCGAGGAAGCAATCAGGGTGCTGCGCATCCTGACGGCGGGTACCGTCACCCACACCAAGTCGAAAGACTGAGAAGGCGCCGACTGCTTATTCGGCGGGAATTTGCGCCGGCCTGGCCGCCAGCTTCGTCAGCATGGCCTCTGCCTCGGCGCCGCGCTCGGAGCGCTCGATAAAGCCGCCGCCGAAGACGCGCGCTTCGTTGCCGTCGTCGGAATAGAGCACGCAGGCCTGGCCGGGCGCGATCCCGGACTCGCCGTCGGCCAGTTCGACCGACGTCACGCCCGCGATGTGGCGCAGCACCGCCGGGCGCGGCGGCCTGGTCGAGCGCACCTTGGCGAACAGTTCGAGGCCGCCTTGCGGAATATCGCCAAGCGGCCCGTCGCCGAGCCAGTTCATGTTGCGCAGGTAGATCTTGTGCGTCTCCAGCGCCTCGCGCGGGCCGACCACGACGCGGGCCCGTTCGGCATCGAGATGGACGACATAGAGCGGCTCGCCCGACGCGATGCCGATGCCGCGGCGCTGGCCGATCGTGTAGCGCAATATGCCCTCATGGCGGCCGAGCACGCGGCCGTCGATATGGACGATGTCGCCTGGATTGGCGGCAGCCGGCTTCAGCTTGGCGATGATGTCGGAATACTTGCCTTGCGGCACGAAGCAGATGTCCTGGCTGTCCTGCTTGGCGGCCACCGTCAGCCCCATCTCCTCGGCTATGGCGCGAACCTGCGGCTTCGACAGGCCGCCCAGGGGAAAGCGCAGATAGTCGATCTGCGCCTGCGTGGTGGCAA
This sequence comes from Mesorhizobium sp. 113-3-3, assembly GCF_016756495.1. NCBI lineage: Bacteria > Pseudomonadati > Pseudomonadota > Alphaproteobacteria > Hyphomicrobiales > Phyllobacteriaceae > Mesorhizobium > Mesorhizobium sp. 113-3-3. Next base: position 2,264,892 of record NZ_AP023243.1, read on the forward strand.
ACAGGAAATAGCTCTGGTCGCGGTCGGCATCGACCGGCCGGTAGAGCGCGCGGTGGGTGCCGTTGGCGCCGGAGCGGATGTAGTGCCCGGTGGCGAGCGCGTCGGCGCCGAGTTCCTTGGCGGTGGCCAGGAGGTCGGCGAACTTCACCGTCTGATTGCAGGAGACGCAAGGGATCGGGGTCTCGCCGGCGACATAGCTTTCGGCGAAGGGGTCGATGACCGCCTTGCGGAAGCGCTCCTCGTAATCGAGCACATAGTGGGGAATGCCAAGCGTTTCGGAAACGCGGCGGGCATCGTCGATGTCCTGTCCGGCGCAGCATGAGCCGGCCCGGTGCGTGGCCGCGCCGTGGTCGTAGAGCTGCAACGTGACGCCGACGACATCATAGCCTTCGCGTTTCAACAGGCCGGCGACCACGGACGAGTCCACGCCGCCCGACATGGCGACGACAATGCGGGTGTTTTCGGGACGTCCGGGAAGGTCGAGACTGTTCATGATGCTTTCATTCTGCGCGGCGTCTGAATGCCAATGTCGAGAATATAGGTCAAGCTTTCCGGCAGCGCCAGCTTGCAAGGCGATCGACGAATTGCGGGCGATCCGCCATCGGCCGGATTTTTCCCAACCAATTCAACGCTTCCAGCCGGATGTTTCAAATGCCTGCGAAAAGACTAACGCGGCGTTCACGATCCTTACCTAGTCATTAGGGTCTGCTTAGGCAATTTTTAAAGCTGTGGCGGTAACGTGGCGGGGATTGGGTCTTTGAGTTTTTTGTAGAGAGTACGATGACCGATCTGGTTAGACCTAGAGTTAAGTATGTTATCGGGCCTGACGGCAGCCCTCTCACGATTGCCGATCTGCCGCCGACCAACACGCGTCGCTGGGTTATCCGGCGCAAGGCGGAAGTGGTCGCGGCGGTGCGCGGCGGGCTTTTGAGCCTTGAGGAGGCATGCCAGCGCTACAAGCTCACCACCGAGGAATTCCTGTCCTGGCAGGCGTCGATCGACGAATATGGCCTTGCCGGGCTGCGCACCACGCGCATCCAGCAATACCGGCACTAGGGCCGGGCCGAAGATACAAAAGGGCGCGGCATTCCGCGCCCTTTTGCTTTTGGGGCGTGTCTTTGTTGGTCAGACCGTCAGCGCCACCTTGCCGATCGGTTTGGTGGCGAGGAAGGCGTGGGCAGCACCCGCTTCTTCGAGCGGGAAGCTTTTGGCCACATGGACGGTGAGCTTGTTCGCGTCGATCAACCGGCCAAGCTCCACCAGGCCTTCGCGGTCAGGCACGACGGACATGCGCTCGACGCGGATGTCGCGCGCGCTGGCCAGCGCCCTGGTGGCGTCGCTGAGGTTCAGCAAGGACACCAGCACGCCGCCGTTCCTGATGACCTTCAGCGAGCGTTCGGCATGCTCCCCGCCTATCGGGTCCAGTACCAGATCGATGTCGCTGATGCGGCTGGTAAAATCACCCTTGGTGTAGTCGATGATCTCATCGGCGCCGAGCTTGCGGACGAAATCGAGCTTGTTGGGGCTGGCGGTGGCGATGACATAAGCGCCGCGCGCCTTGGCGATCTGCACCGCCAGATGGCCGACGCCGCCGGCCGCCGCATGCACCAGCACGCGCTGGCCCGATTTCAGTCCGCCATGGCGGACAAGGCCCTGCCAGGCGGTCAGGCCGGCCAGCGGCAGGGCGCCTGTCTGGATGTGGTCGGCTCGCTTTGGTTTCAGTGCGATCTCGTCGGCGGGCACCGCGGCGAGCTCCGCATAGGCCGCCGCCTGCTTGGGGAAATGCGGCATGCCGAACACCTCGTCGCCGACCTTGAGGCCGGTGACGCCGGCGCCCAGCGCCTCGACCGTTCCCGAAATATCCCAGCCGAGGATGAAGGGCGGCTCGCCAAGCAGCGGATAGTAGCCGCCGCGCACGGCGCCATCGACCGGATTGATGCCGGCCGCCTTGACGCGGACCAGCACTTCGCCGGCCTTGGGTGCGGGGTCGGGCTTGTTGGCAATGACAAGGACATCGGGTCCGCCGACGGAATTCTGGGTAACGGCACGCATGGAACCTCTCCTGCTTGGTTGGTGCCGCTATCATTTGGATAGTAATAGTCACTTGTCCAGTATGTACCTTCGTGATATATAGGTACCTCATGGATAGTGAAGACGCTTCTCCCTTTGGCTATGACGCATACCGGCGGACCTGCCCTTCGCACACGGTGCTGGAGATGCTGGCCAGCAAATGGGTCTACCTGGTGGTCTGCGCACTGCGCAAAGGCCGGCTGCGCAATGGCGAGCTTGCCCGAAAGCTCGAAGGCATCACGCCCAAGATGCTGACGCAGACATTGCGGGTACTGGAGCGCGACGGCCTGGTGCGGCGCGAGATCTTCCCGGTCATTCCGCCGCGCGTCGAATATGAATTGACCGAGCTTGGCCAGAACCTTGGGGCCCTTCTTACCCAGATCAGGGCATGGGCGGAGCAGCACGCGCCTGACATCAAGGATGCCCGCGCCAAGGCGATTGCCGCACATGAAGGTGATTGGGCCGCCTAGATCGGGGATCTCGCGGCAATTGCCGGGTTCGGCGCGATCGCTCGATGAGCCACGCGCCCGCGTCGATTATGCGGATATCGGCCGGCTCAGCCGATCATGGCGCTGCGGCCGCCGGTTTCGGCGTCGCGAACCTTGGTGTCTCGCGATTCCAGCATTTCGGCCTTGGAAAGCTCCGCTTCAGCTTCGCCGAGTAATGATTCGGCAGCGCTTCGCTGCTGGGCGAGGTCGCTTTGCGAATTTCTGAGGTTGTCGCGGCGCAAGCGCGCCGCCTTGGCGAAGGTCGGATAGGCGAAATGATTGATGTCGGTGATGCCGGCTTTCTTTTCCTCGGCGGTGATCTGAAGCTCCAGTTCGACGGCCATGCGTTCGAACTCGGCGATCATCATGTCGAGCTGCAGCAGCTGCCGCCGCTTCTCATTCACCTGAAACTGTTTCAGCCGAACGAGGTTTTCACGTGACTTCATGATTCGGTACTCCCGGAAACGCACACCCGCACATATCGTCCAAACCACCTGGAAAGGCCCAGGCGTTGCCCATGTCCACCGGCATCTCCCGAACTATGGGAAACAAAACCCTAAAGTTTTTTGCCGGCGGTAACCATTCGTTTACGGGCATTGTTAATCATACGGCTCAGGACTTAAGGCCGGGTAAAAATTCCGGCCGCCGAAGCGAAGGCGCGTCGATGAGTCCCTGGAGTCGCTTAGTCCAGGTTGTTAATGTGTTGCATTAGGAATTTGGGTATGAGATTCGTTATTAGATTCAAGAGGGTGTAGAAAGGGGTTAAAAAATCTGATACCGTCATGGACGGGAAATTAGGTTTTGTTAACCATTCAATGGCAGCCTCTGCACAAGGCAACCACTGCTCCGGGGCAGGACGGGTCGTGAAATGGTCCGGCAGCAGAAAAGGGGAATGAAATGCGTGTTCTGCTGATAGAAGATGACAGTGCAACCGCACAAAGCATCGAACTGATGCTGAAATCGGAAAGTTTCAATGTCTATACGACGGACCTCGGCGAAGAGGGTGTCGATCTGGGCAAGCTCTACGACTACGACATCATCCTTCTCGATCTCAACCTGCCAGACATGTCCGGCTACGAGGTCCTGAGAACGCTTCGCCTCTCCAAGGTGAAGACGCCGATCCTGATCCTCTCCGGCATGGCCGGCATCGAGGATAAGGTGCGCGGCCTCGGCTTCGGCGCTGACGACTACATGACCAAGCCGTTCCACAAGGACGAGCTGGTGGCGCGCATCCATGCCATCGTGCGGCGCTCCAAGGGGCATGCCCAGTCGGTCATCACCACCGGTGACCTGGTGGTCAACCTCGACGCCAAGACCGTCGAAGTCGGCGGCCAGCGCGTGCACCTCACCGGCAAGGAATACCAGATGCTGGAGCTGCTCTCGCTGCGCAAGGGCACCACGCTCACCAAGGAAATGTTCCTCAACCACCTCTATGGCGGCATGGACGAGCCGGAATTGAAGATCATCGACGTCTTCATCTGCAAGCTGCGCAAGAAGCTCGACGCCGCATCCGGTGGCCAGAACTACATCGAAACGGTCTGGGGCCGCGGCTACGTGCTGCGCGAACCCGAAGATATCCGCGTCAGCGCCTGAGCGGCGGGCATCGCCCGAATCATTGCCTTGTCAGACAAAAAACCCGGCTTCGGCCGGGTTTTTGCCGTCATGGATCGGCAATGCGAGGGCCTTGCCGCCTCAGGCGGCGATTTTCAGGTTGCGAAAGCGCTCGAGCAGTTGCGGGCGATTGAACGGCTTCAGGAGATAGCCCTGGGCGCCGGCGCGTTTGGCTCGCATTATCGAGGCGATGTCGAGCTCGACCAGCGAGATCAGGATCTGCGGCCGTATCGGGCTTTCCATGGCGCGCACGCGGCGGATGAGGTCAACCGCCTGCACGTCCGGCAGGGCACCGTCGACGACGATGATGTCGGGCATGTCGGCGGCGCACATCTCCAGTGCGTCAAGCCCGCTGGCTGCTTCGATGACCACCATGTCGGAACCGCCCAGGATGCGTTTTGCAACCTTCCTGATGACGCTTGAATCGTCGACGAACATGCAGCGTTTCATTTCCGGGTCCTCTTTGCCTCAGGGCAATCCGGTCGTGCGGGGCATCTGCCGATCACCCTAGGCCGATCTGGTAAAGAACCCGAAAAGCCTTTAGGTAAAATTTTTGGAAAGATGCCGCTGGAGAGGCTTTTCTTCGCGAATGCTTCGCTGCCGCTGCCGATTGAGCCGTCACGGCAATATTACGCCGTTGAAATACTTTGTTCTTCCGGCAAGCCGGCCGGACGCTCAGGCTGCCGAAAGCACGATTTCTTCCGCGGTCGCGTGGATCGATATCGTCATGCCGGCCTCGCGGGCCAGCAGCAGCGTGTAGTAGGGCTGCACCGAATGCGCGTCGATCGGCTCTTCCGGCTTGTGGCCGGAATGCAGTTCGAGGAATTTCGGCGGCACGCGCAGCATCGGGCCGCTTGCCGAAAGGGAAATGCGCGGCTCGGTTTCGAGATTCTCGAGGGTGACGACCAGCTTGCCGCCGCGCGGAATGGCGGCGTTGGCGACCAGGATCAGGTTGAGCAGCAGCTTGACCTTGTTCTTGGGCAGCAGCGCGCGTGCCCCGTTCCAGGTCAGTTCCGGCTTCTCGTTCTTGAGGAAGGCGATTGCCACCGCTTCGGCGTCGCCGGTGTCGATCAGCATGCCGGCGGAGCCTGCCGCGCCGAAGGCGATGCGGGCGAACTGCAACCGGGCCGAGGCGTTCTTGGCGCTCTGGCGGATGAGGCGCATGGCATCCTCGTCGGCGCCGCCCTCGTCAAGCAGTTCAAGCCCGTTGTTGATCGCGCCGACCGGCGAGATGATGTCGTGGCAGACGCGGCTGCACAGAAGCGCCGCGAGGTCAGGCGCGGAAAGGGTGAACAGATCGGCCATCGGTGAAAATCCCTGCAAAATTCCACAATTCATGGCCGAGCGATTGATTGTCGCGCCTGCCCACACGAATCACGCTTCAACCCGAGGCTCTCTGAATACACAGCACTCGTATGTACAGCAACAAATCCGAAACTGTCGTCGGGGCAAATGGCGCGTTTGCGCGGGCTTTCAGCGCCGCGCGACCCCAAAAGCCAGCCTTCGAACCGCCATCTTCCTGTGGGAGTTAATGGTTGAAAAAGAATTACGGCATAGTTTGCCCCTAACAGTCATCCTTAACGGCCGCCTAAAGAGCCGGACCGGATGCGAGGCGTCGGCGAAAGTGCTCCATGACGGAGATTGGAAGCATGTTTTCCCGATTCTACGACCGGAGTTTCCTCCGCGTCATCTCAATGGCGATCACGCTCATGGGCGTCCTCGTCTTCTCGACCTCAGCCCTGCGGGCCCAGGAATACACCGCTCAGGAGATTATCGATTCCGGTCACAAGTTCTTCGGCGCGACATCGGGTGGGCTCGCCACCGTCGTCGAGAAGATCTTCGCCTCTTACGGCCTGCCCAATGGCTATCTACTGGGTGAGGAGGGTTCGGGCGCGCTGATCGGCGGCCTGACCTACGGCGAAGGCACGCTCTACACCAAGAATGCCGGCGACCACAAAGTGTTCTGGCAAGGCCCGTCGCTGGGCTGGGATTTCGGCGGCGAGGGGTCCCGGGTGATGATGCTGGTCTACAATCTCGACGATGTCAGCAACCTCTACAACCGCTATGGCGGCGTCGCCGGTTCGGCCTATGTGGTGGCGGGTGTCGGTTTCAATGTGCTGAAGAACAACAATGTGCTTCTGGTGCCGATCCGCACCGGCGTCGGCGCCCGGCTCGGCGTCAATCTCGGCTATCTGAAACTGACCGAGCGGGCGACCTGGAATCCGTTCTAAAGTTCGACCCTTCGTGACCGCAATGCCAAGTTTTCGATGGGAATTGTAGGCCTGTGACCCTCCTCGCGCCGCGGCAAGCTCTTGCCGCAGCGCCGGATTTCCGCCATGCCAGTATGATGCGGTCCAGTTCCGGCGGTTGCCGCCGATAGCGGGTAGTCCTTTGGTTCAGTCGGTCCTGTTCTTTGCCCTCGGCTTTCTCTGTGCCGGCTTCCTGGCGCTGATGGTGGCGCCGGCCGTCTGGCGGCGTGCCGTCGCGTTGACCCGCAGGCGCATCGAGGCCTCCATCCCGCTGACGCAGAGCGAAATCCAGGCAGACAAGGACAGCATCCGGGCCGAGTACGCCATGACGACGCGCCGCCTCGAGATGAACGTCAAGGCGCTGCGCGAGAAAGCGGCCGAACAGCTCGTCGAGATCAATCGTGGCCGCGAGGCGTTGAAGGGGTTGGCGATCGAACGCACGGACAAGAACCACGCGCTCGCCGAACTCGGCGCCAAGAACGAAGCGCTGCGGCAGCGCGAAGAGGAACTGCATCAACTTTCGGAGCGTCACAAGGAAACCGAACGCAAGCTGGAGAAGCGGGCATTGGAGCTCGAAAAGCTGGAGCACATGTACGACGATGCAAGTTTTTCTTCTTCCAACCGGCAGATCGAGCTCGTGGCGCGGGAGTCCGAATTGCAGAAGCTGGCCAGCGATATCGCGCTGCTGCGCGGCCAGCGCAAGGAAGCAGACCGGCGCCATCAGGAGATCGCGGCCGAAAGCAAGGCCGCGCGCGATGCGCTGAAGGCGGAGAAGAAAAGGGCGGCCGAACTCGACAAGAAGGTGGAGCGGCTGCTGGCGACGCTCGCCGATCGCGAGGACAAGCTCGACCGCCGCGAAAAGGAATTGGCGCGGCTGCGCGAAAAGGCGAAGGCCGAGGATGGCGGACCGGCCTTGCGGCTGGTCGGCAAGCCCGATGAAGCGGGCAGGCATGACGAAGCCAGGCAGCGCGATGATCTGGACCAGGCGATCGCCAAGCTCGACAGCGACCGCGAGCGGCTGGAGGCCAGGCTGACGGCGCTGGCGCGCGAGAACAAGCGGCTCAAGGCGGATCTCGGCGCCATGGCATCGTCGGATACGGCCAATGGCAGCGCCGCGCTGCGCGAGCAGATGAACGAGCTGGCGGCTGAGGTCGTCCATCTGACGGCCAAGCTCGAGGGACCCGATTCCCCGATCGCCAAGGCGCTGGCGGCACCGCAGGACAGCCGATCCAATGGCGGCGATCGCAGCCTCGCCGACCGTGTGCGGGCCTTGCAGAAGGCGGACGCGAACTGAGGCGGGCGCGCCGCCGTCGCCCTTAACGATGCGAGAAGTGGTGCAGCGCGATGGCTGACGCTGCGGCGACGTTCAGGCTGTCGAAGCCTTTCGACATGGTGATCCGCACGGTTTGCAGGCGCGCAAGCAGGCTTTCGGGCAGGCCTTCGCCCTCGGTGCCGAGATAGAGCGCCAGGCGCTCGGCGGGCCTTGCATCGCGGATGTCGATGCGTCCGCGCGGCGACAGGGCGAATTGTTCAAAGCGCCGTTCGGCGAGCATCGCGGTAAAGTCTGACGTGTCGGCGAAGGACGCAAACGGGATCTTGAGCGCGGCGCCGACCGAAACGCGGATCGCCTTGCGGTACAGCGGATCGCAGCATGTCGCGTCCATCAGCACCGCATCGGCGCCGAAGGCGGCGGCATTGCGGAAGATCGCGCCCATATTGTCGTGGTTGGCGATGCCGACGAGCACCACCACCAGAGCCTGGTCGGGCAAGGCATCCAGCAACGGCGCGGCCGCTTGCGGCGTCTCCTTACGGCCGATGGCCAGGATGCCGCGATGCATGTGGAAGCCGGCGATCGCGTCCATCACCGCTGAGGCGACGACGTAGACCGGCAGGTCCGCCGGCGCCTTGTGCAGGATGTCGTTCAGGCCGCCGAGCCGGTTTTCCAGGACAAGGACGGATTCGGCGCCGAAGCGGCCGGACGATAGAAGCAGGTCGAGAACCACTTTGCCTTCGGCGACGAAACGGCCTTGCCGGCCGGCAAGATCGCGTTCGCGGATATCGAGATAGGCGGCGACGCGCGAATCCCGTGGGTCGTCGATGCGAATTGGGTCCATGTCCCGCGCTCAAATAGCGAGAGCGTGGTTCGTGCGTCGGGAGAGACGCACGACCCACGCTCTGGAAATCGTCAGCGAGGTAAACGGCCGCAGGAGCGTCCGGTCAAGTCCCGGCGCGGCGCAACCTCTGCGCCATCTGGGACAGATCCTCCTTGCCGGTGCCGAAAATACCATCCAGCACGACAAGCAGTTCGCGCACTGCGTCGGACTTGCAGGAGTAGTAGATCATCTGGCGGTCGCGGCGGGTTTCCACGAGGTCAAGCGCCCTCAGCTTGGCCAGATGCTGCGAGAGCGCGGACTGGCTGAGCATCACCTTGTCGGCGATGGCGCCGACCGACATTTCACCGTCGATCAGATAGCTCATAATCAGAAGCCGCTTTTCGTTGCCCATGAGCATCAAAAATTCGGCAGCAGATTCGGCGTTGGCGATTAGCTTTGTCGAGACCATGAATGCCCCATGCTGTTTGCTCATCGAGGCGCCATGGGGGCAATGGTGCCTGAATCCATAAATTCACTTGCGAAAGGCCACTGACGAGTCAGCGCCATCTCTGAAGGGTAGAACATTTCTTTCAAATCTCAAGTGTTGCTTTTGATCAAATGCAATTAAGTTTCATTATTTGTCTGCCCAGCGGCTCGGCCGGCCCTAGCCATTTCGACCAGAACGGGCCGCAATTCCCGTGCCGCTACCAGAGGTTGTGGAAAGAATACCCGGCAAACATTGTCTCCCGACAGCAGATCCATGCCGTCGGCGTCCAACCCGGCGATGCTCCAGCCATCACCATATGCCCCAGCGTAATAATGCGCGTAAACGGCGATCGCGTCCAGATGGTTCGCGTTCATGTGCTCGACGGCGGGTTGTTCGCTCGCCGCAAGCTCTTCCACGATGGGGCCGACGGAGACGAGATCGGAGCGATCGAGCAGATAGGCCTTGCCGAAGCCGCCATTGAGGCTGGCGCGCTGTGGCTCGAGGCGAAAGATCGAGAAGTCGCCGAGCCCGGCATAGAGGCTCGCCTTCGGATTGCGGTTGAGATAGCGGCGCTGGGCACGAGCATGCGCCTCAGAGCCACGCTCGAGCCGCGATGCCTGGCAGATCAGCGACAGGCGCGGATGCGCCAGCGGGTCGCCCTTGCCGGGCTCGCCGAGCAGGAGGGAACAGCGTGGATCGGCAAGCATGGCGGGCGTGTGCGCCGAGAGCATCGAAACCAGGATCAGCGGCGCGCCGTCGATGTCGGTGGCGACACCAACCCGGCTCGCCAGCGGTGACCCGGTCTGCGGTTCCAGCACCGCCAGGGCGCCGAAGCGAGCGCTGCGCAGAAGCGTCTTCGCCAACCGGATCGCCTCGGCGTCGGTCTGGCGGATCACGTCCTTCTTTCGATCGTCCAAGGGTCCCGTCCTGCTAAGTTGATTTTTCTATTCCACTTATCAGGCGATGATGCCGGTCTTGGCAAGCACTCTATGCAAATCACCCGGAGCCGCATCGCACTTCCAAGGTGACTGTACTACTTCGGCGCCATGCGGATGGCGCCGTCGAGGCGGATGGTTTCGCCGTTCAGCATCTGGTTTTCGATGATGTGCAGGGCAAGTGCCGCATATTCGGATGGTTCACCGAGGCGGGACGGGAAGGGAACGGCGGCGCCCAGCGAATCCTGCACCTCCTGCGGCATGCCGGCCATCATCGGTGTCTTGAAGATGCCGGGTGCGATGGTGCAGACGCGGATGCCGGAACGGGCAAGGTCGCGCGCCACCGGCAGCGTCATGCCGACCACGCCCCCCTTCGAGGCGGAATAGGCGGCCTGGCCGATCTGGCCGTCATAGGCGGCGACCGAAGCGGTGTTGACGATGACGCCACGCTCGCCGCCCAACAGCGGCTCGAGCCTGGCGGCGCGGTCGGCGACCAGGCGGATCATGTTGAAGGTGCCGATCAGATTGACTTCGATCACCTTGCGGTATTGATCGAGCGGATGCGGCCCGTCCTTGCCGACCGTCTTCACGCCAATGGCGATGCCGGCGCAATTGACCAGCAGGCGCGGCTCGCCCAGCCTGCTCGCCGTCTCGGCGAGGGCCGCGGTGCCGCTGTCGGCGCTACTGACGTCGCATTGGACGGCAATGCCGCCGATTTCGGCCGCGACCTTGGCGGCGCGGTCGATGCCGACATCGAAGATGGCGACGCGGGCGCCCTTGGCGGCAAGCGCACGCGCCGTTGCCTCGCCAAGGCCGGAGCCGCCGCCGGTGACGATCGCGATCTGGCCGTTGGGGTTCATGGCGTCATCCTCTCCCGGAGCAATTCATCATTTCACGAAAGCGCCGAACAGTTTCACATCTTCCTGGAATTGCTCCAAGGAAGCAGGGACGGATCAGGCCCGGATCGGCGGTCAAGGTCAAGCCATCGGCTAGACGTGCTCGGCGATCCTGGCCTGGCTGGCATGGCCAACCTCGCCCGTGAGCCTGGCGACCGCGCCCGGCGTGATCTCGTGCGACAAAAGGCGGTCTAGATCGACAGGGCGCGGCATCGAGATCTGGCCGCGCGGGATGCGCTTGAAACCGAGCGGCCCGTAATAGGGCTCGTCGCCGACCAGTATGACGGCCGGCGCGCCGACCTTTGCCGCCGCTTCGAGCGCGATCGCCACCAGCCGGCGGCCGATGCCGAGATTCTTGAAGGCCGGCCGCACGGCGAGCGGTCCGAGCATCAACGCGCGGCCGGCGCCGGCGGCGATGCGGGTCATGCGCACCGAGGCGACGACGAGATCGCCGTCGACCGCTACATAGGACAGCGCGCGCTCGTGGCCGCCGGCTTCGCGGATCTTGTAGGCGGCCAGCACGAAGCGGCCGGGCCCGAAGGCCTCGTCATTGATGGCTTCGATTTCAGGGTCGTGCGCCGGAGTTTCCGGCAGGTATTTCACGTCGGCAAGGCTCATGGTCTTTGCGTTCCGGTCAGGAGGAAAGGTTGCTGCAAACGGCAGCATTCGCCAGTCAGCGCTTCATCAAGCGCGGGCGCCCTTTCGTCGTCGGTCAAACCGGATCAAAGCAAAGTCGAACATGCGGAGTGTCCGCTAGCATCAATTTTCGGCCGCCGCAATTGGCCGTTTTAATCCGCCGTCTCTGTCAAGTGACGGTCTGTTCAGCACCTGACGTCTTCGGCAGGGCGAGCTTGCGCCTAAATTGGAAGAAAGGACGCAAGGAGATTTGCATGGGATTGCTGGTCGAAGGCCGATGGCAGGATCGCTGGTATGATACGGCGGACAATGGCGGCAGGTTCGTGCGGACGCAGTCGCAGTGGCGCGACTGGGTCACCGTTGATGGAGCACCGGCCGAAGGCCGGACGCGCGGCTTCAAGGCCGAGCCCGGGCGCTACCATCTCTATGTCTCGCTCGCCTGTCCCTGGGCGCACCGGACGCTGATCTTTCGCGCGCTGAAGGGGCTGGAAGACATCATCTCCGTCTCGGTCGTGCATCATTTCATGGGCGCCAACGGCTGGACGTTCCTGGCCGAGGACGGCGCCACGGGCGACACGCTTTACGGGCTGGATTTCCTGCATCAGATCTATGCCAAGGCCGATCCCGGCTATTCCGGCCGGGTGACGGTGCCGGTGCTTTGGGACAAGAAGGAGCAGACCATCGTCTCCAACGAGTCTTCCGAGATCATCCGGATGCTCAATTCGGCGTTCGACGCATGGGGCGATGCAAGCCTCGACTTCTATCCCGAGCACCTGCGCAGCCAGATCGATCGTATCAACGCGCTGGTCTATCCCGCGGTCAACAACGGCGTCTACCGCGCCGGCTTCGCCACCACGCAGCGTGCCTATGAGGAGGCGTTCGGCGAATTGTTCTCGGCGCTGGACAGGCTGGAGGAGCGGCTGTCAAAACAGCGCTATCTCGTCGGCGACCGCATCACCGAGGCCGACTGGCGGCTGTTCACCACGCTGGTGCGCTTCGATCCGGTCTATGTGGGCCATTTCAAGTGCAATCTGCGGCGCATCGCCGACTATCCGAACCTGTCGAACTATCTGCGCGACCTCTATCAGGTGCCTGGTGTCGCCGCGACCGTGAACCTGCATCACATCAAGGCGCATTATTACGGCAGCCACGAGACGATCAATCCGACGCGGATCGTGCCGGTCGGGCCGGAACTGGACTATGGCGCGCCGCATGACCGGGAGCAGTTCGCGATCTGAAATCGCCGAGACTTTACCGGAAGGTCTCGGCATTCACGCGAGCCTGTCTGGCAAGCTCCGCTTTCAGGAAATTCTTGCCCATGCGGCTCGAGTAGCCCAGGGCGTTGAGAGCGAAAACCATGAGCCCGGCAAACAGCAGGACGAAAACCCAGACGAGAGCAGGCATGGTATTGCTTCCCGGCATGGCGCCGCCCGCAACAGCAAGGCCGACGAGCATCAGTGAAAGCAGGCACGAGACCAGAGACGAAAACAGCGTTATCTTCCAATATTCGTCTCGATTGAAAAGCCGAAGGTTCCTGTTGATGAATTTGTAGGAGGCGAAAGAGGTCGAACCAAACGTGATGGCGAAGCCGCTTGCATGGCCGAAACTGTCCGGCAGCGAAGGAAAGACCATCGCCACGCCGATAAACACAACGGTCAAGCCCACCATCATAAGACTATAAAAGCCGACATAGGGCCAGACGCTCACTGATTTTACTTGTTCGACATCCATGGAATCGCCCCCCGTATATTTTCCTGATCAATATAGCTCGGAACTTTTTTAACAGCCAAGACGAGCTTACCAATAGGGCGACGGGGGTTCCTCGCCAAAAACCTCGGCGATGCGCCGCAGCGTTGCCGGCGTCGTGTCCCTGGGCAAGCGATCCAGCGGGAAGAAGCCGGCCTCGGCGATCTCGTGGTCGGGCAGCTTCGGCGTGGTCTGACTGAACTGCTCGATGAGATAGAAGCCGACATGGTCGCGTCGGCTGGAGCGACGGTTGAAGTGCATCGACTTCAGCGCCGCGGGGGCGGTCAGCGCGATGTTGCCTTCCTCGGCGAGTTCGCGCGCCAGCGCCTCGGCCAGCGTTTCTCCGACCTCGACGCCGCCGCCGGGAAGCTGCCAGCCGGGCACATAGGTGTGGCGGATGAGGAAGACGGAATTCGTCGCGGTGTCATGGACGAGGCCGCGCACGCCGAGGGTCATTGGCCGCCGCAGCACGAAATAAAGATGGAACAGCCGGGCCCGCAAACCCGGCCAGCCGGTCTGGCGGAAGGTGTCTTCCGGGTTTGCCATCAGGTGCGAAACCGGTAAGGAAACCTTGAGTGGAAAGCCGGGCGCTGGTCGCCTATGAGGGATGGATGTTCAGGCTCGCGCATATTTCCGATGTCCATCTGGGGCCGCTCCCCGATGTATCCTATCGCGATCTCGCCTCCAAGCGCGTGCTCGGCTACGTCAACTGGCAACGCAATCGCCGGCGTCACATGCATGACGCGGTCATCGACGCCATCACCGCCGACATCAAGGCGCAGAACCCGGACCACCTCGCCGTCACCGGCGACCTCGTCAATCTGGCGCTCGACGGCGAGATCGAGATGGCCAAGCACTGGCTGGAGACGCTGGGATCGCCGCATGATGTTTCCGTGGTTCCGGGAAACCACGATGCCTACGTGCCAGGCGCGTTCGACAAGGTCTGCCGCTCATGGGCGGCCTGGATGAGCGGCGACGGCGTCAACACGCCGGTCGACCGCAACGCGTTTCCCTATCTGCGCGTGCGCGGCGATGTCGCGCTGATCGGCGTCTCGACGGCGCGCGCCACGGCGCCCTTCATGGCCAATGGTTTTTTCATGGAAGGGCAGGCGGAGCGGCTCGGCAAGATCCTGCGAGACACAGGCGGGCAGGGCCTGTTTCGCGCTATCATGATCCACCATCCGCCGGTGCGCGGCGCCGTCTCGCAGCACAAGCGGCTGTTCGGCATCGCCCGCTTCCATAAGGTCATTCGCAAGAACGGTGCGGAACTCATCCTGCACGGTCATTCGCATCTGCCGTCGCTGTTCCAGATCGGGCCGCGCGGCACCAAGGTTCCGGTGGTCGGCGTCGCCGCCGCCGGCCAGGCGCCGGGCGGCAAGCATCCGGCGGCCCAGTACAATCTGTTCGATATCGATGGCGAAAAGGGCAATTGGCGCATCCGCCTGACGCGGCGCGGCCTGACCGGGCCGGCTATACCGCCAGCCGATCTGCAGACGATGGAACTGGGTGTGGAGGCCAGCGCTGCTATGGCCGCAGGCTGAACACCATCGCCACGAGGCGGTCCCAGAACAGGGCGACCGACACCGCCAGGCCGACCAGCGCGCCGGCGGCGACCAGGCCAAGGCCTGACAGGAAGGCCGACCAGCCGTTGCCGCGTTGCGGCGATCGCAGCGGCGGCTCGGCCTCCGCCACCTCGGCACGCCTCATCCCCGCGACAGCCGGCTCGACCCCACCCTCCATCATCCTCTGGCGCTCGACGATGCGCTCGGCGACATAGCGCGTCACGGAATCGACAACCGGCTTCATCTCGGTCGATTCGGCAAGCACCACGCGGCCGATGCGGGTGTCCTTGAGGAATCGGTAGGTGCGGCGGTCGCGCCCCATGGCGACATGGCTGACGGCATCGATCCAGAGGCGCGGTTGCAGCCCCGCCGAAACGACGAAGTCGAAATTGTCCATGTCGGCAGGCACGTCGGCAAAAACGGGTGCAAGTTCGGCGGCCAGCAGATCGAGACGCATGCGATGCGCCTCGCGCATGTCGACGACGACGTCGTCGCGGTCGGCGAAGGCGTTCTTCACATCACGGATGGCATCGGACAGTTTTCTTGACGGATCGATCTTTTCGCCTGCGTCCTTCATCGGCGTCAGCCTCGCGGGTTTGGTTAACACGGGGTTAACACAGGCGACGGCAAAATGCACTGGCGAGATCAAGGGGACCAACGAGTTCCAGGCATGTTGCGCTGAAGCGCGTCGCGTAATGCGCTTCAGGTCTTTGTTCATGCATGTCGTTCTCCCGAACCGAGGTCCCTTTTGGGCGACACGCATTAGGCAACTCAACTGGCCGCGGCGGCGAGGTTGGGGCGAACGGGTCTGGCGCGGCGGTTCATATTGCGCCGGATGATGCTGGCGATCAGGTCGGGTGCTTCCTCGATCAGCATATGGCCGGCCTCCAGCACATGATGCACATGAAAGCGCGCCGGCAGGTCATCCGCATGGGTGAAGGGCAGCACCGCGTCATCACTGCCCCACACCACCATCACCGGCATGGTCAGCCTGTCCAACTGCTCGCGCGGGATAACACCTTGCCGGTCGTCCCTGGTCATGACGGCGGCGATCTCGACGAGTTTTTCCGATTGTCCGGGCCGCTGGCGCATTTGGAACAGCATTTCGGCGATGTGTGGCGAAGGCGCGCTGGCAGGCCCTGACATCGCGCCAAGGCAGGCGCGGATCTCGGCAAGATCCCGCGCCCCGGCATAGCGGCGCAGCAAGGGGCCGTTGATCTCCGGGCCAAAACCGCCGGGCGCCAGAAGCGTCAGCGAGGCCACTTTCTCCGGCGCGGCCATAGCCATCAAGGCCGCCACCGCTCCACCCATCGAATGGCCAACGAGATGGATCCGCTTGACCGCGCGGGTCGCGAGGTCAGCAAGCACAGCTCTTGCCGCGACCTTTGCAGGCCCGGCCTCGGGAAAGTCGAGCGACAGGCCATGCCCCGGCAGATCATAGGCAAGGGTGCGCGCGGCAGCAGAGAGCGGGGCGATCACGTCGCGCCAGACGTCGGAGCAACCGCCAAAACCGTGCAGCAGGACGATTGTCTTCGAGCCGGCACCCTGTTCGGCAGCATGGAGCGATGAGATCATGAAAGCGGAAGGTATCAAATTGCGGGAACGCGTGAAATGTGACTGGATTGCGCTTCGTCCAGAGCCATGGCCAGTAAAATCTTCGCGATTTTCGCGAGCGCTGGCATGTCATACGACGGGTTCGCCCGGCAAAAGCCGGCAGATCAGTCCGTTCGGCTCTTCGTCCGTGCGCGCGAACGCCCAACAATTCCATTGGTCCAACCCGTCCCGGCCTGCCGAAGGTCAGCTGGCGTTGCCGAGCCCGGCGGCGCGCAAGGCGCCGATCAGCTTCTCGGTCAGATCGGCCGGATATTTTCGGTCGATGAAAGTCGCGCGCGGATTGGCGGCGAATTTCGGGAATTTGGTGGTGAGTTCATCGAGCAGCTTGCCTGCCAGACTGTCCTGGCCGGAGATCCTGGCGCCGATCAGCCGCGCGGCAAGATAGTGCGATTTCGTCGCGGTGGTTCTCAGGGCGGAGCTGGCGATCGCGGCCTTGTCGGTGTCGCCGAGCATGAATTCGCCTGCGAAAAGCCCGAAATCCCACCATGTCGGATGGCCGCTGGAGGCATCCACCGCATGGGCCAGAAGGGGTGTTCCCTCGGCGTAACGGCCGGCGAAGACCAGCCCATAACCATAGGCGGCCGCCATGGCGACGTCATAGGGGTTGAGGTCATAGGCCTTGCGCATCCAGCGCAGCGCTTCGTCGGCATTGCCAAGACGCGAATTGATGTAGCCGTAGGAACGATGCGCGTAGGGACTGGTCGGGCCCATCTGCACGGCGCGATGGGCGAATGTGATCGCCTTTTCGATCGTCGCATCCGGCGGATAGGCGTAGTGGTCGTTCACGGCTTCAAGGTGCAACGAGGCGAGTTCGGAATAAACAAGCGACGATTTTGCGCCGTTCTCGGCCAGGGTTTCCAGGCAGCGATAGGCGGCCTCATGGGTTCTGGCGTTCTGGTCGAGATAGTATTTGCCGTTGAGCAGCAGGCACTGCGTCAGGCCGTTCTGAATGCCGCTCTGCTCGATATAGTTGTAGATCGTGCCGGACGCGGGCAGCGCGGAACTCAGGATGCCCGCGATACGGTCTTCGACGGCCGATGGCGCGCTGTCGGCAGCGGTCAGGTTGCGCGACAAAAGCACACGTCCGGTCGCCACGCTCTGCAGTTCGACGGTGATCTCGCCCGCGCCCGGTCCAGGCAGGACATCGAACATGAAGCTCGTCGCACTTGTGACCGGATCGGTCTTGTCGACGGTGTCGCGACCGATGAAGTCGATCGTGTCGAAGCCACTCAGCCCGGCGCGCAACGACGCGGCGACGCGGCTGGCGTCGGCGCCGCTGGCCTTGACGGCGATGTAGACAAGCGGCAAGGCCTCGCTGACAGGGGACGGCGCAATGCCGCTGGTCAGACCGGCGCTCTCGAACGTGGCCGGCAGATCGCCGCCGGCCAGCAATGCGCCGCTGCCCTGGCGCAGGATCAGGACGCCGAGCATGGCGATGACTACGGCGATCGCCATCCAGAAGAACCTGAGATGGCGCGCCACCGAGGGCACGGGGGTTGCCGCCTGCGCCGGCGATGCAGCGGGCGCAACAGCATCCTCGGCAGCGGCAGGGTGCTCGGCCGGAGCCGATGCCGCTGGCGGCTGCTCGGCGGGTTTGGCCGCTTCCGGCAGACGGATCGCGTTGAGTTCATAGGCCGGCACGTAGCCGCCGCGTGGAATGGCGATGCGGACAGGCTCGGCGATGCCTTCATTGGCGAAATACTGCTGCAGCAATTCGCGCAGCCTGCCTGCCTGCACCCGCACGACGGCATCGGTCGACGGATCGAAATCGCCGTCCTTGCCGAAGACGTCCATGGCGATGGAAAAGCCCTTGAGCCTGTCGGCTTCGCCGGCCTGCTCGCGCTCGACGAGATAACGGATCAGTTTGCGCGCGCGCTCGGATCTTCCGAACGTTTCGCTGGCAAGCAGTCGCTCCAGTGTCTCGCGCACTGCGGGGGCGGCAGGCGTGGCATGCTGCAAGTGTCGATCCTCTCGAAGTCGGCACAGGTTGAGGCGCGATCATATAGGGCTCGCACCACCACACAAGTATACACCCGTTATGCGATCGCGTACCTAACCGGATAATTTTCCGGTGGTTAATGACGCGACCGATGCCGGCTACCAAACAAGCACGCCGCCAGCGTCGGCCGTTTGAGGCCAAGGCCTTGTTCGGGCTCGAAAAATTGGCTGGCGCGAGAGCCGTTCAGCTCTCTCGCGCCAATCAGCAAATGCTACCGCGTCTTGCGGCCGACGATGCGGTTGGCTGCCGAAGTCACCGCTTCCAGCGAGGCGGCGACGATGTTGGTGTTGATGCCGGCACCGAACAGCTTGCCGCCGGGATATTCCATTTCGACATAGGAAATGGCGGACGCATTGGAGCCACGCTGCATCGAGTGTTCGGAATAATCGAGCACCGACATCTCGACGCCGACATGGCGCGACAGCGCATCGACGAAACCGTCGATCGGGCCTGTGCCGGTGCCGGATATGGTCACTTCCTTGCCCTTGTCGAGGATCACTGCCTCGACCACGCGCCGCCCCTTGACCACCGTGTCTGGATAGGTGTGGTGGTCGAGGAATTTCAGGCGCGCGCCCGGCTGGTCGACATAGGTTTCGAGGAAGCGCTCATAGATGCGCTTGGCCGGCACTTCCTTGCCTTCGGCGTCGGTGATCGCCTGGATCGCCTGGCTGAACTCTATCTGCAGGTTGCGCGGCAGATTGAGGCCATAATCAGCCTGCAGCACATAGGCGATGCCGCCCTTGCCCGACTGCGAGTTGATGCGGATGATCGCCTCGTAGCTGCGGCCGACATCGGCCGGATCGATCGGCAGGTAGGGCACTTCCCACAGGCCGGTGTTGGCCTTCTTCAGCGCCTTCATGCCCTTGTTGATGGCGTCCTGGTGCGAGCCGGAAAAGGCGGTGTAGACGAGTTCGCCGACATAGGGATGGCGCTCTGGGATCTTCAACTGATTCGAATATTCGTAGACGTCCTTCATCCGGTTGATGTCGGAGCAATCGATGCCCGGGTCGACGCCTTGCGTGTACATGTTGAGCGCCAGGGTGACGATGTCGACATTGCCGGTGCGCTCGCCATTGCCGAACAGCGTGCCTTCGACGCGGTCCGCACCCGCCATCAGACCGAGTTCGGTGGTGGCAATGCCGGTGCCGCGGTCATTGTGCGGATGCAGTGAGATGATCAGGTTCTCGCGGTTGTCGAGATTGCGGCACATCCATTCGATGCGGTCGGCATAGATGTTGGGCGTCGACATCTCGACCGTCGACGGCAGGTTGATGATCAGCTTGTTGTCTGAAGTCGGCCTGACGATCTCGGTGACGGCGTTGCAGATCTCCAGCGCGACTTCGAGCTCGGTGCCGGTAAAGCTTTCCGGCGAATATTCGAAGCGATAGCCGCCGCCAGCCTTGGCCGCCATGTCGGTGATCATCTTGGCCGCGTCGGTGGCGATGCGCTTGATGCCGCCGACATCCTTTTCGAAGACGACGCGGCGCTGCAATTCGCTGGTCGAATTGTAGAAATGCACGATCGGGTTGGTGGCGCCCTTCAGCGCCTCGAAGGTGCGGGTGATCAGTTCGGGCCGGCATTGCACCAGCACCTGCAGCGACACGTCGGCGGGGACGTTGCCTTCCTCGATGCACCAGCGGGCGAAGTCGAAATCGGTCTGCGAGGCCGAGGGGAAGCCGATCTCGATCTCCTTGAAGCCCATGTCGAGCAGCAGGCCGAACATGCGCGCCTTGCGCTCGTGGCCCATCGGGTCGATCAGCGCCTGGTTGCCGTCGCGCAGGTCGACCGAACACCAGATCGGCGCCTTGTCGATGACCTTGTTGGGCCAGGTGCGGTCGGTGAGGCCGACGGTCGGATAGGGTTGATATTTGCGGGCTGCCTCACGCATGCCGCGGGCCGGTTCCACGCCCCTGCCGGTGACCTCGGCATCAGGGCGGATTTGTTCTCGTGCGTTCATCGTCTTGTTCTCCCGGCGGCCCTCGGATCCGTCTTTAGACGGATTGTTGGCGAGTGGCGCCTTTACCAGATTTTCGTTCGCTTGATGTGACTGCCAATTTTGAGACTGGCCAAGGAGCATGCGCTTGCGCGGCGGTTCGACCGCCGGGCGCTCCTTCAGCGAACCCGGCGATCGCCGATAAGGCCGAGAAGAAGCAGGGTCGAGGCAAGCGCGCGCACGGTCTCGCCGGCAAAGCCGGTCTGACGGGAAGCGGTGGTGGCGCGCGTGTTCATGCCGGTTCTCATACAGGAGCGGCCTGTGGGAGGCAAGCAGGGGCTGAATCCGTTGAACATTATCCCTAATTCAGGTGCTCTTCCCCAGGCGCTGCAAATGCGCCAGACTTGGGTGCCGGCGGGGCTGGGGTGCGTCGCCGCCATGAGGGGGTGTCGATGAATTTCGTGTTCTTCTCGCCGCATTTTCCCACCAACGGCGCCGATTTCTGCGACCGGCTGAAGAAGGCCGGCGCCACCGTGCTCGGCATTGGCGACGAGCCCTATGACGCGCTGAACAGCAAGCTGAAGAGCGCGCTTTCGGAATATTACCGCGTCGCCGACATGGAGGACTATGATCCGGTATTCCGGGCGATGGGGCATTTCATCCACAAATGGGGCCGCATCGACCGTTTCGAATCGCTCAACGAGCATTGGCTGGAGCTGGAAGCCAACATCCGCACGGACTTCAACATCTACGGCACCAAGCTCGATTTCGTGAAGAACCTGAAGCGCAAGAGCCGCATGCGCGCCTTCTTCCGCAAGAGCGGCGTCGAGACGATCGCGCAGCGCAAGTGTTCCGACCGTGCCGGCGCCATGACCTTCATCCGCCGCGTCGGCTATCCCGTGGTGGTGAAGCCGGATTCGGGCTCAGGCGCTTCCAACACCTTCAAGATCTCAAACACGGGGGAACTCGACCAGTTCTTCCGCGACAAGCCCGAGGACGTGACCTTCGTCATGGAGCAGTTCATCGAGGGGCTGGTGGTGACCTATGACGGGCTGGTCAACCGCGACGGCGAAGTGGTGCTGGCAGCCAGCCACCGCTACGACCAGAGCGTCATGGAGGTGGTCAACAAGGACCGCCACATGAGCTACACCTGTTTTCCCCATATCAGGCCAGCGGTCGAGGAGGCCGGCCGCAAGATCCTGAAGGCGTTCGACGTGCGAGAGCGCTTCTTTCATATCGAACTGTTCGAGACCAGGGACGACCGGATCATCGCGCTGGAGGTCAATATGCGCCCGCCTGGCGCCTGGATGACCGACGCCATCAACTACACGTTCGACATCGACGTCTACGCCGCATGGGCCGACATGGTGGTCAAGGACGCCGCCGGCGGACCCTATGAGGGCAAGTATTTCACCGCCTATGCCAGCCGCAAGCGGCACCTCCACTATTTGCACAGCCATGAGGACGTGTTAGCGGCGCACGGCGACAAGATCGTCCACCATCAGCCGATAGAAGAGGTTTTCAGCCGCGCCATGGGAAATTACGCCTATCAGATGCGCTCGAAGGATCAGGTGGAGCTGCGCGAGGCGGTCGCCTATATCCACGCGGAAAAGGCCTGAGGCCATGGACATCTCCTATCACAAGCATTTCTCCGGCAAGCTCGGCCGCGACATGGAGTACAAGCGTTACGGCCATGCCGGCAGGCCGGTGGTGGTGTTCCCGACTTCGCAGGGGCGGTTCTACCAGTTCGAGGATTCCGGCGGGGTGGGCGCATTGGCCGAGTTCATCGACACCGGCCGCATCCAGCTGTTCACCGTCGACGGCATCGATTCGGAATCCTTCTTCGACAAGCATGCCGACGCCGCGCATCGCATCGGCCGCCACGAGGCCTATTTCCGCTATGTGCGCGAGGAGGCGCTGCCGGAAATCCTGTCCACGGCATCGGCCGCCAATGGCGGACGCAAGCTGAAGCCGCTGTTCTCAGGCTGTTCGATGGGTGGCTACCATTCCTCGAACTTCGTCTTCCGCTTCCCGGAACTCGCCAGCGGCGTCATCTCGCTGTCGGGCGTCTATTCGGCCCGCGATTTCTTCGGCAAGGCGCTGGAAGGCGATATCTTCTACAACTCGCCGCTCGACTATCTGCCGGGCATCGTCGACCCGAAGCTTTTGGCCCGGCTCAAGGCGCTGCGGCTGATCTTCTGCTGCGGGCAGGGCGCCTGGGAAGAGCGCATGTTGGTCGAGACGCGCCAGCTGGAACAGATCCTGCGTGACAAATCCATTCCGGCCTGGGTCGACTATTGGGGCGGCGACGTCAGCCATGACTGGCCATGGTGGCACAAGCAGCTGGTCTATTTCTTCGGCCGCTGGCTGGATGATGATCTGATGCATAGATTGGACTGATGACCACGCCAGAATCCATTCGCCGCTTTGTCGAGGCCACAAACGCAGGCGACACGGAAGCCTTTCTCGACACCTTTGCCGACGACGCGTTCTTGAGCGACTGGGGACGATCCTTCCAGGGCCGCGAGCAGATCGCGCGCTGGAACCAGTCGGACAATATCGGCGTGAAATCGCATCTGCGTATCGTCAACATCACCCCTGCGGAAGGCACCTATCGCGTCCGCATCGCCGTCAAGGGCAAGGGCTTCAACGGCGAGGGCGACATGACCTTCACGCTGGATGGCGATCGCATCACGAGCCTCGTCATCACCTGACACCCGTAGCCTATCCTTCCTGGCATGCCGGCACAGGCACGGTCTCGCGTTCCGCCGCCGATCCGCGACGCAGGCCGAGGAAGACGACAAGGGCGGTGACGATGGTGATTGCCGCCAGCACGATCAGCAGCCTGTCGAACGCCGTCTCGTAGGCCTGGACCAGAGCCACGGCGCTGGCCGCCGGCAGATGCCGGGCCGTTTCACCGAGATTGCCGGTCACCAGCATCTGCGCCGCGGCGGCCGCATCCCTGGAAGACGCACCTTGAGTGCCTAGCTGTGCGGCGGTGAAACCCGACAGGGTCGCCATGACGATCGCCACCGCCACGCCCTCGCAAGCAACGCGCGTGGTGTTGAAGATGCCGACCGCCATGCCGGCGCGCTCCCTGGGCACGACGCTGACGGCAAGCCCGTCCATCAGCCCCCAGGGCAAGGCGATGCCGACGCCGATCAGCACCAGCGGCGCCACCAGGGCGACGGCGATCGGCGGCGTCAGGCTCAGCCAGACGAGGCCGGCGGCGGTGATGAGCAGGCCCGCGCCGCAGATCGTGGCCGGCGCGATCCAGCGTGCCAGCTGGCCGGCAAGCAAGGGCAGGATCAGCAGCGGCCCCGACAGACAGATCATCAATTGCCCGGCCTTGATCTCGCTCATCCCTTCAATGCCGATGAAGCGGATCGGCAACAGCACCAGCAGGACGACGAAGCCATAGGCGGGCGCCGCCGCCAGGAACTGGACGCCGACGAAGCGGGGGAAGCGAAACAGCGTGAGATCGAGCATCGGCCGGCGCAAGCGCCGTTCAACGACAACGAAGGCGGCGAAGAAGAGGGCGGCCGCGGCCAGCAGAGCGATGACGAGGGGATCGGCCCAACCGCTCTGCGGCGCCTGCAGGACGCCATAGGTCAGCGAGGCCAGCGCTGTGGTGAAGGTGCCGGCGCCCGCCCAGTCGAGACCGGTCGCATCCGGGTCGCGCGATTCCCTGATGGTGCGCAGGCCAAGCATCGCCGAGGCGATCGCCAGCACCGCCACCAGAACAAAGATCGACCGCCAGCCGAATGCGGAGATGAGCAGGGCCGAGGCGATGGGGCCGAAGGCCAGGCCAATGCCGAAACTGGTGCCGAGGAAGCTGAAAGCACGCAGCCGTAGCGGCCCTTCGAATTCCTGCGCAAGCGCCGAAGCGCCGCCGGCGAAGGCCAGGGCGCTGCCGATGCCTTGCGCGGCCCTGAACATGTCAAACCAGACGATGCCGGGCGCCAGCATCGCACCCAGTGACGCCAGGACATAGAGGCAGAGGCCACCGAGGAAGATGCGCTTGCGGCCCAGATTGTCGGCCAGCGCGCCTGCCGCCATCAGGCTGGCGCCGAAGGTCAGCATGAAGGCGTTCGTCACCCAGTTGAGCGCGATCGGGCTGCCGCCGAGATCGGCCGCGATGCGGGAAAGCGCGACGGCCGGGCCGGTGAAGGTCAAGGGCATGGTCATCGCGGCAAGGCATACCGACAAGAGCACGAGCCATCGCACGGCGGGGCCGGTTGGGGTCTTCGGGGTCATGGATTTTCCTATCTGAAGCAGCATCCTCCGGCATGTGCGTGGCTCGCGGCGCCGGTTTTAACGACAAGATAGGTCGACGAGCTTTCAGGAAAAATAGTATTATATCTCCTGATATACCGGACTGAAACGCTCGAATGGGAATGACGATGGATCGTCTCAATGGCCTTTTGGCCTTCGCCCGTACTGCAGAGCTCGGCAGTTTCATTGCCGCCGGCCGGGCGCTCGGCATTTCGGCTTCCGCCGTCGGCAAGAGCGTGGCCAGGCTCGAACAGGAACTCGGCGTGCGGCTCCTGCAGCGCAGCACGCGGCGGGTCGGCCTGACGGAAGAGGGCAGGCTGTTCAACGAGCGGGTGCGGCGCATCCTCGACGACATCGACGATGCCGAGGCGATGCTGTCACGAACGCGGGAGACGCCGCACGGGCGGCTGCGTATCTCGACCCCGATCGTCACCTATCATCTGCTGCTGCCGGTGCTGTCGGAGTTCATGGCTCGCTATCCCGAGATCGAACTCGACATCGATTTCAACGACCGCATCGTCGATGTCATCGAGGAAGGCATCGACGTCGCGATCAGAAGCGGCGAGCTGCCGGATTCACGATTGGTGTCGAGGCCTGTTGGGCCTTTTCGCATGCTTCTGTGCGCGGCGCCCTCCTACCTCGAGCGCCATGGCACACCCGGCGAACCGGCGGATCTCATCCGGCATTTCGGCATAAACTTTCGCTTTCTCAACAGCGGCAGGCTGCTGGAGTGGCCCTTCATCACCGGAAGCGCTGAACCGCAGATCCGCTCGAAGCTGACCTGCAACAACATGGAGGCTTTGAAGGGGGCCACGATCGCGGGGCTCGGTATTGCCTGCATGCCCGATTTCCTGGTCCGCGAGGCGCTGCTGGACGGAAGGCTGCGCACCGTGCTCGACGATCATATCGACGGCCGCGGCCAGTTCCGCATGCTGTGGCCCTCCAACCGCCATCTGTCGCCCAAGGTACGCGTCTTCGTCGATTTCCTTCCCGAGCGCCTTGCGGTGGCGGCGAATATGACTGGGGCGAAAAGTAGGGCACCAAAGGCGCTGAAGCCTGTCAGTCCCTGATGCTTCTGGCCACCAGCCGCGCAACGCTCGGGCCGACGAGCAGCACGATCAGGAAGCGGGCCGATTGCAACGCCATGACGAAGGAGATGTCGACGTTCCGCGCCGCGGCGGCGATGATGGCGACGCTGTCCATGCCGCCGGGGCTGGTCGCCAGATAGGCGGTCAGCGGATCGATGCCGAGGAGATGGCTGATCAGGAAGGCGAGCCCGCCGCAAAAGGCGATCAGCGCCACGATCGAGGCGATGATCTGCGGCAAAGCGCGCGTCGCATGCCGCAGGATCGGCCTGGTGAAGTTCAGCCCGATCGACCAGCCGACCATGGCGTAGCTGATCGCCAGCAGCCAGGGCGGCAGCTGCATCTCGACGCCGAGGCCGAGATGGACGACGGCGCCGAAGATGAAGGTGCCGAGGAAGAAGGGTGAGGGCAACCGGCACAGCTTTCCCGCCAGGCCACCTATGACTGCGATGCCGATGGTCGCGGCCAAGGCCTGGGCATCGACCGGCGGAAACCAGATGATCGGTGGGATTTCGATGCCCGATGTGTCGACCCACATCTTGGCTACCACAGCCGCCGTCATCGATACGAAGATGACGCGCAGATACTGCATGAAGGCGACAAGCCGCTGGTCGGCGCCGAAAGCGCCGGCCATCAGCACCATGGCGGTGGCTGCCCCAGGCGAGGAACCCCAGACGGCGGTGGTGCCGGGCAGGATGCGCCAGCGGCTGATCAGCCAGCCAAGCAGGCTGGAGGCCGCGACGGTGGCAATCACCACGCCCAGGAACAGCGGCCATTCCTGGTAGAAGACCGGAAAGATGTCGGCCGAGATCGACGCGGCGACGAGGCAGCCGACAATGGCCTGGGCGGAGCCGAACAGCAGGCGCGGCACCCGCACCGTGGCGCCATTGGTGCCGGCGACGATCGCCGCCAGCATCGGCCCGATCAGCAGCGCCGCCGGCAGGGCGGCAAGTTCGAGCACGCCGGCAAACAGGGCCGAGATGGTGAGCAGGACCAGCCATTGCGCAAACTTGTGCAAGTGCGCCATACGTTCGATGGCCGGCGTATCCGGCTGCTCGGGCGAGGTCTCCATATTTCGGTCTTAGACCCAGCCGCGAAAAATACGAACCCTTGCGGCGAAAATGGGCACGATTTCTCCAACTGGCGACGCTGGCGTGGAGCCTACGTTGGTGCGGGCATTTTTCACGCCGATGTCAGTAATTGCGCAAATTTTGTTATTTGCGTATAGTCAAAGGGACAAGGAGGTACACCTATGAACGTATCATTGGGAGATCGTTGGGAAAATTTTGTCTCGGACATCGTCAAGCTTGGCCGCTACGGCTCGGCCAGTGAAGTCGTGCGCGAGGGGCTGCGCCTAGTCGAAGAACGCGAGGAAAAGCTGAAGGCTTTACGCGCCATGCTCGACAAATCGTTTGCTGAGGGCGGTGAAGCCACCGAACAGGACATTGATGCATCTTTAGACGCCAAGGCCACACAACTCGCAAAGGAAGGCCTCTAGGAGTGCCACGCCTTCGCATGCTCTCTTCAGCCCAAGCAGACTTGGTCAGTCTTCTTGAGCATATCGCCCGAGAAAGCGGCGACCTCAAAGTCGCGAGACGGTTTGTAGAGGTCTTGCGTCAAAAATGTCGCGACCTCGCGACATTGCCAGCCACTATCGGGCGTGCGCGGCACGAGCTCAGACCTGACGTGCGAAGCTACGCATTTCGCGGGTATGTGATCTTCTTCCGTTATCGGGACGATTTCTTCGAAGTCGCCACCATAATCGAGGGGGGCATCGCGATATTGACGCTCTGTTTTCCGAAGCAGAGGGTGACTGAGGAGTATTCCGTATGAATGCCATATCCTCGGCACCGTGCCGACGCGCGCTAGCGCCCGGCCATGGGCCGCATTCGAGAAGCGCTTGCTTCGTTGGGGTTCAGCCGGTCTTGCCGTCAGGCAATCCGAAACCGCCGACCGGGTGGGTCTCCACCTGGAACTCGAAGCCGGCGATGAAGGGGCGCGCCTTGGCGATGGCCGCCTGGACTTCGGGAAGCTGCAGCGAGGCCTTGTGGCTTGCCTGGTCCGTCCACACTTCGGTCACCCAGATCGCATCGGCGTCGGCCGGGTCGGTGGCGACGATATAGCTCAGGCAGCCCGGCAGGGCGCCGGTGCTGGCGCGCAGGACGTCCATGACCGCGTCGCGCTGGCCGCGCGCCGCCCGCATCTTGCCGATCAGTCCGTACATTCAGTTGTCTCCCCTTCAAAGTCTCCGACAAGAGTGTGCGGGCCTTCAGTATGCAGATAGCCGGTCACGGCATCAACTGGCCGCCATTCACCTCGATCACCTGGCCGGTGATGTAGCCGCTCAACAGGTCCGACGAGAGGAACAGATAGGCGCCGACGCAGTCTTCCGCCGTGCCGGCCCGGCCCTGCGGAATGGTGGCGACCATGCCCTTGATCTGCTCCTCGGTCGAATAGCGCTCGTGGAACGGGGTGAGAATGGTGCCGGGCGCCACAGCGTTGACGCGGATGCCGAAGCCGATCAGTTCCTTGGCCATGCCGCGCGTGACATTGGAGACGAAGGCCTTCGCAGAGCCGTAGAGGCCGGCGCCGCCGCCCGCACCATTGCGCGCGGCGATCGAGGAGGTGTTGACGATGAAGCCGCCCTGTTTCTTCAGCCACGGCATCGCCTTGCGCGAAGCGGTCAGCACCGAACGCGCGTTGAGGTCCATCACCGCGTCGTAATGCGCTTCGGTCTGTTCGGCATAGGGGATGCGGCCGAGCATGCCGCCGGCGTTGTTGACCAGCCCGTCGAGGCGGCCGAAATGCTGGGCGCTGTCCTCGACGACGCGCTCGACATCGGTGGCAACGGAAAAATCGCCCTGGACGAGGAACACCTCACCGCCGCCGTCGCGCATGGTCTTGGCGAGTTTCTCGGCAGCCTCTTTACTCGAATTGTAATGCAGCGCCACCTTGGATTTCTGCGCGGCGTAGGCCAGCGCGAGGGCCGCGCCGATGCCGGTCGAGGCGCCGGTGATCAGCACCGCCTTGCCGGCGAGATCGGGGATGGTGAGTGTATTGTTGGCTGGCACTGTTGTTTCCTCCGGGATGTCCGCCGCCCTTCGTAGGCCTTTGCCGCGGCAGTGTTCAAGCCTCAGGGGCGCAGATAGACATAGCCCTGGCTTTGCAGTTCCGCGAGCTTGACGACGCCGCCCTTGTCGGCGGCATGAAAGCCGTCCAGCAGGTCGGTGAGCGAAATATCCATGCCCCGCATGGTGTTGCCGCAGGCCTGCGGCTCGAGCCCCTGCTGCACCAGCCCGGAGAAGCGGCCGGAGATCGCGGCCGATATGCCCTTCGACTTGAAGCTGGCCAGGGCCGGGCCATGCACGACCAGCACGATGTCGACATTGCCGCCGGTGCCTTCATAGTGGTTCTTGATGTTGCCGAGCACGAAGTTGACCTTGTCCACATCGCTTAAGTGATAGGCGACCTTCAGCCTGGCGGGTTCCGTGGCCGCGGCCTGCACCGCCCGCAGACCAAGAAACGTTCCGGTCCCGGCAAGAACCGCGCGGAACATGTCGCGTCTGCGCATGGGCACTCTCCTCAGATTTCACCGCCATTTGCGTGGCTGCGGCCGCAATACTAGCATAGGTTGATGCTACGTCCTGTCGATGCGAGGAGAGGTCACATGACGTTCGGGGCAAGGGAATGGAAGACAATTGCGGGCGCCGGGCTTGGCGTTGCGCTGCTCGGTTTGCTGGCCGGCACAGCGGTCGCCGACGAGGCGCTCAAACTTAGGGAACTCAGCCCGAACGGGGCGGACGCCTGTTTCGGCCGGGTCTATGACGCGGGCCATCTCAAGGCACATCCGAAGCAGAAAGTGGCGCGGATATTCTTCTACTACGGCCATGATCCGGTCAGCCGGCCGAACGAGGAACCCACGGCCAATGCCGACACATCCTACAACGGTTTTCTCACCACCACGGTGCGTGGCGCCAAGGCGCCGGAATGGGCTGGCGGCTGGTGCAATCACGAATCAGAGGACGGCACTTCAGGCCCGATCCGTTGCGGCATGGATTGCGACCGCACGCTGGCCTCGCTGAAGGTCGACGACAAGGGCCGCTTGCTCCTCTCCGACCTGTCTTCCGACATCTATCTCGATCCGGACTCTGAGGAGCAACTCGGCAAGGCGGAATACAACAGGCAAGCGCTCGGCTCGGAGGACGACAATTTCCGCCTCGATCCGATGCCGGCGGCGACCTGCAAGGCGGAATTCGCGCGCATCGATCCCATCGATCCGGCGCTCGGAGACCCGTTGCGCGTGCGGCTGAAGCCCGACCAGCCGTTCTGCTACGGCCGCGATTACGATGCGGCGCATATGAGTTCGCATCCCGACCAGCTGACGCAGTCGATCCGGGTTTTTCGCGGGCCGGTCGAACTGGCGTCCTTCGCATCTGGCGGGGACGCCGCCAACTGGCCCGATGGTGCCGACATTGCCGTTTCGGTGACGACCAGAAAAAATGGGACCAAGGTCACGCAGACCTATTCCTGCCAGGGCGAGGCCGACCAGTGGCGTTGCGCGGCAAGCTCGAAGATGAGCGATTTTGCCTGCGACATCGCGCAAAAGGAAATCTTCCTCAAGCGCGGCGCAAACGGCATGATGATGCTGGCCAATCCCAACAGCAGCCTGGCAATCGTCGATCTCTGCTCGAAGGCGGCCGACGGCAAGACGAAGTCGGACGACAAGGTCTACCGGCTGGAGCCGATGCCGCAATCGGGCTGCGCACCTTGAGGCCTGCCGATATTCAGGTGATGCCGGCCTGCGAACGGCGACTTCCTGCGCTTCCGGTGCTCACGTACTTTAAAGTACGCTCCGCTCCGGTTCTCGGAAGTCACCATTCTCAACTCGGCCTGACCTGAATCTCGACAGGCCTCAGGCTAGCGCAAGGCTAAGCAAACGGAACGGCCGTCGTGCCCTTCGGCAGCTTGGCCTCATCATCTGGCTCGACATGGATGGTGACGCGCACCGAGGGGATTTCGGCTTTCAGTGCGTCTTCGATGCGGTCGCAGATGACGTGGCTGGCGCCGACCGACATATCGGCGTCGACAACCAGATGGAACTCGATGAAGGTGGCGCGGCCGGCGATGCGGGTCTTCAGGTCGTGCACCTCCAGCGCGCCCTTGCAGTTGGCCGAGATGACGTCGCGGATGCGCATATGTTCGGTGGTGTCGACGGCGCGGTCCATCAGCCCGTTCATCGATGAGCCGATGACGTGCCAGCCCTGCCACAGAATGTTGAGCGCGACGATGACGGCGAGTGCCGGATCAAGGATCTGCCAGCCGGTCAGGATTGCCCCGACCAGGCCGCCGAAGACGCCGACCGAGGTGACGACGTCGGTCATGATGTGATTGCCGTCGGCGACCAGCGCGGGCGATTTCTCCGCCCGGCCGACGCGGATCAGCATCCAGGCCCAGAAGGCATTGATGAGGGTGGCGACGCCGTTGACGGCGAGGCCGTTCCAGGGCCTTTCCAGAGGCGCCGGGGCTTGCCAGGAGCGCCAGACCTCGTTGAGGATCAACAGCGCGGCGACGACGATCAGCACGCCTTCGAGCACCGCCGAGAAGTATTCCGCCTTGTGATGGCCGAACGGATGATCCTGGTCGGCCGGCTTGTAGCTGACCTGGATCGCCCAGAAGGCGGCGACCGAGGCAATGACATTGACGATCGATTCCAGCGCATCCGAATAAAGCGCGACGGAGCCGGTGACGTACCAGGCGGCCAGCTTCAGCGCGAGCACGACAATGGCGACCACGATCGACCAGAAGGCAAGGTTGGCAACCTTGCGCTTCGCGGCCGCCTTGGCTGCGATCGCCATCGTGTTCTCGGCTTCGGCCATCGCGGTCAGGCTGCCTTTTCCTTGGCCTTGCGCGGCAAGTGAGCGACGATGTTCTCGATGATGCGCATGCCGGCATTGTGGCCGAGCGTCATGATCGATTCCGGATGGAATTGCACGGCCGCGATAGGCTCCTTGCGGTGCTCGAAGGCCATGATGATGCCGTCCTCCGTCTCTGCCGTGACGATGAAATCATCGGGAAGGCGCACCGGATCGGCGAAGATCGAGTGGTAGCGGCCGACGGTGACTTCCTTGGGCAGGCCGGAAAAGATGATGCCCGGCTTGGAGACGCGGATGCGCGAGGGCTTGCCATGCATGGGAATATGCAGCTGACGCAATTCCCCGCCATACGCCTCCGCCAACGCCTGCAGGCCAAGGCAGACGCCGAAGATCGGCAGGTCGCGGGCGCGCGCCCGTCTGATGGTGGCGGCGCAATCGAAATCCTTCGGCGTGCCCGGTCCGGGCGACAGCACGACGAGGTCCGGCTTCAGCCGCTCGAACACTTCCTCCGGCACCGGCGTGCGCACGGTCGAGACATTGGCGCCGGTCTGGCGGAAGTAATTGGCCAGCGTGTGGACGAAGGAGTCCTCGTGGTCGACGAGCAGGATGTTGACGCCGTCGCCGACGCGCGCGGTGGTGCGTTCGGTGCTGGCGGAATTTCCCGTCTTGGCGTCGCGGATGGCGGAGAGCATGGCAGATGCCTTCAGTTCGGTTTCGGCTTCTTCTTCCTCGGGAATGCTGTCGAAGAGCAATGTGGCGCCGGCGCGCACTTCGGCGATGCCGTCCTTGATGCGGATGGTGCGCAGCGTCAGGCCGGTGTTCATGTCGCCGTTGAAATTGACCATGCCGATCGCCCCGCCATACCAGGCGCGCGGGCTCTTCTCGTTCTGCTCGATGAAGCGCATGGCCCATAGTTTCGGCGCGCCGGTGACGGTGACAGCCCAGGCGTGCGAGAGAAACGCGTCGAAAGCATCCATGCCTTCGCGTAGCCGGCCCTCGATGTGGTCGACGGTGTGGATCAGGCGCGAATACATCTCGATCTGGCGGCGGCCGATGACGCGGACCGAGCCCGGCTCGCAGACCCGCGACTTGTCGTTGCGGTCGACGTCCGAGCACATTGTGAGCTCGGATTCGTCCTTCTTCGAATTGAGCAGTTTCAGGATCTGCTCTGAGTCGGAAATGGCGTCGTCGCCGCGCTTGATAGTGCCCGAGATCGGGCAGGTCTCGACCCGGCGGCCGTTGACGCGCACGAACATCTCCGGCGAGGCGCCGATCAGATATTCGTTTTCTCCGAGATTGATGAAGAACGAGTAGGGCGAGGGATTGATCGACTTCAGCTTGCGCGAAATCTCGGAGGGCTGGGTCTCGCAGCGCTCGTAAAACATCTGGCCGGGCACGACCTCGAACAGGTCGCCGCGCTTGAACGAGTCCATGGCCCGCCGCACAAGGTTGGCGTATTCGCCGGGTTCATGGTCGCCTCGCGGCGGGATGCGGTCGGCGGTCTTGAACGGCTCGGCGATCTCGTCGCGGGGCAGGCCTTCGGTCGAAAAACCCTCGCCCGAATAGTCGTAGCGGTCGGTCCAGGCCTTGGCCGAATAGTGGTCGACCACCAGGATCTCGTCGGGCAGGAACAGCACGAGGTCGCGCTGGCTCGGCTTGCGCTCGAGCTTGTAGTCGACCGGATCGAACTGGAAAGCGAGGTCGTAGCCGAAGGCGCCATAGAGGCCGAGATTGGCGTCTTCAGCGGTCCTGAACAAAGCGGTGATGGCGCGCAGCACGGTAAAGACCGAAGGCACGCGGCTGCGCTCCTCCTCGGTGAAGATACGGCCGGGCTTGGCGACGTCGAGGCGGATCAGCGTCTTCGTCGTCTCGGCGATGGTGATGTCGGCAAGGTCAGCCAGTGTCTTGCCGATGACTGGCAACAGCGCTTCGCCGCGACGGTTCAGCGCTTCGATGCGCATGGCGCGTCCGCGCGCCGAGATGACCAGCGGCGGATCGATGATGGCGGTATCCCAACGCGTGTAGCGGCCGGGATATTCGTAATTGGAGGAAAACACCGCGCCCCGGCGCGAGTTCAAGCCATCGACATAGGCGTCGATCGCACCCGCATAGGGCCGGTCGTGGCGCTCGCGCGTAATGGTGATGCCACCCGCGGTCACGAAGCTTTCAGCGCCGTTTTCCAGAACCTTCATCGTCATTGCCGTCTCCATCAGCTTGTTGGGGCAACGGACCCGGGACTGGCTTTGGAAAAACAAATGGCCGCCCGGACTTTCCGTTGCGGCCACCCTCTCTTTTCACGCACGCGCGTTCGAACAGGCCGCTGTCAGCAGGCCCACCACCAAACGGTCTTGGTCGAACGCATGTTCATGGGCGAAATCCATAGCGGCGAAAAACCGGATGCGCAACAGGTTTGAAACGTCTGCCCGGTGGCTGCCGCTTCCCGGGCTCATGGCACATCGCCAGCGCCGGTGGCGTTGCCTAGACTGCACATCCGACATCCAGAGAACGGGAAGACACCAATGACCGATCAGGCCGAGCGCGCGCGGACGTTCCATTCCCTTCACGTCAAGGGCAATCCGATCGTTCTCTACAATGCCTGGGATCCAGGCTCGGCCAAGATCGTCGAGAAAGCCGGCGCCAAGGCGATCGCCACCGGGAGTTGGCCGGTCGCGGCCGCCTTCGGCTATGCCGACGGCGAGAAAATCCCGCTGGACCTGGCGCTCGACAACATCAAGCGAATCGTCGCGGCGGTCGACCTGCCGGTGACCATGGATCTTGAAGGCGGCTACGGCATCGAGCCGGAAGTCGTCGCCCAGACCGTGACACGCGCATTGCAGGCCGGCGCCATCGGCTTCAATTTCGAGGACCAGATCGTCGGTGGCACCGGCCTGCACGACATCGCCGTTCAGGTGAAGCGGGTCGAAGCCGCCGCGGCGGCCGTCAAGGCGTCGGGCATACCGGCCTTCCTCAACGCTCGCACCGACATTTTCCTCAAGGCGAAGCCCGATGCGCATGACAGGGGACTGCTCGACCAGGCGATCGAGCGGGCGCATGCCTATGAAAAGGCCGGAGCAAGCGGCTTCTTTGCGGCAGGCCTGGGTGACGAGGGCCTCATCGAGGCGCTGTGCAAGGCCACGGCGCTGCCGGTCAACATCATCGCATTGGCGCATGTGCCGCCGCGCCAGCGGCTGGCCGAACTCGGCGTCGCCCGCATCAGCCACGGCCCGGTGCCTTACCGGCAGATGGCGGAGTGGCTGGAGGCCAAGGCGCGGCAAGCGATCTCGGGTTAAGTCAATCCTCCAGCGTACCTGACCTGGCGTCGGCGCTCTTCCTGTCGCCGACCAGCTTCAGCAGGTCCTCGCCGGCGCGGATGATGCGGCGCGAGCGGCGGGTCAGGATGATGCCGTCCTGCGGCGCGAACACTTCCGCGCGGCCATCGGCCTCGCCCGGGGCATGGACAATGGTGGCAAGGCGATCGCCCCTGGCGACGCGGTCGCCGGGCTTCACGTCATAGAGCACAGCGCCAGCCCGGGGAGCGGGCATCATGTCGATGTTTTCCAACGGGGCGACAACGCCCTTGAAAGGGCCGGGTTCGGAAAGCGCGCCGTCGGTGATCACGCCGCGCGCCACCAGCAGCCGGTAGAGGCCTTCGGCGTCGGCTTTGGCGAGGGCGCCATCGACGTCGAGGATGCCGCGATATTCGACCGTGGTGGCGACACGGCGGTCGAACTTCGCCACGTCGGCGGGAACGTTCTGGTAGGGCATGATCGAGGCGCCCTCGAAGGTGCCGTCGGTGTCCTCGCTCCACAACACGACCGCATCGACGCCCATGGCGGCGGCGCAATCGGCCATGGCAGGCCACAGGCTGGTGTGGATGTAGAGATAGGCAAGGCCCTCGTCGTCGCAGTGCAGGTCGAGCACGATGTCATGGCCGAGCGACAACTGCACCAGGCGTGACTTCAGCCGCTGGTCGGCGCCGCCAAAGGAGGTGTCGGGCAACAGCCTGGCGTCGGGCGCGGCAAGCAGCGGGAAGGCGCGGTTGAAATTGGTGCGGGTGCCCAGGTGAAAGCGGCCCTGGTGCTCGCCGAAATGATACTGCGCGCGGCCGATCGGGTTGGCCCAGGGCACGATGGTGATGTCGCCCTTGATACGGCCTTCGGCCTCGGCCTTGCTCAGCGCCGGCATCAGCGCGTCGATGGCGACGACCCCTGGCAGTTCGCCGGCATGGAGGGCGGCCTGCAGATAGGCCGAGGGCGCCGCCTTGTCGGCGCCCGTGAAGCGGAACACGGGAAATTCGTAGGAAACGCCTTCGCTGTCACCGGCGATGCGTTCGATCGATTTCTGCATGGCTTCCTCCATTAGAGCGATGAGACATGCCCATTTGAGGTATCGCTGTCGATTGGTCCAGCCTGCCGCGCTATGGGCGCAAGATTTCCGTCCCTCTGGCGATGGACGTCTATTCCGCGGCAGCCTGGAGCGGGACGGGCGCGCGCCGGTCCAGTGCTTGCGACAGCACCGCGACGGTGACCGCCAGCAGCGCGAGCACCGCGCCGACCAATGGCAGGTGGGCGTAGGAAACGCCGGCGGACAGGGCCACGCCGCCGATCCAGGCGCCGCCGGCATTGCCGACATTGAACGCGCCCTGGTTCAGCGTGGCGGCAAGGTTGGGCCCTTCGGAAGCCGCCTCGACGACGCGGATCTGCAGCGGCGGCACCACGACGAAGATGAGCAGGCCCCAGAGGAAGACAATGCCGATGGCGACGCTTGCAATGGCGCCGAACTGCATGAAGCCGACGAACAGCACCGCCATCAGAAGCAGCGTACCGATCACCGTCGGCATCAGCTTCCAGTCCGCCAGCCGCCCACCAATGATGTTGCCGATCGTCATGCCGGCGCCGAACAGCAGGAGCACCCAGGTGACTGCCGATGTGGACAGGCCGGACACGTCGGTCAGATATGGCTTGATGTAGGTGAACACGGCAAACAGGCTGGCCGAGGCCAGCGAGGCGATCAGCATCGCCAGCCAGACCTGCAGCCTGCCCAGCACCCGCAACTCGCCACGCAGGCCGCCGCCGCTCGGCTCCGTGACATCCGACGGCACCAGCCAGGCGATCGCCGCGACCGAGATCAGGCCGATGCCGACCACGGCGATGAATGTGGAGCGCCAGCCGAAGGCTTCGCCAAGGGCCGTGCCGGCGGGAACGCCGAGGATGTTGGACAGCGTGAGGCCGGCAAACATCAGCGCCATGGCGCTGGCGCGCTTGTTGCGCGGCACCAGGCTGGCGGCGACGACCGAGCCGATGCCGAAGAAGGCACCGTGGCCAAAAGCGGTGAAGACACGCGCCGCCATCAGCGTCCAATAGTCGGGCGCGATGGCGCAGAACAGATTGCCGATGACAAATGAAGCCGTCAGCCCGACCAGCACCGGCTTGCGCGGCAAATGCGCGGTGGCCATCGCCACGATCGGCGCGCCGAAGACGACGCCGAGCGCATAGCCGGTGACCAGCAGCCCGGCCGAAGGGATCGACACGCGAAGGTCGGCGGCGACCTCCGGCAGCAGGCCCATGATGACGAATTCGGTGGTGCCGATGCAGAAGGACGCAATGGCAAGCGCAAGGATCGGCAAAGGCATGGGGCGTCCAGACTGAATCGGTTCAATTTCCAGACTGCGCGAGTATCCATATCAGACGCAATGTCTATCGCTGCAATGGAGCAATGCAGAAAGCGGGGGGCAGATCGACAAACGGGGCGCCGAGGCGTCCCGTTTGTCGATCATCCGTGGAGGAACTTGCGGATCATTGCGCCTTCGGCAAGGCATAGGCGATGATGTAGTCGCCACGGTCGGGCGACTGTCGTGCGCCGCCCGCCGAGACGACGACGAACTGGCGGCCGCTTTCGGGCGAGGTGTAGGTCATCGGTGTCGCCTGCGCGCCGACCGGCAGGCGGCCTTTCCAAAGCTCCTCGCCGGTGGCGACATCGATGGCACGCAGATAGTAGTCCTGCGTGCCGGCATAGAAGACGAGGCCGCCCGCCGTCGTCACCGGGCCGCCGAGCGACGGCATGCCAATCGGGATCTGCAGGCCGGTCTTCATGCCGAGCGGGCCGGTGTCCTGCAGCGTGCCGGCCGGCACCTGCCAGACGAGTTTTCGCGTGTTCAGGTCGATGGCGCTGATCGTGCCGTAGGGCGGCTGATGGCAAGGCACGCCGAGCGGCGACATGAAGCCGTTCTTCAGCGCGCCATAAGGCGTGCCAAGCTGGGTGCCGAGGCCGTCATGCGCCGCCGAGGGACCATAATTGTCGGCCACGGCGCGCGGCAGCAACTCGACGAATTGCGGCATTCGGATATCGTTGACGATGAGATAGCCATTGGCCTCGTCGATCGAGGCGCTGCCCCAGTTCATGCCGCCATAATAGCCGGGAAACTGCAGCGAGCGTGTCGGGCCGGGCGGCGTGAACTCGCCCTCATAGCGCAGCCTCTTGAAGCCGATGCGGCAGTAGAGCTGGTCGAACGGCGTGGCGCCCCACATGCTGGCTTCGGTGAACGGCTGATCGCCGATCGAAGGCATGCCGACCGAATAGGGCTGGGTCGGCGACAGGAAATCCTCCTTGGCGCCGCCATCCTGAGGCACCGGCTTTTCCTGCACCTCGGCGATCGGCTTGCCGTCGCGGCGGTCGAGCATGAAGATCTGGCCGCGCTTGGTCACCTGGATCAGCGCCGGCACCTTGCCGCCCTTGCCGTCGGGCACATCATAGAGCGCCGGCTGAGAGGGAAGGTCATAGTCCCACAGATCGTGATGCACGGTCTGGAATTTCCATCGCTCGCGGCCGGTGGCGATATCGAGCGCGACGACCGAAGCGGTGTAATCCTCCGCCGCCTTGCTGCGCTCGGCGCCGAAGAAGTCTGGGGTGGCGTTGCCGGTCGGCAGATAGACGAGGCCGAGCGCATCGTCATAGCTCGGCGTCGACCAGACATTGGGCGTGCCGCGCGTGTAGCTCTCGCCTTCCGGCGGCATTTTGGTGATGGCGGGGTTGCCGAGGTCCCAGGCCCAGACCAGTTCGCCTGTCCTGGCGCTGAAGGCACGGATGGCGCCGGAGGGCTCGCCGGTCTCGACATTGTCCCAGACCCAGCCGCCGACCATGATCAGGTCGCGCATGACTGTCGGTGCCGAGGTCTGGAAATAGAAACCGGCCTTGACCTCGCCCATGCCTTGCTTGAGGTCGACAGTGCCGCCCTGGCCGAAATCCGCGCAGGGCTGGCCGGTCCTGGCATCGATCTCGATCAGCCGCGCGTCGATGGTGGTCATGACGATGCGGCCGGCACAGGCGGCTGGAGCGCCGCTGGCCACCGCATCGGCTGTGGGCTGGTAGTAGCTGACACCGCGGCAGCGCTGCCATAGTGGCGCCGAGGCCTTCGGGTCGAATTTCCAGCGCGGCTCGCCGGTCTCGGCGTTGAGTGCATTGACGATGTTTGTCGAAGAGCAGGTGTAGACGGTGTCGCCGATCTGCAGCGGCGTGTTCTGGTCCTCGGCGCCCTTGGCCGGGACGTCGCCGGTGCGGAAGGTCCAGGCGACCTTGAGGCCCTTCACATTGTCCTTGTTGATCTGGCCGATCGGCGCATAGCGGGTGCCGGCGGGCGTGCGGCCGTAGTGGCGCCAGTCGGTGCTGGAGGCCATCGCGGCGGCAGGCGCCGGCGCTTCGCTGGCGGGAGCGATGTTGCGGATGACGCCATGCGGCTGGAAGGCGTAGGCGGCGGTGGCGACCAGGCCGAGCACGAGGATGCCGGCAAGGGTGAAGGGTTCACGCTTGCCGCCACTGGAGGACGGGAACAGCGGCGCCAGCAGGAGGGCGATCACCGCAAGCACTGCCGGCGCGACCAGTCGCGGCACCAGCGGCCAGAAATTCAGCCCGGTCTCCCATAGAGCCCAGGCAATGGTGGCGAGGAAAATGAGGATGTACAGCCAGAAGCCGGCGCGACGGCGCAAGGCAAAGAGGAAACCGGAGACAATGATGCCGGCGCCGGCCAGCGCGTAATACCAGGAGCCGCCAAGCCCGATGAGCTGGACGCCGCCATAGAGCAGCGGCAGGCCGATGATCATCTGCACCAGGCCGAAAAGGACAAGCAGCCAGATGCCGCCGGAGCTGTTGGAATCTTGGTTCGCCATGTCGGTCCTCACGCTTTTCCGGTCGCGGTGCCTCGCGGTCGCGGCGGCCGAAAAGGGCCGTCAGGGCGATCTTTGGAGCTCGGTCGTCGGCTTCCGGTTTTTTGGCGACGGGGGCTTCGCCAGGGAAAAGAATTTTATCGCAACCTAATAGATAGCATGTTATCTTTTTCGCCATGCCCAAGCAAGACCTGGATCGAGCCAGATTTGGCCAACTCGTTATATCAGTCGCCAGGTTGTGGCGGCGCGCGGCCGACAAGGCACTCGACGATTGCGGGCTGTCGCATGCCACCGCCATGCCATTGGTGATGCTGTCGCGGTTGGGCGACAATCAGCGCCAGGGTGTGCTCGCCGATCATCTCGGCTTCGAGGGGCCGTCGCTGGTGCGCATCGTCGATCTGCTGGTCGAGGAAGGGCTGGTGACGCGCGCGGAGGACGCGGCCGACAGACGCGCCAAAATCCTGTCGCTCACCGATGCCGGGCGCAGCCGCGTGACCGAGATCGAGCGGTTGCTGGCGGTGCTGCGCGCCGATCTGTTGAGCGATGTAGGCGACGCCGAACTGAGCGGCGCCATGCTTCTGCTCGGCCGACTGGAAGCGAAGCTGACCGGACCGGATGCGGGGGACTAGACTTCAGGCCAGCGGCTTCAGCTCCTGGGCGATGGTGGGCAGCAGTTCCGAGACTGTGGGGTGGATGTGCGTCGCGCGCGCCAGCGTGTCGACCGGCGCCTTGGCGTACATCAAATCGAGCACGCAATGCACCGCCTCGTCGCCGCCGGGACCAAGCACGGAACAGCCGAGGATTTCCCTGGTGTCGGCATCGACGAGAATCTTCATGAAGCCTTGCGTCTCGCCTTTTTCGACGGCGCGGCCGACGCGGGTCATCGGCCGCTGGCCGACCAGCGCGCGGCGTCCGGATTTCCTCACCGCCGCCTCGGTCATGCCGCAGCGGCCGAGCGGCGGGTCGATATAGAGCGCATAGGCCTCGATGCGGTCGCTGACCTTGCGCGGATCATTGTCGAGCAGATTGGCGGCGACGATCTCGTAGTCATTGTAGGAGGTGTGGGTGAAGGCTCCCTTGCCGTTGCAGTCGCCCATCGCCCAGATGCCCGGCACGCTGGTGCGCAGCTGGTCGTCGACCGCGACGAAGCCGCGCTTGTCGACTTCGACGCCGGCTTTGTCGAGGCCGAGATCGTCGGTGTTTGGGGTGCGTCCCAGCGCCAGCAGCACGTGAGAACCGACAGCTGGCGGCTTGCCGGCAGAGAAGGTCACGGCGATATCGTTGCCCTGTTTGGCGAAGCCGATGTCGTCGGCGCCGACATGGACCGCGATGCCTTCGTTTTCGAGGATGGACAGGATGGTGGCCGAGACGTCCTCGTCCTCGCGGCCGGTCAGGCGCGGGCTCTTCTCGACGACGGTGACTTCCGAGCCGAAACGGCGGAACATCTGCGCGAATTCGAGCGAGATATAGCTGCCGCCGACGACGATCAGATGGCGCGGCAGGACCTCGAGATCCATCATCGAGGAATTGGTCAAATAGTCGATGTCGTGGATGCCGGGCAAATCAGGCACTGAGGCACGGCCGCCGGTGTTGAGGAAGATCTTGCCGGCGGTCAGAAGGTCGTCGCCGACGCGCACCGTATTGGCGGATTCGAAGCGCGCATGGCCGCGATAGAGCGTGCATTTGTCCATGCTGGCGATCCAGCTTTCCAGCCCGGTGCGGGAGGCGCCGGAAACCTTGTCCTTGCGCGCCTTGATCTTGGCATAGTCGACGCCGACAGGGCCACTGATCGTGACGCCATAATCGGCCGCGCGCCGCGCCAGATGCGCGGCATAGGCGCTCGCCACCATCGTCTTGGTCGGGATGCAGCCGGTGTTGACGCAGGTGCCGCCGACCAGCTTGCGCTCGATCAGCGCCACGCTCATGCCGGCTGCGTTCAGCCTGCCGGCGAGCGGTGTGCCGGCCTGGCCGGCGCCAATGATGATGGCGTCGAAATTTTTTGCCGTCATGCCACCGCCGCCACGATCAGCAGGCCGCCGATGATCGCGACCGCGTCCTCGATGAAGGCGGCGGGCGGATCCTTGCCGAAAGCGGCTGCCAGCCGGCCGCGCGCTTCGGCGCCGCCCAGCGTGCCGATGACCGCGCCGATGGCGCCGGCGATCAGGCAGACGATGGTGGCGCCACCGGTCGCGCCGATCACTGCGCCGGTGAAGGCGCCCATGATAATGCGGGCGCCGAACTGTTGCGGCACTTTACGGCTTGGCGTCGACGGCAGCTGGTCGGTGACGAGTTCGACGATGGCCAGGATCGTGAAGATGCCGACAGCGGCCCAATGGCTCATGAAGCTTGCCCAGGTGCCGGCAACCGGCAGCCAGCCCAGATACGCGCCCCAGGCGACCGCGGCCGGCGCGGTCATGGCGCGCAGACCGGCAATGACGCCGATCAGAAGTGCAAGAAGATAGAGCATGTTGATCCCCTCGATCACCGGGCCAGGACGGCCTTGAGACGGCAGGCTACCATAGGTCCAATATTTGACCAGTACTTGGATTGGCGCTTTTCTGCGGGACGCTACTATGCTCTGCAAAGACACCAATCGGAGATCCGCCATGGCTGGAAGCGAGCGCGCGAAGATGGCGGCCGGCGAGTGGTACACTTGCCTCGATGACGAGCTGGAGGCGCTGCGTGTTGCCGCGCGCGACGCGGTGTTCGAGCACAATTCGCTTCCGCCGCGGCAGCGCGGCAATCTCGGGCCGGGCCTGAAGGCATTGCTTGGCGGCGTCGGCGAGGGCGCCCGCATCGAGGCGCCGTTCCACTGCGCCTACGGCTTCAACATCTTTCTCGGCGACGGCGTCTTCCTCAACGCCGGCTGCACAATCCTCGACACGGCAAGGGTACGCATCGGCAAGGGAACGCTGCTCGGCCCCAATGTGCAGATCTACTGCGCCGAGCACCATAAGGAAGCTGCGGGTCGACAGGCGGGACTGGAGATCGCCAGGCCGGTCGAGATCGGCGCCCATGCCTGGATGGGCGGCAGCGCAGTCATCCTTGGCGGCGTCAGCATCGGCGAGGGCGCCATCGTCGGCGCCGGCGCGGTGGTGACGCGCGACGTGCCGGCAAACACGACGGTGGTCGGCAATCCGGCGCGGGCGGTCAAGCGCGGCTGAGTCCCGTTGCAAGCAATCAGGCACGCGCCATGCGTTCGCCCTGGTCTGCCTGTCTTGAGAATTCCCGCCGATACTGCGCCGGCGATGTCCGGAGCCTTGCGGCGAAATGCTGGCGCAGCGAGGTGGCGCTGCCGAAGCCGGCCTCGAAGGCGACGATGTCCATCGATTTCTCCGTGGCTTCCAGCAGGCGCTGCGCCAGTTCGATGCGCTGGCTGGTCAGCCAGTCGCCAAAACTGGTGCCGATCGATTTCTGGAAGCGGCGGGTGAAGGTGCGCCGGGTCAGGCCGGCGGTTTCGGCGACGCTGTCGAGGCTGTGCGTTTCGCCGAGCGTCGCGCGCACTGCGTCGAGCGCCTGGGTGAAGCGGTCGGCGTCAGCGCTCTTTGCAACGGGACGTTCGATGAACTGCGCCTGCCCGCCCTGACGGTGGGGTGAGAGCACGATGTGGCGGGCGAGCCGCAGTGCCACTTCCGCGCCATAGCGGGCGCGCACAATGTGCAGGCAGCAATCCAGCCCGGCGGCGACGCCGGCCGAGGTGACGATGTCGCCGTCATCGACATAGAGCACATCCGCATCGATCGAAATGTCGGGGTGCAGGGCGCGCAGCTGGTCTGTATAGGCCCAGTGCGTGGTCGCGTTGCGGCCCGAAAGCAGGCCGGCGGCGGCGATGGCAAAGGTGCCGAGGCACAGGCCGACGATGAGTGCGCCGCGCCTATGCGCGCGGCCGAGCGCCTCGTGGAGCGGCCTGGCGAGAGGGGCTTCGAGATCCTTCCAACTCGGGATGATGACAATGTCGGCATCGTCGAGCGCTGACAGACCGTGCGGGACAAGGATGCTCAGCCCGGCATCCGTCCGGATCATGCCTTGCTCGACCCCGCAGACGCGAAAGTCGAAGCGCGGCAGGCCGAGCCTCGTGCGGTCGGCGCCGAACACCAGGCAAGGCACGGAGAGATGGAACGGGCTGATGCCGTCAAAGGCGAGCACGGCAATGATCGGGGCGGTCATGGGCAGCTTCCAGTTGGGAAAGATCATTGTCCCAATTCTTTCGAATGATGTCAATCGGGCCACTTTTGACTGATCACGAAGCCGCCTATTTTCCGCCCATCGCAGTCAAGCCGGAAAGGAAAACACCATGTCTGTCTCAGCCAACACCACGCCGCGCCGCGCGCTCATCGTCGTCGACGTTCAGAACGATTATGACGGCGGCAATCTGGCCATCCAGCATCCGCCGTTCCGCGACAGCGTCGTCAATGTGGCGCGCGCCATGGATGCGGCTGCCGCTGCGGGCATCAAGGTGGTTGTCGTCAAGCAGATGGCGCCTGAGACCTCGCCGATCTTCGCCCGGGGCAGCCATGGCGGCGAACTGCATCCCGAAATCGCTCGGCGTGGCCGCGACCACTATGTCGAGAAAAATCTGCCCTCGGCCTTCACCGGTACCGACCTTGAGGCTTGGCTGCGCGCCAACGCCATCGATACGATCACGGTGGTCGGCTACATGACGCATAATTGCGACCTGTCGACCATCATCCACGCCGTGCATACGGGTTTTGCCGTGGAGTTCCTGTCGGACGCGACCGGCTCGGTGCCTTACGCCAACAGCGCCGGCTATGCCTCGGCAGAGGAGATCCACCGCGTGGTCACTGTTATCCTGCAGTCGCGCTTCGCCGCGGTGCTGAAGACCGCCGAATGGGTCGAGTGCCTGAAGACCGGCGCCTTGCCGGAGCGCGACACGATCTACGCCTCCAACCAGCGGGCGCTGGCGCGCAGCGCGGCTTAGGACCACTCCGCAAACACAAAGGGCGCCGCATCGCTGCGGCGCCCTTTGCCGTTTGGGATTTTGAAGGATTCTAGAACAGGCCTTCGATCTGGCCGGCCTCGTTGAGGAAGATCTTTTCCGAGGACGGCGCCTTGGGCAGGCCGGGCATGGTCATGACCTCACCGCAGATGATGACGACGAAGCCGGCGCCCGCCGAAAGCCTGACCTCGCGCACCGGCACGGTGTGGCCGGTCGGCGCGCCGCGCAGGTTCGGGTCGGTCGAGAAGGAGTACTGGGTCT
The DNA here is from genome assembly GCF_016756495.1 of Mesorhizobium sp. 113-3-3. NCBI lineage: Bacteria > Pseudomonadati > Pseudomonadota > Alphaproteobacteria > Hyphomicrobiales > Phyllobacteriaceae > Mesorhizobium > Mesorhizobium sp. 113-3-3. Next base: position 2,309,821 of record NZ_AP023243.1, read on the forward strand.
TGGCCATGCAGACCGGCAGATTGCCGTAGCCGGCGTCTTCCCAGGCCTTGAGCTGGTCGCGCACCGACTTGTCGGCGATCGCTTCCGAGCCGCGATAGATGCGCTGGACGATGGTGTTGATCTTCTCGAACAGCGGCATGGCGTCGGGATAGAGCGGCGCGAACTGCGAGGCGCCGGATTCGGCCAGCGCCACCACCTTGTTGGCGAGATCCTCGATGCCGGCCGAGCCCTTGGCCCAGTGCTTGCACAAGACCGCCTCTTCGCCCATCGAGGCGACATAGTCCTTCATCGCCTGGATTTCGGCGTCGGTGTCGGAATAGAAGTGGTTGATGGCAACCACCGCCGGCACGCCGAACTGGCGGATGTTCTCGATGTGGCGGCCAAGGTTGGCGCAGCCCTTCTTCACCGCTTCGACGTTTTCCTTGCCGAGGTCTTCCTTCTTGACGCCGCCGTTCATCTTCATGGCGCGCACGGTGGCGACGATGACGGCGGCCGCCGGCTTGAGGCCCGCCTTGCGGCACTTAATGTCGAAGAACTTTTCAGCACCGAGATCGGCGCCGAAGCCGGCTTCGGTGACGACATAGTCGGCGAGCTTCAACGCGGTGGTGGTGGCGACGACCGAGTTGCAGCCATGCGCGATGTTGGCGAACGGGCCGCCATGGACGAAGGCCGGGTTGTTCTCCAGCGTCTGCACCAGGTTCGGCTGCATGGCGTCCTTCAGGAGCACGGCCATGGCGCCGTCGGCCTTGAGGTCGCGGGCATAGACCGGCGACTTGTCGCGGCGATAGGCGACGATGATGTCGCCGAGGCGCTTTTCCAGGTCCTTGAGGTCGGTCGACAGGCACAGGATGGCCATGACTTCCGAGGCGACGGTGATGTCGAAACCGGCTTCACGCGGAAAGCCGTTGGCGACGCCGCCGAGCGAGCAGATGATTTCGCGCAGTGCCCGGTCGTTCATGTCCATGACGCGGCGCCACACCACGCGGCGTGTGTCGATGCCGAGCTCATTGCCCCAGTAGATGTGGTTGTCGATCAGTGCCGAAAGCAGATTGTGCGCCGTGGTGATGGCGTGGAAGTCGCCGGTGAAGTGGAGGTTCATGTCCTCCATCGGCACGACCTGCGCGTAACCGCCGCCGGCGGCACCGCCCTTGACGCCGAAATTCGGGCCGAGCGAAGCTTCGCGGATGCAGACGATCGCCTTCTTGCCGATGCGGTTGAGGCCGTCGCCGAGGCCGACCGTGGTGGTGGTCTTGCCTTCGCCGGCAGGCGTCGGGTTGATGGCGGTGACCAGGATCAGCTTGCCGTCCTTGTTGCCCTTCACCGATTTGATGAACTCGGCCGAGATCTTGGCCTTGTCGTGGCCATAGGGCAGCAGATGCTCGGTCGGGATGCCGATCTTCTGGCCGATCTCCTGGATCTGCTTTTTCTTGGCGGCGCGCGCGATCTCGATGTCGGACTTCACTTCGGCCATGACGGCTTTCCTCTGGATTGAACGGTGGAGGGGACGGGGTTGATCTCACTCGCAAGCAGGTTGGAACCGGGCGCGCGGGCATGTTCTAACCCTGTCGCAGCCGTGGCGTCAACTTCCATGCAACTATGTTTCCTATAGAGAAAATTCTTCTGCGGCCGGCCGACCTGTCTTCGGTTCTTTCTGGCTCCGCTTGCCGTGCCGTATAGAAGCCAGAGCAGGGGCGCTTCCGCCGTCTCAAAACAGCCGCACAATGCACGGAATGCGACAGAGGCGACGGCGCAAATTCGCCATCGGTCGGCTAAAGCGCATCGCGCTTTAGCCTTTTGTTTTCATGCATGTCGTTTTCCCAAAACCGGGACCACTTTTGGGCGACATGCATTGCGGGTAAGCAGCCTTACTGCGTCAGCACGTTGCTGATTTCGACCATGTTGGAACGCACGCGCAGGATGTAGAAGCCCATCGTCGTCAGATGCGTCGGCAGCAGCCAGCCATCCTCACGGCCATTGGCGATGATGAAGGGCTGGATGCGCAGGGCCGAGACGAACTGCGCGTCCATCGTGTCCCACAGGCTCTGCAGGTGCTTTTCCTTGATGACGTCCTCGAAGTCGGCCTGGGCGCCCTTCATCAGGCCGTAATAGGCATAGAGCTGGCCATAGGCGAACCAGTAGCGGTCGTCGGCGCGGGTGTCGAACCAGCCATTGTTATGGTTCTCGGCACGCTCCTTGAGGATGGCGGAGGTCGAGCCGATGTCCGATGCGATGCGGTCGATATACTGCTTCAGATTGTCGGCGCGGGCATCGAACGTGGCCTGGCAAGTGGCAAGGCGGGCATTGAACGAGCGCAGCTTGCGCACGGCGTCGCGATAATAGCTCGGGGTCGGCGTCTTCGGGCCGAACGGGCTCACGCCGAAATACCAGGTGTATTCGTCGAACTGCAGATTGCCGCGCGCATCCTGCAGATCGGCATCGATCTGCGAGGTCGTGCGCACGCGGCCGAGATTGTCGGCGAGCTCGGTTGCCGTGCGCCGCACCGCCTGGTTGATGCCGCGCTGGAAGGACGCCTTGTTGTCCATCCACGGCGTGTTGTCCCAGTCGATGCCGAACAGGCCGAGCTTGTAGAGGATCATCGACGAGATCCAGGCATTCTGATTGACGTTGAAGTCGGTCAGGTCCGCCGCGATCTGGGCAATGCCGGAATTGCCGCAGGTCTTTGCCGTGTCGGTACCGGTGCCGGCGGCCACCTGCTCGCCGGCGGAAACATTGCGCTTCTCGAACGTGTAGCCGTCTGGATAGTTCGGGTTGAAATTGTTCCACCACTGGGTGGCGTAGAAGAAGTTGGCGTAAAGGCCGATCAGCACCAGTAGCGCCAGGCCGAGCACGGCCTTGAGGATCCAGCCGCGCTGCGTGTACCAGCGGCCCGCCCACAGGAACGGCCACAGGACGGCGCCGATCAAGAGGCCGATGCCGCGGCCGATCCACTGAAAGATCCGGGTGAAGAAATTGACGATCGGATCGAGCATGGCAGTGTCACCCCCTCAAAGCATGATGCCAAAAAGTTGCAGACTTTTTGGATAACATCATGCGCCAAAACAACTCAGCATGATGCCAAAAAGTTGCAGGCTTTTTGGATAACATCATGCGCCAAAACAACAAGTTAGAACGAAATGGCGGCTCATTTCGTTCTAGTCAGTCAGGCCGTAGAGGCGTGTGCGAAACGCCACCTTGTCCTTCAAATATGTGGTTTTCAGAACGTCCACAACATGCGACCGCCAGGCGTCGCTGAAGCCGTCATAGTCCTTGTAGAAGCCCTGCTTGTTGAAGATGTAGCGCGAGACGAAGTCGGTCGGCACGAAATCCGAGATCAGCCGGTTGGTCAGCCAGGCGTCGGGATGGTCCGGCTTGGCGCGGATCACCAGGAAGCGTTGCTGGGGGAAGACATCCTCGATCTTGAGATGGCCAAGCTGGGCGATCTCGCGCTTGGCGGCGTTGAGGAAGGGGAAATTGCCGTCCTTGGTGATCAGGTCGGCATGGCTCTGGATCCAGGTCTGCAGCCAGACCTTGTCGACATCGGTCAGATTGCGGTTCGGCTCGGCGTCGCGGATCAGCGCGCGCACCACCATCTCGGCCCGGTGCTCGAGATAGCCGGACGCTTCGATCCAGGAGGCACGGGGCAGTTCGATGCGGCCGGTGCTGGCCAGGAACTTGAACACCTTGTCGGCGTCGTTGATCGAGAGATAGCTGACCTGCCACGGCCGCGAGCGGCGAAAGCCAGGCGCGGCCGGATCGCTGATCACCGTCGTCATGTCGGGATCGACGAACACGTAGAGCCCGCCGAAATGGCTGGTCCAGTAGGCGTTGTGGCGGAAGATCACCTGGTCGGGGACCAGCGCGTTCTCTCTGATGTCGCCGCAGATCTTCGCCAGCTCCACCATGCGCGTCAGCATGGCGTTGTCGCGCCAGGCATCGGGCTCCTGCTTCAGCCGGTCGACCAGCTTGCCGAGTTCGGCGGCCTTGCCCAGAACGTCCTCGGCCGACAGCACCTTGAACTCGACCTGGTTGATCGACAGCAAGTCCTCGATGTCGTTGACCTTGGGAACGGAATCCTCGATCTCGCCGTAGATGACGTCCTTGATGGTCAGCGCGTCGATGGCGCGCTGGTTCTTGGACATGAACTCGAACATCAGCTGCGAGGTGTTGGAGAAGGCGGTGTGCACCACCGGCAGGTCGATCTGCGACGGCGTCAGGATGATGAAACGGCGGTTGACCTCGTTGGGATCGAGATAGTCAGGGTCGCCGCATTCGTCGGCGATCTCGGGCGAAAACCCGGTGCGGTCGATCTGGAAGCTTTTCAGCTTGGTCGGCGCGAGACCGAAGGCGGCCAGCGCCTTGTTGTAGCGCTGGATGAGGTGTGGCTCGTCGACGGGGAGCAAACGACCGTAGATGAGTTCGTTGTCGCGCAGGAGGTCGGGTTTTTTGGCGTTCATCTCGAAGAGTCCGAGAGGTCTTGCCTGACAGGTTGAAGCGCCAACGCTGACGTCCCCCTCTCCCCGTTCTTCACGGGGAGAGGGTAAGGGTGAGGGGCGGCACCGACAGTCAAGGATATGTCTCCCCATAGCTTTTTGCGGCGATGAATCGAAGCTCACTCGTCTCAATATGACGATCGAGGCGCTGTTCTATTGCCGCCAATATCGTCTCAAGCACCGCGTCTCGCTCCTTTAATACGTCGACGTTCCAAAAGCGGAGTACAGACCAATCACTTGAGACCATGAGGCGATCTCTCGTTTGGTCGTACTTGCTGTCGACATGCTGACTGCCGTCGACCTCGACAACCAACTGGCAGTCCCTGCAAGCGAAATCTGCAAAGTAGCGGCCTATTGGAAACTGTCTCACAAATTTGTGGCCGTTTAGTCTGCGGTCCCGCAACTCCATCCACAGTGCGTTCTCGGCGTCATTGTCTGACTGACGTAGACGTCGTGCTCGCCCTGTTGTTTCGATTTCTGGTCCACGCATGCGCTGCCCCTCACCCGTACCCTCTCCCCGTGAAGAACGGGGAGAGGGGGGCGTCAGCGCTGGCTCCTTGTCCTTCTACGGCGCGAAGGATTGTCCATTGACGTGGCGACGGAACCTTACGCATTCCAATTGCCCTTCTTCTTCATGTCCTCCATCTCGCGCGCCGCCCGCTCGCGAAGCCGCGCGTCGCGCAGCAGCTTTTCCACCGCGGCGTCGTCCGACTTGTCGGAATAGCGGAACTCGGAATCGGCGTAGCGGTTGATCTCCTGCATGACCATGTCCATCGAGAACGGACCGCGCAGATCCTCGATCATGGCTTTCTTCTCGTCATAGGTCTTGTGCATGAAGGCCTCCGGCTTCTCGAACCAGTCGTCGGGGAGTTCGATGTCCATGGCGCGCATCTTGATGGCGTCGGTGACGTTCTTGATGGCGCGGCCGGTGAAGCGCGGTTCGGCGTCCTTGATCAGGTGCAGGTAGGTGCCGATGTCGGCCATGGTCTTGGGCGCGCCGTTCTCCTTCATGTAGCGTTCATAGACCTTCATCAGCCCGTCCTCTTGCGGCTTCTCATGCTCCTCATAGGCCTCGGTCACGGCGCGCTGGATTTCCTGCGCGGCGTAGAGCTCGTGCTTGCCCAGAGGGATCTCGTGGTTCTTGCCGGCAAGCAGCACGAAGATGTCGATATAGTCGTCGCGGGTCTGCGGGCCGTCGACCAGCCAGCGGGCGCCGGCGCGCTGGCGCAGCGCGTCGTCGACATTTTCGGGATAGTTGGAGAACATGCCGAACGAGCAGTTGCCGCGCACGACGGTTGAAGCGCCGGCGAAGGCATCCATCAAGACGCCGGTGATTTCCTGCTGGCCGGCCGAGGCGCGGTCGTCGGAACGTCTGGCGGCCACCTGGTCGATGTCGTCGATGGTGCCGAAGCCGATGACGCGGGGATTGAGCACATTGTTGATGAACTGGCGGCAGTTCTGGCCCGACTTGCCCTGGTAGGACGAGATCTGGTCGACGCCGAAATTCTCGTAGGCGAAGGGATAGCCGGCGACCTGGCAGTAGCCGTTGACGAGGCCGGCGATCATCTGGATCAAAGTCGTCTTGCCGGTGCCGGGCGCGCCGTCGCCGATGAAGGTGAACAGGAAGCCGCCGAGCTCGACGAAGGGGTTCAGTTCGCGCTCGAAATCATAGGCCATCAGCATCTTGGCAAGCTTGACCGACTGGTATTTGGCGATGTGGTTGCCGACAACCTCTTCCGGCTTCTTGAAGGTCATCACCAGCGGCTTGGATCGCTTGCCCGGCGCGACGTCGAAGCCGTCGAGGGTGAAATCATCGGCATCGATGCGGATATGGGCGTTCTCGAACGGGCCGATGCCGTCGAAGCGGCCTTTTCTGGCCAGCAGCCCGTCGATGGCGACACGGGCAAAGGCGCGTGCCCGGATCATCAGGTCGGCGTCGTCCTTCGAGCCCGCTATCGCCTTGTCGAGGCCGGCGAGGATCGACTTCACCGCATCCTGCGGCGTGTCGAACAGGAAATCCGGCTCTGGCGTGTCGTTGGGCGCCTCGCCATCGCTGTCGATCAGCTGGAACAGATAGGAGGCGAGGCTGAAAGCCGAGGTGTAGGCGGAAGCGGAGAGAAGCCTCTTGAAGGCCGAGGCCTCGTCGCCCTCGAGCGGCGCGCGGGTGTTTTTCGCCTGCAGGCTTTCGAGGTCGGAGCCTTCGGCGAAGACATCCGATACTGCGAGCGCGATCGCCGTGCCGCGCCGGGCGCGAAACAGAAGCGTGTGCTGCGGGATGGTGAGCAACTGGTCGTCGGGATGGACGGCGCCGACGGTTTTCGTGAGCTCGACCTCGCGGGTGCGGCGCACCGAGCCGACCGAAACTGTCGAGACGAAGCGGCGGTTGGTGCCGGCCAAGGCCGTGCCGGATTCGCGTGAGGGATCCTCCAGCACGACGATGCGGGTGATGAAGCTCTGCGCGGTGGCGCGGTGCTTCTCGATCGCCGCTTCCGGGATGGTGGTCAGGCCGGTGTCCATGAAGGATGCTCCGTGGTGTTACGGTCAGACGTCCGAGATGACCTGTCCGTTGGACAGGATATGAACCTTGTAGCCGCCAAAGATCTTCTGTGCTTCGCCGGCGGCGTAGAGCGCCTGGTAGGCCTCGTGCGGGATCAGCGCGTGGTTTTCATAGCTCGACACGCCCTGGCGCGCGGCTTCCAGGTCGTCGGTGTTGATGAAGAATTCCTGCGTCGTCTTCTCGCTGGAAAACAACCCCTTGCGGCCGGGCTTCTCGCCCTTGGAATAGACCTCCTGGATGGTCCAGGTCAGGAGCCAGGCGTTTTCCGGCTTGCGCACCTTGGCCAGCACTTCTGTCACCGTCGAATTGTTGTCGGTAATGCCGGCCGAATAAAAGGGACCGAGCACGACACGGCGCAACTGCTTGGGGTGCAGCGGCTCGAAATCCTTGTCGAGGTTGACGGCAATGGTCGCCGGCGACAGCGTGTAGGCGGAATTCTTTTCGGTGAAATCGTCGAAACGGTGCGCAAGCTCGGGATTGAGCAGGCCGTCGACGGGCAGCGGGATGTCGACCTTGTCGTTGAGCTTGCCGTTCCGGTCGACGAGCTGGCGGACCATGTTCTCGGAGGAATCCTCCACGGTCACCATGTAGACCAAAGGCAGGTTGGCGCTGCCGTCGAAACTCGCCCAATGGACGAGATAGTAGGGGAGTGCCGTCTTCGGATTAACCGAGACCTTGGCCGTCTGCGCCAGCGTGAACGGCCCGAAGGTCTGCTCGCTCTTGACGTCCTCGAGATAGAGCCGCTCGGCCATCGACTTCTGCAGCGCTTCGGGGAATTCCTTGTGGCGCAGGATGAAGTCGGCCATCTCCTCGCGCAGCTCGCCGGCCAGCGGGATGTTGGCGAGCCGGCTGTCGGCCTGGCGGCGGTCGTTTTCCAGTTCGAGCAGGTTCTGGAACACCGGAAAACCGCTTTCGGCGCGCGAAATGCGGAACGTATCCATGAAGCCCAGCCGGTTGCGCCAGCAGCCAAAGGACTTGTCGAGCCGGGCGATGTATTCGGCAACGATCTTGGCGACGATGCCGTGCCGGTAAAGCGGCGAGCGGTCGTCGCGCATGAACACTTCAAGGCCGCTGAGCGCGGCCGTGATTGCCGAGAAATACCGCGCCGCCGCGTCGTTTTCGGGGGTCATTCTGTCAGTCCTGGGATTGTCGCACCGGTGCGCGCGGCAATTATGACTGCACGTAGTTGGCCGAATTGTGCTTCTTCAGCACCTCGTCGAAGCGGCGGGCAAAGGCGTCGTCGGCCAGCTTCTTGCGGCGCTGGATATCGGCGCTGGCGACCATGTTCTTCTCGTGCATTTCGAGCAGGTCGCCAATGTGCTTCTGCGAGGCGGCGCCGATGCCGGCCATGGTTTCTTCCGCCGTGTTGTCGACCTGGCTGCCCAGCGTGTTGATCTTGTGGGCGACGTCCTGCTGCGCGGCGGTCTTCAGCGAATCTTCCAGCGCCTTGTAGAGCACGATGCGCTGCTCGGTATCGATGGTCAGCTTGTTGATCAGCGTCGACTGCGCGGCGATCTGGTTGTTGAGCGAATCGACGAAAGTCTGGAACATCGAGGTGTAGCGCTCCAGCGTCTGGCTTTCGGCCAGCAATTCCTGCTCCTTGGCCTGCTTTTCGTTGTATTCGGTGGCCAGTTTCGAGCGCTCGCCTTCGAGCTGCGTGCGGTCCTTCTGGCTGGTCGAGGCGGCGATCTTGTTTTCGATGTCGAGCAGCATCGGATTGAGCTCCTCGATGCGCTTCTGCACGGCTTCGAGGTTCGACATGGTGGTCTTGCGGCGCTCGATCACCTGCGACAGGCTGGTCTCGGAAGTCTTGTAGCGCTGGTCGAGCACCTCCTTCTGCGCCTTCAGGATGCCGACGATGGTGTCGGACTTGGCCAGAAGTTCCTGCAGATTGCCGGCCAGCGACATGTTGCGGACGCGGTCGGTGCGCATGCGCTGTTTGCTCTGGCTGGAGAAGATGCCGACGAAGTTTTCCCAGCCGGTGTAGTTCTTCATGCTCTCGAACTCGGCGCCGAAGACGTTGGTGGCGTCCTCCAGCCCGATGATCAGGTCGGCAATGTTGCCTTCCATCACCTTCTGCTGCTTCAGCACATCCTCGATGCGGGCGTTCTCGATGTCGAAATTGGCGTCGCCGATCTTCTTGTCGGCGGTGGCGAGCGTGTCGAGCACGGTGCCGGACTGCTCGATCTTGGTGCGCATGTCCTGGACGACCTGCTTGGTCTTGGCAATTTCGGCATCGAAATTCTGCAATGTCGCCATAGGGGCCTCCCGCTTCGGCTTCCGGTCGCTGGCTGCGAACAGCGGCGAATATATGTGGGGCTTCCGGCGATTGAAAGACGTGAAGACAAGGGCGGCGTGAAAACAAAAGAATCCGCCAAGGCCTTGAAAGACAATCAAGGTGGGGTCATGGCGTGATTAGCCGGTCAGTCGGGACTAGTTCAACTGTCATTGAACTTTCATGCCGGCAAAACAGTCCGCTCCCGCCGACGCGGAAATGCTGAATTCGAGAGGGAGTTGAACCGGTTGCAGGCGAGCATATCGATGCGGCGTGCCGCACCGGCGCGCCGTCAAGGCTTCGGATCGGCCTTCAGATAGGCAATGACATTGGCGATGTCGTCATCATTGGTCAGGCCGCCAAAAGCCATTTTGTTGCCAGGAACCTTGAGCTTGGGGGCCCTGAGATATTCGGCAAGATTTGCCTCGTCCCAGACAAGACCGCCAGCGCCAGCGCCCTTCATTGCCTCCGAATAATGGCCAAGGAAGCTTTTTGCGGTGCCCGCGGTGCGGCCGACCACACCCATGAGATGCGGGCCGACCTTGTCGCGGTCGCTGGCCGCCTCATGGCAGGCGATGCAGCGGTTGAAGACTTTCTTTCCCAGCGCCGGATCGCCGCCGGCATGGGCGGCGATCGAGGTGGCCAAGAGAAGAAGACTGGCTGAGGAAATGGCGCGAAGCATGGCTGACCCCGGAGAGCTCTGGCTGACGGCCTTGTAGGACCGAGGCCTTAACAAACGCTGCATCATGGCGGATTGGCAAGGGCGGACCTTCGCCCAATCGCCCGCGGCCGGAAGTGGATCTCAGGCCTGCTGCGCGAGGTCGCGGCGCAGGAAATCATGCAGCCGATCGACCGCCGGTGTCGTCGACATCGGGTTGCGCAGGATGCCGACTTCGAGATCCGGCAGCGCGGGAAGCCCTTCATTGGCGCCAATGATGCGCAGCGACTGAGGCACGCTGCGCTGGGCGAGACCGGCGACGGCAAGCCCGGCCTGCACGACCGCGATCAGGCCAAGCAGGGAGGCGCTGGAATAAGTGCAGCGGTAGGAGCGGTCGGCATCGCCAAGCGCTTGCAGGACATTCATCCTGGCGGCGCAGCCGGGCTCGAACAGGGCTACTGGCAAGGGATCGGCCTGCCAGGCGACATGGTTTGATGAAGCGACCCAGACGAAACGCTCCAGCCTGATCACGTCGAGCGGCTGGTCCGGCAGGCGGGTAACGATCGCCAGGTCGAGCCGCCCTTCCGCCAGGGTTTTCACCAGCGCGGTCGACTGTTCGCAAATCAATTCCACCGTCACCAGCGGGTGGTCCTCGGCAAAGCGCGACAGAACCGGAGGCAGCAGGAAGGCGGCATAGTCGTCCGGCACGCCAAGGCGCACACTGCCCGTCTCCTTCGGCCGCGTGACGCTCGCCCAGGCCTCATCCGACAGCTTCAGCAGCCGGCGCGCGTAGACGAGAAAGTCCTCGCCGATGGCGTTGGGGGTGACCGTTCTTGGTCCGCGCACAAGAAGCTGGTTGCCCACCATCTCCTCCAGCCGCTGCATCTGCATGCTGACCGCCGACTGGCTGCGGCCGACCCGGGGCGCGGCATTGGACAGGCTGCCGCTTTCGACGACGGCGACGAAGGTTTTCAGGAGGTTGAGGTCAAGCGGAGCAGCCATGGTGCTATCAGCATATCGAATAGATCGCTCCAAATCTATTCGCTTGTTTGAAAGCTGTCCTCCTGGCCAGATGGGTCTTGTCCGTTTGAGGAGCCTTCGATGAAGGAGCTGCCAACCTCCCGTTTTCCGGCCGCGAGCCTGGCCTTTGCGATGACGATTGCCGGCACGGTTGGCGCCTTCGTGACGGAAGCGGGGCTCCATCCCGTGACGATCGTGTTCTGGCGCTGCGTCTTCGGCGCCATGTTCCTCGGCGCATGGTGCCTGCTGCGCGGCTATCCGCCGGACAGGACGCTGTCGCCGTCCCGCCTCGCGCTGGCAGCACTTGCCGGCGCCTGCATGGTGCTGAGCTGGACCGCCTTCTTCGCCGGCTTCGCCATGACGTCGATCGCCACGACAACGATCGTCTATCACGTGCAACCCTTCTTCGTGGTCATCATCGGCGTGGTCTTCCTCAAGGAGCGTATCTCGCTCGACCAGATCCTGTGGATGCTTGGCGCGTTCCTCGGCGTCGTGCTGGCCAGCGGGCTGGTGGTTTCACATGCGCAAGCCAGCGCGGCATGGGCGCTGGGCATCGCGCTGACGCTGGTCGCCGCGCTGCTCTATGCGGTGGCGACGATCCTGGCCAAGGGGCTCGGTCAGCAGCGCGCGGAGGTCACCGTGCTTTGCCAGACGATCGTCGGCATCGTCATGCTCGCGCCTTTCGCCGGCATCGGCCAGCCTATTCCCGCGCATTCATGGGGTTGGCTGGTCAGCATCGGCGTGCTGCACACCGGCATTGCCTATGTGCTGATGAACTCGGCCTTTCCGCGCCTGACGACGCCGGTGATCGGCATCATCACCTTCATCTATCCGGTCGTCGCCATCGTCATCGACTGGGCTCTCTACGGGCATCCGCTCGGGCCGGCGCAGGCCGCCGGCATGGCGCTGATCGCCATGGCGACGCTCGGTGTCCGGCTGGGCTGGCGGTTTCCGCTGAGGCGTGTCTTAGCGGCCTGACGCGGATCGCCGCGCAAGAGGGTCAGGATTTCATGAAGCCGATGAAATCGTCGGGCGCGGCGCGGCCCATTTCCTCTTCCCAGTGACGGCGGCAGAGCGAGACATAGACATCCTTGCCGATCGCCACCTGCTCGCCCTGGCGGGCCACCTTGCCGTCCGGGCCGAGGCGCACGACCATCGTGGCCTTCCGGCCGCAGCGGCAGATGGTGCGCACTTCGCGCAAATCGTCGGCGATCGCCAACAGAGCGCGCGAGCCGGAAAACAGCTTGCCCTGGAAATCGGTGCGCAGGCCGTAGCACATGACCGGTATGTTCAGCCGGTCGGCGATGCGGGCCAATTGCCAGACCTGCTCCTCCTCGAGGAACTGCGCCTCGTCGACGAAGACGCAATGCACCGTCGTGTGGTCGTGGTGCTCGGCGACGCGGGCGTAAAGGTCGTCGCCGTCGCGGAACATCTCGGCCTCGGTCTCCAGTCCGATGCGCGACGAGATCAGGCCGCTGTCGCCCTTGCGGTAATGGCCGGCGACGAACAGCATCGTCGTCATGCCGCGCTCGCGGTAATTGTAAGAGGCCTGCAAGAGCATCGTCGTCTTGCCGGCATTCATCGTCGCATAGTGGAAGTAGAGTTTGGCCATGGCTGCCTTTTAAGCCGACTTGCCGCCGCGCGGGGAGTGGGCGCAGGCTTCGTCCACCAAAAACTCCATGTCGTTCAAAAACCTGTCATGTCGCGTAATGGCCAGCGCGCGCCGTTCATCGTGATGTTGCGCCGCTTGAAACAACATCAAAATGGTGTTTGGCTGACGAAACAAGGCGGGCGCAAGAACCGTGACTTCGCTTTGCCGCAAAATTTGCAATGGGAGAAAGTTCATGTCGCGTATGAAATCTATCGTCGTCGGCCTCGGCCTGGCGGCCCTGCTGTCCACGACCGCCGCTTACGCCGGCGATCCGGCAAGCTGCAAGGCGGTGCGTCTCTCCGATGTCGGCTGGACCGATATTCAGGCTACGACCGGCGTCGCCTCCGTTCTGCTCACCGCGCTCGGCTATGAGCCGCAGACGATCCAGCTGTCGGTGCCGGTCACCATGGCTTCGCTCAAGAACAAGGACCTTGATGTCTTCCTCGGCAACTGGATGCCGTCGATGACCAACGACATCAAGGACTACACCGCCGACGGTTCGGTCGAGACGATCAGCACCAACCTGACCGGCGCGGGCTATGGCATCGTCGTGCCGACCTATGTCGCGGACGCCGGCGTCAAGTCGCTGACCGACATCGGCAAGTTCAAGGACAAGTTCGGCGGCAAGATTTACGGCATCGAAGCCGGCAATGACGGCAACCGCATCATCCTCGACATGATCAAGAACCCGAAGGACAATCTCGAGGGCTTCGAGCTGGTCGAATCCTCGGAGGCCGGCATGCTGACGCAGGCCGAGCAGTCGATGAAGAACAATGAGTGGATCGCCTTCCTTGGCTGGACGCCGCATCCGGTGATGGGCGCCATGAAGATCACCTATCTCGACGGCATGGGCGACAGCGGCTTCGGGGCCGCCACCGTGTTCACCAACGTGCGCAAGGGCTACACCACCGAATGCCCGAACGCCGGCAAGTTCATCGCCAATTTGAAGTTCAATCTGGACATGGAAGGCCAGATGATGGACGCGATCCTGAAGGGCGGCGACGCCAACACGGTGGCGAAAGATTGGCTGAAGAAGAACCCCGACGCGGTCAAGCCATGGATCGCCGGCGTGACCACCTTCGACGGCGGCGATGCCGCAGCGGCGATCAAGACCGCGCTCGGAAGCTGAGCCGACTGTGATTTCGGCGTGACCGAAATAAAAGGGCAGCCATTCTGGAAAAGGCTGCCCTTTTTCATATCGTGTGACAAGATGACGTTGCGCGAGCCGGGAGCGGGACGGCTCATGGACGAAGAGGGGTAAGATGGATCCGATTTCGCAATTCATGGTCGATCACAAGATCCCGATAGGGGCCTGGGGAAAGGCGTTTTTCGGCTTTCTTACCGATAATTTCGACACCATCTTCAGGGCCTTCTCCAATGGCCTCAATTTCATCCTCAACGGGCTGGTCGACCTGCTGCTGATGGTGCCGCCGGTGCTGCTGGCGCTGGTCATCGCGATAATCGCCTGGCTGTTGCAGCGCTCGCGGCCGCTCGCCATCGGCGTCTTCCTCGGCCTGATCTTCATCATCAACCAGAACCTGTGGAAGCAGACCGTACAGACGCTGGTTCTGGTCGTCGCCGCTGCCGCCATGGCCATGGCCATCGGCGTGCCGCTCGGCATCTGGGCGGCGCACAAGCCGAAGGTCTACCGCATCATGTTGCCGGTGCTCGACCTGATGCAGACGCTGCCGACCTTCGTCTACCTGATCCCGGTGCTGACACTGTTCGGCCTCGGCAACGCGCCCGGCCTCATCGTCACCATCATCTTCGTCATCCCGACGGCCGTGCGGCTCACCCATCTTGGCGTCGTCTCGGTACCGAAGTCGATCATCGAGGCCGGCGAGGCGTTCGGCGCCACCAAGAGCCAGCTTCTGTGGAAGGTGGAACTGCCTTCGGCGCTGCCCACCATCATGGCCGGCCTGACGCAATCGATCATGCTGTCGCTGTCGATGGTGGTGTTCGCCGCTCTCATCGGCGCCGGCGGGTTGGGTACCGAGATCAACCGCGCGCTTGGCTCGCGCCGCATCGATCTCGGGCTTGAGGCGGGCCTTGCCATCGTCGTGCTGGCCATTGTGCTCGACCGAATGACCCGCATTGGCGTTGGAGGCAAGAAATGACCGTCGCCGTCGATTTCAAGAACGTCGATATCGTCTTCGGCGCCGACCAGGCCGGCTCGCTGGCCATGATCGATAAGGGCGCGACGCGCGCCGAAATCCTGGAGAAGACCGGCAATGTGCTGGGCTGCGCCGGCGCCAGCCTCACCGTGCATGAGGGCGAGATCTCGGTGCTGATGGGTCTGTCGGGCTCCGGCAAGTCGACGCTGCTTCGAGCCGTCAACCGGCTCAACGTGGTGTCGCGCGGCCAGGTGCTGGTCAAGGACGGCGACAGAACCGTCGACGTCGTCACCTGCGACGAGCCGACCTTGCGGCGGCTGCGCCAGAAGCAGGTGGCGATGGTGTTCCAGCAGTTCGGCCTGCTGCCGTGGCGCACGGTGGAGGAAAATGTCGGGCTTGGCCTCGAACTCGCCGGCGTGCCGGACGCCGAGCGCAAGGAGCGCGTGCACAGGCAGCTCAAGCTGGTCAATCTCGACCAGTGGTCGAAAAAATACGCGCATGAGCTGTCGGGCGGCATGCAGCAGCGCGTCGGCCTGGCGCGGGCCTTCGCCACCGAGGCGCCGATCCTGTTGATGGACGAGCCGTTCTCGGCGCTTGACCCGCTGATCCGCACCAAGCTGCAGGACGAATTACTGCAGCTGCAGGCCGAGCTGAAGAAGACCATCATCTTCGTCAGCCACGATCTGGAAGAGGCGCTGAAGATCGGCAGCCACATCACCATCATGGAGGGCGGACGCATCGTGCAGACCGGCGCGCCGGAAGACATCGTGCTGCGCCCCGCCAACGATTATGTCCGCGACTTCATCGCCAATGTGAACCCGCTCTCGGTGCTCACCGCCTGGAACGTGATGCGCGACCGCCGCGACCTCGAAGAGGGCAAGGACGGCTGGGTGTGGCTCGACCGCCGCAAGACGACGCGCTTCAAGATCGACGAGCACGGCCTGGTGGCGGCGGCCGAACGCGACGGCAAGCCGGCGGTGTGGGTGTCCTGCGCCGATGTCGAGGCCCAGTCGGAGGAGGCAGCGCAAGTGTTCTGGGCCAATCCCGGCACGTCGCTGAAAACGGTGATGCTGGCCATGCACCGTTCGCAGACCGCACCCGTGGCGCTGTTCGATGACCAGTCCCGCTTTGTCGGCGCCATCGGCATCCGCGATGTGCTGAGCGCGGTGTTGCGAAGGTAGAGCTCAGGCTGCCAGCGGCAGCCGCAGCTCCGTCAGCAGCCCACCATCCGGATGGTTGGACAGGTGGATTTCGCCGCCGGCGGCGCGCGCGATGTTGCGGGCGATGGTGAGGCCGAGGCCAAGGCCGCCGGTCTGGCGGTTGCGCGACTGTTCCAGGCGCACGAAGGAGCCGAACACGGCATCGATCTGGGCCTGCGGTATACCTGGCCCTTCGTCGCGGATGGCGAGCGTGATCGTGCCGTCCGAGCGATAAAGGCTGAGATGCGCCTTCTTGCCGTAAGTGACGGCGTTCTGCACCAGATTGGTGACGCAGCGTTTGAGCGCCACGGGCCGCGCCATGCAGATCAGGCCGCGCGAACGGGTGTCGTCATTGTCGAAGGAGACCTCCGGATAGGGGTCGGCGATCGATTCCACGAGCGACCAGAAGTCGATGCGCTCGGTCTTTTCCTCGTTCACCTCGAAAGTGGCGAAGTCGATCACTGAACTGGCGATGCTCTCGACATCGGCCAGATCATGCGCCAGCGCCTCGCGGACCGCCGATTTGCGCAACAGTTCGAGCCGCAGCCGCATGCGCGTCATCGGCGTGCGCAAATCGTGCGCGAGTGCCGCGGCCAGATGTTCGCGGTCCTCGACATATTCGCGCAGTCTCGTCTGCATGGCGTTGATCGCCCTGGCGGCGGCCCGGACCTCGCGGCTGCCCGATTCGGCGATCGGCGGGCTCTTCAAATCCTTGCCGATCCGGTTCACGGCGGTTTCCATCATCCGGTATGGTGCGGTCAGCCGGCGCAGCGACCAGATCGACATGATCACCACCAGGCCGGCGATCAGCGAATAGAGCGGCAGGCTGTCGAAACTCAGGATCGGGCCGACGGGCGTGATCGGCTCGGTGAAGTTCAGCCACTGGCCGTCGGCGAAGCGCAAGGAGGCCGTCAGCTTGTCGCTCTGGGCGAAGTCGGCGGCAAGTACCAGAAGGTCGCGCTCGACCTGGCCGATATCGGGGCCGGATACCGTGCTGGCGTCGTCGGCCTCGCGTGTCGCGGGATCGCGCCGGACGCGCGCGTCGGTGACGCCGAACTTCGTCAGCCGGCCAACGAGGATGTCCTCGAGTTCGGCCAGCTCGTCGTCGCCGGCGATCGAGGAGGTGACGGCGGGCGTGTCGGAGACGGTAAGGGCGTAAGTCGAATTGAAGAGGCCTGCCGCCGTTGCCTTGCGCTCCTCAGGCGTGGCGCCGCTCATCAGCTGCACCAAAGAGAAGGCGCGGTCGTTGAGACGGTAGAGGTCGACCACGTCGTTGGCCGCGGCGCGGTCGCGCGAGACGATGTAGAGGGTCGCGACCTGGCTGATCAAAAGGCCGGCAATGACGATCAGCAGCACCCAGGCAGGCAAGGTCTGCGGCAGGAGACGTTTCATTCGGAGGTCGTCTCGGGCAGGAACTGGTAGCCGCCGCTGCGCACCGTCAGGATCAGTTTCGGTGTTTTCGGATCATCTTCCATCTTGCGCCGCAGCCGGCTGACGAGGATGTCGATGCTGCGGTCGAAGGAATAGTCGCTGTCGCCGCCGGAGAGTTCGATGAGCTGGTCGCGGGTGAGTACGCGCTGGGCGCTCTTGACGAAGGTCTGCAGCAGGTTGAACTCGGCCATGGTCAGCTCGACCCTGACATCGTCGGGCGCCGTCAGCCGGCGCCGCGAACAGTCCATCGTCCAGCCGGCGAAACGGTAGATCTGCTTGGTGGCGGCGCGCTTCGGCTCGGCGGCGCCGTTGCGCCGCAGCACGGCGCGGATGCGCGCCAGGAGTTCGCGCGGGTCGAAGGGTTTGGGCACATAGTCGTCGGCGCCCATCTCCAGGCCGACGACGCGGTCGGTGGTTTCGGTGACGGCGGTCAGCATGATGATCGGCGTCGAATACTGGGCGCGCAAGTCACGGCACAGTTCCAGCCCGCTCTTGCCGGGCAGCATCACGTCGAGCACGATGAGGTCCACCTGCGAGCGGCGCAGGACGGCCTCCATCTCGGTACCGTCGGCGGCAACCGACGTGTGCAGGCCCCGCTTCTGGAAGAACTCCTGGAGGAGGTCGCGGATGCCCTTGTCGTCGTCGACGATCAGTATGTGTGCGTCGGATTTCACGAGGTGCCCTGTTTCGATTGCCAGCCAAGTCATTCCTGGCTGGTGAGCCACACGATAGAATTCGGGCCATATGTTGGCCAGTGCCTTGGATTTCAAGGGAGAACGAATTCAGTCTTCTCCACATGGAAAGCCACGGTCGTGCTGAAGCTGTTTGTTTCCATGCGTGTCGTTTTCCCAAAGCCGGGACCACTTTTGGGCGACACCCATCGCCCGGGCGGGCCAGACACAATCCAGAAACAAAATTCTACAATCGGGAAAAACTCCTGAAAAGGTAGGGCGGCATAACGGTGCCGTGGCGGTCAGATTACCGGCTGCGACGCAAAATCTCCGGGTTCACGGAAAAACCATGCCAAGCTTGTCGATCAGTTTGTTGGGTGCGTTGCTGGGCCTTGGCCTGGTCACTGCCGCTGTTGGACAATCGGATGCAAAGGCGCCGCTCACCCGGAGCGAACGGTGCGCCAATCTCAGCCACCAATTTGATGAAGCCCTCGAAACCCATGCCACGGCAACGCAGGTCACCGCGGCAAAGGCACTTCAGAGAAAGGGCAACCGGTACTGCGCCGCCAAGAAACAGGCGCAGGGCATCCGGATGCTCGCCAACGCTCTGAAGCTGCTTGGAGTGACACCGAACGACCCGGTCCAGTGACACTCAACTTGACCAGCATAAAAAGGAAATGAAAGCCATGAAAAAGTCCATCCTCTCCACCACCGGTCTGGCCGTCGCTCTCGCTTTCGCGATGCCGGCTCTCGGCAACGCCGCTGCCACCACGACCGCTGCTCCGGCTGCTGCCGCCACCACGACCACCCCGGCTCCGGCTGCTGACGCCACCGCCAAGCCCCCGGTGAAGAAGGTCGTCAAGAAGGTCAAGCACAAGAAGGCTCCGGCCAAGAAGGTCGTGAAGAAGGCGACGGACAAGGTTGCTCCGAAGAAGCCCTGATCGGCTCTGAAGCCAGTTTCTATCGAGGCCGTTCCAGCCCTAGCCGGCTGGGGCGGCCTTCTGCCAGGCACCCGATCGAGCGGCTGAACGCCGGCGGCCCACAGCCAGCCACCTCGATCCGACTTAACCCGTTTTCAACGCCGGCCGTGTAGGACAATCCGCATGAAGAAGCGGCTTTCGTCCATTTTGCGTTCCATGGTGATTGGCGGCCTGGTTGCCACCGGTGTCGCCAGGGTGCTGATTCTGCTCACCGCCAGCCCCGTGCCCGACCCTGCCAGCGGCCGCACCGAGCCCTCGCTGTTCGCGCCGATAGTTTCCAGCAACTGGGACTACATCACGCCTGTCCAGGCATGGCTGCTGATCGTGCTTCTTGCCGTGACGCTGGTCTGCATTGCCGGATGGCCGATCGCGGCCTGGATGGAACGCCGGGCCGATGCCGATGCCAACCGCCGCATCTTCGGCCGCCAGGGCCGTTGAACCGCGCCCGACAATTTCCCACATGGTTGTGAATGACCGGGCCGGCCCGCCGGCGGTCCGCATGCCAATCAAAATGGACGATCGCTGCCGCCCGTGGCAAAATACCGGGGCAGCCCGATCGCGAAACTGTCGGTTCCGATGCCTGAAATCACCACAAAACCGCGAACCAAGGTCAAGCCGCAGACCGAGCGGCCGAAGCTCTACAAGGTCATTCTCATCAATGACGACTTCACACCGCGCGAATTCGTGGTGACGGTGCTGAAGGGCGAGTTCAAGCTCAGCGAGGACCAGGCGCACCGCATCATGATTACCGCGCACCGGCGCGGCGTCTGCGTCGTCGCGGTCTTCACCAAGGACGTCGCCGAGACCAAGGCGACGCGCGCCACCGATGCCGGCAAGGCCAAGGGCTACCCGCTGCTGTTCACGACCGAGCCGGAAGAGTGAGTGGCCGGTTCGCCGCAGGCGAATTCATCGTGCCAGTGGCACGATGAAAGGTCACGAACGCTGGGGAGTTGCCGCAGGCAACGGGGCCCCGGCAGACGCCGTTTGACGTGGAGGGCCGACGGCTATGGTGCCAACGGCTGATTAGTATCGAATCTCAGATCAATACTTCGGAGGCCAGCGCTGCCCCTCATCCGTCTGCTGGCACCTTCTCCTCGCATAGGGACGGGGAGAAGGGAACTACCGCCCCTCGCGGTACCACATCGAGCCCATCGCCAGGAGCAGCAGGCCGAGGCCGAGGAAGCCGCCGAACAGCGGTACGCGCGAGACGGCCTTGAGCACGCTGTCGTCCGTGGTGCGCAGGCCGATCCAGTCGCTGCCGGAGGCCTCGCCGCTCGAGCGCACCGGCACGATGGACGGCAAGGTCACGTCGCTGCCAAGGGCAGAGGACGAGGCCAGCCGGCGCACGCTGCCGCCGGTGGCTTCCGCCGGCGCACTCAGCAGGTTTTCGGTGGAGATGACGTCGGCGAATTCCGGCGCATTGACCGGTCCGACATGGGCGAGCGCGGTGAGATCGCCATTGGCGACCTGGAAGAGGCCGATCTCGTTGGTCTGGACGCTGCCGAGGAAGACGCCGGGCTCGGATTTGTCGAGCTTGACGGTCACCGTCTTGCCGGAGGGCGTGATGATCTGCGCGGGGCCCGGGTCGTCGGCCATGGTCTGGCGGCGGATCTCCAGCACCATGCCGCGCCCCTCGGCGGTCAGCCGCTCTTCCTCGAGTTCGGGTTCCTTCATCAGCCAGTGGGCGATGCGCCGATAGAGCTGGACATGCGGGCCGCCGCCCTCGAAGCCGCGCGCCCACAGCCAGCCCTGGTCGGACAGAAGCATGCCGACGCGGCCTTCGCCCTTGCGGTCGAGCAGCAGCAGCGGCCGGTTATCGGCGCCCTTCATCACCACTTCGCCTTGCGGATTCTGCACGCCGATGGTGCGGAACCAGCGGCTCCAGTGCGGCGGCTCGGTGGCCGAACCGTCGAGGCCGCGCGTCACCGGATGACGCTGGCCGAGGTCGGTGAGCCGCGGATAGAAGGCCTTTTCGACCACTTCGCCGGTCGGCATGGCCGGCAAGGCCGACATCAGCGGCGTGCGTGCGATCGAAGCCTCGCCGGCATATTCGGGGCCGGCGGCGATCAGCAGCGCGCCGCCCTTTTCGACATATTCGGAGATGTAGTCGTAATAGAGGATCGGCAGCACGTCACGGTGCTGGTAGCGGTCGAAGATGATGAGGTCGAAATCCTTGATCTTCTCGACGAACAGTTCGCGCGTCGGGAAGGCGATCAGCGACAATTCGTTGATCGGCGTGCCGTCCTGCTTTTCGGGCGGCCGCAGAATGGTGAAGTGGACGAGATCGACCGAGGCGTCGGACTTCAGCAGATTGCGCCAGGTACGCTCGCCCGCATGCGGTTCGCCCGAAACGAGCAGCACGCGCAAATTCTCGCGGATGCCGTCGACCAGCGCGATGGCGCGGTTGTTGGTGTCGGTCAGCTCGCCCGGTTCGCGATCGATGGCGAGTTCGATGATGTTGCGCCCGGCGCCCGGAATGGTCACCTGCAGCGGCATGGCTTGGCCGACCGTGGCGTGCTCGACCGAGACCTGCTCGCCATTGACCGAGACGCGCACATCGACCGGGCCGGTTTCGTTTTCCGTCGAGATGACACGGTAGGTCATGTCGAGCGGCTTGCCGACGATGCCGAAACGCGGCGCATTCTCGAAGCGGATGCGGCGGTCCTTTTCGTGGTCGTTGCCGGTGATCAAGGCATGCAGCGGGGCGTTGAAGTCGGGCGCGCCGGGGGGCGCGTCATGCACCTCGCCGTCGGTGATCATGATGGCGCCGCCGATGCGCGAGGGCGGCACGTCGCGGAAGGCGCCTTCCAGCGCACCGAACAGCCGTGTTTCGGTACGCTCCTCGGCGGCATCGGACTTGCCGGCCTCGACGACGCGGACGTCGAACTGCTTGAAGCGGCCAAGACGCTGCTGCAGCCCGGCCAGCGCCTCGTCGGTCTGTTTGGTGCGGTCGCCAATGTCCTGGCTCTGGCTGCGGTCGACGATCAGCGCGACGACACTCTTCAGCGGCTCGCGCTCCTCGTTGAGGAACACCGGATTGAACAAAGCGGCGGCGAGCGCCAGCAGGGCGACGAAGCGCAGGACACCGCCGCGCTGGCGATACCACAGGCCGACGAGTGCCAGCAGCGCCAGCGGCACCAGCACCAAGGCCAGCAGAGGCCAGGCGATCAGCGGTTCGAAAGAGATCGACCAGTTCATGGCTTATCCTCCCGTTGTTGGGGAGGGTCGATCTGCGGAGGTGCAATAAAGAACCTCATCCTACTGCCCCAGCCGTTCGAGCAGGATGGGGACATGCACCTGGTCGGATTTGTAGTTGCCGGTCAGCATGTACATCATGATGTTGACGCCGGCGCGCAGCGCGTAGACCCGCTGCATCGGGTCGGCCGGCACGGTCGGCAGCAACGGGTCGCCATTCTCGTCGACCGCCCAGGCGCCGGCGAAATCATTGGCGGTGATCATGATCGGCGAGACGCCGTCGCCTGTGCGCACCGGCCGGTTGTCGGCATTGCTGGCGTCGAGCGAGGCCTCGACCCAGAGCGGGCTGCCACTGAAGCGGCCGGGGAATTCCGGCAGGATGAAGAAGGATTTGGTCAGCACGTGGTCCGACGGCACCGGCTCCAGCGGCGGTACGTTGAGGTTGCCGAGGATGTCGCGCAGCCGCTCGGTCGCCGGGCTGGTGGAATCGGCGCCGATGCCGTTGGCGAACTGGTCGCGCGTGTCGAACAGCACCGTGCCGCCCTGCTGCATATAGGCGTCGATGCGGGCGATGGCGGCCTGGCTCGGCATGGGGGCGGCCGGATCGATCGGCCAGTAGATCAGCGGATAGAAGGACAACTCGTCCTTGGCAATGTCGACGCCGGCCGGTGCGCCGGGTTCGAGCGCGGTCTTCTCGATCAGGAAGCGGGTCAGGCCCTCGAGCCCGGCGCGGCTGATCGAATCGTCGCCCGGCACGCCGGTCAGCACATAGGCGATGCGGGTCTTCGAAATCGCCGTGACGGCCGCTTCGTCGCCTGGCTTGGCATCGTCGGCGCGGGCGAAATCGGCGTGCCCGAAAAGCGCGCCAAGCGCGATCAGGACGGCCGCGGTGGTGGCCGCCGCGCCGGCACGGCGCCGCCGGCGCGAGAACAGCCCGCCCATCCAGAACACCGCCAGCGTGTCGAGCAGCATCAGCACCAGCGCGGCCGTGACCAGCGAACCCTTCAGATTTCGGGATTCATCGAAGGCGTACTGGATTGATGTCACCGGAACGGTCAGTTGCGGGCGGGCCAGCGGCACGAACGTGCTTGCGGCATCGAGCAGATTGTGGGCGAAGACGCCGGTCTCCGAGCCGTAAAGGCCAGGCGGGTTCTCGAAGGTCACCGGTACGCCGGCGCCCGGTACCAGTGGCCGCGCATCCGGCGTCGGCGGCACCAGCGAGCCGTCGGCGGCGATCATGCGATAGGGCGCCAGCGACGTGGCGGCGGCTTCGGCATTGGCGATCGCCGCGCCCTGGTTGCGCGACAGCTGCACGATACGGCGCAGCATCTCGACGAAGCTGCCCGAGATCGGCAGGTTCGACCAGGTTGCCTCCGGCGTGACATGGAACAGCACCAGCGTGCCCTTGCCTTTCTTCAGCCCGGTGACCAGCGGCGTGCCGTCGGCAAGAGCGGCCCAGGTGCGTTCGACGATGTCGGGTGTCGGTTCGGCCAGCACCTGCCTGCTCACGGTGACTTCCGTAGGCGGCGCCAGATCGGCGAAGGGACCGGCCTTGGGAAATTCGGTGACCGGCTGCGGCGATGTCCAGGACAGCGCGCCGCCGAGCGAACGCTCGCCTGTGCGCAGGCGGACCGGCAGCAGATCGTCGTCATTGCCGGCGGCGGCCAGCCGCGAGCCGGCAAAACGCACCAGCGTCCCGCCATTGTCGACCCAGTCGACCAGCCTTTGCCGGACCTGTGCGGGAATGGTGCCGATATCGGCCATGATGATCATAGCCGGCTTCTGGTCGAGGATCTGCGGGATGGCGTCGGCGAGATCGGCGCTGGAGGGTTCAACCAGGTCGGCGAAGGGCTGCAGCGCGCGCCTGATGTAGTAGAGCGGCGACAGAAGCGGCTGCGCCTGGTCGGCCTCGGCCTGCGACAAGAGCCCGACGCGGCGGCGCTTGGAGCTTTCGTCGAGCACGCGCACCGCACCCGCCTGGCGCTCGCCGTCGAGCGCGATCGAGGCGAAGTCGTTGCGCAGCTCGAACGGCACCCCCATGGTGCCGGTGGCGGTGGCTTCGCCGGGCGCGAAGGTCAGCGTCGCATCGGCGATACGGCGGCCCTTGTCGTCGAAGGCGCCGGCGGTGACCTGTGCGGGCGCCGGATCGCCCGGTGCGCGGATGGCGGTGAGCGCGAAACCGTCGACCTGGTTGTCGGCGGCGGTAAGCCCGGTCAGCGAAAGGCGGTCGGCCGTTGCCCACACCACGCGCGCGGCATTCTTCGACAAGAGCGTGTTGAAGGCGGCTTCGTCGCCTTTGGCCGCCAGGCCGTCGGCCAGCACGGCGACGCTGGCGCCGGGCAAATTCTCCAGCACGCCGGCGACGCGGGCATAGACGGCGGGCCGGTCGGTCGGGATCGGCCGCGGCTTGGCGGCGCGCAGCCGGTCGAGCGCGGCGGCGGCATCGAAGGGGCCGATCTCGGCGTTGGGTTTTTCGGCGGTGAAGGCGATGATGACGGGGACGCCGTTCGAGCCGGCGTCCTTGATCAGCCGCTCGGCGGTGGCGACGCGCTTGTTCCAGTCGGCCGCACTTGCCCAGTCATTGTCGATGACCAGCGCAAGGGCCGCACCCTCGGCCGGCAGTTTTTCGCGCGGGTTGAAGACCGGTTCGGCCAAAGCGGCGACGATGAGGCCGGCCATCAGCAGTCTGAGCAGCGTCAGCCACCAGGGGCTTTGATGCGGCGTCTCCTCGCGCTTCAGGACGCGCGCCAGGATCTTCAGCGGCGGGAAGATCTCGGCCTGCGGCTTGGGCGGCGTCAGCCTGAGCAGCCACCAGATCACCGGCAGCGCCAGCAGGCCCCACAGCACCATGGGAGCGCCAAAGGAGAGCGGCAGCCAGTTCATGCGCCAACCACCTTTCCTGGCTGATCGCCAGTGGCGATCATGCCGGCACGAGCGCCAGCACCGGTCGGCCCGAATTGACCAGCACGACCGCTACCGGCATAGCCGCCATCGGCGGTCATCGCCATGTGGAGGCGCACCAGCGCGTCGGACGCCAGCCGATCGGTGTGGTTGACGGTAAAACTCCAGCCGAGCCGCTTGCACCATGCGGCCAGCTCCTGGCGGCGGGCGGCGTAGAGCAGGCGGTATTCGTCGCCCAGCATTTCGGCGCGTCCGGCGGTCAGCTTGTCTCCGGTCTCGGGATCGGTGAACTCGGTGCGGCCGGCATAAGGGAAGGTCTCCTCGGCCGGGTCGGCGACCTCGATCAGATGGGCGCGCACGCCGTGGCGGGCGAGCACGTCGAGCCATTCCATCGTTTCCTCGACCGGATCGAGGAAA
Source organism: Mesorhizobium sp. 113-3-3 (assembly GCF_016756495.1). Classification (NCBI taxonomy): domain Bacteria; kingdom Pseudomonadati; phylum Pseudomonadota; class Alphaproteobacteria; order Hyphomicrobiales; family Phyllobacteriaceae; genus Mesorhizobium; species Mesorhizobium sp. 113-3-3. The sequence goes on from NZ_AP023243.1 coordinate 2,335,380, forward strand.
TCGCTGGCAATGACGATGTCGCAGAAGCGCCTGATGTCGGAGAGGTCGGGCTTTGCCGGCAGGTCGCCGGCATGCATGAGCTGGGCGGCGATGCGCTCGGCGCCATTGCGGGCGGTGAAGGGGTCGGTCAGATCAGGCCAGGCGATGCGCTCGCCGCTGCGCGACAACAATTCGGCCATGGCCAGCGCCAGCACCAGCGCACGCGATTGCTTGGAGACGCTGGCGCCGGTCGATTTGTAAAGCATGGACGGCGAGGGGTCGGCCCACAGCCATACCGTATGGGCGGCCTCCCATTCGCGGTCGCGCACATAAGTGTGGTCGTCGCGGGCCGAGCGGCGCCAATCGATGCGCGAGGAATCGCCTTCGACATAGGGCCGAAACTGCCAGAAATTCTCACCGATGCCGCGCTTGCGGCGGCCATGCCAGCCGGCGATCACGGTGTTGACGATGCGCCGTGCCTCGACCAGCAGGTCGGGCACAAGCGAAGCCCGCAACCGGCCACGGGCGAGCGCGTCGCGCGTCGCTGCCGGAGCCTGGACCTCGCCGATACGCGCCATCAAATCCCTTTCACGAGTTTCGCCACCACGTCGCGCACGCTCGTGCCTTCGGCGCGGGCCGCGAAGGTCAGCGCCATGCGATGCTGCAGCACCGGCTCGGCCAGAGCCCGCACATCGTCGACCGAAGGCGCCAGCCGTCCGTCGTAGAGCGCGCGGGCGCGTGTGCACAGCATCAGCGCCTGGCTGGCGCGCGGGCCGGGGCCCCAGGCGACATGTTTGTCGGTCTCGGCATTGCCCTGCCCGGGACGCGCCGAGCGCACCAGGGTGAGGATCGCCTCGACGACGCTTTCGGGCACCGGCATGCGGCGGATCAGCGTCTGGATCTCCTTCAGCCGGGCCGGCTGCAGCACGTTCTGCGCCTTGGCATCCTCGATGCCGGTGGTTTCGAGCAGGATGCGGCGCTCGGCCTCGATTTCGGGATAGAGGATATCGACCTGCATCAGGAAGCGGTCGAGCTGGGCTTCGGGCAGCGGATAGGTGCCTTCCTGCTCCAGCGGGTTCTGCGTTGCCAGCACATGGAAAGGTGCGGGCAGGTCATAGCGGGCGCCGGCGATGGTGACGTGATACTCCTGCATGGCCTGCAGCAGCGCCGACTGGGTACGCGGCGAGGCGCGGTTGATCTCGTCGGCCATCAGCAGCTGGGCGAAGATCGGCCCGGAGATGAAGCGGAAGGAACGCTTGCCGGTCTCGTCCTGCTCCATCACCTCGGAGCCGAGAATGTCCGACGGCATCAGGTCGGGGGTGAACTGGATGCGGCGCGAATCGAGGCCAAGCACGACGCCCAGCGTTTCGACCAGCTTGGTCTTGGCAAGGCCGGGAACGCCGACCAGCAGCGCATGGCCGCCGGCCAGCAGCGCCACCAAAGTGCGCTCGACGACAGCCTCCTGGCCGAAGATTACCCGGCCGACCCCGTCGCGGATCCTGGAAATGTCGGCCAGCGCCTTTTCGGCCTCGGCGATCATGTCCGTTTCGCTGATCGGGCTTTCCTTGACCATCACGCTCATTCGGCTCGATCCCTTTGGTTGGAAATACCGGCCCGCACCATATCATATGTCGCCGCGATTCGGCCTCGCGTAGCGCCTATGGTCGAACTTAAATCACAGACTTAGGCTGACAAGCGGAACAACAGTGACTATTTCGTGACGATGACGGAACACGACGAACATCGCCAACAAAGCCTTACGCAGGCAACCGAGGCGCGCGGCCTGGAGGCGTTGATCTCGCGCGCGGCGCGTGCCGGCAAGGGCGCGGCGCCCGTCGAGCGCTGGAATCCCGACTTCTGCGGCGATCTCGACATGGAGATCAAGGCCGACGGCACCTGGTTTTATCTCGGCACCCCGATCGGCCGCATGCCGCTGGTGCAGCTTTTCTCCTCCGTGCTGCGCAAGGACGCCGACGGCAGGACCTATCTGGTGACGCCTGTGGAAAAGGTCGGCATCCGCGTCGCCGATGCGCCGTTCATCGCCGTCGAAATGGACGTTTCGGGCAGTGGCGACGAACAGATCATCACCTTCCGCACCAATGTCGGCGATGTGGTCGAGGCCGGGCCGGAACGGCCGCTGCGCTTCGTCGACGAGAACGAGACAGGCGGCCTGAAGCCCTATGTGCTGGTGCGCGGCCGGCTGGAAGCGCTGGTGGGGCGGCCTGTCATGTATGAACTGGTCGGGCATGGCGAGGAGATCGAGATCGGCGGCAAGACCATGTTTGCCGTGCGCTCCAAAGGCGCGGTGTTTCCGATCATGCCGGCGGACCAGTTGAAACGGCTGAGCGCATGATGGACCAGCTGTCACGGGTGCCGTTCTCATCGGCTGATTTTCGCGCGCGCTTCGCCGCGCAGCCGGATGCGCATGCCGGCGACGACTATGGCGACCATCGCTTCAATCCGGGTCATCCGCGGCTGAACCAGGGCAAGCCGCTGCGCAATGCGGCGGTGCTGATCCCGGTGGTCGATCATGACGGCGAGGCGACGGTTCTGTTGACCAAACGGGCCGAAAAGCTGCGCAGCCATTCGGGGCAGGTGGCCTTTCCCGGGGGCACCATCGATGCCACCGATGCCAGCCCGGAGGCGGCGGCGCTGCGTGAAACCTTCGAGGAGATCGGCCTCGACCAGGACCGCATCGAGATCATCGGCCGCATGCCCGACTACGTCGCCGGCAGCGGCTACCGCATAGCGCCTGTCCTGGGCATCGTGCGGCCCGGCTTCGGGTTGACCTTGAACATCGACGAGGTCGATGCCGCGTTCGAAGTGCCGCTGCGCTTCCTGATGGACCCTGCGAACCATATCAGGGACAGCCGCATGTGGAACGATCTCGAATGGTTCTTTTACGACATGCCCTATGGCGACCGGCGTATCTGGGGCGTCACCGCCGGCATCATCCGCACGCTCTATGAAAGGCTCTATGCGTGAGTGTTTCGATCGCTGGCAGGGCCAACTGGCTTGCCGACAAGCATTTGCAGCGCCTGCTTTCCGCCCTTTCGCAAGGCAGTGAAGAGGCGCGTATCGCCGGCGGCGCGGTGCGCAACACGCTGATGGGCCAGCCGGTCGCTGATGTCGACATCGCCACGACCTGTTTGCCCGACGAAACCATCCGCCGCGCCGAGGCGGAAGGTTTCAAGCCGGTGCCGACCGGCATCGAGCACGGCACCATCACTGTGGTCGCCGGCGGCAAGCCCTATGAAATCACCACCTTGCGCGCCGATGTCGAGACCGACGGCCGCCGCGCCAAAGTGTCGTTCGGGCGCGACTGGAAGCTGGATGCCGAGCGGCGCGACTTCACCATCAACGCGCTCTATGCCGAGGCCGACGGCAGCATCGTCGACCTGGTCGGCGGTATCGCCGATATCGAGGCGCGGCGGCTGCGCTTCATCGGTGATGCGGAAGCACGCATCCGCGAGGATTATCTGCGCATCCTGCGCTTCTTCCGCTTCTTCGCCTGGTATGGCGAAGGCCGGCCGGATGCCGAGGGGCTGAAAGCCTGCGCCCGGCTAAAGGAGGGCCTGGCGCAACTTTCGGCGGAGCGCATCTGGTCCGAACTGAAGAAACTGCTTTCGGCGCCTGACCCCTCGCGGGCGCTGCTGTGGATGCGCCAGGCTGGTGTCCTGACCGCCGCGCTGCCGGAAAGCGAGAAATGGGGCATCGACGCCATCCACGGGCTGACCAAGGCCGAGAAAGATCTGGGCTGGCCGGCGGACCCGATGCTGCGGCTTGAGGCGATCGTGCCGCCGGATGCAGCGCGCATGAAGACGCTCGCCGAGCGGCTCCGGTTTTCGACCGCGGAATCCGACCGCTTGCGCCACTGGGCAGTGGCCACCGCCGTCGAGCCGAAGACGACCGAGGGCGAACTGGCGAAAAGGCTTTATCGCGGCGAGCGGCAAGGGTTTGTTGACCGCCTGCGGCTGTCGCTTGCCGGGGCCAGGGTGCGCGCTGTCGAGAACACTGACGCGCTGCTCGAAGCCGGCGGCTTTTCGCGCCTGCTGGCCTTCGCGCTCAAATGGGAAAAACCGGTGTTTCCGCTGAAAGGCGCCGATCTGACGGCGCTCGGCGCAACGCCTGGGCCAAAGCTCGGCGAAATCCTCAAGAACCTCGAGGCGGAATGGATCGAGGCCGGATTTGCCCCTGATCGCGGCGCGCTGCTCGACCGCGCCGCGAAGGCGCTCGAAACTTAGACTGGAGCCTGGCCGGACGGCCGCGCCTGCGGTTTGACGTCGCCGATCAAAAACCGATGTCGCTCTCCTACTTGATCGCCACGGGGGCCAGGGCGCGCGAAAGGCTTGCCTCGCCCTTGCCGTAGACGGAGGGGTTATAGTTGACCAGCGTGTCGGTACGTGCCGTGTTGAGCAGGTCGTTGGTGATCTGGGTCGCCGTGGCCTTGGTGAATTTGCTGCCGATGATCGCCGCGTATCCTGAAATGATCGGCGCGGCGAAGGAGGTGCCATAAAGGCCCGTCTTGCTGCCATCGACACCAACCACCAGGAAGTGGCTTTGCACCGCCGCATTGGAGCCGGCGGTGTTGGAATACCAGGCAAGCTGGGCCTTGCTGGACGTCGTGCCGTTGGTGGACAGTGCGCCGACGAAGATCGCGGATGGTTTTCCGATCAGGGCAAGGTCGAGATAGTCCTGCTGGCCGTTCGTGATCCCGCCCACGGCAACCGAATCGTTGCCCGCGGCTTTCGAAACGACTGCCGTTCCGTTGGTGGCATAAGAGATGATGGAGGCTTCCTCCTGGGCCCACCCGATCTGGTTCGAGCGGTAGCCCGCCTTGGCGTACATGCCGTAGCTCAGATTGAGCACATTCAGGCCGGGCGCCAGGCCGACGGCCGAGCCGGTTGAGAAATCCTTCGACCGGATGGTCGCCAAGGGCGCGATCATGGCGGTTTCCTCACGCGTCCATTCGCCGTGGCGCTGGGTTTGAGCCCCAACACCGAAATTGCCGGAAAAGCGCGACGTACTGGAGAAATCGTCGACGATCGTAATCGTGACGCCCTTGCCCTTGTATCCCGCGGCCCAGGCGGCGCCGACATCGGGGCTCATCCACCCCTGTACCACTTGCGTGCCCGCGGCCGGGATCGTTGCGCTGACGCAGGTGGACAGACCGCCGCCGTGGCACAACGCGGCCATCTCGTCCGCGTTGACCGCCTCCTGCGCCGACGCCATCGGTGCCGACAGGATGGCGAGAGCCGTGGCGACGCCGAATTTCAAGCAACTCCGTGACATGATCTTACTCCGTTCAAACAAGAACCACGACGGGTGATCGCGCATTTCGGGGCGGGATGATCTTCTCATTTTTCATCCTCCCGGCGATCAGAAAGTTACACGGTAATTCAGCCAGATGTGCTGGCTCTCCGGTTTAGCGTTAACCAGATATTTCAAGGTTTCCTCAGGCGCCAACTGGCTCGCCGCAAGCCGGCAATTGACGCTGTAGGTGCCAAAATCACCGTAGTCGGCTTCGCAGGCTTTTTCGGTAAGCTTGCCGCCGATGGTGGTGGTGAGCGAAAGGGAAAGCGTGCTGTTCGGGTTCGGATGCATCTGGGTGACGAACCCGAGCTTGAGGCTGGGCTCGATCCGATACTTCTCGCCCTCTTCGCCGGTTCCAAAGCCCCAAAGGATGCCGGTATCTTCGGTGATCTGGGTGAGCAGGTCCACATGCATGTCGACCCAGCGCGCGCGGTACCATTGGTTGAACGAAACAAAGGTCCCGTTCTGCAGTTCGTAGCCGCCATTGCCGAGGCTTCTCGCGCGATCGCTGAGTGGCGAGCCCTGATGTATGTCGACCAGCGATGTCGTCATTTCCTGTGCTGCAGCCGGGAACGCCCCGATGAGCGCGCACAGCAGGAGCGCCACCGTGCGGAACCTCCTTCGACTGCCGGACTTTTCGCGCATGCGCGAAACACCTCGCCCCACCGGTCCGGATCAGTGCCCTGGTGGCGACGGGCTTCTCTGGCAGCCCACTGTAGCCGGATTATCCGCGCGACAGTGGCACGGGTTCGGTTACCGTGCGGTTTACTTTAGCTGAGGCAAATATAATTTTTTGACCCTGCGGGGTCCGGCTCGCCCGGCGTTCGCGATGGCGCTTCCAGCCAATCTTGAAGCGCCAACGCGGCTGGTTTTCCGTTGCCGATGGCTCCTGTCAGGGCAAAGCCTACGCGGCGTCGCGAACCTTCTCGATGCGCGAGCGGATCGCCTCGATCATGGTTTCGCGGATGGTCGTCTCGCCATGCGTCTCGCGCATATGTTCGACGGCACGGCGCATCACTTCGGCTTCCTCGTCGGCACGGGTGTGCCACTCACAGCCGGGAACAAGCGAGCCGCAGTGAAACTGCTTCATCGGATTTCTCCTTTTCCTCCAGGGAGCCGGTCGGGGCTCCGCCACATTTTTGGCCCACGGTCCATTCCCGGACGCGGGCAGGGCGAGGACTATAACACGGGAGGGGCGGTCTGGTTGCATCAAAGCATCGTGCACCGCCCTCCCTGCCTCGCTGGCTTGACGCAATTCCAGACGGAATTGCTCCGGCTGACCTTACGGCCAGCGCACCTCGGGCGGCAGGCTGGAGAGGATCGAGGCGACATTGCCGCCGGTCTTCAGGCCGAAGATGGTGCCGCGGTCGTGAAGCAGGTTGAACTCGACATAGCGGCCACGGCGGATGAGCTGTTCATCGCGGTCGCCGTCCGTCCAGTTCTCGTTGAAATTGGCGCGCACGAGGTGGCCGTAGACGACGAGGAAGGAGCGTCCGACGTCCTGGACGAAGTTGAAGTCGGCGTTCCAGCCGCCCTTGTCTTCTGCGGAATGCAGCCAGTCGAAAAAGATGCCGCCAACGCCGCGCGGCTCGTTGCGGTGGGGCAGGAAGAAGTACTCGTCGCACCATGCCTTGAATTTCGGGTGGTCGGCGACGGCGGCGTTCTTTTCGCAAGCGAACTGCATGGCGCGGTGGAAGGCGACAGTGTCGGGGTCGTCCTGGGTGCGGCGGCGGTCGAGCACCGGCGTCAGATCGGCGCCGCCACCGAACCATTGCCTCGAGGTGACCACCATGCGCGTGTTCATGTGCACGGCCGGAACGTTGGGGTTCCAGGGGTGCGCGATCAGCGAGATGCCGGAGGCCCAGAAACGCGGGTCTTCCTCGGCGCCGGGCATCTGCTTCCTGAATTCGGGCGAGAACTCGCCGTAAACGGTCGAGGTGTGGACGCCGATCTTCTCGAAGACGCGGCCATGCATCATCGACATGGTGCCGCCGCCACCCTTGCCGGCATCGCGTTCCCAAGGCGTCTTTTCGAAACGGCCCGGCGACCATGAGGCCAGCGGCCCCTGGAGATCCTGCTCGATCTGCTCGAAGGCACCGCAGATGCGTTCGCGCAGCGCCTCGAACCACAGGCGCGCCTTCATCTTCTTCTCTTCGATGTCGGCGGGCAGGCCAGCTGGTATTTCAGGTCGTTCCAAAGCGCCTTCTCCGGTTGCTGGGCGGTGAGTCGACAAAAGACTCGTCTTTTCCGGGCGCGATCCCTAATCTCTTAAAGGACAGGGTCAAGTCACTTTGGTTTTGCGCATGATCCTTTCCGAAATCCGGTTTCGGGGTCATGCGCTGCTGTGCAAGGAGTTGTTTCGTGCGCACGCCGGCAAGACCGCCGCTGGATGGCCTGAAGAAGAGGCTCGACCAAAGCCGGGCTGAACGCGCCCGCATGCCGCGCGACGGTTTTCTGCGCGAGACCTTCGTCCTGCCGCGCTCCGATGCCCGCCTCAAGGCCAAGGAATGGTTCGAGCGCTTTCCCAAGCAGGCCTACTGGACCGAGATCGAAAGCTGGTTCGAGCGGCCGGGTGATTTGATCGAATTCACCATCAGGCGGTTGCCGGTGGCGGACTAGGATTTCCTCGCGCCGCTTGCGGGAGAGGATACCGGCAGGCAGGTGAGGGCAGCGCGAATTTTTCAATGCTGGGGCTGGCCCGTCATCCGCCTTTCAGGCACCTTCTTCCCGTGAACGGGAAGAAGGAAGAACCAGCCTGCGCGCCCCAGTTCCTTCCCTGGCCAGCCGGTCGCCCTTGTTCCTGAGCGGGCATTTGTCGATCGACATGCAGCCGCAGCCGATGCAGTCGGACAGCCCGTCGCGCAGTTTCTTCAGCTGGTCGATCTTGTGGTCGAGCGCGTCGCGCCAGGCGGTCGACAAGAGGCCCCAGTCGTCGCGGGTCGGCGTGCGGCCTTCGGGCAGGGAGGCCAGTGCCTCGCCGATCTCGGCCAGCGAGATGCCGACTTCCTGCGCGACCTTGATGATCGCCACCCGCCGCAGCACGTCGCGGCCATAGCGGCGCTGGTTGCCGGACGTGCGGTGGCTGCGGATCAGCCCGCGCGCTTCATAGAAATGCAGTGCCGACACCGCGACGCCGCTGCGCATGGCCACCTGGCCGACCGTCAATTCCGTTACTGGAGCCATTTCCGATTTTCCGCTTGACCTCAAGTTAAGTTGAGCTTGTAGCGAAGAAACATCGATTGGGCAAATGACAGGAGAAGGCGATGTGCGCCTGGGTGAGAATGGCCGGAGAAACCGCTGCCGTCGGCGACGGCAGGGCCGTCGACGGGCCGCGGATCCTATCCGAGCTGCCGAACGGCTTCGCCCGCCACCATGGCGACGGAGAGCGCGACATTGATGCTGCGCGCGCTGCCCTGCATGGGGATGGTCAGCCGCGCATCCGCGGCCTGATGGACAAGATCCGGCACGCCTGCGGATTCGCGGCCGAACAGGAGGATGTCGCCGTCCGCAAAGCTGAAGTTGGTGTAGGGGGCCGCAGCTTTGGTCGACAGAAGCACCAGCCGGTGCCTGTCCTTCCTGCGCCAGTCCTCGAAGGCGTTCCAGTCAATGTGCCGGGTCAGGGCAGCCATTTCGAGGTAGTCCATGCCGGCGCGCTTGAGCGCCTTGTCGGAAAGCGGAAAGCCGGCCGGTTCGATGATATCGACGCCGAGGCCGAGGCACGCGGCGAAGCGCAGGATTGTCCCGGTATTGCCGGCAATGTCCGGCTGGTAGAGCGCGATGCGGAGACGACGGTTCATTTCCGCGTCCTTCTAATAAGTGGCAGATCGGCCACAGGAGCTTCCCGGTTTTGGAAATTGCTGGACCTGCGGGTGGCCATTTTCTGCGAAGTCGGGTATGTCAGTCGCATTGTCAACCCGAACCGATGGAGGGGACACTCATGATGACCATGCACATCCAGCGCCCCTCTCGTGGGCTTGTACGCCTGCCGGCGGCTTCGGTTCGACAATTCTCCTGAATCTCTAAGACTTGATCGCACCGATTCCCGCCGAAACACCTTTTCGGTTGTCGAAGGAATCCTGCGATGTTTTTCAAAAAGCCAAAAGGGCTGAACGCCCCAGCTGAACACGTCCAGACCGGCGCCGAGCGTCGGTTGCGGACCGACGCAATCCGTGCCTCCGGCCGAATGCCGGCGGACGATGTTGCTTCGCCTTTCCATCTCTATTTTCATACGGAGGACGGACCGATGTTCGATCCCTACAGAATACCGGGCTCGAGGAGCCTGCATATCCACCGGCTGCCGACCTGGGCGCTGCTGATCGGCGAGACCTATTCGTCGGCGGTCCACGCCGAAGTCCGGCGCCGGCCGCATCGCGGCATGCTGCCGGATGTAGATTTCTCGCACGCTGTTCCGGACCCCAGCCGGCCTTCGCTGGTGCGCCGGATCATCCGGCTGATCCGGCCGGGCGCGAAAATCAGGCTTGTCGACACCGCCCCGTCAGGATCGTCAAGCGAGCCTGTCGGCGAAAAGCCCGCGAGCCCCTATATTGCGCGAAGCGGGGCCGACGGTCCGGATGATTCCGGACCGTCGGCCTTCGGCGCCGCCGGGGACTTCGTACGTCGCCAAGCCGCGTGAGCGGAAAACAGATTTAAGAGCATGACCCATGTTGTTGTTTAACTGGTTTGAAAGAAGGCTCGATCCGTTCCCGGCAGCGGAACCGGTAGAGCCGCCCAAGACGCTGGTCGCCTTCTGCCTGCATTATACGCGCGGTGCATGGCCCTATATCCTCGTCGACGCGGTGCTGGTTGCGGCCATCGCCATAGCGGAAGTGTGGATGTTCGGCTTCCTCGGCAGCATCGTCGACTGGCTGTCGGGGCAGAATCGCGAAACCTTCCTGCAGACGGAGGGCTGGAAGCTCGCCGCAATGGCCTTCATCGTGCTGTTCGCGCTGCCGGGCACGGTATGGGTGCATTCGCTGCTCAACCAGCAGACGCTGATGGGCAATTATCCCATGCGCATCCGCTGGCAGGTGCACCGCTACCTGCTCAACCAGTCGATGAGCTTCTACCAGGACGAGTTCGCCGGCCGCATCGCCACCAAGCTGATGCAGACGGCGCTCGCCGTGCGCGAATGCGTCATCAAGGTGATCGACGTGCTCAACTACGTCATCGTCTATTTCCTGGGCATGCTGTTGATCGTCGGCTCGGCCGACTGGCGGCTGGCCGCGCCTCTCGCGGTCTGGCTGGTCGGCTACGTCCTCTTGCTGCGCTACTTCATCCCGCGCCTGGGCAAGGTCGGCGAGGAGCAGGCCAATGCGCGCTCGGTCATGACCGGCCGCGTCGTCGACAGCTACTCCAACATCCAGACGGTCAAGCTGTTCAGCCATGCCAAGCGCGAGGCGACTTTCGCCAGGGAAGGCATGATGGGCTTCCTCGACACGGTCTACCGGTCGATGCGGCTGGTGACGGTGCTTTTCGGCACGCTCTACATTCTGAACGCCCTGCTGCTGTTCTCCGTCACCGCCATCTCGCTGTGGCTGTGGATGGGGCAAGTGGTGACGATCGGTGCGGTTGCCGTGGTCATCGGCCTGGTGCTCAGGATGTGGGGCATGTCGCAGTGGATCATGTGGGAAATGTCGGGCCTGTTCGAGAATATCGGCACGGTGCAGGATGGAATCGCCTCGATCTCGCTGCCGCGGCTGGTCGAGGACAGGCCGGACGCGAGGGAGATCGCCGTTTCCAGGGGCGAGATCCGCTTCGAGGATATCCGCTTCCACTATGGCAAGCAGAAAGGCGTGATCGAAAACCTGTCGCTGACGGTGAAGCCGGGCGAGAAGGTCGGCATTGTCGGTCGATCGGGCGCCGGCAAGTCGACACTGGTCAATCTGCTGTTGCGCTTCTACGACCTGGAAAGCGGCAGGATCCTGATCGACGGCCAGGAGATTGCCGGCGTGAAGCAGGATTCGCTGCGCGCCCAGATCGGCATGGTCACGCAGGACACCTCGCTGCTGCATCGTTCGGTGCGCGAGAACATCCTCTACGGCCGGCCCGATGCATCGGACGAGATGCTTGTCGAGGCGGCGCGGCGGGCCGAAGCGCTGGACTTCATTGGCGGCCTCGCGGATCACAAGGGCCGCAAGGGGTTTGACGCCTATGTCGGCGACCGTGGCGTCAAATTGTCCGGCGGCCAGCGGCAACGCATCGCCATTGCTCGCGTTATGTTGAAGGATGCGCCGATACTTATCCTTGACGAGGCGACGTCGGCGCTGGATTCCGAGGCGGAGGCGGCCATCCAGGAGAACCTCTACAAGCTCATGCAGGGCAAGACCGTCATCGCCATCGCACACCGCCTGTCGACCATCGCGGCGATGGACAGGCTCGTGGTGATGGATCAGGGCCGTGTCATCGAGGAAGGTTCGCACGACGAACTGGTCGCCAGGGGCGGGCTCTACGCGCAGCTCTGGCAGCGCCAGTCGGGCGGGTTCCTGCTCGAGGACATACCGGCCGAGGTCGCCAACGACGTGATCGCGAAGGGGCAAGCCGCAGAATGATGGCCGCCGCATGATGACAGCCATCTATCGCTGGTTCGAGAACTGGGTCTACCCGTTCAGGGAGCCGGCCAATCTTCGGCCGCCATCGAGCGTCGGCGGTTTTCTCTGGCACTATGTCGGCCAGGCGAAGTTCGCCTTTTTTGCCATGCTGGTGATCGGCGGCATCGCGCCGCTGGTCGAGGCCGGTCTGTTCTACTTCGTCGGGCGGCTGGTCGATATCCTCGACCAGCTTCCCGGCGAACGCAGCTGGCATGCACTGTGGGCCGCCGCCGGCCCCGAACTGGTGTTCATGATCGCGGTCGTGCTGGTCATCCGCACCGTCGTCGTCGGCCTGTCGGCGCTGGTCGACGAGCAGACGATCACGCCCGGCTTCTACAATCTGGTGCGCTGGCAGGCGCATCGGCATGTCTCGCGCCAGTCCTACGCCTTCTTCCAGAACGATTTCGCCGGCCGCATCGCGACGAAAGTCTGGCAGGCGGGACAAGCCACCGGCGACCTGATGGAAAGCTTCATCGAGGTCGTCTGGTTCATGCTCGTCTATACGGTGACGACGCTGGCCCTGGTCGCAGGGTTGGATCTGCGGCTGGCGGCGTTGGTGGTGGTCTGGATCGTGGCCTTCGGCTTGCTGGCAAGACTCTATCTGCCGGCGATCCGCAAGAATGCCGAGGCCACGGCCGAGGCAGGCTCGATGATCAATGGCCGCATCGTCGATTCCTATTCCAACGTGCAGACGTTGAAACTGTTCTCGGCCGATGGCGACGACCGTTACATCAGGAACGGTTTCGACATCTATCTCGACGCGCTGCGCCCCTTCACCCGCCGGCTGACCGGCGTGCGCATGGCGCTGACGACGCTGTCGGGCATCATGATCACGGCGATCGGCTGCTTTGCCGTCTATCTCTGGGTCGAGGGCTCGATCACCGTCGGCGCGGTCGCCTTCACCCTGTCGCTGGTGCTGCGGCTTAACATGCTGCTCGGCCGGTTGATGATGCAGCTCAACGGCATTCTGCGGAATCTCGGCGTGCTGGAGAACTCCAAGGCACTGATCTCGCAGCCGCTGGGCCTCGTCGATGCACCCGACGCCAAGGAGCTTGTGGTGACCGGCGGACGCATCGAGGTGAAAAATGTCGAGTTCCACTACGGCAAGGGGTTCGGCGTGCTGAACGGCATCGACCTTGTCGTCAAGCCGGGCGAGAAGGTCGGGCTGGTCGGGCCATCGGGCGCCGGCAAGACCACGCTCGCCAATCTGATCCTGCGGCTCTACGACCTGGAAAGCGGGTCGATCGCCATTGATGGCCAGAGCGTTGCCGAGGTGACACAGAATTCGCTGCGCGCCAATATCGGCGTCGTCAGCCAGGATACGGCGCTCTTCCACCGTTCGCTGCGTGACAACATCAAGCTCGGCATGCCAGACGCCAGCGACGCCGAGGTGATCGCCGCGGCCAGGAAGGCCGAGGCGCATGACTTCATCCTGGGCCTGCGCGACAACCGGGATCGGGCCGGCTACGAGGCCTTTGTCGGCGAGCGCGGCGTGAAACTGTCAGGCGGCCAGCGCCAGCGCGTGGCAATCGCCCGTGTCTTCCTGAAGGACGCGCCGATCCTGATCCTCGACGAGGCGACGTCGGCGCTCGATTCCGACATCGAGGCGGCGATCCAGGAGAACCTCGCCCGGCTGATGGAGAACAAGACGGTTATCGCCATCGCCCACCGGCTGTCGACGATCGCCGCGCTCGACCGCCTGGTGGTGCTCGACGGCGGTCGCATCGTCGAGCAAGGCACGCATGACGAGCTGGTGGCGCTTGACGGGCTCTATGCAAGGCTGTGGAAGCGGCAATCCGGCGGCTTCCTCTATCACGAGGAAAGCGTGCTCGAAGAGACGCGGCCGGCGGAGTAGGCGCATGGGCGGGACGCCAGAAGTCGGCTACGTTCTCAAGCGGCTGCGGCCAACCACGCCGGCCTTCGACAGGCTGAAGGACGAGAGCCGGCTGGAAGGCTACTGGATGCTGGTGCGCCTGGCGGATGGCTGGGCAAGCGGCCGCAACAAGTTCCTGAAGCGCGGAGAGGCATTGTTCGGGGCGTGGCAGGGCGCCGACCTCGCCGGCATATGCGGGTTGAACATCGATCCTTACGCCGGGGGCAGGGACCAGGGCCGGGTCCGGCACCTGTTCGTCGGCGCGCCTCACCGCCGCGCCGGCCTCGGCCGCATGCTGGTCGAGACCGTCATCGATCGGGCACGCCGCTATTTCACCGTGTTGAACACCCGCGCGCCGCCTGAGTCCTTCGGCTTCTATGAAAGGCTTGGCTTTCAGCGCGTGGAAGGCGAAGAATTCGTCACCCACCGCATGCTGTTCGGGAAGGGGAGCTGAAATGTCCTTGCGTCCGCCATCTCATCTTGCCGGCTCTTCGGCCGCTGAAGCGGCCTTCGACGCGCTTGGCCACGAAATCCTGGCCGAGAAGGCGGCGGCGCTCGGCCGTGCCGGCCAAAAGGTCGAGGAAACGCTGACCAGGCTGCGCGGCAATGCCGACGAACAGTTGCGCCCCAGGCTTCTCAAGGAGGCCGCCGAGGCGGTGCACGGCTATTTCATCCAGCGCGAGTTGTGCGGGCTGCGCAAGCACGACGGCGTCATCCGCGAATACGACATCCCCAGGGCTGTGCTGGTCAGGCTCGGCGCCAAATAGGGCGCTTTGTTTGACCAGGATCCCTGGACGAACAGGCTCCGTTTGTCCGGGAAAACCGGTATCCGGTTTTCGGGATCCTGGTCACTCCAGCCACTTTGTGATGAACGTGGCGTTCTCGTGGATGTCGGTCGTTTCCAGCGGGCCCGGACCGAGATTGGTGAATTTGTGCGGCGTATGAGGTGGCACGATGACAATCTGGCCGGCGGATGCCTCGATTTCCTTGTCGCCCACGGTAAACAGGCCGGTGCCCTGGCGGATGATGAAGATCTCCGCATAGGGGTGGGAATGCAGCCGCGGGCCACCGCCTTCATCAGGCAGGTAGTTGAAGATCAGGCAGGAGATGGAGCCGTAGGCGCCGCATTGCAACTCGCCCTTCCAGTGGTCGGAGCGAACCGCCCATTCCTCACGGTCTATGACGTGTGCCATGCCTGGGAGGATAGATCACACCGGCGCCCTGTGTCGAGGCAGGCTGGAGCCTCGGATTTTGCTGATATTTCCCGGTTGTTTAGCCGCCTTTCGCGGCCATTCGCCGTCCCGCCGGGCAATAGGGGATTTTGTCCCCGCGACAATCTGCCCTTGTGCCTTGACCCGTCTGGACAAAAACGGGCTTCACGCATAAACCGAAGTCCAAATGCCGGAGGAATTCGCTAGCCTGTTCGCCATGCGCTGTCGGGTTGGCGTGATTGAGCGGGGAACAAGGCTCGGCCACCGGCGCGGAAGAGGCGAAAGGATCAGGCACCCGTGAGCGCAACCGACATCCACGATCCCAATCGTCGAGATTTTCTCTATGTCGCCACGGGCATGGCCGCGGTGGTCGGGGCCGGCGCCGTCGCCTGGCCGTTCATCGACCAGATGCGCCCCGATGCCTCGACGCTGGCGCTCGCCTCGGTGGAAGTCGATGTCGCCTCGCTGACGCCCGGCATGTCGCTGATCGTCAAGTGGCGCGGCAAGCCGGTCGTGGTGCGCAACCGCACCGAAAAGGAAATGAAGGACGGCGAGGCCGTCAACCTCTCCGATCTCAAGGATCCGATCGCCCGCAACGCCAATCTGCCGGCCGACGCGCCGGCGACCGACGCCAACCGCACCACGCCCGGCAAGGAAGCCTGGATGGTGATGGTTCAGGTCTGCACGCATCTGGGCTGCATCCCGCTCGGCCAGGAAGGCGATTTCGGCGGCTGGTTCTGCCCGTGCCATGGTTCGCAGTACGACACCGCCGGCCGCATCCGCAAAGGCCCGGCGCCCGAGAACATGGCTGTGCCGGTATTCAAATTCATTTCCGATACCAAGATCCTTATCGGTTGAGGCAGGGGATATTTCGATGAGCGAGGG
Organism: Mesorhizobium sp. 113-3-3; assembly: GCF_016756495.1. Lineage (NCBI taxonomy): Bacteria > Pseudomonadati > Pseudomonadota > Alphaproteobacteria > Hyphomicrobiales > Phyllobacteriaceae > Mesorhizobium > Mesorhizobium sp. 113-3-3. Next base: position 2,351,228 of record NZ_AP023243.1, read on the forward strand.
ACACTCGACCTATACGCCCAAGACCGGTATCGAACGCTGGTTCGACGCCCGCATGCCGCTGCCGCGGCTGGTTTACGACAGCTTCATCGCCTATCCGGTGCCGCGCAACCTCAACTATGCCTGGACCTTCGGCGGCATCCTGGCGATCATGCTGGTGGCGCAGATACTGACCGGCATCGTGCTGGCCATGCACTATACTGCCGACACCAATCTCGCCTTCGGCTCCGTCGAAAAGATCATGCGTGACGTCAATTCCGGCTGGCTGTTGCGCTACATGCACGCCAACGGCGCCTCGTTCTTCTTCGTCGCCGTCTACATCCACATCTTCCGTGGCCTCTACTACGGCTCCTACAAGGCGCCGCGCGAGCTGCTGTGGATCCTCGGCTGCATCATCTACCTGCTGATGATGGCGACCGGCTTCATGGGCTATGTGCTGCCGTGGGGGCAGATGAGCTTCTGGGGCGCCACCGTCATCACCGGCTTCTTCAGCGCCATCCCGCTGGTCGGCGACTGGATCCAGCAACTGCTGCTCGGCGGCTTCGCCGTCGATAATCCGACGCTGAACCGCTTCTTCGCGCTGCACTACCTCTTGCCGTTCATGATTGCCGGCGTCGTCGTGCTCCACGTCTGGGCGCTGCATGTGGTGGGCCAGTCGAACCCTACCGGCATCGAGGTCAAGTCGAAGACCGACACCGTCGCCTTCACGCCCTACGCGACCATCAAGGACGCGTTCGGCATGATCGTGTTCCTGTTCTTCTTCGCCTATTTCGTCTTCTACCTGCCGAACTATCTCGGCCATCCGGACAATTACACGGTCGCCAACCCGCTGAAGACCCCGGCCCATATCGTTCCGGAATGGTATTTCCTGCCGTTCTACGCGATCCTGCGCGCCATCACCTTCAACATCGGGCCGATCAATTCCAAGCTCGGCGGCGTGCTGTGCATGTTCGGCGCCATCGTCATGCTGTTCCTGGTGCCGTGGCTCGACACGTCCAAGGTGCGCTCGGCGGTCTACCGGCCCTGGTACAAGCTGTTCTTCTGGCTGTTCGTGGCCGACGCCATCCTGCTCGGCTGGCTGGGCTCGCAGCCGGCGGAAGGCAGCTATGTGTTCATGGCGCAGATGGCGACGCTGTTCTACTTCGCCTTCTTCCTGATCGCGCTGCCGGTGCTTGGCCTGATCGAGACACCGCGCAGGCTGCCGAACTCGATCACCGAAGCGGTGCTCGAAAAGAACAAGGGTGGCAGCGGGCATCCGGCGGGCGCCACGGCCGCGCCAGAGACCAAGGGCTGAGCGGTAGAGAATCTAAGGGGATTTGGCATGAAAAAGATTCTCACCTCGCTGGCGCTGGTCGGCCTCGTGGCCGCCGGCACCGCAGCGTTCGCGGCCGAAGAGGCGCACAACGCGGCGGCGCCCACGCATTTCCCGATCAACGAACCGAAGGAAATGAACTGGAGCTTCACCGGCCCGTTCGGCACTTATGACAAGGCGCAGCTGCAGCGTGGCCTGAAGGTCTACAAGGAAGTCTGCTCGGCCTGCCATTCGATGAACCTGGTGGCGTTCCGCACCCTGTCGGACCTCGGCTACAACGAAGCCCAGATCAAGACGCTGGCCGCCGAATACACCATCCATGACGGTCCCAACGACGCCGGCGACATGTTCGACCGTCCCGGCAAGCCGTCCGACCACTTCCCGGCGCCGTTCGCCAATGAGGAGGCCGCGGCCGCCTCCAATGGTGGCGCGGCTCCGCCCGACATGTCGCTGCTGGCCAAGGCGCGTGGCGTCGAGCGCGGCTTCCCGCAGTTCGTCTTCGATATCTTCACCCAGTATGACGCGGGCGGCCCCGACTACATCCATTCGCTGCTGACCGGCTACGACCAGACACCGCCGGCCGGAATGGTCATCCCGGAAGGCACACACTACAACCCGTACTTCATGTCCGGCGTGTCGCTGAAGATGCCCAAGCCCCTCTCCGACGGCCAGGTGACCTATGATGACGGTTCGCCGCAGACCGTCGACCAGTATTCCCGCGACGTGGCTGCCTTCCTGACCTGGGCCGCCGAGCCGCACATGGAAGACCGCAAGAAGATGGGCTTCCGCGTGCTGGTGTTCCTGCTGCTCTTCGGGGCGCTGGTCTACCTCACCAAGCGCAAGGTGTGGGAAGGCGTCGCGCACTAAGCAGCGCGCCCAACCGACCACAAAAGGCGCCGAAAGGCGCCTTTTTGCATTTCAGGCGACAGGCTGTGTCACATGGCCGTCACCGCCAACAGCGATCCTGCGTCATTCCCACCAAAGGATCGCACCCATGAAGAAATACGCATCGCTGACTGCTGGTCTGCTGTTGCTGGTCATCGGCTCGGCCGCCCAGGCCGAAGACGCAAAGCCCTTCGTCACCAACAAGGACATCGACCTGACGATGATCCTGCCGCCGCCGCCGGCAAACGATTCGGCGCAGACCAAGGCCGAACTCGGCGCGGTGCTGACGCTGCAGGTGACGCGCACGCCCGAGATGATTGCCAGCGCCGTTGCCGACTCCGAAGAGAATGTCTGGCGCTTTGCAAACGTCATGGGGCCGAATTTCACCAAGGACAAGCTGCCGAAGTTCAGCGCCTTCTTCGACCGCGTGGTCGAGACCGAAGGCGCTGTCGTCGATCCGGCCAAGGATGTCTGGAAGCGCCCGCGTCCGCATCAGCTCAGCGACCTCGTCAAGCCGGTGGTCAAGCTGTCGAGCTCCGGCTCCTGGCCGTCCGGCCACGCCACGGTCGGCACCATGATGGGCATCATCCTGGCCGACATGGTTCCGGAGAAGCGCGCCAAGATCATGGCGCGTGCGGCCGAATACGACCACAATCGTGAGGTTGGCGGCATCCACTATGCGTCCGATGTCGAGATGGGCAAGATTTCCGGCAGCGTCATTGCCGCTGTCCTGCTCAACCGGGACGACTTCAAGGCCGAATACGAAGTGGCCAGGGCCGAGCTTCGTTCCGATCTCGGCATGTAATCTTCGCCGGCAGCCGGCTTCGATGCGAGGGGCGCTCCAGGCGCCCCTTTTTCTTTTCACGGCCATGCCCGGCGGGGTTCAGCAATTAGTCCGTTGGCATGGCGGCATCGGATTGATATTCGACGCATCGAAGGGCGGCAAAGGCTGGCCCGCCATGGCCTGGGAAATCGATGATGCGGCTCAACGACTGTCATAACTTTTCCGATTTCCGCCGCATGGCGCGGCGAAGGCTGCCGGGGCCGATCTTCAACTACATCGACGGTGCGGCCGACGATGAGGTCACCTATCGCCGCAACACCGAAAGCTTCGAGACCTGCGATCTCGTTCCCAACGTGCTGCGTGGGGTAAGCGAGATCGACATGTCGGTGACGGTGATGGGGCAAAAGCTGGCCATGCCGTTCTACTGCTCGCCGACCGCCCTGCAGCGGCTTTTCCATCATCAGGGCGAGCGCGCCGTGGCGAAGGCCGCCGCCAAATACGGCACCATGTTCGGGGTCTCCTCGCTGGGCACCGTCAGCCTCGAGGAGGCGCGCGGGATCAGCAGCAGTCCACAGGTCTACCAGTTCTATTTCCACCGGGATCGCGGCCTCAACCGGGCGATGATGCAGCGGGCGAAGCAGGTTGGCGTCGAGGTGATGATGCTGACCGTCGACAGCATCACGGGGGGAAACCGCGAGCGCGACAAGCGCACCGGCTTTGCCATTCCCTTCAAGCTCAACCTTGCGGGAATGGCGCAGTTCGCGCTCAAGCCGGCCTGGGCGATCAATTATTTCACGCATGAGGGGTTCAAGCTGCCGCAGCTCGACGAGCATGTGGACATGGGCGGCGGCACGATGTCGATCAGCCGCTATTTCACCGAAATGCTCGATCCGTCGATGACCTGGGACGATGTCGCCGAGATGGTCAGGCAGTGGTCGGGGCCGTTCTGCCTCAAAGGCGTCATGTCGGTCGAGGACGCCAAACGCGCCGTCGAGATCGGCTGCAGCGGCATCGTGCTTTCCAACCATGGCGGGCGTCAGCTGGACGGTTCGCGGGCGGCATTCGACCAGTTGGCCGAGATCGTCGATGCCGTCGGCGACCGCATCGACGTCATCATGGACGGCGGCGTCCAGCGTGGCACCCATGTGTTGAAGGCGCTGTCGCTCGGTGCCAAGGCGGTGGGCCTTGGCCGCTACTATCTGTTCCCGCTGGCGGCGGCCGGCCAGCCGGGTGTCGAACGGGCGCTTGAACAGATGCGCGTCGAGATCGAACGCGGCATGAAGCTGATGGGCTGCAGTTCGATCGGACAATTGTCACGCGAGAACCTGCGCTTCCGGTAACCGGCACAGCATCGGCGCGGACGATCGTGGCGCCGGCCAGGCCAACCCTTTGCCGGATGCGCTTGTCTCGGCCGCCACATCGCGCTAGCCGTTGTCGGTCGCGCCGGGTTACGATCGGTCTCCCGCGCCGTTGCAAACCTGTCAGCTGGATCATCCGGAGCCACTTCATGAAACCTTCGCTCGAAGACACGCTGCTGGCGTCGATCCGCACCATCCCGGACTATCCCAGGCCCGGCATCCTGTTTCGCGACATCACCACGCTGCTCGGCAATGCGCGCGCCTTCCGCCGCGCCATCGACGAACTGGTTCATCCCTATGCCGGGCAGAAGATCGACAAGATCGCCGGCATCGAGGCGCGCGGCTTCATCCTGGGCGGCGCCGTAGCCCACCAGCTTTCGGCCGGCTTCGTGCCGATCCGCAAGAAGGGCAAGCTGCCCTATGAGACGGTGCGCGTCGCCTACAGCCTGGAATACGGGCTGGACGAGATGGAGATGCACAAGGACGGCGTTGCCCCTGGCGAGAAGGTGATCCTGGTTGACGACCTGATCGCCACCGGCGGCACGGCTGAGGCGGCGGTCAAGCTGCTGCGCCAGATCGGCGCCGATATCCTCGCCGCCTGCTTCGTCATCGACCTGCCGGACCTCGGCGGTCGTGCCAAGCTCGAGGCGCTTGGCGTGCCGGTCAGGACGCTGATCGGGTTCGAGGGGCATTGAGGGGCGATTGATCACAACCGCCCGGCCGGGTCCCCGCTGCTTCGCAGCGTCCCGGCATTCGTCGGCCTTTCATCGTGCCACTGGCACGATGAATTCGCTTACGCGAACCGGCTACTCACCCACCTTCACCAGCACGGCGCTTTCAAACTCCAGCACCTTGTCGCCGGTCGAATCGAAGGCCTCCGCGCGCAGCGACAGCATTCGCCAGCCGGGACGCGAGACGATGGGACGGTGGGATAGCGCGGTGCGGCTGAAGGTGACGGTTTCGCCGGCAAAGACCGGTTTCAGCCACTTCAGGTTCTTGAAACCGGGCGAGGGGCCGAATTCCGGGACCGGGCCGGGGCCGTTCCAGTTGGCGCCCTCGGCATCCATGCTCGCTTCGAGGTTGAGCTTCATCCAGGTGGCGGCGGTGTGCCAGCCGGAGGCGCATAGCCCGCCGAGCACGCTCTTCCTGGCGGCCTCTTCGTCGATGTGAAAGATCTGCGGGTCGTATTTGCGGGCGAACGCCTTGATCGCCTCGGGCTCGAATGTGTGCGAGCCCAGCGTCATCGTGGTGCCGATGCGGAAGAATTCATCCAGGGTCATGCCTGATACCCCGCCGCATCGCGCGTCAGGAACATGACGGAATTCTCGAGCTCGAAGACGCTTTCGCCGCGCTGGTTGACCAGCTCGCTGCGCATGGTGACGAAGCCGAGTTGCGGCTTCGATCGCGACAGGCGCTTGGCCAGCACGACCAGGTTGCCCCTGAGCGTATCGCCGGCCAGGACCGGTTTCTTCCACTTGACCTGATCGACGCCGGGCGAGCCCTGGCAGGTGGAGTCCAACAGGAAGGCATCGCACAGCATGCGCATGAACATGGCGCAGCTGTGCCAGCCGGAGGCCGAGAGGCCGCCCAGAATGCTGGCCTTGCCGGCGTCCTCGTCGAGATGCATCGGCTGGGCATCGAATTCGCTGGCGAACTCGATGATCTCGGCGGCGCTCACCTGTTTCGTGCCGAGGTCGAACGAGGCGCCCTCGACGAAATCCTCATAGGCCCATGTTTTTCGGGTCATGTCGGCAATCCGGTTAATTCCCAAGATCGGGCAACCCGGATGCAGGCCGGCAGCGATTTGGTCAAGTCCTTTCTGGTGAGCCAGCCTGCGGGGCGGCGGCGCTCAGAGCCAGCCGCGGCGGCGGAAGTACCAGAAGGGCAGGATTGCCGACAGGATCATCAGACCGATGGCGAAGGGATAACCGAAATGCCATTTCAGCTCGGGAATGACATCGAAATTCATGCCGTAGATCGAGGCGACCAGCGTCGGCGGCAGGAAGATGACGGCGGCGACCGAGAAGATCTTGATGATGGCGTTCTGCTCGATCGAGATCATGCCGAGCGTGGCGTCGAGCAGGAAGGAGATCTTCTGCGACAGGAAGGTGGCGTGGTCGGCGAGCGACAGCACGTCGCGCGACAAGGTCTTGATGCGGGCACGGACATCCTTGCTCATCTTGGTCTGGGTCGCGACATGGGCGAGGAAGCCGGCCAGGCGCTGCAGCGAGATCAGGCTGTCGCGTACGGACGAGGCGATGTCCTCCTTGCGGCCGATGGCTTTCAAGAGTTCCTGGAAGTCGCGGTTGCGCTTCGACACCTTGGTCGAGCGCGCTTCGAAGATATCGCGCGAAATCCCCTCGATGTCGCGGCCGGCGCGTTCGAGGATGTCGGCGAGACGGTCGACGATCGCTTCCAGCAGGCCGATCAGGATGGTGTCGCCGCTGGTACAGCCTGTCGCCACCTTCTCGGCGCGCAGCGGAAAGGTCTTGAAGGCCTTCGGTTCATGATAGCGGATGGTGATCAGCCTTTTGCCGGCAAGCGCGAAGGTGACCGGCGACATCAGGGGATCGTCGACCTCGGTCTGGGCGGGCAAGGTGGCGGTCATGAAGTAGGCGCCATCCTCGATGTAGAGACGGCTGGAAATCTCGATCTCCTCCATCTCCTCGCGGGTCGGGATGGCGACGCCAAGCCAGCTTTCGATGGCGGCTTCTTCTTCCTTGGTCGGACTGACCAGATCGGCCCAGACAACCCTGTCGCCCTCGGCCAGCAGGTCATCGACGACGCGCAGGCGATCATTGTCCACGACAAATGCCTTGATCATCGCCAGATCTCCCCTGCGAAGGTGCGTTCGGATGCGCGTCGTGTCGGATTTCACGGCACTTCGTCGTGTGCGCGACCGTGTGCAAGCCGCTTAGACCTGTGGCATGACGAAAGCAAGACAAGGCCGGATCGGGCGGGGTCGACCCTCGGTTACTCAGAAAAACTCGTCGAGCAGCCGGTACCAGGAACATTTCGCCGGCTCGGCTTCTGGCGGCCCGTAGCTTTCGAGAAAAGGCTCTACCCAGGCCGTGCCGATGTTGTAGCGGATGCTCCGGCAGGCGAGCGTCAGATCCTGGTGGCGATCCGCCACGCCCAGCCGGCCGCAATCGATGAACCCGCTGAAACGGCCTTCGGTCGCCATGACATTCGGCAGGCAGGCGTCGCCATGGGTGACGACAATATCCTCGGTCGCCGGCCGGAGCGCCTCAAGCTCGGCGAAGACCTCGGCGGCGGTCCGCCCTTGCCGTTCCTCGTCGAAATCACTCTCGTCGACTTCGCCGGCTTCCATGCGGGCCCGCGCCGCCGCGACCCGCCTGAAGAGGCGATGGTCGAAGGGGCAGGAGCGGATGTCGAGCGCATGCAGGCCGTGAAGCGCGCTGGCCATGATGGCGATGACATCGGCCGGATCGACGGCAGCCGACGCCAGATCCTCGCCGGCGACGGCCGACATCAGCAGCCAGTCGTGACCGGCATGGCTTTCCAGGGCGATCACATCGGGGCAAGCGATGCCTTGTCCGGCAAGCCAGCGCAGCCGCGCGGCCTCATCGGCGAGTTCGGCAAAGGGGCCGCTGCGCTCACATTTCAGAAACAGGGCCGGCTGGCCGTCAGCCGCCAGCCGGAACACGCCGGCCTGTGACTGGCCGATGGTCTGGGGGTGCCAGCGGTAGCCGGAAACCAGCTGGCGAAACCCGTTCGGCAGGTCGGTTTTCAGAGGACGGCTGGGCATCGTCTGCCGCCTGAGGCGTCAGGTGTTGAATTTGAACAGCATGATGTCGCCGTCCTGGACGACATATTCCTTGCCTTCGTCGCGCGCCTTGCCGGCTTCCTTGGCCGCCACTTCGCCGCCCAGCGTGACGAAGTCGTTATAGGCGATGGTCTGGGCGCGGATGAAGCCGCGTTCGAAGTCGGTGTGGATGACGCCGGCGGCCTGCGGGGCCTTGTCGCCCTTGTGGATGGTCCAGGCGCGCGTCTCCTTCGGACCGGCGGTGAAATAGGTGATGAGATGCAACAGATCGTAGCCGGCGCGGATGACCTTGTTCAGGCCCGGCTCGTCGAGGCCGAGCGAGGACAGGAATTCCATCTCTTCCTCGTCGGAAAGCTGGGCGACTTCGGCCTCGATCGCGGCCGAGATCACCACCGTGCCGGCGCCCTGTGCGGCGGCCATCTTTTCCACCGCCCTGGTGTGCTCGTTGCCGGTCGCGGCATCGGCCTCGGCGACGTTGCAGACATAGAGCACGGGGTGCGAGGTTAAAAGGTTCAGCCCCTGCAGGATGCGCAAATCCTCCGCCGAGATGCCCTTGAGCAGGACGCGGGTCGGCTTGCCGGCCTGCAGCAGTTCGAGCGCCGCCTCCATCATCGGCAGCACGGTGGTGGCTTCCTTGTCCTTGCTGCCGGCGCGCTTGCGGATCTGGACGATGCGGCGCTCCAGGCTGTCGAGGTCGGCGAGCATCAGCTCGGTCTCGACCGTCTCGGCGTCGGCGACGGGATCGATGCGGCCCTCGACATGGGTGATGTCGTCATCCTCGAAGCAGCGCAGCACATGCACGATGGCGTCGACCTCGCGGATGTTGGCGAGGAACTGGTTGCCCAGCCCTTCGCCTTTCGAGGCGCCGCGCACCAGGCCGGCAATGTCGACGAAGGAGATGCGGGTCGGGATGATCTCCTTCGACTTGGCGATCGAGGCGATCTTCTGCAGGCGCGGGTCGGGCACCGCCACCTCGCCAGTGTTCGGTTCGATGGTGCAGAACGGATAGTTGGCGGCCTGCGCCGCCGCCGTCCTGGTCAACGCGTTGAAGAGCGTCGACTTGCCGACGTTGGGCAAGCCAACGATGCCGCATTTGAAACCCATTGTGTCCAGTCCTATCGGAAAAGCGAAATTTGATGAGGGCTATGGGCGATAGGGGTGATCAACGTCAAGCCCTGTAAGGCCGCATGCGTGCCCGCTCAGTCCTTGTTGCCGAAGAGTTTCTTCAGCATGGCGGCCATCGGGCCGGTCTCCGGCAGTTTGGCGGGCGCCTGTTGCGACCGCGCCTGGCGGATGTGGCTCTGTTGTTTGGGCTGCTGCTTCTGCGCCGGCTTTTCCAGCTCGGCTATCGCCTTGCCCTGGACGGCAAGGGCGGCCTTGTTCATGAAGCCGGATTCGTCGCCCTTGACGATCATGGCGGCGTTGTCGGCGATCGCGTCGAGCAAGGGATCGAGCCATTCGCGATCGGCCTTGGCGAAATCGCCGAGCACATGGTGCTGGACCATTTCCTTGACGCCGGGATGGCCGACGCCGATGCGCACGCGGCGATAGGCGTTGCCGACATGGCCGTCGATCGAGCGGATGCCGTTATGGCCGCCGGCGCCGCCGCCTGTCTTGATGCGCAGCTTGCCTTCGGCGAGGTCGATCTCGTCATAGAAGACGGTGAGCGCGGAAAGCTCGAGCTTGTAGAAGCGCAGGGCCTCGCCGACCGACTGGCCGGACAGGTTCATGAAGGTCTGCGGCTTGATCAGGATGATCTTTTCGCCGGCAATCGTCCCCTCGGCGATCAGGCCCTGGAATTTCTTCGACCAGGGCGAAAAGGAATGGCGGCGGGCGATAGCGTCCGCCGCCATGAAGCCGACATTGTGCCGGTTATGAGCGTATTTCGCGCCCGGATTGCCGAGGCCTGCAAAGACAAGCATCGTCTGCTCCGGGCGGGAAAGAGTTACTTCTCTTCGGCGGCAGGAGCCGCTTCAGGGGCAGCCGCTTCGACCGTCTCTTCGGCCTCCGGCTTCATCGCCGACGAACCGGCAATGGTCGCGATGGTGAAGTCGCGGTCGGAGATGACCGGCTTGACGCCGGCCGGCAGCTTGACCGCCGAGATGTGGATCGAATCGCCGATATTGGTGCCAGTGAGATCGATGGTGATGAATTCCGGGATCGCATTGGCCGGGCAGTGGAACTCGACTTCGTGACGCACGATGTTGAGCACGCCGCCGCGCTTGATGCCGGGCGACTTGTCCTCATTGATGAAGTGGACAGGCACGTCGACATTGACTTCGGTGTCCTTGCCGATGCGCAGGAAGTCGACATGGACAGGGAAATCCTTGACCGGGTCGAGCTGGAAGTCCTTGGGCAGGACCTGGATCTTCTTGCCGTCGACATCGATCGTGGCGATCGTGGTCAAGAAACCACCGCCATGGATCTTGTAGTAGATGTCCTTGTAGGTGAGAGCGATAGCCAGGGGAGGCTGCTTGTCACCATAGATTACTGCAGGCACTTTACCGTTGCGGCGAACTGCACGGGCGGACCCCTTACCGACCTGTTCGCGCGCTTCGGCCTTGAGCTCGTAAGTATCGTGGCTCATGGCTTTTCCTTTCGCGTGTTATGGAGCGTTTGCGGGAAGGCAAATTGCCCAAGCCGTAAACGTCGAAAGCCGCCGGACCTCGATGTCCGAATGAGGGCGCCGCTTCGAGACGGAGCTTTGTTCGGGATCACAAGGGAAGGCAGCCTTCCGCCGCGTTGCCTCCAAGGGTGTCTACGCGGGTGGCGGCTCTATAGCGGAAGGCAGCGAGAGGCGCAAGCGGTTGGGCTGGAAGGGTGAAAGGCATCCAGGGGAGGCAGTCTTCATTGCCGCAACATATGTTTAGAGAACCAGCGGTGGAGCTTTTGGGTCCATGTGCGTTTGGGTCGCGCCCGAGAGCTGACTTGCACGCGCCAGTCCGGAATATCATTCTCGGATTCCGTGCTCGCCGCCCGAACCCTCTGCGCCAGCCATGTCATGTCGACAAGCGCGCATCCATTGGCCAGCAACCGGTTGGAGAGCATCAGCTCATTGAGAATAGCCCTGGCCTTCTTTTCGAAAAACGGCAGCGTTTCAGGCGTAAGATCGAACCTTGAATGCCAGATCACCTCCTTGCCAGCTCTGTCGCCGGTGAGCCAATGCCGCAAAAACTGCTGATATGCTTGCGAGATCGGTGCGTCATCACGGAAGGGCTGTCGAGGGTTGCCGCTGAAAATCGGCGCGTCCCTGCCAACGCTCACCAGGGATCCCAGGCTGCTGAGTTGCCGCGGATTCATCAGGATGAACGAACTGCGGAGCCAGGCCTGCGAACGGACTCCGAAAACCGAGAAGGCCTCGCGGCGAGCATCAATGCAACCTAGCGCTCCCTGCAAGCCGAGCAACGACCGCAACGAGCCATCATCGATCAATTTGAGATGGTCAGATTCGGATGCCGCGAAAGCCGAAGTGGCCAGGTGAACCAGATCATAGTGATGAAGCTTGGCGGCGGTATGCTTGATGCCGCAGTCCCAGGCGGAGAATTCCCAATCCTCGTTCGACGCGCCGATCAGTTCGACCCCGCTGTCTAAATCAGCGCCGTGACCGACCGGCAGCGAATTGTCGATCACCAGCATGCTATGCGCAACGTCCGGCATCTGGCGGGCGAACATGGCTCGCAAGTCCTGCCATGCGGTCGGATACTTCTCGGTGCCGTGACGCACCAGAAGGGTCAAGACACGAAGGGGTTGGGCGTGCATGGCGGACGCGCCATTTTCCGGCGCCAACGTCTTCTTCATCTCATCTTCGCCACAGCATTGCTCGCGCCGTACCCTATAGCAGAAGCAAGGGCCTGCAGGTCAATTCCCCGCAAACCCTCATGCTCGAATTCGTCTCGTGCCAGCCTGCATGCTCCCCACGAAAAGCGGCGCGATCGATCTTCGTGACGCGTCGAGGCACTCAAGCTCCAGCCGGTGGCTACCGATCGCCGTTCAGCGCAACGCGCAGCGCCTGGATTTGCCGGTTCAGGGCATCAAGCTCAGCCAGCGTCATGCCCGAGCGCTCGATCAAGGTCTCGTTGAGGCAATTGCACTGGATGAGCAGCGCGCGCCCGGCTGGTGTCAAGTCAACCTGCACCTGGCGCTCGTCGGCCTGGCTGCGCTGGCGGGTGACCAGCCCGGCCTGTTCCATGCGCTTCACCAGCGGGGTGACGGTGCTCGATTCCAGGGCGAGCCGATGGGCGACCCTGCCGACCGACATGCCGTCGGCCTCACCCAGCGCGTTGAGCACGAGATATTGCGGATAGGTGATCCCCATCTCGTCCAGCATAGGCTTGTAGGTGCGGTTGATCGCCATCGAGGTGGCGTAGAGCGTGAAGCAGAGCTGATTGTCCAACGGGAGAGGCACGACACATTCCTTTGCCGATTAATCACGAAATATGTACCACGAAAAATGATATCGCGATATACATTTTTGTAGACAAGGCTTCAAGGCTGCGCTAGCCATATAGATATCGCGATATTGTTTATCGCGAAAACAATCAAAGGAGATTGAGATGGCTTCGCAGACGAAATCCGGTTCCGGCAGCGGCACGATCACCACCAAGGACGGCACGCAGATTTTCTACAAGGATTGGGGAACCGGCCAGCCTATCGTCTTCCATCATGGCTGGCCGTTGAGCAGCGACGACTGGGACGCCCAGATGCTGTTCTTCCTGGCACAGGGCTACCGGGTCATCGCCCATGACCGGCGCGGCCATGGCCGCTCGACGCAGACCGATATCGGCAACGAGATGGACACCTACGCCGCCGATGTCGCTGAACTGGCGGCGCATCTCGACCTCAAGAATGCCATCCATGTCGGCCATTCGACAGGCGGCGGAGAGGTGGCGCGCTATGTCGCGCAATACGGCTCGGGCGGCCGCGTCGCCAAGGCGGTGCTGATCGGCGCGGTGCCGCCGATCATGCTCAAGACGGCTGCCAACCCCGGCGGCCTGCCGATCGAGGTCTTCGACGGCTTTCGCGCTGCCCAGGCGGCCAACCGCGCCCAGTTCTTCCGCGACGTTCCGGCCGGCCCCTTCTATGGCTTCAACCGCCCCGGCGCCGAGGTTTCGCAGGGCGTCGTCGACAATTGGTGGCGCCAAGGCATGATGGGCGGCACAAAGGCGCATTATGATTGCATCAAGGCCTTTTCGGAAACCGACTTCACCGAGGATCTGAAGGCGATCGACGTGCCGGTGCTGGTCATGCATGGTGACGACGACCAGATCGTCCCGATCGCCGACTCGGCGCTCTTGTCGATCAAGCTGCTCAAGAAGGGCGAACTCAAGATCTACAAGGGCTTCCCGCACGGCATGGCGACGACCCACGCCGATGTCATCAACGCCGACCTTCTGGCCTTCTTCAAGGCGTAGGGTCTCTGAGAACGCAAAAGGCACCCGCCATTTGGCGGGTGCCTTTCCGTATCAATTCAGGGGCAGGCAAAGCTAGGCTGCTGCCTGCGCCTTCCGGGCTTCCTTCATGTTCGGCAGGAACACGGTCAGCAGGCCCAGGAACGGCAGATACGAGCAGATCTGGAAGACGAAATCGATGCCTTTCATGTCGGCGACGACGCCGAGCACGGCGGCCGCGATACCGCCCATGCCGAAGGCGAAGCCGAAGAAGATGCCGGCGATCATGCCGACGCGGCCCGGCACCAGTTCCTGCGCGAAGACGACGATGTTGGAGAAGGCCGACGACAGGATCAGCCCGATCAGCACGGTGAGCACCATCGTCCATTCCAGGTTGGCGTAGGGCAGCGCCAGCGTGAAGGGCAGCACGCCGACGATCGAGAACCAGATCATCGCCTTCTGTCCGTAGCGGTCGCCGAACGGGCCGCCGAGCAGGATGCCCAGCGCCGAGGCGCCGAGGAACAGGAAGAGCATCACCTGGCTCATCTGCACCGACACCCCGAATTTATGGATGGAGTAGAAGGTGTAGTAGCTGGCGAGGCTGGCGATGTAGGCGTTCTTGCTCAGCACCAGCAGGGTCAGCACGATCAATGCCCACATCACCTTGCGGCGCGGGAAGGGCGAGACGAAGCTTGCCGCCTTGCGAGTGCCTTGCGCGGCGCGCAGCCGGCTGTACCAGCCGCCGACCTGCCACAGAACGACGATGCCGATCAGCGAGCCGACGGCGAACCAGGCGATGCTGGTCTGGCCGAACGGCACGACGATGAAGGCGGCCAGCAACGGCCCCATCGACTGGCCGAAATTGCCGCCGACCTGGAACAGCGACTGCGCCAGGCCGAAACGGCCGCCGGAAGCAAAGCGCGCGATGCGCGAGGATTCGGGATGGAAGATCGCCGAGCCGATGCCGATCAGCGAGGCGCCGATCAAGAGCAGATAGTAGTGCCCGGCATAGGCCAGCACGACCAGGCCGATCAGCGACGAGGCCATGCCGTAGGGCAGGGAATAGGGCATCGGCCGCTTGTCGGTGATCATGCCGATCACCGGCTGCAGCAAGGACGCCGTCACCTGGAAGGTGAAGGTCAGCAGGCCGATCTGCCAGAAATCGAGGCCGTAATTCTGTTTCAGAAGCGGATAAATGGCCGATAGCAGCGACTGCATGATGTCGTTGATGCAATGGCAGAAGCTCACCGCCAGGATGACGGTGAAGGCCGTCGCCTGGGCGGAAGTGTGACTGGCGGTCGCTGGTGACGCGACGCTGGCGGCTGTCGTATCGGTCAAGGCAGGCTCCGTGGTCTTTTTGGCGGGCACGCCCGCGGGCAATCTGGCGGACGCTCCTGCGGCCGCCCTAGGGACGGTTGCCTTATAAGCTGCTTGTCGCGCGACTTCTTTCGTGGTTTGGTCCAATAGTTTCGCAAGTGGGCCATACAAGATGCCGCATGGCAGGGAAATCTTCCGCGCCGGCAATGCCGATCTCGGCCAATTGCACCGGAGCCGCTGGCAATGGCTGGAGGAGGTCGCCGGCCCAGCGGTGGCGTTGCCGACCGAATATCCCGACGGCTACCACGTGCCGCAACATCGCCACAGGCGCAGCCAATTGCTGCACGCGCTGGTTGGTGTCGTGCTGGTGACGACACGGCACGGGCGCTGGATGGTGCCGCCGGACCACGCAATGTGGATTCCGGCCGGCATCGAGCATTCGGTCGAGATGCTGGGTGACGTCTCGATGCGCTCGGTCTATGTCATGCCGGGCGCGATTCCCGGCCTGCCGGAAGGCTTGCGCGTCGTCGGTGTCACCGAGCTGATGCACAGCCTGATCGTGGAATCGGAGAAACTGCCGCAAGGCGGCGAGCTGGAAGGGCGCGGCGGGCTGATCATGAAGCTGTTGCTGCATGAGATCCCGACCTTGCCGGAGCGGCCGCTCGGCCTGCCGTTCCCGTCCGATCCGAAGCTGGCGGCGCTGTGCCGCCGCTTTGTCGCTGCCCCTTCGCCGCATGCGACGATCGACGAATGGGCTGACGCCGCGGGCATGAGCCGGCGGTCCTTCACCCGCGCCTTCCAGCGCCAGACCGGCCTGTCGCTGTCGACTTGGCGCCAGCAGGCCTGCCTGTTCGCGGCGCTGCCGCGGCTCGCCGATGGCGAACCGATCACCCGGGTGGCGCTCGACCTGGGCTATGACAGCGTGCCGGCCTTCATCACCATGTTCAAGCGCATGCTGGGCTCGTCGCCGCGCGGCTATATGCGTGGCGCGCGAGACAATGGCGAAGGCATAAGGCGGGCCACGCCCCGCCTCGAGGCTCCGGCGCCAGAGTGAGCAGCGCCGGCGTGCATTGACGCCTAGAGCGGTTCACCGTTTCACGGAAACGGCGAACCGCTCTAGCTCTTTGTTTTGAAGCAATTCCGGACGGAAAACCGCTCACACTTTTCCTGGAATTGCTCTAATCCATCTGAACGCCGCTCGCCTTGACGATCGGCTCCCACTTGGCGAGCTCAGCCTTCACATGCGTTGCCAGTTCTTCCGGAGTGGAGGCCACGATCGAGGCGCTGAATTGGCCCATGCGCGCAATCACATCGGGATCCTGCAGCGCCTTGGCAGCCGCCTTCTGCAGAACCTCGATCACGTCCGGCGGGGTGCCCGCTGGCGCGAACAGGGCGTTCCAGCTGTAGGTTTCATAGCCGGGAATGGTCTCGGCAATTGCCGGGACGTCGGGGAAGGAGGGCACACGCTCCTTGGTGGTGACGCCTAGGGCCCTCAGCGTCCCGCCCTTGATATGCCCAGATGAAGACGGCAGGTTGTCGAACATCATCGGCACCTGATTGGCGATGACGTCGTTCAGGGCCGGCCCGGCGCCCTTGTAGGGTATGTGCTGCATGCTGACGCCGGCCATCGTCTTGAAAAGCTCGCCCGAGAGATGCAGCGGGGTGCCGTTGCCCGACGAAGCGTAGGCGTATTTGTCCGGCTCCTTCTTCAACAGGTCGATCAGTTCCTTGACGTCCTTGGCGGGAAACTGGGGGTTCACCACCAGGACGTTCGGCACCAGCACAAGCAGCGAAATCGGAGCAAAATCCTTCTCCGCATCGTAGGGCTTGGTCTTCAGGATGAGCGGGTTGAGCGCGTGTGTCGCGACCGTGCCCATCAAAATTGTGTAGCCGTCCGGGTCGGCCCGGGCGACCTGGGCCGCGCCGATGCTGCCGCCGGCGCCGCCGACATTTTCAACGACGATCTGCTGGCCGAGGCTTTCGGACATCTTGTTGGCGACGAGGCGCGCGACCAGGTCCGTGGAGCCGCCCGCGGAAAAGGGAACAACCATCGTGATGGTCCGGTCCGGAAAATCAGCGGCCCAGGCCGCCGGTGCCGAAAAGGCCGCCGCGATGGAAACTGCAAGCCCGAGCAAAGTCCTTCGCCGGATTGGCATATGCACCTCCTCCATTGTGTGGAGGGCCAGTATGCCATGGTGAGCGCGTAAGGAAACCTCTGCTCGCGATGCGATGCAGGCGATGGCGGATAAAGGGGGAGTCCGCTTTAGTCGAACAGGCTCGACACCGATTCCTCGGTTGCCGTGCGCGAGATGGCCTCGCCCATCAGGTCGGCGATCGAGATGACGCGGATGTTCGGCGCGTCGAGCACGCCTTGCGTCGGCTGGATGGAATCGGTGATCACCAGTTCCTGCAGCTTCGAGCCGCTGATGCGGGCCACGGCACCGCCCGACAGCACGCCATGGGTGATATAGGCGGTGACACTGGTGGCGCCATTGGCCAGGAGCGCGTCGGCGGCATTGCACAGCGTGCCGCCCGAATCGACGATGTCGTCGATCAGCAGGCAATCCTTGCCGGCGACCGCGCCGATGATGTTCATCACTTCCGATTCGCCCGGACGCTCGCGGCGCTTGTCGACGATGGCGAGCTGCGCGTCGAAGCGCTTGGCCAGCGCACGCGCCCGCACCACGCCGCCAATATCGGGCGACACCACCACGACATTGCCGAGCTGCTTGTATTTCGCCTTCACGTCGCGGGCCATCACCGGCACCGAGAACAAATTGTCGGTCGGGATGTCGAAGAAACCCTGGATCTGGCCGGCATGCAGGTCGAGTGTCAGAACGCGGTCGACACCGGCGCGGGTGATCATATTGGCGACCAGCTTGGCCGAGATCGGCGTGCGGCCGGAGGCGCGGCGGTCCTGCCTGGCATAGCCGAAATAGGGAATCACCGCCGTGATGCGCTTGGCCGAGGAGCGCATGAAAGCGTCGATCATGATGAGCAGTTCCATCAAATGATCGTTGGTCGGGAACGAGGTCGACTGCAGGATGAAGACATCCTCGCCGCGCACGTTTTCCTGGATTTCGACGAAGATTTCCTGGTCGGCGAAGCGCCTGACGCTGGCCTTGCCCAGCGGGATGTTGAGATAGCGGGCGACCGCTTCGGCCAGCACCCTGTTGGAATTGCCCGCGAAGAGTTTCATGCACCGTTCCTGGTGGGGGATGGGAAGGCCTGACAGACTCTCCCGCACCTTTTAGTCGGGCTTTTAGCGGCCCGCGCTGGTATTGCAAGCGCCGAGATCGGGAATCCGCCGGCTAAGCTGAAGAAAGCTTCGTGCCATCGCCGAGAGGCAACACTTGAGCATGCCTTGCTAGCCAGCCTTGCCGCCCAGAAATGCCGCGAACTGGTCGATGGTCTGGTCGGCGATCGCCTGCATGGTGGCCGGCGAGACGCCCTTCCAACTGTCGGCGCCCGCGCCGGAATTGACCGAAGGCGCCTTCATCTGGCCGTTGATGCGGTGCAGGCGGTTGCCTGAGGGGTCGTAGACGTCCCAGACATAGATGACGGTGGTGTCCTTGCCCTCCGAAATCGCCGAGAAATAGCCCTTCAGCACATGGGTCGCGGTCTGGTCGGCGCTGCCGGCAAGCGTGATGCCGCGCTGCCTGGCGCGCGTCTGCAGTTCCGCCGTCAGCGGGGTCGCGGCCTCCACCGAAGCGCCGACGATCGGCGCGATCTGCAGCCGTGTCTTGGCGAGGATGGCGGCACTTTGGGCCGAGGTGAGTGGCGGCGTGGTGGTTGCGGGCGCCCCCGCCGTGGTGGTCGCAGGCGCGGGAGCCGTGGCCGCCGTACTGCCCGGCGCTACCGGCCCCGAAGTCGCCGGCGGGGTGATGGCGGAAGGTTCGAGAACGTCCTTTGCGTTGGTGCAGGAGGCAACAGCCAATGCCACAAGCAATGACACGGTCGTCACATGCGATCGTCTCATTTGCCTTCTAACTCCTTGGCGAAGAACGCCTCCCATTATGGATTCACTGTACGATCAAGTCGAGATCATGGCGGGAAAGCGGCTTCGGCTGGGATTCGGTGGTCAGGTAGGTGCGGCCAAGCGTCATTGCCGTCTCGGTCTCGGAATCCATGATGATCATGTGGGCAAACAGCGTCATATGCGGCGCGATCGGCTCGGGATTGCCCTGGTAGAACATCGGCATGTCCATCCAGGACGGCGTGAAGCGGGCGCCGACGGAGTAGCCGCAGGCATTCAGCCGGTGCTTGGTCAGGCCGTGCGCCTCCATGGTGCGGGCATGCGCGTCGAAGACGTCGCCGAACGTGTTGCCCGGCGTCATCGCCTTTTCCACCGCGAGAAGGGCGGCGCGCGCGGCGTCGAACAGTTCCTGATGGCGCTTCGACACCTTGCCGGTCAGCACGGTGCGCATCATCGGCGCGTGGTAGTGATGGAAGACGCCGGCCCATTCGAGCGTCAGTTGGTCGTTCTTGGTGAGCTTGCGGCGGCCGGCCTTGTGGCGGCACAGCAGCGCGTCGACGCCCGAACCGATGATGAACTCGTTGGCCGGATAGTCGCCGCCGCCGGCAAAGACCGCGCCTTGCATGGCGGCAAGGATCAGGGCCTCGTCGCCGCCCTGCTTGATCAGCGGCAGCGCCGCGTCCAGCGCGTCGTCGGAAAGGTTGGCGGCCTTCTCGGCCTTCGCGATCTCGGCCGGGCTCTTGAACAGGCGCAGCCGGCCGACGATGCCGGAGGCATCGGCGATCTGGCCGAAGGTCTGCAGCTGCTCGTCCAGCCGGCGGCCATTAAAGGCGGTCAGGCCATGGGTGTCATATTCGACGCCAATGCGCGCGCCGAGCAGATCGAGGTCGTTGAGCAGATTGCGCAGGTCGACCGCCGGGTTGGCGCCGTTGCGGTCGGTCCACAGCACGATGTTGTCGATGATCGAGGTGTGGCGCGCCTGGCGCAGGTCGGCCGAGCGGGTCAGAAGCACCATCGAGCCGTCGGCCTTGACCACCAGGCACTGGAAGAAACAGAAGCCGAACGTGTCGTAGCCGGTCAGCCAGTACATGCTTTCCTGTGCGAACAGCAGGATGGCGTCGAGTTTCTTCTCGGCCATCTCGATCATCAGCCGGTCGCGTCGCGCGTCAAATTCCGATCGTTCAAAATGCAGCGCCATTATTCACTCTCCAAAACGATGGCCGAAACCTGCCGGCCGTAATCGGGTTCCCCACGGTGCGTGGTGCGCCGGTAGGAGTAAAACAAACCTTCCTCGGCATAGGTGCAGCGGCCGAGGCCTTCAGCGGTCACGCCGGCCCTGACGAGCCGGTCGACCGTGTACCGGTTGAGGTCGAACATGGCGTGGCCTGATGTGGCCGAGGGCGCGAAGTAGCCGATGTTTTCCGCGTCGGCCTCGACGAAACGGGCGACGAATTCCGGCCCGACCTCGTAATTGTCGGGGCCGATCGAGGGGCCGAGCACGGCGACGGTGTTTTCGCGCCGGGCGCCCAGGCTTTCCATGGCGGCAATTGTGTTTTCCAGCACGCCCGTAAAAGCGCCTTTCCAGCCGGCATGCGCTGCGCCGATGACGCGCGCCCCGGCATCGGCGAACAGAACCGGGCCGCAATCGGCGGTCGAGGCGCCGATGGCGATGCCCGGGCGGTCGGTGACGATGGCATCGGCCTTGGGCCGTTCGCCGGCAAAGGGTTCCCTGGCGACAATGACGTCGGGGGAGTGGACCTGCCAAGCGGTCAGCAGATGGCTTGCCGGCACGCCCATCCAGGCGGCGACACGGGCGCGATTCTCGGCCACCAGCGCCTTGTCGTCATCCGACCCGGTGCCGATGTTGAGGCCCTGGTAGATGCCCGTCGAGACGCCGCCCGTGCGGGTGAAATAGCCGTGGCGGATGCCTTGTGCCTGCGCCTTGTCCAGCAGCGGCGACCGAATGGGATCCGGTTTGGTCTGATTCAGCATGCGGGCGTTGTTGTCCGTGTGGTCGGTTTCGTCAAGAAAAAGTCCGGAAGCAAGGCGGCTGGCGGTTCGGCCGCTCTTTTGCCGGACGGGAGATTGGGAGGGGCAGCAGTGAAAAGTCAATCCGCCGTGGTGAAGGGCCGGATCGGCACACCGCGCGGCAGCACGGCAAGCACCTTGAACAGCTCGCCCATGGCTTGCGGCCCGGCAAGTCGTTCGACATCGCCTGATATCTTGTCGCGGGCCGCCTGGCCGGCATCGGCGCCAAGCCGGCCGGCACGCTCGAGAATGCCCATGCCGAGCAGGAAACTGCCTTGTGTCGACAGATGGACGTCGAGGCCATGCGCGCGCGCGACCGCGGCCAGGGCAGCGAAATCGACATGCGAGGTGAGATCAGCCTCGCCGGGATTGGCCAGCACATCTTCGTGATTGTGCTTGCGCAAGGCCTGCAGCGTGTCGCCGACACCCGGCCGGAGATGACCATAGTCGAGAAACAGCCCGGCGCCACTGTTTCGAGCTATGCGCTCGGCAATGGCCGCCATCAGGGCGGTGCGGGCCGGCGCCACCTCGACGATCGCGCCTTGCGGCGCTTCAGCCGCATCGACGGGCAGCAGCGTCGGGTCGACCGAGCCGGCGCCGGCGAAGAAACAAAGGACATTCTGGTCGTCGAGGCCGACCATGCGCTCGCGCCAGCTGGCGCCGGCGCGGACGAACTGACGAATCGGCACGGCGTCGAACAATTCGTTGCCGACGATGAGCAACGGCTGATCGGGCAAGGTCTCGATGGTCTCGTGCCAGCGAACCGCGAAGGGCGTCGCGCCGAGCGTCTGTTTCTGGGTCTCGGCCAGGCGCGGGCTGGTCTCGATCATGGCGAATGCAGCGCCATTGGCCAGGTCAGGAACGAGCCGCGACAGGGTGCGCAGCATGTCCTTCATCAGCGTGCCGCGGCCGGGGCCGATCTCGGCGATGGTGACCGGCACCGGCCGGCCGATCGCTGCCCAAGCCTGGTAGAGCCAGACGGCGACGAGTTCGCCGAACATCTGGCTGATCTCCGGCGCGGTGACGAAGTCGCCGGCGGCGCCGAAGGGTTCGCGTGTCGTGTAGTAGCCATCCGCGGGGTCGAACAGGCACATGGCCATGTATTCGTTGACGGGAAGGGGACCGAGCGCCTCGATCAGGTCGACGATGCGGGTCTTCAGCCGCGTCATGTCGCCTGCGGCTGCGCTTGCGTCACCGGCTTTGCCGTCGCCATCGCCCAGATGCCGGCCAGAACCATCGGCGTGGACAGGATCATGCCCATGGTCAGCCAGTTGGTGCCGAGGAGATAGCCGAGCTGCTGGTCGGGTTCACGGAAGAACTCGACGAAGATGCGCGACAGGCCATAGCCGCAGATGAAGGCGCCGCCGACGAAGCGCGGCGTCTTCAACTTGAGGCGCGAATGGGTGAGGATGCGCAGGACCAGGAACAGCACCAGGCCCTCGAGCAGGGCTTCGTAGAGCTGGCTCGGATGGCGGGTAAATGGCCCGCCATTGGGGAATTCGATCGCCCACGGCACGTCGGTCGGCCGGCCCCAAAGCTCGGAATTGATGAAGTTGGCGACGCGCACCAGGCCAAGCCCGACCGGCACGCCGGCGGCCACGACATCGAACAGCGACCAGGTGCGGATGCCGCGCTTGATGGAAAACAGCGTCATGGCGAGGATGACGCCGAGCAGGCCGCCATGGAACGACATGCCGCCTTGCCAGACCGCGAAGATATCGAGCGGGTGCTGGATGTAGCGCGCCAGGTCGTAGAACAGCACGTAGCCGGTGCGCCCGCCAAGGACCACGCCGATCGCCGCCCAGACGATGAAGTCGTCGAGGTCCTCCGGCTTCATCGGCAGGATGCCGTCGGGCCACAGTTTCGGATTGGCGGCGAGACGCTTGGCATACCACCAGGCAAACAGCTTGCCGACGATATAGCCGACGCCGTACCAGTGCACCGCCAGCGGCCCGATCTGGATGAGGATCGGGTTGATGTTGGGGAAGGGCAACGAGGCCAGCGGCAGCAGGAAATATTCGTTCAACGGGGAGCTCTCGGTTGCGGTCGCGTTCGGGCGCGGACCATGCGGCAGGGTTTTGGCAGGGTCAAGGCAAGGTGGTCGCCGTCAAGTGCCGCGACGAATCCACTGCGAGCCATCGCGCCGTGAATGGTGAGATCAGCCCTTGGCGGCCACCCACTGCCGCAATGCGTCGTTGATCCTGTCCTGCCAGCCGGGGCCGTCTTCCTGGAAATGATCGAGCACGGCGCGGTCGATCCGGATCGAGACAAGCTCGCGCACGTTCAGTGCGGTCGAGGCTTCGCGAACGGGCGCTGCCGGCTTCTTGACCGGCTTGAAGGCCGCTTCGGCGGCTTCGAACGGATTTGTCGGTCGGCGCGGGGGCGTTGCCATTGGGTGACCCTGATTGGAGCGTGCCGCAGCACTGCGTGATGGCCACACAGTAGGCGATTTGGCGTCCTCAAGTACAGCTTGGGACCATCTGAAAGCTTCGCATTGGCATGGCATCGCCATGCGCCATAGCAACGCAGAGGCCGCACCGGCCCTCAACGTTCTTGCATTCCTCGCCCCGCGCCACTACGTCATTTCGAGCAAAGCGAGGATTTGCCATGTCGACCGGACCGAACCGCATTCTCGATGAATTCGCCAAGCTGATGACCGACGCCGCCGGCGCCGCGCAGGGCGTGCGCCGCGAAGTCGAGACGGCCTTCAAGGGCCAGGCGGAGCGTATCCTCAATTCGATGGACGTGGTGCAGCGAGAGGAATTCGAGGCCGCGCGCGAGATGGCCGCCAAGGCCAGGGACGAGAATGCCAGGCTTGCCGCCCGCATCGAAGCGCTCGAGGCCAAGCTCGCAGAACTCGCCGGTGATGCCGCACCAGCGGCGGCGGCGAGGCCCCGCGCAAAAAAATAATCGTTAAACTTTTCCACATAGTCCGAGCCTGAAAATCGCTTTGCCGTGAATCGCTTAACGGCATTGCATGAATCTTTGTGACAGCGCCTTTCCACATGCGAATGACGCAGTGCGAAAAATTGGGCTGTTCACGCGACTCCCGATCAATAGACTGAATTTGTTGCATGATTCGAAGCAGGGTCATGCGGCCGGGCGGTGGGGTCCGGTCTGGGGTCTTTGCGTCGAGACGTAGTCTTTGGCGCGAAGTAAAGTCCTGGCCGTCCGAGTTCTAGATCAGATTGTTCGTCGTGTGTGCCCCGCGGAGCGTGAGGCGCTCCCCCTGAACACAGGAAGCATTCCATGGAACTTCTCGAACTCGAATTCTCCCGCGAAATCCATCCGGTGGATGTTATCGAGCAGGTGGCCCACAACAATGACTGGTCCTTCGAACGGGCCGGCGACGATGAAATCTCGATCTCGGTCGCCGGCAGCTGGACCGACTATCACGTCTCCTTCTCCTGGATGGAGGATTTCGAGGCTCTGCATCTGGCCTGCGCCTTCGATATCAAGGTGCCGGAGACCCGCGCGCTGGAAGTGATGCGGCTGTTGTCGCTGATCAACGAGCAGATGCTGTTCGGTCATTTCGACCTATGGGAGCAGGAAGGCGCGATCATGTTCCGCCAGTCGCTGCTACTGGCCGGCGGGGTCGAGCCGTCGAGCCAGCAGGTCGAGGTGCTTTTGTCCTCGGCGCTTGAGGCCTGCGAGTGCTATTTCCAGGCTTTCCAGTTCGTCGTCTGGTCGGGAACCTCGGCCAAGGACGCGCTGGCCGGCGTGCTGTTCGAGACCTACGGCAACGCCTAGAGCCTTGGTAATGTCGAAATGAGTTCGAGCAGCGAGCGCAAGCCCGAGATCAGTTTTGCCGATTTCGATCGTGTCGACATCCGCGCCGGCACGATCGTCGAGGTCGAACCGTTTCCACAGGCACGCAAGCCTGCCTTCAAGCTGAAGATCGATTTCGGACCCGACATCGGCATCAAGAAGTCGTCGGCGCAGATCACCAAATATTATACGCCGCAGACGCTGGTCGGCCGGCAGGTGTTCGCCGTGGTCAATTTTCCGCCACGCCAGATCGGCCCGTTCATGTCGGAAGTGCTGACGCTGGGCTTTCCCGACGAGGAGGGCGCCGTCGTGCTCGGAGCGATAGAGCGCAAGGTGCCGGACGGCGGCAGACTGTTTTAGGCCGCCAGCTTGCGCGTCCTGCCGAGCGCTTCCTCGACCGTGTCGAGGAACATTTCCGCGCAGGCTTTCCAGCTGTAGCGCATAGCGCGTTCTCGTGCCTGCGCGCGGTCGACCTCGAGGGCGGCGAGCGCGGCCTCGCGCAAATCATTCGAAACCGCACCGCCAAAACCATCGCCGACAATGTCGATCGGCCCGGTCACCGGATAGGCGGCGACCGGCGTGCCGCTGGCCAGCGCCTCGATGATGACGTTGCCGAAGGTGTCGGTGCAGCTGGGGAAGACGAAGACATCGGCCGAGGCGTAGATCTCGGCCAGTTCGTCATTGGGACGATGGCCGAGGAAATGCGCGTTGGGATAACGGGCCTTGAGCTTGGCCAGCTCCGGTCCCTCGCCGACGATCACCTTGCTGCCGGGCAAATCGAGGTCGAGGAAGGCGGAGAGGTTCTTCTCGATGGCGACGCGGCCGACGCAAAGGAAGACCGGGCCGGGGAAGCCAAGGTCCTTCCTCTTGTCCGGGCGGAAATGATCGGTGTCGACGCCGCGCGTCCAAGGCCTCAGCTTGTTGAAGCCGCGCGCCGAAAGGTCGTCGGCGAGCGACTGGGTGGCGACCAGCGTGCCCTGGCCGGAATTGTGGAAATCGCGCAGCCAGCGATAGGCCCAGCTTTCCGGCACCGGCAGGCGGGCGCTGAGATATTCGGGGAAGCGCGTGTGATAGCTGGTGGTGAACGGCCGGCCGGCATTGCGGCAATAGCGCCGCGCCATGATACCGAGCGGCCCCTCGGTGACGATGTGGATATGGTCGGCCTTGTAGCCGTCGATCAGGCGCGCGACATGGCCCGGCGTGGTCAGCGCCAGCCTGATGTCGGGGTAGGTCGGCAGGGGGAGCGTGCGAAAGATGTTGGGCGTCAGGAAATCCACCGCGACGTCGAAGGATTTCAGCGTTTCGGTGAGCCGCTCCAGCGTGTGGACGACGCCGTTGACTTGCGGGCGCCAGGCGTCGGTGACCATCAATATGCGCATGGCGGCCCTTTGCTGGAAAGGTCGACGGTTGCCTTGAAACGATGCCGGAACGGCGTCCAGCCGGCTGCCCGCGCTTCGCTCCAGCGCACCCGGGCGGGCACGGGATCGAAGTGGGGCGGCAAGGCCGAATCAACTGATGTCGCGCGTTTCATGCGCGCTCTTGATCATGATTTCATGACGCGCGGATGAAGCCTGGTATTTGGTCTGCCTAGGCCGGAACCTTGATCACCGCGCGCAGGCCGCCGAGCGGGCTGTCGTCGAGGGTGATGTCGCCGCCATGGCTGCGGGCGATGTCGCGGGCGATCGACAGGCCGAGCCCGGTGCCGCTGGCGTCGAGGTTGCGCGCTTCGTCGAGCCGCACGAAGGGCTTGAACACGTCCTCGCGCCTGTCGGCCGGAATGCCCGGACCGTTGTCGTCGACGGTGACCACTAGCGAGCCACGGCCGTGATTGGCGCTGACCTCCACCGTTTTGGCATAGCGGAAGGCGTTGCCGATGACGTTGGACAGCAGCCGGGCGAAGGCGTTCGGCCTGACATGCACCGTCGGATCGCCGGAAAGCGTCGTCGACAGCTTGCATTTGCGCAAGGCGGCTTCGTCGCCGAGCTTCTGGAAATAGGCTTCGAGATCGAAACGTCCCGGGTCCTCCGAGGCTTCGCCGCGGGCAAAGGCGAGATAGCCTTCCAGCATCGACTGCATGTCGTCGATGTCCTGGTTGAGCGCCGCCTTGGTCTCGGTCTTGCCGCCGGCCAGCGCCAGCTGCAGCTTGAAGCGGGTGAGGATGGTTCGGAGATCATGGCTGACGCCGGTCAGCATGGCGGTCCGCTGGTCGATCTGGCGCTCGATGCGCTCGCGCATCTGGATGAAGGCAAAGCCGGCGCGGCGAACCTCCTCGGCGCCGCGCGGGCGAAAATCGCGCGGCATCGGCCGGCCCTTGCCGAAGCTTTCTGCGGCCTCGGCAAGCGTCAGGATCGGCCGGATCTGGTTGCGCAGGAAGGGGATGGCGATCATCAGGAGCACCAGCGACGTGCCGACCATCCAGATCAGGAAGATGTGGGTGTTGGAGGCATAGGCCTGGCTGCGCCTCACGAAGACTCGCAGCACCTTGTTCTCGAGCTGGATGCGCACCTCGACGATGTTGGAATTGCCGACCGTGTCGATCCAGAACGGCCGGTTGATCTGGCGGGTGATCTCGGACGAGAGAACATCGTCGAGGATCGAGAAGAACGGTTTTGGACCGGGCGGCGGCAAGGGATCCGGCGGCAAGAGATCGACCTTCAGCTGCATGCGGTCCTGGGCGATGCGGATGATGTTGGCGTAGTCGGCGTCGTGCGGGTAGGTCTCGATCAGGTCGATGATGGCGGCGATGTCGCGCACGGTGGCCTGCGACAGGCGTTGCGTCACCGTTGCCCAATGGCGCTCCATGAAGACGAAGGCGACCACCGATTGCAGCAGGATCATCGGCGCGATGACGATGATCAGCGAGCGCGCATAAAGGCGCTTGGGCATGTAAAGTGAAACGAGACGCCAGAACCGGTTCCAGATGCGCGGCACCGCCTTGAGCATTCGCGTGGCGCGTGCGCTCAAGCCGTCAGGTCCCGGCCCTTCCAGTTCCGTCGTCGCCATTGGCTCTTTTCATCCGTGGGCTGCCCTAGACTCTTTGAAACATGACCTTCTCCGAAAACAGGTTGCCGCTTTTCGGGATCATGCTCTAGGGCCGCCGCCGGTATTCTATTCCACGCTGAGCCGATACCCAATACCGCGCACGGTCTGCAGCCAGACCGGGTTGGACGGATCGCGCTCGATCTTGCGGCGCAGGCGGTTGATCTGCACGTCGATGGTGCGCTCGCCGACCTCCGAATCGTCGCCGACCAGTTCGTGGCGCGGGATGGTCTCGCCGGCCCGCGCGGCAAAGATCGCCAGGATCTCCTGCTCGCGGTCGGTCAGCTTCAGCGCCTCGCCGCCGCGCTTCAGTTCGCGCCTGGCAATCTGGAACGTGTAGGGGCCGAAGACCAGCTGCTCGACCTTTGGCGTCGTCGCCGGGCCGCCGCGGCGCAGGATGTTGTTGATGCGCAGGATCAGCTCGCGCGGGTCGAAGGGTTTCGGCAGGTAGTCGTCGGCGCCGGCCTCGAGTCCTGAGATGCGGCTGTCGGTTTCCGACAGTGCGGTCAGCATCAGGATCGGCACGTTCTTTTCGGCGCGCAGCGACTTGGTGAGATCGACGCCGCTTTCGCCGGGCATCATGACATCGAGCACCAGCAGGTCGAAGTCGAGGCCGGCGAGCTTGCGCCTGGCCTCGCCGGCATTGCCGGCGACGGTGACGCGAAAGCCGTTTTCAGTCAGATACTGCTTGAGAAGATTGCGGATGCGGGTGTCGTCGTCGACCACAAGCAGATGCGGCGCGTCGTCGTCCGGTGCGGCCGCCTGATCGACCCTCTCAGTGCTCTCCATGGCTTTTTCCTGACATTTTTGCGGACCCAACGTCGATCTGAGCTCTCAGTTCCGGATTGACCATCGCTTCGAGGAAGCGTTCCACCAAGGTCCGTTCGGTGGCGCCGGAATCTTCCAATGCAGCACGGATGCGGCGTGACTGTGGCCGCGCCAGGGCGAGCGCCAGCGCCCGGCCCTTGGCAGTGGGATAGAGTTCGCGCTGGCGGCGGTCGCGCGGACCTTGCAATTGCACGACATGGTCGGTGTCGATCAGCTGCTTGAGCACGCGCGCCAGGCTCTGCTTGGTGATCTTCAGCACGTCGAGCAGTTCGGCGACCGTCAGGCCCGGCCGGCGGTTGACGAAATGCAGCACCCTGTGGTGGGCGCGGCCGAAGCCATAGTCGGCCAGGATCTGATCGGGATCGGAGGTGAAGTCGCGATAGGCAAAGAAGAACAGCTCGATGATGGCGAAGTCTATGCCGTCCTCGACTGACATCGCGGTCCTGATCGGTTTTCCGGCGGCTGGGCTTCGATCCGTCATCATTTCTCCATGGGAACGGGAGATTATGTCAGTACTATTGACGTAATTTCCCTGCAATGGTAATTTTTGACAAGCTTTTGGGCGGATTGCGAACGAAAAGGCAAGGCAGACCGGTTTTTCCGGAACTTCCTGAGTTTGCCAGAGCGCGATTATCCGCTTACGCTTCGCAACATCGGCCGGCGCGTCCAATCACGGCCAAAAAGAACACGCAACGACACCAAGGATATGCGGGCCTTGGCCCGCGGGAGGTTACCATGGCATCCGTTCCCTTCGATCAACTGGACGGCTTCATCTGGATGAATGGCGAATTCATTCCGTGGGGCGAGGCCAAGATCCATGTTCTGACGCACGGTCTGCACTACGCCAGCGCGGTCTTCGAGGGCGAGCGCGCCTATGGCGGCGAGATATTCAAGCTCAACGAGCACACCGAGCGCCTGCATGAATCGGCGCGCCTGCTCGGCTTCAAGATTCCGTATTCGGTCGCCGAATTGAACGATGCCTCGACCACGCTGCTGAAGAAGCAGGGTTTCCAGGATGCGTATGTGCGGCCGATCGCCTGGCGCGGCAGCGAGCAGATGGGCGTTTCGGCGCAGAACAACCGCATCAACGTCGCCATCGCCATCTGGCAGTGGCCGAGCTATTTCGATCCGGCGCAGAAGCTGAAGGGCATCCGCCTCGATGTCGCGGAATGGCGCCGGCCCGACCCGCGCACGGCGCCGTCGAAGTCGAAGGCCGCCGGCCTCTACATGATCTGCACCATGTCCAAGCATGCCGCCGAAGCAAAAGGCTATGCCGACGCCATGATGCTCGACTGGCGCGGCCAGGTCGCCGAAGCGACCGGCGCCAACATCTTCTTCGTCAAGGACGGCAAGATCCATACGCCCAAGCCCGATTGCTTCCTCGACGGCATCACCCGCCGCACGGTCATCGGGCTGGCCAAGGATCGTGGCCTGGACGTGATCGAACGCGCCATCCTGCCGGAAGAACTCGAAGGCTTCGAGCAATGCTTCCTGACCGGAACGGCGGCGGAAGTAACGCCGGTGTCGGAGATCGGCCCTTACCGATTCGAAGTCGGCGAAATCGCCAAGAACCTTATGAATGACTATTCTGTGGCCGTTCAGCCGAAGCATGCGATCGCCGCAGAATAACGATAGTCACAGCTTTTCGCGCAAGCAGGGGCGGTTTTCGAGCCGCCCCTTTTATTTCAGCGTTTCTGCATTTGACTTTCATCCAATTCGGCGTCTCATGATGGTGTCGGCCCGGGAGGCTGGCAGCTATGGAGGGACTAATCATATGGACATGAACACGCTTCTTCCGATCATTATACAGGTGATTACGGGTATCATCGGTGGTCAGGCGGTCGGTGTTGCGCTCAAGAACGCGGCGATGGGCCAGCTTCCCAAAATCCTGGGTGGCGCCATTGGCGGCGTCGGCGGCGCGGCGATCCTCGGCAGCCTGCTTGGCGGCGGCGCGGTCGATCCGGCGGCGGCCGCTGCAGCGACGAGCGGTCTCGGCAGTGCGCTCAACCTCAACAACATCGTCGGCGGCGCCGGCGGCGGCGCGATCCTGACCGGCATTATCGGCGCGGTCATGGACGCCATGAAGAAGTAAGCCTGACGGTCTCAGGTTCGTTCAAATGGGCGGCTTCGGCCGCCCATTTCCGTTTCTGGGGCGACTGTCTGTTCGTCTTTCGAGGGGTGGACGCCTTTCACTGGCGCCTCTACATCACCCCTGAACATCGAAAGGACGATCATGGGTCAGCTCAATGCCGGCATCGTGCCGGTCACACCGTTTCAGCAGAACTGCACCATCCTGTTCGACATGGACGACAAGCATGGCGTCGTCGTCGATCCGGGCGGCGACATCGACAAGGTGCTGGCGGTGCTGAAGGACAATGCGATCACGGCCGAGGCGATCTGGATCACGCACGGCCATATCGACCATGCTGGCGGCGCCATGGAACTGAAGGAGGCGCTGGGGATCGACATCATCGGCCCGCATGCGGCCGACAAGCCTTTGCTCGACAATCTGGAAAACCAGGGCAGGCGGTACGGCATCGAAGGCGCACGCAACTGCGTGCCCGACCGGTTCCTGACCGAAGGTGAGACCGTGTCGTTCGGCGGCCATGTGTTCGAGGTGCTGCATTGCCCCGGCCACGCGCCCGGCCACGTCGTCTATTACAACCGCGCGGCCAAGTTTGCCCATGTCGGGGACGTGCTGTTCCGTGGCTCGGTCGGCCGCACCGACCTGCCGGGCGGCGACCATGCGACGCTCATCGCCTCGATCAAGGACAAGCTCTTGCCGCTCGGCGACGATATCGGCTTCATCTGCGGCCACGGCCCCGGCGGCCGTTTTGGCGAGGAACGGCGGACCAACCCGTTTCTTGTTTAGAAATCCAGAGTTTAGGAATTCAGACGCAAACCAACTTGATCTGGTTTGATTTCGAAAGCCGGCGCTGCCCCTCATTGTCCTGCCGGACATTTCTCCCCGTCTAGGACGGGGAGAAAGACGCCTTCACTGAGGATTTCACCAAGCTCCAGCGTTGCAGAAGGGCGCGAGCATCGCGGTCGGTTCCATTCTCCCCGTCACTATACGGGGAGAAGGTGCCGGCAGGCGGATGAGGGGCGGCACGGACTTTGCAGACCTGGCAGATCCCACGTCAGAGCGCCCTGAATTCAAAATCGTAGAACTCAAAAAGCGCTGGCCTTGCGGTCAGCGCTCTTTGTTCTGGGGCAGGGAAGCCCTTAGCGCTTTCGCGCTTCGGCATTCTGTTTGGTGCAAGTCGTTATCCCAAAACCGCTGCGCACTTTTGGGCGACATGCACTCAGTTCGCCGTGCAGAAATGCTGCTCGCCGTCATTGCCGGTGAAGGTGCCGGTGCGGGAGTTGAAGGAGCGGTAGCGGTCCGAGCAGTATTCGTACCAGTCACGCGTCCACGGTTCTGCATAACGATCGGCATAGACCACACGCGGCTCCACATAGTAGCGGCGGACCGGCGCCGGGCGGACCCGCACGTCGCGATCGTAGTAGCCGTCATTGTAGTAACCGTCATCGTAGTAGCGGTTGGCGTCAGGCGGTGGCCGGTCATTGGCCAGCGCGCCACCGATCAGGGCGCCGGCGGCGAGGCCGAGCACGCCGGCGGCAATGGCGTCGCCATTGCCGTGGTGGCGGTGATGACGCCATTCATCGGCATTAGCGGTGGGCAGGGCCACGAGCATGGTGGCCGCCATGGCGGCGGACAGCACGGCTGTCTTGAAAATTCTGTTCATCTGGGTCTCCTTCGTACCGGGCCGTGCAGTTTTGCAGGGGATGCGGTCCGGCTTTACCCAAGACTAATATGCGACCGTGGCTGAACGGAGGCTGAACGGATTTCGACCTGTTGGCTAAGAGGGGCGCCAAGAACCTGGCTCTGATCGAGCTGGGCTGCCCCGCCGGAGCCGACAGTCTGAAGCCGGCTCAGCCGACGGACAGGTTGACGGCCTTAGGCCCCTTGCCGCGCTTGTCCGGCTCGGTGTCGAATGTTACTTTCTGCCCATCTTCGAGACCGGGAAGACCCGACGCCTGCACGGCCGAAATATGGACGAAGACATCCTTCGCGCCATCGTCCGGCGTGATGAAGCCGAAGCCTTTGGCATGGTTGAAGAATTTGACGGTGCCGGTCTGCGGCATGGGAAGCTCCTTTGATCCCATAAACTCCAGTCTCGGGCCGGCAAATGCCCGAGAGGAAATTTGTCCTTTATTTTAGCGTCATCGGCAAGAGAAAGTTTTGCGGGCACTTAAAGCGCCTTAAACCCTTGTTATGATGCATGTCATTGATCCGGAGCCGTATCCACTTCCGGGCGGCATGCATTCATGCTGCGCCGCGGGCATGAAAAAGGCGCGACGAAAATCGCCGCGCCTTTTCAAAATCTGTCTGCGTGCCCACAGGCTGGGCGAGCTTGGAACCCTCGTTCGCCCGCCGTCAGGGACGCGCGGCGCCGATGGCTCAGGCGGCGCGGAGGTTGACCGCCTTCGGGCCTTTGCCCATGCGGTCCGGCTCGACGTCGAAGGTGACCTTCTGGCCGTCGACGAGCGTGCGCAGGCCCGATGCCTCGATCGCGGAAATGTGGACGAACACGTCCTTGGCGCCGCCGTCGGGCGTGATGAAACCGAAGCCTTTGGTCGCGTTGAAGAATTTAACGGTGCCGGTCTGGGCCATTGGGGAAACTCCTTCACCCGTTCAGTCTTTGGTGGTCCTGCCCGCCACCTGGCGTCGAGGGCAGTTCCCGGTGGTTGCTTTCGGCAGTCATGCATTGGCGCATGGTCAAACCCCCCGCCGAAAAACGGGGCCGTCAGAGATTCACAGTATCGGGGAAAGGTCGTCCAAAACGTTCCGCTCTCCGGGTCGCAAATGCCCGAACACGGAATTTATCGCACGGAAACGTGAAGGTTGCAAGATAGCGCCGCGGGCCGCCACACTGGGCGCATCCCGACGCAAGAATCGACCGATCTGAGCGTCGACGGGCCGCAGATAGGCTTCGTTGCCGGGCCGGTCATTGACCCACGGATGTGGGCGCGCATAGGCCAGTATTGCCAGCGGACGCCCGGCCATGGCTGCAACCGTGGCTTCCGGGCGAAGGCAGTGCATCCGACAGCGGGTTGCATTTGACAGGGGAATGGCGAGGATCGCGATCGGGGATGGGATCGAGGGAGAAATCAGCATGAAATTCCTGGCGTCGGTTTTTTCGCGGCAAGGGTTTGCCGTCCTGTTCCTGTCGGCGCTTCTGGCCGCCTGCACCGTGGTCGTCGATGACGGGCCGGGTCCGCGCCCGCGCCCGCCGCGCCCCGAACCGGAATTCTGCACCAGGCAATACGAGCCCGTCTGCGCCCGGCGCGGCGGCGACCGCCAGACCTTCGCCAATGCCTGCCTTGCCGACCGTGCCGGCTACCGCATCGTGCGCGACGGCCCCTGCCGCGGTGACGGCGGTGGCGGTGGCGGTGGCGGTGGCGGTGGCGATGAAGAGCAGACGTTCTGCACCCGCGAATACGCGCCCGTCTGCGCCCGCCGGCATGGCGAGATGCGCAGCTTTCCCAATGCCTGCGAAGCCCGCGCCGCGGACTATCGCATCGTCGGCGATGGCCCGTGCTGAGGTATTTTCTTCTCCCCTCGTGAGGCGCTTGCGCGGGGGTTGCCTAGGCCGGATAGGCTCCATCGGCCGGCCCGGCATAGAGCTCGCTGCCGTCTTCGTCCGAGATGCGCACACGGTCGGGGATCTGCGGCATTGCGAGCGTGTGGAAGAGCGCGGCGGCTCCCTGAAGGGCGGCGCGTAGGGTCGGTGCTTCCAGCGACACCTTGTCGAGCGTTGCCTCCTCGGCGTCGCGTGACCGGTAGAACTCGATGACGAAGTTCAAGCACGCCTCCGTGGCAGGACTTGGCATGGGGCTGTTGTCAGTTACATCGCCTGCCAAAGCAGGGGGAGGGGCGCGCGAGGCGCCCCCAG
The DNA here is from genome assembly GCF_016756495.1 of Mesorhizobium sp. 113-3-3. Taxonomy (NCBI): domain Bacteria; kingdom Pseudomonadati; phylum Pseudomonadota; class Alphaproteobacteria; order Hyphomicrobiales; family Phyllobacteriaceae; genus Mesorhizobium; species Mesorhizobium sp. 113-3-3. Next base: position 2,385,654 of record NZ_AP023243.1, read on the forward strand.
AGCCGTCAGCCCTTGGACTTCGGCTTCAGGCCGCTCTCGGCCTGCTTGACCGACGAACCGAACGGCGAGGCGGGCTTGGCTACCACCTTGTCCTTCTTCGGCTTGCGCGCTTCGCGATTGCTTCGCTGTTGACCCTTGGACATCTTGTTTGCTCCTCGTATGGTTCTGTCTGGCGTTGCTGGGGTGTCAGGCCGGATTGTTGGCGACAACCGGATTGTCGGCCGGCTCCAGATTGTCTTCCGTGGTGACCCGCTCGTGGGTCTCCTGCTCGCTGCGGATACGGTATTGCGGCGAGCCGTCCTTGACCGGCAGCCTGCTCTTGATCTGGAACAGTTCCGCCGTCTTCTGGACGAGGCCGGTGCGGCTCTTCATGCGCACCGTCTGGCCGATGGCGAAAAGGTGCGAGGGTGTGTCGGTGCGCGGACGCGCATTCTGCTGGAAACGGATCATGCTGCATTCTCCCGGTCGCGCTTCAGCGCGGTTTCGAGTTCGAGGTGGTCTATGGCGACAAGCTGGCTGATCGCGGGGTTCTTCACCGCCCTTGCGGGAAGGTGGATGAAGGTAGCGACGCGGCGCCAGGCGACGCGTGACATGCCCTCGATCAACTCTTCATCATGGTCAATGTCGTAGTCGCCGGGCGGCAACGGTCCTTCCAGGCCTCCGAGCATGAAGGATGCCGCGAAATGGGCGATGGAATGGGTGGTGCGGTCCGGCATTGTCCTCGCCTTGGTTGGTTCACGCCTTGGGCGTCACGTAAGACAGCGGCCTGAACGCAAAAAAGCGGGGACGAGCCCCGCTTTTCTATTTCCGGCAATCGCTGGAAATAAGCCGCTTTCGAGAGCTGCCAGTACATCCGTGGTCAGCGTTCATCGAATTCGGCCGGATCAGATCAGTTGCAGATTGGCGGCGGACTCGCGGCCCTTGCCGTCACGCTCCAGGTCGAACTGCAGCTTCTGGCCTTCGGCGAGGCCGGGAAAGCCGGCGCGCTCCAACGCGCTGACATGGACGAATACGTCCTTGCCGCCATCGGCCGGCTGAATGAAGCCAAAACCCTTCTGGCCATTGTAGAATTTCACGATTCCGGTGTTCATATCTGTCTTTCGCGGATTGAAAAAATCGTCGCAGGGCCAATGTGCCGTGCGTCTGGTATCGACGATTTGGAATGATATTGGCGGGTCGAGAACCTCTGACGCCGCGAGATGCCAATTCTGGCCAAAACGATTTTCTTTATATAGATCGATTGAGCTCCATGTTCAAGGTGTTTCAAAAATCAATCCCGCTCTGACTGAAAAATAGATCGCTATATACGTTTAGATATTTCTGCTATGGTTTGCGCATATTTCCAAAAAAATCTTGAGAATGCGCTGGGGTATTTCCTCCGCGCCCATATTTTTATTTATCCTAGAAGGAGGAAAAAGCATGGTGTCCACAAGAGGCTCAAGAGGTAAGACCGTCGCGGTCAATCCGGTCATCAAGCCAATCGCCATTCACGCCATTGCCGTTGGCCCCAACGGCCAGCCGATGATCGTCAAGTCGGCGCGGCTGACCATCAGAAGCGACGAGGCGGCAAGGCGAACGATCTCCGATACCGATGGCACGGTGAGGCGGGCGAGGCAGGTCGCGGAGACCAACCGCTTGATCTGATCCTTGGCGTCGATGGAAAGGGCGCGGAACCACGCCGAGACTTGAACCTGCCGCGCCAATGGCCTAGATCGCGGCAGGCGGACAAACACGGCAGGTTTCCCATTAACAGAGATCAGAGACGAGCGGCGGGTGCGGGAGTCAGGTCTGGCGCGGGCGGACAGCCGCCACTGGGCCTCGACCAGTATGTGCAGCAGGCCCTGCAGCTGCACCAGGCCGGGCGCCGGCAAGAGGCTGAGTCCATCTACCGGCAAGTGCTGACCCGCCAGCCCAAACACGCGGCGGCGGCGCATTTCCTGGGACTGCTGCTGCACCAGACCGGGCGCAGCGAAGAAGGACTGGACCTCATCGAACGCTCGGTGAGCCTGCAGCCGACGAATGCCGACTTCCTCAACAATTTCGGTACGGTGATGCGCGACCTCGGCCGCGTCGCCGCGGCAGTCGACTTCTTCCGCGGCGCGGTGGATCTGCGGCCGGAGCAGCTCGCCGCGCGCGACAATCTCGGCTCGTCGCTGAAGCAGCTCGGCCGCTTCGAGGAGGCCGAAGAGATCTATCGCGGCACCGTCACGCGCAATCCCTTTCATGTGCGCGCCCGCATCGGGCTTGCCGAAACCCTGCAGGAAGCCGGGCGGCTGGACGAGGCGCTGGCTGTCTTCCGCGAGGCGCTGACCATCCGCCCGAAGGATGCCGACCTGCTGCACGGGCTGGGCGTTGGGCTGATGGAAAAGGGCAAGCTCGACGAGGCGGCCGACCTGTTCCGGCAGGCGCTGGCGATCAACCCAGGCATGGCGACCGCCTGGCTGATGCTGACGCAGGTCAAGCGCCAGAAGGCGCGCGACGCCGAACTGGCAGGCATGGAAGCCCAGCATGCCAAGGCGCCGCAGAACAGCCTGGCGCGCATGCAGCTGTCCTTCGGCCTCGGCAAGGCCAATGACGATCTGAAGGATTATGGAAAGGCCTTCGACTATTTCGCCGAAGGCAATGCCATTCGCCGCAAGGGGATCAACTATGACCCCGTCAGGACGCGCGAGGAATTCGCGGCGATGAAGACGGTGTTCGATGCCGCCTTCTTCGAAAGGCACAGGCCGAGCCCGATCACCGATGACGCGCCGATCTTCGTCGTCGGCATGCCGCGTTCAGGTACGACGCTGGTCGAGCAGATCATCGCCAGCCATCCCCAAGTCTATGGCGCGGGCGAGCTCAGCATCCTGAAGAACGCGGTCGGCAGGCAGTTCCCGGCGACCATGCCGGGCGGCTTCCCCTGGGGCGTATCGGATACGGACGATGCGGATTTCACCGAGGCGGGCCAGGCCTATCTCGACATGCTGCATGCCCGCTATCCGCATATGCGCCACGTCACCGACAAGATGCCGGGCAACTTCCTGCTTGTCGGCTTCATCCACATGATGATGCCGAAGGCCAGGATCGTTCATTGCGCCCGCGATGCGGCAGCAACCTGCCTGTCGATCTACAAGGTGCATTTCCGCGGTGACAGCCACCGCTACGGCTACGATCTCGGCGAGCTCGCCGACTTCCACAATCTCTATACCGACATCATGGCGCACTGGCACAAGGTGCTGCCCGGCGTCGTGCATGATGTGCGCTACGAGGATTTCGTCGCAGATCAGGAAGGGCAGAGCCGGGCGCTGATCGACTATCTCGGCCTGCCTTGGGACGATGCCGTGCTGTCGTTCCACGAGACCGACCGGCCGGTGCGCACGGCTTCCGCCGCGCAGGTGCGCCAGCCGATGTATCAGGGCTCGGTCGACCTGTGGAAGCGCTATGGCGACCGGCTGAAGCCGCTGCTCGACAAACTGGACTGAAGAGCCCGGCAGATGTGCCGCTATTAATCAGGATGATGTCTGGTTGAAATCGTTGTCCTGATCTCTTTGGACAACATGCATTAGCCGGCCTGCGACTTCTGCTCGTAGCGCAGGAAGACGTTGCCGTTGCCGAAGGCTTGTGACCGGGCCAGCTTCACGTTGAGCCGATTGCCGATGCCTTCGAACATCGTCCTGCCGGCGCCAAGCATGATCGGCACGATGACGAACTGGTATTCGTCGATCAAATTCTCCTCGGCCAATTGAGCGACGAGATTGCCGCTTCCCAGGATTGTCAGGTGGTTGCCCGGTTGCTGCTTCAGTTCCCGAAGCTTCGCGGCCGGGCCGCTTTTGACCAACTCGGTGTTGTTCCAACTCGCCGTGTCGAGCGTGCGGGAGAACACGACCTTCGGCATGGCGTTCATGCGTTCGGCCACCACCGGTGCGATTTGGGCCGCCATCGGCGTCGGCCAGAACTGGATCATCAGCTCGTAGGTAACGCGGCCCAGCACCAGCATGCCACCGCCCTTGGCATTGTCGGCGACGAAAGCGTTCCATTCCGGATCCTGGCTGTGCGCCCAGTCCATGGCGCCGTGCCTGTCGGTAAAATAGCCGTCGAGAGAGATGCTGTTGAATACGATCAGCTTGCGCATAAGTCGGTCCTGCCTCGAGAAATGAAGACTGGTTCGGGTCCCGCCGTGGCGTCGGCACGCGGCAGCGGTCGGTCGGTCTGGATGATCGGTCTACAGCTCGATGAAAGGCTGGAAGCCGCCGAAGATCATGCGTTTCATATCGAACGGCATGGGACCCAAATCGGGTGTCAAACGCGGGTCGGCCATCACCTTGGCCATCACCGCGTCGCGGCGTTGCCTGGATTCATAGACCGCCCAGGCGAAGACGACGATCTCGTCGTCCTTTGCCTGAACGGCACGCGGAAACGAGGTCAGCTCGCCATAGGGCACGTCGTCGCCGATGCATTCGACATAGGCCAGAGCGCCGTGTTCCATCCAAATGGGGCCTGCGAGGTTGGCCAGCTTCTTGTAGTCATCGAGTTTGGCCTTTGGCACGGCAAGCACGAAACCATCGACATAGGACATAGGGTTCTCCTTGGCTGAAAAGATGAGCGCCGGGTCGGCGGGGATACGACCCGGCGCGGTGAGCGCGTCAGCCCTGACGGGCGACGCCTGCTCGCTACTTAACCGGTGCGTTCATCGCCCAGGCGACGCCGAACGGATCATTCAGCTGGCCCCAGCGGTCGCCCCAGAACATCACCTGCAGCGGCGTGACCACTTCGCAGCCGGCGTCGACCGCGCGCTGCCACCAGTTGTCGATGTCGCCATCGCCGAGATGGAGCTGCAGCGTGTAGCCTTGCGCCGCCTTGTGCGGATGGCCGTGCTCGGGATAGGCGTCGCAAAGCATCAGCGTCGAGCCGTTGACGTGGAGATGGATGTGCATGGTGCGGCCCTGCTCGTCGGCCGGGTAGGCAAAGACCTCCTTGGCGCCAAAGGCCTTCTCGTAGAAATCGGCGGCCTTGAAGGCGCCGTCCACCTGCAGGTAGGGGGTCAATCCGCCGAGCACTTCTGCCCTGGGCTGAATGGGGGTCTGGTCAGTCATGTCTTGCTCCTCTTTGCGTTCGGCTTAGCCTTGCGAACCACAGGACGCACGAGGTGACCGCAATCCTACAGCGCGGCACAAATTTTTTTGGGCCGGCTTCGGGCAGGCCGCGCAGACGGCGGTTTGAGCCGAAGGCGTGAAACGAACTTGCGCCAGCGGCCCCCAAACAGAGCGCAATTATCGCAGCTCGCGGGCTAGAACGGATTACGCGCCGCTTCCTCAATCCCTGAGACGACCATGATCCTCTATTACCAGACCCACTCACCTTTCGCGCGCAAGGCGCTGGTCTTCGCGCATGAGGCCGGCATCGCCGATCGGCTCGAGGTCATTCATCACGAGACCAGTCCGACCTTGCGCAACGCTCGTGTCTACGCCGAAAATCCGCTCGGCAAAGTGCCGGTGCTGCTGCGGTCCGGCGCATCGGCGATCTTCGATTCCGATGTCATCTGCGCCTATCTCGACACGCTGCATGACGGCCGCAAGCTTTTGCCGCAAGACGGCGAGGCGCGCTGGCAGGCGTTGCGGCTGCAGTCGGTCGCCCAGGGGCTGGCACAGACAGGCATCGCCCTGCGCTGGGAGACGGAAAGGAGACCCGAGCCGCTGCGCTATGATGCTCTTGCGCAGGGATATCGGGACAAGATCGAGGCGAGCTACGACTGGATCGAAAGCACGCTGGACGACGAAGCGCCGCTCCATATCGGACATATAGCGCTCGCCACCACGCTGTCCTGGATGGCGTTTCGCCAGCTTCCGTCGTTTCGCGCGCGGGCACGGCTGACGCGCTGGTTCGACGTTTTCGAAAAGCGTGCGTCGATGCAGGCGACGCCGCTTTCGGGCGACACGCATGATTGAGCATTGGTCGCCGCGTGGCGGCCCGCATCGATATTTTCCGACCGCATTGTCAAAGCGTCCTGCGGATCCGTGGGCCGCTTTGCGCGTCGATGACGATTTCCGGCCAGCCGATGTCCTTGCGCAGTTCGATCGGCAGGGACAACAATTCGCGCTCGCTGCGGTGGCGGGCGCGGTTCTGTGCGTAACGGGAGGCAACGCGACCCAGGGATGACAGAATGGACATGATGCTTTCTCCTCGGATGAAGCCGGCATCATCGTGTCGGCATCCCAAGGACGCCGCAGGTTCAGGCGATCCGACAGAGCGACGAAATTTTTGTTACGACTCCGGATTCAATCCAAGAGTGGACCTAGGCTACCTTAAGCGTCGGGATAGCTGAAACGTCAATTTCACGCTCGGCGTGCCAGGCATCGAAAGCCGCCTGCATCCGAAGCCAGATCGCGGCACCGTCGCCAAACAGCTTCCCAAGGCGAGCGGCCACAGCCGGCGAAACCGGCTTCTTTTCGCGGATGATGTCATAAAGCTGTTGCCGGGAGATCCCGAGCAGATTTGCAATTTCCACCTTGGTCTTTCCGGTTGCCGGGATAATGTCCTCAAGTAGCGCCCCCGGGTGGGAGGGACAACGCTCGATCGGACGCGTCGGCTCGTGCACGGTCATAAGTCGAACTTCTCCAATCTGGCCACCTCAGTGATATTGCTCGAAATCGACGCGGGCGGCATCATTACCGTCGAATTCAAATGTGATGCACCACGGGCCGTTGACATGGACCGTGTAGCGGATCGGATCGAAGCCTTTCAGCGAGTGGAAGTCGAAGCCGGGGAGGTTCATCTCCTCCGGCTTCTCCGAAGCTTCCAGGCGGTCAAGCCGGACAAGAATGCGCTTGTGCATTTTGGCGTCGATCTTACCGGTTTTTCCGGTTTGAAAGAGGTCCGACAGCGCCTTGTTCTTGAAGGACTTGATCATAGATATATGTAAACATATTGCTTACACTAATCAAGAGATGTAAGCAAATAATTTACAGACCGATTGAGGTATCGAGCCTTCGCCCTCAACTGCCCGCTTCAGCCACCTCGCGGAAAAAGTCCTCGGGGTCCTCGACCTCGGTCAGCTTCCGCTTCTCGATCAGCCAGAAGCGGTTGCCGATGGCGCGGATGAAGGAGCGGTCGTGCGAGGCGAGCACGCAGCTTGCCTGGTGTTTCAGCAATTCCTCCTCCAGCGCTTCCTGGCCATCGATGTCGAGATGGTTGGTCGGCTCGTCGAGCAAGTAGAAGTTGGGGTTGGCGAGCCTGAGCGCCAGCATCATCAGCCGCGCCTTCTGGCCGCCGGACAGCACGCCGATCCTTTTCTCCTGCATCTCGATAAGCACGCCGGCGCCGGCGAGCAGCGAGCGGGCGCGCTGCTCGCCGACATCGTAGCGGCGCGACACCATCGCCAGCGGCGTGTCGTCGCCGCTGATGCCCGACAACGCCTGGTCGCTGTAGCCGAGCACCGTCGACGGCGTCACCTTCACATTCGCGACCGTGTCGGGCTCGACGATGGCGTTGCGGATCAGGCTGACGAAGCGCGACTTGCCGACGCCGTTGCGGCCGAGCAGAACGATGCGGTCGCCCTGGCAGATATGGCGCTTGCCGGTTCGAAACAGCAGCGTGCCGTCGGGCGTTTCCACCGTGGCGTCGTCGAGCGTGATCAGCACCTTGGCGTGGGTGCCGCGATTGGCGAGCCGGATCGCGCCGGCCGACTTCTCACGATGCGCCGATACCGCCGCCTCTTCGAGCTTCTCCGCCCGTTCCCTGAGCTGCTTGGTCTTCACCGTCAAAAGATCGCTGCCGGAATTGATGCCGATGTTGTTGAGCTTGGCGGCCTGCTTTCGCAGCTGCTGGGCGACCTTCATGTCGCGCTCGAACTTGCGCGCCGTCGAGGCGTCGACCTCGTCCAGGGCCTGCCTCGCCGGCGAATAGGGCAGCGCAAACACCGGCGATTGTTCCGGACGCAGGAACAGCGTCCGGTTGGTGGCGGCGTCGAGGAAGGCGCGATCGTGGCTGGCAATGACCACGGGCACTTCGCGCGGCAGCGTGTTCAGCCAGCTTTCCAGCTGGCTGATGCGGGCAAGGTCGAGATGATTGGTCGGCTCGTCGAGCAGCAGCACGTCGGGATCGGTGACCCAGACGCGGGCGATCAGCGCCAGCCTTTGCCAGCCGCCGCTCAGCGCCCGCATTTCCCGCTCGCGCATCGCTTCGGGCACGTCGAGCGAGTCGAGAGCGACGTCGACGCGCCACATCTCGCTCTCGGCCTGCTCCGCCGGCATGGCATCGGCCACCACCTGTTGGAAGCTGCGGCTGAGAAAGGCAGGGGGAACCGACTGCTCGACATGGCCGACGCGCAGGCCGCGCGTGCGGGTGATGTCGCCCGAGGTTGGCTCCATCTCGCCGGTCAGGCATTTGAGCAAGGTCGACTTGCCGCGGCCGTTGGCGGCAACGATGCCGAGCCGGTCGCCGGCGCCGATGGTGAGGTCGAGGTTTGCGAAGAGTGGCGCACTCATGGTGACGCCGAGGGATTTGAGGCTGATCAGGGCCATTTGGATTTCTCTGGTCTTGGCCGACATGCGGCTCATGCACTTGGACGGTGCGCTTGCTGGCCATCAGGCTCGGCGTTGCGGCACCACGAAGGGCAGACCAAAAAATCGAAGCGGGAAAAACCCGGACCGTCCCTGGTCAGCCCTGCAAGCTGGCTTGCAGGGCAGAAATCGGGCCACGCTGACGATGGTGACGATGAAACGTAAACACGTGAGCCCTCCTTTCAAGACGTTCGAGTGTGCGAAGCGATTACACCAAGGGCGGGGCGGATGGCAAGGCCGCCGCTTTCACGCGGCGCGGGAATGGATCCAGCACCAGTATACAGCCGCCGATGATCGCCACCGCGCCGAAGGCCTGGATGATGGTCAGCGACTCGCCAAGCACGACGGTGCCAACCAGCACCGCGATCGTGGTCACGGCGAATTCGACGCTGATCGTTTTGGTCGCGCCGATGCTGGCCACCAGCCGGAAGTAGACGACATAGGTCAGCGCACTCATCACGCAGGCTAGAAGGACGAGGTAGAGGAAATCGACGGGACGCGGCATGGCCGGAACCGGCACGGCCAAGAGCAGCGGCAGCGTCATCAGCCCGCCGAACAGGAAGGCGGCGCCGGTGAGTTCGAACGAGCCGGCCGAGCGCAGATGGCGATTGGCGTAGTTGCTGCCGAAGGCGGCCGAGAAGGAACTGAACAGCGAGGCGGCGCAGCCGAAGGCGAAGGACGCTGTGATAGGCACCGAAGGGAAGCCGACCAGGACGACGATGCCCGCCGCGCCGAGCAGGAGGCCGGCCAGCCCGCGAACGGTGATGCGCTCGAGCCCCCATAACTGGCCAAGGATCATCGAAAACAGCGGGATCGCGGCAACGAGGATGGCCGCCATCGCCGTGCCGATGCGCGGCGTGGCGTAGGACAGGCCGATCAGCTGCGCCGCGACGGTCGTCGCACCGACCATGGCGAAGTGCCGCCAGCCGGCGCTGAAATCGAGCCGCCGCCGCGTCGCCGCCGCCAACAGGAAGAGCGTGATGCCGGCGATCAGCGAGCGCAAGGTCACGGCGCCAACCCAGCCGAAAGCGTGTACGACCTTGAGCAGCACCAGGAATGACAGACCCCAGGTGACGGCCAGGAAGGCGTAGGCTGCGATGTCCCTGGGTTTCATGGAGGCGGGGCGGGTGGGGCGCGTTGCTGGCAGAGGCAGGATTGCAGCCGTGCGTATCGCTTCCGCCGGCTGGCGGCAAGCGCGAGCTGCGAAGATGGAGCGCTTTCCTTTCTCCCCCTGTGGGAGAAGGTGGCCTCGCGAAGCGAGGTCGGATAAGGGGGTGTGCCAGGGAACGCCAGCGTCTCACTCCGCTGGAACACCCCTCAACCGTCTCGGCGCTGGCGCGCCGATCCACCTTCTCCCACAGGGGGAGAAGGAAGAGGCGCTCACTTCCCCGGCCTGCCGGTCTTGCCTGGCCGCCGCTTTTCCCGACGGGCGTCGCCTGGGTCCTCGTAAGAGCCGATGCCGGCGCGCTGGCGAACGATTGGTTTGCCGTCGCGATCCGCCGCGCCCCCCTCTGTCCTGCCGGACATCTCCCTCACGAGGGGGGAGATCGGCTGGGGCTTCGCCGGCACTTTTCCCTCGACCGGCTTTTCCGTGCGCCGCACCGTCATCTCGTCCAGCGAGTTCTTCTTGAACAGCGGCTTGACCGGCTCGCCGGGAATACCGAAATCGGAGCCGTGCGCTTCGGATGCCGACTGTTTCTTGAACAGCGAGCGCGACACCGCACCCGCGGGTGTCGGCATGTCGGTGCCTGGCCCCATGTCGTCGATCGAGGGTTTGGCGAACAGCGGCTTCGTCACCGGCACGGCGCCGTCGGCGCCCATCTCGTCGAGATCGGGCTTGCGGAAGAGGTTGGGCCGGGCGGCCTTGGCCGCCTCTTCGGCGGCGCGCGCCTCGTCGAGCTTGCGGAAACGCTCCTGTTCCTCGGCCGTGCGATGCTTGGCCACGCCCTTGTTGTGCTTGCCCTTTTCGCGGCCCGAGACCGGGCTTTCCATGTCGGCGTATTTGGCCAGTGGGTCCTCGGAGATGGACAGTTCCATCTCGCGCAGCCGCTTGATCTCGTCGCGTATGCGCGCTGCCTTCTCGAAGTCGAGATTGGCGGCGGCGTCGCGCATCTGCTTCTCCATCGCGTCGAGATGCGCCTTGAGGTTGTTGCCCATCATGGCGCCGGCGCTGTCGGTGAACTGCGAGATGTCGGCGCGGACGTGGTCCTTCTCGTAGACCGAGTCCAGAATGTCCGAGATGCGCGACTTGACCGATTCCGGCGTGATGCCGTTGGCGGCGTTCCACTCCATCTGCTTTTCGCGGCGGCGGCTGGTCTCGGCCATCGCGCGTTCCATCGAGCCGGTGACCTGGTCGGCATAAAGGATGACCTTGCCGTCGACGTTGCGCGCGGCGCGGCCGATGGTCTGGATCAGCGACGTCTCGGAGCGCAGGAAACCTTCCTTGTCGGCATCGAGAATGGCGACGAAGCCGCATTCGGGGATGTCGAGGCCTTCGCGCAAAAGGTTGATGCCGACCAGCACGTCGAAAGCGCCGAGGCGCAAGTCGCGCAGGATCTCGATGCGCTCCAGCGTGTCGATGTCGGAGTGCATGTAGCGCACGCGCACGCCTTGCTCATGCAGGTATTCGGTCAGGTCCTCGGCCATGCGCTTGGTCAGCACGGTGACCAGCGTGCGGTAGCCGGCGGCCGTGGTCTCGCGGATCTCGCCGACGACATCGTCGACCTGGCTCTTCGCCGGGCGCACTTCGACCGGCGGGTCGATCAGGCCGGTCGGGCGGATGACCTGCTCGGCGAAGACGCCGCCGGACTGTTCCATTTCCCAGCCGCCCGGCGTCGCCGAAACGGCGACGGACAGCGGACGCATGGCATCCCATTCCTCGAAACGCAGCGGCCGGTTGTCCATGCAGGAGGGCAGGCGGAAGCCATATTCGGCCAGCGTCGCCTTGCGCCGGAAGTCGCCGCGATACATGCCGCCGATCTGCGGCACGGTGACATGGCTTTCGTCTATGAAGACCAGCGCATTGTCGGGAATGTATTCGAACAAGGTCGGCGGCGGATCGCCCGGCTGGCGGCCGGTGAGATAGCGCGAATAGTTCTCGATGCCAGCGCAGGAGCCGGTGGCTTCCAGCATTTCAAGGTCGAAACGGGTGCGCTGCTCCAGACGCTGCGCTTCCAGCAGGCGGCCGGCACGCTCGAGTTCGACCAGACGCTGCTTGAGCTCTTCCTTGATCGACTTGATCGCCTGGTTGAGCGTCGGGCGCGGCGTCACATAGTGCGAATTGGCGTAGATCTTGACGCTTTTCAGCTCGCCGGTCTTCTGGCCGGTCAGCGGGTCGAATTCGGTGATCTGCTCGATCTCGTCGCCGAACATCGAGATGCGCCAGGCGCGGTCCTCAAGGTGGGCCGGGAAGATCTCGATCGTGTCGCCGCGCACGCGGAATGAACCGCGCACGAAATTGATGTCCTGGCGCTTGTACTGCTGGGCAACGAGGTCGGCGAGCAGGGCGCGCTGGTCGAGCCGGTCGCCGATCTGCATCTGGAAAGTCATCGCCGTATAGGTCTCGACCGAACCGATACCGTAGATGCAGGAGACAGAGGCGACGATGATGACGTCGTCACGCTCGAGCAGCGAGCGCGTCGCCGAGTGCCGCATACGGTCGATCTGCTCGTTGATCGAGGATTCCTTCTCGATGAAGGTGTCGGTGCGCGGGACGTAGGCTTCCGGCTGGTAATAATCGTAATAGGAGACGAAATACTCCACCGCATTGTCGGGGAAGAATTTCTTGAACTCGGAATAGAGCTGCGCGGCCAGCGTCTTGTTCGGCGCCAGGATCAGGGCAGGGCGCTGCGTCTCCTCGATCACCTTGGCCATGGTGAAGGTTTTTCCCGAGCCGGTGACGCCGAGCAGCACCTGGGTGCGGTCGTTGTTGTCGACGCCTTCGACAAGATCCTTGATGGCGGTCGGCTGGTCGCCGGCCGGCTCGAAGTCCGACACCATCTTGATGGCGATGCCGCCTTCCGACTTTTCCGGGCGGGCAGGGCGGTGCGGCGTCCACAGCACGCCGTCCTTGTGCAGCGGATTGCCGGATTCGATCAGTGCCGAGAGGGCGGCGACCGTCGCGGTGACGCCGCTCGACGTCATCGTCTCGGCCTCTTCCAGCGAGATGTCGAGGCCGGCAACCGGATTGAGGCCGGCCGCCGTGCGTTCACGCGCCGTGGCCGCGCCGCCCATCGAGGTGCCGCGCGCCGTGCGTCCGGGCGCGGCGGAGCGCTCGGGAATCTTCTTCGACGGCTTTGGCGCTTTGCCGCCGTCGCCCTTGCCGGCCTGGCGCCCTTCGCGTTCGGCTTCCTGCTCGATCTGTTCGGCCCAGTCGGCGATCGAACCGGTCAGCGGCGTGCCCGACAGTTCGGGCTGCGGCATCTCGGCGAAGCCGCCTTTGTGCAGCGGTTCCGAAGCGTCGAGGAAATCGGTCAGCGGGCTGCGCCGCTTCGGCGCGGCGCGGTCGTCATTCGCCGTCGGCGGCGTTTTTTTATCAGGGGATTTGGCCATGTCCCGAATATGGGAGGTCTTGGCGAAAATAGAAAGAGCGCGATGCGGCGCGGCGCATGCCCGGATGCGGCTCCTGACAGTAGGCTGTCAGGAGGAGGCAGTTGCCGGGGACCACCTGCCTGCGTTCAGGCGCCCCGGGCGTTGTCCGTCGCCACTTGAGTCGGCGATCCGTTCAGGCGCGGCACCACGACGAGGCGTGTGACCTTGCCCTTCTTGAAGGCGGCGAGGAAGCGGGCATAGTCCCTGAAGACCACGCAGCCATTGGACTCGGCGCGGCCGCCGCGCAGCATGTAGGTGTGGGCGAGCAGGCCGTCGCGGTTGTATTTGTTGCCGCCGCTCGTCGGCGTCAGGCGTATGGCCTCGACGCCATGGAAGCGGGATTCACGCAGCGACAGATTGTAGGTGTTGGGCGGCGTCGGGCCGCGATCCTTGACGTGGACATAGCGCGGCTGGTCGACCATGGCGCCGAGGCCGGAATGCGCCTCGAGCCGCTGGCCGTCCGGCATGTAGACGGTCTTGGCGCTGATGTCATAGACGGCGACGCCGTGGCCGGCTCCGCTGCCGCCGCCCGGTCCGTTGAACAGGTTCCTGAATGCCTGGCCAAGGCCGCCCGAAGGCGTGTCCGGCTTGGCATAGGCCAGCACATCGCCGCCATCGCCCGGCCGGCCGGCCCGGGCCGGCCTTGCCGGCTGGGCTTGCTGGACCGGCTTTGTCTGCGGCGCCGGCTTCTGCTGCGCGATCCTGGGCTGAGCAATCCTGGTCTGCGGCGCAGGTTCATCCTGTTCCACCACGGCCTTCGGCTGCCGCGGCGCGTCATATTGCGGGCGGTGGGTCGGCAGTGGCACGTCGTCGGTCAGCGCATCCGGCAGCGAGGCGGCGTCGCCGGGCTGTTGCGGCTGGGTTTCGGCAGGCTCAACCGTGATATCGGCCGAGGAGCCGGTCATCGGCAGCGGCGAGGCGAAGGCTTCGTCCTCGACCGGCAGCGACTCGACAAGGGCCAGCGCCAGCTGTGCATTGTCAGGCGTCTGCGACTGGGCAAAGCCCGCCGGCGCCGGCGCGGTCTGGACGACGGTATCGGCACGGGCGAAGCGTTCAGCCGCCGGAGCCGGCATGTTATCCGACAGGCTGGCCATCACCTGGACCGATGGCACAAGCGATGCCTCGGTGACCTGCGGCGCGGCCTTGGAAATCACCGGGCGGGCATCGGCAGTGGCGACAGGCTTGCCGGCAGCAAAGGCAGCGGCCAGCTTGCTCGGCGAGAGCGACGCTTCCATGCGTTCGAAGCGCTCCTGCGCTTTCGACTTCAGGATTGGCTGTTCCGGTCTTGCATGGGCCGCGAGGCGCGCGGACTTCTCACCCAGCGGGCTCACACTGGCCAGCTTGAAGCACGTGGCGCCGCATTGCACGGCATGGTCGTGCAGGGCCTGCGCGCCGCCATGGGCATTGGCCAGCACGAACGGCGCCGAGGATCTGAGGAAATGCTGTTTGAGCGGATCGGCCATCGCCAGCGAGCCCGGCATGGCCAGCGTTTGCGGCAGCCCGCCGCCCGACGTCGCCGACAGCGAGGCGCCGACGGAACTGAGGCCGGCCATGGTGCCGATCAGCCAGAGGCCGACAGCAGCACTGGCACCGGGCACCGCGACCCAGCGGACGATCCGTTTCGGGTTGAAGGAAGGGATGCGCTGCGCATCGACGAACTCGCCGCCCTCGCGCTGGTCCCAATTTATTTTGTGTTTACTCGACAACGCCATGCAACCAATCTCGCTCCAATCGGTTTTCCCCGTACGTGGCCTTGTCAGCCGCGACGACCATTCTGCGAGTGATCCCAGGGTGGTCCCCGACGCGTTTGCCGCGCCTGTCGTTGATTGCCGATTGCTTCAAAATATGGACAAAGTTGGTTAACCAATCCCTCTCAAATCCAACTTTGAGACGTGAACTTTGTGCCAAAAAAGGCTCGTCCACGATCATGCACGCGGTATTACAGCCCTTCCGAAGCAGGTTTGCTGCCTGTTTTTGACGGCCGAGTCAAGCACAACAGCCCTTGCTAATATAAGGAAAAGGCTCTCCAGCGAGCCCTGCGGCAATGCGGCGCGCCATTCCACGGTCCTGAAAAAGGCTGATGGCATCGGCAAAACTGTTGCCCGCGCGCCACATTTTTCCGGCCTGCACGGCCGCCCTTCTACGCCCATTGACTCGTTTTGGGAGCCGGTGCAATCGGGTTGAAGTGCTTGGTTTTGGGGTGGCAAAGGCCACTTTTGGAGGCTTTTTCCATGAAGCGTCGAGATTTCTTGACGCTGTCGGCGGGTGCGGCGGCGTTCTCCATTCTTCCAGCCACGGTCAGGGCCAACGTGCCCGTGCCCTACGACCGCAACGCCGAAGTGCCGTTCAACGACAAAAAATCGTTCATCGACTGGATGGTGGCCAATCGCGGCGAGGATCCGAAGTTTTTGGCCGAGCGCTTCGATCGCTTCCAGATCATGGTCTACAACAAGGACGTGCTGGACGACCGCAACAAGCGCGCCTTCCTTTTGACGCCGCGTGAGGAATTCGTGCTGCCGCAGAATCTGGGGCGCGCCTATGACCATGCCTTTCTCGACATCGGCTATGGCGTGACGATTTCCGGTCCGCACCTCGTCGGGCGGATGACGACGGCCATCGACGTGCAATTCGGCGAGGCCGTGCTCGAGGTAGGCACCGGCTCCGGTTACCAGTCGGCCTATCTCGCCAACCTCACCGACAAGGTGCACACGATCGAGATCATCAATCCGCTGGCGCAGCGCACGCGGCGCACCTATGACGGGCTGGTCGAGCGAGGCTACAGCGAGTTCGGTTCGGTCACCAGCCGCAATGCCGACGGCTATTATGGCTGGGAGAGTGTCGGCCCATTCGACAAGATCATCGTCACCTGCGGCATCGACCACATTCCGCCGTCGCTGCTGCAGCAGCTGAAGCCCAATGGCGTCATGGTCATTCCGGTCGGCCCGCCTGGCGCGCAGCACGTGCTCAAGGTGACCAAGCAGCAGCTTGCCGACGGCACGTTCAACATCGTCCGCTCGGACATATACAATGGCAAGGTCGTACCGTTCGTGCCGTTCACCAAGCTGGAAGGCGACCAGATCGTCGGCACGCACAACAGCTGAGCATTGCGGCATCAAGGGACCTGAATGGCTGCCGTCGCATCGAATTCCCGCCCGACCATCCCGTCCCTCGAGGCGCCTCGGCTGGCGCATTACCTGGCGGTCGGGCTGATCGCCGGCGCCATCATCGCGCTGCAGATCGCGGTCATGCGGGTGTTCGCCGTTGGCAGCTGGTCGCATTTCGGTTCGCTGGTGGTCAGTCTCGCCATGCTCGGCTTCTCGCTGTCCAGCGTCGTCATCTTCGCCGGCAAGGGCTGGTTCGACCGCCACTGGCAAGGGGCCGCCACCGCGGCCCTGCTGCTGATCGGTCCGCTCGCCGTCGGCTCCAATCTCGTCGCCCAGACGGTGCCGTTCAATGCCATCTTCCTGGTATCCGACCCGGCGCAGAAATGGCGGCTGCTCGCCAATTTCTTGCTCTATCTCCTGCCGTTCCTGGCCGGCGCGTTCTTCCTCGGCATCGTCTTCCTGAAAAGCCGCACCGCCTTCGGCCGCGTCTATTTCGCCGACCTCACCGGCTCGGGGCTCGCCGGCCTCGTGGTGCTGGTGTCGCTCTACCTGTTCGCGCCGGAAACCATCATCGTCGTGCCGCTGCTGCTCTGGGCGGCCGGTTCGATCCTGTGGTTCTTCGCGTTCGGCGCCTGGAAGAGCGTTGTCGCCGGCGTGGTCGTGGCGGCGCTGTCGGTCGCCGGCTATCTCATGCTGCCCGTGCTTCTCGGCATCCCGGACATCGCCGTGTCGCAGTACAAGGGCGTCGCCTATGCCCGCAATTTTCCGGATGGCAAGCGCATCTACCGCAGCGTCTCGCCTTTCGGCGACCTGCAGGTCTATGCCAGCTCCTACATGCATTTCGCGCCGGGCCTGAGCGACAACGCCGCCTTCGGCATGCCCGAAGTGCCGGCCAACACCTATGTCGGCATGTACCGCGACGGCGACGGGCCGGAAGGCATCATGCGCAATCTGGCGCCGGCCGAGCAGGTCTATTTCCGCTATCTGCCGATGCACTATCCCTATGTCATCAAGGACAAGCCCAAAACCTTCGTGGTGCAGTTCGGCGGCGGCATCTCCACGCAGGCCGCGCTCAATGCCGGTTCGACCTCGGTGACCGTCGCCGAGAGCAACCCGATGACCTTGCGGGCATTCCGCGACCCGGTGCTGAAAGATGTCACCGGCGATATCCTGGCCGAGCCGCGGCTCAAGGTCATCGACTATGACGGGCGGCTGTTCCTCGCCAACACGAGCGAGCGCTACGACGTCATCGACCTCAGCCTCGCCGACAGTGTAGGCCTGTCCAATCCCGGCGGCTTCGCCATCTCGGAGAAATACGCCTACACGCGCGAAGCGATGCTGAGCTACATGCACGCGCTGGCCGATGGCGGCGTGCTGTCGATCACCTTGTGGAACAAGGAAGAGCCGCCGAAATCGGTGCTGAAGCTCTATTCGACCGTCGCCGAGGCGGCGAAGACCTTCGACAGCCAGGGTGCGGCCAACGACATCTTCGCCGTGTCGAGTTACCTCTCGACCACGACCGTGCTGTTCAAGAGCGGCGGCTTCACCGAGGCCGAAATCAAGACGCTGCGCGACTACACCAGGTCGATGTCCTGGGAAGAGGTCTACTATCCAGGAATGATTTATGACGGCTCGAGCGCGCAAAAGGTACTCGACGATTACCGCGCCTCGATCTTCGGCAGCGGACAGGACGCGACACTGGCGCAGCAGCCGGCCGCCGATGCGACCGCGCCCGCCGACCCGACCGCTCCGGTCAACCCGGATTGCGATCCGACGGCGCCCGCCGATCCGACGCTCGACGCCTGCGCAGGCACCGTCGGCGATGCCGGCCCGCAAGTGTTGCCGGCAACGGAACTGCAGCGCATGGCCTGGCACGCGCTGTTGACCGGCGGTTGGGAGAAACTTGCCGGCGACTATGTCTTCGATGCGCGGGCGCTGAGCAACGACCAGCCCTATTTCGCCGCCTATGTGAAGGTCGCCGACCTGCCGCGCACGCTGGACAGGCTCGACCTGTTCCAGGACGATTGGGGCTATCTGTTGATCTGGGCGACGCTCGGCATCGCCTGCGTCACGGCGGCGTCGCTGGTGCTGCTGCCTGTGATCTTCGGCTGGCGCATCGTGTTCTCGCGCTCGCGCGGCAAGCTCGGCACCATCCTCTATTTCGCCTGTCTCGGCCTCGGCTACATCATGGTCGAGGTCGGGCTGATCAGCCGCTTCACCGTGGCGCTGGCCAACCCGACCGTGTCGGCCTCGGTGCTGATCTCATCGATGCTGGTGTTTTCCGGGCTCGGCAGCCTGTTTGCCGAGCGCATCTTCGACCGCGCCAGAACGCTGCTGCCGGTTGTCCTGCTGGCGGTCTGCGGGCTGCTGCTCGCCTATGGCTTCACTCTGACGCCAGTGTTGGACCGGATCGGCGCCTATCCCTATGTGGCGCGGCTGCTGCTCTGCTTCCTCTTGGTGTCGCCGCCGGCTTTCCTGATGGGCATGCCGATGGCCACCGCCATGACCTGGCTGGCGCGGCTCGGCAAGGAGCATCTGTTCGTGTGGGCCTGGGGCATCAATGGCTGTTTCTCGGTGATCGGTTCGGCCGCCGTGCCGATCGTCGCCACCAGCTTTGGCTTGAGCGCCGTGCTGCAATGGGCGGCGATCGCCTATCTCATCGCCATCCCGGCCTTCTTTGCCGTGCTGTTGCCGTCAAAGGCGACTGATATGCGGCTGGTGGCTGCCTGATGCCGGACCGCCGCGCCATCGTTGCCGGATTGCTGGCCACGGCGATGTTTCCGGCGGCGAGTTTGGGGGCGCGCTTGCGCAAGGCCATCTCGACCATCGTGCCGTTCAAGGCATCGCCCTTTCCCTATCGCGGCAAGCTGCCCGACGGCTCGGCGCCGTTTCTCGACGTGACGGCGGCGGACGGAAGGCGCGGCCACACCTCGCCGCGTGGCGGCATCTACTGGGAAGACGAGACCTATTCCGACCGCTCGACGCTGCTGGCGGTGTCGAAAGGGTTCGATCCGGCCAAGCCGGCGGTCGTCGTGGTGTTCTTTCATGGCAATGGCGCGACCTTGCAGCGCGATGTCGTCGGCCGCCAGCGGGTCGTTGCGCAGGTCGAGGCGTCGGGCCTCAACGCCGTGCTGGTGGCGCCGCAATTTGCCAGCAATGCGCAGGATTCCAGCGCCGGCAATTTCTGGACACCGGGCTATTTTGCCGAATTCATGGCCGAGGCGGCGCAAGGCCTGGCCAGGCTGACTGGCGCCAAGGCGGCAGAGTTCGACGCCATGCCCGTGGTGCTGGTCGCCTATAGCGGCGGCTACAATCCAACCGCTTTCGTGCTCAGGAATGGCGATATCGACGCCCGCCTGCTCGGCGTCATCCTGCTCGACGCCGTGTTCGATGAGGCCGACATTTTCGCGGGCTGGATCGCACAGCACAGGACGCGTTTCTTCGTCAGCGCCTATGGCAAATCCTCGGCCTCCGGCAATGCCGAGATCAGGCAGTTGCTGGCGGGCCAGGGCATCGACGCCAGTTCCGATCCGCCCCGTCGCCTCGAAGCCGGCACCATCGCCTTGCTTGCGTCCGATGCCGCGCATGACACGTTCGTCACGCGGGCCTTCGTGGGCAATCCGCTGCAGTGGCTGCTTGGCAGGCTGCACGGTTTTTCGCGATAAGACCTGCGCAATTCAAGCCGGCAGGGCACCGTCGATGCCGGTGCCGGCCGCGGCCTCGAGTGCCGCCGCCACCGCGGCGGCGCGGCGTGCCTTCGGGCCATGTTCGGGCCAGACGATGCGGCGCTTGATGGTCAGTGCCGGCACGTCGCGCGCGATCTCGACGAGATGGCCCGCGTCGAGATGGCGGCGCAACACCAGTTCGCTGGCCAGCAGCGCGCCCATGCCGGCGATCGCCGCTTGCGCCGCGACGATGGTCAATCCGAAGCGCGGTCCCTGGTCGATGTGCGGCCTTTGCCGTCCCGCTGCGGTGAACCAGTCCCGCCATGTGGGGTAGACATCGTCGCCCATCATCGGGTCGATATGCAGCAGCGGCAACCTGTCCAGCATTTCGGCCCTGTCCGGGCCGGCATGGCGTTCGACCAGCGCCGGCGCGCAGGCGGGAATGACCCGTTCGGTGAAGAGGTCGAGCGCTGCGATGTCCGATGCCGATCCCTTGCGGTAGCTGATGGCGAGGTCGACACCTTCCTCCGCCATGGCATCGAGCCCGACGGAAGCGACGATGCGGACCTCGAGCCGCCCGAGAGCCGGCCGCACCAGGGCGAGGCGCGGCGCCAGCCACAACGAGGCGAAGGACGGATCGGCCGAGATGGTGAAGGTCTCGGCCTGCCGTTCGAAGCGCAGCCGGCGTATGCCGGAGGCGAGCGCATCGAAGCCGCGATCGATGTCGGGCAATGCCGCCTCGGCGGCACGGGTGAGCACGATGCCATTGCCCTCGCGGCGCACCAGTTTGACGCCGAGCCGCTCTTCCAACTGCCGGATCTGGTGACCGATGGCGCCGGGCGTGACGCCCAACTCTTCGGCAGCGCGAGTCAGGCTGCCGGCCCTGGCGGCGGCCACCAGTGCCCGCAATCCGGAAAGCGGCAAGTCCCTCAGCATCGTCATGTTTTGAATCTACCTCAAAACTATGGGAAGGGAACTCGTTTGAACATGGGCTTTTCGCTCTCTAGCCTGGTGGAAGAAATTCAACCGCAGGGGACACCAGATGCTCGACACGCCAAAGCAAGCAAGCCAGCAAAGACACGCCGTCGCACCCATCCGCGCCATGCGCGCGGAAGGCGCACGCGTCGCTGTCGAGCTGGTGGACGGCCGCTCGGCAAAACTTTCGACGCGCTGGCTGCGGCTGGCCTGCGAATGCGGTGAATGCGGCGACACCGCCTCGGGCAAAAGGTGGCTGACGCCGGCCGATGTCGACAAGGCCATCCATGCCGAGAGTTTTGACCTCTCCACATCAGGGCAAGTCACCGCCATCTGGCAGGATGGGCATGTCTCGCGCTATGACGCGGCCTTCCTCACCAGTCATGCCGGCGGCTCAGGTCCGGTCCGGTTCCAGCCGCTTCTATGGCACAGCGATCTTGCCGGGCGGCTCGGCCGCTTCGCCTTCGATGCCGTGGTCGCGGATGACGAAGCGCTGTTCCAGTCGCTCAGGGCTTTACGGGATCACGGCATCGCCATGCTGACCGGCGTGCCGGCCGAAATGGAAGCAACAGTGCGGGTCGCCGGCCGCTACGGGCCGATCCGCGAGACCAGCTACGGCAAGGTGTTCGACCTGATCTCGCGGCCGGATGCGCGCGTGGCGGGCGAGACGGCGCGGGCGCAGATCCCGCATACGGATGAGCCGTTCCGCTATTCCCCGCCGGGCTTCATCTTCTTTCACGCCATCCGCACCGGTGCTGGCACTGGCGGCACGTCGCTGATGGTCGACGGCTTTCATGTCGCCGAGCTGATGCGGGCGCGCACGCCGGAGCTGTTCGAGCTGCTGACGCGGCACGGCGTCACCTTCCACCGCGAACATGAAGGCGAGGTGTTCTTCAGCGCCGAGGCGCATGTCATCAGCCTCGACGCGGCGTGCGCCGTCACCGGCATCCGCTACAATGACCGGTGCCTGGCGCTGCAATGGGCGCCCCTGGACCGGATCGACGGCCTGATCGAGGCGCTGGCCGAACTGACGCGGCTGATCTGCGACCCGCAAAACCAGTTCCAGCACCAGTTGCAGCCGGGCGAAGTGCTGGTCTTCGACAACCAGCGCGTCCTGCACGGCCGCAGCGCCTTCGACCCGACGCTCGCCGTGCGCCATCTCAGAAGCTGCAACATCGACCGCGACGGCGTGCACAGCGCGTTTCGGACGCTGGCGCGGCGGTTTGCGCCTGATGAGGCGGAGCAGGTGCTGTACCAGGGTGCGATTTTCTAAGGTGTATTGATATTCAGGTGATGCCGGCCTGCAAACGGCGGCTTCCTGCGCTTCCGGTGCTCACGTACCCAAAAGTACGCTCCGCTCCGGTTCTCGGAAGCCACCGTTTTCGGCTCGGCCTGACCTGAATCTCAACACGCCTTGCAGCGCACCCCCCTCGACTTGAGATGCCTCTCTCTCAGTTAAACCACAGCGCAAATGTCAAGAACCCGCCACCGCCGAACTCACGCTGGATCTGGTCGAAATCCTCGCTGGTCAGGATCCTGCCGCTTTCGAGATAGGGCGCGATTCCAGGGCCGGTGATCGACAGCACGAGGTCGAAAGTCTTCGGCTCGTCGAAGAAGCGCTTCATGTTGATGCCTTTGCCGGTGATGCGGAAATGCGGCAGCAGCGCGCGGCCTTCGAGCAGATCCTCGGCCATGCTCAAGGTGGCGAGCCAGGCCTGCACCTGCTCCTCGCCGACTTCGAGGCCGGTCAGCGGGTTCTCGCCCTTCTGCTGCGGGCCGGGCAGCCATTCGCGGTCATTGTCGGTCTCGGCGCGGATCGCCTTCCAGTCCTCGCGCGACAGCCGGATCATTTCGAGCAATTCCTGGCGCGCCGCCTTGCGGCGCTCCGGTTCGACCACCGGCCAGTTGATCATGTGCACCATCGAGATGAAATCGGCGATGCGCCATTCCGAGGAGAAGATGCTCGAGCCCATCTCGCTGGGCGGCGGCACGAGAATGTCCTGCAGCGGCAGCTTCGCGCGCGGGAACAGCATGTGGAACGAGCCGTCGAAGGTACTTCTGAAATCATGCGCCAGCCAGAAATCGGCCTGCGCCATCAGGAATTCGGCATAGCCCTGCAGCCAGTAGCCGTCGGCGCGGTCGAAGCGGAAGGTGAGCGCGGGTGCGGTATCGCCCTGTGAGATGCTGCCGCGCGACAGCGCGGCCATGATCGCCGCCATGCTTTCGTCCGGCGCGATGGCGCCGTCCTCGTTGAGGTCGATGCCGACATGGGTGAGGTCGATGACCATGCCGATATCGGCATCGGCCGGCACCGAGCCCAGTGTCGCGGCGGATTTCGCCAACCTGTCGCGGAAGGCGACCAAGATGGCGCGGAACTCTTCGTAGGTCAGCGGCTCGGGGTTGGGATTGGACGGCACCGGCAGCTGCATCAGCGGCAGCATGAAGGATTGCGGGCTTTCGAAACCGTGGCGATGCAGGCCGCTGGCCAGCAGCTCAAGTGCGGTGAAGAACTCGCCGGCGCCGGCGGCATAGGCCGATGCCGGATCTTTCGGCGCGGCGGCCTCGAGCGTCGACAGCGCGCTGTCGCGCGCGGTCACGGTCTTGGCCTCGAAAAGCGCGGTTGCCGCTTCTGGCACGGCTGCACTGGCCGAAGACCAGGGCAGAAGCACAATGAAAGCGGATGCCAGCAGGCCTGCTATTCGTGTCATCTTTTCCCCTCCCAAGCATTTGTCGCCGACAATCATACACAGATTTGGGACTATTTGAGGCATCGCGCCTGTCAGCGGCGACGCGCTGTCCGCATCGTTGATTGCCGACGGCTTCAACCAGCCCACCAGACAGTCTAAACAAGGCAAACGATTGGGCATTGCGTGTCGAACTATCCGCTTTCCTACAAACTGTCCTGGCTGCCGCGTTTCCTGAAGCCGTCGCTTGGCGGTGACGGCAAGGGTTTTGCGCCGATGGCGGGGACGCTGATGGCGACGCCGCCGATGCGAACGGTGCGGCTTGCCTTCATCGGTGACATCTCGGCGGTGGCCAACCGCCGTGCGCCGGACTGTGATCCGGCGATCAAGGCGATGCTTGGCTCTGCCGATCTGGTGATCGGCAATTGCGAAAGCCCTGTCGTGGACAGGCCGAGCGCGGTGCTCGGCACGAAGCTCGGCACGCATCATGCGATGAGCGAGCGGTTTCTGGCCGAGGCGCTGGCGGCGGTCGGTCTCGCGCACGAAAAACTCGTGCTGTCGCTGGCCAACAATCATGTCCTCGACCAGGGCGTCGCCGGTTTCGACGAGACGGTGGCGGCGTTGCAGCGGCTCGGCATCCGCAGCATCGGCCTTGCCGCCGATGGCCCGGTGCAGCCGGTCAAGGTCGGGCTGCTGGATGTCGGGTTTGCGGCCTTCACGCTATGGCGCAATGCCGATGAAGACCTGTTTGCCGGGCGTGTGTCGATGGGCAGCGATCTGGCCGGCTGGCCGCGCGGCTTCGACCTTCTCTGCGCCGTGCCGCATTGGGACTGGGAGTTCCGCCACTTTCCGCGCGCCGGAACGCGGGCATTGGCCAGGCACCTGGCCGGGCAGGGCGTCGGGCTGATCGCCGGCCATCACGCTCATGTCGTGCAACCGGTGGAGCGGATCGGCGAGACTGTCGTCGCCTATGGGCTCGGCGATTTCCTCGGCACTGCGCTCGCCCGCCAGCCATGGCCGGGGCGCATTGGCGGGGTTTTCGTTGTGGATGTCAGTGTGGATGAGGGGACGCATGGTGTGATTGCGGCTTACCGGATGCATCCGTTTGTGCGGCTGCGGGGCAGGGATCATGAGCGGCTGGTGTCGGTGGCGCACCTTGAGGATGCGATGAGGGGGAAGGTTGAAAGACGGCTGAGAGCAATCTTTCCTTAGAGCTTCAAGCGACAAGACTATCCTACAAGCGTCGCGCTGCCCCTCATCGCCCTGCCGGGCACTTCTCCCCGTATAGTGACGGGGAGAAGGACGCGGTCATCGATGGTTTCGCCAATTGCCAGCGTTGCAAATGAAGCGCCGCCGGCACGGCTATACTCCCTTCTCCCCGTCACTATACGGGGAGAAGGTGCCGGCAGGCGGATGAGGGGCGGCGCCGGCGTTCTTCTGAGAGGCACGGTCTCGCTGTCTTGCAGTCGATACATCCAAGAAATGCAGCTATCATGCGACAATATTGGCAGGGGGGGTGGCGGTGGAAACAGCGGATTTCATGCCCAGCGAGGCGGTCATCGCCGGCATCCGGAAAAACATCGAGGCCTATGAGGCCGCGCGGGCTTCGGCGGTGCGGCAGGTGCGCTGGCGGGTACCGCTGTTCGTCGGCCTGGTGCTGGTGGCCGTGGTGGTGATCGCCTGGCTATTCAACAAGGTCGCCGATCCCCATGAGCAATGGTTCTCGACGCCGCATGTGTTCCTCTATTTCATCGGCTTTGCCGCTTCGGTCCTGCTCTATTTCCAGGCCATGAAGCCGGCGACGCGGCTGCAGCAATCGTTCCGCGACACGCTGCTGCCGATCATCTTCGGCTTCATCAGGGATGTGCGCTACCAGCATGGCGGCAGGCCGAACTCGTTCGACCGGCTGCCGCGCGAGGCGGTCGGGCCCTTCAACCGGCAAGCCTTCGACGATGTCGTTTCCGGAAGCTACGAAGGGTTTCCGTTCGAGCTCTACGAAGCCGAACTGCGCGAAGGCACCGGCAAGGGCTCATCGACGGCCTTCAAGGGCGTCATCGTCGCCTTCGAGGCCGTCGAACCTTTTCCGGGAATCCTGGTGGCGACGCGGCGGACCAATGCGGTCGTCGGATTCTTCCGCAGTCTGTTCGGGTCCAAGCTGCAGGAGTTGTCGTCGGGTGAGCCGTTCCTCGATGCGGCCTATGAATTTCGCACCGACAATGTCGAGGCGGCGCGGCCGCTGGTGACCGGCAGGCTGGCGCAGGCGCTGAAATGGCTGGGCGAAACCTGGCCGGACGATCCGGCCCGCGTCGCGCTTAATGGCGGCGACGGTTTCCTGATGCTGCCGCAGGCGAAGAATTTCTTCGAGCTGCCGGAGATATCGGTGCCGCTCGATTACACCAGGCATGTCGCGCCGATGATATCAGACATGGGCGCCATGCTGGCGACAGCCGCACTGGTGCGCAAGATCGGCGCGAAGGACGAAGCCGGTTAGGCGACCGCCACGATCAGCAATCAAAACCGTATTTGCCGCGCATATAGTCGGCTTCTTCCTTCGGCATTCTCTTGAACATGACGCAGACGGTGAAGCTGCCGACCTGCCGCCCGTCTCGGGTGTAGCCCCAATCGGAGACATCGTTCCTGGTGAATTCGATATTCTGGCCGAGGACGACATTGCGAACTTCCTCCGGCTGGTTCGCCAATATGCCGACAAAGCCGGTCTCGGTGCGGCGGAACGGGATGACCCAGAAGTGCTCGGTGACGTTGCCGTCGCGCACCTTGACCTTCAGCTTGAACCGTTCGGTGCCGGCGGGAGGCGCTTCGGCCAGGGCCAGGAATTCATCCAGGCCGGTCAGCGCCTGCGTGGTCGCTGCCGTCATTTCAGGATCGCCCGGAGCAAAGGTAACCGTCTTGTCATCGCTGGGATCAGCGCCTTGCGCGCCGGCCCATCCCGGTGCAAGCGCCAGCATCAGGGATATGATGGTTCGGACTGCCAGTTTCATGATGGCCCCCCTCGTCGCAGCGGTTGGAATGATCCTGCATCCATTTCGATTTTGCAACCACAGCGCGAGTTTCCTTGCCTTTTTGTCATGGCGGTTGAGCTGATCCATGAAACAAAACTTGTATCAATGGAAGATCGGCAGGCTGTTGCGTGATGCGATCCGGGGTGGATTGTGGCGGCTGCGTGATGGCCGCGAAGCGCCCGCCGCATTCGGCTAAACGATTCTTTTCGTGGGTGAACGGCGCGCGTCGAGACAAACGATATGACTGGAAATCGCGTCAGCCGCAAGCAATGTGTCAGAATTAAGCCTATGATTTCCTTTGCGAAAAGTCACTCAACGTGATTTGCGGCCAGCAGGCTTCAGGGCCAGTGTCGGCTCGTTCGGTGCTGTCGCTGCTCAACGCGGCGGCCCGGAAAAGTGAAACAGCACGGAGTGCTATCGATGAAGAAGACCCTCGCAACCACCGCCGCTTTGCTCGCCTTCCTCGGTACGGCCTATGCCGCGTCCGTTCAGGGCACCATCCAGGCGGTCGATCCGACGACCAAGTCGATTACGCTCGACGACGGCAAGATCTACCAGCTGTCGCCGGACGCGAAGATCGGCAAACTGAAGGTCGGCGCCAAGGTGGCGGTAACCGTCGATGACAAGACCGGCATGGTGACGTCGATCAAGAAGGCTTCGTAGACACGAGCATCATGCGTCGGCAGATATGCTGACCTGATTTTCAAGACCCTGTTCCAATCCTGGCCGGTCCCCTCGGGGATCGGCCATTTTCCTGCTCCCGGTTAGCAGTCACCCTGAGGCGGTGGAACGTAGCGCCGAGGGCGCCCCTATGGTTTTTGCCAAAGAGCCGCGCTATCCCTTGGCCAACGGGGGATCTGCATGGCTGACGAACGGAAGGGGTTTCGCCTGTCGCGCCGGCTGGTGCTCGGCGCGGCCGTGGTCGGCGGCGCGGTGTTGTGGGGCAGCACCACAATGGCGCGGCTGGCGCGCGGGCCTTCAGGGCCGAAGAATGCCGGACGCATCGCCGACATCGATGGCATTGCCCTGCCGCTGAAGCCGATTGCCACTCCGCCGGCCTTTGACCCTTCGCTGCCCTGGTCGGCCAAAGGCGGCGACATCAACGATGCCAGCGGCTTGTCGCGGACGCCGGTCTATGGCGTGGTCGAGGTCAGCGAGGAGGACCATATCGCCAGGGCGTTGGCCTTCGCCCGCGCCAACGGGTTGAAAGTGTCGCTGGCGGCCATCCGCCATTCGATGGGCGGCCATGCCTTCGACGACAATGCGCTGGTGCTCGATCTCAAGAAATTCAACAAGGTCAGCGTCGACGCTACGGCCAGGACCATGACGCTGCAGCCCGGCGCGCGCTGGCATGACATCCAGAACATGTTGCATCCGCGCTTTGCGGTGAAAGCGATGCAGTCGACCGACATCTTCTCCGTAGGCGGCTCGCTGTCGGTCAACGCGCATGGCATGGACCACCAGGCGGGTTCGGTTGCCGGCTCGATCCGCTCGATGCGGGTGATGCTGGCCGACGGGTCGGTGACGACCTGCTCGGGTACGGAGAACAGCGAGCTGTTCCGCCACGTCGTCGGCGGTTACGGCCTGTTCGGCGTGGTGCTGGAGGCAACGCTCGACATCGTCGACAACGCCGTTTACCGCACCTCGCGCGAGATCATCAAATCGGACGATTTCCCAAAATTCTTCGCCGAGGTGCTGGAGCCGAACAAGGATATCGGCCTGTTCTACGGCCATCTGTCGACGGCGCCGGGCAATTTCCTCGAGGACATGATCGTCTACCGCTACGACAAGGTGGCCGAACAGCCGCCGGCCGACCAGCCTGATATCGGCGAGCCGGGCTCGGTCGGGCTGAAGCGGGTGATCATCAACCTGGCGAAATGGGGCAGCCTGTTCCAGGAGCTGAAGTGGTTCACCGAAAAGACGCTGGAGCCGAAATTCGAGAGCTGCACGGTGGCGCGCACGACGGCGATGGCGCAAGGCGAGGCCTGCCTCGTCACCCGCAACAACCCGATGCACGATTCGGTGCCGTATCTGTTCAACGACCTCATGGACGAGACAGACATACTGCACGAATATTTTATTCCACGCGGTGCGTATAATCCATTCATCACGGAGGCTCGCGAGATCCTGCGCAACCAGTCGCTGCCGGTGCTCAATGCCTCGGTGCGCATCGTCCACAAGGAGGATGTGGCGCTGACCTACGCGCCGGAGCCGGCCTATTCGCTGGTGCTCTACATCAACCAGCCGACCGATGCCGACGGCAATGCGAGGATGCGGGCGCTGACACGGGCGCTGATCGACGTGACGATCAAGCATGGCGGGCGCTTCTTCCTGCCCTACCAGCTGCATTATACGGCCAAGGAGTTGCTGGCCTCCTATCCTGAGCTGCCGGCCTTCCTGGCGGCGAAACGGCACTATGACCCGACGGAACTGTTTTCCTCGACCTTCTACCGTGCCATCAAGGCGCTGAGCGGGGTTGCGTAGGAAGTAGTTCCAGGAAAAGTGTGAAGCGGTTTTCCGTCCGGAACTGCTCAGGAATAGAGCAGGAGAACAAATCGATGCGGATGGTATCGGCGGCGGCCCTCACACTCATTGCGCTGTGCGCTGGACCGGCTGCGGCCGAGGACCTCAAGGCGTTCAAATTGACCATCGACGGCGTGGCGGTCGATATCGATCCCGGTGATAGCACGACCATTACGCTGCCCGGCGGCAAGCAGAGCAAGGTCACGCTCGAGCGCAACGACTTCGCCACCTTCTCCGGCGACAGCTTCTCCTTCGTCCATCCGAGCGGCATTTCGGTGACCAAGACCGATCTCGGCGAGAGCATCAGGCAATATCTGATGGCTTCGGCGCTCGGCACGATCGTCGTCGTGCAGGAATATGGCAAGATGAACCCGGTGTCGCTCAACCAGCTTATGCTGCAGGAGATGACCAGGGAATCGGTGCAGGCCGGAGCGGAACTGACGCAGCAGCCGACGACGCGCAAGCTCGCCGACGGCAAGGAACTGACCGGCATTCGCGCCGAGGTGAAGACGCGCACCGAGACCGCGTATTTCGAGATCGTCGGCTATGGTCTCGCCGATCAGGGACTGTTGTTCGTCACGCGCGTCGGCAGCGGGGACCTGGCCACCGAGCAGCCGCTGATCGACAAGTTCTGGGAGAGCCTGAAGCTCAAGATGTAAGAGGACTACAGTCCCGTCGGCATCAGGCCAGCCAGCCAGTTCACGGAGCGTTTGGCCGCATCGGCGGTCGCGGAAGCCGCGCGGCCAAGGTCGGTCTTGACCACGGCATAGCCGTTCTTGGTGCGGTAGAGCACGCCGGTCCCGCCGTCGACCACCTGTTCGTAGGCGACGGGCCGGGCGGCGTCCGCGTCGACGGTCGTCGTCGGCGAGCCGACAGGCACGCTCGGCCGATGGCTCAGTTCCGGCGGCAGCGGGCTTTGCGTCCGCACGACCCTGCTGGCGGGGTTCAGTTCCGGGCGGGATGCGGTGGCGGCCAGCTGCGAGGAGGATGACGAACCCTTGGTGCGGCAGATGCCGGACACCAGCGGATAGTTGAAATTGCGCTGGTGCAGAATCTGGCTTTTCATCGCGGCTTCGCATTCGGCGATGGTCGACCACTTGGCCGGCGTCTCGCCGATATATTCGCACAGCTTTGCGTCGCAGTCGCAGCCGACAATGGTCATGGCGACAAGGGCGGTCTTGATCACGGTCTTGTCCCTTCGAGATGCCCCCCGGCAGCCCATTCAGGTGCATGTCGCCCGTCAGGCAACATGCACCACTCCATCGCGCGCGAACAAGGCGGGATTTGGCCGCGATTGTGGAATGAGCATGGCGGTGCGCCTGATCTTTGCCGGGCGTGGCCGAAAGGCCTCAATAGTCGTAGACGTGTTCGAGCCTGGCGCCTGCCTTCATCAGTGAGGGCAGCACCAGATGCAGCTTGCGTACGGCAACGACCATGCCGGTGCGGCGCGTCGAAGGATCGGCCGGCAGCGGATAGCTGAACAGGATGTGCATGCCTTCGGGAACGGCGATCGAGTCGGTCGACAGCATGGTCACCATGATCTCGTCATTGCCGCCGATCTCGACGAAGGAGACGCCCTTGTCGATCAGCCGTGGGATCATGTCGGTGAAGACCTGATAGCGCCTGGTGACGAAGACTGTGCCATCGGCGCCCATGTCGCGTTCCAGCAAAGTGTCGGGCTCGTTGCGGGTGGCTTCGCCGACCGGGCCCTTGGCCCAGACATGGACGTCGAGGAAGGCCGGGTCGGAGGTCGCGGCGAGCGCCTTTTTGATCAGGTCGGCATAGCCCTGCTTGATGGTGTCGGCGAGACCGAAGGCGAGCTTGCGTTCGCTGGTGCGGACGGAGCTGTCTCCCGGCGCCGGCTGGACGGCAAACAGGCCGGCGCGTTTTTCGGCATAGGGGAACTGATACCACGGCACTTGGTCCAGAAATCCTGCGTACTCGGCCGCCACCTTGGCCTGATAGATGTCGGCGGCGGTGCGCTTGGCCGATGTCGCCTCGGTGACGCGGCCGACCGTGTTTTCATAGGCCCATTGCAAGATGTGCTCGATCGAGTGGCTGGTGCCGATGATGACCAGCATCTGGTGGTTGGCATAGTTGAACTTGTAGGGGGAACTGGCGCGGATCACCGTGGCGTAATCCTGCCAGAAGCGGCCGACATAGGACCAGTAGGGAAAGCCGCTCGGCTGGTCCTTGGCGACGAAGCCGGCATATTCGCGCGCGGCGTAGACGATCGCCCATTCGGGGTAGGTGAGGAAGGTCGATTCCTCCGGTCTTTGGTAGCCGGGAATTTCGGCGCGGACCTTGTCGGCCAGCGCCTTGGGCGGGGCGCCATCGGCAATGCCGGGCAGCGGCGTCTTGTCGAGCGACGGCGTCGTCAGGAAGCCGTAGCTCAGCCCGACGACCGGGATGAGGATGATGATGACGATCAGCCAGACGATCGTCTTGATGAGGCGCTTCAGCCAGCGGAACAGGAACATGGCCGGTCAGGCCGTGGCGAAGTGGTCGTGTATGCGCTTCGACAGCCAGAAGCCGACATAGACGGCGAAGCCGCCAATGACGAGATGCGGCAGGTTGGCGAAGAAGCGGGTGGGGAACTCGATGTCGTTGAGGGAGCGGAAACCGTTGATGAAGATGCCGGCATCGAGGCAGCCGGAGCCGGTTACCAGCCCGAGCACGCCGTCGAACAGGTAGACCGAGCCGAACAGCTTGAAATAGAACACCGCCTGGCGGTGCGAGATAAAGGCGGCGGCCAGCGCCCAGACGCCGGAGAAGGCGTGCAGCAGGTCGTCGTACCATTGCAGCGAGAACAGCCCGAACAGATTGCCGTTGGCATCGTTGAACGCCGGTATGTAACCGATGGCGACCACGGCGAAGAACAGGAAAGCGTAGGCAACGGCCAGCTTCTGGATGAGCGTCATGAAGTATCCCCCTTCAAGAAGTCCATTCGCTAACGCACCCCGCCGGTCGCCTGACGCGGGTTTCTGCGCTTCCGATGCTCACGGACCCAAATGTCCGCTGCGCTTCGGTTCTCGAAACCCACGCCATGCACCTCGGCAGAGCGCGTTATCAAACGGACTCCGACGTCGAACGTTAGCTGATTTTGCCGCCGGTTGCAGCCCCAAGCGGAAACACCGTAAAAATTGTGCGGGATGGAGAAACGACAGTCGGCGCCGGGATTTCTCCCAGCGCCTCCCTGTCAGATCAGGACACGGTCGCGGCAGCAACTTCCGCAAAGTCGTCGCGCCATGCCGGCCTTGATTTTGACGGTCCTGCCAGCCACCACCCCAAGGCAGTGTCCGTTCCAGACCACGCTGGTCTTGGCCCTTGCGGGCTTTGCCCTGCGTGCCATCGAAGGTTTTTGCCGTCCTTCATGGCAGCATCGGTCCGCCGTCGGCGTTGGCACGCTTTCCGCGGCCCCGTATGTCTCGGCTACCGTCCCTCGAAACAGGCAAGCCTGCTCTCGCTCCGGGCCGTACGGGCCTCAGGAAATCCGCCTTTCACTTTCGCCTTTCGGCTTGGCGATCAGTGGCCGCCTGAGATGGGTTTAACGTACGCCGGGTAAGGGCTTTCGGGAATGGCCAGAGGCCTGTGGATAGCGGGATTATCGGGGACCGTTTGGCGAGTGAAGGCACGGCCCACGATGTTGAGCCTTGAGACAGAAGCTGCCGAGCGGTGATCCAAATTTCTATCGCGGGACCGGCGCCATCACGTTTTCGAAGTCATCACCTTCTGAACGATCTTCCAGGTTCCGTTGACCTTCAGGCATGACAGGAGGTCCGTGAAGTGGCGTGGCGGTACCCGCAACCTCACCTTCAGGAGCGCGAGGTCTCTTTCGACGTCAAGTGACAGGATTTCGTCGTCACGCTCCGCGCCTTGCAGTTTTGGAGCCTTTGCGTTGCGGACGGCTGCCAGCCACATCGCAATTGGCGTCACGCCCACGTCGCCGTCGTCGGCGACCTTCGTCACAGAGCTCGAGGGATGAAATATGGATGCAAATTTCTCGGCATCCATTTCATAGGCGGCGTCAAAATAGGTCTCCGCCAAGGTGCGCAAAGCGCGAAAATCGGTATCCATAGTCACCTCGTTGTTACGTCCGACCATTCCATGCACGCCGTGATCACGTGGCGAGCACCAGGCAAGCCGGAGACGTCTCGACTTTCTTTCGATCAAACCTAGGACAAAGGGACTTATGAGGATAGCTATGCTGCCCGGGATGGAGTCATGAGCGAGAATCATAAATGGGAAATGAGCTGAATGAACTCGCGACGTTTGCGGTCGTCGCCGATGAGCGGAGCTTTACACGTGCTGCCGCGAAGCTGGGCATCTCGCAATCCGCGCTGAGCCACACGATCCGGAAACTTGAGCAGCGCCTCGAACTCAAGCTTCTTGCCCGTACGACCAAGAGTGTAGCGCCAACCGCCGCGGGCGCGGCTCTTTTGCAGGACCTGTCTCCAGCGCTTGAGCAGATTACGCGTGCGCTGGACAAAGCCCGAAGTGTCCAGCGCCGACCTGCCGGACGCCTTAGAATCGTAATGTCGCGGTCGGCCGCGGTGATGGTGTTGTTGCCGAGGCTCACGGCATTCGCCGAGGCTTACCCCGACATCGTTCTCGACGTGGTCACCGTCACTGGTCCCGTAGACATCGTCGCGGGCGAATTCGATGCGGGTATTCAACTCGGCGAGTACATCCAAAAGGATATGATTGCGGTGCGCGTCACGCGGGACCTGCGTTTGGCGGTGGTGGGATCGCCCGGCTATTTTGCGTCACGAAGCATCCCTCAAAAGCCCAAGGATCTGAATGATCATCGATGTCTGAACCTGCGTCTCCCGAGCGGTCCGTACCGGTGGCAGTTCGAGCAGGGACGCAAGACGGCTACAGTCGGTGTGAACGGCCCGCTGATAATCGACGATACCAATTTGGTGATTCAGGCGGCGCTCACCGGAGCCGGCCTTGGGCTCGCCTATGAAGAACAGGTTGCCGAGCATATCGCCGAGCACCGCCTCATCCGGGTGCTGGAGAACTGGACGCCGCCTATTCCCGGCTTCTTCATGTATTACCCCAGCCGCCAGCATCAGCCCGCTGCATTGACTGCGCTGGTAAGCGCGCTGCGATGCTGAAAGGGCGGTAGGCGGCGACCGGTATTTCGACGTTCGGACCGACACCGCCCCTTGCCCAGCCGGCGGGCGCGGGCTTCAATGCCGGCAAACGAACGGACATGGGTCCGGCGCCGGGGAGGGCGAGTAATTGAAAGTCGGGGTGGTTCTCAATCCGATAGCCGGTGGCGGCCGGCTGAAACGGCATTGGCCTGAAGTCGCAGCCTCACTGAAAAAACACTTCGGCGATTTCGAACTGCGCGAGACGCAGGCCGAGGGCGACGCCGAACGGTTGGCCATCGACCTCGCGGCCAGTGGTTTCGATCTGGTGATCGCCGCCGGCGGCGATGGCACCGCGAGCGAAGTGGCAGATGGGCTGCTGCAGGCATTCCAAGAGAGTGGCAGGACGACCGAGCTTGGCCTGCTTCCTTGCGGCACCGGCATCGATTTCGCGCGCGGGCTCGGCCTGCCGAAAGCGGTGGATGCGACCCTGAAGCGGATCGCCGGGGCAGAGGGACGCAAGGTCGATGCCGGCCGCATCTGCTACATCGACGACCATGGCGCTCTGGCCAGCCGCCACTTCATCAACATCGCCAGCCTTGGCCTGTCGGGCGCCACCGACCGCGCCGTCAACGCCGACAAACGCAAGGGCAAGATGTCGGCCAAGGCGCTGTTCCTGTGGCGCACCGTGGTCGAGTTCATCCGCTACCGCTTCCAGGACGTGCGGATCACCGTCGACGACGGCGCACCGGTCGAGGCGCGCATGGCGCTGGTGGCGGTGGCCAACGGCAAGTTCTTCGGCGGCGGCATGATGATCGCGCCCGACGCCGAACTGACCGACGGAGAGTTCGACATCGTCATCCTGCGAGCGGCGGGCAAGCTGAAGCTGATCTGGGACATCCGCCTGCTCTATGGCGGCCGGCACCGCAACCATCCGGCAATCACCATCCTGCGCGGCAAGAAAGTGGTTGTCGAACCGCTCGGCGATGTGGAAAGGAACGGCGCGCTGGTCGACATTGACGGTGAGTCGCCCGGACGCATACCGGCAACCTTCGAGATCCTGCCCGGCGCGCTGACGCTCAGATATTGAATCAAGGCGTTGCCAGATTGATTCAAGTCGTTCCGAAACTGAATCCGGCTATCGATTCAAGCAAATGAAATTGCTTGGTTTTCCGCTCGCTGGTCAGATTTCCAGTTTGGCCGGGAAGCCTGGCGCGCGCAGGTCGGTGCCGACGGCATCTTCCAGCAGCTTGACGATCTGGGTCGACCAGGCGCCGCCGCCATAGGCCGCCTTGCCTTGCTCGAAAATCGCGTTGACGCGCGATGCCAGCTCCAGCGGCACGCCGAAATCCTTGCCCATGCCCAAGGCAAAACCGAGGTCCTTCAGCGCCAGATCCATGGTGAAGCCGATGTCATAGGAGCCGTTGAGGACGAGCTGGCTTTCGGTCTCGTGGACGAAGCTGTTGCCGGAGGAGGCAACGATGGCGTGATAGGATTGGGCAAGGTCGAGCCCTCCCTGCTTGGCCAGCATCAGCGCCTCGCCGGCGGCGACGAGATGGATGAAGGCCAGCATGTTGGTGATGACCTTGATCACCGCCGCCGAACCAATCGGCCCCATCAGGAACGATTTTGCGCACATCGCTTCGATGGCCGCGCGATGGCGTTCGTAAAGCGCGGCATCGCCGCCGACCAGCGCGGTGATTTTGCCGACCGCCGCGAGATGCACGCCGCCGGTGACAGGGCACTCCAATGTCTCGACCCCTTGGGCCGACGCGAGGCCCGCAAGCCGCACGATCTCGTCACGGCCATTGGTCGACATCTCGATCCAGGTGCCGCCCTTGGGCAGGCCCTCGAGCAACCCGCCGGGCCCCGCAAGCACCGCCTCGCTGACCTTGGGCGAGGGCAGGCAGGTTATGGCATTGCCCGCGCGGGTGGCGGCCTCGGCCGGGCTGTTTGCAGCGGTGGCGCCGAGCGCGACGAGGCGCGCGACGGCAGCCGGGTCGCGGTCGAAGACGGTGACGGCAAAACCGTTGCGGATCAGGCTGGCGGCAAGGTTGCCGCCGAGATGGCCGAGGCCGATGAAGGCGTAGCGTTCTCTCACGGCATCAACGGTGTCTGCATCATCTGCAGATGCAAATCCTTGCCTGTGTAGGGGTGCGCATCGCAGACCGCTTCGTTGAGCTCGACGCCCAGGCCCGGTTCCTTCGAGGGGATGACATTGCCGTCCTGCCACTCGATCTTCTTCTTCAAGAGCGTGGCATGGAAACCGTCCCACTGTTTCAGCGATTCCAGGATGAGGAAGTTGGGCAGCGTCACCGCCAGCTGGATGTTGGCGGCGCCGACGATCGGCCCGCAATAGCAATGCGGCGCGACCTGGATGTGATAGGCCTCGGCCATCGCCGCGATCTTCTTGGTTTCGAGGATGCCGCCGGAGCGGCCGAGATCCGGCTGCAATATGGTCGCGGCGCGGTTCTCGATGACGCGGGCGAATTCGAACTTGGTCGTCAGCCGCTCGCCGGTGGCGATCGGGATCGACGTGCCCCGCGCGACCTGCGCCATCACTTCGGGCATGTCGGGCGGCACCGGCTCCTCGAACCACAAGGGATCGTAAGGCTCGATGGCGCGCGCCAGGCGCAGCGCGCCGGACGCGGTGAACTGGCCGTGCGTGCCGAACAAGATGTCGGCGCGGGTGCCGACCGCTTCGCGGATCGCCTTGACCATGCGGGTGGAGACGTCGATGTCGAGCAGGCGCGGCTGGTGGCCGTCGAAGGCGGTGTAGGGACCGGCCGGGTCGAGCTTGACCGCATTGAAGCCCTGCTCGACATATTCGAGCGCGCAGGCCGCCGCCATTTCGGGATCGTTGTAGACGTTCCTGCCGTCCGGCGCGTCCTCGGAGTGGACGGATCCGGTGTGCGGGTAGAGGTAGGTGTAGGAGCGCAGCGTCTCATGCACCTGGCCACCGAGCAATTTGTAGACCGGCTTGTTCGCCTCCTTGCCGATAATGTCCCAGCAGGCCATTTCGAGCGCCGAGAAGCACCCCATGCCGGAGACATCGGGGCGCTGGGTGAAGCCGGAGGAATAGGCGCGGCGGAAGAAGTTCTCGATGTCGTGCGGATCGCGGCCGACGAGATAGCGCTCGGCCATGTCCTCGACCATTTTCGCCGTGACATGGGCGGAGAAGCTGGCGTTGTAGGCCTCGCCATAACCGACCACGCCGCCATCGGTGGTGAGCTTGACGAAGATGAAATACTTGCCGCCGATGCCGGGCGGCGGGTTGCCGACAACCCAGGTCTTGACGTCGGTGATCTTCATTTTTGGTCCTCCAGAACCAGTTCGGCGCCCTTCCACCCGGTCATGACCGAGGCGGCGTTGGTGTTGCCGGTGATGTTGTCGGGAAAGATCGAGGCGTCGATGACGCGCAAGCCTTCAAGCCCATGCACTTTCAGGCGCGGATCGACGACGGCGCGCTGGGGATCAGGCCCCATGCGGCAGGTCGAAACCGGGTGATAGACGGTGCCGGAGCGTTTCCGGAAATCGGTGATCAGATCGGCGTCCGACTGGATCGACGGGCCGGGCAGGACCTCTTCCCTGATGATTTCCGCCATGGCCGGCATCGAGGCGATCTTGCGCACGAACTTCACCGCCGCCAGCATCTCCTCGACGTCGGCATTGGTGGAATAGGCATTGGCGGTGATCTTCGGGTAGTCCAGCGGGTTGCCGGAGCGGATCATGATCTCGCCCCGGCTCGACGGGCGGCAGTTGGACAGGCCGATGGAGAAGCCGGGCCACGGGTCGGGCGTCAGGATCGGGCGCTCGCCGCTCTTCGGGATGACGGTCGAGAAGGCCTGGAAATAAAGCTGCATGTTGGGGCGCGAGAACGCCGGGTCGGTGCGGAAGAAGCCGCCGCCATGGTTCATCGACAGCGACAGCGGACCGGAACGCGTGAGGATGTACTGCATGCCGACCAGCAGCTTGCCCCACCAGGGACGCAGGATCTGGTTGAGCGTCGGCACCTTGCCCTTGAAGGTGTAGTTGATGCCGACATGGTCCTGCAGGTTGGCGCCGACATTCTCGTTGGCATGGACGACCGGGATGCCCAGCCCTTTCAGAAGTGCCGAGGGGCCGACGCCGGACAATTGCAGCAGCTGCGGCGAGTTGATCGAGCCGGCGGAGAGAATGATTTCGCGGCCGGCCCGCGCCGTCTTGGTCTGGCCGTTCTGCAGATATTCGACGCCGATGGCGCGCTTGCCTTCGAACAGGATGCGGCTGGCCAGCGCGTTGGTCTCGACGCGGACATTGCCGCGCTTCATCGCCGGGCGCAGGAAGGCGCGCGCGGCGGACATGCGGCGGCCGTTCTTGGTCGAGATCTGGTATGTGCCGACGCCCTCCTGGGCAGCACCATTGAAATCGGGATTGAACGGCAGGCCGGCCTGCTGGCCGGCGGCGAGATAGCGCTTGGTCAGCGGGTGGACGGCGTTCGCCGTCTCGCTGATGTGCAGGGGACCGCCGGTGCCACGCCATTTGTCGGCGCCGGCCTCATTGTCCTCGAGTGCTTTGAAGGCCGGCAGCAGATCGTCATAGCCCCAGCCGGGATTGCCGGCGGCACGCCAGTCGTCGAAGTCCTCACGCGCACCGCGGATCCACACCATGGCGTTGATCGAGCTCGACCCGCCGAGCAGCTTGCCGCGCGGCCAGTGGTCGACATTGCCGCCGAGGCCGGGATCGGCTTCGGTCTTGTAGTTCCAGTTGACGGCCGGATCGAAGAAGGTCTTGCCGTAGCCGAGCGGCATCTGCACGTAGAAGCGCCGGTCGGTGCCGCCGGCCTCCAGCACCAGCACCGAGAAGCGGCCCGAGGCCGACAGCCTGTCGGCAAGCACCGACCCGGCCGAGCCGGAGCCGACGATGATGAAGTCGTAAGTCTGCATGATTGAAACGGGCGGCTCCGGAAATCTGGACGCAGCCTAGACGCGACGGGTTCGCGGCGTCGCAGTGCCTTCCGGCATGCGTTGTGAAAAATGCGACCGCGATGTCAGGTCGAGTTGCGGGGAATACCGACAATCGCGCTTGATATGCATGGGGTCGACAGCTTATGCGAGGGCATCATTTGCTCTGGCCACGCTGCGGAAGTCGGGAAATCATATGCGGACCCTGTCGGATGCCTTCATCCCCGAGCTGCCGGGCCACTACAAGGGCAAGGTCCGCGAAAATTACGATCTGGCGGACGGGCGGCGCATCATCATCGCCACCGATCGTCTCAGCGCCTTCGACATCATCCTGACCTCAATCCCGTTCAAGGGCGAGATACTCACCCAGACAGCGCGCTACTGGTTCGAGGAAACCGCCGATATCTGCCCGAACCATGTGCTCGAATATCCCGATCCCAATGTCGTCGTCGGCACACGGCTCGATATCCTGCCGGTCGAGATCGTCGTGCGCGGCTATCTCGCCGGCACCACCAGCACCTCGATCCTGACGCGCTACAAGCGCGGCGAGCGCGACATGTACGGGATGCGCCTGCCGGACGGCCTGCGCGACAATGAGAAGCTGGCCGCGCCCGTCATCACGCCGACAAGCAAGGCGGCGGATGGCGGCCATGACGAGCCGCTGTCGAAGGCCGACATCCTCGCGCAGGGCCTGCTCACGCAGGCGCAATGGGACACCGTCTCGGATTACGCCTTGAAGCTGTTCGCCCGCGGCCAGGCGCGCGCCGCCGAGCGCGGCCTGATCCTTGCCGACACAAAATACGAATTCGGCACCGACAGGAACGGCACGATCATCCTGGCCGACGAGATCCATACGCCGGACTCCAGCCGGTATTGGATCGCGGCGAGCTACGAACAGGCGCTCGCAAGCGGCACGCGGCCGGAGAGTTTCGACAAGGACTTCATCCGCTCCTGGGTGGCGGCGCGCTGCGATCCCTACAAGGACCCGATCCCCAGGATCCCGGACGAGATCGTCGAACAGGCCTCGCGCATCTATGCCCAGGCCTACGAGGCGATCACGGGCAAGGCATTCGTGCCTGACATGTCCGGAAAGACAGTTCTCGATCGCATCCGCTCGAACCTGGCGCGCTACTTCTAGCAGCCGGGCGAGGCTTTGCCGCGTTGACGCGTCCGCGCCGTGAGGCTACGGGATCGAGGGCAATCGATCTCAAGCCATCGACCTCGGGGGATTTCTCGCATGGTGCAGTACGCGGACGGACGGCCGATCGGTGACCTGACGCTGCGCACGCTGGCCATGCCCTCGGACGCCAATGCCGCCGGCGACATCTTTGGCGGTTGGGTGATGGCGCAGATGGACCTTGCCTGCGGCATCCGCGCCGCCGAGCGCGCCCGGGGCCGCGTGGTGACGGCTGCGGTCAAGGAGATGTCCTTCGCCAAGCCGATGAAGATCGGCGACACGCTGTGCATCTACACCCATGTCGAACGCGTCGGCCGCACCTCGATGACGCTCAAGGTCGAGGCCTGGGCGCAGCGCTATCTCTCCGACCTGATGGAAAAGGTCACCCACGCCGATTTCGTCATGGTGGCGCTGGACGGCGAGGGCAAGCCGAAGGCCGTTCCGGCCGAGGGGTGACGAGCCCGTCCTCGCGACTCCCATTCTCCCAATGCAGGCAATTGTAACATCGCCCGCGCGGGCGAAGCGTTGCGCGACATCCAATGGTTGCTTTCACGCCCGATCGTGCCGGGCGTTGGGGGAGAGACAATGCGTCAACACATACTGAACAGCTGGCTTGTGGCAGCCCTTGTCGCGCTTGCCTGCCTGCTCGGCGTAACCGCCTATGCCGAAGTCAAGAACGACCTTCCGCACACGACTTGCTTGCAAGCCGAGAAGGGTGACCGCAAGCCAGCCGCGACGCCCTGTGATCGCTTGGCGCCGAGAAGCTGACCCGCTGCTTTTGGTTCGCCTTTGATCCGCGATCGTCGTCGTCAAAGCAGCGTGTGTACAGGTCTGCCCCAAGCGCCATATCACAAGCTGCCAAGCTGCCTCTAGAGGGGCACGAATTCCCTACCCGACAGGCAATCTCACTCGATGCAAAACTTCGAATCCCTTGCCGTGCAAGGGTTCAGCCGTGCACGCCGTCGAATTTTTCGCGTGCCTCGCGCACACGCTGCGTGTTCCTGCGCGCCCATTCGCCAAGCGCACTGACCGGTACCAACAGTTCGTGACCGAGTT
Source organism: Mesorhizobium sp. 113-3-3 (assembly GCF_016756495.1). Classification (NCBI taxonomy): domain Bacteria; kingdom Pseudomonadati; phylum Pseudomonadota; class Alphaproteobacteria; order Hyphomicrobiales; family Phyllobacteriaceae; genus Mesorhizobium; species Mesorhizobium sp. 113-3-3. The sequence continues at coordinate 2,427,027 of NZ_AP023243.1, forward strand.
CGGTCAGTTCGTAATCGACGCGCGGCGGAATGGTCGGAAACACGGTGCGGGTGACAAAGCCGTCGCGTTCCAGGCCGCGCAAGGTGGTGGTCAGCATCTTCTGCGAGATGCCGCCGACAGCCGCGCGCAGCTCGTTGAAACGCAACGGTCCGTGGCCGAGCTTGCCGACCACGAGCACGGTCCATTTGTCGCCGACGCGCTGCAGGATTTCCGAAATCGCGCGGCAGTCTTCGGTGTTATGCGGGTGCCTCAGTAACAAAACGGTGCCTCCTTGCGTCGGCAGTTGACAGTATCTCATATATCGCCGGTATCTAAACGATACCAGCTTATTACTGGAATGGAGAGCCCCCCATGTCAAAGCCGAAAATCGCCATCATCGTCGGTTCGACGCGCGCCGCGCGCTTCGCCGACGTGCCCACCCAATGGATCGCCAAGATCGCCAAGGCGCATGCCGACATCGACGTCGAGGTTGTCGACCTGCGCGATTTCCCGCTGCCCTTCTTCGACGAAGTCGCCTCTTCCGCCTGGGTACCGTCGACCAACGAGGTGGCACAGCGCTGGCAGAAGAAGGTCGCCGAATTTGACGGCTTCATCTTCACCGCCGCCGAATACAATCACGGCCCGACGGCCGTGCTGAAGAACGCCATCGACTACGCCGCCAACGAGTGGAACAAGAAGCCGGCCGGTTTCGTCGGCTATGGCAGCGTCGGTGGCGCCCGCGCCGTCGAGCAGCTCCGCCTCCATGCCGTCGAACTGCAGATGGCGCCGGTCAAGTCGGCCGTCCATATCGCCTGGGGCGATTTCCTGGCCGTGCGCCAGGGCGAGAAGAAGCTTGAAGACCTCGAGCACCTGAACCAGGCGGCAGCCGCGCTGGTCAACGACGTCGCCTGGTGGGCCAAGGCGCTGAAGAAGGCCCGCGATGCCGACGTGGTCGACGAGGAAATCAAGGCGGCCTGATCGCCTTTTTGAGATTATCCTCCCAAGGGATACGGGGCGGCGCTTGCGCCGCCCTTTTCAATTGCGTGAAACCGCTCGTGGCCGGTGGCCCGGTACCAATCCGGATTGCGACACGCACGACACCAGCCCGAAGGCCAAGGACGGGCGGTGAGAGGCTTTGGTGCTGGCCAGACCGGGCCCGTCAGAGCGAAGACATCGCGCCGGAAGCGGGTCCCGAGCTGCGACGGAGCGGAAATCGGCCGCAAGGTCGACATATCCCGCCCAAGTTGTGGACACATCCTCTTTCAGGGCGCACTCTTCAAGCACGAAACCCAAGCCAGAGTTTCGCACAATGCCTCACATGCTTGAGACGCGTCGCTGATTGCATGACCCATCCGGATATTTCCGGGTGGGCAGTCGTTTCTTGTGCGCCTGTCCGAGATCAGGCTACGGCCCAAATAGCACGCTGCAGCCCGTTCCGGACCAACTGGGAGGGAAACAGCATGCCTCATCTTCAACGCAGAGAACTTATCCAAGGAAGCCTGGCCGTTGCCGCAATCGCGGCTCTCCATAGCTCGCGTTCTTACGCTTTTCCGACACGGCCCGGCGAGAAAACCATCGAATGGCTCGACAAAATACCGCCGAACCCTGTTCCGGAGGTGATCAAGAACCAACTCGTCTGGGAGGAACTTGATTCCTGGGTAACGCCCAACGACAAGTTCTTTTCAATCGCGCACTTCAACCGGCCGGTCATCGATGAGAGCACGTGGAAGCTCGAAATCGATGGCATGGTCAAAAAGCCGATGGCCCTGACGCTTGCCGACATCAAGGCCCGCCTACGCCAGGAAACCACGTTCACGATTGAATGTTCGGGCAATACCGGCCTTCCGTTTTTCAACGGCGGCATCGGCAATGCGCGCTGGGCGGGCACACCGCTCGCACCGATCCTGAAGGAGGCCGGGGTCCTCGACAGCGGCATCGAGGTCGTCTTCTGGGGTGCCGACGAAGGCGAGATCACGCGAGCCGACAACGTCAAGTTCAAGCAGAATTTCGCGCGCAGCATGTCGCTCGCCGAAGCCATGGATCCAAAAAACATCCTTTGCTACGAGATGAACGGCGCTCCCTTGCCGCCCGACAACGGCTTCCCGGCTCGGCTGATAGCGCCCGGCTGGTACGGGGTCGCAAACGCGAAATGGCTCAAGCGCATCGAGGTGCGCGACCAGCGCTTCGAGAACCGCTTCATGGGACGCGACTACGTCACGCTCCGCGAGGAAGACCATAAAGGCGAGACCGTGTGGGTGGAAAGCTCCGTCGGACGGGCGCGCCTCAAATCGGCGCCGGCCCGGGTCACTCAGGTCGGTAACAAGTACTGTATTGTCGGAGCCGCCTGGGGCGCGCCGGTCGACCGGGTCGAGGTGAAGATCGACGATGGACCGTGGTTGCCGGCGACCATCGACCATACGGAGGAGGCGGAATTCGCCTGGAAGATGTGGTCTCTCGACTGGCCCAAGCCTTCCGCCGGAGAGCACACCGTCACCTCGCGCGCGATCGACAAGAGCGGCAACATCCAGCCGGCGATGAGTGATCCGTGGATCGCCAAGAAACACACCTACTGGGAGAGCAACGGACAGGTGACACGTCGCATTCAGATCGGTTGACGGGAGCGCCGGTCAAGTCGGCCGTCGATATCGCCTGGGGCGACTTGCTCGCCGCGCGCCAGGGCGAGAGAAGCTCGAAGAAAGGGCGGCGCTTGCGCCGCCCTTTATGGTTATAGCGGCTCAAATCGAAAGCTGCCGCCGGACCGGACGACGCGGCCGATGCCGGGCGAGTCCAGATGCGCGCCGGCAACGAAGCAATGATCGTCCGCCGCAAGCGCCAGCAGCCGCAACCGGCTCTCGCGCGCCTGATCCTGATCCGTATCGAATTCCCACGTCACCTCGGGCCGATCGAACTGAAGCGACGGGACGTGAACGGTGTCGCCCCAGATCAAGATGCGTTCGCCGCCGCTCGAAGCGCGAAAGCAGCTGTGACCCGCTTCATGGCCATGGGCGCCGATAACGTCGATATGTGTCCCGAGACGGTCTCCGGCTTCGAATGGTTCCGCCATGTCGTGAAATCGCTTCAGCCGCGCTTCGGCGCGGAAGAGGCCAAGTTCTTCACTCGGAACGAGCAGGCGCGCCAGGCGCGGGAAAGCGTCCTGGCCGTCGGCGAGCACAAGACCCTGGATGTGGTCGAGATGCGTGTGGGTGAAGCAGACGGTGCTGATTCGTCCGGCATCGATGCCGGCTTCGTCCAGCGCCTGGGGAAGCCGGCCCATGGTCGGGTGCCAGGCATTCGCGGCACCAGTATCGATCAAGATGACCTCATGCCCATCGTCAATCGCGAAGGCGTTGACGGAGAGCCTGAGTTGACCGCCAACCAACGCGACCTGCTCCGGCAAGTCATCGCCGAATGGCTTGTCGCCGTTTTGCCGGAGCCGCCTGATCGGCATGTCGACATAGCCGTCGCGCAAGGCGGTGATGCGCAGGTCACCAAGAATGTAAGTCTGATAGAGTTCGCCCGATGCGATGCGGTGCATTTGCTGATCCGTTCTGCAGACAGTCTGCGATGGGCGCCGGTGTGGGTAACCCGCAATGTCAGTTCGATCTAGGCCATGTGTGCGTGCCGCACCTGCCGTGGCCGGATGATGCAGTCGGCGAGGCGGTGCGTCTCGTTGAGTTCGTCGGCATGGTGCTGGCCCCACTGGCAGAGCGCCAGCAGGATCGGCTCGAGGCTGAGGCCAAGGCTGGTCGCCGAGTATTCGACGCGGGCGGGCACCTCGGCGAAGATCTCGCGGCAGACGAGGCCGTGCTCCTCCATTTCGCGCAGCTGCTGGATCAGCACTTTCTGGGTGATGCCAGGCATCAGCGCCTTCAGTGCCGACAGCCGCCTTGGGCCATCGAAGAGATGGTAGAGGATGACCGCCTTCCAGCGCCCGGCGATCACCTTCAGCGCGCGCTCCGCCGGCAGCATCGGCAGCCTTTTGATCGGCATTTTCGTGGGCGAACCGGCCATGGTCACCTCCTGGTCAGCAGGGGAGAAATGAGTGTGTAGTCGCGGTCTCGCAGATAGTGGCAAACCAGCGCCGATGCCAGTGCGACCGGAGTTTGCCATGAAAGCCGTTCAATTCAGCCGCTTCGGCGGTCCCGAGGTGCTCGAGGTCGTCGATCTGCCGGCGCCGGTACCGCAGGCCGGCGAGGTGCTGGTCCGGGTGCGGGCCGCCGGCATCAACTTCTTCGAGGTGCTGATGCGCGCGGACCGTTACGCGGTGACGCCGCAACTGCCGATGTTTCCAGGCGTGGAGGTGGCCGGTGTCGTCGAGGCCATCGGGCAAGGGGTGGATGTGGCGCTTAAGGGAAAACGCGTCGCGGCGCCGTTGTTCGCCTCGCAACGTCCTTTTGGCGGGTATGCCGAGCAGGTGGTGATATCAGCCGATCTCGCGGTGCCGCTGCCGGATGACGTCTCGTTCGAAGAAGCGACGGCGCTGATGGTGCAGGGGCTGACGGCGCTGCATCTGCTGCGCCAGAGCCCGCCTGCGGGCAGGACGGTGCTCGTGCCGGCCGCCGCCGGTGGTGTCGGTTCGCTGCTTGTCCAGCTTGCAAAGGCAAAGGGTGCGGGTAAGGTGATCGCGGCTGCCGGCGGCGCGGGCAAGATCGAGCTTGCCCTGTCGCTCGGCGCTGATGTGGCCATCGACTACACCAATCCGGATTTGACCGCGCGCGTTCGTGAGCTGACAGGCGGGCAGGGCGCCGACATCATCTACGACACGGTTGGCGGCGCGTTGACGGCGCTGTCGTTGCAGGCTTTGGCGCCTGGCGGTGAACTCGTGTTCGCGGCGCTCGGCCGCTACGGGCTCGAACCTTCCGATCTGGAAGCCATGATCGGCCGCAACCAGTCACTGAGGGGGTTCGCGCTGCTGCCGCTGCTGCCGCAGGAGGTGTTGCGGGCGAGCCTGTCGGAACTGTTCCAACTGGCCGCGACCCGCCGGCTGCGGGTCGCGATCGGTGGCCGTTTCCCGCTCGACCAGGCCGGCGAGGCGCACCGGCTGCTCGACGAGCGCCGCTCGACCGGCAAGGTCGTGCTGGTGCCCTGACGGCCTTATCCCGGGGAGAGACCGTCGAGCAGGAAGTCGAGGCCTTTGCGGAAGGCGCCGTCCCAGTCACTGTCCAGGAGCAAGCGAGAGCGTTCGATCGTCGGGTAGCGTTCGCTGGCCAGTCGCTGCTGCGCTTCTGCCCTTTCGTCGTCCGAGAGGTCGAAGCTCGCGCGAGTGACGGTGGCGCCCATCACATAGTTCCAGAGCGACCATATGGCGGCGTTCACATCCGCGTCCGCGACGCCGGCACTGGACAAAATCTTACTCATGCGCTCCAGGCGACCGAGGATGCTCGGGCCGAGCGCCCGGCGCGGCAACAGGGACGCCGACCAGGGGTGGCGCAGCATGCCGGCGCGCCAGTCTTCCAGCATGTGGACGATTTCCGCGCGCCAGTTTTCAGGCTCGACCATTTCGGGCGGTCCGCGATAATCGAGCACCGAATCGAGAGCCAGGTCGAAGACGTCCTCCTTGCTGTCGACGTGCCAATACAGGCTCATCACGCCCGAGCCGAGGCGATCGGCCAGCCGGCGCATGGTCAATGCGTCGAGCCCTTGCGCGTCCAAAAGGTCGATCGCCGTCGCCACGATACGCTCGCGCGACAGAGGCGGTTCCCCTGATGGCTGCTGCACGGGCTCGCCTGTCCGTCGGGACCGTTTGCCGCGGGCGCCGCTGCGTTTGGCTGCCATCCGTCTTCCTCGCTGGTCGGAACCTCATTTTTGGCAGGCAACGTCAGGAATGTCGATCCTGAACAGTTGACTCGTACGCCGTACTATAGGATGGCTCGTACACCATATGGTACATTGTACTAGAAATGGTCGGAAACTCAATGGTGCCGGCTTCGGGGGGCGTCGCTCGCAGGCCGCGAAGCTCGAGAGAAATCATGTCACGCGCAATCAAGCATCTGCTTATCGGAGGACTAATCATCATGACCACTGCGGCAACGGCCAATGAACTGACCATCGTCAATCCGCGCACCCTCCATGACCCGTCGCCGAACGGCTACAGCACGGCGGTGATCGCGCCGCCCGGAGCCCGGGTGGCCTATATTTCCGGACAAGGCGGCCAGGACAGCGCGGGAGGCTTGTCGCCCGATTTCGCCGTCCAGGTGAAGCAGGCCTACGCGAATCTGCGCTCAGCACTTGAGGGGATCGGTGCGAAACCCGATCAGGTCGCCAAGCTCACTGTCTTCGTCGTCGACCACGACATGTCCAAGCTCGAAGTGCTGACAAGGAGCGTCAAGGAGATGTTCGGCGACGCGTTGCCGGCGCAGACCCTGGTCCCCGTTCCCAAGCTTGCCATCGACCCGATGCTGTTCGAGGTCGAGGCCGTGGTCGTGCTTGATTAGCAGCGATGCGTACCGCGCTGGTTTTGTTCCTGCGCAACGCCACGCCCGCTGGACACTCACTGAAGCGACCACCAGCGGATGTCAGGAAAGACATCGCTGTCGCGCGTGGCCTGTTGGGCATGCTCGATCACAACGGAGAGCAAAAAAGGCGGGCATCACTGCCCGCCGTAGTAGAGATATGGCGCGCCGGGGACTTGCTTCAAGACCCTGCGGCCGACGTAGAACTCCCGCCTTGTCCATCGTCACCGAAACGGGAGTTCGCGAATGCGGGTATTGCTGTCGACATATGGCTCACGCGGGGATGTCGAGCCCATGGCAGGGCTTGGCGCCGAATTGCAGGCGCTTGGCGCCGAGGTGGTGGTGTGCGCTCCGCCGGATGATGAATTCGCGGCGGTGCTCGATCGCGCGGGCGTGCCGCTGGCGCCGGCCTTCTCCTCGGTGCGGCAGTGGGTGACCGAGGCGTTGGCCGACCGATCGGCGGTGAGCCTACCCCAGCGCGCGGCCCAGGTGCTTGCCGGGCAGCTCGACGCGGTCGCCGAGGCCGCAAAGGGATGCGACCTGATCCTAGCGGCCGGCCTGTTCCCCTCCACCGCCGCGGCACGGCTGGTGGCCGAGCAAATGGGTATCCGCTACGTCTATGCAACTTTCTGCCCGATCTGGCTGCCATCCACGCATCACCGGCCGCGAGCCTATCCGGAACACCCTCTGCCGGCTGACGTAACCGACAGCCGGGTCCTTTGGGATCTGAACGCGCAGGCCATGAACGCGATATTCGGCGGAGCGTTCAACGCGCATCGCGCTTCGATCGGACTGCCGCCGGTGGACAATGTCCGCGACCACGTTTTCACCTCTCGGCCATGGCTGGCATCGGACCCGGTCTTGAGCCCGTGGCAGGTGACCGATCTTTGCGATGTGGTGCAGACCGGCGCATGGATATTGCCGGACGAACGCCCGCTTCCGGCCGATCTGCTGGCATTCCTGAATGCCGGACCGGCGCCGGTCTATGTCGGCTTCGGCAGCATGCCGATGCAGGCAGCGAAGGACGCAGCGCTGGCAGCCATCGCCGCGATCCGCGATCAAGGACGCCGCGCGATTGTCCTGCGCGGCTGGGCGGACCTTGTTCTCAATGACGATCGCGACGATTGCTTCATCGTCGGAGACGTCAACCAACAGGCGCTGTTCCCTCGCCTTGCCGCTGTCGTCCATCATGGCGGCGCCGGCACGACGACAACGGCGGCCCGGGCCGGCGCCCCCCAGATCGTCGTGCCCCAGATAGCCGACCAGCCCTATTGGGCGGGCCGGGTGGCCGAGCTCGGCATCGGCGCGGCCCATCAGGGCCCGGCTCCGAGCTTCGAATCCATGTCCGCCGCGCTCGGCCGGGCGCTATCGCCTGAGGTCTCGGCGCGTGCGACCAACGTCGCCCGTACGGTTCGTTCCGACGGAGCGGCAGTCGCCGCGAAGCGGCTTCTCGATGCCGAGAAAGGGGCGGCTTCCGGCACCGGTGCGAGGAGGTCAGGAACGGATGCCTTGAGATGAACCCGCGCGGGCGAGCAGCAGGGCGCGCTCCCTCTCATTGCCGGTCAATTCCGCGGCCTGCCGGAATGCGGCGCGGGCTTCCGCCTGATGTCCCAGTTTCTCCAGGAGATCGCCGCGCACCGTGGGCAGGAGATGCGAGCCCTTCAGGCGCGGCTCGTCCTTCAAGGCCTCGACGATGGCGAGGCCCTGCGCCGGCCCGAACGCCATGCCGACTGCCACCGCCCGGTTGATTTCGACGACGGGCGAGGGGGCCGCCAAGGCAAGGGCCTGATAATAGGCCGAGATCGCGATCCAGTCGGTGTCGGCGGCCGTTGCCGCGCGGCTATGGCAGGCGGCGATCATCGCCTGCAAGAGATAGGGGCCGGGTGTCGATGTCAGGGCCATCGCACGGTTCAGGCCGTCGAGGCCGCGCCGGATGAGCGACCAGTTCCAGCGGGCGCGGTCCTGGTCGAGCAGCAGGATCGGTTCGCCCGCCTTGCCGATGCGAGCGGGGAAGCGCGAGGCGTTGAGTTCCATCAGCGACACCAGGCCCTGCACCTCGGGCTCATCAGGCATCAGCGCCGCCAGCGAGCGGCCAAGGCGCAGCGCCTCGCCACAGAGATCGGCGCGCAGCCAGTCCGGCCCCGTCGTTGCCACATAGCCCTCGTTGAAAGTGAGATAGACCACCTCCAGCACGACGGCGAGACGTTCGCGCCGCTCCTGCCCGCGCGGCGTCTCGAAAGGGATGGCGGCATCACGAAGGGTGCGCTTGGCGCGCACGATGCGCTGGGCGATGGTGGCTTCAGGCACCAGGAAGGCGCGGGCGATCTCGGCCGTCGACAGCCCGCCCAGCAGGCGCAGAGCAAGGGCCGCGCGCTGCTCGGCCGGCAATACGGGATGGCAAGCGGTGAAAATCAGCCGCAAAAGGTCGTCGTCGATATCCTCGTCGAGCGCTGCCTCGATGTCGGGCATTTCGCGCTCCAGTTCGGCGAGGTCGATGGCGAGTTCGCGATGCTTGCCGTCGATCATGGTGGTGCGGCGCAGCCGGTCGAGCGCCCGGTTCCTGGCGACCTCGGTCAGCCAGGCGGCCGGGTTGCGCGGGATGCCGTCCCGGGGCCAGCGCTCCAGCGCCAGCAGGAAGGCATCGCCGGCGACCTCCTCGGCCAGCCCGATATCCCTGAGATAGCGGACGAGCCTGGCGATGAGCTTGGGCTGCTCGATCCGCCAAACCGCTTCGATGGTGGCCGCTTCGATGGTGGCTGTGGCCGTCAACCCATCAGCTCGCTAAAGCCTTCCGCCACCTTCTGGACGTCCTCGGGGAAATCGCTCATCTCGAAGACGCGGCGAACCTCGATCAGGTCATTCTCCCCGGCGGGGCAGCGGCGCGCCCATTCGATGGCTTCTTCACGCGAGCGTACGTCGATCACCCAATAGCCGCCCAGCACTTCCTTGACCTCCGCGAACGGGCCATCGGTGACAATGGGCTTGCCGGCCTTGAAGCTGATCCGCGCGCCCTCGGACGGCGGATGCAGCCCGTCGAGCGCCAGCAGAACGCCGGCCTTCTTCAACTCTTCATTGTATCGCATCATTCCTTCCACCGCCTCGGCGCCGGGCCTGACGTCGGCCGCCGCCTGTGCGTAGCCGCCGGGGATCATCAGCATCATGAACCGCATGGTCTTCTCCTTGGTTGGGTTGGTTCGATGATACGACGAACGAAGGGTGACGGAATCGACAGCGGTGCGAGGAAAAATTCAAATCCCTGATAGTCGGTCGAAGCCGCTCCGGGGCTTCAGCGCCCCGGACGCTTATCGATGGATATCCGTTACGGCGCATTGTCGGCGACGCGGTCAATGGCGTCGATCAGCCGTTTCCGCTCCTTGTTGATCCACTGGCCCTCCGCGTAGTTCTGGAGAAACGTTTCGACAAACTCGACAGGGTTCTCGCCGACGATCGCGCGGATCGGGGTTCCGTGCGCCGCGCTCTGTTCGAAGAGGTCGATGAGATCCTCCAGCATCGACACCATGGTGTCCCCGTTGGTGATCGCCCCGAAATACATGAGGTACCGGTCCAGCGCCTCGATCGCCGCGCGATAATTCGCCGGAAGCTTTTCCGTGCGCGCCTTGTACTGCCAGTAGCGTTTCTTCTGCTCGATCGACCCTGTGATCTTCTCGATCCATCCTGTGACCATGTCTATTTCCTTTCCGTGTTGAGCTGTTCGAGCCGTTCCGCGAGGAAGTTCCACGTCCTCCAGAACTCTTCGAGGTCGTCCCGTCCCCGGGCGTTGATCGAGTACACCTTGCGGGGCGGGCCCTTCTCGGACGGGATCTTCTCCACGTCGACGAGACCCTTCTGCTCGATCCTGACGAGCAGGGCGTAGACGGTGCCTTCGGCGATGTCCGAGAAGCCCTGGTTTCGCAACAGCGCCGTGATCTCGTAGCCATAGGCGCGCCGCGCGGACAGGATCGCCAGGATGATGCCCTCCAGCGTGCCCTTGAGCATCTCCGTCATCTGCTTGCCCATGGAAGTACCTCTCATGCTACTCAGTGATGATGAGTAGTGGTACTTAGCATCGCTTAATAGTGATCGTCAAGCCCTGCCTTCTCGACCGGCCGGCGCCGCCGCCGGTACCGGACAAGTTGTTGCAAGGCCTGCCGTGGAAGCCTCGGCCGATCGAGTTGGACCGTCATATGGGCGGGGCTGCCATCTGGCCCTGTGCTTTTGCCCTGATATGTCAGCGTGCATCCGTCACCTCGAGTAAGCCCGCGTGAAATCATCCAGCCTGGCCGGCGTCGTCTCCCCCATGATCCCGGTGCTCGTCTGCGCGCTTGGCATCTTCCTTCTGTCCGGCATGGATGCGGCGATGAAGGTGCTGGTCATCGCGGTCGGCGTCTACAACACAGTGCTGTGGCGCAGCATGCTGGCGACCTTGGTCGCGGGCGCGGGCTGGCTGGCGGGGCCGCGCTCGCTTCCCGCCGTCTCGGTGCTGAGACTGCATGCGCTGCGCGCCGCGATTGTCGGCATTGTCCTGCTGTGCTTCTTCTGGGGGCTTGCCAGACTGCCGCTGGCGGAGGCGATCGGGCTGAGTTTCGTGGCGCCGCTGTTTGCGCTGCTGCTGGCCGCGCTGCTTCTGGGCGAAAGGATACAGCGCAAGGCGATCTGGGCCTCGCTCGCCGGCATTGCGGGCGTCGTGATCATCGTGGCCGGCCAGTTCGGGCAGAAGACCTATGCCGGCGATGCGCTGCTCGGCACCGCGGCAGTGCTCGTATCGACAGTGTTCTACGCCTACAATCTGATCCTCGCGCGACGACAGGCGCTGCTGGCCAAGCCGATCGAGATCATGCTGTTCCAGAACCTTTGCGTCGGGCTCATGCTTGGTCTTGCCGCACCCTGGCTCGCCATTGCGCTGCCCAGCAATCTCTGGCTTCCGCTCGCCGGGGTGACGGCCCTGTCGCTCGCCGGCCAGTTCCTGATGAGCTGGGCCTATGCGCGCGCCGAAGCGCAATATCTGATCCCGACCGAGTATTCAGCCTTCATCTGGGCGATCGCGCTCGGCTGGTTCTTCTTCGACGAGGCGGTGACCTGGACGACGCTGGCCGGAGCCGGCCTCATCGTGGCCAGCTGCCTGATCGCCGCGCGCTCGAATCCGAGGCTTGCCGAGCCGATCGAAGTCGCGGTTTGAATTGCCGTGCGCAAGTAGATCGGCGCCTACTGTATTTTTATTAAATGTTTCGCCGGTCGAATTACGATCTGTAGACCATTCGTCGGATTGTTGTGCTTCCAGCCCGGAAAACATCACTGAATGGTCGATGTGATGGGGAACTCTGTGGCAAGTTCCTGGAGCGGTATCGTGCCGGCAATTTTGGTCCGGATGCGGTCGCCTGGAATCGAGCGATCCGAGCGGGCCCGGCATCACGAGGAGGATTTATCCGATGAGCTTCTTCGTCAATGCCCTGGGCGTTCCTCTTCCCTACAGCGGCGCTTCCACCCATTGGTATTCGGCGGCAGGGGCCGGGCCGGACTTGTACGGCAGCTCCGGAAACGACTCCTTCTACGGAGCATCCGGTGTCACCATGCATGGTGGCGCAGGCGATGACATCTATTACCTCTATGCGGCGAGCAACAAGGTGGCGGAGGCCGCCGGGGCAGGCATCGACACGATCAGCACATGGATGAGCTACAAGCTCCCCGACAATGTCGAGAACCTCGTCGTCACAAACGCCAACAACTATGCTTTCGGAAATGGTTTGGACAACATCATCACCGCCAAGGGCGGGCACCAGACCCTGGACGGCGGCGCGGGAAACGATGTCCTGATCGATGGTGGCGGCGGGTACGACACTTTCATCATCTCGAAAGGCAATGGCAGCGACCTGATCGCGAATTTTGCCGCCACCGACACGGTCCGTCTTAGCGGCTATGGCTTCACGTCGTTCGACGCCATCCACGCCAACATGATCCAGGCGGGTTCGAACGTGCTGTTGAACCTCGGGTCCGGCGAGATCCTCGAGTTCAAGGACACGACCATCGACAAGCTGCAGCCCAGCCAGTTCGAATTGCCGATCGACAAGTCCGGAATGCAGCTCTCCTTCAGCGACGATTTCAACACGCTGAACCTCCACAACAGCCAGGGCGGCACGTGGGACACCAACTTCTGGTGGGGCGCGGCGAACGGCAGCACCTTGAGCAGCAACAACGAGCTGCAATGGTATATCGACGCCAATTACGCACCGACGAGTTCCGTCCACCCGTTCAGCGTGAACAATGGCGTGCTCACCATCACCGCGGCGCAGGCGCCGGCTGACATCAAGCCGCTGATCAACAATTTCGAATACACCTCCGGCATCCTGACGACCCACGACACCTTCTCGCAGACCTATGGCTATTTCGAAATAAGGGCCGACCTGCCCGAGAACGCCGGTGCCTGGCCGGCCTTCTGGCTGCTTCCGGAAGACGGTTCATGGCCGCCGGAACTCGATGTCGTGGAGACGATCGGCCAGGCCCCGAACTCGTTGATCATGACGGCGCACTCGAATGAAACGGGGACGCACACCAAGGTGACGTCGACGGTGAGCGTCTCGGACCCCGCCGGTTTCCACACCTATGGCCTGCTCTGGACGCCGGACAAGCTCGTCTGGACCTATGACGGTGTAGAGGTCGCCGAAGCGGCGACGCCCTCCGACATGAACAAGCCCATGTACATGCTGGTCGATCTCGCTGTCGGCGGCCTGGCCGGCACCCCTCCGGACCATCTGGCCACGCCGGCCGAGATGAAGATCGACTACGTCCGCGCCTATACGCTGGACAGCGCGCCCGCGAACGCCCTGAACGTCACCAGCAGCACCACCACGACGCAGAATATCGCCACGCACAGCAGCAGCACGCTGCACGGCGGTTCCGAGTTTGGGGGCCACGCGTAAGGTCTCGGGAACATGCAGCGTCGGGGAATGTGGAAATGACTGGACCGTCCGGCCTGCGTCCGGTCTTCATGCGCGCCATCGCCGATGTCGGCGTCTTCTCGCTGTTAATCAACATCCTGCTGTTGGTGATTCCACTCTACCTGCTGCAGGTCTATGACCGCGTGCTGCCGTCCTCCAGCGTCGAAACGCTTGTCTATCTTTCGGTCATCGCGGTTCTCGCGCTCGCTTTCCTCGGGTTGCTGGACGCGATCCGCGCCGTTTATACGCAGCGCGTCGCGGCGACCCTCGACCGGAAACTGGGCGCCAGCACATTCGCCGTTTCGCTTGGCGCTAGATATGCCGGGGGCCTGTCACCGCTGCGCGACCTCGCCTCTGTCTGCGCCTTCATCCGGTCGCGCGGCGTGGCGGTGTTGTTCGACCTGCCTTTTGCGCCCGTCTTCCTCGCCTTGCTCTATCTCATCCATCCCGTGCTGTTCTGGGTGACGGTCGCCGGCGCAGCGCTTCTGCTTTTGCTGGTCGTGGCCAACCAGCTTGCCATCGGCAGGAACGACGCCCTGTCGGCCGAGCGTTCGGCCCTGGCCAGCCAGGCGGAACAGGCCTTTGCCCGCAATGCCGAGACGCTGCGCGCCATGGGCATGGTGGAGAACGCCGCGCGGGTCTGGGGACGGCACGTGGCGGCAGCGCTCACCTTGCACGACCGTTCCTCGAGTGCCAATGCGATCTTCAGCGGTGCCTCTCGGGCGCTGCGCATGATGCTGCAACTGGCGATCCTCGGCGTCGGCGCATGGCTGGTGCTCAAGGGGCAGATGACGGCAGGCATGATCTTCGCCTCCTCGCTGGTGTCGTCGCGCGCGCTGCAGCCGCTCGACCAGTTGATCGGCGCATGGCGACAGATCGCCGACGCCCGGCGCGCGTGGAAACGGCTGGAGACGGCGCTTGCGGCGCGTCCGGCCGAAGCGCGCAAACTGATCCTGCCCGATCCGGCAGGGGCGATTTCCGTGCAGGACGTTTTCTTCATGGCGCCGAATGCGCAGCCCGGCACCGAACCCATCCTCAAGCGGCTGAACTTCCAAATTGGCGCCGGCCAAGCGTTGGCCATCGTCGGCCCGAGCGGCGCCGGCAAGTCGACGCTGGCGCGGTTGCTGGTGGGTGCTGCCCGGCCGACCGGCGGCGCGGTCAGGATCGACGGCGCCGACCTCAGGACCTGGGACGAAAACCAGCTCGGAAAGCATGTCGGCTACCTCGCGCAGGAGGTCGAGCTCTTTCCAGGATCGATCGCGCAAAACGTCGCCCGCTTCGACCCAGATGCGGATGATGCCGCGATCGTCGAGGCGGCAAGGCGGGCTGAGGCGCATGAGCTGATCCTGGCGCAGCGGGACGGCTACCAGACATTGATAGGTCCGTCGGACAGAATGCTGTCGGGCGGCGAACGCCAGAGGATCGGGCTGGCGCGCGCCTTCTACGGCAATCCCAGAATTCTCGTCCTGGACGAGCCGAGCACCCACCTCGACGGCACGGGCGAAGCGGCGCTCGAGGCGGTCCTCGCCGCCGCGAAGGCGGCCGGCGTCACCATAGTCGTGATCACGCATCGCCCTTCGATCGCAGCGTCCTGCGACCGCGTGATGCTTCTGCGTGGCGGCGCGATCGAAGCCTTCGGCCCAAGCAGCGAGGTGCTGCGGCATTCGGCTGTTGGCAAAGGCCTGCCCGCGCAGCCGAATACGGTGGTGACAGGGTCCTTCGCCACGACGATCCGCACGCACAACGTCCGTTTCGGGTCGTAGATGATGGCGGTGCAGAGCCTCGCCTGGGAGGGCAACCCGCGTACCAACATAAGGCGTGTCGCATTCGCCGGATACGCGGCGACAGCGCTGTTTGCGGGTTGCTTTGGCTATTGGGCCGTCAGCGCGCCCTTGTCTGGAGCGGTGATCACGCAAGGCACGATCTCGGCGACCGGCGGAAACATCCTGATCCAGCATCCCGACGGCGGCCTCATCGAGGAGTTGCTGGTCCATGACGGCGATCGCGTGCAACAGGCCCAGGATCTGATCGTGCTGGATCCGACAGCCGCGCAGACCGAGCTCAACCGGCTGACGAGACAGTCGATCGCACTCAGGGCCAGTGCGGCGCGGCTCGAGGCGGAACGCGACGGGTTGGACAGGCTAGCGCCAATCACCAAACCAGCGCCAGCTTTGCTCCAGTCCGATTTCGACGCCTTGATTCGAGAACAGCAAAAGGAATTCGATGCCAGGCTCGCCCGGTTCCGATCGGAACAATCGATCCTTGCCCAACGCCTGGCCATGCATCGGCAGTCAGTCGTGGGATTGCAGTCCCAGAAGGAGGCCGTTCAGCAGCAAGCCGAAATCGTGAAGAAGGAGCTCGGCATCAAAGCCGGCCTGCTGGACAAGGGTCTCACAAATCGTACCGAATACTCGCAGCTTTTGCGCAGCGAGGCCGATCTCGTCGGGCAGGCCGGGATGCTGGAAGCCAATGTCGCGGCGGCCAACACCCAGATCGTCGAAGCCCAGGAGCAGATCGAGCGCCTGACCACGCAACGCGTGGAGGAGGCGCTGACGAAGCTGGACCAGGTTCGTTCCAACCTAGCCGACATCGAGGAACAGATCAGGGCGGCCGAGGCGGTGCTGCGGCGCACGAGGATCAAGGCACCGGCCGCGGGCATCGTGGTGTCTTCGACCTATAATGCCAGGGGCAGCGTGATCGCGCGCGGCGAAAAGATCATGGAGATCCTGCCGACGGCACCGGGTCTGATTGTCGAAGCAAGGCTGCGGCCGAAAGACGTCGATCAGGTCCGTGTCGGCCAGCCGGCGAAACTGCGATTGTCCGCCTTGAACACGCGGCTCACCCCGGAGGTTTCAGCCACCGTGGCACAAATTTCCGCGGACCGGCTCGTCGACGAGGCCACGCACGAGCCCTATTACCGCGTCAAACTCAGGATTGCCGCCGACCTGCCACCCGGGGTGAAGCCCGAGCAGCTTTATCCGGGAACGCCGGTCGAGGCGTTCATCAGCACTGGCGATCGGACTTTCCTAGAATATCTGGCACGGCCGATGCTCGATTCCTTCGCTCGCGCGTTCACGGAGCGGTAGCCGGCCGCGCAATCCGAAGTCGACATTCAAACATTCAGCGTACCGCCTCGCGGTGGGTGCCGGGCAGGCGGGTGGCGATCAGCTTGTCGATGCGGCGGCCGTCGAGGTCGACCACTTCGAAGCGCCATCCTTGCGCGTCGACGCATTCGCCGGTCGCCGGCAGATGGTGCATATGCGACAGCACATAGCCGGCGACCGTCTCGTAGTCGCGGTTTTCGGGAAGGTCGATGCCCAAGATCTCGGCCATTTCGTCGGCCTGCATATAGCCCGCCAGCAGCCATGAGCCGTCCTCGCGCTTGACGGCGTTTTCTTCGTCGCCGGCATCGAGGTCCGCCCGGAACACGCCGGTGATGGCTTCGAGAATATCGGCAGGCGTGACGATGCCTTCGAAATGGCCGTATTCGTCATGCACCAGCGCCATCGGCACGTCGGATTCCTTGAGCTTGTGCAACACGTCGAGCGCGTCGGCCTGGTCGTAGACGATGGGAGCGGCGCGCACATGCTTGCGCGGGTCGAGCGTGCGGCCGGCAAGGATCGCGGCCAGCACGTCGCGCGTCTGGACGACGCCGACCATGACATCGACGCCGCCGTCACCCGCGGGCAGGCGCGAATGCTGGGTTTCCATCAGCAGCTTGCGGATCGTCGTGTCGTCGGACTGCAGGTTGATCCAGTCGACCTCGGTGCGCGGCGTCATCACCGCACGCACGGCGCGGTCGCCAAGCCGCATGACGCCGGCGATCATGCGCCGCTCGTCGGATTCGATGGTGCCGTGATGCTCGGCCTCGGCGACCAGCATCTTGATCTCCTCGTCGGTGACCTTCTCCTCGCTTTCGCCGCGCTGGCCAAGCAGCCACAATATGGCGCGGCCGGAGATGTCGAGCAGGAATACAAGCGGCGCCGAGATGGTGGCGAGGATGGTCATGGCCGGCGCGGCGCGGGCGGCGACCCGCTCGGGATCGCGCAGTGCGATCTGCTTGGGCACGAGTTCGCCGACGATCAGCGAGAAATAGGTGATGATGGCAACCACGATGCCGACGCCGAGCGGATCGGCGACGCTTTCGCGCATGCCTGTCGTGGCCAGGAACACGGACAACCGGTCGCCCAGCGTGGCGCCGGAGAAGGCGCCGGAAAGCACGCCGACCAGGGTGATGCCGATCTGCACGGAGGAGAGGAACTTGCCGGGGTTGGAGCCAAGATCCAGCGCCCGGCCGGCGCCGTTGACGCCACGGTCGATCATCGCCTTGAGCCGTGCCGGGCGCGATGAAACGATGGCGAGTTCGGACATTGCCAGAAGGCCGTTCACACAGATGAGGACGACCACGATAGCGATTTCGACGTATAGCATGAGGGCTCAATAGCATTGCGGCGGGCCGCTCGAAAATAGCGGGCCGCCATTTTTAGAATATGACATGTGTCTTTCAGGCATTATCCCGGGCCCGCGCCGAAAAGTGTTCGACGAGAGCGTCGACGACCACACGGATCTTGGCGCGCCAGATTGCGTGTCACCCGCAGATGGTATGCACGACGAGGTGCCGCAGGCCTTGCAGCATCTAGAAAAAGGGCCGTTCGGCAAGATCGTGATCCGCACGCCCGACCCGGCGTCCGATCATTGCGGCTGCTTCAGCACGCCGATGATTGCCTTGCCGTCGGTGAAAAAGGGATCGCCGCCGCCATTGCGGCCGGTCCTTGTGGCGCCGATGCCCGGCAATTCGCTGGTCGACGCCAGCAGACCGGCTGCGTTGAGGTCGCCGATCAGGAAGTCGCGTTCGGCGTCGATGTCGGGACCGATGTGATGGGTGATGGCGCCGGTGTCGTGGCTGAGGCCGACGCCGCGATCGAAGCTGGCGGCGCCCAGCCAGAGCGGGCGGCCGTCGTCGCCGACCGTATCGGTTTGCCAGAAACGGACGTGGTGGCGCCGGTCGGCGCTGTCGCCGACCGGCTTTTCGAAAGCGAGGTCCTGGGCACGGCCCTCGAACAGCAGCCGGCTCATCGGCGCGTCGGGATAGGGACGGGAAAACAGGACGCTTTCGCCGATGTCGATGGCGGTTCTCAAGGTGACGGCATCGGCTGTGTCCCAGCCGGCGACGGCGAAGGCATGGACCACCTCCTTCTCCGTGCCGACAAGGCCGACATTGATCGGGTCGCCGGGAATGCCTTGCGGCGTGTGCGTCACCATTTCGAAGCGCTGGTCGCGAAAGCCGCGCTCCCGGAATGTCCAGAATTCCGGCGCCGCGACATAGGCAAGCGCGACCCAGGCGCCGAGCAAGGACGCCAGCCAGATCATCGCGCGTCGCCGAAGGCTTCGTTGGCTCATGAGGGAGGCTCGATTCGTGCGGTATCTGTTGCCTGACAGTCCATGGAAATCAATGGCCACCGATGCGCAGCTGGTCTATCGTCGGTCGTCGTTTTTGCACGGGGGCAGGAATGAAGGGGAAACCGGCAGGCCGCGGACCGATGGCGTTGACCGCCGACCTTGTCGCCAGGGTCGAGCGCATCGAACCGGATCCCGGCCCCGAGCCTGGAACAGCCGAGCATACCGACGCGGAGTTCGACGGCCTTGTCGAGCAGCTCTTGTCGCAATACCGGCCCGAAGCGCTGTGGGTGTTTGCCTACGGCTCGCTGATCTGGAATCCTGAATTCGTTCCTGTCGAGCAGCGCCCGGCCACGGCGCCAGGATGGCACCGCTCATTCTGCCTGAAACTGACCCGCTGGCGCGGCACCCGCGAATTGCCGGCGCTGATGCTGGCTCTCGACCGTGGCGGCAGTTGCAACGGCATTGTCTACCGGCTGCCCGTGGAAGATCATTTTGGGCAACTCGGGCAGTTGATGCGCCGCGAGATCGATGCCAATCCGCCAACCAATGTGCCGCGCTGGATCAGGGTCCGGACGAAGGAGGGTCCGCTACGCGCCCTGGCCTTCGTCGCCGCGCCGGACGGCAGGGCCTATGCCGGACGGCTGGCGCCGGAGCAGGTCGCGGATACGCTGGCGCGGGCCGCCGGGCATTGGGGCTCGTCGGCGCAGTATCTGTTCCGGACCGTCAGCAAGCTGGAGGAAAGCGGTATCCACGACCGGAACCTCTGGCGCGTCCAGGATCTGGTGGCACGGCAAATCATCGCCTCCACCGCTGGCGCGGAACCCGCCTGATCATTCGCTACCGGCAGGCGCGGTAGCCGCTCTTGCGGTTCTTGACGTCGAAGTGGAAATGGTTGCGGTGGTCGTAATTGTAGCCGGGCCCAAGCACGGTGGTGAAATACTGGCAGCCATCGGCGCGGACATTGTTGAGGAAGCCGCGGGTGCGGAAGGCGAACAGGCCGGGCTTGCGCACATCGATGTCGTCGCCATTGTTGAGCTCGATGCTCATCACGTCGAGCGCATTGCCCTTGCCGTGCTCGGACAAGACGCCTTCGCCGGCGATGTTGCGGCAGGAATAGCTCGAGCCCTGGTGGATGGTCTTGACGCCGGAGAAGTAGCGCCAACGGGCGGAGGGAACGAGTTCGTTCTTCGTCCAGGCGGCGAAGGTGGCGGCCATGTCGCAGGTCAGCGTCGCGGCGGGCTTCATCTCGACACTGCCGATGGCCGTGACCTTTACAGGATAGTCGATGCCGCACTGGCCTTCATGGATCGGCGCCAGGTCGGTGTAGGCGACATCGAGGCGCTTCAGCTGCTGGCGGCAATCGATTTCGCTGGCCGGTATCTGTTCGACCGGCGACATCGGCTCATCCATACGCGGATAGGCGGCCTGCGTCATGTAGGGATTGGAAGGAACAAGCTTCTGCATGCCCGCATATTGCGGCACGGCCGCGGTTTGCGCGCCGACATCGACCGCCGGCTGCAAGGACAGCACACTGCCGGTGTTGCAGGCCGAAACCGCCGCGAGGGTAAGGCCGGCGGCCAGCAGCATCGCGGGTTTCGATCGGCGCGCGGTGGCGGAAAACACGGCGCGAAATTTGCCGGCCATTGGCGGAATCCTAGTTCGAACCTGATCGCGATCAGGCTCTCACTTTGCCTGACCATGATCTTTTCCGAAAACCGGTTCCCACTTTTCGGGATCATGGTTCGGATATCCGGCATTTTAACGATCAAGGGTAAAGGAAAACTCAGCGCCCGCGTTCACGCCTGCGGCTGAATTGAGGCACACAACCTTTCGGCTTAACTCACTGGCAGAAGGTGCCGCCGTGGCGGCGGGGCTCGAGATCGAGATGGAAGTGCAGCGCGTGGTCGGCGTCGGCGCCCGGTCCGAGCACGGTCTTGAACGGACCGCAGGCGGCCTTGCGCACGGCGTCGAGGAATTTGGCGTCCTTTTCGGGCGGCGCCGGGCCGACCTCGATCTTCGTGCCGTCGGATAGGGTGAAGCTGGCGATGTCGAGCGCGTTGCCGAAGGCGTGCTCCGACAGTTTCCTGGTGCCGTGGCGGGGGCGGCAGACGAAGGCCGAGGCCTGGTTGATCGATTTGAGGTCGGCGCCGAATTCGGCTTTCGCCGCCGGCTGGATGACATTGGCGGCGAACCGCGCCGCCGCTTCGGCCATCGGACAGTTGAGCTCAGTGCCGGGGGCAATGACGATCGACTTGCCGAGGCTCTTCAGCATCAGGGGATAGGGGATCGAGCAGCCGATTTCGGGACTGCTTTCCGCCTTGTGCTCCTCGAATTCGACGCCGAGCGCCTTCAGCCGCTCGCGGCAGGCGACTTCCTCGACGGGCATTTTTTCGCCGGGCCGGTCGGCCGAGCGCGGGTCGGGAAGCATTTTCTCATCGCCGGCATCCGCCGGTTTTGTCGGTGGCGGGGCTATGGCGGGAGGCCCAACCTCTGGTTCCTTGGTGTCGGGCCTTTGTGTCGGGATGGGCACCTCGGCTGGCGGCTCCGGCTCGCTTTCCGTTTCGGGGCCTGACGGCTTGGGAAGTGCCTGCTTTGCCTGACGAGACTTTTCCTCATTGAGCTGGTCGGAGGCGTCCGGGGCCTTCGGACCTTGCGTCTTTTGCTCTTCCGCCGGTGCGGCGTCGGCCTTGGGCGTGTCCGTGGGACGCGGCTCGGGAACCGGAGCATCGGCGGGCGAGGCCTGCTGCTCCTGCGTTTCCTGTGGCGTCTGCTTTGGCGGCTGTTTGCCCCGCGTTCTCACGCGCTGTTTGCCCCTTGGCGGCTGGTCCAGGCGCTGTGTCGACGACTGATCGATCCGAGGGGATAGCGGCTGGTAATGCCGGTGACGATGTCTGGCGTCGGCCGGGGTCGCCAGCAGGACCGCAGCCGCCAGAGGCAGCGCCAAGGTGCAAAGTCGGGAAAAGCTCAGCGTTGCCATCGCTTCGAAACGGCGCCGGCATGCCGAGGTTGCCTGGACGGACACTTTCCCCCGATCACAATCGGTTACCGCCGCGTTACGCGCCGATCGCTTCGAGACCTTCCTCCAGCCAGTCGGCGAGCAACGGCATGCCAAGCAGGTACTTGGCCGTGCGCTTGTTGGCGCGTTCGCGCGCCGCCGTCACGGCATCCACCCATTCCGAGGCGTCGTAGTCGCCGCGGCCGACCCAGGCGAGCGCGACCAGTTCGGCGGCTTCATCGACATTGAGGTCGTCGATCAGCTCGCGCAGTTCTTCCTCGGTCAGGTTTTCCGAACTTTCCTCGGCAAGGCCGTCATGGTGATGATTGTCGTGCGTGTCGCCGTCGAACTCGATCTCGTGTTCTGCCCCGTCGGCATAGTCCTCGTTGACGGCGGCGCTCAGCGCCTTGGCCTTAAGGATGAACAGGCGCACGGTGTCGGGGCCGATCGTAAGGTCCCAGTCCTTTTCAAGCCGCTGCTGCACGGGCCGTCTCCGTCCGTCGTTTGCCGGATGATAGCGGATTTCAGGCATCCGTCACCTGATGTTGTCCCAAACTGCTTTTTTCGGGATGAAACGATCGGCACGCGGCGTTAGTGTTGCATTCTCAACCCTCCAGGAGGCTTCGATGCATAAAAGAGTGCTGATCCAGGCGGCGAGCGCGCTTCTCGCTCTGCAGTTCCTCGCTGTTCCCGCTTTCGCCGCCGGCAGCAGTGGTGGCAGCGACCAGACCGTCACCCAGTGCAAGAAGGGAGAGGTCTGGGACAAGAAGAAGAAAAAGTGCGTCGCACCGCAGGAAGGCATGCTGGACGACGACAGCATCTATGATGCCGGCCATGCGTTGGCGATGGCCGGGCGCTATGACGAGGCGATCTCGGTGCTCACCCTTGCCGCCAACAAGCAGGATCCGCGCATCCTCAACTATCTCGGCTATTCGCACCGCCACTCCGGCCGTGTCACCGTCGGCCTCGGCTATTACGAGGAGGCGTTGCGCATCGACCCGAACTACACGCTGGTGCGCGAATATCTGGGCGAGGCGCATCTGCAGATCGGCGACCTTGCCGGCGCCCAGCAGCAGCTGATGGAAATCGAGAAGCGCACCGGCAAGGGCTCGCGCGAATACGGCATGCTGTCCGAGCAGATCGAGCATTTCATGCGGAGCTGATCAGGCCCCCAAAGATTTACCGAAGCGGCCGCGAGCAATCGCGGCCGTTTTTTCATTGCCTCCTGCCTCGTTGGCCGCCTCCTCTGGTGAAAGCGGGGATGATTTTTGCAAAACCGCTTTTTTGGGCGTGAAAAACCCGCGAAGATTGCTATATTGGGGGAAATTGCGGTGAAACGGTTCCGTTAGCCCGAGGCTGCCGGACCGTTTTCTTTTTGTACCCAACGACAAGGCCTCCCCCGAAACGCGGGGGTGGCGGCAGGAAAGGTCAGGCATCATGAACAAGGTCCCGATGACAGGCGAGGGGTTCGCGTCATTGAAGGAAGAACTGCGTTGGCGCCAGCAGGAAGAGCGGCCACGCATCATCGAGGCGATCTCCGAGGCGCGCTCGCATGGCGACCTGTCCGAAAATGCCGAATACCACGCCGCCAAGGAGGCGCAGAGCCTCAATGAGGGCCGTGTCAACGAGCTTGAGGACCTGATCGCGCGCGCCGAGGTCATCGACGTCACCAAGCTCAGCGGCGACAAGGTCAAGTTCGGCGCCACCGTCGTGCTGGTCGACGAGGACACCGAGGAAAAGAAGACCTACCAGATCGTCGGCGACCAGGAAGCCGACGTGAAGTCCGGCCGCATCTCGATTTCCTCGCCTATCGCGCGCGCTCTGATCGGCAAGGAAGTCGGCGACGCCATCGAGGTCAACGCGCCCGGCGGTGCCAGGGGGTATGAGATCGTCCAGGTGCAGTTCATCTAGGGGATTTGGGGCAGGGCTTGGCCCTGAGTTGCGCCATACCAATCCAAGGTTGGCGCCGCCCCTCATTGCCCTGCCGGACGTTCGTCTTTCGAAAAGCCAAGCAATTGGCTTTTCGTCCGCTACGCGGACCACTCCTCAACTCCCCGTATAGTGACGGGGAGAAAGACGCCTTCATTGACGGTTTCGCTCACTTTTCAACATTGCAAGAAGCCGCGCCGGCGCTGCGCGCAGTTGCCTTCTCCCCGTCACTATACGGAGAGAAGGTGCCGGCAGGCGGATGAGGGGCGGCGCTGGCCTTCCGATTGAATTGATTGAGAAAATCAATTCTTGGCAGCGGTCGCTTGACCAAGTGTCTGGCGCTCCAGCAGCCTCCCCACTTCCGCCATAACGTCAGCAGGCGTCACACGCCCCTCTACCGCTGCCAGTAGTGTCGACGCAAATTCCCCGCGCGGGCCGGTCAAACCCGGCTCCGTCGCCAAGAACACCGCGACCGTCGGCAGGCCGAAGGCGCTGGCGAGATGGGTCAGGCCGGTGTCGGCGCCGATGACCAGGGTCGAGCGGCCGAGGATGGCGGCGATGTCGGCCAGCGGTGATTTTGGCACCACGACCGTGGACGGCACGGCCCTGGCGATGGCTTCGGCGACAGACTTCTCACGCACGTTCGACCATGTGGTGACCGGAACCATGCCGCGCTCGACCAGCAGGCGGGCGGTTCCGATCCAGTCTTCGACAGGCCATTTCTTGTCCTCGCGGCTGGTGCCGTGCAGCAGGAAGGCGGTCTTTCCGGTGATGCCGGCCAGGCCAACGGGTGGCGGCACGATGCCTGAAGCGAGCGTCGACAGATCGGGCTGGTAGCCCAGCGCCAGCCCGAACAGCCGCCTTGTCCGCTCGATGGCGTGCAGGTCGCGCGGCACGCCATAGGTGACGTCGTAGAACAGGGTCGCCGAAGGTTCGCGCGCGCTCGACCGGTCGAAGCCGGCGATCGGTGCGCGCGCCTGCCGCGCCACCAGGGCCGATTTCAACAGGCCCTGTGCGTCGATGACCAGGTCGTAGCGGCTTTCGCGCAATGTACGGCGCAACGCGGCCGCCTCGCGCCAGGTGCCGCCGCTGAACAGCGCCTTGCGCCAGCGCCGGATGGCCACCGTGTGAATCGTGCCGATCGCCGGGTGCAGGGCGACAATGCCGGCAAACGCCTCCTCGACGCACCAGTCGAAGGACACGTCCGGCCGATGCAGGCTGGCGTCCTCGACGGCCGGAAAGGTGTGGATGACATCGCCCATCGACGATGTCTTGACGATCAGGACCTTCATGCCGCGGCCGGAAGTTCCAGCAGCCGCTCCGCCGCCGCCGCGACCTGGCCGACTTGCAACGTCTTCAGGCAGTTGAGATGGCCGAGCGGGCAGACCTTCTGGTGGCAGGGCGAGCAGGAGAGGTGCAGCCAGACCAGCTCGCGCCGCTCCGCCAGCGGTGGCGTGTTCTCGGGCGAGGTCGAGCCGTAGACGGCGACGATCGGCGTGCCGACGCCGGCCGCGACATGCATCAGCCCGCTGTCGTTGGACACCGCCAGCCTTGCCGCGGCGATCAGGTCGATGGCATCCTCCAGCCGCGTCTGGCCGGCGAGGTTGACGACGCCGGGGGCAAGGGCCGCGATCTCGGCGGTGACGTCGCGGTCGTTTTTCGAACCAAACAGCGCGACCTTCAACCCCTTATCCATGAACTCGCGGGCAAGGCCGGCATAGCTTTCGCTCGGCCAGCGCTTGGCCGGGCCGAACTCAGCGCCAGGCATAAGGGCCACGAATTTCTGTGGCGCCAGGCTGAAACGGTCGAGCAGGGCGGCCTGGCTGCCGGCATCCACGGTCAGATGGGGGGCGCGGAAACTGCCGCCCTTGGCGAGGCTGAAATAGGCCTGCGCTGTGCGCCGTTTCACGGCGTCCGGCAGCGGTACGATGTCGGTCAATAGGCCATAGCGCATCTCACGCAGATGGCCGACACGCCGCGGAATGCGGGCAAAGAAGGGGATCAGCGCCGATTTCCAGCTGCCCGGCAGGACATAGGCCATGTCGTAACGGCCGCGCAGCAGGCGGCCGAAGCGGCGGCGAATGGTGAATTCGAGCGCGCCGGGCTTCAGAGGCAAGTCGATCTGCTGGCGGATCTCGGGCATGCGCTTGACCAGCGGTGCCGCCCAGGCCGGCGCCAGCACGTCGATCGCGGCGTTGGGATGGAGTTCCTTCAGCGCCGAGAACAGGCACTGCGCCATCACCATGTCGCCCACCCAGCGTGGGCCGATCACGAGGATCGTTGGGCTTTCAGCCATTCGACATAGTCTCTGACACCGGTTTCGACTGTCCGGAACTGGCCATTATAGCCGGCCGCACGCAAACGGGACATATCAGCTTGGGTAAAACTCTGGTAGCTGCCCTTGAGGTGGTCGGGGAAGGGGATGAATTCGATCTCGCCCTTGCCAATCGTGTCGATGACGGTTTCGGCGATGGCGCGGAAGGGCTGGGCGCGGCCGGTGCCGCAGTTGAAGATGCCGCTCGAGCCGCGCTTCCACAGCCACAGATTGACGTCGGCGACATCGCCGACATGGATGAAATCGCGGCTCTGTTCGCCAGGGCCGAAACCGTCATAGGCGCCGAACAGCTTCGGATTCTCGCCGCGTTCGACCTGGTTGAACAAATGGAAGGCGACCGATGCCATAGCGCCCTTGTGCGCCTCGCGCGGGCCGTAAACGTTGAAGTAGCGCAGGCCCGCGACCTGCGAGTGATCGGTGTCGAAGACCGTGCGCCTGACATAGTCGTCGAAGAGTTTTTTCGAATAGGCATAGACGTTGAGCGGCCGCTCGAGCGCCGGATCCTCGCGAAACTCCGAACCGCCGCCATAGACGGACGCGGAGGAGGCGTAGAGGAAGGGCACGCGCAGCGCCTGGCAGGCATGCAGCAGCCGCTTCGAATAAGCAAAATTCACCTCCATCATGAACTTGCCGTTCCACTCGGTGGTGGTCGAGCAGGCGCCTTGGTGGAACACCGCCTCGATGCGGCCGAGCCCCCCGGCCTCGATGCGTGGCAGGAATTCATCCTTGTCGAGATAGTCGGCTATTTTCAGATCGGCGAGATTGGCGATCTTGTGGCCGTCGGTCAGGTCGTCGACGACCAGGATGTCGTCATGGCCCTCGGCGTTGAGCGCGGCGACGATGTTGGAGCCGATCATGCCGGCGCCGCCCGTGACGATGATCATGAAGGCCTCTGGTTGATTGCGATTCCGGTCCTTATAAGGGAGGCCAGCCGGGCTGTCGACAAAGCAGGCAGTCGCCCGTCTCGTCCTTTTCAAACTTGTCTGTTTTGTCCATTTTGTCTATTATGGGCAAAACGGAGTGCCCAATGAAACACTACCCATCGACCGATCTGAAACAGAATCTCGGTGACGTGCTTGCCGCCGCGAGCCAACAGCCTGTGTCCATCACTCGTCACAACAAGCCGCGATATGTCCTGATGAGCATCGAGGCCTACGAGGCTCGCTTCGGGAGCGACAGCCGCCGAGTCTACGCGGCGGAGGATGCTCCGTCCGAACATGTCGAGATGCTTGAGGAATACGCTGCGGAATTGGACCGTGATTAAACCCGTCGCCGCGGACGTCTGGCGATATCCGTATCTGTGGCATCGCCAGCATGGAGACGGCTAGACCGAAGGCCGCAAGACGCGGCCTGTCGCCTTCGTCGCCGTTCTTCCGGGAAAAGCCGGAGGCACGAACCTTTTTATCCTTGCAATCACCTCCACCCAGCCCGGCCGTGATCGCGTGGCCGTTGGCGTCCCAGAAATTGAACGCCACCGCGCTGGCCTTGACCCTATCCCCCTTTGGGTCATAGTCGACGAGTACAACCACGATATTCTGGAATCGTCGGCCTATTTTGAACCGGGTGCGCGCATCGGTGCTTTCAGTCCGTCATTCCACAGAAAAGTCATGTCGGCTTTCATTGCAGCTGTTCGCGCAGGCCAATCCAAAGCAATCCCACGGGCTGACTGAACGGTCGCAATCGGGCAGGGCAGGATCATGAGGGACAAACATGCCGTCGACTGAACTGCTCATTGCGTTTTTCGCCACCACGGCGATCTTCGCCTACATCCCCGGTCCGGCCATGCTTTATGCGGCGGCGCAGACGGTGGCGCGGGGGCGCTGGTCGGGACTGACGGCGGCACTCGGCATCCATCTCGGCGGCTATGTGCATGTCTTTGCCGCCGCCGCCGGCCTGTCGGTGCTGTTCCATGCCGTGCCGCCGCTCTACATGGCGGTCAAGCTGGTCGGCGCGCTCTATCTGATCTGGCTCGGTGTTTCGCTGTTCCGCAAGCGCGTGGAAGGCGATGTGGCGCTGCCCGCCATCGAACGGAAATCGGCCCGCCGCGCCTTCTTCGAGAGCATCACCGTCGAGGTGCTCAATCCCAAGACGGCGATCTTCTTCATGGCCTTCCTGCCGCAGTTCATCGACGCCTCGGCGACCTTTCCGGTTTGGCTGCAATTCGTCGTTTTGGGAACCATCGTCAATCTGATGTTCTCCTCGGCCGACCTCGTCTGCGTGTTCCTCGCCGGCCTAGTGATCGGCCGGCTGCGGCGTTCGAGCCGGGCGCAGCGGCTGATGCAGCGGGCCGGCGGTGCGGTGCTGGTCGGGCTCGGCGTCCACGTTGCCCTGCAGAAGAGCTGACGCGGCGCCGTTGCGCCGGTTCGAATTGCGGTATATCGGCAGGCATGAACGACCGCCTGTCGGCACCCTATATG
This sequence comes from Mesorhizobium sp. 113-3-3, assembly GCF_016756495.1. Taxonomy (NCBI): domain Bacteria; kingdom Pseudomonadati; phylum Pseudomonadota; class Alphaproteobacteria; order Hyphomicrobiales; family Phyllobacteriaceae; genus Mesorhizobium; species Mesorhizobium sp. 113-3-3. The sequence continues at coordinate 2,455,466 of NZ_AP023243.1, forward strand.
TTTCAGCGACTGTTTTTCCCCGCGCGTTGCCAGTGATATGATCAAGCACAATCCGCCTTCTCCCGAACCCCTGCACCGCGCCATTGCCCGCTTTGGCGGCGTCACCGTGCTGGTGGTCGGCGACCTTATCCTCGACCGCTTCGTCAATGGCGTCATCGAGCGGATTTCGCCTGAGGCGCCGATCCCGGTGCTGCATGGGCGTGGCGAGACCTCGGCCATGGGCGGCGCCGGCAATGTCGTGGCCAACATCGTCTCGCTTGGCGCGCGGGCCATTCCGGTTTCGGTGATCGGTATGGACACGGCCGGCGACAGCCTGGTGCGCATGCTCGGCGAGCTTGGCGCCGAGACAGCGGGGCTTTCGCAGCAGCGCGGCCGCATGACCTCCTCGAAGAGCCGCTTCAGCGCGCTCAACCAGCAGGTGCTGCGCTTCGACGAGGAAGAGATCAAGCCACTGGACGAGGCTGAGCGGGCGGAGCTGGTCCGACATTTCCGTGCAGCACTCGCGGGAGCCGACATCGTCATCCTGTCCGATTACGGCAAGGGCATCCTGCTCGATGGCGTCGCCGCCGAGCTGATCGCCATTTGCCGCGAGGCCGGCAAGCCGGTGCTGGTCGATCCCAAGGGCCGCGACTATGCGCGCTATGCCGGCGCGACCGCCATCACCCCCAACCGCAAGGAACTTGGCGAGGCCGTCGGCCACGCGGTGTTCGCCGATGACGAGATCGTCGCGGCCGCGCGGGAGCTGATAGCGGCCCACGGCTTCGACTTTGTCGTCGCCACCCGCAGTGAAAAGGGCATGAGCGTGGTCGGCCCGGATGAGGCGCGCCACATCGCCACCCAGGCACGCGAAGTGTTCGACGTCTCGGGCGCCGGCGATACGGTGATCGCGACCTTCGCGCTGGCGCTCGCGTCGGGCGCCGATCCGGTCGCTGCGGCCTCGATCGCCAATGCCGCCGGCGGCGTCGTGGTGGGAAAACGCGGCACCGCGCGGCTGACGGTCGAGGAGCTTACCGGCGCGCTGTTTCGCTCGCACGGACCGACCGCCCACAAGGATGCCATCCTCGATGCCGCATCGGCCGCGCGCATGGTGGCGGCCTGGAAGGAAGAGGGCCTGAGCGTCGGTTTCACCAATGGCTGTTTCGATATCCTCCATGCCGGTCATGTCAGCCTGCTGCACGCGGCGCGCAGCCAGTGCGACCGGCTGGTGCTCGGCCTGAACAGCGATGCCTCGGTGCGGCGGCTGAAAGGGCAGGGCCGCCCGGTCAACGACCAGCATGACCGCGCCTGCGTGCTTGCCGCGCTCGCCTCGGTCGATGCCGTCGTTGTCTTCGAGGAGGACACGCCGCTGGCGCTGATCGAGGCGCTGCTGCCCGACATCCTGGTCAAGGGCGCGGATTATACGATCGACACCGTGGTCGGCGCCGATGTGGTGCAGAAGGCCGGCGGGCGCGTCGTGCTGGTCGATCTCGTCGCCGGCAAGAGCACCACCGGCACCATCGGCAAATTGCGCGCCGGCTCTACAAGCTGAGGGTTTCATGTCTGAACTGAACGACTATCTGGTCCGCTCGGCGGCCGCGATCACGGCGATGGTCGAGCGCGATTTGACCGGCGAGATGGAGCGGGCGGCGAGCGCCGTGGTGGCGGCACTTTCATCGGGCAAGGCCTTGCTGATCGCCGGCAATGGCGGCTCGGCCAGCGATGCAATCCATATCGCCGGCGAACTGGTCGGCCGCTTCCTCAAGGAGCGCAAGGCCTACAATGTCATCGCGCTGCCGGCCAATGCCGCGGTGCTGACCGCCTGGGGCAATGATTACGGCTTCGACACGGTGTTCTCGCGCCAGGTCGAGGCACATGGGTCGGCCGGCGGCGTGCTTCTGGCGATCTCGACCAGCGGCAATTCGCCGAGCATCCTCGCCGCCGCCGAACAGGCGCGGATGATGGACATGACGGTGATCGGCCTGACCGGCGACACCGGCGGCAAGCTCAAGCCGTTCTGCGATATCCTGCTCAACGTGCCCTCGACCTCGACGCCGATCATCCAGCAGGGGCATCTGTGCCTCTATCATCACCTCTGCGAAGTGGTCGAAGCGCGCCTGTCGAATGGCTGACAAGACGGGGACGCCAAACAAGCTGACCGAGCCGGGCCTGTGGGTCGAGCGCATCGGCGGCCGGGCCCTCCCGCCGCACCTGCCGGCGCTGTTCCTCGACCGCGACGGCACCATCAACGTCGACACCGACTATCCCAGCGATCCGGCCGAAATTGTGCTCAGGCCACAGATGCTGCCGGCGATCGCGGCCGCCAATCGGGCCGGAATCCCGGTTGTCGTGGTCACCAACCAGTCCGGCATCGCGCGCGGCTATTTCGACTGGAGCGCCTTTGCGGCGGTGAATGGCCGCGTGCTTGAGCTGCTGGCCGATCAGGGCGTGTTCGTCGACATGGTGCTCGCCTGCGCCTACCACGAGGCGGGTGTCGGGCCGCTCGCCATATCAGATCATCCGATGCGCAAGCCCAATCCGGGCATGCTGGCCGAGGCGGGCAACCGCCTTGCTCTGGATCTCCAGCGCTCGCTGATCGTCGGCGACAAGCTTGCCGACATGCAGGCTGGAAAGCGCGCCGGTCTCGCACAGGGCTGGCTGGTCGACGGCGAGGCGGCGGTTCAACCCGGCTTCGCCATCAGGCCCCTGCGGGACAGCGGCGACCTCGGTGACCTCATCGCAGCCATTGAAGCGCTCGGCCGGGCCAACCGGTCCTGACCCAGGCCTGAGAGCTCACGCAGGATCGTCCGAGGCCTCGTAGAGTTTTGCCTCGGTGGCGAAGGAATAGATCATCACCGACATCGAGTAGACGAAGCCGTGCCGGCCGCACAGGAAGTAGCGCTTGGCCAGGTAGAATTTCAGGAAGTTGCCGAACGGCGACAGCACCAGCCGCACCAGGCCAGGCTTCTTGCCTTTCTCGACCAGCGTGACGGCCTTGAGGCTGGAATAGGCGTTGGCCCGGGCGAGATCCTCCTCGACCGATATTTCACGGCGATGCAGCAGGACCCCCTCCTGGATCGTCCCGGTCTCGCCAGGCACGTGGAAGGCTTCGTGCACCCGCGCGGTGAGATCGATGGTGGCGCCCTGCCTGCGGAAAAGCCGCATCAGCCTGTTGTGCAGCACCCAGCGGTGCGCGTAGCCGTAGCCCTTCAGCCAGTCACGGCGGCGGATGTACCAGCCGCTGATCTTGTTGTCGGAGCCTTGCGTGATGGCCACGATCGACTGCCGCAGCTGGTCGTCGACGCGCTCATCCGGGTCGATCGAAAGACACCAGGGCTGGGTTGCATGGTCGAGCGAGAATTGCCGCTGGCGGGGGAAACCCGGCCAGTCATTGCGCAGCAGCCTTATCGGGTAGCCCTTGGCGATGTAGCTTTCGACGCATTCGATCGTGCCGTCCGTCGAACCGGAATCGACGATGATGATCTCGGCGCAGAAGTCGATGCTTTCCAGGCACGGGCCGATCATGTCGGCCTCGTTCACGCAGATGATAAGCGCCGAGACCGGGCTTGCAAATCGAGTCATGGTCCCCTTCCCATGGCAGGCCCCCCCAGAGCAACGCTGCTTTCGCCATTTGTTCCCAAAGCAAATCCGCGCGGAAAACCGTTACACACTTTCCCTGGAATTGCTTGAGAAACCAATCAAGCGGTCAGTCAAGCGGCGAAGTCCGGCAGAGCCGTCCAGCCTTGTACATCAGCGTCTGTCGAATACCAACGCGGCGGCGGTGTGGCGAAGGCAGGAATTCGCCGGCGCACGGGCGTTCACCAGGCCTCAGGAGCGCTCGAAGGAAACCAGGCCTTCATCCTTGACCCGGCGGATGGTGAGCGCGGTGCGCACCGTGTCGACGTTCGGCGTCGAGGTCAGCTCCTCGATGACGAAGGTCTGGAAGGTGCCGAGGTCGCTTGCCACGCAGTGCAGCAGGAAATCGGATTCGCCCGAGACCATCCAGGCATCGCGCACGATCGGCCAGCCGCGCGTGCGCTCGGCGAAGGTGCGCAGTTCGGCATCGGCCTGATGGTGCAGGCCGACCAGGCAAAAGGCGACGACATCGAGGCCGAGCGCCGGCGCATTGAGCAGCGCGCGGTAGCCGCGGATGATGCCGGCCTCCTCCAGCCGCTTGACCCGGCGCAGGCAGGGCGGGGCCGAAATGCCGACGCGGTTCGACAGCTCGACATTGGTCATGCGCCCGTCCGCCTGCAGCTCGCGCAGGATCTTCCAGTCGATGGCGTCGAGGTCGGCTTTCAGGGGCATGGCTGTCTCAGCTCGGCGCAAGAATCTTTCGCGATTTTGTAATTAAACGACTTTTGTGTCGGCGCCAGCCCTGATCAACGCGATTTTTGGACGGTAACGAAAGCGGCGATCACGCGAATAACTGCTTGGGCCGAAGCTTTCCGGGGACGACGGCCCGTTCGTCTTGCTGGCGTGGTTGGCAACCCTTACATTAAGCGCGAATTCCACGTCTTTTTCCAAGGCACTGTCCGCCCCGCAGAGGTTCTAGATGACCACCAAGCACGCGCCTGTTCTTATCATCGGTTCCGGTCCGGCCGGCTATACGGCGGCGGTCTATGCCGCACGCGCCATGCTGAAGCCGATGCTGGTCGCCGGCCTGCAGCAGGGCGGCCAGCTGATGATCACCACCGATGTCGAGAACTATCCCGGCTTCGCCGATCCCATCCAGGGGCCGTGGCTGATGGAACAGATGCTCAAGCAGGCCGAACATGTCGGCACCGATATCATCAACGACATCATCACCGAGGTCGACCTCAACGTGCGGCCGTTCCGCGCCAAGGGCGATTCCGGCACCACCTACACCGCCGACGCGCTGATCATTGCCACCGGCGCGCAGGCCAAGTGGCTGGGCATTCCGACCGAGCAGGATTTCATGGGCTTCGGCGTCTCGGCCTGCGCCACCTGTGACGGCTTCTTCTACCGCGGCAAGGATGTCGCGGTGGTCGGCGGCGGCAATTCGGCGGTGGAGGAGGCGCTCTATCTGTCGAACCTCGCCAAGAGCGTCACGGTCATCCACAGGCGCAGCGACTTCCGCGCCGAGCGCATCCTGCGCGAGCGGCTGCTGCAGAAGGACAATGTCCGCGTCATCTGGGACACGGTGGTCGACGAAATCACCGGCCGCCCCGGCAAGGCGCCGCTGCCGCCGTCGGTCGAGGGGCTGAAGCTCAAGCATGCGGTGACCGGCGCCGAAAGCCACCTCAAGGTCGACGGCGTGTTTGTGGCGATCGGCCATGCGCCGGCGGTCGAGCTGTTCGTCGGCAAGCTGAAGCAGAAGCCTAATGGCTACCTGTGGACGGCGCCGGATTCGACCCGCACCGACGTGCCCGGCGTGTTCGCGGCCGGCGACGTGACCGACGATGTCTACCGCCAGGCGGTGACGGCGGCGGGGCTCGGCTGCATGGCGGCACTCGAAGCGGAAAAGTATCTGGCCGGCATCGAGGTGCATCGCGAAGCCGCGGAATAAGGGCCACTTTAAACTGTTAAAAAAACGGCTTAGAAACGCCGTGTAAAAGCCTGATTTTTCATTCAGACGCCAAACAGAACGAGGGGAATCATGGCGTTGGACTGGGACAAGCTACGCGTGTTTCACGCTGCGGCGGAAGCGGGGTCGTTTACGCACGCGGCCGAGACACTGCACCTGTCGCAATCGGCGATCTCGCGGCAGGTCAGCGCGCTCGAGCACGATGTCGGCGTGCCGCTGTTCAACCGCCATGCGCGCGGCCTGGTGCTGACCGAGCAGGGCGAGATGCTGTTCCGCACGGCGCATGACGTGCTGATGAAGCTCGAGACCATCAAGTCGCGCCTGACCGAGACCAAGGATCGGCCCTCCGGCGTGCTCCGCGTGACGACGACCGTCGGCCTCGGCGCCGGCTGGCTGACCGAACGGGTGCAGGAGTTCATCGAACTCTATCCGGAAATCAGCCTGCAGCTGATCCTCGCCAATGAGGAGCTCGACCTCACCATGCGCCAGGCCGATTGCGCCATCCGGCTGCGCCAGCCGCAGCAACCGGACCTGATCCAGCGCCGCCTGTTCACCGTGCATTTCCACCTCTATGCGGCGCCCTCCTATGTCGCCAAGCATGGCAAGCCGGCCTCGGTCTCGGAGTTGAGGAACCACCGCATCGTCACCTTCGGCCTGCCTGTGCCGTCGCATCTGTCGGAGCTGAACTGGCTGGAGACGGTCGGCGATTTCGAGGGCGGCCAGCGCGTGCCGTCGCTGCAGATCAACGACATCCTGTCGATCAAACGCGCGGTGCAGGGCGGCGCCGGCATCGCCATGCTTCCCGACTATGTGATCAACAAGGATTCCGGCCTGGTGCAGCTTTTGCCGGAAACCGAGGTGCCGTCCTTCGACACCTATTTCGCCTATCCCGACGCGATGAAGAACCAAGCCAAACTGCACGTGTTCCGCGACTTCATCATTGCCAAGGCGCGCAGCTGGTCCTTCTAGCCCAAGGCGATCAACGGCAGCAGCGGTGAGCGGCGGCCTATTCGCTCCGCCATGGCGTCAGGCGTGGCAGCCAGCCAGGGACGTTGCGGCGGTAGGTTTCGTAGTCGGCGCCGTAGCGGCTGGCGAGCGTCGGTTCCTCGTAGAGCCTGACGAAGGAGCTCATGACGACAGCGCCGATGACGGCATAGGCGACAAGCGTCCAGCTCGAGAACAGCAGCGCCTGGCCGAGGATGATCGACAGCACGGCGACATACATGGGGTTGCGGACATGGCGGTAGATGCCGCCGATCACCAGTTTCTCCGTCGGCGCTACAGGGGCAGGCGTGCCCAGCCCCTCGAGCGCGAAGCGGGCGAAGGCATGCAGCAGGACGACGGCAGCGGCGACGATGAGGATGCCGCCGGCAGGAACGAAGCCCGGCACCGTGGACCACGGCAAGCCCCAGCGATCGCTGAGCAGCCAGGGGACAAGTCCGGCAACCACACCTGGCGCTGCGATCAGGAAAATGCCGCTGCCGGCAATCGCTGAAAAAGGACGCATTGGCTGTTTCCCGCCTGGCTGCCTCAGAATTGAACGGCCACTGCCTGATTCCAGGTCATCAGGCGGTTTCCGGCTTTTGAGAGCAAAATCGGCCGGGAATGACGTTTTCATGACGACAATGACCCAGTCGCGTGCCCAATTTCGGCGATTTTGCTGGTCCTATTGGCTCTCTGAATGGGTTAGACCACAGCCTGCGTCTTTTTGCATGCGTGTGTTGCAAAATAGATGCTTGTTTCTTGGGCATGAAGAGCAGATATATAGATCATCTCCTGGGCGCGTTCTCCTCCCATTAGCGCCCTCGAGTGTTCCCCTCTGGAGGTTAGCCTTAACAGGCACTTCCAATCAAACTCAGCCGGATCTTCACTGATCCGGCTTTTTTGTTGCCCGGATCCTGCCTGGATGGCTGAGAATTTCACGAGAATTGCCACGTAACAGTGTCATGTAACCTCTGGTAACATGACAACGCTGCCTTCCGCTGCTATGAAGAGCACAGGACGCGGTGTGGTTCGGACGGGAGATGGGGGCATCACTCGTACGGCCCGGGCTCAGGCGGCTACCGCGTCCGAACCTATTCCCGCCGAAAGCGGCGCCCGTACATGCGGCGGACCTGCCGTTTCCCCTCCCAAGAAAACGGTCCGCAAACAAAACGACGTCCGGCTCCCCGGGCGTCGTTTTTGGTGTTTGTGGACGTTGTCAGTCCAAGCCGCGCTTTGCTTTTGACGCGACATGCATTGCTGCTGCCGCGTCATGGACTTCGACAATCCTCAACGTTGGCGCCGCCTCTCACTGTCCTGCCGGACATCTCTCCCCGTGAACGGGGAGAGAGTGGCTAATCGGCGAAATCAGGCAGCCTTGCCGTTGGTATTCATCGCTTCGTCGGCGAGGCGACCCGTGAGTTCGGCCATATGGTCGAAGGCGGCGCGATAGCTGGCGACGCCCGCGGTCGCCGAGCGCAGTTCGATGATCAGATCGCCGATCTCGGCCTGCGGCATGGTCGCCTCGACGACATCCCATCCGGGCCATCCCGGCCGCGCGTCATAGCCGAGGATCTGGCCGCGCCGCTGCGGGATCAGCGCGATGATCTTCGATGTCGCGTCGGATGGCGTGACGATCTCGACCTTCATAACCGGCTCCAGCAGCACCGGCGAGCAGGCGGCCATACCTTCCTTCATGGCGAGCTTGGCCGCCATCTGGAAGGCCATGTCGGAGGAATCGACCGCATGGTAGGAGCCGTCCGACAGGTTGACGGCGACGTCGACGACGGGGAAGCCGAGCGGGCCGGTCTTCAGGTAATCGCGTATGCCTGTCTCGACCGACTGGATGTAGGTCTTCGGCACGACGCCGCCGGTGATGGTGTCGGTGAACTGGAAGCCGGAGCCGCGCGGCAGCGGCTTGATCTCGATCACCACATCGCCGAACTGGCCATGGCCGCCCGACTGCTTCTTGTGGCGGCCGCGCTGCTGCGCCGATTTGCGGATCGTCTCGCGATAGGGCACCGCGGGCGCGTGGCCTTCGACCGGGATCTGGTTCTTGCCCTCCAGCCGCTCGCGCACGACCCGCAGATGCATTTCGCCATGGCCCGACAGCACCGTCTCAGCCGAGTCCTGGTTGTGGCGCAGGCTGAGCGAGGGATCTTCCTCGGCCAGCCGCTGGATGGCGGCCGACATCTTGACCTCGTCCTTGCGTTCCTTTGGCCTGAGCGCGAAGGCGAAGACCGGCTGCGGCGGCTCGAACGTGAACAGCTGTTTGGTGCCGCCCTTGGCCGAGGTCAGCGTCTGGCCGGTCTTGACGTCGTCCAGCTTGCCGAGCGCCACTGTGTCGCCGGCCTTGGCGGTGGCGAGCTTGAACTGGTCCTTGCCGAGCATCTTGTAGATGCCGGAAACCTTGGCGGTGTCGCCGCCGGGCAGCCAGAGCTCGGAGCCATCGGCGACCTGGCCGGACAGGATGCGCGACACCGACAGCTTGCCGCCATGCGGCGTGTGGATGGTCTTCATCACCTGCACCACGGTGGCGCCGCCGTCCGGGGCGCCAAGCCGCTTGCGGGTCGCCTCGATGTCGGGCGCGTCGTGGCGGATCGCCTTCAAGAGGCGCAGCACGCCGTTGCCCTTCTCGGCGGTGCCGATCAGCACCGGCGTCACCACGCCTTCGCGCAGATCGGCGGCGAGGTCGTCGAAGATCGCGTCCTTCGGCGGCTCGATTTCCTCGAGCAGCTGTTCCATCAGCTGGTCGTCATGGTCGGCCAGGGTTTCCAGCATCGAGAAGCGCGCTTCCAGTTCGCGCGCCTTGTCGTCGCCCGGTATCTCAGCCACCTCGCTTTCGGCATATTCGCGGTAGATGTAGGCGCGCTCCAGCGCCAGATCGATCGAGCCGATGACGACGCCGTCCTTGCGCAGCGGAATCTGGCGCAGCAGGAGCGGCACAGAGCTTGCCGGCTGCAGCATCTTCAGCGTGTCGCGCACGCCCGCAATCGCCTTGTCGACCTTGTTGAGGAACAGGATGCGCGGCACGCCGAGATCGTCGAGCTTGCGCATGATGAGCTGCAGGGCAGGGATCTTCTTTTCGTCGGCCTCGGCCACGACCACCGCGAGGTCGCAGGCGGCCAGCACCGGCTCGGCCTCGAAGGAGAATTCGATCGAGCCGGGACAATCGACGAAGGTGATCTGCTCGCCCATGAATTCGGTGGTGGCGATCGTCGCCTCGACGCTCATGGCGTGCGCGCGCGCTTCCGGCGAATGGTCTGAAACAGTGCTGCCTGATGAAACGGGATTTTGTCGGGGGATGGCGCCCGTACGGGCCAATATGGCTTCGAGAAGTGTCGTCTTACCGCTTGCAAAGGGACCGACTATGGCAATGCATTTCGGTCCCGTGCGTCGTCCTCCGGCGCGAGTACCCATGGCTGACCTCCACTCAGGCGTTTCCCTAGGGACCGACTGCTTGCATGGTTCAGGCGTGGTCAATCGGTCCTGAGCGGCGGCCGGCCTGTTCGACCGTCGCGGGCGGGGTTCTTTTCCTGTTGCCACCTGCCCTGAAGCATCGTCCCACTTGTTTGCCGGCAGGGCAAGGAAAATAGAAATCCGCTGCCGTGCGGTGTCCTCAGGCGCTCAGCGCCAGGGGTCCGGCATCGATGGCCTGCAAGGGCGCCACCTTGTCGCGCGGCGCCGGCATGCCGAAGAAGTAGCCCTGGAAACGGTTGCAGCCGGCGGCCTTGGCCAGCGCGAACTCCTCCTGCGTCTCCACGCCTTCCGCAACGATGGTGACGTCCTGGATGCGCGCGATCTGCGCGAGCGCCGACACGAAGATCTGCGCCACCTGATCGTGGGCGAGACTGCGTATGTAGGAACGGTCGATCTTGATGCTGTCGATGGGCAGGGTTTTCAGATAGTTGAAGCCGCAATGGCCGGTGCCGAAATCGTCGAGCGCGATGTGGAAGCCGAGACCGCGCAACGCTTCGAGGCGCCGCAGGATTTCCGGCGTGGCGGCGGTCGCCACGGTCTCGGTGATCTCGATGATGAACTGTGTCGCCGAGCGGCCGGTTTCCTTCAGCACGCGGTCACACATGGTGACGATCTCGTCGCGCTTCAGCTGCTCGCCGGAAACATTGATGGAGATGCGGCGCCCGGGGAAATGGCCGACATCGGCGCAAGCCCGCTTGAACACCCATTCGCCCAGCATGTCGATCAGGGTCGAGCGTTCGGCGATGGGGATGAACTCGGCCGGCGAGATCAGCCCGCGAACCGGATGACGCCAGCGGATCAGGCCTTCGAGAGCACAGGTGGACCCGTCCGGATTGACGATCGGCTGGTAGTGCAGCTCGAGTTCGCCCAGATAGACCGCGGCGCGCAACTCCCGCTCGACCAGGCGCCGGTAGCGCTTGTCGGACAGCATCTCCTCGTCGAACACGGTGACGCGGCCACGACCGGCGGCCTTGCTTTCATAGAGCGCCAGGTCGGCGACCAGCATCAACTCCGCCGTGTTGGAGGCATGGATTGGCGCCAGCGCCACGCCGACCGAGATGGAGAGCGGAATGGTCTTGCCTTCATGCGATTTGCCGGCGCGCATCGTATCGAGCAATTGCCTGATGTCCTTGTTGATGACGCCGAGGTCGCCATGCGGAATGATGACGCCGAATTCGTCGCCGCCCAGCCGCCCGACCATGCCGCCGGCAAAGACGCGTTCCGACGTCTTGACCAGGTGCACCAGAGCGAGGTCGCCGAACTGGTGCCCGAACGTGTCGTTGAGCTGCTTGAAGTGATCGACGTCGATCAACAGCAAAGTCGCCTCGCGCCGGTCGCGCATCGTGCCCAGGCTGTCGCCCAGCGCTTCGAGGAAGTAGCGCCTGGTCATCGCCCCGGTCATGGCGTCCCTGGTCAGGAAATGATGTTTCTCCGCTTCGGCCGCCGCTGCCGAGCGCAAGCGATGGACGATGCTGCTGCGCATGTACATCAGCGCCAGCAAGGCAAGGCCGGTGGCCAGGGTCGAGACGGCGAAGGCGACGCCCGAAGGCAGGTTGTGCGAGATGTCGAAAGCGCCGAGCGCGGCCGCGCCGATGCTGAGCACAAGCAGGGCCTGGATGCCGCGATAGATCCGGCCGCTATGGTCCTTGATCGTCGCCAGTATGCTCATCCGCCGGCCCCCGCAATGCGGGCTCACGGCTAGTGGCGAGCCGTTAAGAAGACATTGAATTCGCCGTTGTTTCGCCCCGTGCCGTCATGCGCGAAAGGTTCATGGTTAAGAAGAGAAAACCGGTTCTTCCGCCAGGCTGCCAAACAGCCGGTTGCGCCTCGGGCGATATCGGCCGACAATGTGTTTGCCTCGACGAGCTGCGGCGTTTGCCGCCGGTCGCTTCACCACCAGTTTCAGGATCAGACGATGAAGATCATTGCTTGCGGCAGCGTGCCGACCATCATAGCGCCGGAAAAATACTTCACCGGCCGGGTTCTGCAGACGCCGATCATCGAGGCGGAGGCGCCGGCGCGGCTGAGAGCGACGCTGGTCAGCTTCGAGCCGGGCGCGCGCACGCACTGGCACACACATCCGCTCGGCCAGACGCTCTATGTCACCTCGGGCGCCGGGCTTGCCCAGACATGGGGCGGCCCGGTCCAGGAGATCAGGGCAGGCGACGTGATCTGGTTTTCGCCGGGCGAAAAGCACTGGCATGGTGCCGGGGCGAAGACGGCGATGACGCATATGGCCATGCAGGAAGCGCTCGACGGCGTCCATGCCGATTGGCTGGAAGCGGTTTCCGGCGAGCAATATGGCGGCTGAGTTCTATTCGGGCCGAAACGACCCGAGGAACAGCGCCGAGAGGTTTGCTGCCGGTTCGCTGCCGTCGTAGATGGCTGCGAAATCTGAATGTTTGGACAGACCATGCCGAAGAACCGCCTGCCGCTCGTCGCCGCCGTCTATCTTGGCACGTTTGTCGCCTTGCTCGATGTCAGCATCGTCAATGTCGCGCTGCCGACCATCCAGCAGGCGCTGCACACCGATTTCGGCGGCCTGCAATGGGTGGTCGATGCCTACACGCTCTGCCTGTCGGCCTTCATGCTGTCCTCGGGGCTGATCGGCGACCGCTACGGCCGCAAGCGCTCATGGCTGGCCGGCGTCGGCATCTTCGTCGCCGGTTCGCTGATCTGTGCCATCGCACCCAATTTGCCGGCGCTGCTGGCCGGCCGTGTGGTGCAAGGCATTGCCGGCTCGCTGCTCATTCCAGGCGCGCTGTCGATCCTGACGCAGGCTTTCCCCGATCCGCGCGAGCGGGCCGGCGTCATCGGCGGCTGGGCCTCGTTCGCCGCCGTTTCGCTGGTCGTCGGCCCGGTGCTGGGCGGCATTCTGGTGCAGACGGTCGGCTGGCAGAGCATCTTCCTGATCAATTTGCCGCTCGGCCTTTTCACCATCGCGCTCGGCGCCGTGTCGATCGAGGAGACGGCGCATCCCGAACATGCCCATCTCGACCTTGTCGGCCTGGCGCTCTCGATCCTGTGGCTTGGCGCGCTGACCTTCGGCCTGATCTCCGCCGGCGAGAGCGGCTGGGGCGATGCCCGGACCATAACGGCCATCATCGCCGGTGTGGTTGGCCTGGTGGTCTTCCTTGGCTTCGAGGCGCGCACGCCACGGCCCATGCTGCCGCTCGGCCTGTTCCGCGACGTGCGCTTCGCCGTCGCCAACGTCGCCTCGTTCGCGCTCGGCTTCACCTCTTATTCCAGCGTCTTCTTCTTCTCGATGTTCCTGCAGCAGGTGCAGGGCTGGTCGCCGACGCAGACCGGGCTGCGAATGGCGCCGGCCTTCCTTGTCCAGATCGTGGTGTCGCCGTGGATCGGCCGGCTGAGCGCCCGCTATGGGCATTCGCTCCTGATGACGGCGGGCTATATCTTGGTCGGGCTTTCGATGCTCGGCATGTGCTGGGCCGGGCCGTCGACGCCATACGCGGTGCTGTGCACCCTGTTCATCATCAACGGTCTCGGCAACTCGCTGGCGATCCCGACCGGCAGTGCCGCCGCCATGTCCTACGCGCCACGCGAGCGCTCCGGCATGGTGTCGGCCGTCATCAACGCCACCCGCCAGAGCGGACTGGCCATCGGTATCGCGCTGCTTGGCGCGCTGATGAGCATGCGGGCGACCAGCCTGCTGACCGGATATCTCGATGATGCCAATGTGCCCAATGCCGAAGCCGTGGCTCGTGCGGCCATCTCACGGCATGATTTCACAACCGAGGCGGCAATCGGCGAGGGTGGCGTGCACCAGCTCTTCGCCACCGCCTATGCCGGCGGCTTCCACGCCGCCATGCTGACAGCGGCGATTGCCGCGTTCCTCACCGCCGCACTGCTGGTCGTGGTTCTGGCGCCGGCCGAGGCGCGTTCGGCCAGGCAAGCAAAGCAGCAGGCGTAAGGCGCTTGGCCTCTAACAAGAAACCCGGCGATGATGGCGCCGGGTTTCTCTTGTCGTCAGGTCGGTCCGATCAGGTCAGCGATGCCGTGAAGCGCTGGATGCGCGTGCAGGCTTCCTCCAGCAGCGCATCCGACGTCGCATAGGAGATGCGAAAGTTGGGGCCGAGGCCGAAGGCCGAGCCGAACACCACGGCCACGCCTTCCGCCTCGAGCAGTTCCGAGCAGAAGGCCTCGTCGGTGTCGATCACCTTGCCGGCCTTGGTCTTCTTGCCGATCAGCTGGGCACAGGACGGATAGACATAGAAGGCGCCTTCCGGCGACGGGCAAGAAATGCCGCGCGCCTGGTTGAGCATCGAGACGACGAGGTCGCGCCGCCCTTGGAAGATCGCCTTGTTCCTGGCGATGAAATCCTGCGGACCGTTGAGCGCCTCGACGGAAGCCCATTGCGCGATGGTGCAGGCGCCCGAAGTCTGCTGGCCCTGGATCATGTCCATCGCCTTGATCAGCTGGACCGGACCGGCGGCATAGCCAATGCGCCAGCCGGTCATGGCATAGGCTTTCGACACGCCGTTCATGGTCAGCGTACGCTCATAGAGCTTCGGCTCGACCTCGGCGATGGTCTTGAAGACGAAGTCGCCATAGGTCAGGTGCTCGTACATGTCGTCGGTCAGCGTCCAGACATGCGGATGCTTCAGCAGCACATCGGCCAGCGCGCGCAGTTCAGCCTGCGTGTAGGCCGCGCCCGACGGGTTCGACGGCGAATTCATCAGCAGCCATTTGGTCTTCGGTGTGATCGCCTTTTCCAGCACTTCGGCCGTCAGTTTGAAGCCGTTCTCGATCGAGGTGTCGGCGAACACCGACGTGCCGCCGCAGATCGCCACCATTTCGGGATAGCTGACCCAGTAGGGGCGGGGGATGATGACCTCGTCGCCGGGGTTCAGAGTCGCCATGAAGGCGTTGAACAGGATCTGCTTGCCGCCGGTGCCGACAATGGTCTGCTCCGGTCTGTAGTCGAGATTGTTCTCGCGCTTGAATTTCTTCGCGATCGCCTCGCGCAGCGGCACGATGCCCGACACCGGCGGATACTTGGTTTCGCCACGGCGGATCGCCTCGATCGCCGCGTTCTTGATGTTGTCCGGCGTGTCGAAATCCGGTTCGCCGGCGCCGAGGCCGATAATGTCACGGCCGGCATTTTTCAGCTCGCGCGCTTTCTGCGTCACCGCGATGGTGGCGGAAGGCTTTACGCGGGAAAGGGTGTCGGCAAGAAAGGCCATGACCAGATATCTCTCCTTGAGAAGATCGGCGCGGCCAGGAGCGGCCGCGGCGCTTCTCATGTCGCATGATTTCGCACAGTGCAAGCATTGTCCGCTGATCCAGGCCTCAAGGAGCCGTGATTGCAGCTTGCGGCTGCAACAGAAAATTCATTAACGGGCGGTAAGGGCTTGAGTGGCAGGATCGCAATCCATTCCGCCATTTCGCGGAGCGAGGAACCTTTGTCACGCAGCATCGGGCTTGCCCATATCATCCGCCATGATGACGGCACCTCGTCAGGTGTCTGGGGTATCTACACGCTGCAAAGCGCCTTCCAGCCGATCTTCGCCTTCAAGGAGGGCAAACTGTCGGTTGCCGCCTTCGAAGGGCTGATCCGGCCGTTTCGCGATGGCGAGCCGCAACCGCCGATGGCCTTCTTCTCGACCTGTCCGGCCGCCGACCGTCTGCATGTCGAAGCGCTGACCAGGACATTGCATCTGCTCAATGCTGGCGCATGCCTGCCGCTGGAGGCGTCGATCTTCGTCAATTTCGACCCGTCGGTGTTCACCGAGCGGTCGATCGCCGACAATGCCTTGCGCGAAATGCGGCTGGTGCTGCACGAGGCCGGCATCGATCCGGGCCGCGTCGTTTGCGAGGTGACCGAGCAGCGATCGGCGTCGCAGGAAACCCTGCACGGCTTCGTCGCTGCGCTCAGGGCCAACGGTTTCCGCATCGCCGTCGACGACTATGGCGCCGACGATTCCGACATCAACCGCATCAAGGAGCTGCGGCCCGACATCGTCAAGTTCGACGCCGCCTGGATCACGCAGCTGATGGAGTCCGGCGCCGGTTTCGCGCTGTTGACGACGATGGTGAAAAGCTTCGAGGACCAGGGCATCCGTACGGTGTTCGAAGGCATCGAGGAAGGGTGGCAACTGGAGCTCGCCGAAAAGTCCGGCGCCTCGATGGTCCAGGGTTTCGTGCTGGCGCGGCCGGAACTGGCGCCGACGAGTTTCCGTGTTTTCGGGAAAACCGCGGACCCGGTTGCCGCCGCAAGCGATGCCACCGCCCCCGCCGTCGCTCCGCGTACGGCACGACCGGCAAAAGCCTTCGGGCGCAGGGTCGCGCCATGAGGTTCGAGCGGCGGCGCAGTGTCGGCGACGCGATCTTCGCCGACGAGATCGGCATCGAATACGGCATCCATGGCGAGTTCCGCCTGCGCAGCGCCTACCAGCCGATCTTCGCGCCGCTTGGGCGTTCTCTGCACGCTGTGGCGGTCGAGGGCCTGATCGAGCCGCACCGTGCCGGCAGGGCTGGGTCGGCACGGGCGTTCTTCGAGAGCGTCGCCGCGGCGGACCGGCTGTTTGTCGAGACCATGTGCCGGATGCTGCACTTAAGGAATTTTCACAATATCGGCGTCGACGGGCTCGATCTGTTCTTCAACTACAATCCGATGGTCAACGACCATTCGGGGCGGGCGCTGGCCGAAATCCGGCTGATGAGCCGGCACCTCGGCGATCTCGGGCTCGCCCCCGGCATGCTGGTCTGCGAAATCACCGAACAGGCGGCGGACGACGTGCTTCTCGCCCGGTTGGTGCGCGAAATGCGGCGCGACGGCATCCGCATCGCCATCGACGATTTCGGCACCGGACATTCGACCGAGGAGCGGGTGAGCCTGCTGCAGCCCGATATCGTCAAGATCGATGGCGGCTGGTTCGCCGAGTTCTGCCGCCACGCCGCCGCCGAACGCTTCTTCCGCCCGCTGGTTTCCAGCCTGCACGACCGCGGCGCCAGGGTGCTGGTCGAAGGCATCGAGCAGCCCGTCCACCTGCGCGTCGCGCTCGACGGCGGCGTCGACCTGCTGCAAGGTTACCTTCTCGCCCGGCCGGCGCTGGCCGGCACCATCTTCAACGAAGAGCCGCTGTCCGTCGATGCGTTGCTGGGCAGGGAGAACAATGTCGTGCCGCTGTTCGGGTAAGCAGCTTCGGCGGTTAGCGAAAGCGGTGCCGCAGCGTCCTTGGCGCATGTATTGTCTTATGCTGCGCTGGTCGACCCCCACTCCGTCGAGCTTCGCTCGACACCTCTCCCCCGATCGACGGGGTAGAGGAAGGGCGCGAGCCTATTGCCGCCAACGCTTTTCCAACGAGGCTCCTTCCTTTCCCTCCGGAGGGGGGAAAGGTGGCGCTGCGAAGCAGCGACGGATTGGGGGAACCACGCGGCAATCAAGCCTCGGGCTGATCAGTCATGCCAATCATAGAAGATGTGTGCATAGCGTAGCCGTTTACGGGGAGAAGGACGCTCTCATCAGCGCCGCTGATAATCTCGCCAAAACAAATCATTGGTTGAAGGCACCGCGGCTGCGATAATCGCCTGTGCAAGGCAGCGCTTCGGGGACCGCCCATGATACTCTACAGCATGATCGACAGCGGCAATTGCTACAAGCCGCGCCTGCTGATGGCCAAGCTTGGCCTCGCCTTCACCACGATCGAGGTGAGTTCGCATACTGGCGACACGCGCAAAGCCGATTTCGTCGCCAAGAACCCGAACGCCATGGTGCCGCTGCTGGAACTCGATGACGGTCGCCGGCTGGCCGAGTCCAACGCCATCCTGCTCTATCTCGCCGAAGGCACGCGCTTCCTGCCGGCGGATAAGTATGAGCGCGGGCTTGCCTATCAATGGCTGTTCTTCGAGCAATACAGCCACGAGCCCTATATCGCCGTGCGCAAGGCGCTGCTGACCTTTCCCGAGCGCGCCGGGGATGCGACACCCGAGCGGCTGGCGGTGACGCTGGAGCGCGGCAACAAGGCGCTCGGCGTGATGAACAGATATCTGGAGAACAACGCCTTCTTCGCCGGTGGCGCCTTCAGCGTCGCCGACATCGCGCTCTATGCCTACACGCACACGGCCGAGCAGGGCGGCTTCCAGCTCGACGCCTATCCGGCTGTCGTGGCCTGGCTTGGCCGCGTCGAGGCGGATCCGGGGCATGTGCCGATCGGGTGGGTGGGTTGAGACCTTCTCAATAATTATACTCTGGCGGCCACCTAGCGCGATTTTCTGCGCTTCCGGTGCTCACGTACTTAAATGTACGCTCCGCTCCGGTTCTCGAAAACCACGCTTTCTGACTCGCCAGAGCGAATTCTTGAAAAGGTCTCGGCGCCGCGGCTAGAGACATCGACAGTTTCCGGCTCGAACCTCGGCCAACGCCTTTTCGGCAAACCCGTCCAGTCGACCTGCCTTTGCATCGGCCTCAATCTGCTTGTCCCATACGTCAGCCTGCAACGCCTCGAACCATTTGGCAAAGGCCTTTAGTTCTTTGGTGCTCAGAGCTGCGATGGATCTCTCGATCTGTTCGAGCTTGGTCGTGTATTGAAAATAACCTGATCGGCGTTGCGAGGCGAAATGGCTCAACCCCAGACAAACAAAAAGGCGGGATAAATCCCGCCTTCCCATGCTTGGTAGCCTGATTGGGAGCGTCCGGTCCGGGCTGGCAGCTATCTGCTGATCCAGCGTTTCGGGTCTTTCCGCTCCGGGCCCGCTTCTCGCGCGACCGTCAGTACATCCGTGACTTGCCGCGCGCCCCGAGCTCTCGCCCGGCGCGCGCCATTCGCAAAATCAGGCTGCCTTGCTCAGAGATCCAGCGGACGACTTGCCAGTGCGGCGGTCCTGCTCGATCTCGAAGTTGATCTTCTGGCCTTCGACCAGGGTCGACAGTCCAGCGCGCTCGACAGCGGAGATGTGGACGAAAACGTCCGCGCCGCCCGCGTCAGGCTGGATGAAGCCGAAGCCCTTGGTGGCGTTGAACCACTTGACCGTTCCAGTTGCCATAAAAATAGTCCTTGCATTTGCTTTGGTTTGACCGGACCGAAGTCCAGCCGGTGTGCATCGAGATTTTGGAGATAGACGTCAGCAAACGCGAAGATCGCGAGGCCCGGATCGATCGGCCGAAATATCAATGGGGCTGATATAGTCTGCTTTCGTTCCAAAAACAAGACTGCGTGAGAAAGCCGTGATTGGGAACTGCCCAACGGCCGCCCCAATCTGGTGAAACCGTTGCGGCAGATCGCGCCGTCCGTGGGCGGCGGATCAGGGGAGGAGACCATGAAAACCATAGTGCTTGCCGCCTGTCTCACGCTGGTGGCCGCCGAGGCGCAGGCGATCTCGCGCTATGACCCGACGCATATGAGCTGCGCCAAGGTGCAGTCGACCATCGCGCGCCAGGGCGCGGTCATCCTGCGCTACCAGTCGAAGCGGGTGCCGGGACTGCCGCTCTATGACCGCTATGTGCAGAGCCAGCAATTCTGCACCATGGGCGAGGTGAGGACGCGCGCCTATGTGCCGAGCGCCGACACCAGGTCGTGCCCGGTCTATAACTGCAAACGGCCGGACAATGACCGGCATTTCCGCCGGCGGTTTTTCCACAACAATTAGGCTGCTTCCGCGCCGGCGGTTCAGAAGCCGAAGGACACCTGCGCCGGCGGCGGCGGGCCGACTCGCACGCCTTCCATGGCCAGCATCTTCTCCTTGGTGACGGAGCCGCCGGGCGCCGAGAAGCCGCCGATCTTGCCGCCGGCCGCCAGGATGCGGTGGCAGGGGATGACCAGCGGCACCGGGTTGGCGCCAAGGGCTGCTCCGGTTTCGCGCGGCAGGCCGGCATGGCCGGCACGCTTGGCGAGTTCGCCATAGGTGGTTGTCTCGCCGTAGCTAAGTTTGCGCGCCGCGTCGTAGATGGCCAGGCGGAAATCGTCGACGCCGTCGAGATCGACCGGAACATTGGTGAAATCGACGTCCTCTCCAGCGGCGTAAGCCTTGATCGAGGCGATGAGTTCGACCACCCATGGAGGCTGCGCCGTGGAGGCGGAAACGCCGGCATGACGCATCAGCCGCCGCTCCACCGATTCACGGCTGCGTTCGGGCAGGCAGAGCCGGATCAGGCCCTTTTCGCTCCAGGCAATGCCCATGAAACCGATCACTGTTTCTAACACTGCGTGGCCGGCTGTGATCGACGGTGTCGTTTCCATGATGCGCTCTTTTCCGCAAAGCGGCGGAATCCGGGATTCCCGCCGGTACATATCAGGAACAATATGGCATCACCGCCCGCGTCTCGCCACCCGAAAACCACCAGATGGCCCCGATTGCTACCCTGGAATCGCTGGTGTAAGGGATTTCTTAACACCCCGACGAACCGGACCCGAACGCGGCTTGCCAGCAAAACAAACCCTTATCGCGATCGGCGTGATCGTGGCGGCAGCCGGCATGAGCGGCTGCACCTCGACCTCGCAGATGAAGCCCGCGCCGTCCCTGACCGAAACCGCGACCGTTGCCGGCAGCGATGCCGGCTTCACCATCCCGCTGCCGGAGACGGTTTCGGTGCTGCCGCAATCCTCGGGCATCGCTCCCGTCCAGACCGCCGAACTCGCACCTGGCGCCGTCATTTCGGAAGGTGAGGCAGCCGCCGCGCCGGCCAGCCAGCCGGCCGCCGCGACCGCGGCCTTTGCCGGCGCGACGCCGAAGGCTCCGGCCGTGCCCGCCATCATGATCGCCAGCCCCAGTGCCTGGCAGGCGCCGCCGCCCTCCAAGGCAGGCCAGCCGGTGAAGGCAGCTCAGCCCGTGATCAAGTCCGCCGAGACCTATACGACAGCCGGCCTCATTGTGCCGGCGGTCGCCGGCAGCGGCCAGAAACTGCCGGGGGTGCAGCAGGTCGCCTATGTCGTGCCGCAGAATCCGGCTTCCCTGGTGCAGTTCCCCTCCGCGCCGGTTGGTCCGGTGCAGGAAGAGCACACCGGCGTGCGCGGCGACGTCGACCGGCTGATCGTCAAATACGCTGCCCTCTACCAGGTGCCGGTCGATCTGGTGCGCCATGTCGTCAACCGCGAGAGCACCTTCAATCCCAAGGCCTACAACAATGGCCATTGGGGGCTGATGCAGATCAAGCACGCGACGGCGCGCGGCATGGGCTATGACGGGCCCGCCAAGGGCCTGTTCGACGCCGAAACCAATTTGAAATACGCGGTCAAATATCTGCGTGGCGCCTGGCTGGTGGCGGGCGGCAACGCCAAGAAGGCCGACTGGCTTTACCAGACCGGCTACTATTTCGATGCCAAGCGCAAGGGCCTGCTCGAGGCGACCGGCCTCGGTGTCGACCGCAAGCGGCGTCCGCAACCCGACGCCTGAGCGCGATGCCTGAACCACGCCCGCCGGCCCCAAACGACATCCGGCTGCGCAAGCTTCTCGACGAGACACTGGTTGCACCGCACTGGCCTGATGGTTTTGCCATGCGCTGCGCAGAGCCCCCAGACCTGCATGCCTTGCATGCGCTGTTGAGCGAAGTGTTCGATGACGGGGCCGACGGGCCGTTCGCAGACTGGTGTATGCGCCTCCTCGACGATCCCGAATTCGACCCGGCGCTGTGTTTCCTTGTCATCGACGCCAAGGGCCGGCTGGCGGCGGCGGCGCTGTGCTGGACTTCCGCTTTCGTCAAGGATCTCGCCGTTCATCCCGAGGCGCGCGGCAAGGGCATCGGCGAAGCGCTGATGTGGCAAGCCTTCGCCGCCTTTCGCGATCGCGGTGCGGCCCATGTCGACCTCAAGACCAACACGGTCGAAAACGCCGCCGCCGTCAGGCTCTACGAGCGGCTCGGCATGTTCGAGGTGGATTGGTATAGTTGACCTGTGACCACGCGCGTCAGATATCCGGTGCGTTGCCGATCTTCTTTTTGATCACCAGCGCCCAGGCGCGGCCTTCGTCGCCGCCCCACAGCAGCCAGGCGATGGTGCCGGCAGACGGGTTGTCCTCATTGCCGTAATTCTTGCCGCGCTTGTCGACCTCGTGGCGGGCGAAGTAGCTGACCATGCGGCGGATGGTGGACGGTGCGAGCT
Organism: Mesorhizobium sp. 113-3-3; assembly: GCF_016756495.1. NCBI lineage: Bacteria > Pseudomonadati > Pseudomonadota > Alphaproteobacteria > Hyphomicrobiales > Phyllobacteriaceae > Mesorhizobium > Mesorhizobium sp. 113-3-3. The sequence continues at coordinate 2,477,507 of NZ_AP023243.1, forward strand.
TTTCGCGGTTCATCAATTCCGTGGCGCGGGCGACGCCGATCTCGGTGCCGCCACGGCCGAATTGCGCGCGCAGCCGCAGGCCCTTGGCGGCATTGTCGGCCACCACTTGCAGGCAGCGCAGGTCGATCTCGTCGGCTTCGTGCATTTGGTCTCCCCAATCAGCTAGCCCTAGCCGGCGGGAGCAATGCGGGAAAGGCGGTCGGGTTCCGCGGCGCGAAAGAAACTATCCACCAAGGCGGGACGTCGCATCTTGCCCGAGGCGGCTCCGCGGTTAAGCTTCGTCTCGACTGAAACAGGAGGAAACATGATGCGGCTTCTGCTCTCCAGCCTTGCCACCCTGATTCTTGCCGCGCCGCTCCTTGTTGGCGTGGCACATGCAGCCGACGACTGCGCCAACGCGTCGGATCAGGCCACACTCGACGCCTGCGCCGGCAAGGATTTCGACGCGGCCGACAAGAAACTCAACGACGCCTACAAGCAGATCACGGACAGGCTGAAGGACAATGCGGGGTCGAAAAAACTGCTGGTCGACGCGCAGCGCGCCTGGGTCGCCTTCCGCGACGCCGAATGCAACTTCCAGGGCGGCCCGCCCGAAACCGCCGGCAGCGTGCGTCCGATGGCCGTCGCCAATTGCCAGGCGGGGCTCACCACCCTCAGGCTGAAGGATCTGCAGGACTATCTCCATTGCGAGGAAGGCGTGCTGGACTGCCCGGTGCCGGCGGCGCCTTAGGTTTTGTCCCTCTCGCGAGAAGCGGATCCTTCGTCCGCAAAAATGTCGGGACCGGTTGCCGCCAAACGTCCTTGGGTCGCAGAGCAACCGCGCCGGGACGCCGGCGCGACGACTTAAGGGAGCCGACCATGATCACCTTTCCCAACGAATCCGCCAGATACCGCACCGCCCGCGAAAAGCTCCTGAAGAAGGAAATCGAACTGCGCCGCGCCATGGAAGCCGTGGCCGAGGCGCGGCGCGCGCTGCCGCCGGGCGGGCTGATCCGCCAGGACTATGTCTTTGACGCGCTTGGCGCCGACGGCAGGCCGGGGAAGACAAAACTGTCGGAACTGTTCGCGCCGGGCAAGGATTCGCTCATCCTCTACCAGATGATGTTTCCGCGCCATCCGCAGGAGACGCGCGATGTGGCGGCGAGCGGCGGCACGGCGAAGCTCGCCCGGCCGGACCAGCCATGCCCGTCCTGCACGGCGCTGCTCGACCAGTGGGACGGCGCCGTCGGCCATCTCGAAGCGGCCGGCTTCAATTTTGCCGTGGTAGCGAAAACCGCGCTGGAAAACCTGGTGACCCTCGGCCGCGACCGGGGCTGGAAGAACATGCGGCTGGTGTCGTCGGCCGCCAACAGCTTCAAGCGCGACTACAATGCCGAGACGGCCGACGGCGCGCAGATCCCGCTGCTGTCGGTGTTTCATTGCGATGGCGACGGCATCAGGCATTTCTGGTCGTCGGAGCTTGGCTTCGCGCCGAGCGACCCCGGCCAGGACCCGCGCGCCATCGGCACCTGCGAGATCCTGTGGAACCTGATGGATTTCACGCCGGAGGGAAGGCCGGATTGGCATGAGCAGCTGCAGTATGGGTGTTGCCATTAGAGGGTGGGGCGAGGTTTTGAGTTTGACTGATCGACGCCGGCGCTGCCCCTCATCCGCCTGCCGGCACCTTCTCCCCGTATAGTGACGGGGAGAAGGGAGTTGGCCGCGACGCTGGCGCCATCCTGACGTTGACGATTGGCGAAGCCATCAATGACAGCGTCCCTCTCCCCGTCACTATACGGGGAGAGGATGCCGGCAGGCAGGTGAGGGGCGGCGCTGGCGTCGACAATAGATCATCTCAAAAATAAGAGCCGTCATCCGTTGAAGGGCGCCCCTTTGCGCCAGGCGCTTGTCATCTAAACTGCGCCCACCAAATCGAGGAAACACCCCATGCCCAGGATCGACCTCGCCGCCGTGCCCGTCCGCAAAGGCTCCGGCTACCCCGCGCCCTTCGACGCCCCTTGCGCCGACCGCACGCGCCGGCGCCTCGGAGACGCCGGCGGGCTCAGCGATTTCGGCGTCAACCTGATGACGCTGCCGCCCGGCGGCTGGTCGAGCCAGCGCCACTGGCACAGCCATGAGGACGAGTTCGTCTACGTGCTGGAAGGCGAGCTGACGCTGGTCGAGGATGGCGGCGAGACGCTGCTCAAGGCGGGCGATAGTGCTGCCTTCGCCAGGAACAGCGGCAACGGCCACCACTTGATCAACCGGTCGTCGGTCACGGCGCGCTACCTCGAAGTCGGCTCGCGCAATCCGGACGATGTCATCACCTGCTCCGACATCGACATGATGAGCCCGAGTTCGGATGGACGGTTTTTGCACAAGGACGGCACGCCGTATCCGGGGCAAGGGTGACGGCTGGACGCCGCTGACTTTTCCTTCTCCCCTTGCGGGAGAAGGTGGCCTCGCGAAGCGAGGTCGGGGTGTTCCAGGGAACACCAACGTCTCACTCCGCTGGAGCACCCCTCAACCGTCTCGGCGCTGCGCGCCGATCCACCTTCTCCCACAAGGGGAGAAGGGAAGAACTGCGCTGGCGTTCCGCCAATGCCGCGCTAAGCTCCCTGCCAACCTAGGGAGCATCACCATGAAAAAACAAGTCATCGAAGTGCCCGTTATGTCGGATAAGGTGCGCTCGCTCGGGCTGCCCTGTTCGACGGCGGTGAAGGCCAATGGCTTCGTGTTCATCTCGGCGACGCCGCCGGTGGATATGGTGACCGGCGAGATGGTGCGCGGCGACATCGAAGTGCAGACCGAGGCATCGCTGAAGGCGCTGCAACATTGCCTGGAAGCGGCCGGCACGTCGCTCGACAATGTGGTGATGGTGCGCATCTACGCCGTCAATTCCGGCTTCTACACGGCCATCAACCGGGTCTATGCGCGGTACTTTTCGACGAACCCGCCAGCGCGGAGTTTTGTGCCGGTGGCGTCATGGCCGATGGAGTTCGATATCGAGATTGAGTGTGTGGCGGTGGCGTGAGCTAACTTGGTTAGGATCGAAGTCCTCAGCAGCCACATTTGCTAGAATTAGGAGCAATGCCTGCTGGCGTCTGAAGCGCAGTAGCGATAGTTTCGGCTACCGGTGCTGCTCCATAGCATCGGGTCGCTGCGAATTGCAGCAGCCTACGGTATTTGGTGAGCAATTGATTCTAAAATCGCATGGCGCCGTGCATCAGAATGCCAATCCTCGTTTGGCACCGGGCACAACCCCGGTGCGTCGCACGGATGTGTACTTCTCGGCAGACGTAGAAACAGATGGACCCATCCCTGGCCCATTTTCGATGCTGTCATTCGCGATCGTGTATGCAGGTAAGTATGATGGAAAGCATTTCGAGAGGCCGTCCGAGTATAACAAAATATTTTACAAGGAATTGTCTCCTATTTCGACCGACTTCCAAGCTGAGGCATTGAATGTCAATGGTTTAGATAGAGACAAATTGATTATAAGTGGCTCTGATCCCGCCCAGTCTATGACAGAGGCATTTGATTGGATAAAGCTTGTATCAGGAGATTCTTATCCGGTTCTGGTCGCATACCCTTTAAGTTTTGACTGGAATTGGCTTTATTGGTATTTTATGAAATTTGGCCGATACGGATCCCCGTTCGATTATTCTCGCTGCTTTGATATTAAAACTGCTTTTGCAGTGAAATCTGCTATTCCTATTGCCGAAGCGGGCAGGTCTCATTTACCTATTAATCTGGCGTCGAACAAAAAGCATACCCATCATGCGATCGATGACGCCATTGAGCAGGCAGAGATATTTGCCAACGTATTCGAGTGGGAGGGGATAAATGGGGGCGATCGACGATAGAAGGGAATATTCTATTCGGCGTATGGGGGAATTGAAGCAAGCTCTTTCAGGTGCGCAGGAGATCGCTGGCGCGAAAGCCTGTGTATTTGCTAGCGGCTCCTTCGGTAGGCTTGAAGCAAGCGAGCACAGTGACCTAGACCCATGCATCGTAGCTTTGAGTAGCAGAAAAAAAGAAAGCAAACTTTCCCTTCTCCAAGAGATAAGGCTAAAGTCTGAAATAATTTTGGCGGTGGAACGCCTTGGCCTTGAGGAAATTGATGGTGATGGAAAGTACATCGGCCAATTCACGGATCGAAGCCTGGTAGGTGAAATCGGATCTCCAATTGACGACTCTAGCAATACGTTTACCACTCGCCTCCTAATGTTGCTGGAGGCGAGGCCGTTAATTAATGAAAAAATATTCAACAACGTGAGGACGGATATTATAGAGGCTTATTGGGTCGATTTTGATCGATACCAAAGTAAGTTTGTTCCGGCATATTTCACCAACGATATAATCAGACTCTGGAGGACGTTTTGCGTCAATTATGAGGCTAGGACGAGAAAGCTTGTTGGCGAGCTTAGGATCAAAAAGAAGGTCAAAAACTACAAACTAAAACATAGCAGAATACTAACCTGCTATTCAGCTATATTATACCTTTTGTCAATGTATAGTACAAATGGAACCGTCACTCAGGCTGACGCGGTTGAGATGTGTTCTATGACCCCAATGGAACGGTTGTTGTCATTGAGAGGTAATTCTGATCTATCCCATGCGCGGGGTATTATTGATAGCTTGGTAGAAATGTATGATCGATTTTTGCATACAGCGAGCCAGGAGACTGTCAAGCTTGAGCAGCAAATTCAAGACAATGAAGGCTATACGCGTGATGACTACAAATTTGGCCAAGAAATGTTTAACGCGATAAACAGTATCGGCGGAGGGAATGAGTTTCATCGTTTGATTATCGTCTGATGCCGCTCCAGTAAGAACGCTCTGTTCTTTTAAGCAAAATACTCCTGCAGCGGCCTGACCTCCAGGCTCCCCGCCTTCAGCGCCGCGATTGCCTCGGCCACAGCCGCAGCGCCCGACAGCGTCGTGTAATACGGCACCTTCTGCATCAGCGTCGCTCGCCGCAGTGACTTCGAGTCCGACACTGCCTTCTGGCCATCCGTGGTGTTGAAGACGATCTGGACCTGGCGGTTGCGGATGGCGTCTTCGATGTGGGGGCGGCCTTCCAGGACCTTGTTGATCTTTTCGGCCACCACGCCGTTTTCGGCGAGGAAGCGTTGCGTGCCTGATGTCGCCAGCACCTTGAAGCCGAGGCCGGCGAGGCGCTTGACCGCCGGCAATATGCCTTTCTTGTCCTCGTCGCGGACCGAGACGAACAGCGTGCCGGAACGCGGCAGGTCGACGCCGGCGCCGAGCTGGCTCTTGGCGAAGGCCAGCGCGAAGTCGCGGTCGAGGCCCATGACCTCGCCGGTCGAGCGCATTTCCGGGCCGAGCAGGATATCGACACCGGGGAAGCGGGCGAAGGGGAAGACGGCTTCCTTGACGGCGATGTGGCCGGGATTCCTGGGGTCGGGCATCGCGCCATAGTGGGCGAAGGCGTCTTCCAGCGTCTCGCCGGCCATGATGCGGGCGGCAATCTTGGCAATAGGCCGGCCGATGGTCTTGGCGACGAAGGGCACGGTGCGGGATGCGCGCGGGTTGACCTCCAGCACATAGACCGTGCCGTCCTTGATCGCATACTGCACGTTCATCAAGCCGCCGACATTGAGCGCGCGGGCGAGGGCCGCCGTCTGGCGCTCCAGTTCGTCGACCAGTTCCGAGGGCAGCGAGTGCACCGGCAGCGAACAGGCTGAGTCGCCCGAATGGATGCCGGCCTCCTCGATGTGCTCCAGAATGCCGGAGACGAAGGTCGCCTTGCCGTCGCAGAGGCAGTCGACATCGACCTCAATGGCGCCGGAGAGATAGGTGTCGAACAAAAGCGGGTTCTTGCCCAGCAGCGTGTTGATCTGGCCGGTCTTGTCGTTGGGGTATTTCTGCTTGATGTCCTCCGGCACCAGGCCGGGCACGGTGTCGAGCAGGTAGCTCTGCAGCATGCTCTCGTCATGGATGATCTGCATGGCGCGGCCGCCCAGCACATAGGACGGGCGCACCACCAGCGGGAAACCGAGCTCGCCGGCGACGAGCCGGGCCTGCTCGACCGAATAGGCGATGCCGTTCTTCGGCTGGCTGAGGTTGAGCTTGTGCAGGAGCTTCTGGAAGCGGTCGCGGTCTTCGGCGAGATCGATCATGTCGGGCGAGGTGCCGAGGATCGGGATGCCGGCCTTCTCCAGCGCATCCGCCAGCTTCAGCGGCGTCTGGCCGCCGAACTGGACGATGACGCCGACCAGTTCGCCCGAGGCCTTTTCGGCGCGCAGGATCTCCAGCACGTCCTCCGCCGTCAGCGGATCGAAATAGAGCCGGTCCGACGTGTCATAGTCGGTCGAGACCGTCTCCGGGTTGCAGTTGATCATGATCGCTTCATAGCCGGCGTCGCGCAGCGCAAACGCGGCGTGGCAGCAGCAATAGTCGAACTCGATGCCCTGGCCGATGCGGTTCGGGCCGCCGCCGAGGATGACCACCTTCTTGCGCGACGAGACCTGCGCCTCGTTGGCAAGCGCGCCGGCGAACGGCACTTCATAGGTCGAGTACATGTAGGCGGTGGGCGAGGCGAATTCGGCCGCGCAGGTGTCGATGCGCTTGTAGACGGGATGGACGTCGAGCTTTTCGCGGATTTTCGCGACCACTTCGGCGTCGGTCCTGGTCAGCGACGCCAGGCGGGCGTCGGAGAAGCCCATGGCCTTCAGCATGCGCAGATTGACGGCGTCCTGAGGGATGCCGTGCTCGCGGATGCGGGCTTCCATGGCCAGGATGCCTGCGATCTGCTCGAGGAACCACGGGTCGATCTTGCACATGGCGTGCACGTCTTCCAGCGAAGTGCCCATGCGGATCGCCTGCGCCACCATGCGCAGCCGGTCGGGCGTCGGCGTGCCGAGCGCGGCGCGGATCGCGTTGCGGTCGTCGGCGTGGTTGGCAACCGTCGCCCCATGGCCGAGGCCGGGAATCTCGATCTCGTCGAGGCCGGTCAGGCCGGTTTCGAGGCCACGCAGCGCCTTCTGCAGCGATTCCTGGAAGGTGCGGCCGATGGCCATGACCTCGCCGACCGACTTCATGGCTGTCGTCAGCACCGGCTCGGCGCCAGGGAATTTCTCGAAGGCAAAACGCGGGATCTTCGTCACCACATAGTCGATCGACGGCTCGAAGGAGGCGGGCGTGGCGCCGCCGGTGATGTCGTTCTCCAGCTCGTCCAGCGTGTAGCCGACGGCGAGTTTTGCCGCGATCTTGGCGATGGGAAAGCCGGTCGCCTTCGAGGCCAGCGCCGAGGAGCGCGAGACGCGCGGGTTCATCTCGATGACGACGAGGCGGCCATCGGCCGGGTTGACGGCGAACTGCACGTTGGAGCCGCCGGTCTCGACGCCGATCTCGCGCAGCACCGCGATCGAGGCGTTGCGCATCATCTGGTATTCTTTGTCGGTGAGCGTCAGCGCCGGGGCGACGGTGATGGAGTCACCCGTATGCACGCCCATCGGGTCGATGTTCTCGATCGAGCAGACGATGATGCAATTGTCCGCCTTGTCGCGGACGACCTCCATCTCATACTCCTTCCAGCCGAGCACGCTTTCCTCGATCAGCACTTCGGTGGTCGGCGAGGCGTCGAGGCCGGACTGGACGATGTCGTAGAATTCCGCCCTGTTGTAGGCGATGCCGCCGCCGGTGCCGCCCATGGTGAAGGACGGGCGGATGATGGCGGGCAGGCCGACATGGTCGAGCGCCTGGGCGGCGATCGCCATGGCGTGGCTGATGTAGCGCTGCTTGCGGTCGCCTTCGCCGAGGTTCCAGCGGGTTTCCAGCGCATCGAGCGCCGTATCGAGATCGGCCGGCTTCTCGGCCTTGAGCGCGGCGCGCTCGGCCTCATGCGTCTTGCGGTCGGCGTTCTTGACGTCGGTGGCGTTGGCCAGCATCGACTTCGGCGTTTCCAGGCCGATCTTGCTCATCGCCTCGCGGAACAGCGCGCGGTCCTCGGCCTTGTCGATGGCCGTGGCGTCGGCGCCGATCATCTCGACATTGTAGCGCTCGAGCACGCCCATGCGGCGCAGCGACAAGGCGGTGTTTAGCGCGGTCTGGCCGCCCATGGTCGGCAGCAGCGCGTCGGGCCGTTCCTTGGCGATGATCTTGGCGACCACTTCCGGGGTGATCGGCTCGATATAGGTGGCGTCGGCCAGTTCCGGGTCGGTCATGATGGTGGCCGGGTTGGAATTGACCAGGATGACGCGGAAACCTTCCTCCTTCAGCGCCTTGCAGGCCTGGGTTCCGGAATAGTCGAACTCGCAGGCCTGGCCAATGACGATGGGGCCGGCCCCGATGATCAGGATCGACTTGATGTCAGTGCGTCTTGGCATGTCATAGGTCCGTTCGGCGGGCGGCTTGCACAAAAAACCGGGACGGGAAGACCCGGCCGGTTGTGCTCGCGATTCTGGTATCAGGCTAGGTGGGCCTTATAGGGAAGAGTTTTGGCAGATGTAACCCCGAAAATGAGGGATAGGGCAGTAGGGCAGTAGGGCAGTAGGGCAGTAGGGCAGTAGGGCAGTAGGGCAGTAGGGCAGTAGGGGGGAGGCTCGAGCGCCCTTAAAACATATTGCCCTATTGCCGTACTGCCTTACTGCCCTGCCTCCTTGTCCCCAAACGCCGTCTTGTCCGTAATCTCGAAGCGTTCGGAGACGCCGATGCGGATCATGCTGAGGCTGCCCTCGCGGGTGAAACGGAAATCGCCCTTGGCGTCCGAGCCGGCCGGCACGCCTGCGTCGAAGGAGATGAGGCGCGTGCCGCCGTCGGGCCAGGTCACGGTGATGTCGGCCTTGTCGGCGCCCTTGTGCACGATGGCTGCCGCGCAGCTCGTCATCGGCTGGCCGACATAGCGGGCGCAGGGAATCTTGACGGCACCGCCCGAGGCAAGGGAGGTCGGCTGCGGCGGCAGTTCGGCCACTGTCTGCGTGTCGAGGGCGGGGATTTCGCCGGTCGACGGGGTTTCGTTCGCCGCGAGCGCCAGGCCGTAGGCATCCAGCATGGCGATTTCGGCGGCGGATTTCATCGGGGCTGCTGATGTGGCGGGATGGGCCGCGCCGCCGAGCCGCGCCGTCAGATCGGGCTGAAGGCTCGATGCCTCGGCGGCCGTCGCAGTGCTCTCGGCGGGAGGCATTGCGGAGGCAGTGCCGCCAGCCGTGGGCGTCGCTGCATCGGCGGCCGCGCCCGCATCCGCCTGGTCGAGGGACACCGTCGCCGGATTGACGGGAACGAGGTAGCGCGCGGGAGCCCAACCGGTGGCTTTGGGGTTGTCAGACTCGATCTTGCACCAGGGGTGTCCGTCAATGTCGTTGCAGCCGAGGTTCCTGACGTTGGCGCCGGCGGCCAGACGCGCCTCGGTCTTGCCGATCGCCGACGGTTTGGCGCGGACATTGAGCAGGTCGTCGGGCGCGAGGCCGGTGACGATGGAGATGAAGGGCGTCTCTTCGGCATGGGCCGGGACAATCGCAACGAACGCCGTCAGCAGCGACGGTGCGGCCATCAGCGCCAAGAGCTTTGTCCGGAGCGAAATTCGGCGCCTCACTTGGCTGTCGGCAATCAATTGCATTCCCAAAGGCACCGCCAGAACCCGAAAACGCTGCCGCACGCGAAGCCGGTTTTATAAGCGACGGTGCGCTGCCGTGTCTACAAGCGAGATGTTCACGCCTGTTTCAGGCCGAATGTGAGGCGCACCGCGAGGTGGCAAGAAACAGGTTTGGCCCGGCAGGAACGCAAGAGCGTTCAGCCTGGACATGAGCTTCGCTCAGTCCGGCATGAACCCGGTTCTGAGCGCGTGAGCCCATTCCGGCCGTCCCGCTTGTTCGGCCTGTCGCGCCGCCGCGTCGTGGTCGTAGTCGACGGCGATCGTCTCGAAACGGTCGGGCCGGCCTTCGCCGCCCAAGGTGACGATGCCGTAGCGCGCATGCGGCGAACCCTGTTCGGACACATGCGCCGGCGGGGTGGAATCGTCATAGGCGGGGCAGCCGATGCTGCCCGGATTGAAGATCACCGGACCGTCGGGAATGCGGACCAGTTCCGGGCGGTGGCTGTGGCCGCACAGCGCAATGCGGCAGGCCGGATCGAGCGCCTTCAGCCGCCGCCGGATCGCCGCCAGCGGCGCGCGCACCAGCTGGCCATCGACAACCGCGTCGAGCAGGTATTTCTCGTCATGGTCGGGGCGGGCGTGGAAGACGACGATGCCGGGCGCGATCTCCAGCGTCAACGGCTGCGCGAAAAGCACTTCGCGCTGTGCCTGCGTCAACCGCTCCTGCGCATAGACGTCTGACGCCCACATGGTCTCGTCTGCCGGATCGACGGCGACGCGGCGGTCGTGATTGCCGCGCACCGTCGGCAGGTTCAGCGCTTCCAGGCGCTCGAACGTCTCGCGCGGCCAGAGCGGGCCGGAAACGCTGTCGCCGAGATTGACGGTGAGATCAGCGCCGCCGCGCCCCGCCAGATCCTCCAGCACGGCATCGAGTGCAAGGACGTTGCCATGGATGTCGGCGAGGACGGCGATGCGCATGCGGTGGGCTCCCTTGGTGCAGCCCATCGGGGCTCCGGTCCGCTTCGTTATCAAGCCCCCGCCTTCATGATCAACCCCTTGAGATCGTTCGGGACATTGGGAACGCCGGGAGCGCCATGCAGCTAGCCTTGGCTATCGCGGAAGCCCACCATCTGCTAGCGTCCACGCCATCCCGAAGTTCATATGGGAAATATCCGCTTAGACAGCCTCGAAAGGCACCAGGCGATGACCCGCGACCAGATGTTCGCCCACCTCCGCGCCGCCAATGACATGGCGCGCGAGACTGCCGCGCATGGGCACCATCCTTTCGGCTGTGTGCTCGTCGGCCCCGACGATCGCATCCTGATGCGGCAAGGCAACATCAACACCGTGCGCCACGCCGAAACCGAACTCAGCCGGCGCGCGGCGGACGCCTATCCGGCGGAATTCCTGTGGTCCTGCACGCTGGTCTCGACCGGCGAGCCCTGTGCAATGTGCACGGGAACGCTCTACTGGGCAAATATCGGCCGGCTGGTCTACGGCTTCGAGGAGACCAAGCTTCTCGCGCTGACCGGCGACCACGCCGAGAATCCGACGATGAACCTCTCGTCGCGCACGGTCCTTGCCTCCGGGCAGAAGCCGGTCGAGGTCCACGGCCCCTTTCCCGAGATGGAGGAGGAGCTCCTCGCCCCGCACATCGGGTTTTGGCAGCGCTAGATCAGTTCACCGTCTCACGGAAACGGCGAACTGCTCTAACTTTTTGTTTCGACGCAATTCCGGACGGAAAACCGCACACACTTTTCCTGGAATTGCTCTAGCGGCGACAGAGCTTCAGCTCGGAACCTGCGGAGCTAGGCCGGCATCTCGATATCATGGCCGCCGACCGCCGGCAGTGCGGGGTCGTCGCCAGCCGCGGCGATGACGCTGTCGAGCAGGCCGGGGAAGCGGGCGTCGAGGTCGGCGCGGCGCAGCGTGATCATGCGGTTGGTGCCGACCACTTCGGCGCGGGTGACCCCGGCCTCGCGCAGCTTGGCCAGGTGGTAGCTGAGATTGGTCTTGGAGCCGAGATCGAGGAACTGGCTGCAGTTCAGCGCCACGCCTTCCTTGCTGGCAAGGTAGCGCACGATGGCAAGCCGCGTCGGGTCGCCGAGCACGCCGAGCACGATGGGCAGGCTGATCTGGTCCGTATTGGGATGAGGTAGCGTCATGGCTGGAACCTAAGCGCAGTCCGGGCCGATTTCAACGCATCCGTCCTCGCCTGCCCGTACACCTCATCTCTCCCTTTTCGATTGGTGCCGAACCGTGCTGACACAGGGCTGTCAGGATGGTTCAGCTATTTTGCCCTGGCTTCATTGACATCATGCCCTGTTATGTCCAATTGTTCAATAACTTTTGAACTAAGGACATCTGCCATGGACAAGCGGCTCTTCTGGCTTGCGCTCGGATCGTTCACGATCTCGACCGAAGGCTTCGTCATCTCCAGCCTTCTGCCCGACATCGCCAGGGATGCCGGCATCTCCATTCCACTCGCCGGCACGCTGATCACCGCCTTCGCGCTCGCCTATGCGATCGGCACGCCGATCCTGGCGACGCTGACCGGCGAATGGGACCGGCGCCGCGTCATCCTGTGGACGCTGGTGTTCTTCGTCATCGGCAACATCGCCGCCGCCTTGAGCTCCTCCTTCGAAGTGCTTTTGATCGCGCGCATCATCATGGCGCTGTCGTCGGGCCTGTTTGCCGCGACCGCGCAGGGAACGGCGGTGGCGCTGGTCGATGACCATCACCGGGCGCGCGCCATCGCCGTCGTCGTCGGCGGCACCACGGTTGCCGTCGCCGTCGGTGCGCCGCTCGGCGCGCTGGTCGCGACGATCGCCGGCTGGCGCGGCACCTTCTATGCCATTGCCGGGCTCGGCGCGCTCGCCGGCGCCATCCTGTGGTACCGGCTGCCGCGCGGCATCGTCGGCACCAGGCTGCCGCTGAAGCGCCGGCTGGCGGCGGCCATGCGTCCCGGCGTGATGCCGATCCTGGTGACGACATTGCTGGCGCTGACCGGCGCCTTCACGGTCTTTGCCTATGTCGCGCCGCTCGCCATCGAGGGCGCAGGGCTCAGCCAGGTCGCGCTGCCTGGCATGCTGCTCGCCTTCGGCGTCGGCGCGGTCATCGGCAACATTGCCGGCGGCCAGGCGGCCGACCGGTTCGGCGCCACCCGCACCGTCGGCTGGTCGTTGACGCTGAGCGCCGCCATGCTGGTGATGCTGTCGGTCGTGCCGGCCTTCCTGCCGCAGCACATTGCCGGTCCGGCGCTGATGGCGATGATGGTGCCGTGGGGCATCGTCGGCTGGGCGTTCCCGCCGGCGCAGGCCAGCCGCATCATCAAGCTGGCGCCCGATGCCGCCCCGATCGTGCTGTCGCTCAACGGTTCGGCGCTGTATCTCGGCGTGGCGCTGGGCGCGGTGGTCGGCGGTGGCGTGCTGCGCTACGGCGCGCCGGCCGATCTCGGCCTGGTCGCCGCGGCCTTCCCGATCGTCGGGCTGGGCATCGTGCTGGCCGGCCGCTGGGCGGCACGGCCAGTGGCGATGCCGGCTGAATAGTCTCTTCCAAAGCCGTCGGTCGCCTCAGGTGGCCGGCGGCAGATCGAAATCCAGCCCGGCGATGTCATCCAGCACCGCGCGCAGGCGTTCCGCCTTTTCCTTACCCACCACATCCTCGAAGCGCTGCTGGGCGACCTGCCACAGCTTCATCGCCTCATCGAGTTTGACCAGGCCCTGCGCGGTCAGCCGCACCCGCTTGATGCGGCGGTCGTCCGGGTCGGCGAAGGTTTCGACATAACCGTCGCGGATCAGCGGCTTCAGCGTGTGGCCAAGCGCCGACAGGTCCATGACCAGGGCAGCGGCGATGGCGCCCATGGCGGGTTCGTCGCCGATGTGGATCTGGTAGAGCAGGCCTTGCTGCGTGGCCTTGAGGCCGGACGGCGCCTGCACATCGTCATAGAACTGGCCGAGCTTGCGCGTCGCGCGACGCAGCATGGCGTAGTTGCAGGCTGTCAGGCCGGGCAGGGTGTCTTTCGACATGATGGATCCTTGGCGGAGCGGACACGATGTCCGGCTGCTGCCTGACAAATAATCCTGGATGCGCTCATTGACAAGATAGTGGCATATGCCTACTTCGTTGAAAGTGGTATATGCCACTAAATCAATCAGGTGGCGTGCCGGCGAGCCGAGGCGGATGCCCGCGGCGTCGGCGGCCAGGTCGAAACAGAGACAGAAGGAACAGGACAATGACTGGACAGGAAAACAAGGGCACCGCGGTCGTCACCGGTGCGTCGTCGGGCATCGGCGCGGTCTATGCGGACCGACTGGCGGGGCAGGGCTATGACCTCGTTCTGGTGGCGCGCCGCGCCAACCGGCTCGAGGAACTGGCCGAGAAGCTGCGCTATGCCTACGATCGCAAGGTCAGCTTCATCACAGCTGATCTGTCCGATGACGACGATGTGCGCCGCGTCGAGCGGCTGATATCGGCCGACGAGAGCGTGACGCTTCTGGTCAACAATGCCGGCCTCGGCGGCCAGCAGGTGGTGGCAACGGCCGACGCCGACGCGGCCGAACGCATGATCAAGGTCAATGTCATCGCCTTGACCCGCCTGACCCGCGCCGTGCTGCCGGGTCTTCTGGCGCGCAACCGCGGCGCCATCGTCAACATCGCCTCGGTGCTTGCCTACGAAACCTCGTTCGGCGGCATCTACAGCGGCACCAAGGCCTATGTCGTCAACTTCACCGAGGCCCTGCAGCGCGAGGTCGCGGGCACCAATGTGAAGGTGCAGGTGGTGCTGCCAGGCGCGACCCGGACCGATTTCTGGGAATTGGCCGGCAGCGATATTGACCAGCTCCCGAAGGAGATCGTCATGACCGCCGACGATATGGTCGATGCCGCGCTTGTCGGCCTTGCCAGGGGCGAAGCCGTCACCGTGCCCGCGCTTGCCGATGCCGGCAAGCTGGACACGTTCCTCGGCGCCCGCCAGGCCTTCTACGGCAGCCTGCACGCCAACAAGCCGGCAGCGCGTTACGCGGCTTGAGGGCCAAGGGCTGGTTCGCCTTGCGAACCAGCACCCCCACCCCTGCCACAAGGGGGAGGGTGAGGAAGCGCCTTGTCCGCTCATTCGACAGTGCTCTTATGGAAACGCCGCAAGAAGCCGCGCTCCCTACCTCCCCCTTGTGGGGAGGTAGGACCGCAGGTCCGGGTGGGGGTACTGGCGCTGACCTTGCAGGGCTTGGGTTCCTCTCGCCTCTCTGGCGGGGGCGAGGAACCGGGTACGAGCCTCTAAGCCGATCGCCACATCGGAATGATCGACGCGGCCAGCACCAGCGCCAGCACGATGTTGAGCGCGCGCCATTGCCATTCGGTCTTGAGCAGCCGGGCCAGCACCATGCCGGCCAGGCACCACACAGATAGGGAGATGGCGGCGGTGAGGCCGAAGGTCGAGCCGAGCAGCAAGGCGAGCTGTCCCGGCCCGTCGGCCAGTGCGGCAAAAGAGGCCGCCGCGCCCAGCCCCATCGCCCAACCCTTGGGGTTCATCCATTGGATACCGGCGCCGCCAAGAAAACTGTTCGGCCTGGCCATGGTCACGTCGAGATTGGGCGGGCCGGCGCGGCCGATCTTGAGCGCCAGCCACAGGAGATAGAGCGAGCCGACCACCTTCATCGCCAGCTGCAGCGACGGCACCGCAAGCAGCAGGCCGGCGAGCCCGGCGGCCGCGGCCCCCGTCACCGTAGCAAGGCCGGCGGCGCTGCCGATCATCAGCGGCACCGACCGGCGAAAGCCGAACTGCGCGCCCGAGGCGGTCGACAAGGTCGTGGCGATGCCCGGCGTGGCGGTGGCCACGAAGGCAAACAGGATGAGCGGCAGGATTGGCTGAAGCATGGGACGTCCTTTGTCGGAAGCTCCATGGTAGGCCTGTGCTTGTATCAGTAAATGCAATGTTTGCGATATCAGGCATTAGCATTTATAATGCAGAGATGATCCGCAACCTCGATACGGCGCTGATGCGCACCTTCGTCACCGTCGCCGACAAGGCCAGCATGACGGCAGCGGCCAATGCGCTGCATCTGACGCAAGGTGCCGTCAGCCAGCAGGTCAAAAGGCTGGAGGAGGTGCTCGGCTGCAGCCTGTTCGAGCGTGACCGGCGCGGCCTGCGCCTGACGCGGTCCGGCGAGCGGCTGTTCGACAAGGCCAAACGCCTGCTCAGCCTCAATGACGAGATCTGGGCCGAGATGGCGGGCAGCGCGGTTGCTGGCCAGGTGCGGCTCGGCGTGCCCTATGATCTCGTCGGCACGCTGCTGGCGCCGGTGCTGAAGGCTTATGCCGAGACCTATCCGCAGGTCGAAATCTCGCTGGTCTGCGCTTCGTCGCCGGAACTGGCGGCAGCGCTGGCGGCCGGCACCATCGACCTTGCGGTGATCGAGGAACGCGTCGGCCCCACATCGGGCGAATGCCTGGCCATCGACCGGCTGGTCTGGGTCGGCGCCAGAGGCGGCACTGCCCGCGCCAAGCGGCCGCTGCCGGTGTCGATCGTCGCCGACACCTGCGCCTTCCGGCCGGTGGTGCTCTCGGCGCTCAACGAGCATGGGCTGGAATGGCGCACCGTGTTCGAGAACGGCAACATCGATGCGACGACGGCGACGGTGCGCTCCGACCTCGCCGTCACCACCTGGCTGGCGTCCACCGTCCCGGCTGATCTCGACATCCTGCCGTTCGATGTCGGCCTGCCGCCGCTGCCGAATTTCGCCATCAATCTGCACCTGCCGCGGCATGGCGTCGGGCCGGCGGCGCAGGAGTTCGCGCGGCATATACGAGACAGACTGGCGCGACGGCCGGTGGCGGCTTGAACGCCTCGCTCCGCTGAGCACCCCTCGGATAAGGGGTGCTCCAGCTTGGCGCCACGTATCGATGATCTTACTTCCAGTTCCTGCGCCGCTCGAGTTCGGCGTCGGACGGCTCGCCCGTGACGAACGAGCCGACCTCGATTTCGCCTGATCGTTCGTAGCTCGCGATGATGACGCCGGTGCTGGACGTCTGCGACTTCACAAGCTTGAAGGCGGCCGGCATCGCGTCTTCGCCGAACAGGCGCTTGCCCTTGCCCAGCAACAGCGGGAAGATCATCAGCCGGATCTCGTCGATCAGCCCGTTTGCGAGCAATGTCTGGATCAGGTCTCCCGATCCCTGGATGAGCAGGTCGGGTCCATCCTCCTGGCGGAGCCGGCGCAGCGCCGCGACGATATCTTCCCCGAGCCACTGCGTGTTCTGCCAGGTGAGTGTGTCAGGCCGATGCGTCGCCACATATTTGGTCGCGGGGTTGAAGGCATCGGCGATCGGATCTTTCTGATACGGCCAGTACGCGGTGAAGATATCGTAGGTTCTGCGGCCGAGCAGCAGGGCGAAGGGCTTGGCGAAGAGTTCCTCCATCGCCGCGCCGCCCACCTCGTCAAAGTAATGGAAGGTCCAGCCGCCGAACTTGAAGCCGCCGACCGGATCCTCGTCGGGTCCGCCGGGGGCCTGCATGACGCCGTCGAGGCTGACGAAGGTGGCGGCGATGATCTTTCTCATTCTACTCTCCCTTGTTCCATCCACGCCGTCGCGGCCGGATCATGGCCCAAGGACGGCTGGCTCGCACCCATTCCGACAGGGTCTGAGAAATTCTGGCCAAATCCGCGCATCGACGCGTCAGTGGCCGGGTTTGGCGCGGACGTCCTTCGTCGAGAACCAGACTTCGCCGAAGATGGCCGTGGCCGTGCGGTCCGGCGCCTTGTCGTTCGTCAGCCAGATCGAGCGGCTGCGCGCGGCTTGCTCGCGTGTCGGGATTTTTGCCGCAAGATCCGCAATCGAGGCACCGATGCAAGGGATGAACCAGGAGCGCATGAAGGGATCGCAGGCAAAGCCCTTCTCGGTGCGGATCACCATTACCGCCAGCGGCACGCGTTCGGACGGGCGCCAGGGGAAGATCATGCGGCCGCCGGGGCGCAGCGCCTTCAGCCATCCGGCCGGCGGCGCGACGACGCCGGCGTTGACATAGATGATGTCGGATGGCGGCAAAGGCGTGGTCACCGCGTCGCCATGGATGACGGTCGCATTGCGGTAGCCTTCGAGATTTTTGCGCGCCAACTCGGCCAGCCTGGCGTCGAGCTCGAAGGCAATCACGCTGCCGCCGGGTGAAACCAGCCTGGCCAGCACGGCCGAGTAATAGCCGGTGCCGGCGCCGACATGCGTGACGGCCTCGCCGGGTTTCGGCGCCAGCCTTCCGATCCACATGGCGTGCAGGAACGGCTCGCCATTGTTGATGCCCTTGTCGGCATCGAGCGCCACCAGCACGTTCTGGTAGATATGCGCCGGGTCGGCGCTCGGCGTGGTGACCTTGCCGCTGCCGGCGACGATGGTCCACGGTCCGGGGCCGAGAAAGGCTTCGCGCGGAACCTCGGCGAACACCTCCTCCAGGCGTGAATCCGATGAGGCGGCATTGGCCGCCATCAGCCGGGCGTAAAATTTCCTGATGTCTTCAATGTTGCTCATGACGCCGGGAAAGATAGCGCGATTTTGAGGTTTGTCTCCGGCTTCGCGGCGGACTCAGCCAACCCCGAACAGCGTATCGTAGAGCAGCTTGAAGTTGAGCACGAGGATGATCGCCGCGACCACCCAGGCAAGGGCCGCGACACCGCGCGGAATGGCGAGGTTGCCCATCTTCTTCTTGTCGGACACGAACTGCACCAGCGGCACCACCGCGAAGGGCAGCTGCATCGACAGGATGACCTGGCTGAACACCAGCAGCTGGCCGGTGCCCTTCTCGCCATAGAGCGCGGTGACGACCACCACCGGGATGATGGCGAGGCCGCGCGTCAAAAGCCGCCGTGCCCAGTTGGGGATGCGCAGCCGCAGGAAGCCTTCCATGACGATCTGGCCGGCAAGCGTCGCCGTCACTGTCGAGTTGAGGCCCGACGCCAGCAGCGCCACGGCGAACAGGATCGAGGCAATGCTTAGGCCCAGCAGCGGCGACAGGAGTTCGAAGGCCTGGCCGATTTCTGCGACATCCTGATGGCCGGTGTTGTGGAAGGCGACCGCCGAGACGATCAGGATGGCGGCGTTGACGAACAGCGCCAGCATCAGGGCGATGGTGGAGTCCGTCGTTGCCCATTTGATCGCGTCGCGCTTGCCCTTTTCGGTGCGCTCATAGGCGCGGGTCTGCACGATCGAGGAATGTAGGTAGAGATTGTGCGGCATGACCGTGGCGCCGATGATGCCGATGGCGATGTAGAGCATTGCCGGGTTGGTGACGATCTCGGACGACGGCACGAACATGGCGTGCAGGATCGTGCCGGCCGGCGGGGCGGCGACGAAGATCTGGATGGCAAAGCAGCCGAAGATGATGATCAAAAGCGCAATGACGAAGGCTTCGAGATAGCGGAAGCCCTTGTTCATCAACAGCAGCACGAGGAAGGCGTCGAGTGCGGTGAGCATGGCGCCGCCGATCAGCGGAATGCCGAACAGAAGCTGCAACGCGATCGCCGTGCCGATGACTTCGGCGAGGTCACAGGCGATGATGGCGAGTTCGCAGGCGACCCACAGCACGAAATTGACGGGGCGGGGATAGTAGGCGCGGCAGGCCTGCGCGAGGTCGCGGCCCGTGGCGATGCCAAGCCGGGCGGCCAGCGCCTGCAAAAGGATCGCCATCAGGTTGGAGAGCATGATGATGAACAAAAGCGTGTAGCCGAACTGGGCGCCACCGGCGAGGTCGGTGGCCCAGTTGCCGGGGTCCATATAGCCGACCGAAACCATGTAGCCCGGACCCATGAAGGCGAACAGCCGACGGAACCAGACGCCCGAGCTCGGCACGGCGATGGTGGAATTGACCTCGCGCAGGCTCGGCTGGTCGTCCTCGTCCCGTCCGGCGAACCGCCATGAGGATCGAGTGGCTGTGGCTTCTGCGTCTGACATGAAAGGCTTTCCGAGACTTCCGGGAGGATATCCGCAACCTATGCCATGGCTCAACATTATGCAATGGGCTATATTTCATTGTTTGTGCTTTTTGTCGGCGCTCGGCCAGATTTGCGTAGCGGCGATCCGAAACGCCGGTTGCGCCTGTGGGGGAATGCAAATAAACGGCCTGAAGAATCAGAGCCCGTGCTATAAAGTGCCGACGGCCAAACTCCCGAGGAGGAGCGCGCATTGGCGCTGAAGAACAGACCTGTCCCGCGGGAGCCATTGCCCGACGCCGATGTCCATTCGGAAGGCTTCCGGCAGACGCGCGAAGCGCGCCGCAGCGCGCTGATCGAGGACTATGTCGAGCTGATCGCCGATTTGATCGAGGACGGCAACGAGGCGCGCCAAGTCGACATCGCCGCACGGCTCGGCGTCGCGCAGCCGACTGTGGCCAAGATGCTGACCAGGCTCTGCGCCGACGGGCTGGTGTCGAGAAAGCCCTATCGCGGCGTGTTCCTGACCGAGGCCGGCCGCAAGGTGGCGGAGGAAAGCCGCATCCGCCACCAGACGGTGGAGGCCTTCCTGCGCTCGCTCGGCGTCAGCGCCGAGACGGCGCGCATCGATGCCGAGGGCATCGAGCACCATGTCAGCGCCGAGACGCTGGAAGCGTTCCGCAAGGCGATGACGGCGCCGCGCTGAGCATTCAGCCGTTCTGAGAGATCTCGCCGGAACCCCAACACCTTACGCACGTTGCTCCTGACATGGCGCGATGTCGCGCCAAAGGAGGAAGCAATGGGCGTCGAACAGGCACCGACCGCGAAAGGCAAGCAGGCCGCCAAGGGATTGAAGCAGGCGGCGGCGAAGGACGAGCGCAAGACCGAGGCCGAGACCGGCCACCCGCTGGAAAAGGGCGCCGCGCGTTTCGAGGAGCGTTCTAAAAGCTCCGATGGCAAGAGTGCAGGCGCCAAGCAGAAAAGCTGAGGCCGCGCAGACGTCGCCGGCGGGCGGAAGCTGTCTGTTCAGCGGCCGGTTGCCTCTGCTATGGGTCCCGGGTGTTCGAGCCCTTTGAAAGGTCTACCGGACCTTTCAATTTGCCTGCGGCAAACCGCTCTCTCACTCACGGACATCCTGGACCCAGCTCTTGGGGTGGCCGTCGACGCGGAACTGGAAGATGAAATAGGGCGGGATGCAGGTGCCCTCACCAGGCTTGGCCTGGGGTAAATCATCGTATCCCGCGGTGCAGATATAGTCCTCGCGGCAGGGATGCGCCTTGTCGCAGGCGCGCAGGCCGGCGGTCTTGGTGAATTCCCTGGTGCAGAATTTGTGGTCCTTGCCGGATGCGACGCAGTCGTTGAAGCCGGTCTTGGCGAGGCGGCCGCATGTCGCCTCCTCGGGAAGCTTGTCGCAGGTCGCCTTGCGCAGCATGCCGCCGGGAAAGCCGCCGGTCTTCTGCTCGGGGTTGTCGTAGCGCTGGCGCGCCGCGCCATAGCCGGCGATCTTGACCACCGGCTTCTTGTCGCGCGCGGGGTCGATGGCGCAAGCCTTGGCGGTGGCAGGCGACAGGCGGCAATACTGGTCGTTGCCCCATGTCGACATCTTGATCTCGCCGAACTCGACGGGGTCGCCGACCGCGGTGCCCTTCTCGCTGACGCAGGTGCCGAAGCCAGGATGGATGGCGCTTTCGTGGACGCCGGCGCAGCGCAGGCCAGAGCCGCAGGTCCAGTCCTTGAAGCTTGCGTCCTCGCCGCGATAGCAGATCGAGCCCCACCCATTGTAGAGGTCGGTGCCCTTCAGCGCTTCGGCATATTTCTGGTCCGGACGGGCGGCGAAACCTCTGGCGAAATCCGGATGGCCGCCGGCGGCGAACTGCTCGACGATGGCGCGGCGGCGCGGCAGGTCGGCGAAGAACACCGCCGAGCCCGGCACGAAGACGGCGTTGCGGCGCGGTTCGCTGGCCGGGTCGGCGCCGGTGTAGTGGAAGCCGGCGATGCCGTGTGTCTGATGGCAGCCGGTGCAGCTCATCTCGTTCAGCCGCAAATTGAAGCCGGCCACCGACTTGATGGTGGCGAGCGTATTGCCCCTGGCGACGTAATCCTTCAACGCCTTGTCGATATCGCCGTCATCGATCAGCCCATAGGCGATGTTGTTCTGCGAGCGGCTCAGGCCGCCGGGTGCTACGGAGACGGCGCTCTTGGCCAGGAACTTCTCGTCGATGACCAGCCGGCCATGGTCGAGATCGTAGATGTTGCGGTCGGTGAGCAGCCATTTGGCGAAGGACTTGACGTCGGCCAGCACCGTTGCCCGGTCAATCTGGTTCTCCATCCTCGATTCATAGAAGCTCGAGGTCGCCGGATTCCATTTGAAGATTTTCAGGAGGTATTCGGCATGGCCACCGAAATCGCGCCGCGTCGAGGCCGAGAGCCTGAGCACCTGCATGTTGAGTTCGAGCCGCATGATCTGCGAGGAATTGAGCATGGCGCCGGCGAGCGGCCCTTCGTCGGAACGCAGCCAGGCGGCCAACCGTTCGGGCGGCAGGTCTTTCTGGCCGGCGGCAAGCCAGCGCTGGGCGACGTCGGCGCAGGACACGTCGGTGGTAGCAGGCAGATCTTTTGAGGCACGCGCCCGCGCCCGCACGGGCTTGGCGTTGAACACCAGGCTCATGGTCAGCGGCAGGCGTGACGAGATGCGCTGCCCAGTCTTCCCCCCGATTGGCTTGCCCTTGGCCGGCTTTTCGGCGACCGAATAGTGGAAGCGGTAGATCAGCCTGATCTCACCGCATTCGGTGTGGCCGAGATAGCCGCGATCCATGCGGTTGACGACGCCGGTAAGGTCCAGCGTCGAGCCGTCGTCGTCGATATATTTGGGATTGAATTTCTGGCTGGTGTCGTTCGACCTGGCCATGGCGGCGACGTAGGGGTCTGGGCTGGCCTTCGGCTCGTCCGATATCTCCTGCTTGACCGTGTCGCGCACCGTGGCCAGCGCCGGCACGGAAAACAGGCCGTGATTGTCGACGTCGCGGGTGAGGCCGAGTGCCGGGCCGAGCAGGCGGCTGATCGACAGGCCGCCGCGCTCCAGCGCCTGCAAAGTTGCCGGGTCGGTGACGGCAACGCTGGAATCGAGCGTCACCGCGCCTGCCGACCCAAGGCCAAGGCAAAGCAGCGCCGCAAGCAGCGAGAGGTATTCACCGATTGTCTTCAAGTCCCGCTACCCCCCCCTCTGTTTGCGGCAATGCTACAGGCGTTCCCTGGCTGCGGCCAGAGTGGTGGAGCCGCCATGCCGGCACCGCCTTGGCCGCCGAAAAATGCTGTGACTTGACGCAACCATTGGGCTAATTGTTTGTTGGATTGGGCCGGCTTGCCGGAGCAACGGGAAAGTTTGCAGCGCGAGGAGTTGCCATGCTCTGGAGAGGCCGTCGTCAGAGTGACAATATCGAGGACGACCGCAGCGACAGCGGCGGCGGCGGGATTGGTGGCGGTGGCGGCTTCCAGATCCCTATCGGCGGCCGGACCGGTGGTGGCGGCAGCATCCTCCTCGTCATCCTGGTGGTGATCGCCGGATGGTACTTCGGCTTCGATCCCTCGGCGATCCTGGGCGGTGGCGATGGCGGCCTGCTGCCCGGCGGCGGCGGCCAGATCACCGACAGCGGCGGCGGCCAGGACAGTGGCACGGCACCCGCCAATGACGAGATGAAGCAGTTCGTCGCGACCGTGCTGGCAGAGACCGAAGACACCTGGACCGGCATCTTCAAGTCGCAAGGCCTGACCTATGAGGATCCCAAGCTGGTGCTGTTTTCCGGCCAGGTCCGTTCGGCTTGCGGCTTTGCCTCGGCGGCGGCCGGACCGTTCTATTGTCCGGGCGATCACAAGGTCTATCTCGACATGACCTTCTTCCAGCAGCTCGACCAGCAGTTCGGCGCCTCGGGCGAGTTCGCGCGGGCCTATGTCATTGCGCATGAGGTCGGCCATCACGTGCAGAACCTCACCGGCATCATGTCCAAGTTCAACCAGATGCGGCAAGGCATGGGCGAGGCCGAGGCCAACCAGATGTCGGTGCTTATCGAACTGCAGGCCGACTGTTTCGCCGGCGTGTGGGCACACTACACCGCGCAGAAGGGCATATTGGAACAGGGCGACATCGAAAGCGCGCTGAATGCCGCCAAGCAGATCGGCGACGACACGCTGCAGAAGAAGACGCAGGGCTATGTCGTGCCGGAAAGCTTCAACCACGGCACTTCACAGCAGCGGCAGACCTGGCTGGCGCGCGGCTACAAGAGCGGCAAGCTTTCGGACTGCAACACGCTGAGCGGCCCGCTTTAAGCGCTCGTCTTAGCGCAATGCCCTGATGGCGAAGACGCCGTCAGGGAGTGTCAGGATCAAGCATTCCTGCCTGTTCTCGCATTGTTCCTTTTTGCGGGCTCGCCTATAAGGTGCGTCCGCTTGCGCCTCAGCGCGGACGGAGGAGCTTGACCCATCATGATCGACCCCAAAACCGCCCGGCGGGGCCTTGCGCTGGTTTTCACCACGCTGCTGCTCGATATCATAGGCTTCGGCATCATCATGCCAGTGCTGCCGGCCTATTTGCAGGAATTGTCCGGTGTCAGCATCAGCGCCGCGGCGATCGAAGGCGGTTGGCTGTTCTTCGTCTATGCAGCCATGCAATTTTTCTTCGCGCCGATCATGGGCGGGTTGAGCGACCGCTTCGGGCGGCGGCCGATCCTGCTCGCCTCGGTGCTGACTTTCTCGATCGACAATCTGATCTGCGCGGTCGCATGGTCCTATCCGATGCTGTTCATCGGCCGCGTTCTGGCCGGCATTTCCGGCGCCAGCTATTCGACGACATCGGCCTTCATCGCCGACATCTCGAACGACGAGAACCGGGCGACGAATTTCGGCTTGCTCGGCATCGCCTTCGGCGTCGGCTTCGTCATCGGGCCGGTGCTGGGCGGATTGCTCGGCACGTTCGGACCGC
This sequence comes from Mesorhizobium sp. 113-3-3, assembly GCF_016756495.1. NCBI lineage: Bacteria > Pseudomonadati > Pseudomonadota > Alphaproteobacteria > Hyphomicrobiales > Phyllobacteriaceae > Mesorhizobium > Mesorhizobium sp. 113-3-3. The sequence goes on from NZ_AP023243.1 coordinate 2,501,934, forward strand.
GCGTGCCGTTCTATTTCGCCGCCGGGCTCGCCTTCGTGAATTTTCTGATCGCGATGGTCTTCCTGCCTGAAACACTCGATGAAAAGCATCGCCGCCGCTTCGAGTGGAAACGCGCCAACCCGGTCGGCACGCTCCTGCAGATGCGTCAGTATCAGGGCATTGGCTGGATTGGGCTGGTCTTCTTCCTGATGACGCTCGGCCATATGATGTATCCGGCGGTCTGGTCGTTCGTTTCCAACTACCGCTATGGCTGGAGCCAGCAGCAGATCGGTTTTTCGCTGGGCGCCTTCGGCCTGTGCGGCGCGATCGTCATGGCTACCGTGCTGCCGCGCGTGATCCCCAGGCTCGGCGAATGGAAGACGGCGGTCATCGGCCTGACCTTCACGGCGGTCAGCGCCTTCGGCTATGCCTTCGCCTCGCAGGGATGGATGATCTATGCGGTGATCGTCGTCGGCTGCCTGGAAGCGCTGGCCGACCCGCCGCTGAGAAGCCTCGCCGCCGCCAAGGTGCCGCCTTCCGCACAAGGCGAATTGCAGGGCGCGATGACCTCGATCTTCTCGATCACCTCGATCATCACGCCGCTGCTCTACACGGCGATCTTTTCCTGGTTCACCGGGCCAAACGCGCCAGTAACCTTCGGCGGCGCGCCCTATCTGGTCGGTGCGTGTTTCCTGCTGCTGGCGCTCATCGTCTTCGTCACCAAGGTGGCGAGACCGGCGACGGCCACAAACGCCACAACGAGCGTCGCGGAAGATGGGGCGCAGGCATGAGTCATGACAGCCGCATTGCGCTGACCAGGGACGGGGTGTCGCTGTCGCGGCTGGTCTTCGGCGCCTGGCGCCTGCTCGACGGCGGCGTCCGCCCCAATGCCGATCAGGTCGCGCGGCTGATTGGCACCGCCGTGGACCTCGGCCTGACCAGTTTCGACCATGCCGACATCTATGGGAATTACGAGGTGGAGGCGGCCTTCGGCGCCGGGCTGTCGCGCTGGCGAGGCAAGCGCGAGGAGATCGAGCTGATCTCGAAATGCGACATCATGCTAGCCTCGGCCAACCGGCCGCAGAACCGGCTGAAGCACTATGACACCAGCGCCGCCCACATAAGCGCGTCGGTCGACCGTTCGCTCGGCAATCTCGGCACCGATTATCTCGACCTGTTGCTGCTGCACCGGCCGGATCCGTTGATGGATGCCGACGAGACGGCGGCGGCACTGGCCGGACTGGTCAAGGCGGGCAAGGTGAGGGCGGTCGGCGTTTCCAATTTCACGCCGTCGCAATTTGATCTCCTGGCCTCGCGGCTGCCCTTCGCGCTCGCCACCAACCAGATCGAGATGTCAGTGCTGAAGACGTCCGCGCTGACTGACGGCAGTCTGGACCACGCGCAGCGCCTGGCCTACGCGCCGATGATCTGGTCACCGCTCGGGGGCGGCTCGCTGTTCACCGGCAAGGAAAGCCGGGAAGCACGGGTGCGGGCTGCACTCGCGGCGGTGGCCGCCGAAATCGGCGCAGGCGATCTCGCGGCCGTTGCCATTGCCTGGCTGCTGCGCCATCCGGCCCGGCTGGTGCCGGTGCTGGGGTCGATGAAGCCGGAACGGCTGGCCGCCATGGTCAAGGCGCTGGAGATCAGCCTCGACCGGCAGCAATGGTTCGCGATCCTGGAGGCGAGCGAGGGGCGGCCGGTGGCTTAGGTCAGGGTTAGGATTCGATCCACTCGCTGGGGACATCCAACGCCTTCGCCAGCATCGCGCTGGTTTGCGCAGATGGCTTGCGGCGATTGGATTCAAGGTCCGACAGGAAACCCTGGCTGACACCAATCGCCCTTGCCAATTCGGCCTGTGTCAGCTTGCGCCAGTTGCGCAGCGCCTTGAGCCGGCTGGAGCCCCGCAAAATATCCATGGTCACGTCGGCGGGCAGTTTCTTTTCCGTTTTCAACTCGGCCTTCCGTTCGTCGTAGATCGCTACATCCGCAGCGTCTTCGAGGGCTTCTTCGGCGGCATGCAGCAATGCCTCGTAATCAGCCTTCGGGATGACGACCAGTTCTTCGCCGGTTGAGGTCTTGATGATTTGCGGGGCGTTCATGATGCTCTGTCCTATGGCCGACTGTAAGTCGTCGTCTCACGCTTGCCGATGTAGATCGCAAGGATGGTGGTGCGATCTTCATCGAATATGGCGCGGTAGCGGCCGATCCGCAGCCTGTAACCGTTTCTGCCGGAAAGACGCTTTACATCCCCACGGCCGCTGATTGCGTAAGCGATCAAACCTTCGGAGATCTGCTCGCGGATATCAGCGGGCAGGTTGTCAAGATCGCGAGCCGCCGATACCGAAAGGATGATCGTCTTCACGATCACAATATCGCATATTTATCGCTTGGTGTTAAACGATATTATCGCAGATCGCCGATCTTGCTGTTCAAGCCCGTTCTGCCAGCAATTCCTCGCCGCGTTTTTCGCGGATCAGGTTGACGAAGCGGCGGAACAGATAGTGCGAATCCTGCGGGCCCGGGGAGGCCTCTGGGTGGTGCTGGACCGAGAACACCGGACGGCCAGTGAGCGCGATGCCGCAGTTCGAGCCGTCGAACAGCGAGACATGGGTTTCCTCGACGCCCTCGGGCAGCGAGTCAGCGTCGACGGCAAAGCCGTGGTTCATCGAGACGATCTCGACCTTGCCTGTCGTGTGGTCCTTGACCGGATGGTTGGCGCCGTGATGGCCCTGGTGCATCTTGGCGGTCCTGCCGCCGAGCGCCAGCGCCAGCATCTGGTGGCCGAGGCAGATGCCGAACACCGGAATGTCGGTCTTCAGCAGATCCTGGATGACCGGCACGGCATAGTCGCCGGTGGCTTCCGGGTCGCCGGGGCCGTTGGAGAGGAAAATGCCATCGGGCTGCATGGCGAGGATCTCTTCCGAACCGGTGCTGGCCGGAACCACGGTGACCTTGGCGCCGAGGCCGGCAAGCAGGCGCAAGATGTTGCGCTTGACGCCGTAGTCGATGGCCACGACATGCAGCGACGGCTCGGCCTGTTCGCCAAAGCCTTCGTTCCACACCCAGGGCGTCTCGCGCCAGACCGAGGACTGGCCCGAGGTGACTTCCTTGGCGAGGTCGAGCCCGATCAGGCCGGACCAGGCGGCGGCGCGCTGCTTCAGATCGTCGAGGTCGAAGACACCGTCGGGCGCATGCGCGATGACGGCGTTGGGCATGCCCTTTTCGCGGATCAGCGCGGTCAGCGCACGGGTGTCGATGCCCGAGAGCGCGACGATGCCGCGCTTCTTCAGCCACTCGTCGAGATGGCCGGCGGCGCGGTAGTTGGACGGGTTGGTGACATCGGCCTTGAACACGGCGCCGACAGCGCCGGCGCGGGCCGCCGGGTTCAAGTCCTCGATGTCCTCGCCATTGGTGCCGATATTGCCGATATGCGGAAAGGTGAAGGTGACGATCTGGCCGGCATAAGACGGGTCGGTGAGGATCTCCTGGTAGCCGGTGAGCGCGGTGTTGAAGCAGACTTCTGCGACGGCGGAGCCGGTGGCGCCGAGGCCACGACCCTCGATGACGGTGCCGTCGGCCAGCACCAGCAGGGCGGTCGGCTTTTCGGTGGCCCAAGGTGGGGTCAGCGCGGGCGTCATCTCGGCCATGGCGGCACTCCTATCAGGCTGCGCGCTTCGATGGCTGACCATCCGCGCAGCAAACGGCGCGGCAGCGATTTCTCGAGCCTGCGCGCAAATTTTCTGTCTTGTTCATGCTGTTGCCCCAAAGCCGCTAGGCACCTTGGGCAGCATGAACTCATTGTCTTATGCAAGGCCGAGTACATAGGGGAAGGTGCCAGAACGGTCAATGATACAGCCAGGGACCGGCATCGATTTATTTCGCCCAACAATATCAGTGGCTTGCCGGCTCATCCGAGATTTGCCTTGTGCTCACGGCAAGGTTATGGTCCGCGCCGTTCGAAGGAGACAAGCACGATGCGCGCAAAAATCGCCGAATCCCTGAAAAGCGCGATGAAGGCGCAGGACAAGCACCGGCTGCCGACATTGCGGCTGATCCAGGCCACCATCCACGACCGCGATATCGCCAATCGCGGCTCGGGCAAGGACCCTGCCAGCGACGAGGAGATCCTGCAGATCCTGGCCAAGATGGTGAAACAGCGCGAGGAATCGGCCAAGGCGTTCGACGACGGCAAGCGCCCGGAACTGGCGGCGCAGGAGCGCGGCGAGATGGAGATCATCCGCGGCTTCCTGCCGACGCAACTCGACGATGCGGCGATCGCGGCGGCAGCGCGCGAAGCGATTGCCGAGACCGGCGCGGCCAGCCAGAAGGACATGGGCAAGGTGATCGCCGCGCTGAAACAGAAATATGCGGGCCAGATGGATTTCGGCAAGGCAAGCGGTATCGTCAAGGGCCTGCTGCAGTAGGCGTCGCCGGCGCAGCCCCTTTTCATCAATGGCGGTAACCTGGCCCGGTAAGGGTCAGCAGGCCGAAATCTGCGCTGTCCGGCCATGCTGGTGGCGCGACATGGACTGTCCAAATCGTGACTTTGGATCTCGCGGCCCTATGCAGGGGTAGCAGGATCCAATGGGCGTTCACGCACTACCTTGCATAAACAGGTAGCGTGCTATATACAGGTCTGGAATTCGAGGCCTGCCATGACCGACTCCATCCTCGTCCAGTTGCGAAAAGGCGCGCTTGATCTGTGCGTCCTGGCGGTGCTTTCGCGGGGTGAAAGCTATGGCTATGAAATCGCCAGCACGCTGGTCGCCGCGGTGAACATGGGGGAGGGCACGATCTATCCCCTGATGCGCCGGATGCAGAATGACGGGCTGGTCGCCACCCGCCTCGTCGAGTCGAGCAGCGGGCCGCCGCGCAAATATTACCGGCTCACGCCGCTCGGCCAGCAGGCTTTCGAAGCTCACCGCCGCGACTGGCGATCCTTCGCCGGGGCCGTCGACAAACTTCTCGAGGATTTGCCATGACCAGAGACGCCTTCTTGCGCACGCTGAGACAGGGACTTGCCGGCCTGCCGCCGCGGGAGATCGAGGATATCGTTGGCGACTATGCCGCCCATTTCGCCGATGCCTCGGGCCGCGGCGAAGCGGAGGTCGCGGCGGCCCTGGGTGATCCAACCAGGATCGCCCGCGAGTTGCGTGCCGAGGCGGGCCTGCGCCGTTTCGAAGCGCATTGGAGCGTGTCTAACATGCTGGCGGCGACGATCGCCCTGGCCGGCCTTGCCTTCGTCGACATCGTCTTCCTGCTGCCGTTGCTCATCACCGCGCTCGTGCTTGCGCTCGGGCTTGGCATCACGCTCGTCGCCATTGGCGTGCTCGGCGTCAAGATCATTCTCAGCACGCTGCTGTTCGAGCCGGGCACAGCCTTCTCGCTCGCGCTGGGTCGTCTCTTCATCGGCGCAGGGTTGGTGAGCGGCTTCCTTGGCGGCGGCGCCTTGTTGTTGCTGGCCATGGGCGCGGGCGTCCGGGTTGTCGGGCGCTACGCCCGACTGCATTCCCGCATCGCGCAAGCCGACCGCAGCTCCGTTTGAGCGCTGCCAAGCGCTTGCAATTTGTCATCACGTTGAAGGAAACGGATCATGACTGGAAAACTGGCATTCGTCGCGACAGCCGGGTTGGTTGGCGCTGCCCTGTTTTTGGCCGTGGGCATCGGACTTGCAGGGCCGGATTGGGTCAACGCGGGAGGCTCGTGGATCGCCGGCCAATCGACCTGCGGCGCGATCACGTCCGTCAGAAAGGAAGTTACGCTGCCGTTCAGCGCCAATGGCAGCTTCACCATCGCTTTGCCGGCCTCGGTCCGCTACCAGCCGGGTGACAAGGCCGAAGCTGTCGTCAGCGGCGATTCCACGCTCATCGATCATCTGCGCATGGAGGGCAGCCAGCTCAGCCTGGATTGCGAGACGGGCTGGTTTTCGCCCCGGTTCGACGTCACCGTGTCGGGGCCGTCGATTTCGGACTGGAGACTGGTCGGCAGTGGCGAGCTGGCCCTGTCGCAGGTCAAGCAGCCCGAGCTGCGGCTGAGCATTCGCGGCAGCGGCAGCGTGGTCGCCACCGGAACCACCCAAACGGTCGATCTGGAAATCTCCGGTTCGGGTTCGGGGCGGCTCAAAGACCTGATCGCCCAATCCGCGCAGGTCGAGATCCGCGGCAGCGGCGACGCGGAGATTACCGCACAGTCGGATGCGGATGTCTCGATTACCGGCAGCGGTGACGTCGATCTCTATGGGCACCCGACCATGCGGCGGTCGCAGGTCAGAGGCAGCGGCAGCATCACGCAGGTGCCGTAGCCGGCGGCCTGCAATCGTCCAAAGGCTGGATTGCGACAGGCTTTAGAGCAATTCCAGGAAAAGTGTGAGCGGTTTTCCGTCTGGAATTGCGGCAAAAACAAAGAGTTAGAGGGCTTGTCGGTCCGGTCCAGAGCGCGCTCACCTATCCCTTCGACGACAATGCGGATGATGTGCCTGATCTCGTCGGCGCTGGAGGAGCCTACCGAGAGCGTCGAGAGCATCGCCTGGTCGTATATGCCGAGCAGCACCAGCGCCATGAAATTGGCGTCGTCATCCCTGCGGATGGCACCTTGGCTGGCCGAGCACGAGCAGGTCCAGGCGCTGGAAGGACGGGCGATCGGGCGGTGGTTGCAGGGATGGTCGGTGACCTACGAGCCAGGTTTCCGGGGCTCCAATGCACGGCGCAAGGCCGGCGCTTCCTGCTGGACATGATCCCATAACCGGTTGGCGACTGGCCCGTGCGGCCGGTCGCGGCGGCGCGCCACCACCAGTTCGTCTGTGCGGCCGGGCATGTGGCTGCCGGCGATGGAGCGCAGGCGTCCCTCATATAGTTCGTCCTCGATCAGGAAGCGGGGCAGGTGGCCCCAGCCAAGGCCCTGCAGGATGATCTCCTTCTTCATGCCCTGGTCGGGCACGAGGCATTGCGGCGCGCCTTCGATCAGCGAATAGTTTTGTTGTGGCGAATGGCGGGCGCTGTCGCGCATGACGCATTGGGTGAGTGCCTGCATCTGATCGGGTGTGATCGGTTCTTTGACACGCTCGGGCAGAAAGCCAGGCGCCACCACGGGAATGAATGGCACCTTGCACAGATCGATCCATTCCACCCGCGCGTCGCCCTTGTCGATCCAGTGCAGGATCAGGTCGGCCTCGTCATCGAAAAGCCGCTCCCACGGACCGCCGACGGCTTCGAAATGCAGATGCAGGCGCGTGCCCGGGCATTGGGCGAAGAACCGTCCGAGCATGCCCAGCACTTGCGGCCGCGGGCAGAGATCGCCGATCACGACATGGATTTCGCTTTCCTCGCCCATCGAGAGCTGGGCGGCGTGCACCCGCAGGCCCTCCAGTTCGCGCAGCAGCGACTGCGCCCGGCGGTGGAACGACAGTCCTGCCTCGGTCGCACGCACGCGATAGCCGCTGCGATCCAGCAGAACGAGGTCGATCTGCCGTTCGAGCTTGGCGACCGCGGCGAACACGGCCGGGTGCGAGCGATGCAGCAGGGTGGCCGCAGGCTGAAAGCCGCCGGTGCGGATCACCGCATCGAAGCACTGCAGGTCATGCAAGGTGAATTCGGCCATGTCAGCTCTGATTACAGAGTTTGTCCTATCTTTGTAATATCAGCAAAGGCTCGTCGCGGCTACGTTCCGCCTCATTCAACCTTCCAGAAGGAATTTCATCATGAGTGAGCTGAATTTCGTGACTGTCGGCGACGGCACGCGCATCGCCTACCGCTTCGACGGCGATGCCGCAAAGCCGGTGCTGGTGCTGTCGAACTCCATCGGCACCACGCTGCGTATGTGGGACGGGCAGGTCGGCGAACTGTCCAGGCATTTCCGCGTCCTGCGCTACGATTTTCGCGGCCATGGCGGGTCAAGCGCACCAGTCGGCGCCTATTCGCTCGACCGGCTTGGCCGTGACGTGATCGAGTTGCTCGATGCGCTCGGCCTCGGCCGCGTGCATTTCCTGGGGTTGTCGCTCGGTGGCTTCGTCGGGCAATGGCTCGGCATCCACGCGCCCGAGCGGATCGACCGGCTGGTGCTGAGCAACACCTCATCCCATCTCGGGCCGGCAAGCTATTTCGACGAGCGGATTGCTGATGTGCGGCAGGCGCCGGATATGTCGGAAACCGCCGAAATGTTCCTCAACAATTGGTTCCCCGCGACCATGGTGGCGGCCAACGGACCGGTCATTGCTGAATTTCGCACGATGCTGTTGACGATCGATCGGTTAGGTCTGGCCGGTCTGTTCGCGGCGGTGCGCGATGCCGACCTTCGGCGCACTATCGCGCTGATCAACCGGCCGACGCTGGTGATCGCCGGCGAGCACGACACGGTGACGGCGGCCAGCCACAGCGAACTGATCGCGGCGGCCGTGCCCGGCTCGAAGCTGGTTCTGCTGCCGGCAGTCCACCTGTCGAATGTGGAGTATCCGGCGGAGTTCATGGAGGCGGTGCTCGATTTCCTGCGCTGACCGCGAGTCTGTTCCCGTGTGGTCTGCTGTCTCGCGACGTAGAGCAGACCTCACGGCCCCTTGCACATCGGCACGGGCTGCGGCGGCGGTGCAGGGTGGTCCTGCTTGTATTGGGCGATGATCGGCTCGAGGGTTTTGCGCGGCCAGAATTTCGGTGCGCCGATTTCCTTCAGGCAGGATGCGTTCCAATAGGGCGCTTCACCGGACGGCGAATGACCTTTCGCCGCTTGCGCGACGGCGGCGATGTCGCGCGATTCCGGATAGATGTAGAGCGTCGTCGGGTTGCCCTTGACCATCGCGATGATCTGCTGGGCATCCGCCGGTGACCAACTGGTGCAGCCATTGCTGCGGCCGCCGGCATAGTCCACAAGCTTGCCGAACGGCACCAGGCCGTCATGGTCGGCATAGGAGCTGTTGGGGCTCTTGCGCATGCACATGCCGCGCAGCACTTGCGCCGCATGGCCGCCGATCACCCGCTGCCTGGCATTGGCGGCCTCGCCTTCGCCGTCGAACTGGATGAAGGTGCGCTGGAAAGCCACGTCCTGTTTTGCGCCGGTGCGATAAAAGCCCTTGAAGGAGGTTTTCGCCTCGCTGGTCATATAGGCGCCGCCGGCGGTCAGTTCCGAATCCATGGCATTGCCGAAGTTCTTGGAGCACCGCCTGCCGTTCGAAAAATCGACCGTGCCTTTGAGATTCCTTCCGCCGCCATGACCCGACGAGATGGCGCGAAACGACTGGCTGGCCTCGCACACGACGTAGTAACGGCGCCCGAGCACGCCGTTGCCGAGATCGCCGGGACGTGTCGCATCCATGGCGAAGTAACAGGGGTTCGTGACCGCGCCCTGCGCCACTTTTTTCAGGTAGAGCGCGCGCGCCCGCTCCAGCACCACCTGAGAGATCTGGCCGTCACTGTCGCCGACATGCGCCTGCAGCCAGGCCGGGATGGCCGAGGGGGCGGCGAAGGACCGGACCGTCGCCGTCAACGCAATGGCGATGACAAGAAGGCTGAACGTGACGACAATACCCAGAGGGACAAATCTCAACCGCACCGGTTCAATTCTCCTGCCGAAGCCATGCGAATCTTTGGCGGTGTTATATCCGCAACCGATCATAAAAGGCCGTGCGCCGATCGGCGAGACACATCTTGTTTAACGTGTCGCGTTGTTTAACGTGTCGCGGCGGGGGCGTTTTGCGATCAGTCCAGCGGAGAAGTATGTCGGGCCAGCCTTCCTGAATCCCCTCGCCGCGTCCGTGCAACAAGCTTGGATAGGGAACAAGGACGCTCTATAATCGATTCCTGCAAAATATTTATCGACCGTCTGAAAATGGATCCCCTCAGCGACGTCATCTTCCTTTTGCAACCCAGCACGGCGATCTCCAAGCCCATCAGGGGACGCGGTCGATAGGGCGTGCGTTACGCCGCCTATGATGCACCCGGCTTCACCATAATCGTGGAGGGGACGTGCTGGATCGCGTTCGAGGGCAAGGATCCAGTCAAGTTCGAGAAAGGCGACTTCCTCCTCTTGCCTTCCACACCGCCATTCTCCCTCAGCAGCCATCCGGGCATCGACTGTGAGCTCAGGGCGCCGATGGACATTGCCATCCGGCACGGCGACCCAGATGGAGAGCCCGACTTTGTCGCGCTCGGCGGTACGTTCCGGATCGAGCCGGTCAACGCCCCGCTCCTGGTCGCGCTCCTTCCGAGCGTCATCCACGTGCCGGGATCGCAGGGGCGTTCCGGCAGGCTTGGCAAGGTTATCGAGCTCATCATGGAAGAGTGCGAGAACGAAGATCCGGGCAAGGAAATGGTTTTGCAGAGATTGCTCGAGGTTCTGCTCGTGGAAGCGCTGCGATGGCATGGCATCGCCCACGGCGCGGCTGGCCTGCTCAGCGGGATGCGGGACCCGGTGCTCGCGCGCGTGCTGCGCTCGATGCACGAGGATGTCCGGGCGGGCTGGACGGTCGCGGAACTCGCCAAGGTTGCCGGGCTCTCGCGGTCGGCGTTCGCGGCTCGCTTTGTGGCCGTGCTGGGTTGCGGCCCGATCGAGTATCTGGCTCGCTGGCGCATGGCGCTGGCCAAGGATGCTCTCATCCGCGGCTCGAAAACCTTGGACAAAATAGCTGATGAGATCGGCTACGAGTCCGCCAGCGCCTTCAGCACGGCCTTCAGGAAGCGGCTTGGCTGCTCACCGGGAAGGTTCGCCCGCGGCAATGGTGGCGGCGTAACCGGCTGAGGCTCGTCCCTCGCGGCGAGGCCTCTTCAAACGCTTCCGTTGACAGCTCCGACCTGCTCTCGCTCGGCCTAAGCGATTTTTTTGGACAGTTGGAAATAAAAAACTAGGACTATCAATTATAGATCGTCTGCGTTGGCAAGCCTACGGAGGGTTTATCGAAATCAACGGAGCTTACCATGCAAACGATCCTCATCACTGGCTGTTCTTCTGGCTATGGCCTGGAGACGGCCCGCCATTTCCTCGCCAACGGGTGGAATGTCATCGCCACCATGCGGACGCCGCAGCAGGACATACTGCCGCGCTCGGAGCGCCTGCGGATACTGCCCCTGGACGTCACCAGCGAGGCCAGCATCGCGGCGGTGGTCAAAGCCGCCGGTCAGATCGATGTTCTGGTGAACAATGCAGGCATCGGCGTGGTCGGCGCCTTTGAAGCGACAACGATGTCGCACATCCGCAAGGTCTTCGACACCAACAGCTTTGGCGTAATGGCGATGGCGCAGGCCGTGATCCCGCAGATGCGCGAGCGTCGGTCCGGGGCGATCATCAACGTCACCTCCAGTGCCACCCTGGCGCCGATGCCCCTGGCGGCGGCCTACACCGCCAGCAAGCAGGCCATCGAGGGCTTCACCGGATCGCTCGCGCACGAACTCGGCTATTTCGGGATCCGCGCCAAGCTGGTCGAGCCCGGATACGCGCCAACGACGCGGTTTACGCAAAACACTTCGGTGCGCATCGAGGACATGATCCCGCAAGCCTACGCCGATTTCGCTGCCCCGATCTTCGCTGCCTTCGCCCAGCCCGCGCTGACCACCAGGGAAAGTGACGTCGCCGAAGCTGTCTGGGCCGCGGTCCACGACACTTCGGGCCAACTCCGCTTTCCGGCTGGCCCGGATGCGGTCGCGTTGGCAAACGCTGGCTGAAGTCTCCCAGTCGCGCCCCGGATGTGGCGCGGGACTGACGGTGTCCCGGCAGTTTTCTTCAGCTTTGTCGGCCTCGGCCTGCTGTTTTCGGGGGGCTGAGCCAGTTTGTGTCGGCCATCCGCGCATCCGCGATTTTCGATCCGCCGGGATTGGGCTATGATCTGATTCTGGCGTGGCCCACGCCTCCTCCCTCCGTCGGGAAAGCATTCGTTCATGCCGGGCACTCTCATCACCGAACCGACTGTTCGAGCATCAGGCATAAGGAGGGGTTGCGAAAACTGCTCGCACCAGGAGGTTTTGCTATGAGGTTACCTGCGCCCGTCTATCATCTGAAACGTCAAGCCAGGCTATTGTCGCGCGAGGCAAAAATCCCGCTCCATCAGGCGCTTGACCGTATTGCCGCGCAGCAAGGTTTTGCCGGCTGGAGCCTGCTGGCGGCCAAGGCCGCCGAGACGGCGCCCGCGGGCAAGTTGTTCGCGCAACTGGCACCTGGTGATCTGGTTCTGGTCGGCGCGCGGCCGGGCCGTGGCAAGACGCTGATGAGCCTCGAACTGGCGGTCGAAGCGATGAAGTCGGGCCATCGCAGCGTGTTCTTCACGCTGGAATATACGCAACGCGATGTGCTGGAGCGGTTTCGCGCCATCGGTGTCGAGCCGGCCCGGTTCGACGGGCTGTTCGAGTTCGACACGTCCGATGCCATCAGCGCCGACTATATCGTCAGGATCTTGCGATCGGCGCCGCGCGGCACGCTGGCGGTCATCGACTATCTGCAATTGCTCGATCAGAGGCGGGAAAATCCGAGCCTGATGGAGCAGGTGCGCACGCTGAAGGCTTTCGCGCGCGACAGCGGTGTGATCCTGGTCTTCATCTCGCAGATCGACCGGTCCTACGATCCCAGCAAAAAGCCGGTTCCCGATCTCAGCGACATCAGACTGCCCAACCCGCTCGATCTGTCGCTTTTCAACAAGACCTGTTTTTTGAACAAGGGTGAGATCCGCTTCCAGGCGGCTTGAGCGTTTTCCCGGCCATGGCTATGCATGGATCATGGTCGAGATCGTCAAACCCGCGCTTGAACATCTGCCGTCCTATAAGGCCGCGCTCGAGCGCGGCTGGTCGCCCGACAATGTGCGGCTGATGGAGGCGACGCGCGAGCAGTTGGCGGCCATAGAGGAGAACCCCGTGGCCTTCCTGGCCAGCCTCGACGATCCCGAAGCCAGGGGCGGCCCGATCACCTTGCCCGACGGCACGCAAGTGCCGCGCCTGCCGGGGTTCCGCCGCTGGATCTGGGATGGCGAGGCAGCGGGCTCGATCGGCTTCCGTTGGCAGAAGGGCACGGCGGAACTGCCGTCGCATGTGCTTGGCCATATCGGCTATGCGGTGGTGCCGTGGAAGCGCCGGCGCGGCTACGCCACGCAAGCCTTGCGGCTAATGCTGGATGAGGCGAGGGCGGTCGGCCTGCCCTATGTCGATATCACCGCCAAGCCGGGCAATCCGGCCTCGCACAAGGTAATCCTGGCCAATGGCGGCAGGCTGGTCGAGCGCTTCTTCGAGGACGCCGCCTATGGCGGGGTGGAGAGTTTGCGGTTCCGGATCGATTTGTAGGGCGCCTCATCGTTCCTGCTTGCGCAGCCAGTCGGCCAGCGATGCGCGATGCTTGCCGGCCCTGCCGGTGAAAGCCTCGGCGGACAGCATGGAGTTCAACACCGCCTCCTGCGTGGCTTCCGCCGCCGCGCGAAAAAGCATGTCGATGCGCGCTTCGTTTAGCGCGAGCAGGGGCACCAGATCGCGGCTTTCATCGTGGTCGACCAGATTGCCGGTGCTGAAGGCTATGGCGATGTCGCCACTGCCATGGCCCCAGAAGGAGCCGAGCCTGGCGATGCCGGCTCCGGCGCGGCGCGCCACCCTCTCAAGCTGGCGGTGTTCGAGGGGCACATCGGTTGCCAGCACGATCATGACCGAGCCGCGTTCGTCCGCGGCCGGTTGTCCTGGGTCCGGCCGGAGCCCATCGGGCAGAACGAGGTCTCCAGCCCTGCCGAAATTCGACAGAACGAGAACGCCGAGGTGATGGCCGCCGCCGAGCGCCATTCTTCTGGATGCCGAGCCGATGCCACCTTTGAAGCCGAAGCAAGTCATTCCCGTTCCGGCGCCGACATTGCCTTGTTCGACCTCGCCCTCATGCGCGTCCGCCAGCGCGGCGAAGGCGTGTTCCTCTGATATCGCCATGGCCTGGATGTCGTTCAGCGGACCGTCATTGCATTCGCCGACCACCGGATTGACGGTTCCTGTGGTGCGGCCGATATCCGGATTCTGGCGGATGGCGTCGCGGATCAGCGCCGTGGCGCAGGTGCCGACCGCAAGCGTATTGGTCAGGAGAACAGGCGTTTCGATGGTGCCGAGTTCCTGCACCTGCGTCAGACCGGTGGTCTTGCCGAAACCGTTGATGACATGGCTTGCCGCCGTCACCTTCTTGCGAAACAGATTTCCGCCATGCGGCAGGATCGCGGTCACGCCGGTGTTGGTGTCGCCGTTGCGGAGCGTGCAGTGGCCGACGCGTACGCCGGGCACATCGGTGATCGCATTGCGCGCGCCCGCCGGCAAGATGCCGCAGATCAAGCCGAAATCGCTGACAGTTCTGGACATGCGTCAGACGTGCTCGTCGGCACACAGTGCGTGGTCGGACAGCGCGCGGATGACGTAGCAGTCGCCGACCGTCTTGCCGTCGCAGCAGGAGGCGATGCGCTCCAGCTCGGTTTCCAGCCGCTTCAGCTGGGCGATCTTTTCGCGCACCGAGATCAATTGCTCCTGCGCGATCTTGTCGGCGTGGCCGCAAGGCTGTTCGGGATGGCCGCTGAGATCGATCAGCGCGCGGATGTCCTCGACGGCAAAGCCGAGATCGCGGGCGTGGCGGATGAAGGCCAGCCGCTCCAGCTCCTGCCTGGAATAGCGGCGCTGGTTGCCTTCCGAGCGCTCGGGCGCCGCGACCAGGCCCATTTGCTCGTAGTAGCGGATGGTCGGCACCTTGACCCCGGTGCGGCGGGAGAGATCACCGATCGAAAACATGCATTTTCCTCTTGAAGCTCTAGTGACTAGAGCAATTACAGTGCCTGGCATCAAGGTTCAAGACCCGTGCGGCGGCGCCTCGCGCGGGGAGGAAAGCAGACAGGTGATGGCATGACTTCTCCTCTCAAGCAGACGCGGTTCAAGATCGGCGGCATGGATTGCGCCTCCTGCGCGGCCAAGATTGATACGGCGGTGCGGCGCCTCGACGGTGTCGCCGACGTGTCGGTCTCAGTGACCGGCGCCAGCATGACGGTCAGCCATGGCGGTCCGCTCAATGACGACAAGGTGCTGCGGCAGGTGGCGCGGCTGGGTTATGGCATCGTCAAGGCGGAAGCCGGGACCGGTGGGCCGTCTGCCAAGGCGCATGACCATGCCGCCCATGACCACGAAACCCATGACCATGAAGGTCACGACCACGAAGGCCATGACCATGGCGGCGGCCAGAAAATAACCGACGAGGCTGCGGGGTCATCCCATCTGCACAGTCACGCCGAGCCCGGGCAGGCGTGGTGGCGCAGCCGCCGTGCGGCGCTGACGCTGGCCTGTGCGGCGGCGCTTGTTGCCGCCTACGGCATCGGCCATCTGTTCCCGTCGGCCGAGCGCTGGGTCTTCCTGGCCGCGTTGCTGGTCGGCTTGGTGCCGATCGCGCGGCGCGCGCTGATGGCGGCGCTGGCCGGCACGCCGTTCTCGATCGAGATGCTGATGACCATTGCCGTTGCTGGCGCGGTGATGATCGGCGCTACCGAAGAAGCCGCCGCCGTGGTGGTGCTGTTCCTGATCGGCGAGCTGCTGGAAGGGGTCGCGGCCGGCCGGGCGCGGGCCAGCATCCAGGGCCTGGCCGACCTCGTGCCGAAGACGGCGCTGGTCGAGCGGGGAGGCGGCACGGTTGAAGTTCCCGCTGAACAGCTTGGCGTGGGCGACGTCATCGTGGTGCGGCCGGGCGACCGCATCCCCGCCGATGGCGAAATTGTGGAAGGCTCAAGCGACATCGACGAGGCGCCCGTGACGGGCGAAAGCACGCCGAAGCGCAAGGGTGTCGCGGAACCCGTCTTCGCCGGCACGATCAACAGCGATGGCGTGCTGAAAGTGCGCGTCACGGCAGCCGCTTCCGACAACACCATCGCCCGCATCGTGCGGCTGGTGGAGGAGGCGCAGGAGGCCAAGGCGCCGACCGAGCGCTTCATCGACCGTTTTTCGCGCTACTACACGCCGGGCGTGCTGGCGGTCGGCGCGCTGGTGGCCGTGCTGCCGCCGCTGGTCGCCGGCGGTGACTGGAACGAATGGATCTACAAGGGCCTGGCGATCCTTTTGATCGGCTGCCCCTGCGCGCTGGTCATCTCGACGCCCGCCGCGATCGCCGCTGGTCTGGCGACCGGCGCACGGCGTGACCTGTTGATGAAGGGCGGTGCCGTGTTGGAAGGCTTTCGCCGGATCACGGCTGTCGCCTTCGACAAGACCGGCACGCTGACCGCGGGTAAGCCTGTCGTCACCGACATCGTCGCCTACGGCCGCGATGAGCGCAGCGTGCTGGCGCTGGCGGCGGCGCTCGAACAAGGCTCCAGCCATCCGCTGGCGGTGGCGATCCTGGATCGGGCCAGGGCCGACAAGGCGCCGGTGCCGCCGGCATTGGCTGCCAAGGCGATCTCCGGCAAGGGCGTCGAGGGCAGCGTCGGCGGCGTGGCTGCCTTCCTCGGTTCCGGCCAGGCGGCGGGCGAACGCGCCGGCATGACGCCAGCGCAGCGCCTTGCCGTCGACAGCCTGAACGGCGAGGGCAAGACCGTGTCGGTGCTGGTCGCCGATGGCGTGGTGGCCGGGCTGATCGCCATGCGCGACGAGCCGCGGCCGGATGCCGCGGCCGGCATCGCGGCGCTGAAGGCCGAGGGCATCCGCGCCGTGATGCTGACTGGCGACAACAGGCGCACGGCGCAAGCCATCGCCGCTTCGCTCGGCATCGAGGCGCGGGCGGAACTCTTGCCGCAGGACAAGCAGCGGATGATCGCCGAATTGCAGCGCGAAGGGCTGACGGTGGCCAAGGTCGGCGACGGCATCAACGACGCGCCGGCGCTCGCCGCCGCCGATATCGGCATCGCCATGGGCGGTGGCACCGACGTGGCGCTGGAGACGGCGGACGCCGCGATCCTGCATGGCCGCGTCATGGATGTCGCGCGCATGGTGCGGCTGTCGCGGGCGGTGATGGCCAATATCGGCCAGAACATCACCGTGGCGCTGGGGCTGAAGGCGGTGTTCCTGGTCACCACCGTTTTGGGCATCACCGGCCTGTGGCCGGCGATCCTGGCCGACACCGGCGCCACCGTGCTGGTCACCGCCAACGCCATGCGCCTGCTGCGCTCGCGCGGGTGAGGGCTTTTGTCGTGGGCTACTCGGCCGGGGCCGTCAGCGGCGGCGTGGCGTTGCTGCGCCCTTCCCAGACCTGCGAGACAACTGCGACCACCACCGCGACCAGCATGGCCAAAGCGCCGACCACCGGCAGGCTGCGATAGCCGTAGCCGGCATTGAGCATGGCAGCACCCAGCGACGCGGCGAGCGCGATGCCGACGTTGAAGCCGGAGGGGATCAGCGAGGAAGCGAGGTTGGAGGCGTCCGCCGTCCAGGCCAGGATGCGGGTCTGGATCGGCGTGCCGATGGCGAAGTTGAGGCCGCCCCAGATGATGATCGCGACAACCATAGGCAGGGGATAGGGGCTGACGGCATAGATGATTGCCAGAGTCACTGCCTGCAGGGCCAGCATGGTGATCAGCGAGGGCATCAGCTTCCAGTCGGACAGCTTGCCACCGAGGAAGACGCCCAACGTGGCGCCGACGCCGTTGAGCAGCAGCACCCAGGGCACCAGGCCTTCGTCGAGCCCGGTGACCTCAAGCAAGGTCGGCGTGATGTAGGTGAACAGGCAGAATTGGCCGAGCATCAGCATGAGCATCAGGATCAGCGAGGTCCAGACCTGCTGGCGCGCCAGGACGCGGACCTCACGCGCCAGGCCGGCGGGCTTGGCCTGATATCCGGCGGTGCGCGGCAGAAGGGCCGCCATGGCGCAAGTCGCCGCCACGCCAAGCGCGCACATGACCCAGAAGGTGGCACGCCAGCCCCAGATGTTGCCGATGGCGGTGCCCGCCGGCACGCCGATGACGTTGGAGACGGTGAGGCCGGACAGGATCACCGCCACCGCCATGCCGCGTTTGTCCTCGGGAACCAGGCCGACAGCGACCACCATGGCGACGCCGAAATAGGCGCCGTGCGCGACCGCAACGGCTACGCGCAGCAGCAGCATGGAGGTAAAGTCAGGCGCCAGCGCGCAGGCCGCCTGGCCGATGGTGAAGGCGACGGCCAAGCCGAGCAGCAAGGTCTTGCGCGGCAAGGTCTTTGTGGCGAGCGCCAGCAGCGGGCCGCCAATGGCGATGCCGCAGGCATAGCCCGACACGAGATAGCCGGCGGAAGGGACCGAGACGCCAAGCCCTTCCGCCACTTGCGGCAGCACGCCGGCAATGACGAATTCGGTGGTGCCGAAAGCAAAAGCGGCAATGAACAGGGCAACGAGCGGAAGCGACATGGGAAAGCCTTGGGTGGAAGGGCCTCAAACCATGGATGGACGCCAGGAGCAATCCAGAAATTTTTGCCGCCACTTTAGCTTTTCTTGACTGTTCCCCATGCCGCCGGCGCCTAGTTCCGGAAAAGGCATGCCCTGCAGTGACAAACCGCTAGACCGGGGTCCTGCGCCCGTAGGGGATCTTCAGCCACGCCCGCTCATGAAAATAATAGAGCAGCGACTTGGTGAAGACTTCCGTCACGCCGATGGCCGCCGCCAGCTTGATGCTTCCGGTTATCACAAGCGAGATGATCATCGTGTCGATGGTGCCGGTCATGCGCCAGGAAAGCGCCTTGGCGAAACTGCGCGAATGGGTATCCATCGATTTCCTCCCGGTGGCATCAGATGCTTAGCCGACGGGTGGCAAGGGGACAAAGACTAATTTTTCCGTTCGAGCGGGAATGACGCAAGCTTGTTCCCAAGTTGACGTCGCCCCGGCAAGTCCCTTCTCGCTAGCTCGCCTTGAGCCTTGACCCGGTCAACAGGCCGCGCTCTTCCAGCACCGGGTAGGCCATCGAAGCCAGCAGCGAATTGATCTGCTTCAGGTCGCGGATGGTGTCGAGATGGATAGAACTGGTCTCGACGCTTTTTGCGGTGCCTTCGCGCAGCCGCAGGAAATGGCTGGCGCTGGTCTCCTTCTCGCGGTCGCGCAACCGGTCCTTCTCCAGCACCAGCTGGCGGGCGGTCTCGGGGTCGCGCGAGACCAGCACGTTGAAGGCCAGCCGTGCATTGGCCAGCACCGAACTGTGGAAGGCGCACAATTCGCTCCAGCCCTCGTCGGTGAACTCCAGCCCGCGATCGACCTTCTTCTTTACATGCGCCAGCATGTTGCGCACGATGATGTCGCCGACCTGCTCGAGCTTGACGCAGGCGCCGATCAGTTCCTGGCAGCGCAGCGCCTCATCTTCGGTCAGCGGGTTCTTGGTGACCTTGGCGAGATAGAGTTTGATCGCCGCATGCTTGCGGTCGACGCGGTCGTCGAGGGCGGCGAGCGCCTTGATCTTGTCGGCGTCGGCGCTCTCATAGAGCTCGATGATGCGCTTCAGCATGATCTCGACCGTCTCGCAGACCCGTACCACCTCGCGCGTGGCATTGGCCAGAGCCTGGCTCGGCACATCCAGCGCGCTTTCGTTGAGGGCTGACAGCTCGATGACGTCGAGGGAAGCGGCAGGCTCTGGTTTGGTGCCGAGTGCCACGATCTTCTCCGACGCGCGGTAGACGAAGCCGGCCAGCGGCAGGCCGGCGAGCAGGATGATGACGTTGAACAGGATATGGGCGTTGACGATCTGGTCAGCGGCCGTCGCGCCGAGGAAGCCGACATGCGGCCGGACGATCATGAACAGGATCAGCATGACCAGCGAGCCCAGCCCGCGCATCAAGAGATTGCCGATCGGCACGACGCGCACGGCGGGTCCGGCCGAGCGGGTCAGCATCGGCGCGATGATGGAAGAGCCAAGATTGACGCCGAGGATGAGGACGACGCCGAGTTCAGGGCTGATCAGGCCGCGGCCGGCCAGCGTCGCCATCAAAAGCACGGCGGCGATGCTCGACTGGAACAGCCAGGTGATCAGCGCCGCCAGGAGATAGGCGGTGATGGAATCGCTGGAGAAGTAATTGATGATGACCGGCATCAGCTGGCTGTTGCGCAATGGCTCGGATGCCTGGCCGATCATCTCGAGCGACAGGATCAAGAGGCCGATGCCGACCAGGATGCGGCCGGTCTGGCGCCAGTCGCGCCGCTCGGTGGCCATGAACATCACCGTGCCGGTGATCAGGCAGAGCGGCACCAGCAGCGTGAGATCGAAGGTCAAGAGCTTGACCACCAGCGCCGAGCCGATCTCGGCGCCGCGCACGGCCAATTGGCCGGCGGCACCCGAGACGATGCCGGAACCGGCGAAGGAGCCGACCAAGAGCGTTACGGCGGTCGAGCTCTGCAGGGCGATGGCGAGGCCGGTGCCGGCCAGCACCGCCATGATCGGATTGCGCATGGTGGCCCGCAGCCTGTGGCGCAGCACGTCGCCATAGGCGCGCTCGACGCCGGTCTTGACCATGCGGGTGGCAAACAGCATCAGCGCGACGGCGCCGGCCAGATGCAGAAGGACGACGGAACCGCTCATTTCGGCGCCTGCATGCGGATAGGGCTCGCGGTGCGGACGGCGCGGCGAACAGGAGGAAAGGCAAGGCTTCGAATCATGGTCATGGCAACCGTGGATAATAGTCCGAATATTTTAGCCGGGTAATAAAATTTTGTCGATTTCAAGAGGCCGTCGCGGCGCGACAGGCCGTGTCGGGAAATGAACGGGTACGCAAATGGTTGAAGAGCCGGGCTTTGGCCGTCTGGAGAAAGGCCGCTTTTGCCGGGTGGTCGGCAATTGTCTTTGTGATGATGTTCAAATATCGGCACTAAGCAGAAGATTTCATTACACAATTGTAATGCTGGTGTTCAGTTTCAGTTCATCCGCCGGCCGCTATTCCTCGGGCATCGACAACCAAGGAGATTTCTCATGAAGCGCATAGTTCTTTCTGTCCTCGCGGTCTCGATGCTGGCCGCCACCTCACTCACCGGCCAGGCCGCGCCGATGAACGCGCCGGTCGCGCCGCAGTCGAATTACACCAAGGTCGACTGGCAGAAGCCCGGCCACCAGAAGGATGTGAGGAAGCGCGTCTTCAAGAAGAAGGTCGTCGTGAAGCGCAGCCACTGGCGCAATGGCCAGAAATATTCCGGCTGGAGGCAGCACCAGCCGATCCGCGACTACGGCCGCTACGGCCTGCATCGTCCCGGCCGCGGCCAGGAATGGATCCGCGTCGGCAACGACTATGTGCTGGTCAGCGTCTTGTCCGGCATCATCTTTGGCGCGATCGCGGCGCACTAAGCTTACAGCGCTGGCCTAAGAAGGAGGGCGGTCCGAAAGGCCGCCTTTCTTTTTGCCCTGTGGAAACCGGGTATGGCCTGTATTGGGGGTCGTCGGATTTCGCTGGGATGATTATATGGTGGGGAAACGAGTTCCCTCAATGCGCTTTCCGCCCGCCTTTCTCGACGAGATCCGCGACCGCGTGCCGATTTCACAGGTCATCGGCCAGCGCGTCGCGTGGGATCGCAAGAAGACCAATACGTCGCGAGGCGACTATTGGGCCTGTTGCCCGTTCCATGGCGAGAAGAGCCCGTCGTTCCATTGCGAGGACAAGAAGGGACGCTACCACTGTTTCGGCTGCTCGGTCTCGGGCGACCATTTCAAGTTCCTCACCGAACTTGAAGGATTGAGTTTTCCCGAGGCGGTCGAAAAGATCGCCGACATGGCCGGCGTGCCGATGCCGGTTCGCGACGAACGGGAAGAACGGCGCGAGCAGGAACGCGCCAGCCTGACCGACGTCATGGAGATGGCGACCGCCTTTTTCCAGGAGCGGCTACAGGGTCCGGAAGGGGCGAAAGCCCGCGCCTATCTCAGGGATCGTGGGCTGACGCCGGCGACGCAGCATTCGTTCCGGCTGGGCTTTGCGCCCGACAGCCGCAACGCGCTGAAGGAGCATCTTGCCGCGAAAGGCGTGCCGAAGGCCGACATCGAGGCTTGCGGGCTGGTGCGTCATGGCGACGATATCCCTGTCTCCTATGACTGGTTCCGCGACCGCATCATGTTTCCGATCCCGGATTCGCGCGGCAAGATCATCGCCTTCGGCGGTCGGGCGCTGGCGCCCGATGCGCTGGCCAAATACATGAACTCGCCCGACACGGAACTCTTCCACAAGGGCAATGTGCTCTACAATTTCGCCCGCGCGCGAAAGGCGCTGGCCAAGGGCGGCACGGTCATTGCCGTCGAAGGCTACATGGACGTGATCGCGCTGGCGCAGGCCGGCTTTGAAAATGCCGTGGCGCCGCTCGGCACCGCGCTCACCGAAAACCAGCTGGAATTGCTGTGGCGCATGGCGCCCGAACCGATGCTGTGTTTCGACGGCGACAAGGCCGGGCTGAAGGCGGCGTGGCGTGCCGCGGACCTGGCATTACCCTCGGTGCAGGCCGGCCGCTCGGCGCGCTTCGCGCTGCTGCCGGAAGGCAAGGATCCCGACGACCTGGTCAAAGCCGAGGGGCCGGACGCTTTCCGCGCGGTGCTTGCCGATGCGCGGCCGCTGGTCGACCTGTTGTGGATGCGCGAGACTGCTGGCGGTGTCTTTGACACGCCGGAACGGCGGGCGGAACTGGGAAAGACGCTGCGGGAGTTGACCAGCCGCATCCGCGACGAGAGCACGCGCTATCACTACCAGCAGGAAATGCGCGAGCGGGAAAAGAGCTTCTTCGGCTCGCAGCGCGATACGCGGCAGGGACGCCAGGACTGGAAACCGGGGCAGCAGGGCAAGGCAGCCGCACCCGGTGGACAATTCGCCAAGCCTGGTGGTGGTCGCATGGCGATCACCGAAAGCCTCGGCCAGTCGGCGCTGGTCAAGCGCGGCAGCGAAGGCATGTCGGTGCGCGAGGCGACGATCATCGTGGCGCTGGTCAACCATCCGGCGCTGATCGACGAGAATTTCGCCCATGTCGAATTTCTCGACCTCGCCAATTCCGAGTTGCAGCGGCTGCATGCCGCCATTCTCGACGCGATGGCGCATGACATGGCCAATGACCGCCATGCCGTGGTGGCGACGATCGAGCGCGCCGGCTGCGCCGAGATCTGGGAGCGCGCCGTCGGCCTGATCCGGCGGGCGCGGCAATGGCCCGCGCTGGAGACGGCGGCACTCGACGACGCCCGCGACGCTCTGAACCAGGCACTGCACTTGCAGCGCAGCGCGCGCACCTTACATAAGGAACTGAAACAGGCGGAAGCGGCGCTCGAAGCAGATCCCTCGGACGAAAACTTCCGCCATCTGATCGAAATTCAGGCGCAATTTCAGGATGTACAGGCGACGGAAGCGCTGATCGAAGGATTCGGCGTTTCGTCGGGCAGGGCTGGGCGAGCCTAAGTGCAGCTGAGTACAGGAATGAGAGCGTGGCCGGGCTTCCCAGGGGAGCAAGGCGCGCTAAGTCGGGTAATTGATTCGCTTTTTTCATGCGAATCATGCCAGAGGCGCTTGACCTTCAGACAGAATGGCGGAATCAGGACGATTCGAAACGTTAACCCGCACCCGCGCCGACGGGAAATGAGCGATGTGAGGTACTGGTCACTGGACAGGCAGGCCGCCTGCCACAGATATCAGGGTTAATCTGGACTTAACGATCAATGAAGTTAGTGGCCCGGTGAAGCGCGTTTCAAAACGAGCCTATCCGATTTGACTGGTCCGACAGCTTACGCGGCCCCGATGCCCGGCCGCTAGGAGAAGATAAAAATTATGGCGACTAAGGAAAAGGAAGAGGTCGAGACCGAACGCGAAGGCGCCACCGATGGCCCTCTGCTCGACCTTTCCGATGATGCTGTCAAGAAGATGATCAAGGCCGCCAAGAAGCGCGGCTATGTCACGATGGACGAGCTGAATTCGGTGCTGCCTTCCGAGGAAGTGACCTCCGAGCAGATCGAGGACACGATGGCGATGCTGTCCGACATGGGCATCAATGTCGTCGAGGATGACGAGCAGGGCGAAGAGGCCGAGGCCGGCGACACCGCGGCCGATGCCGAGGAAGACGCCAACGAGCTGGCCGAGCAGACCGGCACGGCGGTCGCCGCCACCACCACCAAGAAAGAGCCGACCGACCGCACCGACGATCCGGTGCGCATGTATCTGCGCGAGATGGGCTCGGTCGAGCTTCTGTCGCGCGAAGGCGAAATCGCCATTGCCAAACGCATCGAGGCCGGCCGCGAGACGATGATCGCGGGCCTGTGCGAAAGCCCGCTGACCTTCCAGGCCATCATCATCTGGCGCGACGAGCTCAACGAATCCAAGATCCTGCTGCGCGAGATCATCGACCTCGAAGCCACCTATGCCGGCCCCGAAGCCAAGCAGGCGCCGGTGGTCGAGCGCATCGAGGAAGCGCCCAAGGCCGAGGAAAAGCCGCGCCGCGGACGCGACGATGAAGACGACATCACCAATGTCGGCGCCGATACGCGCGGCATCGGCGACGACGACGAAGAAGACGAGGACGAGGCGAGCCTGTCGCTGGCGGCGATGGAAGCGGAACTGCGTCCGCAGGTGATGGAGACGCTCGACGTCATCGCCGACACCTACAAGAAGCTGCGCAAGCTGCAGGACCAGCAGGTCGAGAACCGTCTCGCCGCCGCCGGCACGCTGTCGCCCAGCCAGGACCGCCGGCTGAAGGAGCTGAAGGACCAGCTGATCAAGGCGGTGAAGTCGCTGTCGCTCAACACGGCGCGCATCGAGGCGCTGGTCGAGCAGCTTTACGACATCAACAAGCGCCTGGTGCAGAACGAGGGCAAGCTGTTGCGGCTGGCCGAAAGCTATGGCGTGCGCCGCGAGGAGTTCCTGAAGGAATATCAGGGTTCCGAGCTTGATCCCAACTGGACGCGTGCGATCGGCAATCTGACGTCGCGCGGCTGGAAGGAATTCACCAAGAACGAGAAGGATGCGATCAAGGACCTGCGCGCCGAGATCCAGCACCTGGCCACCGAAACGGCGATCTCGATCCTGGAATTCCGCAAGATCGTCAACCAGGTGCAGAAAGGCGAGCGCGAAGCCGCGATCGCCAAGAAGGAAATGGTCGAGGCCAATCTGCGTCTCGTCATCTCCATCGCCAAGAAATACACCAATCGCGGCCTGCAGTTCCTCGACCTGATCCAGGAAGGCAATATCGGCCTGATGAAGGCGGTCGATAAGTTCGAATACCGCCGCGGCTACAAGTTCTCGACCTACGCGACTTGGTGGATCCGGCAGGCGATCACCCGTTCGATCGCCGACCAGGCGCGCACCATCCGCATCCCGGTGCACATGATCGAGACGATCAACAAGATCGTGCGCACCTCGCGCCAGATGCTGCACGAGATCGGCCGCGAGCCGACGCCGGAAGAACTCGCCGAAAAGCTCGCCATGCCGCTCGAAAAAGTGCGCAAGGTGCTGAAGATCGCCAAGGAGCCGATCTCCCTCGAAACGCCTGTCGGCGACGAGGAGGATTCGCATCTGGGCGATTTCATCGAGGACAAGATGGCGATCCTGCCGATCGACGCGGCGATCCAGGCCAATCTGCGCGAGACCACCACGCGGGTTCTGGCCTCGCTGACCCCGCGCGAGGAGCGCGTGCTGCGCATGCGCTTCGGCATCGGCATGAACACCGACCACACGCTGGAAGAAGTCGGCCAGCAGTTCTCGGTCACACGCGAGCGTATCCGCCAGATCGAAGCCAAGGCGCTGCGCAAGCTCAAGCACCCGAGCCGGAGCCGCAAGCTGCGCAGCTTCCTCGACAGCTGAGTTTATCTGCCGCGAAGAATTTAGGGCGCCGACTGGCGCCCTTTTTCGTATCAAGCTCGGCGGAAGCCGTGTCGGATTTTCCGGGAATTGCCCTACAGCGGCACGTTCAGCCGTGTCCCCTTGACGATGATGCCGCCGCGATCGCCGATCTCGATCGAGCCATAACGCTGCCTGAAGCATTCTGGCAGCGGGCGGTCGCCGGGAATTGACAGCCACAGGCGCAGCATATGGCGCCGCCTGTCGGGTTCGGGCCAATCGTGAAACCCCATGCGGTCGTGTAGCAGGGAATGATTGTAGACGAACTGCATGTCGCCCGCCCGAAGCCGCATCGACAGGTTCAGCTTCGGATCATTGGCGAGGTTGTCGAAGAGATCCAGTGCTTCGACATGGGCAACACTCAGCCGCATGGCATCGGCGAAGCGCTGGGCGCTGTCGATGTACTGGCGCTGGTAGATGCCGGTGAGCAGCCCCGCATGCCAGTTGAGCACCGGGATTTCGAAATAGGGTTTTTGGCCCTCCGGGACCTCACCGCGCCGATCGGTGGCGATCGGATCAAACAGCAAACGGACCAGATCGGGCCGGCTTTTGCGCATCTCATTGTAGATCGTCACCGTGCTGACCAACAGGGATTCGCCGCCTTGCATGGCATCCCGCAGGCAGAGCAGGCCGACGACATCGGCCGAGTCTGTGTGAAACGTCTGGCGCTCCGCCGTCTGGTAGATGCGTGTCGTGGGGCTCTTGGCGTCCGCGCCGATGTCGCGGACATGGCCGAGAATATGGCCGTGGGCATTCTGGGAGCGCGCGCTTCCCAGATGCGCGCCAATCCCGCAGAAGATCGTTGCCGCCATTTCAGCGGAGTATTTTTCGACCGGCAGGCCGCGCAGCACCTCGAAGCCTATGCCTGCGATCAGTTTTTCGCGCAGGGCGGCAAGATGGCCGGCGAGCCGAGGCAAGGGGAAATCGGCCTTGGCCAGGCCGCCAATATCGCGCGAGCGGGCGAGAAAGCCGGTTGCCGCCGATTCAAGCTCGATGACGTCCTGCGGATCCAGCTCGACCAGCCATTGTTCGGGATGTTTCGCCATGTCCGCGCCGGTCCATGCGGCGGGGATTTCGATCCGGTCCGGCGGCAGGTCTTTTGTCTCGTGCATGAATTTCTCCTGCAGGCCGGATCGGCCCAGGCTGATGGCCGCGACGGAGATTGCCGCAACCAGGCAGATTTTTAAACCGGCTTTCCCTGCCGACGCCTATGGGGCACTGGCGCGGTAGCGCTTGCGGGACGTTCGCCGTGGGAGGATAATTTCGCGTCGGATGCATTTTCTGGGCGACAACCCGGATGCCCGCCCCGGCGAAGCCGCCGTGCTCCGTGGCTCCGGAAGGAGGCGTACCATGACGACCTACATCATGCTGATGAACTGGACCGAGCAGGGCGCGAAGAACGTGCGCGATTCGCCCAAGCGCCTCGACGCCGCCAGGAAGCAGCTGGGCGAGATGGGAGGATCGTTCAAGGCGTTTTACCTGACCATGGGCGAATACGACATGGTGGCGGTGGTCGAAGCGCCCGATGATGCGGTGCTGGCGCGTTTCGCGCTGATGCTGGCCGCGAACGGAAACCTCAAGTCACGGACGCTGAAAGCTTTCCCGGAATTCGCCTACCGCGAGATCATCTCCTCGCTTGGATGAAGCAAGCGACTGGGCTTCTTGAAGGCAGCGGCCAGGTGCCGGCCTGACGGCGCTTTGCCGCAGGACAGGACGCGTCGCCATGATAGACTGCGGGCAGGGGTGATCGCGATGAAGAAAGTCTCGATACTGGCTGCCAGCCTTGCGTTGATATTGTCGATGCCGTTCGCCGCCGCCGCGCAAAACCCGGTCGGCTTGGCCAATCCGGCATCCGTCCATTGCGGCGAGGTCGGCGGGCGCACGGTGATCCGCAAAGACCAGGCCGGCAATGAATACGGATTCTGCCGGCTGCCCAAGGGGCGCCTGTGTGAGGAGTGGGCGCTGTTTCGCGACAACAAATGCGTCGGGCCAAAGGCGGCCATGCGCGGCAAATGACGTGCGCGCTGTCATAGGGTGAGATGATGTCCGAAACACATTCGCATCTTTGGCCGGGCGTGCCGCTCGCCCTTGGCTCGGCCGCTCTGTTCGGCGCGACGCCGCCGCTTTCCAAGCTGCTGCTCGATGCCGTGAACCCCTTCATGCTGGCCGGATTGCTTTATCTCGGCGCCGGCGTCGGCCTTGCTTTGTATCGCCTGCTTCGCGGCAAGCAGGCGGCGGCCGGCGAAGCGCAACTGGCCGCCCGGGATATCCCCTGGCTGGCGCTGGCGATCGGCATGGGGGGCATCCTCGCGCCGGTGTTGTTGATGTTCGGCCTCACCCTCAACACGGCATCCAGTTCGGCGCTGCTGCTCAACCTGGAAGGGCTGGCGACAATGGCGATCGCCTGGCTCGTCTACCGCGAGAATGTCGACCGGCGGCTGCTTTTTGGCGCCTTCGCCATCCTGGCGGGCGCGGTCCTGTTGTCGTGGGATGGCGGCGGCGTTGCTTTCAACCCGGGCGCCTTGCTGGTGGCCGGGGCTTGCCTGGCCTGGGGGCTGGACAACAATTTCACGCGCAGGATTTCGGCCACCGACCCCGTGGTGATCGCCATGCTGAAAGGCCTGGTGGCGGGTGCGGCCAATGTCGGATTGGCGCTTGCTGCCGGGGCGTCGTTTCCCGCGACGCCCATTGTCGCGGCCACGGCCGCGGTCGGCTTCCTCGGCATCGGCGTCAGCCTGGTGATGTTCATCCTGGCGCTGCGCCATCTCGGCACCGCGCGGACAGGCGCCTATTATTCGCTGGCTCCGTTCATCGGCGCGCTGCTGGCCATCGTCATGCTGGGCGATGCCGTCACCCTCAAACTGGCGGTCGCGGGACTGCTGATGGGCGTCGGCCTGTGGCTGCATCTGTCGGAACGCCATGACCATGAACACGACCATGAGGCGCTGG
The DNA here is from genome assembly GCF_016756495.1 of Mesorhizobium sp. 113-3-3. Taxonomy (NCBI): domain Bacteria; kingdom Pseudomonadati; phylum Pseudomonadota; class Alphaproteobacteria; order Hyphomicrobiales; family Phyllobacteriaceae; genus Mesorhizobium; species Mesorhizobium sp. 113-3-3. The sequence continues at coordinate 2,530,539 of NZ_AP023243.1, forward strand.
AACATGAGCACAGCCATGTGCATGACGAGCACCACCAGCACGATCATGACGGGCCGGTGAGCGAGCCGCATTCGCACTGGCACCGGCATGCGCCGATGCGCCACCGGCATCCGCATTATCCGGACCTGCATCATCGGCATAGCCACGGCTGAGCATGCCAGGAACATGCTCAAGCAAACACCCAAGCCTGAACTGACGGTCTGGTACAACACGCGTTGCCCGGTCTGCGATGCCGGCATCAGTCGGCAGAAGCGGCGGCTGATCGAAGCGGTCAAGGCCGGGCGGATCGAATTTCGCGACATCAATCTGGAGCCGGCGGCACTTGGCCGTTTTGGCGCGTCGCTGGAGGATATACGCCGCCGGCTGCACGCCACCGACGCGGCCGGCCGGCTGCTGGTCGGCGCCGATGTCGCGATTGCCATATGGCAGGCGACACCCGGCGAGGGGTGGCTGGCAACGCTGTTCGGCAATCCGGTCGCCTTGCCGCTGACACGCCTTGCCTATGATCGCTTCGCCGATCTGCTCTACGCCTGGAACCGCCGCAAGGGCCGCTGGTAGCGAATTCATCCCGATGAACAGAACGTCCCGGACCAGCAGGTCGATCCGGCTGGCGCAACATTCCGATACATCGTAAGATATATCTTGACTCCGCGAGAGGTCGCGCCTAATTAAGATATATCGTAAGATAGAACTCAAGGAGAAATCAATGCACAAGCATGGTCATTTCGGCGAACGCATGTTCATGCACATGGCCGGCAAATTCGGCGGCAGGGGCGGCGGAGGCTTTGGCCCGTTCGGCCATGGCGGACGCGGCGGCGGACGCGGCGGCCCGGGCGACATGTTCCGCGCCGGCCGCATGCTGGCCGACGGCGACCTCAAGCTGATCACGCTGTCGCTGCTGGCCGAGGCCCCGCGCCACGGCTACGACATCATCAAGGCGCTGGAAGAGCGTACCAGCGGCATCTACAGCCCGAGCCCGGGCGTGGTCTACCCGACGCTGACCTTCCTGGAAGAGGCCGGCTATGCCGCTTCCGCCGCCGACGGCAACAAGAAGGTGTTTTCCATCACCGAGGCGGGGCAGGCGCATCTTGCTGACAACCGCGAGATGATCGACGGCGTGCTCGACCATCTCGAACGCTTCGGCCGCAAGATGGCCAAGGCGCGCGACTGGTTCGGCTGGAACGACGATGGCGAGGACCGGCGTGGTGGTCGCGGCGGCCGTGGCGAGCGTTCGGAAACGCGTGACGAATTCCGCGCCATCCGTCACCGCCTGCGCGCGGCGCTCGGCGAGATCGTCGATGCCCCGGCCGACAAGCAGGCCGAGGCGATCGCCATCCTCGAAGCCGCGGCGGACGCGCTGGAAGCGCTGTCGCACCGCTGATTCAGGCGCGATAAACGCATGAAAAAAGCCCGGGGCGACCCGGGCTTTTTTGCGTCAGGGCAGGCCGGCGTCATTCCTTGCCGACATACTCGCTGATCAGCTTTTCGTTGCGGGCCTTTTCGATCTTGGCGGTCATCTCGGCCGACAGGCGTTCGTCGGTGCGGTACTTGACCAAGTTCACCAGGCTGCCGGTCAAGAGCAGGATGCCCATGGCCCAGTAGCCCTTGGTCGACAGGTCGACCGGCGCCAGCCACAGCGACAGGCCGAGCATGAAATAGGCGGCACCGACCGAGGCGGTGTTGAACATGATGTAGGTCTGATTGGCGTTCATTGGAGTTCTCCGTTGGTTCGATGATGATGGATTGGATGGGAGTCAGGTCTGCAAAGTCTGGTCTTCAGTTGATGGTCTTCAGGCGCGCGAGCACATCCTTGGCGCGCACCTTGGCCGCGGGGCCGTGACCGGCATCCGCAAGGCGGTCGCGGATGGCGTCGTGACGCAGTTCGCCGTCGATCTCGTCGAGGATGCCGGCCTCCTCGAACGGGTCGCTGGCGCCCTTGATGCGGGCGAGCAGTTCCTCGGCGTCGTTGAGGCTCGCCGAATGGCCGATCGACCTGACAAGGCGTGACTGTGCCTTGCGCTCGGCATCGATGGCGCGGGCCGAGATCATGCCCTGGTTGAGGTCGATGATGCGGCGATGCGCCCGCTCCACCGAAACGCGCATCCGCAAGGTCTTTTCGCCGAGGCTTTGCACTGTGCTGCGGCGGACTTCGCGCTCATTCTCCAGTTCGGCGATGGCCGCAGCACCGCTTTCGGCCAATCCGTCGTTGCCGGCGGCCAGAGCGCTCAGCGTGCGGCTTTCGAGATCCGCGTGGCGGCGTTCGAGCTGGTCGAGGCCGGCCTGCTCGGCGCGCTGGCGGACAATCAGTGAAGCGAGCGTCTGCTTGGCGGCGGCAAGACCGGCCTCGGCGTCGCGGATGCGCTGCGCCAGAAGGTCGATGGCGAAGCGATCCTTGAGGCCGTCCTCGGCCCGTGCGCTGGCGCCGTCGAGCAGTGTTCTGATCAGGCTAAGCATGGTTCTTCTCCCTTCGAACTGTTTCGGTGAACAATGTTCACAAAGTCAATATAGCAGGAAATGAACGTTGTTCAAGACTCTTTTGAACGCTGTTCACGAAATCCCGGCTATGGTAAATGAAGGGAAGTTTCGAACAGCCCGGGCCGAAGGCACGGGCATCCATAAGGACAAGCATGGCACTGGACAGGGAAGAAACAGGCGAGCGGGTGCTGGCGATCGCCGAGGTGCTGCTCAACGAGGGCGGCATGGACAATCTGAAGGCCAGGACCATCGCCGAGCAGGCGGGCATCTCGGTCGGCTCGGTCTACAATCTTTTTTCCGATCTCGACGGGGTGCATCGCGCCGTCAACATGCGGCTGCTCGACCGGCTGGGCGCGGCAGGGGCGGCAGCGATGGCCGATCTTTCCCAGCGCGGCATCACCGATGTGCGCCAGCGCCTGCTGGCGCTGGCCGGCGCCTATGTGCGCTTCGTCGAGGCGCATCCGGGCAGCTGGCCGGCACTGCTTGCCTTCAACAGGAGCCGTCCCACATTGTCTGAACCGGACGCCTATGAGGCGCGGCTCGACCAGCTGTTCGAGATCATTGCCCGTGTGCTTGCCGGTGGCGACTTCGACCTTGACGACGACACGCGCCGGATCGCGGCGCGCACATTGTGGTCAAGCGTGCATGGCATCGTCACCAGCGGCTATGCGGCCAGGTCCGTGCGCCGGCAGGCCGACGAGATCGACCAGCAGATCGAGCTCCTGGTCGCCGTCTTCATCAGGGGACTGGAACGCGGCGGCACATTCGCGCATGCTGGGACGAAAACGTCGTGAATCGCGAACAGATCGCGGTTTGCAGGACGAGCAAGGAGATTTGAGCCATGTCTTTTCTGAAACGTCTTTTCGGTGGCGGCGGTGAAGCGGCCGAGCCCAAAAGTGCGGCACCGGCCAAGCAGGTCGAGCACAAGGGTTTCCTGATCAGCGCCACGCCCTACAAGAACGATGGCCAGTACCAGACCTGCGGCATCGTCTCCAAGGAGATCGACGGCGTGGTGAAGGAACACAAATTCATCCGCGCCGACCGCTTCGCCGGCCTCGACGACGCCGTCGACATCTCGATCAAGAAGGGCATCCAGCTCGTGGACGAACAGGGCGAGCGGATTTTCGGGTAGGGTAGGCGGCGTCATCCAGGACCGCAAGACTGATGGGCGCGGCGTCAGGTGTCGCGCCTGAAGTTCGATTTGATGACACGGCCAGAAAGCTGTCCCCCGTCCAGGGGCAGGACCGCTCCGGTCATGAACCCGGACGATGGCGATGAAAGCCATAGTACGGCGTCGGCGACATCCGTGACAGTTCCCAGCCGGTCCATCGGGACGGCCACTGCGGCCATGCGCTGCGCTTCCTGTCCGGCTGCCTCCAAATGGTGGGTCAGGATGGGGCCTGGCGCGATGACATTCACGCGGATGTTCCTGTCCGCATAATCGAGGGCTGCTACACGGCTCAATCCAATGATGCCGGCCTTGCCCGCCACATAGGCGGAAAGCCCCGAGACCCCCTCGACCCCGGCCGTCGAAGCCATGTTGACGATGGTCCCGCCGCCGTTTTCCAGCATGGCCGCGATCTGGAACTTCATGCCGTGGAACGTGCCGTGAATGTTGGTGCGGATGCCTCTGTCGAACGCTTCCGGATCGATCTGAGCCAGCGGCGCGGGTCTCGGCCCATCGGTCGCGTTGTTGAACGCTGCATCCAGGCGACCGAATGCGGCAATCGTCCTCGAGACAAGGGTTTCCATGCTGCCTGGATCGGTGACGTCGGCCTGGACGGCAAGAGCCCGGCCTCCTGCTTCCTGGATTTGCCGCGCAACCTCGTCGATTGCCGATTGGTTCCGCGCCGCGAGCACGACCGTGGCTCCGGCGCGGGCGAACGCCTTTGCGGTTCCTGCGCCAATGCCCTTGCTGGCGCCGACGACGAGCGCAACCTTGTCGGAAAGATCAATGATTGCTGTCATGTCTCACCTGCCGAGTGCCTTGGCGATTGCCTGGGGCAAAAGCCCGAGCATTCCTTCGTAGGCGGTGTTGGTAAGCAGCACGGCGACGCGGCCGCGCTGATGGTCGATGCACCACCAATGCCCGTACACCCCGCCCCACGATACGGCGCCAGGGGAGAGCGTCGAACTCGCGGCGGCTGGATCGACAAGCACCGCGCCCGTCCAGGAAAAGCCCCACCCCGGCCCTTGCGCCTCGGCTTCGGCACCGACCCGGATCCGGCTGGCGTCCTGCCTGCGTGGCGCGGACAGGAAATCTCCCTCGCGAAATGCCTCGAGCAGCCGCAACACATCGTGCGCCGTTCCCGCCATGCCCGCGCCGCCGGACGGGAAGGGACTGCCGCGCCCAATGCGTGACGGATCGAACCGCACCGCCGAGCCCAGATATTCGGGCAGCGATACCTCCGCCACGTCAGCCATGCGTATCGGTGCCGTCTCGCCGTCATGGTAGGGCGTCGCGAGTTCGTCGGGCCTGGCATGGAACGATGCGGTCAGGCCGAGTGGAGCCGTGACCAGATCGGCCATTGCCTGTGGCAGCGTTTTCCCCGTGACGGCTTCGACGATGCCGCCCAGAACGTCGGTGGCGACTGAGTAGCGCCACGCCGAGCCGGGCGTGCAACTGAGCGGGACCGAGGCGATGCGGCCGAGATTCTCGGCCAGCGAGATATCCGCGTCATCGAGCCCATCGGAGACGCCGGCCCGTGCGTAGGCGCCGCTCCTGTCCTGCTGGAAGCGGTAGTCGAGCCCCGCGGTGTGCGACATCAGCTGCGCCACCTTTATCCGCCCGGGCGTTCCCTCTGAAGTTCTGGGGGTGAAGTCGGGCAGCCATTTTTCCACTGGATCCTCGGTCGAGAGTGCCCCGGCCTCGATCAGCTTTAGCGCGGCCATGGTTGTGAAGGGCTTGGTGACGGAAGAATAGCGGAACGGCGTGCCGGTTCTCATCGGCCTGCCGGCTTCACGATCGGCCGAGCCGGCGGCACGCTCGAATACGATCTGGCCGTGGTCCGAAACCAGCAGCACACAGCCGACGATGCGTGCGTCGGATAGTGCGCTGTCGATGGCTTCATCGAGGGCGCCAGCCATTCCGCCAAAGGGCTGGATGGGCGCAGCGATGACCCGTGCCGCGGACATCAAGCTTGTTTCTGGTGACATCGTTCATCTCCGTTCGGTATCGGACGGAGAAATAGGCTCGACAACTCTGCACAAAAACAGGCACATTGCTGCAAGCATCATGAAGAGAGACTTAACGATGGAAAGCAGTATCCTGGCCGGACTGCCTGTCTTCCGCATGGTGGCACGGGTCGGCGGGTTCACGGCGGCTTCCGGTCGGCTCGGCATCTCGGTTTCGGCGGTTTCCCAGTCGATCCGACAGCTTGAACTTCGCCTGGGAATACGTCTGTTCGATCGGACAAGCCGCAACGTCAGGCTTACGGAGCGTGGGCGCCAGTTGCTGGAAACGATCGAAGGACCGATCGGTCTTCTCGCCGGAGCCATCGAAACGGCCAGGGAGGTGGATGGCGAGCCATCCGGACATCTGAGGATTACACTGTCGAGGCTTGCAGCCGAGATCTGCATCCTGCCTGCGCTGGTCGGGTTCGTCCGGCGCTATCCGGCAATCCGGCTGGAGTTGTCGACGGACGACCGCCTGACCGACATCGTCAGCGGCGGCTTCGATGCGGGCATACGCTTCAGAGGCACGCTGGAACTGGACATGATCTCCGTCCCGCTGGGGCCGCCGCTGCGTCGGTCCATGCTCGCCAGCAAGGATTATCTGGCTCGGGCCGGTGAGCCGCAAACGCCCGAAGACCTGTCGCGGCACGCAGTCATCCGCTACCGCTTTCCCGGGAGCGGCCGGCTGGAGCCGCTCACGCTGCGTCGGGGCGAAGAGACAATCCAACTGGATCCGCCGGCAGCCCTGATCCTGGACGACAACGGACATTTCTCGCTGGCTTCGCGGGCCGGACTGGGATTGGCCCAGCGCTTCCGGGTTACCGAGGAGGCGGCCATAGAATCAGGCGAATTGGTCAGCGTGCTGGACGCCTTTGAGCCGGAACCGCAACAGTTTCACATCTATTTCCCGTCGCGTGATCTCCAGCCGGCGAAACTGCGGGCATTCATCGACTGGTTCAAAACGGGTGGTGCAGGGTCGAGCACAAGGGTTTCCTGATCAGCGCCATGCCTTGCAAGAGCGATGGCCAGGCCTGCGGCATCGTCTCCAAGGACGTCGACGGCCTAGTCAAGGAGCACAAATTCGTCCGCGGCGACCGCTTCGCCGGCCTCGACGACGCCGTCGACATCACGTCAGCGCTTTTGTGCCCTCGTTTGTGGGCGGCGTGGTGGCGAGGACGACATGGGCTGCCTAGTCGGACTGTTCCACCGGAAATGATGCCCGCGCCTTGCTCTTGCCAACCTGTTGGGCACCGTTCTTGGCTGCGGATTTCTTGCGTTCAACCGATCCGCTTCGGGCGTTTTTCCGCCAGTCGTCGATGTAGTTCTTTACCGCCAGGTCGTGCCGGAACTCGCCGACACGCTCTTGTTGCATCTTGTAGGCTTCGCTTTTGTCCTTGATGTCGAGGCCGTCGAAGGCGCGCTTCACGGAATGGAACCCGAGAGCCCGATACGACTCCATCTGCTCCTCGGAAAAGAATTGATGGCCCGTCGATTCGTGCGGAAACAACGGATTGCGGCGCTCATAGTCGAGCACATAATCGGGCTCATCGCCGGTCACCGCAGCCTTGATATAGAGCAGCAGCCCCTCTTCCTCCTGACCCGCCTTGCCGGCATAGGCTATGCGTCCGATTGCGAAATGGCGCAAATGAGCCAGGTTTTCGAGTGGCTGTCTCTTCTGTCTGTCCGCCTGCCGTTGGATGACGGTTTCGCGGATCGGCTGCCAATCCAGTTCGATGCGGGTTCCTTGATCGATCCGGATAAACCGCTGCACATCGCAGAACGCGCCGAAGTTCATCCCCGGATCCGCTTCGCCATCGATGACGATGATCAGTTTGCATTTGCGCTTCAGCAATTGATAGAGGCCGAGATTGTCGAGATGCCCGCCATCGGTGATGTAGATGCGCGAACTGTCCGACCTCAAGATTCCGAAGGCCTCCTGGAACAAATAGAGGCGCATATATTCTTCCCAGCCACGCTGCTCGGTCTTCTTCGCGGCTGTTTCTGGCACAATGGTCTTGGCCTTCCGTTCGGCTTTCTCCGCGGCAACCTGTTGGCTATAGACGTCGATGCCTCTGCGAAAATGCTCCCAGTAGAGCAGCTTCTGCGGATTGGCGAGCCAAAATCCCATTCGCAGGTTCAACATTGCCAAGGTCGGGCCGAGCAGTCCGATATTTATACGACCCATGCTCGATGATACGGCAGCACCAGATATCGCTGCCGCCGTCGCCAGATCCAGCTGATTTTCGCACTCCGCCAAGCGTTTTGAAGGCGCATAGCCGGTCGCATCGCTGCCGACGTAATTCTTCGAGAATACAAAAAACTCGGCGTCCCTGCCTCGCTTTGCGGGGTCAAACTCGGCGGCCTTTGGAGTGCCCCGCTTCGACCGTTTGACGTTAAGAGTTCCGTTCACCAGCAAGTAAGGCGCCATCCTGCTGATCTCATGCAATTTCATGGCTTTCTGCTTGGTGTTGTTCAAGTCAAAAGCCGCCTGGAGCCGGTCTCGATAGAGGCGATGCAGGCCGTTTGAATTTTCCGTAAAGAACAGTGCGGCAAGCCAGACCGAAAGCGTCAGCCCCACATAGTTGAACAGCACCGACCATTGATCGTTGGCGTTCGACTGACGAACCGCTGCCGCTGCCAGGGCGGCAATAAACAGTGCGGCCACGATATAAAAAGCGATGCTGGGCATTATTGGGGGAGAGCGCAACCGGTCCGCAAGGAAAGTAAGTCGTTCCCTCCAGGTTAGATCTGTGCCGGCTTTGCCCGGCCTATAGGTGACGAACCACGAGCTGACCATCAGCCCGGCTGTGCCAAGGATGAACCACCAGAAATAGTTGTCGCCGGTCAACCAGCGCGGACCAAGCGCATACCCCACAATGACCCGGCCCGGTGGTTCGAAGGAGATGCCCAATGAAGCCATGACGTTCTGCAAAACCGGGAATAGTTGGGCAAGATGGGCGAGCAGCCCGACAAGCAGGGATGGCTCAGAGCCCAATGGCGGCTGAACTTTTATTCCCCAGGCGACAAGCATGATGAACAGGCCGTAGAGCAGCAGTGGCAGCGCCAGGCCCACGGCATAGAAGGCGGATTGCGCCAGCAGCCCTTGAAGCCACACGCTTGTCTTTTGGGAGTTCAGCGCCCGTTCGATCCAGCCGACCAGGATGCCGCGGAAGGCCGCCGTCGAAGCGATCAAGGCGGCGGCGCTGGTAGCCAGCGCCTTCAGCGTGAAGCCGACATCCGAGGCCGTCTGGAGCCAGATCGCGAAATTGATCACGTAAGGCTGCAGTTCGACGAACACCGACACGCAGAGCAGCACGAGCAACCATCTGCCCATCGCAGCGCCCCGAGATGAAGGTTCGACGAGGTCTCGTGCCTTGGCGCCGCCGACAAAGTCGACGATCGAGCGCGACAACGCCCAGCCTATGAGCCAACACCCAAGGGCTCCGGCAAAGACCTTGCTCATGATCCATGGATTGCTGATGTAGGGATACAGCCATTGCCAGCCGCCATACTTGTTCAAGCTGTAGCACCAGAACCATTGGTCGCTCGGGCAAGCGAGGAAAGGCAGCAGGTCCGAAATCAGACTGTGCTTGAGATGCTCCGTGGTCGGGTTGGCCAGGATAAGCAAAGTGGCCAAGGGCAACATCGCTGTGAGCAGCAGCAGGAAGTTCACCATCAGGCCACGCAACATGATTGCAAGCGACAGGCCGATATCTTTCAGGCCGTTGGGCGCCAGGAACTTGCTGTTGTCCCGTAGATGCTTGACTTCCCTGGAGTCGCTGCCGTTCTCTTCATCATCGGCAAAGGGGAACTCGAGCTCCTCGGCGGATGGTTCGGGGACCTTTCCATGGGGGTGTTTTGCGCTTCGGGTCAACGCCGCGACCAGGCTTGTCCCGATGTAACCGCCACCCGACACGGTCGACAGGTAGTCGATCTTCGGAATCAGGCCGTAGAGATGCAGGGCCTGCAATGCGCCGAGGGAAAATGACGCCGAGCGGATTCCACCACCCGACAAGGCGACACCGAAGAGATCGTCCGGCTTCGCGCCGGGACGTCGTTTAAGGATATCCCGATACTCGTCCGCGAGCACGCGATCGAACTTGACGGAGCCTGACCTTGATGCCGATTTTGGTGGTTCAGTTACTCCCGCCACAAGCGCCCCCATCGCTTATTACATATGCCTACTTTCTTATATAATAAAACATAGTTATGGGCAACGCCCGGATTAATATTCATTATTTCGACTATTGTTTGCAAATAATCGACTCCAGCGAAAGTCGTAGTGAAATCATGAATTGAGCGGAGAATAATAAATAGCTGTGATCACTCGAACCTTAGGAGTTTCCATAAGATTTTGGATCAGCTTTTTTGCGATGATTTTACGACCCGGCCGTATGGGTATTCACAAGATATTCGAAATCCAGCCACTGGTGGCTGGGCCATCATGGCGAAGGCCCGCTTTCACGCGCGAAAGTCTCAAAACAGGCCGTCATCGGTTCTTTGGGCCACCGAAGCAACCCGCGGCCACTGAAGAACTCGAAGACTATGCCGGCGACGCTGCGCTGAGCTCTGCAAGCCTCATGGTTCCGTAGACTGCGCTGCATAAGCCCAATTTATCGTCATCCCTCATTTTTGAAGACGTTACACCGACTTCCGCCATCTGTAGCTTCGGTGGCACATTGGGAAATGCGTGGGATTTGGTGGGTCGATGCAGACATTTGCGCGGGTGGTGGTTGTCGGGGGCGGGTGTGTCGGCGCGGGCATCCTGTACGGCCTGGCCAAGCGTGGCTGGACCGACGTGGCACTGCTCGAACGCACCCAGCTGACCGCCGGCTCGACCTGGCATGCGGCCGGCCTCGTCCCGTCCTATGCCCGCAACATCAATATCGGCCGGATGATCAACAAGACCATCGAGATCTATGAAGGGCTGGAGGCCGAGACCGGGCAGCCGGTCGGCTGGCACAAATGCGGCCAGTTGCGCATTGCCAACAGCCGCGACCGGCTCGACGAATACAAGAGCTATATGAGCGTGGCCGACGTTCAGGGCATGCGGGCGCATTTGCTGTCGCCGACGGAGGCGAGGGCGCTCTGCCCGCTTCTCGACAACAAGCACATGCTGGGCGCGCTCTATCATCCCGATGACGGCCATATCGCGCCGGCCGACGTGACCCATGCCATGGCCAAGGGCGCGCGGGATCTGGGCGCCAAGATCTATCTCAACACCGAGGTCACCGGCTTTCAGCGCACCGCCAACGGCGAATGGCGGGTGGCGACCAACAAGGGCGACATCATCTGCGAGCACGTGGTCTGCGCCACCGGCAATTACGCGCGCCAGACCGGCGCGTTGCTCGGCCTCGACATCCCCGCCATCCCGATCCTGCACCAGTACTGGATCACCGAGCCGGTGCCGGAGATCGTCGAGCGCAAGCGTGCTGGACGGCCGGAAATGCCGATCCTGCGCGACGAGGGTTTTGAAGGCTATCTGCGCGAGGAAGGCGACGGCTTCATGTTCGGGCCCTACGAGCGCACCGAACACCTCAAACTGTTCGCAGAGGACGGTGTGCCCGCCTGGTTCGGCGCCGATCTCGTGGAGGAGGATTTCGAGGCGGTGTCGTGGAACTGGGAGCAGGCGACGCAGCTCGTGCCGGCGCTGGGACGTGCCGGCATCAAGGCCAATGTCCGCGGTCCCTTTCAGATGACGGCGGACGAGCTTCCGCTGATGGGACCGGCCTGGGGCCTGCCCAATGTGTGGTTGGCCGAGGGCGTGCCGGGCGGCATATTGTGGGGCGGCACGATCGGCTATTATCTCTCGGAGCGGATCGTCGAAGGCGGCAACAGCCTCGACACCTCCGATCTCGACCCACGCCGCTTCGGCGACTACGCCAACAAGGCCTGGACGCGTGAGAAAGTCCGCGAGGCCTGGGGCACGCATGCGGAGCAGAAGTATCCGGGACAGGACATGCCCGCCGCCCGGCCGCAGAAGACAGCGCCATCCTATGCGCGGTTGACCGAACTGGGAGCGGTCTGGGGCGTGCTCAACGGCTGGGAGATGCCCAACTGGTTCGCGCCTAGGGGTGTCGAGGCCAAGGACCAGTACAGCTGGCGCTGGACCGCCAAGGGCGTCTTCGTCGGTGAGGAGGTGCAGGCCGTGCGCAACGCCGTCGGCCTGGTCGAGATGACGCCGATGACCAAGTTCGAGGTGTCGGGGCCGGGCGCGGCCGCCTGGCTCGACAGGATCCTCGCCAACCGACTGCCGGCGACCGGCCGCGCCGTGCTGGCGCATCACCTCACCGCTGCCGGCGGCGTGCAGGCCGAATACATGGTAGCACGGCTTGGCGACGACAGCTTCTATCTGATTTCGACGCCGCGCGCCGAACGCTGGAATTTCGACGATCTCTCAAGGCTGTTACCGGCCGACGGCAGCGTCAGCCTGAGGAATGTCACCAGCGAACGCGGCTGCTTCACGGTCGTCGGGCCGAAGGCGCGCGAGGCGCTGCAACCGCTGACCGAGATCGACCTGTCGAACGCCGCCTTTCCCTGGTTCGGTGTTAAGACCGGCAGCGTGGCGCTTGCCAGCGACGTGCGGCTGCTGCGCGTCAACTACGAAGGCGAGCTCGGCTGGGAACTCTATCATCCCATGGCCTATCAGCGGCAATTGCTGGACGCGATCCTCACGGAAGGCGAGAAACACGGCATGCGGCTTGTCGGGCTGCACGCGCTGGAATCGCTGCGGCTCGAAAAATCCTACCGCGCCATGTATCGAGACATGAATCCGGAGCTCAATGCGCTGGAGAGCGGGCTCGAACGCTTCATCCGCCTTGACAAGGGCGATTTCATCGGCCGAGACGCGGTCCTGAAGTACAGAGCTGGGAATGACCAGCGCCGCTCGGTGACGCTCAAAATAGAGACCGACGGCGCCAGCACGCTTGCCAGCGAGGGGCTTTATATCGGTGGCGAACTGGTCGGGCGCATCACGTCGGGCGGCTATGGCTACACGCTCGGGCATGATGTGGCGCTGGCGCTGCTGCCCGAACGTCTCGGCACGCCCGGCACGAAGCTCGACGTCGCCATACTGGGCGAATGGAAGACCGCTGAAGTCATCGCGGATTCGCCATATGACCCCAACTCGGTCAGGGCGCGGATGTAAGGCAGATCTGATATCAGGTGTTGCTGTTCCCGATGCTGCATGCCCTCTCGGACCAGGCATTGTCGCCATCGGGCGCCGTGGGCTCTCGTGTAACTTGTGGGCAAAATCAATCGCTGGGATATGATTTGAGTTCTCAGTAGCAACGGATCCCAATGACCATTACCTCGGCGCCAATCATCGTCCTCTTCCGAAACGACCTGCGGGTCTCGGATAACGGTGCGCTCGCGGCTGCGAGCGCCACGGGCAAACCCGTCGTGCCGCTGTTCATTTTTGACGAAGAGCAACAGGATGCGCGTCCCGCAGGCGCCGCCAGCCGCTGGTGGCTTCACCATTCGCTTTCAGCGCTGGGAAATTCGCTCGGGCTACTGGGAGTGCAGCTTGCCTTGCGGCAGGGGGCAACGAAAGAAATCGTCGCAGAGACAGCAAGGACTACCGGTGCTGACGCCGTCTTCTGGAACCGGCGATATACTCCCGTGAGCATCACCGCCGACACGGCGCTGAAGTCCGAGTTGCGCGCGGAGGGGTTTCAGGCAGAAAGTTTCGACGGCTTCCTGCTGCACGAGCCGTCTCGGCTCATGACGCGATCCGGCGACTTCTACAAAGTGTTCACGCCCTTCTACAACCGGCTTGCGGAAGACGAATTTCGAGATCCGTTTGACGCGCCGACCTCGATTGTCGCGTGGCAGGGCGAGCTGCGCTCAAGCAAGCTCGACGAGTTCAAGCTTCTACCCAAAAGCCCCGATTGGTCGTCCGGCCTTGCCGAACGCTGGCAGCCCGGTGAACAAGGCGCGGCAGAGAGTTTGGCGACTTTTCTCGAAGATAGGCTCGGCAATTACACCGATAGTCGGAACGTGCCCGGCGTCCAAGGGACCTCGGGGTTGTCACCGCATCTCGCGCACGGCGAAATCACACCGTTCCAGATAATGGCGGCCTTGCGGCGCAGGCGCGGTGAAGGCGTACAGACCTTCCGTAAGGAACTCGCCTGGCGCGAGTTCTCATATCATCTGCTTTTCAATAGGCCAAAGCTGCATATCGAAAATTTTCGCCCCGAATTCGATGCATTCGAATGGAGAAGCGCGCCGGCGGCTCTCAGGGCGTGGCAGTCCGGACGAACCGGCTATCCCATAGTGGACGCCGGAATGCGTGAACTCTGGCAGACCGGCTGGATGCACAATCGCGTCCGCATGATCGCGGCGTCGTTCCTTATCAAGGACCTTCTCATCGACTGGCGTGCTGGCGAGGAATGGTTCTGGGATACATTGGTGGATGCCGACTCTGCCAACAACCCGGCTAGCTGGCAGTGGGTGGCCGGATCAGGCGCCGACGCCGCGCCTTATTTCCGGATTTTCAATCCGATACTTCAGGGTGAGAAATTCGATGCGGATGGCAGTTACGTCCGGCGCTATGTGCCGGAACTGGCAAAGCTGCCCGACCGCTATGTGCACCGACCATGGGAAGCTCCGGCTTCGGTTCTGAAGGAGTGCGGCATCACCATCGGCGAGAATTACCCTTCGCCGATTGTGAACCATTCTGACGCCAGGGAGCGCGCGCTGGCCGCCTATCGCGACACACGAAGCAATTAGGATCAGTCGCGGACCATCCATTATTCGAGGCGAGGAATAGGTCGCGGCAAGTCCAGCAGAGCGGGACATGGGTAGCGCTCCTTAAAGCGTTTCACCGTTTCATGGAAACGCGAACCGCTCTAACTCTTTGTTCTGACGCAACTCCTGACGGAAAACCGCTCACACTTTTCCTGGAATTGCTCTAAAGCCTGAGCAGCGGCTGTATGATGCGGCCAAGCCGGCTTTGAAGCACGATATTACCCTTGAGTGCTACGATACAGATGCAAGGGTCGCCGTCACATACGGTCGGCTTGTGCTCCATCGTCTCGTCAGCCTCGTCGAAGTCGCCAGGGCCGTAGCGGCCGAACTGGTGTTCGAATGCGCCTTCGAGCACGCATGTCCATTCGTAGCCGGTATGTTTATGGTGGGGCAGCTTGGTTCCTGGCGCTGCCTTCAGCATGAACACCTTGATGTTCGAGACTTCAGGCACCGACACCGAACGTTGGCGAACACCCGGCCCGACCCAACGCCATGGCCCAAGCTGATACCGGCCAAGCGGTTCTTCGGGCATCTTGTCAGGGGCCGCTGAGTTCTTATCGATCAGGCGCAACACATTTCGCAGCGCGCCTGGCTCCAATGACACCGGTGTTGCCTGTTCAAGAAGCTCGCCACCGATCGCCTCGTACCCGCCCACCTTGCGGCTGCAGGCAGCGCACAAAGAAAGATGCATCGAAACGATAAGCCCACGGGCTTCATCAAGCGTGCCGGAAGCAAAGGCCGCGAGGGTCTCTTCAGTCGGATGATGGGCAATGGCATCAGTCATTTCAGCTCACCAACTCTGTCTCTCAACCTTTGCAGGGCAAGCCTGATCCGTGACTTGACGGTGCCCAGCGGGATGCCGAGGAGACTTGCGATCTCGCCATGTGCAAGGCCATCGAAGAATGAGAGGCGAATGACGCGCAACTGTTCATCGGGCAGTGCTACCATCGACGACCTGACTTGAGCCTCACGCTCGGCGACGAGAAGCAGGCTCTCAGGCTCGTCGTTGTCTTCCTCTTCCAGCATGCCATCTTCCTCGATCCATGCAGTGGCGCGGCCTTCACGGCGCATCTCGTCGACGCTGACGTTGCGAGCAATCGCATAAACCCAAGCCGACGCGGTCGCTCGCTCGGGATCATATTGTGCAGCCTTGCGCCAAAGTCTGATCAATGTTTCCTGCGCCAGATCTTCAGCACGATCGCGACTTGCACCACGCCGCATCATCATCGCCTTGATGCGCGGCGCATAATGTTCGAACAGTTGCGCGAACGCGTCGCGATCCTGGCTTGCCGCGACACGCATGATTAGCCGGGCTGCATCGAATTCCACCATCGCTCTGCTATACGCTCTATCCTGCTCCGGCTGGCAAGGCAGCGTTACTGGTTTCTGTAGGCCATTACGCATCAGGCGGTCTTTTGGATCACTGATTTGATCGACTTCTGACTTTCAGATCACTTTTGTCCGATCAGCCCATCAGTTTTTAGCGCGAGGGGTGATCCATTTCGCGCCGGCAGCCGTATCGCAACAAACATCAGTCCACAGCCGGTCGGCGCACACTGATCCAAGGTGCAAACAGGGAGGGGCCTGACATGCCAAACATTGTCTTGATCGTCGGCAGCGGCCCGGACGCGGTTCGATGCAGGGATTGGCCTCGAACGGCGTTTTCCTCGATTGTCGTCATCAACAATGCCTGGAGAGTGCGGCCCGACTGGGATTATTTGATTCACCCCGATGATTTTCCTGATGAACGCCTGCCGAGCGACCAGCGTTCCCGAGCCGCGTCGATCGTAAAATCGGATGCTTTTGTCCCTGCCCAAAACGCATTCGGTGGTTTTGTCTATGCGGGCGGCACAATGGCCTTCACCGCTGGCTATTGGGTTCTGAAGGCCCTCCGACCTGATGTCATAGCGTTCCTGGGCTGCGATATGATTTATCCCAACAACGCGCCGACGCATTTCTATGGCTTTGGAACTGCTGACCCGCTGCGCGACGATTTGACGTTGAGGGACTTGGAAGCGAAGTCTGGAAGGCTGTTCGCCAAAGCCCTGCGTTACGGAACAGTCTGCCTGAACCTTTCAAATCTTCCTGAAAGTCGCCTTGCCATACCGCGTGTGAACCTGCGGTTTATCGAGCGCCTTAGCCCGCTTCGGATCAAGGCGCTCAGAGCGATGCTTGAGGGCGCTATCGATCCGATTTCCATCGAGACCGCCGACACGCTCGAGGCTGAGCTCGGCTATTTTGTCGAACATGGGAGGTACTGGGAACACGTCTCGGATTTCGATGAAGCCGCGCTGGAGAAAATCGATCAACGCTGGCGTTCGTCGGTAGGCCAGCTGCCATTGTCGGTTCCTCCGAGCGATGCTTGCTGGGGACGCAGTCGGGCGCGCAAGGCCGATATCGTTCAACAGGAGCGTCGGGTTGGTCGCGACGTCTCCTCCCATATCGTCGAAGGCGCGTAAGTGGCTGGAGGACAGGAGCCGCTTGGGAAGAGGGCTGCGTCATGCTGACTCGAGACGACATAACAAAGCTCATCTTGCGAACAAGCATGCGTGATCGGGCGGCGTTCGATCTGCTTTACAAGCATACATGCGCGAAATTGTTCGGTGTATGCCTGCGTATTTTGGGCGACAGAGGGGAAGCTGAGGAGGCGTTGCAAGAAGTCTACGTAAAGATATGGACCAAGGCTGACCGATATGCGGCCTCGCAACTCAGCCCGATCTCCTGGCTTGTGGCGATTGCACGCAATCATTCCATCGATCTTATCAGAGCGCGCCGCCCTCCAACTGTCGACCTGGCGGCCGCGGGCGATATAGCCGACACGACGCCTTGGGCCGAGGAATTGCTGATTGAAAGCGACCAGCGAGCCAGTCTTGCCCGATGCATAGACAACCTGAGCAAGGACAAGGCCGCAGCAGTCAGGGGCGCGTATCAGGAGGGCGTCTCCTACGCAGAGCTTGCCAAGCGTCACAACGTGCCGCTCAACACAATGCGAACCTGGCTTCGGCGCAGCCTGATCCAACTACGGGCGAGCGTTGAGCAATGACTTTCAGAATGGAGCCAGCGCCAGCTTTCGTTGTTTTTTGCCTAGGCTTCTCTGCGCCCGGAAGCCGCTTCGGTCATCACCTGCCAATATAGGCGGCCAGTTCGTCCGGCGTGCCATTCGGGAAGGCCTGTTTTAAAAAGTCCAAGAACGCCGACACGCGCGCGCTGAGCAGCCGCCGCGATGGGTAGAGCGTCCATAAAGAGATTTCGGGACCGTCAATATCCCCCCAATTCACCAGTGTGCCGTCAGCCAGGTCGTGGCTCACCAACGAAATGGGAAGACGTCCTGCGCCGACGCCGGCGCGCACGGCATCCCGGACCATGATGAGCGTCGACAAAACGAGGACCGGCTCGATTGTAATTGTTGACCGGCCGCCTTGTGTCTTCACGTGCCATGTTTGCGGTTCGCCTGTCCCGCGCGCGACGCCAGGAGCGGCACGCTCACCGGTCGTGCGAGGAAGGTCGGGGCTCGCCACAACAACCAGACGGTCGCGGAGAAATGCCCGTCCCACCAGGCTTTCGTCGGGGTCTGGATTGACCCGGATTACCAGATCGTAGCCTTCCTCGATCATGTCGACAGGCCGGTCCTCAGTCGTCACTTCAAGCTTCACCTCAGGGTACTTAAGGGCAAAGCCCGCGGCGATCCTTCCCATCGCGGTCTGCGAAAAATGTAAAGGTGCGCTGATCCGTAATCTCCCCTTGGGTCTCTGGGCGCCCGAGGCAATCTCCGAAGTCGTCTCGTCCAATTCGGCAAGCAACGCTCCCGTCCGCTCGAACAACGCCCGTCCTTCTTCGGTGAGCTTGAGGTTGCGCGCACCGCGTTCAAACAGGCGCAGATCAAGACTGCTTTCCAACTCTCCAACGCGCCGGGACAGCGTTGCCTTGGGCCGGCCGGTGGCCCTTGCCGCTTTGCCGAAGCCACCATGGCGGGCAACGAGATTGAAATCGGCGAGCGCAAGAAGATCCATGGGTGTTCCACCAGTGAGACGGAGCGTCTAGAATTTCCGTCTATTAGGCTCTCAGTGAGCCACACATATTGGAGGTGTCAAGCAACCCAACAGGAGAAATTTCATGACCATTCTCGTTACCGGCGCCACCGGCAATATTGGCCGCCAAGTCGTCGAACACCTCGTCAAGCGCGGCGCCGATGTCCGTGCTCTCGTCCGCGATCCGTCGAAAGCCAGCTTCCCGGCGGGCGTATCCGTCGTGCAAGGCGACTTTCTCGATGTCGATTCGCTGCGCAAAGCCATGTCAGGCGTTTCCACCCTGTTCCTCCTGAACGCCGTGGTACCGGACGAATTCACCCAGGCATTGATCGCGCTTAACGTCGCCCGGTCGGCCGGCATCGAGCGCATCGTCTATCTGTCGGTGATCCACGCCGACGTCTATGTGAACGTGCCGCATTTCGCGGGCAAGTTCGGCGTTGAGCGAATGATCGAGCAGATGGACTTCAAGGCTACGATCTTGCGCCCGGCCTACTTCATGCAGAACGATCTGATGATCGAAGACGCCATCACCGGCTACGGCACCTACCCAATGCCGATCGGCGCCAAGGGTCTCGCCATGATCGACGCCCGTGATATCGCCGAGATCGCCGCCCTGGAGCTGCTGCGCCGCGAACAGTCCGCAGAGCCGCTTGCGCTCGACCGGATCAACCTCGTCGGTCCGCAGACACTGACTGGGACGGATATCGCCGCCATCTGGTCGGACGTGCTCGCCCGCCCGATCCATTACGGCGGCGATAATGCAGAGGGCTTTGAGCAAAATCTGAAGCAGTTCTTGCCCGCCTGGATGGCCTACGACATGCGCCTGATGGGCGAGCGCTTCTTCACCGACGGGATGCTGCCTGAGGACGGCGACGTCGAGCGACTGACCGCGCTTCTGGGCCGCCCACTGCGCCCGTACCGCAACTTCGCCTCAGCAATCGCTGGTTCGCAGGCGATAGAGGCGGCAGCGAGCTGAGGAGTAAGGCCGGCTGGCTCCACAATGCCTTGATCAATTCCTCAAACCGCCAGCGAATATCCCAGATCGCGCGGTGCAGCCGGCGCACCCGCTCTCCGGTGGCGGGCGTTGCCGAGTGCCGGCGTGGGGCATTGACCCTTGTTGGTGATAGCCGCTGCCTCGCAGGCAGTCTTTGACCAGCCGCCGCCCGAAATCACCGCCGACGCGGTTCGCGGCCGGTCTCGCCGGATTATCTCCGACCCTCCGGAACAAAGCTGACTGGCGCAGGTTAGATCCCCAGCACATGTGTGCATGAAAAGGATCTGCCTAAATGAAAACCCGCCTATTCCTGGCCTCACTGGCCACAGCCACAGCCATGGCTTTTGCCCTGCCTGCATTCGCCGCCGACAGCGCTCAGGACTTCGTCAACAAGGCCGCCGCAGGCGGCATGTTCGAGGTCGATTCCAGCAAGATTGCCGAAGGCAAGGCGCAGGATCAGAGCGTCAAGGATTTTGCCCGCAAGATGATCGAGGACCACGGTGCCGCCAATGCAAAGCTGGAGACGATCGCCGGCGAGCAGAAGCTGACGGTTCCGAAGGAATTGGACGCCAAGCACAAGGGCGACGTCGATACCCTGCAGAACGGCAAGGATCCGATCGACGGCCCCTACGTCCAGCTGCAGCGCGACGCGCACGCCGATGCCGTGAAGCTGTTCGAAAGCTACGCCAAGGACGGCGACAATGCCGAGCTGAAGACGTTCGCCCAGCAGACGGTGCCGACGCTCAAGATGCACCAGGAGATGATCGAAAAGATCGCGGCGACCGCGGGCACCCAGTCCTCAACTTCGCAGACGCCCAAGGTCACGGTCGGTGACAAGCCCGAACAGCTCCCGCCGCTTCCCGGTGCAAACAGCTTTACCGAGGATCAGGCGAAGGGCCGCATCCAGGATGCCGGCTTCGCCGACGTGTCGAAGCTGACCAAGGACGACCAGGGCATCTGGCGCGGCCAGGCCAACAAGGACGGCAAGAACACCACCGTAGCGCTCGACTACAAGGGCAACGTCGTTGCCGGCACCAACTGAAACTGAGATCCAGGAGATCAAATCATGAAGACCGTAACCGGACTTTTCGACAATTACGATGACGCTTCCGATGCCGTTGGTGAATTGGAAGCCAGCGGTGTTGCGCATGACGATATCAGCATCGTTTCCAGCAATTCGGACAATCAGCACGACAATGACGGCTCCAAGGCCGCCGATGACGCGGCCGGCGGCGCCGGACTGGGTGCGGCGATCGGCGGAGCGGGGGGACTGCTTGCCGGACTTGGCCTGATGGCCATTCCGGGCGTTGGTCCGGTGGTGGCTGCCGGATGGCTGGCCGCAACTGCCGTCGGTGCCGTTGGCGGCGCGGTGGTTGGCGGCGCGGCCGGCGGCATCGTCGGCGCGCTCACCGATTCCGGTGTCCCGGAAAATGATGCCCACGTCTACGCCGAGGGCGTGCGCCGCGGCGGCACCCTGGTCACAGCCAAGGTCGACGAGCAGCTGGTGCCGGAGGCCGAAAGGATCCTGGGACAGGCTACATCTGTCAACCTGCAGGAGCGGCGTGGCGAATACCAGGCCGACGGTTGGACCGGTTTCGATCCAAAAGCGGAGAACTACCGCTCGAACGAAATCGGCCGCGACGGCGCCCGGGATGTAAACCGGGTCTAATCGACAAGGCCTCGCTGCCGAAAGGCGGCGGGGCCATTTTGCCGAACAGCCCTTGGCTAACGCATCAAGCCGGCTGCACGAAGCGCATCCTCAATAGTCTTGCCAATGCCTACAGGAGAAGCGCGTGAGCCGTCTGGAGGCGGCTGTCCGGCAGGTTCGACCCTGGCTGGTCTTGATTTTTCAGTCGCAATGTATGTGTCCAAAGCTGTGCCTGCGGCAGGATTGGCCGCGCCAGCAGCAGGCTGGGGCTCCCCTCGAGCACCTCGGCCTGCGATATTCCAGAAGGCCGCTATCCTGCGCGTCGAAGATATTCCGACATCCAGCATGAACGGAGCGGCGTGGCCCAGGCCGTCCTCACCCGCCGTCTTCAAGGGGGCGCCATGGCCCATACCGGCAATGGTGTATTTTTCGATCACCTCATTGCCATCGACGTCGCACCAGACCTGCCGCGTTTGCCCATCGACAGCCTCCGTTCGACCATGGCCCGCACCGGCGCGGTGAACACCTTGCCATTGGGCGACAAGGGCGTCCGCGTTGGATGGCGCCACCGTGCGATCGGCCGTGCCCTGCCAGATCGAAATCTTCGGCCAATTCCCCTTGTGCGATGATGCCTGCGCCAGGCGCCGCTGGAGTTCCGACTTAGACGGGCCGCCATGGCCACGCATGCGATCGAACGCTTCCGGGATCGTCGATGCGCTGCCATAGGCAAGTCCCGCAAGGATTGCGCCGCCGGCGAACACGTCCGGATAAGTCGCCAGCATTGCCGCCGCCATGGCACCGCCGGCGGAAAGGCCGGTGATGAAAATGCGCCGGCGGTCGAGGCCATGCGTCGTCACCATGGCCTCGATCATCTGGCGGATGGAGAGCGCCTCGCCGCGATCGCGGGTGACATCTTCGGGCACGAACCAGTTGAAGCAGAGGTTGGCATTGTTGGCGCGCTGCTGCTCCGGGAACAACACCGCGAACCCTTCTTCCGCCGCCAGGCGCGACCAGCCGGATCCGTGATCATAGGAGGCGGCCGTTTGCGTGCAGCCGTGCAGGACAACGACCAGCGCGGCCCCGCGCGGCAAGTTCTCAGGAACGTAGAAGCGTGCCCGCAAGGCGCCGGGATTGGATCCGAACTCGGCGAGATCGGACAGACTGTCGAGGTGGCCTTGTGGGTAGAATGCCGTCCCGCCTCGCATGGCCGAAAGGCGCGCGATCGTATCTGAGATGTTCCGCAAATCGAGATCCTAGACCGCCGGAATGGCGGAAGCCCGAGCACAATGCACAGACAGCAACATCGTTGCTGCACTGCACAATAACAAGCTTACGCTGGGGTAGACGAGATGCGAATGCTCCGTTCCAGGCCGCCCCGGCTTCTTTCGCTGCTGAAAAAGCCAATGGCGGACCCTGACCATTCCGGATCTATCTAACGGTAGCCGCCGGCATCGGCAGCGGAACACGACGCGAAGCCGGTGCAGCCCGATGCGCGCTTGACTTGCTCATATGTTTGATAATAAATCATACATAATAGCTTTTAAAAAGACGACGCTTCCGGGAGCACCCATGAAAATTACGGCCATCAAGGCGCTCGTCTGCAATGCGGAAATGCGCAACTGGGTTTTCGTTCGGGTCGAAACCGATGAGCCCGGTCTGTTCGGCTGGGGTGAGGCGACGCTGGAGTGGAAGACGCGTGCGGTCGTCGGCGCGCTTCAGGATCTTGAGGCGCTGCTCATCGGACAGGATCCGCGCAATGTGGAGCAGTGCTACCAGATCCTGACGCGCCATGGTTTCTGGCGTCTCGGCGTCGAGGGCATGTCGGCCGTCAGCGGCATCGAAATCGCGCTCTGGGACATTCTGGGCAAGTCGCTGGGCGTCCCGGTCTGGCGGCTTCTCGGCGGCCAGGTCCGCGACTATCTGCGCACCTATACGCATCTCGGCCTTGGCGACATGAAGGCGGTCTATGAGAGCGGGTCGGCGGACACGATCGTCGAGCGCGGACGCATCGTCACCCAGGCCGGCTACGACGCGGTCAAGGTCGTCTGCATTCCCTACACCCACTATGTCTCGCCGGCGAAGGCGGTCGACTCCGTCGCCAACATGGTTGGCGCGCTGCGCGAGGCTGTCGGTCCCGATATCGACATCATGGTCGACTTTCACGGACGCCCGGCCTCCGTCAATGCGGCGATGGACTATCTCAAGGCGATCGAACCGGCCCGCATCATGTTCGCCGAAGAGCCGGTGCCGCCCGAAGATGTCGCCGGCCTGGCGCATATCACCGCGCGATCGGCGATCCCCATCGCGTCCGGCGAGCGGCTGATCGGGCGCCGCGAGTTCACGCAATCGATCGGGGCGCGCGCGTTCAACATTGCCCAGCCCGATATCTGCCACACCGGCGGCCTGCTCGAGACCAAGAAGATCGCGGCTCTGGCGGAAACCGCCGGCATCGGCCTTGCGCCGCACAACCCGCTCGGCCCGATCGCCGGCGTCGCGGCGCTTCACTTCGGCATATCGACGCCAAACGTCATCATCCAGGAGGAGATGTCGGGCGCGGTCGCCTGGTACGATGACGTCGTCACCTGGCCGATCGATCGCAAACCCGGCCGCTGGGACGTGCCCGACCTGCCGGGCCTTGGCGTCACCGTGAATGAAGATGTCATCGCGCGCCACCCTTTCAAGCAGGAAGTGCTGCATGCCCGCAACGCCGTCATGCCCGACGGCACCGTGGTCGATTGGTGAGCGCCATGACAGGCCGGCTTCAGGGAAAGATCGCAATCGTCACCGGCGCCGGCCAGGGCATCGGCGCCGCCACCGCCCGGGCCTTTGCGATGCAGGGGGCAAAGACCGTGATTGCCGAGCGCAACGCGGCAACCGGCAAGGCGATCGCCGACGAATTGCGCGCCAAGGGCACCGATGCCCTTTTCATCGAA
Source organism: Mesorhizobium sp. 113-3-3 (assembly GCF_016756495.1). Taxonomy (NCBI): domain Bacteria; kingdom Pseudomonadati; phylum Pseudomonadota; class Alphaproteobacteria; order Hyphomicrobiales; family Phyllobacteriaceae; genus Mesorhizobium; species Mesorhizobium sp. 113-3-3. The sequence continues at coordinate 2,554,539 of NZ_AP023243.1, forward strand.
ACCGATGTCACGGACACGGCGGCAGTGGCCGACATGGTGGCGAAGACGATCGCGGCCCATGGCGGCGTCGACGTTCTCGTCAACAATGCCGGCGCCAACGTCTTTTACGAACCTTTGCTGATGCCGGACGAGGAATGGGACCGCTGCCTCAGGCTCGACCTTGAGGCCGCGTGGTTCTGCGCCAGGGCGGTGTTGCCGACGATGCTGGCGAAGGGTTCGGGGTCAATCGTCAACATAGCCAGCTGCCACGCCTTCAAGATCATTCCCCACACATTTCCCTATCCGGTCGCCAAGCATGCGCTTGTCGGCCTGACCCGCTCGCTCGGCATCGAATATGCGGCGCGCGGCATCCGCGTGAACGCGATCGCCCCCGGCTACATCGAGACGCCGATCGCACAAGCCTATTGGAACACGTTTCCAGACCCTGCCGAGGAGAAGCGGCGGGCCTACGACCTTCATCCGCCCAAGCGCATTGGCCGGCCGGACGAAGTTGCAATGACGGCGGTTTTCCTCGCTTCGGACGAAGCGCCGTTCATCAATGCCGAGACGATCACCATCGATGGCGGACGCTCGGTTCTCTACCACGACTGACAACCAAGCAGGGAGGATCCACATGAAAACGACGACAAAGGCTCTGGCAACATTGGCGATACTGGCTGCCGGACTGATGGCTGGCGCGGCAAGCGCCGACGACATCAAGATCGGCTACATCAACAAGATGGGCGAGCACCCATGGTTCGTCGCCGAAGTCGGCGGCGCCAAGAAAGCGGCCGAGGCGGCCGGCGCCACCTTCGTGTCGCAAGACGTCCAGTTCGACTCCAATCTGACCATTACCACCTTCGACACGATGGTCGGCGACGGCGTCAAGGGCATCGCCATCGTCGTTCCCGACAAGGCGCTGGGACCGGTCATCGCCGAGAAGGCCAAGGCGGCGAAAATCCCCCTCGTGGCGGTCGATGACGATATCTACTACCAGGACGGCACCCAGGTTCCCTATGTCGGCATGAATGCCTACAATATCGGTGCGCGGGTGGGCGAAGAGCTGGCCAAGCTCTACAAGGCCGACGGCTGGGCCGGCAAGGAGGTGCGTATCGCCTCGATCGAGGACCGCAAGGCCGACACCTGCATGCAGCGCAACAAGGGTGCCGAGGAAGCGTTCCTGAAGGCGGTGCCCGACTTCAAGCCGGCAAACATCCTTCGCGTCCCCTATGACAACACGATGGTCAACTCCATCGACGTCATGACCACCACATTGACGGCCAATCCCGGCGTCACCAACTGGATCTTCTATTCCTGCAACGATGACGGCGTGCTGGGTGCGGCGCGAGCGCTGGAAAACGCCGGTTATGGCGCGGACCAGGGCATGGGCATCGGCATTGACGGCAGCCGCGCCTGCGAGGCCTTCGGATCAGGAAAGCCTTCGGCATTCCGTGGTACGATGTGGCTCAATTCGGCAAACCATGGCGCGCTGGCGGTGAAAATCCTGCTGGCCTCGATCAAGGACGGAACGAAGCTGCCCGTTCAGTCCTTCACCGACCCGGAATACATCACCGCCGGCAATTTTGCATCGGACTACAAGGCCAAGCTCTGCCACTGAGCCGGACCCGCGTCATGCGCCTCCAGGGGTGCATGACGCTCTTCAGCTGCTCGGATCGATCCTTGGGAGTGAGCCTTGACGCAATCGGACTTCTTCTCGCTCGACGGCATATCGAAACGCTTCGGCGTCGTGCAGGCGCTCGACAACGTCTCGATCGCTTTCCGGCCAGGCGAGGTGCTCGCTCTGGTTGGCGAGAACGGGGCCGGCAAATCGACGATGATGCGCATTCTCGAGGGTGTGTTCGGCCCGGACACCGGTACCGTGCGGCACGGTTCCACGCCGATCGTTTTCGGCGAACCGCGCGACAGCCACCGGGCCGGAATTCGCGTCATCCATCAGGAGCCGGAGATCGTGCCGAACCTGACGGTGGCCGAGAACATCTTCGTCGGCGAATTGCCGCGCCTGGCAGGCGTCCTGCTCGACTGGCGCAAGCTGGAGGAGCAGACAGACCGGGTACTTGCGACCTTCGGCATGCAGCAGGACATGCGGCCACGCCAACTCTGCGGCACGCTCGGCCCGGCGCAACGCCAGATGATCGAGATCATGCGCGCCATCCGCGCCGGTGGCCGGCTGATCGCCTTCGACGAACCGACCTCGTCGCTGACCGACGATGAAGCGCGTCGCCTGTTTTCCGTCATCCGCCGGCTGCGCGAGAAGGGCACGTCGATCATCTACATCTCGCACCGGCTGAACGAGGTCATCGACCTCGCCGACCGCATTGTCGTTTTGCGCGACGGCAGGCTGGTCGACGATTCGCCGGCCGCCGGCGCCAGCGAGCAGACCATCGCCAAGCTCATGGTCGGCCGCGACATCGCCGATCTGTTCACCCGCGAGACCTGGCGGTCCGGCGAACAATTGCTTGATGTGACGGGATTGACCACCGACCGCGTCAGCGATGTCAGCCTCAGGGTTCGTCGCGGCGAAGTGCTCGGCATCGCCGGGCTCATGGGTGCGGGCCGCTCCGAACTGGCAAAGGCGATTGTCGGCTACGACCGGCGCATCGCCGGCACAATAGCCATGAATGGCGTGCCCGTTCTGCCCAACAGTCCGCATGCGGCAATCGTCGCGGGCATCGGCTTTGCTCCCGAAGACCGCAAGCACGAGGCGCTGCTGCTGTTTCGAAGCATTCTCGACAACGCCGCACTTTGCGTGCCCGACAAGACGTCGAGCTTCGGCTTCTTCAACCGGCGCAAGGCGCTGGAGATCGTCTCGCCGCTGGCAGCCAAGATGTCGATCAAGGCACCCAACCTCGACGAGCAGGTTTCGAAACTGTCGGGCGGCAATCAACAGAAGGTCGTCCTGGCGCGCTGGCTTGCCCGACAGCCGATGCTGCTCATCCTCGACGAACCGACGCGCGGCATCGATATCGGCGCCAAGGCGGAAATCTATCGGCTGATCGATGAACTCGCGGCAAGCGGCATCGGTATCATCCTGATTTCCTCGGAAATGCCGGAACTAATCGGTCTGGCCGACAGGGTTCTTGTCATGGCGGGAGGCCGCATCACGGCGGAACTTGCCCGCCCCGACATAGACGAAGCGACGATCCTCAAACACGCCATGCCGCAATCCGCACCATCGCCCGGAGACCACATTCAATGAACAGCCTCGAGCTTCGCGCATCGAAAGCGCAGACCGACGCCAGGGGCGTTTCCACGCGCCTTGTGGAGCGCCTTGGCGTCCACAACATCAGCCTTCTGGTGGCTCTCGCCATTCTCGTCGTCATCTTCGGTTCGCTGCGCGGCGATGTGTTCTTCTCCAGCCGAAACCTGCTCAACATCGGCCTTGGCGTCACCATTCTCGGTGTGCTGGCGATGAGCCAGACCGTGGTCATCGTCGCCGGCGGTCTGGATATCGCTGTCGGCGCCACTGTCGGCCTGACCACGGTCTCGACGGCAATGGCCATCCAGGCGACCGGGTCGCCGGCGGCCGGCATCGTCGCCGGCCTGGTGCTTGGTGGTCTTGCCGGTCTCGTCAACGGCATCATCATCACCTATGGGCGGGTCAACGCGGTCATTGCCACGCTCGGCACCATGGCGATCTTTCGCGGCATCGCCTTCATCATGTCGGACGGCCAGTCGATCGCCATCTTCAGCGACACCTTCCGGTTCATCGGCATTGGACGCATCCTCGGCCTGCCGTTGCTGGTCTGGATTCTGGTGCTGACCGCGATCGCATTCCACCTCTTCCTGGCGCGTTCGATTGTCGGCCGCAACATCTATGCGCTCGGCGGCAATCCCGTTGTCGCCCGCTTCTCCGGCATCAACATCAACCGCTACCGCGTCGGCATCTACATCATGAGTGGCGTTGCCGCCGGACTGGCCGGGATCCTGCTGGCTGCCCGTACCGGTTCGGGCCAGCCCGTATCCGGGTCCCAGGGCCTGGAACTCGAGGCTATCACCGCGGCCGTTCTGGGTGGCTGTGCCTTGCAGGGCGGCAAGGGCACGATTGTCGGCGCGCTGCTCGGTGTCGCCATCATTGGCGTGCTCAACAACGGAATGATACTGACGTCCGTGCCAACCTTCTATCAATTGCTGGCAAAAGGCTCACTGCTGATCCTTGCTGTGGTCATTGCCGAGTACCACTTGAACAGGAGATGACGATGGACGCGGCGACCGCTGCAATCGATCAAGGCAAGCAGGACCTTCCTGCCGGGGATGGTACGTCGTCCCTGAAGGATCGCATCGCACGCGATCTCGGACAGCGCATTCTCGCCGGCACCTACGCGCAGCACGCGGTCCTGCCGACAGAGGCTGAACTGTGCGTCATCTACGGCGCCAGCCGCACGGCGCTTCGCGATGCGCTGCTGACGCTTTCGGCCAAGGGACTGATCGAGGCGCGCAAGCGGGCTGGCACGCGTGTGCGCGCGTCAAGCGAATGGAACAGGCTCGATGCGCAGGTCCTCGAATGGATGCGCGATATCGAGCCCGATCTCGATTTCGTCCGCGGCTTGATCGAGGCGCGGCTGGTCATCGAGCCGGCCGCCGCCCAGCTTGCGGCCAGGATGGCGACCTCGGGCGATCTCGCGGTGATCGAAGCCGCCTATGAGGCCATGCGCATTGCGCCGCAGGACGACCTCGCGGCCTGTCTCGATGCCGATGTCCGCTTTCATACGGCCATCCTGCGCGCCAGCCGCAATCCGGTTTTCGCCAATCTCGGCAACATGCTGGCGGCCGCGCTCAGCTTCTCGTTCCGACTGACCACATCGGCTACCGCCAATTATCAGCAGACGCTCAGCGCCCATGGCGATGTGCTGGAGGCCATCCGCATGCGCAGGGCCGACGAGGCTCACGACCAGATGAAAGCGCTGATCGGCATCGCCTCGAACGACCTTCTCGCCGTCGCCCGCAAGGGCCATCACCAACAAATCCCAAAGCAGGCGCCTCGGAAGGCGTAGCCGCGATCAGCTGGCACGACCGTCGCGCACTATGCTCGGCCGCGCGCATCCCTTAAGGCGCAGTCCCGATTCCCAAGGGCGCGCTTGAAGATCGCCCGCGCGTGGTTCTCCTAATCCGAGAACTTCACGCTTACGCCGCGCTGGCGAAAATAGGCCTGCATCAACTTGCGGCCCGAGCGGTTGCCCTGCGCCAATTTGGCAGGATCGAACACCGCCTCTTTCATCCCCTCTCGTGTCAGCGCGGCCTTGAGCGCCGCGATATGGGCGTCGATCTCGGCATTGTCCGCTCGAAGCGATGCATAGATATTCTCGGTCGCCTCGGCCACGGTCAGTTCGCTCACAGCTGTCGTCCTCTGGTTGATTGGGCGGCGGCTTAGCACAGATTCGCGGCTCCGCCGATACCGATGCGCACCCGCCAGGCTGGTCAGCTACAGGGATCCGATCAGCCTCGCGCCTTAGACCGGGCCGTTCTTGGCCGATTTGGCCAATTCCTGCTCCAGATCCACCAGCTCCTTGCCGCCGGCCATCAGGTTGAGCAACTGGTCGCGGGTGATTTCGCCCTTGGCGTAGGTGCCGGTGCTTCTGCCGCGCTTCAACAGCGTGAAGCGGTCGCCGACGACGTAGGCGTGATGGACGTTGTGGGAAATGAAGATGACGCCGATGCCGCGCGCCTTGGACTGGACGATGAGCTTCAGCACCACGGATGCCTGGTGGACACCCAGCGCCGATGTCGGCTCGTCGAGGATCAGCACCTTGGCGCCGAAATAGACGGCGCGCGCTATGGCCAGGCATTGGCGTTCGCCGCCTGACAGCGTGCCTACCGGCTGTTCGGGGTCGCGCAGCTGGATGCCCATCGCCTGCATCTCGTCATAGGCGGTGCGGTTGGCGAAGTCGGCGTCGAACTGGCTGATCGGCCCGAACTTGCGCATCGGCTCGCGCCCGAGGAAGAAGTTGCGCGCCACGCTCATCAGCGGCACCAGCGCCAGGTCCTGGTAGACGGTCGCGATGCCGCTGTCGCGCGTATCGGCGGGCGAGGCAAACCGTGTCGGCTTGCCCTGGACGCGGATTTCGCCTTCGTCAGGCGTGTAGACACCCGACAGCGTCTTGATCAGCGTCGATTTGCCGGCGCCATTGTCGCCGAGCAGGCAATGCACCTCGCCGGGGCAGACATCGAAGGACACGTCCTTCAGCGCCACGACCGAGCCGAAATATTTGCTGACCGACTTCAGTTCGACATAGGGCTCGGCCATCACCGGCTCCTCATGGCGCGGTTGCGCACATAGCTGTTGAACAGCACCGCGATGACCATCATGGCGCCCATGAACAGCTTGAACCAGTCGGTGTCGATGCCGGTGTAGAAGATGCCCATCTGCACGACGCCGAAGATCAGGGCGCCGAACATGGCGCCGATGGCCGAGCCATAGCCGCCGGTGAGCAGCGTGCCGCCGATGACGACGGCGATGATGGCCTCGAACTCCTTCTGCGTGCCGCGCAGCGTGTCGGCCGAGCCGGTGACCAGCACCTGGATCGCCGCGAACAGGGCGGCGGCGAGCGCCGTCATGACGAACAGCGTGATCTTGGTGCGTGCCACCGGCACGCCGAGATTGCGTGCGGCATTGGCTTCGCCGCCGGCGGCAAAAATCCAGTTCCCGAAGCGGCTGCGCGTCAACAGCCATGTGCAGGCCAGTGTCAGCACGATCCACCAGACGATCGACACCGGAATGCCTGAGATCGACGGCAGACCATCCGCTCGCTTGCCGATCAGGCCGATGTCGGCAAGCCGGGCGATCAGGCCGGGGAACACCTGGCCAGAGAACAGGCTGTTGAGGGGATCATTCTGCGCCAGTTCGTGCACGCCCGACACTTGGGTGCGCCCCGATATGCCGCGCGTGAGGCCAAGGGTGAGGCCGCGCAGCATGAACAGGCTGCCGAGCGTCACGATGAAGGAGGGCAGGCCGGTCCTGACGACGGCAAGCCCGTTCAGCGCGCCGATGCCGCCGCAAACGGCGAAGGTGAACAGCAGTGAAAGCCAGATCGGCCAGCCCCAGAACACCGCGGGGATGGCGATGAGGATGCCGGCAAAGCCGATCATCGAGCCGACCGACAGATCGAACTCGCCGGCGATCATCAGCAGGGCCACGGGTGCGGCGAGAATGCCAAGCTGGGCCGAGACTTCGAGGAAGTTGACGATGCCCTTGGCGCTGAACAGTCCCGTGCTTCCCGCCGTGATGGCAAAGAACACGAAGACCAGAACGGTGCCGGCGGCCGCGCCAAGTTCCGGCCTGCTCAACAGACGGCTCAGGCGTGAGACGGACCGGACCCGCTCGTCGCGAATCTCTGAAACCATGGCGTGACCCCACAAATGGTGCGGCCGGGGCCGGGCCCCGACCGCCAGTGCTAGCGCTTGCCTTGTTTCGACAGCTCGATAACCGAGGCGGCGGTGTCCTTGGTGACGAAGCCGGGGCCGGTCGGATAGTCGGCGATCGGCATGATCTTGTACTTCTTCCAGAGGTCGAACATCGCGACCGGTATGTAGCCCATGGCATATTGCTGGGCGTCGATGCCCCATTCCATCTTGCCGGCGACGACGGCCTGCAGGATCGTGGGCGAAAGATCGAACGTGCCGGTCTTGACCTTGCCCGACAGGCCCATTTCATCAAGCGCGGCCAGCGTCGGCTCGGCGCCGCTGGCGCCGACGGCGAGGATGAACTGAGTATCGGCATGAGCGGTCATGTAGGCGATCACGCGGTTCTTCATTTCGGTCGGGTCGATGACGCCGTTCATCACCGGAACGTCGACGCCCAGACCCTTGGCGAAGCCGGCACAGCGGTCGTCGAGGCTGGAATTGCCGACCTCATGGTTGGCGCAGACCGCCTTGGTGAGGCCGAGCGCCTTGATGCGCTCGCCGGCCATGACGCCCGCCTGGAATTCATCCTGCCCCATGAACAGCAGGCCGCCAAGATCATGGGTGAGCTTCGAGCCGCCGGAATCGATGACGATCACCGGGATGCCTGCGGCGATGGCGTTCTTGACCGGGGCCGAGAGGGCGGCCGCGTCGGGGATCGAAACGACCATGCCGTCGGGCTTCGAGGCGGCGATGGCGTCGATCATCTGCCCCATCTTGGCCATGTCGAAGGTTTCCGGCGCCAGATATTCGGCCTTGACGCCGAGCGTCTTGGCGGCATCGTCCATGCCGTTCTTGACGACCGACCAGTAGGGGTCGCCGCTCTGGCCGTGGGTGACGAACACCACGCGCGTTTCGTCGGCGGCCGCAAGGCTCGTGGCCGCCGCCATCATCGTGAAGCCGGCCATCAGACCGAGTGCAGGCTTTATCAATTTCGCAAGCGAAAACATAACAACCTCCTGTTTGTTTTCCGCCGCCGCAATTACGGTCGGCAGTCCAGTTGCCCCTTCATTCCAGTTTCATTCCTCAGCACTGGTTCCCTGGAGGCCGAATAGTGGCCTCGATCATTCCATGACGGTAAATCCGGCTTGCCTCGCCATGCGTGACAGGTTCTGGAATCCCATCGTCGCATAGGTCAGCGGATTAGCCTTGTTCGGATCCTGCTCGGCCTCGACCACCAGCCAGCCGCTGTAGCCATTGTCGGCCAGCACGCGCAAAATGGCGGGGTAGTCGATGAAGCCGTCGCCGGGCACGGTGAAGATCCCGTCCATGACCGCGCCCATGAAACTCCTGTCCTCGGCGCGCGCGTGGTCAAGCACGGTTTTGCGCGCGTCCTTGCAGTGCACATGCACGACGCGTTTGAACTGCGCCTTGATCAGGGTCAGCGGGTCGCCGCCCGAGAAGACCGAATGGCCGGTGTCGTAGAGCAGGCCGACCGCTTCGCCGGTGTGCCGCATCAACAGGCCGACCTCGGCATCGGTCTCGACGATGGTTCCCATATGATGATGAAAGGCCATACGCACGCCGAAATCCGCCATTCTTTCAGCGAGTGCAGTCAGCTTGCGGCCATAGGCCGGCCATTCTTCCGCGCTCAGGGCAGGGCGCTGCGAGATCGGTCTCCAGATGGCATTGTGACGTCCGCGCGAGGTGTCGGCATAGACGACATGGGTGGAGCCCATATCCTTCAGAAGCTGGAGATGCGGCGTGATCGCATCCATTTCCGCGCCGAGGTCGTTCTCGTCGCAGCGGCCGTCATACCAGCCGGAAATCACCGCGAGGCCATAGCGGTCCATTATCGGCTTCAGTTCGGCCGAGCGGCGCGGAAACTTGCCGCCAAGTTCGGTGCCGGCATAGCCGGCCTGCCTGGTTTCGCTGAGGCAGACTTCAAGCGGCGTGTCGCCGCCGAGTTCCGGCACGTCATCATTGGTCCAGGTGATCGGATTGATGCCGATGCGAACCGTCACGGGCGAACTCCTGATTGTTTCGATTGGGCAAGGTGATGGCGGGTCAGCCCGGCCAGCAGCGTCATGTCGCGGCGGGCATGCTCGGCGGTGTTGCGCACGGCTGCGCCTTCGACGATCGCCGACCAGAAACCTTTCAGCTCCTCGACGAATGCCTCTTCATAGCCGCAGCGGATGTCGCTGCTTGAAAGCGTGTGGCCGTCGCCAGTGCGGATGGTCAGCCGCGTCGGCTGGTGGTTGAGATAGGGCGACGGGAATTCCAGCTCGAGCGAGGCGTCGTCGAAATGGAGCGTGATGCGCTCGCGATAATCGGGCAGCCTGGGAACGGCGACATGGACCATGTTCCACAATGCCTGACCGCCGAGCAGCCGGACAGTGCCCTGGCCGCCTTCGCCTTTGGCGAAGAGCGAGGCGCCGACGATTTCACCATCGGCGACGCCGAGTGCGTCAAGCAAGCCATGGACAGCGTTCACGTCATGCACGATCGAGGAACAATAGGCGCCGACGAAGCCGCGAAAGGCGTCGGGATCGTGGAGCCCCGGCACCGCGCGGTCGACCTGCTCGCGCTGCCTGGCTTCGGTCGAGGCAATCAATTCCGCCGCGACGTCATCACCCCGGCAAGTGGAGGCGTGCCGGACGAAGGGCCAAGCGTCGGGATCGTTGACCTCGACCGAAATGTAGCGAAGCGTCCGCGCCGTGCCCGGCAGCATTTTCAGCGCCGCCTCGTAGCTCGGATCGAAACGCTTCATGTAGCCGACCTGGAGCACCTTTCCGGCGCGATCCCTGGCCGCGATCAATTCGTCGATGTCCTGCGCACCATAACAAAGCGGCTTTTCGCAGAAGACATGCAGGCCCCTGGCGAAGGCGGCGAGGCTTTGTTCGTGGTGCAGCGCATCCGGCGAGGCGATGACCACGGCATCAAGCGGCATGGCGAGAAGTGTGTCGAGATCGGAGAATGTTTCGAGGCCGAATTCCTCGCCGACGAAGGCGCGCACTTTTCGCGACGGATCGTAAACGCCGACGATCTTGAACTGCCGGTGCAGCTTGAGCAGGTTCGGAATGTGCTCGACCTGGGCGACGCCGCCCGCCCCGATCACTCCCACCCTTATGCACTGCATCGGCCAGCCCCATCTGAACCCGAACGCTTTTTTCTTGAGGGTAGGCCGCCTTTGGTTCCATTGTTAGAACCAGATTCCATTGATTTTTGGGAACCAGATGAAGACCAGCTTTCCCGTCGACGGCATCGCGCTCGATCGCGGCAGCCCCGCCAATCTGCACCGGCAGCTCTATGTCCAGCTGCGCGGCCTGATCGAACGGCGCGTGCTGCCGAGCGGCCATGCGCTGCCGTCGACACGGGTCATGGCGCGGGATTTGAATGTCGGGCGCAACACGGTGATTGCCGCCTGCGACCAGCTGGCGCTGGAGGGCTATCTGGCGATAAGGCCGCGCAGGCCCTCGGTCGTCATGGACCTGCCGACCCGCTCGGTGGCGGCGGAAGATGTGTCAGTCGAGGACGCCAATCCACTGTCGCGGCGCGGACAGACCATGCTTGCGCAACCCTATCACCATGGCCGGCCGGGCATGCTTGCCTTCCATCCCGGCATGCCGGACCCGGACAATTTTCCGTTCAATACCTGGTCGAAACTGCTCAGCCGCCGCGCCAAATTCGCTCATATCGATCTTTTCGGCACCTATCACGTCAAAGGCTATCCGCCGCTTTGCGAGGCGATTGCGCGCTACCTCACCGCCTCGCGCGGCGTGAAGTGCACCGCCGAGCAGATCGTCGTGACCAACGGCGCGCAGTCGGCTTTCGATCTCCTGGCCCGGCTGCTGATCGATGACGGCGACACGGTGTGGATGGAGGAGCCAGGCTATTACGGCGCCGGTTCGGCCTTCGTCTCGGCCGGCGCGAAACTGGCGCCGCTGCGCGTCAGCAAGGCCGGCTGGGACCTCGATCCCCCTGATGTCGTGCCCCGCATGATCTTCGTGACGCCCTCCTGCCATCACCCGCTCGGCATAACCATGCCGATGGAGCAGCGGCTCAATCTCCTGCACATGGCCGAGAGCTGGCGCGCCTGGATCATCGAGGACGACTATGACGGCGAATACCGTTTTCAGGGGCAGCCCATTCCGGCGCTGCAAGGCATCGGCGCGTCGAACCGCGTGGTCTATGTCGGCACCTTCGCCAAGATCCTTTTCCCGGCCATGCGGCTGGGCTTCCTGGTGGCGCCCAAGGCGATCGATCATACGATCGTCTCGGCGCTGAGCGTGAGCGGCCAGTTCGCCCCCTTGCTGACCCAGGCCGCGCTGGCGGACTTCATGAATGAGGGGCATTTCACCCGCCATCTCAGGCGCATGCGGCGCCTCTACGCGGAGCGACGGCAGTTCTTCCTGGAAAGCGCGCAAAGGCATCTGGGAGAATGGCTGGATTTCCACACCACCGAATCCGGCATTCAAGTCGTCGGCATTTTCCGCGACGGATGCAGCGACAGGGCGGTTGCCGAGGCGGCCCTCCAGCAGGGCATCAACGTCTCGGCCCTGTCGATCCAGTACCGTCACGGCACGGAGCAGAACGGTCTTGTCATGGGCTTTGCGGCGGCCGACGCGCAGACGACCGAAAAGACGATGCAGAAGTTCCGCACCGTGCTGCAAAGCCATTTTTTGTAAGCGAACAAACCCAGGTAAGAAGCTGGGGCTATTTGTTTTTTAAGCTGTTGCCAGCCCGGAATCCGCCATCCGTGCCCGACAGCGCACCTCGTCGATCGGCCTACCGAGCGCGGCGAAGCGCGAGGCTGCTTCCTCGAACGCCGCAACGGCCCGGGTTTCGTTACGCTCGGCCCGGCGCTGCACGCCGCGCGCTTCCCACACGGCCGCCACCCAGGGGCCGCCGTTCCACATGCCGGCGACCCGCTCAGCCTCGTCGAGCCGGCGGTTGACCTGCTCGATCTCGCCCGCCTCGGCCTGTGCGACGGCAGCCGCGGTACGGAAGGTCATTGAGCAAGGCTGGCAATTGCAGCCCGATGACAGCATGCGGTCACCTTCGCGAATGGTCTCGGCGATCCTCTCGGGGGTGGTGGCGGCGCGCACCTCGAGCCCTTTCAGGCTGATCAGCAAATGCGGCGCCAGCCAGGAAGAATGGGCAAGGGTGGTGGCGCGGTGGATCAGCCGTCCCGCCTGCCATTTCTGGCGGCGGGCAAGCGCGAGTTCCGTCAGGCGCTGGAGCGCCAGTACGCGGCCGGCCACGGCTCCTACCTGCGCGTAGAGTCTTTCGGCCTCGGTCAACATGCGTTCGGCCTCGGCCAACTGGCCCGAGAAGAGCGCTGCTTCGCCGAGCACGAGCGAGGCCAGGCCACGCCCGGCGACCGAGCCGGCGCCCTCGGCCACCGACAGCAGCTCTCGGGCCGAGGCGGCGATGTCGTGGTGGCCCTTGGCGCTGCAGAGGCAGAATTCGGCCAGGCACAGATGCCCGTCAAAAACGTTGGAGACGAAGGCTGGCTTGGAGCGGACCCATTCGATAAACTCCGCGCGGAACAGTTCGCGCCATTGGCCCTGCATGTGGGCCACCAGGCCGATCAGGGCGCTGGCCTCGCCAACCTCGCGGGCCAAGCCCGCGCCCATCGCCAGTTCGCGGGTTTCCCGGCCAACCTGGCCGGCCCTGGCGAAGTCGCCGCTTTGCAGGTGCAGCAGGCCCCAGGCCAGCGAGGCACGGATGCGGTCGCTCAAGCCGACAGGGTCGATAGAGGGCACGGCCAGCGCCTTTTCGTAGAGCTTCACGGTTTCGGCGCCCGGGCCGACACCAAGATCGATGCGCAGGCTTTGGCTGAGCTGATTGAACAGCCTGATTGCTTCGGCCCTGTTGCCGGCGTCGAGTGCTGCCTGCATCAGGGCGCACTGCGCCTGCTCGTCGGCCGGGTCCAGCGCGATCAGGCGCTGCCAGAGCTTGCCGGCCCGCAGCACGTCGGCATAGCGCTGCCGCAGAGCCTGGCGGGGCGTTTCGAACCAGTCGACATAGGGATCGTCCGGCAGCAGGTCTCCCGTGTAGAGATCGGCGGCCGCTTCGCAGGCGGCAGGGTCGGAGCCTCGCAAGGCAAGTTTGGCGGCGGCCTCGAAAGCGTCAGCGTCGATTTCAAGATCGGCCGCCGGGGCAAGGGCGATGACATCGGCCGTCTGCTCGATCAGGTCATGCGCACCCAAGGCACGGCGGGCGAAGTGGATGGCCTTGCGCAGGTTCGCTCCGGCCGCCTCCGGATCGAGATCGGGCCAAAAGGCCTCCATCACCTGTTCGCGGTGAATGCGATGCGAGCGGGTGACGGCCAGCAGCTTCACCAGTGCCGCGCCACGGTCCCGCCGCCACGCCGCGGCCGGAATGACTTGACCTTCAACACCGACACTGAACCCGCCGAGCAATTGAACCTGAACGCGCACTCGAAGCATCCTTCAGCATGCGATCCGCCGTTGCCGCCCAAAACGGCCGTCACAAGCGCCTGTGGGGCAGGGAACGCTGGCGGAACATAGGTTGCCTAGTCTGCACCCGTAGTCAATTCCAACCATCTCTCGCAGGAGGATCAAATGTCTCTTCGTATCGCCGACATGGCCCCCGACTTCACCGCCGAAACCACCCATGGCCCAATCAGCTTCCACGACTGGCTGGGCAGTTCATGGGGCATCCTGTTTTCCCATCCCAAGGATTTTACCCCCGTCTGCACGACCGAGCTTGGCTACATGGCCAGGCTGAAGCCCGAGTTCGACAAGCGCGGCGTCAAGATCATCGGGCTCTCCGTCGACCCGGTCGAGCGTCATGCCGGATGGGCTGACGACATCGCCGAGACCCAGGGACACGCGCCGAATTTCCCGATGATCGGTGACCCGATGCTGGCCATTGCCAAGCTCTACGACATGCTGCCCGCCACGGCCGGCGACAACGCCGAGGGGCGTACGGCGGCCGACAACCAGACGGTGCGCCATGTCTACGTCATCGGGCCCGACAAGAAGATCAAGCTGATGATCGCCTATCCGATGACCACCGGGCGGAACTTCGACGAGATCCTGCGCGTGGTGGACTCCATGCAACTGACCGCCAAGCATCGCGTCGCCACGCCGGTGAACTGGCGGCAGGGCGACGACGTGATCATCGCGGGCTCGGTTTCGAACGATGAGGCCAAGGTGCTCTATCCCGAGGGCTGGAAGCAGCCCAAGCCCTATATCCGCATCGTCCCGCAGCCGCACGGCAACGCCTGAGCCTTCTTCCAGGCATCCGGCAACAAGAGGTGACAGTATGAAAACCCGTATCCTTATCCTTGGCGCCGGTTTCGGCGGGCTCGAACTCAGCACGTCCTTGTCCGAAGCTTTGGGTGACAGCATTGCTGTCACCCTGATCGACAAGTCGGATGCCTTCGTGTTCGGCTTTGCCAAGCTCGATGTGATGTTCGGCCGCGCGACCGAAGCGGCTGTGCGGCTGCCCTACGCCGACTACGCCAAGGCCGGCGTCACGATGAAGCGCGAGACCGTCACCGCCATCGACCCGGAACGGCGGCGCGTGACGACGGACAAAGGGGTGCACGAGGCGGACATATTGGTGATCGCTCTCGGCGCTGACTATGACGTCTCGGCCACACCCGGCATCACGCTCGGCCGCAACGAATTCTACTCGGTTCCGGGCGCCGCCCACATGGCCAAGGTGCTGCCCGGTTTCACCCGCGGTCATGCCGTGATCGGTGTCTGCTGCGCGCCATACAAATGCCCGCCCGCGCCCAGCGAATGCGCCTTGATGCTGCATGACTACCTGACCGAGAGGGGTGTGCGAGGCGACTGCCAGATCACCTATGTGAACCCGATGTCGAGCCCGGTGCCGCCTTCTCCCGAAACGTCGAGGGCGCTCCTGGCCGCCTTCGCCGAGCGCGGCATCACCTTCATCCCCAGCACCCGCGTGGTTTCCGTGGACGAGGGCCGCAAGGTTGTGACGCTCGACAATGGCGGCGAACTGCCCTGCGATCTGTTCCTGGGCGTGCCCCGGAACCGCGCGCCCGATGTCGTCGTCGAGGCCGGCATCACCGAGGGCGGCTGGGTCACCATCGATCCGCGCACACTCGAAACCCGCTTTCCCGGCGTCTACGCGCTGGGGGACCTGGCCAATACGGGCGCGCCGAAGGCGGGCGTCTTTGCCGAGGGCGCCGCGCGCACCGTTGCGGCGAACCTGATCGCCAGGCTGCGCCATGAGGAGCAAACGGCCAGGAACCCGGGCGCGGGATCCTGCTACATCGAGTTCGGCGCCAACAGGATCGCCAGAGTGGACGTGGATTTCTTCTCCGGCCCAAAACCCACCGGCGCCTTCTATGAACCGTCGGAGGCCTTACGGGTCGACAAGGTGAATTTCGGCTCCAGCCGCAAGGCCCGCTGGTTCGGGCATTGAGCTTCGAAAAAGGCGGGCGCTGAGGGATTATCACCAGCGCCCGCCATCGGCTTCAGGCCGCCTGCAATTCTTCCCGTCGCGGCAGCGGCGGGAAGGCGATCGCTATGCCCGCGGCACCCAGGCCGATCAGGGCCGAGCCGATGAACAGCCAGTGGTAGCTGGCATAGGCATCGAACACCATGCCGCCGGCGAGCGGGCCGAGCGCCATGCCGAGACTTGACAGCATGGTGGCGGCGCCGAACACGGCGCCGAGGATGCGCTGGCCGAAATATTCGCGCGCCAGCACCGCATAGAGCGGCATGACGCCGCCATAGGTGGCGCCGAAGATGACGGCCAGCACATAGAACTGGTCGAGCTGGCTGACCGAGAGATAGGCGGCAATGACGACCGCCTGGATCGCCAGGCCCGCGATCAGCACCGGCTTGACGCCGAGCCGGTCGGCCAGCACGCCGTAGAGAAGCCTGCCGCCCAAGCCGGCGAGACCCTCGACGCTGTAGATCGTGACCGCCGCCATGGGGGCGACGCCGCACAGCATGGCGTAGCTGACCATATGGAAGATCGGCCCGGAATGGGCAGCACAGCAGGCGAAAAAGGTCAGCCCCAGCACGATGAACTGCGGCGAACGCAGCGCCTGGGCCACACTCATGTTGTCACCCTCGGCGACCGGCGCGGAAGCCCCGCCCGCCACGGCGGGCTTTGGCGGCTGGCGCACCAGAAGCACCGCCGGCAGCAACAGCACCCAGGCCATGATGCCGATGTCGAACATGGCGGTACGCCATTCATAGGCCGAGATCAGCCAGCGGGCGAAAGGCGAGATCGTCATCGGGGCGACGCCCATCCCGGCCGAGACCAGCGAAACCGCAAGGCTGCGGTTGGTGTCGAACCAGGCCGTCGTCAGCGCGATCATCGGCGCGAAGAAGGCGCTGGCGGCAAGTCCGACAAGCACGCCATAGCTGATCTGGAACGTCAGCAGCGAGCCGGCGCGGCTCGCCACCACCAGCGCCAGGCCGAGCAGCGCCGCACCGATCGCCACGACGATGCGGGCGCCGAAACGGTCGGACAGGGCGCCCCAGGCGAAGCCGCCGAGGCCCATAACCAGGAAATTGAGCGTCATGGCGCTCGAAATGCCGGCGCGCGACCACTGCGTGTCGATCGCCATCGGTTCGAGAAAGATCGCCAGCGAAAACATCGTGCCGATGGCGACACAGGACATCAGCGCGCCTGCCGCGACGATGACCCAACGATAGGAAAGGTTCATGCAAATCTCCCATGCCAAAGGGCAGCGCTTGGCGCTGCTTGCGTCCGAAGGACGCCGGCACCGAAGCCGATCCTACAATCTGGTTGCATTTTTTATCCAGTCTGGACTGGCGTCCTTTTCCTGGCCGCGCCACGCGGCTTTCCGCCGCCATTTGTCACGATCGGTGTGGCATCGGTCGACTTGCTACGGTATTCGACGGGGCGATCCCTCTACAAGGCGGCCGGACAAGGCCAAGACATCCGTTTCATGATCCTGGTCTTCAAGCTTCTCAGCACGCCGCTCCTTATCCTCTGTCTCACCTTGCTCAGCCGGCGTTTCGGGCCGGCGGTGGGCGGGCTGCTGATGGGGATACCCTTGGTGACCGGCCCTGTGTCGGTCTTCACCGCATTGGAAAACGGTGCGGCGTTCGCCCGGCACGCGGCGGTGGGCAATCTGGTGGGCCAGGTTTCGACCTGCATTTTCTGCTTCGTCTACGCCCGCGCGGCAAGGCGCCTCAACTGCTGGGTCAGCATGATCGCAGGGGTCTGCGCCTTCTTTCTCGCTACCTTTGTATGGAACCTCGCCAGCTGGACATTCGCGCAGGCCATCGGGCTGCTTCTGGTGACGTTGTTGCTTCTGTCCTTCCTCACCAAACCGGTGAACATGGAAGCGCTTGCCGGGATAGCGCCGAGATGGGACCTTCCCGCCCGGATGGTCGTTTCGACGGGCTTCGTCTTCCTGATCACCATGTCGACCAGGTACCTTGGGCCGCAGCTCAGTGGGCTCGTGGCGCCGTTTCCCGTGTTCGTCCTTGTCCTGGCGATGTTCACGCATCATCAGCGGGGCGCGCCGGCAGCCGCCAATCTGTTGCGCGGCGTTATCGTCGGGTCGTTTTCTTTCGCGGCTTTTTTCACCGTCGTGGCTTGGGCGTTGTCCGACCGCTGGCTGGCGTTTGCCTATGGATTCGCGACGCTGGCGAGCATGGCAACCACCTCTGCGATTTACCTCCGCACACGCGCCGCTCCCCTTGCCGGGGCTACTCCATTGATTGGTCCAGTCGCCCAGCTTAACCCGAGCATCTCGCGGGAGAATGGTTCGCCCTGAAAGCGGAAGGCCGACGCCAAGGCGCCTGTGACAGGCCTCAGATCGGCAGTTCCGATGTGTATTTGATCGTCCAGCTCGGCACGTCGGTCTTGACGTTCTGGACGCCCTTGATGCGGCTCAGATGCTCAGACTGGAAGCGGCGATAGTCGTTGAGGTCGGCCGCCACCACGCGCACCAGGGCATCGCAGTCGCCGAGCATCAGGTAGCATTCCATGACCTGCGGCAGCTTGGCCACTTCGGTGGCGAAGTGCTGGACCGTGTCCTCGTCCTGCGTTTTCAGCCAGATGCGGGTGAAGAAGGTGAGGCCCTTGCCGATGCTGGCCGGGTTGAGCACGGCGACATAGTGGTCGATGACGCCGGCCTCTTCCAAGAGCTTGACGCGCCGCAGGCAAGGCGAGGGCGACAGGCCGACCTCGTTGGCGAGATCATTGTTGGCCATGCGGCCGTCACGCTGCAGCGCCCGCAGGATGCGCCTGTCGATGTCGTCGAGTTTCATGGCTGTGAATTCCATATGTTTGGTGAATGGCGGCATTGAATGCCAAAATAATGGCAAAGACAACAATCTTCGCAACCAAATTGCGAGGCCAACTTTATATGGTTGCGTCGACACCATCACCATCGGAAGCCTAACCGGAAGCGGTGGCCGCGAGGTCAGCCTGTGGAAAATCATGAGCGTTTCTGAAGCAACATTGCCCGAGGCGATTGACGGCGGATCGAGTTCGGAGTTCCGGCGCGGGGTCATCTCGTGCCTTCCCGTCCTGCTCGGCACCATTCCCTATGCGCTGGTGCTGGGCGCGCAGGCGACGCAGAAAGGTCTCAGCGCTGTCGAACTGCCTCTGATGACCGGATTGAATTTCGCCGGCGGCTCGGAATTCGCGGCGATCCAGCTTTGGACCTCGCCGCCGCACATCGCGCTCATCGTCGCCATTACCTTCCTGGTCAACAGCCGTCACTTCCTGATGGGGGCAGCCCTGGCGCCATTCCTGGGGCATTTGCCGCAGCGCAAGGTGTTTCCGGCCCTGTTCTTCCTGTGCGACGAAAGCTGGGCGCTCGGCCTGGCCGACGCCAAACAGCGTGCCGCGGCGGGCATCACCCCTGCCTTCAGCCCGCGCTACTATATGGGCGCGGCCCTGGCGATGTATCTGGCCTGGGTGGGCTTCACTGCGGCGGGCGCGCTGCTTGGCCCGATGCTCGGCCATGTCGAGACCTATGGTTTCGACATGGCGTTTCCGGCTGTCTTTCTGGTGCTGATGCGCGGCATGTGGAAAGGCGTGGCGGCGGCGCGGCCCTGGCTGGTCAGCCTGGTTGTCGCGGCCCTTGTCTATCTCTTCATTCCCGGCGCCTGGTATGTCGCGGCGGGCGCGATGTCGGGGCTGCTTGCCGCCTGGCTGATGGCAGGTGAGGCATGATCGACATGGCAACCCTTCTCACCATCGTGCTGATGGCCGGCGTCACCTATCTCACGCGGATCGGCGGCTATGTCGTGCTGCGCAACCGCGTGCTCGGCGCGCGTGCCACGGCGGTGATGGAGGCCGCACCCGGCTGCGTGCTGATCTCGGTCATCGCGCCGGCCTTCGTGTCGCGCAATCCAGCCGACCTTCTGGCGCTGGCCATCACCTTCATCGCCGCGACACGGCTTTCGATGCTGCCGACCGTGCTGATCGGCGTCGCTTCGGCCGGCCTGCTCAGGCATTTCATGGGCTAAATGAAAAAGGCAGGCGCGAACGCCTGCCTTTCAAGTTCGGATGATGGAAAGCCTTACGCGGCCGCAGCGACCTGCTGGCTGGCCACCACGGCGTCGACCTTGGCGGTCGCCTTGGCAAGTGCGGCGGTCACCGCGTCAGGGCCCATGCCGACGCCTTCGATGCGGATGACGTCGACATCGGTCATGCCGAGGAAGCCGAGCACGCCGCGCAGATACGGGATGGCGTGATCGAACTGCACGGCCGCACCTTCCGAATAGATGCCGCCCGAAGCCAGCACGATGTAGACCTTCTTGCCGGTGACGAGGCCCTTGGGGCCGCCTTCGCCATAGGCAAAGCTTCTGCCGGAGCGGGCGATGTGGTCGACCCAGGACTTCAGCGTCGAGGAGATGTTGAAGTTGATGAAGCCGGTGGCGAGGATCACCGTGTCGGCGGCGAACAACTCGTCGAGCACGACGTCGGAGACGCCGACGACTTCAGCCTGGCGCGGGGTGCGCGCTTCAACCGGTGTGTAGATGCCGGTCGAATAGTCGGCATCGATATGCGGCAGCGGGTTGGCGACGAGGTCGCGCACGACAAGCGTGTTCGACGGATCGGCAGCAACGAGCTTTTCGGCGAATTCGGTAGCGATGCGGGTTGAGTGCGAGGCAGCGCCGCGCGGGCTCGAGGTAACGAGAAGAATGGACATAGCGGGTCTCTCCAGTGGAATGATTTGTCCCGCCACATATGGGGCTATCGATCCATCAGATAAACTGGTATATTTTCTATACGATCCATCTATAAAATAGATACGGTGATGCAGCCCAATCCGACCCTCGACCAGCTTCAGATCCTTGTCGCCGTCGCCGATACCGGCAGTTTCTCGGCCGCTGGCCGCAAGCTCAACCGGGCGCAATCCGTCATCAGCTACGGCATCGCCAATCTTGAGGCGCAGCTTGGGCTGAAGCTTTTCGAACGCGAGGGCACGCGCGAGCCGCAACTCACCGAGATCGGCCGGGCGATGCTGGAGGATGCAAGGCGCATGATTGGCGTGCTACAGCGCATGCGCTCGCGTGTCGATGGCCACCATCACGGGCTGGAGGCCGAAGTGGCGCTGTCGGTCGATGCGTCGTTGCCTTCGGCCGTGCTGGTGCGGGTGCTGAAGGGATTCGAGGCGCAGTTTCCGACCGTGATGCTGCGCCTGCATATAGGCTCGCTCGGATTGATCCCGGATCACGTCGTCAACGGACAGGCCGATCTCGGCATAGGCGGGCTGCTGGGCGAGGTCCACGACGTTCACCTTGTGCGCATCGGCTTCATGTCGATCGTGCTGGCTGCCGCGCCCAGCCACCCGCTGGCGCTGCTGCCAAAGCCATTGGCGCTCGAGGATGTGCGCGAACACACCCAGCTTGTCGTCACCGACCAGTCCGAACGCACCAAGGGACGCGACTTCGGTGTCTTTGCCTACCGGACCTGGCGCCTCACGGACATGCGCACCAAGCATATTCTGATGCGCGAGGGGTTGGGCTGGGGTGGTCTGCCGCGTTGGCTGATCGCTGACGATCTGGCAACCGGCCGGCTGGTGGAACTCGACCTCGAACCCTTCAGCGAGGCGCGCTCGCCGCTGTTTGCCATGCACCGCAACGACAGCAGCCCGAAGCCGGCGGCGGCCTGGCTGATCGAACGGTTCAAAAGCGGGCTCGGCTGCTTCAACGAGTTCGAGCCGGGCGAGGTGCCTGACGAGGAGTTGGAGACAATCCGTCAATCAGCGCCATGAGCACGGCGCTGTAATCCTGCGCCGAGGCGCCGGCCTCGATGGCGAGTGCTGCGCGGTCGAAGGCGGAGGCAAGCAGCGCCGTCAGGGCATCCACCGGCAATCTCGTCATCGTGTTGGCCCGCATCGCCGCGACCAGGCCCTCGCGCAGCGACCGATTGCCGTGGCGGTTGTCGATCGCATCCATGGCGGCGCGGCCAAGCACGGCGGGGCCATCAAGCAGCAACAGCCGCGTGCGGCCGGGCGCGCGCATGGCGGCGAGATAGGCGTCGGAGCCGGCGATCAGCGCATCGCGGGCTTCGAGCGAGGGCGGCGAAGCGCGGTCGATCTCCTGCGCCACCGCCTGCGCCTCCTGTTCGACCACGGCGGCAAACAGGGCCTGCTTGTCGGCAAAATGGTGGTAGAGGGCGCCGCGCGTCACGCCGGCCGCGGTGACGATCTCCGGCGTGCCGGTCTCGGCATAGGATTTCTCGGTGAACAGTTTTCGCGCCGCCGCGATCAAATCGGCGCGTGTCGCCTCGGTGCGGTCGCGGTTGGAACGGCGCGCGGATTCCTGTTGCATACATGCAGCCTGTATGTTAATTCGATTTACATACAGACTGTATGTTATGTCCAGGGAGAAAGAAAGATGAAGATATCAAGCTATTATCCGGTGCTGATGACCGGCGACGTCGCCGGCACGGCGGCCTTCTATGTCGAGCATTTCGACTTCCAGCCGCTGTTTGAAAGCGACTGGTATGTGCACCTGCAATCGGTGGACAGCAAACGCGTCAATCTCGGCATCGTCCAGGGCGACCATGAGACGATCCCTGAGGAGGGACGGGGGCGCACGTCAGGCCTGCTGATCAATTTCGAGGTTCGCGATCCCGACACGGTCTATGAGCGGATCCTTGCCGCCGGCCTGCCGGTGCTGCGAACGCTGCGCGACGAGCCCTTCGGCCAGCGCCATTTCATCACCAGGGATCCCAACGGCGTGCTGATCGATGTCATCAAGCCGATCCCGCCGAGCGAGGAATTCTTGGCGCAGTATGCGGAGGGCGCGGCGGGGGCTTGAGCCTCAGCCAGCCCTTGCCACCGGCGTCACCGTCACCTGGCTGACGCCGGTGCGGCGCACCACCGTGCACAGCGTCTCGCGGCCGATACGCTCGGCGTCGAGCATGCGCACGAGGTCGTCGACGCCGGTCACCGGGCGCCCGTCGATGGCCGCGATGATGTCGCCTTCCTTGAGGCCGGCCTTGGCCGCCGGGCCGTTCTTTTCGATGCTGCGCAACCGCACGGCGGTGCTGGTCGACACTTGCGACAAGAGTGCCGCGCGGCGCGGCAGGTTGGTGGTATCGGCGGATATGCCGATGAAGGCGCGGCGCACGCGGCCGAAGCGGATGATCTCCGAGATGACGAAATTGGCGGTGTTGGAGGCGACCGCGAAGGCAATGCCTTGCGCGCCGTGGATCATCGCGGTGTTGACGCCGATGACCTCGCCGGCCGACGACACCAGCGGCCCGCCGGAATTGCCGGGGTTGAGCGCGGCATCGGTCTGGATGACGTCATCGATCAGCCGGCCGGTCGAAGCGCGCATCGAGCGGCCGAGTGCGGAGACGACGCCTGACGTGACCGTCCATTCGAAGCCGAGCGGATTGCCGATGGCGATGGCGATCTGGCCGCGCCGCAGCCGCTTGGAATCGCCGAGCGGCGCGACGTCAGTGAAGCTGCCGTCGGCGCGCACCAGGGCGATATCGGTGTCGGGATCGCGGCCGAGCACGCGGCCTTCGCTGGAGGCGCCGTCGGGCATCGACACGCGCACCGTTTTGGCGTCGCCCACGACATGGAAATTGGTGACGACCAGCCCGTCCGGCGCGATGATGAAGCCGGAGCCATGGCCACCCTGGCCGCCAATGCGCTCGATGCGGCAGACGGCCGGACCGATGCGGTCGACCGCATCCGCCACCGTCATGGAATAGGCGTCGAGCAGAGTATCATCGGTTTCGAATTTGTGCGCGGCGAGGGCCATGGCTGGGCTCCGTGTTTTCAGGCTAATCCGTCACTATATGTGCGGAGCGGCCGGAACCGCCGCGACCTGACCAGATGGCCAGTCAAACCGCCAACTAGCCGTCAGGCGAGTACCTCCAGGG
This sequence comes from Mesorhizobium sp. 113-3-3, assembly GCF_016756495.1. Classification (NCBI taxonomy): domain Bacteria; kingdom Pseudomonadati; phylum Pseudomonadota; class Alphaproteobacteria; order Hyphomicrobiales; family Phyllobacteriaceae; genus Mesorhizobium; species Mesorhizobium sp. 113-3-3. The sequence goes on from NZ_AP023243.1 coordinate 2,578,230, forward strand.
GCGCCGTCGGGCGATATCTGGGACATGACGAACCCCAGGAGACCATCATGAGTGATTTCAATCTGAATGCGTTTTCGCAAGCCGTTGCCGACCTTGCCGCCGCGGCGGCACCCGCGACCGCCAGCTTCGCCACGCATCACCACCGCACGGCAAGCGCCTTCCACTGGAGCGATGGCTATTTCGTCACCGCCGAAGAGGCTGTCGAGGCCGGCGAGGAGATCGAGCTGACGCTGGCTTCGGGCGACACGGTGAAAGCGGAGCTTATCGGCCGCGATCCGTCGACGGGCGTGGCCCTGCTGAAGCCCGCGGATGCGGCCGGCGCGCCTGTCCTTGCCAGGGCCGATGCCGTTCGGCCTGGCAATATCGCCATCGCCATCGGCAACAGCCAGGGCTCGGCGCTGGCCGTGTCGGGCTCGGTCGGCGAAGTCGGGTCGGCCTGGCGCTCGATGCGCGGCGGCACGATCGACCGGCGTATTCATCTGGCCGTCGGCGCCGGCGGCCGTTTCGAGGGCGGCCCGGTGCTCGACGCCAAGGGCGCGCTGATCGGCATGCTGTTGTTCGGGCCGCGCGGCCGTGCGCTGGTCATGCCCTATGAGACGATCGAGCGGGCGGTGGCGACATTGCGCGAAAAAGGCCATGTGGCGCGCGGCTATCTCGGCGCCGGCCTGCATCCGGTGCGTGACCGCGACGCCCATGGCGCGATGGTGATGAGCCTCGACGACGCCGGTCCGGCCAAGGCCGCCGGCCTGTCGCTGGGCGACATCATCGTGGCGTGGAACGGCGAGGCCGTGCATGGGCCGCGCGACCTGATCCGCAGGCTCGGGCCCGACAGCGCCGGCGCTTCCGTGGCGCTTGGCGTGGTGCGTGGCGGCGAACAGCGCGACGTGGCATTGACCATCGGCGAAAAGCCGCTGAGCTGAGAGGATTGATGGAAACGCTCGCCGGCGACCGGATCGTGAGCAACAGTGCCGCTTTGCGGCGGCTGGTGGTGCTGATTGCGCTTGGCGATGCCGCGCGCGCCGAGCGCCTGGCTGCCACTTTTGCCGCCAGCGACGACCTGCTGCCGGTGGTGGCCGGCGGCGGCAGGGCCGATGTCGCTGTCGTCGACGGCAGGAGCGGGGGTGCCGTGCCGGCCTCCATGCCGCGCGTGCTGCTGTCGGGACGCGCCGGCGGCGAGCGGCCCGCCGGTGAGGTGTTTGCGGTCATGCCCACGGGTGCGGACGATCTGCTGATCGCCGCGGCGGCGCGGCTGGCGGCGGCCGGCTATCGCGTCACGGGCGAGGGCGACCGTGGACGCCATGAGGATTTCCATACGGGCGAAAGCGAGCCGTTCGAGGATGACGTCCTGGACGAGCACGCCGCCCGGCCGGCGCTGTCGCCGCGCGAGGCGGAAGTGCTGGCGCTGCTGGCCGAAGGCGCGCCCAACAAGGTGATCGCGCGGCGGCTCAACATCTCCGTGCACACAGCGAAATTCCACGTCGCCGCGATCCTGATCAAGCTCGGGGCCGCCAACCGCACGGATGCCATCGCCATTGCGATGAGGCAGGGGCTGGTGCTGGTTTAGCGTCCGCTGCGTAACCCACACCGATGCGTCTCGGGCCTTGCGCTATGGTCGCCCGCCGCGCAAAGGTTCGCGCCTGCCATGTTGCAAGGGAGGCGCAAGGAATGTCGCTCAAGGGAAAGACGCTGTTCATCTCCGGCGGGTCGCGCGGCATCGGGCTGGCGATCGCGCTGCGCGCGGCGCGCGACGGCGCCAATGTGACGATCGCCGCCAAGACCGCCGAGCCGCATCCCAAGCTGCCGGGCACGATCTACAGCGCGGCTCAGGAGATCGAGCAGGCTGGCGGCAAGGCGCTGCCCGTGCTGTGCGACATCCGGGAGGAGGCGCAGGTGGCCGAGGCTGTCGCAAGGACGGTGGAGAAATTCGGCGGCATCGATATCTGCGTCAACAATGCCAGCGCCATCCAGCTCACCGGCACGCTGGAGACCGACATGAAGCGCTACGATCTGATGCATCAGATCAACACGCGCGGCACCTTCCTGGTGTCCAAAATGTGCATTCCGCACCTCAAGTTAGCCGACAATCCTCACATCCTGAATCTGGCGCCGCCGCTCGACATGAAGGCCAAGTGGTTCAAGAACCATGTCGCCTACACCATGGCCAAGTTCGGCATGTCGATGTGCACGCTGGGCATGAGCGCGGAGTTCGCCAAGGACGGCATCGCGGTCAATTCGCTGTGGCCGATCTCGACCATCGACACGGCGGCGGTGCGCAATCTTCTGGGCGGCGCGACGGTGGCAGCGATGAGCCGGTCGCCCGACATCATGGCCGATGCCGCGCATGCCATTTTCATGCGGCCGTCGCGCGAGGCATCGGGCAATTTCTACATCGACGAGGAGGTGCTGCGCGCCGAGGGCGTCAGCGACTTTTCGGTCTATTCACCCGGCGCGACCGGACCGCTGGCCGGCGACTTCTTCGTGCCGGACGAGGTGTTTGCGCGCACGGACAGCAAGATCAAGAGCATCTACTAGCTCTTCGACGCAGGGCACATCACTTCGAGATTGGCTCCAACAGGCATCGCTTCGCGACGCCGCTGCGCGGCTGCTCCGCCCCAGGATGACGAAGTCTGGGAGGCTTCGGCTCGTCTTTGTCGAGTCTCAGCCTATCTCGTCCTTCTTGCCTTTGCTCAGACCCATCAGCCTGTCGATATAGGCCAGCATCAGCGCCGAGACGACGAAGGCGAGGTGGATGATGGTCAGCCACATCAACTGGTCGGTCGAATAGGAGGACGAGTTGAGGAACACCTGCAAGAGGTGGATGGAGGAGATGGCGACGATGGTCGAGGCGACCTTGACCTTGAGCGAACCGACATCGATCGTGCCCAGCCAGTGCACGCCGCCGCCATCCTGGTCGTCGAAGCGGCTGACGAAGTTCTCGTAGCCCGAGATGATGACCATCACCACCAGCGAGGCGACCAGGGCGGCATCGATCAGGCCGAGCATCTTCAGGATGGTGTCGGTGTCGCCGAGCAGGAACACCGTGGTGATGAACTCGTAGAGCTTCTTGCCGAAGGACAGGGCATAGACGGCCAATGCCAGACCCAGCCCGATATAGAAGGCGACCAGCAGCCAGCGCGAGGCAAGGATGATCGATTCGATGGCGAGTTCGAGACGCTTCATGAATGGTTCCGGTTGTTGCCTAGATCATTTCACCGTTTCACGGAAACGGCGAACTGCTCTACCTCTTTGTCTTGACGCAATTCCGGACGGAAAACCGCACACACTTTCCTGGAATTTGCTCTGGTCGATGTCAGGCCGTATTTCGGCCAGGCTGGCGCTTTTTGCAAGATAGCAAAAAGCCCCGCCGGAGAGGGCCGGCGGGGCTCAATGCGTCCCGCTGGAGTCGGGACGGGGCAGGGAACGCCCAGCCCTGAATCTGGGGTGTGTGTGCTTGCGATTCAATGAACCGGTTCTGATGCCGGTACAAATCTTCTTGAGCCGGGACCCCGGATCTGAGGCTTTCCCATCCCCGATCGAGCCGGGGATGGGTGCTTCTTGCCTTGAATCCGCAAACCGGGTCATGGTTTTGAAATCATGACCTATTTGTTGCTGGCGACCGGTGCCACCAGCGAGGTGATGCGGCGGATGGCGACACGCCGGTTCTCGCGGTTGGGCGCCGGGGTGTTGACCTTCAGATACTCCTCGCCATAGCCCTGCGTCGTCAGGTTCTCCGGCGGGATGCCGAAGGCATTGGTCAGCGCTTCGGCGACCGCTTCGGCGCGGCGGTCCGACAGAGCAAGGTTCGCTTCCGGCGTGCCGACGGCGTCGGTGTGGCCTTCGATCAGGAAGGTCTCTGCCGGGTTCTTCTTCAGCAGTTTCTCAATGGCGCTGGCGACGCCCTCGAGCTTCTGCACCTCGGTGTCGGAGATCGAGGAGGAGCCGAATTCGAAGTTCAGCGTGTCGAGGTCGACGCGGCGTGCGATGTCGCGCACGCGGGCCGAACGCTTGACCTCGTCGATCGAATACAGACGCTGGACCCTCTCCACCGGCGGCTGGTCGAGGAAGGTGTAGTAGTCGTCATCGCTTTCGACGTCCTCGGAATCGAGGATGTACTGCCGGCGCGGAATGTTGAGCCGCATCGGCGGCAGGTCGTCGCCGGGATCGCGCCAGTCGCCCTCATCCTGATAGTCCCGCTCGTCGACATAGCTCAGCACATATTCGCGCCCGTCCGGCGTGATGCGCGAACGCTGGATGACATCGCCGTAACGGTTGCGGATGGTGACGATCTGGACGCCGTTGTCGCGCTGGACCGTCTCACGGGTACGGCCTTGCGACAGATCCTCGTAATAGACATCCTTGGCGCCGCGGTTCATGCGCGGACCGTCATTGCTCTGCACGATCGTCTGGCCGCCGAGCTGAATGATCACGCGGTCGCCGATCTCCTTGAGAACGTCGACGCCCTTGGGACGACGGCGGTCGCGGATGTTCTCGTCAGGCGCCCGGTCGAGGCGCTTGCCCTTTTCCTCCGTCACCGGAACGAGCTTTTCGGTCTTGATCTCCTGCTGGGCTGCCTTGTCGTCGGCTGGAGGCGGACCCTGGTCGACGGGAGCGACCACCGGCTTCTGGCTCTGGTCGCCGCCTTGCTGGGCGTTCTGGCCACCATTCTGCTGCTGGTCGTTCTGGCCGGCCTTGTCGCCAGGTTTGCGGCCGCCGGCCTTGCGTGCGGCATCCTTCTGGCTGTCGAGGATGGGGGCAGCGTTCTTGTCGGCAGGCGCTTCGCCCTGCACGGGGGTTTCGCCCTGGACAGGCGCGGCCGTGTTGCCATTGGCGGGCTGTTCACCGGTTGCGGGCTTCTGGCCGTTGGCCGGTTGCTCGCCCGTCGCGGGCTGTTTGCCGGTCTGCTGTTCGCCTGTCGCCGGCTTCTCGCCAATGGCAGGCTGTTCGCCGGTCGCCGGCTGCTCGCCATTGGCAGGCTGTTCGCCCGCCGGCTTCTTGCCGTGCTTCTTTGTCTGGGGCTGCTCGCCCTGGGCCGGTTGTTCGCCGGCCGGAGCCGGTTCAACCTTGGGCGTCGTTGCTTCGCCGGCAGGAGCTTCCTTCGGCGTCGGCGCGGCTTCCGGCGTCACTGCCGGGACCTGCTCGGCGGGCTTCTGCTGGTCCTGCTTGTGTTTCCTGCCGGGCTTGGTCGGCTGGTTGTCGTTGGCGGGCTCTGCCTGGCCAGCTGGAGCTTGTTCGGCAGGCGCCTGTTCGGTCTGTTGCTGCTGGTCACGCTTCTTCTTGCGCGGCTGCTGCTCTTCGGCGGGTGCCGCCTGTTCGGCCGGCGCCTGTTCGGTCTGTTGCTGCTGGTCACGCTTCTTCTTGCGCGGCTGCTGCTCTTCGGCGGGTGCCGCCTGTTCGGCCGGTGCCTGCTCGGTCTGCTGCTGTTGCTCGTGCTTCTTCTTGCGCGGCTGCTGCTCCTCGGCTGCCGGGGCGGGTTGCTCGGCTGCCGGGGCTGCCTGCTCCGCTGGTGCCTGTTCGGCCTGCTGCTCGTGCTTCTTCTTGCGCGGCTGCTCCTGGTCGGTTGGCTGTGCCGCGTCGGCAGGGGCGTCCTGCGCCAGGATCAGCGGCGTTCCACCGCCTTGCATGGGGCCGAACGCGGCACCTCCCTGAAGCGGGAACGCGCCCAATGGCGCGGACGCCATCAGCAGGCCAAGTGCGGTGCCTGCCAGAATCCATGGTTGGCGTTTCATCGAAAACTCTCCTTGTGGGGTCCCATCCTTGCCGAAACCGATCTTGGCCCGATTGGTTCCAGTTTGGCTGGGATAGAAGCCGTACGAGGCGATTGGCCGGCCTTTTGAAGGCAACTTCGTGTCATTCGGCCGGGTTGCAGCCGCATTTCAACCTTTGCCACGCTTGACCTCGGCGGCCTACGGGGCCACATCCCCAAAATGGAAACGCCGTTCTGGAAAACGAAGACGCTGGAGCAGATGAGCCCAGCCGAGTGGGAATCGCTGTGCGATGGCTGCGGCAAATGCTGCCTGTCGAAGCTCGAGGACGAGGACACCGGCGAGATTTACTGGACCAGTGTCGGCTGCCGACTGTTCGACGCGCAGACCTGCCGCTGCGCCGACTATGCCAACCGGCTGGCGCGCGTTCCCGATTGCGTCGGGCTGACGCCGCAGAATGTGCGCACCATCAGCTGGCTGCCAAGCACCTGCGCCTACCGGCTGGTGGCCGAGGGCCGCGACCTCTATTGGTGGCACCGGCTGGTGTCGGGCAGTGCCGAAACCGTGCACGAGGCCGGCATCTCGATGCGCGGCCGGGTCAAGGCCAGTGAGACCGATCTGGCCGAGCCTGAAGATTATTTTGACTATATGCTCGACGACGAGCCTTGAGGTCCGTGTCCGCACGGCTCCGAACAAGGAACCCGGGCAAGAATATTTTGGGCGCGCATTGTTCGAAACCTGGCGAGGATTTCCTTTTTCCGCCACATGAACCGCAGATGAACGGCGGGTTCGTAAACAGTTCAGGCAGGCTGGCGCATTCTCCCATCATCGCTTTCAAGAGGACGGGTGCAAGCCCGCAACAAGGAGAAAAGACCATGTTCAACACGGTGAAAACGGCAGCCCTCTCGGCCCTGGTAGGCCTCGGCGCGCTGACGGCCATTCCTGCCCATGCCGACAGCCTCTATCTCGGATTCGGCAACAACCAGGATCCGCGCTTCGGCGTCTACGCCGGCGACGACGGCTATCGGCATCGCCGCGATGAGCGCCGTGACGGCTGGCGCCGCGGCTGTTCGCCGGATCGCGCCTTGGACAAGGCCGAGCGCATGGGCCTCTATCGCGCCCGCATCGTCGACGCCAACCGCCGCGTGATCAAGGTCGTGGGCCGTCAGGATGGCGACCGCGTCGTTATCGTATTCGCCAACGAGCGCGGTTGCCCGGTCATCTATCGCTGAGGCTGCGGGCTGACCCTCCGCGAGGGTTAGCGTGGCATAACCCTCTGCGAGGGTTAGCGTGGCATAACCCTCTGCGAGGGTTAGCCTGGGGACATGACCCCTGCGGGGTCCGTCCGGACTAGCGGAGCCCCTGTCCCATCGGACGGGTGCGGCTCGAAAAAACCCCGCGGGAGCGATCCCGCGGGGTTTTTCATGCGCGGCATTTGCCGTTGGCGTGGCCGGGGAGAGCCCGGCCACGCATCCGAATTGCCTATTTCAGTTCGAACGTGACGGTGACTTGAACATTGTAGGCGTTCTCGCCGGCCTGCGTCGGCACCGCCGCGCCCGCGGCGGCATCGAAGGCCTTGGCATTGATCGCCATTGGCGGCGGGGCGATGTTCTGGTCGGAGATTTCAAGCACCCGACCGATGCTGACGCCGGCGGCTTCGGCAAGCGTCTTGGCCTTGGCGATCGCGTTGGCCACCGCTTTCTTGCGGGCTGCGTCGATGGTTGCCGCCGGATTGTCGTTGGTGAAGGAGATGCCGCCACCCTGGTTGACGCCGAGCGACACGGCCTTGTCGAGAATCTCGCCCGTCTTGTCGATGTCGCGCACCCGCACCGCAAGCGTGTTGGTCACCTGGTAGGCGACCAACTCGGCCTCCTGGCTGCCGTCGGGCTTGTTGGTGTAGTTGTAGCGCGGGTTGATCTGGATGCCCGCCGTCTGCAGGTCGCGGTCCTTGATGCCGGCGGCTTTCATCGCCGCGATCACGGCGGCCATGGCGTCGTTGTTGGCGTCGAGCGCGGCGCGCGCCGTCTTGGCTTCGCGCATCACGCTGAGCGACAACAACGCCAGATCGGGAGGGGTGGTCGCTTCGCCTTCACCCGAAACAACAATGCGGGCGGGCGTCGGCGAATCGGCGGCTCCAGCCATCGCCGGAAAGGCGATTGCAGCGGCGAGCGCGAGGGGCAAAAGATGTCTGGTCATGAAAATCTCCTTGGTCTGCGATCCAGTCGCAGAGGTCGCGTAGAGCGCGATTATGGGTTGATTTGGGCGATCGGCGAAAGCCGGTCGGGAAAGCCTTGTGCCGGAAAGCGAAAAACATTAATCCAGCCGGCGTGGGGCCTGTAGCTCAATGGTTAGAGCCGGCGGCTCATAACCGCTTGGTTGGGGGTTCGAGTCCCTCCGGGCCCACCATTATCGTTATTTATCAATGAGTTACGAGGCGGTTCGCCAGAATTGATTCAAGAAGCTGATCCAGCCATCTTCTCCCGAATGGCAGCAATGCGCCTCATATGGCCATAGCGATCAGCCTTCCCCACATACCAGAAGCGGACGTCGTCGGCCGGGCGCAGGTCAGGGTTGCGCCAATACCGGACCGAGTTGCCGCCGGCCATTGGGCAGGAATTCCTGTGTCGGGCGGGCTTCTTGTTTTTGTACGCCTTCGCGTTGGCTTTCAGCCTCCTGAGCCGAGGGAACAAGAAGCAACAGGATCCCGCCATGCTACCCGGCGAGCGCGATCCGTTGGACGGTCGTTCCGGCCGCCGATAATGCCCTCTGGCGTGGCCGTTGCGCAGCAACCGTTCCTATGCCGCCGGTACAAACCCCGGTGATGGGGTGCAGCCCGCCGCCCGCTCAACCGCCATCAGCAGTTCGTTGATGGGCATAGCCCGGCCAAACAGGTAGCCTTGGCCTTCGTGACAGCCGAGAAGACGAAGGGTCGCTGCCTGCTCTTCGCACTCAATTCCCTCGGCGACAAGTTTGAGCCCAAAGCCCAGAGCCAGGCCAACGATTGCCTTGACGATGGCTGCGTCGCCGACGCTGGTCGCCATTCGGTCGACAAAGGCGCGGTCGATCTTCAGGCGCGTAAGGGGGTACTCGGTGAGCATGCTAAGCGAGGCATAGCCGGTGCCATAGTCGTCGAAGGCCAAGCCGACGCCAAGTTCACGAATCTTAGTTAGCGTCACGAGCGTCGCCGGGTCTTGGTTAAGGATTATCTTCTCGGTGATCTCGATCTCCAGCAGTTCTGGAGGCAGCTCGTTTTCCTGGAGCTGCCTCGCGATCGTCTTTGTCAAACCTCCGGCCTTCATCTGGGCCGAGAATAGATTGACGCCGATACGCAGGGGGCGACCGGCGCGATGGAGCCGCGCCGCAACTGCTGACGCGGTGGCGATCGTCCAGTCACCGACCGCCGCCGCCACCGGACTCGGCTCCAGGACGGAGAGAAATTCCGCCGGCTGCAGAAGTCCCCTTTCTGGATGCCGCCAGCGCAGGAGTGCCTCGGCACCGACCAAGGAGCCGGTGGCGAGGTCGACCTGTGGCTGGTAGTGCAGCTCGAACTCGGCATTGGCGAAGGCTCGGCGTAGCTCGGCCTCGAGGTCGATTTCCCGCTGAACTTCTTCTTTCATTCCGGGGGTGAAGAATCTCTCCGTTCCCGGCAGCTCCGCCTTCGCCCGATACATTGCGAGATCGGCGTGGGCCATTAGTTCCGCAGCCGAACTTCCGTGGTCCGGGGACCGTGCGATACCGATGCTTGCCGTCAGGAACACCTTTCGCCTCGGCAGGAAAAAAGGCTCGGCGCACACTTCCCGGATCCGGCCGATGAATTCAGCGAGCGAACCCGTCGTGGATCCCTCAGGTACGAAGACAGCGAACTCGTCACCACCCCAACGAGAGACGGTCGCGTCCGGAGGGGTCACCTCTGCCAGCCTTTTCGCCGTCGCGCGGAGCAGCAGGTCGCCGACAGCGTGGCCGGCGGAGTCATTGACCTTCTTAAACCCGTCAAGGTCAAGGAGGATCACCGCTCCAGCCGCCTTCCGTCTAATTGCCGCATCGACGATCTGGCCGAAATACAGCCGATTAGTAATGCCGGTGAGCTGGTCGAAATGGGCGAGTTCGAAAAGGCGGTTCTCGGCAGCTTTGCGCTCCGTGATGTCCTCGGCGACGCCGATCAGTCGGTAGACGCAGTCTGCTTCGTCCCTGATCGCAACGCTTCGGTCGTGAATCCAGCGAGTCGCGCCATCAGGCCGTGTGATCCTGTATTCGACATCGTAGCCGACCTCGGCCTGCTGCTTAACCCGCCTTTCCGTTGCCTCGCGGTCCTCGGGCACGATCGCTTCGAGGTACGCGACTGGCCGCTCGTAGACCTCCTCAACGGTCCGCCCCCAAACGGTCTCATAGGCGGGGCTGATATATTCGACCTTCGTCTTGTCCGCATTCGTGATCCAGAAGACCTCGCTAAGGTTCTCTGCGATCTGGCGGAAGCGCAACTCGCTGCTTCGAAGTGACTCCTCGGACCGGCACCGTTCGGTGATGTCTTCGCCGGAGCTGAGGATGCCAGTGGCCTTACCGCTGTCATCGAAAAGGCGCTGATTGTGCCAGCTGATGATCCGCTCTTCCCCGCTCTTGGTAACGATCTCATTCTGGAAATGCTCGACAGCCGGCGTGGTGCCATCGAGAAACGAATGGAATGCGGCTCGCATCTCTAATCGCTTCGGCGCGGGGATGAACACGTCGATCCAGTTCCGGCCGAGGAGTTCGTCGGCGGCTCGATAGCCGAGCACCTCGCACCCCTGCCGGTTGACGAGCGAAATCGTCTCGTCGGCCGCGAAGACCATCATCATTACGCCAGCTACATCGAGATATCGCTGGGCGGTGTCCCGTTCGCGGGCGATGTGGGCGGCCATCGTCCGCTGGTGTTCACGCTCCTGGATCGCCCGGCGTGTGTCGGTCATCTCGACAAAAGAGGTGGCGAGGGCCGGCCGGCCGTCGATGGCGATTGTCGTTCCCCGCACCTCCAGATCGATGATCGAGCCGTCTTTCCGAACGCCGCGAAACGAATATTCCGAGGTAGTTGTCTCGCGGCAGAGGCGCTCGTTCATCCGGTTCCGAACCATCTCCCTATCGGTATCGACGACGAGGTCGAAGGGGGAGAGCTGGATGAATTCTTCTTCTAAGTAGCCGAACAGCTCGCAGCATTTCTGGTTGGCGTAGAGAAACCGGGCGTCGAGCACGATCGTCATGCCGACCAACGCGTGGTCGGCCAAGTCTTCAAAGACAGCCGAAAGCTGATTGTGAGAAACGGCCCGGAGGTGATCCATCGTGATACTCATCGCTGCTCGCAGACAGAGTGGACAGTGAGCGCCATGGCTTAACGAAAGGTTCGACATTCCGTGCAAGTTGCATCAATGCTCGATGGAAGCGACGCAATTGGGCCATCGCCGAAGCAACGCGCCGCCAGGTACTCGCCGAGCTTAGGTCACCCGCATGCGCCGAGACCTTGGCTCGGGGAGGTGCGTGGCAAATATGGCCGGGCGGGCCGGCACGCCCAAACGCCAACTCTCTCGTATTTATTGCCTTTCGCTTTGCGGACCATCTGGCCGTCTCGGTTGAAGTCGTGAGCGCCGGTTTCCCAGAACTTACGTCATCCAAATCGAGCGTGACGATGTACTGGAGCAGACACCTCCAGCAAGAACCCGCTCACCTAGCCTCTGCGAGGCTCGCGAGAACAGAAAGCCTGACCGCTTGGCCCAGCTGGTGCACGCCTAGGCGGTCCATCATACGCGAGCGATGAACCTCGACAGTGCGCACACTGATACCGAGATCGAAGGCAATGATCTTGTTTGGCTGCCCGGCTACCAGCGCCTCGAGAACCTGGCGCTCGCGTGGACTGAGCGTATCGATCAGCGCTTTCGCACCAGCAATTTCATCGGTTCGACCCTTCGCCGTGCCGGTCTTCAGCGCGGACTCAATCGCCGCTACCAAGGCGTCGTGGCTATATGGCTTTTCAATGAAGTCCACAGCTCCTGCCTTCATCGCTCGGACCGCGGTCTGTACGTCGCCTTGAGCCGTTATCACAATAACCGGCAAGTCCGGGTTTTTCAGCTGAAGGCGAGCCTGAACCTCAAAGCCGTCCATCTCCGGCATGCGAAGATCCAGCAGAACGCAGCCCGCGGCCAAGTCGCCCGCGACGCCGAGGAATGCCTTCGGCGAGGCATACGACACCACATTGAAACCGATCGCGTCCAGTAGCCGCTCCAACGACCGGCGGATCGCTTGGTCGTCATCAACAATATAAATGCATCGGTCGGCGCCCATCTTCGCTCATCGCTCCAACGGGACAGGCAGCGTCACGCGAAAGATTGCTCCACCGCCGCAATTTGGCTCATATCGCAGCTTGCCGCCGTGGGCCTCCACAATCGAGCGGCAGATCGAGAGGCCTAATCCCATGCCATTGCTTTTTGTGGTGTGAAATGGCTCGAAGAGGTGGTCGGCAATATAGTCCGGCAGGCCCGAACCACGATCGGCTACAGCGATCTCAATCAACCCGTCATCGAGCCGCGCGGTGGCCACGTCCAATTCGCGCCGCTCAGTCTCTGCCATCGCCTCATGCGCATTGCGTATCAGGTTGAGCAAGACCTGCTGCAGTTGAATTCGGTTCCCAAACACCGCTTCGGCGCGCGGATCGAAGCTCAGCCGGACCCGCACGCCGTGCGCTCCGGTTCCCGCGGAGGCAAGAGCACTGGCCTCGCGGATCAAGTCGGGCAGTTTTTCGATCCGCATTTCCGTCTCGCCACGCAAAACGAACTGTCGCAGACGCCGAATGATCTCGCCGGCGCGGAGCGCCTGGTCGGCGGCTTCGTCGAGAACATCGCGTACGGTGTCGACGCTATGCGCGCCGCTTGCGATCATCAGGCGCCCAGCGTTGACCGAATTCGTGAACGCGGTCAGCGGTTGGTTCAATTCATGCGCCAACGCGCCAGCCATCTGACCCGCTGCGCTCAGCCGCGACGCATGAAGCAGCTCGAGTTGCAGCTCTTGCGATCGGACATCCGCTTGCATGCGCTCCTCGGCTTCGAGCGTCAGCCGCTGGAGCGCGTCCGCCAATTCCGATGTGCGTTCTGCCACCCGCTGCTCCAGCGATTCGTTGAGGCGTCGAAGGCTCTCTTCAAGTTGTTTCTGCCCCCTCAGATCGCGGCTGACGGTCGCCATGTTCATAGGGCGACCCGTGCGCAAGTCGTCGATGCGGAACCAATCGACGAGGAACGGAATGTCTTCTCCAGTTTTGAAGTGTCGCAGATTGAGCTCGCCGAGCCAGCGTCCGGTCCCCATTACCAGTGGGATCAACTCGCGATGCGCCCGGGTCCGCTCATCGGGAGCCAGGAAATCGACGATGTTAAGCCGCTCCACCTCCTCAATGCCGGAAAGCCCTAGTAGCTCGCAGCCAGCCTTGTTGAGATATTGCGGCGTGCCGTCTAATCGGGCGAAACCAACGAGCTCGGACGAGCGCTCTATCAGGCTCACCAGACGCCGGTGCTGGGCCTCCGCGTGCCAGCGTTGCATGGCGAGCGTTGCGTGGCTCGCCGCAATTCCAAGAACCAGTCGATGCGTCTCGCTTGGAAATTTCGGGTTGACGGAACCTGCGATAATTCCGGCGTCGCCGCCAAAGCCCATTGGTACGGCAGCGATCTGTAACGCTCCCTTCCCAAACGGGTTGTCGATCGCGAATGTCTGCTCGCGGCTATCGAGCCACGCAGCACGAATGATGCGTTCGATGCGACCAGGGGATCCAGCGGATACCGCCTGGCTCGTGCGCATCACGTCGACCGCAGCTTCGTCTGGCACCCTCGGTGCAGACACGTAAATGACGTCTGCATTGAGCATCGAAATCAATCCTGCCGCCACACTGTCGGCGATTTGCCACAAATTGTAGTCTTTCCAGATTGCTGGCAGCGTCGAAAGCGCGACAAGATCGCGGATGCAGTGCCTGAGCTCTTGCGGCTCAGAAAGCTCATCGACCCAAGGCATGTCGCCTGATCCAATACATAACGTACATCGGATCTTCAGCGCTTGTCCTCAACGCCGAAGCAGCGGATCTTCGCAGTTGCCGCGCGGCGACGACCGTTTGCGACCACGTAGCAGCCGCATCCCGAGCAAAACCTTACACTACCTATGCCAATTGCCTAGCGGATTGATTCAAACGTTTGGAACCCTCGATTTCGGGGCAGCGATAATGCCGTCCAAGATCGGATTTCCGATCCGATCAATCCGATCTGGCGCCCAGGAACCATATCAGGCACGGGCTAATGGCTTATCAGATGTCTTCAGTTGCCAGCGAGTGCTCCTTGCAGGGGGCACAGCCACGTCGCGCAAATGCATTCACTGCAGTCACGTGTTGCCGGCTGGCGTGACGAAAAAGTCGATTGCGTAAAATTCCGTAATCCGCCCGCCAGCAATCTCCCATTATAATTTCAGCTATCGCTCGGCCGCGACAATTTTGGCGTGTTACGGCGCGCTGGGGCACATCGATGGCAAAACTCACAGAACCGCTCGACGCCACAACTGGGCAACAAATTGACGCTATCCTGCTGGGGCTAAGAGATTCCCCGGATGTCGGCGCGGGCCTGCTGCAGGCTCTCGATATCGCGATCGACATGATCGGCGCGGACATGGGCACGCTGCAGCGCTTCGACGCAAGAACCGACTGCCTGACAATTGTTGCCAGCCGCGGGTTCTCAAGCGAAGCCCTGAGCTTTTTCGGCACCGTGCGTCGCGATACCAACACCACTTGTGCTGTCGCGCTGATGCGGCGCATGCGTGTGTTCGTCGAAGATGTGACGACGAGCTACCTCTTTGTGGGCACGCGCGAGCTCGATATGTTGCGTGCCGGCGGCATTGCGGCGGCACAGTCGACGCCGCTGATCAGCAGCCACGGCCGCCTCTGGGGAGTATTAACAACGCACTTTCGCAAACCGCAGACAAAGCGCGAGTTCGATCATGCTCCGCTGGACAGGCTCGCCGCCCAGATCGCGGACAGCCTGGAGCAACGAGAGGGCCTGGTGTCGAGCCGGCGCTTTCACGGCAGGCAATTCCCAAAGGACTCTCAACCGCGAGACTGACTATGGCTGCAACACCGGAACGCAATCGAGGGCCTTTTGCGCTGAATGACGAATGGACTCCTAAAAGAAATGAGCGGACAATCGCCTGAGATAACGAAAGCAGAGAAGATCGGATCTGGGGACTGACATGAAATCAACGACCCAGCCTATTCCTTTTGGCGGATCCATGTTGCGTGAGCACAGGCATGTCTGCGCATTCTTCAATTCGGCGGCGGAGGAGTACGACACGTTGCTGCCGTTCATCTGCGACGGCATCAACTGCGGCCAGCGCGCCTATCATGTCCTCCCTGATAGGCACAAGGAGGATCACTTCCAGAGGTTGCGCAACGCCGGCATCGACGTCGAGAAGGCGATGAAAAGCCGCCAACTCGAAGTCGCGTTACCGGAGGACACCTATCTCGAGACCGGACGCTTCAACAAGGACGCGATGCTCGTCCTCATCCAAGAGGGCTTGAAGGCCGGCTCCGAGCTCGGCTTCCCTTTGACGCGGATGATCGCGCATGCCGAAGCGGCCGTAGACGACTGGAAGAGCAGCAATGAATGGGTTGAATACGAGATGCGACTCAATAGCGTGCTGCCGAACTACGACGACCCGGTAATTTGCACCTTCGACGCCAATCTGCTCACGGCGCCGCATGCCATCGATATTCTTCGCACGCATCCGATGGTCATCATCGGGGGCGTTCTGGTCGAGAATAGCTTCTTTACGCGCCCGCAGGACTTCATCCGCGAGGTGCAGTCGCGAACCGAACCAAGGCGATCCTATATGGGATAGCCCTTCGAAGCTCCAAGCCCATTAAATGCCGGCGCGACATCAGAATCTGTCTGCAGGCTGAAGGTGTCGGGCGCGTTCCAGAGAAAGGTAGCGGCGGTCACGCGAACGGGCTCAGATGAATTTTTGCCGAGGTCGGCCTTTGGCGACGCTCTAACCTAACAGCAAATTGACGGGCATCAATTGATGCGGATCGCATCGCCCCCAATGTTTCTGCCTGCCCGGCCGTGAGCGGCACAGGGCAGCCCGTACGATCCCGGCGCTGGGTGGATCGCTGGACAAATCGATAGCGATCATTGTGGTCGCGACGGCGCTCTGCCGCAATGGGTTCTACCTGGCCGGTCTAAGCACATGCTGGAAATCAACAAGCCTCCATTTCAAGCAGCGGCAGAAGAGCGTCCGCACGGCTTCGTCCGCGTGCGTGGAGCACGCGAGCATAATTTGAAGAACATCGATCTCGTCATTCCCCGCGATGCCCTTGTGGTGTTTACCGGCGTCTCCGGCTCTGGAAAGTCGTCGCTGGCCTTCGGCACGCTCTACGCGGAGGCGCAGCGGCGCTATCTCGAATCTGTGTCGCCCTATGCGCGGCGCTTGTTTCATCAGATGGCGGTTCCCGAGGTCGACGAAATCGATGGTCTGCCGCCGGCCGTGGCCTTGCAGCAGCAGCGCGGCTCGCCTTCTACGCGCTCTTCCGTCGGCAGCGTGACGACGCTGTCCAACCTCCTTCGGATGCTGTACTCGCGCGCCGGCGACTATCCACGGCACCAAGCGCATCTCGATGCCGAGGCCTTCTCGCCCAACACGCCGGCGGGAGCCTGTCCCCAATGCCATGGGCTCGGTCGGGTCTACGAGGCGACCGAACGCTCGATGGTGCCGGATGATTCCAAAAGCATTCGCGAGCGCGCCATTGCCGCCTGGCCGCCTGCTTGGCATGGCGGCAACCTGCGCGACATGCTGACTAGTCTAGGCTACGACGTCGATCGCCCCTGGCGAGAGCTGCCGAAAGAAGCCCGCGACTGGATCCTGTACACCGACGAGCAGCCGGTGGTCCCGGTCTATATCGGGTATGACCGGGACGAGGCGCGACGCGCGATCAGGCGCAAGGAGGAGCCGAGTTACCGCGGCAATTTCTCCAGCGCCAGGCGATATGTGCTGAACACCTTTGCCACCACTGAAAGCGCGTCGATCAAGAAGCGGGTGGCACGCTACATGGTGAGCACCGAGTGCCCGCTCTGTGACGGCAAGCGGCTTCGCCGCGAAGCGCTGTCCGTCAAGTTCGCCGGTTTCGATATTGCCGATATATCGGGGATCCCGCTGGCAAGGCTCGCTGATCTCTTGCGCCCCTATGCGGAAGCCACCGCTGCCACCTTGACCAAGCTTAAGACGCGGCATCCGGAGAAGGCGTTGGTAGTGCAGCGGATCGCCGAGGACCTCAGCGGCCGGCTGACGGTTCTGCTCGACCTCGGGCTTGGCTATCTTTCACTGGAGCGAAGCACCCCGACGCTGTCACCGGGGGAACTTCAGCGCCTGCGACTTGCAACCCAAGTGCGTTCCAATCTGTTCGGCGTCGTCTATGTGCTAGATGAGCCCTCCGCCGGACTTCATCCTGCGGATACGGAGGCGCTGTTGACGGCGCTCGACCGATTGAAACTCTCAGGCAATTCGCTGTTTGTGGTCGAACACGATATCGATGTGATCCGCCATGCGGATTGGATCGTCGACGTCGGCCCAGGTGCCGGCGATCTAGGCGGCCATGTGCTCTACAGCGGTCCGCTGCAAGGGTTCGAGCAGGCAGAGCAATCGCAGACCCGCCGGTACCTGTTCGGCGACACGATCGTGTCAGATCGAACGCCGCGCCCGCCCAAGGGCTGGTTGCGGCTGCGCGGGGTCAGCCGGAATAACATCCATGGGCTTGATGTCGATTTTCCGCTGGGAGGATTTACCACCGTGACTGGCGTTTCCGGTTCGGGCAAGTCGAGCTTGGTGAGCCAGGTCCTGGTGGAATTGATTGCAAAGCAGCTCGGCCATCCCATCCCCTCGATCGATGATGAGGGCGACGAACTCGAGCGGACCGTAGTGACGACACGGGGCGGTCGGATCGCGGGCGGGGCGCAGGACGTCAAGCGCCTGGTGGTCGTCGACCAGAAAGCGATCGGACGCACACCACGGTCCAATCTCGCCACGTATACGGGGCTGTTCGACCACGTTCGCAAAATTTTCGCGGCCACCAAGTCGGCGCGCGCCCGCCACTATAACGCTGGACGCTTTTCCTTCAATGTTGCCAAGGGCCGCTGCGAGACCTGTGAGGGCGAAGGCTTTGTTTGCGTCGAACTGCTGTTCCTGCCCAGCGTCTATGCGCCATGTCCAAGTTGTCATGGCGCGCGCTTCAATCCGCAAACCCTGGAGATAGAATACCGCAACAAGAACATCGCCGCGGTCCTGGGAATGACGGTCGATGACGCCTTCGCCTTTTTTACCGAGGAGCCGAAGGTGCGCCGATCCCTCGAAGTGCTGCGGCAGGTTGGCCTCGGCTATCTGCGGCTTGGCCAGCCGGCGACGGAGCTTTCCGGCGGTGAGGCCCAGCGGATCAAGCTTGCCTCCGAGCTCCAGCGGCCGCAGCGCGGCGATACGCTCTACATCCTTGACGAGCCCACCACGGGACTACACCCGGCTGACGTCGAGAGGCTCATCGCGCAACTCGATGGGCTTGTCGAATCCGGCAATACCGTCATCGTGGTGGAGCACGACATGCGTGTCGCCGCCGGCAGCGACTGGGTCATGGACATTGGCCCTGGGGCAGGTGACGAAGGCGGTCGTGTGGTCGCGTTCGGCAGGCCAGCCGAGGTCGCGGGATCGTCCATAAGCCGCACGGCGCCATATCTGTCGCGGTTCAGGGCTCGGCTCGCGCCCAATCGCCTTGAAGCACTTCGGTAGAATCGCGGGGATCCGCTCAAGCGCTCGGCTGTCAACATGAGCAGCACACGGACGGCGTGCACGACACATACCAGAGGCTCGACGTTGGCGATCGCGCAATTGCCGAGTTGACGGTCGTCAATGACAAGGCTCAGCGGGCGCTTAATGGTGGGCTTCCACTATGCTCGCGACAAGGCGCTCTCACGGCAGACAAGTTCGCGAAATGCTTGTCGCACAGAGGTCGCGCGATCGAGGCCGTGAGAAGAACCCGTGAGGATATCTGATGCCGAAGATCGATCCGAGCAATGAGAGGATGTTTCCGAAATTCTCGGCGGCGGAAATCGATCGGCTTTGTCGCTTCGGCCACCACCAGCGTTACAGCAAGGGCCAGCCGCTATTCGTGACGGGAGAGATCGCGCCTGGTATGTTTGTGCTCAAGAGCGGTCGCGCCCAGGTCACGCGGCGCGACCTGCTGGGACATCTCACTCCGATCGTGGAAGTGACTGCAGGCGATTTCGTCGCCGAAGTGGAACAGCTTTCCGGTCGGCCGGCGCTGGTCGACGTTCACGCGGTCGACGATATCGAGGCCATTCTCATTCGGGCTGAGGACCTGCGCAGGGTCATGATCGCGGAGCCCGAGATTGGCGACCGCATCATGCGCGCGTTGATTCTGCGACGCATCTCCCTGATTGAAGCGGGCGCCGGCGGACCGGTGCTTATCGGGCCCGAGGACGCTCCCGATGTCGTGCGGCTGCAAGGCTTCCTCGCCCGGAACGCCTATCCATTTGAGGTGCTCGATCCTGCGAGTGATCGCGATGCCGCGGATCTCGTCAACAAATATGCGCCGGATGCGAGCGACCTTCCCCTGGCGGTGTGTCCCAAGGGCACCATTTTGAAGAATCCCAGTGAGTCAGACCTGGCACGCGCCCTTGGAATGGTGCGGAGGGACGGTCGAGATCGGACGTACGATGTCGCCATCGTGGGGGCCGGCCCCGCGGGTCTTGCCACCGCGGTCTATGCGGCGTCCGAGGGGCTTTCGATCGTGGTCTTCGACGCACACGCGTTCGGAGGACAGGCCGGCGCGAGCGCGCGGATCGAGAACTACCTCGGATTCCCAACCGGCATATCTGGCCGCGACCTCACCGGGCGTGCCTATGTGCAGGCGCAGAAATTCGGCGCAGAAATGGCGATTCCGTCCGGCATCGCGCGCCTGGACTGCGGTCAAAATCCGCTGATGCTGGAACTCGCTGACGGAGATCGCACCAAGGTTTCGTCCGTTGTCATTGCGTCCGGCGCACGCTACCGTCGGCTTGACGTCCCCAATCTTAGCGAGTTCGAAGGGCGAGGCGTGTGGTATTGGGCCTCGCCCATCGAGGCGCGGCTTTGCCAGCGCGAGGAAATCGTCCTTGTCGGAGGCGGCAACTCCGCGGGACAGGCTGCCGTGTTCTTGCGAGACTACGCCGCCAAGATCTGGCTGGTCGTGCGTGGGCCAAGCCTGTCCGAAAGCATGTCACAATATCTCATTGACCGGATCTATGCGACCAGCACCATCGAAGTGGTGACCAATACGGAGGTGGTTGCGCTGTCCGGCTCACCGCAAGGACAGCTTCAGCGCATCCGGTGGCGCAACCGGGTTTCAGGCGAGGAAACGGACAGGTCGACTCGGCATCTGTTTTTGTTCATCGGAGCCGAGCCGGAGTCTGGGTGGCTGCACGGCTGCGTTTCTCTCGACGCCAAAGGCTTCGTGCAGACGGGTGCGAGCGTGCCGCAGGCGACACGCTCCGCCATCGACGGGGCAGAACCGCTGTCACTGCAATCCAGCATCCCTGGCGTCTTTGCGGTCGGGGACGTGCGCTCCGGTTCCGTCAAACGCGTCGGCGCTGCGATCGGCGAAGGAGCCGAAGTGGTGGCCCAGCTACATACTTATCTCGCCAGCATAGCAAAGGGCGCCGCCGTTCACGCCCCGTCCGCCACCGAGCTTCCGCCTGTCTCTTCGCCTTCAACAAGGTGATGTTCGGCCTTGTCGCGGCCTTACGCATCAAGGCAAGGTAACGCCCGTTCGTTTCTTCGACTGGCAATACGATCTGGCAATGGGTCTCAACGAGACGGAAGCGAGTACCCGCAGTGGCATCGCAGACATCCCGGCATGAGCGCAACCAACGACTGATGTAAGCGCCAGAGCGGCAGCACCTATCCGACGCGAGCGTTAGGTATAGAATTGGACCGATGCTGATCTCGTTATTCATGCGGTTCTAGCTTTTGGCGCTCGGCTTCAGCGGCATGCCAATCTCGATCGATCGAACCTTCCGCTGCCTTATGGAAATACTGAGAACAGACGAGCCATCCTTTAAGAGGTCGGAGCAACACTATGCATGCCCCGATGGTCAGAGGCAGGCTTGTGAGAATGTGAATCCAGAAAGGTGGCTCAAACCGCAACTGCAACCAAAGAGCAAACGCAAGGGCTGGGAACGCAACAATCGACATTGAGAAGAATGCAGGCCCGTCAGCGGGATCGGCGAAAGAAAAATCGAGTCCACAGACATCACAACTTGGAGCAAGTTTCAGGTAGCCTGCGAACAAGTGTCCCTGCTGACATCGGGGGCACTGACCCTTGAAACCGGTTAGGATCGGATTCGTGGTTTCGTTATATTCAGTCATGACCGGACCCCATGGCGCAATCAAAATCCTCAGAAGATACTGTCGCGGCGGGCCTTGTGCCGTTCCTCGATTAGGGGGCGGCAGGTCTGCTCGACTGCCTTTACTGCAAGGTCAAGCCGCTTCCTCAGAGCGTCTCCCTCCGTTCCTCCCCAACCGATCGCGGCCTCCCAGTGATCGCGTTCCTGTTCTCGTCCGGCTGACTCATCGCCGTGGGTCCGGACCAAATTGCGGGCTGAATCGACAATTTCGTTGTGAATTGCCTTTATCTCATCGAACGGGCGTGCAGCCTCTTCCCCGAAGTAAGCCATGAAGCGGTAACGGCTCGCGCGGAGCTCGGAGAACACCTGGCTTTCCTTCGTCAAGCGGTCCACGGGGGCGATGATCTCGCTCTTTTCGGGCCCATCATCGTCCTGGCCGATTTCGGGCCGAACAGTTTCACCTTGATCGGCATCCGAGGCGGGAAACCGCGCCCATGTCAAAATATCCCTGGTCCGATAAAACCCAGCCAAAACCTCTTCTGCAAGTTCGGCCTTCCGCCTGCCGACCGTTTCGGCCCGCCATGCATTGAGCCCGCGCATCCCGGCCCAGCCAGCCAGAAGGGCCGCCATGCCGGTCATTAGATTGGCCCAAGCGGAAACCCATTCAGGTGACACGACCGACCTTCCGTGCGTACGCCCCGTTTCCCGCCTGTTGGAGTTTACTGATTGACAGGCGCACTACGGAGACGACGCTTCGATCTCATTTGCGCATTCGTCCACCAGGACGACATCGTCGCCTCGGTGGCAATTCCATCAAGAGTTCAGCCTTGGCCTTGGCAATACCGTGTAGACGCGAGTGATAAATGCCTGGAATTCCGCCATGTAGCTGCGAAGGAAATCGGCCGTCGTCTCGTCAGTAACTTCGCCTTCATCGGTGATGAGGCCAGGCTTGAACTGGATGTAGGCTTCCGGTGCATTCATCTGCGGTGAATTGCAGAAGCTAAGTACGCTGCGCAGGCTTTGCTGGGCCACTGCAGTGCCGATCGCGCCCGGCGACGTCCCGATTACTGCTGACGGTTTGCGCGCGAACGAGTTGGTCCCGTAGGGACGACTTGCCCAGTCGATGGCGTTTTTCAGACCGCCGGGGATCGACCGGTTGTACTCCGGTGTCACGAACAGCACCGCATCGACCACTGCGATGGCATGCTTGAAGGCTTTGGCAGGTGGGGGAAAATTGGCGTCGTAGTCGTAGCTGTAGAGCGGTAGGTCCCTGAAGGAAATTTCCTCCATTTCGAGTTCCGGCGGAGCGAGAGCCACCAGTGCCCGGGCTAGCTTGCGATTGATGGAGGCCGAAGCCAGGCTTCCTATAAAGTAGCCAACCTTATATGCGGTCATGGGACACCTCTTTCCTGGACGTTCATCCGATATGCCGATCTGGCGAAGACCGCGAAAGGCAAAGACACCGCCTGCGAAGTCCAACGGCCGCGGCGTCGCCTGCGTCGCCCCGGAGGCTGCGCGGTGGAAGCAAAAGGCGTCATTGGCGTGCTGCGAACGCGGTTCTCTCGCAACGTTGCTCTCTTCTTGGCTGGTCCCGGCGCCGCTGATGTCAACGCCGAACTCCTTGATGCGGCTTTCATGCTGAGACCGAGCGCGAGGATGCTATCGTGACGATGCTTTTGATGCTCATGCCTTGCTCCTTGGGGGGAAAATCCCAGGACGGGAGTTCTTCTTAGAGGACTCTGTTTACATCGTGCCGCCGGCACCGCGTTGACGGTGGTCAATTTCCGTTCTCAAAGTCCCGGGGCGTGTTGTCGGGACCGCCTTCGGGGCCTTTCCTGTTACAAATCCTTAATTTTGCTTTCGCACCCAGCACCAACTATGTTTCCGTTCAAAACCAAATCGTCCCAGAAGGAAACGCTGCCGATGAGCTCTCTTCCTCGTGTGACCGAATGGACCCGAGAGTTTGTATCAAGGCAATTTGATGATCTCGGGCCGGAGGCATGCCTGGCGGAAATCACCGAGTGCCTGACGCGCGAGAACCCGGAGCTCCTTGACATGGCGCGCAAGTGCGCTGCCGATGTCGACAACGGCCCGAAAGTCATGGTTGGCTTTGGCATGTTCTATCAGCTCATGGTTTCGGCGTCGTCCGACACAAACCAGAAGCAAATCTTGCATCCATTGCCCCGCGTGACGGCGAAAACGCGCGATTCGCTCGTGCGCGAAATCGACGAAGAGGGCTCCGAACGGTTCACAATGCGGACCGTCGAAGACCTGGAGCGCTCCAATCCAGAGCTTATGCAGATGGCGCATGGCTTCGCCTCTCAACATCCGGATTACTTGCGTGTGATGCAGGGCTTTGCCTTGCTTTACAGATCCCTCGTCGTTCAGTCGGGGGCTGACCGGAAGTATCTGCACTGAGAACCAAGATAAGTGTCATCGCCGCGCAGCGTGAATAGCTCCGCCTCTTGAGTCCTCGATCGGGTTCTTCCTGGGAGCCCGGCCAGGTGGGACGGCGTGCTATGGGCGGCGCAGGCTCCTAACAAGAGGTTCATCTGCTATCGGCTTCTGCAAGATCGCCGCTACCTTTCCGCGCGCTAGCGGTGCGTCGGCGTAGCCTGTTAATACTACAGTGTGAATGCCTGTATCGTGCAGCCGATCGATGAGGGCATAGGACTGCTCACCATTTCGTAGATTGATGTCCACCAACGCAGCATCGATGGCGTGCTCGGAAATCAAACGCAGACCCTCGGCAACAGTGGCCGCTGGTCCGATCGTTTCCGCCCCGTAAGCCTGAAGGAGCCTCTTCAAGCTTATGCCGACATCCCACGAATCTTCGACGATGAGGACACACAAGCCACTTAGGCCCAAGGTGCCTGCTTCAGGCAATCCATCAGCATCCAACGAAGTCATGGGCAACACGCGGCTCGCTATTTTTGAGAATGTCCTCGGTTAGCGATTGGTGCCATCGACCGAACACTCAATTCTGCAGCTTACGCCATCTGTTCCGAACGCCAGATCTACCTCGCCTCCGAGCTCGAAGGGGATCAGATTGCGGATGAGATCGGTGCCGTATCCGACCCGCTTTCCAACTACCACAGTTGGGCCATCCAACTCGCGCCATACGAATTCCAAGTTCGCCGCATCACCGTTCGACCCGCGGTTCCATGTGGCCGAGACCCGGCCATTCGGCACCGACAGAGCTCCATACTTCGCGGCATTGGTCGCGAGCTCGTGAAGCACCCTTGCCACGGCCTGAGTTTCGGCCGCGCCCAGGATGATATCCGGTCCACTGATGATAATATTCGTGCCGTTCACGTATGGCGCAAGCTGGTTGCGAACCAACACATCAAGGCCGACCCCCTTCCAACCGCCTTGGCTCAGCAGCGTATGCGCGGCTGCCATACATTGGATGCGCCCATCGAGCGATTGAAGGAAGGTGTCAGCGGTAAGGCTTCCTTGGTGCGATGACTTTGCGACAGCTGCAACTTGAGCGAGGATGTTCTTTACGCGGTGGTCGAGCTCGGCGAGCAAAAGCTGTTGGCGCATCTCGATACGCTTGCGCTCGGAAATGTCGCGGCAAATGCTTGACGCCCCAATGATCCTGCCGTTCGGATCAATTATCGGGGAAATCGTCGACGAAACATCGACCCGGCCCCCGTTCTTGTCTTGCCGAACCGTTTCAAAATTCTCGATGCCGTCGCCGTATGGGAGACGTTTGAGATTTGCCACTTCATCGGTTGGCTGATCTGCCGGAAATAGGATCGCGACCGGCTTGCCGATAACTTCCTCGGCCATGTAGCCGAACATTCGGCCCGCGCCCTTGTTCCAACTGATTATCATGCCATTCAAGTCTTCGCCGAAGATTGCGTCGTGACCGGACTCGACGATGGAGGCGACCCGCTGCACCGCGTTCAGATTGAGCCAAGTCTGATAGGCGGTCGCTGCGAAGGCACTCAAGCTGGTCATCACGCGCAAGTCTTCCGCATCGAAGCGGCGACTGGTGTCATGCGCGACGACCCAGATTGTGCCGACTGCTTCAGCCTTGATGTAGAAGGGAATCAGAAGTCCTTCCTCAAGAACAGGCCTGATGGGTTCCCAATAGGGGAAATCGACTTCGGGATGAGAGCATATCATGGCGACGCCCTGGTCAAGGACCGTGCCGCATGGACCAAAGTTGCGCGGTGTTCCACCGTTTAAGTGAGGAGCCCACTGCCCGGCGATGGCGCGCCAATGAAAATTACTCTTCCCGTCACCTTCTTCCAGGATGCTGAGCCCGGCGGAGTGCGCGCGACATAGGCCTAAAGCGGTATCGGCGAGCTTCCGCAAGATGCCTTCGGGCGAGCTCGCCAATTCATGCGCCAAAGTGATCAGAGCTTGGTTCTCTGCAGCGTAATTGGACGCGCGCGACGGACGCCGCCGCAATTCCTCCGCGGAGATCATGGAACGGACGTTAGGTTTGAGCTGCGGCCAACCGTCGTGGTGCGCTGCTTCGCCGACTGCCTCGCATGCTCGGCTTGCACTTAATCCACCTAACGCCGCGACCTGAGCGATAAGTCACATCTCGCGCGGCTTGCCTATCCTAACTTAGATCATTCAGGATGTCATCATTTACGGATGCTATCATGCGCGGTCGAATGTGGAGAGAATCGATCGAAGCCGGGCTCGGGATACGCGCCGTGCCGAATGTTATGAGACCGCGCCTCAGTCCCCGCATTCCCCGAAAGTGACCTGCCGAACTAACACGCCCTGCTGCGATAGCAGGGCGTGGAGGAGGGTGATTACGGCGGTTATTTTTGTTGGTATTTGAACTCCGGCATCTTCTGGAGTTCTTCCTTGCTTCCTTGGGCGAGCACGATATTCGAGCCATCGGAGCTGATATCCAAGGCGTTGTAGGGGATGGCGACGAGGTAGCCGCCGAGACCGAGGAAGCCGCCGACCTGGAGGACGGCAAACAGCACCTTCTCGCGATCGACGATGAGGTCGTCGATCTTGCCGATCTTCTCGCCTTTCTGGTTTTGGACCTTGGCGCCGACGAGTTCGGAGGCGCGGTAACCTTTCGCCACAGCCTTTACATCGACGTCCAACACAACGACGTTCTGTGAGAACGCCGGCCGTGTCGCTGAGGGTAGGAAGATGGCGCTGGTGAGGAGCGTGCTTGCGCCGACCGCAAGCACAAGGTGAAGGCTGAAATACTTGTCGGAGGCGCTTTTCTTGTTCATGACGGATCTCTCTGAGCTTGGGGAAGCGACGCTGGGGATCGAGGCGACGTGCCCTTCACCTCAGCTTCGCAGGCTCGGTGATCATCAATTGAAGGTGGTTTTTGCGCCTTGACGCCTATCAGTTTCGCGACTTCCTTGCTGGTCAAGGCACCAGGGGAGTCGCCGCAGAATCTTCACTTCGCCGGCTTGTCAGCGATGATAACCAATTTATGAATTTCGGGTGGCTCTGCGAACATGTCGCCTGCCTTGATCTTCTCCATCAATGCGGCCGCAACCTTTCCGTTGAGATGCGCGTCACGTCCGGCTTCGTCGTCGAATGTATCGAATATGGCGAAAGAGGCAGGTCCTCCCTGGATGGCATACCATGAGATGGTGCCTGGTTCGGCGTTGACCAGCGGAACCGCCGATCGCAGGAAGTTCGCAACCTCTTCCTCCTTGCCGGGCTTGGCTACAATCGGAACGTACAGCGCAAACTTTGTCATTGTGGTCTCCTGTTGGAATCTTCGCAGATGATTTGGGTTGCTCGGCCTCGCAAGCTCCGTGATCGTCGATTGCCGTTGGTCTCGGCGCGTTGACGCCCATCAGTTTCGCGCCATATGTTTCCGATCAACGCACCGGGGCAAGAGCATCCATCACAGTCTGGATCGATGCCGAGAGTTCTGGTGCGCTGTAGCCGCCATTGTAGCGCAACCCGTTGACAAAGAAGGTCGGGGTCCCGTTGACGCCGCTGCGGACGCCGCCGATAAAGTCGGCCTGTATTTTGTCGCGGTGGAGCGACCGTGCAATCGAATCTCGAAGCCCCATTTGCGGCAGTTTCAGGGACCCGGCCAAGGTGAACAGGAACCGGACGCTGAGCTGATGCTGGTTTGCAAAAATGGCGTCGTGCATTTCCCAGAACAGACCATGATCGGCGGCATATTCCGCGGCTTCCGCCGCGATCGGAGCGACAGGATGAATTTCCGCCAGGGGAAAGTGCCGGAAGACAATGCGCAGCGCCTGGCCGTACCGGCCCTCCAGGAAATGCATCACCGGATTGGCGGCAGCGCAATGAGGGCATTGATAGTCGCCATATTCCACAAGGGTAACGATGGCATTCTGCGCGCCGCGCGCGTGGTCACGCTGATTGACGGGCGCTCTTAGGGTCGACATTTTTCTTCTCCAGACTTGGCATTTGATCCAGGGCGTCCAAAATGCCGTCAGCCCCGGGATTGACTGCGATCGGCGAGAGATAACTCCAGGCGATGGCGCCCTTTTCGTCGACGATAAAAAGTGCGCGGGCGCTCTCACCGACCTCGTCGCGATAGACTCCATAGGCGCGTGAGATTTCTCCCTTGGGATGGAAATCCGCCAGCAAAGGAAAATGGATGTTTCGGTCTCTTGCGAAGGCTTGGTGGCACCATGCTCCGTCCACGGAGATCCCCACTAACTCGGCACCCCTTTTGCGGAATTCGGAAAGCACGTGGTTGTAAAGCGTCATCTGATCGCCGCAGACTGGGCTCCAGTCGGCCGGATAGAACGCCAGGATCACGCGCCTGCCCGCGAATTCTGACAGCGATAGGGTCTGGTCGGGCGTCACATGAAGATTGAAGTCTGGTGCCTTCGTTGCAGGTGCTAGGATTGATGGCATGGTTCGCTCCTTCGAAGATTGCTCTAAGCGGCATTGGCGGCAGCCAGATTGCTAGGGCGGGAGGTGCGTTGGGAACGCAATTTGTAGGCCAGCATCAGCAGCGTCACGCCCAGAACCAGAGCATGAGCTCCGACCCAGAAGGTGAGGACCAGCGCACCGACAAACGGCGAGATTGTGAGTACTAATCCGAGAAGTATGCTTGCGATGCCGGCGATTGCCAACCAGACGCGGCCATGATCGATCTTGAGCCGGAACACAGAAATCAGCATGAATACACCTGAGACAAGCGCCCAGGCCGCGACAAGAAAGACGAAGGCGAGCACTGTGATGCCCGGCCATAGGATGGCCACGGCGCAGGCTGCGATGCCAAGGATGCCGTTGAGGAGCAGCCAAACCCAATGCTCTCCCTTGCGTGCCCCGCGCACTGCCATGATGATCCCGAAGACGCCGTCGATCAAACTGAAGGCGGCAAAGACCACGACCAGCGATAGCATTGTGACAACAGGCATCGCGAAAGCAGCGATGCCAAAAAGAATCGCGACGACGCCACGTAGCGCGACAGCCCACCAATTGTTGGCGAGTATGTCGTTCATCGCCTCAGTCCTCGCATTGTCGTACGATGAGATGGTCATTGTGCTCTCCATTCGGACTTGAGATTGCTGGCCTTCGCTGGTGATGCGACTGTCGACCTTTGTGACCTCGGGTGCGCTTAGGCAGGGGAGCCTCCCGGTGATTGGCCCTGCCGCATACGCCGGCCAAGCGCTCTATCGCCGACTCCACTTCCCATTTCTCGCACTGCCGAAGACCAGTTCCTGCGTCAGGTTCCGCAGCCTTCGGAGCATTTCGCGGTGAACGCTAGAAGACCTTCGCTACCCCGGCGTTGATGACCATCAGTTTTGCGGACATGGCTGTCCGATAGGATCGCAACGATCCGCTAGCGCAGCAGGGGAAAAAGGTTTCATGCCCACGACCATCCTCCGGACAACGCGATTACAAACCGGCGAAGAGGTTCCGGTTCTCGGCCAGGGGACCTGGGGCATGGGAGAGAAGCCGAACCGTCGCGCCGACGAAGTCTCAGCGCTCAGGCTCGGCCTCGACCTCGGCATGTCGCTTATCGACACCGCCGAGATGTACGGCGATGGCGGCGCGGAGGAGATTGTCGGTGAGGTCGTCGCCGGACGGCGCGACGAAGTTTTTATCGTCAGCAAAGTTTTGCCAACCCATGCCTCGCGCCTCGGCGTGGCGACCGCGTGCGCCAACAGCCTGAAACGGTTGCGCACCGACCGGATCGACCTTTACCTCCTGCATTGGCGTCTCGGGACGCCACTTGCAGAGACGGTCGCGGGTTTCGAGTTGCTCAAAGCTGCGGGAAAAATCCGGCATTGGGGCGTCAGCAATTTTGATATTGCAGATATGGTCGAACTCGCTGGCGTTGCTGACGGAAAGAGCGCGCAGACGAACCAAGTGCTCTACAACCTGATGAGGCGCGGCATCGAGTACGATCTTCTGCCTTGGTGTCGTCAGCGCGGAATTCCGATCATGGCCTATTCGCCAGTGGAACAGGGCGTCCTGGCGGACGACGGGCGTCTCGCCAAGGTCGCCGAGCGGTACGGCGTGAGCCGGTCGCAGATCGCGCTTGCCTGGGTACTGCGCCAAGAGGGCGTCATTGCCGTTGCGAAAGCGAGCAAGCTGGATCATGTCCGGGAAAATCGCGCCGCGCATGATATCCGAATCATGCCCGAGGACTTGCATAACCTTGATCGCGCCTTCCCGCCGCCAACCGGGAAGCGCCCGCTCGAGATACTGTAGAGCATATGTGGGTTTAGCTTGGCCGCAAACCACGTGAGGATCAAGGTTTGGGCGAGCAGGACATCGTTCATTCTTATCGCGCCTGTCAGCGACGAGCACGGCTTGGCGTGTCGGAATCAAGCGTCAGGCCAGGGCTTGCCGAGGCGTTGGTCGGCGAATCAGCTTTCCGGGAAGCGCACCTTGCGGGCATTCCTTTGGTTGCATGTGTGCCCGGCCGGCCGAGACGCACCGAAACCCACGAGGGCGGATCACTCGCTGGGAAGGACTCCATGCCGGCCAACGCCACCAAGTCAACATCCCTGGCTTCTGGCTGACCTCGATCCTGCCTCGTCTTCCGGTCCAAGCTGCGTTCTCCTTCGTCGAGAGCCGGCCGGACCGTAGTACAGTCCGGCCGCCCGCGACGGCTTCTCCGGGTCACGGAGAAATGGTGATCCGGTTTTCAACCTTGGTAACGCCGGGCGCCCGCCATGCGGCGCGCTCGGCTTCCTGTCGTTCCGCCCAGGAACGCACCGTGCCGGTCAGGACCACCTCGCCGCCGCTCGCGGAAACGGTAACGCGACCCGCGTCGACTTGCGCCATCCGCTCCAGTGCATCCTCGATCTTGGCCTTGATCTCGGAAGGAGTGACGCGCGGTTTCAGGACCACCAGGTTCGAGATACCCGTGACGCCCTTGATCTTTCGTACGGCCGCCTCGGCTCGAGTGCGCTGGTATTCCCACTCGGCATTGCCTTCGAGTGTGAGCCAGCCGTTCTTCACAACGACCTTGATATTCTCGTGGGAATAGGGAAGCTCGTCCTTGATAGCCTCGACCGCGGCGCGGGCTATCTCCGGATCGGTCCGCCCGTTGCCGGAAGGCAGCCGAACCTCGATGTCATTGGCAACGCCGAGCACGCCCTTGACGCGCTTGGTTGCCTTTTCGGCTTGGTATTTCTGGCTGTAGCTGCGGACAAATCCACTCAGCGTGACAACGCCACTTTTTACTGCGACGCCGATATCGGAGGCGTCGAGGTCGGGATCCCATTTGAGTTCACTTTCCACATCATGCTTGATGTCGCTATCCAGTCTCATGTCGCAATCCTCCGTTCTGAGCTCATGGGCTGTCTGCGTGAAGCAAATCCGCTTGGCGCAGTTCGGCTAGAATATTTCAGGTGCAGGTGAGTGCGTTGACGGCTGTCAGTTTCATTGGTTTGTGGCATTGGGCGTCCAGGAAGAAAAAGCTCGCCGCTGTAGGAAGCGGCGGGCAGTGGCCGTTAAGGAGGGGATAGAGGGATCAACCCGCCCGGACAGGAATTCGCTTCATGTCAGCCTGCGTTGGCAGATCTTCGATGCCGACACAGCAATGTTCTATTGATGACGTATCCACATGCTGTGAGCGCATTGATGACCGTCAGTTTGAGGTCGACGGAATTCGGCTAATTCCTGTTGGCGTTCCGATGCAATCGGATGGCCTTCACCTCCGGGGCGCTCGCAAAAAAGGGGGGGCCGGCGGAAATCCCAATGAGTGGCGGCGATCCCTACGAACTCCTTGGCGTCAAACGCGATGCCTCGCAGAAGGAAATCCAGGCGGCCTATCGTCGTCGGGCAAAGAAGTCCCACCCTGATCTCAATCCCGGTAACAAGCAGGCGGAACAGGATTTCAAGGACCTATCCGCGGCCTACGAAATTCTGCGCGATGAGGAAAAACGCGACCGTTTCGATCGCGGCGAGATAGACGCGACGGGTGCGGAAAAGCCCCAGCGCCGCTATTATCGGGACTTTGCTGATGCCGGAACAGGCCAGGGAGCTTACGAAAACGGCGCGGGCTTCGCGGATCTCGGCGCCGACGATATCTTCTCGCAATTCTTCTCCCGGCGCGGGCGACAAGGTTCCCGCGCGCGTGGCGCCGACATCCAGTATTCGATGGAGATCGACTTCCTCGACGCGGTCAACGGCGGCACGCGCCAGGTGACGCTACCTGACGGCAAGACGCTGGACATCCGCATTCCACCTGGAGTGCGCGACGGACAGAGGCTCAGGATGCGAGGGAAGGGCAGCGCCGGCGAAGGCGGCGCGGAGACCGGCGACGCTCTTATCGAGATCCATGTGCGCGCTCATCCCTTCTACCGGCGCGAGGGTGACGACATCCGGTTCGACCTGCCTATCTCGCTTTCCGAGGCGGTGCTTGGCGGCAAGCTCAGGGTACCGACCCCCGCCGGTCCGGTGGTCGCGAAAGTGCCCGAGAATTCGTCGAGCGGGAGGACGCTGCGCCTGAAGGGAAAGGGGGTGGCCCGGCGAAACGGCGGCCGCGGTGACGTCTATGCCACCCTAAAGATCGTCCTTCCGGAAAAGCCGGACCTTGACCTGAAGGCATTTGTTGCCGGCTGGACGGTCGGCAAGTCATACAATCCACGGCAAGCGATGGGGGTATAAATGCTCGGCTATCGAAAGTTTGCCCGACATGCTCATATCGAAACAAAAAGGCTGCGGTTTTTCATCGACCGGGGCTGGATATCGCCGCAGGTGATCGACGGCCATCCGGTGTTCCGCGACGTCGACATGGCGCGCGCCAACCTGGTAGCCGATCTCACCAACGAACTGGGCATCAATGATGAAGGCGTCGACGTTGTGCTGGAGTTGCTCGACCAACTCTACGGCCTGCGCCTTGCCTTCGGCACCTTGATCGACGCGTTGGAGGTTCAGCCGCAGCGGATAAAGCGCCATGTCGTGAATGACGCGCAGAAGCTGAAGGCATTGACTTACCGGAGATCGCGCGGTGGTGGCGCTGCCCTATGATGATGAAGGGCGGGTGAAGACCCTTCTTGCCTGCAAGAAATCTCCGCTTAGGCGACTTCTCTTCCTGTCTTGATCGTTGGAGATCAGAAGAGCCAATTCATCGTGCGGCCAGACCACGTATTGTGCTATCCGGGAACTGCGACGCCGACCATCGCCGGCCGTAGAAGTCGCCCGTGGAGCATGTAACCCGGCTGCAGCACCTCGATGACAGTGCCTTCCGCGGCTGTTGCGTCGGGGCGCTGGAAAATCGCGTGATGGTGATGCGGGTCGAACGCCGAGCCGGACGGGTCGATCTTTTGCACGCCATGCCGGGCAAGCGTTTCCAGGAGATTGCGCTCGGTCGCTTCCACGCCGGCCAAAAGCGGCTTCACCACTGTGTGGTCCGAAGCTTCCACCGGGACGCTCTCGATTGCACGGCGCAAATTGTCGAGCGTGTCGAGCAGATCTTCGGCCAGCCGCGCGCTGGCAAATCTCACGGCTTCGTCACGCTCGCGCTGCATCTGCCGCCGGATATTCTGTTGCTCGGCTAGTGCACGCAGCAGCTTTTCCGTAGTGTCCGCGAGTTCCGCTTCCACGCGCCTCCGGGGCTGATCGCTCGTCGTGGCTTCAACGGCCGGGGCACCCGCATCGGGTTTGGCTCCCGTGGGCTCGGTCCCGGCCGCGTTCCGATCTCCCGCATCACCCATGGCGCTGTCCGTCCTGGTCATCGATCTCCTCGAACTCCGCGTCGACGACATCGTCGCCGGACGAAGCATGTGACGGTTCTTGCGCCGCTGACGAGGCCGCGCCGGCGGTCGCTTCATGCACCTTGGCGCCAAAGTTCACTGAAGCGATCTGCAGCGCCTTCGTCTTTGCTTCGATCTCGTCCAACGATTCCCCGGCCATTGCCGACTTGAGATCCCCGATAGCCTTTTCGACGGGAGTCTTGTCTACGGTCGCAGCCTTGTCCTTCGCCTCGTCGATCGCCCTCTGGCTGGTGCCAATCTGCGCATCCGCCTGGTTGCGTGCTTCAACCAAGGCGCGTCTTTTCTTGTCGGCCTCCGCATTTGCCTCGGCTTCCTTCACCATTCGATCGATATCCGACTGCGACAGTCCGCCGGACGCCTGGATCTTGATCTGTTGCTCCTTGCCGGTCGCCATATCCTTGGCGGTGACGTTGACGATGCCGTTCGCATCGATATCAAAGGTTACCTCGATCTGCGGTACGCCGCGTGGCGCCGATGGGATGCCGACGAGGTCAAATTGGCCGAGCAGCTTGTTGTCGGCAGCCATTTCGCGCTCGCCCTGGAAAACGCGGATGGTGACGGCGCTCTGGTTGTCCTCGGCCGTCGAGAACGTCTGGCTCTTTTTAGCGGGAATGGTCGTGTTGCGCTCGATCAACCGGGTGAACACGCCGCCGAGCGTCTCAATGCCGAGCGACAACGGCGTCACGTCAAGCAGCAGCACATCCTTGACGTCGCCCTGCAGCACGCCGGCCTGGATGGCAGCGCCGATCGCGACCACTTCGTCCGGGTTGACGCTCTTGTTCGGCTCCTTGCCGAAGATTTCGGCGACGGTCTCCTGCACCTTGGGCATGCGCGTCATGCCGCCAACGACAATCGCCTCGTCGATGTTATCCGGCTTGACCTTGGCGTCCTTCATTGCGTCCTTGCAGGGTTTCTCCGTCCGACGGATCAGATCGTCGACCAGATCCTCCAGCTTGGCGCGCCTCAACTTGATCTCAAGATGCTTCGGTCCGTTCTGGTCGGCCGTGATGAAGGGCAGGCTGACGGTCGTTTCGAGTGATGAGGAAAGCTCGATCTTGGCTTTTTCGGCGGCCTCACGAAGGCGCTGAACTGCAAGCCGGTCGTTGCGAAGATCGATGCCCTGCTCCTTCTTGAATTCCTCGGCCAGCCAGTCGACGATCCGCTTGTCGAAATCCTCTCCACCAAGAAACGTGTCACCGTTGGTCGCCTTGACCTCGAAGACGCCATCGCCGATATCGAGGAGCGAGATGTCGAAGGTGCCGCCGCCGAGATCGTAGACCGCGATCGTTCCAGCCTTTTTCTTTTCGAGACCGTAGGCGAGGGCAGCGGCTGTAGGCTCGTTTATGATGCGCAGCACGTCGAGCCCCGCAATCTTCCCGGCGTCCTTTGTCGCCTGCCGCTGGCTGTCGTTGAAATAGGCCGGCACGGTGATAACTGCCTGGCTGACCGTCTCGCCGAGATAGGCTTCTGCCGTCTCCTTCATCTTCACCAGCACATAGGAGCTGATCTGGCCCGGACTGTACTTCTTGCCAGCAACCTCAACCCAGGCGTCGCCATTGTCGCCCTTGACGATCTTGTAGGGGACGAGCTTCTTGTCCTTCTCCACGACCGGATCGTCGTAGCGGCGGCCGATCAGACGCTTGATGGCGAAGAGCGTATTTTCGGGATTGGTCACGGCCTGGCGCTTGGCAGGCTGACCGACCAGGATTTCCCCGCTCTTGGTGAACGCCACGACGGAGGGGGTTGTGCGCCCGCCTTCAGCGTTCTCGATGACCTTGGCCTGCGTGCCTTCCATTACCGCGACGCAGGAGTTGGTCGTTCCAAGATCGATACCGATCACTTTGCCTGCCATCTCAGCCTCCGTCTAGATTTGTCGTCCGGCACCAGCGTGACTGCCGCGCCTTCATCCAGATTCTTGCCAGTCGTGTCGGATGTCGGCCTTGACGATCGTCAGTTTCGGATGCGGTTTTGCTCGGTGTGCGCCAACGGTTCGCCGCCGAGCCACGGGTCGGGTTTGAATTTCGAGAGCGGCAGGTCGTCCAGCCGCTTGTCGATTTCAATTTCGTGCACGCGGATTCCCTCGCCACCGAACTTTGCCAGTATGTCCTGTGCTTCGGTCTCTCTTTCGGGGTTGCGCACGCGCACCCACAGGACGATGCCGCCTGACATAAGCTGCAGTTCCAAG
Organism: Mesorhizobium sp. 113-3-3; assembly: GCF_016756495.1. Taxonomy (NCBI): domain Bacteria; kingdom Pseudomonadati; phylum Pseudomonadota; class Alphaproteobacteria; order Hyphomicrobiales; family Phyllobacteriaceae; genus Mesorhizobium; species Mesorhizobium sp. 113-3-3. Next base: position 2,613,718 of record NZ_AP023243.1, read on the forward strand.
TCTTCGGCCTGCTTCCTTCCAAGCAGGTGTATGGCCGTCGCGCCGAATCCCGCGCCGACGGTCCCGGCTGCGACTGCTGCAGCGGCGACGAGCGCCAGGCTGCCCCCCGAGGCGATCACGCTCATAGCGGCGCTTGCAGCGCCCAGATAGAACAGAATGCCGGCGACGCCGGCGGTCGCGGTCGTGATATCGTCGCGGGCGATATAGGCGCGCCGCGGCGTTCCTGGAACGTCGGCGATTTCGTCAGACGGCACATAAACTGAGCCCAGTCGCTTCCGAACGGTTTCGATATCGCCCATGACGTCGATATCACCGCGGTCGAACCCGGCTTGGAGCAATGCCTCGATTGCGTTTTCCAGTGTTTCCTGGCTCTGGAAGACCGCTGCCACCTCCCGGACCTTGTGTTGTGCGATGACATTGTCGTTTGGATCCATGGCGGCGTCTCCCAATCAATCGGCGGACTGCCGAGTAAAACTAGCGAACGAGATTCCGGCAGCAGCGCGCGGCGCGCTTTGACGGTCGTCATTTTGCTTATGGAAAATTGTCCCAAATCTATCGAGGGACTCCTGGGACTTCGGCGATAAGCGGAAAACCTTCGGATGGACGGTCGCCGGTCCACCGGGGTTGCTCTGTTCGCGGCTACGCGGAGCGGCCGATGCAAAGATTGGCAAATAGCGAGATGGGAAAGGCTTCGGCGCAGATCGCAGCGCTGAGCCCGCGCGAGCGCGACGTTCGAACAGCCGCTTGCCACCGCCATCCCAAAACGGATCGCCTAAGACCTCGTATCAGCGTGCGTATGGTCGAAGTCCACCGCTCACATGATGCGCCGGCTGCGCGTGCGTAGTCTGGCCGCAGGCAGTGACCCTTCTGGTGCTGGCCCGGTTCCGAGGCGAAGAATAGCGTTAACATACCGTTTTATCGGCAGCAGAACAACTGATCACCGATCGACGCGCCGGGTCAGTCTCACCCGCCTCGGGCCTTGCAAGGAAATGGCACCACGCTGCTGTAGCTCCGTAAAAACACGACACACCGTTTCGACGGAGATTCCAAGCAGATCCGCCATGTCGTAGCGCGAGATCGGAAGCGCAACCCCTTCGTTCTGGGCCTTGGAAATCCGTTCGCAGAAATAGATGAGAAAGGCGCGCACCTTTTCCTTGGCGGTCATCGTGCCGACGATCAGCATCTGCTCCTGGAGCCTCTCGATTGCTTCGAAGCTGCGCATCCGAAGCTCACGCGCTAGAGCGGGATTCGCATCGGCAAGCGCCTCGAGACGCTGGCGCGGATAGCACTCTATTGATGTTCCGTCGATTACGGACTGGACCCCGAACCGATGACGGTTGTGGGGGGTGAAGCCGAAGAAGTCGCCCGGCAGGTGGATCTCGACGATTTGCCTGCGCCCGTTGGCGTGTATGATATATTTTCGGGCCGCTCCAGACACGATGCGGTACCAGGTGTCGCTCCTATCTTCCTGACTGTAGATTTCCTGCTCGCGCCCAAATCTCCGTACGCGGGCGATGGAAGGAAGCGCCTCCGGCTCGCCAGCGTCGCTCTGCTGCTGGTCCCGCCAAGCGAGTGACTGTCCAGTGTATTCCGAATTGTGGTGCTCAAGCATTACGCGAGTCCCTTTTTGCTTGGCCCTGCGACCCTCAAAGAAGCATCACGATCGGCAATAATCTTTACAAAGGAAATTCGGGGACTTCCCGTATCGTAATATCCCTTAATCCGAGGCGAGCGCCCCGCTGTCCTCCGGCACGAACGCCGGTCAAGGACTCCTCGCGATTGGTCCCTCAGATAACAACATGCTCCTTCGCGGCACATTTCGCGAAAGGGCAGTTTCGTCGGCAAGGCGACGTCGCAGCGCATTTTGAAACATCAGCGACCGTCGCCGGCTTGCTGGGCTCGGCATCGATTAGTATCAGGCTATCGATGGCAGGGCCCCGGAAGCGCAGTACCCCAGTCGAAGCACGTCCAATGGCAAGGAAGTCCGGCATGCCATCAGCGTCGCGTGGTCACCCTCGACCGCAAGATGATCGGCTTTGGCCATCTGTGGCGCGGTGCAGCGTAGGCCGGCACCGAGCTGGTGCTGAAGTGGGGCAAGGACGGCATGGCGATCGACGTTGCGGCCCAAGCAATTGCACTACCGTTCCTTTCGCTGGAACGCGCCGCCGCTTCTTGGCAGCCACAAACTGGCAGGCCCCCTACCTGACGATCGGTCCCAACGCTGCCGGTCCGCTTACGGCCCCGACGCCTCCAAACCGCAATGCGCCTCAAGTCGGTCATAGTCAGGACGATCTGCCCAATCCCGAACCGGACATAGTGATCTGGGCTTCTGAAGATTGAAAGCCGGTGGAGGCCAGTTCGTTCTTACAGCATGGCGCTGATTGACCGTGATGCGCAGGGCACTCATCACAATCTTGTCCAGACGCCTCCTGCAATCGACGAACGAATAGCGGCGTCGATGAAAGCCAGGCCCTTGACGCCATCGTCGACGGTTGGGAACAGCGTTTCGGGCGCAAGCGACCTGCCCGGGCGCATGGCGACGATCGCCTCGGCGACTTCACGATACAAGGTGGCGAAAGCTTCAAGGTAACCTTCAGGATGGCCAGCCGGAACGCGCGAGGCACGTCTGTTTGATTCATCTGCGCCGGCGCCGTTGCGGGTAATGATTTGCCGGTTCTGGTCGAGCGATGACCAGACCAGCTGGTTCGCGTCGCGCTGCGTCCATTCCAACGATCCCTTCGAGCCATAGACGCGAAGACTGACCTCATTCTCGTTGCCGATGGCGACCTGGCTGCACCAGAGACTGCCACGCGCGCCGTTTTCATAGCGCAGCATTATCTGGGCGTTGTCGTCAAGCCGCCGTCCCGCCACGAAGGTGGTAAGCTCGGCACATAATGCGTCAGGCTCGAGCCCGGTAACGAAACCTGCAAGATTGAAAGCATGGGTGCCAACGTCGCCAATTGAGCCGCCCGCGCCCGAGCGTGCTGGATCCGAGCGCCACTCGGCCTGCTTGTTGCCGCCGTCCTCGAGTTTCGTCGCCAGCCAGTCCTGCGCGTATTCGACCTGGACGATGCGGATCTCGCCCAGGTCGCCGTTGCGGACCATGGCACGGGCCTGCCGGAGCATCGGATAACCGGTATAGGTATGGGTCAGCGCCACGACCAGCCCAGAAACCCGCGCGGCCTCCCGTAGCGACAGTGCCTCGGCCAGCGTCGTCGTCAGCGGCTTGTCACAAATGACATGGATGCCGGCGTCCAGAAAGGCGCGGATGGCCGGCGCGTGCATGTGGTTCGGGGTGACAATGGAAACCGCTTCGATGCCGTCGGGGCGGACGGTTTCGCTGCGCGCCATGTCAGTGAAATCGGCATAGCTGCGGGCCGGGTCGAGGCCGAGTAGTGCTGCGGACCGCGCCGCCCGTGCCGGTTCAGAGGACAACGCGCCCGCGACCAGGTCGTAGCGGTCGTCGAGGCGGGCGGCGATGCGGTGCACCGCGCCGATGAAGGCTCCTTCTCCGCCGCCTACCATCCCTAGACGGATGCGGCCACGCCTTCGAGCGAAACGGTTGCCGCTCATGGCGCTCTCCATTGCTGCGGTCGATCGGGGACGTGGCTGGCGCCGGACCTTGGAGGCCTTCCGCCGGCCATCAAGCTGCCGCGCCCCGTTCGGCGATGATCTTGTCGGCGACGCGCCAGGCATTGGCCATGATGGTCAGCGTGGGGTTGGCGCCTGTGCCTGTCGGGAAAGGCGATCCGTCCACTGCGTAGAGGTTCTCGACTTCGTGCGCCCGGCACCATCTGTTGAGCACCGACGTTGCCCCGTCATCGCCCATACGTGCCGTGCCGTGCTGGTGCGAGCAATTGCCGGTGACGCGGTCGGCATAGACCTTGCGGATGGTCAAAGCGCCACTGGCCTCCAGAATGTCGGCACCGCGATCGATCAGGTAGCGTCCTTGGTCGAGATCGTTCTGGTGCGGCTTCAGTGTCACGCGCGCGACCGGCAGCCCCCAGGCGTCGACCACCGTTTCGTCGAGGTCTATGCGATTGTCGTGCTGGGGCATGTCATGCAGCACCATGGCAATCGCCAGCGAATGGCTGAAGTGGTCGCGGTCGTTCTTCTTGGCCTCAGCGCCCCAGGATGGCGTGCCCGGCATGCGCCAGTTGATCGGCAGCGGGATGCCGACGCCCGCCACCGCAATGTGCCCGCCGGAGACGAAGCCGCGCGATGCGTCGTGCTCGTAATGTTGAAAGGTCGAAGCGCTGACATAGCCGCCGCCGGCCCAGGCATAGACCGGATCATCATAGGTCCCGACCGCAGCCGAGTATTCGTGAAAGGTAACGTTGCGCCCGACCATGTCGCTGCCATTGGCAACGCCGGTCGGGAAGCGTCCGGACTTCGACAGCAGCATCAGGCGTGCGGTTTCCATTGCGCCGCAGGCAAGGATGAAGAGATCGGCCTCCTGCTCTATCGTGTCGCCATCGGCGTCCTGGTAGATCGCTGCCTTGATGTTGCCTTGGCTGTCCAGAGTGAGTTCGCGAACCACGCAGTCCGGCCGCAGCTCGAAATTGCCGGTTGCAACGGCGTCCGGAATGAAGACGTTGAGCGCCGACGAGCGCGTTCCGGTCGGGTCTCCGTGCTGCTGTGCAAAAGCGCTAACCACCGTCGCCTTGCGACCGTTGAAAGGGCGCGACAAGGCGGCCTGCGGCGTCGGGAAGGCGTTCCAGCCAAGCGCGTTGCAGCCCTTGATGAACTTCTGTGCATAGCGCGACATCGGCATTGGCGGACACGGATAGCCGCCCGAGCGGTGCGACTCGAATTTGTTGGCGCCGGGCTGGCCGGACACGCCAAATGCCCATTCAACTTTGAGATAGTAAGGCTCGAGCTCGCGGTAGGTGATCGGCCAGTCGGCAAGGCTGGTGCCCGGCAGGTCGCCGGCCACGGTGCGCAGGCGGAAATCGTTCTCGGTGAAGCGCGGCAACCAACCCTGCCAGTGGACGGTGCCGCCGCCAACCATCTGCGGCACCGGGCAGAACATTTCGGAACGCGCGTCGTCTGAGGCGGTCTCGCGCCACGTGCGCGGATTGAGGATCGGGTCCGGCCAAAGATTGTAGCGATTGATGTTGGCGAGTTCGTCACCGCCAAAGCTTTCCTTCTTCCGCCACGGCCCCTTTTCGAGGGCCACGACCTTGATACCGGCTTCGCAAAGCACCTTTGCTGCGGCGGCGCCGGACGCGCCGGCGCCAATGATCACGACGTCGGTTCTCGCGGGTTTAGTCTTATAGGCCATCGTGGAACTCCCTGACCTTATCGGCTTCGCCTTCGGCGAAATACTGCAGCGTGGTGTAGCGGCCCGTGTGGACATCTTTCAGCGAGGCGGGGCCAGGAAAGCCGATTACCTCCCAGCCGATCCGGTTCCTGTTGCCGCCATAGATGGGGTCGGCATAAAAACCCTGGCGCGTGTGGGTGACCAGCAGCGGCAGGAAATCGAGGTCGACCTCTGTCGAGGTCTGCTGCAGCGCGGGTTGGGGCGAAACCGGGCCAGCGAGCGCGTCGTTGACGGCGAGCGTCGTCGGCGCACCCGTGCCGGCCTGCTCCAGTTCGTGGAGGATATCGTCCTGCTGCTGTGCCGCCAGCGCGACGAAGTCGGCCGAGAATCTCTCGTGGGCACGGGCATCGAGGTCGAGCAGTCCGGCGACATAGCGTTCGCGCATGATTTCGATGCGCTGCATCCACGCCTTGGCCGATGCGCCTTCGAGAACTTCGAAGCCTGAGCCGTCGGGCTTGGCGAAGATGTAGCCGATACCGGAGAGATAGCGGTCAACGAAGTCCACGCAGCCGGCTTCGCGTGCGCCCGGCGTGTCGTCGGTTGGAATTATGCGGGCCATAGCGGCCTCCACCGTGGCGCGCTGATGCGGATTGAAGAAGGTGTCAGACATAGCATGTCCCTTGCTGCAATTATCTTTTCGGGCCGACACGTCCGGCCAGCGCGCCACAAGCTTGCTGCCTGGCAAAGCCCGCCTGCGTTCTTCCGCACTCAGCCTAACGCTTGCGCGTTTGGCTGATGGCGACTGCGATGATGATGATGGCGCCGCGGGCGATCAGCTGCTGGCTGAATTCCAGTCCCATCAGCACGAGGCCGTTGTTGATCAGGCCGATCATCAGCGCGCCCATGATAGAGCCGACCACCGTGCCGGCACCGCCGAACAGGCTGGTGCCGCCAAGCACGGCCGCGGCGATCACCGAAAGCTCGTCGCCTTCGCCGAACTGGAAGCGGCCGGAATGGAGACGGCCCGCATAGAGCATGCCGGCAAAGGCGGCCGCCACGGACGACAGCATCAACACGCGGAACTTGATAGAGGCGGTGTTGACCCCGGAGTAGCGTGCCGATGTCTCGTTGCCGCCGGTGGCCAGCACGCGCCGCCCGAACGTGGTGCGTCGAAGCACGATGTGGCCGGCGATGCCGATGATTGCCACCCAAATCAACAGGCTTGGTATCGGGCCGAGGTTACCGGCGCCGAAGATCGCCGCGTAGGGCTTGCTCAGTATGGGGATCGCCGCCGTGCCGCTGATCCACATGGCGACGCCGCGTGCGATGCCCATCATGGCCAGCGTGGTGAGGAACGAGGGAATTCCGATGCCGGTGGTCAGCCAGCCATTGACGGCGCCGACGACGACGCCGGTGCCCAGGCCGTAAAGGATGCCGCCGGGGATGCCGAACTGGTCGATGCCCATTGCAGTGGCGACGGAAGCGAGGCCTGCGACTGCCCCGACCGACAGGTCGATCTCGCCGGTGCTGAGCACAAAGGTCATCGTCACCGAGACCACGGCGATGATCGCGGTCTGACGGATAATGTTCAACAGGTTGTTGGGGTCGAGAAAGCCCCTGTCGCCCAGCGTAGCGGCAAAGACGAGGAAGATAACCACGAAGCCGATATAGATGATGTATTCACGCCAGTTGGCCAGTGCCGAGAATTTGCTCGCTGATGCGGCCGTGTCGGTCATTGGATAATTCCTCCGCGGGCTTCCTGCATGAATTTGTTGAGTTTCTGTTCGGCGTGCTGAAGACTGTCGATCGAGTCCACCTTGGCGGCGTCGTCGAGATCGTGACGGGCGATGTCGCGCACGATGCGGCCTTCCGACATCACCAGGATTCGATCGCAAGCGGCGAGCAGTTCCTGCAACTCCGACGACAGCACCAGGATTGCCTTGCCGGATTTGGCGAGGTTGCGGATCAGCGTCACGATCTCCGATTTCGAACCGATGTCGATGCCGGCGGTTGGTTCGTCGAGGATCAGCACCTCCGGTTCGGTCGCCAGCCATTTGGCGATGACGACCTTCTGCGCATTGCCGCCCGACAGCGTCCTGATGGTCGCTTTGCGCGAGTCGGTTTTGATGCGCAGGCGCTGGATCGAGCTTTCCGCCAGTGCCGCCGACTTGGCGCGATCGACCCATGTCTTCGTCGAAAGGCGATCAAGGTTGGGTAGGTCGATGTTGCTTTCCACCGAATGGAAGGCGACGAACCCCTGACGGGCGCGGTCTTCCGGCACCAGCGCAATGCCGGCGTCGATGGCATCTCGCGGCTTGGCGATCGAAACCGCCTTGCCTTTGATCCGGATCTCGCCACTAGTCATCGGCTGGACCCCGGCCAGCACGCGCGCCAGCGACGAGCGGCCACTGCCCAGCAGGCCAGCGACGCCGACCACTTCACCGCGGCGAAGCGTCAGATCGATACCGATCGGCTTGCCGGAGCCCGAAAGGCCGCGTGTTTCGAGCAGCACTTCGCCGATAGTCGCCGTCTCACGCACCACGTCGGAGAAGCCGCGAGAGCGTCGGCCGATGATATGGGCGATCATCGATTCCAGCGTGAATTCCGACATCGGCGCGGTGATGATGTGCTTGCCGTCGCGCAAGATGGTAGCGCGGTCGGCTATGCGGAAGATCTCGTCCATGCGGTGCGAGACATAAACGATGGCGACGCCCTGGCCGCGAAGCTGGCGCACATATTCGAACAGCCGCTCGACTTCGTTCTGCGACAGCGCAGTGGTTGGCTCGTCCAACACCAACACCTTGCACGGTTGCGAGGTCGCCTTGACGATCTCGGTAAGCTGTCGGTGTCCAGCCGGAATGTCGGAGACCTTGGCGTTGGGGTCGATCTCGACGCCCATGCGCGCGAAAAGCTTTCGCGATTCGGCCGCCGCGGTTCTGTCGTCGATGAGCCCGGAGTTGGTCCTGATCTCACGGTTGAGGAAGACATTCTGCGCCACCGTCAGCGTCGGAATCAGGCTCATTTCCTGGAACGCCATAGCGACACCGGCATTGCGCGCTGCCTCGGCGGTGAAGGTGGCTAGCGGCACGCCGCCGATCTCGACCGTGCCGGAGCTTGGCGGTTGCACGCCGCGCAGAATCTTCAGGATTGTCGACTTGCCGGCGCCGTTCTCACCGAGCAGTGCGTGCACTTCGCCCGGGCTAACGTCGAGATGAACGTCGTCAAGCGCCCGGACACCGCCGAAACGCATGCTGACATTTCGCATTCGGACGGCTTCGGCTGCGTTGGCAGTGTTCATGACAACACCTAGGGCAAAACAAAGGTTGCGTCGGGTGGGACGAATGGTTCGGCCTGCCGGACAGAAACGTTGCGCTTCTGCTCGAACTCGGCCGAACCCATCTCCACCGGGAGGACCTGTCTGCGAAGCCTACTGCATGCTTTGCTTGATCTTGTCGGTGACCGGCTTGTGGTAGACCTGCTGCCAGGCATCGGCGAGATTGGCCTTGGTTACCGGCAGTGCCGGCAGCGCGACATAGGCCGGCGCCTGCTTGCCAAGCAAACCGTAGCCGGCCAGCATTGCCTCGGTCACGCCCTGGTCGTAGGGCCGCTGCGCTGACAGGCCCTTAACCGGACCGCCGCTCGCCATGTTGATGGCGACGTTTTCGCCGAGGTCGCAATTGACAATTACCAGGTCGTCCCGGCCATTGGTGAGAGCGGCGGAGATGACGCCTTCTGCGGGCACATCCCACACTGCCCAGATACCCTTGATGCTGGGATTGGCGACGAGCAGGGCGCCTGCCGCCTTCTCGGCATCGCCTGAGAAGTCGGGACCGCCGATGCCTTGCTCGGCGACGACGTGGATGTCCGGATAGTTCTCGGCCAGCGTCTTCTTGACGGCGTCGTAGCGCTGCTTGGTGACGAAGAAATCGGCTGCATGGAAGATCAGTCCGACATCGCCCTTGCCGCCAAGAGCCTGTGCCAGCAGGTGCGCGGTGGCGACGCCGTTGCCGTAGTTGTCAGCCGAGACGGAGCTGACGTAGTCCTTGCCGGCTACGAAGCCTTTCGGCACGTTGTCCATGAAGACGAGCTTGGCGCCTGCGTCGGCCGCCGCTTTGTAGGCCGCTGCGGTCGCGACCGGGTCGGTCGGAATCGACACGATGATATTGGGCTTCTGGGCCATTACGGTCTCGAGGTCGGACACCTGCTTGTCGGGCTTGAAGCCCGCGTCGGTAACGGCGACGACTTCGATACCCATGGTAGCGAACTGCGCCTTTAGGCCTTCGATTTGCGCCTGCGACCAGTCGTTGCCGGCATAGTGCATGACAATGGCGGCCTTTGCGTGCATGTCCTTGATCTTGGCGAGTTCCTCATCGGTGAGCTTCACGCTCGAGGCGGCTTCCGGCTTCTCGCCGTTAGGTCCGAGGCTCATCACATGCTGGCCGATCTCAGTCAGCGCCTGGGCAGGATCGATGGCATAGGCGGCGTTCGAGGCGAGGCCCAGGCCGAGCGTCAGACAGATTGCCGTCGACCGAAGCAAGGTTTTCATGCGCATGGTGTTTTCTCCCTGATATTGTTTGGTTTTCGTTATTGCAGTTACAGACGCCTCCCGGCGGCAACGCCGGTCGGCAAATTCAGACTTTCGCCAGTTCCGCTTGCACAAAGGCGTGGCTTTCCCGCGCTCCGGCGGCAGGATCGGCCCAGGCGTCGAGTTCGTTGCAGATCCAACCCGTGTAACTGATGTCCTTCAGGGCCCGGATCACGGCGCCATTGTCGCAATCGCCCCGGCCGACCGGCACGAAGGCGAACGGGTCGCGCTGCCATCCCTTGAGGTGGACGTAGGAAATGCGTGACGCGTGCTCGCGCACCATAGCTGCCACGTCGCCTCCGGCAGCGGCCAGATGCGCGGTATCCGGACAGAACCCGATCGCGGTCTTGCCGAAGATCGTCCGAACCTCGTCCGGGTTCTCGACGATGGTGGAAAGGTGGGGGTGGTAGTGAGCTTTCAGGCCGTGCTGCGCAGCGATTGCCATCACCTTGTCGAGCGCCGATGCCAAAGCATCGTAGTCGCTTTGGCGCGTCCCGTCGTGGCGCCGCGCGCCGCCGCCAACAACCAAATGCTCGGCGCCGAGCGCCCGCGCTGCGTCCGCCGCCTTGGTGACGCGCGCCAGTTCTTCGTCAAGGATGTCCGTGAAGATGAAGTTGCCGCCGGCATAGATCGAGACAAGCGACAGGCCGGTGTCGGCGAGGATATTGCGCATGGCGGCGTAATCGTCGCCTTCGTTTTCGACGACATTGCCGTCGAAGAACTCAATACCATCATAGCCCGCTGCTGCAATATCGCGCGCGGCCTCTGCCATGTCCCCGAACGTCCGGTAGGCCAAACGGTTGATGGAGGTCACACCAACGGCGTCGCCCCCAAGCGGACCCCAGCAATTGGCGTGATAGGCCAGCTTCCAAGCAGTCATGGCGTCTCCTCCCGACACGGCCCAAATGCTTTTGTATTTGCAAACGTATCTTTAGTTGATAAAATGCAAAAGTCAATTAAGTTTTCTGTGTCAGCGACAAAATAGGCATTGCGTCTTCCGAAAACGCTCGTCCATGGTGGACAAGAAGGAGCAATCGGCCGTGGCAAGGACTGGTTTGGGAGGCACCGCAGTTGCGGATGCAGATCGATCCGGGGAGACTGGTTCTCCAGCGGCGGCCGACCGCGTGAGGGCCCTTGAAGCCGAACGCCAGAGTCTTGTTTCGCTTCTTAACATTCTGCGCTCCAGTGAACCTTGCACGCGTCTCGACCTCGAACGAGAGGCCCGGCTCGGCCGCGCCGTGGTCACGGACCGGCTGTCGACGCTTGCTGCCTTCGGCCTTGTTGACGAAGGCGGTGTCGGGCGCTCAATAGGCGGGCGCGCGCCGCGTCTGGTGCGGTTCCGATCGGAGGCCGCGCGCATTCTGGTCGCCAACATCGACGGCGACACCATCGGCCTTGGTCTCGCCGATCTGGACGGGCGGCTCATCCTTGAGCACTACGAGGATTTCGACGCCGCTTCCCCAGCGCAGGCACTGTTCGATCGGCTCGAGGCGCTGTTCAACTGGTCGCTCGGCAAGGATGGTGCTCCGCTGTGGGCGATTGGTCTGGGAGTGCCGGGCGCGGTAGAGCAGAAGGACTCGAACAGCCTCGCGATCCCTAAGCTTGGCGCTATGCCTGCGTGGGACGAGGCGAAGCTTCTGGAGCGTTTGATACAGAGGTTTCAAGCGCCAGTCTGGGTGCGGGGCGCCGTGCAGATGGAGACAATGGGGGAACTAAGCGCCCTGTCAGCGGAATCCGGGCGCGACATGCTCTATGTCGACCTTGGCTCGGATATAACCGCCGGCATCGTCGTCGACGGCCGCCTGCATCGTGGCGCGCAAGGCATAGCCGGACAGATAGGGCATGTTTACGCCGGCGAGCCGCACAAACGCATTTGCGGTTGCGGCAATGTTGGCTGCCTGCAAACCGTCGCCGGCTGCGATGCCATTGCTCAGGCCGGCCTGCTAGCGGCAGAACAGGGGCAAAGTCGCCTTCTCGGTGAAACGCTCGCCGCTACCGGGACGGTGACGGCTGCCGACATTGGCACAGCGGCGCGCCTTGGCGACCCGTTCTCGGCCGATCTGTTGGCGCAATCCGGACGGCTGATCGGCACCGTCCTGGCGACGCTGGCCAATATCCTCAACCCGTCGATGATCGTTCTTGGCGGCGAACTGTCCCAGACGGGAGACATCTGCCTGGCTGCGATCCGCGAGGGAATATACGGGCACGCGCAGCCTCTCATCAGCCGCGATATCCGTATTGTCCATTCGCGCATGGGGCGGTCGGCTGGACTTGTCGGCGCCGCAGCTGTCGCCGTGACTGAACTGTTCGCCCCCGCGTTCCTCGGTGAATGGATCGTATCGGGCACGCCGCTAGCCCACGCCGGAGTCACCAACTTGCTGGCTGCTGTCGAGAAGACGGCGACAACAGGCAGTTGAGCGTGCAGCCCACCCGACTGGCTGTCGCGCGGTCGCCGCGATCAGCCGCGGCGCTTGCAAACCCCAACCCCTGCGGTAGGTTGATTCAATACAGCTGCCCGCAGAGGTGGCGGGCGGGAGGAGCAACGGGATGCTGAGAACTGATGTGGCAATGCCACCCGGATGTGTGTTGCCGGTTTCGTCCATCGCGCGTCCGCTGGTGGCAGGCCTGGGGCCACATGGCGAACGGCCGGCATCTCCCGAATTGCTGCGCCTGTCTGCCGACATGCTGGAGCGCGCCAGGGAAAGAGCCTTCCGCGTGGCGATCGTGCTGCATACGACCGCTTCGGACTGGGCCCAGCGTCAGATCGCGGGCATCAAGGCAGGCTTGGAGCAGGCGGGCGCCATCGTCGTCGACATCGTCGATTGCGGCTACGACGCAGCCGCCCAGATCGCAGCGATCGAACGGCTGGTGCAATCGAAGCCCGATGCCGTGATCAGCATCCCCGTCGGAAGCACGGCCGTGGCCGCAGCTTTCCGCAAACTGGCGGCTGCCGGGATCAAGCTCGTCCTACTCGACAACGCGCCCTCCGGCCTGCTTCAGGAGACCGACTATGTAAGCGTCATATCGTCGGACAATTTCGGCCTCGGCCAGATCGCCGCCAGTCTGATTTCGCCACACATCCGGCGTAACGGCACAGTCTGCGTGGTCGCCTACAATGAAGACTTCTTCGCGACGGCGCAGCGCGAGATCGCTTTCGGCAAGTGGATGCGGCACGAGCGCCCGGACATCACGCTGACGCAGCTGAAATTCGAGGTGCCGGCAAATGCCGGAAGCGCAGTTGGCCCGTACCTCGATGCCAATCCCGATCTTGACGGAATGTTCGTCGTCTGGGACGAGCCAGCAGTTGCATCGCTACCGGCTTTTTCTGGCCGCTCCCGGATCCCGGTCATGACCACGGTTGATCTCGGTAGCGCGATCGCTGAGGCCCTTCTCGGAGGAAAGATCGTCAAGGGAGTTGCCGCGCAACGCCCTTTCGAACAGGGCGAGATCGCGGCCATGGCCGCGATTGTCGGGCTCAGCGGCAATGCTGTGCCGCCGTGGATTGTGCTGCCGGGGGTAGCCGTGACCTCTGGTAATGTCGCGGAAGTCTACAAGCATGTTGGCGGCGCTCCCAATTTCTATTGAGCCGACGTTACGAGAGGTTAAACGAACGCCTCATGCAACCCTGTCGATGGCCTGAAAGATCATATCGATGCAGGCGCGGTTGAATGGTTTTCGACGTCTGGCACTTCGTCGGGAGCAAATCCGACCTTGGGTGTCGAGAACAATTTCCGTCGGCACTGGATCCATTCCGGCCACCTACGACGGGCCGCTTGAACTCCAGCCTAGTGTACCCGTCAAGGCAAGTTGCTATGATCGCAAGTTCCCCGGTGACGGCGAGTTCCCGAACGCACCCATTGTTTCCGTACTGGCGCCCAATAATGGCCTGAACCAGATCAGGCACGAGGTCTTCTCGGCCATACTAGCGGATGAGTGCGGAACAGGTCAGCCGCATCAGTGCGGGCTACTCTGAGCGCGGCTGGCCCTAATATGCCCGCGATGGCATTGCCATGACCACTATCCGCGCCGATGCGCGATTGGGGTAGCTGCGCTTCTGTTGGCGGTGCCTGGCATCCGCTGTGCCGCTGTCGTAATTGCAAGGGAAGCGTGCATCAGGGCGGCGAGGTCTCGGTAGCAGCGCATGGTTCCAAAAACCCTTGTGAAACTTTTGCGGTCATTGAGTCGGATGAGATCGGATATTTGAGAAGGGCGCGGTCTGGATGGCGGCTTTCTAAGCGACCTAGCCAAAAGCCGTCCGTCTGAAGTCGGCCCCAAAGCTGCCCGTCAGGAAAGCGCCTTATGTAGGACGTTAAGTCCCATTTCGGCGTTGTCCAAAAGCGGACCTTACGAGTGCCTAGCGCCAGATTAAGATCTCGACTCATGTCGGCCATAGCCTACCGTTGCATCGCACACGAGCAGCTCCGGGTTCGACCGGATAGCAAATCCTCAAGTTACATGTTGAGGGGTTCTGTCCCGCCTGGCTCATCTGAGAGAGCGAGCCGCAACGAATGGTCTAACTTCTCCTTGGAATAAGGTTTGGCGATAATCGTCGATCCTCTCGCGAAGTCTGCCGCACCATTTCCGTATCCGGTGGCGCACACAATCGGAATGCCTCGCAACCGTAGTGCGTCCGCAACGCGGTCGCTCCGCTCCCCACGAATGTTCAAATCCAAGACAGCCGCGTCGATTTCGTGGGTTTCGATCATCGCAATCGCGCCGTCGATGGTAGTGGCGGGCCCGATAACAGTGACCCCAAGCTCAATCAAAAAATCCTCGGCCAGCATGGCAATGAGGGATTCGTCTTCTACTATCAGAACGCGTCGGCCTGACAGTGCTGTCATTGGGGAAGCCCCCCCTCTGCCAAGGGGGCATCGATAACGCAGACGAGGCCCTGAGGTTGGAAATCCATCGCGACCTCAGCCTCGAGATCTGCGGCCAAGCCGCGCTCAAGGAGGCGAGAGCCAAAGCCTCGCCGGGCCGGAGTTGAAACTATGGGGCCACCGAGTTCGCTCCAAACCAGCTTGAGCCTCGGCTTGGGTTTTTCGGTACGAAACCACTCCACGGAAATCTTTCCGGCCTCGTTTGAAAGGGCGCCGTACTTCACTGCGTTGGTCAGCAATTCATGGAAGGCAAGCGCTAGGGAAAGAGCTTGGTTGGGCTGCAATCGAATTGCAGGTCCAGTTGTCGAAACCCGGTTGGAAAACGCGCCGCGAATTTGAAGGCTGTCGCAAACAAGTTGGTTCAATAATGCATGTTCCCAACTGGTCTGCGTCAGGATGTTGTGTGCCGCCGAAAGGGCCATGAGGCGGCCTTCGAACGCGGCATGAGCATCAGTGGCCTCCGTTCCTCTGAATGTCTGATGAGCAATGCCCTGAACTACCGCCAGAGTGTTCTTCACACGATGGTTGAGCTCGGCCATCAGCAGTTCTCTTTGTGCCTCCGACCGTCGTCGCTCGCTGATATCCACCACAGAGGCGAGCGCCATCATTCCTTCGCTCGTCTGAATTGGGCTGAGCCCAATCTCAACCGGCACCTCTTTTCCATCTTTCCGTCGGGCATAGAGATCCCTGCCAGCACCCATTGGGCGCGCCTGCGGGAAACTCCCATACCCGCGGCGAAAAACCGGGTGCGAGCTACGATAGCGATCGGGGACCAGCATCTCGATACCTTGCCCGACCATCTCCTCCCGCCCATAGCCGAATAGAGCTTCTGCATGAAGATTGACGAGGACAATGCGCCCGTCCTCGTCTGTCATCACCATGCCACTTGGAGCCGCCTCTACAGCCGATCGAAACCGCTCCTCACTGTGGCGCATCGCGATCTCTGCCCGGTCACGTTCCGTGACGTCGACATTTACCCCGATCAACCCGCGAAATATCCCACTTGGGGAGAAGTGAGGACGAGCAGTTGTGAGGAGAACCCGGTACTCCCCCTTGCAATTTCTGTAGCGACCCTGAACTGATACGGCTGATTGTGTAGCCAATGCTTGCATCATTCGGGCACCAATATCGGCGGCATCATCAGGATGAATGGTTGGGTGCCAATTGAACGTCGGGACATCCTCGGTCTCGACGCCCCAGAACTCCCGAAGCATGATGTTCAGATTTGTGCATTTGCCCAAGGCGTCACAGGTCCAGATCATGACCGGAGCGTGTTCCGACATAAGACGAAACTGTTGCTCTGATCCTCGCAACTCATATTCGGCAACTCTTCGGGCCTGTTCTGCTCGCGTCCGCTCGAGATAAAAACCAATTTGTCTGGCAATTGTCGTAGCGAGATCGATCTCGTGGCTCGCAAAAGCATGCCTTTGTTCATAGTAAGTCATGAATTTCCCCACCACTTCACCCTGGACCGTCAAGGGAATGAACGCCAAGCCTACGATGCCTTCGCTGGCAATCGTCTCTTTGACGGCCTCAGGTTCATGCGTTTCAGCAATGTGTGAAACAAAAATAGCCTCGGGGTTGCGTTCGCCGACAACCCAGGGCGAGTGCCCTTCCAGCGCCTTTCTGTAACTCTCGGATAAGCCGCGCCAGGCTGCGAAGCGCATCACGCCTGCTTCATCGAAGAGCAACATGGAAGCGCGACGGCAGCCTAGACCGTCACGAATGGCATCGAGGCCGGCTTCAAAAGCTTCGTGGCTCGACTTTGCCCGGTATAGTCGATCCGTCAGCACGTAAAGTGCGCTGAGTTCGTCCAACCTCTCTGTGAGCTTCTCGCTGCCCCCGCTTAACTGCAACGCCGACCCTCCCTTTGGCGAATAGTTATTAGCAACGATGCATAGAACGCCAACGGATCATTTTCGTTCCGATCGCTTAACTCGGCAGTTCGTCGTAGGCGACTACCGAGTAGATTCCCAATCGCGCCTGCAGGCCGCAACGTCGATCTAGCCACGGCTGCCATCATTCTCTGGCATGCCAACCGGAGCGGCGGGTCCAGCAATTTCACAGAACATCCTCGACCGTCCTCTGGTGCCATATCGACCGGGAGCAACTTCAAAATTTCCGTTCTCTTCGAGATTTGTGGCATAGTAGGCGCATGCAGATCTCGGGCATTGGAAGGATCATCTTCTGGTCTGGCGGAAGTATTTGGATCGGGCAGGCAGTTGGCCCGATTGAGCGTCACGCCCACCATGCCATTCAGGTCAGCATGGGCCTGTTTGATCGCGTGCAGTTCCGAACGAGCGATGCGGCAGATTGGGTATCCTATGGCGCGGCTTACATTCCGTCCGACTTGCCCCACTTGTTCCAGGCACCTGGGAAGACAGTTGCCAATCTCTTTTGCGAGCCGCCGCGACGATCAAGCGGACACATCTGGAACTTGGAGGGAAGGCGCCGGTCATCGTTTACAACGATGCAGATCTCGAGGCCGTGGTGCAAAGCATACGTACTTTTGGCTTTTATAACGCGGGACAGGACTGCACGGCCCCGCGTCGCATCTATGTGCAGGACGGGGCGTATGAAAACTTCGTCACAGATTTAACTGCGGCGGTTTCTACCATCCGTTACAATCAGGCCGACGACACCAGCAACGGAGCGCCAACGGGACCGAGTCGCAAGTTTCGTTGAGCGTGCGGGCGAGCAAAAGCACATCGAGATCACCACCGGTGGTGCCCGCGGTGGGAAAGAGGGTTTTTTCTACCAGCCTACCGTCATTGCCGGTGCGACCCAGGAAGACGAGATTGTACGGCGCGAGGTCTTTGGGCCAGTCGTTTCAGGTACCCGTTTCACGGACGACGAACAGGCCGTGGATTGGGCCAACGACAGTCACTACGGACTGGCGTCCTCGGTTTGGACGAGGGACATCTCCAAAGCGATGAGTGCCGAGTCACGGCTTCAGTATGGCTGTACCTGGATCAACGCTCACTTCATGCTCGCGACAGAAATGCCCCACGGCGGTGTTAAGCAATCCGGATACGGCAAGGACATGTCGATTTATGCGCTGGAGGACTACACCTCAGTGCGTCATGAGATGATTAATGCCGCGCCGGGAACCGAGCGGGCGTCCTGAAGCAAGACAGGATCTGTTTTTCATCCGTTATGCTGCACGCCTGTGGCTAGGAATAGCAACTGGTCTATGCATTTGGGATTACGAGCGCTGGTTGTCGCGAACGTCGGCTATCGGGCAGCGAAAGGGGCTACTGAGAGGTGGCTTCTGGTCAGACCACGACGATGCCACACCAAACCTGAATGTCAGCTGTTGCATTTTCCCAGCCCGAAGCTGCCGGTCTACTCTCGGCCCAATTTCGGTCATTCACTACTAGGGAGTTCCTGGCGACCTGCGGCTACATCGGCGATATCTCGAGCCTGAATTACTCGCGGTCATCATCCTTAGGTTCGCCAGACCATACGAGAGAATACGAAGGAAACGGCCTGGCGAACCATCCGCTAACGTATTGATTTTCTGTAAAAAACGCTGACCCTCCGGGCCCACCATAACCATTGATTTTGTTGGTAAAAACGTGGGTTTGCCCACAGGTCGCGCGAACTGCCTGAATGCGACCAAAGGCGCCTCCCTTATTCGTTCCGGGGGTCCTTTCTCACGGTACGATCCGCAACTTCGCCCGCCGCCTCATCTGATCGCGCTTTTCCTCACGCTCGTTGATCGCTCTCGCGATATCGACAGCGATCTGCGCGGTCTATCGGACGCTGCCACCCTTCGACCGCTCAAGCGGCTCCAGCTCATCGCCAACTTGTCCACGGTCGAATGAACATCTTCCTTCCGAGCGCTCGAACACCACTTCGCCGCCTCGAATGGTCAGAATGCAATGTGTGTCGTTGAGAATGTCCTCGGCTTTTGCCGTAAGCATGTTGCGCGAAAAAACAGCGATGTCGTCAACCTGGCCCGGTATGAGCCTGCCCTTGACCTTCTCAAGCTTCTGCGAAAACGCGCCATATTCAGTATAGACCTGAAGCTCCTCTTCAATGCTGACGCGCTCGCGCGCATCCATCACCGTTCCTTTGCCGGTTTTGCGTGTCAGCATGGAATAGATGTTCGGATAGGGATTGGGATGACAATCCGGTGAATCGCTGCCGGTGGCCGGTTTGAACCCGAGATCCTTCCAGGTCTTAAGCGGATAGCTTGAAAGTGCCCGTTCGCCGCCAAGAACGGATATGTAGGCGTCGCCGAAGTCATGGATGAACACCTGCTGTGGGCATGGATAGAGCCCGGCCCTTTTCATCCGCTCATGCTGTTCGGGTGTGGAAAAGCCGCAGTGTTCGATGCGGTGTCTCCGATCCTGATCGGGATGCACCGCCAGCGCCTTCTCATAGGCCGTGATGAGCTGCCCGATCGCGGCGTCGCCAATCGCATAATCGCTCGCCGGCAGCCCCCATGCCAAATTGGTTTTCCGTCCAGTTGAGGGCCTCGGCGTCAAACTGCAGACGTCGATAGCAACGGCGGGAGAGCCGACCCGTCCGTCCGTCGTCCGGTTCCTGGCGACCGCAGTTTCCTGTTTGAACGGTGAGGCCGGTCGGAAAGAGGCGTCCCTGCCGATCGCATTGCTGTAGCGAGCACAAAGAGGACTGCACTCATGATCGCCGCGGCGATGGCGCAGGAGCAGGGCTCGCGAAGAAGCCACGCAATTTTGCGCCCCGCCAGGCTTCAGCTGCTTGTTACGATCTGGCTCATCAGCCACGCGACAAAATGCTGGCTCGTCGCCGAGGGCGTCTTCGCTTCCGGCAGCACGACGTAGTAACTGTTCTCCGTTTCCATGGGCAGGTCGAGAACGACCTGCAACTCGCCGGATTGCAGTTCCTGCTCGATCAGGTAGCGAGGAAGTAGTGCATAGCCCATCCCCGCGACCGCGGCTTCGATGATCATTGAAAACTGGTCGAAGCGGTGCCCCCTGTAAACGGACTCGCCGGACAGTCCGGACCATTCCAGCCATTGCGACCAAAGCCGCGGACGCGTCGCCAGATGAAGCAGCGGTTGGTGGAGCAGATCGGCCGGCGTCAACCTGGCCCCGGACTCCAGGAGCGCGCCACCGGCCACCGGCAGGATCGATTCACTGCAGAGATAGGTGCAGGTCGCTCGCGCCCAGACCGGCTGCCCGTAGTGGATCGCCATTTCGAAGCTCTCGTCCTCGAAGTCGAATGGCGCCGATCGCGAGCCGACATCGAGGATCACGCCGGGGTGCTGGCGCAAGAAATCAGGCAACCGAGGACTGAGCCAGCGACTGCCGAATGTTGGCAGGGTGGCTATGCTCAGGCTCGATTTTGCATCGGCTGACGACATCGCCCGCAGCATTGTCTCTTCGGATTGCTGCAGAAGTCTTCTTGCTTCCGGCAGAAAGCGCCTGCCATCTTCTGAAAGCACCACGCGCTGGCGGATGCGCTCGAATAGCAGCGTGCCGAGATGGTTCTCCAACTCCTTGACCTGACGGCTGACCGCACTCTGGGTCAGGTTGAGCTCCCGGCCGGCGCGCGTGAAGCTTGCATGTCTTGCCGCGCATTCGAACGCCTGTATCGCGATAAGGTCGGGTATCAGCTTTCTGCTCAAGATCATGCGTACCTCGCATCAACTTAGTCGAAATCATCGTGATCTTAGTCCTGAGAAATCCGGTATCACTATTTTCAGGAATGATCTCCACTTTTTTGGAAAGCGAGACCGCACCGTGCAAAACGCTGTTTTCGTTTCATCCGACGACCTTCGTTCCACCTTCTCGGCGGCCATGTCGGCCATGTATCGGGACGAGGTTCCAGCCTACGGCACGCTGATGGAGCTGGTCGCCGAGGTGAATGCCGAAGTGCTGGGTGCCATGCCGGCGCTGCGCCGGCGGCTGGAGGAGACGGATTCGCTTGAGCGCATTTCGCAGGAGCGGCATGGCGCGATCCGGTTGGGGACACCGGCTGAACTTTCCATGATGCGGCGCGTCTTCGCGGTGATGGGCATGCATCCAGTCGGCTACTACGACCTCAGCGTTGCCGGCGTGCCTGTCCATGCGACGGCTTTTCGCCCGGTGGGCGCCTATCCGCTCAGCCGCAATCCGTTCCGCGTCTTCACCTCCTTGCTCAGGATCGACTTGATTGGCGACAGCGTTTTGCGGGCTGAAGCGGAAGCTATCTTGGCCGCCCGCAAGATTTTTACCGATGGCGCCGTGGAACTGATCGAAAAGGCCGAAAGGCAAGGCGGCTTGCTTCGGCAGGATGCCGGGCGGTTTATAGCCGAAGTACTTGAGACGTTCCGCTGGCACGATCAGGCCTGTGTCAGCATCGGCATGTATGAGAGGCTGCATCGACAGCATCGGCTGGTTGCCGATGTGGTTTCCTTCAAAGGCCCCCACATCAACCATCTGACACCACGCACGCTCGACATTGACGCGGTGCAGGCCGGCATGCCGGGGCGCGGCATCGAGCCCAAGGCGGTCGTCGAAGGTCCTCCCACGCGCCAATGCCCTATCCTGCTTCGGCAGACATCGTTCAAGGCGCTGGACGAACCGGTCTCGTTCAAATCCGATACCGGCGCCTGGACCGCTGGCTCGCACACGGCCCGCTTCGGCGAGATCGAACAGCGCGGCATTGCGCTGACGCCGAAGGGCAGGGCGCTCTACGACCGCCTTTTGGAGACGACGCGCGAGGTTGTCAGGCCAGCAGCCGACGGATCGAATGCCGCTGCCTATGTCGAGGCGTTGACGCAGACGTTCCAGCGGTTTCCCGACACATGGGATGGCATTCGCGCCGCTGGCCTTGGCTACTTCAGCTATTCATTGACAGAGCGAGGGCGCGAAGCCGGCGGGGTCGGTGAAAAGGACGTCGCTCAGCTGGTGGCGGAAGGTTTTGTCGATTTCGACCCGATCGTCTACGAGGATTTTCTTCCCGTCAGCGCAGCTGGCATCTTCCAGTCCAACCTGGGCGACGAGGCGACCGATGACTTCGTCGCCAGCCCCAATCAACGTCGCTTCGAAGCTGCTCTCGGCGCCGCCGTGCTCGACGAATTCGAGCATTACGCCGCTATCGAGCAAGCGTCGATCGAGCATTGCCGGCATTTGTTGCGCAACCTCCAGGCAGCGGAGTAGGCGGTCGGCATGATCGGCGGGCGGCACAAGGGGGCGTTGGTCGAAATCCTCGGCGACAAAGGTGTTGTCGAGGATTCGGCCGGCATGGCCGGCTATGAGAGCGGTGCCCGGTATGACCAGGGCCGTGCAGCGCTCGTGTTGCGTCCGCAAACCACGGCCGAGGTGTCGGCTTGCGTTGGCTACTGCGTTCGAGAGGGCATTCCCTTCGTTCCGCAGTCAGGCAATACCGGCCTGGTCTCCGGCTCGACGCCGGACGCCGGCGGCGCGCAAATCGTGCTCAGTCTCGATCGGATGACGCGACTTTTCGAATTGGACGCCGACAACCGCTCGCTGCATGTCGATGCCGGCATGAGGCTGTCGGACATCAATGGGCGACTTGCCCGCAGTGGGCTGTTCTTTCCGATCGACCTTGGCGCCGATCCGTGCATCGGCGGCATGCTGGCCACCAACACCGGCGGCTCGCGCTTCCTCCGCTACGGCGATGTGCGCAAGAACACGCTTGGCTTGAAGGTGGTCCTGGCGGATGAGGCAGGCACGATCGTCGATCTGATGTCGGGGCTGCGCAAGAACAACACCGGCGTCGACTGGAAACAGCTTTTCGTCGGAACCTCCGGCGCTTTCGGCATTGTCACCGAATGCGCGCTCAACCTGGAGCGCCTGCCACGGCAGGTCTCGACCGCCTACCTGGTGCCGCGAGCCGGCGCCGCCGTCATGCCGCTGCTGCGCATGATGGAGGAACGGCTCGGTTCCTATCTGTCGGCATTCGAAGGCATGTCGAGGAATGCGATCGGCGCCGCGCTCGACCATGTGCCGTCGCTGCGCAATCCGTTCCAGAACGGCGCTGTCCCCGACTATGTTATCCTCGCCGAAATCTCACGAAGCTGGGCGCCGCGCGCGGACGAGCAGCCGCTGGATGGCGTCCTCGAAACGGTGCTGGCCGACATCTGGGAAGAGGACGGCGCACCGCTGGCCGACGCCTTTGTCGGCCCAGCTCACGAAATGTGGGCGCTGCGCCACGCTCTGTCGGAGGGCGTCACGCACGCGGGCCGGCTGGTGGCTTTCGACCTGTCGTTTCGCAGGGCCGACGTGATGGCGTTCCGCGACTGGATGAGGGTTGAATTGCCTCGGCAATTTTCCGGCGTTGATATTTTCGACTTCGGCCATATCGGCGATGGCGGTGTGCATTTCAATCTGGTGGCGGGCAAGACCAGCCCGGCCGATGCCGTTTTCGAGCAGCGGCTGCGCGACTGGGTCTATTCGGCGGCTGTCGACCGGTTCGGCGGCAGCTTCAGCGCCGAACACGGCATTGGCCGCAAGAACCAGGCCTATTACGATCGCTACACCCAGCAAAAGAACAAGGACCTTGCCGCTGGCCTGAAGCGACTGACGTCGCCAGGCAATCTCGGCTCGGTGTCTTTTGGATAATCAGGAAACAGGAGCTCCTCATATGAATATTGCAGTTAAGTCGTTGGATGTGGCCAAGGAAACGACCGAGCTTCTGGCGAAACTGGGTGTGGCCAAGGACACGCTTGTCGGCGGCGACCTGATCGTGCGCAGCCCGGTGACCGGTGAGCAGATCGCGGCGCTGAAGACCATTTCGCCCGCCGATGCGGCCAAGACCATCGATGCCGCGCACAAGGCGTTCCAGTCCTGGCGGCTGGTGCCCGGCCCGAAGCGCGGCGAACTGGTGCGGCTGCTCGGCGAGGAATTGCGTGCGCACAAGGCCGAGCTTGGCCGGCTGGTTTCGATCGAGGTCGGCAAGATCCCGTCCGAGGGGCTCGGCGAAGTGCAGGAGATGATCGACATCTGCGATTTCGCTGTCGGTCTGTCCCGGCAATTGTACGGCTTGACCATCGCCACCGAGCGTCCTGGCCATCGCATGATGGAAACCTGGCATCCGCTGGGCGTGGTCGGCGTCATTTCCGCCTTCAACTTCCCGGTCGCGGTGTGGTCGTGGAATGCGGCTCTCGCTCTGGTCTGCGGTGACGCGGTGGTGTGGAAGCCGTCGGAAAAGACGCCGCTGACGGCGCTTGCCTGCGAGGCGATCTTCAAGCGCGCGGTCAAGCGTTTCGGCACTGATGCGCCGCAGGGACTGGCGCCGGTGCTGATCGGCGACCGCGCCGTCGGCGAGATCCTGGTCGACCATCCCAAGGTGCCGCTGGTTTCGGCCACCGGCTCGACCCGCATGGGCCGCGACGTCGGCCCGCGCCTGGCCAAGCGCTTTGCGCGTGCCGTGCTGGAGCTCGGCGGCAACAATGCCGGCATCGTCTGCCCGACCGCCGATCTCGACATGGCGCTGCGCGCCATCGCTTTCGGCGCCATGGGCACGGCCGGCCAGCGCTGCACGACGCTGCGGCGCCTGTTCGTGCATGAGAGCGTCTACGATGCCCTCGTGCCGCGCCTGAAGAAGGCCTATCAGAGCGTCTCGGTCGGCAATCCGCTGGAGACCTCTTCGCTGGTCGGGCCGCTGATCGACAAGGCGGCCTTCGACGCCATGCAGAAGGCGTTGAAGGAAGCCGCCGCCCATGGCGGCAAGGTGACCGGCGGTACGCGCGTCGAGAACGGCCACCCGGATGCCTATTATGTGCATCCGGCTCTGGTCGAGATGCAAAGCCAAGTCTCGCCGGTGACGGAAGAGACCTTCGCGCCGATCCTCTATGTGATGAAATATTCGGATTTCGACGCCGTGCTCGACGAGCACAATGCCGTCGGCGCCGGCCTGTCGTCGTCGATCTTCACCCGCGACCTGCAGGAATCCGAGCGTTTCCTTGGGGTCGACGGTTCGGATTGCGGCATCGCCAACGTCAATATCGGCACGTCGGGCGCGGAGATCGGCGGTGCCTTCGGCGGCGAAAAGGAAACCGGCGGTGGGCGCGAGAGCGGCTCCGATGCGTGGAAGGCCTATATGCGGCGCGCCACCAACACGGTGAACTATTCCAAGGCGCTGCCGCTCGCCCAGGGCGTCTCCTTCGACATCGACTGAGGAACAGACCCATGACCATCAGCACAAGGATCGATGAGACAGGCTTCGTCCCGGCATCGCGCATATCGGCCATCGGGGTTTCGCAGATCCTGATGATTGGCGCCCGTGCCCAGGCGAAGAAACACGCCGGCGCGCCGGTCATCATTCTAGGGGCAGGCGAACCGGATTTCGACACGCCCGACAATGTGAAGCACGCCGCTTGTCGCGCCATCGAGCGAGGTGACACAAAGTACACAGCACTTGATGGCACACCCGAACTCAAAGGGGCGATCCAGCAAAAATTCCAGCGCGAGAATGGCATCGACTATGCCGTCGACGAAATCACGGTGGCGACTGGCGCCAAGCAGATACTGTTCAATGCCATGATGGCGACGCTGGATGTGGCTGACGAGGTAATCATTCCGACGCCGGCATGGACGTCCTATCTGGACATCGTCGCTATCGCCGGAGGTAAATCGATCTGCATTCCCTGCAGCGCTGAAGCCGGCTTCAGGCTGACGGCCGGCCAGTTGGAGGCAGCGATCACACCAAGAACGAAATGGCTGATCCTGAACTCACCGTCCAACCCGTCCGGTGCCGCCTATAGCGAAGCCGACTATCGGCCGCTGATCGAAGTCCTCCTGAGGCATCCGCATGTCCGCTTGCTGGTCGACGACATGTACGAGCACATCGTCTACGACGATTTCCGTTTCGTCACGCCGGTCGCGCTGGAGCCATGCCTGAAGGGGCGGACGCTCACGGTCAACGGCGTTTCGAAGGCCTACGCCATGACCGGATGGCGCATCGGTTACGCTGGCGGATCGCGCGAGTTGATCAAGGCGATGGCGGTAGTGCAGAGCCAGTCCACGTCTTGCCCGTCGTCAGTCAGCCAGGCGGCGGCCGTCGAAGCGCTGTCTGGCCCGCAGGATTTTCTCAAGCCTCGAGCGGAAAGCTTTCAAAAGCGGCGCGACCTTGTCGTCTCGGGACTGAATGCTATTGACGGTATCGACTGCCGCCTGCCCGAAGGCGCCTTCTACGCCTTTGCCAGTTGCGCCGGCCTGATCGGCAAGCGGACACTTGCGGGCAAGCGGATCGATACCGACACCGATTTCTGCGACTATTTGCTCGAAGACGCTCATGTCGCGGTGGTGCCGGGTGCGGCGTTCGGCCTGTCGCCGTTCTTTCGTGTTTCCTACGCGACTGCCGAGTCCGAGTTGAACGAGGCCATTCAGCGCATGTTCAGCGCTTGTGCAAGACTTGTCTAGCTGGGCGCAGCCATAGAACCTTGTCGCCTGTCTAGTCGATGCTGAACGCACCGGCGCTAGGGCCCTCGGTCCAGCAAACACGGCTGGGTCGGCGTGGCCGGTTCCAATCCCTGTTTCGGGCACGTTTGGCCTGCGCCTCCAGACCGAGAATGAGGGTCTCGATCAGGAAGTTGTATCCGTCCTCGAGAGGGGCGGCATTGCCGCTCTTCCAGCGCATCAAGAACGACCGGTTGTACATTTGTGGCAGGTGTCGCGTGACCAGCGGAAACTGCGCTGGGTCAAGTGCGTCAAGACCCGCGTTGAAGGTTTCGACCCATTCCGAGCCATCGGTGGCGCCGTCCGCCGCCAATTCCATGGTGATGTAGCCTTCGAGGACCCCGACGACAGAATTGAATGCCTCGCGCCGTTTGAGCGTATATGCGGGCCGAGCAGGGGCGCAGCCCTGGGGTGCTCGTGGACGCGCGCGCGAAACCGACGGAAGAGAAGCCGGATCGTGTCGCGCCAGTCGTCCGGCAGGTCCGAGGGCGTGGGCCGGCTGGCGTCCATGCATGCCGGACATGCTCCCGCAAGCGCCGCGTAAAGCGAGCTGTCAAGGACCAAAGGTGGGGCTTCGATCGCGGGCGCTGATCAGCGCCGGCTAACGGCCCCAGACGACGGCGTTCTCGTGCCGCTTGATGATGTGCTTTAAGTTCTCGAAAGCGGTCGTGACGTGGCCCGCGAAGCGCTCCGCCGCCGGAGAGCGCGGCCCGCCAACCCGGCGCAGGATGCCGAGCGAGCGGCTGGGCTGGGGGATTTCATAGGGGAGCACCGTCACCCGGTTCTCCTTGCGCTGCGCGAAGACCACGGAAAACGGCAGGACGGCCAGTGCATCTGTTTCGGCGAGGAAGTTGATCACGCTCATCAGCGAGCCACCGGAATAGCGCACGTTCAGGTCCGACATGCCGATGCTCATCAGGATCATCTGCAGGTCCGACATCAACGGAGAGCCGGGCAGGGGCGCCACCCAGGGAAAACTGGTCAGGTCGTGCGCCCTGAGGCGGCGATTGCGCAGCAGCGGATGGTCCGGCCGGCAAGCCACGACATTGCGTCCGGGCAGGATCTCGGTGAATTCGAAGCCGGGTCCGAGGTCGAGCACGCCGATCGGCACGATCCCGAGATCTATCTGGTTGCTCTCCAGCGCCGCGACCATCTCGGGCAGGTTCATATAGCTCTGCTGGACGGTGACCTCGGGTTCGAGCTTCTGGAATTCCCCGATCATCCGGCTGATCATGGCATCCATGAAGAAAGGCACGCCGCCGACACGGACGACACCCTTGGTGCCTTTCATGAAGCCCTGCACCGCATCCGACGCCTTGCGCGAGGCCGTGATGATCGTGCGCCCTTGCGCCGCCAGCTGGAAGCCGAGCGGCGTCGGCTGCAGCGGCCGGCGGCCCTTGAGGAAGAGCGGCTCGCCGACCCGCGCCTCCAGCATGGCCAGCGAGCGGCTGACCGCAGGCTGGGTCAGGCCCAGCATGGCGGCTCCTTCCGACACGCCGCCGGCATCCAGCACCGCGGCGAGCTGCATCAAGTGGCGCTCGTTCAGCTTCATAGCAAAACGCTATACAAGGGCCATTACATCTCATCAAGCATCGTGTCGGGCCGTGTTATCCCGTTTGGCAAGGGGAAGGGAGGCCCCGGCGAAATGGACGGCCAGCACGACCCCCAGAGGGATGAATTCCCCAAGGCGATCTCGACGCAGGCCGAAGAGTTCGCGCGGCGTCTGGCGGCAATGGGCCAGTCCCGCCTGGCGGCGGCGGCACAGGCCGCGGTCGATGGTTTGCACGCGCTGATCGTGGAGTTGCGGCCCTCCGGCGAGGAGTTCCGGCTGGCGATCGATTTTCTGACCGAGATCGGCCACTACGCCGATGCGCGGCGCCAGGAATGGGTGCTGTTCGCCGATGTGCTGGGCGTGTCCTCGCTGATCGAGGATCAGAACAGCCCGCGCCCCGCCGGAGCAACCCCCAACACGCTCACCGGACCTTTCTACCGGGCTGATGTGCCGGAAATGCCGCTCGGCGGGAACATCTCGCGCGACCATAAGGGCGAACCGCTGGAGGTTACCGGGCGGATCGTGGCGCTCGACGGCGCGGGGATCGGCGATGCCATGGTCGAGATCTGGCAGGCCAATGCCGAGGGCCTCTACGAGAACCAGGAGCCGGACAGGCAACCGGAATTCAACCTGCGCGGGCGCTTCCGTGCCGATCCGCAAGGGCGGTTCCGCTTCATGTCGGTGAAGCCGAAGGGCTACACGCTGCCGGCGGACGGCCCGGTCGGTCAATTGATGTCCGCGCTCGGTCTTGGCCTCGAGCGGCCGGCCCACATCCATTTTCGCGTTTCGGCGCACGGCTTCGAAACGTTGACGACACACATCTTCGACCGGTCGGACCCCGCGATCGGCCGGGATGCCATTTTCGGGGTCAAACCCGAACTCATGGCCGAGTTCCGCGCGCTGCCGCCTCATGGAGGAAAGCGGAAGCACGCGCTCGACCTCAATCTCGTGCTCTGCCCGCAGCGGCGGGGCGAAACCGAAACCTCTGGGAGGAGATGAGCGATGGCGCGTATCAGCGGCTACCACCATCTGACGCTGTCGACTGACGGCGCTCAGGAAGATTTTGATTTCTATACCAAGGCGCTCGGCCTGCATTCGGTGAAGCGAACCGTCCTGTTCGACGGCGTCATCCCGGTCTATCACCTCTATTACGGCTCGCCCGATGGCGACGCCTCGACGATCATCACCACTTTCCCGTTCCGCAAGCCGGGCGTCTATGGCCGCCGCGGCACCAACCAGTCGCGCACCATCATGCAATCCATCCCCAAGGGGGCCGCGGATTTCTGGGTGGACCGGCTGAATGCGCGCGGCATCAAGGCCACCAAGGTCACACGCTTTGGCGCCGACCGCGTGGCTTTGGCGCATCCCTGCGGCATCTCGCATGAGCTGGTGGAAAGCGACAGCGATCCGCGCGCACCCATTACCAACGCAGCGCAAGGCATCGGCAAGGACCACGGCATCAAGGGCATCTACGGCGCCGTCGTGGCGGTGATGGATCGCACCGCGATGGACGACTTCCTGACCATCGCATTGCCGCTGGAGAAGGAGGCGGACAATCACGAGGGGCTCGTGTTCCGTGTGCCGGACGCGACCGGCGTCAATCAGCGGGTCGAGGTGCTCGTCGATCGCGACAGCGCACAGGGCACCTGGACGCTGGCGGGCGGGACGATCCACCACCTCGCCCTCAACACCGGCGACGAAGAGAACCAGCTGAAGCTGCGCGCCCATATCGAAGGCCTCGGCTTCACCGATATCTCGGAGCAGAAGGACCGCAACTACTTCAAGTCCTGCTATGTCCGCTCGCCCGGCGGCGCGCTGTTCGAACTTGCCTGGACCACGCCTGAAGGCTGGGCCAAGGACGAACCTCCGGGCCAGATCGGCAAGACGCTGGTCTTCCCGCCGTGGTTCAAGGATCGCGAGAGTGAATTGCAGGCTGGTCTGGAACAGGCGGATTTCGCGTGAGCTCAGGCAGCGGTCCACTCCGGCTCGGGCCAAAGGGCGCGCAAGCGAAGGCGATTTGCGTCTTCGTCCACGGCCGCGGCCAATCGCCGGAGGAGATGCAGTCGCACGTGCTGTCGCGGCTTTCCGCGCCGGCCGTGGCATTCATCCTGCCGCGCGCGCCGCTCGGCGTGTGGTGGGAAGCGCGCGCCGTCGACCCGCTGACGCCCGTCGCCCGCGCGCACCTTTCCGACGCGCTCGACCATTTGGCGGCCGCCGTGGTGGCGGCGCGGGCGGAATTGCCCGGACTGCCGCTGCTTCTGGCGGGCTTCTCGCAAGGGGCATGTCTGTCGATCGAATATCTCTGCGCCGGGCTGCCGCCGCCCGACGCGCTCGCGGCCTTCACGGGCTGCCGCGTCGGTGTTCCGGCGGACGGGCGCTCCGAAGCCGTGCCGGCCGGCGTGCCGGTCTATCTTTCCGGCAGCGATTCCGATCCCTGGATTCCGGTCTCGGCCTTCGCCGATACGGCGCAGTCGCTGGGCCGCGGTGGCGCGAGCCTGCGGGCCGATCTGTTCCCCGGCCGCAGCCATGAGGTTTCGGACGCCGAGATTGCAATGCTGGGCACCATCATCGCCGACCTTGAAGCCGGCCGGGGTGCGCGCATGGGGGCGGCGCGATGATGGACAGTTTCACCTTTCCCGGGCTGACGACGCGGGTGATCTTCGGTGCCGGCACGATGGCCCGCACCGAGGAGGAGGTGCGGCGGCTCGGCCATGACAAGGCGCTGGTCCTGTCGACGCCACATCAGAAGGCCGATGCGGACAAGCTGGCCGACAGCCTTGGCGGCCTCGCCGCCGGGGTCTTTGCCGGCGCGGTCATGCATACACCCGTCGAGGTTACCGAAAAGGCCGTCGAGGCCTTCCGCGCCAGCGGCGCCACGGCGGTCGTCAGCCTCGGCGGCGGCTCGACCACTGGGCTGGGCAAAGCCATCGCCGTGCGCACCGGCGCCGATCAGGTGGTGATCCCGACCACCTATGCCGGCTCGGAAATGACCGACATCCTGGGCGAGACGGCGGCCGGCGAGAAGACCACCCGCCGCTCGCCGGACATCCGTCCCGAGACGGTGATCTACGACGTCGACCTGACACTGAGCCTGCCGGTCGGTCTCACCGTCACCTCGGCGATGAATGCGATCGCCCACGCCATGGAGGCCTTCTACGCCCCCGACCGCAACCCGGTGATCGTGCTGATGTGCAGGGATGCCATGGCTGCGTTCCGGGACGGTATTCCGCGGCTGATCGACGATCCGCAGGACCGCGCGGCGCGGACGCAGGCGCTCTATGCGGCCTGGTGCTGCTCGACAGCGCTCGGCTATGTCTCGATGGCGCTGCATCACAAACTGGCGCATGTGTTCGGCGGCTCGTTCGACACGCCGCATGCCGAGACCCACGCCATCCTGCTGCCCTACACGACCGCCTTCAACGAAGTGGCGGTGCCCGATCTGCTGCGGCCGATGGCCGAAGCCTTCGGCGGCGGCTCGGCGGGCGGCGGGCTCTGGGATTTCGCGCGCTCCGTCGGCTCTCCGCTGAGCCTGAAGGAGATCGGCATCAAGGAGGCCGATCTCGACCGCGCGGCGGCGATCGCGGTGAAGAACGCCTATGCGAATCCGCGGCCGATCGATTTGGGATCGATAAGGGAACTCCTCCAGACGGCGTTTGAGGGACGCCGTCCAGGGAGCTGAAAAGAGGCAAGAGGGAGGAAGAGCAGATGATTACAAGACGGAGCTTACTGAAAGCGTCGGCGGCGACAGGTCTTGCGCTTGCCGGTTCCCGGCTGGCGACGCCGGCGCTCGCGCAAGGCGTCAAGATTCGCCTGGGCTATGTTTCGCCGCAGACGGGGCCGCTCGCCGGCTTCGCCGAAAGCGATGACTACAACATCAAGGCCTTCCTCGCGTCCGAGGCGGGCAAGAATTTCGAGGTCATCGTCAAGGACAGCCAGTCCAACCCCAATCGCGCGGCGGAGGTGGCGAAGAGCCTGATCGTCGACGACGAGATCAACCTGATGCTGGTCGGCTCGACGCCGGAAAACACCAACCCCGTCGCCACCACCTGCGAAGCGGAGGGCGTGCCGGTCATCTCGACCATGGCGCCGTGGCAACCCTGGTTCATCGGCCAACAGGGCAATCCGGCCGACCCGTCGTCATGGAAGCCTTTCAAGTTCGCCTATCATTATTTCTGGGGCCTTGAAGACATCATTGCCGTGTACACCGGCATGTGGAAGCAGCTTTCCACCAACGGCAAGGTGGGCGGACTGTTCCCCAACGATGCCGACGGCAATGCCTGGGGCGATCCGAAGAACGGGCTGAAGCCCGGTCTCGATGCCGCCGGCTTCAGCCTCAGCGATCCCGGCCGCTACCAGAACCTCTCGGACGATTTCACCGCGCAGGTCAACGCCTTCAAGGCGGCCGATGCCGAGATCGTCACCGGCGTCGTCATCCCGCCCGACTTCACCACCTTCTGGAACCAGGCCCGCCAGCAGGGCTTCAGGCCCAAGGCGGCGACGGTGGCCAAGGCTATCCTCTTCCCGCAATCGGTCGAGACGCTCGGCGATGCCGGCCACAACCTTTCGTCCGAGGTCTGGTGGTCGGCCTCGCATCCGTTCAAGTCGTCGGTGACGGGCCAGAGCTCGGCGGACCTGGCGGCGGATTTCACCGCCAAGACCGGGCGTCCGTGGACCCAGCCGATCGGCTTCGTCCATTCGCTGTTCGAGGTGGCGGCCAATGTCATGGGCCGCGTCTCGGATCCCGGGAATGCCGAGGCGATCGCTGCGGCGATAGCGGCCACCGACATGACGACCGTGGTCGGCAAGGTGTCCTGGAGCGGTGCGGGGCTGCCGCCTTTCGCGGCGAAGAACGTCTGCAAGACGCCGCTCGTCGGGGGCCAGTGGCGCAAAAAGGCCGGCGGCGGCTTCGATCTGGTGATCGTCGAAAACGCCACCGCGTCCGAGATACCCACCGCCGGCAAGATGGAAGCCCTGGCCTGACGCCGCCGGGGGCGGCGCATGCCGCCGCCCTCGTTCGGCGCGACCCGAGGATGACAGTGATGATACTCAGGCTGGAAAACGTCTCGAAGTCCTTCGGGGCCCTGAAGGTTACCGACGGCGTCAGCATCGCGGTGCCGCGCGGCGAGGCGTTGGGCATCATCGGTCCGAACGGGGCGGGGAAGTCGACGCTCTTCAACCTGATCACCGGCAATCTGCTCGCCAATGAGGGCCGCATCGAATTCCTCGGCCGCGACGTGACCCGCGCCCCGGCCATGGATCGGGTGCGCATGGGGGTCGGCCGCAGCTTCCAGATCCCGCAGCCCTTCGAGGGGCTGAGCGTGTTCGAGAACCTCTTGACCGCCGCCGCTTTCGGCCGGGGCGGCCGCGAAGCCGAGATGGTCGACGATTGCGCTGGGATCCTCGAAGAGACCGAGCTTCTCAGGAAAGCCAATGTGCTGGCCGGATCGCTGAGCCTTCTCGACCGCAAGCGCCTGGAGCTCGCCCGTGCCCTGGCGACAGGACCCGAGCTGCTGCTTCTGGACGAGATCGCGGGCGGGCTGACCGAGGGCGAATGCAAGGCGCTTGTCGCGACGATCAAGGCCATTCACGCCAGGGGCACCACGATCATCTGGATCGAGCATGTGCTGCACGCGCTGAGATCGGTGGTCGAACGGCTTCTCGTGCTGGATTTCGGGCGCGTGATCGCAATCGGTGAGCCGGATCAGATCATGGCCTCGAAAGAGGTTCGCGAAATCTATCTGGGGCTCGAGGTCTGATGCTGCTGGAGACGCGCGCCCTCACTGCGAATTACGGCCAGTTCCGGGCGCTGTTCGGCGTGGATATCACCGTCGCCGCGGGCGAATGCGTGGCGATCATCGGCGCCAACGGCGCCGGAAAATCCACGCTGATGCGCTCGATCACGGGCGTGATCCGCAACGAGCCCGGCATGGTGCTGCACAAGGGCGAGCCCATCGGCGCGCTGTCCTCTGCCGAAATCATGAAGCGCGGCATCGCCATGGTGCCGGAAGGGCGCCGGCTCTTTGCCTCGCTAAGCGTCGAGGAAAACCTGCTGATCGGCGGGCAGGCGCGCAAGGCGCCGGGGCCGTGGAGCCTGAAGGCGGTCTACGAGCTCTTCCCGATCCTGCGCGAGCGGCGCAAGAACCCCGGCACGGCGCTCTCGGGCGGCCAGCAGCAGATGGTCGCGATCGGCCGGGCGCTGATGTCCAATCCCGAATTGCTGCTCTGCGACGAGATCAGCCTCGGCCTCGCGCCCGTCGTCATCCGCGACATCTACGCAGCCCTTCCCAAGGTCCGCCAAGGCGGCGCCGCGATCGTGCTGGTGGAGCAGGACATCGGCAAGGCGCTATCCGTGGCCGACCGTGTCTACTGCATGATGGAGGGCCGGGTGACGTTGGTCGCCAAGGCGGCCGAGGTCTCGCGCGAAGAAATCCATTCCGCCTATTTCGGAGTGGCGGCATGACGAGGCAGCCCCGCATGCCCGCGCAATTTTTCCGCCGCCCGATGACGGGGGCGCGGCGATGATCTGGCTGGACACCCTCGTGCAGGGCGTGCTGCTGGGCGGGCTCTATGCGCTGTTCGCAGCGGGGCTGAGCCTCGTCTTCGGCATCATGCGGCTGGTGAACCTTGCCCATGGCGACCTTATCGTCTTTGCCGCCTATCTCGTGCTGATGGGCGTCACGCTGCTCGGCCTGTCGCCCTGGGTCGCAGCGCTGATCGCCATGCCGGCGATGTTCGCGCTTGGCTGGCTGCTGCAGGCCGCCGTGCTGAACCGGGTGCTTGGCAAGGATATCCTGCCGCCGCTTCTCGTCACGTTCGGCCTGTCGGTTGCCCTGCAGAATGGGCTGCTCGAGGCTTTTTCCGCCGACAGCCGGCGCATTCCGGCCGGCGCGTTGGAGGGGGCGTCGCTCGATCTCGGGCTGGTCACGGTGGGGGTGATGCCGCTGATGACCTTCGCGTCCGCGATCCTCGCCATCATGGCCCTGAACGGGCTCTTCTATCACACCGCCCTCGGCCGTGCCTTCCGCGCCACTTCGGACGACGCCGTGACGGCGGGCCTGATGGGGATCGAGCCGAAGCGGGTGTTCGCCGTCGCCACCGGGATCGCGATGGTCGTGGTGACGCTGGCGGCGCTCTATCTCGGCATGCGGGCGAATTTCGATCCCTCGATCGGGCCGGCGCGGCTGATCTATGCCTTCGAGGCGGTGATCATCGGCGGCCTCGGCAGCCTGTGGGGAACGCTTGCCGGGGGGATCATCATCGGCGTGGCCCAGACGGCCGGCGCGGCGGTGAACCCGGAATGGCAGATCCTGGCGGGCCACATCGCCTTTCTGGCCGTGATGCTGCTCAAGCCGCGGGGCCTGTTCCCGCGGGCAGTGGATTGAGGGCGGCATGTACCGGCTGACAACCCGCACCCGCGCCGGAACTGCCACGGAGATCGCCGTGCTGGTTCTCGTCGTGGCCGCGCTCGCCTTGCCCGCCGTGATCTCGCGCGGCGTCATACAGGACCTGTTCTTCATTCTCACCATGCTGACGCTGGCGCAGATCTGGAACCTGCTGGCGGGCTATGGCGGTCTCGTCTCGGTGGGCCAGCAGGCCTTCGTCGGCATCGGCGCCTATGCGATGTTCGCGGGCGTGATCCTGCTCGGCTGGAACCCGGTTGCCGCGATCCTGCTGGGTGGCCTCGCGGCGCTGGCGCTGGCCGTTCCCACGGCCTTCTTCGCCTTCCGCCTGCAGGGCGCCTATTTCGCCATCGGCACCTGGGTGATCGCCGAGGTGACGCGGCTCTTGATCGCGCAATGGAAGGCGCTCGGCGGCGGCACCGGCACCTCGCTGCCGCGCGAGGCGACCAGCAACATCATGGGCACGGATGCGATCCGGGCGCTATTCGGCGTGCGCGAGGCGGCGGCGCGCGACATTCTCGCCTATTGGCTGGCGCTGGCGCTGGTCGTGGTCGTCACCGGCTGCATCTACTGGCTGCTGCGCAGCCGCCTCGGGCTGGCGCTGGCGGCCGTGCGCGACAATGTCGATGCGGCCCAATCGGTCGGCGTCGACGTCGTGCGGCTCAAATGGGCGGTGTTTCTGATCGCCGCGGCCGCCACCGGACTGACCGGCGCCCTGATCTTCGTGCAGACGGCCCGCATCTCGCCGGAAGCGGCCTTCGCCGTCACCGACTGGACGGCCTACGTCATCTTCATCGTCGTCATCGGCGGCATCGGCACCATCGAGGGCCCCATCGTCGGCGTGCTGGTCTTCTTTGCGCTGCGTTCGGCGCTGGCCGACTACGGCAGCTGGTACCTGATGACACTCGGCCTCGCGGCCATCGCGGTGATGCTGTTCGCACCGAAGGGACTGTGGGGGCTGATTTCGGCCCGCACCGGCCTGCACCTGTTTCCGGTCCGCCGCAGGCTGGCCGGTCCGAAGATCGAGGGAGGAATTTGATGGCGGATATCGAAACCGACGTGCTGATCGTGGGCACGGGCCCGGCCGGCTCGGCCACGGCGGCACTTCTCGCCAGCTCCGGCGTGGCCAACATGGTCGTGAACCGCTACCGCTGGCTGTCGAACACGCCGCGCGCCCACATCACCAACCAGCGCACCATGGAGGTGCTGCGCGACCTCGGGCCGGAGGTCGAGGCCGAGGCCGTGATGCACGCCTCGCCGCAGGAATTGATGGGCGAGAACGTGTTTTGCGAAAGCCTGGCCGGCGAAGAGCTCGGCCGCATGAAAAGCTGGGGCACGGACCCGCTCTCCAAGGCCGAACATCTCCAGTCGTCGCCGTCCTTCATGAACGATCTGCCCCAGACCTTCATGGAGCCGATCCTGTTCAAGACGGCGTGCGCGCGCGGCACGCAGGCGCGCATGAGCACGGAATATGTCAGCCATGTCCAGGATGCGGACGGCGTCACCACGACCTGCCGCGACCGGCTGTCGGGCAAGGACTTCACCGTGCGGTCGAAATTCCTCGTCGGCGCCGATGGCGGCAACTCGCTGGTGGCCGAGCATCTTGGCCTGCCGTTCGAGGGCAAGATGGGCGTCGGCGGCTCGATGAACATCCTGTTCCGGGCCGATCTTTCCAAATACGTCGCTCACCGCCCGAGCGTCCTCTACTGGGTCATGCAGCCCGGTGCCGATGTCGGCGGCATCGGCATGGGTCTCGTTCGCATGGTGCGGCCGTGGAACGAGTGGCTCATCGTCTGGGGCTACGACATCAACCAGCCGCCGCCCGATGTGACGCCGGAACTGGCCACCGGCGTCGCGCGCCAGCTGGTCGGGGATCCCGAGCTCGAGATCGAGCTCCTGGGCGCCAACACCTGGACCGTCAACAACTGCTTCGCCACGCACATGCAGAAGGGGCGGGTGTTCATCATGGGTGACGCCGCGCACCGGCATCCGCCCTCGAACGGGCTCGGCTCCAACACGTCGATCCAGGACGGGTTCAACCTCGCCTGGAAACTCGCCAAGGTCGTCAAGGGGCAGGCGGGGATCGGGCTTCTGGACAGCTACTCGGCCGAGCGTGCGCCGATCGCGCGCCAGATCGTGACGCGCGCCAACCAGTCGATCGCCGAATTCGGCCCGATCTTCGAGGCGCTCGGCATGGATGGCGGCGTGGATCACGAGAAGATCCAGAGGAACATGGAGGCCCGCGCCGACGCCACCCCGGCGGCCGAGGCGCAGCGCGAGGCGCTGCGCAAGGCCATCGCCTTCAAGAAGTACGAGTTCGACGCCCATGGCGTCGAGATGAACCAGCGCTATGCGTCGGGCGCCGTGGTGACCGAAGGCCAGCGCGAGCCGGCTTTCGAGAAGGATCGCGAGCTGCACTACGCGCCCACGACCTGGCCCGGCGCGCGCCTTCCGCATGTCTGGGTCTTCGAGCGCTCGGGCCGGAAGGTGTCGACGCTCGACCTTTGCGGACATGGCGAGTTCACGCTGTTGACCGGCATCGGCGGCGAGGCGTGGGTCGCCGCTGCCGAGGCGGTGGGCGCCGAGCTCGGCCTGCCGATCCGCAGCCATGTGATCGGCCCGCGCCGCGCGATCGAGGACCATACCGGCGACTGGGCGCGCGCGCGCGAAATCCGCGACGCGGGCTGCCTGATCGTGCGTCCCGACCACCACATTGCCTGGCGTTCCGAAACTCTGGCGGCCGATCCTGCGGCCGAACTGCGCCGGGTCTTCAAATCCGTTCTGGCGCGCTGAGGAGGATCCCATGATCGACGAACACGAACACGGCTATTTCACCGAAGCGAACTCGGCCGAAGTCGTCGTGGCGCGCAACAAGAACGCCAAGGACCAGCGGCTTGCTGAGGTCATGGAGGTCATCACCCGCAAGCTGCACGAGGCGGTTAAGGAGATCGAGCCGACGCAAGAGGAATGGTTCGACGCGATCATGTTCCTGACGCGGACGGGCCAGATCTGCAACGAGTGGCGGCAGGAATACATCCTTTTGTCTGACGTCCTCGGCGTCTCGATGCTGGTCGATGCGATCAACAACCGCAAGCCGTCGGGCGCCTCGGAATCCACCGTGCTGGGGCCATTCCACGTCGCCGACGCGCCCGAACTGCCGATGGGTTCGAACATCTGCCTCGACCAGAAGGGCGAGCCGATGTTCGTGCATGGCCGCATCCTCGACACCGAGGGCAACCCGATCGCGGGCGCCAAGATCGATGTGTGGCAGGCCAATGACGAAGGCTTCTACGACGTGCAGCAGAAGGGCATCCAGCCCGACTTCAACCTGCGCGGCGTCTTCCGCACCGGCGCGGACGGACGCTACTGGTTCCGCGGCGCAAAGCCCAAATACTACCCGATCCCGGATGACGGGCCTGTCGGCAAGCTGCTCGGCGCGCTGGGACGCCACCCCTATCGCCCGGCGCATCTCCACTACATCGTCGAGGCCGAGGGCTTCGACGCGCTGACCACCCACATCTTCGATCCGGACGACCCGTACATCGATACGGACGCAGTCTTCGGCGTGAAGCAGAGCCTGCTCGCTGAATTCCGCAAGGTCGAGGACGCCGGGGCCGCCGCCAAGGCCGAGGTTGCGGCTCCGTTCTATGACGTCGAGTTCGATTTCGTGCTTTCGCGGAAGAAGAAGTGAACCGCCGCGCGGCGGGCGCCGCGAAGGCGCCGGCACGCAGGCCGGTATCGTGCAAATGGGAGGAAACTGATGGCCGCACTTGAGAAGATGTTCGATGTCAGAGGCAAGTCGGTGATCGTCACCGGCGGCGCCAGCGGCATCGGCCAGGCCTATGCCGAGATCATGGCCGAGCATGGGGCGAAGGTCTGCATCTTCGACCTGAACCCGGCCGGGCTGGAGAAGACCGTCGCCGCGATCAAGGCATCGGGCGGCGAGGTCTGGGGCCAGGTCGTCAATGTCGGCGACCGCGCGGCGATGGCTGATGCCTTCGACAAGGTGGCCGAGACGGCGGGTTCCATCGATGTCGTGTTCGCCAATGCCGGGATCGACGCCGGACCGGGCTTCAACACCCCGACCGGCGAAAGGAACCCGGAGGGCGCCATCGAGAACCTGCCCGACGAGCATTGGGACAAGGTGATCGAGATCAATTTGACTTCGGTCTACACCACGATCAAGCACGCCGTGCGGCACATGAAGCCGAATGGCGGCGGCCAGATCATCGTCACGTCGTCCATCGCCTCGCTGATCAACGAGAGCATCGTGGGCACGCCCTA
The DNA here is from genome assembly GCF_016756495.1 of Mesorhizobium sp. 113-3-3. Taxonomy (NCBI): domain Bacteria; kingdom Pseudomonadati; phylum Pseudomonadota; class Alphaproteobacteria; order Hyphomicrobiales; family Phyllobacteriaceae; genus Mesorhizobium; species Mesorhizobium sp. 113-3-3. Next base: position 2,653,078 of record NZ_AP023243.1, read on the forward strand.
TATGCCCGCCAAGGCCGCGGTGAACCATCTCGTGCGCCACATGGCGATGGAACTCGGCGCCTACAACATCCGCATCAACGCCATCCTGCCCGGGCCGTTCATCACCAACATCGCCGGCGGCAGGCTGCGCAATGCGGCCGACCGCAAGGCCTTCGAAGCCCAGTCGCTCGTCGGCCGGATCGGCGATCCGGAGGAGATCAAGGGCCTTGCGCTTTATCTGGCATCGCCCGCCGCGTCCTACGTGACCGGGTCGCTGATCGTCATCGATGGCGGCTCGCTGCTGCGCATGACCTGACCAAGCTTCAACTGACGCAGGTTCGTCGAGGGGACGGGCCGGCAAGTCTTAACCAAGGGAGGAAACGACGATGACCTACTACAACAAACTCGTGAAATCTGGCTTGCCCAGCCGCCGGACCGTGCTGAAGGGGCTGGGCGCCGGCGTTGCCGCCAGCGCGCTCGGCATGCCGGCCTATGTCCGCGCCGCGACGGCGGGCAAGATCAAGCTTGGCTATCTCAGCCCCACCACCGGTCCGCTCGCCCTCTTCGGCGAGACCGACGGCTACACCTTGCAGAAGATCCGCGCCTTGCTCGGCGGCCAGCTGCAATGCGCCAACGGCAACACCTACGAGATAGAGATCCTCGATCGTGACAGCCAGTCCAATCCGAACAAAGCATCGGAAATCGCCGGCAACCTCATCCTCAACGACGAGGTGCACCTGCTCGTGCCGGCCTCGACCACCGACACGATCCTGCCCGCGGCCGAGCAGTCCGAACTCTACGAGACGCCGTGCATCTCCTCCGGCGCGCCCTGGCAGGCGGTGATCATGCCGCGCGGCGGCGGCAAGCAGACCTTCGACTGGACCTACCATTTCTTCTGGGGCCTCGACGAGGCGCTGAACACCTTCGTCGGGCTCTGGAACCATCTGGAGACCAACAAGAAGGTCGGGATGCTGTTTCCCCAGAACATCGACGGCGAGACCTGGGGCAACGACGAATACGGCCTGCCGGCGCCGACCCGCAAGGCCGGCTACGAGGTCGTCGTGCCCGGCTATTTCCAGCCGCGCACCAATGACTTCTCCGCCCAGATCTCCGAGTTCAAGAAGCAGGGCTGCGACATCATCGGCGGCATCACCTATCCGGACGATCTCAAGACCTTCGTCACCCAGTGCAACCAGCAGGGCTTCAAGCCGAAGGCCGTCACGGTGGCGGCGGCGCTCTTGTTCCCAAGCGGCGTCGAGGCGATGGGTCCGCTCGGCAACGGCATGTCCTCGGAGGTCTGGTGGACGCCGGCCTTCCCGTTCAAGTCGTCGCTGACCGGGCAGGTCAGCCGCGACATCGCCGACCAGTGGGAAGCCGATTCGAAGCGGCAGTGGACGCAGCCGCTGGGCTATTCGCATGCCTTGCTCGAGGTCGCGCTCGACATATTGAAGCGCTCCTCCAATCCGCTCGACCGGACGGCCAACCGCGACGCGCTGGTCGCCACCGATCTGCAGACGCTTGTCGGCCACATCAAGTTCGACGGTTCGCCGCACAAGAACATCTGCAAGACGCCGATCTTCGGCGGCCAGTGGGTGAAGGGCGAGAAATGGCCCTACGACCTGAAGATCGTCGACAACACGGTCAATCAGCTCTTCGCACCGCAACAGGCGATCCAGCCGATCGCGTGGTGACATGAGCAGGGACGCGGACGGATCGATGGAAAGGGAAATCCTGCTGACGGCGCGCGGCGTGTCGAAGTCCTTCGGCGCCGTCCGCGTCCTGCATGAGGTGAGTTTCGACGTGCATCGGGGCGAGGTGCTGGGCATCCTCGGCCCGAACGGGGCGGGCAAGACGACGCTGTTCAACATGATCAGCGGCGATTTGAAGGCTTCCGGCGGCGAGATCCAGCTCGGCGACACCGCGCTGCGCGGCGAGCCCCCCTTCCGCCGCTGCCAGATGGGGATCGGACGGACCTATCAGATCCCGCGTCCCTATTCCGGCATGACCACCTTCGAGAACCTGCTGGTCGCCGCCGCTTTCGGCGGCGGCCGGTCGGAGAAGCAGAGCTATGCTTTCTGCGCCCAGGTGCTGCGCGATTGCGAGCTTTCCGACAAGGCCAATGTCTCGGCCGGCGCCCTGACGCTGCTCGACCGCAAGCGGCTGGAACTGGCGCGCGCGCTGGCCTCGGATCCAAAGCTGCTGCTGCTGGACGAGATCGCGGGCGGGCTGACCGACGACGAATCGAAAGCGCTGGTGGCGCTGGTGCGCCGCATCCGCGACCGCGGCATCACCATCGTGTGGATCGAGCATGTGCTGCACGCGCTGCTGGCTGTGGCCGACCGGCTGCTGGTGCTGAACTTCGGCGAGAAGATCGCCGAAGGCGTGCCGGCCGAAGTGATCGCGCTGCCCGAGGTCCAGCGCGTCTATATGGGGATCGAGGCATGACGGCCGTTCTGTCCACCCACGGGCTGCTGGCCCGCTATGGCGATTTCCAGGCGCTCTACGGCATCGACATCGAGCTGCACCAGGGTGAGGCCGTGGCCCTGATCGGCGCCAACGGGGCAGGCAAGTCCACGCTGCTGCGTTCGATCATGGGCCTGCTTCCGGTCGGGCGCGAGATGGTGCGGCTGCACGGCGACCCTGTCGGCGGCACCGCGACCGACCGCATGGTGCAGAAGGGCGTCGCCATCGTGCCGGAGGGCCGCCGCCTGTTCACCGGCATGTCGGTCGAGGACAATCTGCGCGTCGCCATCGACCAGGCCGCGCGCATGGGCGCCAAGGGCGGATGGACGCTGGCACGGTTGCACCAGCTGTTCCCGATCCTCAAGGAGAAGGCCCGCACGCAGGTGCAGAGCCTCTCGGGCGGGCAGCAGCAGATGGTGGCGATCGGCCGCGCGCTGCTGTGCCAGCCGCGCGTCCTGCTCTGCGACGAGATCAGCCTCGGCCTCGCGCCCAAGGTGATCCGCGAGATCTATGCCGCTCTGCCCGAGATCCGTGCCACCGGGACGGCGATGATCGTGGTCGAACAGGATGTCGGCCTCGCCCGGACCGCCTCGGACCGTCTCTACTGCATGCTGGAGGGGCGCGTGACCCTGACCGGCAAGTCCGCCGAAATCACGCGCGAGCAGATCGGCAAAGCCTATTTTGGAGCGGGCCATGGAGTGGTTTGACGCCTTGGTGCAGGGGATCCTGCTGGGCGGCATGTATGCCCAGTACGCGCTCGGCATGGCGCTCATGTTCGGCGTCATGCGCATCGTCAACATCAGCCATGGCGATCTGGTGATCCTGCTGTCGCTGATCGGCATCTCGATGGCCACGGCCTGGGGCCTGGGACCGCTGCCCGTGCTGATCGTGTTGGTGCCGCTCGCCGTGCTGATGGGCTGGGTGCTGCAGAAGGCCGTGCTGAACCGTGTGGTGGGCAGCGATCCGCTGCCGTCGCTGATCGCGACCTTCGGACTGTCGATCGCGCTGCAGAACCTGATGCTCCAGATCTGGTCCGCCAACAGCCGGTCGCTGCCCGGCCACGGGATCGAGAGCCAATCCATCGAGATCGGCAGTGTCTATGTCGGCCTTCTGCCGCTGATCGTGCTGGCGGTCGCCACGGGTCTCACCTGGGGCCTCGATCTGACGTTGAAGCGCACGCGCTTCGGCCGGGCGCTGCGCGCCGCGTCGGCCGATGTCGAGGCGGCAGCGATGACCGGCATCAACCCGCGCGCCGTCTATGCGATGGCGACGGCGGCGGCGGTCGGCATCCTCGGCTTCGCCGCCGTCTTCCAGGCGTTGCGGTCGACCGTCGCGCCGGCCGATGGGCCTGCCCAGCTGATCTACGCGTTCGAGGCGGTGATCATCGGCGGCATGGGTACGGTATGGGGCGCCTTCGTCGGCTCGATGGTCCTCGGCATCTCGCAGGCCATCGGCTTCCGCATCGATCCGGGCTTCGGCGTGCTCGCTGGACACATCGTCTTCCTGATCGTGCTGGCGACCCGCCCGCAGGGCCTGTTCGGAAAGGCATTGTCATGAGTGCGATCCCCTATGTGGAAGCCGAGGCGCCCGAGGTGCTGGTTCAGCGCCAGACCCGGTCCGGCCGCATCGCGATGACGCTGGCGGTGCTGGCGATGATCGCTGTCGCGGCCATGCCGTGGTGGGCCTCGACCGGCACGATCCGCTCGATCCTGGTGTTGTGCTGCTACATCGCCGTCGCGCAGATGTGGAACCTGCTCGCCGGCTATGCCGGCCTTGTCTCGGTGGGCCAGCACGCCTTCATGGGCGCGGCCGGCTATGCGCTTTTCGTGCTGGCGCAGACTTACGGCATCAATCCGTTCGCGGCGGTCTTCCTGTCGCTGCTGGTGCCGGCGGCGCTGGCCGTGCCGATCTACCTTCTGCTTCATCGCCTGGACGGCCCGTATTTCTCGATCGGCACCTGGGTGGTGGCCGAAGTCTTCCGGCTGACCGCCTCGAACCTGCCGCTGGTCAATTCCGGCGCGGGCATGTCGCTGCGCGTGATGAAGGATTATTCGGCCTTCGAGCGCAATGTCGCCATGTCGCTGCTCTGCGCGGGCATGCTGCTGGTGACGCTGGGCGGCAGCTACTGGCTGCTTCGCTCGCGCTTCGGCCTTGCGCTGATCGCCATGCGCGACAATCCGGTCGCGGCCGCCAGCCAGGGCGTGAATGTCGCAAAGCTGCGCTTCCTGGTCTACGTCGCTTCGGCGGTCGGCTGCGGCCTCGCGGGCGCGATCTACTTCATGGCGCAGTTGCGGATCACCCCGGGCTCGGCCTTCGATCCGATGTGGGCGAACGTGGCGATCTTCATCGTCATGGTCGGCGGCATCGGCTCCATCGAGGGCGTTCTGATCGGATCCCTGATCTTCTTCATCGCCGACCGCTGGTTCGGTGAATATGGCGCAACCTATTTCGTCGTCCTAGGCCTGATGACGCTGCTGGTGGCGCTGTACGCCCGCACGGGCATCTGGGGCCTGATCTCGAAACGGTGGGATGCGCCATGGTTCCCGATCCGACGCAAGCTTGTCGATCCGGACCGCTGAAAGGGAGGGTTTTCATGAAAGCAGCCATCTTCGATACGGTCGGCAGTCCGCTGCGCGTCGGAATGGTGCCGGATCCGACCCCGGCACCCGACGAGGTCGTACTGCGTGTCGCCGCTTGCGGCATCTGCGGCAGCGACCTGCACATCACCGAGGATCCGGTGCCTTTCGGCATCGGTGGAGGTTTCGTTCTCGGCCATGAATTCGCCGGCGACATCGTCGCGCTGGGATCACGCGTGGCGGGCCTTGGGATCGGTGACCGTGTCGCCGTCGTGCCGATGCGCGGCTGCGGGCAATGCCCGGCCTGCAGGCGCGGCGATCCGGGCCGCTGTCCCGACATGGTGCTGATTGGCGGCGGCTATGCGCAATACGTGGCCGTCGCGGCGCGCCAGTGCCATGTGCTGCCCGACGAGGTGGCACTGGAGGACGGCGCGCTGGCCGAGCCGCTCTCGGTCGCGCTGCATTGCATCGTCCGCTCGGGCATGAAGCCGGGAGACCGGGTCGCCATACTGGGCGCCGGGCCGATCGGGCTGCTCGTCGCTTTCTGGGCGCGGCGCATGGGGGCGTCGTGCGTGGTCGTGGCCGACATACACAGCCATCAGCGCGACCGCGCGCTGGCGCTCGGCGCGACGGGTTTTGCGCTATCGGGCGACAGGCTGGCCGAGAACCTTGCCGATCTCTGTGGCGGTGCGCCCGATATCGTCCTCGAATGCGTCGGCAAGCGCGGCCTCATCGACGCGGCCGTCAAGGCGATCCGGCTGCAAGGCACGGTGGTGGGCGTCGGCCTGTGCATCGGCGGCGACGAATGGGACCCGTTCATCGCGCTGACCAAGGAAGTGAACCTGCTGTTCTCGGTCTTCTTCCACCAGCGCAATGAGTTCGGCATCGCCCTCGATGCGCTGCGCGGCGGACCTTTCGCGCCGCAGGCGCTGATCACCGATCGGATCGACCTCTCGCCGGTTCCGCAGGTCTTCGAGAGCCTTCGCCGCCGCACGACGCAGTGCAAAGTGCTGATCCAGCCCGACCTTGTCTGAGGAGGAATAGGAATGACCGTTCAGTTCGAAACGCTCGAATACGATGTCGGCGGCGTAAAAACGGTGGTGAAGGCCATCGGCAAGGGCAAGCCCGTGCTGTTCCTGCACGGCGCCTCGACGCTGGAAGGTTTCGACTTTGCACAAGGTCTCGCCGACCGGTTCCGCGTTCTGTGCCCCAGCCACCCGGGCTTCGGCTTTTCGGGCGCCGCGCCGCATGTGGCGGCGATGTCCGACATGGTTCTGCATTATCTGAACCTGCTCGATGTCCTGAAACTGTCGGAGAAGCCTCATCTCATCGGCTTTTCCATGGGTGGCTGGATGGCGACCGAGCTGGCCGGCCTTGCCCGCGAGCGGTTCGACAAGGTGGTGCTGGTCGCGCCGGCCGGGCTCAACGATCCCGCGCATCCAGCCACCAATCTGGGCGCGGTCGCGCCGCAGGAACTGCCGGCCTATCTGGCGCATGACGTCTCGGCGGCGTTGCGCTATTTCCCGGACGGCTCGGACCCCGCCTTTGCGGAGGCCTTCGGCGCCGATCGCGCCCGCGAAGGCGAGACGCTGGGCCGCCTGCTTGCCCCCTTCGGCATGGGCCATCCGAATCTGCGCCGCTTCCTGGCGCGCATCGCCAATCCGACACTGGTCGTCTGGGGCACCAGGGACCGTCTGCTGCCCGCCAGCCAGGCGCCACTCTTCGTCGAGGCGCTTGCGGACGCACGCCTGATCCTGGTCGAGGACGCCGGCCATTTCGTCATGCAGGAAAAACCCGAAACGCTTGGGAAGATCGGCGACTTCCTCGCCGGCTGACCACATTTTCAAAATAAGGAGGAGAAGACGATGAACAAACCCATCAAGCATGGCTCTTGGGGAACGACCGTCGACCATCGCGACCTGCTGAAGAAGATCGCGGAGATCGGGCCGGTCCTGGAAGCCAATGCCGCCGCCGACGAGGAAAGCGGCGAACTGACCCAGGCTACGTTCGAGGTGCTGAAGCCGCTGCGCATGTCGCATATCTTCGCCGCCGAAAGCCTTGGCGGCGCGCAGTTGCCGCCCACCCAGGGCCTTGAACTGATCGAGGCGATCACCTGGCATTCGGGCTCGGCGGGCTGGGTTTCGATGGTGCATTGCTGCATCGGGGCGATGTCGGCGGCCTTCCTGCCCGACAGTGCGGTCGCGCGGCTCTTCGCGCCGGGCACCGACAACCGGTTCTCGGGGCAGGGCGCACCGCTGGGCATGCTGAAAAAAGTCGACGGCGGCTACCGGCTGAACGGCAAGTGGAATATGGCAGCGGTTTCAGCCACGCCACCTACAGCCATAGCGCCGCCTTCGTCGACGACGGCTCCGGCAAGCCCGCCAAGGACGAGAACGGTAATGTCATCGTCATGTGCGCCCATGCGCCGATCTCCGAGCACAAGCAGCTCGGCAATTGGGACGTGCTGGGCCTCGGCGGCACCGGCAGCATCGACTACGCGGCCGAGGACGTCTTCATCGCCGACGATCTCGTCTTCCCGATCCTGACCGCGCCGCCGCTGCGCCAGAAGGAGTTCTTCAGCCTCGGCGTCGTGGGCCTCGCCGCCATCGGCCATACCGGCTGGGCGCTGGGTGCGGGCCGCCGGATGCTGGACGAGATCGCCAAGTTCGCCCGTTCGAAGTCGGGCCGCGCCGGACTGATCGGCGAGAGCGAGAAGTTCTGGCACGACTATGGCCGCGCCGAGGCCCGCTATCGGGCCGCCCGCGCCTTTGTCTTCGAAACCTGGCGCGACGTCGAGGCGACGGTCGAGGCCGGCAGCAGGATGTCGACGCGCCAGATCAGCCTTGTCCATCTGGCCAAGTCCGAGATCCACGAGGTTGGCGTCGATATCTGCAACTTCGCCTACCGCGCGGGTGGCGGCGCCTCGCTGCGCGCCGGCGTGATCCAGCGCACCTTCCGCGAGATGATGGTGGCGGCCAACCACTTCACCATCGCGCCGTCGATCGTCACCTCGGCCGGCCGCGACATTGGCGGCATATGGAGCGACCGCGTCTGGCAGTTCTACGACCTGATCGAGAAGAAGTAGTCCGAAGGGCCGGGCGGCGGACGCCGTCCGGCCCCCTTTTCAAACAACAGAAGAGACATGTCGATGAACGCGCCGCATCCGATGACCAACGCCTTCCGCGAAGCCTTTCGCCGCCACCCGGCGGGCGTCGCCGTGATCACGGCCGATCCCGGCGACCGGCCGGTGGCAATGACCGTGTCCTCTTTGATCTCGGTGAGCGCCGCGCCACCGGTCGTCGCCTTCTCGCTTTCGATGAAATCGACCTCGTCCGAGCCTTTGCTGCGGGCCGAGACCATGGTGATCCATTTGCTCCGCTTCACCGACATCGACCTAGCGCAACTCTGCGCGTCGAGCGGCGCGGAACGCTTCCCGCCCGGAGGCGCCTGGGCGCGGCTGCCGACGGGCGAACCGCGCTATACCGGCGTTTCGACCTGGTTCCGCGCGCGCCGGCTCGGCCTGCTGCCGATCGAGGGCGCGACGCTGGTCGCGGCGGAGCTGCTGGAAGGCGAGGTGCAGCCGGACGAGGTCCCGCCGGAGGCGCATTCGCTGGTCTATCTCGACCGTCGCTGGCATCGCCTGCACAAGGAACTGGACGGCGTGGCCGAACTGCTGGATTCGTCGCGTTTTCTCTAGCCTAATTGGAGCTCTTCAAGCCGTTTGTCTTGCGCCACGCCTCGTATTCCCCGCGGGCATCGTCATGCAGCGGATAATATCGTTGCAACGGGGCGCCCTGCATAAGCTTCTCGCGTGAGAACTCTTCCCAATCGTGATGCTTCTTCGCTTCGTCGATGACCTTCGCGGCCATCGCCACGGGGACCACCACCACCCCGTCATCGTCGGCAACGATGATGTCGCCGGGGATCACCGTGACACCGCCGCAGGCGATCGGAACGTTGACGGCATTGGGATAGATGCTGGTCTGCACATGATAGTTAGGCGTCCAGCCGCGCAGCCAAAGCGGCAGGTCGAGCTTCTCGACATTGGGCCTGTCGCGCATGCATCCGTCGATGACGATGCCGGCGCCGCCTCTGCCCTTGAAATAGGTCGACATCATATCGCCGAAAACGCCGGAACTCATGTCGCCGCGCGCGTCGACCACGACCACGTCCCCTTCCTGCGCATGATAGAGCACGTGCCGGTGCAGTTGCGTCTCCGGATCGGCATATTCTCCCTCGTTGAAGAGGTCCGGCCGCTGCGGCAGGAACTGCAGCGTCAGCGCCGGCCCGACGATCGACTTGCCGTGGTTCTGCGCCACCGGTCCGACCATATGCGGATTGCGGAAGCCCATATGGCCAAGCGTGCCGGCAACCGTCGCGGCGCCGATCTCCCTCAATCCCTCGATCAGGTCCTTGGGCGGCCGGATGATGTCGGAGGTATGCGTCATGGTGGACTCCGGTTGAAATTGAACTACCAGTTGGTGACAGAACCGTCGCGGCGCTTGAGGTGGGGCGCTTCCCAGAAACGGAAGCTCTGCGCCTGGATCGCCGCCTCGTTGACCTCGACGCCGAGCCCCGGCAGATCGCCGACCGGATAGGCGGGGCCGTCGAGTTGCGGTTGCACCGGGAAGAACTCGGAGCTGTCGAAGCCCAGCTTTCTCTCGGGCACCCTGGTCTCGAGCCAGGCGAAATTGGCGACCGCGGCGGCCAGATGCACGGTCGCGGCCGTGCACACCGGACCGAGCGGGTTGTGCGGCATCAGGTCGACATAGTGCGCTTCGCTCCAGCCGGCGACCTTCATCGCTTCGGTGAGCCCGCCGACATTGCAGACATCGAGCCGGTTGAACTGATGGATGCCGCGCTCGATGTAGGGCAGGAACTGCCACTTGCTGGCAAATTCCTCGCCGATGGCGAACGGGATGTCGGTCATCGTGCGCAGGGATTCGTAGGCCGCCGGTGTCTCGTCGCGGATCGGCTCCTCGAGGAAATCGAGCACGCCGCGGCCGAGCTTGTTGCAGAAGCTCGCCGCCTCGGCCACCGACAGCCGATGATGATAGTCGATGCCGAGCACGACCTCGTCGCCCAGCGCCTCGCGGGCCTTGTTGAGCATCCGCGCGGTCACGCCGATCGACTCGCGCGGCTCGAAAATGTCCCTGCTGCTTTGCCCGGCGGGAAAGAAGCGGATCGCCTGCCACCCCTGCTGGTGCAATTCGCGGGCTCGTTCGATGGCGACATCGCCCTCGGCCTCGTCACCGGTCGAGGCGAAAGTGGGGATGCGGTCGCGCTGCTTGCCGCCGAGCAGCTCGTAGACCGGCACGCCCAGCGCCTTTCCCTTGATGTCGTGGAGCGCGATGTCGATGGCGGAAATCGCCGCCTGCAGAACGCGCCCGCCTTCAAAATACTGGCTGCGATAGGCCTCCTGCCAGATCCGGCCGATCTGCATGGGATCGCGGCCGATGAGGAATTCGCGGTAGTGCTCGACCGCGCCGGTCACGGCCTTCTCGCGGCCGCTCAGGCCGCTCTCGCCCCAGCCGAAGATGCCCTGGTCGGTCTCGACCTTCACCAGCATCTGGTTGCGCGTTCCCACCCACACGGGGTAGGGCTTGATCGCTGTGATCTTGAGCTTCGTCGTCATCCACGCCCCGTCCCAAACGCCTGTCTCAGGCGGCCTCTAGAGCCATTTCAGTTTCGCCGTCGAACAGGTGCATCCGTTCCTGGTCGAACTCGAGCCAGATCTGCTCGTCGGGTTTGACGGCGATGTTTGGGGACACGCTGATGTTGACGATGGCGCCGGAGAGGAAGGCCTGCACGAAGGTGACGTCTCCGGTTGGTTCGACCGTATAGGCCTTGGCCGGAATGGCGCCTGGCACCGCGCCCTTGTGGAGTTTGATCGTCGAGTGCCGCGCACCGAGCACGACCTTCCTGGTGGTCGCCCTCTGGGCCTTGCGCGCATTGAGCTGCGACAGCCCCAGGCTCCAGCCTTCCGCGCTGGTCAGGACGGTGTCGCCGTTCGCCGTCGACGCCTCCAGCGGAATAAGGCTCATCGCCGGGCTGCCGACGAAGCTGGCGACGAACATGTTGGCGGGATGCGCGAAAACCTGGGCCGGCGAATCGTATTGCTGCAGATAGCCGCCGTTCATCACAGCCATCCTGTCCGCCATGGTCACGGCCTCGAGCTGGTCGTGCGTCACATAGATGATGGTCGCCTTGAGGTCCTGATGGAACCGCTTGATCTCGGAGCGCATCTGCACGCGCAGCTTGGCGTCGAGATTTGAGAGCGGCTCGTCCATCAGGAACACCGCCGGATCTCGAACGAGCGCGCGGCCGAGCGCCACGCGCTGCTGTTGGCCGCCGGAAAGTTCGCGCGGCTTGCGCTCGAGCAACTGCGTCATGTCGAGCACCCGTGCCGCTTCCCGGACCTTCTTGTCGATCTCGGCCTTGGGCAGCTTGCGCATCTGCAGCGGGAAGGCGAGGTTCATATAGACCGACTTTTGCGGATAGAGCGCGTAGTTCTGGAACACCATTGCGATGTCCCGGTCCTTGGGGTCGAGGTCGTTGACCACCTGGTCGCCGATGACGATGTCGCCCGATGTGATCGGGATCAGCCCGGCGATGAGGTTCAGCGTCGTTGTCTTGCCGCAGCCCGAGGGGCCGACGAGCGCAACGAACTCACCGTCATTCACCGTCAGCGAGACCTCGTTGACGGCTTTGAAGCTGCCATAGGTCTTGACGAGATCTTTGAGGACCACGTGGGCCATCGGCAACTCCCTAATGCTTGACCGCGCCTTCTGTCAGGGCGCGTACGAAGTATCGTTGCAGGACGAGGAACAGCACGACGACGGGCACGCTCATGATGAAGCTGGCCGCCATCAGGCCTGGAAAGTCCGTGGTGTTTTCCGAGAAGAAGCGCTGGATGCCGACCGGCAGCGTCAACTGCTCGTTCTTGGAGAGGAAGGTGTAGGCGTAGATGTACTCGTTCCACGCGCCGATGAAGGAATAGATCGCCGTGGCGATGATGCCCGGCGTCGAGAGCGGCATCACGATCAGGATGAAGGCCTGGAACCGCGTCGCGCCATCGATGCGCGCCGCCTGCTCGAGCTGCACCGGGATGTTGTCGTAGAAGCCCTTCAGCAGCCAGATCGCCAGCGGCAGGCCGAATGTCAGGTAGGTGAGAACGAGCGAGCCATGCGTGTTCACCAGCCCGATCGCGCGCATCAGGATGAAGAGCGGCACGAGAAAGATCACCGCCGGGAACATGTTGCGCAGCAGGACGGTGAAGAACAGGAAGTTCCGGCCCGGAAAGGTGAAGCGCGAAAACGCGTAGGCAGCGGGAACCGCCACGATCACCGAAAGGATGGTCGTGGCGGTGGAGACGAAAAGGCTGTTCCAGAAGAAGCGGAGGAAGTCCTGGCCGACACTGTTCTGCGGATCGAGCAGCTTCTGGTAGCTGGCGAGTGTCGGTTGGTCAGGCCACCATTGCGGCGGGAATTGCATCGCGGCGAAGCCGGACTTGATCGAGGTGAGCAGCATCCAGATCATCGGCAACGCTGTGTAGAGCAGCATGAACACGAGGAAGATACGTCCGCCCCACCGCCATCCGTCGAAGCGGATGCGGCGACGGGCCTGGCCTCGAGGGGCTGTCCCGGCAATCGTGCTCATGCGCTTCCGTCCCTCCGGTCGTTGCCGCTCAGCGCGCGGACGTAGAAGTAGCCGAACGTCATCAGGATGATGAACAGCAGCACCGAATAGGCCGATGCCACCCCCCAGCGCTGGCGGCCGAAGGCGAGTTCATAGATGTGGGTGATCCAGATATGCGATGCGTTCGACGGCCCGCCGCCGGTCATGATCCAGGGGATGATGAAGGAGTTGAAGTTGGCGACCGCCAGCAGAAGGATCGTCACCGTCGAGACGTTTCTCAAATGCGGAAAGGTGACGTGCCAGAAGCGCTGCCATGCATTGGCTCCGTCGACTTTCGCGGCGCGCAGCAACTGGTCGGGGACCGTCTGCAGGCCGGCCATCATCATGATCATGGCAAACGGAAATTCGCGCCAGATGTTGACGACGATCAGGGAGGGCAGCACCGTCGAGACACTGTCGATGAAATTCGGCGGCCGGTCAGCCCATCCGAGGCCGACCAGCACCGCGCCGATGATGCCGAAGTCCGAATGGTAGATCCACTTCCAGATATAGGAGGCGGCGACCGCGCTGATGACCCAGGGAATGATCAGGATGGCGCGCAGGACACCACGGCCGAAAAAGTCGCGGTGCAGCGCCAGCGCGGCGGCAAACCCCAGGACGAAGGAGATGCCGGTGGACCCCACCGTCCAGATCAGGGTGTTCCAGGTGACTTTCCAGAACACCCCGCTGGTGAGGATGGCGGTGTAATTGTCGAAGCCGATGAAGGTCTTGTCGCGAAGCTGCAGGCCGGGTGGCGTGCTGAAGAACGACAGCTCGATCGTGTAGTAGATCGGATAGGCGATGACGACGAGCATCACGGCGATCGCGGGGAGCACGTAGGCGTAGTCAGCGCGATGCTCCCAGATCTTGCGCAGCAAGCCGGATCCACCCGGTTGCAGTCTTCGGCGAGCCTCGGTCTTGCCGGTCACGATCGTCACTTTGGCGTGCCCTTGTTATTCGGAACGAACCGGCTGTTCCCTGGAACAGCCGGTCGGATCGCAGGTGAGGCTCGGACTAGAGCCCGCCCATCAGGTCTTTCACCTTCTGGGCCGCGTCGTCCGCTGCCTGATCGACGGTCATCGCTCCGGTCAGGGCATTCTGCAGCATGTCCGGGACGATGATGTTCATGATCTCGGGCGATTGCGGCAGCGCCGGGAACGGGATGCCGTATGGCAGCATCGAAGTCGTGACGTCGAGGAACTTGATGCTGTCCAGACGTTCCTTCATCCATTTGGTCTTGAAGCCGTTGAGATTGCCCGGATTCGACCCGGCATAGGCCATCTTCAGCGACCATTCCGGGCTGGTCCACATGCAGATGATAGCCTTCGCGGCCGGTTCGTCCACCTTGCCGCCCTCGACATATTCAGGCTTCAGGATGTGGATGTTCGAGCCGCCGAAGACGACGGCGCGCTTGCCGTCCGGGCCGGTCGGGATCAGGCCGTAGCGCATGTTGTCGATGACGGTCTGCGCCTTGTCCTTGTCGGTGCCGGTGGCCTTCTTCTGCAGGTCGAGCATGACGTTGTAGTCGGACGGGTGCGAGATCATCATGCCGAGCTGGCCGGCGAGAAACAGCGGCTGGTTGTCGGCCTGCTGGTTGGTGAGTGCCGAAACCGGGACCGACTTGTCGCGGACGTACATGTCGTAAGAGGCTTGCAGCGCGGCCTTGCTCTGCGGGCTGTTGAGCTCGATCTCCTTATAGGCCGGGTTCGCCGTGGCTTCGTCGAACACGCCGCCGCCATAGGCCCACAGCTGGGGCATGAAGCGATACGGGGTGTTGCCGGCATTCTTGCGGGCCACGAGGCCGTAACCGGCAATGCCGAGCTTGTCGTGGATCTGCTTGGAATACTTGACGACGTCGTCCCAGGTCGCCGGAGCCTTGTCCGGATCGAGGCCCGCGCGCTTGAAGATATCGGCATTCCAGATGAACGCCATCGTTTCATTGTTGGTTGGAATGCCGTAGGTCACGCCGTCCCAGGTCACGGCTTTCATGGCGCCGGGCCAGAAATCCTCGGTCGAATAGCCTACATCCTCCGGCTTGAGCGGCTGCAGATAGCCCTTTGAAGCGAATTCGGTGCCGCCCAGGATCTGCAGGCGGACCGCCATCGGCGCCGCATTGCCAAGGAGCGCCGTGCGGAACTTGTCCAGGAGATCGTTGTAGGTGAGGGCCTGTTCCTCGAGCTGGATGTTCGGATAGGTCTTGCGGAAGGTCTCGAAGAAATCCTTGTAGTACTGGCGCAAGAGATCGGGGTCGCCCTCGAACACGCCCTGATACCAGAAAGTCAGCCGCCCCTTGTAGTCGAGCGGGGTGACCTTGCCGCAATCGGCCGCCGTGTCAAATTCCTGCGTGCCCGCGATGGAGCGCACATATTCGGGCGACCACTTGCTCAGATCGACCGGCGCCGCGCCGAGAGCCGGTGCGGACATCAACGATGCGATCAATGCAGTGGAGACAGTGCCGCGCAGGACGGCACCGCCGAGTGTGAACCTCGTCATAGGTATCCTCCAGGTTTCTCTCCCATGCCGCTCCTTATCGAGGCGAGCGGGCTTTACTCGTCGGCTGGGGACATCTCCTCAAATGTATCCCTTCGAGCACTTTATACGTTTTCAGATCGCAGATTGGCTGTCAACGCAACAAATCGTACATTGTTTATGGAAATCGTGCGTGATATCGAGAAAGGCGTGTATTCATGGAAGGGGGCGGCCTTGGCCGAAACGCGGGAATTCAAAGCAGAGCCACCCGAGGGGATCGATCCTCTCGGCGCGTCGAGCGAGGGCGCCTCGCTTTATGAGCTGATCAGGGAGGACATCATCGAGGGGCGGCTCGCCGCCAACGAGCGGCTTGTGGTGACCGATCTGGCCCGGCGCCACGGCACCTCGACCAATCCCGTGCGCGAGGCCCTGCAACTGTTGCGCGGGGAAGGCTTTGTCACCTTTCTCCCAAACCGCGGGGCGCGCGTGCGGCCCATAGACCAGGATTTTGTCCGGGACATCTACGAGATCGGCGTCCTCATCGAGCCGGCCCTGACGCGATGGTTCGTGAACATGGCCACCGACGAGGACATCGCCGAACTCGAACGTCTTCAGGGCCTGATCGAAGAGAACAACTTTGCCGACACGTTCAGGCACAGCGAGCTGGACACCGCCTTCCACACCGTGATGTACCAGCGGCACTACAACCGCCATGCCGCCGAGCTTTGGTGGAAGCATCGCGAGGTGCTGCGAGCCGTGAGCCGGCGCTTCAATTTCACACTCGCCCGGCGTGCCGCGATCATTCGCGAGCACCGCGAGCTCATCGCTCATGTGAAGGCGGGAAATGCCGACGAGGCAGCCGAACTCATTGCACGCCATGTCGAGGGTTCCGGACGGCATGTCCTCGAACACATGCGCGCGCGCAACGCCGCTCGGGCAGGGTAGAACAACTGGCCCGGAACACCGCTCTTCGGTTCATTCCAGATAAGGGTAGTCAAGAGATGAAAATCACGAGCATTCGGCCGTGGCTGATCAAATCCGATGCATCTTACTGGGGAGAGTACCTGTTCGTCGAAGTGACGACAGACGAAGGCGTGAGTGGCTGGGGCGAGATCACAACCACGACAAAGCTGGCCAACCGTGCGCTCTGCACGATCCTGCGGCAGATCGGCGCCGCCGTGACCGGCGAGGATCCGGCGCGCATCGAGCATCTGTGGCACAAGATTTTCCGCAGCTTCACCTATATGGGCAGCCGCGGCGCCGCCGTCGAATGCGTGAGCGCCATCGACATAGCCCTCTGGGATATCCGCGGCAAAGTCCTAGGCAAGCCGATCTACGAACTGCTGGGCGGCCCGGTGCGCGATGAAATCGCGCTCTACACCCATCCCGACCAGGCCAAATTCACCAGCAAGGAGGCCGTGGTCCGCGAAATTCGCGATATTGTCGAATCCGGGCACACCGGGCTCAAATTCGATCCGTTCCCCCACCAGGGCCGCACCTCGGACGGCATGTCGCGTGAACAGCGGGACGGCTATCTCGATGGCGGCATGACCCGCAAGGACGAGCGCGAAGCGGCCGAACTCACGGCCCTGATCCGCGAAACGGCGGGTCCCGACGTCGACATCCTCATCGATGCGCATGGCCGCTTCGACGTTCCCACCGCCATTCGCCTCTGCCGCAGCCTCGAGGAAGCCGGCCAGATCGACTGGTTCGAGGAGCCCTGTCCGCCCGAGAGCCTCAACGCCCTCAAGCAGGTGCGCGACAAGGTCAGCGCCCCGATCTCCTGGGGCGAGCGCGGCCACACGAAATGGGATTTCGTACCGGTGCTCGAGAACAAGCTCGCCGACTACATCATGCCTGACGTCACCTGGACCGGCGGCATTACCGAACTGAAGAAGATTTCCGCCCTGTGCGAGGCCTACTACATCCCGGTCTCGCCGCATGACGCCGCCGGGCCGATCAACGTGGTCGCGGGGGCGCAGGTGATGATGACCGTTCCGAACTTCTACAAGCTCGAAACGTCGGAGTGGAACCTGGGCAAGTACGATCATCTCATCGACAGACCGCTCGATGTTTCGAACGGCAGCCTCAAGCTGACGTCGAAGTCTGGTCTCGGTGTCGAGATGAACCGCGATTACCTGCAAGCCCATGAGATCGAGCTGAGTTAGCCAGGCTCGATGCTGGCCGCCGCTCGGGGAGCGACAAGCTTCCAACCAGAACGAGGACAAATCATGCCAAAGACGGGAGGAGCCGGCGAGGCTCTCAATCGGGTCAACGCCAATTCCAGGCCATCCGACCTTCGCATCACCGACATGCGGGTGGCCGAAATCGTCGGCGCGCCATTCACCTCGGCGCTGCTCAAGATCTATACCAACCAGGGCATTGTCGGGCTTGGCGAGGTGCGTGACGGCGCCAGCGCCACCTATGCGCTGATGCTGAAAAGCCGGCTGCTTGGCGAGAACCCTTGCGACATCGATCGCCTGTTTCGCCGCATCAAGCAGTTCGGCGGCCATGGCCGGCAAGGCGGCGGCGTGTCGGCGGTCGAGATCGCGCTGTGGGATCTCGCCGGCAAGGCCTATGGCGTTCCCGTCTACCAGATGCTCGGCGGCAAGTTCCGCGATCAGGTGCGCGTCTATTGCGATACCGATGCCGAGAAACCGAGCGGCACCGAAACCGGAAAGCGCCTCAAGCAGCGCATGGACCGCGGTTTCACCTTCCTCAAGATGGATTTGGGCTTGATGCAGATCGCCCATGTCCCGGGCGCCGTGGCCGCGCCCGCCGGCGCGCTCGAAGGGTTTCATGCCGACCCGCGCGGCCGTGGCGGCACGCTGGAGGAGCGCAAGGCCCGCAATCTCGCCTATGACGCGCAGAACGTGCAGCACCCGTTCACGGGCCTGCATTTCACCGAAAAGGGGATCGACCTGCTCGAGCAGTATATCCACGAGGTCCGCGAGGTGATCGGATACGAGATTCCGCTCGCCATCGACCATGTCGGCCATATTTCGCTGCAGGACGGCATACGCCTGTCGCGTCGTATCGAGAAATATGTGCCTGCCTGGCTGGAGGACGTGATCCCCTGGCAATATACCGAGCAGTACCGGCAGCTGCAGCAGGCCACCACGGTGCCGATCTGCACCGGCGAGGATATCTACCTCAAGGAGGGCTTCGAACCTCTGCTCAAGAGCGGCGGCCTCTCCGTCATCCACCCGGACCTGCTCACCAGCGGGGGCATTCTGGAGACCAAGAAGATCGGCGACATGGCGCAGGACCACGGCGTCGCCATGGCGATCCACATGGCCGAAAGTCCGATCGCCGCGATGGCCGCCGCGCATGTCGCCACCGCGACCGAGAACTTCATGGCGCTCGAATACCACTCCGCCGATGTCGACTGGTGGGACGACATCGTCACCGGCCTGCCCAAGCCGCTCGTCAAGGACGGCTTCATCACAGTGCCCGACAAACCGGGGCTGGGCATAGACGATGTGGTCGACGAGGTGATCAGCCAGCATCTGCAGCCCGGTGTCACGGGGATATGGCAATCCACCGAGCACTGGGACAATGAATATAGCTGGGACCGGACTTGGAGTTAGCCCAGACCACCTGCCATCATTCCCCCATGGCTCACAGGGCCAACGACCGACCATTCGTGTCGACCTCTCCCAGGCGAAGAAAGAAACGGACGAAACCATGATCTACGAATTGCGTATCTATGACTGCCTGCCGGGCAGGCTGCCGGCTTTGCTCAAGCGCTTTTCCGAGCAAACGCTGGCCATCTGGGAGAGGCATGGCATCCGCCAGGCCGGGTTTTTCACCACGGCGATCGGCGAAAACAGCAATCGCCTCACCTATTTCCTCGCCTGGCAATCGCTGGCCGAGCGTGAGGCGAAATGGGCGGCTTTCGTCACCGATCCGGTATGGCACAAGGCCCGGGAGGAGTCTGAGCGCGACGGGCAGATCGTTGCCAATATCAGCAGCCAGCTGCTCACGCCGACAGCTTTCTCGTCCGTGAAATAGGGCTGCGCCATGAAGATCACCGACCTGCGCTGCGCCGTCATCGGCAAGCACCCCATCGTCCGCATCGTGACCGATGAGGGCCTCTATGGCCTTGGCGAGGTCGAGTTCACCAAGACCTACCTCAAGCCCTTTGTGCTGCATTTCCGCGAGGCGCTGATCGGCGAGGACCCGACCGACGTCGAGCGGGTGATGCTGAAGATCCGCCAGCGCGGCTCGTTCAAGCCCTATGGCGCCGCCGTCTCCGCCATCGAGCATGCCTTATGGGACATCGCCGGCAAGGCGGCGGGCGTGCCGGTCTACAAGCTGCTTGGCGGCAAGGTACGCGACAAGGTGCGCGTCTACAACGGCTCGATCCGCCGGAAGCGCGCCGGCGACCGGCCGGAGGATTACGCCGCCGACGTCAAATGGATGATGGAGCAGCCGCAGAACTTCTTCATGGTCAAGCAGGGAATCTCGTTCCATTCCAACATGAAGGACACCGTCGAGGGCTTCCATTACGGCGTGACGCAGAAGAAGGCCGGCTATCACGGCGCCATGGATCAGGGCGTGATCAGCGAGCGCGGTTTCAATCACATGCTCGACTGTGTGATCGCGATGAAGGAAGTGCTGGGCGACAAGGTCAGCCTGGCGCTCGACTGCGGCCCGGGCTGGATGCTGCCCGATGCGATCAAGTTCGCCCGCGCGGTCGAGAAGTACAATTTGATGTGGCTCGAGGACATGCTGACCGGCGACTATGTGCCGTGGGTCAATCCGCAGGCCTATCGCGAGCTGACCACCTCCACATCGACGCCGATCCATACCGGCGAGCAGATCTACCTCAGGCACAATTTCAAGGAACTGATCGAGACGCAGGCGGTCCGGGTCATCGGTCCCGATCCGGCGGATATCGGCGGCATCGCCGAGCTCAAATGGGTCGCCGAGCATGCCTATATGCACTCGATCCTGATGGCGCCGCACGGCACCGCGAACGGGCTGCTCGGCCTTGGCGCGTTGATCAACGTCTGCGCCACCTTGCCGGCAAATTACGTGGCGTTCGAATATCCGAGCGCCTCGGACCCGTGGTGGGAGGATCTGGTGATCGGCCTGCCGGCGCAGATCGTCAGGGACAGCATGGTGGACCTGCTGGAAGCGCCTGGCCTGGGGCTCGATATCGACGCCGAAGCCGCCAGGAAGTATCTCAGCGAAGAGGATGCGGGCTTCTTCGACTGAACCATCCTTCTTTCGCGGTGCGAGCGGTGCCGGCTTCCGACAGCCGCTCGGGCGACGCTTGCCGTGCTCGACGTCCTGAATGAAGCCCACCTTTCCTTGTTGAGGTCGACCGCGCCGGGAGTAATAGTCGCGGCGGAGTTCGTGAGGAGGAAGAGATGACGCTGAATTTCGACCCGAGGGCGAAGGCCGCGACGCTCTACCACGGCGAATTCCGGCCGATGTTCATCGGCGGCAAGTGGGTCGCGGCACAGTCCGGTGAGGTGATGCAGGCGCTCAACCCGGCGACGGGCGAGGTGCTGGCGACGGTGCCGCGCGGCGGGGCCGCCGACATCGATGCAGCGGTGGCCGCCGCACGCGCGGCCTTCGAAGGCCCATGGTCGAAATTCTCGCCCTATGAGCGGCAGTGCGTGCTGTTGCGCATCGCCGATCTGTTCGAGACGCATTGGGAAGAGCTCAGCGTTTCCGACACGCTCGACATGGGGCTGCCGATCACCCGCACGCTGGCCAACCGGCGCCGTGTCATCGGCATGCTGCGCTTCTATGGCGGCATGGCGACGGCGCTGCATGGCGAGGCGATCGACAATTCCATTCCCGGCGAGATCGTCTCCTTCACAAGGCGCGAGCCGGTCGGCGTCGTCGGTGCGATCATTCCCTGGAACGCGCCGACAGCCGCCTCGATCTGGAAGATCGCCCCGGCGCTCGCCACGGGCTGCACCATCGTGCTGAAACCTTCCGAGGATGCGTCGCTGACGCCGCTTCTGATCGCGCGGCTGATGCAGGAGGCCGGCGTGCCCGACGGCGTCGTCAACATCGTCACCGGCACAGGGGCGGAGGCCGGCGCGCGGCTCGCCGAACATCCCGACGTCAACAAGATCGTCTTCACCGGCTCGACGCTGACAGGGCAGGCGATCGCGCGGGCAGGCGTGGCCAACCTCAAGCGCGTTTCGCTGGAGCTCGGCGGCAAGTCGCCTGTTATCGTCTGCCGCGACGCCGATATCGACAAGGCCGTTCCGGTCGCGGCGATGGCGGTGTTCGTGCATTCGGGCCAGATCTGCATCGCCGGCTCGCGGCTGTTCGTGGCGCGCGAAATCCATGACGAATTCGTGCGCCGTGTCGCCGAGTTCGCCGGCAGGCTGCGCATCGGCCACGGCATCGAGGCGGAGACCGAGATCGGGCCGCTCATCAATGCCAGGCAGGCCGGCAAGGTGGAGGGCTACATCAAGGCCGGCAGCGACGAAGGCGCCGATCTGGTCGCCGGTGGCTCGCGGCTGACGGGCGCGCTCTACGATGGCGGCAATTTCATCGCGCCGACCGTCTTCGGTTCGGTATCGGACAAGATGACCATTGCGCGGGAGGAGATTTTCGGGCCAGTCATTTCCGCCATGCCGTTCGACACGCTCGATGAGGCTGTGGCGCGCGCCAATGCGACGCCCTATGGGCTGGCGGCCGGTGTCTTCACCAGCCATCTCGGCACCGCGCACAAGCTGGCGCGCCGCATCAAGGCCGGCTCGGTGTGGGTCAACATGTACCATGCCATCGACCCGGCGGTGCCGTTCGGCGGCATGAAGATGTCCGGCTATGGCCGCGAGGGCGGCATCGAACATCTGCACGAGTATCTGGAGACGAAGTCGGTCTGGATCCAGACCGACTGAGGGGTGTGGCGGCGCGGTGACGCGCACGGGCAGGGAACCTTTGTTTCGCCTGCCGATTTTGCCTATATAGGACATGCGAATGGCCAGGAGGGTGTTGCCGATGACGACGAAACGGTTTGCGATCTGCGCTCTTGCCGTGGCGATGGCCTGTGGCATGTCCGCGTCGGCATCCGCCGGGAGCAAGCATCGCCACCATCAGGCCGAGCCGGAACGCTATGTTCCCGCCGATGACGATCTCATCGGCTTCCTCTTCGGCGGTCCGCGCTACTACGACCAGCAACTGTTCACGACAGCCGCGGGCGCGTGTTCCTACGACCGGGTCGGGCCGGATGCGAATGCTTTGAACAAGATCAACGACCATCATTGCGGGAAATGATCGGCTGATCTGCTTTCGGCGCACATAGGCCGATCTCCTCACGAAGACTTACGGACACAGTGGCGGCGTCCACCGGCGCGGTGGGACGCATTCAGGAGGCGCAGGCTGTCTTGCGACGGTGGCCAGGCCTTCGGGCGGCTGCAGTGGCGCGACCCTGTGCGGATGTCAGGGACAAGGGTTGACGCCCGCATTGGCCTGCGATTAAATCAATTTGATTTACATCATGACCAGTCTGCTCAGGGAGGAGAAAGATGCTGGGTCTCGTACAATCACCAGAGGCGCAGGGTTCAATGCGTGCGGCCGCTTTCGCGGGCGGCGCGATCAGCCGCCGGCTGCTGTTCGCGCTTGCTGGCGCGGTGGCGGTTTCATCGGCCTTTGTCTGCGTGACGCGGCCCGCGGCCGCCGAATCCGTGCTCGCCATGCATATCGAGGAACAGACGAGCTGGGTGCAGAACTTCAACCCGTTCGATCTCGGCGGGCGGCGCCAGAGCACGATGGATTTCGTCTACGAGCCGCTGGTCATCTTCAACGATTATGACAGCGGCAAGCCGATCTTCCGGCTGGCGACGGGCTATAAATTCTCCGACGATCTGAAGTCGATCACCTACACGCTGCGCGACGGCGTCAAATGGTCCGACGGTCAGCCGCTGACCTCGGCCGACATGAAATACACGCTCGAACTGATGCTCAAGAACCCGGCCGTCGACATCGTCGGCGTAGGTGAAAGCGTGGCTTCGGTCGAGGCGCCGTCACCGACGGAGGTCAAGATCGACCTCAAGGGCGTCGACACCCACTTCCCGGAATCGCTGGCCGATTTTCCGGTCGTGCCCGAGCACATCTGGAAGGATATCAAGGACCCGCTCGCCTTCAAGAACGAGAAGCCGGTCGGCTCGGGGCCGATGACCGAGATCCGCCGCTTCACGCCGCAGGTCTATGAGCAGTGCCGCAACCCGAATTACTGGGACGCAGCCGACCTGCATGTCGACTGCCTGAAACTGCCGCAGATCTCCGGTAATGACCAGATGCTGGCGCTGCTGCCGCAAGGCGAAATGGACTGGATCGGCTCGTTCCTGCCGGAGATCGACAAGACCTATGTCGCGCTCGACAAGGATCACAATGGTTACTGGCAGCCGCCGGCCGAGACCATCGCCTACGAGATGAATCTGAAGACCAACAAGCCGGGCAATTTTGAAGCGTTCAACGACATCAATTTCCGTCACGCCTTCAGCCTCGCCATGGACCGCACCTCGATGGTCGACATTGCCGGCTTCGGCTATCCCGTGGTCAATCTGCATGCCAGCGGCCTGCCGCCACGCTTCGACTCCTGGCGCAACAAGGCCGCCGAGGGCGACAAGGATGTCTGGATGACCTACGACATCGACAAGGCCAACAAGGTGCTTGACGATGCCGGCTACAAAAAGGGCGCCGACGGTTTCCGCACCACGCCGAAGGGCCAACCGATTGCCTTCGTCATTATCGTGCCGAACGGCTGGACCGACTGGATCGACGCCGTGCAGATCGCCACCGAGGGCTTGCGCAAGATCGGCGTCAATGCCTCCGTCGCCACGCCGGAATATGAGCAGTGGCAGAAGCAACTCCTGGACGGGTCGTTCGACGCCGTCATGAACTCGCGCCCCGATGGGCCGACACCGTTCCGCGGCTACTACCAGACGCTGTCGACGGCATTCGCCGGGCGCATCGTCCACGCGGACTCGCGCTACTCCAATCCTGAACTCGACAAGGTGTTCGACGCCTACCGCAAGGCGACCACGGATGAGGAGCGCAAGAAGCTGTTCGACCAGGTGCAGATGATCATCGCCGACGACTTTCCGGTCGTTCCGGTGTTCAACGGCCCGACATGGTACCAGTATTCAAGCAAGCGCTTCACCGGCTGGGTGACCAAGGACGAGCCGGTGATGAACCCGGAGAACCACGACAACAACCGCATGCGGTTGATGCATCTGCTGCGCCTGAAGCCCGCGCAGTAACCCGGCCGGCAGGGCAATCGCGATGCGGATTCCACTTAGGCGGCTGGGTGTCTACTTCGTCGCCTTCCTGTTTGCGATCATCGTCAACTTCACCCTTCCCAGGCTGATGCCTGGGAGTCCGGTGGACTCGATGATCGCGCAACTCGGTCCGCGCGCGACACCGGCGGCGGTCGAGGCGATCAAGGCCCGCTTCGGCGCCGTCGAGCAGCCTGTCTGGTTGCAGTTCGTCGACTATATCAAGGGGCTGGCGACCTTCGACCTCGGCGTCTCGGTAAAATACTATCCGCAGACGGTCACCCAGGTGCTCGCCCGCTCGGCCGGCTGGACAGCACTTCTGGTCACCTGCGCCATCGTCTTTTCCCTCTGCGTCGGTGTCTCCCTCGGCGCGGTGGCAGCCTGGCGGCGGGGCGGACGTTTCGATGCGTTCGTCTCGCCGTTTTCTGTCGTGCTGATCGCGATCCCGCCGGTCATCATCGCCTTGGCCACGCTGTTCACCTTCGGTGTGACGCTGCGCTGGTTCCCAGTCGGCTACGCGTATAATCCGGATCTCGATCCCGGTTTCAACTTCACCTTCCTCGGCAGCGTGTTCTGGCACGCCATCATGCCAGTGCTGACGCTCTCGCCGTATATGATCGGCGAGTTCCAGACCACGATGCGCTCCTCGATGATCTCGGTGCTCGGCGAGGACTACGTCACCATGGGCCGCGCCAAGGGCCTGTCGGAAACGGCGGTGATGTTCTCATACGCGGCGCGCAACGCAATGCTGCCGGTTCTGACCAATCTGGCGCTGATGCTGGGCGCGGTCTTCGGCGGCTCGATCGTCACCGAGATCGTCTTCAACTATCCCGGGCTCGGGCTGACACTGTTCACCGCGAGCGTGGCGCGCGACTATCCCGTCATCCAGGGCCAGCTTCTGTTGATGACATTGGCCACGCTTGGCGCCAATCTGCTGGTCGACATCATCTATGGTATCGTCGATCCGCGCATCAGGGAGGAGCGCGCATGAGGTTCGGGCTGCAACTCCTGTTCCGCCAGAAGAAGGCGGTGGCCGGCTTCATCATCATTGCATCCCTTGCCTTGATGGCGATTTTCGCGCCGATCCTGGCGCCGACCGATCCGGCCGCGCGCGTCGGGCGCTCGCACCAGCCGCCGACGGTCTCGCATTATTTCGGCACCACGAAGATGGGCCGCGACGTCTACAGCCAGTTCGTCTGGGGTGCGCGGCCGTCGCTTGCCGTGGGCTTTGCCACCGGCCTCGCCATCACCGCGATCGGCACGGTAATCGGCCTCATATCAGGCTATTTCGGCGGCCGCATCGATGGAACGCTCGATCTCGCCACCAATGCGGTGCTGGTCATACCCAACATTCCGCTGCTGATCCTGCTCGCCTCCTTCGCCGGAACGGTCGGCCCGTTGGCGATCATGACGATCATCGCGCTGACATCCTGGCCGTGGGGCGCGCGCATGACGCGCGCGCAGACCATGGCGTTGCGCAACCGTGAATTCATCACCGCGGCACGCATGGTCGGCGAGCCTTCATGGCGCATCATCTTCGTCGAGATCCTGCCCAACCTCGTGCCGCTGATCGGCATCAACATTGTCGGCTCGATCATCTATGCGATCGTGGCGCAGACGACGCTCGAATATCTGGGCTTCGGCGATCCGCTCAACGTCACCTGGGGCACCATGCTCTACAATGCGCAGAATTCCTCGGCGATCATCGTCGGCGCCTGGTGGGATATCGGCGCGCCGGCGCTCGGCATCGCGCTGGTCGGGCTCGGGCTGGCCTTGCTCAACTTCACCTTCGACGAGATCGCCAACCCGCAGCTGCGCTCAGGGCCGGCGCTGTCGCGATGGCTGCGGCTGACACGGCTGCGCAAGCGTGAACTGGAGACCGCACGGTGAGCGGACCCCTGCTGCAAATCCGCGACCTCAGCGTCGACTATCTCACCGACAAGGGCGCCTTCCGCGCGGTGAAGAACGTCTCGTTCGACATCGGCCGCTCGGAACTGTTCGGGCTCGCCGGCGAATCCGGCTGCGGCAAGAGCACCATCGCCTATGCCATCACCAGGCTGGCCAAGGCGCCGGCCTGGGTAGCGGGCGGCGAGATCCTGCTCGACGGCCAGGATCTGTTGAAGCTCACTGAGCCGGCGATGCAGAAGGTGCGCTGGAGCCGCATCGGCATGGTGTTCCAGAGCGCAATGAATTCGCTCAACCCGCTAATGCGGGTGGAAGCGCAGTTCCACGACGTTCTGCGGCGGCACAATGGCGCCATCCGGGAGCAGTCGCGGGCCCGCGCCGAGGCGATGTTCAAGCTGGTCGGCATCCCTGCGAACCGGCTTTCCGACTATCCGCACCAGTTCAGCGGCGGCATGCGCCAGCGGATCGTGATCGCCATTTGCCTGGCGCTGGAGCCCGAGCTGATCATCATGGACGAGCCGACGACGGCGCTCGACGTGGTGGTGCAGCGCGAGATCCTCGAACAGGTGATCGACCTGCAGCGCGCGCTCGGCTTCTCGGTGCTGTTCATCACCCACGATCTGCATCTGATGGCGCAGCTCTGTCATCGCATCGGCGTGATGCTGAAGGGCGAACTGGTCGAGGTGGGCGATGTCCGTCAGGTGAGCCATGCCCCGGTGCACGAATACACACGCAAGCTCTGGGGCGCGATCCCGCAACTGCCGGCGCGGGCGCGCGAGGCCTTGGCATGAACGCGCTGCCCTCGGTGCTCGCCGAGCCGGTGATCGCACTCAGCGAGATCGAACGCAGCTTCGGCCTTGTGCAGGCGCTGCGCGGCATCTCGTTGTCGCTGCGGCCCGGCCGGGCACTCGCCCTGGTCGGCGAATCCGGCTGCGGCAAGACGACGTGCGCGCGCATCATCGCGCGCATGGACCATCCGACCGCGGGCACGCTGTCCTTTCGTGGCCGCGACGCGACGCGAGCCGGAACAGGCGACGAGGAGCGGGCCTACCGCCGCGCCGTGCAGATGGTGTTCCAGGATCCGTTCGCCTCGCTCAATCCGGTGTTCACCGTGCATCATCACCTGGCCCGACCGCTCGCTTTGCACGGCCATGCCAGGGGCAAGGCAGCGTTGACCAAGGGCGTGATGGACCTACTTGCCGATGTCGGCCTTGATCCGGAGCTGACGGCGCACAAGTTTCCGCACGAGCTGTCGGGTGGCCAGCGCCAACGCGTCAACATTGCCAGAGCGCTCGCCGTGCAGCCGGACGTGCTGGTTGCCGACGAGCCGACCTCGATGCTCGACGTCTCGATCCGGCTCGGTATCCTGGAACTGCTCGCCCGTATCAAGCGCGAGAAGAACCTGGCGCTGCTCTACATCACCCACGACATCGCCACTGCCGCCCACGTGGCGGAGGAGATCATCGTCATGTTCGCCGGGCAGATGGTGGAGTGGGGCGCGACGTCAGCCGTAATCGCCGACCCGCGCCACCCCTACACGCAGCTCCTGCTTTCGGCGGTGCCCGATCCGGACCGGCCTTTCGTGCCGGGCGACAGCGCCCGCTTCCTCAACCATGCCGAGGAGATGCGGCGGCTATCACGCCCGGCCTCGGCTGACGTGGAGCAGGTGGCTTCGGACCATTTCGTCCGTGCGCTCGGCGCGGTTTCGTAACAGGATCTTTGGAATGGACTATCTGGTCAATCTTTCCCTGCTTGGACCCGATCCGGTGCTCGACCAGCGCCTGGCCGAGACCGGTGTCACCGTCCGCCGGGCGTTGGCGCCGGAATACGAACTGGTGACGGGCTGGGTGCGGCGGACTTTCAGTGCCGGCTGGGCGGGAGAAACCGCCGTCTCCTTCATGCGCCAGCCGCCGGCCTGTTTCCTGGCGACGCGGGCAGGGGAGCTCGTGGGCTTTGCCTGCCATGAATCGATCGCCCGTGGCTTCTTCGGCCCGACAGGTGTCGACGAGGCCGCGCGCGGCCAGGGCATCGGCCATGCGCTGCTGCTTGCCTCCCTGCTCGACTTGAAGACGATGGGCTATGCCTACGCCATCATCGGCGATGTCGGCCCGTCCGAGTTCTACGAACGCACCGTGGGTGCGACGCCGATCCCCAATTCGGAGCCCGGCATCTATGCCGGCCTGCTGAAGACCTGACCCTTTCACCTCACGAGATTGCCATGACCGAGACACTTGCCCTGCGGCTGGAAAGTTTCTGGACGCCTCCGGGCGACGGCCAGAAACTGGCCTATTCGCTGAAACTCACCAACGCTTCGCACCAGCCACTGCGAGACTTCCGGCTCTGCATCAGCGGCCCGGGCCGGATCGATCCCGCCGCGACGGTTGAAGGCGGTGTGCTGACCGAGCGGATGTCCAACCATGCCGCGTTCGCGCCGCCGGACGGCTTCGTGCTCGAGCCGGGCACTGCATGGAGGGTGACGGCGCGGGGCCTGAGCTATCCGCTGCGCCACTGGACCGACGGCGCCACCAGCGCCTATCTCGTGCTCGCCGACGGCAACACGCAGAGCATCTCGGTCGAGCCGACGAAGGCAGCCGGCGACAATGCGGTGCGCAGGCGCGGCGCCGAACCCTATCCGGTGCCCGCTGTGGCGCCGGTTTCGATTTCGGTCATCCCCTGGCCAGGCAAGGTCGAGGTGTCGGGCGCGATGCCGGCGCCCGCGGGTCTCGACCCGAGGCCGCAGGGCAAAGAGGCCACCGCCGCAGCGACGGCCTTTGCCGACCTCACCGCAAGCCTGTTCCCCGTCGAGGGGATCGTTCGCCCGGCGGCGGAAGGCGGCTTCCCCGTCATCATGTCGCCACGGGACGGCTTCGCGCCGGAAGCCTATGCCATCACCTTTTCCACCGATGCCGCGACGGTTTCAGCGGCCACGAGCACGGGGTTTCTCTACGGGCTGATCACGCTTGGACAGATCCTGCGCGGCGCCGGACAACATCCCGGCACCTTCCGCTTTCCGGCGGCCGGCGAAATCCGCGACGAACCCTCACTTGGCTGGCGCGGCTGCCATCTCGACGCGGCGCGGCAATTCTACGCCTCGGCAGAAATCGAAAAATTCCTCAGGCTTCTGGCCTGGAACAAGCTCAACCGTTTCCATTGGCACCTGTCGGACGACGAAGCCTGGCGGGTCGAGATATCGGCCTATCCCCAACTGACCGAAATCGGCGCCTGGCGTGGTCACGGCCTGCCGGTCCCGCCGCTGCTGGGCTCGGGCCCGCAGAAGTCCGGCGGCTATTACACCAAGCCGGTCATCCGCAACATCGTCGCTCTGGCCGGACGGCTCGGCATCGAGGTGGTGCCGGAGATCGACGTGCCCGGCCACAGCTACGCCATGCTGCAAGCGCTGCCCGGGCTGCGCGATCCCGGCGAGCATGGCGAGTATTTTTCCGTGCAGGGATTTCCCAACAACTGCCTCAACCCGGCGCGCGAGGAAACCTACCGCGTGCTGGAGACGATCTTCGACGAGCTTATCGAATTGTTTCCCTCGAAGATCATTCATGTCGGCGCCGACGAGGTGCCGATCGGCGCCTGGTCGGGTTCGCCGCAGGCGCTGCACCGGCTTGCCGAGATCGGCGGCGAGGCGGTGGCAAAGGCGCATGCCAGGCGGCTTGGCGTGGTCACCAACACGCATGGCGCCGATGAGATCGAAGGCTCGGGGGCAGCGGTGCTGCAGGCGCAGTTCCTCAAGCGCGTACAAGCGTTCCTTGCGTCTCGCGGCTGCGTCACCGGCGGCTGGGAGGAGGCAGCACACGGCAATGTCATCGACAAGAACAAGTGCTATCTGAATGGCTGGCGCAATGTCGAGGTTTCGGCGGCGCTGGCCGGCGAGGGCTATGACATGGTCGTCAATCCGGGCCAGGTCTATTATCTCGACATGGCCAACAGCCAGGAATGGTCGGAACCGGGCGCCGCCTGGGCCGGCTGGTCGTCGCCCGAGAAACTCTACGGCTTCGATCCGGTGCAAGGCTGGAGCGAGGCGCAGAAGAAACATTTCCTCGGCGTGCAATGCTGCATCTGGTCGGAACCGATGACCGACCGCGCCGTCTTCGACCGGCTGGTGTTTCCGCGCCTCTCGGCGCTTGCCGAAACCGGCTGGACGCAGCCGGAGCGCAAGTCGTGGGAGCGCTTCAAGGCGCTCTGCGGACTGATGCCGGTTCTCTACGGATTGCCATAGGCCCCCTCCGTTGTGACGCTAGGGGGAGGACCGTGCCACGCTTTTCATGGAATGGCCCGGCGGATCAGCCGAGTGGCTTCTGCAGCACGTCGAACTGGGGGTTGGTCTCCGAAAAGATCGGCAGCGCGGCGGCGCCGAGCACGGAGGTGTCCTTGCCGGCGGCGCCGACCAGCACGCGCGGTGTGGACCGCGCTCTGGTCGAACTGACCGAAAGATGCAGCGGTTCGAGCCGGGCGACGAGGGCCTCGATCACCGGCAATGGCATGAAGCCACCCACCACCACGGTTTCGGGATCGAGCGCCAGTTCCAGCACGTCGATCGCCTGGCGCAGCGGATCGACGGCATCTGCGATCCAGGCTTCGAGGCGATCGTCTCCTTGCGCCAACAGTTCCTCCAGCACATCGGGCGAGGCATGGTCGGGGTCAGGCAGGTCGAGCCGATCATAGGCGGCCCGCAGCGATACGTAGCGTTCCAGGCAGCCGCGCTTGCCGCAGCCGCAGGACAGGCCGCCAGGCCTAACGATCATGTGGCCGATCTCGCCGGCATTGTGGCGGCTGCCTTTGTAGAGATGGCCGTCAAGGAACAGGCCAGCGCCCAGGCCGGTGCCGATGAACAGATAGACGAAGCTGCCGAGGTTGCGGGCAACGCCATAGAGCCGCTCGCCGATTGCCGCGGCGGTGGCGTCGTTCTCGACCGTCACCGCAATGCCGGTCAGCCGCTGGAGCTCGTCGGCGACCGGAAAATCCTGCCAGCCGGGCAGGGCGGTTGGCCCGACCGAGGTCATGCCTTCGACGTCGAAGGGGCCTGGCATCGCCACGCCGATGCCGAACAGGCGCTGGCGGTCGAAGCGAAACTTGCGCATCAGGTCGCCGGCAATCGCGGCAAGCAGCGGCATCGCCTGCGCCGGGGTCGGGCGGTCAACGGGGTGCTCGATACGCGCCCGCACCGTGCCTGAGAGATCGGTGATGACGCCAACCGCCAGCTGATGGTCGAGCTGCAGGCCGATCGAGTAACCGCCATCGGGGTTGATCGAATAGGGCACTGCCGGCTGGCCGCGCGCGCCTTTGAGCGTCGCCTCGGCGCGCAGCAGCTCGGCCGTCTCGAGTTCCTCGACGATGTTGGAAATGGTCTGGGTGCTGAGCGCGGTCAGCCGCGCGATCGCCGCGCGTGACAAGGCGCCGTTGGTACGAATCGCCTCGATCACCACCCGGCGGTTGTGCGACTTGGCCTGTTCGAGATTGGTGCCGGAGACGGCTTTCCTGGAGATCATGGGAACGTTACCAACGAACTTTGCGATAAAAACAAATCAAGTTGATTTAATTATATGCAATGGTAGCTACCACTTCTAGCCGGTTTCGCAGCCAGAGCGCCATCGGAGCAGGTCTAGTTCAGCAATATTTGATGGGGCCGGCCTGGTGGCTTGGCCGGCCAGCGGATCAGAACGCCCAGGGGTTCGCGAGCGCGGCACGAATCTCGGCGTCGTGTTCGCCGCGCGCTGGACTTCTGCCCGGCGTCTTTTGCGCCCATCCGGAAAAGCGTGGAGCGGCGGCGGCCTGCAGGACGCCGTCCACCGTCAGCCAGGAACCGCGCACGGCCATGTGCGGGTGCCGTGCCGCCTCCCACGGGCTGAGCACCGGGGAGACGCAGGCGTCGGAGCCTTCGAACAGGCTGGTCCATTCATCGCGCTTTCTTGCGGCAAATATCGCCGCCAGCCGGCTGCCGAGTTCCGGCCAGAGATCGCGGTCGAACTGCCTGGCGAATTGCGGATCGGCGGCGAGGCCGAGCCTGTCGAGGAACAGCGCGTAGAATTTCGGCTCGAGGCACTGGACGCTGATGAAACCGCCATCGGCTGTGCGGTAGACGCGGCACCAATGCGGTCCGTCGAGAAGGCTTCTGCCGCGTTCGGCGACGAGCGCGCCGGACTGGCCGACCGCCATCAGCAGGTTCATCATGTGGGCCGAGCCGTCGACGATGGCCGCGTCGACCACTGTACCTGGGCCGCCGGCACGCGCGCTCATGATGCTGGCGAGCATACCGATCACCAGATAGAGCGCGCCGCCGCCTATGTCGCCGGTGAGCGTCGGCGGCGCCATGGGCGGCTCGCCCGGCAGGGAGGCGTACCAGAGCGCGCCGGATACGCCGGTA
The DNA here is from genome assembly GCF_016756495.1 of Mesorhizobium sp. 113-3-3. Lineage (NCBI taxonomy): Bacteria > Pseudomonadati > Pseudomonadota > Alphaproteobacteria > Hyphomicrobiales > Phyllobacteriaceae > Mesorhizobium > Mesorhizobium sp. 113-3-3. The sequence goes on from NZ_AP023243.1 coordinate 2,685,774, forward strand.
TAGTTCAAATCATGGCCAGAGGTGCGGGCGAGGGGGCCGTCCTGGCCCCAGCCGGTCATGCGGCCATAGACCAGCCTTGGATTGACCGCCAGGCAGGCCTCCGGGCCGAGGCCGAGACGCTCCATGACGCCGGGCCGGAATCCCTCGATCAGGCCGTCGGCGGTGGCGACGAGGCGCATCAGCAGGGCGACGTCCCCGGCATCCCCGAGGTCGAGCGCGATGGAGCGCTTGCCGCGATCGAGCAGCGAGTGTTCGGGCAGGCCCGGCACGGGCGCCTGCTTGCGGTGGACGACGATGACATCGGCGCCGAGATCGGCGAGCAGCATGCCGGCGAAGGGCGCCGGCCCGAGCGCCTCGATCTCGACGATTCGCGTCCCCTTCAGCATTCCACCCTCCACGGCGTTCAACCCCAGAGTATGGCCTGAGGTGACGGTGTGTAACCCCGCCGTTTTGGCATTGAAGCAAGTGCCGCTCGCATATACTTCAGGGCCATGAAAAAAATCGGTTTCCTGTCATTCGGGCATTGGACCCCCTCGTCGCAATCGCAAGTGCGCTCGGCGTCCGACGCGCTGCTGCAATCCATCGATCTCGCCGTCGCGGCCGAGCAGCTCGGCGCCGACGGCGCCTATTTCCGCGTGCACCATTTCGCCCGCCAGCTCGCTTCGCCGTTCCCGCTGCTGGCGGCGGTCGGCGCCAAGACCAGCCGCATCGAGATCGGCACGGCGGTCATCGACATGCGCTACGAGAATCCGCTCTACATGGCCGAGGATGCCGGGGCCGCCGACATCATCGCCGGCGGCCGGCTGCAGCTCGGCATCAGCCGCGGTTCGCCCGAGCAGGTGATCGATGGCTGGCGCTATTTCGGCTACCAGCCGCAGGAAGGCAAAAGCGACGCCGACATGGCGCGGCACCATGCCGAGGTTTTTCTCGATACGCTGCGCGGCGAGGGGTTCGCCCAGCCCAATCCACGGCCGATGTTCCCCAACCCGCCCGGCCTGCTCCGGCTCGAGCCGCATTCGGAAGGCCTGCACGAGCGCATCTGGTGGGGTGCGGCGACCAACGCCACTTCGGAATGGGCGGCCAAGCTCGGCATGAATCTGCAGAGCTCGACGCTGAAGTTCGACGAGAGCGGCAAGCCATTCCACATCCAGCAGGCCGAACAGATCCGCATCTACCGCGAGGCGTGGAAGGCGGCCGGCCACGAGCGCGAGCCGCACGTCTCGGTCAGCCGCAGCATCTTCGCGCTGGTCGATGATCGCGACCGCGCCTATTTCGGGCGCGGCAATGAAAGCCGCGACCAGATCGGCTTCATCGAGGAGAATACCAGGGCGATCTTCGGCCGCAGCTACGCCGCCGAGCCTGACGTGCTGATCAAGGAATTGGCGCAGGACGAGGCGATCGCCGAGGCCGACACGCTGCTGCTTACCGTGCCCAACCAGCTCGGCGTCGACTATAACGCCCATGTCATTGAGGCGATCCTGACCCATGTCGCGCCGGCCCTGGGCTGGCGCTGACGGCCTTGCCATGTAACCATCGATCGCGGCGGCGATTCAGGAGGTTCACAGCATGGCGAAGAGGGCTTTGATTGCCTGGGGCGGTTGGGACGGCCACACGCCGGAGCGCAGCGCCAATGTCATTCGCGCGCTGCTTGAGCGCAACGGGTTCGATGTCACGCTGGGCCAGGGCACGGCGATGTTCGCCGATCCGGAATTGTCGTCCTTCGATCTCATCGTGCCTGGCATCACCATGTCTACGATCGAGAAGGCCGAGCTGCAGAACCTGACGCAGGCGGTGCGCGCTGGAAGCGGGCTCGGCGGCTTCCACGGCACGATGGGCGACAGTTTTCGCAACGAGCCGGACTACCAGTTCATGACCGGCGGCCAATGGGTCGCGCATCCCGGCAACATCATCGACTATCGCGTGGTGATCACACAACCGGACGACCCGATCACGAAAGGCATCAGCGATTTCGCCTACCGGTCGGAGCAGTATTACATGCATGTCGACCCGAGCAACGAGGTGCTGGCGACGACGACGTTCAGCGATGCGCATTTTCCGGGCATAGGCGGGGTTGTCATGCCGGTGGTCTGGAAGCGCCGGTATGGCGCGGGGAAGGTTTTCTACAGTTCGCTTGGGCACACGGCGGACGAGTTCGCGGTGCCGGAAATGGCGCTGATCGTGGAGCGCGGTTTGCTGTGGGCGGCGCGGGGGTAGCGGCACGGGTGGCACTCTACGATGCCCCCCCCTCTGTCCTGCCGGCCATCTCCCCCACGAGGAGGGAGATCGGCTGTCACCGCCGCCTTCGCCAATCTCCGACGAGCAGTCTTTGAGCCGGCACCGAAGCTGCCAATCTCCCCCCTTGTGGGGGAGATGTCCGGCAGGACAGAGGGGGGCGTGGCGGAACTCGACGGTGGGTGTTGGCTTTTCCGCTCCGCTCAACCAATCCCGCCCGTAACCACATAGCCGCCAGCCGTGCGCCCATCCTGCAACCGCACCACCGCCGTCACGATCGAGCCATACGAGCCGCGCCAGACGCTGTGGAAGCGCTGATGCTCGGCGGCCGGAACCAGCGCACGGCCGCTGAAACGCGCGCCGCTTCGCTGCATCGCGACGGGCTCTCCGTTGACATGCACCTTGATGCTGGCGTTCTCTGCCTCGACTGGCAGTTCGAGCGTGATGGCGATCTCGTCCTGATCTCCTGAGGTCCGCGTCTCGGCGGCAAGCGCAATTGCAAACGGCTGCGCCGCGCTGCCACCAGCCTTGGCGCTCCGTTCCGTAAACACATCATCGGCCAGCTCTGGCGTCCGTGGCGGGCTGGTGCGGCGCTGGGTGGCGCGCTCGAAATCGCCGGCCATGCGCAGCAGGCTTTCGTCGTCATAGGCCTTGCCGGCGAAGGTCAGGCCGACCGGCATGCCGATATCGGCCATCGTGCCCATCGGCACGGTGACGGTCGGGATGCCGAAGTGGCGCCAGACCAGATTGCCGTTGGCGACCCAGGTGCCGTTGCGCCAGGCGAGATCAGCCGAAGCCTGGTTGATGTCGGCGTCGGCCGGGCCGACATCGGCGGCGGCGGGCAGCACCACGGCGTCGATGCCGTGCGCGTCCAACCAATCCTCGAAATCGATGCGCCTTGTTGCCTCCAGCCCCTTCAGGCCCTCTTCAAGCGTCGGGATATCCCTGAAGGGCATGACGCCGGATTTGGCCCGCTCGACATAGTCCGCAAGGTCGAAGCCGCCTTCGTAGCGGTCGGGCAGCGTGCCCGGCGGCTGCGGGAAGATTTTCGGGCCATCGACCGAAGCGAGATCGGGCAGGGCAGGATCAGCATTGGCGCGCAGGAAATCGTCCCAGCCCCAGATGCAGAGGTCCCAGATTTCACGGTCGGCGAAGTCCGGCGGCACCAGCCCGCGCTCGACCATGCTGCGGGCGCCGGGGCGGTCGCGCTCGTAATTGGAGACGACGGGAAAATCCACCTCCACCACTTCGGCGCCAAGCCGCTTGAGATCAGCCGCCGCCTGTTCCCACAGCGCCAGCACCGAGGCCCGGGTCTCGATCGGTCTATCCGCCTCGCTGTCGCTGCCGATATACATGCGGGGCACGCCGAGACGTTTGCCTTTCAGCGATCCTGCAAGCGCGAGATCCGTATAGCGTTGCGGCCTCGTCCGAGAACTTTTCGGCAGTTCGACCCAGGGCTGCGCGCGCCAGAAATCGCCGCGCGTCTCGGGATCGTCGGCAACAATGATGTCAAGCAGCTCCAGCATGTCGGGCATGGTCCGCGTGTGCGGCACCACGACATCCATGGTCGGCACCAGCGGCCAGTTGCCACGCACCGAGATGACGCCGCGCGACGGCGTATAGGCGACCAGCGCGTTGTTGGTAGCCGGCGCGCGGCCGGATGACCATGTCTCCTCGCCGAGCCCGAAGGCGCAGAAGCTGGCGGCCGTTGCTGTGCCCGAGCCATTGGACGAGCCCGAGGCGAAGGCGGCGGTCAGGTAGTCGGCATTGTAGGGGCTTTCGGCGCGGCCATAGACGCCGCGCTGCATGCCGCCATTGGCCATGGGCGGCATGTTGGTGAGACCGATCAGCACCGCGCCGCCGGCGCGCAGCCGGGCGATGGTGAAGGCGTCCTCATTGGCGACGAGATGCTCGAAAGCCGGAGAGCCGGCGGCGACCGTCAGGCCTTTGACCTTGTAGCTGTCCTTGGCGGTGTAGGGGATGCCGTCTAGGGGCCCGAGCACAGCGCCATCGCGGCGGCGTCGGTCGGAAGCCGCGGCCTCCTCGAACATATCAGGATTGAGCACCGGGACAGCGTTGAGGCTGATGCCGTGCCGGTCGAAATGAGCGATGCGCCTGAGATACGCCGCGACCAGTTCGACGCTGGTGACGGTGCCTTCATCGAGCGCGCGGCGCAGTTGGTCGATCGTCGCTTCGACGAGATGAAGGCTGGCATCGGTCATCACTGGTTCCAGGCTGTTGTCTGCGCACCATGGATGAGGGAGGCCGCCGGCTTCGGCAAGAGCCAATCGGCGCGAAGCTTTTCGTCACGAGCCGGCGGCAAAAAACTTCAATCTTCATGCAACCTCCGATGGGCGCGTGCGTTATAGGGAGCCCGGGGGACGGTGAGGGTTGCATTGGACCGTTTTGAGATCCTGAACGAGCCGACAGGCACGTATTCCATTTCGACAGATCCACGGAGTTGCTGGCAACGGTTGGCGGCAGGGCATTGATCGGGCTCAGCCGGCACGAAGTGCCGTTGGCCCTGCTTGCCGCCATGGAAGCTGACGGCAACCTATGGACGTTGCCGTCGCTGTCGTCGCTGAGCAACGGTCTGACAAATAATGGAGATTAGACACACCAAAACGGCTTGCAAGCGCAAGCTAAAGCTCGCAGAAGTTGCGCAAAAAGCATACCTTTGGGGAAAACTTATAACGTCATCCAGCATGAAAGGGGAATCATGCCTGACCAGAACGCCTTGATCCGCGCGGCCATCGGACGGCTGCTTTCCGAGAAAACCGGTGTCGCGGTCATTTCCATGAAAGAGAGTATTGCGGAACTGCCGGACATAACCGGCGCGGCGCTGACCATCGAAACCCTGCAGGACATGCTGCTGGAAATGGCCGAGGTGCGCGGCATGATGGTCGTGCTCGACGTTTAGAGCAATTCCAGGAAAAGTGTAAGCGGTTTTCCGTCTGGAATTGCGTCAAAAACAAAGAGTTAGAGCAATTCACCGTTTCACGGCGAACTGCCCCAACGCTTGGTCCAGACGCAATTCCCCAGGGAAAGCGCTACGCGGTTTCCCGGGAGGCGGCCGGTAGCCGTGCTCCCATGGCGGGGACAAGGCGTTCCGCCTTGCCCGCCAGGTCAAGCGTGCCATCGCCGTAAATCATGCGGCCGGCGCGGAAGGTGGCGCGGACGCGTGGCACGGGATGACGGTCCGCCACCACGAGATCGGCCAGAAGGCCGGGCGCGATGGCGCCGCGATCGGCGAGCCCCAGGGCGTTGGCCGGGTTGGCGCTCGTCAGCGCGGCCGCGGCGGCGAGGCCATCGCCACGCAGTTCCGAAAGGCCAAGCACGGCCGGCAGGATGGAGGCCGGGTGATAGTCGCTGGCCAGCATGTCGAGCAGCCCGGCCTGATAAGCCTGCCGGGCGGAAAGATTGCCGGAGTAGGACTCGCCGCGCAGCGCGTTGGGCGCGCCCATGGCGGTGTGCATGCCGAGCCTGCGGGCTTCCCGCGCCGCTTCCAGGGTGACCGGGAATTCCGAGAGCGCGGCACCCAGGCCGTGGACCAGTTCCACCTTTTCCAGCGTGTCGTCGTCATGCGAGGCGAGCGCGATGCCGGCAGCCTCGGCACGCGCCGACAGGTCCTGCAGCGCGTTCAGCACATCGCCCTGGCCGTTGCGGCCCGCCATGCGCTTGCCGACGACCTCGGACGCCTCGGCAACCGACATGCCGCGCTCCTTGGCGATGCGGGCGATGTAGAGCTCGACATCGCGGTACTGTCCCTGTCCGGGCGTGTGGTCCATCAGCGAGATCAAATGCAGCCTGCCGGCGTCCATCAGCTTCTGCAGCGCGGGAATAGCCGGGGCGAAGGTCACCTCGAAGCGCGCATGGATGCGGTGATCGACCAGCAAATGGTCCTTCATCCCGGCAATGGTGTCGATGATCTCTATCGTATGGCCTTCGGAGCGCAGCACGCCGCTGGTGACGCTGGCGCCGATGAAGGAAAGCGCGGCATAGGCCGTGGTGATGCCGCAGGAAGCGAGCTTCTTGTCGAGCTCGGCAATGCCGATCCGCATCGGCACGTGGACGCCGATGCGCGGCTCGACTTCCCTCTCCACCATGTCGCCATGCATGTCGATGAAGCCGGGCAGCAGCAGGCGGCCGCCACCCTCGATATCGGCATGCTCGACAGGCCTGTCGCGGATCTCGGCGATCAGGCCGTCCTCGATCCTGACGGCGCCGTTCGGGATGACGCGGTCGCGCAGGACGATTTCGAATTCACTCAGCCACATGTCATGTCTCTCGCAAGGCAGCGATTTCAAGGTGGATTTCGCGGGCGACAAGGTCGGCGACATCGTTGGGGCGATGGAAGACGCCGATCATGGCGATGATGCGCCGGCTTGCCGGCGTCTCGATCACGATCTCTCCAGGAGATGTTTTCTAGTTCACCCGAATGCCGGTTTCCATTTGATTTTTATGACATTTTCATGAAAGCCGGCCTTGCCGGCGCGCCTGCCTCAGCTGGTACGGGATCGTTCCAGCAGCCATTCGGCGGTTTGCTGGCTGGCCTGTTCGGCGGCAAGCTCAGGGATCAACCCCTGCAGCAGGCCGTGCAGGAAGATCCCGGTGAAACAGTCGCCGGCGCCGATCGTGTCGGGCACGCGAACCTGCTTCAGCGGCGTGACATGCTTGAGCGCCTTGCCGTCATAGAGCGAGATCGGGCGCATTCCATCGGTCAGCACCAGCGTCCTTAGGCGCGGCCCGGCAATCGCCGATGCCCGCTCCCAGACGTGGTGCGTCTCCTCGCCGGGAAAATCGGCGCGCGATCCGATGACGATGTCGGCCGGGCGCGGCGAGGCGTCGCGCAGCGGAAACTGCGAGACGACAAGCGGGATCGTCCGCAGCGAGGCGACCAGACCGGCGTCGAGCACCAGGGCGTTGAGATAGGCGGCGTCGCCGCTGACAGGCTCCGGTGCGGTAAAGGGAGGGCGCAACTGGCCGCCGGTGTTCAAAATGGTGCGCTCGCCATTCGGCTCGAGCAGGATTTCGGTGAACCGGGTTTCGCCGGGCCACAGCGTGACATAGCCGGTATCGATGCCCGCCGCCTGCAATGTTGCAAGTGCTGCCCGGCCATGGCCGTCGTCCATCAGGTTGCTGATCAGCCGGACGTCGTTGCCGAGCTTCGCCAGCTGGGTGCCGGTGTGGAAGCCGCCGCCGCCGAGCCTGACGCGGCGGCCGGAATAGACGATGCGTGCGCCCGAGGCGAGGGGCGAGGACAGCGACCAGACCTGGTCGTGATTGACATGGCCGACAACGATGACTGTGCTCATGACCTCTGCTTTCGCGCCAGCGCGCCGACGATGAGGCGCTGCGCGAGCTGGCATAGCACCAGGACCGGCACCACGGACAGCAGGCTAATCGCCATGGAGGGTGGCGAGTGGGAAGGATTGAACGTCGAATTATCCGTCCAGAATGAAATCGGCGCAGCGGTCGGCGATCATGATTACCGGGGCGTTGCGTGCTCAATCCGCCTGAACACGCCCTTCGCGTAACCAACTTGGCTGATGGCGCGCCGCGTTAGCGTTGCCGCATCAGCGTCCGCGCGGCATCTTTCCCCGCCGCGAGGATGCGGTCCGACAGGTCCGTCCCTTGGACGGCGCGGGCCAGTTGCAGCGTGCCGATGAGCGTCGCAAAGACAGCCAGCGCCGTGCCTTCCGGATCCTTGACCTGTGGAACTGCTGCGGCCAGCTGCCGCGCCAGGGTCAGCAAGCGCTCGGTGTAGACCGCGCGTGTTTCCGGCGGCTGACGCGCCAACTCCGGCAACAGCGCGGCGGACGCGCAGCCTTGCCCCGGATTGTCCCGGTGCTCAGCCGACAGATACGCTTCCATGGCCACCTCGGGGCCACCCGAGGCCAGTGCGTCCGCCAATTGCCGCGCCTGAAGCTCCATGGCCGCCGCCACGCTTTCACGCACCAGCTCCGCCTTGGACTGGAAATGCGGGTAGAAGGCGCCGTTGGTCAGCCCGGCGTCGCTCATGATGGTCGCCAGTCCGGAGGCGGCGATGCCGTCACCCCGGAAGCGGTCGGCCGCGACTTCCATGATCCGTCCGCGCGAGGCGTCCTTCCGGCCCTTTTCGTAGCGCATGGCTGCTATTCCCTTTAGCTATTGCATTATGTTCGTAATTTGATATTATGAGTGTAATTCAATCAATGAGAAAAAGCTAGCCCTCGCGGCTTTGGAGCGTGACATGGCAATGAATTCCGCAAAGACAGCGATTGTAACCGGAGCCTCCGGGGGCATCGGCCGCGCCAGTGCCGAGGCGCTGGTGCGGGCAGGGTTTACTGTCTTCGGTACGAGCCGTAAGGCCAGCAACGGGCCGGACGGGGTGACCATGCTGGCTTGCGACGTGACCGACGGTGAGGCCGTCGCTGCATTGGTCACGACAGTGCTCTCGAAGACCGGCCGGATCGACGTGCTTGTCAACAATGCTGGCATCGGCATGCTTGGCGGCGCCGAGGAGTTCTCGATCGAACAGGTGCAGGCCCTGTTCGACGTCAATCTGTTCGGCGTCATCCGCATGACCAATGCGGTGTTGCCGTCGATGCGGCAGCGCGGCGAAGGGCGCATCATCAACATCGGCTCGATTCTGGGATTGGTACCCGCGCCATACTCAGCGCACTACTCGGCCGTCAAGCACGCGCTCGAGGGCTATTCGGAATCGCTTGATCACGAGGTGCGTGCCTTCAATGTTCGCGTCTCGGTCATCGAGCCGGCATTCGTGCGTACCGTCTTTGACCAGAACGGCATCGAGCCGGATTCTCTCTTGAGGGAATACGACCGGGCGCGAGCCGGGTTCAAGGCGCTGCTTGCCGATGTGATGCCCAAAGCCGATCTGCCGGAAGTGGTGGCGGAGGTGGTCGTCAGGGCCGCGACAGATGTCCGTCCGCGACGGCGCTACACCGCCGGCAAGGCGGCGCGGCAGGTCAGTCTCTTGCGCCGCTTCGCGCCCGCCGAGATGTTCGACAAGACCTTGCGCAAGCAGTTCCGCCTGCCGGTTTGAACGACGGCGAGGCGTGCCCGTGCGACACCCCATAATCAGTTTCAGAAAGTCACTGCCATGAAGGCATTCGTCGTCGACAAATACAGCAAGAAGGGCGTTCTGCGGTTGGCCGAGATGCCGGAACCGGAAGTCGGGGACAGCGACGTCCTGGTCGAGATTCATGCCGCTGGGGTGAACCTGATCGATTCCAAGGTCAAAACCGGAGAGTTCAAGCTCATCCTGCCCTATCGCCGGCCTTTCATCCTCGGCCACGACGTGGCCGGCAAGGTCATCCGCGTGGGCTCGAAAGTCCGCAGGTTCAAACCCGGCGACGAAGTTTATGCGCGGCCGCGCGATGGACGCATCGGGGCGTTCGCCGAATTCATCGCCATGGACGAAGCCGACGTCGCGCTGAAGCCCAAAAATCTCAGCATGGAGGAGGCGGCCTCGATCCCGCTTGTCGGCTTGACCGCCTGGCAGGCGCTCATCGAAAGGGCGGGCCTGAAGAAGGGGCAGAAGGTCTTCATCCAGGCCGGCTCCGGCGGCGTCGGCACATTCGCCATCCAACTGGCAAAGCAGCTCGGCGCGCTTGTGGCGACAACGGCGAGCGCCGGGAGTGCCGATCTAGTTAAAAGTCTCGGCGCCGATGTCGTGGTCGACTACAGGAAAGACGATTTCGAGAAAGTCCTGTCTGGCTATGACGTCGTCCTGAACAGCCAGGATGCCAAGACGCTTGAGAAATCGCTCAACGTGCTCAAGCCGGGCGGCAAGCTCATCTCCATCTCCGGCCCGCCGGATCCCGAATTCGCCAGGGAGAAGCGACTGAACCCGGTGCTGAGGCTGGTGCTGCGCCTGTTGAGCCGGGCTATCCGGTCCAGAGCCAGGCGCCATGGCGTGAGCTTCTCGTTCCTGTTCATGTGGGCGCAAGGTGACCAGCTGGGCAAGATCAGCGCGCTCGTCGAATCCGGAGCGATCCGCCCGGTTGTCGACCGGATATTTCCGTTCGAAGCGACCAACGAGGCTCTGGCCTATGTCGAAACAGGACGCGCCAAGGGCAAGGTCGTCATCAAGGTCAGGTAGGCTGTCTTGTCGGACGCAAGACCATCTCGCTTGACGCCCGCTCGTGGCTCTGCATGGCGGCATCGGCCAACGGTCTCGACACGCTCAGGCGCAAGGGAGCCGGCATCACCGGCAGCCTCGACACTACTCCGAAAAGCTCACACTCACGCCGCGCTGACGAAAATAGGCCTGCATCAACTTACGGCCCGAGCGGTTGCTCTGCGCCAACTTGGTTGGATCGAACACCGCCTGTTTCAGCCCCTCTCGTGCCAGCGATCTCGGCATTGTCCGCGCGGAGCGAGGCATAGATGTTCTCGGTCGCCTCGGCCACGGTCAGTTCGCTCACGGGTGTCGTCCTTTGGTTGGTTGATCGGGCGGCGGCTTAGCACAGATTCGCGGCTGCGCGATACCGATGGGGCGGCAGTGTGCTGAGCATGGGTTTTGGCGCGGCAATCCATCCGGGTGGCATCCGTGTCTTGATGCGCTCACGCTACGGACCGGCGCTGATTGCCGTGCGCGACGACGAGATGGCGGCGTCGCCCAACGGCATCGCCAATGGCGGGGCGAATGGCCGCTCAATTCCCCTGCATTGTTCAGGGTTCTGATCCCACCCTAAAGAAGGCCCAGCGCCTTTTCGACAAGGAGGCTTTCAAGGTTGCTGAAACCGCGGATGTATCGCCTGAAGGATACGCGCGGTTTGAGCTGCGCATGGCAAGCAGAAGCATGGCAATGTGGCTGGAATGGCGGGACGGGCGGATCAGCTTCATCCGTGACGATAGGCCATGTCGCCGACGATGCCGGGCTGGCGCTGGCAAGGAACATCAGGGGGATGGCCGGTTCCTGAACCGGCTATCCAATCGTTGTCCGCCCGCTGCGATCGGCTGCAACACTTGACGCAGGCCGCTCGCCGGATGCTCGCCCGCCTTACCCGCGCTTTTCGATCACCGCGTACAGCACATTGCGGTTCTCGCCAAAATACACCTTGGCCTCGACGGCGTTGCGGTCGACGCTGGCGTTGACGATGTTCCACATGTCGACCTCCGAGCGCAGCAGCAGCACCCAGTCCATGAAGGTTTCGCGGTAGCCGGCGTCAGGGGTGCCCTCGGCGTAGTTGGCGAACAGGAACGTGCCGTTCGGCTTCAGCATCTGCAGGCAGGTCTTGGTGAGTTTCACGGCGACGTTGTGCTGGAGGTAGTCGTAGAGGCCGGAGGCGTAGATCAGGTCGAACTTGCCGAGCTTGTGGCTTCTGGTCAGCACGGTCCGCACCGAGCCGTCGATGGCCTCGACGGCGGTGCCCTGGAAGTCGCGTGCGATCAGCCCGACGCTCTGCGGATCCTGGTCGAGCGCGACCCAGCGCTTGAGACGGCCCTCGGCCAAGGCGACGGAGCGGTTGGCTTCGCGCAGATGGCCGGCAGCGATCGCCAGCACCTCGGTTTCGGGTCCGTTCTTGGCCGCCGTCTCGTCGACATAGCGGGTCAGCAGATCGCGCCGTTCGCGTGCCGCCACGCATGACGGAACGTTCTGGGTATGGCTGTAGAGCGCCTTGCCGATCTCCGAGGCGTTGGCCACGCTCTCGGCCACGTGCGGGTCGCAATAGATGTAGTCGAGCAGTTGCGCGTCGCCGGAATAGCCCCTGGGCTTGGTGAAAGACCAGTGCGTCAGCGGATCCTCGAGAAAATACTTCAGGATCGGGTGGTTCTGCGCCACCGGTATCAAGGCCTGCCAGACGTCGGGATGCACCTTGGCCCGCAACCCGCTGAGCAGCGACAACAGCCGGCGAACGATCTCGGCGGGAAATTTTTGCTGCTCGATCTGCTGCTGTGTCGCGTGCAGGATGAGCGCCAGTTCCGCGCGGGCGGTTTCGAACTCTTCGCCGTGATGATCGAGCTTACCCCGGGGCAGACTACCGGCGATGATCTCGGCGGTGATCAGGCTTTGGCCATCAAACACGGTTTGCACACCAGGACTCCTTGGTTAACAGTCAGTTAACTTATTGCGTAGAATGCTCCATTTGCCAACGGCGCTTGGGACGCATTTTATTGTTATGATTAATTTCCCGCTAACCATCTCAATTTATTAGCGATCTTGCAGATAAGAATCTGGGGTCGAGTTAACGCAAACTTGTCTCGCGCCACTGCATTTTACCGCATGGCAATCGTGTCGCGTCCCAAGGAGTCGTCCTGCGTGGGGGCAGAAGTTGGAAAAGAATTCGGAGCGCAAAACCCCCTTTCGCAGGGGCTTGTGAGCGAACGCGCGTCGTCCAGATTGGCCGATACAGCGGATGTGGAACCGTATGATCCGCGCCAGGAACTGGGCGCGGCGGAACTGCGCATCCTTTACCGCGCCGAAGCCCTGGCGAAGCGAAGGAAAGACGCCAGGCCCGGGCTCTGGATCGCCGTCGTCATCTATGTGCTGTTTTCGGTATCGGACCTGCTGCTGATACCTGACGTGGCTGCCTATACGATCACAGCGCGCTTCGCGGTCGGACTGACCGCCCTGCTGACCCTGGAGGCACAGCTTCGCCGCGGCGCGGCGACGGAGTGGCTCGACGTGACCTGCGCCGCGGCGATCATCTTCGGCTATATAGGCTGGTTGTTCCCGGCATCCCTCGGCGCCAACAAGGAAACCGTCGCCTACTACATGGTGTTCGGCACCATTTTCATGATGAGTGCCAATCTATTTTTCACGTTCAGTTTCAAAGTGTCGATCATAACGTCGACGATCATCCTGTGCATCCTGTACGTGGTGAACTATTTCCTGCCCGCCTCGCTGACATACAAGATGGTGTTCGGCACTTTCTACGTTTCGTGCTTCACCTTCACCTCCTATGTGAACTGGAAGCTGAATGAGGAGCGCTACAACGTCTTCCTGAACGCGCTGGAAGCCAAGATCCAGCACAAGGAAGCCACCGAACGCGGCAAGGCCCTGCTCAGACTATCGCGGACGGATCCGCTCACGGGGCTGGAGAACCGGCGCGCGATCGACGAGAAGCTGCGCGATTATTGGAGCGACTGGCAAAGGCTTGGCAGCAAGTTCGCGGCCATCCTCATCGACGTCGACTTCTTCAAGAAGTTCAACGACTGCTACGGCCACCAGGAAGGCGACCGCTGCCTGATTCATGTCGCCAATGCGCTGAGCGACCTGATCAAGAACTACAATGGCTCGATCGGGCGCTATGGCGGCGAAGAGTTCATCGTGCTCGCCCGCATGGACAAGAAGGATCAGGTCACGGAGCTGGCGGAAGCCATTTGCCGCACGGTGGAGAACCTGGCGATCACCCACGAGCTCAGGCGCGATGGGGTCTCGATCGTGACAGCGAGCGTGGGCGCCGCATTCACCAGGACGCAGGCCGGCGCCAAGCTGGAAAAGATCATCCACGAGGCCGATCGCGCGCTCTATCTGGCCAAGGCTGGCGGGCGCAATTGCGCCCGGCTGTTCGACCCGACCGATCCGCAGAGCAGCGACGAGAGCGAGAACCTCGCGGCGCTGCTGAAGATCGCGATCGGCCAGGGCCTCGTTTCACTCGTCTATCAGCCCATCCAGGATGTCGTGTCAGGCCGTGTCGAGGCCGTGGAGGCGCTGATGCGCCTGAAAATGCTGGACGGAACCCTGGTGCCGCCGAGCCTGTTCATTCCCGTGGCGGAACGCACCGGCGCGATCCTGGAACTCGGCCGCTGGGCGATACGGACGGTCTGCGCCGAGCTGCTGGCGGACGATCATGTTCCTCTCGTCAGCGTCAACGTCTCGCCGATCCAGCTCAAGACGCCTGGTTTCGCCGCGTCCGTCGCGACCATACTGGGCGAGACGGGCGTGACCGGCAACAGGCTGGCCTTCGAAATCACCGAAGGGCTCGAGATGGAGATGCATTCGGACATCCTGCGCTGCATCAGCGACCTGAAGCTGCTCGGCATCAAGATCTGGCTCGATGATTTCGGCACCGGCTTCGCCGGCCTGTCGTGGCTGCGTCTGATCGATTTCGATACGGTCAAGATCGACCGCTCGTTCCTGCACGATTGCGGCACGCCGAAGGGCATGGCCATGCTGCAGGACATCATCGCGCTGGTGCGCAATCGCGGCCACCAGATCCTGGTCGAAGGCGTGGAAACCGACGAGCAGATCGCGCTGATGCGCGAGTTCGGCATCGACAAGATTCAGGGCTTTCGCGTCGGCCGTCCGGTTCCCGCCGCGAATTTCCAGGCAAAGCGGGGCGTCCACAAACGCCCCTTCCTCAGATCCGCGTGACAAAGGCGGGCGAATTCACCCCAGCAGATTGCGCGCCGTGCGCATGAAGATCCTCGAGCCGATCGGGATCAGGTCGTCGGGAAAATCATAATCGGGATTGTGCAGGGAAGGGTGCCGTTCGCCGGCGCCGAGGAAGAACATCGCCGATGAGGCGCTGTGGCCGAACAGGCCGAAATCCTCCGAGGCGCGCATCGGCAGGGCTTCCTGCCCGTGCACGACGCCTTCTTCGTCGAGCGCGCGCTGCAGATGCTCCACCGCGTCCGGGGCGTTGACGCTGGCGACGAAGATCTCGTGATAATCAAAGCGCGCGGCGAGGCGGTGCCGGCCGGCGATGTCCTTGACCAGGGATTCGGCGGCGGCGCAGAGATCCGCCATGCGCTCGTCGCGGCGGGTGCGCAAGGTCGCCCATACCTCGGCATGACCGGGCGCTATGCCGAACACGGCTTCGCCCATCGCGGCATGGGTGACGGTGACCATGGAAAAATCGTCGTCGGCGAAAGTGGCGCGGCCGAGCGCGGGAAGCGCCGGCATCAGCTCGCTGATCGCCGGCATCGGCGAGATGCCGGTCTCGGGCATGGAGGAATGCGCGGTCTTGCCCTCCAGCACGATGCGCATGCCGCGCGAGGCGCAGTTGACCACACCGGGTTTCAGCCTGACCTCGCCGAACGGCACGCCGGGCAGATTGTGCAGCGAGAAGGCGAAATCCGGCGCGATCTCGCCATAGCGTGGGTCGGCAACGACGCCGGCGGCGCCATTGCCGGTCTCTTCCGCCGGCTGGAACACCAGCACGACGCGGCCGCTGGCCGGGCGCTCGCGTCCGAACTGCCGGCCAAGCGCCGCCAGGATCGCGGTGTGACCGTCATGGCCGCACATATGCGATTTTCCCGGCACTTGCGAGGCATGCGGCACGCCTGAGAGTTCCTCGATCGGGAGCGCGTCGAGTTCGGAGCGGAACAGCACGGTCGGACCGGCCTTGCCGCTGTCATAGACGGCCGCGACACCATGCCCGCCGAGGCCCGTCAGGACCTTGTCCGGCCCGGTGTCGGCGAGGAAGGAGACGACTTCTTTCGCCGTCTTCTCCTCCTCGTTGGAGATTTCCGGCTGCCGGTGCAGCTTGCGCCGCCATTCGGTCAGTTCGACGATGTCCCGGTTGGTCAGGGTCACGCGGTTCCACCCTCCGTCTGTTGCGATCGGCGCAGTGTCGCAAACGCCGCTAGCGGACGCGATTGGGGCAGAGCGCTTTGAACTGGTCCAGCGTGACATCGTAGGACGAGGCGCCCGAGCCATCGAGCACCACATTGTCGTCAATCGATGTGATCAGATAGTCCGTCGTCACCTGCGTGCCCTTGTTGCGGCCCTGGAACAGCATGTTGGCGCCATAGAAGGTGGTGAATTTGCCGGTCTTGCAGTTGGCGGTGATCTCGAAGTGCAGGGGCGACTTCATTTCCGCGTCAATGCACGCCTTGGAGAAATCGTGGCCATATTCGCGGCAGTAGACGCCGGCCTTGCGCCTGTCGTGTCTGGCCAGGATGCTGGCGTGCTCGGACCCGATGCCTGACTTTTTGACGATGGTAAGTTCCATTCCCACCTTGTTGCCGTAGTAGATGGTCCTGGCTTCGGCAGAGGTCGCCAGCATCAAGGCGGACAGCACGACCAGCAGATGTCGCATGAAAACCCTCCCTTTGGGCCGGGAGGATTTCATGCACGCGATCGCATGGTCAAGGCCCGCAATGCACGACCGCCGCCGATGGGCATGTCATCGACGGCGGCGCTGCGCGGTTTCTGGACTGGCCTTACTGGTTGATCTCCGGCTCGACCAGCTTTGCCAGGTTGCGAAGCGATTCCTGCCAGCCGAGATAGCAGGCCTCGACCGGGATGACGTCGGGGATGCCGGCCTGGATGATGTCGATTTCGGTGCCGACCGAGACTTTTTTCAAGGTCACCGTCACCTGGATCTCGCCGGGCAAATTGGGATCGTCGAACCTGTCGGTGTAGCGCAGGCGCTCGGCCGGCACGAGTTCTAGATATTCGCCGCCGAAGGCATGGCTGCCGCCCGTGGTGAAGTTGCGGAAGGACATTTTGAACGTCCCGCCGACCTTGGCCTCGAGATGATCGACCGTGCAGGTGAAGCCGTTCGGCGGAAGCCACTTCGCCAGCGCGTCGGCTTCGACGAAGGCGCGATAGACCTTTTCCGGGCTGGTGGTGAGAACGCGGTGCAAACGTACGGTGCCGGGCATATCTTGTCCTTTCATGATGCCTGTTCGATGTCCCAAGGACGAATGGGGCTTGACCAGTCCGACACAGGCTCTCAAATTTTTCGAGAACCCGGCCGCGGGCCTGTCTTGATCCCTGTGCATGTCGTTGTCGCAAAGCCGCTGCACAGTTCTGGGCGACATGCACTCGTAGGGCAATTCCGGTCGATTTGGGACTGGATTTCGCGGCGGCTGGACCAATCGTCGCAAATGACGAACCGGATAGCCATTATGAGGAGAGTGTTTATAACGGTCGCTGAAATCGCGATATCCAAGGGGAGACGATGCGCTACATACGTCCGCTTTCAATCGAAGATGCCGTCGGCCAGTTGGCCGGATCGGCTGGCACGGCAGCCATTCTGGCCGGAGGCAGTGACCTGCTGGTGAGGATGAAGGGCGGCTTTGTCGAGCCCGACCTGATCATCGACATCAAGTCGATCGCCGGTCTCAGCGAAATCCGCGAAACAGCCGAGGGCTTCAGCATTGGCGCTGCCGTTCCCTGCGCCGTGCTGGGCGAGAACGCCGCCCTGAAGAAGGCATGGCCCGGCGTGGTCGAGGCGGCCAAGCTGATCGGCTCGAAGCAGGTGCAGGGTCGCTGCACCATCACGGGCAATCTGTGCAACGCCTCGCCGGCCGCGGACAGCGTTCCGGCGCTGGTGGCCGCGGGTGCCAAGGCGGTGATCGCCGGGCCTTCGGGCAAGCGCACCATCCCCGTCGAGGCCGTGCCGGTCGGGCCGGGCAAGACCTCGCTCGCGAAGGGCGAGATCATCGAGGCGATCCTGCTCGACAGCAAAGCGCCACGTTCGGGCGATGCCTATCTGCGCTTCATTCCGCGCACCGAGATGGACATCGCCGTGGTCAGCGCCGGGGTGAACCTGACGATCGACGAGCATGGCGTCGTCACGGCAGCCCGCGTGGCGCTGGGCGCCGCGGCACCGACGGTGCTTTTGGTGGAAGAGGCCGCCGAGGCGCTTATCGGCAGGAAACTGGACGAAGCAGCCCTCGAGCGGCTGGCAAAAGTCTGCGCGGGCGCCTGCCGCCCCATCGACGACAAGCGCGGTACCATCGAATTCAGACGAAAAGTCGCGGGTGTGCTGGCCAGGCGTGCCGCCACGACCGCCTACGCACGTGCAGGAGGCAAATGATGGCTGGCATTGCAGTCTCGACGACAATCAACGGCGACACGCTTGAATATCTCTGCCAGCCTGACGAGACGCTGCTCGACGTGCTGCGCGACCGGCTCGGCCTGACCGGCGCCAAGGAAGGCTGCGGCACCGGCGACTGCGGCGCCTGCTCGATCATCCTTGACGACCGGCTGGTCTGCTCGTGCCTGGTGCTGGGCGCCGAGGCGGAAGGGCGGCGTATCGAGACCGTCGAAGGCATGGCGCATGGCGACCAGCTGCACACGCTGCAGCAGAAGTTCCTCGAGCATGCGGCCCTGCAATGCGGCATCTGCACGCCGGGCTTCCTGATCGCGGCCAAGGACCTTTTGGCGAAAAACCCCGACCCGACCGAAGAGGAAATCCGCTTCGGTCTCGCCGGAAACCTCTGCCGCTGCACCGGTTATGACAAGATCGTGCGCGCCGTCCAGGACGCGGCCATCGTGATGAAGGGAGCCTGAAGATGAATTTCGATCCCCGTTTTTCCGGACGTAAATTCGCCTCCGTCGGCACGCGCCCCATCCGCCCCGACGGCGTCGACAAGGTGACGGGCCGCGCCCGCTACGGCGCCGACTTCAACATGGCCGGCCAGCTGGTCGGCCGCGTGCTGCGCAGCCCGCACGCGCATGCGGTCATCAGGAAGATCGACACGTCGAAGGCGGAGAAGCTGAATGGCGTGAAGGCGGTGATCACGGCGAAAGACCTGCCCGACCTCACCAATGGCGATGCCGCCATGTACGACATTCTCGACAATTGCATGGCGCGCACCAAGGCGCTCTATGACGGCCATGCGGTAGCGGCTGTCGCGGCGATAGATGCCCGCACGGCAAGGCAGGCGCTGAAGCTGATCGAGGTCGAGTACGAGATCCTGCCGCATGTCACCGATGTCGACGAGGCGATGCAGCACCATGCGCCGCTGATCAACGACGCGATCTTCACCGAGGGGCTTGAGGAAAAGCCGGTAAAACCCTCCAACGTCACCAAGCGCAGCCAGTTCGGCCATGGTGATGTCCACCAGGGCTTTGGGCATGCCGATTTCATCGTCGAGCGCTCCTTCAAGACCGAGCAGACGCACCAGGGCTATATCGAGCCGCATGCGTGCGTGGCGAGCGTCTCGTCCGACGGCACCGCGGACCTGTGGGTCTGCACGCAGGGCCATTTC
The DNA here is from genome assembly GCF_016756495.1 of Mesorhizobium sp. 113-3-3. NCBI lineage: Bacteria > Pseudomonadati > Pseudomonadota > Alphaproteobacteria > Hyphomicrobiales > Phyllobacteriaceae > Mesorhizobium > Mesorhizobium sp. 113-3-3. The sequence goes on from NZ_AP023243.1 coordinate 2,704,905, forward strand.
GTCTACCGCCAGCATTGCGCCCAGCTGCTCGGCATGGAAGCCTCGAAGCTGCGCGTCACCTCCTCCGAGATCGGCGGCGGCTTCGGCGGCAAGACCCATGTCTGGGCCGAGCCGGTAGCGCTTGCGCTGTCGCGCAAGGCAGGCCGCCCGGTGAAGCTGGTGATGACCCGCGACGAGGTGTTCCGCGCGTCGGGCCCGACCAGCGCCACCTCGATCGACGTCAAGATCGGCGCCCGCAAGGACGGCACCATCACCGCGGCGGAAGCGACGCTGCGCTATTCCTGCGGCCCCTATGCCGGCTCCTGGGCCGAGATCGGCGCCATGACGGCGTTCGCCTGCTACAAGCTCGATAACGTCAAGACGGTCGGCTACGAAGTGCTGGTCAACCGGCCGAAGACCGCGGCCTATCGCGCGCCTTCCGCGCCGATGGCGGCCTTCGCGGTGGAAAGCGCCGTCGACGAGCTCGCCAAGGAGCTCGGCATGGACCCGGTCGACTTCCGCATCAAGAACGCCGCGCAGGAAGGCACGCGCTCGTCCTACGGCCCGGTCTACGGCCCGATCGGCATCGGCCCGACGCTGGAGGCGGTGAAGAACCATGCGCACATGAAGGCGCCGCTCAAGAAAAACCAGGGCAGGGGCATGGCCTGCGGCTTCTGGTTCAACTTCGGCGGCCAGACCTGCGTGGACCTCAACATCGGCATGGACGGCTCGGTGTCGCTGGCCGTCGGCACGGTGGATGTCGGCGGTTCCCGCGCCTCGCTGTCGCTGGTGGCGGCGGAGGAGCTCGGCATCGATTACAGCCAGCTCAAGGCGATCGTCGCCGATACGTCCTCCCTTGGCTACAACGACATGACCGACGGCAGCCGCGGCACCTTCTCCTCCTCCATGGCGACCATCTCGGCCGCCCGCAACGCGATCAAGATCCTGCGCGAGCGCGCAGCGCAGATGTGGGACATTTCCGTCGACGACGTGATCTGGGAACAGGGCCATGCGGTCGCCAAGGGCGAGAAGCACGGCAATCTCGGAAAACTGTCGCTGAAGGAGATCGCGGCCGAATCCGGCAAGACCGGCGGGCCGATCGCCGGCCACAGCGAGCTCGTCGCCGACGGCGCCGGCGTCTCCTTCGCCACCCATATATGCGACATCGAGGTCGACCCGGAGACGGGCGCCACCAGGGTGATCCGCTACACGGTGGTGCAGGATGCCGGCAAGGCGGTGCACCCGACCTATGTCGAGGGCCAGTACCAGGGCGGTGCCGCGCAAGGCATCGGCTGGGCGCTCAACGAGGAGTATATTTACGGCAAGGACGGCAGGCTGCAGAACGCCGGCTTCCTCGACTACCGCATCCCGGTCTGCTCCGACCTGCCGATGATCGACACGCAGATCCTGGAAATCCCCAACCCCAACCACCCCTATGGCGTGCGCGGCGTCGGCGAAACCTCGATCGTGCCGCCGCTGGCGGCGATCGCCAACGCGGTGTCGAACGCGGCCGGCGTGCGCATGACCCACATCCCGATGTCGCCGCCACGGATTCTCGCGGCGATCGAGGCGGAACGGGGAGCGTAGGGCGAGGTCGAGCAACGATGGTCGAAGTCACCCTCTGGGGCGCGCTCGGCCAGCTCGCCGGCGGCAAGAGCAAGGTCGAGGTCGAGGCCAAGGACATCAGGGAGCTGTTCAGGAAACTGGCTGAACAGTATCCCGGGTTTGAACCGTGGATCGATCGCGGCATTGCGGTTGCGATCGATGGGGTGATTTATCGCGATACGTGGTCGAAGAAGCTGCCGGAGGGGGCGGAGATATTTCTGCTGCCGAGGCTGGCTGGGGGGTGAGGGGATGCCTCACTGCCATCGTCTGGCGCGTCAAGGGGTCGAACGTCTTGGTATAGGCCGAAACTTGCCTTTCCGCGATCGAGACGAAGTTATGGACAACCAGCCCTTCAGTTAACGGCCCTTTGACGGCGTTCATCGCTGTTGATGCTATCTGGCGTGTTTGACTGTGGGCAGCGATGCGCGAAGCTATTTCGTTGCTGCCCGCTCTCGGGCACCCCATTGCCGAGCGTTATCGGCCCGGCAACTGTCCGATCATGTTGCAATCGACCGTGCGGCCGGAACGCTCAGTGTACGCGGTGTAGATCACCTGATCCATGTCCATGGAAATCTCACGCACCAGCTTTCGACGAACGGCGGCGGCCAACATCGCGGCCTCGGTGACGCCGATTGCAAATGCGTCTGGTCCGCCAATAACGCAGCGCTCGAAATAGGATTGCAGGTTGGAAGGGTCGTACCTCGCAAACCCGTCCGCCGTGCCAGTCCGGGGCAGTGCGATAGGCAGCCCGTTGATCGTCACACCTTCCGCGATAAGAACTTGCCGAATGGGGTCAACAAGCGCTCCGGCATTGTTGGGTCCGTCACCGGACAGGTCGACAACGCTGCGCGGGCTGCGCAAGCCACTCTTCGCGAACAGATAGTTCGCCGCCGACAATGCGCCGGAAATCGACGTTCCGGGGCCTTCGGTCAACGACAGTGCCGCGAGCCTGTCTGCCAAATTTAGAGCGTCCCCGCGGCTTTCGACAATCGTCCACGGCACGATGACGGTTTGCTGGCTTGGCCCCGACCACTCCAGATAGAGCACTGCGATTCTGCCTCGCTCTCCCGACCTGATCGCCCTCGCGATATCGGCGTGACGGAAGGCCTCGACGTAGCCGTCGCGTTGCACCCTTTGCTCAGCACTGCTCATTGAGGGAGATACGTCCACGGCAAGGATCAATTGCAGATCGACTTCGGCCAAGCCGCCCGCGGGACGATCTGTCGAGTGAGCCTGCGGGGCTACCGCGAAGAACAGCGTCAGCAGGCAGGCGCCTGTGAGCCGCAGCACCGGTCTTGCACCCATACTCCCAGCAATCCGCAATAAGTAGCCCATGGCGAGACCCTCCCGTTGACAAGGGAATTGTCGGTCCGAGGCGTCTCCCCGGTCACGAATGACTTCCGATCATTCGCCGAAATCTGCGCTCCCCGCCGGTCTGGATGGTGATGGCTCTTCGTTGTGCGAAACCGTGCTAAGATCGAAGACTGCGGCTTCGTGCTTGAGGGAACTGGCTTGGATAGCTCGCCGCCCACGACGTTCGTACTCAACGGCGTTACCGCCGATCTGAGCAGCGAGACCTTGCGCGACAAGTCCAACAGGACAATCACACTTCGCCACCAGACCTTCGCGGTGCTTCGTCACCTTCTGGAGAACGCTGATCGCGTCATCACCAAGGACGACCTGATGAAGGCGGTCTGGAACGGGATAGCCGTGACCGATGACAGCCTGGTGCAATGCATTCACGAGATCCGTGCGGCGCTTGACGACAATCGGCAGGCCGTCGTGCAGACAGTGCCGAGGCGCGGTTACAGGCTTGTCCTTCCCGCAAATGCCGGACCGAGAATGGCCACCATCCTGGTCGCCGAAGTGGCCGCCGAGGGACGGCCGACGGGCAAGGATGGACGTATCTCTACTGCAACTTTCCGGGGGTACAGGCAGATATTCGATCGGCTGCTGGTTCAACATGCAGGTCGCGCCTTCTGGAGCGCCGAAGGGAGCGTGGTCGCCGAGTTCACCGGCCCTGTCGAGGCAATGCAGTGTGCGAGCGAGATCCAGCATGACGTCGATAAGCGGAACTGCGAAGTTCCCGCGACGAAGTGCCTGCGCTTCCGCATCGGCGTTCACCTGGGTTACGTCGTTCCCGAGGGCGACCACCTCGCGGGCGAAACTGTCGAGGTCGCCGCTCATCTGCAAAAATTGTCACGACCGGGCGGGGTTTGCGTCACGGAAGCGGTCCACACCCAGGCTCAGGACCGACTCTCGCTGGAATTCGTCGATCTCGGCGAGCACAAGCTGAAGAACGTCGCACGCGCCTTGCGCATCTACCGCGTACCCCTTGCTTCGGAGGAACCGGTCAGGTCGCCATTTCGCGGTCTCGATGCATTCGAATTCGAAGATGCCGACCTCTTCTTCGGCCGGGCGCGGGCGATTGCTGCCTGCACCGCAAGACTGGAGCAGCAGGCAGCCAGCGGCACGGCATTCCTGCTCATCTACGGAATGAGCGGTTGCGGCAAGTCTTCCCTCCTGCGCGCTGGTCTGCTGCCGTCGTTGACCCGGCCTGGAGCCGTGGCTGGCATATCCTTGTGGCGCCGCTGCCTGATCCGCCTATCCGAAGGACCGGATGCATTCTCTGTGCTGGCCGCGGCACTGCTTCGCGAAGCTGCTGTGCCGGAGCTGGCCTGCGAAGTAACAACCGCGGAGTTTGCTCGACTCTGCAGAAGCACGCCGGATCGGGCACTGGCGATGGTCCGACAGGCCCTTGGCAAGGCCGCCGGGCCGGCCCGTCCGCAGATCAGATTGCTTGTGGCCATCGATCAGCTGGAGGAGCTGTTTACGACGGAGAGGGAGCCGGCGACGCGCGAGGCCCTTGTGCGGCTCGTGGCGGCGCTGGCCGCGAGCGGACTGGTCTGGGTGATCGCGGCGATCCGTTCGGACTTCTTTCACCGCTGCGGTGAGGTTCCGGGTTTCTCGGCGCTCAAGGACGGCCTTGCCAGCTACGAACTCCTGCCGCCGACTGGCCCTGAGATCGCGCAGATCATCCGCGAACCGGCAGGCGTTGCCGGACTCCGTTTCGAGGAGAGTGCCGAGTTGGGGCGACTCGATGATGTGCTGCAGGAGGCAGCAGCTGCTGATCCCGGATCATTGCCGCTTCTCGAGTTTGTGCTCGACGCGTTGTACGAGGCCGGCCGCGAACACCGAGTTCTCACCTTTGCCCATTATCGCGCGCTCGGCGGGCTCGAAGGCGCAATCGCGCGCCGCGCTGATGAAGTCGTCGACTTGCTGGCGCCCGAGATCCAGGAGGCCTTGCCAGCGGTGCTGCGCGCCCTCACCACGGCAAATCCAGGCGATGAAACAGTCACGGCACGTCCGGCCCTGCTCACTGAAGTTGCAAGCACTCCCGCGCGATCGGCCCTCGTCAGGGCTTTGATCGACGCACGGCTCCTCGTCAGCGATGAGGACGCCGGGGGGCATGTCCTCGTTCGTGTTGCACATGAAGCACTGCTGAGCCGTTGGCCGCGCGCCGGTGAAATTGTGAATGCAAACCGGAACTTCCTCGAGACGCGCGACCGCCTGAGGGCCGACGCCCACCGATGGCACCTGGAGAGCAGGAATCGAGAGCTTCTCCTCCCGTCTGGCAAACGCCTTGCGGAGGGCGAGGAGCTGCTGCTGTCAAGGCGGGAGGAGATCGACGATGACGTCGTTGAATACATCGAGGCGTCCGTGCGTGCCCATCAGCAGAAAGAAGAGAAGGACCGGCGCGCAGAGCTGGCGCTGATCGAGGCCGCCGAAGAGGCAAAACGCGAGCGGTTGGAGCGCGAGGCCGAGCGCCGGAGCCTCGCGGCTGCCGCGGCAAACCGGCTTGCCCGACGTACGCGCAATGCCGCAATTGTGGCGATTGTGCTCGCTCTCTTGGCGGGTGCAGGCGCATTGGTCGCCTTCAAGGCGCAGGAGGAAGCAAGTTGGCAACGCGATCAGGCGCTGCGAAACCAGTCTCTTTCGCTCTCGTTTCTGTCGCAGCAGTCCACAGCGACAGGCAACACCGAGGCTGCAATCCTCTTGGCGCTCGAAGCACTTTCCTCGAAAGACCAGTCCGAGCGGCCGTATCTCTTTGAAGCGGAGGCAGCCCTCTACAAGGCCCTGCTGGTGCACCACCAGATCAAAATCTTCCGGCATGGCGCCGGCGTGGCGGATGCGGCGTTCAATCCGACGGGCGATCGCATCGTCACTGCATCCTTTGACAAAACTGCAGGCGTCTGGGACATCTCCAGCGGTGTCGAAACTGCAGTTCTAAAAGGTCATGAAGGGGCCGTGGAGCGGGCTGAATTCAGCCCCGACGGAAGCCGGATCGTAACGGCCGCGAGAGACGGCACTGCCCGCCTCTGGAACGCCATCTCGGGAGAACAGCTCTCCATCCTGCAGCCCGTAGGCAATTATCCAACGGCAATCTTCAGCCCTAATGGCAACCAGGTGCTGACGGCGGGGGAAAACAGCGATGCAATGCTCTGGGACGTCCGGACAGGGAAGAAAGTCCTGAGTGTAGGCAGCGATGGATATGCACGGGCTGACTTCAGTCCGGACGGTCGCAGCTTCGCGACGGCACATAAGCATGTTGTATCGATCTGGAATACCGCAGATGGCGCACTGACACGGTCAATCCGAATGAACTTCCTACCCTACAGCCTGGCATTCAGTCCCGACGGAAGCCGGCTTCTTGCTGGCGCGTGGGCACCGCTTTCGTACGGCGGTACTTCCTGCCTTTACGATGTGTCGACAGGAACGGAGATCGCAAAGTTGGCCGGCCACAACAGCGACATGCAATTGAATGGCGTGTTTTTTAGTCATGGGGGTCAGCGAATTGCCACGGTATCACTCGATGGCGCTGCCCGGACTTGGGATGGAGCGTCGGGAACCCCGCATGGCCTGCTCGGCCAGGAGGTTTCGGGTTTGAGGCTGGCCGATATCGGTGCGGACCAACGCGATGAGGAGATGAACGGTGCGTTCACCCCGGACGACCGCTTCCTGGCGACCGCTTCAGTCAATGGGCCGATCCGCATCTGGGACGTTGAACGAGCCTCGCAGGTCACGACGATCGCTGGCCATGATTCTTTGGTAGAGCATCTGGAATTCAGCCCGGTTGACAGCAACATTCTTCTCACGGCTTCACACGATGGCACCGCTCGGCTGTGGGATGTCGACGGCGCCCTGACGACCACGCTCTCTCATGAATATCGGCCGACCTTCGCAGTCTTCAGTCCCGACAATCTCCACCTGCTGACGGGTGGCGGCGACAGCGCGGTGCATCTATGGGATATTGTGAGCGGGCGCGAGATCACGCGGCTCGATACCCATGAGATCGTTCAACGCGCGACGTTCAGTCCCGATGGAAGGCGCGTCGCGACGGCATCTCTCGAGGGCCAGGTCCGAATTTGGGAGGTCGCCAGGGGATTCGAGACCGCCCAGTTCCAATCACATCGCGGGCTGATCCTGATCCAGTTTGGTCGCGATGGCAGATCGCTTGTTTCCGCATCGATCGACGGTACCGCCCAGCTGTGGGACGCGGCGACCGGCGCCGAGCACGCCGTCATCAATACAAGCAGCAAACTGCCGCAGGCCATTCTTAGCCCCGACGGACGTCTGATCTTCGCGGCCAGGGAAGACGATGCGGGCTACCTCCTGAACGCGGACGGGGCTGAGCTTAAGGCCCTTGTGGGGCATCAGGGTCGCATCACGGCAGCGGCCTTCAGCCCGGACGGTCAACTGGTCGCCACGGGCTCACGCGACCATACCGCCCGCATTTGGTCGACCACGGACGGAGCAACCGTCGCAACCCTAGAGGGACATACCGACGAGGTGACGGTGGTCGCCTTCAGCCAGGACGGTAAGTCGCTGCTGACTGCCTCACGCGACGGAGCCGTCCGGATCTGGAGCGTCCCTGGCGGACTGGAAAGGACCGTTCTCAGGGGCCACAGCGGCGCGGTGGACAGTGCCCAGTTCAGTGCCAGTGGTGGTTTGTATGTCGTGACCGCGTCGTCCGAAGATCGCACGGTCAGGCTGTGGGCGACGCAATCGGGGCGCCAGATTGCAGTTCTTGCCAGCCAGGACAAGGCGGACGCTCGACCGGGCCTTACACGCGCGGCTTTCACCTCCGACGGCACGCGGGTCGCAATTGTTTCGGGCGAAGAAACGGTCCGTGTTGTTCGCGTCTTCCAGACGCCCAACGATCTCATTGAGTTCGCACGGCGCACAGTGCCTCGCGAACTCACCCCTTGCGAGCGGCGAAGCTTCTTCCTTCCAGAAGACCCTGCAACGGGTACTTGTCCGGGCTGATGTCGGCAACGGATCAGACTTTGCCCCTTGGCCGGCTGCTGGAACCGTCATACGGCCGGTCCCAAATTGATGACCGAGCGGATCGGCCCTGAAACCCCACGAGTGAGCCGAGTTCGCCCATCGAAAGTGCAAAGGCCATATCTGTTTGTCGCCGGCATCAGCAGGTGGTCCTCTTCCAAGAAATCGATGCCAGAGGATATCTGGCACCGGTGGCGGCAGGTTACGGCATTTGGTTCGATGACCATTAATGACTGATTTTGGGCGCATTGCCGTCCGGCAGCTTTTGGCCGCAAAAGAACGGTTGGGTTCTAGCATTGAAGGCAAAGGAGCAGACCTGCCGTCGACCCCCTGTGGGCACTCCGCCGAAGCCAGCCGTCAAATTTGTTGCAGCTTTGTTGTCCCCCATAGTTTATCCCCTAACCAACATCATCCCACACGGAGTTACTCCCCATTGAGCGTAGCCTTTGCCAAGGAGGAAAGCGCGGAGGCGGCATCGGAAACCATCCTGCCGGCTCGGCCGATCTCCGATCGGATCAACCTCGTCACCGAGGCGGGTCTCGAGATGCTAAGAGATGAATTGGCTCGCGCTCGGCAGGCGCTGGAGGCGGCCAGCGTGTTGGAAGATGTCAACGAGAGGCGACGGCAGTCGGCGGTTCCGGTTCGGGATGTCACCTATTATGCCGAACGCGTCCGTACAGCTCAGCTCATGCCGGTGCCGACGTCCAATGACGTGATCGCCTTCGGTCACACCGTTACCTTCGCGCGTGATGATGGCCGCACCCAGACCTTCCGCATCGTCGGCGAGGATGAGGCCAACCCGGCGCAAGCTTCCATCTCGCATGGTTCACCGGTCGCGATCGCGCTGATGGGCAAGGCCATTGGCGATGTTGTCCAGCTGGGGCAGCGCGAACTCGAGATCCTGGCCATTTCCTAGCAGACCACCCCCGCCGCCTTTGCCCGCATGTACACCAGCCCCGCCACCGCCAGATCCCCCACGGCCATGCCCCGGAACACGAACGCCGTGGTCTCGCCCGCACCCTCCCGCCCCGCAAAGTCGCCGCAGACCAGGCCGGTCAGGTCGCCTGCGACCAGTGCTGCGTCGACCAAGGGTTTGGGCATCTGCTTCTCCTGCTCCAGATCGTCGATGACGATGCGGTCGAAGCGGCGCATCGTTGCGGGCAGCCAGGGCAGTGCCAGGTCGGTGATGGCGGCGAAGCTTCCCGGTTTCAGCCAGTTCGCGTCGAGGAACGGTTCGGGTTCGGGCACCAGGGTCACCGTCGACACCACCATGTCGGCTCCCTCCACCGCTTCCCTTGCCGTGTCGCAGGGGATTGCTTCCAGGCCTCGTGATCGCGCCATCTCGCACAGCGCGTCGCGATTGCTTTTGCCCCGGCCGAAGGCGCGGATTTCGCGCAGGGGAAAGAGGTCGGCGAATGCCTCCAAATGGCCACGCGCCTGCACCCCGCAGCCGATGAAGGCGACGGACGACGTATCGTGCCTTGCCAGGCGCCTGGCGGCGACGGCGCTGAGGCCCGCCGTGCGTTTGGCCGTCACCCAATTGCCGTCGACCAGCGCCAGCGGCAGGCCCGTCTCGGCGTCGAGCAGGGTGATCAGCGAATTGAGCGTGGCCAGCCCGCGCGCGGCGTTGCGCGGGTTGACCACCAGCGACTTGGTGGCCAGCACCGGCGGCACGGTGGCGACGCCCAGCGTGGCCATGAAGTAGCGGTCGTCGCCCGGCCACACGGCCGCCTTCGGCGCGCACCAGACTTCGCCCCGCCTCTGGCCTGATATCTGGCGTTCGATCTCGTCGACGATTTCAGGCGTGGAGATCGCCAGGCGATCGAGAACGGCCGACGACAGATAGGGCAGCGTTTCGGCGATGTTCATCTTGTCATGTTCCCCTGGGGATCATCAGGTTACACGATGTGCGCGCTGGCCGGAAAGCCTCGCGGCGCGAGCCCGTGAGCATGCCTGGCCGGGGAGAACCGCGTCCAGGCGTTGCCGATTGTCTGGGCCGATTGTCCTGGGCCGATTGTCCGGGGCCGATCGTCCCGGCCGGCCGGGCAGGGCAGTCGGATGGCCTTGCTTAAAGCCGCGTTCTTGGGCTCAATGGCCGGGTAGCCGCCACGCTGCGAGGAGAGCATTGAGATGAGCAAAGACAGTCCAAGGTCGCTCGCCGAGATCGCCAGCTATCACGCCCATATCTATTTCGACGGGCCGGCCGAGCGGCAGCGTGCCGAATGGCTGCGTTTGCGCATCGGCGAGCGGTTCCGCGTGCGCCTGGGCAATTGGCATGACAAACAGGTCGGCCCGCATGACCAGGCCATGTACCAGGTCTCCTTCGCCAACGCGGTTTTCGGCACGCTGGTTCCGTGGCTGATGCTGAACCATGGCGGCCTGAGCATCCTCATCCACCCGAATACGGAGAACCCCAAGCGCGATCATCTGGTCGATCCGGTCTGGATCGGCCGGCCGCTGGGCGTGCATGGCGACGTGCTGCCGGATGAGCATGAGGCGGAAGAGGCGCTGGAGCCAAACACCGAGCCGACCCTGCCGGCGTAGGGGTTCCGGCGCGGCCGAAATCTCCGATGGTCGCCGGAGATATCTTCCGCGGGGCAATCGCAAAACTGCACGCCCCATCCAAGTTTCGGCACAAATCTGACGCGATCGATTTGCGCGCAGCGTGCATTCCGGTTTCCTCTTCCAAAGAAGCCTCCCACCTTGTCGCGGACTTGCGGCTGGCCGGAACTTGACAGGATGATTATCTCTGCCGCAACGGCAGGGACGCATGCCATTGTTCGCCGGTGAGGTGGGCGGAAATCCTGGCGCCGGCCTCGCGGGCGGCTTGTCCTTGCCTGTCGGCCAGCGCGTCGTCGATGCGCGACACCGGCGAGGCCACCGCCAGCGTTCCCACCGGAAAACCGTCCGAGCCGAGGATGGGGGCGGCGACACTGTGCACGCCTTCCTCATAGCCCTCGGCGCTGCGCGAATAGCCGCGCGTCGCCGCCAGCCGCACGGCTCGCATCACCGCGTCGCGGCTGGTCATGGTGTGCTGGGTGAAGGCGGTCAGCGGCCTGCCGAAATGCGCCTCGATGGTTTCCGAGCGTGAAAAGGCGAGGAAGGCGATGCCGGACGCGGTGCCGTGCAGCGGCAGGATCTGGCCGACATCGACGCTGACGCGGTTGGCCTTTGCCGACAGCTCGACATGCACGGTGAGCAGCGCGCCGGCGCTGAATTCGGAGAGGTGCACGGTCTCGCCGGTCTCCAGCGCCAGCTCGCGCACGATGGGAGCGGCGACGCGCACGAAGGGCAGATGCGCGTCGCGCCTGCGGGCCAAACGGGAGAGGCCGGCGCCGAGGCGGTAGCGGCGGCTCAGCGGTTCCTGCTCGATCAGCCGGTGTTCGGCCAGCGCCACCAGCAGGCGCCGCGCCGTCGCCTTGTCGAGGCCCGACTTGCGGGCAATGTCGGAGAGGCCGATCTCCGGCTCCTTCGGCGTGAAAAGCTCCAGCAGCGAAATCGCCTTGCCGACCGTGCTCATTGCAGGGTTCTCCATTTTACTTATCGTGTTAACTAGTAGATAGTTAGCGTGTGAATTAACTTGACAGCTGCGTCAGCGCCTTGCAGTCTGTCTATAACATACAAAACGTCGGTTCACATGGTGAACCGATACGGGAACAAAAACAACGGCAGGAGCGGTGTAGCGGCAACACCTGAGGTGGCGCCGCCCGCAATGCAAAATGCCGGAACGGTCCGCGCAGGCAACCGGCGGTGAGGAGAGAAACGACATGCCAGACACAAGTGCCGACCTGGTTCTCAGCAATGGCCGCATCTACACGCTGGATCGCAAGCGGCCATGGGCCTCGTCGGTGGCCGTCAAGGGCGGGCGCATCGTGGCGGTGGGCGAGACGGGTGCCGTCGCCGGCCTGACGGGGCCGCAGACGCGCGTCGTCGATCTCGACGGCGCCATGCTGATGCCCGGCATTGTCGACGTGCACGCGCATCTGATGATGGGCGGCCAGGCGGAGCTGTTCGAACTGCGCTTTGCGCCAACCGCAAGCTTCGAGACGTTGATCGCGCGCGTCGGCGAGGCGGCGGCCAAGGCGCGGGAGGGCGCATGGATCATCGGCGGCCAGTGGGGCAGCGATCTCCTGCCGAAGCTGAACACGCTGGAGGCGCTGGCCGCGCTCGACAGTGCCAGCCAGGGCCGGCCGGTGATGCTGCGCGACGACACCTATCACAACAGGTGGATCAACTCGCAGGCTCTGCGCCTCGCCGGTGTTTCGTCAACTACGCCCGATCCGGAAAAAGGCTCGATCGGCCGCGACCCGGCTTCCGGCGCGCCAACCGGCATGATGATCGAATCCGCCGCCGGCATCGTCGAAAGCACCATCGCCAGATCGGGCCATTACACCGAGGAAATGGACCGGGCGGCGATGGCGCGGTCGATCGCCACGCTCAACTCCTATGGCGTCACTGCCTTCCTCGACGCCGCCGCCATGCAGCCGATCCTGGCCGCGCTCAAAGGCCTTGATGATCGCGGCGAGCTGAGCGCCTGGTCGGTGTCGGCCATGCCGGCGGTCGAACCGTCCTTCATGTTCGGCATTGCCGGCGACGAGCTGATCGCGCTGCGCGAGAATTATCGCGGCGTTCATGCGAAGCCGGATTTCGTGAAGATATTCCTCGACGGCGTGCCGGGCGCGCGCACCGCCGCCTTCCACGAGCCCTACACGGACGACCCGATCCTCGGCTGCTGCTTTCGCGGCTCGACCATCGTCACCGTGCCGGAGCTGATCCGCTGGGTCGGCAAATGCGAGAAGCTCGGGCTCGGCGTGAAGATCCACTGCGCGGGCGACGCAGCCGTCAGCCAGGCGCTCGACGCCATCGACGTCGTGCGCTCCTTCAACGGGCCGACCAAACTCATCCACCACATCGCGCACGCCAGCTACATCGCGCCCGACGACATTGCCCGCTTCGCCGAGTTGGGCGTTGCCGCCGACCTCTCGCCTTTCCTGTGGTATCCGACCAGCTTCCTCGAAGGCCACAAGCAGACGATGGGCGACGCGCGGGCCCAACGCTTCTGGCCGAACAAGGATCTGCTCGAGGCCGGCGCGCTGCTTGCCGGCGGCTCCGACTGGCCGGTGATGCCCAATCCCGATCCGTGGGACGGCATCGAAGGGTTGGTGACGCGGCGCAACCCGAGCGGCGCGTTCAAGGGCGCCGCCCTGTGGCCGGAACAGGCGCTCGATGTCGCCACCGCGCTTGAAATCTTCACCATCAACTCGGCCCGCGCCATTGGGCTCGCCGACACGGTCGGCTCGATCGAGATCGGCAAGTCGGCCGACTTCATCAAGCTCGACCGCAACGTGCTGGAAACGCCCGCCGACGAGATCGCCGACACCAAGGTGCTGACCACCTGGTTCGAAGGGAGGGTGGTGTATGAGCGGGACTGACCGCGCCATCCCGGTGACCGTGCTGACCGGCTTCCTCGGCTCGGGCAAGACCACGGTGCTCAACCGGCTGCTGCGCCGGCCGTCGCTGGCCGGGGCCGCCGTCATCATCAACGAGTTCGGCGCCATCGGGCTCGACCATCTGCTGATCGAGGCCAGCGAAGAGCAGTTCACGCTGCTCGACAATGGCTGCGTCTGCTGCACGGTGCGCGGCGATCTGGTGGCGACGCTGAAGGCGCTCGACCGGCGCAGCCGTGCCGGCGAGGTGCCTGACCTGACCCACGTCGTCATCGAGACGACGGGGCTGGCCGATCCCGCCCCCATCCTGCACACGCTGATGGCCGAGCCGGAACTCGCCGGCCGCTACTACGTCGCCGGCGTCGTCACCACGGTCGATGCGGTGAATGGCTGGTCGACGCTCGACCGCCATGCCGAGGCGGCCAAGCAAGTGGCGGTCGCCGACCGGCTGCTGGTGACCAAGACCGACCTGGTTTTGGCCGAAGCGCTAAGCGAGTTGCAGCGTCGGCTGGCAGTCCTCGCGCCGGCGGCGCGGCAAAGCCTGGCGCATAATGGCGAGGCCGATTTCGACATCCTCGATGTCAGGCATGTTGGCGCGGCGGCCGAGCCGGACAAGATCGCGGCCTGGCCGGAGATGGCTGGGCAGGAATGCGATCCTGATTGCGCGCGTGATCACGCGCATCATCACGGCCATCACCATGCCCACGCGCACCATGGCATCCAGTCCTACAGCTTCGTCATCGACGAGCCTGTCGAGTGGGCGGCCTTCGCGCGCTGGCTCGATTATGTCGCGGCGCTGAAGGGCGAGGACCTGCTGCGGTTCAAGGGGCTGGTGCATGTCACCGAGCAGCCGGAGCGGCCGCTGGTGCTGCACGGCGTGCAGCATGTCTTCCATCCGCCGGTGCGGCTCGATGCCTGGCCGTCGGCCGACCGGCGCACGCGGCTGGTGTTCATCGTGCGCGACATTGCGCGGGAGACCATCGCACGCACGCTGACCAAATTCGCGGCCATCGATGCCGCCAGCATCAGGGCGCCGGATCGCGCCGCCGCATGATCAGAAAATGATTCAGGAAAACCAGGGGAGTGACTGACATGCAATGGAAATCCAGCCTGCTCGCGGCGGCCTTCGCCGGCATCGGCCTTGCGGCAACAGCCGGCACGGCGTCGGCCGCCGGCCCGACCTGCAAGGACGGGACGATCAAGGTCGGCGCGGTGTCGACCATCACCGGCCCGGCCGATTTCAGCGAGGTGCCGAAGGCGACCCAGGCGGCCTTCGATGCGGTCAATGCCGCCGGCGGAATCAATGGCTGCAAGATCGACTACACGATCGCCGACGACAAGGCCGATCCGGCGGTCGCGGCACAAGCCGCGCGCGACCTGATCGACAACAAGGAAGCGGTGGCGCTGGTCGGCTCGGGCAGCCTGCTCGACTGCGCCGTCAATTCCGCCACCTACAGCCGCAAGAAGATCCTGTCGGTGCAGGGCCTCGGCGTCGACGCCGCATGCTTTTCCTCGCCCAACGTGGCGCCGGTCAATGTCGGGCCCTATACGCTCTCCACCGCGATGGCCTGGTACGCCACCAACCAGCTGAAGAGCGAGAAGCTCTGCGCCTTCTTCATCATCATCGGCGGCACGCAGGAGGCCTACAAGAAGGCGATCGAGAACTGGGAAAAGATCTCCGGCAAGAAGATCCATCTCATCGACCTGACGCTGCCCTTCCAGGGTGATCTCACACCCTATGTCATCAAGGCGCGCGACGCCGGCTGCGACGCGGTGCTGACCAACCAGGTCGAACCGCAAGTGGTGCAGCTGATCAAGACCGTCGACGCGCAGAAGATATCAGGCATCAACTGGCTGTTCCTGGCGCCCGGCTACACCGAGCAGGTCGCCTCGGCGCTGGCCGACACCAAACAGCCGATCTATGTCGGCACCGAATGGGAGCCCTTCACCGAGAAGAGCTCGGCCGCCAATGCGCAATGGGTGGCCGACATGCAGAAGGCCGGCCGGCCGCTGACCGCCTTCTCGCAGGGCGGCTATCTCGCCGCGCAGCTGTTTGTGAAAGTGGTGGCGTCGATTGACGGCGAGGTGACGCGCGAGAGCGTGAGCAAGGCGCTGCACGAGATGCAGCCGATCACCAATCCGCTCGCCGGCAGCCCTTACGTCTTCGGCACGGCGAAGATGCATTCGCCGATGCAGTCGACCAAGGTGATGAAGCTGGAAAAGGGCGCCTGGACGGTCGAGACGCCGGACTGGGTCGTGCTGCCGCAGGCGAAGTAGCGTCCTCCCGGGGCGTTGGCGCCGCTCCTCACCTGCCTGCCGGCATTCAGGCCCTTTCTCCCCGTTCGTGAGGAGAAATGTCCGGCAGGACAATGAGGGGCGGCGCCTACCTCGCCGAGGAGTTCGGCACGAGGCCTGTCACATCTCCAGACTGGGAATCCGATGAACGCATTGCTTACATCCGCCGTGGCGGGGCTGACAGCCGGAGGTACCTATGCCTTGCTCGGCGTCTGCGCCGTCTTCACCTACCGGCTGGTCGCCGTGGTCAACTTCACCGGCGCGGCCATCGGCACGGCCGGCACCTTCGTGCTGATCGCGCTCTATGAAGCCGGTTTCCCGATCTGGCCGTCGGTGCTGGCCGGCATCGCCGTCGGAACGGTGGTGGGCGTGGCCATCGGCTATATCATGACGCGGTGGTTCGGCGAGGCCAGCGCCTCGACCAAGGCGGCGGTCACCGTGGCCTTGCTGGTCGGCATCATCGCCATCGGCCTGCGGCTGACCGGCGGCCAGCATCCGCACAACATGCCGGAACTGTTTCCCGGCTCCGCCTTCCGCATGGCCGGCGTCGAGGTGACGATCGCCTCGGTGCTGACCATCGGGCTGGCGGCGCTGTTCACCGTGCTTGCCGACCTGTTCCTCAACAACACCAAGGTCGGGCTCAATCTGCGCGCACTGGCCGACCGGCCGATGGCGGCCGAACTGCTCGGCATCCGGGTGCAGCTGCTGTCGCTTCTGGTCTGGGGCATGACCGGCGCTTTCACCACCTTCGCGCTGATGATCATCGCGCCGCAGCGCTCGCCGAACTTCATGACGCTCAGCCTGCTGGTCGTGCCCGCCCTTGCGGCCGCCCTTGTCGGCCTGTTCCGCAGTTTCTGGCGCACGCTCGCCGGCGGCATCGGGCTTGGCCTTGTCGAGGGCATGGCAAGCTCGGTCGACAGCATCAGCCAGTATCGCAGCGCCATTCCGTTCCTGGTCGTGCTTGCCGTTCTCTTGTGGTCGCAACGGGAGGCCCGTTGGGATGAAGCGCGCTAGTCTGAAGGCCTCGCTGATCGTCATTGCCGCAGCACTTGTCGCCGGCAGTGTCGCCTTGCTCGGCCTGCTGCCGTCCTACTGGGTGTTTCTGGCCACTTCGGTGCTGATCACCGGCGTCGCCTTGCAGAGCCTCGGCCTCGTCGCCGGCCGCACCGGCATGATCGCGCTTTGCCAGATGTCGTTCGCCGGCGTCGGCGCCTGGACCGTCGGCTACCTCAACCTTGCCGAGGCGCCGGGCGGACTGCCCGTCTGGATCCTCATCGGCGGCTTGGCGGCGGTGCCGCTCGGCGTCGCCATCGGCCTGCCGGCGCTCAGGCTGCGCGGCATCAATCTTGCCATCGTCACGCTGTCCTTCGCCACCGCCTTCGACACCATACTGGCGACCATGACCTATCCCGGACAGACCGACTTCCTGCAGGTGCCGCGACCGGAATTGTTCGACAGCGACGAAGGCTATTTCGTCTTTGTGCTGCTGTTCTACGTGGTGATCGCGGTGGCGCTGGAAGTGCTCAGCCGTTCGCGGCTCGGCGCCTCCTGGCTGGCGGTGCGGCATTCCGAACGCGCGGCCGCCGCGCATGGCGTCAGCATCGCCACCGCCAAGCTGTCGGCCTTCGCCATTTCAGCTTTCATCGCCGGCATTTCCGGTGGGCTGCTGGCCGGCTATCTCGGCACGCTGGTCTCCGAGAATTTTGGCATGATGCAGTCGCTGTCGCTCTACGCCGTGGCGGTCATGACCGGCGCGCATTTCGCCGAGGGAGCGATCATCGGCGGGCTGCTGGTGGTGATGTTCCCGGAAATCCTGCGCCGGCTCGACCTGCCGCAGGACATCGGCAATGTGCTGTTCGCCATCGGCGCCACGCAGGCGCTGTCGACAGGCGAGACGATGAGCGAGACCTTCCGGCGGCAGTTGCGCAAGATGCTGCCGGCGCGCGTCAAGGCAGCTGTATCGGCGCCGGCAAGCGACCTGCCGAGCCCGGTCAGCCGCGCCGCCGGCCCGGCGCTCAGCATCGACAAACTCACCGTGCGCTATGGCAGCGTGGTGGCGCTCGACGGCGTCAGCCTGACGGTCGCCGCCGGCACCGTCGCCGGGCTGATCGGTCCCAATGGCGCCGGCAAGTCGACCTTCATCGACGCCGTTGCCGGCTTCCTTGCGGGCTATGAAGGCAGCATCAAACTTGGCGACAAGCCGCTGGAAGGCATGCCGGCGCATCTGCGCGCCCGCGCCGGGGTGCGCCGGACCTGGCAGACCAACCGGATCGCGCCCGAACTCACCGTGGGCGGCTATCTGGCGCTGGCGGCCAAGGGCCTGTCGGCGAGCGAGACCAAAGCGATCCTTGGCTGGCTGGATTGTCCCGATCCCGACACGCTGGTGGTGTCGGTGGATGCCGGCACCAGGCGCCTGCTCGACGTCGCCGGCGTGGTCGCGGCGCGCCCGGCCGTGGTGCTGCTCGACGAGCCAGCCGCCGGCCAGTCGCACGAGGAGAGCGTGCGGCTGGGGCAACGCATCGCCGAGATCCCAAAGCTGTTCGGCTCGGCGGTGCTGTTGGTCGAGCACGACATGGACCTGGTGCGGGCGGTCTGCTCGCAGGTGACGGTGCTCGATTTCGGCCGCGTCATCGCCTCCGGCCCGCCGGCCAAGGTGCTCGACCAGGGGTCGGTGAAGAAGGCCTATCTCGGCATCGAGGAAGAGAGCGTGGCGGCATGAGCAAGCTCGTCGTTTCCAACCTGTCGATCAACCGCGCCGAATTGCCGGTCGTGTCGTCACTCGACATAGCGGTCGAAAGCGGCGCCATCAGCGTCGTGCTCGGCGCCAACGGCGCCGGCAAGACGACGCTGCTCGAAGGTCTGTCAGGCATCATCCCGGTCGCCGGGGGCACCATCGCCATCGATGGCCACGAGATCCAGAAGGCACGGCCGGGCGTGCGCTCACGCGAGGGCCTCGCCCATGTCGAGCAGGGCCGTACCGTGTTCCGCCAGCTTACCACCGAGGAGAACCTTCGGGTGAGCCTGCATCCGGGGTCCGATGTCGCGGAAGCCTATGCGCTGTTTCCCGAACTGGTGCAGCGCCGCACGGTGAAGGCCAGCCTGCTTTCGGGCGGCGAACAGCAGATGCTGGTAATCGCCCGCGCGCTGCTGACACGGCCCAAGGTGCTGCTGATCGACGAGATGTCGGCGGGGCTGGCGCCGGTCATCGTCACACGGCTGATGAGCGCGGTGCGCAAGCTCGCCGACAATGGGCTGGCGGTGCTGCTGGTCGAGCAGTTCGCGGCGCTCGCCTTGTCGATCGGCAACCGCGCCTATGTCATGCGGCGCGGCCGCGTCGTCCATGACGGCGACTGCCTAAAATTGCTCAAGTCGCCGGCTAAACTGCACCGGCTTTATCTCGGCGGATAAGGCGGTTAGCCGGCGCGCTTCCAGCAGGCGATGAAATGGCCTGATGCAATCTCCTTGGCCACCGGTTGGGCGGCATGGCAGCCGGCGTCCGCCAGCGGGCAGCGGCCCGCGAAGGCGCAGCCGCCGGGGCCGGCTTCGAGGGCCGTCTGCGCTTCGGCCAGGGTCGTCGCTTGGCCATCGTTGGAAGACGCGGCCAACAGCATCTGCGTGTAGGGATGGTTGGGGCCGGCGAAGATCTGGTCGGAGGAACCGGTCTCGACCAGGCGGCCGCGATAGAGCACGCCGATGCGGTCGGCCATGTAGCGCACGACCCTCAGATCGTGGCTGATGAAGAGGTAGGCGGTATCCTCTTTCTTCTGCAGGTCGTTGAGCAGGTTGAGCACGGTCGCCTGCACCGAGACGTCGAGCGCCGAGGTCGGCTCGTCCAGGACCACCAGCCGCGGCAGGCCGGCGAAGGCGCGCGCAATGGCCGTGCGCTGGCGCTGGCCGCCTGAGAGTGTGCCGGGTTTCTGCTCCGATGTCGTGCGGGCGAGGCGGACCGATGCCAGGAGGTCACTGATGCGCTGCGGCACGGCGCGGCGCGGCAGGCCGGCCAGGCGGCGCAACGGGCGGCCGAGGATGCGGCCGATGCGCTGGCGCGGATTGAGCGTGCGGTCGGGCGACTGGAACACCATCTGCACGTCGCGCCGCTCGCTCGCCTGCCGCCGCTCGACCAGCGGCGCCACGGTCTTGCCGAACAGCGCGACCGTGCCCGCCGTCGGCGGCTGCAGGCCGGTGACGATGCGGGCCAGCGTCGATTTGCCGGAACCGGATTCGCCGATCAGCCCAAAAGTCTCGCCACTGGCGATGTCGAGGTCGATGCCGTGCAGCACCGGCTGGCCTCCGAAGGATTGCTTTATCCCACGGCAAGAGACGGCGATTTTGTGCTCCAATGCGGGCAGGGCGCTTTCCGTTTGCTCGCGGGCCGGCACGTCCGAAGCCAGGTCCACCGGGCTGGCATCCTCGGCCAGCCTGCCGTCGCGCTTGGTGCGGCTGAGCGTGGGAATGGCGGCGACCAGCGCTCGTGTATAGGCGTGGCGCGGGTTGTCGAACACGTCAGCGGCGGCACCGGTTTCGACAATCGAGCCGGCCTGCATCACCGACACCCGGTCGCAGGAGCGGCGGATCAGGTTGATGTCGTGGCTGATCAGCAGGATCGAGGTGCGGTGCTCGCGGCGCAGATCGTCGAGGATGGCGATGATCTCGGACTGGACGCTGGCGTCGAGCGCCGTGGTCGGCTCGTCCATCACCAGCAGTGCGGGGTCCAGCGCGATGGCAATGGCGATGTTGGCGCGCTGCTGCATGCCGCCCGACAGTTCATGCGGATAGAGCCGCAGCACGCGTTCGGGGTTGCCGACTCGCACGCGGCTCAGAAGTTGGGCCGCACGGCCAAGCGCATCGTCGTGATGCATCGGGCGATGGCGCAGGATCGTCTCGGTGATCTGGCCGCCAATGGTCATGCTCGGGTTCAGCGCCGAGCCCGGATGCTGGTAGACGGCGGCGATGCGGTCACCGCGCAGCCGACGCAGCTGGTCGGCGGAGAGGTTGCGGATCTCGCGGTTTTCGAAGGCCAACTGCGCGGCCTCGACCCGGGCATGCCTGGGCAGATAGCGCAGCACCGCCAGCGCCACCGAGCTCTTGCCCGAACCGGATTCGCCGACCAGCCCGAGCGCTTCGCCCTGGCCGATGGAGAGCGAAATGTCATCGACCGCGCGATGGATGCGCCTGGCTCCGGCATAGGAAACGGAGAGGCGCTCGACATTCAAGACTGAAGACATGGAGGACCGGAAACCACTTTCTGTCCGCGCGGCGATCAAGGGCAATCGCTTCCGCTTTCATATGGAACAATCTCTATAAAATTACTCGAATTAAGCTCGAGCGCAATCTAACTTTCGCTGACTGGACAATTTTCGGGGCACGGCCACAGGCCGCAGCGCCGGCGGTTTTCCGCATCCGCAGGGAAGGTATCGAGATGTCGCACATGATCCTCAGCGCGTTCTTCTTCAACCCGCAGGGCGACCACCGCATGGCCTGGCGCCACCCCCGCGCGCCGGGCCGCGAAGTGCTCGATTTCGACTATTATCGCGAACTGGTGCAGGCGGCCGAACGGGCACGCATCGACACCATCTTCGTCGCCGACCACGTGTCGATCTGGGATTCGGTCAAGAGCGGCGTCGCGCATTACGCCAATGCCCGCCTCGAACCGTTGACGCTGCTGTCGGCGCTGGCCGCGGTGACCAAACATATCGGCCTGATCACCACGGCGTCGAGCTCCTACAGCGAGCCCTACAATGTCGCGCGGCTGTTCGCCTCGCTCGACCATCTCAGCAAGGGCAGGGCGTCGTGGAACGTCGTCACCTCGGCGATGGACGAGGAGGCGCGCAATTTCGGCCGAGACGGCAATATCGAACACGCCTTCCGCTATGAGCGGGCCGGCGAATTCCTCGATATCGTCAAGGCGCTGTGGGACAGCTGGGAAGACGAGTCGCTCCTCATCGACAAGGAGACGGGCTATTTCGCCGATCCCGACAAGGTCCATCCGATCGACCACAAGGGCAAGCACTTCAAGGTGCGCGGGCCGCTCAACGTGTCGCGGCCGCCGCAGGGCCATCCGCTGATCGTCCAGGCCGGTTCGTCCGAGGACGGCAAGAATTTCGCCACGGCGCAAGCCGATGCGCATTTCGCCATCTACAGCACCAGGGAAGACGGCATCAAGTACCGCCAGGACATCAACGAGCGGCTGGCGCGCCATGGCCGGCGGCCGGAAAGCTTCAAGATCCTGCCCGGCATCCTGCCCATCGTCGCCGCTTCGGAGGCCGAAGGCCGCGACAAGCAGGAGTATCTGCAGAGCCTGCTGCCCGACCAGGTCGGCATCGACCTGTTGTCGAGCTGGAGCGGCGTCGACCTTTCGGCCTATCCGCCGGACGGACCGCTGCCGCCGCTGCCGGACGAGAGCACCTTCAATGGCGGGCGCACCTCGCTCAACCGCGTCAAGCAATGGTCGAAGCAGAATCTCAGCCTGCGCGACATTGCCCGCAAGCTCGCCAACAGCGGCTCGGTGCCGAACGTTGCCGGCACGCCGAAGCAGATCGCCGACCAGCTCGAGGACTGGTTCGTCGCGGGTGCGGCCGACGGCTTCAACCTGATGTTCCCGCTGCTGCCCGAGGACTGGGTGAATTTCGCCGAACAGGTGGTGCCGGAATTGCAGCGTCGCGGCCTCGTCCCGACCGAATACGCGCCGGGCACCTTGCGCGACCGTTTCGGGCTTGCCCGCCCCGCCAACCGCTTCGCCGAGCAGCGCGCCAATGCGCGCGCCGTATCCTGAGAGGGGACAGCCATGACCGCCGCACCAAACCTCCAGCCCCGCGAAGCCAGCGCTCCGCGCCTCGTCAATGTGCTGCACAGCCCCAAGCGCGTG
Organism: Mesorhizobium sp. 113-3-3; assembly: GCF_016756495.1. Taxonomy (NCBI): domain Bacteria; kingdom Pseudomonadati; phylum Pseudomonadota; class Alphaproteobacteria; order Hyphomicrobiales; family Phyllobacteriaceae; genus Mesorhizobium; species Mesorhizobium sp. 113-3-3. Next base: position 2,727,441 of record NZ_AP023243.1, read on the forward strand.
CGCGTCAAATTCGGCGGCCGCACCATCGCCGACAGCCGCAACGTGCTGGTGCTGCGTTCCAACCATTTCCTGCCGATCTATTTCTTCCCGCCGTCCTCGGTCGATGTGTCGGTGCTGAAACCTTCCGCGCACCGCGAGCCGCACGCGGTCGGCGGCGAGACCGCCTATTGGGACATAGACAGCGGCGACAGGCGCGCCGCCAATGCGGCGTGGTCGTTCACGGCACCGCCGGACGAAAATCTTTCGCCGCTTGCCGGCCGCATCGCCTTCACCTGGAAAGCGGTCGACCAGTGGTTCGAGGAGGAAGAGGAAGTCTTCGTCCACGCCCGCGATCCCTATGCGCGCATCGACGTGCTGCACAGTTCCAGCCATGTGCAGGTCTGGTTCGACGGCGACATCATCGCCGACAGCAAGCGCCCGGTGCTGCTGTTCGAGACCCTTCTGCCGACGCGGTTCTATCTGCCGCCGGATGATGTCCGGCTGGAGCGGCTGACGGCGTCCAATTCGACGACGCGATGTCCCTACAAGGGCATCGCCTCCTACTGGTCGGGTCTTTTGAAGGACGGTTCGGTTCGGCCGGACATTGCCTGGAGCTACCGCGACCCGATCGACGAAATGCCGAAAGTCAAAGGGCTGATCGCCTTCTATCCGCAAGCGGTCGACCGCATCCATCTCGACGGCCAGCCGGCCTGACGGCGGCTTTTTCTCCCCCATCCTCCCATTGATGAGAGACTGACAATGACGAAACGTTCCGACATCGATCTTCTGCGCAACCAGTCGACGCGCGGCCACACAGGCGACATCTGGAATGTCGCGGTGGACGAATATGCGCAAGGCTTCCTCAAGCGCCGCGACCTCCTGAAATACGCCGCACTCCTCGGCCTCGCCGGCTTTGCCGCCTCGCAGGGCCTGTTCACGCCGGGCGCGGCACGCGCGGCGACACCTGGGGGCACGGTCCGCGTCGGCCTCGGCCAGCCGACCAAGGCGATCGATCCCGTCACCATCACCGACCCGGCCAGCATCGGCGTGATCAGCCAGGTCGGCGAATATCTGATCCTCGACGATCCCAAGGACGGACTGCAGCCGAAGCTTGCGGTCTCGTGGGAAGCCGACGAGACGGCCAAGCGCTGGACGTTCAAATTGCGGCCGGGCGTGAAATTCCACGATGGCCGCACGGTCACGGCCAAGGACGTGGTGGCGAGCTTCGAACGGCTGGTCGATCCGGCCAGCGGCTCGTCGGCGCTGTCGGCCTATAAGGGCATCCTCTCCAAGGGCGGCGCCAAGGTCGTCGACGACGAAACCGTCGCCTTCGATCTCGACCAGTCGAACAGCAATTTCCCGTTCTACGTTTCCTCCGATGTCTACAACGCCGTCATCGTGCCATCAGACTATGCCGGCGATTTCGAGAAGACGTTCAACGGCACCGGACCTTTCAAGCTGGAGTCCTTCCGTCCCAAGCAGGGCGCCAGCTTCGTGCGCAACCCGGACTATTGGGGCGACAAAGCGCTGCCCGACCGGGTCGAGATCAAGTTCTTCGACGACGAGCAGGCGCAGGTGCTGGCCTTGCAGGCCGGCCAGCTCGACGTGATCCCTTCCACCACGCGGTTGGAGCTGGCGATCGAGGGCAATCCCAATTTCAAGCTGCTCAGTGTGCAGGCCAGCTCGCATGATCCGGCGCATCTGCGAACCGACCAGGCGCCGTTCACCGACAAGCGCGTGCGCCGCGCGCTGGCGCTGACCATCGACCGCGAGGCGGTGGTCAAGGGTCTGCTGAAGGGCCGCGCCGTCGTCGGCAACGACACGCCGTTCGCGCCGATCTTCCCATCGGCCGATCCGTCGGTGCCGCAGCGCAAGCAGGACATCACCGAAGCCAAGCGGCTGCTTGGCGAGGCCGGCGTGCCCAACGGCTTCGAGGTGACGCTGACCACCGAGCGCGCCTACGACATTCCCGACTATGCCGTGATCATCCAGAACTTCGCCAAGAAGGCCGGCATCGACATCAAGCTCAACGTGCTGCCGCAGGATGCTTATTACGGCTCGGCGACGTTCGGCAGTTCGCCATGGCTGGACTCCAATCTCGGCATCACCGATTTCGGCCATCGCGGCACGCCCGACATCTTCCTCAACGCGACGCTGAAGAGCTCGGGCGCCTGGAACGCGGCGCATTTCAACAATCCGGATTATGACGCGCTGCTCATCGACTACGGCAAGGCTCGCGACCTGCAGGCGCAGCGCGTGGCCGCCGGCAAGATCCAGACGCTGCTGCTCGACGAGACGCCGCTGATCATCAGCTATTTCTCGCAATACAGCCGCATCGTCTCCTCGAAGGTCGAGGGCGTGCGCTTCACCGCCATCTCGCACCTGCTGCTCGACAAGGTGTCGTTCGTGTGACCGCCTCGATGGCGATCGTGCGGCCGCTGGTGGCACGCGCCGGCTCGCTGCTTCTGACGCTGTGGCTGGTCAGCGCGCTGGTCTTCCTCGCCGGGCAAGTGCTGCCCGGCGACGTCGGCCGCGTCATGCTCGGCCCGTTCGCCGACGCACAGGCCGTCGCCGAGCTGAACCGCAAGCTCGGCACCGACCAGCCAATCCTTGCGCAGTATTGGCACTGGTTCAGCCTGGCGATCAGGGGTGATTTCGGCGACTCGCTGTCGATGCGCGCGCCGGTGGCGCCGTTCGTCCTGTCTGGTATCAAGAATTCCGCGGCACTGGCCGGTGTCGTGCTGCTGTTCCTGGTGCCGATTGGCATCGGTGCCGGCGTCGTCGCGGGCCTGCGCTCGGGGAGCCTTGCCGACAGGCTGATCGTGCTGACCGGCGTCTCGCTCTCTATCGTGCCGGACTTCGTCTCCGGCCTGCTTTTGCTGATGGTCTTCGGCCTGTGGCTGGCCTGGTTTCCGATCTCCGGTGCGGCGCCGGATGGGGCCGGCTTCTGGACGTCCAGCTACCACCTCATCCTGCCGGCGCTGCCGCTGGTGCTGAACCTGATCGGCTATGTCGCGCGCATGACCAGGGCAGGGGTGATCGACGCGCGCGCGGCGGACTATACGCGCACCGCGATCCTCAAGGGTCTCACCCCCTCGCAGGTGTTGTTCAAGCATGTGCTGCGCAACGCGCTGGTGCCGACGGTGGCGGTCATCGCCACACAAAGCGGCTTCCTGCTTGGCGGGCTGGTGGTGATCGAGGCCCTGTTCGGCATTCAGGGGCTCGGCAATCTGGTGCTCAGTGCCGCCAAGGCGCGCGACTTTCCGATGCTCGAGGCCGGGGTTCTGGTGATGGCGGCCATCTTCGTGTCGACGGCGGCGATCGGCGATCTCCTGCAAGCGCTGCTCGACCCGCGCCAGCGCCGGCGAAGCGCGCCATGACCGATCTCGCCCAGTCTCCCATGCGCGGCGACATCAGGCTCTCCTGGATCGGCCGGCTGCGTGGCCTTGTGCCAGACGTGGCGCCCTCGACAGTGATCGGCTCGGCGGTGCTGCTGTTCTGGGTCGTATGTGCGATTGCCGGCGCGCAATTCGTGCCGTTCGATCCCTATGCCGAGGATTTCCTGTCGATGATGACGCCGCCCGACGCGGTGCACTGGTTCGGCACCGACCAGCTCGGCCGCGACGTGCTTTCGCGCATCATCGTCGGCTCGCGCGACATCCTTTTGGTGGCGCCGGTGGCGACGCTGGCCGGCGTCACCGCCGGCAGCGTCATCGGCCTGGTGCTCGGCACGTTTGGCGGCATGGTCGACGCCGTCGGCGCGCGGCTGCTCGATGCCGTCATGTCCCTGCCTTTCATCGTTCTGGTGACGATGGCGCTGGTGGCGATCGGCCCGTCCAACCTCACCGTCATCCTGGTGATCGGCCTTGCCTATGCGCCGCTGGTGGCGCGCACCGTGCGCACCGCCGCGCGCGAACAGCGCGAGCGCGACTATGTCAGCGCCGCCCGGCTTGCCGGCGAAGGACGGTTGGCGATCATGTTTCTCGAGATCCTGCCCAATGTCCGGGAAACCATCCTGATCGAGCTCATCACCCGGCTCGGCTATGCCTTCTTTTCGATCGCGACGCTGAGCTTCCTCGGCCTCGGCATCCAGCCGCCTTCGGCCGACTGGGGGCTGGCCATCGCCGATGGCTACGGCTTTCTCACCGGCGGCAAATGGTGGGTAGTGGTGTTCAATTCAGCCGCGATCATCTCGCTGGTGATGGCCACCAACCTCATCGCGCAAGGCATTGGGGCGTTTGAGAACGGCGATAGATGAGGCGTAGAGCTTAGTCGAGCAGGCCCTGGATGGTCGCCGCCACGGCTTCCGGCGCATAGGGCTTTGGCAGGAAGACGCCGCCGCTCGGCATCGCGTCCCGGGCGGGCTGTTGCTTGCCCGACGTGATGATGATCTTGACCGGCGGCCAGCGGTCGCGCACGGCCGCGGACAGGCGCAGTCCGTCCATGGAGCCGGGCATGTCGATGTCAGTGAACAGGATGGCGATGTCTTGCCGGCTCTCCAGTATATGGATCGCCTGGTCTGCATTGCTCGCCTCCAGCACGTTGAACCCCGCCTCGCGCAGTTCATCGGCGATGGCAAACAGCAGAAAGGCTTCGTCTTCGACGACGAGGACGGTGACGAGGCTCTGGGTGGTCATGGCACGCCTCTGCGATCAGTACGGTTCTGTCGGCAATTGGGGTGCCGGTGCGTTCAACACGCATTCGACGCCGCCGGGATGGTAGTCGATCTGGACCGACCCGCCGAAGTCTGTGCCGAAGACGCGCTCGATCAGGAATCGGCCGAAGCCGCGGCGGCTCGGCGGCGTGACCGGCGGCCCGCCGCTTTCGCGCCAGCGCCAGACCAGCCGCTTTTCGCCTGATGCCTCGATCGATGGCTGCAAGGACCATTCGATCGACACCTTGCCTTCGGGTGTCGACAGCGCGCCGTATTTCAGCGCGTTGGTGGCCAGTTCGTTGACGGCGAGCGCCAGCGTCAGCGCCATCTTCGGATTGATCGGCAGCGCCGGGCCGGAAATCGAAATCTGTTCGAGCGGGAAGGTGGCGATGGTGTTGTCGACCACCTCGCGGATCGAGGCGCTGGTCCAGCGGGTCTTGTTCAATATGTCGTGGGCGTTGGCCAGCGCGCGCAGACGCTCGTTGAAAGTGGCGCTCGCGGTGGCGATATCTGTGTTGCGTAGCGTTTGCGAAGCGATGGCCGCGACCATCGCCAGTATGTTCTTGATGCGATGTTCAAGTTCGTGGGTGAGCAGTTCCTGCCGCGCCTGCGCCTCGCGCCGGTCGGTGACGTCCTGCATGACGCCGAACATCTTGACCGGCTTGCCGGTCTCGTCGTGGACAAAGTCGATGTGACGCGACAGCCAGCGCAATTCGCCGGTATCGGGGCGGCGGATGCGGTATTCCACGGCAGGCACGGCGGTGCCTTCTTCCCGCGTCTGCCGGTTGGAGCGGACGTCCTTGTCCTCCGGAATGACGATGTCTTCCAGCACGGAGATGTGCACGCTCTCGCGCGGCGACAGCCCCCAGAGACCCCAGAAGCCCTCGGACCCGACCACGGTCCCGCTGGCGATATCGAGTTCGAGCGCCGCAATGCCGGCGGCATTCTGTGACAGCTGCAAGCGGCGTTCGCTCTGCAGCAGGGCCTGGGCCGCCTGCTTTTGATCGTCGATATCGGTGTTGGTGCCGATCCAGCGCAGGATGACGCCGTCGGCGTCGCGGATCGGGACGGCGCGGGCGATGAACCAGCGATAGATGCCGTCATGCCGGCGCAGCCGGAACTCGGTCTCGTAGAACGTGCCGGCAGCCAGCACCTGCTGCCACTTTTCGGCGGCTGCGACGATGTCGTCGGGATGCACGATGTCGGCCCAGTCATGACCGTCAAGCTCGCCCGGCTTCGCACCGGAATAATCGTAGACGCGCGGGTTGAACCAGTCGAGGAGCCCTTCCGGTGTCGCCGTCCAGACGTGGTTCGGCATCGCCTCGGCGAAGGTGCGGAATTGCGTCTCGCTCCGGCGCAGCGCCTGCTCGGCGATCAGCCGGTCGGTGACGTCAACCCCTTGCACGAAGATGCCGAAAACCTCGCCGGCCGGATTGCGCACCGGTTGATAGACGAGGTCGATGAAGCGGTCTTCGATCGGCGCACCCGGCGTGCGTTGCAACTCGGCCTTCAGCGCGTAGCCGACGAACGCCTCGCCGGAGGTGAACACCCGGTCGAGCAATTCGAAAAAGCCCTGGCCCTCGATCTCCGGCAAGGCTTGGCGGATTGGCAGGCCGACAATATCGCGGTGGCCGACGAGCTGCATGTAGGCGGCATTGGTCAGTTCGACGACATGCTGCGGACCGGAGAGCATGGCCATGAAGCCCGGCGCCTGTTCGAACATCTGGCGCTGGCGGTCGCGCTCGCCGGCGCGCCAGCGCTCGGCGGCAACCTTGCCGGTCGTCTCGATGACGATGGCGATGACGCCGGCCGGCTCGCCGCTTTCGTCGAGCACAGGCGAATAGTCGAGATCGAGCCAGACCTGCTCGGGCCTGCCGGTGCGGTTCAGCGTCAGCACCTGTTCGCGATAGGCGAGCGTGCCGCCGCTGCCCAGGCACACCTTCATGATGTTGTCGTTGAAGTCGGCCACCTCGGGCCAGCCTTCGCGCACTTTCGAGCCGAGCAATTGCGGATGGCGGCCGCCGGCGAATTCCGAATAGCCGTCATTGTAGATCATGACACCGTCCTCGCCCCACAGCATGACGATCGGCACCCGCGAGCGCAGGATCAGCGAGACCGCTGTCTTCAGACTCTGCGGCCAGACCTCGATCGGTCCTATCGAGGTCGAGGCCCAGTCGAACGCCGCGATCAGGCGGCCGAGCTCGCCGCCGCCGGCGAGAAAGGCATGACGACGATCGTCTATCACGTTTGTGCTGGTTGCTGGCATGGCGTCTCGTGGATCGGTCGGCGTTTATTCAAGTTTCGTCCTGTCGGGGCTAACATCTCAGGCGCGCCCGTCGATGATCATCCATCACCGCCCCATGGCTTCGTGCCATCGGCGCGGTGCCGAAATTTCCTGTATTTAATGAGATTGCGATCATGCATGCCCCGACGTCCACAACCCCGGACGGGCCGATCGGTTCCCGATGCGTGGGGATTTTCCTTTGGATACCGGGGCTTCGCCAGCCAATGGTCGGCTATTCGAGCGAATTTCTTTGCAAGTCGTTAATTCGGCAATGCTGTTAATGAGCGTCTTCTAATGCATGTCGACCGGAGCTGCTTTGCGGTTTTGGGATAACGACATGCGCAAAAATGATTGGTTTGGCGCGGGGTACGCAATGACCAAGAATCTCGGCAACGCACGCTATGTGCCGCCCAAGGACACGAAGGTTTCCTTCTTCAGCAAGGCAGCACCGGCGCTGTTTCCGCTCGTCGCGGCGGCGCTGGGTTACGTGATCGGGCGACAGTTCTTCGGCCTGTAGGTTGCGACAGCCGAGCCGGAAGGATCAGGCGCCGATTTCGGCTGCCGTCCCCTCGGCATTGGCATCGGTTCGCTTGACGCGTTCGCTGGCCAGAAGCACGACCGGGCAGGCGACCGCGGCGAGCACGGCTGTCGCCGTGTCGCCGAAGAACAGCTCGTCGCCCGGCCGTTGGGTGACACCCATCACCACCATCGCGGCCCCTTTTTCCACCTCCCTGGCAATCGCCCTGTCTGCCGTGGCCCGGGTGCGGATCGCGGTGTCGACGGCGACGCCATAGCGGTCGGCGAGATCGGCGACATCCTTGAGCACGGCTTCCTCCCGGCGGTGCGAGACCGAGCCTGGCCGGCTGCCTTGCCTGGCTTGCGAGACATAGAGCACCTTGACGCGGGCCCGGTGCGGCCGCGCCAGCGCCAGCGCGAAATCAGCGGCGCGGCGCGCGACCTCGGTGCCGTTGACGGGGACCAGTATCGTGGTTCCGGCGCGCAGCACGGGCATCTTTCCATTGGCCTTGGCTCCGTTCAGCACGAGGCAGAGCGGGCCGTCGAACCCGCTGCTGATGTCCTTCAGCGCACCGCTGAAGGTGCCCTTGTCGGTCAGAGTGTTCTCCAGCCCGGCCAACAGAAGCCCATAGCCCTTGCGGGCTTCCGCGGCGATCGTCTCGGCGCTGGCTTCGAGCTCGGTGCGGGCTGTGAGATGAACCTTGTCGACAAGCGTGTCCTCTGCCCTGCTGACGGCTCTTGCGCTCCTGGCGGCCCCCTTCTTGACCTCCCTGGACGCGCGCTCCGGACCTTTGTCGTTAACCTGGCCGGCGAGCTTGCCGTCCTGGAGATGAAGCAGCGTGGTGGGCATGCCGCTGCCGCCGCCGACCAGGCCTGCAAGGTAAGCAGTGAATTTGCCGACCGGGCTGTCGTCGACCAGCAGCAGCAGGCGCTCCAGCCTGGAGACGAAGCCGCGCTCGTCGAGCAGTTCGCGGTCGACGCGCTGCTTCTCGGCATGTCCAACCGGCAGGCGGCCGAGCGCCCAGCGCAGCATGGGCGGCATGGCGAGCGTGGTGATGACGGCCATGGTGACGATCATCGTGAACAGATTGTGGGACAGGATGTTCATCGACAGGCCGATGCTGGCGACGATGACCTCGGTCGAGCCGCGGGCGTTCATGGCGCTGCCGACGGCGGTGGCCTCTTTGAACGACATGCCGGCGATCCTGCCGCCGAGAAAGGCGCCGCCGAACTTGCCGACGCTGGCGATGGCAACCAGTGCCAGCGTCAGCGATGCCAGCGTCGGATCGGCAAGCACGGTAAGGTCGGCGGACAGGCCCGCCATACCGAAGAACACCGGCATGAACAGGGCGGTGATGACGCCGCGCAACTGGCTCTCGATGTGATCGGACAGGATTGGCGATTCGCCGACAAGTATGCCGGCGACGAAGGCGCCGAGCACGGTGTGGACGCCGATCAGATTGGTGATCAGCGCCATGACGCCCATGATGATGAGGATCACCGTGATGACGGCATATTCGCTGCGGAAAGAATCGTTGCTCCAGCGGATCAGCGTGAAGACAAGGCGGCGGCCGATAGTGAAGGAAAACGCCATGAACAGCGCCACCTCGGCCACGGTGGTGATGAGTGGCAAAAGCTGCAGGCTGCCATTGGTGGCGATGCCGAAGGTGACGGCGATAATCAGCCAGCCGATCGTGTCCTCGATGATGGCCGAGGAGATGATGACCTGGCCGAGATTGCGGCGCATGAAGTTCATCTCGCGCACCACCATGGCGACGATCTTGACGGAGGAGATCGACAGCGCCGTGCCGAGGAACAGCCCGGCGACGACGCGCTGTGTCGGGTCGGGCAGCAGGGTGTCCGGCAGGAACTGCGCCAGCGCGAAGCCGCAGGCGAAAGGCACGACGACGCCGGTGATCGAGATCGAGAAGCAGGCAGCCCCCACGCGGCGCACCAGGCGCAGATCCGTCTCCATGCCGGTCAACAGGAGGAGCAGCAGGATGCCAAGTTGGGAGACGGCATCGATCATGCTCTTCTGCGCCGGATCGCTGGAGAAGATCAGGTGCTGCGCGTCGGGCCATATCCAGCCGAACAGCGAGGGGCCGAGCAGGATGCCGCCGATCAGCTGGCCCATGATCGCCGGCTGGCCGTAGCGCTGGAAGATTTCGCCGAGGCCGCGGCCGACCAGCAGGAGAAGCACGATCTCGGCGACGAAGAGGCCTTCGGCCGAGCCGCCCATGCCTGAGGCGTGGCCGGGCGCGGTCGCGGCGAAGGCATTGCTTGCCGTTGCAAGAACCAGGATAGCCAACACGAGAATGGCCGCGAAGCGGCCTGACGTCGTTGCCGGTTGCCGGTTCATGGGTTCCCTCAAACGTCGCGGCGGACTGATCATGACAACGCATGGCCGGGATTTGCGTTGCAGCCGCCGGTTGCCGAAATTGGTAGTCAGCGATCGCGGTCAGACGTGGACGTCGCCGAAGGCGAGTTCGCCGTCGTCGCCCGCCGCGAAAAGGACGATGGCGAGCAATCCGACATAAAACCCGGCCACGATCACCACGATCGCGACGCCTGGGATGGGACCAAGCGCGGCGCTGTCGATCGCCTCGCGCAGCGAGCCGACAAAGCCGGTTCTGACCCCCGCGGTTTGCAGGCTGGGTGTCGATATCTTCAGCACCCATGCCAGCAGCAGGATGAGGAAGAGGTAGATGTAATTGCGGCGCAGGCGCCGCGCCAAGGCGGCACGATGCGACAGCAGGAATTTCGGCGCGCGCAGGCCTTCGCCGACGATGAGCAGCCAGTCCGAGGCGAAGTCGGGCTGCGGCGAGAAGATCTGCGCGAAATAGTGGCGCTCGAACTGGCGCACGCGGGCTCGATAGAAGTCGAAGAAGCGGTAGCGGCGCGCCTCGATCCACAAAAGCAGCAGGATCAGCAGCATGGCGAACAGCAGCACGCCATGGTGCGCGCTGGCCGTCGACAGCGACACTGAAAGCATTGCCGCCACCACGGTGATCGACCAGTTCGTGGTCCTGTCGAGCCGATCACGCCAGCCCGCCATGCGCGCGATCTCGGCGCGGTGAAAATGCGACAGCGTGTTCACGCGCTCCGTCGAGGAAAGGACGGGACCCACGGGCGTCGCCGACGCATCGTTCATTGCAGCCTCCGGCAAGGACTAAAACAGTTTGCCGGCAACATTGTTCCCTGGTCGACGCCGTATCGATGCGCGGCGATTCGCCTGTCGGCGCGACGCGGGAGCAATCCTGCCCGATGGGAGCATCAGAACCCCCATTGCGAGCCGGATGACGCGGCGATGTCCTGAATTGTCCGCATCTGTCCCTAACTGCCGGTATCGACCAGCGGCGCACGCCTCTAGCTTTTTCTTCGGGCCACCGGCCGGTGCGCCCGAGGGGATGTTGCGCGGGTCGAACGCCGATCCGCAAGCTGGGGCAGGGACGGAATGGACAATCAACCGATGGCAGGCCGGCGACCGATGGCAAGCCGGCGTGCCTCGCTCGCGCTGGGGCTGGCGGGGCTGCTGCTGTCTAGCTCGACATTGGCGCTGGGCGCCTCGCTGACCTGGAACGGGTCTGGCTCGGGCAACTGGTTCACATCGGGCAACTGGACGCCGTCCTCGGCGCCGACCGCCAGCGATGACCTCACCATCAACAGCGCCGGCGTCAATACTGCGACCGTCAGCTTGGCAGGTGCTTCGGCCAGGACAATCAATATCGGCAGCTCGGCCGGTTCGAACGGGGCGCTCGTGGTCACTGGCGCCGGCACGCTGTCGGTGGCGAGCAACTATCTCATTGTCGGTGACTTCGGCACCGGCGCGCTGACCGTATCGGCTGGCGGCAGGATCACCAGCGCCGGCGGTGTCGTCGCCAACAACCCGTCCTCTTCCGGCACGGTGACCATCACCGGTGCCGGATCGCAATGGACGAACAACTTCCTGTCGATCTCGGCTGATGCCGGCGCGGTCGGCCGCGTCAGGGTCGAGACCGGCGGCAGGCTGTCGTCCAGCGGCAATGTCATGATCGGCGAAAGTTCCGCGCTTGCCGACGGCCAGCTGATCGTCACCGGCAGCGGTTCCAACTTCACCATGACCGGATCGATCGCCACCCAGTTCGTCATCGGCGCGACCGGCAAGGGCGATTTCCAACTGCTCGACAATGCTACGGCGACGACCATACGCACCTATGTCGGCGGCAATGTCGGCACCAGCGGCGTCGGCACCGCGACGGTTTCGGGCGGCGCGTCATGGGCGACCGGAAATCTGTTCGTCGGCCAGACGGGGACCGGCACGCTGACCGTCTCCAGCGGCGGCAAGCTCACCACCACCTATACGGTTGGGGCCAGCACGGCGGCCAATATCGTCAACGGCAAGGTGACGGTCACCGGCGCCGGTTCGCAGTGGAAGATCACGGGCGCCTATAGCAATGTGCCGCTGGCGATGGGCGCGACCGGCCAGACATCGGAACTCAACGTGCTGGCCGGCGGCACGGTGCTGATCGATTCCACCGCCAGCAGCTTCCTCAACGGCGACGCCAGGATCGCCAACACCGCCAACTCCAAGGCGGCGATCACCGTCGATGGCGCGGGATCGAGTTTCACCACGCCCTATCGCCTCTACCTCGGCAACGCCACCAACTCGACCGCCACGGTGACGGTCTCGGGCGGCGGCAAGCTCAACACCGGCTACACCAACATATCAAGCGCCAGCGACGCCACGGCAGCGACATCGGACATCGTCACGGTGATCGGCGCGGGTTCGCTATGGACGATCAGCGACACGCTTGGTTCCGGCCCCAGTGATCTGCAGGGGCTTACCATCGGTGGCGCCGGCAAGGGCGTGCTGACCATCGCCGACGGTGGCGTCGTCAGGGTCAATGGCGGCGCCGGGACGGTCGGCCTCGGCGCGCTGGCCGGCTCCTCGGGCACGCTCAACATCGGCGCCGCTGCCGCCAGCCCCGCGGCCGCGCCCGGCACGCTCGAGGCGGCGCAGGTGATCTTCTCAGGCTCCGCCACCGGGCCGATGGCGATCAATTTCAACCACACTTCCAGCAACTATGTCTTCGCGACGAACATTGCCGGCTTCGGCCCGCTGGCCGGCCCCGCCGCCGTCAACATCCTTGCCGGAACCACAATCTTCACCAGCGAGAACGCCTATTCAGCGGTCACCAACATCAGCCCCGGCGCTGTCCTGCAGCTCGGCAATGGCGGCACGACCGGCAGCATCCGCGATGGCGTCGTCAACAATGACGGCACGCTGATCATCGACCGTTCGGCCGATATCTTCCCCCGCTACGCCGGCGTCATTTCCGGCTCAGGTTCGCTGGTCAAGAACGGCACGGGGCTGATCACGCTGATCGGCGCCAACACTTATAGCGGCGGCACCACGATCAACACCGGCGAGCTGCGCATCGGCAACTTCTCGGCCGATGGCGCGTTGACCGGCAACTATGTCAATCACAGCAAACTCTCGGTGTTCTTCAACGGCACGCCCAGCTATTCGGGTGTCATCTCGGGCGATGGCAGTTTCGAAAAGAGCGGCAACGGCACGCTGACGCTGACCGGCGTTCAGACCTATACCGGCGGTACGACGCTGTCTTTCGGCAGCCTCATCCTCGGCGGCAGCGATAGGCTGGTGACGACAGGCGCGCTGATCGGCAGCGGCGGCGTCTTCGACCTCAACGGCTTCAACCAGACGGTCGGCGATCTCTCCGGTTACGGCCGCCTCGAGATCCGTACAGGCACTCTCACCGCAGGCGGTTCGGCCGACACGCTCTACCAGGGCCAGATCAACGGCACTGGCGCCTTCACCAAGCAAGGCAGCGGCACGCTGATCATTGCCGGCAACAAGAATTTCTCTGGCGCCACCAACGTCAACGCCGGCACGCTGATGGTCGACGGCTCGATGGCATCGAGCACTTTTCAGGTCAATTCCGGCGGCGCGCTCGGCGGTACCGGCTCGCTGGGCGCCACGACCATCGCCAATGGCGGCACGTTGCTTGGGCTGGCCGGCCAGACGCTGACGATGGCGTCATTGACGCTCAACGACACCTCCAATCTCAACGTCTCGCTGGGGGCGGCGAACTCGATGCCGCTGTTCGACGTCACCGGCGCACTGACGCTGGACGGCAAGCTGTCGGTGAGTGACGCCGGCGGCTTCGGCAACGGCACCTACCGCATTGCCAATTATGGCGGGACGTTCACCAATAACGGCCTCGTCATCGGCTCCGTGCCGCCGGGCTTCAACCCGGGCGACTGGTCGATCCAGAGCGGCGGCGGCGTGGTCAATCTGCTGGTCGCGACCGGTGCCGGAGAACAATATTGGGACGGCGCCAACATGACGCCCGGCGTGATCGCCAACGGGCGCGGCGGCAACGGCACCTGGGATGCCGCGAGCAGCAACTGGACCAACGCCGCCGGCGACATCAACGCCGCCTGGGCGAGCCAGAAGGCGGTGTTTGCCGGCACGCCGGGCACGGTGACGGTGGTCGGTTCGCACACCTTCACCGGCCTTCGCTTCGTCTCGCATCCGACGGACTGGACCTACACGCTGTCGGCTGGTGCGGGTGGCGCATTGGTGACCAATTCGGCGGCCACCGAAATCATCGTCGCCGCCGATCCAGGTGCGGCGGTCAACAAAGCTTTCATCAATGTCGGCATTTCCGGAACGGGGAGCATCGTCAAGCTCGGCGACGGCTCACTGACGCTGGGCGTGGCCAATTCATACCAGGGCGGTTCGACCATCAAGGAGGGCGAACTCGTTGCGGCGGCCAATGGCGCGCTCGGCACCGGTGGGGTTTCGGTGTCGGGCGCGCCGGCGGCAACGCTGAAGCCGGTGCTGCGCTTTGCCGGTCCGGTCAGCGCCGGCAGCCTGTCGATCTCGACGCAGAACGGTTCCGTCGTCTTCGACAACCAGTCGAGCGCCGGCACCTCGACCATATCAAACCAGGGTAACGGCAGGACGGTGTTCCTGGCCGGCAGCAGCGCCGGTTCGGCCGTCATCATCAACCAGGGCGGCGGCACCACGTCATTCCGTGGCGACAACGCGTCCAATGCCGCCAGGATCATCAACCTGGCCGGCGGCAAGGTCGACATCTCGGCCTTCGACGCGCCAGGCCTGTGCAACTGCGTTTCGCTGGGCTCGGTCTCCGGCGCCGGCGGCATCGCGCTCGGCGCGCATACGCTCAAAGTTGGTGCGCTCAATCTCGACGAGACGATTTCGGGCGTCATCTCCGATGGCGGTGCGCTGGCCAAGGGCAGTTTTGCCAAGGACGGCACCGGCAAACTCATCCTTTCTGGCGCCAATACCTATCTCGGCACCACGACCGTCAATGCCGGCATCCTGCAAATCGACGGTTCGCTCGGCTCGGCCGATGTCTCGGTGGCGAGCGGAGCGACGCTTGGCGGCAACGGCGCAATCGGAGGTCTGGCCGGCGGTATGGTGACCATCCAGGCCGGCGGCCATCACGCGCCCGGCGCCTCGATCGGCACGCAGACCATCAATGGCAATTACAGGTTGGCCGGCACGCTCGACATCGAGGTCGACACGGCCAGCGCCGACAAGGTGGTGGTGACGGGCACTGTCGATGTGACCGGCGGCACGCTTGCTCTGCATGAGCTCACAGGCACCGGCTGGCAGCCGAGCCAGACCTACACCATCATCGACAATCAGGGCGCGGGCGCGGTGACCGGGCAGTTCGCAGCGATCAGCCATGTCTATGCCTTCCTGACGCCCGACGTGAGCTACACCGGCGGCGACGGCAACAATCTCGTGCTGACGCTGACCGGCAACGCGGTCGACTTCTCGTTCGTTGCCGAGACGCCGAACCAGAAGGCGGCCGCCGGCGGCGTCGAGCAGCTTGGCGCCGGCAACCCGGTCTACAATGCCATTGCGCCACTTTCGGCCGACGGCGCGCGCTTTGCCTTCGACGAGCTGTCGGGCGAGGTGCACGCGGCCGTGTCCGGCCTGCTCCTCGACGAAAGCCGGCTGCTGCGCGACGCCGCGCTCGGCCGCACCGGTGTGGCCATCGCCAATCCCGGGGCAAAGGGCTTCTGGATGCAGGGCGCCGGCCTTGCCCGTTCGCTCGGAAGCGACGGCAATGCCGCCGATGTCGACGCCAGTACCGGCGCCTTCTTCGCCGGCGCGGACGCCGCTGTGGGAGATGGCTGGACGCTCGGCTTCCTCGGCGGCATCGGCGTCACCGCGCTCGACATCGATGACCGTGCCTCCTCGGCTGATATCACCAGCGTGCATCTCGGCGCGTATGGCGGCGGCATGATCGATGCCGTGCAACTGAAATTCGGCGCCGGTTACAGTCATCATGATATCGACACCACGCGCGACCCGTCCTTCTCCGGCTTCAGCGAGCAACTGAAGGCGAGCTATGGCGCGAGCACCGTGCAAGTGTTCGGCGAGGCGTCGCGGGCTTTCGATGTCGGGGCTCTCAAGGTCGAGCCGTTCGCGGGGCTGGCCTATGTGCATTTGTCGACCGACGGTTTTGGCGAGGAGGGGGGAGCCGCCGCGCTCGGCTCGGATAGCATTAGCAATGACGCCACCTTCACCACGCTCGGCGCACGGCTCTCGCAAACATTCACGGTCGGCGGCTCGGCGCTCGAGGCGCGCGCCTCGCTCGGCTGGCGGCATGCCTTCGCCGACCTGCCGGCGGCGCGGCTGTCCTTCGCCGGCGGGGACGCCTTCACGGTCACCGGCGTGCCGATCGCCAGGGACGCGCTGGCGCTGCAGGCCGGCGTCGATCTCGCCATCGGCCAAGCCAGCCGGCTCGGCTTCACCTATGACGGCCAGTTCGCCTCAGGCGCCATGGAGAACGCCTTCAAGGCGACTTTCTCGACCCGTTTCTGAGTGTGTCGGCACCGCCCCTGGAGCCTACGCGAAATAGGGCCGCAGATTGTGCCGGCAATCCATTGGCGGCCGCTTTTCGACTGCGACCGGATTTCTTGAAGGTTTGGGCGAATAGCCTTTTAGAACAAGTTGAATTACCTTCTATTAACTTCGAATCAGCGTCGCTTGACATATTAGGTAATATAAGAATACCATTTGGAGTTGCCGAATTGGGGGGCTCCAATGACGGACATTTCTGTAAGCGCGAGCTTGCTCTCTCGTGCTGCGAAGAGGAATGGCTATGCCGTTCCTGCCAAAGGCCTGGTGTTCTTTGGCATTCGTGGCCTGTCTCCAGATCATCCGTTCGATAATACTTTTGCGCAGAGTCAGCCGGCGCATTTCAGCGCCTATGATTTCCGCCACATGCGCTGCACTCTTGGGCAGTGGAAGGTGGAGACAGGTGAAGTGGCGCTGTTTCCAGGTTCGACCGTACCGTCCCTGCCCAACATCACCAACGCCAAGGCCAAGGGCGGCTCCGGCACCAATCTTTTGATGCCTGGCCGCTTCGAGCATGAGCGTGGCACGCACAAGGCCGGCAAGCCTAGTGGCCACCGGGCCTTTCGCCAGGCGTCCTTCCAGCCGGTGTGGCGCACCGCCGACAATCTGGACTACGATCTCAAGGACAGACTGGATTTCGGCTCGAGCTCGGGCGATTTCGTCTGGGACAATATCCACTGCGCCTATTACGACAATCCGGAGGCGGGCTATTCCAGTGCCGGCTGCCAGGTCATCTGCGGCCTGCCGCAGTCGCCGTCGCGCCACATGGCGCCGGAGACGGGCCCCTGGCGCGCCTTCATCGACAGCGCCTACGGCACCAGTCAGACCCGTTTCGTCTATCTGCTGTTCACCGCCGAGGAATTGTCGTCCGTCGACAAGATCGCCGACACGGCGCTCAAGCAGGTTGTCTGCTTCGGCTCGTCGGGCGCGCTCGCCAAGAAAGTGCAGCAGGCGCTGGTCAAGCAAGGCGATTTGCAGGGCACGCCCGATGGCGCCTTCGGACGCCTGTCGCTGATGGCGCTGGTGAATTTCCAGAAGCGCCAGTTTGGCGCGGGCGCAGCCGACGGCGTGTGTGGCGAGAAAACGGCGGCAGTGCTTGGCATCGATCTTCCCACCATCGCCAACGCCGGTACGGCGCCGATGCCGACGGGTCCCGCCGACGAGGCGACATCGGGCAATCCGGATCTTCCCGACGAGACCGATCTGGCGCCCGATGTGCTGACGATGCTGCTTGTGGCGCTGGGATTGCAGCCGCCGCCCGACGCTCCGGCGTCGACGTCGGCGGGCCCGGCCGCCGGCCCGGCCCAGGGAAGCGCCGCCTCGACGGCCGGCCCGGCGGCGGTATCGCCACCGGCCGATGGCGGCAAGGCCAATTTCGAACGCGCGCAAGAAATCGTTCGCGAGTTCGAAGGCGGCTATTCCGACGATCCGAAGGATCCTGGCGGGGCCACCAATTTCGGCATCACCCGCAAGACGCTTGCGGCCTGGCGCGGCAAGCCGGTCTCCAAGGCCGACGTCGCCAATATGAGCTACCAGGAAGCCAAGGAGATCTATTTCTCGGAATACTGGTCGAAATCGTCCTGCGGCGCGATGCCTGGTCCGCTGGCGCTCGCCGTCTACAATGTCGCCGTCCACGCCGGGGTCGGCACCGCGGCAACCTATCTGCAAAAGGCGCTCAACCAGAATGGCGCGGCGGTGGCCGTCGATGGCGGCATCGGCGGCGAGACTCTGGGCGCGATCCCGAAGACGCCGCTGCCGGATGTGATCGGCGACGTCATCGATCTCTATGACGCGAAGCTGCGCGCGCATCCCGACTACGAGCATTTCAAGAACGGCTTCAATCGGCGCGTCAACAAGCTGCGGCTCGAAACCGAGCGCTGGCTTGAGGAAGACGGCGAACAGACGCTTCCGATACCGACGCCGAACCTAGAGGAAGGGGATCCTGTCGTGACGGACAAAGTGAGCGAATTCATTCAGGCGCTGCTGGCTGCACTGCAACCCGGCGCGACCACAATAACTGGAACCACGACGACCACGCCGGCAACCACCACGACGACGACCACGCCGGCACCGGGAACGGGAACCACCGTGGCGGCGGCTGCCAGCCTGGCCTTGCTTCTGCGTCAGCTGGCGCAAGGTCTGGATGGCAACCCTGTCGTCCTGCCGCCGAATTCGGCGGCCACCAATGTGCTGACGCCGGTCAATGGCGCGCTCGGCCAATGGCTGGGAAAGTTGCTGGATGGGCGCAAGAGCGCGCTCGGCATTATTGGGGTGCTGGCAAGCGCCTTGCTGACGCCGGGAACGGCCGGGGCGGCGGCGACCACATCTCCCCTGGGCGAGCTCATTCCGATCATAGGCTCGATACCGGGACTGGCGCCGATCATGATGCCGATCTCGCTGGCGCTGACCGCGTGGGGCCTGCTCGGCAAGATCGACAAATACGTGCGCGCGGCAAAGCAATAGGACTGGCGCCAAGGGGGGAACCAATGGCTGATGTTCCAGGCGATGGACCATCCCGGAACATCGTCGTCTTTGCCGATGGCACCGGCAACAGCGCCGCCAAGGCGTTCAAGACCAATGTGTGGCGCCTCTACCAGGCGCTGGACCTGACCAGTGCGGACCAGATCGCCGTGTTCAGCGACGGTGTCGGCACCTCGCAATTCAAGCCTTTCGAGATCATCGGCCTGGCGCTCGGCTTCGGTGTGAAGCGCCGCGTGCTGGCGCTCTACAAGTTCCTTTGCCTCAACTATGAGCCGGGCGACAGGATCTTCGCCTTCGGCTTCAGCCGCGGCGCCTTCACCATCCGCGTGCTGGTCGGCATGATCGCCAGCCAAGGGCTGGTCGACTTCAAGACGGAAGAGGAACTCGACCGCAACGCGCTCGCCGCCTATCGGGCGTATCGGCCGAAGGCCTTTGGTTCGAAACTGCCTTGGGTGGTGTTCGCCCGCTTCGTGCGCGACCGGGCGGTCGACCTGTGGAATGAGATCACCGGGAGCCGCCCCTACGCGCAAGTGCAGCTGCAAGCACCGGCCTTCCGCTCGGCCGGCGAGATCCGCATCGCCTTCGTCGGTGTATGGGACACCGTCTCCGCCTATGGTCTGCCGGTCGACGAATTGACCAAGGCGGTGGACAAATGGGTCTGGCCAATGACATTCGCCAACAGGGACCTTCTCGGCGCCGTCGATTGCGCCCGGCAGGCCTTCAGCATCGACGACGAGCGGCGCACATTCTTTCCGATACCCTGGAACGAACCTGCTCCGGCACTGGCTGCGGCGGTCCGGAAGCAGATTGACGTTCCCGATCCGCGCCTGCTGCAGGTCTGGTTCGCCGGCTGCCACGCCAATGTCGGCGGTGGCTATCCGGACGACAGGCTTGCCCACATACCCCTGTGCTGGATGATCGGCGAGGCCGCCGAGCAAGGCCTGCAATTCAAGAAGGATCTGGTCGCCGACTATTGGGACTATGCGTCCGAGACCGGGCGCATCTACGATTCGCGATCCGGCGTCAGCGTTTTTTACCGCTACCATCCGCGCGATGCCCAGGATCTGATGGAGCGTGACGGGAAGCGCATCAACCATGGCGTAAAGCCGCTGGTCGATGCCAGCGTCATAATCCGCATGGCGAAGGGATCCGACGACTACGCGCCGATCGCGCTGCCCGAGCATATCGACGTGTTGTCGCCGCTCGGCGAGCGGATACCTTTCATTGGCCTGCCGGGCAAACGCCTGGCGCCGACAAGCAAAGCCAAGCCTGTCGACAAATTGCCGCTCCCGATCGGTCGCGAGCGCGATCTGGCCGACATGGACGAGAAGCTCCGCGAAGCACTGGAAAAGCTTCAGGAGAACGGCGCCGGCAGCGCCGAGAAGGCGAGCAAGGTACCGGCGTCCGGTGAAGGCAACGCAGCCGGCGGCGGCATTCACCCGCAGAGCCGCCTGCAACGCGCGGAGTTGATGCGGGACACCGTGTGGTGGCGCCGTGGCGTGTACTATGCCTTGCTGTCGATCGCGGTCCTGTTCCTGACGTTTCCGCTGTTCGCCGGCTATGTCACGCTCGATGTCGGCGGTGAAATCGGAAAGTCCGCTTCCGGCCTCATCGGGCCGATTTTCGGTCTGGTCAGCGGCTTGTTGCCTGGTTTCGCCGCGCCGTGGATCGATGCGGTGGTCAATTATCCGCCGCCGGCCGCGATCCTGGTGGCGCTGCTTGGTATTCTGCTTTGGGTCAACGGCGTGTTGCGCACGCGTATCAACGACCGGGCGCGGGCCGCCTGGAATGTCAACGCCGGGCGCAGTGCGACAATGCTGCAATCGAGCAGGAATGATGCGCATCGCCGCACGTCGCTGTTGGGAACGGTCAGCCTTGGCGCGGGCGCATTGGCCGTGTGGCTTGGTGGAAATTACTACACCGGCTGGGCCTTCGCCGCGGCGGCGCTTGGCTTGCTCGGGATCTATCTCTTGCTGACCCGCAGAGGACCGAGCCCCAAGGCCGTGCCGGCACCTGTCTCTCTCCGCTTCGCCCGCGCCGTGCGGACGGACCCCTTTGCCATACGGGTCTACAACATGCTGAGGGAATATGTGCTGCCGGCGGTATTTCTTACCTTGTCGATTGGCCTCATTTTGTTTGCCGTCAACAAGACCACGTTCGAGGTCGCCGATTCAATGGGCGCCTTCTGTGAGGAGCGGAAGGGAGAATTGCCCAAAACCGAACAGCTGACGGGAAAAGTAGCCGAGTTCAAAACATCGCAGATGTGTAGCGACACCGGCAACTGGTTGCAGGAAGGTGTTCGCTACGAGGTCGCCATTTCAATCAAGAACAAATGGTCCGACAGAACGCTGTGTGCCGATACGCGCGGTGTGGGTGGAGGAAGCGTAACCCATTACTTCGGCACCCTGCTCAAGCGCTGGTGGGCCGAACCGTATTTCAAGCCCATCGCGCGTGTCGGCACATACGGCAATGACGAGTATGTGCTAAATCCCGTCGACCCCGCTGTCGCCAACCCTGGGGTTGCCAACCCCGCAGCCGCTGTCACCTGTCCGAATAACGAGCTCAGGGCAGAGATCAAGCCCAAGGCGTCGGGCGAACTCTATGTCTACGTCAACGACGCGGTGATTGCCTTGCCGGGGTTGAACGACCTGTTTTATCGCGAAGACAACAATCACGGGTCGGCTGAGATAATAGTCAGCAAGGTGAACGTGTTTCCTTGCAAACGATCGGCCGGCTCAGTTCCGCCCGCCGATCCAGTCGACGAGAAGTGCGACGAGCCCAAAGGCGCCGCTGATGGTGCACACGCAAGTCCACCCGCCCCAGCTCCAGGCAACACCGGCCAGCAATGAGCCGATGGCGCCGCCGATGAAGAAGATGCCGACGAACAGGCCGTTGAGGCGGCGGCGCGCCTGGGGCTGAAGCAGATTGACGGCGCGGCGGCCGAGCGTCTGGTCGCCTGTGACGCCGATGTCGAGCAGCACGGCGCTGACGCCCATCAGCACGAGCGGCTGCCATGACGCGCCGGGCTGAGAGGCGCCGGCCCAGGCGGCGAGCGCCATCGCGCCGATCAGCACGAGATGGCAGGCGATGGTGGCGGATCGCGTCCAGCCATGGTCGCCGGCGCGGCCGAACAGCGGCGTGACCACGGCGCCGCCGGCGCCGACGAGCGCGAAGAGTGCAATGCCGCGCTGGCCAAGGCCGAAGGGCGGCTGTGCGAGACGCAAGGCCACCGCCGTCCAGAACAGGCTGAACGCCGCCATCACCAGCGCCGCCGTCAGCGCGCGCCGCCGCAGCACCGGCTCGTCGCGCAGCAGACCGAACAGCGAGGCAATCAGCGCGCCATAGGTGGATTTCGCCTGCGGGCGGCGCTGCGGCAAGGTGAAGGCGAGCACGCCGGCGAGCAGGACGAGCGCGGCGGCGCTGAGGCCGTAGAAGGCGCGCCAGCCCCAGGCGTCGGCGATCAGGCTGGCCAGCGGCCGCGCCAGCAGGATGCCGATCATAAGGCCGCTCATGACATCGCCGATGACGCGGCCGGCCTCGCCGGGCGGCGCCATCGAGGCGGCGATCGGCACCAGGATCTGGATCGCCGAACAGGCGGCGCCGAGGACGAACAGCACGATCAGCAGCGAAGCGGTGGTGGGCGCGAAGGCGGCGACGCCGGCCGCAAGGGCCGCCGTCAGGAGCATGCGCAGGATCAGGGCGCGGTTCTCGGCAAGGTCCGCCATCGGCACCAGGAAGAACAGGCCGGCAGCATAGCCGAGCAGCGTGGCCATGGCGACGAGGCCGACGCTGGCGGCGCCGGCGCCGAGCGACGGCCCGATCAGGCCGACCAGCGTCTGCGGCGCGAACAGATTGGTGACGATGATGCCGGTGGAGGCGGCGAAGAGCAGCGTCTGCGGGCCGGTGATGGTGCCGGCGGGCAGCCGCTCGCACAGCTGGCCATGATTGGTGTCAGGCATGGAGTCCTCAAGAAGCTGCATACTGTGAGAGGACTTTATGCTGAAGCATTATCATGCTACAATTCAATCAATTCGATAATGATTATGCGAGATGTGCATGAACATCCATGACCTCGAAGCCTTCATCGCCGTGGTGGAAACCGGTTCGATCGTCGGCGCCTCGGCCAGGCTCAACCTGACGCAGCCGGGCGTCACGCGCCGCATCCAGAATTTGGAGGACGGGCTGGCGACCGCACTGCTCGACCGTCAGTCGAAGCCGCTGAAGCCGACGGCGTCCGGGCGCGAGGCCTACGAGCACGGCAGGCGGGTGCTGCGCTCGCTGGAAGATTTGAAGGCCGGCGTCTCGCCGCAAGGCGAGGTCAAGGGCGAGTTCCGCCTGGGCATCATGCCCTATCTCTCCGACGCGGCTCTTGCGCTGCCGCTCGACAGCCTGCGCGCCGCCTTTCCGCGGCTGACGCTGCGCATCAGTTCGGGCTGGTCGCCAAGGCTGGTGGAGCAAGTGGCGCGCAGCGAGCTCGACGCGGTGGCGGTGTGCCTCGCCGAAGGCTTGTCGCCACCGGACGAGCTGGTCTGCGACGATCTCGGCGCGCAGTCGGTGCTGCTGGTCGCGTCGCCCGGCCTCGGCGTGCCGAAGCCGGGGAAGCTCGCCGACCTGTCGCGCTTTGCCTGGGTGATGAACGAAAACGGCTGCGGCTTTCGCGCCTTCATCCGCCAGAGTTTCGAGGCGGCAAGGCTGCCGTTCCAGGTCGGGGTGGAGGCGCTCAGCGTCGACCTCAGAATGTCATTGGTGGCGCGCGGCCACGGCATCGGCATCGTCACGCCCGGCGCCTTCGCTGACAGCCGCTGGCGCGACAAGGTGGAGGTCATCGACTGTCCCGACTTCAAGCCGCAAGTGCGCGCCTGGCTGCTGCACCGCCCGCCGGCGGGACGGCTGACCCGTCCGATCGCGCTGTTTCGAGACGCGCTGATCGACGGGCTGAAGGTGCCGATGCCGCTGGTGTCGTGAGTTGGGCGGTGAATTGCATTGCCGCCTGAACAGCGCTCCCCAAGGCAGTGGCGCACGGAGACGACGCCCGATGCCGTTGTGCCGAGGTTCGTCCGCTTCATGGATCAACTCGGATGGGTTGCTCAGCCGGTGCGGCAGTCGCGCTAGTCCCGTCCTGCCTCCAACGCCTCGCAAAGCGCTTCCAGCTCGGCATCAGCAATCCCGGCGATCTCGGCGTCGGCCGGGTAGCTGCCGTCCGCAACCTCCCTGCGGAAGCTCGACAGCGCCTCGACGCGGGCGTCGCGGACGGCCTTGTGCAAGGCGGCAAGATTGCCCCAGGCGCGGGCATGGCGGGCAGGCGGGCGCTTTCGCCACAAATGTCGGACGTGGCCAGGAACATCACATCCGCCGCCGGGCCTGAGCCGAGCGACACTGTGACCAGCCCGGAGCGGCAGTTGATCTCGGCCATCACCTCGGCTGCGATGATCTCGCATTCGACGGCGAAGGCGCCGGCATCTTCAAACCAGCGGAAGCGGTCCCAGAGTTCGAGCGCTTCGGTAGCGGTTTTGCCGACGGCCCTGATGCCGCCGACCCAGGTCGATTTGCGCGGCACGAAGCCGAGATGACCCATCACCGGGATCTGCTCGTCGGCGAGCATGCGCGACGTGTCATGGCCGCGCCCGGTGATGACGGCGTCGGCGCCCGTCGTGATCGCCGTGAAGGCGGTGCGCAGGATTTCGTCCGAGGTCACCGCGTCGGCGAAGCCTAGCGCGTGGTGCCGGCTGGGCGGCGTCCGACCTTGCGGAGGTCACCGGCCTCGGCGCCTCGCAGGTGCGGCGGCTGTTCCAGAAACATCTGCGCACCAGCCCGCACCAATGGCTGATGCGCGAGCGGCTGATGCAGGCACAATCGCTGCTGGTGCAAGGCGACCAGCCGCTGGCCGAGGTCGCCGAAGCCTGTGGCTTCTGCGACGTCTACCATTTCGGCCGCGAGTTCAAACGCTCGGTGAGGATATCACCGGCAGCCTGGCGGCGCAGCGAGTTGAGTGCCGCCCCGGGGCGGTAGCTTGGGTGAGTCTTTTCAGGTGCTTGGGTGTGTGTGCTCAGGTTTTGAGTCGGCGGGGTCGCTTCCGATTGCCAGCGGCGCCGACTCTGGAGAAAAGTCATCAGCGAACTCTATTCCGGCTCGCCCTTGAGAATCCCTCTGCCTTGGGCAACATGACGAACATGAACAAGCCGATTTCCACCAACCCACCGCGCAAGGCGCCGATGGCGCTGACCGAGGCGCTGGTGGCGCGGACCATGCGGGTGGTCGAGGATGCCGGGCCGACGCCGGGCATGGTCTACATGACTGACGCCGACTATGCGCGCTTTCGCGACGAGATCCTGGCCTCTGCACCGCCCGGGCCGCTGAAATTGTTCGCCTATGGCTCGCTGCTGTGGAAGCCGGCGGGCGAGGTGCGGGGCGGCGAGCGGGCGGTGGCGCGGGGCTGGCACCGGTCGTTCTGCTTCACGGTGCAGCGTTTTCGTGGCACGCTCGAGCAGCCCGGCCTGATGATGGCGCTCGACCGTGGCGGCCAGTGCCGGGGCATGGTGTTCGAGATCGCCGAGCCGGTTGCCGCCAATCTGGAGGCGCTGCTGCGCCGCGAGATGACCATCCTGCCCGCCGTCAACGTGCCGCGCTGGCTGCGGGTCAGCACCGAAAGCGGGGAGGGTCGGGCGCTCGGCTTCGTCGTCGATCCGGCCAATCCGCGCTATGCCGGCAAGCTGGACAAGAAGGCGGTCGCCGCGACGTTGGCCAGAGCCGTCGGCCACTGGGGCTCGGGCGCGCAATATCTGTTCGAGACGATCCGCCACCTCGACGCCTGCGGCATACGGGACCGCAATCTGTGGCAGCTGCAGGAACTGGTGGCGCGGGAGATCGGGGGCGCCCATTCGGCCCTCTAGCTGTTCTGCGAGGACGTTTTGACCAGTCGCCTGCGCTGACGGATCGTCTGTCTTCGCGATTGGCGGAAACATCCACGGCTTCGTCATCCACGGGCGGAGCAAGGAGCGAAGCGATGCGGCGCAGACCCGAGGATCCATGCCGGGACTCCTGAGCCTCGCCACGGTGCAGAATTCTGCTCCGCTGCACACTTCGATAGACGTCACGGAATGGATCAGGGTCTCCGCGACGGAGCTTCGCTCCTGCTTCGCCCAGGGATGACGAAGTTGGGAAGGCCTCGGCTAATCCTCCATCCATCGGTCAAAATAACTGAGCCGGGGAACTAGCCTTTCGTCAGCACCCCAAACACTGCCCGAACCAGGAAATCCCGAAAGCTTTCCGGTGGCTTACCTGTAAGCGCGGTGAAATCGCTGGAGGTCGAGGCATAGCGACCCTCGGCGATCGAGGCGCACAGGCTGGAGAAGGCCTGTGGCCACGGCTCGTCGAGGCGCGCCGACGCCGAGGCCAGATAATCGCCGAGGGCGCAGGAGCGATAGTGCAGGGGCTGTGCCGTTGCCTCGCTATAACAGGCAGCGATCTCGTCGAAGCCCAGCGGCCGGTCCCCGGTGATGGTGTAGAGGGCGCGGGATGTGTCGGCCCCGGCCGCCGCCGCTGCAACGGCCGCCGCAACATCGCCGCGCGATACCGGCGCAACCAGGCCCTGTCCGGCAGGCAGCGCGAGTTCGCCCGAGGCTGGTGCGAGCCAGGTGTCGAGGATGAAATCGCTGTAGAGGCCGCAGCGCAGGATGGTCGAGGGCACGCCGCAGGCGGCCAGCCGGCGCTCGGCGTTCCGGTAGGCAGGCGCGTAGTAGAAGGGCGAGGTCTCGCCGATGTCGATGATGCTGGTGAAGGTGATGTGGTGGACACCGGCTGCGGCTGCCGCCGCTATGGCGTTGGCATGATGGCGCGTGACCGTATCCGCCGCGCCATCGCTTGAAATCAGCACCAGCCTGTCGATGCCGGCGAAGGCTGCTTTCAGCGCCGAGGCATCCTCGTAGTCGCCGACGCGCAGCGCTGCTTCCCGGGGCAGGCGCTTTTGTGCGGCCTCAGGCTTGCGGACCAGCGCAGCGACTTCTTGGCCTGACGATACCAGCCTCGAGACGACGGCGCGCCCGACATGGCCGGTGGCTCCCGTGACGAGGATCATCAGCGTGCTCCATCTTCTGCCCAGTCGAGTCTTGCACCGGTTCAATCTTGCTCTTGACGAACATATATCCCTGTGGTTATACGTCAACCAATAGCCAACGGGTTATCGATCTGACATGCCAGACGCACATGACATGCTCTTCAGGACGCTCGCCGACCCGACCAGGCGGGCGATTTTCGAACGGCTGTGCCGCCAGGGCGAGCAGACGGTGGGGGCGCTGACGAGCCAGTCCGGCGTCTCGCAGCCGGCGGTGTCGAAGCATCTGGGCGTGCTCAAGCAGGCCGGGCTGGTGCGCGACCGCCATGAAGGTCGCCAGACGCACTACAGCGCGCAGCTTGGCGCGCTGGCGCCGCTGATGGACTGGACGCGTGATATGGCCGGGTTTTGGGAGGCTCGGTTCGATGATCTCGAGGATTTGCTCAAAAGGATGGACCAGTGAACGATAGTGCCACTGAAAACCGCACTGTCGTCGTCGAGCGGCAGATTTCCCATCCGCCGGAAAAACTCTGGCGCGCGCTGACGCAACCGCATCTGATCGAGGAGTGGCTGATGAAGAACGATTTCAAGCCTGATGTCGGCCACCGCTTCAACATCAGCGCCGATTGGGGCGGCGTGCTCGACTGCGAGGTGCTGGCCGTCGAGCCGAACAAGACGCTGTCCTACACCTGGAACCTCGCGCACCCGGACCCGGCCTTCGATCTCAGGAGCGTGGTGACCTTCACGCTCACCCCAACGCCAACCGGGACGCATCTGCGCATGGAACAATCCGGCTTCCGGCCCGATCAGCGGCGCGCCTATGGCGGCGCCAAGATGGGATGGCCGCAATTCTTCGAGAAGCTGGAAGAGCTTCTCGACCGGACGGATTAGACTCTTTGTTTTGACGCAATTCCGGACGGAAAACCGTTTCACACTTTTCCTGGAATTGCTCTGGTCCGGCCGACCGAACCCAAATCCTGATTTCACCGGGCGGTTCACCGCCAGCAAAACCTATGGAGAAAGACGATGAAGATCAAACTGACCAGCATCTATGTCGATGACCAGGAAAAGGCCCTGGCCTTCTACACCGGCGTGCTCGGCCTGACCAAGAAGGCCGATTTCAGCAACGGGCCGTTCCGCTGGCTGACCGTCGCCTCGCCGGACGAGCCCGAGGGCACCGAGCTGCAGCTGGCGCTCAACAGCCAGCCGGCCGCCAAGGCCTATCAGCAAGCGATGTTCGAGCAGGGTCAGCCGGCGGTGATGTTCTTCACCGACGACATCAAGGGCGATCATGAGCGCATCACGACGCGCGGCGGCACCTTCGCCATGGCGCCGACCGAGGTGACCGGCTCGACCATCGCCAAGCTGAACGACGGCTGCGGCAATCTCATCCAGATCACCGAGCTGGCGCGCTGGTAGCGCGCCCGGTTTCACGCGTTTCACGGGAGGTCATCTTGGACTGGAGCAAATGGATCAGGCAGGCGCATCGCTGGCTGTCGATCATCTTCACGGCGACCGTCGTCGCCAATTTCGTCACCATGGCGTTTGGACAGCCGCCCGCCTGGGTGGTTTACTCGCCGCTGCCGCCGCTCTTCCTTATGCTGTTCAGCGGCCTCTATATGTTCGTGCTGCCCTATGTCGCGGAAGGACGCAGCACGCAGCGGGCCAACGGATAGGAGGAAAGCGCATGGCCAAGTCGACATCCGCCAAGGCCGAGCCAAAACTGCTTTCCGGCGGCAACCCGCAGATCGCCAAGGGTTATGGCGATGCTCCCGTGCAGGCCTATATCGCGGCGATGCCGGGCTGGAAACGCGAGATGGGCGGGCGTCTCGACGCGCTCATCGAGCGCGCCGTGCCCGGTGTGCACAAGGCGGTCAAATGGAACTCGCCGCTCTATGGCATTGAAGGCGAGGGCTGGTTCCTCGGCATCCATTGCTTCACAGCGTATATCAAGGTTGCCTTCTTTCGCGGCCTGTTGCTGGATCCGGTGCCGCCGGGTGAATCCAAGAGCCAGGACACGCGCTACCTCGACATCCATGAGGACGACGCGTTCGACGAGGCGCAATTCAGCGCCTGGGTGAAGCAGGCCAGCCAATTGCCTGGCGAGCGCATGTAAGCGCGCTATTGTTCAATTTTTTGAGGAGAACAGCATGACCGGATCGCAGGAGAGCAAATCCCCCTCCGAACTGATCGACGGCAGGATCGAGGAGCTCGGCGACTGGCGCGGCGAGATGCTGGCCCGGCTGCGCGCGCTCATCCATCAGGCCGATCCCGATGTGGTCGAAACGTGGAAATGGCGCGGCGTGCCGGTGTGGGAGCATGACGGCATGATCTGCACCGGCGAGACCTACAAGAGCGTCGTCAAGCTGACATTCGCCAAGGGCGCGGCGCTGCCCGATCCGGCGGGGTTGTTCAACTCGAGCCTTGAAGGGAATACGCGGCGGGCTATTGATTTTCAGAAGGGGGAAGAGGTCAACGAGGATGCGCTGAAGGCGCTGGTGCGGGCCGCGGTGGCTTTGAACAAGTCGAAGGGTCGCAAGTAATGCTGCCCGCAGGCAGGCGAGGGGCAGCGCCGACGCCAGAAGATTGCCAATGACTTTGACACTGCCTGGCAGCAGCCAAGAATGGCTCGCTGTCTGCACCCCGCGAAACCATCCGTGTTTACGATCTGGGAAGCTTGATGGTGCTAGACATCTGGGAATGATGGCTGGCCTCGTTGGCCGGCCCCGGATGGATTTGCCATGAACAGCCCGATGCGCATGCCGTGGGTGGACACGGCCAAAGGCCTCTCGATCATCCTCGTGGTCATGATGTATTCGGCCTACAACACCGGCGAGTACACGGGCGGCGTCGGCTTCCTGCACTATGTCATCGGCTTCGCGACGCCGTTCCGCATGCCGGAATTCTTCCTGATCTCGGGCCTGTTCCTGTCGCAGGTGATCGACCGGCCGTGGCGGCGCTATGTCGACCGGCGCGTCGTCCACTATCTCTATTTCTACGTGCTGTGGGCGATCATCTCGATCGGGCTGAAGATCGGCGTCTTCAGCAGGGATCCCGGCGGCATGCTGCACGATCTCGCAATGGCCGTCGTCCAGCCCTATGGCGTGCTGTGGTTCATCTACATGCTGGCGGTGTTCGGCCTTGTTGCCAAGCTTTTGCGGCAGTTCCGCGTGCCCGCCTGGATCGTCATCCCGTGTGCCGCCGCCCTGCAGATGTGGGCGCCGCATCCCGACAGCTATGCGCTTGAACAGTTCGCGGCCTATTTCGTGTTCTTCTATGTCGGCTTCCTCATGGCGCCGCTGGTGTTCCGCCTCGTCGAATGGACGCAGCCCCGCCCGATGCTGGCCGTCGCCGGCCTGGCTCTGTGGGCTGTCGTCAACGGCCTGCTCGTCTATTCGCCGGGCTATGCCATGCAGCCGGTCGGCATGCAGATGGGGTTGGCGGCATGGCCGCCGCTGCATCTCACCTTGGCCATCGCCGGTGCCGTGGCGCTGTGCGTGCTTGGCGGCTTCCTGTCGACATTCCCTGCCATGGAATGGCTGCGCTGGCTTGGCGAACATTCGCTGGTCGTCTATGTCGCCTTCACCATCCCGATGTCGCTGTTCCGTGGCGCCGCGCTGGCAAGCGGCCTCTTGACCGACACCGGCATGCTCAGCCTGGCGGTGCTGCTGGTCTCGATCATCAGCCCTGTCGTGCTCTACCTCATCATCCAGCGCATCGGCTTCGGCATGTTCCTGTTCGAGCGGCCCGCCTGGGCGCATGTCGACAACAGCGCGCCGCAAGCCGCACCAAAGACGGCGCTGCCTGCTGCCGCCGCCCAATCGAGCCGGCCCTAGTCGAGCCCGCCTCAACCGTCGCGCAGCCACACCAGCATCTCGCCGGGCTCGCGGTTGTCCCAGGCGTAGTAGGGGATGGCTGTCAGCCGCGTCTCGACGCTGGCCGGCGGCTCTCGCCGGTAGAGCCCATCCTGCCAGCCGTCGCCGGCATCGGCCCACGCCGTGGCTGAAAGCGTCACCACACCGCCCAGCAGCCCGGGCGCTTCATGCGCTTCTATGCCTGCCGTGCGCGGCAGGGTCAGGCGATGCAGCCGGCTGTCATTGTCGGATGCCTCGACGCAGTAGATCAGCGGCCCGCGCGACAGCGCGACGCGGCCGGCATCCTGCCGGACCTCGGGGTTGGCGTAGAGCCGCTCGATCGGCATTTCGAGGTCGAGCCGGACGCGGTCGCCGTTTTTCCAGACGCGCCGGATCGCGGCATAGCCGTCGCTGATCATGTCTTCGAGGTCGACTGCCTCGCCATTGATCTCAAGCGTCGCGCTGCTGCTCCATGCCGGGATGCGCAGATGCAGCGTGAACTCCACCGGCGCCTGCGGTTCGACCGTGATCCCGACGGCGCCATCCCAGGGATAGCGGCTTGCCTGCGTCAGGCTGACCGCAGTGCCCGCAATGTCGAAACGGGCGGTGGAGTCGCCATAGAGATGCACGGCCAGCGCATCGTCCGCCAGGCTGTAGAAATAGCTGCCGATCGCGGCGACCATGCGCCCGACATTGGGCGGGCAGCATGGGCAGCGGTGCCATTTCCACCGGTTGTGCCGCCCACGGCTTTCCAGCGGGTTTTCATAGAAGAACAGCGAGCCGTCGAGCGACAGGCCGGAGATCGAACCATTGTAAAGCGCGCGCTCCATCATGTCGGCGTAGCGGGCGTTCGGCCCCATGCCGAGCATGCGGCTTGCCCAGAACACCAGGCCGACGGCGGCGCAGGTCTCGGCATAGGCGCTCTCATTGGGCAGGTCATAGTCGCTGGTGAAGCCCTCATTGTGGGCCGACGGGCCGAGCCCGCCGGTGATGTAGAGGTTCTTCGTGGTCAGGTCGTCCCACAGCCGGTCGAGCGCGACGCGCAGGCTATCGTCGCCATATTCGGTGGCGATGTCGGCCATGCCCGAATAGAGATACATCGCCCGCACCGCATGGCCGACGACCTTGTCCTGCTCGCGCACTGGCCGGTGCGACTGGCTGTATTCATAGGTCTTGAAATGGTAGGCCCTGGGGTCGGCGCCACGGGCGCGCGCCTCCTCGTCGAAATAATGCGGCTGCTGGCCGCGCTGGTCGATGAAGTACTTCGCCAGCTCCATGTATTTCTGCTCGCCGGTAACCCGCGCCAGCTTGACCAGCGCCAGCTCGATCTCCTCATGGCCGCAATAGCCCTTCTTCTTGCCGGGCTCGGGGCCCAGCACCGAAGCGATGTGGTCGGCGTAGCGGCACATGATGTCGAGCAGCTTGCGCTTGCCGGTCGCCTGGTAGTAGGCGACCGCGCCTTCGATCAGGTGGCCGGCGCAATAGAGCTCGTGGCAGTCGCGCAAATTCGTCCAGCGCTTGCCGGGCTGGATGCGCTGGTACCAGCTGGAGAGATAGCCGTCCTCCTGCTGCAGCCTGCCGTACATGTCGATGACGGCGTCGATCTTCTTCTCCAGCCCGGGGTTCTTGCGCCGGTAGAGCGAATAGGCCGCGGTTTCGATCGTCTTGCCGAGATCGGAATCCCAGAACATCTGCGTCGTCACCGTCGAGCCAGTGAATTCGGCGCCCTGGCGGTCCGCTTCATCGGGCGAGGGCGAGTGGAAGGGAATGACGATGCCGGGCGAGGGGCGGTCCGGATCGATCTGCTCCAGCATGCGTGCCGCCACGCAGCGCTCGTAGAGGATGTCGGCGGTGCGGGTGGCGACAGCATCGGCGCGGTCGCCCCAAAAACCGTGCACGTCGACCTGCGGCACCGGCAGCGGGCGGAAGGCGAGCCTGGGCTTGGCCGTCGTGGCGGGGCGGGGGGATGGCGATGCGGTCATGAACTCACTCCATTGTATCGATTGGTTGACGGCCTCGGCCGTCAGGCGATTACTTGACGGCCCCGGCCATCAGGCCGCGGATGTAGAAGCGCTGCAAAGCGAGGAACAGGATCAGGCACGGCACCATCATCACGGTGACGCCCGCCTGCACGGCGCCCCAGTCGATGGCGCCGAAGCGGCCCGACTGCAGTGCCGTCATCATCACCGGCAGTGTGAATTTCGACTGGTCGGTCATCAGCACCAGGGCGGCGAGGAACTCGTTCCAGGCGCCGAGGAAGGCGAACAGCGCGATGGTGACGACGCCCGGCCAGACCAGCGGCAGCATCACCTTCAACAACATGGTGGCGTTGCCGGCGCCGTCCATGCGCGCGGCTTCCTCTATCTCGCGCGGCACGGCGTCGAAGGCGTTGCGCATCATGAAGATCGAGAACGGCAATTGCAGCGTCACATAGACGCCGACCAGGCCGGTCAGCGTGTTGTGCAGGCCAAGCTTGGTCAGCACCAGGAAGATCGGCGTCAGGATCGACTGGAACGGGATCATGATCGTCGACAGGATGAGGACGAAGAACAGGTCCTTGAACGGAAAGCGGAACCGCGAAAAGCCATAACCGGCCAGCACGCTGACGATGACCGACAGCAGAACGGTCATCACCGAGACATAGATGCTGTTCTGCGCCGAGGCCCACAGGCCGTCGCCGAAGGAGTTCAGCGTGGCATAGTTTTCCAGCGAGAAGCCCGTGGTCGGCCATGGCGGCAGCGGCGGCAGGCGCGCTTCGGCCGCCGGCTTGAAGGCCGACAGCGCGGTCCACACGATCGGCGCGACGAACAGCACCGAGGCGATGACGCCGGTGGAGTGCCGGGCGAAGCGCGCGGCGAGCTTGCCCCTGGCTGATATCGCCTGCGCCATCAGTCGAGCCCCTCGGGCTTGCGCAGCAGCCACAGCTGGATGAGGCTGAGCGCCACCAGGATAACCAGCAGCACCATGGAGAGTGCCGCGCCGTAGCCGAGCTTGAACGACACGAAGGACTGGTTGAAGATCCAGTAGACCGCCGTCAGCGTCTGGTTGCGCGGGCCGCCGCGCAGGATGATGTAGAACTGGTCGAAGGCGAGTATCGAGCCCGCGACCGACAGGATCAGCGCCAGCGCCAGCGTGCGGCGCATAAGCGGCAAGGTGATCGCCCGGAAGCGCGCGAAAGGCCCGGCGCCGTCGATGACGGCGGCCTCCTGCAGATCCTGCGGGATCGATTGCAGGCCGGTCATCAGGATGATCATGGTGAAGCCGGCGACCTTCCACACCACCATGGCGATGATCGACCAGAAGGCCGGCTGGAAGGTGGCGAGCAGGTTGAACTTCTTGTCGATCAGGCCGAGATCGTAGGCGGCCGGGCTGAACAGGCCGGAATCGACATTGAGCAGCCATGACCACAAAAGGCTCGCCGAGGCGAAGCCGACCACCGCCGGCATGAAGAAGAAGGTGCGGTAGAGATTGGTCAGCGGCCGCGGTTTCTCGATGAAGATCGCCAAGGGAAAGGCGACGGCGAAGATCGCGATGGTGACGACCACCGTGTAGTAGCCCGTGAATTTGAGCGCGTTCCAGAACCTGGTGTCGCGCAAGATCGCCCAGTAATTGTCGAGGCCGATGAAGGCGTGCTCGCCCATCAGCGGCCAGTTGTGCAGCGACATCCACGCCGTCATGCCGAGCGGGATGACGAAGAACACCATGACCAGCGCCACGGCCGGCGCGACATAGATGAGGCCGATCCATTGCCGGCGCCCGGCGCCGACGAGTTTTCGGGCGCGGGGCGGGGCGGTGGTGCTGGCGGTGATGGTGGTCATGGCTGAGGGCTCGCCTTGCGACGCCTCGAACCGGAGATGCGAGTGAGTCTTCTCAACGCGATAGTCCTGCTATTTGAACAAAAACAATAGCCGGCCACCCGCCCAGGGAGAGAGGCGGGCGGCCGGCAGGCGGCCGCTACTTCTGCGGCGCCTGGTCGATGATCGACTGCATGGTCTCCTGCGCGTTGGCGATGGCGCCGTCGACGTCGTCGCCGAAGAAGACCTCGTTGATCATCTGCGTCCACGGGCCGTTGGCGGAGTTGATCAGGTCGTTGAACACCACCGAATAGGGCGTCTTGCCCTTGGCCATGGCCTCGGCGGCGACCTGGTAGCGCGGGTCGAGTTCCCTGAGCGCGTCCTTGGCGATGTCGCCGCGCACCGGCAGGCTGCCATATTTGGCCAGGATGGTCTGGCCTTCAAGCGAATAGGCGAAGTCCAAAAACTCCTTCACCACGGCGAGCTTCTTGGTGCCCTTGGTGACGACGAAATTGTCGCCGCCGGCAAAGGACGACCAGCCGCCGTCCTTGCCCGGCAGGAAGGTGACGCCGTAATCGACATTGGGATACTGGGTGTTGAGCGCGCCGATGGCGAAGGCGCCGGAGGGCGAGATCCCGATATTGCCGGCGGCGAAGGCGGCAAAGAAATTGGCGCCGGTGTCGGTCTGGGCGCCTGCCGGCACCAGGTCCTTCTTGACCATCGAGCGGTAGAGATCGATGGCGCCGCGCAGTTGCGGGCTGTCCAGCGTCGCCTTGGAGCCGTCTTCACTGAGGATATCGCCGCCCGAGGCCCAGATCAGCGGCGTGAAGGTGAAGATGTTGCAGCCGCCGCAATTGCCGGAGAAGTAGAAGCCCTTGATGTTGCCGCCAAGCGCGTTGACCTTCTCGGCATCGGCGGCGATCTCGGCCCAGTTGGCCGGGCCTTTCTCAGGGTCGAGGCCGGCCTGCTTGAACAGCTTCTTGTTCCAGATCAGCACCGAGGCGTCGGCCGAGAAGGGCAGGCCGTAAATGTGGTCCTTGTAGGTGCCGGTCTTGACATGCGCCGGCGACAGGCTGGCGAAATAGGGCAGGGACTTGGCCCAGTCGGTGATGTCCTCCAGCTGGCCGGCGGCGGCGAAGGACGGCGTGTAGATGAGGTCGAGCGACAGCGCGTCGGGCGCCGTGCCGCCGGCGGCGGCCGCGCCATATTTCGGGATGATCTCGGCATTGGGGATGATGTCGAGCTTGATCTGGTTGGTGTGCGCCTTGTTGTAGGCGTCGACGATGCGCGGCATGAAATTCGAGCCGTCGGCGCGCACCCAGATGTTGGCGGTGTCGGCGGCGGCGGCACCGAGACCGCTGCCCAGAACGGCAGTGGCCAGGGCCAGTTTGGCAATCAGCTTCCTCATGTTTTCCTCCTCCAAGGGTTGGCCGCTGTGCGCGGCTTGGCGCCGATCTCGCGGCGCTTTCGTTTTCAGCCGTCCGGTGAGCGGCCACAGGACTGACGCACCACCAGCCGGCACGGCAGTTTTCGAATGCCCGGCGCGGCGGGCTGGCCGCCGACCAGGGAAAGCAGGGTCAGCCCGGCCTCGCGGCCGAGGGCGACCAGGTTCATGTCGACCGAGGTCAGCGGCGGGCGCGTCGCTTCCGCGACGATCTCCCAATTGTCGAAACCGATGACGCCGACATCGCCGGGAACATCGAGGCCGCGCTCGCGCAAGGCATCGATGACGCCGCGCGCGATCTGGTCGTTGCCGCAAAAGACGGCGTCCGGTCTTTGGCTTTTGCCGTCGAACAGCTGCGCCACCGCTTCATGCCCCCAGGCTTCCGACCAGGAGCCGAGCAGCGGTTCGGTCACCGGCAGGCCGTTTTCGGCGAGCACGTCGCGATGGGCCTGGGCGCGGGCATGCACCACGGCGAAGCTCGCCGGTCCGCTGACATGGGCGATGCGCCTGCGGCCGAGCCGGCAGAAATGTTCCACCGCCAGCCGCGCGCCGCCGGCATCGTCCGAGACGAAGGCGACGGCGTCGGGATCGGGCTGGGTGAAGGCGTAGATCACCGGGATGCGCAGATTGGCGAGGTCGACCGGCAGGTGGCGGTCGATGCGTTTTCCCGTGGCGATGATGCCGTCGACGCGCTTGTCGAGCATGGCCTCGACATGCAACTGGCCCAGCCGCGGATCCTCCTCGACATTGCACAGGAACACCGAGACGCCATTGTCGACCAGCGCGTCCGAAATGCCCGACATCAGCGGCAGCGAGAAGCGGCCATAAGTATCGTTGGTGAGCAAGCCGATGGTGAAGGAGCGGCGCCTCAGAAGGCTCTGCGCCAGGCTGTTGGGCCGGAAGCCCAGGCTGCGCGCCGTCTCGCGGATGCGCTCGCGGGTCTCGGCGGTCATGCGCCCCTGGTCGTTGAGCGCCTTCGAGGCCGTCGCAACGCTGACGCCGGCCCGAGCCGCCACGTCACGCAAGGTGACGGGCTTGGGAAAGACCGGAACAGGCTGATCGTCCGCTGCCATCGCGCCGAGAAATCCTTAGTTGGGAAAAGGTTTTCTCACATAGGCCGGGACAAGGCCCGACCAATGGCCGAGCCCGATCAGATCTGTTTGGAAAAACCTTTTCTCAAGTCAGGCTAGGCCAGATTGGGGGAGTGTTCAAGGGGGAAAAGTGGAGCTCTGTCGGTGGGAACAGAAAGTGTGGCTGATCGGCGCGAGGCCTGATTGCCACGTGGTTCCCCCAATCCGTCGCTGCTTCGCAGCGCCACCTTTCCCCCCTCCGGAGGGAAAGGAAGGGAGCGTTATCGGACGAGCGTTGACGGCAAAAAGCTTGGCGCCTTTCCTCTACCCCGTCGATCGGGGGGTCCGAAGGACGGGCGAGACCCGTGGCTCGCCCCGGCTGGTGGCTCGGCGAAGCCGAGACGGAGTGGGGGTCGACCAGCGCAGCATAAGACAATCTATGCGCCAAGCTGCCATGCACGCTGTCGCCAAAGACCAGCTGCCTGGAAATGTGTGCATGCCGTCGCCACTCCCGTGGGGGCGAGGAAACCCAAGGATTGTCAGCGAAGTTTTAATCGCTGCTGCACCATGGTGGTCGCCCGCCAGGAGTCTTGCCATGCCCGATACGCCATACGTTCCGAAAGGCCCGGCCTCGCAGCCCGGCAAGCGGGCGGGGCATGAGAGCGCCGGCGAGCGGCGCCGCGACGCCGACATCTCCAAGCTCAAGGCCGAACTCGCCGCGCAGGCCGCGCTGATCGCCGGCCAAGAGGTTGCGCTGGCGCACAGCCGCAAGATCTTCGATCGCGCCTCGCTCGCAGCGCGCATCGGCGTGTGGGAATGCAGCCTGCCCGGCGAACAATTGCACTGGACCGATGTGGTCTACGATCTGTTCGACCTGCCGCGCGGCGCCACGCTCGACCGCTCGGAGATCATCAAGTGCTATCCACAGGAGTCGCGCAAGGCGCTGGACAGTCTGCGCAGCCGTGCGATCGCCGAGCGCAGCGGCTTCACCCTCGATGCCGAGATCACCACCTTCGCCGGCCACAGCCGCTGGATCCGCATCACCGCGACCGTCGAGTGCGAGGCCGATGTGCCGGTGCGCATCTTCGGCATGAAGCAGGACATCACCGAGGAAAAGATCCTGTCGGACAGGATGCGCTATCTCGCCGAGTTCGACGCCATGACCGGGCTTGCCAACCGCGCCCGGTTCCAGGCGCGGCTGGCGCAGGCGGATGCCAGCCATCCGCTCGGCGCGTTGCTGTTGATCGATCTCGACGGCTTCAAGGCGGTCAACGACACGTTCGGCCATGTCGTCGGCGACGAGTGCCTGAAGGCGGCGGCCGAGCGCCTCGTCGAAGGCTGCGGCGAGGCGGATCTGGTGGCGCGCGTCGGCGGCGACGAGTTCGCGGTGCTGCTCGGATCGCATCTCGACCGGGCCGCCGTCTCCAGCGTGGCGCGCGAGATCGTCGAGAGGATGGGCAAGCCGGTCCCGATACGCGGCCAGTCGCTGCGGCTGGGCGCCTCGGTCGGCATCGCGTTCGCCGGCGCAGGCTCGCCTTGCGACCTGTTCGCGCAGGCCGACACGGCGCTCTATGCCGCCAAGGCGGCGGGTCGCAACACCTTCCGCATCTTCAAGGCCGAGGCCGGCGCGAAAGGCCGGAGCGCCGCGGCGTGAAGGCCTGCGTTTTTCAGGGGAGGCCTGGCAGGCTTACCTTTGGAGTCATTTGTAAACAAAGTGTTAGGGCTGTGATTTGAAGTTCTGAATCACCAGGCGGCGCGCAGCGTCGGTCATTTCTTGTCCGCGCAGCCAGGATACCCGCCCATGGCAGCGCTCACGCCTTCGGGGTTTCGGGGGCGAGGCGTCTGCCAAAGAGCGCTGCCAGCCGACATTTCGCAAAGTGCCGACAGAACAGCGGTCGGGCTTAACGTTTCCGCAAGCATTTCCCCGTTAGTTCGGTCGCAATGGCCTCGTGGCGGAGCGGCTACGCTGGAGACGGCAAATCTCTGAAGCCTCGGTTCGATCCCGAGGCGAGGCCTCCAAAATCCTACAGCCGAGACCCCTGTGCCCGACCACTTGTCGCGGCCGATTTGTGCGGTTGCGGTCGTTGTCGCCTGCGACGGACATGCTCACGCCGGCATGGGGCCGAGGTTAAAACCACCTATCTGCATTTGGCATGCAGGGCGCTCGCGAAAAGAGTGCTATGGCAGGGGCGCGAGCCTGCTCGCTCCGATCTTCCCCGGCATTCGAGGTCATTTTCGTGCGTGAACCGTCATCGCTGCCGGTCTTTGGGAAACTTGGCGTCAAGCCATCCGTCGCCGTCGCGGCGGTGCCAACCGCTTCGGCTGGCATCGTGCCGCGCTTGCGGGAGCTTGTGGCCGCGCATGGCGGCATGGCGTTGAAGCTGTCGGTGATCGCCTGGACGATGCTGGTCCTGGGCACGGTGTTTTTCATGTTGCAGGGCTGAGGATCATGGCAAATCGCTATGCGCTGCGCATGGATCTGCCCCAGAGTTGGGCGATCGTCGATGTCTTCACCGGCCAGCCTGCGATGATCAGGCAAAAGGTGATGGTCGGCATGAGCCCGCGCGAGGCCGAGGACATGGTCGTGCAGATGAATGTCGGCGACATCCGGCGCCGCGAAAGGGCGGAGCGCAAGGGTTGAACGGGGGGCCAAGACCCCGCGGCATAAAAACAAGAGGATTCCCGTGAGAGCCAGCCTGAAGCAAAAGATACTGGAGGTCTGCGACCGCAAGATTTCCGAGAAAGGCCCTGGCGTCGGCCTGTCGTTCTACGCGTTTTTCGCCAACAGGAATGACGACCCCGAACTGCTGATGGAAGCAGCGGAATGGTGGATCAGGACCCACCGCCTCGACCATTTCGAAAAGGCCGCGAAGATACGCACGATGGTCGAGGACATGGACCTTTGATCTTTGTTTCTATGCATGTCGTTATCTCAAAACCGGGGTCACTTTTGAGCGACATGCATAGGGCTGATCAGCCGAAGTCGTCGGCCGTCAGCACATACATGCTCTTGCGCGTGCGGTCATAGGCCTTCGACGCCACGTCGCGGATGGCGCTGCTCTGCGTGTCGAATGTTGCGAGGTAACCGGCCTCATTGGCCGCGGTTGCCGGCTGCATCCTGGTCATCGCGTCGGCGGCTACCGAGAAGGAAATCTGGAACATGCCGTCATGGCCGACGAAGCGGATGCGTTTGCCGGCTTCGTCATAGCTGCGGCTGCGGTTGGGGAAGGTCAGGCTCATGTTTTTGCCTCCGTTGCGGCGGCCTTCTTGGTCGCCCGCTTCTTCTTCGGCGTCGGGTTCAGGGCTTCGGCGACGCGGTCAGCCTCTTCCTTGGCCAGCCGCAACTCCCGCAGCCTTGCCGTCTTGATCTCCCGGGCCCGCGCCTCGGACATGTACTCGGCTGTCGCCTTGTTGCGCTCGGCCGTCTTCTTCTGCTTGTCGACGAAGCGGGCTTCAGCTTTTTCCATGATCGTCTGATTGCCGTCGGCCATCGCATAAATCTCCTTGGTGCCTGGAATCGTGAAAATGAACTTGTCCGATAAATAGGCACTCGACCGGCAAAATTCAATTTTTTGAATTATTTGACTGCTTTGCGATATCACGAAACGGCAGGCCGAAATAATACTTTTCAATATTTAATTCCGGCCGCGAATAATTTTTGGCACTCCTATCTATCGAGTGCCAAAGCGCCTATATAAGGGCGCGGCCGCCTAAGCCGGCCCCAGAAAGAAGTTTTCATGAAGTTTCGGCCACTCCACGACCGCGTCGTCATCCGGCGCGCCGAAGGCGATACCAAATCCAAGGGCGGCATCATCATTCCCGACAATGCCAAGGAAAAGCCGCAGGAGGGCGAAGTCATCGCCATCGGCCCCGGCGCACGCGACGAAAACGGCGCGCTTGTGCCGCTCGACGTCAAGGCCGGCGACCTGATCCTGTTCGGCAAATGGTCGGGCACCGAGGTCAAGATCGACGGTGAGGACCTTCTGATCATGAAGGAAGCCGACATTATGGGCGTGATCGAGAAGAGCGTCGAAGCCAAGAAGGCCGCCTGACTGGAGCGCCGCGCCTTCCGCGCGGGGTTCGTCCACTCCAAATTCGAACGGGATTGAAAAAATGTCTGCCAAGGAAATCAAATTCGCCACCGACGCGCGTGACCGCATGCTGCGCGGCGTCGAGATCCTCACCAATGCGGTGAAGGTCACGCTCGGCCCCAAGGGCCGCAACGTCATCATCGACAAGGCCTATGGCGCGCCGCGCATCACCAAGGACGGCGTCACCGTCGCCAAGGAAATCGAGCTTGCCGACAAGTTCGAGAACATGGGCGCGCAGATGGTGCGCGAAGTGGCCTCCAAGACCAACGACCTGGCCGGCGACGGCACCACCACCGCGACCGTGCTGGCCGCCTCGATCCTGCGCGAAGGCGCCAAGCTTGTTGCCGCCGGCATGAACCCGATGGACCTGAAGCGCGGCATCGACCAGGCGGTCGCCGCCGTGGTCGTCGAGATCAAGGCGAAGGCCAAGAAAGTCAAGTCGTCGGCCGAGATCGCCCAGGTCGGCACCATCGCCGCCAATGGCGACGCCACCGTCGGCGAGATGATCGCCAAGGCGATGGACAAGGTCGGCAATGACGGCGTCATCACCGTCGAGGAAGCCAAGACCGCCGAAACCGAACTCGATGTCGTCGAAGGCATGCAGTTCGACCGCGGCTATCTCAGCCCGTATTTCGTCACCAATGCCGACAAGATGCGTGTCGAGCTCGAAGAGCCCTATGTGCTCCTCCACGAGAAGAAGCTCGGCAATCTGCAGGCGATGCTGCCGATCCTCGAAGCGGTGGTGCAGAGCGGCAGGCCGCTGCTGATTATCTCCGAGGACGTCGAAGGCGAGGCTCTGGCCACGCTGGTCGTCAACAAATTGCGCGGCGGCCTCAAGGTCGCTGCCGTCAAGGCGCCGGGCTTCGGCGACCGCCGCAAGGCGATGCTGGAAGACATCGCCGTGCTGACATCCGGCCAGATGATTTCCGAGGATCTCGGCATCAAGCTCGAAAACGTCACCATCGAGATGCTCGGCCGCGCCAAGCGCGTGCTGATCGAGAAGGACACCACCACGATCATCGATGGCGCCGGCACCAAGGCGACGATCCAGGCGCGCGTCGCCCAGATCAAGGGCCAGATCGAGGAGACGACCTCAGATTACGACAAGGAAAAGCTGCAGGAGCGGCTGGCCAAGCTGTCGGGCGGCGTTGCCGTCATCCGTGTCGGTGGCGTCACCGAGTCGGAAGTGAAGGAAAAGAAGGACCGCATCGACGACGCGCTGAATGCGACGCGCGCGGCGGTCGAGGAAGGCATCGTGCCCGGCGGCGGCGTGGCTTTGCTGCGCGCCCGGTCGGCGCTGGCCGGCCTCAACGGCGCCAATGCCGATGTCACCGCCGGTATTTCGATCGTGCTGCGCGCGCTTGAAGCGCCGATCCGCCAGATCGCCGAGAATTCCGGCGTCGAAGGTTCGATCGTGGTCGGCAAGCTCGCCGACAGCAAGGATCACAATCAGGGCTTTGACGCCCAGAACGAGACCTATGTCGACATGATCAAGGCCGGCATCGTCGATCCGGCGAAAGTGGTGCGCACCGCATTGCAGGACGCCGGCTCGATCGCAGCACTCCTGATCACCGCCGAAGCCATGATCACCGACATCCCGGCCAAGGATGCGGCGCCTGCCGGTGGCGGCGGCGGCATGGGCGGCTACTAACGATTCAGCGGGGGGTGGCTTCATCGAAGCCGCCTCCCGGGCCTGAGCTGCATCCACGCCGGTTCCAGGAGCCGGATATTACCGCCGGGGGCCGCTCCCGGCGCACAGGCCTCTAGCCCAGGAGATCGATCCATGATCGTGTTCGCGCAGAAGCCACAGACGGTCGTCACGACCGAAACCACCGAAGAGAGCCGCTTCGACCGCATCCGCAGGATTGCCGCCGACAAGCACAAGAAATCGGATTCAGATACCGCAACGCCACAAAAGGGCGAGCCGAAGCGTCCGATGTAAGGCTGCGCCGCGACGCCGCCGGCCGTCAGCGCCACATCGCCCATCAACGGCGCGAGCTCGATGCCGTTGGCCGAGCTTTGGTCCAGCCAGACAACATCCCGTCGGCCCGATCGGCGTGTCCGGTATTGTCATTATATTAGCTTCAGCGCATATTTGGGTGGCAGCGAGCCCTTGGCCGCCAACGCGTCCCAGGGCGCCTGCAATTGTTCCGAAAAATAAATCACTCCGTGCGGCTCGAATATGGAGCGGCACGAGACAATGACATTTGGAGGAAATACCCATGAAAGTGACGATCTTGGCAAACTATGCGCCTCATGCCGCCAAAGGATTGATGCAGGGGTCGGACAGGCAGGCTGCGGTCAAGGCGCTTTTTGAAAGCGTTGGCGGCAAGATGACCAGCGTGATGTTCACGCGCGGCATCTATGACGTCGTTGTCAATGGCGAGGTGCCGGACCAGTCAGCGGGAATCGGCATGTCCCTTGCGGTGCGAGCGAGCGGCTCGCTGACCGAGATGGTTGTCCTGGAAGAACTCGACATGAAGGCAGTGCTCGCGGCCGCCAAGAAGGCTGCCGGCTCGTACAAACCCGCCGGCTGATGGCTCGCCGTCTTGATCAAGGCAGCACGGTTCGATGCCGTGCTGCCGAGTGTCGGACAGACATCTTCTTCCGACTTTCGCGGCGACTGGAATTCAAGCTAGTATCGTCCGATGGTCGTTTGGTGCAGAGAGCTTGCGGAAACGGAACCGCGTTTTCTCAATTCGGAGACAAGCCATGTTTGCGGCCAAGGCCATCGACACCTCCGACAAGGCCGCGTTCTACCGCGACCTCGCCGCTCAGCTGAAAGCGCTGCTCGACGGCGAAAGCGATTCGATCGCCAATGCCGCCAACACCGCGGCGCTGATCTTCCAGATGGTGCCGGACCTCAACTGGGCCGGTTTCTATTTCCTGGCCTCGGACGAGGAGCTGGTGCTGGGACCGTTCCAGGGCAAGCCTGCCTGCGTGCGCATCGCCGTCGGCAAGGGGGTGTGCGGAACGGCGGTTGAACTCGGCACCTCGATGCTGATCAAGGACGTGCACGATTTTCCCGGCCACATCGCCTGCGACGCCGACTCGCGTTCGGAACTGGTGGTGCTGCTGGAGGACGATGAAGGCGTCTTCGGCGTGCTCGATCTCGACAGCCCGCTGCCCGGCCGCTTCGACAAGGCCGATCAGGCGGGTATCGAAATGCTGGCGGCGATCTATGCCGCTGCGAGCTCGTTCGAGGACTGATCAGCCTGCGAACTTCACCAGCATCAGGCTGAAGCAGCCGATGAACAGGAAGGCCGAGAAGGCGAGCGCCAGCGGGCGCAGGCCGCGCGAGCGCAGCTGCGAGATGTCGGCCCGCAGGCCCATGGCGGCGAGCCCCATGGTCAGCATGATGGTG
This sequence comes from Mesorhizobium sp. 113-3-3, assembly GCF_016756495.1. Classification (NCBI taxonomy): domain Bacteria; kingdom Pseudomonadati; phylum Pseudomonadota; class Alphaproteobacteria; order Hyphomicrobiales; family Phyllobacteriaceae; genus Mesorhizobium; species Mesorhizobium sp. 113-3-3. The sequence goes on from NZ_AP023243.1 coordinate 2,771,924, forward strand.
GTGGCGAGCGCCATTGCCGCCTTCACTTCGGCCGGCACGGTGATCAGGCTGTTCAGCGCCACGACGGCGACGAAGGCGGCGACGAACCACGGCATGGGCGGCCGCGCGGCCTGCTGGTCGCCGCTCGCCTTGCGGCGCGCCATCAGGCCGAGTGCGATGACCATCGGCGCCAGCATGGCAACGCGCGTCAGCTTGGCGACGGTGGCGATCTCGCCGGACTGGGTGCCGTTCTGGAAGCCTGCGCCGATGACCTGCGCCACCTCGTGGATGGAGGCGCCGGCCCACAGGCCGAACGCATGCTGGTCGAGGCCGAGGGCAGGGGCGAGCAGCGGGAAGCCGAGCATGGCGACGGTGCCGAACAAGGTGATCGAGGCGACGGCATAGGTGACGTCCTCGTCGCGCGCATCGGTGACGATGTTGGTGGCGATGATGGCCGAGGCGCCGCAGATCGAGGTGCCGGCGGCAATCAACTGCGCCAGCTTGCGGTCGACGCCGATCAGCCGGCCGAGCGTGATGGTGAACAGGAAGGTGGCGCCGAGCGTCGCCGCCACGATGCCGACGCCGCCGGCGCCGATCGAGACGACCTGGCCGAGCGTCAGCTGGAAGCCGAGCAGCACGATGGCAAAGCGCAGCAGGCGCTTTTGCGAGAAGGCGATGCCCGCCTTGGCATGCGCCGGCGTGCCGAGCACGTTGGAATAGACCATGCCGGCGACGACGGCCAGGATCATAGGGCTGAACAAGGCAAAGCCGGAGACATTGTGCGCCGAGAAGGCCACGGCTGTGATCATCGCCACCAGCACGATGCCGGGAATGATGCCGTTCCACACCGAATCGAGCCGCTTGCGGCCAGCGGCCAGATCGGCGGAAATTGTGCTTTTCGGAATATCGTTCGCGATGTGGGTAAGGGAAGACAATGCAATGCTCCAGGCGGGTACGCCGGAGGAATGCCATTTCATAATCGATCTTTCCAACGAATTGTTATGGTTGGAATGATCGATTTTTACGAACGATCGTAGTGAAGGACCAGTTCGGCTACAACAATTCCTGCCACCGACGCGCGCCATGAACCACGCGCACAATCTCCGCGCCGTCGTCGATCTGGCGATAGAGGATCAGGTAGTTTCCTGCGGGGAACGTGCGCAGGCCAGCGCGCACGTCTGGCCGGGCAACACCCATTCCCGGCATGTCGGCGATCCGCTGGCAATGGGCATGGATTTCGTCATACCAGCGCAGTGCCGCCGAAGGACTGTCCTCGGCGATATAGAGCGCGACGGCTTCGATATCCGCTTCGGCTTCCGGTCGTAGGCGCAGCGTCATCGCGACGTGCGCTCGGCGATCCTTGCATCGAGCTTGCTTTTGATCCGGGCGAAGGCTTCGTCTCCGTCGACGGCATTGCCGCTTGCCATGCCTTCATCCCAAAGTCGGCCCAACTCGTCGACGGCCTGGTCACGCTGTATCCGGCGAAACTTCCATTCGCGCAATGCTTCACGCATGACCTCGCTCGCCGAGGCATATTCACCCGCCGCGACGACTTCGCGCATCATGCTTGCCATTTCAGGGGTGAGGGCAACGCTCACTTTCTCGACATTGGCCATCTGTGTTCTCCTGCTACACAAGGTAGGCAAGTTTACCACCGGCTGCAAGGACGACTGACAGCCCGCATGATTCCTGGCACCTTCGCGAGATCATGCGTGTCAAAGCTGCGCTTCGATCGCCGCCTTGTCGATGACCGACCAGACGTTCCTGATCCGGTCGTTCAGAAATTCATAGAACACATTCTCGCTGAACGAGACCTTTTTGCCGTTGATGGGCAGGCCGAAGAAGGTTCCCTTCGGCGTGCAGTTGAACTGGATGCGGCTGGCGATGAAGGGCGGTTCGGAGACCAGCAGCTGAACGTCGAAATAGAGGTCCGGAATTTCGCGGAAATCCCGCTCCAGCATGGCGCGGTAGCCTGAAAGGCCGACGCGCTCACTGTTGTAGTGGACCTCGTCATGGACGAAGCGATGCAGCCTTTGCCAATCCTGGTTGTTGAGGCAGTCGATATAGCCTCGGTAGAGGTCGGTCTCGGTCACGGCGATGCTCCGGGGTTTTGGAAAGATCACGCCCGATCGCGAAGATAGAACGACTGCCGGCGCAGTCCAGATCGATCAACCGCGATAGCGCAGCGCATCGACCAGCAGCGAGAAGGCGGGCGTGGTCTGGCGGCGGCTGGGGTAATAGAGGTGGTAGCCGGGGAAGGGTGGGCACCAGTCGGCCAGCACCCGCACCAGCTCGCCGCTGGCAAGCGGCGCGCGCAGCTGGTCCTCGGGCAGATAGGCGAGGCCGAGGCCGGCGCGCACCGCATTCAAGCGCAGCCCTGCCGTGTTGAAGATCAGCTGGCCCTCGACGCGCACCTTCAGCTCGCGCCCGGCCCTTTCGAATTCCCAGGCATAGAGCCCGCCATAGGTCGGCAGGCGCAGGTTGATGCAATTGTGGTTGGTCAGGTCCTGCGGCACGCGCGGCTTCGGCTGCCTGGCGAAATAGGCAGGCGAACCGACCACGGCCATGCGCATGTCCGGGCCGATGCGCACCGCGATCATGTCGTGCGCCACTTGTTCGCCAAGCCGCACGCCGGCGTCGTAGCGCTCGGCGACGATATCGGTCAGGCCGTAGTCGACGATGATCTCGACCTTGATGTCGGGATAGTCGGGCAAAAGCCTCGATATCGCCGGCCACAGCACCGCTTCGGCGGCGTGCTCGCCGGCGGTGATGCGGATGGTGCCGGCGGGCTTTTCACGCAAGGCGCTGAGCGCGGCGAGCTCGGCCTCGATCTCGTCGAGCCTCGGCCCGACGGAGCGCATCAGGCGCTCGCCGGCCTCGGTGGGCGACACGCTGCGCGTGGTGCGGGTGAGCAGGCGCACGCCGAGCCGCTCTTCCAGAGCGCGCACCGTGTGGCTGAGCGCCGATTGCGAGACGCCGAGCTGTGCCGCCGCCCGGGTGAAGCTTTTTTCGCGCGCGACGGCGAGGAAGGCGGTCAGCTCGTTCAGATTGTCTCGCGGCATTGATGAGCTTTCCTCATAAGTACATGCCGGATATAGCACCTAATCCGGACCAATCGCAGGCGCTAAATAGACGCCATCACGATCGCGTGCCCAGGAGCGGCGGCCCAGATGGCGAGTGCGTCGCCCAGCAACGGCGTGGAGAAGGAAAACCATGGACATCAAGCGAAGCGGTTCGCAGCCTTCCGTAAAGGGCGCCGCCGATTATTTCAGCGGTACCGTGCGCGTCGATGCGCCCTTCAAGGGCAGCGAACCGGCCCGCGTGGGTGGCGCCACGGTGACGTTCGAGCCGGGTGCGCGCACGGCCTGGCACACGCATCCGCTCGGCCAGACGCTGATCGTGCTGTCGGGCGCCGGCCTGGCCCAGCGTGAGGGCGGACCGGTCGAGCCGATCCACCCCGGCGACATCGTCTGGTTCGCGCCCGGCGAGAAGCACTGGCATGGCGCGGCACCGACTACGGCGATGAGCCACATCGCCATCGCCGAAGCCCTCGATGGCACGGTCGTCGACTGGATGGAGCATGTTACCGACGAACAATACGGGGTTTGAGCAAGCATCAGCGCCTTGCGCTCGAACCCATGCCGCAACGAAGGAAAGCACCATGACCGATGCACCAGTGCCGCACAGGAATCCGTTCTCCGATATCGCACCCGCGCTCGGAAAATACACCGACGAGGTGTTGTTCGGCGACGTCTGGAAGCGGCCCGGCCTCTCGCCGCGCGACCGCAGCCTCGTCACCGTCAGCAGCCTGATCTCGGGCTACCGGATCAATGAAATGCCTTTCCACATGAAGCGGGCGCTCGACAATGGCGTCACCCGCGACGAACTCATCGAAACCATCACGCATCTCGCCTTTTACGCCGGATGGCCCGTTGCAAGCACCGCGATCGGCATTGCCCGAAAGGTCTTCGAGCAGGCCGACGCCGAGAAAAAGGAATAGGAAAATGCCCTGGGCGAAGGACGAACTCGAAAGGATCGCGGCAACCGACGATCTGCATATTTCGCCTTTGCGCGATGACGGCGTGACCCCGGGCACGCCGACCTGGATCCGGTCGGTCGTTGCCGATGGCGCGCTTTATGTGCGCGGCTACAATGGCCAGCAGTCGCGCTGGTATCAGGCCGCGATCAGGCAGAAGGCCGGACGCATCACTGCCGCCGGCATGACCAGGGACGTTGCCTTCGAAGCCGTCGAGGGAACCGTCAACGCCCGCATCGATGACGCCTACCGGGCGAAATACACAGCCAGCCCTTATCTCGCGCCGATGATCGCGGCGCGCGCCCGCGCCGCCACGGTGCGGATCACACCGAAGGAGAATTGAAATGCAAAAGCGCACACTTGGAAACAGCGGCCTCGAAGTCTCCGCTATCGGGCTGGGATGCATGGGCATGAGCCAGTCCTACGGGCAGCCGATGGAGACGGCGGATGCCGTTCGGCTGATCCGCTCGGCGTTCGAGCGCGGCATCACCTTCTTCGACACCGCCGAGGTCTATGGACCGTTCAAGAACGAGGAGGTCGTCGGCGAGGCTCTGGAGCCGATCCGCGACCAGGTGGTGATCGCCACCAAATTCGGCATCGACATCGCCGGCACCGCCGGACATGAGGGCATGGACAGCCGGCCGCAGCATATTCGCGACGTCGTCGAAGCCTCGCTCAAGCGGCTGAGGACCGACCGCATCGACCTTCTCTACCAGCACCGCGTCGATCCCGTGGTGCCGATCGAAGAGGTGGCGGGTGCGGTCAAGGACCTGATCGGCCAAGGCAAGGTCAAGCATTTCGGCCTCTCCGAGGCGGGCGTGCGCACCATCCGCCGCGCCCACGCGGTGCAGCCGGTCGCGGCGCTGCAAAGCGAATACTCGCTGTGGTGGCGCGAACCCGAGGAGGCGATCCTGCCGGTGCTTGAGGAACTGGGCATCGGCTTCGTGCCGTTCAGCCCGCTGGGCAAGGGTTTCCTGACCGGCGCCATCAATGCCGATACGAGGTTCGACAGCAGCGACTTCCGCAACACCGTGCCGCGTTTCGCGGAAGAGGCGCGCAAGGCCAACCAGGCGCTGGTCGACGCGATCATCGCGATCGCGGCGCAGAAGCAGGTGACCCCGGCGCAGGTCGCGCTTACCTGGCTGCTGGCGCAAAAACCCTGGATCGTTCCGATCCCCGGCACGACGAAGCTCAACCGCCTCGAGGAGAACATCGGATCGGCCACGGTTGCGCTGACGGCGCACGATCTTGCCGACATCGAGCGCGCGGTCTCGGCGATCGCCGTGCAGGGAGAGCGCTACTCGCCGCAACAGGCGGCACGGATCGACCGCTGAGACGGAAGGAGCCCGATGTCGCGGAAGGGGTGCGCGCGCTCTACGACCGGGTGGCCATCCCCGCCGGTTCCTTCGCCAGGGCGGTGGTGTTCGCCATGAGCCAGCCGGACGAGGTCGATATCAATGAGATCCTGTTTCGGCCGACGGCGCAGGAGTATTGGAACTGAGCGATCGCTTCGGATTTCGAATTTGCCCGTCACCTTCTCTGAACGCCGGCGCTGCCCCTCACCTGCCTGCCGGCATCCTCTCCCCGTATAATGACGGGGAGAGGGTCGCTGCCATCGCCGATTTCGCCAATCTTCAACGCTGCAAGGAGGGCGCCGTCGTTGCCGCCAGCCCCTTCTCCCCGTCACTATACGGGGAGAAGTGCCCGGCAGGGCGATGAGGGGCGGCGCCAGCTTTGGCAATTGAGTGGTCTCCGCCACAAGTTCGCCCGACCTTGACAGCCGTACGCTTCCTGCGCCAGCTTGGCGTCATGTTCGCCCTCGCGCCCACCAACACCCAGCGACGCCGCCGTCTAGCACGGAGCGGCAAGCTGATTGCGCGACGACAAAACCCGGCACAATAAAGCCGGTTCGTTCGTTTCCAGCCCCGCCCGCGACAACGCCGGTGGGGTTTTTCATGCCTGGAGCATCTTGATGACAAACAATTCCATCCGGTTTCGGCCGGCCGAAACCGCTGACGCCCTCGCGATCAGGGACATTGTGCGCGCGGCCTATGGCAAATGGGTGCCGGTGATCGGCCGCGAGCCGCTGCCGATGCGCGCCGACTATGACAAGGCTGTTGCCGAGCATCCGTTCGAGCTCGCCGTCGCCGACGGCCGTATCGTCGGCATGATCGAAACCATGCTGGCCGACGACCATCTGTGGATCGAGAATGTCTGCGTCGCGCCGCAGGCGCAGGGCAGGGGGATCGGCCGGCTGCTGCTGGAGCGGGCCGAGCAGAGGGCGCTTGAAGCGGGCCGCCCGGAGTTGCGCCTGCTGACCAATGGCGCCTTCGAGGCCAATGTGTTGTTGTACAAAAAGCATGGCTATACGATCGACCGGGAGGAGCCGTTCATGGGCGGCATGACGGTCTATATGAGCAAGAGATTGACGCGATAGCGGACGAATCGGAGGCATGGATACGACGATGGCGGCCAAGGTCAAACTGAGGCAGCTTCCCGGGTCGTACGCGGTTTCGCGGCTCGGAGCGGGCGACAGCATTCCCGGCTGGGCGGACGGGCCGGGCTTCGTCAGCATCACCAGGACCGACGACGAGCTCTCGATCACCTGCCTGCAGGATCGCGTTCCAGGCACGGTCAAGCACGATGGCGACTGGGTCGCCTTCAAATTGCAGGGGCCCTTTGCCTTCGACGAAACCGGCATCGTGCTGTCGGTCATCCAGCCGCTGTCGGAAAACGAGCTGGGCATCTTCCTGGTGTCCACGTTCGACGGCGATCACCTGCTGGTGAAAGCGACGGATCAGGATGCGGCGCGACAGCATCTGGTGGAGGCCGGACACACGCTGCTGTCATGATCCTACGCCATCGAAACGGCGGGGTTCGCTGGCCCAACGCCTCTGGCTCAATGACTGGCGCGCTGGCTTAACCATTTCGGGGGTTGCGTTTGACAGCGGCGTTTGTGCATCGTTATTTCTGAATGGATATGACGGCCGGAACGGCCATCCGGCGCCCCCAAGGAGAAACCATGTCACACAATCTGCAGTTCTACATTGACGGCGCGTGGGTGGATCCTGTCGTGCCCAGCACGCTCGACGTCATCGATCCGTCGACCGAGGACGCCTTCGCGCAGATCTCGCTCGGCTCCAAGGCCGATGTCGACAAGGCGGTTGCCGCCGCCAAGCGCGCTTTCAACACATTCGGCTTCACCTCGGTGGAAGAGCGCCTCGACATCCTGAACCGCATCATCGCGGTCTACAAGAAGCGCTCCAGGGACCTGGCGCTCGCCGTGTCGCGCGAGATGGGCGCGCCGCGCCAGATGGCGCTCGACAGCCAGGTCGGCGTCGGCCAGGCGCATCTGGAGAAGATGGCGGAGACGCTGAAGACATTCCAGTTCCGCCACGTCAAAGGGTCTTCGCTGATCGTCAAGGAGCCGATCGGCGTCGTCGGCCTGATCACGCCGTGGAACTGGCCGCTGAACCAGATCACCTGCAAGGTCGGCCCGGCGCTCGCCGCCGGCTGCACCATGGTGCTGAAGCCGTCCGAGATCGCGCCGCTCGACGCCATCATCTTCGCCGAGATCCTCGACGAGGCCGGCGTGCCGAAAGGTGTGTTCAACCTCGTCAATGGCGACGGCCCCGGCGTCGGCCAGGCGTTGTCCAGCCATCCCGACGTCGACATGATGTCGTTCACCGGCTCGACGCGGGCCGGCATATTGGTGGCCAAGGCGGCCGCCGACACGGTCAAGCGCGTGCACCAGGAACTGGGCGGCAAGTCGGCCAACATCCTGTTCCCGGATGTCGATCTCGCCCGCGCCGTCACCAAGGGCGTCGCCGGCTGCTTCGGCAACAGCGGTCAGTCCTGCAATGCGCCGACCCGCATGTTCGTGCCGCGCGACCGCCACGACGAGGCCGCCGGTTATGCCAAGGCGGCCGCGGAAAAGTTCGTGGTCGGCCCGGCCGACGGCGCCAACACCAAGCTTGGCCCTGTCGTCAGCCAGATCCAGTTCGACAAGATCCAGGATCTGATCCAGGCCGGCATCGACGAGGGTGCGACGCTGGTCGCCGGCGGCCCCGGCCGCCCGGCCGAACTCAACCGCGGCTACTATGTCAGGCCGACCGTATTCGCCGACGTCACCCACGACATGCGCATCGCGCGCGAAGAGATCTTCGGGCCGGTGCTGGCGATCCTGCCCTATGACACGGTCGAACAGGCGGTCGAGCAGGCCAACGACACCGTCTACGGCCTTGCCTCCTACATCCAGGCCAAGGACATCCAGAAGGCCCGCGACGTGGCGGCGCGCATGCGCTCCGGCAATGTCTACATCAACTACCCGGCCTGGGACGCCGGCCTGCCCTTCGGCGGCTACAAGCAGTCGGGCAATGGCCGCGAATACGCCGAATACGGGCTGGAGGATTTCCTCGAGATCAAGGGCATCGCGGGCTATGAGGCGGCGGAGTAGACGTCGATAAGGTGCGCCGCGACAGGCGGCGCGCCTGCCAGGGGTCGATAGTTCGAAGCCGGCGCCGCCCCTCATCCGCCTGCGGCACCTTCTCCCCGTATAGTGACGGGGAGAAGGGAAGCTGCGTTGGCCTCGGCGCTCTTCTTGCGACATTGGTGATTGGCGAAAGCGCCGATGACAGCGTCTTTCTCCCCGTCACTATACGGGGAGAAATGCCCGGCAGGGCAATGAGGGACAGCGCGAACGTCCGGATCTGGGCCTGAAGAAACATCTGTCAGAGCTGAGCCCGGCCGGCAAGGCGAAGGTGCTGGGCAGGTAGCGGGTACTGGGCGCCGACTTTCCAGAACCCTGGTCTGTTGAGGTCTCATCCTTGCCAATTGGCAAATACATGCTATATCTCTGCCAATAGCAGGGTGAGCAACATGCAGCTTCAGTCCATCGTCACGACGCCGGCCACGGTCGGGTCAGCCATTTCGGAAGAAGAGGCGGGCGCGCTGGCGCGCACCACCGTCAATCTGTTCAAGGCGTGGGGCCTCACCGACTTGGAGGCTTGCATCCTGCTTGGCGGCATGTCTGCACGCACCTGGGCACGCTGGAAGGAGGGCGGCATCGGCCGGATCGACCGCGATTTGCGCACCCGCATGGCGCATTTGATGGGCATCCATAAGGGCCTGCGCTATCTCTTCACCGAGCCGGCACGCGGCTATGCCTGGATACGCAAGCCCAATGCCACGTTCGGCGGCCAGTCGGCGCTCGACCTGATGCTGCGCGGCGAAATCTCCGACCTTGCCGCCATGCGCGAATGGCTCGATGCGGAGCGTGGTGCATGGTGAGTGGGTTTGCGGTCCGGCGCCGTGTCCACTGGCCCCAGACGTTTCGCATCATCCGCTCCATCCATCCGCCGATCGACCTGTTCGAGGACATTGCCGATCCGCGCGACTGGGAGGCGCTGGCCGCCGTCGAGGAGAAGACCAACCCGCGGATCCGGCTGGAGATCGGCGACCTCGGCAAGGTCGCGGCCGCAAGGCGGGTGTCCGGCCCGGGCGCCAGCTTCGTCATGGCGCCCTTCGTGCATTGTTCGACGCTGCGGCCCGGGCGTTTTTCCGATGGCAGCTACGGCCTCTATTATGCCGGCGACAGCGAGGATGTGGCGCTGGCCGAAACCATCCACCACCACCAGAACTTCATGCGCGCCACCAATGAGGATCCGGGCTGGACGGCCGACTTTCGCGTGCTGATCGGCAGCGTCGATCGCGACCTCGATGACGTCAACGCGGTGCCCGGCGTGCTCGATCCCGACGATTACACCGCCTCGCAGGCGGAAGGGCGAGCGCTGCGGGCGCAAGGCAGCGACGGGCTTCTCTGGAACAGCGTGCGCATGCCGGAGGGCCAATGCATCGGCATCTTCTGGCCCGATGTCATTCCCGTTCCGGTGCAGGGCCGGCACTACTCCTATCACTGGGACGGCAAACGCGTGGATTTCGTGCGCCAGCACGATACGGGCAAGGTCCTGGCGGTCGTGTGACGGGATAGAGGCGCATTCGCTGGGCTCGCGCCCGGCGGCGAGTTTCCGGTTCCTTGCAGCGTTCAGAGAGCGCCATGCTCCGATCACCCCGAAAAATGGCATGGATTTCCTGCCATATCGGCTCCACCCGATCTATATATCGGTTGAGATCGATGCGAGGTGAAGATGGACCACGACATCATATTGAAGGCACTGGCGCATCCGTTTCGACGCGATGTCCTGGCGTGGCTGAAGGAGCCTGAACAGCACTTCGCCGCGCAGGCGCATCCGCTCGAAATGGGTGTCTGCGCCAGCCAGTTCGACCATCGCGGCCTGGCGCAGTCCAGTGTCTCCGCGCATCTGGCGACGCTGGCGTCGGCCGACCTCGTGACGACGCGGCGGGTCGGCCAATGGGTGTTCTACAAGCGCAACGAAGAAACCATCGCCGCCTTCCAGGCCGCCTTGTCCGATCTCTGACGATTCCGATCTCTGACGATCCTCCCCCCCCGAATGCATGAAAGGCATTTCTCATGACCACCCTCTTTGATCCCTTGCGGGCCGGCGATCTTGCGCTGGCGAACCGCATCGTCATGGCGCCGCTGACGCGCAATCGCTCGCCCAATGCGGTGCCCGGCGACCTCTCGGTGACCTATTACAGCCAGCGCGCCACGGCCGGTCTAATCGTGACCGAAGCCACGGCCATCAGCCATCAGGGCCAAGGCTACGCCAACGTGCCCGGCCTTTATGGCGAAGATCAACTGGCCGGCTGGAAGCGCGTCACCGACGCCGTTCACAAGGGCGGCGGCAAGCTCGTGGTGCAGCTCTGGCACGTCGGACGCATCTCGCACACCACGCTGCAGCCCGGCGGCGGCAAGCCGGTGGCGCCATCGGCGATCAGGGCAAACTCCAAGACTTTCCTGGTCAAGCCGGATGGCAGCGGCGAGTTCGCCGAGACCTCCGAGCCGCGCGCGCTGGAAACGGCCGAACTGCCCGGCATCGTTGATGATTTCCGCCGCGCCGCCAAGGCGGCGATCGAGGTGGCGGGTTTCGACGGCGTCGAGATCCACGGTGCCAACGGCTATCTCCTGGACCAGTTCCTGCGCTCGGGCACTAACCATCGCGGCGATGATTATGGCGGTTCCATCGAGAATAGGGCGCGCCTATTGTTCGAGGTGGTCGACGCGGTCACGGGCGCCGTCGGCGCCGGCAGGACCGGAATCAGGCTCTCGCCGGTAACGCCCGCCAACGACGCTTCGGACGCCGATCCGCAGCCGCTGTTCAATCATGTCGTGGCGGGGCTGGGCAGCCGCGGCCTTGCCTATGTCCATATCGTCGAAGGCGCCACCGGCGGCGCGCGCGACTTCCGCCAGGGCGACAGGCCGTTCGACTATGCGGAGCTCAAGGCCACCTATCGCCAGGCCGGCGGCGCCGGGGCCTGGCTGGTGAACAACGGCTATGACAAGGACTTGGCTGAAAAGGCCGTCGGGGATGGCTATGCCGACCTTGTCGCGTTCGGCAAGCTGTTCATCGCCAATCCCGACCTCGTCAGCCGACTGAAGCGCAATGCCGAACTGAACGCTCCCGACAAGGCGACGTTCTATGGCGGCGACGCCAGGGGCTATACGGATTACCCGACGGCGGCTTGAGCCGCTCCGGGACGGTTTGCCCTTTCGCTTGCGGCGGAAGGGCAGTCGGTCGCCTGGTACGACGACCCACGACCGGACTGAACATCGCGCCCGAACGGCGCACAGGCCCATCGCAAGGTAACGCCAGCGGCCGCCGGATAGATTGACGGGATGCGCCGAGAAGGCGCTCCCGTCGCCACTTCAATGCCTGAGAATCTTGCTCAGGAAAGCCCGGCTGCGGTCGGTCCTGGGGTGTGAGAAGAATTCGTCGGGCGTGCCGCTTTCGACGATGGCGCCGGCGTCCATGAACACCACGCGCTGGGCGACCTTGCGGGCAAAGCCCATCTCATGAGTCACCACCATCATGGTCATGCCTTCCTCGGCCACCGCCACCATGACGTCGAGCACTTCCGAAATCATCTCGGGGTCGAGCGCCGAGGTCGGTTCGTCGAACAGCATGATCTTGGGCCGCATGCCCAGGCACCGCGCGATCGCCACGCGCTGCTGCTGGCCGCCGGAGAGTTGTGCGGGATAGGCGTTGACCTTGTCGGCCAGCCCGACCTTGGCCAGCAAGTCGCGCCCGGCCTTTTCTGCCTCGGCGCGCGGGATCTTGCGGACATGGATCGGGGCCAGCGTGACGTTTTCGAGCGCGGTCTTGTGCGGGTAGAGGTTGAACGACTGGAAGACGAAGCCGATCTCGGTGCGCAGCTGCGTCATGTTGGTGGCGGGGTCGCCGACACGTTGGCCGTCGACGATGAGGTCGCCGTCCTTGATCGTCTCCAGGCCGTTGATGCAGCGGATCAGCGTGCTCTTGCCGGAGCCGCTCGGGCCGCAGACGACGACCACTTCGCGCGGCTCGACGCTCAGCGTGATGTCCTTCAACACGTTGAGCGCGCCGAACCATTTGTTGACGCCGCGAAAGTCGATCATCCCGGTTTTGGCTGGGCCGGTCTTGGTCGGATTTGGTTGGGTCATATTGGCCGGACCTTTGGAGTTGACTGTCACAGCTGCACCTCGCCATGCGCCGCGCCCATGCGGCGCTCGAGCCGGCGTGCCAGCATGATCAGCGGATAGCAGACGATGAAATAGCCGACGCCGACCAGGAAGAAGACCAAGAGGCCGTTGGGCACACGCTGCACCACCAGCCAGCCGACGCGGGTGAGGTCGGTCAGGCCGATCGCCGAGACAACGGACGAATCCTTGATCAGCAGCACATATTGGCCGACCAGCGGCGGCAGCACGATGCGCATCGCCTGCGGCAGCACCACTTGGCGCATGCGCTGCCAGCGCGACAGGCCGGATGCCAGTGCTGCCTCGACCTGGCCGGTCGGCACGGAACGGATGCCGGCCGCGACGATCTCGCAGATGAAGCAGGCGGCGAGATTGGTCAGCGCGATGATGCCGGCGGTGAAGGCGTCGAGCTCGATGCCGAACTCCGGCAGGATGAAGAAGATCAGGAAGATCTGCACCAGGAACGGCGTGCCGCGGATGAGGTCGACCCAAGCGCCGATGATGCCCGAGATCAGCCTGTTGCCGCCGGTGCGCAGGATGCCGAGGCCGAAGCCGAGCAGGGTGCCGAGCACCAGGCTGATCAGCGACAGCACCACGGTCATGCCCAAGCCGCGCAGGGCCAGCGGATAGGAGCCGGCGAGGCTGAGGAATTGTTGCCAGATCATGCGCGCGCTCCCGCCGAGCCGAGCCAGCGGCTGGAGACAACGGCCAGTCCCTTCAGGCCGTAGTAGAGCAGGAGGTAGAAGGCGGCGATGGTGAGAAAGCCCTCCGCCGGCATGAAGCGGTCGGACGCCAGCAGTTGCCCGGCGCGGGTCAGTTCGGCAACCGAGATCAGCGACAGCAGGGCGGAATCCTTGACCAGCACGATCGCCTGGCCGAGCAGCGGCGGGATCGTCACCTTGAAGGCTTGTGGCAGCACGACCAGGCGCATGCGCTGGACATAGGTCATGCCGGAAGCGACGCTGGCCTCGACCTGGCCGCGCGGGATCGACAGGATGCCGGCGCGAATGATCTCGGCGATATAGGCGCCGCTGTTGAGCGACAAAGCGAGGATGCCGACAACGAGCTCCGGCAGCACGAAGCCGAGCCGGGGCAAGCCGAAATAGAGGAAATAGAGCTGCGCCAGCAGGGGCGTGGCACGCACGGCGTCGATATAGGCCTTGGCCGGCGCGCGAAACAGCCAGCCGCGCTGCAAATTCATGGCGCACAGCACGATGCCGACGACGAGCGCGCCGACAAAGGAAATCGCCGACAGCCAGACGGTCGTGACCAGGCCCTGCCCGAACAAAGGCAGATATTCGACGATGGTGCGGAAACTGAAATTTTCGAGCATGGCTGTGCGGCGGTGGAGGGGGAAGGGCGAGTAGAGAGCAGCGAATAGGGAATAGCGAATAGCGAATAGCGAGTAGCGAAGAAGGGAGCAGCAGAGCGTGGCCGCAACGGCCATTCCCTATTCGCTACTCCCTATTCGCTATTCGCTAATTCCTCAGTGATCCTTCTTCCAGGCGTCGGAATTCACCCAGTAGTCGAGGTTCTTCTGCAGGCGGCCGTCGATGGTGACCTGGTTGAGGAACAGGTTCATCCAGATCAAGAGGTCAGGTTCGTCATAGCGGGTGGCGAAGGCAAGCGGTTCCTTCGACAGAAGATCCGGCATGACGGTGAAGGTGCCGGCGGGGTAGGCCGTCTGCTGACCCTTGACCGCCGAGATGTCGTTGACGCCGCAATCGGCCTGGCCGTTGTTGACGGCGTCGAGCAGCAGCGGGCCGCCGCCCTTGTAGCTCTTGATGTCGGCATCGGGGAAGGCGGCCTTGGCTTCCTTCTCGCCGGTGGCGCCGAGCAGAACAGCGATCTTGGTGCCCTTGGCCTTGCAGTCCTCGGTGGTCTTGAACTTGCTGTCGGCCTTGGTGAAGACGGTGCTGCCCGTGTACATGTAGGGCGTGGTGAAGGCGACCTTCATGCCGCGTGCCAGCGTCGGCGTCATGTCGGCGACCAGAAGGTCGGCCTTACCGGACAAGAGCGCCGGGATCAGGCCGTCCCAGTCGAAGTCGAGGAATTTGATTTTGACGCCCATTTCCTTGGCCATCAGCTCGGCCAGTTCTACCGAACTGCCGGTGCGTTCGCCATTGGCGCCGACCAGCGAGAAGGGCGGTCCTTGGGTCTGCACGGCAACGCGCAATTCGCCGCGCTTGGTGATCTCGTCAAGCGTTCCGGCACTGGCGGCAGCGGTCAAGCCCGCAAGCGCAAGTCCGGCGATGAAAAGTCTGGCAATCTTCATTCTGGTATTCCTCCCTGTTGTTGTTTGCCCGCGGCTTCCCTTGGGCGCTTTTTTGAGCGGCGGCGCCGTTTTGCCGGCGGGCCGTTCGAAAATCCTCAGTCCCAGGCCACCGTCTCGGCAATTTTGATGCCGCGTTTGGCCAGTTCGTCGAAGAAGGGTTCGTCGGGCACGTCGAGCAGCGGGTTGAGCAGGCCGGCCTTGCTGATTTCGCGCCGCGCCAGCATCTGCGCCACGATGCTGGCGGGGTAGCCGACGCCGAGGCTCATGCCGAACAGGCCCGACGCCAGATCGCGCTCGATGACCAGATCGGATGTCACCGTCTTGGCGCGGCCGCCTTCGAGGCCGGAAAAGACGTTGCGCATCACGCACAGGTCCTTCTCGTGGGGGCCATATTGCAGTTGCGGGCCGAGCAGCCGGCCGAGGAATTCGCGCGGGCTGCTGGAGGTGCCGGGCACCTTGTCTTCCGACAGGAAGCCGAGCTCCTTCAGCGGTGCCCAGAAGGCCGACCATCCGGGCCAGCGCAGCGTGTAGCGGCCGGTGCGGCGCAGGCCTTTTGCCGCGGGAAGCATCTCGACATAGTGCAGCGCATCGCCATTGGGAAAGGCTTCCAGCCGGCCGAGGCCGGCGACCTCGATCTCGTGGATGAAGGGGCTGTCATGCTGGCGGGCGGCGGGGACTTCGACGCGCTTGCCGTCCTCGATCATCACGCTGTCGCGGTTCTGGCTGACCAGAACCATGTCGAAGTTCCAGCTCACCTTGTAGCAAAGCGGCTTGGCCATCGCCTTCGGCTCGGGGATGCCGCCGCAATAGGAATCGATCGCGGTGATGGCATCGAACTGCCTTGCGGCGCGGGCGTAGAGCACGAGGTCGATGCCGGGGTCGAGCCCGCATTCGGTCATAACAGATACGCCCGCACGTTCGGCTTCCGGCGCCAGATCGGCGATGGCCTTGCCGTAATTGGTGGTGACCAGCGGCGTGCGGGTAGCGATGGCGGCCTGCACCGCCTCGCGCATCAGCGGCTGCGGCAGCAGATCGATGACGGCGTCGGCATCGGCCAGCACATCGGCGAGCGCCGGTCCGATCGCGCCCTTGGGCATGACGAAACGCACGCGGGAAAGGTCGGTCAGATCAGCAAGCCGGGCCGCGCCGTCCGGCGCGGTATCGACGCAGATCACCTCCTCGACACCGCTGGCGACGAGATCGGCGATGGCCGCCCGGCCTTGCAGGCCGAGGCCACCGAGAACAGCGATCCTCATGCCGGCTCCTTGCGGTCGTCAGACCAGCAGCCCTCGGGAAGACTGACCCATTTGTTGCAGGATGCCATGACGACGAAGGTCTCGCTGCGCACGACTTCGCCCGGCTCGCCGGCGCCCGGGATCAGCTCGCTGGTGACGCGGTAGAGATCGGCGACATCACCGGCCACCGTCACGTCGACGATGATGTCGAAGCGGCCGGTGACCACCGAGGCCGAGTTTACGAAGGGCAGTTCGGAAATGCGTTGCGCCAGTTCGCGGGCCCGGCCGCGTCCCTGGGCATTGATGCCGACAATGGCCGAGATCAGCTCGGGCCGCTCGGTCAGGTTCAGCAGCCCGACGATCTTGAGCAGATTGCGGTCGAGCAGGTTGCGCAGCCGCGAGCGCACCGTCGGCACCGAAATCGCCAAGATCTCGGCGAGGCGGTTGATGCCCGGCTGGGCGTCCTGCGACAGCTGTTTGACCAGCCGCCGATCGGTCAGATCGAGATGCTCCCGCAAAAGCCCTGTCTTTCATAAATGAGATAAATTGGCATTTTTTTCTTTCTTATGTGAAAAATACCTTATGGGCAATTTTTAATATCAGCAAGGCCTGTGTCGCCTCAGAGTCACGACCATCTCCTCATCCATGCGGGTAGGCGGGATAAAGCGCTTGGTGGTGGACGTATCGAAGCCCCCGCATGGATCGCCCTCGGGGCGCGGTGCAAGGGCTAGGAGGGCGTGGTCTTCCCGCTTTACTCTTGCATCTTCGAATTCAAGAGGGTCAGGCGAGCTCGGTGGGCTCTGGCGCGGCGCGCAGGCGGCCGATATCGCGCAGGGGCGGCGCACCGAACAGGCGGGCATATTCACGGCTGAACTGGGACGCGCTTTCATAGCCGACGGAAAAGGCGGCGCCGGCCGCATCGCCTGACGTGGCGAGCAGGCGCCGGCGCGCTTCATTGAGGCGGATGCGCTTCTGGTACTGGATCGGCGTCATCGCCGTGACCGCCTTGAAGTGGCGGTGGAACACCGAGGCGCTCATGCCGGCTGTCCGGGCAAGATCCTCGACGCGGAACGGCTCGGCATAGTGGTCGCGGATCCAGCCCAGTGCGCGGCGGATCTGCGACAGGCGGCTGTCGGCGCCGGCAATCTGGCGCAGCATGGCGCCTTGCGGTCCCTGCAGCAGCCGAAACAGGATCTCGCGTTCGAGCAACGGCGCCAGCACAGGGATTTCGGCCGGATGATCGATGAGCTCGATCATGCGCAGCCACGCATCGACCAGCGCCTCGTCGGCCTGGCTGACGGCAAAGCCATGACCGATTGGCGCTTCGGCAACGGGCGGCATGTCGAGCAGCAGCGAGGCGATGAGCGTGGTGTCAAGGGCCAGGCTGACCGAGAGGTAGGGACGCTGCGGGCTGGCCTGCAAAACCTTGCCGACGGCCGGCACCTCGACGGCGGCGATAAAGTAGCGGCCGGCATCGTAATGCAGCAGCTGATCGCCGATCATGACGGATTTGGCGCCCTGCAGGACCAGGCAAAGCCTTGGGTCGTAGAGCCCCAGCAACGGCCCGGTCGTCGCCTCGCCTTTCATGATGGCGACGCGGGCAATGCCGGTTTCGGTCAGCCGGCCGCGCGCATGGCGCAGCACCAGCGCTTTGAGGTCGTCGAGCGATTTCATCACAGTCTCTAGATCGCATCGGCACGGCCGGCAATCAAGCGTCCGGCAGGAATAGGCAAGAACTCACCAGTTTTCGGCACGCGGCGGCCAGCGGTCCGCCCCATCTCTGCCGCAGACCAACCACAGATCAAACTGGAGATGGAAATGACCGACAAAACCGCATTGGTGACCGGCGCCAACAAGAGCATCGGCTACGAAACCGCACGCCGGCTGGGCGAAGCGGGCTACAGGATTTGGCTGGGCAGCCGCGACAGGGAACGCGGCGAAGCGGCGGCAGCCGAGCTCAGGCAGAAGGGCCATGACGTGCGCGTGCTGGAGATCGACGTCGCCAGCGACGCCAGCGTCGAGGCGGCCGCCACACGCGTTTTGCAGGAGGACGGACGTCTCGATGTGCTGGTCAACAATGCCGGCGTCCTCGGCTCCATGCTCGCTCCCAGCGAAGAGCCCATAGCCATCATCAAGGATGTCTACGAGGTCAACGTGTTCGGCCCGATCCGCACCACCCAGGCCTTCCTGCCGCTGCTTAGGGCAGCTCCGCGCGCCAATGTGGTGATGGTTTCCAGCGGGCTGGGGTCACTGGGCAGATTGACCGATCCGGCCAGCGAATTCTATTCGATCAATATCCTTGGCTACAACAGCTCCAAGACGGCACTCAACGCCGCCACCGTTGCCTTCTCGAAGGAGCTTGCCGCGGCGGACATCAAGGTCAATGCGGCCGATCCCGGCTATACCGCGACGGACTTCAACGGACACAGTGGCTACCGCACAGTGGAGCAGGCGGCCGAGATCATTGTTCGCCTGGCGACCCTGGACGAGAACGGTCCGACCGGCGGCTATTTCTACGATGAAGGTCCGTTGCCCTGGTGAGACCCGCCAGCGACCCGTTTCGGCTCAACCCAGCGCCGCGGCCAGCAATTTCGCCTGCGGCGTCAGTTCTTCGAAGCTGCGGGCGCAGAGGTTGAGCTGGCGGGTCGCCCAGTCGTCGCGGAGCCGCAGGCTGCGTAGCGTGCGGGCGGAGCGGCGCGCCGCACTTTCCGGCACGATGGCGATGCCGGCGCCCTGCGCGACCAGCCGGCAGACATTGTCGAGGCCGGGCACGCGGATGCGGATGTGCAGATGGCCGCCGAGGCGGGCGGCCTGGCGGGTGATGTGCTCCTGCAGGGGATGACCGAGGCTCAGCCCAACAAAGGACTCGCTCAAGATGTCGGCGAGGTTGACGGCATGCAGGTCGGCGAGGCCGGGCCAGTCGCGGGCGGCGATCACCACCAGCCGGTCGATAAAGAACGGCTTCTGTTCGAGATGCGACAGGCCGGCCCAGGTCGCGGCGATGCCGAGATCGGCGGCACCGCTGGCCACCGCCTCGGCGATCTCGTGGCTGGGGCGCTCGTCCAGATCGATGTCGATGCCGGGATGCGCCACCAGGAAGGCCGGCAGGGCGTTGCGCAAAAGCTCGGCCGTGGCGGCGGTGTTGGCCATCAGCCGCACGCGGGCGCGCAGGCCGCCGGCATAGGCGCCGAGGTCGCCGGCCATCGCCTCGATCTGGTTCTGCACGGCGCGCGCATGGTGCAGCAGCGCCTGGCCGGCGGCCGTCGGTACCACGCCACGGCGGCGGCGCTCAAGAAGCGGCGCCCCGAGCCGCTCCTCCATGCCCTTGATGCGGGCGCTCGCCGAGGCCAGCGCCAGCCCGGCAAGCTCGGCGCCATGGGTGATGCTGCCGCGCTCGGCGACCAGCAGGAACAGTCGGAGATCGGTGAGATCGAAGCGCATTTTTTGTTCCCTGCAAAACAGTCCGGCAGTTCGGAAAGCCAAGCTGACTTCTGCGACCAGCCTTCGTCTTGGCCGAAGGCTGGCAGCGCAATTTCCACATTGTGCGCGGGCCGCATCTCCGTCAAATCTTTTGCGATGGAGATTTGCGATGAGCGAAAAAGCACCAGGCCGGCTCGGCATCCTTGAAAGCGCGGCGATCGTGCTGGCCGTCGCCGTGGCCACGCTTGCCATGGCGCAGGCGCAGCCCGGGTTGCGGGGATGTTCGACAAGGGCGCCTTCAATCAGTTCCGATGCCGCGCCGGCAAAACCCGGCCCGGACGCCGACGCGACCGACATGCTGCTGCATGATTGATCGCGTGGTGAAGGTCACGTCATGCTAAGTGCCGGCGTCATCGCCTGGATCGGCGCCGTCTTCCTCGCCGCCGGCTTCGTCAAGGGCGTCGTCGGCATGGGGCTGCCGACCGTGGCGATGGGATTGCTGGCGGTGACGATGCCGCCGGCCGAGGCCGCCGCCTTGCTGCTGATCCCGTCGCTGGTCACCAATCTCTGGCAGTTGTTCACCGGCCCCGCCTTCGGCGGCCTGTGCAGGCGGCTGTGGACGATGATGGCGGGCATCATGCTGGGTACCGTCGCCGGAGCAGGGGTGCTCACCGGAGCGCATGCGGGCGCGGCCTCGGCGGGGCTCTGCGCGGCGCTGGTGCTTTACGCCATTCTCGGTCTGTTCAAGCTTGGCTTCACCACGCCGGCGCGCCACGAGGCCCTGGTGTCACCGCTGGTCGGCGTGGCGACCGGGCTGGTCACCGGCGCTACCGGCGTCTTCGTCATCCCGGCGGTGCCCTATCTGCAATCGCTGCGGCTGGAGAGGGAAGACCTCATCCAGGCGCTCGGCCTGTCCTTCACCGTCTCGACGGCGGCGCTTGCCATCGGCCTGTTCAGGACAGGCGCGCTGGCATCGCCGACGGCGCAACTGACAGGCTCGATCCTGGCGCTGCTGCCGGCGCTGGCCGGCATGTTCATCGGCCAGGCGCTGCGCCAGACGATGAGCGTCGAGACGTTTCGCAGAGTGTTCTTCGTGGGGTTGCTGGCGCTGGGGGCGTATCTGGCGCTGGAGGGGCTGTGGTAGGTTGCCCTCACTCGGCAATCGACCTGATAACCCGCGCCGGGTTGCCGCCGACAAGCGTGTTCGCGGGAACATCCTTCGTGACCACCGAGCCCGCCGCGACGACAGCGTTTTCGCCGACGGTGACGCCGCCGATGACCGTCGCGCCGGCGGCGATCCAGACGTTGCGTTCGATGACGATCGGCTTCGCGGTGGTGAAGGCGCGCCGCCGCGATGGTTCGAGCGGATGGCCCGATGTGATGAGGCTGACATTCGGCCCGATCAGCACGTCGTCGGCAATGTCGAGCCCGCCAAGATCATAAAAGGTGCAGTTCTGATTGATGAAGACATTGCGGCCGACGCGGGTGTCGGCCCCACCGGTTGCGTAGAAGGGCGGGATCAGCAGGAAACTGTCATCGACCTTTTTGCCGATGAGTTCGCTGAACAAGACGCGGACCTCGTCCGCGTCGTTGAACGTCAGACGGTTGAGACGGGCGGTGATCGCCATCGCCCGTTTGACGTCCGCCAGCATGGCTGCCGATTGCGGCGTTCTCCCGGGGATTGTCCGGGTGCGATCCTCATGCGCCATTCGTTGCTTTCTCCAGGGCACGGTCGACCGAATGGCGAGGGCGATACGGTTATGCTGTTTACCGATCGGCACTTCTTGCCACGTGATGGAGCTCACGAGTGGGTCTGGCCGGCCTTGGCGGCGCGGATAAGACGGCTGGTCGGGGAGGGCGGGTTTTCAAGTAGGTCGAGGATGCGCAGGCTGTCCCGTTCCGACAGCGCAAGATGCTCGGCGCGCTCGATCGTGGCCTGGGCGTCACGCAATGCGGAGCGCGCAATGAACTCGGTCAGGCCGACATTCGACAAAGACGCCGCACGTGCGATTACGGCTTTCGCTTCGGGCGGAATCCGGAAATCGATTCGACCGTTGTCGCTGGCGTTGCGGGGCATAGGTATCTCCTTTGCCCCCAATTATTCAGTACGGATTGAATCCGTACAACATGAATCCCGTCGTATGGACCTTATGGACATATGACGAGCGCTCCGGGTCAATCTATTACCGGACCACCAGCACCGGGATCGCGGTGTAGGACAGCACTTCCGCCGTCTGGCTGCCGAGAAGCAGCTTGCCCAGTCCGCGGCGGCCATGCGAGGCCATCACGATCAGGTCGCAGCCTTGCGCCTGCGACAGTTCCAGGATCGCTTCGGCGGGCCGTTTGTCCTCGACATGGACAAGCTTGGCGGAGACGCCGGCCGCGTCGGCCGAGGCCTTGCATTTGGCCAGAACCTCCTTGCCATATTTGCGCGACTCCTCCTGGTAGACGGCCAGTTCGTCGCCCGCCGCATAGCCGGCCATGGCGCCGCCCCAGGCGAAGATCGGGTACGGTTCCGAGACGGTTACGAAGGTGACGGCGGCGCCGATGCCCTTTGCCAATGTGAGGCCATGGGCAACGCCCTTGTCGGCCAGTTCCGATCCGTCGGTGGCGATGAGCAGATGTTTGTACATGATGATCTGACCTGTTGTGCAAGGGCTGGCGCCCTTGGAGTGGCGGGAGCGTTGGAAGCTTACTTTCATATAGTTGCGCCGCCGGCCTGCTCACAGGGCCAGCGTCATGTGGATCAGGGCCAGGCGAGGGGCACGCCGCGGCGATCTGCCGGTATCCCTCTCGGCCTCGGCTCGGTTGCGCCGCAACCGAGGTGATTGCGACGAAGGGCGGACGCCGAAGACCACGCGCGGGAAGGTCGATCTTGGTGGCTCCCTTACGGATTCGTATATCCGCGGCGAGGTGGCGGTAAGTTCCGACATCCAACATTGAGATCATCAGTCGCCTTGACTGACACGTCCGAAGAAGAATGCAGCAAATGACGATTGCCATGGGCGCGCCGCGGCCATCCCGGCCAAGAGGCCCAATAAACCGGTCGCCCTCCGAGTTTCGGCGCAAGCTGAACAAATGGGTGCATGAAAGCAAATGGGCGGCGCTTCGGTGGATGTTCCGGCGCGATATTGCTGCCATCCGGTCGACCCTCGGTGTTGAGCCGTTCACGGCAATCCTTGCTCAATATCCCGACATTGCGCTGAAGCCGGTTCGGCCGTATCTCGTGGCCAATCTGATGCGTATCCATCGTTCCGCCGCCGTCGTTGGTCACTACACCGCGGCGGCGCGTCTTTTGACCGATGCCGCCCTGGTTGAAAGTCACACGCGCGGTCGTCGTCTCCTGGCAATGTCGACCGTTGCTGGTGACGTCACGGTGGAACTGACGGGCCAGGCAGGCTTGTACCGGGAGGGGGAATGGCGCCTTCTCCTGCGCCTGGAAGGACGTCCCGTCATCGAAATGGCGCTCGCGATCGTGGATCGGTCGCTTCTGCAACTCGGTGGCGCCGGCAAGGTTCTCTATATTGGCGCTCTGAAGTCGATGTCGACCGGTGTGCAAGGTCTCGAGGATTCCCGGATACTGACCAAAGCCATGGAAGGCTTGCGACCGAAAACGCTGCTGCTCCTGGTGGCCCAGACGCTGGCATCCTCACTCAAACTCCGTGGCCTTGTCGCGGCATCAAACGCAGGCCACGTCTTTTCGAGGGACTATGCCCTGCGCCGCCGCATCACCGCGGACTATGACGGCTTCTGGGCGGAGTCCGGGGGGAGGCTCATACGTCGCACGATGTATGCCTTGCCCCTGGTGAAGGCTCAGCGGGATCCAGCCGACTACAAGCCGAACAAACGGGCGCAAATACGCAGGCGTCAGCGCCGCGAGGTCGAAATCGCGGACTATGTCAACGAATCCGTCAGGCAGTTGCTGCGGAGCTGAAGGCCTTGCCGGGCCTGCTTCCTGTGCTTCCCGCCGATCACCATGCCGGGTGGTGTGCCGCGATGGTCACCGGGTCTTTCGCTCCCTTGCGCCGACCGCTACAGCTTGGCCTGACACCAACGAAAGGCCGAGCGTATGAGCAGCGCATATCCGCAAATCCACCTGGTCCGGCATGGCGAGACGGCGTGGAGCCTTTCGGGGCAGCATACCGGCCGCACCGACATGCCGCTGACGCCGGCAGGCGAGGCGGCCGCGCGGGGCGTGGCGGAGCGGCTCAAGGGCCTGTCGTTCTCGGCGGTTTGGTCGAGCCCCTCGCAGCGCGCCTACAACACCAGCGTGCTGGCCGGTTTTGGCGCGGCAAGCATCAGAAACGACGATCTGCAGGAGTGGGACTACGGCGCCTATGAGGGGCGCACCACCAAGGAGATCCTGGCCGAGCGGCCAGGCTGGAACGTGTTTCGCGACGGCTGCCCGCAAGGCGAGATGGCCGCCGATGTCGGCGCCCGCGCCGACAGGATCATCGGGCAGGTTCGCGAAGCTGGCGGCTCGATCCTGATCTTTTCCAGCGCGCATTTCCTGCGCGTGCTCGCCGCCCGCTGGCTCGGCCTGCCGCCGGAAGGCGGCGCGCTGTTCGTGCTCGACACGGCCAGCATCAGCGTGCTCGGCTACGAGCACGATCTCAGCGAGCCGGTCGTGCGCAAGTGGAACCTGAAGTAGGCTCCAGCCAATTTCAGACGTCTGGCGCTGCACGGATTTGCGCCTCGCCTCCTACTTCTCGAACTTCCGGATCGCTTCCGCCGTCACCGGCGTGAAGAAATTCACCAGATTACCGTCGGGGTCGCGAAACAGCAGCGAGCGGTTGCCCCAGGGCATGGTGGTCGGTTTCTGCACGGTCGTGTCCCTGATGAAATCCGAGAGCCGGGCGAATTCGGCATCGACGTCGCCGACGCGGAATTCGAGGATGGCCGTGTGGTTGTCGGCGGGCCGGGCGATGTCGCCGCCGAACAGCATCAGGGTGCGCGTGCTGCCGATCGCCAGCGTGCAGGAAGGTGTCGAGAGTTCCGCGAAGTCCTCGGTGTAGACCGTCACCGGCATGCCGGTGATCTCACCGTAGAAGCGCACGAGGCGCTGAACATCCGACGTGATGATGCGGACAGAGACGAAATTCATCGATTGGCTCCTTGATGATCGCTGAAGCCACGGCCGGGCTTCCCGGCAGTTCTATAGGCCAGGCCTCCTGCCAGCTTTCCGTCAGGAGAGGATGGCTACGCTTCCGGTCCGGACAAGACAGGCGGCAGGCCGAAGGCGGCGAACAGGTCTGGGCCGAGCGGGGCAACATAGATCGTCAGCGCGGCGATGGCGCCATCGGCCGGCTCGACGACGTGCAGCGATTGCGCGCGCCATTCTTGTTCCTGATGGCGCCGTGCATAGAGGGCGACGACGGGCTGGCCGTTGGCCCGCGTCGCGACGGCGCGATAGCCGGCGTAATTGCTCCACACGGTTTTGAAGAAACCATGGATCGCTTGGCGTCCCTGGTACCAGTCGCGCCATGGCGGCATGTGGTAAGTGGCGTCCTCGCGCAGCAGCGCGACGAAGCCGTCGAGATTGGCGGCCTGCCAGGCGCTGATATAGCGTTCGAGCAGCTCGCCTTCCTCCGGGTTGGGTTGCGATCGCTGCAAGGGGCGTCCGCCGGGATAGTGCTCGCCAAGTGTCGCGCGCGCCCGCTGCAGGGCGCTGTTGACCGAGGCAGTCGAGCCGCCCAGCAATTGCGCGGTTTCCAGCGCCGACCAGCCCAGCACGTCGCACAGCAGGAGGGACGCGCGTTGCCGGGGCGGCAGCAACTGGATGGCGGCGACGAAGGCCAGCCGCACAGCCTCGCTTGTCTCGTAGCGCGCGTCCGGGCCGGGCTCGCCATCGACGAGGTCCGGCAGTTCGGCGTCGGGGTAAGGCTCCAGCCAGGAGAGCTCGGCGGCCGGCCCGGCGGCGGCGCGCCCTTCGCTCGGCGGCCGTGCGGGCTCTTCGAGGATGCGATGCGCCGACGACCGCGCCTTGATGGCGTTGAGGCAGGCGTTGGTGGCGATCGAATAAAGCCAGCCGCGCGGCGAGCCGCGCCCGTCGAATTGCGCGCGGCCGCGCCAGGCTTTCAGGAACGTCTCCTGGACGAGATCGTCGGCCTCGTGCAGCGAGCCCATCATCCGGTAGCAGTGCAGCTTCAGCGCGCGGCGGTGCGCCATCGTCAGGCGCTCGAAGGCAGGCCGATCGAGGATCGGCACGCCTCTCGAGCCCAGCGGCTCAAACGGGCCGGGAGCGTCTGTCATGTCGTGCCTGCCACGCGCGGAATTTGCCGGAGTTCGCCTCGCATTCTGCGCGCCTCATGCCGCCGCCGCAAGGCCGCTGCCGCTCACCGTGAAGGCGACGCCTGGCATCTTGCCGCCGGCCAGCGCGACCACGGCGCGTCCGACATCGGCGGGCGTCTGCACATCGCTCATGCTGGCCAGGAAATCCGCCGGGCTGATGCCGAGATAGGCGGAAATGCCTAGAATGCCGCGCTGGCCGACGCCGGTGCCGGCCATGATGCGCATCGGCGCGAGCGCCATGAAGCGCAGGCCGAGGCCAAGCCGGTCGGCCTCCTTCTGGCTGTGGGCGGCAAGGAACATCTGCATCTGCTTGGCGCCGGAATAGCCGCCGGAATTCGGCGGTCCGCCGCTGAATGCCGCGCCGCTGGAGATCAGCACCACGCGGCTGCCCGGCTTCAGTTGCCCCTGTAGCGCCGCCTTGCAGAACAGGAACGACGCCTTGACGTCGGTCTCCCAATTCGCCGAGAAATCGTCCCAGCTCTGGTCCTGGATGAGCGCCGACGGCGCGAAGGCGCCGGCGCAGAGGACCAGCACATCCGGCTCCAGCGCGGCGAACACGGCGTCGGGCGCGGTGTCCTGCGTGGCGTCGGCGGCCAGCGTCCTGACGTCGGAGACTTCCCAGGCGAGTTCCTTCAAAGCTTCCGCGCCGCGGGCGACGGCAAGCACGGTTGCGCCCTCGGCGCGTGCAGCTTCCACGATCGAGCGGCCGACACCCCGGCTGCCTCCGACCACGACGACATTTTGCCCCTTCAACGATCCCATGGATCACCTCGCTTTTCCGGCCCGGACAATTCCGGCGCCTATGGATGAGGACAGCGCAGGCGGGTGGAAATCATCGGTCGACCGAGAATTTTTTCTGGGACGCCTGTCTGCGGCCGGGAGGCCTCGGCCAGTTTCTCGAGGGTCAGCGGCAGGCCGGGTAATACGGTCCGCCGCACAGCCGGCCAGCAACGCCGGCTATTTCGGGGGCGAGCCGTTCCCATAGCCCTGTGTTGTTTGCGGAAATCGGGTCACTATCCCTGACATTCGCGCTAGATCGGCTATCCGTCATGGCGCTTGTTCTTGGCTCGGATCGCTTTTTACGGTTCTTTTTTATAGGCATGAAGACAGTATATTCCTGCTCCGTGCGGTTTAAATATTGAAAGCCAACACCGTTGGATATTGTTTCGATTCTATTCTGATAACCATGAATTGATCGATCTGGCTGCTTCCGTGATTGGCGGCTTGTTTGCGGCTGCCATAAAACCGTCGATGGAGAATTCGCTGGTCGGGGGGGCTGACATGAACTGCGGCGTGACGAGTGTCATATCGGGGCTTGCGCTTCTGGGACTTACGGTCTGTCCGGCTTCTGCTTACACCCACTCGTCCACTTACCAGAAGACAGCGCTTTCGGGCCAGGAGATCTATGTTTTCGGTGGCGCGAGCCTGAACGCGGACTGTTCCAGCGCCGGCAAGGATGATGTGCGCGTGGTTTCCGGCCCGAGCCACGGAAATGTAAAGCTCGTCCACGGCAAGGTGCATGCGGTCTATCCCAAGTCGAACGAGCGTTCAAAATGCAATTCCCGCATGGTGAACGGCATCAGGGCGCTTTACCGGTCGAAATCCGGTTTCAAGGGTTGGGACCAGGTCACAATTTCGGTCCACACCTATATGGGCAACGCCTTCACATATGTTGCCAACATCAAGGTCGAGTAGCGGGAAAACGTGGGCGGCGCCGCAATCGGCCGTCTTCGGCCGAAATGGGATTTCATGCAGCCAGGGGATCGCTGAAAAATGGTGCACAAAACCGCAGGTTTCGTAGCGGCGTTGACGGCTTTGGGACTGGCGGCCTGGCCCGCGGCCGCGGGGACGGAGAGCTATCGAAAGACGGCGCTGTCGGGGCAGGAGATCTATATCCTCAGGGATGTGAGCCTGAATGTCGACTGCTCGAGCGCCGGCGCCAACGATGTCAGGGTCATCGCCGGCCCAAGCCACGGCAAGGTCAGGCTGGTGCACGCAAAGCTCTATTCCGGTTTCCCCAAATCGAATGAGCGCTGGAAATGCAACACGCACAAGGTCAATGGCATCAAAGGGCTTTACCGGTCGAATCCCGGGTTCAGGGGACACGACGAGGTGACGTTCTCGACCCATACCTATACGGGAAATGCCCATAAGACGGTCGTGAGCATCGACGTCGAATAGCGCGGGCGAAGCCTCACTGCTCACTCCGCCAGCAGCGCCAGCTCCTCCGGCGTCAAATGCCGCGCCGTGCCCTTGGCGAGGTCGCCCAGGGGCAGCCGGCCGATGGCGATGCGGATGAGGCGCTTGACCTCGATGCCGTGCGCGGCGAGCAGGCGGCGGATGTGGCGGTTGCGCCCCTCGTCGAGCACGATCTCCAGCCAGGCGGTGCGGCCGCCGCTGCGCAAAAGCGCGATCGAATTGGCCGTCAGGGTCTCGCCGTCGACACTGACGCCCGCGCGCAATGTCTTGAGCATCGCTTCGTCAGGCACCGTGCCGACCTGGACATGATAGGTTTTGGGCAGATGCGAGGCCGGGTCCATCAGCCGGTTGGCGAAATGCGTGTCGTTGGTCATCAGCAGCAAGCCTTCGCTCGCCTTGTCGAGGCGGCCGACCGGCGAGACGAAGGGCAGGTCGAGCCCTTCCAGGCAGGCATAGACGGTGTCGCGCTGCTGCGGGTCGTCGCGGGTGGTGACCAGCCCGCGCGGCTTGTTGAGCATGACATAGACCTTGCGCTCGGCAACGACTTGCTCGCCATCGACGACGATGCGGTCGCGGTTCAGGTCGACGCGAAGTGCTGCATCGCGCACCACCTTGCCGCCGACGCGCACGCGCCCCTCGGCGATCAGCACCTCGGCCTGCGTGCGCGAGCACAGGCCGAGTTTCGAAAGCGCGCGGTTGAGGCTGACGCCGGGCGGCCTGGCTGTGAGCGATGTCGGTCGTGCTGCCATTCTGTCTGGGTCGCTGCGTTGTATCGGACAGATGGCATGGGAGACGCGGGAATCGCAAGCGTCCGGCGGTCGCGGTGGCCTTGTCCTGGATCAAGAGAGCGATTGCGTCGCCGGGCTAAGTTGCGTGCGGTGCCCGTCGACAAGGGGCATTTTCGATCCGTTTCAAGAGAAGGTTTGAAGCAGCATGGTTCCCATTCAGCATATCCACCCGATCTTCGTGCATTTTCCAATCGTGATCATCTTGACCGTGACGCTGGTCGACATCGTCGGATTCTGGCGGCGTCATGACATGACCGTGCGCAGCGGCGCGGGCACAATCTCGACCGGCCTGGCCGTGGCCGCCGGGCTGTTTGCCGTGGCAACCTGGTATCTTGGCGGGCTGGCGCTCGATTTCGCCGAATCGGGCGGCTTCAGCAGCCCGGTGGCGGAAACGCATGAGGGGCTGGGCGGCGCCACCGCGCTGGCGTTCCTCATCTGGGGTGCCGTAAGGCTGGGCCTCTGGCTGCGCAATCGCGGCATCGGCTCGATGGCCGTCGCCATCCCGGCGATCGAAATCGCCGGTTCCGTGCTGGTCACGATCACCGCCTACTATGGTGGCATCCTGGTGTACGATCTCGGTGTCAATGTCGCCAAGGTCGCGGTCGGCGGGTGATGGCATAGGCGGTCGAGCAGTTGGCCGGCCGCCTACACCGCGGTCCCGACCAGCGCGCCGATGCCTGCGGTGAGCGCCATGGCGAAGGCGCCCCAGAAGGTCACCCGCAACGTTGCGCGAGGGATGTTGGCGCCGCCCGCCCTGGCGCCGATGGCGCCCAGCAGGGCAAGGAAAAGCAGGGACGCGAGCGAGACCGCCAGCACCAGCATGGAGGCCGGCGACACCAGCACCATGAGCAACGGCATTGCCGCGCCCACGCTGAAGGTCGCCGCCGAGGTCAGCGCCGCCTGGATCGGCCGCGCCGTGGTCATTTCCGAAATGCCGAGTTCGTCATGGGCATGCGCGGCCAGCGCATCCTTGGCCATGAGCTGGTCGGCGACCTGGCGGGCCAGCTCCGTCTCCAGCCCGCGCTTGACGTAGATCTGCGCCAACTCTTCGCGCTCGAATTCGGGCTGGGTCTTCAGTTCCTGGCGTTCGCGGGCAAGGTCGGCATTCTCGGTGTCCGACTGCGAACTGACCGAGACGTATTCGCCGGCCGCCATCGACATGGCGCCTGCCACCAGGCCGGCTATTCCGGCGACCAGAACCTGAGAAGCCGGCGCGGCGGCCGACGCCACGCCGACGATCAGGCTCGCGGTCGAGACGATGCCGTCATTGGCCCCCAGGACGGCGGCGCGCAACCAGCCGATGCGCGACACCTGGTGGTTTTCGACATGCAGGCGGCTCATGCTTTTCTCCTGATCTTGCCTTCGAGTTTCGTGGCGGCGGCGATTGTATTGGAAATCGTGCCGTACTTGCGGACGTTCTTGTGCAGCAGGTCCAGCCGCTGGTCGGTTTCATCGGTGTCGACGACAAGCTCGTAGTCGATGGAGGCAATCCCCGGCGGGCTGTCGCGCCGAACGGCATGCAATGCGACCCTGACGCCGCGCAGTTTGAAACCGAGCATCGGGGTGACGCGCTCGATGCCCTTGATCATGCAGGCGGCGATCGCCGCCAGAAGCAGTTCGGCTGGATTGAAGGCATCGGTCCGGCCCTCGAGGCTGGTGTCGAGAACGAGTGCGGCGTTCTTGGCCGTGGCCATGCTGCCTCGCGCATCGGTGCGCCTTGCTTCAACGCTGTATTCGAACATGGTGCCGCCTGCCTTGCCGCCCGCGCTGCGGGTGCCGTTCAGGCGTTTCTAGCCTCTTTTCAGCAACGCGGTTTGATCCAGGTCAGAATCCGGTCGTGCTGGCTCCGTTCACGTGCGCAGCACCCGGTAGATCGCGGGGATGACCAGCACCGTCAGCAGCGTCGAGGAGGCCAGGCCGAACAGCAGCGAGATCGCCAGCCCCTGGAAGATCGGATCGGTCAGGATCACCGCCGCGCCGATCATGGCGGCAAGTGCGGTCAGCAGGATCGGCTTGAATCGGATCGCGCCGGCCTCGATCAGGACCTCGGGCAATTGCCTGTCGGGCGACGCCGCGTGGCGGATGAAATCGACCAGCAGGATCGAATTGCGCACGATGATGCCGGCCAGCGCGATGAAGCCGATCATCGAGGTGGCGGTGAACGGCGCGCCGAACAGCCAGTGCCCGCCGAGGATGCCGATGAAAGTCAGCGGGATCGGCGTCAGGATCACCAGCGGCACCTTGAACGAGCCGAACTGGGCGACCACCAGGATGTAGATGCCGAGCAGCGCGACGCCGAAGGCCGCCCCCATGTCGCGGAAGGTCACCCAGGTAACTTCCCATTCGCCGTCCCACAAAAGCGTCGGCCGGCTTTCATCCTCCGGCTGGCCATGCAGCGAGATCGCGGGCTTCTGCAGGCCGGTCCAGTCCTGCGCGTCGATGGCCTTGCTGACGGCGAGCATGCCGTAGAGCGGCGCCTCGAAGCTGCCGGCAAGCTCGGCCGTCACCATTTCGGCTGCGCGGCCATTGTGCCTGAACACCGGGAACGAAGCGCGCTCCGGCGTCACCCGCACGACATCGCCGAGTTCGACGACGCCGCGGTCGCCGGGCAGGACATTGGCCGGAATCGGCGTGGTCAGGAAGCGCTCGTCGAGCGTCCTTTCGCCCTTCCGCCGCTCGATTCGGATCGGGATAGGCTGGCGGCCGCCGCCGCGATGCGAATAGCCGACGGTCTTCCCGCCATTGAGGATGGCGAGCGTGTCGAAGACGTCGCTCTCCTCGACATGGAAGAACTCCACATCGTCGGTGGAAATGGTGGCGCGCAACCGGCGTGCCGGCTGTCCCCAGGAATTGTCGACATCGACGATGAAGGGCACGGAGCGGAACGCCGCCTCGATCCTGGCGGCGACCTTGCGGCGGGTCTCGCCGTCGGGTCCGTAGATTTCGGCCAGCAGCGTTGACATCACCGGCGGGCCGGGCGGCGGCTCGACCACCTTCAGGCTGGTGCCTTGCGGTACGGGGATCGTGGCGATGCGCTGGCGGATGTCGAGCGCGATCTCGTGGCTGGAGCGGGCACGGTCCGCCTTCGGCAGCAGGTTGAGCGCCACGTCTCCCTGCTGCGGCTCGGTGCGCAGGACGGCATGGCGGACGAGGCCGTTGAAATTGAAGGGCGCCGCCGTTGCGGCGTGTGTCTGGACCGATCGAACCTCCTTCAGCTCGAGAACTTTGGCGGCGACGGCCT
Source organism: Mesorhizobium sp. 113-3-3 (assembly GCF_016756495.1). NCBI lineage: Bacteria > Pseudomonadati > Pseudomonadota > Alphaproteobacteria > Hyphomicrobiales > Phyllobacteriaceae > Mesorhizobium > Mesorhizobium sp. 113-3-3. The sequence continues at coordinate 2,803,984 of NZ_AP023243.1, forward strand.
GCGCCACCGCATCGGTCGCCTCGACGGAAGACCCTTCCGGCAGGTCGATGGTCACCGACAATTCGTACTTGTTGTCGAAGGGCAGGAGCTTGACCGTGACATGCTCGGTGTAGAACAGCGCAAGCGAGCCCAGGGTCAGCACGCCGACGATGAGCAGGAAGGCCCAGCTCGCCTTCTTCGAGGCCAGAATCGGCCGGGCGACGGCGGTGTAGGCGCGACCGAGCGGGCCGCCATTGCCATGATCCTGATGGGCATGCACCGGCGTCCGTCCGGCAAGTCTAAGCATCAGCCACGGCGTCACCATCACCGCGACGAAGAAGGAGAAGATCATCGCCGCCGAGGCATTGGCCGGAATCGGGCTCATATAGGGGCCCATCATTCCCGACACGAACAGCATCGGCAGCAGTGCGGCGACCACGGTCAAGGTGGCGACGATGGTCGGGTTGCCGACCTCTGCCACCGCCTCGATTGCCGCCTGCCGGCGATCGCGGCCGCCGCCCATGGCCCAGTGTCGCGAGATGTTCTCGATCACCACGATGGCATCGTCGACGAGAATGCCTATGGAAAAGATCAGCGCGAACAGCGAGACGCGGTTCAGCGTGTAGCCCATGACGCGCGAGGCAAACAGCGTGAGCAGGATGGTCACCGGGATGACGACGGCCACGACCATCGCTTCGCGGCGGCCGATGGCGACCCAGACCAGCACGATGATCGAGATCGTCGCCAGGCCGAGATGGTAGAGGAGCTCATTGGCCTTGTCGTTGGCGGTCTCGCCGTAATTGCGCGTCACGTCGGTGGCGATATCGTTGGGGATCAATCCGCCCTGCAGCAGGGCGACCCGGTGCAGGATGTCGTCGGCGACGGCGACCGCGTTCGATCCGGCGCGCTTGGCAATGGCCAGCGTGACCGATGGCACGCGCTCGACGCCAACGCCGGCTCTGGTGACCGTGGACACCAGCGCATCACCGGTGTCGGTGGCGAAGGCGACGTCGGCGACGTCGCGGACATAGACGGGGCGGTTGTCGCGCGAGGTCAGGAGCAGGTTGCCGATCTGGTCGGGCGAGGCCAGCGTTTCGCCGGCGACGATGTCGATCTGCTCGCCCTTGTCGCGCACGCGTCCGGCGGGAAAGGCCTTGTTGGCGCCCGACACCTTGGCGGCGAGTTGCTGCAGCGTGACGCCGTAAAGGGCGAGCTTTTCCGGGTTCGGGTTGACGCGGATGATCTCTCCGGTGTCGCCGACCAGATAGGTCAGGCCGACATTGTCGATCTTGGCGATCTCGGTGCGCAGTTCGCGCGCGATGCGGGTGAGGTCGTTGGCCGTCATGCGCGCGGCTGTCTCCGGCTTCGGCGACAGCGTCAGCGTGACGATGGCGACGTCGTCGATGCCGCGGCCGACTATCAGCGGCTCGGGCACGCCGACGGGGATGCGGTCCATGTTGGCGCGCACCTTGTCGTGGACGCGCAGCACGGCAGCGTCCGACGAGGTGCCGACGACGAAGCGGGCGGTGACCATCACCTGGTCGTCGCGCGTCTGCGAATAGACATGCTCGACGCCGTCGATGCCCTTGACGATCGTCTCCAGCGGTTCGGTGATCAGCTTGACGGCGTCGTCGGCCTTCAGTCCGTCGGCGCGCACGAAGATGTCGACCATCGGCACCGAGATCTGCGGCTCTTCCTCGCGCGGCAGCGTGAGCAGCGCCACCAGCCCGAAGGCGAAGGCGGCGACCAGGAACAACGGCGTCAGCGGCGAGGCGATGAAGGCCCGCGTCAGTTCGCCGGCAATACCGAACGAGGCGGGACCTTTCATGGCGTGACCACGACATCGCCGGCCGCGAGGCCTGTCAGGATCTCGACATGGTCACCGTCGGCGCGCTTGGTGCGCTCGCCGGTGACCACCGCGCGATCGGCCTGTGCGCCGCCGGCGGCGACGCGCACGAAATCGATCCCTGAACGGGTCGCGATCGCCGACGCCGGCACCAGCAGCGCGGAGCGCTCGGCGACCGGCAGTTCGACCAGGACACGGGCATCGATGAAATTGGTATCGAGATTGCCGACCTCGACGTCGGCGATGACGCGGCCATTGTCGATCTGCGGATAGATCTTGGCGAGGCGGCCGGCGGCCTCCTTGCCGCCGGCATTGATGCGGATGGCGGCTCCCTCTCTCAGGGAGGCCGCGTACCGTTCCGGAACGGCCAGCCGCAGGAACACCCCGCCGCCGCCAATGGTGACCACAACCTCACCGGCCATGATGACCGCGCCCCGCGTCACCGGCACGGTCAGCACGCGGCCGTCGCCGGGAGCAAAGACATCGCCCTCGGCGCCCTGCTGCACGATCACCGAACGCTGCGCCTCCGTCGCGGCAAGCTGGCTTCGCGCGACGTCGACCTCGGTACGCAGCTGGTCAAGACGCTGCGCGGTCATGACACCCTTGTCGACCAGCATCTGGCCGCGCGCGAGTTCGGATTGCGCGGTGTCCAGCTGTGCCTGCAGCGCGCGCAACTGGGCGTCCAGCGCGGCGACCTGAAAGGCGATCTTGTCGTCCTGGACGGTGGCGATCTTTTGCCCCGCCTTGACCAGTTCGCCCTCGGTGACGGCCAGGTCGACGATCAGGCCGCCGATGCGGGCGCGCGCCGGAACGGTGTCGCGCGCCTCGACACGGCCATAGACCGCTTTCCACTCGGTCACCGTCGTCGGCGCCAGTGTCAGCGTGCCGGCAAGCGCCGGAGAGGCCGCGAGCAACGCGGCGAACAAGAGAGGCATGCGCATGCGGGTCTTCCTTAGAACGCGCATCCCGGCTTGACGCCGAGCTTGCGGAAGACCATCGCCGCCGGGCAAAAGCCGGTGAACGCCGACTGCAGCATATTGAGCCCGACGAAGACCGTCAGCCAGACAAACAGCGGCGAGACAAGGGCGGTGAGTACGACGGACAGCAGCACCATGATACCGGCGAAAGCGAGAACGGAACGGTCGAGGGACATCGTCATCTCCATTTGTATATGATCATATTTAAATATATGCACATTATCGTTGGCCGCAAGAGACGGCGACAGATTTGCCGCCGGCGATTGCGGGATCTTCGTTCCCGCCAAACTCCGACCGCAAAAAGCCCAGCCACGGCGGCTTGCTCCGGTCAGGCTCCCGGGACATCCGCTGGCGCCTCGACCTTGATCTGCTTGAGCTTATCGATGCCCAGAGCCTGCAGCGCGAGGCGCTCGTAGAAGGGCTCCGACTTGCCGGCCCTTATCTTGTGCAGGAAATACTTCTCGAAGCCGACCTTGGCGGTGTGTACCCATTTGCCGGAGGACGACCAGTTGACGTTGCGCGGCGGGATCTGCGGTTGCGCCACGAAGGCGACGCCGGAATCGCCGAAATCGGCGAGGCAGACCGCATTCCACGTGCCCTGGGCGTCAGGCTGCTTGCCCTCCACCAGCCGGCCGATGTTACGCGCCGTCGCCGTCACCATGGATTCGATCATGAAGCCGGTCTTGGGCACGCCAACGGGGACCGGTGTCTTGCCGATCGGCGGGATGGCCACGCAGACGCCGACCGCGAATATTTCGGGGAACGCCGGGTTGCGCTGGTGCTTGTCGACAAGGATGAAGCCGCGCGGATTGGTGAGCCCCTCGATGCCGCGCACCGCCGCCACGCCACGGAAAGCTGGCAGCATCATGGCGTAGGCATGCGGCAATTCATGCGCCTGCCTGACCGACCCGTCGTCGGCGATTTCCTGGACGAACATCTTGCCGGGCTCGACCTTGTCGACCTTGGCGTTGCAGATCCACTTGATGTGATGCTGGCGCATCTCGCTCTCGAGCAGACCCTTGGTGTCTCCGACGCCGTCGAGGCCGAGATGGCCGATATAGGGTTCGGAGGTGACGAAGGTCATGGGCACGCGGTCGCGCACCCTGGCGTCGCGCAACGCCTTGTCGAGGATGAAGGTGAATTCGTAAGCCGGCCCGAAGCAGGACGCGCCCTGGACCGCGCCGATGACGACCGGGCCTGGCTTGGCGACGAGCGCGTCGAAGGCGGTCCTAGCCTTGAGCGCATGATCGATGTGGCAGACGGACTGAGTGTTGTGCTCCGGTCCGAGGCCCTCGATCTCGTCGAAGGCGAGTTCGGGACCGGTGGCGATGACCAGATAGTCGTAGGAGACAGATGAGCCGTCGTTGAGTTCCACCGTGCGCTCGACCGGGTGGACGCGCCTGGCTCCCTGCGGATGAAAACCGATCTTGCGCCGTGCCAGCACCGGAGCAAGGTCGATTTCGACCGCTTGCCTGTCGCGCCAGCCAACGGCGAACCAAGGGTTGGACGGCACGAATGAATAATGGCTGCCATTGTTGACGACGGAAACCTGGTGTTCCCCGGCCAGTCCGTCGCGAAGCTCCTAGGCCATGATGGTGCCTCCCAGCCCGGCACCCAGGACGACTATATGCGCCATGCTGTCCCTCCATTGCGGCGTCGCTTTGGCGCAACGCCGACACTGCTGATCCCATGCGGGATTGGCTGATTTTGCGCCATTGTGGCGGGCTGCGACTTGATGCTGATCAAACGACGTTGACGGAGCGAAGCACCGGTTTCGATCCATCGACTTGACAGGCAGTCGTGCCAGAATGGTATTTATTTGTAACTCTTAATATGATAATGTGTTCATATGCGTAATATAAAGATAGCCGAACTGGACAAGCAGGCGCGCGAAGCGTCCGAACTGCTCGCCGCGATGGCGAATGAAAAACGGCTGATGATCCTGTGCCATCTGCTGGACGGCGAGACGAGCGTGAACGAACTGGCCGAACTGGTTGCGATGAACCAGTCGGCGCTGTCGCAGCAGCTTTCAAAGTTGCGCGCGCTCAAGCTCGTGGACACGAGGCGCGACGCCCAGCAGGTCTACTACCGGTTGGCATCGGTGGAGGTAGAGCGAATCCTGCACACGCTTTACGGCATCTATTGCGATCCGCAGACGCGGATCGCCAGGGGCGGCAGCCGGTAGTCTGTCGACCGACGGCAGGAATGCCTTATGCCGCTTGCTCGGCTTCACTGCCGATGCCGTTCAGCACGGCGAGCGCGTCGGCGGGCAGTTCCAGTTCGGCCGCCGCCAGGTTTTCGCGGAGATGACCGACCGAGGAGGTGCCGGGGATCAGCAGGATGTTGGGCGCGCGGCGCAACAGCCAGGCGAGCGCCACCTGCATCGGGGTCGCGCCGAGTTTCCTGGCGACATTGGCCAGCGTGTCCGACTGCAGCGGCGTGAAGCCGCCGAGCGGGAAGAACGGCACATAGGGGATGCCGTCGGCCGCAAGCGCATCGATCAGCGCGTCGTCGTCGCGATGCGCGATGTTGTACTGGTTCTGCACGCAGACGATCTCGGTGATGCTGCGTCCCTGGGCGATCTGGGTCGATGTGACGTTGCTTATGCCGATATGGCGGATGAGGCCCTGGCGCTGCAATTCGGCAAGCGTGTTCAACTGCGGCTCGAGCGATCCTTCGGCGGGGCCGTGGATGCCGTGCATGGAGCGCAGGTTCACCACCTCGATCACATCAAGCCCAAGATTGCGCAGATTGTCGTGCACGGCCTGCGTCAACTCCTGCGGTGACATGGCGGGAAGCCAGGATGCATCCGCGCCGCGCCGGGCGCTGACCTTGGTGACGATGGTGAGGTTGGCGGGGTAGGGGTGCAACGCCTCGCGGATGATCTGGTTGGTGACGTGCGGTCCATAGAAATCCGATGTGTCGATGTGGTCGACGCCGCTGGCGATCGCCTCGCGCAGCACGGCAAGTGCGGCGTCGCGATCCTTCGGCGGGCCGAAGACGCCGGGTCCTGCCAGTTGCATGGCGCCGTAGCCGAGGCGCTTCACGATGCGGTCGCCGAGTTTGAAGGTTCCGGCCTTGCTGATGTCGGTCATGGTCTCATCTCCTTTGGATCAGCCCAAGATAGACAAAGCGTGCCTGCGCGATAATATGGTGCAATCGGCACAGGCTGTGCGGAAAGGCGAACAATGGCTACGGATCTAGGCGACCTCCAGGCGTTCATGGCGGTGGTGCGCGCCGGCGGCTTTCGCGAGGCGGCCCGCGTGGGCAGCGTCAGCGCCTCCAGCCTCTCCGAGACGGTGCGGCGGCTGGAGACCGGGCTCGGCGTGCGGCTGCTCAACCGCACGACGCGCAGCGTCGCCCCCACCGAGGCCGGCGCGCGCCTGCTGGAGCGGCTCGGCCCGGCGCTCGGCGAGGTCGAAGCGGCGCTCGACGTGGTCAACGGCTTTCGCGGCCAGCCTGCCGGCACGCTGCGGCTCAACGTGCCGGTCGTGGCGGCGAAACTGGTGCTGCCGCGGCTGTTGCCGCCTTTCCTCGCTGCCTATCCCGACATTCGCGTGGAGGTCACCGCCGAGGACAGTTTCGTCGACATATTGGCGAGCGGCTGCGATGCCGGCATCCGCTATGAAGAGCGGCTGGAGCAGGACATGATCGCCGTGCCGATCGGCCCGCGCCGCCAGCATTACGCCACTGCCGCCGCGCCGGCCTATCTCGACCGGCGCGGCCGGCCCGAGCATCCGCGCGACCTGCTGCATCACGCCTGCCTGCGCGGCCGCTTCGCCAGCGGCCTGACGCCGCCCTGGGAATTCGAACGCGACGGCGAGGTGGTGAGCGTCGAACCGACCGGCCCGCTTCTGGTCAGCACCGGCACGGCCATGGCGCTGGCGCTCGAAGTGGCGGTCGCCGGCGGCGGCATCGTCTCGCTGTTCGAGGACTGGCTGCGCCCCTATTTCGACGATGGCCGGCTGGAGCCGGTGCTGCAACCCTGGTGGCAGGAATTTTCCGGCCCGTTCCTCTACTATCCCGGCCGGCGGCTCACACCAGCGCCGCTCAGGGCGTTCATAGATTTTGTCGCTGGGATGCGCTGGGGCTGAGAACTGGACGAATTGCAGCGAACGGCCTCAAGCACGAGAGCGAAGGCAGGTGAGGGCTGGCGGCGGCTGGGATATTTCAGAGATCGACCTTTGCATTGTCGCCCACATGCGGTTTGGAGCCGGTGACAGCCGCAAACACCATCTTTGCAGTTGCCACGATCAGTCCTGGGCTGTCCCACAGCTCGCCTTCGTCCGGCGTGACCGTTATCAGACGAATTTCTGGATCCTCGGCGTTGTCCCACCATGCCGCGTCCGTCTTCTCCCACAACTCGGTGATCTTTGCTCTGTCGTTTGTCACCGCCGCAGTGCCAGAGATGGTGACGTATTTGTAATGGCTGCTGTCACTCCAAGCCAAGGTCACCTTCGGATAGGTCGATAGTTGCTTGTTCTTGGCGCTGTCGTCGTTCACGAGAAAGTAGATCGCGTTTTCTCCACGGAACACACGAGCAGAGAGCGGCCGGGCTCGATTGTATTCGCCGTCCCACGTCACAAACATGCAGATGTCGATTTCCTTGGCGAGCTCCCAGATGCGATCGGTCGCCTCGGCTGGACTTAGATCCGTCTGTTGCTCTTGACGCTTGGCCATAAACTGTCCTCCCGGGATTGGATTGCGCTGGTACAACTCGCGTCCGGCCGCGACGTTCCCTGGGGCCGAGAAATGCTTGATACGCGGCAGGAAGCCTTCTGGACCGGTGTGAACGGCACGGGTAATCCCTGACGCGAGCGCCCAAATGCCGGGTCGAAACTGATTCAACGGGCGCGCTTAAGCGTCTGTTCTTATGCTGGAATTTATGTCGTCGCGCAAAGCTGCAGCCCGTTGATGCCGATCCGGCAGGGAAACCATGTCCGAACAATCCAAACCCGGTCCGTAACGGTTTGTTTCCTCGCTCGGCGTATCCACGGGAGGCCGCGTCGCGCATGGCCGACGCACAATGGACGCATGAAGCATGGGTTCGCCCTGGTCCGAATTGCTGGCCAATCTCGCGGTCGTTGCGATGTTCGTTTCGGCCTGGATCCACACGCATGTGTGGCTGGATCGCTGGCCGGCGGCGGTAAAGGCCGTGGCCTTCGGCCTGCTGATGGGCGCCGGCGCCATCATCCTGATGCTGACTCCCATGCAGCTGCAGCCGGGCGTGCTGGTCGATCTCAGAGCGACGATGATTGCCATTGCCGGCTTCTTCGGCGGCCCGGTCGCCGGTATCGTCGCAGGCGTCATGGCCGGTGCTTTCCGGACTTTCGAGGGCGGCATCGGCGCCTTCGCCGGAGCGGTCGGGATCGCGGCCACCATGCTGGTCGGCATCGCCGGCAATCTTGCGCTCAGGGGCCGGCGGCCCACCATGGCCGACATCATGATCCTGGGTGCCGCGACCGCGTGCGGATCGCTGCTTGGGCTGAGCGTCCTGCCGCGCTCGGTCGTGCAGACGGTCCTGCCGCAGGTGGTGTTCCCCTCCACCCTCCTCATCTTCGTCTCCGTGGCGATGTCGGGGCTGGCGCTCTACCAGGAGCGGCGGCGCCTGGAGGCGCTGCAGTCGAGGCGCATCTTCAAGGCCGTGGTCGAAACCTTGCCCGACTGCCTGAACGTCAAGGATCGCGACGGACGGTTCATCGCCGCCAATCCGGCGACCGCCGAATTGATGCAAGCGGCCAACGCGAAGGCGCTGATCGGCAAGACGGATTTCGATTTCTACCCCAGCGAAACGGCTAAGGAATTCCGCGAGGACGAGCTGGCCGTGCTGGCATCGGGCGTCGCCTCCACCATCGAGCAGCATCTTCATCACGAAGACGGCACCGACGCCTGGCTGGCGACGCTGAAGGCGCCGTTTCGCGATAAGGCCGGTGCCGTCATCGGCCTGATCACGCACAATCGCGACATCACCCAACGCAAGCAGCTGGAGACCGAGCTGGCGGAAAGCCAGGCCAGGCTCGGAGACGCGCTGACGCATATGGCCGACGGCCTGGTGATGTTCGACCCGGACGGCAGGCTGATGCTGTGCAACGCCCAGTACCGCACCATGTTTCCGAAGACGGCCGATTTGAGGGTGCCGGGTGCCGATTATCGCGACATTCTGCGTGCGTCGGTGGCGCGCGGTGAAAGCGTCACGCCGCCCGACGCGGTCGAGGGGTGGATCGCCGAGATCATGGCCATGCAGACATTGTCCAGCCACCGCCAGGTCCGGCTCGCCGACGGGCGCTGGCTCGACGTGCGGACCCGGCCGACCGGCGATGGCGGCAGCCTGAGCGTGTTTTCCGACATCACCGAGGCCAAGCACGTCGAAGCCGAACTGCTGGCCGCCAACGAAAAGCTGAACCTTCTGGCGCATCGCGACGGGCTGACCGAACTGTTGACGCGGCGCGCCTTCGACGACGCGCTGGCGCGCGAATTCGCGCGTGGCCGGCGCAACATGACGCCGCTCAGCCTGCTCATCATCGATGTCGACTGGTTCAAGCGCTTCAACGATCATTACGGCCATCCGGCGGGCGACGAATGCCTGCGCGCCGTCAGCGGCTGCATCGAGGCAACGGCACGGCGGCCGGCCGACGCGGCGGCGCGCTATGGCGGCGAGGAGTTCGCGCTCGTGCTGCCCGAGACCGAGGCGCGGGGCGCCTTCGTCATCGCCGAAACGCTCAGGAGCAAGGTGCGCGACCTCCGGCTTGCGCATGCCGGCAGCGAAAAGGGCATCGTCACTGTCAGCATCGGGGTCGGCACTTTCGACGGGAGTGCCGACATCGAGATCGCCGATCTCTTACGGCGCGCCGACGAGGCCCTCTATGGCGCCAAGGCCGCCGGGCGGGACCGCGTGCATGGCTGGCGCCCGCATCTGAGCGAACCACGCCCGACGGGTTCTTGGCGCAAAGCGTAAGCCCTGGCTGTCACAGCCTTGTCATGATCGGCTGGCATTAATCCATAAATCTGGATAGATGGATTGATGGACAAGACAACAGCATTGCTGGCGCTCGCCGCACTCGGCCAGGAAACCAGGCTGGAGGTGTTCCGGCTGCTGGTGCGGGCCGGGGCCGAAGGTGTGCCGGCGGGCGAGATCGCGACAAGGCTCGGCACCGTGCAGAACACCATGTCGGCGCATCTGAAGATCCTCGGTCAGGCGGGCCTGGTGCATGCCGAGCGCGAAGGGCGCAGCGTGCGCTATACGGCCGACATGACCGGGTTCCGCGATCTGCTGGCCTATCTGATGGAGGATTGCTGCAATGGCGCGCCGGAGCTTTGCCAGCCGATCCTCCAGGCGGTGACCTGTAAATGTTGAGGTGGGCGCCATGACCGATCGCGATCTGCCCAAGACTGGCTGAGCCAAGGAAATCATCATGTCAGATCACGTTCTGAATGCCGGCGAGACGGCACAGCCGACTATCGGTTTCGTCGAGAAGTACCTGACGGTATGGGTGGCGCTGTGCATCGTCGCCGGTGTTGCCCTTGGCCATTTGCTGCCTGGCGTGTTCGGCGCCATCGCCTCCGCGGAGGTCGCCAACGTCAATATCCCCGTTGCCGTGCTGATCTGGCTGATGATCGTGCCCATGCTGCTGCGTGTCGATTTCGCTTCGCTGGCCAGTGTCGGCACCTATTGGCGCGGGATCGGGGTCACTCTCTTCATCAACTGGGCGGTGAAGCCGTTTTCCATGGCGCTGTTGGGCTGGTTGTTCGTCGGCTGGCTGTTCCGGCCCTGGTTGCCCGCCGCGCAAATCGATTCCTACATAGCCGGGCTGATCATTCTCGCGGCGGCCCCGTGCACCGCCATGGTGTTCGTCTGGTCCAACCTTACGCGCGGCGAGCCGAACTTTACGCTGTCGCAGGTTGCGCTCAACGATGCGATCATGATTGTCGCCTTTGCGCCCATCGTCGGCCTGCTGCTCGGGCTGTCGGCGATCACGGTGCCATGGGCTACGCTTGTGCTGTCGGTTGCCCTCTACATCGTCCTGCCGGTGCTGGTTGCTCAACTGGTTCGCTGGCGGCTGCTGGCGACTGGGCAGCACGCGCTGGATGCGCTGTTGGCCGCGTTGCAGCCCTTGTCGCTGATTGCCCTGCTGGCAACCCTGGTGCTCCTGTTCGGCTTTCAGGGCGAGCAGATCATCGCTCAGCCGCTGGTGATCGCGCTGCTTGCGGTGCCGATCCTGATCCAGGTCTATTTCAACTCCGGTCTTGCCTATCTGCTCAACCGAATCTCCGGCGAGCGGCATTGCGTGGCCGGACCATCGGCCTTGATCGGTGCATCCAACTTCTTCGAACTGGCGGTCGCAGCCGCGATCGCGCTTTTCGGGCTGAATTCCGGCGCGGCACTGGCAACCGTTGTCGGCGTGCTGATCGAGGTTCCAGTCATGCTTTCAGTCGTGTGGATCGTGAACCGAAGCAGAGGCTGGTACGAACAGGGGGCGGCCGTCCGCAACACCGCTTCTCGCGAAAGGACCGCGCCATGACCATCACCATCTATCACAACCCTGCCTGCGGCACGTCGCGCAACACGCTGGCGATCATCCGCCAGTCCGGCGAGGAGCCGCAGGTGATCGAATATCTGAAGACGCCGCCGTCGCGCGAAAAGCTCGTCGAACTGATCGAGGCGATGGGTATGACGCCGCGCGCGCTGCTGCGCGAGAAGGGCACGCCCTATGCGGAACTCGGCCTCGGCGACCCCAAATGGAGCGACGACGAGATCCTCGACTTCATGCTGGCGCATCCGATCCTGATCAACCGGCCGATCGTGGTGAGCCCGCTCGGCGCAGTCCTGGCCCGGCCGTCCGAAGCGGTGCTCGATATCCTGCCCAATCCGGACATCGGCCCGTTCACCAAGGAGGACGGCGAGGTCGTCATCGATGCCGACGGCAAACGCGTGGTTTGAGAGCTATTTCGAAAAATATCGAAATAGGACTTGACGGTTCCCGCCGCTGGCCGCATGCTATTTCCATGAAACTCGAACAAGCAGCCAAACAGCTGGAAGCGCTCGGCAATCCGACGCGGCTGAACCTCTATCGTATCCTGGTGCGGGCCGGCGAGGCGGGCCGGCCGGTCGGCTTCCTGCAGGAGAGCCTCGGCATCGCCGCCTCGACGCTGTCGCACCATCTGCACCGCCTGATCCTGACCGGGCTGGTCAGCCAGGAGCGGCAGGCGACGACGCTGATCTGCCGCGCCAACTATCCCATGATGAACGATCTCATCGGCTTCCTGGCCGATGAATGCTGCGCCGATGCGGCCTGCAACCCGGCAGCGGGTGACGCGGCCGCCTGATTTTTTTTGCCTGTTATTTCGATAATACCGGAAGGATAGAAGCTATGGACAAGCAAAATGATCTGCCTATCGCCGTCATCGGCGCCGGCCCGGTTGGCCTCGCGGCCGCCGTTCATCTCATGGCGCGGGGCCTGCCGGTGAAGCTCTATGAAGCCGGCGATGGTGTCGCGGCCAATCTGCGGGATTGGGGCCATGTGCGGGTGTTCACGCCCTGGCGCTATTGCGTCGATGGGGCGGCCCGCAAGCTGCTCGAAAGCCATGGCTGGCGGATGCCGGACGGGGAAGCCTTTCCGACCGCCGACGAACTCGTCGCGCGCTATCTCGAGCCGCTCGCCAGCCAACTCGCGCCGGCGATCGAAACCGAGGCGCGTGTCGTTGCCATATCGCGCTGGGGCGCCGACAAGGTGCGCGGCAGCGAGCGCGCGGCACGGCCGTTCATGCTCGTGGTCGAAACCGCCGATGGCATCCGGCGCGACAGGGCGCGGGCGGTCATCGACGCCTCGGGGACTTGGCGCACGCCCAATCCGCTCGGCGCCGGCGGCATCGCGGCGGAGGGCGAGGCGAAGTTCGCCGACCGCATCGCCTATGGCATCCCCGACATTCTCGGCCGCGACCGCGTGCTTTATGCCGGCCGCACGACGCTGGTCGCGGGTTCCGGCCATTCGGCGGCCAACGCCTTGCTCGACCTTGCCCGGCTGGCGGATGAAGCGCCCGGCACGGCCTTCATCTGGGCGGTGCGCGGAACCGATCTCGTTCGCATCTATGGCGGCGGCGACGCCGACCAATTGCCGGCGCGCGGCGAACTCGGCGCCGATGTGCGCGACCTCGCCGAAAGCGGCCGCGTCCAACTGGTGACGGGCTTTGCGACGCTTGCCATCCGCGAGCACAACGGCCGGCTGGTCGTCGAGGGGCAAAGCGGGGAGGGCTTGGCTCGACTCGGTCCGGTCGACCGCATCATCGCCGCGACCGGGCAGCGCCCGGACCTGTCGCTGACCCGCGAGCTCAGGCTCGATCTCGATCCATGGCTGGAAGGCGTCAAGGCGCTGGGGCCGCTCATCGATCCCAACGAGCATTCATGCGGCGACGTGCCGCCGCACGGCCACCGCGAACTCAGCCATCCGGAGCCCGGCTTCTACACGGTCGGCATCAAGAGCTATGGCCGTGCGCCGACCTTCCTGCTGTTGACCGGCTACGAGCAGGTCCGCTCAGTCGCGGCGGCGATCGCCGGCGACATGGCGGCGGCCGACGCGGTGCAATTGGTGCTACCCGAAACCGGCGTCTGCACGGTGCCGGCGGGCCGCGCTTCGCAGGGCTGTTGCGGCGGGCCGGCGCCGGCCGAGGTCGATGCCTGCTGCGTGGCGGATGTCGATGCCAAGGCCGCCGGCAAAGGCGGCTGCGGTTGCGCGGGCAAGATGGAAGCCGCCGAGTGACCGAGGGCAAGATCCCCGCTTCCGCCATCTGGGCGCTGGGCGCCACGCAGATCATCGGCTACGGCACGCTGTATTACAGCTACAGCATCCTGGCGCCGGCGGTGGCGGCGGAACTCGCCTGGTCGCAGAAATGGGTGTTCGCGGTGCTGTCGGTGTCGCTGCTGGCAAGCGCTGTCCTGGCGCCGTTCGCGGGCAGCCTGGCGGACCGGGTCGGGGCAGGGCGCCTGATGGTGCCGGGATCGCTGGCGGCGGCGAGCGCGCTGCTGTTGTGCGCGCTGGCGCCTGGACGCGCCGGCTTTGCGCTCGGCGTGCTGGCCATGGAGCTCGCCTCCTGCTTCGTGCTCTACAGCACGGCCTTCGTCGCCATCGTGCAGCTCGGCGGCGCGCGCCGCGGCATCACCCATCTCACCTTGATCGCCGGCTTCGCCTCGACGCTGTTCTGGCCCTTGACGACGCTGCTGCATCATCACCTCGGCTGGCGCGAGGTGCTCATTCTCTTTGCCGCGCTCAATGCTTTTGTCTGCCTGCCGATCCATTGGTGGCTGGCCCGGCTTTCCAGCCATGCCGGCAAGGCACGGGAGAGGATTGTCCCGGTGACACCAGGCCTGTCGGGGCCGGCGCCCGGCGGGCGAGGGTCGCTCCTGTTCGTCCTGGTGCTGGCCGGCTTTGCCATTGAGGGCTTCATGCTTTCGGCTGTTCTCGTGCAGATGGTGCCGCTGCTCACCCTGGTCGGTCTCGGCGGCGCCTCGGTGCTGGTCGCCAGCCTGTTTGGCCCTTCGCAAGTGGCGAGCCGGCTGGTCAACATGCTGTTCGGCCGGGGCCTGTCGCAGACAGCGCTGGCGCTCGGCGCGACCGCGGCCCTCGCCGGCGGCCTTGCGGTGCTGCTCGTGGTGGCGCCCTCCGTCCCCGGCGCCATGCTGTTCGCCGTGCTTTTCGGCTTCGGCTCGGGCCTGATGAGCATTGTCGGCGGCACGCTGCCGCTCGAATTGTTCGGCCGGGAACGCTACGGCTCCTATGTCGGCTGGATCACGGCGGCGCGCCAGTTCAGTTCCGCCTTCGCCCCGTTCGGCCTCACTTTGACGATCGCAGGCCTCGGCGTCTTCCCGGCCCTGTGGCTCAACGTCGTGGTCGGCCTGTTCGGCATCGCGGCCTTCGCCGCCGTCGCGCTGATCAGCCGGAAATCGCGTAGGGGTGAGGAGAGCGGCACGGTCGCGGTCGCGCCGGACGCGGCTGGATTTACTGCATCGCCAGATTACATTTCAGGTGCTCGCCTGAAAACGCTGAACTGAAAGGACTGCGAGGAGCCCCATGGTGTCAGATGCAGATGGTCGAGTGTGCGAACGAGGGCAAAGCCGGATCCAAGGACTTGGGCGAGGGTGCTTGCATCGTATCGTTGAACCGGCAAACCGCTGCATTTCTCCGGTCCGTCGAGCGCGAAAGTCGCGATAATCGCGTAGCCATTCGGTGCGAGTGCCCGCCTGAGTGTGAAGAGGTAAGCGTCACGGTCCGCTTTTTCGACCATGAAATGAAAGGCAGCCCTGTCATGCCAGACATCGTAAAGTCGTCTCGGCGACCAAGCACGAATGTCAGCCACGATCCACTCGATTTGGCGGCCTGCCCCAGCCCGTCGACCACGAGCCGCCGCGATCGCCGCCGCGGAGAGGTCCAGGACAGTGACGTCCTCGAAGTGTTGTTCCCCAAGATTATCCACCAGTCGAGAGGCGCCGCCTCCTACGTCAACGACGGCCGAACTGGGATGGGCAATTTCCTTGATCAACGAAAGAGAGGGTTCGGGACTATCTTGGAACCAACTGACGCCGTCCTCCCGTTTCGCTTCGTATGTCGCGTTCCAGTGCAACCGCGATGCCTCTTTCTCCATCGGACCCGGCCTCACTTTTGATGACATCCTTCAGCATATCAGTCGCCCTGGCCGGCCGTGATCAATTTGTGGAAGCACGATTATTCTGACCGGCAAGGATCGATCTGGCAGGCGCTGTTCCCGCCAAGGCACAGATTTCTGCCAGCTGAGATTGCGCGGAAGTGCCAACCGACATTGCGCTACACTTTTTCCCGGCATTCGCGGAAAATGCAGGGATGAACGATCCCGCCGCGCCGATCGTCAAGTCCATCGCCATCGCAACCGCGCCGGCCAAAGTCTGGCGCGTGCTGACGACGCCCGCGATGATCCCGCAATGGATGTCCGACGAAGAGCTGACCGTCAGCCTGGAAGGGCATGCCGGCGGCGCGATCGTGATACGCGGGATGCTGCACGGCATGGCATTCGAGAACCATGGTACTATCAGGGCCTTCGAGCCGGAGAAGAGCTTCGCCTACAGTTACTGGAGCACGCTGTCGGCCTCGCGCCTTGCGGATGCGCCGGAGAACCACACGCTGGTCAGCTTTGCTCTCGCGCCGGCGGATGGAGGAACGCTGCTGACGCTGACGCTGAGCGACTTCGCCGAACCGGCGATCCGCCCACATGCCAATCTCTACTGGGGGCCGACCCTGCAGATCCTGAAGGCGGTGTGCGAGCGAACTTGACGAAGGCGCTGCGCAGCGAGCCCAGCCTTTACCCCTTTGGACGCCGGGCCAGGGCGCGGATGCGGTCGGCGACCTCGCTGTCGACAGGGTTGTAGACGGTCAGGTTCAGATCCGGCCGGCCGTCGACCGCGAAGGACGAATATTCCAGCTCGATGTCACCCAGTTCCGGGTGCTTCAGGCGCTTTGTGCCGTCGCCATGGGCGAGCACGTCGTTCTCCTGCCACAGCGTGGCGAACTCGGCGCTGCCTCCGCACAGTTCGTCGACCAACTGGGTGACCTCGGAGACCGCGCCGGCACGCGCCGCATCGGCCCGAAAAGCGCCGACCACGAAACGGGCAAGGTTTTCCCAATCGTGCTGCTTGGCGCGGATGTGGGGCGTGAGGAACATGAAGCGCAGGATGTTGCGCCGGCCGGCGGGGATGGTGCCGTAGTCGGTCAACACGATCTCGGCGGCGCGGTTCCAGGCGACGACGTCCCAGGTGGCGGTCTTGACCAGGGCTGGGCTGGCCTCGAGCGTGTCGATGAGGCGCTGCAGCCGGGGGCTGACGCCCTCGTCGCCCCGGTAGCGCACCTCGGGCGGGCGGCCGAGCCCCAGCATGAAGAGATGTTCGCGCTCGGCCTCGGTCAAAAGCAGCCCCTTGGCGATGCGGTTCAGCACGTCGGCCGAGGGCGCGCCGCCACGGCCCTGTTCCAGCCATGTGTACCAAGTCGGGCTGATGTTGGCGCGCTGGGCGACCTCTTCGCGGCGCAGCCCCGGCGTCCGTCGGCGCCCGGAAAAGCCGAACGAGGCGGGATCGAGCCGGGTACGCCGGTCTTTCAGGAAGGCTGCGAGCGAACCGGGGGTGGGCATCCTGTTAGCCATTATACCATGATAAGATCACTACTTTAATGGAATAATAGACCGTCGATATTACGCAGGCAACCGCAGGAGATTTGCATGCGTATCTTTCTCACCGGCGCCACCGGCTTCATCGGCTCGGCCATCGTTCCCGAACTCATCCAGGCCGGCCATCAGGTGATCGGCGTCACTCGCTCCGACGCCGGCGCCGCCGCACTCGCCGCCGCGGGCGCCGAGGTGCATCGCGGAACCCTCGAGGATCCGACAAGCCTGCGCGACGGCGCGGCGAAGGCGGACGCCGTGATCCACACCGCGTTCGATCATGATTTTTCGCGCTTCGCCGAGAACTGCGAAAAGGACAAGCGTGTCATCGCGGCGCTCGGTGAGGCGCTCGCGGGATCCGACCGACCGCTGGCCATCACGTCGGGCGTCGGCATGGGCAGCCCCGGACACGGCGAGCTGGCAGTCGAGGATGTCTTCAACGCCAGCCATCCAAATCCACGCATCGCCTCGGAACTCGCCGGCAACGCCTTGCTGGCGGCCGGCATCAACGTGTCTGTCGTGCGCCTGCCGCAGGTCCACAATCCGGTCAAGCAGGGGCTCATCACGCCGCTCATCGAGATCGCGCGTGAAAAAGGTGTCTCGGCCTATGTCGGCGAAGGCAGCAATCGCTATTCGGCGGGGCATCTTCTCGACGCCGCGCGGCTCTACCGGCTCGCCGTGGAAAAGCGCCAGCCGGGCGCGCGCTATCACGCGGTCGGCGAGGAAGGCGTCGAGGTGCGCGAAATCGCGGAAGCGCTTGGCCGGGGCCTGAACTTGCCCGTCGTCTCGATTGCGCTGGAAAAGGCGGCGGAGCATTTCGGCTGGATGGGAATGTTCGCCCCCATGGACCTGCCGGCCTCCAGCGCACTGACCCAGGCACGGCTCGGCTGGCACCCGACCGGCCCGACGCTGATCGCCGATCTGGATGCGATGCGGTATTGAGGCGCCGCGCCCTCAGCCAGGGCTGACGGCGTAGCGCAAGTGGATGAGGCCATGCGCCAGCGTTTCGCAGCTTGTCAGCGACAGTTGCATCTTGCCGGCGAGGCCGCTTTCGCCGAACTCGACAAAGCCCTGGTTTGCCGCCCGCGCATCGAGCGCGGGCGCGACGAGCAGGCTGAGCTCGTCGACAAGCCCTGCCGCGAAGAAGGAGCCGTTGATGCCGGCGCCGCCTTCGAGCAGCAGCCGACGGATACCGAGTTCGCGGCCGAGCACGTCGAGCATGGCGGCGAGATCGATCTCGGCCGTCTCAGACACGATGTAGGACACGCCGTCGGCGGCGAGTTCGGCCAGATGGCTGTCGGCAACGTCCCGCCCAAGCAGCACCACGACATGGTCGCCGCCGACATCAGGCTTGGCGAAGTGGAGCTTGCCCGAGGCATCGAGCGCCACGGCATAGGTGCCGGCATCGCGTTGGGCGAAATGGTGCGGCCGCTCGACCTTGCCAGCATTGGCCGGCGGGTGTGCGCCGGCCTTGCTCATCTCGGCCATGGTGACACGGCCGACGATCCAGGCGTCGCCGTCGAGGTCGCCGTGGATCTTTTCATAAAGGCCCGACCATGCCGGCACGCCGCCATCGGGGCTCGCCGTGTAGCGGCTCGGATGAAGGCTGCCATCGAGCGAGGCGAGCATATGGCAGATGATGTGCGGCTTCATGGTTTCTCCGGGGATCATTTTTGGGCGATACGCATCAGGCCGATTCAAGCTCCATCGCTTTCTCAGCCGCCTTCGCGAGAAACCCGGATCGAGTATAGCCATGGGCTTCGGCAAAGGCATCAATCCGTCGCAGAACGTCGTCCGGCAGCGTCACGTTGATGCGCACCGCCTTCCTGGCCTCGGTCCTGGCCGCGACCAGGATCGCAACACCGTCACGATTATCGGCATCCGCCATCACGGCCTCCAGACTGGAAGGCTCCGGAATGGCCTCGCCATCCTCGGCCAGCCCTTCGATGTGGAGGGCGAGCGCTTGTTCAGCCATGGACCGGGCGTCATCGAGATCCTTTCCGGCGGTGATCACGCCAGGGAAATCAGGGAAAGACACACCGAAGTCGCTGTCGGCATCCTTATGGATAAGTCCGATATACTGCTTCATGTCCGTCACCTCAGTTTCAGTCCGGATTGCTTTTCGATGCTGCGAAGGGTGCCTATCGGGATGTCGCGCTTGGGATGGGCAACGGTGACCCGCCCTTGCTTGTCACGGTGTTTGAATTGCGCATGGCTGCCCTTTTGGGCAACCTCAAACCAACCATCAGCTTGCAACAAGCGGATAATCTCTGCGCTATTCATGTGTATTTATACACACTGATAGGCGGGCTTTCAATCAAAAATACGAAAGTCGGCTGAAGCCGATAGACCGGCCAGATCGCGTCTGTCATGCCGGGCAGGACGCCCTCGGCATCAAAATTCCGACAATTCCGATAATTCGCAACCCGGCACTGTTATATCGATGTTGCACAAATGGTTGACCCTGGGTTAGCATCCATTTGCTGATGCCGATGGGAGGCAGTTTTTGCAACTGATATCAGCTGGAGCGGCATGCGCTGTCTTGC
Source organism: Mesorhizobium sp. 113-3-3 (assembly GCF_016756495.1). Lineage (NCBI taxonomy): Bacteria > Pseudomonadati > Pseudomonadota > Alphaproteobacteria > Hyphomicrobiales > Phyllobacteriaceae > Mesorhizobium > Mesorhizobium sp. 113-3-3. The sequence goes on from NZ_AP023243.1 coordinate 2,823,507, forward strand.
GCAAGGAGGATGCTCCAACACTTTGAACCGACGCATGATCCCTTCTCAAGACCGATCCCGGTCCTGGGGATTGTGCGTTCTTGTGGAGGAGATCAACCATGAACAGACGTGAATTCCTGATGACGTCCGTGGCCGCGGGCGCGATGATGCTGGCCGCGCGTTCGGCGTTCGCCGAGGACAAGCTGACCATACTGGGCTCGGTGCCCAATCTCGGCTTTCCGTTCTTCGTGCACATGCTGAATGAGATCAAGGCCGAGGCGCAGGCGCAAGGCGTCAACCTGACCGAAAGCGACGGCCAGAATTCGGCCACCAAACAGACCGCCGACATCGAGGCGGCGCTGGTGCAGAAGGTCAACGCCATCGTGATTTCGCCGCTCGACGTCAACGCGCTGGCGCCAGCCATCGAGGAAGCGGTCAAGGCCGGCGTTCCCGTGGTGACGATCGACCGTCGCGTCGACGGTGTCCAGGGTATCCTCGCCCATGTCGGCGCCGACAATGTCAAGGGCGGCGAGGCGGAGGCCAGCGCCATGGTGGCGGCGTTCCCCAATGGCGCCAAGCTGTTCCACCTGCAAGGCCAGCCCGGCGCGGGACCGGCGATCGACCGCAACAAGGGCGTGCACAATGTGCTCGATCCCCTGAAGGACAAGTACCAGATCATCTTCGAGCAGACCGCCAACTTCGCCCGCGCCGAGGCGCTGTCGGTGACGGAAGCCGGCCTTGCCGCCAACGGCAAGCCGGACGCCATCATCTGCGCCAATGACGACATGGCGCTCGGCGCGCTCGAGGCGTGTGCCGCCCGCAACTTCACCGACGTCAAGATCTACGGCTTCGACGCGCTGCCGGAAGCGCTGGTTGCTGTGCGTGACGGTAAGCTCGCCGGCACGGTCGAACAGTTCCCGGGCCAGCAATCGCGCACCGCCGTGCAGATCGCGGTCGCCTACGCCAAGAACAAGACCGAGCCGAAGGAGAAGCTGGTGCTGCTGACGCCGATCGTCATCGGCAAGGACAATCTCGATAAGGCGGAGAGGTTGAGCGAGACGAAGTAGGAGGCCGGTGGGGATCGGCCAAATGGCAAGGCAGGCGGGGGATCGCCCGCCTCTGCCCTGCCGGACATCTCCCCCTCAAGGGGGGAGATCGGTCGTTGTCTCCGCTTTCGCCAATTACCGGCCCTGCAGAAAAGGCGCTGCCGGCAAAACAGCCAATCTCCCCCCTCGTGGGGGAGATGTCCGGCAGGACGGAGGGGGGCGTTCAAGCGCTGACGGAACCCGGATGAACTTCACCCAGGGAGCAACCCTTGCCAGCTGAAGCCGCACCTGTCCTGCTAGCCGTCGAAGGTGTCACCAAGCACTTCTCCGGCGTCACCGCGCTGAGCGATGTCTCGCTCGACATCCATCCCGGCGAAATCCTCGGACTGCTCGGCGAAAACGGCGCCGGCAAATCGACGTTGCTCAAGATCCTGTCGGGCGTCATGCCGCCGTCCAGCGGACGCATCACTTTCGACGGCGCCGACTACGCGCCGTCCAGCCCGCAGGATGCCAAGCGGCTCGGCATCGTCACCATCTACCAGGAGCTCAGCCTGATCCCGACGCTGACCGTGGCCGAGAACATCTTCATCGGCCGTGCGCCGGTCGGGCCGCTCGGGCTGGTGAGCTGGAAACGCATGGAGCGGGATTCGCGAGAAATCATCGCCCGTGTCGGCCTTTCCATCGATCCGATGACGCCGGTTTCGGCGCTGTCGGTGGCCGAGCAGCAGCTGGTCGAGATTGCGCGTGCGCTGTCGCTGAAGAGCCGGCTGATCATCATGGACGAGCCGACCTCGGCGCTGACCGAGACCGAGGTGCAGCGGCTGTTGTCGATCATGGACCGGCTGCGCCAGGACAAGGTCGCCATCATGTTCGTCACCCATAGGCTGGAGGAGGCATCCGCCATCTGCGACCGCATGACGGTGCTGCGCGACGGCCGGCTGGCCGGACATCTCGACCGCGAGAAGGGACGACCCATCCAGCTGCCGCGCATCATCGAGAAGATGGTCGGCCGCGCGGCCTCCGAACTCTACGCGCGGCCGGCGCAGCGCGCGGTGGCCGGCGATGTCGTCTTGTCGGTGCGCGGCTTGCGCACCGTGCGCGATCCCGAAGCGCCGCATGCCATCGTGCTCGACGGCGTAGACATTGATCTCAAGGCGGGCGAAATCCTCGGCGTCGCCGGGCTCGTCGGCTCCGGCCGCACGGAGCTGGCGCGCGCCATTTTCGGCGCTGACCGCATCGCGGCCGGAACCATCACGCTCGATGGCAAACAGATCGCGCCGGCCTCACCGGCCGACGCCATTGCGCTGGGCATCGGCCTGGTGCCGGAGGACCGCAAGCACCAGGCGATCTTTGCAGCACTCGGCATCCTGCCGAATTTCTCCGTCGCTTCGCTTGGGCATTTCAGCAACGGCTTCGGCTTCATGGCCGAGCGGCGCGAGCGCGACGCCCTGTCGGGCTTCCGCAAGATGCTGTCGATCCGCATGGCCTCGGCCGAGCAGGCGATCGAGGGCCTGTCGGGCGGCAACCAGCAGAAGGTGATCCTGGCGCGCTGGCTGGCGCGTGATCCAAAGGTGCTGATCGTCGACGAGCCGACACGCGGCGTCGATGTCGGCGCCAAGGCGGAGGTGCATCAGATCCTGGTGCAACTCGCGGCGCGCGGCATCGCGGTCATGATGATTTCGTCCGAGCTGCCCGAGGTGCTGGCGGTGTCGGACCGCATCGTCACCATGCGGCGGGGGCGCATCACCGGGCAAATGCCGGGCGTCGAGGCAAACGAGGAAAAATTGATGGAACTGATGGCGCTCGACAGCCAAGATGGCCTTGGGCAAGACGCGCTTGGGCAGGATGCGGAGGGACAGGCACGATGAGCATCGCCGAAGAGCAGAACCAGCGCGGCGGCGCGACGGTCGCGCGGCTGTTGATGAGCTTCGGGCCGCTGCTGTTCCTGGCCGCCCTGGTCGTCGTCTTCACCGTGCTGAAACCGAGCTTCATCGACCCGATCAATCTGTTCAACATCACCCGCCAAATCTCGATCACCGGGCTGATCGCGCTCGGCATGACCTTCGTCATTCTCACGGCCGGCATCGATCTTTCGGTCGGCTCGCTGCTGGCCTTCTGCGGCATGGTGGCGGCCGTCGTCGCCAAGGGCGGTGCGGCCAACACGCTGTCGCTGTCGACATCAGGAACGCAGGGCTATGGCTGGTTCGCCGCACTGCTTGCCGCCGTCATCGTCGGTGCTGCCGCCGGCGGCGTGCAGGGGCTCGCCATCACCCGACTGAAAGTGCCGCCCTTCGTCGTCACGCTGGGCGGGCTGACGGTGTTTCGCGGGCTCACGCTGACCATTTCCAATGGCGGCCCGATCTCCGGCTTCGACGCCTCGATGCGCTGGTTCGGCACGGGGCTGATCGGCCCGGTGCCGGTGCCGGCGATCATCTTCGCCATCGCGGCGATCCTGTGCCACATCGTGCTGCGCTACACGCGCTATGGCCGGGCCGTCTACGCCGTCGGCGGCAATGCCGAGGCCGCGCGGCTGTCGGGCCTGCGCGTCGACCGCATCCTGGTTTCGGTCTATGTCATCGTCGGCTTCTTCGCCGGGCTCGCCGCCTTCGTGCTGTCGGCGCGGCTGAATTCTTCCGAAGCTGTGGCCGGCATCGGCTACGAGCTGACGGTGATCTCCGCCGTCGTCATCGGCGGCACCTCGCTGTTCGGCGGCATCGGTTCGGTCGGCGGCACGGTGGTGGGGGCGGCGCTGATCGGCGTGCTGCAGAACGGGCTGCAGTTCAACAATGTCTCGTCCTACACGCAAAGCATCGTGATCGGGCTGATCCTGATCCTAGCGGTGGCGTTCGACCGCTGGCTGAAGTCGCGCGTGAGGCGGTGAGCGCTTCTTCCTTCTCCCACAGAGGGAGAAGGGAAGACCGCGCATCACCCCTGCACCTTCTCCTCAATCACCCGCGCTGAACCCGGCAAAACGCAGCCCCCCAATTTCCCGGCCCGGTTGCAAAACGATCGGGTCTTGCTAGAAAGACGCGGGGCGGGTGGCATCGTGAGAGACCTCATGTTTGCCGATATCATCAGGCCGATCAGCTTGAGTTTTTCGCTGCTGCGGCGCTTCTGGCCGCAGCTTGTCGCACTGGTGCTGGCCGGAGTGCTGGCCGGCGACCTCCTGCTGCAGCTGGCGGCCAAGGTGGCGCTGGCCAATCATTTCGCCGGGCTCGCCATGCTGACGCTGGTGGCGCTGGCGCAACTGGTGGTGACGGTGGCGATGTTCCATGTGCTGCGCCCCGGCCTGCCGCATCTGCTCGCTGCCTCGCGTGGCGCTGGCAAGGCCGAGGAGCCGCCGGCGGCCGACCGGCGCGGCTCGCGGCTGGTGCGCATGATCACCATCGCGCTGCTGCCGTTCTTCGCCTACTACGCCGCCTGGGGCTTTCTCGGCGATATCGTGCGGCAATATTCGCGCGAAACGCTCGACCAGGCCGATTTCGGCCAGAGCGCCAATGTGCTCGACGTGCTGGATTCGCGCTGGCTCTTGATCTCGGTGGCGGTGTCCTGGCTGATCCGCCGGCTGGCCAAGTTCATGCAGACCAGGACTAAAACCGCCTCGTTCTGGCAGATCGTCGTGGTGATCTGCGAAACCAACTGGATCTTCGTCGGTCTCTATGTGATCAGCCGCTGGAAGGATACGGCGCTGCAATGGCTGATGAGCCGGTCCTTCTGGTCGGTGCTGCAGGCGGCGGCCGACGGGCTGGCGAGCCCGGTGCCGGTGGCGATCGCGGCCCCGATGGTGCCGGTCGAGCTCACCACCGTCGCGCCCTCGACGGTGGCCATCAACTTGTTCTTCTACATGCTCCTGCCGCTGATCTGGCTGGTCATGGCGGCGCTGATCTATGGCTATGACGTGCGCGACGACGCCGCGCTGATGCGGGTGCACAACCGGGTGGAGCGGTTCGGCAAGCGCTATGCCGGCCTGCCGAAATTCCTGCGCGATTTCGTCGAGCATTTCATCGCCGGCTACCGCTCGCGCTATCTGCCGATCGCCAATGGCGTGCGGCTGACGGTGAGTTCCAGCCTGCTGCTCCTGTGCACGCTGATCATCGGCTACCGCCTCATCGACTGGGGCGCCGCTTGGCTGTGGCTCGGCGCGACGCGACTGATCGGCCCGCACGACCTCGATGTCTGGCAGATTTTCTCGCATGGCGTGACGCTGCTGTTCGGCAGCCCGTTCCAGGATTCCTCCACCGGCGTTTTGATCGAGCCGATCAGGATTTGTTTTCTCGCCGCTGTGCTCGAGACAGCGTTTTCGCTGTCGAAGGGGGTGGCGAAGGCTGACGCGGCGTAGAAGAGCGTTCTTCTCCCCGTCACTATACGGGGAGCAGGTGCCGGCAGGCGGATGAGGGGCGGCGCCGACGCGAAAGAATTGAGCTTGGATACGCAAAGCCGCGCTGACGCGACGTTCGGCAATCAGCCACTTACCGGAGCGTTGGTGCTGCCCCTCATTGCCCTGCCGGGCATTTCTCCCCGTATAGTGACGGGGAGAAAGTAGCTACCTGGGCGGCCTTTGAAACCGCAAATACCACGGACGCTCGCTGCCCAATCCCACTGCCGGCCGGATGGTCTTGATGGCATCTTCCGGCACGATGAAAGTGTCGCCGATGGTGAGGACGTCGCCCTTTTTGGCGCCGGAAAAGATCGCCGAGGTGCAGTTCATCACGCCCTGCGGCAGGCCGAGGCCGGCGACGACATCCGGCAGCCAGCGGCGGCCGGCAGCGTCGGTCAGCATGAGCTTGCAGCCTAGCCACTGCTTTTGCAGGTCGGGGTCGTCGATGGTGACGGTGAAGGTGGCGATGACAGCGAAGGCGTGGTCGGGCAGGCGGCCGGCCTTGCCGCCGCGCAGATCGGCCAGTTTCCAGTCGCTGCCGCCGAACGCCACGGACTGGCCGAAGTCGACATCACGGGTGATGAGATCCTCGCCATGCAGCCATTCGCGCGCGCTTTCATAGCTGGTTTCGGCCAGCGTCAGCGGCAGCAGAATGGCGATCGCCACAAGGCTGCGCCGCCGCCATTTTTTCTCGGGCTGCGGGTCGGTCGTCGGTCCCATATCTGTCGAAACGGCGCTCATGACTTGCCCTGGGGTGTCTGGCCTTGCTGCGCGTCCAGATCAAACTCGGGCAGCACATCCGTCGGCTGGCCATCGGCGCCTGTCGGCACCCCGTCCAGCCTGATGCGAGCTTGCGCATCGAGCGGGCCGAACTGGCGCGCTGCTATCAGCAGCCTGGCGCCGCGGATCTGGTCGGGCGGCACTTCGAACACGAACAGGCCGCGCTTCTCAAGGCCCGGATCGACGCCATGCGGCGGCATGTCCTGGCGGTAGCCCAGCCGCTCCGTCTGGTGATAGCGCAGCCCGGTCGGGCCTTGCCAGGTGCCGTCGGCAACCGTCGTGGAGGCAGCGTTGGCGGTGAGGTTGGTCGACACCACCGCCCACAGGCCGCTGGTGGTCAACAGCTTCTCCTGGCCGAACTGGTTGGTCTTCAGCGCGCGGGCAAAGACGACCTTGTCGAGCCGGACATCGAAGCTGCGTGCATGCACCGTGTCATGCATGGCGCCGTCGACCGGGATCGGCCCGGTGAGGTCGGCATAATGCGGCTTCGAAACCTGCATGCCGTAGCTAACCGCCACGGTCGTGCAGAGGACGACGAGATTGCCGAGGACGCGGATTCTCATGAGCCGTTTCCCTGTGCGTCCGGCGCCGGCACGTCGGCGACCGGCAAGGTGACGCTGCCGAGCCGGTAGGGATTGAACCAGCCGGGCATGCCGTAGAGGTTGTCGCGCGGCTTGAAGATCTCGGCAGTGACGCCGAAGCTCAATGTGGCCGGGACGGCGGCATCGCCGGCCAGCGGCCAGACATAGGCCATGCGCTCGGTCATGCCGGGATGGAGTTCCGGGGTCAGGGTCGCATCGCGCGTCAGCGCTATCATCGGCATGGGATCAGGCAAGGCGATGCCGTCCGGCTTGAAGACGTCGAAATAGGCCTTGTCGGATTGCGCGGTGCGGTTGGTCATGTCGGCCTCCAGCACCAGCGCCTTCTGGCCGGGCTTCATCAGCACGCCATAGGTCCTGGCGTGGCTGATGTAGGCGCGCACGGGCTGCACGCGCCAGCGCCCGGCATCGATGGCGGTATCAAGCGGCAGCTGGGGTGGGGCGTGGGCGGGGAGGGCACCGAAGGCGCCCATCAGGCCGGCGACGAACAGCGCGGCGATGGTGCCTGCGCCGGCCGTTATCCAGGTTTGAACTTTTGAGCGGGCAGTCCTGAACATTCCAAATCATGCACGTCGAACGAACAGCCACCCCGACGCAATCTAGAAAGAAAAAACGGACATTGGAACCCAGAAATGGCCGGGGAACCCGTAAATGGCTGGTCCAGCCGTGCCGGGCTTCAGGCCGCCTCGAGCGCCCACAAGCGATGACCGTAGCGGCGGAAGAAGCGCGCCACGAGACGCTGCTGCCTGGCCCTGACGAGATCTGGCAGGCGCCGCTCCTGGCGCCAGCGCGGCATGTTGCGCCAGCAGGCGATGAAGCGGGTGGTATCCTCGATGGCTTCCTCAGCCGACAGCGCCGGGCCGATCGCCGCCAGGAACAGCGGTTCGGATTGTTTCAATTCGTCGATGACGGCTTTGCGCCGGAAATGATCCTGGCGGGCCTGCGCGATGCCGTTGCGGCGGATCGCCTCGAAGGCTTCGAGCAGAGCTGGGCTGTCGCCGGTGTAACCGCAGGCGCGGGCGAAATCGGCGGCATCCATCATTGCTCCCGTGCGGCAGGCGACTCACATCTGTGAGTTTATAAAAGCATAACTCAAAAACTGATAAAAGAGAAACTTTTGGGAAAGTGTTAAAACTGCGACTCGACTCGCGGCTCAAAACGCAGGAATATGCGAACAAATCAGGAACAAACGGGGTGGAGAGGCAATGGCATTGCCGGGCAGGAAACCAGTTATCGCGCATGTCGCCTCGCTGTCGGTCGAGTGCGCCGATTGCGGCCGCAACAGGTGGTGGAAGCCGGATGAACTCCGGCGCTTCGGCGTGACGGGCAACACGCCGCTGGCGGAGCTTTCGGGCCGCATCGTCTGCTCGGCCTGCCGCGCCGACGGGCTGCCGGGCACGGCGATTTCAATCCAAGCCGCCTTCATCGACGAGCGCCAGCGCGTGCGCAGCGAAGCGCAGATGCTGAGCGAGCGCGAGGTGCTGGTGGAGGGGGCGAGAAGGGCTTGAGGGGGGGGTGGCGTCAGAAGGCGTCGTCTTCATCGGAGAGGATCACGTCTCGCCCGCCGTGAAAGATTCGGATGATCGTTACGGTCTTGTCCTTGATGGTGAATGCGATCGTTGCCCGCCTGCTATAGCCCACCGTGCGGAGGCCTAGCCTTACATCATCATGACGCGTCCCGCGCTCGGGAAGCGTGCCAAAGTCGGAACAGTAATTGATGACGCGATCGACATAGGCTCACGCAATCCGTTCGCCGGCCTGTGGAACCAGGTAGGTCAGCAAATCCAGCAAGTCTTGCTCTGCGGCCCTGCTGAAGACGACCCTGTGTGTCATGCTTGGCGTGCACGCTCGCCCGCCAGTGCGTCAATGCGGCTATGAAGTCGCTTGCGTACGTCCTCAAGCGGCGAGACGAGCGAAGGATCCTTCTGCAGCGCATCCATCGTTGGCGCCACCTCTTCCCGCAGCCAGCGATCGACCGCTGCGTCGCGTGCGGCAAGAGTTCTCAAGCCATCGCGGATGACTTCGCTCTCGGTGGCGTACTGGCCAGATGAAACCTTGGCCTTCACCATCTGGGCCATTTCAAGCGGCAGGGTAATGGTTAGTGGCTGGGTGCTGCGCATTGTCATTCCTTACCCAAATGTGGGGGTATGACTTAATCATACACTCTTGCGCAACTCCCGCTAGCCGAAGGATGGCCCTGAGGGTGAATCCTCAATACCCCAGCAATTCCTTCAGCGGGATCACCCGCCAGACATGCCTGATCGCATAGCGGTTGAAGGTGATTGTCTTCGGCGGATTGTATTGCTCGACCACCAGCTCGCCCGCCGTGCGCTTGACCAGCTTCTTGATGAAGGCCTTGCCGTTGCGCTCGTTTTCTTCCGGAAACGTCTCGATCACCACATGGTCGCCGGGCACGGCGTCGCGGCCGCCGCAATAGATGAGGTCGCCGGGTTCGTAGCGCGGCACCATGGAATCGGACAGCACATGCAGCGCGAAGACTTTCGGCAGGTTGCGCACGCCCGGCGGCCGCTGGACGTAGCCGGCAGGCTCGCCATTGAAGGTGAAGTCGCCGTCGTCGCCGCCGACCGCGGCCCCCAGCACCTCGATATCCATTGAGCCGGCCGGCATCGGGCCGGCATCGGTGACGACCTCGGCATCCGCCACCGGCCCGGCATCGTCGAGGAAGACGACATGCCCTTGGCCGAGCGCCACCGGGTCGACGCGCAGGAAGGCCGCGGTCTTCAGCAGGTTCTCGGTCTTGGGCAGGTTGCGGCCGGTTTCCCAATTGCCGACGGCGGCGACATCGGTGTCGTTGTGCTCGGCAATGTGGCGCATGACCAAGCCGCGCTGCTTGCGCGCCTGGCGTATCGCCGCCCCGACCTTGATCGACAGTTCCGTTTTGGCCATGGCGCCCATGTGAGTGATGAAAGCGGCCCTCGTCTATGAAAGAATGGCTTGCATCATTTTTTGAGTTATGCTTATATCTGGCCATGCAGAACCTGTCCAGTCTTCATGGCGCGGTCGCGCCAGCCTCGCGCGAGGCAAGCCCGGCGATCGAAGTCGCCGCCCATTCCCTTCCGTCCCGGCCGTCCTCCCCGGCCGGGGCGAAGCCCGAGCGCCTCGATGCCTCGGGTCCGGTCCGCCCGTCCCCGGCGGCCGGAACGGCCGGAGCCGCCGCTCCCCTCGGCTCCGGCCCCCCATTCGACCGGCCTGCTGCCGGTCCATACGCGCGCTCCTGCATCCGCACGCAGGACGGCACCGTCATCCTGTTCGAGCCGATGACGGGCAGGGCGGTTTCCGCCCCTGACAGAAAGACGGCCGAGGCGCGGTTGGCGCGCCTGGCCGCCGGGCATTCGATCCGCTCCGGCTGATCCGGCCGCGCGCCGGCTTTCGCACCGAACCTCTGACCGTGGCCCGGACCGGGCCCGAACCCTGACGCCTGGCCGACGGCGTGCTTTCGAGCGCGGCCGAGGACTGACCCCTGGATGGAGCCCTGGACATGGCAAGCTACAGCGACGCCGAACTGCAAGAGATCGCCCGCTGGTTGAAGGAGGGGCTTTCGGCCTCGCGGATCGCGGCGGCGTTCAGCGTGCTGCGCGGCAGCCCGGTCTCACGCAACGCCATCATCGGCATCGTGCACCGCAACGCCATGCTGGGCGCGATCGGCTTTGCCAATGGCCGGGGGATGCCGCCGGTCGCGGGGTACGTCGCCGGCGAACAGGCAATACGCAAGCCCGTGCCCGCAAAGCGGGCAAAGGGCAAGAGCAATGGCAAGGCAGTCGCGGAAAAGCCCGCCGGTGTCGATGCCGCCAAGAGCGCGCGCAAGAACAAGGCGCGGACCAGGCGCGATTCCTCGCCGGCCTGGCTGCCGCCGCGCCTGTTCGTGCGCGAAGTGGGCGTGCTGATCGCCGATGGCGAAGCCTATCGTCTCAAGGTGCCGGCACAGCCACGCGGACCGATCGGCCGCCAGCCGCATGGCGTGGCGATGCGCTTCATCGACTGCCTGTTTTCCCGCTGCCGCGCGCCGCTCGATCTGACGCTGGACGAGGATCCTCAGAACGACGCGCCGGGCGGCCAGCCCGGCGCCGACATGCTGTGCTGCGGCATGCGGACCAAAGGGCTGAAAAGTTACTGCGGCTACCACCAGCGGCGCTTTCAGAGGCGGGTTTGCGCGTGAGCCTATTTGGGTATCTGCCGGCCCTGCTTGGGCATGCGGCTCTGCACGGTGCGCGGCTCCAGCCTCATGGCCGGGCCGGCTTCGGCAGCCAGAATGCCGGCGACGCGGGCAAAGCCGGTGAACACTTTCATGGCGTCGGATTCAGAAATCTGTGCCGCGATCGCGGCACTGCAAGCGTTGAGCGCGCTGCGGTAGACATGGCCACGCCGCTCGATCGGCCAGCGCTGCAGGAAATCGGCTGCGTCGCTGACGCTGTCAATCTCCTCGACATGGCCTTCCAGGGACACTTTGAGCGGCACTCCGGTTTTCAGCGTACCCACGGCGTTCACCTTCGATCTCGGCGTAGTTTTAAAGCCTATGCTTATAAACGCGCAAGGCCGCCACGCGGTTGCATCGCCCTGGCGTCACGGCCCGGCGGCGGCGTCGAGCCAGTCATGCGCGCGGCTTCTGGGCTTCTCCACCAATATGCCCTGTTGCCGGGCGGTCTTGCTGAAGGCCTCGAAGGCGGTGCGCGGGCAGCAACTGCCCTCGACAGCCAGCCGGACCAGCCTCGCGGCTTCGACATAGGCGGGTGCCGTCTTGTCGGGCCACTGGTGTCGCAAGGCCGTCTCGGCGTCGGCCACCGAGCCGACCAGCATGGTCTTGTTGTCGCAAAAGCGCAGCGTAATCGGCATGAACGCCGTCATCGGCAAACCTCCCCTTGGAATCGACGCGTCATAACGTGCGGCCCGGCGACTGGTTCCATTAGCTTGCGTGCAGGTGAGGGGCCGGCATGAGCGAGCGGCCCTTCATGCAGCTCTACGTCTCCGATTTCGTCGGCGACACCTTGCAACTCTCCACCGAGCAGATCGGCGCCTACATGCTCATCCTGATGGCGATGTGGAATGCCGGCGGACGGCTGCCCGACGATGACGCCAAGCTCGCGCGGGTGGCGCGCCTCTCGCCCAGGAGGTGGCATGCCATCAGCGGCGACCTGTTGACCTTCTTCGAGCGCGAGGCGGGCGAGATCGGCCACAAGAGGCTGACGAAAGAGCTGCACAAGGCGCAGGTCAAAAGCGAGGCGAGGGCCGCCGCCGGGGCACGCGGTGGAACCGCTACCGCCTTGAAAACAAAGGCACATGGGGCGGCAAATGCCGGCGCTTTGCCGCGGCATTCTCCAGACTCCAGAAACCAGAGTGAAAAAGCTTTTTCTTCTGCGGGTGAGAACGAAACGGCTCCCGTCTTTTCGGGGAAAAAACCCGGCTGGCACCGGCCTAAAACCCATACCGACGCCGCCAACGCCATCATCGAGGAGATCCGCAGCCATGACCGCAGCCGAATTGCAGCAGGCGACGAAGGCGCTGGCCGCGATGTTCTCATGCTTCCCGCAATCGGCCCTGACTGATGTCGAAATGCAGATGCGCGGCTATCTCGGCGCGGTGCGCGACGCCGAGCTTACCGATCTGCAGGCCGCCATCCAGCGCTTCGTGCGCGGCGAGGTGAAAAGCGGCAACGCCCAGTTCTGCCCGTCGAGCGCGCAGCTCTGCATTGAGGTGCGGGAGCGGCGGACGATGCGCGAGCTGATGGCGAGACGGGCGGTGCAAGCGCCCGTGAAGCAGATGACTGGGTGAGGTCGGCGGGACAGCGACCTCTCCACCAAAAACACCACACCCCAAAAACCAAGGAGCCACCCATGCCCAAGAAAGCCAAAGCCGCCAAACCGCAGGCGCCCAAACTGCCGAAGGGCGAGGCCGAGCAGGTGCGCATCCGCCGCGAGATCGGCCATGATTTCGCATTCAGCGACGACGCCTTCGGCCGCAAGCGGCTCAACGCCGGCACGGCTGAAGCACGGCGCGTCTATGAAGTGTCGAATGACGGCTACACCTCGACAGGCGGCATCGTGCGGGTGCGCAATGTCGATCCGCTCATCGGCATCACCTCGCTGTCGCGCCAGCAGCGCGAGGCCGGCCAGCGCTACCGCGAGGATTTCCAGTGCAGCCAGCAGGCCGGCGTCAAACCGATGCGCTGGAGCGAGCGCGTCAACGGCGGCCGCCAGGGCGGCGGCATCGCTGACAGCGTGCTCGACGCCGGCCGCGCGCACGCCGCCGCAACCAGGGCGCTGGGCCACTGGGAGGTCGCGGCGGTGGTGCGGCAAGTCTGCTGCGCGGGGGAGTCGGTCAAAGGTGTGGCGGAGCAGACGGGCGAGGGGCGAGACGTGGTGACGAAACTGCTGAAGGTCGGGCTGGACCTGCTGGCGGTGCACTACGGGATGATGATGGGGCGGTGACGTGCCGGCGAAACTGATCCTGCCGGCATTGCCGGCCGGATCAGTTCACAAGATCAGCCTATCGGCAGACGCGGATTTCCTCGACGATCCTGTGATGATGACGCCAGTGGTTGATCACTTCGATGTGGCAACGATGATGGTGTCGGTGGAAATAACGCGGCCTGTAGCCGTCATCATAGGCGTCGTAGGGGCCATAGACATAGCGGCCGCCATAGTCCCCATCGTAATAGTCATTGCCGCCGTAATAGTCGTTGTAGCCCCCACCGATACCGATAAAGACATGACTGCGGGCGTCGGCCGGCGCGATCATCGCCGCCGCCGAAGCAATGGCGATAACCGAGGTAAGCAGGAGCTTCTTCATGGCTACCTCCTCTTCAAGGTTTGTCTAATATAACTCCCGGGAGGCGGGCGCGTTCCATGCATTTGTGATGAGGGCCGAACCTTGGTGCGAGAAGCCTTCGACGGCCCGGAAATGTGTATTGCCTACCGAGCCCAATCCACGTCGATCTCGGTTGGCTTTGGCAACCGAAACCGGCGCAACGTTACGAGGCCCGCCGTGAAGGTTATGATGTGGATCAGGACCCCTGGGTGAACCCAGGGTTGGCTGTCGCGTTGGGGTGAATCGGCTTGGGATGGGTGTTTCTGCAAAAGGGCTGACTCCGGCGCTGCCCCTCATCCGCCTGCCGGCACCTGCCCTTCGCTGTCGCTCCGGGCGTTCACTGCTCGGAAGCCAAGCAATTCGCTTTCCGTCCGCTACGCGGACCGCGCCTCACCCCCGTGGACGGGGAGAAGGCAGCTAACCCCTAAAACAGCGCCTTCTCCAGCGGCCCCTCCAAGGTCTCGGCAAAGGCCGTCGCCAAATGATGCCGGTCACGAAACGCCAGCTTGCCGCCGATGAAGACATGGCACTGCGTCGGGCCGCAGAAGCGGTCGGTGAGGTCGACATAGAGCGTGGCGGGCACGCTTTTGACCACGGCGCGCTCTTGTGCCGCGGTGGTGTCGTTGGCGGCTTGCGCGCGCGGCGTGTCGCAGCGCGAGGGGGCTTCGCGCCACCATAGCGCACGCGCCACGCAGGAATCGGCAAAGCTGTCGCCGATCGGCGTGTCGCGGATGACGGCGGTCTCGACGCCGGCCTGGCTGAAAGCCTGCAGCGTGGAGCGCAGGCCGGCCTGCCAGCGCGCGGTCTCGGCCTTGCGGCCGGCGGCGGGCATGTCGCGCGTCAGATTGCCGATCGAGAATTCCGAAATCACCACCAGGCGCGGCTTGCGGCGGATGATGTCCGCGATCGCCTGTTCGCGCCAGGCGTCGCATTCGGTGTAGTCGCGCTTCAGCACCGTGTTGAAGGTCGGCAGCCGCGAGGCGCGGCAGGAGGATTTGAGATAGGTTACCACCTTGGTGTCGTTGCGCCTGGCCGCCTCGACCAGCGGCGTCGACCAGTGGTCGGCGTGCGAATCGCCGAACAGCACGATGGTGTGGGCGGCGTCGGCCGGGCCGAATGTGCAGGGTTTGGGCTTCACCGTGTGGAAATCGAGCAGGCAGTTTTTGTCCACGGCGCGCGCGATGGAGGGCTGTTCGGCCGCCTGTTCGATGCCGCGCTGGGCGGGGTCGATATTGCGTGTCGCCAGATGCGCATTGGTATAGGCCGCCGCCACGCCGACGCCGGTCAGCGCCAGGGCGGGGACCAGCGCTCGCGCGCCAACGGTCAGCCAGCCGAAGCGCCGTCCGGGATTCTCGATCAGGTGATAAGTGAGAAATGACAATGCCAGCGCCAGTGCGCCGCAGCCCAGGCGTTGCGCCACGCCGAGATCCGGCACCAGCATTTGCGCATAGACGATGACAGGCCAGTGCCAGAGATAGAGCGAGTAGGAGAGCGCGCCGACCCATTGCAGAGGCGGCAGCGAGAGCAGGGAAGCGGGCATCAGGGCCTGCCAGCCGGTCGGGCTGGCTGGCTCCGGCTCTTTGCCCACTCCGCCCAGCAGCACCAGCACCGTGCCGGCCACGGGGAGAACCGCGTACCAGCCGGGGAAGGGCAGGTCTTCGCTCAGGCTGAGATAGGCCGTCGCGATCAGCGCCAGGCCGAGCCAGCCCTGTGCTGAGCGCAGCCATGGCCGCTGTTGCCGCAAGGCCGCCGGCACCAGCGTCGCCAGGCCGCCGGCGGCGAACTCCCAGGCGCGCAGCGGCGAGAAGTAGAAGGCCCAGGCCGGCGAGAGGCTGGTCAGCCACAGGCAGGCGGCGAACGAAGCGAGGCCGGCGACGCCGATCACCGCCACCGCCATGCGTTTGCCCGGACGCAGCCAGGCGGCGAACACGAGCAGTGCGGGCCAGACGAGATAGAACTGCTCTTCCACCGACAGCGACCAGAAATGGATGAAGGGATTGCTCAAAGCGTCTGCAGCGAAATAGTCGAACGACCAGCGCAGCAGCCAAAGATTGATGGCATAGGCCGAGGCGAACATGGCGCCGCGCGAATAGAGCGCCTGCTCCTGCGGCGCCAGGATGAAATATCCGGCGCCAAGCGTCGCCAGGATGACGAACAGCGCCGCCGGCAAAAGGCGTCGGGCACGGCGGGCATAGAAGCGCCAGAGGTCGAGCCGGCCGGTCTCGGTGATCTCGCCCATGAGGTGCGTCGTGATCAGCCAGCCGGAAATGACGAAGAAGATGTCGACGCCGGCAAAGCCGCCCGGCAGGGCCGTGAGGCCGAAATGATAAGCCACGACGCCGCCGACCGCCAGCGCGCGCAATCCCTGTATATCAGGCCGAAACGATGCCGCCACGAGGCCTCCTTCGTTACCGCCCAGCCCGCCCCGCGTCCCGGCCGGCCGATATCGCAATGCAACAAGCTTTTCGCAGTGCAACATGGCCAGAACATGGAAGCGGCTTGAAAGGGCGGGGTGGCTTGGTGCGCGGTGGCGCGGCCGCGAACGCCGTTCGACGATCGCGGAACCACGTTTGGCCATTGCCTGACGAGGGAGAGCTTTCCCCAACGACCCTGTGCCAGGCGGGCGGCGGGGCCGGCCTGGCGGATTCATCCTTGTCGCGTTGGCGCTAGCCTGGGTGACGGCATTGCTCCGGCGGTTCGCCGTCGATTCTGACAAGGGCAGTATGTGCCAGGAATCCGGCGGGCATCCGCAGCTGCGGCAACGTCTTCATCACGCTGTCCGACATTGCGCCATAGGTTTTGAACAGGAAATTGCCATGGACCTCGTCGGCCTTCACCTGCGACCAATGGCTGAACGCCGGTGACTGCTGCCAGTTCTCGATTTCGATCAGGGAGGGGTCGGCTTCGAGCGCATTGATGACGGCGATGCGTCGGCCTTCGGCCAGGAACAGATTCAAATTCTGTCTTTCCTCGCCCGTCTTTTCCGCCTGCCAGTCTTCGCTCGCATAGCCTTCGACGATCAGCTTCAATTTGCCCGCGCCGGCGGCCATGGCGCGCTTCATGCAACTGGTGTAGCTGGCGGCGTATTCTTTCAGGATCTTGCGCCTGATCTCGGCGCCGGGCAGCTTGAGATCGGTCAGGCTGTGGGCGCCGAAGTAGAAAGCCTTCTCTTGCGTGTCGATGCCTTTCTTGCCCCAAAACGCGGGGTCATAGGTGCCGGTAACGGGGTCGAGGAAGACCGGCAGCAGCATGCCGCCATCGCCAATCTCGTGCCCCTTGCCGTCGCTGGTATAGATCATCGTGAGGACGGTTGGGCCGGATTGCAGGTCCGGCGTGGCGGCAGGCGGCATGCTGATAATGACGGGCATGATCGGCGCCGCGGAGGCGCTGGTGGTGCAGGGACAGCCAGATGATTCCGGAATGTGCTTGGTTACGGCGTCCAGCCACTCCTTGAGGCTGTTGGCCAGGAGCTTGGCGGCTTCCATAAGGTCGGCCAGGGATTTAGGATCGAATTGCGTCGTGCTGGTTCCGATCTTTCCTGCGACGGTCTCCAACCCTTGCTTGATGTCAGCGCCGGCGGCCAGCAGGTCGGGTGCCTTTGGTTCTGGGCGTGGATCGTCGCAGTCGGGAAGCTCCGATGTCGTCGGCGTTGTATCGGCGGCGGCCGGCTTGGCCTGCGGATCGTCTCCGCCAATTCTGACATAACCTTCTTTGGTTCTCGTGGTTTCCTCCGGCATCGGGATCGGCGCGATGCGCAGGACCAATGACTTGGCGACCTCGGTAACCGGTTTGCCGTCACGGGTTTCAACAAAATAGCTATCGCCGCTGGCCAGCAGGACGCGGCCGCGCTCAAGCACGCATGAGCCCAGTTCGTTCGTGCGCGAGATGAAGGCGAATGACCTCCTCCAGCCCGGGTTTCCCGACAAGCAGGAGATGGAGGCGGTAACGAAAACCACGGCGGCCAGAAGTGCCCCGTTTCCCCATCTCATTGCAGAAACACGAACGGGCCATTTGGTCTTGCCGATATCGGTCAGAGTCTTGGCGAGCGAGACCGGCGAATCCTTCGCAGCAGCCGCGCTCGTTTTCGAGGTGTCCGCCGAATCGAAGCTTGCCCACCCCAGCGTCGGAAACTTGAAATAATTGTACGCTTCGCGGCCAGCGTCCTGGGTCGTCGTTCCAGCTTGCGGGCCGTACGACGTCCGGGAAACACTTTCAAAAAGCGCTCCTCGCAGATCGCCCATGATGCCATCGCGCGCAACGCGTCCAAACACCACCGACACGAAATAGCCAATGGCCGCAGCGGCTCCCGTCAGTGGAATGATCCAATTCTTGAAGGCCAGATTGTTGTCGAGGAAGACCAGTATGATGGCGACGATCAGTGCGGAAAGTGCCCCCATGCTCAGCGTCAGATAACTTGAGAAAAGGCCCCTTTTCTCGATCCTTTGGGCGTGTTCCCGGGTCGCATCCTTGAAAGCGTCCACAGAAGCCTCGGTATAGAACTCACGGCCGATGTTGCCCGCATAGCCCTTGGCGTAGTCGAGAAAATTGTTGTAGCGGACGAGGAAGCGATGGGCCGTGACCATAGCAGTCGCTGCCGCGATGAACTCGGGATCTGCCGCCAGAATGGATCGGGCACCTGCTGTCGGGATTGGGTTGGCCGACACCGGTGCACCAGTCTCGAGCGGCAAGGGAGCGTCGGCCGCGAGCTGCGGATCGGTGATCCAGTTGTTGCTCTTCGACGTGAAGTCGTCGATCGCCGCGAGCATCTTGCGGACCCTCACCTGGTCCGCCGTGAACAAGGCTAAGGCCTGGTTGAATTCATCCTGGACCCGGTCGAACAACCGCTTGGCGTTCGACTGATAGGTGACGATGTCCATCTCCTCGGCCATGCGCTTGGTGCTGGTGAGGTCGAGCAGGCGGTTTATCTCCTTGACGGTGTCGCCACTGGAGATGGCAACTCCGTCTATGCCGTCGAGCGCCTGCTGCTCCTCATCGCGTCGGGCCTTGCCTTCTTCCGGAGTATAGCTGTTACCCAGATCCCTTGGGGACGCCAACGAATTGGAGCTTTTGCCGTAGAAAATGGCTGGGTTCTGGCGCCGGCTGGCCAGGACATAGACACCATGAAGGAAGGTTTCGGCAGCTTTGTTGAGGTCCCGCATGGATGATACGAGTGCGGTTTTAGCAGTCTTTACAGCTTCATCTGCTTCGTTCAGCTGCGCTTCGAGACCCTTGGCATGCGGCCGTTTGTTGGCGGAGTTCTGCAGCTGTTCGAGCGCGCTCAGGCCCGCATCATAGCTGCCGATCAGGCCCTTCACTTTCGGATCGAGACCATTCAGCGCCTTGACGAAAACAACTTCCGCATCTTCATCCTTTTTCACGATGGCCGGCTCAATCGTGCTCTCATCCATGATTCGGTCCCCCTTGGAGGTCTTTCAGAAATTTGTGGGCGCGCATCAGGCCTGCCATGAACAGATCCATGATCTCCTTCTCGTCCATGGAGAAGTTGAGCCAGTTGGCGTCCTTGACGTCGATGGCGGCCAGGTGGAATGGAAACCGCGCGGGCATTGTCGAGCCGGCGCCGATCTGTCGCCTTTTGAATACCTTCTCCCTGCGTTCAAGCGCGGCGATGGCGTCGCGGTCGCGCTGGTCGCGGACCATGAAGCCGACAGTTCCAATATCCTCGGCGAGGCTGCTGAGACGGGCGCGACGACGGTAGGGCTTGGTCGGGCCGGCGCTCATCAACGGAATGGCGATGGTCGGCACATCCGGAAGGATCGTGCTGAACGCATCGACAGGGAGATTGGAGAAGATGCCGCCGTCGAGAAATGCCACCTCGCCGATGGTAGACAGTTCGTGGAGCTTGTCCTCGTTTGCCAGATGCTTGAACCTGTCTTTGACGAAGGCCGACCATGTGTCTTTGTTGACGTCGAAGACGGCAGGCTCGAAGAAGAACGGGATCGACATCGACGCCCGCACCAAAGCTGCCGGTGAATTCGTGCCGGTCTCGGCTGAGAGATACTGGATGTCATCGGGAAACTGGAATTTCACCCCGATCGGCGTGCAGGCCGCCATCACCTGAAGCAGGTGTCTGCCGTCCTCTTCCACGAGTTCCAGGGCCGACAGAGGCTTTACCCCCTGCAGCCTGACGGCGCCTATCGCCGCGTTGAGCTGCTTCGAGATGGAGGTCAAACGGGCGAACAGGTCGTCGACGGTTCGCAGGCCGTGCTCGGCCAGCACGCCGCGAACCCAGTCTTCGAAGGCGTTGCCCGGGTTGAGCCCGCGTGTGTGCTGGATCTGGCGAAGGGCACCGAGCCAGGCCGGCCATGACGAAGGCGAGAAGGACGGCCGGTTGAGCAGGAACTGTTTGATGAGCCTGCGTGTCCGGTACGGCCCATCGATGAAGGCGCTCATAGGCATGGCGCTGACGATGTCCACCACCTTCTTATGCGTCGGGTTGAGCAGATCGTCGCCGCGCACGGCGGCCATGCCCATGGCCATGATGGCGCCGGCCGAGGCGCCGGCGACGCCAGCGAAACGAACCCCGATCGTTTCCAGGCCGGTGACGAAGCCGGCATGCGCGATTCCCAGCACGCCGCCGCCCTGAAGGATGATGTTGGCTATCCTGTACGTGTTTTCGCGGGGCGGAGGCGTTTCTGGTGGCGCAGCGGCATTGAAGAATTTCAGATCATGGGAGGTGGAATCCGCGGTCTTGCTCGCGACGGCCTTTAACCAGAAAAACTCGTCAACCTCCGGCCGCTCGCCGAGATCTACGATCTCGCTAAGCAGGCTGATGACGCCCGGATCGTTCCAGACATCCAAGGTCATTGGCTTCGCCCCCGCGAACCCCGACTGTCGCGCTGCGTTGCCGAAGACCCCAATCTTCGGATCTTGCGCCGGGGTGCACCCTCATGGTGCCGTCATCCCCTGTTGGTTCAGCCTTTCTTTCGAGCCATTCGGCACCTTTGTTTAGGCTATGCTTTATTAGGGCGCCACATTGGTCTCGTCGTCAAGTCGTTTCTGGGCTCAACTTGGCCTTGGCGTGAAAACATCGCGAGCGTATCCATTCATTTCCTACTTTCCAGATGTCTGAACAGCAGCCGGGAGGAAATTGCAGCGTGCCGGCAGATATGATTGCGGCCGCTTGCTTTGGTCCCGGTCGGTCAGGCCCGATGCTGAAAGCAAAGCGTGAATTGAACAGTGTTGATCTGCTGCAATTTTCGCCGGTAACAATCTGAGTCAGGCATCGATCAAGGCTGCGGGACGCAGTGAGACGTGGCCGAATTCCACAGGCAATTGGATCAGGCGCCGGGAGATGTTTTCGGGCGCGGGGCCGCGGCTCTTGCACCACGCGCGGCATAGAGGCCGGCCGCTGCCGCGGCGACGACCAAGGCGGCGAAGATCGCCAGCTTCTGTGGCGTCGCGCCTTGCGGGCCGAAGGCGACGGCATACATGGTGCGGCCGGGAATGAAGGTCAAAAGCCCGGTGATAACAAGGCCGAAAATGTAGGTGCCCTGCATGATGCGGCGGTGGGCGGCGATGTTGCCGCCGCGCGCGGCGCGCACGCCGCGCCACAACATCACCAGCACCAGAAGCGACAGAAGATGGATCGGGCTGAAGGGTCCCCACAGCCGGATCGTCCAGATGAACAGGCCGGAGCCGGCGACCGTCGCCATCAGCGCCACCCAGAGGCGGCCGAGCGAGCGGTGCAGTGGGTCGCCCTTGGTGCGCCACAGTTGCAAGGCTCCGAGCAGCAGCGCCGCGATGGCGATCAGCGCATGGAGCTGGATGACGGGCGAGGCATGGAGCAAAGGATCGAGCGACATCGGTGTTCTCCGCGAGATGGCGGATTATGGCCGAGGGCGCGCTGGGGCGGCAAGGGTGTATGGGTGACGACCGACGATGCCGCCACCGACAAAACAGCCCCGCATGCGGGGCTGTTTGGATGGGTCGTGGCGGTTGCGTTTACTTGCTGCCGCCGTTGGCCTTGACGCTGCTGCAGAATTCCGGATGGGCGTTGGTGGGGTTGGCGTTCTTGGCTTCATCCTCGCAGGCCGCCATCACCATCTTCTGGTCGTCCGGCGTCAGCGCCTTCCAGGCTTTGACGAAATCGTCATTGCCGCGCAGCGTCTTCATGCTGGAATCGGTGTAGAAGGGCTGCATCTTGGCCGGATCGTCGAGAGCGGATGTGCCGGTGCTTCCCGCGGCGAGAGCCGAACCGGCGACCATTGAAAGCGCCATTGCGCCAAGGCAGATCATTTTGATATTCATGATAGGTTCCTTCCCTGTTGCTTTGTGACCGTCGAAGCAACGATCAAGGGCGTAACGGGAGGATTTGGGCAAAGTTCCAGTTTTTCGGGCGACGTGAACCCAATTTTCTAAAAATATATCATTCGGAAGCTTAGAATTTTCCCGGTGTTCGTCCGTGTGCGCGGGAGAAAGCTCTTTTGTTTCCACATCACCGCACAGGATACTGCCCACACATCTCAGCCTTGGCTAGCGCTGGGTCGTTCGGACGTCGCGCGTCCGGCGGTCTGAAAACTTCCCGGCTCCCTGATTGTTCCACGCGGGCCGCCTCGAAAAAGGCCCCACCGGCGAGCCGGCGGGGCATTGATCGGAGGTCTGCAATCGCCCGGGAGGCGATCCTAAAAGCAACGGGAATGGTGCGCGACAAGTTTCACTGTTTTGCGCACCGGATCACTGAGCCTGTCGAAACCTTGCTCTAACCGCTTGCTATCCGCCGGCCCTGGCCGCGCCGGGCGAGAAGGTTCGCCACAACCAGCAGCACGATCGACAGCGCCATCATCAGCGTCGCGGCGGCTGTGATGGCGGGCGAGAGTTTTTCGCGCAGGCCGATGAACATTTCGAGCGGCATGGTGCGCTGGCCGGCACTGGCCAGGAACTGCACCACAACCACCTCGTCGAAGGAGGTGACGAAGGCGAAGGCGGCGCCCGACAGCACGCCGGGCAGGATCAGCGGCAACATCACGCGGAAGAACGAAGTCAGCGGCCTGGCGCCCGAAATGGCGGCGGCGCGCATCATATTGCGGTCGAAGCCGGTGAGGCTGGCGCCGACGGTGACGACGACGAACGGGCTGGCAAGTGCCGTATGCGCCAGGATGATGCCGGCATAGGTGCTGGCCAGCCCCACGCGGGCATAGAACAGGTAGGAGCCGACGGCAGTGATCACCACCGGCACGATCAGCGGCGAAAGCAGCAGCGGCATGACGATGCGGCGGCCGGGGAATTTCTCGTTCGACAGCGCGATGGCCGTCAGCGTGCCGAGCGTGGTGGCGATCAGCGTCGTGCCGAAGGCGACGATCAGGCTGTTGCCGATCGCCGACTGCCAGCGCTGCGTGCCCAGCACCACCTCGTACCAGCGCGTAGACAGGCCTTCGAGCGGAAAGATGAAGAAGGCGCCGCTGTTGAAGGAGAGCGGCACCGGGATGAGGATCGGCACCAGCAGGAACAGAATGACCAGCCCGCACCACAGCCAAAGCAGCGCGACGCGGATGCGTTCACCAGGGGTGGGGTAAGGCGACAGCAGCATGGCTACACCATCTTCAGGCGGTCGAGGCCGAGGATCCGGGCGAAGATGCCGAACAGGGCCAGCGTGAAGACGAGCAGGATGAAGCTCAGCGCCGCCGCCATCTCCCAGTTCAGTTCGACATTGACGTAATTGGCGATGAAATTGCTGATCAGCTGGTCGCTGGCGCCGCCGATCAGGGCGGGCGTAATGTAGTAGCCCAGGCACAGGATGAAGGTGAGCAGGCAGCCGGCCACGATTCCGGGGAAAACCTGCGGAAGATAGACGCGCCGGAAGGCGGTGAAGGGCTTTGCGCCGAGCGAATAGGCCGCCTTCATCTGCGAGGGCGCGATGGTGCGCATGACGGAATAGATCGGCAGCAGCGTGAACGGCAGCTGGATATGCGTCATGGCGATGATCAGGCCGATGCGGCTGTACATCAAGTCGAGCCGCTCGGAAGCGAAGCCGAGCCACAGAAGCATGTCGTTGACCAGGCCGAATTTCTGCAAGAGCACCGTCCAGGCGGCCGTGCGCACCAGGATCGAGGTCCAGAAGGGCAACAGCACCGCCACGATCAGGATCGCCGCCAGCCCTTTCGGCACGCTGGAGATGAGATAGGCGAGGGGGAAGCCGAGTAGCAGCGTGGCGAGTGTGACGGAAGCGGCAACGAAGAAGGTGCGCAGGAACACTTGCAGGAAGATCGCCTGTTGCGGCGGCACCCGCTCGATGCCGCCATCGGCGTTCCAGCGGAGGTCGAGGGCGCTCAAGAGATAGAACGAGGTGATGGCGTGGGTGCCGTTGGCGATCACCGGCCAGGTGCCGGGCGCCGACCAGAAGGGCACGGCTTTCATGATCTCGAGTGGCGGCTTGCCGTCGGCGCCTTCGAGCTGGCGCACGGTTTTCAGCACCTGGCTGCGGGCGCCGGGCAGGCGGGCGTTGAGCGCCTTGGCCAGTTCATAGGCGGTGCCCTTGGCCTGGTTCTCGCTGAGGTCGGCGGCGAGCGCGATGAAGGCTGCATCATCCGGCAGGCCCTGGCCGTTCCAGTTGCCGAGCGCCACGCTGGTGCGCGGCAGAGCGTCGGCGATGGTCGGGTCGTAGACGGCGCGCGACAGCAACAGCACGATCGGGATGCCGAAGCTGAGCGCCAGAAGCAGGAGCAGGGGCGCTGCCAGCGCCAGCGAGCGCAGGCGGTCGCCGAATTCGGCGCGCCGCAATGCCGCCGACGCGGTTCCGGGATCCGCGCCGGCGGCCGGCCGGCCGCGGGCCAGCGCGGGCCGGTCGAGTTCGCTGGGCAGCAAGGCCGACATGCTTACTGCGCCAGCCAGGCGTTGAAGCGCTTGACCAGGTCCTCGCCATAGTCGCCCCAAAACTCGGTGTCGGCGACGAGGTAGGCGCCGGCCAGATGGTCCGGCGCGTTCGGCAGTTTGGGCAAGGCATCGGCCGCGACGAAGGACGCCGCATCGGTGCGCACCGGCCCGTAGGTGATGTAGCTGGCGAGCCTGGCGTTGTTTTCCGGCTTGGAGATATAGGCCAGATATTTGTAGGCGAGTTCAGGGTTCTTGGCGCCCTTCGGGATGGCGATCATGTCATATTCGAGGATCTGGTTGTTCCAGACGATCTTGAAGGGCTTCTTGTCGGTGTCGATGGCATTCTGGATGCGGCCGTTCCAGGCCGTGGTCATCACCACTTCCTGCGAGGCCAGCAACTGCGCCGGCTGCGCGCCGGCATCCCACCAGACGATGTCCTTCTTGATGGTGTCGAGCTTCTTGAAGGCACGGTCCACACCTTCCGGCGTCGCCAGCACCTTGTAGACGTCGGCGGGCGCGACACCGTCGGCCATCAGCGCCCATTCGAGGTTCTGCGCCGGGAATTTGCGCATGGCGCGCTTGCCCGGGAATTTCTTGGTATCGAAGAGGTCGAGCACCGAGGTCGGGGCTTCCTTCAGCACGGTCGGGTCATAGGCGAGGATGTCGCCGTAAGCATCGAGACCGACACCGCAATCCAGCGCCGAGCCCTCGATGAATTTGTCGCGCGGCCCGATCTTGGAATAGTCGAGGCGTTCCAGAATGCCGGCGTCGCAGCCCTGCAGCACGGTCGCGGTTTCGACCGTCACCAGGTCGATCGGCACGTTGCCGGTGTCGACCATGGCTTTGACCTTGCCGAGATCGCCGAGATACTCCTGCTCGAGGATTTTTGCGCCGGTTTCCTTGCTGAACGGCTCGAACCAGGCCTTGCGCTGGGCGTCCTGCCAGGCGCCGCCGCTGGCCATGATCGACAATTCGTCGGCGAAAGCATGGCCGATGCTGAGGAGTGCAGTGGCGGCGGCCAAAGCCAGCATCCGGGTCTTCGCGATTCTCATTTTTCTTCCCCTGTTTTTGAGATGGATCGGTTCTTGAGATTGCTGGTTCAGGTCGCCTTCGCGGTCGAGGCATCAGCGGGAAAGGCGCGGCAGTCCTGCGGTGCGCAGGAGACCGTGATGGCCTCGCCATTGGCCATGGTCGCCTCCGGGCCGACCTTGACGGTCAGCACCTGGTCGTTGCCGAGCCGGGCCAGCAGCCGCAGATGGTCGCCAAGATAGATGCGACCGTCGACTGTAGCCGGCAGTGCGTTGCCGCCGGCCGGCATAAGGCTCAACCGCTCGGGGCGGATGGCGACGTGACAGGCGGCGCCCTGCGCCACGCCGATGGCAAGCGCGGTGAGTTCGCCGCCGCCGGTCAGCCGCACGCGGCATTCCTTGCCGGAGACGCGGTCGACGACGCCGTCCAGCGTGTTGTTCTCGCCGATGAAGCTCGCCACGAAGGAACTTTGCGGGGCGTTGTAGAGATTGTCGGGTGAGCCGAGCTGGGCGATGGCGCCATTGTTGAAGACGGCGACGCGGTCCGACATGGTCAGCGCCTCGCTCTGGTCATGGGTGACATAGACGATGGTGACGCCGAGCATGGTGTGGATCTGCTTGATCTCGAGCTGCATGTGCTCGCGCAATTTCTTGTCGAGCGCGCCGAGCGGCTCGTCCATCAGCACCAGGTTTGGCTCGAACACCAGCGCGCGGGCCAGCGCGACGCGCTGCTGCTGGCCGCCGGAAAGCTGCGCCGGCTTGCGGTCGCCGAACTGCTTCAGCCGCACCATGTCCAGCGCGCGGCCGACACGGCCGGCGATATCGGCCTTGCTGACCTGGCGCACGGAGAGCGGGAAGGCGACGTTCTCCGCCACGCTCATATGCGGGAACAGCGCGTAGTTCTGGAATACCATGCCGATGTTGCGCTGGTATGGCGGCAGGCGGTCGACCGGCCTGCCTTCCAGCGTGATGGTGCCGCTGGTCGGCCGTTCGAAGCCGGCGAGCATGTTGAGCGTCGTCGTCTTGCCCGAACCGGAAGGGCCAAGCAGGGTCAGGAATTCGCCGCGCGCCACGCCAAGGTTCAACCGCGTCACCGCGAAGGCGCGGCCGTCATAGGATTTCTCGACATCGACGAAATCGACGAAGGCCGGCCCTGGCGCCGTGGCCGGAGATGACGGCAAAACGGCCTGACGGGCGGCGCTCATCGTGCGCGATCCCGAAACGTGCCGGCTGAAACACTATGCGGCTTGTGATGCATGTTTCCATCCCATCGGAAGCCCGCGTCTCGTGGGCCGTCCAAACTTGTATGCTCACACAATCTATCTGAATTCGAGCATAGATGCAGACAACTTTGGGCGTCAAGCCGATATTTGTCGCGATTGTGTGATATTTCTGCCTGACAAAGCCTAATTGACGTCACACAAGCGCTATTGTCCGGCGATTTGTCTTATGCTAAGCCCACGACAAATCCGAAGCCCCGAATCCTGTCCGCATGCTCAGTGATCTCCGCCTTACCGAGGATGAAAGTCCGGTCTACCGCCGTCTCGCCGACGCGATCGCCGAGCGTATTGCCGCCGGCACGCTGGCGGTCGGCGACCGGCTGCCACCGCAGCGCGACATTGCGCGGGCGCTCGGCATCAACGTCACCACGGTGACGCGGGCGCTGGCGACGTTGCAGCAGCGCGGCCTGCTCGAGGCGCGGCCGGGGCGGGGCACGACGGTGGCGGCCAGGCAGGCGGCCGAGCGGCCCGGCTTCGTCTCGGCGCCGAGCGACGAGAGCGGCATCATCGACCTCTCGGTCAACCGCCCCGCCACCTCGGCCTATCTCGACGCGCTGGCGGCGCTGCTGCCGCGCCTGCCCAGGGACCCACACTACGCCTCGCTGCAGGACTATCATCCGCCGGAAGGGCCGCTCTGGGCGCGCGCGGCGATCGCCGATTGGTTGAAGCCCGTTGCCGGCGACGGCGACCCCGGCCGCGTGGTGCTGGCGGCGGGCGCCCAGCACGGGCTCGACTGTCTGCTTGGCGCGGTGACAAGGCAGGGCGAGGTGGTGCTTGCCGACGAGGTGACCTATCAGGGCATCAACGCGCTCTGCCGGGTGCATGGGCTCGATCTCAGGGGCGTCGCCATGGATCGCGGCGGCATGCGGCCGGATGCTTTCGACGCCGCCTGCGCGCAGCTCCGCCCCCGCGCGGTATTCCTGGTGCCGACGCTGCACAATCCGACGACCATTACGCTAAGCGAAGCGCGCCGCCATGAGCTTGCGGCTGTCGCGCGCCGCCACAATGTCTTGATCATCGAGGACGACGTCTACCGGCCGCTGGCCGACGAGGCCTTGCCTTCCTTTGCCAGCCTGGAGCCGGAACTGACGGTGCATATCGGCGCGCTGTCGAAATGCCTGGCGCCGGGGTTGCGGCTCGGCTTCGTCATCGCGCCGCGCGCCATTGCCGGCCAGGTCGCGGCGGCTTTGCGCATTAATTGCTGGAGCATCAGCCCGCTGACGGCGCTGATCGGCGCGCGCATGATCGAGGACGGGGCGGCGGCGCGCATCATCGAGGTGCAGAAACAAGAGCTGCGCCAGCGCCAGGCAATCCTGAGCGAAATCCTCGGCCGCTACGATGTGCAGAGCCAGCCGAGCGCGACCCATGCCTGGCTGCGCTTGCCAGAGCCCTGGCGCGGCGCCGGCTTTGCCCGCACTTGCCTGGAGCGCGGCGTGGCCCTTCTGCCGGGCGATGCCTTCGCCGTCGGCCGCGAGCCGGTGCAGCATGGCGTGCGCATCAATGTCGGTGCGGCGCGCTCGCAGGACGATCTGCGCACCGCGCTGACCACCATGGCCGAGTTGTTGTCGGCCGGGCATCTGCAATTGCCGGGTTTTGTCTGATGCCGGCCGCCCAAAAGTGCGCCGCGGTTTTGGGACAAGGACAGGCTTGAGGGAACAACAAGTGACAGCTTCGAAGAGTGTCGAGATCGCCGTCATCGGCGCCGGCGTGGTCGGGCTGGCGACGGCGCTGCGGCTGGCCAGCGACGGCCGCGAAGTCGTGCTCGTCGATCCCAACGAGCCCGGTTCCGGCGCCTCGTATGGCAATGCCGGCACGCTGGCCGAATATGCCTGTATGCCGGTCGGCAATCCGGCGGTGCTGCGCGCGCTGCCAAAGCTGCTTCTCGACGCCGACAGCCCTTTCTCGCTGCGCTGGACAGCACTTCTGCATCTGGCGCCGTGGCTCACGCGCTTCGTCAGGCAATCGCTGCCGGCCGCCACCCGTGCCAACGCCGTGGCGATGGCCGGCCTGCTGGCCGATTCCCTGCCGGCCTGGGAGGAGATGGTTGTCGAGGCCGATGCCCGGGATCTGCTGCGCCGCAATGGCTGCCTCTATCTCTATCGTCGCCCGGGCGATCTTGCCGACGGCGCGTCGAGCCGGGCGCTGCGCGCCGAATTCGGCGTGGACCAGGCGGTGCTGAGCCCCGGCGAAGTGGCAGCACTCGAACCGAACCTGCCGGCGGTGCAAGGCGGTGGGCTGTTCTTTCCGCAATCAATGAACCTGACCGATCCGCAGACCATGATGGCGCGGTTGTTGAAAGCGGCCACTGACCGGGGCGCAACCTTGCTGCGGGGCGAGGTGACAGCGTTGCGGGCCGATGCCGGTGGCGTCGAGCTCAGCGGTCCCGGCCTGCGGCTCCGCGCCAGCAAGGTGGTGATCGCCGCCGGCGCCTTCTCGCGGCCGCTGGCGGCACAGGCCGGCGACCGCATCCCGCTCGAAACCGAGCGCGGCTATCACCTGGAATTCGCCACGCCGGCGCCGTTGCTGACGCGGCCGGTGTGCCCGGTCGATCTCGGCTTCTACATGACACCTATGGCCGGCCGGCTGCGCGTCGCCGGCACGGTCGAGCTCGGCCGGCTGGCCTCGCCAATCAATCCGCGCCGCCTGGCGCTGCTCGATCGCGGCGTGCGCCAGTTCTTCCCCGCGCTGGGCCAGCCATCGTCAAAATGGCTGGGCTTCCGGCCATCGCTGCCGGATTCCAGGCCGGTCATCGGCCCGTCGCCCGGCAATCCAAACGTCATCTACGCCTTCGGCCATGGCCATCTCGGGCTGACGCTTTCGGCCATCACCGCGCGGCTGGTGGGCGACCTCATCGCCGGCCGCCGGCCCAACAGCGAAAGACTTGCGCCGTTTTCAGCTGGGCGGTTTTAGCTGTTTTCGCCGATCTTTACCGCTAGCGCCGCCCCTCATTGCCCTGCCGGCAGGCAGGTGAGGGGCAGCGCCAACCTGGCCCTAGCCAGCCGCCGTCCCGATCTCCTGGAGATAAAACACCTTGCTCGGCTGCAGATGGTCGACGCAGAGCTGCGCCAGTACCCAATTGTCCCGGCGCTTCAGCGCCTCGATCATCATCGCGTGGTGCTGGCGCGAGACGTCGAGCTTCTCCCTGTCGGCCAGCGAATTGGCCCGCACCGGCAGGCTGAGGCGCATGTAGTGTTCGATCGAGGAGACGAGATAGGCATTGCCGCACGCCGAGAACATGGTCAGGTGGAAGCGGTCATTGGCCTCGTGGATGCCCCTGAGATAGCCATTGTCGACATGGCCGCCATAGATGCGGTGGATCTCTTCCAGTTGCGCGATCAGCGCCTCGCCGACCGGCAGCGGGATCATCAGCGCCGCCTGGCGTTGCAGCATTTCGCGCACTTCGTAGATCTGCCGCACTTCCTCCGGCGAGAGCCGGCGCACCATGGCGCCCTTGTTGCGCTCGCGGGTGACGATGCCCAGCCTCTCCAATTGGTACAGCGCCTGGCGGATGATGTGGCGCGAGACCGGGAAGCGGGCCAATAGCACATCCTCGACCAGGCGCGTGCCGGGCGCCAGCCGGCCGAAGATGATGTCCTCCTCCAGCGCGTGCACCGTTTCGGCTTCCTTGCCGCCATAGTCGAAGCTGTTGAGCATCGCGTACCCCTGCTGCTCCCGGCTTCTGTCCGCCGGGGATGCCAGTCTAAAGCGGTTCATCGTTTCTCGGAAATGCCTAGCCGCCGCATTTCCATGTTCGGCGCGATTCCCAAGGGGAGGAGTGCCATGCGCTTTACCGGGAAGACCGTTTCACACCTTAAGCTGGAATGGCTTGGCCTTCGCGCACAAGGCTGGCGACGAGTTGGTCGAGGAGCGGGTCGTCGAGGCTGACGGGACGGCACATCCCCAGCATCTGCCGGAGGCTGATCCTGCCGACTGCCTGGCGCATGATGACCGACACGCAGGCCGGTCCGGAGCCGGTCAGGACGAAGGCGTTGCCGACCAGGACCGGATCCGAGAAGGGTGCCCATTGCACGGTCATGAGCGACGGCTCCCTGGTCTGGCGGCGGTTGACGCCGACGAAATAGATCCAGTTCAGCCGCGAGATGGCGACGCCATAGTGCCAGCCCAACGCCCGCGGCCTGCCTTGACGATAGCCGTCGGCCCAGCGGGTCACGCGCCTGAAAGTCACCAGCTCGGCCTCGCGCCGCACGAAGGTGACCGACCGCATGACAAGGTCGGGACGGTCCGGAACGGTGAAGTAGGTGAAGTAGGCGCCGCCGGCGATGGCGGGAGCCGGGCCGCGCACCATGTTCTCGTAGAGCGCCTGGTGGGTCGGCAACAGGGCCTTGCGTTCGGGCGCTGAGGCTTCCGGTGCACGGTACAATTCATCCTCGTCGATGCCGAAATAGTCGCAGATCAGCTTGGCGGTCGCCCGGTTGGGCACGCTCTTGCCTTGCAGGTAGCGTTCGAACTGCGAGCGGTTCATGTTCAGTCCGCGGCATACGGCGGCCACCGACGGATGGCCGGAGACCAGCCGTCGCAGATTCGCGGCAAGATTCCTGCGAATTGGCACGACACCGCCCCCTCGACAGCCGTCCGAACCATTTTTAAGCAATTGCTTATATTGCGCCAATCTCGCACAAGATCGCGCCGTCGCGAATGGGACCTTTGGACAATAGCGTGGCAGGCGAGGGGCCGGGGGATAATCCTTGCTCAGGCCAGGAACCATTGCGTGCGGCCGATCGTTGGGTCGCACGGAAGGGACATCCGAAACATGGTTGACGAGCAAGAGAAGCCAACGGCTGTGACGAGCGACACCGTTCGCCGTCTGGTCAATGAAACCGGCGTCACCACGGCGCAGGCCCGCGAGCTTGTCGCTTTCCTTGGGCCGCATAGCTGGACCTCGCTTTTGCGAGAGGCCCGGATATTGAAGCCCAAGGGCCCTAAAGCCGTTTGAAGTCGGCAAGCCCCAGACGCATCCTCTGGCTTTCCGCGAAGGCCAGAGCAAAGGGTTCGATCTCAAAAGATCGAGTGAGTTCCTGGTCTTCCTCAACCACGCGGACGAACCATTCGCCGCACGCCTCGACCACTTCCACGCAAGGGCAAACCTTGCCGTTCGGCATCACGTTATCCATCGCAAGCTCCCTGGAAAGCAATGGGAAACGTCCATTTTTATAACGCTCGTCCGAAGCCGTTCTCAATATCAAATGTTAGAGGTGGCCGGGCAAATTTTGGTATCATTCCAAGCCGATCTTTGATGCCATTGAAGGTGATTTCAATGTCGGACTTCGCTCTAGAAGATGACTTTCTCGGAAGGCACGATTTGGGCGTGTGCGAAGCGCATGAGCAATATGAGCGCGTGGGGTAGCTGCCAAAACCGACGGACTAAAGTCTTGGGCGTGATAGGCAAAGGTCTGACGCAATATATGAGGGAACATTAGACGTCAGTGCAGGTTGCTAGAGCGGCAGGGGTTCCAACGCTCCAGCAAGTCCCGCAATCCCAGGGGCCCCGTCGCTGCCGTGAATGGGGCGACGGGTTCGTCAATCCGAGAGAGATGCAGATGCCCCTATCAAATGAACTGCGCGATGTGGCGATAGAGTTTCAATGTCCAGCCTGCGCTCACCCAACGGTGAAAATGGGTTCGTGGGTGAGGACCATCGGCAGTTTCAAATGCGATGGCTGCAAGGCAAAGGTGCGCATTGGCTACGAACACAAGCTGGCGATGTTTGAACGCTACATGAGAAAACGGTGATTTCGCCACCGATATCGGATTTTCAGGCGGTCGAAACCTGACTACACCCAGAGCGCTTCTTCGCCTTCGGCGTGATCTCTTCGACACGCACCTTTACGCTATCTTGGCTCATCGCCTGCTCTAGCGCCTCGGCCTCTCCCTTGTCCCCAGTCGTCAGGATGGTGCGCCAATGCTGCTTGTCGAAGACGCTGACGACATAGCTTGTGGCGGCCATCTCTACCCCTTGCAGAATTGAAGCCCGCGCCCCTCTGGCGGAGAAAAAGCGCGGGCCGATCGGAGGCCCGATCTTCGGCAGGAGATGGAGGGCACCACCTGTCGCTCGCATCAATCTTTAGGAAGAGCTAATGTTCCATCAAGTCTGCCTTAAACACTCAATTTCTCGGCAGCTTATGGATCTCCAGACGTACCGGGCCGCCCTTGTTGCAACTCGTGCAAAGAAGCGCCCGCTCAACGCCGCTGAACAGCGCACCCTTGCCGTAACGCCGGATCAGTCCGGCTGGCTCGGCGTGATGCGAGCAGTTGGTGCACCAAGCCGGCAATGTGTGCCATTCGCGCAGATCACCTGGCGCCACGTCCAGGCCGGCGTGCACGCCTGCCATTGATGATCTTCCCCATGACATGTCGGCTGTTTGTAGTGGATCAGCAGCATGCCCCGCCGGCGAAGGATCGCTTCGCGCCAGCCGAGGCGTGCTCCTCACGCATCCGAAGGCTTCGTCTTGCGGGCTTCCTGTTCGCCATTCAGAAGGCCGAAATCGCCCGAACGCGTGCCGATGTTGGCATGCAGAAAGCCCTCGGCGGCCAGGCCACGACGCAGCAGTTCACGCACGGCGGCCGCGCGGCTCGGCATGCGCTTGTCGAAACGCCATGTGTCGAGGGCCGCGAATTCTTCCTCGTTCAGCATGACCTGCAGGCGTTCAGGACGCTCGAGATTGTCAGCCATTGCGAAGGTCCCTTCTTCCGGCGATGCGGCCGGCGAGCCGAATGAGTAAGTGACTTATGTGCCTCACAATCTGCCAATGGCCCGTTTGGTTCCGAGATAGTCAAACACATTTGTTGCATCATCGGCTCAAAGTGCTTGGGTTACGTCACCGACTAAACATACTAACTAATTGATTTTATTAACAATTTCTTGATAATTGTCTTGCTTTAACGAATGGCGGGGCGCATGGTGAAAGTGAGGGAAAACCCAGTCCATTGGACAGGAGTTTGCCATGCACAACTACCCGATCGAATTGCGTGACGATCTCAATCGCACACTGATCGAGACGATCTATCATTTTGGAATCGTGAACGTTCCGGTCCTGGCCGCCAGTCTGGCCGGCCGCCACGGAGACCTGTCGATTGCCGACGCCGAACGGCTGGTGCTGGGTTTCGCCCAGCTCTATTCGGCACCCATCGAGTTCGACCGCTCGGCTAGCGACTGGCGGTCGAGGGAGCCTGTCAGTGCGGACAATAATGGTCTGCTCCTCGAAATCGTCGCGAACGAGTTCGGCCGCGCCGCCTGACGCCCGCTCGCCAGGTTGCTGATCGGCTGCACGCGCGGCTGGATCCGGCTGCGCCTACGCTACGGAGGCGCGGTCGCAGCCAGGTTCAGTCCGTCGCTCAGCCCAGCTTCACCTTCGGCTCGCGTGCCCAGACGCGCAGGTCGCCCAGCCTGGCGACGAAGCCCGCGACATCCCCAGCGGATGCAAGCGGAATCACCGCCTCGTCCTTGGCAACTCCGGCCTTTTCCAGCAGCGGGGCCGCCGCCTCGACGAAGCCGATGAATTTGCAGTGCGCAAAGGCATCGGCGACGAAGTCGCGGGCGGTCGATTCCTTCAAGAGGTCGGCCATTGCAGGCTTTGCCGGCAACAGCGCAATGGCGTCGTAGAGCACCGACGGCGCGCCTGATATCATCTGCTGCGCGTCGATCCAGCTGCCGTCGCTCGCCTTGGCGCCGCTGACCTTCGGCGCGATGATTTCGAACTTGGCGCCGGCCTTGGTCAGCGCCTGCTTCAGCGCATTCAGCAAAGCGGCGTCGGTGCCGTCGGTCACCAGGATGCCGAGCTTGCGGCCCTCGAAGCGGCCGGGGCCGTTCTTGAGGATGCTGAGCGCGTCCGACGCCGGGAGATCGCGGCGCGTGGGCACCGCCGCATCGGCGGGCTTCGGCATCGCCTTCAAGCCAAGCGCGTCGGCCACCTTGCGAGCCAACGCATCATCGATGTTGAGAAGGTGGGAAACGACACGCTCGCGAATAACAGGTGTTTGCACCTTGCTCAATTCGAAGGTCAGCGCCGAGGCGATGTGGCCTTGCTCCACAGGGTGCTGGCTGATGTAGAATTGGCGTGCCTGGCTGTAGTGATCGGCAAAGCTTTCCGGTCGCAGGCGGGCCTTCGGCCCGGATTCGGCTTCGGCAAAGGAGCGAAAACCCTTTTGCGGGGATTCGCGCGGGCCTTCATCCCATGAATTGGGCTGGTAGTTGGCCCGGCCGGCCGGATTGCGCATCGCCATGTGCCCGTCCTGCTGGAAAGTGTGGAAGGGGCATTTCGGCGCGTTGATCGGGATGTGGGTGAAGTTGGTGCTGCCCAGCCGTTTGATCTGCGTGTCGAGATAGGAAAAATTGCGGCCCTGCAGCAGCGGGTCGTTCGAGAAGTCGACGCCGGGCGGCACGTTCTGCGTCATGAACGCCACCTGCTCGGTCTCTGCGAAGAAATTGTCGGGCATGCGATCGAGGACCAGCCGGCCGACCGCGATCGGCGGCAGCACCTCCTCGGGGATGAGTTTGGTCGGATCGAGGATGTCGAAGTCGAAGCTGTCGGCGAACGCCTGGTCGAAGAGCTGCAGCTGCAGTTCCCATTCGGGAAAATTCCCGGCGTGGATCGCGTCCCAGAGGTCGCGGCGATGGAAGTCGGGGTCAGCGCCGTTGATCTTGACCGCCTCGTTCCAGGCGACCGACTGGAGGCCGAGCTTGGGCTTCCAGAGGAATTTGACGAAGGTCGATTCATCCTTGGCGTTGAGCAGCCGGAAGGTGTGGACGCCAAAACCCTCCATGAAACGCAGCGAGCGCGGGATGGCGCGGTCGGACATCGCCCACATGATCATGTGCATGCTTTCCGGCGTGAGCGAGATGAAATCCCAGAAATTGTCGTGCGCGGTCTGCGCCTGCGGGAAGTCGCTGTTCGGCTCGGCCTTCGCGGCATGGATCAGGTCGGGAAACTTGATCGCATCCTGGATGAAGAACACCGGCATGTTGTTGCCGACAATGTCCCAATTGCCTTCCTGCGTGTAAAGCTTGACGGCGAAGCCGCGCACGTCGCGGGCAAGATCGGCGGAGCCCTTGTTGCCGGCAACGGTGGAGAAGCGCACGAAAGCCGGTGTCTTTTCGCCGGCGCGCTGGAAGATGTCGGCGCGGGTGTATTTGGCCAGCGATTCATAGGTTTCGAAATAGCCGTGCGCGCCATAGCCGCGCGCATGGACGACGCGCTCGGGAATGCGCTCGTGATCGAAATGGAAGATCTTTTCGCGGAAGTGGAAGTCCTCGAGCACGGTTGGCCCACGGGCACCGATCTTCAACGAGTTCTGGTCGTCGGACACAGGGCCGCCCTGTGCGGTGGTCAGCAGTTCGGTCGAACCGGACGCGGTCTGGTGCAGTTCGCCCCCTTCGCCGCGTTGCAGTTTCTGATCGTGGATGGTCGCGGCCGTCCCGGCCAATTTGGATGCTTGCTTCGCCATGACTGAAAATCCCTAGGGTCAATGCGCGGGCTGCGCTGGTTCCTCAATCTCTGGGAAGGCGATGTGTTCCCTGCCGATTTCAAATCCGCGAATGAAGAAGGCCGCCGGTTCGACGGCGGCCTTCACCTGTCTTTTGAAGCGAGGAATGTTCAGAGGTTCTTGTTGATCGCGGCCGCTGTCTTGTTGGTCGCGTCCTTGACGGCGGACTTGGCGTCGCCGACGGCCTTCTGGACCTTGCCCTTGGCTTCCTGCGCCGCGCCTTCGGCGCGCAGGCGGTCATTGCCGACGGCCTTGCCGACGCCTTCCTTGGCCTTGCCTACGGCCTGATTGGCGAGACCCGAGGCCTTGTCACTGGTGCTTCCCATGGAATGTTCCTTTTTTGCGAATTGTCTGCCTGACCGGCAAGGACCAACGTCGCTTTGTTGGGAAGGTTCCGCACGCCCTGGAGAGCGCCGCAAACGAAAAGGCCCGCCACCGACGCGAATCGTGACGGGCCTTCTGGAGTAGGCCAGGCGTCCCACCGCCCGACCTATTGCAAAACCTGTCAGCCGGACGATCGTTCCATCACAACAAGAAACCCGCGGGCCTCCCCTCAGTTCCTGTCCACCGGCTTGGAACGCATCCTCGACACCGTCTCGCGTTCCGCCCGCTTGGAGCGCAGCGGCGGCAGGCCGCGGTCGATCAGGTCCATGTCTTCCAGCACCATGTCGCCCATGCGCTTGAAGGCAATGTCGAGCGCGCCGGCGCGGTGGGCCGAGCGCAGGAAGCCGGGCAGGGCACGCACGGGATGATCCTGTGCCAACGGCTCCTCTGGAAAGACATCGCTGGCGGCGACGATGTGGCCGCTCTTCACCGCCGCCATCAAGGCCGGGAAATCGACCACGCCGGCGCGGCTGAGCAGGATGAAGGCGGCGCCCCTGCGCATCGAGGCGAAGGCATCCGCGCCGAGAAAACCCTGGTTCTCGGAGGTCACCGAGGCGACGACGAAAACGAAGTCGCTCGATGTCAGCACGTCGTCGAGCGAGGCCGGCTCGACGCCATTGTCGATCAGGATCGACGGCGGCAGCCAGGGGTCGAACACCTTGGTGCTGACGCGGAAACCCGTGAGCAGCCGGTTCAGCGCGCGGCCGAGATCGCCAAAGCCGATGATGCCGACATCGGCGCCGGACAGGAGCCGCGCCGTCTGGTTGCCGTCGCCGCCCCACAGCTCTTCGCCCTTGCGGAAGGCGAGATCGGCATCGACGATGCCGCGCGCAAGGTTCAGCGCCATGGCAAGGCCAAGCTCGGCCACCGGCTCGGCGAAGACCAGTCCGGTGGTGACGACATGAATCCCGCGCGCGAACAGCGTCTCGTAGGGCATGTTGTTGAGGAGGTTGGTCTCGACATTGAAGACGCAGCGCAGCGCCGTCATCCGACCCAGCGTCTCCGACGAAAGCGGCGGCTGGCCGACGATATAGCGGGCCTGCGCCAGCACATCGGCCGGCAGTTCGGCGACGCCTTCGGCCGTGGTCTCGACGATGCGGTATTTCGCCTTGAAACGCGCCAGTTGCGGCGGCGTGAAGATC
This sequence comes from Mesorhizobium sp. 113-3-3, assembly GCF_016756495.1. NCBI lineage: Bacteria > Pseudomonadati > Pseudomonadota > Alphaproteobacteria > Hyphomicrobiales > Phyllobacteriaceae > Mesorhizobium > Mesorhizobium sp. 113-3-3. Next base: position 2,861,275 of record NZ_AP023243.1, read on the forward strand.
AGTTCCAGCGAGCGCGGTTCCGGCGCGCTGATCACCAGCGGCAAATCCTTGTTTGGCACGACGATTCCTCCCGGCGCGATGCTGTCGCGCATTTTTGCTTTGCCCAAGCCGTTGTCCCAAAACGCCGTGCGTTTCGGGCGACATGGGATCGGTGGCTAAAATACCGCCGATGAACCGATTTACAACTGCGAAAAATCGATTTACTCGTTTCTCCGGCGGGCAGAAAATACCTCTGTCCGCGCCTCGGGAGGAGGAGCAATGGCGCATAGGCGGGACCAGCAGCGGCGTGCGTCGATCCACGATGTGGCGAGCCGCGCCGGCGTGTCGGCCGCCACCGTCTCCAAGGTCATGGCCGGCGTCGCCACGGTCAAGCCCGAGAATGCGCAGCGCGTCTTCGACGCCATCGAACAACTGGGCTATCGCGTCGATCCGCTGGCCTCCGACATGCGCCGGGCCAAGCGCCGCATCATCGGCGCCATCATGCCGGAATTCGAAAGCGAGTTCTTCGGCCAGATGGTCACCCAGCTCGAGAGCCTCGCCGAACAGCGCGGCTATACGCTGGTGGCGGCGTCGAGCCGCGAATCCGAAACGCGCGAAACCGAAATCCTAGCCCGCATGCATGACTGGCGCGTGGCCGGCGTGGTGCTGGCGCCGGTGCGCAACGAGCATGGGCCTGCGGCCGCCTTCATGAAGGCCAACGGCATGACCGGCGTGCTGATCGACCGCGTGCTCTCCGACGACGCCTTCGACACGGTGTCGGCCGACAGTGCCGCCGCCAGCGCCGAAGTGGCGCGCGAACTGATCGGCAAGGGCCATCGCCACATCCTTGTCGTCGGCCTTGGCGAGCAGGTGGCGACGGTGCGCGCCCGCCTCGACGGGTTTCGCACCACCGCACTGCAACTGGCGCCGGATGTGCGCATCGATGTCGTGCTGGCCGAAAGCGATGTAGAGCCGCTCAGGGCACAGCTGCGCGACTATTTTGCAAAAGGCGAGCGCCCGACGGCCGTCTATTCGCTGTTCCTCAAGGGCACGCTGGTGGCGCTGTCGGAGTTCCGGCGGCGTGGCTGGCACTGCCCCAACGACATTTCGCTGGTCGGCTTCGACGACGCCGAATGGATGCAGGTGACATGGCCGGCCATCGCCGCCGTGGTGCAGCCGGTGCGCCAGATCGCCGGCCACGCCATGGAAGCACTGTTTGCCAGGATTGAAGGCGAGGAGGGGCCGCCGACCGCGCGGCTCGAGGCTTGCAAGGTTTTGATGCGGGAATCCGTTGGCTCGCCAGGCAGCGGCCCGCATTCCGCAAACCCGCAATAGCCACCATCACGCTTGAAAGCATGAACCATGTCGATGTCGACATCGCCGGCGGCCTCGGAAGGCGGGGCTGCAGCTGGGGGTGTCCTCACTTTCTGCGGCAGGTGCCGCCACGTCAAGGTGTAAAAGGCCTTAAGGCTGGCGGGACAGAGGGGGTGTGAAGGATCGCGACGGAACGGTTTTCAATCGTAGGTGCGCCGGCTAATCCCAGAGGATGCCAGATGCTCTCCCAACCCCAAGGCTGGCGCGCGTCCCTTCTCCCCTGTGGAAGGAGAAGGGAACACGCCTCTGCCTTCGATGGCGGGAGAGAGTGGGAGGACCCTCAGGCCATACCGGGCTGCCGCCGCGGTCCCAGATGGCGCATCTTGCGGCCGATGATCATCAGCTGGCGCGCCGTGTTGTTGCGCAGGCGCCGCACGCGCCATTCCAGTCCGGTTTCGGTGGTGATCTGCTTGGCGTAGACGCTGACGCGCATGCCTTCCGCATCCGAGGCCACCTTGACCGGGTCGTCGTAGAAAGCGCCGATCTTGTCAGCCGCCATGCCTGGCGTTGCCAGCCAGCGCGGGATGTGGACCGAATGGAGCTGATCGACATCGATCATGACCCGTCCGATGCCGACGCCCGGAGTCGGGCATGTCGTCACGAATGCATCGCCGATGAAGACGACCCCGTCGCGACGATGGCCTTGCGTCGTGGTCAGATTGACCTGCCTGACCTCAACGGGACTCGCCACTTCGAAATTGCCGCACTGCGCCGATATTTCGGGCATCAGTTCGCAAAGCATCTTTTGCGGATCGGCGCGGAAATCCCGCGTCCACTGTTCGGCGACGGTGCGATAGACGAACATGTTCGCCCGCATCCTGTCGCCGATGGGAAAGACGGTGAGATAGGCGATGCGGTCCGAGGCCCGTTTGCCGTAGCAGGTGACGGCCCGAAAGGCGCAGTCACGCGGCGCAATGGCGAGGTCGAAGCCCATGGACAGCGAATGCGCCTTCGACAGTTCGATGCGCTCGACGCCGATGGCGCGCCGCACCAATTCGCTGTAGCCGGTGGCCACCACCAGCAGGCGGGCATTGATGACGGTGCCGTCGGCCAGCACGACACGTTGCCGGTCCGGTCCGGTCGAGACCTCGGTTACCTTGCCGACCGTCAGCGGTACCTGCGACGGCAAGGCATCGCGCAGGCCATTGATCAGCGCTCCGTAGGAAAATGCGTATTCCCACTTTTTTTCACGCGCGAAGAATTGACCGAGGCGGAAGACATCGACGTCGGTAAACGGGGTGACGAGAGGCATGACCATCTTGTCGAGACCGAGCTTCTCGAACAGTTGCATCTGGTTCGCGCCGATCTTCTCGGCCCGGAACTCGTCGTGATGGACGCGGTGCGGGTCGATCAGCGCCACCTTGCGGCCGGCGTTTCCCAACACCGTTGCCAGGGTGGTGCCAGCCATTCCGGCGCCAATGATCGCCACGTCGACTTCGCCCGGGGCAACCTCAGCGGGGGTCATGTCGCTGCCCTTTCTGCTGGTCATTGCCTCACTCCACAATCTGTGGTGGAAAATATCTTCCAGCCCTTAATCAACCTCAAGCAACCCACACGCGTGGCCGGTAGTAACACTTGTTTACCTTAACGCCGGGCCTGTTGTTTCCAGCGCGGCGCGATCGCCGAGCCATCGATGAATTCCAGTCCGCCCGCCTCGTTGAGCGTGTGCAGCTTGCGCCCACTCCATAGCGCGCCAGGAGTTAAGATCGTCTCGACGACCTGCTCCATGCCGTTCAAATCAAGGTGAGCGACGCGTGCGATGCCAAGGGCCGCGCCATAGCTCCTGCGGCAATCCTGCACCGGGCGCAGCAGGTCGTTGCCGCGCCTGACCATGCGGCCTGCCGGCCGCGCCGAGGCGATGTCGACCAGCACGGGATTTTTGGGATGCTGCGTCCAGGGTCCGCGGAAGTCGGGTGCCGACCACAGATGCAGCGCATCGGAGAAGGCGCCGCCGCCGTCGCGGACGGTGGCGAACAGCCACCAGCGCCCGCCGTGCTCGACCAGGGTGGCGTCGCTGGCGACGACGTCGGACAGGAGCGTCGCTTCCTTGACCCATCCGCCGGGGAAGGCGGTGGCGCGGTAGAGATCGACGGTGCGGTTGGCGCAGCTTTCCGGCACCATCCAGACCTCGCCGTCGCGTTCGAAGACGAAGGGGTATGAGAGATGGTAGGGCAGGTCGAGCACCGGTTCGGGACGTCCGATCGGCCCCGATGGACCGAAGGGCACGGCGGAGATGATGGCCCGCCCCAGACGGTGGATATAGTCCTCGACGAACAGGGTGACCTGTCCCTGGTGGAGGATCGGGAACGGATCGGCGTAGAAGCGGCTGCCATCGTCGGGCAACACCTGCCAGCCGGATGCCGGATGGGCGCGCAGGTCGTAGAGGTCGCGGCCATTGGTCTGGCGCCAGCCGACCTTCCAGTGCGGGGCGTTGTAGCAGAGGTGGTAGATCTTCTGGACGATGCGCCGCGCCAACGCCTTGCCCGCCCGGATGCCAAGCTTGGTGGTCGAGGGTATCCGCGGCGAGGCACCGACTTGCGCCGGTTCGGGCAGCACGGGCACGGCCCGCGCGGTGCCATTCATGGCCGCGAGGATCAGGCTTGCCGTGCGCGCCAGCATGTCCTGGAAGGAAGAAAGCGCGATGCCGCCATATTCGGTGCCCAGGCGTCCCTCGGCGACGGTGGCGCCATTCTCCTCGATACGGGCAATCGGCGTGCGGCCGTCGAGGATCAGCGCCAGCAGCGCCGCTTCGCCGGCGGCGCCGTCATAGGTGATGCGCCAGACGCGCGTTCCTTCCAGGCTCACGTCGCCGCAGAGGTCGAGCACCAGATCGGGGGAGGCGGGCGGCTGCGTGTGGTAGGGCGCCAGCGCCGACAGCGGCAGGCGCTTGGCCAGCCCGTCCGCCGGCAGGCCGTGGAGGACCGTTTCAAGCTGGAACAATGCCGCGACGCTGCCTGGAATGCCGCTTCCAGCCGGCCTGGCGTCGACGGACACCTCGACCTGCGCCAGTGCCGCCAGGCGCTGCAGCAGCAGCAGGTGAAAAGCACGGACGCATTCGCTGTCCAGGCGCAGGCTCACTTGCATGTCGCACCCTTGGCGTTGTGATGTCTTGTATGTGGCCGGTGTTCGATTTCAGGGCAGGGGAGACGGCGGCACGGTAGGGCTTGACTTAAGTGCTGCCCCATTTCCATTCGTCTCCTGCTCGCTCGCGCCCGTATCAGCGCCTGTGCTAATATTACGCAAACTCCATGCCAAAAATGGGTAAACGCCCTGCCAAAAATCAGAAGAGCTCTCAACATAATTAACAGTGTTTTAACACTTGAAGGAATAGCTAGGCTTAGGCCGCAATCTAATCTTTTGGGGCACATGGAGTGTTGTCGGAGCGACCTTTGCAATCATCCCTGCTCTCGTTGCCGCAACAATATGCTCCCGAGGCCATGCAATATGCTGCCCCGGAGCCCGTGCCGACGGCGTCCTATGCATCCTCGACCGTCGAGCTGGGTGACCTGAAGCGCATATTGGTGCGCCGCCGTTTCCTGATCTTGTTGACCGCCGCGCTGCTGACTCTCGGGGCGCTGGCCTATGGGTTGCTCACGCCGGCGCTTTACAGTTCCGTGTCGGAAATCCTCATCGATCCGCAAGACCTGCAGGTGGTCACCAACGACGTCAATCCGAGCCGCGTTCCGCCCGATGGCGGCATCACCATGGTGGAAAGCCAGGTCAGTGTCGTTCAGTCGACGGGCGTGCTGCTCAAGGCCATCGAGGCGACCAAGCTGACCGAGGATCCGGAATTCAACGGGCAGGGCGGGTTGTTGAGCCGTTTGCTCGGCGGCGTGCTGGGCTCGGGGTCGGCCGATACCGACAGGACGGGCAAGACGCTCGATGCGCTGCGCCGGCGGCTGGCGGTGAAGCGGGCCGACAAGGTGCTGGTGCTCGACGTGATCGTCACCGCCAAGAGCGCAGACAAGGCGGCGAAGCTCGCCAATGCCATCGCGCAGGCCTACCTGGCCGACCAGGCGAGCGCGCGCGCGAAGATGGCCACGGATGCTTCCGATTCCATCACCGCGCGGCTGGACGAACAGCGCAAGCGCGTGCAGCAGGCCGAAAACGCCGTCGAGGCTTACAAATCCGCCCACAACATGGTGATGGCGGCGGGCAATCTGGTCAGCGACCAGGAACTGACCGAGATCAACACGCAGCTTTCGGCTGCGCAGAGCCGCACCGCGGCGCTGAAGGCACAGGTCGACCAGCTGCGCCGCTCCGGCGGCGCGCCGGACGCAACCTCGGAAGCCATGCGCTCGTCGGTCATCTCCAGCCTGCGGGCACAGGAGGCGACGCTTGTCGACCAGGTCTCGCAGCTTGGCACCGAACTTGGGCCGCGCCACCCCTCCATGATCGCCGCCCAGCAGCAGCTGCGCGACACGCGCGCCCTCATCGCACGCGAACTCGGCCGCATCGGCGCCGCCGCCGAAACCGACTATGAACGGGCGCTGGCCAACCAGCAGGCGCTGGAGGCCAAGGTCGCCGGCATGAAGAGCAAGTCGCTCGACACCGATCAGGCTTCGGTCAAGCTGCGCGAATTGCAGCGCGATCTCGAGGCGGTGCGCTCCGTCTACGCCACCTATCTGCAGCGGGCGCAGGAAACGCGCGAGCAGATCAATGTCGACAGCACCAATGCGCGCATCATCTCCAACGCCATGCCCGCCCTGAAGAAGAGTTGGCCGCCTTTGCCGCTGCTGCTTTTCGGCGCCCTCTTCGGCGGGCTGGGGCTAGGCACCGCGCTCGCGCTGATCTTGGAATATTCCTCGCCGACCGTGCTTTCCAGCGCGCAGATGCAATCGGCCATCGACGCGCCGGTGTTCGGCGTGCTGCCGGCAAAATCATCCCGTCGCCGCTGGTGGCCTTTCGGCGGTAGCGCCGCAGCCGGGCAGAAGACAGATGCCGTCGCGGGCCTGGCGCTGAGGCGCCTGTTCGCGTCCAGCCGGCGTCCGCCGAACTGGCCGCTGGTGCCATCCGTCCTGCTGACGTCGCCGCCGGAAGATGCCGCGCATCGGGGCAGGGTGGCGCGGCTGCTCGCCAATGCCGCGGCCGCCAGGGGCAGCCGCGTCCTGTTCATCGACACCAACAACGCCAGCGGCGGCAAGAAGGAGCCGCAACCCGGTCTGCTCGACGTGCTGCGCGGCGAATATGCCTTCGAGGCGGTGAGCCAGCGCACGGCCGGCAGCAATGTCGCGGTGCTGGGCAGGGGCCGGCAAACGGCCGTCTTCTCCGAGGCGCAGGGCGTCTATTTCACGCAGCACATGCTGGCCCAGGCGGGCCGCAATTTCGACCTTGTCGTCATCGACGGCGGCGCGCTGGCCGACAATCTCAACGCCTCGCCGCTGGTCGCCATGGTCGACGAGATCGTCATGGTCGCGACGCTGAACTCGACGCCGATGCGCGACGTCACGGCGGCCTCGCAGGCCATTTCCGTCATGGGGCGGTTGCCGACCGGCGCCTTGCTGGTCGACGAGGCGGCCTGACATGGCTGCCGTCCGGGCCACCAACCCGGCAGCCGGCTGGGCCGGTTCGGGTCAAGTCGCCGCCCGCCCCGGCAGCTCCGTCGACTGGCTGACCAGCTTCGGCCTGGTCGCAACGGTGGCACTGCTGTTCAGCATCTCTGGCGGCATGCTGTGGCTGGTGGGCTACAATTACGACGGCCTGACCGGCAATCCGGCGACCAAGATCCATCCGTCGACCTATCTGCTCGTGCTGGTGTTTGCCTGGCGCGCCTGCACCTTCGGCAATCCGGTCGGCTATATGGTTGCCGTCGCCGATCGGCGCCCGGCCAGCGCGCTGATGGCGGTCATGTCGATCGTGCTCCTGGTCGTCGTCATCTTGCGCCAACGCCCCGGCATGGCCGGCATGATCGACACTTTCGTGGCGCCGGCCCTGCTGGTGATGATGCTGGCCGAGGGCGACGACAAGACATTCGCCCGGATGCAGACCGTCGTTCACGCCATCATGACCGTGAACGCACTGCTCGCTCTGTTCGAGTTCGCCAGCAAGACGCTGATCTTTCCCTATCGCCTCGACGGCGAAGTGTTCATGGCCGACCTGCGCTCGACTGCGCTTCAGGGGCATCCGCTGTCCAATGCCACGGTCACCTCGGTCTATGTTCTGGCGCTGCTCTCCGGTTCGAGATCGCTGTCCATGCCAATGCGGCTCGGACTGATCGGCCTGCAATTCGCGGCTCTGGTTGCGTTTGGCGGCCGCTCGGCGATGGTGCTGACGATCGTGCTCGGCGGTTGCTACCTGCTCATCCAGGGGATGCGCGGTTTGCGCACGGGGCGCGTCAACCTGCTTGGCGCGGCACTCGGCCTCATCCTTGCCGCGCTGGTGCCGGTGGTCATCGCGATCGCGGCGTCCTACGGCTTTTTCGATGCGCTGCTGGAGCGCTTCGTGTCGGACTCCGGCAGCGCCAATGCCCGCGTCGAGATGTTCGAGCTCTTCCAGCATTTCGAACTGCGCGACCTGATCGTGGGGCCCGATATCGATCTCATCGAAAGCCTGCGCCGCATCAGCGGCCTCGAGCAAGGCATCGAGAACCCGATCATCCGCCTGATCCTCTATCAAGGCGCCTTCTTCACCTTGCTGCTGTTTGTCGGCTTCACGCTGTTCATGCACGAAGTGGCGCGCCGCTGCCATCCCGGCATCTGGCTGACGATGCTGGGCTGGCTGATCCTGCTCAACACCTCCGAAAGCCTGGCGTCGAAGACGACGCTGATGACCAAATTCGTGGTGATCGCGCTGGTGCTGTACCGGCCGGCGCGGGCGGTGGTGAGACCGGGCGCACAAGGGGTGCGAAGGTAGCGCTCTAAGGCGCCCCCCGTCTGTCCTGCCGGACATCTCCCCCACGAGGGGGGAGATCGGATACACGCCGGCCAGCGCGCAACACGCCGGTTGGACCGTTACCCCATTCGATCTTCGTAGCGGCATGGATTCCAGGCACTTAGTCGCAAAACTGCTCCCAAAAAAAGTCGCGTGCGGTTGCCTGGAACGAGAAGATTACGCAGGAGATTCATGGCAAGGGTGGGACAATTTGGTTCTAGCCCTCGAGACCCGACCCGTGCAGATCAAGCCGTTTCTCCTCGCCTCCGCATCGAGCCTCGCGATCCTCGCAGCGCCAGCGGTGGCGCGAGCCAGCTGCCCTCAGTTGTCCCTCGACAACCAGGCCTACACCAATGCGACGGCGATCTGCTTCGTCACCACGAGCGGCGTTGTCGACCTGACCAACACCAATACGGGCATGATAGGCGGCGTTGGGGATACGGCGAGCACCGACACCACCACGATCGACAATGCCGGCTCGATCAGCAGCTCCTTCTCGGCAATCAGGTTGCAAGGAACGCTGACCCTGACCAATCGCTTGGGCGCCACCATCTTTGGATCGAGAGGAGCCATAAATGTAGGCCCCAGTGGCCTCACCACGATCGTCAACGATGGCAGGATCGAAGGCATCTACGCCCTCGATGGGGACCACTACCTTGACCTGACGAACACCGGGGTCATGGCGGGGCAGTCATTCGGCATCGACGGCTACACGGTGAAGGCGACCAATTCCGGCACGATCTCGGGTGGCTACTTCGCGCTCAGGGCCATCGGCGACCTGACCCTCGACAATTCGGGCGACATCGTCACGGACACCGACCCATCGACCAACAGCACGGCTGTCAGGGCTTGGGGTGGCACCACCGTGATCACCAATTCGGGGCTCATCTGGAGCGACAGCGGCTATGGCATCCACGCGGAGGTCTACGTAAAAAACGTTTCCGTCGGCTCTTTCAGCTTGACCAACACCGGCACGATCGGCGGCGACATAGGAGTCTATACGGCCTCCAATAGTCTCAGCACCGTCAGTGCGACTATTGTCAATTCCGGTACGATTTCTGGCTCTTCGGCGGCCATTTCAACCGATGGAGATCTGACCCTCGATAATTCAGGCTGGATCAAGTCCGTCGGCAATTCGGGCGATTGGGATGGTGTCGCGGCCCACGGCGTCACCACGAAGATCACCAATTCGGGCAACATCGACAATTTCGGCGTCTACGGCACGGGCATCGTTGCCGACAGCACCGACGCCAACGCGTCCCTGGCGTTGACCAACAGCGGCGCGATCAACGCCACGTTCGGCGTCTCCTCGCAGGTCGTCACGACGACGATCGACAATTCGGGAAGCATCACCGGTACGGGGGGCGCTGGCGTCTACGCGAACGGCCCGGCCGCCAACGCGTCTCTGACGTTGACCAACCGCAGCGGCGGCAGGATCACTGGCGAGTACGGTGTCGATTCGCTGCTCGCCACGACGACGATCGACAATTCGGGAACCATCACCGGGCTGAACGGCGCTGCCGTCTATGCCGAGGATACGGCCGCCGGCACGTCTCTGGCGTTGGTCAACCGTGGCACCATCACCGGCCGCGGAGGCGTCTCTTCGCGAGTAGCCACGACAAAGATCGACAATTCGGGGATCATCGACGTCGTGCCCAAGGGCGGCGCTGGCGTCTTCGCGTTCGGCACCCTCGCCGATGCATCGCTCGCGCTGACCAACAGTGGCACGATCGGCGGCATTTACGGCGTCCATTCGCAGGTCACCACGACAACGATCGACAATTCCGGGACGATCGCCGGCAAGTACCTCGCCGGGTATGGCATCTATGCCGACAGCACGGCCACCAATGCGTCTCTGGCATTGACCAACAGCGGCAAGATCACCGGCCGGTTTGGCGTCAATTCGCAGGTCGCCACGACGACGATCGACAATTCGGGCTTCATCGACGGCGACAACGGCCAAGGCGTCTACGCGCAGAACACCGCCGCCAACGCCTCCCTGGCGTTGACCAACAGCGGCTGGGTTCTCGGCTACTACGGCGTCCTTTCGCTGAATGCCAGGACCACGATCGACAATTCGGGAGAAATTGCCGGCAGGATTGGCGCTGGCGTCTCTGCGCAGGGCACGGCGGCCGACGCTGCTCTGGCGTTGACCAATAGCGGCACGATCAGCGGCTCGGTCAGCGGCGTCTCTTCGCAGGTCGCCACGACGACGATCGACAATTCAGGCACCATCGCCGGCAGGCAATACGGCATCTACGCCGACAGCGTCCTCACTCTGACCAATACGGGCCTGATCTCCGGCGGCACTGCCGCGGTCCTGCTGAACAAGGACGGCAACAGCCTTGGCCTGGACAAGGGCGCGCGCTTCGATGGCGTCATCGACTATGCCGGCACCACCGGCAACACCACCCGCTTCGGCCATGGCAGCTGGATCCTCGACGTCGCCAATTACGATGCCGCGGACAACACGATCGTCACCGCCGGCAGCGCCTATGTCGTTAAGGGAAACCAGATCATCGTCGCTGATGGTTCCGCGGTGCAGGCCGGCGCGCGCGGCGCGCTCGACATCACCCGCTCGCTCTCGGGCCTCGCCAGCGACGCCCTCTCGCTGTCATCGTCGTCCTTGCCCGTCGCCAGTTCTTCCGGTGGCGCACTCGCCTATGCCGGCGACAATACCGTCGACCGGGCATTTACCTCGGCGGCGTTGACCGGCTCAGGCCAGGAAAACGCTTTCTCGGGCTTCTCGAACGGCGCCGTCGGCGACGCCGCTGGCAACATCGTCTGGTCACGCGTCCTGGCCGGGCGCAGCGTCGCTTCGCAGGACGCGGCCAGTGCAGCCTCCAGGATGAATGTCGTCGGCGCTGCCTTCGGCGGCGATCATCGCTTCTCGGACACGTTGCGCCTCGGCGGCTTCTTCGGCCTTGCGGACAGCCGCACCGATACCGACGGCGATTCCTCGCTCAAGTCCAAATGGTACTATGCAGGGCTCTATGGCAGCTGGTCGCCCGGTGCGGCCTTTGTCGAGGGGAATGTTACTGGCGGCTATGCCAAGAACCGTTCCGAGCGCATGGTCACCAACGGCCTCGCCACGGAAACGGCCATCGGCGAGTATGGCTCGACTTTCGTCTCGCCCGAACTCGCCCTTGGCTATCGTGTCGCCCTGCAACCCGGCGTCAGCCTGACGCCGCAACTGCGCGTCCGCTATCTCGGCGTCGACGCCGAGGGATACGGCGAAACCGGTTCCAGCGCCGACATGACGGTGTCCTCGCACTACACCGGGTTCCTGGAGGAGCGGGCGCTGGCCAAGCTTCAATTCGATAATGAGCGCTGGGGCCTCTTCACCACGCTCGGCGTTGTCGCCCTGCAGCGCGTCCAGGGCTCGGGCACCGATGTCAGCCTTCTCGGCATCGCCTCGACCGTGCCGGAAGGCGACACCAATCTCTTCGGCGTCAGCTTTGGTCTCGGCGGCAACTGGAAGATGACCGACAGCGTCTCGCTCTACGGCGCCGTCAACGGCACGGCCTTGAACGACAATGCCAGCATCGACACCAATGTCGGGGTGAAGATGGTGTTTTGAGGGGCGACAGTCGGCGCTATTCTGCCATCCTCAACCCCAGCGCCTCGACCATCGCAGGGTCGAGCGCGCGCGTGGTGTCGTCCATCATGCCCATGCCGTCGAAGAGGTCCCAGAAGGCCCAGGGGAAGCCGGCCGCTTCGGCGCTCTGCCGGACATCGGATATGTAGCGGGCGCGGTCGGCGTTGGGGGCGGCGGTGTAGCGGGCGTCGGTGCGCAGCGCGCCGAATTCGCCCATGATGACGCGCTCCGGGGCGATGCCGTTTCTGTCGGCCCAGGCGCGCGCCTGGCTCAGATATTTGTCGATGAACCAACGGTCCGGCCGGGCGTCGAAATAGACCTTCAGCACGCGCTCGGTCTCCGCATAGGCGGCCTGTTTGTCCGCTTCGGAGGTTTCGGTATCCCCAGCCATGCGCGCCCTGACGGAGGCCAGAGTCGCGTCGAGCGAACCGGCCGAGGCCGGCCAGGGCACATTGTTCAGCGCGCGATAGACCGGTTCGCGCATCCAGGGCGCGCCCTGGTGGCTGAACAGATAGGGCTCGTAGAAGTGGAAGGTGAACAGGATCGGCTCGAAGGCCGCCAGCGGCGCCGGATCGAGTGCCGCGAGCCCGCTGACCATCGAGCCGCAGCCGCCGGTGACGACCAGCGGCAAGGTTTGGGATGACACCCTGGCCGCCGTCAGCAGGGATGCCTGGACCTGCGACCAGACGTTGGAATCGCAGGATTGCGCCGGCTCGTTGACCGGCTCCAGCGCCACCATATCAGGCGTGAACCGCGCCAGCCTGCCGGCTAGCTCGCCCACCAGCCCGCGATAGGCCGCGAATTCGGGCGCGGCGGTGCTGGAGACCATGCGGTCGGGGTTCCAGTAGTGGGTGGCGCCATTGGCCTGGACGTTGACGATGATGCCGAGCCCGGCGGCGAGCGTGGCGCTGACGGCGGCGTCCAGCATGTCCAGCAGCTTGCCGCGCGTGGCGGCGTCTCCCGCCAGGAACGGGCCGGGATCGACGGGCAGGCGGATGAAATCAAGGCCGGTGGCACGGAGCCGACCTAGGTCGTCTGGGGTCGGCACCGGCCGCTGCGACTGGAATGGCGGCCAGGCATAGTCCGTGCGCGGTGCGGGAAATTCGCGTGTCAGCGCAAACCAGGGCCAGGCGTTGACGCCGCGCCGGAATGGCCATGCGCCGGTGGCGGCTTGTGATGGAGCGGAAAGCGGCGCCAGCGCGGCGGGCACCAGCGCCGTCGACAGCGCGGTGGCGAGAAGCCGCCGGCGCGACCAGCCCGTCATACTGCGCCGGGCGAGGGGCGGTCGATCGCGGCCGTTCTTGCCGATGTGACGCCGAGAAGCCGGTAGGCTTCATTCTCGTAGGCCAGCAGCACATCGTCCCAGCGGAAGGCCTCGCGGGCGCGCGCTCTGGCGGCCTCGCCGCAGGCCTTGACCAGCGCATCGTCCTCCATCGCCTGCCGCATCCGCTCGCCGCAGCTCTGCGTATCGGTGAAATGGATGGCGGCGGCACCCGCGACCCACCTGTTGTAGGGATTGTCGTGCGCGATCACCATGTTGCCGGCGGCCAGCGCCTCGACCAGCGACGGGTTGGTGCCGCCCACCGTGTGGCCATGCATGTACGCGCGAGCATGATAGCGCAGCGCCTTCACCGCCGCCTGGTCGTAGATGGCGCCGGGCAACACCACCGAGCCGTTCGCCGCCTTGCGCACCGCGACATGGTAGGGGATCTCATCGGACAGCGTGCCCAGCACCACAAGCTTCATGTCGCCGCGCTTCTGGCTGCAGAAGGCTTCGACGATGGGCAGGATGTTGTTGTCGGGCTCGATGCGCGCGATCGAGATCAGGTATTTTCCAGGCTCGAGGCCGAGCGCGCGCACCGGCGCCTCGGGCGCCGCAGTCACCGGGTCGGCGCCATAGGTGATGGTGGCGATGGCGCTGCGCGGCCGGCGTGTCGCCAGGTGATCGGCAATGACGGGATGGTCGGCGACGAGGCGGTGCGAGGCCCAGGCGCCGATCCACTCGTTGAGCCAGAACCAGGTGCGCGCGGCACGCCCCCATTTGGGGCGGCGCCACTCGATGCCGTCCATGTTGGTGATGACCTTGCGCCGCATCAGCCTGAGCCAGGTCAGGAAGACCGCGCCATTATAGCCGAGCACCAGGCAGACGCCGGGCCGGCGTGCGGCGTCAAGCACGCATTGCCAATCGAATTCCAGCGTGGCGCGCGGGCCTTTCGAGGCGACCTGGACGTGGATGAGGTCGATGCCGCGCCAGCTGTCGAGGCGCACCCTCTGGTCGACCCGCTCAACCTCTTCCTGGCAGTAGACGCCGACTTTCCAGCCGCGCGCGACCAGAAAAAGCGCCAGTTTCTCGGCGAAGGTCTCGAAGCCGCCATGGGCGGCTGGGATGCCGCGCGTTCCCAGGATCAGGATGGCAGGCTGTTCCGATTTCATGGCTGCTGGCGCTTTCAAGTCCGCTCGGTCCGCTGAGGATGGCTTTCTCATCTTAAAACCGCGACCCTGCAATATCGCTGCCAGCCGCGATTCCGGCCATTGTCGCACCGGGGTTGTAAAATATTTGTTCCAACCGCCGTGGTTGTTTCATTATCGGTCAACCTTCCCAACGTATGTGTATTGAAACGAGGCGATGCCGGGGCTAGCTGACCCGCAAATGGATATATTAGCTAGGCATGATCCTTGCAAATGGACTTCTGTGCGCCAGAATCGGCGGAGGCGTGCAGCATTGGTGTGGTGATCCGGGTTCAACATCCGTTTCATGACCACACTGACAACGAGGGAAGTCCAAAAGGGTGTTGGCTTGAAGTTTCCGGCCGCCGATAGCGTCAGGCGGCGGAATCGTCTCACCACCCTGACAGAAAGATGCATGTGAAGATGCGGATTGCTTGCATCCATCAGGGCTACGAACTCTACGGTTCCGACCGCAGTTTCGCGGAGAGCGTGGCGGCGCTGCGCGCCGCGTTTCCATTGGCCGACATCGAAGTGGTCTTGCCGCGCAGCGGACCGATCGTCGAAATCCTCGAGCCTCATGCCAGCCGCATCGTCTTCGAGCCGCTCTGGGTGCTCAGGCGCCAGGCGATGCTGCGGCTGGCGACCATCGAGATGGCGCGGCTGCCGGTGGCGCTGTGGCGGGCATGGCGGCGCCTGCGAGATTGCGACCTCGTCTATGTCAACACATCGATCGTCGCCGATTATGCGCTGGCCTCGCGCCTGCTGCCTGCCAAGGCGCTGCTGCACATCCACGAGATTCCCGAAGGCGTGCTGCGCCGCATCCTCGTCGGCCTGATGCACTGGAGCCAGGCCGATCTGATCTTCAACTCGAAAGCGACGCGCGACACGTTCGGCGAGCCCAGATCCGCGCGCTCCCATGTCGTCTACAATGGCGTTGCCGGTCCGGCGGCGGCGGAAGCGATGACCTATGACGGCAAGCGCCCGCTGCGGGTGCTGCTGCTTGGCCGCATCAACCGGATCAAGGGCCAGGAAGTGCTTCTGGAGGCGATCGCCTCGCTGCCGGCCGAACTCAAGTCGAGGGTCGAGGTGCGGCTGGTCGGTGGCGCCTTCGAAAGCGTAGAGCGCGAGCGCGCTCTGGCCGAACTGGTCGAGACCATGGGGCTGGCCGGACAGGTCAGCGCCTTGCCCTTCATCCCGGATCCTTCGGAGCATTACCGCTGGGCCGACATCGTCACCGTGCCGTCGCGGCGTCCGGAATCGCTCGGCCGCGTCGCCATCGAGGCGATGGCCTATGGCCGGCCGCCGCTGGTGTCGGCGATCGGCGGGCTGGTCGAAGTGGTGGCCGACGGCGAGACCGGCTGGCATGTTCCGCCGGGCGATGCAGCGGCGCTGGCCGCGAAATTGCAGCAGATCATGCTCGCCCCCGAGGCATGGCGCGGTTTCGTCGCCGCCGGGCGCAAGCGCTACGAGACGGTGTTCAGTGAACCGGTCGCCGCCGCCGCGATCGCGGCGATCGCCGCCGACAAGCTGAAGGCGGCCATCGCAAGGCCGGGCCGGACGGCCAGCACCCGCCAGGCGGAGACACGGCCGTGAAGTTCCCCCTCCATCTGGTGCGGCGCCTCGTGCTGATGATCGGCGGCGAGGCGATGCAGAGCGGCTTTCACTTTGCCCTCAACATCGCGCTGCTGCACATGCTGTCGGCGCAAGGTTACGGCCTTTTCGCCATCGCCATGGTGATGGGCGGCGTCGGCCTGTCCTACATCAGGTCGCTCACCGCGGTTCCGGCCTCGATCTGGATGGGCAAGAGCACAAACAGTGCCGGCGTCGACGCCCATGACGTGGCCTTTGGAACGGCGGCGCTGGTGGTGGCGTTGGTGATGGCCGTCGGCACGGCCGTTCTGATGCATCTCCTGGGCGACCCGAGCGGCATTGCGGCCGGCTGCTTCGTCGGCGCATGGTCGCTGCGCAGCCATATGCGCACGGCATTCTTCGCCCGCCGCCAGCAGTTGATCGTGTCCGTCAGCGACGCGGCTTTCACCATCGCCGGCACCGTGTTCGCCGGGCTGGCGATCTGGCTCGCCGGGGCCGCGCTGCAGACCGTCTTCTATGCCCTTGCGGCGGCCAATGTGATCGGCATCCTCGTCCTGGTCCGGCTGGCGCGCCGCACGCTTCGCATCAGCTTCCGCATGCCGACGCGGCGGCGCTACACCAGGCTCTGGCGCCAGCTGTGCTGGTCGGCCTTCAGCGCGACCACCACCAACATCCAGGGCCAGTGCCTGGCGCTGCTGGTCGCCGGCATTGCCGGGCCCGCGGCCTACGCGCCGCTGGCGGCGGTGATCGTGCTGTTCGCGCCGCTGCGCATCATCAGCCTTGCCTTCGTCAACATGACGCAGCCGGAGCTTGCAAAGCTGATGCGACTGGGCGAAACGCGCCGCGTCTGGTCGCAGGCGAAGATCTGGTCGGTCGTGATGGGGCTCGGCGGCCTGGCCTATGGCTGCGCCATCCTGCTCGTCCTGCCGATGATCAAATCCCAGGCCCTGCAGGATGCCTCGGTCGGGTTCATCGGGCTTCTGGTGACAGTGAATTTCATCCCGATCATGCTCTACATCATGCCCCGCATCGTCCTGGAGATCTTCGGTGATTTCCGCATCGTCGCCTTCATCACCATGGGCGGGGCGATCGTCGGGCTGGCGCTGATCGCCGTCCTGCTGGCCGTGGCCTCGCCGCCATGGGCGCTGCTGGGCTCCGCGGTCTCGGAAACCTTCGTGCTCGCGGCATCATGGTATTTCGTGCATCACCGCATGTGGAACATCGAGCATCCGGACCAGCAGCGTAACAGCCGCCTGGGCTCCTGGCGGCGGGCGGTCACGTTCGCCGCGGTAAGGCGATAGGAGATGGATGTGACTGGCCAGGCGGTACGAATTGCCACGGTGGATGACGGCTTGCCGGGTGGGGAAGCCTCCCGTGTGGTGGCGGTCCCAGCGAACGACGCGTACACGGCGCGATTGCACACGAGCCTTGAAGCGGTCAGGCCGCTCTGGCTGCGCTTCCAGATGGACGGTGTCTGCACCGCCCACCAGCATTTTGCATGGGTGGAGGGGATCGTGGCGCGGCTGATGCCGGCAGGCGCCGAGCCGCTCATCGTCGAAGTGAACAACGCGGTGACGGGCGCGCCCCTGATGCTGGTGCCGCTGATGCTGCGGCCAGCCTTCCGCCATCGGGTGATCGAATGGCTGAGCTGCGGCGTCTGCGACTATTCGGCGCCGCTGCTGGCTGATGCCAGCGCGTGGACCGCACAATCCGCGCATGCCGCGTGGGCGGCGGTGCGTTCCGTGTTGCCGCCGGCGGATCGCGTCAACATCCTGGGAATTCCGAGGCGGATCAACGGTGTCGACAATCCGCTGGCCTTGCTCCCGGCCACGCGCGATTCCATCCAGACCACCTTCGGCCTGGCCATCGACGGTGACCCGGAAACTATCCTTAAACGCCTTTGCCGGCCATCCTTCGTCAAGGAATTCGGCAAGGATTGGCGCCGCCTCGAACGGCTCGGCGGCGTGGAACTGGTCGAGGCCGCGACGCCAGCCGAGGTGGAGCAGATCTTCGGCGAACTGATCCGCATGCGGCTCAGCCGTTTTCGCGAGCTTGGCCGCTTCGACCTGCTGACGCAGGAGGCGGTTGTCGATTTCTACCGCAACGCCGCCCTGCAGGGCCTGTCGGACGGATCGGTGCGGCTCTTCGGGCTGCGCGTTGGCGAGGCTTTGATCGCGGTCCAATATCTGGTCGTCCATCAAGGGACTGTTCATGCTCTCCTGATAGCTATGGACCAGAGCGTCGTGCCCAACGTCTCACCAGGCCTCTTGATCATGGGCAGGCTGATAGGCTGGGCGCGCGAGCGGCGGTTCGATTATTTCGACCTGTCGGTCGGAAACCAGAGCTACAAGGAGCATATGGGCGCCAAGGCCTCGGTGCTGGCCGAGCTTCGCCAGGGGTTGACGGTACGGGGCCGTGCCGCAATCACGGCCATCGAGCTGCGCAACCGGGCCGAGGCGTTCGTGCGCTCCAAGCCGGGGCTGCTCAAGGCGGTCCAGGGGCTGATGCGGGGGTTGCGGCGTTTGCGTGGGGGATCCTGATGGCGGGCGGGATTAGCAGGAGAAGTATGTGGCAAGGCATGCGACGCGAACGGCTCCGACACCGGATGTGCCCGACGGGCCGTTGTCCCCACCTGTTGCCAGTGCTGCCGCAACCGCGCGGTTTGCGGCCCGGCTGCACACCAGTTTCGATACCGTAAGGCTGCTATGGCTGCTCATTGAGGCGCACGGCCTGTGTACCGGCCACCAGCGCCTTGCCTGGGTGGAAGGGATCGCTAGACGGCTGATGCCCGAAGGCTCGGATCTGCTTATCGTCGAGGTCAGCGACGCCGATACGGGCGCACCGGCCATGCTGCTGCCGCTGATGCGGCGCCGGGCGCTTGGCCACTATGTGATCGAATGGCTGAGCTGCGGCGTGTGCGACTATTCGGCGCCGCTGCTGGCCGATGCGAGGCCGTGGACCCGGCAGAGCGCCGACGCAGCCTGGGCGGCTGTGCGCGCCGTGCTGCCGCCGACGGACCGCTTCCATTTCGCGGGGATTCCGCAGCAGATTCACGGCGTCTCCAATCCGCTGGCGCTGCTTTCGGGAGCGCGCGATTCCATCCAGATCGCTTCGAGCCTGGCCCTGCATGGCGATCCGGAGACGCTGATCAAGCGCATCTGCAAATCCTCCTTCGCCAAGAATTTCCACAAGCACTGCCGCCGCTTCGAACAGCTGGGCAAGCTCGATCTGGTCGAAGCCGCGACAGCTGAGATGGTGGACGCGCATTTCGCGACGCTGCTGGAACTCAGGCTCAACCGCTTCCGCGAGCTCGGTCGGTTCGACCTCCTGACGCAGGCGCCGGTCGTCGAGTTCTACCGCGACGCTGCCCTGCGGGGCCTGTCCGACGGATCGGTGCGGCTGTTCGGGCTGCGTGCCGGTGAAGCCTATCTCGCGGTCATCTACGTGGTGATCATGAAGGGCACCTTGCACGCGCTGCTGCTCGGCATCGACCAGGAAGCGGTGCCCAACGTGTCGCCGGGCCTGACGACGATCGGCAAGCTGATGATGTGGGCACGCGGGCAAGGGCTCGACTGTTTCGACCTGTCGGTCGGCAGCCAGGGCTACAAGCAGCATATCGGCGCTTCGGGCGCGGTGCTGGCCGAATTGTGCGAGGCGGTGACGCTGAAGGGCAGGGGCTCGACCGCCTACATCAAGCTGCGCGGCAAGACCGAGCTTTTCGTGCGCTCCAAGCCCGGGCTGTACAAGGCCGTGCAGGGCGTGATGCGGCGGCTTAGGCGATTGAAGAACTGAAGAATCGATGAACTGAAGAATTGAAGAACGGCTCCCGAAGCGGCTTCGGGAGCGGGAGTTTGTGGCCGCGCGGCGACATGACGGCTCACAGCGTCTCGGTGTCGAAGAGCAGCATCGTCACCAGATCGTCGTCCCCGGCGAGCTTGCGCCGGTCCACCGCGCAGGCCCGTCCGATCTCGCTGGCAAAGGCCGTGCGAATGTCCTCCAGACTGTTGAAATAGAGCGTCGCGACCCTGAAGGGCGTCTCGCCCGGCAGGACGTTCATGATCGGCTGCCGGCTGATCTCGTAGCGCAGCAGTCCGGGCAATTGCTTGGCCAGCGGAATGTGAATGTCGTGGTAATGGCGCTCGAAGGCCGCCGGATCGGCGGGGGTTTTGTAGATGACAAGCATCTTGGCCATGATGGTGCTCCCAGCTTGATGTGATCGCGCCTCGTCGGCGCCGTACCAATGTCGTTCACCCGGAGCGGATTTCGACAGGGGGGCGGGATTTTCGCAAGACCAACGGCATGGCTAGGCGCCAGAAAACATTCCGCGCATCGCAATACCGGCCGCTGGCCAGTGCCTGCATGACGGCGCACTTGATCCATGTCAAAGCGGATCGGCGTCGATGCTTTTACCTGGGCCACTGTCTTGGGAAGGACACAAGGCGGTGGGTGGTTCCAGGCCGGCAAGCTGAAAACAGCTCCGGTCTGGACTGCCTGCAAGTTTTGCCGGCCATGCGCCGTGCTCGCGCCGAAATTGACAGGACTGCTTGTCTCCGTCATCCTTGAGCCCAGTCGCCTGATGTGTCAGGGCGACCGAGGGCAGCGTCATGTTCAGTCCCGTCACCGGCCAGAATGCCAAGCGCGCCGCGGTGCGCAAGGCGCTCGACGCCCACAAGGTCTATATCACCGCGCAGAGCTTTTCGGACGGCGCCTACCGCGCACGCGTGCTGGTCGACGGCGAGGCCTACTGGGTGGATGAGTTCCGGCTGAGCCAGCTGCAGCAGGGCCTGTCGCCGGCCGAGCTCGAGCTGACGCCGGCTGCCGACGATTGAGAGCGTGACTTCCATCCGTTCCGGAATGCGGCGGTTGCTCCTGCTTGCCAAGCGCTTCGGGCGCTGACCCATGCCTGCTCCCGTCAAGCTCAAAACCTATCGCGCCAAGCGCGAATTCTCCAAGACGCCGGAACCGGCGGGCGGGCCGGTCAGCGGCGACGGCAACCGCTTCGTCGTCCACAAACACCACGCAACCGCCGACCACTATGATCTGCGCCTGCAAGTCGGCGATGTGCTGAAGAGCTGGGCGGTGCCGCGCGGCCCTTCGCTCAATCCGGCCGACAAGCGGCTGGCGGTCGAGACCGAAGACCATCCGCTCGAATATATCGATTTCGAGGGCGTCATTCCCGAGGGCGAGTATGGCGGCGGGCCGATGATCGTCTGGGACACCGGCACCTGGGCGCCTATGGACGATGTCGACAAAAGCCTGCGCACCGGCGCTTTCAAGTTTCGCCTCGCCGGCGAAAAGCTCAATGGCGGCTGGATGCTGACCCGGCTGAAGCCCAAGCCCGGCGAGGAGGAGAACAAGAAGAACTGGCTGCTGTTCAAGGAGCGCGACCTCGCCGCCGACAAGGCGCTGAACATCCTGGAAGCACGGCCGGAAAGCGTGAAATCCGGCCTGCGCATCGAGGAACTGGCGGCCGCCGCGAAGCCGGCGGGGAAGTCCGCGCCGAAGCCGAGCTCGCTGAAACCCGGCACGCTGCCGGGCGCGGTGAAGGCGCCGGCGCTCAGCCGTATCGAGCCGCAGCTGGCGACGCAGGCACTGAAGCCGCCGGGCGGCGAGAGCCCTGCGGAGAATACCAATGAGCTCTGGCTGCACGAGATCAAATTCGACGGCTACCGCACCATGGCGCATCGGTCCGACGGGCAGGTGCGGCTGATCACCCGCGGCGGCATCGACTGGACGAAGCGCTATGGCGACCTGCCGCACGCCTTCGCCAAACTGCCGTGCCGCGAGGCGATCATCGACGGCGAGATCGTCGTGCTCGATGCCAAGGGCATCAGCCGCTTCGCGCTGCTGCAGGATGCGCTGGCGGAGGGCGCCGGCAGCAAGCTGCATTTCTATGCCTTCGACCTCCTGCATCTCGACGGCTGGGACCTGATGAAGACGCCGCTCATCCGACGCAAGGCGCTGCTGGCCGAACTGCTTGGCGGGCTCGGGGCGAATTCCGCCATCCAGTTCTCCGACCATGTCGAGGGCTCAGGGCAGGGGCTTTACGATCAGGCGACGGAGCTCGGCCTCGAAGGCATCGTCTCCAAGCGCGCCAGCGCGATCTACCAGAGCGGCCGCACCAAGAGCTGGACCAAGTGCAAGGCGCTGCAGAAGGACGATTTCGTCATAGCGGGTTACACGGTTTCGGACGCGGCGGAAGGGCTGGCGGCACTCGGCATGGCCGAGTGGCAGGACGGCGAGCTGCACTATCGCGGCAAGGTCGGCACCGGCTTCGACGCCGGGACGGCGGCCGACCTGCTCGCCCGGCTGGAGCCGCTGACGGCGGGCGCCACGGCGCCTGAAGGCGTGCCGCGCGAAATCATGCGCGAGATGCGCTGGGTGAAGCCGCTGTTTTCGGCGCGCATCCACTATGCCAACCGCACGGCGGACAATTCCTTGCGCCATGGCGTGTTTCGCGGTCTGCGGGATGTCGGCCTGTCGACGCCGGTCTCGGCCAAGCGCAAGCGGTTGATCTCGGAAGCCGATCTCGCCACCATCTGGGTGACCAATCCTGAGCGGCGGCTGTTCGGCAAGACCGGGCCGACCAAGCTCGACATCGCCGTCTACTACGCGCTGGTCGGCGACTTCATGCTGCCGCATATCCTCGGCCGCCCGGTGTCGCTGGTGCGCTGCCCGACCGGCCTGCCCAAGGATTGTTTCTTCCAGCGCCACGCCTTCACCGGCATGCCGCCCTCCGTGGTGACGTTCCAGGCGACCAATTCCGAGGGCGAGACCAAATCCTACCTCTCGATCGAAGGGGCAAAAGGCTATCTGGCGCTGGCGCAGTTCGGCGTCGTCGAGTTCCACACCTGGGGAACGCACCGCTTGAGCCTCGACAAGCCCGACCAGATCGTCTTCGACCTCGATCCGGGCGAGGGGATTTCCTGGCGCGAGGTGGTGGAAGCGGCCGTCCACATCAAGGGCGAACTGGAAGGGCTGGGTCTGGTGCCGTTTGCCAAGACGTCCGGCGGCAACGGCATCCACATCACCGTGCCGGTGACGAAGAAGCAGAACTGGAAGAAGCTGCACCAGGCGACCAGCGCCATCTCCACCCATCTGGCGGCGACCGCGCCCGACACCTTCACCACCACCATGGGCAAGGAAAACCGCAAGAAGCGCATCTTCATCGACTTTCACCGCAACGCCCGCGGCCACACCTCGGCGGCGCCTTATTCGCTGCGCGCCCGCACCAATCTGCCCGCCTCGACGCCGGTGAGCTGGAGCGATCTCGAGGCGATCGATGCGCCGCAGGACCTGAATTATTCGTCGCTGCCGGGGCTGCTGGAGACGTCGGGCGATCCGTGGGCGGATATCGAGGAGTTTGCGCGGGATTTGCCTACCCTTCTTTCGTCATCCTAGGGTCTGCGCGCGTCGCTTCGCTCCTTGCTTCGCCCTAGGATGACAAAGCTTCCAGGCATTCGGCCAATCACCGGTGGCTCGCTCGCCATCGACGCTTCCGACAATTTGAATTATTCTCTCTCCAACGACCTCAAAGGCGTACCGGAAGATTTCGTCAGGGATTTGCCTGTATCTTTCGGCGCTGGTGTAGGATTTGCGCAGCCTCGTTCGTCCTTCGGACGAAAAGCGCTGAGCAGTATCGGTGCATGGCCGCGTAGGAGTTTATCATGGCGCCCAGGGCAAGTTGGAAGGGTTATCTCAAGCTCAGCCTCGTCAGCTGTCCGGTGCGGCTATACCCCGCAACGACCACCAGCGAACGCATCTCGTTCAATCAGCTGCACAAGAAGACCCACAACCGCATCAACATGAAGCCGGTCGATCCCGAACTCGGGCTTGTCGAGCGCTCGGATCTGGTCAAGGGTTACGAGTACGAGGACAAGCAGTACATCATCATCGATGATGCCGACCTCGACGCGGTGCGTATCGAATCCAACCACACGATGAACATCGAGGCCTTCGTCGACGAGGGCGAGGTGGATGTCATCTACCAGGACGCGCCCTACTACCTGGCGCCGGACGGGGCGATGGCCGAGGAAACCTTCGCCGTGCTGCGCGAAGCCATGCGCAAATCCGGCAAGCTGGCGATCGCCCGGCTGGTCCTGTCCAGCCGCGAGCGGGTGGTGACGATCGGCGCGCGCGAGAACGGCATGTTCGTGTGCACCTTGAGGAACCCGAACGAAGTGCGTGGCACGGCTGAATATTTCGGCAACATCCCGGCCGGCAAGCCCGACCCGGAAATGCTCGAATTGGCGGAAGCGCTGATCAAGCAGAAGGAAACCACCTTCGACCCGAAGAACTACGAGGACCGCTACGAGATCGCGCTGATGGCGATGATCCGCGAGAAGCTGAAGGGCCACAAGCCGATCATCGCGGCGGCACCCGAGCGCGGCAATGTCATCAACCTGATGGATGCGCTGAAGGCGAGCCTGTCGCAGTCGAAGCCGCCGGCCAAGTCGAAGACCAAGGCCGACGAGGTGGCGGCAAAGCCCGCCGCCAAGAAGGCGGCAGCGGGCGGCGCCCCTGAGAATCCGTTGAAGGCCAGTCTGCTGAAGGCGGTCGGCAAGAGCAAGAAATGACGGCACCGGCGGTCTCGGTCGCAGGGGCCGTTTTCGGTACCATCGGCGCGCTGGCGGCGTTTCCCTTGCGGCTCGCCGCACGCGAGGTCGAGCGTCAGCACGGCCAGCTGAGGCGCGGCATCACAAGGCGCACGACACATGTCGTGTTCGGCCGGACGTTGCTGGCCAAGGCAGGACCGACGAAAAACGGCGATGCCGGGATCGAGCGCCGTGTCGCCGCCGAACGCGCGGCGGGGCGCGTGCTGATCAGCGAGAACGGTTTTTTGCGCCTGCTCGGCCTGATGAAAGCGCCGGAGGCATCGTCCCTGTCGCGGCAATCGCTGATCGAGCAATCGCGGCTGTCGGGCGCCGACCTCGACCTGCTGTCGCTGTTCGATGCGTTCGAGCATGACTGCGAACCCTATTCCTTCCGCGACCTGATCCTGGCGCGCAAATATGCCGGGCTGGTGGCCGGCGGCGCGACCTGGGGCGCGATCGCGCGCTCCGTGCATCGCTCCGGCCCGGTTGCCTCGCTCACCGCCAAGTCGCTCAATGTCGGCTCGCAGCACGGCCGCCCCAACGCGATCTATCTCGAAGGCGGCCAGAGCGAGCTCGACGGGCAGTTGCTGTTCGATCTGGGTGCCGCGGCACAAGGCGACGACACGCTGGAAGAGCTGTTCGCCGAGGCGGAAGCGGCGGAAGAGCAGGGCGATCATGAAGGTGCTGCGGCACTTTACCAGCGCTGCCTCGCCATCGACCCGAGCGATGCGATTGCCGCCTTCAACCGCGCCAACTGCCTGCGCACCGGCGGCCACGCGGCGGATGCCGCGCGTGATTATATCAGGGCGATAAAACTCGACCCGGCCTTTGTCGAAGCCTGGTTCAATCTCGCCGGTCTGATGAGCGAGCAGGGCCGCGACGCCTCGGCGCGACGGCATCTGCAGAAGGCGATCGCGCTCGACAAGAGCTACGCCGATCCGGTGTTCAACCTGGCGCGGCTGGAATTCGACGCCGGCAATCTGCCGGAAGCGCGGCGGCTGTGGGTGCGGTATCTGGAACTCGACGCGGATAGCGAATGGGCTGACGTGGCGGCCAAGGGCGTGCAGTTCGTGGATATGCAGCTGACACGGAAGTCCGTTTCCTGAGCGACCCTCTTTTGCTCCACTCCCTATCCTGATCAAATCGGATAGGAGGCGGAAGGGCTGTATGGGTTCTGCAGGCGGAGGATCTGGTGACTGACTGGAAAGGCGGGGAATTTCCCTTCTTATGTTTGTTACTCGCGGTATCTACCGCATCTTTTCTTTTTTTGATGGTGCAGCAGATTCGCGATCTGTGCTTCTACTGGAGAAATCATTGGGATTCTTCGCAGGACAACAACATCAGTTTGAGCAGATATTATCGTGGAGAGAGCTCTGATGAGGATCTGATGTCCAACAAGGAGAGGATTCTATTAGGTCGACCGATCCTCATTTTCGTAGCAGCAATTTTCTCGATTGCTTTCGCTTCCATCGTCTTTCAACCGGAGCATTGGAGAAGGGGTGGGGCCGAACTCTCCTATCTTTCTCTCGGGAGCCCGCAAACTGATGCCCACTAGCTTCCTCTTCGACGGCTTCGACACCGCTCCCGTCACCATCCTGCTCGCGCATGGCGCCGGCGCTTCGATGGATTCGCCCTCGATGACCGCCACCGCCAAGGCGCTGGCCGCCGCCGGCTTCCAGGTCGCGCGCTTCGAATTCCACTATATGGCGGCCCGCCGCTATGGCCACCGCAAGCCGCCGCCGCGCGCCGAGACGGTGAACCCGGAATATATCAAGGCGATCGCCGATCTCAGGGCCAGGGGCGTGACCGGGAAACTCATCATCGGCGGCAAGTCGATGGGCGGGCGCGTCGCCTCGATGGTTGCGGACGAGATGTTTGCCAAGGGTGAGATTTCGGGCCTGCTGTGCCTCGGCTATCCCTTCCATCCGCCCGGCAAACCTGACCAGCTGCGCACGAAGCATCTGATAGGGCTGAAGACGCCGACGCTGATTTTTCAAGGCACGCGCGACGAGTTCGGCACGAAGGACGAAGTGGCGGGTTATGGGTTGTCCGATGCGATCGAAGTGGTCTGGCTCGAGGATGGCGACCATGATCTCAAGCCGCGCAAGAGTGTGTCGGGCTTCTCGACGGCTGATCATCTGAAGACGCTGGCGGAGACGGTGAGGGTGTGGGCGGACAGGATTTAGGGCGGTCACGTTAGCTCGATCGTTTCCTTTCGGCGTCGGCGCCGCCCCTCATTGTCCTGCCGGACATTTCTCCCCGTATAGTGACGGGGAGAAAGACGCTGTCATCGTTGCTTTCGCTAATCGCCTACGTCGCAGAAAGGGCGGCGGCGTTGCGACCAATTCCCTTCTCCCCGTCACTAGACGGGGAGAAGGTGCCGGCAGGCGGATGAGGGGCAGCGCCGCCATTGGCCATTCGCCCAATACAACGCGCCGCATCCTTCTCTTGCCCCCAGCTTCGCCTTCCTGCTTCATGCCGCCATGAAACTCGCCACCTTCAACATCAACAACATCAACAGCCGGCTGGGCAATCTGCTGGCCTGGCTGGCGGCCGCCAAACCCGATGTCGTCTGCCTGCAGGAATTGAAGGCGCGCGACATGCAGTTTCCGCGCACCGCGCTGGCCGATGCCGGCTATGGCGCGGTGTGGAAGGGCGAGCCGACCTGGAACGGCGTTGCCATACTGGCGCGTGGCGCGGAGCCGGTGCTGACCCGCGATGCCTTGCCCGGCGACAATGCCGACCGGCAGAGCCGCTATATCGAGGCGGCGGTGAACGGCATCGTCGTCGCTTGTCTTTATGCGCCGAACGGCAATCCGCAGCCGGGGCCGAAATTCCAGTACAAGCTGGCCTGGCACAAGCGGCTGGAGGCGCATGCCGAACAGCTTCTCGACACCGGCCTGCCTGTGGTGCTGGCCGGCGACTACAACATCGTGCCCGAGCCGCGCGACATCTATGCCACGCGCTCCTATGACGACAACGCGCTGGTGCAGCCGGAAAGCCGCGCCGCCTTCGCCGCCCTCATCGAGCAGGGGTGGGTCGACGCGCTGCGAAAGATCCATCCGAAAGAGACGCTCTACACGTTCTGGGACTACCGGCGGAACCGCTGGCCGCGCGATGCGGGCCTGCGGCTCGACCACATCTTGCTGTCGAAGACGCTCGCCCGCCGGCTGAAAGGGGCCGGCATCGACCGCGACGTGCGCGGTGAGGACGGCGCCAGCGACCATGCGCCGGTCTGGGTGGAATTGAAGTAGGTCGCGCCCCGCCCGGCTAGCGGCGTCATCCCACCCTTGGCGGTGCCTCGGAGTAGTCGCGCTTGAGCATGCTCATAGTGTGGGCGTCGACGGGTTCGCCATCCCAGATCAAGGCCTCGCGCCGCGTGCCTTCGAGCCGGAAGCCGAGTTTTTCGTAGACCCGTCTGGCGCGCGGGTTGAACGCGTAGACCTCCAGTTCGATACGGTTCAGCCCAAGGCCCTCGAAGCCATGGCGCAGCAGCAGCGCGGCGGCCACGGTGCCATGGCCCTTGTCGCGGCCGGTTGCCTGCCAGATGACGATGCGAAACGATGCCGCCTTGTTCGGCCAGTCGATGCCGTTCAGCACGGCTTCGCCGATCAAGGCGCCGCCGGCGACGATGCCATAGTCGCAGCGGTCGCTTGCCGTTTCGGCCCGTGCGTAATGAGCCTCCACCTCCGCCAGCGTGTGCCTGGCGTGCGTGCCCGTCAGCCGCTTGGATTCCGGTTCTTCCAACGCCGCATGGATCGCCGGTGCGTCAAGCCGGGTGAGCGGCCTCAGCGTTACCGTCCCGCCGATCAGCACCGGCTTTGTCACCTGTGTCATGGACACTCCCTTGATTGGCCAGCCTTCTTTCGAACGAAGCAAGGAATGTCCAGCCATTTCCATGCGTTCGCACCCACGCGGCATTCGCACCGGCGGCCACTCGACTCCGCCGCGGCCTTGCGTAAGATCGGCCCCGGCGAGGGAATTCGATGCGACCACAGCCTGCCAATACCGACGCCGATGCCGTCGGCGGCGCCACCGGCATGAGCTTTGCGCCATGACCAGGCCTGCCGACAAGTTGCTGGCGGTGCTGTTGATGGCGCTGGCCGCGGCTTGCCTTGCACATCTCTATCTCTTGCCGGGCAGCAAGGATCCTGCAGCCATGCATGAGCCGTGGGCGGCGCAGCTGGCGGCCTTCTCGCTGCTGGCGTTCGCCTGCCTCGTCGGCGCCGTGCTGTTCTGGGCCGGGCTGCTGCCGGGACGGCCGGCGCACATGGCCGGAACGCCGCTCTTCGGCCGCGCGGCCGAGGTGCAGGAGACGGGCAGGCCCGGCCTGCGTAAGGTCTTCCTCGCCTTGCCGTTGATCGTGCTGGCGGCTTTTGCCGTCGACCGGTTCGGCCCGTGGCATGATGGCGGCGACGTGGCCAGCCAGCCGAATGAACCGCCGAAGACGGCCGAACCCAAGCCCAGTGAACCCAAGCCCGACGAACCCAAACTGGCCGAACCCAAACCCGCCGAGCCGAAGGGCCAGGACGTCGCCAGCGCGCCGCCGGAGCCGGCACCCGCGCCAGCCCCGCAACCAGCTCCGCCACCGATAGCCGCCAACCCGCCGCCAGTATCCGCACCGCCGGCGCCGCCCGTGGCCGTGCCGGCGCCTGTCGCCCCGGCGCCGCCGGAGGTCGCGGTCATCCCGCCGCCGACCGTGGCGCCATTGCCGCCACCGCCGCCGGCGGCGCCGACGCAGCCCGACGGCCATCGCGACGCGGTCGTCTGGCTTTCGGTGGCGCCGGACGGCCGGTCGATCATGAGCGCCAGCACCGACCATGTGATCAAGCTGTGGGACATTGGCGGCAAGCACCTGATCCGCAACCTCGGCGTCCACAAGGACATGGCGCGCACCGCGCTCTATATGCCCGATGGCGTCAGCGCGCTGACGGGCGGCGACGACGGCGAAATCGTGCTGCGAAAACTTGCCGACGGCGCGGTGCTGCATGTCTTCCAGGCGGGCCAGAATGGCGGCGTCAACAAGCTCGCCATCAGCCCGGACGGCAAGCGCGCCGTCAGCGGGCACGACACCGGCAATGTCATCATCTGGGACCTTGTCAACAATTCCGTGCTGCATGTGCTGACCGGGCACGACTGGTCGATCAGCGCGGTCGCCGTCTCGCCTGACGGCAAACAGGCGCTTAGCGGCAGCATCGACGGCACGCTGAAACTCTGGGACATCGAAAGCGGCAAGCAGTTGCGCAGCTGGCACGCTCACGAGCAGGGCACCTATGGTGCAGTATTCACGGCCGACGGACACCATCTGGTCACCGGCAGCGGCGACCTGACGATCAAGGTCTGGGATCTCGACAGCGGCCGCGAGGTGAAGCGCTTCGAGGGCCATGAAGGCACGGTCTATACGCTGGCACTGTCGGCCGACGGCAAGCGCCTGCTGTCGGGCTCGCTCGACGGCACGGCGCGGCTGTGGGACATGGAAACCGGCAACCAGATCGCCCTATTCGACAGCCAGACCGGCCCGATCTACGCCGTGGCCTTCGCCCCCGACGGGACGGTGCTGACCGGCGGCTACGACCGCACCATCAGGGACTGGCCGGCGGCGGGCGGGGATGGCGTGGTGCTGTTTGCGGGAGCGCCGGGGTGAGGGAGCGTGCGCCGCCATGGACGAGGCGGCGTGATGAATCGAATTCCCGGAGCTTCGGGGAGCTGCGGAACTGACGCAAGAGTTCATCCGTTTTCCGATTCGAGAGCCTGGCCGACCTTGACCGTCTCGCCGCCCAAGCTATGTTCGCGCCATGTCAGCTCCCAGCCTCATGGCCAACGCGCCGCTCATCGTCATTGATCTCCAGACCGGCATGTTCGACGGCGTCCATGAGCCGCCGATCCATGAAGCGCCTGCCATTGCGGAGCGTGCCCGGGCGGTGATCGACTGGGCAAGGCGCGGCGGGCGCAAGGTCGCTTTCGTCAGGCATGATGGACCCGAAGGCGACCCGCTGGCGCCGGGCGAGCCGGGTTGGCCGGTATGGCCCGCCCTTGGCCAAGCGGAGGACGAGCCGACCTTCGCCAAATCCGTGCGCGACGCCTTCAGCAATCCCGCCTTTGGCGACTGGGTGGCAGGGCAGGGAGCCGGTGGGATTGTAATCGTCGGCGCGCAGACCGATTTTTGCGTCGCGGCAACCGTCGAGGCCGCGATCGCCAGAGGGCTCGGCGTCACCGTGGTTTCCGATGCCCACAGCACGCTGGACAGCGCCAGCGAGAGCGCTGAGCAGATCATCGCCCGGCACAATGAAGACTTCGCCGAAGCCGGCGTCAGTCTGGTGACGACAAAGGCGCTGGTTGGCGGCTGAAGCGCCAGGCCATGACAGCCCGGCCTGCCGGACGGATCACAATGCCAAGCTTTTGCCATGGCCGACGCGGGCGGGGGGGCGCATTGTTGGGATGGCTGGGCGCCCGCGTCAACCAGGGCGGCTCGTACCGCCGCGATAACACAATGGCACATTGCGGCGCCGCCGAAACTTCCGCGAAAGCGTAATAGGCAAGGGCCGCAGTGCGGATTCGCGCCCTGCCTTGCCGGAACCAGGGACAATTGCGCGAAACAGTTTTTCGTCGCTGCCGCATTGACCCACGGCGGGCGGGCGGCGAGGACTGGCGCTTTCAGCAGGGATGGCGCCCATGGACGAGCAGACGATCTTGAGCGAACAGGCGATTTTCCGCAACGCGAAACTGGCCGACGGGTCGCTGACGGATCTTTTCGTCACCGGCGGCCGCTTCAGCGCCATCGCGTCAGCCGGCAAGGCGCCGCCGGCCGATTTCGCTGCCGTCGACCCAGCCATCATCGACCCCGCTGTCATCGACCTTGACGGCCAGCTTGTCGTGCCGGCCTTCGTCGAGGGGCATATCCATCTCGACACCTCGTTTTATGGCGATGCCTGGCGCCCGCACATTCCCTGCACCAACGGGTTCGACGTGCGCGAGCGTGTGGCCTTCCAGGCGCGAAACCTTGCCGCCGCCGCGCCGATGGCGGAGCGCGCCAGGAACCAGCTCGAGCTCTGTGTCGGCAATGGCAGCATGGCCATGCGCAGCCATGTCATGGTCGACGCCGCGGTCGGGCTCAGCCATGTCGAGACCATCCTTGCCGTGCGCGAAAAATACCGCGACCTCATCGACATCCAGCTCGTCGCCTTCCCGCAAAGCGGCATCCTGTCCTCGCCCGGCACGGCGGAATTGCTCGACGAGGCGCTGAAGCTCGGCTGCGACCTTGTCGGCGGGCTCGACCCCGCCAGCTTCGACCGCGACGTGAACGGCCATCTCGATGTGGTGTTCGCATTGGCGCAGAAGCATGGCGCCGGTATCGACATCCACCTGCATGATGGCGGCGCGCTCGGCCTGTTCCAGGTCGAGGAGATTGCCGCGCGGACAAAGGCGCTCGGCATGGCGGGCCATGTCGCCGTCAGCCACGCCTATGGCCTTGGCGACATCCCGGCCGACGCCGTTGCGAAGGCCGGCGCCATCCTGGCGGCAGCCGGCGTGGCGATCATGACCAACGCGCCCGGCAACCATGCTTTCCCGCCGGTGGCGGCCCTGCGGCAGGCCGGCGTCACAGTGTTCAGCGGTTCCGACAACATCCGCGATTCCTGGTGGCCCTACGGCGATGGCGACATGTTGAGCCGAGCCAACATGATCGGCTACCGCTCAGGCTTCTACGAGGACCGCGAGCTCGAGGCGGCCTTCGATGTGGTGACCCATGCCGGCGCCAGGGCGCTGGGACTGGCGGATTACGGCATTGCCGTCGGCGCCAGCGCCGACTTCGTCGCCATGCCGGCGCAGCACGTGCCGGAGGCGGTGGTGGCCGTGCCGAAGGACCGCACGGTCTATCGACGGGGCAGGACGGTGGCGAAAAACGGCAAGGTGCTGGTGCGCTGACACGAGCCGCCGGCGGGGCACAGGGTCGCGTATTGCATGTATATCAATCGACTGCCCTTTGGTCGGCCGCCTGGGCCGATCGGGCCGGCATGGAAGACAGCGCGCGCTGATCCGGCGGCTGCTCGCCGAAATAGAGCAAGCCGCCCAGGACAAGGAATACAATCCCCACCACTGCCAGTCCGACCATCAACACGGCGACCGCCGTGCCCGGGCCGTGACCTGTCCTGGTGATGATGGACCGATGGTGCATCGCTCTTCCTCCGAAATCCAGTCGGGTCCGCAGACCATGCGACAAACGACGGCAGAGGCGGTATGTTCCCGATGGAGGACCCCATCGGCCTTTTGCGTTTCCTTTTGGGACCAAGGTCTTAGGTGGCTGAAGCAAAGGTCCGATGAGTCTTGTTCGGTTCCGGCAATGTCCATTGGATGTTCTAATATTTTAGCCAATTGAGATATAATGGTTTTATCCCTCCGGGGAGTAAAAGCGAGCGTCGGGCACCGGCTGCCGGCCACCTGGCGGCAGTGTGTTATCTTCCACATTCATCGGACAGAAGGCCTTCTCACAGGCTGATCATGTGGAACCTCTTTCAATCTGGACGGCGAGGCAAACAGGCTCTTGCCGATGTTCAGGAATTCGAACTTGTAGACCTCGCGCCGGCTGAGCGGCGCTGCCATGTCAGGGTTGCGCACCGGCATGGCGAAGCCGAATTCGCCGCCTTGCCGTCCGCCGCGATCGATCCAGTACTGGTCCATGTCGGCGCGCTTGCCCGCGCGTTTGTCGAGCGTGCGGAAATTGATGGTGTGCCTGGCATCGCAGACGCCGAGGAAATGATCGGCGCCGCCGCTGATCGCGATGCCTTCCACCACCAGCAGTGCCGCATCCTTGGGCCTCAGTCCGCACAGGTCGCGCGTGGCCTCTATGACCGCGCGCTTGGCCGCCGGCTCCCGGCTGCCCTGGAGCCCGCCAATGGCCACGGTGTAGCGGCCGTTCCCCAAGGCGCCGGCGCCCAGGGGGCCGGCGCCTTGGGGATAAAGGATGAAGCTCAGCCTGACCAGGTCCAGCCGGTCGCTCTGCCGCGTCAACCCGATCGAGAAGGCGCCTTCGTGGCTGGCGCCCGAATGAACGGACAGACGCATGGTCAGGGCATAGGCATCGCGTCGCCCGGTCACCTGGCCGATAGCCATCGTGCGCCCGCGCCAGGCCGCCTCGAGCAGGTCCCGCGGCAGGCCCGCCGCGGCAAGATTGAAATGGCCGACCAGAAGGTCGAGGCCGCGATGCCCTGGCAGGTCAAGCGCGAAGAATTTGTAGGGCTTCTTGCGCAGCAGATCGTCATGCGGGCAGCCCAGGCCATGCCGCCGCCGGAAGCCCGCGAGGAAGTGGAACCATTTGAAGAAGCTCACCGGCTTGCAGGCGAAGCGGGTGAGGAAAATCCTGGACTGCCGCAGCCCCAGCCGCCAGCAGAGACCAAGGATCTGGCTGAGGACGCCGGTCGTTTCCCGCAACCAGGCGCGCTCGCTCGTTTCGAAACTCAAGATACATCCCACACGGCTGTTGTGGGGGCGGGGTTAGCCCGGACGGATTACGCGGACATTGCGAAACGTGCGTTATGTCCCCGCAACCATAGCGGCAACAGCGGCAATCGCCAGACCCAGCATGATGTAGGAGCCCTTGATGATGTCGCGGATGATCTTCTTGATCGTCTCGCGGTCGTTGAGGTTGGAGAGGGGCTCGTCGGGCAGCGCCACGCCGAGGAAATCGCAAAGCGGCGCCCAGCCTTCGGTCCCGTTGTGGATCAGCAGCCTGTGCGGCGGCTCCGCGGCCTTCACCTTCTCGGCATAGGTGTTGTAGCGCGCCGCCGCCTTGGCGCGGTCGCTCATCGCGCCGTCCAGCGCCAGGTCAACGCGCAACAAATTTCGAGGGTGGTCATGGGCCAGACGATCACATAGTTGCGCAGTTGCTAAAATAATGGAACGTTGTGGGCGGGCAGTGGGACTCCAAGCGGGAGAGTCGTTCGAAACGGGCAGTTTCGGCGGCTTGGGTATCGATGTATATAGGGCAGTTTCTCGTAGGAATGTCAGCCACGACCATCATTGTCGCGGTCTGGACCTATATGGCCACCGGTTCTTTGTGGAAGGCGCTGGCCTGGACGGTAGCGGTGCTGGTCATCCTCCAGGTCGGCTATTTCGTGCTCGTCATGCGGCTGATCTATCGTCGCGCGCGCAAGGCGGCACGTCAGGGTGAGGTCGACGCTGTTCCGCCGATGCATCGTGACGGTGGGCACCTGGGATAGATCAGCGGTGGGGCTACCAGCCCATCCATTCACGCGTGCGCCAGGCAAGGCCTGCAAAAGGCACCATCAGCACGAAAACGACAAACATCAGCGTGATGGGATGCCTGGTCACGGAGGGACGGGGAGCCATGCGCGATCATTCCTTGCTGGAGATTCATCTGGGCTGGAGATTCATCTGGGCCGGAGATTCATTTGGCAATGCGTCGGACAACGCCATGACGGTCACATAGTTGCATCTGAAAGGGGGGCCACCCGCGCCGGAACCGGATGCCGGCGCCGGCGTTTTCCCGATGCGACCGGTGAGGCTGCCACCTCCGCCGGCGCTGTTTGAGGCTCCCCCCGCTCCCGGCTGGGCGAGCCTTTTTCATGCCTTCGACAACGGCATCTGGAACGACGCAGTTCGCTCTACGTTAGCTATCGCTAAAAGCGGTCGTTGGATCGCGTTCCCTTGGAAGAAGCTCCTTGTATGCCCCCTTTCGGGGAAAGTGTATTTTATACCTATGCCCAAATAGAATAATTGATCGTGAATTTTCGAAGCATAGGGTAGATTACCGTGCTCATATGCCAAACTAGGCATTCGTAAGGCGCGCCACATTTATTCCATAAACCAGAATGGAACCTCGTGACAGTGGACGAGTTTTCCTAAGGGCGGAAAACCAGACAATTGATATGGAGGTTGTTATGAAACATTATCTTTCGAGTGCTGCGGCCGCGATCGTTCTGATGGGTGGCATGGGTATTGCCATGGCGGACACAATCGTCGTCCAGCCCGAGCAGGAAACGGTGGTTCGCGAATACGTCAAGAAGCAGCCGCTCGCTTCGGTCAATCTGCTGGGCCTCGAACTCAAGCTCGGCTCGCCGGTGCCCGACAAGGTCGAACTGCGCGAAGTGCCCAACGTGAAGTACCGCGTCGCCGTGATTAACGACCAGACGGTTCTGGTCGACCCCGAGACCCGTCAGATCGTCGAGGTCCTGCACTAAGTTTGCCGAGCCAGGCTCGGCTGGCGAAAGCCCGTCACCAGCATCAGGTTGGTGGCGGGCTTTAGCATGGCATAATCTCGGCGCTGTCCAGCCATCATTACGGGCTGGCATCGTGAAGAGCGTTGCCGGGCAGCCCTCCTGGAAGGGGATTTTTCGTTCCTCGGTGTCTTTGCCAAGAATGGCTTGATCTGGGGTGGCGACTGGGGAGAGCCAGGCAGCAAGCATAGCTTCATCGACGATGACCATGTCCAGCGCTGTACGCTTTGGCGCCAGTCGCAGCTGTTCAGCGGGACCTGGTATCCGACGCCGGCTACGACCCCTACAGCGACAATCCCTGACAAAAGGGGTCCTTGGCGCCGAGGGCGCCGGCAAAGATGGCGGCGCGGCCGGAATTGTTCCCGGCCACACCGCCTTGAAGGGTGTCACTCGGCGGCCAGCTTGTCCTGCGTGTTCGTGTCGAAATCGCTGGCGTCGTGGCGCTCGTGCAGCTGCATGGCCGGCTCGCCGAAGGCGCGATTGACCATGCGGCCGCGCTTGACCGCGGGGCGGGCGTCGATCGCCTTCGCCCAGCGCTGAACGTGCTTGTATTCCTGTACGGACAGGAACTCGCCGGAATCATTGTACATGCGCCCGAGCGCCAGCCCGCCATACCAGGGCCACACCGCCATGTCGGCGATCGTGTAATCCTTGCCGCCGAGATACTCCGTTTCCGCCAGCCGGCGGTCGAGCACGTCGAGCTGCCGCTTGGTTTCCATGGCGAAACGGTCGATGGCGTATTCGAATTTCTGGGGCGCATAGGCATAGAAATGGCCGAAGCCGCCGCCCAGATAGGGCGCCGAGCCCATCTGCCAGAACAGCCAGGACAGGACTTCCGCGCGGGCAGGCTGGTCGGTGGGCAGGAATTCGCCGAATTTCTCGGCGAGATAGACCAGGATCGAGCCGGATTCGAAGATGCGCACCGGGGTGGCGCCGCTGCGGTCCATCAGGGCCGGGATCTTGGAGTTGGGGTTGACCTCGACGAAACCGCTGCCGAACTGGTCGCCGTCGTTGATCCTGATGAGCCAGGCATCGTATTCGGCGCCTTTGTGGCCGCGCGCCAGAAGCTCCTCCAGCATGACGGTGACCTTGACGCCATTCGGCGTCGCCAGCGAATAGAGCTGCAGCGGGTGCTTGCCGACTGGTAATTCCTTGTCATGCGTCGGTCCGGCGATCGGCCGGTTGATGCTGGCAAAGGTGCCGCCATTTGCCTTGTTCCAGGTCCATACTTTCGGCGGGGTGTAGTCTGTCATGTCGGGCCTCGTGGGGAAGGGAAGGGCGGGAATGGGCGGGTCCCCTACACCTAGGGCTGCGGAGGCGGAAGTTCAACTTGCGTTGAACTATTGTTTTATGTGGGTGCTGCCGCCTCTTCCCCTCTTCCCTTGCGAGAGAAGGGAAGGCGGCGCACGGCCCTTCGCAAAGCTCAGGGCGTTCGAGGCTCGAAAAGCCAAGCAATTGGCTTTTCGTCCGCTGCGCGGACCGCCTCTCACCCCTTGCACCATCCCCGCCGAGGCATACCTATAGGTGAAGCCGCCAAGCATTTGCATCGCAGGACAAAATCATGGCCATCAATCCCAATCCGCGTTCCGTCGTTGCCGTGCGGGCGACCGTTCCGGACGATGCCTTCACGGCCGGTGCGCTTGGCACGCTCCGGGAAGGCAGCGGCGTCGTCATCCGGGATGACGGGCTGGTGCTGACCATCGGTTATCTCATCACCGAGGCCGAGGAGGTCTGGCTGACCGCGCATGACGGCCGGGTCATCCCGGCGCACGCGCTGGCCTATGACCAGGAATCGGGCTTTGGTCTGGTCCAGGCGCTGGCGCCGACCGGGCTGCCGGCCGTGGCGCTGGGCGATGCCGGCAAGGCCCGGATCGGCGACGCGGTGGTGCTCGCCGACGGCATTGGCCGGGCGGTCGAGGCCAAGATCGTAACCAAGCAGGAATTCGCAGGCTACTGGGAGTATCTGCTCGACGAGGCGATCTTCATCGCGCCCGCGCATCCGTCCTGGGGCGGTGCGCCGCTTTTTAGCGCCGACGGCGCGCTGCTCGGCATCGGCTCGCTGCGACTGCAGATGAGCCGCGCCGGCGAGGTCGCCGATATCAACATGGTGGTGCCGATCGATCTGCTGCCGCCGATCCTCGACGATCTCCTGACGCGCGGCCAGGTGGCCAAGCCGCCGCGTCCGTGGCTCGGCGCCCTGTCGGCCGAAAGCGACGGCAAGGTGGTGGTGATGAGCGTGACCGAGGGCGGCCCGGCGGCCAAGGCCGGCCTGCGCCAGGGCGATGTCATTTCCGAGGTCCGCGACGGCGCGGTCGACGGGCTCGCCGATTTCTATCGCAAGCTGTGGGACAGCGGCTCGGCCGGCGCCGAAATCCCGATGCGGGTGGTGCGCGACGGCCGCGAGACCTGGCTGCGGGTGAAATCCGCTGACCGGGGCAGTTTCTTGAAGAAGCCGCAGCTGCAATAGGCCTGATGTCGGCCAGACGATGCATCCAAGACTGCTCAAAACCTTCCTCGCGGTGGCGCGCAGCCGCAACGTCACGCGTGCCGCCGAGGCGGTTCATCTCGCGCAGTCGAGTGTCAGCGACCAGATTCAGGCGCTGGAGGCTGAGCTTGGCGCTGCCTTGTTCACACGCTCGAAGTACGGCCTTGAACTGACGCCGGCGGGACTGGCGCTGAAGCCGATCGCAGAAGAGCTGCTGCGGCTCGACGGCGAGGCGCGCGCGGCGGTGCTGGCAGCTGGCGGCCAGACCAGCGGGGCGCTGACCATCGGTGCGCTGGAAACGATCGCCTCGGCCCGGCTGGCGCCCTGGCTGGCGGGGTTCCAGGCCAGTCATCCCGACATCACCGTGCGCATCAAGGTGACCGACAGCGGCACGCTGCGGCGCCTGCTGGAGGACGGCGACATCGACGTCGCCTTCTGCTTCGAGCGTCGCGACGGTGCGAAGGACAACGATGAACGCCTGGCCAGGCGCACGATAGGGACCGAACCCCTGGTTCTGGTCGCGGCTCCGGGGCAATCCACCGCGCCGCGTGACCTCGCAGACCTTGCCGCGCTGCGTTTCGTGGTGACGGAGCCCGGTTGCATCTACCGGCACATGTTCGACACCGCTTTTGCCGAGGCGGATATGGCTCCGCCCAAGCCTGCGGCCGAAGTCGGCAGCATCGGCGCCATTGCCCGGCTGGTGGCGGCGGGTGCCGGGCTCGGCCTCATTCCCCGTCTCGCCGTCAGCGATGCGCTGGCGCGCGGCGATCTCGTCGAACTGCCGTGGCCCGCCCCGGCACAGGCGGCACCGCTGACGATGATCTGGCGACGCCGGCGCATCCAGCCGCCGGCATTGCGGCACTTGCTCGCCGCCGCGCGCAACACGCTGATGCCGGAACGCCAGGAGGCGGGTTCAGGTCTCGATTCGGCTGACAGCTCCAAAGCCTTGTTTCCAAACAATTCCCTGGCGAAGGCTGCGGCTGGTTAAACCAGCCGGTGTCCGCCTTCGACATGCAGCGTCGTCCCGGTGGTAAAACCATTGCCGATCAGGAAGAAAATAGCGTCGGCGATGTCTTCGGGCTGGCCGACCCGGCCGACCGGCAGCCGTTCGGCCATCGCGGTGAGCATCTCGGCCTTCCTGTCGCCGGCGACCTGCGCCCAGATCTCGGTGTCGACCCAGCCGGGCGAGACGGCGTTGGCGCGGATCGGCGCGAGTTCGACGGCCAGCGCCCGCACCAGCCCTTCGAGCGCGGCGTTGACGGCGGCGACGACCGTGCCGCGCGCGGCCGGCCGGTAGGCTGCGATGCCGGAGACGAATGTCAGCGAGCCGCTCGCGGCAAGGCGTGGCGCGCCGTGCTTGGCAAGCAGCAGCGGGCCGAAGAGCTTGCTGTCGACCATGCGCTGCGCCGCCTTGAGGTCAAGCTCCGGCAGCAGCCTGTAAGCGCCTTCTATGTCGGCCGCCGTGCTGACGATGTGATCGAGGCCACCGATCTCGGCGAACAGCGCCGCGACCTGGTCTTCCCTGGCGATGTCGACGACAGCAACGTCGAGGCCCGCGGGATTGCCAAGCCCCTCACGCGCCTGTCGCAGCCTCTGCTCGCCGCGCCCGGCAATGATCACCGTGGCACCAGCCTCGACGCAACGTGTGGCCAGCGCCAGGCCCATGCCGGAGCCGCCACCGACGATCAGGATCTTCTGGTTCGAAAGGTTCATGTCGCTCTGCCTTTTCTGGATTGGACAAGGGCAGGGGAATGGCAGCTCGGTGCGCCTGGAGGAAACGGAAGAAACCGATGGCGCCATCGGAAATGCCGATGATGCCGCGCACGAAAACCGTTTTCGGTCAGCGCACCAGCGGACTATCCCAGACGGCAAACAGCAGCGCTTTCAGCTGGGCAAAGCGCTCCGGCCCGAGTTCGGTGCGCCACTCCTCCTCGATGTCGCGCAATATGTCGACCATCTTCCAGAAAGCGGCGTGGCCGCGTTCGGTGGCGTGGACCACGCGCGCGCTGCCTTCGCCGTCGGAGCGGACGATGTAGCCGTAGCCTTCGAGGCTGCTGAGCAACTGGTTGATCGCCTGTTTGCTCATGCCGGCACGCTCGGCGATGGTGCCGGGGCGCGCGCCGTCCGGGCCGGGAAACTGCAGCACGGCCATATGCGGCAGACGCAATTCGTCGAAACCGGCGGCGTTGAGCTCCTTGATCAGCCGGCGCTGGATGGCCTGCGCCGGCACGCGCAGGAGGGCGCCGATCAAGAGGTCTTCGGTCTTGGTCTGGAGAACTTCGGTGGAGGTGGCCATTGACGATCCGGTAAATTGAGTTTACTGGTAGGTAGTAAATGTAATTTACCGGAGGGGTTTGCGCAATGTCGGCCATGGATCTTCAGGTCAACCCAGCCCATGAGACCATCGGCACCAAGGGGCTGTCGGTCCGCTTCCTGGTGTCGGGCGAAAATTCGAACGGCAGTGTCGCCACCTTCGAACTGATGGTGCCAAGCGCCCAGCGCTTGCCCGCTCCGGCGCACAGCCACGATCACTACGAGGAAACGATCTACGGCATCGATGGGGTTTTGACCTGGACCGTGGACGACAAGGCGATCGAGGTTGGGCCGGGGGAGGCGCTGTGCATTCCACGCGGCGCCGTCCATCGCTTCGACAATAATGGCACCAGGGATGCCAAGGCGCTGTGCGTCATCACGCCGGCGGCGATCGGTCCGCACTATTTTCGCGAGGCCTTCGGCTTGCTCAACGCCGCCGCCGGCGGGCCGCCGGACAAGGCTGCGATGATGGAGATCATGCGCCGTCACGGCCTGACGCCGGCAGCCCCGCCTCCGGCCTGACGCGGCTGCAGGGGCAGTGCGCGCCTTATAGCAGGGTGAAAGGAAGTGTCGTGGTCCTCTGTCGGGCGGTTGCACTCTTGCGGCAGCACCGCAATGAATGGTGTGTCCCTGCTTCGCCACTGCTGACGGAAACTGGCAGTGGGGCCGTGCCATGATGCGCGGAATCGCAGGATGACGGAGGCCGAGATGACAGGGACTTCAGCGACAACAATTCTGAACCGGCAGGCCCGCTGATGGCGCCGGTCAAGGTCGATCCCG
The DNA here is from genome assembly GCF_016756495.1 of Mesorhizobium sp. 113-3-3. NCBI lineage: Bacteria > Pseudomonadati > Pseudomonadota > Alphaproteobacteria > Hyphomicrobiales > Phyllobacteriaceae > Mesorhizobium > Mesorhizobium sp. 113-3-3. The sequence continues at coordinate 2,902,537 of NZ_AP023243.1, forward strand.
ACAAGGTCCGGGAATTTGCCGACGCGGCGAGTTTCTATACCTGGCTCGGCCAGCACCACGCCACGGAAACCGAAGTGTGGATCAAGGTGCACAAGGTCGGGTCAGGGCTGAAGTCGATCACGCCGAAGGAGGCTATCGACGTCGTGCTGTGCTTCGGCTGGATCGACGCGGTGCGCAAAGGGCTGGATGAGAACAGTTTTCTCCAGCGCTACACGCCGCGCGGCAGGAAGAGCATCTGGAGCAAGATCAATGTCGACAATGTTGCGCGGCTGGTAGAGGAGGGCCGCATGACCGGGCATGGGCTCAGAGAGGTGGAGGCCGCCAAGGCCGACGGACGCTGGACGCGCGCCTATGGCAGCGGCAAGGAGATGAAAATCCCCGACGATCTGCAGGCAGCCATCGATGCCGAGCCGGCGGCCAAGGCGATGCTGGAAAAGCTCAGCGCGCAGAACCGCTTCTCGCTCGCTTTCCGCACTCACAACATGAAGACCGAAGCCGGCCGCAAGAAGAAGATCGAGACCTTCGTGGCGATGCTGAAACGTGGCGAGACGATCTATCCGCAGGGCAAGAAGTAGGAGCCTTCGGACGCGGGAAGGAGGGGCGATGGGTCAGTCCGCGAGGGGGCTGACGACGCCATTAAGATATCGCCGCGTACGGCCTGGACAAGAAAGTCGAGAACCGTTGTCACCCGCAGCGGCATATTCCGGCGCGATGGGTAGACGAGGTTGATCGGCAGGCGCGTCGGCGGAAAATCCGGCATCAGCCTGACCAGCCTGCCGGCCTCGATGTCCGGCCCGGCCAGAATGTGGGAGAGCACCGCAAGCCCGGCTCCTGCCAATGCCGCGCGATGGACGGCCATTGAATTGTTGGCGACAAGGCGGGGCTCGATACGCAGAACAACCTCATCAGCTCCGCTGGAGAACGACCATGACCGGCCGTCGCCGCCACGGCTGTAACAGATGCAGGCGTGATCCCTGATGTCCTGCGGCACTCGCGGTTTGTCGCGTCCCTCGAGATAGGCGGGCGAGGCCACGAGAAAGGCGGTTGTCCAGCCGATCCGGCGGCACATCAGGCTGCTGTCGCCGACCGGCCCGAGGCGCACCTCGAGATCGATTGCGTTGGCGACCAGATCCGACGGCCCGTCGCGAAGGACGAGCTCGACTTGCAGGTCGGGATGGCGTTGCAGCAGGCTTGCCAGGCGGTCGCTGATGAAGAAGCCGAGCGGCGTCGGCAGGCTGAGCCTCACCTTTCCGGATACGGCCGCGGCTTCCGCGCCGCCGGCCTCGCCGAGCGCTTCGACCGCTTCGATGACACGCAGCGCCATCGGCAACATCCGTTCACCCTCCGCCGTCAGGGCGAGCGCGCTGGTCGTTCGATGCAGAAGGCGGGTCTTCAGATGCGCCTCCAGCGCCGAGACCTGCCGGGATACCGCCGGCTGCGTCAGATCGAGGTCGATGGCAGCCGCCGAGAAGGATTTCGTCTGCGCCACGCGCAGGAACGTTCGCAACGCCGATACGACATCCATCCTCGCCTCATACTTTTCGACATAAGCCTTATGTCCGCATCCTAGGCGGGTGGCGCTTTACTGTCCAGATATTATGGATATTAAATATCCTTAAGGACACAAGATATCCTCAAATAAGGAAGAGCCATGACACAGCGCCTCAACGCCGCGCAACAATCGCCCGAATTGTTCAAGAAGCTCATCGATCTCAGCATGGCCGAGACACGCGGCGCCATCGAAGAGAAAATCCGCGATCTGGTCCACATCCGGGCCTCCCAGATCAATGGCTGCGCCTTCTGTCTCGACATGCATGTCAAGGAAGCCAAGATCCATGGTGAGGGCGAGCTGCGGCTCGATCATGTCGCCGTCTGGCGGGAATCGACCCTTTTCATTCCCCGTGAACGCGCCGCCCTTGCCTGGACCGAGGCCGTCACCAAACTCCCCGAAGGTGGTATCCCGGACGAGCTCTATGAGCGCGTGCGCGTGCAGCTTTCGGAAAAGGAAGTTTCCGACCTCACCTTCTCGGTCATGGCCATCAACGCCTGGAACCGCGTCAACGTCGCCTTCAAGACCGTGCCCGGCTCCGCGGACAAGGCCTACGGCCTCGACAAGGCCGGCCTGAACTAAACCTTTCCCCGGCAATCAATCGAAGCGGCGGGGCGCCAGCAAACGGAGACATCTTATGAAAATCGTCATCATCGGCGGCACCGGCCTCATCGGTTCCAAGACCACCGAACGCCTGCGCAGGCAAGGCCACGAGGTGATCGCGGCCGCGCCGAACACCGGCGTCAACACCATCACCGGCGAGGGCCTGCGGGAAGCGCTCGAAGGTACCGACGTCGTAATCGACCTCGCCAACTCACCTTCCTTCGAGGACAAGGCGGCGATGGACTTCTTCACGACGTCGGGCCGCAACCTGCTCGCCGCGGACAAGGTCGCCGGCGTCAGGCACCATATCGCGCTCTCGGTCGTCGGCACCGAACGGCTGCAGGACGCCGGCTATTTCCGCGCCAAGCTCGTCCAGGAGAATCTGATCAAGGCTTCCGGCATTCCCTACACCATCGTTCATTCCACGCAGTTCATGGAATTCCTGGCGGGCATCGCCAAATCGGGCACGGTTGGCGATGCGGTGCGCCTGTCGCCGGCCTATGTGCAGCCCATCGCATCCGACGACGTCGCCGAAGTGATGGCCGGGGTCGCGCTCGCCGCGCCGATCAACGGCACGATCGAGATTTCCGGCCCCGAGCGGGTGCGGATGAGCGAACTCGTCGCCCACTATCTCAAGGCTGTAGGCGATCCCCGCGAGGTCCTGGCCGATCCGGAGGCGCTCTATTTCGGCGCGCGGCTCAACGACACTTCGTTGGTCTCAGACAACAATCCCCGCCTTGGCCGGATCACCTTCGAACAATGGTTCGCCACGTCGGCGCGGAAATGACCGCCGGGATGCGCCGTGGCTCAGGCACAGCACTCGACACACAAAGGAGTTTTCAAATGATCAGGTCAATCATCACCGCCCTCGTCATGACGTCGGCCCTTGCAGGTACGGCCAAAGCCCACGATGCCGGCGAGAAGGCGGCCAAGGTCACCGTCGTCTACGAGCATGAACTGCCGAATGTTCCGGGCAAGAGCATCAAGGGTATTCTGGTCGAGTACGGCCCCGGCGGCACCTCGCCGGCACACACCCATCCGACCTCCGCCTTCATCTATGCGACGGTCCTGGAAGGCTCCATCCGCAGCCAGGTCAATGATGATCCGGTCAAGGTCTACAAGGCCGGTGAGAGTTTTTCGGAGATGCCGGGCGATCGCCACAGCGTGAGCGAGAACGGCAGCGAGACGGAGCCAGCGAAGCTGCTGGCGGTGTTCGTGGTCGATATCGCCCAGAAGGAACTGACCTATCCGGTCAAGAAGTAGGCGCAAAGGGCCGGGCGCCTCGCCGGCGCCCGGCCGCATTCAAATCATGCGGCGTTCGATCCGCGATGAGAGTGACCAGCCGCCGCGATCATGCGGTCCTGATCACCCGGCGCGCTCAAGCACCCATTCGAAGCTGCTTTTCCAAAGGTCCGCCGGGATGTCCAGGGCCAGCGCTTCAGTGAGGTCGGAAAGCCGGACGCTGCGCAATTTTGCACGCCAGGCCTCGTCGGCTTCCCACATGATGCGCGCCACCGGGCAAGGGCCCCTTTCGCAATAACCCTGGGGACGACACGGATTGTTCTCGCGGATGTTGTTGCACACAAATGTCCGCGCCTTGCCCTCCACCGCCTCCACTATGTCGAGGAAGGTCAGCTCGGCCGGCGGCCGCGCCAGCCGGTATCCGCCCGACGGACCCAGCGTCGTATCGACCAGACCCGCCTGCGACAGGCTTTGCAGCGCCTTGGAAAGATATTCCTTGGGAAGGCCGTGGAATTCGGCAAGCGCCTTGGTGGAGAGATAACGCCCTTCAGGCAGGCCGGCGAGAATGGCGCAGCAGTGCAGTGCCCATTCGACTTGGCTTTTCAGGATCATCCAGGGATTCCAGCCGACCGCATTCTATTAAGGATATGAAATATCCCTATTCTGCAGTGGTGTAAACAGACAGGTGCTGGCGGGGCGGGAATCAGCGTGGTTCATTGGTCGCGGCCCGATTCCCGCGCAATCGAACTCATGCACTCCATCGCACAATGACTGCGATCTCCACCGCCTAATAAACCAATTCCGCTCGTGCCATCTTTCCCCGAGACGACATACGAGGCATCCCCATGACCACACACCCCAACAAGGTCGCCCTCATCACCGGCGCCAATCGCGGCATCGGGCTGGAGACCGGGCGCCAGCTGGCGAAGCTCGGCTTCACGGTGCTGCTCGGCGTGCGCGATCCGGCCAAGGGCGAAGCGGCGGCCAAAGGGCTCGACGGCCATGCCGAGGCTATCGCGCTCGATGTCGCTACACCTGATGTGGCTGCAAGGGCTGCCGAAGACGTGCAGCGCCGGTTCGGCCGGCTCGACGTGCTGATCAACAATGCCGCCATCCATTACGACACCGGCTCGCGCGCCTTGCGGCCCGACTGGACTGTCATCCGCGAGGCGTTCGAGACCAATGTCTTCGGCGCCTGGCGGGTGGCGGCTGCCTTCGCGCCTCTGCTCAAGGCCGGCGGTCACGGAAGGCTGGTCAATGTGTCTTCCGAAGGTGGCTCTCTGGCTTCGATGGGGGCGGGCGCGCCGGCCTATTCGACATCGAAGGCGACGCTCAATGCGCTGACCTGCGTGCTGGCGGCGGAATTGCGCGGCTCCGGCGTGCTGGTCAATGCCATCTGCCCGGGCTGGGTCGCCACCGACATGGGCGGGGCGGGCGGACGCCCGGTGGCGCAAGGGGCGGCCGGCATCGTCTGGGCCGCGACCTTGCCGGATGACGGCCCGACCGGCGGCTTTTTTCGCGACGGCAAAAGACTGCCGTGGTGAGCGAACAGGAGGCGAAGATGAGAATCGGAATTTTGGGCGCCGGCATGATCGGCGGCACGGTCGGTCGGCTGTGGGCTGAGGCCGGCCATGATGTGACCTTCGGCGTGCGGCATCCCGAGCGGCTGCGCTCGATGCTTTCCGGCCTTGGCGGCAAGGCCAGGGCCGGTTCGGCCCTCGATGCCGTTGCCGGCGCGGATGCCGTGCTGGCCGCCATCCCGTTTCGGGCCTGGCCCGGTGTCGCGGCCGAGATCGCGGCAGCGCTCGGCGACAAGGTGTTGCTCGACGCCACGGTGCCCGATCCGCCGCGCGACGGCGCTTTCGGCGACGCCGCGCTTGCCCGCAAGGACGGCGTGGCTTTTGCCGTCGCGCCGCTCTTGCCGCGTGCAAAGCTGGTTCGCACCTTCAGCACCGTGATGTGGACGACGCTGCAATCGCAGGCGCATCGCGCCGGCGACAGGATCGGCATTCCGCTCGCCGGCGATGACGAAGGAGCCGTCGCCCTGGCCTCGCGGCTGGTGAGCGATGCCGGCTTCGATCCGGTCTTGGTCGGAGCGCTGTCGCAGAGCCGCCGCTTCGATCCCGGCACATCAGTCTTCGACAGCGGCATGAGCGGGCCACAGGTTCGGGCGGCGCTTGGCCTTATGTGAAGCGTTTCACGATCTGAATCGTGGAATTGCTGTAAGCGCCTGTTTTGACGAACTTTCAGCGAATCTCACTTGCCTTGCCGCGCACAAGAAAAAGCCGCCCTCGCTTGGCGAATGGCGGCCTTTTCCCGGGAGGATGTCAGAAAGAAAGGTTGGCGATCAAGCCGCCTTGGCGTGCTTGTGGATACGCTTGTGGTGGTGCTTGCTGGCAACGTGCTTGTGGCCGTGCTTCTTGCCCGCGTGCCGGTGGGCGTGCTTGCGCCCATGCCGGTGGTGCTTCTTGTGGTGCCGGTGACGCTTGTGTGCGGCCGCCTTGACCGGCGTCTTCGCCGCGTCCACGGCAGCGGGAGCCGCCGGCGCCGGAGCAGTCGCGGGGGCGGGCGTCGTCGCCGGAGCGGTCGTCGTCGTGGCCGCCGCATTGGCGGTGCCTACAACCGGCATGGCCAGACCGAGCGCAATGGCGAAACCGAGGGCGGAGAGGAAGGGCTTGTTCATGATGGGCTTTCCTTTGATGGCTGCTGTCACTGGTCGAGGTCGACCGGTGTCACTCCAAGAAGTTTCAGGGCGTTGGCGTAGGTCCGGATGCCTTGCGCTTCCTTGCGCTCGGCACAGAACCGGTTCGCCTTGTCCTGCAGTGCCGTTGCCGTGGCGATCTGGCTGGCGCTGGCACCGGGTTCAGCTTTGGTGCGAATGGCTCCGTCGAGTTGAGAACCGAGCCGGCTGCAATATTCGCTCCGGGTAACCGCCGCCTCCGCACCCGAATGCGCGACCGCAAGCATGGCGAGCGAAATGCCTGCGAGGGCACCCATCCATCCGGTCGAACGTCGTTGCATTGTCGGGACCATCCCTTTGCGTTCATGTGGCGACCGCTGTCCGGTGGCCACGAGGATGGTTATGCCTGACGATCTTTTCGCCAGTTTTTCCCGCATGTTGAATCTTGTTTCTGAAGTGTGTCTGGGGGGAAGCAGCCAATCTCCCCCACGAGGGGGGAGATCGGCTGTCTGCGGCGCTTGCGCCTCTTCCTTTGGCGCCGTCCTTCGCGTATGGCGCCGGGCAAATCCTTTCAGCGCAGGCATAGTCCGGAAATCGCATGATCAGACTTGAAAGCATCAGCAAGCAGAACGGCCGCCAGCTTGTCTTCATCGAGGCGTCGGCTTCCCTGCAGAAGGGCGAGAAGGTCGGCCTTGTCGGGCCGAACGGCGCCGGCAAGACGACCTTGTTCCGCATGATCACCGGCCAGGAGCAGCCCGATGAGGGCCAGGTGCAGTTCGATCGCGGCGTGACCATCGGCTATTTCAGCCAGGACGTCGGCGACATGGCGGGCCACAGCGCTGTCGCCGAAGTGATGAACGGCGCCGGGCCGGTCAGCGACGTGGCGGCCGAGATGGCCGAACTGGAAGCGGCCATGGCCGATCCCGACCAGGCCGACCGGATGGACGAGATAATCGAGAAATATGGCGAGGCGCAGCATCGCTTCGAGGAACTCGACGGCTATGCGCTGGACGGCCGGGCGCGTGAGGTGCTGGATGGTCTGGGCTTTTCCCAGGAGATGATGGACGGCGATGTCGGCAAGCTGTCCGGCGGCTGGAAGATGCGCGTGGCGCTGGCGCGTATCCTTCTGATGCGGCCCGACGTCATGCTGCTCGATGAACCGTCCAACCATCTGGACTTGGAAAGCCTGATCTGGCTGGAGCAATTTTTGAAAGGCTATGACGGCGCGCTCTTGATGACATCGCACGACCGCGAGTTCATGAACCGCATCGTCAACAAGATCGTCGAGATCGATGCCGGTTCGCTCACCGCCTACTCCGGCAATTACGAATTCTACCAGCAGCAGCGGGCGATCGCCGACAAGCAGCAGCAGGCGCAGTTCGAACGCCAGCAAGCGATGCTGGCCAAGGAGATCGCCTTCATCGAGCGCTTCAAGGCGCGCGCTTCCCATGCCGCACAGGTGCAGAGCCGCGTGAAAAAGCTCGACAAGATCGACCGCGTCGAGCCGCCCAAACGCCGCCAGGTGGTGAATTTCGAGTTCCAGCCGGCGCCGCGTTGCGGCGAGGACGTCGTCACCTTGAAGAATGTCCACAAGGCCTATGGCAGCCGCAGCATCTATGAGGGGCTGGACTTCCAGGTCCGCCGCCGCGAGCGCTGGTGCATCATGGGCGTCAACGGCGCCGGCAAGTCGACGCTGCTCAAGCTGGTGGCCGGCGCTTCCGACCCCGACACCGGCACGGTGGCGCGTGGCCCGAGCGTGAAAATGGGCTATTTCGCCCAGCATGCGATGGAACTGCTCGAAGGCGAGCGCACCGTGTTCCAGACGCTGGAAGACAATTTCCCGCAGGCCGGCCAGGCGCCGCTTCGCGCGCTCGCCGGCTGTTTCGGCTTTTCCGGCGACGAGATCGAGAAGAAGTGCCGCGTCCTGTCAGGCGGCGAGAAGGCGCGGCTGGTGATGGCGCTGATGCTGTTCGATCCGCCCAATCTCCTGGTGCTGGACGAGCCGACCAACCACCTCGATATTTCCACCAAGCAGATGCTGATCGAGGCGCTGTCGCAGTATGAGGGCACCATGCTGTTCGTCTCGCACGACCGGCATTTCCTGGCCGCGCTGTCGAACCGCGTGCTGGAACTGACGCCGGAAGGCATCCACACCTATGGCGGCGGCTATACCGAATATGTCGAGCGCACGGGGCAGGAAGCACCGGGACTGCGGAGCTGAGCGGCGGATCCGGTACAACGGATAGCCCCGGTCTCGTCGATCAGTCGAGACCGGCGACGCGCAACCCCTCGATATAGCGCGCCCGGTCCTTCTCGTGGACGATGGGGTGGTATTTCTCGACCCAGTCCACGGACACGGTTGGATGCAGGCGCCGCGTCTGCGCCAGCGCGTGGGCGGCGGTGGCGCGATCGCCCGCCATGCCGGCCGAGGCGGCGTATGTGCGCCAGGCCGTCCCGAAATTCTGCCTGAGATCAACCGCCCGCCGTTCGAACTCGGCAGCCTCGGCATAACGCCCGGCCATGAAATGACAGAGCCCGGTGACGGAAAGGCTGCCCGCCTGCGTGAAGTCGCGCGGGCTGAGTCGGTCGGCCAATGCGACATGGTGCAGGCCGTCGTCGGGCATGCCGGCATAGGCATAGGTCGATCCAAGGATCATATGCGCGTAGGCGAGGCTTGGATTGAGGGTAATCGCCTCGGACAGAGCCCTCACGGCCGGATCGAAACGGCGCGAGGCCATATGCACGAAGCCCGTCGCGAAGTGCGTCCAGGGGTCCTCCGGGTCGCTGCGGATCGCCCGCTGCGCCATGTCGTGGGCGGTCGGCAAGGCGGCCTGGGCATCAGCCAGTCCAAGCATCGCCTTTGCCGCCAGGCCCCAGGCGATCAGGCAATTGGCGCGCGGATAATCGGGGTCAATGTCGATGGCTTTTTGAAGCAGCGGCTCGGCGATCTCGAAATCCGGCAGGGAGGCCCAGGTCCAGACATAGGGCATTGCCTTCATCACGAAGCCCCAGGCGTCGAGGCTGCCGGGCGACCGGCTCTGGAAACGCTCCTGTTCGGCGACGTAGAGCCTGGGCTCGATGGCGCCGATAACGCTTTGGGCGATCTCGTCCTGCAACGAGAAGAAATCGGCGATCTCCGCATCGTAGCGCTCGGCCCAGATCTGGCGCGCGGCGTCGGCGTCGCTCAGCCTGGCGTTGATCCGCAGACGCTGTCCGGAGCGGCGCACGCTCCCGTCGAGCACATAGCGCACGCCGAGCTCGCGGCCGATCTGCTTCACGTCGACCGCCTTGCCACCATAGGTGAAAGACGAGTTGCGGGCCGAGACGAAGAGCCAGCGCAGCCGCGCCAGGCGAGTGATGATGTCTTCGGCAAGGCCATCGCCGAAATATTGCTGCTCGGCGTCGTCGCTGAGGTTGGCAAAGGGCAGCACGGCGATCGAGGGCCCGGCCTCGGCGCTATCGGCCGCGACCGCGGCCGCGTCGAGGCAATCCACCGCGCCACCGAAGCGATAGCCGATCCGGGGGATGGTCGCGATCCATTCGGCATCGTCGGGCCCCGGCCCAAGCAGTTTGCGCAGCAAGGCAATCTGGACGGACAGGTTGCTTTCCTCGACCGCCGCGTGCGGCCATGCCGCGTCCATCAGCGTCGCCTTTGACAGGACTTCGCCCGGTCGGTCCACCAGTGCCGCCAGCAGCCGCACGCCGCGATAGCCGACCGGAACGGGGACGCCCTGCCGAAGCAGCGTTCCCGCCTCCGGGTTAAGCTCGAACGGACCGAATGCGAACCGTTTCCCCACCATGGCGCAAAATAGCATCTTTTCGCAGCTTTTCGGAACTATTCGGTCGTGCACCCGGGACGAAATCCGCCCACCGGGCTCATCCTGTCCCTGTGTTTGGAGACAGGAGAACCCCAATGTCCGCAGTTGCCTTTGACCGTATCAGGTTCGAGACCGAGGCCAGCCAAGCGGTTCCAACGAGCAGCCGGTGTCCGCGCGAGGAAGAATTCCGCGCCGCCCTCGACCGCTATATGGCGGACTACATCGCCTGCCAGAAACGCCGCGACATCGGGCGCCACGGCGATGCCGAATGCCACAGGGACGGCGCGCGAGTGGCGGGCGGCGGGGGCGGCACCGCGAAGGGCGGTGCCGCCCGGGCAGACTAGGCTAGTTCAGCACCCGCTCGTCGACTTGGTCGATGCTTGTCATGCCTGTCAGCGCCATGGTGACGGACAGTTCCTTGCGGAGGATCTCGATGGCGGTCGCCACACCGGCCTCTCCGCCGGCGCCGAGGCCGTAAATATAGGCTCGGCCGACCAGGCAGCCCCTGGCGCCAAGAGCGAGCGCGCGCATGACATCCTGGCCTGACCGCACGCCGCCATCGAGCAGCACCTCGGTTTGGGAACCCACCGCTTCAACAATGTTCGGCAGCCGGGAGATCGTCGATGGTGCGCCATCCAGCTGACGGCCGCCATGATTGGACACGACGATCGCATCGGCGCCGACCTTGCTGGCGATGCGCGCATCGTCCACGTCGAGAATGCCCTTGATGATCAGCTTGCCCGGCCAGATGCTCCTGATCCACTCGACGTCATTCCAGTTCAGCGAGGGATCGAACTGATGCGACACCCAGTCCGCGACTTCCTTGATGCCTTGCTCGCCTTTTACACGGCCGGCGAGGTTGCCGAACGTCCAGCGCCTGGCAGCCAGCATCCGCCGGGTCCAGCCGGGCTTGGTCGCCATGTTGAGCAGATTTCGCAGTTTCAGCGACGGCGGAACCGAAAGCCCGTTCCTGACGTCGGCGTGCCGCTGTCCCAGCACCTGCAGGTCCACGGTGAGCACCAGCGCGCTGCAGCGGGCAGCGAGCGCCCGCTCGACGAGCGAGCGCACGAAGCCTCGGTCCTTCATCACATAGAGCTGGAACCAGAACGGCTTCCCGACCGCCTCGGCAACGTCCTCGATCGAGCAGATCGCCATCGTTGCGAGCGTATAGGGGACGCCGGCCGCCTGCGCGGCGCGACAGGCATGGATCTCGCCGTTGGCCCATTGCATCCCGCCAAGGCCGATCGGCGCCAGCGCGATCGGCAGCGAAACCGTCTCGCCGAGGATCGTTGTCGCGGTTTCCCGTTGCGAAACGTCGACCAGCACGCGCTGGCGCAGGGTGAGGCGCTCCAGGTCGGCCCTGTTGGCGCGCAAGGTTTGTTCCGAGTAGGCGCCTGCCTCGACATAGTCGAAAAAGGCCCGGGGGACGCGGCGGCGGGCAGCCTGCCGCAGATCCTCGATGCAGGTCATGGTCTTCAGCGGCAAGAGGGCCGGTCGCGTCTTGGACCGGTCGCGAACTGCCGCGGCTTCACTGAGTTGTCCAAGGTCAGGTACTGCGGTGATCAGCCTGTCCATCGTCGCCTCCCATTTAATATTAGATATGGCTTATACATTGAATGTCGGGTACGCGCGGATGTAAACTCACTAGCGAGTATACATTCATCGGCGTCAGCCCCGTGCCCAGATCCTCCGACCGGACCCGACCAGACATATTGCAGGCGGCGTACAAGCTCTTTCGCCGCCGGGGATTCTTTCGCGTCGGCATGGACGAGATCGCGCGCGCCGCCGGCGTCACCAAGCGTACGCTCTACTATCATTTCGACAGCAAGGACGCGTTGCTGACCGCGGTGCTGGCATCACAGCACGAGCGGGCGTTCGGCGAGTTCCAGACCTATGGCATCGACCTGTCGGGCGGTCCGGAGCAACTGATCGACAAGCTGTTCGGCGGACTGGCGCGGTGGTCCGCCAAGCCGCGCTGGGCGGGATCGGGATTTACCCGGCTGGCAATCGAACTCGCCGATCTCTCGGGGCATCCCGCACGCTCGATGGCACGCCAGCGCAAAGGCCTGATGGAGCAGCAACTGGCAACCCTTCTCGCCGAGGCGAAAGTGGCGTCGCCGCGCGAGCGCGCACGCGAGCTGTTCCTGCTGGTGGAGGGGGCGATGGTCATGCTGCTGATCCATGGCGACCAAGACTATTGCGACGCCGCGGCCGAGGCTGCCAAACGGCTGGTCGTGGACAGACCGGCCGTTTGAAGCGGATGTTCAGCCTTCGTCGGGCAGTACCACCGCGGGCTCTAACCCTTTGTTTCGACGCAATTCCCAAGGCAAAGCGCTACGCGCTTTTGCTCTAGCCAAGCAGGTCGGGCTGCTGCCTGAGGATGCGGTCGTGGAGCGGCTGGCACTGAAACCAGCCGGCGTGGGGCGTGCCGTTCACCGCCCGGGTGGCTTTGGCGTTTTCCGGGTCGACCTGCAGGGGCGTCCCAACACTTTCGGCGAGGAATTGCGCCTGGCAACACCGTTCCATCGAGATGAACCACCAGACGGCCTCGTCGACGGTCTGGCCAACCGTCAGCAGGCCATGATTGCGCAGGATCGCCGCCTTGTGGCCACCGAGGCTCTCGGCGATCCGCGCTGCCTCGCTCGCGTCGGTGACCAGCACCCGCGTGTCATCGAAGAAGACGTGATCCTCATAGAAGGCGCAGGCGTCCTGCGTGATGGGATCGAGCAACCGGCCGACCGCCGACCAGGCCTTGCCATAGATGGAATGAGCGTGCGCGGCCGCCACCACATCCGGCCGCGCCGCGTGGATCTGGTGATGAATGGCGAATGCGGCGACATTGACGGGCATCGTGCCCTCGACCACGGCGCCCGCGCCGTCGACCCGAATTAGATCCGAGACGGTAACGTGCGCGAAATGCATGCCGAACGGATTGACCCAGAATGTATCGGTGAATTCCGGGTCACGGGCGGTGATATGCCCGGCGACGCCCTCGCTGAAGCCCAGCGCCGCGAATATGCGGAAGCCGGCGGCAAGCCTTTCCTTTCGGTGCTGCCGCTCCTGTTCGAGGTTGTCGAAGCTGGGTGGCCCGCGCAGCTTGAACAGCGGCCCATAAGCTGCCCGCTTGCTTGCGGCCAGATCGCTTTCGGTGTCCGGAATTGCTGTGACGATGTCCATGACGCTCTCCCTGGGGCTGCACCGCCGGCATGACGGCTGGCCCCAGATTGGGGGAGCTTGGGAGCGGCGTATCAAGGTCTCCGCAAATTGTTCCGAATTGTTCCGAATAGGTGCGAACTGTTGCATGGCGTGGCCATGATCAGTCCAACCTCCCGGTGCTGGACGAGCCGACCAACCACCCGACACGCACGCTTTGTCGGACGCGCTCGCCGATATTGGCCGCCCTTCGCCATTGTCGTCGTTTGCGCTCAGCCGAGTTCCTCGGCGAGGCCGATGAGAAGGCCTCCGGGTCCACGAATGTAGCAGAGCCGGTACACGTCCTGATAGTCGACGACGTCGCCGACAAGTTGCGCGCCGCGATTGCGGAGCCTTTCAAGCGTGTCGTCTATGTCGTCCACGGTGAACATGACGCGGAGGTAGCCCAGGGCGTTGACCGGAGCATTGCGGTGATCCTCGACGACCGGCGGTGTGAGGAAGCGGGACAGTTCGAGCCGGCTGTGGCCGTCCGGCGTGCGCATCATGGCAATCTCGACGTGCTGGTTGCCGAGTCCCGTGACGCGTCCGGCCCATTCGCCTTCGATCGTGGCCCGGCCTTCGAGTTCAAGGCCGAGCTCGCGAAAGAAATCTATCGTCTCAGCGAGGTCATCGACGACGATTCCGACATTGTCCATCCGTTTGAGCGCCATGCATCCAACCTCGTGCCTGGATCAAAAGCTTATCAGTCTTCCACCCTGGAAAAGGCGGCTGTCGAGCCGACGCCGCCTTCTCGAGTTTCCGTCCGGCCTATTGCCGTCGAAGGAATGGGAGAGGGCCCCTTACCTGAGCGAGATGGCCAGGCCGCTGAGATCGGCGTTGACCTGAAGGCCGACCTGCTTGCCGGACAATTCGAGCTGGGCGCCCTTGTCATTGGTCATGACGATCACCTGGGCACCCTTGCCCAGCGTGCCGCCGCCGCCCGCCGCACCGTAGACCCCCGTCACATCGCGGGCGCGCTTGACATGGCGCACGGTGCCGCGAAAGTAGGTCTTGGAAACGCCGAAGGCGAGGCCGCCCGAGACGCCGCCGATCGAGATGGGATAGGTTTTGCCGTGGAAGGTGAACGTGCCTTCGCCGCCGGAGCCGCCGACGAAGAAAGCCGCCTTGTAGACGGCAAAGCGGATCGTGCCGCTGTCGGCATGCGCGGCGCTGGCAAAGCCGATGCCCGCCGTGGCGATGGCGGCAACCGCGATTCTACGAAATCCGGACGAAATATTCATGATGAGAGCTCCTTGAGGTCGCCGCTTTGCCGGCTGGGATGTCAGCGTCGTGTCAAAGTTCCAACTGAACAGTCTCGCCCGTCATTTGGTTCCCGGCACGCGGCCTGAATATGGCGCAGAGAAGATCGACACGAGGCGAAGCCTATGGCAAGTGCAAGGGTGGGACATCGCGTATACGTGATTGGCTGGCGGGCTCCGCCAGATACAGGGCGCCATTTTTGCTACGCGCGCGCGGAATCCAGGATGATACAACCCACGGGAAGGGCTTGGGGATGAGAATTGCGATGGGATTTGCAATGTCCGCATTGGCCGCGACTTTGGCTGGATGCGCTACCTCTCCCGTCGATTATGGCGCGTCGCTTTCGCCGCAGGACCCGAAATGGGCGTCGCCGCAATGCCAGCAGGCCCGCGCGGCGGCCGCGGCCTACGCGGTTCGCGAAAAACAGCACCCGGGCTGGGAATTCGCAGCGCTTGGCCCGTACGGGCTAGGCATCATCGCGGCCACCAAGGAGGCCGAGCAGAAGCAGCGAAAGCTGTTCGCCCGCGACGTGCACCTGCAATGCTCTAGCCTGCCTTTGCCGAAGGAGTTGCAGGGCGATCTGAGCCCGGCGGGCGCAAAGGCGAAATATCCGTAGCGGTGGTGAGCCCTCGAAAGCACTGGCCGCCAGCTTTTATGTCACCAGCCTTTGGAACGTAAATCCATTCGCCAAGTTCTTAGCGTCAGGAAAGCGAAGGGACATCATACATGCTGACTGCCGTTCGAGCCATGATTGGCCAAGCCCGCTTCATCACCGCGAAGAGCGAACCCGAAGCGCAGGGCGCCCGGCAGACGCCGATTTCCAAGGAACTCGAGACCCTGGCCGCTATCCGCCTGACTGACATGGCCGGCCTGGGCGCCTGGTCGCAGGACCGCTGATTGGTTTTGCCACGCAGAGGGCGGACCGCATCGCCTCGGCTGGCAGGCCTGGCATGTTTCAAACTTGCTGTCGCTCGGGCCTTATGATGGAGCGTTGACCGCAAACTGCGCGGCGAAGGCCCTGGCGTAAGCGGGCCGTGCTTCCCCGCGCGCCACATAGGCGGCCAGGTTCTGGTATTCGTCCAGAATGCCCGACATGCGCAGTCGCAGCAGCACCGATACCATCAACAGATCGCCCGCGCTGAACGCGCCATCGAGCCAGTCGGCGGCGCCGAGATAGACCGAGAGCTGGTCCAGCCGCGCGCGAACACGATCCTTGACCAGCGGCAGCCGCTCCTCGCTCCAGGGCCTGTCGGCTTCGAATATCCTTGCCGTCGTCAAGTCCAGGATCGGCGGCTCGATGGTGTTGAGTGCGGCAAACATCCAGGTGATGGCCCGTGCGCGGGCATCGCCATCCCTGGGCAGCAGCCCCGAATGCCGTTCGGCAAGATGAAAGACGATGGAGCCGGTCTCGAACAGGCACAGGGATCCATCCTCATAGGTGGGGATCTGGCCGAAGGGATGGATGGCCAGATGGTCAGGCGCCTTCATCCCGGCGAAGGAAACAAGACGAACCTCATAGGGCTGCCCCACCTCTTCGAGCGCCCAGCGCACGCGCGTATCGCGCGCCAGTCCCTTGCCGCCATCGGGCGATCGTTCAAAGGCCGTGATGGTGGGGATCATTGGCAGGCTCCGGGTGGTTGGTCGGGTGTCGGTGCTTGGTGGCACTCCAAGGACGAACGGCAGGCGGGACTTCCGACACCCTACCTCGGTTTTCGGCCGTTTGATTTTGCGACCCGAACCGAAGGCGCGTGTCCGGTTCTAGCGCAGCAAGCCTTCCGCCTCGAATGTGTCCCAGCCTTCCAGCTTTGGCGCTGGAGCGCCATCCCTTCCGGAATTCCTGGCGCTGCGCGCCTTGCGCTCTCGTTTTCCCGCTCGCGTCAGAGCGGCCTTGCCGGCACCGCGTCGTCTGTTTTCGGATACCTCCTGCGCGTCCTCCTCGCGCCAGGCGCTCGCCAGGTCGCGATCGAGAATGTCCTCGATGTGGCGCGGATCGAAGACATGGAAGGTCACCGCCTTGGATCGCCCGCGCATCTTGACTGTGCGGGTGCCGATGCTCTTCAGGCGACCGTCCTTCAGCCATTTGTGGCGCTCGCGGGCGGAGATGGTGAGAATGTCCTCCGCCTCGCGCGGCAGAACAGCCAGCGTTTCGATGCCCTCCAGCGTCCTGGAGATGATCTCAGAGGCGGCCTGGAACGCCTCCGCGTCGGTTCGCAACATGCGCAATACGATCCTACCCGTCTCAGCCTTGGCAAACTTCCTCACTGCCCACGGCAGACGGGCTCGAATTTCGCGTTCGATCCCCTTCAGGCGCAAGGCGGAGCCAAGTGTTGCCGATGGCGGCAGCGGCCATTCCGCAACCACTGACGCTTTAGCGGTGCCCACGCCTTGCTCGGATGTGCGATCGGGCGCGGCGGCAATTGTCGCAACGATGCCGCTCAGGATCTTCCGCAGGGAATTTCGCTTCTTCGCTGCCATGTTTCATGTTCGCTCATCAGGTGCCTTTGTGGAACGACAGTTCGCACAGCAGACAACCGAAACCAGGCTCAAACAGTTCCTTTAGCACGCACAGGCGGCAATTCAGCTTCGCCAAACCACCGCGCCGCCGCCTGGGCAGTCTCCTTCACGTCAGGCTCAGCATCAGCAGCCCAGGCGACGAAGCCATCGGGGCGCACGAGCAGGGCGCTCAGGCCCAGCCGCTCCCTGGCATCCTGCGCGACATAGCTGATCCGTCCGTTCCAGCGGCTGGCAAGCGCTTGCAGGGGAGGGTGGGCATCGAAGTCCAGCAGCAGGCCTTGCCCGCTCCTCAAGCGTTCGCCGAGCTTCGTCCCGTCGGCCAGCTCGAAATCGGGTGCGCTGCGGCCGACCAGCGGGTGGCTGCCGCCGAGATCGTAGCGCAGGGACACGCCCCAGACGCGCTCGGCGAAATAGGTCGCGCCGTCGCCTGTGTCGATGAGGTCGCGGATGATGGCTTCGAGCGCGCGCGAACTGCGGCTTGGCCGCATCAGCGCGACCTGGGCGCGCGACCAGTCAAGGATTTGCGCGCCGACTGGATGCCGCTCATCGAAATAGCTGTCGAGCAGGCCGGCCGGCGCGTTGCCGCGGATGGTGGCTGCAAGCTTCCAGCCAAGGTTCATCGCGTCGCCAAGCCCGAGATTGAGCCCCTGGCCGCCGAGCGGCGAATGGATGTGCGCGGCGTCGCCGGCAAGCAGCACCCGCCCATTGCGATAGGCGGTCGCCTGGTAGGCGCGATCGGTCCAGGTCGTGGCGAGGTTGAGCGCCGTCAGGGTGACGTCCGTGCCGGACACGCGGCGCAGCACCGTCTGCACATGTTCCAGCGTGATCGGCTCTGTCCGGTGGAAAGCGGCGCCGTCGAACTCGACCATCGCGATGGTGCCTGGCCGTGAGTAGGTGTACATGCCCGTCGGCGTATAGTGGCGGCCGAGGCTGAGTGTGTCCGGATCGGCCAGTTCGACTTCAACGGAATAACCGGTGAACTCGGCATCGGTGCCGGTGAAGGCAAAGCCGCCAAGCTTGCGGACCGTGCTGCGGCCGCCATCGCAACCGACGAGCCAGCTTGTGTGGAAAGTCTCGCCGCCGGCGCGGACGGTCACGTCCTCGTCCGACTGGTCGAAGCCGTCGACACCAAGGCCGCGCCTGATCTCGACACCCATGGCGGTCGCACGGGTGGCGAGCATGGTTTCCAGATGCTCCATCGCGACCGCCATGCTGGTGCCGGCCGGGCCGGGCAGGCGATAAGGCCATTGCGAGCTGTCGATGGCGTCGAGGTGGAACTGGATGCCGGCGAAATGGCCGCCCGGGCGGCGCGGCTGCCGCATCCAGTGCGCGGCAGCCAACTTGATGTCACCAGCGCCATCTTTCGCGGGCGGCGGCGCAACGGAGTCCAGCAGGCCGCGACGGTGGAGGGCCTCGATTGTGGGCACGTTGAGGCCGCGAATGCCGAAGGGCAGCCGCTTCAGCGGCGAACTGGGGTTCTCGGCCTTTTCCAGCACCAGCACCGAGAGGCCCGCCAGGCGCAATTCGCAAGCGAGAAACAGGCCGACCGGGCCGGCGCCGGAGATGATGACGTCATTGGAAATTGGGTGGTGGCTGTGCATGAACTACTCCTTGGTCGATGTGTTCGACCGGAGCGTTCCTTGAGTTTGAGAGCCACACGGACGAACGATTGGACGCTCGATCAGCGTCCGATGTTCGTCGCGGGGATCTCGTGCACGAAGCCAAAGACCAGAGCTTCTGTTACCAGAAGGAGTTGGGCTTACCAAACCAACCCTGCCTTTTCCGACAGCGCCGATATAAGGTCGCGGCAATAAATCCGCAACAGGGTGAGCCATGGTTTTCTGGATAATGGGCGTGGCTGGACTGGCGATCGCCTATCTCTTCGGTTCCATCCCTACGGGCTATCTGGCGGGGAAACTGATCAAGGGGATCGATATCCGGGAGCATGGCTCCCGGTCGACAGGCGCAACCAACGTCTTGCGGACGCTTGGCAAAGGACCCGCGTTGGCGGTGCTCTTGGTCGATGTGCTGAAGGGCGCGGCGGCGATCGTCTTTATCCGCAGGCTTTATGCGTTGCCGTTTCTCGCGCCGCCGGCAAGGCTTGATCCGCAAGGCTTCGTGCCCTGGGCCGTGTGTCTCGCCGGACTTGCCGTGTTGCTGGGGCATGGCCGTTCGGTCTGGCTGAATTTCACCGGCGGCAAATCCGCCGCGACGGGGCTCGGCGTACTGCTGGCGCTGTCCTGGCCGATAGGCATGGGGGCCGGGGTGGTTTTCTGTGTCGTGCTGGCAATCTCCAGGATTGTTTCGCTGAGCTCGATGCTGGCGGCGTTGACCGCAATCGTCCTCGTCTGCGCCCTCGAGCAACCGCTGCCCTACCGGCTGCTGGTGATCGCCGGCGGCCTCTACGTGATCGCGCGTCATCGCGCCAACATCCGGCGGCTGCTGGCCGGGACGGAGCCGAGCCTGGGGCAAGGTAGCTAGGAACCGCGGATCTAGATCATCGGTGCACATCCTTACATTCGACACCGTCACGCGGTCAAAGCTGACGGAGGCAGACGCCGAGATCGCGGAGGATGGGGATGCGTGTCTTCTGGTTTGCAGCACTGAACTTGGTGACGATGGTGGCCGCGATGCCCTCCGTTGCCTGCATGATGCCAGCCGAGCGGGATCTGCATGACATCAAATACGCCGACGTTGTCGTCGTTGGCCGGATTGTCGATTATCGGATTGTCCGCGACCCGGTGGCTCGACAACGATATCGCGACATGCTCGCCCGTTCTCCCGAGTTGCGGGAGACTATGCCGAAGGAGCCTCGCAGCTTCATGACGGACTATGCGCGCTTCGACATCGTGGTTGGCGAGATTCTGCGCGGCAAGGCGTCGGACAGGTTGGCTGTGACCTGGGACAATTCCACATTCGGCGAGGCCGACGATTTGGGGTCGGATGCGTTTCTGATCGCGATGCGCGATCCGAAATCTCCGATGCCGCCGCTGCGCGGTCCAAGCGCCACGGTTGCGCCCAATCCGGCGCCGGCGACGCTGACAGTGCTGCAGGCGCCTTGCGCGGCTCCGTTCATATTCGAGAGTTCGAGCAAGGAAGCGGCCGAGCTACGCCGGATGTTGGATCGGGAAGCCGAATGACATGTAAGCGGTGACATGTTCGAGTCTGGTTGTGAGGAAACCGCGCACAGGGTGGGACGGCGGCCAAGGGCAACGCCGTAGCGCCACTACCCCACGGCCAGCCATTTGCGCGACAGGGCGAAGGCCTTGAAGGCCCTGGCCTCCATCGGGCGGCCAAAAAGGTAACCCTGCAGGATATCGCAGCCAAGTTCCTTGAGGATGCGCGCGTGCTCCATCGTCTCGACGCCCTCGGCAACCACTTCGATGCCGAGCGATTTGCCGATCTCGATGATCGACGCCACCAGTTGCCGTTGCGCCATCGAGCCGGTGATGGGTGTAATCAGTTGGCGGTCGATCTTGAGGCGGCGCGGCCGCAGTTTGAGCAGCGAGACGATAGAGGCGTGGCCGGTGCCGAAATCGTCGATCTCGATGTCTATGCCGAGCTCCTTTATATGGTCGATGTTCCAGGTGACCAGATCATCGTTTTCATCGAGGAAAATCGACTCCACCAGCTCGAACGACACCGTTCCCGCCTTGATGGCGAGCTTGCGCAGACCCTCGATCAGGTCCCTGTCCTCCAGCCGCCTGGCCGAGACGTTGACCGACACGCGCGGGATGTTGAGATGGCTGCGCGACCAACGCTCGAAATTCTCCAGCGCGTGTTTGAGGACGATGCGGTCGATCAGCGCCACGACATTGAGTTCTTCGGCCACTTTGAGATAGGCGTCGGGGGCCAGGATGCCGCGCCGTGGATGCTTCCAGCGCGACAACGCCTCGACGCCGACGATCTCGAGCGTGCTCGCGTCGAACTGCGGCTGATAGTAGGCGACGAATTCGTTCCGCTCCAGCCCGCCCAGGATCTCGTCGGCGATCTGCTTGGTCCGCACGATCTCGCTCTGCAGCTCCTCGTTGAAGAACTCGTAGCGGTTGCGGCCACGGCCTTTGGCCCGATAGAGCGCGAGATCGGCGTTGACCAGCAACTGCTTGATGTCGATGCCGTTGTTGGCGGCGATGCCGATGCTGACCCCGAAACGGCAGGGATGACCGCGATAATCGACAGGCTGGCGCATGTCCTCGATGATGCGATCGGCGAGTGCCGACAGTTCGTCGTCGTCAAGCCCGCGGCTGACCACGACGAACTCATCGCCGCCGATGCGCGCAACGAAATCGTCACGGCCCGCATTGGCCTGGATAACCTTGGAGGCATGCACCAGCATCGCATCGCCTGCCGCGTGGCCGAGCGTGTCGTTGATCTGCTTGAAGCGATCGAGGTCGAGGTGCAGCAGTGCCGTGCGCCGGTTCGGTTCGCCGTTTTCGACCAGCAGTTCGTCGAGATAGCGGCGGTTGGGCAGGCCGGTCAGCGAATCGTGCAGCGCCACATACTCGATATGGGCCTTGGCGAGATTGAGCTCGGCATTCTTCGATTCCGTCAGCTGGCGCTCGCCAATGAGATTTTCGTTGAGCAGCACGTCGCTGGTCACGTCCCACTCGGCGCCGATCAGCTTGGGCGTTCCGCCAATGTCCTGGAAGTAGGTCGCGCGCGTGCGCACATGGCGGACGGTGCCGTCAGGGCGCAGGAGCCGGTATTGTGACGAGTAGGGGCCTTTTTTGGCCGCGGCGAGATCGAAGTCCTGTCTCGCCCTTGCAAGATCGTCAGGATGGATCGCGTGCGCCCAGTCATCATAGCCGCGCGGCTTGCCGTCGGCTGATTTGCCGTAGATTTCGTTGACGCGGTCATCCCACACCATTTCGTTGGTGGTGAGGTCGTGCTCCCAAACGCCGATACCGGAGGCTTCGAGCGCCAGCTCCAGGCGCCCGGACAGGCGTCTCAGCTCCGCGTAGTTTTTCTGCCTTTCGCCGAACAGCCGACCGGCCACCATGATCGGCACCACCACGAGCGCTCCGGCGAGCAACATGAGCGACCGCAAGGTCCACTCGTTGTTCGGAGCCGCCGCCCAGCCGGCCTTCGGTATGGCCGAAATCTGCCAGGAACCCGACGGCAGCTGCACATCGGTCGAGACGGGATTTCCTTCTATGACATTGCCGCCGCCGAAGAAGCGTTCCCCGCCGCCGCCGAGCGCATCCTTGCCGGTGAGCGCGACATCGATGTCGAGATCCGGGTCGGTCAGCCCGCTTGCCGCGTAGAGCCGGTCGACATCGACCACCGCGGAGACGATGCCCCAGAAGCGGTCGCCGCCGCCCGCCGTCGGCACGAACACCGGAATGCGGCCGATGAAGCCGCGGCCGCCTTGGGCAAGGTCTACCGGGCCGGCAAACACCAGGACGCGCTGGTCGCGCGCCCTCAGCGCCGCCATGCGCTGCGCTTCGTTCTTGCGGTAATCGAGCCCGATGGCTTTCTCGTTGCCTTCCATCGGGTACATCAGCGAGATGACCAGGTCGGGTGCCCCGGCAATGTTGCGCAATTGCGATTTCTGCTCGAACAGATTCCCGGCAAGCGAGGCAAATCTCTGCTGGCCCATATAGGGTTCTGTATCGATGGCCGAGACCAACCCCTGAACAAGCTGAAGATTGCCGTTTATGTTGCCTTCGAGCTTGGCGCGGATGATGTTGACCTTGGCCAGCACGTCGGCGCGCGCCAGTTGGTCGGAAACCCTTCTGTTCTGCTGGTCGGCAACGATGGAGCAGACCAAAAGCACGACAAAGGCGATCGCCGCCGGCAAGTTGGCGGAAGAAAAGATGGCCCGTCTCACGCGGCCGAGGCTTAATCCAGTGATGGCCAATTCGACCCGGATACCTTTCCTGAACTATAGCTCATCGACCGACTGTAGTAGAAAACGCTTAAATTTGCCCTTCCAGGCTGGTGGCAAGTTTCGGCATCAGCTAAGGCGGGCGGAAGGGTTGCGGAAGTACAATGGCAAGGCGATTTGCGTTTCTCCTGGTTCGCGACTTCACGCTGTCGCCGCTGTCGCTGTTCATCGACACGCTGCGTCTGGCGGGTGACGAGGGCGACCGCAGCCGCAGGATCGAGTTCGACTGGGAGATCGTCGGCGAACGCGGCCTGCCGATCCGGGCCAGCTGCGGCGTTGAATTGCTGCCGACCAAGGGGATCGGCAATCCCGAGGATTTCGACAATGTCGTGGTGGTCGGCGGCCTGCTCGACACCAATCGCAGCCTGAGTTCCGACAAGGAAGCCTTCCTGTTGCGGGCCGCCGAGAAGGGGGTGCCGCTGACGGCGCTGTGCACCGGAAGCTTCGTGCTGGCGCGCTACGGCCTGCTCGACGGCTATAGCGCCGCCGTCAGCTGGTTCCACATCAAGGATTTCCGCAATCAGTTCCCCGATGTCAACGCCCATGCCGACAGCCTGTTTTCGGTCGACCGGGGCCGCTCGACATGCGCCGGCGGCACGGGGGCGGCCGACCTCGCCGGCTTTTTTGTATCGCAATTCATCGGCCAGAAGGCGGCGGAAAAGGCCGCCAAGATCCTGGTGCTCGACCGCATCCGGAGCAGCCGGGACGTGCAGCCTGTCGGCGACCTGTTTCCGGCAGCGTCGAGCCGTGCGGTGAAGCGCGCGCTGCTCTTGATGGAGAGCAACCTGCAGGAGACGCTGTCGGTCGGCGAGATCGCGGCCCGGCTCAAT
Source organism: Mesorhizobium sp. 113-3-3 (assembly GCF_016756495.1). Classification (NCBI taxonomy): domain Bacteria; kingdom Pseudomonadati; phylum Pseudomonadota; class Alphaproteobacteria; order Hyphomicrobiales; family Phyllobacteriaceae; genus Mesorhizobium; species Mesorhizobium sp. 113-3-3. The sequence continues at coordinate 2,926,112 of NZ_AP023243.1, forward strand.
TGCTCGCGGCGCCAGCTCGAACGTCTCTTCGGCACCGAGTTAGGCATCGGCCCGATGGCGGCGTATCTCGCGCTGCGGGTGCATCATGCGAAGTCGCTGCTGGAAGGCAGCGATCTGCAGATCGGCGACATCGCCTATCGCTGCGGCTTTACCAATGCGGGCCATTTCAGCCGCGTCTTCCGCCAGCAGACCGGCATCACGCCAACCCATCTCCGGCATCCCAACCGCATGGCGGCCGGTGTCGCGGGGCAATGAGGCCGGCCGCGCAGCGTTGCCTCAGCAGCACCCGCGTCGAGCCGGCTCTTTGGTGACTTACATCACGAAATGCGCTGGCCGTCCTCGTCGAGCAGAACGCAGCCTTCGGCATCGAAGCCGAGGTCGATCGCCTCGCCTTCGCGCAGGACGCGGCCGGTGATCGGCGCGTTGGCGCGGATGAGGGTCTTGCCACCGATGTCGATCTCGTAGATCGCGCTGCCGCCGAGATAGGAGGCCGAGACGACACGGCCGGTCAGCCTGTTGGCGCCTACCGCGCCGACCGACAGTTTCTGCGGCCGCACCACGACGGTGACCTTGCTGCCCTGCGCCAGCGGCCTTGGACAGGCGACCTCGACCGTCTGGCCGGTGGCAAGCGCCACCGCTGTCGCCTGGCCGGACCGGCTCACGGTGCCGGCCAGCATGTTGGCCTTGCCGAGGAAGTCGGCGACGAAGGCCGTGGCGGGCGTCTCGTAGACCTCCTGCGGGGTTCCGATCTGCTCGACCGCGCCGGCATTCATCACCACGATGCGATCCGACATGGAGAGCGCTTCCTCCTGGTCGTGGGTGACGAAGATGGCGGTGATGCCGGTTTCTCTCTGGATCTTCTTGATCTCGACGCGCATCTCCTCGCGCATGTTGGCGTCCAGCGCCGACAGCGGTTCGTCGAGCAGCAACACCTGCGGCTCGAAGACGATGGCGCGGGCGAGCGCGATGCGCTGCTGCTGCCCGCCCGACAGCTGCGAGGGCAGCTTCTTCTCGCTGCCCGGCAGCCGCACCATTTCGAGCGCCTGGCCGACCTTGCGCGCGATCTCGGGCTTCGGCACGTTGCGGTACTTCAGGCCGAAGGCGACATTGTCGAACACGGTCTTGTGGGGGAACAGCGCATAGCTCTGGAAGACCAGCCCGATATTGCGCTTGTAGATCGGCACGTCGTCGACCCGGCGCCCGTCGATCATGATCTGGCCGCCCGAAATGTCGACCAGACCGGCGATGGAGCGCAGGATCGTGGTCTTGCCGCAGCCCGAAGGCCCGAGCAAGGTGACGAAGCTGCCCTTGGCGATGGAGAGCGAGAAATCGCGCACGGCGACGAACTTGCCATAGGCGATGTCGATGTCGCGGAACTCGACCGCCGGCTGGCCGGCGCCGCCCGGACCGGGTCCGCCCGCGCCGGGCCTTGCCACCCCGGCCGCTGCCGGCCGGGGCGCCTCTGAAAGCTCGTTTCCGTCAGGCACCTTTCGAGATCCTGTTCCACTGCTTGGTCCAGGCGTCCTCGTTGGTCGCCCAGTAGACCGGGTCGGCGAAGGTCAGCGCCTTCATCGTGCCGGTCTTGTCGAAGGCGGGCAGCTTCTCGATCTTCTCGGTGAGCTTGACCTTTGTCGGGTCGAGCGACGGCGGATAGCTCTGGCCCTCGGCCACCGCGATGGAGGTCGCCGGGTCGAGCATGAAGTTGATCAGCTCCTCGCACTCGGCCATCGGCGAGCCTTTCAGGATCAGCATGTCCTCCATCCAGGCGTAGGAGCCGGCGGGATCGAGATAGCCGATCGGATGGCCCTGGTCCTGCAAGGCGGCGACGCGGCCCGACCATGCATCGGTCACCACGATCTCGCCCTTGGAAAGCAGGTCCATCAGCTCGGCGCCGGAACTCCAGAACTTCTTGGCGAGGTCGCGCGTCTCGCGCACCTTGGCCCAGATCGTGTCCATGTCCTTGAGATTGTTGGGGTCTTGTCCGGTGGCGAGCGCGGCGTACCAGACGCGCGTCGTCATGTCGGAATAGCCGCCGACCTTGCCGGCGTATTTCTTGTCGAGCAGGAGTGCCGCGCCCTTTTCCTTGGCTTCCTCCGGCGAGATCACCTTGGTGTTGTAGGCGATGCCTGTCGTGCCGTAGTCGTAAGGCACGGCCGAGAGTTTCGGCGTCAGCTTGCGGAACGGATCGATCATCGGCTGCAGCACATTGGCCATATTGGGAATGTTGGCCTCGTTGATCTCCGAGGTCAGGCCGCCATTGACGTATTTGATGTAGTAGTTGACGCCGGAGGAATGGATGACCTGGTAGTCGCCGGGCTTGGCGGTCTTGATCTTGGTGATGATCTCGTCCTCGTCGCCGAACGTGCCCTGAACCACCTTGATCTTGGTCTTGGCCGTGTAGGGCTGGAAGGCGTATTTGTCGATCGCGTCCTGCACGGTGCCGCCCCAGCCGTCGAAACGAACCTCTTGGACCGCGGCGAGCGCCTGCCGCATCCAGGGCATGTCGAGACCGACCGCGGCCGCGGCGGCGGCAGTCAGCGTCAGGAAAGTGCGGCGGCTGAGATCGCCGTTTTGATACCGATCATGCAGCCGCTCGAGCCGCTTGCCGTTGGACAGTTTCATCGTGCTTCCTCCTTTGGTTCATCGCGTCGTTTCAATCTGGTCAGGCTTTGCAGGATCAGGCCGCCGATGAGCGGGATGCCGACGGTCACCAGGATCATCACGGTGCCGAGCGCGTTGATCTCCGGGCTGATCGAAATCTTGAGCATGGAAAGGATTTGGGTGGGCATGGTCTCGACGCCCGCCGGGCGCCAGAACAGGCTGGCCGACGTGTTGTCGAAGGAGATGGTGAAGGCGAGCAGCGCGCCGCCGACGACGGCAGGGATAAGCAGCGGCAGCGTGATCTCGCGGAAGGCCGAGAAGCGCGAGGCGCCGAGCGAGAGCGCCGCCTCCTCATAGACGCGCCGGATGCCGACCATGCGCGCCTGGGTGATCAGCACGACATAGGGCACGGCGAGCAGGATGTGGCCGAGCACCAGGAGAAGCATGGTGCGCGGCTGGTCGACCGCCTTGATCAGCACCAGAAGGCCGACGCCGAGGATGGTCTCGGGCACCAGCGCCGGCAGGATCACCAGCGTGCTCAGCGCCTGCTTGCCGCGGAATTCGAAGCGCACCAGCGCAAACGAGGTGACGACGCCTATGGCCGTGGTGACGGCGGCGGTGACCAGCGCGATCCACAGCGAGGTGCGGAAGGCGGTCAGCACCTGCTCATTGGCCATCAGCTTGCCGTACCATTGCAGGCTGAAGCCGGTCATCGGGAAGCCGCCGAACATCGAGGCGTTGAACGACAGGATCACCGTCGCCACGATCGGCGCGAACATGAAGATGTAGACGCAGACCGTCACGAAGCCGGTCAGCCGCCAGGCCCATCTGCCTTCCTCTTTTCGCCGCGCCTTCATCCGCCCAATCCCTTGACGATCTGCGACATGCCCATGAAGCGCGTGTAGATGGCGGCGAAGAAGCCGAGCACGACGAACAGCACGATCGAAAGCGTGGCGCCCATCGGCCAGTTCAGCTCGCCCATGATGGTGTCGTAGATCAGATTGCCGAACAGCGCGTCGCGGCCGGAGCCGAGCAGCTGCGGCGTGACATAGCTGCCGGCGGCCAGCACGAAGCAGAGCAGCAGGCCCGCCGCCAGCCCCGGCAGCGAAAGCGGCAGCGTGACCTCGCGGAATGCCTGGGCGCTCGTGCAGCCCATCGAGCGGGCGGCCGAAATCAGCGTGCGGTCGATGCCCTCGAGGCTGACATAGACGTTGAGGATCATGTAGGGCAGCAGGAAGTGCAGCATACCCAGGATGACCGCGCCCTCATTGTAGAGCATCGGCAGCGGCTCGCTGATGATGCCCATCCTCAGCAGCGCGACATTGATGACGCCCTGTTCGCCCAGGATGTTGATCCAGGAAAAGGTGCGGATGGTGAAGCTGATCCAGAACGGCACGATGAGCAGGAGAAGCAGCAGCCATTTGTGCTTGAAAGTCGTCGCCCAGATGAAATAGGCCGGAAAATAGCCGAGCACCCCGCACAGCAGCGCGGTGATGGCGCCGACCCGCAGCGTCTTCAAAAGGAAGCCGGCATAATAGCTGTCGGTCAGGAATTCGTGCCAGTTCGCCGTCGTCAGCACGCTGGTTTCCACGCCGGCGGTGACGAAGGTGAAGAAGGTGTAGGCCGCCATCACGGCGATCGGCAGCACCAGGAAGAAGATCAGCAGCAGGAGCACCGGCGCGACCAGCAGCCATGCCAGCCGTGGATCATACAATGTCCATCGTCGTTTCATGAGCACCCGGTGCGCCTTCTTTGAAGCGCGTGTTTTGTTCCCGAGGCCAAGATTGGGTGATTGATGGCCCGATGTCTACACCAGGCGATTGAGCCAGCGGACATCGGGCGCGTCGCCGGCCGCGATGGACGCCGTGTCGGCGGCCGGCATCGCAGCGGCTCAGGCGATCGTTGGCGAAGCTCAGCCCTTCGCGATGCCGCGTGCGATCAGCCGCGCCAGACGCTCGGAGAACGCCCTGGCATCGGCCGGCTTGTCGCCGTCGAGCACGCGCGCCTCGTCGTAGAGCAGGTGGGCGGCGTCGTCCTTGAAGGCCTGGTCGTCCTCGCCCAGGCCGGCGAGCGCCAGCACGCGCTCATGGCGCGGATTGATTTCCAGGATCGGCTTTGCCGCCTTGTCGAGGCGGCCGGCAGCGTTCATCAGCCGCTCGAACTGCCGATCGGGGCCATGCTCGGGCGCGACCAGGCAGACGGCGCTTTCGGTCAGGCGATCGGATGCCTTGACGTCCGAGACGGCGTCGCCAAGCGCCGACTTGACGAAGGCCAGGAAGTTGTCGACCTCCGGCGTTGCCGCGGCGTCCGGCTTCTTGGCTTCGTCGAGCAGCGGGATGTCGGACAGTTCGGCCACGCCTTGCGTCACCGATTTGAACGGTTTGCCGTCGAAGTCCGGCGCCATCGTCACCCAGAAACTGTCGACCGGATCGGTGAGCAGCAGCACCTCGATGCCACGCGCCTTGAACCCTTCGAGCTGCGGCGAGGCTTCGAGCCGGGCGCGGTCGTCGCCGGCCATGAAGAATATCGCCTTCTGGCCTTCCTTCATCGCCGCGACATAGTCGGCCAGGCCGCGCCAGCCTTCGCCCGAGGCGGTCGAGTGGAAGCGGGCGAGCTTCAGCAATTGCTCGCGGCGTTCGTAGTCCTCGTAGAGCCCTTCCTTCAGCACAACGCCGAAATTCTCCCAGATCTTGGCGTAGGCCTCGGCCTCGTTCTCCGCCAGCCTGGCGAGGTCGCCGAGCACGCGGTTGGTCAGGCCCTTGCGGATCGAGGCCAGCAGCGGGCTTTCCTGGATCATTTCGCGCGAGACGTTGAGCGGCAGGTCGGCGGAATCGACCAGCCCGCGCACGAAGCGCAGATAGCGCGGCAGAAGGTCTGCATCGTCGGTGATGAAGACGCGGCGCACATAGAGCTTCATGCGGCCCTTGCGGTCCTGGTCGAACAGGTCGAACGGGCGCGATCCCGGCACGAAGGCCAGCACGGAGTATTCCTGCCGGCCCTCGGCGCGGAAATGGATGGTGGCGGCCGGCTCGTCATACTGGCCGGCGACGCTGCGGTAGAAGTCGGTGTATTCCTCGGGCTTGATCTCGCTCTTCGGCCGAACCCAGAGGGCGGTGCCGTCGGCGATGTCACGCGCCTCGGCGCCGGGCTTTTCCACCAGCGTGATCGGCACCGGCACGTGGCCGGACTGCGACTTGGCCAGCTGCTCCAGCCGGTATGAACCGGTGTAGGAGACGGCGTCGTCCATCAGATGCAGCACGACGCGGGTGCCGCGCTTCGGCGCGGCTTCAAGCGGGGCGGGCGCGATTTCGTAGGACCCCTTGCCGTCGGAAGACCAGCGCCAGGCCTCCTCGCTTCCTGCAAGGCGGCTGATGACGTCGACACGGTCGGCCACCATGAAGGCGGAGTAGAAGCCGACGCCGAACTGGCCGATAAGCTGCGTGTCCTCCGTGCCTGTACCGACACGCTCGATGAAGGCGCGCGTGCCCGAGCGGGCGATCGTGCCCAGCGCCTCGGCCATGTCGTCGCGGCTCATGCCGATGCCGTTGTCCTCGACGGTGATCTGCTTGTTGTCCGGATCGGCCGAAATCGAGATGCGCGGCTTGGGGTCGTCGCCCAGCAATTCGGGGCGGCTGACGGCCTCGAAGCGCAGTTTTTCGCAAGCATCGGCGGCGTTGGAGATCAGTTCCCTCAGGAAGACGTCCTTATCGGAATAGACCGAATGCACCATCATGTGCAGCAGCCGCGAAACATCCGCCTCGAACGCCCTGGTTTCCGTCGCTTTCGTATCCGTCGTCATTCCGATTTTTCCCACGTAGTCGTTCTGCCCGCCGCGCCATGCACGTTCCGGGCTCATCCTTCAACCATTTTCAATTGCGCCGGCAACTCGGCAGATCCCAGCGCGACCGACAATATCGTAGCGCGATGCGAAGGCGACAAGGGGTGAGGAACAGTCCACGCAGGGATGGAAAGCCAATTGCGAGGCTTTCCGCGTGACGAACGCCCGCAGTGACAGCAAAGGGCCGGGTTCCTTTGGGGTTATGGTTTGGCTACCAGCCGCACCAATATCCCGGTATCCGCAACATCGCGGATTGCCTTGGCAATTTGCCGGAATGACCCACAGGCGATCAAGCTTCCCGGTGCGGGTTGTTTTCCATGGCCGGGGTCGACAAAGGCCGAGATTTCACGATCCGTGTCGGAAACCGCCAAGAACGATGTGGCGACGATGCCGTCTCCGCAAGTGGCGCATCGAATACAGTACGACCCGAACTGGACGATCACCTCGGTTCCGTCCGATCCACACGAGGCACATTGCAGCCTATCGTTCATCGGCTCAGCCCTCGGTCCGCAAGGCGTCCTACTTCCCCGCCATATGATCCGCCAGCGCCTGCGCCTGGGCGAGCAGGGCTGGATAGGCCGGGGTGTCCGGCAGGCTCTTGCCCATGCAGGCGCGGAAGTCGTTGTCGCCTTTCGTCCAGGCGGCGTTGGAGGCATCGGATGTGTTTTCGTCGCTCTCGTCGGTGGCCTGCTTGGCCAGTTTCTGGGCGGCGGCGTCGGCGGCGGTCCACGCGGCGTCGCAGGCCGCGATCTTGGGGACGGGCGGCGCCGCGGGCGCTTCGGCGATCAGCACACTGTTGCCCTTGACGACCGTGACGACGACCTCCTGGTCGGAGTTGGGTCCGACGTCCTGTGCCCAGCCGCCGAGGCGGGCGATCGCCATGTCGGCGCCATCGGGCTTCTTCAGCACGAAGTCGAGTGTGCCGGTGAAGGCGGCGTCGCTGCCGATGGCCTGGGTGTAGAAGGCATCGAGCTTTATGGCTGCGTCGAAGCTGGTGGGCAGTTTGAGATCGGCGTCCGTTTCGGCGGCGCGCGACTGCAACCAGCGCTCGACCAGTCCGCGTGTCGAGGCCACGATGCTGGGGCCATCCCCTGTGCCGTGGCGCAGCCCGTCCAGCATGCCGAAGCCGACGTCGGAGGAGGAGAGGCTTTCGATGTTGATCGTGCCGGCGGCCGGAAAGTCCTTGACCGTGAAGGGTCCGAGCAGAGCGGTCAGACGCTTTTCGAGGTCGGTGCGGGCCTTTTCATTGGCCGCATCGAGCGTCTCCACCGATGCGTTCGTGCTCTCCATCGCCGCGATGTCGGCAACCGCCTTGTCGCGCGCGGCGATATAATCGTCCTCGGGTGTGGCGGCGAAAGCCGCACTGCTCGCAAGTGCAAACATGACCGTCCAGACCAACCGCATGACAGAACCTTTCTTCGTGGCGGATCAACAGGTCCGGCAGCCATCGGGCAGCTTTGCGGCTATTGCGCGGCAGGAATGGGCGAGGCGAACATCCTGATCGGGAGGCATTGCAAGTGCTGCCATTAACCATCGATTAACTATCCGGTCGCCTTTGAATCAAATTTGACGGATACTGTTTTCAGACCAAACGAGGCTGCCCGAGGGGCCGGAGAAGACAGCAATTGCAAGCCTGGCGCGGCGCTTTCGGCCGCGCGCGGAAATCAAAAAAGAAGCGACGGACCACCGTCGCCTTGCGGGGAGGCGTCAGCATCATTTTTTTGATGAGGATCGCCAGAATGAACATCGAAGACGCGATTATTGCAGTAACAGCCGACGCCAACGCGCTCATGTCGTGCCTCGGCCAACCCGTCGTCGCCTACCACGTGACGGAAATCATGCGGGAGGCCGACCTCGAACACGCCAGACAGATGCAGCTTGCCCTGATGCGGCGAAGCATCGAGGCGCTGGTCGATGACGGGCTGGAGGATGTCGCCGCGGAGCGTTTTGCGGCGCAGTTCCATGGCCGTCTCGGCTTGGCATGGAGGCTGCTGCACGTTGTGGATGGCGTGGCGCATTGATCTTGGGCGGACGGGACGCGATCGAGCTTTGACCGCCTGCGGGCCGCAATGCGCCTCATGCCGTCATGTGAAAGCGAAACGGGCGCATGCATGTATCGCGTCGAGCGCTGCCATAAGATGGGGCGTGCCAATCGTTAACTGGCCGCGGACGAAGCGGGGTCGCTCCGTCCGTCACGCCAGATTACGTCAGTTCATAGTAGAAATCACAAATCAGGTCCGCGACCTTGACGGCCTCGAAGTCCGTCATGTGTGCGGCGGTCTCATCTGCGACCGTTTCCATATCGTCTTGATCGACAGCAAGCAGATCCAGTATTTTCGCAAACTTGAACTTGAGTTCCGGGTCACCATCGAACTCATCGATCGTAACGTCCAGAATGTTCGAATTTGCGTCGATCAGGCGTGTTTGAACACTGTCGGAAGAGGCTGCTAGCGTCCTGATCGCCGCGAAAAAGTGCTCGCGCGCGTTGGCATATTTGTCGTCCATTTTTGATACCTTTTATGGGTGAAGCGCTGCGCCTTGGACGTGAGACGCGCACCGCGACTTACGCTTTCGGCATGGCCTGAGTCAACGACACAGACGCGGCCGGTCGCGCCCCGACGTCCGTGAGCGGCCGGACTGTAGGCGACCGTTCAGACAACACTTCACCGCATGTTCGAGCTTCAATGGCCAGCAAGCGCCTCGACCAAAACCGGATCGCAAAGACTGGGACGGTCCTGGTGGAGATGCCGGACGATGATGAAGACACACGGCCGTGCATTGCAGCCCAGCACGCTTCAGGAAATGGGCGGCGTTTGCAGGGTCATCTTCAAAAGCAGGGCGGAACGCCAGGCTTTGCGAACCCGCTGCGAACCGGCGCAGCGGGTTGCTATGTGCCTTTTCGCCAGCGAGCGCTCAGTCAGGCATAAGCCGGCTCGTGATTGGCCATCACATACGCGCCACCTTGCCCCCCAACCGGTACGCGCGGCGCGACGGCGGCCGGGCAAGGCGGCGGATCATCATCATCGTCCCTGCCGGTAAAGCGACGTCTGCGCGGCGATCCATTGATGCGCCGGCCACGGCGGTCGAACGCCACGGTCCACGGCATTGCCCAACGCGAAAGACCCTTGCCGGCGGGGCCGGCCTGATCCAGCGCCTTCAGGCATCGCAAGATATCGTCGACGGGGACGATCTTGCCATTGTCCAGTTTGCGTAGGGTGGGGCGATTTTCGACGGCATGCGCGTCAGACGCCCATGATGCGAGCAAGGCGCGCTTTTCGTCCAAGGCCATGCGTGGATGCTTGAGCACATCGCTCGGACTGTCGAGAAGACAAAAAAGACCCTCGAAACGTCCGGTGCGCCGGGTTGCGGCGCGGAATGTTTCAGTCTGCTGATTCATCTCCAATCTCCGCAATCAAGGCCCCCCGGCCGAAGCCGGGAGGCGACCGCAGTGTTCGCGTTGAAAGATCGGCGTCAGGCAACCTTGCGCGGTTTCTCGACATCCTGGACGATCTGCTTGCTGACCGCTACAGCGTCGCCCGAGCCGATGTTGATGCGGCGAGGCTTCAGTTCCTCGGGGATCTCCCGCACGATCTCGACGCTGAGCAGGCCATTCTCAAGCGACGCAGCCACCACCTTCATGTGGTCGGCCAGCTTGAACACGTGTCTGAAGTTGCGCAGGGCAAGGCCCTGGTGCAGCACTTGACGCCCCTCCGTGTCGGTGGATTTCTGGCCGACAACCACAAGTTCCGGGCCGTTCTGCGTCAACTCCACCTCGTCGGAACTGAAGCCGGCGATAGCCATGGCGATCCGGTAGTCGTTTTCACCCGTCTTCTCGATATTGTAAGGCGGCCAGTCGGTCCTGGCGCTGTTTTCGAGCATGTCGAAAAGACGATCGAATCCGACGGTGGTTCGATAAAGCGAGTCAAAGGTTCTCATAGCCACATTCTCCTTGAAGCAACATGGGTACAAGGTGCGCCGCCCAGCGGCAGCGCCCGTTTTCGAGCCATACGGCCTCGACGGCGAACGATTTGGGCAGCGTCGAAAACAGCTTCAAGACCCCTGCGTAAAAAAATTCGAGCCTCTTGATGACACGAACAAACCCGCTGCCGGAAGGAGAGCAGCGTCACGACATCGCCAGCGTGATCCACGCGAGGGTGCAGCCCTCATGTGGTCACGCGAGCCCTCAGACCAGCGATTCAAATCTTGCAGCGTCGACCGGCCGACCGAACAGAAATCCTTGCCCGAAATCACAATCCATGTCGCGCAACAGCTTGCGTTCGACCTCTGTCTCTATTCCCTCGGCGACGACATGAAGGCCGAGTTCTCTGGAAATCCTGATGATGGACTCGACGATGACCCGCTTGGAACGGCTTTGCGCCAGGCCTTTGACAAAACCGCGATCTATCTTGATCTCCGTGAGGGGGAAATCTTCGAGGTAGCGCAGATTGGCGTAGCCGGTTCCGAAGTCATCGATGGACAGGCCGACGCCCAGTTCGCGCAGATGCCTCATGATCGATAGCATTTCCGCGGAACTCTCGACCATCAAGCTCTCGGTGAGTTCAAGCTTGATCCATGCAGCATCGGCGCCGCTGGCCGTGAGCACGTCGGAGACAAATTTCGGCATGTCTCGAAGCTTGAACTCCAGCGGTGAAACATTGAACGAGAAGGCTATCGGCACTTGTCGGCCCCGGTTCACGCGCGCGGCAAAGTCGGCGACGGTGCGAAGACCCCGGGCGCTGATGTCGAGTATGAGGCCCGTGTCTTCGGCATGGCCGATGAACTTGTCCGGCGACTGTATCCCAAACAGGCCATGGTGCCATCGCAACAGGGCTTCAGCACCGACAATCGTTCCCGTGGCGAGGTCGACCTGCGGCTGGTAGTGAAAATCGAACTCGTCATGTTCCAGGGCCTGCTGCATTTCGCTGGTCATGCGCAGTCGGTTCCGGGCACGCCTGTCGTCCTCGGCGCTGAATGCGCAGATATCGAGGAACGCCGACGACTTCGACCGATGCAAAGCGGCACCGGCACGACGAACCAGCGTGATGGCATCCGTCGTCTGGGTGCCAACGACATAGCCCATAGCAAAACGTATCCCGATCGTTGCGCCCGCAACGAGGTACCGCGGCGCCAGGGACTGCCGGATCATTTCGATTGCCGTTTGGGCCTCGTCGGCATGGCCAAGCGGTTGGGCGAGCGCAAACTCATTGGATCCCGTGCGGCAGACCAGTGCAGCGCCTGTGTTGGTCAGGCGTCGGGCAATTTGCATCAGCACCTGGTCGCCAACGTCATATCCGTACCCTTCGTTGATGTCATGGAAACGAGCCATGTCGATCTTGACAAGCAGCATCGGCCGTTCCCCCTGACGCAACAGGATGTCGACGTCCTCGACGAAGGCGTACCTGTTGAGCACACCGGTGAGCATGTCGGCGCGGGTGCTCTGGGCAATTTGCGCGGCGGCGACCCTGCTCGCCGTCACGTCCCGCATCAGTCCGATATAGTGCGTCGGCTCGCCACCAGCGATGCTCATAGGTGAGAGGCGGAGTTCGTTCCAGAACCAACTGCCGTCCTTGCGATAGTTCTTCAGCGTGACGGCAACATCCTCACGCCGGGCGATGGCTTCGCGAATGGACTGAATTTCGGGTTGACGACGATCGCTGCCTTGCAGGAAGCGGCAGTTTCTGCCGATCAGTTCGTCGCTGGAATAGCCGGTAATGTCCTGGAACGCGCGGTTGACGTAGACGAGCGCCATACCCTTTTCACGCAGATCGCTGATGGCCAACCCATCCCTCGACAGATCGGGCAGCCGGGCCGCGATCCCTTCCGGCACGCCATAGCGGCGCGGGTTGGCGACCGCGGTACCGCGGATCAGATTACCGAACCCGGCCTTGAAAATCTCTGTCATGTTGGGGCCACAGCTGATACCGTCCGCAGATGCATGCCCCCATAGATGGCCAGCTATCGCGCATATTCTACTGGCACGATCAACAGGTTCCGTAACGGAATGGCCGACGTGGCGTGGGCCGCCGTCGGCTGCGACTGATTTAGTGGCTCAGTGACGTACTCGTGCCCCGGAAAGCGGCATCGACATGAACGATGAGCCTGCCCACGCGCTCCGCAAGTCCGGCATCCGCGTCATGGGCGAGATGTCCTGGGGCACACACATCTGCGTCTTTTACGAAGCGGAACAGGACCTGCTTGCCACCAACGCTTCCTATTTCGCGGCTGGGCTGGAGAACAACGAGTCCTGCATCTGGGCGGTCTCCGATCCGATCGGCGCAGGGGCGGCGAAGGATGCGCTACGGCAGTTGATCCCCGACATCGATGCACGCCTGATGGCTGGCCAGATGGAGATCATTGCTGCTAGGGACTGGTACCTTCCGGGCGGCGAGTTTGACATACAGCGCATCACCGGCGGCTGGAATGAGAAGCTGCGCGCAGCGTTGGAACGGGGCTATGCCGGGATCAGAGTCAGCGGTAACGCCTTCTGGATCGGGACCAGCCACTGGAGAGAGTTTTGCCAGTACGAGCATGAACTCGATCACTCGCTGGCGGGTCAGAAGATGCTCGTTTTGTGCACTTATTCGCTGTCGGAAAGCAGGGCCGTGGACCTGCTCGATGTCGCGCGAGCACATCAATTCACCATCACCCGGCGAAACGGAGAATGGGAGTTTCTCGAGACGCCGGAGCTCCAGGCCGCCAAGCAGGAAATCAGGAAGCTGAATGGCGCATTGAATATCCTGGCGGACACCAGCCACGCCACTTTCACGGCTCGCGAGCGTATCGTGCTCGCCCAAATCGTCAGGGGCTATTCGAGTAAGGAGATTGCTCGCACCTTGAAAATTGCCCCACGGACGGTCGAGTTCCATAGGGCCAACCTTCTCAAGAAGACCAACGCGCGGAGCACGGTCCAGCTCTTGCACATGGTTCTTGGCGAGTAGCACAAGTCCGGGGTTGCTTCTGCGATGGAAGCTGGACCGGAGCCTGCGCTCCAGCGCGGCCTGCGAGTGCTGTTTTGCCGATGATGAAAACGGCGCCATGCGATGCGTTTCCGGGCAGCCTTTGCGGGTTTAACGCCCGCTATCACTTCTCGGCAGCCACAAGTCGCCAATCCGCTTCCGGCCCATAGCGGTCACTCTGGGATCGGATGGAGACTGAGTGCCCGTCGATCTTGCCGCTCGGCATCTTCGGCAATTCCGTTATGAAATCGATCCGCCACGAACAAAACTTGAATCACCCCTTCTGCCTGACCAACCGCTCCAGCGCATCCATGATCAGGTCGCAGAACATCGCATGGTCGAGCTTCAACGCCAGGGGTGTGGCGGAAGTCCGCCTGCTCGCTTGCCGTGCCGCCGATATGGCGCATGCTGCCCGTTTTCTCGAAGCGCGTGATCGCTCTGGACGCCCTGATATCGAGGATGAACTGGCCATCGGGCCGCCGATAGCCTGATGGCAGGCGGCCACGCGCGACCAATAGTCAGGAGCCGTTCTGTCGACTATATAGGCGTTTTTTCAGCCTGATCGCCGTTCCGTGACCCCTGCCACCCGTCTACAAGCCATCCTCGAACTAATGCATGAAGTCGATAGTGTTCCGCGTCCCGCGGATGCTGTCGTCTCGGCCTGGTTTCGCGCCCGTCGCTATATCGGCGACAAGGACCGCGGTCGGATCCTGGAGCTGCTCTACGCGCTTCTGCGACATCATGCGCGGCTTGGCTGGTGGCTGGTCAAGCATGGACGCGAGGACATGCCTCGCAACCGGCTGCTCGCATGGCTCACGCTGAAGGAAGGCAAGACGCCCGATCAGATCGAACGCTTGTTCGACGGCGCGAAATACGCGCCTGCCGTCCTGATGGATCACGAGCACGCGCTGCTGGTCAAATTGCAGGGATGCACGATCGACCATCCCGGCATGCCGGAGGAGGTGCGCCTTGAATGCCCGTCATGGGCGGCCGATCCGCTGCGGCGTCGTTTCAAGGAAGCGTTCGGGCAGGAGATGGCCGCGCTTCTGATGCCGGCGCCGCTTGACCTGCGCGTCAATCCGATCAAGTCGACGCGCGAGGCGATGCTTCGCGCGTTGAAGGATTTCGGCTTGCCGGCGCAGCCGTCGGCGCTGGCTCCTCACGGCATTCGCGTGCATGAGCGCCCCTCTTTGGCGCGCCTGCCGATGCTGAAAAGCGGCGAGGTCGAGATCCAGGATGAGGGCTCGCAGCTTGTCGCCATGCTGGTCGATGCCCGGCCGGGCGAGCGCGTGGTCGATTTCTGCGCCGGGGCCGGCGGCAAGACATTGGCCATCGCCGCGCAGATGAACAACAAGGGCCATGTCGTCGCCTGCGACGTCATGGAAGGCCGCTTGAAGCGCGGCGCCGAGCGCTTTCGGCGGGCAGGGCTGCACAATATCGAGACGCGGCTTCTGGCCAGCGAAACGGATCGGTGGATCAAGCGACGCAAGGCTGGTTTCGATCGCGTGCTGGTGGACGCGCCATGCAGCGGCACCGGCACGTGGCGACGCAATCCCGATGCGCGCTGGCGCGAGGCCGAGCAGCAGGGGCTGGACAATCTCGTGTCGTTGCAAGCCCGGATTCTGGCGAGCGCGGCGCGTCTGGTGAAGCCCGGCGGGCGGCTGGTCTACGCAACATGCTCCATGCTTTCCGAGGAGAATGAGGAGCAGGTGGCCGCTTTCCTTGGCGCACACCCGGCTTTTCGTGCCGTGCCGCTGCGCGAGGCCGCGCCACAGCTGACGAATTCGGCCCATGCCGACTATCTGTCGCTGACGCCCGCACGCCATGATACCGACGGTTTTTTCGCCGCCGTGATGCAGCGGGAGGCTTCGCCCCAACCAAGCGCGGGCTTGACAAAGGGCAACGCGGAGTAGGCCGGCCCTACCGGCTCAACTTCTTTGGAAAGGGCACGCCCTTGGTGGTGAAGCTCTGCCCTTTGCCGATGGGGCGCATGGGGCGTTTCGTGCCGGCGGCCTTGCCGGTTCCGGGCGGCTGGTGGGCGGGCACGAGCTGGTCGGGGCGAGGGCCGATAAGGTCGGCGCGGCCCATCTCCTTCAGGGCTTCGCGCAGCAGCGGCCAATTGTCGGGATCGTGGTAGCGCAGGAATGCCTTGTGCAGCCGGCGCTGCCGGCCGCCGCGAACGGTCTCGACCTTGTCGGTCGCGCCGCGCCGCACGCCCTTCAGCGTGTTGACGCCGGTATGGTACATGGCCGTCGCGGTGGCCATGGGCGAGGGCAGGAAGGTCTGCACCTGATCGGCGCGGTAGCGGTTCTTCTTCAGCCAGATGGCCAGCTGCAGCATGTCCTCGTCGGTCGTGCCGGGATGGGCGGCGATGAAATACGGAATGAGGTAGTATTTCTTGCCGGCTTCCTTGGCCGCGGCGTCGAACATCTCCTTGAAGCGGTCATAGGTGCCGATGCCGGGCTTCATCATCTTGTCGAGCGGCCCACGCTCGGTGTGCTCGGGCGCGATCTTGAGGTAGCCGCCGACGTGGTGGGTCACCAGTTCCTTGACATATTCGGGGCTCGTGACGGCCAGGTCATAGCGCACGCCGGAGGCGACCATCACCTTCTTGACGCCCTTGACCTCGCGGACCTTTCGGTAGAGCCGGATCAGGTCGTCATGCGAGGTGTTGAGGTTGGGGCAGATGTCGGGAAACACGCAGGACGGCAGGCGGCAGGCCGCCTCGATCTTGGGGTCCTTGCAGGCCATCCGGTACATGTTGGCGGTCGGCCCGCCAATATCGGAGATCACGCCGGTGAAGCCCGGCGTCTTGTCGCGGATCTTCTCGATCTCGCGCAGGATCGAGCCCTCGGAGCGGTTCTGGATGATGCGGCCTTCGTGCTCGGTGATCGAGCAGAACGTGCAGCCGCCGAAGCAGCCGCGCATCACCGTCACCGAGAACTTGATCATGTCCCAGGCGGGGATCTTCGCATCGCCATAGGACGGGTGCGGCGCACGCGCGTAGGGCAGGTCGTAGACGGCGTCCATCTCGTCTGATGTCAGCGGGATGGGCGGCGGGTTGAGCCACAGGTCGCGGTCGCCATGGCGCTGGACGAGCGGGCGGGCATTGCCGGGGTTGGCCTCGCGATGCAGCACGCGCGAGGCGCGGGCATAGGCATCGCGATCGCCCTCGACCTGCTCGAAGGAGGGCAGCCGGATCACGGTGTCGCCGGGCTTGCGGGTCGCGCCCTCGTCGGCGGAATCGAGATCGTCGGCATGGAGTTCGGTGAAGTGCTCGGGCACGCGGCGGAACAGGGCGACGCCCCTGATGGAGTCGAGCTGACGTGGCGTGTCGCCTGCGGCGAGCCGGTTCGCCACCTCGACGACGGCGCGCTCGGCATTGCCGTAGATCAAGAGGTCGGCCTTGGCATCGGCCAGGATCGAGCGGCGCACCTTGTCGGACCAGTAGTCGTAATGGGCGATGCGGCGCAGCGAGGCTTCGATGCCGCCCAGCACCAGCGGCACGTCCTTGTAGGCCTCGCGGCAGCGCTGCGTATAGACGATCGTGCAGCGGTCCGGCCGCTTGCCGCCGTCACCGCCCGCCGTATAGGCGTCGTCATGGCGCAGCTTGCGGTCCGAGGTGTAGCGGTTGACCATGGAATCGAGGTTGCCCCCGGTGATGCCGAAGAACAGCCTCGGCCTGCCCAGCGCCTTGAACGGCTCCGCCGACTGCCAGTCGGGCTGCGAGATGATGCCGACGCGAAAACCCTGGGATTCGAGCAGGCGGCCGATGATCGCCATGCCGAAGCTCGGATGGTCGACATAGGCGTCGCCCGTGACCAGCACGATGTCGCATTCGTCCCAACCGAGCGCCGTCATCTCGGCGCGGCTCATCGGCAGGAACGGCGCCGCCCGTCCGGCATGGGGCCGGTGGACGGATAGCGGAATGATGTCTCTTTGGGCGCTGGCTATGGTTTCCATTGGCGACGTATAGGCCGCCGCCAGCTCGAATTCAATGAACCTTGACCAGGGCTCTTCACCCCAACCCGCGCGTTAGCCGCTCCAATGCGTCCACGATCAGATCGCAGAACTTCGCATGATCGAGCTTCATCGCCACGGTGTGGCGGAAATCGGTCTGCTCGCTCGCCGTGCCGCCGAAATGGCGCATGCCGCCCATTTTCTCGAAATTGCAGACGGTCATGCCCTTGGTCCAGCGGCCGGCGATTTCGACGCGGATGTCGGCCTTTTCCGTGGTGAAGACGGTTGGATCGATCATCGCGGCGACGCAGCATGCGTCATGGATGGCCGGATATTCGATCTGCAGCAGGCCGCCATGGGTGGTGGCGATGAATTCCCAGATATCGAGGATGAACTTGGCCATCGGGCCGCCGACGGCGCGCACCCGGTCCTGCAGGTCGGGGGTGGCCAGCGCCTGGTGGGTGAGGTCGAGCCCCACCATGGTGACGTCCCAATTGGCGCGGAACACCACGTCGGCGGCTTCCGGGTCGCCATAGATGTTGAACTCCGCCGCCGGCGTGATGTTGCCGCGCGTGTAGGCACCACCCATGGCGACGACCTTCTTCACCCGCCCGACGATGCGCGGGTCCTTGCGCACGGCAAGTGCGATGTTGGTGTAAGGGCCGACCGGCACAAGCGTCACCGTCTTCGGCTCATGCGCCATGACGGTGTCGATGATGAAGTCGACGGCATGCCTCCCGTCGAGCTCGAACGAGGCTGGCGGCAGAACGGGGCCGTCGAGCCCTGTTTCGCCGTGGATCTCGACGGCCAGCACCTGATCGATGATCAGCGGACCGGGAGAGCCCTTGGCCACCGGCACCTTGATGCCATAGGCGGTGCAGACGGACAACGCATTGCGCGTGGTGTTCTCGACATTGTGGTTGCCCGAAACCGTCGTGATGCCGAGGAGATCGATCTTCGGGTTGCCGGCCGCGAGCAGGATGGCGATGGCGTCGTCATGCCCTGGGTCGCAGTCCAGGATGATCTTTTCCATGGTGGGCACCTCCCTTGCCGGCCGAACCTCCTGGCACAAGAGGCTGGCGCGCCCTAGCAGTCAAGGTTTTGGTGCTCGACCACTCCAGGGGCGAACCTGCTCCCTGCGCCGGGGCAGGATGTCTTGCGTGGAGACCGCTTGATCATGCCGACCGTTGCCGATTCAAACCGAGCCGTCCTTGCCGTATCAAGCAGGGGAAGCTTCATTCGTTCGTTCGAATGACAACAAGCAGGGAAATAGGAGGTAGCGTCCGGGTGACGCGGCATCCAGCGCCGTGGCTCGAACTAAGTGGAGAATACGATCGCGGTGAGGGTCGCGCCAGGTGAGGTCAGGTGATGAATCATTTGCAGGGTACCAGGTCCAAATGTCCGCGCCTTGACTTCACCTTTACCAAGCGACGGCCTTCGCTTTTTCTTCAGGGGACACCTGGCGGCGGGCGAAACGCCATGCTGCCGGCCGTTTCGTCAATCCTCATCCTGCTGTCGGCATTTCCGGCAAATAGCCAGCTGGCGCCGGACGCGACCGCGACTGCCGCGGCCAATGGCCATTCGCCGATCGCAGTTTCGGAGCGCGCCGATCTCGCGAAAGAACCGGACAAGATGCAGCCAGGCGCGGCCGGATCCGGCACTTCCAATCCGGCGCCCGGCGAGGATGAGCAGGCCTTGCGCCGCGAATTGGCCGCGGCACGGGCCGAGTTGGCCAGGCAGGCGCAGGCCTTGAAAGAGCAGCAGCAGACGGACGAAGCGCTCACGCTCAATCTGGAGACGGCGCAGCGCGCCATCGAAAATTTCAGGGCGGAAGCCAGCCTCCTGGACAGCAAAGGCACGATGCCTGAAGCGCCTCCCGCCACGGATGCATCCCAGCCTGCGGCGACGCAGGCACTGGATGAGGAGCGCCATAAGGTGGAGCGCCTGGAACGGGAACTCGCCACGGCCCGCCAGACGATCGATACGCTCAAGACAGGCGCAAATCTGGCTATCGCGGAGCAGGCCAAGGCCGTGAGGGACCGGCAAGCGGCCGACGCCGCTTCGACGCAGGCGCTTGATGAGGAGCGCCATAAGGTCGAACTCCTGGAACAGGAACTCGCCACGGCCCGTCAGGCGATCGATGTGCTAAAGACAGGCGCAAATCTGGCCGCAGCGGAGCAGGCCAAGGCGATGAAGGACCGGCAAGCGGCCGACGCCGTTTCGAACCAGGCTCGCAATGCGCTCGAACTGGAACGCCGACGAGCCGATTCAGCCATGCGTGACCTCGACAGTGCTCGTAGGGAAAGCGACGCTTTGAAGCGGAGCTCGATGGATTTGAGCGCGGCGCTGGACCAGGAGCGTGAAAGAGCCAACGGCCTGGCACGCAGCCTCAGTGCCGCTCGCGAACAGATTTACAGCGCCAGGGAAAAACGTCGGACCGCGGCCGTGGTTCGCCCATCCAAAGGCCCCAAGAGCGCACTCGCGCGTTCGCTGCCGCGTTCGGCCGCAGCCCAAAACCCGGGCTTGCCGAAAAAACGGAAGGTGAAGGGTCCAAAGTCGCCGCAACCAGTCATGCTGGCAACCATCACTCTTCCCCCCGCATTGCTGCCGGTCCGACCACTTTCGCAGTGAAAGACAGGTGAGCGAAATGCATGGCGCACGGAGGATGACGGTGAAAAAATATTTCGCTGCCGCGTTGACGATCGGTATCGCGATCGGGCCTGCCTCGGCTCTCGATGTAGGCGGCAAGGTCGGCGGTCTCGGGCTCGGTGCTGGAGTGAGCGCCGGTTCGCAAGGCGCATCCGTGGGCGTGGGCGCGAGCGTCGGCGGTGTCGGCGGCGCCAATGTCGGCGCTTCGGTCGGCGCGGGCAATGGATCAGTCAGCGCGGGCGTCAGTGCCGGCGGCAACGTCGGCACCACGGGCGGAGGCCTTTCGACAGGTGTCGGCCTGGGCGCCGACCCGTCCGCCGAAACCGGATCGGCTGCCGCTCCTGGTGGTTCGGCCGCCACGGCAGCCAGTGGTTCTGCCACGACAGGCACTGGCTCCGCAACGACAGCCGCTGCCCCGGCAGCAACCGCCTCTGCCAGGACCGCCAGGCAATCGATTGTCCTCCCGGCCGTCCTCAGGCCCTCCAAAGCCGGTCAGGGCGACCTCACCAGGGGATATCCTTTTGCACCCCTGGAAGCACTGAAAGCGAAACCCGGTACGCCGCCCGCGGTCGTGCAAGCCTGCCGCGCGGCGATCCTATCCGCTGCCAAGCCGCTTGGCGCCGTCCGTGTCCGCGCGGTCAGCGCGGGCGTCCTGCGTCAACGCGGAGGTGCGCTGACGGCCCCGATCAAGGTGCGAATAGACTATGCAGGACGCAGCGGCGTCGAGGTCCGGCAAGCGCAAGTCGGCTGCCGGCTCAATGCGGCGGGCAGGGTCATTGCGGTCATATAGTAGGAACCTGCAACAGGCCGCACGGCGTTCCATCGCTGCCCGAGCCGGTCCGGTATGAGCGGCCTGCTACCCCTTGCGCTTCTCCACCTCCGCCTTCCTCAGCAGGAACCGCTGGATCTTGCCGCTCGGCGTCTTCGGCAATTCGGCGACGAAATCGATTTCGCGCGGATAGGCGTGGGCGGACAGCCGTTTGCGGACGTGTTGCGCCAGTTCCTCGGCCAGTTCCGGGCTGCCCTGGTAGGCGGAAGCCAGGATGACGAAGGCCTTGACGATTTCGGTGCGCTGCGGGTCGGGCACGCCGACCACGGCCGCCTCGTTGACCGCGGGGTGTTCGATGAGCGCGCTTTCGACATCGAACGGGCCGATGCGGTAGCCGGACGAGGTGATGACATCGTCGGCGCGGCCGATGAAGGAGACCGAGCCGTCGGGCTCGTATTCCACCGTGTCGCCGGTACGGTAATAGCCGCCCGCGATCGCCGGCGTCTCGGCCTGGTGATAGCCGTCGAACCAGCGCAGCGGTGAATTGGCGATGTCGACGGCAAGGATGCCGGGCTGGTTGGGGCCGAGTTCGTTGCCTTCGTCGTCCAGCACCACCATGCGGTAGCCCGGCATGGCAAAGCCGGCGGAGCCCGCGCGCACAGTATGTGAAAGCCCATGATGGTTGTTGACCATCATGCCGTTTTCGGTCTGGCCGTAATGATCGTGGATGGGCGCATTGAGGTGAGCGTCGAACCAGCGGATGACTTCCGGGTTCAGCGGCTCGCCGGCGCTGCTCACAACACGCAGCCGGCCCTTGATGCGGGCGGCGGCCTCGGGCCCTTCGGCGAGCAGCAGGCGGAAGGCGGTGGGCGAGCCGGCGAGGCTGGTGACGCCGAGCCGCTCGATGATTTCGTAGGTGCTTTTGGCCGTGAAGGCACCCTCGTTGAAGGTGGTGGCGATGCCGAGCATCAGGGGCCCCGTGATGGCGTAATAGAGGCCGTAGGCCCAGCCGGGATCGGCGATGTTCCAGAAGACGTCGTCGGGGCGCAGCCCGATGGCGTCACGCATATAGGCGCCGAAGGCGAGCAGCGCGCTGAGCGGCACCGGCACGCCTTTGGGCAGGCCTGTCGTTCCCGATGTCGACATCATCATGAACAGGTCGTCGCCCTTGCGCATGACGGGTTCGCAATCGGGCGAGGCAGAGGCAAGGGCGGCGCGGAAGTCGATGTCGCCTTGAGGCAAGGCATCGCCGGGGCCGAGAATGGTCGCCACGCGCGGGCAGTTCTCGATCTCGTCGAGCTTGCCGCGATTGGCCGGATTGGTCACCACCAGCCTGGCGCCGCTGTAGCCGAGGCGGTGTTCGATCGCCTTCGGGCCGAAGGCGGTGAACAGCGGCTGGTAGACGGCGCCGATGCGCCATGTGCCGAGGATAAGCGCTATGAGCTCGGAAATGCGCGGCAGCATGCCGGCGACGACATCGCCGGGGCCGACGCCAACATCCCTGAGCAGGTTGGCGACGCGGCCCGACATATCAGCGAGGTCGTCGAAGCTGAATTCGCGCAACGCGCCGCCGGCGGAGATCGCGCGCAGCGCCAGCCGGTTCTGACCGGTGTAACGGCCGCAGCACTCGACATAGGCGTTGATGCCGGTCGCCGGGTCGCCGTCGAGCCTGGCGATCTCATCCTCGATGCGAAAGGCCGCAACGGCGTCCTCATAGCGCGGCAAGCCGGTCATGTCAGTCCTCCCTGGCGGCGCCCATCTCCCCATGGAGCGCCATCATCCGTCAGATTGCCTGAAATCGTTGTGATGGTCGATTGCGACGAAGGTGGGGGCAGGCATTGGCCTCGTCCGCACCGGCCTGTATCATGGCCGGGTGAATGCAGTAGAGGAGGCTCGGGCATGCGGCTGGATCGGAACCTCTGCCATTGGCGACTCTGGACCTTCATCGCCGTCCTGGCGCTTTGGCCGCAGGCGGCGCCTGCCGACACCATCACGCCCGAGCGCATCGCCGCTGCCCTGCCGAAGCTCGAAGCGCTCGCCGAAGCCGTGGTCAAGGACGGTGCCGTTCCCGGTCTCGCCATCGCGGTGGTGCATGACGATGACGTGGTCTTCCTCAAAGGTTTCGGCCATCGCGAGGCCGGCAAGCCGGAGGCGGTCGACGCCGACACGGTGTTCCAGATCGCCTCGCTTTCCAAGCCGGTCTCCGCCACCGTCGTGGCGGCGCTGGTCAGCGACGGGATCGTGTCCTGGGATTCGAAGATCGCCGACCTCGATCCGGCCTTCCGGCTGGCCGACCCCTATCCGACCAGCCAACTCACCATACGCGACCTGTTTTCGCACCGCAGCGGACTGCCCGGCACCGCCGGAGACGACCTCGAGGACATAGGCTACGACCGCGCCGAGATCCTGCATCGCCTGCGCTTCGTGCAGCCATCGTCGAGCTTCCGTGCCGGCTACTCCTACAGCAATTTCGGACTGACCGAGGGCGCCGTCGCGGCCGCCATGCCGACTGGCAAGCCCTGGGAGGAGGTCGCCGAGGAGAAGCTCTACCGTCCGCTTGGCATGGCCTCGACCAGTTCGCGTCATTCGGACTTCGTCAAGCGCGCCGATCGTGCCGCGCTGCACATCATGGTCGATGGCGCCTGGGCCGCCAGGATAGAGCGCAATCCGGACGCGCAGGCGCCCGCCGGCGGCGTCAGCTCCACCGCGCGCGATCTCTCGCAATGGGTGCGCCTCATCCTCGGCAACGGGGTCTATGCCGGCAGGACGCTGATATCAGCCGATGCGTTGGATCAGACGCATGTGCCGCTGATGACACGCGGCAAGAACCCTGTCTCCGGCGGCGAATCCTTCTACGGCCTCGGCTGGAATGTCGAATTCGGCCGCCATGGCCTGAGCTGGGGCCATGCCGGCGCCTTCAGCGTCGGCGCACGCACGCTGGTGACGATCTTCCCGCGGGAGAAGCTTGGCATCGTCATCATCGCCAACGCCTTCCCGACAGGCGTGCCGGAAGGGCTGTCCGACAGTTTTGCAGACCTCGTTTTCGAGGGGGCGGTCCAGAAAGACTGGGTCAAGGCATGGAACGGCATCTATGCCGGAATGTTCGGCCCGGCGGTCGACGCGGCCAAGGCCACCTATGCCGCGCCGCCATCTCCGGCAAGGCCGGCCCGTCCGGCAAACGCCTATGCCGGCCGCTACACCAACGACTTCTTCGGCAATGCTACCGTGGCGAATGCGGGAGAGGGGCTTGTGCTCAAGGTCGGCCCGACCGGCGCCCGGTCCTATTCCCTGGCGCATTTCGACGGCGACCTTTTCCTGACCTTCCCCGATGCCGAGACACCGGACAGGCCAACCGGCGTGAGCTTCGTCGTCGGCCCCGACGGCAAGGCATCGGCCATGACCATAGGCTTCCTCGACGACAATCATCTGGGCACACTGCGGCGGGTGGGTGACTAGGGGCTGACGGGGGCAACAAACGGCGGCCGGCCGCACGTCTTGTGCCGCACTTGCAAGATTTCTACGCCACGCGTGGTTGAGCTGATCTGGGTTTGACCACGGTGGCGAGTATGATGCCGACGACAATGAAGGCCGCACCGACCAGATCGTAATCGTGCAAGTCCTCGCCGAGCAGCAGATAGGCGAGCATGGCGACGAACACCGTCTGCAGGTAGAGCAGCATGCTCGCCCGGCTCGCGCCGAGCGTTTCCACGCTCTTGTTGTAGAGATAGTACATCAAGGCACCGCCCGGACCTGCCAGATAGGTGAGCGCGAGAATGCTGTGGACGTTCATGGCGGAGCGTTCGTCGTTGAACAATTCCCACATATGGAAAGGCAAGGCGACCAGCGCACCGGCGCCGAGCAGCAGCACGACCATCGGCAGGAGTTCGATGCCGAATTTGGCACGCCGCAAAAGCACGGTGTAGAGGCCCCAGCAGAACGCGCTGCCGACAATCCAGAGCTCGCCGGCGTTGAACTTGAGTTGCAGCAGGGCCGTCAGGTTCCCGTGGGCAACGATGAAACTCATCCCGGCGAGCGCAACCAGCGCGCCAAGCGACTTCCACAGCCCGAGCGGTTCGCCAAGCACGAGACGGGCGAGCACCATCGTCATGACCGGCGACAGCGCCATGATGATGCCGGCCGTGGTGGCATCGGTGTCGTTGAGGCCATGGTAGATCATACCCTGGCATAGTGTGAGGCCGATCGCCCCCACGGCGACGACCTCCACGGCGCGCGTTCGCAAAAGCCCGATCATCGCGTCGTGATGGCGGTGCACAATCGGCAGCAGGATGGCGCAAGCAAGCGTCAGCCGCCAAAAGCAGAGGCCCCAGGGCGGCATTTCAGGCGCCACCCATTTGGCCGCGATATAGACACCAGCCGAAAGCAGCCAGCACAGGACGGCGGCCGGATAGCCGGTCACGGAGGATACGGGGCCGACCGCGGGTTGCGCGGCTTGATGCGCTATCGGCACTGCCTGCATGTCATGTCCTCCTCAGGACGCGGGGTTGAACTGGAGCAGCTTGAAGCAGTCGCCGCCGCCCGACTTCGCCTGCGACAACACCGGTTTCGACCGTTCAATCCATTCCTGCTGCGACCTGGCATCGGCCTCGATCGCATCGACCGGGGCCGCGCCGACGAAGCCGCGGCCTTGGCTGAACAGCCAGCAGGCGCGGGCCAGATGCCGCCTGGAGCGCTGGCGCAGCAGGTCGGCATCGTAGAAGATGTCGAGCACCTCCTGCTTGACCCGGCGTTCCTTTTCAGGATCGGCGACCGCTGCCTCCGCCGGATCGCCGCCGATCGTGTCGCGCAGGTCCTTGTAGTCGAGGGTGAGCTGGGTCGTGGCGTATTTGATCTCGCTCTCGTCGCGCACGATGTCGAACCACAGCCTGGAATCGAGCTCGTTGACGACGAAAGAGGATTCGAAATCGCGCGACAAGTTCAGCACCTCGAAGTCCGCGAGATCGACGTCGCGCTCGACCAGCAGGATCCTGGCCGCCTGTTTGCCGAGCTCTGTTCCCTGGAGGCTGACGGCGGTGTTCTTGCCGCCGAGATGGGGATCGAGATAGGGCCCGCCTTCATCCAAGAGCTCGTCGAATTCTTCCAGCGACTGCATGACAGGCGCGCCGCGGGCAATGCGCGCGGCGAGCTTGGCCAAAACCTGCTGCAGCTCCGTCTCGCGCCTGCGCTGGTCCTGATAGTTCTGCTGGAAGAAGAAGATGAACAGCGACACGCCGATGCCGATCAGGATCACGCCCAGCTGTGAAAAGATGTTGCGATAATATTCGAGCAGCTTTTCGCGATGGCGCACGTCGGTGCGCACGCTGTGGGCGACGCGAAGATTGACGATCAGCGACAGGATGAGCAGCCCGGCGCCGACCAGGATGAGGCCGCCGATGAGGAGGTAGCCGTGGCCCGTGCTGAAATCCATCCGCGTATCCCAAGACCCCAGACTGCGCAGAATAGAGCCATTTTGCTTCAATACCTACGGTTTCGTTGGTGATGGGGTCGATGGCGGCGAGGTGCCCATTGTGAGCAACGGATCGATGGCCGCATCCCTCTCTTTGTTTGGCGCAATTCCGGACGGAAAACCGTTTCACACTTTTGCTGGAATTGCTCTAAAGGTTCGCCTCGGCGAAGATGCGCGCGGCCCAGTCGAGGAAGACGCGCAGGCGCGGCGAGAGCTGGCGATTCTGCGGGTAGAGCGCCGACAAAGGTGTCGGCGAGGGCGGATAGCCGCCCAGCACCTCGACCAGCGTACCCTGAGCAAGGTCCTTCTCGAAGCGATAGCGCGGCGCCTGGATGAGGCCGAGGCCGAGCCGGGCGAGGTCCGCGGCGGTGTCGGAATTGTTGGCGGCGACGCGGGCCGGCAGCCTGATCTCGCGGGTCTTGCCGCCGACGGTGAATTCGAAGGGCAGCACCTCGCCGGTGCGCGACGAGACGAAGCCGACCGCCTGGTGGCCGTCAAGCGCGTCGGGGGAGGCGGGTATGCCGTGGCGAGAGAGATAGACAGGGCTGGCGCAGGTCATCTCGCGGATCATCCCCAGCCGGCGCATGATCATGCCGCTGTCGGGCGGCTCGCCGACGCGGATGACGCAATCGACGCCCTCGCGCACCAGGTCGACCAGCCGGTCGCTCTGGCCGATCTGCAGGTCGATGCGGGGAAAGCGGGCGAGGAATTCCGGCAGGCGCGGCAGCAGGAAGGTGCGGGTGAGCAGCGTGCTGGCGTCGATGCGCAGCAGGCCGAAGGGCTCGGCGTTGCGGAAGGCGGCCTCGGCATCCTCGATCTCGGCCAGGATCGACAGGCAGCGCCGGTAATAGGCCTCGCCGTCCTGCGTGGCGTTCACCTGCCGCGTCGTGCGCTCCAAAAGCCGCGCGCCGAGATGTTCTTCGAGCCGGCGGATCGCTTCCGTTGCGGTTGACCTGGGAAGGCCGAGATCGGCGGCGGCAGCGGTGAAACTGCGCCGCTCCAGCACGCGAACGAAGAGCCGCATCGTATCCAGGCGATCCATGCTCTTTGTTCGCAGTTTCCGAATAGTGATGTCAAGAGGCGGCCGATTATCCGGCGGATGGCTGCATCTATATCCGTGTCACCAGCAAAACGGAGCGACTTCCATGACAGACCGGCAGACAGACCCAACCAGAACCGCGATCGTGACCGGCGCCTCCAAGGGCATCGGTGCTGCGATCGCGCAGCGGCTTGCCCGCGACGGCATCGCCGTCGTCGTCAACTATGCGCGGGGCCAGGCCGAGGCCGAGGCGGTGGTCGGCGCGATCGAGGCCGAAGGCGGCAAGGCGATCGCCGTGCAGGCCGACATCGCCGACCCCGCAGGCATCGCCACACTGTTCGATGCCGGCGAGAAGGCGCTCGGCGGCGTCGACATATTGGTCAACAATGCCGGCATCATGAAGCTGTCGCCGATCGCCGCGACCGACGATGCCGCCTTCGACACGCAGATCGCGATCAATCTCGGCGGCGTGTTCCGGGGCATGCGCGAAGGCGCAAAACGGCTTCGCGACGGTGGCCGCATCGTCAATTTCTCCTCGAGCGTCGTCGGCCTCTACCAGCCGGGTTACGGCGTCTATGCCGCCACCAAGGGGGCTGTCGAAGCGATGACGCATATCCTGGCCAAGGAGCTTGGCGCGCGCCGGATCACCGTCAACGCGGTGGCGCCCGGCCCGGTCGAGACCGCGCTGTTCATGGACGGCAAGAGCGCGGCGCAGATCGAGGCTACGGCCAAGATGATCCCGCTCGGCCGGCTCGGCCAGCCCGAAGACATTGCCGGCGTGGTCGCGTTCCTGGCCGGGCCGGACAGCGGCTGGGTCAACGGGCAAATCATCCGCGCCAATGGCGGCGTGATCTGAGGGAGGCAATGATGAAGCAGACAATCCTGATCACCGGCGCCTCCAGCGGTTTTGGCGCCATGACGGCGCGGGCGCTGGCGAGAGCTGGCCACACGGTCTACGCCTCGATGCGCGACCCCTCGGCGCGTGGCGGCGCGGCTGCGGCCGAGATGGAGACGCTTGCGCGGGACGAGAACGTTGCGCTCAGGACGATCGCGCTCGACGTCACCTCGGACGCCTCTGCCGAAGGGGCGATCCAGCAGATCCTCGGCGAAGCCGGCCGGCTCGACGTGCTCATCCACAATGCCGGGCATATGGGGTTCGGGCCGGCCGAGGCGTTCTCGCCAGCGCAGCTGGCGCAGCTCTATGACGTCAATGTCGTCGGCCCACAGCGCGTCAACCGCGCGGCCCTGCCGCATATGCGCTCCCTCGGCCGAGGCCAGATGATCTGGGTCGGTTCGAGCAGCACGCGCGGCGGCACTCCTCCCTTCCTGGCGCCCTATTTCGCCGCCAAGGCCGGCATGGATGCGCTGGCGCAGAGCTACGCACTTGAACTCGCCCGCTTCGGCATCGAAACGACCATCGTAGTGCCGGGCGCCTTCACCAAGGGCACGGAGCATTTCCACCATGCGGCGGCGCCCGACGATGCCGGGCGCGCCGGCGCCTATTGGTCCGGCCCCTATGCCGGTGCCGACCAGCAGGCGCTGAAGGGGCTGGCGTCCCTGGAGCCGGCGTATGCCGATCCGGCCGAGGTCGCCGAGGCCATCGTCGAGCTCGTGGCGATGCCGCACGGCAGCCGTCCGCTGCGTGTCCATGTCGACCCCTCCGACGATGGTGCTGCAATCGTCAACGGCGTTGCCGACCGCGTGCGCGCACAACTCCTGGAACGGATCGGCCTCGCCGACCTGCTCCACCCCAGAGCCTGAAACCCAACCTCAACAGAAAAGGAAACGATCATGCCATTTGCCAACATCAAGCTGCCGCAGGCCGCACTCTCCAAGGCACAGAAGGAAGACCTCATCCATCGGACCACCGCCATGTTCGTTGACTTTTTCGGCGAAGGCGTGCGGCCCACCACGATGGTGCTGGTGGAGGAGATCGCCGACGGCGGCTATGGCCGCGCCGACGAGGTGTCCGTCATACCTGAAGCCTATCGCGCGAAGGAGTAGGTAGGAGCGACCCTTGCCGCGGGCGACCGGGAGC
Source organism: Mesorhizobium sp. 113-3-3 (assembly GCF_016756495.1). Lineage (NCBI taxonomy): Bacteria > Pseudomonadati > Pseudomonadota > Alphaproteobacteria > Hyphomicrobiales > Phyllobacteriaceae > Mesorhizobium > Mesorhizobium sp. 113-3-3. The sequence goes on from NZ_AP023243.1 coordinate 2,955,426, forward strand.
GAGGAACCCAGATCCAGATAGGTCTGCGCCAGGACCCCCACCCGGACCTTCGGTCCGACCTCCCCACAAGGGGGAGGTAGGGAGCCTGCCTTTCCACGTCTCTACAGGTGCGGACGGGTGGGCACTTCCTCACCCTCCCCCTTGTGGGGAGGGTCGCTGCGCAGCAGCGGGGTGGGGGGCAGCGCGGCGCTGCTCAGTCCCTCCTGGCCATCCCCACCCAGTCAGCCGCGACCTCGGCAAACAGCCAGTCGCGAAACGCCCTGACCTTCTTCTGGCGCAGCGCGCCGTCGGGATAGACGAGGTGGTAGCTGGCCGCCGATCTCAGCGCCAGCTCGAAGGGACGCACCAACCGCCCCGATGCCAGGTCGGCCGAGACCAGCGCGCTGCGGCCGAGCAGCACGCCTTCGCCATGCACGGCGGCCTCGACGGCGAAGGTGGCGGAATCGAAGCGCACGCCGCGTTTGGGGTCGATGCCCTCGACGCCGGCCTGTTGCAGCCATGTGGCCCAGTCGATGCGAAAGGCGTCGTGGATCAATTTGTGGTGCCTGAGGTCCCCGGGCACGCGCAGCGGATGTTCGCCTTGCAGCAGCTCCGGGCTGCAGACGGGGAAGACCTCCTCGTCGGCGAGAAATTCCGCCGTCACGCCGGTATAGCCGCCCTTGCCGTAGCGGATGGCGATGTCGATGCCGTCGCTAACGAAATCGGCCAGCACGCCCGAGGTCGCCAGCCGCACGTCGATATCGGCATTGGCGCGGTGGAAGCGATGCAGCCTCGGCACCAGCCAGCGGCCGGCGAAACCATCCGATGTGGAGACGTTCAGGATGCGCGTCGAGCGGTCGGGCGTGGCGGCGATGGTGGCGGCGGCGATCTGGTCCAGCGCCTTGCCGACCTCCACCGCGTAGGCCGCACCGACGGCGGTCAGGCGCACGGATCGCGTTCCCCGGTCGAACAGCTGGATGCCGAGCCTGTCCTCGATGTTGCGGATGGCCCGGCTGACCGCGCCATGGGTGAGGTTGAGCTCCTCCGCCGCCCTGGAGAAGCTCAGATGCCTGGCGGCGGCGTCGAAGGCGGGCAAGGCGGTGAGGGGCGGCAGTCTGCGCGGCATGATCTCGACCTGTGAGCGTTGCTCACAAATCCTGCACAAAGAGTCGTTTGTCGTCCAGCCCGGAAATGCCCAATATCAGGGTGTACCGGCGCACAGACATCAAGTTTCCTTCCGTCGAAGCGCCTGATGACCAGACATAGTGTGAGCGATCGTCATGCTCGCCCCGTTGGGGCGGCACCGGCCGGCTTGCGGCCCAGCAAACAGGAGACTGACATGACTTTGACCCTTGGACCTATCGGTGCCGCGATGAGCGGCCTTGCCGTGCGCAGCACCGCAGCATTCGAGCGCCGCCGCGTGCTGCGCCGGATTTCCCGGCTCTCCGACCGTCGGTTGCAGGACATCGGCCTGGATCGCGACTGGGACGGTTCCATCCTGCACAATGGGAGGGCGATATGACCAGCACCCTGATCATCGGCGCGACGGGGCTTCTGGGCAGCGAAATGGCGAAGGCCAGCGCGCGCAAGGGCGACAGCGTCCACGTCCTGGTTCGAGCGGCAACGTCGGCCAATGAAGAGCGGATGCGTCCGCTCAAGGAATTGGGCGCCACGGTTCATGTCGGCGACCTCGACGACTATGACAGCCTCGTGCGCGCCGTCGGCAAGGCCGATCGCGTCATCAGCTCGGTGCATGTCGGTTCGGCCAGCGAGATGGAACTGGTGCGCGCCGTGAAAGATGTCGGCGTCTCCCGCTTCGTGCCGTCCGCCGGCTTCGGGCTCGACTTTGCCGCCGCCGCACCCGGCACGATCGCGCCGCTCGACATCAAGAGGGCCGTGTTCGATGCGGTGAGGGAGGCCGACCTGCCCTATACAGTGATCTACACTAACGGCTTCTTCTCGACCTGGGTGGCGACGCTGGGCGACCTGACGCGCTTCGGCTCGGCCGTGCTGCCGCCGGACGAGGTGACGCTCTATGGCGAGGGCAATGTGCCGGCGACCTTCGTCAGCGAGAAGGACATCGCCGCCGTCACCATGCGCGCGCTGGAGGATCCCAATGCCGTCCGCTGCGAAATCAGGATCGCGCAGAACAGGATCACGCAGGGTGCGATGATCGATCTCTGGCGCCGGGTCAGCGGCCGCTCGCCGCGTGTCGTGAATATGAGTGCGGAGGAACTGGAAGGGTTGATCGCGGCAGTCCCCGGCCTTGGATTGCTGCGGGCGTTCTGGATCCGTGGCGAGACCGCGCAGGAGACGGACACGCCAGAGGCGAGTGTGCTTTATCCGGAGTTGAAGTTTGAGACGATTGAGAGTGCTTTTGTGACGATGGCCGAGAGGGGTGGGCGCTGACCTGGGAAGGCTAGTGTCCTACGACGCCCCCTCTGTACTGCCGGACAGAGGGGGGCGCCGTAGGGTGCGGCTTGCGTGGTTGGCTTCCAGTGACGGTTGACCGCGCTGCTCATCCGGCCGATAGGTCCGCGCGACAACTCCGAGACCTGTTATGACCGACCTCAAAGATGCAACGCGCGCCCCCACCTGGCAGGACGATGTCCGCCAAGGCGTGCGCCATGTGCGCGATCTCGACCGGCTGCCGCTGTCGCCTGCCGAGCGCGCGGCCGCCCAAGCTGCCGCGGCCCTCCACAAGGTGCGCGCGCCAAAAGCCTATCTCGATCTGATCGACTGGACCGACCCGGCCGATCCGATCCGCGCGCAGGTGATCCCGTCACTGGGCGAACTGGACGAGGTGGAGGGCGAGCTTGGCGATCCGATCGCCGACCATGAGTTCAGTCCGGTGCCGCGACTGACGCATCGCCATGCCGACCGGGTGCTGTTGTTCCCGACCTATCAATGCGCGGTCTATTGCCGGTTCTGCTTCCGCAAGGAATCGCTGACCTCGATCGGCCGCGGCTACACGCGCGAGGCGCTGGAGCCGGCGCTGACCTATATCGCGGATCATCCCGAAATCCGCGAAGTGATCCTCACCGGTGGCGATCCCCTGTCGCTGCCGGACACAGCACTGGCCGAAATCCGCGCGCGCATCGAGGCCATTGCGCATGTGCGGCTCTTACGCATCCACACGCGCGTGCCTGTCGTGCTGCCGTCGCGCATCACATCCGGGCTGGTCGAAGCGCTGCAGGGGCGGCTGATGGTCACCGTCGTCACCCACTTCAACCATCCCCGCGAGATCACCGACGCGGCGGAAGCGGCATGCCGGACGATGCGGCAGGCGGGCTTCGTGCTGCTCAATCAGAGCGTTCTGCTGAAAGGTGTCAACGATACCGTCGAGGTGCTGGAAGAGCTCTGCCGCGAGCTGATGTACCGGCTCGGGGTAAAACCCTATTACCTGCACCATGGCGACCTCGCGCGCGGCATGGCGCACCGGCGCACCACGATCGCGCAGGGTCAGGCGCTGGTGGAAGCGCTGAGGGCACGCCTGTCGGGCATCTGCAATCCCGTCTATGTGCTCGACCTGCCGGAAGGCGGCGGCAAGGTGCCGCTCGGGCCGTGTCCTGTCGAGGCCCACGATGGGGATAACTGGCGGATACGCGGGCTGGATGGCGCGGTGAGGGACTATCGGGAGATCGTTGGGGAATAGGGCGGTGCGCTATTTCCCGACAAACGCCAACACCACCACGCGCGGGGCGACGCAGTAGGCGAGGCTGACCTTGCGGCCGGTCTTCGTCGTCGCGCGGCCCGCGTCGAGGTCGACGGCGATATCCTCGTAGCCCAGCACCTCGCGATCGAGCGGATAGGCTGCCTTGTAGACCGCTTCCTTGGCGGCAAAGAGGATGCGGCCGGCAAGCCGCTGGTCCGCGGCGCCTGTGCGATCCGCGCCGGTTGCAACGATCGCGAAGATGTCGTCTGGCAGAGGCTGGGCGGGCTCGACGTCAATGCCAAGAGAGACGATACTGCCTACAGGCGCGACCGCCGCCACGGCCATGTCGTCGTCATGGGCAAGCGAGCCAATTGTCCTGTCCGGCCAGAGCGGGGCCCCGGATGGCGCGCGCGGGATGGCGACGTCCTTGACGCCGATATCGGCCAGCAGCCGGTGCGCGATCCAGCGGGCAGCCCCGCTGGCGCGCCGCATGGCCGGCTGGCGCGCGGAGATGGAACGCGCTTCCTCGGGCAGCAGATGGGCCTCGTCCGCGTCCCTGATTGCCCGGCATCCGGTCCGCACGCTCGCAGGCGCGATTGCCGCCATCGCTTCCATCAACGCGGCTTCAGGGGAGGGTGGAAGCGTCAAGGGTCATGCCTCGGCAGGACGAGGTCGGCGATCATTTCGCCATCCTCGTCGAGCCCTTCTTCCACGAAACCGGCGCTGCGATAGAGCTGGCGCGCCGCTTCATTCTCCGGCTCGTAGCAAATGGAGACGTGCCTGATGTGGCCGAGCCCGCCGATCTCGCGCAGCACCTCGCGCAACGCGGCCTTGCCATAGCCTTTGCCCTGGCTGGCGCGGTCGATCATGAAACGGTAGATGCGCGCCTCGTCGTCATCCAGCGGCGCGTCGTACATTAGGAAGCCGACGATGCGATCGCCGGCCATGATGACACGCGGCCGCGCATCCTCGTCGGATTGCGCCTCCTCCAGCGACGCAGCGTTGCCAGCGACGAAATCCATCTGCTCCGGCGCCAGTTCCAGCGCCGTGACCAGGGCCTGATTGGCCCTGGTCACCGGGGCGAGACGGATTTCTGTGGCCGTCAAGCCGGCGCCTTGGCGCCGTCGTCCGTGACCGGGGTCACGAAGCGATGCAGCTTGGCCGGATTGCCGCGCCAGATGGAGTAGGGCTCCAGCTCCTCACCCTTCATCACGAAGGAATCGGTGTCGGCCACCGATCCTTCGCCCATCACGACGCCGTAATGGACAAAGGCGGACGGTCCGAGCGTGCAGCCCTTGCCGATGCGGATGTAGTCGGACTTGAACGCGCCTTCCTCCAGCGAGTGAGCCTGGATGACGCAGCCTTCGTTGAGCGTCACGTCGTCGCCGATCTCGACCAGCGATCGCTCGGTGAGGTTGGCGCCGCCATCATAGACTCTGCTGCCGACCTTGACGCCCAGCAGGCGCAGGATCATCGGCCGGAACGGCGTGCCGGCGAACAGGCGCACGATCGGCGAATCCGCCAGCTTCCAGTGGCGTTCGTGACGCCAGAAGTCGACGTCGTAGATCGTCGTGATCCGCGGCTTCAGCCTGCGAAAACCAAGGCTTGCCCGCTCGACAAAGATGTAGAACGGAATGGTGATCGCCGAGGTCAGGAGCACGGCGACGAACAGCGCCACCTCAGCCCATTCGGTGTAGTAGTTCAGCGCCCGGTCCCAGATCGCGATCGTGGCGAACAACATGACCCATTGCGTTGCCAAGAACAGAAGGATGGTCACCAGATTGTGGCGGTTCTTGTGCGGGATGCGCTGGCGTCGGTCGGCCTCGTCGACGCCGGCGATGAGTTCCTTGTCGCGGTTGACCATGCGCGGGATTTCAAAGGCCGGCGAGCCCAGGAGCCCGACATTCTCGCGCACCGGCCCGTCGATGGGGATCATCACCTTGGTTCCGAGCAGGACGTTGTCGCCCGTGCGTCCATCCGGCGGATAGTAGATGTTGTTGCCGAGATAGTTGCGCTCGCCAATGCGCGTCCGCTCGAGCCGGAATGCGGAGGCGGATTTGTGCATGTTGATCATGAACAGGCCGTCCGACACCATGGTCTCGGTGCCGATCTCACACAAAAGCGGGTTTTCGTGCTGCTGGTTGGAGCCGAAGTTGGAGCCGGTCTGCACCACCTTGTTGAGGTTCCAGCCGATGGCCCGCATGTAGTGCACGATCGCCGAGCTGTCGCCGAACAGCAGCCCCAGCACGCGGGAGTTGCTGGTGAATTCGGCGACGGTCTGCAGCCAGTAGCGGAAGCCGTAAAGCGTGTAGGTGCGGCCGGGCTTCAGAACCAGATTTGTCAAGCGGGGCACCAGCGTCGCCACGAGAAAGGCCACGGCGATATAGCCGAAAAGCGTGACCGTGGTGCCGACCGCGACCAGGCCGATGGTCTCCTGGTAGTCGTCGCCGACGTTCTCCCAATAGCTCTGGAACAGGAATGGCAGCGGGGTGACGATGAAAAACAGCCCCACCAGCTGAACGGCCTCATAGAGGAAGCGCCGGACCTGGTAAGGATTCACATTACGCACCTTGCAATAGTCCGCCGTGGTCGGCACGGCCGGCGATCCATGCCAGTGTTCGCCATCCGGGATGCTTTGCCCGCGCTGCAGCGAGGACGAATGGCCGAGCTGGCCGCCGTCGCCAATCGAGGTGTCGATGTCGAGCGTGGAGCCCACACCGATGAAGGCATCGCGACCGATGGTCAGCGGCCCGGTGTGGATATAGCCTGACTGCGCCCGATAGCCGAGGATCATCGATTCCTTGCGCAGGATGGTGTTGTCGCCGATCGAGATGAGGTCCGTGCAGACGGGCACGGACTTGGATTCGATGACGGCATTGTGCCCGAGTTTGGTGCCGAGAAGCTGCAGATAGAAGCTGTAGAGCGGGCTTCCGCGGAACAGCACGACGGGGGCGGTGCGGATCAAGGTCTTGACCACCCAGAAGCGGTAGTAGCGCAGGCCCCAGATGGGGAAGGCTTCGGCCTTCCATCGGCCGATGAGAACCCATTTCGCCAGGACGGCAAAGCCCGTCATGCCGAAGAACACGCCGGCCGAGAGCGCCACGCATCTGACATAGAGCTGTAGCGGATCGTCGAGCGCCTCATACATCCAGTTGAGGCCGATGTTGATCGCCCACAGGCCCGCATAGCTGTAGACGCCGTAGAACAGCAACTGCGCCATGCCACAGGTCCAGTAGGCAAGGTTCGATGCCTGGCGGGTGAGGACAGGCTCGTTGGTGGCGGCCGTCATCTCTTGCGAGACGCTGAGGTGCTTGGCCAGGCGCGCCACCGTCGGATGGAGATAGATGTCGCGCATGGACGTCGTCGCCCATTCCTTGCGGGTGCGCACGCGGGCGCAGAAATGCGCCATCAGCAGCGAGTTGGCGCCGAGATCGTCGAAGAAATTGTCCTCGACCGACACTTCGTCGAATTTCAGCACCGTGGCCAGGGCTTCGGCCAGGAAGCGCTCGTCGTCATTGCCGGGCGCAACCATTTCCCGGTTGGCGGAAAGCCGCACGCTTGTCGGCTTCGGCAGCTGGCGAAGGTCCACCTTGTTGGAGACCGTCATCGGGATTGCCGGCAGTTCCTCCAGATAGGAGGGGACCATGTAATCCGGCAGACGCCGCTTCATCGTCTGGGCGAGATCGGCCCGCGAGAGCGCCGGGGATCCGGCCTTGGGCGCGTAGTAGGCGACGAGTTCGACGCGGCCGGGCTCGATCTCCCAGGTGGTGACGGCAGCCTGCGCGATCTCGGGCTGGTCCAGCAGCACCGCCTCGATCTCGCCGAGCTCGATGCGATAGCCACGGATCTTCACCTGGGTGTCGATGCGCCCGGCATATTCGATCTCGCCATCGTCGTTGATCCGGCCAAGATCGCCGGTGCGGTAGATGCGCTTGGACGGGTTGTTCGGCAGGCCGAGGAAATCGGGGATGAACTTCTGTTCCGTCAGGTCCTGCCGGTTGAGGTAACCGACCGCGAGCCCGATGCCGGCAATGCCGATCTCGCCCAGTTCGCCAGGTTCGGCCAGTTCCGGCAGCGACGCATCGAGGATAACGATGGAATAGGTGGGCAGCGGCGCGCCGATGGTGACGGGCCTGTCCGGCGTCAGCGCGCCCATCGTTGCGGTGACGGTCGCCTCGGTCGGGCCATAGGTGTTGAGGATCTGCCGGCCCGGCTTCGACCAGCGCACCACCAGATTGTGCGGGCAGGCCTCGCCGCCGACCAGCAGCGTGCGCAGGCTAGGCACATCCGATGTCATCGACGACAGAAGCGTCGGGCTGCAGGCCATGCAGGTGATTTCATGGAACCGCAGGAAATCCGCCAGTTCCTCGCCGACCAGCGGCATCTGGCCGGGCGCGGGCACCACGGTCGCACCGGCGACGAAGGGCACCCAGATCTCCTCGGAGGAGAAGTCGAAGGCAATCGTCATGCCCTGGTAGACGCGATCGCCCTGATGATAGCCGTAGGATGCGGCGGCGACGCGGATGAAGTTGACGAAGCTCTGGTGCCTGATGGCCACGCCCTTCGGCCTGCCGGTCGTGCCCGACGTGTACAGGATGTAGCAGATGTCCTCGACGGCTGTGGGGGCCGTCGTCTTGTTCGGCTTCAGCGGCGCGGCGGACTGTTTGGAGATTTCGGCGGCGGCGCTGTCGATCAGCACATTGGGTACCGGCAGCTGGTCGGCCCGCGACGCATAGCTGGCGATGGTGACGACCAGGCTGACGCTGGCGTCTTCGATGATCAGCGCCATGCGCTCTTGCGGGAAGGCGGTGGCCAGCGGCACGAAGGCGGCGCCTGCCTTCACGACGGCGAGCAAGGCGACATAGGTTTCCGCCGACCGGTCGAGAATGAGCCCGACCCGATGGCCCGGCCGTACGCCGCGCTTGACCAGCACACGGGCGAACTGGTTGGCGCGGCTGTCCAGCTGCCGATAGGTCCAGACTTGTCCGTCGGAGATCACGGCCGGCAAGGTGGCGTATGTGTCGGCGAGCTGCTCGAAGACCGTATCGAGCCGCTCGTCGGGCTGGCCTGCCCGGGCGAAATTGGCGCCGGTCAGAATCTGGCCATGCGCGGCCAGGGGCCGCTGAGCACCCTTCATCAGGGCATCGACGCTTGCTAGCCTATTTTTGGCCAGTCCATCCGTGGCCAGACCAGTTTCGGACTCTCCGTCCAGTCTTGCCGTGTCCCTGTCGAGTGCGGCGATATCGACACCGTGATCCATTTCCAAACTTTCTCGTCCTGGCCGCGCATCGCCCGGCTGTTCATGCCGCCGTTCGAGCAGGCATTTCGGCTGTGCAGCCGCTGCAATTTGACCCTTGTTGGTGGAGAACCGAGGCTTCCGAAAAGGAAGAATCCGCAGTCCCCCGCGGGATGGTTATGCCATCCGATCTTTTCGCCAGTTTTTCCGAACTGTTGAAACTTGTTTCTGAATTGTGTCTGAGGCCGTGCGAACGGGCTGGAGGAGCCGCGCAAGGCCGGTGTTGTCGCTGCCCGGCAGACATGCCTATGCTGCGTGGTTCGCGGAGGATCGTGGCGGATGGCGGCGACAGGCAACGGTCAGGAGCCGGGCAGGGCTCTCGCGGATCGCGGGGTTCCGCGTTCCGTGCTGGATTCGGCGGGCCTGGCGCCCCGGCAGGCTGTCGCGCTGTGGCAGGAGAGCATGGGCTTCTTCTACGACGTCCGCTTGCGCAATGGCGGCGACGACCGCTTCCATTTCCATGCGGAAGCCTTGCATTTCGGCGGGATCGCTCTCAGTTCCTACCGCTGCGTCGCGCAGAATTTCGACCGCTCGCGCGCCCGCATCGGTCGCGACGGTCTCGACCAGATCACCGTGCAGCTCTGCCTGCGGGGCAGCCACGGCCGGCGCGATGGCGGGCCGGACGAAAAGGCCTGCCCGGGCGACCTGATCGTCTCCGACCTGGCGCAGGCCCAGTCGACAGGGACGTCCGGCATCGACAGCCTCAACCTGACCATGCCGCGCCGCCTGCTGGCGCCGCTGCTGAAGGCGCCCGACGAGCACAATCTGCGCGTCGTCCCCGGCAATGCGCCTTTGACGGCGCTGTTGCGTGGCCATCTCATCAGCCTCTACCAGGCAGCGCCGGCCATGAGCGGCAGGGATGCCGAGGCGGTGACCAGGCCGACGCTGGAACTCGCCGCCGCGGCGATCAATTCAACTGTCGCGGAGGAGAACGCCGCGTCGGTGCAACTGGCACTGACCGGCGAAATCCGCCGCCATGTCGACAGGCATGTAACCGGCCGGGATCTCAGCGCCGAGACAATCGCCGCGCTGTTCGGCATCTCGACGCGCAAGCTCTATTACCTCTTCGAGCCGCATGGCGGCTTCTCCAGATACATCCAGGAGGAGAGGCTGCGCCGCTGCCGCGCCGAACTCGTCGATCCCGGCCACCGGCACGAAGCCATTGGCGACATCGCCGGCCGCTACGGCTTCGGCCACCGCAAGAGTTTTGTCCGCGCCTTCCGGCGTTGCTTCGACATGACGCCGCGCGAAATGCGCGCGCTTGCAGCGCAAGGCCGAAGCCTGACCCGCGAGCATGGCGCGGACCGCACACTGTGGCAGTGGATCCGCGAGCTTCGCTGAACCCGGACCCGCAGACATTCGAGGCTGATCTTGCACCAGGGGCCACATTCCTTGCGCCTGCCGCCACTTTCGCGCGGCGCGTCCATGCAGGGCTTGAACTGTCCCTGCCGCCCGCACGAAAACCGCAGGGAAGAACGGGGATCGAACGCAGGTGCCCAGCCCGGACAATGTCATCGTCCTGTCCACGGACGAGATTGCCGACCGCGAGCGCGAAGAGGCGGTGCGCGAATTCTATGGCCGCATCTGCATGCGGCTGGACCTCGCGCCGCTGCAGGGCGGCGCGCTGCATCTGAGCGCCACCACGCTGTTGCTGCCGGGAGTGAGCGTGGCCGAGGGCAAGGTCGCGCCGATGGCCTGGGAACGCACGTCAGCGCTGCGGCAGGACGCCAATGACGACCTCGTCGTGTCCTGGATCGCCGGCGGCTGGGGGTTCGACACACCAAGCCATGGAACGGTGGAGACACTGGCCGGCGCGCCCTGCATCATGCCGATGGACGGGCGCTGGCGCGCCAGGGCGCCGAACGGCGAGTGGACCATTTGCGCCCGCTTCGACAGGTCGACGCTCGAGCCGCTGGTGCGCCATGTCGGCGATCTCGCGCCCGATGCGATCAACCCCGCCATGCCGGAGGCGCGGCTTCTCCTGGCCTATGTCAGGGCGGTGGCGCAGGGCGGGATGAGTGCTGCACTCGCGCCGCTGGCGGCCCAGCACATTGCCGATCTGTTCGCGGCCGCGGTCGGCGCCAGCCGCGAGGCGGGGGAAGTGATCGCCGGTCGCGGCGTCCGCGCCGCGCGCATGCAAGCGATCAAAGCCTACATCGAGGAGAATCTGCACAAGGCGCGGCTGTCGGCGGAGATGGCCGGCCGGAGCCTTGGTATCAGCCCGCGCTACATCAGGCGGCTTTTCGCCGAGGAGGGGCAGGGCTTTTCCGACTATGTCATGCAAAGGCGGCTGGAACGCATCCACCGGCAGCTCGCCAGCCCGATTTTCGCGGCACGGCCGATCGCCGATCTCGCCTTCGAGGCGGGGCTGGTCGAGCCGTCGACCTTCTACCGGCAGTTCCGCTCGCGCTATCGCATGACGCCTTCCGAGGTGCGCGCCGGCCTGGCGCAGTGAGGCGCCTGTTCCGCCAGTGCCATGCGCCTGTGCCGCCAGCGCGATACGCCCATGCCCTGGCATCCGCATAGTCGCGCCGGCGGACGCGCTGCATGAGGCATGCGCGGGAACGGAGGCTGGGCGGCCGGGTCTCCGTGACATCGGAAACTGGCCAGTGGAGGCAACAATGCGTGCGGCGAAAAGATGGATCCTGGGCATCTCGGTCTTCTGCGCCCTTCTTCCAACCGAGGTCTTCGCGGCCTACAAATGCTGGAACCCGGCGATCTGCAAGGCGGTCTGCGGCGCCGAGATCTGCGGCAAGATCAGCGCGAGCAACCGCGACATGAAGGCGCTGGACGGGTCCGGCAAGCTCGCCGCCTCCGGCGGCGGCAGCTCATCGTCAGGCAGCAGCTCCAAGAAGACTTACACCTGTTCGAACCCGGCGATCTGCATCGCGGTGTGCGGCAAGAAGACCTGTCCGTAGGCGGGCAGGGACCGACATCACCGAGGCGCCGGCGCTGAGCCGGCGCTTTTTTGTGTTTGTGTGCTGGGGTGAGCCAGGAATTTAACAGATGCCGGTGCCGCCCCTTATCCGCCTTCTCCCTTCTCCCCGTATAGTGACGGGGAGAAGGGAGAAGGCGGCGACGCCGGCGTCCTCTTGCAACGCTGGTGATTGGCGAAACCATCGATGACAGCGTCCCTCTCCCCGTCACTATACGGGGAGAGGATCCCGGCAGGCAGGTGAGGGGCAGCGCCGACTTCGACGATTGGTCTGATCATCGACTGCTGGCCACCTTCCAAAAAAATCTCGCACCCCCCGGGAATAAAGCGACGCCCTGCCGGGTCTTCATCTCAGCGGGGCCAATCCGGCCCGCGACCCGAAGAAACGAAACAAGGATTTATCAAATGACCAAGCTCGCTCTCAGCGTGGCTGCGATGTTGCTTGCCTCGAGTGCCGCCTTTGCCGGCAGCGACCATTTCGGCGCCGACGCTGCCAACCAGCCTGCCGCTTCCGTCGACACCAATGCCACCGCGTCGATCCCCTACACGGCCCCCGTCGACACCAGGGTGACGACCGGACCGGGCCGGCCGGCGACCAAAACTGATGCGGGCGAACCCGGCCAGGGCATCTGGGGCCGCTGAGTTCAGGGCGGGGCATCCTCGAGGTCCCGACCCGGTCCGCGATCAGGACGGGGGGCCATGTGGCGTGGCCCTCCGTCGCTCCTTCCGCGATTTTTTTGCCGCCACCGCAACCCACAGGAGACCACACAATGTTCAGCATGACACGCCGCACAGTGCTTCAATCCGCCGCCGCCGCTGCCGCATTCGGCCTTGCCGGCAAGCTCGAATTCACCCGCCCCGCTTTTGCCGAGACCCCGGTGGAGCCGACCGTCGGTTTCTACAAATACACGGTCGGCGACATCGAGGTGACCGCCATCTATGACGGCATCTGGAAGAAGCCGCACGACCCCGCCTTCATCAAGGATGTCTCGGTCGAAGACACCAAGGCCGCCCTCGCCAAGGCAGGCCTGACCACCGACTTCATGCCCATTCCGCTCACCGTCGTCGTGCTGAAGATGGGCGGCAAGCTGATCATGATGGATGCGGGCTCGGGCGTCGGCCAGTGGCAGGCCAACGCCACCCATTTGCCGGCCAACATGGCCGCCGCCGGCATCGACTACAAGGCGATCGACACCATCATGATCTCGCATTTCCACCCGGACCATGTCTGGGGCCTGATGGAGAAAGGCACCAACACGCCGGTGTTCCCCAATGCCGAGCTGATCGTCAACGCCACCGAGTACAATTGGTGGACCGACCCGAGCCGGCTGGCCAAGCTGCCCGAGGGCCGCAAGCCGGCGGGCAAGCGCATCGCCGAGAATTTTCCGAAATGGAAGAACTGGAAGCTGGTCGAGGACGGCGCGGAAGTGGCGCCCGGCATCCAGATCATCGCCGCCCCCGGCCACACGCCCGGACATTCGGTGTACCTCGCCAATTCCGGCAAGGAGCAGCTGATGATCTCGGCCGACACCATGTATGTGCCCGCACTTCTGGCGCCGCATCCGGAGTGGCAGGGCGCCTACGACCAGGACGGGCCGACCGCGATTGCCACGCGCCACAAGATCATCGACCGGGTGATAGCGGACAATATCCGCATTTCCGGGTCGCACTTCCCGTTCCCCGGCACCGGCGTCTTCGTCAAGGACGGCAATGCCTACGGATTCACGCCGGTTCAAGTTTGAACGCGGCAACCCAAACCAAGCGAGTAAGACAATGAAACAGCTTCTCTTGGGCAGAAACGCCCTGTTCGGCCTGCTCGGCGCCATTGCCGTGCTGACCGTCGTTCCCGTCGCCACGATCATGCCGGCCTATGCGGTGGATGATATCGAGGGCGCCGATGCGCCCGATCTCACCGCCGTCCAGGCCAAGATCGCCGCCAAGGACTACAAGGGCGCGCTGGCCGATCTGCGCGACCTCGCGCAGGACAACCAGCAGGCCGACGTCTACAATCTGCTCGGCTTCACGCTGCGCAAGACCGGCGATTTCACCACCGCGCTGACCTATTACAACAAGGCGCTGGAGCTGAAGCCCGACCACAAGGCTGCCCGCGAATATCTGGGCGAGCTCTATGTCGAGACAGGCGACATGAACAAGGCCAAGGAGCAGCTGGCCTCGCTGCAGAAACTCTGCCCCGCCGGCTGCGAGGAGCTTTCCGATCTGCAGAAGGCCATCGACACCAAGGTGACGCAGTAGGGTCCCCCTCACCCGGATTGCCAAGACCGAATTGCGAAGGGCAATTCGGTCTTGGCAATCCGACCTCTCCCCGAGGGGAGACGAGGGGCCGCGCTGGCGCGCCTTTCTCTTCTCCCCACGGGGGTCCGAAGGACGGGCGAGGCCCGCGACTCGCCCCGGCAAAGGTGGACGCGAAGCGGCCGGATGAGGGGGCCTGGCGCTGATCTCACCCCAAGTGAACCACCAGTTTGGGCGCTCGTGGCTGGCGCCCATTGCCGGAGCCGGCGCCTCTCCCTCGAGCCGGCTCCGGCCTTTTCGAACATCCCGTCCGGCAGGCGCCGTTCTCGCCCAAGGCGCGGCGCCTGCCAAAAAATCGGAGGCTGACCCATGACACCGAACGAAGTCGCCGCGAAGCTCACCGGCCTCGCCACGAAATACCACATCAGGGACGTGACCCTGCTTGCCGGTCGCCTGCTTATGTCCTTCATCTTCCTGCATGAGGGCGTGACGCTGGCCACCCATTTCGACGGCGCCGCCAGAGCGATGGCGGCGCAAGGCGTCGGCCTGCCGCTGTTCGTCGCCACCATCGCCCTGCAACTGGGAGCAGGGCTCTCGGTGGCATCAGGCCTGCTGACGCGGCTGGGCGGCATCGGGCTCGGCCTGTTCTGCCTGGCCACGGCCTTGCTGTTTCACACCAACTTCGCCAGCCAGAACGAGCTGCTGCACTTCGAAAAGGATCTGGCGATCGCAGGCGGCATGTTCGTGCTGGCCGCCGTTGGCGCCGGCCGGATCTCGCTGGACTGGTTGCTGGCCCGCACCTTGCAAAAGCGCCACCGCGACCAGGAAATGGTCAAGGCGCTGCTGGCGGTGGAGAACGAGTTTTCGGTGGATGTGCGGCTGCCGGTTCGAGGCACCTTTGCCAAACGCTCGCTCGCTGGAACCAGTCCCGGTGCTCCGCATTCTATTAGCTGGGGCTCAAGGAGTGTGTGATGAAAGCGGTTTTGGCACTGGTCGCGGGCTTTGTCCTGACCCTTGCGGTCTTCGCCAGCGGGCTGGCCTTTGCCGCCTGGGTGATTGTCGCCAAGCCCGTGCATGAGGCCAGGCCCGCCGACAGCGTCTCGCAGCTGTGGACCAAGGACGCACAGCCCGTCGACAAGGCTTCGCTGGGCCTGGAGCGGGTGGCCGCCGCGCAGCCCGCAGCACCCGACGCCGGAGCCAGGGTGCAGGCGGCATCGCTAGAGCCGACCAATGCAGGCGCGGCGCCCGGCGCGCGCGAACAACAGGCCAGGCTGCCGGCTGCCCATGTCAGCTGGTGCGCGGACCGCTATCGCTCCTACAACCCCGACGACAACAGCTACATGTCCTACAGCGGCCAGCAGCGCCCCTGCGTCTCGCCCTATCTCGACACCACTGCCGCCGCCGAGCAGGCCGCGCAACAGCCCACCGAAATCAGCTATGTCGAGGGCGGCGCCGCGCCCCTGGTTGCATCAACCGACCTTTCGGACGACCACGTCCAATCCTGCTTCAGCCGCTACCGCTCCTACCGTCCCGAGGACAACAGCTACCAGCCCTATTCCGGCGGACCCAGGCGCCAGTGCGAATAATAGGCGCCGCGCACCGCGTTTTGCTGCCGCATTCCACGCAAAATTCCACTCTTTCGGCGGGTCTTACCACGCCGGCACCCACGCTGGCTCAAACACCAGCCCCTTATTGAAACCGCCAACAGCGCAACAAGAAACCGAGTGCGCTGAAACCTGCAACCGCAGGGATCCGGTGAGGGTCGCGGTTGGCCGGTTTCGCCCGGAACCATGAACATACAGCCTCATGAACGCGATGCGGGCGGCGCGTTGAGGCCGATGTCAACTTGTAAGAGATGGAGACTTGAAATGAAGAAGATCATTTTGACTGCTGCTGCGTTCCTGTTCGCCTCCGGCATGGCTTTTGCCGGCAGCGACCATTTCGGCTCGGATTTCGTTCCGGCCGCCGGCAGCTACCCGACCACCCATTCGATGATGTCTTCCAAGGCGGTCGACCCGAGCGTCACGCAGAGCATCACCGGCGGCGCGGCGGGACAGTCGAACCTCGACATGCCGGCCGAATACGGCCAGGGCATCTGGGGCCACTGATATCAAGGCCGTCCAGCACGGCCGGCATCCAGGCGGCGGGCGCCGCCTGGATCATTTTGTGTGCTGACTGGTGCATCTCACCGCCAGTCCTGGAGATTGGCGAAAGCCGACGTGACAGCCAATCTTCCACAAGTGGGGGTGAGAAGTGGTCCGCGTAGCGGACGGAAAGCCAATTGCCTGGCTTTCCGAACGACGAACGCCCGGCAGGCCAGAGGGGGGCGCCGTAGGGTGCAAACCTTGCCGTTTCACCTGGACCAGTGATCACGCAAATTTTTTGGATCATTCGCGCAAGCCCGGCGTTCCTCCCCGACACGAAGGAGGAACGACGATGGGCGACGAACGGCATGAGAAGATCCAGAAGCGCGCATACCAGATCTGGGAGCGCGAAGGCGGCGGCGATCCCGAGCATCATTGGCACCGGGCCGAGGCCGAGATCGACAGGGAAGCCGCCCCGACGGCCGACGACGCGCTGCCGCGCGAGATCGCCAGCACCGACGTGCTCGAGGTCGAGGAACTGGCCATGCGCACCGGCATTTCGGGCGACGAAGCGCAAGCGCTGCTCGACCGCCTGGGCACCGACCGCGCGGCGGTGGAGCAGGCAGCACGCAGCCTCAAGGCCAGGAAGGCGGCCAAATCCTGATCAGGGAGAGCTGAGATGATCCGCAAACTCAAGGACGGCAAATACCGGCTTTATTCCCGCAAGAAGGACGGGAAGACCGGGAAGCGGCGGAATTTGGGGACGTTCGAGACGCGCGACGCGGCGCAGAAGCATGAGCGGGAGGTGCAGTATTTCAAGCGGCATTGAGGGGCAGGTGCTTGCCTTTGACGATCGCGATGGCGAAGTGCCGTAGGCTTGCATGACCCATTTAATCTTGATTCTAATTGGTACATGGCGGCTTTGCGCCGGCGACGAGGGCTGCACCGTCGCCAACGCTGACAACTCCTGCCGCCTCGACCGCGTCGCCGACTCGTTGATTGCAAATTTCGATGCGATCCTAGCTTGTGGACCATAGCGTGTCCGATTAGATCGGACACAATACATCGTGATGAAACCGGTGGCCGTGCCAATTACCGAACCGACGGGACGGCTGAGGCGCCGTGGCCATACGTATGGCTCCGCATGTTTGCGATGGGACGGCTAGCGTTCGTGGCGACGGTTGCTTGGCAAGTTATTTCTCTCTGGGTAGGTTGAACCCTTCGGAGGGAACAATCATGACAGGCTATTTCGGCACGCCGATACAGCAGCGCCTGCAGGCCCAGGCGGAGGCGAGTGCTGAGTTCATCAACGTAACAGCCGGTGCCTGCCAGACAGGGCGTACCATGGGCTGCGACGACCCCGAGCGACTGGGCTGGGCACGGATTGCTGAATTTCTCGATCGCGACGGCGTCTGTGGCTTCCGTCTTATCCCATCCAGCAATGCGGACAGGCTACAGTCCCATTTGGAAGCGCAGGGTTTCCGCTTCGATAGATGGGACGTTTTCCTCGCTGATCGCCATTCCGCTCTCGCAGCTTCGGAGGCAATCCTGTCACATGGTCTACCGGACGAATTTAGGGAACTTGAGCGGCCGGCCGACCCGCAGGGTAGGGAAATGGCTAGAATTCAGACCCTTATGAATGATGCGGGCGTGGTGCCGTTTTCAGGCTCAATGCTGACGGGCGGCGTGGGGCCCGCATCCACTGTGACGATTGGTGAAAAGGACGGCACTGTAGTGGCAGCGGCTCACGGCTACCTGCCACACAACTCCTTCAGCCCCTATCACCAATATGCTTGGGGCGGGCTTGTTGCTGTGGCGGAAGCGCAGCGGGGTAAAGGGCTGGGCGGCTATGTCAACGCGCGTATGATTGTCAGCGTATTCCGCGATCTCAACGCGACCCACGTCTACGAGCTTATCTCACCAACGAACTTACCATCCCGTCGAATGGTGGAGGCGTGCGGGCTAAGGCACGAATCTGAGCTTGTCTGCGGCATTGCAACGCCTCACCAGAGCCCACGTCTGACGCGGTAATTCAACAGTGCTCCAACGTTTGTTATAGGGCCACAAGCTAAACGGCAGCTTGTCTCCGGGTGCAGTCGGATACCGGACGGCCTGCTTTCGGCCTCTATTAGGACATTCAAAGTGTCGCTGGCAGCGGCCGCAACTGGCGTTTGACCGACCTTCCAATTTCGCGAAGACTGCCCGGTTGCCCACCCCTCATTAACCATTCGTTAACCATTCCCTCGCTAGCGTTTACCTCTCAGTAAGGATTCGCCAGCCGTGACCTTTGCCGCTCCCCTCGAGGCCAAATCCATTCGCTTTCGTGCCCGTTCTTTCGTCGCTTTCACATTGACCCCGGAAGCGCCCATGGCGGAGTGGCTGCAGGGGCTGGATCACTGGATCGGCAACTCGCCGGGCTATTTTGCCGGGCGGCCGGTGCTGCTCGATTTGAACAGTTTGAAGCCCGCGTCCAGCGAGATCGCGGCACTTGTGGCGGAGCTGGGGACGCGCGGCATCCGCATCTATGCCATCGAGCTGGAAGGGGCTGCGCTCGGGCCTGACCTGCCGCCTCTGCTGGTCGGCGCCAAGGAGGCGACGACGGAGGGGCTGCTGCCCGGCCGCAAGGCGCGCGAAGAGGTTTCCGGCAGGGAAGGCAAGGCCGCCGAGGGCAGGGACCACGGCATGGACGCACGGGCGGACGCCGGCGGCGTTGCCAAGGGCAAGGCTGGCGCAAGCAAGACCGAGGAAAGCGAGCCGCAGGTTTCGCACTACGATTCGGGCACGCTGATGATCAAGGCGCCGATCCGCTCCGGCCAGGCGATCATGCATGCGCATGGCGATGTCATCGTGCTGGGCTCGGTCGCGTCCGGTTCGGAGATCGTCGCCGCCGGCTCGATCCATGTCTACGGCACGCTGCGCGGGCGCGCTTCGGCGGGCGCGCTCGGCAACACCAGCGCGCGCATCTTCTGCCGCCGCAACGAGGCCGAGCTTCTGTCGGTCGACGGCTGGTACATCACCGCCGAGGAGATGGAAGGGGTGTCGCGCGGCAAGCCGGTGCAGGCCTTCCTCGACGGCGAGGGCCTGCGCGTCGAGACTTTGAGTTGAGAACGGCCGTCAGGGCGGCCGACTGAGAAAACTGGCCGGTGCGGCCGACTGAAGGCCGGCAAGCCGGCCCGGCATAACGGATAACAACGGAGGCTTTTTCCATGGGCAAGGTAGTGGTGGTCACTTCGGGCAAGGGGGGCGTCGGCAAGACCACCTCGACGGCGGCGCTCGGTGCCGCCGTGGCCAAGACCGGCAAGAAGGTGGCGCTGGTCGATTTCGACGTCGGCCTCAGGAATCTCGACCTGATCATGGGCGCGGAACGCCGCGTGGTGTTCGACCTCGTCAACGTCATCCAGGGCACGGCCAAGCTGTCGCAGGCACTGATCCGCGACAAGCGGGTCGACACGCTGTTCCTGCTGCCGGCCTCGCAGACGCGCGACAAGGATGCGCTGACGGAAGAGGGCGTCGGCGAAGTCATCGACAAGCTGCGCTCGGTGTTCGACTATGTCTTCTGCGACAGCCCGGCCGGCATCGAGCGCGGCGCGCAGCTCGCCATGCGCTTTGCCGACGAGGCGGTCATCGTCACCAATCCGGAAGTGTCGTCGGTGCGCGATTCCGACCGCATCATCGGCCTGCTCGACGCCCGCACCATGCGCGCCGAACAGGGCGAGCAGATCGCCAAGCACGTGCTGGTCACCCGCTATGACGCGGGGCGCGCCGCGCGCGGCGAAATGCTCAGCATCGACGATGTGCTGGAAATCCTGTCGGTGCCGCTGCTCGGCATCATCCCGGAAAGCCAGGACGTGCTGCGCGCCTCCAATCTCGGCGCGCCGGTGACGCTGTCGGAGCCGCTCAATACCGCGGCCAAGGCCTATGTCGACGCCGCAAGGCGGCTGGAAGGCGAGGATCTGCCGGTCGTCGTCCCCTTCGAGCGCAAAGGTTTCCTCGACCGTCTGTTGGGAAGGAGGGCGGCATGAACGTGTTGTTCGACCTCTTCAAGCGGCGCTCCAGCGCGCCGGTGGCGCGCGAGCGGCTGCAAGTGCTGCTCGCCTATGAGCGCCGCAACCGCAGCCAGCCCGACCTCGTCTCCATCCTGCGCGAGGAGATCATGGCCGTCATCGCCAAGCATGTGCAGATCGACCAGGATTACCTGCAGGTCTCGATGGACCGCGGCGAGACCATGTCGACGCTGGAGATCGATATCCAGATCCCCAACAAGAGCGCCGTGCCGATGGCGATCGCCGGGTAATCTTCACTCTCCCCCTTGTGGGGAGAGTCGCTGCGAAGCAGCGGGGTGGGGGGCCGCGACGCTGCCAGGCCTATACTCCGAAGACTGGCGCGAGGCGCCCCCCTCTGTCCTGCCGGACATCTCCCCCTCAAGGGGGGAGATTGGCAGTTTCCGCGACAGCTCACTCCTTGAGACGTTGTTGGTTGGCGAAAGCCGGCCGGCATCTGATCTCCCCCCTCGAGGGGGAGATGCCCGGCAGGGCAGAGGGGGGCCGTCCCGCCGACGTTGCCAGTCTCCTATAGCCCTTCACGCCACCGTTTGCGCGAGAGAACGAAAGGAGCAAGAGGAGGGCCGGCGCCGCATCTGGAGAGTAAGCGATGGGCACCGGCCCGGGCGGATCGACAGGTCCGCCGCGAAGGAACGGTAGCGAGCTGGCCACCGCGTGGCATTGGTGCGATCGCGCAGGGTGCCAGCGGCAAGTCATGGGCCCTTGATTCGCACAGCCGAAGGCGCACCGGGAAGCGCTGCCCGAATCCATGTCAGTCGAGCGGTTCATGCTGGTAAAGCTCGTCCATGGAGAGCGATGCCAGGGCGCCGAAAGGGGCCTGTTTCTTCACCCGGCCGTCGCTCAGGATCACCACGTCGTCGCAGAACGAGATGGTGCTGTGGTGATGGCTGATGACGATGGTCGTGCGCCGTCCCGCCCTCGACTTCAGGGTCTCGACGATGGCCGCTTCAGACAGCCCGTCGACCGCATTGGTGGCTTCGTCGAGGATGAGCAGATCGGGATCGCGCACCAGGGCCCTGGCCAGCGCGATCCGCTGCCTCTGTCCCGCCGACAGATTGACGCCCCTGTAGCCGACGAGCGTCTCGTAGCCCTGCGGCAGCCGTTCGATGAATTCGTGCGCTTCGGCCAGTCTTGCGGCGCGCTCGGCGTCGCCTGATGTCGCTGCATCCTGCCCATAGACTATGTTCTCGAAAATGGTGCCGTCGACCAGTTCCAGCTCCTGGCTGGCCAGCGCGATGTGGCGCCGCCACTGGCTGGCATCGATCCCGTCGAGCGGTGATCCGTCGACGAGGATCCCGCCGCTGTCCGGTTCCACGAAGCGGCACAGAAGATTGACGATCGTCGTCTTGCCGGCGCCGGAGCGGCCGATCAGCGCCGTCGAGCGGCCGCTGTTGATTGTGAACGTCGCCGCATGCAGCACCACCTCACGCCGGTCGGTGCCGGAATAGGTGAACGTCACTTCCTCGAACTTGATGCCCTGGCGCAAACCGTGGAACGGCCCGTCGCCTTGCGGCGGCCTGGGCTTGCCCGCGGGGTCCAGCATCCATGTCACCTCTTCCAGCGATCCGCTCAGGCCCTGCAACTGGCTCCACGACCCCTGCAGGGCCCGCATATGCGGCTGCAGCCGGTAGAGCAGGATGACGAAGGCGATGATCAGCGGGAAACTCACCTGCGCCAGCCAGGCGCCGATCACCACCGCCAGGAACAGCATGGCGTGGAGAACCTCCGTCAGCGGCGGCAATGCACCCTGGCGGACCTGCAGGACGAAGGAGGCGCGGCGCACCGCATCGGACGCGGTATCGAATATCGCCTTTTCCCGGGCCTCCTGGCCGAAGATGCGGATCAGGCGTCCGGCATGCACCAGATGCAGCATCTGCGAGGCGAGGTGGCTGTTGCGCGAAGCGACGCTGCGGCTGGGGCCTTTCAGGTTGGCCGAGAGGATGGCGTGCGCGATCTGGACGAGCGCCAGTCCGAGCGTGACCAGCAGCGTCATGCGCCATGACAGCAGCAGCAGAAAGGCCAGGAGGATGATGGCGGCCGATGCGCTGACGATCGCCGACAGCATGATCTGGATGGCATCGGACGCCCGCCAGGATTCGTTGGAGATGATGTTGAGCAGCCGCCCGGGGCTCTGCCGCAGGAAGAAGGGATAGCCGACCCGCAGGAGCTGCTCCGACAAAGCGCTGCGGATCGAATGGCTGGCCTTGCCGGAGATGAAGGACGTCAGCAGCGTGTTGGCGAAGGCGAAGACGTTCTTCAGGAGGATCGAGCCGAGAATGGCGGCCGAAATGACGAAAAGCCGGTCGCGCTCGCTGAAGCCCGATCCGACCTGCTGGAGAACAGCGGAGAAGCCGGCCATCCCCGCCGCATCGCCATGTCCCATGATGATGCCCAGCAGGGGGATGATCAGGCCGATGCCGAACCCTTCGAGGGCGGCGCTGACCAGGCCGAGCACCACCACGGCCGGAACCAGCCGCAGTTGCCGCTTTCCGAAAGCGCGGAACAGCATCGGCAGGCCAGGCGGGAGCAATGGCATCAGAGCGGCGCCTCGGCATTGGCTTGTTGATCCTGCCGCACCGGCTCGGCCTGCGGCCGTCCCGCCAGCAGGAGCAACGCGTATCTGGCCGCGCCGAGCAGATTCATGCCGACGATCGGCCAGTGCGACAGGTTAAGTTCGCGATCGAAGGCGGGCCCGCCCGCCAATTCCCGGAAAGCCCCTCTCACGGCCCAGTAGAAATGGCGGAGCAGCCAGGGCGCATGGCGGAGATGTTTCAGGCAGAGCCCGCCATTGCCCAGGCTGTAGTCGCGGTGGAGCTTTTCGATGGCTTTGCGATCCCGCCGGCCATGGTGGTGGAATATCGTCATGTCGGGCACATACTCGACCGCGATGCCGAGCCGCACCGCCCGCACGAGGTAGTCGGTATCCTCCGCCGACCGCAATGGTCCGCCCGCGCCGAAGCGTTCGTCGAAATAGCCGATGCGGGCCGCGACATCGCGGTGCATCGTCATGTTGCAGCCCAGCACGAAGCCGCCGGGATGGATATCGGGCGTCAGCCGCTCGCGCACCCGCGATCGCTTGATCGTGAAAGGCAGGTCCCTGGGATCGCCAAGCTCGACACGGCCTCCGCGGATAAGCCACTGTTCCCCGGAAGAGTAATGTCGTTCCAGGTCGGCGAGATAGTCGCGATGCACCGCGCAATCGTCATCGACGAAGACCAGCACGCGACCCCGCGCGCGCCTCAACCCGGCGTTACGGGCAGCGGCCAGTCCGGGGCGTGGCTCGCAAACGGGCGTGAATGGAATGTCCGACATGGCGGCGATGCTGGCCAGGCGTTCCGCCGTGCGGTCGCTCGAGCCATTGTCGACGACCACGAGCTCGGCCGCGAAGCCGGCATGGGCACGGCACGCGGCCTGCACCGACTTGATGCAGGCCTCGAGCACGGTGACGCGGTTGCGCGTGCAGATGATGAAGCTGACTTCCGGGCCTGGTCGCTCTGCCCGCAGACTGGCCGGCGCGCCGCCAAGCGCCGTCGAACGGTCGCGTTTCAGAGGTTGGTGGGCTTTGACGTTCATGCCTCTAGCCCACCCGATGCGAAGCCAGAACCGCTGCGGCGGGCGCGGATTTGAAGAAGTATTCCACGGCGTCCGCCTGCTTGCCGGCCGACAGCGAGGCGCGGCTGAGCCAGGGAGCCCAGGCGCCGGGCCGCAACGCATATTTCTCGCGGCGGCGGATGGCGTTCCACTTCGCGGTCCGTGTCAGCAGTTCATGCGTCAGCGGCGGCTGCCTTTCGTCGGCGACGAGCTGGTAGAGGAAATAGAACAGGTTGAGCGCGCCGGCCTCGAAGCTCGGCCGCGTCTCGTCCGGCAGCGAGCGGATACGCTCCTCCAGCGCCAGAATGAAATCGGCCGCGCGGGCAACCGTGTCGTGGCTGACGGCTTCGCCGATGTCGTGCAGGTCGCGCGTGGTCCCGGCAAGGCCCTCGCGCTCGAGGTTCTCGGCCACGATGCGCAAATGCGTCCTGCGCATCTCCTTGCTGTGCCGGTGGGTCACGCTCCCCTGATGGATCCGGTAGACGAGCAGGTTTTCGGGCATCATGGCTGCCGGGTAACGAGCGGCCAGCCGCCGGAAGAGATCGAAATCCTCGGCGTGCCGGTAGGTCGGGTCGTAGTGGAGAGCCGCGTCCTCGATGACCTCCCTGTTGTAGACGACCGTCGGGTGCATGAAGATGGTGAAGAACATCGCCAATATGGGCATGCGGCCGAACTGGAACACCGGATCTGGCTTGCCCCTGGCGATACGGCCGCGGATCAGCATGTCGACGCCGGCGCCGCAAAAGCCGAGCTCGGGCCGCTGTTCGAACAGCGCCACCTGGCGCGACAGGCGCCAGGGATAGGCGATGTCGTCGGCGTCCATCCGCGCGACGAGTTCGCCCCGCGCGACCGCCAGCCCTTCGTTGAGCGTCGCGACGAGGCCACGGTTTTCGCGCGAGATGATCGAGACGCGGCTGTCGGCCTGCCGGTATCGCTCGAGGATATCGAGCGAATTGTCGCTCGAGCCGTCATCGATCGCGATGACCTCCAGGCGGCGATAGTCCTGCCGCAGAATGCTTTCCAGTGCCGCGGCAAGGTAGGGTCCGGCATTGTAGATCGGCAGCAGGACGGAGACGAGCGGTGCGGCGGTCATGGTCTTGCATCCGTTCGCGGGAGGTCGAGGGATGGCGCGCGGCCATCGGGCGATCCGCCGGGATAGGCTTGCGCCGGCCTCGCAAACCAGCCGGCATGACCGGCCTGGGCTTGCCGGACATAAGGGAAGTGGCGCTTGAGGCTATTGAGCGGCCTTTCGAAAACCAGCCAGGAAATCGAGGCCACGACAATCGTGGCGGTGCTTGCGACCAGGAACCGTCCTGGTCCTTGCTGCGAGACATTGAGCGGAATCCAGGGTTGCGACTTGACGGCGAGCGACAGCAATATCGGATGATAGAGATAGACGCCGTAGCTGATACGGCCCAGCGCCAGCAGCGGCGGCAGTTCCGCAAACCTGCCAAGGGTGCCGCCAAGGCCGCGCGAACAGGCGGCGACGATGGCCACCAGCGGCACCAGGGGCAGGATCTGCAGCAGCAGCCAGCGGGCCCATTCCAGCGTCGGATCGGGAGGTGCCGGGACAAACCACTCGATGACAAGGAACGCGGCCGCGAAGGCCGGCCAGCCCAGCCGCATCCATTGCGGCAGGCCGGCGCCCCTCGATCGCCAGCAGGCCAGCAGCGCGCCTGACGCCAGCGCATCCATCGACGCTGGCGGCAGCAGGTCGCGCGCCAAAGCCGGAGTGGCGGTCACCGGCCAGTAGAAGCGATAGGCCAGCGACAGCGCGATGACGCCGATGCAGATCTGTTCAAAGCGCCGCCGTGGCGCCAGCAGGACGACCAGCGGCCAGGCAAGATAGAACTGCTCCTCGATGCTCAGGCTCCAGAAATGGCACAGCACCCAGGGGTTCCAGTCATTGCGCAGCGCATACCAGAAATTCGACAGATAGAGCGCATGCCAGAGCAGCGATCCCCTGGACTGTTCCAGGTCGACCAGCCAGACGAAACCCAGCACGGCAAAATAGGGCGGGAATATCCGCAGCGCCCGCCTGATATAGAAGGACCGCAGCGCGGGGCCGGTCTCGAACGCGGCGGCCGAACGCGCCTCCAGAAGTAGGCGCGTGATCAGGAAGCCGCTCAGCACGAAGAACAGCCGCACGCCGATATGGCCCCAGAAGGAAGATCCTCCGGCCGCGAAGAAATGAGAGTACAACACCATCGTCACGGCGATGGCCCTCAGTGCATCCAGCTGGATGTCGCGGGCGTTTGCCATCAGCTTGCGCCCATGTGATGTCCGTGCCGCCTGGCTGCTTCGAGCCGCAGGCCAAGACGAACGATACCTGTCCTCGGCCCGGTACCGTCAAACCCGAGCCCTGCGAGTCCATCCGAGTCAGGAACGAATTCGACGGATGGACAGCTCAAGTTCGTCAAGCTGGCGGAATCCTCCACGGCGTATGTCCAGTCGCAAACGAGTCCCCCAGGGTGATGGTTCGGTCACGGCATTGTGCAGTGCAACACAAAAAATTTAGCAAGCTGAAATACTTGTGTGAGAAAGGCTATAAATTGGCAAAAAGCTGCCATTCTTCCGGCTTCTTGCGATCTTTGACAGGAATTCAACCTTTTGGTTCGAATTGTTCCGATCTACCCGCCTTGGTTGATCGAAAGCATTTCTGCCCTGGGAGGCAGGAGGCATTCGAATCTTCCTAAATAAATCTCGAAATTTGAGAAATCTACATTTTATCTATTGCGGGTCATTCGGAGCTGCCCGGAGAATGAATTGGAATGATTGGCTTTCTGCGGTGCAGCATGGTGGCGAGGCGTCGAGCCTCGAAAGCACGCTCTCCGAGACCAGCCTGCCCGACGTGCTCGACGCGCAGCGTTCGCTCTATCCGGCCGAGGAGTCACTGCTGCGAAGCCGCGTGCTTTTGGCGACCGACTGCATCGCCCTCAACAAGGCGCTCGGCGGCGGCTCGGCGGTGCGGTCGACAGCACGAAACCCGAGATCGCCGACGTCAAGACCGGCCCACGGCTGGCGGTGCAGCGCACGGCGTCGTGAACAAATGTGTAACCAAAATCGGGGGCCGTCCGCTTATGGTGCGATGGAGGCCATGTGATGTCGCGCACCTACGATCTTGCATCCGATGTGGTCCGGCGTGTCTATGAAAGGCGGATAGACGCGCCGGCAATCCTCGATACCGCCACGGAATTTCCGAACGCGGCGAAATTCACCGCTGCCTGGCGCGACATCCGCGACGAAGCGCTTGGCGTGCATCTGGGCAAGGTCCCGCGCTTCCATGACATCATGCCGGAGCAGGCCGAGATATCGGCCAATGACGGTCTCGACTGGCGCATGTTCGTGCTCAAGGCCTATGACATGGCGGTGCCGGAGAACCTGGCGCGGATGCCGGTTCTCAGCCGCCTGCTGGCCGAATGCCCGGAGGTCAAATCGGCGGCTGTCTCGTTCCTCGCGCCGCGCAAGCACATCCCCAGTCATCGCGGGCCATTCCGCGGCATCATGCGGTTTCACCTGGGCCTGGTCATCCCGCGCCAGGCCGATGGCCGCCCGGCAACCATCATGATGATCGACCGTCAGGAGAAACGCATCACCGACGGCGAAGGCATGCTGTGGGACGACACCTACCCGCACGAGGTGATGAACAATGCCGACGAAGCGCGCATCGCCTTGCTGCTCGATGTCTGGCGTCGGGGCATGCCCTGGGACATGGAATTGCTGTCGCGGCTGATCGTGCGTGGTGTGCAGGCGGGCATGCGCCTCAGGGGCGTGTCGTTCAGCGGCTGACCCGGGGGCGGGCGACTTGGCGGCCTAGGGCGAGCGAAACCGATTTGGCGCCCTGACGCGGAGGCATGTGCCAGCATCCTCCTGTATTGTGATGGCAGGCCCGCCCTATCGCTGATACTGATGGCGCTCACACACAGCACAGGCGCCGCAGATGACATCCGACACACAGAAGGCCGAAGCGGTCGAGCAGTTGCTCGATACGCCAGACCTTGCCAGCGCGCTGGAGAGCGAACAGTTCAAGAAATTCCTCGACCAGGTGCCGATCGCCATTGCCGTCTCGGACCTCGGCGCGAAGGAGCGCGTCGTCTATGCCAATCCGGAATTCGAGAAACTGTCGGGCCTGAAGGCGGCCAGGCTGGCCCAGAAGCACTGGGCGGCACTTTCCGGCACTGGCCTGCACCGGCAGAAGGACCGCGCGCTGTTCGAAGCGTTGGTCGAGGACACCGATTTTGTCGGTACGTTCCGGCTGGAGCGGGCCGAGCATACGCCGGCGATCGTCGACGCCTATTCCAATGTCATCGAGGACGACAATGGCAAGGTCTGCTTCCGGCTGGTGGCGCTGGTCGACGTCTCGGCGCATGGCGAGACCGAGGATGCAGCTTCGGTCGAGGGACGCGTGCGCGAGAAGGACACGCTGCTGCGCGAACTGCAGCACCGGGTGAAAAACAATCTGCAGATGATCACCGCGCTGATCCGGCTGGAGACGCGCAACGCGATGGAGCCGGACCAGAAGCGGTTCGAGAGGCTGGCCGGCCGCGTCGACGCGCTGGCGATCCTTTACCAGACGCTGTCGGGCGACGATCACAAGGACGAGGTCGATCTCGGCGTCTATCTCAGCCAGATCGCGTCGGCGGTGATGAACTCGCATGCGGTCGAGGGCATTCGCCTCGACATGAAGGTCGATACCTATCCGGTGTCGATCAACGTCGCCATGCCGACCGGGCTGGTGGTGAACGAGCTTTTGACCAATGCGCTCAAGCATGCCTTCAAAGGGCGCGACGGCGGCACGATCACGCTGCATAGTATCGTGAACGGCGATGGCTGCCGTATTGTCATTGCCGACGACGGCATCGGCCTGCCCGAAGGCGAGACCTGGCCCAAGCCCGGCAAGCTAGGCGCGCTGATCGCGCGTTCGCTGACCGAGAATGCCAAGGCGGAATTCGACGTGAATTCGAGCGCCAGCGAGGGCACGCGGGTGACCATCGTCTTCAAGCGCTCCGTTGCCGCCGCCGCTTAGGCAGGCAGCTCCAACCATGCCGTGAATGGCCGGAAGGGTGTTCCCGACTTCCGGACCCGTTCCAGCGCTTGCCCCAGCCGACTGTCTTCCCGTGCCTCACGACAGGCCTGCCCGGGGAGGCCATAGCTGCCAGCCATGCCGTGGGTCGGGCGGATGCCCGGCATGGCAGGGAAGGGTGAAACAGAAGTGACATCGATGCCAATTGCCAGTCGCGAAGCGGCGCCCTTGCCGGTCGCGGCGCTGATGGGGGCCATGGTGTCGATCCAGATCGGCGCCACCTTCGCCAAGACCCTGTTCCCGGTGATCGGCGCGCAAGGCACGACGACGCTGCGGCTGGTCATCGGAGCGCTGATGCTGATCGCGGTGCTGCGGCCCTGGCAGATGCGGCCGTCGCGCGCCACCATGCCGTGGCTGGTCGCCTATGGGGTGACACTCTGCGCGCTCAACCTCTTATTCTACGCAGCCCTTGCCAGAATCCCGCTCGGCGTTGCGGTGGCGCTCGAATTTTCCGGGCCGCTGCTGGTGGCGACGCTGACCTCGCGGCGCGCCAGCGATTTTGCCTGGATCGCGCTTGCGCTGGCCGGCATCATCCTGTTGTCGCCCTTCATCCATTCGCTGCAGCCGCTCGATCCGACCGGGGTGATGCTGGCGCTGGCGGCCGGCGGCTTCTGGGCGCTCTACATCGTGCTTGCCCAGAAGGCGGGTGCGGAGCTCGGCACCCGCACCACCGCCTATGGCATGGCGATCGCCGCCGTTCTGGTGCTGCCCTTCGGCGTCGCGCAGGCGGGAACCGGGCTGCTGGCGCCGTCGATCCTGGTCAGCGCGCTGCTCGTCGGCCTGTTTTCCAGCGCATTGCCGTTCTTCCTGGAGATGGTGGCGCTGACCCGCATGCCGGCCCGCATCTACGGCACGCTGACCTGCCTGGAGCCGGGGCTCGGCGCGCTGGCCGGCTTTCTGTTCCTGCACGAGAGCCTGACCCCGCCGCAGCTCGCCGGCATCGCCGCCGTCATCGTCGCGGCCGCCGGCACAGCACTGACCTCGAAGCCGCCGGTGCCTTCGCCGGAGTAGGGGGACGCCAGAACACGGACCGCACGACGTCAATTGGCGTGAACCGGCGGCCTGCTGCCGTCAGAACTTGACGCTGAGGTTGGCCTTGGCGCCGTTGTCCGCCGCGCCGCCGCCGAACTGCCCGGTATAGGACAGGCCAAGCGTGGCATTGGCCGACATTCTCATGTCGAAGCCGGCCTCGATGATCGCGCTGTCCCTGGCGATCGGCACGCCGGCGATGGTGAAGGCATCGCCGCCGGCGAAGGCGAAGTTTGAGCTCGGCGTGACATCGCCGAAAGCGTGGCGCCAGCCGAGCATGCCGCGTGCGGTGGCATTGACGCCGCCGAGCGCGAAATCGGTCGAGCCGCGCAGGCCGAGTGTGGTGAAGGTGGCGTCGGTACTGGTGCCGGCGCTGGTCAAGGCCGCCGCACCGCCGGTTTCGCTGAAGCCGTCCGTGTGCACGCTGACATAGGCGAGATTGGCGAAGGGCTCGAACTTGAATTGTCCGGCATCGGCCTTGTAGGCGAATTCGCCGAACATCTGCGCGGTGCCGGCGTCGTAGTCGGCCGACAGCGCATCCGTGAAGCCGTTGAAGGCGACGGAGCGATGTGTCGAAAGGCTGCTCCAGCTGTAGGCCGCACCAGTGCGGAAGGCGATGGCCCCCCAATTGGTGCCGCCATAGAGGCCGAGATGGTAGCTGTCGCTCTTGCCGGAGGAATTGCGATCGTCGGCATCGAAGCTCGAATGGCTGTAGCCGCCCAGAACACCGACGCGCCAGCCTCCGACCAGCGTGTCGGCGCCGGCCAGCAAGCCGCCGGTCGAGCGGTCGAAGGCGGCGGCGTTGCCGTCGCTGTCTGCATTGCCCCAGGAGCCAAAAGCCTGGCCCCAGACGGCAAAGCGATCAGTGTCGGCGGCGACCATTTCGGGACCGCCTTCGTCATAGGCCATGACCGGCAGCGCTGCCGTGCTGCCATCGCCGAAAGCTGAAGCGATGCGGTTGGTGGCGGCGTCGCGAACGAAGCGGGAGTCCTCGAGCAGCATGCCCTTGGCCGAGGCATGGATTTCGCCCGAGAGCTGGTCGAAGGCGTTCTGGGCGGCTGCTTCGCTCGGCAGGCCCATGATGGCATCAAAGAGCGGATTGCCAGCCCCCAGGCTTTCGGCGCCGCCGCCGGTGGCGATCTGGTTGGGCGTCAGGCCGACCTCGGCGAAGGACTTCGCCTGCACCACATCGAGATAGACATGCGTCGCGTCGTAATTGGCGACAAGGCCGACGAACGGACCGGCCCCGGTGAGCGTGTAGGTGCCGATGACGCCCGTATCGGCTTGCAGGACCGTGTAATGCGTGCCCAGCACGTAAGGCGCGGCATCCGTCTTGACCACGTCGAGGACAGCGCCCGCGGCGATGGTCGCCGTGCCCGTCGCCTGGATGAGGTCGGACTGGCCGGCGGTGGTGAGTTCGACCTGGTAGACCGAGCCCGCTGCCTGGTCGATGTCGCCGGCGACCTTGAGGGTGCCGATCGAATTGCCCGGTGCGATGATGCCGCCCGACTGGGCGACGATGCCGCCCACCGTGCCGTTGCCGCCCAGCGTGCCGCCCGAGATCGTCACCAGCGAACCGGCCAGCGAACCGTTCACTGCCAGCCGTCCGCCGCTCACATTGGTGGCGCCGGTGAAGCCGCTCGAATCGGCGGTCAGGTTCGTCGTGCCGGCGATCTGGTTGATCGTCCCCAGCCCGCTGATCGTGGCGCCGAACGCGTAGTTGGCTCCGGTGTGATTGAAATTGAGCGTGCCGACGCCACTGCCGAACTGCAGCGCGGCCGGGCCGAAAACGCCGGCGCCTGTGGCCGCGGAACCTGCCGCGGCGCCGATGTTGAGCGTGCCGGTGGAACCCGCGTGGCCGGCAATGGTGACGATGCCGCCCGCCGAAACCGTGCCGCCGTTCGAAATCGTCAGTGTGCCCGATCCGTCGAGGCCAACAGTAAGGCCCGCGCTGCTGGTCCAGGTCGAGCCTGCGCCGTCGACCGTCGCTGTGCTGGTCGAGCCTGGATTGAAGCCGACATAGCCCCAAGCATTGCTGACCGCGCCGCCCTTCAAGACGTTCAGTTCAGCGGTTCCGAGGTTGCCGATATAGAGGTCGCCGCTGTTGGCCCAGGCAGAGTTGGCATCGCTTACGGTCACGACGCCCTTACCCGTACCGCCATTGCCAACGGTGCCGCCCACGCTCTTGACGGTGCCGCCGTTCGAGATGGTCAGCGTGCCGGTGCCCACCGTGCCGACGAACAGCGCCGAGCTGTTGATCCAACTCGAGCCGGCGCCGTCGACGGTCGCCGTGCCGGTTGAGCCCAGCGATTTCCCCAGGTGGCCGACGGTGTTTTTCACGGTGCCGCCGCCCTGGATGGTCAGCGTGCCGACACCGCCGCCGCTGACGCCGAGATAGAGACCTGAACTGCTGTTCCATGTCGAGCCCGCGCCGGTGACCACCGCGGTGCCGGCGGAGTAGTTGCCGAGATAGCTCAGAACGCTGTTGACGGTGCCGCCGTTTGAAATGGTCATCGTGGCGGTGCCGCTCCGGCCGACAACGAAGAGACTGCCGCTGTTGGTCCAGGTCGAGCCGGCGCCGTCGACGAACACCGTGCCGGTCGAGGCGGCACCATAGCCGATGGTGGTCGAGGCGCTGCTGACGACGCCGCCGTTCGAGATCGACAGCGTGCCCGTGCTGAGGCCGCCGACATACATGTCCGCGCTGGTCCAGGTCGAGCCGGCATTCGCGACGGACACCATGCCGGTCGAGCCAGCCGAATTGCCGATATAGGCCGTGGCGTTGCTGACCTTGCCGCCATTGGTGATCGCCAGAGTGCCCGCGCCGAAATCGCCAACAGCCAGGTTGGAACTGTTGGTCCAGGTCGAGCCGGCACCGTCGACGAACACCATGCCGGTCGAGCCAGCCAAGTTGCCGATCTGGGCCGCGCTGTTGCTGACGGCACCGCCTTTGGAGACCGTCAACATTCCCGTGCCTTGATTGCCGACGAGCAGATTGGAACTGTTGGTCCAAGTCGAGCCGACGCCGTCGACGGACACCATGCCGTTGGAGTCTGCATACGAACCTATGGTGCCCGTGGCGTTGCCGACCGCACCGCCCTTGGTCACGGTCAGCAAGCCGGTGCCGTTGTCGCCGACAGTCAGATTCCCGCTGTTGGTCCAGGCCGAGCCCGCGCCCGAGACCATCGCAGCGCCGCTGGAACTGGAGTACTCGCCCACGGTTCCATCAACATTGCCGACCGTGCCGCCATTCGTGATGTTCAGGATGCCGGTGCCGTTGAAGCCGACATACAGGCTGGAGGCGACGGTCCAATTGGATCCCGCACCGTCAACCGTCACGGCGCCGGTGGAGCCTCCGACATAGCCGAGCGCAGCGGCGCCGCCAGTGCTGACCGCGCCGCCCTTCAGAACGTTCAATGTCCCGTTGCCGGAGTTGCCGACATATAGGTCCGAGCTGCTTGTCCAGGTCGAACCCGCACCGTCGACCGTCACCGTGCCGTTGGAGCCCGCATGCCAGGCGATGGTGCCGACGGCATTGCTGACCGCGCCGCCCTTGGTGATAACAAGCGTGCCCGTGCCATGTTCGGCTACGTACAGGTCGCCGCTGTTGGTCCAGGTCGAGCCGATTCCGTCGACGGTCGCGGTGCCGGTGCCGCCGGAGCCGACATGACCCACGGTGTTGCTGACGGCGCCGCCGTTCGAGATCGTCAAGGTGCCGGTGCTGCTCGGACTGGCGGCAAGGAAAAGGTCCGAACTGTTGTTCCAGGCCGAGCCTGCTCCGGTCACCGTCACGACGCCGTTCGTGTCCGAAAGATAGCCCAGAAAGGCGGCAGTGCTGACGAGCGTGCCGCCGTTTTTGATCGTCAGCGAGCCGGTGTGGCTCGCAATGGTGCCGAGAAACAGATAGTGCGCGGCCGCATTTGCCCCGTCTATCACGGTCGGATTCGGGAATGTCGCATTGAGCGTAACGTCGTCGCTCGAGGTGGGGACAGCGGCGGGGTTCCAGTTTCCGACGGTGAACCAGTCGGTGGAGGCGGCACCGGTCCAGTTATCGGCAGCCGAGGCAGTGAGTGGCTGGCCAAGCCAGACCAGCGCGGTCGACGTCAGCATGAGATGCTTCAACGCCTTCGCCTTGCGGCCTCCAAATTCGTGCTGCGGCATGCAATCCCCTGATGTGGCGGTCGTTTCGCCCTGACCCGACATGTCATCGGCGTCGGGCTGTTGTCTTGGGCAGGGCCGCACCGGAATTGGACTGGAGCGAGGTGCGGCGGCTTTTCCGCGCACTGTGATGGTTTGGCACCATCGGGCCTCTCGGGTGCGGCCGACCTCCGTCTCGAAGGGAAGGGAAATTGCGCCGCCCGTCCGGCAGCGGAACCTTCCGGATCTATCGCACGCTTGTCGGCGTTTGGCCGAAGCGGCGGCGGAAACAGCGGTTGAAGTAGGACACATCGCTGAACCCGTTCATCAGCGCTATTTCGCTGATGCGCATGGCGTCATTGTGCCGTTGCGAGAGCATCTTGCGTGCTCCCTGCAGGCGCTGTTCGAGAACACGTTCGGAGAAGCTGATGCCTGTCTCCTGGAGCAGGTCCTGGACATAGCGCGCCGACAGCCCGAGTTCTTTGGCCACGCCTTGCGCGGAGATGCCGGGATTGGCGAAGCCTCCGCGAATTCTAGTCAGAATCGCCTGCGTGCGTACCGCACGTAGACCTCGCGCATCCGCGTTGTCGTGCGCCGTCACAGGTGCGGCAATGGAAGCGGTGGCGGCGATCAGATCGGCAATATGATCGGCCACGAACTGCATGGTCGGTTGAGACTCGGCTTCTTTCTCATCGGCCAGAACACCGACATAGGCACGAACAAGGGCGTTGATCATCATGGAGCCAGACACGACGGTCATCAGGCGATCCTCAAACCCCGCATATCGCTGACGCACGCGTTCTCGATCGGTCTGCACGGCGATCAGGCAGCATTGCCCGTCGCTCACACGGATGATTGAGGGAGCGCTCTGCTCGACGAGAACGGACGCGCCTGGACTGAGGTCGACGCTCCTTCCCGACTGGTCAACGCTGAGCGGGGAGTGTCCGGCATTGAGAAGCAACACGACATTGTTGGTGCCCTGGGCCGCAATGTCTTCAGGGGTT
Organism: Mesorhizobium sp. 113-3-3; assembly: GCF_016756495.1. Taxonomy (NCBI): domain Bacteria; kingdom Pseudomonadati; phylum Pseudomonadota; class Alphaproteobacteria; order Hyphomicrobiales; family Phyllobacteriaceae; genus Mesorhizobium; species Mesorhizobium sp. 113-3-3. Next base: position 2,990,530 of record NZ_AP023243.1, read on the forward strand.
CTCGATATCGATTTGACAGTGCCGTGGATCGTGCCCACCGAAACGTCGCGAGCTCGAACAATCCTCAGCTCGCCTTCGAACGACCTGCCGATGGCCGGATCTGCACGCAGACGGGCATAACCGGATGTCAGCGATGAGATCCATTGCTCTTTCTGGATTTGTTCGCCGCCGATCAGGTCGCTGGAATTGTAGATAATCCTGTGCAAGCATCCCTCAGAGGAATACGGCCTTTCGGAAGAACTGCCTTTCGAAGCCGCGATCGAAGCGCCAAGATGCTCCGGCAAATCAACCGATGAAAACACCGTCTTTCGTGACAAGGAAGCGCCCCCGCTGAACCCGCAGTCTCAAAAAAATCGAACGCGGCGCTTTCCATTCCGGGAATAACCAGCGACATAGGTCGCCAAGCGTTCAACGGATCGAGTTGAACCCTTAGTCGAGCTCAACCACGCTTGGCGTCACCCGAAAGTATGACGCCAGCAAAATCGTCCAGGTGGGATTGGCGTCCTTGCGCCGACCCCGCCGCTCAAAATTGCTGGTTTCATCTCGTGCCCGCCATCCCTCATGCGAGAGGCGGGCATGCCGGGATGTAGGAGAAACGGTGGAAAGGCTTAGCAGCGAAGTCCTTCTTTCGATTGTCGGCGATATCTATGATTGCGTGCTGAACCCCGACGGGTGGACCGGGGTGATGATCCGCATCACCGAAACCATGGACGCGGCCTATACCACCATCGCGCTTGCCAGCACCGCCGGCAATCATGGCCGCTTCGCGGCCCAATCGCCCTGGAATCCCGAGCAGATGCGCGTGCTCCAGGAGGATTATGACTTCGACGCGATTCCCGGGCTGAAGGCCGCGGTCGTCGGCGATATCGACACGCCTGTCGCGACACTGTCCCATATGAGCGAAGCCGACCTGCAGCGGACGCCGTTTTTTCAGAATTGGGCCAAACCGCAGGGATTGCGTGAAGGCTGCATCACCAAATTCGTTCATACACCGGACCGTATCGGGCTCATGGGTTGCACCACGCGGGCGAGCAGGGAGGTGATTTCGGCCGAGGAGCAGCGGTTCCTGGCATTGCTGTCGCCGCATCTGCGCCGTGCCTCGCTGATCGGCGATCTGCTCGATCAGGCCCGCGTGGCCGCCAATCTTTATCGCGCGGCGCTCGACCATCTGGCCGTCCCTGTCGTTCTGACCGGCGCCAACGGCGCGATCCTCCATGCCAATGGAGCCGCCGAGCTGATGCTCTCGGGGCATGGTCCGATACTTTCCAGGAACGGCGTGCTCCAGACGGAGAACCCCGCGGTCGCCCGCGCCCTGCTGGAAGCGATCGCCGGCGCCGCGGACGCGGACGGCTCGCTTGGGTCACGCGGCATCGGCCTGCCGATTTCGGCCCCGGGTCAGCCGCCCGCCGTCGCCTATGTGCTGCCATTGACCGAGGGCACAGCGCGCGCGGCTTTCCGGCCCGCCTGTGCCGCTGTCTTCGTCTCGACCACGACATCCTCTTCGCCACTGCCGGAGGCCGTTCTGACCACGCTGTTCGATCTCACGCCGGCGGAGGCGCGGGTTCTGCTGCGCATCGGCAGCGGCTTGCCGGCGTCCAGAAGCGCCTTGTCGCTCGGCATCGGCGAGAACACGCTGAAGACCCACCTCAACCGCATCTTCGCCAAGACCGGCACGCGCCGCCAGGCCGATCTGGTCAAACTCATTTCGGATATTGGCACGCCCGTTGCGGCTCCTGGATCATAGTGCGGGCCGGCTGAGGTTGCCAATCTCCGCCTTGCCGGGGAATCGGCAGCTTGCTGACGCGCCGATTGGCTGCGGCTGATCGGCCACAGCGCTCGGGAAAGTGCAGCGGCGCGTTCCAGGACAATTCCAGTGCGGCCCAGCCCAAGACGCGGCCGGCGGACAATGCAACACCGGGTGCTCGATCGCCGCGGAGCATTTTTCGCGGCGGGGAACCACAACCCCTGGGGCGGCAGACAAACAATGAAAACGATCCTACTCGCTACGGCCTTCATCCTCGCGCCGATCGGCATGGCGTGCGCGGCTGATATCAATGAGGTTTCGCCCGTTTCCGGCTACGACTGGTCCGGCCTCTATGCCGGCGTCGACATCGGTTACATGGCCGGAAAATCCAATTTCTTCGTCGCCGGCGGCGGCTTCGGTGGGGCCTCGGACCTTAACCTTCCCCTCGATCCAGACGGTTTTATTGGCGGCATTCATATCGGCGCCAATTACCAGATGGAGAACCGTTTCGTGATCGGCGCCGAGGCTGACATTGCCTACAGCAATGCCGACGCGATAACGCCCCTCGATGCTAGTGGCGGTGGTTTCAGCACATTGCTTAAGAGCGAACTTAAGTGGTCGGGCGCGGCGCGGCTGCGAGCGGGCTACGCTTTCGATCGGACTTTGCCCTACATCGCTGCCGGCGTGGCCGCGGCAAAGTATGAAGTGACTGCGATTGGCAGCAGCGGCGCCATCCAAATACCATTCCATGATGAGACCCATGTCGGCTGGACCGTTGGCGCCGGCATCGAGCACGCCTTCACCGACCGGTGGATCGCGCGGGCCGAATATCGCTACTCCGACTTCGGCAGCAAGGACCTCTCGATAGCAGCCGGTCTGCTCACGGAAACGCATGTCGATCTGCGGACGCACGATGTGCGGGTCGGCCTCAGCTACAAGTTCTGAGCCGCCAGGCCGAACACCCCCGCGCGCCTTTGCCGCGCGGGGAAACGCAATATTTCGGAACAGCAGACAAACGATGAAAACCATTCTTCTCGCAACGGCCCTAATCCTTGCACCGATCGGCATGGCTTGCGCGGCGGATACCAATGAAGTCTTGCCGGTTGCCGCCACCTATAACTGGTCCGGCGCCTATATTGGCGCGCAAGCCGGATACGCTTGGGGCGATGCAAGGGTCGGGCAGACCTTCGCCCCGGGCAGCTTCGACGACTACGGCTGGGCTTACAGTCCGTCTGGCGGGTTTGGCGGCCTGTATGCCGGCTTCAACCATCAGTTCGAGGGCGGGCTGGTTCTTGGCGTCGAGGGTGACTACAGCTTCGCAAGGGTGAAGGACACCACGCTGTATCGAGCCCTCGGCGTCGATGATCCTGCCTTTGGCGGCGTGCTGAAGCTGGATTCCGTCGGATCCGTTCGCCTGCGGGCCGGCTACGCGATGGATCGGTGGCTGCCGTTTGTTGCCGCAGGCCTGGCGGTGGGGTCCTACAAGCACGCCACGGTGGATCTTCCCAGCGGCGTTGCCTATGCCGACGCCAAGGGTACGATAGCGGGCTATACGCTGGGCGCCGGCGCGGAATATGCGGTCACCGACAATTGGCTGGTCCGCGGCGAATACCGGTTTGCCGATTTCGGCCGCCACACCTCCGTGCGCCACTCGACTTTCGATGGGGCTCCCTTCAATTCGGATGCCATCGAGCTGACGACGCACGATATCCGCATCGGCATCGCCTATAAATTCTGACCGCCGAAGCCGCGGATTTCCTCCTCGAGAGGGAAGGTTGCGTGCCTGGCCACGTCTGCAAATCGCTGACGTCGGCTGCCCATTGGACTTCGCCAAAGCACCACATCCTGGCTTCGCCGGTGTCCGTCATCGGCTATGTCGCGCCAGCTGCGCTCGGTGCTCGGCAAGCACGAGCTCGACGAGATGCTGGCCGAGCGCGACAAGCTCAACAGCGATATCCAGGAGATACTCGACCAGCGCACCGATGCCTGGGGCATCAAGGTTTCCAATGTCGAGATCAAGCATGTCGACCTGAACGAAAGCATGATCCGCGCCATCGCCAAGCAGGCCGGAGGCCGAGCGGCTGCGGCGCGCCAAGGTGATCAACGCCGATGGCGAACAGCAGGCGGCGGCGAAACTGGTCGAGGCGGGCCGCATGCTGGCGGCCGAACCGCAGGCCATGCAGCTGCGCCATTTCGAAGCCCTGCACGACATCGCCGGCGAGCGCTCGTCGACGGTGGTGTTCCCGCTGCCGGTGGATCTGCTCAGCCAGTTCATGAAGGGGCAGGGGAAGAGTGCGTAATCTCCCCCCTCGAGGGGGAGATGGCCGGCAGGCCAGAGGGGGTCGTCTCGCGTGGAGCGCCGGCCTCTTCTGTCGGCGATAAGAGGTCGCGTCAGGACGTGCCGACCCCCTCTGTCGCATTCGGCGACATCTCCCCCTCAAGGGGGGAGATCAGCACCTTCACACCCGCCAGGGCGGCTCCGGCGCGAAGCGCTTGCTGATCCAGTCGGCGAAGGCGCGGGTCTTGGCGGCTTGTCCCTTGGCCGAGGGCACGACGACATAGACCGCGCCTTCGTCGGCCAGCGTCCACTCCTCCAGGACAGGCACCAGCCGTCCGTCGGCGAGTTCGCGGCCGATCAGCCAGTCGGTGCTCATCATCAGGCCGAGGCCCTGCACGGCGGCCTCGACCAGCACCTCGGCATCGTCGCTGACCAACGGCCCGGAAACCTCGACGCGCGCGCGCCGGCCCTCGCGGTCGGTCATCTCCCAGACCGGAAAGGTCTGGAAGCCGCTGAAGCCGAGGCAGGAATGTTCGAGCAGCGCCTGCGGTGTCCGCGGCCTGCCTCTTCGGGCGAGATAGGCGGGGGCGGCGCACAGCAGCCGGCGCCGCGTCGCCACCTTGCGCGCCACCAGGCGCGAATCCTCCAGCGCGCCGAGCCGCACGGCGACGTCGAAATTCTCGGAGACCAGATCGGCAAAGCGGTTCGAGAATTCGGCTTCGATGCGGATATCGGGAAATTCGGCAAGGAATTGCGGCAGCAGCGGTCCGATCCACATGCGCCCGAACGTGCCAGGCAGCGCCAGCCGGAGCAGGCCGCGCGGGCCGCCGCCGGCATGCGCCGACGCGGCGGCCTCGGCCTCGTCGACGGAGGCGAGGATGGCGCGCACGCGCAGCAGGAATTCGGCGCCCGCCTCGGTCAGCGACACGCTGCGTGTCGTGCGATGCAGCAGCCTGACCCCCAGCCGCTCCTCCAGCGATTGCAGGCGCCGCGACAGGATGGTCGCGTCGCGCCCGACACGCGCCGCCGCCCTGGTGAAGGAGCGCGCTTCGGCGATGGCCGCGAAGGCCGCCATTTCGGCAAGCGCCGCCGGTTCGTGGGATTGCTGCGTGTTTCGCATTACTCAAATTCAAAATGGAGCGATTATCCAGGAATAGCGCAGCAGATAGGTTCACTCAACCATCAATCATCCAACCGGAGTGAAAACCATGAAAGCCATCGAACTGAGCCAACCCAGGCTCGACGCCTTCCGCGCCGCCACTGTCGCCACCCCCGAACCGCAGCGCGGCGAGGTGCTGATCCGCCAGCGTGCGGCAAGCCTCAATTTCGTCGATGTCGCGGTGGCGAGCGGCAATTATCCCGGCCCCAGCTTTCCGCTCATCCCCGTCGCCGACAGCGCCGGCGAGATCGTCGCGCTGGGCGAGGGCGTTACGAATTTAAGCAACGGCGATCGCGTCGTCGCCCATGCCAAGCCGCGCTGGATCGGCGGCCCGCCGCGGCCCTATGAGATGACGCAGATGCGCGGCATCTCGCTGCCGGGATCGCTGGCCGAATATGTCGCGCTGCCGGCCAATTCGATCGTGCCGGTCCCGGCGCATCTGTCCTTCGAGGCGGCGTCGACATTGCCGATCGCCGGCACCACCGCATGGAACGCCATCCGCGCCGCCAATATCGGGCCGGGTTCGGTGGTCGTGCTGCTCGGCACCGGCGGCGTCTCGATCGTCACCCTGCAACTGGCGAAAGCCGCCGGCGCCACCGTCATCATCACCTCGTCGTCGGACGAGAAGCTGGAGCGGGCCAAGGCGCTGGGCGCCGATCATCTCATCAACTACCGCGCGACACCGGACTGGGACGGCAAGGTGCTGGAACTGACCGGCGGGCTCGGCGCCGACCTCGTCGTCGAGACCGGCGGCACCGCCACCTTCGCGCGCGCCATCAACGCCACCGCGCCCGGCGGCACGCTGTTCACCATCGGCTTCGTCACCGGCGCCGAGGCCACGGTCAACCTGCTGCCGATCATCATCAAGGCGCTGAAGGTGATCGGCAACAACACCGGGTCGGTGTCCGACCTTCGCGATGCCGCCCGCGCCATCGGCGCTGCCGGGATCGAGCCGGTCGTCGACAAGGTGTTTTCACCTGACGAGGCGGCCGAAGCCTACACCCACATGGCCGCCGGCGGCCTGCATTTCGGCAAGCTCGTGTTCGGGTTGGAGTGGTAGGACTGGGGTAGGCTAGGCGGTGAAGCGGCTATCTCCCTCCTTGTGGGGGAGATCGCCGGCAGGACAAGAGGAAGCGGGCTTCCAGGGCCTCCAAGGCAGGATTCTCAAGAAAAAATTACCAGAACGGCTGGAAATAGGACTCGATTCCAGTTGAGTAGAGTAGTATTGTAGAAGTTGGGCGAGAACAAAAATAAAACGATTGGGGAGCATCGTCACTCAGTTCGCTGATGATTTTGCGAACGTCTGCCATCGCGGTGGCCAGGCAGATGACGCTTACCGAATCCAAGCCCGTCAGACATGACTGATCGCGAAAGCGTCGACGCCTGATTGAATCGAGGCGAGCGCTTGTTATTCGTGACTGTATTCGATGCGTATTCGGGGCAATCCGATGCGGACGCATCGATCTTTCGGATGAAATTACTTTGGAGTTCCGTACAATAGACTGAAAATTCAGATTGGCGGTGGGGAAAGAATGGCCAATATGCTGGATGACACGACAGCGGAGGATGGTTCTCTCCCCGCTGCCGATGGCGGGGTCGGCGACGACGAAACTGGCGCGATGGAGGCTGAGCCGCCGGCGCCGCCGCTGCCGCCAAGCCTGACGCCGATTGCGACAGGCGATGTCTATGTGACGATCGCGCGCGACGGCCTCAACCTGCGAGCCGGTCCTGGCACGGAGTTCGCGGTTGTCGGCGTTCTTCAACTGGGGACACGTGTCCACCTTCTGAAGCGGGAAGGGTTCTGGGGGCAGGTGGACCAGAACGGCTACGGCGCCGCGGATGGTCATGTGTTGCTGTCCTATCTTCGACCGGAGCAGGCGGATGGAAGCCTCCCGCAGCCGGCGCAACCATCATCGCCGTCAGGCAGCTTCGTCACTCTGGACAAGGCCCTCCTGCAGACCATCATGGACCGCTGTGGCGGCGTTCATATCCGCTCGCAGCTCAATCTGGATGTCGTCGCCGACGCGCTCAATCGCGCGATGCTGCTGGCCGATGCCGGTACGCGCCTGCGGGAAATCGCGTTCCTGTCGCAGGCCGTCATCGAGACCGATTATTTCCGGACGTTCGAAGAATATGGCAGGGGGCACGGAATGCCATACGGACGCTATTACGGCCGCGGCATGCATCAGCTTACCTGGGAAGCAACCTACGTCTCATGCAGCCGCGCGGTTTTCGGCGACGACCGCCTCGTGACCAATCCGGACCTGATCATCAAGGACATCGGCACGAACATACAGGCGACCGCCTGGTACTGGAGGGACTACAAGCCATTCAATGCCTTGGCCGATGCCAGGAATATCGATGAGATCATCAGGCGCCTCTATGGCGGAACGATCACCAGCAGCAAGCCGAAGGTGAGGAAGTCCGTCATTCTGCGGCGCAGTTTCTATACGACGATCAAGTCGATCCTCGACAGCCAGTAGCCCGACGAAAATGACGCATCTTCTGTCGCGACAATTGATCTTAACGAGCCTGTCATTGGCATTGATGGCCGTCGTTCACGGCCGAGCGTTGGCTGACGATACGGCTGACGCCTCCAGGGTGTTGGCCGACGTCAACTGGGCCTGGTCGGATCACGGGCCCTGTAGCAATGTTCTGCTTTGCGCGACCTATCTTGGTGATTTTTCCATCAAACTTCACCTCGATGGGACGATTACCCCGGTTTTGCACGTACAAAGACTGACCACATCAGCTCACGACTGCATTCAGCGCGCCTTAGAGGCCTTGGCGCACGGAGATAAGCCGCTGGCGGTCTCATGGGTGGTCGCTACGCAGTTGCAAAACCAGGACGAAATGGACTGGCTGGGGACGCGTTCGAATCTGGTTGTGTCGACCTTGAATCATTTTGATCACTAGGAAAGTGGAGGGGGACCGTGGCAGAGCCGATACCGGATAATGGGGCCGCAGTGGTGGACCTGAACGCGCTGGCCGCGGACAAGCAGGTCGCCGCGCGGATTCTTGCCGCATACCAGAGGATGCTGCTTTGGCTGTTCCTGACGACGATCGCCGTGATCGCCGCGATCGTCGTCGCGGCGGTCCTGACCATGAAGGCACAAGGCGGAGCCGGCTACGCACCGGGCATTTTCCCGGTCGTGGTGCTGTCCGGCTGCCTGGGCTCCTTCTTCAGCGCGCTGATCCGCCTCTACCAGTTCGACGATCTGCCAAAGGCGTTGGTCAGCCCCGTGTTGCAGGACCTGCCCAAATTCTATCTGTTCATCTATTCGCTCGTTCCGGCCGTTGTCGGCGCGATCGCCGCGGCGGTCCTCTATCTGGTCTTCGCCAGCAAACTGCTGACCGTCTCTGATCTAATACCCGTGTTCTCGTGCAAGATCGGAGCCAACAAGTGCAACGAATTCACGGACCTGACGAGCAACTTCGGGCCGACGACCATGGAAGACTACGCCAAGGCCTTGATCTGGGGTTTTATTGCCGGGTTTGCCGAACGGCTTGTGCCGGACACGCTCCAGCGCTTCGCCAATGCGATGGAGACAGGCGAAACCGTCAAGACGTCAAACGCCGACAATCCGGACAACGATCCGGCGGTCGTGAACGACAATGTCGCGCCGCCCGCTCCGGCTGTCGGGAACGGCGCCGCACCGGCCGACAAGGCCAAGGGACAACCTGTCGGCTGAGTGCTGTCCGGCACCGCTGAAGGCGCCGGACGGAAACCGCTCCGTAAATTGCCGGCGCTGCCATAGATCAGCTTCTCCAGTGATCGGCAAATCCCGCACCCGTTTGCGTGGAAGACCGCGTTGGCAATCGCGGGTGTCACGGCGAGCGATCGGATTTCAAATCGTCACGCTTCTCAGATGTGCCAACATCGAAACTGAAGTGGCTTTGCTCCGCTCTCGAAGCTCTGCGCTGGCCATTTGTGTTGGACCTTGGTCAGATAACGTCACAACACGATTGGTGACAGCCTGGGTATGCAAGCAATAATAGGTTTATCTTGCGTAAAATTGGTTTGTTGTATAACTTACTTTGTGGGAAAATATGACTTCGATTAAGATAAGCGTCTTGATCGATTTGGGGGGTAGTTATGGGGAAAGCTGCGTCGGTACGAATCGCTTCGGCAACGAAAGCCGCATCCGCGCGTAGGAAAAAAGCAGACAGCGATAACGACTTATTGCTTTTTAAGTTTGCACACTACAAAACACATTCTTTAAGACTTGAAAGAATAATTCAAAAGACAATCACGGCTAGGGAAATCTATCGTAGGCTTCTATCTGTTTTGGGCGTCGACTTCATTGATCTTCAGGCTCCGCCTTCACAGTATCTGAAGGGCGACGATCCGGTGAAAGTGCTGCGAGCCTTCGCGGCGCAACTCAACCATAGTTCGGAGTTCAAAAACGACCTGCTTGATCTCGCGCCGGGCGATCTTTCAGCAGCGACAAAGATGCAAGATATCGGAGGAGCGATCGTCCGCTGGTACCGAACCCATGGCTGGGAGGTTCAAAAGGAGTGATCGCGATGCCGGCAAAGTCCATCCTTCTAGGTAGCACAGCGTTGTTTTTCATCTCGATGTCGGCCTCCGCAGCCACACGCGACGAATTGATCAATCGCTATCACGTTGATCCAAATGCCAAGAGAATTGGTGGCGAGGTGCTCAACGTGATACGAGCGCACGACGCCGACCCTGTTCTCAAGAAATATGATGTAAACAACGACGCGATCCTTGAGCCGTCCGAATTGAAGAAAGCTTCGGCCGATTTGAATTCGAAATATTCTCGCCCGCCTTGGGAGAAAAAGCTCAAGCCCGACGATGACACGGAATTATTTGTAAAAGGCGCAGAGGCCCAGCAAGCAGATACCGGCATCCCAATCGAAGCTATTCTAGAGAAGGACAAGCCGAAGCCAGTTACAGTTTGTGGTGACGACAAGCAGCTTTTCATCCGTCGTGATAAGCTTGACAATTATATGTTCAATCTTGCATCCGTTGCCAAAGCTCAAGGCGCATCAATAGGCTATCTGTCTGATGCACAGAACGGCCATTCAACATTTTCCGTTGATGGAACAATAAGCTACGCGTGGCGCAAACCATGCCTTTCGCGCCCAGCAGGTGAGACAGTAGGTCAGCCCTACATCTCTGCTTACGCTATCGCACCCTGGATTAGTGCACACGGCACTCGCTCGACAAACGGGGCGAAAGAGCAGAGCGATATGAGGTTCGGCACCCAGCTGCAAGTCGAGCTATTCGATGGCCCTTTGTTCAACACTCAATACTTTGACGTATCACCATACTATCAGACTGATTTTCGAGGTGAGGCCAGTGCATACGGTGTTGAGGCCAGTTGGACGCCATACTGGCTTGAGGCCAATCTCGGCGGCAACTCAAGACGGTTCTCTGACATTTTCGATTGGTACTGGCAGTTTACCGCGGAGGCCGACTACCTCAACGTCCAGGACGTTGGTCGCACGGCTCTGGAGGCCGAAGACTATGCGTGGCTTGGATTTACCGCCAAGATTCAGGTTTTTCCGTTTTCGGATACTGATTGGGCGCCGGACTTCATCCGCGATAGGATCCACGCAACGGGGACCGCCAAATATTATTGGGATGCGATCTCCGGCAGAGATATCCACGATCTGATAGCCGAAGTCGCTTACAACCTAGATGATACCGGAGCTACTTCATTGGCTGTGGATTATGAGAAGGGAACACGAAAAGAAACCCTTCAGGACGTCGACCAGGTCGCGCTGAAACTAAACTACAAATATTAGCATAACTAAAGCGCGTCGTGTTGAAACGGGTTCATACGACGCGCCTTAGGTGCTTGTTTTTATGCCTGTCGTTCTTCCAAAACCGAGATCCCTTTTGGGCGACTGCGTTAGGCGACGCTGCAGCGGCTACCCCAATCCCCGCCGCACCGGGTAGTTTCTAGATCAACTTCTCCAGTGTGATCGGCAGATCCCGCACCCTCTTTCCCGTCGCGTGGAACACCGCGTTGGCGATCGCGGGGGCGACACCGACTATGCCAAGTTCACCCACACCCTTGCCGCCGAGCGCCGAGGAATGCGGATCGGGAATGCCGACCGAGATCACCTCGATGTCCGGGATGTCGGCGTTGGTCGGCACGAGATAGTCGGCGAGGTTGTTGTTGACGATGCGGCCATGGCGGCGGTCCATGATGCCTTCCTCCAGCAGCGCCTGGCCGATGCCCATGATGATGCCGCCCTTCCACTGGCTTTCGGCGAGCTTCGGGTTGTAGAGCCGGCCGGAATCCAGCGCCGATACGACGCGCGACACGCGCACAGTGCCGAAATCCTCATCGACCCGCACCTCGACGAAATGCGCGCACCAGGAGTGGCGCGAATAGTCGCCCTCGGTGTGCGGCACCGCCATGGCGATAGTGGTGTAGTTCTTGTAGCGGTCCTCGGCCGTCGAATTGGCCGGCATGGTGTCGCCGGTGGCTTCGATGCGGTCGCGGCCGACGTTCTTGAGCAGTTCGGCGATCGAGACATCGGGGCCGTCGCCGCGCGGCGAGCCGATGCGGCCATTGGCGACGACCAACGTGTTGGCCTGCAGCGCGTGGAAGGGTGAACGCGGGTCGTTGATCGCCAAGCCCACGAGTTGGTCGAGCGCCGACGTCGCGGCCTTGTAGACCGCACCCGTCATCACGCCGGCCAGCCGCGAGCCGCCACTGACGCCGGCGCGGGCAAAGCGGGAATCGCCAAGCTTCACCACCACGTCGTCGGCCGGCACGCCGACCGTCTCGGCGGCGGTCTGCGCCAGGATGGTGTAGGTGCCCTGGCCCATGTCGATCGAGGAGCTTTCGACCTCGACCGAACCGTCGGCGAGGATGCGCACGACAGCCTCGCCATAGGCGCGCCGCACCGGATAGGTGCCGGCCGCCACGCCCCAGCCGATCAGCTGGTTGCCATCGCGCATCGAGCGCGGTTCTGGCGAACGCCTGGACCAGCCGAAGCGCCCGGCGCCCGCGGCAAAAGCCTCGCGCAACTGCCTGGTCGACCAGGCTTTTTTGGCGTGCGGATCCTGTTCGGCATAGTTGCGCAGCCGGATCTCCAGCGGATCGATGCCGACCTCGTAGGCGAGCTCGTCGATGGCGCTTTCGATGCCGAAGGCCGACGGGTTTTCGCCCGGCGCGCGCATGGCGCCCGGCACTACCGAGTTCACCCGCACGACATTCTGCTTCGACGAGAAATTCGGCGTCGCGTACATGATCGAGGTGACCGAACCCAACGGCTCGACCCACATGCCGTCGATCGAGGTTTCATTGACGCCGCGATGCACGATCGACTGGATCACGCCGTCACGGTCGGCGCCGATCGTCACCGTCTGGCGCGTCGCGGCCCGGCCGCCATAGCCTGTGAAAGTCTGCTGGCGCGTCATCACCAGCTTCACCGGCCGGCCCAGCATTTTGGCGGCACTCGCGGCCACCGCGCCGTGGCTGAGCGCTAGCGCCTTGGAGCCGAAGCCGCCGCCGACATAGGGCGAGACCAGCCGCACATTCTCGAACGGCACTTCGAACCATTCGGCATAGGTGCGGGCCATGCCGTCGAGCCACTGGCTCGGTTCCCAGACGGTCAGATGATCGCCTTCCCAGCGCGCGACCAGCCCATGCGGCTCCATCGGCGCCTGGTATTCGCGCGGCGTGTTGTAGGCAGCGCAGATGCGCACCGGCGCGGCGGCGAAAGCGGCCGGCGCATCGCCCCATTCCTTGGTCATGGCGTCGATCGGAATGCCGTCGCCGGCCTTGCCGTCGCTGAGATCGACGATGGCAGGCGTTTCGTCATAGCTGACCTTGACCAGCGCCGCCGCGGCCACCGCCTGCTCGAAGGTCTCGGCCACGACAGCCGCGATATGCTGGCCGGAGAAGGTGATGTCGCGGGCCAGCGGGCAATAGGGCTTGTCGGGCGGCGGCGTGCCAAGCCAGTCCGATGCGGTTTTGAGGCTGATGATGGTGTCAGGGGTGAGCACTTGCAGCACGCCGGGCGCTGCCTGAGCTTTCGTGGCATCGATCGCGCGCACCTTGCCTGACGCGATCGTGCTTTCGACCAGCACGGCATAGGCGAGGCCTTCGAGCTGCTGCTCGACGGCGTATTTCGCCGCACCCGTTATCTTGGCCGGGCCGTCGACGCGCGACAGCCGGCCGCCGAGGGCTTGCGCCAGCGCGCCGTCGGAGGCGTCACCATGTCTGATGTTGTGAACGGTCATGCCGTCTCTCCCAATTTGAGGATGGCCCTGGCGACGACGCGCGGCGCGAGCTCGATCTTGTAGTGGTTGGCGCCATGGTCGACGGCGCCTTCGACGGCGAGCAGCCTGGCGGCGCGGACGGTTTCCGACTCCAGCACCTTGCCCCTCAAAGCCTCTTCGACGGCCCGCGCACGCCACGGTTTGGTGGCGATGCCGCCGAGCGCGACACGCAGGTCGCGGATGGTGCGGCCATCGGCCTCGAATTCGATGCCGACCGCCGCACTTGCCGCCGCGAATTCATAGGACTGCCGGTCGCGGATCTTCAGATAGGTCGAACGGCGGGCGGCGGCGGAGCCGGGGATTTCGATGGCGGTTATCATCTCGCCCGGTTCGATGGCGTGTTCCCTGTCCGGCGTGGTGCCGGGCAGCAGGAAGAAGTCGTCGACCAGAAGCTTGCGTTCGCCGAGATGAACGACAGCGTCGAAGGCGACCAAAGCGGTGGCGAGGTCGCCGGGATACATGGCGATGCAGGCCTCGCTGGTGCCGAGCACGGCGTGTCCCCTGGTGACGCCGCCGATCGCCGAACAGCCGCTGCCCGGCTCACGCTTGTTGCAGGCCGAGAAATTCGCGGGGTCGCGGAAATAGGGGCAGCGCGTGCGCTGCATCAGATTGCCGCCGATGGTCGCCATGTTGCGGATCTGGGCGGATGCCGCCTGCCAGAGCGCTTCCGAGATGGCGGGGAAGCGGCTCTTGATGTCGGCGTGGTCGGCGACATGGCTCATTCTGGCGAGCGCGCCGATGGTGGCGCCTTGCTCGTTCACGTCGATCCGGTCGAGCCCTTCGAGATGGGTGATGTCGACCAGCGTCTCAGGCTCGGCGACGCCGCATTTGGCGAGGTCGATCAGCGTGGTGCCGCCGGCGAGCAGCATGGCGCCGGGCAGCGCGGCCGCCTGGCGTGCGGCGTCGGTCGAAGTGGCGCGCAGATAGGAAAAGTCCCTCATGATGCGAACTCCTGGGCCGCCTGGCGCACGGCGGCGACAATGTGCGGATAGGCGCCGCAGCGGCAGAGATTGCCGGCCATGTATTCGCGGATTTCCTCATCCGAGCCGGCATGGCCTTCGCGGATGCAGGCGACCGCCGACATGATCTGGCCTGATGTGCAATAGCCGCACTGGAAGGCGTCCTGCTCGAGGAACGCAGCCTGCACGGGATGCAGTTCACCCTCCCGTGCAAGCCCCTCTATGGTGGTGATGGTGCGGCCTTCGGCTTGCGCGGCAAGCGTCAGGCACGCCAGCACTCGCTCGCCGTCCATGTGCACGGTGCAGGCGCCGCACTGGCCATGGTCGCAGCCTTTCTTGGTGCCGGTCAGGCCGAGCCGCTCGCGCAAGGCATCGAGTAGCGTGACGCGCGGTTCGAGCTGCAACTCGTGACGCTGGCCGTTGATATCGAGATGGACGGGGATTTTGGTCATGGGCGTCTGGCTCCAGTTGCTTGACGCTGATGGGAAGAGGTGGCGAGGCGATGGCTAATCTCCCCCCTTGAGGGGGAGATGCCCGGCAGGGCAGAGGGGGTTGGTTCGACTGGATGCGACCTCCTGCGGCGGATGGAGGTTGGCGCTCTACGCGCGACGACCCCCTCTGGCCTGCCGGCCATCTCCCCCTCGAGGGGGGAGACAACGCGCTTCGCGGCCTTCGCCAGTCTCCAGTGACCTTGCAGGTTCGAATTGCGTGACATACGGGGTTCCCTGCCTATATGATGAAAGCACTCCACTTAAACGGAGGCGCCTCCGTTTATTACGTGGGGGCTGGCCCGGTCGGGTTCAAGGCCCCATATTTCGTCCGTGGAGAAAAAATTGGCCGCAGCCAACATTGCCGAACAGAAGGCCGCAGAGGAAAAACCGCTGCGCGCCGACGCGCAGCGCAACCGCGACCGGCTGGTCGAGGTGGCGGCGGTCGTGTTCGCCGAGCGCGGCATCGGTGCCTCGCTGGAGGATATCGCGCGCCGCGCCGGCGTCGGCATCGGCACGCTCTACCGGCATTTCCCGACGCGCGAGCATCTGGTCGAGGTGGTCTACCGCCGCGAGGTCGAGGTGCTGTGCGCGGCCGCCGGCGAGCTAGCCCAAAAACATCCCTCCGATATCGCCCTGGAGGAATGGATGCGGCGCTTCGTCGACTACATCGCCACCAAGCGCGGCCTGGCGACCAGCCTGCGCATCCTGCTCACCACCAATTCGACACTGTTTTCCGACACGTCGGGCAGGGTGTCGCAGGCCCTGCGGCAACTGGTCGAGGCGGCGGTGGCAGACGGCACCATCCGCGGCGATGTCGACGCTTCCGACGTGCTGCATGCGCTCGGCGGCATCTATTCCGCGCCCGATACGCCGGAGTGGCGCGACCGCTCGCGGCGACTGGTCAAGCTGTTGATGGACGGTTTGCGGTTCGGGGCGGGGAAATCCGCCTAAGCGAAATTTTGTAACCAGCGCATCCATTAGCCATGGCAGGGCGAATCCGCATCCAGCGCTTGCATCCGAATGCGAGCGGTTGTTAACATCCTCACATTTCAGGGATGCACAGGCCCAACGCATGACAGCTCGAAAGGCGCAAAGGACGGCACGGCTGATCGATCTGTTGTCGCAGCGGCGGGTCATCCATCTCAGCGAGGCGGCAGCGCTGCTTGGCGTCTCGGAGATGACGGTACGGCGCGACATCGCCACCAACCAGGGACAGATCGCCTATCTCGGCGGGCACATATTGGCGGCGGCCGAGATCGAGGTCGACATTCCCTACGAGCTGGCGACCGCAGCCGACAGCCATGCGGCGGCCAAGCGCGAAGCCTGCGCGCACGCGGTGCGCAAGATACGGCCCGACGAGACGATCTTCATCGACTGCGGCACGACGCTGATCCATCTGATCGATCTCATCCCCGACAATTATCAAATAACGGCAATATGTTATGCCATGAATGTCGCGGAGCGCCTGAGCCGCAAACCCAACGTCACGATCATCATGCTGGGCGGCGTCTATCATCCGGCCTCGGCGTCTTTCTCGGGCACGCATGATTTCGACATTTTGAACAGCGTCGGCATCAACGCCGCCTTCCTGTCGGCCGCCGGCGTCGATGCCAAGCGCGGCGCCACCTGCGAGCATTTCCACGAGGCGGTGGTGAAGCAGAAGGTGATGAGCCTGGCGCGCGAAAATTATCTGGTCATCGACTCCAGCAAGATCGGCAAGCTCAAGCGCGCCTTCTTCTCGGCGATGGATGGTTTCGACGCGGTGATCACCGAGCATGGCGAGGTCGGGCCGGATTCATTCCGGCCGTCGGCCTGACTCCGTTTGACATTTCCCCAACGTGATGGAAAAGTCACAAAAAAAGTAAGAGAAGTCTCAAAAGAGAACCGACAAGGGTAGGGGACGCGTCAACGGGAGGAAGTGCGGGCGTCATGATCGAACCGGGTTCGACTGCGCTGGTTTCCGGGACCCCCTTGCTGCGCGTCGAAGGCGTCAGGAAGCGGTTCGGCGGCGTCAATGCGCTACGCGGCGTCAGTCTCGAAATCCTGTCCGGTGAAGTGCATGCGCTGCTTGGCGAAAACGGCGCCGGCAAGTCGACGCTGATCAAGATACTCAGCGGTGTGCACGAGCACGATGGTGGCTCGATCGAGATCGACGGCAAGCCTGTTTCGTTTTCTTCGCCCGCGCAATCGCGCGATGCCGGCGTGGCGGTCGTCTATCAGGATCTGAGCCTGGTCGAGTCGCTCTCGGTCGCCGACAATCTGCTTCTGGGGCGAGAGCCGAAGACGCGGCTAGGCTTCCTGAAAAAGCGCCAGCTGGTGGCGCAAGCCGAAGCCTTCCTCAAATCGCAGAACATCCCGCTCGATGCCCGCGCCATGGTCGGGTCGCTGCCCTTCGCCTATCGCCAGATGACCGAGATCGCCAAGGCGCTGATGGGCGATGTGCGCCTGCTCATTCTGGACGAACCGACCTCGGCGCTGACCGACGATGAGGAAAAAATCCTGTTCGAGGCGATCCGGGCGGTCGCGGCACGTGGCGTCGGGGTGATCTACGTCACCCATCGCCTCAACGAAGTGTTCCGCATCTCGAACCGGGTGACCGTGTTCCGCGACGGGCAGAACGCCGGCACTTTCGTCACGGCGCAAACCAATATGCGGCAATTGGTCGGCGCGATCGTCGGGCCGGATCACGCTGTGCTGAAAGCAGATGGCGCTGCATCTGGGCAAGGCATGGCGCCATCAGCCGTTTCCTCTGAAAAGCCCGTGCTCGAATTGAAAGGCGTCAGCAATGACCGGCTCGACGGGGCCAGTCTCGAATTGCGCGCCGGCGAAATCCACGGCCTTGCCGGCCTTATCGGCAGCGGACGCACCGAGATCCTGCAGACCATCTTCGGCCTGCGGCCCGTCCAGTCGGGCGAGGCCACGCTGGACGGCGTCTCGTTGAAAGACACCGATCCGGCGGCGGCGATACGGCGAGGAATCGCGCTGGTGCCGGAGGACCGGCACGTCCAGGGCCTTGTCCTCGAACATTCGATCGAGCGCAATCTGACCTTGCCGCGCCTGCCTTATTTTTCGCGCCTTGGCTGGCTGCAGCGGCGGCCGGCGAGCGAACACGCCAACGCCGCGATGCGCAGGCTGGCCGTGAAGGCGCCAGGCGCGTCGACCACGGTGAAGAACCTGTCGGGCGGTAACCAGCAGAAGGTGGTGTTCGGCAAGTGGAACGAGCCGCGGCCGCGCGTGCTTTTGCTCGACGAGCCGACGGTCGGTGTCGATGTCGGCGCGCGCGAGGAGATTTACGGTGTCATTCGCGCCGCGGCAACGGCCGGAAGCGGGGTTCTGCTGGTGTCGTCGGATCTCTCCGAACTGTTGCAGCTCTGCGACCGCATTTCCATCGTCGTCGATGGCCGCATCACCCGGACGATCGCGCGGCCGGACTTCGGCAGCGCCGAGGACCTGCATCACCTCATTCAGATTTCGCAGCCATCGGAAGAGCACGCGGCATGACCGATACGCAAAACCCGGCAAAAGCCGCCGCCAGCCAGCCGAGCGGACGCTCGGCCCTGCGGCATCTGCTCCAGGGCGAGCGCCCCTACATGCTCTACGTCGCCTTCGTCGTCATGCTGATCGTCTTCAGCTTGGCGTCGCCCTGGTTCCTGTCGATCGACAATTTTCTCAACATCGGCCGGCAGACGACGCTGGTCTCGATCATCGCTGTCGGCATGACATTCGTCATCATCTCCCGGCAGATCGACCTGTCGGTCGCCTCGACGCTGGCGCTTTCGGGCATGAGCGCATCGCTGGCCATGGCTTTCGTCGCCAACAGCTGGGTCGTCGGTGCCGTGGCGGGGCTGGGCACCGGGGCGCTGATCGGGCTGCTCAACGGTGTCTTGACCACGCGTCTGGAAATCCCTTCTTTCCTGGTGACGTTGGGGACGCTGAGCGGCGCGCGCGGACTGGCGCTGATGGTCACCAACACCAAGCCGGTCATCATCACCAACGAGCATTATTTCGCGATCTTCGGCGAAGGCTCGGTGCTCGGCATCCCGGCGCCGATCCTGTGGACGCTCGGCGTCACCACATCAGGCATATTGCTGCTGCATTACAGCGTCTATGGGCGCCGGGTCTACGCTGCCGGCGGCAATCCGACGGCCGCGCTCTATTCCGGCGTCCATATCAAGCAGGTCACGACGCTCGCCTTCGTGCTGACCGGGACGCTCGCGGGCCTCGCATCGCTGATCCTGTCGGCGCGCTCGCACGCGGCGCGGCCCGACGTGGTGCAAGGCATGGAGCTCGACGTCATCGCCTCCGTCATCCTCGGCGGCTGCAGCCTGTTCGGCGGCCGCGGCTTCGTGCTCGGCACGCTGCTCGGCAGCCTGATCATCGGCACGCTCAACAACGGGCTGGTGCTGCTCGGCGTGAGCTCGTCACTGCAACTCGTCATCAAGGGAGCAATCATCGTCGCCGCGGTCGCGTTCACGAGGAGGTAAGGCGCGCATCCACGGACATCAGCAGAAACCGCCGGCTCCAAACGGCAAACAGACGTCAGAAATCAACGGAGGAAGTCATGAAACAATCGGCAAGAATCCTGTTCAGCACATTGAGCCTCGCCGCCAGCGCCTTCGCGCTGTCGACGTCGCTCGGTCTCGCGCAAACACCGGACACCTGCGTCACCGGCGTCGACATGGCCACGCTCGGCCCCAAGGGCATTGTCGGCCAGGGCCCGCATGGTGAAAAGGCGGCCTCGCCCGACGAGCTGAAACTGACCGACGAGGAAGCCGCCAAGGTCAAGGCCGGCAAGTTCAAGGTCGGCATTTCCATGCAGACGGTGAACCTCGACTGGTCGCAATTGCAGGTGCAAGGCATCAGCGAAACGCTGGCCAAATACGGCGTCACCGTCACCGGCGTGGCGTCGGCCGAGTATCAGGTCGACAAGCAGATCGCCGATATCGAGAACACCATCCAGCAGCACCCGGACGGCATCATTTCCATCCCCGTCGATTTCACCGCGACGGCGCCGACCTACAAGAAGGTGGGTGAAGCCGGCATCAAGCTGGTGTTCATGGACTCTATTCCGGTCGGCCTTGAATCGCCCAAGGATTTTGCCTCGATGATCTCGGCCGACAGCCAGGGCAACGGCCAGATCGCTGCGACGATCCTGGCCTCCTGCATGCCCAAGGGCGGCACGATCGGGCTGGTGAATTTCGGCGTCGACTATTTCAGCACCAATGAGCGCACCAAGGGCGTCAGCGAGTGGATGAAGAAGAACCGTCCCGACATCATCATGAAGCAGGTCGACTTCACCGATCCCTCGAAAGTCTCGCAGATCGCCGGCGACTTCCTCACCGGCAATCCCGATGTGAAAGGCCTGTTCGCCGTTTGGGACCAGCCGGCGCTCGACACGCTGTCGTCGATGCGCGCGCAAGGCATCGACATTCCGATCGCCACCGTCGATCTCGGCCTGCAGTCGGCGATCGAAATCGCCAAGGGCGGTCCGCTCAAGGCGACCGGCTCGCAGCGCCCTTATGACCAGGGCGTCGCCGAGGCGCTGGCGATGATGAAGGCGCTGATCGGCCAACCCACGCCCGCCTGGGTCGGCGTGCAGTCGCTGCCGGTGGTGCAGTCCAACGTGCTGGAATCCTTCAAGACCGTCTTCCACAAGGATCCGCCGGCCGAACTGGTCGACGCCTGCAACAGCGCCAAGCCGAAGTGCAATTGAGGTAGCGGCATGGGCGCGGGAGAGATCCCGCGCCCACCAGCCAAAACGGCCATTCATCCCGAGCGCGCGGCATGCTAGGCGTCACAGCAGAGTAGCCTGATATCCACGTTTCGAGGGCATGCGATGTATGTAGGCCGTTCCTACAAACTGATCGATTTCGCGCTGTGGTCGCGGCGCAGCGTCATCTACATGGTGGTGGTGAGCGGACTGGCCGTCGCGGCCTATCGTCTTCCGGGTATCGCCGGTTTCTCCGTGCCATGGTCGGTCGTTCTGGTGCTCGGCACCACGGTATCGCTGGTGGCCGGCTTCAAGAATTCGCAGGTGTTCACGCGAAGCGGCGAGGCGCTGCTGGCCTTCACGCAAATCATCGCCAGCAGCCGGATGTGGTCGAATTTCTGCAGGGATTTCCTCGACGCGCCGACAGCCAGGCAGCTCATCTATCACCATATCGCCTGGATGACGGCACTGCGCTTTTCGCTGCGGCGGCCGATGCCTTGGGAATCCATGGGCAAGGCGGCCAATATCGAGTACCGGCGGCGCTACCACATCCGGGAGGACAAGGGCTCGCTTGCCGACGAATTGCGGCCGCTGCTGGCCGAACAGACCGGCAAGGTCCTGAAATCGCCGCAGCCGGCATTGGCCCTGCTCGAAATGCAATCGGTCCATGTCAACACGCTGTTCAAGGACGCCAAGCTTCCCCCTCAGATCTATGTCGAACTGACGAAGCTGATCCGCGATTTCCACGACCAGCAGGCGCGCTGCGACCGCATCAAGAACAATCCCTATCCGCGCCAATACGCCATCGTCAGTTCGATGTTCGTGATGGTCTTCTGCACGCTGCTGCCGTTCGGCGTGGTTCCGGTCTTCGCGGATATGGGCAAGCTTGGTGGCGTGCTCGCCACGTTCGGCATCTGGCTGACCGTCCCGTTCAGCACGCTGCTGGGCTGGGCCTACATGTCTCTCGACCAGGTCGGCGAGAGCAGCGCAAACCCGTTCGAAGGCAATGCCAACGACGTTCCGATCTCGCAGATCTGCCGCGACATCGAGATCGAACTGCGCGCGGGCCTCGGCGAGACCGACCTGCCGAAGCCCTTGCTGCCGGTCAACGATATCGCGACCTGAAGTGCCTGATCTGGCGCGGCTACGCTTTCGCCTCGACGAGGATCACCAGCGATTCCGGCACCACGCCATCATGCGCCATGGCGTCGGCGGCCGCCTTGCTCTGCATCAGCGCGGCCATCTTATCCATATCCGGCACGTCCATCATCACCGCCACCCGTTTCGGGTTCTGCGGATCGACGAAGGTGCGGATGTTGGTGATCCCCAGCGAGCCGAAAAGCTCCTTGCGCTTGGGTGAACCGAGCCAGTGCTTGCTGTCTTTCGTGATGTCGTGATGGCCAATGACTGTTGGCATGGCATCCTCCCCAGGGGTGACGCTGGCGGCCGATATCGCCCGCCATCCCGCGGTCCACCTGTGCAGGCCAGTGAGCGCCGTTTCGCATCGGCTGTCAATTAGCTGTTGCTGATGGATGGTCGAGAATCGCGACCAACCTCAGGCGACGATGCAGGACCATCTCCTCACGAAGAATGTGAATGCAAAGGGCTGAGCCGTGACGGCCCTACTGGCGGCACAATTGTCGCCGACCTATGTCGATGTCCAACCGGCTTGCGATCGCGAAGATGGAACAATGCGGCACGACAAGCTTGTCCTCACCCTGATTTGGCGCGAGCTCTCGGCCGGCTTGCGCTCGATGCGCCGCCGCGACCTTGCCTGGATCGTCGCTGGCGGCGGGGCGCTGCTCGCCTACGCCATCGCCGATATCGCCATCGCGCTGCAAGCAGCGGCGGCCACGCTGCGGCAGGCGCAGATGCTGTGGACGGTCGGCCTGCCGGGAGCACTTCTTTGCCTTGGCGGGTTCGCAGGCGGTGCGGTCGCAAGACTTTGCCTGTCGCGCGCCTTCGCGCCGTTCCTGAAAGCATTGCCGCTCTCGCTCGTCGAGCGCCGGCGCATGGCGGCGGTGGCGGCATGGGCGCTGGGCGTTCCCCTTGCCGTCATTGTCGCGGTGACCGTGGGCTTTGGCTGTTTCGTCATCGCCAAACCATTGGCGCCGGCCTGGGGGTTCGGTGCCGCGATGCTGTTCGGTGCCGGCTTCTGCCTGGCAGCCGCCTGGCGATTGCGGACCACTCACGATCTGGTCCACGCCGACAATACTCATGCGGTGAGCGATCGCGGCGGGCGCAAGCCTGGGCTCGGCGCCTTCGATCGTGCGACGCCGGCCTGGCTTTCAAGCTGGGCCTGGGGCCTGCCGGCTGGCCATGTGCGCCCGTTCTGGAGACTGGTGGGTGCGGCCATCTTCTTCGGTGTCGTCGCGGCCCTTTCCGCCGCGATGAGCTTCGTTCGCCATGATGGCGGGCCGGCGGCCATGGCCGGCCTGGCCGGCGGCCTTCTGGTTTTCATGCTGAGCGCGCGGTTCCATCCGCTCGGCTCGCCGGTGCTGCGCACGGCTCCACTCGGTTTCGTCAGGGCATGGCTGCGCCTGGCGCGTTTGCCCCTGCAATTGTCGCTGGCCTTCTTTCTCATGCCGGCGAGCGCTGCCCTGGCGGCGGAGCCTTCGGCCTGGGCGATGCCGCTCGCCAGCGGCTTCTGGCTGCTGGCGCTGAACGGCGCCTATGCGGTGTTTGCCGCCTATTTCATGACCGCGCCGTTCGTCGCCGCGCTGAGCTTCCTCAGCGCCATCGCCTACGCCAGCTACGAAACGCTCGAATATGGGCGCACGGTGCTGATCGGCTTTGGCGCCCTTGTGCTGTTTCTGTGGCATCAGGCGCAACGGAGATACCGCCATGGCTAGCAGCGTCGGACCGGCCGAGATACTCGCGGTTCGCGGGCTCAGCGCAGGCTATGGTGGCCGTGCGGTCATCAGCGGCATCGATCTGTCGCTCGGCCGGGGCGACATCCTTGGCCTGCTTGGCGCCAACGGTTCGGGCAAGTCCACCTTACTCAGGGCGATCACCGGCCAGATCCGGCCGCTCGGGGGGATCGTGGCGATCGACGGCGCCGACCTTGCCAGCGCACCGGAACGCGCCAAGTCCGGCTTCGGCCTTGCCATGGATCCATCCGACCTGCCGGCGGCGTTGAGCGGGCGGCAGTATCTCCAACTCGTCGCCTCTATCCGCGGCTGCGCCGAAGACGACTGGCCTGGCGTCAATGTCGCCGAACGGCTCGGGCTGAAGCGCTGGATCGAGCGGCCGATCGGCGAATACTCGCTGG
Source organism: Mesorhizobium sp. 113-3-3 (assembly GCF_016756495.1). Taxonomy (NCBI): domain Bacteria; kingdom Pseudomonadati; phylum Pseudomonadota; class Alphaproteobacteria; order Hyphomicrobiales; family Phyllobacteriaceae; genus Mesorhizobium; species Mesorhizobium sp. 113-3-3. The sequence goes on from NZ_AP023243.1 coordinate 3,014,411, forward strand.
GCACGCGGGCCAAGATCGCCATTGCGGCGGCCCTGCTCGGCGCGCCGCCGCTACTGATCCTCGACGAGTCCCTGAACGGCCTCGATCCGCTTGCCGCCTTCGAGGTGAAGCGCATCATCCTGGCCTTGGCTTCCAGCGGCCGCCATGCCGTCATCATCTCCACCCATGTCGTGGAGTCCGTGCCGGGCCTGTGCAACCGCGCCGTCCTCCTGGCCGACGGCCGCATGGCGCGCGCCTGGCAGGCCGGGCAACTGGCCGAGGCCGGCCGGATGTCCGGCGCCTTCGAAGCCGAAGTCATGCGGGCGCTGACGGTCCAGGCGGCCGATGGGTGAGGGCACGTTGCAGCCGTTACCCGCAGAGTTCAAACCTCCAGGCAAACCTTGCCGAAATGCTTTTGCGCCCCGTAGTGCGTGAAGGCGGCGGCGATGTCGCGCAGCGGGAAGCGGCGGTCGATGACCGGCTTGATGCCGTTGACCTCGATCGCGCGGATCATGTCCTGTTGGTCCGCCCGGCTGCCGATAGAAATGCCGCTGATGCGGATCTGGGTCGAGAACACGGCCGGGATCGAGACGTCAGCTGCAAAGCCGGTCAGCACGCCGATCAGGGCGATGTGGCCGCCTGTGCGGCAGGCGGTTATCGATTGCGCCAGCGTGGCGGGGCCGCCGACCTCGATCACGTGATCGACGCCGCGTCCGCCGGTCAGTTCCCTGACCTTGCGGCCCCAGTCCGGCACGGAATTGTAGTTGACGACGGCGTCGGCGCCGAGACGGCTCAGCCGCTCCAGCTTTTCCTCGTCGGACGAAGTGGCGATGACCCTGGCGCCGGCGGCCTTGGCGAATTGCAGCGCAAACAGCGATACGCTGCCGGTGCCAAGGACCAGCACCGTGTCGCCGGCCTTGACCTTGCCGGATACGACCAGGCCTCGCCAGGCGGTGACCCCGGTGCAGGTAAGCGCCGAGGCCTCGGCGTGCGTATAGCCCGCCGGGGCTTTGGTGAAGGCGTGAGCGGGCATGCAGACATATTCGCTGGCGAAGCCGTCGAAACTTTCTCCTGGAATGTCGCGCCTTGTGGCGGGCGTCATGTCGCCGTCCAGCCACCAGGGATAGAAGACGCTGACGACGCTGTCGCCGGGCTTGAGCGCATCGACATTGCCGCCGACAGCGATCACTTCACCGGCGCCGTCGGACAGCGGCACGCGGCCATCGGCCAGCGGCGTCTTGCCCTGCACGGCGAAATCATCGCGCATGTTCAACGAGCAGGCGCGGATCCTGACCAGGACGTCACCGGGTCCCGGCCGGGGCGGATCTTCCTCGACCAGGTCGAGCCTGTCCAAGCCACCCGGCGCCCTCAGCCTGACGAGCTTCATTGTCTTCTCCGAAATGTGGGGAGTGATGTGGTTAGGACGGCTTGGATCTATCGGAACGGCCGGCCTGAGATCACCCTCAGCCAGGGTGCGAGATGGAAGGCGCTCATCAGCAGGTACATGGCTGGCATCCCGGTTAAAGATGGGCCGGTGAGCGGCGACACACCCATGCACATCATGGATGCATCACTGCCCTGAAGGCAGGAGAGCAGCGCCATCACCGCAAAAGTCGGTGCTGCGGCGAGGCACAGCCAGTCGGCGATGCCAAGGGCGCGAGTTCCCGTATTGTCGGGGACGTTGCCGCCCACGCTTGTGTGGATGTCGCTCATGGTTCGTGTCCCTTGATGGCTGCGACCCGTCAGGACTTGGTTTCCTCTCCCCACTTCGCGAGGGAGAGGAACCCAAGCTGGATGGCTCTTGCTACTCGCCCTTGTCGCGGAAGGCGGCTTCGCCGGCGGCGGCCACTTCCGCCCATTTCTTGTCGGCTCCGGCTTCGTAGTTGTCGTGCCAGTTCCACCAGCTGTAGAGCGGCGTCTGGGGATAGCCTTCGGGCGAATCCTCCCAGATCTCCTGGCGGCCGAGCGGGGTGGCGTCGAGATAGCTCCAGACCGTACCCATCGCCTCGTCGCCGCGGCTGTTGATCAGATAGGTGCGGAAGACGCGATCGCCGTCATGGATGAAGACATTGTGGCCATGCCATTCGTCGACGCCGAAATCCTTGTCGAAGCTGTCGGTGATCGTATACCAGGGCATCTCCCAGCCCATCCGTGCCTTCAGCCTGACAATGTCGTCCTGGGGTGCGCGCGAGGCGTAGGCGAGCGTGGTGTTGCGGGCGTTGAGATGGGCGAGGTGGCCGACCTGGTCGGCGCCGAGCGAGCAGCCGCGGCAGGCATGGTCGGGCCAGCCATAGACGCCCGGCTCGAAGAAGGCGCGGTAGACGATCAGCTGGCGGCGGCCTTCGAACAGGTCGAGCAGGCTCGCCTTGCCGTTGGGGCCTTCGAAGACATAGGCCTTGTCCACTTCCATCCACGGCATGCGCCGGCGTTCGGCGGCGAGCGCATCCTTGGCGCGCAGCGTCGCCTTTTCCTTCACCAGCATCTTTTCGCGGGCGGCGTCCCATTCCTGCCGGGAAACGACCGGCGGGGTCTTCATCGTCATGTGCTTGGTCATTGGTCTTCTCCTTTGCCAGTGATGGTGTCGTCGCGGCCTGTGATCGCCTTGGGAGCCAGGCTAGAGCGGTGAAGCGGGGAGGCGTGAGTTACATCTGCGACGGGATTTGAATCGTCCGGCCCGGCGCAGCAGGGGTGGCGGGGCCGTGCGGAGTGTTCGAGATTGTCGGTTGCAGGCATTTTCAACTATCCCTAATGAGATGCTTACTGGTAATGCCTGAGATGCTCAGGCTAGCGAGTGCCGGAATTGGCGTCAACGGTGCCGATGGCGGCCTCAGCCACATGGCTAGGTCGCCATCGGGCCATCGCGGCTTGCTGGCCGGCGATGGTGATTTAAGTTAGGGCGCTGATGTGCCGGGGTGGGAGTTACAAGTGTGACGGGATTTGAATGGACTCGCTGATCACCGCGGCGGCGCTGGCGCTGGCGGCGGGCGATCCGCTGGGCGCGCTCGATCGTGTCGCTCTGCGCGAGGACGCGCCGGCGCTGGCGCTGCGCGGCATCGCCATGGCGCAGCTCGGCGACTTTGATCGCGCCAAGCTGCTCTTACGGCGGGCGGCCCGCGCGTTCAGCCCGAAAGAGGCTGTCGCGCGTGCCAGGTGCGTCGTCGCCGAGGCCGAGATCGCGCTGGTCTCGCGTGATCTGGGCTGGCCGGCCAAGGCGCTCGACGCGGCGCGCACGACGCTGGAAAAGCATGGCGACCGGCTGAACGCGGCGCATGCCGGCCATCTCAAGGTGCGGCGCCTGCTGTTGATCGGCCGGCTCGACGAAGCCGAGCACGTGCTGGCCGGGCTCGACCCTACGCCGCTGCCGCCGGCGGCGCGGGCCGCGCATGAACTCGCCGTCGCCGGCATCGCCATGCGGCGGCTCAGGACCCGGCCGGCGCGCGCAGCACTGGAATGGGCGCGCAACGCCGCCCGGCAGGCGGGCATTCCAGGCCTCATGGCGGAGGTCGCCACCGCATCGCTCGCGCTGGAGACGCCGGCGGCGCGTCTGATCACGCAAGGCACGGAGCGGCCGCTGCTGCTCGAAGAGGTCGAGGCGCTGCAGGCATCGCCGGCGCTGGTCGTCGATGCCTTTCGCTACACGGTGCGTGCCGGGGACAGGACTGTCTCGCTGGCGAGCCGGCCGGTGCTGTTCGCGCTGGCGCGGGCGCTCGCTGAAGCCTGGCCCGGGGATGTCTCGCGCGAGGACCTCGTGGCGCGGGCCTTTGGCGGCAAGCATGCCGATGAATCGCACCGGGCGCGGCTGCGCGTCGAGATCGGCCGGCTGCGCGCCGAGCTCGCCGCGCTGGCCGACATCAGCGCCACCAAGCGCGGCTTCACGCTGGCGCCGCGCCAGGCGCGCGCGGTGATGGTGCTGGCACGGCCGATCGAGGAGCGCCATGCCGCCGTGCTGGCCTTGCTGGCCGATGGCGAATCCTGGTCCAGCTCGGCGCTGGCGCTGGCGCTCGGAACCGGCCAGCGCAGCGTGCAGCGGGCGCTCGAGCCGCTCGCCGAGGCCGGCAAGGTGCAGTCTTTCGGCCATGGCCGGGCGCGCCGCTGGATGACGCCGCCGGTGGCCGGATTCACGACCACCTTGTTACTCCCGGCGCCGCTGCCAAGCAGTTAGGAAGGGTGGATGACCACAATCGAGGATCAAGACATGAAACATTCACCGGCCGAAATCCTGCGCGAATATGGCCCTTTTCCCGGCGTGGAGCGGATCCATGGGGTGAGCTTTGACGGCGAGAACGTCTGGTTTGCCTCTGGCGACCGGCTGAACGCCTTCGATCCGCAAAGCGGGCAGGCGCTGCGTTCGATCGATGTCGCGGCACATGCCGGAACCGCCTTTGACGGCCGGCATTTCTTCCAGCTCGCCAATGATCGCATCCAGAAGATCGATCCCGATACCGGCGCGGTGCTCGCCACGATCCCGGCGCCCGGCGGCGGCCGCGATTCCGGGCTGACCTGGGCCGAAGGCACGCTCTGGGTGGGGCAGTACCGCGAGCGCAAGATCCACCAGATCGATCCCGAGACCGGGAAAATCCTGCGCACCGTCGAATCCAGCCGCTTCGTCACCGGCGTGACCTGGGTGGATGGCGAGTTGTGGCACGGCACCTGGGAAGGCGACGAGAGCGATCTGCGCCGCGTCGACCCCAAGACCGGCAAGCTCCTGGAGCGGCTCGACCTGCCGGCCGGCATGACCGTCTCGGGGCTGGAATCCGATGGCGGCGACCGCCTTTATTGCGGCAGCACATCCACCCCGGTGGTGCGGGCGGTGCGCCGGCCGAAATGAGCGGGCTCCTCTAACGAAGACATCAGGTCCAGGAAGTCGCCGGCGAAATTATCCGCAGGCGGCTGGCCGTCGCCCCGGCGCGTGCCTAGATAGGCTGGGTTGGGCGACCGCCCGGACATCTCTTCGCAAAGGACCCGACCATGCCCGAACAGATCACGTTGAACGACGGCACCACCATTCCGCAGCTTGGCCTTGGCGTGTGGCAGGTCGATCATGGCATCACCGCCGATGTGGTGGGCTGGGCGATCAAGGCCGGCTACCGGCTGATCGACACCGCGCAGGGCTACCAGAACGAGGAGGGCGTCGGCGAGGCGATCCACGCCGCCGATGTGCCGCGAAGCGCGCTGTACATCACCTCGAAACTGCGCAACGGCGCTCATGAACGCGACGCGGCGCTGCGCGCTTTCGACGACACGATGAAAAAACTCGGCATCGAGCAGATCGACCTGTTCCTGATCCACTGGCCGGTGCCCAGCCGCGACAAATATGTCGAGGCCTGGAAGACGCTGATCGAGCTGAAGCAGGCCGGCCGCATCAAGTCGATCGGCGTTTCGAATTTCAACAGGGACCATCTGGAGCGCATCATCGGCGAGACCGGCGTGGTCCCGGTGGCCAACCAGATCGAGCTGCATCCGCGCTTCCAGCAGCGCGCGCTCAGGGAATTTCATGCCGCGCACAATATCCACACCGAAAGCTGGAGCCCGCTGGGCAGCGGCCGGCTGCTCGGCGACCCGACGATCGCCGGCATTGCCGGCAAGCACGGCAAGTCTGCCGCGCAGACGATCATCCGCTGGCACCTCCAGCAAGGGCTGATCGTCATCCCGAAGTCGGTGCGCCAGGACCGCATCGCGGCGAATTTCGACGTCTTCGATTTCGAACTGGACGCGCAGGACCTGGAGACGATCGCCGGCATGGATTCAGCCGACGGCCGCGATGGCCCGAACCCGGCCACGGCGTCGTTCCTGTTCTAAGGGTCGCGTGCCCTCTCTCACCGGGGGAGGGCATGTTCTCCCCCGGAATCTGAAGGTGATTCGCTGACCCTGAAGAACGAAAGCGCGCCAGGCATGCCGCTCGCTTCGATCTCGCCCCGCTCCTGGAATATCAGGCTGGAGCCGACGACGAGATCGCGCACGGTTCGCGACGCGATGATGTCGCCCGGTTCGGCGTGATCGAGCAGCCGCGCCGCGAGCTCGATCGCGATCCCGGTCAGATCGTCGCCGCGCTCTTCGCATTCACCGGTGTGGACCGCGCAGCGGACATCGATACCGGATCGTCGCAGGCGATGACGGATCGCGATGGCGCACTGGATCGACCGGGTCGGCCTCTGGAACACGGCGAGAAATCCATTTTCCGAGTGCCTGATCTGCCTGCCTTCGGCAGTGAGCAATTCGGCGCGGATCTCTTCAGCCTGGCGTTCGACAGGATCCGCGCCGGCACAGGAGGGTGAGTTACCCATCTCCAGCAACAGAACCGACACCAGGACCCGTTCGCCTGGTGCCGCCGGCAGGGCGCCGGTAACGAAGGATTGGATCTCGTCGACGAGACGATCGGAATTCTCGCCCCAGATCACATGGTCGCGGCCGGCGAGTTCGATGTATCTGGCGCCTTCGATGTGCGTCGCCAGGTAGCGCCCTTCTTCAGGTTTTACCCAGCGGTCGCCGCTCGTCTGCACGATCAGTGCTGGAACATGAATGGTAGGTAGAATGTCACGGATGTCGATTTCCGTGCCCCAGCGCCAGAGCGCGATGGCTTCGGCGGGCGAGGCCGAATTCCTGAGGTAGGCTGCGAACCATTCTCTCTCGTAGCTGTCATTCATCAGGCTGGGTGCCGCATTGCTCATGTCCGCAGGCTCGCCCCATTGTCTCTCGACGGCGGCCAGGTCTTCTTCCACCTGCTGGCTTGTCCTTGCCCATGGGTAATCCTTCGACCACCTGCCCCTGGCATAGGTTCCGTTGAGCACAAGTGCCGCGGTGCGCTCGGGATAGGTCGCGGCGAACAGCATGCACATGGGGCCGCCTTCGGAGCTGCCGAACAGAACCGTACGCTTCGAGCCGACCGCATCCAGCACCGCCCGCATGTCTTCCATTCGTTCCTCAAGGGTCGGCAAACCAACGCTGCGGTCTGACAACCCTGTGCCGCGCTTGTCCATGCGGATCAGGCGCGAAAAGGTGCCGAGGCGATGCAGCAGATGCGAAAGCCGCGGCGACGACCAGGCAAGATCGAGGTTGGAAACCCATCCAGGAACATAGATCAGGTCGATCGCTCCATCGCCGGTTACCTGATAGGCGATGTTGGTCCCGGCCGATTTGGCATAGTGGGTCGAAGCCTGCTGCCGCTCGCCGGCATGGGCTGGCGCTGGTGGTGATATCGCTCCGACAGGCGGGGCCGGGCCTGCCGTCTTGGACCGCGCTTGCGGCGCCATGCGGCGCGTTCGCAACTCTTCGTAGAGGGAACGGGTTTCGGGCTCGGGCTGCAGGTTGAGCCCGCGCTGCAGCACGCCACGGCAATTTTCATATTGCCTCAGCGCAAGATTGATCCGGCCCTGGGCCGCAAAGGCTTGCATGAGAGCGCGGTGGATGTCTTCCCGCAGGGGCTCCATGGTCAGCAGACGCGTCGCCGCGCGGACGCAGGATGCCGGATCGACCGCCGAGTAATGCGCAACGAGCCTGTCCAGCGCCGCGACCGCTATCGCCCTCAGGCGTTCGCGCTCGACCCGCAGCCAATCTTCGAAGGGCTCTTCCTTCAGCCCGAAGCCTTCGAGCAGGTCGCCTCGATAGACGAGAAGCGCCTGTTCGAGATCGTCAGCCATTGAACTGGCGGCCAATGCCTCGAACCGGGCGACATCGAAATCAAGTTCATCGAGATGGAGGGCGACGTTGTCACCATCGGTGAGGAAGCGACCGCCGGACGCCTGCATGGCCTTCCTCACGGCCGACACCGCCTGCCTGAGGCTCGTTCTGGCCTGTGCCTCGCTGTTGACGCCCCAAAGCAGTGTCGCAAGCTTCTCGCGTGACTGCGAATGTCGCGACTGCAAGGCGAGATAGGCCACCATGGCGCGCGCCTTGCGGCTGAGAACCGGCACTGCCCGCGCATCGCCGGCAAAGTCGAAACCACCGAGCAGGTTGAGGTGAGGGTGCGCCATCGGATCCGCCACAACTTTGCGATGATCCTTTCCCGTAGCTGCCCCCATTTCAACCGGGATTTTGCCGACGCGGCGCTTTTCACGAATCCATCACGCTTGTTCCAACGCGTATCTCACGGCGGTGGAGGACAAGGCTGGGGATCAACAGCCTTGTATCGGGAGGATGTCATGCTGCCCCTAAATGCGACCGACTGGCCCACCTGGCACGATGAACCCAAGGAAAATTCCGGCGAGGTAGCGCCGCTGCGGCATGATCTTGCGCTCGCGCGCTATCTCGAGAGGCAGCAGGGCTGGCGGGCATCGGCGGTCCACCGGTTCGATCCCGGGGAAACGGCGATCCGCTGGTGCGCGCTGGTCGCACGTGTCGGGCGGGCGGGCCGCTTCACTTCCGCCGTCCCATCGCCGCGTCACGACCATTGAGGCCGAACCGCGCCGCAGCGGCCGGAAACTCCGCCAGCCGTAAGATGTTGCACTAAAGTGGCTTGTGGCGCCGCTAAATCCCGGACCCATCCAGTTGCTGGGCGTCGTCGCCTTCCCACGGCGCCGGCATCGAGCCGCCGCGGCTGAGGTTGGCCGAGGGCAGGGGCATCCAGCATTTCAGCTCCGGCTCGGCATATTCGACGACGCGGCCGGGCGAGGAGTCGGACGCGCGCCAGCCTTCACCGGCGAACTGGTCGCCGCGCGACCAGTAGGCGAGGTCGACTTCGGCCGGCCCCTGTTCGGAGGGACGGACCGTGACCAGGATCCGGCTGCCGTCCTTGGGCGCCGTCGACATGTGGCGCCACCGTTCGGGCTCGTCCATCGCAATTCCTCCTGCCTTGGTGCGAGATGAAGTGTCGCCTCGCCATCGATGGTGGTCAACCCACACTTTGTCGGATTGCACCTGCCGGCCGCGTCCTTGATCTGGCATGTTCGCCAGGACAAGGAGAGAGGCATTCATGAATGACAAGGTCGAGGCGGCCGCGGGCGGAATGAAACTGTATTTCAGCCGCAATCCCAATCCGCGCCTGGCTGTCGCGGTGGCGCGTCACCTCGATGCGCCGGTGACTTTCGAATTCGCTTCACCCTTTGCGCCGGGGCAAGCGGAGCGATTCCGGGCGCTCAACCCCAACCTCTCCATTCCCATCCTCGCCTGGCCGGGCGGCAGCCTGTGGGAGGCCGACGCCATTGCCTGCCTCCTGTCGCGCACGGCGCGTTCCGATTTCTGGCGCAGCGGCGAGGACGAACCCGACATGATCCGCTGGCTGAGCTGGGGCAAGGAGAATTTCATGCGCGCCTGCGACACCGTGCATTTCGAGCGCGGCACCAAGCAGCGTTATCGAATCGGGCCGATCGATGAGGACAAGGTCAGGGAGGGGCTGCGTGACTTCCACAAGGGGGCCGCGATCCTGGAGGCGGAGCTGGCCGGCCGGCAATGGCTGGTCGGGACGTCGCTTTCCTATGCCGATTTCCGCATGGCGGCTTTCCTGCCCTTCAACGATGCCGCCCGCCTGCCGCTCGGCGACTATCCCGCGCTCTTCAGCTGGTATCGCCGGCTCGAAGCGATCGACGCGTGGCGCGACCCGTTCAAGGGGCTGGATGCGCCGCCCCTGGCGCCGGTGCCGCCGCAAAGGGCGACGCTGTAACGGAAAAAACTGACGACCGGCGCATACAGAAACGAAACTTGAAGACGCCGGCCGCCATTTGGGGGCGTTGGGTGCATCCCGTTGGGGCGTGATGCAAGGTCAGGCTAAGCGGATGGCCGGCATCCGCAACCGCAACGCCGGCCCATGGTGAACAACAGGTTACTATCCACAGGGGCGGCTGCTCTCGCGGCCCCTTCACCGTCCTTCACAACTGTGCGCAACACCCGCCGGCCGGCCATCGGTGCTCGACGGGCCGAGCCTGGGTTGCTAAGCCCCATGCCGCGCAGGAGACCTTTTTGAGTCGAGACATGACCGTTGCGATCGAGATGGGACACACCACGGCGGGCGCCCCAGCAAACCTCGATCTCGAGGAACTGCTGGCGACCCGCCTCCTGGTGCAGGGCAATTCGGGCTCCGGCAAGTCGCATCTGTTGCGCCGCCTGCTTGAGCAGAGCGCGCCCTGGGTGCAGCAGACCATCATCGACCCCGAAGGCGACTTCGTCTCGCTCGGCGAGCGCTACGGCCATCTGGTGATCGATGCCGAGGAGCATACCGAGCGCGGCCTGCAGGCGGCCGGCGAGCGGGCGCGCATCCACCGCGTCTCCACCGTGCTGAACCTCGAAGGGCTCGACGCCGAGAACCAGATGCGGCGCGCCGCGGCCTTCCTCGGCGGGCTGTTCGAGGTCGCCCGCGACCACTGGTACCCGATGCTGGTGGTGGTGGACGAGGCGCAGCTGTTCGCGCCGGCGGTGGCCGGCGAGGTTTCCGACGAGGCGCGCAAACTCTCGCTCGGCGCCATGACCAACCTGATGTGCCGCGGCCGCAAACGGGGACTCGCCGGCATCATCGCCACGCAGCGTCTGGCCAAGCTCGCCAAGAATGTCGCGGCGGAAGCCTCCAATTTCCTCATGGGCCGCACCTTCCTCGACATCGACATGGCGCGCGCCGCCGATCTCTTGGGCATGGAGCGGCGCCAGGCGGAAGCTTTTCGCGACCTCGAACGCGGGCAGTTCATGGCGCTGGGACCGGCGCTGTCGCGGCGACCGCTCGGCCTGCGCATCGGCCCGACCGACACCAGCCCGCGCAACGGCACGCCGCGGCTGATGGCGATGCCGGAGGCCGCACTTGAGGACGCCCGCGCGATCATCCTGGCCGCACCGCCGCCCGAGACGGTGCGCACGCCGCGCCGGGTGGCATCGCCCGATCTGCTCGACCAGCTGATGGCGGCGAAGTCGGCGGCGCTGGAAATCCGCCCCGAACCGGCCGAGCCGCAAATCAGCGCCGAGGACCTGGCGGAGCGGCGCGAGCGGGTCGACCGCGTGCTGCGCGCCATCCTGGCGCAGCCCGATGCGGGTTTCCGCGTCATCGGCGTGCTCTACCAGGAGTTCGTGGTGCGCTGCCGCATCGAGGGCCTGGCCTCGGTGGTGCCGGACCTCGCCGAATTCCGCCGCATGCTGACGCGCGCCCGCGCCGGCCTCGGCTCCGAAACCACGCAGGACGATGCGTGGCGCGATGTTTCCGTGCGCGCCTCGCTGCTGCCCGACGACATGCAGGGCGTGTTCATGATGATCGCGCGTGCCGCCAAGGAAGGCTGGCCGTGCCCGAGCGATGCCGCGATCGCCCGCGCCTACGGTTCGCACTCGCTGCGCCGCGCGCGCCGTCTCCTGACCTATATCGAGGAACAAGGCCTCATCGTGTGCCAGCTCGACGGCACGGGAAAGCGCACCGTGACGCTGGTCGAACTCGCCTGGGCCACGGCCCCCGGCGATCCCAATGCCGAGGAGGCGGAGCAGGGGAGCCTGGCGCTGTGAGCGGCTAGACGCTGGCAGCTCCGGGCGCGACGTCGACGCACGGGCAAACGCCCCCGTCAGCCAGCCGCCGCGATGCCGGCGTGGTGGCTGCCCAACTGCCATAGGGGCAGGGGGAAGCGGCTGTGCTGCACCTCGAGCAGGCGAAAGCCTGCGCTGCCGATCAGGCGCAGCGGATCGCGGTTGAGGTGGCAGCCGCCGGCAATCGATCCCCACAGCCGGTTCAGCCGCTCCTGCCAGCGGCGGTGGCGCGGCCCCTCGGCCTGGCCATGCTCGATGAAGATGAGCCGGCCCGTCGGCTTCAGGACGCGGCGGATTTCGCTCAGCGCCGCCTCGGGGTCCGGAATGGTGCAGAAGGCATAGGTGACGACCACCGTGTCGGCGATGCCGTCGGCCAAAGGCAGGCTTTCGCCGCCGGCGCGGATGCATTCGACCGGGAATGGCGAGGTGCTGCTCTTCGGCGCGGCGAGGCCGAGCATGGTGCCGTCGGGATCGATGCCGACCAGCCGCTCGACCCTGGCGGCGTCATAATAGGGCAGGTTGAGGCCCGAGCCGAAGCCGACCTCGACGACGACGCCTTCAGCCCTCGGGATGAGGCGCCTGCGCATTTGCGTGAAGGCGCCGGCCGAACAGCCGGCATGGACGAAATAGGGGGCGACGCAGCGTGCATACCAGGACAGGCAGGTCTGGCACATGGCTCAGCCTCCATGCCGGGTGCTGGCGCCCAAGGTGGGCCGTTCTGGTGTGGGGTGGCTTGATGTATTGACCGGTGACATTTCTCGCTCCAAGGGAGTTGATCGGGCCGGATCGGCGCGAAACCGGGGGGATGGATAGAAGGCCGGCGTCCCCTCAACGTCCTCTCCTTGCGCGGCCGCGTGCGGATTGATGGAGCTGATACAACTCAGGCTTCTGGGTTTTCCGGAGTTCCGGCTGGACGGGCGGCGCATAGAGCTTGCCCTGCGCAAGGCGGCGGCGCTGGTCATCTACCTCGCCGAGGCCGGCGGACCCGTGGCGCGCGACGTCGCCGCCACGCTGCTGTGGCCCGAAGCCGACGCGGAAGCCGCCCGCGCCCGCCTGCGGCGCACGCTTTACAAGATCCGCATCGCGTTCGGCGATGAGATCATATCAGCCAGCGCGGCATCGCTGAGTGTGCGCCCGGGGCTCCTGGTCGAGGCCGACGCAAGCGCCTTCGAGCATGCCTGCGATGCCGGGCTTCTCGACGAGGCCGCCGGCCTCTACACCGGCGACTATCTCGCCGGCTTCTCGCTGCCGGATTGTCCCGAATTCGAGGAATGGGTGTTCTTCCGCCGCGAGGCCTTGCGCAGCCGGCTGGTGCAGGCGCTGGAGCGGCTGGTGGAAGCCAGGATCGCCGGGGGCGATGCGCGCGGCGCCGTGCTGCACGCCACGCGCCTTGCCGCCCTCGACCCGTTGAGCGAAAGCGCGCACCGCCACCTGATCCGCGCCCATCTGGCCGCCGGCGACCGGGCGGCGGCCGAGCGCCAGGGCGAAACCTCTATGCGGCTGCTGCGCGAGGAGCTCGGCGTGGCGCCGGACCCCGCCACGCTGGCGTTGCTGCGCGCGGGCAATGCCGAACCGGAGATGCCCAGAACCCGCTATGTCGCCGTGGACGGCATCCATATCGCCTACCAGACGATAGGCAGCGGCCCGGCCGACATCGTGCTGGTGCCCGGCTTCATCTCGCATGTCGAGCGCATCTGGGAAGACAGGAGCTGCCGCGCCTGGCTCGATGCCGCGTCGCGGCTCGGCCGGCTGATCCTGTTCGACCGGCGCGGCATGGGCCTGTCCGACCGCGTCGGCGCCCGCCCGACCGTCGAGGCCACCGCGCGTGACATTCTGGCGGTGATGGATGCGGCCGGCAGCCGCAAAGCCTTGCTGGTCGGCGCCTCGGAAGGCGGGCCGGGCTGCATCCGCTTTGCCGTCGACCACCCCGACCGCCTGACCGGCCTTGTGCTCTGGGGCTCGCTCGCCAAGGGCAGCCGCGCGCCCGACTATCCCTTCGCGCTGACCTCGGCGCAATACGACCTGTGGCAGCAACGTCTGCTCGCCGGCTGGGGCGGCCCGGCCGAAATCGAAACCTTCGCGCCCAGCCTCGCCGATGACCGCCAGGCACGCGCCTGGTGGGCGGGCCTGCTCCGAGCCGCCTCCAGCCCCGGCGCCGTCGCCGGCCTGCTGCAGGCGCTGCGCGACGCCGATGTCCGCCCGCTGCTGTCAAAAGTCAGGGCGCCAACGCTGGTGCTGCACCGCAGGGGTGACCGGGCGGTGCGGGTGGAAGCCGGGCGGTACCTGGCGGCGCGGATTGCGGGGGCGCGGTTTGTCGAGGTGGAGGGGGAGGACCACTGGTTTTGGGTGGGGGAGAAGGGGGCGTTGCTGGAGGGGATTGGGGGGATGGTGAGGGGCAAGACTGGGCATCATCCGACGCTTGCTTGATAGCGGGAGACAAGCTGCAGGCTCGGGTTCGGATAAGTCAGTTGCGACCGACACATTGGGCTCACGCTAATTCAACATCAGCTTTGCGCCTCGGCGTCTGTTTGCGGTAGCCTGCGCGTCCGCACAAAGGTCGCGCTGTCGATTTTGGCAGTCCTTTTGTGAATTCCTTCACATACAAATTTCGCGCCCGGCGTACAAAAGATGCCGGAACAGGCAATTGGGCCTCTCTTTCAGATAGATCTTAAAATCAACAGAAGATCAAAATCAAAAGGAGGAATTGGCTTTGTAATAAAGCCAATTTTGTTCTCATCGCAAAATTTTGCGATGTCATCAACAAGGGAGAGAAGCATGTACAAGATCATTGCAGCTGCGTCGGCATTTATTATGCTTACGGCGCCCGCGTTCGCGATCGACTCGACCTTCGTGCACAGCCTTCGTGCCGACAATGGTGACTTCGAGGATCCGGGTCAGTTCAAGGGACAACACGCATCAGGTTCAGAGCGAGTGGTGGTGTATGGGTTCCAGACAGGATCGATCGGGTCCGGTGACGGCACTTCAAACCCCAGGTGCATGGGGGTTAGCCCGCACCAGTACGACCCTGTTAGCCCCGATTGCCGGAACTGAGGTAAAGGAGCGGTGCTAGCGCGACCGCCCTGCTTCCTCACTCGGAGCGACGTGTTCCTACGGACTGTCAAGAAGGATCAGACATCGCGTGATAGCGACGCAGATCCCGATAAATCCTAGGAACACGTCAGTCCGCTATCGTCGTCCCGCAGATCGCCACCCAGAAAGAATCATGCTGCGCGATTGACTTGGCGGCTTTTGGCTCGTCAGGACGTTTTGAATTATTCATATCAGTCTTCGTCCTGCGAGTCGGCTAGGTGACGAAGAGCGCCAGCGTTCGTTATTCGCAGACCACCACGCTTCATCGCGATAATCGAGCGGTTACGCCAGTTGTTGAGCGTCTTGTTGACGGACTCGCGCGTGGCGCCCAAGAATTCCCCTAGTTCAGATTGGGAGATCGGTATCCAGCCTGAGCCATCCGCTATTACGCGAGCCAAAAAGAAGAGTCGTTTTGCCAGTCTGGCCTCAATGCTGAGGAAAGCATGATCCCCAAGTTCACCGCTGACCCAGCGCAACCGCGCGCACAATAGTTCAATCATGGCCCGCGCAAGCGGCGGGTGTTTTTCAATTCGATCGAAAAGCTGCTTCCGGCTAAGCGAGACCAGTTCGCAAACTGTGAGGCAGATGGCGGTTGCAGTGCGCGGGTGCCCGTCGAGCGCGCCAATCTCTCCGATTAGACTGTAGGACGGCTCGAGATTGGCCACCAGCCTCTGGCCTCCCGGCGAATATATGGATATCTCAACCGTCCCGCGCATCACCCCGTAAATGCGATCGGCTGGATCCTCCTGAACGAAGAGATGCTGGCCCTCCGCGTAGCGTTCGACCTTGCAGCCGCTGAAAAGAAGATCGAACAGGCCTGGATCAATCCGTGCAAGTCGCGGCAGATGAATTATGTCGTTCGCGCCCAAGGAAACCATTTTGATTGTCCCAAGTGCCGCAGTCGCATGATTTACGGCAGCAAAGAGCGGCGTGAAAGCACGGCGTTCACCGCGCATTTTTTGGTTAGCAAGTGCCGAATTCCGTCACAATGAATTCATCAATTTGGCTGCACTGCAGGCGTATCTGCGATGTTCAGTCGACCGCCATCGCATCGCGATCTTGCCGGAGTAACAATCCAGCATATCGACCAAGACGTTTGTCCAGAACCCAGTCGTAGTATGGTGGTATCGTGTTGGTGTCGCTATTGTTGAATGAAACGACTGCCTTATCTTCCGCGAGCACCCTGGAAAAGCGCTCCAGGAGCCTGATGTGGCGCCGTAGTTGGAGTGTTCGAACAAAAAAGCTGAGGCGGATTGGCAGACTGATCGGCTCCAGCATTCTCCTGACGGCCATCTTGGCATTCGCCGCCTCCCGAAAAATTGCGATGAGGTGTTTAAAGAACTCTTCCATGCCGTAGTTTTTGAACCGATAGGTTGGAAATGGGTCGACGTAATAGCAGGGAGGCAGCGGGAGCAAACGCTGTTCTTGCTGAAGGGCCGCCCTCATCGGGATGCCTCCGAAGGCAATAGGCACGGCGATCCCCGGGAATACGGTCGGAAACCGCCGAATGAAATCTTGGGTAAGGTGGGCGGGTTCGTCCCCGCGATCCACGTCGGAGCCAAACAGAAAATTCGCCTGGAGTCCGGGGACGTATCTTTTGATCAATTCAAAGTGGTCAACGATTCGGACAAATTTTGTAGAGGCATCCATCCCCGTGGTTCTTGTCTTGCGACCATATCCAGCCCAAGACTCTACTCCCGGGGCGATGAAGATACAGTTGGTATCACGAAGGCGCGTAAGCCGGGATTCATTTAGGACCGTCAGCGAGCTTTCGATGATGTAGGGACTTCTAGAAGTTGGCTCAATCTCTTCTAATATGCCGACCGTCTTTTCAAAGTTGACACCGAAGTTCGGATCGTAAAATGCCAAGGTTCTACCAGGCATCTTTTGGGATGCGTATTCAAAATCGTGGCGCAGATCGTCAGCGTTTCGCAGCCTATATGGCTGGTTCCAGTCGACACAGAAATTGCAGTCATACGGGCACCCGGATGAAGACACGATTGGAATCACTGACAGCTTGGAGAACGATCCGAAGATAAGAGAAACCCGGTCGAGGTCGTGTCGACGTTCCCTCAGAAGAGGGAGGTCTATCGAGGCTGCATTGGTGCTCAGAATGGTGCCCGGCGGGTGACCTTCTTTCAGGCATTCCCGGACCAGCTGCTCGTCGCATCGCTGGATGACGATGTCAAAGAAACGAGCGGAATCGTTTGGAAAGGCGTTAGCGTGAGGCCCGCCAAGTATCATCTTCACGCCACGGCGTCTGAAGAGATTCGCTAGGGCATAGGCGAGCGCGGAGGATTCTGTGAAGGCTGAAATGAAGGCGACGTCCGTGGACGAAGGGATGAGCTCGTGAACTGGCCGCTGTCCGTAGTACGTATTGTATGTAACCGTGTGCCCCGCTCTTCGGCACCACGCAGCCACCGACTGCGACATGACACCAAAAAATTGCCTTCGGAAGATTGAGTAGGGGCCGGGATCAACGTCAGTGCCACAAAGCAGCTCAAGAACTGCAACCTGCAAACTCTGTCGCGCCACTAGTCCCTCCTGTTCCCAGTACCGTTAGCGAAATCGCGTACTCTACCTCGTTACTTTCCCATGTTACCGATCTCAAGGAGACGATGCTCAATCGCATCGTCCTGAATTGTCTCCCTACCAAAAATCAGCTTCGCCGTTTTGAGGGCGCGGCGCTCAAACGTGGGCGAAAGCCGCTCACGAGCGAGGGCCACGGAGCGCTGAATAAGCCTCTCGGCAGCCAGGGAGTCTTCCGGCTGGCCGTGATGCATTGCCAGCGCTTCGACCCTGAGAACCTCGCACTCGCCCCACGTCTCTCCCTCTGAGACAAGCGTCTTGGCGAGCTCGCACAGTTGCATTGCCTCAGATGTCTTGCCGACTGCCACGCATGCTTCGGCATAAAATGCTATCATGTTGGGAACTGACAGCTTCCACCCGATTGCAGCCAGGTTTTCCAGTGCCTCCGACATAAGCTGGAGTCCGCTTGCTAGTCTCCCGGACTGAAAAGAAGCCCAGCCTAGGAAGAAATCTCCGAAGATTTGGAACACGCGAAGGCTGTTTTCTGCTGAAAAGGTCACGAGGCGGCGAGACTGTGAGACAACGTTCTCAACCTCACCATTGTAGGCCGCGATGAACCCACCGATGTAACCAATCGCAATTGCAGTGGAGAGGGGATGACGCAGTTCATCTGCATGGCGCAGCGTCTCGATCCCTAAAGTGGCGGCCTCATGGTCCCTCCCCGAATAAAACAATACAAGGCTCAGCAGAGCTTGGCCCGTAATCTTGGAATTCGCTCCAAAGAGGTAGGTTACCGAGTTGTCCACATCGGGGTTATAATTCAAAATGGAGGAAGAAAGGGCGCGCTCGGCCTCCTTCGACTGGCCATTGGCAAAGAGCGCCATCCCCAGCAGGCGGTTACCGATTGTCTCGCCGGGTTGATAGTTTCGCGCCGCAGCGAGATCCAAAAAGGCCTGAGCTGTCGCAAGCGCAGCATGAACATGACCCGTAGTGATTTCCCAAGTGAACCGTGCGTATAGGAACGGAAAGACGTACGGTGACGGATGCTTCTCGCACAAAGATAATCCCGCTGAGCAACACTCGAATACTTCGGGAGCGCAGAACCCCTTCACCGCGACATAAGGCCCGACCAAGGAGGCCCTCACCATCAATTCGAGGGGAATGTAGCCGGGGCTATCTCTTATCTGTCCAACTGCATCCAAAGCTCTGCTCAGGCTATTTATAGCCTCGACATTGGCTGAGCGTCTTGCTGCCTCGGTCCCTGCCTTTAACCAGGCTTCGGCAGCCTTCTCGTACATCGCCGCACCGGTGAGGTGGTGTGCCAGGACCTCGGCCACCGGTGGGGTGTTGTTCGACAGCAATGCGCTTACGATGCGTCGGTGGCTCTCATGTCTGATTGCGTGCACCATGCCTCCGTAACAGACGCGGTTCAGAAGAGCGTGCCGAAAATCGTAGACCTCCTCCGACGATCCGCCGCTGACTGCGACTACGCCTTCGTGGATGAGAGCGGCGAGTTTGGCTTGGATTTGATCTGGTGGCTCTCCCAGGGCCAAGCTTAGAATCTGCACTGAAATCGGTTCGCCAAACGCGGACATCACGCGCAGCAGCGGCTGCATCGATGGCACACTGTCGAGACGCTCCGAAAGGAGTTCGGCCAACAACAATGGAATTTCATACCTACGCACATTCTTCGGCGGCTCGCGTGTGGCCAGGTGGCCGCGATGCTCTAGTGCCGCGATAGCCAGTTCTTCAAGGTAAAAGGGGATGCCATCCGAGAGCTCGACGATTTGCCTGGTCGTATGATGACCAAGTTGATCGGTACCGGGAACCCAGCTGAGGACTTCATGGCTGTCGGCAAAATTCAAGGGCTCCAGATCAATCGAGTGAGGATATCTCTCCCGGGCGCTCACCTCCAATTTCTTTCTTGAGGCCAGCATGACGAGGAGGGGCCGACCCTTGAGCCGTTCGATAAGAATTTCAATGAATTCCCTCGACGACGGATCAAGCCAATGCACGTCGTCCAGAAACAGAATGCAAGGCGCAGGTCCGAGGAGTCTCTCGAATATCCCAAGAAGCAGGCCAAATTCGATCTTCTTGCGATGTCTTGGCTGGGCGCTGCCGAGTCTTGCCTGATCGACACTTTCCAACCCCAGCAAGGAGCGCATGACGTGGCGCTCGACGTCTCCTTCTATGCCGAATTGCTTCAAGAATTTATCGGTTTTATCAGAGACATTGGCAGCGGAATCGGTTTGCATCGCTCCTGCCGAGGATCGGAGAAATCCTACAATCGGATGCAGGGGAATCGCTGCAGCTATCTCGGAGCAGTTCAGTTTAACATAAGTAGCATCCGCCGTATCCGAGGACTTTCGAAACTCTTCGACGAGGCGAGATTTTCCGACGCCCGCTTCTCCATAGATAAATAGGGTGCTCTGTGATTGATACACTTGCACATTTCGCCAAGCTTCCTGAATCATATCGAGTTCAGCACCTCGGCCAATGATCCTCGTGGAGCCCCGCTGGAAACGGGCTGAACTCCTATCTGCGGCCATCTTAGGTCCCTTGATCTCAGAGACATGGATTGCCCTACTGAATCCTTTTAGTCGTCGGGCGCCAATCGGCTGCGTTTCGAACCCCCCCTCAAGGACCTCCACGGTCTCGTGCGAGGCCAGCACTGCGTCCGCCCCGGCCAGACCTTGTATCCGGCTAGCGAGGTTTACGGCTTCGCCAGTGAGGCTGTGACTGATCCGCCATGTCTGGGTCCGCTCGGGGCTAACCAATATAAGGCCGCTGCTAAGGCCAACCTTAGCATGAATGCTCGGCATGGATCCGAGCCCGGACGAGAAGTCGGTGCAACGGATGGTCTCGACGATCGCCAGAGACGCACGCACGGCCCGTTCGGCATCGTTGCCGTGAGCGCGAGGGAAGCCAAACTGGAACAGTACCCCATCGCCTGCTGAGGAAACGACGGCTCCCCCATGCCGGTTCACAACATCGATGCAAATCGACTGGAATTTGTCCAGGATTGTTCGAATTGCTTCTCGGTCATGCGTTTGTGATAAAGCGGAAGAACCAACGATGTCACAGAAGGCAACCGTGAGATAGCGATGTTCCGAGGTCGACTGCAAACTGCGGTCCGTCATAGCCTCGTGGTCGTCCGACATGGCGATCGCCCGCAGCGGTTGCGAGAACACTTGATGATAATGTAATTATTACCCCCCGTGAAGCTCTCGAAATGAGTTGCATTTATCTGCAGGCTGTTGCGTCGACGAAGGGCCCTTTGCCTAGCCGTCTGTCGGTGGACGAATGCCTTTAGTGGTTGCTTCCAATTTACCCTGAAATTCGTGTTATTCGAACGTTCGAAGATTTGGCGATTGAACCGCCTGAATTTTGTCGCCGGTCGATTGAGGACTGGTCTGTTATCATTTTGAGACCCCTACAAAGCCATAAAAGGGCTTACCGAGGTTGATTTGCTGGGAGTCGTGAGACTTCTGGCCACTTTCAGTAGGGCGGCCAGATTCCCAACTCTGCCATTTAAGCCTACAGCCAGGCATCTGGCGTATGGACCAGCCAGCTCTTGCTGAGTTCCCCTATGATAAGCCCTTTGGCCGGTAGGGGCGGCTTCGATCGAAGGCTGGTTCGCCACCTACCGCTCCTCCACAATCCGCAAATACGCCGGCGTCACAAACAGCACGATCAGCCGGAACAAAATCCGCCGCGCCCCCTCCTGCATCTGCAGGATGGTCAAGAGCGTCGTCAGCACGGTCAGGATCAGGGCGCCGATGATGGTGCCGGTGTAGCCGCCGCGGCCGCCGAAGATGCCGCCGATGACTGCCGCCGCTACCGAGGGCGGGACCAGGTGTTCGGCGAGAGCGACGGGGCCTTGATCAGGCCGATAATATGGAGCAGGCGCCGGCGAGCCGGCTCGAGGTGACGTAGAGTGCCGTGATGACCTGCCAGTATTGCAGCAAGACCGGGCATCAACCGGCGCTTGGCTGGCTGCGGGAGACAAGCTGCAGACCCGGGCTCAGACGCGTCAGTTGTGAGCACGACTTGGGCCGGACGACAGAAATCGCGGTGGCTGGCAATGCGCTATCGCGAAAACCAATGCACGCTGGTCTCCTTCAAATGAATGAAGCCGTGGATTTCATATGAGCAGATGCTAACGGAAAGCTGAGAGGCCTTCGAGCCATCACAGGCTGGCTAGGCTTCTCAAAGCTCACTCCCTGTAGCGTAGCCGCTGGACAACCGCATACATGTGGCAGGTGGTGAAGACTATGATTTCCTGGCGTAGAATGGGGCATAGCGGACGACCAGCCTTGCGAGCCGATCAAGAGCCAACGTCAAAGCTCGTGAAATACTGATGCGACACCAAGCGACCGGTGTGACATGGCGGTGCTTTTTAGGGCTGGAGTTCCAGGAACTGCAGGGCATGCCAGGCCAGTGGCCGGCGCACGGACCAAGCCGTGCCTGCGAACCCGTCGCTCATCGCCGGTCACCAAACCATGCACCGACGCGCAGCGGTGGTCTGTCACCGGAACTCGGCCTGAACGGCATTCTTCCAGGGGCGGGCGAGTGGCTTGTCCGCGGTTCGTCTTCGAGGCGGATGCACGTCCGACGTAACGGTCGCCGCGTCTTTGTCGTCAACTCATCCCAAGAGCCGGGGCGTCGCCATGCCGGCCGCAGGTGAACGCGCCGATCAGGCTCCGGCCGATCATCACAGTCGCTGGGGCGTCGTAGCCGTATGTGTCAAATTGATCATGATCGCCGGTTTCGTGGCGATCACCAGTTTCGACTTCTGGGATCGAGTCGGGAATCTCGTTGCCAACGGGCGCTTCACCACGCTGGCCTCATTCCTCGCAATCTGGGGACTGGCGATAGTGGCGTTGTTGTTTGCAGCATTTCAGCCCCGGCTCGTCACACGTCTCCTCTGGGCCGTGCCGCTTGCCCTGTCGAGCGCGGCAGCCTGGCTCTATTTCAAGGCAAGCAACGCCGATCTGTCGGTCTTCGATATTCTTTCCCTTTGGGCGAGCCGCAATTCCGTCGGCGAGGCCGCCAGTTTCTACGATCGGCTGATCTGGCCCGCCGCCGCGATCATGGCCTTTGGCGTGGCGTCGCTTTCGGTTCCGCCAGCAGCGAAAGGCGCCCGGCTATCGAGATGGATGGGGCGCATGGCCTGGCTGCCCGTGTTGCCGATCCTGATTATTGCCGCCGTGGTTTACGCCAAGGACGGCGGGGGCTCCTCGGGCATGCCGAAACAATTCGCTCCGCTGGCTCTTTCCGCGATGGCCGCGGAGCGGATCATGACACAAGGTGCTCCAGAGCGCCGCTCCGTCGCATGGAACGCCACAGCGCAGAACAGGCCCCGCGACATCGTCATGATGATCGACGAAAGCGTTCGCGGGGATTTCGTCGATCTGACGCCTGGCAATTCGCACACGCCCCGCATCGCCGCCCTCGCGGGCAAACTCGTCAATTTCGGTCCCGCCGTGTCCGGCGGCGACTGCAGCGTCTATTCGAACGCCATACTGCGTCTCGCGGCGTCGCGTCGCGACCTGGCCCATTCCGTCAATACCAACCCGACAATCTGGCAGTACGCCAAGAAGGCCGGATACCGGACGGTGTATATCGACGCGCAGTCGACCGCCAAGGCAGTCGTCGTCCTGGGGAACACGAACTTCATGACGGCGCGAGAAAAGCATGACATCGACAAGACCTATCTCATAGACGATGTAGCCATGGACCACGCCGATCTCCGTTTGATAGAGATCCTGCGCGGCGAGCTGGCCGGCAGCCAGCCAGTGTTCGTCTACGCCAACAAGAACGGCGCGCATTTTCCCTATGACTGGTCATATCCTCCATCGGAAGCGGTCTACGGCCCCACAGTGGCGTCGGCGGGTCGGGATACGGTTGCGACACGCATGGCATCCTACCGCAACGCAATCCGCTGGTCGGTCGATTATTTCATGCAAGAACTGTTCGAGAGAGCCGATCTTTCGAATACCGCGATGCTCTATACTTCCGACCACGGGCAGCTGCTGAAAGTCGGCGAATCGACCCACTGCACCATCTTCAATCCCGATCCGCGCGTGGGTCTGGTTCCGTTGATGGCCTATGCCGCCGATCCGGCGCTGAGGGCGCGTTTCGCGGCCGGCGCCGCGGCCAATCGCGGCAAGGCGAGCCATTTCCAGATCGTTCCTACCGTGCTGGAGCTGATGGGATACAGTCCCGCCGACATCGCGTCCGAATACGACGAGTCGCTCTTCGCCGCGACGTCCCACCCGGTGCAATTCACCAGCGGCGATATCTTTGGGTTGTTCTCCGATTCCGTGCACTGGAATCCGTTGGATCTGTCACAGGACTACCTCGAACCTGACGCGAAGACATTGCTGCCGGGCAAGCCGCCGGCGCAGGCGAGCACCCTTACCGCAGGGACATCGCAGTGAGCCTGGCTGGCTCGATGCAGACGGCCTAAAGCGGCCGGTCAACCCATCAACTACCGCTCCTCCACAATCCTCAGATAAGCCGCCGTCACAAACAGCACGATCAGCCCAAACAAAATCCGTCTCGCCCCCTCCGGCATCTGCAAAATTGTCAACAGCGTCGTCAGCACGGTCAGGATCAGGGCGCCGATGATGGTGCCGGTGTAGCCGCCGCGGCCGCCGAAGATGGAGGTGCCGCCGATGACGGCTGCCGCCACCGATGGCAGGACGAGGGGCTCGGCGAGCGAGAGCGATGGGGCCTTGATCAAGCCGATATAGAGCAGGCCGGTTATGCCGGCGAGCAGGCTCGAGGTGACGTAGAGCGCGGTGATGACCTGCCAGTACTGCACGCCCGACAGGCGTGTCGCGCGCTCATTGTCGCCGACGGCGTAGAGCAGGCGGCCGAAGCCGGTGCGGGCCAGCGTGAAGACGATCAGTGCGGCCAGCGGTATGAACAGCAACAGGGCGTTGGGAAAGCCCCAGGTGACGCCGGTGCCGAGCCAGGCGAGGAAGTCGGGGATTTTCGCGCCCGAGGCGATCACCGTGCGCTGGTAGACCTGCAGGCAGCCGGTGCCGATCAGGCTTGTGCCCAGCGTCATGATCAGCGGGTGGACGCGGAAGACGCCGACGCCGATGCCGTTGACCAGGCCGATCAGCACCGCCGGCATCATCGCCAGCAGGAAAGCGATAGAAGGGTCCTGGCTGACGATTTGCGTGGCCATGATGAAGGCGCTCATCGTCGCCACCGTGCCGACCGAGAGGTCGATGCCGCCGGTCAGCATGGTCATGGTCTGGCAGCCGGCCAGGATCGCCAGCGGAATGGCGAACTTTATCGTGTTGGCGATCCAGCGCTCGTTGACGATGCCGGGCCGCAGGAATTGCAGGATCACCACCAGGATGACGAGCAGGATGATCAGCGGGACGAGCGGCCGGTCGGCCATGAAGCGCTTTATGCGGCGGCCGAAGGGGACGGGGGTGATCGCTGACGTGCTCATGGGGTGGCTCGCGATTGGGGTGGCGCGGGGCGTCTCTCCCTTCTCCCCTTGTGGGAGAAGGTGGATCGGCGCGCAGCGCCGAGACGGATGAGGGGTGGGTGACGGAATGCAACGTTGGCGTTCCCTGGAGCACCCCTCATCCGACCTCGCTTCGCGAGGCCACCCCCGGGGCGAGCCAACGGTCTCGCCCGCCCTTCGGGCCCCACAAGTGGAGAAGGAAGAAAGGCGCGCCGATGCCTCCCCATCATTGCCGCCCCCGCATCGTGAT
This sequence comes from Mesorhizobium sp. 113-3-3, assembly GCF_016756495.1. Classification (NCBI taxonomy): domain Bacteria; kingdom Pseudomonadati; phylum Pseudomonadota; class Alphaproteobacteria; order Hyphomicrobiales; family Phyllobacteriaceae; genus Mesorhizobium; species Mesorhizobium sp. 113-3-3. Next base: position 3,039,175 of record NZ_AP023243.1, read on the forward strand.
GAACGCGCCGAACATCACCACCGCCACCATGATGGCGCCTTCGATGATGGCGGTGACGTTGGGGTCGATGGCGAGCAGGGTCAGGTCGGTGCGCACCAGGCGCAGCACGAAGACGGCGACGATGGGGCCGAGCAGGCCGCCCTTGCCGCCGCCGAGCGCGACGCCGCCCAGCACCACGGCGGCGACGCTGGCCAGCAGGTAGGGGCCGGGGATGGGGGCGCCGATGCCGGTGCTCATGGTCAGCGCCAGGCCGCCAAAGGCGGCGAACAGGCCCGACAGCGCATAGGCGATGATGCGGGTGCGCTTGACCGGCACGCCTGAGCGGAACGCCGCCAGTTCGCTCGAGCCGATGGCGTAGATGGAGAGGCCAAGGCGCGAGCGCCTGAGCGGGATCCAGATCACGCAGAGGCAGACGACCAGCACCAGCAGCGCCTTGGGCACCCAGGCGTCGATGGCGTCGGGCAGGCCTGAAATCGGCACCGTGCCCGAAATCAGCGCCTTCAGCCATTCGGCGGCCGCACCGCCCGGCGCGTCCAGCACCAGCAGGGCCGCGCCCTGCAGCACGAACAGCATGGCGAGCGTCACGACGATGTCGGGCACGCGGGTGACGACGATCAACAGGCCGTTGAGCGCGCCGAGGACAAGACCCATGGCGAGCACGAAGGGCACGACGAACAGCGCGTATTCTTCCGAGGCGCCCGCCATCATCGAGGCGGCGGTGACGCTGGTCAGCGCCATCATGGCGGCGACCGACAGGTCGATGCCGCCGGCGATGACCACCACCGTTTGGGCTGCCACCGCGAAGGCATACGGCAAGACTGCCCGCGCCAGCGAGCCGAAATCGCCGCTGCCATAGCCGGGCTGGATGATCTTGGTGGCGATGAACAGGACGATGAGCAGGGCGAACAGGCCGATGACCCAGCCTTGGCGGCGCAGGAAGTGGTTCATGGATTCGCCTCCGTCGAATTCGTTGAATTCGACGAGGGGTCGGCCAGAATGCCGATATCGGCCTTGGTGCCGCGCGGCAGGCCGTAGGCGGCGCGCATCAGCGCCGGCTCGTCGGCCTCCTCGACCGGAAAGATGTCGACGAGGCGGCCGCCGAAGATGACGATGACGCGGTCGCAGACGCGCTGCACCTCTTCCAGTTCCGAAGTGTAGAACAGCACCGACTTGCCGTTTCCGGCAAGCTCGCGCATCAGATGATAGATCTCCTGCTTGGTGCCGACATCGATGCCGCGCGTCGGGTCGAAGCACAGGATGGTGCGGGCGTCCGCCGCGATCCAGCGGGCGATCGTCACCTTCTGCTGGTTGCCGCCGGACAGGCGCTGCACCTCGCCTTGGGCGCGGGTGTCGATCTGCAGGCGCTTGATAGCGCTGAGCACCGTGTCGCGCTCCTTGCGCATATTGATTGGTCCCCAGTTGCGCAGCGCGGCACTGAAGGGCAGGGCGATGTTCTCGCGCACCGAGCGCTGCATGGCGAGCGCTTCCGAACGGTCGCCCGGCACATAGGCAATGCCGGCACGGATGGCGTCGATCGGGTGCGAAAATTTCACCTGAGAGCCGTCAACCTCGATCGTGCCGCCCGAAGGGCGGATCGAGCCGGCAAGGGCTGAAAACAATTCGTCCTGGCCTTGGCCTTCGAGGGCAACGACGCCGGCGACCTCGCCGTCCCGGAGATCGAAGGAAACGTCGTTGAGCTTGCTGCCGACGCGCAGATTGTGCACGGCGAGCCGAGGTTGGGCAGGGGCGGGCGCTGCCTTCTCGGCGGCGCTGCGGGCGGCGACATGGGTTTTGACGATGCGGGTGCCGAGCATCAGCTCGACGATCTTTTCCTCGACGCCCGGCACGATGTCGACGACGCCGACGGTCTCGCCGTCGCGCAGCACGGTGGCGCGGTCGCACAGCGCCGAAATCTCGACGAAACGGTGCGAAATGAAGATCACGGCGCGCCCCGCATCGCCCTGGCGGCGCACCACTTCCAGCACTTTTTCGGCGAGGTTGGCGGGGAGCGCCGCCGTCATCTCGTCGAGCAAGAGCACGTCGGGCTCGACGGCCAGTGCGCGGGCGAGGTCGAGCACACGCAGCACGGCCAGCGGAATGTCGCGCGCGGTGTCGCGCAGGTCGAGATCGGCAATGCCGAGCTCGCGCACCCAGGCGCGGAACGGCTCGACCGGCGTGCCGGTCAGCCTGAGATTGGACAGAACGTCGAGATCGGGGATCAGCGACGGCTCCTGGTAGACGGGCAGCAGGCCTGCGCGGCGCGCGGCGGCGGGCGAGCGTATGTCACGCGCCTCGCCACGGATCAGGATGCGCCCGGAGTTCGCCGAGATCGCCCCGGTCAGGATCTTCACCAGCGTCGACTTGCCCGCGCCATTGGCGCCCATCAGCGCGTGCACCTCGCCGGGCAGGACGGAGAGCGACGCGTTGCGCAAAGCGGCAACCGCGCCGTAGTTCTTGGCGACGCCCGAGGCGTCGAGGAGGGGGCTGGTGCTCAAATGGTTTGGGTCTCGATTTATGTGCTCAAATCATTTCGAACGTCGGCGCCGCCCCTCACTGTCATGCCGGACATCTCTCCCCGTAAACGGGGAGAGAGAAGCTGGTTGCGGCGCCGGTCTGCAACGTTGAAGATTGGCGAAATCGGCGACGACAGCGTCCCTCTCCCCGTCACTATACGGGGAGAGGATGCCGGCAGGCAGGTGAGGGGCGGCGCTGACGGATGGTCCGCTAGCGAAAGCCCCGCCCTTACTCGCCGGGCCCCTTGCAGGCCACGATCTGCTCCTTGGTATACGTCGTCCAGTCCGGGATCGAGATCGAGACCGGCCATTCGGGGCTGAGCGACGGGTCGGCGGCGGCCTTCAGCTTGGCCTTGCCTTCGTCGGTGGCGTTTTCCCAGAGCTGCGGCTGCACCAGCACGGTCTGCTGCGCCGGCTTCTTGCCGTCGAGGATCTGCAGGGCGAGCGTGACGCCCGCGCCGCCGATCGAACCGGGGTTGGTGACGGCAGCACCCACCAGGCCCTTGACCGAGCTCAGCTGGCCGACGAAGCCGGCATTGTCGGCGCCGACGATCGGCACCAGCGGCGCCTGCGATTCCACCAGCGCGTCGACGATGACGTTGTCGATGCCGGACGTCCAGATGCCGTTGATCGGCGTTCCCGTCGACAGGAAGGAGAGGATCTGCTGCTTGGCCTGGTCCTGCTGCCAGCCGGTGAAGACTTCCTGCGCCACCTTCACGTCGGGGAATTCGGCCAGCGCCTTCTTGAAGCCTTTGTCGCGATCAGAGTCGGCCGAAGCGCCGGCCGCGCCGCGCATGTAAAACACCTCGCCCTTGCCGCCCATCTGCTGGAACAGCCATTTGGCGCCGAGATAGGCGTACTCCTCCTGGTTGTTGGAGATGATGTAGGCCGACGGTTCGGTGACCGCCTGGTCGACGGCGACGACGACGATGCCGGCCTTGGTGGCTTCCTCCAGGCCCGCCTTGATGCCGGCCGGATCGGCCGGGTTGACGACGATGGCGTCGACCTTGGCGCTGATCAGGTTGCGGATGTCCTCCAGCTGGCCGGCGGCATCGGTGTTGCGGTGGGCGATGTTGAGTTTTGCCACCTCGCCGGAAGCCAGCGCCTGCGCCTTCATGGCGCAGACCATTTCCTCGCGCCAGCCATTGCCCTGCACGGTGTTGGAAATGCCGATCGTGTATTTGCCGGCGGCCGACAAGACGCCCACCGAGGCCAGCAAGGCTGCGCCCGCAAGCAGCGGCACCATGGTCAGAATTTTCTTCATTTCAGTCTTCCTCCACATTGTTTTTCAGTTTCAGTTCCAAGTCGTTGAACCAAGTCGCTCAGAAAGAGAGTCACGCGGCTCAACTCGTTGTCCTCCGCATGTCGTTGCCCCAAAACCGCGAGACAGTTTTGGGCGATATGCTTTCCTCACTTGACGTAGGGCCGCAGAACGTCGCGGGCGAGCAGAAAACCCCGTTTGACCTGCTCGTCGCTGCCTTCAAACCGCCTGTCCTCATGTTCGATGATGACCGATCCGTCATAGCCGGCGCGGTAGAGGCCGGAGAAGAAGCCGCCCCAGTCGACATCGCCCAGCCCCGGCATGCGCGGCACCTGCCAGCCTATCCCGGCCGAAAGGATTCCGCGCTCGTACAAACCATCATGATCAATCATCAGGTCCTTGGCGTGGACATGCAGCATGTAGGGGCCGAACTCCCTGATGAAGCGGGCCTGGTCGATCATCTGCCAGACCAGATGCGAGGGGTCGAAATTCATGCCGACATCGCCGCCCCAGCTCTCCAGGATGCGGCGCCAGACCTGCGGCGAATAGGCGATGTTGTGCCCGCCCGGCCATTCGTCATAGCTGAAGATCATCGGGCAGTTCTCGAAGGCAAGCTTCACGCCGTGGCCCCGCGCAAAAGCGACGATTTCGGGCCAGACCTTCAGCGCGTCCTGCCAGTTGACGTCGACGGGCTTCGCGGCATCGCCGCCGCAGAAGGTGTTGACGACCGGCAGTCCCATATTGGCGGCCAGCACGATCACCTTCTTCAGATGGCCGATAACCGCCTCGCGGTGGGCCGGATCGGGATGCAGCGGGTTCGGGTAGTATCCGAGGCCGGAAACGGTGAGTTTCTTCTCCGCCAGCGAGGCTACGATTTCCTTGGCCTGCGCGGGCGAGGTGGAAGCAGCGTCGATATGACTGGTGCCGGCATAGCGGCGGGTCGCCCCGGACGTTTTCGGCCAGCAGGCGATTTCCAGGGCCTCGAAGCCGGCCGAGCTTGCCCAGTTGGCAACCTCGCCAAGCGGCGTCTCCGCGAATGGCGCGGTGAGCAGTCCAAGTTTCATAGTGCCTCCCCTGGCCGTGTCTTCACCGCCGATGTTCATAATGACGATTGTTTGGATCGTTTCAACCTTGCGATCTCATCTTGTTCCAGACTGTGCCGGACAGCCGCGATCGGATCGTCCGAAAGCAGCTCGTCCAGCGACGAAGCCACGGCCGCGCGAAACGCAGGGTTCGCGGCGAGACCTGGGTCGAAAATCGTGTCGATTGCGAGTATGGCCGAGGCCAGCGCCGGCGCATCGCGCCCGGTCGCGTCGGCGATCGCGGCGACCTTGCCGGCATAGGGGTCCGACACCGGCCAGCGTTTGCCGAAGCGGTCAGAGGCCTGGATGAGATAGGCCATCCAGCCGGCGACCGGCACCGACAGCAGGCCGATGCTGGCGCCCTGGCTCAAGCGGTCGCGGATCGGGTTGAGCAGGCGCTGGACGATCTTTTGCGAACCGTCGGTGGCGATCTGGTGGTTGCGGTGGCGGATCGCCGTGTTCTTCAGCCGGCCGAGGCTCTGCTCGATATAGGCCGATGGGTCCATGCTGGGCACCGGCATCAGCGTCGGCAGCGTCTCCTCGACCAGCATGCGCCTGACGAAGGCCGACAGCAGCGGGTCGGCGATGGCATCCGATGTATGTTCCAGCCCGGCCAGCACGCCGAGCGTGGCGAGCGTCGTCTGGGCGCCGTTCAGCACCCGCATCTTGAGATGCTCGAACGGCGTGACGTCGTCGACGAAGGTTGCGCCGACCAGGTCCCAGCGCGGCACGCGGCCGGCGAATTTCTGCTCGATCACCCATTGCCGGAACGGCTCGCAGACGGCGACGGCCGCATCGCGGTAGCCGAACCATTGTTCGACGCTGTCGATGTCATCCTGCGTCACCGCCGGTGCGATGCGGTCGACCATGGCGGAAGGGAAGGCGGCATTGGCCACGATCCAGTCGGCTAAGCCATTGCCCCGCCGTTCGGCAAAGCTCCGCACGACAGTTTCCAGGATGACGCCATTTGCCGGGATGTTGTCGCAGGAGAGCAGCGTCAGCGGCCGGCCATGCGTGGCCCGGCGCATTTCCAGCGCCCGCGCAAGGATGCCGGGCACGCTGCGCGGCGCATGAGGGTTGGCGAGATCATGGACGATGTCGGGATGGTCGAGATCGAGCGCGCCGCTCGACGGGATGTGGCAATAGCCTTTCTCGGTCACCGTCATCGTCACCAGTTCGATGTCGGATGAGGAGAGCACGCCGAGCGCCGGTGCGGCACTGTCCTGGCTGTCCACCACGCGGACGATGCTGCCGATGATACGCGCCTCGATGTGGCTGTTTTCGCGGATCAGCCTTGTGTAGAGCCCGCCTTGGCGGCCGAGGGTGTCGGCAAGGGTGGGTGGGCGGATGTTGATGCCGACGACGCCCCAGCGGTCGAACTGGCGCGCCAGCAAATCATCGGTGTATTCGGCCTGATGGCTGCGGTGGAAGGCGCCGACGCCGAGATGCGCCATGCCGGGCGCCAGGGTTGTCCGGTCATATCCAGGCGTCTGCACCGCGGCCGGAAGCCGGTCCAGCAAGGCCGGCCCCAGTGTTTCCGGCGATGTCGAAGCAGCGTTCACCGGTTCGCCCCGATCACCGACTGTTCCTGGTCGATCACGGCGCCGGTCATCGGCCCGGCCGCGTCGGAAAGCAGGAAGACCGCAAGGTTGGCGATGTCGTCCGGCTTGAGCAGCCTGCCGAAAGGCTGCGCGGCGTTGGCGGCGTCGAGCCAGCCGGGGCCATGGCCCAGCGTCTCGGCCTGCATGACGCGTTCGGCCGGCGTGTCGGTCCAGCCGACATTGATGCCGTTGACGCGGATGCGGTCGAAGCGGTGGGCGTTGGCGGCGTTCTTGGTCAACGTTGCCAGCGCGCCCTTGGTGGCGGAGTAGACGGCGAGTTCCGGGGAGCCGCAATGGGCGTTGATCGACAGGATGTTGACGATGGCGCCGGGCTCCCCGCGCTTCCGCATGTCGGCGATCGCCGCCTGCATCAGGAAGAACGGCGCGCGCGCATTGACCGCGAACAGCGACGCCCAGTCGTCGAGGCCGGCATCGAGGAAGGAGGCGCGGTCGGTCAGCCCCGCGGCGTTGACGAGGCCGTCGATGCGGCCGAAGCGGTCGATGCAGGCCTGCGCCAGCAAAGCAGGGGTTTTCGCGTCTCCGAGGTCGGCGGCGACGAAGACGGTCGGCGTGCCGGCGGCCGACAGTTCCGCCGCCACGGCGTCGCCGCGTTTGCCGTCGCGTCCGGTGATCAGCAGGCCGCCGGCGCCGGAACGCGCCAGAGTCTCGGCGATGGCGCGGCCGATGCCTTGCGTCGCGCCGGTGACCAGGACGACCTTGCCTTGGAGATGAAGCTCCATTCCTCCTCCCGGAACAAAGTTTCTATTTTTCAAAATATGGAATGGCAATTCCCGATAGTCAATTGTGCCAGCGGCGCCTATGTGCCGCGCCGCGCGGCAACGCCTTGGACCAGCGCCATGCCGACCGCCAGCGAGGCTGCCAGCGAGCGGAAGCCGGCGAAGTCGGATTCCACCACTTCCAGCCAGCTGTCCGACAAGGGGATGAGCGGGCTGAAGGTGCTGTCGGTGATGGTGACGATGGGGGCCTTGCGCTCATGCGCCACCGCGACCAGGTCGGGCGTGATCGAATTGTAGGGGCTGAAGGAAACGGCCAGCACCGCGTCCCGGCCGCCGATGCAGCCGACCTGGTCGAGCGCCGAGGAGCCGACATTGTCGACCAGCACGTTGCGCACGCCCTGCTGCGACAAGGTCAGCGACAGATAGGCGGTGACCGGGAAGGCGCGCTTGGAGCCGATGACGTAGATCAGGTCGGCTGCCGCCAGCAGCGTCACCATCGTCTCGAAGCTCTGGACGTCGAAGCCGGCCTCGATGCGGCCGAGCGAAGCCTGCGAGGCGCCGATCATGCCATGCAGGAAATGCATGGCGGCATTGGGCTCGGGCTCGGTGCGCGGCTCGCCGCGCGCTTCCGGCCAGGAGCCCTTGACGTGCTCCTTGAACAGGCCCTGGAAATCGGAAAAGCCGGAATAGCCGAAGATCTGGGCGAAACGCACCAGCGTCGAAGGCTGTACGCCCGCCTGCGCGGCCACCTGGGCGATGGTGCCGAGCGCGACGTCGCTCGGATGCTGCCACATGAAGATCGCCACCTGACGCAGCCGCTTGGGGAAATGCACGGTGCCGGAAGAGAGCACGGCGCGCAGTTCCTCATAGGTCTGCGGCTGGATATAGCCCAACGCGGCAAGAGAGCGCCCGCGCTTGCGCGTCGCCGCTTCGTCGCTGAGAGATCGTCCCGAAGATTTGCCCGCCCCACTCATCATCTCAGGCTAGCGTGGCACAATCGTATTACAATACGGAAATTGGAAATTGTGTTCGAAAGTGGTAGCCGGGGCTTGGCGCGTCGCCAATGATCTACCCGGAGGAGAAAACATGGTCTATGCAACATCGGATGGGTCGGCGGGCAAGCGCCTGAGGGTCGGCATGGTCGGCGGCGGACGCAATGCCTTCATCGGCGCGGTGCATCGGCTGGCCATGCGTCTTGACGACCAGATCGCGCTGGTGGCTGGCGCGCTGTCATCCGACCCTGAAAATGCCGCCGCCTCCGCCGCCGAGATCGGCATCGCACCGGAGCGCAGCTATGCCGATTATCATGCGATGGCGTTGGCGGAAGCCGCGCGGCCTGACGGCATCGAGGCGGTGGTCATCGTCACGCCCAATCATCTGCACGCGCCGATCGCCACGGCCTTCCTCGAGGCCGGCATCGACGTGATCTGCGACAAGCCGCTGTCGACGACGCTCAGTGACGCCGAGGCGCTGGTGGCGCTGGCGCGCGCCAAAAACCGCCGCTTCGTCGTCACGCTGAACAACACCGGCTACGCCATGGTCCGCCAGGCGCGCGAAATGGTCATGGCTGGCGAGCTTGGCCGCATCGTCTCCGTGCATGGCGCCTATATCCAGGACTGGCTGACCAAACCGATCGACGCCGAAGGCCAGAAGCAGGCGGAATGGCGCACCGATCCGGCACGCGCTGGGCAGTCGGCGGTGCTGGCCGATATCGGCGTGCATGCCTTCAATCTGGCAAGCTATATTTCCGGCCGCGAGGCCGAGGCGGTATCGGCGGACCTGTTCACCGCAGTGCCCGGACGCCGGCTCGACGACAATGCGCATGTGATGGTGCGCTGGACGGATGGCGCACGCGGCACGATCCTGGCCAGCCAGACCTCGCCCGGCCACTACAATGATCTATCCGTGCGCATCTATGGCGACAAGGCCGGGCTCGAATGGTCGGGCGGGCGGCCGGAGGAACTGCGCTTCTCGCCCTATGGTGAGGAAACCCGCACGCTGGTGCGTGGCGGCCATGGTTCGACCGCCGAGAGCCGGCGCGTGTCGCGCATGCCGGCAGCGCATCCCGAAGGCTATATCGAGGCCTTCGCCAATTTCTACCGCGACGCCGCCGACATTATTCGCGCGCATCGCTCCGGGGGCACGGTCGATCCGGCGCGCGCGGCGCAGGTGCCCGATGTGGTCGATGGCGCGCGCGGCGTGAAGTTTGTCGCCGCGGCGGTGGCGTCGAACGCGGCGGGCGGGGCGTGGACGGCGGCGCGGTTTGGAAGTTAGCCAATCTCCCCCACGAGGGGGGAGGTTGCAGCTTTGCCACCGGCAATCACTCTATCCCAGCCGCTTCGCCAGATCCGACAGCATCGGGCGCTGCCCCTGTAGAATTTTTACCTCGGCTTCGGGCAGGCTGAACCAGCCGGCTCTGTCGACCTCCGGAAACGCCTTCATCGACCCGGAGCGCGGCGGCCATTCCATGGTGAAGCTGTTGCTCTTGATCGTGGCCACATCGATCTCGATGGCGGCCTCGACGGACCAGGCGATGACGACCTTGCCGCCCGGCTGCTTGTAGTCGCCGAGGCGCTCGAAGGGGCCGTCGACCGTGATGCCGAGCTCTTCCTGGGTCTCGCGTTGCGCGGCCGCCAGTTCGTCCTCGTTCTCATCGACGAGGCCTTTCGGGATCGACCAGGCGCCGTCATCCTTCCTTGCCCAGAACGGGCCGCCGGGGTGAATCAGCAGCACGCGGATATCGCCATCGCTTCGACGATAAATCAGCAGGCCCGCACTGCGTTTTGCCATTATTGCATGTCCGTTTGCGGCGTCGGTGCGAGGTCGGCCGATTCTTCAGTCGATCCTATGTGCTGAACTTGCACCGGGAAATTGCGACGCTATGTCAGATACATCCGGATTGCACCTCACCCGCGAGTTCGGCAATCTGATAGCGTCCTTTGTTGGGCGGCGTCGAAAATCAGTTGGGGGCATCGAATGCAACTCGGTCTGATCGGCTACTACAGCGATTTCGTGGTCTATCCCTTGGCGATCGCCCTCCTGGGCGTGGCCGGGCTGATCGAGGCCGGGGAAGAGAGCGCGCCGGACTGGATCGGTACGGTGGTGATCTGTCTCGGCCTGTGGACGTTGATTGAATACGTCCTGCACCGGTTCGTCCTTCATCACGTTCCCTACATCAGGGACCTGCACGACCGCCATCACGACGATGAGCGCAGCCCGGTGGGCACACCGACCTGGCTCAGTCTTGGCGTGCATGCGCTGATCGCGCTGCCCGTCTGGCTGGTTTCGGATTTCGCGACCGCCAGCGCGGTCGCCTGTGGGCTGATGCTGGGCTATCTCTGGTACATCAGCGTCCACCACATGATCCATCACTGGCACCCCGCCCATCCCAGCTACCTCTACACGCTCAAGCGCCGCCACGCGGTGCACCACCATATCGATGACAACGCCAATTTCGGCGTGACGTCGCTGGTCTGGGACCGGATTTTCGGCACGGCGCGGCTTTGAGGGCAGTAGGGCAGTAGGGCAGTAGGGCAGTAGGGCAGTAGGGCAGTAGGGCAGTAGGGCAGTAGGGCGGTCGTTCAGCGCCTCTTGCCGCGACCGACGGGTGACTTGGCTCCGCGCGGGCCGCTCTGCACCGGCGTGTTGTTCTGGTTTTCTTCGGACAGTTTGCGCCAGCGGGCAAGGCGTTCCGGATCGAGCGTGCCGGCCTTCAAGGCGGCCTGCACCGCGCAGCCCGGTTCGTGGACATGCGTGCAGTCGCGGAATTTGCAGAGCGGCGCCAACTCGGTGATTTCGGCGAACAGCGTGTCGATGCCGTAGGCGACGTCGCTGACCTGCAGCGTGCGCATGCCCGGCGTGTCGATCACCCAGCCGCCACCGGCAATGGCATGCAAGGAGCGCGCCGTGGTGGTGTGGCGCCCCTTGGCATCGTGTTCGCGGATGGCCCCGGTCTGCTGCGGCGATTGCTGCGCCGATCCGGCCAGCGTATTGACCAGCGTCGATTTGCCGACGCCGGAGGAACCGATCAGCGTCACCGTCTGCCCCGTGCCGCACCAGGCAGCGAGTGCGCTCGCGGCGCCCGCTATGCGCGGGTTCAGCGTCACCACCGCCAATCCGCGCTGCAGCGCGGCGGCCTGGCTCCGGTATGTCTCGGCGTCTTCAGCCGTATCGGCCTTGGTCAACAGGATCACGGGCGTCGTTCCGGCCTCGTTGGCGAGCGCCAGATAGCGTTCGAGCCGGGCGATGTTGAAGTCGGCATTGCAGGAGGTGACGATGAACAGCGTGTCGACATTGGCGGCGGCCAGCTGTGGCCCCCTGCCGCCCTGGACGCGGCGTTCCAGAACCGTCTTGCGGGTCAGGCGACGCCGCACGAGGTGGCCATGCGGCTCGACCAGCACCCAGTCGCCGACGGCATAGTCGCCGGTGGTAGCCTGCGGCGCCAGCGTCAGGTCGGTTTGTCCCGTCTGGGACAGGCCGCTCAGCCGGTCTCGATGGACCATGGCGATGCGGGTCGGGATGAGGTCTGCATCGCCCGGTTCAAGCTGGTCGCCGAAAAACTCCGACCATCCAAGGGTGGCAAGAGAGGGTGACGGGGCAGGGGAGGAGGCCGTCAAGGCTTCGACCAAGGGCACGGCGTCGCTGGCATCGGACAGTATCCCCGGGCAAGATGGAGAGGTGCGGACTTCTCGGGCGGGCGATCCGCCCACGCCGCTGTATGGGCGGCACGGCGGGGTTTGGCAAGCGTGCCGGTTGTCGCGACGGCCCGGTGAAGATAGATTTGTTTAGGGGTCTGAAGCAGGGGGCACCTCGGGAATGCTTCTGCCATTCTTGCATTGGCCTGCAACTCGTCGCCACGGCAGGCTGAAATACCTGGCTCTTTTCGCGCCGTTCATCCTCCTGTCCGGCTACATCGCCTATGGCTTTGTCGGCATCCAGATCGACTCCCCGCTCGCCGCCTTAAGGCACTTCGCCGCGTTCCCGAACTGTGCAGCCGCCCGCGCCGTCGGGCTTGCGCCCGCATATCGGGGGCAGCCGGGCTATTGGCCGACACATGATGCCGACAAGGACGGTATCGCCTGCGAACCCTGGCATGGGGGAAGCGGCAGCGGCGTGAAGGTGCATCGCTATTGGCGCACCGGCAGATAGCTCACAATTCCTTCTCCGCCAGTTCCCTGAATTCGTCGGGCACGGAGCGTGCCGCTTCCAGCGCCACCGTGCCGTAGCCGACCGCCTGCTTGCCGAAACGTTCGCGGATCTTGTCGATGGCGCGGTCGGCGCCGAAGCGGGCGAGGCCTTTTTTGCTGCCGGGGCGGCGCTTCTCGTCGGCGAGGCCGAGCGGCAGGTCGAGCTGCAGCTCGGCGCTCTCCTCCAGATGCGAGACCGAGATCGCCAGCAGCGAGATCGTCTTTTCCCGTGGATGGTCGGCGAGCACGCCGCGCACCAGGTCGCCGGCGATCTCGGCCAGCATGGTGGTCGCCGAGATCGGCTGATCCAGCGTGATCGAGCGCGTGACGGCGCTGAGATCGGCAAAGCGCACGCGCACCGTCACGGTGCGGCCGGGCCGCGCCTTGGCGCGCAGCCGGCTGGCGACGCGGTCGGCCAGATGCAGCAAGGTGGGCACGATCACCCGCGCCACGGCCGGCTTCCGGCCGAGGGCCGATTGCGCGCCGGCCGAGTGCGCCCTGCGACTGGTCTCCAGTTTCCTAGGGTCGCGGTTCCATGCGAGAGCGGCGAGCTTTTCGCCGGCGGCGGGGCCGAGCAGCCGCGTCAGCGCGCCGCTATGCGTCCTGGCCAGCTCGCCGATGGTCTGGATGCCGATTTCGGCCAGCCGCGCCCTGGTCGCCGGACCGACGCCCCACATCAGCGAGACCGGCAGATCATGCAGGAAGGCGAGTTCCGTGCCGGGATCGACCACCACCAGCCCGTCGGGCTTGGCGACCTGCGAGGCGATCTTGGCCAGATGCTTGGTGCGGGCGACGCCGATCGAGATCGGCAGGCCGAGTTCGGCCCGCACGCGGCGGCGGATCGCCGTGGCGATCTCCCGCGGTTGCCCGAACAGATGCGTGCAGCCGGCGACATCGGCGAAGGCCTCGTCGATGGAAATGCGCTCGACCACCGGCGTGAAATCGTCGAGCACTTTTATCGCCGCGTCGCCCAGCCGCTGGTAGTGGCTGAAATTCCCGCCGACGAAGATCAACTGCGGGCAAAGCTCGCGCGCCTTGCGCCCCGGCATGCCGCCGCGCACGCCGAAGACGCGCGCCTCGTAGGAGGCGGCCAGTACCACGCCGCCACCGACCGCGATCGGCTTGCCGCGCAGCGACGGGTCGAGCAATTGCTCGACCGAGGCATAGAAGGCATCGAGATCGGCATGCAGGATGGTGGCGGTCGTTTCCATCCGGCTGCATATCCATAGTTGCTGATGGATTGGAACGAATAGAGAACAAAACGTGTATGGCTGTCAAGCGCCATGTCCGCGTCCGGCTGTGTCATCGGCGCTCTTCCCGCGAAAATTGCGCCGCCATTGTCGGAACGCGGTCTTCGACGACGTCTTAAAGACAGGCAACGAGGCTGCCATCATACGCCTGAGTGCGGAAGGAGAACGACATGACCGACCACATCATCGCGCCTTACTCGGACTGGTTTGAAGCGCACAAGGCGCATCTCGAAAAAGAGAAGGCGTTGACGCGCCAGCGCCAGCAACTCGCGGCGGAGCGGCGGGCACTGCCGTGGCTTCGGATCGACAAGCCCTACGCGTTCGACACCATCCAGGGAAAGAAATCTCTGGCCGACCTCTTCAAGGGCCGCAGCCAGTTGATCATCTATCACTTCATGTTTCCGCCCAATGCGGACTATCGCTGCACCGGCTGTTCATTCCTTTGCGACCACATCGACGCCGCCAACCAGCATCTGAGGCATCACGACGTCTCGCTGGTCGTCTGCGCACGCGCTCCTCTGGCCGAGCTCATGGATTTCAAGGCGCGGATGAACTGGCAGTTCGATTGGGTTTCGTCATTCGGGAGCGATTTCAATTTCGACTTCCAGGTGTCGTTCACCGAGGACCAGATCCGTTCGGGCAAGGTGCTGTTCAATTTCGAAGAGGTCGCGATGACGGGCAGGGATCGCGGCGGCGCGACGGTTTTCTACAGGGATGACGATGGCACGATCTACTGCACGTTCCAGGTGCGGGGCCGGGGCGGCGAGAACCTGATCGGTACCTACAGCTATCTCGACCTCACTCCCATGGGCCGCAATGAAAATGGGCCATCCCATACGCTGGGCGATTGGGTCCGCCTTCACGATCAGTATGACGATCGCTGACGATCCGCCGCGCAGTTGGGCACGCCCCGGCTCGGGGCACGATCATGTTTTCGCCAGATGCTCGGCCCGCAGCGCTGCCTTGATCCGTTCCAGCGCCGGTTCGCCGCCGGCCGCCAGTTCGTCGGCGATGCGGGCCAGCTTGTCGTCGGCCTTGCGGTGCTTGCTGCCCCAGGCGCCGAGCGTGGCCAGCACCGGCAGAAGGTCGATGCCGGCTTCCGTCAGCCGGTAGATCGCCTTCAGCCCGTGGCTCGGATCGTCGCTGCGGGTGAGGATGCCTTCATCCTGCAGCGTCTGCAGCCGCTCGGCCAGCGTGCGTGAGGAGATGCCTTCGTCCGACTGCAGGAACTCGCGAAAATGCTTTTTCCCGGCGAAGACCAGGTCGCGGATGATGAGCAGCGTCCAGCGGTCGCCGAGCAGTTCGAGCGACAAGTTGATCGGGCAGCCGGACTTTTCGCGCGTCGACATGTCTATGGTTCCATTTTTAAATCACTTTACTATTGACATCATTTTTCCCATACGTCAATGGTTCCAAAAGTAAAGCAATTTCGCTTGAGCCGGACAAACGAGGAGACGACCGTGAAAAAGCTGATCCTTCAGATGCAGATATCGGTCGACGGTTTTGTCGGCGTCAATGACGACCATCGCTGGCAACTCTGGGAATGGGGCGACGACATCGGCTGGGACGAGGAGCTGAAGCGCGATTTCAACGCCTTCTTCACCGGTATCGACACCATCCTGCTCAGCCGCAAGATGGCCGAGGAAGGCTATCTCAGCCATTGGGGCAATGCGGCGAAGAAGTTTCCACGTGATCCGTTCTATGCCTTCGCCCAGCGTATCGTGGACGCCCGGAAGGTGGTGCCGAGCGACAGGCTGAAAACCTCGCGGTGGGAGCGCACGACGGTGGTGAGCGGCGACCTGCCGCGCGAGGTCGAGGCGCTGAAGGCGAGCGAGGGCGGCGACATCGCCGTCTTCGGCGGCGCGGGCTTCGCCTCGTCGCTGATCGCGGCCGGGCTGGTCGACGAGTTCCAGCTGTTCATCAATCCGGCCGTGCTGAGCGCCGGCCTGCGCATCTTCGACCAGGGCGGCTTTGGAAAACTGCGTCTGCTCGGCTCGAAGGCCTATGCCTGCGGCATGGTGGTGAACCGCTACGCCCCGGCGCGGTGATCGCGGCACGGCGAAAGCGTCCTGCTGACAAAAGATGTTTGGGCGGAATCCTTTGCCTTCGTTTCTTCGTCTTCAAGGTGCGGTCGCCGGCAGGGCGGCTCGCATCAATCCCGAGACGGAGAAAGACGATGATCCTGGTGACAGGGGCAGCCGGCCTGAACGGCAAAGCGATCGTGCGCGAGTTCGCGCGGCAGAAGCATAAGGTGAGGGCGCTGGTGCGCGATCCCGGCCGGGCATCAGCGGCTGGGCTCGGCGGCCTTGCCGGCGTCGAACTGGTCGCCGGCGACATGCGCCGGGCGGACACACTTGGCGCGGCACTCGACGGCATCGAGCGCGTGCTGATGATTTCGACCGCAGCCGAAGACATGACGCAAACGCAGTGCCGTTTCATCGATGCCTGCAGGCAGGCCGGTGTCGCGCATGTGATAAAATTCTCCGGCGCCGAATCCAACATCGGCTATGACGCGACGAAGTTCCGCTTCACCCGCATGCATGAAGAGGTCGAGCGCTATCTGGAAGGGGCCGGCATGGCATGGACGCATCTGCGCCCCAGCCAGTTCATGCAGGTCTACCTGCGCGACGCGCCGACCATTGCCGCCGAGGGCGCATTCTATCTCGCGCTCGGCGAGACCGAACTGTCGCCGGTCGATGTCGAGGATATCGCCAAGGTGGCCTTCCGGCTGCTGCGCGACGGTGGCCATGCGGGCGAGAGCCTCGATATGACCGGGCCGCAGGCGTTGACGATGAGCGCTATAGCGTCGCTGATATCGCAGGCGATCGGCAAGCCGGTCCGCTATGTCGATGTCAGCCCCGAAGAGCGGCGGCGCAACCTGCTGGCCAGCGGCATTCCGGCGATCTTCGCCGATGCGCTGGACGAACAGCTGGCCGAACGGTTGCGACGGCCGAAATCGCGGGTGCATCTCAAGACGCATGACATGTTCGGCGTGCGGCCGACGCCGTTCCTCGAATTCGCCCAACGCCACGCCGCGATGTTTCGGGGCGAGGGTTAGCCGGATCCGGGAAGAATCATGCGCGGGCGACGTATCCTTTTTGTCAGCCCATCCGTCTCTGCTTCTCGAAAGGTCGCGCGGTCCGCGATCGGTAACCAGGAGAGCATCATGGCGAGCATCGAGAGCGAAGCAAACAGGAACCACTACGCGACGATCGGCGCCAATGCCGGCAAAATGAGCCCGCAGGCATTCGTCGACTTCAACGATACAAGTTGGACGGCGCTGACCGGTGAACCCGGCGGCGTCGACTATATCGAGGTGGATGCCGGCGGCGTGCCGGCGCTATGGATCGTGCCGAAGGGCGCGGACGAGGAGCGCGTGCTGTTTTATGCGCATGGCGGCGGCTTCCTTGGCGGCTCGATCTACACCCACCGCAAGCTGGTCGGCCACCTGGCCAAGGCCGTCGGCTGCCGGGCCTTGCTCTATGGCTATCCGCTGGCGAGCCAGGGCAAGTTTCCGGCCCAGCTTGAGGCGGCGATGGCAGCCTGGGACTGGCTCGCCGACCAGGGCGTCGACACCAGGCGGATCGCGCTTGCCGCGGATTCCTGCGGCGCGATACTGACCTATGGCGTCCTGCAGCGGCTGCGCGCGCAGGAGCGGCCGCTGCCGGCCGCAACGCTGATCATCTCCGGCTGGTTCGACATGGCGCTGACCGCCGCAAGCTACGAAACCAACCGCGAAAAGGACCCTTTCTTCGCCAAGGGGGGCGTCGACTGGCTGGTGACCAACTTCATCGGCGACCGCGACCGGCTCGATCCGGAGGTCAGCCCGCTCTATGCCGATTTGCGGGGCTTTCCGCCCGTCTTTCTGCAGGCCGGGGCCGACGAGACGCTGGTCGACGAAAGCCGCATGTTCGCCGAGCGCGCGCGGCAGGCTGGCGTCGAGGCGCGTCTCGACGTCTTCGACGACATGCTGCACTCCTTCCAGATGATGGCCGGCCGGGCGCCGGAAGCCGACGACGCGATCGGCCGCCTCGCCGCCTGGGTGCGGCCGAGGCTTGGGCTGCCGGATGCCGGTGACGATGCCGTCAGCGACACGGTTGCCGGCGGCAAGGCGGCGTAGCCATGAGCGGGCTGATCGGGTGGCACTTGGTGCTTGTGGATGCACTGCGCCTGCGCGATGCTGCGGTGAGGTTGAGCGATGTGCCGCGATGAACCAGCAGATCCGCAATTTCCGTGAGACGAGGCACGGCATCGAGCCGCGCCTCGACCCCGAAGGCCTGTTCGACGCGCGCTACCGGGCGTTCCTGGAGACGGTCTCGCATCTGCGCGTCCGTCTCCACCGCTATTGCGCGCGCATGACCGGCTCGGTCCTCGACGGCGAGGACATCATGCAGGAGGCGCTGTTCGAGGCCTATCGCAAGATCGGGCAGCTCGACGACACACAGGCGCTGCGGCCGTGGCTGTTCCGCATCGCCCATAACAGGTGCATCGACTTCATCCGCAACCGCCACACGCGGCTCAAGGCCGAAGCCGGATACGCCGGGGATGAGATCGTGCTGCCCGTCGAGCCCGCCGGCCCGGGCGCCGGCCACGCCATAGAGCGGCTGGTGGTGCACCTGCCGCCGAAGGAGCGCGCCTGCGTGCTGCTCAAGGATGTCTTCGACCATTCGCTCGACGAGATCGCCGAGCTGGTCGGCTCGACATCGGGCGGCGTCAAGTCGGCGCTCAATCGCGGCCGGGCCAAGCTCGCCGCCTTGCCGGCGCAACCGGTCGCGGCGCCCGCGCACGACCCGGAACTGGAAAGGCTGCTCAACCGCTATGTCGAGCTCTTCAATGCCAGGGATTGGGACGGGGTGCGGGCACTGACCAGCGCCGACGCCCGGCTGCGGGTTTCGGACTGCTACAATGGCCTGCTCTCCGAGTCGCCCTATTTCGTCGAATATGAGCGCGGCGAGCCCTGGCGCATGCGGCCAGATGCGATCGAAGGCGAGGCGGTGCTGGTCGTCGACAGGCTGCGTGGCGAGGAATGGCGGCCGGCGTATTTCGTGCGGATCCACGCCGATGGCGGCGTCATCGACCGCATCGCCGACTATTATGCGTGCCCCTGGATCCTGGAGATGGTCGCTGCCGACGCGGAATGAATCGCGGCATTTCCTTCTCCCGCAAGGGGAGAAGGAAGAAACGCTCACTTCGCATCATGAAAAATAATACCGACCGTGTGGCGCATGCCTGAGCGCAGGCGGCTGACGCCGTGGCGCAGGTTGACGCGGTAATTGCCCCTGGTTCCCTGCACCGGCCGGTTGTGGACGGCGAAGGCCACCGCATCGCCCTGGCGCAACGGCACCACCTCGACCCGGCTCTGCATGCGCGGCCGCTGTTCGGTCAGCGCGAATTCGCCACCGGTGAAATCCTTGCCCGGCTCGGACAGCAGGATCGCCACCTGCAGGGGAAAGGCGAGGTCGCCATAGAGGTCCTGGTGCAGGCAGTTGAAGTCGCCGGGGACATATTGCAGCAGAAGGGGCGTCGGCCTGACCTGGCCGGCGGCGTGGCATTGGTCGAGAAATTCGGCATGCGTCGCGGGGTAGCGCAGGGCGATGCCCATGCGTTCGTTCCAGCGGTTGGCGACCTCGGCCAGCCTGGGATAGAGCGCGCTACGCAACCCGCCGAGCAGATCCGGCAAGGGATAGCGGAAGTAGCGGTACTCGCCCTTGCCGAAGCCGTGCCTGGCCATGTGGATGTGGCTGCGGAAATGCTTTTCCTCGGGGTAGAGGCCGGCGATCTGCCGGCACTCTTCGGGCGAGAGCAGCTTTTCCATCACCGCGCAGCCGAAGCCGTCGAGTTCGGCGGCCAGCGCCGGCCAGTCGTAAGCGGCGATGCGTGTCTCGGCGGCTTCCACCGCCGCCGTGGCAACCTTGGCGTAAGCGTTCATATCGCAGCCTCCTTGTCGAGCAGCGCGCGCTTGCGCTCGATGCCCCAGCGGTAGCCCGACGGCGTGCCGTCGGCTCTGACAACGCGGTGGCAGGGAATGCCGAGCGCGATGGCGTTGGCGGCACAGGCGGTCGCCACGGCGCGCGCGCCGGTCGGCCGGCCGAGGCGCCGGGCAAGCGCGGTGTAGGTGATGGTGGCGCCGCAGGGAATGGCGCGCAGCACTTCCCAAACGCGCTGCTGGAACGGCGTGCCGTGGCGCATGTCGAGCGGCAGGTCGAGGCCGGTACCGGGCGTTTCGATGAAGCGGGCTATCGCCGCGAGATCGCCGCGCAGGGTGACCTTGTCTTCGACCAGCATCTTGCCGGGGAAGCGGTCGGCGAGGTCCTGTTCCAGTGCGTCGGCGTCGGAGCCGATCAGGATGGCGCAGACGCCGACGGGGCTGCGCGCGGCCAGGATGGCGCCGATCGCGGACTGGCCGATGGCGTAAGTGAGGGTGTCGAGGGCGGCGGTGTTGCGGGCTGTCGCCGGCATATGGGTTTGCATGAGGTTCATTGGCTTCACTCCTTGTTGTGACTGAACCCTAGCCGGGTGCAGGCTGCCTCTCACTCCGATGCTTGCTTTCAAATTCAAGTTGCATGGCTTGAGGATGAAGGATGCCGGGGGTTAGCGCCCTACGGCGCTGACTTGGACCGTCCGCACTTCGTGCGTGATGTCAGGCGACACGCGTGACAGCGACCTCGCCGAGCAGGAAAACCTCACCCGACAACAGCCGCAACTCAACCTCGCCCGTCGCGGTGCGGCTCCACTCGGCCTTGCCACTATCAACCAGCTCGCCGATGGCAGCCAACACTCGTGACTTCGCGTCGATGGCGGCACCGTTGGCATTCTGGCTCTGCGCTCTGGCGGCGGAAGGCCTGGCCATCGTGCGCATCGCCGGTCCTCGTCAGGCCCGCGAAGACCGGTAGGCCTTCGTCGACCCTTGGGCCTCGCGGTCAAGCAGCGCGCGCTTGCGCTCGGCGCCCCAGGCGTAACCCGAGAGGGCGCCGTCCTTGCGGATCACGCGGTGGCAGGGAATCGCGACCGCGTGCGCATTGGCGGCGCAGGCGGCGGCGATGGCGCGGGTCGCCCTGGGCGCGCCGATGCGCCCGGCGATCTCGGCATAGGAAACCGTGCCACCGACCGGGATGCCCCGCAAGGCCTGCCAGACGCGCTGCTGGAAGGCCGTGCCGCGCACGTCGAGCGGCAGGTCGAGACCAAGCTGTGGCGCCTCGACGAAGCCGACGACGCGGGCGACCAGCGCCTCGTAGTCGCGGTCGCCGCCGATCAGCCGCGCCTTGGGGAAACGGTCCTGCAGGTCGCGCACCAGCGCGTCCGGATCGTCACCGAGCAGGATCGAGGCGACGCCCTTGCGGCTTGACGCGACCAGTATGGCGCCGAGCGAGGATTCGCCGACGGCAAAGCGTATGTCTTCATTGGCGCCGCCGGCACGGTAGCGCGTCGGCGTCATGCCGAGCATGCCGGTGGATTTCTCGTAGAAACGTCCGCTCGAATTGAAGCCGGCATCGTAGATTGCCGTCGTCACGCTGGCGCCGTCCTCGAGACCCTGGCGGACCCGGGCGGCACGGTGCGCGGCGGCATAATCCTTCGGCGTCAGCCCGGTGATCGCCTTGAAGACGCGGTGGAAATAGCCGGCGCTGCGGCCGGCGGCATCAGCGAGTTCGGCGAGCGAGGGTTCCTCTTCGCTCTGTTCGATCCTGCGGCAGGCGTCGGCGACCATCGCGGCATTGCCGGCCTCGAGCGAGGGACCATCCGGGTTGCAGCGCCTGCAGGCGCGAAAACCGGTCGCCTTCGCCTGAGCCAGCGTGTCGTGCAGTTGCACATTCCCGGGATTGGCACGCCGCGACGGGCAGGAGGGCCGGCAGTAAACGCCGGTCGTCGCCACCGAATACCAGAATTGCCCGTCCGCCGATTTGTCGCGCGCCACGATGCGCGCCCAGCGCGGATCGTCGGTGACCGGCAGCGGCGTGGATTTCAGGTCTCTGGCCAGAGTGATGAACATGGTCATATAGAAACCGCTGGAAGCCGCCCTCGCCACCCGTTTCCTGCCAACAAAGAATGTGGCCGGATTGATCCGGAGAAGGTGTGATGGAAAACATTCGACCCCTTAAGACCGAAGCCGATTACGATTGGGCGATCGCCGAAATCACCGGATATTTCGAGAATGAGCCGGAAGTCGGCTCTGTCGACGGTGACCGCTTCGATGTTCTCGCGACCCTGATAGAGGCTTACGAGAACAAGCACTCCCCGATCGAAGCATCCGCTCCCGTCGACGGGTTGCATCCAACCGGATTCAAAGACTCGCTGTAAGCCCTTGTTTTCGCGGCATGCCACCCAAAGTCGATGCGCGTTTTGGGAGCGACATTCCTGGCTCTCCTAGGCCGCGCGTTTGGGCTCCACCGCGAACGGACTGAGCCCGAGCCAGGTCTGCATCTTCCTGCCGATGGCCTGGTCGCCCGTCAGCGAAACCTTCGCGCCGGCCTTCTCGACGGTCAGCAGCCCCATCCAGATCGCCGTCATCGTGTGCAGGTCGGTCGAGACGTAGAGGTCGACGTCAAAGCCCGGATCGTACCAGCACAGGTCGACCTCGCCGTGCTTTTCGACGATCAGCCACCACGAGCGTTTGGACGCCGGCAGATCCTGATACAGGAATTGTATCACCGTGCGCCCGACGGGGAGCGGCGAGGGGTTCAGATTGCGCCGCATGTCCCACATCAGCAGCGACGGATCGAGGTTCTTGAGCGACAGCCGGGACTCGACCCATTTCTGCCCCCAGAACCCCATCGCCTCGACGACGGGGCGCAGATCGCGGCCGGCCTCGGTGAGCCGGTAGTCGAAGATTCCCTTCTCGCCAGGGATCTCCTTGCGCTCCACGATCCCCGCCAGCTCCAGCTCCTTCAGCCGTTGCGACAGAAGGGTCGGCGACATTTTGGGGACGCCGCGGCGCAGATCGTTGAAGCGGGTCGAACCCGCCACCAATTCGCGCATCAGCACCATCGTCCAGCGGGTGCACAGCACCTCGGCGGCCATCGATAGCGGGCAGAACTGCTTGTATCCGTGCTGGGTCATGATTGGTCCTCCTCCCTCGAAGCCGGCCGAACATTAGGCCTTCATGAATGAAGCGGCCAGTACGGAAACTGTACCACCCCAGTACAGATCGCGGACTGGTTGGCGAGGGGCCGGCCATGCGAGCCCTTCGGCCGGTTGCACGGGATACCCCTGTGCGCCGCAACCAGGAGACGACCATGACTGCTTACGTAATCGCCGACATCAAGATGAAGGACCCGAAATGGGTGCCGGAATACGCGGCCTCGGTGCACGACATCGTCCACAAGCATGGCGGCAGATATCTGTCGCGCAGCGGCAATGTGAAGACGCTTGAAGGCAAGCCGCTCGACACCACGCTGATCGCGCTGATGGCGTTCCCGTCGGAAGCGGCGGCGCGCGCCTTCACCAACGATCCGGCCTATGCGCCTTTCGTTTCGGCGCGTCAGGGCGGCAGCGACAGCCGCTTCCAGCTGATCGACGACACCGATCTGGCCGGAACGATCCCGTATCTGCCGAAGGGATGACCGGCATTCGCCGCGTCGTTCCCGGGATCTCCAAGCAACAACAGTCACGGCGCTTGCCCGTCGCGCCGCCGTATTTTCGGCGGCCGGCCAGCTGTGCTTTTTCAAGCAGAATGGAATGGACATGATATCAAATCTTCGCAACAGGCTCGTCATGGCGGGGGCCATGCTGGCCGTCTGCGCCACCCTCGCACAGGCGCATCAGGAAGCGGCTGAAGCCGCGTCCGGCGCCAATCCGCTGGCCGACAGGGTTCGGGCGGCCAACAGCCGGTTTGTCGACGTCAAGGCGGCGACAGACGAGGGCTATGCACCCATTCCCTGCGCCAGCGGCATCACCGGCGGCGCCATGGGCATCCACTACGTCAATGGCCAGTATCTGAAGGACGACAAGATCGACATCGCCCGTCCGGAGGCCGTGATGTACGAGCCGATGGCCGACGGCCGGCTCAAGCTGGTGGCGGTCGAATACATCACCTCGAAAGGGCCAGCATCGCTGGATGGACAGCTGTTCAACTTCAACAGCGCCCCCAATCGCTACGGCCTGGGTGAATTCTACGAATTGCATGTCTGGGCCTGGAAGGGCAACCCGACCGGCACATTCGCCGACATGAACCCGAAAGTGTCGTGCGAACACATAATGGCGCCGAGCCAGTAGGCAAGGAGGCCAGGCGGCGTTGACGGCCGCCTGGCCTCTTGCGAAAGGTAGTGGAGTGGTTCGGCGGACCTCAGGCAGTCCCGGTTATTGCGGCGCCGGTTCGGGCAGCGGCAGTCCCATCCCGACGGTGCCGTGGCTCGCCTGGGGCAGCACGAAACGCCCAGTCAGGTACCAGATCGCGGACACGACGAGGATCGAAAGGTAGCCGTCAACGGCATAGTGCCAGCCGGTATAGACCGAGCCGAAGAGGATGAGCGCCGCGAAAGACCAGCCGGCGACCGCCCAGCGGCGCCCGAAACCACTCAGGAAGAACGCGTTGAGCGTGACGAAGGCGACATGCATGCTCGGCATGGCGGAGATACCGCCGCCCAGTTCGGGGCGGCCGCTCGTGTAGGCTGTGAGCAGATAGCTGGCATACATATGGACCGGCGCGGCGTAGCTGTTGCGCGCCAGGGAGGTCTGCAAGGCGGCAAACCGGTCGCCGCCGTAGAACTGGTCATGGAATATCGGGCCGGCGGAAGACAGCGCCATGGCCAGAACGGTACCGCACAGGATCGTGGTCAGCGCCAACGCCCAGAGTTAACGCAGACGCCCTGCAGGGTTGTTCCAGAAGGCGACGAACAGCAAAGTGCCGAACCATTGCAAGTGCCAGCCATATCCGTAACCGATGAAAATGACGGCCGAGATGGGTTGGGGAACGACGCGGTGTGTCCATGTCCAGGGATCGGCGCCATGCAGTGCGACATCAAGTTCCGCCAGCATGCGGTCGGCATAGAATGGCACGATCTCCGGGATGGCGATCTTGAAGGTGGTGAAGGCGGTGATGCCGAGAAAGAACAGAAGGATAACTGGCGCGGCGCCCAGCCAGCGCTGCCTGAGCATATCGAACATGAACCTCGTCGGGCTATGCCTGGCAAATGTCAGCGCCACGACGCCGAGGCCGGCGGCAAGAAGCGCGGGCAGGAAGAAGACGAACGGCTCGGCATAAGATTGCGCTAGGTGCAGATAGCAGCTTGGCTGCATGCAAAGCGCGGCCAGCGCATAGGCCAGGCATAGGGCGGTCAGCATCCAACCGCTCCTGGTCGCAGCGATGTCCAGGTCGAAAACGGCAAGCGGCCGGCGTTCGCCGTTCCGCTGCGCGGTGTGCGCACTCATTGAGGAAAACCCGCCAGCTACCCAAGCATTAACAGGGGTATTTCGCCGATGAAGTATTACTATTCAATTACACTTTGAGGATGGAGAAATACAAATATTAGATCTTTATAATTACTCTTGTTTCGTCAACGGTTCGTTGACGAAGATGTCATGGCTGAATGCAGAAGTAATGTCTGCGCCGGAGCGGTTTCCAAACCCGAAGGGTTGCCGGGCTTCGATCGTAATCGAAGCGGGCCATCGCCTGGTCGGCGATGGCCCGCGGATCAGGCGGCCTTGATCAGGCCGAGCTGGGTCAGCGCCGCGACGCCGTCGTCGAGGCCGATCTCCTCGACGATCCTGCCGTCGATCACCTTCAGCACCGTAGTGCCGGTGAAGCGCATGACGCGGCCGGTGGCGGCGGGCAGCGAACCGACGAGGAAATCGCCGAAAGCCGCGCCGGTATGCGTGCCGCCACCCTCCCACTGGCCGACGACATAATCGCCCTCGGCGATGAGATCGGCGGTGGCCCAGAAGTTGAGATCCGGGAAGGCGGCGCGGAAATCGGTCATGAAGGCCTTGATGTCGTCGCGGCCCCGGCGCGGCTCGTGCAGCGAATATTTGAGCAGCATGTCGGGCGCGGCGATGTCGTCGACGACGGACAGATCGCAGGTCTCACCCCAGAAGTCGGTGAACCATCTGACGACGACGGCCTTGTTGTCTTCCTGTTTGGTCATTGGGAGGTCCTTTCATGTTTGGCTGGGCCATCGGCGCATCGGTCGCGCCGGTGACCTGAGCCATCCCTAGGACCATCGGCAGAGCGCAAAACTCCGGTTCTTGCCGGCCAATCGAAAGACGGGACGCCGCGAAGTATTGCAGGCCGCGTCCCGGTAACTGTTTCTTCTCTGGTTTTGCCGCAGATTGCCCGCGGGTGGAGCAGGCGAAAACAGACGATGGCGCGTCAAGGCAAGAAAAGTCGCAATGGAGCGTTCTGGGCCAAGGCCCTGGAGCGCGCGCATCTTGGCGTCTGGGACTGGGATCTTCGCACCGGCGATTGCTTCTATTCGCCGACCTGGGCGCGAATGCTGGGCTATGAGGAGGATGAACTCGCCAACACCAGCGATTTGTGGCTGCGGCTTACCCATCCAGACGATCGCGAGCGGGCGCTGGCCAGCGGCGACCGCCACATTGCCGGGCTGACCGATGCCATCGAGACGGAATTGCGGCTGAAGCACAAGCAGGGCCACTGGGTCTGGGTGCTCGACCGCGGCGGCATCGTCGAGCGCGGCGCGGACGGGCATCCGCTCAGGCTGATGGGTGTGCAGACCGACATCTCGAAGCAGAAAGCGGCCGAAGCGGCGCTCGAACAGGTCACGATGCGCTTCCGCCTGGCGCTCGCTGCCAGCGGCACCGGCATCTGGCACTACGACATCGCCACCCACAAAAGCTATTGGGACGCCCGCACCAGGGAGATGTTCGGCGTCGTCGCCGATGCCGACGAGGTGCCGGCCGACCTCTGGCACAGTTTCCTGCACCCCGAGGACAAGGAAGCCACGGAGCGCGCCCACCAGCCGTCACCCGGCTCGGACGCGGTCACCGCTTCGCAATATCGCATCGTCAAGCGCGACGGCGAGATCCGCCACATCGAATCGTTGGTGCGTTACGTCGCCGCGGCGGGCGCCGCCGGTCAGGTTCTCGGCACGGTGCGCGATATCACCGAGGACAAGCTGCGCGAGCAGGAGCTTGCGTTTGCCGCCCGCCACGACGCGCTGACCGGTCTGTGGAACCGCGCCGCCTTCGACAGGCTGCTTGCCGACCACATTGCCACGGGCGTGCCGCTGGCGGTGTTCTATGTCGATCTCGATTACTTCAAGGCGCTCAACGACTTTGCCGGCCACGCCGCCGGCGATCTGGCGCTGAAGAGCGTGGCGGCGGGCATTGGCCGCTGCCTGCCGCCAGCGGCGCATGCGGCGCGACTCGGCGGCGACGAATTTGCCTTGCTGGTGCCGCATTGCGACGCGGCGCAGGCCGAGCGGCTGGCCGGCGCCATACTGGCGGCCGTGCGCGGCGCCGATCTCGGCGTTGCCGCGACGGCGCGGCGGCTCGCGGCAAGCATCGGCATCGCCATCGTCAACGACCGGGCAACCACGGTCGCCGATGCGCTGGCCTGCGCCGACGACGCCTGCTATGCCGCCAAGGCCGCAGGGCGCGACCGCTTCGCGGTGTTTTCGGCCGAGGCCAATTCCGGCGGTCTCAACGCCGCGCGGCTCGCCGCCGACACGGTCGACGCCATGGAGGACGGAAGGCTGAAACTGTTCGGCCAGGAGATCCACCGGCTTGGCCGGCCCTGGCAGGAAAACCGCCATGTCGAGGTGCTGGCGCGGCTTGCCGGGCGCGGCGGCAGGCTGATCCCGCCCAGCGAATTCATCCCGGCGGCGGAGCGCTTCGGCATAGCCGCCAGGCTCGATCGCTGGATCATCCGCACCGCGCTGTCGCGGCATGGCGCGGCGATGAAGTCCGGCGCGATCACGCTCGGCTTCAACCTGTCGGCGCAGACGCTGAGCGACCCCGGACTGTGGGACTTCGTCGACAGCATCATCGAGGAGACCGGGGCGCCGCATTCCGGCATCGGCTTCGAGATCACCGAAACCGCCGCCGTCACCAATTTCGACGCCGCCGAGACATTCGTGCGCAAGGCGCGCGAGCGGCGCTGCAAGGTGAGCCTCGACGATTTCGGCGCCGGCATGAGTTCTTTCGAATATCTCAGGCGCTTTCCGGTCGATGCCATAAAGATCGACGGTTCCTTCATCGAGCACATGGCCGAGAGCCGCTTCGACCGCGAGATCGTCTCGGCCATATCAGGCATTGCCCGCAGCGTCGGCTGCGCCGTCGTGGCCGAGAAGATCGAGCAAGCCGACACGCTCGGTATCCTGCAGGCGATGGGCGTCGATTTCGGCCAGGGTTTCCTGCTCCACCGGCCCGAACCGCTGGAGCAGATCGTGGCGCGCGCGACCGGGCCGGCAAGCGGAGCACAAGCCCGCAAGGCGTCCTGATGCATGTCGCCCAAAAGTGCGTAGCGGTTTTGGGATAAACGACATGCACAAGGCAAAGACTTGAAGCGCGTCGACGCGCTTCAATCAGGCTGAGTGCCGCGCCGCCGCTTGCGGAAAGTCCAGCACCCCGGCCTCGGGCCGCCTGTATTGTGCTTCCGCCACCATCTCGATCAGCAGGTCGAGCGCCTCGCATGCCGCACGGCTCGTCTCGTCACTGCCGCGCAGATAGTGATAGGCGCGTTCGAGATGGATGCGGGCGGCTGAAAAATCGCTGGTCAATGGTTCCCTCCATGATCCCGCCCTAATGTATCTTGGCCGGCCCGGCGGAATGTCGGGTAAATATCCACAGGCGGTTTTTATTCAAATGCCGCGAAATGGCGCCGAAGAGGGAGCGGCGGTGGGACTGCCAATCTCCCCCACAAGGGGGGAGATCGCCTGCTTCACTGGCCACGCTGTCAGGAGTGAAGTCTCCCACTCTTTGCCATGCCTTGCGACACGGCTAGACTGCCGCCTCCCTTGTCAGAGGTGACATGCATGATCGTCCAGGCCTGCATCAGTGGCGCGCGTCCGTACGATTTCCACCCGAAGCTGCCGCTCGATGCAAAGGCCATGGCCAGCGATGCAGCAGCCTGTGTCGCGGCCGGTGCTGGCGAGCTGCACATCCATCCGCGTGGCGCCGACGGGCGCGAAAGCCTGGCCGCCGTCGACGCGACGGTGCTGGCGGTGCGCCTGATCTGCCCGGGCACGTTGACAGGCGTGTCGACCGGCGCCTGGATCGAGAACGATGTCGCGCGCACCCGCGCGGCGATCGCCGGCTGGCGCGAACTGCCCGACTATGCCTCGGTCAACCTGTCGGAGGCCGACGCGCCCGCCGTGATGGAGCTGTTGCGGCAACGCGGCGTCGGCATCGAGGCCGGGCTCGCCACCGTTGCCGATGCCGAGCGGTTCGTCGGCCTTGCCGGCCACAACCAGGTGCTGCGCATCCTGATCGAGATCGATATCCAGGATTTGTCCAAGGCGCTCGACGAGGCACACGGCATCGCCGCCGTGCTCGATCGCGCCGATGTGCGGCGGCCAATCCTGCTGCACGGCGCCGACGCCACCGTCTGGCCGTTCGTCGATCTGGCGCGCAGCAAGCGCTGGTCGACGAGGGTCGGGCTGGAGGACGGCAAGATGCTGGCCGATGGCAGAGTGGCGAAGGACAATGCGGAGATCGTGGCCGCGGCCGTCGCTATTTTCCGCTCGGGCGGCTGAAGGGCTCAGTCCTGCCCGCCGGCGGGTGCTGTCCAAGTGCGCAAAACGTGTTTCTGGATCTTGCCGGATGCGGTGCGCGGCAGCGCGTCGGTGCGCAGGAATTCTCTCGGCACCTTGTAGCGGGCGATGCGGGCGCCGCAATGGCTTGCCAGATCGGCCGGATCGACGATGCATCCGGGCTTCACCACGACGAAGGCGCGCCCGACTTCGCCCCAGCGCGCGTCGGCGACGCCGATCACGGCGGCTTCGGCGATGCCGGGATGGTCGAGCAGAACGGTCTCGATTTCGACGGGATAGACGTTCTCGCCGCCGGAGATGAACATGTCCTTGCGACGGTCGACGAGGGTGACAAAACCGTCCTCGTCGCGCCGCGCGATGTCGCCGGTGCGGAACCAGCCATCGGCGGTGAAGGCGCGCTCCGTCTCCTCCGGCCGGTTCCAGTAGCCTGGCGTGATCGAGGGGCCGGACAGCCATATCTCGCCTGGCTCGCCGGCTGCGACGTCGCGGCCCTCGTCATCGACGAGGCGCAGGCCGATCGTTGGCGCCGGTAGGCCGGCCGAGCCTGCCTTGCCGGCGATGCGGCCGGCCTCGACCGGCATGCCGAGCACCGTGCCTGCCTCGGTCATGCCGAAGCCGTCGGCCATGCACACGCCTTGCGCCAGCCACCAGTTGATTTCGGCGGCCGGGTTTGGCGCGCCGCCGGTGAAGATGGCGGTGAGCGAAGTCCAGTGCGTCGGCGTGAAGTCGGGGTGGTCGCGCAGCATCCTGGCCATCTGCGGCACGCAGAAATAGTGGGTGACGCCAAGGGCCGGATCGGCAAGGCGGCGATTGGTGGCGCCGGCATCGAAACCGGGCGAGATCAGCACCGTGCCGCCGTGAAGCAGCGGCGGGCGCAGATTGGTGATGAGGCCGATGACATGGAACATCGGCGCGTCACAGAGGAATATGCTGGCATTGCCGACACGGCCCAGCATACCGAAATTGACCGCGGTGGCAAAGGCGTTGCGCTCGGTGACGATGACGCCCTTTGGCCGGCCCGACGTGCCCGATGTGTAGAGGATGATCGACGGCGTATCGTCGGCGGGCAGGGGACGGCGCGGCGCCGGCGCCCGTGCCTCCACCGTTCTCGCGAAGGCAGCGATTTCGACAGGCTTGCAACCCTTGGGCAGCGCCGTCTGCAGGACGGCATCATGCAGCAGCAGCGCCGGATCGCAATCGGCAAGGATCGCCTGCTGTTCGGCACCGGCGAGCCGCCAGTTGACCGGCACGAAGATGGCGCCGAGCCGCATTGCGGCCTGCTGCAGGATCAGGAGGTCGGCGCTGTTGCGGGCCAGCGTGGCGATCCGTTGCCCGGGCCTGACGCCGTAGCCGCTTTCGAGAACGCGCACAGCGCGCTGGATGGCCTCGTCAAGCGCGGCATAGGTCCAGCGCCGGCCGGAGGCGAGGTCGACGCAGGCAACGCGGTCCGGCTGCGCGCCGGCATGCAGGGCCACCGGATCTGAAGTCGTCAAGGCCGGCATGCGCATCTCCTCCCAGATTGCGTCGGTGGCTCGCGTCGTTGGCTTATCGCGTCACCTGGCCTTGTCGTAGGCACCGAGGCCGGGCTTGTAGCTCTTTTCGTCGATGAACTGGCGGATGCCTTCCTTGCGGCCCTCATTGTCGTGCGAGTTGGCCGCCTCCTGGGCGCGGACGAGATAGTCCTCGGCATTGTCGTAGGTCATTTCGCCGACGCGGCGGATGGCGTCCTTGGTCGCCTTCAGCGCGATCGGGTTCTTCTTCAAGAGGATGTTGGCGACCTCGGTGACCCGCGCCTTCAGCTCGGCCAACGGCAGGCTTTCATTGACCAGCTTCCAGGCGGCGGCCTTCCTGCCGTCGATCAATTCGCCGGTCAGCGCGTGATACATGGCGTCACGCATCGACAGGAGGTCGACCACCACCTTGGTGGCGCCGCCGCCGGGCAGGATGCCCCAGTTGATCTCGGACAGAGCGAATTGCGCCTCGTCGGCGGCGAAGGCGAGGTCGCAAGCGAAAAGCGGGCCATAGCCGCCACCAAAGCACCAGCCATTGACCATGGCGATGGTCGGCTTGCCGTACCAGCGCAGGCGCCGCCACCAGCCATAGGCTTCCGCTTGCGCCTTGCGCACGGCGCCAAGCCCCTTGGCTTCGGTCTCGCGGAAATACTCCTTGAGGTCCATGCCCGCCGACCAGGCGCTGCCTTCGCCCGACAGCACGAGCACGCCGACATCGTCGCGGTACTCGAGTTCGTCGAGAACCTCCATCATGCGCCGGTTGAGCGCCGGGTTCATGCAATTGCGCTTGTCCGGCCGGTCGAAGCGCACCCAGGCGATGCCGTTCTCGACGTCGAAGGCAACGGTCTCATCGGTCATGGTCGGCATCCTCCCGTTCCATTTGGAAATTGCTATGGAGCATAGCTATCTCGATTGCTATGTCGCATAGTCTTTTTCGCTTGACAAGGGCCGGCATCGCGGCGATCGGTTGGCATGGACGAAACCCAGCTTCACCCCGGGCCAGACATGATGTCCGAAAACGGGCTCGATGCGCAGATCGGCTACAATCTCAAGCGCGCCTCGGCTTTCGCGCTCAATGATTTCGCGGTCGAGCTGACCGATGCGAGGCTGCGCCCGGTCACCTATGGCATGCTGGCGCTGATCGATGAGAGGCCAGGCATCCGCGCCGCGGAGCTGTGCCGCCTGCTCGGCATGAAGAGCGCCAACATGGCGCCGCTGCTGGCCGAGCTGGAAGAGCGCGGGCTGGTGGAGCGCGACGACCATGCCGAGGACAGGCGCGTGCGGGTGCTGACGCTGACGCAGGCGGCCAGGCAGGCCATGCCCGGCTGGCGGCGACAGGTTCGCCGGCACGAGGACAGGTTCCTGCAAAGGCTGACGAAGAAGGAGCGGGCGACGCTGCTGCGCCTGCTGCGCCTGATCTGGACGGATGAAGATTGAGGGCTGTTTAGCTGGTTTCCCGTCCGAGGCTGAGCAGCAGCGGCAGTATGGGTTTCATGGCGTCGTCGCCGGGACCAGGAAACGGTCGGGCGCCAGCGCCGCGGCGGTGACGCCGAGCGCCGTGACATCTTCCGGCAGGGGCTCGCCGCGCATCAGCGTCGCGCTCAGCCTGGCCAAGCTCAGCGACACCTGAAAACCATAGCCGCCCTGGCCGCCAAGCCAGAAGAAGCCGGGCAGGCGGGGGTCGAAGCCGGCGACCGGCGTGCGGTCGGGCGCGAAGGTGCGCAGGCCTGCCCATGGCGTCGACGGCCGGCCGATGCGCATCGACGTCGCCTGCTCGATGCGGTCGACGGCGATGGCGACGTCGAGGTCTTCCGGATACGCGTCGCAAGGCTCGGAGTCGGTCTCGTCGGCGAGCGAGCCGATGAGCCTGCCGGCGTCGGGCTTGAAGTAGAATTGTTCGTGCAAGTCGACCACCAGCGGCCAGCCGGCGATGTCGGTGCCCGCAGGCGGGTCGAACAGGAAGGCGGTGCGCCGCTTGGGCTGGAAGCCGAGGCCGGAGAGCCCGGCCAGGCCAGCGACGACATCGACCCAGGCGCCGGCGGCGTTGACGACGATGTCGGCTGAATAGACACCGGCGCTCGTCTCCACCCGCAGG
This sequence comes from Mesorhizobium sp. 113-3-3, assembly GCF_016756495.1. Taxonomy (NCBI): domain Bacteria; kingdom Pseudomonadati; phylum Pseudomonadota; class Alphaproteobacteria; order Hyphomicrobiales; family Phyllobacteriaceae; genus Mesorhizobium; species Mesorhizobium sp. 113-3-3. The sequence continues at coordinate 3,072,076 of NZ_AP023243.1, forward strand.
CCGCCGCCGTCGCGCGAGATGGCGCGCACTTCCTCGCCGGTGCGGATCAGGCCGCCGCCAGCCTTTAGCGCCGAGGCACAGGCCGCCAGCATCTTGTCGGTGTCGACATCCACCGCGTCCGGCTCATAGGCGCCGCCGCAAGTGGCTTCAGTGGCAATGACGGGAACCATAACGTGGAGCTCGGCCGCCGACAGGCGGCGCACGCTGGGCACCAGCGCCTGCAATTCGCCGGCCAGCTTGTCGATCGCGGCGCCGTCGCCTTTCCAGCCGACATGCAGCGCGCCGCGCCGATGGGCAGCAAAGCCGCCCTCGATGATCGCCTGCCGGCTGGCCAGCGTCAGAGCGCGCACCAGCCGGTTTCCATAGGTCTCGGTGAACAAGGCGGCGGAGCGGCCGCTAGCGTGGTAGCCAAGATGCGGCTCGCGCTCGAGGACGGTAACGGAGGCCCAATCCCGCACGGCGGCGGCCACCGACAGACCGGCAATGCCACCACCGATGACGACGATTTTTTGGGGAGGATTCGAAAGCATCCAGCACTCCTAAAAATGATTTCGTATCCAGTCAAACGGCGCGACCGCTTCTACAGGGCCACGGTCCGCCCCAATCCCCGCCGAACTGCCTCGCGATAGGCAAGGTCGGCCGCCACCATGTCTTCCATGGCAACACCCATGGCCTTGTAGACGGTGACCTGGCCGGCGCCGGTCCTTCCCGGCCGCAGTCCAAGCAGCATCTCGCCGAGCTCTGTCCCGGTTTGCGGATCGATGCCATTGAGTTCGCAAGAGCCGACCGGCGTCGGGGCGAAGGCGTCCCTGGTCTCGACGAACAGGCTGGCCCGGCCGACAAGCTCGACCGGCAGTTCGCCGCCGGGCGGCGCGACGCCCACCGACGAGACATGCGTGCCGGGCCGCACCCACTCGGCCGAAATCACCGGCTGGTAGGAATGCGTTGCCAGGCACACGACATCCGACGAGCGCACCGCGGCCTCGATGTCGCAGACGGCGACGACACCCGGATGCCGCGCCGCCAGTGCCTGCGCGTCCGCGAATTCCTTCGAGACGACGCGGATTTCGGAGAAGTCCCGCACCAGCGGCAGGAGGTGCAAATGCTGTCCGGCCTGCACGCCGGCGCCGACCACCGTCGCGACCCTGGCGTCGCGGCGGGCGAGTTCGCGCACCGAGAGCACGGCCGAGCCGGAGGTGCGCACGGCGGTGATGTAGGTGCCGTCCATGACGCAGACCGGCATGCCCGTTTCGGGGTCGAACAGATGGATGGTTGCGAGATGGCTGGGGATCGCCCGGGAGATATTGCCTTCGAAGACGTTGACGATCTTCACCGTCAAATGCATGCCCGCCATCCAGGCCGGCATCGCCAGCGAATAGCCGGCCTGGGGAATGTCGAGCTGCGGCCGCGCCGGATTGACGATCTTGCCGCCGGACAATGCCTTGAAGCCCTCTGCCAGAGCATCGAGAAGCCGGCGCGGGTCGATGCATGTTTTCACCTCGGCCTCGCTCAGGATGAGCACAGGTATGTCGCCCTTGGTCAGGGCATTGCGGGAGGTCGGTGTCGCTGATGTCATGGGAATTGCCTCGGTCGGGTTGCGTTGCCCGCCAACGGTATTGCCACTCGACAGCGTGATGAAATATGCTGTTTTCACGATTTTGGCGTGATAATCGCGCTATCGGTGGCCAGAAAGCGTGAATTCCGAATGGACGATCTTGACCGTATCGATCGCTCGCTGTTGCGCTTGCTGCAGGAGGATGGCCGCCGCACGACGCTCGATCTGGCCCGCCGCGTCGGCCTGTCGCCGACCGGGGCGGCGCAGCGCATCAAGCGGCTGTTTTCCGAAGGCTTCATCCGGGCGGTGCGGGCCGTTCTCGACCCGGCCCGGATCGGCCAGGCACAACTCGTCTTCATCGAAGTGCGGCTCGATCATACGGCCCCGCATGTCTTCGACCGCTTCGCCGAGGCGGTCCTGCGGGCGCCCGAGATCATCGAATGCCACATGGTGGTTGGCGGCTTCGACTACCTGGTCAAGGCGCGCATCGCCGACATGGCGATGTTCCAGGATTTCCTGCAGCGGGTGATCCTGCCGCTGCCCGGCGTCCGGGAGACGCATACCTACGCCTCGATCGCCAATGTGAAGCCGGACGCGTTGCTGCCGATCTAAAGCGCGTCACGCGACGCGCTTTAGATCTTTGTTTTTTATGCATGTCGTTCCCCCAAAACCGAGGTCACTTTTGGGCGACATGCATTAGACCGGCGGCCGTTCCCCGGCATCCAGCAGCCATTGCCGCACGGCCTGTGTCGGTTCGGGATGGCGCTGCTTCCTCGGCATCACGACATGGAAATCCTGCGTGCCGCGCATTTCGCCACTAACCGGCTGGACGAGGCGGCCGGCTGCGAGGTCGGCGGCGACGAGGAAGCGGCTGGCCAGCGCTATGCCCTGGCCGGCGATGGCCGCGTCGATGGCGAGGCTGGTCTGGTTGAAGCGCATGCGTTTGAGCTCGGCCGTCATCTTCAGGCCGACGGCTTTTTCCATGAACTCCGGCCACAGATTGTGCGCGTCGTGTAGCAGGACGTGATGCTGGATTTCGGCCGCGGCGATTTCGGTCGTGCCGGCCGGCAGCAGGGCCGGGCTGCAGATGGCGACGATCTGCTGGGGAAACAGCAGGTCGACGACCAGGCCGGCGCCGAAGGGCGGGCGGCCTTGCCTGACCGCAATGTCGACGCCGTCGGCCTGGAAGCTCGACAGGCTTTCGCTGGCCAGCACGCGCAGGTCGACCAGCGGGTTGTCGGCCATGAAATCCTGCAGCCTTGGGATCAGCCATTTGGTGGCGAAGCTCGGCGTCACACTGATCGTCAGCCGCGCCGGCTCTGGGCGCAGCAGCAGCGTCGCCTCCGAGATCAGGTCGAAGGCGCGGCGGATGTTGGGCACATAGGCGCGCCCCTGATCGGTCAGCGCCAGGCCGCGCGGCAGCCGCTCGAACAGTTTCGTGCCGAGATGGCTCTCCAGGCCGCGAATGTGCTGGGCCACCGCACCCTGGGTGACGTTCAGTTCCTCTGCGGCGATGCGGAAGTTGAGATGGCGCGCCGAGGCCTCGAAGGCGCGCAGCGCATTCAGCGGCGGCAGGCTCAGGAAGGCTTCGGGCATGCAGGAGTTTTTCTACTGGTTGATTTCAGGCATTCTGGTTCGAACCAAGCGGCAAAACCAGCTATATCACCGTTCAAATCCCGAAAACACCGCCTGCGGTGCCCGCCAACCCTGAGAGGAAAATCCAATGAGTGTAGAAAAAGTGGCTGTTGTCGTGGCTGGTGGCAGCGGCATGGGAGCGGCGGCGGCCAAACGGCTGGCCGCGGATGGGTTCAAGGTCGCCATCCTGTCCTCGTCGGGCAAGGGCGAGGCGCTGGCCAAGGCGTTGGGCGGGCTCGGCGTCACCGGCTCCAACCAGTCGAATGACGACCTGCAGCGCCTCGCCGACCTGACGCTGGAGCGTTTCGGCCGCATCGACGTGCTGGTCAACAGCGGCGGCCACGGGCCGCGCGCGCCGATCCTGGAGATCACGGACGAGCAGTGGCACACCGGCATGGACGTCTATCTGATGAACGTCATCCGGCCGGTGCGCATCGTCGCGCCGCAAATGGTCAAGCAGAAGGGCGGCGCCATCATCAACATCTCGACCGCCTGGGTCGCCGAGCCGAACGCGATGTTCCCGACCTCGGCCGTGTTCCGCGCCGGATTGACCGCCTACACCAAGATCTTCTCCAACACCTACGCGGCTGACAATGTGCGCATGAACAATGTGCTGCCCGGCTGGATCGACAGCCTGCCGGCGACCGAAGAGCGCCGCGACAACGTGCCTATGCAGCGCTACGGCACGAGCGAGGAGGTGGCGGCGACGATTGCGTTCCTGGCGTCGGAAGGCGCAGGCTATATCACCGGCCAGAACATCCGCGTGGACGGAGGCGTTATCCGGGCGCTGTGAGGCGCCGACCGGGCTTAGGTTCCTGGCCCCACGATCATGGGGGTTACGCGGTCAGGGCCTCTGGCTGTTCGAAGAGCGTATAAAGCTCGGAGACCGGCATTGGCCGGCCAAACAGCCAGCCCTGGACATCCGTGCAGCCATTCTCCCTGACCAGCCTGTACTGGTCTTCGGTCTCGACGCCTTCGGCTGTCGTCGTCATGCCGAGCGTGGTGCCGAGCTCGGCGACGGCCTTGACGATCGCCCGGCTTTCGCTGCTCTCGCACATCAGGCTGACGAAGCTGCGGTCGATCTTGATGCGGTTGAACGGGAACGATCTGAGATAGCTCAGCGAGGAGTAGCCGGTGCCGAAATCGTCCATGGCTATGGAGATGCCGAGGTCGCGCAGGCTGTGCAGCGTGTTTAGCGTGTTTTCGTTGTTCGCCAGCAGCACCGACTCGGTGATCTCCAGCTCTAGCCGTGACGGCAGCAGGTCCGAAGCCGCGAGCGCCGCGGCGACCTGAAGCGGCAGCCCCTGTTGTTTGAACTGGGCCGGCGAGAGATTGACGGCGACCTTGACGGGCAGGGGCCATTTCACGGCGTCGGCGCAGGCACGCCGCATGATCCACTCGCCAAGCGCGTCGATGACGCCGGTCTCCTCGGCCAATTGGATGAACTCCGACGGCGGCAGCAGGCCGAGGCGCGGATGGTTCCATCGCACCAACGCTTCGAAGCCGGTGAGTTTGGAGGTCTTTGCGTCGTGCAGCGGTTGATAGTGCAGGACGAACTGTTCCTTTTTCACGCCGAGCGCCAGTTCGGATTCGAGTTGGCGCCGCTCCTGCAGTCTCGCGTCCATTCCCGGCTCGAACGACCTGCAGGTGCCACGGCCCTCCATCTTGGCCTTGTACAAGGCCAGGTCGGCATTGCGGATAAGGGTTTCCGAGCGTTGTCCGTCGTCGGGGAAGACGGCGATGCCGATGCTGCCGCCGATGTTGATCTTGTGGCCCTGGACGGAGAATTCGTCGGACAAGGCATGAATGACGCGGCTTGCCAGCACGCCGGCCTCGTCGTTGCCGTCAAGCAGGAGCTGAAGGATGACGAACTCGTCCCCGCCAATTCTGGCCACCATGGCGGTTTCGCCGGCATGCTGTTTCAACCGCTTCGCCACGGCCCCGAGCAACTCGTCGCCGACCGGATGGCCGAGCGTGTCGTTGACCGGCTTGAAACGATCGAGATCGACGCAATGGACAGCCAGCTTCTCGCCGTCCCTGAGGCTTCTCAATGCCTCGTCCATCGTTTCGGCCAGGAGGCCCCGGTTGGGCAGGCCGGTGAGAATGTCATGCGTGGCGAGATGCTGGATCTGTGCGGTGCGTTCCTCGACCCGCCGCTCCAGGGTCTCGGCAGCCTCGACCTGCATCGTCATCGTCCGCCCGATCGCGTACCAGCAGGCCAGCGCCAGCAGCGTGACCACCGCGACCGCCGCATAACCGGCCAGTTCGAATTGACGCACGGACTGGACATCCATGTTGCCGTCGAACCGGCTGTTGGGGAAACCGGCCCAGAGACGCCATGCGCTCCTGGGGTCGTTGAGCGAGAGCGGGATGACTTCGGAATAGATCAAATTGGGGTCGGCCGCCGTGAAGGCACGGGAATCGGCCGCCAGTGCCGTCGACATCTTGTGCTGGTCGGATTCAAACCCGTAGCCTGAATTGACGATGACATAGTCGCTGCTCGGCAACAGTTTGCGCAGCGCCGAGGTAAGCATGATCGCCGACACGGAGCCGCGCAGGCTGCCATCCGCGCCGAACACCGGGACCGAAAGGATGAAGCCTGATCGATCAGCGTCATTGCCGGTGTGGATGAAATCGGTGTTGTCGCAGGTGATGAGCTCCTTCGTGCCGATGACCGGCACATTGAGCCCGTCGATGGCGCTCGAATTTGGATAGTTCGCCTTCAACCAGGCGAGCTGTTTGGCCAACTCGTGGTATTCATAGGTCTCGATCTCCTCGGGAGGGCGGGTCAGCGCATTCTCGTCCAGTTTCGCGCGTTTGGCATCGCCAACGGCATCGGATCTTGCCTTGGCGTTCACGATCAACTGGTCGAACTGGAGGATCGGCTCCTCGAGCTTGCCGGTCACCGCATCGAAGCGGTCCGGGTTGAAATCCAGCGGCAGGAAGTAAACCTCGGAAATGGAGACGTTGCTGGCGAGGTTGTTGTAGATCTGCTGGATTGTCGCACGACCCTCGGCGCCCAGATTTGTGCCGTACCGGTCGAGGTTTCGCACGCTTGGTAGATAGGTCAAGGTCCGCACATTTTCATATACGGCCCGCAAGGCGTCTTCGACGGTCTTGGCCGTCGCTCTGGAAGCTGCCTGGGAATTCTCGAGATAGCGCTCCTTGGCCAGCGCGAAGTTTCGCTGGGCATCGATATGCAACGCCGCCAGCGTCGCCGCGCCGGTCAACAGGATCACAACAAATCCGGCCGCTCGCCTGAATGCGTTCATCTGCGTCCACCCTCGAGTGGCAAGGGATACCGTACGGTGGTTTAGGAAGCGCTAATTGAATTGGTCGTTTCTTACGACTTCCGCGCGCTGCCGCGCATCAGATCCGGCAAGACCCAGACACCCTTTTTTCGCGGGCGGACAGGCCGGGGGCCGAGCAAGGCGCGAGGAGGTCAGTTTGCGGGCAGCGGCTGCTGGTCGGCGTCGGTAAGCGTGCCCAGGAAGGCAACGATATCGTCGATCTCGGCATCGCTGAGCGCCGGTCTGTCGCCCGGCTTTTTGCCGTTGAAGGGTGGATCCTGATTCAAGTTTCCCCAGTAAGCCTTTGGCAGATCGTCATATTGCCTGACCGTGCCATCGGCATTCCTGGGGTACCAGCGGCCGGGATCGGTGTCGCGGCTGGCGTAGAAGGCGACCGCGTCGCGCAGCGTGTGGAAGGCGCCATTGTGGAAGAAGCTCTTGCGCAGCGCGACGTTGCGCAGGGTCGGCGTCTTGAACAGGCCGCAATATTCGGTCCGGCCGCGAAAGTCGGTGCGCAAGGGGCCGCAGAGGCCGAGATCGGCATAGGCTGGATCGGCGTTGGCAGGTATCGCCGCGTTGCGCGGCACGGCGATGGCGATCAGGCCGAAATCGGTGAATTGCGGCGGCTCGCCGTCATTGGCCGGTTCGCTGAGATGGCAGCTGGCGCAATTGCCCTTGGCCGCGTCCTCGAACAGCGCGCGGCCGCGCAATTCCTGCGCCGTGAGCTCAGCCTTGCCGGTGAGGAAGGCGTCGTAGCGGCTGGAATAGGGATAGAAGTCGGCAGCGCTCTGCTCGAACGTGCCGAGCGCCTCGGCGGCGGCGTCGAAGGCGTCGCTCGCGTGGTCGAACACGTCGTCGCCGAAGGCTGCCTTGAACTCACCGGCATAGGCTGATTTGCGCAAGGCTGATGTGACGGCGGCCTCATCCTTGTTGGCCATTTCGAAGGGCGAGAGAAGGGGGATCTTCGCCTGGTCCTTGCCATGGTCGGCGCGGCCGTCCCAGGTCAGGCCGCCGGTCGGGCCATTGTCGACGCTCTCGTCGCCCTCGTCCTCGGAATCGTGGAAATGCTCGGTGAAGGCGGGCGCCGCCTGGAGATAGCGCAGCGACGGCACGGCGCGCACGCCCGGCTGGTCGAGGTTTGGCCCGCCCATCTCGATCGGCGAGGCAGAGGCCGGACCGAAGGCGTGGTGCGGGTCATGGCAGGACGAGCAGGCCTGCTTGCCCGAGGCCGACAGCGCCGGGTCGAAGAACATTTTCCGGCCAAGCGCCGTCAGCGCCTGCGCCCGCGCGAAGGCATCAGCTCGCGACAGGGGGCCGGGGTGGACGCTGCCGGTTCCGGCACGGACGAAGGTTGCCGGCAAAGCGATGGCAAAGCCGAGCAGCGATGCGGCGGCGGCCGCGATCATCAGGCGTTTGCCTCGTCCTGTCGTCATCGGTTCCAAGTCCATTTCGCTCCGCAGTTAGGTTCGTGCTGCAACGGATTGATGACCGCCCCCGTTCTTCGCGAAACCGTGTTCGCAGGCAAGGCAAGTTTCACAAGGGTGACAAGCCATCATCGCCTGCGACAAGGCGCGCCGCAACAACGACCAGCCGCCGATGGGGGATCTCTCCGCCGCACTTGATCCCAGCCGGTAGGTTGCGCCGGTTCGCCGACGGACAAGAAAACTGTCACCCATGCAATCGGTCCATTCTGTTACCTATCCATCCGGTTCGGACAGGGTCGACCCCCACTCCGTCGAGCTTCGCTCGACACCTCTCCCCCGATCGACGGGGGAGAGGAAAGGCGCGACCTCGTCGACCCTGGTGCCCTTCCTCTCCCTCCGTGTCGGGAGGGGGTAAACGTCTAAACCAGCTAACCGCCTGACCTGCGGATCAGCTCGCGGCCGATCGGCTTCGGCGTTTCGCTGCGCAGCACCAGCGCGGTGGTGACCGCGCCGTGGCGCGCCACGGCGTCGACGATGGTTTCAAGGTGGGCGGGCGAGGGCACGACCACTTTCAGGATGAAGCAGTCCTCGCCGGTCAGCCGGTGCACCTCGGTAATCTCGGGCATTTCGGCGAACTGCTTCAGGCAGGGGCGGATGTGTTCATGCGTGGTGCGCACACGGATGATCGCCATCATACCGAGGCCCAGCGCCGCCGGATCGATCACCGCGGTGTAGCCGGCAATGATGCCGCGCTCCTCCAGCCGCTTCACGCGCTCGGAGGTCGCCGGCTGCGACAGGCCGACCCGCCGGCCAAGCTCCGATATGCCGATGCGGCCGTTCTCCTGCATGGCCTCGACAATGGCGATGTCGGTCGGGTCGAGCTGCGCGCGCTCATTGCTGGTGTTCATGGTCACCTTGAATCCATCGGCGTGGAAATGATTTCTCCGATGGTTTCCCATTCCCGGTGCCAGCGCAAGACGTCACCATGCATCCTCGATCGATAGGAGCAAGGCGACATGACGCATTTCATCATCCTGCCGGGCAGCGGCGGGTCCGGGCCGGCGCATTGGCAATCGCGCTGGGAAAGCGCCAATCGCGCGATGCGGCGCTTCCAGCCTTCAAGCTGGGAGCTGCCCGATTTCACCGACTGGCTGGCGGCACTGGAGGCCGCCGTGATCGCGGCGCCCGAGCCGCCGGTGCTGGTCGCGCACAGCCTGTCCTGCCTGCTGATCGCACACTGGCAGAAGATTTCGCAACGGCCGGTCAAGGCGGCCTTGCTGGTAGCCGTTCCCGATCCGGCGTCGGCGGTCTTTCCCGGATATGGCATGGCTTTCGCCAGAATTCCGCAAGGCAAGCTGCGCTTTGCCTCGCTGGTGGTGACCAGTACGAACGACCCTTATGGCTCGGCGGACTATGCGCAGGCGCGCGCGATGCAATGGGGCAGCCGCCTGGCCGTGATCGGCCCGTTCGGCCACATCAATGCCGAAAGCGGCCTGGGCGATTGGCCGGAAGGTTTGGCGCTGCTCGACGGGCTGGTGTCCGAGGCCTGAAGGCGCTCAGCCGCCATTCACCAGGGCAAGGATGAGTTTTTGCAGATTGCCGCCCGGGCCGAGTTCGACGCGGTCGAAATCGCGGCTCGCCTGGCGCTGCGCCTGCGAGAGTGCGGACAGGCGCTTGGTCATCTCGGTCCGGATCTTGCTGCAGCTGGGATCGTCGGCAACCGTCAGGCCGACGGTCGCCGCCTCGATCTTGCGCACCATGTCGACAATGGTCGCGCCATGCACCTTTTCATGGGCGCTGACACCGGCGAGGAAAACCTCCCAGTTCTTCTGGACGGCGGACGGCAAGGGCGAGGAGGGGCTGGGCAAGGTGTAGGTGATGATCAGCTTCGGCTTGGCCGACGCCAGCACGCAGGCGCCGGCCCGCGCCTGATAATCCCTGGTCCAGGTCAGCTTGAAATTGGTGTGGGCGATGGCGCGGGCAACGCCGACATTCGGCCCGTTCTCGCCGATCGAGCGGTAGAGCTCCGGCCCGGACTGGCCTGAAATGGCGTAGGTTTCGACCTTCTCGACCGGCTTCCACTGCGCATGGGCAGCCAGAGGCAAAGTAACCAGGGCCGCCATCAAAACGCACAGACGAACGCAGGCTCTCAACACCGTTCTCTCCAAACCACACGACTTTGCCGCAACGGGCAATGTCACGGGATCGCTTTTCCTATATGCTGCCGACGGGTGCTGCAATTGTCGGAGGGGAAGTCATGAGGGTTCGTTATCTCGTCGTCGCTGGTGCCGTGGCCGCATTGCAGGCCGCGCAGCCGGCCTTAGCCGCGTCGTGCAGCGGCTGGAGCGCCAAGATGGAGGAGGACGAGGGCGGCAGCGTGCTGACCGCCTCGGTGTGCGGCGGGCCGAAGGGCGATGCCTATCTGATGCTGACCTGTTTCGAAACGCCTGTGCTGAGCTACGATCTGGGCTCCAGCGGCCAGCAGACGGAGCCTGGCGTCAGCGGCGCGTTCGATTTCAAGGCGGACGGCAAGACGGTGACCAAGACGCTGCAGCTGGAGGAAATGTATAATTACTTCGTGGTCAATCTGGCGAAGGCCGATCCGCTGCTCGACCTCTTGCGTTCGAAGGGCGATGTGACGGTCAGCGCTGCCAAATTTGGCGCGGTCAGCTTTCCGCTGAAGGGGTCGCGCGGGGCGATCGGCAAGGTTCTGGCGCAGTGCGGCAAGGCGAAGCCTGCTGCGGATGGGGATTAACCTCTGAGGGTTGCGCTGCCCCTCATCCGCCTGCCGGCACCTTCTCCCCGTATAGTGACGGGGAGAAGAATGCTGCCGCAACCTCGGCGCCTTTTCTGCAACGCTGACAATTGGCGAAATCATTCGTCGGGGCGTCTTTCTCCCCGTCACTATACGGGGAGAAATGTCCGGCAGGACAATGAGGGGCAGCGCTGTGCTCGCCTGTTGTCACTCAATGCCTCATCACCCCGCCCAATCTCAAAGTCGCTCCGGTCAGTTCCTCATCCGAAAACCCGGAAAACCCCAGCACCAGCCCGTGCCTCGGCGTGCCGTCGATGAACATCGCGGACAGGGCACGCGCGCCGACGCCCACCGCCTTTGCCGCTTCGACGATCGCCGTGTCCGGTCCGCCACCCCTCAGCATCGCCATCAGATGCAGCCCCTGTTCGGGCACGGTCACATCAAGCGCATCGCCGCAACGCGCCTGGAGGCCCGCCACCAGCACGTCGCGGGCGGCTTGCACGCGGCGGCGCACCCGCCTGAGATGGGCGGCAAAATGGCCTTCGTTTAAAAGGTCGGTCAGCGCACCCTCGGCCAGCGTCGAGGGGTAACGGTCGGAACGCGCCCTGATCGCCATGACGGCATCGAGCAGGGGCTCCGGCACCACGACATAGCCGATGCGCAGGCCGGGGAAGAGCACTTTCGAGAAGGTGCCGAGATAGGCGACGCGGTTGGCGCCATCCATGCCTTGCAGCGAGGTCAGCGGCGGGCCGGCGTAGCGGAACTCGCTGTCGTAATCGTCCTCGAGGATCCAGGCATCGTTGCGCCGCGCCCAGTCGAGCAGGGCGAGGCGGCGGCGCATCGTCATGGTCACGCCGAGCGGATATTGATGCGAGGGCGTGACATAGGCCGCGCGGGCCTGTGGGCAGAGACGCTCGCCGATCTCGGGATCGAGCCCTTCGGCATCGACCGGCACGGCGACAATCCCGGCGCCGCTGCCGGCCAGCACGGCGTGCGCCATGGGATAGCAGGGATTTTCCAGCCAGACGGCATCGCCGGGGCGAAGGGCCGCGCGCGCCAGCAGGTCGAGCCCCTGCTGCGTGCCCGAGGTCAGCACGATCTGGCCGGCGTCGCAGCGCACGCCGCGCGCGGTCCTGAGATACGCTGATATCGCGGTGCGCAGCGGAAGACCGCCGCGCGGATCGCCGTAGCGGAAATGTTCGGGGCCGGGGCGGGCGAGGTGGCGCGACAGCAGGATGCGGAACAAATTGAGCGTGCGCGGGTCGGACACCGCGACGCCAAGGCCGCAAGGCAGTGAAGTGGCGGCGTCGATCTCCGGCGGGCGTGGCTTGACGAGCGTTGTCGGCAGATGCGGCACGTCGGGCGCGACGAAGGTGCCGGCGCCGACCTTGGCCACGGCAAAGCCTTCCGAGACCAGCATTTCGAAACAGGCGACCGCCGCCGAGCGCGACAGGCCGAAACGTTGCGCAAGGTCGCGGGTGGTCGGCAGCTTGGCGCCGGCGGCCAGCGCGCCGGTCTCGATCAGCCGCCTGAGCGCGGCGTAAAGCTCGCGGCTGCGCGGGCCGTCGCCCGGCAGGACCGGGATCAGCGCCGACCAATCCGGCGGATTGGTCCTATTTTTATCCATTGGATTGGTCCTTTTATCGACCAATATCATCGCGCATGGTTGGCAGACCAGAGACAAGGATGCAAGCCGTGAACGACGTCGCCGCCAGCTTTCCGACCACCAGCCGCAACCGGGTCAAGCGCCTGCATGAGCGCGGCAGCTACGACCATGCGGCCGTCTTTGCGGTGCTGGATGCCGGGCTGTTGTGCCATGTCGCCTACACGTTCGACGGCCAGCCCTATTGTACGCCGACCATCCACTGGCGCGAGGGCGATAGGATTTACTGGCACGGCTCGTCCGCCAGCCGCATGCTGCGCCAGCTGCGCGGCGGCACGCCGGCCTGTCTCACCGTGTCGCACCTCGACGGGCTGGTGCTGGCGCGCACCGGCTTCAACCATTCCGCCAACTACCGCTCGGCCATGTGCTTCGGCACGGCACGGATCGTCGATGACCCGGAGGAGAAGATGAAGGCGCTGGCCGGCGTCGTCGACCGTTTCTATCCCGGCCGTAGCGCGACCTTGCGGCCGATCTCGGCGCAGGAAGCCAAGGCGACGATGGTGATCGGCATGCGCATCGAGGAAGCATCGGCGAAAGTGCGCGCCAAGGGCGTCGCCGATGACGAGGAGGATTACGGCCATCCGGTGTGGGCCGGCGTCATCCCGGTGCGGACAGTGATTGGCGCGGCCGAGCCGTGCCCGAGGATCCTGCCCGGGATAGAGCGGCCGGGGAATTTGGCTGGATATGCCGAGGGGGAGAGGCTGGATGCTGCGCTGATGCAGGCGCAGAGGGTGTATGAGGGCGAGGTGTAACCTGCGAGGCTGGCGGCGCCTGCTTTCGCCAATTTTATCGCCGGCGAGCTTAGCTGGCCAAGTTCGCATCTCAATACAATATTGCCGCCACCATCACCTCGCGCTATCCCGGCACCATGATCACCTTCCGCAAGGCGCAAGCCTCCGACCTGCCGGCCATCGTTGCCATGCTGGCCGACGATCCGTTGGGTGCTGCGCGTGAGGATGCCTCCTTGCCGCTGGCGCGGGGCTATCTCGATGCCTTCGACGCCATCGACGCCGATCCCAACCAGTTGCTGGCGGTGGCCGTGGACGGGGCGGAGGTGGTCGGCACGCTGCAGATCACCTTCCTTGCCGGGCTGTCGCGCAAGGGCGCCTGGCGTGGGCAGATCGAGGCGGTGCGGGTCGCCGGCCACCGGCGCTCGGGCGGCATCGGCCGGTTGATGTTCGAATGGGCGATCGATCAGTGCCGGGCGCGCAAATGCAGCCTCGTGCAGTTGACCACCGACAAGGGGCGGGCGGACGCGCACCGTTTCTATGACAGCCTCGGCTTCGTCGGCAGCCATGTCGGTTACAAGAAAACCTTGTAGGCGTTCCGCCCCGGCCGCCACTGGCGTATACCGCAAGGGCTTCAGGCACTATTCAAATTGCCTGACAAAGCGGATATAGGTCAGCTAAGTTGACCTATATTCGAAACGTCCGGGGAGGCGTGACTTGACCCTTATGAACCTGTTGGCTTCGCGCTCGTCGCGCATGAAGGCCTCCGAAATCCGCGAGCTGCTGAAGCTGCTCGACCAGCCCGACATCATCTCGTTCGCCGGCGGCATTCCCGATCCGGCGCTGTTTCCGGCTGAGGCGATCCGCGATGCCTATGCCGAGGTGCTGGGCGGTGCGGAGGCGGGGGCGGCGCTGCAGTATCAGGTCTCGGAAGGCTATCTGCCGCTGCGGCGCTGGATCGCCGGGCAGATGGGCAAGCTCGGCGTCGCCTGCGACGAGGCCAACATCTTCATCACCTCCGGCTCGCAGCAGGCGCTGGATTATCTGGGCAAGCTGTTCCTGTCGCCCGGCGATACCGCGCTGGTGACATGGCCGACCTATCTTGGTGCGCTGCAGGCCTTCAACGCCTATGAACCGCGCTATGACCGGCTGCGGCCCGAAGGCGGCAACATGACGCCGGATGCCTATCGCGCGGCGGCGGCCGCAAATGGCGGCAAGGTCAAGTTCGCCTATCTGGTGCCTGACTTCGCCAACCCGACCGGCAACACACTGGACAAGAAACAGCGCGAGGCGGTGCTCGATCTTGCCGGCGAACTCGACATCGCCGTCATCGAGGACGCCGCCTATCGGGCGCTGCGTTATGACGGCGAGGGCGTGCCGCCGATCCTGGCGCTCGATTGCGCGCGCTCCGGCGGCATTGACAAGGCGCGCACGCTCTATTGCGGCTCGTTCTCGAAAATCCTGTCGCCGGGAATGCGCGTCGGGTGGGTCTGCGCGCCGCGCCATGTGGTGGAAAAGCTGGTGCTGATGAAGCAGGCTTCCGACCTGCACAGCCCGTCGATCAACCAGCTGGTGATGCACCGCGTCGCCGAATCCGTGTTCGACGGCCAGGTCGACAAGCTCATCGGCGCCTATCGCGAGCGCCGCGACGGGCTGCTTGGCGCGCTGGAAGCCCACATGCCCGACGGCGTGACCTGGAGCCGCCCGGAAGGCGGCATGTTCGTCTGGGCGACGCTGCCGGAAGGGGCTGACGCCACCGAACTCCTGGCGCGGTCGGTGAAGGAAGCGCGCGTCGCTTTCGTGCCCGGCAACGCTTTCTACGCCGACGGCACCGGGCGCAACACGCTGCGGCTGTCCTTCACGCTCGCCGATCGGCGCGCGGTCACAGAAGGCATTCCACGGCTGGCCGCGCTGCTGAAGGGGTAAGGCGGGTCACGGAAGGCGGTATTCCTAAGCCTTCACCGCGACCAGATGCTTGAGGATCGCAAGTCTGGTGCGCACCAGCTTGCGGAGCGGTTTTTCAAAGCCTTCCTCGCCGGTCTCGACGACGAAGACCAATGTCATGAAGTCGAGCATGAACTCGTCGATCGCCGCGGTGACCGCCGGCGACTTGTTGCCTTTGAAGCGTCGCAGCAAGGCGGTTGCCTCCTCGACATCGTCGACCCCGGCGCTGTCGAGCAGCGCCTCCAGCCTCTGAAAACAATCCAATCGTGGTTCCTCCCGCCGCGCCACGAAACTCCGCTTTGATCGGAAAGTTCCCGTCAGAAGAATTTCTCCTGAAAAGCGATCCGCGTGGAACCTCTTCGGCGCACAGGTGTTCCTAGGTGTCTGACCCCCCGCAGACATCTGAAAGCCTTTTCAACGAGGCTTTCCAAAAGCCCGCCGGTTTCCCCCTCTCCGGCGGGCTTTTTCGTTTGCGAAGGACCGAAGGGCGAGATTTTCGGCGACAGCGCCGGAAGGCAACGCCTGTCAGTAGCCTGCGCCCACCCGCGTTGACGGCGCTCCAAGCGAATTTAAAGTCGAAACATCGCGAGGAGGAATTTATGAAGACCCAGGAACTGCATCGCGGCCGGCTTATCGACCACATCCAATTGGTGGTGCTGGATCTCGCCGCCAGCCGGCGTTTCTATGAAGCGATCTTCCAGGTACTCGG
Source organism: Mesorhizobium sp. 113-3-3 (assembly GCF_016756495.1). Lineage (NCBI taxonomy): Bacteria > Pseudomonadati > Pseudomonadota > Alphaproteobacteria > Hyphomicrobiales > Phyllobacteriaceae > Mesorhizobium > Mesorhizobium sp. 113-3-3. The sequence continues at coordinate 3,087,779 of NZ_AP023243.1, forward strand.
CGTGCCGATCGGCGGGACCGGCGAAGATTATTTCTGGTCCGACGAACTGTTCATCTCCAGCGCCGACAGCCAGGCAGCCCTGGGAAAACTCACCGGCCGTCATCATCTGGCCTTCCAGGCGAAGGACCATGCGATGGTCGATGCCTTCTACAAGGCCGGGCTGGCGGCCGGCGGCAAGGACAATGGCGCACCGGGCGAGCGGCCTTATCATCCCGGCTACTACGCCGCCTTCCTGCTCGACCCGGACGGCAACAACATCGAGGCCGTCCATCACGGTGCGCACACGCGCAGCGCCGCTTCGGTGAAGATCACCTTCTAGGAACTTTCAGGGAACGCAACTGCGGCCGCCATCCGATGGCGCTCTCAATGCGCTGGCCCAACGGCTTGCGGGATGGATGGCGTCCCTGTCGTTGCCAGATTGCTGGCCCCAATGCTAACCGTGCAAAGACGGCGGGAATCGGCGTCGAAGCAAGGTACGCGGCAAATTTTCGCCGGATAGAGGCATCCTTTCCCCATCGTGGAGAAATATATTTCATGCATAAATCGACCAAGGCAATCTGCGCTGCAACGCTTGTACTTATGAGCGAAGCCATGTTGCCGGCAAGCATATTATCAGTTTCTTATATTTCATCGGTGCAGGCTCAGGAGGAATATCTCCCGACCAAGAATGACTTTGTCGGCAAATGGAAACTCAGCGGCTCGGCCATCCGGCCGCCGCGTGACATGAAGGATGCGCCGACGCCGGAACAGGAAGCGGCCGCCGCCGAATTCCAGCAGACGGTAACCGCGTTCTACGGCGCGTTCGACTATCTCGAGATCACGGCGGACGGCCGCTACAATTTCCATCAGCCGGGTGACCCGACTTCGGGCGCTTGCGTCTGGTGCGGGACATGGTCCTTCAGCAAGAGCTCCCTGTGGCTCAAGCTCGACACGGCACCCCGGCTCGACATCTACGCCAAGGACGGCGATATCCAGATGACCTACACCGCCGAACCCGACGAAAAATCGAAATACGCCTGGCTGGTGTTCGGCTGGACGAAGGCCGAGTAAGCGGGGGCCTGCGGCCGCGTCGTACAGGGACAGGTGACCCGTTTTCGTTGCTCGCCTAGGCATATTGTCTATCAGCGTTAAGTCGCTTTTTATCAGTCTCGTAGTCTCGTGTACGAGACTGATAAATGCTGCCCGGGAAACCCTGTGAACCCATTGCCTGAAACCGTGCCGTTTTTCAGCCAGTGGGAAACGCCAGACATGACGCTGGCCGTGCTTGCCGATGGCGCCGAGGCAGCGCTCAGGCGCGATCCGCTGTGGCGGGGATCGGGCGCCGAAACGCTCGACGAGTACGCGGTCTGGGCCGCCAACATCTGCGGCATGGCGTGCCTGAAAATGATCCTGGCGACGCGCGGCGAGATCGTGCCGACGATCGATCTGGCAAGGCGCTGCACCGTATATGGCGGCTATGTCGTCAATGACGGCTCGATCAAGGGCCTGATCTACGCACCCTTCGTCACCTTCGTGCAGGCGGAATTCGGCCTAGGGGCGCAGGTGATGACCAATGTCGCGACATCGGACATTCCGGCGATCCTCAGGCAGTCGCGCTTCTTCATCGCTTCGGTCAGCAGTTCGATCCGCTGGCCTGAGCGCGAACCGCCGTCGAAGGGCGGCCATCTGGTGCTGGTGACGGCGGCATCGGATGAGGGTTTTCGCTTCCACAATCCATCCGGCCATACCAGCGCCACACAGGCCAACGCAGTGTTGGCGCCAGCCGATTTCGATCGTTTCTTTGCCAATCGCGGCATTGCCGTCACCATTTGATTTCGAGGGACTTCAATGACTGATAAGACCAGGGTCGCCATCCTCTATGGCGGGCGCTCGGCCGAGCACGACGTGTCGCGGCTGTCGGCGGCCAATGTGCTGAAGGCGATCGACCGGACGCGCTACGAGGTGGTGCCGATCGCCATTACCAGGGACGGCAAATGGCTGTTGCAATCGTCGTCCGAAGGCGGCGACGGGGCAGGGGCAGCGGTGTCGGAGGATGGCATCGAAGTCGCCCTGTTGCCCGGCGGCAAGGGCCGGCTGGTGGCTCTCACCAGGAATGGCGAGCAGCCTGACCCTGTCGATGTCGTCTTTCCCGTTTTGCATGGGCCGTTCGGCGAGGATGGTTCGGTGCAGGGCTATGCCGAGGTCGCCGACGTTGCCTATGTCGGCTGCGGCATCCTGGCTTCCGCCGCCGCCATGGACAAGGATGTCGCCAAGCGGCTGCTGCGCGAGGCGGGGCTGGCGGTTGCCCGCTCAGTCACCGTACCGAGAGGCGATGTCGGTTCGTTCCAGGAAATTGCCGGAGCGATTGGGCTGCCTTTCTTCGCCAAGCCGGCGCGCCAGGGCTCCTCCTTCGGAGTGAGCAAGGTGCATGACAGGGACGGCTTCGAGCAGGCCGTCGAAACGGCTTTGCGCTATGACAGCAAGGCGCTGATCGAAGAGTTCGTCGACGGCCGCGAGATCGAGTGCTCGGTGCTGGAGCGGGCCGACGGTTCGCTGACGGTGTCGCTGCCGGGCGAGATCATTCCGGCCGGCAAGCATGGCTTCTACACCTATGAGGCCAAATATCTCGACGCCGATGGCGCGCTGGTCAAGGTGCCCGCCGATGTCCCGGCCGATGTCGCCGACAGGGCCAAGGAGATGGCGGCGCGGGCCTTCCGGGCGCTCGGCTGCGAGGCCCTGGCGCGCGTCGACTTCTTCCTGCGCCCCGACGGCTCGCTGCTGGTCAACGAGGTCAACACGCTGCCCGGCTTCACCGACATCTCGATGTACGCCAAGGCGCTGGCGGCGATCGGCATCGGCTACAGTACGGTGATCGACGTGCTGATTGAGCACGCGCTGGCGAGATATGCGGTACGCTGAGCCGAGGAGCCAATCTCGATGGCACGCATATGCTCCCGCTCGGGAACAAAGTGCTCTGTATTGCGCGCTCTTTCGCGATTTGCTCCCGTACGGCAGCTAAATTTACGACGATTGCTCCCGATCGGGAGCAGCCTTGCTTGAATTTCGATCTTTGGGTTGCTATGTTCCCGTTCGGGATCAAGAACATGCCGAAGACCACCATGCCCATACCGATGGTCGCGCCGCTGAGTGCGATAGAAATCGCGCGCCGAGCCGCGCGGTCCGCAAACGCCGGCATCGGCACGCCCGATGGCTTTGCCGAACAAGGCGGCTTACCCGAGGCATTGGCGCCGGCTTCGGGCGGGGCGGACGTTGTCGTCCCTGTAAAGGGGGTGCCGATCAAGGCCTTTTCGCCGAATGTTCGGGTAACGCTGCCTCGCATGCTCGAAGCGGATGTGAGGGAGCAGGCAACGACGCAAATCAGCGCCAAAGGGGCCGAGGCCGAGCCCTCCATCATCGCATCCCCGGCCGATCTCGGCCGGCTGGTGCGCAAGGTGCGCGAGAGCCGGCGGCTTTCGCAGCAGGAATTCGCCGATCTCGCCGGCGTCGGACGGCGTTTCCTGTCGGAATTGGAGAACGGCAAGCCGACGCTGGAGCTGGGCAAGGTGCTGAAGGTCGCCAATGCCGCCGGCATCGCGCTTCTCGCCAGGGAACGGTGATGGACGCCCTGGCGCTCGATGTCCGGCTCGACGGCTTCGCCGAGCCGATCGGCGTCCTGGCGCGTGACGGCAATGGCGCGGTTGCCTATGCGTATCGGCCCGACTACGTCGCCAATCCCGATGCCGTTGCCTTGTCCCTGTCCCTGCCATTGACCGACGAACCCTATGGCGACGTTGCCACCCGGCCGTTCTTCGACAATCTGCTGCAGGAGCGCGACACAGCACTTGCCGACATCATGGCCCGCGAGGGCCTCGCCCGCGACGACATTGCCGGCCTGTTGTTTTATCTCGGCAAGGACTGCGCCGGCGCCCTGTCGGTGCTGCCTGCGGGGGCGCCTCCCGTCAAGGTCCCCGGAGACTACGACCGTGACTACATACCGCTCGGCACGGAGCGGATGGAGCGGATCGTGGACGCGCTGCATCGGCGCCGTCGTCTGCCGGATGGCACTGCCGACCCGTCGCCCCTGGCCGGCGTTCAAAGCAAGATCGCGCTGACCGTGCTGCCCGACGGCTCTTTCGGCGAGCCGCGGCCAGGTTCGGGCGCGCCGACCACCCACATATTGAAGGTTCCCGATCCGGGCCATCTCCACGATGCGCGCGACGAGGCCGAGGCGCTCTCGCTGTCGCGAGCGCTAGGCTTCGAGACGACCGACGCCGTGGTCGTGCCTTTCGACGCGGCCGCGGCTCTCCTGATCACCCGCTTCGACCGCGCGCTTACCCGTGACGGGCGGATCGTGCGTATCCATCAGGAGGACTTCGCACAGGCGCTCGGCTTGCCGGCGGCGCTGAAATATGAACGGCGTGGAGTGCCCGGCCGGCGTTTTGACGCGCAGGCCATCCGCCATGTGCTCGAGGCGACAGCGGACCCATTGGACTCCAAGGAGATCTTTGTCAGGGCCACCCTGTTCGACCTGATGATCGGCAACGCCGATGGCCATGCCAAGAATTTCGCGCTGCTTCACGAGGCCGGCGGGCGCATTCGCATGGCGCCACGCTACGACCTTCTGCCGACGCGCCTCGACGCCAGCCTGACCGATGAGCTTGCCTTCAGGATCGGGTCGGCGGATCGGCTGGAGGCAATTTCCGCCGACGACTTTTCAGCCTTCCTGCAGGCGCTCGGCATCGATAGCGCCGCCGCGCGCAAGCGTATGCGGGCGGGCTACACGGCCGATATAGCAGGGTCGTTGGCGCAGCAATTGGCCGGCCTCGACAAGCGAAACATGAAGCGCTTCGCCGATCTCATCGCATCGAACATCGCAACACTGACAGCGGCATTCGGGCTTGGCGTGCCGGCGGCGGTCGAGCGGCGCGACGCGTTTCTCGGCCGGGCCGGGGGGTGGCTGATGAGTTGAGTCGCGCCTCAGGCCGAGCCCTGCGAGACGTCCCAGTGGCGGTTCGCGACGGCGATGTAGCGCAGGTGTCTGTCGATCCTTGCCTTACCGACCGCGCCTTCCAGCCCGAACGGTAACCTGCGGTCCATCGGCCAAGGTTGCGCGCCGGCTCAATATATCAGACCATGCTAATCGGCATGGGGAGAGATCAAGAGTGGCCAATCGTCGAAACGGGACGGCGTCCGAGGCGCATGGGCTGGATAGCATTCTTGCGGCCGCCGCGCCCCATCCGCGAACCGTGTTGCCCAATGTGGCGACCACCGTCACCACGGTGGCGGCGCTGTATTTCGGCCGCGAGGTGTTCCTGCCGATCGCCATCGCGCTGCTTTTGACCTTCGCGCTGGCGCCTTTGGTTTCGGCGCTCAAACGGATCGGCATTCCCCGGATCGCCGCCGTGATCGCCAGCGTGCTCGGCGCATTCGCGGCCCTTGCGCTGTTCAGCTTCATCGTCGCCACGCAGGTCAGCGAACTGGCGCAGAACATTCCGGTCTATCAGACCAACATCCTGGCCAAGATCCGCTCGCTCAAGGAAACCGGCGTCGGGGGCGGGATCATCGCCAGATTGAGCAACGTGGTCGAGCGTGTCGGCCAGGAGATCGACAAGCAGGATGCGTCGCCGCCGGCCGCCACGCCCGACAAGCCGCGGCGCGAGCCGGTGCCGGTCGAGATCGTTGCCCGCGAAAGGCCGCTCGAAGTCCTGCAGAACATCGTCGGCCCGCTGATCAGCCCGCTCGGATCGGCGGGTCTGATCATCGTCGTCGTCATCTTCATGCTGCTGGAGCGGGAGGATCTGCGCGACCGCTTCATCCGGCTTGTAGGCTATGGCGACCTTCACCGCACCACCGAGGCGCTGCGCGATGCCGGCAAGCGCGTCGGCCTCTATCTGCTGATGCAATTGGTGGTCAACATCGTCTACGCCATACCGATCGCGATCGGGCTGTGGATCCTCGGCATTCCCAATGCCTTGCTGTGGGGGATGCTGGCATTGGCGCTGCGGTTCGTTCCCTATATCGGCCCGGCCATCGGCATGCTCTTGCCGCTGTTCCTAGCGCTGGCCGTGGCGCCCGGCTGGTCGCTCGTGTTGTGGACGGCGGCCCTGTTCGTGATGATGGAACTGGTCACCGGCAATGTCGTCGAGCCTTGGCTCTACGGGTCGCGAACCGGGCTGTCGCCGCTGGCCATCATCGTCGCGGCGATCTTCTGGACGTGGCTGTGGGGGCCGCTCGGACTGGTGCTGTCGACGCCGCTCACCGTCTGTCTCGTGGTGCTGGGCAGGCACGTGCCGCAGTTTGAATTCCTCGACGTGCTGTTCGGCAACGAGCCGGTGCTGGAACCGCATGCGCGCCTCTACCAGCGGCTTTTGGCCGGCGACCCGGACGAAGCCACCGACCACGCCGAGGAGATGCTGGAAGAAAAATACCTGGTCGAATTCTACGACAAGGTGGCCATTCCGGCGCTTCTGCTGGGCGAGCGCGACCGTGCGCGCGGCGTCATGGGCGACCAGCAGAGACGGCAAGTGGCGGCCAGCGCGCTCGCGCTGGTGGCCAATCTCGAAGACGATGCGAAGGAGGAAGCGGGTGAGGAGGATGCCCCGCACGTCGCCGCGGAGGCCAGCGAGGCAAGCGAGCCCGGCGGCGCCGAGGACGCGGCCGAGCTGCCCGACGGCACGGGCATGTCGGTGCTTTGCGCCGGCGGGCGAGGGGAACTCGACGATGCCGGGGCGGCGATGCTGGCGCAGGTGCTGGAAGTCCAGGGTGCAACCGCTTCGAGGGCGGGCTTTGCCGACATGGAACCCGCCAGCATCCGCCATCTCGAGCTCGAAACCGTCGACACGGTGGTGGTCGGCTTTCTCAACCGCGATTCCGTCAAGCACGCGCGCTTCCTGGTCCGGCGGTTGAAGCGGGCGAAGGCGGCACTTCGGGTGGGCATCGTGTTCTGGTCGGAAACCGGCAACGACGACAAGGAAGCAGCGGCCAAGCTCGCCCAGGACATCAACGCGGATTTCGTCGCCCATGGCATGGCCGACGCCGTGACGGGCGCGCTGTCGAACGAGCCGCCGGTGGCGCTGAAGCTCGTCGCCAAACGGCGCCGGCCGCGCGCCGCGCCAAGGAAGGCGGCGGCCGCGGTGGCGGGTTAGGGGCTCAGCTCGATCGCTGCGAGCGACCGAGTTTGATTAAAGCGGACTCTCCCGGGTGACGGAGGAGCCGCTCTTGTCTCCGAGCGGACGACTTGTGCAATGCGGGCCTGCCCGCTTCGATCCGTTTTGATCTACCCCGCGGCCACCAAAGTCAGTTTTCGGATGGTTTCCTCAACTTCGATCTTAGAAATTCCACCAGCAGCTTGAGACATTCAACCCTTTTGTTTTGCTCGGGATAGTAGATGTAAAATGGCGGCAGGTCTTTGACGTATGGCTCAAGGAGCGGCTCCAGATCACCCCTGCTGAAATGATCTTCCAGCGTCACCCGCTTGGACCAACCAACGCCGTGTCCATGGCATGCCGCTTGAATGACCCCTCCGGCGGAATCGAAAATCAGCCGCGCAGGTGGATCAAGTCGCTTGTCTTGACCGTCTTCCAGAACCCACCACTCTCGCAGGACTGCCGATGCCGGTAGCCTCTGCCGAATGCATTGATGGTTCAGCAGTTCACGAGCATTTTTAGCGACACCATGGGTCTGGAGGTATCAGGGTGATGCAAAGAAGGCCGACTTGATTGGAGGAATGACGCGGATGGCGATCATGTCCGGCGCCAGCACGTCGCCCATGGTTTGGGTCCAACCGCATGGAGCGGTTGCGAATGCCTATCCGTACATCTTTGGCGCTTGGTCAAATGTGGGCCTGACCGATTGGCTTGTCCTCACGCTGCTGGCAGGATTTGCGATTGCAAATGGCATGTTGCTGGCGGGTGCCTATCAGGCTGCGCCGCCTTCCATCGTTTCGACCTTCGAGTACTGCTATCTGGTATTTGTTGCGGTTTGGGACATCATGTTCTTCGGGATAGCGCCCACCGTAGCTTCAGTCTCGGGCATGGTCTTGATTGTGGCAGCAGGATTGCTGGTCTTGCGCCGCAAGACGAAGTGAGCTCCGCAAGTCCCTGCGCGAAAAGCCGGACGACCGCGGGCACGTTCGGCGCTGGCAGCATCTCCGCAAAAAATGGACCTTGTCGGCGTCGACCTGCAAGCTTCTGCCTGCCGGCGGATCATATTCCGGTTATCGGCAGCTCAACCGTGACATTCGGCCGGCGCAAGGACCTTTCGCAGCCGCGTATCGGGATCCCCTTCACCGAAAAAATCCGCCGCAAGGTCCCGTCCGACTTCAGGAGCCGATACTCCGATCTCAGTTGCGCATCGCGGCTGAAGCCAAAAGGACTGCTCGGGTCCGGCTTGACGATGCTGCGAATTTCATCCTGGTAGTCGGCGATACCCTGAAGGAGCGCGTTGATTGTCGCGGCAATCTCCGTGCGATCCTCGGGGCGCTCGACCACGGCATCCAGCAGTTCGCCAAGCTTGCGCAGCGGCACCTGACGGTCCTGGTTCGGATCGCCATTGCGATAGGCGATCTCGACATCGACTAGGCTGAGAACGGAAACGAACTCTTCCTTGAGCAGGAAGATTCCGACATTCACAGGCTGCGCGGTCGGGTTCTGCGCCGTCTTCTCCTTGACACTCTCGGTCTGCTCGTCGGTCTGGGTGTCTTCCCGGCCGGTTTCTATGCTCTGCTTGCGGGAACGGTTCGTCTCCGACACTTGGGAATCGATGGCGGATGTGGTCGATTCCGCAAAATCCTGCCGGACCTCATTGGTCGATCCGCGCGCATGAACCTGGGCGTCCGCGCTGCCGCCGCCGATTTCGACCGACGCTTCCCCGTGGAAACTCCCGTCGAATCCGTAATCATAGTTGTTCGTGCCGGACCTTTTGTCGGCGGTATCCTTGAGCTGCTTGTTGAAATTGTCTACCGCCTCCCGGTCCTGACTGTCCAACACGGTGGAGGTCAGCTCGTTGCTCGTCGAAGTTCGCTTCTTGATGATCACCTTGTAGGTCATCGATCCGCCGGGCGACAGGCTGATGGAGTCGACCAGATCATCCCGCGCCAGATCTCCGCGGAAGCTCGCAAGCTGATATTGCTCGACCAGGAAGAGCTGTGGCCGAAGGTCCTCCGGCGCGGGTATGCCGCCCAGCGTGAACGGAACGCGCGCCTCCCTGAGCTTCGCCTGAAGCGGAGCCAGCGACATTTGAAAGAAATTGGCTTGGAGAGCCATGTAATTTTGAATCATGCCCGGCTTGATGATTGGAGGTTGCTGACCGATGACAGCCGGAGGCATGGGAACATCGAGGCCGGGCAGTGAGACGGTTTCTCTGAACGCGGCCGAAGCGCGGAAGATCGCCGGCGTCGAGAACCCGAATGGGGTTGTGTCCGGGCCTGGTTCGAATCCGAGCAGCAGAAAGGCCTTCAGCAGTCCCGCCTCGGTCTTCAGGTCGACCGGCGGGATTCCCATCGGATCGGGGGGCGGTGCCGCATTGCCGCCTGAGAAACCCACGAAAACATCCCGTTTCAGGCCAAGCGAGATGAACACCGGCTCCGGCCGGAAAGGCACGGAATCCTCGGGGTTGACTTGCACCGATACACTCGGGCCGTGCTGCGTTTCGGTTGCGCTTGGGTCAATTATGGTTTGGTCGTTCGGCATGGTCTGTCGCCCCCTCCAGGTAATGGGATTCACACAGCTGCTAAGTTAAATAAACTCGAACATATCTTGTGGGCCTGGTGTTGCGCCTCCAAGACAATATGCCATAGGCTCTTTGTACAATATCAGCGGTGTTCTTGTCGCCTGTTTCCGCCGAGTGACCTGCTCGCAATGACAGAAGGGTGCGTGGGATCTGGTCGACACCTACATCAACCTTGACGTCAGCTCTTGAAGTTCGGCGGTTTTGCCCTTCATGTCGAGCCCGGCAGGACGAAAATTCATGATGCATGACGATCAGGTGAATATCGACATCGATATCGCCCGCCGGATGATCCGCGATCAGTTTCCCCAGTATCGCCATGAGGACATCGCCTCGGTTGGATCGCCGGGAACCGTCAATGCCATCTTCCGCATTGGCTCAAAGTGCGCTGCGCGCTTCCCGTTGCGCGCGATGAATCCGACCGAATGCGCCGATATGCTTCGGTCGGAGGCCGCCGCCATGGTCGAGATTGGCGAATATTGCTCGTTTCCGACGCCGCAGCCGATCGGGCTCGGCGCGCCCGGTCCCCGATATCCAATGCCATGGGCATTGCAAACGTGGATCGAAGGCGAGGTTGCCACGCCGCGCGGGCTAAGTGGATCGACGATTTTCGCCCTCGACCTCGCACACCTAGTGGCATCGTTGCGCCAGGCGGACACACGGGGCCGACGCTTCGACGGGCGGGGACGTGGTGGGCATCTCCCCGATCATGACCATTGGATGGCTGTTTGCCTTGAAAACAGCCAGCGCCTTCTCGATGTGGCGCGACTGCGCGATCTGTGGGCCCGGTTCCGAGAACTGCCCGCCGCCGGGCCTGTCGTGATGAGCCACAAGGACCTTATCCCGCCAAACCTTCTCATGCGAGGCGAGCGTCTTGTCGGGGTGCTTGATGGCGGCAGTTTCGGACCAGCCGATCCGTCGCTGGATCTGGTGGTCGCCTGGCATCTTCTCGACGCCAAGCGAAGGGCGACCTTTCGGAGCGGCCTTCAAGTCGATGACCTCTCGTGGAAGCGCGGTGCTGCCTGGGCGTTCCAGCAGGCCATGGGTCTCGTCTGGTATTACCGTCTCACCAACCCCGCCATGAGTGTGCTGGGGCGCAGCACGCTCTCCCGCATTCTCGACGATCCGGACATCTGAGCTGTGGTAGCCGGCGCGCCGGGCACGCCGCGGCGTGCAGCGCTCAGGCATCCCTGGTGATGTCCCAGTCAGTCCGGACAATCCTGGCGTGGTCTTCGATATAGTTCGCGATGACGTCGGCGCCGTTGGTCCAGGGGATCGCCTCGCAGCGCGCCGCCATTCCTTCGCGCTCGGTGGGGTCGAGCAGCTCTTCGATGAAGCGGTCGACATGGGGGAGGTCGTGGTCGCGCCGCATCAGTAGGCCAAAACCGCCAAGCTCCGCCCAGCGGGCGCGGTTGAGCTGCAGGTCCATCTCGCCGCTCTCGTTGGGCACGAACAAGGTCGGCACCGCGCCGAGGATGTTCTCATGGAACGTATTGTAGCCGGGCGCGACGATCGCGGCATCGAACGCGCGGCTGTAGCGGAAGCTCGGGAACAGCTCGACGATCCGATGCCTCGGGCCGACCGGCTCGTCTGAACCGAAATCGGCGCGGATCGGCGAGCGGATATCCAGTACCAGCGTATCGGGACGGTCAAGCAGGGCTTTGAGAACACCGTTGCGGACGCCGCGCATGTCGAAATTGCTGCCAGAGCCGAGTTGCAGGGCCACGACGGTCATGCCATCGGGGATTTCGAGGAAGTTGCGCGCGGCGGCTCTTTCCAGGCGCTCATTTGGCCCCAGCAACAGCACCGGCGGAACCAACAGAACCTTGTCGCGCACTTCAGACGTCGGGCCGTGATCGAATTCATCGGCCAGTTCGCCAGGCTCTATGACGGCGTCGAAAGCCTCCGCCATCCCCAGGAACGGGCGGTGCGCTTCCCGCCACATCGGTCGACGGACCCAGATCGAGAACAGGTTGGGGTCCATGGCCAGGGCCGCGGCGACACCCTCGAAGACAGCCGTGGCGTCATAGGCAAAGACCGCGGGACGCAGATGACTGATCAGGTCGAACAGTTCTTCGGCAAGCACGTCGTTCCAGTCCTCGGGCGCGGCATCGATGCCGCGGTGATGGGTCAGGAAGTGGGCGTGATAACCCTCGTCGGTTGCAATTTTCATGGCGTAGGACATTGTCGCAAAGACGGGCTTCAGCCCTTGCGGCAGTCGCTGGGCGACAGCCATCTGCTGCGCGAGATGCCCCATTCCGATGCCATTGGACGATGCAAACAACACCTGACGTATCGGCAAAGGCTGGATCGTCGCTCGCACGGCCGCCGAATCGCGTGGTTTGGAAATGTTGAACAGCCTCTCGAGGCGTTCCGGGAAGAGCTTCGCCGCGTGGTGCCGGGCAACGAACTCCCTGGCCAAGGCCGATTGCCGTGCGTAGGCGTCTGCGTCGGTGACGAACATGCCGATGACGTGCTCGACATCTCGCGGCGCCGCATAGATTGCCGCGTCGCCGAACAATGGCTGGAAGTGCTCGGGGAGAATCGTGACGAGACCGACCGCGAGCGCTTCGAGGATCGTGCGGCCAAACGCCTCCGACCAGGAATCGCTATGGTAGTAGACATAGAAATCGAGGCCGTGGAGAAACTCGGGAATGCCGGTCCATGCAAAGGGCAGTATTTCCCAGTTGCCCGGCAGCGGACCGTAGAGCTCCTGGAGGAAGGAACCGCCGCCCAGGATCCTGATGCTGTAGCGGGCCGCGTCAGCAGGATAGATGCGCAACGCGTCGGCGGCTTTCCTCGGCCATTTCAACTTATCCGGGCGAGCATGGCGGCCGATGACGACCGGATTGTGCGGCGGGCCGTCCGGCCTGCGAGGCCAGTCGTCGAGATCGATCAGATTGGTCCAGTTTTCGGGCAAGAGTTCCGCGCCCGCGGGCAAACGACGGGGCAAGGCATCCCGAACGACGGCGCTGACAGGGGCGAGCCAAACCTTGATGCCAAACGCCCAATGGCAATTGCTTATGATGCGCGCCAGGTCGTACTGTAGCTTGCCCAGCCGGTCGACCATGGGATGATGGAGAACCATGACCAGGCGTTCGGTCCGGATGCCGGTCCGCCTGGTGAAGCGGTTGGACATTATCGTCGGATGGTGCACCAGGACGAGATCGGCGTCGACCTCGGTGTCCGGGTCGATCCGTTCCGTCGCGCCGCCATCAACCAGTGCCCGCAAGTCGGGATGCATCGGGTAGGGGTGACGCAGCAATGGTCCCTTCACGGCCAGCAAGCCGGTCTTGAAACCCGTGCGGGCCGCCGCCCGGATCTCCACGGCGAGCGCGGTGGAGGTGCCGCCTTCGAAGCGGACATCGGCGACAAAGAGAATGTCCAGCTTCATGATTTGGGTACATCCGGCGTCTTGCGGACGGATGCCGTCGGTGCTGCCGCCAGGAAACTGTCGATGGTCGTGCCGTAAGCCAGGACACGGCGGGGGCGCCATTTGGCCAGAAGGAGCCCCCAGCGCTCCCGCAAATAAGCCTGCCAGGGCATGTCCGCCTCGTGCAGCCGCTGCTCCACCAATGGGGGCAAATACTCGAAAATCACGCCGTGACGGCGGAATATCGTGAAGTCCGGATTGTCGGTCAGGTAGATGAGCCGATCGCTCTTTCGTGGAAGCTTGCGCTTGGTCGTGACGATGATCTCTTCGAGAAAATCAGGATTCACGCCTAGAATCGTAACAATAATAGTCGAAATGTCTTCTTTAGATTTGTACACAAAAATATTTCCCGGGTCTTCAACTCCCGGATTTTGTTTATCCTTTCCAAGGAAGATTTCCTTGAGTTTTCTCATCTGAATGGGGCTCACATGAGGGATGCGGGAATTTACCAATGGCGATTTGTACCTGTCAAACGTTCAGGCCGACGCCAGCGCGCCGTGTGATGAAAGCCCCGCAACGGCGGCAAAATCCGGTTACATGCCTTCGCCAAACTCGCTTGGCGGTTCGCAGTCGGCAAGGCTGGTACATTCGCACGCCTTGCCCTTGACTACAGGGCAGTTGGCGTATTTTCTTGTACGGCGTGACGTTGAAAGTCCTGATGCGATGCCGCGGCTGTTTTGGGCTGAGGCTGGAGCGACGCAAATGGCAAGATTGCTGCTGGCAAGGATGGCTTCGGCCGCCGCCTTGGTTTCGACCTCAGTCATATTGAGCGGATGCTGGACGATCGCGGGAAGGCCCATTTTCTGCGATTTCGGCCTTTCGCTGAAGGACGGAAGATGCGCCAAGGTCACCAAGGTGAGTGCGCCGCGACGCGACAAATCGAAGGCGAAGCGCGGCAATTCTCAATATTGATCCACCGCCTCGTCCGACGCCAGTTGCCGGAGCCGCCTGAGCGGCGGTCTTTGGTTGCTGATGGTCACGCGTTAGGGACCATTCTGCTTGATGTATAGATCAACTTCTCCGTCTATTTCTTTTCGCGTCGCGGGGTCTAATTTCGCGGCTATCTCCGCCTTCGTCTGTTCTCCCTGATCGGCCCGAAGCCTCGCGGCGAGCGAGGCGTCGAAGTAAGCGCGTCGCAGGTCAGGCTTGCCTCCCGTGAATGCACCGTCGCGATACCCCCACGCGAGGCGGACATAGGCGTACTCATTTCCCCGGTTTGCGGAAAGCTCAAGCAGGGTCAGGGCGCGGCGAGGATCGGCAGCCAGCTTGCGGTCGCCCTTCAGATAGAGCTGCGCGACAAAATAGGGCGCATACCTGTTGCCCATGTCGGTTGCGCGCTGCAACAGTTCGAGTCCTCGTGGCACGTCCTTTTTCACGCCTTCGCCCGCCAGATACGCCTGTCCCAGATTCGCCATCGCATCGATCTGGCCGGTATCGGCTGCCGCTGAATACAAGGAGGCCGCCTGGACGTAGTCCTGCTTGACGCCAGTGCCGAGGCGGTACGCGTCGCCGAGCGCGGTGATCGCATTCGCCCAGCCACTTGATGCAGCCAGGCGATACCAAAGAACGCCTTCCTCCGGCAGCTTTGGCACGCCCTGACCGGCAATATAGGCGGAGCCGATGTCGGTCCTGGCTCGGAGATTGCCAAGGGCGGCGGCCCGAACGTAAAAATCGAACGCACGGCCGTAGTCGATCTCGCGCCCCATGCCGACACGTGCCATGTAACCCATGTTGATGAGCGCGGCGCTGTACTGCTGCTTGCCGGCCAGTTCGTAGAAATGCTCCGCCCAGCTATAGCGCCTGGCGATTTCCAGAACACGGCCGAACTGGAACTGCAGGCGCGGGTTGTCGGCGTCGGCCGCTAGCGCAAAAGCGCAAGCGCGCAACGCGTCCCGAACGTTGACGAGCCCGTTGGTGACGCCAGGCACGGCGCGCTGTGGATCGTTGGGATCGGCAGCGTAGAGATCGCAATCGGTGACCATCGTGCGCATGCCGCGCTGCGTGTCGGGCAGGTTGCTCGGCCAAATACGAAAGGTCTCGCTGACGGCGCGCTCGCCGGCCTGCTGGAACACGAACTCCTCGCTCCGCGCCTTGTCACCCACCTCGACCGGCGCCGCGGCCGCGATCGAGGTAGAGACCAGATTGCCGTTGACATAGAGCCCGCGCTTGGTCAGCGCAGCCACCTTGAAGCGGCTCTTCTCCGTCGCCTCGGCCGCGTAGCGGCTGTTCGGAAAGACCCTTACAAAGCGCTCGAAGTCCTCCGGATTCTGGCTGTCGCTGATGAAGGACCACAACACCTCATCGATGGTCAGACCGCCATTGGCTTCGGCAGCGTGCTCGTCTTGCGCAACCTGCTTGCCGGCGTCACCCTGCCGGAAGACGAATTTCGTTTCGATCGAGCCGGTGATCCAGGGAATTTGCGAGCCGCCGGTCGCCTGGCGAACGTCGCCTCGCACCGTGCGGAACGTATCGTAGACATCGAGATTGGGCATGACCAGGGCGTTGGCGAGTGCCGACGAATAGGGGCTGTTGATGCCCGTCCCGTCATAGGCGACCTCACCGGCACCGGTGGCAAAGGCGACCAGCACCTGGCCGCTGCCGGCCTCGGTGTAGGCCAGGCCCTGCTGCAGCCCCTTCTCCTTGGCCGCCGGATTGTTGCGGCAGGCATCGAGGATGAAGATTTTCACGCCGACCGGATCGTTCTTCACGATGTCGATCAGATCGTTGAGTTTCATGGCGTCGGCCGCGACCTCCTTGGCTGACGAGATCCGCGTATCGACAGGGAGCAGGAGGTTCTGGCCATTATACTGCAAGGCATGGCCGGCGTAATAGAAGACCGCCATGTCGGCGCCGACGAGATGCGCGCGTATCGCGTCGTTCAGGTCTTTCTCCGCCGATTTCTTGACATCGTAAAAGAGCAGGACGTCGAATTTGAGCTCGGTCAAGGTATTGGCGATGAGCTTGGCGTCGTTGCGGGGATTGGTCAGCGGGGCAAACGGATATTCGCTGTTGCCGACGACAATGGCCGCGCGCCGCTCTGCGTGAGCCTGGGCGAGCCAAAGCACGCTGAACATGGCCACGAACGCGAGCAGGAAGCCTTGCCTCGAATAACTGGAAAGGCTCTTTTGCAACATGCTCTCACCGCCATTTTCCAGAGGGAAGCATCCAGCCATCATAACCCAAACAACGGGAAAATTCCACGCCCGCAGGCTCCGCGCATCCTCGGCGTCGCACGTGTCGGCCGTGGGTGCTCTAGGAAGGCGCCGGCCGCAGCGGCGATGGGGTAACTCAAGTGCGCCGGAACACAATGTTCAGCCAATGCGTTTCATGTTCCGCAAGGGACGATTTTGTTGGAGGCTGAACATGCGCAGCTTCGAAATGGTCGATCTGCTTTACGTGGTCGAGGCCTGCAAGCGCGATCGAGTGGTCGGGAATTTCATCTCGATGGCTGAGGGCGTGGAAGAGTTGCGGGTGCTGACCGGCGATTTCGTGTCACCGGACGATGTGGTGGCAAACGCCCTTTCCACGGTAGCGCTGGCACGAGGCTGCCCGGTCTTGTTCGACGAACAGGCAGGCGCTGAGATCCAGCTTTGACGCCCTGACTGCCAAATCCCAGGCCTTGTCCACCACATGCCGGCCTCCGCAAAGACGGCGAAAGACGCAGGGTTCCCGTCAGCCGGGATTTCGATGGCTGTGCGCTGCTTCCACGACGCGGAAAGCCATCCCGCGTTCGCCCACGATTGATCAAACGGCAGATCTCAGGGAAACGCCCGCCACCTGGATGTGGCGGGCGTTTCAGAGCATCGTCCCAAAGTCAGGTCAGGATAAGGACGATCTTGAACGTATCCGGATCGACGATGATGATCCGACCGTCGGCCAATACGAAATACTCGTAGCTTTCGTAGGCTGGCACGATCTTGACGATACGCGCGGGCAGACGATGCAACCGGATCTTGTGCCTGGGAACCTCGATGCCGACCGAAATGTCGAAATCGACATTCGACACCGGCTCGACCTTGGTCTCCTTGATGACCTGGGTGATCTGGGTTTTCTGCTCCACCGTCACATTGCTGATGGAAGCAGTCGCCCCCTGGTCCGTCTGTGTCGAGGTCTTGCCCTGAGCCTGCTCATCGGTCTGGGTCTTGGGTTTCCCTTGAGCCTGCTGGTCGGTCTGGGCGTTGGCTTTGCCTTGGGCCTGCTGATTAGTCGTCGCATTTGCCTTGCCCTGGGCCTGTTGGTCGGTCTCGACCTTGGCCTTGCCCTGGGCCTGCTGATCCGTCTGGACCTTGGCCTTGCCCTGAGCCTGTTGGTCGGTCTCGACCTTGGCCTTGCCCTGTGCTTGCTGGTCCGTCTGGACCTTGGCTTTGCCTTGAGCCTGCTCGTCGGTCTTGAGCTTGGGCTTGCCTTGGACCTGCTCGCCCATCTTCATCTTCGAGCCTTTTTGGCAGTTGGCCGCGCCGGCGGCGCAATTGGTGTCACCGCCCGACTGAGTTTCGGCCGGCTGTGTCTGAGCGATTGCGGCACCGCATCCGATGCCGAGCGCAAGCATGCTGGTGATCAGAATTTGCTTCATCGGAAATCTCCTCGAAAGCATCAGTCCCTTCGCGGGGTAAACCCCAACGAAAAAACTTCGTTCCAGGCGAATTGGCGAAAGCGACAGGCAGAAAATCTCCGGGATCAGACGGGGCAATCACGTTGGGATGCTCTCGACGAGTTCGCGGAACTGCTGACCGAGCGACCGAACATGGACGGCTGGCAATCGTCAGCGGTCAGGGTAAGCGTCTTGTCGGAGTGCTCGATGGCGGCAGGTTCGGGCCCCGCCGATCCGTCGCTGCATATGGTCGTCGCGTGGCATCTTCTCGACCGCGAGCGAAGGGCGGTCCTTGTTTGCACGCGTTACCGGTCGCGGTCCTACCGATCGACCATCGCCATGCCGCGCTCACCATAGCGCGGGCCGGCGATTTTTCCTGGCGCCAGCGCCTCGTCCAGCGCGGCCATTTCGGCGGCGTCGAGCTGCAGCGAGGCGGCGGCGATGTTCTCCTCGAGATATTTCCTGCGCTTGGTGCCGGGGATCGGCACGATATCGATGCCGAAGCCAATGCCCTTGCCGAGCAGCCAGGCCAGCGCGATCTGGCCTGGCTTGACGCCCCGGACCGCCGCGATGTCGCGCACCCTGCTCGCTGCCTCGACATTGGCGTCGTAGTTTTCGCCCCGGTAGCGCGGGTCGTTGCGGCGGTAGTCGCCTTCCGGATAATCCTCGGCGCGCTTGACGTTGCCGGTGAGGAAGCCGCGGCCGAGCGGCGAGAAGGGCACCAGGCCGATGCCGAGTTCCCTGAGCAGCGGGATGATCTGCGGCTCCAGATTGCGCTCCCACAACGAGTATTCACTCTGCAGCGCCGAGACGGGAAAGACGGCATGCGCCCGGCGGATGTTCGCGATACCGGCCTCAGACAGGCCGAAAAAGCGCACCTTGCCCTCGGCCACAAGTCTGCCGACCGCGCCGGCGACATCCTCCATCGGAACGTTAGGGTCGACACGATGCTGGTAGAGCAGGTCGATATGATCGGTGGCAAGCCGGCCGAGCGAGGCTTCCACGACTTCACGGATATGCTCGGGGCGGCTGTCGACGCCGCTGAGCTGCTTGCCGTTTTCGATGCGGAAGCCGAATTTGGTTGCGATCGTCACCTGGTCGCGTTTGCCCTTCAGCGCCCGGCCAAGCAATGCTTCGTTGGTGTGCGGGCCATAGACCTCGGCGGTATCCAGGAAGGTGCAGCCCAGTTCGATGGCGCGATGCAGCGTGGCGATGGACTCGGCTTCGTCGGCCGGGCCGTAGGACTGGCTCATGCCCATGCAGCCGAGGCCGATTGCCGAGACTTTCAGTCCCTGGCTACCGAGTTTTCGTGTGGCGAGGGTCATGGCCGCGGTTCTCCGGTTTGGATGCTGCCGCACAATATAGAGCGCGCGCTCCATTCCCCAAGGTATTCGACGCCGGCTCAATCGACTTGTGATCAAGACGTGAGGCGCCAAACCGGGCCAGGCCTGGGAAGCCTTACGGCGTTCATTCACATAGTGAAGCGGCGGCTGAGAGGTGGGCGCCCATCAGGTCGACATTATTGGATCGGCACCGACTGGAAAAAACCGGGTGATCCGATTGCGGCTTCGTCGCCATCGAGGTCGTTTCCAAACAAAGCCAACCCATTGCCCAAGGCGTCGAATTCGATTGCCGCGCCCAGCAGTTGGGCAGCCTGCAGCACCAAATACTCAATGTCCTCGAGAGCGACATTCTCGGCCAGATTCCTGACCCTTATCTGTTCGGCCGTCACCGAGATGTTGACAATGCCCGCCGTCTTGAATGCCTTCTCGACCGCTGAATTGACGTCGTCGTGCAGGCGCGTGGAGTATTCGTACCGCATTGAAACCTCCCATAGGGGAACGGTCTTCTGTTCGGGCTGAAGCATGCGCCCGGAGCGACGGACTGGCAAGCGAAATATTAAAAATATCCAAATAAAATCAGCTAGTTAGGATAGTTACAGGAATGTGCGTCAAGCGTTCGATGAGCATCATGAGTTGGATGTGGGGAGGGCTCACTGGCCGGTCTTGACGCGTAATGGGGGTTACCATAATTATAAGCTGAATGAGCTAGATACTAACTCACCGTGTTTTTAGTCCTGAGCGAGGAGTGCGGACATGGCTGAACTGGAACGCCCTGAACGCCTGCAGATCATGCTCACCACGGATGAATTGGCGGCGCTGGAAAACTGGCGCTTCGAAAAGCGCATGCCAAGCCGCTCGGCGGCGGTCCGCGAGCTGCTGCGGCGCGGCCTGGCCTCGGACGGATTCCTGATGGCCGAGCAGGGCGTCAAGTCGCAGGAGTTCGGCGTGCTGCCCGACGGCGACGGCAAGACCAGCGATCGGCCTTCGGAGTGAAGCTGGCTTCGTTCGCGGCGCGCCCATGCGAATTGCGGGCAGGGGAGATTGCCTTGCTCCGCTTGCGCGCTACCTCATGACAATGAGTGAAATCGTGGCGGCGACGGCGGACATCGCAACGGACAACCAAAAACAGGACGCGACCGCCGATGCACGCCTCGCGGCCATCGTCGATTCCTCTTTCGATGCCATCATCAGCAAGGATCTGACCAGCATCATCACCAGCTGGAACCTGGCAGCCGAACGCATGTTCGGCTACAGCGCCGAGGAAGCCGTCGGCCAGTCGATCCTCATGCTCATTCCCGATCACCTCAAGGGCGAGGAGACCGAGATCATCAGCAGGGTCCGCGGCGGCCACCGCGTGGCGAGTTACGAGACGACGCGAAGGCGCAAGGACGGCGCGCTCATCTCCGTCTCGCTGACGGTTTCACCGATCAAGAACGCCAATGGCGAGATCGTCGGCGCCTCCAAGATCGCCCGCGACATTTCCGCCGCAAAGGAGAGCGAGCGCCGCATCAGGCTTTTGATGCGGGAGGTCAACCATCGCGTCAAGAACCAGTTCGCGGTCATCCTGTCGATGGTCAGGGAGACGAGCAAGCGCTCGAGCGACCCGCAGGAGTTCGAGGAACTGATCCGCGCCCGCATCATGGCGCTGTCGCGTTCGCATGATCTGCTCGTCACCTCGGAGTGGGCCGGCGCCAGCCTGTTCGACCTGATCCAGGAACATCTGAAGCCTTTCGGCCGCGAGGAGCAGATCCTGCTTTCCGGCCCGGTCCTGACGCTGCAGTCAAATGCGGTGCAGAATCTCGGCATGGCTTTCCACGAACTCGGCACGAATTCCTCCAAATACGGTGCGCTGGGCAGCGACGACGGCCAGGTCGAGATCACCTGGACAATCGGCTCAAGTGCCCAGGGCTCCGGCACCCAGGACTTGGGCGCCAAGGACTTGAGCGCCAAGGACTCGGCCACCAGGAGTGCCGGTGCATCGGGCGGACGCGAATTCCAGCTGTTCTGGACCGAGACATCCACGCCCCGCCCCGGCGACAATCGCGAGGAGAGCGCGCGCAAGGGGTTCGGCACCGTCGTGCTGCAGCGGGTGGCGCCGCAGTCGCTGGGTGGTTCGGCCCAACTGGAGCGCTCGCCCGGCCGTCTCAGCTGGCGCCTCAGTGCGCCGCTGGCATCGATCATCGTGCCGCAAGCCGGCATTGATGCCGACGACGGCGCAGCGCTGGGCTTCGGCATCTGAACGCCCCGGGAAGATTGGTGTCCTCCGCAGCCGTATCGGGAGGCACGTCTCCTGGCGGCAGGCGACGCAGGGCGGACTGATGTTTCAGGCTCCGGGCGTCGCGCCTGTGTCGTCAACAATTCGATAGCTTGCTGTGTGTTGGACACGTTGTAGGGGGCGCCGGCCACACCGACCGAAACCACCACCGGCCTGGAACCCATGCGGCCATCCCGCTGAAGCAAATCGTCGGAATTCGCGTCAGAGGATATTGGTTGTGACCTCGACGATGATCGCGGCGCCATCCAATGTGCCGTCGGGGACATGCACGACGCGCGATACTCTCAGGTCCTGCTGACTTCCGTCGACCGACAGCGAAACGCTTTCTCCAATGCGCGGAACGGCCTGGAAAATGGCGTCGGTGGCGTCCGGCCGGTTGTCGATGGATATGCGGCAGTTTACGGTCACGGATCTCTCCTGTCTCTGGCAGACCCCGGACGTCAACGCCGTGGCGATAAAATGGTTTCAGTAGAACCGGCCCGGGGCTGTCGACAATTGATTCCACGGGCAATCGGCAACCGATGTACCGGTTTGATGGAACATTAGTTCTTTCTAATAGTTTCTGTAGTCGGCAGGGTGGGGGCATCCCCTGCTGAAGATCGGTTCTCCGATCGGCCCGCGCGCCTCTGGCCGAGAGCGCGGGCTTCTTCGAGCCGACAGAACGGGGCGGCGGCCCGGCACACCTGGTTGGGATGATAATGTGCCGGGCCTAACCGGCGTGGGGCGGCTGCCGGCTGGCTATATATGCGGCAGGGCTAATATATAGAAAGCATTCGAATGAAGGAGGTGTATATCGCGATTGGCTAAAGTAGCGGAACGTCCAATGGACGATACCGGAACCAAAGCGGTTACGTCAGACCTTTGCGCGAGGTGGTTGGGACCTTGGTCCCCATGGGAAAAGCCCGCCACAGGAGCGACCTGCAGCGGGCTTTTGGAGTGGCTACATCCCAAAGGAATCGACCGCTTGTGGTTATACTGTGAACCGCGTGGCGGCTTTAGCCTATGGTGTGATCACGGAAGGCACGCGCGGGGCAGGCGTCACCGAAGCGTTCGGCGGACGTTCGATAAAGCCAACGATCTGATTGTGGCTGGTTCCCGCTCATGGGCTCGAACCACGATTCACGCCTTCAAAGGGCGCTGTCCTACCATTAGACGAAGCGGGAGAAGCCTCGGATGCTTATGCCGTCAGTCCGGCGAAGCGTCAATTCGAGAAGTTGTCGACCGGCTCTTGGCAGCGATAGACCGGGCAGTGCCCGTCGCGCGCCGGGATGTAGGCCGACATCGGCACTTCCGGCCAGTCGCATTCATTGCCGAACTGCCTGACATAGCGGTCATAGGTGTCCGGTCCCGTGGTCAACACCACGGCACGGCGGCTCTGGATCATGGCCCGTATCTCGGTGCAGCTCATGCCGCGGCTGTCGGGTCGGGCTTCAGCGGCAGCAGTTGCCGCGAGCACGGCGCCCAAGGTGATCAACAGGACAGGAAGGCGAGCGGACATGGCGGCTTCTCTTTGGTTCGGGTGCAGCATGCATAGTCCCATAAAACCCATGATGTGTCCGCCGGTTCCGCGACGGGCCGCGCATTGCGGGTGCCAAGACGCTGCGCGGGGCCGCCGGCGCAACCAAATCAGCCGTCGCGCATTGCTGGGCATGGACAGCAGGCAGCCCAACGAAACGCCGCAATGGTGGCCCGGAAACGAGGGCCGCGAAGCCATGTGCTGTTCCTTCTGCGGCGGCCGCGACCACCGCTATGAGGAGTGCCCGCAAAGGGCCGATCCGCCTGCTGCTCCATCCAAGGACGATACGGAGAAACCTCGCTGACCGGGCCCGTTTGGCGGAGCGGGATAGCCCCGCCACCGTTTGACCGCTTCGCAGGTCATAGGCAACGACGTCGACCGCCAGGCCAGGGAACCGCCGTCCGTCGGCCACGTTGTCGCCGGCAGGCCTTCGGAGAAAATCATGGAACAACTCGTCGAGGAATTTGGCCATCCGACCTATACCTCGTTTCCGGTCATCGCGGCGCGGCTGCTGCTGGCGGCGCTTTACGGCGCGGTGATCGGCTTCGAGCGCGAATGGCGCAATCGTCCCGCCGGGCTGCGAACGCATATACTGGTCTGCGTGGCCGCCGCCACCTTCGGTATCCTGACCATCGAGATTGTCCATGCGCCGATGTTCGCGCAGGGTGCCGTCAAGGTCGATCCGATCCGCGTGGTCGAGGCGGTGACCGCCGGCGTCGCCGGCCGGCGGCCCAGTCGGCATGGTCGTGCTCGCGGTCGAGCGTCGCCGCCGCGCGGTATTCCTCGCAGATGGCGTGGATGTGGGCGGGATCGCGCAAAGCATCGACATAGGCCTGGCGTACGTCGGGCGGAAACGCCGAGGGCGACGACCCCCAGCCTTGGAGCGCATTGTCGACGACCGCCTCGGCGGATCCCCGCAGCATCAACTCCGGCAAGGGCTCGGGCTGGGCCAGCAGCGACCAGGGCCAGTAGCCCTGAGCCAGTCTGGCGTCGGCCCGATCCCACGCGTCGGCCGTCGCGACGATGTCCAGCACCGCAAGCTTTTCAACGCGGTCGGGATGATCGAGCGCCATGCGGTACGCAACCCTGCCACCGCGATCATGGCCGGCGACCATGAATCTGCCGAAGCCGAGTTTGGACATCAGGGCCGTCATGTCGGCGGCCATGGCCCGTTTGGCATAAGGGGCGTGAGCGCTGTCCGACGGCGGGCACGAGCTGGCACCGTAGCCGCGCAGGTCGGCGCAAATGACGGTAAACCGCCCGGCCAATTGAGGCGCCACGTCGCGCCACATCAGATGGGTCTGCGGAAAACCATGCAGGAGCAGCAGCGCCGGCCCGTTGCCCGCACGGCGGGTGAACAGGACGGCCTCGCCGGTATCGATCTCGATCGTCTGAAAGTCGCGGAACATGCTGGCGCCTCCTTGCCGGCAACGGCCGGAGGCCGGATTTGGTTGCCGGAGCGCCCATCTTTGTTGGCCAACCTTTCGGGCAGTCGGGCGTTGTCCCTGCGAGGAAGGCCGCCGCGGGCGGCCGTCAAAAGCAAAGGAAGCTCGGATGAAACCTCTGGCCATCGCTTCGCTGATGCTGGCCCTGGCCGTGCCGGCGGCGGCACAGACGGGTCAACAACAGGGCACCAACCCGGCCCCGCAGGTCGACAAATGTCGGGTCCAGCCCGATCAGGGCAAGCAGCAGCCGGATAGCGGTAACCTGACTGAAAAGCTCAATGATTGCGGCGGAGTGCTGAAGCCGCCAGCCACCGGTGACCAGGGCATGGCAGCGCCGGCGCCCGACGAAGGCAAGACGCCGGTGATCAAGCCGGGTGAAGTGCCGCCTCAACCGCCCGCTCAGTAGAAGGACTGGTCGGCGGCATTGTTCCGGAAGACGGAACCTCGTATCCCGGGAAACGTTTCTTTCAAGAATTCAATTTGAAAGGGCGAGGCCTTGAGAGATATTGCCAGCACGGCCACATTTATTGCCTCTATCGCCATCGTGGTCGTCTTGATGCTGATGGCGCCGAAGAGTTTTGGGTTCGAGACCTCTCACCCGATCGTGGATGGCGATCTGCCAACGCAAAAATAGGGGCAAAAGCAGGCGAAGGGGCATCTCCTGCTTTTTTGTTGTGTGAAATCCTAGCGAACCAGCACGCCGGCATGGTCGCACAGCGCCGTAAAGGCTTCCTGCGCCTGTGCCGTGGCGTCCTTGTCTTCCAGCGCCGCCTCGATCTTTTCGCGCGCGGCCTGGTAGAAGGGACCGCGGCTGGCATGCGGCCAGTCGATCAGGATTTCACTGGCGTCCTGGAGGGTCGCCACCTCACGGATCGTGTCCGAGCCATGCGGCTTGATCCGCACCGGTGTCGAAAGCATCACATCGGTCATTTTTCCCGCCTCTGGTTTCCGCTATTGGAGGATGCGGGCTTCGCGTGCGGCGTCGATCATCGCCCGCATCGCCTTTTCCGGCGGCGTCCAGCCGTCCAGCGCGTCGCGGCAGCAGCGCAGCGCCGCCTGGTATCGCCGGCCTCGGCCGGCCGGCCAGTCGCCCAGGCATTCCAGGCCCTCCCAGGCACTGCGCACCACGCGTTCGCGCTCGGGCGCGAATTTCAGACGGATCGGTCGGGGAAACATCTTGTCGTTCAACTAAACTCTCCGTGGCAGGTCGCCCGACAGTGACCGTGGCTTTTGGAACGACGGCACTCATGAGGGGCGCCGGATAACGCCGCCGACAAGGGAGGGTTCCAGGCCCGAAAGATCAATTTTCAATCGTGCATGACGGCGTCCGACAGAGGTCGCGGCGCCGGCGGAGCGGCGCCTTCCGGCGTAGGCACGTCGAGCGGCCGGTCGTGGTCGAACTGTTCGGCGCCGGGCAAGGCATGCAGCCAGGTCTCACGGCGGCTGATCCACAATTCGTATTGCGGCTCCAGGTCGGTCGGCGCGACGTCGAGGCTGCCGAGCATCACCTCGACTTCATCGTCGCCGACCCAGGCGACGCGGCCGCCGCAGGTCGGGCAGAAGCTGCGCGTGCCGTAAGAGGCGACTTCGCCGGATGTCTCGAAGGCGTCGCGTGGCCAGATGGCGAAGGCCGAATAGGCCGAGCCGCTGGCCTTGCGGCAGTCCTTGCAGTGACAAAGGCCGACGCGTATCGGCTGGCCGGTGACGACGAAATGCACGCCGCCGCACAGGCAACTGCCGGTTCTGCGTGTGGTGTCGGACATGATCGCGGCCCTCCCTCGGTCTGGCTTTCGTCAGTCTGGCACGCTACGGGCCGGGCGGGACAGATGCTCGTCCGCCATTTTGTTTGGCCGGGACAGGACATCCGGTTCATCGTACCGCGCGCCGGGGTTGGGCTACCAACCCGGGCGATGCGGCCCGCAGCATCCTTCAACGCAAGGCCGGCAAACTGGTTGCGGCTCGCCGCCGCCTATCCGCGCGCGGCCATATGGTTGTCGAGCTTCTTGCGCGAGGGGCCGTAGCGCTTGATGATGGTCTGGGCTTCGCTCTGCGGGATGCCGTATTTGCGCGCGAAGGCGGCGACCTCGTAGGTCTCCTCGCTTGAAACCAGCTTGCGGTCCTGTTTGATCTTCGATTTGTCGTCGGGCATGTCGGGCCTCGTTTCCTGTCAGGCGCATGATCACGCGGGACATCCGTATATAGGATGCCGTGGTCAGACATAACAGCGATCGGGGCTGCCGGTTCCATGGCGGACAGAAGCCCGACGCGGATCGCAGCCCGTCAGGCCGATGCGGAGGCGGGACCCGCGCCATGGGGTTCGGACTCGGCGCATTCGGCGCAAGGCGCGCTGGCGCCGGGACAGCCGCGCTGGTGCGTGCCGGCGGGACAGCAAAGGCCGTTGGAGCTTGTCCAGCGCGGGCATTGGAAAACCTGCCCGGTGCCGCCACAGCCGTTACACTCAAGGACCGGTGACCGGACCAGATAGGACTTCGTCCTGAACCTGACGCTCGCGCCCACGACTCAACCCACCCCCAATAGATCACCGGACATGCCGGTGTATTAGCCCCACCTTACGATACCACGTTGCGGGTTACGGACAAGTTTCGGGGTCGTTAATTGTTGGTGAATGCCGGCGCCAGGCCGGGCGCCTCGGCCTCAAGCCGGCTTCAGATGCCTGGCGAAGGCCGGGGCCGGCAATCCTGCCGCCATGATCCCGAACGGATTTCGGGAGGGATCATGCCTTTGGTTCAAAAAGCTCGACCAGATTGCCGGACGGGTCTTCGCAAAGGATCTGGCGGCCGCCGGGGCCGTCGACGATGTCGTTGCGGAACGGCACGCCGGCCTCGCGTAGCCGGGCGGCGAGCGCCGGCAGGTCCTGCACCTCGAGGACGATGCGGTTCCAGCCGCCCGGCTGCGGCGTGCGGCCATCCGGCATCGGTCTCGCCGCCGACGCCATCGGGCCGGCGAGCCAGAACGTCAGGTCGTCGCGCCCCAGGATGGCCATCGCCGGGCCGAACTGCTGCCGCAGGGCGAAACCCAGATGCCTGGTGTAAAATTCTGTCGCCAACGCGACATCGCTGACGAGATACCGGACCGTCGCCATAGGCTGGCTCTCCTCTGATCAAGCACCCCTTGTGAGGGTAGCTTCCGGGGCAGGTCGCGGCAAGCCTGGGGCCCCGGGACGACGCCCTGTCGGCGGGCGCCGGAGCGCTGCCGGCGTCCCTCGCGGCGGCGCTTGCGGCGGCGCTTGCGGGACAAAAATTTCAGGCCGGTGTCGGAACCGCGCGGCATCGCCCGTCCTTGGGTCGAAATCCATCGCAACCCTGGAGAGACAGCATGCCGGACATCATTCAATCGCCGTGGCAGACCGCGGCCCTTCTCATTGCCCGCCTGATCTTCGCCGCCGTCTTCCTGATGGCGGTGACGTTCAAGTTCATGGGCATGGGCGCCACCGCCGGCTTCATCGCCGCCGCCGGCTTTCCCTTCCCGCTCTTCCTCGCCTGGTGCGCGGCGATCCTGGAGGTGGCGCTGGTGCTGTGTTTCCTGAGCGGCGCCTTCTTCACCCAGGCGGCTCTCGTCGCGGCCGGCTATGTGCTGTTCCTGGGCTTTGCCTTCCACGGCCCCAGCCACTGGGCCAGCAACCAGGCCGAGTTCGGCTTCTTCGTCGACCATTTTTCCTTCATGGCCGGACTGCTGTTCGCCGCCGTGCACGGGCCGGGCAGGGTGCTGGCGCTGAATTTGGGCTGGCCGGGCAGGGCGTGAGAACCTCACATCTGATCGTTGTAAGGCTCCTTCATCTGGCCGACCATGCGGGCCAGTTTCGAGAAGGACGGCATGTCGGCCTCGGGCTGGCACTGGTTGGCAAGCTCAAGCAGCCGGATCGGGAAGTTGACGGCGTCGCGGCTCGACGCCGACATGCCGTTGGACCGCTCCTCGCCGGTTTCGCCGGCTTCGGCCTTGCGCAGCGCAATGTCGATCTCCTCCGATGTCAGCACCCCCTTGCGAACCAGCACGTGGTTGATCGATGCGACGGCCATCAGCAGGCCTTCGAGTTGCAGATTGGCGACGTTCATGATGGTTGTTCCCTCCATTGACCAAGGGTGAAACGCGCCAGCGGCGTTTCCGATCCGAAGCCGCGTGCGGCGGTTTCGGCCGGGGATGCCGGGCAAGGCGCCGGCTCGTGCCGCCGGCCTATTCCTGGGTCAGCCGCTCGCCATATTCGCGCCACACCGCCTTGACCTCCAGGCTGCCGAGGCGCGGGATCGACGGATCGCCGCAGGTGACGGTGACGGCGTCGATGTCATAGTTGGGGTAGGCGTTGGCGACGAAGCGGATCGCGTCGCCGAGCGAGTTCACGCGGATAATCGGATCAGCCTGGCCCTGACCGGTGCTGCGCACACCGGACACCGTGGCTGGAGCATGCCGCATCCTGAATACGGATGCCATGGCTGGCCTGTCCATCGTCCTCTCCTACAAGGCCGTACGACGCGAATCATTCCATGAGCTTCAACTGATGGTCCCACAGCTGCCGGCTGATGAAAAGCCGGCTACGGGATGCAAGTTGGCGGCGGCCGGTTGCTGCCGCCGCGATTGTCGCGTGGGGGCAGTTGTGCCATGATTCATCCATGGTGCTGATTTGCGCCGATGACCCGCCGCGAGGCGGGTTTCTGTTTTTTCAGCTTGCCGCTTGAGCGATGCCGATTGCGTTTTTGCAGCGGCGCCGAGAAAACAAGTAGGAATTTTTTCCTTGAAAGCATTGACCGGGTGAGGGCAGCCATGCTACATATTTGTCCATGGGCTGATTTGCGCCAACGACCCGCCGCGGAGGCGGGTTTTGTGTTTTGGGCGCCGCCCGATAGCCACGCAGTTCCGCGGCGCCGGTCAGCCGGCTTTCACCGGCTTAGCGCTTCCACATAGGCGTTCATCGAGTGATCGCCAATCATGGCCGAAGGCCGGTGGCGGATGGCCATGGACAATCGGGTCGGCCAACCTGGGTCGGGAATCCATTGACGGTCTCTGTACCAGGAGCCGCGGCCGATATGGCAGAAGCCGATCGGGGGCGTGAACGGGACAGGATCGAGATTGTTTATATAACGTTCGGTGAGGTCGTTTAGCGCTCCATAGTGCCGCTTGAAGCTGACACCGCCAACCGCAGGGGCGCCGAATAGAACGATACCTCGCAAGTTGCCGGCAATGAGGTCCGGACGACTATGCCGCAACTTGGCGGCAAAGATGGTTGCGAGTGCGCCGCCCAGAGAATGTCCGGTGATCCATAGGTTTCGGCTGTTAACGTCTATTTCCTGAAGTATGCGCAAAATCGCTTCCAGGCTCCTTAAGCCTGTGGTCTTGTCGGTATAGTCAAGTGTCCGCTGAAATCCTCTGTGAACGCCGATGTGGTCGCCTGCAGGGCCGCAGTCACGCAAAGGCTCCCGCAAAAATCGAAAATTTGAGATCTGCCAGTCGATGATCTCGCGCGTCCCACGAAATGCCACAACTACGGAAGCTTCATTAAAAAACACGCGGCAATAACCTCGGCCAAATGAGCCGTGGATGTATCGCTGACTTTGGATCGGCTCGCCGGCGATGGTCAATTGCCGTTGATTGAGCGGTCCTGGATAGACGCGCCGACATATCTTGGCCAGTTCGACTTGTATTCCCATCCCGGTCCCCCCGAACCCTGACAGTGCCAATTGTGACTTTGTCTTTCACCGGCGGACTATTCGTCAATAATTATCTGCAGTGATGGGCGCAATGCTTGCCCCTCGCGCGGTGGCGGCGAGACGGCGCAACGTCTTCACGTGCCAGCCGCAGGCTTTCGACTTGGAGACCACCATGCCACGCTACGCCACGATCATCACCGACGATGACGGCCGCGAAATCGTCAGCGCCATTGGCGCGTTCGAGGGTGCGGCACCCCAACCGCGCCTGGGCCGGATCGAACAAGTGGCATTAAGCGTGCTGATCGGCATGGTGCGGGACGCGGCCGGCGGCTTTGGCTTTCCGCAAGCCGGCATCGGCGGGCAGGCCATCGGTCTCGTATTGGCGCGGCTGAAGGCGCAGGCGGCAAAACGCATTGGCGCCGCAAAACCTGCCGCGGCAAAGCCCAAGCGCGCCAAGCGGGCGAAGAAGAGAACCCGCTCGAAGAAACCGGCCGGATTGATGCCGAAGGCAGGCAGGGCGGCCAGCGAAGCCGCTGCACAGACGATGGGCCAGATCGATGGCTGACGGCACTTCTGACCAGCCGGCGCGCCGCAAGGCAGGGCCGGCAAGGCGTAAGCCTGCCCGCGAGGCGGTTGCGCGAAAACCCCGTCCGAAGCGGACGAAGAAGACGCTGGGCGATGAGTTCCTGGCCGCCGTGCGTGCGGACTTCCGCGCGTATGGCGCCGGCGTCATCGCCGAGGTGCGGGCCGACAAGCCGGACCAGTATCTGAAGATCGTGCTGTCGGTTCTGCCCAAAGATTTCGATGTCGCCATCAACCATCTGGATGCCCTGAGCGATGAAGAGATCCGCAGCCGTATCCGCAGCCTCGAAGCCATCGTCAAACCGTTCCTCGAAGAGCCCGCCGATCACAGCCAGGACGGAATATCTGGCGCTGCTGGCGGAGCTTGACCGAAGGCGGCGCAGCAACCAGCTGGCGGCGTACAAGCCGTATCAGCGCCAGGCCGAATTTCACGCGGCAGGGGCGCTCAACCGCGAAAGGCTGTTCATGGCCGGCAACCAGCTCGGCAAGACAAGGGCCGGCGGCGCGGAATGGGCCATGCACCTCACCGGCCGCTATCCCCAGTGGTGGCAAGGCAAGGTTTTCGACACGCCCGTGCGGCTGTGGGCCGCCGGCGTGACCGGCGAGGGCACGCGCGACAACCCGCAGCGCGTCCTGGTCGGCCCGCCGCAGCAGCAGGCGGCCTGGGGCACCGGCATGATCCCGGCCGATGCCATTTGTCAGACCATCATGGGCCGCGGCGCGCCGGGCGCGCTCGACAGCGTCGTGGTGCGCCATGGCGGCGGCGGCGATGTGCAGGCCGGCGAGAGCGTGCTGTCGTTCAAGAGCTTCGAAAAAGGCCGCGAGAAATGGCAGGGCGAGACGCTGCACGGCGTCTGGTTCGACGAGGAACCGCCGCTCGACATCTATTCCGAAGGCCTCACCCGAACCAACGCCACCGGCGGGATTACCATCGTGACCTTTACGCCGCTGCTTGGCATGAGCGATGTGGTGCTGTTGTTTTTGTCGGCGGGCGAGGTGGAGAAGATGGCGAAGGGGTGAGTGAATTGATTTTGAAGCAAGTGACATCGACCTTTACGCTTCCTTGCATCGGCCTGCGCCGCCCCTCACCTGCCTGCCGGCATCCTCTCCCCGTATAGTGACGGGGAGAGGGGGCTGGCCGCACTTGCAGCGCCTTTGTTGCTGCGTTGGCAATTGGCGAAACCATCGGTGACAGCGTCCTTCTCCCCGTCACTATACGGGGAGAAGTGCCCGGCAGGGCGATGAGGGGCGGCGCGGCGACTGCAAGGTGATTCAGAGAACCCCATGATCCGTCACGTCACCTTCATGACCATCGACGATACCGCGCACTACTTGCCGCAGGAGCGCGCGGCGATCGTTGCCGCCTATCCCGAGCATGAGCGCGAGGCGCAGGCGAGGGGGCAAGCTGCGGTCAAAACAGGTAGCTGAGTCAGATCAAGGGTATTTGCTGCCCGCAAGTTGTCTGGCGCGGGCCTTGGGATCGGTTGCTTTCCGGGTGAGCGGTTGGCACCATATCCTTTCGTCAGTTCCTAATTGGTTGGCCCAGACATTGCATACTTTATTGGGTGTGTCCGGGATACAGACCTCGCGTTCGAACCCGTTGGAATTGCGGTACATTTTGCAGGTCTTCTTGCTGGTATCATACGGAACGTTCGATTGGCATGCGGATGCACTGGCTGCAATGGCCACGACGATTGCTATGCGGATCATGTATCTCCCCCGAGTCATCAGCAACTTCGCATCGATGAACAGTATTATCAATGGCAATAGCTCGTCACGGCGGGTAATCAGGGCAAGCCGATATGACCCGTCACGTCACCTTCATGACCATCGACGATGCCGCGCACTACTCGGCGCAGGAGCGCGCGGCGATCGTCGCCGCCTATCCCGAGCATGAGCGCGAGGCGCGGGCCCGGGGCATTCCGGTGCTGGGCTCGGGCCGCATCTTTCCGGTGGCCGAGGCGCTGATCGCCTGCGAGCCGTTCCGGCTGCCGCGCTACTGGCCGCGCATCGGCGCGCTCGATTTCGGCTGGGACCACCCTTCCGCCGCCGTCGAGCTCGCCTGGGATACGGAGGCCGATGTCGTCTATGTCACAAAAGCAGTGCGGGCCTCCCAGCAGACGCCGGCGAT
The DNA here is from genome assembly GCF_016756495.1 of Mesorhizobium sp. 113-3-3. Classification (NCBI taxonomy): domain Bacteria; kingdom Pseudomonadati; phylum Pseudomonadota; class Alphaproteobacteria; order Hyphomicrobiales; family Phyllobacteriaceae; genus Mesorhizobium; species Mesorhizobium sp. 113-3-3. The sequence continues at coordinate 3,120,460 of NZ_AP023243.1, forward strand.
GCAGACGCTGACGCTCAAACCCTGGGGCGAATGGCTGCCCTTCGCCTGGCCGCGCGACGGCCGCCGCGAGACGCTGGAAGGGGCGGGCGTGGCGCTGGCCAAACAATATGCCGCGCACGGGCTGAACATGCTGTCGCGTCATGCGCAATTTCCCGACGGTTCGGTCTCGGTCGAGGCCGGGCTGATGGAGATGCTCGACCGCATGCAATCCGGCCGCTTCAAGGTGTTTTCGACGCTCACCGACTGGTTCGAGGAGTTTCGGCTTTTTCATCGCAAGGACGGCCAGGTGGTGAAGTTGCGCGACGACCTGATGGCGGCGACGCGCTATGGCGTGATGATGCTGCGCGAGGCGGTGGTCGATCCGGCGGAGTTCAAGGCGGCGCGGCGACCGGCGGGCCAGAGCGATCCGCTGGGGGCGTTTCGGTAGGAGCGCAACAAAAACGACGCATTGCAAGTGCGCGGCTTGCGTTCCTGCGTGTACGGCAGCAATAGAGGTTATCGTGGTAACACTACTATCCGGGGGTATAATGGAATCGGAGAACGCACTGCTTGGTTACTTCATTTCATGGGTGCCATTCCTGATTTATCTCATCGCCCAGCTTTGGGTTTCGATCTGGCTAACGTTCAAACTGATCCGCGTCCAGCAAGCGATGGTGAGAGCGCAAGAAGGCATCCTGGCCAAGCTCACCGACATGGACAACCGGATGTCCGGAAAACCGAGCCAGGACTGAGGTACGCGCTCGTCATGACACCAAAAATGCTCCGCCAGGTATCAATACCTGAGGACGGAGGAGCCATCGTGCTTCTCGACTGGATGGAGGTGCCGGACGGGTGCAACCTTGTGCGGATAGACGAGGTGGGCGAGATTCTCTGGAAAGCCATTCCGCCTCGCAATCCCGGAGATTGTTTCACCCAACTGAGAAGGGACGGGGACGTTCTGAAGGCCTATACGTACAGCGGTTATCTCGTGTCGATTGGTATCGACGACGGTACACTTACTGTCTTGGAGTTCACGAAATAGGTCTTGCGCACGCAGGCAAGCCGATGCCAGCGGTTACTTAGGGCAAGTCGTTGTCGAAATCGTCTCGAATGGTACCGCCAAGCTTCTGTTGAAAAGCCCGCAGAACGATTAGCACCACCTCATCCTGTTCGAAATGGCGGCCGCTGATGTCGGCCTGAATTGCCAAACCGCCGTCGTCTTTCAAAATTGTGATGTTGAAATAGGCAACAGCGCCGCCTTCGGCCGCCGTGAGCAACCAAGGCTCGGATTGTCCAGGCAGTAGCGTGCTCAACACGCGTCGCGCCTGTTGCTCATCTGCCGGCTCTTCAAGGAAATAGCTTTTCAACGCCGTTCCTTCTCGATGTGCTTCTGGTGTCGGCACTCCCTGACGCCGGCAACCCAGCCTCACCAAAATCTTCGATCCGACAAGGTCAGCGACCGCGACAACCAGCGTGCGCGCGATCCGGCCGTGCCGCGATCGCCGGCGCCACGCGCCTTTTGTTCAAAGCCATTCGAGCAGGAACCCGCCAATGGTCCACGTCATCCCGCTTTCCATCGCCAAGCGCCGGCTCGATACCGGCAACGCGCCGCAATATCCGCAGGGGTCGCCGATCGGCGGCGCCATGCAAGGGCTGGGCGATCACCTTTCCGCTGTCGCCGAGCGCTACCAGCAGATGAAAGACCAGCAGGAGGCGTTCGACGCCGAGTTGGCCCGCCGCCGGTTCAACGGCCAGATCGCGCAGGCGGAAGACGAGGTGACGGCCAACGCGCCTGCCGACGGTGCCGGTCTGCATGAGACGATGTACGGCCTGGTCGACCCGCGCGACGGGCGGGTGGTGAAGACCGGGCTGTTCGACAAGCTGTTTGCCGCAGCCTTGCCCGGCATGCCCGAGAGCCAGCGCGCCGCTTTCGCCGGACAGAAGGAGGCGATGCGTCGAACCGGCGCGCTGCGCATGGCGGCACGGCAGCTTCAGCGGCGCAAGGATTACGAGCAGGCCGAGGTCGACACGGCGCTGAAGACCAGCGCCATCGCCATCGGCAACGCCAACCCCGACGATCACCTCACCTTCGAAGCGGCCCGTCAGCAAGGGCTCGACTTGATCAACAAGATGGGGCTCGACCCGGGGATCAGGCAGCAGAAGGCGAAGGACTGGTTCGGCACCGCGGCGAAGATGCGGTTCGAGGCGCTGATCGCCAAGGACCCGCAGCGTGCGCTGGAGGTGTTTGGGGTGGGGGCGCCGGGAGAGCCCTTGGGGGGTGATGCCTCCGGCGTTTCTCCGATCACCTGGGTTCTTGCCTCGGGCAACTCGGAGCCCGCTGCCGCGACCGGCGATCGCGTTGGCAAGCTGACGCCAGACCAGCGAGTGGCTCAGGCTTTCCGGGACGACATTCCGCCTGAAGACCGGCCGGGCCTAGCCCAGCAAGCCCAGGCCGCCGACGCTGCCCGGCAAGTCGAAATGCGCGCCAGCATTAGCCTGGCCGAACAGAACGCGCCGGCCGCCATCAGGGAGACAGGGAGCTATTCGGGACCGATTTTCACACCCGAGCAGTTCGTGGCGCTCTACGGCTCGACGGAAGGGATCAGGCGTTCTCAGGCCTTCAATCAAGCGATCGATGTCAGTCGCCAATTCTACGGCATGCGCGGTATGTCGAACGAGGCCGTGCGGGCCATGGTCAAAGAGTCCTCACCCAAGGCCGATAGTGGGACGCCGGAAGAGGACAGCGCGCGTCATGACGCCATAGCCACAGCCGCCGACCTCACACTCAAAGAGAGGCAGGGCGATCCGGGCGGTTATGTCCGCAAGACGTTCGCGAATCTCGATGCGGCTTGGAACAATCTTTCGACGCCGGAGGACTATCAGGCCGCCATCATCGGCTCGATCGCCGCTCAGCAGCAACTGGGCTTCGAGAAGATTCAACCGCTGCCCAATTCCGTGGCAGGAGGCGTTGTCGACGGACTCAAAAACGGAACCAACCCGCAAGATCACACCCTAAACAACATCTTTGCTGCGCTCCCTACCGAGGCTGCGCAAGAGGCAATGCTAGACCACCTAACTCGGACAAGTGCAGCTCGGACGGAGAGAAGCCTAGCTGATCGAACACGTCGCGATTGGATAGTCGATCCCAAGATGCTGCTCGATTTGCGCAAAGCGGCCGAGTTGGGTCTGCGGTATTCGAATGTAGAAGCAACGAACTACATTCCCACGCTTCAAGATAGGATCGGCAGATTTGTCGCCGGCGACAGTAAGCCAGGCAGCGCGCGTCAGAATTTGACGGTGAAGATGCTTGGCTCTGTGGGAGGTGGTGAGGAAGGCTTTTCGCTATCCGACCTCACGCCCTTGGGTGCTGTATTCGCGGCCGATAAGGCTGGTACCTCCGCCAGGTATGGCAACTACGGCGACATGTTTCTCAATGCCGCAGGAGCATTGCCCGCTGATCGACTGGCGTCTGTCGGCCTAAGCCAAGCTGGCAAGATTGTCGGACCCTTGGCTAAGGAACTCGGGCAGGTCTTGAGGCGGCCCGACGAGCTAGCTGAAGGAGCCGAGGCACTTGTTCGCGGCGGCAATGGCAAGCTCGCCAACTCGGCAGAGGAAGTTCTTTCTGAAGGAGTGGACCTTTACAAGGGCGCAGACGATTTACCCAACCCTGGACCCGAACTTGTCGCAGAAGGTGCAGGTGGTGCTGGCGCAAGTCCGGCACCCACCGGCCAGTTCTATAGTGTGGTGTTTGAAACAAAGCTCGATTCGGCATTGTACCCGAATGTTTCGCGCCCGCGCCATTTCCAGGCAGCCAACGTAGCCCTGTTGGTTCTAATGGAAAGAGAGCCGGATTTCGCAAAAATTCTGCAGGAAGCGGGAATTAACCTTCAGCGGACAAAGAGGGGGCTCGTTCCCCGCAGAGCGCCCCCCGGCTACACTTGGCATCACGATATGAAGGCCGGTGTCATGCAACTCGTCCCTAGATCACAGCACGATCCTGGGACTATCTTCCAGAAAGCATTGCACCCGAATCGTGGAGGAGGATTTTCTTTGTGGGGAAAATAATCAAGTTATTGGACGTCGTCGGACGGTTGTCAGACTTTGACGAGGATGACACGATTTATGTGGCCGAGCCTTGGACAGAGGATTCCAATGCAATGGTTGCTACCGCACCCGACGATAGCACCGTGCCTCCGAAGGCGGCCGCCAAAGCGGGGCTTACATATTTCATCGAAATATTCATCGCGATCGAGTTCACCGAGGCTTGGGTTGCGTCGCTGGAAGAAAAGCCCAGCCTGTCGGCCATCTGCCAGCGGCTCATCGAATACGCGACCTATGATGCGTGAGGCGAAAAATGGCGACTAACCCACGCTATGATGGACAGCCGCTGCTTAGGCTGCTGGAGCTTTATGTGCTCCGGGCCGTCGGAGAACTTTCTCAAGAGTCGGAGGATGGCTTGAAAAAGATGGCCCCCAAACTGCAATCTCTCTATGGCGGCGATGGGCAATGGCATGACGCAATAGCCCAGTCTATGCACATGCCCGAGGGAATGCCTGCGGCAATCCGGGATATGTGGGCAAGGAACCTCAAAATCGCCCGCGACAACAATGTGACGCTCACGCCCCAGCAATTTGCCGAGATGTTCGTGGACAACAATTTCGCGGCTTGAGCGTTCGGCAGAATTAAGGTGGCGGTATACTAATTCCCTTGTGGTAGTCGGCCTTGTCTCCGAGGTTTCGCGAGCAAAACGCGGCCATGCGGTCAATTCATACAGACTACCTGCCGGGTATGCCAAAGGGTGCACTGTCGCCGTAATTCGAAGTTCGTCGACAACAAGCTACGCCGCGGTGGAATCAGTTGCTCGAGGCCTGGGAGGACAGCGGTGGGATATAGTTTGACAGAGGGCCAGTTCGACGCGCCGGCTGATTCCACAGTCGTGGACGGCCTGTCCGCACGCCTGGGAGTCGCGCTGCCCAAGGATTACACCGACTTCCTCAAGGAGCATAATGGAGGCGAAGGTTTCATCGGCGATAGCTATATTGTTTTCTTTAAAGCCGAAGAATTGGTGCAATTCAACATAGAGTATGGGGTTGAAAAGTATGCGCCGGGCATCCTCCTATTCGGATCGAACGGAGCAGGTGAAGGCTATGGCTTTGACACTGACGATGCGGCCATGTCAATCGTGCAAATCCCATTCATTGGTATGGATCGGCGATACGCTGACATCGTTGCGCGTGACCTCGCCGATCTATTTGCTCGGTTGGAAGAGGACCGAGAATGAGCAACCAAAATGAATATTCGCGCCCCAAGGGCATGGAGCTGTTTGAGATCACACCGATTATTTTTGGGGGCGATCCTGTCAGTTTGGAGAACAAGACCTGGTTGACCAGACAAGAGCATTTTGAAGCCGTGCGCTTCTGGAATCGAACTATCGAAATTCAGCGTAAGGCGGCGCTGGAGAAAGCGGCGCGGGCGGACGAGTACGATGCGTCTGCGAGGTTCGGGACTGAGTTTGGAAAATAGTGCACTGTCACCGTAATTCCGATCAGGTCGGCGCGAAGTTCGTGACCAACGGCATGAAGACAAGGGCGAGGGCGGGTGAGAAGATTGAGGTTGGAGGTCGAGGCTGATTGACATTGTTAGGGCTGGATTTGTTGTCAAGACACCGGCCCAGGCCGATGAGATCGTAGCCAAGCTCGCACAGCACTACAGAATTAAGGACGGAAAGTGGTATGGAAAAGACAACGATTACTTCGACCGAAAGGTAACGGTGCGCTTCGATGACGGCACCTTGGGCGAAGTCCAGCTGTGGGAGCCGAATATTTATAAGGCGAAGATCGAACTAGGAGGTCAGGATCTCTATACGCGCAGCAGAGTTTTGAAAGAAGCAGATCCAGAACTCGCCCACCTTCGGGCGCAGGAAGCAGCTCTCTACGCTACTGCCCGTCGCGATGCCGATCCAATCTGGAGTGAGGTGCTTGCCAAGTTGAAGGGCAGGTCAAGGTCGCAGAATTCGAAATAATCGTTCCATCTCCATCATTGGCAACTCCGACGACCTCGGAGACCAGACGCAACCGCCTCTGCTGCGCAGTTTGACTGGCACACACACGTACATAGGGCAGAGGCTGGATACCCCCTTCGAGTTCTCGTGAAATGTGCGGCAATCCGCGTTATGCTCTAAAAAATCAAAGGATTCAGATATGAGACCAGTGTCGGACAATCGCCCACCAAACTTCGTCGATTGGGACAATCGCCCCGCCATTATTGGCGCGGGAGGCGCCTATGCCATGCTCGAGCCGAACTCGCCCTGGGTTAGGGTCAGTGCCGTAGATGTCGGGAACAACGCCAACGTGCTCGATGAACACGAATGGCGGGACCAGTTCAAGGAGGAGTACGGCGAACTCGACCCGCCATTGGAACTCGCGAACACGCGGTCAAATGTTCAATGGCACTGGCGAGACGGTAAGAAATGAGATCGTTAGGAGACAATCGCCCACGAAATTTCGTCGATTGGGACAATTGCCCCGCCATCATTGGTGCGGGAGGTGCGTACGCCATGGCATTACGGTGACAGTGCACTGAATCGGGTTTCCAGTAAATCACTGGGGCAATCATCCGCCTCGAGGCCTGGGAGGACAGCGGTGGGATATAGTTTGACAGAGGGCCAGTTCGACGCGCCGGCTGATTCCACAGTCGTGGATGGCCTGTCGGCACGCCTGGGAGTCGCGCTGCCCAAGGATTACACCGACTTCCTCAAGGAGCATAATGGCGGCGAGGGTTTCATCGGCGACAACTATATTATCTTTTTCAAAGCCGAAGAGTTGGCAGACTTCAATCGAGAATATGAGGTTGAAAAATATGCGCCAGGCATCCTGTTGTTCGCGTCGAACGGAGGAGGGGAAGCCTATGGCTTCGACACCCACGACGTAGAAATGCCAATCGTGCGCATCCCTTTCATATTTATGGAACGGCAATCCGCCGAGACGATAGCGCGAGACCTCGCCGGTCTATTTGCTACGCTGGAGGACTTGAAATGAGCGTACAAGATACAGCGCCCCGCTCCAAGGGCATGGAACTGTTCGAGATCAAACCGATTGCGGTTGGTGGCGATCCGGTCAGTTTGGAGAACAAGATCTGGTTGACCAGACAAGAGCATTTTGAAGTGGTGCGCTTCTGGAATCGAACCATCGAAATTCAGCGTAAGGCGGCGCTGGAGAAGGCGGGACGGGCGGAGGAATAGGGCACTGCAATTCGGTGATGTGCATTTTATCAACCGTGTCTATGTCGAGAAATAGTGCACTGTCACCGTAATTCTTGCCGAGAAATAGTGCACTGTCACCGTAATTCTTGCGACATTCGCCCGTTTCCTCGTCACCCAGGAAACCCAGCGCGCACTGCAGAAGATGGGCTTTTCCGGTGCAACGTTCGCCGAGGCCGAGGTGACTACCTCGGAAGAGTGTCAAGAGGATCAACCCGGGCTGCAGCTTCGACCTTTCGTCTGGCTGAAAGCAAATGGGAAGGCCGGCCGCGACGATTTCGGAATCGCAACACCCTTCCGCCTCGTCATCTCGAAACGCATTCTCGATTTGTTGGAATCGTTAGGCATTCCGTTTGCTGTGGTCGAGCCTTACGACGGGCAACAGGAATGGGATTGCGGTGACGGGGGCAGAGTGATCCGCTGGGGGCGTTTCGGTAGCTGACGCTAGACGATCGCTGCTTCGTCATCCCAGTGCGAAGCAGCCGCGTAGCGGCGTCGCGGAGACCCTGGGATCCATTCCGTGACCTCTACCGAAGGGTGCAGCGGAGCGAGATTCTGCACCGTTGCGGCGCTCGAGAGTCGCGACATGGATCCCTTAGGCTGCGGAGCAGCTCTAGCGTAGAAAATGGTGCACTGTCACCGTAGTTCCGTGAAGCACTTGCGCGGTGAGGAAGATTTGCGGCACGCTTCGCTGCACGATTTCCGGGAGGAGAACCATGCCAATACGGACAAGGGCGAATGAGGCCGGCATTTTCGATCCAACAGAGTTGGCTTTACTCGGCAGGGTCTTTGAGCATTTGAAGCTTCAAGACCAGTCGCCGGAGGCGCGAGACGCCATCGCCTCCCGCATCATCGCCAACTACATGGCCGGCATCAAAGATGAGGCTGAACTCGTCTCGCTTTCAAAACAGCCCTTGGGGCGCTAGCGGGAGGAAGACTGTGGCAGTTGCTAAGAAAGACCAGGAGCGCGTCACTTATGCCTGGATGTACGGCCAGCAGGCGCGAAAGGATGGCAAGAGCGCATCGTGCCGGACTATTGGACAGAATATGCCGACGCCTGGCTGCAGGGCGTTGACGGCGCGCCAATCGGGAGCGAGCCGAACTCGGTGAGCGAGGAACTGGAAGCGGAACTGGGCGAGAGTGCGGTGGCGCACAGCCCTATCAATTATTGATTCTGATGTAGACCACACCCACCGGATCGCTTTTTGGCCTAGTCCGGCAAACTTGCAACGCTACCCTACCTTGGTCGCCAGGCGCCTCTTGGAATAGGCCGCCCGTACATAATCCGTAGTCATCTGCGTCCGCCGAGATTGCGGAGCGTATATAGAACGAGTTCCGAGGCGGATACGCGTAGATAGTGACAACGACGCGCCCAGGGACAACAACCCAACATGGAGCAAACGTCGCACACCGCGCTGTCGCACGTTCGAGTTGTCCTGCCATCGACAGGACAACGTCCGCCGAATACGCCTCTCGACGAAGTGCGAGGCTCGGACCAGCCGCTGCAAAGGTGAGCAAGCATGCCAGCAGCGTGATGCGCCATGGTACGAACTTAGTCGCCTTGTCCATGATCACTGCCGCCCACCATACCGCCCCGATCAGGATATTGGCTTACACGGGCGGCATAAAGAAGGCGGTCGGCGCGGCGCGCGAGGCGCCAGCAATGTGGTTGGCGGTGTTTTCCAGTTCATGCGCGAACTGATGACGGGACATCGGAATTACGGTGACAGTCCATTCATTCCCTGACGCAACTCCGCTTCTTGAAGTCCGGCATTTTTTTGCTCGACCGAAGCGGAAATAGTGCACTGTCACCGTAATTCCGTAATTCGCACCCATGAGACTGCTCTGGGCTGAGATGCGGAAAATGGCGCACTGTCACCGTAATTCGTATGGTGATCCGTTAGGTTTCGACAGCAAGGGAGGAACAAATGCCAATCGGAGCAGCGGTAGAGTACCTGCATAAGTTGCGCAGAGAGGCGATCCATGCGGAAGCGGGCAACGTGAAAGGGATCAAGCGTCATCTGCAGCTGAACATTGAGAAGTCCCGCGACCTTTTGGAAACGAGCCAGGCAACGGATGCAGCTCTGGCTCACCTGCTGGAGACAGGTAACGCGCTCGTTTGGGAACTCGCGCCTATTTCAAAACAAACTGCCGCGCTGAGGAAGGACAAGATTTCTGGCTTAAGGCACGCCTTTGAAACGGCGTTAAACATGGCCATAGAAGAAGTCAGGAAGGCGAAGCCAAAAGCCTAGACTGGAATTACGGTGACAGTGCACTTTTATCGACCGTATCTATGTGACGGATGTGGACCTCCAGACTGAGCATGGAAAATGGTGCATTGTCACCGTAATTCTCGACTGATGTGAACCTCTGATTGAGACTGGAGAAATAGTTCAGTGTCACCGTAATCCCGGTCTATTTGCTACGCTGGAGGATTTGAAATGAGCGTACAAGATACAGCTTCTCGCTCCAAGGGCATGGAACTGTTCGAGATCAAGCCGATTGCGGTTGGTGGCGATCCAGTCAGTTTGGAGAACAAGATCTGGTTGACCAGACAAGAGCATTTTGAAGTGGTGCGCTTCTGGAATCGAACTATCGAAATTCAGCGTAAGGCGGCGCTGGAGAAGGCGGCGCGCTCGGACGAGTGGGACGCGGCAAATTATGAAATAGGAATTTTTTCTCACGCCAATTGACGGCGTGAGGGCAGCAATGGTACATTTTACCTATGGTGCTGATTTGCGCCAGCGACCCGCCCTCGAGGCGGGTTTTGTTTTGCACGATGGTTGGTGCGGCCGCGACGATTGCGAAGCAACGCGGGCGCCTGCGCATCGTCGCAATGCCTTGATGTCACGCAATGGATTGCTTGGCTGCGGAGCAGTTCCAGGGGGCCGCGTCGCTGCGCTCCTTGCTTCGCCCTGAAATGACGAGGCTGGGATCGCCGGCGCTTTTCTCGCCTGACGATGACTTCGCTTCCCGCGGAGGAAAATCCATCCATGACCGTCCGTATCGTCCCCGCCACGCTGCGCGATCTCTCCTACATCGCCGCGAACCTGCGCCCGCAAGACCGTGCCGAGATCGACTGCCAGCTTGACCATTGGTCGCCGGCGCTCTTGGCGCTCACCGCGCTGCAGGGGTTTGCCTATGTCGCCGAGCTGGACGGCAATCCGGAGGCGGGGTTCGGCGCAGCCGAGCAGCGCGGCGGGTTGTGGATCGCCTGGAGCTGGGGCACGCGCCGCATGAAGCGCTGCGTGCCCGGGATCACCGAATTCTTTCATGCCGTGCTTGGACCTCAGGTCGCGGCGCGGGGCGCATGGCGGGTCGAGGCCCGCGCGCTCGCCGCCAACGGTCTGGCGATGCGCTGGCTTGGCCGGCTCGGCGCCACGCAACGATGCCTGCTGCTGGGCTACGGCAAGAACGGCGAAGATTTCTTCCTCTACGACTGGACAAGAGAAGGCTGGAACCATGTGTCTGTTTCAAAAACCACCGGAACTGAAGCCGCTGCCGCCGGCGCCGACCGTGCAGGACAAGGATGTGCAGGCGCGCGAGGACGCCTTGCGGGCTGAGCTCGAACAGCGCCAGGGCACGCAGAGCACCATCAAGACCGACCTCGCGCCGTCGAGCCTCACCGGCCAGCGCCGCGTGCTGCTGGGGCTTTGACCATGACCGCGATGAAACGCAGCTTTCGCCGGCGCGTGCTGGACTGGTGGTACTGGCGCCGGCACGCACGGCTGGTGAAGAAGCGGGGGTAATCTCCCCCCTCGAGGGGGAGATGTCGCCGAAGGCGACAGAGGGGGTCGTCTCGCGTAGAGCGCCAACCTTCATCTGTCGCAAGAGGCCGCGCCCAGTCGAACCGACCCCCTCTGGCCTGCCGGCCATCTCCCCCTCGAGGGGGGAGATCAGCGGCATCACCCGCCGCCCCATCACTTCTTCCCCACATCCCCAGCGAGGCACCCATGACCGATTCCCGCGCCCGCGATATCCTGTCGCGCCAGTCCGAGCTCGAGACCGAGCGCGGCCAGTATGAGGCCGTGTGGGAGCAGGTGGCGGAGTTCTGCGACCCCGACGCGCCCGATGTCTGGAACGGGCGCCGGAGCGGTGGGCCGGACTCACAGGCCGAACGGCAGGAGCGGCGCGGCAGCCGCGTCTACGCCAACACCATCAACTCGGCCGCCAATCGCCTGGCCGCAGGCCTGGAAAGCCTGATCATCCCGCAGTCGGAAAAATGGCATGGCCTGTCGACGGCGGCGATGAACGATGAAGAGACCGACGAGGAGAAGGAATGGGCGGAAGCCTTGCGCGATTTCCTGTTCTCGCTGCGCTACTCCGCCAATTCGAACTTTGTGCCGGCCACGCAAGCCTGCCTGCGCAATGTCGTGCGCTACGGCCCGGCCTATCTCTATGCCGAGGAAGGGTTCGGCAACACGCTGATCCACTATGCCTCGATCCCCGTGGTCGAGGGCTACCTCAGCCGCAACCGCTGGGGCCAGGTCGACATCTTCCATCGCCGCTACGAGCGCACGGCGCGGCAGGCGGCGCAGTTGCTCGGCTATGACAAACTGCCGGCGCGCATCAAGGTGCTGGTCGACGACCCGGTCAAATGCGAGGAAAAGATCTCGCTGGTCCAATGCATCCAGCCGCGCGACGAGCGCAAGATGTATCGGCTGGGCGATCAGTACCAGTATCTCGACACGGCGTTCGCCTCCTACCACGTCATCGAGGACGAGGAGGAGATTGTCAGGGAAAGCGGGTTCCGCACCTTTCCGGTGTCGACTTTCAACTGGCGCCGCTATGAGGGCGACCCCTATGGCATCTCGCCGGCCATCGAGGCGCTGACCACGGTGCGCGAGGAAAACGCGGTGCGCCGCTCCGGCTTGCGCGCGCTGCAGCAGATCACCGATCCGGCGACCGCCTCGAAGGCCAGGCTCGACTATGTGCCGGTGCTCAATCCCGGCGAGAATTATCCCGGCCTGATCGACGACAATGGCCGGCCGCTGATTGCGCCCATCACCACCGGGCAGAACCCGACCTATGCTTTCAACTATGCGCAAAGCCGCGCCGACGAGATCCGCGACATGATGTTCGTCAATCTGTTCCAGACGCTGGTGCAGAACCCGCAGATGACGGCGACCGAAGCGCTGATCCGGCAGGAAGAGAAGGGCGCGTTGCTCGGGCCCTCCGGCTCGATCATCCAGGCGGGCTTCGCCACCAATCTCGACCGCGAGCTCGGCATTCTCGTGGACAAGGGGCTTTACGACGAGGACAGCCGCTTCGCGCCGCCGGAGAGCCTGGCCGGCAAGACGGTGCGGCCGACCTTCACCGGCCCGCTCGACGTGCTCAGGCGCTCGGCCGAGGCGCGCGACACCATCCAGGTGGTGACGACGGCCATGCAGATGGCGCAGTTCGATCCCGGCGTGATGGACAATATCGACAGCGACGAGGCGATCAAGATCGTGCAGAGCGCCGGCCGCAGCCCGCAGCGCATTTTTCGGCGCAAGGAAGAGGTCGACGGTCTGCGTGACGCGAGAGCCAAGGCCCAGCAGGCGCAGGCCGGCATGGCGGCGATCGCCAGTGCGGGCAAGGTGGCCAAGGATGCGGTGCCGGCGGCGGTGCAGGCGCGCGACAGCGGCCTGCTCGACGGCCTGCAAGACATGCTGCAGGGCGCCGGTGGCGGGCAGGGCGCCGGCCAAGGCACACCGGGCGGCCAGGCGCCGGTGGGGGGCGGCGCATGAGCGGCAAACGCTTCGCCCGCGCCGGTCAGGCCGGCGGGCCGGCCAAAGCGCGAGACGCGCTGACCAAGGCGTATCTGCGCGTGTTCTCCGGCGAGGATGGCGAGATGGTGCTGGCCGACCTCGCGGCGACCGTCGGCTACTACAGGCGGCCGTCCTATGGCGAGTGGATGGCGCGGACCCGCACGCCCGAAGGCTTCGAGCTGCACAGCGCGCTCAGCAATGCGCGCGCCGAAGTGGTGCAGCACATTATGGGGTTTTTGACCCTGGACGAGACGCAACTGGCGGCGCTGGAGAAGGCGGCGCGGGCGGAAGGGTAGGCGAAGCCGGTGAAGCTGCGCCCCTCTCCCCGTCACTATACGGGGAGATGCCGGCAGGCAGGTGAGGGGCAGCGCCGGCGTGTCGGAACTTAGCGCCGCCCCTCATCCCCCTTCCGGAACCTTCTCCCCGTTGAACGGGGAGAAGGGGCTAATTGCGGTCGCCGCGGTTCTGCGGCTTGGTCACACAGGCAGCCCCGCTGCTCCTGCAGTTCCAAAAAAATCGATCCGACAAAACCCGCGAACGCGACAACCCAGCGTGCGCGCGATCCGGCCGTGCCGCGATCGCCGGCGCCGCGCTTTGTTCAAAGCCAGCCAGGCAGGAAGCCGCCAATGGTCCACGTCATCCCGCTTTCCATCGCCAAGCGCCGGCTCGATACCGGCAACGCGCCGCAATACCCGCAGGGATCGCCAGTCGGCGGCGCCGTGCAAGGGCTGGGCGATCACCTTTCCGCTGTCGCCGAGCGCTGTCAGCAGATGAAGGAACAGCAGGAAGCGTTCGACGCCGAGTTGGCGCGCCGCCGGTTCAACGGCCAGATCGCGCAGGCGGAAGACGAGGTGAGGGCCAACGCGCCGGCCGACGGTGCCGGCTTGCATGACGCCATGTACGGCCAGGTCGATCCGTACAACGGCCGGGTCGTCAAGACCGGCCTGTTCGACAAGCTGTTTGCCGCCGCCTTGCCCGGTATGCCCGAAAGCCAGCGCGCCGCTTTCGCCGGGCAGAAGGAGGCGATGCGTCTAACCGGCGCGCTGCGCATGGCGGCCCGGCAGCTTCAGCGACGCAGGGATTATGAGCAGGCCGAGGTCGACACGGCGCTGAAGACCAGCGCCATCGCCATCGGCAACGCCAACCCCGACGACCACGTCACCTTCGAAGCGGCCCGCCAGCAGGGTCTCGACCTGATCGACAAGATGGGGGTCGATCCCGGCACCCGGCAGCAAATGGTCAAGGACTGGTTCGGCACCGCGGCGAAGATGCGGTTCGAAGCGCTGATCGCCAAGGACCCGCAGCGCGCGCTGGAGGTGTTTGGTGTCGGGACGCCGGCTGCCGGCGGCGATGCTACGGGCGATGGCGCGCAAGCCGCAGGCAGTTCCTTGTCGGGCAGCTCAAACGTGGCTGTGGGGAAAGGTGACCGTGTCGGCACGCCGACACCGGATGAGCGCATAGCGCAGGCGTTCAGGGACGACCTTCCACAGCAGGAACGGGACGCGCTGGCCTTAAAGGCAAAGGTAGCCAAGCTCGCTCAAGAGGTTGATATCCGCGCCGCCATCGGTCGCGCCGAGGCGGAGGCGCCGGACGAGATCGCACGCACCGGCGCCTATTCCGGCGCAATGCCGGGCAAGGACGCCTACAGGATCATCTACGGCCTCGATGAGGGCGACAGGCGCCGGCAGGGTCTCGAGTGGCAGGTCGGCGTCAACAAGCAAGTCTTCGACATGCGGACCATGACGAACAAGGAGGTCGATGCCGCCTTTCTCAACGCAACTTCGGAGTCCGGCGGATCTCGGGATGACAATCTGCATCGCCTGGCGACCAGCGTCGCGGCTATGCGAGTTCTCACCGGAAGACGAACCGATGCCTGGGGCTCCGTAGCGAAATCGGTGCCGGCAATCGCCACAGCCTGGAAAGCCGTGATCGGCGGCGGGCTCGAAGACCCCGACGGGTATAACAAGGAAGCTTACGACAAGGCGATAGCCATAACACTTGCCGCGCAAGAAAGACTAGGCATCGAGAATCCCCAGCTCGTGCCGCCGCACATCATTCAAGAGCTTTCGGACAATCGTAATAGTCGCAGTATGTACCAGCAGGAAGAGAACGCGAAAATAGGCGCGCTGCTTGCGAAAACGTCCGGCCCTGTTGCCCGGGCAGCCGTGGCTAAGCAACTGGCTGCCGCTGGTCTGGGTTGGATCATGCCGGTCGAGGCTGGCTATCAACCGCCATCCACGAGTTCAATATTTGCATCGGAGGCCAAAGCACTTGGCAAACTCGCTGCCAATGCCGGGATATCTCTAGGCAAGGTCAGTAACCAGATAGGCCACAACCTTGCTTCACTGGGCGGAGCCAGCATCGAATTTCCGAAAAGGGAAGACGATTACTACGAGCCGGCGAACGACGTTGAAGATCTGATGATGCGTCAGGGATCTGATGCGGCGACCTGGGGCTTGGGCGAAGGTGCTGGCAAAGGAATAGCGCGAGCGATTGAATGGTTCGGCTCCAGAGCGGTAGGGCAAGCAGAACGATCCATCGGTGGTCTGGAGGCCGCAAATACGCCAACCTCCAAGGTTGCTCCCGCTCAGGCTGCTGACGCAGGAGTGAAATCGGAGACCGGCACCAGTCTATACTCCTACTACCCGCCCAATGACGGTTTCCTAGGACCTGTTGTGGAAGAGACGTTACCTGTGGGAACCCGTATTGATCGCTATGGGACCGAAACGGGCGCCTTCGCGGCTCCTGAAGGTACCCCTGTTTGGATGCGAAGCCTCGTTCCTGGTACAGTAGAGTCCAAGCCATACAACGTGTACGAGGTTGCAAGGCCTGTTAAGGTTCTGTCAGGAAAGAGCACGCCCTGGTTTGGTCAAGGCGGTGGCGGTAAGCAGTATAAATTCCAGACATCGATTGGGGATGCGATCGATGTATGGAAAAACCTAAGGAGGTTGACGGAATGACCAGAGATGAGTTTTATTCCGCCACCGATCGCGAGAATATTATGCCTCATTCTTATAGCTTGTATGATACCAAAGATGATTCATTTGTTTTGGATAAGATCGGTGACGCGTGGTGTGTATATTACACGGAGCGCGGCTCGCAGTCGAAATATGAGAATTTTCAAACGGAATCCGATGCTCTAGAATATCTTTTAAAAACACTGATGAAAAGTCATACATCGCGACAGAGGCCGAGAGGATTGTAAGATGAGCGACCATGTCATTGTTATTGGTGGCTGGGAAGACGAGAAAGGTCACGACATTCAGCTCCAAGATTTCATCATAAACGGAGAGTCGTTCATTCCGATATTTTCCGACGAGGCTACCTTCGACAGAGAAGCGGCCGGCAGTGGTTTTGAGAAGAAGGGGATTTCGATCGACCGCAATCTTCTCATCTCGATCCTCGGCGATGACCAGATGCTGCTCTTGAATCCTGGCAGCGACAGTTTGCGCATGAGAAGGGCGGATCTTGCGAGAGGATTGCAGAGCGTTTTGGCGGCCCCGAGGAAATGAGCGGCCGGTACGTTCGAGATCTCGAATACCGAATTATTCGTCGTCGATGACAATCCGCAGTTTCGGCCGCACCAATGAGGCTAGAGTGAAAACAATCGCACTGGATACACGTTTTGGTTGTATCCTGTGTGCTTCTGCGCCAGATTGGTTGTGGCGAGTGCCATCGCAGATGGGAAGGGCGGCGCGTGCTGGAAGGGTTGATCCTGGGATCAGATATGGGCGCCTAGCCGGACACGGCTAGTTTCGTTGATTGGGACCATCGTCCTGCGATTATTGGCGTGGGAGGCGCTTATGCCAAGCTGAAGCCCAACTCTCCCTGGATAGGGGTTAGTATTGCGGATGTCCGAAATTCAGCCGGTTTGCTGGACGAACAGGAATGGCGTGAGCGCTTCGAAGACAAGTATGGCGAACTCGACCCGCCCTTGGAGCTCGCCAACACACGATCCAACGTTCCATGGCATCGGCGAGACGGCCAGACATGAGAGGACGGCATTTCTGGAGGCCTAGACTTTGCTCAGATCCACCGTGATGCGCATCGGGCTGGTTTCGACGCCCGGCGGCCAACATCGCTGGACCGATCTCGAAAGTTGCCGGGCTGCTTCTGCCGCCGCTTCGGAACTTGGCTCATAGGACACGACGGTGACCGACTTGACCTTGCCGGCCTTGTCCAGGTTCACTTCGAAAATGGCTTTGATGTGATTGTCGACGGCGGCAACCGGCAAGACCAGGCAACCGCCGATCTGGTCGAGGTCGATGGCTTCCTTGGCCTGTGCGCAGACCGAACAGACAACCAGCAGTGAGGCTATCAGAAGTCGCATCGTCACCCCCCTTGTAGAAGAGACGATAGCGTCGAAAGGCTTTGGGGGTAAGGGCAGTGCCGGTTTTTCAAGCCTCGGCGCTGCCCCTCATCCCCCTGCCGGGACCTTCTCCCCGTGAACGGGGCGAAGGCGGCTCGCGGTCAATAATTGCCGTTGTAGTAGCGGTCGTCGCAGGGCGCGGTGTAGATGCGGCCGTAGCGGTCCTGGTAGCGGCACATCTCCTCGCCGCGGCGCTGCGGCGTGGTGGCCGAGCCGACGACGGCGCCGAGCAGGGCGCCGCTGGCCGCGCCGATGACCGTGCTCTTGGTGTTGCCGCCGATCGCCTGGCCGACGAGCGCGCCGCCGGCGCCGCCGATGAGCGCGCCGGTGGTGGCCCGCTGTTGGCCTTCGGTCTGCGACTGGCAGCCGGCAAGGGCGGCGGTCATCAGCACGGCGGCTATGGCTTTGTGAAAGGTCATGGAGGTCTCCCTTAAAAGTCTGAAATCCCTATCGATCGTCCCGTGCGGTCGCATTGCGGCGGAACGGGGGCACGGACGCTCACGATATAAGACATGGTTTCTCGGGCCTTGATGGACCGGAGTGGCCAAAACATCTCTTGCGAACAATGCGCTAGCTCTCGTCCTTGTCAAAATGATTCAGCCTGCGACGGCTCGGCCGAAGCCGAGCCCGATCCTTCCAGCGCTGGGCGCACCTCTGCTTGCCTCATCGAAAACAATGGAGAAATGCCATGACCCGAGGTCTTCCTCGCACCCTTGCCCGTGCCGTCGCCCGCGAGGCCGGTCTTGCCCCGCCAAAGCTCGGCCTGAAGGCCGTGACATCAGGGCAGGGCGGTGCTTTCCGTACCGTCTTCACCTTCGCCGGCATGCAGGTGCCGATGACCGATGCGCTCGCCTATGCCGCCCAAAAGCTCTTCGATTTCGCCGACGGCAAGGTGCGCATCAAGGGCGGCACGGCGCGGCTGCAGTTCGCCGTGCCGACCACACGCGCCTCGACCATCAACGACAATGCGGCACTGACCTGGTCGCTCGGCTCGGCCGCGGCGTCGAGCGCGACGCTGGCCGGCACCATGGTCAATGTGCTGGCCTCGACCGCGCGCACGCTGGACGGCGCCGGCGCCGCGCTCTCCACCGCCTCGACCGCCGACATCGCCGCCGCCGCGACGCTGGATGGCACGGTGACGCCGGTCGATCTCTATCTCAACCTGGCCTTCGCCACCGGCACGGATATTGACGCCGACGGGACGATCGCCGTGACCGGCACGATCACGCTGCTCTGGGAGAACTGGGGCGATAATGCCTAGGCGCTGATCTCCCCCCTCGAGGGGGAGATGTCGCCGAAGGCGACAGAGGGGGTCGGTTCGACCGGACGCCAACCTTCATCTGCCCCAAGAGGTCGCGCCCAGTCGAACTGACCCCCTCTGGCCTGCCGGCCGTTCGTCGTTCGGAAAGCCAAGCAGTTGGCTTTCCGTCCGCTATGCGGACCACTCCTCAACCCCCACGAGGGGGGGATAACAAGCCTTACGCCGGCTCTTATTCCTGACACCTCAACAAAGGAACATCACATGACAGATCTGGCAGACGCCGGGTCCGTGGCGGCGCGTGCGCAGCCGGCGGGCAACCCAGTACGGCCACCGGCCAACGGGGACAACGGGTCCGCCCCGGCGGTCGGCAAGAGTTGGTTTGACGGTCTTTCCGAAGGCAACCGCAAGCTCGCTGAAACCAAGGGCTGGACCAAGCCTGAAAGCCTCGACAGGGTTTTCACATCCTATGCGGAGCTGGAGCGTCAGCAGGGTGAGAGCCTGCGCGTTCCCGGCCCGGACGCGTCACGGGAGGACTGGGAACGCTTTCATGCCCGGCTGCCCGAGACCATGCGTCCGGTCACCTCGTCCGAGAAGGTCGAATACCTCAGGCCGGAAGGCCTGCCGGAAAACTTCGCCTATTCGGACGAACTCGCCCAGGCGTCCAAGGCCTGGGCGGTCGAAGCGGGTGCTTCGCCAAGAACCGCGCAGGCCTATCATGACAAGTTCGTCGGCTACATGGCCGAGCAGGCGAAAGCCCAGGAGATCGCGCTCGCCCGCTCGGTGGAGGCCACTCATGACGATCTTGTACGGGACTGGGGGCCGACCGACAGCGACGGCTTTCGCCAGAAGCTCGAGGTCGCCAACCGGGCGATGAAGAAGCTCGGCCTGGTCGACGCCTATAAGGCGAAGGGCATCCTTCTGCCCGACGGGGCGTTGACCGATCCGCAGATCGCCAAGGCATTCCACGCCATTGGCGAGGCGATGTTCAGGGAAGACACGATCGACGCAGGCGCACGTTCGAGCGGAGGCAATCCGTTCAAGCGCAACGCCGGCGGCGAACGCAACCTGACGGCCATTTCAGCCCTCGTCAAAAGCGACCCCGCCCGCGCAAGGCGGCTGGCTCGCGAGGCCGGGGAGAACCCCGACCTCTGGATGCCAAATAATCCTCTCTGAGAGGTCAGCCGTATCCGAAACCCCCTCATCCGGCCGCTTCGCGGCCACCTTCTCCCCGGTGGGGAGAAGAGGCTGGCACCGCCGTCTCAGGTCTCCTCTCCCCGCCGGGGAGAGGTCAGCCGAGCGAAGCGGAGGCTGGGTGAGGGGGCGTCACCACCAACCCAAGCTGAAGGAAGACAAAAATGGCAGATGCCTACACCCGTATCGCGGACGCGATCGTTCCGTCCGTCTATGCGCAATATGCTTTCGAGGAACATGTGCAGTCGCTCGAAATCTACCAGGCCGGAATCCTGTTTTCCGACCCGGCGATCTCGTCCAAACTGTCGATGGGCGGCCGCTCCGTCGACATGCCCGGCTGGAAGGACCTCGGTAACGACCCGTCCGAGCCGGTCAATGACGATCCGGCCGATTCCATCGAGATGAAGAAGGTCGGCTCGCGCCGCGAGGTCGCCGCCCGCAACGTCCGCGCCCAGGCGTGGGGCGTTCCGGACCTGACCTCGATCCTGGCCGGCGACGATCCGCAGAAACTGATCGTCAAGCGGCAGACCGAGTACTGGCAGCGCGCCAACAAGCTGACCCTGCTCGGCATCCTGAAGGGCGTGGTCGCCGACAACATCGCCAATGACGGCGGCGACCTGGTGCGCACGACCGGCGCCTCCATCGTCGACACCGACATCATCGAGGCCGCCTATCTGATGGGCGACCGCGCGGACAAGTTCAAGACGATCTGGATGCACTCCAAGCAGATGAAGGCGCTGAAGCTCGCCGACCTCATCGACTATGTGCCGTCCTCCGAGCAGGGCGGGCCGCTGATCCCCTACTACATGGGTCTGCGCGCTGTCGTCGACGACGACATTCCGGTGGCCGCCGGCGTCTATACCGCCTTCATGTTCAAGGACAAGGCGATCCTGTGGAACGAGCTGCCGGTCAACACCGAAGGCGGCCCGCTGGAGTTCGACCGCAAGCCGCGCCAGGGCCATGGCGGCGGCGTCACCGAAATGGTCGGCCGCCGGCATTTCGTGCCGCATGTGCCCGGCACCCGCTTCCTCGACGCCTCCTCGGCCGGCGAATTTGCCACCGATGCGGAGCTGGCGCTGGCGGCGAACTGGGACCGCACCGCGTCGAGCGTCAAGAACATGACCTTCATCGCGCTGAAGACCACCGAGGCCTGATCAGGCCGAGGTGAGGGGCGGGGGCGAAGAGCTCCCGCCCAATCCCGTCTGGACCGCATTCCTTCGCGCAAAGGGTCGCGACTTGACCGACCCGAAACCAATGGAGGCCTGACACATGGCCATCACCCCGATCGATATCGCCAATATGGCGCTGGCCGTGCTCGACGAGGCGCCGATCGACAGTCTCGATCAGGACGTCAAGGCGGCACGCCTCCTGAACCTACATTTCGACCTGACATGCGAGGCCGAACTGACCAAATATGCCTGGGTGTTCGCGATCCTGCGCGCGTCGGTGATCGGTAGCGATACCGGTTCCGGCGATTGTACGTTGAACTGGGCCTATGAGCTTCCCGCCGACTGCCTGCGGCTGCTGCCTTTGACCCACAATGGCGAACCGGACGGCGCGCCGATTTCCTGGCGCCAGGAGGCAGGTCTGATCTATTGCGACCAGGCCGGCCCGCTGGCCATCCGCTATGTCGCCAACCTGACCGATCCCAACGACTGGGACGCGCTGTTCACCGAAGTGCTGGTGGCGGCGCTCGCCATCAAGGTGGCGCATCCGCTGACCCACAAGTCGGGCATGATCGACATCGCCCGCTCGGCCTATGACCGGGCGCTGGATGCCGCGCTCAACGCCAACGCCATCCAGCGCGGCGGCCGCTTCTACACCGCCTCCTGGTCCAGCCAGCGCGGCGACAGCAGGATTTCGCGCTGATGACCACGCTTTATCCCGTCCAGGATGTCTTCACGCGTGGCGAAATCAGTCCGCGCCTGCACGCCCGCGCCTCGCTCGATTTCTATCGGGCCGCACTGGCCCGATGCGAGAACTTCGTCACCCTGCCGCATGGCGGCATCCGCAAGCGCGGTGGCACCTATTTCGCCGGCGAGGCCAAGATCTCGGCCAAGAAGACGCGGCTGATCCCGTTCATCTTCTCGGCGGACCAGGCCTACGCGCTCGAATTCGGCGACCTCTACATCCGCGTCTACGCCTATGGCGCGCGCGTCGGCACGGTCGAGGTCGCTTCGCCCTATCTGGAAGCGGACCTGTTCGAACTCGCCTATGTCCAGTCGGCCGACCAGATGTGGATCGTGCACAAGGACTACCCGCCCAAGGTCCTGACGCGCGCCGCGCACACGGCATGGACCCTGACGGATTTCGCGTTTCTCGACGGTCCCTACGACGAAATCAACACCACGGCGACCACGTTGACGCCGGCGGGCACCGGCCACGCCACGCCCAGGATGACCTCCGCCACGACCCCGAGCGGCACCGTCATCGACAGTGGCACGGGCATAGGCTGGGGGTTATTTGACCGATCGATCACCGGCACTATCGCCATATCGGCAGGCAGCAGTGCACTTCTGCAGTACCAGTTCCCTGCCGGCCAGGGAAAGGCGGCCAACGCTTACTGGATCAGTGCGGCGGAAGATGCCGCAAGATGGGGCGACACACCGACACAATGGAAACTGTCAGGTTCCAACAACGGCGTGAATTACGTCACTCTGGACAGCAGGTCTTCGGAGACCGGCTGGTCTGGCTCGGAGGTGCGTTTCTACGATTTCCAGAACCAGACGACCTACGAATATTACAGATTCGACTTTTCCGGCGGTGGCGGCGGCGACGCCTCCAACACCTCGATCTCGGAAATCGCGCTGGCCGAGAACGGCGACCTGATGACGCCGTTCGATCTTACCGCATCCAGCACTGTCGGCATCAATGGCGGCGCCGGCTTTCAGACCACCGATGTTGGCCGCTCGATCCGCCTGCTTGGCGGCGACAATGTCTGGCGCTGGGCCAGGATCACCAGCCGAACAAGCACCACGGTGGTCAAGATCAGGCTTTACGGTCATGCGCTGCCAGATACATCGCCGATCACCCGCTGGCGGCTCGGCACCTTCGTGCCCGGCAAATATGTCGAGAGCGGTTCGCTCTATGAGGAACGCCTGGCCTTCAGCCGGAAGTTCTCGGTCTATGCCTCGGCCACCGGCGACTTCGACAATTTCGCTCTCGGCGAGAAGGACGATGATGCGCTGGAGTTCATCCAGGCCGGTGGCGGCCAGGCCAACGACATCGCCTGGATCGCCGATTCCGACGGCGCGCTGCTGATCGGCACGTCTGGCGGCGTACGCGCGCTTTCGGGCTCCGGCATCGACGAGGCGCTGACGCCGTCCTCGTTCAAGAACCGGCGCTCGCGCACCTTCGGTTGCGCCCGCATCCGCCCGGTCGATGCCGGCCAGTCGTTCCTCTATGTCACGCGCTCGCGCAAATCGATCGCCGAGCTGACCCAGACCGCGCAGAGCCGTTTCACCTCGGACGATGTCGGCCAGATTTCCGAGCATATTCCCAAGCAGGGCGTGGTCGAGCTGGCCTTCCAGACCGACCCCGACCCGCTGCTGTGGTTTCCGCTCGATAATGGCGAGTTGGGCGGCTACACGCATCAGCCAAGCCAGGAGGTGCGCGGCATGCACCGGCATCGCCTGGGGGGCACTTTCAGCGGGTCCGGTTGGGCGGTCGTCGAGAGTGCCGCGGTGACGCCGGGCCAGGACGGCAATGACGACCTCTGGCTGGTCGTCAAGCGCACCATCGGCGGCGTGACCAGGCGCTATATCGAGATCAAGACAACACCTTTCGAATATGGCGCCATCGCTGACGCCTTCGAGGTCGACTGCGGGCTGACCTATGCGGGCGCCGCGGTGGCCACGGTGGGCGGGGCGGCGCATCTTGCCGGCCAGTCCGTCGATGTGCTGGCCGACGGCAAGGTCTATCGCGGCCTCGCCGTCAGCGGCGGGGGCACGGTGACGCTGCCAGGTGGCGCGACCGCCGCCAAATGGCAGCTCGGCCTGCCCTATGCGGCTGATGCCGACACGCTGGAGCTCGATGTCGGCGGCAAGGACGGCTCCATCATCGGCCGCCGCAAGAAGGTGGCGAAAGCAATCCTGTCGCTGCTCGAGACCGACACTACGGGGCTCGAGGTGCAGTCCTTCATGCGCGGCCGCTGGGAACCGGTGCGCATGCCTTCGATCGTCGCGCCCGACGGGCGGGCGACGCTGTTCACCGGCAATGTCGAGGTGCCGATCGACGACAGCTGGGAGGGGCAAGGCAAGGTGCGCATCCGCCACGTCAACCCGACGCCCTGCACGATCCGCGCGTTCACGCCGGTGTTCGACGCCGAGCCTTAGGGCGCGGCGCTGACGCTGATGATCTCCCCCCTCGAGGGGGAGATGTCGCCGAAGGCGACAGAGGGGGTCGGTACGACGGGGCGCTAACCTTTATCTGCCGAAGACGGCCGCATGCGGTCGAACCGACCCCCTCTGGCCTGCCGGCCATCTCCCCCTCAAGGGGGGAGATATCCCCTTCGCCGGGCCACTCTCCAAAAAGGACATCCAATGACATTCCCCCATGCCGAAACCCTCGGCAGGGCGCGAACGGCTGCCGAATTCGCGGCCGTCATCGCCTTGCTCGACACCGACCTCAACGACGCGATCACCCGCAAGAGCGAACTGGCTGAGGCCGAGGACCGCGCGGTCTTCGGCGACGGCGACCTCGCCGCCGCGCGTGCCGCGCTCGACGACTGCAACGACCAGATCGCGCTCTTGGAAAAAACCATTGACGGCGCCGGCAAGCGCCGCGCGGAAGCCGCGCTCGGCGAGGCCCGCGCCGACATCGCGACCCTCGGCGAGGAGATCAAGGCCAGGGCAGCCTTGCTCGGCGAGCGCTGGCGCGGCGTGCACCGGCTGGTCGAGCAGCTGCGCCAGGAACTGTTCGAGGCCGATGCGCTCGCCCGCGGCATCGCCACCGCCAACGGCCTGTTCGACGCCGCCGGCGTCAGCGAGCTGAAGGTGAACCTGACCACCATCCGCCGCACCGCCATGAGCGGGCCGCGCGCGGCCGCACCCGCCCGGCTCAGCCGGCCGGCGCTGCAGGCCGACAGGCTGCTTTTGTCCTTCCTGACCCCCGGCGGCGCGCTCGACCCGCGCCCGCCGCTCGGCGCGCCGGTGGACGGCGTCAAAAGCAAATTCATTCCCGCAACTCCCTCTCTGAACGAACGAGGCTGAGTCATGTGCACACTTGCCCTTCTTGGACTGGCGGGAACCGCCTTGTCGGTTGGCGGCGCGCTGGTCGAAGGCCAACAGTCGAAGCAGATGGCCGACTATCAGGCCAAGGCCTACGAGCAGCAGGCGCAGGCCGAGGCGCAAAGTGCCGCCTTCGAGCAGAGCCAGGAGCGCCACAAGCAGGATCTGCTGCAGGCCCAGGCGCGCGCCCAGGCCGGCGCCTCCGGCGTCGGCATATCGGGCTCGCCGACCGAGGTGCTAGTCGCCAATGCCAGGCAAGGCCAGGTCGACCTTGACGGCATGCTGTACGGCTCGCAGCTGCGCCAGAACAACCTCACCGACCAGGCGGCCATCACGCGCTTCTCCGGCAAGCAGGCGGTGACGGCATCGATCTTCAACGCCGGCAGCGCGCTCGTTGGCGGCCTCTCCAAAATCTACGACCCGACGAAGAGCGCGACCTCAAACATGGCCGCCAGCACGCTGTCGACGCGCTCGGTGATCTTCGGCAGTTCGCCTCTCAGGGCAGCATGGGCGGGGAACACTTAAATGGTCCACGTCATCCCCCTTTCCATCGCCAAGCGCCGGCTCGATACCGGCAACGCGCCGCAATATCCGCAGGGATCGCCGATCGGCGGCGCCATGCAGGGGCTGGGCGAGCACCTTTCCGCCGTCGCCGAGCGCTACCAGCAGATGAAGGACCAGCAGGAGGCGTTCGACGCCGAGCTGAAGCGCCGCCAGTTCAATGGCCAGATCGCGCAGGCGGAAGATCAGGTAGCGGCGAACGCGCCTGCCGACGGTGCCGGTCTGCATGAGACGATGTACGGCCTGGTCGACCCGCGCGACGGGCGGGTGGTGAAGACCGGGCTGTTCGACACGCTGTTTGCCGCCGCCTTGCCTGGCATGCCCGAGAGCCAGCGCGCCGCTTTCGCCGGGCAGAAGGAGACGATGCGTCTGACCGGCGCGCGGCGCATGGCGCTGCGGCAGCTTCAGCGGCGCAAGGATTATGAGCAGGCCGAGGTCGACACGGCACTGAAGACCAGCGCCATCGCCATCGGCAGCGCCAACCCCGACGATCACGTCACCTTCGAAGCGGCCCGTCAGCAAGGGCTCGACCTTATCGACAAGATGGGGCTCGACCCGGGGATCCGGCAGCAGAAGGCGAAGGACTGGTTCGGCACCGCCGCGAAGATGCGGTTCGAAGCGCTGATCGCCAAGGATCCGAAGCGCGCGCTGGAGGTGTTTGGTGTGGGGACGCCGGGAGAGCCCTTGGGGGGCGATGCCTCCGGCGTTTCTCCGATCACCTGGGTTCTTGCCTCGGGCAATTCGGAGGCCGCTGCCGCGACCGGCGATCGCGTTGGCAAGCTCACGCCAGACCAGCGAGTGGCTCAGGCTTTCCGGGACGACATTCCGCCTGAAGACCGGCCGGGCCTAGCCCAGCAAGCCCGGGCCGCCGACGCTGCCCAGCAAGTCGAAATGCGCACTAGCATTATCCTGGTCGAACAGAACGCGCCGGCCGCCATCAGGGAGACGGGTAGCTATTCGGGGCCGATTTTCACACCTGAGCAGTTCGTGGCGCTCTATGGCGCGACGGAAGGGATTAAGCGCTTTCAGGCCTTCAATCAGACGCTTGATGTCAGCCGCCAGTTCTACGGCATGCGCACAATGTCTAACGACGCCGTGCAGGCGATGGTCAGAGAGTCCACGCCTAGGGCCGATAGTGCCACGCCGGAAGAGGACCAGGCGCGTCATGACGCCATAGCCACGGCCGCAGACCTGACGTTCAAAGAGAGGCAGGGCGATCCGGGCGGCTATGTACGCAAGACGTTCGCGAACCTCGACGCGGCTTGGAACAATCTCTCGAAGCCGGAAGACTATCAGGCGGCCATCGTCGGCTCGATCGCCGCCCAGCAGCAGTTAGGTTTCAAAACCGTCCAGCCTCTGCCGAATTCCGTTGCTGAAGACATTAACGACAAGCCCAGTGATAAGAGTCTGCCGCCGCAAGACAGGAAAGCAGATCTGAGCAACGTGCTTCAGGCGACACCACCTGCATTTCAGCAAGCGATGTTTGATCATTTGCTTCGGACCAGCGTCGCCAGATCAAACGAAGGCAGGGTGAACGACGGTTCCGTTGGGTCGCTGGTAGGCTCGGAGAAACTGGCCGAGACAACAGATTTTGTCCGGCGCGCGATATCCGGTGAGGGCCCAGAGCCGGAATGGTTGACCAATCATGTCCAGACCAATCAGGAGTGGTTGGGACAACTAATCGCCGGCGATAGTGAACGCGGAAGTCTACGGCGTTTTTTTGCGCAAAAGCTCGTGGGCTCTGATGGGCTCGGCGAAGACGGCATCTCCGTGGCTGATGCCACGCCATTGGGAGTGTCATTTGCACTGGAGAGAGCCGCGAATGCGGTGCTGGACCGTAACTACGGCGAAGCGCTGCTCAACGTTGCGGGAGCAATTCCCGCCGGAAGGCTGGCCGGAAAGACCTTGGAACAAGCCGGGAAGGTCGCGAAGCCCTGGGTAGAAAGCTTCTCAAAATCTTCGAAGAGGCCAATTGAGCTTGTCGAAGGGAGCAAGGCTCTCATACGAGGAGTCGATGCTGACACCCTTCGATCTCAACAAGAGATTGCGCGCTCGGTATCCCCACGGATTGCCTCGCGCAGGGCGCTGCCGGGCGAAATCCCCGAAAATACCTTTGACAACGCATTGTTGGCTTCGTTGCTTGCCAGAGACCCCTCTGCCGTCAAATATGCTGGCGCTAAGGTTGGATGGACAAAATCAAAGAACTACCGAAAGACCTTCTTTGATGCCAATCCTACACTCAATAGCAGCGACTATGTGGTTCATCATAGTGTAGAGCAAGGGATAAATAACAAATATCCTGGACTTTTTTCTGATGAAGAGCTGAATTCAATAGAAAATCTTCGCGGAATACGGAAGGAATTCGATATAAAATTGCACCAAAAAGTAATTAAGTCAGAATGGAATAAATTCTATCGAGCGCACACTGTCGCCACCCGGCAGCAGGTGCTTGACTATGCGTCTCACTTGGACAAGAAATATGGGCATCTATTTGACCCGCCGATAGGTGATTGATGAATTACTATGAAATTGAGCCTCTGGTGGCCGGCGAGCTTGGCAAGGATACTGTCATGGATCCAAGCGTTCATCCGCCTGTTGTGAGCAAGCTTCACTTTCAATTCGCTGGCTGGCATGGCGATGCCCTTGTGACCGCATTTCCCTGTTTTCTTGTGACCGAGGAAGCCAAGCGTGGGTTGCTGGCCATTGGCATCACTGGCGCCACATTCGCCGATGCGGAGGTGACCATATCCGAGGATTTTCACCTGGTACAGCCCGACGTAGAGCTGCCCCCGTTCGTCTGGCTTAAGGTGGACGGCAAGGCAGGTCAAGATGACTTCGGGATCAGCCGGACATTGAACCTCGTGATATCGGAGCGTGCCTTCTATGTATTTGATGAATTGCTGGGCCTCTCTTCCGCTGATTTCTGGCGGTTCGATGGCGACAATAGGTAGTGCATCACCCTCGTCCTAACTGACGTCAAAGCGAAACGACCGCCTTCTAGCGAGCGATTCCAATTGCGCTCTGATCCGGGGCGTCTCTCTCTCTCTCTCTCTCTCTCTCTCTCTCTCTCTCTCTCTCTCTCTCCCGGAATTAGTCATGGAGAACAATGCTAAACCCGACCTGAGCAGCGTCACACGCCTGCCTTCGGCTAATATCAGCACCGGAGACGACGAGCTTGATTCTGCCCGGATCGAGGCCCGCCAATATCTCGAATTCTACACTTGGGTATCGGCTATTAAGGACGAATATCTTGGTTACGCCGCAGAAGGGGTAATCTATATTTTCCTTTTCGAGATAGAGACCCGTCGACCGGACGTGAATCCATGGACTTGGGTGATCGTCGGGGATGTGCCGCCGACGTACCTGCCAGCTGATGACGGAAAGACGCCTTTTGAGGCGCTGGATGGTTATATCGGTGCGCTGGAAGACTGGGTTGAGGCTGCACGCACGGGAAAGTCCGTGGCGAAATTGATACCGGTCAATATCGAAGCAAATCCCGCCAACGCTGAGATGCTGGCGAGCCGGCTCAAATTCCTCGACGAGAAAATCTTGCCGGAACTCAAAAGATAATAAGCACGATTCGCGCGAAGACGTCGGCCAGTACCACTTATAAACGGGCCGGCAACGAAGTGCCGGTCGGCAATGACGTGGATCATGTGCACGATTTGCAGCTGGGAGGTTCCGAAGGGATATCCAACATGGCTATACTGGATAGAAGCGTCAATCGCAGTTTGGGACCTCAGATACATCACCGAATAAAGCACCTGCCGCATGGAACAAGAATCACCAAGGTTACGATCGGAGATCGCTAGTGTTCGAGACATTTCGTAGAAATTTTTCTTTGGACCCGGGGCGTAGACCCGGCACTGTCAATCTTGCTAGCGATATCCCTGGATTGAACGAGTTGCTGGGCGATTTTGGCGGAGCCTCGTTCAATCACGGCTTATATAGAATTGTCTCTGCGCAAGATGTCCCGACCTGGAACGCGAGGGTCGGCCTAGCCTTCTCTGAATTTACCGGGCGAATTACATGCTTCGGTTATGATTGGTTGGGAAGAACCTTCGCCGTCGACAAAGGACGGATCGAAGATGGTGAACCGGGGATTTTGATGTTTGAACCTGGTACCGGCGAGGCGCTCGAGATACCTGCCAATATCAAGACTTTCCACGATGTGGAACTTAATGAAAATCCAGATGCGGCATTGGCTTCTACTGCTTATGCGGAATGGTGCCAGACAGGCGGCGGCGAGCCTGCCTATGACCAATGTGTCGGCTACAAAATACCGCTTTTCCTGAACGGGAAAGATGCATTCGAGAACATGGAGTTGTCGGACCTGGAGGTCTATTGGCACATCATGGGCCAGCTTGTAGCTAAGGCAAAAGGCTTGCCCCCCGGTACTCCTCTTAACCTTCGAAGCTGACTGGCGTATTTCCTTCAAGAATTGTGGTGACAGGGGACTTCGTACCGGTCCCATCCACCTTGGAACCGCACCCTGTCTGTGAGACCACGACTCGCCAAATGTAGGAAGCCCCGAAGCAAGAGCCTGGGCGCGCAATTATCGAGAAGACGAATAATTGCTGCCAGCCGCACGGCGGCTAAGACGCCAATATCACCTATTGGTTCTGGTATCGCGCCATTCAAGGCGCGAACGCTCGCGCGACGAGAAAACCGAAAATAAACGATAGCCGCTGGCCAAGTTTGGCTGGCGCGCCCGTTCCGTCCACCCATTGCCAGCCCATCAACCAACCCGAAATCCTCAAGCCTCGCTTTCGCGGGGCTTTTTTTCATGGAGCAAGCCCTATGGCCCGACCCGCAACTGCCGCCGTTCGCCTGCTGACCGGAGAGCGCGAACCCTGCCGCGTGGCGGCCACCTTCAGCAAAACCCTCTATGGGCTTCAGGTGATCGACAGCGTACAGCTCGAGGTCGGGGACCGCGTCCTTTTGCTCGCCCAGACCGATGCGCGAGAAAACGGCATCTACACGGCAAGCGAAGGCCAGTGGTATCGCGCCGCCGACGCGCGGACCTCTCGAACGATGCAGAAGGGGACGACGGTCCATGTGCAGGCCGGCGCGATCAACACCGCCAAGGTGTTCTCATTCCAGACCGACAAGCCGGTAATCGGCGAAGACGATATCGTGCTGTCACTCTACCTGTCGGACGACACCTTGGGCGACGCCCAGGCTGCGGCAACGGCTGCGGCCGGTAGCGCCAGCGCTGCGGCTGCATCACAAAGCGCAGCCGCAACCAGCGCGACGAATGCGGCATCCAGCGCCTCCGCCGCCAGCACGTCGGCGACCAACGCGTCGAACGCAGCTTCAGCGGCCTCGACGAGCGCTACCAATGCGGGCACCAGCGCCACGGCATCGGCCGGTTCGGCATCAAGCGCGGCGACATCCGCGACCAATGCGGGGAATTCGGCGACCGCTGCTGCGGGGTCAGCTTCGGCAGCGGCTGCTTCGGCGGCTACGATCACGTACGCCAGCCAGGCGGAGGCGCAAGCAGGCGCGATTTCTAACAAGATTATGTCGCCGCTGCAGACGAAGCAGGCGATTCAGAATGGTGCGTTTTTCCAGCGCTCGGAAACGGGTGCGATTCCGCTTACGTTCTCGGCCATCTTAAGAGAGCGCATCAGAGCTTCGGCCTTTGGCTGTGACGCCGGAGCAAGTGCGGCCGTTAATCGCGCTGCTATCCAGAACGCATTGAATGCCGCCGGCGCTAATGGCGCTCTCGTCCAACTCCCTGCCGGCATCATCAATGTGGACGGCACGTCCATGGCGCTTACTTCCAATGTGACGTTGGAGGGACAAGGCCAGGGCACGATCATCAATATCAACTCCGCCACCGCGAACATGTTTACCGTCGCGGCACAGTTCGTTACCATTCGCGATCTCTACATGGCAGCGTCCGTAACACGCACGGCCGGCGACTTCGTACAGGTGAACAGTGGAGGCAATCGCTTCGAACTTGAAAATTTTCACATGGAGGGCGCGGCACAGGGCGTCAACATTGTTGGGAACATTGCTTCTGCCCGAATTAAGAACGGCAAGATCTTCTCGACCGTAGGAGCGACCGGCATTCCGGTCAGGATCAATGCCGGGCTAGATATCAAGCTCAACAACGTTGTCACCGATAATGTTGCATCGCCTCAGCCGTACGCCGGGATTTATATCTCTAACTGCGGCGACGTCACCATTGATGAATGCCAGATCATTCATGGTGGGCAGGGCCTTCTTCTCAACCCCGGCGCTGGCCAGAGTGTGGTGTCGGTCTGGGCAAACAACACATTCTTCGACAATTGCACCCGAGCGCTCTATGTGCAGGCTGTTGGTACCGGTGCTGTCGTCGGGCGCTGCATGTTCGACCAATGCTGGTTTTCTTCTGCTACATTTGAAGGCATTCGACTGGAGACCGGTTCGGGAGGTGTGGTCGATGGCATCGACTTCATCAGCCCGCATATCTTCCTGAATGCGGTTGGCGTCTCCTTGCGTGACGCCGGAGTCACCAATGCTAGGTTTATCAACCCAAACATCGTTAAGAACACCGGAGACGGATTCTTCGCCAATACCGGAGTCACTAAGTTCTCGATTATCGGCGGCAAGATCGGCACCGGTGGTGGCTTCTCTGGCGGCAATGGCGGAAATGGTATCAACCTAGCCGGCTCCAATGACCAGTACATCATCAAGGGTGCAGACCTCACGGGTAACGCGGGGGCCGCATTGGCTGGCCATATCGCGGGCCTCAATAAGGTCGTTGAGGGCAACCTCCCGCGCACCGTGAACGATAACAGCAAAATCATCGGCACCACCACGAATGACGACGCCACTGCCGGCAATCTGGCCGAGTATGTGGTGGCCAACGTGCCGAACGGGTCCGCGGCTGTTACCATGACGATTGCCTCGCCTGCCGTCGTCACTTGGCCGGGGATCCCGTACTCCGGCAAGGGCAACTGGACAGCGCCGATTTCTTTCTCGACCACTGGCGCGGTGCCCACAGGGGTCGCAGCAGGCACGACGTATTGGATTATCGGGTCTTCGGTCAGCGGCAACACGTTCCAGATTGCCAGTTCCACAGCCAATGCTCTGGCCGGCACACCGATTAACACCTCGGGGTCGCAATCCGGTACGCACACAGGATCGACCACCTTGTCGCTCACGTCGCTGGCAACGGCGAACATCGCTGCGATTTCCCTGACGGCCGGCGATTGGGATGTGGAGGGGGTCGTGAGCTACGTGCCAGCCATTACAGCTTCTGTGAGCCAGTTCATGGCAGGCACGTCCTTGACCAGTGGAACACTAGACACCGCACCGGGAAACCTCACGGCGACCCCTGCGGTTGCGGCGACCTACAACGGTGCGAAGGGCGTTCACATCCCGACGCCGCGCAGGCGCATCAGTGTATCGACGCCTACCACGGTCTATCTGCTGGCGTTCGCCGAGTTCACTACCGCGGCCAACATTGCCTTTGGCATGATCCGGGCGCGAAGGGCGAGATAGGCGTTAGGTCCGTGCGAAATAGCAGTAAGCGAGACCATTGGTGGGCGAGTTGTATTTGTCGGGAGCCCAGCCGGCACGCGTCAGTGCCTCACGGAAATAAGGCTCCTGAAAACCCAGCTCCATCCAGCCGTGAACCATAATCGCTCGGAGAGACAAACCATCGAGTCGCGGCCCCCAAGGGTATGGCACCGCTGGCGCCCAATAGCCGGACGGGTCGATGATCGGCTCCGCCGCAAAGACCAGGAAGCCGCCAGGCTTCAACATGCCACGCATCTGATGCAGGGCTTCTTGATGCACCAACGAGTGGTGGAAAGCCTGGAAGAAGAAAATCCGATCGAATGGTTCGAATTCGGCCCCGGTCAAGAAATCACCATGCACGGTGTTGATGGCCACGCCAAGCCGCTCGGCCTGTCCCTGAATGACGGAAAGGTAAGAAGGGTCAACGTCGACCACGGTGACATCGCAACCTAGCCTTGCCAGATGCAATGAAATCTGACCGTCGCCGGGTCCGTATTCGAGAACCCGTATTCCTGGCGTCACGTTCATCTGCTTGATGATCTGCCCGTAAGCTTCGAGGTAGTTTCCGAGAAACGCGCCATCGTTCGTATAGACGGACGGCTTAAGGATCGTCTTATTGATATTGATTGGGCTTCGCTCGCACTCGGCGGCGCTATATTCTTGGCGGTTGGACAGCTTGTAGTAGATGTCTAGGACACGCTGCCGGTACTCAGCAGAGAAAGGATCATCCGGCATCGTGATGATGGTTGGATCGGCCAGATGGCAGTTCGCCAGAACCTTGACCCGCTCCTGCTCCGTCGGCAAGGCCTTGACTTCCGCAAGAACGCTATCGAACTCCTGAAGCGAGAAAATCGGCCTCGACGAAGGCGCCACAATTGCCGGCGGCGCTTCAGGCTTTAGAGTCTCTAGGCTGATCGCCGGTGGTTTTGGGACGTCTACGACGATCGGTTGCTTGGGACCCGCAGGGATTGTCCTCGTATGGTCTGCCTCCTGGATACGCTTGGCTACATCAGCAAAAGCCACTCGTTTTGGATCTGGCGGAAAGTACTTCCGTATAGCAATTCGTAGACCCAGCGGGAGAGTGTTGCGAGCGATGTCTCGAAGCATGGTCAGCTCCCTTTCAGCACCGACCAGCGTTTAGAGCAGAACCGCCAGAGCGGCAACACGGCCGAGTAAATGCATCGCGCTTCTGTTTGAAACCAACGAAAGGAACCTCCATGGACCGCAACTTCGCGCGGGCGCTTGCGCTTGTCTTGAAATCCGAGGGCGGCTGGTCGGACAATCCGGCCGATCCGGGTGGCGCCACGATGAAGGGTGTCACGCTGGCCAACTTTCGCCGCTATGTGAAGGCCGATGCCAGCAAGGCCGATCTCAAGAAGATCGGCGACGCCCAGGTCGCGACGGTCTACCGGCGCTTCTATTGGGATGCCGTGCTTGGCTCAGAACTGCCCGACGGCGTCGACTACGCCGCTTTCGATTTCGCGGTGAACAGCGGACCGGTCAGGGCGGCCAGGCACCTGCAGGCAAGCGTGGGCGTCTCGCAGGATGGGCGCATCGGCCCGGCCACGCTGGCGGCTGTCAGGGCAAAGCCGGCTGGCGTCATCATCGACCAGCTTTGCGATGCGCGGCTGGCGTTTCTCAGGCGGTTGCCGACATGGGCAACATTCGGGCACGGCTGGAGCGACCGCGTAAAGTCGGTGCGTGCGCAGGCCTTGCTGATGTCGGCCCCTGCGACAGCACCCGGCTCAGTACAGCCTGCAATGCGGGCGCCGGTTTCCCAGCCGGTCCAACCGCCGGCCGAAGCTGAAACGCCCGCCGGCAACGCGCCCGTGTCGGTGTCGCCTGCGCCGGATGGGTCCGGGATTCCGGCCGCCGCCAAGGCAGGCGGGGTCATCGCCGCCATCCTGCTCATCGCCTACGTCGCCTGGCACCACATCGCCGTCGCCCTGCAAGGGATCTTCTGATCATGGCCACCATCACCCAACCGACCATCCGCCCGACCAACAAGCTGACGGCCGCGACCATCGCGGCCGCGGTCGTGTCGGTCTCAGGCGTCTTCGTGCGCAATCTCTGGCCGTCCTGGTACGACGCCGAGACATGGGCCACGCTTCTGCCGATCGCGGTCTTTGCCATCGGCTATCTGGTCAAGGATGAGCCAAACCGATGAGCACGCTTCTCACATTCGTGGCTAGCAATCCGACCATTCTCGGCATCGGTGCCGCCATCTTGGCGGCGCTCGGCTGGGGTGTTCGCCAGCGGCTTGCCGGCGAGCGCAGCGAGCGTGCCCGGCAGGCCGCCGCCGAGGCCGTGGCACGCGACATTGCCGATCAGGTCCAGAACGACATCGGCCCGCTGCCGGCCGCCACGGCGCGAAAGGAGCTCAAATCATGGGCAAGGGATTGATGCTTGTGTCCGTCCTGGCCGCGATGGTCGGCTGCACGACCGTCAGGGGCGGGTTCTGCGCGGTATCCAGCCCGCTGCGCCTGTCGGCGGCCGCCGTCGATGCGCTGTCGGACGCCGAGGTCAAGGCGCTGCTGGCGCACAACCGCAAGGGTGAAAAGCTGTGCGGGTGGAAGCCATGACCGTTGTCGCACTTCCCCTGGATTCCGCCACGCCGCTTGCCGGGCCGGACATTTTCGGCGCCGGATCGGCCTTCGGCTTCCTCATTGCGAGGGCGATGAAATGATGCACGACTTCTTCGACCTGCTCGGCATCAAGGGACCGGTCGTCGTCGCCGGTCTGGCCGGCGGTGTCCTGCGCGCTCTGTCGCGCCACCGCTACAAGCTGCGCGAAATGGTGGCGTCACCGATCTGCGGCGCGCTTGCCGCGGCCTATCTGACGCTGCCCGTGGTCCAGTATGCCCGCGCCACGGGCCTGCCGCTGGCCAATGACGACACGACGACGCTGGCGGCGGCCTTTCTCATCGGCGTCTGCGCCATGTGGATTTCGGATATTCTGTTCGAGCTGATCGTGCGGAAATTCAGGCCGGCGACGGAAGACTGAAAGGCCGGACAGGCCGGCCTCTGTATTGCTGATGGCCGTGGCGGCCTTAGGCCCCGATCTAGATGCCTCTCAATGGAATCTGGTTTTGAAGACGCGAAAGACTTCGCACCAGAGGTGGAAATCGGCCGGTCGCCCGGCGAAGTGTGCTTCCATGGCACAGTAGGCCGCCGCGGTTTGCGCTTCCGGCCCATAAAGCTCGATTGCGGCAATTACTGCATCGTTAGGATCGGCAAAATCTGAAAGCCTCAGCGCCGCGCCATTGTCTGTCCGGAGCATCGAACAACACCTTTTGTTCAGCGCCCTCATGCCTCATATGTGGCGCAAATCACGTCACCTGCGGCCCAGCGGCTTGGTTGCTAGAGGGGACTGGCAGCGGAAGGCCACTGGGCCTGACCGGCAGGGCCATGAGGATGGCGGCGCCGACTGGCGACATATATGCACCCCTGCTCATACCAGCGAAACATGCGAACGAAGGAAGGGCAACGCGCGCTGGTTCCTGTCGGCGGGCTTTTCGTATTGGGCACTTGCGTCCTCAGTCTCCTTTGTCGCGTCTCCAGGAACACCAGAATTTGGCCCGCCGCGCCTTTGCTGGGGCGGAATGGAGCGCCAATCGAATGATGCGCCGGCCTCCCGTATCATTGCAAAATGGATGGCCGGCATCGTTGGGGAACCGAACTGATTTCGCTCTCCAGGCAGCCGCTCGTGGATCGCACTTCGCCGGCATTCGGAACTGAAACGGGCTTCGCAGCTTCTATCTGAGCGAAGCTTAGTGAGGCAGGCCTAATGTTCAGTGACAAGGAAACCCGATTCTTGGAAGCTGGGCTGTTCATGGCGGTGCCGCTCTCAATCCTGATCGCGGTATTGCTGGTCAGCGTCACGTTTGGCTGGTTTGGATGACGGATTGCACGCGGCTTGCGGAAGCCCGGACCAGCTTCCGAGGAATAGCCCCAGGCCTTGCCCTGCGCCCGAGAATTCGCGCCTGACGGCTCGATCGAGTTAATGCCCGCCTCGGCTGACGCCGGGGCGGGCTTTTTTGCGTTTGTGGCTCCTGACCGGCCGCTGCTATATCCAGGAGCAAGGCTGCCGAACTCGCGGCGGCATTGATCCAGCCTGGGCTTACGGATGCAGATTGAACGATATGACGGGGACCGCGAAATATTGCTGCCGCTGTTTACCCTTGCCGACGATTCTCCCGCGCAGGTTTCCAGCTATATCGACAAGGGCGAGGTGCTGGTTGCGCGGGATGGCAACAGGATCATCGGCCACGTGCAGCTCATCGAGACAGGCGAGGGCGGTGTCTTCGAGCTCAAGAGCCTGGCGGTCCGTCCGGCAAGGCAGAGCGAAGGGTTGGGGCGCGCCCTTGTGGCGGCGGCAATCACCCGCTGCCGCGAGCGCCACGGCCGGCGCCTGATCGTGTCGACAGCGGCGGCCGATATCGGCAATCTGCGTTTCTACCAAAGACAGGGCTTTCGGATGTGGCGCATCGTGCAGGATGCGTTCGGGCCATCGACCGGCTACCCCGAGGGTTTGATTGTGAACGGCATTCCGTTGCGCGATCAGGTGGTCTTCGAACGCGACCTCGGCACGGATTGAGGGGATCGTCCGCCCGCTCCAGCTTCGGGACCCTAGCAGACCATCCAATAGCCCGCTCCGGTTCGCCGGGGCGGGCTATTTTGCGTTTCTGACCTAGGCCAGGATGTTGACGGCGCGGGCGGCGACCAGTGCGATCGTCAGCAGCGAGATCATCGCCTCGGCCATCATCAAAAGCTTGGCGCGCTGGGAGAGCGGCAAGGTGTCAGTCGGCGAAAACGCCGTCGCATTGGTGAAGGCGAGGAAGAAATAGTCGACGAAGCCCGGCAGCCAGTCGCGGATCTCGCGGTCGTTCAAGGTCATTTGCGGGAACAGGAAGTCGGAATGGGCGCGTTTGACGAGGCCGCAGGTCGGCGGCCCGCCGCGGTCGGTGCTCCAGAACCACAAGGCAAAGACGATGACATTGGTGACCCAGATGTTGAGCGCGTCGATCAGCAGCGTCTGGCCGCTGGAGCCGGCATGGCCCGCCAGCAAGGCGCGCACCAGGAACACCAGCGAACCGCAATTCATGACGCTGACGACGCCGGTCATCACCAGCGCCGTCCTGCGGATCATGACGCGAAACCGGCCGACCAGATACCAGTGCTCTTCCTCGATGGCTTTCTGGGTGGCGACCTGCGTCCAGGCGGTGGCGATGGACAGGGGCACAAGCAGGGCCGCCTCCAGCGCCGGCGCCAGCCAGCGGGGGCCGAACGAAAGATCGTTGATCACCAGGAGCTGCAAGCAGATGATGACGAGGACCGCCGCACGTGCCAGCCAGAAGTCGAGCGCGCGATGGTGGATGACGGCATGCTGGTGACGCATCGAATATCCGGGATGTTCAGACAGGATCAAATGGGCGGCTGTTCTGCCGAGGGGAAGGCAACGGAGCACCGAAATTCCTGCCCAATCTTGGTCTTGCAATGGCCTGCAAGTATACTTTTTCGTAAGCTTTGAGGTTGGGGCTGTTCGGCAAACCGGACGATGTGGTTTAAGCGCCGCATGGTGGGAATAGACGACTCCATGGATGGTTGGGCGCCGGCGGGGCTGACTGCCACCGGCCACGACTCGTCATCGGTATGGCCCGGCCTGCTCCGCCGTCCCTCGTATTTGCTGGCGCTTCTGTGCCTGGTGCAGATCGTGTGCTGGACGGTGGTGCCGGCATTGATCGACCCCGCGCCGCCCGGCGATGTGGTGGAAGGGTTCATGTGGGGCCGCGAATGGGTGCTTTTGACCTACAAGCACCCGCAGCTTCCCGGCTGGCTGCTCGAAACCAGCCATCTTCTGACCGGATCATTCCACTGGCCGCAATATTTGCTCGCCCAGCTGACGATTTCGTCGACCTTCGTCCTGGTCTATCTGCTGGCCCGCGACATGCTCGGACAAAGCCGGGCGCTGGCTGCCGTGCTTTTGATGCCCTCGGTCTATTTCTTCGGCTGGCCGACCCCGCAATTCAATCATGACTATGCGCAGATGCCGTTCTGGGCGGCCATCTGCTGGCTGCTCTGGCGCGCCGGCCGTGGTGGCGGGCCTGGCTGGTGGCTGGCGCTCGGGCTGGTGTCGGGCGTCGGGCTCTATGCCAAGTTCTCCACCGGCCTGCTGCTCGCCTTCGGCGCGCTCTGGCTGCTGTACGACGCGCGCGCGCGCAGCCGGCTGGCGACGCCCTGGCCGTGGCTCGGCTTTGCCGTTTTTCTGGCGGTGGCTGCGCCGCTGGCCATCGCACTCTACCGCATCGATTTCCTGCCGCTGACCTATTTCGCCGACCGCGACGCGTGGGTAACCGAACACCGGGCGCGCCTTTACTATATCGGTGTCCAGATGGCCGGGCTCTCCGGCTTTCTCCTGGTGCTGGCGATATCGGGGCTGCTGCGGCGTTCGCCCGCTCCCGAAGCTCCCGTCGAACGCGGCATTCTGGTCTATCTCGTGTGGATGGGGCTTGGGCCGGCGACCCTGATCATGGTGGCCTCGTTGTTCACCGGCACCGGCGAGTCCTGGGGGGCGCCGATGTACAATCTTGTCGGCGTCACGGTGCTCGCCTTCCTCGGCCACCGGCTCGGCGCCATCGAGATGCGAAGGCTGGTGATCTGCGCGTTCCTCTGCATCGTCACCATGTCGGGCGCCTATGCGACCCTCCGCTGGACGGGCTGCAATTTGCGGGGACGCCTGGACGCTGTCTGCTGGCCGGCGCAGCCGATCTCGGACGAGGCCGAAGCGGTCTGGCACGCGGCGGCGCCCGGCCGGCTCGACATTGTCGGCGGCGATACTCAGGTTGCCATGCTGGCGGGCCTCAATGCCTATGACAAGCCGTCGATCTTCACCGACCTCGATATGCGGTTCGCGCCCTGGATCACAAGGCAGCGTTTGCGTGACCACGGCATGCTGATGGTTTGGCCGGGGCAGGGCGTGCCGCCGCAACTGCGGACATGGCTGGGCAAGCTCCCGGTCAAGACCGTTCTCTTCAATTGGTCGCGTACGGCGCCGCCTGTGCAGATCAGCTTTGCCGCCATTCCACCCGGCACGCTGTATATGCCGCCTGCCGTCGACAGCCGGACCCGGCATCGGCGCAACTGAGAAACCGCTCGATCCCCGACCGCGTCGTGATATCGTTCTCTCACGGCGCGTTGTTTCCCCGCGACTGGACGAAGCGGACGAGAATGCCCATCTATCGGGAAATCCAATTTTGTCTGCGCAATTCCTGGCGGGAAACCGCCGCATAAGTTGGAATTGCCTTTTGAGGAGACGTGACATGGCGACTTCGACCGAACGCGCAGTGCTTGCCGGTGGCTGTTTCTGGGGCATGCAGGATCTGATACGGCGCTATCCCGGCGTCAGCTCCACGCGTGTGGGCTATAGTGGCGGCGACGTTGCCAACGCCACCTATCGCAACCACGGCACCCATGCCGAAGCCATCGAGATCAATTTCGATCCGGCGGTGATCAGCTATCGCACGCTGCTGGAGCGCTTTTTCCAGATCCATGATCCGACGACGCGCAACCGCCAGGGCAACGACGTCGGGATGAGCTACCGCTCGGCGATCTACTATACAACCGACGAGCAAAAGCGCGTCGCCGAAGACACCATCGCCGATGTCGATGCTTCCGGCCTGTGGCCGGGGAAGGTCGTCACGGAAGTCGCGCCGGCCGGCGCCTTCTGGGAAGCCGAGCCCGAGCACCAGGATTATCTGGAGAAATATCCAAACGGCTACACCTGCCATTTCGTCAGGCCGGGCTGGAAGCTGCCGGTGCGCGAGAAGGCTGTCTCATAAGGTTGGCAAAAGCAGCGCGCCGATTGTCTAGAGCAATTCCAGGAAAAGTGTGAGCGGTTTTCCGTCCGGAATTGCGTCAAAACAAAGGGTTGGAGCGGTTCGCCGTTTCCATGAAACGGTGGAACGCTCTAAGTGGCTGCGCAACGCTTTGCGATCGTTGGGAGTGATCGAAAGCCGCCGGATGTCTGGCGGCTCTTTCGTTTTTGGGGCAATAACTTACTTGCCGCAGTTGTTGTCGTTCACGGTGGCCGCCGTCAAATTGCCGTTTGCATCGGTCTGCGCACCTTGCGGGTTGGTCGGGCAATTCCGATCCGCATTGGAGTTCATATCGCCCGGCGCGATGGTCGTGCTGTTGGTTGTTGCCGGATCGACCCTATTGGGCGAAGCTGGCGTGCTCGGGTCTACAGTCACAGACTGGCCGCTGCCGCCCGACCCATCCATGCCGTTTGCGGCGTTGCCTTGCGCCATCGCTGAAGTGGCAAGCGCAATGGTGAACGCCGAAGCCGCGAGGATTTTCATGAACATGGTTGTGTCTCCATTTCCGTGAACTCGTCGTGTTGCGACTGGTGGGACAACCTCTCGGCTTGGCGAAGATTCCCCATAGAATTGCGACTGCGCGGCATCGTCAGAGTCCGCGCAATGGTCAGAGCTGGTGCAACACTTTTGGCCCAGTGCGCTGAAAAAACGGCTTCCCCTTCCGTTCGAATGGTGCTTTAACGCGCTCATCCACAGGGGTGCTCCGTACGGTCGGGGCTGAGACGGGGGCGGCAAGCCCACAGACCCTAGAAGCTGATCTGGGTAATACCAGCGGAGCGAGGCGGGCGATGTTTTCAGGCGCACAGATTTCCCTATATCCCATGGCCGACGATTTCGTCGGCGTCATCTTGGGCGCGATCGGTGCGCTCGATCCCTACCGGGACAGGCTGAGGATCGAGACCGACGACATCTCGACCTTGCTTGTCGGGCCACCTGAAGTGTTGTTCCCGGCGCTGCGCGACCTGTTCGTGTCGGCGTCGCAGAGCGGCAAGCATTGTGTGCTGTCGGCCGCCATTTCGCGCGGTTGCCCGGGCGAGCCGGACGATCCGATCTGCCGGTCCGACGCGTTTGGCGGGCCAGTCGGGCCGCTCGGTCCGCGCAAGGAGGCCGCCATCGCCGCCGTGCGAGATGCTGCCACCACCGGCCAGCCGGCGGCGGCGCAATTCTCGCTCTATGTGATGGGCACCGGCGACCACATGGACGAGATCTATGGCTGCATCGATTTCCTGAAACAGTCCGGCGTCTACGATCGCTCCAAGAATTTCTGCACCAAACTGCGCGGCGATAGCGGGGCGATCTTTTCGGCGCTGAACGAAGCCTTCTGCCGCTTCGGGCCGGGCGCCGGTCACGTAACCCTCGACGTCACGGTTTCCGCCAACAGCCCCACCGCTGTCTGAACAGAACGCGTTTTCTTCGCGCGGACGTCAAGGTTGTTCTCTCGTGCTCTCATCGTCATCCAGCCGCCCGCGGCAGCTCGCGGGCTACTTCACCAAGGCGGCACCAGCCGTGATGTCGGTCGGGCTGCTGCTCGTGGCCTGGGAACTCTACGCCACCTATTCCGGCATCAAGCCGACGATCCTGCCGGCGCCCTCACGCGTCTTCGAGCAGGCGATGCTCAATCGCGAGGCGCTGATCGACAACGCCATTCCCACCATCCGCGCGACGCTGATCGGCTTTGCCTGCTCGCTGGGGGCCGCCTTCGCGCTGTCAATGCTGGTCGACTTCTTCCAGCCGCTGCGGCGCGCGCTGTTTCCCGTCTTCATCATCAGCCAGACCTTGCCGCTGGTGGCGATCGCGCCGCTGGTGGTGCTGTGGTTCGGCTTCGGGCTGACGCCGAAGATCATGCTGGTGGCACTGATCACCTTCTTCCCGATGCTGGTGGCTCTGGTGCAGGGCTACGAAGCGACGGAGGTGGAGATCGGCCAGATGCTGCGCGCCATGGGGGCAGGGCGCTGGCGCGTTTTTGTGCTGGCGCGGCTGCCTTCGGCGTTGCCCTATTTTTTCGCGGGCTTGAGGATCTCCATCACCTATGCCGTGGTCGGCGCCATCTTCGCCGAATATGCCGGTGCGGCCAAGGGGCTGGGCATCTACATGCTCAACGCCAAGAACAATTTTCGCCCCGATCTGGTGCTTGCCGCGGTCGGTGTCAGTGCCGCGCTCACGCTGATCCTGTTTGGGCTGACGGTGCTCCTGCAGCGCCTCGCCATGCCTTGGGAGCGGGCTGGCCGGCAGCCAGCAGGGAAGGGGCCGTGGCAATGAGCCGGCTCGAATTGCGGCATGTGCGCAAGGCGTTTGGCGGGCTCGACGTGCTTGCCGACATTTCGCTTAGCGTCGGTGCCGGCGAATTCGTCTCGATCCTTGGGCCTTCGGGCGCCGGCAAGTCGACGCTGTTCCAGCTTCTGACCGGTGCCGAGCATGGCGAGGGCGAGATGTTCTTCGACGGCACGCCGCTCGACGACCATGGCCGGCATTTCGCGTTCATGCCGCAGCGCGACGCGCTGATGCCGTGGCGGCGCATCCTCGACAACGCGACGCTCGGGCTCGAAGTGCAAGGCATCGAGCGCAAGGCGGCGAGGGCGCGTGTCGCGCCGTTGTTTGCCGAGTTCGGGCTTGCCGGCTTCGAGCAGCATTTTCCGGCACAGCTTTCGGGCGGCATGCGTCAGCGCGCGGCGCTGCTGCGCACGGTGGTGCAGGAGCGCGACATGCTTTTGCTCGATGAGCCGTTCGGCGCGCTCGACGCGCTGACCCGTGCGGCCATGCAGCGCTGGCTCGAGCGGATGTGGCGGCATCACAACTGGACGGCGCTGCTGATCACGCATGATGTGCGCGAGGCCGTGTTCCTGTCCGACCGCATCTACGTGCTGTCGGCGCGCCCGGCCCGTGTGCTGCGTGAAATCAGCGTGCCATTGCCGCGCCCGCGCGATCCGACCGGCGCCGCCGCGTGGCAGGCGGGCGCACTCGAGGCCGAGATCCTCGACATTTTGCTCAACCCGCAACCATCCAAAGGACATGACCATGACTGACCTGACGCGCCGGCAGGCTTTGCTGCTCACGCTTGCCAGCGGTGTTCCGCTGATCGCCGGAGCGAGCCGCTCCTTCGCGGCAACGCAAAAAGTCACCGTCGCGCTGGACTGGACGGTCAACACGAACCACGTCGGGCTGTTCGTGGCGCGCGATAAGGGGTTTTACCGTGAGGCCGGCCTCGAGGTCGACATTCTGCCCTACAGCGACACCGGCGCAGGCACGCTGGTCGCCAACCGCGTTGCCGATTTCGGCATAAACGGCACCATCAGCCTGTTCACCCAGAAGACCGCCGGCGCCGATTTGAAGGCCGTCTACGCCGTGGTGCAGTCGGAAACCGGCCGCGTGGTCTTCAACGCGGCGCG
The DNA here is from genome assembly GCF_016756495.1 of Mesorhizobium sp. 113-3-3. NCBI lineage: Bacteria > Pseudomonadati > Pseudomonadota > Alphaproteobacteria > Hyphomicrobiales > Phyllobacteriaceae > Mesorhizobium > Mesorhizobium sp. 113-3-3. The sequence continues at coordinate 3,164,828 of NZ_AP023243.1, forward strand.
CAGCGAGATCAAAAGTCCCAGGGATCTTGACGGCCTGACCTATGGCGGTTTCGGCAGCGCCTGGGAAAACGCGCTGATCTCGACCATCATCCGCCACGACGGCGGCAAGGGCAATTTTGAGACGGTGACGCTCGGCACCTCCGCCTATGAAGCGCTGGCCAACGGCTCTGTCGACTTCACACTCGAGGTGTCGACCTGGGAGGGCGTCGAGGCCGAACTCAAAGGCATCAAGCAGCGCGGCTTCGTTTATGCCGATTACGGCGTGCCCGACGAGCACACGACGCTGATCTCGTCGAGCGAAGCCTATCTCCAGGCAAACCCGGCACTGGCCTCGGCCTTTGTCCAGGCAACGCGGCGCGGCTATCAGTTCACCGTCGATCATCCCGGGGAAGCCGCCGCGCTGCTGATCGCCGCCAACAAGGATGCCCTGACCAATCCGGCATTGATCGAGGCGTCGCTGAAGGCGCTGATCGACGGCCACTATCTGCGCGCGGAAAACGGCGCCATCGGCACGATGGATGCCGCCAAGATGGATGCGATCGGCGACTATCTCTTCAAAGCAGGCATCTTGCGTGACGCCGATGGTAAGGTTCTCGCGCAGCGCCCTGATTTCACGGGGTATTTCAGCAATTCAACGCTGGGCTAGGCTGCTGCGGTCCGAGCCCTAAGGTTCCGCGAGCCATCCGAGCTAGTTTGCGTCTAGGGCTGCAGCCTTCTTGCGGTCGGCTGCTGCCCGCTTGTGGTTGCCCTTGGCTTCCCAGGCCCGGCTTCGTGCTTCATAGAGACTGGCAAAGTTGGGATCGAGCTTGATGGCCTTGCTGAGGTCGGCAATGGCCCCGTCGTAGTTTGCCCTGGTTGTCCGGATCACCCCCCGGCCATAGTAACCATAGACGTTGTTGTGATTGAGGCTTAGCGCCTTTTCGAAATCGCCGTAGGCGCGGGCGTCGTCATGATTTCCCATCCGCACGAGTCCGCGATCGGCATAGACCTTGGCTTCGGTAGGGGCGAGCTCGATGGCCTTGTCGTAGTCGCTAAGTGCCCTGTCGTAATCCTCTTTCAAGGCATAGTTCTGGGCGCGGCCGTAATAGGTCGCGGCATAGGTCGGATCCAGCGCGATCGCCTGGTTGTAGTCGGCGATGGAGCGATCGTAGTCCTGCTTGGCATTCCAGGCCAAGGCGCGGGCGAAATAGGCGTCATGGAATGCGGGATCAATGGCAACCGCCTTGTCGAACTGCACGATGGCGCCGTCATAATCGTCCTTCCCAAGCAGCGTCTGACCCTTGGTGAAAAACGCCTTGGCGGTCTTCGGAACGGTATTGCGCGATGCGCCCGAACCGGTGGCTGAATTGCTTGCGACCGCCGCATCGCGCTCCTTGCGGGCATCGGCATAGTTTGGGTCGAGGCGCAGGGCTTCATCGAGATCGGCGATGGCGCGGTCGTATTTCCGCTTCTTGTTCCAGCAGAAACCGCGATTGTACCAGGCTTCCGCGTCGGTCGGCCGCAGGCCGATCGCCTTTGTGGAATCGGCAATGATGCGATCGCAATCATGTTTGGCGGCCCAGCCGCGGCTGCGCAGTATATAGGCGTCCGCATTATTGGGCTGTATCGAAATGATCGTGCTCAGATCCGCGATGGCGCGGTCGATGTCGCCCCTCTGCTGCCAGAGCGAGGCACGATAGAAATAGCTGTCGATGAAGTTCGGGTCGAGTTCTATTGCCTTGTTGTGGTCCGCCATCGCCCGGTCGGGATCGCCCTTCAGCGCGAAGGTGAAGCCGCGTAAACTATAGGCGCGGGCGTTGGATGGGTCGGCAGCAACTGCGATATCGTATTGTTCGATGGCCCGGTCGAACTGTTTTTGAGAGCGCCAGATCGTGCCCGACTCGATGGCATCTTCGGCCACCTTCTTTTGAAGCTGACCGGCCTGTGCGGAGGCGGGCGCTTTCGCCTTCGCCGCCACTGCGACCTTGCGGCCTTTGCGGGCGATGGCCAGCTTTGGATCGAGCTTGAGCGCCTGGTCGAAGTCGGCGATGGCTTGGTCGTAGTCGCCCTTGGCGAACCAGGCGCTGCCACGCCCGAAATAGGCAGGCGCGTAGCCGGGTTCGATTTCGACCGCGCGATTGTAGTCGGCGATGGCGCGATCCAATTCGTTCTTCTTGTCCCATGCAATGGCGCGGCCGAGGTAAGCGTCGAAATAGGTTGGATAGAGCTCGATGACTTTGCCGTAATCGTCGATAGCGCCATCGTAATCACCCTTCTCGGCACGTGAAAGTCCTCGTCCGACATAGGCGGCGGCCCGCTTTGGATCGAGCGCGATCGCGCGGCCGTATTCGGCGATGGCGCGATCGTATTTGCGTTTCTTGTAGAACGCATCGCCACGATCCATGAAAGCCCTGAGGTTCTTGGGATCCGATCCGACGGCAGCCGGCGCGGCGCCGCCCTTCTTCAGGGCGGCCACGGCCGCTTTGCGGGCGACCGCGTAGTCCGGATTGCCCGGATCGAGCCTTATCGCCTGGTCGAAGTCGGCAATGGCGCCGTTGTAATCCTTGCTGTCGGCTCGTTCTATGCCGCGCCCGTAGTAGCTGGGGGCATCCCTGGCGTCGATCTCGATCGCCGCCGAATAGGCTGTGATCGCTCGCTGCGCATCGCCTTTCACATGCCAGGCCATGCCCATGCAGAAATATGCATCCAGCACCTTCGGATCGAGCTTGGCGGCCCGGCCGCAATCGGCGAGGGCACCTTCGGCATCTTCGGTCGTGGCCTTGGCCATGCCGCGGCGAACATAGGCAGAGACCAGATTCGGGAGGCGTTTGATCACCTGGTCATAGTCGTCAATCGCCCGATCATAGGCGCGCTTGGCGTCCCAGGCTTTGCCGCGGCCGAAATAGGCAAGGGGGCTGTCGGGGTCGAGCGCGATCGCCTTGCCATAGGCAGCGATCGCCTGGTCATACTTACCGGCATCCGACAGGCCGTCGCCGTGCTGCACAGCGGCCAGGACGCGCGGGTCGGTCGCCTGAATGAGCTCGGCCATCTCAGCGGCCGAAAGCTTGGCGTCGGGCTGTGTATCGTTGCCGGCGTTCTTCGGGACCGTAGGTTCGGTGCCGGGCTGCAACTCGGCTTTCGCTGCCACCGCCGCCTTGCGGCTGATGAGATAGTCGGCATTGGCCGGATCGAGCTTGATCGCCTGGTCGAAATCGGCAATGGCGCCGTCATAGTCCTTCCTGCCGGCTAGGGTCATGCCACGCCCATAATAGCTCGCGCCATCCTTCGGATCGATCTCGATCGCCACGGAATAAGCGGCGAGCGCACGGGCAGCGTTGCCCTTCGCCTGCCACGCCATGCCCTTGCAGAAATGTGCGTCGCGCGCCTTTGGATCGAGCGTGGCGGCTCTGTCGCAATCGGCGAGAGCGCCATAGACGTCGCCAAGGGCGATCTTGGCGAGACCCCGGCGAAAATGCGCCGCGGCAAAATTGGGGGCGCGTTCGATGACCTTGTCGTAGTCGGCGATCGCCTGCTGGTAGGCGCGTTTGGCGGCCCAGGCCTTGCCGCGGCCGAAATAGGCGAACCGGTTGTTCCGGTCGAGCGCCATCGCGTGGTTGTAGGCGCCGATCGCCTGATCGTACTTGCCCATGTCCAGGAAGGCATCGCCCCCAAGGATCGCTTCGAGGGCCTGAGGGTCGGTCGCCTCCAGGGTCCTCGCGGCCAGCGTGTCCTGCGTGGCCGTTAGATCGGGAACGACGGCTGACGGCGTCGGCTGTTGCGTGTCCGGCAACGGTGGTGGTTTGCCGTGGTTACCCGCAACCTGTCCACTGCAGCCTCCCGCCCATTTTGGATCGAGTTCGGCGGCGCGGCGGCAATCCGCCGCTGCACCGACCATATCGCCCTTCAGTGTCCTGGCGCCGGCCCGGCTGAAATAGGCTTCAGCGCTCTCGGGATCGAGGCGGATCGCCTTGTCGAGATCGAGCAGTGCCCCGTCGACGCCATATTTTGCGAGGCGCGCCTCGGCGCGTTCGAGCAGGATTCTTGCGGCTGCCGGGTCCCTCCCTGTGGCAACCGACGGAGCTGTTTCGCCCGGGGCGTGTTCGCTGCAAGAGCCTGCGCGCTTTGGGTCGAGTTCGATGGCGCGCCGGCAGTCGGTGGCGGCAGTGGCGTAATTTCCCTGGGATGCCTCGGCAAGCGCCCGGTCGTAGAAGGCCTCGGCGTTGTAAGGATCCAGCTGGATCGCAAAGCTGAATGAATCTATCGCGCCTGCGACGTCGCCTTGCACCTGCTGTTCCAGTCCCCGTTTGAGATTCCAGGCAACGAGTTCGGAGTGATCCTCGTTGGGGTATAGTTGCAGCGGTTCGTACACAGGGGACGCGGCAGGCTTGGGTGTCTGCGGCACGGCCTTCGCGCCCACCGGCCCCGTGTCGCAGCCACCTGCCTTCTTCGGATCGAGCTCGACGGCCTTTCGGCAATCGGCGGCCGCGCCGCTGGCGTCGCCGCTGCGGGTGCGCACCAGGGAGCGACCGAAATAGGGCCTGGCATAGTTCGCATCAAGAGCGATCGCTCTGTCGAAATCGGCCATGGCGCGATCGTTGTTGCCTTTGCTTGCCCACGCTACGGCCCGGTAATAGTAACCGTCGCTACCAGCGGCATCGAGTTCGATTGCCTTGCTGGTGTCGGAAATCGCGCGTATCCAATCGTTCTTGCCAAGCCAGGCGGCACCGCGGCCGGCATAGGCGTCGGCGTTATTTGGATCGAGGCCCAGCGCAACGTCATAATCGGCGATGGCGGGATCGAATTCGCCCGTGGCGGCGCGGGCAATGCCGCGGTTGATATGGACGATCGCGTCCTGCGGATCGATGCGGATCGCCTCGTCATATTCGGCGACGGCGCGCACCAGGTCGTTCTTCCTGTCCCAGGCGATCCCGAGGCTGGCATGCGCCTTGCCGTTGCCGGGATCGGCCTCGATCGCCTGCTGAAAATCGAGAATGGCCGCATCGGTCTTGCCTTTGCGCAGGAAGGCGGCGCCGCGGCTGGAATAAGCATCGCTGGACGATGGTTCCAGGCTGATGGCGATGTTGAAATCCGCGATAGCCCGCTCGTCATCCCCCTTGTCGTACCAATCGGCTCCCCGGTTGAAGTATGGCGAGGCCTGTTTTGGATCGAGCGCGATCGCCTCGCTGTAGTCCGCGATCGCTCGATCTTGATCCTGCCTGTCGTCCCAGGCGACGCCTCGATAGAAGTAGGCCATGACGCGGATGCGCGTCATCTCAGCGGTGTCCTCGGCAATCGGCGTGCAGGCGGCGAGGCGCTTGTCCGGCTCGATGTCCTTGCCGATGCAGGTAGCATAATCCTTCTCAGCCGCGAGCGCCGATATGTTGAGGGCAAGAATGACCGCGAGCCCAGCCAACAGCCGGCTGGGCGAAAGCTTGATCGGCACAGGCAATCCGATCGCGACGGCAGGCAGCCGTGCACCTCTCCAGCTCGCCATATCGCTGGTCCTCCCCCCCCAAAAATCCTGGTCCGCCTCAGCGGTTAATCCGAGTATTGTTCCTTATTTGTTCCAAAAATGCAAGCATAAATTGTAGCGACGTCGAAACATGCATGCTCCACGCAAATTCCGGTTGGCATCTTTCCGATCTTGCCGGTTAACCCCCCGGCAATGGTTGCGTGCAATGGTCCCTTCGAGGGATCACCGGGGTGCTTGCGTTGCTCACGTCAAAAAGTGAAGCGTTATCGCATAACAATGAGGGCGGATTTTTCTCCGCCGCGCGAAGGCATGACATACTGGTCGACCTGCGTGAAGGCTTCTTTCGCCTCTGTGCGCTGGCCTGCGCGGGGCTGTTCGTCTATCGCGGCGTGTCTCAGCTCGTGGAGGATCCGACCAGGCTCAACGCCGCGCTGGTGGCGATTTCCGAGATACTCACTTTCACCTGGCTGCTTCTGTCGCGGCGCCCGGTGACGCGTGACTGGAACCCGCTTACCGTCATCGTCTCCGTGACCGCCAGTTTCGGTGTTGCGTTGATCAGCCTCCAGCCTGGCATCGCGCTTGTTCCCGTCTATTTCGCCGCGCCGCTGCAATTCGTTGCGCTGTTGTTTGTCATCTGGGGCAAGATATCGCTTGGCCGTTCCTTCGCCATCCTGCCTGGCAATCGCGGCGTGATGACGGGCGGCGCCTACCGGATCGTTCGGCACCCGATCTATGCCGGCTACCTCGCCGGCCATGTGCTTTATCTGCTGTCGGCCTTTTCCTTCCATAATCTCGCGGTCTATGCGGTCATCACCTATATGCAGCTGTACCGTATCCTGCGCGAGGAAGCGTTGCTGGCCGCCGAGCCGGAGTATCGCGCTTACATGGAACGTGTGCGCTACAGGCTGTTCTACCGGGTATTCTGAGGGCAACACGGTAAGAAGCCGGGGGTGGTCGATCCTGTTTGGGATTGGCTACAGAGCTTGCCCGAGCGGGTCACCGCTTCACAGAAACCCTGACCGTTTTATCTCCTTGTGTTGACACATCCCCCCGTGAAGCTGGTCCCGTTTTCCTGAAATTGCTGACGCGCGCTGGGTGTTTCAGCTTGCTGACAGGCGCGGCCCATCCTGAGCAGTGAATGCTCCCCGATTTTCAGGGCCAGACGCTGGCGGGGATGTATGCCGGCAACAATGCGAGTAGGCCCCAGGAATCGGTTTTGGTTTGGCAATGACGATTTATATCGATAATATCATCTTGAAATAGAAAATATCTTTTACATGTGTATTATAGTTTTATTACTATAATAGTCTTTGAGTTTTATCAACAAAAACCATCGCTTTAGCAAGCTTCTGCGATTTGAAACCGAATCTCACCTGCCACGTAGCTGAATCTGCAATCGGCTTTGCGCCGACTGCCTTAGCGCAACGACAACAGGAGAGTGTTATGGCTTTCACCATCAGAACAGTCGCCAATGTGTTAGCGGGTAGTGCAATGGTCCTCGTTCTTTCCATGCCGGCAAGCGCAGCTGGGCTCAGCGTCGGCGCCTCGGTGGGCGGCAGCGGCGGCGTCAATGCCGGCGTCGGCGCTTCGGTCGGCGGCAGCGGTGGCGTCAACGCTGGTGCCGGCGCTTCTGTCGGCGGTTCCAGCGGCGTCAGTGCCGGGCTTGGCGCCAATGTCGGAGGTAGTGGTGGCATCAATGCCGGCGCAGGCGCCAACGTCGGCGGTTCCAGCGGCGTCAGTGCCGGGCTCGGCGCCAATGTCGGAGGTAGTGGTGGCATCAATGCCGGCGCCGGCGCCAATATCGGCGGCTCGAACGGCATCAGCGCCGGACTCGGCGCCAATGTCGGTGGCACCGGCGGCATCGGCGCCGGTGTCGGCCTGGGCATCGGTGGCGGAACCAATCCCAGCAATTCGTCAAATCCGTCCAACCCGAGCAATCTCTCGAACCCCAGCCATCCGAACCTGTCGAGAGTCGCGGCCCAGATGTCGGACAGCAAGGTGGCGCGCATGAAGAAGCGCTGCGTCGACGTGCTCAGCAGCGAAGGCACCTATGATCGCGATCTGCGCCAGCTCTGCCTGCTGATTGCCCGCCGCTGAGCCGCTGAGGATGAGCACCGCCAGGAACGCGAGTGCAGAACCAGCCGTGAGGCTCTGACCGCACTCTCCTGGCCTCCGGCCGGTCGGAAGCCCGCCATGTCGGCGGGCTTCTGCGGATTCAGTGATTTCGAGACCCTGCCGGGACGATCAGGCCTTTTCGTTTCCGGCAAACTTCCTTTCCACGCGCATGCCCTGCCGCGATCGGGCGGAACAGTAGGGCTGCTCGAACGTTCTCGTCTTCGAAACACCGCGTCCGGCGGTGCTCAAACCGGCGATCAAGCGCCCACAGGAGCGGGAACCATGAGCTTAGGCACGATACTCATCATCATTCTTGTCATTGCGCTGCTTGGCGGCTTCAGCGGCCTCGGCGGCGGACCGTTCTATGGAACGGGTTACTATGGCGGCGGCGGGCTGGGGCTCTTGCTGCTGATCATCATCATCCTTGTCGTGCTTGGGCGCATCTAGCTGACCCGCAAGTCGTCGGGGGTGATCGCGATCTCGTGACCCCGGCGAGGCCGGGGCGCAACGGATTGTGATGAAAGCTCGCCGGCTTGTGATCCTGTGTCCAGCAGGACTCGCATATGGTGATTTCGGTCCACACCCCCCGTGGAAACAAGAGGAGAGGGTCCCACCCCTTCATCCTCCTCCAAGGCCCGCTCCGGCATCCCGGAGCGGGCTTTCGCGTTGAAGCCGGGGGAACCGGCTTGCGTCGAGACAGTTGAGTTTGCGGAAGGCTGCCCAATGTCCAGAAGGACAGTCCGCGAAATTCGCGATGATCTTCACGTCATGGGGGGATCGCGGCCACATCGAAACCACCCAGGGCGTAGAGGCCTTGATCGGCATCGCGGACGCAGAGGCTATCAAAGTGATACGCCGCATCGATCGCGGGGCCTGAACAGGAAGAAGGATTTGATGAACATCAAGGAGATGACGCGGCAGGACTGCGTCGCCCTTTTGAAGACGCAACGCCTTGGTCGTCTGGCCTGCGTGCGTGATCAAAAACCCTATGTGGTGCCGGTCCATTTCGCCTACGGCGAGAATTCTATTTTCAGTTTCTCGCTTCCCGGCAGGAAAGTCGACTGGATGCGGACCAATCCCCATGTCTGCCTTCAGGTCGACGACGTCGGCGGTGTCAATGGCTGGAAGAGCGTCGTGGTGGAAGGCGTGTTCGAGGAGTTGCCCAAAGCGCCTGATGCGGATGCCGGCATGACCGGTGTCGAAAGGATGACTGTTCCGGTCGATAGCGACCGCCAGCTTGCCTGGTCGCTTCTTGCCACGCATGCGAATTGGTGGGAGCCGGGAGCACTGAAGCCCGGCGATACTCTGGCGCCCTCGGGCAGCCATCTGTTCTATCAGATCAGGATCGAGACGATGTCGGGAAGGCAGGCCTCGTGGTAGCGGTTCTTACGCCGCGCGCGGCACCCGTGACGTGAATGTTGCCCGGGTGACCGAGACGCTTGTGCCGTCGGTGTCGCTGATGGTTTCCACCCGGGCATCCAGCTGCCTCACCAACGCCTCGACGATGGCTGTTCCAAGCCCCTTGCTCGGCACGTCATTGGCGATCTTGCCGACGCCGTTGTCCGAAACAGTCAATTTCCAGTCGCTGCCTGCTGTCTCGAAGGTAACCTGGATACGGGCGCCGGTCTTCTCCTGCGGGAAGGCATATTTGATGGCGTTGAGGACAAGTTCGGTGACGATCAGGCCGAGGCTGACGGCACGATGCGAGTCAATCCTGCCGTCCTCCGCCGCAACGGTGACCTCGATCGGCTGGGTCTCGCCGATCATTGACGAAACGAGGCTGCCGCACAGCTTCGAAAGGTAGGAGCCGACATCGATCTCGTCGACGCCGATCGAGGTGTGGAGATGGCGCTGCACCTCGGCCACGGACAGCACGCGCTGATGAGCATCCTTGAGATGCTGGCGCGTCTCTTCCGAGGTAACCGAGCGTGCCTTCAGCAACAGGATGCTGGCGATGATCTGCAGGCTGTTGGCAACCCGGTGCTCCATCTCGCGTAGCAGCACGTCCTTCTGCTGGAGCAGATCCTCGGTGCGGCGCAGCAGCTCCTCCTTTTCCCGCTCGATGACCCGGCGGGCGGTGATGTCATTGAAGGCAAGCAGGATGGTGACGGCGGGGCTGTGGTCGTAAAGCACCTTGCGGGCGTTGAGCAGCATGGTGCGGGGGCCGATCCTCGGGAAATCATGCTCGACCTCGAAGCCGTCCATGGCGGTTTTCTCAGGGATGATCGTCTCCAGCAGCAGGCGAAGTGCGGGAATATCCCACTGGCCGTCGCCGAGCGCGTAGAGCAGCGTACCCTGCGTCTGCGCAGGGTCGACCTCGAATGTCTTGTAGAAGGACCGGCTGGCTGCCAGTACACAAAACCGCTCGTCGAGCACCAGGAATGGTTCGGTGATCGTGTTGACGATCGCCTGCGCCAGCGTTTGCGCATCGTGGATATTCGCAATGGGTTGAAACATGGGCAAAGCCAGACGAGCGGCGTTCTGCCGCTCCAAGGATTGACGCTACACCTTTGCTGAACCGTTGTCGCGAATTGAATCCGCCAGCGGCTGCGTCGTTGGCCTATCGCCGAAAGGATAAGGCGGGCACGGGGCCCGCCTTGTCCAAATGGTCGATCGGGCCTGAGCCCAAATCGCGGTGCGTCAGTTCGCGCCGCCGAGCTGCTTGGTCATCTTGCAGAAATTGTCATGCGACTTGGCAATGGCCTCATCGCCGCATTCCTTCATCATGCCTGCGCGATCTTCTTCCTTCATGGCCATCCAGGCAGTCTTGAATTCCGCCTCGGACTTCATGGTCTTCATGCCGGCATCTGTGAAGAACGGCGCCATCTTTGCCGGGTCATCGAGCGCCGACGTTCCGGTGCTGCCTCCTGCGAGCGCCGAACCGGTTATCATTGCAAGCGCCATCGCGCCCATCGTGAGCATCTTGAAGTTCATCTGGGAATTCCTCTCTGTCGAGGTCATTGGAATAAACGACCTGCAGATAAACGGGTCTGCGAGAAAACTGTTCCTTCATACGAACATAAATTAAGATCGCTTTTTGTTTTCTCGCCCCTACACGGGATGGCCGCCTACTCCATGTCCGGCACGTCGCCACTGACAAACAGCGTTGTCGGCGTGCCGTAGTCGCCAAGTGTCGGGTCGGCATCGCGGCTCCATGCGATGACGCCGACATGTTTTGCCGCGAGAGCCCTGGCGGTGCGTATGGCGCGGTCTTCACTCTGCTGGTCGGCTGGGCCGAAGGCCGGAAACAATTCACCGTCCTCGCCGCGATCGAACGCGACCACCACGATCAGCTTGGGATTTTTACGCTCTGTTGAATGGGACACAGGTTACTCCTTCGACGCAGAACCTATCACACCGCCGGCAATCCGCAGTGAGGTGTTTGATCTGTCTCGGTATCGCATTGACAGGACAGGCGCGGCCATGTATTGAACAGGACTATACAGGTTCACTGAACAGGTATGGATATGAAGCGACGCGCGGTTCAATTGTCTCCCGGCACGGGCAAGCCCGAGCAGATCGCGACCGTTCTGGAACATGAAATCCGCTCCGGTGTGCTCGGCTTCGGCGACCGCCTGCAAAGCGAGAACGAGCTCGTCCAGCGCTTCTCCGTCAGCCGCAACACCGTCCGCAAGGGCCTCGAGGAACTGTCCAGCCGCGGGCTTATCACCACCAAGGTCGGCATCGGCTCCTTCGTCACCTTCGACGGCAAGCCGGTTGACGATTCGATTGGCTGGTCGCGGGCTCTGGCCAATGCCGGCGCCAACGCCGAGACGAGGACGCTGCGGCTGGAGGTCATCGAAGACGCCGACCTTGCCGCGCTGCTTGGCATCGAAAGCCCGTTCTTCATCGCTGTCGACCGGGTGCGCACCAATGCCAGCGACGGCCATGCGATTTCCATCGAGCGCAGCCGCCTGCCGCTGTCGCCGGAGCTCGAGGATGTGCCCCTGCGCGGCCTGCGCGAAGGCTCGCTGCACCAGACGCTGCGCGGCGCCGGCCTCATCCCCGACCATGGCGAGGAATGGGTCGGCATCGAAATGCTCAACGCCGAGGACGCGGCCATCCTGGGCTGCCCGCAAGGCACGCCTTTCCTGCGTGGCCGCCGGCTGACGCGCGCGGCCGACGACCGGCCGATCGAATATGTCACCAGCCTGCTCAATCCCGCGCATTTCGCGCTGCATATGAGGTTCTGAGCGATGGCGGACACGCTTGATCGCGCCATGGGCGCGCTTGTCGGCGGGGCACTGGGAGACGCGCTCGGCATGCCGACGCAGCTTTTGTCGCCGGCCCGCATTGCCGAACTCTACGGCCATGTCGAGGATTTCGTCGCGCCCTTCGCCGATCATCCGGTGTCGAAAGGGCTCGCGGCCGGCACCATCACCGACGATACCGAACAGGCGCTGCTGCTCGGCCGTATTCTTGTCGAATCCGGCCAGCGGTTCGACCATACGCGGTGGGTCAACGCGCTTCTCGACTGGGAGCGCGAGGTCAAGGCGCGCGGCAGCTACGATCTGCTGGGGCCATCGACCAAGCGCGCCATCGACGCCATCAACAATGGGGTGCCGGCCGATGAAGCCGGGCGCAGCGGCGACACCAATGGGGCTGCCATGCGTATCGCGCCGGTCGGCATCATGATGCCGCTGGAGCCGCTCGACGCGTTCGTCGCCAAGGTGGCCGAGACCTGCCGCGCCACGCACAACACCTCGATCGCCATAGCCTCGGCCGCGGCGGTCGCGGCCGCCGTCAGCCGCGGCGTTGCCGGGGATGACTGGCGCGCCGCATCCGACAGTGCCGTCTCCGCGGCGAGGCGAGGGGCGACGCTTGGCCATTGGGTGACCGGCGGCGACATCGCCGCGCGTATCGTCTGGGCGCAGGATCTGGTGCGCGGCAAGGCGACGGGGGATGCGATCCGGCTGATCACCGATCTGGTCGGCACCGGCGTCGCCAGCCAGGAATCGGTTCCGGCGGCCTTCGCCGTGCTGGAAGTCGCCGCCGGGGATCCCTGGCAGGCGGCGGTGATCAGCGCCAATCTCGGCGGCGACACCGACACGATCGGCGCCATCGCCGCCGGCATGGCCGGCGCCTGCACCGGCTTTTCACTGTTACCGCGGCAGCATATTGACCGGCTTGTCGGCATCGACATGTCGGAGGTGCGCGCGCTTGCCGCCGATCTCGTGGCGGCAAGGGTGGCCAAGGCCGGCCCGGGCAAGGACGCGGCGGCATGAGCGGGCGTCTCGTCCATATCGGCAGCGCGGTGGTCGACTATGTCTACCGCATCGACGCCTTGCCGGCGCCGGGTACCGAAAAGACAGCATCGAGCTTTGCCCAGGTCGCCGGCGGCGGCTTCAACATGATGGTTGCGGCCAGACGCACCGGCATGACGGTGGTGTTCGGCGGCCAGCTCGGCAGCGGGCCGAATGGCGATTTTTTGCGCGCAGCCTTCGCCGCCGAGGGCATCGAGACGCTGACGCCGCCATCGCCCGTGATGGACAGCGGCAACTGCGTCGCCATGATCTCGAGCGATGCCGAACGCACCTTCGTCTCATGGCCGGGCGCGGAGAGCGTTCTCACCCTCGACATGATGGCGCCGGTATCGGTGACACCGGGCGATTGGGTGTTCACCTCAGGCTATACGCTGAGCTATGTGGGCAGCCGCGACGCGCTTACTGATTGGATCGAGGCGCTGCCGGCAAACATTCCTTTCGTCTTCGACCCGACGCCGGTCATTTCTGAGATTCCGCGTCCCATCCTGTCGCGCGTGCTTGCCCGCACCACATGGCTGAGCTGCAATGCAGCAGAAGCCGCCGAGATTGCCGGCCCAGGTGATGTCGAGGCGCTTGCGGCGCGGCTGCTTGGCGACCATTGCCCGCAGGCTGCCGGTATCGTCATCCGCTCCGCCGCCAAGGGCTGCCATGTCAGGCTGGCCGACGGCACGGCGCAGACCGTCGCCGGGTTCAAGGTCGATGCCATCGATACCAACGGCGCCGGCGACACCCATATCGGCGCTTTCGTCAGTGCGTTGGCGCGCGGCGTGTATCCGTTCGACGCGGCGCGCTACGCCAATGCGGCGGCGGCCATTTCGGTCACCCGCCATGGCGGTTCATCGGCGCCGACCGATGCGGAAATCCAGACTTTCCTGAGCCAGGCCGCCGCGAGCGGCGCGCCAGGCCGGACAAAGAAGGCCCATCAGACAGCCTGACAAGCCCCGCCAAGCGGGCAAACAAAGAGAGGAACCAACATGCGCATGCCAAGACTGACTGCTCTCTTGACGGCGACCGCCGTCTTCACCACCGCACTCACGCTGGCCGCCAGTGCCGCCGAGGTGCATGTGCTCAACTGGAAAGGCTACGGCGCCGACGAGCCCTGGGCTGTCGCTGCCTTCGAGAAAGCGACCGGCAACAAGGTCGTCAACGACTTCTTCAATTCCGAACAGGAAATGCTGACCAAGATCCGGACCAATCCGGGGCTTTACGACGTGGTCATGATCAACGCCGCTTTCAACGACCAGGCGATGGCGGAAAAACTGATCCAGCCGATCGATACTTCGAAACTGCCGAACTATGCCGACATCAGCAAGGACAAGGCCGGCTCGCCGATGCTCGACCATGACGGCAAGGTCTATGGCGTGCCATGGGTTTGGGGCCTGACGGCGCTCGCCATCAACGAAAAGTCGTTCGACAAGCCGCCGACGTCGATCGCCGAAATGTGGGACCCCGCGCATAAGGGCCGCGTCGTCATCCGCGACGACGCCGTCGAGGCGGTGCAGTTCGGCGCCATCGCCACCGGCCAGAACATCAACGACATCAAGGATATGGAGGCGGTCAAGACGAAGCTCACCTCGCTGATGCCGCAGATCAAGACCTTCTGGAGCTCGGAGAACGACTGGAACCAGATGGTCGCTTCCAACCAGATCGACATCGGCACCTACTGGAGCGGCTCGGCCGACCGCGCCAAGACGCATTTCAAGCTGCCGGTTTCGCTGGTCATTCCGCAGGAAGGCGCCGTCGCGTGGCTCGATGCCTTCTCCATCCCGGTCGGTTCCAAGAATGTCGAAGGCGCGCAGGCCTTCATCAACTGGATGATCGACCCGAAATTCTACGTCGAATGGGTCACCAAGGTCGGCGCTCCGGTTTCCGCCAACACCAAGGCGGTGGAGGCGCTGCCCGAAGATGCCTTCAACCGCAAGGTGATGGGCGATCCCGAGGTTGGCAAGCGCATCCAGTTCCAGGCACCGATCACCGATGCCCAGCGCGAGGCCTATCTGGCGCTCTGGCAGCAGCTCAAGGTCGACGTGAAGTAGAGTTCACGTCTGGACCAGCCGGCGGTTCGCGCCGGCTGGTCCTTCAACCCTGGGGAGGAGTGTATCGATGGCAGTACAGGGCGCGGTCGCGTCGCGCAGCGGGTTGAGATCGGCTCTGCCGTTGCTGGCGCCGGCCTATCTCTGGCTGACGGTGGCGATCTTCCTGCCGCTGTCGGCCATGGTCTTCTTCTCCTTCATGACCGACCTGCCGCTGTCGGGAAAGCCTTGGGCTTTCACGCTCGGCAACTACGCCGCCTTCTTCTCGCAGAGCCTCTACCTGACATTGCTGCTCGCTTCCCTGCGCCTCGGCCTTGAAGTGACGCTGTGGTGCGTCGTCATCGGCTATCCCGCCGCCTACGTGCTCGCCAAGGTGCTGAAGGGGCGCGGCCGCGAGGCGATCTTTCTCCTCGTCATCCTGCCGTTCTGGTCGAACGGGCTGGTGCGCATCTTCTCCTGGGCGATGGTTTTGCGCGAGGGCGGCATCCTCGATACGGCGCTCAACGCCGTGCTACCGTTCAAGATCAACATCGATCTCATGTATTCGTACCCGGCCGTCATCATCGGCCTGGTGCACTCCTATGTGCCTTACATGGTGCTGACCTGCTACCTCACTCTGCAGGCGATCGACGACTCGCTGATCGAGGCCGGGCGCTCGCTCGGCGCCTCACGGCTGCAGGTGCTGAAGCGGGTCATCATCCCGCTTTCGATGCCGGGACTGGTGGCAGGGGCGGCGCTGATCTTCGTTCCTGTCGTCGGCTCGTTCATGGAGCCGCGCATCCTTGGCGGCCGAACCGGCACTTTCTACGGCACGGTCATCGAGGACCAGTTCGTCGCCGTGTTCAACTGGCCGCTGGGGGCGGCGCTCTCCTTCATCCTGCTCGCCGTCGTGCTGGTCATTCTGGCCGTCGCCTCGCCGGTGTTGCGGAGGGCCGCGTGATGAAGACCAACCGCATCCTCGAAGGACTGGGCCGGTTCTACATCTTCCTGCTGCTCGCCTTCCTCTATCTGCCGATCATCATCATGGCGCTGATGTCGTTCAACGTCTCGCCCTTCTACCAATTGCCGTTCGAATGGACGACCGAGTGGTACGCTTCGCTGTGGCAGAACGACCAGCTGATCGCGGCCACCTGGAACAGCCTGGAAATCGCAATCATCACCACGCTCATCAGCGTGGTTCTCGGCTCGGCGGCGTCGCTGGCGCTTTACCGCTATGAATTCCGCGGCAAGAAGGTGCTGCAGGCGCTGCTCTTCCCGCCGATCGCCATTCCGTGGCTGATCACCGGCACGGCGATGCTGATCTTCTTCTTCGGCGTCGGCATCGGGCGCGGCCTGTTCGCCATCCTGCTCGGCCATGTCGCGCTGGCGCTGCCCTATGTCATCGTCGTCGTTTCGGCGCGGCTGCAGACTTTCGCGCCGGAGCTGGAAGAGGCGGCGCGCTCGCTCGGCGCCAACCAGTGGCAGGTGACAATGCGCGTGACGCTGCCCTGGATCATGCCGGGCGTCATCGCCGGCGGGCTGTTCGCCTTCGCCGTGTCGTTCGACCAGTTCGTCGTCTCCTACTTCCTGTCGACGCCCGGCCAGACGACGCTGCCGGTCGAAATCTATGCCGCGATCCGCAAGGGTTTCACGCCCGAGATCAACGCGGTCTCGACCATCATCATTGTCGTGTCGATGGCGCTGATGCTGCTCACGGCGCGCTTCTTCAAATTCGGCGGAGAGAAATAATGGCCGGCGTGCAGGTATCCAACGTCTCCCGCAGTTTTGGCGCCCACAAGGCACTGGACGATGTCTCCATCGATTTCGCCGATGGCGGCTTTTATGCACTGCTCGGACCATCGGGTAGCGGCAAGACCACGCTGCTCAGACAGATCGCCGGTTTCGATTTTCCCGATACCGGCCGCATTTCCATCGGCGGCGAAAGCGTGGAACGCGTGCCGGTCGAGAAACGCCGCATCGGCATGGTGTTCCAGAACTACGCGCTGTTTCCCAATATGAGCGTCGCCGACAATGTCGCCTTCGGCCTGTCGGTGCGCGGCGAGGCCAAGGCGGTGATCGCAGCGGAAGTGCAGCGTGCGCTCGACCTAGTGCAATTGGGCAAGCTCGGCGGCCGGCGTCCACACCAGCTCTCCGGCGGCCAGCGCCAGCGCGTCGCGCTGGCGCGCGCCATCGTCACCAAACCGCGCGTGCTGTTGCTCGACGAGCCGCTTGGCGCGCTCGACAAGGCGCTGCGCGTCGACATGCAGATCGAGCTCAAGCGCATCCAGCGCGAGATCGGCATCACCACCATCTTCGTCACCCACGACCAGGAAGAGGCGCTGACGATGAGCGACCGCATCGGCATATTGCGCGATGGCAGGCTGGTGCAGGAAGGGCCGCCGGAAGAGATCTACGACCGGCCGAAGAGCGAATTTGCCGCCACCTTCCTCGGCGACGCCAACATCTTTCGCGGCGATACCACCGGTAACGGCATCCGCCTGCCGGACGGCACGGCGATCGCAGCGGGAGTCGGGCCAACTCTTGCCGCCGGCGCCAAGGCGAGCTGCGCCGTGCGGCCGGAACGCATCCGGATCGCCACCGATGCCGGGGCTTCGGATGGCGATGTGAACACGCTGAAGGGCCAGGTTTCCAAGCGCATCTTCGCCGGCAACAACAGCACCTATTTCGTCGAGCGTGCCGGCCAGACGCTGAAGGTTATCGTGCAGAACACCGGCGCCGACAGGCTGGCGGAAGGGCAGGATGTGGTGCTGCGCTGGTCGCCGGAAAGCACGGTGTTGATTGCTGCGAGCTGATCCTCGTTCTGGCTCTTGCCAGATGGCAGGCAATAAGGAACAGCATAGCCGCGCATAAGCTCGGAGTTTTCCGATGACGCTGGAATTGACGGCGCGCGACCAATCCATGCTCGACGGCGAGCAAGGCCCATCCGCGGCCGCCGCCATGAAAATCCTCGTCGCCTTTTCCAAAGCGATCGGCGCGCGCGGCCTGCTCGACATCTCAGGCGCCCACATCGATGGCTGCCTCTATCACGGCAAAGCCGGGCTCGACTTCGTCGAACGGCTGGTCGAAGGCGGCGGGCGCGTGCAGGTGCCGACGACGCTCAATGTCGGCTCGTTCGATCTTATCCATCCCGGCATGGTGAAGATGCCGGTGGCGGAGGAGGTGCCGGCGCGGCGGCTGATGAAGGCGCATCTGGAGCTGGGCTGCCAGGCGACCTTCACTTGCGCGCCCTACCAGACACGCTTCCGGCCTGAATTCGGCCAGCAGATCGCCTGGGGCGAATCCAACGCCATTGTCTTTGCCAATTCGGTGATTGGCGCACGCACCAACCGCTATGGCGATTTCATCGATCTGTGCTGCGCCATGACCGGACGCGCACCGGCCTGGGGCCTGCATCTCAGCGAAAACCGGCGTGGCCGCATCCTGTACGAACTGGACATCGCCGGGGCCGAAGCAAGCGACAGCCTGTTCGTCGGCGTCGGGCTGATCGTCGGGCAAGCCAGCGGTGACCGCATTCCGGTCATATCAGGCCTGCCGCAACCACGCGACGAGGATCAGTTGAAAGCGCTGGGTGCGGCGGCCGCGACAACCGGTGCCGTGGCGCTGTTCCATGCGGTCGGCATCACGCCGGAGGCCAGCACGCCAGACGAGGCGTTCCACGGCCACGCACCGGAAGAGACGATCCGCATCACCCAGGCAGACATCGATCATGCGCTGTCCAGATTGTCCGGAGTGGCTGACGGGGCGCCGCTGGCAGCCGTGTCGCTGGGCACGCCGCATTTCTCGCACGAGGAGTGGACGCGCCTGTTGCCGCTGCTGCGTGAGGCAGCGCCGGGCAGGGGCATACCGATCTACGTCAACACCGGGCGCGCGACGCTGACGCGGCTGCAGGAGGAAGGGGCGCTGGCCGGCATGGAGGCGTTCGGCCTGATCCCGGTCGCTGACACCTGCACCTATGTCACCTCCATCCTCGAACGGCTCGACGGCGTGGTGATGACCAATTCCGGCAAATGGGCGCACTACGCGCCGGGCAATATCGGCGTGACCGTCGCCTTCGCCGAGATGGCGGATTGCATCCGCTCCGCAGCCGTCGGGCATGTCGTGCGGAGTGCCTCATGACGCTAGAGACCGCAACCGCAGCCGTCGAACGGCTGGGCACTTTCCAACTTGCCGGTGAGGCCGACGGCCTTGCCCTGGTGTTTTCGCAGCCGCTCAGTTTCTGGGGCGGCATCGACGCCGAGACGGGTGACATAACAGACCATTCGCATCCTGGGCTCGGCCAGAATGTCGTGGGCAAGATCCTGGTCATGCCGAGCGGGCGAGGGTCGTCCTCATCGTCCTCTGTCCTGGCCGAAGCGATCCGCCGGGGCACCGCGCCTGCCGGTATCCTTCTGCAGCGTCCAGACCCGATCCTGGCGGTGGGCGCCATCGTCGCCGAGTTTCTCTACGACATCCATATGCCGCTGGTGGTCTGCGACATTGCGGGGATTGCTTCCGGCGACAGGATCGCGGTCCGTGTTGGTGAGGAGGGCGAGGCGGTCATCCGTAAAGTCAGGTAACGGCTCGTTCCTGATGACGCGGTGATGGGAAATGATGGTGCCGGCCTTGGCTGACCGGCAAGCCGTGGCGCTATATGCTGTCCTCCAGGGAGGAATGGATGGCAGGCACGGATTTCGAACCGGATGTGAAGGTTCGCAGCAGGGAATACCGCATCGGTTGCGTCGGTGCGGGCATGATCATGGCCGAATGCCATCTGGCCGCCTATGCGCAAGCTGGTTTCCCGGTAGTGGCGATCGCCTCGCGGACCAAGGCCAGCGCCGAGAAGGTGGCCAGGCGCTGGGATATTCCGATCGTTCACGATACGCCCGAGCAATTGATCGACGATGCCAAGGTCGAGATCGTCGACCTTGCCTTTCCGCCCGACCTGCAGCCGGCTCTCATCCGTCACGCGCTGAAGCAGCCGCACATCAAGGCGATCCTGGCGCAGAAGCCGCTGGCGCTGTCGGTGGAGGAGGCGGTCAAACTGCGCGACGAAGCCGCCAACTCCGGCAAGATCCTCTCGGTCAACCAGAACATGCGCTACGACCAGTCGATGCGCGTCCTGAAGCAGATCATCGACAGCGGTGCTTTGGGCGACATCGTCTTCGCGCAGATCGACATGCACGCCATCCCGCACTGGCAGGCTTTCCTCGCCGATTATGACCGGCTGACGCTTGCCAATATGAGCGTGCATCATCTCGACGTATTGCGCTTCCTGTTCGGCGATCCCCAGGAAATCACGACGCTGACGCGCAAGGATCCGCGCACGGCCTTCGACCATTCCGACGGCATCACCGTGTCGACGCTGCGCTTCCCCTCCGGCGTGCTAGCCGTCTCGCTGGAAGATGTCTGGTCCGGCCCGCGTGAAAAGGGCTATCGCGACGACCAGCACATCAACTGGCGTGTCGACGGCACCAAGGGTGTCGCCAAGGGCACGATCGGCTGGCCGACGGGCGTCAGTTCGACGCTGACCTATGCCTCGACGCAGACGACAGGCGGCGAATGGGTGACGCCCAGCTGGGACACGATGTGGTTTCCGCACGCCTTCATCGGCGTGATGGAGCAACTGCAACATGCGGTGAAGACGGGCACGCCACCGGCCTTGTCCGTCGCCGACAACGTCAAGACCATGGCGCTGGTCGAGGCCGGCTATCGCTCGATGGCGGAGGGCCGAACCGTCAGGCTTTCCGAAATCTCGACCAACTGAATGCGGGACCGCGCAATAAGCGTGGCGGCTGAATCGCTTACCGGGAGGAGTTCACATCATGATGCAGGCGGGGATCTTCACCGGCTACTTTCCCTACGAACTGGACGAGGCCGCCAGGCGCATCCGCGCGCTCGGCTTCAACACCGTGCAGCTCGACCTGCACTTCCGGGATATCGATCTCACCGCCGGACAGATCACCCGGGACAAGGCCAGAAAAGTGCGCGACACGTTCCGCGACCACAATCTGCCGGTCTGCTGCATCTCGGGCTACACCAACATCATCCATCCCGACAAAGCCGAGCGCGAGAAACGCGTCGGCTATCTCAAGGAGATCATCCGCAACGCGCGCGAATTCGGTTCGCCCTACGTGATCTCGGAGACCGGAACTTACAACACCGAATCCGACTGGGTGCATCACCCCAGAAACAAGACCGAGGAAGGTTTCGAGGAATGCCGCAAGGTGATCTCGGACCTTGCCCAGACCGCCTATGACCATGGCGCGGTCTTCCTGCTCGAAACCTATGTCAACAATGTCGTCGGCTCGGTCGAGGAGACGGTGAGGATGTTCGCGCAGGTCGACCATCCCGGCCTCGGCCTGCTGATGGACCCGACCAACTACTTCGAAGCGCACAACATCGACCGCATGGACCAGGTGCTGAACCAGGTGTTCGACACGCTGACCGACAAGATCCGGATCGCCCATGCCAAGGATGTGAAGCGCTCCGGCAGCGACAAGACGGAAAAGCACGCCGACATCGGCGACCAGGACGCACATGAGGGACTGACATTCCGCGGCGTCGGCGAGATCGAGTTGCCGGCGCCTGGCCTTGGTTCGCTCAACTATGACCTTTACCTCACACGGCTCAGCGAAAAGCACCCGAACATTCCCGTCATCATCGAGCATCTGACCGAGGATGACGTGCCGCGCGCGAAAACATTCCTCGACGGAAAATTCCGCGCCAACGGCCTATAGGGCGCGCTGGAGGCGACGATGACGACGGTGGCCACGACAAAGCGCGACTACAGCCTGGTCGGCGAAAGCACCCGGGCCGCGATCGAGACGGGCCTGGCCTCGGCCGAGTGGTACCACACCGACGTGCCGCGCAAGGCGATGAAGGAGCTTATGCAGCGTTCCGACGGTCCTGCGATCCGCGACACCATCATCTGGCTTGCCGCGATCCTCGGCTCGGCCGCCGGCATCGTCTGGTTCTGGGGCTCGTGGTGGGTGGTGCCGTTCCTGTTCGTCTATGGCGTCCTCTACGGCTCCTCCAGCGACTCGCGCTGGCACGAATGCGGCCACGGCACGGCTTTCCGCACGCGCTGGATGAACGATGTCGTCTACCACATCGCCTCCTTCATGCTGATGCGCAATCCGGTGCAATGGCGCTGGAGCCATGCCCGCCACCACACCGACACCATCATTGTCGGCCGCGACGCCGAGATCGCGGTCATGCGTCCGCCCGATCTGCTGAAGGCGGCGCTGGCCTTCACCGGCATTCTCGATTTCCGCTATTCGCTGCCGACGCTGATGCGCCAGGCCTTCGGCACGCTGTCGGACGACGAGAAGAGCTACATCCCCGAGATGGAACAGCACAAAGCCGTGGTCGCCGCGCGCTGGCACATGGCCGTGTATGCTGCGACGATCGCTTTGGCGATCGCGCTGCGGTCGTGGCTGCCGCTGGTGCTGATCGGCCTGCCGCGCCTCTACGGCACCTGGCACATGGTGACGACCGGCCTGCTGCAGCATATCGGGCTGGCCGACAATGTCGTCGACCACCGGCTCAACACCCGCACCGTCTACATGAACCCGATCAGCCGGTTCATCTACTGGAACATGAACTACCATGTCGAACATCACATGTTCCCGATGGTGCCATATCACGCGCTGCCAAGGCTGCATGCGCTGATCAAGCACGACCTGCCGGAGCCGAACCCGTCAATGTGGCATGCCTATCGCGAGGTCTGGCCGGTGCTGCTGCGGCAGCTGAAATACGAGGATTTCTACCTCAAGCGCGAATTGCCGCCGACGGCCAGGCCCTATCGCGGCGAGTTCCACGATATGTCGGCGGCGGCCGAATAACTGAGGAGACCGATATGGCCGATTGGGTTGAAGCGTGCGCGGTGGACGACATCGAGGAAGAGGATGTCATCCGCTTCGATCATGGCGGCCGGACCTTCGCGGTCTACCGCTCGCCGGATGACGAGTTCTTCGCCACCGACGGCTATTGCACGCATGAGAAGGCGCATCTGGCCGACGGGCTGGTGATGGACGACATCATCGAATGCCCCAAGCACAATGGCCGCTTCAACTACAAGACAGGTGCCGCCAAGGGCGCGCCGGTCTGCATCAATCTCGCGACCTATCCGGTCAAGATCGAGGCCGGTAAGGTGATGATCCAGATCTGACGCGGCAGCCGATCCAGCATCACAAAGGGGACGTTTTTGATGAACCGAAAGAGACCGACCGTCGCCGATCTGCGCGCGATGAAGGGCAAGCGCCAGCTGACCATGCTGCGCGTGCTCAACCTGGACGAGGCGCAGGCCGCCGAGCGGGCAGGGGTCGACATCGTCTCGGTGCCGCCCGAACTGGTGCTCAATCCGCAATATCGCGATGCCGCGCCAAGCCTGTTCACCATGCCGGGCGAGAACTTCTTCGAAATCGGTACCGCGGATGATTTCCTGCGCTGGGCGTTCCGGCTCTACAAGGCAAGCGCCGACGCGGTCTATTGCAGCGCCGGCTACGCCACGATCAAACGGATGGCCGACGACGCCATTCCCGTCATCGGCCATGTCGGCCTCATTCCCTCGCGCGCCACATGGACCGGTGGCTTCAAGGCGGTCGGCAAGACCGCCGACACTGCCCTCCAGGTTTTCGAGGCGGTGAAGCAGCTGGAGGCCGCCGGCGCTGTCGGCGCCGAGATCGAAGTGGTGCCGGTCGAGGTCGCCAAGGCGATCTCGGAACGCACCTCGCTGATCATGCTGTCGATGGGGGCGGGCACCGGCTGCGACGCGCAATATCTGTTCGCCGACGACATTCTCGGCCAGAACCGGGGCCACATGCCCCGCCACTCCAAGGTCTATCGCAACTTCGCCGCCGAATATGACCGGCTGCAGGCGGAGCGGGTGGCGGCCTTCTCCGAATATGTCGCCGACGTCAACAGCGGCGCCTATCCCGAGGACAGGCACATCGTGCACATGGATCCGGCCGAGCTCAGCCTGTTCATGAAAAAGGTGGACGCAAAGAGCTGATTATTCGGTTTCTTTGCCGACCGTCGCTGCGCCTTGCCATGTTCCATCGGCGAGCATGGCGTGGAGCACCTCGGCGTCGGTCCCCAGCGGCCGGTCGTCTTTCAGCATCGATACATGCGCGCGCACCGCCGCGTAGATCGCGCCCGTGCGCGGCGCCAGCGTCAACCCCTCGCGCAGGTCGACGGCCTGGGCGGCCGCCATCAATTCGAAGGCGATCAGCCGGCGCCACAGCGCGATCATTCCAGCGCATTTCGAAACAGCGAGAGGCGACTGGGTCGCGTGATCCTCGACGCCTTCCGAAACCGGGAGAAAATCGAGCATCACCGGATTGGCCTTATGGCGGATCGCAGCCAGGATCGATGTCGCCGTCTTCTGCAGCGGCACGAAACCGGCCGATGCGCCACCGATGGGCGACAGATATTTGCTCAGCCCGTTGCGGCCCGAACCGGTGAGCTGGATGAAGCGGGCGGCGCTCGCGGCGGCGCATTGCGCGATCGCCAGGCTGAGCGTCTCGAAAGCCAGCGAAAGTGCCGCCGTGTGGAAATTGCCGGTCGACATCACCAGTTCGTCGTCGCCGATCACCAGGGGGTTGTCGGCGGCCGCGTTGAGTTCGATCTCGACGGCGCGTTTTGCCTGACCGATCGCCTCGATGAGCGCGCCGTGGATCGACGGCATGCAGCGGATCGACAGCGGGTCCTGCAAGGTGGTGGGCGCCGGCATCTCGTCGCGGGCGAGAAGGTCGTGCAGGGCCTTCGCCGCCTCCTGCTGTCCAGCGGCTGGCCGCGCCATCTGCAGGCGCGGATCGAGGATGGTGCGGTTGGCGCCAAAACCTTCCATGGTCAGCGCGCCGGCCTGCTGCTGCTGGGCCAGCGCCGACAGCGTATCCGTCACGACCAGCGCACCGCTGCCGGCGGAGACCGCCGAGGCGTTGATCAGCGACAGCCCGTCCTTCGGCGCCAGGGTGATGGGGGCGAGGCGGGCCATCATCAGCGCCTTGGCCGCGGGCATGCGGCGGCCCTGGTAATCGGCTTCGCCTTCGCCGATCAGCAGACGGGCAAGCGCGGTCATCAGCACGAGGTCGCCGGCGCCGATCGAGCCGAGCGAAGGCATCACCGGATGGACGCCGGCATTGAGCGCATCGACCAGGGCGACAAACACGGCGGGCGAAAGGCCGGAGCCGCCGGCCGATAGCATCGAGGCGCGGGCGACGATTGTTGCCCGCACGGTCTCGATCGGGAGCGCCTCGCCCACCGCTCCGCTGCGGCCCTCAAGCAACTGACGTTGGAAGGCGCTGGCGTCGCCTTCGACTGAGCTGCCGAGATTGGCGCCAAGCCCGGTGTTCAGGCCATAGATCTGCTGGCCGGAGGCGGCGGCCTGGTCGAGCACTTTTCGCGCCTTTTCCAGCTTGCCGATGATTTCGGGTCCGATCTCCACCTTGCGCGCCTGGCGGGCGACGGTGGCGACATCGCCGACACTGACGCCGGCTCCGGTGAGGACGAGCGCGCTCATGCGAAACGCAGCCTCTGGCCGATGCCGTTTTCGCCTGCCTTGGCGAGCATCGCCTTGCCCAGCGCAATGTCGGACAGCGACAGGCCGCGATGCCAGAACAGGATGGTCTCGTCGTCGCTCTGCCTGCCCGGCTTGAGGCCGGCGGCGATCTGGCCGAGTTCGGCATGCAGCGTCGTCTCGCTCAGCCGTCCGGTCTCGACATGGGCGCGCAGCGAGCCGAACTTGCCGCCCTTGCACTGGCCCCAATCGTCGACAACCATCTTCTGCATGATGTCGGTCAGCGACAGTTCCACCGCGCTCATCGTGCCATAGGGCACGACCAGCGCGCCGGGCTTGATCCATTCGGTCTTGAGCAGCGGCTGCGGCTCCGGCAGCCGCGAGGCCTCGACGACGATGTCGGCGCCCTTGACGCAGCTTTCCCAGTCGGCGACCGCGGTGACCGTCTTGCCGAGATCGGCGGAGAGTTTTGCGGCAAAACCGTCGCGGCTTTCCGGCCGGCGCGAATGGACGCGGATCTCGTCGAAATCGAAGAGATGGTCGAGCAGGCGCACGTTCCAATAGGCGGTGCCGCGCGCGCCGATATGGGCCAGCACCTTGGAATTCTTGCGCGCCAGATGCCTGGCGCCGATGGCGGTGACGGCGCCGGTGCGCATGTCGGTGATGAGGGTGGCGTCGAGGATGGCGCGCGGCGTGCCGGTGCGCGGATCGAACAGATTGAGAATGCCGAATTCGGAGGGCAGGCCGTGCAGGTAGTTGTCGACATAATCGCCGACGATTTTCACGCCCGCCGCGTCGAGCGGCGCCACATAGCCGCGCAGCACGTTGAAATGGCCGTGGAAGGATGGGTCCGGTTCGAGGTGGACGCGCGGCTCGATCACCGTCTGGCCCTTGCCCTGGGCGACAAGGCCAGCCTCGACGGCGGCGATGATTTCGCCATCGGTCATATCGAGCGCTTCGATATCGAGGGCATTGAGATAATCGATATAGATGGGCTTCATTTACGCGCGCACTTTCCTCGGCCGCCCCGTCCATCCCATAGCAGGCCGCGGCGCGACACGAAAGTTTGTTGCGCTGGCTATGGACGCAACCGGCCAAATGCTGTTCAAACCCGTACCGACATGACTGCCATTCCCGACACTGAAGCCTTACCGGAAACGGCCACCAATGCGCGGCGCGTGGCGCTGATCGTCGCCATCGCCTTCTTCATGCAACTGCTGGACTCGACGATCATCTCGACCTCGCTGCCGCAGATGGGCGCCTCCTTCGGCGTGCCGGCGGTGGCGATGAGCATCGGCATCACCGTCTACATGCTGACCATGGCGGTGTTCGTGCCGCTGTCGGGCTGGCTCGCCGACCGCTTCGGCGCGCGCAACATCTTTCTGGTGGCGATCGCGCTGTTCACGCTGGCTTCGCTTGCTTGCGGCTTTTCCGGAAACCTGGCCGAATTCGTTGCCGCGCGTGCCGTGCAGGGGCTGGGCAGCGCGCTGATGACGCCGGTCGGGCGCATTCTCGTCCTGCGCAACGCCTCGAAATCCGAGCTGCTCAACGCCACCGCGCTGATCACCTGGCCGGCATTGTTCGCGCCCGTCGTCGGGCCGGTGCTCGGCGGCTTCATCACCACCTATCTGTCCTGGCACTGGAATTTCTTCATCAACATCCCGCTTGGGCTGGTCGGGCTGGCGCTGGTCGCCCGCTTCATTCCGGGGGATCGCGAGGCGGACCCCAAGCCGCTCGACTGGCCGGGATTTTTCCTGACTTCGCTGGGGCTTGCCTGCCTGCTCTACGGTCTCGAGCGCATCGCGCATCCCGAGGACGGCGTGTTTTCGACTTTTGCGCTGATCGCGGCGGGCATCGTCATCGGCTGGCTGGCGGTGCGGCACCTCAGGCGCGCGGTTCATCCGCTGCTCGACCTTTCCGCGTTCAAGGTGCTGACCTTCGCCATCTCGACGCTTGCCGCCGGCACCATCTTCCGGGTGGCGATCAACGCCACGCCATTCCTGCTGCCGCTTTTGTTTCAGCTCGGCTTCGGCCTGTCGCCCGTCGATGCCGGTTTGATGATCCTGGCTTATTTCCTCGGCAACCTCGGCATGAAGACGGTGACGACGCCAACGCTGCGGCGTTTCGGTTTCCGCTCGGTGATGGTGGTCAACGGCATCATCGCCTCGGCCGCGATCATGGCTTGCGGCGCGATCTCGCCGCAGACGCCGCAGGCGCTGGTTGTGGCGCTGATGCTGATCGCCGGCCTGTCGCGCTCGATGCAGTTCACCGCGCTCAACACGCTGGCTTTCGCCGACATCGACGCCGCGCAGCGCAGTTCGGCGGCGACGCTGTCCTCCATGCTGCAGCAGGTGGCTATGCTGTTCGGCGTCGCCGTGGCGGCGGCGATCCTCAATCTGTCGCAGATCGTCAGGGCCCAACCCGCGCTCGACCTCGTCGATTTTCGAATCGCCTTCTTCGTCATCGGCGCCATCGGTCTGGTGGCGGCGCTGCGTTTTCTGGTGCTGCCGCCCGGCGCCGGTGCCGAGGTTTCCGGCCACACGCCGGGGAATTGAAAATCGGATTTTCTCGCTGACGCGAAGATAAATTCCGCCTCGTCCTTTCGCCTTGATGCTGCACTTTCGCGAATGGCCGCGATGGCGCAATCGATTGCCAAAAGCGCAGGAGTTTCCGGGCATTGCGCCAGTTTTGGCAATCGATGCGTCCACTCACCGAATCCCGCTCCAGGCCCGTGTTCTGAACGCGGATTCATTTGACGAACCGGCGCCGAGCCGGTTAGCTCTGGCTTTCGGGATGGCAGCGCTGCCATCGGGGCAAATGCAGACATGAGCGCGATTGGCCGGCTAAACCTCAAGAGCCTGAATCAGGAAGGCATTGTCTTTGCCATCGCGGTGGTGCTGTTCGTTGCCGCGGCCATAGGCCTGCCGGGCTTCATCGACCCCAACAACCTCGTCGCCATCGTCAGATCGGTCTCGGTGCTGGGCATATTGGCGCTCGGCATGGCGGTCGTCATCATCGGCCGCGGCATCGACCTGTCAGCGGTGGCGATCATGGCGATGTCAGTCGCCTGGTACCTGCAACTGCTCAACACCGGCACTTCGGACGGGCTGGCCTTCGCCTATGTGCTGGCCGGCGTGCTCGCCATCGGCCTGCTCAACGGCTTTCTCGTCGCCTATGCCGACGTGCCGGCGATCTTCGTGACGCTGGCGACCGGCTCCTTCGTCTTCGGCTATGTGCGCTCGCAACTGATCACGCAGGATGCGGTGCCGGTGCCGCAGGGCCATTGGGTCGAACTGCTCGGCGGCCTGCGCTTCCTCGACATCCCGATCGAGGTGTTCGTCTTCGCCGGCCTTGCCTTCCTGTTCTTCCTGTTCCTGCGCTACACCAAATGGGGCCGCTACATCTATTTCGCCGGCGACAATCCGGTCGCCGCCCGCAACATCGGCATTCCGGTGCGGCCGATGCTGGTGCTGCGCTATGTGCTCTCGGCTTTCGTGGCATTGATCGCCGGCCTGCTGACGGCGGCCAGCCTGCACTCGATCAACACCCGCATCGTCAATTCGACGCTGCTCTACGACATCGTGCTGGTGGCGGTGATCGGCGGCATCGGCCTGTCGGGCGGGCGGGGCGGGGTGCGCAACGTGCTGGTGGGGGCGGCGCTGATCGGCATCCTGCTCAACGCCATGACCATCATCGACATTCCACTGCTTTACCAGAACCTGATCAAGGCGGCGATCCTGCTGGGCGCCATCATCGTCGACGGCATCATCAACCCGCGCGACGAGCAGACCGCGCAGCAGGGCGACATTTAGGGCAGATGGGCTAGCCCATCTGCTCGGGGTACCCGGCCCGATCGCGACGATCGGCCGGCAATGAAAACCGAACCAGAGGACGTGACATGAAACTGATCAGAACTCTCATGGCCGCCGCAACGGCGCTCGCCGTTACCGCCTTCGTGGCGCCGACCTTCGCCGCCGACGATCCGGGCCCGGCGGCTTATGCGCAGGCGCTGAAGGGCAAGCGCGTCATGCTGGTGCCGCTGGCCATGGGCTTCGACCTGGCGCAGGGTTGGGCGCACTATTTGAAGAAGGAGGTCGAAGCCTGGGGCGGCACGTTCGAAACGCGCGATCCGAACTGGGTGGTCGATGCCGGCGCGCAGGCGATCACCGACGCCATTTCCTCCGACACCAGGCCCGACGTGCTGATCATCCACGCACCGGACCTCAACTCCTATTCCAAGCTGATGAAGAAGGCACAGGCGGCCGGCACTTACGTGCTCCTGGTCGACAATCCCGCCAACTTCCCGGCCGATGCCTTTGTCGGCAGCGACTGGGACCGGCTCGGCCAGCTCGAAGCCGAAGCGGCGATCAAGGGCTGCGGCGAAAACTCGTCGAAGAAGATCGGTTTGGTGCAGGGCGACCAGGCGAACTCCTCCAGCCTCTATCAATATGCCGGCATCATGAAGGTGCTGGACAAGCATCCCGACTTCAAGGTCGTGGCCAAGCCCGACTCCAACTGGGACGCGACGACCTCGCGCAATGTGACAACGACCATGCTGCAGCAGAACCCGGACATCTGCTCGATCATCGATTTCTGGGATGGTGACGCCACCGGCGCATCGGCCGCGATCCGCGACGCCAAGCTCGACGGCAAGGTGTTCCTGGTCACCACCGGCGGCGGCGAAAAGGCGGCCGATTGCGACAAGCTGAACGACGGCACCTATGGCGCCGTGGTGATGACCGATCTCGCCCGCCAGTCGGGCGACATGAACGCCATCATCAAGTTCCTGCTGCAGAGCGGCCAGCCGGCCGGCACCTCGCACACCTACATCTACACGCTGGAGAAGGCGACGACCAAGGCCGACCTCAAGCCCGACAGCTGCTGGGATTTGAAGGCGCTGCAGGCCGAAGCGGCGGCGAAGTAAGCCACGCCGTCGAATGGACCCCGCGAGGTGGCCGGATCAGTCCGGCCACCTCTTTCTCTTGAGCAACGGCAGCCAATGTCCCTTCGTGAACGCCTCCAGTCCTGGCGCTACAATCTCGTGCCCGACCACCTGGTCGGCGAGATCCTGACCAAACGCTGGACCGACAACGCCATTCCGTTCCTGGCGCTGGTGGTGACGTTGGCGACTTTCGGCTCGATCATTCCGGGCTTCTTCAAGCTGAGCTCGCTGCAGGAATCGACCCGCCAGCTCGGCGAGTTCTCGATGGTGGTCACCGGCATGACGGTGGTGATGCTGGGCGGCGGCATCGATCTCTCCGTCGGTTCGATCTTCGCGCTGTCCTGTTTCTCGGCCGTCTATGTCTTCTTCATCCTCGAACAGTCGATCTGGCTGGCGATGGCCGCCTCGCTCGCCACCGGCCTGGTCTTCGGCGCCATCAACGGCTATCTCGTCGGCTACCTCAGGCTGCGCGCCTTTCTCACCACGTTGGTCACTTTCATTTTCGGCCGGGCGCTGTTCGATATCCTCGTCACCACCTACGCCGCCGACGTGCAGCTTTCGACCGCCACTTCGGATGTGCTGGATTTCATCGGCGACAGCACTTTCTGGGGCCTGTCGGTCTCGGTGTGGCTGGCGATCATCCTTGCCATCGTCACCCATATCGCGCTGACGCGCTCGCGGCCCGGATGGCATGTGCTGGCGGTCGGCGGCTCCCGGCGCTCGGCGCACAATGCCGGCGCCCGCGTGCGCCGCACCGTGTTCATGACCTATGTCTTTTCCGGTTTCTGCGCCTCGATCGGCGGCTTCCTCATCGCCTGCCGGCTGAGCGGGGCAGGGCCGGGCACGGGCCTCAACCTCGAAATCATGGCGCTGACGGCGGCGGTGGTCGGCGGCGTCAGCCTCGGCGGCGGGCGCGGCTCGGCGATCAAGGGGCTGATGGGCGCCATCATCGTCTTGACCATGACCAACGGCCTGATCCGGCTGGGTTACGGCACCGGCACCAACCAGATGGTGCTCGGCATCATGCTGGCGGTGGCGGTTACCATCGACATCCGCTGGCTGAAGAACCGCCACAAGGTGCTCAACGAAGTCTATGTCGCGCCGGTCTACCTCAGGATGGGCGAGACGCAGTCGGCGGTGCCGGGCTCCGGCACATCATACGAACTCGACAACCGTCTGTCGGCGGCCGACCATATCGGGCTCGGCGAGCTGGAAGGGCCGGAGGATGTCATCCTCGACCGCGACGACCACCTCTATTGCGGCACCCGCCATGGCGAGATCGTGCGCTTCTTCGCGCCGGACTATGTGAAGTCGGAAGTGTTCGCCCATATTGGTGGCTTTCCGCTGGGGCTGGCCTTCGATAAGTCAGGCAATCTCATCAGCTGCGTCGGCGCCATGGGGCTATATTCCGTCTCGCCGGATCGGGAGGTAAAACGCCTCTCGGCCGAGACGGCGCGATCCTGGACCTCGATCGTCGACGATGCGCGGCTGCGCGATCCCAATGATTGCGACATCGCTCCGGATGGCCGCATCTATTTCACCGACTCGACCAAGCGCTATGACGCGCATGACTGGGCGCTGGACTCGATCGAGAACCGCGCCACCGGCCGGCTGCTGGTCTATGATCCCAGGGATGGCTCGACGAAGACGCTGCTCGACGGCTACCGCTACACGAATGGCGTGTGCATGGCGCATGACGGCAAGTCGTTGTTCTTCGCCGAAAGCTGGGCCTGCCGCGTGCATCGCTACTGGCTGGAAGGGCCGAAGGCCGGCACCGCCGAATGCGTTATCCGCGACATGCCGGGCTATCCCGACAACATCAACCGCGCTTCCGACGGCAATTACTGGATGGCCTGGCTCGGCATGCGCACGCCGAGCTTCGATCTCTCGCTGCGCCATCCCGACATGCGCAAGCGCATGACCCGCCGGCTGCCGCAGGACGAATGGCTGTTTCCCAACATCAACACCGGCGGCGTGGTGAAATTCGACGAGACAGGCGGCATCGTCGAGGCGATGGGTGACCTCTCTGGCGATGCGCACCCGATGGTCACCTCCATGCGCGAGCACAAGGGCTATCTCTTCGTCGGCGGCATCCTCAACAACCGCATCGGCCGCTACAAGATTTCTGGCGCCGACCCGAACTGGACCAGCCCTGCTTCCTATTGGGGAGCAAAGCCATGATCCTCGATCCGATCCTGGACATGTTTCGCGGCAAGGCGGTGACCATCCCGCCACTCGACGGCGCTTTCCGGCCCAACACCCGGCTGGACGACGCGCCGGCCTTTGCAGAACTGATCGAGCCGGACAATCTGCTGGTTTTCGGTGACCGGCTGCTCACCACCAGCGGCAACGCCGTCTATTCGCTCGCTGCGGGAAGCGAACCCAAGGTGATCGAGACCTTTCCGTCGCCGATCGCGGCGCTGGCCCTGTCGCCATCGGGCGAGCTGACGGTGGCGCTGGAAAGCGGCAAGATGCTGATATCAGGCAAGGAGGTTTCGCTGCCGGCTGATGTCGGCTGCATCACCGCGCTCTCCTACGCCGAGGACGGCACGCTGTGGCTGGCCAACGGGTCGGCCGAGCATGCGCCGTCGCAATGGGCTGCCGATCTGATGAAGAAGGGCGCGTCCGGTTCGCTTTGGAAGCGGGACCCAGCAGGCGGCGAATTCCGCAAGATGGCCGGCGATCTCGCTTTTCCCTATGGGCTTCACCCCGTCGGTAGGGATGTGCTGGTCAGCGAAAGCTGGCGCCATCAGCTCATCCGTTTCGACGGTGCGACCGGCAGCCGCTCGACGGTGCTGACGCATCTGCCCGGCTATCCCGCGCGGCTTGCGCCTTCTGGCGATGGTGGCGCCTGGCTGGCCTTGTTCGCGCCGCGCAACCGGCTGATCGAATTCGTGCTGCAGGAAACGCACTACCGCCAGGACATGATCGACCAGGTGCCGCCGGCCTACTGGATCGCGCCGGCGCTGGCCTCCAACCGCAGTTACCTCGAGCCGCTGCAATGCGGCGGCATCCGCACCATGGGCATCCACAAGCCATGGTCGCCGAGCCGCTCCTATGGGCTGGTGGTCAGGCTCGACGCAAAGATGCAGCCGCAATTCAGCCTGCACAGCCGCGCCAACGGCACACGCCATGGCATTTGCAGCGTCGTCGAAAAGGACGGCCGGCTGTTCATCGCTTCCAAAGGCGGCGACTGCGTGCTCGACGCGGGAGGTTTTTGATGGAACCGATCGTCCGGCTCGAAAACGTCACCAAAAACTATCGCGGCGTGCCCGCGGTCAAGAATGTCAGCTTCGACCTGCGCAAGGGCGAGATCCACGCGCTGCTCGGCGAGAACGGCGCCGGCAAATCGACCTTGACCAAGATCATCGCCGGGGTGGTCGACGCGACGTCGGGCAAGATGTTCCATAGGGGACGCGAGATCGCCTATGCCTCGCCGCATGCGGCGCTCGAAGCCGGCATCGCCATGGTGTTCCAGGAGACCAGCCTGGTGCCGTCGATGACGGTGGCGCAGAACCTCTATCTCGGTACTGAAAAATTCCTCAACCGGCTGCGCGGCACGTATATTTCAGCACAGCAATTCCTGCAGTCGCTGAATTTTCCGGTCGATCCCAACGCCATGGTGGCGACGCTGGGCGCAGCCAAGCGGCAGATGGTGGAGATCGCGCGCGCGGTGCACCACAATGCCGAGATCATCATTTTCGACGAGCCGACGGCGACGCTGACGCCTGAGGAAAAGCGCCACTTCTTCGCGCTGATCCGCAGGCTGAAGGCGAGTGGCGTCTCCATCGTCTTCATCAGCCACGCGCTGGAAGAGGCGCTTGCCATCGCCGACCGCATTACCATCCTGCGCGACGGCGAGCTGGTGATCACCGACGACACGTCGGCCTTCGACCGCGACAAGATCGTTGCCGCCATGGTCGGGCGTACGCTGTCCGGCCAGATCTACCGCCAGCGTGACGAGGCGAAATTGCGCAAGGCCGGCAAGAAGGTGCTGTCGGTGCAGGACATTTCGATGAGCAATGTCGTGCGCAACAATTCCTTCTCGATCTTCGAGGGCCAGATCACCGGTGTGTTCGGTCTCATCGGCTCCGGCCGCACCGAGACCTTCAAGATCGTGTCCGGCATCTACAAGCGCGATTTTTTGCGTGGCGGGGCGATCGAGCTCGACGACAGGCCCGTACGCTATCTCGTGCCGAGCGAGGCGGTGGCCGACGGCATCGTCTACGTCACCGAGGATCGCAAGAGCGAAGGCATTTTCGAGACGATGGGCATTGCCGAGAACCTGTTCGGCGGGTTGCTCGCCGCGGGCCGCGAAAAGGCCTGGGTGATCAACCAGCAGGAGATGCGGCAACTGTCGGCCGAATGGACGAAGACGCTGAACATCAAGGCGATCAACGACAATGCCCGCGTGGTCGAGCTTTCCGGCGGCAACCAGCAGAAGGTGGTGATCGGCAAGGGGCTGGTGCAGCAGCCGCGCATCGTCATCTTCGACGAGCCGACACGCGGCGTCGATGTCGGCGCCATCGCGGAAATCCACCAGATCATCAACCGCCTGGCCGACGAGGGATTGGCTGTCGTGGTTATCTCGTCCTACCTGCCGGAGATCATGAACCTGTCGGACCGGATTCTGGTGTGCCGGCAAGGGCGTATCGTGGAAGAGTTTTCGCCGGCGGAGGCTACGGAGGAGAAGATCATGTACGCGGCGGTGCATTGAGGTGGCGGCCGATGCTTGGCGGTGCGTATACGTTGGTAATTGGCGAAGACCTCAACCTCTTCGTCATCCACGGGCGGAGCAAGGAGCGAAGCGACGCGGCGCAGACCCGAGGATCCATGCCGGGACTCGGATGTGCCGCCACGGTGCAGAATTTCACTCCGCTGCACGCTTTGATAGGCGTCACGGAATGGATCCTAGGGTCTCCGCGACGGCGCTTCGCGCCTGCTTCGCCCTAGGATGACGAAGCTGAGAGGGCTCGGCTAACCATCAACGTTCTGCGCCGCCCCGCGCTAGAAACTGAATCAGTCAAACTGGTTAGCCGTGATTGCTCAAGGCCTGATTCAATTCGCACTACGACTCAATGAAGGAAAAACGCCATGGCCACCACAAAGCTCCTCAGCGATGCCGAGGTCGAACAAATCCCGGCGGTCAAGGCGGTGTTCGACGACATCAGGGCGACGCGCAAATCGGATTTCGTCAACAATTTCTGGCGCGGGCTGGCCAATGATCCGGTGTCGCTGAAGCGGGTGTGGGAACAGCTGAAAGCGGTGATGGTCGCGGACAGCGCCATCGATCCGCTGACCAAGGAAATGATCTACATCGCGGTGTCGACGGCCAATGGCTGCTCCTACTGCGTCCACTCGCATACGGCAGCGGCGCGGGCCAAGGGCATGACCGACGCGCAGCATGGCGAGCTGGTGTCGATCATCGGGCTGGCGGGACAGACCAACCATCTGGTGACGGCGATGCAGATTCCGGTCGATCCCCAGTTCGAGCTGAAATAGAGGCTGCTGCCCCAGATCCGGAATTTTCATGGACAAGACGACCAGATTTCCAATTTCGCTTCCCGGCTACGAGATTGAAGGGCTGGTCGGAAACGATGCCCCCCGGTTGGCGCCGCTATACCAGGCCTGCTCGGATTATGCCGTGCTGGAGCGAGGCGAGCCGCCCAATGCCGACAGTGCGAGGGAGGAATTCGAAAGCTTTCCGCCCAACCGGACGGATGCCGACAAATTCGTATTCGGATTAAAAGCCGCCAATGGCGAATTTGTCGGCTTGCTGGCTTGCGACCGCGACTATCCGCAAGCCGGGTGTTGGTGGATTGCGTTGCTCATGATCGATCAAACCCTTCGCGGTCAAGGGTTGGGACGGGCCATCTGCGACGCCTTTTTCAGGTGGCTGAAATCCCGGCAGGTCACCCGCGTGGAGCTTGGCGTGCTCATGGAAAATGAGCCGGCGCTTCGATTTTGGCGGGGGCAAGGTTTTGGCCCGGTACGAACGGCGGGGCCGGTCAGCATCGGCTCCAAGCGGCATATGGTCGAGGTTTTAGGCCGACCGTTGTGAACAAGTCGGTCGCGCGCCTTGGAGGTCGCGACCCGTCCTGCACGTTTGCGTGTTTTGCGTATTGGCGCCCGCCGCTGACACGCTTGCCGGCGCCAGTCCACAGTTTGCCCAGCCGCTGTTAAGGAAGTGACATGGAACGGCACTAAGGAAGCCCCCATGCGATGCCGCTCGCCTGGGGGCGCGGCTCGCATGGTGGAGCCGGCATGAGAATCGTTCAGATTACAGACACCCATTTCAGCCCGACCAAGGCGCATTTCAACGGCAATTGGCAGCCACTGGCCGCCTGGATCGCGCAGAGCGGCGCCGACCTTGTCATTCACACCGGCGATCTCAGCGTCGACGGTGCCGACAAGGATGACGACATCACCTTCTGCATGGATCTGATGCGGGAAATCTGCACGCCGATGCTGCTGGTGCCGGGCAATCACGATGTCGGCCATCTCCCAGGCTCCCTGCAGCCGGTCAATGCCGCGCGCCTCGAGCGTTGGCGCCGGCTGGTTGGGCCGGACTACTGGATGGAAGACGCCGGGAGCTGGCGCTTCATCGGGCTCGACAGCCTGCTGATGGGTTTTGACGATGCCGAGGACGAGACGCAGTTCGAATGGCTGCGCACCGGGCTGGAAAGCCGCGGCGGCCGGCGCGTCGCGCTCTTTGCCCACAAGCCGCTATTCGTCGATCAGCCCGGCGAGGGCGATACCGGCTACTGGAGCGTCAGGCCGGCGCAGCGCCAGCGCCTCTACGACCTGGTCGCCGCCCACGATGTCGCGCTGTTCGCCAGCGGCCATTTGCACCGGGCATGGCAAGGCCAGTACCAAAACACATCGCTGGTCTGGGGGCCGTCGGCGGCTTTCGTGGTCGGCGAGATGGAGCGCGACATGCCGGGCGAGCGGCTGCTTGGCGCCGTCATCCATGAATTCGGCGACGCTGTCGCCAGCGAGATCGTCGCCATTCCCGGCATGACCACCTACGTCCTCGATGATGTGGTGGCCGAGGTCTATCCGCACGAGGCGCACAAGGTTCGAAAGCGGGTCGCGTCATGAGCGCGCTGTCGCTTCGCGGCCTGAAGAAATCCTTAGGTGGCAATGCCATTCTGAATGGCGTCAGCCTCGATGTCGAAGCCGGCGAATTTATCGCGCTCGTCGGTCCTTCCGGGTGCGGCAAGAGCACGTTGCTGCGCATCCTGGCCGGGCTCGACCATGCCGATAGCGGCGACATCTTCGTCGGCGGCAAGGACATGTCGCCGGTTGCCGCGGCCGACCGCAACATTGCCATGGTGTTCCAGTCCTACGCGCTCTACCCGCATCTGACGGCGGGACAGAACATCGCCGTGCCGCTCGCCATGAAGCGGCTGAGCCGGTCGCAGCGCCTGCCGCTGGTCGGCTCGCTGCTGCCTGGCCAGAAGGAGATCCGCAGCGGCGTTGCGCGCGATGTCCGCGAGATGGCGGGTCTGCTCAAGATCGACCACCTGCTCGACCGCAAGCCGGGGCAGATGTCGGGCGGCCAGCGCCAGCGTGTGGCGCTGGCGCGCGCCATGGTGCGCCATCCCTCGATCTTCCTGATGGACGAGCCGCTTTCCAACCTCGACGCCAATCTGCGCGTCCATGCGCGCGGCGAGATCGTCGAACTGCATCGTCGCGCCGGCGTGCCGACGCTTTATGTGACGCACGACCAGGCCGAGGCGCTTTCGATGGCCGACCGCGTGGCGGTGATGATCGGCGGCAATCTGCTGCAACTCGCAGCACCCGAAATGATCTACAACGACCCGGCGCATATCGAAGTCGCGCGCTTCATCGGCCAGCCGAGGATCAACATCATCCCGGCGAAGGCCGAGAACGGCCGTGTCGAGTTCGAAGGCATGCGGCTGGCTTTGCTGGAGAAGGTGGCGAACGGACCGGTCAGCGTCGGCATCCGGCCTGAATTCGTCAAACTGTCCCCCAGCGGGCGCAGCGGCCTTGCCGGTCGGATCGAACGCCTCGAATTCCTCGGCTCGGAAGTGATTGCCCATTGCCGGCTCGACGCCTCCGGCGACAGCGTCGTCGCCAAGCTGGCGCCGCAGGAGGCGAGGGACCTGATCGCCGGAATGAAGGTGGGGATCCTTCTGGCCCCCGAACAGGCGATGGTCTTCGGGCCGGAAGGAAAGCGGCTGCGCATCGCGGCGGGCGCGCGGCAGGAGCCGGCCTATGTCTAGCGTCGTGCTGGCGGGAAATATCCCGAGCGCCGCGGCACTGCGTGCGCGCAGCGAGGACCGGACCGCCTGGCTGCTGGCGGCGCCGGCCATCGTGCTGTTGCTGCTGTTCGTGCTGTTGCCGGTTGCGGCCGTCATCTTTCTCGGCTTCACCGATTTCGAGCTCGGCTACGGCAAGTTCCGCTTCGTCGGGTTCGAGAACTACGCGCATCTCTTGAACGACCGCACCTTCCGCCGGTCGCTGTGGAACACCTCGGTCTATACGGCCATCGTCGCTCCGGTCTCGATCGTGCTTGGCCTCGGCGTTGCCCTGCTGATCGAAGGCGAGGGGCGGGCGCGCGGTTTTTTCCGCACCGTCTATTTCCTGCCCGTCGCCTCGCTGATCGTCGCCATGGCGACCGTCTGGCAATACATCTTCCACCCGACGATCGGGCCGCTCAATGCGCTGCTTTCGCTGGCCGGCATTCCCGGTCCGAACTGGCTCGGCGCGTCGAACACCGTGCTCTACAGCCTGTCGATCATCGGCATCTGGCAGTCGGTCGGCTTCAACATGGTGCTGTTCCTGGCGGGGCTGACGGCGATCCCACGCGAGCTCTATGCCGCCGCCCATGTCGACGGCGCGAAATCGGCGCTCGACCGGTTTTTCCTGGTCACCTGGCCTATGCTCGGGCCGACGACGCTGTTCGTCGTCACCATCAGCGTCACCAATGCGGTGAAGGTTTTCGAGACGGTAAAGATGCTGACCGACGGCGGGCCCAACAAGGCGTCGGAAGTGCTGCTTTTCACCATCTACCAGGAGGGTTTCGTCTATCTGCGCGTCGGCTACGCCTCGGCGATGACGGTCGTCTTCCTGGCGATCCTGGTGGTGCTGATGCTTCTGCAGTACCGCGTGCTCGACCGGCGGGTGCACTACACATGACAGGCATTCCGGCCGGCAGCATCATCCGCTTCGCGCTGCTTTCGCTCGGCGCGCTGATGATCCTTGCGCCCTACATCTTCATGATCTCGACGGCGGGCAAGACGCAGAGCGACATCTTCACCTCGTCGCTGGCGCTGATCCCGCAGCATTTCTACTTCGCCGAGAATTTCGCCAAGGCGTTTGCCAAGGTGCCGATGGCGACGCTGCTGTGGAACGGCGTCGTCGTCTGCGGCCTGATCTTCTTCTTCCAGGTCGTGGTCGCCATCCCTTGCGCCTACGCCATGGCCAAGCTGAAGTTCCGCGCCGCGCGGCTGATGATGGTGCTGGTCATGCTCGGCCTGCTGGTGCCGATCCATGCCACCGCGCTGCCGCTCTACGTCGCCTTCGACAGGATGTCGCTGTTGAACAGCTACACCTCGCTGGT
Source organism: Mesorhizobium sp. 113-3-3 (assembly GCF_016756495.1). NCBI lineage: Bacteria > Pseudomonadati > Pseudomonadota > Alphaproteobacteria > Hyphomicrobiales > Phyllobacteriaceae > Mesorhizobium > Mesorhizobium sp. 113-3-3. The sequence continues at coordinate 3,204,721 of NZ_AP023243.1, forward strand.
CGCGCCCTTCACCATATCGGTGTTCGCGATCTTCATGTTCCTGCAGTTCTTCCGCGCCATGCCCGACGACCTGCTGCACGCCGCGCGGCTCGACGGCATGTCCGAACTCGGCATCGTGGCGCGCGTCATCGTGCCCAATGCGTGGCCGGCGGTCACCGCCTTCGCGATCTTTTCCGTTGTCGCGCACTGGAACGACCTCTACTGGCCGCTGATCGTCGTCAGCAAGCAGGCCTACGCCACGCCGCCGCTCGGCCTGATGTATTTCCGCGCCGCCGAGGCCGGCGACGACTATGGCGCGCTGATGGCCGCCACGCTGATCATAACCCTTCCTCTCGTCGCCGCCTTCCTGCTCGCGCAGAAGCGCTTCGTCGAGGGCATCACCATGACCGGTCTCAAAGGCTGATTTGCCAACAACTGACTGGGCCAACAAGGAGAAACCAGCAATGAAGCATATTTCCAGGATTTTCGCCGCGGCGGCGGTGTCGCTGGCGGCGGCCCTTCCGGCCTACGCCGAGACGACGCTGACGGTTCACTACCCGATGCCTGGCTTTTTCAAGAACGTGATGGACACGATCTCGAAGAAGTTCATGGAGGAAAACCCCGATATCAAGATCCAGTTCGCCAGCCCGTCGGCGACCTATGAGGAAGGCATCCAGACCATTCTTCGCCAGGCCGGCACCGACGAGATGCCCGACATCACCTTCATCGGCCTCAACCGCCTGCGCATGCTCAATGAGCGCGACGTCGCCGTCGATCTCGGCCCGCTGGTCAAGAAGGAAGGCAATATGGCGGAGCTCGGCTTCTCCGACACGATCCTGAAGCTGGCGCAGGTCAACGGCAAGCAGGTTGGGCTTGCCTTCGCCACCTCCAACCCGATCATGTATTACAACGCCGACCTGATGAAAGCGGCCGGTGGCGATCCGGACAATCCGCCCAAGACATGGGACGAGGTGATCGCGCTCGGCGGCAAGATCAAGGCGCTCGGCAACGGCGTCGACGGCATCGACTTCCGCTGGCAGGGCGATGACTGGATGTTCTCGGCGCTGCTGTTCGGCGCCGGCGGCAAGATGCTGAACGAGGACGAAAGCAAGGTCGCCTTCAACGGTCCGGAAGGCGAAAAGGCGGTGGAGATCCTGCAGCAGATGGTGAAGGAGGGCGGCATGCCGGTCTTCACCAAGCCGGCGGGCGAGCAGGCTTTCGCGGCCGGCAAGGTCGGCTTCGAATTCCAGACCACCGGCGCGCTGGTCAACACGATCAAGAATGTCGGCGACAAGTTCACGCTGCGCACGGCCAAGATCCCGCTGATCGATCCGGTCAACGGCCATCTGCCGACGGGCGGCAATGCCGTGGTCATCCTGACCAAGGACGCGGCCAAGCAGGAGGCTGCCTGGAAGTTCGCTAAATTCGCCGCCGGCCCCTATGGCGCTTCCGTCGTCGTGCCGGGCACCGGCTATGTCCCCAACAATGAACTCGCGGCGAAATCATCAGATTATCTCGGCGATTTCTACAAGAAGAACCCGCTCTTCCAGGCCGGGCTCAGCCAGATGCCGCTGATGGTTCCGTGGTATGCCTTCCCGGGCACCAATGGTGTGAAGGTGACGCAGACGATCGTCGACAATCTGTCGCGCATCGTCGACCAGTCGGCGACACCGAAGGAAGCGCTCAATGACGCGGCCAGCGACGTTGAAGGCATGCTGCCGACGCAGTAAGGGCTTTTTATCGCGGGTCTTCCCTTCTCCCACAAGGGGAGAAGGGAAGAGAGCGCTACACCGGCCGATAAACCTTCTCCGCCGTGTTCCAGAAAATATCGGCCTCGGCTTCCGCACCATGCCTGCCCACCGCGTCGCGGTGCGCCTTGATCAGTTCGGCGTGGTTGGTCCAGAGTTTCTCGATCGGGAAGTTCGAGCCGAACATCAGATGGTCCGACCCTAGAATATCGATTGCGTTGTCGACGATATACGCAATCAGCGCCGGGTCGTTGCGGTGGGCGAAAGTGCCGAGACCCGACAGCTTGGCATAGAGATTGGGCGCGGCGGACAGCGTGCGCAGGCCAGCCTTCCAGGCCTCGGTGGTTTCCTGATCCAAGCCGGTCAGCATGCCGGCATGAGTGAGAATGAAGTTGATCCCGGGATTTTCGCCGACCAGCGTCAGCCCGTCCTTCATCTGGGCGGGAAAGAGCTGCAGGTCGAAGGACAGGCCATAGTCCTTCAGCCGCGCCACGTTGGCGCGCACTCTGGGGTCGATGACCTGATCGGCCGAGGCGGCGAAGCGGAAGGCGGGAGTCTCGTGCCAGTGCAGTTGCATCCGCACACCGCGCAGCAGCGGATATTTTGTCAGCCGGTCGATCTGCGGCCTTATGTCGTCGACCGTCATATCGGTATAGCCGACGATGGCATGCGGCCAGCCGGTCTCGTCAGCGGTCTTCTGCAGGAAGGCGACTTCCTTCTCGAAATCCTCCTTCGCCCAGTTGGTCTGGACATAGACGGCCTTCTCGACGCCTGATCCTTTCTGGTCCTCGAGGAATTCGCCGATCGGATAGTCGCGGCGGATCGGCTCGTAGGGGCCGAAGATGCGCGGCACCATCGGCCCGACCAGCCAGGGCTGGTCCTTCTGGCGCCAGATGTGGAAATGCGCGTCGATGGCTTTCTGCATCACGATACCCTTTTCCAGATTGTCGATGCCGCAGGGGCAGGGCGGGCGAGCGACAGGATGAAATCGGTGAGGCTGGTCAGCGACGAGCCGTCGATGAGGTCGTCGAGGTCAGGCAGGATGGCGCGCAGCGCCGCCGTGGCCGGTCGAAAGCGCGGATCGCCGGCCAAGGGCGTGGCCAGCGACAGCCGGAAAGCGCGGGCACTCAGCCTTCGTATCGCGGTCTCCAGCTCGGCATGATCGCCGCGCTCGAGCGCATCCGAGAGGATCACCACCGCCGCACCACGCGCGAAGGACGAAAAGCGCGGCACCGAGAGGAAAGCGAGCAGCGTCGGTCCCATGCGGGTGCCGCCGTCCCAGTCGTCGACCTGGGCCGCCGCGCGGGCCAGCGCCTGATCGCGGTCGCGGATGCGCAAGGCAGCGGTAATGCGCGTCAGCCGAGTGCCGAAGGTGAAGATCTCGGCACGGTCCGCGCCTTGCACGGCGGCATGCGCCAGCTTGAGATAATCCGCCGTGTGCAGCTTCATCGAGCCGGAGACGTCGATCAAGAGCAGCAGCTTGCGCGGCACGGTCTGGCGGCGGCGCAGCAGCGGCGAGGGGACATCGCCATCGGCGCTGACGATTTCGCGCAGCGAGCGGCGCAGATCGAGCTTGCCGCGCGAAGGAGTGCGCACGGTGCGGAAGGAGCGGCGGGCGGGAAGAGCCGAAGCGAGCTTGCGGCGGAAAGCGGCCAGCCTGTCGTCGTCGCGCTGGAAATCGCGTGTGCTCAGCTGTTCCAGGGCGGACGACAGTTCGCCGCCTTCCTGGGTGTGCACGGCTTCGATCCGTTCGTCGTCGGCGCCGCCATCGTCCTTGATGCGGGTTTCCTCGTCCGCTTCGCCTTCGATCACGGCTGAGGTGTTGCCGTAGAAATGGCTCTGGAAATGCGCCTCGAATTCGTCGCGGCGGTCGGGCGGCGGTGCAAGCGTGGCAAGGGCGGCCTCGCGGATGTCAGACATCGAGCGGGGGCCGAGCAGTGTGACCGCCTGCATGAAGCCGGAGACCTGTTCGGGGGCGACGGCGAAGCCGTAGCGACGCAGCCGGCGGGCAAAGCCAAGGAAGGGCGCGGCGGCGCGGGGGAGCTTCTCCTCGCCCCGTTTACGGGGGTCCGAAGGACGGGTCGAGACAGGCGGCTCGACCCCTGATGCCGACAGGCAGGTGAGGGGCGGCGCCACCTTCTGCCCACCATGGCGCTGCCCCTCATCCGCCCCTTCGGGGCACCTTCTCCCCGTAAACGGGGAGAAGGGGTTGTCGAGGTCCCGGCTCACGCCAGCGCCTCCTCGACAATCCGACCAAGCTCCGGCGCGATATAGGAGAGGTCTTCCTCGTCCTTGATCAGCACGCCGATGGCGCGGCGGAAGGCTTCGGGCCACGGGCTGCCGCCTTTTTCCAGAATGGTGGCGGCATTGGCCCATTCGACCGCTTCGGCGATGCCCGGCGGCTTGGCGAGCGGCCGGGCGCGGATGGTCTGGACGGCCGCCGCCACGGCGCGTGCGGTGGCCTCGGCGACATCGCCGGCGCGCAGCATGATGATGGCGGCCTCGCGCTCGGCGTCGGGATAGCCGATCCAGTGGTAGACGCAGCGGCGGCGCAGCGCTTCGGCAAGTTCGCGGGTGCGATTCGAGGTCAGGATGACGATCGGCTGAGTGGCGGCACGGATGGTGCCGCGCTCGGGAATGCTGATCTGGAAATCGGAGAGGAATTCGAGCAGCAGCGCCTCGAATTCATGGTCGGAACGGTCGATCTCATCGACCAGCAGCACGCGTTGCTCCGGCGCCTTCAGCACCTGCAGCAGCGGGCGGGCGATCAAAAAACGGTCGTCATAGATGTCGATCTCATGCTCGCCGGCATGGCGGATGGCGAGCAGCTGGCGTTGATAATTCCATTCGTAGAGTGCGTGCGCGGCGTCGATACCTTCATAGCATTGCAGCCGCACCAGATCGCGGCCGAGCAGTTCGGCGATCGCCTTCGCCGCTTCCGTCTTGCCGACGCCTGGCGCGCCTTCGAGCAGCAGCGGCTTGCCCAGCCGGATCGCCAGGAAGATGGCGGTCGCCAGGCTGTCGTCGGCCAGATAGCGCGAGGCGGCGAGGTGCTGCGCCACCGCCTCCGGCGAGGTCGCGACAGTCTCGGCTTTCACCTCGGGCATGTCAGTTCGCCGCTTGCGCCTTGAGCGCGCGCAGGATGCGCTCCGGCGTGATCGGCAGCGTGTCGATGCGTACGCCGACGGCGTCGAAGACGGCGTTGGCGACCGCCGGGATCTGCGGGTTGGCGCACATTTCGCCCGGCCCCTTGGCGCCGTAGGGACCATCCGCCGAAGGACGCTCCAGCACGATGATCTCGGTTTGCGCGAGATCGCCGGGGCCCGGCATCAGATATTGGTTGAAGTCGGTGCCGCCATGGTCGCGGTTGGGGTAGTAGGGCTCGGTGGTTTCGTAGAGCGCGTGGCTGATGCCCATCCAGGAGCCGCCGACCAGCTGCTGCTCGACCATTTTCGGGTTCAGCGCGCGGCCGATCTCGAAGACGTTCTTGACCGTCAGCACGGTGACTTCGCCGGTTTCGTCATCGACCTCGACTTCGGCCACGGTGCAGGCGTGCGCGTAGCAGGTCGAGGGCTTCATCGCGCCGGTCTCCTTCTCCGGATAGGAGCGCGGGATCAGGAACATGCCGCGTCCCGATATCGACCGGCCGCGTTTGAAATGCGCCGACAAAGCGACATCGAAGATCGAGATCGACTTTTGCGGCGCACCCTTGACCAGAATGTTGCCCTGGCCGTCGGTCTCGAGATCGGAGGCGTTGACCTCCAATTCCTCGGCCGCCACTTCCAGCATCACCTGGCGGGCTTCCCGGGCGGCCTGGATGACGGCGTTGCCGGCGCGGTGGGTGCCGCGCGAGGCGAAGGTGCCCATGCAGTGCGGGCCGGTATCGGTGTCGGCGGTGTCGACGACGACGCGGTCGGTGGGCACGCCGATGGTCTCGGCGCAGATCTGCGCCATGATCTGCTTCATGCCCTGGCCGAGATCGACGGATGACAGCGTCACCATGAAATTGCCGGTCGGCGTCGAATGCACCAGCGCCTGGGTCGGGTCGCCGCCGAGGTTCATGCCGGTGGGATAGTTGATCGCGGCCACGCCGCGTCCACGCCGGATCGCCATATCAGGCTCCCTTCCTGTAGGAGGACATCGCCATGAATTTCTCCGCCACCGGCCAGTTGGCGGCGCGCGAGGCTTCCTGCATGCATTCGATGAGTGCTGCCCCTTCCGTCGGCTGGCGATGCGCCTTCATGTCGCCGTCGCGATAGGCGTTGATGAAGCGGAATTCGAGCGGGTCCATGCCGATCAGCCGCGCCAGCTTGTCCATCTGCACCTCCAGCGCGAAGTCGCCGATGGTGACGCCAAAGCCGCGCATGGCCGAGGACGGCGTGCGGTTGGTGTAGACGCAATAGGTGTCGATCCAGACATTCGGGATGGTGTAGGGGCCGGGATAATGCCCGGCGCCCTTCTGCGCGCCATAGGGCGAGTGGCGCGAATAGGCGCCGGCATCGGTGTAGCCGGTGACCTTGCGCGCGACGATGCGGCCGTCCTTCATGACGCCGTCCTTGATGATGACCTTTTCGGCGGCGCGGGGCGAGGAGATCTGCATCTCCTCCTCGCGGCTGTAGATAAAACAGACCGGTCGTCCTGTTAGCTTGGCGCCAAGGATGGCGATCGGCTCGACGATGACGTCGACCTTGCCGCCAAAGCCGCCACCGACCGTGCCGCCGACGAAATGCAGCTTCGAGCCCGGCATCTGCAGGATGATCGAGGTGTTGTCGAGGGTGAAGAACATCGCCTGCGTGTTGGTGTAGCAGGTGAAGCGGTCATTGCCTTCGGGCGCCACCACGCAGCCGGTGGTCTCGGTCGGCGCATGCTCGATCGGCGAGGACTGGTAGCTTTGTTCGAGGATGTGATCGGCGCCGGCAAAGCCCGCCTCGACATCGCCGAAGCGTACCTTGCGGCACTCGCCGCTGTCATAGAGATAGTAATTCTGGCCGTGATATTCGTTGACCAACGGCGCGCCGGGCTTCAGCGCTTCCTCCATGTCGAAGACGGCCGGCAGAACCTCATAGTCGACCTTGACCTTGGCGGCGGCCTCCTGCGCGGCGCGCTCGGTCTCGGCCAGCACCGCCACCACCGCCTCCCCCTTCCAGCGCACCTTGCCGTCGGCCAGCACCGTCTCGTCCTCGGGGCCGATCTGGATGAGGATCAGGATGGTGTAGACATTGTGCGGTACGTCCTTGGCGGTCAGCACCTTGACGACACCAGGATGTTTTTCAGCCTGGGATGTGTCGATCGAGCGGATGCGGGCGTGGTGGTGCGGGCTGCGCACCATCTTCAGGTGCAGCATGCCGGGAAAGTTGCGGTCGGCGAAAAAGGCGGTCTTGCCGGTGACGTGGCCGGGCGAATCCGAGCGCGGCCTGGGCTGGCCGATTTCGTGCAGATCGTCCTTGCGAACATCGGCGAAGTAATTCTTGCGCAGTTCCATCGTAGCTCCCTCAGGCCGCGTTCTGCGAATTGGCGCGGGCCGCGGTGAGCACCGCCTGGATGATCGGCTCGTAGCCCGTGCAGCGGCAGATATTGCCCGACAGCGCCTCGACGACCTCGTCGCGGCTGGGATCGGGCGTGTGGTCGAGCAGCACCTTGGCGGCCATGATCATGCCCGGCGTGCAGAAGCCGCATTGCGTGGCGAAGGTGTCGAGGAAGGCGCGCTGCAGCGGATGGAGAACGCCGCCTTCGGCGAGGCCGGATGTCGTGGTGATGGCCGCGCGATTGCAGGTCTCGGCCAAGGTCAGGCAAGACAGCCTGAGTTCGCCGTCGATGATGACCGAGCAGGCGCCGCACGTGCCCTGGTGGCAACCGCCTTTCGGCGAGGTGTCGCCGATCTTGTCGCGCAGGGCGTTGAGCAGGGTTGTGCCGCTGTCGATGAATTCGGCTTTCTCGGAGCCGTTGAGCGTGAATTGAACCGGGACCTTCGCCATATTTCCTCCTTGCGCGCCTGCCCGACGGATCGGACAGACGCGCGCCCCCCAACGGGTGATTTCAGCTCAGCAGCAGCCGGCCGAGATGAACCGGCAGGACTTCAGCGCGGTACCAGGCGCTGGCGATCGGATCGGTGATGGGCGCGATGCCTTCGGTGACGGCGGCCAATGCCGCCGCGATGCCGTCCCGGTCGAGCGACTTGCCCAGCAGCGCCTTTTCCGCCGCCTTGGCCCGCACGGGGCGGTCGGCCATGCAGCCAAGCGCGATCCGCGCCGAAGACACGGTGCCATCGGCAACCCGCTCCAGAACGGCAGCGATGCTCAGCACCGAGACGCCCTTGGGCTTGACCCGCGACACTTTCAGGAAACGGAAGCTATCGTCCTTCGGCAGCGTGAAGCTGACTGCTGTGACGATGGCACGGCTGCCGTCCCGCTTGGCCAGGAAGATCTCGATCGGCAATTCGCCATCCTCGGTGCCGACCGTGGCGTCGAGCGCCAGCAAGGCCACGGCGAAATCGCCATAGGGCGCCGGCGCGAACAGATTGCCGCCGACGGTCGCCATGTTGCGGATCGCCGGACCGCCGACGGCGCGCGCGGCCTTGGCAAGCGCACCGAGGTCGGGATGACGGGCGATCGCCGCCATGCTCACCGAAGCGCCGATGCGGACCTTGCCCCCGGCAATCGCGATGGCCGACAGCGCCGGGTCGGTCGACCTGACAAGGCCGGAGACCGAAACATCGCCTTCATTGGCCGCGCGGATGACCAGTGTACCGCCGCCGAGATAGCGGGTGCCGGCCGTCTGCAGCGCCGCATTGGCGTCCTTCACGGTCGGGAATGTCTGGAGGGCAAGCGCCATGGAACGCTCCTGTTTAAAAGCCTGATTCAGCTCTGGCCGGCAAAATGGCTCTTCAGGGCGTTGAAGCCGCCCTGGAAGACATTGGCCCCCATGCCGGCGGCGATCTTGTCGGCTTCTTCGGGCGCTGCATCGAAGCTGGCGGTCCATTCGGCATAAGTGCGGTCGCCATCGGTGACACGGCGCAATTGCAGCGTTGCCTTGTGGTTGGTGAGCGGCTGCGGCGTTTCCAGGATGGAGTAGCTGACGAGAAAATTCTCATCGGAGAAGTCGAGCAGCTTTTCACGGATGCGGGCGCCGCTGGCGAGCTCGAAATTGCGCACGCAGCCGAGCGTGCCGGCATCCTTGCCGTCCTCGATATGGCTCTCGACCATGCGCGGATGCCAGCCGGGCAGGCCGTTGAAGTCGCGTATGCGCGCCCAGACCTTTTCGACCGGCGCGTCGATGACGCTGGAGATGGTGACTTTTGCCATAGGACGTTCCCTTGCGAATGCGACAGTCGGGCAAGGGTAGGGCGGTGGCTCGAGCGACGCTTATCAATGCGTCTTGCGCGCGTATCAAGGAGTCTGAAAAAGCGGGCTCAGGCGGTTGCGCGCGCGGCCTCGCGATAGAGTGTCGGCGGCACGCCGACATGGTCGCGGAAGAAGCGCGAGAAATTGCCTTGCGTGGTGAAGCCGAGATTGCAGGCGACCGAGATCAGAGGCTCCTGCGACCACTGCAGCTGCCGCACCGCTTCCTCCATGCGCAGCGTGTTCCAGTAGACATTGGGCGTCAGATTGGTCTGTTCCTTGAACAAGGCGAAGAAATGCGGCCGCGACAAGCCCACACTGCGCGCCACGTCATCGAAGGAGATGCGTTCGCAGACATTGGCCTTCATCAGCTGGATGGCCTTGCGGACGCGGAAATCCTGCATGGTGTTGATGCGCGCACGCGCCTCCTGCGGCGCCGAGGCGTCGGCGGCATCGAGGACGGAATCGATAAAGCGCTCTATCTCGTAATTGGGGACATCGTCGACGCTTTCATTGTCGGTCAGATGGTCGAGCAGGCTGGCGGCGGCCTGGTGCAGCCAGGGCTCCAGCGTAATCGCAGCCTGGGCAAACAGCGGTGCGGAAGAGGGCAGGTCGCGGCGCCGGCGCGCCCAGTCGGGGTCGATGTAGAAAGCGAGAAACAGACCGGGCGTCCCGTTTTGCGACAGCACATGGCTGTGCGGCTGGAAGGAATTGATGCCGGCGGCGGTGCATGGTCCGAGCCGCACCGTTTCACGGCCGATGGTCATCTCGCCGGCGGTGCCTTCGAGCCAGATGATGAGATGCGCCTCGACATGGGCATGGGTGACGAAGTCGCTTGCGACATTCAAGACAGAAACATGTCCGAACCGGCCCCAGTAGAGCCTGATCGCGTCCGTCATGGGTATATCCTCCCGCAGACGACTGGCCTCCCTTCGCCTGCCCGGAGATTGTGCTGCCGGTTGCCGGTTTCCGTCAAGACATAGGCTGTTGGCGGGGATCGGTGGCGGCTCGCTCCGGCTGATTTTCAGACTGAGCGATAGGAGTGAAACGAATAACGCCTGGCACTTTCCTTCTCCCGCCAGGGGAGAAGGAAAGACGCCTCAACGTCAGTCGCTGCGCCGGAAATTGCGGATGCGGTCGAACAGCACCGCAAGCAGGATGGCGCCGCCGATGAAGGTGCCTTGCCAGAAGGCATTGATGCCGAGCAGGCCAAGGCTGTTGCGGATCACCTCGATCAGGGCCGCGCCGACAATGGCGCCGAAGGCGGTGCCGACGCCGCCGGCCAGGTTGGCGCCGCCGATGACGGTGGCGGCGATCACCTGCAGTTCCATGCCGGTGCCGAGATTGGTGGTGACGGCGCCGAGCCATCCGGTCTGGATGATGCCGGCAATGCCCGCCGACAGCGCCGATATCATGTAGACGGCGACCTTGATCTGCTTCACCGGGACGCCGGTCAGCGTTGCTGCGTGCTCGTTGCCGCCAATGGCGAAGATGTGCCGGCCGAACTTGGTCCAGCGCAGGACGAAGCCGGTGATCAACGCCAGCAGGATCATGTAGAGCACCGGATTGGCGATGCCGAACACCCAGGCGCCGCCGCCGAGCGCCAGCAGCTTGTCGTGGTCGGGCCCGAACTGGAAGACGACGGTGTTGTTGGAGGCGACCATGGCCAGGCTGCGGGCAATCGACAGCATGCCGAGCGTCACCACGAAAGGTGGAAAGCCGAGATAGGCGGTCAGGATGCCGTTGAAGGCGCCGATGGCAAGCGCTGTGGCGATCGAGGCCAGGATGCCGATTTCGATCGAATAGCCGGCATGCATCGTGACGGCCAGCACCATCGACGAAAGGCACAGAACCGAGCCGACCGAAAGGTCGATGCCGCCGGTGATGATGACGAAGGTCATGCCGAGCGCGACGATGGCGACGAAGGTGATGTTGCGGGTGATGTTGTAGAGGTTCTTCGACGTCGCGAAGGCGTCGGTGGCGAACGACAGGAAGATGCAGGCAAGGATGACGGCGATGACCACCCAGAAGGTCTGGGCGGACAATAGCCGCGACAGGAAACTGTGCTGCTTCTGTGCGATCGTCTGGTCAAGGGTGACTGCCATTATCGACCTTTCCTGCCGGCTGCGATACGCGCCAGCCTGGTGAAATTAGCCGCGCTTACGAGACCTGCTCGATGGCGCCGGTGATGAGCCCGGTGACTTCCTCGGGCGAGCTCGATGCGATTGCCTTGTCGGCGACCTTGCGTCCGCGCCGCATGACGATGACGCGGTCGGCGACGTCGAACACGTCGGGCATACGGTGGCTGATCAGCACCACGGCAATGCCTTGGTCGCGCAGATGGCGGATCAGGTTGAGCACTTCGGCGACCTGCCTGACCGAGATCGCCGCCGTCGGCTCGTCCATCAAGACGATCTTGGCCTGCGACAGCATGGTGCGGGCGATCGCCACCGCCTGGCGCTGGCCGCCCGACATCTGCTTGACGAGATCGCGCGGGCGGGTCTCGGATTTCAATTCGGCAAAGAGCTGGCCGGCGCGCTTGTACATGGCGGCATAGTCGAGGATGCGGAATGGGCCGACGCCGCGCCGCAGCTCGCGGCCGAGATAGACATTGGCGGCGGCCGTCAGATTGTTGCAGAGCGCCAGATCCTGGTGGACGATCTCGATGCCGTGCTGGCGGGCTTCCGCCGGCTTGTTCAGGACCAATTCCTTGCCGTCCATGCGCATGGTGCCATGGCTGGCGTGGAAATTGCCGGCGATCATCTTGACCAGCGTCGACTTCCCAGCGCCATTGTCGCCCATCAGGCCGACGACCTGGCCGGGTTCGATCGACAGCGACACGTCGTTGACCGCCTGGATGGCGCCGAAATGCTTCGAGATATTGGTGAGTTCGAGAACTGCCACCAGCCTATAGCCTCCCCATGCCTTGCTGCTGCCTGTTCCAGGTCGCAGCGCCTACATCGTGCTCCCCATTCCTCCCGGAAGCAACGTTGACCGGCATTTACGCGAATGCCCGCGCGGGCGTCAATTGTCGGATCGACAAGAAATAGGGTATTTGTCAGACGAATAGTGACATACGGTTCCGAAAAATCCGTTTTGTAGGACAAATAGCAATTGACGTTGGCGCCGCGCCGTTATTAGTTGATGGTCGGAGAAAGATTTCCGGTTCCATGCCATTTTTGCGGCGAGACCGGTGGGAGGTTATCGGCCGTTCCGGCACGCTGCCGGTCCGGCCGCATCTGAAAATGCTTATCGGCCTTGCCTGGCGGTATGAGCGTTGGCTCTGCCATCTCGCAGTCAGGCCGATTTGTGTGGCGGGCACGCCGTGTCCGTCTGTTTCCAAGGGAGGACTGACATGAGGAAAACAGTATTGCTCGCCGCCGTCGCCGCCATGGCGCTGGGCGCCGGGCCGGCTTTGGCCAAGAAGCAGCTCGTCATCGTGGTGAAAGGTCTCGACAATCCATTCTTCGAAGCCATCCATCAGGGCTGCGAGAAATGGAACAAGGAGAACGCCAGCTCGGAATATGAATGCTTCTACACCGGTCCGGCGTCGACTTCCGACGAGGCCGGCGAGGCACAGATCGTCCAGGATATGCTGAGCAAGCCCGACACGGTGGCGATGGCGATTTCGCCGTCCAACGCGCCGCTGATCGCGCAGACGATCAAGAGCGCCAATCCGTCGATCCCGATCATGACCGTCGACGCCGACCTTGCCAAGGAAGACGCAGCCCTTCGCAAGACCTATCTCGGCACCGACAACTATCTGATGGGCAAGAAGATCGGCGAGTACATCAAGAAGGGCAAGCCGAATGGCGGCACGATCTGCACGATCGAAGGCAACCCGGCGGCCGACAACATCCTGCGCCGCGCGCAAGGCATGCGTGACGCCCTGTCGGGCAAGGAAGGCCTAGCGGCACTTGCGGGCGAGGGCGGATGGACGGAAGTCGCCGGCTGCCCGGTGTTCACCAATGACGACGGCGCCAAGGGCGTTCAGGCGATGACCGACATCCTCGCCGCCAACCCCAAGCTCGACGCCTTCGGCATCATGGGCGGCTGGCCGCTGTTCGGCGCGCCGCAGCCCTATCGCGATCTGTTCGGGCCGCTCAAGGACCGGATAGCTAGCAACGACTTCGTCATCGGTGCCGCCGACACGATCGGCGACGAGGTGGCGATCGCCCGCGACGGCCTCGTCACTGCGCTGGTCGGCCAGCGGCCCTTTGAAATGGGCTACAAGGCGCCGTCGGTGATGATCGACTTGATCGAGGGCAAGAAGGTCGACGATCCGGTTTTCACCGGCCTCGACGAATGCACCAAGGATACGGTCGACACCTGCATCCAGAAATAGTCTTTCGAACCGGGGCGCTCGGCAACGGGCGCCCCGTCAAATCCTGAGCGAGACGCCGTGGCAAGGGGCAACAGGCTCCGGCTTTGACGCGTCCGTGGTTTGGATCTTTCGGTGACGGGATCGGCGCGCCACAGGGTTCGGAGCATCTCCGGGCGACAGGCAGCTGCCTATTGGAACGTGGATGCCCCAGGACAAGGCAAAGAAGCAATCCAGCCGGGCCAAGGCGCAAGCCAGCCGCGATCCAGCGGTCGTGCGCAGGGCGGATGCGGCGCACTTTCCCGGATCCAGCGTTCATGCCTCGCTAGCCAGCGAGATTGGTCTGCGGATCGTGCGCGGCGACTATCCGCCCGGCAGCATCCTGCCCAACGAGGCCAAATGGGCCGAGACATTCAATGTCAGCCGCTCGGCGGTGCGCGAGGCGATCAAGATGCTGATGGCCAAGAGCCTTTTGGCATCACGCCCCAAGATCGGCAGCTGGGTCGAGCCGAAGGAGCGCTGGAACCTGCTCGACCGCGACGTGCTCGCCTGGTACGCGACCGCACCCGACCGCGAAGCCTTCCTGCGCACCGTGCAGGAGTTCCGCCACATCATCGAACCGGAAGCATCCGCCTTTGCCGCCATGCGGCGCAGCGATGAGCAGATGGCCGAGATCAGCCTGGCCTGCCGCGAGATGGGGGAGGCCGCGAACCTGCCGGAACGCATCCGCGCCGACACACGCTTTCACCTCGCCATCCTGCGGGCCTCGGGCAACGACCTTCTGGTGCCGCTCGGCGTGCTGATCGAGTCCGCACTCGACCATCTCTTCGTCTTCACGACACGCCAGGTCGGCGATCAGAACCGGGCACAGAAGCTGCACGAGGCGATCGAGAAGAACATCCGCCTGCAACGGCCGGCGGCGGCGCGCAGCGCCGTGCACAAGCTGCTCGCCGACACCGATGAGGGGATCGGAAGCCGGCGGCGCTAAGCTGTCCGGCCGTCAGAGCAATTCGTTAAATCGTCTGCTTCTTGCCATCCTTGGTCGGCATCAGGTCGACGCCGTTGACCTTGCCGATATGCGTTGCCAGCATCGGCACGAACTGCTCGGCCGGGCCGGTGGCATGGGCTCCGGCGAAGGAATTCTTGGTGGCGTTGCCGAGCGGGTTGGCGATGCCGGCCGCACCGGCCATCGATTCCAGATAGGTCAGGTCCTTGAAGGCGTTGGCGATGGTGAATTTGTGGGCGTCGCGGTCGCCCTCCAGCGTCCAGCGCATGAAGGTCTGGTAGAAGCCGCAATCCATGCGGCCGTTGCGGATGACGCTGTCGAAGCGCGGCGGCGAGATGCCGACCTTCTGCGCCAGGGCCAGCGCCTCGGAATAGATGGCGGCGTAGCCCAGCGAGATGAAATTGTTGAGCAGCTTCATGCGGTGGCCGTCGCCGGTGTCGCCGATATGGACGATGCGGCCGGCCCAGGTTTCGATCACCGGCTTTACCCTGGCAAAGACGGCGTCGGGGGCGCCGACCATGGCGTCGAGCGTGCCTTCCCAGGCTTCCTTCGGCGTGCGGCTCAGCGGCGCGTCGACATAGTCGATGCCCAGCGACTTGAGTTCGGCCGCAAGCGCCACGGTCGAGACCGGATCGGAGGTCGAACAATCGACGACGACCGAGCCTTTTTTCAAGCCTTCCTTGAGGCCGCCGGCGCTGCGAATGATGGCTTCCACTTCGCGCGACCCGGTGACGCAGATGAAGACGATGTCGGACGCTGCCGCGACATCGCGCGAGGTTGACGCCTCCTTGGCGCCGCGGCTAGTCAAGTCCTCCGCGGGTTTGCGGTTCTTGCGGCCAAGGAATGTCAGGGGATAGCCCTTGTCGACGATGTTCTTGGCGATGCCGTGCCCCATCAGGCCAAGGCCGATGAAGCCGATCTTTTCGCGCGCGGTGGTGGTGTTCATGTCGTGGTCCTATCCCGGATTATCGATAATTGCACTGGCGTTTTAGCCATATGCGGTTGCAGAAAGCAATATTGTCTGACAATAGACGGTTATTCCAGAGCCTGTAGTGGAGACCAGAATGACGAAGCGGATCATGTTCACCGGCGGCAGCGGCAAGGCTGGGCGTCATGTCGTGCAATATCTTGTCGAGCAGGGCTGCCAGGTGCTCAACATCGACACCAAGCCGCTCGACAATCCCAAGGTGCGCACGCTGATCACCGACATTACCGACAGCGGGCAGGTGTTCAACGCGCTGTCGAGCTATATGGGCCTGCACGAATTCGACCCCTCGCTGCGCCCGCAGCCGGTGGATGCGGTGGTGCATTTCGCCGCCATTCCGCGCATCATGATCACGCCCGACAATGAAGTGTTCCGCATCAACGCGATGGGCACCTACAATGTCATCGAGGCCGCGGTGAAGCTCGGCATCCGCAAGGTGATCGTCGCCTCCTCGGAGACGACCTACGGCCTGGTGTTCGCCAACGAGCCGCGCGACCCCAAATATTTCCCGCTCGACGAGGCGTATGACGTCGACCCGATGGACAGCTATGCGCTCTCCAAGATCGTCAACGAGAACACCGCGCGGGCCTTTGCGCAGCGCAACGGCACCGACATCTACGCGCTTCGCATCGGCAATGTCATCGAGCCGCATGAGTATTCGCTGTTCCCGAAATGGTTCGCCGATCCGGGTTTCCGCAAGCGCATCGCCTGGAGTTATGTCGACGCGCGCGATCTCGGCCAGATCACGCTGCGCGCCATCGAGAAGGACGGTCTCGGCTACCAGGTGTTCAACGCCGCCAATGACGACACCTCGTCCGACCTGCCAACGGCCGAACTCCTGAAGCGATTCTATCCCAATGTGCCGGTCAAGGCCGAGCTCGGCGAGTACGAGACGCTGCTGTCGAACCGCAAGGCGCGCGACATGCTGGGCTTCCGCCCGGAGCATAGCTGGCGCAAATATGTCAAAACCGCCTGAGCAAGCAGGCAAAACGGGGTTGGGCTGTGCATAGCGGCGCGCTTTGCGGCCCAACCGCCCGGCGGTGCTTGACAGCTTCCGCAAACCGGCCTTTCTGAAGTCTATGCGGGACGCAAAGCCGAACAAGGAAAAGCCGCCGAAAAAGCCGGCATCCGCCGAACGCCCCTCCGGTGTTCGCCGGCCCGACGCGGCGCGCATTCCCGGCGCCAGCGTACACACGTCGCTGGCCAGCGAAATTGGGCTCAGGATCGTGCGGGGCGACTATCCACCCGGCACCATATTGCCCAATGAGGCCAAATGGTCGGAGACCTTCAGCGTCAGCCGCTCGGCGGTGCGCGAGGCGATCAAGATGCTGATGGCCAAGAGCCTGTTGGCGTCACGCCCCAAGATCGGCAGCTGGGTCGAGCCGAAGGAGCGCTGGAACCTGCTCGACCGCGACGTGCTCGCCTGGTACGCGACGTCGCCCGACCGCGAGGTGTTCCTCAAGACGGTGCAGGAGTTCCGCCACATCATCGAGCCGGAAGCGACCGCCTTCGCCGCCATGCGGCGGACCGACGAGCAGATGGCCGAGATCAGCCAGGCCTGTCGCGATATGGGGGAAGCGGCCAGCCTGCAGGAACGCACGCGCGCGGACACACGCTTTCACCTCGCCATCCTGCGGGCTTCCGGCAACGACCTTCTGGTGCCGCTCGGCGTGCTGATCGAATCTGCGTTCGACCATCTCTTCACTTTCACCACGCGGGCGGTCGACGATCTCAATCACGTGCAGAAGCTGCATGAGGCGATCGAGAAAAACATCCGCCTGCAGCGGCCGGACGCGGCGCGCGCCGCGGTGCGAAAACTGCTCGCCAACACCGACCACGTGATCAAGTCGCGCTAGGCCGGAGTTAATCTTCCTTCTCGCGGCCGAAGGCCACGCGCAGTTCGTCCTTGGCGCGCTCGAGCACTTGTCTGCGCGCGGTGGGCAGGTTCTTGCCGGCGCGGTTGATGTAGAAATTCAGCATCGACATGGCGGACTGAAAGGGTTCGGCCTTGCGGCGATGGCTGTGTTCGGCCGACCGCTTGAGCGAGGCGGCGATCTTCCTGGCATCGTCGGATTCGAAGATGTGATCCTCGAGATCCATGGCGTCGCTATGCTCGGTCACCTCGGCCGACCATTTTTGCCTGGCAGCGGTCATGGCTGGCACTCCTTTTCTGGGTCTGATGGTCGGGAAACTCCACAGAGTGGCGTCGGTTCCGCCTTCCTGTCCGCTCTGGAGCCACGGATTTGCCCGCTCTGGCGCTGCTGTGCGCTCAGAATGCGCCGATAGTGGCGCAAACTGCAGTTGGTTTTCGCGACCGTCGACAGGAAACGCCTTTGACCCGAACCGATTTGAGCCGGCCGAGCCCCGGCATCGACAGCTCCTACGCCTGGATGCGCCTGGCCATTTCGATGGTGCTGGCGACCATCGGCGCGGTCGGCATGTGGGCGGTCGTCGTGGTGCTGCCCGCCGTGCAGGCGGAGTTCGGCGTCGACCGCGCCGCGGCATCCATGCCCTACACCGCGACCATGGTGGGCTTTGCTGCCGGCAACGTGCTGGTCGGCCGCGCCATCGACCGCATGGGCTATTGGATTCCGGCGCTGATTTCTTCCGTGGCGCTCTCGGCCGGCCTGCTGCTTGCCGCGCTTTCGACCTCGATCCTGCAGTTCACCCTTGCTCAGGGGGTGCTGATCGGTGTCGGCACGTCGGTGATCTTCGGGCCGCTGATCGCCGACATCTCCCACTGGTTCAACCGCCGGCGCGGCGTTGCCGTCACCGCGGCGGCTGCCGGCAACTATCTCGCCGGCGCGCTCTGGCCGACCATCATGCCGACGCTGATCAAGGCGGAAGGCTGGCGGTTCACCTATGCGGCCATCGGTATCTTCTGCCTGGTCACCATGGTGCCGCTGGTGCTGATGCTGCGGCGCGGGGCTCCGGAAGCCGCGGCCGCCGGTTCGCCGGGAAGCCGGCCGGTGCAGCCGATTCCCATGTCGCCGGCGGCGTTGCAGGGGCTGCTGGTGGTCGCCGGCCTCGGCTGCTGCGTGGCGATGTCGATGCCGCAGGTGCATATCGTCGCCTATTGCATGGATCTCGGCTACGGCATGGCGCATGGCGCCGACATGCTGTCGATCATGATGGCGGCGGGTGTCGTCAGCCGGCTTGCCTCCGGCTTTCTCGCCGATCGCATAGGCGGCGTGAAGACGCTGCTGATCGGCTCGGTGCTGCAATGCCTGTCGCTGCTGTTCTACATCCCGTTCGACGGGCTCGCCTCGCTCTATGTCGTGTCGCTGGTGTTCGGCCTGTCGCAAGGCGGCATCGTGCCTTGCTATGCGATCATCGTGCGCGAATACCTGCCGGCCAAGGAGGCCGGCCAGCGGATCGGCATCGTCATCATGGCGACGATTTTCGGCATGGCGATCGGCGGCTGGATGTCCGGCTGGATCTACGATCTGACCGGGTCCTACGCCGTGGCCTTCCTCAATGGCATCGCCTGGAATTTGCTGAACATAATGGCGATCGGGCTGTTCATGTGGAAGGCAGCAAGGGGCAGGGCCGTCATGGCGGCCTGAGGCACTCCGGCTTGACAATGAGCAATGGCTGCGCGACCCCAGTCGGCCAAGGGTTGCGGCAACAGGCCGGTGAAATGGCGATGATCGTATTGCGGGCGCGCTTTGGCGGCCATCTGCGCGGGCGATGGCCTTGATCAAGCCGCGCTCGCGCCGGGGCGGCGGCCGCCCGACCATAGCGGATGTCGCGCGCAAGGCCGGCGTCGGCGCCATCACCGTGTCGCGCGCCTTGCGCGAGCCGGAGCGCGTCTCGGAAGAATTGCGCCGCCAGATCCAGGCCGCCGTCGACGAGCTCGGCTACGTACCGGACCCCAATGCGCGGGCGCTGGCCTCGGCGCGTGCCGAGGTGTTCGGCGTGCTGGTGCCGTCGCTTACCAACAACGTCTTTGCCGAAGTGGTGCGCGGCATCTATGACAGCCTGTCGGACAGTCCGTTCCGCATCCAGCTCGGCAACACGCACTATTCCGGCCTCGAGGAGGAGCGGCTCTTGCAGCTGTTCGGCTCGCAACGGCCGGCAGCGCTGATCGTGGCCGGCATCGACCAGACGCCAACCTCGCGAAAACTGCTGGAGAATGCCGGCTGCCCGGTGGTGCAGGTGATGGAGACCGGGCCCGATCCCGTCGACATGATGGTCGGATTCTCGCATCTCGACGGCGGCAGGACGGCGACCGAGCACCTGATCGAGATGGGGTATCGCCGCATCGGCTTCATCGGCGCGCGCATGGACCCGCGCTCGCAGCGGCGTCTGGCGGGTTATCGCGCTGCCATGGAAAAAGCCGGCCTATTCGATCCGCGCCTGGTCACCACGACGCCGCTGCTGTCCAGCGTGCCGCTTGGCCGCGAATTGTTCCGCGACGCCCTGGCCAAGATGCCGACGCTCGACGGCGTGTTCTGCAACAATGACGACATCGCGCTCGGCGTGCTGTTCGAGTGCCATCGGGCCGCAATAGACGTGCCGAAGACGATCGGCATTGTCGGTTTCAACGACCTCGACATGATGCAGGTGGCGTTTCCCTCGATCACCAGCATCCGCACCTACCGCTACGAAATCGGCAGGCGCGCCGTCGCCATGGCGCTGGCGGCGATCGCCGGCGACCGGCCGCAGCAGCGGATCGTCGATCTTGGCTTCGAGCTCAAGCGCCGCGAGAGCACAGCCCGCTGAACGCGCTTTTAAGAACGCGCTCAAATGGCGCTTTACACAACGCTATGGTAGCGCTACCATTTTCGAGAATGAGCCTCGCCTCCGAAGCAGTGAACTTGTTTATTATACATAAGCAACAGCTCATGCTTGTTTATTATGTATAATATGATAGTTTTTCTTCGGTCGATGGGGACGGCAAGGGGAGGGGGCGCGAAGGTCGTTGGCACCTGGCAAGCGTGACTGGACAAGGCGGGAGGGCCTGCCGGAAACGCGGGAATTGCATGAAACTGAACCAACAAATCAGAACTGCAATCGGGAGGATTATCGATGATCAAGTCACTCGTCGGTGGCATCGTTGCCGCCAGTGCATTCGTTATGCTGAGCTCGTCGGCGATTGCCGCGGGTCCCGAAATCGTCAAAGGCCCGGCCGCCGAGCCCGACTGTTTCGCGCCCTGGGCCGCTGACACGCAATTCTTCAAGTTCCCCAAGAAGGCCGGGCCGTATCGCATCGCGCTCGCCAACGGCTATATCGCCAATACGTGGCGCATCCAGATGGTGCAGACCGCGAAGGCCTATGCGGCGCAGAAGGACGTCGCCGCCAAGCTGAAGGAATTCAAGGTCGTCTCGACCGGCGAAGATGTGCCGGCGCAGATTTCGGCGATCAACAACTTCATCGACTCCGGTTATGACGCGATCGTCGTCAACGCGCAGAACCCGACCGCATTCGGGCCGGTGATCAAGCGCGCCAAGGAAGCCGGCGTCGTGCTGGTTGCCTTCGACAACATTCTCGACACCAAGGACGCCATCAACGTCAATGTCGACCAGAAAGGTCTTGGCGAACTGTGGGGCAAATGGCTGGTCTCGCATGTGCCGAACGGCGGCAAGGTGCTCGAGGTGCGCGGCGTTGCCGGGACGTCGGTCGACACCGACCGCCACAACGGCATCCACGAGGTTCTCGATGCCTCGGGCAAGAAATGGGCCGTCACCGAAGTCGTCGGCAAGTGGGATGACGGCGTTGCGCAGAAGGCTTCGGCCGACGCCATCGCCACCAACGGCCCCTTCGACGGTGTCACCGGACAGGGCGGCGACACCGGTATCGTGCAGGCGATGATCGATGCCAAGCATCCCTTCGTGCCGTTCGGCGGCGAGACCGAGAACGGTTTCCGCAAGTTCTGCGCGGCCCATGCGGCCGACGGGTTGAAATGCTCGTCAGCCGGTACCGGCCCGGCGCAGGTGGCGGTTGCCATCAAGACGGCGATCGCGGCGCTTGAAGGCAATGTCGTGCCGCAATCGGTCAAGCTGCCGCTCGCCATCGTCGAGGATCCAAACTTCAAGGCCGGTCAGGATTTCTTCCCCGACCAGTCCGACAATTTCTTCGTCGGCAATTCCTTCCCGACCTGCGGCATCAATTTCACCGCGCAGGAAATCATGGGGCAGACCAAGGCGGACCAGTAGGCTGCACTCCCGGCGCCGTGGGATCTCTCACGGCGCCGGTCACTTGATACGCTGGTGATCAAAGCGCCCCGGGGAGGGCCGATGGACAGTGCGGTTCCGCTCTTCCAGATGGAAGGCATATCCAAGCGCTATGGTGGCGTGCGAGCCCTGGAAAAGGCGGAGCTTGTCGTCACATCCGGCAGCATCCACGCCATCCTTGGCGAAAACGGTGCCGGCAAGTCGACGCTGATCAAGGTCATGGCCGGTGTCGTGGCGCCCGACGAGGGCCGCATGACGCTGGACGGCCGGGAGGCGACCTTCCTGTCGCCGGCCGCGGCCAACAAGGCCGGGATCGTCTGCATCTTCCAGGAGCTGTCGCTGGTTCCAGATCTCAGCGTCGCCGACAACATCGTCATATCAGATCCGCCCAAGCGCTTCGGTATGATCGACCGCAAGGCGCAACGGCGCATCGCGGAGGAGGCATTGGCGCGCGCAGGAGCCGCTGACATCCATCCGCTGGCGCTGGTCAAGGATCTTCCCCTTTCAAGAAGGCAGATGGTCGAGATCGCCAAGGCGCTGGCCAGAAAGCCGCGGATCCTGATCCTCGACGAGGCGACCTCGGCGCTGACGGCGGCTGATGTCTCCAAGATCTTTGGTGTCCTGAAACGGTTGCGCTCGGAAGGGTTGGCGCTGCTCTACATCTCGCACCGCATGAATGAGATCGCCGAGCTTGCCGATCAGTGCACGGTGTTCCGCAACGGCCGCAATGTCGCCAGCTACAAGGCCGGTTCGAAGAGCGACAATGAGGTGGTCGAACTGATGATCGGCCGTGAATACAGTCACATCTTCCCGCCCAAGCCGACGTCCGTGCCGGCTGCAGCCGCACCCAGGCTCGAGGCCCGCAAGCTCTCGTGGACCGACCGGCTGCACAACATCTCGCTGACCGTCAGGGCAGGCGAGGTGGTCGGCCTCGGCGGTCTCGACGGCCAGGGCCAGCGCGAATTGCTGCTCGCCTTCTTCGGCGTGCTGCGCGGCCTTTCCGGCGAGGTGCTGATCGATGGCAAGCCGGTGGCGATCAAAAGTCCGGCGGCGGCCCGCGAGGATGCCATCGGCATGGCGCTCATCCCCGAAGACCGCAAGACCGAAGGCCTCATGCTGCCGATGACGGTGCGCGAGAACCTGTCCTTCGCCGCGCTCGACCGGCTGTCCCGGGGCGGCATCATCGACCGCGCCGCCGAGCAGCGGCTGATCGACGACATGGTCGGCCTGCTGGCGATCAAGACGGCAGGCCTCGACATTCCGGTCGGCGCGCTGTCGGGCGGCAACCAGCAGAAGGTGGTCATCGCCAAATGGCTGATGCGCCAGCCACGCATCATCCTGCTCAACGATCCGACGCGCGGCATCGATGTCGGCACCAAGCAGGAGCTTTACCAGCTGATGCGCAAGCTGGCGGACGCCGGTGCGGCGATCCTGTTCTATTCGACCGATTATGACGAGCTGATCGGCTGCTGCGACCGCGTGCTGGTGCTTTACGACGGCGCGGTCAAACGCGAGCTGGTCGGGGCCGAGATCACCGAGCGGGCGCTGATTGCGAGCGCGCTCAACATCCATGGCGAGGAGAGCCCGGTGGGCCTGGGAGCAAGCGCGTGAAGGATTGGCGCTACTGGCTGGCAGAGCAACGCGGAACGCTGCTGGCGCTCGGCATCTTCATCGTCATGTTCATCATCTACACCTCGAACCACCCTGCCGGCTTCACCGCCAATGTGGTGCAGACGGCGGCGAACAAGGGCGTGCTGCTCGCCTTCGTGGCCATGGCGCAGACGCTGGTGGTGATCACCGCCGGCATCGACCTGTCAGTCGGCATGATCTTTCTCCTCACCAACTGCCTGGCCTCCTGGCTGGTGGTGGGCACGCCCATGCAGACGACGCTCGGCGTCATCGCCGTGCTGGCGGTCGGTCTCCTGTGCGGCGCCATCAACGGCGCCATCGTCATCTACGGCCGGCTGCAGCCGATCGTCGCCACCATCGCCACCGGGGCCGTCTATTACGGCATCGGCCTTTTGCTGCGGCCCTTCCCGGGCGGCTCGGTCAATGAAGATCTGGCCGATGCGATGACCGGGCGTGTCTTCGACGTCGTGCCGGCAAGCCTCGTCGTGCTGTTCGCCATCGTGCTGGTGATCTGGGTGCCTTTCAGCCGCTCGGTGCTTGGCCGCGCTGCCTACGCGGCGGGATCGTCGGAGACGGCGGCCTATATGTCGGGCGTGCCGATCAGGCGCGGCAAGTTCGCCGCCTACACGCTGGCCGGGCTGCTGGCCGCGATCGGCGGGCTGTTCCTGACCTTCTTCACCTATACGGGCGACGCGGCCTATGCCAGCGGCAACGCCTACACGCTGTTCTCGATCGCCGCCGTCGTGCTGGGCGGTGTCTCGCTGTTCGGCGGAAAGGGCAGCGCCATCGGCGCCATCTTCGGCGCACTCGCCTTCCGCACCATCGGCGATTTGTTGTTCGTGTTCGATTTCGATCCGCTCTGGCAGCCTTTGTTCCAGGGCGTTATCCTGCTGATCGCGGTCAGCCTCGGCGCCTTCGCCCTGTTTCGGGTCCGCAACCGGCTGGAGTGGTTCCTGTGAGCGAAACGACGCCGATGGTTGGGAAGAGCGACGGCGGCATTGCCGGCCGCATGCCGAAATTCATCCGCCGCGCCGACCCGGCGGTGCTGACCGCCTTCGCCTGCATCGTGCTGTTGCTGTTCCTCGGCAGCCTCTATTCCAGAAGCTTCCTGTCGCCTGAATATCTGCTGCAGCAGCTGAAGGTCGCCTCGTTCCTCGGCGTCATCGCCACCGGCATGATGCTGGTCATCCTGCTTGGCCAGATTGACCTGTCGGTGCCGTGGTCGGTCGCGGCGGGCGCCATGATGGCTTGCGCCGCGGCGGCGTACGGTCCGGCCGGGGTGGCGCTCGCCATTCCGTTCGGCATCTTCTGCGGTGTGCTGATCGGCGTCGTCAACGGCATCGGCGTCGCCTATCTGCGCATTCCCTCGATGATCATCACGCTTGCCACCAACGCCGTCGCGCAAGGGCTGATGGTGGTCTACACTGGCGGCTTCTCGCCCCAGGATTCGGCCACGGGCGCCATGCGTTACCTGGCCACAGGGTTCGCCATTCCGGGCGTGCCCAACGCCGTCATCATCTGGGCGCTGATCGGGGCCGCGATGGTGTTCGTGCTGACCCGCACCGGCTTCGGCCGCACCGTCTACGGCATCGGCAACCGCGAGCGCGCGGCCTATCTCTCGGGCATCGACACAAGGCGCGTGGTGATGATCGCCTTCGCCGTCTCGGGCGGGCTTTCGGCCTTCGGCGGCGTGCTTCTGGCCGGCTATGCCTCGAAGGCCGCGCAGTCGATGGGCGATGCCTATCTCCTGCCATCGATCGCCGCGGTGGTGCTTGGCGGCACCTCGATCCTCGGCGGGCGTGGGTCCTATCTCGGCACCGTCGCCGGCGTCATCCTGATCACGCTCTTGCAATCCATCCTGTCGGTCATGCAGATGCCGGAGGCGGGGCGGCAGATCATCTATGGCGTCGTCATTGTTGCGATGCTCCTGCTCTACGGCCGCGCGCCGGCAAGCCGCTGACGATGGACGGAGAAACAGTACAGGCGCCGGCGGGCGCTCCCGGCTCCGCGCCTCCGGCGATCGTGGTGATGGGCGTCGCCGGTTGCGGCAAGTCGGCTGTCGGCATCGCGCTGGCGGCCGCGCTGGATGCCGTCTTTATCGAAGGCGACAGGCTGCATCCGCCGGAGAATGTGGCGCGCATGGCGAGCGGCGAGCCGCTTACCGACCAGTTGCGCGAAGGCTGGCTCGATGCGATCGGGGAGCGTATCGCGGCGTCGGTCCGCGAAGGGCAGGGCGTGGTCGCGGCCTGCTCGGCGCTGAAGCGCAGCTATCGCGAACGCCTGCGCGGCTTTTGCCCGGACATCGTCTTCCTCTATCTGGAAATCGACCCGGCGACGGCGCGTCAGCGGGTCGCCAGCCGGAAGGGCCATTTCATGCCGGCAAGCCTGGTCGACAGCCAGTTCGCCATTCTCGAGCCGCCGGGGAAGGATGAGCGGGCGCTGACGATCGACGCGACGCGCCCTGTCGCGGATGTCCTCGCGGAAGCAATGCATCTGCTGACCGGGACATGAGCCGGCATCGTTGGCTGCCACGGCATCGTCCTGCGCGATCATGGAATCTTACGATGACCAACGCCGCCCGCCGGCCGTCGATCTAAATCTGCGACGACAACTCGACCGGGAAATCGTCGTTGTCGGCATCGCGCATGGCGGCGAGGCTTCTGTTATCGAGCACCTCGGCGATAGCCTGGCGGACTTCCAGCATCATATGCCGGACCTGGCAGGTCGCCTCGTCGCAATCCTCGCAGCGCTGGTATTGCGTGCGGCTGGCGCACGGGATCGGCGCCAGCGGCCCGTCCAGCACGCGCACGACATGGCCGATCTTGATCTCGGAGGCCGGGCGGGCGAGGCGATAGCCGCCCTCCTTGCCCTTGCGGCTCTGGACGAAGCCTGCATTGCGCAATTCGCCCAGGATGGCGTCGAGGAATTTCTTCGGGATGTTGTTGGCGACCGCGATGTCGTTGACGAAGGCCAGTTGGCCAACCGGAAGACTGGAAAGATGCACGAGGGCCTTGAGGCCGTATTTGCCTTTTTTTGTCAGCATGCCCGAGTCAACCCGTTAAAGCCCCAACCACCCCGCATCTGGCGGCTGTTTGTGTGCAAATGATGACGGTTTCGCCACGCGGTGGCGTTTCGCGACACAAGACGCCAAGTGGCACGTTAGGCACAAACGCGTTGATTCTTTGTAACGTTTTGCCGGTAGGGCGTCGCATTCGCCCTGGCGGATGGCAAAAACGAAGAAAGTCGGCTTGTTGCCGGCTTTCCCGCATCTGTTCTTGCGTACTGTAGCCGTCAGCGGCTGCCATAGGCCTGGTCGAGCAGGCCGCCGGCGGCGAAATGCTCTTTCTGGATCTTGTCCCAGCCGCCGAAGACATCTTCCACTGTCAGCAGGCGCACCTCCGGGAAGTCGGCCTTGTGTTTGGCGGCGACGGCTGCGTCACGCACCCGGTTGCCGTTCTGGGCAAGGATTTCCTGGCCTTCCGGCGTGTAGAGGAAGTCGAGATAGGTCTTGGCCAGATCGCGCGTGCCGTGCTGGTCAGCGACCTTGTCGACGATCGCCACCGGGAATTCGGCGAGCAGGCTGACCGAGGGCGTGACCTGCTCGAACTTGTCGTCGCCATACTCCTTGCGGATGCCGCGCGTCTCGGATTCGAAGGTGATCAGCACGTCGCCGATCTCGCGCTGCACGAAGGTGGTGGTCGCCGCACGTCCGCCCGTGTCGAAGATCGGCACGTTGTTGAACAGCTTGGTGATGAACTCCTTCACCTTGGCGTCGTCGCCCTTGAAGGCCTCCTTGGCGTAGGCGGTGGCCGCCAGATAGGTGTAGCGCGCATTGCCCGAGGTTTTCGGATTGGGGAAGATCACCTGCACGTCGTCGCGCACCAGATCGTTCCAGTCCTTGATGTGCTTGGGGTTGCCGGCGCGGACGAGGAACGAAGGCAGCGAATAGAAGGGCGAGGCGTTGTCGGGAAAGTCCTTCTGCCAGTCGGCGGAGACGAGCCCTTTCTTGACCAGGAAATCGATGTCGGTGACCTGGTTGAAGGTGACGACATCGGCACCAAGGCCCTCGGCGATGGCGCGCGCCTGCGCCGAGGTGCCGGCATGCGACTGGTCGACGGTGACGCCTGGATGGCCGGCGACGAAGGCCTTGTTGACCTGGACGAACAGTTCGCGGCCGACGTCGTAGGAGGCGTTGAGCAGCTTGTCGGCCGACCAGGCTTGGGAGGATGCGAGGACCAGGCCGGCAACAGTGGCAACGCCGAGGAAAAATCGCTTCATGAAAAAGGCTCCGGATGCAATGCGTTATGGCTCGACCATAGCCGTGGCGCAGGGGGCGGGGCGAGGTATGGGGGATGGCTCCGCGACCTTGCCACGAGAAAAGATATGGCCAACACTACGGTTCCTTAGAATTCTGTTCCAGACTTCGGCCTGCGTTTTGCTGTCGCTTGCCGGGAGCTGCTGTTTGGCATATACATATGGCATATACAAACGGAGGCAGTCATGCCCCAGCATCGCCACACAGCAACGCCGCCACCGAAGGAGGCGAAACTGTTCCGCAACAACCGCAGCCAGGCGGTGCGCATTCCTGTCGAATTCGAGCTCCCTGGCGACAAGGTTCTGATCAGCCGTGAAGGCGGCCGCCTGATCATTGAGCCGGTCCGCAAACCCGGCCTTGCCGCGCTGCTCGCCCAATGGGCGAAAGAGGCGCCGCTTGGTCCTGAGGACGACTTTCCCGAGATCGACGATGCGCCTGTCGAAGCCGAGGACATTTTTTGATGCGGTTCATGCTGGATACGAACATCATCAGCGACATGATCCGGAACCCGGCTGGCAAGGCTGCCAGTGCAATGGTGCGCGAGGGAGACGCCGCTGTGTGTACCAGCATCGTCGTCGCCTCTGAATTGCGGTATGGCTGCGCCAGGAAAGGCTCGGCCAAGCTGCTCAAGAAGGTCGAGGACCTGCTGGCTGAAATCCCTGTCTTGCCGCTCGATGTGCCGGTGGACGCCGAGTACGGCGCGCTTCGCACCGAGCTGGAGGCCGTTGGCCAACCCATTGGCCACAATGACCTTTTTATTGCCGCTCACGCCTGCGTGTTAGGCGCCATTTTGGTGACGGCCAGCATCGGGGAGTTCACCCGGATACGGAAGCTGAAGGTCGAGAACTGGCTGGAATAGCGCCGACCTCGAGATCAGGCCGCCGGAAACAGCTTCCAACGCCCCGGGCGGAACGCCACCCGGCTTTTCTGCGCGGCGGGATGGCCGACCGGCAGCTCAATCTCGACCCGCTGGCGCTCGCCGCCGATCTCGAGTTCGACGCGCCGTGTTCCCGCGACGCGGCGGCTGGCGGCGACCGTGCCGGCGATGCAGCCGCTGCAGCCGTCGAGCAGTTCGACATCGTGCGGGCGGAAATAGAGCGTCGCCTCGCCCTCGGGCGCATGCGGCGCCGACAGCCCGATCGGGCGATCGGCGAGCCAGATCTCGCCATTCTCGACCTTGACGGGAAGCGAGCTCGATTCACCGATGAAGCCGTAGACGAAAGGCGAGTTCGGCGTGTCGTATATATCGTCGGCGGTGCCGACCTGCTCGATGCGGCCCTGGCTCATCACCACGACGCGGTCGGCAAGCTCCAGCGCCTCTTCCTGGTCATGGGTGACGAAGACGGTGGTGTGGCCGGTGCGGTCATGGATCTCGCGCAGCCAGCGGCGCAGTTCCCGGCGCACCTGAGCGTCGAGCGCACCGAACGGTTCGTCGAGCAGCAGCACCTTGGGTTCGATGGCCATGGCGCGCGCCAGCGCGACACGCTGCCGCTGGCCGCCCGAGAGCTGCGCCGGATAGCGTTTCTCCAACCCCGAAAGCTGGACGAGATCGAGAAGCTCGGAGGCGCGGCGGCGTATTTCCTGCGCCGGCGGCCGCGAGGACCCATGCCGGACTTTCAGGCCGAAGCCGATATTGTCGGCCACGGTCATGTGCCGGAACAGCGCATAATGCTGGAAGACGAAGCCGACATTGCGCTCCTGGATCGACTTCTGCGAAGCATCCTCGTCGCCGAAGAAGATCTTGCCGCGCGTCGGCCGCTCCAGCCCGGCGATCAGCCTGAGCAGCGTCGTCTTGCCGGAACCGGACGGCCCCAGCAAGGCGATCAGTTCGCCCGACTTGATGTCGAGCGACACGTCGTGGAGCGCCGGAAACCGCTCGAACTCCTTGCGCACATTGGCAACGCGAACTTCCATACAAATCCCTCTGTCAGTGTCCGCGCGTCGCGGCAAGCTCGGCGCCGTAGCGCATCTCGAGCAGTGTTTTCAAGACCAGCGTGACGAGCGCCAGCCCGGCAAGCAATGAGGCGACGGCGAAAGCGCCGACCGCGTTGTACTCGTTGTAGAGGATTTCGACATGCAGCGGCATGGTGTTGGTAAGGCCCCTGATATGGCCCGACACCACCGACACCGCGCCGAATTCGCCCATGGCGCGCGCGTTGCACAGCAGCACGCCGTAGAGCAGGCCCCATTTGACGTTGGGCAGCGTCACATACCAGAAGGTCTGCCAGCCATTGGCGCCGAGCGAAAGCGCTGCTTCCTCGTCGCCATTACCCTGTTCCTGCATCAGCGGGATCAGTTCGCGGGCGACGAAGGGGAAGGTGACGAAGACGGTGGCCAGCACAATGCCGGGGACCGCGAACAGGATCTGGATGCCGTGCCCCTTCAGCCAGTCGCCGAGCAAGCCTTGCGCGCCGAACAGCAGCACATAGACCAGGCCGGAGATGACCGGCGAGACCGAGAAGGGCAGGTCGATCAGCGTGGTCAGGAACGCCTTGCCCTTGAATTCGAACTTGGCGATGGCCCAGGCGGCGGAAATGCCGAAGACGACATTGAGCGGCACCGAGATCGCGGCGACAAGCAGCGTCAGGTGGATGGCCGAGCGTGCGTCCGGTTCGCCCAGCGCCTGCGTATAGGCGCCGACGCCTTTCGCCAACGCCTCATGGAAGACGATGATCAGCGGCAAAAGCAGGAAGACGCCGAGGAAGACAAAAGCGATGGCCATCAGCACGGCTTGTGCGGGACGGCTTTCGGTCACCGCCGCCGACCGGCTCTCATGGTACGGTTCGTAGGATTTGATTTCAGGATCAGCCATAGCGCTTGCGGCTCCATGTCTGCACGAGATTGACGACCAGAAGCATGACGAACGACAAGGCAAGCATGATCGCCGCGATCGCGGTCGCCGCCGGGTAATTGTATTCCTCCAACCGGATGACGATCAGAAGCGGTGCGATCTCCGATTTATAAGGCAGGTTGCCGGCAATGAAGATGACCGAGCCGTATTCGCCGACGCCGCGCGCAAAGGCCAGCGAGAAGCCGGTGATGATGGCCGGCGCCAGGCCCGGAAACAGCACGCGGGTGATGATCTGGAAGCGACTGGCGCCAAGCGTGGCCGCGGCTTCCTCCACCTCCTTGTCGATCTCCTCCATGATCGGCTGCACGGTGCGCACGACGAAGGGCAGGCCGATGAAAACGAGTGCCACGACGATGCCGAGCGGCGTATAGGCGACCTTGATGCCGAGCGGCATCAGCAATTTGCCGATCCAGCCGTTCGGCGCATAGAGCGTGGTCAGCGCAATGCCGGCCACCGCGGTCGGCAGGGCGAAGGGCAGGTCGACCATGGCATCGACGATGCGACGGCCGGGAAAGCGGTAGCGCACCAGCACCCAGGCGACGAGTGTGCCGAAGACGACATTGACGGCCGCCGCGAGGAAGGCGGTGCCGAAGCTGATTTCCAGCGCGTTGATGGTGCGCCGGTCGCTGGCGATCGCCCAGAAGTCAGCCCAGCCGAGCGAGGCCGAGCGCCAGATCAGCCCGGACAACGGAATGAGGATGATGAGGGTGAGGTAGGCAAGCGAGAAGCCGAGCGTCAATCCGAAACCCGGAATGACACTCGGCTGCCTGAATCGCCACCCCGCCTGCGCGGGTGCTGTGCTCATGGAATTCTGGATCGTCCCTTCTTACTCAACCAGATTGTCGCTGAAGAAGCCCATTCGCTGGCTTCTTCAGGCACTGCCCAACCTCACTGGGCCGGCTTGTAGATCTGGTCGAATATACCACCGTCGCCGAAATGATAAGGCTGGGCCTTCTTCCAGCCGCCGAAAAGCGGATCGTCGATGGAGATCAGCTTGATGTCGGGGGTCTTGGGCAGATCCGCCGGCGCCACCAGTTCAGGCTTGGCCGGGCGATAGTGGTTCTTGGCGATGATCGTCTGGCCTTCCTTGGAATAGAGCCAACCGAGATAGGCCTCGGCCACCTTGCGCGTGCCTTTGGCGTCGACATTGGCGTCGACGATGGCCACCGGCGGTTCGGCCAGGATCGATGTCGGCGGATAGACGATCTCGAAATTGTCGGCGCCGAATTCGTCGAGGGCCAGATAGGCGTCGTTTTCCCAGCCGATCAGCACGTCGCCGATGCCCTTTTGCGCGAAGGTGACGGTCGAGCCGCGCGCACCGGTGTCGAGAACCGGGGCATTGGCGTAGAGCTTGCCGACGAATTCCTTGGTCTTGGCCTCGTCGCCGCCGTCATTGGCGTTGGCGTAGGCCCAGGCCGCCAGATAGTTCCAGCGCGCGCCGCCGGAGGTCTTCGGGTTGGGCGTGATCACCTGGGTGCCGTCCTTGACGAGGTCGCTCCAGTCGTGGATGCCCTTGGGATTGCCCTTGCGGACCAGGAAGATGATGGTCGAGGTGTAAGGCGCTGAATTGTTTTCGAATTTCTTGCGCCAGTCGGGATTGATCTTCTTCGATTTCGAGACGATGGCGTTGATGTCGCCCTCGAGCGCCAGCGTCACCACGTCGGCGTCAAGGCCGTCGATCACGGCGCGCGCCTGGGCGCCCGATCCGCCATGCGACTGCTGGATCGTCACCGTCTCGCCGGTCTCGGCCTTCCAGTGCGCGGCGAAGGCCTCGTCATAGGCCTTGTAGAGCTCACGTGTCGGATCGTAGGACACGTTGAGGATGGTGGTGTCGGCGAACGCGAAACCGAGCGTGCCGAACTGGACAGATGTGGCGACCAGTGCGCCGAGCAGTTTCCGGAAATGAGGTTTGGTCATTTCTGCCTCCGTTGAACCCGCGCCAAATCTAGCGAATTGATAGAAATTAGATGCATCGAATGTTGCCTTTTTTGCCCTCCTGAAGAAAATCTTCGATGATCTTCCGCTGCATGAGGAAATATTTTCCTCGCAGGTGCCAAGCGCGGATTCGAGGTCTATCTAGGAACGTGCGATGCCGAGGCAAGGTCGCTTGGGGCAGGTTCGGCAATTACTCGGCGCTCACCGGGAAATCGAAGCGCTGGGTGGGAAAGGGCTCATGCCCAAGGGTAAAATGCCACCATTCGCGTGCATAATTCTTGAATCCGCCGGCACGCATGGCCTCGACAAGCAGCTTGCGGTTCGCCGTCGCTTCATTGCCGAGCGGGCGGTGCGCCGTCTCGCTCATCGGGTCGAAACAGTCGAAACCGGTGCCGAAGTCGAGCGTGTCGGCGTTGACGGCGCCGCAGGCCGGTTTGGCGGCGGATGGGCGGTCGGCCCGCGCAATCGCGACATCGACGGTCGAGCCGCGCGAATGGGTCGACAGTTCACCGACATAACCCTTGGCGATGAGGTCGCCACGCCGAACTCTGGGATACCATTGCGGATCGGACGGTCCGCCCTCTCGCGTCCAGTCTCCCATGTCGGCCACGGCGCGGGCGGGGCGGTAGCAGTCGAAGACGACCAGTATCAGGCCCTTCGCGGCGATTGCCTGCTGGACGCCGGCAAGAGCTTGCGCGGCCTGCAAAGTGAGAATGCAGACCGGTGCGTCGTAGCCGTTCACCTTGCGGTGCAGGAAATTGCCGGCGCCGGCGTAGCGGATGTCCTGGCGGATCGACGGGGCGATATCGGCGAGGCGGACGAAGCCGGCGGGGAGAGGGTCGGCACGTGCAGGGAGAGGGCTCGCGATTGCTGACGCAAGCGCTGTGAAGAATGCTCCCAACACAAGTCGGTGCGAGGCCCCACTCCCTGCCCTGCAGGCCAGAGAGGGAGGCCTCGCACCGAACCTCAGACGAAAAAGCGCAACACCCTGAATCGCTTGCCGCATCCTATTCGACGAACACTTTCACGCTGGCCGCGCGTCCCGCCGCGTCGATCACGGTCAGCGTCGAATAACCGGCGCCGTCCGGTTGCCAGGTCGCGGTGCGGCGGCGGTCGAGGCCGACCAGCGGCTTGCCGTTGGCCAGCCAGCGGAACGGCGCCCGGCCGCCTTGCAGTTTCAGCACCAGCGGCGTCGCGTCGGCGGAGTTGGTGGCAAGGTCGACGCGGGCGCCGTCCGGCGGGAAGATGATCGTCGGGGCCGGTTCGGTCGGTGTTGCCTGCACCAGGCCATCGGCGCCGGCGCCGAAGCGGGCAAGGGTCACCGGCAGGTCCTCGCGCTTGGGGGTGAAGGCGCCGGGCGGCTTGCCCGGCAGCGGCACGGTGGCGAGGCCCGAGCGGACAAAGCCCTCGAACAGGATCGGGGCGGCCGAGACATAGCCGGAGAGGCCCGGCACGGCGCTGGCGTCGGGGCGGCCGACCCAGACGCCCAGCACATAGCGCCCGTCGAAGCCGACCGACCAGGCGTCACGGTAGCCGTAGGAGGTGCCGGTCTTGTAGGCGATGCCGCGCTGCAAGGCGCCTTCCGGCGGTTTTACCCCGGAGAGGATGTCGATGATCTGCCAGTTCGCCTGGTCATTGAGGATGGTGGCGGTGGTGCGCTCCGCATTGGCCGGCTCGGTGCCGTCATGCAGCGTGTGCGTCTTGCCGCCATTGGCGAGCCCCGTATAGAGCTGGACGAGGTCGCGCAGCGTGACGCCGACGCCGCCAAGGCCGATGGCAAGGCCCGGCGCCTCGTTGACTGGCAGGATCGGGTTGACGCCGGCCTGGCGGAAGCGCGCGGTCAGCCGCGCCGGGCCGACCGCATCGAGCACGCGGATCGCCGGCACGTTGAGCGACAATTGCAGCGCCTGGCGGACGCTGACATCGCCCTGATAGCCCATGTCGAAATTCTTGGGCCGGTAGCCGCCGAAATCGACCGGGCTGTCCTCGATCAGCGTTTCCTGCGCCACCAACCCTTGTTCGAAGGCGAGGCCATAGATGAACGGTTTTAGCGTGGAGCCGGGCGAGCGCACGATCTTGGTCATGTCGATCCAGCCGGAACGGCTGGCGTCGAAGAAATTGGCCGAGCCGACTTCGCCCAGAATCTCGCCGGTGCGGGAATCTGCCAGTACCATGGCGACGGACAGGCGCGGCCCAAGCTTGGTGGCGGCATCGCGCGCCACCTGTTCCAGCCCTTCCTGGACGCTCTTGCGGATGGTCAGTTTGAGCGGCTGGCCGGGAACGGCCCTGGGCAGCATCGCATAGGCGGCATGCGGGGCAAGCGCCGGCAGAGTGCGGCGCAGGCCTGATACGTCGTCGAGGGCGGCGCGCGCGGCCTCGCGTTCGCCGAT
Source organism: Mesorhizobium sp. 113-3-3 (assembly GCF_016756495.1). Lineage (NCBI taxonomy): Bacteria > Pseudomonadati > Pseudomonadota > Alphaproteobacteria > Hyphomicrobiales > Phyllobacteriaceae > Mesorhizobium > Mesorhizobium sp. 113-3-3. The sequence goes on from NZ_AP023243.1 coordinate 3,239,394, forward strand.
CAGGCCCGACGAGACCATGCGGCTCAGCACGCGGTCGCGGGCGGCGTGGGCGATTGCGAGGTTGCGGTCGGGCCGGCGTTTTTCCGGCAATTGGGGCAGCGCCACGAGCAGGGCGGCTTCCGAGACGGTGAGCCGCTTCGGCTCCTTGCCGAAATAGGCGAGCGAGGCGGCGCGTACGCCTTCGAGATTGCCGCCATAGGGCGCCAACGTCAGATAGCGCTCGAGGATCTCGCGTTTGGACAGCCGCCGCTCGATCTGGATGGCGCGCAGCATCTGCTTGATCTTGGAGCCGAGGCTGCGGCTTTCGCGCGGCTCGATCAGGCGGGCAAGCTGCATCGACAGGGTCGAGCCGCCGGAGACGATATGGCCGCTGGTGATAAGCTGGCCGGCGGCGCGGCCAAGCGCCAGCACGTCGACACCCTGATGATCCCAGAAGCGCTTGTCCTCATAGGTCACCAGCATGTCGACGAACTGCTTGTCGACTTGGTCGAGCCGGGTTTCGAGCCGCCAGTAGCCATCCGGCGTGGCGAAGGCGCGCAACAGCTGGCCATCGCGGTCCTGGACTTCGGTCGAGACCGTGAGTTCCGCCGGCAGCGGCGGCGGGAAGGCGCGGTCGAGTTCCCACAAGGTGGCGGCGGAAAGAGCCAAGAGACCCAGGCAGGAAGCTGCGGTTATGGCGGCGCGACGGAGGAATTTCTTGGAGAGCATGACGCCGCCCCTCATCCGCCTGCCGGCACCTTCTCCCCGTATAGTGACGGGGGGAAGGGGGCTGTCGTCTGCGCAATCGCCATCTGCATGATCGTCACCAACGGCGCCTTACGGCGCCTTGATCTCCATCATGCCGGTGGCGGTGCGGGCCGAGTATTGCGGCCGGTACATGTCTTCCACCGTTGCCGCCGGATGGGCGTAAGTGCCCGGCGTCACGGCGCGAACGACATAGGCGAGCGTCAGGTTGTGGTCGTGGTCGCCATCGGCCGGGTTGAACGCCGCGACGAAACGGTCGTCGCGGAATTCGAGGTGCGCCGCGTCGGTCTGTGCCAGCCAGGAGAAATTCGTCAACTGGGCGCTGGAGACGAGGCCTGGATTGTCGATCTCGAAGCCGGCGGGCAGAAGGTCGGTGACCAGCAGGCGCGACGGCCAGCTGTTCTGCTCGGTGACCTTGAGCACGACGACATAGCGCTCGTTCTGGGTTGCCTCCGTCACATTGGCTTCGGTGCCGTCGAGCTTGTAGTAGGTGCGGTCGATGGTGAAGCCGTCACCGCCGGCCGGCAGGGGCTGGATCGGCGACGCCACGGTGGTGACGACAGCCTGCAGCGGAGTCTTGCCGGTGTTGGCGATTTCGAGCGGGCTGTCGACCAGTTCGGAGCCGTTGACCTGGTTGGAATAGCCGCCCGAATGCGGCGCGCCGTTGACGGTCAGCGTGATCGAGTCGTTGCCTTCCTTCAGTGCGCGGGCCGCCAGCAGCATCCAGGAATCGTCCTGGGTGCTGGTCCAGCGCACTTCGGCGCGTTCCCTGGTCACCAGCTTGATCAGCTCCGGCACGATCGTCGACACCGGCTTCGATTCCGCCGCGAGCGACAGCATCGCCGCGCCGTCACGCAGCGCCGAGCCGTAGTCGGAGCGGTACCAGTCGTAGTCGGTCTGCGACTTGGCGAGTTGAAGCGCGGTCTTGAAGGTCGCTTCCGAGCGCTGGGTGTCGCCGTAGAGCGCCAGGCTCGCCGCCAGCTGGGCAACGGCCATCGGGCTCGAGAAGGCTTCGAGCTGGGTGTCCGCGTAATAGCGCAGGTCGCCGATCGAGGCCTTCTTGTTGCGGGCCAGAACGTAGAGGGCGTAGGCGATCTCGCTGCCGCGGTCCTGGACGCTCTGGTCGTAGCCGAGCGAGTTCTGCAGATTGCTCAGCGCCTGGTTCATGGCCAGCGCCGGCACGTCATATTTCTGCTCGCGCGCCCTGGTCAGGAACTCGCTGACATAGGCGTCGAGCCACAGATCGCCGGAGCCCGGACCCCACAGGCCGAAGCTGCCGCTCGAGGACTGGTAGCTCAGCACCTTGTAGATGGCATCCTGGATGCGGCCATGCAGGTCGGGATCGCTTTCCATGCCGACGCCCGAGGCCATCTCGTTGACATAGAGAAGCGGCATGGCGCGGCTGGTGGTCTGCTCGGCGCAACCATAGGGGTAGCGGTCGAGCGTCATCAGCAGCGAGGGCACGTCGAAGGCCGCCGCCTGCGAAACACCGACACTGACGGAAGCGCCTTCCAGCAGGCTTGCCGCCAGCAGCTCCTTGTCGACGCGCAGCGCGCCGCCATTGCCCTTGAGGTCGACCACAAGGCGCGTGGTGACCGGCAATTGCGCCGGGCGCACCGGCACGTAGAGCGTCTGCTCGACCTTGGTGCCGTCGGCATGCGCCAGCTTGATGGTGAGCGAGGCATTGCCAGGCGTCTTCGCAATCAGCGGCACCGTCAGCGTCTGACGCTTGCCCTGGGCGAGCGTCAGCTTCTGGGGCAGGGGCTTGTCGCCCGTCGACAGGTCGCCTGTCGTGTCGATCGAGAAGGCATAGTCGCCGGCCGGGCCGTCGGTGTCGGCCACGTCGAGCCGCATCACGGCGTTGTCGCCGGGCGCCAGGAAGCGCGGCAGGCCGGCGGTGATGACCACCGGGTCGCGCACGATGACATCGGACTGGGCATGGCCGACCGCTTCCTTGGTCCAGGCGACGGCCATGACGCGCACGGTGCCGTTGAACTGCGGAATGTCGAAGTCGATCCGCGCCTTGCCGTCGGCGTCGAGCTGGACCGGACCGGAGAAGAAGGCGACCAGCTTTTCGGTCGGCGGGCTGCCTTGCGCCTGCATGTTGGCGCCGTCACCGCCGGTCCTGAGCTTGCCGGTGGTGCCCAGCGAGCCGTCGATCAGGCGGCCATAGATGTCGCGGATCTCCATGCCCAGCATGCGCTGGCCGAAGAACCAGTTCTCGGGGTCCGGCGCCTTGTAGTTGGTGAGATTGAGGATGCCGACATCGACGGCGGCGACCATGACATAGGCGTTGGTGCCGGGCTGCACGCCGGCCACGGAAACCGGGATCGACAGCTGCTGGCGCGGCACGGTCTTGTCCGGCGGGGTCAGGGTGACGGCGAGCTTCTTGGCGCCCGGGTCGACCGTCAGCCATTTCACGCCGATGGCGCGGGCCGGCATGCGCGTTTCCTGCGCATCGCCCGGCCGGAACAGGGTGGCCGTGACATAGGCGCCGGCGCCCCAATCGTCACCGACCGGGATGTCGACGGTGCTGCCGCCGGCCGGCACGGTGGCCGTGATGGTCTTCAACAGCTTGTCGGAGCCGATATTGATGAGAAGTTCGCCGGCAAAATGCGGCGAGACTTTCAGCTTGGCCACTTCGCCCGCGGCATAATTGTCCTTGTCTAGAGCGATCTCCAGGCCGTCGGGCGTTTCGGTGGTGGTCGAAGCGACATACCAGCCGGCGTCGAATTCATAGCTGGTGGCAGGTCCCTCCGGATCGGAGGTCTCGACCTCGAGCCGGTACTGGCCCCAATCGACCGGCACGGAGACGGTGGCGTCGCCGTCGGCATTGAGGTCGATCTGGCCGTTGGCGATCGACTTGGTCAAGGTGACCGGCTCGTAGCTCCACGAATTGTTGGAGCGGTACCACTGGTAATTGCGTTCGACCTTGACCAGCGTCCACTGCGCGCCTTTCAGCGCCTCGCGCTTGCCGGACGGATCGACGGCGATCAGGCTGAACTTGGCCGTGCCGCCCTGCGGCACCTCATCGTCGGCGAAGTCCGGACGGATGCCGATCATATGGCCTTGCGGGCGGATACCGATGTTGAGTGAGCGCTCGATGGCGCGGCCGCCGGTTTCACGCATGCGCACCGTCACCTTGCCGTTGACCAGCTTGGTGGTCGAGGGCAACTGGTCGACGGTAACAGGGAAGGTCGCCTTACCGTCATCGCCAACCACCGGCAGATTGGTCAGCGGCGTGACCGTGGGCTCGCCCGACTGCTCATCGGCGAGGCCGAAGGAGAAGTTGGGGAAGCGGTCCCAGTCGCGCGCCGTCGACAGCGTCAGTTCGCCTTCCAGCGCCAGGCCCGCCGCCGGCGCGCCATAGAGGAAGCGGCCGTCAATGTTGATGTTGGCGGTTTCGCCGCGCTCGATTTCCTGCTTGTCGGCCTTCATGTCGAATTCGATACGATCCGGCACGAAGTCCTCGACCAGGAACATCTGGGTGGCGACAGCCGGCTGCTTCGGATCGGTGTAGATCGACACCGACCAGGTGCCGCGCATGGCATTGGGTTCGAGCGGCAGGTCGACGGCGTGGCCGCCGGCCGAAGCGCCGTCGCTGACGATGCGGCGGTCCTCGACGCCGTCGGGGCGCGAGAAGATGAAGGTCAGCGGCAGGTTCTCGACCGCCTTGGCGGCGCCATCGCGGGCAAGGGCGGCGACATGGACATCCTCGCCGGCGCGGTAGATGCCGCGTTCGGTCCAGGCGTAAACGTCGAGCGCACCGGGCGCCGCGCGCCCAGTGACGCCGCGGTCGGACAGGTCGAAGCCGGACTTGGACATGGCGAGAAAGACGAAATCATTGTCGCCCTGCTTGGCCATCAGCACGGCCGGCACCATGCCGCCGTCGCCGCGCGTCAGGCCGGGATTGAAGACGGCGTGGCCGTCGGCATCCGACGTGGCGGTGCCGAGAATCTCGTTGTTGCGGGCAACCAGCGTCAGTTCGGCGCCGGCGATCGGCTTGGCGGAGCCGAGCGAGCGGGCAAAGACATTGAGTCCGTCCTGGCCGGTATAGGTCGACAGGCCGATGTCGGAGACGACGAACCACTGCGTGGCCAGCGAATTGTAGTCATCGCCCTTGCCGTTGACGGCCTGTGCGGTCAGCACATAGACGCCGGGCTTGCGCTGCGGCAGCGCCTCGTCGACCGGGAAGGAGGTGGTGACCTCCTTGTTGAGGTCGTTGACGATGTCGAGCTGGCCCTGCCAGACCGGCGCGCCCATCTGCTCGGAAATGTTGGAGATGTCGTAGCTGTCGAGCTGGTGCAGGAACTGGTAGCCCGACAGAAGCTGCGCCAGCGAACGGTCGCCGATGCGGTAGAGCTTCATCTCGGCGGCGTTCATGTTGACGGTGACGACCGGAATGCCGCGGCGCGCGCCGGCCGGCAGCACGAAGCTGTCGCCGGTGAAGCGGGCCGACGGGGCGCGATCCTGCACATAGATCGACAGCACCACGGGAGCGGCGGTCACTTCGCCGATTGCCGCCGGCAGGCCGGCGCGGAAAGTGACATCGTAATGCTGGCCGTGTTCGAGCCCTTCGACGCAGATCTGCTTGTCCTTGGCCTCGACGCCCTTCGGCGGCGCGTTGTCGACGGTCACGAACTGCGCGTAGTCGACGCCGGTCTTGACCAGGTCCTCGGAGAATTGCGCGCAGATGCGCGGCGCGCTGGTGTCGGCGTCGACGCTGTGGTCGACGACGCGGAAGCCCTTGCGGGACTTGAGATCGGCATAGTCGGCCTGCACGGCGGGCGACGTCACGAGCGCAAGGCTCGCCTCATAGGCCTGCAGCGCCGGGCGGTAGAGATCACGCTTGTCGAGGCCGGCGCCAAGCAGGGCCAGCACGTCCGCGCGCGTCTTGGTGGTGCGCAAGAGTTTATAGGCGTTGAAGGCGGCCGAGGTGGCGTTCATCGGCAAAGTAGACGCTTCGGAGGTGTTGGCTGCGGGCTGCACGGCCAGCGTTTCGCGCGCCAGATTGAGCCAGAGCTGGCCATCGTCGGGCATCACCGAGACCGCGGCCTCGTATTTCTGCATGGCGGAGCGATGGTCGCCGGTCAGCATGGCCTGCTCGGCCGAGCTGATCAGGGCCGCCATGCCTTCGGTCGGCTTGTCAAAGGCCGGGCCAAGCAGCCTGTTGCGGTATTGCTGGGCCTGGTCGGCCATCCAGTTGGGGAAGAAGGTCAGTTCCGGCGGCGCGCCGATATCGGGATCGCCGTCAATGTTGACGACCTTGCCGGCAACCGCGCCGTTGAACGCTTTGAGCTGATTGTAGTCGGATTTGAGAAAGCACCATTTGGCCTTGGTGTTGTAGGTGAAGGCGCGGCAGGCCGGGTCGCCAAGGCATGTCGTCTTGCACTGGTCGAGGGTGACATTCTGGTCGGATCTGAGGTCAAAGCCGAAATAGTCGGAATTGTCGGTCGTTGCGATTCGCCGGGCCTCGGCCGCTTGCGCGACACTATTCCAGGCTAAGACATTGGCCCAGGCGAAGAAGAGAAGGATCAGGATCGACAGACCACGAGCCGCGCGCATTGCCATAACACCCTCCAGACAATTGCAGACGTCCAGGCATGTTCAAGCTTCAGTCAGGCTTGTCAACACAGGACGCGGCAGGGTTCCGCCTGCCAACGGTTTCCTTTCCGGCCGATGACCGGTAGTACCTCCATAGGACAGGGGATCACGCATTCTTGCGGCGACGCAAAAGGTGTGAATTCCAAGCCCGTCCTATTTCAGACAATTGGATTGTGGCCCCTTTACGAGCGCTTCAGAACTTCATTCCAATTTTAGTTTTGTAACCTAGGTTGTCTTAATGCCGGCGCATGAAGAGCAGATGTCAGGGGGGGCCGCGCCAGGGCGCGTGCTTCCGCGCGCCCTGCTTTTGGCGTTGATGTGCGCGACCGCGCTGGTCGCCGAATCACCGCCTGCGGCCGCTTTCGAGCTTTTCGGCATCAAGCTGTGGGGATCGTCCAACGACGAGGACGCCGATATTGTCGATCCGCTGCGCTATGCCGTGACCATCACGGCGCCCGACGCCGACAAGGATCTGGTCAAGAAGCTGGAAAACGCCTCGGCGCTGAAGGGCGACGAGGACCGGCCGGTCTCGGGTTCGCTCGGGTTGATGGCCAAGGCGCGCAGCGACCGTGAACAGCTGGTCGCCGCCCTCTACGCCGATGCCCGCTACGAAGGCGTGGTCACCATCACCATCGACGGCAAGTCGCTCGACGAACTTCCGCCGGACGCCGAATTCAAGGGACCGCAGCCCATTCCGGTGGTGGTCACCGTCGCCGTCGGCCCCAAATTCACGCTTGGCACTATCCGGCTGGAGGGCGACGCGGCGGGGTTGATGAGCGCCGACTACGGCCTGATATCGGGCGGCGACGCCGGGTCGGGCGCGGTGCTCAAGGCCGAGGCGCTGATCGTGCGGACGCTGAAGGAGCAGGGCAGGCCGCTCGCCAAGGTGACCGACCGGCAGATCGTCGCCGACCATGCCACCTCGACGCTCGACGTGACGCTGACGGTCGCGGCCGGGCCGGTCGCCGGCTATGGCGCGACCACCGTGGAAGGCACCGAGAAGGTCGACCGCGACTTCACGGAGTACATGACGGGCTTGAAGCGCGGCAAACAGTACTCGCCGCAGGAGATCAGCGACGCACGCGACAGGCTGCTGGCGCTGGAAGTCTTCAACAGTGTGACGTTCAAGGAAGCCGACAAGCTCGACGCCGAAGGCAACATCCCGATCGGCGTCCAGGTCAGCGAGCGCAAGCCGCGCTATTTCGGCCTGGGCGGCACCTTCTCGAACACGGAGGGCTTGGGCCTCGAAGGCTATTGGGGGCACCGTAACCTGTTCGGTCACGCGGAAAAGCTGCGCATCGACGGCGCCATCAGCGGCATCGGCAGCAACAATCTGTCCGATCTGAACTACAATGCCGGCATCATGTTCGAGAAACCCGGCGTGATCGGGCCGTCGTCGAAATTCTTTGCCAGCTTCAAGACCGTGCTCGAGCATCCGGACGCGTACGACCATTTCTCGGTCAAGGGCAGCACCGGCCTGTCCTATGAACTCGACAAGAAGCAGACCGTCTCGGCGGAAGTGGCGCTCGACTATTCCAGGATCACGGATGCGTTCGGCAAACACACCTATCTGATCGCCAGCATTCCGCTGCAATATGTCTATGACAACAGGGACAGCAGGCTGAACCCGACCAGGGGCTTCCGGGTGCTGGCCTATGCCGAACCGAGCTACGACATCATGAGCGGTGCCGCCTTCCTCAAGCTGAAGGGCGAGGGATCGGCCTACCAGTCGCTGGATACGGCCTCGAAATTCGTGCTGGCCGAGCGCGTCGCCATCGGCTCGATCGTCGGCACCGGGCTGGCGAACGTTCCGGCCGACCGGCGTTTTTATTCCGGCGGCGGCGGTTCGGTGCGCGGCTATGCCTATCAGGGCATCGGCCCGAAAGACTTCACCGGCCAGCCGATCGGCGGCCTGTCCTTCTTCGAGACCTCGGTCGAAATGCGCATCGCCGTCACCGATACGATCGGCATCGTGCCGTTCGTCGATGCCGGCACGGTGTCGACCAAATCGATGCCCAATTTCTCCGACGTCAAGGTAGGCGCCGGCGTCGGCCTGCGTTACGTCACGCCGTTCGGGCCGCTGCGCATCGATGCGGCCGTGCCGCTCAACCGCGATCCCGGCGATCCGCGTTTCGGCATCTATGCCGGTATCGGGCAGGCGTTCTGACATGAAGACGGTGTGGCGCATCCTTCGCATTGTCTTTTACACGCTGCTGATCGTGGTCGCGGGCGCGATCGGCGCGCTCATTGTCCTGACCAAGACCGAGCGTGGACGCGACAATCTCGCCGGCATCATTTCGCGGCTGGCCTCCAGTGACGACCGCAAGGTCACGGTCAGCGGCATTGACGGCATCTGGTCGGGGGCGCTCAGCGTCGACCATGTGATGCTGGAAGACCGCCAGGGTGCGTGGCTGGTGGCGCGCAAGGTCGCCGTCGACTGGTCGCCGCTTGCATTGCTGTCGAAGAGCTTCAACGCAGACCGCATCGCGGCCGAGCGCATTGAACTGGCACGCTTGCCGGTTGCCGGCGAGCCGCAGCCGGCACCGAGTGGCGGCGCGACGCTGCCGGTTTCCATCGACATCCGGCAGATCGACCTGCCGGAAATCGCGCTTGGCCAGCAACTGGCCGGCAGCGGCATCGCCGAACTCGCCGCCAAGGGAATGCTCAAGGCCGACGCGGCGCCGCTGGCGGTCGAAACGGTGCTCAACGTCACCCGCCATGACGGCAAGCAAGGCAGTGTCGACGCCAAGATCCATTTTGCGCCTGCCGACAACAGGCTCGACCTCGACCTCAAGGCGTCGGAGCCGGCCGGAGGCATCATTGCCAATCTGCTCAAGCTGCCCGATGCGCCACCGGTCGAAATAGCCGTCTCGGGCACGGGACCGCTTGCCAACTGGAACGGCATCGCCACGTTCATGGTCGATGGCAAGATCGTCACACAGCTGACCGGCCGCCATCAACTCACCGACAAGGGCAATCACGTCGAGGCCAAGGGCGACGGCGCGTTCGCGCCTTTCCTTCCGGAAAATCTGCGGCCGCTGTTTACCGGCAAGACCAGTTTCGATGTCGCGGGCACCGCGACGTCGGCCGGCGGCATCAGTGTTGACCGCGCCAACATCGAGAGCGATGCCATCCACGGCACCGCGACCGGCATAGCCGACCCGGCCGGCGCAAGCGACCTGTCGGTTGAAATCGCGGCCAAAGGCGCACCTGTGCCGATCACAGTGGGCAATGCGGCACAGCCAATCACGGTGGTCATCAGGAAGATCACCGCCCGCGCCTTTGGCGACGGCAAGGCGCCGATCATCGACATCGGCGCCGCGCTGGTTTCGGTGGTGGCGGGCGGCACCCAGCTCAACGATATTTCGGCGCAGGTCCATTCCGACGGCTTCGACATCCAGAACCGGGCCGGGCCGTTTGCCGTCAAGCTGACGGCCGGCGGGCTGAAGACCGATGTGGCGACGCTGGCGCCGCTGATCACCGGCAAGGTCGACGTCGACCTCGGTGGATCGCTGAGCAAGGACGCCATCACCATCGACCAAGGCACGCTGCGCTCCGATGCGCTGAACGCCTCGCTGACCATGACGGTGGCGCTTGCCGATCTGTCGATGCAGCTCAAGATGAATGCCGATGCGGTGTCGACCGCCTTGCCGCCGCAGATCAGTTCGGTGCTCGGCGAGCGGGTGAAATTCTCGGCCGCCGCGACGCGCGACCCGCAAGGGGCCTTTGCCGCCAATTCGATCTCGTTGACCTCGGGCTCGCTCAGCGCCAGCGGCACCGCCAGTGCGCAAGGCAGCGACATCCAGGCCGACATCAAGGGCACGCTGGGCGACGTTTCGGTGCTGTCGCCGATGGTCGGCGTGCCGGTCGCCGGAGGCGTCGATTTCGCGCTGTCGGCAAGCGGCGCCAGGACGGCGCCGGATTTCACCGTTTCCGCCAACAGCGACAGCCTGACCGCCTCGGGCCGCACGGTGAAGGCGATCAAGCTGACGGCAAGCGGCAAGGCCGACATAGCCAGCCCCTCGGCCAACATCTCGCTGACCGGCGCGGTCAACGACCAGCCGCTAGACGTCAAGGCGGCGCTGGTGACCAGTGAGGGCAAGCGCTCGATCAACGGTTTTTTGGTCTCGCTCGGCGACAACAAGGTTTCCGGCGACCTGGCGCTCGATGACAAGTTCATGCCGCTCGGCACGCTGACGCTCGCCGCACCCGCGATCGACCAGCTTGCGGCACTTGCCGGCCAGGCCGTGACCGGCGACATCAACGGCACCATCCTGTTCGCCAAGGAGGGTGATGCGCCATCCGTCACCATCAATGCCAAGAGTACGTCGATCGCGCGCGGCGAGGTGACGGCCAGGACGATCGCGGTCAACGCGCTGATCGCCAACTATCTCAAGGCGCCGGCGATCTCGGGCACCATCAAGGCCGGCAGCGTCACCTCGGGCGCCACCGAAATCAGCGGCATCGGCGTCGACCTGAAGCGCGACGGCGACTGGACCAATTTCACCGGCGGCGCCACCATCGCTGGCATTCCGGCGACCGCCGCCGGCCGGGTCAAGATCGCAGAGGGCACCACCAGCGTCGAGATCGCCTCGGGCGAGGCGACGGTTCGCGGCATCAAGGCGGCAATCGCTGCGCCCTCGACGCTGAGCATCGCCAATGGCACGACCAGCATCGAAAAACTGGCGCTCGATGTCGGCGGCGGTTCGGTGACGCTGTCGGGCAGCGCCGGCCAGACGCTCGATCTCGCGGCACAGTTTTCCGCGCTGCCGGCGGCGCTCGCCAATGATTTTGCGCCAGGCCTCGATGCCGTAGGCACGCTCGGTGGCACGGCGCAAGTGACAGGAACGCCGGCCGCCCCCGAAGTTCGATTCAGCGCGCAGTTGGCTGGCGTCGAAACCAGCCAGACCCGCCAGGCAGGGCTCGGGCCGCTCGCTGTCGATGCGGCTGGCGCCTATACCTTGGCCGGCGGCGTCGCCCTCGACCATGCGACGCTCTCCGGCGACAAGATTTCAGGCACGGCCTCCGGCACCATCAATCCGAACGGCGCCAGCGATTTTGCCCTCGACCTCACATCGTCGGGACCAAGCCTGCCGCTGACGGTCGGCAGCGCCGCGAGCCCGGTGAAGATCGAGATCCGGTCCTTGTCTGCAAAGGTGGCGGGCGAGAGCACGCAGGCCCGCCTGGACGTCTCGGCGATCCTGCCTTCGGTGACCACCAGCCCGGCGAAGGTGGACGGACTGGTGCTCGCACTGCATTCGGATGCGTTCGACCTCAAGAACCGCGCCGGACCGGTTTCCGGCACGGTGTCGGTGGACAAGGTCGGTCTCGACAATGCCGCCATCGCACCGCTGATCGCCGGCAAGGTGACGGCCGCGCTCAACGCCCGGCTGACGTCGGACGGCGTCGCCATCGACAGCGGCTCGCTCAAGAGCGATGCGCTGAACAGCCAGGTCGCCGGCCATGTGTCCCTGCGTGACGGTGCCATCGACCTCAAGCTGAACGCGGATGCCCCGTCCTCGGCCTTGCCGGCGGCGGCGCGCGGCATGCTTGGCGAACGCGCTGAGATCAGCGCCACGCTGAAGCGCGATCCCAATGGCAGCATCAATGTCGACGGGCTGAAGCTGGTCTCGGGCGGACTGACCGCGCAGGGGCAAGCGAGCCTTGCCGACAACAAACTGGCAGCCGACGTCACCGGCGCCCTTGCCGATATCTCGCCGCTGTCGAAGGACGCCAAGGGCGCCATCGCCTTTGCACTGAATGCCCAGGGGCCGGCCATCGCGCCGGACCTGTCGCTGACGGTCAACAGCGATCGGCTGCTGGTTGCGTCGCGCGAGATCGCCGGGTTGAAGCTTACGGCCACCGGCAAGGCGGATGCCGCGAACCCGGCGGCGAATGTGCAACTGACCGGCAATGTTGCGGGACAGGCCTTGCAAGGCAGCGCGGTGCTGGCGACGGCGGACGGCAAGAGCGCCATCAACGGCCTGCTTCTGTCACTGGGCAAGAACCGGATTTCCGGCGATCTGGCGCTCGACGACAAATTCGTGCCGGAAGGCACCATCTCGCTCGACCTGCCCGATATCGGCCCGCTCGCCGCACTGGCGCTGGAAAAGGCGGAGGGCGACGTGCGCGGCACGATCGCCTTCACGAAGAACGGTGCGGCACCGCAGGTCGCCATCAAGGCGGCCACCGCTTCGATCACGCGGGGCGACCTGCAGGCGAAGGCGGTTTCCATCGACGCGCTGATCGCCAACTATCTCGCCGCACCGGTGATCTCGGGCAAGATCCGCGCCGGCACCGTCACATCGGGCGGCACCGTGATCAGCGGCATCGATGTCGATCTCAAGCGAGACGGCGATTGGACCGGCTTTTCAGGCGGCGCCACGGTCAAGGGCATTCCCGCCAAGGCCGCGGGCCGCGTGAAGGTGGCCAATGGCACCACCACCATAGAACTCGCTTCCGGCGAGGCGACTGTCCAGGGCATCAAGGCGGCCATCGCCCAGGCTTCGACGGTCAGCATTGCCAACGGCACGACGACGCTGGACCGGCTGGTGCTCAACCTTGGCGGCGGCACGGCGACGGTGACCGGCAAGGTCGGGCAGGCGCTCGACATCAATGCGACGCTGGCCAAGGTGCCAATGTCGCTCGCCAACAGTTTTTCGCGCGGGCTCGACGCCGCCGGTTCGATTTCCGGCACGGTGAAGGTGACCGGTGCGCCGGCGAGCCCTTCCGTTGCCTTCAATATTGACGCGGCGGGCGTGCAGACGTCGCAGACCCGCGGTGCCGGTGTCGGCGCGGTGGGGGTGTCGTCGTCCGGCACTTTTGCCGGCAACAGGCTGACGTTCAACGCCAATGTCAGCGACGGCGCCGGCCTTGGCCTCAAGGGCGGCGGCACGGTGACGACGGCGGGCACGCCGGCGCTGGTGCTCGACTTCAATGGCGCCGTTCCGTTCGGCATGCTCAGCCAGAAACTTGCCGCGCAGGGCCTGGCGCTGACGGGGACGGCCAACGTCAACGTCCAGGTGCGCGGTCCGGCGACGTCGCCCGTCATCGGCGGCAGCGTCAGCACTTCCGGTGCGCGGCTGGTCGATGCGCGCTCGGGGCTGGCCGTCAACGATCTCACGGCCGACGTCTCGATTGGCGGCGGCGTGGCCAGGATCAACCGGCTGACCGGAACATTGTCGACGCGCGGCAGCCTGTCGGCCAGCGGCACGGTCGGCATCAACCCGGCGCAAGGTTTTCCCGCCGACCTGTCGATCAAGCTCACCGACGGGCGCTATACGGACGGACGCGTGGTGACCGCCAATCTCGGCGGCGACCTGACGATCAAGGGGCCGCTGGTATCGGCACCGGTGATTGCCGGCACCGTCAACCTGGCCAAGACCGTCATCACGGTTCCGGATAAATTGCCGGGCTCGCTCTCGGCGCTCGACGTCAAGCACAAGAATGCGCCCGGCGCGGTGAGGGCGCAGGACAAGGCGCTGCGCCCGGCGACGACGTCAGGCAAGAGCGGCGGCAGCGGGCTTGCGCTCGACGTCACCGTCAACGCGCCGAACCAGATATTCATCCAGGGCAGGGGCGTCGATGCCGAACTGGGCGGCTCGCTGAGATTGACCGGCCCGGCCTCGTCGCCGCAGGCGGTCGGTACCTTCACCTTGCAGCGCGGCAGGCTGTCGATCCTGGGCAAGCGGCTGACCTTCACCGAAGGCACTGTTGGCTTCTCCGGCTCGCTGGTGCCCTATCTCAATTTGACGGCGACCACGACGACGACCAGCGCCACGGTCACCATCGTGGTGTCGGGCGAGGCGACCAATCCGAAATTCACCTTCTCCTCGGTGCCGGCACTGCCGGAGGACGAGGTGCTGGCGCAATTGATCTTCGGCCGGTCCATGTCGAACCTGTCGCCGCTGCAGATCGCGCAGCTGGCCGAGGCGGCCGGGCAATTGGCCGGTGTCGGCGGCTCGACGTCGCTGCTGGAGAATCTGCGCAGCGCCATCGGCGTCGACGATCTCGACGTCACCACCGACGACCAGGGCGGCACCGCGGTCTCGGCCGGCAAGTACCTCAACGACCGCACCTATGTGACCATCCAGAAGGGCGACAAGCCCGGTTCGGGCAAGGCGACCATCGACCTCAATGTCGGGCGTGGCGTCAAGTTGCGTGGCGAGGCGACGGATGCCGGCGAGGCCAAGGGCGGCATCTTCTACGAAAAGGAATATTGAGGGCCTGGCCCTTACCATGGCCAGGGCTGGCGCTGTCGCAACCCGCGCCAATGTCTCAGTTTAATCGCCTTGAGTAGATTTTGGCGAAATCTGGGCGCACTAGCAATTTTGCGTCAAGACTGTCGCTATCGCGCGTACCGCTCCCTTTTCAAAGTTGCACATTCTCCAACATGTTCCCAATCCAAGCTGTCTTTGACATGATGGCCTGGATGCGGAATGTTAATCGGCGGAAAGCCAACAATGGGAGTTAGTCATGACGATCTACAAGAGTAATGGCGATCGCGTTCCGGATCACATCCTGGCCATGGCCGAAGAAGCCAAGGCAGGTAAGGTCGATCGCCGCGAATTTCTGGCCATGGCCAGCGTCTTCGGCGCCTCGACGGCGATGGCTTATGGCCTTCTCGGTCTCGCCGATCCGACGCCGGCAAGGGCGGAAGAGGTAAAAGGCAAGAAAGGCGGCACGCTGAAGGTCGCGCAGTGGATCAAGGATCCCAAGGATCCTCGCAAGGCCGACTGGTCGGAAATTGCCAATGCCGAACGCCAGGCACTCGAGCCGCTGGTCAAGTACACGAGCGAATATACGTTCCGCCCCTATCTGCTGGAAAGCTGGGACGTGAACGACGACGCCACCCAGTACACGCTGCATGTGCGCAAGGGCGTGACCTGGTCGAACGGCGACCCCTTCACGGCCTCTGATGTCGTCTTCAACCTGAAGCGCTGGGCCGACAAGAAGGCCGAAGGCAATTCGATGCCCGGCCGCCTCGGCTCGCTGGTGAAGGATGACAAGCTCGACGAAAGCGCCGTGACCATGCCGGACGACCACACCGTCGTGCTCAAGCTCGGCAAGCCTGACATCGCGTTGATCCCCAACATGTGCGACTATCCCGGCCTGATCGTCCACAAGACTTTCGATGAGAAGGGCGGCGACTTCAAGGCCTGCCCGATCGGCACCGGTCCATTCGAGCTCGTCTCTTACGACGTCGGCCAGAAAGTCGTCTACAAGCGCCGCGAAGACAACAAGTGGTGGGACGGCGAAGTGTTCCTCGACGGCATCGAATTCATCGACTACGGCACCGATCCGGCGGCCATGGTCAGCGCTTTCGAGGCTGGCGAAGTGCACACCAACTTCGAAACGTCGGCCGACTATGTGTCGATCCTCGACAAGATGGACCTGGTCAAGTCGGAGATCGTCACGGCTTCGACCATCGTCTGCCGCACAAACGTCAACAACAAGCCTTATGGCGAGCAGAAGGTGCGCAACGCGCTGCAGCTCGCGGTCGACAACAATGTCGTCCTGCAGCTCGGCTATGGCAATGCCGGCTCGGTCGCCGAAAACCACCATGTCTGCTCGATCCATCCGGAATATTACGAGCTGCCGAAGGTTGCCCGTGATCCGGCCAAGGCAAAGGCGCTGATGGCGGAAGCCGGCCAAGCCGACTTCGAACACGAGCTGATCACGGTCGACGAGGACTGGCACAAGAACACCGGCGACGCGATCGCCGCCCAGCTGCGCGATGCCGGGATCAAGGTGAAGCGCACGGTGCTGCCGGGCTCGACGTTCTGGAACGACTGGACGAAGTATCCGCTGTCGATGACCAACTGGAACATGCGCCCGCTCGGCGTCCAGGTTCTGGCCATCGCCTATCGCACCGGCGAGGCCTGGAACGAGGCTGGCTGGTCAAACCCCGACTGGGATGCCAAGCTCAATGCCGCGCTTGCGGTCGCCGACGCGGCCAAGCGCAAGGAAATGATGAAGGACATCGAGCAGATCCTGCAGGATTCCGGCATCATCATCCAGCCCTACTGGCGCAAGCTCTACAGCCACTCGGTCAAGGCGGTGCAAAACTACAAGATGCATCCGACCTTCGAGCGTGACTACGGCAAGGTCTGGCTCGACCAGGCGTGATCAGGCCAAGTGGAGGAAGGGGCGGCTCGCCCCTTCCTCCCGCTCTCCGCATGGTTCCAAAACCAGAAGTCGGCGCAGCAAAAGTTGCGGACTCCTCTGGCGAGGTCGTGCAATAAACTGGGTTGATTGCATCCGAGGGCTTGTTTGACAGCCAGTTCCGCCATCGCGGCCGAAGTGGTTTTTCAATAGGCTCCAACCCCAACCAGACCGGCAGGGGGCCGCCATGCTTTCCTTCATTATCAGGCGCCTTGGCACCATGGCATTGACGATGCTGTGCCTGACCATGATCGTCTTTTTCCTGATCAACCTCGAACCCAATCTGAAGAAGCTGGCGATCAGCCAGACCGAAATGCACACGTCGGCCGAGCAGTTGGAGGACTGGCTGGTCAACCATGGCTACCGGCAGAATTTCTTCGCCCGCTACGGACAGTGGCTGGGCCTGCTGCCCAAGCAGCCGGTGACCGACCCGGCAACGGGTAAGCCGACGCAGCGTTTCACTTTCTGCAACGATCCGGTCGTGCCGACCTTCGCCGGCGTCCTCGAAGGGGATTTCGGCTGCTCGACCAAGTTCAAGACGACCGTCGCCTCCAAGCTGTTCCCGGCACTTGGCGCCACCGGCGTCCTGATGTTCTGTGTGCTGGCGGTGATGGTGCCGGTATCGCTCCTGATCGGCATCCTGGCCGGCATGCGCGAGGGGTCGCGAACCGACCGGGTGCTTTCGGTGGCCTCGATCGCCTCGACGGCGACACCGGAATATGTGTCGGGCGTCATCTTCACCGTCATCTTCGCCTCATGGCTCGGCTGGCTGAACGGCTCCGCCGCCTCGGCGAGCCAGGGCATCACCTTCTACAATTTCACCCTGCCGGTGATGACGCTGGCAATCTACGGCATCGGCTACATCGCCCGCATGACGCGCGCCTCGATGGTCGAGGTGATGACGCAGCAATATATCCGCACCGCGCGCTTGAAGGGCCTTTCCTTCCGCGGCGTGGTGGTCAAGCACGCGCTGCGCAACGCGCTGATCGCGCCGTTCACCGTCATCATGCTGCAGTTTCCCTGGCTGCTCACCGGCGTCGTCATCGTCGAGGTGATGTTCCGCTACCAGGGCTTCGGCTACACGCTGGTCGAGGCCGCCGGCAACAACGACATCGACCTTTTGCTCGGCTGCTCGCTGGTCTCGGTGTTCATCGTCTTGATCACGCAGCTCATTTCCGATGTCGGCTACGCGTTTCTCAATCCGCGTATCAGAGTTCAGTAGGGGGCGAAGCGGATGCAGGTCCAATATATCAGTGCCTTCACCGTCGTTCTCGAAGTGCTGTCGCGCTTCTGGCCGGTGTGGATCGCGCTCATCATCGTCATGGGCGCGAGCTTCGCCTACAAGAAGAAGCTCGCGCTCTACGGACAGCTGTTCGACAGCGGCGTCGGCATCGTCGGCGTCGGTATCTGCCTGTTCTGGCTGTTCACGGCGATCTTCGCGGCGACCATCTCGCCCTTCGATCCGCTGGCCCAGGTCCCTGTGATGAAGGACGTGTTGCCGGGCGCGGTCGAGCCGCAGTCGGGTCTGGTCTATCTGTTCGGCGGCGACAAGCTGGCGCGCGACGTGTTTTCGCGCATGGTCTATGGCAGCCAGATCGTGCTGATCATCGCGCCGGCGGCGACCGGCTTCGCGCTCATGGTCGGCATCACGCTTGGCCTGCCTGCCGGCTATTACGGCGGCAAGATCGACACCGTACTGTCGTTCCTGGCCAACCTCGTGCTGGCGTTCCCGGTGATCCTGCTGTTTTACCTGCTGGTGACGCCGGGCATCATGGACACGCCAATCCCCTATGCCATGGCCGGCGTGTTCTTCCTGTTTCCAATCATCTTCTTCAGCGTGCTGTTCTGGACGCGCTACAAGAACCGGCCCGACCGGCTGTACATCCTGCTCGGCATCACCTTGATCGTCGGCGGCTGGATTTATCTGGGCCTGGTGTTCGACAAGGACCCGCTGCACATCGTCCACATCGATCCCAACCAGCTCAACATCTTCGTGGCGGTGGTGTTTGCCTCCAGCCCCGGTGTGTTCCGGATCGTGCGCGGCCTGGTGATGGACATCAAGACGCGTGACTATGTGGCGGCGGCGCAGACGCGCGGTGAATCGCCCTGGTACATCATGCTGTGGGAGATCCTGCCCAATGCGCGCGGACCGCTGATCGTCGACGCCTGCCTGCGCATTGGCTACACCACCATCCTGCTCGGCACGCTGGGCTATTTCGGCCTCGGCCTGGCGCCTGAGAGCCCCGACTGGGGTACGGCGATCAAGGATGCCAGCCGGCTGCTGCGCTCCTTCATCCATCCGGCGCTGCCGCCGACGATCGCGCTGATGTCTTTCGTGCTGGGGCTCAACCTGTTGGCCGACTCGCTGCGTGAACAATCGATGAAAGATTGATTGACGGGCTCTGGCCCGCATCTGGTAAAATTGGATTGGAGCGACCCATGAACGAGGCAGTTCGAAATCCCGCAGAGCCGATCATCGAGATCGAAAACCTGTCGATCTCCTTCTTCACCCGCAAGGGCGAAATACCCGCGGTCATGGATTTTTCCTGCACGGTCATGCCTGGCGAGGCGATGGGCATCGTCGGTGAATCCGGCTGCGGCAAGTCGACCGTGTCGCTGGGCATCATGCGCGACCTCTCCAATATCGGGAAGATCGTCGGCGGCAAGATCAAGTTCCAGGGCAAGGACATGGGCGAGCTCTCCGAGGAGGAGCTGCGCGCCATCCGCGGCAACAAGATCGCGATGATCTACCAGGAGCCGATGGCCAGCCTCAATCCGGCGATGAAGGTCGGCCAGCAATTGATGGAAGTGCCGCTGATCCACGACAAGGTGTCGAAGGAAGAGGCCTACAAACGCTCGCTTGAAATGGTGCGCGCGGTCAAGCTGCCCGATCCCGAGCGTATGATGCGCTCCTATCCGCACCAGCTCTCCGGCGGCCAGCAGCAGCGCATCGTCATTGCCATGGCGCTGCTGTCGAAGCCGGCGCTGCTTCTGCTCGACGAACCGACGACGGCGCTCGACGTGACGGTGGAGGCGGGCATCGTCGAGCTGGTCAAGGGGCTAGGCGAAAAGTTCGGCACCTCGATGATCTTCGTGTCGCACAATCTCGGCCTCATCCTCGAAACCTGCGACCGCATCACCGTGATGTATTCGGGCGAGGCGGTGGAGACCGGCAAGATCAAGGACGTGTTCGACCGGATGCGGCACCCCTATACGCAAGGGCTGTTCCGTTCGATCCCGCTGCCGGGCGCCGACAAGAATTCGCGGCCGCTGATTGCCATCCCCGGCCAGCTGCCGCTGCCGCATGAGCGGCCCAAGGGCTGCAATTTCGGTCCGCGCTGCCACCATTTCGTCGAGGGCGTCTGCAACGCCGCCGAAATCCCGATGATCGAGGTCGCCGGCCACGAGGGCCATTTCTCGCGCTGCGTGCGCTTCAACGAGATCGACTGGGAGGCACTGCCGCCCGGCGCCAAGAAGGTCAATGAGCGCGTCGTGCCCGGCGCGCCGGTGCTCAAGATCGAGGATCTGAGGAAGTACTACAAGGTCGGCGGCAGCGAGGTGTTCGGCTCGAGCGAGGGCCGTGTCGTCAAGGCCAACGAGACCATCTCCTTCATGGCGCGCGAATCCGAGACCGTCGCCATCGTGGGTGAATCCGGCTGCGGAAAGTCGACGCTGGCCAAGGTGCTGCTCGGCCTGGAGACGGCGAGTTCAGGCACGGTCACGCTGGGCAACAAGCAGATCCAGTCGACCGGCATCGAGAGCCGCAGCGTCGACACCGTGTCGTCGATCCAGATGGTGTTCCAGAACCCGTTCGATACGCTTAATCCCAGCCATTCGGTCGGCTCGCAGATCATCCGCACGCTGGAGAAGTTCAATGTCGGCAAGACGGTCGCGGACCGGCGCAAGCGCATGCTGGAACTGCTCGACCTGGTGAAGCTGCCGCGCGCCTTCGAGACCCGCAAGCCGCGCCAGCTGTCCGGCGGTCAGAAGCAGCGCATCGGCGTGGCGCGCGCCTTCGCCGGCGACGCCAAGGTGGTGGTAGCGGACGAGCCGGTCTCGGCACTCGACGTGTCGGTGCAGGCGGCGGTGACCGAATTGTTGATGGACATTCAGCGCAAGAACAAGACGACGATGCTGTTCATCAGCCACGACCTGTCGGTCGTGCGCTACATAGCCGACCGCGTCGTCGTCATGTATCTCGGCTACATCGTCGAGCAAGGCACGACCGACCAGATCTTCGCGCCGCCCTATCATCCCTATACCGAGGCGCTTTTGTCGGCGATCCCGATCGCCGACACCAGCGTGGTCAAGAAGCACATTGTGCTCGAAGGCGACATCCCCTCGGCGATGAACCCGCCGTCCGGCTGCCCGTTCCAGACACGCTGCGGCTACAAGAAGCTGGTGCCGGACAATCTGTGCGAGACCAAGGTTCCGCCGGTCAAGCATCTTGGCGATGGCCATATGAGCCTGTGCTGGCTATCCGACGACGTGCTGGCCAAGATGGAGCCGGTGATCAAGTTCGACAAGGAACACGCAGCCCATGAGGGGGTGCCGGACGATGCGCCGCATGGCGGCGGACCGGGTCCGACGGGAACGGCGCCCAAGCGGCCGCGTGGCAAAACGGGCAGCGCGGAAGCCGACCAGATCGGGGAAGCCGTGGAGCAAAGCGAGGCCGGCATGCGAGCCCGTCGCCACGAAGTGCGCGATGAGGTTTCCGAAACCGGTGTTTCGAAGCCGAAAGACACGACGAGGCGGCACTAACCCTAGGCAGGTATCAGGAGCCGCACTGCCGCAGTTGTTCAGCATAGTCCCGCGCCATCTTGTCGGTGGCCCGGGCATAGCCCTGCACGCCGGCGTCGCCACGATTGCCTCGACCATAGGCGGTCCAGCCGAGATAGTAGGCGAGGTAGAGATTGTAGGTGTCGTTGCGCGCGACGCCGTAGGTGTCCGCGGTCTTGGAATGATACCAGCCGACGAAATCGACGGCGTCGGCGAATTTGGTGCGCCGCGCGGCCCAGTTGCCGGTTTCGCGCTGATATTGCGACCAGGTGCCGTCGAGCGCCTGCGAGAAGCCGGTGGCGGAAGAGACGTGCTTCCAGGGGATGAAACCGAGCAGCTTGGTGCGCGGCGGCCGGGCATTGCTCTTGAAGCCGGATTCCTTGCGCACCGTCGCCATCAGCACCGGGACCGGCACGCCATATTTCTGCTCGGTGCGTTCGGCCGCCGACTGCCAATTGTCGAACCAGCCGTCATTCTGGTCGAAGACGGCACAGACATTGTTGATGTGACTGGGCGCGGTCGCGCAGGCCGAAAGTGCCAGCAACACGCCAATCGCTACAATTCTACTAAAACTCGACCTACGCATTGGGTGAGCAATAGGCCGAAATCATAAAAGGAGTCTTGCTGCCGCCGTTAACGCTTCGCCGGCGCGAGCGCACGGGAAAAAGCCATGTTGATATTCCGACGCTTTCTGCCGCTTTTTATACAGTGACGCTGCGCAAATGCCGCCTTGGCTAAAATCACGCCCGCAAACGGCGTATTTCTGACAGCTTGCCTGGCTGGCCGAGGCTTTGATGCCGGGCATGAACGAACCAAGACGCAAGCGCGGCGCCGATCGCACCAGCAACCGGGGGCCGGCGCCCATCCCGCAGCTGCCGCAAAGGCGGGTGACCAATCCCTATCCGCCGATGGCTCTGCTGTCTCCAGAGCAGATCGAGGCGATCCACCAGGCTTCGATGCATATCTTGGAGAATTTCGGCATCGAGGTGATGAGCCCGCGGGCGCTGTCGCTGTTCGAGAAGGCGGGTGCCAGGGTCGATCACGCCTCGGCCAATGTCCGCATCGATCGCGGCATGGTCGACGAGGCGCTGAAAACGACGCGCTCCAACTACACGCTGACGCCACGCAACCCGGCCAACACAGTCCATCTCGGCGGCAACACCATCAATTTCACGCTGGTAGCCGGCCCGCCCAACGTGCACGACATGGAGCGCGGCCGCCGCGCGGGCAATTTGCGCGACTATGCCGATCTCACCCGGCTGGCGCAGCATTTCAACTGCATTCATATGCTCGGCAACCAGGTTTGCGCGCCGGTCGAGCTGCCGGCCAATTCGCGCCATCTCGACACCTATTTCACCAATCTGACGCTGACCGACAAGAGCTTCCATGTCTCGGCGATCGGCCGGGGCAGGGCGCTGGACGGCATCGAGATGATGGCGATCGCGCGCGGTCTGACGCTGGACCAGATGCGCGACGATCCCGGCATCGCCACCATCATCTCCGTCAACTCGCCGCGCCGCTTCGACGAGATGATGGCCGAAGGGCTGATGACCATGGCCGAGTTCGGCCAGTCGGTGGCGGTCACGCCATTCACGCTGATGGGGGCGATGAGCCCGGTGACGCTGGCGGGCGCCTTGGCGCAGCAGAACGCCGAGGCGCTGTTCGGCGTCGTGCTGACGCAGTTGGTGCGGCCGGGCGCGCCGGTCATGTATGGCGCCTTCACCTCCAATGTCGACATGAAGTCGGGCGCTCCGGCCTTCGGCACGCCGGAAAACACCAAGGCCAACATCGCTTCGGGGCAATTGGCGCGGCGCTACGGACTGCCCTACCGGACGACGCCGGGCTCGGCCTCCAACGCGGCGGATGCGCAAGGCGCCTATGAGACGCTGATGGCGCTGTGGGGCGCCGTGCTCGGCCATGGCAACCTCGTCTACCATGCCGCAGGCTGGCAGGAGGGCGGGCTGACGGCGTCGTTCGAAAAATTCATCATCGATGTCGAGATGATCCAGCACATGATGGAGTTCCTGCGGCCGATCGTGGTCGACGAGGCGGAACTGGCAGTCGAGGCGCTGGGCGCGGTGCCGACCGGCGGCCATTTCTTCGGCGAGCCGCACACGCTGGAGCGCTACGCCACCGCCTTCTACCAGCCGATGCTGTCCAACTGGCAGAATTTCGAAACCTGGCAGGAGGCCGGCAGCCTCGATGCAACGGCGCGCGCGACGCGGCTGTGGAAGAAGGCGCTGGAGGACTATGTCGAGCCGGCGATGGACATCGCCGTGCGCGAGGCGCTGGAGGCCTATGTCGCCAGGCGCAAGGAAGCGATCGGGCAAGGCGAGCCGTGACGCCTCCCGTCTTGAATCCACTTACCCATCCAACTCACTGATATCAGAGAAAAATCCATGAAATCGCATGCAAAGGTCGTGGTCATTGGCGGCGGTGTCGTCGGGTGTTCCGTGCTGTTCCATCTGGCCCGCCATGGCTGGACCGACGTGGTGCTTCTGGAGCGCGACGAACTGACCTCGGGTTCCACCTGGCATGCGGCGGGCGGCATGCACACGATCAATGGCGACCCCAACGTCGCCAAGCTGCAGAAATACACGATCAGCCTCTACAAGGAGATCGAGGAACTGTCTGGACAGGCGACCGGCGTGCACCTGACCGGCGGCGTGCTGCTCGCCGCGACCGAGGCGCGGCTGGACTGGCTGCGCGGTGTCGTCGCCAAGGGCCGCTATCTCGGCATCGACCTGGAAGTGATCTCGGCGAAAGAGGCGGCCGAACTGATGCCGTTGCTCGACCCCAAGCAGTTCGTCGGCGCCGTCCGCAACAAGGAGGACGGGCATCTCGATCCCTCCGGCGTCACACACGCCTATGCCAAGGCCGCGCGCAAACTTGGCGCCGAGGTGGAACGCTTCACCAAGGTCGAGGACATTGTGCGGCGGCCCGACGGGCTATGGCGCGTCATCACCAACAAGGGCGAGGTGGTGGCCGAACATGTCGTCAATGCCGGCGGCCTGTGGGCGCGCGAGGTCGGCCGCATGGTCGGGCTCGAATTGCCGGTGCTGGCCATGGAGCACATGTACCTGATCACCGAGGACATGCCGGAGGTTGCCGCCTGGAACGCCAAGACGGGCACGGAGATCATCCATGCGGTCGATTTCGACGGTGAGCTCTATCTGCGCCAGGAGCGCGGCGGCATGCTGATGGGCACCTATGAGAAGGCCAACAAGCCGTGGTCGGAATACCAGACGCCGTGGAATTTCGGCCATGAATTGCTGGCGCCCGACATCGACCGCATCGCGCCGTCGCTGGAGGTCGGCTTCCGGCATTTTCCGGCCTTCCAGAACACCGGCATCAAACAGATCATCAACGGCCCCTTCACCTTCGCGCCCGACGGCAATCCGCTTGTCGGGCCGGTGCGCGGCCTGCCGGGCTTTTGGGTCGCCTGCGGCGTCATGGCTGGCTTCAGCCAAGGCGGTGGCGTCGGGCTGGCACTGTCCAACTGGATGATCGAGGGCGATCCCGGCGCCGATATCTGGGCCATGGATGTGGCGCGCTACGGCGACTGGGCGACGATGGCCTACACCAACGCCAAGGTTCGCGAAAACTATTCCAGGCGGTTTTCGATCCGCTTCCCCAATGAGGAACTGCCGGCCGGGCGGCCGCTCAAGACAACGCCCGTCTACGATCTGTTGTCGGCCAAGGGCGCGCAATGGGGTGTCGCCTATGGGCTGGAAGTGCCGCTTTGGTACGCGCCGCAAGGCGTGAAGGACGAATTCTCCTGGCGGCGGTCGAGCGATTTCACCCATGTCGCCAGGGAGGTCGCGACGGTGCGCGACGGCGTTGGCCTGGCGGAGATTTCGAGCTTCGCCAAATACAAGGTGACAGGCGAGGGGGCAGCGGCCTGGCTCGACCGCATGCTCGCCTGCAAATTGCCTAAACCCGGCCGCATGACGCTGGCGCCGATGCTGAAAGACGACGGCAGGCTGATCGGCGATTTCACGCTGGGCAATCTGGGCGGCGATGGCTGGTTCCTCGCCGGCTCGGGCATTGCCGAGCAGTACCATATGCGCTGGTTCGAGGCGCATCTGCCTGGCGACGGCTCGGTCCGGATCGAGGCGCTGGGCGCGAAACTCACCGGCCTTGCGATTGCCGGGCCGAAAGCGCGGGAGGTCCTGGCCAAGGTCAGCCGCGCTGATGTTTCCAACGCGGCGTTCCCGTTCATGGCGATGGCCAGGATGGATATCGGCATGGCGCCGTGCCTGGTCGGCCGCGTCAGCTACACCGGCGACCTCGGCTACGAGATCTGGGTGGCGCCGGAATACCAGCGCGCGGCATTCAATGCGTTGATGGCGGCGGGCGCGGAACTCGGCATCGGCCTGTTCGGCTCACGGGCGCTCAATGCGCTGCGGCTCGAGAAGAACTACGGCTCATGGGGGCGCGAATACCGGCCGATCTACGGGCCGCTCGAGGCCGGGCTCGACCGCTTTGTCGCCTATGGCAAGGAGGCCGATTTCATCGGCAAGGCGGCGGCGCTGGCCGAGCGCAAGGAAGGCGGCAAACTGCGGCTGCGCGCCTTCATCGTCGACGCGGACGATGCCGACGTCATCGGCGACGAGCCGATCTGGTTCGGCGGCACGGTGCGCGGCTGGGTGACATCGGGCGGCTATGCCCATCATTCGAAAAAATCGGTCGCTGTCGGCTATGTGCCGAAGGAGATTGCCGACGAAAGCGACGGCTTCGAGATCGAATTGCTGGGCAAACGCCATGCGGCGCGCATCCAGGCGGCACCGCTGTTCGATGCGAATTTCGAACGGATGCGGGGATGATGGCTCATCCCCGCGGGGACGTCAGGCCTTGCCGCGATTGTCCAGCGCGAAGGCGCCGGCGCCTGCGAAGACCAGATAGAGGAAGATGAAGCAGAAGGAGATCGCCGCGTCGCCGCCATTGTTGGCCGGGAAGAAGTCGCGCGGCATGTGCGCCATGAAATAGGCGATCGCCATTTCGCCGGCCAGCAGGAACGCGACGGGCCGCGTGAACAGGCCGAGAGCCAGCAGGATGCCGCCCGCGAATTCGAGGATGCCGGCCGCCGTCGTCAGCCCGGTGAGGGTATGGGGCTGGGCGCTGAAGGGGAAGTTGAACAGTTTCTGGCTGCCATGCTCGATGAATTGCAGCGCGGTCATGATGCGCAGCACGCCGAGCGCCTGCGGTCGGTATCGGGAGAGGCTTTCGAAAAGCTTCATCTGAACTCCATTTTCACCCTCCCGGTCCGGCCATAGATTGTTGCCCGGCGATGGACCATTCACTTCCCAGGGCGCGCCATCAACAATCGGTGATTGGAAATGTTCTCCAGTTTGACCTTTGATATCGTTCTCGTCAGGGTTGCATCTATATCGCTATGGTTGTATTGGTATGAGCAGTCTAAATCTGTGGGTTCCCTTGCCATGAAAAAAGTTGTCGTCAGCCTATTCGCCCTCGTTGCAGGCACCAGCTTGGCCATGGCCGAGGACGCCGGTTGCGAGGCCTTCAAATGGCCCGTGACGCGGGAGCAGGCGCTGTTTGCCGCAGCGCCGGCAACGCCGGCTGGAGCGGAGCTGGCCGTGGGTGCCGCCGCGGATCTGGCACTGGTTCCGGCCGAGAAAGCCGGTTTCACGCTGCCGCCCGAGCGCGCACCGGCGGAAGGTACGTTCGGCGCCGTCGCCAGTGTGGACGTGCCGGCCGAAGGTGCCATCCAGATCAGCCTGTCGGGCGAGGCCTGGATCGATGTCATCCAGGACGGCAAGGCCATCAAGTCGGCGGGCTACAGCGGTGTGAAAACCTGCCCCGGCATCCGCAAGAGCGTGCGCTTCAAGCTTGCGGCCGGCCCGGCCACTGTCCAGTTCAGTGGCGCGAAAAAGGCCGAGCTGAAGGTCGCGGTGCTGACGCCGGAGTAAGACGGCCAGGCAGAGGGATGCGGCCTTTCACCGGTGGTGCGATGAAAGGCCGTCGCTTCGAGCCTGCGGAGTTGCCGTCAGCGCACCGGCGCCATCAGCGCGAAATGCGCGCCTTGCGGGTCCTGGCACTGCACGATCCAGCTGCCGCCGGGAACCTCCATCGGTCCCATCAGGATCTTGCCGCCATTGTCGGTGACGCGCTTTGCCGCCGCGTCGATGCCGGTGACGTTGAAATAGAACTGCCAGACCGGGACCGGAATCTGCTGCGGCTTGTTCATGATGCCACCGCCGGATTCGGGGCCGGCGGTAAACGTCTGGTAGGTGCCCATCGGGCCCATGTCGAAATCGCCGGCATTGGCCCAGCCGAACTGGCCGGAATAGAAGTCGAACGCGGCCTTCCAGTCGCTGGTGTAAAGCTCGTGCCAGCCGATATGGCCGGGCGTACTGGCCGGCACAACGGGCTGGTCGGGGCGGTTGGGTTGCAGGAACATGAAGGTCGCGCCTTGCGGGTCGGCGACGACGGCGAAGCGGCCGACACCCGGAATGTCGCTGGGTTCACAGTGGACGCCGCCGCCCGCGGCTTTCAGGGATTTCGTCGAGGCGTCCACGTCCTTGGTATGGATATAGCCGAGCCATGCCGGCGGAGCGCCCATCTTCTTGACATCCTCGGGCATGGTCATCAGCCCGCCGACGCCGCGCTCGCCGACATTCATGACGATGTAACGCGGCATGCCGGGCGCCTTGTCGAAGGGCTGCGCCGTCCAGCCGACAACCTTGGTGTAGAAGGCCTCGGCGGCGTCGAGGTCCGAAGTCATCAGCTCGTACCAGAAGAAGGGCATTGGGGATTTCGGCATGGTCGGTCTCCTCACCGTTCAGCATCGATCGTTGTCCGATCCACCGCAGGACGATCCTGGAGGCGGACATCCGACAACCGCCCGCACAATAATGCCTTGTCCATGACATGCGTTCCCCGGTTGCGTATTCCACGTTTTTCGATTTCTGTACGGCAAGGGGGTTGTTCATGCGCCAGATGTCGCTGCCACGCCAGATGTCGCTCACGCCTGAGCTTGTCGCACTGTGCCACAGGGAAGAAGCCGATCCCGGCCCTGACCCGAGCTGGACCGAGCTGACTGACGGGGATTTCCGGACGCTTGCAATACGGCTTTCCGCGGAAGCGGACGAGGGGCCGCTTTGGGTGTTCGCCTACGGCTCGCTGATCTGGAAACCGGAATTCGAATCGGTCGAGCAACGGCTCGCCACGGCCTTCGGCTGGCACCGCTCCTTCTGCCTCGACATGGTGCGCTGGCGCGGCAGCGCCGCACAGCCGGGGCTGATGATGGCGCTCGAACGAGGCGGACGCTGCAACGGGGTGATCTACCGCTTGCCGGAGGGCGAAAAGCCGGCCCAGATCGAAAGGCTGCTGCGGCGCGAGATCAGCGACCATGAGAGCGTCAGTTCGGTCCGCTGGCTGCCGGTGCATACGGCGCAGGGCGGGCTGCGGGCGCTGGGTTTCTGGGTTGGCGTCAAGGGGCGGGGAACGTCGCTCGGCCAACCACTGGACAGAGTGGCCGGCATATTGGCCCGGGCCTGCGGCCATATAGGCTCGGGCGCGGAATATCTCTACAACACGGTCAGCCACCTCGAAGCGTTCGGCATCCATGACCGCAATCTGTGGCGGCTGCAGGAACTGGTGGCGGACGAGGTCCGGGCGCTCCATGGCCGGCCGGCCGGCGAGGACCATCGATCTCGGCAAGAGCAGCCCTCCATAGCATAACATGAGTAAAAAAATCATGTTTTTATCGAGCCTTTTCAGCGACTTGCGCTGAAAATTGACCAATTGATAAAAAAATAAAACGTGCTAGCCTTCCCCAAAACGAAAACATGGGGAACTGACAATGCCAGAAGGCCAGTTCAAGGAAGGTATCGTCGGCGGGCGGCTTGCCGCCGAGCAGTACGCGGATAATTTCTCCGACCTGCATCCGCCGCTCGATCACCATGAGGCGCTGGTCGAATCCGACCGCTGCTATTTCTGCTACGACGCGCCATGCATGAACGCGTGCCCGACCTCGATCGACATTCCGCTGTTCATCCGCCAGATCTCGACCGGCAATCCGATCGGCTCGGCCAAGACCATCTTCGACCAGAACATCCTTGGCGGCATGTGCGCCCGCGTATGCCCGACCGAGACGCTGTGCGAGGAGGTCTGCGTGCGCGAGGTGGCGGAAGGCAAGCCGGTACAGATCGGCCGCCTGCAGCGCTACGCCACCGATGTCGCCATGGCAGAGAACAAGCAGTTCTATGCGCGCCCGGAAGCGACCGGAAAGACGGTCGCCGTGGTCGGCGCCGGCCCGGCCGGCCTTGCCGCCGCGCACCGGCTCGCCCGCCATGGCCATGACGTCACCATACTGGAGGCGCGGCCGAAGGCCGGCGGCCTCAACGAATACGGCATCGCCGCTTACAAGAGCGTCGACAATTTCGCCCAGGCCGAGGTCGACTACGTCACGGCGATCGGCGGCATCGACATCCAGAACGGCAAGGCGCTCGGCCGCGACTACCAGCTCTCCGACCTGATCCGCAACTATGACGCGGTGTTCCTCGGCATGGGGCTTGGCGGCGTCAATGCGCTGCGCGCCGATGGCGAGGATGCCGCCGGCGTCACCAATGCGGTGGAGTTCATCGCCGAATTGCGCCAGGCCAGCGATCTTGCCGGCCTGCCGGTCGGCCGCCGCGTCGTCGTCATCGGCGGCGGCATGACGGCGATCGACGCCGCCGTGCAGTCGAAGCTGCTCGGCGCCGAGGAGGTGACGGTCTGCTACCGGCGTGGCCAGGAGCACATGAACGCCTCCGGGTTCGAACAGGATCTGGCCGCCGCCAACGGCGTCACCATCCGCCATTGGCTGCAGCCGAAGCGGGTGATCGCCGAGGCCGGCAAAGTGTCGGGCATCGAACTCGAATATACGGCGTTGAAGGGCGACAAGCTTGCCGGCACCGGCGAGACCCTGACACTCGTCGCCGACCAGGTGTTCAAGGCCATCGGCCAGAGTTTTGTCCCGGCCGCGCTCAATGGCAGCGGCGCCGCGATCGAACTCGAAGCCGGCCGTATCAAGGTCGATGCGGAAGGGCGCACCTCGCTGGCGAAAGTCTGGGCCGGCGGCGACTGCATCTTTGGCGGCGACGACCTGACGGTTTCGGCGGTCGCGCAGGGGCGCGATGCCGCGGAGAGCATACACAGGAGTCTGACGCAGGGATAAGGATCATGGCGACGGTGGAACCGGGCATCGCCCGTCACTACGACATAGCAGGTCTTGAGCAGCGCATCCTTGCCGCGCTTGCCGACACTGGCGTGGACATTGCTCATTTGCGTGCCGGTGATCTCGAAGCGGTCGACGAATTCCACATTGGCGGCATCGCCGCCACAAAAGAACTGCTTGGCCAGATGGGTTTGAAACCTGGAGCCAGGCTTCTGGACATTGGTTCCGGCGTGGGCGGTCCGGCCCGCTTTGCCGCCAACGATGCCGGCGCCGATGTCACCGGCATCGATCTCACGCAAAGCTATGTCGACATCGCGACCAGCCTGTCGAAGCGCACGGGAATGGCCGACAAGACGCACTTCGTGCAGGGCAGCGCGCTGGACATGCCATTCGCCGGTGCCAGCTTCGACGCCGCCATGATCCTGCATGTCGGCATGAACCTTCCCGACAAGAAAAAACTGATGAGCGAGGCCGCGCGCGTGCTCGAGCCGGGCGGTGTTTTTGCCGTCTACGACGTCATGCGGCTCAAGGTCGGCGCGCTGACCTATCCGCTGCCATGGGCATCGGATGAGAGCATGTCCTTCGTCGCCACGCCCGACGACTATCGCTCGGCCGCCACGGCCGCGGGGTTTTCCGTAATCACTGAGCGGCAGCGCGGCGCTTTCGCCGTCGAATTCTTCGCCGCGATACGCGCCCGGATGGCCGCCGCGCAGGCCGAGGGCAAGAAGCCGCCGCCCGGCGTCGGGCTCGTCATGGGCGAAGACGCCCGCACCAAGATCGCCAATCTCACCGCCGCGCTTGAAGGCGGCATTCTCGCACCCGTCGAACTGCTTCTTCGTCTCGGCTGAAAGGGACCTGTCATGGCAGATATCAGCAACAATTTCGTCGGCATCAAATCGCCAAATCCGTTCTGGCTGGCCTCGGCGCCGCCGACCGACAAGGCCTACAATGTCATCCGCGCCTTCAAGGCAGGGTGGGGCGGCGTGGTGTGGAAGACGCTTGGCGAGGAAGGCCCGCCGGTGGTCAACGTCAACGGTCCGCGCTATGGCGCGATCTGGGGCGCCGACCGGCGCCTGCTCGGCCTCAACAATATCGAGCTGATCACCGACCGCGACCTGCAGACCAATCTGCGCGAGATGAAGCAGGTCAAGATGGATTGGCCCGATCGCGCGCTCATCGCCTCGATCATGGTGCCTTGCGAAGAGGCAAGCTGGAAAGCCATCCTGCCGCTGGTCGAGGAGACCGGCGCCGACGGCATCGAGCTCAATTTCGGCTGCCCGCACGGCATGTCGGAACGCGGCATGGGCGCCGCCGTCGGCCAGGTGCCGGAATATATCGAAATGGTGGTGCGCTGGTGCAAGCAGTATACGCGCATGCCCGTCATCACCAAGCTGACGCCCAACATCACCGACATCCGCAAGCCGGCGCGGGCAGCGCATGCCGGCGGCACCGATGCGGTATCGCTGATCAACACCATCAACTCGATCACCGGCGTCGACCTCGACAGTTTCGCGCCGATGCCGACCATCGACGGCAAGGGCTCGCATGGCGGCTATTGCGGCCCGGCGGTGAAGCCGATCGCAATGAACATGGTGGCCGAGATCGCGCGCGATCCCGAAACGCGCGGCCTGCCGATCTCGGGCATTGGCGGGATCACCACCTGGCGCGACGCCGCCGAATTCCTGGCGCTCGGCGCCGGCAATGTGCAGGTCTGCACGGCGGCGATGACCTACGGCTTCAAGATCGTGCAGGAGATGATCGCCGGTCTGGAAAACTGGATGGACGAGAAGGGTCACCGCTCGCTCGACGACATCATCGGCCGCGCCACGCCCAACGTCACCGACTGGCAGTATCTCAACCTCAACTATGTCGCCAAGGCGCGTATCGACCAGGACGCCTGCATCAAATGCGGCCGCTGCCATATCGCCTGCGAGGACACCTCGCACCAGGCGATCACCAGCATGGTCAATGGCGTCAGGCATTTCGAGGTGATCGAGGCCGAGTGCGTCGGCTGCAATCTCTGCGTCAATGTCTGCCCGGTCGACAATTGCATCACCATGGAGCCGCTGGCCGCGGGTGCCATGGACGAGCGCACCGGCAAGCCGGTGTCGCCGGTCTACGCCAACTGGACCACGCACCCGAACAACCCGATGGCCAAGGTGGCCGCGGAGTAGGGTTTCGTCACGACAAGGGCGCCGAGGGCGCGGCAGCTCCCTTCTCCCCGTCACTATACGGGGAGAAGGTGCCGGCAGGCGGATGAGGGGCAGCGCGACGTTTGAGATGATCTGCCCGCCCGCATTTCATGCGTTCCTGACGATCTGGCGCAAGCGCCCTGTGTGTTGGCACAGGGCGCTTTTGTATGGTCCTAGTCATTAGATCGCAAAGTTGGCGCTGCCCCTCATTGCCCTGCCGGGCATTTCTCCCCGTATAGTGACGGGAGAAAGACGCTGTCATCGCCGATTTCGCCAATCACCGACGTATTCTCGTTTCAAAAGCAGGGGGCTGCACTTTCTTATTGCAGATAAGAATTATCCACGATAAAAGATATCCATGAATAGGAGATTGGCACCATGAAGCTGGGCGAGGGCGTTGAGGCGGCCATCCATTGCGCGGCCACGCTGGCGAGCGTGGAGGGCAACAGCACCATGCCGGGCGCGGCCCTGGCTGAGTGTTTCGGCCTGTCGCCGAGCTATCTGCTGAAGCATCTCAACATGCTGACCGCCGAGCGCATCCTGGAATCGGTGCCGGGCCCGGCGGGCGGCTACCGGCTGGCCCGGCCGGCCGGGCGCATCACCCTACTCGACATCGTGCTGGCGGTCGAAGGGCGGGAGCCGGCGTTTCGCTGCGGCGAAATCCGCCGCAACGGTCCGGTCAAGATCGATGCCTCGGCCTATGTCAAACCCTGCGGCATCAATGCCGCGATGCTGAAAGCTGAGCGCGCCTATCGGACAGCGCTGGCCGAAGTGAAGCTGTCCGATGTTGTGGTGGACTACGCGGCCGAAGGCGATCCGAGATCCTATGCCGCGAGCTGCGCCTTCGTGGCGCGCCACCAGCGGCCGCAGAAATCCAGTTCAACCCCTCCAAAGCAATTGTGAAAGGACAGACCATGAAACAGAGGATGCAATTCTTCGCCAAGGCGCCGGAGATCATGAAGGCGGTGTCGGCGCTCAACAAGGCGGTCGACGAATGCGGGCTGGAGGTCAGCCTGCTGCACCTGATCAAGCTCAGGGCCTCGCAGATCAATGGCTGTTCCTTCTGTGTGGAGATGCATAGCCGCGAAGCGAGGCGTGACGGCGAAACCGAACAGCGGCTCTATCTCGTCGCGGCCTGGAAGGAATCGCCGCTGTTTTCCCCGCGCGAGCGCGCCGCCTTCGCCTGGACCGAAGCGGTGACGCTGATTGCCGACAATGGCGTGTCGGACGAACTCTATGCCCGCACGCTGGAGCATTTCTCGGAAGAGGAACTGGTGAAGCTGTCCGTCGCGCTCGGCATGATCAACACCTGGAACCGGCTGTGCATTCCGTTCCACGCCATTCACCCGATGCCGGCCGCCAAGGCGGCCTGATTTTCCGTCGCCAAGGGAGCGCCGTCGAGGAGGCGGCGCTCAAATTGTTTTCAAAGGGAGCGTTTATGCCTGCCGATTTGCCATCGACCTTGTTGTTTCTCGGCCGTCTGCTGCTTGGCGGCGCCTTCGTCTTCGCCGGCCTGCGTAATGTCCAGAACGCGGCCTTCCTCACCGGGCTGATGGCCGCGCGCGGCGTGCCGCAGGCACGGCTGGCGCTGTGGGCCGGCATAGTGCTCCAGATCATTGCCGGCGCCCTGGTGATGGGCGGGCTATGGGTGGCAATCGCCAGCGCGGTGCTGGTGCTGTTCCTGATCGTCGCCACGCCGATGTTCCACAATTTCTGGGATCATGAGGGCCCGGACCGTGCGGCGCGCATCAACGGCTTCGTCGGCAATGTCGCGCTGAGCGGAGGGTTCCTGACGCTCATCGCGCAGTCGCTCTGAAGGGCGAAGCTAGAGCGGCGAACCGCTCTGGCTCTCTGCTTGACGCAATTCCGGACGGGAAACCGCTCCACACTTTTCCTGGAATTGCTCTAGGCCGCGAACCGCAACCCGCCATCGCAGGTCAGCACCTGGCCGGTCATGAAGCCGTTGGAGACGAGGAAGGCAATCGCCGAGGCGACATCCTCGGCGCGGCCGATGCGACCGACCGGCGTCTTGCCGGCATATTCGGCAAAGACCGCCTGCCGCTGTTCGTCGGGCAAGAAGTCCCACCACGGCGTGTCGATGACGCCGGGCGCCACGACGTTGACGCGCAGCGGCTTCAGTTCGACCGCCAGGATCGGCGCCACGGTCAAGAGCATGCCGTTGATGGCGCCGATGCCGGCCACACCAGGCATCGAGACCTGGGCCGACACCGCCGATATGAAGGTCACCGATCCCGATTTGCTTAGCGTCGGCAAGGCGGCCTGCAGGCAGGACAGTTGCGGCCGCACCTTCTCCTCGACGCCGCTGCCGAGATCGGCAAGGTCGAGCGTCTCGAACGGGCCGAGGCCCTTGCCGCCGCTTGCCGCCAGAACGAGGTGGTCGAACGGACCGAGGCGCTCGAAGAATTGACGCACCTCGTCCGGCTTCGACGCATCGAATGCAGCCTTGTCGGCGGCGCCGCCAAGGCTTTTCCAGGCGCTGTTGAGCCTGTCCTGGTTGCGCCCGGTGATCGTCACCTTCATGCCTGGGCCAAGCAGTTTTCGCGCGGCTGCCAGGCCGATGCCGGACGAGCCGCCGATGATGACTGTGTGTTCGGTTTTGCTGTTCATGAATGCTGTTCCTTGGATTTCGGGGAGGCTGGGCCGATGAGGTCGAGGCTCAGGCTTCGCAATTGCCGTCTTGCCTTGGCGTCGTAAGCCTGGGCATCGGCGCGGGATTCACGCAGCCCGTCGAAATAGAGGCCACTTCGGCCTTCGAGCGCGGGTGAGGCGGCGAGATTGACGATGGCTTCGGCGCCGGTTTCGACAGAGCTCCATGGCGTCACACCGGCCTGCCGGACCATTGTGGTGTTCATGTAGCTCGCCGGATGCA
This sequence comes from Mesorhizobium sp. 113-3-3, assembly GCF_016756495.1. Taxonomy (NCBI): domain Bacteria; kingdom Pseudomonadati; phylum Pseudomonadota; class Alphaproteobacteria; order Hyphomicrobiales; family Phyllobacteriaceae; genus Mesorhizobium; species Mesorhizobium sp. 113-3-3. Next base: position 3,274,948 of record NZ_AP023243.1, read on the forward strand.
GCGCGTTGACGGTGACGCCGGTGCCTTTCAGTTCCTCCGCCAGATCGACGGTGAACAGGATCTGCGCCAGCTTGCTCTGGCAGTAGGCGCGCACGCCGCTATAGCCATTCGTCAGCATGACGTCGCCGAAGTCGATTGCCTGCTGGCCGGCTGACGCGACGTTGACGATGCGCGCCGGGGCGCTGGCCTTCAGCAGCGGCAGAAGCTCCGAGGTCAGCAGGAAGCCGGCGAGATAGTTGACGGCGAAACGCAGTTCGTAACCATCGGCGCTGATCTGTCGTTTGGCGCCAGCTGTGCCGATGCCGGCATTGTTGATGAGGATGTCGAGCCGGTCCGTTCGGGGACGCACAGCCTCGGCGAGGCGGCGAACCTCCGCCAGCGAGGCGAGGTCGGCGGTGAGGAACTCGGCTCTGCCGCCGGCCGTTTCGATCTCGGCAACGATGGCTTTTCCGCGCGCCGCATCGCGGCCGTGCACCAGCACGCGGGCGCCGGCGGCACCCAGTCGCTGCGCCACGACGCGGCCGACGCCGTCGGTCGAGCCGGTGATGAGGATTGTCTTGTCTTTCAGGTCCATGTCGGGAGCCTCCTGTCTGTTGCTCCAGACGCAAGATGGGACGTCGGACGGATCTCAAACAGTTCAAACTTTATCCTGGTATCGGTACTGCTATAATAGACTTCATGGACGCTCCCTCTCATTCCGCCGAGGACAGCCGCCGACGCGAGCTCGGCGCCTTCCTGCGCTCGCGACGCGAAAGGCTGACGCCTTCGGCGACCGGCATCTCGACCGGTCTCAGGCGCCGCACGCCGGGCCTGCGCCGCGAAGAGGTGGCGATGATCGCCGGTGTCGGCACCACCTGGTACACCTGGCTGGAGCAGGGCAGGGACGTGCGGCCTTCGGTGGAGGTGCTGACCGCGCTCAGCCAGGCGCTGCGCCTGGACGCCGTCGAGAAGCGGCATCTGTTCATACTTGCCGGACGCCAGCAGCCGGAGCGCCGCGTCGCCGCGCCGGAAAAAGCCGATGGTCCCTTGCTGCACATGTTGCAAAGCCTTGTCCTGCAACCCGCCTACGTCGTTGGCCGGCGCTGGGACGTACTCGCCTGGAATGACGCGGCCGTCGCGGTGTTCGGCGACTACGGCCTGCTGGAGGGCGACGCCCGCAACATCGTCCACATGGTGTTCACCAGCCCGCATCACCGCCGTTTGCTGGTCGACTGGGAAGAGCTTGCCCGCGTGGTGCTCGCTTCGTTTCGCGCGGAGAGCGCCAAATATGTCGGTGATCCCGATTTCGACCGGCTGATCGCGCTGATGATGCGCTCAAGCCCCGAGTTCCGTGACTGGTGGCCTTTGCGGGACGTGGCGCGAAGGCTGACCGGGCTGAAGCACGTCCGGCACCCGATTGCGGGTCCGATGACATTCGAGCATATGAGCCTGTCGATCGACGATGGGTCTGACATGAGGCTGGTCGTCTACACGCCGATGGCCGAGCAGAACTCGATCGCCAAGCTGCAGAAACTGCTCGACGACCTTCCGGCCGAGCGGCGCAGCGCCTGAGCCTTCGCGACAGTCAGCCCTTCGGCTTCAGCCCATCCAGGAACAACTGCTCCAAAAACCTCGCCGCGTCCTCGAAGCGGCCGTCGCCGCCGCGGTTCGGCCCGAGCACGGCGCGGACCTGCACGTCGAAATCGGCATAATGCTGCGTCGTTGCCCAGATCGAGAAGATCAGGTGCCAGGGGTCGGTCTTGGCGATCTTGCCGGCGCGCATCCAGCCCTTGATGACGGCGGCCTTCTCGTCGACCAGCGTTTTCAGCTCACCGGCCAGCAGTGGCATGATGCGCGGCGCGCCTTGCAGGATTTCGTTGGCGAACAGCCGGCTCTCGCGCGGGAAATCGCGCGCCATTTCGAGCTTGCGCCTGATGTAGCTCCTGAGTTCGGTCATCGGATCGCCGATGTCGTCGAGTTCGCGCAGCGGCGCCAGCCATGTGTCGAGCAGGCGCTGCATCAACGTCTCGTGAATGTCTTCCTTGCGGCGGAAGTAATAGAGCAGGTTCGGCTTCGACATGCCGGCGGCTTCGGCGATCTGGTCGATGGTCGAGCCACGGAAGCCATGGGTGGAGAACACTTCGAGTGCCGCCTCCAGTATAAGTTCGCGCTTTTCCTGCTGGATGCGGGTGCGGCGAGGGGCTTCCGTGCCGGTGTTCACCGTTGCGAACCCTCATGTTGCCAAATCTCGCGTTCAGAGGCATCTGGACCAATTCTCTGGACCAGTTTTTCCCCGGGCTGTGGAACGCACTTCAGGAGCCGCATTTCCGCTAGTAATCCCTTGACCGCCGACAGGGCGGTGCTAACGTTTGTCCAATCGGTCAAAAATTTGCGTAGCATGAAAACGGCGCAAAGACCAAGCGTTGGACGCACCGAAACAGATTACAAGGGGAAGTCTTGGTCATGTCCAACCGGCTGAAAGTCACGCCGAACGATCTCAGCGCCTTCTGGATGCCGTTCACGGCAAACCGGCAGTTCAAGCAGGCGCCACGCATGTTCGTGTCCGCCAAGGACATGCATTACACCACCAGCGATGGCCGCAAGGTGCTGGACGGCACCGCCGGCCTGTGGTGCGTCAATGCCGGCCACTGCCGTCCGAAGATCACCGAAGCGATCCAGCACCAGGCCGCCGAACTCGACTACGCCCCTGCCTTCCAGATGGGCCATCCCATCGTGTTCGAGTTGGCGAACCGCCTGGTCGACATCGCGCCCAAGGGGATGGACCATGTCTTCTTCACCAATTCCGGTTCGGAATCGGTCGAGACCGCGCTGAAAATGGCGATCGCCTATCACCGCATGAAAGGCGAGGGCGCGCGCACCCGCCTGATCGGCCGCGAGCGCGGCTATCATGGCGTCAATTTCGGCGGCATCTCGGTCGGCGGCATCGTCTCCAACCGCAAGATGTTTGGCACGCTGCTGGGCGGCGTCGACCACATGCCGCACACGCATCTGCCGGAAAAGAACGCTTTCTCGAAAGGCGTGCCGGAATATGGCGCGGAACTCGCCAACGAACTGGAGCGCATCGTTGCCCTGCATGATGCCTCGACCATCGCTGCGGTCATCGTCGAGCCGGTCGCCGGCTCCACCGGCGTCATCCTGCCGCCCAAGGGCTATCTGCAGAAGCTGCGCGAAATCTGCACCAAGCACGGCATCCTGTTGATCTTCGACGAGGTCATCACCGGCTTTGGCCGTCTCGGCGCGCCGTTCGCGGCCGATTATTTCGGCGTCACGCCCGACATCATGACCACCGCCAAGGGCGTCTCCAACGGCGTCATCCCGATGGGCGCTGTGTTCGTGAAGAAGGAAATCCACGACGCCTTCATGACCGGCCCCGAGCACATGATCGAGTTCTTCCACGGCTACACCTATTCGGGCAACCCGATTGCCTGCGCCGCTGCCCTGGGCACGCTCGACACCTACAAGGAAGAGGGCCTGCTCACCCGTGGCGAGGAACTGGCGCCCTATTGGGAGGACGCGCTGCACTCGCTGAAGGGCGAGCCGCATGTCATCGACATCAGGAACATCGGCCTGATTGGCGCGATCGAATTGGCGCCGATCCCCGGCAGCCCGACCAAGCGCGCGTTCTCGGCCTTCGTCAAGGCGTTCGAGCGCGGCGCGCTGATCCGCACCACCGGCGACATCATCGCGCTGTCGCCGCCGCTGATCGTCACCAAGGGCCAGATCAACGAACTGATCGACCATGTGCGTGAAGTGCTGCGGTCGATAGACTAAACTCGCTTTTATCTGGGCGGGTGGCGATGGGAACCGCCACCCGCCCAGATCATGAAATGGAAGGACTTTGAATGGCCGCACCCGGCGAGAATCTGCGAATCAATTCAGACCGTTTGTGGGATTCGCTGATGGAAATGGCGAAGATCGGCCCCGGCATTGCCGGCGGCAACAATCGCCAGACCGTGACCGACGAGGACGGCGAGGGACGGCATCTGTTCAAGCGCTGGTGCGATGATGCCGGGCTCGAAATGGGCGTCGACGAGATGGGCACCATGTTTGCCCGCCGTGAAGGCACCGATCCCAGCCTGCCGCCGGTCTATGTCGGCAGCCATCTCGATACGCAGCCGACCGGCGGCAAATATGATGGCGTGCTTGGCGTTCTCGGCGGGCTGGAGGTGGTGCGTTCGCTCAACGATCTCGGCATCAAGACCAAACATCCCATCGTCGTCACCAACTGGACCAATGAAGAAGGCGCGCGCTTTGCGCCGGCGATGATGGCGTCGGGCGTGTTCGCCGGCGTGCTCGACCAGGCCGACGTCTATGAGCACACGGACAAGAACGGCAAGAAATTCGGCGAGGAACTGGAGCGCATCGGCTGGAAGGGCACCGAGAAGGTCGGCGATCGCAAGATCCACGCTTTCTTCGAACTGCATATCGAGCAGGGGCCGATCCTCGAGGACGAAGACATCGACATCGGCGTGGTCACCCATGGCCAGGGCTTGAAATGGCTGCAGGTGACGCTGACCGGCAAGGAAGCGCATACCGGCTCGACGCCGATGCCCAAGCGCCGCAATGCCGGGCTCGGCATGGCCCGGGTGATCGAACTGGTGCACGAGATCGCCATGGACTACCAGCCCGACGCCGTCGGGGCGGTCGGCCATATGGAAGCCTATCCCAATTCGCGCAACATCATTGCCGGGCGAACCGTCTTCACCGTCGACATCCGGTCGCCGGAGAAGGAAGTGCTCGACGCCATGGATGCGCGTGTCCGCGAAGGCATCGACACGATCTGCGATGCGCTCGACATCAAATACAAGATCGAGCAGGTCGGCCATTTCGATCCGGTGACCTTCGACAAGGGCTGCGTCAAGGCGATTCGCGATGCCGCCGAACGGCTTGGCTACTCTCACCGCAACATCGTCTCCGGCGCCGGCCATGACGCCTGCTGGATCAACCGCGTGGCGCCGACGGCCATGGTGATGTGCCCCTGCGTTGATGGCCTCAGCCACAACGAAGCGGAAGAGATCACCAAGGAATGGGCCTCGGCCGGTGCCGACGTGCTGTTCCACGCGGTTGTGGAGACGGCCGTCATCGTGGAGTGAACTTAGACATCTAGATTCCAAACGCCGCTCACAAAGAAGCGCGAAGAGAACAAGGGAACAAGAAAATGACCAAAGTCATCAAGAACGGCACCGTCGTCACCGCCGACCGCTCGTGGAAGGCGGACGTGCTGTTCAGCCACGGCAAGATCGTCGCCATCGGCTCGGACCTGCACGGCGATCACGAGTATGATGCCACCGGCTGCTATGTCATGCCCGGTGGCATAGACCCGCACACCCATCTCGAAATGCCGTTCATGGGCACCTATTCGGCCGACGATTTCGAATCCGGTACGCGGGCGGCCCTCGCCGGCGGCACGACGATGGTGGTCGATTTCTGCTTGCCGTCGCCGCAGCAATCGCTGCTCGAAGCCCTGCAGATGTGGGACAACAAGACGTCCAAGGCTGCCTGCGACTATTCCTTCCACATGGCCATCACCTGGTGGGGCAAGCAGGTGTTCGACGAGATGGCGACCGTCGTCGACAAGGGCATCACCTCGTTCAAACACTTCATGGCCTACAAGGGCGCGCTGATGGTGGATGACGACGAGATGTACGCGTCGTTCCAGCGCTGCGCCGACCTTGGCGCGCTGCCGCTGGTGCACGCCGAGAATGGCGATGTGGTTGCAGCACTCTCGCAAAAGCTGCTCGCCGCGGGCAACAATGGTCCCGAGGGCCATGCCTATTCGCGGCCGCCGGAAGTGGAAGGCGAGGCCACCAACCGCGCCATCATGATCGCCGACATGGCGGGCGTGCCACTCTATGTCGTGCATGTCTCCTGCGAGCAGAGCCACGAGGCCATCCGCCGGGCGCGGCAGAAGGGCATGCGGGTGTTCGGCGAGCCGCTGATCCAGCACCTGACGCTGGATGAGACCGAGTATTTCAACAAGGACTGGGACCACGCGGCGCGCCGCGTGATGAGCCCGCCCTTCCGCAACAAGCTGCACCAGGATTCGCTATGGGCCGGCCTGCAGGCGGGATCGTTGCAAGTGGTGGCGACCGACCATTGCGCCTTCACCACCAAGCAGAAGCGCAACGGCATCGGCGATTTCACCAAGATCCCAAACGGCACGGGCGGCCTCGAGGACCGCTTGCCAATGCTGTGGACCACGGGCGTCAACACCGGTCGGTTGACGATGAACGAGTTCGTCGCGGTGACCTCGACCAACATCGCAAAAATCCTCAACATGTATCCGAAGAAGGGCGCCATCGTCGAAGGTGCGGATGCCGACATCGTCGTCTGGGATCCGAAGCGCAAGAAGACGATTTCTTCGAAGAAGCAGCAGTCGGTCATCGACTACAATGTCTTCGAGGGCGTCGAGGTGACCGGACTGCCGCGCTTCGTCTTCTCGCGCGGTGAACTGTCGATCGAGGAGGCCGAAGTGAAGACCAAGCCCGGCCACGGCCAGTTCGTCGGGCGCGAGCCGAACGCCGCTGTCAACCGGGCGCTGTCGACGTGGAAAGAGATCACGGCGCCGCGCAAGGTGGAACGCTCAGGCATCCCGGCGACGGGGGTTTGAGCTTGGCGCGTTCCACCGCGCTCATCCTGTTGGTCTTGGCGGCGTTTGTCACTGGCCCGGCAATCGCGGCCGGCGTGCTGGCCGGCTCCTGGGGCAATGATGTCGGCTGTGCCGGCGTGAAGGCCGGTTATCAGGACAGCGATGCCTATATCCTGCTGACCGCCGAAGGCATCGAGACCTATGGCAGTGGCTGCCGGTTCGAACAGCAATTGACATCGGAGCCGGGCACGCAATCGCTGCGTTCGACCTGTTCGGCCGAGGGCGAAGCGGGAACGACGATCGAAACAATTCTGGTCACCAACAAGGGTGCGGATGGCTTCTTCGTCACCATTCCCGGCCTTGAGGAAATGGGGCCGCTGCAATCATGTTCGTGATGTCTTGAGCATTGGGATCTGGGGGATGAGCATGCGCGGTTTTGGTCTGCCTGTTGCGATGGTCGTCGTTTTGGCCGCCGGTCAGGCCTTCGCGGCAGGCATCGACCTGTCGAAGCCCTATGGCGACAAATATGGCTGCATCAACCGCAACGGCCAGGAAGTCGCCGCCGATCAGATGCTGCTCTTGACCGACAAGGAATTGATCACCGCGGCCAGCGCCTGCACCTTCACGAAGACGCAAGCGCAGGCTGACGGATCGCTGGTGGTGACGGCGACATGCGAGGCGGAAGGCGAAGACGGACAGGCGCCGACCAATTTCACCATCAAGCGCAGTGCCAAGAACGCCAAGAAGCTGACGATCGCCGATGCGGACGGCAATGTGATGGGGGAAGTCTCGCGGTGCAAATGACGGCGATCCCGTCGACCTCAGGCGACCAGCGCATCCAGTTCCGGCAGCAGGACGACGCTTTCCTGTTCGTTGGGATCGGTGCGGGCAATGACGGCCGAGGACGGGGCATTGCTCAGATTGGCCGGCAGATGCGGCACGCCGGCCGGGATATAGAAGAGGTCGCCGGCCTTGACGACGATATGGTGCTCGAGCCGGTCGCCATACCAGGTATGGACCTCGCCGGAGAGCACGTAGATCGCCGTTTCGTGGTTCTCGTGCAGATGCGCCTTGGCGCGGGCGCCGGGCGGCATGGTGAGAACATGCATGCAGATACCGGAGGAGCCGACCGACTCGGTGGCGATGCCGGCGAAATAGGTTAAACCCTGCTTGCCTTCATAAGTGCTTTCAGGGCGGATAAGATGACAAGTGGGTTTGGGCGACATCGGGGAACTCCGGGCGTCGATTTGAGTGGGACAGGCTTGGTGGGACTGGGCCAAATGGGACAGGGTAAGTGGAAAACAACATCGCGATAAAAGCAATCGGAATCCGGCCGGCGCCCCTGTGGCGAGAACGGGCAGGCAACGGCCGATGACAGGGATTTCGCCAGCCGTCGTTGCGGCAAGCAAACTTGGCCTTACCTTCCAGACCAATGACGGGCCGGTCCAGGCGCTGTCCAATGTCGACCTGACCATCGGCAAAGGTGAGTTCGTGTCCTTCATCGGGCCGTCGGGCTGCGGCAAGACCACGCTGCTGCGCGTTATCGCCGATTTGGAGAAGCCGACCTCGGGGACGATCTCGGTCAACGGCATGACCGCGGAGCAGGCGCGCGAGAAACGCGCCTATGGCTATGTCTTCCAGGCCGCCGCGCTGTTTCCGTGGCGCACCATCGAACGCAATGTCGCCCTGCCGCTGGAGATCATGGGCCTGTCCAGGGCGGAGCAGGCGGAGCGTATCAAGCGCACGCTCGACCTCGTCAATCTGTCAGGCTTCGAGAAGAAATATCCCTGGCAGCTCTCCGGTGGCATGCAGCAGCGCGCCTCGATCGCCCGCGCGCTGGCCTTCGACGCCGACCTGCTCTTGATGGACGAGCCGTTCGGCGCGCTGGACGAGATCGTGCGCGATCACCTCAACGAGCAATTGCTGCAGCTCTGGGCACGCACCAACAAGACCATCTGCTTCGTCACCCACTCCATCCCGGAAGCGGTGTATCTGTCGACGCGCATCGTCGTCATGTCTCCACGGCCTGGCCGGGTCAGCGACATCATCGAATCGACGCTGCCCAAGGAGCGGCCGCTGGATATCCGCGAAACGCCGGAGTTTTTGGCGATCGCGGCGCGCGTGCGGGATGGGTTGAGGGCAGGGCACAGTTATGATGATTGAGGCGGCCCGCTAGATGGACTCCTTCCGCGACAAGCTCGTTCCCGTAACCTCCATCCTCGCCGGCGTGGTCGTCCTCTGGTACGTCTTCGCCGTCATCCTCAACGCGCCGTTCCAGCGCGATCTCGACACCCGTGCCAACGAAACGCCCGGCGCCGTCGAATTCATCGGCAAGACGCTTGCGCAGCCGAAGCCGACGCTGCCGGCGCCGCACCAGGTGGCGGTGAACTTCTTCGAGAACACGTTCCTGCGGCCCATCAATTCGAACCGCAGCCTCGTCTACAATGCCTGGATAACGCTGTCGTCGACGCTGCTCGGCTTTGCCTTCGGTACCGCGCTCGGCATCATCATCGCCGTCGGCATCGTCCATGTGGCGACGCTCGACCGCAGCCTGATGCCGTGGATCATCGCCTCGCAGACCATCCCCATCCTGGCGGTGGCGCCGATGATCATCGTGGTGCTCGCGGCTATCGGCGTCACCGGCCTGATCCCGAAAGCGATGATCTCGACCTATCTGTCGTTCTTCCCGGTCACCGTCGGCATGGTGAAGGGGCTGCGCTCGCCCGAGATCATGCATCTCGATCTGATGCACACCTATAATGCCAGCCCCTCGCAGACCTTCTGGAAGCTGCGCGTGCCGGCCTCGGTGCCGTTCCTGTTCACCTCCATGAAGGTGGCGGTGGCGGCGAGCCTCGTCGGCGCCATCGTCGGCGAACTGCCGACGGGCGCGGTCGCCGGCATCGGCGCCAAGCTGCTTGCCGGCGCCTACTACAGCCAGTCCATCGACATCTGGTCGGCGCTGGTCGCCGGTTCGATCGTGGCGGCACTGCTGGTCATGGTGGTTGGTATTGCCGGCCGCATCGTCGACCGCGCCATGGGCGGGAGGCCGGCATGAACTGGCTGAAACCTTCCTGGCAAGCCGTGCTGGCGATCGTGCTGTGCCTGATCGCGGTGGCGCTCGGCGCCATGTCGAAGCCGGAAGCAGCAGCTCTTGCGGACCCGGCGGCCAGCATCAACTACCCTTATCTCGGAACCAAGGGCTTGATGCTCTGCCTGGCGATCGTGGCGGCGCTGGTCTCGATGACCAGGATTCCATCGCTTGCGGAAGCCGTCGTGCTGTTCGTCGGCGCCCATCTCGTTGCCTGGCTGCTGATCTCGGGCATTGCCGGGTTCGAAGGCACGGCATTGGCGCCGTACTTCCTGCTGCTCACGGCCGCCTGGCTGCTCGGCTGGCGCTGCGTGGCGGTGCTGTCGGGGCTTCGCCCAATGGCGGGTTCGGCCCGGAACGCGCTGCGCCTGATCATCCCGGCCATCTTCGGCGCCTGGATCCTGATCATCTGGGAAGCGGTGACGCGGGGCGCCGGCATTCCCTTCATCCTGTTGCCGCCGCCCAGCGCCATCGGCGTGCGCATCGTCAGTTCGCTGCCTATACTTGGCGCCGATGTGCGGCAGACCATCTTCAAGGCGGTGCTGTTCGGCTATGTCGTGGGCAGCGGCGCCGGCTTCATCGTTGCCATCCTCGCCGACCGCGTGCCGTTCCTGCGGCGCGGGCTCTTGCCGATCGGCAACATGGTCTCGGCGCTGCCGATCATCGGCGTGGCACCCATCATGGTGATGTGGTTCGGCTTCGACTGGCAGTCCAAGGCGGCGGTCGTCATCATCATGACGTTCTTCCCGATGCTGGTGAACACGGTCGCAGGCCTTGCCGCATCAGGCCATATGGAGCGCGACCTGATGCGCACCTATGCGTCTGGCTACTGGCCGACGCTGATCAAGCTCAGGCTGCCGGCTGCAGCCCCCTTCATCTTCAACGCGCTGAAGATCAACTCGACGCTGGCGCTGATCGGCGCCATCGTCGCCGAGTTCTTCGGCACGCCCGTTGTCGGCATGGGCTTCCGCATCTCGACCGAGGTCGGGCGGATGAACATCGACATGGTCTGGGCCGAAATCGCAGTTGCAGCACTTGCGGGTTCGGTCTTTTATGGCGTGGTCGCTCTTGTCGAAAGAGCCGTCACGTTTTGGCATCCCTCTGTCCGTGGTGGATAGGGGCGGTGGGTTTAAGGGCACTAACTCCAGAGGGTAAAAGAATGAAAAAGCTGATTATTCCCGTTCTGGCCGGCGCAATGTCGCTGGCCGCGTTCCAGGCAATGGCCGCCGACAAGGTGACGTTGCAGCTGAAATGGGTCACCCAGGCGCAGTTTGCCGGCTACTATGTCGCCAAGGCCAAGGGTTTCTATGAGGCCGAAGGCCTCGACGTCGACATCAAGCCGGGCGGCCCGGACATTGCGCCCGAGCAGGTGATCGCCGGCGGCGGCGCCGATGTCATCGTCGACTGGATGGGTGGAGCGCTGGCCGCACGCGAAAAGGGCGTGCCGCTTGTCAACATCGCCCAGCCGTTCAAGAAGGCCGGCATGGAGCTGGTCTGCCCGAAGGACGGCCCGATCAAGACCGAAGCCGACTTCAAAGGCCATACGCTCGGCGTCTGGTTCTTCGGCAACGAATATCCGTTCTATGCCTGGATGAACAAGCTTGGCCTGAAGACCGAAGGTGGTCCGGACGGCGTCACAGTGCTGAAGCAGAGCTTCGACGTGCAGCCGCTGATCCAGAAGCAGGCGGATTGCATCTCGGTCATGACCTACAATGAGTACTGGCAGCTGATCGACGCCGGCTACAAGCCGGAACAGCTCACCGTGTTCAACTACTCGGCGATGGGCAACGACCTGCTCGAGGACGGGCTCTATGCGTCGGAAGACAAGCTCAAGGATCCGGCCTTCGAGGACAAGATGGTGCGTTTCGTGCGCGCGTCGATGAAGGGCTGGAAATACGCCGTCGAGAACAATGACGAAGCCGCGGGCATCGTCATGGACGGCGGCGGCCAGGACGAGAACCACCAGAAGCGGATGATGAGCGAAGTCGCCAAGCTGATCGACAATGCCGACGGCAAGCTCGATCCGGCGACCTATGAGCGCACTGCCAAGGCGCTGCTCGACCAGAAGATCATCACCAAGGAGCCGAAGGGCGCCTACACCACCGCCATCACCGACAAGGCGATCAAGTAAACCTGTTGGGGCGTGGTCCCGAAGGATCATGCTCTGACGTAAATTGGAACGGCGCCCTCAGAGGCGCCGTTCCTTTATGGTGTTCATGACGAAGCTGGTTTCGATCGAGGCGACGCATTTCAGCCGCGCGATCTTTTCCTTGATGAAGCGCTCATATTGTTCGAGGCTGCCGGTCACCACCTTCAGCACATAGTCGCGCGAACCGGTGACGAGGTGGCACTCCAGCACCTCTTCCCAGCCGCGGATCGCCTCCTCGAACATGACGATCTCGTCCTCGTTCTGGCGGCTGAGCCGGATGGTGGCGATGGCGACCATGCTCCAGCCGAAGGCGGCGGGGTCGACCAGCGTGGTGTAGCCCCTGATGACGCCCGTCTCCTCCAGCCGCCGCACGCGCCTCAGGCAAGGCGACGGCGACAGGCCGATGCGCTCGGCAAGCTCATTGTTGGTGATGCGGGCATCGGCCTGCAGTTCCCTGAGAATCCTGAGGTCGAAATCATCGGCTATCTTCTGCTGCAATTTTTATTCCCTTGGGCAGTTTCTTGCTGCCAAGCAGCCATGCTGGGTCGAAAATAGCAAGGACTGGCTGATCGGGATCGCATAAATTGCGGCGCGACATCCCTCGAACGCAGGAAAAGCCATGACCGCGCCACGCCCGTCGAAAACCCATATCGGCAACCACAAGCTCCATCCGGAGACGCTGATGCTGAGCTATGGTTTCGATCCGCAGCTTTCGGAAGGCGCGGTCAAGCCGCCGGTGTTCCTGACATCGACCTTCGTGTTCAAATCGGCGGAAGAGGGGCGCGACTTCTTCGACTACACGTCCGGGCGCAAGGAGCCGCCGAGCGGCACGGCGTCGGGCCTGGTCTATTCGCGTTTCAACCACCCCAACAGCGAGATCGTCGAGGATCGGCTGGCAATCTATGAAGGCACGGATGCCTGCATCCTGTTTTCTTCGGGCATGTCGGCGATCGCCACGACCTTGCTCGCCTATGCCCGTCCGGGCGATGTCATCCTACATTCGCAGCCGCTCTATGGCGGCACCGAGACGCTGTTGACGCGCACGCTGTCCGGCTTCGGTATCGGTGCTGTCGGCTTCGCAGACGGTGTCGATGAGGCGGCGGTGCGGGCGACGGCCGATGCCGCGGTGGCGAAGGGGCGCGTTTCGGTCATCCTGATCGAGACGCCGTCGAACCCGACCAACAGCCTGGTCGATATTGCGTTGATGCGGACGATCGCCGACGAGATCGGCGCCAGCCAAGGTTCGACGCCGATCATCGTCTGCGACAACACGCTGCTCGGCCCGGTGTTCCAGCGGCCGATCGAACACGGCGCCGATGTCTCCGTCTATTCGCTGACCAAATATGTTGGCGGCCATTCCGACCTGATCGCTGGTGCGGCGATGGGCGCCAAGGCGGTCACCAAGCCGATCAAGGCGCTGCGCGGCGCGATCGGTACGCAGCTCGACCCGCATTCCTGCTGGATGCTCGGCCGTTCGCTGGAGACGCTGTCGATCCGCATGGAGCGGGCCAACGACAATGCGCGCCTGGTCGCCGAATTCCTGCGTGACCATGCCAAGGTCGAGAAGGTGCATTATCTGCCGTTCCTGGGCGAGGACACGCCGGCGGGCCGCGCCTATTCGAGGCAATGCAGCGGCGCCGGCTCGACCTTCTCCTTCGACATCAAGGGCGGGGAGAAGGCGGCTTTCGCCTTTCTCAACGCGTTGCAGATCTTCAAGCTGGCGGTGAGCCTCGGCGGCACGGAGTCGCTCGCCAGCCACCCGGCCGCCATGACCCATTCCGGCATTCCCTTCGACGTGCGCCAGCGCATCGGCGTGCTGGAGACCACGGTCAGGCTGTCAATCGGTGTCGAGCATCCCGACGATCTGATCGCCGACCTGACGCAGGCGCTGGCGGCGGTCTGACGGCTCTCTTCTCAAAGCTGGAAGGGGCGGGCGATCGCCCCTTTTTTGTTTTCCCGGTCACAAAACCGTGTTCAGGGAAACATTGCGCCGCCCAGCCGTTGCAGTTGAGGCATGCGCGCTCCGGGGGAGCAGCGACGCATGCCACAGCCAATCGGAGGTTCTTCATGCGCACATATTCTTTCCTGCCGGTGCTTTCGGCGCTGGCCGTTTCGACCGCCTTTCTGCTCGCTTCGCCAGCAATGGCCGAGGTGGTGAAGTACAAGGCGACGCTCGATGGCGGCCAGCAGAGCCCGCCCGTCACCACCAAGGGCAAAGGCACCGCCACGCTCACCTTCGACACCACCAAGAAGAAACTCAGCTGGGACGTCAAATATTCCGGCCTCAGCGGGCCGGCGACGGCAGCGCATATTCACGGCCCGGCGGCGATGGGCGCGAATGCCGCTCCCGTGATCCCGTTCAAAGGCAAGCTCAAGAGCCCGATCAAGGGCTCGGCTACGCTGACGGACGCGCAGGCCGCCGACCTGGCAGCCGGCAACTACTATGTCAACCTCCACACCGCCGCCAACAAGGACGGCGAGATCCGCGGTCAGATCGAGGCCGCGAAGTAGCGCAAACCGCCTGAAAAAGGGGCGGCCGCCCGCCCCTTTTTCTTGAATTATGCCTTGTCGCGGATTTGCGTCATCGTGCGGGTTGGCGTGATCGCTTCGGGATCGAGCCTGATTTCGACGATCGCCGGCTTGCCGCTGGCTCGTGCTCGCTCGAAGGCGGGCCCGAAGTCGGCCGTCTTCTCCACGGTCTCGCCATGGCCGCCATAGGCGCGGGCCAGCGACGCGAAATCGGGGTTCCTGAGATCGGTGGCGACGACGCGGCCGGGATATTCGCGTTCCTGGTGCATGCGGATGGTGCCGTAAATGCCGTTGTTGACGACAATCACGATGATCGGCAGGTCGTACTGCACGGCGGTGGCGAATTCCTGGCCGTTCATCAGGAAACATCCGTCGCCGGCAAAGGCGATCACGGTGCGATCCGGATAAAGCGCCTTGGCGGCGACCGCCGCCGGTGTGCCGTAGCCCATCGAGCCGGAGGTCGGCGCCGCTTGGGTCGCAAAACGGCGGAAGCGGTGGAAACGATGCACCCAGGTGGCGTAGTTGCCGGCGCCGTTGGCGAAGATGGCGTCGTGCGGCAGTTCCTCTTCCAGGTAGTTCATGATCGGACCCATCTGCACGTCGCCCGGGCCTGTCTGCGGCGGCGTCGACCACTCGAGATAGGCGCTATGCGCTTTCGCTGTCTCAGTCGCCCATGTTGGCGTGTCGGTTGGCTTGCGCTTGACAAAGGCCTCGACGAAGGCGGCGGGCGAGGCGTTGATCGCCAGCGTCGGCCGGTAGACCCGGCCGAGCTCGCCGGCGTCGGCGTGGACATGCACCAGCGCCTGGTCGGGATAAGGGCTTTTCAGCAGCGTATAGTCGGAAGAGGGCATCTCGCCCAAGCGCCCGCCGATCAAGAGCACGACGTCGGCCGCCTTGATTTGCGCAGCCAGCCTGGGGTTGATGCCGATGCCGACGTCGCCGGCGTAGTTCGCGTGAAGATGGTCGAACAGCATCTGGCGGCGGAAAGAGCAGCCGACGGGAAGCGACCATGCCTCCGATATGGCGCGCATCCGTGCAACCGCTTCCTCATTCCAGCGTGTGCCGCCGAGGATGACGAAGGGTCGCTTGGCGCCGGCAAGCAGCATTTCCAGCGCATCGAGTTCGGCCCCGCCGGGATAGGTCTCGACCGGCGTGTGGGGAAGGGCTTCCGGCGCCTCGACTTCACTGGTCAGCATGTCTTCGGGCAGCGAGATGACAACCGGTCCAGGGCGGCCTGACGTCGCGACCGCGAAGGCGCGGGTGACGAATTCGGGGATGCGGGAGGCGTCGTCGATCTCGACCACCCATTTGGCGATGTCGCCGAAGAACCTCTTATAGTCAACCTCCTGGAACGCCTCGCGCTCCTTGGCGTGGCTGGCGACCTGGCCGATGAACAGGATGAGCGGCACCGAATCCTGCATGGCGATGTGGATGCCCGCGGATGCGTTGGTGGCGCCGGGGCCGCGGGTGACGAAGCAGATGCCGGGCTGGCCGGTCAGCCGCCCCTGGCAGTCGGCCATCATCGCGGCGCCGCCTTCCTGGCGGCAGACGATGGTGCGGATCGATGAATCGTGCAGCGCGTCTAGCACCGCCAGGTAGGATTCGCCCGGCACGCAGAAGATGCGGTCGGTGCCGTTGGCTTCCAGCGCGTCGACGATCAGTTGTCCACCGGTCTTCATTTCCCGGACCTCTCCAGTTCGGCAAGGATTTCTTGCGTGTGTTCGCCAAGGCGCGGCGAGGGGCGCTCGTAGACCAGGGGCGTGCCCGACATCACCATCGGCGCGCGCACCGAAGGCAGAAGATTGCCATGGCCGTCGTCGAGGTCGAGCCGCATGCCGCGCGCGATGGTCTGCGGGTCGGCGAACATCTGGCCGATCGTGTTGATCGGGCTCGCCGGCACGCTTGCCGCTTCCAGCTTGGCCAGCAGCGGGTCGCGATCGACCGTACTCAGCGCCTCGACAATGCGTTCGCGCAGCTTCACCCGGTTGGCGACCCGGGCCGGATTGGTGGCGAAATCGGGATCGGTCGACAGCGCATCCAATCCGACGGCAGCGCAGAATTTGGCGAACTGACCGTCATTGCCGACCGCCAGGATGATGTGGCCGTCGCGTACCGGCACCACCTCGTAGGGCGCGATGTTCATATGCGCGTTGCCCATTTGCACAGGCGACTTGCCGGAGACGAGATAGTTGAGGTTCTGGTTGCCGAGCGCCGAGATCTGGGTGTCGAACAGCGCCATGTCGATATGCTGGCCTTCGCCGGTCTGGTCGGCGTGCCGCAACGCGGCCTGGATGGCGATGACGGAATAGAGGCCGGTGAAGATGTCGGAGATGGCGACGCCGGCCTTTTGCGGCTCGCGCCCGACCTCGCCGGTGATCGACATCATGCCGGCCATGGCCTGGATGATGAAGTCATAGCCGGCGCGCGGCGCGTATGGCCCATCCTGGCCGAAGCCGGTGATCGAGCAATAGACGAGGCGCGGGTTGATCTTGTGCAGGCTGTCATAGTCGAGCCCGTATTTCTTCAGGCCGCCGAGCTTGAAATTCTCGATCAGCACATCCGATGTGGCGACCAGACGGCGGATGGTTTCCGCACCTTCGGGCGTCGAGAAGTCGATGGCGATGGAGCGCTTGCCGCGATTGCAGGAATGGTAGTAGGCGGCCGACAAGTTCTCGCCGTCATGGCTCATGACGAAGGGCGGACCCCATTTGCGGGTGTCGTCGCCGCCATCGGGGCTTTCGACCTTGATGACGTCGGCGCCGAGATCGGCAAGCAATTGCCCGGCCCATGGCCCGGCAAGGATGCGGGCGAGTTCGACGACGCGGACGCCTTTCAGGGGTGGTTCGGCCATAAGTCACCGTGGTTGCCGCAATCACCGTGATTGCCGCGAAAGCAGAGCCTCTATCAAGCCCGGCACCGGCTGTCACGGCCCTTGCGATGGGCCAACAGGCCGGTTCCAAAGGGATTCGGGGCGCTATTTCAGCACGCCATCGGCCCAGGCGGCGAAATCGTTCATGATGATGTCGCGGTTCACCTCGTTCAGGCTTTCGTGGCGGGTGTCGGCGTAAACCTTTGAAACGAGATTCGAAAAGCCCATCGCGCGCATCCGATTGGCGAGGTGGGTGATGCCCTTGCCATAGTCCGAGGCGGGATCTTTCTCGCCACCGACGATGGCGACGGGAAGGTCGCGCCGGACGCCGGCGAAGGCGGCATCCTTGCCGCCGTTGAGCGCCATCGAGACCACGTCGCGCCACATCGAGACGGAAGCATCCCAGCCGCACAGCGGATCGGCGATGTATTTCGCCACCTCCGCCTCGTCGCGCGACAGCCAGTCGAACAGCGTGCGGTGATTGGGCACCGCCTTGCCCCAGGCCTGGAAGGTGAGTTTCGGCAGCAGGCGGGACGGGACGTCGGAGCCCAGGCGCATCCGCTCCCAGGCGAGGATGCCGAGCGCCACTTGCCCATGCAGGCCTTGTGAAAAATTGCCGTTCCAGATCGCGGCGGCATGGACACGTGGTGAGTGTTCCAAAAGGTAGTTCAGCGCCACCGACGCGCCCATCGAATGACCGAAGAGGATAACCGGCAGGCCTGGGCATTCGCTGGCGATGAGATCGTGGATGGCATCGACATCGGCGATCACCTTGGCCCGGCCATCCCAGTCGGCGAATTTACCGAGCGGCGCGTCGGGCGCCCTGGTCGCGCCGTGACCGCGATGGTCATGGACATAGACGTGGAAGCCGCGCGCGGCGAGGAAATCGGCAAAGCGGGCATAGCGCGCCGCGTGCTCGGCCAGGCCGTGGTTGATCTGGACGACGGCGCGTGGCCGGCCTTCGGCCTGCCTGATGAGGAGATTGAGATCGGCGCCTGTGGGTGAGCGGACCATGCGTTGCTGATTGAAAGGCATGGCCGCCCTCTCTCCCTCATTTTGTCGTTGTTGGTTTTGTTTGCGCTGACGCCGGTTTTGCGTCAATCCACAGCAACTGTTTTTGCGCGACGATCTTTCTTGCCACGGACCAGCAAAATATCGCAATTCTGACATGGAGACAGCTTCAGTCTGTCGCCAACTTGTTCAGCCGGGGATTTCTCATGCGCATTGGTGTCGTTTTCGGATTGGCCATGCTGGCGGCATCGCTGGCCAATGCTGCGCATGCCGACGTCAAGATGAACGGCACCTTCGTTGCCGACGCCGCCTGTCCGGCGACACAGGCCATCAAGAACGGCAAGAACCCCGGCAATGTCTCGACCGATGCCGGACAGAGCTACCAGCTGCTTGCCGGCAACAAGGACGCGCCGACGCATTATCTGATCCTGGTGCCGGGCGCCGATCCGGAGCGCCGCTGGGTGAAGGTCACTTGCGGCCATCTGTCGGGCAGCAATGCCGCGACGGCGCCGGCCGCACCTGGCGGACAAGGCAAGCCCGCCGCGTCGGGAAAACCCGAATATGTCTTCGCCCTGAGCTGGCAGCCGGCTTTCTGCGAGACCAAGTCCAGCAAGACCGAATGCAAGGCGCAGAACCCTGGCGAGTTCGATGCCACCAACTTCACCTTGCATGGGCTGTGGCCGCAGCCGAACGGCAATTTCTATTGCCAGGTGGCGGCCAGCGACAAGGCCAATGACAATCCTGCCCACTGGAAGGATCTGCCGCCGGTCAATCTCGATGCCGGTACGCGCAAGGAGCTCGATCAGGTGATGCCGGGCACGGCCTCCCAGCTCGAACGGCATGAATGGATCAAGCACGGCACCTGCTACGGCAAGAGCCAACAGGAGTACTTTTCCGACGCGCTCGGCCTGATGCGGCAGGTCAACGCCTCGCCGGTGCGCGAACTCTTCGCCAAGACCATTGGCGGCAAGCTGACGGCGGACCAGATCCGTGGCGCCTTCGACACCGCCTTTGGCGCCGGGGCAGGGGATCGCGTGCGGGTGTCCTGCGTCATCGACCCCTCAAACGGCCGGCGGCTGATCGGCGAACTGACGCTCGGCCTTGCCGGCCCGATCGGCCCGAACGCTTCGCTCAAGGACCTGCTACTGGCCTCGGTGCCGACCAACAAGGCTGGTTGCCCGATAGGCACCGTCGACGCGATCGGGTTCCAGTAAGGACCCGCGGCTTTCGACACGCCGTCGACGGCTGTCGCCGGCCCGTGAAGTGATGCTATGCTGTCTCGGCATCATTGAACGGGGGCGGCAATGAATGGCATGACAAGCAGTGCGCTGGCGCGGCTGGCCTTCTGGGCCAAGGGCATGGTTTCGATCAATAATGCCCGGATGGAGTGGCCGGGCTTTTCCTATACCGATAGCGAATGGGCGCGCATGCGCACGCTGTCGCAGCCGATCGGCCCCGGCACCTACCAGCTGTTCACGATCGTCAATGCGGCGATCTTCATCGCTATCGCGGCGCTCGGCATGTTCGGCGTCTTCCTGCCGCTGGCGACGCTGCTGTTCCCGATACCGGCGGAAACCAGCGCGCTGAAGTTCTCGCTGCTGCTCGCCGCCTGCGCCTTCCTCATCATCGGGCTCGGCCTGCCGATCTCGATGCGTCTCTCGGCCATGCTGGTGGGCGGCAAGACGCTGCGCGCGGCGCTGGTCCCCGCATCGGGCGACGAGGCCTTGGCCACAAAAGTCTCCTGGCAGATCAACCGCATCATGCTGATTATGTGCGGCCTGCTGGTGCCGGGAATTCTTTTGTTCATTGCCTACGACATCCAGGCCGGGCCAATCATCACCGCGTTGAAATGGCTGGCAATCGCGCTGATGGCGGTCTCGACGCTGACCGGAATTGCGCGACAGAGAAAATCCTAGATCAGAACTGCGCCGATTTCGTCCAGGCGACGGCGGCGTCCGGCTCATGGCCTCCCGGTTCGCCGACGACGCGGTCGCGCCCGGTCGACTTCGCCTTGTAGAGGCGCTGGTCGGCAAGCGCGAACAGATCGGCAAGGCAGCGCGTCGTTTCGCCGACGGTTGAAACACCGGCGCTGACGGTCAACTCGAGACGGCCGGTGACGGCCGATGCCTTGACCGCGTAGCGGATGCTCTCGCCAAACAGCCTGGCGACGGGATGCGGGCGTGAACTCAGGATGGCGAATTCCTCGCCGCCGATGCGGAACACCTGGTCTTCGGCGCTCGCCACTTCGCGGAGCAGGGCGGCCACCGCTTTCAGCACCTTGTCGCCCTCGGCATGGCCGAAGCGGTCGTTGATGGACTTGAAATGATCGACATCGATGATCAGCAGGCTGAGAGGTCTCGCCGTGCGCAGGCTGACCTCGACGGCGGCTTCACCGTCGGCGTCGAAGCGGCCGCGATGCAGCAGGCCGGTCAGGCCGTCGCGACCGACATGCTCGACCAGCGCTTCATAGCGCTCGCGATAGGTCAGCGTTTCGAAAATGTCGGTCAGGCCACGCGGCAGCGCAATGTCGCGGGCCTCGAACCATTTGAGGTAGGCCACGAGCATGCCGCTGAAGGCCAGCGCCGCCGCCATCTTGGCGAACCAGCCGCCGAAGAAGACGGCGATCGGCGCGCCGGCGACGAAATGCAGCGCGGTGAAGAAGCCCGCCTGGTCGAAGGTCAGCACACAGGCGACGCAGATCAGGATGCGCGCGAACTGCGCCTTGCGCAGGGTACGCCCGAGTCTTTCGTAGAGCAGGATGATCAGGATGGCGTCGATGAACAAAAGCGTCGTGCCCCACACCATCAGCCAGCCCATCTCGTCGATGAAGCCGATGTCTGGCACCTTGCCGTCGGGGAGCGGCGCGATGGCATGCAGGCGCAACAGCAGCACCAGCCCGATCATCAGCGCATTGCCGAGCAGCAGGCCGTAGATGGGCTGGCGCACGGTGGCGGCGTCCTCCTTGATGTAGAGCAGGAGCAGCATCACCAGCTTGCCCGAAAACAGCACAGCCGAGCCCGGTGAGACCAGGCCGAACGGCAGCGCGACATAAAAGACGCTGGCGAGATAGGTTTCCAGGAAATGCATGACGCCGAGCGCGCAGACGAAGACGCCGAGACCAATGCGCTTCCTGAAGCGGAAAAGCGTCACCATGACGCTGAAGTAGACGACCGCCTCGGCAAGGAGCAGGAAACTGTTCAGCAATGCCGTCGATCCGCTTTCTCTACAGGAATCGTGGCCAGCCAGCGATTCCACCCCGATCCTGTTTTGACGCGGAAGGGTTAACCGGAGATTTCAACGCGCCTCGTGACCGTTGGAAAACTCGTCGGTCGGCGCACACTTGTCCGTGTGTTCGGCTTGATCCGGCAAAAGCGATTGCCGTTCGCCGCCGCATCGCCTACATAGCGGCCAACCTCCATTCAAATCGGCAAATCCAGTCAGTTTTTCAGGGAAAGCGCGCGTGGCACGCCAATTCATCTATCACATGTCCGGCCTGTCGAAGGCCTACGGCACCAAGAAGGTGCTCGATAATGTCCATCTGTCCTTCTATCCGGACGCCAAGATCGGCATTCTCGGGCCTAACGGCTCGGGTAAGTCGACGATCCTGCGCATCATGGCCGGGCTCGACAAGGAGTTTCAGGGCGAGGCATGGCTGGCCGAGGGCGCGACCGTTGGCTACCTGGCGCAGGAGCCGCATCTCGACCCCAAAAAGACCGTGATGGAAAACGTCATGGAAGGCGTCGCACGGAAGACGGCCATCATCGAGCGCTACAACGAACTGATGATGAACTATTCCGACGAGACGGCGGACGAGTCCGGCAAGCTGCAGGACGAAATGGACAGGCTCAACCTTTGGGATCTCGAGCAGCAAGTCGAGATGGCGATGGACGCACTACAGTGTCCGCCAGGCGATTCCGAAGTGACCAACCTGTCGGGCGGCGAGCGCCGCCGTGTCGCGCTTTGCCAGCTTCTGCTGCGTCAGCCCGACCTTCTGTTGCTCGACGAACCGACCAACCATCTCGATGCCGAGACCACGGCATGGCTGGAAAAGCACCTGCGCGACTATCCGGGCTCGGTGCTCATCATCACCCACGACCGCTACTTCCTCGACAATGTCACCGGCTGGATCCTCGAACTCGACCGTGGCCGCGGCATTCCCTATGAGGGCAACTACACCAGATATCTCGACGCCAAGGCCAAGCGCCTGATCCAGGAAGGCCGCGAGGATGACGCCCGCCAGAAATCAATCTGGCGCGAGCGCGAATGGATCCAGTCCTCGCCGAAGGCTCGCCAGACCAAGTCGAAGGCGCGTATCAAGGCCTATGAGGAACTGGTCGAGCAGTCGCAGAACCGCAAGCCGACCGACACGCAGATCGTCATCCCTTCGAGCGAGCGCCTCGGCAACGTCGTCATCGAGGTCGAAGGCCTCAACAAGGGTTTTGGCGACGAACTTCTGATCGAGAACCTGTCGTTCCGGCTGCCGCCGGGCGGCATCGTCGGCGTCATCGGCCCGAACGGCGCCGGCAAGACGACGCTGTTCAAGACCTTCACCGGCCAGGAAAAGCCGGATGCGGGCACCGTGCGCATCGGCGAGACGGTCAAGCTCGGCTATGTCGACCAGAGCCGCGATGCGCTGGATGGCAGCAAGACCGTGTGGGAAGAAATCTCCGGCGGCGCCGAAATCATCAAGCTCGGCAAGCACGAGATCAACAGCCGCGCCTATTGCTCGTCCTTCAACTTCCGTGGCGGCGATCAGCAGCAGAAGGTCGGCAACCTCTCCGGCGGCCAGCGCAACCGCGTGCATCTGGCCAAGATGCTGAAGAACGGCGGCAATGTTCTGCTGCTCGACGAACCGACCAACGATCTCGACACCGAAACGCTGGGAGCGCTGGAAGACGCGCTCGAAGCCTATGCCGGCTGCGCCGTCATCATCAGCCACGATCGCATGTTCCTC
Organism: Mesorhizobium sp. 113-3-3; assembly: GCF_016756495.1. Classification (NCBI taxonomy): domain Bacteria; kingdom Pseudomonadati; phylum Pseudomonadota; class Alphaproteobacteria; order Hyphomicrobiales; family Phyllobacteriaceae; genus Mesorhizobium; species Mesorhizobium sp. 113-3-3. Next base: position 3,298,137 of record NZ_AP023243.1, read on the forward strand.
GACCGCATGGCGACCCATATGCTGGCCTTCGAAGGCAACGCGCATGTCGAATGGTTCGAAGGCAATTTCGAGGAATATGAGAAGGACAAGCTGCGGCGCCTGGGCGCCGAAGCGGCGGCCCCGCACCGCATGACGCACAAGCGGCTGACGCGGTAGGGGATCGTTCGGGCGGTGAATTCTCAAAGCCACATGAGGAGCTCAAATGGCCGACTGGTCCGCCGCCCAATATCTGAAATTCGAGGATGAGCGCACGCGGCCGGCGCGTGACCTTGTCGCGCAAGTGCCGGTCGATTTTCCGCGCCGGGTCGTCGACATAGGCTGCGGGCCGGGCAATTCGACCGAGCTTCTGGTCGAACGCTGGCCGGATGCTGCCGTGAGCGGCTTCGACACCTCTCCCGACATGATCGAGAAGGCGAGGGCGCGCCTGCCCAATGTCAGCTTCGACCTCGCCGATGCATCGACCTGGCAGCCGGCCGAACCGGTCAATGTGATCTTCGCCAATGCAGTGTTCCAGTGGCTGCCCACGCATCCGGCGGTGTTCCAGCGGCTGATGGGCTTTCTGGCGCCCGGAGGCGCGCTCGCCGTGCAGATGCCGGACAATCTGCTTGAGCCCTCGCATCAGATGATGCGGGAAACCGCTGCCGAAATGCCGTTCGCCGAGAAGCTGAAGGGTGCGGCGCGCGGACCGTTGCCGCCGGTGTCGTTCTACTATGACCTGTTGTCACCGCTCTCCGATAGGCTGGATATCTGGCATACGGCCTACAACCATCCGCTGGCCGACGCCGAGGCGATCGTCGAGTGGGTGAAGTCGACCGGGCTGAAGCCTTTCCTCGATCCGCTTGACGCGGACGAGCGCAAGATCTTCCTCGACAGCTACACCGCAAAGATCGCCAAGGCCTATCCGAAGGCCGCCAACGGCAAGGTGCTGCTGCGTTTCCCGCGCATTTTCATCGTCGCCAAGCGGGCAGGCTAGGAAAGAATTACCCACTTTATGTGCGGCCCTTTGCAGCGGCTTGACCCCGTTTCGCCGTCATGCCCAATTCATCGCGTGGGGCCTTGATGGCCGCGTGGCAGGGGGGAAACAATGCGTTTGGAAAGGTTGCTCTATGGCGGCGGCGTGTGCGCGGCGGCACTTCTGGCGTTCTCGGTTTCGGCGGAAGCCAAACGGGCGCGCTGCTTCACCACGGATGACGGCTATTTCCCGTGCAGCTACCGCGCGATCGATGATGCAGGCAGCTTCCGCATCTCGGCGCCGGGTTACCCGACCTATGTGCTGGAGATCGACGGGCCGGGCTTTGCCTATGGCTATGTCAATCTCGGCCGCCGCAACGTGCCGCTGCCGGGACAGTTCGTGCGCAGCCGCGACGACGGCGCCTGCTGGAACAATCCGCAGACAAACACCAAAGTGTGCGCCTGGTGAAATCCTGGTTCGACCCGGCCTGAACATTTGGTTTAAGCCGGCGTAAACCGGCCTGGTGAGAAAAGTGTTGCGCCGAAGCGTTTCGGCGCCCACATGAAGCCGCAACGCCTGCGGATGGGACGGACTGAAACATGCATCGCGTCATCATCAGCGGCATCGGCGCTGAAATTCCTGAAGCTGTCATCACGAATGAAGAACTGGTCGAGAGCTTCAACAGCTGGGTCGACACGGAGAATGCGCGCCGCCAGGGCACCGGCGAGGCGCTGCTGCAGAAATCCGACAGCGACTTCATCGTCCATGCCTCGGGGGTGAAATCCCGTCATGTCATCGAGCGCGAAGGCATTCTCGACCCGACCCGCATGACACCGCGCATTCCGGCGCGGCCCGACGATGCGCTGTCGCTGGAGGCCGAGTTCGGCATCGCCTCGGCCAGGAAGGCGCTCGACCATGCCGGGCTTGAACCGTCCCAGATCGACCTGATCATCTGCTCGGCCTCGCACCATCAGCGCCCCTATCCGGCGATCGCCATCGAAATGCAGGAGGTGCTCGGCACGACCGGCGCCGGCTTCGACATGGGACTTGGCTGTTCGTCCGCGGCGGCGGCGCTGCACATGGCGGTCAATCTGGTGCGCTCTGGCGCGCATAAGCGCATCCTGGTGACCACGCCCGAAATCATCACCGGCCATCTCAATTTCCGCGACCGGCAGACGCATTTCATCTTCGGCGACGCCTCGGTGTCGATGGTGGTGGAGGGACTTGCCCAGGGCGACAAGCGGCCGGGGCGTTTCGAGGTGCTGGACACGCGGCTGTGGACGCAGATGTCGAACAACATCCGCACCAATCTCGGCTACCACACCCGCACCGCCCAGGACGATCCCTACATGATCAACCTGGAAGGCAACCTGATCAAACAGGTCGGCAACAAGGTGTTCAAGGAAGTCACCGTCGCCGGCCAGAAATTCATCGTCGAGTTCCTGGCCGAGCATGGGCTGACGCCGCAGGCGATCCGGCGCTTCTGGCTGCACCAGGCCAATGCGCGCATGAATGCGATGATCCTGAAACTGTCGTTCGGCCACGATGTCGATCACGACCGTGCGCCGATGGTGCTGGAGCGGCTGGGCAACACGGCGGGCGCCGGCGCCATCGTTGCGCTGTCGGAGAACCATGCCGACATGAAACCCGGCGATTTCGGCTTGATCTGCGCCTTTGGCGCGGGCTATTCGATAGGCGGCGCGCTCATCCGAATGCTCTAGGCATATCGCGGTGACGCCGGCCTGAAGGGACCTTCGTCTCGTCCCGGCCGCTTCGCGCCGTCCTTCACTCCCGTCCAGCCTGACCTGACCCTCAACACAGCCTGTGTTGGGGCTCAGCTTGAATTGACGCGATCCGTTTCGGAAAGGAGAGTTCCAATGGTCGATGCCCGATGCAGTTGCGGTGCCCTCACGCTGACGCTGACAGGACCGTCAAAACTGGTTGTCGCCTGCCACTGTCTCGATTGCCAGCGCCGAACCGGCGCGCCCTTCGGCGTCGGCGCCTTTTATCCGGCCGACACTGTCGCCATCTCAGGAACCTCGAGAGAATTCACCCGCGAAGCGGCAAGCGGCGGCAAGGTGCGCAACCACTTCTGTCCCGCCTGCGGCTCGACGGTCTATTGGAAAGCCGACAGGCTGCCGTCATTGATTGGTGTCGCCGTCGGCGCCCTGGTTGACCCGAAATACCCGCCGCCCGCCCGGTCGATCTTCGAGCAATCGAAACATGATTGGGTAGAAATCGACGGCGCCGTCGACCATTTTCGGCAAGGCAGCGCGACCGGCAAATCAAGCTGAACTGGCGTTCCAACGCACCTTGGCGTGTCAGGCCGGCATAAAGGGAACCAGCATCGGCACCCGCCGCGCGTAGTCGTCATAGGCGGGACCAAGTTCGCCGCGCAGGAAGCGCTCCTCGAGCCTTGCCTTCATGACGATGCCGATGGTGAGCAGTGCGACACCTGCGATGCCCCAGACGGTGCCCTTCGTCGCCACGGTGGCGAGGAGCGCCAGCAGCAATCCTGTATAGATCGGGTGACGGACCAGCCCATAGGGGCCGGTATCGATCACACGGTGGTCGGCTTTGGCGGTGATCGAGGCCGACCACAGCCTGCCCAAATGGATGCGCGCCCACCACGAGAAGATGAGGCCGATGGCGATCAGGGCAATGCAAGCCCAAGCCTCGGCCAGGGTCGGAGTCCACAATCTCAACATGCCTTCATAGCCGTGCGCCGGAACGAACAGCAGGACTGTGCCTGCCAGCCAGAAGATACGATAACGGACCTCCGTGCCTAGGGTGGCGCGTTTTTGAGCCGGATCAGCCCACGTGGCGGCCGCAATCCAGGTGACCACCCAGACGAGCCAAAGCAGCGCGATCACCGTCGCCGGTCGCATGAGAACCTCCACAGTGTCTCGCCACCATGAAAGCGATCCGACGCGGCGGCAATGCGGCGCGGCGGGCGTTCCGGTAAGAAGGTCGTGATCGAATGTTTGCCTGGCAAGGGCTTCGAACGGTTGCTGGCAGCTGCCGCGATGGCATGTCGTACGATCTAGCCGCGGCGTTGCGCTGGCCTTCGGGGCAACATCAATGCAAGGATTGAAGCTCCATCGGAGAGGGGTGAGGGATGAAAGCTTGTCGCGCAAGGATTATCGGCACCAGGTCTTTGGTGTTGGCCGCCGCCTGTTCGTTAGCGCTGCCGTTCATTGGGACGACGACTGCTCAGGCCAAATCCGGCGATAGATGGCAAAGCGTTGATGCTGCCGTCCGCGAAGCAAGACGGATGGACAAGGCCGGCATGCGGCCAACGTCGATAGATTGCAAACTCGGCCGAGGACTGCTCATTGTCGTCAAGCTTGAGTATGTGAAGTCAAGGCTTCCCAAGCCGTTTTGGCAGTTTGAGGCTGGCGACGCCGCGCGGATTGCCGAGGCAGAAAAATTCGCTCGCTCTGTCGATATGCCCAGAACGCAAATCAAGACCTTCCGAAATCCGAGTACAGGCGAAAAGTTCTATTGCGCGATCTGGTCTCGCGAGAAATAGCCGAGAAAAGGCAGCGCGATGCTTCATTCAACGGGGCTGCTGAACATCCACTGCACGCCATAGGCGTCGACCAGCATGCCGAAACTGGTTCCCCAACATTGCCGCGCCAGGGGAACCGTGATGCGGCCGCCGGCGGCCATACGGGAGAAAAGGTCCCGCATGGCCGCGAGGTCATCAAACTCCAGCATCATGGCGGAACCTTTCATCGGCTCCGCATCGTCATTGTCGGAGGCATGGAACAGCACGCCCGGACCTTCGAAGCGCGCATGCAGGATTTTTCCGCGCATGGTTTCCGTGCGCACCGGCATGCCGTTGTCGCCCCAGCGCAACAGGATCGTTCCCCGGCCAAGACCGCACTGTTCGTAGAACGCCAGTGCCGGCTCGCAATTGGTGGTGAAGAACAGCGAGGGGGAGAGCCACTTTTCCCTGTCGGATCAGTGCGCGGCTGCGGTGGCGGCGGCGATGAGAGCGTCGCCGGTAAATTGCCTGTCGCCGATACCCCAGCCGCCGTCGGGCGCGTTGACGATGTTGATCCAGGTGTCTTCGGGCTTGTGGCCGGGCACGCAGAGTTCGGCGACAATGCCGGCGGCCGTGGCGATGAAGGCGTTGCGGGCCTCGATTGAGCCAAGGCCGATATTGGGCAATTTCAACTCAACCATCACGACGGGCCTGTTGGCGCCGCCGGCATAGATGTGGCGGGACGGCAGGATGTGGACCGTGCCGCCGACAATGGCGGTGAAGAACGAATTGCCGGTGGCGCCGGAGGCTTCGATGAGGGCGGCGCTGAGGCGGGGCAGGATTTCGCGCTCTCCGGCCTCTGTCAGGACGCCTTCCGGCGCGGTCACGGTGATGGGCATTCGGTCTCTCCTTGTCCTCGGGCTGCACGGCCTTGCCGGAGCTTCCGGCTTGCCATGTTTCGTATCAATTGTTACGTTATGCTCGCCGATCTAGTCAACAGGTTTCGTATCGATCACTATGGATAATTTGGAAAAGGCCAGGGGTGGTCGCCCCCGCGCGTTCGATCCCGACCGCGCGCTGGATGCGGCGATGCATCTGTTCTGGGAGCATGGCTATGAGGCGACATCGCTGGCCATGCTGCGCGAGGCGATGGGGCTGACGCCGCCGCAGATCTACAACGCCTTCACCGACAAGGAGACTTTGTTCCGCAAGGCGCTGACCCGCTACCACCAGACGGAGATCGGCTTTGCGCTGGACGCGCTGAGCGCGCCGGTGCCGACGCGCGAGGCGATCCGGCGGTTGCTGCTGGGCGCGGCGGAGGCCTATTCCAGGCCCGGCAAGCCGGGCGGATGCCTTTTCGTCAGCGGTGCGCTGGCGGCCTCGCCGCAGGCGCAAGCCGTGGCCGATGAACTCAAGGCCTATCGCAAGGCGAGCGAGGCGGCGATCGCGGAGCGTCTGGCCAAAGGCCAGGCGGCGGGCGACCTGCCGGAAGACCTCTCCGTCGAGAGCTTCGCCAAATATATCGCCGGTGTCATGAACGGCATGTCGATCCAGGCGCGGGACGGCGCGTCGGTCGAAGAGTTGCGCATTATGGCCCAAACCGCTCTTGCGGCCTTGCCGCCCGAAGGGCAAAAACGGGGAGCGTGATTCAAGGACGGTACGCCATGCTGGATCTCTTCCCTGAAGCCGAGAAGCCGGTCGAAATCATCCCGGCGAAAAAGCTCTCCGCTCGCGCTGCGGCGCTCTATGTCGCTCCATCGGATCATTTCCAGACAAGACCCGTGGAGGAACTGCGGCTCGGCTTCGACGGCATTTTGGGCGATTTCCACGCCGGATCGACACGGCGCTCGGGCGGGCGCGAACCCTGGTATCCGCGCGGCACCGAAATACGCAATGAGCGGCAGCTGTCGATCGTGGCTGCCGACGAACTGGCCATCGTCGCCGAGCGGATGGGCCTTCCCCAAATCAAGCCGGAATGGATCGGCGCCAATCTGGTGATCGAAGGCGTGCCGCATCTGTCGATGCTGCCGGCCGGCACGCTGCTGTTCTTCAGGGATGGCGTGACCCTCAAGGTCGACGCCCAGAACGGACCGTGCCGGATCGCCGGGCGATCGATCGCCGAAAATGCGGGGATGGCCGACATCGAAGCCGGCGCACTGCTCTTTCCGAAAGTGGCCAAACGGCTGCGCGGCGTCGTCGCCTGGGTCGAGAAGCCGGGGAGGATCAGGGCCGGCGAAGAGATTTCGGCGCGGGTGCCGGAACAGTGGATTTATCAGGCATAGCCGCGCGTTCTCATCGTGGCCAAAGGGCTACGCCGCCGATGAACGGCGTAGCAGAAGCGCCGGGCCTCAGCCCTTTCGGTTCTTCCTGGCGCCTTGCGCCATGACCGACACGTGGTCCCATTTGTCCCAGGTGGCGAGGCGGTTGGCGTATTCCTGGCGGATCATCGGCAGGCCGCCATCGCCGAAGAATACACGCAGCGGCGGCTCGGCGGCGTCGACGATGACCAGCATCGCCGGCCCGGTGGCCTCGGGATCGCCGGCGACCGAATTGGCGCGGCGCTCGGCCATCTTGGCGCGGGCGGGCGCGTAGGCCTCGATCGGCTTGGAGACCTTGGCCGAGGCGCCGGACCAGTCGGTGGAGAAGCCGCCCGGCTCGACCAGCGTGACATGGATGCCGAATTCCGCGACCTCGATGCTGAGCGACTGGCTGAAGGCTTCCAGCGCCCATTTCGAGGCGTGGTAGAGACCGAGCGAGGCAAAGGCGTTGACGCCGCCGATCGACGAGATCTGGATGATGTGGCCGGATCGCTGTGCCCGCATGATCGGCAGCACGGCCTGGGTGACCCAGAGGGCGCCGAACACATTGGTTTCGATCTGGTCGCGGGCTTCCTCCTCGCTGACTTCCTCGATGGCGCCGAAATGGCCGTAGCCGGCATTGTTGATGACGACGTCAAGCTGGCCAAAGCGTTTGTGGGCTTCGGCAACGGCGGCATCGACGGCCTTCTTGTCGGTGACGTCGAGCTTTATCGCGGCGATGTTGTCGCCATACTTCTCGACCAGATCGGCGAGCGTGCCGGCGTCACGGGCGGTCGCGGCAACGCGGTCGCCGCGCGCCAATGCGGCCTCGGCCCAGACGCGGCCGAAACCCTTCGACGATCCGGTGATGAACCAAACCTTTGATGTCATGATGTGGAATCCTTGCCCCTGCGGGCGTGATTTCGGGTGAAAGCGGAGGCTTCTCCGCTTTCGGGCATATACGGCCTGTCCCGTGATTTTCCAGAGGCGAGGGGGAATCTTTTTGAACGGCCCCCTTTGATCAGGGATACTTCACCTGAGACGACCAGGCCGGATCGTCGTGTTTTTGCCAATAGAGCGCCATCAGCCGGCTGGTGACAGGCCCGACCTTGCCGCCGGCGATCGCCACGCCGTCGATCTCGGTCACCGGCATGATGCCGCCGGCGGTCGAGGTGATGAAGACTTCGTCGGCCGCCTTGAGCGCGGCGACGCTGACATCGGCTGCGGCGGCGACAAGACCTTCCTCGGCGCAGAGATCGAAGACGGTGCGGCGGGTGATGCCGGGCAGCACGCCGATGGCCGGCGTCGACAGGCTGCCGTCCTTGACGCAAAAGACGTTGAAGCCCGGGCCTTCGGCGACATTGCCGTTGAAGTCGAGGAGGAGCGCGGTCTCGGCACCTTGGTCATAGGCATCGTAGAGGCCGCGCACCAGGTCGAGCCAATGGTAATTCTTGATCGCCGGATCGATCGAGGCCGGCGGGATGCGCACCTTGTCGCTGATGGCTACGCGCAGGCCGCGTCGCAGCTGCTCGGCATTGGCGACCGAGCCGAACGGCACGGCGAAGGCCATGAAGCGGTTGATCGCCTGGCGCGGGTCGCGGCTGAAGGTCGGCGAGGCGCCGCGCGTGCACAGCATTTCGACATAGGCGGCGGGATGGCCCGAAAGGGCGACGCAATTGTGCAGGATCTCGGCCACGCCGTCCCTGTCGAAGGGGATGGTCATGCGCAGCCTTTCCAGCCCGCCGAAGAAGCGGTCGAGATGCAGATCGAGGCGGAAGAAGCGGCCGTCCCAGACATGCACCGTGTCGTAGGTGGCGTCTGAATGCAGGAAGCCCCAGTCCAGTACCGAGACCTTGGCTTGCGACATCGGCAGGTACTGGCCGTCGAGGAAGGCGATGCCCTCGGGATAGGCATGCGGGTCGATATGGCGATCGCTCACCGCCGGCAGCGGCTTTGAAGCCTGTGTTGCCGTCGTCTGGTCCATCGGGGCCTCCTCGCGCAGAGCTGATCGTTAGCCTACCGGCCCCTGACGGAAGGCATAGAGCCAGCCATCAGGCGCTGTTCGTCCTCCATGACGGTCTGGCCGATACACTGGATTGGAATTGCCTTATGATCCGATGACTTGGAATGGGGAGGGGACATGGGCAGGCTTGGGACCATCATCGCAGCCACGGTGATTTTCGCCGCCGCGGGCGAGGCCGGCGCGCAATGCGTGAAACAAGGTGACGAACTCTGCCAGAACGGCCAGACCTATCGCTGCGAGAAGACCGGCAGCGAACTGACGCCGATCTTCCAGAATGTCCCTTGCGCGGTAAACGTGCCGGCGCCGACGCTGACCGGCATTTGGGTCGGCAGCGGCCACCAGAGCCCGGCGGGTGACGCTGGCGCCGACTGGTCGATCACCATGACGATCAGGGATGACGGCGCGTCGATCGATTATCCGTCGCTTGGCTGCGGCGGATCGCTGTCGCAGACGTCGCGGGACGAGACGTCCGCGGAATTCCACGAGAGCATCACCTATGGCCAGGACAAGTGCATCGATGGCGGCGACATTACCGTCCGCTTCTTCAAGGGAAACCTGTCCTGGACCTGGGTCGGGCAGGCCGACGGCCAGCCCTACAATGCGATCGCCGTGCTGACGCGGCAATAGCCGCCCTTACTCCTCTTCGTCGTCGGCGTCGAGCAGCCGTGTGGCGCGCCAGCGGGTGAGCACGATGTTGGTCTGCTCGATGACGAAGAAGCGGGCGGAGTCGCGGTCGTAGCCCTCGGCCAGCAGCTTTTCGTAGTCGGTATGCATGTGGCGGATGTGGGCAATGGTTGCCAGCCACACGGCAATGCCCGGCGGCAAGGTCTTCATATGCACCGCGCCGGCATCGGCACGGATCTTCTCCATGTCGGCGTAGGGCGCCAGCGGCAGAAGGGTGGTCAGCGCCTTGGCGATGGCGCGGCGGCGGCCGGTTGGTGCTGTCATCGTTCATCGCGTCCTTCGACGGTCGCCTCCGGCATGGCGTCTGTCGAGGCGAAGTAGGGCTTGATGTCGATGACGGGGGTGCCGTCGAGCACGTCGATGGCGTCGAGATCGATGCGTCCGGTGGCGATGTCCAACCCAACGAGCCTTGCCACATGCAGGCCGACCGGGTTCGGCCGGGCAGGGGAGCGCAGGCCGAATACGCCTTTGGCTGCAGCCGCATGGCGGGGTTTTTGCACAATCAGATTCCGCGGCGCGTGATGCAGCCAGGACAGGACGATGACATGGCTGGCGCGCTCCAGGCCCTGCAAGCCACGGCGGTACGGCGCGTCGATGGTCAGCACCGCCGGCTGCCCGGTCTCGCGGGCCGTGCGCATGTTCTTCGGGCAGGTCTCCCGTGTCGTCCAGGGCGAGGCGATGCGGCCGATGAAGACGACACCGCCATCCGCCGGCATCGTTGCCGGATCCTGTTCCAACCTCTGCTCGCCTTCGCGTGCCTCGAACATTTCGCGCGGCCCGGTCATTCCGCCCATCTCAGTGCTGGTGCCTGTCATTGTCGGAAGACCGCACCACATTTTTGGGCGGTGCGCACCGAAAAATCACGCATGCGGCATTTTCTTGTCCGGAAGCGACATAGCGCTTGCAAGGTTTTGAAAATCGACATAAACATATGTTTATATCTTTTTCAAAGTGAATGCGCTGAAAAGAGAATACGCTGATGCATGTCTCTCTCGACACCATGGTGGATACGCTGAAGGCGGCGGCCGAATCCAGCCGTCTGCGCATATTGGCACTGTTGTCGCGTGGCGACCTCACCGTTTCCGATCTTACCGAAATTCTCGGCCAGTCGCAGCCGCGCGTTTCCAGGCATTTGAAGCTGCTTCTCGAGGCCGGGCTGATCGACCGCTACCAGGAAGGGTCATGGGCGTTCTTCCGCCTGTCGGATGCCGATTCGGCGCGTGACTTCGTGATGGGACTGGTTTCCGGCATTCGCGGCGCCGACCCGCAGGTCGAGCGCGACCTCGAGCGGCTGGCCTCGGTCAAGCGCAAGCGGCAGGACCGGGCGGCGGAGTATTTCTCGGTGAATGCCGCAAGCTGGGATCATATCCGCTCGCTGCATGTGCCGGACCGCGCGGTCGAGGCGGCGATGCTGAAGCTGGTCGGCAAGCGGCCGTTCCAGTCGATGCTGGATCTCGGCACCGGCACCGGCCGGCTGCTCGAAATCTTCTCGCCGCTCTACCGGCGCGGCGTCGGCATCGACATGTCGCGCGAGATGCTGACCGTGGCGCGCGCCAATCTCGACAAGGCCGGGGTTTCGAACGCGCAGGTGCGGCAGGGCGATATCTTCTCACCGCCGGTCGAGCGCGATGCCTTCGATCTCGTCACCATCCATCAGGTGCTGCACTATCTCGACGATCCGGCCCGCGCCATCCACGAGGCGGCGCGGCTTTTGCGTCCGTCGGGGCGGCTGGTCATCGTCGACTTCGCGCCGCACACGCTGGAATTCCTGCGCGAAGAGCACGCACATATGCGGCTCGGCTTTTCCGACCGGCAGATCGGCGAATGGTTTGCCGAGGCCGGCCTCGATCTCGAGGATGCCCAGGAATTCGAACCGCGCGGCGGCAATGAGGCGAGGCTCACCGTCAAGCTCTGGCTTGGCCGCGACCGGCGCCTGCTGATCGCCGACCCTGCCAATGACAGCCAACAGACCAAAGTGAATTCGATAGGGGAAATCGCCTGATGAACCAGTTCCGCTTTTCCCGCCGCCCCGACATTGGCGACAAGGTCAAAGTTTCCTTCGAATTCTTCCCGCCCAAGAATGACGAGATGGAGGCGAGGTTGTGGGACACGGTCACGCGGCTGGAGCCGCTGAAGCCGAAATTCGTCTCGGTGACCTATGGCGCCGGCGGCTCGACGCGTGAACGCACGGCGCGCACCATCGGCCGCATCCTGAACGAGACCAGCCTGACGCCGGCCGCGCACATGACCTGCGTCGATGCTGCCCGCCATCAGGTCGACGCGGTGATCCAGGAATTCGTTGATATGGGGGTCAAGCGCTTCGTCGCCCTGCGCGGCGATCCGGCCGCGGGCGTGGGCACCGCCTACCGTCCGCATCCGGACGGCTACGCCAATGGCGCTGAACTGGTCGGAGCTCTCAAGGATGCCGGCGATTTCGACATCTCGGTTTCGGCCTATCCGGAAAAGCATCCGGAAAGCCCTGACTTCGCCACCGATATCGACATGCTCAAGCGCAAGGTCGACAATGGCGCGACGCGGGCGATCACCCAGTTCTTCTTCGACAATGACCTCTACGAGCGCTATGTCGAGCGCGCGCGCCGGGCCGGCATCTACATCCCGATCGTTCCGGGCATCCTGCCGGTGCACAATTTCACCCAGGTCGCCAATTTTTCGGCGCGCTGCGGCGCGCTGGTGCCGGCATGGCTGGCCGAGCGCTTCGACGGCCTGCAGAATGACCCGCAGACGCATGCGCTGGTGGCATCGGCCGTCGCCGCCGAACAGGTTCTCGACCTGGTCGAGCGCGGGGTGGGTGATTTCCACTTCTACACGATGAACCGCGCCGACCTCGTTTTCGCCATTTGCCACATGATCGGCATCCGCTCGCACGAAGCGGAGGTGGCAGGCTCGGCCGCTGCGTGAGACCGGGCTGAACAGCAAAAGGCCGGGTAAAAACCCGGCCTTTCGAATTGCTTAGACTATCTGGTGCTGGTCTTCCCCGTTTTGGCGGGTTCAGGGAAGGACGCCCATAATGAGGGCGCCGATGAAAGCAAACGCAGCACAAATCATCAATGCGTTGATCGGCCTCGTAAGTCCCATGACATAGCCTCCTCTTAAAGAGCTATGCCTCAGAGTCTAGGTTCATTTGTGCCACAGGCAAGCGGAAAATGTGCTGCATTGCGACGTGATTGTGAAATTTGCGACCTGGTTTTCGCCGTTAGCCGTTGAAACTTCTCGGCAAAAACCCGCTTCAGGCCTGTGAATAAATTATGGCGGAGGCGTGTCGATGCTGTGTCATGGCAGCGCTACCGCGGCGGAAGTCGACTTCGACTTTCGCGACAATGCGGTTCGATCTACCGTCTTCCAAGGACACGTCCGTCGATTGTGAGAAGACCGAGGCCGATCAGCACGACACCGCCGATCTCGAACAGTTCCAGGCGCTCGCCCAGGAAAAGAAAACCGAGCAGCATGGCGCTGGCCGGCACGATCAGCGTGACCAGCGAGGCGTTGGTGGCGCCGGCCGAGGCGACAAGGTTGAAATAGAGGATGTAGGCGAAGGCGGTGGACAGCAGCGCCAGCGCCAGCACCGCCGCCCAGACCGGCGGCGAGGCCGAAAACAGGCCGGCGGGGCCGTGCGCCAAAAGCACGACCGGGATCATGATGATGGTCGAAGCGGTCAGCTGTCCGGTGGCGATGACCGGCGAGGGCACGCCCTTGAAGCGGCGGGCGACCATCAGCGCGACGCCATAGGACAAAGACGCGCCGATCAGCGCGAATTTCGCCCAGGCCGGCCCGCCGAGGCCGGCAAGCAGGCCTGGCCCGATCATGACAGCGGTGCCGGCGACGCCGAGCCCGATGCCGGCCAGCTTGTTCCAGGACAGCTTTTCATCCGATGTCAGCGCGTTCGCGAGGATCAGTGTCCAGAACGGCGTCGTCGCGTTCAGCACCGAGGCGACGCCGGCGCCCAGCTCGGTCTGGCCGGCGAAGATCAGCGAGAAGGGGACGACGTTGTTGGTGAAGGCCAGCAGGAAGAACAGGCCGGCATGGGGAAAGGCAAGGCGGAAGGACGGACCGCGCAAGCCAAGATAAATCTGCAGCGCGATTGCCGCGATGGCGACGCGAAACAGCACCAGCACCAGCGGGTGAAGTTCCGCAACCGCGATGCGGGCGAAGAAGAACGAACCGCCCCAGATGGCGCCAAGCAGCAGCAACTGCCCCCAGTCGGTGAGCGTCATCGGTCCGCGTGGCGCGGATGTCGAGGCTATTGCCATGTGAATCGTCCTCCCCCGATGGCCGACATGCCGGCCCGAATGCCGGCCGATCAGGAAGATGGCATAGCCGGTCTGATGGCAAGGGCCACCCGAAACCTGATTGCTGGCAAACGACGCCGCCAAAACTAGCGCCGGTGCGTCGGAGGCACGAGACACAGAATTGTTTTCATTAGCCGCTAGCTTGGATTAATTGTGCGCAGCCGAGATCGAGGATTCGTCAATGCAGCGATTCGAGAATGCCCGCGAGGCGGCACTGGCGCTTCGTCCTGACGATCCGGTCTATTGCTTCCGCCCGCAGGTGCTGAAGGCCGATGCCAGGCAGTTCATGGGCATGTTCCCAGGCAAGACCGCCTATGCGGTCAAGACCAATGGCGAGCAGATCGTGCTGAAGACCTTGGTCGAGGCCGGTGTCACCGCCTTCGACGTTGCTTCGCCTGGCGAATTCGCCGCCGTGCGCGCGGTCTCCCCCGATGCCGAGATGCTCTACATGCACCCGGTCAAGGCGCAGTCGGATATCAAGCTGGCGCTGGAGAAATACGGCATCCGCGTCATCTCGCTCGACCATGAGGACGAAATCACCAAGCTGACGCGGGTGGTGCGGGCACTCGACATCGACCCGGGTTCGATCAGCGTGTTCGTGCGCATCCAGACGAAAGGGTCGGCGGCCTATGAACTGTCGAAGAAGTTCGGCGCCGGGCCGGCCTATGCGGTCGAACTCGCCGAGCGGCTGAACCGCACCGGCTACAAGGTCGGCCTGTGTTTCCATGTCGGCAGCCAGATCGAGGATCCCGACACCTATGAGCGGGCGCTGGCCTCGGCCGACTGGGTGCGCAACCGGCTGACCTTCGATATTGCCGGGCTCGACGTCGGCGGCGGCTTTCCGGCCGAATACGGGCATGATCCCAACCGCAAGCAGATCGAGATGCCGTCGCTCGGTCAGATCATGTCACGGCTTTCCGGCGATCTGAAGGAATACCAGTTCGACCAGATGCCGCTGGTGGCCGAGCCGGGCAGGGTGATCGTCGCGCGCTGCCTGTCGCTGATTGTGCGCGTGCTCCTGCGCAAGGGCAAGCGGCTCTACATCAATGACGGCATCTGGGCGTCGCTGTCGGATTCTTGGACCGGCAAGATCACGCTGCCGGCGCGCTTCATTCCCGATCCGGCGATCAGGACCCGCAATGGCGTCGAAAAGAACATCGTGCCGTTCAAGGTCTGCGGCGCGACCTGCGATTCCGTCGACATCCTGTCCAGGCCGTTCTGGCTGCCGGAAACCGTCGATACCGGCGACTGGATCGAGATCGGCCATATCGGCGCCTATTCGCTGTCGCTCAGGACCCGCTTCAACGGCTTCTATCCCGACACATTCGTCGAGGTGACCACGCCGTTCGACGAGGGCGACGCGCCGCAGGGCTTTGCCAGCCTGGAGACCATGGCGGATTAACGAAGTAGGGGAATAGGCGAATAGGGGAATAGGGGAATACGGCAGTAAGGCAGTAGGGGAAACAAGGGAATTAAGGCGTTTACAATATCTGCTTTCGGACCAGTCTTTTCCTACTGCCCTACTGCCCTACTGCCCTACTGCCCTACTGCCCTACTGCCCTACAATTTCCCCAGCAGCTCCGGCGTCGGCCAGCCGTCCACCGGCAACCCAAGCCGCATCTGCTCCTTGCGGATGGCTTCCCGGGTGTTGGTGCCCAGAATGCCGTCGACCGTGCCGACGTCGTAGCCGCGGGCTTCGAGCTTGGTTTGCAGCGCCTTCATCTGCTCGTTGTTGAGGCCTTGTTCCGGGTTGCGCGGATCAAGCGGCGGCGCGCCCGCCAGCCGCGCAGCGAGGTTCGCCGCGGTCAGCGCGTAGGTGAAGGACTGGTTCCATTCGAGATAGACGTCGAAATTGTCGTAGGTCAGGAAGGCCGGGCCCTTGCGGCCCATGGGCAGCGCCAGGCCGGCCTTCAGGCCCTTGTCGACGAGCGGCGAGCCGTCGGGATTGGTGACGCCCCATTGCGCCCATTGCGTCAGCGGCAATTTGTTGGTGCGCCCGGTCTGGTCCCAGGGCATCTCGTCGGGCACACGCACTTCCTGGATCCAGGGTTCGTCGCGCTTCCAGCCGCGCGACAGCACCTTGTTGGCCGTGGTCATGATCACGTCCGGCACGCTGCTTCGCAGGTCGATCTTGCCGTCGCCGTCGCCATCGACGCCGCGCGCCAGATAGTCCGAAGGCAGGATCTGCGTCTGGCCGATCTCGCCGGCCCAGGCGCCCTTGACGTCGGCCGGCAGCACGCCGCGATCGATCAACTCCAGAAGCGGCACCAATTGCTGGCGGAACAACTGCGGGCGCCGGCAATCATGCGAAAGCGTCACCAGCGCGCTCAGCGTGTGGAAATCGCCCTGCACGGCGCCGAAATCGGTTTCCAGCGCCCAGAAGGCGGTGATGACCGGCGCCTGCACGCCGAACTGCTGGTCGGCGCGGGCGAAGATATCGGCGTATTTCTTCATGTTCGCCGCACCTTGCTTCAGCCGGTAGGCCGAGATCATGCGGTTGGAGAATTCGATGAAGGTCTGGGTGAAGACGCCCTGGGCACGGTCGCGCGCCAGCGCCCGCTCGTCGAAGGTGGCATCCTTCAGGGCGTCGAGACCGACGGTGCCGACACCGGCCGCCTTGGCTTCCGCCGCCACGCCCTGTTTCCAGGTTTCGAAGTCGCCGCCGCATTGCTGCGCCATCGCCGGCAAGGCCGTGGCGCACAGGAATAGCGCCGCGAGGGCTTGGGAACGCAGTCGCATCAGCTTCCTTTCGAAACGAAGAGGGCATTGTCGTGCTTGGCCGAAAAAGCCCAACGCCCTGAATTGCCGGCGGTTGCACTCTTTACCGCTGGCTGTGTCGAAAAGCAGGCGGCAGGCCCGGTGTCAACGGTTCTTCTGCCGCAGCCCCTTATTCCTCAAGACCGCTGCTGCGCGATCACATAGCGGAACCGGTTTCTCACACGGAGCGATCCGTCGCCATCGAGGAAAGGGGTGAGCGCGTCACATAGCGCATCCTGCACCGCGATGACGCCGGCATGGCGCTCGGCGCGGGTGACGGGCGCGGCCGCGCCGATCGCGCGCCTGGCTGTCTCCAAGTCGGGATAGACAAACACACAGTCGGTTTCCTTGGTGCCGATCGGCGTCAGGCCGACCTTGCGCATCCAGCTTTCCATAACGCCTTCCTGATGGAAGGCTGGAGCCGTGGCGGCGCTGGCAGGCGCGGGCGGAAGCAGCGCCATCACCTTGGGGACGATCCTCGAGATTATGTCGCAGTCCGCGGGTGGTCCCCAGACAAACATCACAACCGCGCCGCCCGGTCGGCAGACCCGGCTGCTTTCGGTCAAGGCGCCGAGCAGGTCGCCAGCGAACTGGAACGCATTGAAGCTCGTGACCAGGTCAAACTGACGGTCGGGGAATGGGAGGGCCTCCATCTCGCCGACCTCAATCCGCGCCTTCGGCAGTCGACGGCGCGCTACCGCTACAAGCGCCTCGGACGCATCGAGCCCGACTGGCTCGGCCCCCAGCTCAAGCGCCGCCAGGAGGGCTTCGCCGCCGCCACAACCCACGTCCAGCATGCGCGTATGGCTTCCTGCGCGGGACTGGCGCAACACCTCGTCATAGAGAGGGCGCCAATAAGGCTCCTGCACGAGAGCCCAGTCTTCAGCCTTCGCGCCCCAAAGCGGGCCCTGGATGGTTGCGGTTCCCATGTCGAGTTCGCCCTTGGTGTATATCGCTCCTCTGTGAGGCGATAAGGATGCGCCCGGCGTGTGAAGCCTACAAGGGAGGTTGGGATGCGGACGCCAAGTACTGGTAACAATTCCGGTGACCGTCCGAGCGTCTGCTAGCGCGAAGAGCTGCTTCGCTCTTCCAGGAGGCGTGCGCACAGCCTTGGGCGGGTACCAATCGTCAGCTTCTATCCACCAGCCTCTTGTTGCCGCCGACGCCGCTGTTGGCGGTTGTGCCGGGGCGATGATGATCTAGGGTGGTGCCGCCGTTGAACCCGGTTCAACGGCAGTTGTGCTGGTGAGATGATTATCTCGGTTGGTGCTGCCGTTGAACCCGGTTCAACGGGTATTCTGCCGCAGCCACTTATTCCATGCGGCTTCCGAGCCGTTGAAGACGTTGATGTCTGATTTGCCGGTCAAGCCGGGAACGATGCCGGTTCCGGTGTATTGCCAGAAGGTGAAGGGATGGCTGCCGTATTTTTCGCGGGGGTGGCCGGCGACGGAGCGCAGCCAGTAGGGATAGCCGCGGAAGGTCGACAGCTCGTTGTCGTCGAAGAAGTCGACCGAGGTGTAAATGATCGGCTTCTTGCCGTAGTGGCGCTCGACGATCTGGAGGAAGGTGGTCATCTCGGCGCGCACCGTGGCGGCGTCGGGGCGCAGCCTGCAGGTCGGCGATTTCGGGTTCCATTCCATGTCGAGAACCGGCGGCATGGCCGAGCGGTCGACGGGAACGTTCTGGATGAACCAGCGCGCCTGCTGGGCGGCCGGGGTGCAGAAATAGAAGAAATGATAGGCCGCACGGGGGACACCGGCGGCCTTCGTGCGCGCCCAGTGCTCGTTGAAATACTCGTCGAAACGGTCACCGCCTTCGGTCGCCTTGATGAAGGCGAAGGAAATGCCGCTCGCCTTGGCCGTCGGCCAGTCGACCGAGGTCTGGTACTTGGAAACGTCGGTGCCGTGAACGGCATAGTTCCACGGCGCGCCGCTGTCCCATTCATGCGGCTTGGAATCCTCGAAGCGCGGCGCTCGCACGGCGACCGTCGGGCTGCTGGATGAAGACGGCGACAGATCGTCCACGGTCGAGCAGGCGCCAAGCAGCGTCAGCATGAAAAGGGCCGCAAGACGGCGCATCACAACTTCCAAGCCGGAATCAGCCGGTCGCTGATGGGTCTGTGAACCGATGGCCGACGATTGGTCGAGCCCCTCCAGGCGATCGCCCCACAGCATCGCCCAGTATATCCTTTTTGTGCATGTCGTTGTGCCAAAACCGCTGCGCAGTTTTGGGCGACATGCATACATGTGATCGCCGATCATGGTTGATAATCCGTTGACGGCGCTCGACAGGCGCCACGATTTTGCGGAAGCAATGGCGGCAATTCGATGACATAAGAGGCGGGCGAAAGCCCGGGAGGCAATAGATGCGCATCGTCGTCAAGATCGTCAAATGGCTGTTTGGCCTGATCGTGCTTGCGGTCGCCGCGCTGTTTGCCTGGCTCTACATCGCGCCGCCCGAATTGATCCGCGTCGGTTCGGGCTATTCGGCCAAGATCGTCTGCTCCAACGTCTTCATCGCCGGGCGCAACGCCAATGAGGTGCTTGCCGTCGACGTGCAGGCGCCAGGACACCCACTGCTGCGGCTGATGCGGGTCTCGGTCGACAAGAACCGGGGGACGGTTTCGGCGGGCCTGCTGGGCTTCCTCGGCAAGAGCGAGGCGGTTTCCCGTGACGGGCTGGGCTGCGCCTCGGTTCCTGACGGCGATGTCGGCAAGGCGCGGCGCACGGCGATCCATGTCGAACCCGCGGCGACCAAGCAGGATGAGCTGTGGCCCGAGGGCGAGCGGGTCGAGGCATCGCAGGATCCGGTGATTGCCAAGCTGCTCGACGATGCGGCGCTGACCGGCACCGGCATGCGTGCGGTGGTCGTGGTCAAAAACGGCCGTGTCGTCGCCGAACGCTATGGCGACGGCTTTTCCGCCAAGACGCCGCTGCTCGGCTGGTCGATGACCAAGACGGTGAACGCCGCCATCATCGGCACGCTGGTCAAGGACGGCAAGATGGCAATCGACAATAAGGGCCTGTTCGCGCCGTGGAAGGCGGACGGCCGCGCGGCGATCAGCCTTGCCGACATGATGGCGATGTCGAGCGGGCTGGAGTTCAACGAGGATTATGGCGACGTCGCCGACGTCACGCGCATGCTCTATCTCGAATCCGACATGGCGGGGTTTGCCGAATCAAGGCCGCTGACGGGCGAGGTCGGCAAGGTGTTTTCCTATTCGAGCGGCACGGCGGTGATGCTGTCGCGGCTGTGGCAGGACGCGATCGGTGACAAGGCCAAGGCCCTGACATGGCCGCGCACGGCGCTGTTCGAGCCGCTCGGCATGCACAGCGCCGTGCTCGAAACCGACGAGCAGGGCACGTTCGTCGGCTCGTCCTATCTCTACGCCACGGCGCATGACTGGGCTCGCTTCGGCCAGTTCCTGCTGCAAGGCGGGGTGTGGAACGGCAACCAGGTGCTGCCCGCCGGCTTCGTCGACTGGATGCGCGAGCCGGCGCCCGCTTCGAAAGTCTATGGCAAGGGCCAGCTGTGGATCGAGGCGCCTGGCGACGAGGAAAATCCAGGCGCCGGCGTCGCTGCCGGCCTGCCCAAGGACACCTACTGGATGGAAGGGCATGACGGGCAGACCGTCGCCATCATTCCGTCAGAGCAGTTGGTGGTGGTGCGGCTCGGGCTGACGCCGGCCAAGCTCGGCTATCGCCCGCAGACGATGGTGGGCGCGCTGGTGAAGGCGCTGCATTAGCTCCCTTACCTCCCCTTGATGGGGAGGGTCGGCGCGTAGCGCCGGGGTGGGGTGCCTCAGCGCTTCACCCCCACCCGCGCCTTTGGCGCGACCTCCCCCATCGAGGGGGAGGCGAGGTTGCGCGGTCCAATCACGCCAAGCCAGGCATAGCCGCGATAAAGCGTGCGGAAACGGAAGGTTGCACCGGTTCGCCGAGATTCCGATTCCAGGACTTCGCGCAGCGATTCACGCGGCGAGACGTGGAATTTTCTGAGCCAGCCGCGCAGCAACGTCCGGAACCAGTTGGGCAGGCCTTCCTGCTGGCCGAAATCGATGACATGCAGCGAGCCGTTGGGGGCGAGCGCCGCCATTGCCGCCGATACCGTCTTTTCCCAGCCGGGGATCATCGACAGCGAATAGGAGACGAAGACGCGGTCGAACCGTTCGATGCCGTAAAGCGCTCCGGCATCGAAATCGGTGGCGTCGCCTCTTGCCAGCGTGACGCGGCTGGACAGGGCTTCGCGGTCGATCGCCTTGCCCGCCGTCTCCAGCATTTCGGCCGAGATATCCAGGCCGAAGAAGCGGGCATCGGGGTAGCGGCGGGCGGCCAGGATGATGTTGCGGCCGGTGCCGCAGCCAAGTTCCAGCACGGTGCCGCCTGGTGGTACCTCAAGCCCCTCGATCAGCCGGTCACGGCCGAGCAGATAATATTTGCGGGTCAGGTCGTAGATGTGGCGCTGCCAGCGGTAGACACCGTCCATCAGTTCGGCATGGTTGGCCTTGAATTCGGGGCTGGCCGGCAGTTCCGTCGTGCTCATGCGGCGCGCTTCACATAGAGGTGGAAGCCGCCATAGATCGCCGAGCGGTCGCGGGCCGAGAATTCGCGCGAGGCCTCGTCCTGAT
This sequence comes from Mesorhizobium sp. 113-3-3, assembly GCF_016756495.1. NCBI lineage: Bacteria > Pseudomonadati > Pseudomonadota > Alphaproteobacteria > Hyphomicrobiales > Phyllobacteriaceae > Mesorhizobium > Mesorhizobium sp. 113-3-3. Next base: position 3,319,274 of record NZ_AP023243.1, read on the forward strand.
AATCCCACTGGTCGAGCAGCGAGGTCGAAACGCGGCCCGGCAGCAGGCTGGGTTCGGCCGCGGTGCGGAAGATGACGCGGGCGCCGGTCGAGGCGGTGCGGCTGATTTCCGACCAAAGTGCGTTGAGCTGGTCATCGGTCATCCAGTCCTGCGCATCGAGCAGGATGAAGCGGTCGACGGTGCCCGCATCCTTGCCCGCCAGGAACTCGATCAGATTGGCGTGGTGGATGGCGACCCGGTCGATGTTGCCGCGGATGGTGTCGTAGTTCTGCTTTTCCAGATAGGCGGGCAGGGCGGCCTCGCCGGGCTCGGGATAGCGGCGAGCAAAGGCCTGCCAGGCGAAGTAATTGTTTTCCAGGGGAAAATCGCAGGCGAGTTTTTCCAGCCGGGCCTTCAGCACGCTGGCCATGGTGCCGTCGCCTGATGTGATCAGCGAATCGTACTGCGCCGGCGGAATGCCGAGACCGAAGAGCGAAGCCTTACGCGAGGTCGCCCATTTCAACAGCTTCCTGTCGAAGACCGGCGCCAGCTCCTCGTTGAAGAAGCGGCGCTGTTCGCCAATGTTTTTGGCTTCCATCATGCGGGCCGGGTTGACGCCGAAAAATTTCGCCGTGCGGTGGCCCATGGCGATAAACAGGCCGAGCAGGCCGGTCTGGTAGAAATTGCGGTCGAAGACGGCGATGCGCCGGCGGCCGCGCCAGTTGCGGCGCTCCCAGTACTGACGGCTGACCGGATCGAGATGCGGCGCGATGAACCGATCGTAGGCTTGCGAATTGTGGCTGGTGTCGGCGGCGCCGAAGAACCGGAACAGGTCGCCCTGCGAGGGCAGGCGGCGCACCGCCTCAAGCTTCATGCGGTTCAGCGCGACATGGGCGGTGTTGAGGTCGACGGCGTCGACCCTTGCCGGCGAACGGGTGAGGTAGGCCAGGATGTTGCAGCCGCCGGAAGCGATGGTGACGACGCGATGGTTTTGGCCGAGCTGCATGGCCTCCATGTCGACATCGGGGTCTTCCCAGATCTGCGGGTAGACGAGACCAGAAAACAGGCAGGCGAACAGCCGCTCGGAAATGCCGGCTTTGGAAAGCGCGCGGTTCTGGTAGACGGCCTTTCCAACTTCCTTGCCGCGGCGAAAAACCAGATCCGAGGAGACGTCCGTCATGACAAAGTGATTCCCCATTTGCTTTGGCGCAAGCGGGTAACCCAGGGTCATGACAGGCCGGTGACAGCCTGTTGACGTGTTCTTTACAGCCGTCGCACGCAAGATCGGTTGGCACCTCACCGCAACGTCATTTGGTACCACCTTGTTTTCGGATATTCATTCGAAGGATGGGAGCAAGATGGTGATTGGTTATGGTCCGCGCGGGAGCGGGCCGATGGGAGTCTCACAGTTCAGTATTGCGTTGCGGCGACTCCGAGAAGCGCGCCGGCGTTCAGGCAGGCAGCGATGTCGAGACCCGGCAGAAGCGGGAACCGGTGAAGATGCCGTCTGCGATCGGCCATAGACGCGACATAGACGGGTTACGTGCCGTCGCCGTCATCTTGGTCCTGGCGTTTCACGCTTTCCCGGCTCTTGTTCCGGACGGATTCATCGGCGTCGACATGTTCTTCGTGATCTCTGGCTACCTGATCACTTCGATCATTGTCAGGGACACGTTCACATACAAGCATTTCTACGCAAACCGCGTCCGCCGGATAGTTCCGGCGCTTGTCCTGGTGTTGGCGAGCGTTTTTGCTCTGGGGTGGCTTCTCTTCGACCCGGAAGAGATGGCCAGATTAAGCAAGTCGATTCTGGCCTCATCGCTTTTCTTTCCGAATTTTCAATTCTGGAGCGAAGTCGGGTATTTCGATGCCGCATCCGAAACAAAGCCGCTGCTGCATCTTTGGTCCTTGGGGGTTGAGGAGCAATTCTACGTTGTCTGGCCGTTGTTCTTAGGCGCTCTGGTCTGGTTGAAACGGCCCGTTTTGGCGCCTCTCATCCTGGTTACGCTGGTGTCCTTGGCGGTCAGTATCTGGTTGTCTGTCCGAGATCCAAATGCCGCCTTCTATGCCCCGTGGTCGAGGGCTTGGGAGCTTTCGTTGGGGGGGATTATCGCGACCGCGAGTTTCAGCGCTGGCGGTCGTCACGCGTCATCTTACCGGGCAGACCTTTTCGGCATCGCCGCGATCCTGGCGATATCGGCGGCAGCGTTTGTCCTCGGCTCCAAAACCCTTCTGCCGAATATCGCCGCTACCCTGGGCACCGCGGCGCTGATCTGGGCTTCGTCCGGATCGGTGAACCGGATGCTTGGCGGCAGGCTGTTGGTCGCGATCGGATTGATCAGCTATCCCTTGTACCTTTGGCATTGGCCGCTCCTCGTCTTCGCAAGAGCATATGAAGGCAGCCCGCTTTCTGCCCCGCAAACATTTGTCTGTCTGGGGGCAAGTCTTGGTTTGGCGGCAGCGACGTATTGGTTTGTCGAAAAGCCCATCAGATTTGGAGCGTGGAGGCGATGGAGCCTTCAGCCTCTGGTGGCGGCCGCGGCGCTCCTGGGGTTATCAGGGTTTGCCGGCGTTTCCACACAGGGGTTTCCTCTGAGATTTCCAGCAGAAATTCGCGATGTCCTCGCCTACGGGCACTATGAGCATGCCAAGGACGGGCGTGCCATGGAGTGCTGGATAAGAAACGAGGATCCGTTCACGGCTTTTGCCCCTGAGTGCGCGCTCAAACCGTCGGTCGGCGGACAGAAAAGGTTGCTTGTATGGGGCGATTCCCATGCCGCCCGGCTTTATGCCGGTATGAGAACCGAACTGCCGCCTGATGTTGATATCGCACAATTCACCAAGGACAGTTGTCCACCCTTGCTGGATCTGAGCGGACCATGCGGAGACAGTAACCGCTCCGTTCTCGATGAAATCCGACGCAGCAATCCCGATACGGTCATACTCTTTGCAGTCTGGGGCTTGTATGGAGATTGGGGAAATGGCGCCACCCTTCGACACGATCTTGCGGAGACCATTGCCGGGATAAAAGCATCCGTGCCCGCGAAGATAGTGGTCGTAGGACCCGCGCCTGTGTGGTCCGATGCCTTGCCGAAACTCGTATATTTGTCGTGGCGGGATTCCGGCAAGTCATTGCCCGACCGACTGAGCCATGGGTTCAAGGCGGACATCTTTGAAAACAGCGCCAAGATGGCTGATATCGCCAAGGCGGCCGGGGTTTCCTATGTGTCGTTGGCTGATCTCTTTTGCAACGAAGCCGGCTGTTTGACGCATGTTCCGGCAAATCGGACCAGGCTCACATCCTGGGATTACGGCCACCTTACGACGGACGGGGCGGCCATGGTCACCACATACATGGTTAGACAACAGCTATTGCCCTGACCGCCGCAGCGAGGTCGGCAGCCGTCGATAACGCCTGATTCCTCCCGCAGCGCGTGGCGCACCGGCCTCAGCCGGCGGACGCCATCCGAAGATGCGCGCTACAGCTTACCAAACCCGCCCGGCGTCGGCGTCGTCAGGATGACGGCATCGCCGGCATCGAGCACGGTCTGGTCGCAGGCTTTCAGCACCTCGATCGTGCCATCCTTGCGGCGAATCTTGGTCGAGCCGACCTCACCGTCGCCGCCACCATCCAGCCCCTGTGGCGGGCGGTTGCGGTGCGAGGACAGGATGGCGCATTCCATCTGTTCGAGGAAGCGGATGCTGCGTTTGGTGCCGTCGCCGGCGTTCCATTTGCCCTTGCCGCCGGATCCCTCGCGGATGTGGAAATCCTCCAGCACGACCGGGAAGCGCAATTCCAGCACTTCCGGATCGGTGAGGCGCGAATTGGTCATGTGCGTGTGCACGCCCGACGTGCCGGCAAAGCCGCGGCCGGAGTTCATGTGGCCGGCCGGCGAACCGGAGCAGATCGTCTCGTAGTACTGGTACTTCCTGTTGCCGAAGGTCAGGTTGTTCATCGTTCCCTGCGCGTTGGCCATCGCGCCCATGGCGCCGAACAGCGCATTGGTGACGTGCTGCGAGGTCTCGACATTGCCGGCAACAACGGCGGCGGGGTAGGCGGGCTTCAGCATGCAGCCTTCGGGAATGACGATGTTGATGGGCCGCAGACATCCGGCATTCATCGGGATCATGTCCTCGACCATCACACGGAAGGCATAGAGGACCGCCGCACGGGCAACGGGCTCAGGCGCGTTGAAATTGTTCTTCATGACCGGCGACGTGCCGGTGAAGTCGACCGTCGCTTCGCGCTTTTGCCGGTCGACCGAGATCTTCACCTTGATCACCTGGCCGGTATCCGTGGCATATTCATAGGCCGATGTGTCGGGCAACCGCTCGATCACGCGCCGCACGCTCTCGGCGGCGTTGTCCTGGACATGGCCCATATAGGCCTTGACGACATCGAGGCCGAAATGCGCGACCATCTTGCGCAGTTCGGCGACGCCTTTCTCATTGGCGGCGATCTGCGCCTTGAGGTCGGCGATGTTCTGGTGCGGGTTGCGGGCCGGATAACGATGGTCGGTAAGCAGCGCATGCAGCTCTTTTTCGCGGAACTTGCCGCGATCGACGATACGGAAATTGTCGAACAGCACGCCCTCCTCGTCGACCGTGGTGGCGAGCGGCGTCATCGAGCCGGGGGCGGTGCCGCCGATGTCGGCGTGATGGCCGCGCGAGGACGCCCAGAACAGGATCTCTTTCTGGGCGTCGTCGAAGACCGGCGTCACCACGGTGATGTCAGGCAGATGCGTGCCGCCATTGTAGGGGGCGTTCAGGGCAAAGACGTCGCCGGGGTGGATGTCGCCGGAGTTCAGCCGGATGATGGTTTCGACCGAGCGGTCCATCGAGCCAAGGTGCACCGGCATGTGCGGCGCGTTGGCGACCAGCGCACCGGTGTGGTCGAAGACGGCGCAGGAAAAATCCAGTCTTTCCTTGATGTTGACAGAATAGGCGGTGTTCTGCAGCGTGACACCCATCTGCTCGGCGATCGACATGAACAGGTTGTTGAAGACCTCAAGCATGACCGGATCCGCTGACGTGCCAAGAGCGGCGGCGCGGGCTTTCCTTTCGGTGCGGCGGATCACGACGTGATTGAAATTGGTTATTTCAGCCCGCCAGCCCGGTTCGACGACAATGGTCTGGTTCGGTTCGATGATGAGAGCGGGGCCTGCGACCAGATTGGATGGGCGCAGGTTCTCGCGACGATGGATGCCGGCTTCATGCCAACGGCCTTCGGTGTAGATGCGCCGCGTTCCAGAAGCGCCGGCTTCAATCCTTGCCGGTCCGGCCGGCGCATAGGCTTCCGTGCTGCTTTCGCCGATTTCGCTGCCCTCGACACCAACCGTCTCGACGATCATCGGCTTGTCGTCATAGACGAAACCGAATTGCGCCTTGTGGGCGATTTCGAAATCGCGCTTTGCCTGGAAAATCGAGTCGCTTTCGAAATTCACCGGCAGTGTCGTGTCGGTGCCGTCGTAGCGAATGTGCAGAACCGGCTTGGCGGCAACCGCGTCCTCGGCGATGCCTTGCACCGCCAATTCGGCGATCACGGCCTTTTTCAAGGTGGCGATGAGGCTGGCGATCTCGGTTCGGGACTCCTCGGCAAGCGGCTTGAGCAGCGCCTGCTGGCGTGAGGCAAAGACCGAGGCGAGGCCGATACCATAGGCCGAGAGCAGGCCGGAGAAGGGATGGATCAGCACCGCTTCCATGCCGAGCGCATCGGCGACCAGGCATGCGTGCTGGCCGCCGGCGCCGCCGAAGCAGTTGAGCAGATATTCGGTGACGTCGTAGCCGCGCTGCACGGAGATTTTTTTGATGGCATTGGCCATGTTCTCGACGGCGATGGTGATAAAACCCTCGGCAACCGCTTCCGGAGAGCGGCCGTCGCCGATCTCGGCGGCCAGTGCCGCGAATTTCGTGCGCACGGTATCGACGTCGAGCGGCTGGTCCTGGTCGGGGCCGAAGATCGCCGGGAAGAAATCCGGCTGTAGTTTGCCGAGCATGACATTGGCGTCGGTGACGGCGAGCGGGCCGCCGCGCCGGTAAGCGGCGGGGCCGGGATTGGCCCCGGCGGAATCCGGTCCGGCGCGAAAACGGCCGGCCTCATAGTGCAGGATCGAACCGCCGCCGGCGGCGACGGTGTGGATGCGCATCATCGGCGCGCGCACGCGCACGCCGGCGACTTCGGTGTCGAAGGCGCGCTCATACTCGCCATCATAGTGGGCGACATCGGTGGAGGTGCCGCCCATGTCGAAGCCGATGACCTTGTCGAAACCGGCGAGCTTCGCCGTCTCGACCATGCCGACGACGCCGCCGGCCGGACCCGACAGCAGCGCGTCCTTGCCCTGGAACATGTCGGCGGCGGTGAGGCCGCCCGACGACATCATGAACATGAGATGGGGACTTTCCTTCCCCCTCGAGGGGAAGGTGGCGGCCAGGCCGCCGGGTGGGGTCGGATCGACCGGGCTCGACGTTTTGGCGGTGCCTTCTGAGAGGATCCCCTCTGACCGCTTTGCGGCCATCTTCCCCTCGAGGGGGGAGAGGACGCCGAGCTCTCCCGCCACCCTTTGCACATAGCGAGACAGGATGGGCGAGAGATAGGCGTCGACCACCGTGGTATCGCCGCGGCCCACCAGTTTGATCAGCGGCGAGACCTCATGGCTGACCGAGACTTGGGCAAAGCCGATCTTGCGGCAGACCTTGGCCACCGCCTTCTCGTGATCGGGGTATTTCCAGGCATGCATGAAAACGATTGCCACGGCGTCGATGCCGTCGGCCTTGGCCTGCTCGATCGCCGGCCGGCACGCAGCGATGTCGAGCAGCCGCTCGACGCAGCCATCGGCGAGCACGCGCTCGTCGATTTCGATGACGCGCTCATAGAGCTGCTCGGGAAGGATGATCTCCTTGGCAAAGATGTCGGGGCGCGCCTGGTAGGCGATCCTGAGCGCATCGCGAAAGCCCTTGGTGATGAGCAGGAGCACGCGGTCGCCCTTGCGCTCCAGAAGCGCGTTGGTGGCGACCGTCGTGCCCATCTTGATGTCGCCGATCAGGCCGGACGGAACCGCCGCGCCCGGTTCCAGGCCGAGCAGTTCGCGGATGCCCTGGATGGCCGCATCGGCATAGGCTTCCGGATTCTCCGAAAGCAGCTTGCGCGGATGCAGCCCCCCTTGCGGGTCGCGGCCGATGACGTCGGTGAAGGTGCCGCCGCGATCGATCCAGAAATCCCATTTCGCGGCCATGGCTGTCTCCGACATTCTTCCGTTTTCAGCTTTCGTTGTTAATGCGCCAATGCGCCGGCAGCAACGCATCCCGTTGATGTTACACGCGGAAACGCAACGTTACGAAACTCATGGCCGCGTGGCGCATTTTCTCTGTAACCGTTCACTGCAACGTGAGCGTGTGTTGAAGGAGAGATATTATGAAAAAGCTCATTCTGGCTTCCTTGTCCGCCCTTGCCCTGCTGGGCGTCGCGGCCTGTAGCGACAGCGGCAAGGGAACTGACACCACCACCACGCAGAGCACCAATTCGCCGGCTGCCGAGCAGCCGATGAAGCCTGCGGCTCCGGCCGATAATTCGACCAAGCCTGCCGAGCCGGCTCCGGCAACGCCTGCTCCTGCGCCCGCGCAGTAGTTTGTAAAGCGTGTCTTGGGAGGAAGGGCCGGCGTCTCGCCGGCCTTTTCTTGCAAAAGGCAGCCACCGGGACCGACCAAGGCGCCTCTGTTTCACGAACCTGACAGAGGCCGTTAATGGCTTGATAGCGGGGACCGGTTGGTTCTATGAAGCGGGCCATGTCGATTTGGGACCGCCTCGGCGAGTTTATCACACGGGTATCGTCTTCAGCGACGTCGGGTGTTGCCGACGTGGTCGAGGCTGTGCGCACGGTGTTCTCCGGCGATGCGGACCTGCGCCGCCGCGTTGCTTTCTCGGTGGCCATGATCGCGCTCTCGGCCAAGATGGCCAAGGCGGACGGCATCGTCACACAAGATGAGGTGCGCGCCTTCCAGGAAATATTCGAAGTGCCGCCGAAGGAGACGCGCAATGTCGCGCGGCTGTTCGATCTCGCCCAGCAGGACGTGGCTGGTTTCGAAACCTATGCCGAGCGCATGGCGCAATTGTGCGGTTCCGGCCATTCCAATTGCGTGATGCTGGAAGACATACTCGACGGCCTGTTCCACATCGCAAAGGCCGATGGGCTGGTGCATGAGCGCGAAGGCATTTTCCTGCATCGTATCGCCGAGATCTTCCGCATCGACGAGGCGCATTACGAATCGATCCTGGCCCGGCACGTCAATCTTGGCGCCGGCGATCCCTATCTCGTGCTCGGCATCGAGCGCGGCAAGCCGTTCGAGGAGGTCAGGAAGCGTTACCGCAAGCTGGTCTCCGACAACCATCCCGACCGGCTGATCGCGCGCGGCCTGCCGCAGGAATTCATCAAGATCGCCACGACCAGGGTCGCGGCGATCAACGCCGCCTATGAGATGATCGAGCGGGGCCTGCGGCACGTATGAGCGGCTTCCTGCCCGACGAGCCGAGCGCCGAGGTCAGGGTGTCGCCGAATTTCGGACCAAGGCGCGATACGCCGAAGCCCGACATGATCGTGCTGCACTATACCGGCATGGCGACGGGAGCCGGAGCTGAGGCGTGGCTGTGCGATCCGGCGAGCGAGGTTTCATCGCACTATCTCGTCCATGAGAATGGCCACATCGTGCAGATGGTCCGGGAAAGCGACCGCGCCTGGCACGCCGGCAAGAGCTCCTGGTTCGGACGCACCGATATCAATTCCTGCTCGGTCGGCATCGAGATCGTCAATCCCGGCCATTCGCTGGGCTATCCCGGGTTTCCCCGGCGCCAGATCGTGGCGGTGATCGGCCTTTGCAAGGGGATTGCCGCGCGGCACGCGATCCCCGCCATGCGGGTGCTGGCGCATTCCGACGTGGCGCCGGGACGCAAGATCGATCCGGGCGAGAAGTTCCCGTGGGCTGACTTGTTCAGGGCCGGTGTCGGCCATCTCGTGCCGGCTGCACCCATCAGGCGCGGGGCTGGGCTGAAGCCCGGCGACAGCGGTGCCGATGTCGAGGCGTTGCAGTCGATGCTGGCGCTTTACGGCTATGGTGTCGAGATATCGGGTGTTTTCGACCATCAGACACGGATTGTCGTCGAGGCCTTCCAACGGCATTTCCGGCCCCGTCTGGTCGACGGGCTGGCCGATGGCTCGACCATGCGCACGCTGCGGAAGCTGCTTGCCTCGGTAAGCGGCTGACGCAGGCGGCAGGACGCTTCCCAAGTAATCTTTTTCCCCGCCAGGTTACAAACTGTCACTTAAAGTGACTTGCCCCGCCTTCATTGGCGCCAATTCGGGCCCCAAAGGGCAATTCGTACAGTTTGTCGGACCTCTAGCCCCCCGGATGTTCCGATAGTAATCAAGCCGCACCGCGCGAACATCTTCGCGTGGTCCAGACAGAACAGGATCACATGCAGAAATTGACCGTTGTTACGGCAGCTCTTGCTGCCGGCGTAATGACTTTTGCCTTCAGCGCGGCTCACGCCACGCCGTTGAGCCCACGGGCCGACCAGGGGCTCGTCGCGGCGACCGCCAAAGGCAAGGCCATTTCGGCCAAAAGCGGCAGAAGTGCAAAGGCGATGGCGAAGCAGGCTTCCGCGAAGGTGGAAAAGGCCAGCTGGACCAAGGCGAAGAAATCCTCCGCCAAAAGGCAGACGAAGCGTGGCCGCAAGACCGTCGACATGACGACAACGGCATCGATCGGCCTCAGGAATGTCGCCGCGTCGACGGCGGCGGTGGCCAGCAGCGGCCAGTATTCTGCGATCGTCGCCCGCTATGCGGCAAGCTATGGCGTTCCGGTGTCGCTGGCGAATGCCGTCATCACGATCGAGAGCAACTACCGGCCGAACATGGTCGGCAGCGCCGGTGAGATCGGCCTGATGCAGATCAAGCCGGCGACGGCGCGGATGATGGGCTACAACGGCTCGGCCAAGGGCCTTTTCGATCCCGACACCAACATCAAGTACGGCATGAAGTATCTCGCCTTGGCGCAGAACCTTGGCGGCGGCACGACCTGCGGCACGATCCTGAAATACAATGCCGGCCATGCCGCGACGCGAATGAACCCGATCTCGGCCGCCTATTGCAGCAAGGTCAAGGTTCAGATGGCCGCGCTTTGAGCGCAAGGTGCGAGAGCCGGCGGACAAGCCGGCTTTTTCGTTTGCGTTTTCCCGGCTGAACCCCTTTATACGCCAAGCCAGCTGGCTGGGCGGCCGCACTCGCAAACGCCGAAAGGCCGCGAGTGAGGAAAGTCCGGGCTCCATGGAGACACGGTGCCGGTTAATGGCCGGCGGGGGCGACCCCAGGGAAAGTGCCACAGAAAGCAAACCGCCACGACTTTGTCGGGGTAAGGGTGAAAGGGTGGGGTAAGAGCCCACCGCGCGACTGGCAACAGGAGCGGCACGGTAAACCCCACCGGGAGCAAAACCGAATAGGGGCGGTGCGAGGGGAAACCCTCGAGGGCTGTTTCCGGCTCACCGTCCGGGTAGGTTGCGTGAGGCGCATGGCAACATGCGCCCAAGATGAATGGCCGCCACGTTCTCGTCCCGCAAGGGGCGAGGGCCATACAGAACCCGGCTTACAGGCCAGCTGGCAGTTTCTTCCCTGAAGGAAAATCTTTTGAGATCAGCAGGTTGCGCCCTCGGGCGCGCCTGCCGATTCAAGCTTCTCTGGCCAATCCCTGGTGGTCTGGTGACGGGCCGATGCTTGAACCTGGTGCGATTAAATCGTACCATGGTTCGAGGACGATATCGGGAGCCTATCATGGGACAGGTCGACAAACGCAGCATCACGCTGTCGCCGGAACTGGCGCAAGCGGTGGACGATGTGGTTGCTGCCGGCGAATATGCCTCGGCGAGCGAAGTGATCCGCGATGCGCTGCGGCAATGGAAGGACCGCCGCGATCTCTTCGGCTATACGATCGAGGAGTTGCGCAGACTGGTGCAGGAAGGCATCGACAGTGGGCCGGGTCGATTTGCATCGATGGATGAAATCAAGGCCGAGGCACGTAAGCACAGCTTGTTCAATGGCTTTGAGACGATGGTGGACGGGCCTCAATTCATGGACCGCTTGCGGACCAAATATGTCGCGGTGACCGAGGCCGGCGACTTTCAGAAGTGATACAGAATTATCGCCTCGGAGGTTGGCGCTGCCCCTCATCCGCCGCCGGCACCTTCTCCCCGTTTAGTGACGGGGAGAAGGGAGCGCTTCGATGTCGGCATGCCTTCTTCAACGTTGGTAGTTGGCGAAATCACCAGTGACAGCATCCTTCTCCCCGTCTCTATACGGGGAGAAGTGCCCGGCAGGGCGATGAGGGGCGGCGCTGATGCTGGTCAATCTCGAGGACGTCACGTCCAAGGCTTCAACCGCTGACCCTGTCCAGCGACACCTCAATCGCTTTCCAGAGCTCCTCCACCGGTTCGCAGCCGACCGAGAGGCGGATAAAGCCCGGCGGCACCGCATCGCCTCGCTTCGAGCGCCGCTCGGCCGAGGTGTGGACGCCGCCGAAGGAGGTCGCGGCCTCTATCAGCGGGCAATTGTTGATGAAATCCTCGGCTTTCTCCTCCGAGGCGAGTTCGAAGGAGATGAGGAAGCCGAAGCGTTCCATCTGGGTGTGGGCAAGGTTGTGCGATGGGTCGCCGTTGAGGCCGGGAAAGCGCAGGCCACGCACCGCGCGATGTTGCTTCAGCCGTTGCGCGATCGTTTCGGCCGACGCGCACATGCGGTCGAAGCGAACCTCCAGTGTTTCGAGGCCGCGATGCACCAGCCAGGCTTCGAACGGTCCGGGAATGCCGCCAACAATGCTGCGCCAGTCCGTCACCTTGGTGACGATGTCGGCGTTGCGGCTGGCGACATGGCCGAACAGCACGTCCGAGTGGCCGTTGACCGCCTTGGTGTCGGCGGAGACGACGATATCGGCGCCGAAATCGAGCGGACGTTGGCCGAACGGTGTCATCGTCGTGTTGTCGACGACAAGGATCCCACCCTGTTCGTGGACAGCCTTGGCGATGGCCGAGATGTCGCAGATGTCCAGCCGCGGGTTGGACGGGGTTTCCACGAAAACCAGTGAATAACCTTCGAAGCCGCCATCGAGGAAGGTCGGCGTCGGCCTGACGTCGCAGGTGATGCCGAGCGGCTTCAGGAAGCGTTCGGCCATCGCACGCGTGGCGTGATAGCCGTCCGAGGGCAGGAGCACGCGATCGCCCGATTTCAGCAGCGCGAAAAACACCGACGAAATCGCGCCCATTCCGGAGGGAAAACTCACGCATTGCGCATCTTCCAGATGGCCGAGCACGTGTTCCACGGCGCGCCAGGTCGGGTTGTCGTAGCGGCCATATTGATCGACACCGGTCTCGGCACCCGGCGTGTGAAAGATCGAGGCCATGGTCAGCGGCAAGGGGATCGGATCGCCGCTGGCGAAGTCGCGGCTGCGCAAATGGGACAGTTCGGCGGCGCGTGACTTTGCCGTCTCGGACATGAGCTCGATCCTTGCTTTTTTGGGCGGAAGACGCCGCTCGACGCTATGCGGGCGGATGATTTGCGGCAAGCCCAAGTCTTTTGGGCCAGAGGGCTTTAAACGCTTCGTTAGGCTTAATGATCCATAAAGACGAGACGTGCCGTAACGGCTGCTCGGATTGGTCGCGCTGCGCGTGTTTGTGAAGCCCATTCCCGTTGACGCCCATAGTACCCCATGATATCCCATCAAGACATCAAAGCCTTCGTTCCGCGTCAGGGTAAAGCGTACGCCAATCGGGCAGCCGCGGCGGCTGCGCGTTTGCCGGTTTTTGCCCGTGCGGGCGAGGCTGATACGGGGCAGGGAACGCGCGGCGGTGGCGCGTGCAAGACAATGAAGAGGGGTGCGGCGGCGCAAGCGGCTGTAACGTTTAATGGACCGGTTTCTGTCGAACACGGTGAGCAGGATCGATGCGAAGGGACGGGTGTCCGTTCCGGCGCATTTCCGCGCCGTCGTGCAGAAGCGCGGCTATTCGGAACTCTACGCACTGCGCTGCCTGGACCTGCCAGCGATGGATGTCGGCGGGCTCGATCTGCTCGATCGCTACGAGCAGCGCATTGCGCTGGAAGATCCCTTCCTGCAGACGGCGGACGACATGTCGTTCTTCTGTCATGGCGATGGGACCTTCCTGAAACTCGACCAGGACGGCCGCATCACGATGAGCGATTTCATCCGCGAGCATACCGGCATCTCGGCGGAGGTGGCGTTTGTCGGGCGCGGCAATTTCTTTCAGATCTGGGAGCCGGGACGGCTTGCGGCCTATGGGGCGCAGGCGCGGGCCAGGCTTTTGCAGCTTCGGCAGGGGACGAAGCCTGGGGAGCGACCGGAATGACGGTGGGCCACGGCGATGATACGAACGCCGTTGGCGGACCGGTCCGCCACATTCCGGTCCTCCTTGGCGAAGTGCTCGAGGCACTGGCGCCGGAGGAGGGCGACATCATCATCGACGGCACGTTCGGCGCCGGCGGCTACACCAGGGCCATTCTGGCGACGGGCGCTTCGGTCGTGGCGATCGACCGCGATCCCGATGCGATCGCGGCCGGGCGCGATCTCGAGGCGCAAGCGGGCGGCAGGCTGAGACTGGTGCAGGCGCCGTTCTCGACGCTGGACGAACATGTCGAGAGCGCCGACGGCGTCGTGCTCGACATTGGCGTTTCCTCCATGCAGCTCGACCAGGCCGAGCGCGGCTTTTCTTTCCGCTTCGATGGGCCGCTCGACATGCGCATGGCGCAGTCGGGCCTCAGCGCCGCCGATGTCGTCAACAGCTTCAAGCCCGGTGATCTCGCCCGCATCTTCGGCTTTCTCGGCGAGGAGCGACATGCCGGGCGCATCGCCCGCATGATCGAGGCGCGCCGTGAAAAGCGGCCGTTCGAGCGTACGCTCGAACTGGCGGACGCCATCGAGACGCATATCGGCCGCGCGCCGAAGGACAAGATCCATCCGGCGACCCGCGTCTTCCAGGCGCTACGCATCTACGTCAACGACGAACTCGGCGAACTGGCCAAGGCGCTGTTCGCCGCCGAGCGCGCGTTGAAGCCCGGCGGACGGCTCGTCGTGGTGACTTTCCACTCGCTGGAAGACCGCATCGTCAAGCGCTTCATCGCCGACCGGGCCGACGTCGCCACTGGCTCGCGTCACCTGCCCGAGGCGCATGCGCGCACCGCGACCTTCCGCAAGGCCGGCGGCGGCGTGACGGCTGATGACGCCGAGGTCGCGGCCAATCCACGCGCCCGCTCGGCCAGGCTGCGCGCGGCGATCCGCACCGAGGCACCGGCGCGCGCCGGCGACTTTTCGATTTTCGGCCTTCCAAAGCTTCCCGGCATCAACCCGCCGGGGGAGAGGTAAGCACGTGTTCCGTACCAGCGACATTGTCCTGATCGCCGTCATGGTTTCGGCGGCGGCCCTAACCTACAAGACCAAGCGCGAGGCCGAGGACCAGTTGGCGGCGGTGCAGAAAATCCATAACCAGATACGCTATGAGGAGGAGACGATCGACCTCCTCAAGGCCGACTGGAGCCTGCTCACCCAGCCGTCGCGGCTGCAGAAGCTCGCCGAACAATACAAGTCGCAGCTTGCGCTCGAGCCGGTCAGCGCGCGCCAGATCGTCGGCTTGAGCGACCTGCCGGCCAAGGCCCTGGACATCCAGGACATTCTGAACGGACGCCAGGGCGGCATGGCCGACAATTCCGACAAGGCGCCCGCGGACGGCAAGGATCCCGTCGTGACCGGAGGCATCGCCCAATGATCGGCAAATTGCTGAAGCGTCGCGCAAGGACGGGTGAAGACGGATCGATCGTCGTCGAGGGCGCCCGCAAGGCGACCGGCGGCAAGGGGAAGGCCCGCATCGTGATGACGATGGCGGTGTTCTTCGGCATCTTCTCGACCATTTCCGGGCGGCTGGTCTATCTCGGTTTCCAGACGCCTGACCTGTCGGGCGGCCCGCAGAGCCGGATCACCGCCTCGCGGCCCGATATTGTCGACCGCAATGGCGAAGTGCTGGCGACCGACATCAAGACGGCGTCGCTGTTCGCCGAGCCGCGCCGCATCGTCGATGCCGACGAGGCGATCGAGAAGCTGTCGACCGTGCTGCCCGAGATCGATTACGAGCAGACCTACCACAAGCTCAAGAGCGGCGCCGGCTTCGTCTGGCTGCAGCGGCAGCTGACGCCAAAGCAGCAGGCCGACATCATGCAGCTCGGCATTCCCGGTTTCGGCTTCCGCACGGAGAAGCGCCGTTTCTATCCCAGCGGCGAAACCTCGTCCTACATTGTCGGCCTGACCAACATCGACAATCAGGGCATCTCCGGCATGGAGAAATATATCGACGAGCAGGGCCTGAGCGACCTGCAGGCGTCGGGCCTGGCGGTGGCCAAGGATCTCAAGCCGGTGAAGCTGTCGATCGATCTGCGCGTCCAGCATGTGGTGCGCGACGAGATCGCCGCCGGCCTCGAGCGCTACCGCGCGCTCGGCGCCGGCGCCGTCGTGCTCAACGTCAAGACCGGCGAAGTGGTGGCCATGGCCTCGGTGCCGGATTTCGATCCAAACAATCCCTACAATGCACAGGAAAAGGACCGGCTGAACCGGATGTCGGCGGGCCTCTATGAGATGGGCTCGACCTTCAAGAGCTTCACCTCGGCCATGGCGCTCGATTCCGGCAAGGCGACGATGAACAGTCGTTTCGACGCCTCGCACCCGATCCGGGTCGGCCATCAGGCCATTCACGATTTCCACGGCAAGAACCGTGTGCTGTCGTTGCCTGAAGTGTTCCTCTATTCGTCCAACATCGGGTCGGCCAGGGAGGCCGAACTGGTCGGTATCGAGGGGCACCGGGAATTCCTGCATCGCCTCGGCATTCTGGAAAGGATGCAGACCGAGCTGCCTGAAGTCGCCCGCCCGACCGAGCCGAAGATCTGGAAACAGGTCAACTCGTTCACCATCGCCTTCGGCCATGGTGTATCGACGACGCCGCTGCAGGCGGCTGTCGGCTGCGCGGCGCTGATGAATGGCGGTTTCCTTATGAATCCTACCTTCCTGGTGCGTACGCAGGAAGAAGCGATGGCCACCGCCAAGAAAGTTGTGAGCGAAAAGACGGTCGAGGGCATGCGCTACCTCTATTCGCTCAATGCCGAGAAGGGCTCGGCCAGAAACGCCAGAGTGCCTGGCTACCGCGTTGGCGGCAAGACCGGAACGGCCGAGAAGGTCATCAACGGCCGCTACTCTAAAGAACTGAATTTCAACACCTTTGTCGCCGCCTTCCCGATGGACGACCCGCAATATCTGGTGTTTACGATTGCCGATGCTCCGCACCCGGAAAAGCCTGGGATGACCGACGTCGCGGCCGCGAATGCGGGGGTCATGGCGGGTAATATCATCAGGCGTTCGGCGGCCATGCTTGGCGTGAAACCAGATTTCAGCCATGAAAATGGTGCAACGTTGGTTTCCTATGAGTGATTCTTAGGGCGCGCCGGCGACTGCGCGCTATTTTATTGCGGTGAACGGAACTCGATGAAGCTCAGAGATCTAGCCGGTATCCTGCCAGTCGAAGGAACAGCTTCCGCCGATCTGGAGGTAACCGGGATTTCGTCCGATTCCCGCCAGGTAAAACCGGGCGTCGTCTTTTTTGCGCTCGCCGGAACCAAGGCGGACGGTGCGGCCTATGCTGCCGACGCGGCCAAGCGCGGCGCGCTGGCGGTCGTGGCAGGAAAGGGCGGTTCCATCGCCGGACTGCCGGTTCCGGTGCTGGCGGTCGATGATCCGCGCCTGGCGCTGGCGCTGAGTGCCGCCCGCTATTTCGGCAAGCAGCCGCAGACCATGGTCGCGGTGACCGGTACCAGCGGCAAGACCTCGGTCGCCGCCTTCACCAGGCAGATCTGGGAGCAGGCGGGCTATGCCGCGGCTTCTATCGGCACCACCGGCGTGGTGGCGCCCGGCCGCAACGAATATGGCTCGCTGACCACGCCCGATCCGGTCGCCCTGCACCAATTGCTGCGGGAATTGGCCGATGCCGGCGTGACGCATGCCTCAATGGAAGCGTCCAGTCATGGGCTCGACCAGCGCCGCCTGGATGGCGTGAAGCTCGCCGCCGGCGGCTTCACCAATCTCGGCCGCGACCATATGGATTATCACCCGACGGTCGAGGAATATCATCGAGCCAAACTGCGCCTGTTCGACACACTGCTGCCGAAGGGCGCGCCGGCCGTTATCTTCGCCGACGATCCGTGGTCGGCGCCGACCATCCAGGCGGCACAGGCTGCCGGGCTCAAGGTGCTGACGGTTGGCCGCCATGGCGATTTCCTCACGCTGAAGCGGGTCGAGCACGAACGCCATCGCCAGCGCGCCGAGGTCGAGGCCGAGGGCGTGCTCTACGAAATCGACCTGCCGCTGGCCGGCGATTTCCAGATTTCGAACGCGCTGGTTTCGGCGGGACTTGCCATTTCCACCGGAACACCTGTCGCCAAGGCCTTGATGTCCTTGGAGAAACTCAAGGGTGCCCCGGGCCGGCTCGACCTCGTCGGCACCACCGCCAGCGGCGCGCCGGTCTATGTCGACTACGCCCACAAGCCCGACGCGCTGGAAAACGTGCTGGCTTCTGTGCGGCCGTTCACCACCGGCCGCGTGATGGTCGTCTTCGGCTGCGGCGGCGACCGCGACCGGGGCAAAAGACCGATCATGGGCGAGATCGCGACCCGGCTTGCCGATGTCGTCATCGTCACCGACGACAATCCGCGCTCCGAAGTGCCCGAAATGATCCGCGCCGCCATTCTGGCCGCCGCCCCAGGCGCCATCGAGATCGGCGACCGGCGCAAGGCGATCCACGAGGCTGTCGGCATGCTGCATGCAGGCGACACGCTGATCGTGGCCGGCAAAGGTCATGAGGAAGGCCAGACGGTCGGCTCCGAAACCTTGCATTTCTCCGACCACGAGGAAGTCCGCGCGGCGCTTCGGGAGCGTGCCGCATGAGTTTGCTGTGGACCTCCGAGGCGCTGGTTGCCGCCATGGACGGGCGGCCGCTCGGGCCTATGCCGGAAGGCATATCGGGCATTTCGATCGACAGCCGCAGCCTGCAGCCGGGTGACGCCTTCTTCGCCATCAAGGGCGAGGCGATGGATGGCCATGACTTCGCCACCGCCGCCATCAAGGCCGGCGCCGGCGTGCTGGTGGTGGCAGAAGGCAAGCTGCCTTCGCTCGGCCGGCTGACGGCGCCGATCATCGTCGTCGAGGATGTGCTGGTCGCACTGGAAAAGCTGGGCGTCGCGGCGCGTGCCCGCTCCCAGGCCAAGATCATCGCGGTCACCGGTTCGGCGGGCAAGACCACGACCAAGGAAGCGCTGCGCCATGTGCTGTCGGCCGTCGGCAAGGTGCATGCCTCGGCGCAGTCCTTCAACAACCACTGGGGCGTGCCGCTGACTCTCGCGCGCATGCCCGAGGATTGCGACTATGCCATCTTCGAGATCGGCATGAACCATCCCGACGAGATCCGGCCGTTGGTGAAGATGGTGCGGCCGCATGTCGCCATCGTCACCATCATCGCGGCGGCGCATCTCGGTTTCTTCCGCAATCTCGACGAGATCGCCAAGGCCAAGGCCGAGATTTTTGAAGGGCTGGAGCCCGAAGGTGCCGCCGTCCTCAACCGCGACGATGCGCGTTTCAAGCTTCTCGACAAGATGGCGCATGCCGCCGGCGTCGAGCATGTCTACGGCTTCGGCGAGAATGCGCGCTCGACCTTCAAACTGACCAAATGCGAATTGCACGCCGACCATTCCGACATCGCCGCCAGGATCGGCGGCCATGACATGATCGCCCGCATCGGCGCACCTGGCCGGCACATGGTGCAGAACGTGCTGGCGGTTCTGGGCGCGGCACAGCTGGTTGGCGCCGATCTCGACAAGGTGGCAATCGCGCTGAACGATCTCTCGGCCGAGCGCGGCCGCGGCAAACGCCATGTGTTGCGGCATCCCGGCGGCCCGATCACGCTGATCGACGAGAGCTACAACGCCAATCCGGCCTCGATGGCGGCGGCGATGGCGCTGCTCAACGCGACGCCGGTGACGGGCGAGGGGCGCCGCATCGCCGTGCTCGGCGACATGCTGGAACTCGGCGACCATTCGACGAAGCTGCACGTCGCCCTTGCCGATCTCATCGTCGGCACCGGCACGCAGACAGTCTTTCTCGGCGGTCCCGAAATGCGGGCGCTGGCGGAAGCGCTGCCTGAAGACATCAAGACGGAATACCGCGCCGGCGTCGAGGAATTGAAGCCGGTGCTGCTTGCCGCGCTGAAGCCGGGCGACGTGGTGATGATCAAATCGTCGAAGGGCATCGGTTTTGCAAAACTGGTCGATGCGCTGCTGGGCAAATATCCGGCTGAAACGACAACCAGCAAACTGACCTAGGTCAAGTCGGGGGACGAAAGCGCATGTTTACACTGCTGGTCGATTTCGCGGACAAGATCTCGGTCTTCAATGTCTTCCGCTACATCACGTTCCGCACCGGCGGGGCGCTGATCACCTCGGCGCTGATCGTCTTCATCTTCGGGCCGACCATCATCAATTCGCTGCGGCTTCGCCAGGGCAAGGGCCAGCCGATCCGCGCCGACGGGCCGCAGACGCATTTCAAGAAGGCCGGCACACCGACCATGGGCGGGCTGATGATCCTGTCCGGCATCATCGGCTCGTCGCTCCTGTGGGCGAATCTGTCGAGCATCTATGTCTGGGTGGTGCTTCTGGTGACGCTGGGCTTCGGCTCGATCGGCTTCTACGACGACTATCTGAAGGTGACCAAGCAGTCGCATCTGGGCTTCTCCGGCAAGGCGCGGCTGGGGCTCGAATTCATCATCGCGGGCATCGCCGCCTGGGTGATCATGCACAACGGCCAGGCGCCGTTCTCGTCATCGCTGACCTTCCCCTTCGCCAAGGAATTCATCGTCAACCTCGGCTGGTTCTTCATCCCGTTCTCCTGCTTCGTCATCGTCGGCGCCGGCAATGCGGTGAACCTCACCGACGGCCTCGACGGTCTGGCGATCGTGCCGATCATGATCGCGGCGGCGTCCTTCGGCGTCATCGCCTATCTCTCGGGCAACGCGGTGTTCGCCGAGTATCTGCAGATCCATTTCGTTCCCGGCACCGGCGAACTGGCGGTCGTGCTCGGCGCCGTCATCGGCGCCGGCCTCGGCTTCCTCTGGTTCAACGCACCGCCGGCGGCGATCTTCATGGGCGACACCGGTTCGCTGGCCATGGGCGGCCTGATCGGCACCGTCGCGGTCGCGACCAAGCACGAGATCGTGCTGGTGATCGTCGGCGGATTGTTTGTCGTGGAAATCCTGTCGGTCATCATCCAGGTCGGCTACTTCAAGATGACCGGCAAGCGCGTGTTCCTGATGGCGCCGATCCACCATCATTTCGAAAAGCTCGGCTGGACCGAGAGCCAGGTCGTGATCCGCTTCTGGATCATCGCCGTCATCCTGGCGCTGGTCGGCCTCTCAACCCTGAAGCTGAGATAGGAAGCCTCCTTGATCCCCGCCGCATCCTTCGCAGGCAAGCATGTTTCGCTCTTCGGGCTCGGTGGCTCGGGGATCGCGACCGCGCGGGCATTGATCGAGGGCGGCGCGCAGGTGCTGGCCTGGGATGACAATCCCGACAGCGTCGCCAAGGCGGCCGCCACCGGTATCGCCACCGCCGATCTGCGGGGGGCGGACTGGGCTGTTTTCTCCGCCTTCGTGTTGTCGCCAGGCGTGCCGCTGACGCATCCCAAGCCGCATTGGACGGTGGAGCTGGCGAAGGGCGCCGGCGTCGAGATCATCGGCGACATCGAACTTTTCTGCCGTGAGCGGATTCTGCAAGCCCCGACGGCGCCTTTCATCGCCATCACCGGCACCAACGGCAAGTCGACGACGACGGCGCTCACGGCGCATATCCTCAAATCGGCGGGCCGCGACACCCAGATGGGCGGCAATATCGGCCGCGCGGTGATGACGCTCGATCCGCCGAACCCCGATCGCCACTATGTCGTCGAGTGCTCATCCTACCAGATCGACCTCGCGCCCTCGATCAATCCAACGGCGGGCATCCTGCTCAATCTGACGCCGGACCATCTCGACCGCCACGGCACCATGCAGCACTACGCCTCGATCAAGGAGCGGCTGGTGGCCGGCAGCGAGACGGCGATCATCGGCATCGACGATTCCTGGTGCGCGCAGATCGCCGAACGGCTGGAGCGGGCAGGGCGGCAGGTCATCCGCATTTCCAAGCGGCTGCCGCTGACCGACGGCTATTTCGCCGACGGCACCAATCTGATGGAGGCCGTGCACGGCCGCTACAGCAAGGTCGCCTTCCTCGAGGGCATCGGCTCACTGCGCGGCCAGCATAATGCGCAGAACGCCCTTGCCGCGGTCGCCGCTTGCCTCAAGGTCGGGCTCGACCTCGGCGAAATCCAGTCGGGGCTCGAAAGTTTTCCGGGTCTCGCGCACCGCATGGAGCAGGTCGGCCGCAAGGACCACGTGCTGTTCGTCAACGATTCCAAGGCGACCAATGCGGATGCGGCAGCACCGGCGCTGTCGAGCTTTCCGCGCATCTACTGGATCGCCGGCGGCCTGCCCAAGGAAGGCGGCATCGAGCCGCTGCGCGGCTTCTTCCCCCGCATCGCCAAGGCCTATCTGATCGGCGAGGCGGCACCCGCCTTTTCGGCGACGCTGGGCGAGGCGGTGCCCTACGAGATCTCGGGCACGCTGGCGGCGGCGGTGGAGCATGCCGCGCATGATGCGGCCAAGGACGACAGCGGCGAAGTGGTGGTGCTGTTGTCGCCGGCCTGCGCCAGTTTCGACCAGTTCAAGAATTTCGAAGTTCGCGGCGAAGCCTTCAGGCAAGCTGCGAGCGCTATAGATGGCGTCAAACCCATCGGAGGGGCACGATAATGCAGAGCCGTCTCGACAAAAGTCCTGTCGCAACCTGGTGGTGGACGATCGATCGCTGGTTCCTGGCGGCGTTCCTGTCGCTGATGGGGCTGGGCATCGTCCTGTCCTTTGCCGCCAGCCCGGCGGTGGCCGAACGCATCGGCCTCGACAGTTTCCACTTCGCCACAAGGCAGATCATCTTCACCGTGCCCGCGCTCGGCGTGATGCTGGCCGTGTCCTTCCTCGATTCCCGGCAGATCCGGCGCATGTCGCTGATCATGCTGTGCCTGATGCTGGTGCTGATGGTGGCGGTGCTCTATGTCGGCGTCGAGGTGAAGGGCGCGCGGCGCTGGGTTTCGCTCGCCGGCCTGTCGATCCAGCCGTCCGAGTTCCTGAAGCCGGCCTTCGTCATCATGTGCGCCTGGCTGTTCGCCGAACACAAGCGCCAGCCCGACATTCCGGGCAATTTGTTCGCCATGCTGCTGCTGGTGCTGGTCGTGTCGCTGCTGGTGGCGCAGCCGGACCTCGGCCAGACCATGCTGACGACCGGCACCTGGGGCATCATGTTCTTCATGGCGGGGCTGCCCTGGCTGTGGATCATCGTGCTGGGCGCGGCCGGCGTCGGCGGCGTCTTCGCCGCCTATACGGTGTTTCCGCACGTGGCACTGCGCATCGACAAGTTCCTTACCGGCGAGGGCGACACGTTCCAGGTCGACATGGGACGCGACGCGCTGATCAATGGCGGCTGGTTCGGCGTCGGTCCTGGCGAGGGCACGGTCAAGCGGGTCATCCCCGACAGCCATGCCGACTTCGTCTTCTCGGTCGCCGGCGAGGAATTCGGGCTGATCATGTGTTTTTTCATCATGTCGATCTTCGCCTTCATCGTGCTGCGCGGCCTCAACACGGCGCTGAAGGAACATGACGACTTCACCCGCTATGCGGTCGGCGGTCTCGTCACCGTGTTCGGCCTGCAGGCCGTCATCAACATGTGCGTCAACCTGCAGCTGGTGCCGGCCAAGGGCATGACGCTGCCTTTCATCTCCTATGGCGGCTCCTCGCAGATCGCCATCGCCATCTCGATGGGCATGGTGCTGGCGCTGACGCGCAAGCGGCCGGAGAAGCGCAAGCAGATGGGTTTTGCGCTGCCGCAGCGCGCCTTGCCGGCGGAGTGACATGGCGAGGGGTGTCATCCTTCTCGCGGCGGGCGGAACCGGCGGACATCTGTTTCCGGCCGAGGCGCTGGCGCACGAGCTGAACGAGCGCGGCTGGACGGTGCATCTGGCGACCGACGACCGCGCCGAGCGGTTCGCCGGTCATTTCCCGGCTGCCGCCGTCCATCCGATCCAGTCGGCGACGATGGGCTCGAAGAATCCGATCGCCGTGCTTGGCGCGTTCTGGAAAATCTGGCGCGGCGTGCGCCAGGCCTCCGCTATTATCGGCCGCATCAAGCCGGATGCGGTGGTCGGTTTTGGCGGTTACCCGACCCTGCCGCCGCTCTATGCGGCGACGCGGCGCAAGGTGCCGACGCTGATCCATGAGCAGAACGCGGTGATGGGGCGCGCCAACCGGGCGCTGGCCGGCCGCGTCGATGCCATTGCCGGCGGCTTCCTGCCGCAGGATACGAGTGCCACGGGCGCCAAGACGGTGACGACGGGCAATCCGGTCAGGCCGGCTGTGCTGGAAGCAGCCAAGACGCCTTATGCGGCGTCGACCGGGGAGGAGCCGTTCCGCCTGCTGATGTTCGGGGGCAGCCAGGGCGCCCAGTTCTTTTCCGATGCCATGCCGGGCGCCATCGCGCTGCTTTCCGACGCGCAGCGCAAGCGCCTGGTGATCACCCAGCAGGCCCGCGCGGACGACGTGGCGCGGGTGAAGGCGGCCTATGCCGCGCTTGGCGTCGCCGTCGAGGTCTCGCCCTTCTTCACCGACATGGCGGCGCGCATGGCGGCGGCGCATCTGGTGATCTCGCGCTCCGGCGCCTCGACCGTCTCGGAGATCGCCGTCATCGGCCGGCCGGCGCTGCTGGTGCCCTATCCCTATGCGCTCGACCATGACCAGGCGGCGAACGCGGCGGCCCTTGCCGCTGCCGGCGGCGGCGAGGTTCACCCGCAATCGACACTGTCGCCCGAGCGCATCGCAACCCTGATTGGCGGGCTGATGGACAAGCCTGAGCGGCTGGCGGCGATGGCCGCGGGCGCGAAATCGGCCGGCAGGCCGGACGCGGCACGGTTGCTCGCCGATCTCACAGAGGCTATTGCGTCCCAAAAAACCGTTTCGGATTTCAGGAAGGGCACGCAAGCATGAAGATGCCGCAGACCATCGGCCTTGTGCATTTCATCGGTATTGGCGGCATCGGCATGAGCGGCATCGCCGAGGTGCTGCACAATCTCGGCTACAAGGTGCAAGGGTCCGACCAGGCCGACAGCGCCAATGTGCAGCGGTTGCGCGACAAGGGCATCGAATGCTTCGTCGGCCACAAGGCCGAGAATCTCGGCGGTGCCGAGGTGGTGGTCGTTTCGACCGCGATCAAGAAATCCAATCCGGAGCTGAAGGCCGCGCGGGAAAAATTGCTCCCCATCGTGCGCCGCGCCGAGATGCTGGCCGAGCTGATGCGCTTCCGCCAGGCCGTCGCCATCGGCGGCACGCATGGCAAGACGACAACGACCTCGATGGTGGCGACACTGCTGGAAGCCGGCGGGCTCGATCCGACCGTCATCAATGGCGGCATCATCAACGCCTACGGCACCAATGCCCGCATGGGCGACGGCGAATGGATGGTGGTCGAGGCCGACGAGAGCGACGGCACCTTCCTCAAGCTGCCGGCCGAAATCGCCGTCGTCACCAACATCGATCCCGAGCATCTCGACCATTATGGCAGCTTCGACAAGGTGCGCGAGGCGTTCCGTCAGTTCGTCGAGAACGTGCCGTTCTACGGCTTCGGCGTGATGTGCACCGACCATCCGGAAGTGCAGGCGCTGGTCGGCCGCATCGAGGACCGCCGCGTCATCACCTATGGCGAGAACGCGCAGGCCGATGTGCGCTTCACCAACCACCGCATGGCGGGCGCCACCTCCGAGTTCGACGTGATTATCCGCGACCGCAAGACCGGCAGCCAGAGCACGATTTCAGGCCTGCGCCTGCCGATGCCCGGCCGTCACAATGTCTCCAACGCCACCGCCGCAATCGCCGTCGCGCATGAGCTTGGCCTGTCCGCCGAGGCGATCAAGAAGGGCCTGTCGTCCTTCGCCGGCGTCAAGCGCCGCTTCACCCTCACCGGATCCTGGAACGGCGTCGACGTGTTCGACGACTACGGCCACCATCCGGTCGAGATTTCGGCCGTGCTCAAGGCCGCGCGCAGCGCCACCAAAGGCCGCGTCATCGCCATTGCCCAGCCGCACCGCTTCACCCGGCTGCACGATCTGTTCAACGAGTTCTCCGCCTGCTTCAACGACGCAGACACGGTGATGGTCGCCCCGGTCTACGCCGCCGGCGAAGACCCGATCGACGGCGTCACCTCGGATGAGCTGGTGTCACGCATCCGCGCCGGCGGGCATCGCGACGCGCGCTATATAGAGGGACCGACGGCGATCGCGCCTATCATTCGCGATCTCGCCAAGCCCGGCGACTTCGTCGTTTTCCTCGGCGCCGGCAACATCACCCAATGGGCCTATGCTCTGCCAAAGGAGCTTGCCGCCTCATGATGCACGGCCAGGCCCTGATCGACAAACTCGGCGACCGGCTTGCCGGCCTGCGCGGCCGGCTCACGCCGAATGCCGAGATGGACAAGATCACCTGGTTCCGCGCCGGCGGCCTGGCCGAGGTGCTGTTCCAGCCGGCCGACGAGGAAGACCTTGCCGCGTTCCTGCGCGCGGTTCCCGAGGAGATACCGCTGACCATTGTCGGCGTCGGCTCGAACCTTCTGGTTCGCGACGGCGGCATTCCGGGCTTTGTCATCCGGCTTTCGGCCAAGGGCTTTGGCGAGGCCGAGATCGTTTCGCCGATCAGGATCAAGGCGGGCGCCGCCACGCCCGACAAGCGCGTGGCGGCCCTTGCGCTCGAGGCCGGCATTGGCGGCTTCCATTTTTATCACGGCATTCCGGGCGCCATCGGCGGGGCACTGAGGATGAATGCCGGCGCCAATGGCGTCGAGACGCGCGAGCGTGTCGTCGAGGTGCGCGCGCTCGACCGCAACGGCAATGTCCAGACGCTGAGCAATGCCGAGATGGGCTATGCCTATCGCCATTCGTCCGCCCCTGCCGGGCTGATCTTCACGTCGGCGGTGTTTGAGGGCTTTGCCGAGGACCAGGCCACGATCAAGGCGGCGATGGATGCCGTGCAGAACCACCGCGAGACTGTACAGCCGATCCGCGAGAAGACCGGCGGCTCGACCTTCAAGAATCCGGAAGGCACGTCGGCCTGGAAGGAGATCGACAAGGCGGGCTGCCGCGGCCTGATGATCGGTGGCGCGCAGATGTCGCCGATGCATTGCAATTTCATGATCAACACCGGAACGGCGACGGGCTATGATCTCGAATATCTCGGCGAGACGGTGCGCGCCCGCGTGCTCGAACATTCGGGCATCCGGCTGCACTGGGAGATCAAGCGCATCGGCAATTTCCGACCCGGCCATGCCGTCCAGGAGTTTTTGGGGCAGCTCCTCTAGTTACGCTGATATTCAGGTGATGCCGGCCTGCAAACGACGGCCTTCTCCGCTTCCCCGTTCTACTGCGTCGCAGTAGAACGGTGCTCACGGACCCGAATGTCCGCTCCGCTCCGGTTCTCGAAGGCCATCGTTTTCGACTCGGCCTGAACTGAATCTCAAGGTACCTTCGGCGTTCACGAAGTTCATGTGATGCATGAACTTCAACGCGCTCGCAAAACGCGCAAAACCGTTGCTGTAAAGACTCAGCGACGCGGTTTTCGCAGCCATTTTCTCACAAAGTGAATCTCTCGGATTCATAAGCACTTGCCAGTGAATCAACTCTCTGATTCTCTGCTTAAAAGCGTTTCCTGATTTGAGTCGTTCGACGCGTTACCCGCGTTTTCCGTCTGGGGGGGCAACCTGCCGGGAGACTCGGACTCAATGTTGCGGAAATCTTGGTTTTTGGTCCGCCGTGAGAGGGGGTGACGGGGAATGAAAAGCAAGCATGTGGCCGTCCTGCTGGGAGGCTTTTCGTCCGAGCGGCCCGTGTCCCTGTCCTCCGGAAAGGCCTGTGCCGATGCGCTGGAGAGTGAGGGTTATCAGGTCACCCGCGTCGATGTCGGGCGCGATGTCGGCTCCGTGCTTGCCGAGCTCAAGCCCGACGTTGCCTTCAATGCGCTGCATGGCCCCTTTGGCGAGGACGGCACCATCCAGGGCATCCTCGAATATCTCGGCATTCCCTACACCCATTCCGGCGTGCTCGCCTCGGCGCTCGCCATGAACAAGGAACAGGCGAAGAAGATCGTCAAATCGGTCGGCGTTCCCGTCGCCGAATCGAAGGTTACCAATCGCTTCGCCATCCAGAACAAGCACCCGATGAAGCCGCCCTATGTGATCAAGCCGGTCAATGAGGGGTCGAGCTTCGGCGTCGTCATCGTGTCGGAGGGGCAGTCGCATCCGCCGCAGGTCGTCGGGTCGTCCGAGTGGAAATATGGCGATACCGTCATGGTCGAGCGCTACATCCATGGGCGCGAGCTGACCTGCGCCGTCATGGGCGATGTGGCGCTCGGCGTCTGCGAGATCATTCCGACCGGCCATTCCTTCTACGATTACGATTCAAAATATGTCGCGGGCGGATCAAAACACGAATGCCCCGCAAAAGTTTCACCGAATATTTACCAAAAAATACAGACACTGGCGCTCAAGGCTCACCAAGCTGTCGGCTGTCGGGGCGTTTCCCGGTCGGACTTCCGTTATGACGATCGTCACTCCGAAAATGGCGAAGTTGTATGGCTCGAGGTCAACACTCAGCCGGGCATGACGCCGACGTCTCTGGTGCCTGAAATCGCTGCCCATGCCGGGCATTCGTTTGGTGAGTTGTTGAGTTGGATGGTGGAGGACGCTTCGTGTCTGCGTTGAACTGGGGACAAGGCAAGGGGAAGGGCGCGGCCGGGCCGTCGCTGTTCGGCTTGTCGCTGTCGTCAGGCCATTTCGTGCTGCCACGCCTGCTTCGTCGCCCGGTGCGCATCCTGGCGCGCCTGGGCGATGGTGAATTCGAAGTGCCGCGGTTCTCCGCCGCGATGATGTCGGCGGTGCTGCTCGCTTCGAGCGGCGCCTATGGCGCCTATCTCGGCGGCCATGCCGACGGCATCATCCAGAGCATCACCGCCCGCACCGGCTTTGCCGTCGATCAGGTCAAGGTGGTCGGCAACCGGCAGACCTCCGAGATCGACATTCTCGACAGGCTCGAACTCGACGGCTGGACCTCGCTGATCGGCTTTGACGCCGAGGCCGCGCGTGAGCGTATCTCCGGCCTGCCCTGGATCGAAATGGCGGCGGTGCGCAAGGTCTATCCGCATACGCTGGAAGTGCGTGTCGAGGAGCGTGAGGCTTTCGCGCTCTGGCAGCAGGGCAATGATCTCTCGGTCATCCAGAGGGATGGCGCTGTCATCGCGCCGTTCTCCGGCGGCAAGCAGGTGCTGCTGCCGCTGCTGATCGGCGAAGGCGCGCCGGCCAAGGCGCCTGACTTCCTGGCCAAGGTGGAAAAATACCCCGACCTGGCGACCCGCGTGAAAGGCTATATCCGCGTTGGCGATCGCCGCTGGGACCTGAAGCTGGACAACGGCATCACCGTCAAGCTGCCCGAGGACGAGGAAGACCAGGCGCTCGCCGAACTGGTCAAGATGGACAAGGACAAGGGCTTGCTGTCGCGCGACATCGCTGCTGTCGACATGCGCCTGACAGACCGGCTGGTCGTGGAGCTGACGCCCGAAGCGGCGACGCAGCGCGAGGCCGCGCTCAACGAGAAGCCGAAGACCCTCAAGCGCAAGTCGGAGACGAAGATATGAGCTGGCTTGGCGGTTCAGGCGATGCCTCGTCGCGCCGGTCCGGCACTCTGACGGTGCTGGATGTCGGCTCGAACAAGGTCTGCTGCATGGTGGCCAAGCTCAAGCCGAACGATGACGGCAAGCTGTTGCGCGGCCGCTCGCACCGGATCCAGGTGATCGGCATCGGCCATCAGAAGTCGCAAGGCGTGAAGTCGGGCGTGGTCGTCGATCTCGACCGGGCCGAGCATGCCATCCGCCTGTCCGTCGACGCCGCCGAGCGCATGGCGGGGCTGACGGTCGATTCGCTCATCGTCAACATGACCGCCGGCCGGCTGAAGAGCGAAGCCTTCTCGGCGACCATCAATCTTGGCGGCCACGAGGCCGACGAAGCCGACATCAAGCGCGTGCTGGGCGCCGGCGCCAAGCAAGCGCTCAAGGCAGAGCGCGAGGTGATCCATTCGCTGCCCGTCGGCTTCTCGCTCGATGCCGAGCGCGGCGTGCGCGATCCGCGCGGCATGGTCGGTGACGCGCTTGGCGTCGACATGCATGTGCTGACGGGTGACGCGGCGCCCATGCGTAATCTGGAGCTCTCCATCAACCGCTCGCATCTGTCGGTCGAGCGCATGGTGGCGACGCCCTATGCCAGCGGGCTGGCGGCACTCGTCGACGACGAGCTGGAGCTGGGTGCCGCCTGCATAGACATGGGCGGCGGCACGACGACCATCTCGGTGTTTTCGGAAGGCAAGTTCGTCCATGGCGACGCCATCGCCATTGGCGGCAACCACGTCACGCTGGACATGGCCAAGGGGCTTTCGACTTCGCTCGACGCCGCCGAACGGCTGAAGGTCATGCATGGTTCGGCGCTGCCGGGCAGCGCGGACGACCGCGACCTGGTCTCGATCCAGCCGATCGGCGACGATGGCGACGTGCCGCTGCAGATCCCGCGTTCGGTGATGACTCGCATCGTGCGCGCCCGCATCGACGAAACGCTCGAATTGCTGCGCGACCGGCTGAACAAGTCCGGCTACGGCAATGCCGTCGGCAAGCGCGTCGTGCTCACCGGCGGCGCCAGCCAGCTGGCCGGCCTGCCGGAGGCGGCGCGCCGCATCCTGGGGCGCAATGTACGCATCGGCCGCCCGCTTGGCGTGGCGGGCCTGCCCGAAGCAGCGAAGGGGCCGGCCTTCTCGGCCGCCGTCGGGCTTCTGATCTATCCGCAGATGGCGAGTTTCGAGAGCCATCCTGCAAAAGGTATTTCCGGTCTCAGGATGACCGGAACGGGTGGAAAACTGCATCGCATGAGTCAGTGGTTGAGAGACAGTTTCTAATTGACGGGGACAGCCCCATAGGCGGCCGCGGCGGCGAAGCGGCGTGAAAGGCAAAGGACGGAGACAATGACCATCAATCTGCAGAAGCCGGACATCACCGAGCTTAAGCCGCGCATCACCGTGTTCGGTGTCGGCGGCGGCGGCGGCAATGCCGTGAACAACATGATCACCGCGGGCTTGCGCGGCGTCGAGTTCGTCGTGGCCAACACCGACGCGCAGGCGCTGACCATGTCGAAGGCCGACCGGCTGATCCAGCTCGGCGCGCATGTCACCGAAGGCCTCGGCGCCGGCTCGCAGCCGGAAGTCGGCCGTGCGGCGGCGGAAGAGTGCATCGACGAGATCATCGACCACCTGTCCAACACCCATATGTGCTTCGTCACCGCCGGCATGGGCGGCGGCACCGGCACCGGTGCTGCTCCGGTCGTTGCCCGCGCCGCGCGCGAGAAGGGCATCCTCACCGTCGGCGTCGTCACCAAGCCGTTCCATTTCGAAGGCGCGCGGCGCATGAAGACGGCGGACCTCGGCATCGAGGAACTGCAGAAATGCGTCGACACCCTGATCGTCATCCCCAACCAGAACCTGTTCCGGCTGGCCAATGACAAGACCACTTTCGCCGACGCCTTCGCCATGGCCGACCAGGTGCTCTATTCCGGTGTCGCCTGCATCACCGACCTGATGGTCAAGGAGGGCCTGATCAACCTCGACTTCGCCGACGTGCGCTCGGTCATGCGCGAGATGGGCAAGGCGATGATGGGCACCGGCGAAGCTTCGGGCGAGGGCCGCGCGATGGCCGCCGCCGAGGCCGCGATCGCCAACCCGCTGCTCGACGAGACCTCGATGAAGGGCGCCAAGGGCCTGCTGATCTCGATCACCGGCGGCCGCGACCTGACGCTGTTCGAAGTCGACGAAGCGGCGACCCGCATCCGCGAGGAAGTCGACCAGGACGCCAACATCATCCTGGGCGCCACCTTCGACGAGGAACTCGAAGGCGTCATCCGCGTCTCGGTGGTCGCCACCGGCATCGACAAGTCGGCGGCTGAAATCGCCGCGGCACCGATCTCGATCCGTACGGCGCCGCAGAAGCCGGCCGTCCGTCCGGCCGTGGCCGCCGTGGAAAGCCGCCCGGCGCCGGTCCAGCAGCCTGTCTACGAGCCGCGCGCCGCGGATCCGGTCGCCGAAGCCATCCAACTCGCTGAGGCAAACGCCGCCGCCATGGCGCAGGCCCGTCCGGCTCCTGTCGCCCATGCGGATGACTTCCGTCCGCAGAGCAAGATCTTCCAGGCGCCGCCGCAGCAGCCCCAGCCAATGCCGCAGCCGGTCGTCCAGCAGATGCAGCCGGCTCCGCAGCCGCGCGAAATGCTGCGCGAGGTCCAGCAGCCGGTGGCGATGGCGCCGCAGCGCATGCCGCGCGTCGAGGACTTTCCGCCGGTGGTGAAGGCCGAGGTTGACGCCAAGAGCCGCCCGGTGGACCACGAGAACAACAGCGGGCCGATGGGCCTGTTGAAGCGCCTGACCAACGGCCTGACGCGCCGCGAAGAGGAGCCCGCAAGGCTGCAGCCGGCACAGCCGCGCGAGCCCAAGCTGCGCCAGGCTGCCCCCGAAGTGCGCCGTCTCGCCAGCCAGGACGCCCAGCTCTACGCGCCGCGCCGCGGCCAGCTGGACGACCAGGGCCGTCTGACGCCGCAGACCAGGGCGACTCAGGACGACGATCAGCTGGAGATTCCGGCGTTCCTGCGCCGCCAGGCCAACTAAGCGGTTAACGGACCGTAACAATTGTTAACAGGCAAGCAAGGAATTGCTTGCCTGTTAACGTTTTAAGTGCTGCAGAATCAAATAGTTACGATATGGAGTTCGCTCCGGTCCGCGGTTACAAAGGGTAAGAATCCGTGATTTGGAGTCTCTCTGGCGGGACATTATCTTCGCTGCCTACCATAGTCGGTCTGCCGGGATTTCGGGGAAGTGGCCCTGCCTGCCGATTTAACAAGAGCCGCGCCCTCGGGCTGGAGAAGCGGACCTAGGCATATCGGGCTTATGGGGATTGTCTTGCACGACTATCAGACGACAGTGAAGACGCGCGCGTCGCTTACGGGCACCGGCGTTCACAGCGGCAAAGAAGTTTCCGTCAGTTTCCTGCCCGCGGATGCCGACACCGGCATCGTGTTCCAGCTCATCAGTGGCGAAGGGCAGGGCCGCGAGTTCCGCGCCCTGTTTTCCGAGATCGGCGCCACCGATCTGTGCACCATGCTGGGCGATCCCTCGGGCGAGCACATCGCCACCGTCGAGCACATCATGGCCGCGTTGTTGGGTCTCGGCATCGACAATGTTCTCATCGAGATCGACGGCCACGAGGTTCCCATCCTCGACGGCAGTGCCATTGCCTTTGTGGAGGCCATCGACCAGGCGGGCATCGAGATGCTGCCGGTCAAGCGGCGCTATATCAGGGTCGTCAAGTCGGTTCGCATCGAGAACGGTGCTTCCTGGGCGGAGTTCAGGCCCTATGACGGCACCCGCTTCGAGGTCGAGATCGATTTCGAAAGCCCGGCTATCGGCCGTCAGCTGTTTGCGTCGGACCTCAATGCCGACATTTTCCGCCGCGATATCGCGCGCGCCCGCACCTTCGGCTTCATGAAGGATGTCGAGCGGCTGTGGGCGGCCGGCTATGCGCTGGGATCGTCGCTGGAAAATTCGCTGGTGATCGGTGACGACAACCGCGTCATCAACATGGGCGGCCTGCGCTACCCCAACGAATTCGTGCGCCACAAGACGCTCGACGCCATGGGCGATCTGGCTCTGGCCGGCGCTCGCTTCATCGGCTGTTTCCGCTCCTATCGCGGCGGCCACAGGCTGAACGCGGCGGCGCTGCGGCGCCTGCTGTCGGACCGCACGGCCTTCGAGATCGTCGAGACGACACGCCGCGAGCGCGGCCGCGCGGCGGAGATGAGCGCCGTCAATGCGCCGCTCTACGCGCCCTGGATGATCTGAACTCCGCAACGTTTTCGCACCTTGTGGCGGGATGCCAGGTGTTGCAGGAATGCATCATCGGTCGGCGAAATTACAGGGATGCTCCGGCGCCGTCGCGTCGCCACAAAAATGCGCCATTGGCCGGAGATAGCGTTGCCGGGCAAGGCGGTTATGGTTTATGGCTGCTGCCGTCGATTAGTGCATGTCGCTCAAAAGTGGGGACCAGTTTTGGGACAACAGCATGCAAGAGGCACTAAAATAACGCCGAAAGGGCGCAATCCAATCATGTTCTTCAAGCGAGTCAGTCAATCGAAGGCGCCCCAGCGGTCTGTTCTCCTGGCGCTTTCGCTGGTTGTTCCATCGCTCTTTCTGTCG
Source organism: Mesorhizobium sp. 113-3-3 (assembly GCF_016756495.1). Lineage (NCBI taxonomy): Bacteria > Pseudomonadati > Pseudomonadota > Alphaproteobacteria > Hyphomicrobiales > Phyllobacteriaceae > Mesorhizobium > Mesorhizobium sp. 113-3-3. Next base: position 3,352,832 of record NZ_AP023243.1, read on the forward strand.
GCCTGCATGTCGTCGGAGAAAGACATCGACCTGTCGAAATATGTCGACCAGACCGAGCCGGCCGACGTTCTCTACAACCAGGGTCTCGCCAATTTGAATGCCGGCCGCCTGGACGAGGCGAGCAAGAAGTTCGACGCCGTCGACCGCCAGCACCCCTATTCGGAATGGGCCCGCAAATCGATGGTGATGGGCGCTTTCGCCGACTATCGAAAGGGCAGCTACGACGAGGCGATCTCGTCGGCCAAGCGCTATCTGGCGCTTTATCCGTCCACCGATGACGCGCCCTATGCGCAGTACATTATCGGCCTGAGCTACTATCGCCAGATCAAGGACGTGACGCAGGATCAGAAGGAAGCGCGCCAGACGCTGCAGACGATGCAGGATCTGGTCACGCGCTGGCCGACGTCGGAATATGTCGACGACGCCAAGGAGAAGATCCGCTTCGCCAACGACCAGCTCGCCGGCAAGGAAATGCAGATCGGCCGTTATTATCTGGAGCGTCGTGAATACATCGCCGCCGTCAAGCGCTTCCGCACCGTGGTGGAGAGCTATTCCAACACGCGTCACGTCGAGGAAGCGTTGGCTCGCCTCACCGAAAGCTACTACGCGATGGGGCTGACCTCGGAAGCCCAGACGGCCGCCGCGGTGCTCGGCACCAACTATCCCGACAGCCCGTGGTACAAGGATTCCTACAAGCTCCTGCAGAGCAACGGGCTTTCGCCGCGCGAGAATGCAGGATCCTGGATATCCAAGGCTGGCAAGCTGATCACCGGCGCCTGATCTTAGAGCCATCGGACCGAAGCGCGCGCACCGCTTTTTCGGATTGATCCGATGCTCAAACAAAAAGATAGTGCGGCACTGCGATTCCAACTGGTCGCCTGCCGCTCTAGGTCCGGGTTCTGATGCTTTCCAGACTGTCGATCCGCGATATCGTCCTGATCGAGAAGCTGGATATCGACTTCCAGCCGGGCCTTTCCGTGCTGACGGGTGAAACCGGCGCCGGCAAATCCATTCTGCTCGATGCCCTGTCGCTGGCGCTCGGCGCGCGCGGCGACGCCTCTCTGGTGCGCCATGGCGCGGCACAGGGCCAGGTCATTGCCGTGTTCGACGTGCCGCGCAACCATCCGGTGCGGGCGCTGCTTGTCGAAAACGCCATCGAGGACGATGGCGACATCATCCTGCGCCGCGTGCAGACGGCGGACGGCCGCACCCGCGTCTTCGTCAACGACCAGCCCTCCAGCGTGACCCTGATGCGCGATGTCGGGCGCGCGCTGGTCGAGATCCACGGCCAGCACGACGAGCGCGCCCTGGTCGATCCCGGCGCCCATCGCGACGTGCTCGATGCTTTCGGCGGCCATCTCGGCGCGGTTCGCTCGACCGGGGAGGCCTGGCGGCACTGGCGCGCCGGTGAGCAGGAGCTTACCCGCCACCGCGCCAAGGTGGCGGCCGCCGCGCGCGAGGCCGACTATCTGCGCGCCGCGGTTGCGGAACTCACCAAGCTCGATCCGCAGCCCGGCGAGGAAACGGAACTTGCCGAACTGCGCGCGCATATGATGCGTGCCGAGAAGATTGCGTCCGAAATCCATGACGCCCAGGATGTGCTGTCCGGCCCATCCTCGCCCTTGCCGCAGCTCGCCAGTCTGCTGAGACGGCTGCAGCGCAAGGCGACGGAGGCGCCGGGCCTGCTCGAGGATGTGGTCAAGTCGCTGGACGAAGCGATGCTGTCGCTCGATGCGGCGCAATCCGGCGTCGAGGCGGCACTTCGCGCAACCGAGTATGACCCGCAGCGGCTGGAGAAGGCCGAGGAGCGGCTGTTTTCGCTGCGCGCGGCGTCACGCAAGCACAGTGTCGCCGTCGATGATCTGGCCCAGCTGCGCGACACGATGGTTGCCGATCTCGCCGATCTCGACGCCGGCGAGGAACGCCTGCACGGGCTGGAAAAGCAGGCCGCGGCGGCACGCGAGGCCTATGACATCGCCGCAGCCCAGCTTTCCTCGCTTCGCCACGCGGCTGCGGTCGGCCTGACCAAGGCCGTCATGGCCGAATTGCCGGCGCTGAAACTCGAACGCGCCGCCTTCATCGTCGAGATGAAGAGCGAGGCCGAGAGCCGCATGGAAGAGGGCTTCGACCAGATCGAGTTCTGGGTGCGCACCAATCCCGGCACGCGGCCCGGGCCGATGATGAAGGTGGCGTCCGGCGGCGAGCTGTCGCGCTTCCTTTTGGCGCTGAAAGTGGCGCTGGCTGACCGCGGCTCGGCGCCGACGCTGGTCTTCGACGAAATCGACACAGGCGTGGGTGGCGCCGTGGCGGATGCCATCGGCCAAAGGCTGGCGCGGCTGTCGAAGCGCGTGCAGGTGCTGTCGGTCACCCATGCGCCGCAAGTGGCGGCGCGGGCGGCGACGCATTTCCTGATCTCCAAATCGGGTAGCACCGACCGTGTGGCGACCGGCATTGCCGAGATGGACAGGAGCGCGCGGCAGGAAGAGATCGCCCGCATGCTGGCCGGCGCCACGATCACCGACGAGGCGCGCGCGGCCGCCGAGCGGCTGCTGCGCGAAAATACAAACGCGGCGTGAGACTATCCGGCGCAATGGCCGATTTAAGATATGGGACAGAGTCAGGATATGGCTCCATCCTGCTGTTCAGGAATGATTTTCCCAAAATCCTGATCTATTGTGACGCGCCACCGTTCGGGGGAGAAAAGCATGGCTGAAAAACCTGTCGATTCGCTCAGCGAAAGCGAGGCTGAAGCCGAGTTGAAGCGTCTGGCGGAGCAGATCGCCGAGCACGATCGGCGCTACCATGCTGAGGATGCGCCGATAATCTCGGACGCCGCCTATGATGCGCTGACGCGGCGCAACCTTGCCATTGAGGAGCGTTTTCCCGATCTGGTGCGCGAGGATTCGCCATCGCGCAGGGTCGGTTCCCCGCCGGCTGAGGGCTTCGCCAAGGTGCGCCATGCCGTTCCGATGCTCAGCCTCGCCAAGGCCTATACGGACGAGGACGTCACCGATTTCATCGAGCGCGGGCGGCGCTTCTTCGACCGCGACAAGGACCTCGACATCGCCTTCACCGCCGAACCAAAGATCGACGGCCTGTCGGCGTCGCTGCGCTACGAGAACGGCGTGTTCGTGCAGGGCGCGACGCGGGGCGACGGCGCCGTCGGCGAGGACATCACCGCCAATCTCAGGACCATCGCCGATATTCCCGCGAAGCTGAAAGGCTCGGGCTGGCCGGAAACGATCGAGATACGCGGCGAGGTCTACATGACCTATGCGGAGTTCGAGGCGCTGAAGGCACGCTCGGCGGCGGCCGGCGGCCAGGATTACGTCAATCCGCGCAACACGGCGGCGGGATCGCTGCGCCAGAAGGATGCCTCCGTCACCGCCAGCCGCAATCTCAAATTCTTCGCTTATGCCTGGGGCTTCACGACCGCGGATCCGGCGCCGACGCAGTACGAATCGGTGCAAAAATTCGCCGATTGGGGGTTCAAGATCAGCCCTTTGATGGTGCGGGCGAAGTCGGTCGAGGAACTGGTCGCGCATTACCATCTGATCGAGGAGCGGCGCTCCTCGCTCGGCTATGACATCGATGGTGTCGTCTACAAGGTCGACCAGTTGGAGCTGCAGCGCCGCTGGGGATTCGTTACCGGCGAGCCGCGCTGGGCGGTTGCCCATAAGTTCCCGGCCGAGCAGGCAATGACGACCGTGCAGAAGATCGACATCCAGGTCGGCCGCACCGGCACGCTGGCGCCGGTAGCGCGGCTTGCGCCCGTCACCGTCGGCGGCGTCGTGGTCGAGAACGTCACGCTGCACAATGAGGATTACATCAAGGGCTTCGACAGCAACGGCCTGCCGATCCGTGACGGCATCGACGTGCGCATCGGCGACACGGTTGTGATTCAGCGGGCAGGCGACGTCATTCCGCAGATCGTGAGCGTCGTCATCGACAAGCGCCCGGCCGATGCCGTGCCCTATGAATTCCCGCACACCTGCCCGGTCTGCGGCTCGCCGGCGACGCGCGAGATCAACGAGAAGACCGGCAAGGAGGATTCGCGCCGGCGCTGCACCGGTGAGCTGATCTGCCCAGCCCAGGCCGTGGAGGGGCTTCGCCATTTCGTGTCGCGCGGCGCCATGGATATAGAGGGGCTGGGCGCCGAAAACATCGACACCTTCTTCAATGCGGGGCTGATCAAGACGGCCGCCGACATTTTTACGCTCAGGGACCGCCGCCCCGCCGTCACCAAGGCGCTGGCCGAGCGGCGCGAGGAACAGGCCAGGCAGCGCGAGGCGGCGTCCGGCAAGACGCGCAAGAATGTACGCAGCGTCGAGGACCGCAATTATGAAGGCCTCGACAAGCTGTTCGCCGCCATCGATTCACGCCGCGAGCCGGAGCTCGACCGCTTCATCTTCGCGCTCGGCATCCGCCATATCGGCGAAACGACGGCCGCGGTGCTCGCCAAGACCTTTTCCACCATCGAGGAGCTGATCCGCGTCGGCAAGGAAACGGCGGCGGCGGAAGATCCGCACACCGTCTTCCCATCGGTCAACGGCATCGGCGACACGGTGATCGACGCGCTGCGCGATTTCTTCGGCAATGAGCGCAATGACGACGTGCTCGACAAGTTGCTCGAACAGGTCAAGCCCAAGCCCTATATCGTCACCGTCTCGGCCGACAGCGAGGTTGCCGGCAAGACCATCGTCTTCACCGGCACGCTGGAGAAGATGACGCGCTCGGAAGCCAAGGCGATGGCAGAACGCCTCGGCGCCAAGGTGGCCGGCTCGGTTTCGGCCAAGACCGATTTGCTGGTGGCCGGACCCGGCGCCGGCTCCAAGCTCAAGCTTGCCAGCGAACTCGGCGTCGAGGTCATCGACGAGGACACCTGGCTGCAACGGGTCGGCAAGGCGTGACGGCGTTCAAAGGCTTCGGCCCAAAGGCCATCCCATTCCTGAAGGCGCTGGATTTCCACCAGAGCCGGGAGTGGTTTCTGGAAAACCGCGACCTGTTCGAGCAGGAACTGCGCGATCCCCTGGGCGATCTCGTCGACACGCTGACGCAGCGTTTTGCCGAGGCCGGGCTCGGCTTGCGCGGCGACCGCAAGAAGTCGCTGTTCCGCATCAATCGCGACGTCCGCTTCGCCAAGGACAAACGGCCCTACAACCGGCATGTCTCGGCTATCCTGTCGCCTGACGGCAGCAAGGCCGTGCAGGGCGTGTTCTACATCCATATCGGGCTGGAGGGATGCTTTGCCGGGGTCGCATGGTGGCAGCCGGAAGCCTCGTTGCTGCTGGCGATGCGGCGCGCCATCGAGACGTGGCCCGACAGGTTTCGCGCCATGGTGAAGGCGTTGCAGAAGAACGGCCTCGAGCTCAGCGCCGAAGACGCCATGAAACGCACGCCACGGGGCTTCGAGCACGTCACCGACAAAGATCTTGTCGCTGCGATCCGCAGCCGGCATTTTGCCGTCCGCCACGTGATCGATCCGGCTGGCATCCACGGGCCGGAACTGGTCGAGGAACTCGTCGGCTTCACCATGCGCGCCAAGCCACTGCTCGATTGGGGCAGGGCGATCGAGGGCAGAATCGCGAAGGACTAAGGTCCGTCTCGGACCCGGCGACGATCATTTCCGCTGATCGTTTGGCTCAATTGAATTCGTGTGACAAGGCGGGCGGCACCACCTACATCGACCATCTTGACCCTGGAGCGATCGATGGCAACGGACGTGATTTCCGAGAGCGGCGGCAGAAGCGACTTCTGGCAAGGCGTGCGGCTCTCCATGCCTGTCGTCGTGGCGGCGGCGCCGTTCGCGGTGCTGTTCGGGGCGCTTGCCGTCGAGAATGGGTTTTCGGTCTTCGAAGCCTTCCTGATGAGCGCGCTGATCTATGGCGGCGCCAGCCAGATGGTCGGCATCCAGCTGTTCGGCCAGCATGTCGCGCCGTGGCTGATCGTGCTGTCGATCTTCGCGGTCAATTTCCGCCATGTGCTCTACTCCGCAGGCATCGGCCGGCGCATCACGCATTGGCCGGTTGTCCAACAGGCGCTAGGCTATTTCATCCTCACCGATCCGCAATTCGCCGTGGCCGAGGCGAGGGCGGCGTCCGGCCAGACGGTCGGCTTTGCCTGGTATCTGGGGCTTGGCCTGCCTGTCTATGTGTTCTGGGTGATCGAAAGCGCGCTGGGTGCGGTGTTCGGCAAGCTCATCCCCGACACGCATGCGCTGGGCATCGATTTCCTGCTGCCGATCTATTTCCTCGGCCTGGTGATGGGCTTCCGCAAGCGGCCGCTGTGGCTGCCGGTGGTGGTCGCCAGTGCCTGCGCCTCGATCATCGCCTACAAGACGGTCGGCTCGCCCTGGCATGTCTCGATCGGCGCCATTGCGGGCGTGCTGCTCGCCGTCATCCTGCCACCGCACCATAGCGGCGTGGAGACAAGGCCATGAGCACGACTTTCTGGATCATCATCGCCGGCGCGGTGGTCACCTATCTCACGCGCATCGGCGGACATCTGGTCATCTCGCGCTTCGACAATATCCATCCGCGCGTCGAGGCCGGCCTCAACGCCGTGCCGGCGGCGGTGCTGACGACGCTGGTGGCGCCGGAACTGCTGAATGCCGGACCTGCGGAGTGGGCCGCACTGGTCGTCACCGCCGCGGTCTCGCTGCGCGGCGGGCTGATGTCGATGTTTTTGGCCGGCGCGGCGGTGCTGATCCTGGCGCGGCAGTTTGTGGGATGAGAGCTCCGCCGTCGCGATTGCTTTGAACGCAAGCGCCGCCCCTCATTGCCCTGCCGGGCATTTCTCCCCGTAGAACGGGGAGAAAGAAGCTCATCTCAAATCTTCGCGTCGTGCGGCAGCGGCGCTGTCGCCTTTTCCAGCCAGGCCAGCGTTTCGCCGTCGAGCATCGGTCCGATCTCGGCCAGCACGCGGGCATGGTAGGCGTCGAGCCAATGCAACTCCTCGCGCGTCAACAGGTCTGACCGCACCAGCCTGATGTCGATCGGCGCCAGCGTCAGCGTCTCGAAGCCGTGCATGGCAATGTCGCCGCCGTCGATCTGTTCGGCCGGCGTCACCAGGATCAGGTTCTCGATGCGGATGCCGTAGGCGCCTTCCTTGTAATAGCCGGGCTCGTTGGACAGCATCATGCCTTCGAGCAGCTTTTCGGTGCCGGTGCGTGCAATGCGCTGCGGGCCTTCATGCACGGCCAGGTACGAGCCGACGCCATGGCCGGTGCCGTGGGCGAAGTCGCAGCCATGCTTCCACAACGCCATGCGGGCGACGGCGTCGATCTCGGAGCCGCGCGTGCCTGCGGGGAAGCGCAGCGTGGAAATGCCGATCATGCCTTTCAGCACCAGCGTGAAGCGTTCGCGCATTTCCTCGGTCGGCTGGCCGATCGGCACGGTGCGGGTGATGTCTGTGGTGCCGTCCTGGTACTGCGCGCCGGAATCGAGCAGGAACAGCTCGCCCGCCTGCAGCTTCCGGCTGGTGGCGCGCGACACGCGGTAGTGCATGATGGCGCCGTTCGGGCCGGCGCCGGAAATGGTGTCGAAGGACACGTCGCGCAGCGGCATCTGCGTTTCCTCGCCGGTCTGCCGGCGGCTTTCCTCCAGTCTGGTCACCACCGCGATCTCGTCGAGCGAGCCGGGTTTCTGCCGCTCCAGCCAGCACAAGAGCTTGGCCACCGCCGCGCCGTCGCGGCGATGCGCGGCGCGCGAGCCGTTGATCTCGGCCTGGTTCTTGGTGGCGCGCGGGATGCGCGCCGGGTCTGGCGCCGCAACCACCGTGCCGCCATTGTCCTCGACCAGCATGCGCAGCCGGTCGGCCGCCAGCACCGGGTCCAGCGCGATTTTCGCACCGCCCTTGGCAAGGGTTGCGATCGCCGCTTCGAATTCGCCGGGCTCGTGCAAATCGGCGAGCTGGGTGAGATAGGCCGCGACCTGGCGCGAGAATTTGCGCTTGTCCATGAACAGCTGGTGCGATCCGTCGGCGGCGAGGATGGCGAAGCCAAGGGCCAGCGGCGTGTGTGGCACGTCACCGCCACGGATGTTGAAGGCCCAGGCGATGGAGGAGGGATCGGTCAACACCGCATGCGTGGCGCCGTCCTTGCCAATCGCCGTCGCCAGCCGCGCCAGCTTGTCCTTGGCGAGCTCTCCGGCAAAGCCGATCGGGTGCAGCTCGACCGGCGTCACAGGTGCGGCGGGCTGGTCCTTCCAGATGATGTCGATCGGGTTGTTCTCGAGCGGCACCAGCACGGCGCCGGTCTTGTCGGCCGAGGCCTGCAGCGCCTTGACCTCGCTGATCGTGTGCAGCCATGGATCGAAGCCCAGCCGCGCGCCCTTGCCGATATTGTCCTTGAGCCAGACGGCGGGCGGGTTGTCGACCAGGCTTTCGACCGAAAAAATGTCGAGATCGACCTCGCTGCGCACCTGCAGCGTATAGCGCCCGTCGACGAAGATGAAGGCGCGGCCGCGCAGCACGATGGCGACGCCGGCCGAGCCGCTGAAGCCCGTCAGCCATTTCAGCCGTGCCGAACGATCGGCGACATATTCGCCCTGATGCTCGTCCGCGCGCGGAACGATAAAGCCGTCGAGGCCGTTCGCTGCCAGCCACTGGCGCAGCAACGCCACGCGCGGCTTGCCGACCGAGGGGTCGCCGGCGGAATCGAAGGTCTGGAACATGATGGGCCTCCTGACATCGGCGTGACCGTAACCTATGGACCTGGAAAGCGGAATCGATTTCCAGCTGGCGCAACCTGCTACAGCGCTGGCTGGCTGACAACCAAATGTGGCTGGTCCAGCCGCTGCACCAAGGCCGGGTTGTCGTTGCCTCCCGGCCGCGACCCGGCATTGCTGCGCTGCCCGCCGTCATCCGGGAATTGTAACCAGAAAAAGTCAGCAACAACCGCCTTTTGAACGTGCGTCACTTCATGCGGCAAGCTATCTGTCTCGGGTTTTCTTGTCTTGACCGCAGGGCGGACCTTCCGGTCAAGATTGGTGTCGGGGAACCAGTTTTGCCACGCTGTTGGAAACCATGATGCTGGCGATGTGCGCGCAGGATCGAGGTTGAAGATGTATATGCTGAGCCAGTCAGCCGGCAAACACCGTGCTTGTTCGCAGTCCGGCATCTGGTGTGGCCAACTATTGATTGATGCAAATTCGCAACGGATTTGCTCTGATTTCTTGTCTGGGCACCGTGTTGCTTGGGTCCGGTAATTTTTACGGCCTACATTCGCTTGTTTGTCGGCGGCGGTTTTCGTAGCGTCGCCATGGGCTTCAAGGGTCGATTCAGCCAAGGGATGGCTGGTCGGGGGATTTTCATGAGACATTCCGTTTCTACAGTGCGTGCCAAAGGCGATGGCGAGGTGAATGCGCGGCTTGCGGGCTCGCTTCTGTCGTCCACGTCGCTTCCGGCTCTGCTGATAGCCGGGCTGATTGCGGCCGCTGTAACGCCGATCAACTCCGGTGCCGCCTCGGCCGAGGATTTCATTCACAACAGCGGCGATTGGGGCATAGCTGCGAACTGGACTCCCGAAACGATTCCCAACGGCGTCGATGCGGTCGCGAACTTCAACCATGATGCGCCGGACCAGGGGCTCGGCTATACCGTTTTCCTGACTGGCGGACCCTATACGGTCGGCACGCTGAACTTGAATGCGACGAGCACCTCCGGCGGTTACCGGTTTTCAAACGGTGTTTTGAATTTCCAGGCCTCTGGGCAGGCCGCGGTCAACGTGCAGACGAACAATTTCATTCCCGACCTGGACGCAGGCGGCAGTTTCAATCTCATCTCCGACACCGTTTTCACGGTTGCCGCCGGGGCTCATTTTACAGCGGATGGAACGATCTCAGGTGCAGGCCTCACCAAAAGCGGTGATGGCTTGCTTACCTTGAATGGCGCAAACACCTATACCGGCGGCACCAATCTCTATGGCGGCACGCTTAGCCTCGGTAACGACAACGCTCTGGGAACCGGCGTGCTTTCCGCCTTCAGCGGAACGGTGATCGATATCCAGAACGGCGTCACGATCAGCAACGACCTGACTATCGATCTCAGCCAGACGATCAACGTCGGATCCGGAGCAACCGGAACCTATGCCGGCCAGATTTCGGACCTCAGCGATCCATCCGCGATCATCAAGACCGGCGCCGGCACGCTCGTGCTCACCAACAACAACAGTTTCGGCTCAGGCGCCCGGATCGAGGAGGGAACGATCCGGGTCACGGCCGACTATGCCTTGGGCGTGGGGCCGATCACGTTCAACGGCGGCACGCTGCAGGCGGGTGCGAACCTCACCCTTCCCAATGTTTCGATCCTGTTCGGCGCCGCTGGCGGCACCATCGACACAAATGGGTTCGACGTCAGCACCACCGCCAGCATGGGAGATGACAGCACGCCGAGCGGAACATTCACCAAGACGGGGGCCGGCACGCTGACGGTGGACGGTTTCTCTGGCAACAACACCTATGCCACGGCCACCAACGTCGCCCAAGGCACACTGAAGGCGGGCCTGATCACCAACATTTTCAGCGCAAACAGCGCCTATACGATCGAAAGCGGTGCAACGCTTGATCTTAACAATTTCGACCAGGCGATCGGTTCGCTGGCCGGCGCGGGAGCGGTTAATGCCGGGTCAGGCAGGTTGACGACCGGAGGCAACAACCGCTCGACGGTGTTTTCGGGCGTCATCACCGGTACCAACGGGCTGATCAAGGACGGCACGGGAACTTTCGAACTGTCGGGTTCGAGCCCGCTGTCGGGCGGGGTCGAGGTGAAGGCCGGCACCTTGCTGGTCTCCGGCTCGCTTGGCGATGCGGGGATTACGGTCGATAGCGGCGCCACGCTCGGCGGCGGCGGCACGGTTGGCGTGCTCGATACTTTCGGCACGGTCGCGCCCGGCAAAAACGCGATCGGCACTTTGAGCGTCGACTACTCCGTCCAATTCCGGGCCGGTTCGACCTATGCGGTGGAACTCAATTCAACTGGCCTTTCCGACCTGATCCACGCGTCCGGCGCGGCGACAATCGACAGTGGCGCCGGCTTGACGGTGAGCAATATCGGGCTGGGTGACCTGGTGGCGGGCACCCGCTACACGGTGCTCGAAGCTGCCAGCGTCAGCGGAACCTTTACCCTGGTCGGAGATCCGCAGGTTTCCGCCTTCGTCAGGCTGAGCACCACGTCCGATGCGACGCATGCCTATGTCGATGTCACCCAGACACAGACCTTCGCCGCGGCCGGTGTGACGCCGAACCAGATCGCCACTGCTGACGGGCTTGAGAGCGCGGGCAGCAGCGCCCTGGTCAGCGCGGTGCTTGCCTTGCCGAGCGACGCGGCGGCTCAGGCAGCTTTCGACCAGCTTTCGGGCGAAATCCATGCCTCGGCCAAGGGCATGCTCCTGCAAGACAGCCGCTTGCTGCAGGATGCGGTGACGGCGCGCTTGCGTGGTGCCTTCGGCGACAGCGGCAAGACCGCCTCGCTGCCGGTCATGGCCTATGGCGAGGACGGCATTCAGCCGATGGCTGCCGACACGGACCGCTTCGCCATCTGGTCGCAGGGTTTTGGTTCCTGGGGCGGCACCGACAGCGACGGCAATGCCGCTGCCTTCGACCGGTCGACGGGCGGCCTGCTGGTCGGCGCCGACGGCCTGGCCGGCGCCTGGCGGATCGGTGTGGTCGGCGGCTACAGCCGCACGAGCTTCGACGCCGACGACAGGAACTCGTCAGGCGACAGCGACAATTATCACCTCGGCCTCTATGGCGGGACCAATTGGGGCGCCATCGCCTTCCGGACCGGCGCCGCCTACACCTGGCACCGGATCTCGACATCGCGCTCCGTCGCTTTCCAGGGTTTTGCCGACAGCCTGTCGGCCGACTACGACGCCGCGACCGCGCAGGCCTTCGGCGAATTGGCCTACAAGACCGATGCCGGGCCGTTCGCCTTCGAGCCCTTCGCCAATCTCGCTTATGTGAACCTGCACACGGACGGCTTCGCGGAACGCGGCGGCGCCGCGGCGCTGACCAGCGGCAGCTCGACATCGGACGCGACCTTCACCACGCTCGGTGTCAGGGCCTCCACCGACATCACCCTTGGCGGCGTGGCGGCGACCGCGCGCGGCATGCTCGGCTGGCGCCATGCCTTCGGTGACGTGACGCCGCTGTCGAGCGTCGCCTTTGCCGGCGGCGACAGCTTCACCATTGCCGGTGCGCCGATCGCCAGGGATGCGATGCTGGTCGAAGCCGGCTTCGACGTGCAGCTGGCGCGCAACGCCACGCTTGGCCTGTCCTATGCCGGACAGTTCGGGGCGGATGCCTTCGACAATGGGTTCAAGGCCAATCTGGGCATCAAGTTCTAGGGCGTGCTGATATTCAGGTGAGGCTGGTCTGCAAACGACGGCTTCCTGCGCTTCCCCGTTCTACTGCGTCGCAGTAGAACTGAGCTCACGTACGAAAAGTACGCTCCGCTCCGGTTCTCGAAAGCCACCGTTTTCGGCTCGGCCTGACCAGAATCTCAGCACGCCCTAGCCAATGCCGAGCAAAGAGCGGCAATCGCCTTGCCGGTCTCAGTGCTTGAGGTGGATCGTCACCCAGCCTTCGCGGTGCAAGGTGCGCACGTGGCGGAAATTCTGGCCGACATAGGCCGAGATGACGGCGTCGCGCTGGCGCTCGAGGATGCCTGACAGGACGATCGAGCCGCCGAGCGCGATGTGCCCGGCCATTTGCGGCGCCAGCCGCATCAGCGGCCGCGCCAATATGTTGGCGACGATCAGATCGAAGGGGGCGCGTCTGCCGAAGATCGGGTGGTGAAAGCCCGGTGCGGTCACCGTTTCGATGAGCGCCTTGACGTGATTGAGCCGCGCATTGGCGGCGGCGACCTTCACCGCCACCGGGTCGATGTCGGTGGCCAGCACCGGAATATGCGCCAGCTTGGCGACGGCGATCGCCAGCACGGCGCTGCCGGTGCCAAGGTCGAGCGCATTGCGCGGGTGCTCGCGCCGCACCACTTTCTCCAGCATTTCCAGGCAGCCTGATGTGGTGCCGTGATGGCCGGTGCCGAAGGCAAGGCCGGCCTCGATCTCGATGGCGAGTTCGCCGCTGTGGCGCTTCCTGCGGTCATGCGCGCCGTGGACGAAGAAACGGCCGGCGCGCACCGGCTTCAGGCCTTCCAGCGAACGCGCCACCCAGTCGATGTCGGGCAGCACTTCGCGCTCGACCGGCTTCGACAGAGCAAGGCCGGCGAGAATGTCCTTCACCCGCGCCTCGACCGCATCGATGTCGCCGTCGGCGTAGAGCGAGACCTCGTGGATGTCCTGGTCTTCGTCGACCTCGAGCACGGCGATCGGCAGGCCTTCATCCTCGAAGGCCAGCTCAAGCGCGGCGAAAATGCGCTCAGCCTCGATCTTGCCGGTGGTGAAATGGAGCCGCGTCTGGGTCATCGGATCCGTATCAGCCCTTCGCTGCAAGACGCTTCAGCTTTTCCACGGCGGTGCTGGCGCTTTCGCCATAGGCGATCGTGCCGGCAAAGTCGCCCCTGGAGTTGAGCAGCAGCACCGAGGCGGTGTGGTCCATCGTGTAGTCGCCGTCGCCCGTGTCGACCTTCTTCCAGTAGATGCCGAACGACTTGGCCATGGCGTGGACCTTGTCCGGGTCACCGGTGATACCGATGATGCGGTCGGAGAAATTGCTGACATAGGCGTTCATCACCGCAGGCGTGTCACGCTCCGGGTCGACCGAGACGAAATAGGCATGCAGGCTCTTGCCCTCGTCGCCAAGCGTCTTCAGCCAGCCGGACAGCTCGAACAGCGTCGTCGGGCAGACCTCGGGGCAGTGGGTGAAGCCGAAGAAGACGACGCTGGGCTGCCCCCGGAAGGCGGCTTCGGTGATCGGCGCACCTTTCTGGTCGACCAGGGTGAAGGGCGCGCCGAGCGGTTCGCCGCCATAATGGCCGCGATACCAGTCGAAGGTCAGCCAGCCGATGCCGGCCGCCATCAGGACGAGAATGCCGACCAGGATAGAACGCATCATCAGAAAAGTCCGTCTGCAGAAATCATCGCGCCGGCTCAATGCCGCGCCGGTGCGACAGTCTTAGCGGTTTGGCCTTGCGCAAGCAAAGTGCCGCGATGCCGCAACCGTGGCGGTGTCGAGGCTCGTGCTTGCAAAGCCGCACGACGCGTCCCACCTGATATCGGCAACTCGAACCGCAGGAGGCTCCTTTGCTCGAACTGGTTGGACGCGAACGGATTGGGCGAAAACTAATCGGCGGCGCCTTGGCCGCGTGCGTCGCGCTTGGCGCCGGCAGCGCCGTCGCCGAGGAGGTCGGCAAGGTCGGCGTCGACTGGGTTGGCAATGACATCATCGTCGAAGCGATCAAGGATCCGAAAGTCGATGGCGTGACCTGCCATGTCTCCTATTTCGACCGGAGCCTCATCGACCGCCTGCACAAGGGCAACTGGTTCGAGGATCCCTCCGATTCGTCGATCTCCTGCCGCCAGACCGGCCCGATCACCATCGGCGACATCGACATGAGCGAAGGCGGCGAGGAGGTGTTCAAGCAAGGCATCAGCCTGATCTGGAAGAAGCAGGTGGTGAACCGCATCTACGACAAGACCAACGAGACGCTGATCTATCTCTCGCATTCGCGTCAGGTGCAGAACGGCTCGGCCAAGATGTCGGTCACCACAGTGCCGCTCTACGGCCAGAACGTGGTGTGGAGCAAGGGCAAGCCGAAATAGGCGGATGGGCGTCTTTTGTGCTGATTGGCCCACGACAATTGCTCCTGCCTTGCAGGAGCAATTGCTCTGACGTAAAGCCGCCGGCATGGACCGCACCGAAAACCTCGTCCTGAAAGATCCCGAGCCGCGCATCCACCCGACCGCGGAGCTGAAGGCGTGCAAGCTTGGCCGCTACGCTTCGATCGGCGAGCGCGTAGTGCTGCGCGAGGTGAATGTCGGAGATTTCTCCTATTTCGAGCGCCATTCGGAAGCCATCTACACGAGCATCGGCAAATTCTGTTCGATCGCCGCCAACAGCCGCATCAACGCGCTGGAACATCCGATCGAGCGGCTGACCCAGCACAAGGTCAGCTATCGGCCGAATGAATATTTCCGCTGGCTGGGTGTCGATGCCGCTTTCCGCGAGCGGCGGCAGGCGAAGGCCGTGACCATCGGGCATGACGTCTGGATCGGCCACGGCGCGGTGATCATGCCGGGCATCACGATCGGCAATGGCGCGGTCATCGGCGCCAATGCGGTGGTGACGCAGGATGTGCCGTCCTACACGATCCTCGCCGGCGTGCCGGCAAAGCCGCTGCGGCCGCGCTTTGCTCCCGACACAGCGGCGCGGATCGAAGCGCTCGCCTGGTGGGACTGGCCGGTCGAGAAACTCGCCAGGGCGGTTCCCGACATCCAGTCCATGCCGATCGAAGCCTTCCTCGATCGTTGGGAAAACGACGCCGGTTAGGCTCCTCCGAGAGCGGTCTGTGCATGTGCCAGACGGCGCTTTGGGGAAACCATGCTCCGCGCTCTCCGGACTGAAACCCCTTCCGCCATGCGGGGGTGGCGCAGCGGAAGGGGCTGGAGGTAAACCGCTGTGAAGCGGAAGGAACAGGCTCTCTTGCCTGCACGGTTACTATGGCATTGAACCGATAAGGTGTGTTTTTCGCCGTATGCGCGCTTTGCGTGTATTCAATTGCACCCTGATGTATTTGCTGCCGGTGGGAACCCGAGACGGCCGCCGGTTGTTTCTCATCGCGGCGTTTATTGAGGGTCTCGACAGATGGAAAAGCTTTTCACCAGGATCGCCAACTGGGTCGCCCATGTAACCGGCCTGCCTCTGACCTTTGCCGTCTGTTGTCTGATCGTCGTCGTCTGGGCGGTGAGCGGGCCGTTCTTCGGCTTCTCGGACACCTGGCAATTGGTGATCAACACCGGCACGACCATCATCACCTTCCTGATGGTGTTCCTGATCCAGAACACCCAGAACCGCGATGGCGCGGCCATCCAGGCCAAACTCGATGAGCTGATCCGGGTGAGCGCGGGCCATAACCATTTCATCGGCATCGAGCACCTGACGGAATCCGAGGTCGAGGAAATCCGCGACAAGTGCGAGCGGGCGGCGCGGCGGCATGACGAGAAGATCGCCGCCATGGCCGCAAAGAAGGCCGTGGCGCAAAAGCGATCTCCGAAAAAGCACGCGGCTTGAGGGCTTGCCGATCAGCCCTTGATGAAGGCTGTGAACGCATCCTTGTGGTCGGGGTGCCAGCGCGACAAGGCAGGGCGGTTTTCAATGATGTCGCCGATGGCCCAGGCCATGCGCTTCTCGTCCAGCGGCCGCGCCACGTCATTGTCCGGGCACAGGATGTAGAAGTCGCCCCTGACCAGGGATTCCAGCATGAAATCAATGACCTGTTCGCCGGTCCAGGCGCCGGCCGGCTTTTCCGTCGCCCCCTCGGTAAGGCCGGTATAGGTGAAGCCGGGAATGAGCAGATGCGCCGACAGGCGGTCGCCCGGTTCGTTGCGCAGCGCATGCGCCAGGCCCTCGGTGAATGTCTTCACGCCGGCCTTGGAGACGTTGTAGGCGAGGTTGCCCGGCGGCGTGGTGATGCCTTGCTTGGAACCGGTGTTGACGATCAGGCCAGGCTTGGCCGATGCCAGCATGCGCGGCGCGAAGGCCTCGACACCATGCACGACACCCCAGAAATTGATGTCGAGCAGCCGTTTCCAGCCATCGCGGTTCTCCCAGGGTTTTCCCGGATTGTCGCCGATGCCGGCATTGTTCATCAGCAGCGAGACCTCGCCGAAGGCGCCGAAGGCCCGGTCGGCGAGACGGTCGACCTCATCGGCCTTCGAAACGTCCGATGCAACGGCAAGTACGGCATCGTCGCCGGCAATGGCCGAGACGGCGCGGGAGGCATCGTCAAGGCGCGCGCCGCCGATGTCGGCGAGAACGATCTTCATGCCCATCAGCGCAAGCCGCCTGGCGGCTGCCAGACCGATGCCGCTGGCGGCGCCGGTGATGACAGCGGTGTTGCCTTTGCCAAGCGCGGGCAGGGCGGTCTGGATTTCGGCGTCGGTGATCATGGGCAACAGCATCCTTTTCTCGATGGCGCCGAACTTAGCGCCGGAACGGACTTGCGCAAGCCTCCGTCAGTGCGACTTCGGGTTGACCAGCCGGGCCGCGACTGCGCATGCTGCCTCACAAATGGAGACTTTCGATTGACGGACTGGATCGCAATTCTGAAAGAGCAGACCGCCACCGGCGACCAGATGGGGCGCGAGGTGCCGCAGATGCTGGCCAATCCCGATATCAGCGAAGCCCAGGTGAAAACACTGTTTTCCGCGCTGGAAAAACAGGCCGAATTCGTCGAGAAGCTGCGCATGGCGCTGGAGAAATTCGGCCATGACTTCTCGATCATCAAGGCAGCCGAAAGGCTGGAGGAACGCTATGCCGACCTTGCCGCATCGGTTGCCGAAAAGCTGAAGGCGATGCGCAAATAGAGCCTGCTTTTAGAGTTATTTCTCGAGAACGCGCGAAAAACGCGTATCCGGCACAAGCCACACCAGGGCCACGGCGACATAGAGCCCCACACCGATCCACCGGTTGAGGAAGGTCAGCGCAATGGCCACGATATAGACGGCAAGCGAAAGCCTTCCCTTGCGGTCACTGCCGATTGCCTTGGCGAAGGCGGTGTCTTGTCCATGCAGGCGATGCAGCGCGGCGGCCAGAATCGTATAGGCGATGGCGCACAGCACCAGATCGAAACCGTAGACCGCGACCGGAACCGTGGCGAAATGGTTCTCGCCCATGAAGGCGGTCGTCACCGGCATCAAGGACAACCAGAACAACAGATGCAGGTTTGCCCACAAGACCCCGCCGTCGACGCGCTGCACGGTGTGGAACATGTTGTGCAGATTGTTCCAGTAGATGCCGACATTGATGAATGAGAGCACGTAGCACAGGAAGACCGGCAGTTGCGGCACCAGGGCCGAGAAATCCTCACCCTCCGGCACTTTCAGCTCCAGCACCATGATGGTGATGATGATGGCCACCACGCCGTCGGTGAATGCCTCGACCCTGCCTTTGCCCATGGAGCCCCCCGATTGTCTGGTAAAATCTACGCGATGACTGGATGTGCGGCTACCCGCCATATGGCTGGGCGAACGGTGGATGGTCCGCACCTTGTCCAGGCGGCTCGCGAAGCCAAATCATTCAGCCGTTCGGCGTCTCCGGCGCCATGTTGGCGCGGCCGCGCGGCACGCCAAGCCCGGTGTCCGGCGGCTCGCCGGCGGCCGGCCTGTTCTCGATCATATGGAATGTGCGCCAGCCGCCGAACCGGTAATAGGCCGCGGCCAGCACAAGCGAGGTGATCGAGCCGGCCGGGAAACTCCACCACAACGCTTCCTCGCCGATCACGCCGCGCATGAAATAGGCAAAGCCGGTGCGCACGATGAGCACCGAAATCACCAGGATGATCAGCGGCGGCATCACCGCGCCGGTGGCGCGCACGGTGGCGAACAGCACGATGGTGACGCCGAACAGGATGAACGACCACGACGCTGCCGTGTTGATGTGGGCGGCGATGTCGATCGCCGCGCTGTCGCTGCTCAGGAACAGGCCGAGAATCGGGCGGTCGAAGAGCCACAGCAACGCGACAAGGGCGCCGGTCAGCACGAGGTTGAAGCCGACGCCGGAGGCGGCGACGCGGCCGATCCGGTCCCAGCGGCCGGCGCCGACATTCTGCGCCGCCATGGAGGAGACCGCCGCACCGATGGCCAGCGCCGGCATCTGGATATAGGTCCACAACTGCGCGGCGATGCCGTAGGCGGCGGCGACTTGCGACCCGTAGGAATTGACGATGCCCATCACCGTCAGGGCCGCCGCCGAAATGACGATCATCTGCAGGCCCATCGGCACGCCCTTGAAGACGACGATGCGCAGCAAAGCGGGGTCGGGCCGCAGCAGCGCGAGATTGGCGCCGGCCAGCCGCAACGGGTGCTTGCGCGCATAGAGCACGACAAGGATGGCGATGACGCTCACCGTCTGGCCGATCAGTGTCGAGGTGGCGGAGCCGGCGATACCGAGTTCGGGGAAGGGGCCGATGCCGCGGATCAGCAGCGGGTTGAGCACGATGTCGAGAACGACCGCCAGCGCCATGAAGATGAAGGGCGTGCGTGAATCGCCCGCACCGCGCAGCACGGTCATGACGAAGGACAGAAGGTTCATCATCGGCACGGCGACGAAGATGATGCGCAGATAGGAACGCGCCAGCGGCAAGGCGTCCGCCGGCGTGCCGAGCGTGTTGAGGATGGCATCGACCCAGATCCAGCCGCAGACGGCGAAAACCACCGAAACGAAGAAGAAGAAGGTGGCGCTGGTGCCGACGATGCGGCGCGCCTCGGGCAGGTCGCGGGCGCCGACCGACTGCGCCACCAGGATGGTCGCCGCCATGCCGATGCCGAACACGGTGCCCAGGATGAGGAACAGGACGAGGTTGGCATTGGAGGTGGCGGTCAGTGCCGATTCCCCGAGAAAGCGGCCGACCCAGACGGCATTGATCGACCCGTTGAGCGACTGCAGCACGTTCGAGCCGAGCACCGGCAAGGCAAACATGAGCAGCGTGCGCGGAATCGGGCCGCTGGTCAGGTCGCCGGTGCGCCGGCGCGCGGGCATTTTTTCGTCCATGGCTGGCGACTCGGCAAACTGATCTGGATCCGCTCCACCATCATTGCCGATTCAACGGGGCAGGTCGATGCGGCGTCGGAAAAGCTTGGCCGGAGGTCTCCTGGCGCACCTTGATCTAATCATGTTCTCAAAGCGCCCGGAATGGGCTATTGATCCCCGGGGGCGTGGGGGCCGCATTCCTTATCAGATCTTGCGAATATCCGGGGGGTTGATGTCCGATAGTCCGCTGTTTTCCGAGCGCCTGAACCGGCGCGCCTTTATCGGTGCGTCCGCATTGGGCGCGGCTTCGATGGCTCTTTCGGCGTGTACGACGACTGAGGTGGTGACGCCGCCGCCGGCGGCCGCGCCGCCGCCCGATACGGCGTTCGGCGATACCGCCAGCATGTACGCGGCGCGCACCGACGAGGGCTTTCAGCTGCCGGCAATCCCGGTGGCCAAGCTCGATCCGAAGTTCGTTCGCCAGATCGTGGCCGACCCGACCGGTGAAAAACCCGGCACGATCGTCGTCGATGTCTCCGAGCACTTCCTCTATCTGGTGCGCGACGGCGGCAAGGCCATCCGCTATGGCGTCAGCTTAGGGAAGGCCGGTTTCGGCTGGACCGGCAGCGCCGTGGTCCAGGCGCGGAAGAAATGGCCGGTGTGGACGCCGCCGCCGGAAATGATCCAGCGCCGGCCGGAACTGGCGAAGTTCAAGGATGGCATGCCGCCAGGCCCACAGAGCCCGCTCGGCGCCCGCGCGCTCTATCTGTTCCGCAACGGCAAGGACACGATGTACCGGCTGCACGGCACGCCGGAGTGGGAATCCATCGGCAAGAACGCATCGTCGGGCTGTGTGCGCTTCATGAACCAGGACATCATCGACCTCTACAGCCGCGTCAACGGTCCCGCACAGGTCTTCGTGCGCCCCAATTTGTCAGCCGCCGGCAAGATCATGGCGGTGGCGAGCAGGACGGCCGAGCCGATCGATGCGGGCGTGCCGAGGGACGCGGAGTTCCTGAAGTAGATATCGCATTTGGCGCGCTATCGACTGGCCAATAAATTTGCAATATTCGGCGCTAGTCTAGTACTACAGGCCAGGATCGAGATACGCCCTCGCGCAGGCAAGAGTCGTGGTTTGAGGCACTAGTCCTCGCAACGTCCAATGTTTGTATGCAACTTTGGCAATGAACCATACCGAGAGTGGGTTCGATGGCAGCCAGATCCAATCCGAAGCGTGGCCTTGTGATCCAAGGTGGCGGCGCGAAGGGGGCGTTTGCTCTTGGGTGTTTGCGCGTGTTCCAGCGACAAGGAATTGAATTTTCTGCGGTTGCGGGCACGTCGGCGGGTGGCCTTTGCGCTATCATTTGGTCGACCCAAAAAATTGAAGAAGGCATTGCGCTCTGGAGGTCAATCGATCACAGCCTCTTTCTTGGTAAAACTCCAGACGGGTGCTTTCGACGCGTTCTCAAGATCTTTTGCATAGTAGGGAAGATCTTTCTCCTTTACTTAAATGGCGTCGAACCGGAAGGCCGCTCCCAAGTTGCCCGCGATCTCATCTTTTCTATCCTTGTTGGTATACTGTGTTGGGCTCTTACGCCGTATGGCATGCCTACTTGGCTCACCATCGCGAGTCTGATCCTGATTCCTATTATTGCAATTTGCGCTTTCACGAACACACTGCCAAAGGTTGGCTGGGATCAACGAGTCAGAAGCCGGATCGTTGGAGCGCAAATTTTTGTTGGCGAGATAGCAGTACTCGTTGGAGCAGGATCGTTGCTGCTTGAACTGTTCAGGTTCATCCAGCCGGTCCAAGGTTTCACTTGGGCATATGTAGGTTACAATGCTGCAATTGTCGTGGTCGCTCGCGCACCAATGGAGCTTAGGTCTACCCTGCTAGAGGGAAAGTTGCTCGCTGGTAAGATCGTAGAATTCCTCTCGGCCGAAATTAAAATACCTACATTCGTTACCGTCGCGAAAGAGTATGGTCCGGGGTCACCGCACTTTCTGCTTTCCACCCCTGGCGTGTTTAAGGCAGTTTATGCGGACCTGCAACGCGCTCCAGCTCAATTAAAAGCGGCTTTTGCATATGCTAGCGCAGCCCTGCCGTTAGGAATTCTTCCCGAAATGACAATCGATGGCAAAACATTTGTCGATGGGGGGGTAGCCGATAACACTCCGATTACTCCAATTCTTGGGCAGGATGTTGATGAGATATGGTTGATTTCGCTTAGCCCCACCCTGTTTGATTTGAAAGATCACATGCGCAATGTTCTGATGCAGGCGATATTTGTCGAAGGTCCACCGCAAATCAGCGCTGAGGCCTACAGCGCTGCTCTTAGCCACTTCGACAAAATAAAGTTAGTCGTCTTTTCACCGCCAACCGACCTTGGCAACATGCTTATGGGGACTCTGAATTTCAACGCAAAGCGTACCAACGCTTTGATGGTACTTGGGGAGCGCACAGCAGAACGTGTTCTGAGAAGCGGAACTGGCTATTCTTCGCGAATATACCGGCTGAATTATAAGTTTTGGACCCGACTGCGCTTAATTCGTCGAGCGCTTCCGCCTTGTAGCGTGGTTCACCCTTATAAGCGAAGCAATATCAGTGACCTCACGAAGAGCGAGTTTGAGTTTCCGGATGTCCGTGTGAAGCCTGACGAGGCCGGGAGACCCTCCTGGCACGCTTCGGTCATCGTACTTTGGTCGATCTATCTCGGAAATTCGATCAATAGCGGTTGGCAAAGTATCCTCTGGGCTACGCTGTTTGGCCTCGTTGGCCTCTCGCTGCCAACATGGCGTGCGCGCATGAGAAGGAATCTCGACAAGTAAAGAAGACTATGAAGTGGCGCGAGATCTGAGCGCGAGACGACAGTCGCCTCAAGGCAGGCGCATTTTCAAAAGCGAGGTGTGGCCGAAAGACCACCATTTGATCGGCGAACCGCAGAGCGGACGCGCCGAGCGCGCCCGCCTGGATAAGGGTAACTACTTCTTGGCGAGGCCGGGAAGCGTGACCTGGTAGACCAGGAACATGGTGTCGACATTGGCGCCGTCATCGGCCTTGTAGGAGGCGCCGACCTGGAAACCGTCCTGGGCGAGGAAGTCGTTGTCATTGGCGACGAACAGGAAATAGTCGTCGGGCAGCTTCGGATCGAGAACGCTGGTCAGCGACATTGCTTCCCATTTCTCGGACAGGTTGTTGTGGTCGTTCGGCGCGCCATTGTGCAGGCCGAAGCGATTGAGCTGCGCATTGTCGTTGATGTCGATGAACGGCGTCAGCCTGGCCGGCGTCACCGACGGATCGAGCACGCCCTTGGGCGCGACCGGCATGTCGGCGGCGTCGAAGGGGCCGCCGGCGATGTCGGTTGCCGCCGAAACGTCGACGACGAAGATCTGGCGCAGAAGCGATGTGTCGCCCTTGACGCCCTGGCCGTTGCCGCTGTCGCGCGCCAGCATCAGGAAGGACGTGTCCGACAGCGCCACGATCTCGCTTTGCGCGGCGACCTTGGTCTTGCCCTTGGCATCCTTGAACACCGGCAGCGGCACGACATATTCATGCGCCAGCTTGAGATGGGCGAGGTCGGAAGCGTCATAGACCAGCGCCCGCGTGTTCTGCCGGGTCGAACCGGAATCGCCGCCATCCTGCCTGGTCGCCGACTGCAGCACGGCGATCAGGAACTTGCCGTCCGGCGTCATCGCCATGCCTTCGAGACCCTGATTGTTCTGGCGGCCGGTCTCCGGATCCTTCGGATCGGGCTCGGCGGCACCTGGGCCGGGATTGTCCGAGGAAAAGTTCGGCGCGCCCTTCCGCATCGGCACCAGCGCCGCCGGCGGCTGGGTCGCCGACAGCAGGCGGCCTTGCGCCGAGAAGCGGTAGATGTTGGGGCCATATTCGTCGGAGATGAACATCGAGCCGTCGGGTAACCGCACGATCGCCTCGTTGTCGAGGGCGAGCTTGCCATTGGTGGCGACGGGCAGCATCGGCATGTCGCCGGCGCCGGCGCGCACATCCGACAGCGGATCGAGACCGGTGGCATCAGTGCCCTTGTCGTCGGTCAGAAGCATGGTGTCGGTAAGCGTCGCCTTGACCTCGGTCTGCTCCTGGCCAGCGGCGCCTGCTGCCGCCGGCGTGAACTCGATGCCGATCGTGTTGATCCGCGGCCGGTAGTCGGTGGTGCCGGCGACATTGTAGCCGCGATCCGGCAGCAGCCAGAGCGAACCCTTGTAGGTGCCGGCCTCATGCGTCCAGCTCGATGTGTCGATCGCCATGCCGGAACCCGAGCCGAACGTCTCGCCGAATTTGTCACGCTGTGCGGCCGGGATGCGGCCGACGCCGACCAGGCCCTTGTTGACGAGGACGGTCGCGGTGCCTTCGGCGAGCGCCGGCGTCAAGGCGCTGAACAAGGCCAGCGCGACGCCGAGCGAGGCGGTTCGGTGCAGGTGTTTCATGGATGATCCTCTTTGTGACAGATGTGCCGGAGCGGCCGAAGAGCGAAAGCTTAAAGAGGCGGTACATCGATGATGCCGCGCGCCCCCCCAAAAGCGGTCTACGGCGCGAACATGATGCTTGCGTGACAGGGCGGCATGTGTGCCCGCCGGGATATTCGCAGGCCGGGAAAAACACGCGCTCTGGCGGAAGAATGGATCCTCCCCACGCATCCGTCCGGGCGTGCAGGCGCATCACTGGACACTTATGTCCAGTGCGTATATGGTGCGCTTCTGACAGACCGGGAGGGAAGCCTTGAAGTCGCACTACCGTGCAGTGGTCATCGGGGGTGGGGTGGTCGGCGCCTCGGTGCTCTACCACCTGACGCGGTTCGGCTGGTCCGACGTGGCGCTCATCGAGCGCGCCGAACTGACCGCCGGTTCGACCTGGCATGCGGCGGCCGGATTTCATGCGCTCAACGCCGATCCCAATGTCGCGGCGCTGCAGGACTACACCATCAAGCTTTATCGGGAGATCGAGGCCGAGTCCGGCTGGGATATCGGCCTGCACATGACCGGCGGCGTCAACATGGCCAGCGATCCCCAGCGTTGGGAATGGCTGAAATCGGCCTGGGCGGTGTTCCAGTCGGTCGGCATCGAAACGGCTCGTCTGGTGACCCCTGACGAGATCAAGGAAATCTGCCCGATCGTCGACGTAAGCGGTGTGCTCGGCGGTCTCTACGATGCCAACGAAGGCCATCTCGACCCTTACGGCACGACGCATGCCTATGCGGGTGCCGCCAAGAAGCGCGGGGCCGACATCATCCTGCGCAACCGTGTCGTCGAGTTGAAGTCTCGCGCGGACGGCCACTGGGACGTCGTCACCGAGCAGGGCACCATTGTTGCCGAGCATGTCGTCAACGCCGGCGGACTGTGGGCAAAGCAGCTGGGCCGCATGGCCGGCATCGACCTGCCGGTGACGCCGATGGAGCACCATTATTTCATCACCGAGGACATCCCCGAGATCGCGACGCTGGACCGGGAGATCGGCATCGCCGTCGACCTCGACGGCTTTTCCTACCTGCGCCAGGAGCGCAAGGGCGTGCTGCTCGGCGTCTATGAGCAGAACCCGAAGCACTGGCACATGGACGGCGCGCCGTGGGACTACGGCATCGAGCTGATCCCGGAAGACATAGACCGCATCAGCTTGGAACTCGGCAGGGCGCATGAGCGCTTTCCCTGCCTGGCGAGCGCCGGCATCCGCAAATGGGTCAACGGCGCCTTCACCTTTACCCCCGACGGCAATCCGATCGTCGGACCGGTTCGCGGCCTGAAAAACTACTGGGTCGCCTGCGGCGTCATGGCCGGTTTCAGCCAGGGCGGCGGCGTCGGCAAATCGCTGGCCGAATGGATGATTTACGGCGAGCCGCAGGCCGACATTTCCGGCATGGACATTGCCCGCTACGGCGCCTTTGCCGCCAACCGCGAATATCTCGGGCAGACGACGCGGCAATTCTATGCGCGCCGTTTCGTCATGACCTTTCCCAATGAGCGGCTGCCGGCCGGCCGGCCCTTGAAACGCCCCGGCGCCTATGACGGCATGAGCGCGGCCGGCTGCGAATGGACTGCATCGTGGGGGCTGGAAATCCCGGCCTATTTCGCGCCGATGGGCTTTTGCGAGAACACCACGCTCAAGCGCTCCAGCGCTTTCGACATTGTCGGCGACGAGGCGCTGCAGGTCCGGCGTGCCGCCGGTCTCGTCGATATCTCGGCCTATTCACGCTATGCGGTGTCGGGGCCAAGCGCCGAGGCATGGCTCGACCGGCTGCTTGCCTGCAGGTTGCCGAAGGCCGGGCAGGCGCGGCTGGCGCCTATGCTCGGGCCGGACGGGCGGCTGAAGGGCGACCTCACAGTGATCAATTGGGGCGGCGGCGACTATTGGCTGATGGGTTCCTACCACCTCAGGGAATTCCACATGCGCTGGTTCGAAAGCCAAACAGGTGGGGGCGTCGCGGTCACCGACATCTCCGACGCGACGGGCGGCTTCCTGCTGACCGGGCCGAATGCGCGGAAAATCCTGGAGCGCACGACACATCAGGACGCCTCCGCCGCCGCACTGCCGTTCATGGCCTGCGGCGCGTTCGACATTGGCATGGTGCAGGCGCGGCTTGCCCGTCTGTCCATCGCCGGCGAGCTCGGCTTCGAGATCAGCTGTCCCGTGACCATGCATGCCACGCTGCGCGAGACCTTGCTTGCCGCCGGCGAGGATCTTGGCCTGGCCGAGATCGGCTACTACGCGCTGAATGCGCTGCGCCTGGAGAAAAGCTTCGGCATCTGGTCGCGCGAATTCACGCAGGGCTACACGCCAGGGCAGACCTGCCTCGACCGTTTCATCACCTTCGACAAGGGCGATTTCGTCGGCCGCGAGGCGGCGCTGAAGGAGCGCGATGCCGGTGCCGCGCAACGGATCGTGACGCTGGAGGTCGACGCCGTCGATGCCGACGCCAGCGGCTTCGAGCCGGTCTGGCGCGACGGCCGGCGCGTCGGCTTCGTCACGTCCGGCGGCTTTGGCTACACGATCGGCAAGAGTGTCGCGCTGGCGTTGGTCGACGGCGATTTTGCCGAGGAGGGGACGGCGCTTTCGGTGCACATTGTCGGCGTCGAGCGGCCGGCTCGGGTCATCGCGGCCTCGCCCTACGATCCCTCGGGCAAGGCGATGCGGCAATGAGGAGGATTTTCGATGATCGATGACGCGGCACGAGACAGCAGGCGCGAGCGCCGGCGCGGACGCACGGGCGAGGCCGGCAGCGAAAGCAGCCGCCGTCCCAACTACCGGTCGCTGAAGAATCCGTTCATGCCGCAGCCGATCTTTTCGGACGACCAGATCGCCGCGATCCACGACACGGCGCTGCGCGTGCTGGAGGAGCTCGGCATCAAGGTGCTCTTGCCGCAGGCGCGGGAGATTTTCGCCCGCGCCGGTGCGCTCGTGGACCCGGACACCGACATGGTGCGCATCGGCCGCGACATCGTGGCCGCGGCGCTGGCCTCGGCGCCAAAATCAATTCCGGCGCTGGCGGGCGACCGCAGCCGCGATCTTTTGCTCGAACTCGGCTCGATGACGTTCCTCGCAGGCGCTGGCGCGCCGAACGTCACCGATCTCGAACGCGGCCGCCGGCCGGGAACGCTCGGCGCCTTCGAGGAGTTGACCAAGCTCATCCAGCATTTCGACGTACTGCACATGCTTTGCCCCTGCATCGAGCCGCAGGATGTCGACAACCGCTTTCGCCACTATGCCGTCAACCGCGCGCAGCTGACGCTGTCCGACAAGTTCCCCTTCGTCTTCGCGCGCGGCACGCCGCAGGTCGAGGATGGGTTTGAGATGATCCGGCTGGCGCGCGGGCTGTCGGAGGATGAATTCCGCGCCGGCGCCCATTGCTACACCATCATCAACACCAATTCACCGCGCCAGCTCGATATACCGATGGCGCAAGGCATCATCGACTTCGCCCGCGCCGGACAGGTCCTGGTCATCACGCCGTTCTGCCTGGCCGGGGCGATGGCGCCGATCACGGTCGCAGGCGCGCTGACGCTGCAGCATGCCGAGGCGCTGGCCGGCCTGGCACTGGCGCAGATCGTGCGCCCGGGCGCACCCGTGCTTTACGGTTCCTTCTCCTCCAATGTCGACATGAAGTCGGGCGCTCCGGCGTTCGGCACACCCGAGCACGTCAAGGCGACACTGGGGGCCGGCCAATTGGCGCGCTTCATCGGCCTTCCCTGGCGATCGGGCGCCGGCAGTGCCGCCAACATCTCCGATGCGCAGGCGGCCCATGAGTCGCAGTTCGCCCTTTGGGGCTCGGTGCTTGCCGGCGCCACCGTCTGCATCCACGCCGCGGGCTGGCTGGAGGGGGGCCTGAGTGTCTCTTTCGAGAAGCTGATCACCGACATCGAGGCGGTGCAGTCGATAGCCGAGCTTTGCGCGACGACTCCTGGCGACGACGACGCGATCGGTTTCGAGGCGATCGCCGAAGTGCAGCCGGGCGGGCATTTCTTCTCGGCCGGCCACACGATGTCGCGCTACCGCACGGCATTCTATGAGCCACTGGTGGCCGACTGGTCGAACTTCGGCAACTGGACGCAAAACGGATCAAAGACCGCCACCGAGCGCGCCACCGGTATCTGGAAACGCATCCTTGCCGATTTCGAGCCGCCCGCTTCGGCTGCCACCACTGCCGGCGTGCTCGACGAGTTCATCGCGCGGCGCACCGAAGAGGGCGGCGCGGCGCCGGTGTCGTAACCAGGCGCGGCGCCCAGATTGGTTAGGTGGGGTTGTCGAGCGTGAACAGGTCGCTCTCCTCGTCATAGGCGAAATATTCGGCGTAGCGCGCCCAGCTGATGACGGCCCGCACCGTCTGGTCGGCATAGTCCTCGGACATGTGGTCCTCCAGCTCATCACGGAAGCGGCGGGCCGGCGCCTTGTGGTTGGCGCGTTCGTCGAGCACGCGGCGGATGTGACCGGCCAGCGGCACATAGGTCGCGAGCTGCTGCGCGAACAATTGCTTGCGCGCGTCGACCTCGCTTTCGGCGAAGCGTTTGCCCGCCGGCGTCAGCTGGATGTCGCCTTCGGCGAACTCGGCGAAGCGCAGCAGCTGCAGCGTTTCGGCGATCGGGAACAGATCGTCGATCTCAAGCTGCAGGCTGGCGGCCAGCGGCGGCAGGTCGGCATGTCCGTTGTAGGGCGGCGCTGCAACGGCCTCGATCAGGCCGGCAAGCAGGTTGGTCGAGACGCGCGGCAGCACCATGGCGATGCCGGAACCCGGGAAGACGCCGTCGCGGACAGGGGTGCCCGGCTCCTTCCTGGCGGTCATGCGGGCATAGATGTCCTCGACCAGCGCGCGGAAGGCGGGGTCCAGCCGGTTGCGCGGCTGCGGCAGATCGATCCTGAGCTCGGCGACGACGCGGCCCGGATTGGACGAAAAGATCAGCACGCGGTCGCACATCAGCACGGCCTCCTCGATGTTGTGCGTCACCATCAGGATCGATTCGATCGGCATGCGGCCTTCCGACCAGAGGTCGAGCAGGTCGGTGCGCAGCGTCTCGGCCGTCAACACGTCGAGCGCCGAGAACGGCTCATCCATCAAAAGCACCTTGGGATGCACCACCAGGGCGCGGGCGAGCCCGACGCGCTGGCGCATGCCGCCCGACAGTTCCTTCGGATAGGCGTTCTCGAAACCGTCGAGGCCGATCAGGTCGATGGCCGACAAAGCGCGCTTGCGGCGCTCGGCCGGCGAGACGCCCTGCGCCTCGAGCCCGAGTTCGACATTCTGCAGCACGGTCAGCCAGGGAAACAGCGCGAAACTCTGGAAGACCATGGCAATGCCGTCCGGCGTGCCGCAGACGAGCTTGCCCTCGAAGGCGATGGCGCCCTCGCTTGGCCGGATCAGGCCGGCGATGGAGCGCAGCAAGGTCGATTTGCCGGATCCGGAGCGGCCGAGCAGGCCGACGATCTCGCCCGAGACGAGCGTCAGCCCGACCTGGTCGAGGACGGCGAGCTTGCCAGCGCTGCCCTTGTCATAGGTCTGGCAGACGCCATGGACTTCGACGAGCGGAAAGGTGTTGGGGATGACAGTTTGGTTCATGATCAGTCTCCTGGAAGAAAGGGTCAGTCGAGCCGCATGCGGCGTTCGGCGAAGACATAGAGCGGGCGCCAGAGGATGCGGTTGAAGAGGGTGACGAAGAGCGACATCACGGCGATGCCGAGGATGACGCGCGGGAAATCACCTGCCTCGGTGGCCTTGGCGATGTACGACCCGAGGCCGAAGGCCTCGAGCCTGGTGTTGCCCCAGCTTGCCAGTTCGGCGACGATCGAGGCGTTCCACGAGCCGCCGGAGGCGGTCAGCGCGCCGGTGATGTAGTAGGGGAAGATCCCCGGCAGCATGACGTTCTTCCACCACGACCAGGACCGTATCTTGAACACCCTGGCCGCCTCCTTGAGATCGGAGGGGAAGGCGCTGGCGCCGGCGATGACGTTGAACAGGATGTACCATTGCGTGCCGAGCACCATCAGCGGCGACAGCCAGATGCCGGGGCTGGCGCCGGTGGCGACGATGGCGATCACCGCGAATGGAAACAGCACATTGGCTGGGAATGCAGCGAGGAACTGCGCCAGTGGCTGAACGCGTTGGGCGACCGCGGGCCGCAAGCCGATCCAGACGCCGATCGGCACCCAGATGACGCTGGCCACCGCGATCAGCACGATCACGCGCAGCAGAGTGAGAAGGCCGCCGCCGAGGGCTTCGACCACATCGTTCCAGCCAAGTGTCTGCCTGAGATACAGGACCGTCTCGACGGCACCCCACAGCGCGACAAGCAGCACCAGGCCGAGCCAGGCGAAGTCGAGCAGCCGGGACAAGCGGCGCGAGGCGACGCTGGCCGCCGGCAGGGTCCGCTTGCCCGGGCGAAGCAGCATGGCGCGCTGCCACAGCCAGGCGATCGGCAACCCCACGGTCCGCAGCAGCCGGGCGCGGCGCAGGACGTCGTAGACCCAGGAGCGGGGCTTTTCCTGGCCGGCGGTCTGCTCGAAGCGGAACTTGTCGGCCCAGGCGACAACGGGCCGGAACAGCAACTGGTCATAGAGCAGGATGAGCACGCCCATGGCGAGCACGGCCCAGGCGACGGCGGTAAAATCCTGCTTGTCGATGGCGAGCGCCAGCCAGGAGCCGATGCCGGGCAGTTGCACGGTGGTGTTGCCAACGGTGATGGCCTCGGAGGCGACGACGAAGAACCAGCCGCCCGACATCGACATCATGGTGTTCCAGACCAGGCCGGGGGCCGCGAAGGGAGCCTCCAGCCGCCAGAACCTCTGCCACGCCGACAGGCCGAAGCCGCGGCTGACCTCGTCGAGGTCGCCAGGCACGGTGCGCAGCGACTGGTAGAACGAGAATGCCATGTTCCAGGCCTGGCTGGTGAAGATGGCGAAGATCGCCGCGCATTCGGCGCCGAGCTGGCTGCCGGGAAACAGGCCCATGAAGAAGGTCACGGTGAAGGTCAGGAAACCCAGCACCGGCACCGATTGCAGGATATCGAGCGCGGGAATGATCACCATTTCGGCGCGCCGGCTCTTGGCTGCCAGCGTCGCCACCGTGAAGGTGAAGACCAGCGACACGATGATGGCCGCGAACATGCGCAGCGTCGTGCGCAGCGCGTATTCCGGCAGGTTGACGAGATCGAGCGTGACCGGCGAGGTGGTGAGCAGCGCGCTCGGCGCGCGCATGCCGGCGGCGCCATGCGCCAGAAGCACCAGCAAGGCCACCAGCATGGCAAAGGCGATAGTGTCGTAGATGTTGGGGGCGATGCGTGCGCGTGCGAGCGCCGCGGCCTCGCCAAGCGAATTGCGGTTGTGGGGCAGGAAGATCATGGCGGACCTCCGGGGGATGGGCCGATTTCGGTTTGGCTTGGGAGAGGATGATTGCGGGCGTGCGGAAGGCTGCGACCGGGAGGTGGTCGCGCCGGGCGCCTGGGCCTGACCGTCAGTGCGGAGGTTTGGGCTGCGTTGAGAAAGGGCTCAGGCAGCGCGCCGAGGGAGGGCCGATCGACGACTGACGCCCTCTTCGGAGACGGGCTCCTGCGCCCAGCGGCACTCCAGGCGGCCGCTCACCGAGCCGAGGCGCCAGACGCAGACGAGCCGGGTCGACGGCATGGCGAAGCCGGCTTTGCCCGCCAGGCCGCGCGTTGTTGCAACGGACGGCCGTGCAATCGAAGCGGAGCGCGTGGCAGAGCGCGCACGGAAGGGAATGATTTTGGTGTTCATGGCTCACCTCTTGCGGTCCGGCGGGACGGCAAGGCGAGCCGCAGGCGGGTTATGCCCTGCCGAGGCCCGACCGGCGCCACATGCCGGAAACCAAATCTGTTGACGGGGCCAGTGTCCGGACCGTGCCTGTGGCTTGATCCGGACAGCGACTGGGATAGCTGTCCATAACCTGTTCGATCTCGAGTTGATGCTTCGGTCAGCCGAAGCCACGCCGCCTTACGCCCGCCGCTCACGACGTGTCAACGCGAGCGCCGGAATCTTAAGTATATGGATTGATACCAAGGCATAGCGCGGCCGGGCGCCGGTTACGCAACGCGCTATCAATGCATTGAAAAATAACGGTTTATTTGCCGCCTCGGAGCGGTCAGATTCCGAGCTTGCCGGCCATTTTTATGAGCTCGGCCAGCGACACGGCCTGCATTTTGCGCATCGCTCGCGCGCGGCGGACCTTGACGGTTATCTCGCTGACGCCGAGGTCGCCGGCGATCTGCTTGTTGAGCCGTCCCTGCACCACCAGCGCCACGACGCTGTGTTCGCCTTCGCTCAGCGTCGCCAGCCGTTCGCGCAACGTATCGAGTTCCGCTGCTTGCGTCCGCCGCAGCCGGTCCTTGTCCAGGGCGGTGGCGATGGCATCGAGCAGGTCCTGTTCGCGGAACGGTTTGGGCAGGAAATCGACGGCGCCGGTCTTCATCGCCTGCACCGACATGGCGATGTCGCCATGCCCGGTCATGATGATGACCGGCAGCGGCGTCTCGGAACGGGCGAACTCCTTCTGGAAATCCATGCCGCTTTTGCCGGGCAGACGCACGTCGAGCACCAGGCAGGAAGGTGCGTCCGGCCTCGGCGCGCCCAGGAATTCGGCGACCGAACCGAAACAGCGCACGTCCAGGCCAACCGAGCGCAGCAGGCTGTCGAGCGCCTCGCGCATGGCGGGATCGTCGTCGATGACGAAAACGATCTGCTCTGGTTCTCCGATAGGCGTCATTGCTCTGACCCGCGCGGTCCGGTTTTGCCGGCCGGGAGCGAAAAGAAGAAGGCGGCGCCGCGCGGCGCCGCAGGCTGCGCCCAGATGCGGCCGCCATGGCTTTCGACGATGGAGCGGCTGATGGCAAGCCCCATGCCCAGGCCCTCGGGTTTGGTGGTGTAGAAGGCGTCGAAGACATGGTCGAGTTCGACGCCGCCCAGCCCACGGCCGGAATCGCGCACCTCTATGACGATTTCGCCGGATTTACCGGGGCTGGTCACGATGGTGACGTCACGCGCTTCTTCGCCGCTCACCGCCTCGAGCGCGTTGAGGACGAGGTTGAGGATGACCTGCTGGATCTGCACCGGATCGGCCTGGGCCCGAGGCAGTTTGCTGGCCAGTTCCGTCCGCAAGGAGACATGCGCTCTGCCGGCCTCGGTTTCCACCAGGGTCAGCGTCTCCGCTATCAGCTGGTTGACGTCCAACCGGACGGCCTTGCCGCCCGCCTTACGGGTCAGACCGCGCAGGCGCTTGATCAGCTCGCTCGCGCGTTTGGCGTCCCTGACGATGCGTTCGGCCGCCTTGCCGGCCTCATCCGGATTGCCGCCCGCCAGCCAGCGCCGGGCGGCGTTGCCGTTCAAAACGATTGCCGCCAGCGGCTGGTTGAGCTCATGCGCGATCGAGGCCGTCAATTCGCCCAGCATCGTCACGCGCGTGATGTGGGCGAGTTGCGCCTGCGCCTCCCGCGCGGCGGCCTCGGCGGCGGCGGTGCGCAGCGCCAGATAGGCGGTGACGGCGATCGCCACCAGGCTGATGGCGCAGTTGATCATGCCCGCCGGCACCGAACCCGCCCGCGTCAGGAAAAAACTCAGCACGGTGAGCGCCATGCAGGCCGCCGCCACCATCGCCACGCCGCGGCGGTCGAGATAGCGGACCGCAATCAGGACAATGGCGACGTAGAAGACCGCGACCGCGATTTCGAGATTGGTGATCGTATCGGCAAGGAAGATGGCCGCCGCCAGCAGGGCAAGCAGGGCCGCCGGCAGCAGCGGCCGGCGCCCGAGGAGCGGTCCAAGGAGCGGCAAGGACGATCTTCCAGACATGCCGCCTCCTTGCTGATCGAACTGCCGCGACGGGCAGGCGACATTACCGCGCCGCGTTTCAGCCCGGCAAGGCGCTGCAATATCGCACCGGATCCTTGAACTTTCGCTTTCAACAGGCCGCCTCGGCATTGGCAATTGGCGCTTCCCGTGCAGAGATGAGCGAATGCGCGAAGCTTTGATCGCAGTGGTGATCTTCCTGTGCCTGGCCGCATCGGCATTTGGCAGCATGGCAATCTGGCCGAGACTGCCGACCAGACACCGCGATGACGACACGAACACGGTGGTTCGGCTTGCAGCCAACCTGTTCGGCGTCATGACCTCGCTGATACTCGGCCTGATGATCAACTCGGCCAAGAACACCTTCGAATCGATCGATCACAATGTGCACGCCTATGCGACGGAGCTGATCCTGCTCGACAGGACATTGCGCCGGTACGGTCCCGAAACCGATGCGGTGCGCCAGCCGTTGGTCGCCTATGTGCAGCGGGTGGTGGACACCTCGTCACAAAACAGCGAAACGACTATCGCCGCCAACCAACTGTCCGAACGTCTGCTGACGGAAATCGGCGCACGGCTAAATGCGCTGACGCCGTCCGACGCTGTACGTGGTTCCCTCCTGCAGGATGGACGCCAGCGCCTGCAGAAGGTACTGGAAATGCGCTGGGTGCTGATCGAGCAATCGGAGGGCGCCATCCCTTGGCCGCTGATTGCCATGCTGGTTGCGTGGCTGGCACTGATCTTCGCCAGTTTCGGCTTCAGGGCGCCGAAGAATGCCATCACAGCCACAACCCTTGTGGTGTCGGCCGCGCTGATCGCGGGGGCGATCTACCTGATCCTGGACATGGATGTCGCATTTTCCGGGCCGATCCAGATTTCGTCGGCGCCGCTGGAGCGGGCGTTGGCGGAATTGCAGCGTTGAGGCGGAACCGGCGACATTCCCAGGCATTCATGGGGATGAAGCACCGGAGGACGACATGGGTTTCGACCAGTATCACGAACCGCCTGAAGAACTGTCGCAGAAGGTGCGGACCTTTGCGCGCATGATCACCTCGCTGATCGAGGAAGCGGAAGCGATCGGCTGGTACGAACAGCGCATCTCGGTGGAGAAGGATCCGCAGGCGCGGGCCATCATGCAGAACGCGCAAGGCGAGGAGTTCAAGCACTTCGGCATGGATCTGGAATTCCTGCTGCGCCAGAAGAAGGACTGGCGCGCGGAATTGAAGGAAATCCTGTTCACCACCGGCGACATCGTCAAGGCCGGTGAGCGGGGCGAGAAGAAGGTGGATTGATATCCTCTACGGGCTCCATCAATCGCTGTCGCGCGCGATCAGCTCCAGCGGCCAGACCTCGCGGATGATGCGCGGGCCTTCGGGGCCGGCAAAGGCGGGCAGCGAGGCCAGCAGCATTTCGGCCAGCCGCCTTCCCATCGGCTCCAGCGCCGGGCGGAAGGCGGTCAACGCCGGGGAAAAATAGCGGCAGAGCGGCGTGTCGACGATGACGGTGACGGCGATGTCGTGGCCGGGTCTGATGCCCATCTCGGCCAGCGCCTTGCAGCCGCCGAGCGCCATGGCGTCGTTGTTGAAGATGATGGCCGTCGGTCGGTCCTTTGCCAGCATCACGCGCGGCGTCACCTGGTAGCCGCCGGCCTCGTTGATGAAGCCGTCGGCGATCAACGCGGGATCGACC
Source organism: Mesorhizobium sp. 113-3-3 (assembly GCF_016756495.1). Lineage (NCBI taxonomy): Bacteria > Pseudomonadati > Pseudomonadota > Alphaproteobacteria > Hyphomicrobiales > Phyllobacteriaceae > Mesorhizobium > Mesorhizobium sp. 113-3-3. The sequence continues at coordinate 3,388,460 of NZ_AP023243.1, forward strand.
TCGATGCCGTGCCGCTTCAGAGCTTTGCGGTAGCCGTCCAGGAACAGATAGCCAAAATTGAGGTTGAGGGAAGGGCGGATGGCGGCGATGCGGCGGTGGCCGCGCGCCACCAGCCGGTCGACGGCATCGCTGCCTGCCTGTTCGAAATCAAGGTCGAGCGAGGGATAGGCCTTGCCGCCGGTGCGGCTGCGGCCGAGCGTGGCGAAGGGGAAGCCGACCTCGGTGAGATAATCGATGCGCTCGTCCTCGCGCCGCGTCCACGCCAGCAGCACGGCATCGGCGCGGCGGGTCTCGACGACGCGGCGCAGGCGTTCCTGTTGATAGTCGCCTGGCGCGCCCATCACCACCGTCAGGTCGAGCCCGCTTTCGGCCAGGCGGCCCTGCAGCCCGATCAGGAAGGGGATGAAGAACGGTTCGCCATATTGCTGGTCGCCAGGATGCGGCTGCAGCATGAAGGCGATCGAATGGGTCGCGCCTTGCCTGAGACTCCGGCCAGACTGGTTGGGGGAATAGTTCAGCTTCTTGGCGGCGTCGAGCACGCGCTGTCGGGTGTCGGCATTGACGTCGGCGCGGCCGTTCAGCGCCCGCGAAACGGTGCCGATCGAAATGTTCAGATGACGCGCTAGGTCGTGGATGCTGGACGCCAAAGGATAGTCTCCCCTGCCTTGGCTATCATTGGCTGCCGCTGAGGCCAAGTGTTCGTGACGATTTTCGCGGGCGGCCGATTGACATTCTACGCCATCGGGTGTGTTCTCGTAAACGTTTACGGAAAAACGTTTACGGTGATGCCGTGGATGCCGTGACGATCGGTCTGGAGGGACCGAGCGGAGGAGGAACGCCGGATGATGAATGTCGTCCTCGTCGGCTGCGGCGCGATGAGCAGGCAGTGGCTCGATGCCGCGAGGCAGATCGACGGGCTCGCCATTGTCGGCCTTGTCGACCTCGACGCCGAGCGGGCGAAGGCGAGGGCGCATGAATACGGCCTCACCGGCATTGTCATCGGCACCAGCCTTGACGCGGTGCTCGACCAGACAAGGCCCGACGCGGTGTTCGATGTCGTGGTTCCCGCCGCCCGGCGCGAAGTCGCGCTTTCGGCCTTTGCCCATAATTGCCATCTTCTGACCGAGAAACCCTTGGCCGACAGTCCTGAAAACGCCCGCGCCATCGTCGAGGCGGCCCGCCAGGCCGGGCGCACCCATGCCGTCGTGCAGAACCGCCGCTACGTCGCCAATGTCAGGCGCATCCGCCGCTTCCTGGAATCCGGCGCCATTGGCGCGGCGACCAGCATCCATGCCGATTTCTTCGTCGCGCCGCATTTCGGCGGCTTTCGCGAGGAGATGGCGCATGTGCTGCTGCTCGACATGGCCATCCACACCTTCGACGCCGCCCGCTACATGGCCGGCGGCGAGCCGGCCGGCGTCTATTGCCAGGAATGGGAGCCGGCCAATTCCTGGTACCGGCAGGGATCGTCGGCAAGTGCTGTCTTCGATCTCGGTGGCGGCAAGGTCTTCACCTATGCCGGCTCCTGGTGCGCCGACGGTTTCCGCACCAGCTGGGAAGGCAGCTGGCGCATCGTCGCCGAGCGCGGCAGCCTCATCTGGGACGGCCACGACCTGTTGACGGCTGAGGTGGTGGTGCCTGGCCGCGACGGGCTATTCGACAAGACCCAGCCGATCGAAGTGCCGCCGCTCGATCCAGCCGACCGCGTCGGCGGCCATCTCGGCATCATCCGGGATTTCATGCACGCCATCGAGACCGGCACCGAGCCGGAGACGCGCGGCACCGACAACATCAAAAGCCTGGCCATGGTCTTCGGCGCCATCGAGAGCGCCGAAACCGGACGCCGCGTGGCGATTTCATAGGAAACACAAGTGATGCCAAACCCGCTTCTCGACATCCGGATCGGCACCATGGTGCGGGCCAATCTCGAAGACCCCGCTGCCTATGTCAGGCAGATCCTGCCGCTTGGTTTCGAGAGCATCCAGCCCTTCTTCTGGCAGACGCTGGGCGGCAAGGACCTTCCGCGCCTTGCCGGCGAGATCCGCGAGGCGATCGGCGATGCCGATGTCATCGTGTCGTCCCTCGGCGTGTTCGGCAATCCGCTGGAGGGCGGCGAGGTCGATCGCGGCGTGCTTGCGGCCTGGGAGACGGTGATCGACAATGCGCATCTGTTCGGCGCTTCGATGGTCAGCGGCTTCACCGGGCGCATCCGCGGCAAGCCACTGACGGACAGCCTGCCGCGCTTCCGCGAAGTGTGGGGACCGCTGGCCAAACGCGCCGCCGACAAGGGCGTGCGCATCGCCTTCGAGAATTGCGCAATGGACGCCAATTGGGCCGCCGGCGACTGGAACATCGCGCACAATCCGGACGCCTGGGAGCTGATGTTCAACGAATTGCCTGATGACAATCTGGGTCTCGAATGGGAACCCTGCCATCAGCTCGTCTATCTGATCGACCCGATCCCGCAGATCCGCAAATGGGCGCCGCGCATCTTCCATGTCCATGGCAAGGACGCCACCGTGCGCTGGGACGTCATCCGCGAGCACGGCGTGTTCGGCCGGCTGCCCTTCGTGCAGATGCGCACGCCCGGCTTCGGCGACAGCGACTGGACGCGGGTGATCAGCGAATTGCGGCTGGCCGGCTACAAGGGCGCCATCGACATCGAGGGCTGGCACGACCCGGTCTATCGCGACGATCTCGAAATCACCGGGCAGGCGCGGGCGCTGGAATATCTCAAACAATGCCGAGGAGGCGCCAGCTACCTGCAGAATCCGACGTGAGGACCCGGCCGGCGGGAGGAGCCGGTTCGTAAGTGGCGAAGCAATCGTCAACAGCCCCTCGGCTGACGAGGGAAACAATGGGAGGACAAGTGCATGAGCATCGCGATCAGAACGACACTTCTGCGCACGACCGTCGTGGCCGCCGCCACGGCGCTTTGCGCCGCCATCTCGACCTTGCCGGCACAGGCGCTCGACGCCCAGTGGTGCAAGGATGTCCATATCCGCTTCTTCGTCGGCGGCGCCGAGGGCGACGCTTTCGGCACCATCGTCTACAATGGCGCCAAGCAGGCGGCGGCCGATCTCGGCCCCAAGGTCGACTACATCTTCTCCGGCTGGGATGTCGAAAAGATGGTGCAGCAATTGCGCGAGGCGGTCGCGGTCAAGCCCAACGGCATCGCCATGATGGGTCATCCAGGCGAAGACGCGATCATGCCGCTGGCCGAGCAGGCGCATAAGGACGGCATCAAGATGATGTACCAGAACGTGCCGGTGCCGAAGGTGACGGCGGCGTTCGGCGGCGGCTATGTCGGCGCGCAGCAGGAACAGCAGGGCCGCGCGCTCGGCGCCGAGGCGTTCAAGCTGGCCGGGCTGAAATCCGGCGACAAGGCGATCATGATCGGCCCCTTCGACAATGAGAGCCGGGGCGCGCGCGAGCGTGGCACGGTCGCCGCGCTGAAAGAGGCCGGCGTCGACGTCGTTCAGATCAATTCCGTAACCGAATGGGCCGCCGATCCGAACCTGGCCATCCCGGTGATCACCGCGGCATTGCTCAACAATCCCGGTGTCAAGGCGGTCGGCTATCCGGGCGGGCAGATGCTCGGCAATGTGCCGACCTACATGCAGGCGGCGGGCAAGAAGCCCGGCGATATCTTCAATTTCGGCTTCGACACCAGCCCGCAGATCGTCGAGGGCTTCAAGGGCGGCTGGGTGCAGCTGACAGCCGACCAGCAGCCATTCATGCAGGGCTATCTGCCGATCCTCAGCCTCTGCCAGCAAGTGGTGCTGGGGCTGGCGCCGATGAATGTCGACACCGGTGCCGGCTTCGTCACGCCGCAGAACTATGAGATCGTCTCAGAGCTCGCCAAGCAGGCGCTGCGCTGACCTCCCAAGGCTGCCGGCCGGGTCAGGCCCGGCCGGCAGGACCGCCGGCAATGGGCCGGCATGCGACAATGAAAGCGAGGATCCGATGGCCGAACGCATCATCGAACTGCGCGATATCAAGAAGTCCTACGGTCAGGTCTATGCGCTGGGCGGCGTCAATCTCAGCGTCGACCGCGGTGAGGTTGTCGGCCTGCTTGGCGACAATGGCGCCGGCAAGTCGACGCTGATCAAGATCCTGTCCGGCGTGGTCAGGCCGACCAGCGGCGACATCCTGGTACGCGACAAGCCGGTGAGCGGCTGGAGCGCGGCACGCTCGCGCGACGCCGGCATCGAGACGGTGTTCCAGGACCGGGCGCTGGCGGTGCAGCAGACCATCGTGCGCAACATCTTCATGGGCCGCGAGCTGACCGGCTTCATGGGCTGGCTGAAGGTCAACAAGGAGATCGAGGAGGCAAGCCGGCTGATGCGCGAGATCGGCTTCACCTCGAAGGTATTCACGCCGCACTCGATCGTCGGCCAGCTGTCGGGCGGCGAACGCCAGGGCGTGGCGATCGCGCGCGCCATCTACAAGCAGGCGGAACTGATCATCCTCGACGAGCCGACGACGGCGCTGTCGCTGACCGAGACCGCCAAGGTGTTCCATTTCGTGCGCCAGGTGCGGGCGAGCGGACGCTCGATCCTGTTCATCGGCCACAACATCCACCACGTCTTCGACATCGCCGACCGCTTCGTGGTGCTCGATCGCGGCAAGGTGGCGCTGACCGCCGATCGCAGCGCGGTCAAGTCGGCGGAAGAGTTGATCAATTTCATGGAGGACGTCGCACATCCCGGCGGATTGCCCGGACTGCGCGAGGCCGGCGAAGCGGAGCAGCAAGCGCGATGAGCAAGACCATGGAACCCGATCTCGAAAGCCCTCTGCACGCTCATGCCGGGTCCACCCGCCAGGAGTGGAAACATCCGTCCGATCACTGGCTGCGCGGCTTTGTCCTCGACAACCGCGCCTCGCTCGGCACGCTCGCCGTGTTCATCGTCATGATGGCGGTGTTCATGGTTGCCAACCCGACCGTGTTCACCACCTGGTATCTCTACAGTTCCGTGCTGACGACGCTGCCCGTGGCGCTGTTCGTGGTGGTGCCGCTGGTCTTCGTCGTCACCTGCGGCGAGATCGACCTGTCGTTTCCGGCGACGATGGGCTTCGCCTCCTGGGTCTTCGCCCTGGTGGTGCAGGCCGGCTACGATCCGTTCCTCGGCATTGCCGCCGCACTCGTCACCGGCATGCTGCTCGGCTTCCTCGTGGGGTCGCTGGTCGTCTATGGCGGGCTGTCGTCGCTGATCGCCACGCTCGGCATGAATTTCCTGCTGCGCGGCCTGATCCAGATCGTCAACGAAGGCAAGTCGATGGCGCTGACGAGCCTCAGCGGCAGCTGGGCCTACAAGATCTTCTCCAGCCAGATCCAAGGCATTCCGGTGCAGATCTTCTGGGCCATCGCCTTCGTCGTGCTGTCGGCGATGCTCTATAACAGGCATCGTTTCGGCGCACAGGTGAGGGTGGTCGGCGACAATCCCGACAGCGCCCAGCAGATGGGCATCGACGTCAAGCGCGTGCGGGTGAAAGTGTTCGTCTTCGTCGGCATAGGGGCTGCGATCGCCGGCACCTTCTCGGTGATGATCAACTTCACCTGGTGGCCGACGGCGGGCGACGGTTATCTCCTGCCGGTGCTGGCCTCGGTGTTCGTCGGCGGCACGCCGACCTGGGGCGGCATCGGCACGGTCGTTGGCGGCGCCATCGGCGCGGTCACCGTGTCGTTCATCCAGACCGGCGTGGTGGCGGCAGGCCTGAGCGGCTTCTACGTGCAGTTCTTCAACGGCCTGATCATCATCCTGTCGCTGCTGGGGCACAAGTGGAACCAGGCACGGTATCGGTGAGGGAGGCACTGCCGTTGCCGGAACTGCGCTGAGAGCTGCTCGGAACCGGGCAGCTCACACCGCCGCGACAAACCCGTCCAGCACGCGTTTCTGGCCGGCCTTGTCGAAGTCGATGGTCAGCTTGTTGCCTTCGATGGCCGAAATGTTGCCATTGCCGAATTTCTGGTGAAAGACGCGGTCGCCGACGCTGAAGGGCGACGGCTTGTCGGCGACGGATTTGGCGACCAGCTCGCCGTCGATGGTGCGGCCCTTTACGCTCGTGCGGCCGGCGCCGTAGCCGCTGTCGGTCTCGCCATAGCCGATGCGCTCGACCTGATGGCCGGAGCGCGTGCCCCAGTTGCGGTCGGTGGCTTCGGTGCGGTTGGCCTGCGCACGCTGCCAGCCGGGCGTCGAATAGGTGTTGGAGAAGGCGCCGGATTTTTCGGTGTTGGCGCCGACACTGTCGAAACGCGAGGCGCCGTACGGATTCTGCCGGCCGCCACGGCCCGACGCGAAGGAGCCGCCGCCGTACGAATTGCCGTAGCCGCCGTAGCTGTTGCCACTTTCGGCAATCTCGACATGGGATTCCGGCAGTTCCTCGAGGAAGCGCGACGGGATGGTCGATTGCCAGAGCCCATGGATGAGGCGGTTGGAGACGAACCAGAGATGCAGGTTCTTCTTGGCCCGCGTCAGGCCGACATAGGCGAGCCGGCGTTCTTCCTCCAGGCCGGAGCGGCCGCCTTCATCAAGCGCGCGCTGGTGCGGAAACAGGCCTTCCTCCCAGCCGGGTAGGAAGACCGTCTCGAATTCGAGACCTTTCGCCGAATGCAACGTCATGATCGAGACGGCGTCCTGCCCGGCATTCTGCTCGGCATCCATGACCAGCGCCACATGTTCGAGGAAGGAGCGCAGCGACTCGTACTCCTCCATCGAGCGGATCAGTTCCTTGAGGTTTTCCAGCCGGCCCGGCGCCTCGGCCGAACGGTCGTTCTTCCACATGTCGGTGTAGCCGCTCTCCTCGAGAATGGTCTCGGCGAGCTCGGTATGCGGCTTGGTTTCCAGCGCCTTCTGCCAGCGCTCGAAATTGGCGGCGACTTCGCGCAGTGCTGCGCGCGGCTTCGGCTTCAATTCGTCGCTTTCGGCGAGATTGCCGGCGGCCTCCAGCATCGGGATGCGCAGCGCGCGCGCCGTGTCGTGGATCTGGCGGATGGTGGCTTCGCCGAGCCCGCGCTTCGGCACATTGACGATGCGCTCGAAGGCGAGGTCATCTCCGCTGTTGGCGACGACGCGGAAGAAGGCCAGCGCGTCGCGGATTTCCATGCGCTCGTAGAAGCGCGGGCCGCCGATGACGCGGTAGTTGAGGCCGAGCGTGATGAAGCGGTCCTCGAAGGCGCGCATCTGGAAGGACGCGCGGACAAGAATCGCCATGTCGTTCAAATTATGCTTTTGCCGCTGATAGGCCTCGATGGTCTCGCCGATGGCGCGGGCTTCCTCCTCGGAATCCCAGGCGGCGTGGACATTGACCTTGCCGTCCTCGGGGTCGTTGCGGTCGGTGAACAGCGTCTTGCCGAAGCGGCCCTCATTGTGGGCGATGAGGTGGGAGGCAGCGCCAAGGATGTGCGCGGTCGAGCGGTAGTTGCGCTCCAGCCGGATGATGGTGGCGCCGGGAAAATCCTTGTCGAAGCGCAGGATGTTGTCGACCTCGGCGCCGCGCCAGCCATAGATGGACTGGTCGTCGTCGCCGACGCAGCAAATGTTGACGGTGGTGCGACCTTCAGCCCGTTGCGCCAGCAGGCGCAGCCACATGTACTGCGCCGTGTTGGTGTCCTGGTATTCGTCGACGAGGATGTATTTGAAGCGCCGGTGATAGTCCTTCAGCACATCCGGATTGGCGCGGAAGATGCGGATCGGGTGGCAGAGCAGGTCGCCGAAATCGCAGGCGTTCAGCGTCTGCAGTCGCTCCTGATAGGCCTTGTAGAGCTCTCGACCCTTGCCGTTGGCGAAGCTGCGCGCGTCACCCTCGGCGATATCGGACGGACCTTGGCCTTTGTTCTTCCAGCCGTCGATCATCTGGGCGAACTGCTTGGCCGGCCAGCGCTTGTCGTCGAGCCCTTCGGCCTGGATCAATTGCTTGATCAGCCGCACGACATCGTCGGTGTCGAGGATGGTGAAGTCGGAACGCAAGCCGGCAAGCTCGGCATGACGGCGTAGAAGCTTCACGCCGATCGAGTGGAAGGTGCCGAGCCAGGGCATGCCCTCGACATTGCCTTCACCGATCAGGATGCCGATGCGCTGCTTCATCTCGCGCGCGGCCTTGTTGGTGAAGGTGACGGCGAGGATCTGCGAGGGAAAGGCCCTGCCGGTGGCAAGGATGTGGGCGATGCGGGTGGTCAAGACGCGGGTCTTGCCGGTGCCGGCGCCGGCCAGCACCAGAACCGGGCCTTCGGTGGTCTCGACCGCCAGCCTTTGCTCGGGATTGAGGCCCTTCAGATAATCGGGCGCACTGTTCTGGCCGCCGCGGGCAGCCATGGCGCGCGCGGCAATGCCCGACGGGGCGGTGGGCCGCGCATTGGGTTCGTCGAAGAAGGGCATGTCTTCCGAAAAGCCGGACATCTTCCCCCGAATGTAGTGATTCGGCAGGGAAAGACCAGAACTGTCTACGTTTTGTTCTGGGTAAAAGTGCCTGCTATCGCGGTTCAGGCCTTGCGGTAGCCGAGGGCGACGAAGAATCGATGGCCGAAGGAGCGCGCCTCATCCGTCATCACCGCGCCCAGGGCGTCCTGCATCTGGTCGTAGTAGCGGCCGCCGGCGGGTGAGGCCAGGAAGGCGGCATAGAGCTTCAGGTCGGCCATGGACATATCCCGGTAGACATAGGCGGCCGATTCCATGGCATCGCTGTCGATGTCGCGGCGAAGCCCTTCGGTTTGCTTGCGCAGCAGGGCCATGACCTGGTCGTCGGGCAGGGGCTTTCCGGCCGCGCCAAGCATTTCGGAAAGCATCGCATAGCCCATGTTCAAGGCGACGGCTTCGCCGGTGTCGACGGCGCTGATATCGTCCATCATCTTCCTGTACAATGCGAGCCTGTCCGGATCCCTGGACGGAAGCTCGCCGAGGATTTTGGCGCCCTCGATCTTCTTGGCCTCCCTTGCCGCTGGCGTGGACGCCTGGATCTCCAGCGCGGTGACCTGCTTGCCCAAAGGCGACGCGTAGAACGCGGCCAGGTCGGACAGGTCCTTCGCGCTGAGCTTGTCCGCCATCCGGGCCTCGATGGCCGCTTCCATCTTCTCCGGGTCAAAGGCGCCTTCCATGGCGTCGGCAAGCGCGTCCTGGACCTTTTGCGGCGGCGTTCCCGGTGCCGATTTCACGGCCGCGGTGAAGCCCGGGCCGATGCCCATCAGCATCTCGTGAAAGCCGTTCGCCTTGTTGATCTCGCTGATTGTCTGCGCCGGCGCAGCTACCGTGCCGGCAACGAGCGGGACGAGGCAGTAGAGCACAAGCGCTATGCGCGTCAGCGGCGAAACGAATGACGGCATTTTGCTTGCTCCACGACAAAGATGATCCATGGAGACTGCGGGAAAACCCTGATGCAGGCAAGATGGTTTGCCACCTTGGCGTGTGGGCCGGCTTGACAGGCGAGGCAGGCGGGAGAAAGCTGCGCGCAGGGCAGGAACGGTGTACCGGATCGCCCATGGGCGCGCGAGCGCGCAACAGTCGAAGGAGTATCATCTTGGCTGTCACCATCACCTCCCTCATCCTCTTTCTCCTCGGTCTGGCGCTTGGCGCGGGCGGCATCTGGTTGGCCTCGCTGGGGGGCAGCTGGTACTACATCGTCGTCGGTCTGGCCTTCCTGATCGCGGCCTGGCTACTTTACCGGCGCCGTTCCACCGCGCTCTGGCTCTATGCGGCGATCGTGCTCGGCACGCTGGCCTGGGCGGTCTGGGAAATAGGCTTCGACTGGTGGGAGCTCGGCCCGCGCGGCGGCATCATCGTGCTGGTGGCGCTTTGGCTGCTGACACCGTGGGCAAGGCGGGGCCTTGTCGGGCCTGACGGCCGCGCTCCGCTGATCCTGGCGGTGCTGGCATCGCTGGCGGTGGCCGGCTATTCGATGACCACGGACCCGAAGGACATTGCGGGCGCGCTCGACACCGACAAGGTGATCCCCAACGCCAATCTCGGCAATGATGTGCCGGCCGGCGAGTGGCACTATTACGGCCGCACGCAGTTCGGCCAGCGCTATTCGCCGCTCGACCAGATCACGCCGGATAATGTCGCCAATCTGCAGCCGGCCTGGACCTACCGCACCGGCGATGTGAAAGGGCCCGATGACGTCGGCGAGACCACATACCAGGTGACGCCGCTCAAGATCGGCGACACGCTCTACATCTGCACGCCGCACAATTTCGCCATCGCGGTGGACGCTGCGACCGGCAAGGAAAAATGGCGCTACGATCCCAAGGTCAAGCTTGACAAGGACCGCCAGCACCAGACCTGCCGCGGCGTGTCCTATTATGCCGATGCGGCCGGCGCCGCCGGCCAGCCTTGCGCGACCCGCGTCTACCTGCCGACCTCGGATGCGCGGCTGATCGCGCTCGATGCTGCCAGCGGGCAGGTCTGTCCCGCCTTTGCCGAGGGCGGCACGCTCAACCTGTTGACCGGCATGCCCTATCCGAAGTCGGGCTATTACTACTCGACCTCGGCGCCGCTGATCGCGGGCGGCAAGATCATCGTCGGCGGCGCGGTCAACGACAATTATTCGACGCAGGAGCCTTCCGGCGTCATCCGCGCCTATGATGCGAGCACCGGTAAGCTGGTCTGGAACTGGGATTCCGGCAATCCGGACCAGACGACGCCGCTGCCGGCCGGCCAGACCTACACCGCCAACTCGCCCAACATGTGGTCGACGCCGAGCGCCGACGAGAAGCTCGGCCTGCTCTATGTGCCGCTCGGCAACCAGACGCCGGACCAGCTCGGCGCCGGGCGCAGCGCCAATGTCGAGAAATTCTCCTCCTCGATCACCGCGCTCGACCTCAACACCGGGCAGTTGAAATGGGTGCGGCAGACCGTGCACCACGATCTCTGGGACATGGACGTGCCGGCGCAGCCGAGCCTGATCGACATCACCAAGGCCGACGGTTCCGTCGTGCCCGCGCTGGTCGGGCCGACCAAGCAGGGCGACCTCTATGTGCTCGACCGGCGCACCGGCGAACCGGTGATCGCGGTCAAGGAAGTGCCGGCGCCCGGCGGCGCCATCGAGGGGGACCATACGTCGCCGACGCAGCCGGTCTCCGATCTCACCTTCATGCCGAAGCCGCTGACCGGCGCCGACATGTGGGGCATTACCATGTTCGACCAGTTGGCCTGCCGGATCGAATTCCAGGGCTTGCGCTACGAAGGCCGCTATACGCCGCCTTCCGTACAGGGCTCGCTGGTCTATCCCGGCAATTTCGGCACCTTCAACTGGGGCGGCGTCGCTGTCGATCCGGTTCGGCAGGTGATGTTCGGCATGCCGACCTATCTGGCGTTCAAGTCGCAGCTCATTCCTCGCGACCAGGTGCCACCGCCGGATGAAGGACGCGGCAGCGAACAAGGGCTGAACCGCAATGAGGGCGCGCCCTATGCGGTGGTGATGGGACCGTTCCTGTCGCCGCTCGGCATCCCTTGCCAAGCGCCGCCCTGGGGTTATGTCGCGGGCGTCGATCTGAGGACCGGCGCGATCGCCTACAAGCACCGCAACGGCACCGTCTACGACATGACGCCACTACCGCTGCCGCTGAAGGTCGGGGTGCCCGGCATTGGCGGGCCGATGATCACCGCCGGCGGCGTCGCCTTCCTCGGGGCCGCGGTCGACGATTACCTGCGCGCCTATGACCTGACGTCAGGCAAGCAGCTCTGGCGGGCCCGATTGCCCGCCGGTGGGCAGTCGACGCCGATGACCTATACGGTCGCCGACGGGCGCCAGTTCGTGGTCATCGTCGCCGGCGGCCACGGCTCGGTCGGCACCAAGCCGGGCGATTATGTGATGGCGTATGCGCTGCCGAAGTAAGGGCGCTAGCCGAGCCCGAGATGGCTCTTAAGGCCGGGCACAGAGCCGAGCACCTGGTTGGTCAAACCGGGGCCGGCGGCGGCTTCGGCCTGCTGGACCAGCGTGGCGCCGGCCTTCTGGATCTGCGCAATGTCGAGCCCGGATGCCTTGAGCGCGGCGAGGCCATTGACCAGCGCGCCCGCCTTTTCGCCGAGAACGCCGCCAAGCGCGCCTTGCAGCGACGACAGGAAGCCGCCCCCGCCGCCGGCCGGGGCCGCGGCCATGACGTCATATTTCTGCGCCAACGCATCGGCGCCCGGGATCTTGGCGAAGAAGGATGAGGCGCTGGTGCCTTCCGCCTCATGCTCAAGCACCGAGAAAATGGTGCCGACGACCTTTTCGGTCGTCGCCTGATCGAGGCCGGCCTTCTGCGAAACGGTGTTCACGATATCCTGTACGTCCATGACTTCACCTCAACCTTGGGTCTTCGTGTTTGCCGGATGGCGCTGGCGGCTGCGGACCTTGACCATGGACTTTCGGCTTGCCGCGACAACGGTTGCGCTCATCGCCAGAATGGCGGCTGCCGCAACCATGAAGACGGTTGCAAGGATCGGCGAAGTCATGGTCATCAGCTTTCCTTTCACGTCGGGCCCTTCTGGACCATGGCCGCGCCATGGGGCGGCCGGAACGTGAGTTTCCTCTAACATTGTGGCAGCGCCATCAGAATTTGTCGCCGATGACAAGAATGTGATGATGGTTGCCGCAGCTTGCCAGGGAACAGGAGCGTGACCGAGCCGTGACTGGACGATGCGAGGCTCGCCCCTATCTTGCGGACGCAAGGACACAAAGTTCGAGGAGCGCCCCCCGTGACCAAATCCACCATCGCTGACAAACCTGTCATCACCCAGGCGATGATCGATGCGTATGACGAGTACACGCATCTGACGCTCGACCGCCGCCGCTTCATGGAACAATTGACCCGGCTTGCCGGATCGGGGGCCGCGGCGGCCGCCATTGCACCAATGCTGGCGGCGAATTCCGCCCAGGCGGCGATCGTCGCCGACAACGATCCGCGGCTGAAGGGTGAGGATATCACCTATCCCGGCAGTGGCGGCGAGATGAAGGGCTATCTGGTCAAGCCTTCAAACCAGGCCGGCAAACTCGGCACCGTCATCGTCATCCATGAAAACAGGGGGCTCAACCCGCATATACGCGACGTCGCCCGCCGCGTGGCGCTGGAGGGGTTCGTGGCGCTTGCACCGGATTTCCTGTCGCCTCTCGGCGGTACGCCCGCTGACGAGGACAAAGCGCGCGACATGTTCACGAAAGTCGATCCGGCGCAAACGATCGCCAATGGCGTCGCAACCGTCGCCTTCCTCAAGGCCGACAAGGACGGCGACGGCAAGGTCGGCGCCATCGGCTTCTGCTGGGGCGGCGGCACGGCCAACATGCTGGCCGTCAACGCGCCGGATCTCGCCGCCAGCGTCGCCTATTACGGCATGCAGCCGAAGGCGGCCGACGCAGCGAAGATCAAGGCCGCGCTGCTACTGCACTATGCCGGGCTCGACGATCGCACCAATGCCGGCATCGCCGCCTTCAAGAAGGAACTCGATGCCGCGCATGTCGAATACACGGTCTATGTCTATGAAGGCGCCAACCATGCCTTCAACAACGATACGTCGGCGGCGCGCTACGACAAGAAAGCGGCCGATCTCGCCTGGGGCAGGACGATCGCTTTCCTGAGGCAGAAGCTGGCGTAGGGACGTCAGGCTGCTGGCGCCCAGACCGCCGCGAAGGCCGGCGAGAGGGTGAAGCCTGCTGGACGTGTCGAAACCGGCGGCGGGCGGCGCACGCCCTCCTGCAGATACCGCAACGCCGACGTCAGCCCGTTCATCGTGTAAGGCTTGGCGATGACGCCGATCGCACCGGCAAAATGATCGGGGATGCGCTTCGGATTGGCGGTCATGAACACCACCATCGAACGTTTCTTCTCGCCAATATAATGGGCCACATCGACGCCGGTCGGACCGTCGGTGAGGTGGATGTCTACAAAAGCGATGTCGGCATCCGTCGACTCAACCATGCTTTTTGCTTCCGCCGAAGACGTCGCCCAGCCGACGACGCTGTGGCCGGCTTCCTCGACAAGGCTTTCCAGTTCCATCGCCAACAGCGCTTCGTCCTCGACGATCAGGACCTTGAGCGGTTCAATCATGAGAGTGTCCTTTTTGCTGCGGTTCGTTTGGCATCGAGATCACGACCGTGGTGCCGGGGCCGGCGTCACGCCATTCGATATCGGCGTGCAATTGGCGAGCGAGCGATTTGATCAGCCGCATGCCGAACGAGCCGTCGCCATTGGCTTCGGCCATGCCGACGCCATCGTCTGATACCTCGATGTTGAAGTGGCCGTCAGGCTGGCTCATCTTGATGCCGATGCGGCCCGCCGTGGTTCCGTCCGGCGCCTCCTTGAAAGCGTGCTTCAAGGCATTCGTGACGAGTTCATTGACCATCAGCGCGACAGGCGTCGCCTTCTCGGCTGAAATCACAATGGGTTCGAGTTCGAGTTTCGACTCGATCCCGGATCGTCCCGACGCCGTCAGCAGATCCGTCACTAGGTCCTTGGCGAAATCCGAGACGTCGAACCGGCTGACATCCTTCGATTGATAGAGCCGGCGATGCACGGTGCTGAGCGCCTCGATCCGCTCCAGCATAGTGGTCAACGAATGCCTGGTCGCCTCATCCTTTATGGTCCGGCGCTGCATGATGATGAGTGACGAGATCATCTGCAGGTTGTTTTTCACCCGGTGATCGACCTCATGCAGCAAGGTGGTCTGCGCGTCGAGCGCCGCTTCCAGTTCGGCGGTGCGCTCCTTCACCGCTCTCTCGAAGCGGTCCTTGTCGGCGGTGATGCGATGCTCCGAGCGCTTGCGGTCCGACACGTCGAGTTGCGAGGCGAAAAAGAACTGCAATTCGCCTTTGTCGTTGGAGACAGGGCTGATGTAGAGTGCGTTCCAGAAGGTCGAACCGTCCTTGCGATAGTTCAGAATGTCGACGCTGACATCGGCTTTGTCCTCGATCGCAGCGCGTATCTGATCAACCGCGTCCTTGTCGGTTTTCGGCCCCTGCAGGAAGCGGCAGTTCTTGCCCAGCACCTCGTGGCGCTCATAGCCGGTCAGACGCAGGAAGGCGTCATTGGCAAAGACGATCGGGTTGTCGGGCCGCCGGGGATCGGTGATGATCATCGACATGCGGGTGGCGCGGATGGCCGCCGCGAACGGGTCGCCCTTGCCGTGCTCGACATGAAGGTCGTCCGTCATGTGCCAAGCGTCGGCAGGCTCCCTGGTCCGTTTCCAGTCCATTGTGTCACTCCAAGCCGTTTTCGTGGGATCAACGGCTCAAGTGAGGAATTGGTTCAATTCTGGACGTCTTGTCGCAGCCAGGCGAGAACCGGGAACCGACTCGGCATTCGTGCAAGCAATTGATGATAAAGGCTTTCCTGGCGTCTAGTCTGTCGAAGCCGGCTTGTGGAAAGCGACGCCGGCGACCACCAGTGCGACCCCCACGCAATCGTAGAAGCTTGGAATCTGGCGCAGCACGATGACGCCGATCAGCGTTGCCGTGACCGGCAGCAGCGATAGCATCAGCGCGAAGCTGGAGCGCGGCAGCCGCGACATGGCGAGCTGGTCGCAAATGTAGGGGATGACCGAGGAGCAGATGCCGACGCCGATGGCGGCGATGAGCAGCGGCGGCGAGAAAAAAGCCGGTAGCGCATCGGCAAAGCCGACCGGCAGCACCAGAATGAAGGCGACCGCCATGGCGGCGCCCAGGCCCGCAATGCCGTCGCCGGCGCCGGTGCGGGCGACACGGTGGCCGAGCACGATGTAGCCGACGAAGAGCGCACCGTTGAGGAAGGCCCAGAACAGGCCGACGGGATCGCTGGACCATTTGACGTCGATCAACAGCAAGGTGCCGGTGACGGCCACGGCAAGGGCAGCCAGGTTGCGAACGCTCCTCAAGCCGATCACCGCGACCCCGATGGTGCCGACGAATTCGATCGCCGCGACCAGCGAGATCGGCGAGCGGGCGAGTGCCAGGTAGAACGAGCAGTTCATCACCGCCAGGCAGGCGCCGAAGGCCAGCAACAGCAGCCGTGTCGAGCGATCGGCGCGGGCAAAGCTTCGCCACGGGCGCGTCAGCGGCGCGAAGATCAGCGCGGCGGTGGCGATGCGCAGCCACGCCATGCCGAGCACGCCGACATGCGGGAAAAGCAGCACGGCGAAGGCCGGGCCGAGATAATGGAAGATGGCACTGACACCGAACCAGACATGCGGCGGCAGTTTTGTCGCCAGGCCGTCGAGGGCCAGGGCAGGGCGGGCAGCTTGTGCTTGCGTTGAATCCTTCATAGTCTCAGCATCGCAGGCGATTTCTTCGCTTTATATGGGCGATAATCAGCTTCTCCGGCAGTTTTTCTCCCGGAAGCAAGGAGTTTTCAGTGAAACGCCTTCGAACTGAAAATATCGACCTCGACGCGGCCGACATGAAGATCCTGCGGCTGCTGGAAAAGGATGCGCGCGCCAGCACGGCGGAACTGGCGCGTTCGGTCGGCCTGTCGGCGCCAAGCGTAGCCGAGCGCATCAAGCGGCTGCAGGAGAACGGCGTGATCAAAGCCTATTCAGTCAGGATCAACCCCGCCGCGCTCGGCCTGAAGCTGTCGGCATGGCTGCGCATCCGGCCGGTGCCGGGGCAATTGTCCGTGGTTGCCGAGATCATCCGTGAAACGCCGGAGATCGCGCAATGCGACCGCGTGACCGGCGAGGATTGCTTCATCGCGCTCGCGCATGTCGCTTCGGTGGCCGAACTCGAGCGGGTCATCGACCGCATCATCCCCTATGCGATGACCAACACGGCCATCATCCAGTCATCACCAGTGGTGGCGCGCTCACCCCTGGCGGCGATGAAGCGCTCGCCGTAAACGGCGCGGTTTGATTAATGCCCGATGAGGACGCTACGCATGCCCGCGCTTCAGGCGGGCGCGTTTCAAGATGCTGCGCCAGCGGATCATGTCGAACGGGATCGGCTCGTTGTTGTTGGCGATGTGGAAGATCTCGTTGTCGACGTTCTTGAGCGAACGCCAGAAATCGTAGTCCGTGATGCGCGGATCAGCGGCCAGCCTGTCCGCTTCGACCTTGATGTCGGTTTTCATGCACGTCCCTCGAACCGGCTTCGCCCCGCCGCTCGTATCGCAACTCGATGCGGACCGTTTTCAACCGCTCCGCTGAGTCGTTCAACGGCTCAATTGGCTTGTTCCCGTTAAATCCTCGGTAAGGTTAACGCCGGTCCAAACCGGCTTCAAGCACCGCTGCTGGTGGATATCGGGGGCTCCGCGATTTTGAGTTCAGGGTGTGGCTTTGAAGTCAGACCCAATGCCTGGCCGCAAGGAAGCTGGATGGATATCGGCTGCGTCCTATTTGCGCCTGATGCCGATCGAGCGGCCAGCACGCTCCGGCATCGGCAGGACCGCATGGGCGGCGCGCATGGCTTCGACCTTGGCCATCACATCGGCGGGGAAGGGCGCGACCTTCGGCCCCGACATGTCGACATGCAGCGACAGCGTCTCGGAGGTGGCGGCGAGCCAGCCGTCGACATGGCGGATTTCCTGATAGGCCCGGAGCCGCTTCTCGTCATGGTCGATGAGCTGGAACGACACCTGGACCTTGTGGTCCAGGTGCAGTTCCTGGACGTAGCAGACATGGACTTCGGCGGTGTAGATGGTGAGGCGCCGCTGCTTGACGTAGTCCAGTCCCATGCCCATCGCCTCGAAGGCCTCGTCCGAGCAGCGGTCGAACAGCACGTTGTAGTAGGCCATGTTGAGATGGCCATTGTAATCGATCCAGTCCTTCTCGATGTCCATGGGCTTGGAGACGAAGGGGGCGGGGATGGACATTGAAACTTCCTTGTTCTGGCGCTGGACACGGCGTGGCCGCTGAGACTACGCATCCATAATCGCATAACAAGCGTGGACGCTGGTCCATTCGCGGAGGAATTCATGGCTCTGAGCGACCTCAATCCGGTCGAACGCAACGAGGAAGGCATCGCGGCGGTGCTCGGCATCCTCAAGCAACGGCTCGGCGAACGTTTTCAGACCGGCCAGGCTATCCGCGCTCAGCACGCCCACACCACCACCTATATCCCGACCCAGGCGCCCGATGGCGTCGCTTTCCCCGAGACGACAGCCGAGGTGCAGGAGATCGTGCGGGCCTGCGCCGCGCATCGCGTGCCGGTGATCGCCTTCGGCGTCGGCTCTTCGCTCGAAGGCCACACCAACGCGCCCGGCGGCGGCATCTCGGTCGACACTTCGCGCATGAACCGCATTTTGGCCGTCAATCCGCAGGATCTCGACTGCACGGTCGAACCGGGCGTGACGCGCGAGGATTTGAACCGGCATCTGCGCGACACCGGCCTGTTCTTTCCGATCGATCCGGGCGCCAATGCCTCGCTCGGCGGCATGGCCGCGACGCGGGCCTCCGGCACCAATGCGGTGCGCTACGGCACGATGCGCGAGAACGTGCTGTCGCTGACGGCGGTCATGGCCGATGGCGAGACGGTGACTACCGGCAAGCGGGCGAAGAAGAGCTCTGCCGGCTACGATCTGACCCGGCTGCTGGTCGGCTCGGAAGGCACGCTCGGCATCATCACCTCG
Source organism: Mesorhizobium sp. 113-3-3 (assembly GCF_016756495.1). Taxonomy (NCBI): domain Bacteria; kingdom Pseudomonadati; phylum Pseudomonadota; class Alphaproteobacteria; order Hyphomicrobiales; family Phyllobacteriaceae; genus Mesorhizobium; species Mesorhizobium sp. 113-3-3. The sequence continues at coordinate 3,406,965 of NZ_AP023243.1, forward strand.
CTGACGTTGAAGCTGCAAGGCATTCCGCAGGCGATCTCGGGCGGCGTCTGTCCGTTCCCGACCGTCGAGGCGGCCTGCAACGCCGTCATCGCGACGATCCAGATGGGCATTCCGGTGGCGCGCATCGAACTGGTCAATGCGCTGCAGATGCGGGCGATGAAGAACTATTCCAAGCTCGATTACCCGGAAAGCCCGTGCCTGTTCGTCGAGTTCCACGGCCGCGATGCCGGCGTTGCCGAACAGGCCGAAACCTTCGGCATGATCGCCGACGAAAATGGCGGCGGGCCGTTCCTGTGGACCAGCATCGCCGAAGAACGCACCAAACTGTGGAAGGCCAGGCACGATGCCTACTGGTCGTCGCTGACGCTGCGGCCGGGCGCCAAGGGCCTGTCGACCGATGTCTGCGTGCCGATCTCGCGCTTTGCCGAATGCGTCACCGAGACCGAGGCCGACATCGCCGAAATGGGCCTGATCGCGCCGATCGTCGGCCATGCCGGCGACGGCAATTTCCACGTGCTGGTGCTTATGGACGTCAATGATCCCAAGGAGATCGCGCTGTCGGAAAAATTCGTCGCGCGGCTCAACCTGCGGGCGATCGCCATGGACGGCACCTGCACCGGCGAGCACGGCATCGGCCAGGGCAAGATCGGTTTCATGCGCAGCGAACTCGGCCACGGCGTCGACATCATGCGCACCATCAAGCAGGCGCTCGACCCGCAAAACATCATGAATCCGGGCAAGATATTGCCGGCTGTGGGGTAGGGTCTCCCGAAAAAGCTCGTCTTGACCGCGCCACCATTCGGGTCGAGGCTCCTTTCCGCGGCAGGCCTGACGAGACGGGCGTTGCCAGCGGAGGAGGATGTCATGGCCATTTCACGCAAGGAAGAAACCCGCGCGCTGAGCGCCGATGAAAAGGACCTGGTGGAGAAATCGCACCATCCGGCGGTGCAGGAGCTTTCCGACGCCGACCTTTCCGGCCTGGTCAAGCTGCTGCGCGAGCGGCGCGACAAGGCGCAGGCCGAAGCACATCGTCGCCGCCGCGAAATACGCGGCAAGGGCGCGCCCAAGGGCGCTGCGCCCTCGAAGGCCGATGGCGGTTCGCAGGCCAAGCTGGCGGTGCTGGCCATGGCGATGCGGCGGCTGAATGGCGAGGCGGAACGGCGGCGTCAGCTGGCGGCTCGTGTTTCGCTGGTCGGGAATGCACGCAAGGCGTTGGCGATGAAGCAAAGTGCGCCGGCGGATGGTCCCGCGCACAATTCGCGGACGGCTCACAAGGGCATGCGGGCCGTGACCAACGAGCGGGCGCCGAAGTTGGTCCGGCCGGCGGAACTCGGCCGGCAGCGCAAGGCGGGCAAGGTGGCGCAAGCCAAGCGTGACGCACGCTGATCCCAGCAACAAGGGCTATCGGCAGCCGCTCTACCGTGCCGCGGGAAGCTACTTCTGCGCGCCCTCGGCAAGGGCCTGCAGCATCGGGCGGGTCGGCGCGAAGAAAGTCGTGCCGGTCTGCGGCGTCGAGACATCGAGCAGCCGGTCGTAGGCGCCCGGCGGGTCGCCGACATACATGCGCTGCAGCATCTTCTCGGTGACCCAGAGATACCTCGAGTAGCCGATGAAATAGGTACCGAACTCATTCTGCCCGGGCCTGCCGAACGGCATGTTGTCGCGCAAAATGTCGTATTCGTTGCCGTCGGCGTCCTCGATCGTGGCCAGCGATTTGTGCGATTTGCGCGGCGCGTCGTCATCGTCGATCTCGATGTTGTCGATCTTGGTGCGGCCGATGATCGCCTCCTGCTCTGATGTCGGAATGCGCGCCCAGGCCTGCATGTCGTGCAGGTATTTCTGGACGACGACATAGGAGCCGCCGGCATAGTCGCCATCCTCATCGCCGATCAGCGCCGAGGCGGGCAGGTCGAGGCCGGTCGGATTGGCGGTGCCGTCGACGAAGCCGAGCAGGTCGCGGGCGTCGAAATAGCGAAAGCCCGTGACTTCGTCGACGACGGTCACATCAGGACCAAGCCGGTCGAGCAAGATGCGCTCGAACTCGAAGCACATGTCCGGCCGCTCGGCCCGGATGTGGAATAGAAGGTCGCCCGGCGTCGATGGCGCCGAATGGACCGCCCCCTTGATCGGCGCGAACGGCTTCAGCTCCAGCGGCCGCCGCCCGGGGCTTAGACGATCCCACAGATCGCGGCCGATGCCGGCAATGCACGACAGGCGGCCGCCGAGATCGCGGAAGCCGACCGTCTTGACCAGATCGTCAAGTTCGCCGAGCACGGAACAGACCTTGGCCAGGGCCGGTTGTTCGCCGGCAACGGTGACGACCAGGAAAATCGCCGACTGCGAAAGCGGCGCATCGACGCTCTGCGCGTCGATCGGCACGCGGTCCCAGTTCTTGCCTGACATTCGAAAATCTCCGCTTTTGCCGGATTTGTTTCAGATAGCCCGGGATGACGCAATACTGGATGAATTGCCTCTTTATCGACACGCGGATGCGGGTAGAGTGCGGCAGAATTTCAAACAACCTGTTGGGGGCTGATGCTCGCACGCCTGTTCGTGATCTTCGGTGGCCTGTTCGTGCTGGTGCTGTGCGCGGCGCTGGTGGTGCCCTATTTCATCGATTGGACCGGCTACCGCGCTGAGTTCGAGCGTGAGGCAAGCGCCATTCTCGGCCGCAAGGTGACCGTGCAGGGCGATGCCACGGCGCGGTTGCTTCCATTCCCCTCTGTGACCTTCTCCAACGTTGCCGTCGCCGGCGGTCCGAAGGGCCAGCCGGCCATGACCGTCGAGACGTTTTCGATGGATGCGGAACTGGCGCCCTTCCTGCGTGGCGAAGTGCTGATTTTCGACATGCGGCTGGAGCACCCGAAGGCGACCATCGACATTGCCAATGACGGCACTGTCGACTGGGCGATGCGCCCGTCCTCGCCTTTCGACCTCAACCAGATCTCGATCGAGAAACTGACGGTGACGGAAGGCCAGATCGAACTGCGCCACGCCGCCGGCGGACGCAGCCATATCTTTTCCGAGATCAATTCGACCATTTCGGCCAAGTCGCTGGCCGGTCCGTGGCGCATGGATGGCACGTTGCGGCTGGACGGGTTGCGCACCACGATCGCGGCGTCGACCGGCAAGGCCGAAGGCAATGGCCAGATGCGGCTGCGGCTGAAGGCCGACCCAGACGCCTATCCGCTGGTGATCGAAACCGACGGCAATGCCGGCATCGTCAAGGGTGCCGCCGTCTACTCCGGCCAGTTCAAGATTTCCGGCGCCGATAAGAATTCGGCCCAATTGCGCGGCACCGATGGCGAGACCGTGAAGGTCAGCACCGGCAAGCCCGATCCGGGCTTTCGCCTGAACGGCAAGTTCTCGCTCGACCACCAGAAGCTTGGCGTCGACGAATTCCGCTTCGAGACCGGGCCGCTGGACAATCCCTACACCGCCGACGGCAAGGCCTCGGTCGATCTCGGCCAGAAGCCGAACTTCGCCATCGAGGCCAATGGCGCGCAGGTGCAGTTCGACGAGGCCGTGGGCGCGGAATCCGGCGCAGGCCTGACGCTCGACCAGCGCATCGCCGGTCTGGAGCAGGCGCTGCTCGATCTGCCGAAGCCGACCATTCCCGGTACCGTCGAGGTCAAGCTGCCGGCGGTGGTGGCCGGCGACACGACGGTGCGTGATGTCCATCTTTCCGCCGAGCCCGTCGAGAGCGGCTGGTCGATCAAATCGCTTGCCGCGACCTTGCCCGGCCGCACCACGCTGGAAGCCGATGGCATGCTTGCCCTCAATGTGCAGGGCCATTTCGGCTTCACCGGATCGCTGCTGCTGGCCGTGGCGCAGCCGTCCGGTTTTGCCGCCTGGCTGTCGAAAGATGTCGACGAGGCGATCCGCCGTCTGCCGGCGGCCGGCTTCAAGGCCAAGGTCGATCTGACGGAAAAGCACCAGGCCTTCAGCGATCTCGAGCTGATCCTGGGCAAGGCGAAATTCTCGGGCCGCATCGATTCCAGCCAGCCTGACGAAGCCAGGCCATCAGTGCTGATGCGGCTCGAAGGCGGCGAACTTGACGTCGACGGGCTGGCGGCCTTCGCCTCGATCTTCGTCAGCGACAAGGGCGCCAACCGCTTTGCCGACAGCGATCTCGATTTCCAGATCAAGGCCGGGCCGGTCAGCGCCGGCGGGTTGACCGCCGACACGGTCGACACCGCGCTCAGGCTGCGCGACGGCTTGCTTGAAGTCGACCGGCTCTCCGTCGGCGGATTGGCCGGCGCCTCGATCAGCGCCACGGGGCGGATCAAGGATTTCCCGGCGAGCCCGACCGGCAAGCTCGACGCATCGGTTGTCGCTGTCGATCTGAAGCCGCTGATCGACGTCGCCGCGCAGCATTATCCCGACAATGCGGTGCTGAAAGGGTTGGCGAGCCGTGCGGCCGCCTATCCCGACCTATTCCAGGATGCACGCGTAGACCTTGTGGCAAGTGCCGCTGACAATGGCGATGGCACGACGGGCCTGGCGGTGAGCGGACAGGGCAAGGCCGGCGGCTCGGCTTTTTCGGCTTCGCTGTCGGGGAAGGGGGAGCCGGACAAGCTTCTCGATGCGCCGGTGACACTGACCTTCAACGCCAAGAACCCCGACGCGACCGCGCTGCTGGCGCTTTACGGCCTGCCGGCGCTGCCGCTCGGCATGCTGGGCGAGGCAACCACCGATATCCAGGCGAAAGGCACGTTGGGCGGCGGGCTGGCGACGACTTTCAGTCTCGCCGGCAATGACTTCAAGGCCAGCTTCGAGGGAACCGTCGCGGACACGCCGCAAGGACCTGCCGCCAAGGGCAAGATCAATCTTGATGCGGCCGACATCGAACCGTGGTTGATGACATCGGGCATCGGCCTGCCGGGCATGGGGGCGGGCATGTCGGCATCGCTCTCGGCACAGGGCGACTATGGCAACGGCCTGCTGGTGCTGGACAATGTCAGCGGCGCGATCAACGAGGCCGCGGTGTCCGGCGACATCAACATCGACGCCAAGGACGGCGTACCGCATCTGGCCGGCGCGCTGGCGCTTGACGAGCTCGACCTCGATCCGATGGCGGTGGCGCTGTTCGGCGATTCCGCCTTCCTTGCTGACAAGGGTGGGGCCGACAAGAGCGGCACCAACAAGGGCGCAAACGACAAGAGCGCAAACGACAGAGGCGGCGCCTGGCCGGCAGCACCCTTCAGCCAGAAGTCCAGCCTGCCGTTTACCGCCAATCTCGACCTGACGACGGCCGCCCTTGCCGCCGGGCCGTTCGCCACCGCCTATGATGCCGCCTTTTCGCTGAAGCTCGACCAGGAAGGCATCCGCGTTTCGGACCTGAAGGCGAAACTTCTCGGCGGGGTACTGACCGGCCTGTTCGAGCTGAAGAACAATGAAGGCACCGGGCTTTTCACCGGCCAGATGAAGCTGGCCGGCGCGGATCTGGCAAACGTGCTGCCGGATAGCGGCATTGGCGGCGTCGGCGATTTCTCGACGACTCTTTCGACCAGCGGCAAGTCCGTCGATGCGATGATCGCCGCGCTGTCGGGTTCCGGCACGGCGACGCTCAAGGGGTTGCAGGTCGCGGGCGTCAATCCGGACGCATTCAGCGCTTTGCTGGCCAAGGCGGATGCGATCGGACGCGACATCGACGCGGCCAAGACTGCTGGCTTCGCACCCGGGATCGCTGCCGATGGCAATTTCCCAGCCGGGGACGCCGATGTTGCTTTCACGATTGCCGGCGGCACGCTGCGGGCGCCGCCGATCAGCCTTCAAAACCCGGCGGCGACCTTGTCCGCCGACATCACGGCCGATCTCAACACCAGCACGGTTTCCGCCAAGGGCGCCATCACCTATCGGCCCGGCGACGAGGCGCTGGTCGGCTCCGAGCCGGTCGTCAATTTCACGGCCGAAGGGCCGTTCGGCGCCGTCAAACGGCAGTTCGACAGCGAGCCCTTGGCGCAGTTCCTGACCCAGCGCGCGCTGGAGAAGGAGCAGCAGCGCGTCGAGGCGATGCAGGCGGCGTTGCTGGAGAAACAGCGGCTGCGGCGCGAGGTGCGCTATTACGCGGCGCTGCAGGACGCACGCGACAAGGCCGCTGAGGAACTGCGCCAGCAGGAAGAGGCGGCGCGGCTGAAAGCCGAGGCCGACGCCAAGGCGAAAGCCGAGGCCGAGGCCCAGGCGCAGGCCGAAGCGGAGGCCAAGGCGAAGGCCGACGAGGAAGCGAAAGCCAAGGCTGATGCCGACGCCAAGGCGAAAGCCGATGCCGACGCGAAGGCCAAAGCCGAAGCCGACGCCAAGGCCGCGGCCGAGCAGCAGGCCGCCGACGAGGCGGCCAAGGCTCAGGCCGAGCAGGAGCGCCAGAAGGCCGAGGAAGCGATGCGCATCGCCTCACAGGAAAAGGCCAGGCTCGAGGCCGAGCGCAAGGCCGCTGAACAGGCGCCCAAGGTCGAGCCTGCGCCTTTGCCGGAGGCCAGCGGCAACCCGCCGCCAGCCAAGCCGAAGTCCAATCCGTTCACGATCGACAATTTGTTGAAGTCGTTGCAGTAGCCGCACGGCAGTAGGGCAGTAGGGCAGTAGGGCAGTAGGGCAGTAGGGCAGTAGGGCGAGGCTTTCCCCGTTCCGGAATTGTTCAGAGAACGAGCATCTCAGCACTGTCGGCGACGTACCGAGCGTGGCGGAAATCTTGGATGGCGGCGAGCTTGCCGTCCTGCCAGGCCAGCAGGATGAAGTAGGTTGGGCGGGCCGTCGGGTCGTTGGGGTCGCGGACGAGTATTGCCGGCCTGCCTTCGACGAGGCCGGGCACGAGATGCCAATCGCGCACCCTGGAATAGTTGCCGAAATAGGTGCCGACTTCCTTGTGGCCGTTGAGCCGTGTCCTGGCCACCAGTTCCAGCCGCACCTCTTCGGCCAGCATGTCGCGCACCGCGTCGAAATCACGGGCATTGAAGCGATCGATGTAGGCGTTGAGCAGCTGGCGTTCCGCAGCACCCAGTCTCGGGACAGGGCGGTCGTCGGGCTCGTGCGCAATCTGGCGCAGCCGGTCGCGGCCGCGATGCAGCGCAGCCTTGACCGCGGGGATGCTGGTGTCGAGCGTGGCGCTGATCTCCTGCAGGGAATAGCCCAGAACGTCCATCATGATGACGCTGCTTCGCTGCGTCACGGGAAGGCGCATGAAGGTATGCAGCCCCGCAGCCGCGGCCTGACGATCGACGGTGGGGTTGGCCGGGTCGACGATCATGTCCAAGTCCTCGTCGGAATAGGCGTTTTCGCGGGATCGTCGGCGCAGGAAGTCGAGCGCCGTATTGTGGGCGATGCGAAACAACCAGCCTTCCGGATTGGCGATCGGGCCGGCGCCGGGCAAGGCCTCGACCGCCTTGGCCAGCGCCTCCTGCAACACGTCCTCGCCGTCGAAGACCGAGCCCGTCATCCGGGCGCAGTAGCGATGCAGCTTGGGGCGCAATTCTCCAAACAGGCGCTCAAAGGGCCCGTGCTGCCCGCCAGGAATGGGAATGTTCATTCGTCTCCCGTTCTGCGCCGTCGCTTCCCTCGGTCACGCATCCAGCATCCGGTAGCTGCCCACCACGGTCATCTCGTCGCGTTGCGGAGGTTCGCTGCAGCGATCCCTGATGCCGTTTTGAAAGGCCACGAATGCGGCCAGCCGCGTGATGATATCAGAATGCGCGTCGGTTTCCGTCTCGACCAGATGGACAAACGTGCCGTCGCCGGACCGCAAGGTCATGTAGCGAACGCCATCCGGTGCTTTGTCGCGCAGTTCCTTGAACACGGCCTTGACCAGCCGCTCGTTCTCATCGGCCCGTTCGGGTTTGGTCTTGTAGCGTATCAGATGGCGTTTCATCGCTGGCCTTCCTCTCGATTGCCTTGCGCCCGTTTGAGGCTTTCATCCCCCTAGACGTTGCGGGGAGGCCAAAGGATTCAGGCGTCGAAAGAATAAAAGGTGCCATCCGGTGCAAAACGCCAGAGCGTCACTCGCGGCCCTGATCGAGCAGGCGCCTCAGCATAGGCTCGATGCGCGAAAGCTCGTCGAGATGCGCCGCTGACAGTTCGGCCAGGCAATCGTCGGCCCGTTCGGTCAGCCGCAGCAGCACGCGGCGATGGTCGTCCTTGTCCTGGTCTCGCACGACCAGTCCGGCTTCGCCCAGGCGGTTCACCAGCTCGACGGCGCTGTGATGGCGGATTCGCAGGCGCTCCGCCAGGTCGCCGACCGTCACCGGTCCGCCGCCCGGATAGCCCTTGATCGCCAGCAGCGCCTGGTGCTGGCGCGGCGTCAGGCCGGCGTCCTCGGCCTGCACCTGGCTGAATTCGAGGAAGCGGCGGATCAGGTAGCGGAACTCGGACAGCCGCTCGTAGTCGGCCTGTTCGATGGCGGGGCGGGATTTCCTGGGCTGCGTCATTCCAGACATTTGTTCCATTCCGGCCAAAGGCTCAAACGGTTTTGCTGCAAAACCGGCTTGAATTTATATCGTGTTACGATAGATAGCGAGCCGACAAGTCTGGCCGGCGTCTTCGCCGTGCCGGCATATCCGAGATGCGGCCACCGCCAGAAAGCCAGCCATGAAGCCCTCCGAAAACAACCATCTCAGGGATTTCACCACCGACGCGCGCGTGCTGACCATTGCCACCATTGCCGTGGTGGTCGCCACGGCGGGGCTGTTCGCCGGCATTGCGCTGTTGAAACTGATCCGGCTTGCCACCAACATCGCCTATTTCGGCCAGTTTTCGCTCGCCGAGCTGAAATTGCAGGATACGCCGCTTGGGCTTGCCGCGGTGGTGGTGCCGGTGATCGGCGCCCTGGTCATCGGGCTGATGGCGCGCTACGGCAGCGAGAAGATCCGTGGCCATGGCATTCCCGAAGCGATCGAGGCGATCCTGCTCGGGCGTTCGAAACTCGGCGCCAAGGTGGCGATCCTGAAGCCGCTGTCGTCGGCGATCTCCATCGGCTCCGGTGGCCCGTTCGGCGCCGAGGGGCCGATCATCATGACCGGCGGCGCCATCGGCTCGCTGATCGCGCAGATGCTGCCGGTCAGCGACAATGAGCGCAAGACTTTGCTGGTGGCAGGGGCGGCGGCCGGCATGACCACCGTGTTCGGCACGCCGATCGCGGCCATCATGCTGGCGGTGGAACTGCTGCTGTTCGAATGGACGCCGCGCTCCTTCATTCCCGTGGCGGTCGCGGCCATCGTCGCCGAGGTCGAGCGCACCGTGCTGCATCTGCCCGGGCCGATCTTTCCGTTCCAGGGCGGCATGGAGGTTTCGTTCGTCGGGCTTGGCGGCTGGGTTCTGGTCGGCATCTGCGCCGGCCTGCTGTCGGGGCTGCTCACCCAGATGGTCTATGCCTGCGAGGACGCCTTCCAGAAACTGCCCATCCACTGGATGTGGTGGCCGATGATCGGCGGCCTGGTGGTCGGCATCGGCGGACTGATCGAGCCACGGGCGCTCGGCGTCGGCTATGACAACATCGCCGACATGCTGGATGGCCGCACGGTCGCGGCCGCCGCCCTGCTGCTGCTGGTGGTCAAGGCCATCATCTGGTCGGTGGCGCTCGGTTCGGGAACCTCAGGAGGTGTGCTGGCGCCGCTGCTGATCATGGGGGGCGCAATGGGGGCGGTGCTCGCCGGCATCCTGCCGGCGGCGGATCCAGGCTTCTGGGCGCTGCTGGCCATGGCCGCGACCATGGGCGGCACGATGCGGGCGCCGCTGACGGCCACCTTCTTCGCCGTCGAGTTGACCGGCAACACGCATGTGCTGGTGCCGCTGATCGCGGCTTGTGCCGCGGCGCATGCCGTCACCGTGCTCCTGATGAAGCGGTCGATCCTGACCGAGAAGATCGCCAGGCGAGGGCACCACCTCGTTCGCGAATACCGCGTCGATCCCTTCGCGCTGACCAGGGTGCGCGAGGTGATGACGTCGCAGGTCGAGAGCGTGCCGGCGACGATGACGCTGCATGGCGCCGCCGCCTTCCTGACCGCGCCGGAAACCCGGCATCCGAGCTTCCCGGTTGTCGACGAGAACAGGCGGGTGCTTGGCCTCATCGATCCGCCGGCGATCCTGCGCTGGCGCCGCGCCGGCAAGCACCGGACGACGACGCTCGGCGACCTGCTTGCCGGAAGCAAGGTGACGCTCGCTTTTCCGGACGAATATCTGGAAGGCCTTTCGGACAAGCTGCTGATGGCCAACGTCTCGCATCTGCCGGTCGTCACCCGCGAAAGCCTGCAACTGGTCGGCTATGTCGGCTGGAAGGATCTGATGGGCGTGCGGTCCAGAAAACAGGCCGAGGAGCGCGACCGCTCTACCTTGCTTGGCTTCGGCACCAGGCGCGGGAAAAGGACGGACGCTGTCGAGGGCGTCTAGAGCGTTTCGCCGTTTCATGGAAACGGCGAACCGCTTTAACTCTTTGTTTTGACGCAATTCCCAAGGGCAAAGCGCTATGCGCTTTGCCCGGGGAAATCGCTCACACTTTTCCTGGAATTGCTCTAGGCGTTCGCCCCGCGCTTCGCCCATTCCAGCACATGCAGCCGCAGCGCCGAGGACAGGTTGGTGTCGCGGGGGCGCGTCTCGTCGACTTCGGCCACGAGCGCGGCGAGCGTCAGCTTTCTCGCCGCGGCGATGGCGACGAGATCGTCATAGAAGGGCTTTTCCAGGGAATAGCTGGTGCGATGGCCGCGAATGGTCACCGAGCGCTTTTCGACGACGCTCACGGCCCGACACTCACGGCTCGTCCTTGCCGGACCGCTCGAGGCGATGGCCGGCGACGAATTTCTCGGCCTTGTCGGCATTCAGCCGGTCGCGTTGCTTCTCCGCCTTGGAGCGGCCATGCAAGGCCCGGTTCTGTTCGGCGACGCGCGTCTTCTCGTCCCGCGCCTTCTGCTTTCGGGCCTGGCGGAGGTTAACGATATCGGCCATGGCCCGGGAGCCTATTTCTTGCGGAAGGCGTCGAGCGAAACCACTTCGGCGCCTTTGGCGCCGGCGTCAGCCGCTGCGGGCTTTTTCTCCGGCTCGGAGGCGGCCTTCTTCTCGGCCTTCGGCTTCTTCTCGGATACGATGGTCAGCGGCTCGGACGCCGGCTGGGCCGGTTCCTCTTCGGGCTGCGCATCGGTCTTGACGTCGAACTCAAGCTCGAAATTGACCGAGGGATCATAGAAGCCACGCACGGCCGAGAACGGGATTTCGAGCTTTTCCGGCACATCGGAGAAGGACAGGCCAACCTCGAAGCCGGTGTCGGTCACTTTCAGGTCCCAATACTGGAACTGGATGACGATGGTCATCTGCTCGGGATAGCGCTCGCGCAGGCGCGACGACACGCGCACGCCGGGCGCGCCGGTCAGGAAGGTGATGAAGAAATGATGGTTGCCGGGGAGGCCGGTGCGTGCGACCTCGGCCAGGACCTTGCGCATGACGCCGCGCAACGCCTCCTGGGCCAGAATGTCGTAGCGGATGTGGTCGTCGGCCATGTGGTGGTCGGGTTCCGTTGAATCGTCCGCATAGCTGTAATCAAGCTTGAGCGCGGCGTAAACCTGATATAGCCCACCGTCGCGTCGAAGCGAGAACTATTGCCAACGATTTGATCGGCAGCGCGGCTTGCCGGCAACCGTAAATGTTATGCGTTAGCCAGCGCAGTGTGCTTTTTGACGCTGCCCGGGGCAGGGCGCTTGCCGAAAGCGCGCAGGAAAGTGCGCACGCCATTCGTCGCCGATTGCAGCACTTCGTCCTCGCGCGGCGAGCCGCCGAGCATGAAAGTGATCTGCAGTTCGGCATTGACCAGGCCGAGGAACTGGCGCGCCGCGACGTCGGGGTCGTCGATTGTGAGGTAGCCGCCATAGGCGAGGCGGGCGAGGCGGGCGGCGATTGCCGGCCATGTCCTGCCCGGGCCCTGTTCGCGCCATTCGGCGAACAGTTCGGGATAGCGCTCGCCTTCGGTCTGGATCAGCTTGCGCAGGAATTTTCCGTCGCGGTTGCAGATGCAGTTCTGGTTCAGGCGCACCGCAAAGCCGATCAAATCCGCTTCGAGATCGCCGGGCTGATCGGGAAAGGTGGCTATGGTGGCGAAGATGCCGACATTGCAGCGATCGGTGAGGTCGCGCACCACCGCCATGAACAGCTTTTCCTTGTCGCCATGGTGGTTGTAGACGGTCTGGCGCGAGACTCCAGCCTCGGCGGCAATCAGGTCGATATTGGCGCCGGCAAAGCCTTCGCGACAGAACACACCGGCAGCGGCGTCGACGATCGACAGGCGCTTGGCCTCATGGCCACGTGGCGGGAAAGTGTCAGGAGAAACGCTCGCTCTCATGAAAAACTATATAGAGGTGATTGACGATTTAGACAAGACTGTCTAAATTTGTGGACATACGATAAAGAGATTTCGCGCCGGGGAAGAACAGAATTCGTTCCTGTGGAGTCGGAATCTCGCGGGATGGAACGTCCTAGGGTTTGACGTCGCCTGGCGGCGGCAACCAGAATTCGAAAGAAGCCAATATCATGAGTCCCAAATTCCTCCGCATCGCGGTTGTGCTCGGCCTTTTGTCCGCTATCGGCCCCTTCGCGATCGACATGTATCTTCCCGCTTTGCCGTCGATCGGCGCGGATCTGCACGCCGGCACCGCCGCCGTGCAGATGAGCCTGCTGATCTTCTTCCTATCCATGGGTTTCGGCCAGATCGTCGTCGGGCCGATTTCCGACATGGTCGGCCGCAAGCTGCCGCTCTATGGCGGCCTTGGACTGTTCATGGTCGGCGGCATCGGTTCGGCAATGGCGCCGACCATCGAGTGGCTGATCGCCTTCCGTTTCCTGCAAGGCCTTGGCGCCAGCGCCGGCATGGCCGTGCCGCGCGCCATCGTGCGCGACCTGCACACGGGCAACGAAGCGGCCAAGCTGATGTCCTTGCTGATGCTGGTTTTCTCGGTGTCGCCGATCCTGGCGCCGCTGACCGGCAGCCAGATCATCGAGAATTTCGGCTGGCGTGCCGTGTTCTGGACGGTGACGGGCGCGGCGGCCCTTGCAACGATCCTGCTCGCGACCTCGCTCAAGGAGACGCGGCCGGCGGAAGAACGCGTCGGTTCCTCGTTCGGAACCGCGCTTGCAGGCTACCGCTTCCTGATGGGCGACCGCAATTTCCTAGGCCTGGTGGCGATCGCCGGCTTCGGCATTGCTAGCTTCTTCGTCTATCTGTCGAGCTCGTCCTTCATCCTGATCGACCATTACGGGCTGTCGCCTTCGGTCTACAGCGTGTTCTTCTCGATCAATGCGGTGGCCTTCATCGGCATGTCGCAGCTGACGGGCCTGCTGGCCGAGCGTTTTGGGCTGCGGCGCGTGGTGCGTGTCGCGGTGACCGGCTATGCCTCGACGATGGTGGTGCTGCTCGCGATCATGGCGACGGGCGTCGACCGGCTCGACGTGATGGCAGCCCTGCTGTTCGTCGGCTACGGCTTCCTTGGCCTGGTCATTCCGACCACCTCGGTGCTGGCCATGGAAGAGCATGGCGAGATCGCCGGCACGGCCTCGGCGCTGATGGGCACGCTGCACTTCGCCATCGGCGCGCTCGCCATGGGCGTCGCCGGCGTGTTTTTCGACGGCACGCCGCTCCCGATGGTCGCCGGCATCACGCTGTGCGCGGTGATTTCGTTCACGCTGGCCAAGGTCACGCTTGGCCGTTCGCGCGAAGCGGTCGAAGCGCCGGCGGAATAGGCGCTGTATGCAATCCCATGAAAAGGCCGGGTTTTCCCGGCCTTTTTCATTTGAGCCCCGCCTCGGCCAATACAAAACCCACTCGTGCCTCGACCGGCGACAGGGGCAAGGGGACCAGCTCGTAGCCCAGCTCCGTATAGACGGCGGCCAGTGCATGATAGGTGCGCTCGGCCTCGTCCGATGTCTGCTTGCGTTCTTCATCCTGCGTGAAAATGTCAGGCCAGGGCGGAGCGATGAACACACGCGGATTGTAGCGGAAGCGCATGGCGGCGGTTCTGATGTGTGCTGCCACGGGCAAGCCGCTCAGCTTGAGATAGCCAAGCGTGTCCGGCACGCCGCGATCGAAGAAGACCGGTCCTGTCTGCTCGATCGCGGTCTGATATGAGCCCATCTCCCAGGACAGCATGAGTTCGGCGAACAGCGGGCGGTCGTTCCAGGGCAGGGCGGTTCCGCCAATGGCGGACTGGTCGCGGATGATGCCGCGTCCGGCTTCCACGGAAGTCGCAAAGCCCGCCTGTTGCAGCGCAGTGATCAAAGTGGTCTTGCCGGAGCCCGGACCGCCGGTCAGCACGAAGAATCGATCGGAATCGTTTTGCATTTTTCTGCCCATGAAGAAGGAGACATGCGATGCGGCGGCTTCGCGGCTCACGGCCATGCGAAGTCTCGACGGCGAGAAGCGGCCGTTGCGCATGATTTGGATTGAGGGGGAGAAGTGGAGGTTTCTGTTGCCAGGTACCTCCGAACCCCGCCTAGAAGTGCGAACCCCTAGGGCTTGATTTGAAGCTATCGCACTGCATTAAGCAGCGAGACGTGCTTCCGCATAGTTGTCGTTGGCAACTATAAGTTTAGCCCGATGACGGTGGTACAATGCCGGGCAAAAGTACGATCTTTACACCTTCGTCGATCCTATTTCGCCCCCAGCAAAAACCGCTCTGTCGTCAACAGCAGCTTTTGGTGGAGGCGCCGGGTACCGCCCCCGGGTCCGAACGGCTTATTTCATCGCCCATTTATCGCCATAGTCGGTCAAGCCGACAAATCGAATATAGGGGGCGTTGCGTGGAAATGAAAGGCCGCAATGGCGCTTTGTCCCTGTGTCAAATTGCGACGGCAAGGGTTGACTTGGGCGCGGTCTCAACGGAAGCTTTGCGGGCGGTGAGGAGTTAGCGACCTAGCGCACAGATTGCGAAGCGCGCCACAGCCCTCATCGATCGGATCCGTGGCGCCGACGAGGGGAATTTTGATGGCCGACTATCTTGCGGATGTGAAGAAATACGACGCGGGCGCCAGCGCCGACGCGGTCGAAAAGATCGTCAAGCATCTGGGCATTGCGCTGAGGAACCGCGACTCCTCGCTGGTGTCCTGCACCGATCCGAAGGAGCTCGAGCGCGTCAAGGAGAGCTGGGTGGCCAAGAAGCTCGGCGTCAGCGACGGGGCCAAGGCCGACGCCTCGATCGAGAAGACCTGCAAGGCGATGCACGCCGACAACACCAAGAGCCGCGTGACCTTTTATTATCTGGTGGCCAAGGATCTGGGCAAACTCGGTTCGCTCTGACGATCGCGTCAATTTGCGAAGGCTGGCGCCGGCGTTGCGGCCAGCCACTTTCTCCCCGTCACTATACGGGGAGAAATGCCCGGCAGGGCAATGAGGGGCGGCGCAGACGCCTAGACAGAGTGGTGCGCAAGTAGCGCCGTTTTGCTGTGTTCGGCCGCCGGTATGGCCGCTATAATATCCAGACACCCGAATCGAGCTGGAACCAATGCGCCAATATCTCGACCTCTTGCAGCATGTGCTGGACAATGGCGCCGACCGCGGCGACCGCACCGGCACCGGTACGCGCTCCGTCTTCGGCTACCAGATGCGTTTCGACCTGGCGCGCGGCTTTCCCGTCACCACCACCAAAAAGCTGCATCTGAAGTCGATCATCCATGAACTCTTGTGGTTCCTGGCCGGCGACACCAACATCAAATATCTGACCGACCACGGCGTCACGATCTGGGACGAATGGGCCGACGAGAATGGCGACCTTGGCCCCGTCTACGGCAAGCAGTGGCGCTCCTGGCCGGACGGCCATGGCGGCTCGATCGACCAGATCGCCAATCTTCTGAAGGAGATACGCCGCAATCCTCAGTCGAGGCGGCTGATCGTTTCGGCCTGGAACCCGGCCGAGGTGGAAGCCATGGCGCTGCCGCCCTGCCATTGTCTGTTTCAGTTCTATGTGTCCGAGGGCCGGCTTTCCTGCCAGCTCTACCAGCGGTCGGCCGACATTTTCCTTGGTGTGCCGTTCAACATCGCATCCTACGCGCTGCTGACGCTGATGGTGGCGCAGGTGACCGGGCTGAAGCCGGGCGATTTCGTCCACACGCTGGGGGACGCGCATCTCTACTCGAACCATTTCGAACAGGCGCGCGAACAGTTGCGGCGCACGCCGAGGGCTCTGCCGACGATGTGGATCAATCCGGAGGTGAAGGACCTGTTCGCCTTCCGCTTCGAGGATTTCCAGCTGGAGAGTTATGTCGCCGATGCCTCGATCAAGGCGCCGATCGCCGTTTAAGGCATGTGGATATTCAGGTGATGCGGCCTGACCTGAATCTGAACACCTCGCGCTTGGCCCGTCAGTCGATACCGACCATCACGTCCGAGGCCTTGACCACGGCATAGGCCTGCTTGCCCTTTTCGAGCTTCAGGTCAGCGACCGCTTCGTTGGTGATCGAGGCGGTGACGATGGCGCCGCCGCCAATGTCGATCCTGACATGCGAAGTGGTGGCTCCCTTGACGATTTCGGTGATCGTTCCCTTGAGCACGTTGCGGGCGCTGATCTTCATTGGGCTCTCCTTTGCTTTTATGCATGTCGTTCTCCCAAGCCGAGGTCACTTTTGGGCGGCATACATTAGGGTTTCCCGGTCGTCTTAGCAGAACAATCGACGAGACATAGGCGTTTCGCAAGCCGCCAGGCCTTCCCTTGTTATATTCATACGGATATATCGATCGGCAGGCTTC
This sequence comes from Mesorhizobium sp. 113-3-3, assembly GCF_016756495.1. NCBI lineage: Bacteria > Pseudomonadati > Pseudomonadota > Alphaproteobacteria > Hyphomicrobiales > Phyllobacteriaceae > Mesorhizobium > Mesorhizobium sp. 113-3-3. The sequence continues at coordinate 3,423,667 of NZ_AP023243.1, forward strand.
GCGCCGACGGATTTCAAACCAGGGAGAGTTTTCCATGACGCGCAAGGGTTTCGGGCTGAAGGCAATCGCCATTGGCGGTTTCGCCGCGACGTTGATGGCGGTAGCGCCGGCCGCGCATGCGCAAGACAAGGTCGTGGTGTTCGCGGCGGCCAGCCTCAAGGACGCGCTCGATGCTGTGAACAAAGCCTGCGAGGCCGATGTCGGCGAGGCCGCGACCATCTCCTATGCGGCAAGCTCGGCACTCGCCAAGCAGATCGAGGGCGGTGCACCGGCCGACGTCTTCATCTCGGCCGATCTCGACTGGATGAAATATCTTTCCGACAAGAAGCTGACCAAGCCCGATACCGAGGTGAAGCTGCTCGGCAACGAGATCGTGCTGGTGGCGCCGAGGGATTCGACGGTTGCAACCAAGATCGAGAAGGGTTTCGACCTCGCCAAGCTGGTCGGCGACGGCAAGCTCGCCATGGGCGACTTCAAGGCGGTGCCGGCAGGCAAGTACGGCAAGGCGGCGCTGGAATCGCTGGGCGTCTGGTCGTCGGTCGAGGGCAAGGTGGCGCAGGCCGAGAATGTGCGCGCGGCGCTCAAGCTGGTTTCGACAGGCGAGGCCGCTCTCGGCATTGTCTATGCCACCGACGCGCATGCCGAGAAAGGCGTCAAGGTCGTGGGCACCTTCCCGGAGGATTCGCATCCGCCGATCATCTATCCGGTTGCCCAGACCGCCGATTCGAAGGACAAGGATACGCCGGCGTTCCTCAAATGCCTGCAGTCCGCCAAGGCCGGTGCGCTCTTCAAGGAACAGGGTTTTACCGTGCTCACGCCGAGCAACTGAACAGGGCCTGATAGCGCAATATGAACTGGCTGCTGGACCTCACTCCCGACGAATGGAATGCGGTCCGGCTGTCCATCAAGGTGGCGAGCGTGGCGATGCTCGCCAGCCTGCCGCCTGGCATTCTGATCGCATTGCTGCTTGCCCGCGGACAGTTCTGGGGCAAGACGCTGCTCAATGGCTTGGTTCACCTGCCGCTGACCCTGCCGCCTGTTGTGACCGGCTATCTCCTGTTGTTGGCCTTCGGCAAGCGCGGCCCGGCCGGTGCCTTCCTGGCCGAGCATTTCGGCATCGTCTTCTCGTTCCGCTGGACCGGTGCGGCGCTGGCCTGCGGCGTCATGGGCTTTCCCCTGATGGTGCGGGCGATCCGGCTGTCGATCGAGGCGGTGGACCGCAAGATGGAGGCGGCGGCAGGCACACTTGGCGCCAATCCTTTGTGGGTGTTCGCCACCATCACGCTGCCGCTGATCCTGCCCGGGCTCATCGCCGGCGCCATACTGGCCTTCGCAAAGGCCATGGGCGAATTCGGCGCGACCATCACCTTCGTCTCCAACATTCCGGGCGAGACGCAGACGCTGCCGTCGGCGATCTACACTTTTACGCAGGTGCCGGGCGGCGATGAGGGCGCGCTGCGGCTCACATTGATCTCGATCGTCATTTCGATGGCGGCACTGGTGGCCTCGGAAGTGCTGGCGCGGCGGGTCGGGCGGCGGATGGACATCGAATGAGCGTTCTCGTCGACATCAGCCATCGGCTTGGCGACTTCGCAATCGCGGCGCGCTTCGAGAGCGCCGGGCGGCTGACGGCGCTATTCGGGCCGTCCGGTTCGGGCAAGACCACGTTGATCAACATGGTCGCCGGCCTGATCCGGCCCGACAGGGCGCGCATCGAGGTCGACGGCCGGGTGCTGGTCGACACTGCCAAGGGCATTTTCGTGCCGAAGCACAAGCGCCGCATCGGCATGGTGTTCCAGGATGCGCGGCTGTTCCCGCATATGAGCGTGGCCGGCAATCTGCGCTACGGCCGCTGGTTCACGCCCGCACAGGAGCGTTATGCCGACATGGATGCCGTCGTCGAATTGCTCGGCATCGGACCTCTGCTCGCGCGGCGCCCGGCAAAACTATCGGGCGGCGAGAAGCAGCGCGTGGCGATCGGCCGGGCGCTGCTGGCCAGTCCGAAACTGCTGCTCATGGACGAGCCGCTCGCCTCGCTCGACGAGGCACGCAAGGCAGAAATCCTGCCCTATATCGAACGGCTGCGCGACGAGACGAAAATCCCGATCGTCTATGTCAGCCATTCGGTTGCCGAGGTGGCGCGGCTGGCGAGCGACGTGGTGATGCTGGCGCAAGGCAAGGTGGTTGCCAGCGGTGCGACCGAGGCTGTCATGCAGAGGCTTGACCTGTTGCCGGTGGAAGAGCGCGGCGAGGGCGGCGCGGTGCTGGACACGAAAGTGCTGCGCCACGACGAGGTGTTCGGCATGACCGTGCTCGGCTCGGCCGCCGGCGAGATCCGCGTGCCGCGCCTGGCGATGAGGACAGGCGCTTCCGTGCGCATCCGCATCCGTGCCCGCGATGTGATGATCGCCACGGAGAAGCCGACCGGGCTCAGCGCGCTCAACATCCTGCCCGGCACGATCGTCGCGATCAGCCCGGGCGAGGGGCCGGCGGTCGAGGTCGGCATCGACTGTCATGGCGCAGCCGTGCTCGCCCGCATCACCGAACAATCGCGGCAGGCGCTGAAACTGCGGCTTGGCGGCAAGGTTTTTGCCGTGATCAAGACAGTCAGTTTCGACCGGGCCAACACCGGCGCCGGCCTGCCGCTCGAGGCCGATAGCTGACAGGGGTGGCGATCGGCGCTATATTGTTTTGGAATAACGGTATCGCCGAAGTGGCTTCGGCAGGAGTCCTGGTGACCGCGGAGGAACAAAGATGCCATCGCTGAGCTTGCGGATAAATCTCGACCCCGACGGTCGGATCGGTCCGGGCAAGATCGAGCTTCTGGAGCAGATCGCCACCTTCGGTTCGATCTCGGCCGCCGCGCGCGGCATGGAGATGTCCTACAAGCATGCCTGGGACCTGGTCGAGGACATGAACCGGGTGTTCGGCAAGCCGCTGGTCGCCGCGCAGACCGGAGGCCGCAAGGGCGGCGGCGCGCAGCTGACGGCCATTGGGCTCGCGGTGGTCAGCCGCTTCCGCGCCATCGAGCGCGCGGCCACCGCGGCTGCTGCGACACACATGGATGCGCTGCAGGCGGAGATCGATGCGGGCTAGGGGGCAGCAGTAGGGCAGTCAGTCGTGGCTGTCTTCAAGCACAGAAAATTCCTTCACCTACTGCCGTACTCCCCTATTGCCTTCCTATTCGCCGGGCTTGCGCAGCAGATAGGTGTCCATGATCCAGCCCTTTTGCCGGCGGGCTTCCTCGCGGACCTTTTCGATCTCGGCGCCGACATCGCCAAGGCGGCCGGCGATGATGATCTCGTCCGGCGTGCCGAGATAGGCGCCCCAATGGATGGTGACTTCCGGGTCGGCAAGCGTGTTGAAGGCGCATTTGCCGTCCAGCATGACGATTGTGCTGTCGGCATTGTCGGCCAGACCTTCCTCGGTCAGCCTGCGGCCGGTGGTGACCAGGATCGAATCGCCGATGCGGTTCAGCGCCGTCTTGTGGCTGGCGGCAAGCGCCTGGATGGCTGATATGCCGGGTATAACCTCCAGTTCGAAGGCGACATTGTTCCTCAGGCGCACCCGCTCGAGGATGCGCAGCGCGCTGTCGTAGAGCGAAGGGTCGCCCCAGATCAGGAAGGCGCCGCAGCCATTTTCCGCAAGCTCGTCGCGGATCAGGCGTTCGTAGATGGCGGCGATGGCCTCGTGCCAGTCGTCGACGGTCGAGCGGTAGGACGATGTCGGCTCGGCGCGAACAGGCACGTCGAATTCGACGCGGCGCGATTTCGGGTTGGTGACGAAGCGGTCGCAGATCTCGCGCCGCAATTCGGCGAGGTCGTTCTTCCTGGCGCCCTTGTCGGGGATGAACAGCACCTCGGCGCGGTTCAGGCCTGATATGGCCTGGACGGTCATGTGGTCGGGATTGCCGGCGCCGATGCCGATGACGAGAAGCTTGCGCATGAAGCGAACTCCTGCCCGATCGCAACCTGTTAGTCCAGACCGCTCGCGTGTCCAGACCGCTGCTAGCGTGTCCAGACCGCTGTGGCGTAGTCACGCAAGCGGAAGGGCTTTGAAACGTCACATTGAAACGGCTAGGGTCACGAGGGCATTCTTGCCGAGGGGGGCTTCGATGTTGCGATATGTTCTGGCTGCGGCGCTGGCGTTTCCGGCGGCACCCGCATTGGCCAACGATTCGGTTGCCGAGCTCGGCACCGGCGGCCTGATCCTGTCGCGCAGCGATGCGGTCGCGATGCAAAGCGAGGACCTCTTCATCTCGCCCGAAAAGGTGACAGTCGACTACGTCTTCCACAACAACACCGATCGGGATGTCGATGCGATCGTCGCCTTCCCGATGCCCGATATTTCGGGTGATCCGGAAGAGATGCCGGCGATTCCTGAAAACCAGAGCGACAATTTTTTGGGCTTCGAGGTAACGATCGACGGTGCCGCTGCAAAGCCTCAGCTCGAGCAGAAGGTGTTCGCGCTCGGCATCGACATCAGCGCCGATCTCAAGGCGCAGAATGTGCCGTTCAACCCATTCGGCGACGCCGCCAAGGCGGCATTGGCGAAGCTGCCGCAAGCGGTGGCCGATGACTGGGTCAACCGCGGCATCATCATCGAGGACACCGCCGACGACGGCAGCGGCATGAAATCCACCTATGCGCCGTTCTGGCAATTGCGCTCGACCTACTGGTGGCGCTCGACCTTTCCGGCCAACAAGGACGTTCACGTTTCCCATCGCTACAAGCCGAGCGTCGGCGGCACGTCGTCGGTCAGCTTCTTCTATGACGGCCAGTTCCAGGGGCAGTATGCGGCATACAAGACCCGCTACTGCATGGACGACACGTTCGAGAACGCGGTGCGGAAGGCGGCCAAGGACAATCCCGACGGCTATCCCCAGTACAACGAAAGCCGCATCGCCTACATCCTGACCACCGGCGGCAACTGGGCGGCGGGCACAATCGGCAAGTTCAAGCTGACCATCGACAAGGGCAATCCAAAAGCCCTGGTCTCGTTCTGCGGCGACAATGTCAAAAAGGTCGGGCCGACGACCTTCGAGATGACCGCGAACGATTTTTACCCGGAGCACGACATCGATATTCTCCTGCTCGAACCGTCGGACAGCAATGGCGGGGACGCGAACTGATGCATGTCGCAATCTACGTCGCCATTGCCGAGAACGGCGTGATCGGGCGGGAAGGCGGACTGCCCTGGCGGCTCTCCACCGACCTCAAGCGCTTCAAGGCCGATACGATGGGCAAACCCATCATCATGGGCCGCAAGACCTATCAGGGCATCGGCAGGCCGCTGCCGGGCCGGCTGAACATCGTCGTCACCCGCGACAAGGCTTGGCGCGCCGAGGGCGTCGAAGTGGCGCATACGCTGGAAGCCGCCATTCAGCTGGCAACGGTGCGCGGACGCTGCATGACCGGCGTGGACGAGGTCTGCGTCATCGGCGGCGGCGAGATCTATGCCCAGGCGCTGCCGCTGGCCGACCGGCTGCACGTTACCCATGTGCTGGCCGCCATCGACGGCGACGCGCATTTCCCGCCGATCGACCCCCAGACATGGCGCATGGTCAGTTCGCAGGAGGTTGCGGCCGGGGAAAAGGACAGCCATGCAACGCGCTATTCGGTTTATGAGCGCCGCCGCCCGATACTTTGATGGACAAACAGTGCATTGAAGGACGACAAAGGGTCGCTACCGGCCCAAAACGGATGATGTCGGCGGCGCATCGCGTTGAAAGCGTGCCGTGGCGTCCCTATAGAAGAACAACACTGGATTTGCGCCGTAACTCCGGCGCTTGAGGGAATTCCAAGCGAAAGGACATTCATGCCCTGGAACGACAAGAGTGGCGGAGGCGGCGGCCCGTGGGGCGGCGGCGGTAACAATCAGGGGCCCTGGGGGCAGGGGCCAAAGGGGCCAAGCGGCCCGCAAGGATCGCCCCCCGACCTCGAAGACATTATCCGCCGCGGCCAGGACCGGCTGCGGCGCGCTCTGCCCGGCGGTGGTGGCGCCAGTCCCGCGGTGTTCGGGCTGATCGCGGCGGTGCTGGTCGTTCTGTGGGCCTTCCAGGCGGTCTATACGGTGCAGCCCGACGAGGTCGCGGTCGAACTGCGTTTCGGCAAGCCGAAACCCGAACTCTCGCAGCCTGGGCTGCATTTCCATTGGTGGCCGCTTGAAACCGTCGAGACGGCCAAGATTTCCGAGCAGCTTGTCGATATTGGCGGCGGCAACACCAGCGGCAACGGCCTGATGCTGTCGGGCGACCAGAACATCGTCAACGTGCAGTTTTCGGTGGCCTACCAGGTCTCCGATCCCCGCGCCTATCTGTTCGACGTCTCCGATCCGGACGGCATGCTGCGGCAGGTCGCCGAAAGCGCCATGCGCGAAGCCGTCGGCCGCCGGCCGGCACAGGACATTTTTCGCGACGACCGCCAGGGCATAGCGGCCTCGGTGCGCGAGATCATCCAGACGACGCTGGACGGCTACAAGGCCGGTCTCAACGTCAACGCCGTCTCGATCGAGGATGCGGCACCGCCGCGCGAAGTGGCCGATGCGTTCGACGAGGTGCAGCGCGCCGAGCAGGACGAGGACAAGTTCGTCGAGCAAGCCAACCAGTATTCCAACCAGAAGCTTGGCCAGGCGCGCGGCGAGGCGGCACAGATCCGCGAAGACGCGGCCGCCTACAAGAACCGCGTGGTGCAGGAAGCCGAAGGTGAGGCCCAGCGCTTCATCTCGGTCTATGACGAATACGCCAAGGCGCCGGATGTAACCCGCAAGCGCCTCTATCTGGAAACCATGGAGAGGGTTCTGAAGGACTCGAGCAAGGTCATCGTCGAGCAAGGCAACGGACAAGGCGTCGTGCCCTATCTGCCGCTGCCGGCATTGCAGCCGAAACCGCCGGCTCCGGCCGCACCCGCAGTGAACACGGGAGGTACCCAGTGATGGCCAACCGTCTTCCCATTTTCGTCGTCATCGCGGCGGTCATCCTGTTCCTGATCTATTCCTCGGTCTTCGTGGTCAATGCACGCCAGCAGGCGCTGGTGCTGAGGTTCGGCGAGATCGTCGACGTCAAGAGCGAGCCCGGCATCTATTTCAAGGCGCCGTTCTCGTTCTTCGACGCCGATACGGTGCAGCTGATCGAGAACAGGGTGCTGCGCTTCGACCTCGACAACATCCGCGTCCAGGTATCGGGCGGCAAGTTCTATGAAGTCGATGCCTTCATCGCCTATCGCATCTCGGACCCGCGCGTCTTCCGTGCCGCCGTCTCCGGTCAGATCGAACTGGCCGAGGCGCGGCTGAGGACGCGTCTCGACGCTGCCTTGCGCCGCGTCTACGGTCTGCGCGACTTCGAAGCGGCGCTCTCGGAACAGCGTGCGGTGATGATGCGCGAAGTGCGCGATCAGCTCCGGCCCGACGCCACCTCGCTCGGCCTGCAGATCGAGGATGTCCGCATCCGCCGCACCGACCTCACGGCCGAGGTTTCACAGCAGACCTACGACCGCATGAAGGCGGAACGCCTGGCCGAGGCCGCGCGGCTTCGGGCACGCGGCAATGAAGCGGCACAACGCATCACGGCACGCGCCGATCGTGAAGTGGTCGAGATCGTTGCCGAAGCGCAAAAGGAATCCGAGATCCTGCGCGGCGAGGGCGAAGCCCAACGCAGCGCCACCTTCGCGGACGCCTACAAGCGCGATCCGGCCTTCTTCGACTTCTACCGGTCGATGAATGCCTATGGCACGGCCCTGGACAATACCGGAACGACCATGGTGCTGTCGCCGAGTTCGGAGTTCTTCCGCTACTTCCGCGATCCGGACGGCAAGGAAGGGCCGGCGAAACCGACGCCGACGGCACCCGCCGCGCCGGCAACACAACCCAGCACCGGCCAGCAATAGCCGGTGCAGGATTTCTTCGCGGCGATAGGCCTGGTCCTCGTCATAGAGGGCCTGGTCTATGGCGGCTTTCCCGGCTTGGCGAAGAAGCTCGCGAGCGAGGTGCTGTCGATGCCGGAGAACGCATTGCGGATCGCCGGGCTGGTTGCGATCGCCATCGGCGTCGGCATCGTCTGGTTGGTGCGGGGCGCATGAGATGGCCGGTTTTCGTCGGCGGCAAACGGAGGATTAATCCTCTGCCGATAGTCGTAGCCGCAAACGTGCCGTATTTTTTGCCAACATAGCGCAACGCGGTTTTTTGCCGTTGCGCTTTCTCTTTCAGAAAGACCGGGAGGCTTCTCGATGACATCCATACTCCTTTTGCGCGCGGCACGGCGGACGTTCATCGCCGGCACGGCAGCGCTTCTTGTCGGCACCGTCGCCGTCCCGTCCTTCGTGACGCCGAGCTTTGCTGCCGACGGACCTGCTTCGGTGGCCGACTTGGCGCAAGGCCTGCTCGGCGCGGTGGTCAACATCTCGACCTCGCAGACGGTGAAGGGCACGGAAGGGCCGGGTGCTGTGCCGATGCCGCAGCTTCCCGAAGGCTCGCCCTTCCAGGATTTCTTCGACGATTTCTTCAAGAACCGCGGTGGCGACAAGGACAATAGCGCGCAGAAGGTGCAGTCGCTGGGATCCGGCTTCGTCATCGATGCCGAGCAAGGCATCGTCGTCACCAATAATCACGTGATCGCGGACGCCGACGACATCGAGGTCAACTTCTCCGATGGCGTGACGCTGAAGGCGACGCTGGTCGGCACCGACACCAAGACCGACGTCGCGGTGCTGAAGGTCGATCCGAAAGGCCACAAGCTGACGGCGGTGAAGTTCGGCGATTCCACCAAGATGCGTGTCGGCGACTGGGTGATGGCGATCGGCAATCCGTTCGGCCTCGGCGGCACGGTCACTGTCGGCATCGTCTCGGCGCGCAACCGCGACATCAATTCCGGCCCCTATGACGATTTCATCCAGACCGACGCGGCGATCAACCGCGGCAATTCGGGCGGACCGCTGTTCAACAGCGCCGGCGAAGTCATCGGCATCAACACCGCCATCATTTCGCCGTCCGGCGGCTCGATCGGCATCGGCTTCTCCATTCCCTCGCAACTCGCCTCGGGCGTCGTCGACCAGTTGCGCCAGTTTGGCGAGACGCGGCGCGGCTGGCTCGGCGTGCGCATCCAGCCGGTGACGGACGACATCGCCGAAAGCCTCGGCATGGCAACCGCCAAGGGCGCGCTGGTCGCCGGCGTCATCAAGGGCGGACCTGTCGACAACGGCACCATCCAGGCCGGTGACGTCATCATCAAGTTCGACGGCAAGGACATCCATGAGATGCGCGACCTGCCGCGCGTCGTCGCCGAAAGCCCCGTCGGCAAGGCCGTCGACGTGCTTATCGTGCGCAAGGGCGTCGAGCAGACGGTGAAGGTGACGCTCGGCCGGCTCGAGGATGGCGAGAAGCTGGCCAGCGGCGAGAACGGCAATACCGACCAGGACAAGGGCAACAAGGCTCCGGCCGTTTCGACCGCCTCGGTGCTCGGCATGACCGTCGGCGAACTCAATGACGAGACGCGCAAGAAGTTCAGCATCGCCGCCGATGTCTCCGGCGTCGTCATCACAGATGTGGCCAAGGACTCGGCCGCCGCCGAGCGCGGCATCCAGCCGGGCGAAGTGATCACCGAGATCGCGCAGGAATCGGTGGCCACGCCCAAGGATGTCATGGACCGGATCGGCGCGCTGAAAGAGCAGGGCCGCAAGAACGCGCTTTTGATGCTGGCGTCGAAGACCGGCGAGCTGCGCTTCGTGACGATCCGGATGGATTGAGATTTCAGTCCACGACCTTCAAAAAAGGCGGCTAACCAGCCGCCTTTTTTCTTGCCTGCCAGCCCTCGCGCGACAGCCGGTAGAGCACATGCCGCTTGAGCATGGGATGGCTGTCGGGAATGCTGGGATGGTCGAAGTCAGCCGATGGGTCGGCCGTCATGCCGAGGCGTTTCATGACAGCGGTCGAGCGGTGGTTTTCCGCGACGGCGAAGGAAACGATCTCATTGACGGCCAATGTCTCGAAACCGTAGGCCAGCCAGGCTTCCGAGGCCTCGGTGACATAGCCCTTGCCCCAGAATTCAGGCGCCAGCCGCCAGCCGATCTCGATTGTGTCGGCCGGCAGCGATGGCACATCATCGGTCGCGAGGAGGCCGACGAAACCGATGCATTCGCCGGTCGCGGCAAGCTCGGCCGCGGCGAAGCCATAGCCGTCCTCTTCGATCCAGGCGCGGAATTCGTCCATCTTGGCATCCGCGGCGGCACGGTCGCGGCGGAACGGGAAGAATTCCATGACGCGCTCATCGGAATTGATGCGATGGAAGAGCTCGCGGTCGCGGTCTTCCCAGTTGCGCAGGATGAGGCGCTCGGTGTGCATTGGTTTCATTGGACGATTTCCTCACTGCGGTAACCCTGAAGGTAGAGCAATGCGGTGAGGTCGCCATGGTCGATGCGAACCTTGGCCTGCGCCGCCACGGTCGGCTTGGCGTGCAGCGCGACACCGGTGCCGGCGAGGCGGATCATGTCTAGGTCGTTGGCGCCATCGCCGACGGCAATGGCATCGGCCGGCGTCAGGCCGAGCCGCGCGGAAATTTCGAGCAGGGCCTCGGCCTTGGCGGCGCGGCCGAGGATCGGCTCGCCGACCAGACCGGTGAAGCGTCCATCCTGTTCGAGCAGGCGGTTGGCGCGGTTTTCCTGAAAGCCGAGCATGGCCGCTATGCGCGTGGTGAACACCTCGAAGCCACCCGAGACCAGTGCCGTCCAGGCGCCGTTGGCGCGCATGGTCTGGACCAGTGCGCGGCCGCCCGAGGCCAAGGTCAGCCGATTGGCGACGATGCGGTCGACGACGGCGGCATCGAGCCCCTTCAAAAGCGCGACGCGTTCGCGCAAGGCCGGCTCGAAGGCGATCTCGCCATTCATCGACCGCGCGGTGATCGCCGCGACGTGCTCCTTGACGCCGATCTCATCGGCCAGCTCGTCGATGCATTCCTGGTCGATCATGGTCGAATCCATGTCGGCGATGAGGATCTTCTTGCGGCGCGTTTCGGCCTGCTGGACGATCACATCGACCGGTTCCCCAGCCAATGCGGTGCGCAAAGCGGCGCTCATATCGGCGGCGTCAGCCTCTTGCGGCAAGGCAAGATCGCAGGCAATGCCTTCGGCCAGCCAGACGACAGTGCTTGCGCCCACCGACCGCGAGGCCATATTCGCAAGCGACGGCGACAGCGCGCGGTCAGCGGGACGGGAAACAAGCGTGGCAATGAGCGGCATCGAGAATTCCGGCGCGGATGCGGGCGAAGGCCGCGTGAAGAACGCGATCCTGATAGCCGGGCCGACCGCCAGCGGCAAGTCGGCATTGGCGCTCGACCTCGCGGAGCGCGCGGGCGGCGTCATCGTCAACACCGATTCCATGCAAGGCTATTCGGTGCTCGACGTGCTGACCGCGAGGCCGCAGCCGGCCGACCTCGCACGGGTGCCGCATTTTCTCTACGGCCACGTCCATCCCGCCACCGCCTATTCGACGGGTGCGTGGCTGCGCGATGTGATGAAACTCATCGACGATGGCGAACTGTCGCGGCGGCCGGTCTTCGTCGGCGGCACCGGCCTGTACTTTCGCGCGCTGGCCGAGGGTCTTTCGGAAATGCCCGACATTCCGCCGCGCATCCGCGACCGCTGGCGCTACGAGTTGAGGGAACAAGGCGCGGTCAAGCTGCATGGCCTGCTGTTGCGCGAGGATTCGAGAGCCGCCATGCAGCTCAAGCCAACCGACAGCCAGCGCATCGTGCGGGCGCTCGAAGTGCTCGACGCCTCCGGCCGTTCGATCCTGGACTGGCACGCGGAGCGCGGCCGGCCGCTCATCGACAGGCAGACGGCGCGTTTCCTGGTCATCGAGCCGGACCGGGCCGCGCTGGTCGATCGCATTGAAAGGCGCTTTGACCAGATGTTGGACAAGGGCGCGCTGGAGGAAGTCAGGCAACTAGCGGCCCTTCGCCTTGATCCGGACCTGTCGGCCATGAAGGCGATCGGCGTTCGCGACCTGCAGGCCGCGATGGCCGGAGAGCTAAGCTTTCCCGAGGCGATCGAGCGCGCCAAGATCGCAACCCGGCAATATGCCAAGCGGCAGGCGACCTGGTTTCGCAATCAGCTGGGGCCGGAATGGCAGAGATTGCGCCCCGGTGACGATCTCGAAACCACGATCCAAACACTTGTTGCTAATGCAACTTAAAAAGTTGACCATGACAGAAGGGTTCGCGCCGAAGTTGCCGGGATTAACGCTCCGTAAGGCGGTCCGTGCCATAAGGTCGATGGGCACTTTTCCATGGGGAGCAGATGCGTTTCCATAAGGCGGAATCCGCATTTTTCGTCTTTATTTTCGTGATCCTGGCCGCTGGTCTGGTGACGCTGCACGCCTATGGGCTCCTGCAATCCTTCGCCATGGAACTCCATACCCAGTCTGGCCTGGACAAGGTCATCTACCTCAACAAGCTGTTGTTCGCGACCGGCGTGCTGCTCGCGACCGCACTGTTTTTCGGCATCTTCTTCATCTATCCGCTGATCCGCAAACAGGCGACGGAAGAAGGCAAGCTGCGCGCCATGACGGTTTCGCTCAGCGCCCGCTCCGAAACGCTTGAGCACGCCGCGCTGACGGACAGCCTGACCGGCATGCAGAACCGGCGCTATTTCGACGATGCGCTGAAGGAGTATCTCGAGGAGTTCCGCCGCATCGAGAAGCCGGTCGGGCTGATGATCCTCGATCTCGACCATTTCAAGCAGGTCAACGACACCCACGGCCACGATGTCGGCGATGAGGTGCTCAGGGCCGTGGCCAGCTGCCTGAAGGACATGACGCGCTACCACGACGTGGTGGCGCGGCTCGGCGGCGAGGAGTTTGCCGTGGTCACGCCCAATATGGAGGCAGAGCTGCTGGCCAAGTTCGCCGAGCGCATCCGCAAGGCGATCGCCAACATGTCGATCCTTTCGGGCAATGTCCGGCTCAAGATCACCACCAGCGTCGGCCTTGCCGTATGGGACCGCAAGGAAACGGCCGAGGAATTTTATCGCCGCGCCGACCGCCAGCTCTATGAAGCGAAGAGGCAAGGCCGCAACCGCGTCTGCGCCTAAAATCCCGCCACTAAATTCGTGATGCTGGCCGCTTGATGCCGACTTCTGCGCTCCCGGTGCTCACGGACTCAATGTCCGCTCCGCTCCGGTTCTCGAAGTCGACACCAATCGACTCAGCCTGACGAATTTCCTGACGGGATTTACCCAAGTTTTCCACCGAAGCTTGCCCTTGGAAGCGCGATGTGGGCTTTCAGAGCTGCCCGCAAATCGGGGTGACGCCCAGGGTTCAGTCGTTCTGGGGGCGCAGGCCGAAGGTGGCGGGCTTCAGGCCGTAGCGCATGTCGAAATCGTCGTCCGATTGCACGCGGGCAGTCGCCGGCTTGCGGTAGTCGGGATCGCCGGCCTGGCGGCCGGAATCGACCACCTCGGCGAAGGCCATCGCCTGTGGGGTGGGTTTCGGCACGTTGCGCAGCCGCTCGACGATCGCCACCAGGTCGACATCGTCGCCGGTCTTCGGCGACTCGACCTCTTCGCGCTTGGCCGTGCCGGGAAGCAGGTGGCTGGGCAGTCTTTCGAACTTCAGCCGCATGGTCGTCGCCACGCCTTCGCCGAAGGCGATGGCCTCGCGCTGGCCCATGGACGACAGGAAGGCAAGCGTGGAGGCGGACGAGTCGGCGATGGCCGAGCGGATGATCGCCTGGTCCTGCTCGTTGGCGAGCCGCATGGCGAAGAAGGTCGAACATTGCGACAGGATGGTCGGGTCGAGCTCGCCCGGACGCTGCGTGACGACGCCGAGATAGCAGCCATATTTGCGGCCTTCCTTGGCGATGCGCGACAGCGCGTGCCGGGTCGGCGCGAAGCCGAGACGCGGATCGGCCGGCATATAGCGGTGCGCTTCCTCGCATAGAAACAGGAGTTGCAGCTTGCCCTCGCTCCACAGAGCGAGGTCGAAGGCCAGGCGCGCCAGCACCGAACAGACAGAGTTGACCACTTCGGAGGGCATGCCGGCCATCTCGAAGCAGGTCACCGGCCGGCCGTGATGCGGTACGCGAAAAATGTTGCCGATCGTCTCGTGGATGGTGTCCTCGATCAGGCGCGAACTGAACATGAAGCGGTAGCGCGGATCGGCGGCGGCCGATTCGATGCGCGTCTTCAGCGATTTGAGCGTCGGGCGCTCGTTCTTGCTTTCGAGCATGCCCATGCGCTCGTCGATCTGCTTGAGCAGGTCGGCGATGCGGTAAGGCACGGGCGTATCGGCGGTCAGCGCGTCATTGCCGCGCCTGAGATAAGCACCTGAATTCGGGTTGCGGTAGAGATTTTTGGCAAGCGGAATGAGGTCGCGCAGGGCGTCGATTTCTTCCGGGTCGGTCTCACGACCGCGAAACAGCACCTCGGCGAATTCCTCGAGCTTGAACATCCAGAACGGCAGGTCGAGCGTCTTGGAATCGACCCTGACGCAATATTCAGGCAACGAGCTCGCAAATTCATTGTGCGGGTCGAGGATCAGGATGCGCAGATCGGGGCGTGCCTCGATCGATTTGCGCAGCAGCAGCGAAACGGCCGTGGATTTGCCGACGCCGGTGGTGCCGACAATGGCGAAATGGCGCGCCAGCGTGTCGTCGATGGCGATGTTGGCGGCGATCGACTCGTCCTGCGCCAGCGAGCCGATGGTAATGGAATGGCGACCGGCCAGATCGTAGACGGCCTGCAGGTCGCGGCTGCGGATGCGGTGCGCGACCGCGCCGATATGCGGATAGGTGGTGATGCCGCGGTCGAAGATCGGCTTGGCGCCGGGCTCGGCGCCGTCGCGCACTTCGCCGATCAGCTCGATGCTGACCTCGATGGCGTTCTGGCCTTCATTGCTCCAGGCGCGGTCGGATTTGCCGATGCCATAGACGAGGCCCACGGTTCGCGTCGTGCCCAGATTGATCGAGATCATCTTGCCGACCGTCCAAAGGCCGGTCACCGCGCCGTCGACGTCGTCGGCATAGGCGCTGATGGTGGCGCGCGCGCCGTCGCATTGCACGACATTGCCCAGGATGCGACGGTCGTTCTGCTCTGCGTTGCGGCGCTCCTGCGATGTCGGTTCTCCGACGGAAGCTTCGCGTTCGACATACATGGACAGGCCAATCCCCATTTCCCTGGAGATCGGACCCTAACGGAATGGGGTTAAGGTCGGATGAGGTCGGATGGTGTAGAGAGGATTAAGCGCCCTGCGAAAATTGTCGCGACACGGCTCTTCTCCATCTCCGATATTTCGCTATAATGGACGAATGGATGATATAGCGAACGATATTTCTTCGACGATCGGCCGGCGAATTCACACCGAGAGGGTCATGCGGGACTGGTCGCTGGCCGAACTCGCCGAGCGGTCCGGTGTTTCCAAGGCGATGCTGAGCACGATCGAGCGCGGCATGACCAGCCCGACGGCGGCCCTTCTGGTGCGCATCGCGGCAGCCTTCGGCATGACGCTGTCGACCCTCATCGCGCGGGCGGAATTGCAAGGTGGCGGGGTGCTGCGCGAGGCCGACCAGCCGGTGTGGCGCGATCCCGATACAGGCTATGTCAGGCGGCATCTGTCACCGGCCGGTGACATGCCGCTCGAACTGATCAAGGTGCATCTGCCGGCGGGCGCCAGGGTCAGCCTGCCGGCGGCTTCCTATGCCTTCATCAAGCAGCAGATCTGGCTGATTTCCGGACGGCTCGAATTCACCGAGGGCGATGTGGTGCACAGGCTCGAACCCGGCGACTGCCTGGCGCTGGGCGCGCCTTCGGACTGCACCTTCCACGCCATGGAGACAGGCGCCGACTATCTCGTCGCGCTGGTCAGAGGCTGAGATCATGGCGAGACGTCCAAAGCGCTCCCACAATGGGGGGCCGCCTCTTGATGAGTACAAGGGGCCACCCTGGGGCAAGGGCGATCCCTACATCTTCCTCGCCTGGCAGGCCGCGCACGCCAAGGCGTGGAAGGCGCCGAGCCGCGAAGTGATGCTGATGCGCATGGACAAGGCCGAACGGCTGGGCCTGACCTATGAGGAATACACGCTCGAGATCCTGGAGCGCGGACGGCATCTGAGGGAAGAAGACACCGAGCGCATCAGCGCCATCAAGGCCGCGCGCAAGCGACGGCGCGTGCGCCATCTCGACTGACGCCCATTCATCGTTTCCAGAGGACCAGGCATGAATTCCATTGAAATCGAAGCGCTCGGCGCCAGTGCGCAAACGTTGGCGATGCTGGCTGATCTGCTGGTCGAAACGGTTGCGGCCGGTGGTTCCGTCAGCTTCATGCATCCGCTGGCACCGGAAGCGGCAAGCGCGTTCTGGCAGAAATCCCTGGCCGCGGCGGCAAAGGGCAAACGGGTGGTGCTCGGCGCCTGGGACGGCAAGACCCTGATCGGCACCGTCACGCTGCTGCTCGACTTCCCACCCAACCAGCCGCACCGGGCCGAGATCGCCAAGCTGATGACATCGGTCGAACACCGGGGCAGGGGTATCGGAACGCGGCTGATGCGGGCCGCGGAGCGTCTCGCCGTGGAGAAGGGGCGCACGCTGCTGGTTCTGGATACGGCGACGGAAGAGGGCGCCTCGGGCCTCTACAAAAAACTCGGTTTCACCCAGGCCGGGGAAATACCCGACTTTGCGCTGAAGCCGCATGGCGGGCTGACCGGCACGCTGATCTACTGGAAGCGCATCGGCGCTGCATCGCGATAGGCCGCACCGGTCAGGCCGAGGTGGCACCGGAGAGGTGCCTCAGCAGCCACTTGCGGAAATCCGCTTCGGCGCTGGTCAGCCGCGCGGTCGATGCGCAGGTCAGAAAATGGCCCGAGTTGCTGGAGAGTTCGAAATCGGAAAGCGGCAGCAGGCTCCTGCTCTTGAGCGCCGCGTCGACAAGCGGCCGCGACCCCAGAAGCACGCCGGCGCCGGCGCTCGCCGCTTCCATCGCGGCGACGAAACTGTCGAAGCGGTGCGACCGCTGAGGGTGGCCGGCCAGTCCGGCGGCCGCGAACCATTCCGCCCACATTTCGCGGGCGCCGGCGACCAGAAGCAGCGGCATGGCTGTCCAATCGGCTGCACCGGCGAGGGTCGGACTTGCCACCGGCACGAGCCGCTCGGCGGTCAGCCTGTCAGCCTCGCGTCCGGGAAAGGAGCCGTTGCCGAAACGGATATCGAGCGCGGAGCCCGGCAAATCATAGTCGGTCGGCCGATGGATCGTCACCAGATCGAGCTGGATGCGCGGCAGCGCCTCGGCGAGATCGGTCAGCGCCGGGACCAATATCAGTAAGGCGAAAGAGATCGGCACCCGGATCGACACGGTCTGCACGGCGCGCGGCTCGAACAGTTCCGTGGTGCTGCTGGCGATGGTGGTGAAGGCCGACTGGATGTGCGGCAGGTAGGCGGCACCCTCCGGCGACAGCGCGACGCCGCGCGCCAGCCGCGAGAACAGGCGCGTCTTCAACCGCTCCTCGAGCAGCCGGATATGCTGGCTGACGGCCGCCTGGGTCAGGCCGAGCTCGGCCGCTGCCGCCGTGAAATTCGACAGCCGTGCCGCGGCTTCGAAACTGCGCAGCCAGTCGAGGGGAGGCAGTGCGGGAATGGGTTTTCGATGCATTAGAAATTTGTGGCCTTTGGCCAAAAAATGATAATTTGAGTTATGCCTGTCTTGTGGCCAACATGCAATCGAAACCCTGCGGACCGGGCCGCTGGGCGTAGAGGACAGGATCAGATCTCATGCTCACCCACGCGATGATTGGCGACGAAGGCAGAACGATCGAACTTGGCTGGCAGGGCGGGCGGCGCACCCGCTTTCATGCAATGTGGCTGCGCGACAACGCGCTCGACGACAAGACGCGCAGCGCCGGCAATGGCCAGCGGCTGATCACCATCCTCGACATTCCGGCCGAGACGAGGATCGGCGCGGCTGCGATCAAGGGCGGCGCGCTGGAAGTCAGCTTCGTGCCGGAAGGAAAAACGGTCAGCTTTCCGGCGCAATGGCTGAGCGCCAACGCCTATGATCGCGACGAGCCCCGCGAGCCCGGCTGGACAGGCGATATCATCCAGCGCTGGACCAAGGCGACGATGCAGAATTCGGTGCCGCGCGCCCGATACCCGGCCGCCTCTAACAGCCGCAGCGTCCTGCGCGAATGGCTTTCGGCGGTGCGGACCTACGGCTTTGCGGTGATGGATGGCCTGCCGGCGGAATCCGGGGCACTGTGCAAGGTCTCCGATCTGTTCGGTTATATCAGGGAGACCAATTACGGCCGCTGGTTCGAAGTGCGTGCCGAAGTCAATCCGAACAATCTCGCCTATACCAATCTCGGCCTCCAGGCGCACACCGACAATCCCTATCGCGATCCGGTGCCGACGCTGCAGATCCTGGCCTGTGTCGAGAATACGGTGGAAGGTGGCGAGTCCAGCGTCGTCGACGGCTTTGCCGTCGCGGCCGCGCTGCAGGCCGAAAACCCCGAGGGCTTCCGGTTGCTGAGTTCCTGTCCGGCGCGTTTCGAATATGCCGGCTCGTCCGGCGTGCGGCTGCAGGCGAAGCGCCCGATGATCGAGCTCGGACCGGATGGCGAGCTGATCTGCATCCGCTTCAACAACCGCTCGCTGGCGCCTGTCGTCGATGTGCCGTTCGCCGATATGGACGCCTACTATGCCGCCTATCGCCGGTTCGCCGAGCTGATCGAGGATCCAGCCTTCGAAGTGACGTTCAAGCTTCAGCCTGGCCAGGCCTTCATCGTCGACAACACCCGCGTCATGCATGCGCGCAAGGCGTTCTCCGGCACCGGCAAGCGCTGGCTGCAGGGCTGCTACGCCGACAAGGACGGCCTGCTGTCGACGCTTGCCGCGATCGAGCACAGCTTCAAGGAGGCCGCCGAATGAGCGGTCAGGACCTGAACGCGGACAACATCGTCGAATTCATCGCCGACATTTTCGAACGCCGGGGCGCTGAATCCTATCTCGGCGAGCCGGTGACGATGTCCGAGCACATGCTGCAGGGCGCCTGGCTGGCGGAACAGGACGGTGCGCCCGAAGTTCTGGTGGCGGCGGCACTGCTGCACGACATCGGCCACTACACCAGCGAGTTCGGCACCTATTCGCCCGACGATGTCGAGGACAAGCACCATGACGAGGCCGGCGGCGAGGTGCTTGCGCCGTTCTTCCCTCCGGTCATCGTCGAATGCGTCCGCCTGCATGTCGCGGCCAAGCGCTATCTCTGCGCCGTCGACCCGACCTATTTCTCCAGGCTGTCGCCGGCTTCGGTGCATACGCTGTCGCTGCAGGGCGGACCGATGAGCGCCGACGAGGTGGCCGATTTTCGCAAGAACCCGTTCCACGAGGAAGCGGTGCGGGTGCGCATCTGGGACGAGGGTGGCAAGGTCGCCAACATGAAGACGCGGGCGTTTCGCGATTACGTGCCGCTGCTGCAGCGCGTGGTGCACGATTTCGCCAACCGCGCCTGACGGCGGTTCATTCCGGGAGGGGCAGCCTATGTGTTTTTGCTTCGAAGGTGAAAACGCGGTGGCTGCATTCCGACCGGAAAGCTGCCGCGAGCGTTTGCCTGGCGCTGGCGTCGACCAACCGGTCCATTCCCAAGTTGAGCCAAGGCAGTTCGGCGCGGTCGGTTCGTTCGAGCCTGCCGATGCTGGCCCCATTCGTCATATTGCTGTCGGGATGGTTCAGGAGTATTAGCCACGCCCGACATGCGGCCCTCTTTGATCCACCGCATCGACCACTCTTGAAGGAGGCATGATGAGAATTTGTTCACGCATTTCGCGCCTCCACGGTAGTCGGACGGGCTGACCCGCGCCATAGCGGATTCCGATTTCCTGACGATCTGACGACCGCAATGCTGTCATGCGTCGCGGGCGTTGTCCGTGGCTGCTTCTATGCCGCTGATATCAACGAGACGGTGGGAGCCGAGAAGCTCCCGGCCGACGATCACCGCTGCCTGAAGGCCTGGGGTGCGCCTTTGCAACACTCCCTCAGGCCATTGTAAATGTTGAAAGAATAGCTCTTGCTCGAAAGTCTCTGTGAGCCTAGAGAGCCCGCCCATTCCAACCCGTCATCCCAAGAGGAGACCTGTCAGATGTCACGCCAACCCAGATCGACACATTCCGTGCCGGCGCTGGACTTGCGTGCGGCTGACAGGGTTCCAATCGGGAAGAACGGCCATGGCCAGGTCCATGATCCAGCGCAGGCAGCAGGCCGAGCGCGAACGCATTGAAGCATATCAAGCAACGCTGCGGCGGGTTTCCGCCATGCCGCGTCCGGCTCCGGATTTCGAGCGGGCGCTCGACGAGGTGCGCCGAGGCTTTGCCGGCATAGCGATCCGCGACGGCGGGCTGTGGCGTCCGAAGCTGAAGACGCGCGACCCCGCGCGGCTGCGGCTGGCCGCTGCCCGCCATCTCTATGCGCGCTATCCAGTCTCGGCCGCGCTCGAGGCCATCTGGCGCGACGGTGCGGGGTTGCAGGCCGACGAGATTGCGCTGCGCAAGTGGTGGTACGTCGCGGTTGCGCGTGGTGACTCGCTCTACAAGGCCGGCGCCAATGCGTGGCTGTCGCGCAAGGAGGTGCATTGCTTCCTGAACCTGTCGGGCGACCTGACCTTCGACGAGGCGTTCTGGCTGGCGATCATTCGATCCTATACGGACGATTTCGGGCTGGCCGCTCGCCTTGTACGCACCAAGATCGCACGCACGCCGCGCGCTGATCTGGCCTTCTGGCGCGAGGTGGCTCGCTTCTTCTGCGGGCAACCGACGTCGAAGGAGGAGATCGACGATCTCTGCGACTATGTCGGCGCGATGTATCGGCACGATCGAGCCTACAGCCTGAAGGGACGCACGCTCGCCTCGCTGCGCAAGCAGATGTCCGAGTGGCACCGTGACATTGCCGCCATCGAGCGCATCGAGGCCATGCGCCGCCGCGCCGGCGGCCGGGCTGCGCCGGTCAAGGGCGCCTGGGAGGGCTCGCAGCTCGAAGACTGGGAGTGGCAACCGTCGGTCAAGGAGGCGAAGGCGCATGGCGAGCGCTTCTTCGTGCGCCAACTGAAGACCGCCGAGGATCTGGTCGCCGAAAGCCGAGCGATGCATCACTGCGTCTCGACGTATGCGGCCAAATGCATCGCCGGCTACGCCTCGATCTGGGTGCTGCGGCGCACGGCCCTCGGCAAGATCGAGCGGCTGCTGACGATCGAGGTCAACCCGCAGCACCGGGCGGTGCAGGTGCGGGGTTTCAGCAATCGGCTGGCCACGCCCGACGAGCGCAAGATCCTCGAGCGCTGGACCAAGGCGAGGGGCGTGATGTTGCGTGACTGAAACGAAACCCCGCGCGGCGGAGATGCCGCGCGGGGTTATGCTTTTCGATTGCCTATGCGGGATGGCAGAAGACCTCCCGAGCTGCCGGCTATCCCTTGTGGTGCACCGTCTGCAGCCCGTAGACCGGCGTCGGCAGTCCGGCGTGTCTGGCCTTCAACTGCAGCGACAGGAACTGCGAATAGTGGCGTGACTGGTGCAGATTGCCGCCGTGGAACCACAGCGCTTCCTGCTGCGTCGGCTTCCACATGTTGCGCAACTCGCCTTCCCAGGGGCCGGGATCCTTGGTGGTGTTCGAGCCGAGGCCCCAGCATTTGCCGACCTTGTCGGCGGTTTCGCGCGATATCAGATCGGCGGCCCAGCCGTTCATCGAGCCGTAGCCGGTGGCGTAGACGATGAGATCCGCGGGCAATTCGGATCCGTCGCTGAGCACAACCGAATGCTGCTTGATCTCTTCGACGTCGACGCCGCTCTTCAGCTTGATCGAGCCATCGATGATGAGCTGGGAGGCGCCGACGTCGATATAATAACCGGAGCCGCGCCTGAGATACTTCATGAACAGGCCGGACTCGTCGTCGCCCCAGTCAAGCATGAAACCGGCTTTCTCCAACCCCTTGTAGAACGCCGCGTCGCGCTTCTTCATCTCGGCATAGGCCGGGATCTGGAATTCGTGCAGGATCTTGTAGGGCAGCGAAGCAAAAATCAGATCGGCCTTGGCCGTGGTGATGCCGTTCTGCAGTGCCTGCTCCGAATAGAGCGAACCCAGTCCGATCTCCATCAGCGTGTCGGATCTGGAAATATGGGTGCTCGAGCGCTGCACCATGGTGACGTCGGCGCCGGCCTCCCATAGGGCCGCGGCGATATCATGGGCGGAATTGTTGGAGCCGATGACAACGGCTCTTTTGCCGGCATAGGCATCGGGGCCGGGGTGCTTCGAGGAGTGATGCTGGTCGCCCTTGAAAGTCTCCATGCCCTTGAATTTCGGCAGATTGGCCTTGCCGGACTGTCCGGTCGCCAGCACCAATTGCTTTGGCTTCAGGGTGATATCCCTGCCGTCGCGGTGGACGACCACGGTCCATTCCTTCTTCTTGTCGTCATAGGAGGCGCTCTTGGCCTCCGTCGAGGACCAGTAATTCAGCTCCATCACCTTGGTATACATTTCCAGCCAATCGCCAATCTTGTCCTTCGGCGAGAAGACCGGCCAGTTCTTCGGGAAATCGATATAGGGCAGATGGTCGTACCAGACCGGATCGTGCAGGCAGAGCGACTTGTAGCGCTTGCGCCAGCTGTCGCCGGCCCGCTCGTTCTTCTCGACGATGATGGTCGGCACGCCGAGCTGGCGCAGTCTTGCGCCGAGCGCAATGCCGCCCTGGCCGCCGCCGATGATGAGCGTGTAGGGCTGCGTCTTGAAGCCGAGCTCGGCGGCTTCCTTCTCACGCTCTTCCTTCCACGTCGGACGGTTCTTGCCCGAGCCATGCTTGGCGCCCATCGGCCGTGCGAAGCCGGCCGGTTCCTCATGGCCCTTCAATTCGACCATGGTGGTCAGCAGCGTCCAGATCTTGCCGTCCTTCAACCTGATATGGCCAAAGCCGCGCGCCAGTTCGGTCTCGAAGCTGATCCAGCCCTCGATCAGCCCGCCGCTTTCGGTCGCGTCCTCGCCCTTGGCGAGTGCCCAATGCGACGGCTTTGTCTTCGACAACTGGCTTTCCAGCATGTCGCGGACCTGGTCCTTGCCTTCCATGGTCTTGATGTTCCAGGTGAAGGTGACGAGGTCGCGCCAGTAGCAATCCTCCTGGAAGCAGCCGACGGCCG
Organism: Mesorhizobium sp. 113-3-3; assembly: GCF_016756495.1. NCBI lineage: Bacteria > Pseudomonadati > Pseudomonadota > Alphaproteobacteria > Hyphomicrobiales > Phyllobacteriaceae > Mesorhizobium > Mesorhizobium sp. 113-3-3. Next base: position 3,446,807 of record NZ_AP023243.1, read on the forward strand.
TGTCGATGTCATTGGCGGCCAGCGCAGCGCCGAATTGGTCGAGCAGGTCGGACAGTTTCTTGTTTGGGGCCTTGTCGAGCATAAGTCTTCCTCCGTGAAATCCGGGTCGTCATGGTGGCTCCTCCCGAGCCGGACGATCAAGTATCGGCAGAGAGGACGCCCTTCGTCACGCCCCACCATAGTTTTGCGTGGCTTCAAGGACTTATCGGGAGAACGCCGCTCCCGGGCCGGTTTGGGTTTGGCGCGAATGTCGGCATGATGCGGTGTCCATCGCGAAATCGTGACGGGCCATTTGCCGAATTGGGAGGCGCCTTCATCGCCGGCGCGATTTTTGCCGTTGACAGGGCGCCTTGCCCGCCCGTAGTGTCCGCGACCATGAAAAAGGCACTCATTCTCGTAGGAAGGCGCGTGGGCAAGGCGGTGTAACCGCCGGGCGAAAACCTCCCATGCGCAACACACAGGCTCCCTCGGGGGCCTTTTTTATTGCCCGAAACACGACTAAACGACCAACAACGCCCAAGTGGCAACGCCCAGGTGGCGACAGTACGGGACCAGACCGATGAGCAACGGACAGAGTGAGCGGCGCGAGATGACGGGCGCCGAAATGGTGGTGCAGGCGCTGAAGGACAATGGCGTCAAGCATGTCTTCGGCTATCCGGGCGGCGCGGTTCTCCCGATCTATGACGAGATCTTCCAGCAGGACGATGTCGAGCACATTCTGGTGCGGCATGAGCAGGGTGCCGGCCACGCGGCGGAGGGCTATGCGCGCTCGACCGGCAAGGCCGGCGTCATGCTGGTGACATCGGGACCCGGCGCGACCAATGCGGTGACGCCGCTGCAGGACGCGCTGATGGATTCGATTCCGCTGGTCTGCCTGACGGGCCAGGTGCCGACCTCTCTCATTGGCTCCGATGCCTTCCAGGAATGCGACACGGTCGGCATTACGCGGCCCTGCACCAAGCACAACTGGCTGGTGAAGGACGTCAACGAGCTCGCAGCGACCATCCACGAAGCCTTCCATGTCGCCACGACCGGCCGTCCGGGTCCCGTGGTGGTCGACATTCCGAAGGACGTGCAGTTCGCCAAGGGGTTTTATGTCCCGCCGCAGATCGCACCGCGCACCAGCTATCAGCCGAAGGTCCAGGGCGATCTGGAAAAGATCAAGGCCGCGGTCGAACTGATGGCCAAGGCCAAGAAGCCGATCATCTATTCGGGCGGCGGTGTCATCAATTCCGGTCCGGAAGCGAGCCATCTGCTGCGCGAACTGGTCGACCTCACCGGTTTCCCGATCACCTCGACGCTGATGGGGCTGGGCGCCTATCCGGCATCGGGCAAGAACTGGGTCGGCATGCTCGGCATGCACGGCACCTACGAGGCCAACATGGCCATGCATGATTGCGATGTGATGATCTGCATCGGCGCGCGCTTCGACGACCGTATCACCGGACGGCTCAGCGCGTTTTCGCCGCACTCGAAGAAGATCCACATCGACATCGATCCGTCGTCGATCAACAAGAACGTGCACACCGAAGTGCCGATCATCGGCGATGTCGGCCGCGTGCTGGAGGATATGGTGCGGCTGTGGCGGGCCACCGCCAAGGCCGACAAGAAGGCGCTCTACCCCTGGTGGGAGCAGATCGCCAAATGGCGCGGCCGCGATTCACTTGCCTACAAGATGAACCACGACGTGATCATGCCGCAATACGCCATCCAGCGGCTCTACGAACTGACCAAGGACAAGGACACCTACATCACCACCGAGGTCGGCCAGCACCAGATGTGGGCCGCGCAGCATTATCATTTCGAAAAGCCGAACCGCTGGATGACATCGGGCGGGCTGGGCACGATGGGTTACGGCCTGCCGGCTGCGCTCGGCGTGCAGATCGCGCATCCCGATGCGCTGGTCATCGACATCGCCGGCGATGCCTCGGTGCAGATGACGATGCAGGAGATGAGTGCTGCGGTGCAGTACAAGGCGCCGATCAAGATCTTCATCCTCAACAACCAGTATATGGGTATGGTGCGCCAGTGGCAGCAGCTCTTGCACGGCAACCGGCTGTCGCATTCCTACACCGAGGCGATGCCGGACTTCGTCAAGCTGGCGGAGGCCTATGGCGGCCACGGTATACGCTGCGAGAAGCCGGACGAGCTCGACGACGCCATCAAGGAGATGATCTCGGTCAAGAAACCCGTGCTGTTCGATTGCCGCGTGGCGAACCTCGCCAACTGCTTCCCGATGATCCCGTCTGGCAAGGCGCATAACGAGATGCTGTTGCCCGACGAGGCCACCGACGAGGCCGTGGCGAACGCCATCGACGCCAAGGGCAGGGAACTGGTGTAATCGACGGGCCAAGGCAGGGCTTGTCGAAAGAAGCCGTGCGCAAACAAAGAATTAGATCAAGAATTTGAGATCCATGTCATGAACGCACAGCACCTTCAACCAACCGGCTCCGCCTACTTCATCGCCAAGGAGACGGAGCGGCCGGAGATCCACACGCTTTCCGTGCTGGTCGACAACGAGCCCGGGGTACTCGCCCGGGTCATCGGCCTGTTTTCCGGGCGCGGCTACAACATTGAGAGCCTGACCGTTTCCGAGACGGAGCATGAGAAGCACCTGTCGCGCATCACCATCGTGACGCGCGGCACGCCGCATGTGATGGAGCAGATCAAGAACCAGCTCGAGCGCATCGTGCCGGTCCATCGCGTGGTCGATCTGACTGTCCGCTCGCACGAGCTTGGCCAGGAGCGGCCGCTGGAGCGGGAACTGGCGCTGGTCAAGGTTGCCGGCACCGGCGACGCCCGCGTCGAGGCGCTGCGGCTGGCCGACGCCTTCCGCGCCTCGGTCATCGATGCCAACACCGAGCATTTCATCTTCGAGATCACTGGCAAGGGCTCCAAGCTCGACCAGTTCATCGCCATCATGAAGCCGCTCGGCCTGGTGGAGATCTGCCGCACCGGCGTGGCGGCGATGAACCGCGGCCCGCAAGGGATGTAGAACCCGCTACCGCGCAAAGAGATCCGCTCAACGCCTGGCTCGATCAATGGCCGGGCGCTGGGCTTTGCGCAGTCGGCGGAAAGCGACAATGATGCTGACGTATCTGGGAGGATAACATGTCTCTCGACGCATTCCTCGCACTGCTCGTCTACGCCTTCGTGACCTCGATCACGCCGGGGCCGAACAACCTCATGCTGCTGGCCTCCGGCGTCAATTTCGGCATCGCCAGAACCGTCCCGCACATGCTTGGCATCAGCATGGGCTTCCTGGTGCTGTTGCTTGCCGTGGGCCTTGGCCTTGGCGCTGTGTTGACGGCGTTTCCGGCGCTGCATACCGGCTTGAAGATCGCCGGCGGCGCCTATCTGCTCTATCTCGCCTGGAAGATCGCCATGTCGCGCTCGTTGAACGGCAAGGGCGCGACGGACGCGCGGCCGATGCGCTTCATCGATGCCGCAGCATTCCAGTGGGTCAATCCCAAGGCGTGGGTGATGGCGATCACCGCCATGGCCGTCTATGCCAATGCCGAGCACCCGTTCCTGTCGGTGGCGCTGATCTCGATCGCCTTCACGGTCGTCAATCTGCCGAGCGTTTCGATATGGGCTGGGTTCGGCACGGCGCTGCGGGGGTTCCTGTCGGATCCGGTGCGGCTGAAATGGTTCAACATCGCCATGGGCGTGCTTCTGGCGGCGACACTGTGGCCGATGCTGAAATAGGCTCAGGACTCATGGATTCGAGCCAGATGCAGATCGCCGACTTGAATCTGATTTGCAGCCCCTTGGAAATTCCTACGCTTGAAGACAAGATCATTCAGCTTGGCCTCTTTGGGGGAGTGTGATGGAAAGCCATGAGCCGTTTCTACGCGAGGCGATTGCGCTCTCGAAATCCGCAATGGACCATGGCAACGAACCGTTTGGCTCGGTGCTGGTGAAGGACGGCGAAGTAATCCTGCGCGCCGAAAACAGTGTCTTCACGGGCCGCGATATGACGAACCATGCCGAGATGAACCTGGTTAAATTGGCGGCACAACACTACGACACGGCTTTTCTCGCTGACTGCACGCTCTACACCAGCACTGAGCCGTGCGCGATGTGCTCCGGCGCGATATACTGGTCGGGCATCGGGCGTATGGTGTTTGCGTGCTCCGAAGCGCGGCTTGGCGAGATCGCTGGGATCGGGTTGAACGTGCCGAGCCGGGCCGTGCTGCAAACCGGCGCGCGCATAGTCACGGTGGTTGGGCCGAACCTCGAAGACGAAGCCGCCGAAGTACATCAGGAATTCTGGCCGAAGCATCTGGGTAAGGCTTAGAGCCGGGCTTTTGAGGCCTGTGACGGGCTTCGGCCCGCGACGATAGCCGGCTGCCTATCCATTGTGCAGTGCACATTAAATCTTCGTAATGCCGTGTTTTGGCCCTTTTCCGACAAACGTGTGTCCTATCTATTCGGCGAAATCGCGGCAATGAGCCGTGAGTTGCGCTAGAATACGACCACCACCTGGCTATGGCGTGTCGGACGGAGAGGCCTTTGTCGATGCGTGGAAAAGTCATTCTTTCATTGCTTGTCGTCGCCTGCGCGGGCGCGGCCTGGCTCTATCTGTCTCCGGACGCGCTGAGCAGGGTTCAGCAGCTCATCGGCGCAAAGCAGGTTGCGGCGTCGGACAAGGCGGCAACCGATAAGCAGGCAGCAGGGGGGCAGGCAGCGGGAGGCAAGCAGGGCGGCAGCGGCGCGCGTTCGGCCTCGATCGTTTCGGCGACGGCAACCACGGCCGACTTCCCGATCCGGCGCTACGCCATCGGCTTCGTCTCCTCACCCGCCGTGGTCAGCATCAATGCGCGGGTCTCCAGCCAGATCGTGTCGATCGACGTCAAGGACGGGCAGATGGTGAAGGCGGGCGATACCCTGTTCTCGCTCGACGACCGGGCGCTCAAGGCGCAACTCGCCAAGGACCAGGCCACGCTCGCCAAGGACCAGGCGCTGCTTGCCAGTTCGAATTCCGATCTTCAGCGCGCCAAGGACCTTGTCGCCAAGCAGGCCGGCACGCAGCAAACCTATGACCAGGCCGTGGCCGCGCAGAAGGCGGCGGCCGCGACCGTCGATGCCGACAAGGCGACGATCGACGCGGACAATGTCCAGCTTGGCTTTGCCACCATCACGGCGCCGATCGCGGGCAGGCTGGGCGCGGTCAATGTCGCCGTCGGCGATCTGGTGACCACCAGCAATGGCAACAGCAGCACCTCGACGCCGCTGGTCACCATCACCCAGATGGACCCGTTGCAGGTCAACTTCAATCTGCCCGAAAGCAATCTGGCGCTGCTGCACAAGGCGCTAGCCAATCCGCAGCAAGGGGCGGTGACCTTGACCAAGGACGGCGACCCGACGCCGATCGGCAAGGGCACGCTCGATTTCGTCGATTCCAGCGTCGATACCGCCTCGGGGACGATCGCGACACGGGCGAGCATCCCCAATGCCGATCTTTCACTGTGGCCCGGCCAGTATGTGAATGTCGTCCTCGATGCCGGCATCATGCCGCAGATGACCTCCGTTCCGACGGTCGCGGTCCAGCCCAGCCAGAAGGGGCCGTTCGTCTATGTCGTCAAGCCCGACAGCACGGTCGAGATGCGGCCGGTTCAGGTGGCGCTGACCGAAGGCGAAAACAGCGCCATCAGCCAGGGGCTGAAGAGCGGTGAGAAGGTGGTCACCGAAGGCCAGACAAGGCTGAAGGACGGCGCAGCCGTGCATGAAGGCAAGGTTGGGGCTGCCGCACCCAAGGTGGCCCAGGCGAGCAACGCCGGCGAGGCGGCCCAATGATCTCCGAATTTTGCATTCGCAGGCCCGTCGCCACCCTTCTAATGTCGTTCGCCCTCGTGCTGGGGGGATTGTTCGCCTACAAATTCCTGCCAGTTGCGGCACTTCCGAGCGCCGAATTCCCCGTCGTCAACGTCTCGGCCTCGCTGCCGGGCGCCTCGCCGGAAACCATGGCGACATCGGTGGCGACGCCGCTGATCAAGCAGTTCGCCACCATTGCCGGCATCGATTCCATTTCGACCACCAACTCGCTCGGCCAGACCTCGATTGCCATCCAGTTCGTGCTCAACCGCGACATTGACGCGGCGGCCGCGGACGTACAGGCCGCGATCGCGCGCACGCAGAAATCGCTGCCGCCGCAGATGACGTCGCCGCCGAGCTATCGCAAGGTCAATCCGGCCGATGCGCCGATCCTCCTGATGTCGCTGGTCAGCGACACGGTTCCGCTGACCGACCTCGATGCGTTCGCCGAAAACGTCATATCGCCGTCGCTGTCGACCATCGACGGCGTGGCGCAGGTCTCGATCTTCGGCCAGCAGAAATATGCCGTGCGCATCCAGATCGATCCGACGGCACTTGCCGCGCGCGGCATCTCGATCGACCAGTTGCAGGCGGCGGTCTCATCGGCCAACAGCAATACGCCCCTCGGTGTGCTGCAAAACAACAAGCAGCAGCTGACCATCACAGCCAACACCCAGCTGACCGACGCCGCCGGCTTCTCCAACCTGATCATCGCCACCAAGAATGGCCACCCGGTGCGGCTGGGCGAGGTGACGCGCGTCGTCGATTCGGTGCAGACGACCACGACCGCAAGTTGGTACGACGGCACCCGCGCCATCATCATGGCCGTGCAGCGTCAGCCCGACGCCAACACGGTCGACGTCGTCGACAAGGTCAAGGCGATGCTGCCGTCCTTCCAGGACCAGATGCCGGCCGCCGCCCAGATCAAGCTGCTCAACGACCGTTCGACCTCCATCCGTCAGGCCGTCAACGATGTGCAGTTTACGCTGCTGCTGACCATCGCGCTGGTGGTGATGGTCATCTTCGTGTTCCTGCGCCGGGTGACGGCGACCATCATCCCGGCCGTGGCGGTGCCGATCTCGCTGATCGCCACGCTCGGCGCGATGTTCCTCTTCGGCTTTTCCATCGACAACATATCGCTGATGGGCCTGACGCTTGCGGTCGGCCTCGTCGTCGACGACGCCATCGTCATGCTGGAAAACATCTTCCGGCACATGGAGGAGGACGGGCTTTCCGCATTCGATGCCTCGCTCAAGGGCGCGCGCGAAATCGGCTTCACCATCATCTCTATCTCGATCTCGCTGGTGGCGGTGTTCATCCCCGTGCTTCTGATGGGCGGTGTCATCGGGCGCATCTTCAACGAGTTCGCCGTCGTGGTGACGGTCGCCATCCTGGCATCGATGTTCGTATCGCTGACGCTGACGCCGATGCTGTGCTCGCGGCTCTTGTCGGTGACCAAGGCCGATCGCGAAGCGCACGCCCCGGGACACAAGCACGACCTTGTCACGCGCGGCTACGATCGGGTTCTGAGCTTCTGCCTGCGACACACGTTCCTGGTGTTCCTGGTCTTCATCGGCACCGCGGCAGCGTCGGTATGGCTGATCGAGGTCTCGCCGAAGGGCTTCTTCCCGCAGGAGGATATCAGCCAGATCTCGGTGACGACCATTGCGCGCCAGGACATTTCTTTTGACGCCATGGTGAAGCTGCAGGGGCAGGTGGCAAGCGTCTTTTCCCATTCGCCCTATGTTTCGCATGTGGCATGGTCAGCAGGCAGCGGCAACAATGCGCTGAACCAGGGCCAGCTCTATGTGCAGTTGAAGGACAAGAGCCAGCGACCCGACATCGAGAAGGTGCAGGCTGATCTGCGCAAGCAACTGGCTGGCGTGGCCGGCATCGAGACCTACATGCAGCCGGTGCAGAATCTGCGGCTTGGTTCGCGCTCGTCGGCCAGCGCCTACCAGCTCGTCGTGCAGGGGCTCGATACCGGCCAGACCGATATCTGGGCGCAGAAACTGAATGACGCGATGGCGGCCGACCATACGACCTTCACCGACGTCACCAGCGACCTGCAGAACAATGCCCTGCAGGCATCGCTGGTCATCGATCGCGACAAGGCCGCCCAGCTCGGCATCGATACCGACACGCTGCGCTCGGCGCTTTATGGCGGCTTCGGCACCGACCAGGTCTCGACGATCTTCGGTTCGGCCGACAGCTACGAAGTCATCACCGAACTCGACCCCAAGATCGAATGGTCGCCCGAGCGGATGCTGGCCATCCAGATGCGGACGGCGAGCGGCTCGCTGGTTCCGCTTGGCGCCTTCGCCCGGGTCGATCGTACGGCAGGCGCCCTGACGGTCAACCAGCTCGGTCAGCTGCCGGCCGTGACCATCTCCTACAACCTCCCGCAAGGCGTGGCGCTGGGCGACAGCGTGAAGCGCATCGATGCGCTCAAGGAGCAGATCGGCATGCCGACGGCGATCTCGACCAGCTTTGCCGGCACGGCCAAGACCTTCCAGGATTCGCTGGCCAACCAGGGCCTGCTGGTCGGCGGCGCGATCCTGACGATCTATATCGTGCTCGGCATCCTGTACGAGAGCTTCATCCACCCGCTCACCATCCTCACCGGCCTGCCGTCGGCGGTGCTGGGCGCGGTGGTCGCCTTGCGCTTCGCCGGCATGGATCTGTCTGTTATCGCGGTGATCGGCATTCTGATGCTGATCGGCATCGTCAAGAAGAACGGCATCATGATGGTCGACGTCGCGCTCGAATTGCGACGAGAGGGTATGTCGGCCAAGGACTCCATCCACAAGGCCTGCCTGATGCGTTTCAGGCCGATCATGATGACGACGCTGGCCGCGCTGATGGGCACGTTCCCGATCGCGCTCGGCACCGGCGCCAGCGCCGAACTGCGCCAGCCGCTGGGCGTTGCCGTCGTCGGCGGCCTGCTGGCCTCGCAGGCGCTGACCCTGTTCGTGACCCCGGTGATCTACGTCTATATGGAGAATTTCTCGGGCTGGCTGGGCGGGCTCTTGCCGAAGCGCAAGCCCGACCTGCCCGCGGTGGCCGATGCCGAACAGCCCTCGCTCTTCGGCATCAACGACGATATTCCGGCCGAACCGCAGAAGACGGCCGCCGAATAGCCGGCCAGCGGGCACCGATTTCCGCTGGCCCAAGCCGTCATGCTTGCAGCCGGCGGGGCGGAACCGTAATTTGTGCCCATGTCCCATGATCATGACCACGACAACGAGCTCGATCCGTTTGCCGCCCGCGTGCGGGCGCTGGAGACCATCCTGACCCGCAAGGGCCTGATCGATCCGGCGGCGATCGACGTCATCGTCGATACCTACGAGACCAAGATCGGCCCGCGCAACGGCGCCAGGGTGGTGGCCAAGGCCTGGAGCGATCCTGCCTATGCGGACTGGCTCAAGCGCGATGCGACGGCGGCGATCGAATCGCTGAGCTATACCGGCCGGCAAGGCGAGCACATGCAGGCGGTGTTCAACACCGGGGATACGCACAACCTCGTCGTCTGCACGTTGTGCTCCTGCTATCCATGGTCGGTGCTCGGCCTGCCGCCGGTCTGGTACAAGGCGCCGCCCTATCGCTCGCGCGCGGTGATCGATCCGCGTGGCGTGCTTGAGGAATTCGGGCTGACGCTGCCGGCGACCACCAGGATACGCGTCTGGGATTCGACGGCGGAACTGCGCTATCTCGTCGTGCCGATGCGCCCGGCCAGCACTGAAGGCTGGAGCGAGCAGCAACTGGCCGACCTGGTGAGCCGCGATGCGATGATCGGTACGGCGCTCGCCCAGGAACCGCAACAAACGAGGCAGCCGGCATGAACGGGCCGCACGATCTCGGCGGGCAGATGGGCTTCGGCCCGGTCGCGCCCGAACAGGACGAGCCCTATTTCCACGCTGCCTGGGAGAGGCGCGCACTCGGCGTGACGCTTTGCGCCGGCGCCATGGGTGCCTGGACCATCGACGAGAGCCGGCATGCGCGGGAATCGCTGCATCCGGCCGATTATTATGCCTCCAGCTACTACCAGATCTGGATCAAGGCGCTGGAAAAGTTGCTCAAGCGCCACGGTTTCGTCAGCGAGCGCGATCTCGAGGCAGGCGAGGCGATCGATAGAGCGGCGACCCCGAAACGGGTGCTGAAAGCCGAAAACGTGCCTGCCGTGCTGGCCAAGGGCGGTCCTTGCGATCGGCCGGTCGAAACAGCGCCACGCTTCAAGGCCGGCGATGCCGTGCGGACGAAGAACTTCAACCCGACCGGCCATACAAGGCTGCCGCGCTATGCACGCGGCAAGCGGGGTACAATCGAGGCGGTGCGCGACGGTTTTGTCTTTCCCGACAGCAACGCGCATGGCCAGGGCGAAAACCCGCAATGGGTCTACACGGTGGTTTTCGACGGTCCGGAAATCTGGGGCGAGGGGGCCGACCCGACGCTTGTCGTTTCGATCGACGCCTGGGAGAGTTATCTTGAGCCGGCCTGACGGGATCGCCGCAGATTTGCCCGCCAGCCTCGATGCGGCGGTCTTCGCCGAGCCATGGCAGGCCGAGGCGTTCGCCATGACGGTGGCGCTGCATGACAAGGGCCTGTTCTCGTGGAGCGAGTGGGCGGATGCGCTGTCGGCAGAAGTGAAGAAGCCGGGTGCCGCAGCCGATGGCCATGACTATTACGAGCATTGGCTGGCGGCGCTGGAGGGGCTGCTGGCCTCAAAGGGGCTGGCCGCCAAATCCGATGTCGATGCGATGGCGCAGGCCTGGGAACGCGCGGCGCACGCCACCCCGCACGGCAAGCCGATCTTGCTGGAGAACGATCCGCATGCCGTGAGGTGATCACGGGCGGAGCGATGTTTGTTCTCTTTACGTTCCAATTTTCGCCTGATAGTCTGGGTGTGGGGAGTTAGCCGCCGTCTGTATCGATGGTGGCGCCTATCTTGTCTTTCCCTCGCGAATCCGGTCACACGATCAGATGGAATTCTCACCCCAACAGGACGAGGCGCTGCAAGCGGTCGCCCGCTGGCTGCAGGCCGGCAAGCCGCAGCTGTTCAGGCTGTTCGGCTATGCCGGCACCGGCAAGACGACGCTCGCGCGTTATTTCGCCGAACATGTCGACGGCCAGGTGCAGTTCGCCGCCTTCACCGGCAAGGCAGCGCAGGTGCTGCGCTCCAAGGGGGCGGTCAATGCCCGCACCATCCATTCGCTGATATACAGGCCCAAGGGAGAGGAATCGGTCGAGGACGAGGTGACCGGCAAGACCTCGATGTCGCCGACCTTCTCGCTCAACCGGCAGAGCCCGATCTCGCGCGCGAAACTGGTCGTCATCGACGAATGCTCGATGGTCGACGAGCAGCTTGGCCGGGACCTGATGAGTTTTGGCACGCCGATCCTGGTGCTGGGCGATCCCGGCCAGCTGCCGCCGATCTCGGGCGGCGGCTTTTTCACCGATCACGAGCCAGATTTCCTGCTCACCGAGATCCACCGGCAGGCGCGTGACAATCCGATCCTGCGGCTGGCCCTCGACGTGCGCGAAGGTCGCGAATTCATGCGCGGCGACTATGGCACGGCGCAGGTGATCGGCAAGGAAGACGTCACCCAGGAACTGGTGCTGAAGGCGGACCAGGTGCTAGTCGGCACCAATCGCACCCGCCGCCGCTACAATCAGCGCCTGCGCGAGCTCAAGGGCTTCAATGCCGACTATCCCCAGGCCGGCGATAAGCTGGTCTGCCTGCGCAACGATCCCGCCAAGGGCCTGCTCAACGGTTCGCTGTGGAAGGTGATGACCTCGTCGCGCGAGACGGTGAAACCTGGCATCAACCTTCTGGTCTCGCCGGAAGAGGACGATCCGGACCGCGGCGTCGCCAAGATCAAGCTGCTCAAGGCGGCGTTCGAGGATCCCGACGCCGATATCCCGTGGCAGCAGAAGAAGCGTTTTGACGATTTCGACTATGGCTATGCCTTGACCGTGCACAAGGCTCAGGGCTCGCAGTGGAACGAGATCGTGCTGTTCGACGAAAGCTGGGCCTTCAAGGAAACACGCCAGCGCTGGCTCTATACCGCGATTACGCGGGCCGCCGAACGGCTGACCATCGTCCGGTAGAGCTACGACGCCGGCTTTTCTCGCACGCCGACCTGCCCGGCGCCGAGCCATTCCCAGGCCTCATCTTCATCCTCGGCCTTGAAATGCCTGAATTCGATGGGTGACGAAGCGGGCAAAGCGTGCCGTGCGTCCGGCGTCCAGTCCGGCGTGCCGATCGCCGCGCAACGGCCTATATGCTCCGATGCATGGATAGCACCCTGTTTGAGGGTCTCGTCGGAGATGTCGGTCCAGTCGACGCCATCGTGATCGACCATGCGCACGGCCACGTCGATTCGCTGATGCAGCGCATAGGCCGCCTCCAGCAGGCCGAACAGGTTTTCCGCATCGGCCGCCGATACATGACCGACGACATCGATGGCGAACAGGTCATCACGAGAGGTGTCGATGCGGCGGATCGCCGGCACGGATTGCAGGAAATTCACGGGTGGGGCCTCCTTTGGCGGAACAGCGTTGGTCTTCTGGAACACCGGAAACCCCTATCTGTTCCCGTCAAAGGCGCTATAGATGCCCGATCTCGAGCGCGCCGCGGATGAACGTGTGGCCGTGGCGCACCGCCAACCGCCTGATTTCACGGACGCCAGACATGCCCGCCAAGCTTTCCGTCAACCTCAACGCCATCGCCATGCTGCGCAACCGACGCGACCTGCCGTGGCCCAGCGTGATCGGCATCGGCCGGCTCGCGCTTGCCGCCGGAGCGCATGGGCTGACGGTCCATCCGCGCCCCGACGAGCGTCACACGCGCCATTCCGACCTGCCCGAAATCAGGGCGCTGATCGACGATGAGTTCCCAAAGGCGGAGTTCAACATCGAGGGTTACCCGAGCGAGGATTTTCTGGCGCTTGTGGAAAAGCATCAGCCCGAACAGGTGACGTTGGTTCCCGATGATCCGGCACAGGCGACCTCCGACCATGGCTGGAACTTCGTCGCCGATGCCGCCTTCCTGACGCCGATCGTCCGGCGCTTGAAGAAGGGCGGCTTCAGGGTGTCGCTGTTTTCCGACGCCGATCCCGCCGGCATGACGGCCGCGCGCGACACCGGCGCCGACCGGATCGAGCTCTATACCGGCCCTTATGGCAGCTATCATTCCGATTCCGAAAAAGCCGCCAAGGAACTGGAAAGATTGGGAAAAACGGCCGACGCCGCATTTGCTGCCGGTCTCCAGGTCAATGCCGGGCACGATTTGACGGTGGGCAATCTGCCGGCTCTGGCCAAGCGCATTCCGGCATTGGCCGAAGTGTCAATCGGACATGGGTTGACAGCCGACGCGTTGGAGTATGGCATGGCCGGCACGGTGGGCCGGTTCCTCAGAGCCTGCGGCTGGTAGGGGTAGAGCTTCGCTTTGCAGGTATGGCAGCCATAGCGTGCAATTGACATCGCATTGCAGCATACGTGAAGCATCGCGCGCTCGTCGGGGGGTGGTCCATGGACCTTGCCAGTCGCGGTAGCGAGGCCGAAACCGTCGAGCAATCGAGCCATTCCGGGGCCGAGCAGCACAGCACCAAGGTTCTGATGCTGGGTGCGCTCGGCGTTGTCTATGGCGATATCGGCACCAGTCCGATCTACGCCTTCCGCGAGGCGCTTCACGCTTCGCCCGGTACCGATACACGCGCTCACGTGCTTGGCGTGCTGTCGCTGATCGTCTGGGCGCTGACGATCATCGTGACCATAAAATATGTCGCCTTCGTGCTTCGCGCCGACAACAAGGGCGAAGGCGGTACCTTGTCGCTGATGTCGCTGGCGCGCAGCGCCTATCCCAAAGGCGCGCGGCTGATCCTGGCGATCGGCCTTTGCGGCGCGGCGTTGTTTTTCGGCGATTCGATCATCACACCGGCCATCTCCGTGCTGTCGGCGGTCGAAGGCCTCACGGTGGTGACGCCGACACTGGACCCCTATGTCGTGCCGATCACGCTGCTCATCCTGGCCATCCTGTTCTCGGTGCAACGCTTCGGCACGGGCAAGGTGGCCGCGGTGTTCGGGCCGGTGACCGCGCTGTGGTTCCTGGCTATCGGCGTAGCGGGGCTCTATCACCTGATGGACGATCCATCGATCCTGCTGGCCATCAATCCGTATCACGCGGTCGCCTATCTCTTCAGCACACCCACAGCCGCCTTTGTCACGGTCGGCGCGGTGTTCCTGGCGGTGACCGGGGCCGAGGCGCTTTATGTCGATCTCGGCCATTTTGGACGCAAGCCCATCGTGTTGGCTTGGTTTTCCGTGGTCTTCCCCTGTTTGCTGCTCAATTATTTCGGGCAGGGTGCCTTTGTGCTGGCCAATGGCGGGAGGCCGACCAATCCATTCTTCCAGATGCTGCCTGACTGGGCATTGATGCCGATGGTGGGACTGGCGACGGCCGCGACCGTCATCGCCAGCCAGGCAGTCATATCAGGTGCTTTTTCGCTGACCCGCCAGGCGGTGCAGCTCAACCTTCTGCCACGCATCGAGGTGCAGCATACGTCCGAAATGCAACTCGGCCAGATCTACATGCCCCGCGTCAATCTGCTAATCGCCCTGGGGGTGATGCTGCTGGTCGTCGGTTTTGGCAGCTCGAGTTCGCTGGCCTCCGCCTATGGCATCTCGGTGACCGGTGAAATGCTGATGACGACGATCCTGCTGTTCGTCGTCATGCGCAAGCTGTGGAAATGGACATTGGCGGTCGCCCTGCCGCTGACCTTGCTGTTCGGTATCATCGACAGCGGTTTCTTCCTGGCCAATATCGTGAAGATCTTCGAAGGCGGCTGGGTATCGATCACGGTTGCCTGCATGATGGGGCTGATCATGGGGACCTGGATACGCGGCACCCGCTATCTGTTCGACAAGACCCGCCGCAACGAGATCCCGCTCGATTTCCTCGCCGCAAATCTCTTGAAGAAGAAGCCGCACCTGGTGTCGGGCACCGCAGTGTTCCTGACCAGCGATCCCTTGAGCGCACCGACAGCACTGATGCACAGCCTGAAGCACTACAAGGTGCTGCATGAGCAGAACGTCATCCTTTCGGTGGTGACGGCGCCGCAGCCGGTGGTGCCCGACAGCGACCGGGTCAAGATGGAGACGGTCAACGAGCTGTTCATGCGGGTGACGCTGACCTTCGGTTACATGGAACAGCCCAACATTCCGCGTGCGCTGGCGATCTGCCGCAAGCAGGGCTGGAAGTTCGACATCATGACAACGTCGTTCTTCCTGTCGCGGCGCTCGCTCAAGGCCTCGCCCAATTCCGGCATGCCGGTGTGGCAGGACCGGCTGTTCATCGGCCTGGCGCGCACGGCGGCTGATGCGACCGAATATTTCCAGATCCCGACGGGACGTGTCGTGGAAATCGGCACGCAAGTCGCTATTTAGGATGGATGCCGCAGCCGCGAATTCAGCCCGCGACCATTGGATTACGGCCATTTCCCACGGAGCCTAGCGTTGCCGGCATGGGAGCCATTACGCGACGGCACTTGATATTGCATTGCAGCAAGCGTAGAGCACCGCGCGCTTATCGGAGTGTCGTCCATGGCCCTTGCCAATGCTGGTAGTGAGGCAGAACCCGTCGAACAGTCGAGCCATCCGGAAATCGAACAGCATAGCACCAAGGTGCTGATGCTGGGCGCGCTGGGCGTGGTTTATGGGGATATCGGCACCAGCCCGATCTATGCCTTTCGCGAAGCGCTGGTAGCGTCGTCCCACGGCAGCGTTGCGCAACGCGGCGATATTCTGGGTGTGCTGTCGCTGATCATCTGGTCGCTGACGATCATCGTCACCATCAAATACATCATGTTCGTGCTGCGCGCCGACAATCGCGGCGAGGGCGGCGTGCTGTCGCTGATGGCACTGGCGCGCGGCAGTTTCCCGAAGCGCTCGGCGGTGATCCTGGGCATCGGCATCGTCGGCGCTTCGCTGTTTTTCGGCGACGCCGTCATCACGCCGGCGATTTCGGTGCTGTCGGCGGTCGAGGGCATGAATGTCGTCACGCCGGCTTTCCAGCCTTACGTGGTGCCACTGACCCTGGTCATCCTCGCCCTGGTGTTCGCGGTGCAACGCTTTGGCACGGGAGGTGTGGGACTGGTCTTCGGCCCGGTGACCGCGGTCTGGTTCCTGGCGATCGGCCTTTCAGGCCTCAAGCACATCATCTCCGATCCGGAAATCCTGTGGGCGATCAGCCCGCACTATATCGTCGCCTTCCTGATCCATTCTCCCGACGTCGCCTTCGTCACCATCGGCGCCATCTTCCTGGCCGTCACCGGCGCCGAGGCGCTCTATGCCGATCTCGGCCATTTCGGCCGCAAGCCGATCGTGCTCGCCTGGCTGTCGATCGTGTTCCCCTGCCTGCTGCTCAACTATGCCGGGCAGGGCGCCTTCGTCCTGGCCAAGAATGGCGTCGTCGGCCACCCGTTCTTCGAGATGAACGAGGGTTGGGCGCTGATTCCCATGGTCGTGCTGGCGACAGCCGCGACGGTCATCGCCAGCCAGGCGGTGATCTCGGGCGCCTTCTCGCTGACCAGGCAGGCGGTGCAGCTCAACATGCTGCCGCGGCTGGAAATCCTGCACACGTCGGAAAAACAGTCCGGCCAGATCTACATGCCGCGCGTCAACCTTTTGCTGGCGCTGGTGGTGATGATGCTGGTGGTCGGCTTCGGCGAGTCCAGCAAGCTGGCCTCGGCCTACGGTATCTCGGTGACCGGCAACATGCTGGTGACGACGGTGCTGCTCTATGTCGTCATGACCCGCATCTGGAAATGGCGGCTTTGGGTTGCGATCAGCCTGACGGCGCTGTTTGCCTTCATCGATATCGGTTTCTTCGCCTCCAACATCGTCAAGGTGTTCGAAGGCGGCTGGGCGTCGCTGCTGGTGGCCTTCACCATCGTGCTGGGGATGTGGACCTGGGTGCGCGGCAGCCGCTATCTGTTCGACAAGACCCGCCGCAACGAGATCCCGCTGGATTTCCTCGCCGGCAATCTGTTGAAGAAGAAGCCGCAGCTGGTGTCCGGCACCGCGGTGTTCCTGACCAGCGATCCCTTGAGTGCGCCGACAGCGCTGATGCACAGCCTGAAGCACTACAAGGTACTGCATGAGCAGAACGTCATCCTTTCGGTGGTGACGGCGCCGCAGCCGGTGGTGCCCGACAGCGACCGGGTCAAGATGGAGACGGTCAACGAGCTGTTCATGCGGGTGACGCTGACCTTCGGTTACATGGAACAGCCCAACATTCCGCGCGCGCTGGCGATCTGCCGCAAGCAGGGCTGGAAGTTCGACATTATGACGACGTCGTTCTTCCTGTCGCGGCGCTCGCTCAAGGCCTCGCCCAATTCCGGCATGCCGGTGTGGCAGGACCGGCTGTTCATCGGCCTGGCGCGCACGGCGGCCGATGCGACCGAATATTTCCAGATCCCGACAGGACGAGTCGTGGAAATCGGCACGCAGGTGGCGATCTGACGCGATCGATCAATCCGGCCGTCAGAGGCGAGCGCTTCCTGGCGGGATCGGGCGATTTCATGCCCGTGCGGGAAATTGCGCAGACCGTGAAAAAGCGGCTCGGCGATGCGGCGGCGCGCGCGCCACGACGCGCGAGCTTCCCGATTGGCCGGTGCGGATCCTAGGGCTGTTCGACCCTTAAGCCGCGACGCTGGTGACGAAACTGGGCAAGGTCAAGAATGCCACCAGCGCCACGCGGTGTGTGTGCTCGGCTGGGCGCCGCGCGAGGACGCGCTGGCCGCCACCGGCGAGAGCCTGGTCCGGCTCGGTCTGCTCAAGAAGTAGCACGGCGGCAGGGAGACCTCCCGCCGCGCACCTTTCAACCAGCCAGCGCGGCCTTGTTGGCCTCGAGGAACTGCTTCAGCGTCCGCGGCTTCCTGCCCGAAAGCTTTTCGACCGCGTCCGTCGTCATGGCGATGCGGCCGGACCGCGTGTTGGCGTCGAAGGACACGATGACGCGAGCGAATTCCTCGGGAACGCCGGCCGCCTTCACGCCTTCTGTCAGGGCCTCGTCGGGCAACTGGATGACGTCCAGCGGCTTACCGGTGACGTCGCTCACCAAGGCGGCGATCTCGGCTGTCGTATAGGCCTGCGGGCCGGTCAGCGTGTAGGTCTTGCTGTCGGTCGAACCGGAGGCGAGGCCCGCGGCAATGGCCGCGGCCATGTCGTCACGTGCGCCATGGGCGATGCGGCCGTCGCCCGCGGACGTGTACCACTGTCCCGAGGCAATGGCTTGCGGCAGGGACATGAACAGGTTCTCCTGGTACCAGCCGTTGCGGAAGATCGTATAGGCGATGCCGCTGGCCTTGATCGCCTGCTCGGTGCCGTAATGGTCGCCGGCAAACAGCACCGGCGAAACCGGCTCCGGATTGGGCATCGACGTGTAGAGCAGATGCGAAACGCCTGCTTTCTTCGCCGCCGCCACCGCCGTCTCATGCTGCTTCAGGCGCCTGCCGGTTTTGAGATCGAGATCGCTGGTTGAAATGATCAGCACCCTGTCGGCGCCCTTGAATGCGTTTTCCAGCGAGGTCGCGTCGTTGAAGTCGGCGGCCCGGACGACGACGCCACGCGCCGCCAGATCGGCCACGCTTTCCGGGTTGCGGGTGGTGACGATGATCTTTCCCGGCGGAACGTTGTGCGTGTCCAGGAGATAGCGGATGACGCTGCGGCCGAGCTGGCCGGAAGCGCCGGTGACGAGAAGGGTTTCGGTCATGGGGAGGTCCTGATCTGCGCCAGCATGGCGGGTGCGTATATGGTCTCAAAAAGAGACCAGCACTAGAATAGGAATTGACCCGGCGCCGTAAAGAAGGCAGTTTTTCGGGAGGTAGGCACACGCAGGGAACCAGCCATGGACAGCCGGATCGTCAATCTGAGATCCAAGCTCGACGTCTTCAAAGCCATGACCGGCGGCGGCAATCTTGCCGATTGCCCGGTCCGCGACGTCATCCAGGGGCTCAACGGCAAGTGGAGTTCGCTGCTGATGGCGGCGCTCGCCGAGCAGCCCTATCGCTTCGGCGAGTTGCGGCGGCTGGTGCCCGACATCTCGCAGCGCATGCTGACCCAGACGCTCTACGATCTGCAGCGCGACGGCTATGTGCATCGCGAAGTGTTCCCGACCAAGCCGCCCAGCGTCGAATACAGCCTGACCGATCTCGGACGTTCGATGTTCAGCGCGCTGCATCATCTGATCCAATGGGCCGAACTCAACCACGATGCGGTGCGCGAGGCACGCGCCGGTTTCGACGCAGCGCAGGCCTGAGCAGCGCGACGGCGTTCGGCGTCGCGACTTGATTTCATCCGGCGGCTGAAGGATTGTCCCGGCCAGTTCGGCTTGGGGGCATCGGCATTTCCTACGACATTGCAATTGCAGGCGCCGGTCCGGCGGGGCTGGCCATGGCGCTCTATCTCAAGCGGGCGGGGCACAGGGTCACCATCTTCGAGCGTTTCGAGGAGCCGAAGCCCGTCGGCTCCGGTCTGATCCTGCAGCCGACCGGCTTGACGGTTCTGGCTGATCTCGGCCTGCTCGACGACATCGTCGCGCTCGGCGCCCGCATCGACCGGCTGCATGGCGCCGATGCCTCGACCGGACGCACCGTGCTCGACGTTCGCTACGGCGCCCAGCGCGGCCGCCGTTTCGGCCTGGCGGTGCACCGCGCGGCGCTGTTCGGCGTGCTCTTTCGCGCCGCCCGGCGCGAGGCCATCGCCATCGAGACCGGCGTTGAGATTGAGGCAGTGGAAGCGGGCGAACGGGCGACTCTTGTCTGTGGCAATGGACGAAGGGCAGGGCCGTTCGATCTGGTCGTCGACGCCAGCGGTGCGCGCTCCAAACTGCGGCAAAGCGTGGCCAATGCAGGCGCGCCGCGCCCTCTGACCTATGGCGCCTTCTGGGCATCGCTCGGTTGGCGTGGCGAAGGCTTTGACGAACACGCGCTGTTGCAGCGCTACGACAAGGCCAGCGTGATGATCGGCGTGCTGCCGATCGGCCGGCCGGAGCCGGGCGCCGAAAAGATGGCGGCCTTCTTCTGGAGCCTGAAGCCTGATGACGCCGACGCGGTGCGTGCTGCCGGCATCGACGCCTGGAAGGAGAGGGTGGTGCGGCTGTGGCCGCAAAGCGAGGCGTTCACCCGCCAGATCGACAGTTTCGACCAGCTGTCGCTGGCCCGCTACGGCCACCACACGATGAAACTGCCGATCGGCCGGCGGTTGGCCGTCATCGGCGATGCCGCGCACTCGACCAGCCCGCAGCTTGGTCAAGGGGCCAACATGGCGCTGCTCGACGCGGCCGCGCTCGGCCACGCGCTGGCGCGCACGCAGAGCATCGAAGCAGCGCTCGAAGCCTATGCCGGGGCACGGCGCTGGCACGTGCGTGTCTTCCAGGCGCTGTCGCTGGCGTTCACGCCGTTCTACCAGTCGGATTCCGTGGCGCTACCCTTCATCCGCGACAGGCTGGTGGCGACCATCGCAAAAATCCCGCCGGCACCGCAGCTTCTCGCCTCGATGGTCGCCGGCACGGTGATCGACCCGTTCAGGCGGGCAGGGCTGACGGAAGTGCGATGGGATTTCGAACAAAATCCAGGTCGTGATACGACTGCATCATAGAGTTTTCGCCCAGGCCGGGTCGCATGCATGCCATGTTGAGAGCGCGAGAATCGCAACATCTGATGCGCGTTGTTGCGCCTGTCCTGCTGATGCTGGTGGTGGCGTTTCTTTCGCCGCAGGCGCAAGCCCAGACGCCTGACCAGGCCAGCGAGCATGAGCCGGCGCACAGCCAGGAGGTCCTGACGGCCCGGATCGACGCGGCCTACAAGCTGATGATGGACGCCGGGCGCTTTGACGAAGGCTACGCGCAATTGCGCGCAACGCTGCTCGATGCCGCCAGAAGCGACCTCTACGAATTCACCGTGGAGAGCTACTCGAACGCCGGCGCGACTTTTCTCAACAACCAGATTCTCGACAATGCCGAGGAGATTTTTGCCGAAGGCCTGAAAACCCGGGCGATGCAGCAGGATGTCGCCAAGCGCGCCGATTTCTATCTCAACTACGCGATGTTGAAGCAGGCCGAGAAGGACTATCAGGGCTTCGTTTCCATGTGCGCGACGGCCACCAATCTATACGCCCACTACCACGGCGAGGAGTCTCAGGAACTCCTGTTTGCCAACGATGTGTTGGCGACGGGGGTCGCCGCGTTCGGTCAAATCGCCTCGGCGATCAATATCGAGCAGCGCAATCTGAAGTTGGCCGAGCAGGTCGCCGGTACCGACGATCGTTTCATCTGGAAGCTGCAGAACAATCTGGCCGACATGCTGCGCCAGATGGGGGCTCCGACGCGCGCCTTGCAGTACGACCTGGCCGTGCTGGAGAAGCGGATCGGCTACTACGGCCCAGATCATTTCAACGTTCTGGTCAGCGCCAATAACACGGCGCAGGACTATCTGGACCTTGACAGATACGACGAGGCCTTGCGCTACTTCCAGCAGAACCGGGACATTGCCGTCGTTCTCAAGCAGGAAGGCAATCTGGTCGAACAGGCCGATGCCTGGCTGCTCTACACTAAGGTGCTCTCTGGTGCGCAGCCGCTCGATCAGCCGACGCTGGCAAGGCTGCAACAACTGACCATCGACCCGAACTATCCCGAGATACTGGCAATCAAGATCGCCAACCTGCTCGCCGCGCATTTCTTCGCAGTGGGCGACAAGGAAAACGGCATGAGCCAGCTTGAGCGGGCCCAAGACATAGCCGAAGCGACGTACGGGGTGGTGCACCCGCTGGCCTTTGCCGCTCGGCAGGCCATGGCAAATCTCAAGGCGAAGACGAACCCGGAGAAGGCGGCTGCCGATTTCGCGGCTCTCGACGAGGACATGCTGCGTTGGAATTGGTTCCAGGTGAGCACTGCCGGCAATCCAATCGTGGCCGAGGCCAGCCGCGCCCTGGCCGACGACATGCTGTACGACTATGCGCGCCTCGCAAAAGGCAATGCATCGGTGGTGCCGGCATTTGCCGAAGCCGTGCGCCGCTGGCCGACGCTTGAAAATGAGAAACGCGATCTGTTGCGCAGACTGTCCCGCCTGATCGATCCGAACGACACTGAGACACAGAATTTGATCCAGGCCGGGATCCGACTGTCCCTGGCATATCAGGAGGCGGCCTCCAGCGGTGACAGTTCCGACGATCCCGGGGCGGTGCAGCCGGGACAGGTTGAAGCGGCATACCAAAAGGCCATGGCCAGAGTCATGGCCAAATACAGTTTCAGCCAGAGCGTGGTGGACAAGCCGCTGCCATCCGCCGGCACCCTGCTGAAGCCGAATGAGGCGCTGATCGACTACTTCATCACCCGCAAGTGGCGGGCGGATCGGGAGAGCGCCGATCCGCTTGAGGACGAGCGCCTCTATGCCATCGTTACCCGCAAGGACCAGCAGCCGTCTCTCTATGACCTTGGCGATCCGCGCCGGCTCATCCCGGCCGCTCGCGAAACACGCATGGCTAATCTGAGGTCGACGCGTTCGGCTCAGGAGCGGGGCGCCGTGACCCTGATCGATCTGAACGCCACGTTCACCGGGCTCTATGCCGGTTTGATCGCGCCGCTGGAGCCGTCGCTTGGTGGCGCCGATACGCTTTTCGTGGTGCCGGACGGGAAACTGTTTTCGGTGCCATTTCCCTTGCTGCAGGACGGCAAGGGCGCGTCGCTCGATGACCGTTTCGTCGTGCGCATGCTGACGCGGCCGGAATCGCTGTTGAGCGCCGGCGTCGATCAGAGTTTTCCCAAGAAGGGCAAAGCCCTGCTGGCCGGGGGGCTGGACTATGCGCGCGGTTCGGAAAAAGGGGCGGAGCCGCTGCCGGGCACAGCCAAGGAGGTCGACGCGATCGCCTCGATCCTGCGTGCCGACGACTATTCGGTCGAAATGCTCACCGGAACGGCGGCCAGCGAGCGGACGCTGCGCAAGGATATGGAGCAGGCGACGATCGCGCATCTGGCCACCCATGGCGCTTACCGGGATGAGAAAGAGGGCGGCGTGGGGGCCGTGAATGCGCTCTGGCAGAGTCAGGTCGTGCTGTCGCAGTCGGGAGACCGGCAGTCGATGAAGCGCGACGATGAGGACGGCCGGCTCTATGGCATGGAACTGATGAACTGGGATCTGTCGGGCCTCGACCTGCTTGTCCTGTCCGCCTGCGAGACGGCCCGTGGCCAGGAGACGTTCGTCGGAGGCTTGCGCGGCCTGCCGACGGCAATCGACATTGCCGGCGCCAAACGCTCGCTTTTGACGCTGTGGCCCGTGGACGACGCCGGAACCGCCGCCTTCATGGTCGGGTTCTACCGCCATCTTGCCGCGGGACAAACCTATCCGGAAGCGCTGCGCCAGACCCGCCGCGATGCCCGCGACGGCAAGATATCAGGCGCCCAGGATCCGCGGGTCTGGGCTGCCTTTGTCATGTTCGAGAACTGAGGCCGCTCGAAGCGCAGACTTGCTCGTGATCCCCCTTCAAGCCGATCGTGCCAACGCAAATGCTCCGTCTTGATCGCCTCGGCGGATGAGGCTCGACAGAAAGGATCCCTTGGCCTGCAGGAAGGTATGCAGGCGGCGCGGGTAATCCGGCGCCACGGCGTGCTTGATTGACGGATGATCATTCAACGCCTGCCGCCAGGCCTGGACGCTCGGCTTGCTGTCCAGAATGCCGAAATCGCCGATCCGGTCGAAAGCGTCGAGATATCTGAACACAGGCCCGTAGACCGCATCGACGAGCGAGAAGCGGTCGCCGGCGAACCACGGCCCATTCCGCAAGGCATCGTCCGCCAGTTCAGTCTCCAGGCGGCCAAACATCTCTGATAGCGCGGCGGACTCGGCAAGGAAGCCGGCCTCGGTCGGCGCCGAATAGAAGCGGCCGATGGCGTTGAGGATGGCCGAGCCGTATTCGATCCAGGCACGGTGCCGGGCACGGGAGTAGGGGTCGGCCGGGTGGAGGGGATTGGCCTGCGTCTCCTCGAGGAATTCGAGGATGACGGCCGATTCGAAGATGATCGTTTCGTCGCCATTTCGCTGGACGCGCAGCAGGGGCACCTTGCCGAGCGGCGAGATCGCCTTGAACCACACAGGCTTGTCAGCGAGGTCGATGTCGATGCGCTCGAACGGCACGCCTTTCTCGGTCAGCGAGATCGCCGCGCGCTGGACATAGGGGCAGAGAGGGTGGCTGACGAGGATGAGCTTGTCGGTCATCTCACTCTCCCCAGACATAGTTCAACGCGCCGTTTTCGACGCGCGTCGAGAGGAACATCAGGCGGGAATTCCTGGGCGCAGGACCGTCGAGGCGATCGCCCGATGCCATGTCGAAGGCGGCGCCGTGCCATTGGCAGACCAGCTTGCCATCCTTGCAGTCCAACGGTCCGCCAAAATGCAGACAGGCATTGGCGGCGGCGCGGATGCGTTCGCCGCTGCGCCAGACATGGACCTCGCGGCCGAAGAACGGGGCAATCAGGCTGCCCGTCTCAGGGACGTCGGCGACCTTGCAGATTTCGTGTTTCATCGGTTTGCCTTTCGGGTTGATGCAATTGCATCTATATAGATGCAGATGCATCGATCGTCAAGCTTGATGCATTTGCATCTATCATCTAGGGTGGGCCATGACCGAGAAAGCCACGCCTTCGCCTGAGGCCATCAAGGCCTGGGCCCGCCTGATGCGCGTGTCGCGCCAACTGGTGGAAAATGCCGAAGACGCACTGAAGGAGAGCGGCCTGCCGCCGCTTGCCTGGTACGACGTGCTGCACGAGCTCGCCGAGGCGGGCGAGGGCGGCCTGCGGCCGTTTCAATTGATCGAGCGCACTCTGTTTGCGCAATACAACATCTCTCGGCTGCTGGCCCGGATCGAAGCCGACGGGCTGGTCGAGAAGCTGAAGGTCGCCGACGACGGTCGCGGCCAGACCATCCGCATCACAGCCAAGGGGCGCGAGACGCGCCGGCGGATGTGGGCCGTCTACGGACGGTCAATCGCCGAACTGGTTGGCGCCAGGCTCTCGCCGGATGAGTTGAACGCGGTGTCGGCACTGCTTGGCCGGCTGCGCAATCCGCCCGCCGGCGATTGAGGCTGGCCAACTCGGCTGGCCATTGCGCATTGTCGCCGTTTGCAGGCGAATATTTCTACTTTTCCCTCTTGCTTCGATTATCGGATTGCGCAATATGCCGAACCGTAACGTACGGTACGGCTATTGAGTGATCCGCGGCCACGACCATCGAACGGGAACAGAGCGTGTTGCTGGCAAACACCGACATCGACAACAGCCAAGCGCTGACGGAACGGCAGAAGGCCGTTCTGGATGCGGCCTTGCGGCTGCTGGTGGAGGAGGGCGATCAACTGACCATGACCGCCGTGGCGCGGCGGGCCAGCTGTTCCAAGGAAACCCTCTACAAATGGTTTGGCGACCGCGACGGGCTGTTGACGGCAACCGTGCAGTGGCAGGCTTCCAAGGTGCGGGTGGCGTCCGTCGACGGCAAGGGGCTCGACCTTGCCTCGCTGACGGCAAGCCTGGAGCGTTTTGCTTCAGACTGGCTGAAGGTGATTTCCAGCGACACCTCGATCGCGCTCAACCGTGTCGCCGTCGGCCATGCCGGATCCGGCAAGGACGATCTTGGCGCCGTCGTCCTGCAGAATGGCCGGTTCGCGCTGGCGAGGCGGCTGAAGCCGGTGCTCGAGGCCGGGCGCCAGGCCGGGCTTCTCGATTTCGCGGATGCCGAGACGGCGTTCCGCACCTTTTTCGGGCTGGTCGCCCGCGACGTGCAGATCCGTCTGCTGCTTGGCGACCGGCTGGAATTGACTGAGGCGACGATCGGCGGCGATGCCGTGCGCGCGACGCAGCAGTTTCTCGCTCTTTTCGGAGCAAAAACCGGGCCGCGAGGCCTCTGATCTTAGAAACGGGAAGGAAGTAAAATGCGCGTCTATTACGATCGTGATGCCGATCTCAACCTGATCAAGGGCAAGAAGGTCGCCATCATCGGCTATGGCAGCCAGGGCCGGGCGCATGCGCTCAATCTCAAGGATTCCGGCGCCAAGGAGATCGCCATCGGCCTCAAGGCCGGCTCGGCGACCGCCAAGAAGGTCGAGGCCGACGGGCTCAAGGTGATGAGCGTGGCCGACGCCGCCAAATGGGCCGACCTGATGATGATGGCGACGCCCGACGAACTGCAGGCCGACATCTACAAGAACGAGATCGCGCCGAACATCCGCGACGGCGCGGCGATCGCCTTCGCGCACGGCCTCAACGTGCATTTCGGCCTGATCGAGCCGAAGTCGACCGTCGACGTCGTCATGATCGCGCCGAAGGGCCCGGGCCACACGGTGCGCGGCGAGTATCAGAAGGGCGGCGGCGTGCCGTGCCTGGTCGCCGTCAACCAGGACGCCTCTGGCAATGCGCTCGACCTGGCGCTGTCCTACGCCTGCGGCGTCGGCGGCGGCCGTTCGGGCATCATCGAGACCAATTTCCGCGAGGAATGCGAGACCGACCTGTTCGGCGAGCAGGTCGTGCTGTGCGGCGGCCTGGTCGAACTGATCCGCGCCGGCTTCGAGACGCTGGTGGAAGCCGGCTACGCGCCTGAAATGGCCTATTTCGAGTGCCTGCACGAGGTCAAGCTGATCGTCGACCTGATCTATGAAGGCGGCATCGCCAACATGAACTACTCGATCTCGAACACCGCCGAATGGGGAGAGTATGTCTCGGGTCCGCGCATCATCACCGCCGAGACCAAGGCTGAGATGAAGCGCGTGCTGAAGGACATCCAGACCGGCAAGTTCACTTCGGAATGGATGCAGGAATACCGCGCCGGCCTGTCGCGCTTCAAGGGCATCCGCCGCATGAACGACAGCCACCAGATCGAGGAAGTCGGCGCCAAGCTGCGCGCGATGATGCCGTGGATTTCGAAGAACAAGCTGGTCGACAAGGCCAAGAACTGAGCGAAATCCACGTTATGGCCTTTGCGCGTCCTCGGGCTTCGCCCTGCGGGCGCGCGGGGATTTCGAAAAACAAGCTGGTCGACAAGGCCAAGAACTGAGCGAAAACTCGGTTGTATCCAGCAAAAGGGCGGCGAGTGCCGCCCTTTTCATTTCCGGTCACCGGGGGATCCTGCTTAAGCGCTCGATCCGCCCGGCTCGCCGTCGTCATCCAGCAAATCCATCAGTTTCTGCATTTCCACGGTCAACTGCTGATGCATTTCGGACAGTTGTTTGTGCCACTCCCGCGCCTGCTCGACCGTCGGCATCTCCTTCACCTTGATGATCTGGTTGACGACGAACTGGCGCCCGTTCCATTGCTTTTCGACGGTCACGAAGGGGTTGCTGTATTTCTTGTCGATGGTTTGCTTGCCTGTCGACGTAATCAAAATGATGTTGTTGCCGACGCCGAACAGCCTGGAATCATAGTCGAGCGCCTTGGCGACGCCGTCATCGATCTGCTTCAGCAAAACGTCGGCGACCTGGACGATCTCGGCCCATTTTTCCGGCGTCGGCTCGGCTTCATATTCGTCCATCAGGGGGAACAGACGACCGCCCTTGAGGTCAAGCGTCTTGTTGACCTCCGCAACAACATCGCCAAGTTGTTTTTTCAGATCCTTGCGGCCTGCCAGCCAATCCTCGGTCACGCATTGGCCCTTGTAGGGCTTCTCGCCGCTGGGACAGCCACCGAGTATCCAGACCGGATGCAGGGCAAGCACCGCCGCCACCGCGGCGGCCGCGACAAACGGGACCCACTTCAGCGGTAGCCGCAGCAGATTGAACCATGCCGGGGTTCCGCCACCCTGGGTATCCACATCCGAGAATGTCACCTTCTCGCCGCGCACCAGGGGGATCCAGTTGGCCTTGACGAATTCGTTGGTGAAGTACTCGCTGTGCGTGATGTCGTGAAAGCGGTCGCGGACATTGAACGTTCCGAAACCGTAGGTTCCGGTGGCGCCGTAACCCCAGGTGCCGGATTGCGCCAGCACCGGCCAGATGTCGCGCGTGCCGCACTCGTTGATGATGGCGTTGCGCTTCTCCGGGCCGCGTATCTGGTCTTCGACGGCGCGCCAGTCGAAATCTTGCGGAACCACCGAGCCACACAGGATGACCCTGTCGAACCGGAAGTAGGGATTCTGCAGGATCACCCGGGTCAGCGCATAGGTGCCGTAGCTGTGCGCAAAGACGATCAGCGGCCTGTCGCCATAGTGCTTGCTGACCCCCTCGATCTGCTGGCGCAGCTTCTCGATCGGGCCTGCCCGGCAGATGCCGAAGGGGCACCAGAACCGCAGCAGGTCGAAATAGCCATATTTTATCGGAATGACGGTTGCTGATGTTTCGCTTTCGATGACCGAAGCGATCCGGTTCTGCCACCATGCGGCGGTCCGGATTCCATGGATAAGGATGACGATGGGCGCTTCTGACATTTCAGATTACCCCTCAAGCCGCAAAGTCTTGCGGGGTGCATAATAGTGGGGGCGGCAAGAAAAGTTAAGTGAGCCAGCTGTTGCGCCAACTCCTGTGCTGTTGAAGACTTATCAGTGGCAGCGCCAAAAGAAAACGGCGCCGCATCGCGACGCCGTCTATCATGTGCTTTCAGGTTGGCTCAGCTATAGGGCGACCAGCATTGCTGGCGCGGGCCGCCATAGGGCTGGAACGTGTTGTCCCAGGCGCGATACGACCGGTACCTGTTATAGCACCAGCGCACATGGGCGTTGGAAAGCCGCCCGGCGCGATAGTGGCGCCGGGGCGGTGCGTCGTAGTAATTGTAGTTGTTGTACATGCTGCTGAGGCCGAGCCCCAGGCCAAGGCCAAGGATCGCGGCACCCGCACCGTCGTCGTAGTAGCGGCGATGGTGATGGCGGCGCCAACGCCAGTCATCGCCGCCGTTCCAGTTGCCATCGCCGTTCCAGTGACGACGACCGTTCCAGTTGCCTGATCGGCGCCATCTCCAGTCGTCATTGTAGACCGGGCGATTGTTGCCACCGGCCCATCCGTCGCGCACCGGCGTCACCGCCGTGTTTGTGGGAAGTGCTAGATCCGGCTGCATGAAGGGGCCGGCGGCCGATGGCGCCGTGATGCCCGATATGATGCCCAGGGCAACAAGCCCCGATTTGACCGTTGATGAAAAGAGCGAGTTCATAACACTCTCCAAGAGCTAAAGGCCCCACGCCTACCCTGGAATGGGCCTACTGTGGATCTTTGCGTCTGAACGGCGGATGAACGGAAAGGTTCCGTCAACCATGGCGTGAATCCTTCCAGGGCAACCGATCCTGGCTTGTGGTCCTGCGATCTTGTGTTCCGGCGCTCCTGCAGGCAAAGGTCAGGGCATGTCGCTGCGCCTTGCCACCTTCAATGTCGAGAACCTGATGAACAGGTTCGATTTTTCCGGCTATCGCAACCAGCTCAACGAGGATCGGACGCTGGCGCTGTTCGATATACAGAGCGAGGCAGAGTACAAGATGCTGGAGCAGGCCCGCGCCATCGCACAGTCCGACGATACGCGCCAACTGACGGCGCTGGCGATCGCCGCCACCCGGGCCGACATCATCTGCATGCAGGAGGTCGACAACATCGAGGCGCTGAAGGCCTTCGAATATGGCTATCTGTTCAAGATGGTGGGGCAGGGCTACCGCCAGAAATACACCACCTCCGGCAATGATTCGCGCGGTATCGATGTCGCGGTGATGATGCGCAACGAGACCGCGCAGGGCCAGCCGATCGAATTCGTGCGCATGACCAGCCATGCCTACGTCACCTACGAGCAGTTCGGGCTGTATACGCCGGAACTGGCGGCGCTGGGCAACCAGGCCAATGAACGCATTTTCCGCCGCGACTGCCTGGAAGTCGACATCACCGTCGGCGGCGTGCCACTGACGCTCTATCTCGTGCATTTCAAGTCGATGGGCTCGCCGCGCAACGGGCTCGACGGACGCGAGGCGACGATGCCGGTGCGCATCGCCGAGGCGCAAGCCGTGCGCCGGATTATCGAGGAGCGCTTCGGCGCGGATCATGCCGCTGACAAGCGCTGGGCGATCTGTGGCGACATGAACGATTACCGCCAGCGCGTGAAGATCGCCGGCGATGATGTCGACGGCTACCGTTTCGAGGTGGTCGACGAGGCCCAGTCCTGCATCAACGTGCTGACGGCGGGCGGCTTCTGCGAGAACGTCATCGAGCGGCGGCCGGAAATGAACCGCTGGACCTTCTACCACACGCGCGGACCCGAAGAGCGGCATCTCTGCCAGCTCGACTACATCCTGCTGTCCAGGGGGCTGGCGGCGAAGAACGCCACCGCCGTTCCCGACATCATCCGCAATGGTCAGCCCTGGCGCACGATCTTTCCGGCTGGCCAGGAAGTCGAGCGCTTTCCGCGCGCGGGCTGGGACCGGCCGAAAGCGTCGGACCATTGCCCGGTGGCGATCACGCTGGATATGGCTCGATAAACATGAGTTTCGACCTGCCGCGCAATGTCATCCTGCCTGTCGATGCCGTCGACGTCCGGCTCGATCCCGGTCCGCATCCTTTCGCCAGGGATAATGCCGAAGCGATCGCCGAGAACTGGCAGCGGGAGATTGCGGCCAATCCGGCGCTGTTCGACGGCACGGTGGTGCTGCTGTCGCAGCTTGCCTGGCGTGACGACAGCCTGATCGGCCGCTGCCACGCGGTCAATTACTCCACCTTCATGCTCTGGCGGAAGCAGCGCGAGAATTCCGGCGCCGAGCATGCCTATGCCCACGCCATGCTAGTGGCCGGCGACAATGCGCTGGTGGCGATCCGCATGGGACGTCACACGGTGGGTGCCGGCAGTGTCTATTTCGCCGCCGGCTCGTTCGAGCCGATCGATTTCCGCGACGGTCTGGTCGATGTCGACTTCAACATGATCCGCGAAGTGCGCGAAGAGACCGGCCTTGACCTGTCGGCCGCCGAACGCGGCAAGCGCTATCACGCCCTGTCGACGAGCAGCGGCACGGTGATCTTCCGCCGCTATCACGTCGACGGACCGGCCGACGAGATCGCGCGCCGAATCTCAGCCTTCGTCGCCAGCGAGACCGATCCGGAGATCGACGGGCCGGTGATCATCCGCCATGCCGGCGACCTGCCGGACGGGCTGGCATCGCATATGAAGCCGCTGATCGAGTGGCATTTTTCGGGCGTAGGCTAGCGGCGCGCCTTGTCCTGCACCGCCTTGCGGTCGTTGCGGGCCGCGACGAGGAACAAGATAACGCCGATGCCCAGCAACCCACCCATGGCCATTCCCATGGTCTGGCCGACGACGGCCTGGAAATCTGACGTGACGCGATCCGGATTGGCCATGCCGTAACGGGCGAGATACCACCAGATGCCCGCCAGCGCGGCCTCGATGATCACCATTGTCAGGACCAGTCGCGCCTTCTTGCTCATATCTTGTTCCTCGGCCGGAGACGTCTTGCCTTAACATCGTCGACCAGCCGGCGACAGTGCCATCGGTGCAGGCAAGCGCCAAGGTTGGGGATAGCCGTCGATTGTGCTGGACCCGGTCCGGCCCTTTATTCGTGCCTGAGCGCGTCGATCGGATCGAGCCTGGCGCCGCGCAGCGCCGGGAAGAAGCCGAACACCATGCCGATGAGCGCAGAGAAGCCGACGGCGAGCAGGATGACGGCCGGACTTGGTGCGAAGGGGATGGTCAGCGTCACCGCGGCGAGGCCGGCGAGCGCCAGGCCGGTCAGGATGCCGATGATGCCGCCCAGCAGCGACAGCACCGTCGCCTCGACCAGGAACTGGATGAGGATGTGCTTTTCATGCGCGCCGATGGCGAGCCTGATGCCGATCTCGCGCGTGCGCTCGGTGACCGAGACCAGCATGATGTTCATGATGCCGATGCCGCCGACCAAAAGGCTGACGCCGGCGACCGCGCCGAGCATGCCGGTCATGGTGGTGGTGGCGCTGGCCATGGCGTCGGCGATCTGTGTCATGTCGCGGATGGCGAAATCGCTCTCGCGGTCGGGCGTGATGCGG
Organism: Mesorhizobium sp. 113-3-3; assembly: GCF_016756495.1. NCBI lineage: Bacteria > Pseudomonadati > Pseudomonadota > Alphaproteobacteria > Hyphomicrobiales > Phyllobacteriaceae > Mesorhizobium > Mesorhizobium sp. 113-3-3. The sequence continues at coordinate 3,478,652 of NZ_AP023243.1, forward strand.
CGCGCATCGCGCAAAATATCCTCGACGCGCGGCTGCAACTCGCTGGTCGGCGTGCGGTCGTCGGCGGCGATGTAGATGTTGTCGATGTCGCGGTTGCCGGCGATGCGGCGCTGATAGGCATGCAGTGGCATCAGGACGACATTGTCCTGGTCCTGGCCGAAGCCGGTGTAGCCCTTGGGCTCGAGCAGGCCGATGATCTTGCAGGAGGTGCGGTTGACGCGGATGATCTCGCCCTCGGGATCGCCGGCGCCGAAGAATTGCTGGCGCACCGTCTCGCCGATCAGGCAGACGCCGGTGCCCGAGCGGGTTTCGGAATCGCTGAACGGCCGGCCCGACACCAGCTTCCAGTCGCGCGCATCGAGATAGGCGCTGTCGGTGCCGGTGACGCCCGAGGTCAGGCTCTCGGTGCCGAAGATGACGCGGACCTGCTTTTGCGAAGCCGGCGAGATGGCGCGCGCGCCGGTCAGATGCGTGACAAGTGCTTCAAGGTCCTTTTCGGCCAGCGGTCGCACCACCTGGTCGAGCCCGCCAGGACCACCGGGACCAGCCGGGCGGCCAGACCGGACGACAAGCAGGTTGCTGCCGAGCTTGGAGATGTCGGCCTTGACCTTCTGCGTGGTGCCGGAGCCGATGGTCAGCATGGCGATGACGGCGGCGACACCGATGACGATGCCGAGCAGCGTGAGGAACGAGCGCAGCACATTGCGGCGGATGGAGCGCAGCGACAGGCGGACGGTTTCCCAGATCATGCCAGCTCCACCTTCATGGTGTCTGAGGCGACGTGGCCGTCGAGGAAGCGGATGGTGCGCTCGGCATAGTCGGCGACGTCGGCCTCGTGCGTGACCATGGTGACGGTCAGGCCGAGCTCGGTGTTGAGCTTTGTCAGCAGCTCCATGATCTCATGCGTGCGGGCCGTGTCGAGATTGCCGGTCGGCTCGTCGGCGACAAGCAGCGTCGGCCGTGTGACGATGGCGCGCGCGATCGCCACGCGCTGCTGCTGGCCGCCGGAGAGCTCCGCTGGCGTGTGATGCTCGCGGCCGACAAGGCCGACCTGGGCGAGCGCCTGCATGGCAAGGTCGCGACGCTCGCGGGCCGCCACCCCACGATAGATCAGCGGCAGTTCGACATTCTCGGCCGCCGTGGTGCGCGCCAGGAGATTGTAGCCCTGGAAAACGAAGCCGACATAGAGGTTGCGCAGCATGGCGCGGCGGTTGCGGTCGAGCCGGCCGGCATCGACGCCCATGAAGGAATAGGTTCCGGCGGTCGGCGTGTCGAGGCAGCCGATGATGTTCATCGCCGTCGATTTGCCGGAGCCTGACGGCCCCATGATGGCGACGAATTCGCCCCGCCTGATGGCAAGGTCGACGCCGGCCAGCGCGTGCACGCGGGCCTCGCCCTGGCCATAGCTCTTCCAGACCTTGTCGAAGGTGATGAGGGGCGCGCCCGCGGCCACGGAATCAGCTCCGCAGCTGCGAGGCCGTGATGACCTGCGCGCCTTCCTCCAGGCCGGACGTGATCTCGGTCAGTTCACCATCGGTCGAGCCGATCTTGACGTTGACCGCATGCGGCCGGCCGTTTTCCAGGACGTAGAGCGTGCGCGAGCCATCGGTGGGGGCCGTCGCTGGCTGGCGCTGACGATTGCCGCCGGGACGGCCCATGCGGCCGGTGAACAGGTCGCTGAAGCTCCACGCACGCGCTGCTTGCTGCGCCGGGCGATAGCGGAACGCGGAGGAGGGGACCGTGAGCACGCCCTTGGCTTGCCTCGTGACGACAGAAACGGTGGCGGTCATGCCCGGGCGAAGCAACAGCTCGTTGTTGTCGACCTCAAGCCGCGCATTGTAGGTGACGACGCCGTCCGTGGTGACCGAGGCATAGGAAATATCGCGGATCTCGGCATCGAACGGACGGTCGGGAAAAGCATCGACCGTGAAACGCGCGTGCTGGCCCGACTTGACCGCGCCGATGTCGGCCTCGTCGACAGCCGCCACCAGTTCCATGTTCCTGAGATCCGCGGCGATGATGAACAGCACCGGCGCCTGCAGCGAGGAGGCGACCGTCTGGCCGGGGTCGACCGAACGCGTCAGCACGATGCCGTCGATCGGCGCGTAGATGGTCGAGTTGGCAAGGTCGGTCTGCTGCGATTTCAAATCGGCATTGGCGATGGCGAGATTGGCTTGCGCGCTGTCCAGCGCCGCCTTCGAGCGGTCGCGCGTCGCGGTCGCCGCCTCGAGCGACTGGTCGGTCGCCATGCCGCGCTTGGTCAAGGCGGCGGCGCGCACCAGCCCGCTCTCGTTCTCCGCCAGCGTCACCGTGGCATCCTCGACATTGGCGGCCGCGCCCTTGGCGGAAGCCTCGGCGCGTTCGATCTGCACCTGCAGCTTGGTGGTGTCGAGCGCGGCCAGCACATCGCCCTTCTTCACCTGCTGGTTCTCGTTGACCGAGACCGAGCGGATGATGCCGGAGAGCTGGCTGGAAATGTCGACCTGGGTGAGGGGCTGCAGCGTACCCGTCGCCGACACCTGGACGGTGAGGTCGGCCTTGGAGGCCGGAACGGTGGTGTAATCGATCCTGGCGGGCGTGCCCGCGTACCATTGATAGAGGCCAAGACCGGCGGCAAGCACGATCAGGGTCAGCAGAGCATAGAGCCAGCCACGCCGGCGCGTCTTGCTCCGCCCCTTTTTATCGAGCCCGAGCGCCGTCTCGATGGCGGAATCCGATTCCGTCTTTGGCAGATTGACAATCTGGTCCACGTCGGACCCCTATGATGCGTAATGTCCCTATCTGTGCACAGATCAGGCTTGCCGGTTCGAATATCAAATTAAATTTCGCCCATGTTGGGATTGAGGCAGGAATGCAAACCCGGAATTACTTGCTTTACGATGTGTTTACGACCGAGCGACTGGCCGGCAATCCGCTGGCCGTGGTGTTGGATTGCAAAGGTCTGGACACCGCCGCGATGCAGGCCATCGCGCGCGAATTCAACCTGTCCGAGACGGTCTTTGTGCTGCCGCCGGACAATCCCAAGCATAAGAACCGCATCCGCATCTTCACGCCGGACTATGAAATGCCGTTCGCCGGCCATCCGACGGTCGGTTCGGCAATCGCGCTGGCGGAACTCTCCGGCGAGGGCGGCGCCGGTATCTTCGTGCTGGAAGAGAATATCGGCCCGGTGCGCTGCGCCGTCAGCACGCATGATGGCGCCACCTTCGCCGAGTTCGATCTCGCGAAATTGCCGGAGCCTTTGAAGCTGGAGGCCGATCCGCAGGCGATCGGCGCCGCCCTTGGCCTGGCGCCGCATGAGATCGGCTTCGAGAATCACCGCGTCGCCTTCTGGTCGGCGGGCGTGCCCTATGTGACCATCCCGGTCGCCAATCTCGAAGCGGCAGGCCGCATCCGGCTGGACAACCAGGCGTGGTCGGAACTGGCGCCGCGCAAGAGCGAGTGGGCCTTCGCCAGCCCCTATGTCTATTGCCGCGAGACGGTGAACCATGAAAGCGCCTTCCATGTGCGCATGATCGTGCCCGGCACGCCTTCCTACGAAGATCCGGCGACCGGATCGGCGGCGGCGGCCTTCGCCGGCGCCATCATGCATTTCGATGCTCCGACGGATGGTATTTCGCAGCTGTGGATCGAGCAGGGGCTGGAGATGGGCCGGCCGTCGCGCATTCGCCTGGAACTGACCGTGCAAGGCGGAAAACTGGCCTCGGCGCGCATTGGCGGCCATGCCGTGAAGGTGGCGGAAGGCAAGCTTTTCCTCTGATCGCTGAAAGGGTTTGTCGATTTGTCGGGAAATGATTCCGGCAGGGCTAGACATGACCGATGGTGGCGGCTATATGCCCGCCAACGCCGGTTTTTGCCGGCCGAGTGGGTGCGTAGCTCAGTTGGTAGAGCAGCTGACTCTTAATCAGCGGGTCCACAGTTCAATCCTGTGCGCACCCACCATTTTTCCGCTGATATTTCAACATGCTACAGGCGATATGGGGAGCCAGTTTGGCCCCGCCAAATCTCCAAAAAGGTAAAATCCCCGGTAACAGGCCTGCGAGGGCGGGCAAGACCGCCGTACATGCCGACAACAAGGGCGCGATCCTGCATTGTCCAACGGCAACTCCCAGCCTTGGGCTAGGGCTAAAACCCAATCCCAAGGTCATTCATCGCGCCAGTATGGGTGGGAACAGCTGAATTGGCGCGAGCCAACCAGACGACGTTTGGTCCCCGATATCGTTGTTTGGACCTGCGGATCATTCGCGGTCATGTCGGGTACGACAATGTAACCCTGATCGACAAGCTGCAGTTTCAGCTCTGCCAGGTGGCGCCTAAATCCGTTTTCGACGTAGCTGCGAGGATACCGCCATCCGTTCCTGCATGCTCGCACGAGGATGTCGGAATACAGTTCAGCGCTGGCAGCTTCCACCGCTTCTTCGGAAATCAGTTTGCCGTTAGTTTGGGTGCCTTCGGACAAGCATGGCCCCGCCGACACCGACAGCACCAGTATTGCGGTCAAGACAGACAACCTTGTCATGGAGGCCCTCCGTGTTCTGAATCGACCAGGGTCTGCCATGCGACCAGACCCTGCCGACCTGCGGAGGCTAGGATGCTGACCCGTCGGATGGAATCGTGCAAATGCAGTGTTTTCGATGTCGCATCTGTAGTATTTCACTAAGGCAAGGCCATCGGTTCTTAGCCACGGGTCGGCAGCGGATGGGGAGTTCGAAACAATGCTTCGCGCCGTAGGCAATCCTCTCGCCGGCTTGTCGGATCGGGAGTTGGTGATCGCGGCAAAGTTCGCGGAGGGAATGACCTATCGCGAAATCGGTGAAACGCTGTTCATAGCGCCGACCACGGTCCGGACCCATCTCTCGGCCGTTTATCGGAAGCTCGATGTTCGCAGCAAAGTGACGCTTGCTGCGTTCCTTGCCGATCACCGCCAGCAGGACCTCAGCCAGGCACTACCCGGAAGCCTTTCGACGGACGAGTCAGGCCCGCCAGTCGTCGCGGTTCTCCCGTTCGACAATCTAAGTGGAGAAGAACGCTGGACCCGTATCGCCGATGGTTTGTCGGCGGACCTCATAGTTGATCTCGCCCGTTACCGCGACCTTGCGGTGATCGCCCGTCAGACAATGCTTTCCTACAAGGGACGGCATGTTGACGTGCGAGACCTCGGACGAGAGTTGAATGCTGACTATGTGATCGAGGGAAGTTTTCAAGTGGACGGGCAGAGGGTGCGCATCCGCGTCCAACTCGTCGACGCCCACACAGGGGTCGATGTCTGGACCGTGCGTTACGATCGGTCCGCGAACAACCTGTTTGCGATGCTGGACAGCGTGACCGAGAACGTCATCAATGTCCTTGCAACTTGTCACGGTCAGCTCGCAAATCTGCGACGCGATGCGGCTCGGCGGAAGCCACCAGCAAGTTTGCAGGCTTATGATTGCTACCTGCTTGGGCTCGAGCAGAAACACCTTTTCACCCGTGAGTCGAACAAGGAGGCGATACGACTGCTGGCGCGCGCAATCGAACTCGATCCGGGTCTTGCAAGAGCCTGGACCGCGTTGGCACTTGCGCATGCTGTGGACGCCATCAACGGGTTTACCGACGACGTTTCCGGCTCGATCGAGAGCTGGAGCAAATGTGTCAAGCAAGCGCTGGCGCTCGATCCGGCCGATGTTTACGCCCGCATTATGCTTGCCGATCTTCGGGCATTGCAGGGCGATGTCGAAGCTGCTGTCGAAGAACATGACCGAGTGTTGGCGGCTGCTCCAAATGACGCTGACTCGCTTGCCCTTCTTGCGGGTAGCCTTGCTCTTGTTGGTAGCGACCCGAAGCGTGGCTACGAACTGGCCAAGCGAGCGGTCCAGCTAAATCCATATGTGCCCTGGTATTACGGAATGCTTGCGCGATGCAGCTACGTTCTAGGCCTTTATCGGGAATCGCTGCTCGCGCTACGTCAATCTGCGCCAGATTCGCCCGCCACACTTCTGTTTCTGGCAATGGCTCATGCGATGCTCAATGAAACGCCTCAGGTCGCTAAGATCAATTCACGACTGAAGGACGAGTTCCCGGACTTCACGCCCGAAGTGTTCATCAGAACCTATCCGGTTACCAATCCTCTCGCCATTGCTGCGATCAGAGAAGGCGCCCGTTGTGCGGGTTTGGCATAGCCTCGAATAATCAAGATGACGTTATTTCGATGTTTCAACAGTGTTGAAATTTCGATGGAGTTTAATTCTCCGACACCCCAGCCTCGGCAAAGCTTGCCATTCTTGCATGGCACTCCAGCGCCGAGCGGACGATGTTGACGGCGAGGCAGGCGCCGGAGCCTTCGCCGAGCCGCATGCCGAGGTCGAGCAGCGGCGGCAGGCCGAGCGCCTCGAGCAGGCCGCGATGGCCCGATTCGGCAGAGACATGGGCCGCGATGGTGTGGGCGAGGCCGGTCGGGTGCAGCCTGGCCAGTGGGGCCGCGGCGGCGGTGCAGACGAAACCGTCGAGCAGCACGGGTATGCCGAGATGGCGGGCGGCCAGCGTGGCGCCGAAGATGGCGGCGAGTTCGCGGCCGCCAAGGGCCGCGGCAATGCCCAGCGGGTCGGCAAGAGCGGCGGCATGGCGCCTGAGGCCTGCTTCGATGGCGACCACCTTGCGCTTCAGGCCGGCATCGTCGACGCCGGTGCCGCGCCCGGTCCATTTTTCCGCGCCGCCGCCGAAGAGCGCCGCCGAAATGGCAGCGGCCGGCGTGGTGTTGCCTATGCCCATTTCGCCGAAGCAGACCAGGTCGAGATCATTAGTCACGGCATCATAGCCTGCCGAGACCGCGGCGAGGAAGGCTCTCTCGTCCATTGCCGGCACTTGCGTGAAGTCGCCGGTCGGATGGTCGAGATCGAGCGGGATGACATCGAGTTCGGCGCCGGCGATGCGGGCGAGCTGGTTGATGGCAGCACCCCCGCCGGCGAAGTTCGCCACCATCTGCACGGTGACCTCCGAGGGGAAGGCCGACACGCCCTGCGCGGTGACACCGTGATTGCCGGCGAAGACAAACACTTTTACCCGGTCAAGCTTGGGCATGTCGCGGCCCTGCCAGCGCGCCAGCCAGGCGGCGATGGTCTCCAGCCGGCCGAGGCTGCCTTGCGGCTTGGTCAGCGTGTCCTGGCGGCTGGCAACGGCCTTGGCGGCGGTATCGCTGCCGGCGGGCAGGTCGAGGCAGGCGGCGCGCAATTCATCGAGGGATTTGAAGGGCATGGGGGCAAGGTCTCCGGAAAGGAATCAAGTCGAATGGGATCAGGAAAGCGCGACGGAAGCGACGAGAAGCACTGATATTTCGCTCACCTGCTGCAAGGCGCCGATCGTGTCGCCGGTCTGGCCACCAATCTGGTTGAGGCAAAGCGCATGGAAGGCGGCAAAGAACAGGCCGAGCAGGATCAGCGCGGCAATGGCGCCGCCGACCCCGAGCAGGAGAAGCGGGATCGCGCCGAGCACGGCGCCGGCGATCGCGGTTTCCAGCGAGACGGTGCCGGCGCCGGCCGAGAGGCCGTCGGAGCGCGCCGGCGGCAAGAGGTGCATGAAGACGCCCAGCACACCGCGCGAGGCCGCGTGGGCGGCAACAAGGGCAAAGAGAGCCTGGGTGGGATCCACCAGTTCAGAAAGCACGTTCCAGCGGATCAGCAGCGACAGGGCCAGCGCCATGGCGCCATAGGCGCCGATGCGGCTGTCACGCATGATGTCGAGTTTGCGGCCGCGCGACTTGCCGCCGCCAAAGCCGTCCGCGACATCGGACAGCCCGTCCTCGTGCAGGCAGCCGGTGGTCAGTACCGTCGCCACAAGGGCAATGGCGGCCGCCGGTCCCATGGCGAGGCCGAACCGTTCCGCCGTGGCAAAGACGATGGCGCCGATCAGCCCAACGAGAAGGCCGGCGACCGGTGCGGCCCAGATCGCGGCGGCGAGGCTGCGGCCGCGAAAGTCGAGGTCGGGCAAGGGCAGGCGGGTGAAGAAGACCAGGCAAAGCGCGACGTCGTCGAGGATTTGCCGGGGTGAAAGGGTCAAATTCGGGAACTTCATGCGCTGGCCCTCGCTATCGCGTGGAAGAAGGTACCGCTGACCTGACCACGCCGGTAGCCGGAAGCGCCGATCGGATTGCCCTGGCCATCGGCGAGGTCGGCCAACGGCTCGTCATTGCCGGTGGCCGTCATCTGCGCATAGTGGAATTCGTGGCCGCGGATCAGCGCGCCTTGCGCCCCCAACGGGCAGTCGGCGCGCAGCCGCGCCTCGCGGTAGCCGAGATTCATTTTTCTCTTGGCGAAGCTGGTGGCGTGGCCGAGCAGGCCGAGCATGCGATGCGTTTCGCCGGCGGCATCCTCCAGCGCTTCGCCAAGCACCATGAAGCCACCGCACTCGCCATGGATCGGCTTCATCGCCGCAAATCTTGACATGCCGGCTTTGAAGGTCCCGGCGGCGGCGAGCTTGCCGGCGTGAAGCTCGGGATAGCCGCCGGGCAGCCAGCAGACGTCGCAGCTGTCGTCGGGCGCCTCGTCGGCGAGCGGCGAGAACGGAACGATCTCCGCGCCGGCTTTGCGCCAGTAGGCGGCGACATGCGGGTACAGGAAGGTGAAGGCGGCATCTTCGGCCAGCGCGATGCGTTGGCCGGGCGGTTCCAGCGCGTCGGTGAAGTCGCCAACCGCCGGGGCGAGGGGCGTCGCCAGCCTCATCACGGCATCGAGGTCGAGCGATTTCTCCGCCATGTCGGCCAGCCGGTCGAGATGCGCCATCAGATCATCATATTCGCCGGCCTGGACGAGGCCGAGATGCCGCTCGGGCAGATTGAGCGTGGGGTCGCGCAAGATGGCGCCGACGACGGGCAGGCCGATCGCCTCGATGGCGTCGCCGGACAGGCGCCGGTGGCGCTCGCTGCCCAGCCGGTTGAGCACGACGCCGGCCATGCGCACATCGGGATCGTAGGTGGCAAAACCTTTGGCGACGGCGGCCGCCGTGGTCGACTGGCCCGACACGTCTAGCACCAGCAGCACCGGCAGGCCGTAGAGCCGGGCAAGGTCGGCGGCAGAGCCCGTTCGGCCTGGCGCGGCCGGAATGCCGTCGAACAGGCCCATGGCGCTTTCGAGGATGACGAAATCGGTGTCGTCGGCCTGTTGCGCCGCCAGCGCGTTGAGCAGCGAGGGCGGCATCGCCCAGCTGTCGAGGTTGACGCCGGACAGGCCGGTGGCGGCGGTGTGGAAACCGGGGTCGATATAGTCGGGGCCGGATTTGGCGCCGCGCACTTTCAAGCCACGCCGGGTCAGCGCGCGCAAAATGCCGATGGTGACGCTGGTCTTGCCCGAGCCGGAGCGCGGCGCGCCGATGATGATGGCGCGGGCCGTCATGCCTGCCCCGTCAATGCCGCGCGCATGGCGACGATGCCGCCGACAACGATCAGCGCCGGCGAGGCCAGCCCTGCGGCAGCCGCTTCCTCGGCAATGGTGGCGAGCGTGGCGACGACGGTCCGCTCCTGTGGCGTGGTGGCGGCGACGATCACCGCCGCTGGCGTCGACGGCGCCAGTCCGCCGTCGAGCAGAGCGGCCGCGATCAGCGGCAGATTGGCCATGCCCATATAGACCACGACCGGCTGGCCGGTGCGGGCGATCGCAGCCCAGTCGATGTCGTCGTCGGTGCCGGCGGCGTGGCCGGTCGCCAGGATCACCGCCTTGTTGATGCCGCGCATGGTGGCCGGGATGCCGGTGGCGGCCAGCGCGCTGAGGCCTGACGTCAGGCCCGGCAGGACCCGGAACGGGATGTTTTCGCGCGCCAATGCCAAAGCTTCCTCGCCGCCGCGGCCGAAAATATAGGGGTCGCCGCCCTTCAGCCTGACGACGCGGCGGCCGTCCCGCGCCAGCCGAACCAGCAGGGCGGTAATGTCGTCCTGCTTCATCGAGGGTTTTCCGCCGCGCTTGCCGGCAAAGAAAAGCTCGGCGTTTGCGGCAACGGCCACGACATCAGGCGAGACCAGCGCATCATAGACCAGCGCGTCGGCCTCGGCCAAAGCCGCCAGCACTTCCAGGGTCAGGCAGCCGGGATCGCCGGGGCCGGCGCCGGCCAGCCAGACATGGCCCGGCTCCAGCGGGCGCGGCTTGAAATTCAGCCGCGCGAGCGCCTGTTCGAGCGGGGCGTTTTCGCCCTGTTTTTTGCTGCTGCCGCTCACAATCCGTCCCGTCCGCGAAAACGCCGCTGATAGTGGGCGTCGTACAATGAACTCTCGCCAAACCCTTCCGCCGCCAGCGAGCGGCCGACGAAGATGATCGCCGTGCGCTCCATCGGATCGGTGGCAAGCTGTGCCTCGATGGTTTCCAGCGTGCCGGTCAGCACCCGCTCATCCGGCCAGGAAGCGCGAAAAACGATCGCCACCGGGCAATCGCCGCCATAATGCGGCGTCAGTTCGGCGACGACGCGGTCGATGGCGTGGATGGCAAGATGAATGGCCAGCGTGGCGCCGGTGCGGCCGAAGCCGGCCAGTGTCTCGCCAGGCGGCATCTTTGAGGCGCGGCCGGAGACGCGGGTCAGCACTAGGCTCTGCGCGACTTCCGGAATGGTCAACTCGCGCCGAAGTGCGGCGGCTGCCGCTGCGAAAGAAGGCACGCCCGGCGTCAGCGTGTAAGGAATGCCGTGCTTTTCCAGCCGGCGGATCTGCTCGGCAACCGCGCTCCATACCGACAGGTCGCCGGAATGCAGGCGGGCGACATCATGGCCGTCCCTGTGAGCCTCGAGATACGCCGCCTCGATCTCGTCGAGCGACATCGGCGCGGTGTCGATGAGTTTCGTCCCCGGCGCGCAATGCTGCAGCAATTCGGGCGCGACGATCGAGCCGGCGTGCAGGCAGACCGGGCAGCTTGCCAGGAGTTTTGCGCCGCGCAGCGTGATGAGGTCGGCGGCACCCGGACCGGCGCCGATGAAGTGGACAGTCATGGCGCGTCTCCGCTGATGGCGATGGCGCAGGTGACCGGGCCAAGCACAATTCGGGGGCCAAGCAGTTTCGCGCCGGCGCCGGCAACGGCGAGGGCCGACGCTTCGGAAATCGAGGGCGTGCCGGCGAGTTCTTGCGAAAGATCGGAATGACTGAGCAGAGACGCCCCCTCATCCGGCCGCTTTGCGGCCACCTTTGCCGGGGCGAGTCGCTGGCCTCGCCCGTCCTTCGGACCCCCGGAGGGGAGAAGAGATTGGCGCCGGCGCTGAACGTCTCCTCTCCCCACCGGGGAGAGGTCAGCCGAGCGAAGCGGAGGCTGGGTGAGGGGGAGCGACGGTTCGGAACCAGCAACATCCACCACTATCACCGGGAGGTTGAGCTCACGGCCGGCAGCAAAAATGGCTTCTTCGTTGCGTTTGAACTCGGTCGTTGCCAGGGCCGAAAGTGCCGTCATGGCCAGCCCATGCGCTTCGAGAGCGGTTTCAATCGCCGCAAGCACGTCTTCAACGCCAACGCCTTTGCGACTGCCGATGCCCGCGATCATCATGGCTTCACCCAGCTCCATTGGGTGACCGGCATGGCCGGCCGCCAGGCCTGCATCGAGCCGACCGGCGAGGCGCGCGAAATATCTATGCGGGTGAGGTCACCACCGAGCTTTGTGTGCTGGGCGAGGAGTAAGGCTTCCATCTCGAGCGTCACCGCGTTGGCGACGAGCCGGCCGCCGGGGCGCAGCGCCTTGATGGCCGCGCTGAGCACGCCAGTGTCGCTGCCGCCGCCGCCAATAAAGATCGCGTCCGGCGTGTCCAGCCTGGCTAGTGCCTTGGGAGCGCTGCCTTCGACCACGACGAGGCCGGGAACGCCGCAGGCCGCGGCGTTGCGGTGGATGCGGGCGGCGCGACCCGGGTCGGCCTCGATGGCAATCGCGCGCATCAGGGGGTGGGCGAGCATCCATTCGATGCCGATGGAGCCAGAACCCGCGCCGATATCCCACAGCAATTCGCCGCGCCTTGGCGCCAGCGATGACAAGGTGATGGCGCGGATTTCACGTTTGGTGATCTGCCCGTCATGGTCGAACAGATGATCGGCGAGGCCAACCGTGAGGGGCAGGATTCGGGCTTGCGGATCGGAATCAATCTCGATGGCCAGCACGTTGAGCGGATTGATGTTTGCGATATCGAAGGCATCGGCGCGGGCGGTGCGCTGGCTCTCTTTGGGACCGCCCAAAGCTTCCAGGACCGTCAGTAGCGATGCGCCGAAGTCGAGTTCGGTGAGCAGGCCGGCAATTGCCGCCGGCGCTTCGGCATCCGAGGTCAGCGCCAGGATGCGCGCATTGGGCTGCAGCAACGGCCGGATGAGGTCGAGCGGCCGGCCATGCAGCGAGACGGTCTCGATGTCCTGCAGCGCCCAGCCAAGGCGGGCGGCCGCCAAAGAAACGGCCGACGGCGCGGGAATGACATGCATCTCTCGCGGCTTGACCTTGCGGGCGAGCGTGGCGCCGACGCCGTGGAAGAAGGGATCGCCGGAGGCGAGCACGCAGACGTTTCTGCCGGCGAGCGCCAGCACATCAGCCATCCCGGCATCGAATGGCACCGGCCAGGGATGCGCCTCGCCCTTGGCGAATGACGCGACCAGCGCCAGGTGCCGCTTGCCGCCGAAGATGAATTCGGCCTTGGCAATCCGCTGCTTGGCCTCGTCGCCGAGACCCGCTAAACCGTCCTCGCCGATGCCGACGATGGTGAGCCATTTTGGCGTTGGCTGTTGTTTTGACATGTCGCGCTGCCCCTCATCCGCCTGCCGGCACCTTCTCCCCGTATAGTGACGGGGAGAAGGGAGAAGCTCCGACGCTGACGCCTCCCTCTCCCCGTTCTTCACGGGGAGAGGGTAAGGGTGAGGGGCAGCGCCGACGCTGTTCAATATGGTGCCCATGAAGAAAATTCTGATCCTCGGCGGAACGACCGAAGCTCGGCAATTGGCAGGAAAACTGGTGGCGGAATTTTCGGTCACGCTGTCCCTGGCCGGGCGCACCGAAAGCCCGGTCGCGCAAGGCGTGCCCGTGCGAAGCGGAGGCTTTGGCGGCGCCGAGGGTCTGGCCGCCTATCTCAGGGAGACGGGCACCGATCTGCTGATCGACGCCACGCATCCCTATGCGGCGCGAATCTCCGCCAATGCCGCGCAAGCGGCGCGGCTGACCGGCGTGCCGATCCTCGCCTTGCGCCGTCCCGGCTGGGAGCCTGTCGAAGGCGACCGCTGGACTGAGGTTGATACGGTTGCCAGTGCCGCTCACGTGCTTGGAATCGCGCCGCGCCGTGTCTTCCTGGCGCTTGGCCGGCAAGAGGTTGCTGCCTTCGAAGCAACACCGCAGCACCACTATCTCATCCGCAGCGTCGATCCGGTCGAGCCGAAGCTGGCCGTGCCGGATGCGAGCTATCTGCTGGCGCGCGGGCCGTTTGGCGAGGGGGAAGAACGCGCGCTGCTCGAAAACCATCGCATCGACGTCGTCGTGTCCAAGAACAGCGGCGGCGCTGCCACCTATGGCAAGATCGTCGCGGCACGGGCACTTGGCATCGAGGTGGTCATGGTGCGCAGGCCTGATCTGCCGGAGGTGCCTTCGGCTGAAACCGTCGATGAGCTCGCCGCGATTGTTGACCAATTTGGGGTCGATCATTTTGTCGAGCCCGCTGCCGAACGCGGCGTGTAGACCAGCGCCGGCCTGTCGACGCGCTTGATGATCCGGGTTTCCGGCGAACCGATGATGATGCAGGTCGCCATGTCGGCCTTCTGCGCGTCGACATCGGCCAGCAGGTAGACCTCGATGCGTTCGTCCGGCCGGCCGGCGGCGCGGCCGAAGATGACAGGCGTGGTGCCCGGCAGGATCGCCGTCAGGCATTCGAAGGCGCGGCCAAGCTGCCAGGGGCGCGCCTTGCTGATCGGGTTGTAGAGCGCGACGACGAAGCCGGCGCCGGCCGCCGCCAGCAGCCGCAGTTCGATCAGTTCCCACGGCTTCAGATTGTCGGACAGCGAAATGGCGCAGAAATCATGGCCGAGCGGCGCGCCGATGCGGGCGGCGACGGCGAGCATGGCGGTGATGCCGGGCACGACCGCGACATCGATCGCGCGCCATTCCACCGGTCCGGCCTCGATCGCCTCGCAGACGGCCGCCGCCATGGCGAACACGCCGGGGTCACCGCCGGAAACGACGGCGACATCATGGCCCTCGGCGGCCTTGATCAAGGCATCCTTGGAGCGGGCGAGTTCCTCGCGATTGTCCGAGGCGACGCGAGTCTGGTCCGGGCGCAACTCCAGCCGGTCGAGATAGGGCTTGTAACCATAGAAGAACTTCGCCTCGGCGACGGCGCGGCTGGCTTCAGGGGTGACCTGATCGGCATTGCCGGGCCCAAGGCCGATGACGGTGAGACGGCCGCTCATGCCTGTGCTTCCAACGCACCGGGGCGGGCGGACCAGCCGGCGACCAATATGATGGCGAAGTAGGGCGCCTTGTCGTCCTGTTTGTCGGCGAGCTTCATCGAGACGCTGCCGGCCATGGTGCCGCGCTCGACATAGACAGCGCGCGTCAGCTTGCCGGTAGCCTCCAGCGCGCGCCTGATCTTGGGCAGGTTGCGGCCGACCTTCATGATGACGGCGGCATCGGTGTCGGCCAGCCTCCGCGTCAGCTCGAATTCGCTCATTGTGCCGGGCAGCACGGTCAGCACGTCGTCGCCCTGCACGATCGGCACGCCGGTCTGCGACCAGCAGCCGGACATTGCGGTGACGCCGGGAATGACTTCCGTGGGGAAGCGATGGGCGAGGCGTACATGCAGATGCATGTAGGAGCCGTAGAACAGCGGATCGCCTTCGGACAGGACGGCAACCATCCTGCCGGCTTCGAGGTGTTCGGCGACCTTCTCGGCCGACTCCTCGTAGAAACCGGTGATCTGCGAGCGGTAGTCGTCGTGATCCTTGTCGATCTCCGTGGTGACGGGATAGAGCAGCGGCAGTTCCAGCATATCGGGCCGGAAGCGCGCCTCGACGATGGCCCGCGCATTGCTGTTGTTGCCGCGCTTGGCGAAATAGGCGACGACATCGGCCTCGGCCAGGGCGCGCGCGGCCTTCAGCGTCAACAGTTCGGGGTCGCCGGGACCGGTGCCGACGCCGACGAGCTTGCCTTTGGAGAGCGCGTTCACAGGCCGGGCCTCGCCAGGGAATTGAGCGCGGCGGCGGTCATGGCGCTGCCGCCAAGCCGGCCACGCACAATGGCATAGGGCACGCCATAGGAATTCTCGGCCAGCGCATCTTTCGATTCGGCCGCACCGACGAAGCCGACCGGCATGCCGATGATGGCCGCCGGCTTCGGCGCGCCGTCGCGCAATTTCTCCAGGAGATAGAACAGTGCGGTCGGCGCATTGCCGATGGCGACGACGGAACCCGCCATGCGCTCGCCCCACAGGTCGATCGCGGCAGCCGAACGGGTGTTGCAGATCTCCTTGGCGATCTCATGCGTGCGCGGGTCGCGCAGCGTGCAGATCACCTCGTTGCCGGCCGGCAGCCGGGCGCGAGTGACGCCATGCGAGACCATTTCCGCGTCGCAGAAGATCGGCGCGCCGGCGGCAAGGGCCTTGCGCGCCGCGGCGACGAAGTCAGTGGAGAAAACGAAGTGGCTCGATGCTTCGACCTGGCCGCAGGCATGGATCATGCGGATGGCGACATCGGCCTCGGCTTCGGAGAAGCGAGACAGGTCCGCCTCGGCGCGGATGATGGCGAAGGAGCGCTCGTAGATCGCCGTGCCGTCGTGGATGTAGTCGTAGGCGGCCATGCTCATTCCTGTTGGTAGGTCTCGGCGATTGCTGCCGGCCCGAGCCTTGTCAGGCAAGCGGCGGCGGTCTCGCCCTGAAATCGTGCGCTGCGGATTGCCGCTGCGACGCGACCGATGCCGCGCGCGGCGTCATAGCCCGGCCTGTAGCCGGCAGGAAGGGCCTTTGCCGTCGCGTTCACGACAAGTCCGGCTCCATTTTCGCCGCCGACGATCGTGAGCGCCGCCGGGCCGGGATGCGCGCAGCCCTTGGCGCAGCCGGAAACGTGCAGCGTGAAGTCGAGGATGTCGGCGTTTTCCGCGGCGATCGTCTCTGCGATCTCGCGCGTGGCGATCCGGCCGGAGGCGCAGGCGGGCATGCCGGGGCAAGCGGCGATGCGGGTGCGCGGGTCGGTGGCGGCGGTGACGAGGCCGAGGGTGGCGGCGGTGGCTTGCAGGGGCTGATTGGCGTTAGCCGGTTGGCCGAGGAAAAGCAGGGCGCGGCCTTGGGCGAGGCGGATTTGGTTGGTGCCGAGGGTGAGGGCGCTTTGGGCGAGGGCAATGATTTTGTCCGCGGGCATGCTGCCGTAGGGCAGGGCAACGCCGAGGGCGATGGCATTGTCCAGATCGAAGAGGCCGATTGACGAGGGATTGCGCCCTACGGCGCCCCCCTCCGTCCTGCCGGACATCTCCCCCACAGGTGGGGAGATTGGCAGCCCGGCCGGCGGCGCCGTTCTAGCGAAGGTGGAAATGTGCTCAGCCGTTTCGGCGTCAGAAATTGGCAAAGGCGAGCGTGAAAGAGCATTCTCCCCCCTCGTGGGGGAGATGTCCGGCAGGACAGAGGGGGGCGCCACAGAGTGCCACCCTGCGAGAGAGGCCCACTGCCGCTCCGACAAATCCCTTGCGTGAGCCTCACGGCCTTTTTCAGCGACCATTCTGAGTGCAGCGACGGCAATGTCGCGCGCAGCGGCGTCTTCCGCCTCGACCAGCAATCGTGCGCTCTGCCCATCACCTGCGACAGACACCTGCCACTGAACTCCGGCATTAACCCGCACCGCCTTCAGCCTGATATCCGCCGTCACCGCATCCATTGCCAATTGCCCGCCGCCGTCGACAATCACCGAAACCTTCGGCCCCAGCCTCGGCGTCAGCCCGGCCTCTTCAATCGCTACCCTGATCCGCTCAGCCAGCGGTCGCGGATCGGCGATCTCCTGCGGGTCGATGCCCGCCAGCGGGCCAGTCTCGACCGGCACGCCGGTCCGCACCGCAATGCCCAGTGCGTCCACCTCAGCTGCCAGCAGTGCAGCACTTTCCGTTGTCAGACCGCGTATCTGCAAACTACCCCGTGCGGTGACTTCCATGATGCCGTTGCCATGCCGCAAGGCGGATTCGGCCAGTCCGATCAGAAGCTTCGGCGACAATGCTCCAGCAACCGGGTTGAGCCGCACCAAGAGCCCATCGCCGGTCTGCATCGGCGCCGACAAAGCCGGGCAGGCGCCGCGGCGCGAGAAGGCGTTCATGCCGCCACTCCCAGCGCCTCGGCCTCGGCAATCAGCGCGGCGAGATCATCGTCGATCGAATTGCGCAAGGGATGCCACAGGCCACGCCGGCGCGCCGACAGGAAACGCTCGGCGATGACTTTCGCGGCCGCCGGGTTTTCGCGCAGGATGAAGGCGCGGACTTCCGCGTCGCCGACATAGGCGTCGTGCACGGCCTCGATCAGCGCGCCCGAAATGGCATTTGTGGTTTCGGCAAAGCCGACAAGCCGGTCGACCGTCTCGGCGAATTCCGAGGCGCCGCGCGGGCCGTGCCGCATCTGGCCCGATATGAAGCGGGCATTGACGGCGCGGGCGCGCACCACCCGCGACACGGCCTCACTGATCGAGCGCGGCTTCGGCTTTTGCGGGTCCGTGGTGTCGAGCACGATGACGTCGGCATTCCGGCCAAGCGCGGCAAGGGCGGCCGAAAACCCGCCGATGAAGGCGACGTCGGCGGAGCCTTCGAGAATGTCGCGGCCAGGGTCGTCGCCGGTGTGCACGAGCAGGTCGGCCTCGGCGATGCGGGTCTCGAAGGCGCCGGGGGCGGAGATGCCTTCGCCGCCGGCGCCGCCATAGGCATGCGAGGTGGCGTCGAGATAGGCGCGGCCGATTTCTTCGCGCGCACCCCAGTCGCCGCTCGACAACAAATCTTCCACGCCGGCGCCGTAAGTGCCGGGCGAGGTGCCGAAAATGCGCGGGCTGATCTTGCCGTCGGCGCGTGTCCTGGCCGCGAGCGGGTTTTCCGAATCCTCTTCGTCGCGCGCGGCAACGGCGTTGGCGGCGGCGTCGATCAGCGCGATCTGGGTCGGGAACATGTCGCGGAACAGGCCCGATATGCGCCAGGTGACGTCGACGCGCGGGCGGCCGAGCGTGGCCGGCGGCAGCACCTCGATGCCGGTGATGCGGCCTGTGGCGGCATCCCATTGTGGCCGACAGCCCATCAGCGCCAGGCCTTGGGCGATCTCCTCTCCGCCGGTACGCAGCGAGGCCGAACCCCAGAGGTCGATGACCAGCGAGTGCGGCCAGTCGCCATGCGATTGCAGATAGCCGCGCACCACTTCTTCCGCCGCCGCCTTGCCCAGATCATAGGCGGTCGGCGTCGGCATTGTGCGTGGATCCGATGTGAACAGATTGCGGCCGGTGGGGAGCACGTCTGAGCGGCCACGCGCCGGTGCGCCGGCCGGACCGGCCTTGACGTGGCGGCCATCGAGCGCGGCAAGCAGCGCCGATCTTTCAGCCTCGGCACTCTGGCGGCGCATGGCATCGGGCTCGTCCTCAGCCGCACGGCCGTAAATATGCAGGCCGTCCTTGATGGCGAAATCCTTGAGGTCGCAGAGCCAGGAATCGATGCGGCGCAGCGCCTCGTCGGGCGCGTCGGTCCCGGCGACGCCGGCTTCGGCGGCAAGGCCGGTCTTTTGGGCGGTGTCGACGATCAGCTTGGCCAAGCGATCGCGGCGGCGGCGGTCGAGGCCGTCGGCCTGGGCGTATTCGTCGACCAGGCGCTCGAGTTTGTGCTGCTCCTCATCCAGTCCGGCGCCGGTCAGCCGCGGCGGCAGATGGCCAAGGGTGACGGCGGCGATGCGCCGCTTGGCCTGCGCCGCTTCGCCGGGGTTGGAGACGATGAAGGGATAGATGACGGGCAGCGAGCCGGTGACGATCTCGGGGAAGCAGCTTTGCGACAGCGCGACCGTCTTGCCGGGCAACCATTCCAGCGTGCCGTGGGCGCCGACATGGACCAGGGCGTGGACGCCGAGCGATTTGCGCAGCCAGAGACCGAAGGCGATCAGGGCGTGGCGCGGCGGCAGCGTCGGGTCGTGGTAGTCGGCGCGGCGATCCTCGGAGCGGCCGCGATCGGGAGCCAGCGCCACGGTGATGTTGCCGAAGGTCGCGGCGCGGAAGGGGAAGTGCTGTTTGCCTGATGGTGAAGGCTGGCGCGACGCGCCCCCCTCTGTCCTGCCGGACCCGGCCCTTCGCTGTCGCTCCGGGCGTTGGTCGCTCGGAAGGCCAAGCAATTGGCTTTCCGTCCGCTGCGCGGACCACTCCTCACCCCCCTCAAGGGAGGAGATTGCTCCTTCACGCCCGCTTTCACCAATTTCCACGGGTGAAGAGGGAAGGCCGCCGCTGGAACTGCCAATCTCCCCCCTAGTGGGGGAGATGTCCGGCAGGACAGAGGGGGGCGCATTGACGTGAGCTTCGTCATTGGTGTTGCCCCACGCACCCTCGACTGCATCGTATGCGGCCTTGGGCAACTCCGTGGACAAGCGAAGGTAGTCGTCCAGACTCAACCCCCGATCGCCCCGCTCCAGTAAACCCAACAGCTCACGCGCCGTTTGCGGAATCCCCCCAACCACATAACCCTGCTCCTTTAGGTCATGCAGCATGGCCAGCACGCTCGACGGGACATCCAGGCCGACCGCATAGCCAGTCCTGCCCGGCGCGCTCGGGTAGTCCGGGATCAGGATGGCCAGTTTTCGCTCGGTGCGGGGTGTCGCCTGCAGCTTGATGTAGGCCGCCACACGGTCGGCCACCTGCGCCACGCGATCCGGTTCCGGCCGATTGGCGAAGGCGCGGTGGCCAAGTGCGGGATCGACATCGCTTTCGCCCTTGAAGGAAATGGCGCCGGCGAGGATGCGGCCGTCCAGTTCGGGCAGCACGACATGCATGGCGAGGTCGGCGGGTGCCAGGCCGCGCTGGTTGTTCTCCCAGACGTCGCGGCGGGTGGTGGCGACGATGACCTGGAAGACGGGCACGCCGGCGCGGTCGAAAAGGGTTTCCACGCCGGGTTCGGCGCCGGAGGCGAAGGCGGTCGCGGTGATGATGGCGGCGGGTTTGAGCGCGGCGAGGGCCGTTTCGACGAAGGCCAGGGAGGCCGGGTCTTTCAGGCTGGAGACGAAGATGGGAACAGGCGCCATGCCGCGCTGGCGCAGCGCTTCAAAAAGGGCGTCGATGGGCGCGACGTCGGCGGCCAGCAGCATCGAGCGGTAGAAGAGGATCGGCACGACCTTTCCCTCCCCCTCGAGGGGAGGGTGGCCCGCAGGGCCGGGTGGGGTCGGTACGACCGGACGCGACGTTTCTTTGCGTTGGCGCGCTTCGGAGAGGACCCCACCCCCGGCCTGCGGCCGGACCCTCCCCTCGAGGGGGAGGGGGACGACGCCGCGGTTCGGCTCGTAGTAGCCCGCTTTCGGCACGCTGACCGGCTCAGTCACATAAGCATCCTGCCCAGCCAACCCCGCCAGCCGCTGCACCAGTGCGCCCATATTGGCCGGGCCGCCCTCGCGGAAATAGCCGAGCAGCGCGTCCAATTCCTGGCGCGGCAGCGTCGAGGCTTCGATCAGCCTGAGATCCTCGTCGTGGCTTTCGCCGGGAAGCAGCGCCAGTTTTATGCCGCGCTCGCGTGCGGTCGAGGCCAACTGGTCACAGCCATAGCGCCACCAGTCGTAGCCGCCGAGGATGCGCACCAGTATGATCTTGGCGTGGCGCGCGACACTGTCGATCCAGAGATCGACGGACATCGGATGGCGAAGGTCGCGCAGTGCCGCCAGCCGCATCGAGGGCAGGCGGCCGGCATCCGCCTTCCACGCGGTAGCAAGTCCGGCGAGATCGCTGTCGGTGAAGGACAGGGCCACGATATCCGCTGGCGTCTGCCGCAGATCGACCGGCTCGGCGAGATCGTCGAGCGAGGCGGAGGTCGTGGTGAGGATATGCATCGCGGCCCGTGTCTGAAAATCAGCCGGCGAGTATACGCTCGATTGCCGGGCGGTTCAGCCCCTTGAGGCCGATGACGACGAGGCGCGAGCGGCGGTCGTCCTCGGCGGTCCAGGCGCGGTCATAGTAATGATTGACGCGCGGGCCGACGGCCTGCAGCAGGAGCCGCATCGGCTTGCCGCCGACTTCGACGAAGCCTTTCACGCGCAGCACGTTTTCCTGTTCGGCCGCGGTGGCGACGCGCTTGGCCAGTTCGTCCGGATTGGCGATCGACGGGATGTCGACGATGAAGGTGTCGAAATCGTCATGCTCGTGGTCGAAGGCGCCGTCATGGTGGGATTTGCGGTTCTCGATGTCGTCCTCGACGGCGAGACCGAGCCCGAGCAGCACCGAGGGATCGACCTTGCCGTGCGAGGTCGGCACGATCTTCACGGCGCGGGCGGAGTGTTCGCCAATGATGGCGTTGGCGCGGGCCGAACCGGCGGCGTCCATCAGGTCACTCTTCGACAGGATGATCAGGTCGGCGCAGGCGATCTGGTCCTCGAACAATTCCTCGACCGGGTCGTCATGGTCGAGGGAGTCGTCAGCAGTCCTCTGCGCCTGCAGGGCGTCCATGTCGTTGGCGACGCGGCCTTCGGCAAGTGCGGGGCCGTCGACCACGGCGATGACGCCATCGACGGTGACGCGGCTCTTCACCGTCGGCCACTGGAACGCCTGGACCAGCGGCTTGGGCAGAGCGAGGCCGGAGGTTTCGATCAGGATGTGGTCGACCTTGGGGTTGAGCGACAGGATCTGGTCGAGCGCCGGTACGAAATCGTCGGCCACGGTGCAGCAGATGCAGCCATTGGCCAGTTCGACGATGTTTTCCTCCGGACAGGTGTCGATGCCGCACCCCTTCAAAATCTCGCCGTCGATGCCGATGTCGCCGAACTCGTTGACGATGATGGCAATGCGCTTGCCGCCGGCGTTTTCCAGGAGATGGCGGACCAGCGTCGTCTTGCCGGCGCCGAGGAAGCCGGTGACGACGGTACAGGGGACGCGGGATACGGAAGCGCTCATGATCAATCCTTCAACAGGCCGAGGGGAGGAATACGGGCAACGAGGCCGCGCTTGAGGGAATCGGGCCGGCCACGCCAGGGGATGAGGCCGTCCGTCGAGATGGCGAAGAGCTTCGCGCCGGTGACGAGGTCGGCGCCGCTGGCCACGGTCAGGTCGCCGAAGACATAGCTCCAGCAGCCGTCGCGCAGGATGGCGGCGCTCAGCCGGCGCTTGCAATTGCCGAGGCATTCGACCGTGCGGATGCGGATGTTTTCATCCGATGCGGCGCGTCGCGTGTCGTCAGCCAACAGTTCGCCGGCGCGGGGGTGGGCGTCGGAGCCGGTCTCGTCGCGACAGGACGCGCAGACGATGACGGTGACGCCGGCCAAGGCTTCGCTGTCGGCGGATGAGATATCCGCTGTGCCAGCCGAAAAACTGCCGTTCTGGTCCAAAAAACCGGGCTCCTTGCCCGGAAACCCGCCGGGCGATCGGATTCTTTTGTCGCAGACGGCAGGTCTCCTGGCTCGCGGGTCATCGCCTTGGGTGCCGCCTTCCCGGGAAACTCCCAGTGGCTTTCGGCCTTGGCTCATCGCTTACAGTTGCGGGGACAGCCGCGGATTTGAGATTTTTCACCCCGCACCGCATTCCCTCTTAGCCCCTGCCGTTGCGGGCAGGGGACCGTCTGGACCGGATTTAGGCTTTTGCGGGTAGCGGTGTCAACGCGGGCTTACGACACCGTCATGTCGGCCAGCGCCGGACCCAGATCGCCGGCGGACGTCACGTCCATGCGTTCAAGGCCGAGCCAGCCCTGCATCTGTTTCAATTCCTCGAACAGTTGCGCGGCGGTTTCGGGCGGCGCGCCGGGCTCGGCGTAGGCGGCGTGGACGCGCAGCACGCTGGCCGGCCGGTCCGCCTTGAGGTCGACGCGGGCGACGATCCGGTCGCCGAGCAGGAAGGGGAGGACGTAGTAGCCGTATTGGCGCTTTTCGACCGGCGTGTAGATCTCGATGCGGTAGTGGAAATCGAACAGCCGCTCCGAGCGCGAGCGCTCGAAGACGACCGGATCGAATGGCGCGAGCAAAGCGCGCGCCTCGATTTTCCGGGGCAGGCGGGCATCCTTGTGAAGGTAAGCCGGCTTGTCCCAACCCTCGACTCGCACCTGCAGCAGTTCTCCAGTCTCGACCAGTTCCTCCAGCCGGCCCTTCATGTCGGCCGGCGACAGCCGAAAGTAGTCGCGCAAATCGCCTGATGTCGCGATGCCATGGGCGCGGGCGGAAATGCGCAGCAATTCGCGGTGCGCGTCCTCCGGGGTGGGCACCGGCAGGTCGAGGATCGCCTGCGGCAGCACGCGCTCGGGCAGGTCGTAGAAGCGCTCGAAGCCGCGGCGGTGCGCCGTCGTGATACGCCCGGCCCAGAACAGCCACTCGAAGGCATGCTTGGCATGGCTCCAGCCCCACCAGCCGCCGGAGCCTTTCTGGCCTTCCAGTGCCGAAGCGGCGATCGGACCGCGCTCGGCGACCGCGCGGTAGATCTCTTCTATATAGGCGGCGTGCTCGCGGCCCCATTTGGCCAGGCCCAGATACATCTCGTCGCCCCGTTCGGCGCGCTGCATGCGCCAGCGCATCAGCGGATAGGTCTCGACCGGCAGGAAGGAGGCCTCGTGCGCCCAGTATTCGAAGACCGTGCGCTTGCGCGTCACGGCGGCATTGTCGAGCAGAGCGAGCGGGTAGGGGCCAAGCCGCGAATAGAGCGGCATGTAGTGCGCGCGCACCACCGCGCTGACGGAATCGATCTGCAGCAGGCCGGTGCGAGAGAGCACGCGGGCGAAGTGGCGGCGGTCGGGCGTTCCGCCGGGACGAGGGTCGAGAAACCCTTGAGCGGCCAGCGCGATGCGGCGGGCCATGGGAAGCGAGATCTTTTCCTTCATGCAGGCATCACTCTGAGGGGGCTTGGCTGTGCGTCTGACCGGTGATTCCGGCCCATGCTAGCAGGGTTTTGGCGGCAATCCTGTCAGGAGAGAAAAGTGGAGTAAAAAACGAAGGAAATCAAACAGGAGCGGATCGGACCAGTTTCTTCGGATATGCCGTCCAGGTCGGTGTTTTGAACAAGGTTTGACTTGCTTCGCTGGAAGTGCTGCGCTAACCCTCGCCGCGTTGCAGCATAGGCCCCTTAAAACGGTTCAGCGGTTAATCTGTCACGCTTCCGCATTAAGGTCCGGTGCTGTAATCAAAGTGGATTGGCGCCAACGGAAAGCCGCTGCATGAACGCACTCCTCAGTTCATACCTGCCCATCGTCCTGTTCATCGGCGTGGCGCTGGTCGTCGGCCTGGCGCTGCTGGCCGCACCGTTCCTGGTGGCCTACCGCAATCCCGACCCCGAAAAGCTTTCCGCCTACGAGTGCGGTTTCAACTCGTTCGACGACGCCCGCATGAAATTCGACATCCGTTTCTACCTGGTGTCGATCCTGTTCATCATCTTCGACCTCGAAGTGGCCTTCCTGTTTCCCTGGGCGGTGTCCTTCACGAAGATCGGCATGCTGGGTTTCTGGTCGATGATGGTGTTTTTGGCAGTGCTGACCATCGGCTTTGCCTATGAATGGAAAAAAGGAGCGCTGGAATGGGATTGAACGACAGTTCAGGCACCCTCGTCGCGCCGAAGCCGAAGGGCATTATCGATCCCAACACCGGAAGGCCGGTGGGGGAGGACGATCCCTTCTTCCTCGAAATCAACAATGAGCTCGCCGACAAGGGGTTCCTGGTCACCTCGACCGAGGCGCTGATCACCTGGGCGCGCTCGGGCTCGCTGATGTTCATGACCTTCGGTCTGGCGTGCTGCGCGGTGGAGATGATCCACACCTCGATGCCGCGCTACGACTCGGAGCGTTTCGGCGTCGCGCCGCGCGCCTCGCCGCGCCAGTCTGACATCATGATCGTCGCCGGCACGCTGACCAACAAGATGGCGCCGGCGCTGCGCAAGGTCTACGACCAGATGCCGGAGCCGCGCTACGTCATCTCGATGGGCTCCTGCGCCAATGGCGGCGGCTACTACCACTATTCCTATTCGGTGGTGCGCGGCTGCGACCGCGTCGTGCCGGTCGACATCTATGTGCCCGGCTGCCCGCCGAGCGCCGAAGCTTTGCTCTACGGCATTCTTCTCCTGCAGAAGAAAATCCGCCGCACCGGCACGATCGAACGGTAAATCCATGGCCGCATCCCTTAGCGAACTGTCGACCTATCTCGGCGAAAAGCTGATTGGTCGCGCCAATGGCGCTGACATCGCCTATGGCGAGCTCACCATTCATGTCGAGCCGCGCGATCTGGTCGAGGTAATGACCTTCCTGCGCGATGATCCGCGGTGCCAGTTCATCTCGATCATCGATGTCTGCGGCGCCGACTATCCGTCGCGCGCCAAGCGCTTCGACGTCGTCTATCACCTGCTTTCGCCGAAACAGAATGTCCGCATCCGTGTGAAAGTGCAGGCCGACGAAGAGACGATGGTGCCGTCGATCACCGGCGTTTTCCCGGGTGCCGACTGGTTCGAGCGCGAGACCTACGATCTCTATGGCGTGCTGTTCTCGGGTCATCCCGACCTGCGCCGGCTTTTGACCGACTACGGTTTCGAAGGCCATCCGTTGCGCAAGGATTTCCCGCTGACCGGCTTCGTCGAGGTGCGCTACGACGACGAAGCCAAGCGCGTCATCTACGAGCCTGTGGAATTGAAGCAGGAATTCAGGAACTTCGACTTTTTGAGCCCGTGGGAAGGAACAGACTACGTTCTTCCCGGGGACGAAAAAGCCAAGACGAATTGAGGCGCCACAATGGCTGAAACCTCCGTCCGCAATTTCAACATCAATTTCGGCCCGCAACACCCTGCGGCGCACGGCGTTTTGCGCCTCGTGCTGGAGCTGGATGGCGAAGTCGTCGATCGTGTCGATCCGCATATCGGGCTCTTGCATCGCGGCACGGAAAAGCTGATCGAAGCAAAAACCTATCTGCAGGCGGTGCCTTATCTCGACCGGCTCGACTATTGCGCGCCGATGAACCAGGAACATGCTTTCGCGCTGGCCGCCGAGCGCCTGCTCGGCATCGAAGTGCCGAGGCGAGGCCAGCTGATCCGCGTGCTCTATTGCGAAATCGGTCGCATCATGTCGCACATCCTCAATGTGACGACGCAAGCCATGGACGTCGGCGCGCTGACGCCGCCGCTGTGGGGTTTCGTCGAGCGCGAAAAGCTGATGGTGTTCTATGAGCGCGCCTCCGGCTCGCGCATGCATGCCGCTTATTTCCGCCCCGGCGGCGTCCATCAGGACCTGCCACGCCAGCTGGTCGAGGACATCGGCAAGTGGATCGACCCGTTCCTGAAGTCGATCGACGACCTCGACAAGCTCTTGACCGGCAACCGCATCTTCAAGCAGCGCAATGTCGATATCGGCATCGTTTCGCTGGCCGATGCTTGGGCCTGGGGCTTTTCCGGCGTCATGGTGCGCGGTTCGGGCGCGGCATGGGACCTGCGCAAGTCGCAGCCCTATGAATGCTATTCGGAAATGGATTTCGATATTCCGATCGGCAAGAACGGCGACTGCTACGACCGTTACCTCGTGCGCATGGAAGAGATGCGCCAGTCGGCGCGGATCATGCGCCAGTGCGTCGACCTGCTGCTCGGCAAGGAAAGCACCGGCCCGGTGTCGAACCTCGACGGCAAGGTCGTTCCGCCCAAGCGCCAGGCGATGAAGCGGTCGATGGAAGCGCTGATCCATCACTTCAAGCTCTACACCGAGGGCTATCGCGTGCCGGCCGGCGAGGTCTACGCGGCCGTCGAGGCGCCGAAGGGCGAGTTCGGCGTCTATCTGGTCTCCGACGGCACCAACAAGCCGTACCGCTGCAAGCTGCGCGCGCCGGGTTTCGCGCATCTGCAAGCCATGGATTTCCTCTGCCGCGGCCACATGCTGGCCGACGTCACCGCCGTCCTCGGCTCCCTCGACATCGTGTTTGGTGAGGTCGATCGCTAAATGTCAGTCCGCCGTCTCGCAGAAGCCAGCGTCCAGCCAGCATCCTTCGCCTTCAACCGGGCGAACGCGGCCGCGGCGAAGCAATGGATCAAGAAGTACCCGAAGGGCCGCGAGCAGTCGGCGATCATTCCCTTGCTGATGATCGCGCAGGAGCAGGAAGGCTGGGTCACCAAGGCGGCGATCGAGACAATCTCGGACATGCTCGGCATGCCCAGGATTCGCGGGCTCGAGGTCGCGACCTTCTACACGCAGTACCAGCTCAATCCCGTCGGCACCCGCGCGCACATCCAGGTCTGCGGCACCACGCCCTGCATGCTGCGCGGCTCGGAAGCGCTGATGGATGTCTGCCGTTCGAAAATCCATCACGACCAGTTCCACACCAACGACAAGGGCACCTTGTCGTGGGAAGAGGTCGAGTGCCTCGGCGCCTGCGTCAACGCACCGATGGTCATGGTGTTCAAGGACACGTTCGAGGATCTGACGCCGGAACGGCTGGCTGAAATCATCGATCTCTACGACGCGGGCAAGGGCGCTTCGGTGGCGCCGGGACCGCAGAATGGCCGTACCGGTTCGGAGCCGGCCTCCGGCCTGACGACGCTGAAGAGTGAAAAGGCGATCCTGAAGTCGACCCGCGACCGGGAGGCGAGGGAAGCAGCCAAGGCCGCCAAGGCGGCACCCGACGCGATCATCGCCGCGCCCGTTCCGGCGCCCGCCGCCGCTCCTGTAGCGCCGTCCAATGCTGGCAAGCCGAAGACCGACGCGCCTGAGACCAGCCCGGCGTTGAAGACACCTTCTAAGACCAAGGTGGCGCCGGCGGCGGAGAAGGCCGCGAGCGTTTCGGCGCCGCCGCATTCGGCCGCCAATGCCAACAAGGCATCGCCGGAAGTCGAGAAGGTCTCTAAGCAGCGCAATGGGCCCAAGTCCAATGCCGAACCGGCCGCTGCCTTCAAGGCGCCGGAAGCCAGGGCGCCGGCCGCCAAGTCGGCGAAACCGTCGCTGGAAGACAAGAACCGCCCAGCCGGGATCGACAGGCCGGCGGCGGTCGACGATCTCAAGCTGATCTCCGGCGTCGGCCCGAAGATCGAGGGCGTCCTGCACACGCTGGGCATCTTCACCTTCGCGCAGGTCGCTTCCTGGAAGAAGGCCGAGCGCGAGTGGGTGGACGGTTATCTCTCCTTCCACGGCCGCATCGAGCGCGACGACTGGGTCAAGCAGGCCAAGGCGCTCGCCAAGGGCGGCGTCGCCGAATACATCCGCGTTTTCGGCAAGAAGCCGGTCTGAGGGACGAAAAATGCTTCAGGACAAAGACCGCATCTTCACCAACATCTACGGCCTCTTCGACAAGTCGCTGGCCGGCGCGATGGCGCGCGGCGCCTGGGACAACACGCCCGGCATCGTCGCCAAGGGGCGCGATTGGATCGTCAACGAGATGAAGGCGTCGGGCCTGCGCGGCCGTGGCGGCGCCGGCTTCCCGACCGGGCTGAAATGGTCGTTCATGCCCAAGCAGAGCGATGGCCGGCCGAGCTACCTCGTCATCAATGCCGACGAATCCGAGCCCGGCACCTGTAAGGACCGCGACATCCTGCGCAACGACCCGCACACGCTGGTCGAGGGCGCGTTGCTCGCCGGCTTCGCCATGGGCGCGATCGCGGCCTACATCTATGTGCGCGGCGAGTTCATCCGCGAGCGCGAGGCACTGCAGCGGGCCATCGAGGAGGCCTATGAGGCCAAGCTGATCGGCAAGAACAACACCTCGGGCTACGATTTCGACGTCTACATGCATCACGGCGCCGGCGCCTATATCTGCGGCGAAGAGACCGCACTGCTGGAGAGCCTTGAGGGCAAGAAAGGCCAGCCCAGGCTGAAGCCGCCATTCCCGGCCAATGTCGGCCTTTATGGCTGCCCGACCACCGTCAACAATGTCGAATCGATCGCTGTGGCGCCGACCATCCTGCGCCGGGGCGCGGCCTGGTTCTCGTCCTTCGGCCGGCCCAACAATGTCGGCACCAAGCTGTTCTGCGTCTCCGGCCACGTCAACAACCCGTGCACCGTCGAAGAGGCGATGTCGATCCCGTTCCGCGAGCTGATCGAGACGCATTGCGGCGGCATCCGCGGCGGCTGGGACAATCTGCTCGCCGTCATTCCGGGCGGCGCTTCCGTGCCGCTGGTGCCGGCCGAGCAGATCATCGACACGCCGATGGATTTCGACGCGCTGCGCGACCTCAAATCCGGCCTGGGCACGGCGGCCGTCATCGTCATGGACAAGTCGACCGACGTCGTGAAGGCGATCGCGCGGCTGTCCTATTTCTACAAGCATGAGAGCTGCGGTCAGTGCACGCCGTGCCGCGAGGGCACCGGCTGGATGTGGCGGGTGATGGAGCGGCTGGTGCGCGGCGAGGCGCAGAAGCGCGAGATCGACATGCTGCTCGACGTCACCAAACAGGTCGAGGGCCACACGATCTGCGCGCTGGGCGACGCGGCGGCATGGCCGATCCAGGGCCTGATGCGGCATTTCCGAGGCGAGGTGGAGCGGCGCATTGACGAGTTTTCGCGCAACGCGCACCGCGCCGAACCGGTGATGGTGGCGGCGGAATAGTAGAAATCGTGAGTGCGGGCGAAAGCCCGAAGCTGGAATAACGGGGCGGGGCGAACGAAGAAACGACCAGGAGAACTCTATGGCGCCGTATTCGACACCCTACCCATTGATGCCCAATTTGGACCAGATCGAAAAGATGAACCAGGACCTGACCAGGATGATGCCGAAGGAGATGGCCAGCGCCGTCAACCTTTTCGTGCACCCTGTCGCGGGTGCGGCGGCGATGTCTGCGCTTGGCATCGGGCTCGCCAACCATGCGTTCGGCGTCTGGATGGGCGCGCTTTCGGGCGCCGTCGAGGCATCTCAGCGCCTGATGCAGCCGCTGATGGAGGATTTCGAGGCCCGCGTCGAGCAATTCGAGGACGCGAACGCGTCGTCCATCAAGGCGCGGGCGACGGCCAAGAGCATGATCGCCGAGGCGCAGTCCTTCGCGCAGGAGGTCACCGACATCGCCGCCAAGGAAGCCGCCACCACGGCACCGGCGGTGAATGCGGCTCCGGCGGCCGGCGAGGCCGCCGATGTGCTGCTGCCCGAGGATTTCAGGCAGCCCAGGGCGATCGACAAGCCGGCGAAGCCGTCCGACCTCAAGGCGATATCGGGAATCGGCCCGAAGCTGGAAAAGGTGCTGAACGGACTTGGCATCTGGACCTATGCCCAGATCGCCGCCTGGTCGCCGCAGGAGATCGCCTGGGTCGACGATTATCTGTCGTTCAACGGCCGCATCGGGCGTGACGACTGGACTGCGCAGGCGGCTGTGCTGGCCGCCAAGAAGTGAATGAAATGCCGGGCGCCGCGTCTGCCGCGCCCGGGAAATGAGATTGCGGGAAATCCGCAGGGGTTTGAAGCGAATGGCAAAGCTCAAGGTCGACGGGAAAGAGATCACTGTACCCGACCACTACACGCTGCTGCAGGCGGCGGAAGACGCGGGCGCGGAAGTGCCGCGCTTCTGCTTCCATGAGCGGCTGTCGATCGCCGGCAATTGCCGCATGTGCCTGATCGAGGTGAAGGGCGGGCCGCCCAAGCCGCAGGCCTCGTGCGCCATGGGCGTGCGCGATCTGCGCCCCGGGCCCAATGGCGAGCCGCCGGAAATCTTCACCAACACGCCTATGGTCAAGAAGGCCCGCGAAGGCGTGATGGAATTCCTGCTGATCAACCATCCGCTGGATTGCCCGATCTGCGACCAGGGCGGCGAGTGCGACCTGCAGGACCAGGCGATGGCCTTCGGCGTCGATTCCTCGCGCTATCACGAGAACAAGCGCGCCGTCGAAGACAAATATATCGGCCCGCTGGTCAAGACGGTGATGAACCGCTGCATCCATTGCACGCGCTGCGTCCGCTTCACCACGGAAGTCGCCGGCATTTCCGAGCTTGGCCTGATCGGCCGCGGCGAGGATGCCGAGATCACCACCTATCTCGAACAGGCGATGACCTCGGAGCTGCAGGGCAACGTTATCGACCTCTGCCCGGTCGGCGCGCTGACCTCCAAGCCCTTCGCCTTCCAGGCGCGGCCGTGGGAACTGACCAAGACCGAATCCATCGACGTGATGGACGCTGTCGGCTCGGCGATCCGCATCGACAGCCGCGGCCGCGAAGTGATGCGCATCCTGCCGCGCGTCAACGAGCAGGTGAACGAAGAGTGGATCTCCGACAAGACCCGCTTCATCTGGGACGGATTGCGCACGCAGCGCCTCGACCGCCCCTATGTGCGCAAGGACGGCAAGCTGGTCCCGGCGAGCTGGGCCGAAGCTTTCACCGCCATCAAGGACGCGGTGTCGAAGACCACGCCCGAGAAGATCGGCGCCATCGCTGGCGATCTCGCGGCGGTCGAGGAAATCTACGCGCTGAAGCTTTTGATGGCTTCGCTTGGCTCCAAGAATGTCGACTGCCGCCAGGATGGCGCAGCACTTGATCCGGCGCTGGGCCGCGCCAGCTACATCTTCAACCCGACCATCGAAGGTATCGAGCAGGCCGACGCGGTGCTGATCATCGGCGCCAATCCGCGCTTCGAGGCCTCGGTGCTCAACGCCCGCATCCGCAAGCGCTGGCGGGTCGGCAATCTGCCGGTCGGCGTCATCGGTGATATCGGCGACACGCGCTACGAGTATGAATTGCTCGGCGCCGGGCCGGATTCGCTGAAGGATCTGGCCGACGGCAATGGCAAGTTCTTCCAGACGCTGAAGAAGGCGACGCATCCGCTGATCATCGTCGGCCAGGGCGCACTGGCGCGCGCCGACGGCGCGGCCGTGCTCGGCCAGGCGGCGAAGCTTAGCACGGCCGTCAACGCCGCTCGCGCCGACTGGAACGGCTTTGCCGTGCTGCACAATGCGGCGGGCAGGGTCGGCGGCCTCGATCTCGGCTTCGTACCGGGCGAGGGCGGCAAGGATGTCGCCGGCATGCTGGGCGAAACGGACTTGCTGTTCCTGCTCGGTGCCGACGAGATCGACATGGGCAAGACCGGCGGCGCCTTCGTCGTCTATATCGGCACCCATGGCGACCATGGCGCGCATCGCGCCAATGTCATCCTGCCGGCGGCCGCCTACACGGAAAAGTCGGGCACCTACGTCAACACCGAAGGGCGCGTGCAGCAGACCAACCGCGCCGGCTTTGCGCCTGGCGATGCGCGCGAGGACTGGGCGATTCTGAGGGCCCTGTCGGACGTTCTGGCCAAGAAGCTGCCATTCGATTCGCTGCCGCAGCTGCGCGCGAAACTCTATGGCGAGTACCCGCATCTGGCCCGCATCGATCAGGTCGCGGCCGGCAATGCCGAGGATATCGCTGGCGTGGCGAAGCTCGGCGGGCGGCTGAACAAGGGCACCTTCACCTCGCCGGTCAAGGATTTCTACCTGACCAACCCGATTGCGCGGGCGTCCGCCGTGATGGCGGAATGCTCGGCACTGGCCAAGAGCGGCTTCAAGCAGGCGGCGGAATAAGCATGGACACCTTCTTCTCCTTCTACGTGCTGCCGGCGCTGCTGATTCTTCTGAAGTCAGTCGTGCTGATCGTGGTGCTGCTTATCTTCGTCGCCTACATACTCTATGCCGACCGCAAGATCTGGGCGGCGGTGCAGTTGCGCCGCGGCCCGAACGTCGTCGGCCCGTGGGGCACGCTGCAGGCTTTCGCCGATCTGCTGAAATTCGTCTTCAAGGAACCGGTCATCCCGTCAGGCGCCAACAAGGGCGTGTTCCTCCTGGCGCCGCTGGTGTCGGCGGTGCTGGCGATTTCGGCCTGGGCGGTCATTCCGGTCAACCAGGGCTGGGCGATCGCCAACGTCAATGTCGGCATCCTCTATGTCTTCGCCATCTCTTCGCTCGAGGTCTATGGCGTGATCATGGGCGGCTGGGCTTCCAACTCGAAGTACCCGTTCCTCGGCGCGCTGCGTTCGGCCGCGCAGATGGTTTCCTACGAAGTCTCGATCGGCTTCGTCATCGTCACCGTGCTGCTCACCGCCGGCTCGCTCAACCTCAGCGATATCGTGCTGTCGCAGCAGGGTGGGCTTGGCACGCGGCTTGGCCTGCCCAACACCTTCCTCGACTGGAACTGGCTGGCACTGTTCCCGATGTTCATCATCTTCTTCATCTCGGCGCTGGCCGAGACGAACAGGCCGCCCTTCGACCTGGTCGAAGCCGAATCGGAACTGGTCGCCGGCCACATGGTCGAATATTCGTCGACGCCGTTCCTGCTGTTCTTCCTCGGCGAGTATGTCGCCATCGTCCTGATGTGCGCGCTGGCCACCATCCTGTTCCTTGGCGGATGGCTGCCGCCGTTCGACTTCGCGCCCTTCACCTGGGTGCCCGGCGTCATCTGGTTCGTGCTGAAGGTCTGCTTCGTGTTCTTCGGCATCTCGATGGTGAAGGCCTTCGTGCCGCGCTACCGGTACGACCAGCTGATGCGGCTGGGCTGGAAAGTGTTCCTGCCGATCTCGCTGTTCATGGTGGTCGCCACCGCAGCCTTCCTCAAGATCATGGGGTTTGCGTGATGTCCGCTCTCGGCCAAGCCGCCAAATCGCTGCTGCTGCAGGATTTCGTCAGCGCCTTCTTCCTGTCGATGCGCCAGTTCTTCGCGCCGAAGGAGACGATCAACTATCCGCACGAGAAGGGGCCGACCAGCCCGCGCTTCCGTGGAGAGCATGCGCTGCGCCGCTATCCCAACGGCGAGGAACGCTGCATTGCCTGCAAATTGTGCGAGGCGATCTGCCCGGCGCAGGCCATCACCATCGAGGCGGGCCCGCGCCGTAACGACGGCACGCGCCGCACGGTGCGTTACGACATCGACATGGTGAAGTGCATCTATTGCGGCTTCTGCCAGGAAGCCTGCCCGGTCGACGCCATTGTCGAGGGGCCGAATTTCGAGTTCGCGACGGAGACGCGCGAGGAGCTCTACTACGACAAGGACAAGCTGCTGGCGAATGGCGACCGGTGGGAGCGCGAACTGGCGCGCAACATCTCGCTGGACTCGCCCTACCGCTGATATTTGACGCATGGACGGGGCGAGGGGCCTCGTCCAGAGGATGATCCCGAAAAGTTGCAGACTTTTCGGACCAGATCATCCTCCGGATGAAAAGAGTGTCGCATGTTTCTTTCGATCGGGTCTTTCAACCCGATCGGAACATGCGATAGGAACACGCAACTTGACGACCGGAGGCGGTCGCAGAGAACAAACAGGACGAGCGTCCTGTTTGGACAGGAACCCGGGGGAACCCCAATGCTGAGTGGACTAGAGGCGGCCTTTTTCTACCTCTTCGCCTTTGTCGCCGTGGCCTCGGCGTTCATGGTCATTTCGTCGCGCAACCCCGTGCATTCGGTGCTGTTCCTGATCCTGACCTTCTTCAACGCCGCCGGCCTGTTCATGCTGACCGGCGCCGAATTCCTGGCGATGATCCTGCTCGTCGTCTATGTCGGCGCGGTCATGGTGCTGTTCCTGTTCGTCGTCATGATGCTGGATGTCGACTTCGCCGAAATGAAAGAGGGCGCGCTGCAATACGCGCCGATCGGCGCGCTGGTCGGGCTGATCCTGGCGGCGGAGCTGATCGTCGTACTCGGCGGCTACACATTCGCGCCGAAGCTGGCTGCGACGGTGTCGAAGCCCATTCCCGATCTCGCCACGCGCTCGAACACGGCCGCACTCGGCGACATCCTCTATACCGACTACCTCTACTACTTCCAGATTTCGGGCCTCATCCTGCTGGTTGCCATGATCGGCGCCATCGTGCTGACGCTGCGCCACAAGGAAGGGGTCAAGCGGCAGTCGATCGCAGCCCAGGTCGGCCGCACGCCGGCTACCGGCATGGAAATCCGCAAGGTCAAGTCGGGCGAAGGAGTCTGAGATGGTCGTCGGCATCGCACATTATCTGACCGTATCGGCGATCCTGTTCACGCTCGGCGTGTTCGGCATCTTCCTGAACCGCAAGAACGTCATCGTCATCCTGATGTCGGTCGAGCTGATCCTGCTTGCGGTCAACATCAACTTCGTCGCCTTTTCGGCGGCGCTCGGCGATCTGGTCGGCCAGGTGTTCGCGCTGTTCGTGCTGACGGTCGCGGCGGCCGAGGCTGCCATCGGACTTGCCATTCTCGTCGTCTTCTTCCGCAACCGCGGCTCGATCGCGGTCGAAGACGTGAACATGATGAAGGGTTGACGGAACCACCATGTATCAGGCCATCGTCTTCCTTCCCCTGCTCGGCTTCCTGATCGTCGGCCTGTTCGGCACGTCGCTCGGCGCCAAGGCGTCCGAATACATCACCTCCGGTTTCCTGGTGATTTCGGCTGTTCTGTCATGGGTCGCCTTCTTCAGCGTCGGCTTCGGCCATGGCGAGGTGTTCACCGTGCCGGTGCTGCACTGGATCCAGTCCGGCGGGCTGGACGTCTCCTGGGCGCTGCGCATCGACACGCTGACGGTGGTGATGCTGGTGGTGGTCAACACCGTGTCGGCGCTGGTTCACATCTATTCGATCGGCTACATGCACCACGATCCGAACCGGCCGCGCTTCTTCGCCTATCTGTCGCTGTTCACCTTCGCCATGCTGATGCTGGTGACGGCTGACAACCTCGTGCAGATGTTCTTCGGCTGGGAAGGGGTCGGTCTCGCCTCCTACCTGCTGATCGGTTTCTGGTACAAGAAGCCGTCGGCCAACGCCGCAGCCATCAAGGCCTTCGTCGTCAACCGCGTCGGCGATTTCGGCTTCGCGCTCGGCATTTTCGGCGTGTTCGTGCTGTTCGGCTCGGTCAATCTCGGCACCATCTTCGCCAATGCGGCGACGTTCATCCTGGCCGAAGGCGCGCCGCATGGCGCCGCCGTGCTGACCTTCCTCGGCTATGCGCTGGACAAGCAGGCGGCCATGACGGTCGTCTGCCTGCTCCTGTTCATGGGCGCCATGGGCAAGTCGGCGCAGGTGCCGCTGCACACCTGGCTGCCGGACGCCATGGAAGGCCCGACGCCGGTCTCCGCGCTCATCCATGCCGCCACCATGGTGACGGCGGGCGTGTTCATGCTGGCGCGGCTGTCCCCGCTGTTCGAACTGTCGCATTCGGCGCTGACCGTGGTGACCTTCATCGGCGCCTTCACCGCCTTCTTCGGGGCCACCGTCGGTCTGGTGCAGAACGACATCAAGCGCGTCATCGCCTATTCGACCTGCTCGCAGCTGGGCTACATGTTCGTGGCGCTCGGCGTCGGCGCCTATGGCGCGGCGATCTTCCACCTGTTCACGCATGCCTTCTTCAAGGCGCTGCTGTTCCTCGGTTCGGGCTCGGTCATCCATGCCGTCTCCGACGAGCAGGACATGCGCAAGATGGGTGGCTTGAGAAAGCTGATCCCGACCACCTACTGGATGATGGTGATCGGCACGCTGGCGCTGACCGGCGTCGGCATTCCGGTGACCGTGATCGGCACCGCCGGCTTCTTCTCCAAGGACGCCATCATCGAGAGCGCCTTTGCCGGGCACAATTCGGTCGCCGGCATTGCCTTCATCCTGCTGGTCATCGCCGCCTGCTTCACCTCGTTCTACTCCTGGCGCCTGATCTTCATGACCTTCCACGGCAAGCCGCGGGCGAGCCATGAGGTGATGCACCATGTGCATGAATCGCCGCCGGTGATGCTGGTGCCGCTGTTCGTGCTGGCCGCCGGCGCGCTGTTTGCCGGCATCATCTTCCACAATTCCTTCATCGGCGAGGGCTATGCCGAGTTCTGGAAGGCGTCGCTGTTCACGCTGCCGGACAATCACATCCTGCACGAAATCCACGAACTGCCGCTGTGGGTCGAGCTGTCGCCCTTCATCGCCATGCTGATCGGCTTCGCGCTGGCCTGGAAGTTCTACATCCGCTCGCCGGAAATGCCCGTCAATCTCGCCGCGCAGCATCGCGGGCTCTACGCCTTCCTGCTCAACAAGTGGTATTTCGACGAGCTCTACGACTTCCTGTTCGTGCGGCCCGCCAAGCGCCTTGGCCATTTCCTTTGGAAGACCGGGGATGGCACCATCATTGACGGGCTCGGGCCGGATGGCATTTCGGCGCGCGTCGTCGATGTCACCAACCGCGTCGTCAAGCTGCAGACCGGCTACCTCTACCACTACGCCTTCGCCATGCTGATCGGCGTTGCCGCACTCGTCACCTGGATGATGCTCTGATGACCGCCTGGCCAATCCTCTCGCTGGTCACCTTCCTGCCGCTGGTTGGTGCGCTGCTGATCCTGTTCATCAGGGATGACAGCGAAAACGCGCGCCGCAACATCCGCGCCATCGCGCTGTTGACGACGACGTTCACCTTCATCGTCTCGCTGTTCATCTGGACAGGGTTCGACAATTCGCAGGCTGGCTTCCAGTTCGTCGAAAAGGTTGCCTGGCTCGACTCCGGCATTTCCTACCATATGGGCGTCGACGGCATTTCGATGCTGTTCGTCATCCTGACGACCTTCCTGATGCCGCTCTGCATCCTGGCGTCGTGGGAAGCGATCGACAAGCGCGTCAAGGCCTACATGATCGCCTTCCTGCTGCTCGAGACGCTGATGATCGGCGTGTTCTGCGCGCTGGATATCGTGCTGTTCTACGTCTTCTTCGAAGCCGGCCTGATCCCGATGTTCATCATCATCGGTGTCTGGGGCGGCAAGCGGCGCGTCTACGCCTCGTTCAAGTTCTTCCTCTATACGCTCGCCGGTTCGGTGCTGATGCTGCTCGCCATCATGGCGATGTTCTTCCAGTCCGGCACGACCGACATTCCGACGCTGTTGACGCACAGCTTCCCGGCCAACATGCAGACCTGGCTGTGGCTTGCCTTCTTCGCTTCCTTCGCGGTGAAGATGCCGATGTGGCCGGTTCACACCTGGCTGCCAGACGCGCACGTCGAGGCGCCGACGGCGGGTTCGGTGATCCTGGCCGGCATCCTGCTGAAGATGGGCGGATACGGCTTCCTGCGCTTCTCCTTGCCGATGTTCCCGCTGGCGTCGGAAATGTTCGCGCCGCTGGTGTTCACGCTGTCGGTCGTCGCCATCATCTACACCTCGCTGGTGGCGCTGATGCAGGAGGACATGAAGAAGCTGATCGCCTATTCGTCGGTCGCCCATATGGGCTTCGTCACCATGGGCATCTTCGCCATGAACCAGGAAGGCGTGCAGGGCGCGATCTTCCAGATGCTCAGCCACGGCCTTGTCTCAGGCGCGCTGTTCCTGTGCGTCGGCGTCATCTATGACCGCATGCACACGCGTGAGATCGCGGCCTATGGCGGCCTGGTCAAAAACATGCCGAAATACGCCACCGTGTTCCTGATCTTCACCATGGCCAATGTCGGCCTGCCGGGCACGTCGGGCTTCATCGGCGAATTCCTGACCATGCTCGGCGTGTTCCGGGTCAACACCTGGGTGGCGTTCTTCGCCGCCACCGGCGTCATCCTGTCGGCTGCCTACGCGCTCTGGCTCTATCGTCGGGTGATCTTCGGCGCGCTGACCAAGGACAGCCTCAAGGGGCTGCTCGACCTGTCGCTGCGCGAGAAGGTGATCATCTACCCGCTGGTCCTGCTGGTCATCTTCTTCGGCGTCTATCCCGCTCCCGTCTTCGACGCGACGGCCCAGTCGGTCAAGTCGCTCGTCACCAATGTCACCGCATCCATCGGCGCCGCGCAGACCGCGGCGGCGAACTGACCCAGGGGTTTTGCGAACCATGACGCCGGACCTTCTCTCCAGCCTGTCGCTCTCGACGCCCGAGCTGATCCTTGCCATCGGCGCGCTCGCGTTGCTGATGGTCGGGGCCTATTCGCGCGCCAACACCGCCAATACGGTGACAGGCCTTGCCGTCGCCGTGCTGGTGGTCGCCGGCGCCTGGCTGATCTTTTCCACAGGGCAGGGCAGTGCCTACGGCAACGCCTTCATCCAGGATCCCTTCGCCCGCTTCATGAAGGTGCTGGCGCTGGTCGGCTCGGCGGTGACGCTCGTCATGTCGATGCGCTTTGCCAAGGCGGAGCGTTTCGACAAGTTCGAATATCCGGTGCTGATCCTGCTGTGCACGCTCGGCATGATGCTGATGATCTCGGCCAACGGCATGATCGGGCTCTATCTCGGCCTCGAACTGCAGTCGCTGGCGATCTACGTGCTGGCGGCGATCAACCGCGATAACCTGCGTTCGACAGAGGCCGGCCTGAAGTACTTCGTCCTCGGCGCGCTGTCGTCGGGCATGCTGCTCTACGGCATCAGCCTGGTCTACGGCTACACCGGCAACACCGGCTTCCAGGAAATCGCCTCGGCCCTCGGCAGCGGCGAGCGCCAGCTCGGCCTCGTTTTCGGTCTGGTCTTCGTGCTGGCCGGCCTTGCCTTCAAGATCTCGGCGGTGCCGTTCCACATGTGGACGCCCGACGTCTATGAAGGCGCGCCGACGCCGGTGACGGCGTTCCTCGCGGCCGCCCCCAAGATGGCGGCGATGGCGCTGATCGTGCGCGTTACCATGGGCGCGTTCAAGCCGATCGCCGCCGACTGGCAGCAGATCATCGTCTTCATCTCGATCGCCTCGATGGCGCTTGGCGCCTTTGCCGCGATCGGCCAGACCAACATCAAGCGGCTGATGGCCTATTCCTCGATCGGCCACATGGGCTACGCGCTGGTCGGCCTTGCCGCCAACAGCCAGGCCGGCGTGCGCGGCGTCGCCATCTACATGCTCATCTACCTGGTGATGACGCTCGGCACCTTCGCGTTCATCCTCGCCATGCGGCGCAAGGAAGGCAATGTCGAGCAGATCAGCGACCTGGCCGGGCTCTCCTCGACCAATCCGATCATGGCCACGATCCTCACCATCCTGATGTTCTCGCTGGCCGGCATTCCGCCGCTCGCCGGCTTCTGGGGGAAGTGGTACGTCTTCCTCGCCGCCATCAACGCCAACCTCTATGCGCTGGCGATAATCGGCGTGCTGGCTTCGGTGGTGGGTGCGTATTACTATCTGCGCATCATCAAGATCATGTGGTTCGACGAACCGGTCGGCGGCTTCGTGCCGATGGCCACCGAATTGCGTGTCGTGCTTGGCGTCTGCGGCGCCTTCGTGCTGTTCTATGTGCTGATCGGCGGACCGATCGGCACCTATGCCGAAGCCGCCGCCAAGACATTTTTCTGACGGGATGGCATTTCGGCTGGCCCCAACCTCGGCGTCGGAAGGGTTCCGGCTTGAGGCCCATGACAGCGTCGGCTCCACCAATACGGTGGCGCTCGACCATGCAAGGGCAGGTGACCCGGGCAAGCTGTGGGTCGTTTCCAAGAAGCAGGAAAGCGGACGCGGCAGGCGCGGCCGCGCCTGGGTGTCGCCCGAAGGCAATCTCGCGGCGACCTTGCTTGTCATCACCGGCGGTGAACTGCGCCTTTCCGCGACGCTGGGTTTCGTTGCCGGCCTGTCGCTTGCCGACGCACTGGATGCCGTGGTGCCGAAGGGCCGGATATCAGTCGGGCTGGATGGGGCGAGCCAGGGACAAAACCGTTTCGAGCTGAAATGGCCGAACGACGTGCTGGCCTCCGGCGCCAAGCTCGCCGGCATCCTGCTGGAGTCGGCGATACTGGAGGGCGGCCGTTTCGCGGTGGCGGTCGGCATCGGCGTCAATGTGGTGGCGCATCCGCCCGATTTGCCTTATCCCGCGACATCGCTGCAAGCTCTGGGCGCGACTTGCGATGCCGAAACGCTGTTCCTGGCGCTGTCGGATGCCTGGAGCGAGAACGCCCGGCTGTGGGATGAAGGCCGCGGCCTTGCCGCCGTCAGGCGGCGCTGGCTGGCGCGCGCGGCGGGGCTCGGCGGCGAGGTTGCCGTCAGAATTGACGGTAATGTGGTGCGTGGAGTGTTCGAAACCATTGACGAGGATTGCCGTTTCGTGATCCGCGACGATGAGGGGACTGTCCTGACGATCGCGGCAGGCGACGTGCATTTCGGCGCAGTGGCGTCGGCTCGGGTATAATGGGCTTGGCCTGAGGGTCAGGAAGGGAAAAATCATGGCGAAAGCGGAAAACGCTGAACTCGTCTTCGTGCCGCTCGGCGGCGTCGGCGAGATCGGCATGAACTTCGCCCTCTACGGCTACGGCCCGCCGAGCGCGCGCGAATGGATCGTCATCGATGTCGGCGTCACCTTTCCCGACGCGGCGCATCCGGGCGTCGACCTGATCCTGCCCGACACGCGCTTCATCGAGGAAAACCTCGCCAATCTGCGCGGCATCATCATCACCCACGCGCATGAGGACCATTACGGCGCGCTGCTCGACACCTGGCCGAAGCTGAAGGCGCCGGTGTGGATGACGCCGTTCAGCGCCGGGCTGCTGGAAGCCAAGCGGCAGGGCGAGCAGGGGGCACCGAAAATCCCGCTGACGATCTACCGGGCAGGCGAGAAGTTCACCGTCGGCCCGTTCGAGATCGAAGCCATTCCGGTGGCGCATTCGATCCCCGAGCCGATGTCGCTTGCCATCACCACGCCGGCGGGCACCGTCATCCATACGGGCGACTGGAAGATCGATCCGGAACCGACGATCGGGCCGAAGACCGACGAGGCGCGGTTTCGTGCCTATGGCGACAAGGGCGTGCTGGCGCTGATCTGCGATTCGACCAATGCGCTGCGCGAAGGCGAATCGCCGTCGGAAGTTGCCGTCGGTGAAGGGCTCAAGGGCGTCATCCAGGCCGCCAAGGGCCGGGTCGCCGTCACCACCTTCTCCTCCAATGTCGGACGCATCGTCTCCATCGCCAGGGCGGCGCGCGATGCCGGCCGCCAGTGCCTGGTGCTCGGCCGCTCGCTGAAGCGCGTCATC
This sequence comes from Mesorhizobium sp. 113-3-3, assembly GCF_016756495.1. Taxonomy (NCBI): domain Bacteria; kingdom Pseudomonadati; phylum Pseudomonadota; class Alphaproteobacteria; order Hyphomicrobiales; family Phyllobacteriaceae; genus Mesorhizobium; species Mesorhizobium sp. 113-3-3. The sequence continues at coordinate 3,520,500 of NZ_AP023243.1, forward strand.
GACGTCGCCGACGAGCTTGGCTACATGGACGGCCTGCCGGAATTCATCGCCGAGGAGGATTTCGGCTTCATCCCGCGCGAAAACCTGGTCATCATCTGCACCGGCAGCCAGGGCGAACCGCTGGCGGCACTGGCGAAACTGTCGCGCGACGAGATGAAATCGGTGTCGCTGACGGCGGGCGACACGGTGGTGTTTTCCTCGCGCACCATCCCCGGCAACGAGAAGGCAATCCTCGAGATCAAGAACCGCCTGATCGATCTCGGCATCAAGATCATCGAGGACGGCGACGCGCTGGTGCATGTCTCCGGCCACCCGCGCCGCAGCGAGTTGCGCAAGATGTATGAATGGGTGCGCCCGCAGATCGGCGTTCCCGTGCATGGCGAGGCGGCGCATCTGGTGGCGCAGGGTTCGCTGATGTCGACCTCCGGCATCGGCCAGGTGGCGCAGGTGCGCGACGGCGACATGCTGAGGCTTGCTCCCGGCCCCGCCACCATCATCGACCAGGTGCCGTTCGGCCGCATCTACAAGGACGGCAATCTGATCGGCACCGACCAGGCGATGGGCATTCGCGACCGGCGCAAGCTTTCCTTTGCCGGCCATGTCGCGGTCAATGTCGTGCTTGACGACAAATACGAACTGGCCGGCGATCCCGACCTCGTCGCCATCGGCGTCGCGGAAGCCGACGCCAGCGGCGAGGCGCTGGAAGATTTGATGATCGATGCGGCCGTCGGCGCGGTCGATTCGATTCCGCGCCAGCGGCGCAAGGACCTCGATCTGGTGCAGGAAGCGGTGCGGCGCGCGGTGCGCGGCGCCGCCAACGAAGCCTGGGGCAAGAAGCCGCTGGTGACTGTCTTCGTCACGCGGTGACGAATAGGGGAATAAGGGGGTAGGGCAGTAGGAATGCGCTCACTTCTAGCCCTGTCTTTCCCTATTGCCGTACTGCCTTATTGCCATACTGCCCTGATACGGAGCATTCCATGCTTGGACGCCTCAACCATGTCGCGCTGGCGGTGCCGGATCTGGCTGCTGCCGTTGCCGCCTATCGCAACACGCTTGGCGCCGAAGTGACGGAGCCGCAGGCTTTGCCGGAGCACGGTGTCACTGTGGTGTTCGTCAATGTCGGCAACACCAAGATCGAATTGCTGGAACCGCTGGGCGAGGGCTCGCCGATCGCCGCGTTCCTGGCGAAGAACCCGTCGGGCGGCATGCATCATCTCTGCTACGAGGTCGACGACATCCTGGTCGCACGCGACCAGCTCAAGGCCGCCGGCGCGCGCGTGCTGGGCGACGGCAATCCGAAGACCGGCGCGCATGGCAAGCCGGTGCTGTTCCTGCATCCGAAGGATTTCTTCGGCACGCTGATCGAACTGGAGCAATCATGAGCTGGGTTTCGTTCACCGCCCTGTTTTTCGCGACCTGGTGGGTGGTGCTGTTTGCCGTGCTGCCGTTCAGCGTCAGGACGCAGGACGACGATCATGACGTGACGCTGGGCACGGTTCCAAGCGCGCCACGCGGGCCGCACATGCTTCGCGCGGTGATCCGCACCACCATCGCCACCGCGATCCTGATGGGCATTTTCTATGGGCTGACGCACGGGCTGGGCTACAGCCTCAACGACATCCCGCATATCGTGCCGGATTTCGGCCAGACCCCGGCGAAATAGACCGCCCGGCAAGACTGCTCTTACGGCAGTGGTACGCTGCGGACGGGGGGTGAGACGCTGCCGTGCCGCGCAGCCGCATGCCTGCTGACGCAACGTCATGTGAGTTGGCAGCACGCCGCGCTAACCAGATGATTGCACAAAAAAAATGCAAGGCACGAGGCCTTGCAATTAAACGCGTCCGATCTGTTTCCGGTTTCCGGCGGCAGCGAGTAACCGCGCCTAGATCGCATCCTCCCAAGACTTTGACCGCGTAGGAGAGCAGATTTTTCTCCGCCCTCTCGGTTATCGCGGCACACTAGCCTAAGCCGAATGAAAATGTCACGAAGAATTTTGCCTCGAAACAGGCATTCTCGTGCTGCACTGCACAATAGTATGGCATGCTTTGCTTGGGAAACGACCAGCAAGGCTCGACTGAGCCTTTGCGGCATGTTCTGGATTGACGCGCGCAAAGAATTGGCGGCCAAAACCGAAGAGGTTCGGCACGCTCGATGCCAGCACGGCCTGGTCCGGAAACCGGAGGATTCCGGGCCGTAGCGCGCTGATGTGCCACCATGCCCGGGTTTCCATTCGGTCATGAAATGGCTATGAAGCCGGGGCAAGCAAGCCTGCGTCGCGCCGATTCTGGCGTGGCCGTTCTCATTCACGGACCAGTCCATGCGTTTGTCGCGCTATTTCCTGCCCATCCTGAAAGAAAATCCGCGCGAGGCCGAGATTGTCTCGCATCGGCTGATGCTGCGTGCCGGCATGATCCGCCAGCAGGGGCAGGGCAGTTTTTCCTGGCTGCCACTCGGCAAGCGGGTGCTGGACAAGGTTTGCCAGATCATCCGCGAGGAGCAGAACCGCGCCGGCGCGCTGGAAATCCTGATGCCGACCATCCAGTCGGCCGATCTGTGGCGCGAAAGCGGCCGCTATGACGACTACGGCAAGGAGATGCTGCGCATCAAGGACCGGCAGGACCGCGACATGCTCTACGGTCCGACCAATGAGGAAGTGGTCACCGAAATCGTCCGCGCTTACGTCAAGTCCTACAAGGATCTGCCGCTCAATCTCTACCACATCCAGTGGAAGTTCCGAGACGAGGTGCGGCCGCGCTTTGGCGTCATGCGCTCACGCGAATTCCTGATGAAGGACGCCTATTCCTTCGACCTCGACTTCGAGGGCGCGAGGGCTGCCTATAACAGGATGTTCGTGTCCTATCTCAGGACCTTCACGCGCATGGGCCTGCAAGCGATTCCGATGCGGGCCGATACTGGGCCGATCGGCGGCGACCTCAGCCACGAATTCATCATCCTGGCCGATACCGGCGAGAGCCAGGTCTATTGCGACCGCGAGTATCTGTCGCTCCAGGTGCCCGGGGAAAACACCGACTTCGCCAACGACGCTGAGATATCAGACATCGTCAAGACGTGGACGACGCCCTACGCCGCCACCGACGAGATGCATGATGAGGTGGCGTGGGACAAGCTCGGCGAAGCCGACCGGGTCTCGGCTCGGGGCATCGAGGTTGGCCACATCTTCCATTTCGGCGACAAATATTCCAAGCCCATGGGCGCCAAGGTGACCGGGCCCGACGGCAAGGATCACTTCGTCTCCGGCGGCTCCTACGGCATCGGCCCGTCGCGCCTGGTCGCGGCGATCATCGAAGCCAGCCATGACGAGAACGGCATCATCTGGCCCGACGCCGTGGCGCCGTTCGACATCTGCCTGATCAACATGAAGGTGGGTGACGCCGATTGCGACCGCGTCAGCGAAGAGCTGAATGCCGCCTTCACCGCCGCCGGCAAGGATGTGCTTTACGACGACAGCGACCAGCGGCCGGGCGGCAAGTTCGCCACCGCCGACCTGATCGGCCTGCCCTGGCAGGTAATCGTCGGACCGCGCGGCGTGGCCGCCGGCGAGGTCGAGATCAAGAATCGCAGGACCGGCGAGCGCGAAACGCTGCCTATCGCCGATGCGAAAAATCGCTTCGGTGTCGTCGCATGAGCGAGGCGGCGGCGGCAAGATCGGCGGGCGCCGGCCCGTTCTCCTTCTTCGAGCGCACGGTTGCGTGGCGCTATTTGCGCTCGCGGCGCAAGGAGACGGTGATCTCGGTCATCGCCTCCATCTCCTTCCTCGGCATCATGCTGGGGGTGGCGACGCTGATCGTCGTCATGGCCGTGATGAACGGGTTCCGCGCCGAGCTTTTGACGCGCATCCTCGGCGTCAACGGCCATCTGATCGTGCAGCCGCTCGATTCGCCGCTTGAGGACTACGCCCAGGTCGCCGGCCGAATCAACGGCGTGCCCGGCGTCAAATACGCCATCCCGCTGATCGACGGCCAGGTGCTGGCGCAAGGCAATGTCGGCGGCGGCACCGGCGCGTTGGTGCGCGGTATCAGGGGCGAGGATCTCGGCAAGATCGCCATCGTCGCCAACAACATCAAGCAGGGTTCGCTCACCGGTTTCGATTCGGGCGAGGGCGTCGCCATCGGCAAGCGCATGGCCGAGAATCTCGGGCTGACGCTGGGCGACACCATCACGCTCATCTCGCCCGATGGCGACGTGACGCCGATCGGCACGACGCCGCGGATGAAAGGCTACAAGATCGCGGCGATCTTCGAAGTCGGCATGTCGGAATATGATACGTCCATCGTCTACATGCCGTTCTCCGAAGCACAGCTGTATTTCAACATGGATGGCCGCGCGCAGACGATCGAGATCTACGTCGACAATCCCGACAATGTCGACGCGCTGAAGCCGAAGGTGGAAGAGGCGGCGCAGCGGCCCATCGACATGGTCGACTGGCGCCAGCGCAACGAGACCTTCTTTTCCGCCCTGCAGGTCGAGCGCAACGTCATGTTCATGATCCTGACGCTGATCGTGCTGGTGGCGGCGCTCAACATCATTTCGGGACTGATCATGCTGGTGAAGGACAAGGGGCACGACATCGCCATCCTGCGCACCATGGGCGCCTCGCGCGGCGCCATCCTGCGCATCTTCCTGATGACGGGTGCAGCGATCGGCGTCACCGGCACGCTCGCCGGCGTGCTGCTCGGCGTCGTCATCTGCACCAACATCGAATCGATCCGCCAGTTCTTCTCCTGGATGACGGGCAAGGTGCTGTTCAACCCGGAACTCTATTTCCTCAGCCAGCTGCCGGCGAAGATGGATCCGCGCGAGACGACCTATGTCATCATCATGGCGCTTGGGCTGTCCTTCCTGGCAACGGTGTTTCCGGCATGGCGGGCCGCCCGCCTCGATCCGGTCGAAGCCTTGAGGTACGAGTAGTGGCCGAGGTCATTATCGAACTGAAGAGCGTCGAGCGGCACTATGTCCAGGGGCCGCGCAAGCTTACCATTCTGAACGGTGCCGATTTCTCGTTGAAGCGCGGCGAGATGGTGGCGCTGGTGGCGCCGTCGGGCACCGGCAAGTCGACGCTGCTACACACAGCGGGCCTGCTGGAGCGCCCCGACGCCGGCGACGTGATCCTGGCCGGCCGGGCCTGCGGGCGGCTCTCCGATGACGAGCGCACGTCGATCCGCCGCAACGATGTCGGCTTCGTCTACCAGTTCCACCATCTGCTCCCGGAGTTTTCCGCGCTGGAAAACATCATGATGCCGCAGCTGATCAAGGGGCTGCCGCGCAAGGAAGCGGCCGAGCGCGCCGCGCAGCTGCTGGATTACATGCAGATCGGCAAGCGCGCCTCGCACCGGCCGTCCGAACTCTCCGGCGGCGAACAGCAGCGCGTCGCCATTGCCCGCGCAGTGGCCAATGCCCCGCTGGTGTTGCTGGCCGACGAGCCGACCGGCAATCTCGACCCGGTCACCGCCTCCTATGTCTTCGAGGCGCTGGGCGCGCTGGTCAAGCAATCGGGCCTCGCGGCACTGATCGCCACCCACAATCACGAGCTGGCATCGCGCATGGACCGGCGCGTCACGCTGGCCGACGGCAAGGTTGTGCCGCTTTAGGGCACGGAGTTTCGCCTTACGAGTATCACACGTGCGACTCTGCCTCAGAACCGCCAGTAAGTATTCAGTGCGATCAGGGTGGAAGAGATCACGATCATCACCAGGATAATCAGCCAAGTTACAACGTTGCGGGAGAGGCGCCACCGGCGGCCTTGTCTCATGCGCTTTCGCCAGCGATCAGCTTGATTGGCGCCTTCGTGTTGCCCCACGTCCATCACTCGGTGGTCGTACGGCTTACCACTATTGTCTCGACTAAGATTGAGTGCAAGGAGCCACAAAGGGCTCATCCGTACGCTGCGGGAAGATGGCCCGCCCGACATCTTCCTGACCTGTTGATAGGCGCCGCGCCGTCAACCTTTCCTTAACCCTGCCGATTTGATCGCCCGGAGATTCTGGGCGAGGCCGGATTCTGCGCGTTGACTTTGAAACAAAATTAGAACAAATTGCGAACATATCAACAACAGGAGAGAGTTATGACCGATCTGGTTCAGGATGTCATCTCACTGGTTTGCATGAGCACCTTCCTCATTTCCATGGCGATCTGGATCGGCGCCATGTGATCTGGCGGCTCTCGCCGCCGTCGTTCCTGGCGGGTGAAACCCGCTTCCCCGTTAAGCCTTTCTTGCCGCCGCGACGCTAGGGTGCGTCTCTCAGGCAGGGAGCAACATCCAGGTGTCGCCCATCGTCACGGCCATTCTGGTGGCCAGCAATCTCGGGCTGATCTTTCTCTTGATGACCGTGCCGCTCGGTTCGCGCACGGTCAGGGTCAGCCGCGTGATTGCGATGGACCGCCAGCGCCTCTGGGAGGCGCTGTGGCCGCTTGGCAGCGACGCCGGCTGGTCCGGTGAGATCCTGTCGGCCGAACCGCTGGACGGGGAGGGTGTGTCGCGCATCATGCTGTCGTGGGAAGGCCGCGACGGCAAGCCGATCGAGCGCCGGGCGCGGTTTGACGATGTCGTCGAGGGCAGCCGCTTCTCGATGCGTGTGCTCGAGGATACCGCGCTCGATGCCTCGTTCTGGAAAGATTATTGCGAAACCGCAGAGCTGGCTTCCGAAGGCGGCGGCACGCGCGTGACGCTCGGCCGGACGGATCGCTACCGTGGCGTTGCCTTTCTGGTGTTCCGTTACTTCGCCATGCGCCGCGAGCTGTCCAAGCTGCAGCGCTGGGCGGTGACGGGGCAGTACCGCAAGGGCGGCTGGTTCGAGCACCCGCTGAGCCAGGTCGGCTTTGCCGTGCTGTCGGCACTGATCCTGTGGCCGTTCTTCGGCCTCCATCTCGGTGGGCTGGCGCTGGCCGCGATCCTGACGTCGGTTGTCGCCCTGCACGAGCTCGGCCACATGGCGGCGTTCCGGCTGATGGGCCATCGCAAGGCGCGGATGATCTTCATCCCGCTGCTCGGCGGCATCGCCATTGGCGGCCGGCCCTATAACAGCCGTTTCGAAGTGGCCTTCGTGGCGCTGATGGGGGCGGGGTTTTCCGCCTTCCTGGTGCCGATCGTGATTGCCGCGAGCACGTTTGCGGGCAGCGAGGGGCACAAGGCCGCAGCCGCGCTGCTGGCGGCGCTGGCGGGCTGTGCGGCCCTGTTCAACATCGCCAATCTGGTGCCGGTGTGGAAGTTTGACGGCGGCCAGGTGCTGCGCCAGATCTGCCCGGGGCCGGTCGCGCTGGCACTAGCCTCGTTCTTCCTGCTTTCCGTCTTCCTGGCACTCGGCCGACAGGCTGGCTTCTCGTCAGGCTTTCTAATCGTGACGGGAGCGGTCTTTTCGATCCTCAGCCTGCTCACTGTCGGCAGCGGCGTGAAGCCACGCCACGAGCTGGAGCCGATCCGCACCGCTGACCGCTTCGCCATCGCCGGCGCGCTGCTGGCGGTGTTCACCATTCATGGCTGCGGCGTTCTGTGGGCGTCGGCGCAATTGCTTTGAGCTGGTTGGGCCCGAAAGGGTCAGCCCGCCTTGCGGGCGGCCTCGGCGGGCAAAGCCGCCACGGGACCGAATACCCCCTCGAAGGCTGATTTCAACGCCAGGTCGAGGTCGGCCATGCCGACGGGCAGGCCAAGGTCGACGAGGCTGGTGACGCCGTGGTCCTGCACGCCGCACGGTACGATGCCGCCGAAATGCTCTAGTTCCGGCTCGACATTGATGGCGATGCCGTGAAAGCTCACCCAGCGCCGCAGCCGGATCCCGATGGCCGCGATCTTGTCCTCCGCCGGCGAACCGTCCGGCAGGCGAGGGCGATCGGGCCGCACCACCCAGACGCCAACCCGGTCCTCGCGGCGCTCACCGCGCACATTGAAGGCGGCGAGCGTGCCGATGATCCACTGTTCGAGCGCGGCGACGAAAGCGCGGACATCCTCGCGCCGCCGTTTCAGGTCGAGCATGACATAGGCGACCCGCTGGCCGGGGCCATGATAGGTGTATTCGCCGCCACGCCCGGCGGCAAAGACCGGAAAGCGATCGGGATCGATCAGGTCCTCGATGCGGGCGCTGGTGCCGGCGGTGTAGAGCGGGGGATGTTCGACCAGCCAGACCATTTCGCCGGCGGCCCCGCTGCGGATCGCTTCGGCGCGGGCTTCCATGAAGGCCAGCGCATCGGGATAGGCGGTGAGGCCAGGCTCGATGCGCCACTCGACGGGTGCCGAACCGGGGAGCGGCAGGAACGACGTGGCGATCTGGCTGCGTTCTGTCATGGTTTTTCGTTTTTTCGCTTGTGCACACCATATGGCGATATCGGGTGCAAACGTCCAGTTCCGCATGCTCATTCCGATCCTGTGGACCGATATGCCAATCGGTTGAGATTATTGCTCATCGCGCACTTGTTTCGCCGGAAACGATTTGCTACACGCCGCGAGCCGGTCGGTTCCGGCTCCTACCACGTGCGGTCGTGGCGGAATTGGTAGACGCGCAGCGTTGAGGTCGCTGTGGGGCAACCCGTGGAAGTTCGAGTCTTCTCGACCGCACCATTCTCCCCTCGATCCGTGGTTGTAGTGGTACTCGATCGAGGCTTAAGCGATCAGGCCGCGAAACATTCGCAGCGCCATGCTTTCTGGCGCATCTCAGTAGCGCCTCATATACCCGGCTAGGCGCTTTAGATTTTTCATTTGCAGTTCCAACACCGATGTTCGACCGCCCGCAAAACCGGCTTCAATTAACGTGTCCCGCATTGGATTGGTGAGAATCTCATCCTCCAGAGCACGGAACGATTGAGTTCTCCAAAGAATTCGCCCCATCGGCGGGTGTATAAAGTCGTTTTGATCTGCTAGCGCCTCGGTAAGAGCTGCCTCTGAGGTGCTATCCAGATGTGCCAAAGATCCAAGAGTTTCAAAGCGGTCGAACAAAAGTTCAAAATCAGATGATAGTCCGATGAACGGCCGACTCCAATCGGTGAAAATATCTAGAAGGTGATCGCTCAGTGGCGTTTTCCGACCTTCAAAACCTTCGATATTGCGCCAGGCATCTCGGTCATGCCCTTCCCACTCCCAGAGAAACAGCGTCTCCACAAGTCGCTTGGACTTATTCCCATTGCTATCCGGAAAGTTGAGTGAAAATAGATTGTGCAGTTCTCTCCATCTTTGTGAGCGGCATAGTCCTAGGCCATAAGCGGTGAATATGAGAACTGCCGGGTACTCCCGCAGTCCCAATAAAAATGTGTTGCCGCTCCTCACTTTGTTGGCCCGTGTTACCAACGTTCGGATCAGATCTGCTACCAACGGAGCCTCATTCCCTTCCCCCCACCGACCCATCGCGCCAGCTGCCTTGGCTAAAGCTTCCGACATCGACTCGTACCTGGCGACGCGTGTCCGAAAATTGTCCGCGGACCAACTTGCGTTGGCAGAAAATTCTTCTGCTGCAGATTCCTTCGCCACCCGCTCTGCTTCGCGTGAGACGAGGTCATCAAGCTGGATGCGATGCTCCGCACGGGCGAGGTATCGCTTAGCTGTACTTACGAAAAGGTCGACGCTGAGAGGGTTTTGCTTCCGAGTGGTCGCCAATGTTTCTATGCGTTGGCCGGTGGATGTGAAGAACGTGTCGGCGTCGGCAATCCTAACTATTTGAGCTTTTTTGCTCCGGATGATTTCCTCGGCGCCGGTGCCTGGATCGCCACGCAGCGTCCAGAAGATTGGATATCGGCGATTGGGTGCCCTTAACAGGGCTGCTCGTAATGCGTGATCCCACTCACCCGACCAACCGCATATTACTAGTCCATGCTCGTCGAAAATCCTGTTTAGAAGCGCGTCGTACGGTGCAGGATAGCCACCCAGTTCTTCATCGGTGTTAAGGATGCGGGCGTCTTTATAATCGCCGTGCAATTTCAGCACATAGCAGGCGCTGTGGGTCAACGGCTCTGCTCCGGAGAGTGCATCGACAGAGGACACCACAGTCGGTTCAATTCCAGCCTCGCGGAGAGCGTTTTCTAGCAATCGATCAAAATTTGTGGTGACGATGACTCGGACATAGCCGTCACGGACTAGCCTCGCGATGGCGTGATGCGCGGCGGTCGGCAACTTCTTGCCTTCTGAGCGTTCCTCTTCGTCAGGCTCGATATAGGAATGCAAGATTGATCTGCGTTCGGCTGGAGAGGCTGCCAATTCCTCCAAGAGCGTCGAATAGTCAGGCGCGCCGCCGATCTCGTCGCGATACCATGTTGCCCAATCCGAACGATCCTCCACTCCCTTGGCAAGGGCGACGCGCCGCACCAGATCAAGAGTGATTTCCCAGCCTGTTGGAATTCCGGCTGCACGGGATAGTCCAGAACCAAGAAGCAGGGCATATATGCCTCTGTTCTCGAACATAGAGAATGCGAGTTGCGTTGTCAGATCGCCTGCGAGAAGGCTCATGCTGTAATCTTTCCGAGCAGAGCGACCTGGAATGCAGAGGCACTCGGTTTGGGATGAAACCAAATCTCAACCGGGATATCTTTCGACGCGACTTTGGAAGCCCCTTCGATCCGAGCCAGCAACGCATCGTTCACTTCGTTGCCGAACAGCAGGTATATGGCTCGTTTGTAACCAACCTTGGTTCGAAAAAGTGCGAGTGTTTCCAAATCTTTCCGAATTCCACTAAGCGGTGGCCGGGCTGACTTCACTTCGATAATGGCATAGTTGCCAACCATGTAGCCCGGCTGATGAACCAGAAGGTCGGGTTTGGCATAAGCGGCTCCTAACTCGACCAATATCGGATGCGCGGCCTTGTCGATTTCTCCATTCAAGTAAAACGGCGTGCCAGCCGGCCAGATGGAACGCATCTGATGATAAAGCTCATAGCAATAAACCCGCTCGCGGTAGATAGGGTCGCCTCCGTCGATCTGGAGGTGAATGTACTCAGGCGGAATGGCGGCAGTTGCGTGTTCAAGGATTGCCGTCAAAGCTTCCAAGTCTGTTCCCCCGAGTCGTCTGCCAGAAATAGTAATCCGGAAATTTGTGCGCGACACCCCTTCGAACGCCGTGGTGCCTCCGTAACCAGAGTTCTTAACTACATTCCATGGCAGGGAGGATCTCCAAGGAGGAACGTGCCAGGCGGCTAGGACTTCGATGCATAACGGAAGCGGCGGCGCGTCATGGAGACCGCGCCGCCGCTTCTGCCCTTACTCGCAGAATCGCTGATCCACGCCGCCTTCTTCATCCGCGCCAGCGTATCGGCCACCACCTCGCCGAACGACGACGGTGTCGGCACGATGATGACGCCTGCCTGCTTCAGGATATCGACCTTCTCTTGAGCCGACTCGCCCAAAAGCCGGAATGGCGGCGCCGGCATGGTCCATGTGGCGACCAGCCCTTTGCCGCCGAAAGCCATGCGCTTCAAGTGCCTTGGACAACCACGGCTTGCCAGAAACCGAGCCTATCCCGTCCACCCAAGGCCGGCCGAGATGCAATTGATCGATACGAGCAGAGCGTCGGTGGCCCGCTTTTGATCCACTGTCCCGGTATTTGTCCGAACTTCACGCAACAGGTCGACCTGCAGCCGGTGAATGTCATCCATCTGTCGCCGCAGATTGTCGAAGCGCCGCTTGAACATCGGAAAGCGCGCGGAGAGATCGCCTCCGGTGAGGTCACCAATCAGGCGCCGCGTCAGCTCGTATTCGGCAGCGATGCGGGCGTAGATCCGTCGGGCCGCATCGCTGTCGGACACCAGGCGGGCGTAGAGCCGGGCGATCTCCATGTCGGACTGGTAAAGCGTCTTCTCCGCCTCGTCGACGATCAGGCGGAAAAAGCGCGAGTGCTCGAACATGCGAGCCAGAAGCTCGCGCCCGGCCTCGCCGCGCACCGTGACGAAAGCGCTGAGCGCGCTGCCGATACCATACCAGCCGGTCAACAGATGACGGTTCTGGCTCCAGGCGAACACCCATGGAATGGCGCGCAGGTCGGCAATACCGCTGGCGCCGAAACGGCGCTCCGGCCGTGAACCCATTTTCAGGAGCGCCAGTTCCGCGACCGGGCTCGCCTGGTTGAAATAGTCGAGGAAGCCAGGCTCGGCCATCAGCCCGGCATAGGATGCCTGCGACATGCCTGCCAGCGCTTCCAGCGCTTCATTGAACTCCGGCGTTTCCTTTGCCTCGACATCACCGGGCGATCCGGCGCTGTGGGCCAGCACGCCTGCGGCGAGAATCTCGAGCTGGTTGAGTCCGGTGCCGCGATTGGCGAATTTCGACGATACGACCTCGCCCTGCTCGGTCACCCGCATGGCTCCAGCGACAGTGCCTTCGGGCTGCGCCGCGATCGCCCGGCCGGTCGGCGCGCCGCCACGGCTGACAGAGCCGCCGCGACCGTGGAAGAAACCGATCCTGACCTTGTGCTTGTGCCCGACGACAGCGAGGCGCTTTTGCGCTTTTGCCAGTTCCCAGTTGGACGCGAGGAAACCGCCGTCCTTGTTGGAATCGGAATAGCCAAGCATGATTTCCTGGCGCGCGCCGAAATCGCGCACCGTCCGTCTCACCAGCGAAACGCCGAGCAAATCATTCAGGATGCCGGGGGCGGCCTGTAGATCAGCGATGGTCTCGAACAATGGCACGATGCGCAGCCTGATCGTGCCGCCACCACCGGGCGAGGTTGAAAGTCCGCAATATTGCGCCAGCAGATAGACCGCCAGGAGATCGTCGGCCGAGCGGGTCATGCTGAGGACGAAAGCGCCGACTGCGTCGGCGTCCAAGCCGGAAGTATGGTCGCGGATGACAGAGAATGTCGAAAGCAGTTCAGCTGCTTCAGGCGAGAGCCGGCCTGCGTCGATCTCCAGCCGCTCGCCCTGGCCGACGGCCGCGCGAATGCGCGCCGACCATTGCGGCGTGCCGGCTGCGACCGGATCGGCGGGATTTGTCAGCGCAAACAGCTCGGCCAGCACCCGGTTGACCACCGTGGAGTTCTGCCGGATGTCGAGCGAGACCGTACGCAAGCCGAAGCTTCCGACTTGCCAGAGCAGGGGTTGGACAAAACGCCTGGCTACCGCGCGTCCTCCGATCGCTTCAAGAACACGAGACAGGCTGTCCAGATCAGCGCGAAACGCCTCTGCCGAGTGGTACGCCGCCATGCCGCCGTTTCGCGTGGCCTCCAGCCGGGCAAGCAAGGCCGAAGCGAACTGGCGAAGCGGTTCATCAGGATTGCGGGCGGCGATCATGTGCGCCTGTCCGCTTTTATCAAGCGCGGTTTGCAGCACCGGTTCGAAGCTTGCCGGCAGAGCGACGACATTCGAGCTGGCGCTGAGCACCGTCACCAGCCGCTGCACCTGCGTCAGATACCAGACTATGGCGGTATCGCGGTATTCGGTCATGGCATGGGCGGTGACTGCGGCCGTCACATTGGGATTGCCATCGCGATCGCCGCCGATCCACGAGGCATAGCGCATGAAGGAGGGAATGCTGATCGGCTCTCCCGGATAGTGACGCGCGAAGGCGCCTTGAAGCTTGCCGTAGAGCTGCGGCGTTGCCTCGAAGATGACTTCGCGAAAGAAATGCAGTCCCCAGGCGATCTCGCGTTCGACGGTCGGACGCTCAAGTCGCAACTCGCCCGTCATCCACAGAAGCTCGATCTCGCTTTCCAGATCGGCGATCAACAGGTCGCGTTCGCGCGGCGCCCAGCGCGGCTGATCGAGTTCGGTCAGCTTGCGATAGATACGGCGGTGGATCTCCAGCACCGTGACGCGTTTGGCCTCGGTCGGGTGCGCGGTCATGGTCGGGCCGACGCAAAGCTCATTGAGCGTCGCCTGGACTTCCTGCGCTGAGTGGCCGTTGGCTGCCATCTGCGCGATGACGCTGGCGAAGGAGCCTGGCACTTCGTCGACACCCGCGCCTTGTTCGAGTTCGCGACGCGCCCGCATGGCAAACAACTCGTCTGCAATCGCCAGCAACTGGAACCATACGCCGCTCGCCTGAAGCGCCGGGATGCGCTGCTCGGCGGCGAGGGAGACAAGCGACCTGCGTCCGGTCAGGACGGCGGCGATCTCGGGCTCTCGCGCGCTTGCGACCTGCAGCAGCAGACGCAACAAAAGGCTGCGCTCGTCCTCGCGAAAGTTGATGCGTCTGCTCTGTTCCAACTGCTTTCCTGATCCGTCCGCATCGATTGCTGCTATAGCCGTGCCCTGGACGTCCTCCAGCGGCTTCAGCGCCGCTGGAACAGACTTCACGTCTTGCGCTATGCGGCCTTGGCCCGGTCTGCCGTCACGCCGCCTTCTTCATCCGCGCCAGCGTATCGGCCACCACCTCGCCAAAGGACGACGGCGTCGGCACGATGATGACGCCTGCCTCCTTCAGGATCTCGACCTTCTCCTGCGCCGACTCGCCGAAGGCCGAGATGATGGCGCCGGCGTGGCCCATGCGGCGGCCTTTCGGGGCGGAGAGGCCGGCGATGTAGGCGATCAGCGGCTTGCGCATGTTGTCGCGCGCCCAGATCGCGGCTTCGGCCTCCTGCGGTCCGCCGATCTCGCCGATCATCACCACGGCGTCGGTCTCGTCGTCCTGCTCGAACAGTTTCAGCATGTCCTTGAACGAGGAGCCGTTGATCGGGTCGCCGCCGATGCCGACGCTGGTCGACACACCGATGCCGAGCGCCTTCATCTGCGAGGCGGCCTCGTAGCCGAGCGTGCCGGATCGGCCGACGATGCCGACGCGGCCGGGCAGGTAGATGCTGCCCGGCATGATACCCATCAGCGCCTGTCCCGGGGTGATCATGCCGGCACAGTTCGGGCCGATCAGCCGCATGCGGTCTTCGTAGCGGTAGCGCAGCATGTAGCGTTTGACCTGCATCATGTCCTGGGAGGGGATGCCGTCGGTGATGCAGACGCACAGTTTGATGCCGGCGTCCGCGGCCTCCATGATGGAATCGGCGGCAAAGGGCGGCGGCACGAAGACGATGCTCGCCTCGGCGCGAGTCTCGCGCACAGCGCCCTTGACCGTGTTGAAGACGGGCAGGCCGAGATGCTTCTGGCCGCCCTTGCCGGGGGTGACGCCGCCGACCAGCTTGGTGCCGTAGCGTTTCATGTCCTCGGCGTGGAAGCTGCCGATCTTGCCGGTGAAACCCTGGACGATGACCCGGGTGCTGCGGTTGAGCAGAATTGCCATTTTTTCGACCTCCCTAGAGCATGATGCCGAAAAGTGTGAAGCGGTTTTCGGACGACATCATGCTCTATCTGTTTGATTTTAGAGACGGATTCAGATTTCAGGTCGATTCGACCTGAAATTATCCGGCTCTAGGCTGCTTTTTTCTTCTTGGCGGCCGCGCGCCAGGCGGCGACGGCTTTTTCGGCGGCTTCGGCCAGCGTGTCGGCAACGGTCACCGCCTCGCCGGAATCGGCGAGGATGCGGCGGCCTTCCTCGGCCTTGGTGCCGGATAGGCGCACCACCAGCGGTAAGTTGACGCCGACTTCGCGTATCGCCTTGATCACGCCTTCGGCGACCCAGTCGCAGCGGTTGATGCCGGCGAAGATGTTGACAAGGATGGTCTCGACATTCTTGTCGCCGAGCACGGCGCGGAAGGATTTCGCCACCCGCTCGGGCGAGGCGCCGCCGCCGATGTCGAGGAAGTTGGCCGGCTCGCCGCCGGCGATCTTGATCATGTCCATGGTCGCCATGGCCAGACCCGCGCCATTGATGATGCAGCCAATATTGCCGTCGAGGCCGACATAGGAGAGGCCTCGGTCGCTGGCGAAGGTTTCGCGCGGGTCTTCCTGGCTCTTGTCGCGCAGTTCGGAGATTTCCGGCCGCCGGAACAGCGCGTTCTCGTCGAACGACATTTTTGCGTCGAGCGCGATCAGATTGCCGTCGCGCGTCACCACCAGCGGGTTGATCTCCAGCATCGAGGCGTCGTAGTCGCGGAACACCTGGTAGCAGCTGAAGATGGTTTCGGTGGCCTTGCCGATCAGGTTGTGGTCGAGGCCGAGCCCGAAGGCGATCTCGCGCGCCTGGAAGCGCTGCATGCCGACACCGGGATCGACCGATGTGCGCAGGATGGAATTGGGTTCCTTCTCGACAATGTCCTCGATCTCCATGCCGCCGGCGGCCGAGGCCACGATCATGACGCGCTCTTCCTTGCGGTCGAGCACGAAGCCGACATAGAGCTCCTGGGCGATGTCGACGGCTTCCTCCAGGTAGAGCCTGGAGATCAGCTTGCCGCGCGGTCCGGTCTGCTGGGTCACCAGCTTGCGGCCGAGCATGGCTTCGGCGGCGTTGGAGATTTCCTCGTCATTGGCGCAGAGCTTGATGCCGCCGGCCTTGCCGCGGGCGCCGGAGTGCACCTGCGCCTTCAAGACCCATTTGCTGCCGCCGATCTCGCGCGCCCTGTAGGTGGCCTGTTCTGGGCTGTAGGCCAGCCCACCGCGCGGCACATGCACGCCATGGCGGGCAAGCAGTTCCTTGGCCTGATATTCGTGGATGTCCATTTTTGTCCTCCCTGAACAGTCAATGCGTGGCGGTTTGGCCGGCGCGTTCGATGGCTTCGTTGACCACCAGAACATTGCGCGCCATGCGTTCCGACGCGGCGTCGATCATCTTGCCGTCGAGGGCAGCGGCTCCCTTGCCCTGAGCCTCGGCTTCCCTGAGCACTTCGAGAATCCGCCTGGCGCGCGTGACCTCTTTTTCGGGCGGCGAAAACACGTCGTTGGCGAGCGCGATCTGCGAGGGATGGATCGCCCATTTGCCTTCGATGCCGAGCGCCGCGGCGCGCCTGGCGCCGGCGATATAACCTTCCGGGTCGGAGAAATCGCCGAACGGGCCGTCAATGGCGCGCAGGCCATAGGCGCGGCAGGCAACCGTCATGCGCGACAGGGCGAAATGCCACTGGTCGCCGGGATAGTCGGGGTTTAGGCCACCAATGTTGACGGTGCGCGCCTTGCAACTCGCCGCGTAGTCGGCGACACCGAAATGCATGGCCTCCAGCCGGCCTGGCGTGGCGGCGATCGCCTCGACATTGGCCATACCGAGCGCTGTCTCGATCAGCGCTTCGAGGCCGACACGGGTTTTGAAACCCTTGGCCATCTCGATCTGGTTGACCATGGCCTCGACCATGTAGAGATCGGCCGGCACGCCGACTTTCGGCACCAGGATGGTGTCCAGCCGGTCGCCTGCCTGTTCCATCACGTCGACCACGTCGCGGTACATGTAATGGGTGTCCAGGCCGTTGATGCGCACCGAGACAGTCTTGCCCTTGGCTCGCCAGTCAATGTCGTTCAGCGCCTGGATGATGTTCTTGCGGGCGCGTTCCTTGTCGGGCGGGGCGACCGCGTCCTCTATGTCGAGGAAGACGAAGTCGGCGGCGCTGTTGGCCGCCTTTTCGATCATCTCCGGGCTGGAGCCGGGAACCGCCAGCTCGCTGCGCTGCAGCCGCAATTTCTTCAAATGGTTGATGGTGTGGCTCATCGTGCGCTCCCTCAAGCGGCTTCGGCGACTGGCACGGCGGCCGAGGCGCGGAAATGCTGGATGGCGGCGCCGACGCCGGAACCCGGCGACAGCCGCACGCCGCAATCGAGCAGCGCCATTTCGGCCGCTGACAGCGAGGAGAGCACCATCACCTCGTTCAGCCAGCCGAGATGGCCGATGCGGAAGACCTTGCCCATCACCTTGTTGAGGCCGCCGCCCAGCGAGGTCTGGTAGGTGCGGTAGGCGCGCTTGACGATGTCGCCACTGTCGATGCCTTCCGGCACCAGAATGGCGCTGACCGTATCGGAGTGCCATTTCGGCGCTTTCGCACAGAGCTTCAGGCCCCAGGCATCGACCGCCTTGCGCACGCCTTCGGCCAGGCGATGGTGGCGGGCGAAGATGTTGTCCAGCCCTTCCTCCGCGATCAGGTCGAGCGAGGCGCGCAGGCCGCGCAACAGCTGCGTCGCCGGCGTATAAGGAAAATAGCCGGCATCGTTGGCGCGGATCATGTCCTCGAAGGAGAAGAAGCAGCGCCGGTGGGTGGAGGTCCGCGAAGCCACGAGCGCCTTCTTGCTGACGGAGAGGAAGCCGAGGCCGGCGGGCAGCATGAAGCCCTTCTGCGAGCCGCTGACGGCGCAGTCGACGCCCCATTCCTCCTGGCGGAAATCGATCGAGCCGATCGACGACACGCCGTCGACGAAGAGCAGGGCAGGGTGGTTGGCATCGTCGAGCGCGGCGCGGCAGCCGGCGACATCGCTGGTCACGCCTGTCGCCGTCTCGTTCTGCGTGCAGAACACGGCCTTGATGCGGTGCGCCTTGTCCGCCTTAAGCCGCTCGGCATAGAGCTCGAGTGGCACGCCGGTGCCCCATTCGCAGTCGATGACATCGACCTCGAGGCCGAGGCGTTCGGCCATGTCGACCCACAGATGCGAGAACTGGCCGAAGCGCGACATCAGCACGCGGTCGCCGGGGCTGAGCACATTGGTCATCGCCGCTTCCCAGGCGCCGGTGCCCGAGGACGGGTAGATGAAGACGCGGCCGGTCTCGTTCTTGAAGACGCGTTTGATGTCCTGGAACAGCGGCAAGGTGAGATCCGGGAAGGACGCGGCGCGCATGTCCTCCATCGGCAGGTTCATCGCCTGCCGAACCTGCTCGGGGATGTTGGTCGGCCCGGGAATGAAAAGATGGGTGAAACCGGCCATGATGCGAACTCCTCCTGATCCAGCAAAGCGGTGGGGGGAGTTTCGTTTCGACGGCTAAAGCCAGCAACACCTTGGCGGGTAAGATCTCGCCGCGCGCGGGTGGGGCGGGACTACCCGGTTG
Organism: Mesorhizobium sp. 113-3-3; assembly: GCF_016756495.1. Taxonomy (NCBI): domain Bacteria; kingdom Pseudomonadati; phylum Pseudomonadota; class Alphaproteobacteria; order Hyphomicrobiales; family Phyllobacteriaceae; genus Mesorhizobium; species Mesorhizobium sp. 113-3-3. Next base: position 3,539,268 of record NZ_AP023243.1, read on the forward strand.
GCCTACCCGAAAGGCTGCTTCTGGGTGCGCCTTTCGCGCGCATAGAGCGCGACAGCCATCGCCCGGTTGCGGACGTCGAGCTTGTCGTAGAGATTCTTCAGGTGGTACTTCACCGTGTTCTCGGAAATGCCGGTCCGCGTGGCGATCTGCAGATTTGTCCAGCCGTCGGAAAGCACCGCCAGCAGCTCGCGTTCACGCACCGTGAGCTGCGCGAGCGGCGTGTCATTGACCTTGTTGATGTCGATATAGGGGATGCAGATGCGGCCGTGCGCGACCGCCAGGATCGTGTCGAAGATGATGGCCGGATCGTCGAACTGGAAACAGTAGCCCTGGGCGCCGAGCCGCACGCATTGCTTCAGGATGCCGATGTCGTGGTCGTTGGAAAAGACGGTGATGCGCACGTCGAGCTTGCGGCTCTGGACCTCGGCCAGCACATCCGCGCCGTCCATGTCGGCGAGCTTCCAGCCGATGATTGCGACGTCGAACCCGCCCTTGGCAGCAAGATCGAGGAATTGCTTGCCGCTGTGCACACTGCCCAGCAATTCGAAGCGGCCGTCGCATTCGAGCATTTCGCGCAGCGCCGATATGACGAATGGATTGCGCTCGGCGACGACAATGCGCATCCGCCGGTCGCCAATTGCCTTGCTCGTTTTCCCGGGCTTGCTGTTCAAGGGCCGTTTTTGTCCTGGGCTGATCGTGCCGCACTCCGAGGCCAGGCTTCAGGCCTGGACCCGTATCATGACAATTCTGCCCCAATCGCGCCGGGGTGCTCTTTCCCCAGCGACATCGGCTGTCGCGCCGTCTGAAGCCGGGATGCGCCGGTTCCTGATGGAGCAGGCAGTGCCGGGTCAAGCATGCGCGATGCGCGTACCGGGTGGCGTGGAGCCAGCGTTTCGTTTGATATTCCGTGCCTTAGGGCGATAAGTTCTCAAATCGAATCGTGTCCGCGGGCGAGATGTATCGGATTTCCGCGAAACCGGTTTCCGCTTTAAGGTCCGATGCTCTAGACCTGAGACACAATTTGTCCGGGATGGCGGGAGGCGCTGGTGGAGGACAAGCAGACGATCTCCGCCAAGGCGGCTGACGAGGCCCACGCCGATATCTACGGCGAGGGCGGTGCGGTCCTGCCGTCCTTCCTTGCCCAGATCGGGGCCGCGATCGCCGACCGCGATACGCTCACCCTCAAGCATGAAGTCGACATCTGCACCAGTCGGAACTGGGCGACCTGATCGAGGCGCTGCATCCCGAACAGCGGCGGGCGCTGGTCGAGCTGCTGGGCGCCGATTTCGACTTTTCCGCGCTGACCGAGGTCGATGAGGCGATCCGCATGGAGATCGTCGATCATCTGCCCAATGCGCAGATCGCGCAGGCGGTGCAGGAACTCGATTCCGACGACGCCGTCTACATTCTCGAAGACCTCGAAAAGGAAGACCAGGACGAGATCCTGTCGCAACTGCCGTTCACCGAACGGATCAGGCTGCGCCGCTCGCTCGACTATCCGGAGGAGACCGCCGGGCGGCGCATGCAGACGGAGTTCGTCGCCGTGCCGCCGTTCTGGACCATCGGCCAGACGATCGACTACATGCGCGAGGACAAGAACCTTCCCGACCGCTTCAGCCAGATCTTCGTCATCGACCCGACCTTCAAGCTCGTCGGCGCCATCGACCTCGACCAGATCCTGCGCACCAAGCGCGCGGTGAAGGTCGAGGATGTCATGCATGAGACGCGGCACGCCATCCCGGCCACCATGGACCAGGAAGAGGCGGCGCGGGAATTCGAGCAGTACGACCTCTTGTCGGCCGCCGTCGTCGATGAGAACGACCGGCTGGTCGGCGTGTTGACCATCGATGATGTCGTCGACGTCATCCAGCAGGAAGCCGAGGAAGATCTGCTGCGCATGGGCGGCGTCGGCGACGAGGAACTCTCCGACACGGTGTTCGCAACCTCGCGTTCGCGCGTTCCCTGGCTGCTGGTCAACCTTGTCACGGCATTCCTGGCGGCATCGGTGATCGGCCTGTTCGACCACACGATCGAGCGGATCGTGGCGCTCGCCGTGCTGATGCCGATCGTGGCCGGCATGGGCGGCAATGCCGGCTCGCAAACCATGACCGTCACCGTGCGGGCGCTGGCGACGAAGGACCTCGATATCTACAATGCCGCCCGCATCATCCGCCGCGAAATGGGTGTGGGCTTCATCAACGGCGTTGTCTTTGCCGTTCTGATCGGCATCGTCGCCGCCCTCTGGTTTCGCGATCCCAATCTGGGCGGGATCATCGGCGCGGCCATGATCATCAACATGTTCGCGGCCGCCCTTGCCGGCATCCTGATCCCGCTCATGCTCGACCGGTTCAAGATCGATCCGGCCGTGGCGTCGGCGGTTTTCGTCACCACCGTCACCGACTGCGTCGGGTTTTTCGCCTTCCTCGGCCTTGCAAGCTGGTGGTTCGGGGTGAGGTAGCAGCCTCAATTGACTTTTACGTAAATGCCGTGCGACGCTCGTGCGGGGTGCCGCGTCGATTCCGACGGGCAAGGGTTTGGTTCGGGACAGAAGGCGATGCCGCCGGGCGATCGTCCGGGATTCCGACTTGGAGTGACAATGCGGGAATATTATTCGATCACCGAACTGACCCGCGAATTCGACGTGTCGACGCGGACGCTGCGCTTCTATGAGGATGAGGGGCTTGTGCAACCGGTGCGGCGCGGCCGCACGCGGCTGTTTCGCCCGTCCGACCGCCATCTCATCCGACAGATCATGCGCGGCAAGCGGCTCGGTTTCTCGATCAACGAAATCCGCGAAATCATCCAGATGTACAAGGAGCCGCCGGGCGAGGTCGGGCAGCTCAAGCTGATGATCAAGCGCATCGAGGAAAAGCGCGAGGATCTCAGGCAGAAACGCCGGGATCTCGAAGAGACGCTGGCCGAACTCGACCAGGCCGAGGAGTCCTGCGTCGAGCGGCTGGTGGAGCTCGGCGTCAACACCTGAGCGTTGTCAGATCCAGCGCCGCACGCGCTTGGCGTAATCCCGGTATTTCTTGCCGAACTTCGCCGCCAGCACCTTTTCCTCGCCCTCGATGGCGATCTTCTGCGTGGCGAAAGCGGCGATGAACGCCAGCGGCAGGAACCAGACGATCCCAGTGACGAAAGCGACGCCGATCAAAAGCAGCGTGTTGGCGAGATACATCGGGTTGCGGGTGATGCCGAAAGGGCCTGTGGTGACGAGGTGATCGGGCACCGCGTTGGGGTTGAGCGTCGTCCGGGCCCGGATCATGGTGCGGATGGCGGTGAACCAGAGTGCGGCGACGCCGAACAGTGCCACCCAGCCGGCGGCGAACAGCAGGTCGCCCAGGAGGTCGCCGATCCAGGGCAGGGGATAGAGCAGGCCGAGAATGACGCTGATGGCGATCGCCGCGACGTAGATCACCGGCGGCCACGGTATCACACCCGGCTTCGGCTGGGTTTCGGTCATTGCGTTCCTCCCTCGTCCATCTTTTCCTCGGTCTGGGCGGTGCAACTGGCGGCCAGGTCGCCCAGATGCGCCCGGAATTCCGCAGTCTGGTCGTTGTTCTCGAGCCGATCAAGCGCGGCTTCGCCCTCCAGCGTCGTCAGCATGCAACTGCAATAGCTCGTGCAGAAGGTCGCGTTGCGCGTCTGCTCGCATGAGCGCTGGCAGGTTTTCAGGAAATTGACCTGCAGGCTTTCGACCTGGGCCGGCATGACTTGCGAGAACAGCCAGACGCAGCCGATCAGCAGCGGCTGGTGGATCAGGTAGAAGGCGAGGCTGTGGCGGCCGATGAAGACCAGCGGATTGGCCCAGCGGCCGGGCATGAGGCTCGCCAGGCGGGCACGCAGGCCGGCTGCGGAAGCGAGTTTCGCTGTCCCGATGCCGACAAGCACCGCGCCGAACCATGGAAACAGCGGGACATAGTCGTTGGATCGCGGATTGATCGCCGAAAGGCCGATCCACCACAGCCAGGGATGGTCCAGGGCTTCGAAGCGCAGGTAGACGGGCGCGGCGATGACAAGCGCGGCAACGGCAAGCGTCAGCAGGGCCGGCAGCCGAAGGACGGCGAGGCCGAGCAGGCTGGCGAGCGCGATCTCGTGCAGGATGCCGAAAAAGATGAACCCGTCTGGCGTCGCGATGCGGGTGACCACCGAAATGGCGATCGCCGCTCCGGCGACCATGGCGAAACGTTTCCAGAAACCGTTCCAGCGGATTTGCCGGCCGTGCGCGAGGTAGAGGCTGACGCCGACCAGGAACAGGAAGGTCGAGGCGATGCAACGCGCATAGATCTTCCACCAGCCGAAGGCGGTGAGGCCGGGATCGGTGTAGCCGAAGAATTCCAGGTCCCAGGTGAAATGGTAGCTCGCCATGGCCAGCAGCGCGATGCCGCGCACGATGTCGATGGCGACGATGCGCCTGGATGGTTCCGGAACGGGTGCGGTCGGCGTATCGATGGTCATGGTCTCACGATCTGATTCAGCCCCGCCTGAGGACTATCACGGTTGGACGGGACAGAAGAAGCCAGGGCGTCCGATCATGCGCCGCTTTAGGCCAGCGCCGGGAAGTCTTTGACCGACTTCGCTTTTCACGGCGTATGCGTCGGTTTCCTCTTAATCGTCCGGGAACGACCAAGGCAGATTTGACCGGTGATTCTGCTTTGGGGAAGCAATGTCCACCCATGTGCGCCATCCGATCTGGCTCCCGGCCCTCAGGGCCGCGGATGCGCGCACCTTCGCTTCGCTCTACGCGGTCGAATCCTTCGCCCGCGCCACGGTGTCGAGCGTGATCCCGATCCAGGCCTACGAGATCCTGCACAATGAGCAGATCGTCTCGATTCTCTACACCATCGTGGCGTTGCTCGGCCTGTCGGTGACCTTGTTCATGCCGATGCTGATCCGCCGCTTTGCCCGGCGCTGGGTCTACACGGCAGGCGCCTGCCTGCTCGCCATCGGCTCTCTGTTCTTCGTCACCCACACGCTGGCCGGACAACTGGCGGGCATGCTGTGCCGGGTGATGGGCGCCAGCGCGCTTTCGATCACGCTCAACCTCTACATCATGGACCACATCCGCAAGACCGATTTCATGCAGGCCGAATCGCTGCGCATGGCGTGGTCGATGCTGGCCTGGACCGGTGGGCCGACGCTCGGCATCTTCCTCTACACGCGCTTCGGCATCTATGCCGCGCATGGTGCGGTGGCGGTGTTCGCGCTGGCGCTCTTGGCGCTGTTCTGGACCTATCGGCTGGGCGACAACCCGTCGATCCGGCCCGGCAAGACACGGCCGGCCAATCCGCTCGCCAATATCGGCCGCTTCGTCGCGCAGCCGAGATTGAGGCTCGCCTGGCTGATCGCCTTCGGCCGCTCGTGCTTCTGGACGACGTTCTTCGTTTACGGGCCGCTGTTCATGGGTTGTACGTTTGCAGCAAGGTGAAACCTTGCGTGGCTTCACCGGCTCACTAAATGAGCATGGAAAGGGCCAAACCCATGATTTCAATAATGAAAATTCCTTCTGCCTATTCGTACATCCGGTGGTCGTCGGACATCCAAGCTGATGGTGACTCCAATCGTCGCCAGACAGAGCTTGCCGGGAAGTGGTGCGAACAGAAGGGCATACAGCTTGCACCCGAGAACATCCTGAAAGACGAAGGCATATCGGCATTCCGTGGCAAGAATCTATCGGAAGGCTCACTAGGCGGGTTTCTCGCATCGGTGAAGGCAGGCAAGATCGAACCGGGTTCCTATCTGCTTGTGGAGTCGGTTGACCGCCTGTCCCGTCAAGAGCCGTTGAAGACGCTGGCCATGGTGATTTTCCAATTGCTGGAAGCTGATATCGTGATTGTCACGCTGGACACGGGCAAGGAATACCGGAACCCCATTAACCCGGCTGACGTGTTCCTATTGGTCGCCACGGCCATCAGAGCCAACGAAGAGTCCGAGACGAAGCGCAAGCGCAATGTGGCGGCTTGGAAGAACAAGCGTGACCAAGCCCGGAGCGGTGGAAAAAAGCTGACCAAGATTTGCCCGGCTTGGATGTACCTGAACGAAACCAGAGACGCCTACATTCTCATTCCGTCACGTGTCGCCATCGTGCAGCGCATCTATCGTATGTCCATGGACGGGCTTGGCATCCACAAAATCACACAGACGCTCAATCGTGAGCGTGTCGAACCGTTCAACGGTGGCGGCAAGGCCAGCAAGAACCCGAGAAAACAGTGGGCGGTTTCGTCGGTGAATTCCATCCTGCAAAACCGTGCAGTGTTCGGTGAATTCCAGATGAAAATTCGAACCCATGAAGTCGGCACTAGAGGCAAGGCCAATGATGGGGAACCGATACAAGGATATTACCCTGTCATCATCACGGAAGGCGAATACAACGCATCAGCGGCTATCAGGAACAACCGAAGGACAGCCGCCACAGGTAGGAAGGGTGAGACACATTCAAACCTTTTTACGGGAATGGCGTTTTGTTCCGAGTGTGGCGGTAAGATGCACCAGCGGCGGCTTGGCACCTATAAGAGCAAGAACCCAGAGGTAACGGAGCGCTACCGCAATACCAAAATCCTGTATTGCTCCGAAACCGTGAATGGGAACTGCACATCCAAGAGTTGGGATTACACGAATTTTGAAAATTCCTTCCTGACCTTCATGCGTACAGAAGTGGACGTTGAAACTATCATCAATGGTGGAACTGACAATCAGATTGAGAGAGTCAACGGTGAGCTTCAACAGCTTGAAGGTGAAAGACAGGTGATCGAGTCCAAGGTAAGTGACCTATTGGAGTTGGATGGTTCTACACCCATGGCATCCATCAAAGCCAAGCTGGCAAAGCACGATGAACGACTCCAATGGATCATCAAACGTGCCGAACATCTGAACAGGGAACGTGCCGTGATTGTTGAAAGCCGTAGGGCTGCAAAGGTTGTCGAGTTCAAAGGGTTTCCAACGGACATCAGCGCAACCGAACTGTATGACATGAGAGCCAAGACCGCCCAACAAATCCGGAGCGTGGTGGAGCGTGTCGAGTTGTACAGACCCAACTTGGCCAAACGTGTCAATCAGGCTGGCATTCAACCGCCAATGACCAAGGAGTCTGATAGCCGAGTTGATAGGAATTACATGGTTCGTTTCAAAGGTGGTGCAGCCCGTTTGATCTATCCTGATGGTGGTGACGCATTCGAGTCATTCATCGTGAAGAACATGGGATTTGGTGAACAGGCAGGATTGCCCAAGGCCACCAGAACATCAGAGGAATTTGCACAGGCAAGGGCTGGACGGTGACAAATCACGACAATGTTACTCACAGGACCGTTGATATAATGAGGTTCGGTTTTCCATCTAGACAGGCTTAAAATGTGCCGCTAGGTGCAGGGTTGGAACTAACCCCAACCTATAGTAATTTAAAACAATGGAAATTTCGAACGAGAACTTTAAAAAGTTTCAGGATCGACTCGTTGAATGGATAAACACATATAACGATACCGTCTGTGTGGATATTTTAGGATGTGAAACATTTGAAGATATCGAATTTGTATGTGGTGATTGTCAATATCCATCCTTGCTGCTCCTATTCAAAGATATAAAGGCAGAGGAACGATTCCAATTCACCGATGAAGCCATTAAGACATATGATGATAAGCAATCAGGATAGGCTTTAGGTGCCAACGCAAGGGACTGGACAGTGAGGCAAACCATTTTCTTTCTGGTGATGTTTGCCATCCTGTTTTCAGTTGGGTTCATGGGTGTGTATTGGCTGGTGATCCCGTGATAATTAACATGTGAACTAATTGATCATAACCACACTGCCGGAATCATAGGCGCACTCTCGCTCTTCGCTTAGCCCGGTCATATAGAGATGCAGAGTCCTCGCAAACCAAGGCTTTTCGGCAGTGGCGTCATCCTATGAGCGTCACTAACTCGACCATCATCCCTCTGATGGTCACTCGGGTAGCTTCGGCTCTGCCCGTTTTCGTTGACAAACCCCTGTACCACTGCCATAAGTGTACCACTGCTACTGCGCTGGTACAGAAGGGCCATCCGCAATGCCAAAAGTCTATGGATACATCCGGGTTTCGACACTCGATCAAGCCAACAACGGTGACTCTCTGGATACCCAGACACGGGCCATTGACGGCTACTGCATGATGAAGGGCTTTGCCGAACACATCATCTTCGTAGAGCATGGCGTAAGCGGCTCTGTGAGCCTCGCAGAGCGTCCACAGGGGCAATTGCTGCTTGGTGCCTTGGAACCCGGTGATGTGGTCGTGGTGGCCAAGCTAGATCGCATGTTCCGCAACGCATCCGATGCACTCGGAACGCTTGAAGTCTTCAAGGAACAGGGTGTTCAGCTTCACATGCTGGACCTTGGCGGGGATGTGACCGGCAACGGTATATCCAAGCTGGTGTTCACCATCCTGTCAGCCGTGGCCGAGAACGAACGGGACCGTATTCGGGAGCGCATACGGGAAGTGAAGCGCAATCTTGCGGCTAAGGGCATCTATGGTGGCGGCACAAGGCCATACGGCTATGACATCGGGGAAGGTGGCAGGCTCATTGAACGTGCCGATGAACAGAAGATGATAGCTGGCATCATGCAGCTGCACGACACGGGCATGTCACCACGCAAGATCGGTGACGCCTTGGGCATGGCACACATGACCGTGCGAAGGATCATCGCTAGGCGTCAAACCGCATAGGCACACCACTTCCACAACTGACTGGCAGGGCAGGGCTGGCGTTTCGCTGGCCCTTTTCGTTGCCACCGGACCAATGCATTGGTCACAATGGCCGGTACAGATGCTCAAACTTATGGGGAACGCTTTGAATCGGAAACCGGAGTGACTGCTTGGCGTGTCGCTTCGCTCGATTCTAAAATTTCTACATATTTCTAATAGGTACATACAAAAACTTCCCGAAAACCCGGCCTTCGACGCTATAATACGCCGATTTGCGATTCGGGGCGGCTCATGAAAGACTTCTTTCTTGTAATAATTAGTTCCGTTGTTTCCGGCATCATTGTGGGAATTTTCGGCTATTTGTTTCTCACCGCTGGTCCAGCAAAACCGGCAATTGACGTTTTCCAGACAACGCTGGATTTGCCTTTAGATGCCGGTTCAAAGCTGCTTGACTCTAGCAGCGGGAACAATGTTTCCGGATACATTGTACAGAAATTCAACATCAATAATTATGGTGGAGTGATCTACAGAAATCTGACCATCAAGCCGGATGGCTTCAAAAGGGCTGTTTTGGAACAAGGCGGGAAAGCAGAACTCCTTACCGATCATCAGGCCAAAGACTACACGCTTGTTCCCGGTGAAACGATCCGGGTTTTTGCTGTCTCGGACGGCTATTCCTATGACTACGGCATGGTTGGTGATGGGCGGATTCAGGTGTCTGTAGGTGACGACCCGATTGCCACAAGAACCGAACAAACCGACAATACCGGGCCACTAAGCGATATGACCAAGGTGATGAATAACAACCCATTCATCACCTTTATTCTGGTCGTGGCACTTGGCCTTGGCGGCGTGATTTTTTGGCTTATTCTGCTTGTTGTCGGAACTATGATGCGGTTCTTTCCCAAAACCTACATCAAATCCTTCGGAAATAAGGATACTGGTCGGCTAGTGGCATTGTTGGGCTGGTTGAAAAAAGAGCACCCAGATAAGTGGGAGAATATTCGGTCACACGCCGCAGCCTACGCCAAGGAACAGGATCTGGGTGTTCCAAAGTTGCCAGCTACCACGCCAGAGGCCAAGTGAGGAAAGGCGCTACTCGACCGTTGGCCGAACCGGACCCGTGGTGTTCCAATGGATGAACTCAACTTCCTTCCCAATCACTTCCCGCACGGCGTTCAACAGCACTTCATGCAGTGTTCGGGTTGCCCGGTAGTGGTCGCAGTGCGGCGATATGAACGGCTTTACGATGGCCTTGTGTAGCCCTTCCGCTGCCGCCACAAAGCGGTCGATCTCAGCCTGCGAAAGTTGCTGTGACGGTTTCGACCTAGCCATTGCGATCTCCGTGCGGAAACTATGTCAGTTCTTCCGTTGATTGCGCTCTACCGCTGCGAGCCACTTTCCTGCCCTATCGTTTTCGACCTCGAATTCTGCCCCTTGCCTCTTGTGCCCTGTTTTCCGAGTCGTAAACTTGGATCCTTTCCGAAGTCTCTGGGGATTGTGGGTCTTTAGGGGCTCCTGTTCGGGACTGGTTAGATCGGGTAGAATTCTTGGTTCCGTCATTTCTCATTACCTGTTTTTGATGGTTCTCATTCCGCTTCGCTCCATTCGAATGTTCTTCGAACATGGTCTAGATTGATCATCAGAGGTCATTCCGAAGGATGCGAAGCACGACTAATGATCTTCAGTTATGATGATGCACTGGATTGAGGGCACACTTTTCCCTGTCATTAGAATCGATTTTTCAAAGTGCGTGATAGCTCGACTCTAAAGTAGCAGGGAAAAGTGTGTGTTGAGCGCCAGTTATGCACTATGGCTTTCAGACACGTTCTAATCAGGCAACCTTGTTACAGGATGGGGAAGGACTCCGTATTTCCCCTTTATGCCAGTCTTCTCTTTAGTCGGACTTCATGAACCCGTTAGAACCCAAGATCATGAAAGTTGCCGGTTGTGAGGTTCACATTGCCGACGCTTGCAAGCGAGGTTGAAACAGCCCTTCTTGATTTGCTGTCATTTTCCATCTTCAAAGTTCGTTTCGAAGGCATTTGTTCCGCCGGTTGGCGGTTGGGTTCGAATCGTCATATTTGTACTTTATCATAGCAATGTACGTATAAAGATCGCCGTGGTCTCATTCAGTATTATTCAATATCATATCTAATATATATATCGACAAATTGACTAGGTCCTGTCTGTTTAAAAAATAATCATTGCTGTACATACGTAGAAGATTCATAAATTTCCAAAAAACATGACTGTGTCTCTAGATCATTTAGCACGATCTTCCCTATCTGAGGAATCGAGATATCTGCGGATGGCCTTTCGAGCAATGCACGAAATGGATTCGCCAGAAGTATCGGAAAGCTGAGACAATTTCATAATGTCGCCGGCAAACAACGTTGCTGAAAGTCTTTTTTCTGGTTTAACCAACGTCATCATCCTCCAGATCTATTTCTTCTGACTCATTAGCCTGATCTATGAGAAACGATACCAGAGGGTGCTGACTTTGCTCCCCATATAATTCAAGAGTGGAAATCATGTGATCGAACGTAGTGGAATTCACGAGGCGATATGAACCAGCCCCCGATTTGATTCTATTAATATGCATTTATGAAATGTCCTCTAAAAATATTGTGTATCAATTGCGATACAAAAGTATTTAGCAATTTCTGCATCTTGACTCAGAATGAGGCCGGGCACAGCAGATCAAGTTGGATCCACATGTCACACGTCGGAGCTTGCCGCTAAGAGCTTACGCTGGTTCAATGCCGCTGCGTTCGACCAGCATCCGGCTCCGGCTAGCGGGGCGAGGGGCCGTACCAAGGGTTCGGGCTTGGGGGGTAAATGGACAAGTTTGCGTGTTTGATTGGCTCAATGCTGTTCACGGTTTCAGCCGAGGCGGCTGTAGTCGAAAAAGTACCGCAGCCCGGAGGCCTGCCAGATATCATCACCGTAACGGGTGTCATCGGGCCTAACGATGATGCTCAATTCAACCAAATCGCCGCCACAACAGGCCAAGCGATTGTCTTGCTGAACAGCGAGGGCGGTTCGGTTTTGCCGGCGCTTGAGATAGGCCGAGCTATTCGTCACAAGGGTTTCGCTACCGCTGTGGCCAGCGACACTCTCTGTGCCTCGGCATGTGCTCTAACGTGGCTCGCTGGTACGCCACGATTGGCAGGGCAAAGCGCCAGTATTGGCTTCCACGCCTCCTATATCGTCAAAAACGGAACTCCCAGCGAAACCGGTGTCGGAAACGCCCTGATAGGTGCCTATTTGAACCAGCTCGGCCTCTCGCAAAATGCGATTGTCTTCGTCACTTCTGCGCCGCCTGAAGGGATGGCTTGGCTCTCCGGGGAGAAGGCCAACGGGCTGGGTTTGCAGTTCGCCGCCTATCAAACAAACGCCACGTCGTCAGACAATGTTGAAGCGCCAATCGCACCCGAGCCATACGATCCGATGAGGGTCGCCGCCGCCTTTTACAATGCCCTATCCAATGCTGATGGCGTTTCCGCAGCGGCGCTGGTGGTTCCAGACAAACGTGGCATCGGACCTTTCAACGAGACCTCCATACACTCATATTTCGGAGGGCTTTCTGTTCCGTTGCAGCTTGAATCCATTGGGCGACGTGGCAAAGACAAGGTCGCTGTCGTTTACAGCTATTCCCGAGCGGACGGCTTTGTCTGTAAGGGCAGGGCCGAAGTCCTCACCGCCTATAGGTACGGCAAGACGCTCATCAGCAGGATCAAGGCTCTCGACGGGTGCTGACGCTCCTAGATGCTCAAGGCCCGCTGGTGCGAACGAACCAGAACTGGCTGGCGCCATTCATGTAGTGGCCATAATGCGAGGCAACCGATCCCGCATATCGAGCCACCAAATGGCGGTAGATGCGGTGCCTTCTCTCGTCCAGAGCTTCGAAATAGAAGCTGTATGGATCCTCCCGCAGCACCCATTCGATTGTCAGAGTCACTACGTGCCGCAGAACGGGAAAGCCGGTCCGGAAGTAGCCACCTTCCGTGAACTGAGCGATTTCGTCATCCCAGCCTCGCCACGAGCCTCCTGAGAAGGCCTTTAACCATGTCTGCCCCCCGATTGCTCGAAAGGTGACTGGTCCGCCATGGGTCGCTTCGAATTCGAATAGCAGTCCTTCGATTTTGAACCGCTCACGGAAAAAGCGCTGTGCGGTGTCACGCTTTGGCAGCGAAACTATCCTCCAGTTCATCAATGATACCTGTTTCAGCCATTTTCAGTCCTGCTGCGCCCCTATTGCGATGAAACCATTGCCCGTGCGGAAGGCAGGTATCGGTAAAGAGTCGGCAGTGAAACGCTGAGGCGCTCCGCCACCTCTTTCACCGTGATTTCTGGATCCGCCAGCAGAGCTTTTGCGGCGGCAATGTCGGATTCCCTCAGGGAACGTGGGCGTCCACCAAGCTTGCCCTTCTCCTTGGCCGCCGCAAGCCCGGCAAGAGTCCGCTCACGAATGGTCGAGCGTTCCCATTCCGCTAACGCACCGAAGACATGGAAAATCAGTCGACCTCCGGGTGATCCCGTTTCCAGTTGTTCGGTTATCGAGCGGAGGTCGATGCCACGCCTGTTCAGATCCTCGACGGTATCGAGAAGTTGGCGAAGCGAGCGGCCTAAACGGTCGAGCTTCCAAACGATCAGTGTGTCGCCTGAACGAAGATAGTCCAGCGCCTTCGTCAGCTCCGGACGATCCCGCTGCGCTCCAGAAGCCTTTTCAAGGAAAACTTTTTCGACACCTTCACGCTCCAATGCCTGCAATTGCAGGTCGAGCGACTGTTCAACTGTGGAGACACGGGCATATCCAATCTTCAAGTGGGGCCACCTCTCAAAACTCATCAGTCCGTCTGGTATTGAGATAGAGGTTTCGAGATACAGTTTCAAGATACCGAAGAGCGAGAATTGCGGGAATCTATCGATTTGAATGCCAAGCTATCAAAAACCTTCGTTTTGAAGATGCAAGCTGCGAGGTCGGACGGATATTCCTCTGCTGGTACAGCTTCATGGCTTTGGATGCATTTAGAGGAATACTGCCGAGGAGCGTTGCGGTTGGCGGCATTTTTCGAAACAATGGGCGCTGGAAAAAGGGGGGCATTGAAATGCGATTCTTGATAGCCACGATGTTCGTTGTCAGCGGAACGTTGTCGTCCGCTGCCCAATCGATTGAGGTTAAGGTCGTGTCGGCAACAGATGAGCAGGCGATGTTCGGCGACAAAAAGGAACAATGCGAACTTGGGTTCGAAATCACCAACAACGCTTGGGGAACGTTAAATCGAATTGCAGTTCCGCTTGGTGCTACTGACGACAGGGGAAGAGGGGTGGACAAACTTCTCATTGCGAGAGCATCTAACAGTGACGTCTTTACTTGGATCCCCATCGCTAAAGGCCAAACCGCTAAGGTTAAGGGAGACGCCGTATTCAAGGAGGAGTGCAAATATATCGCCAAGATCTATGTCGACGGCTCAGTCGATGACGAGGATTGCGCAATTAGGATGATGCCTGAGGAGGCAAAGTGTTCAGACATCGTGAAGCTAACGACGTCTCTACCAAATCTGAAAACAGAATAATTTGAGCGTCCTTACTAGCTAAGTCTGCAAACCATGATTTTGATGATGGCTTTCTGGTCAACTGATACTGATGGGTGTCTTAGAACTGCCCAACCCGCTGATCAGTGAAATCTCGGACGAAAGCCACTCACTCCGTTGTAATGTCGTCTAGGCGGATTGAGAACGATGGCTTGGTAATCTCGGTATAAGGGCCGTCATCGACGTAGTCGATCACCCCATCGCCCGTGGGGTTGAATTTCCCTGTGAATTGGATGAACTGATTTTCGCTAAGATCACGCAGCTTTTGCTCTACTTCGCTGCCTCTTGGTACCGAGGCATGAAGGGTCGCTTCGGAGTCCCCAACCGTGATCTCCACTGTTGTTGAGGAGTCTGTCACATTTAAATGCGATAGGCGACCCACCCATCTGTCGACCCCAGCCGCTAAAATCGGTCGAAGCTGCGTACTTCGTCCCTTGAGGATCTCGTCACGCCTCAAGGGGTTTCTCTCCCCCAAATATTTAATTCTGGCGTCGCTGATGATAGACAAAACTCTCGCCTCATCCGCTGGCGAGGACGGTGCTCGGATCTGGGGAGGGCTTTTGCTAGGCGTGTTCAAGCCTACAATGAAAATTGTCCCAATCCCTATCAAGATAGCGGGAAACAGAAACCGCAGCTTAGATCGATTCGGTGCACCGCAATGGCCGCAAATCTTCGCAGTTTTGAATACCCCCTGACCGCATTTGGAACAGAGCTTAAAAGTTGTGGCCTCGCTCATCCCGTTTTGAGCTCTATGCCGCTTTGGGACGGGTAAGCAGGGCCATAATCCCAAGTATTACGGCGCCAATGAGCCAGACCACTATTAGGATCGTAATTCCTATGCCGGCTCCTATCGAGGTGCCTACTTTCTCGGCGTCGGTCATCGCACCCATTTTTTCAGACGTTGCAGAAAATCCGGCGTATATCCAGAATATCATAAGCAAATTGAAGAGCCAAAAGAATGATATAACAATCTTACCAAAGATACCACGCCTTGCCTTTCGCAATCGTGCACCACAGGATGGGCAGCTCATTGCTGATGTGCTCACTTTATTTGAGCAAGACGGACATTGTATCAATGCAGGTGCAGCCATAGTTCCCCCTTGTCCACCCTTGCGGACATCCCAGTTCAATGTGTCGGCATGCCGACCGACAACCCAAGCTGGGTACCTTCAACACGAAATTTGATGCGGATCAACTCATTGTCCAAGTAATACACGGGCCGTGGTCCATAGCGAATCTGTGGATCTGCCTGATGGGTGCTTTCAATCGTTGCGGGGAGGGGCAATGCGCAAGCTGTCACACATAGCGGGAGTTCTTTATTCATGACGTCTCCGCTGCGAGCGGCGGTAATCGAAAGAATTCCGCAATCACCCGGCAATCCAGATCGAAAATTCGTTAGCGGCGTTATCGGGCCCGATGGCGACGCTCTTTTCACCAGATCGCTCGCCACCACGAATCAGCCGTCGTGGTTCTGAACAGCGGGGCGGATCGGTTTTGCCGGCGCTGGAGATAGGTCGGGCAAGGCTGAAGGCTTTCGCTACCGCTGTGGCGAGTGAGATCCTATGTGCCTCCGCATGTGCTCTGGCACGGCTCGCCCCGGCTAGCGGGTGAGCGAGTCAGCATTGAGCGTGCGAGACGATCCAGCCGGGGGCAATCAACACGTCTCCCTCTTGTGCAAACTCGATGGCCCTTTTGAGGACGAAACCTGTTCGCTGAAAACCTTCTCGCTCAACGGTGCTGGTTGTGGCGTAGCCCACAAACATGCTTTGTGCGTCCCAACAGCCTCTAGAATCTTGCAGGAATTGATTTCTAACTTGCGGGGATTGATTTCTAACATGTCAATGGAACTCTTGTGGGACAGCGCCGAACCGATATGTTCATTCCCGCAAGAGCAGGGTTAAATGGGACGTCTCAAGCGTTTCGTGCCCTCTTGCCATTGCGAGTAGTTGTCGCCACCATCCGGGTTAAGGTGACGGGCGGGGGTTTAAGTGGCAGAGCGATCAGGACTGCACGTTAACGCAAGCGTTAGGGGGATGGGCTGGCTGCTCGCATCGCAAGGGGTGCAGGTATTACAAAACCGTCGCCTCCACTCTTCAATCGCCGATATGAACAAGGCCATAAAGAAACAAGGTCAATCGTTTGATCGGCTAAATGAGCAGCAGGAAATTTCTAATGAGCGGCAGGAAATTTCCAATAAAGAGCTTATTCTCTTAAATAAGCAGCAAGCTTCAGCAAACAGCGAGTTGATTAAACAGACGGCGCTTTCAGAGTTGCAAGCTAAGCACCTTAGCAGGCAAGTCGAGTTGATGGAATACGAGATAAACAAAAAAACAACATCTGCGATTATCAAAAATGTTATTTTCGAGCTCAAGCAACATATAAGCCATATTTCAGGTCTTGGTTCTAATGTGGAGAAATACCTTCTTTTCAAGGCAACTTATATAGATATTGATGAGAAAAATATAAGATATGACCAAATTGAAGAGATACATGATAAGGAATATCTTGCTTCCGCAATAGAGTCACTTCGCATCGGAATTGAAACTGCAATCAGAGACATAACGGGCGAGGAATTGTTGGACTTGAATCGATTGGACGCAATCCACGAAGAAATTTCTCGGGAAAAAGAAAATCTTGATCGTGTTTCACAAATATTCAGCGAATACACGGATTTGGGTAAAATCCCGATCAAGAAAGTTGTTAAGAATAGCCCAAGACAAAACCGAAATGATATTTTGATGAAATGGTGGTTCTTATTAGGGTTGGCGATTGCTGGATTTGCATTAGCTGTCGTTTCAATTGTGAACAATCCTACAAAAATATCGACGCCTCTTTTTCTGTTTTCCTTTTCGGCATTCGGAGTCTTTGGTCTTGTCTACAAGATTGCGTCGGCGCTCATTCGCAGAACCTATGAGGCTGTGGGGCAGGCGAGAGCCGAGCGTCTTAAGGCAGCTTCGGAGAAAAGAGATCATGAGCTGTCGAGTCGCCTTCGAGAGATCGAAAAAATTGCCAATAGACCGATCTTTGCGGGTGACGTTGGTAAGCTCCAATTCGATGAAGCAGCCAAGTTATTTGAAGATAGAATCGAGCAATTGAGGGAAGAATTTGTTCTGACAACTAAAAGATACCCAAACATCGCCGGAGTTGTCCAATTGGTGTAACCGGGCATAGGGGCAATCGCCTCTTTGATTGCCTGAATGTCCAGCGGGTGTCTAACGCAAGCTTCGTCACGAGCGAGCATGCAGGTTCTCGTACGGGGAGCTATTGCCTGATCCCGAAAAGGCGAAGCGGGAGCTTTTGGCAACCAAGACAGGGAGTGGTAGAATGAAAGTAGGTGTAGCCGCTGTTTTTGTGGCGGGGATACTGGGACTGTCGGTGCAGTGGGTCGAGGCCGCTGACAAGCTCCCCTTTCCCGATGGTTCATATGCGTCCAAAGCGAAGTTCTGCAAAATGAGCAGGGAACAAGCCTACGCCGAATTCGAGTTTGCCTTCTATGACATCAGGGGCAAAGAGATCTCGAACTATGAGACTTATTGCACCGTGAAAAGCGTTTCAGTCAAAGGGAGCGCCATAGAATTCAAGCAGGTGTGCGAAACCGAGGGCGAAAGCAAGGTCGACAAGGTAGCTTGGAAGAAGCTCAGTGCCAACAGCTTCTCGGACGAGAAAGGCCAAATCTGGACGGGGTGCGGGCGCTTTGTTGAATGATCCAATGCGCCTGTCTGCACGAGTGCTTTTGGGTATGGCGCTTGCGATCTGTCTACTTCCGTCTGGCGTCGGCGTTGCGGCCAGCTTCGATTGCCGAAAGGCCTCAAGTAAGGAAGAGCGCCTGATTTGCACGAACCGGAATCTGTCGGCACTTGACGGCCAGATGGCGGACGCATTTAAGGCGGCCCGCCGAAAATCAAACGAAAAGGATGCTCTTCTGGCTGATCAGAAGGATTGGCTGGAGACACGAAGCATGTGCGTTCTTCGGGGCGATAAGGCGATGCAGATTAATTGCCTGATCTCTGCAACCGAAAATCGCCGGGCCGAGTTGCTGAACCTTACCATGAGTGGCGAGTTGGCACCGGAAGGTAGCGCCGCCACGATGTCGAACTCCATTGTCGGGCGAAGAATCCAAGGCCGTTGCCACATGGATTATTGCGGCTGGTTTAGCATTGAGGAGCGCAGCATCGCCGCTCGTGCGCCAGATGGTGTACTCTACAGGGTGGAAAGTCGGTATTGGGAATCAAAACATCCCGAAGGCACCTATGACACGCCGGCTCCTTTGAAAGACAATGGGCGAGGCGATTGGTATGTGTTCTGTTCGCTGACACGTCCGGCGATGATGTTCCACGACAGCAGCACTGAAAACAACTGGGTTGTTTCGACGCTATCCCCAAACGATCAAGGTGGGATTTTTGGCTATAATGAGTCGTCATACACTGAATATTTTGCGGCCTGCCATGATATCGAAATCACTGATGTCTATGGTCAGATCTCTCCGAAGGTAAAGGGTTTAGGCTATCGGGTTGATGCAGAAGCCGTTAAGCAGGAGCGGTTGTCTAACCCGAAGGACTATCTGTCGGAATAGCGCATACTCTAAGCGGTCTGGCGGAGCCCGTCTGGCAGTTCCACAAGTCGGAAGTGCGTTTGCTTTCGCTGGCGCACTTCCGCTACGTGCCATTTCATAAGCCAAACAAAAATTTCTTATTCAAACCCTCGATCTGTGAATCGATTTTGGACAATTTGTCGATACGGGGCCAATTTTTTCCTAGATTGGAATCGTTCCAAGCCTCCATCAAATTGTTGCAAAGAACACCGTCATTGAACCTGCCCGGAGACGATTCAAAGAATTCGTAAATCCTGTTGAATGGGTATCCTTCTGGCTCTTTGGAGTTTCCGATTAGGGCCTGAAAGGCTTTCTCGATAATTTCCTCAGTTCCGCTTTGACCTTTGAAGAGGGTTTTGAGGGCATAACAAAAAGCTACGGTAAATCGTGCCGGAAAATCCGTCTCTCTCCAAAAATCTTTGATTGTAGGCTCAATGTCTGGATGGGCATTGAGAATGTCTGAGATCTTTGAACTTCCCAGCGTTACGCTTGAATGCTCCCCGCACAGAAAAGCTAAAAGACGTGCAACTTGCACGCACTTAATGGGTTTGCTAAAGCCGGCTATGGTTGCCATATGGGCTGGGGTTCTTCGTACTCCTACATCAACGTGGCTCGCTTTTGTGTCGTCTTCGTCACGGATTATCCAAAAATATTGGGATAGTCCTGAACGTTCAACCGCCTTGAGTCTGTGCTGCCCATCAATCACGCAGTTTGTTGACGAGAGCAGACGTATCGTATTGTTTGATACGATAGAAGAATCCCATCTTCCTTCCTTCATGTCGGCTGCATAGAGTCTAACGGCGTTGCGATTTAGCGGGCGCTTTTTGCCCGGAATAGAAAGAAGTTCTTTCGCCCGTTCCGGCGTTATCAGCTCCTGTTTGAAGTTTTCGATCTGAGGAATGATCAGTTCAGTTTGCATTTGATGCTTCCTTGTTGGCTTGTTGATATCGCTTGATTGCGATGTTTGGGCATCTAAGCTGGCTGAAAGGGTCTTTCAAGGCTGGGAAAAATCTATAGTTCGAGATTGCGATTCTATCATAAAGAAAAATGATTCTGGTGATTATATTCTTTCTCAGACAAAAGTTCACTGGCAATATGAATCTATTAAGGCGCCGTTGCCTTGATGGATGCCCTCTTACAACAAAGTACAGTGATCTTTGCACGATATGCCGAATGAACTGGAATGCTGACTCCAAGAGGTTTCAAAAGACGCTCTGAAAACCGACTAGAATCGAAGTCAAGACGAGGATTGTTGATTCGCCACACCAACCTATCCGGATGGTTGGTGCCCGTGACTTGCGCATTGTCGGGCACTTTGCCTATGCACGGTGGCCAGTCATGCCTTAGGATACCAAATCGCATTCGGACGGTGGGCAGATGTTTACTCAAAAAACGCTGATGATCCTTGGGGCAGGGGCAAGCAAAGAAGCCCATTTGCCGACTGGCGATGAACTTAAAACGAGGATTTCAAACGTTCTGAGAGTTCAGGACAATAAGGATTTCTACCGAACCAAAAGCGTATCCAATGACCTCATTATGGAGGCTTTGCGACACGCAAGCCAGACCGCTACCGACTCAAAGGTGGCGATGAAGCTCTACACTGATGCAGCGGCGCATATTAGCCGTGCGATACCGCTTATCCGCTCGATTGATGAATTCCTGAATTCGCACAACGAATCCAAGGAAACAGAATTGGTTGGCAAGCTGGCCATTGTTCACCAGATATTGGATGCAGAACGCCGCAGCCTGATGTTCGAAAAGCATCCCACGGTACAACTTGACTTTAACAAGCTGACCGGAACTTGGTACAACAGGATGGCGGCGCTTTTGTTCAATTGCTCATTGACAGAGCTTCCGACCAAACTTGAGGCGCTAACCGCCATCGTCTTCAACTATGATCGGTGTTTCGAGCATTTTATGCTTAATGCGATCAAGGAATTTTATCGCATTCCGGAAGGCGAGGCGGCAAAGTTGGTTAGACTGATAAAGATTTATCATCCCTATGGAACCGTTGGTTCACTGCCTTCAATGGGAGTAAATTCGGCAAATCCTTCTCCATTCGGTGGGGATGTAACGGGCGGGCAACTCTTGGAGCTTTCAAAGGGCATCAAGACGTTCACAGAGGGAGTCGACCCGGACTCCAGCGAGATTAAGGCAATCAGGGAAGCCGTGAAATCTGCGACGACGATTGTGTGCCTTGGTTTCGGCTTCATACCGCTCAATATGGACTTGTTGCGCCCGAATATGTTCGCCCTACCGACGACAGCCAAGAAAACCTACTACGCAACGGCAGTAGGGCTTTCAGACCCAGACACAAATTTGATTAGAGCCGATCTTATCGATTTGTGTCCAGCCAGCGAAGTTGAAACCTACCTCGATAACAAGCTCTATTGCGCCGACTTGTTCAGAGAATATGCCCGTAGCCTCTCCCTTGGCTGAAACCAAAAATCATTCTTCCTTTGTTTAAGGAATCCGCTTAGTAGGAAACTATCGGCAAACGGGAAAGCGGTTTCGCTTTCTTAAACAGGGAAAGGGAGACCTCGTGGCAATCACATATATGGACCAGTTGAAGAAGCTGGACGAACAGCAAGCCAAGATCGAACAGGAACGCCAGAAGCTACAGGCAGCGGCGCATGACGAAGGCATGAAGGCTGTTAATGACGCTATCGCAGCGCTGAACGATCTTGGCTATTCGTACAAGGTGGTGGAAACCAAGGGTGTCCATTTCGTCACGCCAAAGAAGGTCAAGGGCTCAGGAGCCGGAACCCGTGCACCATCAACCGGACCATGCCCAATCTGCCAGTTCGAAACCAATCCGCATCATGACGCTAGGAAGCATCGTAGCCAGCCGGAAGGCCAGAAGAAGCCATTCACGGCAGAGGAATTGACGACATTGGGTTTGGTCAAAGTTTGAGCGGTGAAGGCCGCTAAACCCAAGCGGGAAACTCTGGAAATGTTGGACGGAAGAAAGGTCTTTTCGGCCGACAATTGGAAAACCATCTGGCAGGCCAGAGGTGATCCAGACGGCAAGAGTCACCGCAAGGTTTTCGACAATCCGGTTCCTTGTCATCCTTCAGGGTTCCTAACCCTAAAAAACCGCTGATACACACTTCACAAAGAACCCCGGCAAGTCCGGGGTTCTTGTGGCTCTAAGGTTCTATCTCGACATACCGGCAGTTGGCGTAAAATTTTCCCACCTGCCACGTGAAGTGGTGTTCCGATTGATCGGTAGCCGAACAGGTTTCGCCAATGATGTTTTGGCCCTTCGGATTGGTCACTATGGACTTGGCGGTGTAATTCCAGAAACTATCAGCTTGCGGATCATCCGGCTTCGAAAATTCGCTGTACTCAATCGTGCCACATGAGTCGCCAGTTTGAATGGTCGATTGCCAGCGTTTGGTTGAAAAATTAAGGGTGAAGGTCTTATCGAACTTCCAATTGCTGATTTTGCATGTGGAGTTGGCCAAATCTTCGCTTGCTCTGGCCATTGCCTCAGCGTTGGTTCGGTCATGGCTTTTGCAAAAATCGGCAAAGGCTTTCATCATTTTCAGGGTGTCAGCTTTAGCTACTGGCGGCTGCTTGGCCCAATTTTCTTCGAAACCCTTCTTATCGGCCACTTCGGCTGGTGCTTTTCCGCTTTCCAAAGCCTCCACAATGCCGGGATAGGAATCGCATCCCTTGAATTCAGAAGCTGGAGCTTTGAGCAAATCACCCACACCTTTTGCAATGCGTTCTGCCGCTTTCGTCTCGTCCGGTTTGCTAACGGTCGTCTGGGTGAAGTGGCAATGCATCTGATCCACAACCGGTGCATCGCATTCAGCGGTGATTGCGCTTTTCTCGTCGGCATTCAGAACGTAAACGGTGTTTGGCGGGATGTTGTCGGCAAAGGCATTGGTGGATGACATCGATAGGGCGGCAACTATCAAAGCCGCCTGCACTTGAGCACTCATACGAAATCCCTCCACCAGTTAGAGACATATCATTGGGCGTGTTGGTCTGAAAGGTTCGGAAAAACCCACGGAACGCCGGGAATCCGGGCTTTTCTGCTTTCAGGAATTGACCAAACCATGTTCATGGTGATCACCGGCGAGGGCAAGCTGGCCGGCGGCCTGCTGGTCTCGGCCGGCAACGCACTTTTGTTCATGGCGATCTTCTGGGGCAAGGCCGGAAAACGCTTTGGCGGTCGGCGCACCATGACATTTGCTTATTTCGCCATGTCGGCGATGCTTCTGGCCGCAGGCACTGTCGGCGAAACCGTGCCGCTGCTCACCGGCGCTTTCCTGCTGTGCGGCGCGTTCTTCACCATCGCGCTCGATGCGCTGGGGTCGACCGCCTTCATGCGTTCGGTGCGCTCCTATGAGCGGGCGCAGATGGCGGCGGTCTACCGCACCTATCTCGACTTTTCCGAGCTGACGCCGCCGCTGGTCTATTCCGTCGTGCTGGCCTTCTTCGGATTGGGCTCGGTTTTCGTCACGCTCGGCCTGCTGGCGGCGGTGTGCGGCTTCGTCACCTGGCGCTATCTGCCGAAGTCGCTTTGATCTTCAGGGCTTGGGTGCAAGTGCGCCATGGCGCTCGCGCACCCAGTTGTGGAAGCGGTGCAGCTCATACTCCTCGGGCATCAGTACGCCGGCGGCGTGGCGCATCGAGCGCAGGCCTCTCTGGTTGACCTCGCAGATCGCCGCGTCCTCTTCCAGCACCTGTGAGCCAAAGGCGACGATGTTGTCGATGTCGGTCACGGCCAGCGCCTCGGGCGCGAAGAGCCATTCCGCGACAAGCTCCGTCTGTTCGGGACCGAGCGGCACCAGGCGCACGGTCCTAACATAGTCGACATGACCGACGATGAACATCGACGGCAGGCTGGTGGCGTAGGTCTGGCCGGCGGCGCGTTCGGCTGGTGTCAGGCCTGAGAAGACCGGCCCATGCGTCTTGCCGTCACTCGACCATGTTTCGGCGCCGGCGCGCAGGCCGCCGGAAAATTCCGGCGCGTCATTGTCGGCGTGGCGTGTCCATTCGGGATCGTCGTGCCGGCTCATCAGGCCGCGGCCATAGATCGGCACCAGCCGCGACAGGTCCTTGTGCACGCCCGGACAATGCAGGCACTCGTTGAAGTTTTCCCAAAAGATCTTCCAGTTGCAGTGCATCACCTTGCGCAGCACATGGCCCGATAGCAGCGTTTCCAGCGGCCAGTTGCCGAGATCGCCGGAGGCCGGGTCGAAGGAGGCCTGCGCGGAGCCCGCCGCATCCTCCTGCAGATTGACGAAGACGAAGCCGCGCCACACCGAGAGCGCGACGCGATAGAGCGGATGGTCGGCCTTGTCGAAGCCGTCCGGCAGCGATTTTGAAGGCACGCGTACGAGGTCGCCGCGCTGCGAATAGGACCAGGCATGGTAGGGGCACGTGATCAGCCGCGCCTTCAGCCGGCCTTCGCTCTCCTGGCAAAGCTGCGAGCCGCGATGCCGGCAAGTGTTGTGGAAGGCACGCAGTTCGCCGGTGTCGTCGCGCAGCACGATGATGTCCTGCGTGCCGATGCGGAATCGGCGGAAGGCCAGCGGCTCTGCCAAATCGGCCTCGCGGCAGACGAGCAGCCAGTTTTTGTACCAGATGGCGTCGAGGTCGCGCTGGTAAGCCGCTTCATCCCAATAGGCCGACGTGGGCAGGGTCGATTCGACCTGGGTCAGGCCATTGTAAGGGGCGCGCTCGCTGGCAGTGGGCTACATGGCTGGCTTCCTGTGAAGCGATCAGCCGACACCCGGCCAGGAGAATTGTCAATTGTCGTGCCTGGAGACGGCATGGCGCAATCGCGCTGGTTGTCGGCGGAATTTGGTTTGCCGCGTGTCGCGATTTTCCCTATAGTCATGCAGTCGTCGGTTCCGTTTTGGAGCCAAGAGGGAATGCGGTGCGGGCGAAGTTCTTGCCCAATGCCGTGGCTGCCCCCGCAACTGTGTGCGGTAGTCCTCTCCATATGCCACTGAAGATTCGTCTTCGGGAAGGTGGGGAAGGGCGCTGATCCGCGAGCCAGGAGACCTGCCGACGACGGCAAAACTGACAGGCCCTCGGGTGGAGGGTGAAAGGACAAGATATGAATACCGCTTCCGTCTCCCTCGGCGCCTCCGTCTCCTCGCAGTCGCGCTTCATGCAGCTGGCGCTTGCCGCGCTGCTCGGCACGTTCATCATCGGCTTTGTCGGCTTCTCGCATATCGAAGCGGTCCACAATGCCGGTCATGACAACCGGCATTCGATGGCGTTTCCCTGCCACTGACGAGGATCTGACATCATGAATCTGTTTCGCAACGTCGTGTTCATCGCGGCGATAGCAGGGCTCGTGGCCGGCGTCGTCCTCGCCTGCATGCAGGCCTATGCCACCGTGCCGCTGATCCTCAAGGCGGAAGTCTACGAACAGGCCGAAGGCGGCCACAGCCATGACCATGCCGCCGCGCCCGCGGCGCCGGCCAATGCTGCCAGCGGCAACGCCATGAGCTCTGCCGCGCCGGCGGCATCGAACGCCATGAGCGCCGCCACCCCGGCTCCGGCCGTTGCCGCTGCTCCGGCCGAAGACGAGGGCTGGGCGCCGGCCGACGGCTTCGAGCGCTTCGCCTTCAACGTGATGTCCAATGTCGTCACCGGCATCGGCTTCGCGCTGATCCTGGTCGCAGTGTCGGAATTCGCCGGCGGCATCGGCAATTGGCGCCAGGGCGTGTTCTGGGGCCTGGCCGGCTTTGCCATCTTCACTTTGGCGCCAGGTCTCGGCCTGCCGCCGGAACTGCCGGCCATGCCGGCGGCGGACCTCACGCAGCGCCAGATCTGGTGGGTGGCGACCGTGATTGCAACCGCTATCGGGCTCGGCCTGATCGCGTTCCGCAAGTCGCTGCCTCTGGCCATCCTAGCCGTGGCGCTGATCGTTGCTCCGCACATTGTCGGCGCGCCGCAGCCCGACAGCTTCGAGACGCCGATCCCGGAAGGCCTGCATCACCAGTTCGTGGTGGCGGTGACGCTGACCAATCTGGTGTTCTGGCTGGTGCTCGGCGCCGTCGTCGGCGTGGTGCGCGGACGCTTCACCGGCACCGCGACCAGCCTGCGCGACAGCTTTGCCTGATCGCAACGAACTGACCTTCATCATCGGCGGTGCGCGCTCCGGCAAGAGCGCGCATGCCGAAACCCTGGCGACGGCCTTGCCCGCGCCATGGACCTATATCGCGACAGGCCAGGCCTATGATGACGAGATGCGCGAGCGCATCGCGCTGCACCGCTCGCGGCGCGGCGAGGGCTGGACGACAGTCGACGCACCGCTCGATCTTGCCGCCGCGCTCGAGGCGTTGCCCGACAACCAGCCGGTACTGGTCGACTGCCTGACGCTATGGCTGACCAATCATATGCTGGCCGATCACGACGTCGTCGCCGAGTGCCGGCGGCTGGCGGATGTGTTGTCGCGGCCGCGCGGACCCTGGTTCGTGGTCTCCAACGAAGTCGGGCAAGGCATCGTGCCCGACAATGCCCTGGCGCGCCGTTTTCGCGATGACGCCGGCCGGCTCAACCAGCATGTCGCTGCAATTGCAGATACGGTGCTGCTGATGGTGGCGGGGCTGCCGCTCAAGGTGAAGTGACATGACCGACATCGACAATAAGGACGAAGAGCGCCATCGCGCCAAGATGGCCAAGCGCAAGGCCGTGCAGGATGCCGAGGTGGCGGCCAAGACGATCGAAAAGGGGTTGTTGATCGTTAACACCGGTCCGGGCAAGGGCAAGACCACGGCCGCCTTCGGCCTGGCGCTGCGGATGCTCGGCTATGGCAAGCGCGTCGGCGTCGTGCAGTTCATCAAGGGCAAATGGCACACCGGCGAGAAGGATGCGTTTGCTGCCTTCGGCGATCGCGTTGTCTGGCACGCGATGGGCGAGGGTTTTACCTGGGAGACGCAGGATCTGAAGCGCGATATCGCGGCCGCCGAAACTGCCTGGGCCAAGGCGCTGGAGTTGATCGCCGATCCCTCGATCAGCCTTGTCGTGCTCGATGAACTCAACATCGCGCTACGCTACGATTATCTCGATCTCGACAAGGTGGTTGCCGAGCTGAAGGCGCGCCGCGAGGGCCTGCATGTCGTCGTCACCGGCCGCAACGCCAAGCCGGCGTTGGTCGAAGCGGCGGACCTGGTTACCGAAATGGGCGTGACCAAGCACCACTTTTCAGCAGGCGTGAAGGCGCAGCAGGGGATAGAGTTCTAGTCGCTTGGCAAGCGGGAGCGTTGTTTTTGGAACAAGCTGTAATCGTCTATCTTCGTCTCAATGACGGTCAGTTTGGAACGCTGCGAGAGCACGAACCCGTTCGCGCGTTGGAGGAACGGTTAGAGCAAGCCGTTGGAAGTGCTTCGGTCGGAGAGTTTGACGGCGATTTGTTTGGTGAGGGTGAGTGCGTCCTCTACATGTACGGGCCAGATGCTGAACGACTTTTTGCCGTGATCGAACCTATATTGAAATCGTCTCACGTGGCTGCCGGCGGGTATGCGATCAAGAGGTTCGGCGAGGCAGCTGATCCAAGCGCAAAGGAAATCCGCGTCACTTGGTAGGTTGGGTTTCGATCTACTCAGGCCAAGATGACGACGACCGAAACCAGCCCAAACAGCGCGATCAGCAGATAGTCGGCCATGCGGTAGAGTTTCAGCGCCCGCCGGATGTCGCCGCTGTCCACGTCGCGGCGGCCGCCTTCGCCCATGAAGGCGTCGTCGACCATGATGCCGCCATAGCTGCGCGGCCCGGCAAGCGCCAGGCCAAGCGCGCCCGCCATGGCCGCTTCCGGCCAGCCAGCATTGGGTGAGCGGTGCTTTTTCGCATCGCGCCACACCGCCTGCCAGGCGCTGGCGGGATCGGCACCCTTGACCAGGAAAGACGCCAGCACGATCAGCAGCGCCGTCAGCCGCGACGCCGGCAGGTTGATCCAGTCGTCGAAGCGCGCCGCCGCCCAGCCGAAAGCCTCGTGGCGCGGGGTGCGGTGGCCGATCATCGAATCGGCGGTGTTGGCGGCCTTGTAGGCGGCGCCGCCGGCCAGCCCGCCGAGACCGGTCCAGAAGGCGGGCGCGACGATGCCGTCGGAAAAATTCTCAGCCAGGCTCTCGATCGCCGCGCGGCAGACGGCGGCGCGGTCGAGCGCTTCGGGATCGCGGCCGACGATGCGCGAGACGGCGACACGACCCATGGCGAGGCCGCCCGAATCGAGCGCGTCAGCCACGGCCTCGACATGTTCGTAGAGGCTCTTTTGCGACAGAAACGATGTTGCCAGAAGGACGGCGATAAAGAATCCCAGGGGAACGAACCAGAGCAGGACAAGCTGCACGCCGAGGCCGATCACCGCCGGAACCAGCACGATGAGCAGCAGCGCCTGGACGCCACGTTGGCGACGCAACGCGTCGGGATCAGTGGCGCGGTTGAGCCTCAAGTCGAGAAAGGATATCAGCCTGCCGAACCACGTCACCGGATGGCCGATGGCGCGGAAGAGCCAGTCCGGGTAACCCAGGACGAATTCGACGGCCAGTGACAGGAAAGCGATCAGGACTGACATGAAGCTTCTTGAAGGAGCGGTGGACCATGGTGGAAGTCTTGGCCGGGCGAGGGCGCTTTTCCCCAACGCCCCTCAGCCTTTCGTCGACCTTTCGACCGGTATCAACCCGCACTCCTACCCGCTTTTCGACCTGCCCGCCACCTCGCTGTGGCGATTGCCGGAAGCCGCGCGGGCGCGCGAGCTGACGGAGATCGCCGCCAGCACCTATGGCGCGCCATCGCCGGCCAATGTGGTCGCGGCGCCCGGCACGCAGATCCTACTGCCGCGCGTGGCGTCTCTGGTCAGACCCGGCAAGGCATTGGTGCTGGGACCGACCTATGCCGAACATGCGCGCGCAGCGGCGATCGCCGGGCATGAGGTCACCGAAGTCACCGATTTTGCCAAGCTGGCGCAGGCCGACCTTGCCATCATCGTCAACCCGAATAACCCGGATGGGCGCGTCATCGAGCGCGACCGGTTGCTGGCGCTGGCCGCCGGGCTGCGCGCCAGAGGCGGGCTGCTGGTCGTCGACGAGGCCTTCATGGATGTCGGCCCGCGCGAGCACAGCCTCGCCGGCGACGTCAATCGAGGCGGGCTCGTCGTGCTGCGCTCGTTCGGCAAGTTCTTTGGGCTGGCCGGACTACGGCTTGGCTTCGCGCTTACCGATGCAGCAGCGGTTGGCCGGCTGGAGACGCAATTCGGGCCATGGGCGGTCGCCGGCCCGGCGCTGGAATACGGCATTCGCGCGCTTGCCGATATTGGCTGGCAGGACGCGATGCGGGCATCGCTTGCCGAGGCATCCGCTCGGCTGGACGCATTGTTCGGCCGTTTCGGCGCGCCTGTCGCGGGCGGCACCACATTGTTCCGCTATCTCGGCCTGCCGGATGCCGCCGGCCTGTTTTCCGCGCTTGGCGAGAGGGGCATTCTGCTTCGCCATTTCAGCGACCGGCCGTTTGTCTTGCGGGCCGGCCTGCCGGGGAGTGAGGAGGAGTGGCAGCGGCTCGAATCGGCCCTTGCCGATTGGGCGACGCGGCGCGAGGATCGCAAAAAGGGTTCAAAACAATGATCCATGTCTGCTCGCTGGCGAAGGTCGAGGAAACGGTGGCCAGGACCGGCGCCGATCGCATGCTGTCGCTGCTCTCAGTCGGAACCGAGGTGACGCGTCCGGTCTCGATAGCGAGGGAAAACCATCTGCATCTGGTCATGCACGACATCGCGGTGGCGCAGGACGGCATGACCATGCCTGGCGAGGAGCATGTCCGCGAGGTGCTCGATTTCGCGCGCCGCTGGGACCGGGCCAAGCCCATGGTCGTGCATTGCTATGCCGGCATCAGCCGTTCGACTGCCTCGGCCTACATCATCGCCGCCGCATTGGCGCCAAAACGCGACGAGGCCGAACTGGCGCGGACGTTGCGGGCGCTGTCACCTTCGGCGACACCCAATCCGCGGCTGATTGCCGTGGCGGACGCGCTGCTGGATCGCAATGGCCGCATGATCGAGGCGATCCAGTCGATCGGGCGCGGCGCGGATGCGTTTGAGGGCACGCCGTTCGAGCTTGATATAGACGGTTAGTTACTTCAGCCAGTCGGCGAGCTTCGCCTTGCGCACATCCCTGAGCAGGCTGATGAAACCGTCGGCCTGGTGCTCTGCCGTCAGCCGGCCTTTTTCAGCCGTAGCGATGCTGGCGTCGCCGACCACGCCATTGGGGTTGAGATCACTGGCGATCCAGGCAAAGGCGTGGGTGCCGGTGTGGCGCAGCAGCGAAAATTCCGTCTCTGCCCTGGCGACGTTGGAAACGAAATTGTCGGCCTTGCCCATGTCGACGAGGTCCGGCCGGAAATGCAGCATCAAGGACGTCTCGACATCGCCGCCATGGATGCCGTGGCGGTCGTCGAGTTCGGTGTACATGCCGGCCGGGCGGCCAAAGCGCTGCCAACTCGTCTTCACCGCCAGCATCTTTTCGCGCACGCGCAATTCGCGCGTGATGATGCCCATGATCTCTTCATTGCCGCCATGTGAGTTGACGACGATGAGTTTGCGCACGCCGGCGCGCGCGATCGACACGCCAAGTTCGGTCCAGGCTTCGACCAGCGTCGTTGCCGGCAGAGTGAGGGTGCCCGGCGCATGCAGATGTTCGTTTGATTTGCCCACCGCCTGGACCGGCAGGATGCGGATGTCGAGATCGTCCGGCAGGCGCGAAATGACCGTGTCGAGCATGCCGTTCATGATCGAGGTGTCGGTCGACACAGGCAGATGCGGCCCATGCTGTTCGATAGCCGCCACCGGCAGAACGGCGATCGTCGCCTCGGGATCGATCGAGGCGTATTCGGTGGTCCGGTAGTCACCCCACCAGACGCGTCTTTTGGCTGCGGTCATATCATGCCTCTTCGATGATCGGTGAGACCTAGCGCGGGACAGGCGTTCTGTCGATCACCCGGCCGCGATGGCTTCGACTTCGACCTTGAATTCGGGCCGGGCAAAGCCGGAAACGATCATCAGCGTCGAGGCCGGCGCCGGGCTCGAAAACAGCCGGTCGCGGACATCCATGTAGGGCCGCAGATGCGCGCGGTCGGTGACATAGGCGTTGATGCGAACGATGTCCTGGAGTTCCAGCCCAGCCTCGCCGAGAATCGCCTCGATGTTGCGGAAGCAGAGCTCGGCCTGGGCGCCGGCGTCCTCGGGAATCTGGTCGTCCGCCGTGATCGCCACCTGGCCTGAGCACAGCACCAGCCGCTTGCCCGCCGGCACTTCGACGCCGTGGCTGTAGCGGGCAAAGGGCGGCTTGATCGACTTCGGGGTAAGGAATCTGAACATGGCAATCTCCTGGATGCCGTCAGCCTAAGGCCGTATTCACTACAGCTTCAAGATGGCTTGGGATGTCGCCGGTGCGATTGTGGACAGGCGTTCAAAAAATAGGCACGATGCCTTCGGTGCAGCACGACCTTTCCGGCTTTCGCAGATGGCTGTGGTGCAGGCGGGCGGGTTCCGGCGCGAGACGCCGGTGGCATGTGTCTTGCTTCTTGAATCTTTGGTGTCGAGCCTGGCGCGTGGCGCCGGAGCAAACAGAGGGTGGTTGTCGATGTACGCAAAACAGAAGATCTCGGTAGCGGCGGTGGCCCTGCTGGCGGCCAGCACGCTGGGCGCCGCGGCGAATGAAAAAGTCACCTTCGGCACCAACTGGCTGGCCGAGCCGGAACATGGGGGTTACTACCAGGCCGTGGCGGACGGCACCTACGCCGCCTGCGGCCTCGACGTCACCATCATGCAGGGCGGCCCGCAGGTCAGCGGCCGGCCGATGCTTTTGGCCGGCAAGATCGATTTCTACATGGGTGGCAATCTGCTGTCGGCTTTCGATGCCGTCCAGCAAGGCATTCCGATGCGCGTGGTGGCGGCCGATTTCCAGAAGGACCCGCAGGTGATCATGTCCCATCCCGGCGAGGGGCTGGACAAATGGGAGGATTTGAAGAACGCCGACCAGTACATCCTTGGCGACGAAGGCGTGCAGACCTTCTTCCAGTGGATGGTCACCGCACTCGGCTTCGACGCCGCCAAGCGCGCGCCCTACACCTACAACACCGCTCCGTTCCTCGCCAACAAGAAGTCGATCCAGCAGGGCTACGTCACCTCCGAGCCGTTTGCGGTGAAGAAGGAAGGCGGCTTCGTGCCGAACCAGTTCCTGCTCGCCGATTATGGCTGGGATACGTACTCGACGACGATCGAGGTGATGCAGGACACGATCGACAAGAAGCCGGAGGTGGTCCAGTGCTTCGTCGATGGCTCGGCCAAGGGCTGGTACAAGTACCTCTACGGCGACAACAAGGCCGCCAACGACATGATCAAGAAAGACAATCCCGACATGAGCGACGAGCAGATCGCTTTCTCGATCGAGCAGATGAAGAAGTTCGGCCTTGCCGATTCCGGCGACACCGAGAAACTCGGCATCGGCGCCATGACCGACGCGCGCATCAAGAGTTTCTACGACAAGATGGTCAAGGCCAAGGTCACGCCGGAAGGCATCGACATTTCGAAGGCCTACACGCTGGCCTTCGTCAACAAGGGCGTCGGGCTCGACCTGAAGAAATAGGTCGGCCTGGGCATGATAGGAGAAAAGGTGGCGCGAGCGCCGGCATCGGACGTCGCTCCGACCTTGCTGGCGCTGCGCGGCGTCGGCAAGGTGTTTTCCAACGGCGTGACGGCGCTGAGCGATGTCGACCTGACGATCCGGGAAGGCGACTTCCTCAGCCTGCTCGGGCCGTCCGGATGCGGCAAGTCGACGGCGCTGCGGCTGATCGCCGGCCTGTCGACGCCGACTTCCGGCGTGCTCGACTGGCGCGGCGGCGGCTCGCTCGACCGTGCCAATATCGGCTTCGTCTTCCAGGAGCCGACGCTGCTGCCCTGGGCCAGCGTCTTCGACAATGTCTGGCTGCCGCTCAGGCTGAAGGGCATTTCCCGCGCCAAGGCGGCGCCTGCGATCAGAGAGATGCTGGCGCGGGTGCACCTGACCGGCTTCGAGGATGCCGTGCCGCGCGAACTGTCGGGTGGCATGAAGATGCGTGTCTCGATCGCGCGCGCCATGGTGACCAAGCCGCGCGTGCTGTTGATGGACGAACCGTTCGCGGCACTCGACGAGATCACCCGCTTCAAGCTCAACAACGATCTGCTGGAGCTTTGGCAGGACGAGCGCTTCACCGTCGTCTTCGTCACCCACAGCGTTTTCGAAAGCGTGTTTCTGTCCAACCGGGTCGTCGTCATGGCGGCACGGCCGGGCAGGGTGTTCGACGAACTCGCCATCGAGGCCCCCTATCCGCGCGACGAGGCGTTTCGCACATCGCCCGACTATGCAGCCCTTTGCCGTCAAGCTTCCGACGTGCTGGTCAATGCCATCAATTCAACAGCGGGCTCGCATCATGACGGTCATTGACGGCACGTTGAAACTCGACCCCGAGGAAGCGCGCCGTGTGCGCCAGGAGCGGTTCGAGCGTATCGGCCGCTGGGTGCTGCCGCTGGCGATCATGATCCTGGCGATCTGGCTGTGGGATCGCATCTGCGTGTGGAACGAGATCCCACAATATATCCTGCCGCGCCCCGGCGTGGTGCTGCAGACGCTCTACAACGATGCCGGCCTTTTATTCTCCTCGCTGCTGGTCACCTTGCGCATCACCTTTCTCAGTCTGGCCTTGGCGGTCATCGGCGGCGTCGGCCTGTCGGTGCTGTTTGCGCAATCGAAATGGGTGGAGATGTCGTTCTTCCCGTTCGCCATCGTGCTGCAGGTGACGCCGATCGTGGCGATCTTTCCGCTGATCAACATCTATGTGAACAACCAGACGACCAAGCTCCTGCTCTGCGCCTGGATCGTCGCCTTCTTCCCGATCCTGTCCAACACCACGCTTGGCCTGAATTCGGTCGACCGCAATCTGCGCGACCTGTTCAAGCTCAATGGCGCGACGCGCTGGCAGCAATTGCGCTATCTCAGGCTGCCGGCGGCGATGCCGTATTTCCTCGGCGGGTTGAAGATCGCCGGCGGCCTGTCGCTGATCGGCGCCGTGGTGGCCGAGTTCGTCGCCGGCGCCACCGGCCAGTCGTCGGGGCTCGCCTCGCGCATCATCGAGGCCGGCTACCGGCTCAACGCGCCAAGGCTGTTCGCGGCGCTGTTCCTGATTTCGCTGACCGGCATCCTGATCTTCCTCGTGCTGTCGCTGATCTCGCATCTCATTTTGCGGCGCTGGCACGAAAGCGCGCTGAAGCAGGAGCGGTAGTGCCGTGATTCCGGACTCAGCCTCATACCAGCTCGCCAACGCCCGCGTTCATCGATCGCTGACGCCGGGTCTTGCCGCTGCTTACGACAATGACGGTTTCACGCTGGCCGACATTGCCATTGCCGACGGCAAGATCTCCCGCATGGCCCCGCATGGCAAATCGAAAGCGCCGGCGGAGGCTATCGACCTCGCCGGTCGTATCGTGCTGCCGTGCTTCGTCGACTGCCATACTCATATCGACAAGGGCCATATCTGGCCGCGAAAGCCCAATCCCGACGGCACCTTCATGGGCGCGCTCAATGCCGCGGGTGCCGACCGCGTCGCGCGCTGGAGCGCCGAGGACCTGGCCAGACGCATGGATTTCTCGCTGCGCTCGGCCTACGCGCATGGCACCAGGGCGCTGCGCACCCATCTCGACAGTGTCGCGCCGCAAGAGGAAATCTCCTGGCCGGTGTTCGAGACGATGCGCGAGGCCTGGCGCGGCCGCATCGAATTGCAGGGCGCCTGCCTGCTCGGCATCGAGGGCGTGCGCGACAAGAAATGGTTCGACAGGCTGGCGAAGCGGGTCGCCGCCGCCAGGGGCGTGCTCGGCGTCGTCACCTATATGGTGCCGGACCTGGAAGAGCTGCTCGACCATGTCTTCGCGCAGGCGATCAAGCATGGGCTCGATCTCGATTTTCACGCCGACGAGACCGACGATATCGCCGCCATCTCGCTGAAGAAGATCGCCGAGGCGGCCCTATGGAGCGGCTTCGAGGGCAAGATCCTCGTCGGCCATTGCTGCTCGCTGGCGCGGCAGCCCGATCTCGAGGTGCTGGACACGCTGGACAAGGTGGCGAAGGCCGGTCTGGCGGTGGTGTCGCTGCCGATGTGCAATCTCTATCTGCAGGATCGGCGCGGGAACCAGACCACGCCGCGCTGGCGCGGCGTGACGCTGCTGCACGAGATGAAGGCGAGGGGCATTCCGGTCGCGGTGGCCTCCGACAACACGCGTGACCCCTTCTATGCCTATGGCGATCTCGACATGCTGGAGGTCTACCGCATGGCGACGCGCATCCTGCATTTCGATCATCCCGTCGCCGACTGGCCACAAGCGGTCACTGCCACGCCGGCCAAGGTGATGCGGCTCGATGGTTCCGGCACGCTTGCCGCCGGCGGCGATGCCGATTTCATCCTGTTCAAAGGTCGAAACTGGACGGAATTGCTGTCGCGGCCCGAATCGGATCGCATCGTCGTGCGCGGCGGCCGCGCGATCGAGCGGCAATTGCCCGACTATGCCGAACTCGACGAACTGATGGTGGAATGATGGATGTTTCGGCGCTCAAACGCGATCTCGAGGGGATAAAGCTCGACGACAATCCGGCCATCGTCCAGCAGAAGAGCCGCGACTTCTACTGGTACAGCCCGGTGCTGAAACAGCAGCTCGACCATGTCACCGGCGACCTGATCGTGACGCCGAAGACCGAAGCCGAGCTGATCCGCGTGCTGGCCGCCTGTCACCGGCACGGCGTGCCAGTGACGCCGCGCGGCAGCGGCACCGGTAATTACGGTCAGGCGATGCCGTTGTCGGGCGGCGTGGTGCTCAACCTCGCCGAAATGAACGAGATCAAATCGATCGCGCCGGGGCGCGTGGTGACCGGGCCGGGCGCGGTGCTGGCCGATATCGACAAGGCGACACGCGCGCATTCCGGGCAGGAACTGCGGCTGTCGCCGTCGACCTACAACACCGCCTCGATCGGCGGCTTCATCGCGGGCGGGTCGGGCGGCGTCGGCTCGATCAATTTCGGCGGCCTGCGCGATTTCGGCAATGTACTGCGCCTGCGCGTGGTGACCATGGAGGCCGAGCCGAAAGTGCTCGAACTCACCGGCGAGGATCTGCACAAGGTGACGCACGCCTACGGCACCAACGGCATCATCACGGAAGTCGAGATGCCGCTGACCGCGGCCTATGAATGGGTCGATGTCATCGTCGGCTTCGATGCCTCCTTCATGGACGCTGCGCGCTACGGCAACGCGTTGGCCTGCCAGGACGGCATCCTGGCCAAGCTGATCACGCCGATCGCCGCACCGGTGCCACAGCTCTATTTCAAGCGGCACCAGAAGTTTTTCAGGGAAGGGCAAAGCATCTGCGTCGTCATGGTGGCGCAGCATGGGCTGGATGCGTTCCTTGCCTTCACCCGGCGCGCCGGCGGCGAGGTGATCTTCAACGCCGCCACCGCGACGGCGGAGGAGAAAAAAGGCCTGCCGCCGGCCTATGAGCTGGCCTGGAACCATACGACGCTAAGGGCACTGCGCGTCGATCCCGACATCACCTATCTGCAGTCGCTCTATCCCTTTCCCAACCAGCTGGCGCTGGTCGAGAAGATGGATGCGATGTTTCCCGGCGAAGTCTTCTCGCATCTCGAATTCGTGCGGCTGGACGGCAACATCACCTGCTTTGGCCTGCCCTTGGTGAAGTTCACCACCGAGGCACGGCTCGACGAGATCGTGCGGCTGCACGAGGACAATGGCTGTCCGATCTTCAACCCGCACCGCTACACGCTGGAGGAGGGCGGCATGAAGCAGACCGATGCCGTGCAACTCGCCTTCAAGCGCGAGACCGATCCGCAGGGCCTGCTCAATCCCGGCAAGATGATCGCTTGGGAAAACCCGGACTATGACTATCGTTCCGGACGGACCTTTTTGTTCAAGGGACTGCAAAAGGCAGGCTGATGAACATCCTCGTCCTCTACGCGCACCCGGTCGAGACCAGCTTCAATGCCGGCCTGCACCGGTTGATCGTCGAGCGGCTGACGGCGGCGGGCCATGCGGTCGACGATTGCGACCTCTACGCCGAGGATTTCGACCCGCGGCTGATGCGCCAGGAGAGGCTGGATTATCACAGCCCGCGCGGTTCCGCCGACCCGGCGGCGCCCTATGTCGAGCGCCTGCTGCGTGCCGAGGCGCTGGTGCTTTCCTACCCGGTCTGGAATTACGGCTTTCCCGCGATCCTGAAAGGCTTCTTCGACCGCGTCTTCCTGCCCGGCGTGTCGTTCAGGCTGGTCGACGGCAAGGTGCAGCCGTCGCTGCACAACATCAGGAAGGTGGCGGCTGTCACCACTTATGGCGGGAGCCGGTTCCGCGCCATGGTGATGGGTGATCCGCCACGCAGGCTGATCAAGCGCATGCTGCGCGCCACCGTAAAGCCGGGCGCGCCGGTGACTTATCTCGCGCATTACGCAATGAACCTGTCGACCGACCAGACGCGAAAGTCCTTCATGACGAAGGTCGCGGCGAGCATGGATGCATTCTGATGCGTGTCCTCGTGGTCTATTGCCATCCGGTGCCGGAAAGCTTTTGCGCCGCCATCCGCGACACCGCCCTGGATGTGCTCAAGGCAAGGGGCTGGGAGGTGCGGCTGCTCGACCTCTATGCCGAGAAATTCGACCCGGTGATGGGCTGCGACGAGCGGCGCACTTACAACAATCAGGCGCCGCAGGACCCGGCGCTGAAGCCGCATTTCGAACTGCTCGCCTGGGCCGAGGCGATCCTGTTCGTCTATCCGACCTGGTGGTACGGGCTGCCGGCGATGCTGAAAGGCTGGCTCGACCGGGTGTGGGCGACCGATGTCGCCTTCAAGCTGCCTGTGGGCAAGGGGCGGATCACGTCGCTGATGACGCATGTCACCAAGGTCGGCGTCATCACCACCTGCGGCGCGCCGACCTGGTGGAGCGTCGTCGTCGGCCAGCCCGGACGCAAGACCTTGCTGCGCGGCATGCGGGCGCTGTGCGCGAGACGCTGCAAGACGTTCTTCCTGGCGCACTATCTGATGGACGCCTCGACGCCCAAGACGCGGGCGGCGTTTCTGGCGAAGGTGCGGACGAAGCTGGAAAGGTTTTAGGGGATGCGCGACTCTCCCTTCTCCCCTTGTGGGAGAAGGTGGCCTCGCGAAGCGAGGTCGGATGAGGGGTGCGTGAGGGATCTCTGCTTTGCAGAAATAAGTGCTTCAGACCCTTCGATCCTTTC
This sequence comes from Mesorhizobium sp. 113-3-3, assembly GCF_016756495.1. Classification (NCBI taxonomy): domain Bacteria; kingdom Pseudomonadati; phylum Pseudomonadota; class Alphaproteobacteria; order Hyphomicrobiales; family Phyllobacteriaceae; genus Mesorhizobium; species Mesorhizobium sp. 113-3-3. The sequence continues at coordinate 3,577,418 of NZ_AP023243.1, forward strand.
ACACCGCGCTTCGTCACGCACCCCTCATCCGTCTCGGCGCTACGCGCCGATCCACCTTCTCCCACAAGGGGAGAAGGGAAGAGGCGTTACATCTTCGTCCGTTCAGCCTTCGGGTCATACATCGGCTTCAACGACGCTTCAGCCGCAAACCGCTCGCCGGCGATTTCGATCTCGAAGGACGAGGCCAGCACCTGCGCCTCGCTCTCGCCCTGGCATGGCACATAGCCCAGCCCAATGGCGCCGCCGAGATGGTGGCCGTAATTGCCTGAGGTGATCGGGCCGACGATCTTGCCGTCACGCAAGATCGCCTCGTTGTGGAAGAGCAGGGGCTGCGGGTCTTTCAGCCGGAACTGGACCAGCCGGCGGCTCAATCCGGCTTCCTTTTTCTTCAACACGGCATCGCGGCCGATGAAATCGCCCTTGGCCGTCTTCACCGCGAAGCCGAGGCCTGCTTCCAGCACATTGTCCTCGTCGGTGATGTCGTGGCCGAAATGCCGGAAGGCCTTTTCGATGCGGCAGGAATCGAGCGTGTGCAGGCCGCAGAGTTTCAGGCCGACATCCGCACCGGCCTCGTCGATCGCCTCGAAGACATGAGCCGCCTGGTCAGTCGAGACATAGAGCTCCCAGCCGAGTTCGCCGACATAGGTGACGCGGTGGGCGCGGGCCAGCCCCATGCCGATCTCGATCTCCTGGAACGTGCCGAACGGGTTGTTCTCGTTGGAGAAATCGTTGGGGCTGACTTTCTGGATGAGCTTTCGCGCATCCGGACCCATCAGGCAGAGCACGCTTTCGGCCGCCGTGACGTCGGTGATGACGACGAACTCCTCGCCGACATGCCGGCGCAACCACGCCAGATCGCGCTGCAGCGTGGCGCCCGGCACGACGAGGAAGTAGGCCGTGTCCGACAGCCGCGAGACGGTGAGGTCGCTCTCGATGCCGCCGCGCTGGTTGAGCATTTGCGTGTAGACGATCTTGCCCGGTGCCACGTCCATGTCGTTGGCGCACAGTCTTTGCAGGAAGGCGCAGGCATCGCGGCCCTCGACGCGGATCTTGCCGAACGAGGTCATGTCGAACAGGCCGACCTTGTTGCGGACGGCCAGATGCTCGTCGCGCTGGTTGTCGAACCAGTTCTGCCGCTTCCAGGAATAGCGGTATTCGCGCTCCTGTCCCTCGCGGGCGAACCAGTTGGCGCGCTCCCAGCCGGCGACCTCGCCGAACACGGCGCCGCGCGCCTTCAGGTGCTCATGCAGCGGCGAGCGGCGCACACCGCGCGATGTCGCCATCTGCCGATAGGGGAAGTGGTCGGCGTAGAGCAGGCCGAGCGTTTCGGAGACGCGCTCCTTGAGATAACGGCGGTTCTTCTGGAACGGCTGGGCGCGGCGGATGTCGACTTCCCACAGGTCGAACGGCGCTTCGCCGTCGTTGATCCATTGCGCCAGCGCCATGCCGGCGCCGCCGGAGGAGACGATGCCGATCGAATTGTAGCCGGTCGCCATCCAGTAGCCCCGCAGTTCCGGCGCCTCGCCGAGATAGTAGCGGTCGTCGGGGGTGAAGCTTTCGGGGCCGTTGAAGAAAGTGTGGATGCCGGCGGTGGCCAGCATCGGCATGCGGTTGACGCCCATTTCAAGGATCGGCTCGAAATGATCCATGTCCTCGGGCAACTGGTCGAAGCAGAAATCCTCGCGGATGCCGTCCATGCCCCAGGGCTTGGCCACCGGCTCGAAGGCGCCGAGCATCATCTTGCCGGCGTCTTCCTTGTAGTAGGCGCATTCGTCCGGCACACGCAGCACCGGCAGGCGGCTGAGGCCGGGGATCGGCTCGGTGACGAGATAGAAATGCTCGCATGCGTGCAGCGGTATGGTGACGCCGTTCTGGGCGCCGAGTTCGCGCGCCCACATGCCGGCGCAGTTGACGACGATGTCGGCCTCGATCATGCCCTGTTCGTCACCCTGCGCCCAGGACACGCCGGTGACGCGGCCGTTCCTGGTGTGGACCTTGGTGACCTTCACATTCTCGACGATGGTGGCGCCGCGCTGGCGGGCACCCTTGGCCAAAGCCATGGCGATGTTGGCCGGGTCGCATTGGCCGTCGAGCGGCAGATGCACGGCACCGACGACGTCGGACACGTTGAGATGCGGATACATCTGTTTGACTTCATTGGGCGAAATCTCGCGCACGTCGACATCGAAGGCACGGGCGAGCGAGGCCTGCCGGTAGATCTCGTGCTTGCGCTCCTCGGTCAGCGCGACGGTGATCGAGCCGACCTGGCGCATGCCGGTGCCAACCTCGGTCTCGGCCTCCAGCTTGACGTAGAGGTCGGCTGAATATTTCGCCAGCCGCGTCATGTTCTGCGAGCCGCGCAGCTGGCCGATCAGGCCGGCGGCATGCCATGTCGTGCCCGAGGTCAACTGCTTGCGCTCCAAGAGCACGATGTCGGTCCAGCCGAGCTTGGCCAGATGATAGGCAACCGAACAGCCGGAGACGCCGCCGCCGATGATGACAGCGCGGGCCTTGGTGGGGATGCTCTTGGTCATGCGGCCTCGCGGCGATAGGTGGAAGCAAAACGGCGCAGCCGAGCCGCTGCTTCCTGCAGCACCGGTTCCGGTTGGCAGAGGCTGATGCGGATATGGCCGGCGGCGGCGTCACCGAAGCTGGAGCCGGGCATCACGCCGACCTTCTCCTGGTCGAGGAGGGCCCAGGCGAACTTTTCGTCGTCGGGTTCGACATCGGAGATGTCGAGCATGACATACATGCCGCCTTCGGAACCGCGCACGGTGACGTCGTTCATGCCGCGCACGGCATCGAGGAAGACGGTGCGGCGCGCCGCGTAGCGCTCGGCGATCTCCTTGACGCCGTAGCGGTTCTCCAGCGCCTCGGTGCAGGCGATCGAGATGAAGGCCGGCAGGCCGTAGGTCGTCACCAGATTGAGGTTGGTGAGCAGCGTGATCATCTCTTGCGGGCCAGTCAGCCAGCCCATGCGCCAGCCGGTCATGCCGTGGCTCTTGGACATGGAATTGATGACCAGCGTGCGCTCGGCCATGCCGGGCAGCGAGCGCGGCGAGACATGCTCGCCGCCGCCCAGCGTCCAGTAGACCTCGTCCGACAGAAGCCAGAGATCGTGCTCGCGGCAGATTTGCGCCAGCTGTTCCAGCCGCTCGCGCGAATAGACCGCACCTGTCGGGTTGTTCGGCGTGTTGATGAGGATGGCGCGCGTGTTGGGCCTGAGTGCCGCGCGGATCATGTCGGCGCGGGGTTGAAACCCGTCCTCGGCCGGCGTCTCGACGACGGTGAAGCTGGCCCCGGCGGCGCTGAACGTGTTGGGATAGGTAGCATAGTACGGCGCCACCACGATGGCGTGGTCGCCCTGATCCAGCACGGCCTGCACGGCCGCGTAAAGTGCGGCCTGGCCGCCAGGTGTGGCGATGACCTGATCCGGTGTCGTCTCGACGCCGGTGCAGGCGCTCGAAGCGACCGCCATCGCCTGGCGCAGGCGCGGCAGGCCGGGCAGCGGCGTGTAGTGGTGGTTGCTGCCGCGAACCGCGGTGACGCAGGCCTCGATCGTCTCAGAGGGCGTGTCGAAATCATGGTCGCCGACGGACAGCATGATGATGTCCTCGCCGGCTTCCTTGCGGGCCCAGGCGGCGGAATGAACCTCCCAGCCATCCTTGCCGGAAGGCACGATGCCGGAAATACGCGATGATGGTCTGGGCATCATTGAACTCCCGAGATCTGGTAGCCGGCCTGTTCGAGCCGGCTGCGCAGCGCCGCGATATGGGCGGGACCAACTTCACAGCAACCGCCGACGATTTCTGCGCCGGCCTCGACCCAGCCGATGGCCTGATCAGCATAGGCGTCGGGGCCGAGGTCGTGGCGGGCGTGCAGCACGTCGACGGTACCGCCGTGCTTGAGCGCCTCTGTGGAGGTGAAGCCATTGGCATAGGCGCCGACCGGGCCGCCGAGTTCGATCAGCTCAGGCAAGGCGGCGGCGATCGCTTCCGGCCGGCAGCAGTTGAGCAGCCGCGCCGCTATCGGCAGGCCATCGAGCGCGCTTGCCGCGGCGGCTATTGTTTCGCCGCTGCGCAGCCGCGGCGCGCCGTGATCGGCGAGCGTCCAGGATACCCAGACCGGCTTGCCGCTTTCCGATGCCGCGGTGACGGCCGCGCGTGCTTCATCGGCCGAGGCCATGGTTTCGCACAGGAAGAGATCGACGCCATCCGCCTGCTCGGCGACGATGCGGCGATAGATGTCGAGCGTTTCCTGATAGGAGATGGTCAGCGCCGGCGCGTAGCTGCCGAAAAGCGGCGACAGGCAGCCGGCGATCGCTGCCTCGCCGGCTGCGTCGCAAGCTTGCCTGGCCAGTTCGATGCCGCGCTTCTGCAACGGCTTGAACAGCTCCTCGGCACCCTCGCGCGCCAGCCGTTCGGGCGTTGCCGAATAGGTGTTGAGGGTGATGACGCGGGCGCCGGCGCGAATGAATTCGGCATGCAGGTCGCGCACCAGATCGGGCTCGTCGATCAAGACCCTGGCCGACCACAGTGGCGTCGGCTCGGATTTGCTGCGGCGGACCAGTTCCTGGCCCATGCCGCCATCGGTAAGGATGACATTCTTCATGCCCGCAGCCTTTCGTTCCTCGGATCCCAGAGTGGCTCGTCTTTCTGCACCACCGCCTGGAATCGGTCGCCGAAGATTTCGACCTCGACGGAGGTGCCGGGCTCGGTCAAGTCCACGCGCAGCATGCCGAGCGCGATGGACTTGTCGATGCGATGGCCCCAGCCGCCCGACGTGGTCTCGCCGACGATCTGGCCGCCATGCCACAGCGTCGACATGTAGGGCGCGTCGCAATCGCCGGGGTTTTCGACGACCAGCGTGACGAAGCGCTTCTTCACGCCTTGCTGCTTTTCGTTCTGCAATGCGGCCTTGCCACGGAAGTCGGGCTTCTCCCATTTGACGAAACGCTCAAGCCCGCCCTGCAGGATGGAATAGTCGGTCGACAGATCGCCTTTCCAGGTGCGGTAGCCCTTCTCGAGCCGGAGCGAATCCAGCGCGTACATGCCGAACGGTTTCAGTCCGTGCTTCTGCCCGGCCGCCCAGATGGCATCGAAGATGCCCGATGTGTCACCGACCTTGGTGTGGATCTCCCAGCCGAGCTCGCCGGCGAAGGAGACGCGCACCAGCTTCGCCCAGCGCCCGGCGATGGTGGTTTCCTGATGCGTCAGCCATGGCAGGGTGAGGTCGGCGGCGCAGACATCGGCGAGGATTTTGCGCGAGTTGGGGCCGGCCAGGATCTGGGTGGAATAGTCCTCGGTGCGGTCGGTCAGGGTGAAGGCGGCGTCTTTCGGCATGCGCGACTTCAGCCATTCGAAATCATGCCATTGCGCGACCGCTGCGGTGATCAGCGTCATCTGGTCCTCGCCGTGGCGCACGACCGACATTTCGGTGACGATGCGGCCCTTGTCGTCAGCGAAATAGACGAGGCCGATGCGGCCGGGCTTCGGCACCAGGCCGGTGACCTGCAGGCTCAGCCATTCGGCGGCGCCGGAGCCTTCCAGGTTGAAACGCGAGAAGCCGGGCAGGTCGAGGATGCCGGCGGCGTCGCGGACGGCCAGGCACTCTTCGCGCACGCGATGCTGCCAGGGACCTTCACGGCGGAAGGTCAGCGTCGCTTCCTCGGAAATGTCGTCGCCCGGCTGCGCATACCAGGTGACACGCTCCCAGCCATTATAGGCGTCGAAGCGGCCGCCGAGCGCCTTGGTGCGGTCGTGGATCGGCGACAGTTTGCGGTCGCGCCCTTCGGGCCAGGCGTGGCGCGGGAACTGGATGGCGTATTCATTGCCGTAGATTTCCATGCCCTTGGCGACGCAATAATCCGGCGCCGAGGCAAACGAGGTAAAGCGGCGCGGATCGCAGGACCACATATCCCATTCGGTCTGGCCCTGCGTGACCCATTCGGCCAGCACCTTGCCGGCGCCGCCGCCCTGGGCAATGCCGAAGGTGAAGACGCAGGCCTCGAAGGCGTTGGGGACGCCGGGCATCGGGCCGATCAGCGGATTGCCGTCCGGCGCATAGGGGATGGGCCCGTTGATGACCTTGGACAGGCCGGCGGTGCCCAGGATCGGCACGCGGGCGACGGCATCGGCCAAATAATGTTCCAGCCGGTCGAGATCGTCGGGGAAGAGCTGGAAGGAAAAATCCTCCGGCATCGGATCGCCGGGGGTGGCCCAATGCGCGCGGCAATTGCGCTCATAGGGGCCGAGATTCATGCCGGTCTTTTCCTGGCGCAGATAGTAGGAGGTGTCGACATCGCGCAGCAGCGGCAGTTTCTTGCCCTGTTCCTTCGACCATGCGGCCAGTTCGGGGATTTCCTCGAACAGGATGTACTGGTGGCTCATCACCATCATCGGCACTTCGCGGCCGAACATCTTGCCGACTTCGGCGGCACGGTAGCCGGCGGCATTGACGACGATTTCGCAGCGGATCTCGCCTTGCGGCGTGGCGACCACCCACTCATCCTTCTCGCGGCGCACGCCGGTGACGGGGCAGAAGCGGATGATCTTGGCGCCCAAATCGCGCGCGCCCTTGGCCAGCGCCTGGGTCAACTGCGCCGGGTCGATGTCGCCATCGCTCGGATCGTAGAGCGCGCCCTCCAAATCATGCGTCTCGATGAAGGGATAGCGGCGCTTGATCTCGTCGACGCCGACCACTTCAATATTCATGCCCTGATAGCGGCCCATGCCCTTGGCGCGCTGGAATTCCTGCATGCGCTCCTTGGAATGGGCGAGCCGCAGCGAACCGGTGACGTGGTAATTCATGGGATAGTCGACCGCGTCGGCCAGGCCGCGATACAGCTCGGTCGAATAGCGCTGCATATTCATCAGAGACCAGGACGAGGAAAAGGTCGGCACATTGCCGGCGGCATGCCAGGTCGAGCCTGATGTCAGCTCGTTCTTTTCCAGGAGCACGCAGTCGGTCCAGCCCGCCTTGGCGAGATGATAGAGCGAGGAGGTGCCGACCACGCCACCCCCGATGATCACCACGCGCGCCGTGCTCGGCAACCCCGCCATCTTCTTCTCCCAAAATTGACTCAATAAACCGGTGGCGAAACCACCCAGATGACAACCGCCGGCTCGGTGCCTGGATTGCGCCAGCGATAGGGCTTGCCTTCGAAGCGGAAGGAATCGCCTTCGACGAGCCGGTGCCAGATACCCGCTATCTCGATCTCGAAAATACCGGAGGCAAGATAGCCTGCTTCCTCGGTCGGCCGCAGTTGCTCGGTCTTCATTTCCGCGCCCGGCGCGAAGATCGAGCGCACCATTTCGAAGCTACCACCGAGATCGGGCGACAGGAGTTCTTCCACCAGGCCGGATTCGCTGGTGCCAAGGGTGCGGCGCCTGCCGGCCCGCACCACCACGCCGCGCTCGCTCTCGACGGGCACGTCATGGCTGAAGAACAGGCTGATCGGCACGCCGAACAGTTCGGCGAACGCCCTGAGATCGCTGAGCGACGGCGTCGACAGGCCGCGCTCGACCTGACTGACCCAGCCGACCGAACGGCCGAGTTTCAGCGCGATTTCGGCGAGCGTCAGCCCGCGCGCCCTGCGCAGCGCCCGGATATCGCCAGCCAGCACGCGTTCGTCAGGTCCCTGTAATGTTCGTGCGGTAGGAGACGCCAAAACGCTCACTTCATGAAAATTTCAAACCGAATTTCATGAGAAATCAAGCTCATGAAAAAATCAAGTAGATTTTCACCAATGCTCAAGATTTGCTTGCAGGATTTTGACGGTTCATGCAAAGGCTCCGCCGCGAGCGGCGAGTGGGGACGTCCGATCGACGCAAAGGCTAAGGGACGGCCCATGTTGGAAAAGAAGGCTCGAATCGCGGATGAGGCCGAGATCGTCGACGAGGCGATCGTGTCGCGACGTTCGGTGCGCGCATTTCTGCCTGACATGATCGAAGACGACACTATCCGCGACATTCTGGCGGTTGCGGCTCGCGCGCCTTCCGGCACCAATATGCAGCCATGGCGGGTCTACGTCACCAAGGGCGAGACCAAGCAACAGATCTCGGATGCCATCCTGAATTCCGGTATCCGCGCCGAAAAGGCCGACTGGGACGAGTACCGCTACTATCCCACCCAGTTCTTCGAACCCTATCTGACGCGGCGACGCGCCAACGGCTTCGGCCTCTATGGCGCGCTCGGCATCGGCCGCCGCGAGGTCGACAAGATGCGTGCCCAGCATGACCGCAACTTCGTCTTCTTCGACGCGCCGGTCGGCATGATCTTCACCATCGACCGCCGGCTCAACCAGGGTTCGTGGATCGACTACGGCATGTTCCTGCAGAACATCATGGTCGCGGCGCGGGGCAGGGGCCTGCACACCTGCCCGCAGGCCGCCTTCGCGCCCTATCACCGGCAGATCCGGCCGGTGCTCAACATTCCCGACGAGGAGATCGTCGTCTGCGGCATGGCGCTCGGCTATGAGGACACCTCCAAGCCGGAAAACGCCTTCCGCACCGACCGCGTGCCGCTGGAAGAGTGGGTGACGTTCAGCGAGTAGAGCGGCTGCCCGGCCTGGCGGCGCTTGCCGGCTATTCCGTATTCATCTGCATGCCATGGCCGCTGACATGGGCGCCGTCCTGCGGCGTCAGCTTGAGATAGGCAAGCAGCGCGCAGAGCGTGATGACGCCCTCGATCGCGAACAGGACCCGGAAATCATTGGTCACGGCAGGGCCACCGCCGGCCAGGAACGACAGCATGGCCGCCGCCAGGCCGACGCTGACCGCCACCGCGAGCTGCCAGAGGATGTAATAAAGCGCGCTGAAGCGGGCGAGCTGGTCGGGGGCGATGTCGGAATAGGCGAGGTTGCCGGTCGAGGCCCATTGGACGGAGCGAAAGACGCCGAAAGCAAAGATGTAGCCAAGCACGATCCAGACCGGCGTCGTCGCCTGCATCAAGGCGAAGCCGGCCACCATGGCGGCAACAACCGGCGTGTTGAAGACCAGCACGCGGCGGAAGCCGAACCGGTTGAGGACGCGCGGCATGAAGAAACGCATGATCACCGAGCCGAGCGCGGCAACGAAGGTCAGCGATCCCGCCTGCACCGCACTCATGCCGAAGCCGAGCTGGAACATCAGCGGCAGCAGGAAGGCGACGGAGCTCAGGCCGATCGTGTCCAGCCCACCGCCGGTGAGGAACGAGATGCGGAAGGTGCGGATGCGCAGGAGCTTCAAATCGAGCAGGGGATTTGGCACGCGCAGGCAGTAGAGCGAGGCAATCGACAGGATGATGACCGCCAGCGCCAGTTCGCCGGCGATCATCCCGCCGGGGGCATCCTTGGCGGCCAGCGAATCCATGCCGAACACCAGCAGGATCATGCCGCTGCCGACCAGCAGGAAACCTGGAAAATCGAACCGCGTACGCACGGGCTTGGTCACCGTCGGGAACAGAGAGGCGGCAAGGACCGCCGCCGCCAGCGCGAACGGGACGTTTATGAAGAAGATCCAGCGCCAGGAAATGTAGGTGGTCAGCGCGCCGCCGACGAGCGGCCCGACCAGCGGCCCGGTCTGGCTGGCCACCGAGATATACATGTTGATCTTCAGCGTCCTGTTGCGCGGGAAACTCGACAGGATGACGACCTGGCCGAGCGTGCCCATCAGCGCGCCGCCAAACCCCTGCAGCGCGCGGGCGCCGACCAGCGTCCAGATGTCGTTGGACAGGCCGCAGAGCGCCGATGAGGTGGCGAACACCAGCAAGGCGAAGCAGTAGACGTTGCGCAGGCCGAAGCGGTCGGCCGCCCAGCCGCCGAGCGGCATCGAGATGATCAGGCTGGCAACATAGACGGTGATCAGCAGGCCGAGCTGGCTCGGCGGGCGGGCGAGGCTTTCGCCGATGCCGGGCAGCGCCGTCACCACGACATTCTGGTCGAGGCTGGTCATGAACACGCCGCAGGCGACCGTCAGTGGCAGCAGGAGCAAGGCTCTGGCCGACACATCGGCGCGATCGGTGGCGCCGGCGGATAGTTCTGCGGTCATGGGGATGTTCGAACCAAACGAATGTGCCGAGTCTGAGACGGGATTTTTATCCCTTGGGCCGATCTGGCGGCCATGTCTTTCCACCATGGCCGTCCGCGGCGCGATTCTCTAGCGGCAGAACCGGCCGGCATTGAGGCCAGAAGGTTTTCCGAGCTCAACCGTCAAACAGATGCTGAAGCAGCGACCGCAGCCATTGGTGCGCCGGGTCGCCGTCGCGTCGCTTGTGCCAGATCTGCGTGAACTGAAAGGCCGGAATTTCGAAAGGTGGGGCGAAGACGCAGAGCCGGTTGTCGGGCGCCGGCAGTATCCGACGTGCGACGGTAAGCACCAGGTCGGTGCCGGCGATCAGGCGCGGCGCCACGCCCCAATGCGGGATGATGAGGCAGAGCCGCCGCTTGTGGCCCATTTCGGCCAGGGCCTTGTCGACCTCGCTCTGACGCTCTGGCCGCAAATCGACCAGCGCGTGGGGCCGTTCGAGATAAGTCGCCAGATCTATCGTCTTTCTGCCGCCAAGACTTGCCGCATCGGCGAGACAGGCAAAGCGCTCGTCGAACAAGCGATGCGAGCGCACGGACCGATCGAGGCTGGGAAAGACGCCAAAGGCAAGATCGATCTCGCCGTCGATGATTTGCGAAACCATCACCTCGCGGCTCGCCTGGCTGACCACGAGGTCGACCTGCGGTGCCTGCGCCCGCATGACCGGCAGCAGTGCCGGCAGGATGACCGCCGCGCCATAGTCCGACATAGCGAGCCGAAACCTCCGGCGCTCCGTCGCCGGGTCGAACCCGGCCGGTGCCAGAAGGTGCCGCATGCGATCGAGCGCCTCGGTCAGTGCCGGGGTGATTTCCATAGCGCGCGCCGTCGGCTCTAGGCCTCCCTGCCGCCTGACCAGCAGCGGGTCATCGAGAAGGTGACGTAGCCTGGCGAGCGCATGGCTCACGGCGGGCTGACTCTTGTTCAGTCGGATTGCCGCCCGCGAGACGTGGCGTTCAGCCAGCAAGGCCTCCAGCACGACGAGCAGGTTCAGATCGATACCGGCGAGATTATTCATTTGGTGCATATTACGCGTACGCGAGTCGAATTTCCATATGCAAGTCCGATGCTGTAGTTGGCCTTGATCGATATGGAGACAATCTCATGGCCAGCACCTTTTCCTTTCTGATTGCCGCCCTGCTGGCAGGAGCCATCGTCCCCTTCCAGGCAGGGGCGAACGCCATGCTTGGCCGCCTGCTCGGCCATCCGCTCTGGGCAACCTTGGTCTCGCTGGGCGTCAGCGTCGCGCTGATCGTGCCGGTCATGATGGTCTTCAAGCTGCCGGTTCCAGCCGTCGGGGTGGCACTGAAAGGTCCGTGGTGGATCTGGATCGGCGGCGCGGCAGGCGTGGTCTACATCACCGCCGCACTGCTTCTGGCACCGAAGCTCGGCGCCGCGAGCTTCATCGTTGCCGTCATCGCCGGCCAAATGATGGCGTCACTGGTCATCGATCACTTTGCCTTGATGGGCTTTGCCCATCGACCGGTCACAGTGGCTCGTTTCGCCGGACTTGCGCTGATTATCGGCGGGCTGATCGTCACGCAATGGGCAAGCACGATTGCACCACAGGCAACCCAACTCGACTTCAATCCTGTCCACAAAGGAGACAGCAAATGAAAACTCAGCTCGTGCTGCGCGTTGCGCGGCCAACGAACGATCTCGCGGCAGTCACCCGCTTCTACCGGGATGGCCTTGGCCTGCAGGAACTGTTCCGCTTCAGCGATCATGACGGCTTCGACGGCGTCATGTTCGGGCGGCCCGGCGACACCTATCATTTCGAATTCACCCACGCCCATGGTCACGATGCGGGCAGGGCGCCCACAGCGGACAATCTGGTCGTCTTCTACATGCCGGATCGTGACGCTTGGGAAGCAGCCATCCAGCGCATGAAGGAACACGGCTACGCCACCGTGCCGTCCTTCAATCCCTATTGGGACAGGCAGGGCGTCACCTTCGAGGATTGCGACGGCTATCGTGTCGTATTGCAAAACGCCGATTGGCACGCAGTCGCACAGCAATCCTAGTCTAGCCCGCGCCAGGCTAGGTGGCGCTACTGCACCTCGTAGCCGACTTCCTCGCTGGCATGGCAAAGCGCCTTCCAGAACGAACGCGCGAAGGAGCGGAAGACATAGATGTCGAACTGGTCGGCGCCGGTGCGCTGGATCTGGGCGAAAACGTCGTGATGCGTGGTCGAGCGACCGGCGCCGACCGGGAATGCCGGCAGCGCGAAGTCGATGGCGAAGAATTTCGCCAGCACCCATTCGGCCTTCGGCCCGGCGATGCGTATGGCGGTGCGGCCGTGCGACAGGTCCGTTACCGTGCCGATGGCAGGCGTCACCGCCTTGGCAAAAGCCGCGGCCAGCCCTTCGGCCTCGTCGGCCACGGTGAATCTTCCCGGCGCGAAGCCGAATACAGATTTCACACCGTCGCTCAGGCCGCCGCCGGCGCCGTCGGGCAGCGCAAGGCCGGTGACGGTGCGGATGGCGGCGATCAGTTTCTTCTCTTCGCCCGGCCAGGCGGCGATCTGCACGATCGAGCCCGGCCTGGTCTCAGTCAGCAGGATCTCGACGCCATGCTCGAAATTGCCATGCGAGCCGACATGAAACTCCGGCTCAAGGGGGGATTGGCGCTCAACCATGCATGCGGGTCCCTTCCGGATCGTAGAAATGGTTGGAGACGATCTCGACCGGTCCGAACCTATTGCGCAGGGGATCGGACACATGGGCGCGCGTCCCGTGCCTGGCCTTGCCGCCCGAGACCAGCGCCAGCGCAATGTGCTTGCCGAGCGCCGGGGAATAGCAACAGGCGGTGATGTGGCCGATCGAACCGTGCGGATTGGCCTCGTCCAACGCCTCGACAATATGCGCGCCGCCATTGAGCGGCCGGTTGTCGAGCGCAATCAGGCCGACCAGTTCCAGCCGGTCAGACGCGATCAGGCCTTCGCGGTCCATCATCGCCGAGCCGATGAAAGGCTTCTTCTTCGATAGCATCCAGTCGAGATGCAGGTCGCGCGCCGTGGTGCGTCCGTCGATCTCGGCGCCGGTGACATGGCCTTTCTCGATGCGCATCGTGCCCAGCGCCTCGAGCCCGTAGGTGACCAGGCCGAACGGCTTGCCGGCTTCGATCAGGGCTTCCCAGACATGCGTGCCGTGGCCGGCCCCGGAATAGACCTCGAAGGCCATTTCACCGGAGAAGGACAGCCGGCAAATCATCACCGGAACGCCAGCGATCTCACCACGCACAATGCCCATGAAGGGCAAGGTGGAGTTGTCAACTGCGGTGCCGGTGACGCAGGCGGCGAGGATCTGCCGGGCCTTCGGTCCTCCGATCGCGGCGCCCGCCCATTCGTCGGTCACCGAGGTGACGTGAACCTTGAGGTCCGGCCAGATCACGTCGAGGAAATACTCCAGATGCTGCATCACCTTGCCGGCATTGGCGGTGGTGGTGGTCATCAGGAAATCCTGTTCGCCGAGCCGCCAGGTGGTGCCGTCGTCGAAGGCAAGGCCGTCCTCGCGCAGCATCAGCCCGTAACGCGCCTTGCCGACGGCGAGCGTCGAAAACATGTTGGTGTAGACGCGGTCGAGGAAGGTTGCGGCATCGGGGCCTTGCACGGCGATCTTGCCCAGCGTCGAGACATCGACAATGCCAGCGCTTTCGCGCGTCGCCTTGGCCTCGCGTACATAGGCCTGCTCGATGGTTTCGCCTGAAAGCCCGTAGATCATCGGCCGGTACCAGAGGCCGGCGGAATACATGGTCGCGCCGTTGGCGACATGCCAGTCATGCATCGGCGTCAGCCGCTCGGGCTTGAGGTCGCCGAAGCGTTCCGCCGCCAGCGAGCCGATCGAAACGGGTGCGAAGGGCGGCCGGAAACGTGTCGTACCGACTTCGGGGATCGGCTTGCCCAGCGCCTCGGCCATGATGGCAAGGCCGGGAACGTTGGAGCTCTTGCCCTGATCGGTCGCCATGCCGAGCGTGGTGTAGCGCTTCAGATGCTCGACCGAGACGAAGCCTTCGCGGTGCGCCAGCCGCACATCTTCTGCCGTCACGTCGTGCTGGACGTCGACAAAGCTCTTGCCCTTGGCTCTGATCTCGAAGACGGGCGCCGGATCGGGATCGCCGGGTACCGCTTCGGCCGTCGGCAATGCCGCCGGCGTACTCGTTCCACCGGCCGCCGCAAGGCCGGCGGCGCGGCCTTCGGCGATCGCCTCGGCGGTCGAAAAACTGCCGGTGAAGGCCCCGGCGCCAATCCACTGCTGTGTTGACCACTGCTGCGTCGGCTTTGGCGGCAGGAAGGCCTGCCGCGCGGCATTCCATTCCGCCTTGGCGCCGGCCTGACTGGCCAGATGGATGGTCGGCGACCAGCCGCCCGACATCAGCAGGCAGTCGGCATGGATGCTGCGCTCGTCACCGGTAAGCGCCCCGGTGACCATGTCGAAACGCTGAACCTTGACGCCGGAGAGCGCCTTGCCGCCCTCGGTGGCGATGACGGCATGGCCGGCCAACACTTCGGCCTCGGCCTCCGTCGCCAGCTTGCGCATCTCTGGCGAAAGCTCGGACCTGACGTCGGCGATGGCGACGATCGCCGCCCCCGCCTTCTTCAAGGCGACGGCCGCCCGGTAGGCGCTGTCATTGTTGGTGAACAGCGCGATCCGCTCGCCCGGCAGCACGCCGAATTCGTTGACGTAGCGTTCGGCGGCATGGGCCAGCATCGCGCCTGGCCTGTCATTGCCCGGGAAGACCAGCGGGCGTTCGAAGGCGCCGGTGGCCAGAACCACCGATCTGGCTCGGATCGCCCAGTAGCGATGGCGCGGCTCGCCCTTGGCGGGCTGTTCCTTGTGGTCGCTGACCCGTTCGAGTGCGGCAAGCGTGTTGTTGTCGTAATAGCCCCACACCGTGGTGCGCGGCAAAAGCCGGACATTGTCGCGGCCTTCGAGCTGGTTGACGGTGCGGCGCGCCCAATCGGCGGCCGGCACACCGTCGATGGTTTCACCCGACCAGTTGGTCGAGCCGCCGAAACGCGGTTCGAGATCGGCCAGCATGACACGCGCACCCTGGTCGGCGGCCGCCTTGGCGGCCATCAGGCCGGCAGGTCCGGAGCCGACCACCAGCACGTCGCAAAAGGCGTTCATGCGCTCGTAGCGGGCAGGATCCTTCGCCGATCCGGCGCTGCCCAGACCGGCGGCGCGGCGGATGAAATGCTCGCAGAACATCCAGAAGCGCGTGCCTTTCAGCGGACCGATCACCGGCCCCATGAAGGTCTTGTAGTAGAAGCCGGCCGACAGGATCTTGCCGCCAAGCTGGTTGACGGCGTTGATGTCCCAGGCCAGCGACGGGAAGCGGTTCTGGCTGATCGCCACCAACCCGTCATGGATCTCGACCATGGTCGCTGGAATATTGGGCTCGCGCACCTCGCCCTTCAGCACCGTCACCAGCGCGTTGGGCTCCTCCACGCCCGCGGTCAGCAGGCCGCGCGGGCGGTGGTATTTGAACGAGCGGCCGAAAAGCGTGACGCCCTTGGCCATGAGCGCCGAGGCCAGCGTGTCGCCAGCATGGCCGGTATAGGCAACGCCGTCGAAGGTGAAGCGGATCGTCTTCAGCCGGTCGATGCGGCCGCCGGTGTCGGTGCGGCGCGGGCTCATGCCTTGTCCTCCGCCTTGCGGCGTGCGGCCGAGCCATGATCGCCGCGCACGAAGGCGATACTCGAAATCTCATGCGTCAGCGTGTTGCGCACGACGCGCAGATGCGCGCGGCAACCGCCGGAATGCTGCCAGATCTCATTGTGGTCGCCGGCCGGATTCAGCCGGTCATAGACATAGGCGTTCCACGCCTCGAAATTCTGCGAAGCGGGGTCGGGACGTTCGCGGTTGCCGTCACCCTGGTAGGTGAACTCGATAACGTCGCGCGGGCCGCAATAGGGACAGGTGATCAGCATCGAATGTTCCTAATGCAGCCGCGGGTTCGCGCCCTGGCCCTTGTCGTCGATGACGAGGCCGCGGTGGAAGCGGTCAAGGGTGAACGGCGCGTTGAAGTCGTGCGGCTCATCCTTGGCGATGGTCCATGCGAAGGTCCAGCCGGAGGCCGGTGTCGCCTTGAAGCCGCCATAGCACCAGCCGCAGTTGAGATACATGCCGGGCAGGGGGCCGGTGGTGATGATCGGCGAGCCGTCCATCGACATGTCGCACACACCGCCCCACGAACGCAGCATGCGCACACGCGCAAGGCCCGGGAAGAGCGCCAGCATCTCGCTCATCACTTCGTCGACGATGGGCAGGTTGCCGCGCTGGGCGTAGCTGTTGTAGCCGTCGATGTCGCCGCCATAGACAAGGCCCCCCTTATCGGACTGCGACATGTAGAAATGCCCCATGCCGAAGGTCACGACCGTATCGATGAAGGGTTTCAGCGATTCCGTCACGAAGGCCTGCAGCACATGGCTCTCGATCGGCATCGTCTCGACGCCGGCCAACTGCATGACGCGCCCGGTGCTGCCGGCGACCGCGACCGCCACTTTTTTGGCCCTGATGTCGCCGCGCGACGTGGTGACGCCGGTGACGCGGTCGCCGTCGCGCAGGAAGCCGGTAACCTCGCAATTCTCGATGATGTCGACGCCGCGCCGGTCGGCGCCGCGCGCATAACCCCAGGCCACGGCATCGTGGCGGGCGGTGCCGGCGCGCCGCTGCATCAGGCCGCCGACGACGGGAAAGCGTGCGTCGCCGGAGATATCGAGCGCCGGAATCAGGCGCTTGATCTGCGCCGGCTTCATCAGTTCGGCGTCGACGCCGAGATGGCGCATGGCATTGCCGCGCCTTGCGTAATCGTCGAACTGGGCCGGCGTGTGCGCCAGGTTCAGGCAGCCGCGCTGCGAGAACATGACGTTGTAGTTGAGCTCGTGCGACAGGCCCTCCCACATCTTCATCGAATGTTCGTAGAAGCGGGTGTTGGCCGGCAGCAGGTAGTTCGAGCGAACAGCCGTGGTGTTGCGGCCGACATTGCCGGAACCGAGCCAGCCCTTTTCCAGCACGGCGACGTTGGTGATGCCGTGTTCCTTGGCCAGATAGTAGGCGGTCGCCAGCCCGTGGCCGCCGCCGCCGATGATGATGACATCATAGGAGGCCTTCGGGTCGGGCTTGCGCCAGGCCGGCTTCCAGTCCTTGTTTCCCTTGAGCGCGTTCGCGAGCAGCGAAAAGGCCGAGTACTCTGCCATCATTGTCATCCGGTTCGGGCGATGCGGCAGACTATAGAGCAGGCCGCATCGGCAAAGCCAATATTGCGCCATGGCCTTTCGACTGGCCGACGCTCGGATCGCGATCCAAGCGCGATCGGACGCGACGGCTTGCCCCACGATATGGCCGTCTTTATCAAGGAGAGGCTTTTTGAATGCCCTTGCCGCGTGTGAGTCGCCAACAAATCATGCTTTTGAGATTGCTTCGCCTCATTTTGGTTTTCACGCTCGTCATTTCGGCGTCGCCTTCGCTCGAAGTGATGGCGCAGGCGCTTGGCCAGGGCGCCGCCGGCTTGATCACCGATCAGCAGAAAGTCATCCAGGGCCTGACGGCCAAGACCGACGATCTCGAGAAGAAGATACAGCAGGACGGTGAGGACGATGCCTCGCTCGTGGATATCCGCCTGCAGCTGGAGGACCTGTCGCGGGCGGCGCTGACCAGTGCACTGGCGTTTCGTTCGCGGCTTACCGACATCAACAACCGCATCGAGGTGCTGGGTCCGCCGCCGGCGGCGGGCCAGCCGCAGGAGCCCGACATTGTGACCGGCGAACGCCAGGCGCTGGCGTCGGAAAAGGCCGAGATCAACGCGGTCGTCGCCAGCGCGCAGAACCTGTCGATCCGCATCAGCGGACTGATCGACAAGATCGGCAATATGCGCAGCGAGCAGTTCCGCAACTTTTTGACCAAGCGCTACGCGCTGTCCGAGGCGCTGAGCCCACAGGTGTTTTCCGACGCCCAGGATGAATACGCCAATTTTTACAAAGCGGTGTCGTCCTGGCTGAGCTTTGCGTTCAAGTTCAAGTTCCAGGCCGTCCTGGCGGCGACCTTCGTGGCGCTCGGACTGGCGCTGGTGCTGCTGGTCGGCGGCAGGCGGCTGTTCGGGCGCATATTCGAAGCTGATCCGGCGGTCGAGGATCCGTCCTATCTCAGCCGCCTGTCCGTAGCGTTCTGGTCTACCTTGCTGCCGACGCTGGCGGTCGGCGTGTTCCTGGCCTCCACGGTGTTCTTTTTCAACTATTACAATGTGTTGCGCGGCGACATCGGCGTCTTCCTCAATGCGTTGGCAGCCGTCATCGCGGTGGTATTCTGCGTCAACCGGCTGACCAATGCCGCGCTTGAGCCGCGGCTGCCGAACTGGCGGCTCATTCCTGTCGAAACCGGCCCGGCGCGCTGGCTGGTGCGGCTGACAACCGCCATGGCCGTGGTCATCGGTGTCAACAATTTCCTGTCGATCGTCAACGACAAGATGGGCTCGCCACTGTCGCTGACCATCGCCCGCAGTTTCGTCGCCACCATTGTCGTCGGCATCATCCTGATCCTGATGGCGATGCTGCGGCCGTTCAAGGCACGCGACGGAAGCTGGCGGCCGTGGCCGGCCTGGCTGCGCTATCTGGCGCTGGCGCTTGGCCTGTTCACCATCGCCGCCGCGCTGCTTGGCTTTATCGGCCTTGCGCTGTTCGTCTCGCTGCAGGTCGTGGTCACCGGCACGGCGCTGATCACCGCCTATATCGGCTTCCTGTCGGCGCAGGCGATCGGCGAGGAGGGCGCTTTCGCCAACACCACTGTCGGGCGCTGGCTGTCGGCCAACTCCAGCTACGAGGAGGCAGCACTCGACCAACTCGGCCTCGTCGTCAGTGTCGCCATCAATTTGATGATCGTGCTGGTTTTCCTGCCTCTGATCCTTTTGATGTGGGGGTTCCAGCCCGGCGACATCCAGGCCTGGGCCTACAAGCTGGCGACCGGGATCACCATCGGTTCGGTGACGATATCGGTCACCGGCATCCTTTCGGGCATCGTCGTCTTCATCATCGGCTATTTCCTGACGCGCTGGTTCCAGGGCTGGCTCGACGGGTCGGTGATGGCGCGCGGCAAGGTCGATACGGGCGTGCGCAATTCGATCCGGCTGGCGGTCGGCTATGCCGGCGTCGCCGTGGCGGGGCTGGTCGGCATATCGGCGGCGGGTATCGATCTTTCCAGCCTGGCCTTGGTCGCCGGTGCGCTTTCCCTCGGTATCGGCTTTGGCCTGCAGAATGTCGTCTCCAATTTCGTCTCCGGCCTGATCCTTCTGGCCGAGCGGCCGTTCAAGGTCGGCGACTGGATCGTCGCCGGCGACGTCAGCGGCACGGTCAAGAAGATCAGCGTGCGCGCCACCGAGATCGAAACCTTCCAGCGGCAGTCGGTGATCCTGCCCAATTCAAACCTGATCAACAACGCCGTGGGCAACTGGACGCATCGCAACAAGCTCGGCCGCATCGACATCAAGGTCGGCGTCGCTTATGGCAGCGACGTCAAGCAGGTTCACGCCATCCTGTTGGAGATCGCACGCGGCCACCCGATGGTGCTGAAAAACCCCGAACCCTTCGTACTGTTCTCCAATTTCGGTCCCGCGGCACTCGAATTCGAAATTCGTGTGTTCCTGGCCGATGTGATGAACGGCAACATCGTGCAAAACGACGTCCGCTTCGCTGTGCTAGAGAAATTCAGCGACCAGCATATCGAGATCCCCTCGACCCCGCGCGCCGTTATCGAGACCAAAAATGCGAAGGCATGGCCGACCGACGACGACAAGATCGAGGCCGACTTCGTCGAACAGGAGCAGGCCAAGGTCGACGCCGCAGTCGAGGCGAAAAAGCTGGCCAAATCAGGACGCAAGGTACGCAAACCCGACCCCGATTAGAGGCCAGGCCCTGTCAGCTTTTGGCGATCAGGGCGGCAAGTGCTGTCCGAAGATCGGTCTCGCCGCGCCTGATCTCGCCTGCGCCGTGCTCGGCATCGATGCGGCCGGCATTGTGGGCATCGAACATCGCGGCGACCAGTTCGGCGTAACTCGTGCTGATGCCGCCGCCAACGAGGGCGGGAACCCAGTCCTGCCTCCGCAATTCGCGGGCAACGATCTCGCGGCCGGCAATCTCGCCAAGCGTCCGCGCCACATCGGTTGCGCTGTAACGGTCAGGCCCTTCGGCGTGGACCACGCGAAGTGCATCGCCGTTGCCTGAAAGGAGGAGATCGGCGGCCATCAGGCCGACATCACCTGCCGAGACCGTCGGGAAGGATTTGGAGACGGGATGATGCAGGCTCGGCAGCACGCCGGTCTCGATCGCGCGGCCAACGAGGCGGTTCCAGTTCTGCATGTGCTCGGCCGAACGTAGCACCGTCAGCGCCGCCGGGATTGTCTTCAATTGCGATTCCAGATGGTGGAAGGTGAGCGTGATGCCGGTGCCGGCGGCAAGCTGGGCGCCATAGTCCGAAATCGCCAAAATGCTTTCCGGCCTGACCTGATCAAGTGCGTCGACGATGGACCGGATGGTTGATTGCATTTCCGCCGACGCATCAGCGGCGCGGATGCCGGTGGGACAGATAACCTGAACAGCGGTGGCGCCCTTTGTTGCCCGCGCCAATGCCAGGGCATCGCGCAGATCGGCGATTGCTGTTTCGCAACCAACCGCACGGAACTCTTCGGCATGCGACGGGTTTCGCACCACGGCCCTGATCGGAACGTTATGCCGACGCAGCGCGGCGATGGTGGCCCTTCCGATTTTTCCAGCAGCGCCCAACACAACAAACATGTTCGTACCCTTCATCCTGACCAATGGGATGTCAGCAATGCCGGATGAGTGCGCTCGGGTCGCCCAGAATGGACGGCGGAAGACAAAAACGGATGATCGGAATCAGAGTTGACGGTACGATGGCGAAATGTCGGACCGCCGGTTACCGCTGCATGCGGATAAGGGCGGCGGGCGTGACGCCGAGGATGCGCTTCATGCTCTGCGCCATGTGGCTCTGATGCGAAAAGCCTGCCTCCAGCGCGATCTGGCTCAGCGGCATTTTCCCCTGATGCAGCAAGGTCCTGGCCCGTTCGACCCGGCGATGGATGACATATTGGTGGGGAGGCATGCCGAAGGTACGGCGAAACAGCACTTTCAGATGCGAGCCGCTGATGGCAGCCACTTGCGCCAGCTCATCCAGCGAAAGGTCCTGGTCGAGATTGGCTTGGATGAAATCGGCCAATCTGCGCCTCTGGCCGAAGGAGAGCGTTTGCCTGGCTGGAACGTCCGGCTTTGAGGCGGCGCCCTGGATGAGTTGCACCGCCAGCGCCTTGGCCAGGCTTTCGAAATACAGCCGATCGGATGCCACGTCAGGGTTCAGCCCGGTCGCCAGGGCATGGGCGATATGTTCGATCCTCGGATCGCGGCGCTGGAACTGCGGATGGACGACGACCCTGTCCGGATCGATTTCGAGATCCTCGGCGGCACGCCGAACCAGCGCGGGACTGACCCAGAGTCGCAGGATGGTGCAGTCCGCGTCATCTTCCCAGTCACCATCGAGCCCGGCGGGTACAATATCGATATCGCCATCCGACTGGACCCGCCGGTGATGCCTTCCGTCGCAATGGCACGACGCGTTGACCGGCGCACCGACGTGGATTCCAAGCCGATGGTTGACGGATGCAGGCACATAGTGGGTCAGCCGCGCGGCAATCCTTCGCTGCTCAACTCCAACGCCGATCGTTTCGAGCCAGTTGTCGTGCATGGGTTTTTCTTCGCGCTGCTGCCTTCGGTTCATATCGTGCCGTCTGGCGAAATTAACAGAGCTGGGCGAGCGCCCGCAGCCGGCATTGGAGAATGCCAAAACCAATTGCGGCATGAATGCGGCATTCAGTTGCGGTTCAGCTTCCATCTCATATAAGCTTCCATGCAAAGGGCGAAAATGCCTTGCGAAATGCAACAGAGGCGGTGGGAACACCGATATTGCAACATGTGGAAGTCTCTCGTCGCTGCCCTGACCTTGCTCGCCGTGAGCGGCTCGGTCCATGCCGCCAGCGCGGTCAACAAGGACGCCGAGACCCGCACGCTGGTCGTGACGGAAGGCGGCAGCAAGACCGACCTTGCGCTGGCCGGCGGTGAAACCGTCGAATTCTGCCAGAACGGCTGCTTCGTCACCTTGCCGAACGGCGACCTCGAGGCCCTGACGGGCTCGGAAACCGTTGAAATTTCCGGCGGCGTCGCCCGCATCAAGTAGTGTCGGCAGCATGATTGGAAAGGCTGGGCATTTGCTCGGCCTTTTATCGTTTCCGGTAGCGGTTGTTTAACAATGACGCCGGAAATACAGCCGCGGCAGCCGCCTGCAACCAGGCGTTTTAACGTTCGCTACGCCATCCCCCGCTATACCAGCGTCAAGACGCCGAAAAGCGGCGCGCAACGGAACTCCGGTTTTTTCGGATCATACGCTGGCAGGGCAGGACGGGCATGGATGCGCGGTCGGACAGGAACGCAATACCGCTTGCGGTCGATCTCGACGGCACGCTGATCGCGACCGACCTGTTGTGGGAAGGCCTGTTCCTCCTCCTCAAGAAGAACCCGCTCTATATTTTCCTGGTGCCGTTCTGGGCGGCCGGCGGGCCGGCGCGGCTGAAGCAGGCGATCGCACAGCGCATCGACATCGATCCCGCGACGCTACCCTATCGCGCGCCACTGCTCGAGCGGCTGCGCGCTGAGCACGGCGAGGGCCGCAAGATCGTGCTGGCGACCGGTACGCCGCGCAAATTCGCCGATGCCATTGCCTGTCATCTCGGCATTTTCGACCGTGTGCTGGCGACCGACGGCCTCGACAATCTCACCTCCGGCAAGAAGCGGGCCTCGCTGATATCGGCCTATGGCGATGGCGGCTTCGACTATGCCGGCAACAGCCGCCATGATCTCCAGGTCTTCGATGCCGCTCGCAATGCAATCGTCGTTGCGCCCGACCGCCATGCCGCGCGCTGGCAGGCGGCGCATGGCGCCGAAACCATGCCGGCGCCGAAGCCGACCTTGCGGACCGTCGTCAAGATGCTGCGCGTGCATCAGTGGCTGAAGAACTCGCTGATCGCCGTGCCGATGGTGCTGTCGCACGAATATTTCAACACCAACATGATCTGGCAATGCCTGCTGGCGTTCATCTCGTTCAGCGCGGTCGCCTCGGCGATCTATATCCTCAACGACTTCTTCGACCTCGCGCTCGACCGCAAGCACGCCACCAAGCGCAACAGGCCGTTCGCCAGCGGGGCGCTGTCGATCCCGTTCGGCCTCGGCGCGATGGCGGTGCTGGTGGCGATCGGCCTCGGCGCCGGCCTGTTTTTGCCAATCGAATTCCTCGGTGTGCTCGGCGGCTACATGGTCGTCACCACGGCCTATTCGCTGTCGTTCAAGCGCATGCTGCTGGTCGATGTGCTGACGCTGGCCGGCCTCTACTCGATCCGCGTGATCGCGGGTGCCGCCGCGACCGGCGTCGACGTCTCGTTCTGGCTACTCGCCTTCTCGATCTTCTTCTTCCTGTCGCTGGCGCTGGTGAAGCGCTTCGTCGAACTGCGCACCACCGCCATTCCGCCCGGCGAACGCATTGCCGGGCGCGGCTATCGTACCGAGGACCAGGAGATCGTCGCCCAGGCCGGCATGGCCTCCGCCTTCTCCTCGGCACTGGTGCTGGCGCTCTACATGGACAGCGTCGCGGTGCGCGAGCTCTATCCGCATCCCTGGCTGATCTGGCCGCTGCCGCCGATCGTGCTCTACCTCACCATGCGCGTCTGGATCCTGGCGCGGCGCGACGAGATGAATGACGACCCGGTCGTCTTCATCATCCGCGACTGGCGCAGCCAGATCGTGGTCGCGATCGGCGCCGTGCTGCTGGTCATCGGAGGCTGGTAGGCATGGCCGAGCGTTTTCTGAGCTTCGGCCTTGCCACGCCGCCGGCGTCACGCGCGGTAAGCGCCGACGACGCCATTGCGTTGCTGAAGGGCGGCCAGACGAAGGAAGGGTCGCTGCTGGCCTATGGCAATGGGCGTTCCTATGGCGATTCCTGCCAGAACCGGGCCGGAGCGGTCGTCGACATGCGGACGCTGAACCGCATCCGCGCCTTCAACGCCGAGACCGGTGTGCTCGAAGCGGATGCCGGCGTGCTGCTGTCCGACATCATCGCGCATGCTGCGCCTTACGGCTTCTTCCCAGCGGTGGTTCCGGGCACGCAATTCGTGACGCTCGGCGGCGCCATCGCCAATGACGTGCACGGCAAGAACCACCACCGGCGCGGCACGTTCGGCTGCCATGTCGAAAGCTTCACGCTGCTGCGGTCCGACGGGAAGACCTATCGCTGCTCGGTATCAGACAATCCGCGCCTGTTTGCGGCGACCATCGGCGGCATGGGCCTGACCGGCCTCATCCTGTCGGCCTCGATCCGGCTGATGCGGGTGCCTTCGCTCGACATCGTCGAGAAGACGATGCCGTTTCGCGACCTCGGCGAATTCTTCGATCTGGCCGCGGCGGCGGACCAGGCCAATGAATATGTGGTCGCCTGGATCGACCAGCTCGCCGGTGGCCGCAACAGCGGGCGCGGGCTGCTGTTTACCGGGAACCACGCCGAGCATGGCTCGCACACGGCCGCGCGCGCCGGCGGCAGTCTTTCCGTGCCGTTCCAGCCGCCGTTTAATATGCTCAACCGGCCGTTCCTGACTGCTTTCAATGCCGCCTACCGGTGGAAGAAGGGCCGGGCCACGGTGCCGCGCCACACCGGCTACCAGGGCTTCTTCTTCCCACTCGACGGCGTGAGCGACTGGAACCGGCTTTATGGCCCGAAGGGGCTGTTCCAGCACCAGAGCGTGGTGCCGGAAGAGGCCGCGCGCATTGTCGTGCCGGAATTGCTCGCGGCGGCCCGGCGAGCCGGGCAGGGGTCCTTCCTCACCGTGTTGAAGCGCTTCGGTTCGATCCGCTCGCCGGCGCTGCTGTCGTTCCCGCGGCCCGGCTACACGCTGACGCTGGATTTCCCCAACAAGGGGGCGGCGACGCTTGCCCTGCTTGGCGAACTCGACCGCATCACGGTCGCGGCCGGCGGTGCGGTCAATCCCTACAAGGATGCGCGCATGGGCGCGGCAATCTTTGCGGCTTCCTTTGCGGACTGGCCGAGGCTGGAAGCGCTGCGCGACCCTGCCTTCATGTCCGATTTCTGGGCGCGCACGGCCGGCAGAGTCGACCTGCGGCGGCGCGGGGCCGAGGCCGCCGAATAGATAAAATTGGAATGAATCATGGTTAGCGAACGATTAACGGCAAGGTTTACTGAAAATATTCATGCGAGTTCACGAAATCTTTTCAGCTTTGTATTAATCGATGGCGCGGGGTGGTGAGCAGGCATGAAATATATCGTCTTCATTCTCTTTACGGTCATGACCAATGCCGCCGCGCAGCTCATGCTGAAGCAAGGCATGATGTCGCTTGGGCCGATCTCGTTCGAGGGCGTCAATCCGCTCGTCAAGCTGCTGCAGATCGTCTTCAGCCCCTGGGTGTTCCTCGGCCTCTGCACCTTCGTGATTTCCATGGCCTCGCACCTTTATGTGCTGTCCAAGGTCGAGCTTTCCTTTGCCTATCCCTTCCTCAGCCTCGCCTATGTCGCCGTCGCTATCTTTGCCTATTTCGTCTTTCGCGAGGACCTCAATGGCTGGCGCGTCGCCGGCATTGCTTTCATCTGCGTCGGCACGGTGCTGATCGCGCAAAGCGGGCGAGGGCATGAAGACCAGACCGCTTCCATCGCACCCGACAAGATCCCTGCAAGCGAGACCCTTCGATGAGACATGTGATTTTCGGCGGTGACGGCTTCGTCGGCCGCCACCTTGCGCCCAAGCTCGTGGCCGATGGCGAAGAGGTCGTCGTCGCCGACATCGTCAAGAGCGACCTGCCGCACTATCGCAACGTCCGCTTCATCAAGTGCGACGTCACCGATCCGGCCTCGGTCGCCGCCGTGGGGTTGAAGGCCGACGACATGGTCTACAATCTGTCGGCCAAGATGCTGTCGCCGATCCAGGTACGGGCCAAGCGGCATGACTTCTTCTTTCCGGTGAATTTCCATGGCACCGAGCACATCATGCAGGCCATGGACAAGGCCGGTGCGCCAAGGCTCGTCCACTACACGACCGACATGATCTACGGCCACACGGTCACCCAGCCGATGACCGAGGAGCATCCGGTCGCGCCGCTCGGCGAATATGGCTGGTCGAAGCAGAAGACCGAGGAACTCGCTGTCGAATGGCGTAAGCGCGGCATGTCGATCGCGCTGTTCCGGCCGCGGCTGATCATCGGTCCCGGCCGGCTCGGCATTCTCGAAAAACTGTTCAAGCTGATCGACTGGAACCTTCCGGTGCCGATGATCGGCTCGGGCAGGAACCCCTATCAGTTCATCTCCGTGTTCGATTGCGCGGAAGCTGCCCGCGCGGCCTGGAAGGCCGGCGTGCCCAACGAGGCCTATAATCTGGGTTCCCTCAACCCGCCGCCGGTGAAGAAATTGCTCGGCGACCTGATCCGGCATGCCGGCTCCAAGTCGATCCTGCTGCCGACACCCGGCTGGGCGGTCAAGCGCACGCTCGACCTGCTCGACGTCATGAACATGCCGATCATGGATCCGGAGCAATATCTGATCGCCGACGAGGAATGTGTGCTCGACGTTTCCAAGGCCGAGCGTCAGCTCGGCTGGGTGCCGCAATATCGCGACGAGGACATGCTGATCGCCGCCTACAGCGAATACCGCGCCAAGAAGGCCGGGCCAGCTGTCGTCACCAAACATGTGCCCGCCGAGTAGCAGGTCCGCCAAACAATTTTATGGCGCACGACGCTGGTCGTCGTAGCGCGGACAGGAGATTGAAATGACCGTCATGGCCAAGCCGGAACAGACGAATGCGCGCACCCTAGTGAGCGCGCCGGCGCTGTCGCCCGCCACCATCGCCAAGCCAGATCTGATCAGCGTCGAGCAGGCCAAGGCGATGGATGTCGCCGCGATGACCGACCTGTTCAGGGCGCATCTCAATCCCGGCCAGCTGCATTTCATGAAGCTGCTCGGCTTCCACAAGATCAAGATCGAGCGCGCCGAGGGCATGTTCTATATCGACCAGAACGGCCGCAAGATTCTCGATTTCTTCGGCGGCTTCGGCTCGCTGGCCTTCGGCCACAACCATCCGCGCATCCTCGAAGCGCGCAAGAAGTTCCAGGAGGAGAAGCGCCAGGAAATCGCCATCGCCTTCATGTCGCAATATGCGGCGGCGCTGGCGCACAACCTCGCCAAATGCTCGCCCGGCGATCTCGACATGGTGTTTCTGGGTTCGTCCGGCTCGGAAGCGATGGAAGCGGCGGTGAAGCTCGCCGAACGCGCTGCCGGCCCGAAGCGGCCGAAGATCGTCTATGCCGAGAATTCCTTCCACGGCAAGACCAAGGGCGTGCTCGGCATCACCGACGGCCAGCTCTATCGCGCCGACTTCAAGATGGCCGAGAACACTGTGCGCATTCCCTTCGGCGACATCGAAGCGGTCGAACGCCTGTTCCGCAGCGATCCTGAGGTTGGCGTCATCGTGCTGGAAACCATCCAGGGCGGCGGTGGCATCATCCAGGCACCTGCGGAATACTGGCAGAAGCTGCGCGCGCTGTGCGACCAGTATGGCGTGCTGTGGGTGGCCGACGAAGTGCAGTGCGGCTATGGCCGCTCGGGCCGCTTCTACGCCTTCGAACATTACGGCGTCGTGCCAGACGTGACGGCACTGGCGAAGTCGCTCGGCGGCGGCAAGGCGGCGGTCGGCGCGATGATCGCCAGGCGCGAAATTTATATGAAGGCCTATGGCACGCCGAAGACGGCGATGATCCATGCCATGGCGACCTTCGGCGGCATGGGCGAAGCTTGCATCACGTCGATCGAGGCGCTCAACGTGCTCTATGACGAGGGGCTGATCGACAATGCCGCCGTCACTGGTGATTATCTGCTGCAGCGGCTGCAGGCCCTCAAGGACAAATACCCGAAGATCATCAAGGACGTGCGCGGCAAGGGCCTCATGGTCGGGCTGGAGTTCCACGACTTCTCGCAGACCTTGCCGATGGTGCTGCGCCCGATCGTCAGTGTGCTCGACGACAAGCTGAAAGGCTCGCTGTCCGGTTTCGTCGGCGCGCTGCTGCTGCGCGACTACGATGTGCTGGTCGCCTTCACCGAATACAACCGCAACGTCATCCGGCTCGAGCCGCCGCTGATCTGCCAGCGCGAGCATGTCGACCGCTTTGTCGATGCCTTCGACAGCCTGCTGTCGCGCGGCATCGTTTCGATCGTGAAGGATTTCGTCAAAAGCCAGGTCCGCTAAGAAGAAAGCTCATTGGGCAGAACGATGCTGACCAAGTCACCCGCTTCGCAGAACATGCTCGACCGGCTCGCCGAGACCGGCCTGGCGTGGGGCGAGGGGACCTATTCCAGGCTGGCCGCCCCGATCGGCGCGGCTGCCTTCGCGCTCTACATCTTTCTGACCGCGTTCACGGCATGGGTGATGCCAGACGCCAATTGGGACATGCTGCCCTACCTCGCAATATCGGAGGAGGGCACCTATCCGGATGCGCAGGCATTGCATGATTACGCCTATAGCACCGTCAAGGCGGGCGTTTCGGCGGGCGACTACAAGGCGCTGACGGACGATGGCGGCGGTTTCCGCAGCCACATGACGGACAATGCCGCCGACTTCCATTCGCTGCTCGGCATGTACCGGATCAAATTCCTGTACGCCGAGATCCTGTCGACCTTGAGCGCGGTGATGTCGCCGGTCGAGGCGATGCGTCTGGTGCAGGTGTTTTCGGCGCTGCTGTTCGGCGCGATTACGCTGCTCTGGCTGCGAAGGGAAAAGGCATTGGCCTTGGCGCCGGTGGTTGGCGCCGTGCTGATCATGGCCGATTTCGGCGATGCGGCACGAGCCTCGACGCCGGACCTGCTGACGTCGGCGCTGCTGCTCGGCGGGCTCTACGCCTATGTCAGAGGCCGCGAGGTGGCGACGGCGATCCTGCTCTTCCTCGCCTTCATGGTGCGGCCGGACAATATTGTTTTCCTTGCGATTTTCGCGGTGCTGCTGGTCGCCTTCCGGCAGAAGGCCTGGGGCGCGCTGGCCGGCTTCGCCGCGTCCTTCGTCGCCTATTTCGCCATTTCGCATTGGGCCCAGCATCCCGGCTGGTGGCCGCATCTTTGGTTCTCCAGCATCGAACAGCACTACAATATGGACGGGTTCGAGCCGGCCTTCTCGGTCACCGCCTATCTCAGGGCGTTCGCGACGTCGCTGCTGCGCGCCGTCAATCTGAACAGCTGGGTCGGCATTTCGGTCCTGGCGCTGGCCGGCTGGTTCGCCGCAGCGCGTGCCGGCTTCCGCCTAGATCGCCGCGCCGGCATTTTGTTCGCGGCGCTGGTGCTGGGTGCGCTGGCGAAGTTCACGGTCTTCCCGATCCACGACACGCGTATCTATTTCCCGCATCTGATCCCGCCCTTCCTGCTGCTGGCGACGCCGTTCATGGCGCTGTGGGCAGCCGTGGCCCGCGGCCAGCATCGCGCCGCCTTGCAAATCATTCCCGGAGACAAGCCATGAGTTCGCTATCCAGCCTGGCGCGCATTGCCTTGTCGCTCGGCCTGCCCTCCGGCCTGCTCGATCGCGGGCCGTCGCTGCGCGGCACGAAATTCCTCGCCAAGGCGGCGCTGAAGGCGCGCTTCGGCGGGTCGGGGCAGCCGTTCCAGATGGTCAATGTCGGCGCCTGCGACGGCGCGCTGTTCGACGACGTGACGCCGTGGCTGCACAGGATTGCCGGCGCGCGCGCCATGCTGGTCGAGCCGATCCCGTACAATCAGCAGCGGCTGCGCGCCAACTATCCCGATACGGGCCGCTTCATCATCGAGCCGGTGGCCGTCACAAAGACCAAGGGCACGATCACGGTCCACACGTTCGACGCCGCGGCGCTCGAGGCGGGCACGCTGCCGATCGAATTCATCGGCTGCTCCTCGGTCACCGACACCAATCTGATGTCGGGCAAGAATGCCTGGGGTGCGGCCGACGCCAACTTCAATAAATTCGCGCCGCATCTGAGGGATATCGAGGTGCCGTCGGAAACGCTCCAGACACTGCTCGACCGCAACGGCATCAGCCATATCGATGCCTTCCTCGTCGATTGCGAGGGCGCCGACTGGATCGTCTTCGAACAGCTTGATCTGAACCGCTATCGCCCGGGCATGATCAAGGTCGAGGTCGGCGCGTTGCCGGCCACCGAGATTGGCCAGGTCGTGGTCAAGCTGAAGACGGCGGGCTACCAGGTCGGCTTCCAGGCCGAGGACGTCTGGGCGTTCGCCTGACGGCCAGCGTTTTCCCGATCCGAATTGGGGTCGCGCTGCACCTGCGGCGTGTCGCAAACAGGCGGTAGCGCCGTCCCTGTCGTCTGCATATTGTGCGCCGATCAACGGGCGCCGACGCTGCCCGCAATAGCATCTGGAGTCGCGGGCAATGGCAGAGTTTCCGAAAAAGGCGAAGGTCGTCATCATTGGCCTCGGCGGTATTGTCGGCGCATCGATCGCCCATCATCTGATCGAACGTGGCTGGGACGATATTGTCGGCATCGACAAGTCGGGCATTCCGACCGATATCGGTTCGACCGCGCACGCGTCCGATTTCTGCTACACGACCAGCCACGATTTCCTGTCCTGCTGGACGACGCTCTATTCCATCGATTTCTACGAGAAGATGGGCCACTACGCCCGCATTGGTGGCCTGGAAGTGGCTCGCGTCGGCGACGACAGCCGCATGGACGAAATCAAGCGCAAGATTGCCTCGGCGAAGGCCTTTGGCACGCGTGCGCGTCTGATAGAACCGGCCGAGATCAAGGAAAAGTTTCCGCTGATCGAAGAGGGGATGGTGCAGGGCGGCCTGTGGGATCCGGACGCCGGTTTGGTCATCCCGCGCTCGCAAACGGTCGCCGGCAAGCTGGTCGACCAGGCGGAAGCGTCGGGCAAGCTAAAATCCTTCGCCAACACGCCGGCCAAGTCGCTAGTCGTCAAGGGCGGCCGCATCAGCGCCGTGGTGACCGACCGCGGCACGATCGAGGCTGACTATGTCATCGTCTGCGCCGGCATCTGGGGGCGGCTGATCGCGGAAATGGTCGGCGAGGATTTGCCGGTCATGCCGATCGACCATCCGCTGACTTTCTTCGGCCCCTACAACGAGTTCGCCGGCACCGGCAAGGAGATCGGCTGGCCGCTGCTGCGCGACCAGGGCAACTCGGCCTATATGCGCGACACCGGCGACCCCAAGACCGCCGAGGGCGGCCAGATCGAGTGGGGCTACTACGAGGAAAACAACCCGCGCCTTTGCCATCCGCGCGACCTGCTGGAAAAACATGAGGCGCGGCTGTCGCCTTCGCAGCGCGACCTCGACATGGAGCAGATCCTGGCGCCGCTCGAGCGCGCCATGGAACTGACGCCGATCCTGGGCGAACTCGGCTACAATGAAAGCCATTCCTTCAACGGCCTGCTGCAGGTGACCGCCGATGGCGGCCCATCCATGGGCGAAAGCCAGAAGGTAAGGGGTCTCTGGTATGCCGTCGCCATCTGGGTCAAGGACGGCCCCGGCATGGGCAAGTTGATCGCCGACTGGATGACCGACGGCCGCACCGCGATCGATCACCACGCCATCGACTATGCGCGCTTCTACCCGCACCAGACGAAGGAGCAGTTCATCTGGGATCGCTGCACCGAGACGGCGATGAAGGTCTATAATCCCGCGGTGCATCCGCGCGAGCCATTCTCCAAGGCCCGCAACATCAGGCGCTCGCCGTTCTGGGAGCGCGAGAAGGAACTCGGCGGCTACTTCATGGAACTGGGGGGCTGGGAGCGCGCACACGGCTATGCCGCCAACGAGCACCTGCTTGAGAAGTATGGCAACCGGGTACCCGTACGCGAGAACGAGTGGGACAACCGCCATTTCTGGCGCGTCTCCAATGCCGAGCATCTGGCGATGAGCGAGGATTGCGGCATCGTCAACCTGTCGCACTTCTCGATGTACGACGTCGAAGGGCCTGACCATGTCGCGCTGCTGGAATGGCTGTGCGCGGCCAAGATCGGCGGCGACAACAACATCGGCAAAGGCATCTACACCCACTTCCTCGACGAGGAAGGCATGGTGCGCGCCGACTTCACCGTGATCCGCATGGCCGACCGCTGCCGCGTCATCGACGGCGCCGACGCCGGCCCGCGCGACTTCCGCTACATGCAGCGCACCGCGCAGGACAAGGGCTTTGACGCCACCATCACCGATGTGACGGAGAAATACGTCACCATCGGCATCTGGGGCCCGAATGCCCGCACCACCTTGCAGAAGGTGGTCGAGAATCCCGAGGGCCTGTCGCCGGAGAATTTCCCGTTCGCGGCGATCAAGCCGGTCCGCATCGGCGGCAAGGATGTCACCGCGTTCCGCATCTCCTATGTCGGCGAGCAGGGCTGGGAACTGCATATGCGCTACGAGGATGGTCTCGCCGTCTGGGACGCGCTGCGCTCGACCGGTGTCATGCCGTTCGGTGTCGAGACCTATGCCAATACGCGCCGCATGGAAAAGAGCCTGCGCCTGCAGAATGCCGACCTTCTGACCGAGTACAATCTGCTTGAAGCCGATCTCGCCCGTCCGAAGGTCAAGGAGAACGATTTCTGCGGCAAGGCCAAGCATTTGGAGTATCGCGCCCGCGAGCACCAGCCGGCGACTTTGTGCACGCTGGTGATGACGGAGAATGTCGATTCGAAAGGCGTGGCGCGTTATCCCGTGGGCATAATGCCGGTGCTGGATCCGGCCACCGGCGAGACGCTGGTCGACGAACTCGGCCGCCGCTCCTTCACCACATCGGTCGCCTATGGCCCGACCATCGGCAAGAACATCGCGCTTGCCTATCTTCCGCATTCGTATGCGCAGGAAGGCCGCAAGCTCAAGGTCGAGTATTTCGGCGAGACCTATCCGGTCGAAGTCGCCGGCGTCGGCTACAAGCCGCTCTACGACCCGGAGAACCTCAAGCCGAGGAGCTGAGGTTCGACTGGAGCAACGGACTGATCGCAAAAGCCCGGCTTCGAGCCGGGCTTTTGTCTTTTTAAGCTGGCGGTTTTCGCTTACCCTCGCGGCATGTCTGCTTTATCGCGCGCAAGACATCTCCTTTCCGGCTGTGCCGCGCTGGCGCTGATGCTCTGGCTGGCGCCGGGATCCCGCGCGGACGAGCCGGTCGATGTCGAGTTGGTGCTGGCGGTCGACGTTTCGCTGTCGATGTCGGCGGATGAGCTCGAGATCCAGCGTCATGGCTACGCGGCGGCGCTGACGCATGACAATGTGCTGCAGGCGATCGCCGACGGCGCCCATGGCAAGATCGCCGTCACCTATGTCGAATGGGCCGGCACCACATGGCAGCGCGTCATCGTGCCGTGGACTGTCATCGCCAGCCGTGCCGACGCCGAGCGGGTGGTCGCGCAATTGTCCGCGCAGCCGCCCAACAGCGCGCGGCGCACCTCGATCTCCGGCGCGCTGGAGTTCGGCAGCGACCTTTTCGCCGAAAGCGGCTACCAGGGAACCAAGCGGGTCATCGACATTTCCGGCGATGGCCCCAACAACCAGGGCGCGCCGGTCAACCTCACCCGCGACGGCGTGGTCAGGCAAGGCATCGTGATCAACGGCCTGCCGCTGATGACCCGGGGCGGATTTTCCGGCGCCTACGACGTCAACGATCTCGACCGCTACTACAGCGACTGCGTCATTGGCGGGCCCGGCGCCTTCATGATCCCGGTCAATGACTGGACGCAATTTCCCGAAGCCATCCGCCGCAAGCTGGTGCTGGAGCTCGCTGGTCCGGCCTCACCGCAATGGGCGGCGGAGGAGGCGGATCATCAGCCGGTGGTGCTCGCGCAGGACAGACCCGCCGCCGACTGCCAGATCGGCGAGAAAATGTGGCGCAACCGCAACTGGATGCTAGACAGTCGCTGAGCAGTCCGAGCCACCCGGCGATGATGACTGGCACGACCGCATCTCATCGACCGCGCGCCGTGGCGGCGACGGTTCATGGGGCAGGGCTTCAATCCGCCTAGCGCGGGTGGTGAGGTGAGCCCGCTGGCAGCCGAACACGTTCCTGTTGATTGACAAGCCGATAGGCGTCTGTGAACAATTTCGACCAGAGAAACAAAAGGGGAACTGACATGAACAGGATCGCCGTTTTCGCCGCGACTTTGACGCTTGCCGCCGGTCTGTGCGCGCCAGTGATGGCCGCCACATCGGTCACCATCGGCATTAGCGGCTGGACAGGCTTCGCGCCGCTGACGCTTGCCAAGCAGGCAGGCCTCTTCGAGAAGCACGGCCTCGATGTGACCTTGAAGAAAGTGCCGCAGGCCAGCCGTCCGCTCGCCATCGCCAGCGGCGACCTGCAATGCGCGGCCACCACAGTCGAGACCTGGCTGGTGTGGAACGCCAGCGGGGTGACGACCAAGCAGATCTTCCAGCTCGACAAATCCTATGGCGCCGATGGCATTGTCGTGCGCAACGACATCAAGACGGTCGCCGATCTCAAGGGCAAGAATGTCGCGTCCTCGGCGCCGGGCACGTCGCCCTATTTCCTTCTCGCCTGGGTGCTGAACAAGAACGGCATGTCGACCAAGGATGTGACGGTCGTCAATCTGGAGCCGGACGCTGCCGCACAGGCCTTCCTTGCCGGCCAGAACGATGCCGCCGTCACGTATGAGCCGTTCATCTCGGCGGTTCGCGACAAGGCCGACCAGGGCCACATACTGGCGACCACGCTCGACTATCCGATGGTGCTCGACACGGTCGGCTGCACGCCCGAATTCCTCAAGGCCAATCCCGACGCCGCCAAGGCGCTGGCCGACAGCTATTTCGACGCGCTCGACCTGATCAAGAAGGATCCGCAGAAATCCTACGAGATCATGGGGGCCGATGTGAAACAGTCGGCCAAGGAATTCGAGGATTCGGCGAAGTATCTGAAATGGGCCGACAGGGCCGAGAACAAAGAGTTCTTCACAAAGGAATTCCAGGATTTTTCCAAGACCGCGGGTGATCTGCTGCTGCAGATGGGCCTGATCAAGGAAGCGCCAGACGTCGCCACGCTGGCCGATACCAGCGCGGTGTCCAACTGACCGTCCGGCCTTTGCCCATCCTGCGGCGGCGCCTGGCGCCGCCGCTCTCTCCTGGACACGTAACCATTTGATGGGGACGATGTGAAGATGCGCCCCTTGCATCCAGTCTCGCCGGGCTTGCGAACCGTGCTCGGCATCTCCTTCTTCGTGCTGTTCATTGCCTTCTGGGCCTGGATCACGCTTGGCGGCCACGTCAACCACATCTTCCTCGCCGATCCGCTGTCGATGCTCAAGGACGGTTGGCGGCTGATGGTCGAGGACCGTTTCTGGCTGGACATATTGATCACCATCTGGCGCGTCTTCGGCGGCTTCGTGCTGGCCTCGGTCGTTGCCGTGCCGATCGGCATCGCCATGGGCGCCTGGAAGCCGGTGGAAGCGTTCCTGGAACCCTTCGTCTCCTTCGCCCGCTATCTGCCGGCCTCGGCCTTCATTCCGCTGCTCATCCTGTGGGCCGGCATCGGCGAGTTGGAAAAGCTGCTGGTCATCTTCGTCGGTTCGGTGTTCCAGATCATCCTGATCGTCGCCGTCAAGGTCGGCTCGACACGGCGTGATCTCGTCGAGGCGGCCTATACGCTGGGCTCGACCAACAACGGCATCGTCAAGCGGGTGATCATGCCGGCCAATGCGCCCGAAATCGCCGAGACGCTGCGGCTGGTGCTCGGCTGGGCATGGACCTATGTCATCGTCGCCGAACTGATCGGCTCGTCCTCCGGCATCGGCTACATGATCATCAACAGCCAGTCGCGGCTGGCGACCGGACAGATCATCTTCGGCATCATCGTCATCGGACTGATCGGGCTGTTGTCCGATTTCGCTTTCAAGGCGTTCAACCGCTGGCTCTTTCCATGGAGTCTGGCGTGAGCAAGCTTCTCATCGAGGGCGTCTCGCGCACCTTTGCCGGCGTGCGCGGCGGACCGCCGGTCAAGGCGCTGATGCCGATCGACCTGGCGGTCGCCGCCAAAGACTTCATCACCATTCTGGGGCCGTCCGGCTGCGGAAAGTCGACGCTGCTCAGGATCGTCGCCGGTCTCGAGGCGCCAAGCGAAGGCCGCGTGCTGCTCGACGGCAAGGCGGTGACCCGACCGGGGCCGGATCGCGGCATGGTCTTCCAGTCCTACACGCTGTTCCCGTGGCTGACGGTCGCCGAAAACATCGCCTTCGGCCTGCGCGAGCGCGGCATGGCGCCAAAGGAGCGGGACGGTCTGGTCGCGTCCTATATCGATCTCGTCGGCCTGAAAGGCTTCGAGAACCATTGGCCTAAGCAGCTGTCGGGCGGCATGCAGCAGCGCACCGCGATCGCCCGGGCGCTCGCCAACGATCCCGAGATCCTGTTGCTGGACGAGCCGTTCGGTGCGCTCGACAACCAGACACGCGGGCTGATGCAGGAGCTGCTTCTCGGCATCTGGGAGCGGCGCAAAAAGACCGTGGTGTTCGTCACCCACGATATCGAGGAGGCGATCTTCATGGCCTCGCGCGTCATCGTGATGACCGCACGGCCCGGCAGCATCAAGTCGGACGTCGCCATCGACCTGCCGCATCCGCGCCACTACACGCTGAAGACCAGTCCCGAATTCTCGGCGCTCAAGGCGCGACTGACCGAGGACATCCGCGTCGAGGCGATGCGCACGGCACAGGGGCAGTCAGACACTGCCTCCGGTGCCTCAGAGATTTCGTAAATCCTTTACAAGCACGTAGAGATGTAGGGGGTCGGTCGGAGATTGAATGAATCCATAGCGCTCGTAAAAGGCGCGGGCATTGTGATCCTTGGCATGTACGGTCACTGCACGGATACCCGCAATGTCAGCTGCCTGCAGGCTTCGCAGGATGGCATCGCGAAGCATTCCGCCGCCAAGGCCTTTGCCTTGCCAACTCAAGCTGACTGCGAGACGCGCCAGCAACATTATCGGAACCGGATGGCGTGCAAGCCCCTTCGTCAGTCGCTCTGGTGCGCCATCGTAAAGGACTTCTCCAACGACCAGCGTATAAAAGCCGATTACGTCTTCGCCGGAGAGACCAATATAGGTCTGCGAAGCATTTGCTTGCTGATTTTGAAATGCGTAGCGGGAAAGAAATCGATTGAGCGGTTCCTCTCCACAGTCGAACATATCGACAAGATGCGTGCGAGCCAGTTTCTCGATACGAAACTGGCTCACGCTGGATCGTGACCGGAAAAGATGCTCGGCTCGCTCAGCAAACGCTTCAGGCGCGGCAGATCTCGCGTTGGAGCATCCAGCGCCGCCATGAACGCAGCCCATTTTTCTGCGTTGAGGGGGAAGCTGCGTCGGTCGGCGAGCGTTTCCTCGGCACGTCCAAGTGCACTTTCGAGGACGAAGTCACTCAGCGAACGGCGCTCAACGGCCGCTGCGGTCGCGAGCGTACGCTTTGCCTCGGCGGTAAGACGCAAGTCCAGTTTTTCGGATCGAGTCGTTCTAGTGGTCATGGGACACCTTTCGGCACAACGATATCACGCTTTGCCAGACAATGTCATGACAATTCACAATGTCCTTTGATATGTCGGCTCAGGCCGCCAGCAGCTGCTTGCGGTCGACGCGCTCCTGCTGCGGCGAACGGGCATAGAGTTCGCGGTAGCATTTGGAGAAATGCGAGGCCGAGACGAAGCCGCAGGCGACCGCCACTTCGACGACCGGCATCGACGACTGGATCAGCAGATGCCGGGCGCGGTCGAGGCGGATTTCCAGATAGTAGCGGGCAGGAGAGCGGCCCATTTCGGTGCGGAACAGCCGTTCGATCTGGCGGCGCGACAGGTCGACATGGTCGGCGATCTCGATCAGCGACAGCGGCTCGGAGAGATTGCCTTCCATCAGTTCGATGATGGTCAGCACTTTCGAGTTCTGCACGCCGAGACGGGCGCGCAGCGGCAGACGCTGGCGGTCGGTCGGGCTGCGCACGCGATCGGTCAGCACCTGTTCGCACACCCGGTTGACGAGGCTCTCATCGAAATCGTCGCCGATCAGCTTCAGCATCATGTCGAGCGCGGCGGTGCCGCCGGCGCAAGTATAGATGTTCTGGTCGACCTCGAAGAGGTCGGCAAAGACATTGGCCTTCGGGAACGCCTCGGAAAAGCCCGGCAGGTTTTCCCAATGGATGGCGCAGCGCTTGTTGGACAAGAGGCCGGCGGCGGCCAGGATGTGCGCGCCGGTGCACAGGCCGCCGACGGCGACGCCACGATTATACTCCTCGCGCAGCCAGGCGAAGGCCGATTTGTTCTGGTAACGCTCGACATTGATGCCGCTGCAGACGATGGCCATATTGGGCCGGTCGGGGCCCGCCATTTTCTTGCGCTCTTCCTCCAGCGAGGTGTTGACCGCGCATTCGACGCCGTTCGAGGCGCGCACCGGCTTGCCGTCGATGCTGGCGAGGCGCCAGCGATAGGCTTCGTAGCCGAGCATGCGGTTGGCGGAGCGCAGCGGGTCGAGCGCGGTCGCAAAAGCGATCATGGTGAAATCGGGAATAAGGAAGAAGACAAACGATCGCTTGATCGGATGCTTGATGGCGTTCACGGGAACCTCATCTGGCCATGGCGCGAACAGGATGTCGCGAATAGCATAGCGACATCAGGAAAAACCTTGGCTGTCAATTGGCTACGCTGCATTAGCGAGACAAAATTTGCGACATGGGTCGCAAATGGGCAATTGCTGTTCGGCAATGCAACCGCGATCGGCATCACCCTGTCCACGCGACAGGCAAAATGCGCAAAGGCAAAACAAAAACGCCGCCGTGGCAGAGCCAGGCGGCGTTACAGTCTTGAAGCAGCGGCAGGGACACGCTGCCTGGAAAATGCTTAGGCGACGAAGCCGAGGCGTGCCGCTGCCATCGCACCGGTCTGGCCGGGCATGGTGTTGGCAAGGCGCTGACGCTCGAGAGCGGTGGTCAGGTTCATTTCGCGGCGGGCAAAGAGGCGGGCAAAAAGCTTCATCATCATCTCCTATCGGTTGCTCAGACGGGTCGCCTTCGCTTGATGGAGTGGGGCAGCTCGTTTGCTGGCGCTGATATAGGCTTGTGCTGCGTAAAACTAAATCGCAAAAACGAAGCGCTTGATATGAAATGCGACACCGAATGCGACAAATTTGGGCAATCTGCTCTGAATTTGTGATTGTTTACAAGGCATTAAATCGAAATCAGAGCTGCTATGCGGCTTGCTCATATGCGCCATGCGTTGGCGACATGGCTTCAAAACTCATTTGAATGCAAATAAAATGGAAAGGCCTGCCGGGCTGGGTGCGCGCGGCAGGCCTTCAGCATTTGGTACACACGAT
Source organism: Mesorhizobium sp. 113-3-3 (assembly GCF_016756495.1). Taxonomy (NCBI): domain Bacteria; kingdom Pseudomonadati; phylum Pseudomonadota; class Alphaproteobacteria; order Hyphomicrobiales; family Phyllobacteriaceae; genus Mesorhizobium; species Mesorhizobium sp. 113-3-3. The sequence goes on from NZ_AP023243.1 coordinate 3,616,931, forward strand.
CTACTTTGCTCCAGCCCAGGATCCAACGCCGTTGCGAGTGCTGGTCTTGGTGTCGGAAGCCTCAGGCCAGCCGATATCCTTCTGCAGTTCGATCGGCAGCGAGCGGATGGCGCGTTCGGTCTGGTAGCGGGCGCGTGCCGCGCTGAATTCAGTCGCGATGCGACCAAGGGACGACAGGATAGACATTTCATTCTCCTTTGGTGACGGGCCGGAGACATTCCGACCTTCGATGCGTGGGTCTTACACGCGGCGTGTTTCAACCGCATTTCATGTCGATTGCAGGTCTGTGTCGTGGTCGTTTCGTGGCTGCTTGTGGCAGCAACCTCAATCGATGGAGTTGACTATCCTCCTGATCCGGTGTTCAATCAAACGAAATGGAATGATGCTTTGTATCAGAAAAATTGAAGGTCGCTTCCCATGAACGCCCCGCTCAATCATCCACTGCCGTTGCTCGATCTCGACGTTTTGCGCACGTTCGTGGCGATTGCCGAGACCGGCAGCTTCACCACCGCCGCCAATGCCGTCTTCCGCACACCATCGGCGGTCTCCATGCAGATCAAGAAGCTGGAGGACATTCTCGGCCGTTCGGTGTTCGCGCGCGACGCTCGTTCCGTGTCGCTGACCACGGACGGCGAGATGCTGCTCGGCTACGCCCGGCGGCTGCTGTCGATCAACCGCGAGGTGGTGTCGAAGTTCATCATTCCCGAGATCGTCGGGGTGGTGCGGTTGGGTTCGCCGGATGATTATGGCGAGCGCGTGCTGCCGCATGTGCTGAAGCGTTTCGCGCAGTCGCACCCCTCGATCGCCGTCGACGTCACCATCGACCAGAGCAGCAATCTGCGCCGGCGCATGGACGATCGCGCGCTCGACATCACGCTTCTGACCAACTCCTACAAGACCAGCGCGCTCGGCGCCGAGGTGCTTTTGACCGAGCCGATCGTGTGGGCCGGCGCAAAGGGCGGCTGCGCGCATCTGCGCGAACCCTTGCCGGTATCGCTTTGGGAAGAGGGCTGCGCCTGGCGGGCCGGCGCGCTCGAAGCGTTGGGGCGCGAGGGCCGCAACTACCGCGTCGCCTATATGAGCGCGCACACGGCCGGCCAGCGTGCCGCGATCATGGCCGACCTCGCGGTTGCGCCGCTGCCGCGGTCATTCCTCGGCAACGACATGGTCGAGCTCTGCCCGAAGGACGGCATGCCCGATATCGGCACCTACAATCTGGCCATGGTGGTGGCGCCGGACGCCAGCGCGCCGGTCAAGGCTGTTGCCGACCATATCCGCGCGACCTTCGAAGTGTTCCGGGAAACCGGCAAGTTCTGATCCGCCACCGGATCGAAAGTGCTATTCCGCCGCCTCGGCGGAGGGCGCTTGAAACCTCGTTTTCCTGTCTTGCCTGACCGGTGAGCGGCTTTCGTTGAGGAACGTGACGATGTGCTGGCGCGCGCGTCGTGCTTCCGGCATGTCGATCAACGGCCAGGCGTGGAACATGCCTTCCTCGTGGACGACATCAACCTCGACACCGGCGTCCCGCGCCTTTTGCGCGAAGATCAGATTGTCGGGCGTCAAGAGATCGTGCGAGCCGGTCAGAAGCAGCGTTTTCGGCAGCACCGACAGATCGCCATAGATCGGGCTGATGTGCCAGTCGCTGCGATCGATGCCGGCGCTGTACATCCGGATCGCTTCGAGGCCGCCGGGGATGCCGAGCCAGGGGTCGTTTCGCTCGGCCTCGAACAGCGCGGGGTTGGAAAGCGACATGTCGAGGCCGGGCGAGATCAGCACGTGGCGCGAGGGCAGGGACAAGCCTTCTTTCGCGGCCATCATGGTGAGCACCACGGCCATGTTGCCGCCGGCGGAATCGCCCATGAAGACGATGTCCTCCGCCCCCATCTCGTCGAGCATCTGGCGATAGACGTCACCGACCATGCCGAACATGGCGTGGAAATCGTGTTCCGGGGCGATCGGATAGATCGGCACGGTGATGCCGTAGCCCAGCCGGTCGGCCATCTCGGCGATCAGATGCCAGTGATAGGGCGTGATTTCAAAGACATAGGCGCCGCCATGCAGATAGAGGATGCGCTTGCGCTCTCCGGCCTTGGGCGCGATTTCGTAGACCGGGAAGCCGTCGACGGTGCGTGCCTGGATGTCGAGGCGCTGGCGCAGCGAGGCCGGAGGATGGTGATCCTCGGTCTTGCGCGCGGCGGCGATCCAGCGCTGCAGGTTTTCCGGGCTGGAAAACGCCTGCTTGCGGCTGTACCTGAGCACGAAGGACACAAAGTGGCTTTTAAAGCTTGGCATGCGGATACACGAACTTCGGCGGCAGCCGACTAAGAGAATTCCCCTCTCTGGCGAAGATCGTACCTTGGCCGAAAATGTCAAGATTTACGCAGTGTCCACACGGCTCTGTGAGCCACGCCGCCACGGTCAGCGGCGCGGCAGAAGCGCCGCGCGCAGCCGGTTGCTGGTAGCCGCCGGGGATGTGCGAGATCCCCGGCGGCTGCCGAGCAATTTGCATTTGTCGGCGAAGGTCATCAGCGCGCCGTACCCAGAAGCAGCGACGTGAGCGCGGCCTGCGGATCGCTGGGCGGCGATGCCGGCCAGCCAATGTCCTTCTGGACATGCGCCGGCAGGCTGTTCAGCGCGCGGATCGCCTTGTTCCTGGCGTGAGTCTGCCGGATGGTCACACCGAAGCGACCGAGATTCTCGAACATCGACATTTTCATCTCCCTTGAAGAACGGCCACGACCGAGGATTGTCTTCGGCCGCCGTTCGATGCGGGTTAAATGCGCCTGCCATGTATCGGATGGATTTCGCGAAAACAGCGTTTTGGTTTCCGGATCGGTCGATCCGGAAACATTTGCATGCAAATGAGTTTGAGGTTTGAGACGGCCTGCGAAGGTCGCTTCTATTCGCGACCGCGTCGTGCCGCGTGGCCTTCGCGCGAGCGCCGGCGCGGGGTGGCGTCGCCGGCGATGCCGTCCTCGCTCACCGTCTTGCGCGGCGGCAGTTTCACCGCCGCCGACAGTTTCGGGAACGGGTCGACCTTGTTGGGCAGCGCCATGGCGTAGACGAAATGCTCCTGGAATTTCGGTTCCAGCGCGGTCTCGATCTTCTCGATCTGGCTCACCGTCTCCTCGATCTCGCGGCGATAGCCGCGGTTCAGGAGCGCCATGCGCGCACCGGCACCGGCGGCGTTGCCGACGGCCGAGACCTTGTCGAGGTCGCAATCGGGGATCAGGCCCAGCACCATGGCGTATTTCGGATCGATGAAGGAGCCGAAGGCGCCGGCGAAATGGATGCGGTCGACATGCTCGGTATTCTGCTTTTCCATCAAAAGCTTGGTGCCGGCATAGAGGGCTGCCTTGGCGAGCTGGATGGCGCGCACGTCGGTCTGGGTGATGGTGATCTTCGGCTCGCCTTCCTTCAGCACATAGGAGAAGGTGCGGCCATTGGCGATGACCCGCGGCGAGCGCGCAACCAGCGACCCGTCGACGACGCCGTCCTCGGAAATGATGCCGGCAAGATACATTTCCGCCACGATCTCGATGATGCCGGAGCCGCAGATGCCGGTGACGCCGGTCGCCTGCACGCTGTCGAGGAAGCCGGGTTCGTCGGACCACAGTTCCGAGCCGATGACGCGGTATTTGGGTTCCAGCGTGTCGGGGTCGATGCGCACGCGCTCGATGGCGCCGGGCGCGGCACGCTGGCCGCCGGAGATTTCGGCGCCCTCGAAAGCCGGACCGGTCGGCGAGGAGGCAGCGACGACACGCGTGCGATTGCCGAGCACGATCTCGGCATTGGTGCCGACGTCGACGATCAGCATCATCTCGTCCTGGCGATGCGGGCCTTCCGACAGCGTCACCGCCGCCGCGTCGGCACCGACATGGCCGGCGATGCAAGGCAGCATATAGAGGCGCGCGCCCTGGTTGAGCTTGAGGCCGATGTCGGAGGCCTTGATGCGCACCGCGCCCGAGACGGCGAGCGCGAAGGGGGCGCCGCCGAGTTCGGTCGGATCGATGCCGAGGAACAAATGGTGCATGATCGGATTGCCGACAAAGACGGAATCCAGGATGTCGTTGCGCTGGACATTGCCTTCCGCGCAGACCTTGTCGACAAGGCTGGAGATTGCCTCGCGGACGGCCACCGTCATGCCTTCGCGGCCGTCAGGATTCATCATCACATAGGAGACGCGGCTCATCAGATCCTCGCCGAAGCGGATCTGCGGGTTCGAGGTGCCGGACGATGCGGCGACGCGGCCCGACAGCAGCGACACCAGATGCATGGCGATGGTGGTCGAGCCGATATCGCAGGCCAGCCCATAGGCCTCGTTCTTGAGGCCCGGCCACAAGGCGATGACGCGCGCGATGTCGCTGTCGGCATCCTTGTGGATGGCGGCGGTGGCGGTCCAGTTGCCCTTGCGCAATATGCCCTGCACCTGCGGCAGCAGGTAGAAGTCGAATTCGAGGTTCTTGAAACCCCAATCCTTCATCAGCGCGATCTTGAGGCGGTCGAGGTCGCCAAGCGGCTTGTGCATGTCGGGCTCTTCGATTTCGACATAGCACATGCGGATCGCCGCATCGCGGGCGATCACCCTGGTATCGGCATCCTTGCGGATGGTCTGCGCATTGATGACCGTATCCTGCGGCACGTCGATGACGAGATCGCCGAGGATCTGCGCCGAGCAGGAGAGGCGCCGCCGCTCGGGCAGGCCGCGCACGCGCTCGTAGCGCTCTTCCTTGGGTCCCTTGGGCGAAATGTGGTCGTTGGAGGAGACGATCTTGTGCTTGGCGAAATTGCCTTCCTGCACCTCGATCTGGCATCGCCCGCACGTGGCGCGGCCGCCGCAGACGCTCTCGACATAGACGCCGAGCTGGCGCGCGGCATCGAGCACCGGCGTGCCGACAGGAAACCGCCCGCGCTTGCCCGACGGCATGAACAGCACGAGTGGATCGGTGATGTTGGCAGGCGAGTTCATGCGTACACGTGTCTCGGAAGGGATTGTCGATACCGTTTAACGGATCGTTTCATTATTGGGCGGAGTGTCTGATGGTCCAGAGGCCAATCATGTCCGATCTCCTGCTGTCCAGCATATTCACCGCTTTTACCATGGTGCGGGTGGTGAAGGGGCCGTGGCTGCGCAATCCGCAATATCTGGCCACTGGAATTCTCGGCGCGATTGTCGCGGTGCTGCTGCTCAACGGGCTTTGGCCTGCCTATGACGACGATTTCGTCATAGGCGGCGTGACCGGCATATTCGGCTCGTGGGCGGGAATGGCGCTGTTCGACGCCATATTGGGCGTCGCCTGACCGCAAAGCAGACGCGTCCGACCGCATCGGTGATGCGATCGGTCCAGCGTGGTTTGCAGTCCGGTTCACGATTGCGCGCTTATCCCCGGCCCATGCGGGCTTCACGGCCGCCGCGGCGGCGACCGCCATTGCCGCTGCCCTCGCCGGGGGCGTTGACCGCCGTCGGTGCCGCAACCGCATGGCCGCCTTCGGCCGGCTTGTAGTCCTTGTAGGTCCTGATCCAGTTGGTGCAGTTCTCGTCGGTGCCGTTGAGCACATTGGCGCCGCGCACGGCTTCCATTTCCTGCGGCCGCACCGGGTTCATGATCGCCGAGGTCATGCCGGCGCCGATCACCATCGGGATGAAGGCGGCGTTGATGCCATGGCGATGCGGCAGGCCGAAGGAAATGTTGGACAGGCCGCAGGTGGTGTTGACCTTGAGCTCTTCGCGGAGCCGACGCAGCAGCGCGAAGACCTGGCGGCCGGCGTCACCCAGCGCGCCGATCGGCATGACCAGCGGGTCGACGACGACATCATGGGCGGGAATGCCGAAATCGGCGCAGCGCTGCACGATCTTCTTGGCGACGGCGAAGCGCACGTCCGGATCCATCGAAATACCGGTCTCGTCATTGGAGATGGCGACGACGGGAACATTGTATTTCTTGATCAGCGGCAGGATGGCTTCGAGCTTTTCTTCCTCGCCGGTGACGGAATTGACCAGCGGGCGGCCCTTGGCGACCTTGAGTGCTGCCTCGATCGCGGCGGTGACCGAGCTGTCGATCGACAGCGGCAGGTCGACGAGACCCTGGACGATCTCCAGCGTCTGCACCAGCAGCGCCGGCTCGGTGGCGTTGGGGTCGACCGCGGTGACGCCGGCATTGACGTCGAGCATGGTGGCGCCGCAGGCGGCCTGCTCCAGCGCGTCCTTGATGACGGTCTCGAAATTGCCGGCCACCATCTCGGCGGCGAGCTTTTTGCGGCCGGTCGGGTTGATGCGCTCGCCAATCACGCAGAAGGGCTGGTCGAAGCCGATGATGATTTCTCGTGTCGCCGAGGCAACGATGGTCCGGGTCATGAAATCTCTCCGTCGTGATATAAAGAGTTCTTTATATCGTTATCTCTTGTCGATCAAGCGAATGGTGGCCCTCCGCGCGGGTCAATGCGCGGTCTTCACCATGTCCACCTGGGTTTCGGTAATCTCGTCGTGCAGGATGTGGTCGAGCCGGTCGGCAACCATCTGGTCGTCGCGACGGATTTCGCGCTTCCAGGGCTGACGGCCTTTGAGCACACCCGATTCATCGACGATCTCGGCGACATATTCCTCCTGGCGGTAGGCCATCACATGGATGCCCGAGATGCCGGGGATTTCCTTCACCTCGTTGATGATGTCGATGCAGAGCTGCTTGCCTTCCTTCTTCTGATCCTGCGCGCCTTCCAGCCGCTTGATGATGGCGTCCGGGATGTGGATGCCCGGCACGTTGGAGCGGATCCACTTGGCGGTCTTGGCGGAGGCGAGCGGGCCGACGCCGCACAGGATGAAGACCTTTTCGGTGTGGCCGAGATCGCGCGCCTTCTGCATGAAGGTCCTGAACATCGGCACGTCGAAACAATATTGCGTCTGCACGAACTGCGCGCCGGCGGCGATCTTCTTGCCGAGGTGGATCGGGCGGAAGTCGAAGGGCGGCGCGAACGGATTGACCGCGGCGCCAAGGAAAATCTGCGGCGGCGTCGTCAGCTTGCGGCCGGACAGGAACTTGCCGTTGTCGCGCATGATGCGGCAGGTTTCGAGCAGCGACATGGAATCGAGATCGAACACCGGCTTGGCGCCGGGTTGGTCGCCGGCCTGGACGCCGTCGCCCGTCAGGCACAGCATGTTGGCGACACCCATGGCAGCCCCACCCAGCACGTCGCCCTGGATGGCGATGCGATTCTTGTCGCGGCAGGCGATCTGCATGATCGGGGCATAGCCCATGCGGGTCAAAAGCGCGCAGATGCCGACCGAGGACATGTGGCAGTTGGCGCCGGAGGCATCGACGGCGTTGATGGCGTCGACCCAGCCGTCGAAGATCTTGGCCCTGTTGTAGACGTCCTCGGGATCGGCGCTGTCGGGAGGATTGAGTTCGGTCGTCACGGCGAATTCACCGCGCCGCAGCACACGCTCCAGCCGGCCGCGGGACGAATGGCCGGGCAAGGGATCGAGCGGCAGGTGAATGCCGGCCGGGTTCTCGTCACGCTGACGGGCGCTCATGCGGCGGCTCCGGTCTTTGGGGCAGCCGCGGCTTCACGGGCTGCCGCCGCTTGCGCGGTGACCCGCAGCCAGGCCGAAGTTTCGCGCAGCGACTGGTCGACCGGCTTCTGTACGGTCAGGATCTTGTCGGAGTTGACCATGTTCTGCGAACCTTCCCAGGCCTTGACCCAGACGCAGGGCATATCGGGCTCGACCTCGCAATTGCCGTTGGCGCGCACACCGCCGCAAGGGCCGTTGCGCAGCTGCTTGGGGCAATTCATCGGGCATGACATCCCGGTCGAGGACAGGATGCACTGGCCGCACATGCGGCAGTCGAACATGAAACCCTTGACGCGCTTCTCGACGAATTTGATCGGGGTCTCGACGCGGCCGTAGCCGATGCCCTTCCACAGGGGATGGAGGAGCAGGAACATGTCGGCGAAACGGGAATAGAACCATTCGAGCAGGCGCGAATGCCGGATCGACCACAATCTCACCGCGAAGGAGCGCTGCACGCGCCGCTGCGGCGACACGTCGGCGGGTTTGTAGTCCGATTTCGGCGCTGCCTTCTTCATCAGCGTGGCCTGGGTAACCGTCGGCCCATCGTTTTTGACAGGAGTGGTCTCAGACATTTTCTTTGCCGCCCGCCTTGACCAGAGCGACCAGCCGCTCGCGGTCATATTTCGTGTCGAGGTCCTGGAAAGCCTTCTCGACCTCGGCTTCGAGATCGTCGCCGACCGGAACGGGATCGGCCTTGCGCCATTCGGCCAGATAGTCGTCGGTGCCGCCGGCGCCGGTGCGCATGGCGCACATGTCGATGGCCTCGGTGAAGCGCAGCGGCAGTTCGCGCTTGGCATTCTGCCGACCCTTCTTGACGATGACCTGGGCAGGAATGTCGCGCCAGTAGACGACGATAAGATCGGCCATGAATTCTCGCTCCTCGAACTATCGAGCATTGCCGCATGCGCGGTGGGGCCGCTTGTTATGGGACGACGCGCGCGCATTCAAAAGCGACGCATTTCAATGTCGTAAAATGAAAAGCGTGTTTATTCGTTCGCGGCGCGCATAGGCGGCAGGGTCGGCGTGCCGAAAAGCCGTCCGACCTTGTTCTGCTCGGGGCTAGCGAGACCTACCAGATTCCGGTTCTGAGGCCGGTCCAGACGTAGAACCAGATCGTCGGATGATACCACTGTTTCGAAGGCAGGCCCGGATCAAAGGTCGTGAGTTTTCCGGCCAGCGCATCGCTGACGGCCTCGATGCAGATGTCGAGCGAGAATGCCGTCTGGCGCAGCGCGTGAGTTGAGATGGTGTCGCCTTTTTTCGGTCTGCCGCGCGCCTGCTTCAGGATGCCGCCAGTGTCGACGCCAGCGTCGACGAGATGGACAGTCGTGCCGAAATTCTGCGCATCACCTGATACCAGGGCCCAATAGCCGCCATTCATGCCGCGATATTTCGGCGTGATGCCCGCATGGTAGTTGAGCACCGGACAGGGCATTTTGCGCAGCATCTCGGCCGAGATCAGCCGACAACCGTTGAGCAGGACGACGCCTGGCTGGATCTTCTGGATCGCCTGCAGGCACTCAGGCCCATTGGCCGAGGCCACCTGGATGATCTCCTGGCCGGGTCGCGGCTCAACCTCCAGTTTCTCCTCGGCGATCAATCGCGCGCCATGACCTGCCAGGAGCCGCTTGCCCAACCGGCTCAGCACCATCGTGCCAAGCTGGCCCATGGCAGAGACCCAGCCCTGGCGGCGGGCTCGGCCACGCAGCAATTGCTTTTTGGATTCAGGGGTTTCGAGGATGACGCTGACAGGACCAACGCGATCGGCGATTGCGTTGATCATGGCCCAGACATGCTGGCCGCCGCCGGTCACGACGACGATCGGCGCGCTGGTTCCAACCGGTGAAGACATAGCCCGCTTTCCTGCCTCGCACGCGGCGGCTGCCGCATGCTGGCCGGATTTTGTGCCGGAATCGGGTTAAATCTTGATGACCACGCTCAACGCTTGAACTCGATGATGTCGAGTTTCGATTCGTAGTAGGGGGCGGGAAGTTCGATGCGCCATTCGCCGGCACCGGTGCGGAAGGCATAGCCGACCTGGTCGGTCTGCGGACCGCTGCCATAAGGTTTTGCGCGGTCGTTGTTGACGGAGCCGGAGCCGAGATAGATGGCGCGCTTCTCGCCATCGTCGAAAAAACGGCCCTGGGTTCGCTGTGAGCCGCTGATCTTTTCAAGCCGCCAGCCGGAACCATCGTCGGTCACCTTGCACTTGAACCAGCCATAGATGACGAGCGGGCTCAAACCGCCCGCCTTGATGGTGCGGCACTTCCAGTTGCCGGTCAGGTCCTTGTCGGAGAACGACACCAGCGGCTTGGCCAGCAAGGCATCGAGCTGCTTGACCTCGGCCGGGCTGCCCGCTTTCGCCTCGGCGAGTGCCGCCTTGCGCGTCTCGCCATATTTGTCGAGGCGAACCTTGTCGGCAGGCGTGATCAGCTTCTGCACCTGGCCATCGGCGAGGGCAGGCAGGGTGCAGCAGAGCAGGCCGATGGCGGCGAAAAGCGGGCGAAGGATCATCTGGAACTCCCTGAGTCTCTAAAATGGCTGTCTATAGAAATGGCAGTTGATGTCTGGAGCGGCGCCATTGGCTGATCTTATCGGGTCGCCCGCGCCTGTCATCCGTGCTTAACAGCGTCGCCGTCAGAAATCATGGTGTGACGCATGAGAATCTTGCTCACGGGATCGTCGGGTTGGCTGGGCAGCGCGCTGGCGCCGCGCCTGCGCGCGCTCGGCCATGAGGTGATCGGCCTCGACCCGGTTCCTTCTGTGGAAACGCAGGTGATCGGTTCGATCGCCGATCGCGATCTGGTGATGCGGTCGGTCGGGGATGCTGGAATCGAAGCCATCATTCACAGCGGCGCGCTGCACAAGCCGAATATAGAGAACCGCACGAACAGCGATTTCGTCGCCACTAATGTGCAAGGCACGCTGAACCTTCTCGACGCCGCGGTGGCGAGCGGCGTGCAGCGCTTCGTCTTCACCTCGACCACATCGCTGATGATCTCGCAGGCGATACGCGACGGCTTCAAGGGCGGCGCGCGCACGGCCGCCTGGCTGACCGAGGCGATGTCGCCCGAACCGCGCAACATCTATGGCGTGACCAAGCTTTCGGCCGAACATCTCTGCCGCCTCTACCATCTGCAGCATGGCCTGCCGGTGGTCGTGCTGCGCACGGCCCGCTTCTTTCCCGAAGCCGACGACATGGCGCATGCGATCGAGCAGTCCGATGCCAACACCAAGGCGAACGAATTGCTGTTCCGCCGGCTGACCGTGGAAGATGCGGCGGAGGCTCATGTCGCCGCGTTGGAGAAGGCGCCGCAGCTGGGCTTTGACATCTTTATCGTCTGCGCGCCGACGCCGTTTCGGCCCGCCGACTGCGACGCGCTGATCAGGGACGCGCCATCGGTGGTCGCGCACTATTTCCCGGATTTTGCGGCGCTCTACGCGCAAAAAGGCTGGACGATGTTTTCTTCCATCGACCGCGTCTATGACGCATCGCGGGCCAGAGACAGGCTGGGCTTTGTTTGCAAGACGAGCTTTGCCGATGTGCTGGCGGCGATGAGGGCGGAGGAGGCGGCCGCCTAAAGTATTTGTCCTCAGGCGACCTTCGCTGCTCGCGCCATCTCCGCCGTCAGGTCGCCATAGCCGGTCGGGCGGCGCTCATAGGCGAGGCCGAGCAGGGCGGCCGCCTTTTCCGCGACCTTGTCGAGCTCCGGATCGTCGGTCTGGGCGAGATAGACCAGCTTCTCGTAATTGCCGAAATAGTCCTTGATCAGCTCCGGGTGCTTGTCGAGGCCGAGCGGCTTCATGAAGAAGGCATCGAACTGGCGGCATAGGAAATCCGTCATGTAGAAGGACATCATGTCGTCGTCGGCGACCTTCGCATAGGCCTCCATGCCCTGGTAGAAAGCGAAGCAATGCGGGCCGGCCATGCGCTCGACGCCATGCTTCTCCAGGACGCGGTCGAGCAGGCCGCCGGTGCCGCAATCGGCATAGCCAACAAAGATGTGCTCGTATCCCTCCGCCTTGGCCTTCTCGATCGCCTTGTCCATGGCGGGCGCAATGCGGTCGGGATAAAAATGAAACTCCGCCGGCAGGCAGGTGAGTTCCAGATGAGTGAGCCCGAGCTGTTCCTTGACGGCCAATACCTCGCGCGCAATCATCCCGCAGGCGATGACAAGCAGCCTGTCGGTTTGATTCGGTTTCGTTTTTTGCGTCTTGACCAAGTCGAGCCGGCTTTCGCTGCGGGGCTAATTTATCTGTCGAGGGAGACACCATCCATGAAACTGCTACGCGTCGCGCCGATGGCCATCCTTGCCTGCGCACTTGCACTCACGGCCTGCGCCAACACCATTCGGGGTGTCGGCAAGGATGTCAAATCGACGGCGAGGGCGGTCAAAGACACTGTCGCCAACTGATCGGCAGCCTCGTCGTCCATCATCTGGGTACAAAAAAGCCGCGCTGCAAGGCGCGGCTTTTCTTGTCGGTCATCCTGACGCCTTGGGTCAGGCCGAAGCGCGGACATTGTGCTTGCGCTTCATGAAGTCCTTGGCGGTCTCGACCGCCACCGCGGCATCGCGGCAATAGGCGTCGGCGCCTACGGCCTTGCCGAATTCCTCGTTGAGCGGCGCACCGCCGACCAGCACGACATAATCGTCGCGGATGCCCTTTTCCTTCATCGTGTCGATGACGACCTTCATGTAGGGCATGGTCGTGGTCAAAAGCGCCGACATACCGATGATGTCGGGCTGATGCTGCTCGATCGCATCGAGATATTTTTCGACCGCATTGTTGATGCCGAGGTCGATGACGTCGAAGCCGGCACCTTCCATCATCATGCCGACCAGGTTCTTGCCGATGTCGTGGATGTCGCCCTTGACGGTGCCGATGACCATCTTGCCCTGCTTGGGCGCGCCGGTGGCGGCGAGCAGCGGGCGCAGAATGAACATGCCGGCCTTCATGGCGTTGGCGGACAGCAGCACTTCGGGAACGAACAGGATGCCGTCGCGAAAATCCTCGCCGACGATGCGCATGCCCTCGACCAGCGCCTCGGTCAGAACCTTGTAGGGCGCCCAGCCGCGCTCGAGCAGGATGCGCGTGCCTTCCTCGATCTCTTCCTTCAACCCGTCATAGAGATCGTCGTGCATTTGCTGCACCAACTCATCGTCGGAAAGTTCAGAAAGGATGATCTCGTCGTCGGACATTTTTATCCAGCTCCTCACGGCATCGCGACTGTGTCGCAAGGCACAAAATATTGGCGTTCATACCTAACCCGCAACGGGCGGGTATCCATAGCTGATTTGCGACTTCCCGCAAAAGGAAAGCGACTGGAAAATCTATTGGTTTTCTTGTCGATTTTGCGACAGGCGTTGGCGCGGACGGGCCGTTTCGAATAGGGTGCATGGCTACGATCCGGCGAAAGCCGCGCCATGCGGCCGCAACGGTTACGGACCAGCCATCGTCAGGCCAGGCCATATTCAGGGAAGAGCGATCATGAGCGAACACGCGGCAGTCGACCAGGAAGCGTCAAACGCGCGGCGTGGGCGCGGTGCGAGCGGCGGAGCGGCGGCCAGGCGCGCCGCGCGTTCCGGCGGCGGACCAGGCACCCAGCTCACCTACATCAAGCGCAAGATCAACATCTATGAGGTGCTCGACGAGGAAGGGCTCGCCCTGATCGAGAAGAACACCGATACGGTGCTGGAAGAGATCGGCATCATCTTTCGCGATGACGCCGAAGCGCTGCAGCTGTGGAAAGAGGCCGGAGCCGACGTCAAGGGCGAGCGCGTGCATTTCCCCAAGGGGCTTTGCCGTTCGCTGCTGAAGACCGCACCGTCCGTCTATACCCAGCACGCCCGTAATTCCGAGCGCTCGGTGCAGATCGGCGGCAACGCCACCGTCTTCGCGCCGGTCTACGGCCCGCCCTTCGTGCGCGACCTCAACGGCGTCAGGCGCTATGCCACTATCGAGGATTTCCAGAATTTCGTGAAGCTCGCCTATATGGCGCCTTCGATCCACCATTCGGGCGGCACGGTGTGCGAGCCGGTCGACGTGCCGGTCAACAAGCGCCACCTCGACATGATCTACTCGCACATAAAATATTCGGACAAGCCGTTCATGGGCTCGGTGACGGCGCCGGAGCGCGCCGAGGACACGGTGGCGATGGCGAAGCTCGTCTTCGGCGACGACTTCGTCGAGAACAATACGGTGCTGACCAGCCTGATCAACGCCAACTCGCCGATGGTGTTCGACGAGACCATGCTCGGCGCCCTGAAAGTCTATTCGCGCCACAACCAGGCCTGCATCGTCACGCCGTTCATCCTTGCCGGCGCGATGAGCCCGGTGACGGTCGCCGGCACGCTGACCCAGGTTCTGGCCGAGGTGCTGGCCGGCGCATCGTTTACGCAGCTGATCCGCCCGGGCGCGCCGGTGCTGTTCGGCACCTTCGCCTCGTCGATCTCGATGCAGTCGGGCGCGCCGACCTTCGGCACGCCGGAACCGTCGCTGGTGTCCTATGGCGCGGCCCAGCTGGCGCGCCGTCTCGGCCTCCCGTTCCGCACCGGCGGTTCGCTCTGCGCCTCCAAGGTTCCGGATGCGCAGGCCGCCTATGAGAGCGCCAACACGCTGAACTCGACGATCCTTGCCGGCACCAACTTCGTCCTCCACTCGGCCGGCTGGCTCGAGGGCGGGCTGGCGTCCTGCTATGAAAAATTCATGATGGACATCGACCAGCTCGGCATGCAGCAGAAATTCGCCGAAGGCGTCGACCTGTCGGAGAACGGCCAGGCGATGGATGCCATCCGCCAGGTCGGCCCAGGCAGCCACTATCTCGGCTGCGACCACACCCAGGCCAATTTCCAGACCGCGTTCTATCGCTCCAGCATCGCCGACAACAATTCCTACGAGCAGTGGCTGGCCGAAGGCGAGAAGACCGCGCCGCAGCGCGCCAACGAGCTCGCCCGCCGCTGGCTGGAAAGCTACGAAGCGCCGCATCTCGATCCGAGCATCGACGAAGCGCTGAAGGAGTTCATCGCCAAGAAGAAGGGGTCGATGCCCGACGCCTTCACTTGAAAGGAGCCCGAGTCAGGCGGGGCTAAAGTCGCCAACATCATCCACAAGGAAGTCTGGCGGAGCGCTTTCTCCGATCCGGACAAGAAGGGATGATTTTGTGCGCGGCATGATCGAAGCGATCACGGCCGCGCTTGGCGCCAACGGTCTCATCCTGCGTGGCGGCTTTGTTTTTCCTGGCGACGAGGATGCCCCTCATGGCCCCTCGGCTGCGCCGGCAAGGTCCTTGCTGTTGGTGGTTCAGGCGGGTGCGGCACCCTGGCCGCATTTCCTGCGCTGGTGGGAGCAGCAGCCACAGCAAACCGCTAATCCGCTCGACAATTGGTCGCGGCAGGTCATCGGCGATGTGGCCAAGGCATTTGGCGCACGCGCGGTTTCGCCCTCCGACAAACCTTATCTGCCGTTCCAGCAATGGGCTGTCCGGGCTGAGGGGCTAAAGCCGTCGCCGCTCGGCATCCTCATGCATCCGCGATACGGGCTTTGGCATGCCTATCGCGGTGCCTTGTTGTTCGAGGACGAGATCGCGCTTCCGGAACAGGGCGCGGCAGTCCACCTTTGCGACGCCTGCGTCGAGAAACCTTGCCTGAAATCCTGTCCGGTCGATGCCTATTCCACGGAAGGTTTCGCCTACCAGTCCTGCCTGGCGCATGTGCGGGGAGGGAATGGCGAACCGTGCCGGAGTGGCGGCTGCCTCGATCGCAATGCCTGTCCCTATGGCACGGATTATCGCTATCCGCCTGATGTCCAGGCCTTCCATATGGCGGCATTCGCCGGCCTGTAGTTGTCACGCGATGCTGCACGACATGTTGACCACCAGGCTCAGGGAATGCCTTGCCGTGGCAGTTCGTGCGGATATGTATCGCCCATCGAACCAACGGAGCAGCCAATGGCCAAGCAAGACCTCAGGATCAAGACCCGTGACGGCGTGGCGAAGGCGGGCCTGTTCCGCTCGGGCAAGACATCTCCGGCCAAGGCCGGCGTCGTTCTCTACCAGGACGCCTTCGGTCCGCGTCCGGCGCTGGACGGCATGGCCGAGCGGCTGGCGGGCGAGGGCTATGCGGTGCTGGTGCCTGACCTCTTCCATCGCAATGCGCCTTATGGTCCGTTCGATGCCAAGACGGCCTTTGTCGAGGAAAACACCAAGACGGCGCTGATGGCGCTGGTCACCGGTACGACGCAGGACATGACCATCAGCGACAGCGCCGCCTTTCTCGATGCCCTCGCCGGCGAAGGCGTTACGGGTCCCATCGGCACTGTCGGCTATTGCATGGGCGGCGCGCGGGCGCTCAACGCCGCCGCGGCCTACCCGGACAGGATCAGGGCCGCCGCCAGTTTCCACGGCGGCAATCTCGCCAGCGACGCCGCCGACAGCCCGCACCGCAAGGCGGCCTCCATCAAGGCACGCGTCTATGTCGGCATGGCCGGCGTCGACCGGAGTTTCCCGCCGGAACAATCGACGCGGCTGGCGGAAGCCCTGCGCAATGCCGAAGTCGACCACGCGATCGAGAACTATGTCGGCATGGCGCATGGCTGGTGCGTGCCGGACCACAGCGTCTACAACGAAGCCGGCGCCGAGCGGCATTGGCAAAGGCTGATCACGCTGTTTGCGGAAACGCTGGGGTAGCGCTTCAGCAGAAGGAAGAGGGCGCCTGCCAAAAAAATCTTTCCATCATCCCAAGGATTAGCCATTAGCCTTCGTCCAACAGGCAAATGATGGCGATGATGCTGGATGAGAGCGAAGCCTCCGACGCCGAACTGATCGGGCGGGCGAAGGGCGGAGACAGGGGGGCCTTCGGCAAATTGCTGGAGCGCCACTACGACTTCGTCTATCGCGCCGCCTATCGCTGGTGCGGCAAGAAGGCCGATGCCGAAGACATCGCCCAGGAAGTCTGCGTCCGGCTCGGCAAGGCGATCCGCGATTATCGTGGCGGCGCCGCCTTCACGACATGGCTCTATTCCGTGACGATGAACGCCGCGCGCGACATGATGCGCAAGTCTGCTCGCGACATGGTCAAGACCGAAGCCTATGGCGTCCATGCGCTGATTTCGGGCGAGGCCCCCGCCGAACCGGAGGATCCGGCCGAGGCGTTGTGGGCCGCCGTGCGGCAGCTTCCGGACAAGCAGCGCGATGCGGTGCTGCTGGTCTATGGCGAGGGCTTGAGCCACGCGGCAGCCGCCGAGGCCATGGCGATCTCGGAGACGACGGTTTCCTGGCACATCCATGAAGCGAAGAAACGGCTGAAGACGCTGATGCGTTCAGCCGGGGAAGTGTGACCATGGTCGACGACAACGAACTCAACAGGCTGCGCGATATCGCAGCACCGGCGCCGGGCGAGAGCGCGAAGGCGCGCGCCTTCGAAGCCGCCATGCGTGCCTACGACCAGGAAAATATTTCCGCCGTGACCCAAGGATCGGTCGGCGGCCTTCGTCTCACAGAGCGAGCACAAAAGCTCTGGAGCGAGATCATGCAAAAGAAACTCATCGCCACGCCGGCCATTGCCGGGCTCGTCGCCCTGCCGATCGCCGGATACGCCACCTTCCATATGCTGAGGGAACAGCCGTCCAAATTCGGCGGCGACGAAAAGATTACCGAGACGCTGGCCGACAAGCCGGCGACCCTGAAGCCGGCCGAGCCGAAGCAGGCTCCAACCGGGTTGGAGAAGGACAAGAAGGCCGACGCGGATGTGGAAAGCCGCGACGCGACCGACGCGCTTGTGGCGCCGGCCTCGCCACCGAAATCCGAATCGACCGCGGTTGGCGGCGCGGCACGGCAGAATGCACTGGGGCGTGGTGTGCCGGCTGATGCTCCGGCAACAATCAACGAAACCGAGGCGGGCACTTTGAAGGCTTACAAGCCGGCACCTGCACCAACAGGTGAATTCGCGTTGGATGGTAGCACCAGGACCGCGCCCTACGCGTCACGGGTCGCTCGCGTGCCGGGAGCCGACTCCAAATTGATGGCACCTCAGCCGACCATCGCGCCGGCGGATCAGGTCGCACCGCAGGAGGAGAACCGCAACCGCGTCCAGGATTTCAAGACCAATCCGGTGCATGCCGCGCTTGAGGATCCGGTCTCGACCTTCTCGATCGATGTCGACACCGCCTCCTATTCCTTCGTGCGCCGTTCGCTGAAGGAAGGCTCCGTGCCGCAGGCCGACACGGTGCGTGTCGAGGAGATGATCAATTACTTCCCCTATGACTGGAAGGGGCCGGACTCGGCGTCGACACCGTTCAACTCGACCGTCAGCGTCATGCCGACGCCATGGAACGAGCACACCAAGCTGATGCACGTCGCCATCAAGGGCTTCGACATCAAGTCGACCGAGCAGCCGAAGGCCAATCTGGTGTTCCTGATCGACGTCTCGGGCTCGATGGACGAGCCCGACAAGCTGCCGCTGCTCAAGTCGGCATTCCGGCTGCTGGTCAGCAAGCTCAGGGCTGACGACACGATCTCCATCGTCACCTATGCCGGCGAGGCCGGCACCGTGCTGATGCCGACCAGGGCGGCCGAAAAGGACAAGATCCTCAATGCCATCGACAATCTCACGCCCGGCGGCTCGACCGCCGGCGAGGCCGGCATCAAGGAAGCCTACAAACTTGCCCAGCAATCCTTCGTCAAGGACGGCGTCAACCGGGTGATGCTGGCGACCGATGGCGACTTCAATGTCGGCCAGAGCGATGACGACGATCTCAAGCGCCTGATCGAGCAGGAGCGCAAGAGCGGGGTCTTCCTGTCGGTGTTCGGTTTCGGCCACGACAATCTGAACGACCAGATGATGCAGACCATCGCCCAGAACGGCAACGGCACCGCCGCCTATATCGACACGCTGGCCGAGGCGGAAAAGGTGCTGGTCGAGGACGCCTCCTCGACGCTGTTCCCGATCGCCAAGGACGTGAAGATCCAGGTCGAGTTCAACCCGAACAAGGTCTCGGAATATCGCCTGATCGGCTACGAGACCAGGGCGCTCAACCGCGAGGACTTCAACAACGACCGCGTCGATGCCGGCGATATCGGCTCGGGCCATTCGGTCACCGCGATCTACGAGATCACGCCGAAAGGCAGCGGCGGCGAGCAGATCGATCCGCTGCGCTATGGCCAGGCCACGGTCAACAATGGCGGCGTCGCCAACGCGGACGAATATGCCTTCGTCAAGATCCGCTACAAGCTGCCCAACGAGGACGTTTCGAAGCTGATCACCACGCCGGTGACCTCGGCCAACGAGGTGGCGTCCTTCGACCAGGCCAGCACCGACCAGCGCTTCTCCGTCGCGGTCGCGGCGTTCGGCCAGAAGCTGCGCGACGAGGATGCCACCGCGAAGTTCGGCTACGACAAGATCATGGAGATTGCCACTGCCGCCCGAGGAGCCGACCCGTTTGGGTACAGGTCAGAGTTCCTCTCACTCGTGCGCCTTGCCTCGGCGCTGGGCGATAACCGGTAGTGGCGATGACGGCCGGTTTCCTTCAGATGGGATCGTTCTGATACGAGGAAACCGGCCCACGGGCGGGTGAGGCAGGCCGGCGAGGGGTCATTCCCTTGCCGGCCTTTTTTCGGATCCGTCGATATTCAAGTCAGGCCGGCCTGCAAACGATGGTTTCCTGCGCTTCCGGTGCTCACGTACCCAAAAGTACGCTCCGCTCCGGTTCTCGGAACCCATCGTTTTCGACTCGGCCTGACCTGAATCTCAACAGATCCTGGGGCATGGCGCTTTCCGGCATGATCGTTAAACTTCGCGGTATTTCCGGTACCGGATCGCAATGTCCTCTTGTTACACCGGCCATGTTTACAGGGCTTGAGGGAGCCGGAATTGCAGATCAGAACTATCGCCAACTCGCCGCCGCCGGTGCGAGACGCTTCGACGGTTTCTTCAGCCCCGTCGGCCGAATCCAGACGTATCAGTGACGATGTCGCGCAGGCGCGTCACACCGCCATGTCGGCGCTGACCAATGACCGGTTCCGCGCCATGCTGGAACAGATCACCGATCCGGCTGCGTCCGGTGCGCTGATGACGATGCGCGGCGACAATGTGGTCGACTTCAAGTCGGCGCAGTCGAGCTACGCCGACAACAGCGAATAAGCTGAGACTATCGCTTCATGCCCGGCTGCGGCGACGCTCGCGGCGGGCTTCGCTGGTTTCGGCGGTGTTTTCCGTCGCCACCTTGTTGCGCATCGGACCGATGCGCTCGACGATCGTCTCGACCGTCGGACGGCTGGCCTTGGTGTGGGCATCGAGCGCCTTGCGCATGGCGGCGAGGTGCTGGAACGACGTGCCGCAGCAGCCGCCGACGATCTTGGCGCCGGCATCGACAGCGAGGCGCACATAGTCGGCCATCAGTTCCGGCGTGCCGGAATAATGGATCTCGGTGCCGCGGAATTCGGGGATGCCGCAATTGCCCTTGACGATCACCGTCGCCTGCGGCTTCGCCTCGGTCATGTCGAGCAGCGATGCGAGGATATCGGAGGCGCCGACGCCGCAATTGGCGCCAACGCCGAGCGGTGCCTGCGACAGCCCGTCGGCGACGCCATGGATGTCTTTCGGCAGCAGGCCCATCATGGTGCGGCCGGCGGTGTCGAAGGAGCCGGTATAGGTGTAGGGGAGGCCGACGCGGATCGCCGCTTCGGCGGCAGCGCGGATCTCGTCGGGCGCCGACATGGTCTCGATCCAGGCGACTTCGGCGCCGCCTTCCTTCAAACCTTCGATCTGCTCGGCGAAGGCGTCGACCGCCTCGTCATAGGTCATGGCGCCAAGCGGCACCAGCAATTCGCCGGTCGGGCCGACGGAGCCGGCAACGATCACCTTGCGGCCGGCCTTGTCGGCAACGGCCCGAGCAATCTCGGCGGCGCGCTTGTTCAGCGCGTGGACGCGGTCCTGCGCATGGTGGAGCTTCAGCCGGTGACGGGTGCCGCCGAAGGAGTTGGTCAGGATGATATCGGCGCCGGCATCGACGAAATTCTGGTGCAGGCTGGTGATGGTGTCGGGCGCCGTCTCGTTCAGCAGCTCCGGCGCCTCGCCGGCCTCCAGACCCATCGCGAACAGATTGGTGCCGGTGGCGCCATCGGCCAGCAGCACACCCTTTTCAGCCAGCAGGGCATCGATCGGATTGGTCGTCGTCATCGGATTGGCTTTCGTGTTTCGAATTCAAATAAGGATATAAAGAAGTCTTTATGTCTAGTCAATGATTTGCAGCGGCGATCTGCTGATAACCGCGATTGCCGCCGATCAGGCAGAGCCTGACGGGAACGACATGCCGGCCAGATTTCGGGCGAAGGCGGCGGCCTCGTGCGGGTTGACGTCGGCGGCGCGGATCAGATTGTCGAAATGCTGGGTCAGCGCCTGGACCGGCTGGGTGGCATTCAGCACGACATACATGTCGCCGACATAGATGGCGGCGCGGTAGGGGCCGAAGATGGTGAGCGGGATCGAATAGCGCATGCGGCCGTCATAGAGGAACAGCCGGAAGGTCGGATAGAGATCGTCGAGCAGTGTCGCCATATGGGCGAGCTGCTGCTTGCGGTCGGCCTCGGGAAAGCGGTCCCACACGCCAAGGCCGCGCGCAAAGATCTCCAGCGTGTGGCGCGGCATGCAGACTTCCATGTCGGTTTCCGGGCGCCGGTTGTATTCGATGCGGTACTGCGTCTCGCTGGCCTGCGCCAGGCGGCTCCTGTTGGTGATGTTGGCCTCGTAGTCGACCAGCGCGCGGGTCCGCAGCAGGTCGGGAATGCCGGCCGGCACGTAGCGGATCTTGGTGCCTGCTGCCTCCGCGAACCATTTGGCGAGCAGCGTGCGGTCGAAACCGTCGGGTGCTTCCTCGATCTCCAGGCTTTCGCGGATTTCGCCGGTGACGCCTTCGTCCTGGCTGAGGCCGAGCAGCCAGTCCAGCGACACCTTGAATTCGGCGGCGATGTTGAGCAGCGTTTCGGCACGCGGCAGGCGCGTCGAGGCGCCCGACATCAGCTGCGACAGCGCCGAGCGGTCGATGCCGACTGCTGACGCGAATGCCGACTGATTGAGGTCGGAGCGTGTCAGGAGCAGCTTCAGACGCTCCCGGAAGATTGCTGACAGGTCGCGTTTGTCCATCGCCCGGTTCTCCGCATCTTGAGGAAAAATTTGCGCCGAACCGGCCGGGTAGGGCGTCTCGGGCGTAAATGAATCCCTAAGGCTGTTTACAATGTGTAACATGTGCGGTCAGAAATGCGCAATCGCAACATTTTGTATACTTTGTCGCGTTGAGTGGAATCGTTTCTCCTGACACTATGCTGTCAGGAACCACTGGGGGTTCCGGCGACTGAGGGGCAGTGGTCGATAGCATGACAGGCAAGAGCATCAAGCGACGCAACGCAGCACCGGCCATCGAGTGGCCGACCGTGGTTCTCGCTTTCTTCTGCTACGGAACATGGCTCGCCACCGGTTTCCTGCTCTGGCCTTCCTATCCCATCGTGGCTCTCGCTCTCCTCGGCTTTGTCCTGGCCTTGCAGTCGTCGATCATGCACGAAGTGCTGCATGGCCATCCGACGCGCAGCGCGTTGATCAACGAGGCCTTCGTCTTCCTGCCGATTGGTCTCGTCTGGCCGTTCCGCCGCTTCAAGACGCTGCATCTGCGCCACCATGCCGACGAGCGGCTGACCGATCCGCTCGACGATCCGGAAAGCTACTATAAGGCGCTGTGGCATCATGACGATTTGCCGCCGACGATGAAGTTCCTGCTCAAGATCAACAACACCATGGCCGGTCGTTTCTTCCTCGGCCCCTGGCTGTCCTGCGTCGGTTTCTTCATCGACGATTTCAAGCAGATCATGGCCGGCGACAAGGCGATCCGCAAAGCCTGGCTGCTGCATGCGATCGGCCTCGCCATCGTGGCGCCGATCGTGCAGTTCGGCTTCGGCATTCCGCTGTGGCTCTACATTATGGCGCCGGTCTGGCTCGGCCAGTCGCTGATCGCGATCCGCACCTTTGCCGAGCATCAGTGGTCCGAACATCCGGAAGGCCGTACGGTGATCATCGAGCGCTCGCCGCTGTCGTTCCTGTTCCTCAACAACAATCTGCACTTCGTCCATCACAAGACGCCGACCGTGGCCTGGTACAGGCTGCCGAAACTGTTTCGCGAGCGTCGTGACGAATGGCTGCGGATGAACAATGGCTACGCCTATCCGAACTACTTCGCGCTGATCAAAGCCTATGCCTTCAAGGCGAAGGAGCCGATCGTACACCCGGTGCTGCGGCGCGCGCCCGAGCACGGCCGGGCGTTCAAGCCACGGATCCGGGCGCGCAACATCAATGGGCTCGGCACCGCGCCGGTGCCGGCCGAGCCACCCAAGGAATAATTTGGGTATCCCTCGGTTCCGTGTCGGCCAATTCTGATTGGACGCCGCGTTTTTGCGATCCTTTCTCCAGACGTGATGATTTGATATCGGCATGAGTGAACTGATTGCGGCCCTGCCGATGTATGACTGGCCCGAAGTGCGCGGCGAGGTCGACGCGCAATGGGCAGGCTTGCGGGACGCCTTCCGGCAAAAGGGAATCGACGCGCCGCAGACCATCGTGCGCCGCAATGGCGACCTGCCGCCGGTGCCGGGCGGTATTCACGATGCCGAGGGAGCCTTGATCGCTCCGGACCCGGCGACATTGCCGCCGGACGAACTCGACTATCACAAGCTCTGGCTGCATCCGGAGCTGCTGTTCGCGCAGACCTGCTGGGGGCCGATGGAACTCGGCCTGTCCAGCCATGTGCAAGTGGTCGGCCAACCAAGCTATGACGCCTATGAAGGCGGGCAGGGCGAGCTTTATTCAAGCGCGCTGGTGATGCGGACGGGCGAGGGGCCGGAGGTTCGCTCGCCCGCCGACGGCAAGGCCTTGCTGCCGCTCGACCTGATGCGGGGTAAGCGCTTCACCTTCAACAGCCTGGATTCGATGTCGGGCACCATCGGGCTGACGCGCGATCTGCAGGCGGCCGGCGAGAGCCTCGATATCTTTTCCTCGCGCAGCGAAAGCGGTGGCCATCGCGGCTCGATCGTTGCCGTCGCCGAGGGAAGGGCTGACATAGCCGCAATCGATTGCGAGAGCTGGGCGCTGGCGCAGCGTTTCGAGTCGGCGGCGCGCAAGGTGGCGATCGTCGGCTGGACGGCACGGCGCAAGGGCCTGCCGTTCATCACCGCAAGGACGACGCCGGAAAAGAGCGTCCGGGCCATGCGCGAAGCCCTTGCCGGGTTAGCCGAGCAGCCTCGTGTCCAACGGGTAGGTTGAAAGCTGCTGGTTGCCGGTCTCGGTGATCAGGATCTGCTCCTCGATCTTGACGCCCTCGCGCCCGCCAAGCCTGCCGATATAGCTTTCCACGCACGCCACCATCCCTGCTTCGAGCACGCCGTCGGGCGTGTCCGGCGTCCAGTCGCTGGCATGCGGCAGGGTCGGGTATTCGTCGGCCAGCCCGACGCCGTGGTAGAGCACGCCGTAGCGTGTCGGGAAGCAATCTCCCGGCGGCACCACCGAGCGTTCGACGAGCTCACGGAACGAGATGCCTGGCTGCATCAATTGCGTGTTGTGTTCGATCTGGTCGGCGGCGATGCGGAACAGGTCACGCTGCTCATTGGTCGGCTTGGCGTCGCCGCACAGCCAGGTGCGCGACAGGTCGGCGCAGAAGCCGTAGGGGCCGATCAGGTCGGTGTCGAAGGCGACGAGGTCGCCGGCCTCGATCACGCGCGACGAGCATTCCTGGAACCACGGATTGGTGCGCGGGCCTGACGCCAGCAGCCGCGTTTCGATCCATTCGCCGCCGCGCGCAATGTTGCCGCGATGCAGTTCGGCCCAGAGTTCGTTTTCGGAGATGCCCGGCTTCAGCGCCTGTTCCATCTCGCCCATCGCCGCCTCGCAAGCGACGATGGCGCGGCGCATGGCGAGGATCTCGTCCGGCGATTTGATCAGCCGCGCATTCTCCATCACCGCTTCGCCATTGCCGATGGAGATGCCGAGGCGCGCCAGTTCCTCGACGCCTTCCGGATTGAGGTGGTCGACGGCGATACGGCTGTTGCCGCCGCCATGCTCCCTCACCAGATCGGCAATGCCGGCGGCCCAGCGGCGGACCTTTTGGTCCGTGAGTTCGCCGCCATAGAGGTACATCCAGGAGACCGCCGGGCGCACCTCGTCGACGACGCCGGAATGGTCGGACAGGTGCTCGCAGGAGAAATAATCGAACAGCACCACCGGGCCTTCGGTGGCGACGAAGCAATGCCGCGTCGGGTTGTGCGCCACCCACAGCTGCATGTTGGTCGAGTCGGTGGCGTAGCGGATGTTGACGGGGTCGTAGAGCAGGGCGCCGGCATAGCCGCGCCGCTTCAGCTCCGCGCGGATGCGCTCCAGCCGGTATTTGCGCATCGCCGGAAGATCGGGGGCGGCAATGCCTGCCGCCGCCCATTCCGCTTCAGCCTGAACGCCATAGCCCAGCACATGCTGGTTGAGCGACGCCGCCTTCTGGCGGGAGCCTTCGCGCAATTCCTCGATCGAGCCGAGCTCGAAAGGCATGATCTTGCGATGGCGGCCGAAACTGCCCTTTGGCGCCGCGCTGTCCATGGCTAAGCCTCAGGTCCGCATCTTCTCGCCGCTCGGGTCGAAAGGCGCCTCGACATTGATGCGGGCCGGACGCCGGTGGCCGAGGATCTCGATCTCGAACAGGCCGGCGCTTTCGTCCTCGGCCAATGCCGCCGGCACGTAGCCCTGCGCCATCGACTTCTGGACATAGTGGGCATAGCCGCCCGACGTCACCCAACCGACCACGCGCCAGTCGCCATCGACGATGCCGCGCACGGCGGACGCGCCTTCGGCGGCCTTGGAGCCACGCACTTCCGCGCCCTTGTCATCGAAGCGCGGCGCGCCATAGCCATGCGGCTTTTCCACCGTGCCGTAGTCCTTGCTGACCTTGGCCCAGATCGGCTCGTCGCCCATCACGTCGGCATCGGCGGCGTCGACGATGAAGGAGACGCGACGCAGTTTCGGCCCTTCCGCCTGTTCCTTGGCGGCAGCCTCGCGGCCGATGAAGTCGTTCTTCTCGAGCTTGATGAAGCGGTCCATCGAGCCTTCGAAAGGCCCGTAGATCGGCCGCAACTCGCGGAACCAGGTCGGGAAGTTCTTTTCCAGGCGCATCGACAGCAAAGCGCGCATGCCGAAATCGACCAGGCCGAACTCCTCGCCGGCGTCCTTGATCGCCTTGTAGACCAGGCGCTGATAGGCCGGCGCCATCCAGATCTCGTAGCCTAGATCGCCGGTATAGGTGATGCGGTTGACCATGCAGGGCGCGCCGCCGACCGCCATTTCGCGGAAATCCATGAAGCGGAAGGCTTTGGTCGAGATGTCGACATCGACCAGCTTCTGCAAGAGGTCTCGCGATTTCGGTCCGGCGATGGACAGGCCGACCAGCGTCTGGTCGAAGCGGTGGATGCGCACCGAACCGTCCTTCGGCAGATGCTTCTCGAACCAGCGCATATGGTATTTCTGCGCGGCTGAAGAGCCCCAGATCATGAAGCGGTCTTCGCCAGCCTTGGCGATGGTGAAGTCGCCGATCAGCTTGCCGAATTCGTTGATCATCGGGGTCAGCACGATGCGCCCGGTCTTCGGCATGCGGTTGGTCATCAGCCGGTTGAGGAACTCTTCCGCGCCCGGTCCCGACACTTCGTACTTGGCGAAGTTGGCGATCTCGGTGACGCCGACGCGCTCGCGCGTGGCGCGCACTTCCTCGCCGATCGGTCCGAAATCGTTGGAGCGATGGAAGGAGACGATGTCCTTGGGTTCTTTGCCCTTCGGTGCGAACCACAGCGGGGTTTCCAGACCCCAGCTATCGCCCATGACGGCGTTGTTGGCGAGCATCGTGTCGTAGAGTGGCGTCGTCTGCGCCGGGCGCGCGGCCGGCAGTTCCTCATTGGGGAAGCGGATGGAGAAGCGGCGCGAATAATTTTCGCGGACTTTGGCGTTGGTGTAGCGCAGGCCGGCCCATTCGCCGAAGCGGGCGACATCCATGCCCCAGACGTCGAAACCGGGATCGCCATGCACCATCCAGTTGGACAGCGCCAGGCCAACGCCGCCACCCTGGCTGAAGCCGGCCATGACGGCGCAGGCGCACCAGAAATTGGTCAGGCCCTGCACCGGACCGACCAGCGGATTGCCGTCGAGCGCGAAGGTGAAGGGGCCGTTGATGATCTGCTTGATGCCGGCCTTCTCGATGCCGGGGAAATGCTTGAAGCCGATTTCCAGCGACGGCGCGATGCGGTCGAGATCCGGCGGCAGAAGTTCATGGCCGAAATCCCAGGGCGTATTGACCGGCGACCATGGCTTGCAGGCCTTTTCATAGGTGCCGAGCAGGATGCCGTTGCGTTCCTGGCGGGTGTAGATCTCGCCCTTGAAGTCGAGCACGCCGATCATTTCGCGGCCGGTCGACTTGTTGAACTCCTCGACCTCCGGCATCGGCTCGGTGAGGAGATACATGTGCTCCATGGCCAGCACCGGCAGCTCGACGCCGACCATGCGGCCGATCTCGCGCGCCCACAGGCCGCCGCAATTGACGACGTGCTCGGCGTGGACCGTGCCCTGCTCGGTGACGACGTTCCAGGTGCCGTCCGGCTGTTGCGTCAGATCAACGACGCGGTTGCGCAGCACGATCTCGGCGCCGAGCTTCTTGGCCGCCTTGGAGTAGGCGATGGTGGTGCCGGATGGGTCGAGATGGCCTTCGACCGGATCCCACATGGCGCCGACGAAGTTCTTCTCGTCCATCAGCGGGAACATCGCCTTGGCTTCGGACGGCGTGATCAGCTCGGTGTCCATGCCGAGATAGCGGCCCTTGGCGTGGGCAAGGCGCAGGAAGTCCATGCGTTCGGGGGTATCGGCCATCATCACGCCGCCGGTCAGGTGCAGCGAGCAGGACTGGCCCGAGATTTCCTCGATCTCCTTGTAGAGCTGCACGGTGTAGGCCTGCAGCTTGGCAACGTTGGGGTCGCCGTTCAGCGTATGGAAGCCGCCCGCCGCATGCCAGGACGAGCCGGAGGTCAGTTCCGAGCGTTCGATCAGCATGATGTCGGTCCAGCCGGCCTTGGCCAGGTGATAGAGCACCGAGCAGCCGACGACGCCGCCGCCGATGACAACCGCTTTTACATGGGATTTCATGAAGATAGGTCCGTTTTTAGAGAAATTGAATCGGCTGAGTGCGGCGTGAAGACAAAGCGGAGATCGGAGGCGACCGTGTCTTCAGCCAACCTGCCGTCAAGGGCGGCAAGAATGGTTTCACAGACGGCAGTACGATTTTTCAGAACTTCATGGTTCCAAAGACGCAGGATCGAATAGCCTTGAGCGCGCATGAAATCGTCGCGGCGGCGGTCATAGGAACTGTCGGCGTGTTGGTGTCCATCGATTTCGACGATGAGCCATTTTTCGCGGCAGGCGAAGTCAGCAAAAAACGGGCCGATGGAGAACTGACGTGTGAAGCGATAGCCGCCGAGCCTGCGTCCCTTCAGTTCAAGCCAAAGCAATGCCTCTGCTTGATTGCCCGCTTGCCGAAGGTTGCGCGCTCGCTCAGTTGTGCCTGTTTTGCGGCGACTGCGCGTTTCATGAACGCCTTCCCCCACTCCGTCGCCGCTTCGCGGCGCCACCTCTCCCCCCTCCGGAGGGAGAGGAAGGGAGCCAGCCGTTGCACGCTCGCGCCTTTCCTCTCCCCCGTCGATCGGGGGAGAGGTGTCGAGCGCAGCTCGACGGAGTGGGGGTCGACTGTTCATCAAATCCATTCGAAGGATCAGTTCATCAACAATACAAAACGATCAAAAATCGGTCGGCGCGCCGCCTTCGGCCGTGCGCTTCTGGACGAAATCGTTGAGCTCCTCGCGGATCGCCGGGTCCATGTAGGGCTCGTCATAGGACGCCAGCCGTTCCTTCCACACCTTGTTGGCCTTTTCCAGCGCCGTCGGCGAGCCGGCTTCCGCCCAGGTCTCGAAATTGCGCCAGTCGGACAGGATCGGCGAGTAGAAGGCGGTCTTGTAGCGGTCCTGCGTGTGCTGGGTGCCGAAGAAGTGGCCGCCGGGGCCGACCGACTGGATGGCGTCGAAACCGAGCGCCTCTTCGGACAGGTCGAGCGGGGTGAGGAATTCGGCCACCATCTGCAACAGGTCGATGTCGAGAATGGTCTTCTCGTAGGAGCAGCGCAGGCCGCCCTCGAGCCAGCCGGCGCCGTGCATCATCAGATTGCCGCCGCCCTGGATGGCGCCCCACAGCGAGAATACGCTCTCATAGGCCGCCTGCGCATCGACGGTGTTGGCGGCGCAGGTGTTGGAGGTGCGGTAGGGGATGTTGTAGCGGCGGGCAAGCTGGCCGCCGACGAGCTGCGCCTTCATATATTCGGGCGTGCCGAAGGCCGGTGAGCCGGACTTCATGTCGACATTGGAGGTGAAGCCGCCATAGCCGACCGGCGCGCCCTTGCGCACCATCTGGGCGAAGGCGATGCCGGACAGCGCCTCGGCATTCTGCTGCACCAGCGCGCCGGCGATGGTGACCGGCGCCATGGCGCCCGACAAGGTGAAGGGCGTGACGACGACGACCTGGCCCTTGCTCGACATCTGGATGATGCCTTCCATCATCGGCACGTCGAGCTTGAGCGGCGAATTGGTGTTGATGATTGTGAAGACGGACGGCTCCTCGAGCAGTTGCTCGTGGCTGATGCCGCGCGCGATGCGGGCGATCTCGATGCCGTCGACATTGCGCTCCTTGCCGAGCGAATAGATGTGGAACACCTTGTCGGTCAGCGTGGCGAGGTCGCGGATGCATTCGAGGTGGCGGACCGACGGATGGATGTCGGTCGGCTCGACCGGATAGCCACCCGTGCAGTTCAGGATGTTGTGCATCTGCGCCAGGCGCAGGAAGTTGCGGTAGTCAGCCTGGTTGCCGGGTCGGCGGCCGCGATCGATGTCGGAGCAGTTCGGCGCTGACGCCATCATCGACAGGATCACATTGTTGCCGCCGAAGCGGACATTGTGTGCAGGGTTGCGGGCATGCAGCGTGAATTCCGACGGGCAGTTCGAGATCAAATCGAGGATCATGTCGCTGTCGAAGCGCACCCGCTCCGAACCTTCGCGGACATCGGCGCCATGCGCCTTCATGATGCGGCGGGCCTCGTCGTGCAGAACGTCGACGCCGATTTCCCTGAGCACACGCAAGGAAGCGAGGTGGATCGATTCCAGCTCGTCGTCCGACACCAGCCTGGTCGGCGTCAGCGGATTCTTCAACTGGCGGAAAGCTGGCTGCTCGAAAGCCGCCGAGCCTCCGGCGCGTTTTCCGGCGCGGCCGCCACGGCGGGCACGGTCGGGCGCCAAAGCCGGTTCTAGGGGGTGTAAGGCGGCGGTCATGATGGTCCTCGTACGATGCGAACAGCGGGCGGCATAATGGACCGGCGGCCAGCCGGCCATTGCGGAGGCGGCGACCACTAGGGCGAGGGAAGCGACATGCCGGAACGGCAGACGCGTGGCCGCGACATCACCTGATCACCGTGGTGTTGGCGCAAGCGGATTTCGCTTGCCGGCCCTTTCTTTCCCGGGATTGAACCCGTAGCTAGTGACGCTTGCCGGCGGGAAGGTCAGCCGGCACCTCACCTGGAATGACGCAATGGTGGCAACCGGCTCGAGCGAAGGCGAAGCGGGAACGCAGTGGGCAGCGCTCGCCGGCGTCACCGCGGCACTTGCCATGTTCGGCGCCGCGCAAGGGCTGAGCTCGCCGCTGTTCACGCTGCTGATGCAGAAGCAGGGCATGTCGCCCGGGCTGATCGGCCTGTCGGCGGCGATGATGCCGCTCGGGCTGATCCTGTCGGCCTCGTTCGTGCCGGCGGCGGTGCGGCTGGTCGGCGCGCGCAACCTGGCGGTCGGATGCTCGCTGATCGGTGCGCTGTGCTTTCTGGCGATCGGCTATCTGCAGAACTGGGTGGCCTGGTACGTCATCCGCTTCGTCATCGGCGTCGTCATCAACCCGCTCTATATCCTCGGCGAGGTCTGGGCGCTGTCGTTGGCGCCGCCTTCGCGGCGGGGCCGGGTGATGGGCGTGTTTAACACGCTGATGGGTGCCGGCTATGCGGCCGGACCCTTCACCTTAACCTTCGTCGGCACGTCGGGCTGGGCGCCCTTCAGCGTCGGCATCGGCGGCTTCGTGCTTTGCGCGGTCATTCTGCGCCTTGTCTCCTCGAAGCTTGCGGGGTTCGAGGATGACGGCCAGCCCGCCGGCAGTTTTGTCGGCTTTGCCCGGCTGGCGCCGGCGCTGTTGCTGGCCGTGCTGGTCTCGGCCGCCGTCCAGCAAAGCACCTATGCGCTGGTCCCGGTCTTCGGCGCCGGCTATGGCCTGCCGGAAGCCGTGCTCGCCGCACTGGTGATGGCGCTGTCGCTGGGCAACATCCTGCTGCAGATTCCGCTTGGCCTGCTGGCGGAGCGCTTCGGCGGCCGCCCGATGATCGTGGCCTGCG
The DNA here is from genome assembly GCF_016756495.1 of Mesorhizobium sp. 113-3-3. Lineage (NCBI taxonomy): Bacteria > Pseudomonadati > Pseudomonadota > Alphaproteobacteria > Hyphomicrobiales > Phyllobacteriaceae > Mesorhizobium > Mesorhizobium sp. 113-3-3. The sequence continues at coordinate 3,648,024 of NZ_AP023243.1, forward strand.
CGGTCGCGACAATGGTTTGCGCGGCGCTGCTGCCGCTGCTGATCACCACGCCGCTGATATGGGGCGTGCTGCTGGTGATGGGCGCGGTCGGCTACGGCGTCTATACGATGGCGCTGGTCGAACTCGGCAGCCGCTTCAAAGGCACGCTGCTCGTCACCGGCAACGCGGCCTTCGCCTTGCTGTGGGGCGTTGGCGGCATTGTCGGCCCGCCAGGCGCCGGCCTATTGATGCAAGGCATCGGCCCGCTGGGCCTGCCCGTGGTGATCGCCGGTCTCGACGCGGTGTTAATCGTCTTCGCTCTGTACCGCTCTTCGCAACGCCGGGCTTCCTGACATGGATATGGCTGGAGCAAGCGCTTTTCGCCGGCGGGGCTTACCGCTGTTTGGCCGAACCGCTAATCCTGCCGGGCACCAACGGTAGGACCATGGCCGCGACGGATTCGGAAACTGGCGAAGCAATGCAATGGGCGGCGATCACCGGCGTGATCGCGACGGTCTCGGTGTTCGCCATCGCACAGGGGCTGTCCTATCCGCTGTTGAGCTTCATCCTGCAACGCCAGGGCGTCTCCCCGGCGATGATAGGCCTGTCGGCGGCTATGACGCCGATCGGCTTTATCGTCTCGTCGCCGCTGATCCCGGGGCTGGCGCGGCGGTTCGGGGCAGGGCGCACCGCGCTCACCTGCGCCGCGCTCTCGGCCATCGTGCTGGCGCTGATCGGCTGGACGCAGAATGTCTATCTCTGGTTTCCACTGCGCTTCCTGATCGGCGTGGTGACCAACCCGCTCTATGTGTTGAGCGAAATCTGGGTGATCGCACTGGCGCCACCGGCCCGGCGCGGCCGCATCATGGGCGTCTACTCGACGATCATCTCGGCCGGATTCGCGGCCGGCCCGCTCTGCCTGCTTGCCGTCGGCACGCAGGGGTGGGCGCCCTTCCTCGTCGGCATCTGCGCCTTCGTGCTGTGCGGCATCTGCCTGGCCTCGGTGCTGCCGCGCCTGCCGAAGGTGGACGAGGCCGGGCATCGGGTTTCCGTTCTGGGCTTCGTGCCGATGGCGTGGCTGCTTCTGTTCGCGGTCATCGTGGCCGCTGGTTTCGAGCAGGGAGCGCTGGCGCTTCTGCCGGTCTACGGCACCCATTATGGCATTGCGGAAGTCCGCATGTCGGCGCTGCTGTCGATGATGATCGCCGGCAACATCGCCATGCAGGTGCCGCTCGGCCTGCTGGCGGAGAGGCTGACCGCACGCCTGGTGCGGCTTGCCTGTGTTTGCCTGACGGTGCTGGGGTGTGTCCTGCTGCCGCTGCTCATCGAAACGCCGCTGATCTGGCCGATGATCTTTGTCTGGGGCGCCGTGTCCTACGGCATCTACACGATGTCGATCATCGAGCTTGGCGAGCGCTTCACCGGCTCGGTACTGGTCGCCGGCAACGCCGCCTTCTCGCTGATGTGGGGCGTCGGCGGCATAGCCGTGCCGCCACTGGCCGGCGGCGCCATGGATATGCTGGGCGCGAGAGGCCTGCCGATCACGCTTGGCCTCATGTGCCTGGCGCTGGCGGTCGCGAGCGTCGCCGGTCGCGGGAAGGCCTGAATCCTCTGCAGAGATGCCGCGGCTATTGAATATCGGACGCGGCATGTCGATGTTGCATGCCGAAGCATGCCTATTGGAGATTCCATGACCAAGCCCATCGCCAAGCCAGAAGCCGGCACCGCGGATCCCTTCCTCTGGCTGGAGGACAGGACCAGCAAACAGTCTCTCGACTGGGTGCATGGCCAGAACGAAATCACGACAGGCCAATTGCAGGGCGATCCGTCCTATGAGGCGTCGTTCCAGACGGCGCTCGACCTGATGACGGCCGAGGACAACATCGCCGTCGGCGCGGCAATCGCCGGCTATGTCTATAATTTCTGGCAGGACAAGACCAATGCGCTCGGCCTGTGGCGCCGCACGACGGTCGCTTCCTACAAGACCCAGAAGCCGGTCTGGGAAACGATCATCGACTTCGACCAGCTTGCGGCGAAGGAGGGGATAAAATGGGTGTTCAGCGGCGCCAGCCGGCTCTATCCGGATTTCAGCCGCTGCCTGCTGTCGATGTCGCCGGATGGCGGCGACGCCAGCGAGATGCGCGAATTCGACATCGAAACCAGATCGTTCATCGAGGGCGGATTCCGCGCGCCGGCGTCGAAATCGGGTTTCGGCTGGCTGGACAAGGATACGGTCATCGTCTCGGCGGCCTTCGAGGACGCTGACAAGACCGAGTCCGGCTATCCGCGCGTGATCAAACTCTGGAAACGCGGCACGGCGCTGGAAGAAGCGACGCCGATCTTCGAGGCGCAAAAAGACGATCTCGCCGCCGGCGCCGGCGTCGAGTTCGACGGCGAGAAGCGCCACGTGTTTCTGGCGCGGGCGATCGATTTCTTCGCATCGCACAGTTTCCTGCACCTCCCGTCCAGAGAGAACAGGCGCATTCCGCTGCCCGACGACGCCACCGACACATCGCTTTTCAAGGACCAGCTGGTGTTCGGGGTGCGCACGCCATGGACGGCGCCGGACGGCACGGTGTGCCAGCCGGACGGGCTCTATTCGCTCGATTTCGCGCACTGGATCGAAACCGGCAGTTTCGGCGCCATCGAAACCTTGCTGGCGCCGGCCTATCGCGTCTCGATCGCCGGCATTGCCCGTACGCAGGACCGGCTGCTCATCAGCCTGATGGACAATGTGCGCGGCAAGGTCCTCGTCTGCGAGCGCAGGGATGGCGCCTGGTCGCTGAAACCCGTCGCGCTGCCTGAGAACGGCACTGTCGGCATCAGCCATGCCGAGCATTTCGGCTCGAGCGTTTCCTTCTCCTTCACCGATTTCCTGACGCCGAGCTCGATCATCTGGTCGGATGATGATGGCGAGACGCTGGAGACGGTGAAGTCGCAGCCGGCGCGCTTCGATGCCGCGCCGCTGATCTCGGAGCAGTTCGAAGCGCGCTCGAAGGACGGCACGATGATCCCGTATTTCGTCGTCAGACGGCGCGACCAGAAGGGGCCGGTGCCGACGCTGCTCTACGGCTATGGCGGGTTCGAAGTGCCGCTCTTGCCCGGCTATGCCGGCGTGCGCGGCAGGCTGTGGCTGGAGAAGGGCAATGCCTATGTGCAGGCCTGCATCCGTGGCGGCGGCGAGTTCGGGCCAGCCTGGCACCAGGCGGCGCTGAAAGGCAATCGCCAGAACGGTTTTGACGATTTCGCCGCGGTGGCCGAGGACGTCGTCAGGCGCGGCATCGCGACGGCCAGCTCGCTCGGCATCCAGGGCGGCTCGAATGGCGGCCTGCTGACTGGCGTTTCGCTGACACAGCGCCCGGAGCTGTTCGGCGCCGTCATCATCGAGGTGCCGCTGCTCGACATGCTGCGCTACACCGAATTGCCGCCCGGCGCCTCGTGGATGGCCGAATATGGCGATCCGTCGCAGCCGGAAGACGCGAAATGGCTGTCCGCCTATTCGCCCTACCAGCACGTCAAGGCGGATAGCGCCTATCCGCCGGTGCTGCTGACGACCTCGACCGCCGATGATCGCGTCCATCCCGGCCATGCGCGCAAGATGGCCGCGCGCCTGCAGGAGGCCGGCCATGCCAGGACATTGTTCTTCGAGGAAACCGAAGGCGGCCATGGCGGACGCGGCGACCGCCGGCCGCAGGCGGCGCAGACGGCGATGAAATATGTCTTCCTGCAGCGGGCGCTAGGCGCCAAGGCCTAGAAGGATTCTGTCATGGGCCAGGCAAAGGGTGGTTCACCTTGGCCAGCCTTTGCTCTAAGGTGCCCTGCATGGCTCCTGCTATGACCTTTGTCTGCACGTTCGGGGTCGCGGTGACACCGTCGCCGCGCACGCTGCGCGCGGAGCTTTTGCGACTGTGCGCCCGCATCGGTTATTCACCGCCTGCCAGCCTCTGATGCATTCGCCCCGGCTCCTGCCGGCTTGAATCCAGAGGAAAGAATCAGACATGACCTATCAGAATTATTCGCTGAAGCAGCTTCAGCAGATCGACGCCGCGCATCATCTCCATCCCTTCACCGACCACAAGGAATTGCGCGAGGCGGGTTCGCGCATCATCACCCACGCCAAGGGCCCGTTCATCTACGATTCCGAAGGGGCGGAGCTGCTCGACGGCATGGCCGGCCTGTGGTGCGTCAACATCGGCTATGGCCGCGACGAACTGGCCGAGGCCGCCTACGCCCAGATGAAGGAACTGCCTTACTACAATTCCTTCTTCAAATGCTCGACGCCGACGCCGGTGCTGTTGTCCAAGAAGCTGGCCGAGATCGCGCCGAAGAACGTCAACCAGGTTTTCTACGGCTCCTCCGGCTCGGAGGCCAACGACACGGCATTGCGTCTTGTTCGCCACTACTGGGTGATCGAGGGCAAGCCGGAGAAGAACCGCATCATCTCGCGCAAGATGGCCTATCACGGCTCGACCATCGCCGGCACGTCGCTCGGCGGCATGGACGCCATGCACAAGCAGCTCAATGGCGCGGTGCCCAACATCGTCCATGTGATGATGCCCTATGCCTATGAGCTGGCGCTGCCCGGCGAGAGCGACCATGATTTCGGCCTGCGCGCGGCCAAGTCGGTCGAGGATGCCATCCTCGAGGCCGGCGCCGACAAGGTCGCGGCCTTCATCGGCGAGCCTGTGATGGGCGCGGGCGGCGTCAAGATCCCGCCGGCGAGCTACTGGCCCGAAGTGCAGCGCATTTGCCGCAAATACGATGTACTTTTGATGCTGGACGAGGTCATCACCGGCTATGGCCGCACCGGCGAATGGTTCGCCGCGCAGACCTTCGGCATCGAGCCCGATACCATCACCACGGCCAAGGCGCTGACCTCGGGCTACCAGCCGCTGTCGGCACTGCTGGTCGGCGACCGCATCACCTCGACGCTGGTCGAGAAGGGTGGCGAGTTCAACCACGGCTACACCTATTCCGGGCATCCGGTGGCTTGTGCCGTCGCCTTGAAGAACCTGGAGATCATCGAGCAGGAAGGCCTGGTCGACCGCGTCAGGAACGACACCGGGCCTTATTTCGCCAAGGCCTTGCAGGAGCGCATCGCCGGGCATGAGCTGGTCGGCGAGGTGCGTTCGATCGGGTTGATGGGCGCGATCGAGATCGTCAAGGACAAGGCGACCAAGGAACGCTTCCTGCCATCGGGAAGTGCGGCGGTGACGGTGCGCGACCATGCCATCGCCAACGGCATGATGCTGCGCGCCACCGGCGACACGATGATCCTGTCGCCGCCGCTGATCTGGACCCGCGATACGATCGACATGGCCTGCGAGCGTATCGGCAAGGCGCTGGATCTGGCGCAGGCCGATCTGCGCAAGCGATAAGGCGAACCTCGGCCGGGTGTGGCCTGGAGGGAACGCCCGGCCTCGACAAACATACTGCCGCGATGGGAACAAACTTCATCCTCCGCGCGTAGTGTGTGGGGCAGCCGCCATCCGGCTGCGACAAGGGGTTCATTTCCATGAGAAAACCCGGCAAGAGCCGACGCGCGCATGAAGCGGCCGGCATCGGCGCTGACCTGATGCTCGCGCCGATGGTGGCGATGATGCGTCTGCCTTTGATGGCGATGGATGCCGGCAGCAGCCAGCCCTGGGGGACCGAAACCGTGCGTGCGGTGAACGAGAAGACCGCGGCAATCGCCGAGGGCGCGTTCGCGGCGCAAATGTCGTTCCTGCAGTCGGCTTCGCGGTTCTGGCCAGAACTCCTTTCCGGCCGCACACCGTCACTGTTCAATGGTGTCGCGGCAGAACGGTCGATCAGCGCCGCGCTAAAGCCGGCCAGCCGCGCGGTGAAGGCGAATTTTCGCCGGCTTTCGTCAAAGGCTTGAAATAGGCCCCGCGGAACTTTGATTTTGCTCAGCGGCGAGATCATGGGCTAGAACCAATCGGTATACGCACCGATGGGGGACATGATGGCCGGACAACCGCTCAACCAGCCGGCAGAAATTCCGGCCGAGCTCGATCGCTGGAACTGGGGCGCGTTTTTCCTCAACTGGATCTGGGGCATCGGCAACAGCACGTTCATCGCGCTGTTGGCGCTGATCCCGGTCGTCAACCTCGTCATGATCTTCGTGCTCGGCGCACGCGGCAGCCGCTGGGCCTGGCAGAACCGGGCCTGGCGTGACGCGGAGCAGTTCCGCAAGACGCAGCGCAACTGGGCAATCGCCGGCCTTGCCGTCTGGGTGCTCAGCATCGGGGGCTGTGCGACAGCAGTCGGCAGCATCCCCTTCATGTTCAAAGGCAGTGATGCCTACCACATGACCATGGACGCCGTGCGTTCCGATACCCGCGTGAAGGCTGCCATTGGAGACGACGTGACCGACAAGTTCTGGGTCGGCGGCCATCTCAACGTCAGCGCCAATGGCACCGGCGACGCCCAGTTCAGCATTCCCGTCCACGGCGCCAAGGGCAAAGCCACCGTGTTTTCCCATCTGGTCCGCAATGCCGGCATTTGGAGCATCCGCCTGCTCGTGGTCAGGGTGGATGGGGTGGACGCGCCGATCGTGCTGACCAACGAAGATCACGTGCCAATCCCGAACGCGGCGATCGGAATATAGACATGGGCCTGGAGCGGGCACGGCAGAAATGCAAAAACCGCGCTCCATCGGGAACGCGGCTTTGCCAGATACGCATGGCGTTTCGCTACTCAAACAATTTGCGAAACTTATGGGCACTTGTCGAAACTTAAGGGCTCCGGTACGCGAGACCTGATCCGGAGCGCCGGGCGGATGCGATATGTCCGCCTCGCTGTCCGTTTTATAGGGACATCGTTACCGCAGAGTTATCGAGAGCTTAAGCAAATCTAAATTTACGGTTCTTCTGCCGGGCAGATCCGGAAAAAACCTATGAAATCCGTGGATTACGCTGGGTTACCCCTGAGAAAATTAATTATGCCGGAGAAATCGGCGCCGCCATGCCCCTGGGCGTTGAACAGGGCATAGAGCTGCGCCGCCTCGGCGCCAAGTGGGGTCACGGCGCCCGCGCCCTGGGCTGCTTCCTGGGACAATTTCAGGTCTTTCAGCATAAGGGCGGCGGCAAAGCCCGGTCTGTAATCCCTGTTGGCGGGCGAGGTCGGCACCGGGCCGGGCACCGGGCAATAGGTGGTCAAGGACCAGCATTGGCCCGAAGAAGTCGAGGCGACGTCGAACAACGCCTGATGCGACAGGCCGAGTTTTTCCGCCAGCACGAAGGCCTCGGCAACGCCGATCATCGAAATGCCGAGGATCATGTTGTTGCAGATCTTTGCCGCCTGGCCGGCGCCGTCGCCGCCGCAATGCACGATGCGCCCGGCCATCGGCTTCAGGACCGGCTCGGCGGCGGCGAAGGCGTCGTTGGCGCCGCCGGCCATGAAGGTCAGGGTGCCGGCCGCGGCACCGCTGGTGCCGCCCGAGACCGGTGCATCGATGGAGAGCAGGCCGTGTTTGGCGGCAATCGCATGCGCCTTGCGCGCCGACTCGACGTCGATCGTCGAGGAATCGATGAACAGCGCGCCTTTTTTGGCCTTGGGCGCGATGTCCTCATAGACTGACAGCACGTGCTTGCCGGCGGGCAGCATGGTGATCACCACGTCCGCGTCCTTCACTGCGGCAGGTGCATTGGCCATGACGACGATGCCGTGGTCGCGTGCAACGGTGAGATTCTCCGGCACGAGGTCGAAACCATGCACCGTATGGCCCGCCTTGACCAGATTGGCAGCCATCGGATTGCCCATATTGCCAAGGCCGATGAAGGCGATCGTCGTCATTGTCTCTCTCCCAAATTCTTGCTGGCTTCAGCGGCCAATCAGCGCCCGCGCGATGATGACGCGCATGATCTCGTTGGTGCCTTCGAGGATCTGGTGCACCCTGAGATCGCGCACCAGTTTCTCGATGCCGTAATCATGCAGGTAGCCATAGCCGCCGAGCAGTTGCAGCGCATTATTGGCGACGTTGAAGCCGGTGTCGGTCACGAAGCGCTTGGCCATGGCAGACCATTTGCCGGCGTCCGGGGCCTTGCGGTCGAGCCTGGAGGCGGCGGCATAGAGGAAGATGCGCGCCGCCTGCAACTCGGTCTCCATGTCGGCCAGTCTGAACTGCAGCGCCTGGAACTGGTTGATCTTCGAGCCGAAGGCCTTGCGCTCGGCGGTGTAGGACAGCGCCTTGTCGAGCGCCGACTGGGCGCCGCCCAGCGAACAGGCAGCGATGTTCAGCCGGCCGCCATCAAGCCCAGCCATGGCGATGCCGAAACCGGCGCCTTCGCCCGACAAGAGGTTTTCCGCCGGCACCTTGCAGTCCTCGAAGATGACCTGGCGCGTCGACTGCATATGCCAGCCCATCTTGTGCTCGTTGGCGCCGAAGGAAAGGCCGGGCGCGTCTTTCGGCACGACGATGGTGGAAATGCCCTTCGGCCCGTCGGCGCCGGTGCGCACCATCACGGCATAGACATCGCTGTCGCCGGCGCCCGAGATGAATTGTTTGGCGCCGTTGAGCACATAATCGCCGCCGCTCTTCACCGCGCGTGTCTTCAGCGCCGCGGCATCCGAGCCGGAGCCCGGCTCGGTCAGGCAGTAGCTGGCCAGCCATTCCATGGAGGTGAGCTTCGGCAGGAAGCGCTGGCGCTGTTCCTCATTGCCGAAGCGGTCGATCATCGAGGCCACCATGTTGTGGATCGAGATGAAAGACGAAAAGCCCGGATCGGCATGCGACAGCGCCTCGAAGATCAGCACGGCGTCGAACCGGCCGAGCGCGGAGCCGCCGACATCGTCCCTGACATAGATGCCGCCGAGGCCGAGTGGCCCGGTCTCGCGGATCACGTCGGCCGGGAAATGCTTCCTGCGGTCCCAGTCGAGCGCGTTCGGCGCGACGCGGTCGGCGGCGAAGGCCTGCGCCATCTCCTGGATGGCGCGCTGTTCCTCGTTGAGTTCGAACTGGCTGGTGCTCGCATCGACCGCGGCGTCCATGGCGTTCTCTCCCTATATGCCAGCTAGCCCGCTGGCCTGTCGTTTTTGGCTTTGCGCGCGCATCAATCTAGACCAATGATGCCGCCGCGCAACCCGACCCGCTGCGGAGCGGCTGTGCGCCAATGCATGTCCGGAGCGAGATGTGACGACAAAATTCGATGAACTGCTGGGGCGATTCCATGCCTATCTCGCTTCCGTGGACGACGCGCTGGTGCGCGACGCCGTGGCCCGCATCGGCTGGGACATGCCGGCACGCCCGTTGGCGCCGTATCCGCTCGGCTGCCTGCGCCATCTCGATCGCGCGGCGGACCTGGCGTCGATAGCTGCGCAACCGCTGGTGCAGTGGCTGGCAGAGCATCGAAATGGATTGCGCTGGGGGCAGACGTACACCGAGGCCGATTTCGGCAAGGCTTTCATCGACAATTATGGCTGGCTGGAAGTGTTCGGCACGCGTGGCCATTTCGCCAATGACGAGGTGGCCGCCGGCCTGCTGATTCTCGGGCCCGGGATCGTCTATCCCGACCACCACCATGTCGCCGAGGAAATCTACATTCCGCTGACCGGCGGCACGGAATGGCGTATGGGCGAGGGTGGGTTTCGCAAGCGCGAGGCCGGCGAGGTCATCCACCACGCTTCCAATGTCAACCACGCCATGCGCACCGGCAACGAGCCGCTATTGGCGCTCTACATCTGGCGCGGCGGGCCGCTGGCGCAGAAATCCACGATCACCGGAACCGCGGCGCAGGGCCAAAGCTGATGGCCAAAGCGATCATGCTGCAAGGCACGGGTTCGGATGTCGGCAAGACGGTGCTGGTCGCCGGCCTTTGCCGCGCCGCGAAGAAGCGTGGCCTCAAGGTGCGGCCGTTCAAACCGCAGAACATGTCGAACAACGCCGCCGTTGCCGACATTCCCGGCGACAGCAACAATGGCGGCGGCGAGATCGGCCGCGCGCAGTGGCTGCAGGCGATCGCTTGCGGGGTGGCGCCGTCGGTTCATATGAACCCGGTGCTGCTCAAGCCGCAGACCGATGTCGGCGCGCAGGTCATCGTCCAGGGCAAGGTGTTTGGTGAGGCGCGTGCGCGCGACTACCAGGCGCTGAAGGGCCGGCTGATGGACGCCGTGCTGGACTCCTGGGGCAAGGTCGGCGAGGGCGCCGATCTGGTGATCGTCGAGGGCGCCGGCTCGCCGGCTGAAATCAACCTCAGAAGCCGCGACATCGCCAATATGGGTTTTGCCACGCGTGCTGATGTGCCGGTGGTGCTGGTCGGCGACATCGATCGTGGCGGCGTCATCGCTTCCGTCGCCGGCACTCATCTGATCCTGCCGGAAGAAGACCGGCGCTTGATCGTCGGTTACCTCATCAACAAGTTCCGCGGCGATGTCTCGCTGTTCGATGACGGTCTGAAGGCGATCGAGAAGTTCACCGGATGGCGCTGCTTCGGTGTGGTGCCGTGGCTGAAGGCGGCGGCGCGGCTGCCTTCGGAAGATTCGGTGGTGCTGGAACGGCTGGCGTCCGGCGCGGCGCGCGCGCTGAGGGTGGCGGTGCCGATGCTTGGCCGCATCGCTAATTTCGACGATCTCGATCCACTCAAGGCCGAACCCCAGGTCGAGGTCGTGTTCGTGCCGCCTGGGAAGCCGCTGCCCGCCGATGCCGGGCTGGTGGTCATTCCAGGTTCGAAGTCGACCATCGGCGATCTCCTGAGATTCCGCGAGAATGGCTGGGACCGGGATATTGCCGCGCATCGCAAGCGCGGCGGCCATGTCGTCGGCATTTGCGGCGGCTATCAGATGCTTGGGCGCAGCGTGCGCGATCCTGACGGCATTGAAGGCAGCGTCACCGACGCCAAAGGGCTCGGTCTGCTCGATATTGAAACGGTGATGGAGCCGGAGAAGACGGTGCGCAATGTCAGCGCCCGCTCGGTGCAATTCGATCTGCCGCTCGAAGGCTACGAAATCCATCTCGGCCGCACCACCGGCCCCGACACGATGCGGCCATCGGCGATCATCAATGGCGTCGCAGACGGCGCGATCTCGGCTGATGGCAAGGTCTTGGGCACCTACATGCACGGCCTGTTCGGCGCCGACGCGTTTCGCGGAAAATTCCTGGAAAGCCTCGGCATAAAGGGCGCCGGCATCGACTACCGCGCCGAAGTCGAACGGGCGCTGGACGACGTCGCGGCCGAGTTGGAGAGCCACCTCGACTGTGACGCGATCTTCGGGTTGGCGCGGTAATTTCGCGGCGCTGGTGATGGCCGAAGCGCACATTGGCTTCGTCATTCTAGGGCGAAGCGACGCGGCGCAGACCCTAGAATCCATGCCGGGACTCGGAAGCGTTGCTACGGTGCAGAATTCTGCACCGCTGCACTCCACGACTGAGGTCACGGAATGGATCCCAGGGTCTCCGCGACGCCGCTTCGCGGCTGCTCCGCCCAGGGATGACGAAGTTGGGGGAGGCTTCGCTCAATCCCGAACCTGCAGCGCCATAACTCAGCCCTTCTCCGCAGCCTTCGGCCAGTAAGTCCCAAAAGACCAAACACTGCCTTCCGGATCGCGGCAGATGAATTCGCGGCTGCCATAGTCACGGTCGGTCAGTTCCTGGATGATCGTCGCGCCGGCCTTTTTCGCCCTCGCATAGGCGGCATCGGCATCCTGGATGGCGACATAGATCGACTTCCCGCCGCCGGTGCCGGGTTCGCCGACCATCTTGCCGTAATCGTCATCGCGCGCACTGCCCAGCATGATCATCGAGGCGCCGAAGACCAGTTCGGCATGGTGCACGACATCGCCTTCGCCATAGCGGGCACGGACGCTGAAGCCGAAGGCCTCGCACAGCCAGTCGATCATTTTTGCCGCGTTCCTGTAGCGCAGGGCAGGGTAGAGGCGCGGGGCTTCGGTGGTGGTGGGCATGTCGATCTCCTGACGTTGGGTTGGTCGATAACCCACTCTGTTCGAAGGCCGTTCGAACGTCTTGAAGAAATGTTACCTGTCGACAAGCGCCGTCGGCGTCTCGCCGGCGAGGTCGCGGAATTCGCGCACCAGATGGGCCTGGTCGGCGTAACCGCAATCGGCGGCGATATCGGCCCAATCGACGGTCTGTCGCCGCGACAGGCCGAGCGCCCGGTTGAAGCGGACGATGCGCGACAGCGTCTTGGGGCCGATGCCGATCGCATTGGAAAAGCTGCCGGCGAGATGTTTTCGGCTCCAGCCCAGTCTTTCGGCGATCGATGCAATGCGGGTCCGGCCGCCCGATGCGATGATGCGGTCATAGGCCCAGGCGATTTCCAGCGGCGTTTCGGCGGCGCTGGCAAGACGGGTGGTGACGAAGGTTTCGGCGAGGTCGAAACGCGACGCCCAGTCCGGCGCGTTGCCAAGCTGTTCGCGCAGCGCCATGCCCTCGGCGCCCAGCACGTCGTCGAGGACGACCATGCTGTCGGTCAGTTCGCTCATCGGCAGGCGGAAGAAACGGCGCGCCCCGAGAGGCGTGAAGTTGATCTGCACGCAGCAGGCGGTACCGAAGGATTCGATCATCACCGGTCCGGCAAAGAGGCCGGCGGCGAAACTGGCAAAGCGGTCATTGTCGCCGGGCGCCTTGCCGAGGCCGATGGCGAAGGGCTCGGCGAAACTGATGACGAGCGGAACGGTCAACGAAGCGTATTCGACATTGCGGAAATGACCGGCAGCCGTTTCGCGATAGCCGCAAATGTCTGACACAATGCCATCAAGCGCAGGATCGGGAAGGCGCCGGCGCATCTCGAAGCGCCCCGCGACGGAGCGGTCCTCTTCCTTCCGGCGCTGCATCTCGATCGGCATTGGCCATCCTTCCGCCGAGAGGAGCCTATCAGCCGAGCGCCGGAATCAAAAGCGCCCGGCTTTTGGCCGGGCGCTCTCTGTCCCCACTTCAAGGGAACTTGTCAGGCCCCGCGCATCATGCAGCCGGCGGCGAGCACGATGTAGGCAATGAGAACGATCCACACCGATGCGAGCGGGATAAAGGCGAGAACGCCAAGCGCGGCGAGAATGCCGATGATGGCGATGATGAGGGAAATGATGAAAACGATCTGGGTAGGCGCGCTGAGATTCATGCGTGGCTCCTCCAACATGATTCGAACAGCGCCATGGTAACAGGCGCGTGATCATACACCAATCATGACACGCAGGGGGTTGGCTGGGTCGGCCAGCAGTTTCACCGCCAGCGCGAGGCAGACGATCACCAGCAGTGGCTTGATCAGCCTGGCGCCGATGCGCATGGCGAGGCTGGCGCCGACGCGGGCGCCGAGGAACTGGGCGACGCCCATCATCAGGCCGATCTTCCAGGAGATGACGCCGACCGCGGCGAAGACGATGAAGCCGCCGATGTTGGAGGCGAAGTTGAGCAGCTTGGTGTGCGCCGTCGCCTTGAGCACGCCGTAGCCGGCGAGGGCGACGAAGGCCAGCATGTAGAAGGAGCCGGCGCCGGGACCGAACAGGCCGTCATAGAAGCCGATCGCCGGTACCAGGGTCAGTCCGAACAGGAAGGGCGACAGCCGCTCGGCCCGGTCGACATCGTTCATGTTGGGCTTGAGCGCGAAATAGAGCGCGATGGCGATCAGCACCAGGGGCAGCAGGGCGCGCAGGAGATCGCCCGGAACGATGGTGGCCAGCAAGGCGCCAACGACACCGCCGGCAGCCGCAAGCAGAGCCGACGGCAATTGACGGCGCAGGTCGACATGGCCCTTGGAGGCGTAGTGGATGGTCGCCGAGCCGGAGCCGAACATGCCTTGCAGCTTGTTGGTCCCTAGCGCCTCGACCGGCGAAAACCCGGCAAGCAAAAGCGCCGGAATGGTGATCAGCCCGCCGCCGCCGGCAATCGAATCGACAAAGCCCGCGGCAAAGGCGGCGACGGCGAGCATGGCGATTGTCTGGGTGGTGAGATCGATCATCTGATGCGGGAGACGTCCGGGCGGCGGGATAACGGCGTTCGATCACGACAGCCCTGTTTGCGCAAGGCCGATTCCGCGCTACCTCTATCCAAGCGCGCCGCGCTTGGATTGGTTAACCCGGAAAGAGGCCCCGATGGCATTCGCATTGCTGGACCAGATACGCTCCATCTTCGACGGCGACCCGGGCGTGCGCAAGGTCGCGGACGATCCGGTCCTGTCGGCTGAACTGCTGATGCTGTTCCGCATGATCCTGGCTGACGGGACGGTCAGCGAAAGCGAGATGGTTGCCTTCCGGCGCATCTGCAAGGACGCCTTCGGCATTCAGGAAACCAGCATCGACGCCGTCATCGAATATCTCAACGAGTTCGGCTACGAGACCAACGGCTCGCAGGCGATCGCGCTGTTTCGCGATCTCGATGTCGAACGGCGCAAGCAACTGGCCCAGCACATGGCGGAAATCGCCAAGGCGGATTCGCAACTGGCCGAGAGCGAGGTGCGCCTGCTGCGCCGCACGCTCGACCTGCTCGACATCAGTCCGGTCGATGTGGTGAAGCCGGAAGAGTAGGGCGGGCCCGGGGGCCCGCTGCCTACGGCAGCTCCACGGTTTGCGACCTCCCATCGTGCCACTGGCACGATGGATTCGCTTCGCGAACCGGTCGCTCACCCTTGCTCCTGCATCTTCCGGGCGATCGCCCGATGCAAATCGGGCGCGGCGCTGACAAGTGCATTGGCCGCTTCGGATTGCGGATGATCGAGCACCGCGTTCGTCTTGCCGCGCTCGACGATCCTGCCCTCATGCATGACCAGGACCTCGTCCGATATGGCGCGGGCGACGGTCAGGTCGTGGGTGATGAAGAGATAGGCGATGCCGAGTTTCTGGTTGAGTTCGGCGAACAGATCGAGGATCTGCGCGCGGATCGACACATCGAGCGCCGAAACCGGCTCGTCTGCGACGACCAGTTTCGGCCTGGTGATGATGGCGCGGGCGATCGACAGGCGCTGGCGCTGGCCGCCGGAAAATTCGTGCGGGTACTTGTCCATGTCTCTGATATCGAGGCCGACCTCGTGCAGCGCATGCGCCACCAGCTCGCGGCGCTCGCCGCGCGTCGGCTTCTTGTCCAGCACGTGCAAGGGCTCGGCGACCAGTTTTTCCACCTGCTGACGCGGATCGAAAGAGCCGTAGGGATCCTGGAAGACGACCTGCATGTCGCGCCTGGCCGGCTTCAATTCGGCTTCGCTTTTGCCGGTGATGGTCTCGCCGCGAAAGCGGATCGTGCCCGAACTCGGCCGATCCAGCGCCAGGATCATGCGCGCGAGCGTGGACTTGCCGCAGCCGGAGCGGCCGACCAGCGCCACGGATTGGCCCGGCGACATCGACAGCGAGACATCGTCGACGGCGCGGATAGGGGCCGCCCGTTTGAAGAGGGAGCTCCGGCGGCCGGGATAGTCGCGGGTCACGCTTTCGACCTGAAGCAGGGGCTTGCTTTGGCTTGCATCGTGCGCCCTGGCGCGCGCCGGCACATGCATCGAGGCCTGCGCCAGCTGCCGCGTGTAGGGGTGGAGCTGTTCGGACAGCGTGCGGGCGGTGTCGCCGGCCTCCATCACCTCGCCATGCCGCAGGATGGTGATGCGATCGGCCATCTCGGTCACCACGGCGAGATCGTGGGAGATCAAGAGCAGGCCCATGCGGCTTTCCGCGACGAGGTCGCGCAGAAGGTCGAGGATCTGCGCCTGCAGCACCACGTCGAGCGCCGTCGTCGGCTCGTCGGCGATCAAGAGCTTCGGTTTCAGCGCGCAGGCGATGGCGATGACGACGCGCTGGCGCTGGCCACCCGACAGTTCGTGCGGATAGCGCGACAGCGGGAATTTTGCCGAGGGCAGGCCGACGCGGTCGAGCATTTTGCGCGCCCGTTCCTCAGCCGCGGCGCGCGTGGCCTTGGTGTGCCAGCGTATGCCTTCGGCGACCTGTTCGCCGATGGTCTTGACCGGGTTGAGCGCCGTCATCGGTTCCTGGAACACCATGCCGATGTCGTCGCCGCGCAGTGCGCACATCTGGTCCTCGGTTGCTCCGAGGATGTCGATGCCGTCGAACGAGACGCGCCCGGTGGCGCGCGCGGCATGCGGCAGAAGCCGCATCACCGTCAGCGCCGTCATCGATTTGCCGGAGCCGGATTCGCCGACCAGCCCCATCACTTCGCCTGACGCGACGGAGAGCTCCATGTCTCTCAGGATCGGCGTGTCGCCGATGGTCAGCGACAGTTTGTCGATTTCCAGCAGGCTCATCGCTGCCGCCGCGATTTGGGGTCGAGAATGTCGGCGATGCCGTCGCCCAGGAGATTCAGGCCAAGCACGGTGATGACGATCGCCATGCCGGGGAAGATCGCCATCCACGGCGCCACCACCATGCGCGTCTGGGCGTCGAACAGCATGCGGCCCCAGCTCGGCATGGGCGGCTGCGCGCCGAGGCCGAGATAGGAAAGCCCGGCCTCGGCCAGGATGCCGAGCGCGAACTGGATGGTGCCTTGCACCAGGAGCAGCGTGGCGATGTTGGGCAGCACATGTTCGATCGATATCTGCGTGCTGCTTTTTCCCGCGGCGCGCGCGGCCAGGATGAATTCGCGCGGCCAGATCGCCAGTGCGCCGGCACGCGCGACGCGGGCAAAGACCGGGATGTTGAAGATGCCGATGGCGATGATGGCGTTTACGGCGCCCGGCCCGAAGATGGCGGTGATCATGATGGCCGACAGCAGCGCGGGGAAGGCGAAGACGAGATCGTTGACGCGCATCAGCGCCTCGTCGACGAGGCCGCCACGCGCGGCGGCAAAGGTGCCGAGCGGCACGCCGACGCCCATGCCGATGCCGACCGCGACCAGCGCCACGGCGATCGAATTGCGGGCGCCGACCATGATCATCGACAGGATATCGCGGCCAAAATGGTCGGTGCCGAACCAGTGCGTGAGCGAGGGGCCTTGCGTCTTGTCGGCTATGACCAGCTTCGTCACATCGTAGGGCGTCCAGGCATAGGAGACGACCGCCATCGCCAGGATCAGCACGGTGATGGCGAAGCCGGTGACGAAAGCGGTGTTCCGGAACGCCTTGGCCAGAATCCCACTCAATGTCTCTTCAGGGATGTCGATGTGCAGGGTCATTGCCGGCCTCTCAGGCGCGGATCGACGACCGCATAGGAAAGGTCGACGATAAGGTTGACGGCAATGACGGCGGTGACCAGCAGCATGACGACGCTCTCGACGACGATCAGGTCGCGTTGGGTGATCGCCTGGAACACCAGCCGGCCAAGGCCGGGGAGGTAAAAAACATTCTCGATGATGATGGTGCCGGCAAGCAGGAAGGCGAATTGCAGGCCTAGGATGGTCAGCACCGGGATCATGGCGTTGCGCAGCGCGTGCCGCCACAGCACGGCGCGGTAGGGCAGGCCCTTGGCGCGGGCGGTGCGGATGTAATCCTCGTTCAGCACCTCGATCAGCGCCGAGCGGGTGACGCGCGCCAGGATCGCCGCCTGCGGCAAGGCAAGCGCCACCGCCGGCAGCAGCAGCGATTTCAGCGCTGGCCAGATGCCGGGGCTCCAGCCGGGAAAGCCGCCGGCCGGCACCAGCCGCAGCCAGACGGCGAAGACATAAATCAGCATCAGCGCAAACCAGAAATTGGGCACGGCGACGCCAAGCTGTGCCGCGCCCATGGAAATCGTGTCGCCTGCCCGGCCGCGCCTGCTGGCGGAAAACAGGCCGACCGGAATGGCGATGATCGTGGAGAGCGCAAGCGCGATCAACGCCAGCGGCAGTGAGACGGCCAGCCGTTCACGCACCAGATCGATGACTGGCACCGAATAGGTGTAGGACCGGCCGAAATCGAGGCTGAGCAGGCCGCCGGCCCAGTGCAAATAGCGCAAGAGGAGGGGCGCGTTCAGGCCCATCTGGTTGCGCAGCAGCTCGACCTGGTCGGCGCTGGCGTTCATGCCCAGCATCAGCCGCGCCGGGTCGCCCGGCAGGATTTCCAGCACCGCGAACACCACGATGGAGGCCAGCACCAGCGTGGCGAGCGAGATGGCGAGGCGCTTGAGGAGGTAGGCGGTCATCGACACGGGGCGACAGACGTGTCGTCATCCTGGGGCAAAGCAGGAGCGAAGCTCCGTCGCGGAGACCCCAGGATCCATGCCGTGAGGGAATTCGAAGAGCGCGACGGTCCATAACCAGCGTCGCCTCTTTCTGTCTTCACTGCGAAGTCTCCCAAATGCTGCACCGGCGGGGGCGCTCGTAAGTCACGGAATGGATCCTAGGGTCTGCGCAGTCGCTGCGCGCTTGCTTCGCCCCAGGATGACGAAACGAACCTCACTCGCTCCACTTCACCTTGGTCAGGTCGTTGGCGGGAATCGGTGCGTTTTCCCACAACCCTTGCAGCTTGGCGTCCCAGACCCCGACCTTGGGCAGTTCGTAGAGGAAACCGACCACCGCGTCATCGGCCAGAATCTTCTGCGCCTTGGCATACAATTCCTTGCGCTTGGCCTCGTCGGACGTCTGCTCCAGATCGGCGATGACCTTGTTAAAGGCAGGGTTGTCGTAATTGAAGTAGTAGTCCTTGCGCGAATAGATATCGATGTCGTTTGGCTCGGTATGGGACACGATGGTCAGGTCGTAGTCCTTCTTGGTGAACACCTGGTCCAGCCACTGCGCCCACTCGACTGGAATGATCTCGAGGTTGATGCCGACATCGCGGAGCTGCGAGGCGATGATCTCGCCGCCGAGCCGCGCATAGGAGGTCGGCGGCAGCTTCAACGTGGCCTTGAAGCCGTTCTCCAGCCCCGCTGCCTTGAGCAGTTCCTTGGCCTTGGCCACGTCGTGCGGATAGCGGCCGGTGAGGTCGACATAATATTTGTTGGCCGGCGACATATGCGAGCCGATCGGCAGGCCGAGCCCGGCCGAGGCGCCGTCGATGATCGCTTTGCGGTCGAGCGCGTAGGAGATCGCTTGCCTCACCTGCAATTTATCGAAAGGCGGCTTTTTGTTGTTGATGGACAGGATGGTCTCGCCTTCGGTCGCGCCGACCACCACCTTGAAGCGCGGATCATCCTTGACCTGCGCGACGCTGTCGGCATCGAAGAACGGAAAAGCCTGTATGTCGCCGGAAAGCAATGCAGGCACGTAGGCGGCGGCATCGGGAACGACGCGGAACTCGACCTTTTCGAGGAAGGCAGGGGCGCCCCAGTAATGATCTGATTTCACCAGGGTGATCGATGAACCCTTGGCCCAGCTCTCGAACTTGAACGGGCCGGTGCCGACAGGCTTTTCCTTGTTGGTGTCGGCGGATTTCGACGACACGATCACCGCGTCGCCCCAGCCCATATTGTAGAGGAACGAGCCTTGCGGGTGGGTCAGCGTCACCTTCACGGTGGCGGGATCGACCACATCGACCTTGTCGATGGCGGCAAAGAGCTGCTTTTGTGCGTTGACGGAGTTTTCGGCGCGTGCACGGTCGAGCGAGAACTTCACGTCGTTGGCGCTGAAATCGGCGCCATCGTGGAATTTCACGCCGGTGTGCAGCTTGAAGGTATAGACCTTGCCGTCATCGGAGATGGTCCAGCTTTCGGCGAGATCCGGCAGAACCTCGCCATTGGGGCCGATTCGGGTCAGGCCCTCGAAGACATTGGCGTAGGTGACCTCCCTGATTGCGGCGGCCGCTCCCGCCGTCGGGTCGAGATGCGGGGGTTCAAGCGGAATGCCGATGACGAGATCGGTCCGTGCGGCAAACGCAGAAGTGGCGGTCGCGACCGCCAGTACGGCAGCGGCCAGAAGGGTCTTCCAAAGTTTCATCGCTGAACTCCCCATGTGCTCAAATGCTCAAGGTGCTCAAATGCTCAAGCCCGGGGATAGAAGCGTGATTTCGCGCGGGAGTAAATTGCGTTTCGTGCTGTCGCGCCGCGCCAGGAGAAATGTTTTTGCGCGACAGGCCGATCATCCGGTCGTGCCGCGCAGCAACACGTTGAGGCCGATCGCCATCACCTTGGCCGATTCCACCATGTCCTCTATGCCGACCCACTCGTCCGGCCGGTGGGCGAGGTCGAGAATGCCGGGTCCATAGGCGATGCAGTCGTAGATGTGGCCGATGCGGGCAATGTGCTTCTGGTCGTAGGTGCCGGGCGAAATGACGTAGTCGGGCTCGCGGTCGAAGATCGCATGAATGCCTTGCGCCACCGCCTTCACCACCGGCGCGTCGCGTTCGGTCATCAGCGGCAGCACTTCCATCAGGTCGCGGATCTCATAATCGAACTTTTTGCGCTCGCGCTTCAGGCGTTCGAGAATGCCGGTTACTTCGCCCTTGACCGTGGCGAGATCTTCCTCGAGCAGGAAGCGGCGGTCGATGGTCAGCCGGCAGGAATCAGGCACGTTGGGCGAGGGCAGGCCGGGCCGAAAATCCTCGGTCTGGCCGCCATGGACGGAATTGATGTTCATGGTCGAGCGCCTGGCGCCCTCGGGCACGACCGGCATGCGCGTCATCTTGCGGTCGAGCGCCGGGAACAGTTCGTCCTCGAAGGCCCTGAGCACGGCGCCCATATGGCGCACCGCATTGTCGCCGAGAAACGGCATCGAGCCATGCGCGATCTCGCCCTTGGTCTCGATCTCGGCCCACCAGACGCCGCGATGGCCAAGGCAGATGCGGTCCTTGTTCAGCGGCTCGGGAATGATGACGTGGTCGACTCTGGGCTTTGAGAAATAGCCGAGCCCGGCCAGATGGGCGACGCCGCCAAAGCCGCCGGACTCCTCGTCGACGGTGCCGGATATCTCGATGGCGCCGGGAAAGTCTGGATAGACGTCCATGAAGGCTTCGGCGGCGATGATCGAGGCGGCCAGACCGCCCTTCATGTCGCAGGCGCCGCGGCCATAGACCCGGCCGTCCTTCACGACGCCAGCAAAGGGATCGACGGTCCAGCCCTCACCGGCCTCGACCACGTCGATATGCGAGTTGAAGTGGACGCAGCCGCCGGGTGAGCGGCCGTCGAAACGGGCCACGACGTTGACGCGCGGGTAGCGATCGGTGTCGCCGGGGGTGCCTTCGGCGCGGATGAATTCGGTCTCGAAACCGCGCTTCCTCAGCCGCGCGCCCAGATATTCGGCGCATGGCCGATAGGCTTCTCCGGGCGGATTGATGGTCGGAAAACGGATGAGGTCGGCGGTCAGCGCGACGATATCGTCGCGCCTGTCATCGATTACTTGCAGGAGTCGCTCATTCATCGGGGGAGTTGAGCAACGAACGACGTTGCATTGCAAGCCCGCCGGCGATCAAGTCGGTGCGGCGTGTCGTTGCGGCAACTATCGCGGGAAATCGTTCAAATTCGCTGCTTTGGATTGGCGAATTGATCAAGGACTGTGTGCTACTCGTTCACTGCCATTAAAAAGGTGAAAAACAACGTGATGGCAAGCAGGCAAGGGGCAATCAAAGGGGTTTGATCGCATGAAGAAGTTCTTTCTCGTGGCAGTGGCGATGTTGGCAACCGCGCTGCTGGGTACGCCGTCCGCAAGTTACGCGGCGATGTTGGAAGCAAATATCGACGTGTCGTCACAGACGATGACGGTGCGGTACGGGTCGGAGGTTTATCGCTGGGTCGTGTCGACCGCGCGTCCGGGCTATTTCACGCCGCGCGGCACGTATCGACCGCAGCGGACCGCACGGATGTGGTATTCGCGCAAGTATGACATGTCGCCGATGCCTTATTCCGTGTTCTTCCATGGCGGCTATGCCATCCATGGGACGGGCGCCGTCAGGCAACTCGGCCGTCCGGCCTCGCATGGCTGCGTGCGGCTGCACACGTCCAATGCCGCGACCTTCTATTCCATGGTGCGGGAAGTGGGCTTCGGCAACACGCGCATTGTCGTGACGAACTAGGAGCAATCGCGAATTCTCGCTGCCGGGCCGTAGCCCGGCGTGAGACTTCCTATTGAGGCAACAACAATCGGCCAAGGTTTTACCTGTTCCGAGATGGACGGCTATTGCCGAGGCATAAGGGGTGTGCTTTCCATGCCAACGGCCTGACTGGGGACAATCGGCGGTACCGGGCGTTTGAATTATTAGGGGCGGCTTAAATATTGCCGGCGGGTCAATCGATTCGCCGGGAAACCTGCCATTGCGTGCCGTTGCCGGAATTGACAGATGCATCCCCAGTCTCAGATGGACGATCGTCTTCCCAGTCGGCCCGCCGGGGTGCTCATTCTTGGCGGGGCGCACGGGACGCTGGCATTGGCCAGGAGCTTCGGCGTTCAGAAAGTGCCTGTCTGGCTGGTGAGCAACGACACCCCGTTGCCCAGCCTTTCGCGATATGCCCAGCGGACAATGACATGGCCCGGCCCCGACGACGGTGGTGCCGTCACCTTCCTGCTCGATCTGGCCAAGGTTCACAGGCTGAATGGCTTCCTGCTGATCGCCGGCGGAGATCCCGAAGTTCGCTTCGCATCGCAATCGATCGACCAATTGTCCGCCGCATTCGACGTGGTGCTGCCCCCTTGGGAGCAATTGAAATGGGTCTGCGAAAAGCCGCTGCTCTATCGCCGGGCGCGCGAACTGGGGCTCGCCGTTCCGCTGACCTATGCGATCAGCTCGCTCGAGCAGGCGGAGGCAGCCGACCTGCGCTTTCCCGTGATCCTGAAGCCGAACATGGGGGGTCGCAGCCGTTTTGCGCGCGCCAAGGCCGTTCTCGCCAATGACCAGGCATCGTTCTTGACAGCCTACAGCTGGGCTGCCGAAGAGATCGGCAGCGACAATGTCGTGGTTCAGGCAATGATACCGGGCGGAGGCGAGAGCCAGTTCTCCTACGCCGCACTCTGGAACGAGGGCGCGCCGGTGGCGGAATTCACCGCCCGCCGTGCGCGGCAATATCCGGTCGATTTCGGTTACACCAGCACCTTCGTGGAGGTCGTCGACGAACCGCAATTGATCGATGCCGCGCGTCTGCTGCTTGGATCGATCTCGCATCACGGACTGGTCGAGGTCGAATTCAAGCGCGATGCGCGCGACGGTTCGATGAAGGTGCTAGACGTCAATCCGCGGCCCTGGACATGGTTTGGGCTGGGCGCCGCCGCCGGCGTCGATCTTGGCGCCATGCTTTGGGCGATCAAATCGGGCCAGACGGTAAAGACAGCGCCGGCGCGGCCCGCCACGTCCTGGATGTATCTGGTTCGGGACATGGTGGCGGCCGCCAAGCTGATCTCAACTGGCCGGTTGGCGAAGCGGGCCTATTTGAGCTCATTCGCCAAAGTGCGGGCATGGGCGACCTTCCAGGCGAATGACCCGGTGCCGGGCCTGATCGACGTGCCCTTGACGGCCTGGAGAGTGCTGACGCGACGGGTACTTTCCGCAATCTTAACCGGGAAATGCTTAGGACGGCGGCGTGACGGAGTGAGTTCCACCGCTGCAGAACCAGACAGGCGAGACCGCTGACATGACCGTTTTCACGCCCAGGACTGACCGCGAGGTGGCCGTGATCGGTGCCGGTCCATTCGGGCTGGCTGTCGCTTCCGCCCTCAAGACGGCAGGCGTCGATACGCTGACCCTCGGCGGCGCGATGTCGTTCTGGCGCGACCATATGCCGAGAGGCATGAGGCTGCGCTCGCCCTGGCACGCGACCTATATCGGCCACACCAAAGGTCCGCTCTCGCTCGACTCCTATGCAAAAATCCTTGGAATCTCGCCTCGCGAACCACTGCTGCTCGAAAACTTCGTCGACTATGGATTGTGGATCCAGGCGCAGGCGGTTCCGGATCTGGATACGCGTAAGGTGGACCGTGTCGAGAAGACGAATGGCGGATTTCGTCTGGCGCTGGCCGATGGCGATGCCGTCAAGGCGCGTCGCGTCGTCGTTGCCACCGGCCTGATGAACCAGCAACTGGTCCCCGCTGTCTTCGACGGAATCCCACACGATCTGGTCAGTCACGCCAGCGAACATACTGGCTATGAGGCCTTCCGCGGCAAGCGCGTCGCCGTCATCGGGCGTGGGCAGAGCGCCTGCGAATCCGCCGTGCTGCTCAAACGCAGCGGAGCCGAAGTCGAACTCGTCTGCCATGGCGACATCCATTGGCTGGGCTATCGGGCGCTGTCGGGAAAGCAGAGCTGGAGCTTGCGCGATTTCCTGTCGGAGCGGCTCGCATCGCCTTCCAGGGTCGGTCCATTCCCGATTTCCTGGCTGGTCGAAGTCCCAGGCTTCGTTCACCGGTTTCCGGAGGTGGCCCGGGCAGGGCTCAACAGGCGCAGCCTCGGCGCCGGCGCCACGGGCTGGCTGAAGCCGGATTTCGACGGGATAAAGATCAGGGCCGGCAGCAGGATCATCAGTGCGTCCGCCAAGGACAACGGCATCGAACTGCGGTTCGAGAAGGATGCCGCCAGCTTCGATCACGTCCTGCTCGGCACGGGCTACCGGATCGATATTGCCAGGCTCGGTCTGTTCGCGCCCGCCATGCTTGCCGCGATTGCCCGCCGGGAAGGGTTGCCGCTGCTCTCCACAGGGTTCGAATCCAGCATTCCCGGCCTGCATTTCGTCGGTGCGAGCGCGGTCGGCAGCTTTGGTCCGCTGATGCGCTTCACCGCCGGCACGCCGTTTGCCGCGCGCACCATCGCCCGTTTCATCCAGAAGACCAGAGACAGAATTTACGCCGCGGCGTGAACCCGGAAGACTGCATAGTCTATGGTGCGGACCGCATCGAGGAAGCCGGGCATGGCCGGCACGGGCAATTCCTGGAAAATGCCGGTCTCGCGGATGGCGGGCCTTGCCCAATCGATGGCGCGGTGGCTTGAGCTGCCATAGACGATGAAGCAATCCCGCGGGCGCCGTTCGAGCGACGAGACGAGATTTTTCAGCACGAGATCGAAGACGTCCTTCGAAAAGGGATTGTAGAAATAGACCACCAGCGGCGCTTTGGGGAAATTGTAAGCGGCCGCATCGGCCTCGACGACGCTGAGCGCCCGGCATTTCTGCGATGGCTCCCTGAAACGCTCGATGTTGCTCCGGGCGATGTCCACCAATTCCCTGGCGAACTCCACGCCGATGATCTCGGCGAAAGAATACCTTGAGGCCAGCAGCAGCGTTCGCGACTTTCCGGAACCGATGTCGATGAATGTACGGCCATCGAGATCGCGCGGCAGCGACTTCATGATGAAGTCGAAGGTTCTGGGCGAAGTGCAGACGGCTTCGTTGCCCATGGCGCGGTGCGGACCGACGACGTTAAGGGTGCCGAGTTGGATCGAGCCGGCCGTATCGACGCCGTGCCGGCGATCCCATTTGCGGGCGAGACGGTCGGCGACGATATGCCTGATGTTGCGCCGGACAAAACCAAGGCTTGCGCCGAGGCCATGCCGGTGGACGAGCCTTCTCGGCTCCAGCAGGCCATGCTGACGGATATGGGACCATGCCCGGCCAAGACGGCCGAAGGAACGATCTTCGAGGCCATCCCGGTCCAGGCGCGGCATTTCGATATTCGTCATGCCACGGCTCCACCCCAGTCGATGAACATCTCCCGGGGTATGTGCGCCCCGCTCGTTTAAGATTCCCTGACCAGTAACGTTACGAATGTCTGGATCGCAGGCCCATCAGAGCCGAAAAAGCTGGCGCCAAACGCGTCAGGGGAGACGGTCAGCTGTTCGCGACCGGCGCCTTTGCCTGCGGCTGCTTTTTGCGTCGCCAGTTGCTGATTTCCCACCTTTTGTGAAACCACATCCACTGGCCGGGATCCTCGCGCACCCAGCGCTCGACCACGTCGTTCAGCATCTGCGTGGTGGCGTGGACGTCGACGCTGCCGTCAGCGGTGCGCGGCAAGACCAGCCTGTCCTCGATCTCGAGGCGGAAGCGGTTGCCTGGCAATCTGATGCAACGCGCCGGATAGACGTCGCAGTCATAGTGGCGGGCAAGCGTGCCCAGCACCCGGTTGCTCTGGCAGGGACGGCCGAAAAAGGTCGTATCCAGGCCGTTGGAGAATTTCTGGTCGACGAGGACGCCGATATTGCCGCCGTTCTCCAGCACACCGGCCAGTGCGAACGAGGCGCCGGCCATCGACGGCAGCAGCGCCCCCATGGTCGAGCGCCGCGTCGAAAGGATGTAGTCGGCAAGGTAGGGGTTGTTGGGCGGACGAAACAGCGCCGTTATGTTCATGCCGAAAGTGGCGGCCGCCACCGGCAGCAGCTCGAAATTGCCGAGATGGCCGGTGAAGACGATGTGCGGCTGCTTCTCCGCGGCAATCTCGACGAAATGTTCTATTCCCTTGACCTCGATGCGGCCGGGCTTGCTGGCGGCCGGGTCATAGTCGAACAGGGCGTCGAGGAAGATGTATTCGGCGGCAAGGCGGGCCATGTTGCCCCACATATCGGAGGCGATGGCCTGGATTTCGCCTTCGCTCTTGTCCGGATAGGCCTTGCGCAGATTGTCGATGGCGACCCGGTGGCGTCCGACTCTGGGACCAATGAGGCGCGCAACGCGGTCGGCGAAATTCAGCGCGCTGTCGACCGGCAGCAGGCGCAGAACCGAGATGATGATCATCGCCGCGCGGGCAACCAGCCAGTAGTTCAGCTGGCGCAACTGCCTGCCGTAGCGAAACTTGAGATCGCGGCGAAACTTCTTGAGCACCGAGGTCAAGGCCTTAGGCGACGCGCAGGATGATCTTGCCGAAGACGTCGCGGCCTTCCATGCGCTTCAGCGCGGCATCGATATCGTCGAAGCCGACTTCGGTGTCGATGACCGGCGCGATCTGTCCCGCCGCCATTTTCTGCATGGCGTTGGCCATGTTCTCCATGCGGCAGCCGAAGGATCCCAACAGTTTCAGCTGCTGCTGGAAGAGCTGCATCAGGTTGATCTGCGTCGATACGCCTGATGTCGAGCCGCAGGTCACCAGGCGACCGCCGCGCTTCAGGCACAGCATCGAGCCGGCAAAAGTGTCGGCGCCGACATGTTCGAAGACGACATCGACGCCCTTCTTCTTGGTCAGCTTGCGCACGACGCCTTCGAAGCGGTCTTCGCGATAGTTGATGACGTGGTCGGCGCCGAGCGCCTTGGCCTTGTCGATCTTGTCGTCGGAACCCACCGTGGTGATGATGGTGCAGCCCATCCGCTTGGCCAGCTGGATCGCCGCCGAACCAATCCCGGAGCCGCCTGCATGGACGAGGATGGTTTCGCCGGGCTGGAGTTTGGCGTTGTCGAACAGCATGTGCTCGACCGTGCCGAAGGTGACGGGAGCGACCGCGGCACCGACATCGGTCACGCCGGGCGGGGCGGGGACCAGCAGGCGCGCCGGCAGATTGATTTTCTCTTGCGCGAAACCGTCGAGGTGGAAGCCGTGGACGCCGGAGACATGTTCGCAGAGATTGTCACGGCCTTCACGGCAGGCCCGGCAAAGGCCGCAGGTGCGCGCGCCGTAGATCGACACCAATTGTCCGGGCAGCAGGCTGGACACGCCGGGACCGATCGCCTCGACCTCGCCGGAAGCTTCGGCGCCAACGACCAGCGGCAGCTTGCGCTTGGCGAAGGCCATGCCGCGCCAGCCCCAGACATCGATATGGTTCAGCGCCACCGCCTTGATGCGCAGCGTGACTTCGCCGAGTGCGGGTGGCGGGGGAGGCGGCAGGTCCACCGTCTCAAGACGGCGATCCTCGATAAGTTGCAATGCGCGCATTGGGCCTGTCGGTTCAGTGGGCTGGGAAAGGTCGCTTAGACCGGTTCCCGCGCCATGACAAGGCAAGTGTTCTGGCCGCCGAAGCCGAAGGAGTTCGACAGGACGCTGCGAACCTCGGCATTGCGCTTCTTGTTGGGCACCACGTCGAGCACGATCGCCGGGTCGGGATTGTCGTAGTTGATGGTCGGCGGAATGACGCTTTCGCGCATCGTCATCAGCGAAAACGCCGCCTCGACAGCGCCGGCCGCGGACAGTGTATGGCCGATCATCGACTTGTTCGACGAGACCGGCATCGAGCCAATCCGCTCTCCGAACACGGTCGACAGCGCCAGATGCTCCATCTTGTCGTTCTCGGGGGTCGACGTGCCATGGGCGTTGACATAGTCAATCTCGTCTTCACTCAGGCCGGCATCGGCGAGGGCGGCGCGAACCGCGGCGATGGCGGGCGAAGCGTCCGGCTTCGAGCGGGTGCGGTGGAAGTCGTCGGCCTTCTCGCCGCAACCGCTGAGGACGCCAAGAATGGTCGCGCCGCGAGCCAATGCCGCCTCAAGCGATTCCAACACCAGCGCCCCGGATCCCTCGGCCAATACGAAGCCGTCGCGATCCTTGGAGAAAGGCTTCGATGCCTTTTCGGGAATGTCGTTGTGCGTGGAGAGCGCCGAAAGCAATGAGAAGCGGATCAATGCCTCGGCGGTGGCAGAACCGTCCGCGCCAATCGATAGCGCGCGGTCGCATTCGCCGCGTCGGATCGCCTCGACACCGAGCTGGATCGCGGTAGCACCTGAAGCGCAAGCCGTCGACAGGGTGATCGGCAGACCGCGCGTGCCAAGGCGGTCGGCAAGGCGGTCGGCGATCGAACCGAACTGGGTGGTCTCGAAAATATCCAGCTCTTTCAAGCTACGCGCCACCCGAAGCAGTCTTTCGGCGGCGGTGTCATCCTTGTCCTTGTCAGAATTATAGAGCGAGAAGCGCTCGGCCCAGTCGAGTTCGACCGGCGGCGATGCGAGGAAAAGCGGTCCGCCGAAGTCGCTGGAATCAAGACCGGATTCGGTCACCGCTTCGAGGCCCGCTAGCTCGGCCAGCTCATAGGTGAGCGGGCTGGCACCTTTCGAACTCGACGGCAGGAAATCGACCATGCCGGAGATGCGGGTGTTCAGTTGATCGATGGGAAAGCGGGTGATCGGGTGGATGCCCGACTTGCCGGAGGTCAATGCCGCCCAATTGTCGGTTTTGCCGACGCCAAGCGAGGTGACCACGCCGATGCCGGTGACGGCGACGATTGGCCTGCCCATGTGATCGTTCAGATTGGCCATCCGGGAGCCCTCGAGCGTTTATCGTTGCAGCATGGACCGCGAGCGCCGCGTCACGCGGCGTTGACCAGCGCCATGCCCTCGAATTGGTGATAGCCGATCGCCGTTGCAAGGACGCTTGCGGGAATGCCTTCAAACGGCTTCTCGGCTGCGGCATCGAAAACAGGGTAAGCGGCCTTGCGGTCGACGGCGAGTGCCGCCAGCGCCACCGCGAAAGGAAACTGTGCTTCCTTCATGTGCCCGGTCAGTGTCGAGAAGCCGCGCGCGGCGATCCCCGGATTGGCGTCGAGCGCTGCCTTCTCGGCGGTGGTTGCGGCATGCGCACCTGAAGCCCCAGACAGGGCAAGCAGCTTGCCGTTCGGCAGCGCGGCCTGGCCAAGCAGCGCAGCGATCTCGGCATCGAGCTCTCCGCGTGGCCGCCTGGCGCGGCCTGAGACTACCGGGCCGAGTTCGGCATAAATCTTGCGCCCGCGGCTTGTCGCGTGTTCGCGCTGCTCCAGCACCAGGAAGGCACCGCCGGATCCAGTGACGATGCCGCCACCCTCGGCGCCCTGTCTTTGCCACACAGGTTTCCAGGGGCCGCGATGCAAATAGCCGGCAAGCTCGTAACCTAGCAGCATGTCGGAATGTTCGGTCTGGAAAGCGCCGCCGACCAGGATGTGCGTCGACTGGCCGGAGCGGATGCGCGCGGCAGCCGTTTCGACGGCGGCGACGCCGGCACCTTCCTCGCCCATGAAGGTGCGTGACGAGCCCGTCACCTTGTGGACGATGGAGATGTTGCCGGCGAGCAGGTTGGAAAGCTGGGCCAGGAACAAGGTTGGCCGCAATTCGGTGGTCAGCTTCTCGTTGAGCAGCACATCGCGGTCGTTGCGGCTTTCCGAAGCGGCGAGGATGGCGGCGTCGACCGCCTCGTCGCGCTCGCCGCCGCCGGCGGCCACCACCATGTCCATGGTCGTGCAGAGCTCGTCATTGCCCTTGATGCCGGCATCGTCCAGCGCAAGGCCGGCGGCATACGTGCCGAGCCGCTGCCATGTCTCCATCTGCCGCTGGTCGCCGCGCTTTGCGATCTGCAGGTTCCAGTCGATCTCCGGCAGCGGATGGACAGTGTAAGGCGCGAAGCGCGCGGCTTCGAGCACCGGCTGCAGGCCCGGTTGCGCGAGCTTCTGCCAGTGGGCGTCAGGGCCTTCTCCCAGCGAGGAGACAAGGCCGATACCAGTGATGACGACGTCGCGGGGGCTGCTCATGGGCGGCTTTGTGGGTCAGGCGGCAGAGCGCGTCAAGGTCGAGCGCTCAACCGGCGTCAGGCGGTCTTGGCGGCGACCAGCGCGTCGATCTTGGCGCACAGGTTCTTCATGACGAAGTAGTCGTCGGTGGAAGCCTTGCCGTCATTGACCTCCTGGGTCCACTTTTCCAGCGGCACCTTGATGCCGAATTCCTTGTCGATGGCAAAGACGATGTCGAGGAAATCGAGGCTGTCGATGCCGAGGTCGTCGATCGTATGGCTTTCGGGCGTGATGGTGTCGATGTCGATCTCGCTGGTGTCGGCAATGATCTTGGCGACTTTGTCGAACGTGGTGGAGTTCGTGGTAGACAAGGGGCTTTTCCTTCTTTGCGGGCGGAATCTGTCCGCATCTGGTTTGGGCGCTGTCTAATCGGTTTTTCCCGGCAGGAAAAGGCCTGATAGTCCGGGCGCAGATGGGAAGCGTGCCCAAGAAACGCAAGAAGGGCCACCGGTCAACCCGGCGGCCCTTCCCATTACGTCAGGTTAGTCTCTGTTTCGATGCATGTCGTTTCCCCAAAACGGGGAACCGCTTTTGGGCGACATGCATCAGCTGTCGCGGAGCTTGACCAGATCGTTCAGCAGCCCGCCCGTTCCGTTGTGGACGGTCAGCCGTTCGACCTTGCCGGCGATGGTTTCCAGAGCCTCAAGCTCCTTCAGCCGCAGCATCACCGGGTTCTCCGCCATCACCCTGGCCGTGTTGAGCAGAGAACGCGTGGCGTTCGTCTCCTCGCGGCGGCGGATGACGTTGGCCTCGGCCTGCTTTTCGGCCGAAACCACCTGGTTGAGGATCTCGCGCATCTCGCCCGGCAGGATGACATCCTTGAGGGCGATATCGCTGACCTCGACGCCGATCTCGGCCATGTCGGCACGGACCTTGGCCGCGGCTTCCTCGTCGACCGTCACCTTCTTTTCAAGGATCTGGTCAAGCGTCAGCGACCCCAGCGTCTTGCGGAACGTGTATTGCAGGGCACGGTAAAGGGCCTCGGAGAAGTCCTTCACGGCGCTCACCGCCTTGACCGGGTCGACGACCCGGTATTCGGCTGCGATGTTGACGCGGATCGTCACGCGATCCTTCGTCAGCACTTCCTGCCCGGCGACATCGAGCGACTGGCGCTTGAGGTCGACGACCTTGACCTGCACCATGCGTCCGACGTTCCAGAAGCCATGCACGCCCGCGGCCAGCGTCCGGACCAGGACACCGTCGACAAACAGCAGTCCGGCCTGGCCGTCGACGACCGGATGGACCGACATCAACTCCGCCTTCCGGGCCTGGCCGAGCCGGCGCATGACCGCTGGATCGATGGCCAGATCACCCGAGGTATCGACCATCGTCACCGTCCACGGGCCGGCATCCGTCCACAGCACAAGCTTGCGGTCCGGCGCCAGAACGGCATGCAGGTTTCCGTCACGCTCGATGACGGCGACATCCGTGCGCCCGGTGCGAACAACGGTGAAATGACGCGCGGCCACATCCGGGAGCTTGTCGAACAACGCCTTCTCGTATGCCGAAACGAATTCCGGGTTCTTCAGATCGTGCCGTGACACTTCCAGGCTGCCGCGCCGGTTGGCGAGCCAGTGCTCGCCCGGCAGCAGGACGGCCTTGATCTCACCCTTGTAGAGGGTGAGGGCACGTTCGTTTTCCCTTACGAGGACGCGCTCGCGTCCAAGAACCTTGTCGAGAACAGTCATTGTCTTACTCCTGTCGGGCATGGCCCCATGCGAGGCGTCAACTCATGCGTCGATCTTCCCTTCGTTTCTCGTTTCACACGTCTTCCGGGCACGAATGATCCGGGGACCGGTGCATCGATCCGTGGCGGGCCTTCGGGAGCGGATCGCGGGACAGCGAAGCGGCGCCGGATGCCGAAGCCTCCCTTGCCCGCGACACTGCGCCTTGACCATCACCGCGGGCCTGGCCGCGAGCCGATGGCGTCGGACCTTTCGACACGGCCTTGACCCGAAGGCTTCGGCCGTCCGTCAGGTCTTCGGCATTCCGGTCCCCGGACCGTTTTGGATAACACCACCCAAAGGTGTCGGCTTATCAGGCCGTTGGAGAAGGAATCGAACCTTCGACAGTCAGATTATGAGTCTGATGCTCTAACCAGCTGAGCTATCCGTGGTGCAGACAGCAGGATTCGAACCTGCGACCTCCGGATCCAAATCCGGCGCTCTCCCAGACTGAGCTACATCCGCGATCCCAATCCCCAAAGCGGCGCCGTATACAGAGCGGCAAAGCCGCCTGCACGGGCGGAGACGAAAGCTCCAACCGTTGTGCTCACTTCGGTTCTCGTGACCGGGAGCGCGGCTATAGAGCCTGCGACGGGTTGTCGCAAGCGGCATTGTCGCGGCGAATTCGTGGCTTCTTTCAGTAGTGGCATTTCGGCAACACAACGGTCAACGCCTTTGATTGTACCAATGTACCATGGTAGGAGTTGGCATGAACATCGAGCGTATACAGACGGGCGTGCGCCTGGAAAAGCGGCTGGTGAAGGTGCTCAAGGCGCTGGCCGAGCATCGCGACATGAGCCTCGGCGATCTCATCGAAGGCATCGTGCTGCACGCTTTCGAGGGGCAAACGCCGTTTTCTCCGGAGACATTGGAAACAATCAGCCAATTGAAACGCATCTACGGGCTGGAGCTTGGCGCGGCGGACAGCCACCGTCTGATTGAACGGCATGGAAAAGCAGATGACGAGCCATCTTGAACGCAGCCACAGCATCGTCCTTTCCGGTCCGGTCGATCGCGTCTTTCCGCTGTTTACGCCAATCGGCGAGACCTTGTGGGTGGAGGGCTGGGATCCGGAATTCCTGCATCCGCAAGGTGGAGAAACACGGCAAGGCATGGTCTTCCGAACCGCCCATGGCGACGAGACGACGCTCTGGGCCTGCGCCGACTGGGATCCAACAGCGCACCGTGTCCGCTATGTCAGGGTCACACCGGACTCGCGTTTCGGATTTGTCGAAGTGACCTGCCGTTCGGCGGCCGATGGCGGCACCGAAGCGTCGATTGCCTATACGTTCACGGCTCTGAACGCGGCGGGAGAATCCTATCTGTCTGAACTGACGGAGGATGCCTTCGCGGGTATGATCGAGACATGGAAAGTCCGCATCGATGCATGGCTGCTCGGTGAGACGTCAGCGGGCCCCGATCATCGTTAGAAAGTGACGCGGCCGAGCACGCGCAGACCGTCACCCTGCGGCTCGACGACCACGGCTTCGCCTTCGCGCGGCGACACGCCGGTCAGCGCCACGATGTCTTCCAGATGGGTGACCATGACCAGATTGTCGGAGCCGGAATAGGCGCGGATTTCCTTCATGATCGCGGCGATCTGCGCCGCCTTCTGCGCATCGTCGCCTTTCAGCAGATCGAGCGGCGCAAACGGCTCCGGCTCGGTCTCGAAGGCGATGCGCGCTGTGTCGAGGCAGCGGCAGTAACGGCTGGACAGCACGCGCTCGATCGGCGCGGCGCGGGCGGCGAACAAGGCGCCGATCTTGCTAGCCTGCTGCTTGCCGCGTGCCGACAGGTTCATCTGGGTGGCGCAGCTGTCGATGTCGAAATTGGCGGGGTCGGTGGTGCCGGTGACCATGGCATGGCGCAGAAGCACGATATGGCCGCCATCGCGCAGCAGCGCCCAGCCGGCATCCGTGGCGTGAGCCGCAACGGGAATGACGAGCAGCAGCAGGGCCAGGGCAAATCGGATCATCGCAGTCCTAACTCTTTGTCTTGACGCAATTCCTATGGGGAAACCGCTCACATTTTTCCTGGAATTGCTCTAGGCAGCCCGACATCGGGTTCCGGTCACTTCGCATATAGGGATCGGAAGGCCGGCACAAAGACAAGCGGGCGTTGCGCACGTCCCAGGCTCACTTTTTGGCGATTTGCTTTTTCACCAGATCGATCTTCTGGTCAGTCAGCGGGATGGGGACGGTGTAGCCGGCTTCGGTAAAGCCCTGCTTGGCGTTCTCGAAGAACGTGATAGCCTTGAGATACTCCGCCTTGCCGCCGCCATAGGTGGCGCGGTTCCAATGGATGTCGCCAAGATTGTTCTGTTCGAAGGCCCATTGCAGGGGCTGGCTTTCCCTGGTGAATACTTTCAGCGTCGCCGTGAACGCCGCTTCGGCCTCGTCGAGATATTGGCCGGTCCGTTCGAGATTGCCGAGATTGAGCAGGCTCATGCCGATGCCGTTCTGGGCGTTGGCCCAGTCGATGGGGGCGGTCTCGATGGTCAGAACCTCAAGTGCTGCCCGCCGGGCCGCGATCGAATCCCGCAGGATTTTCGGATCGGCATTGCTCATGCTCAGCCAGTGCAGCGTCGAACCGAGGCCGGCCTGGGCCAGCGCCCATTGCCGAGGGTTGGTCTCGCGCTTGTACTCGCGTAGCGCATTGCCGTAGGCGTCGACCGCCTCGCTGTAATGCTCGGGCTTGTCCGTAACGCCGCCCAGCAGCTGCAGCGTGTTGCCGAGATTGTAATAGCACATGGCCCAGTCGAGCGGGAATTTCCGCCTGACATAGACCTGCCGGGCTGCCTGGAACGCTGCCACCGACTGTTCGAGCCTGGCCGCGTCGCGGGTCCGCTGGCCGAGCGTCTGGTAGATCGACCCGAGATTGTTCTGGGCGGATGCCCAATCCATCGGGAAGCGCTGGCGGGTAAACACCGTCAGCGCATCGTCATAGGCCGCGGCTGCCTCTTCGAGCGTGTCCGTGCCCGTGTCGAAGCGGGCGACACCGCTCAGCGCATTGCCAAGGTTGAGCCGGCTGGTCGCCCAGGAGACCGGGAAGGTCTCGCGGGTTCTAACCGTCAGCGCGGCGCGGAAGGCGTCGGCCGCCTCGTTGATCTTGGCCTTGTCGTTGAGCTGGATGCCAAGCGTCACCAGCGTGTTGCCGAGATTGTTCTCGACCATCGCCCATTCCACGGGAGCTTTCTCGCGCGTGTACTCCTCGAGTGCCAGACGGTAGGCGGCTTCCGCGTCCTTCAGATGTTCGCCGGCGGGTTCGCGCTCCGAAAGCGCGTAGAGCGCGAGGGCGAGATTGTTCTGTGAAGCGGCCCAGTCGAGCGGCAGCTTGTCGCGCGGACGCTTTTCCAGCGCGGCGCGCATCGCCGCCACCGCCTCATTGAGCCGCTTCGGGTCGCTTTCGCGTTCGCCGATCTTCAAAAGGACGTTGGCGAGATTGTTCTGCGCGGCGGCCCAGTTGGGGTCGTCCTTCTCGCGCTCGAAGACGACAAGCGAATCGCGGAAGATCTGTGCCGCTTCCTCGAGATGCGCGGTCTCTGTCTCGCGCTCGCCGATGGTCTGCAGCACCACAGCCATGTTGTTGCGGGTGATCGCCCAGTCGCGATTCTGCTCGCCATTGGGGATGAAGTTCAGGATGACGCGATAGGCTTCGATTGCGTGCTGCAAGGCGTCGAGGTCGCCGGTGGCATAGCCATAAGAGTTGAGCGCTTCGGCTTCCTGGTTCTTGTAGTTCCAGCGCAGCTTGTCGTCCCATTTCTCGACCAGCGAGAAGGCCTTGGCGTAGTCGTTGGCGGCGGCTTTGTAGTCGAAGACCAGTGCGGCGGCGTCGGCGCGTTTGGCATAGATGGCGGCGTCGGCGATGCGTTTTTGCCTGACCAGTTCCTCGGCGTCGTCAACGGCACCGCTGTTCTGCTCGACCCTGCCGACGGCGTCATCGAGGAATTTGCGCGCCGTCACCATGGCGCCCTGGCCGATGGCCTTGTCGGCGGACTCGACCAGCCGCTTGATCTCCGGATCGTCAGTACGCAGTGCCGCGCGTTCCGACAACATCTTCTTCAGGCGCTCGGACTGGGCGTCGAGCACCTTCTGCAGGTCGGTCGGATCCTCGGGAATCTTGTCCGTGCCCAGCGCCCTCAGCACGCCATAGAGCGCGTCGAGGGGCACGCCGTCCTGCAACGAGGCCAGTTCCACTTGCGCCCGCTTCGGGTCGGGCAGGTCGGAAATGGTCAAGAGCAACTGCCGTCGCTCACCGGTGATCAGCCCGTCATCGCCGGTCGGCTCCGGCGGCGCGACGCCGAAATAGAGCAGGCGGCGCAAGCTTTCGTTGACCCAGGGGCGCTGCTTGGCCTTGGTGTCGAGATAGACTTCCTCCGTCACCATGCGCATGACCGAGCCGAACTCCGTGCCTTTCATCGCCGCGAGGTGGCGCAGCAGGGCGGCGGCGTAGGGGCTGTTTTCGCCGGCCGCGCCGTCGAGCGCCGGGCGGCCCGGTTCGGCGGCGAAGCCGACCACGGTGCCCAAGCTCGCATCTTGCGCCGACGCATTGGCGATGGCCTTCGCGCCACGCACCGGTTCCAGCCCGCCGGCGCCGATCGGCTCGGCGGAAGCGGTCGGCGCCCTGCGCACCACTGCATCCGCCGGAAACGGATTGGTGCGGCAGGCATCGAGCAGCATGATCGTCACCGGTACGGTCTTCTTCAGTTCATCCATGACGGCGGAGATCGGCACCAGCGCCTGGCCTGCATCCTTGAGCGACGAGATGTCGGCATCGACCGGAACCAGGTAATTCTCGCCGCCGGCCTCGATACCGTGGCCTGAATAATAGATGAAGGCAACATCGGCACCCTCGGCATCCTCGACGAAGCGATCGAGATCGCGCTTCAGCTTGGCGGCATCGCGATCGGTGACGTTGCGGGCATCGAAGCCGAGGTCGGTCAGCATCTTGGCCATGTCGCGGGCGTCATTGGCCGGGTTGGGCAGGGCGGCGATGTGCAAGTAGTTCGACTGGCCGATGATCAGCGCCACGCCTTTGAGGCTTTTCGTTTCGGCAAGCGCGAACGCCGTCGCGGCAAGGCAAAACAGTGCAGCGACGAAAGCCGTCAGCCACATACGCGAAAAAAGGTTGCGTCCCGAGGTTTCGACAAAGGTCATTTGTCGTTGGTGTCCGCCCTGATACTCCAAACCCTCTATAACGCTGCCAGTGTACCATGATCAAATTTGGGCATGATCAAATTCGGGCGCGATTGCGCCGCAGACGTGGCTCGCCTATCCCTGAAAAATGTCTCCGCTTACAGAAACCGTGCTTTTCGTCTTCAGCCTCGTTGCGCTCGGCTATCTCGCCGGGTTGACCGGCTATCTCAGGCCAACGAGCGGTGAGGGGATATCGGACTTCGCGGTCTCGGTGGCGATGCCGCTGCTTCTGTTCCAGACCATGGTGAACGCCGATTTCCACGGCGTCGCGCCATGGCCTTTATGGGGAGCTTATTTCACGGCGGTGGCGATCACCTGGGCCGCCGGCCATCTCGTCACCACGCGGATTTTCGGGCGCGACGCGCGCGCCGGTGTCGTCGGCGGTGTGTCGTCGGCCTATTCCAATGTCGTGCTGCTCGGCGCTCCCTTCATTCTCGGCATATTCGGTCCGAGCGGTTTCGAAGTGCTGTCGCTGCTGGTCTCCGTGCATCTGCCGGTCATGATGATGGCCTCGATCGTACTGTTCGAGATGTTCGGCCGGAGCGGTGGCGAACATGTGCATCCGCTGCGGGTGCTGCGCAGCTTCCTGCGGCGGCTGTTCATCAACCCGCTGATCATCGGCATTCTGCTCGGCCTGGCATGGCGGCTGAGCGGCGTGCCGTTGCCCGACCTCGTCATGCGGCTGGTCGATGCGCTGGCCGACACGGCAGGGCCGGTGGCGCTGTTTGCCATGGGTCTCAGCCTGCGCCGCTTCGGCGTTTCCGGCAATGTCCGGCCGGCGCTGGCGCTTTCGGCATTGAAACTGTTCCTGATGCCGGCGCTGGTTCTCGTCTTCGTCTGGCTGCTCGGCCTGCCGCCGATGACCGCCAAAGTCGCGGTGGTGGTGGCGGCGCTGCCGTCCGGCATCAATTCCTACCTGATTGCCGTGCAGTTCAACACCGGCCAGGCACTGGCATCGAACCAAATGACCATCGCCACGGCCTGCGCGGCCGTCACCACCGCTTTCTGGCTGACGGTGGTGGTTCATATCTTTGGTTAGGTCTCGGCTTTCAAATTAATTCACATGTGAAGGACTAGCCTTGGGCTGGCCCAACCCCTATATGCCATCTTGCGATTGCTTGCGCGCCTTGCCCTAGGTAAAGAGCAGTGGCTCCGGCGTGCCGGCTTCAAATCATGGCGCACGCTCACCGAAGATTTCACAGACCGGCCCGTCAGTGCGCCGAACGGAGGATAGACCATGCTTCAGAAAACCAGCCATTTCATG
Source organism: Mesorhizobium sp. 113-3-3 (assembly GCF_016756495.1). Taxonomy (NCBI): domain Bacteria; kingdom Pseudomonadati; phylum Pseudomonadota; class Alphaproteobacteria; order Hyphomicrobiales; family Phyllobacteriaceae; genus Mesorhizobium; species Mesorhizobium sp. 113-3-3. The sequence goes on from NZ_AP023243.1 coordinate 3,686,347, forward strand.
CGGCAGGCCAATCTCATCAACGGCGAATGGGTGCAGGCCGACAGCGGCCAGACGGTCGACGTCAACAACCCGGCCACCGGCCTCAAGATCGGCACCGTGCCGAAGTCGGGCAAGGCCGAGACCCGCCGCGCCATCGAGGCCGCCGACGAAGCGTTCAAGACCTGGCGCAAGACGACCGCGCTCGAGCGCTCGAAGCTGCTGCGCAAGCTGCATGACGCGATGATGGACAATCAGGACGTGCTGGCCGAACTCTTGACCATCGAGCAGGGCAAGTCGCTGTTCGAATCGAAGGGCGAGATCGGCTCGGCCGCGGCCTACATTCTGTGGTTCGCCGAGGAAGGCCGCCGCACCTATGGCGACGTCGTGCCCTCGCCATGGGCGGACCGTCGCATCCTGGTGACCAAGGAACCGGTCGGCGTCATCGCGGCGATCACCCCGTGGAATTTCCCGTCCTCGATGCTGGCCCGCAAGCTTGGCCCGGCACTCGCCGCCGGCTGCACCGCCGTGGTGAAGCCTGCCTCGCAGACGCCTTATTCGGGCCTCGCCTGGGGCGCGCTGGCCGAGGAAGTCGGCTTCCCCAAGGGCGTCGTCAACATCCTGACCGGTTCGGCCGGCGAGATCGGCGACGAGATCTGCGCCAATCCGCTGGTGTCGAAGATCACCTTCACCGGATCGACCGAGGTCGGCAAGCTTCTCATCCAGAAGTCGTCGGTGACCGTCAAGAAAGTGTCGATGGAACTTGGCGGCAACGCGCCGTTCATCGTCTTCGACGACGCCGACATCGAGCGTGCGGTCGCCGGCGCCATCACCGCCAAGTACCGCAATTCCGGCCAGACCTGCGTGTGCACCAACCGCTTCCTCGTCCAGGCCGGCGTCTATGACAAGTTCGTCGAGAAGCTCGCCGCCGCCAGCAACGGGCTGAAGGTCGGTTCCGGCCTCGAGGAAGGCGTGCAGCAGGGACCGCTGATCGACGAGAAGGCGGTCGAGAAGGTCGAGGAACTGATCGCCGACGCTACCTCCAAGGGCGGCAAGATCGTCGCCGGCGGTAAGCGCCATGCGCTGGGCGGTTCGTTCTTCCAGCCGACGGTCATCGCCAATGCGACGCCCAAGATGCGCTTCATGAAGGAAGAGATCTTTGGGCCTGTCGCCCCCGTGTTCAAGTTCGAGACGGAAGCGGAGGCAATAGCGCTCGCCAACGACACCGAATTCGGCCTTGCCTGCTATTTCTACACCGGCGATCTCGGCCGCGCCTTCCGCGTCATGGAAGGCCTGAAATACGGCATGGTCGGCGTCAATGAAGGCCTCATCACCACGCCCGAGGCGCCGTTCGGCGGCGTCAAGGAATCGGGCCTCGGCAAGGAAGGCGGACATCAGGGCATCGAGGACTACCTCGATACCAAATATGTCTGTATCGGCGGCCTCGGCCTCTGATAGCTTATTCCCAGGGTCGGCGGGCCTTGCCCGCCGCCCTGGGTCGAGAAAACCAGCCGAAATCCTTTGGATCAACTGACGTTTGCGGGCATGGCGATGAAGGACGGCGAGGTTTTCGGCACGACGCAGGCAGGCGAGCCGGTGCGCCGCTTCACCATCAGGGGCGGCGGCCTCACCGCCAACATCATCGGGCTCGGCGCCATCATCCAGGATTTGCGCCTGACCGGTCATGATGCGCCGCTGGTGCTCGGCTACAACACTCTGGACGCCTATGAAGCCGACAACGCCTTCTTCGGCGCGGTGGTCGGCCGCTATGCCAACCGCATCCGCGATGGCCGCTTCACCATCAATGGCAATCGCTACCAGACTGAGCAAAATTTCCTCGGCAAGCACTCGCTGCATGGCGGGTCGCAAGGCTATTCGCACCGGCCGTGGGCGGTTTCGCTGCATGGCCGGGATTTCGTCACGCTGACGCTGCACGATCCCGACGGCGCGATGGGCTTTCCCGGCGCGCTGGACGTCACCTGCACCTACAGGCTGAAGATCCCCGGCACGCTCAGCGTCGAACTGACGGCGACCTGCGAGGAGCCTACACTGTGCAATCTCACCCAGCACTCCTATTTCAACCTGGACGATGGCGGCACCGGCGACGTCCTCGACCACAGGATGATGCTGAACGCGGGCGCCTATCTGCCTGTCGACAGCGACATGATCCCGACCGGCGTGGTCAAGCCGGTCGACGGCACGCCCTTCGATTTCCGCCAGGCGCGGCCGCTGCGCATGGAGACCGAGGGCGAGCAGTTGCCCTATGACCAGAATTTCTGCCTCGCCTCCGCGCGTGGGCCGCTGCGGCAAGCGGCATGGACGCAAGGGGCTAGTTCCGGCGTCGAGATGGAGGTCTGGACCACGGAGCCAGGCGTTCAGCTCTATACCGGTCAGTATGTGACGCCGCGCAAGGGGCTGGAAGGCCGCGACTACAAGGCTTTTTCCGCCTTCTGCCTGGAGCCGCAAATATGGCCGGATGCGCCGAACCGGCCATATTTCCCGCAGGCGACGCTATGGCCAGGTGCCATTTATCACCACGTCACAGAATATCGTTTCCGCCTGCCATAGGTCTGTTGAGATTCAGGTGATGCCGGCCTGCAAATGGCTAATACCTGCGGTTCCGGTCTCCCGTACGAAAAGTACGCTCCGCTCCGGTTCTCGATATCAGCCATTTTCGACTCGGCCTGACCTGAATCTCAACAGACCTCAGCTGTCGAAAGCCGCCCGCAGCGTCTCGAATGGCGCCAGGGCGCCGCGAACCTGGACCACGGCGGCGGCGACGCGATGCGCCCGGCCTGCCGCTTCCTGCGGACCATGGCCGGCAAGCCGAGCCGCGAGATAGCCGCCATTGAATGAATCGCCAGCGCCGGTGGTGTCGACGGGGGCCGCGACGTGGATCGCCGGCACGTCGTGCAATGTTTCGTTTTGAGCAATCAGCGCCGGCTGTTCGCCGTTCTTGACGACGACTTCGCCGACCCATTGTCCAAGCCGCTCCGCGGTCGCCCGCGGTGTCTCATCACCAAACAGCATTTGCTCGTCCGGGAAGGTCGGCAATGCGATGTCGGTGACATCAAGCGCCTCGACGATCGCTGCCTGCGCCTCCTCGCGCCGGCGCCAGAGCCGTGGGCGATAATTGGGGTCGAAGGCGATCAGGGAGCCAGCGGCACGCGCCTTGGCCACAGCCGACAGCAGCGTTTTGCGCGCGGCGTCGTCCAGAATTGCCAAAGTGATTCCGGAAAAGTACACAAGCGCCTGATTTTCCAGGCTTTTCGACAGTGCGGCGGGATCCGAGGCAAGCTGCCGGGCGGCAGCGTCGCCGCGCCAGTAGGTGAAGGAGCGCTCGGCGCCGGTCAGCGTGATCGCGTAGAGGCCGGGCCTTGCGCCTGGTATGACCGGGCTGGAACCGATGCCGATGCCGTTTTCAGCGAAAAAGCCGATCTGGCCCTGCGAAAAGGGGTCATCGCCGAAGGCCGAGACATAGGTTGCCGGCCGGTTTCCGCTCAGCGCATGGAGGGCCCACAGCGTGTTGAACGTGTCGCCGGCAAAACCCATGCGCCAGTTCGGACCGGTCTGGCCCGACAGTTCGAGCATGCATTCGCCGACCGAAGCGACACCGTTTCCCGCCATCTGCAACCCTCCAGTGATTTCGGTGCTGTAGCTTTTTGCTAGCGGCAGCGCCATGGTTGGCAAGACGGGTTTTTTCAGCCACAGCGTTTTCCCACAGGCTGGCGGGACGCGATCCACCCGGCAGAGCGTTATCCGCGGAAGAGGAACCGGTTTGGCATCGATATGGCGTTATCTCCTGGCGGGTCTTGGTCTGGCTGCGCTGCTGGCGGGCGTTCTCGCGGTCGTCTATCTGACGGCGCCGCAATCGGCGCAGCTTGCCGGCCCGGATGTCTCGCGGACGAAGAAAACCGACAACGGGCTGTATATGGCGAGCTTCGTGCCGGAACGGGGCGTGGTGCGGCAGGGCGAACTGGAATCCTGGCTGCTGACCCTGAAAACAAAGACAGGGGCTTCGGTGGAGCGCGCGGCGATCGCCATCTCCGGCGGCATGCCGCAACACAATCACGGCCTGCCGACCAGCCCGCAGGTGACCGACTATCTCGGCGATGGCCGTTACCGCATCGAGGGGCTGAAATTCACCATGAGCGGCTGGTGGCAACTTCGGTTCGCCATCTCGTCCGGCGCCGGCTCCGATACGGTGCTGTTCAACGTGGTGCTGTGAGCGATCGATGAAGCGCCTTTTCTGCTTTCTGGCGCTGATGGTCGCCGTCATCCTCGTCGGCTGCGGCAAGCCGGATTTTTCCGACGCCGAGAAGAAGACCATCGCCTCGCTGGCGTTGAACACGCTGCCGTCGCTGAAGCCCGACACCACCAACCGCTTCGCCGACGTGCCGGCCGCCGCGGCCCTCGGCTCGACGCTGTTCTTCGATCTCGGCATGAGCCGCGACGGCACGGTGTCGTGCTCGACCTGCCACAAGATCGACCGCCAGTTTCAGGACGACCTGCCACAAGCCGTCGGCGTCGGCCGCACCAACCGGCGCACAATGCCGCTGGCCGGCGTCGCGCGCGACCCCTGGTTCTTCTGGGACGGCCGCCGCGACAGCCTGTGGGCGCAAGCGCTGACACCGCTGGAAAACCCGCTGGAGCAGGCGGGAAACCGCGCCGCCTACGCGCATTACATCAAGGCGCGCTTCGGCGAGCGCTATGAGCGCATCTTCGGGCCGCTGCCCGATTTTTCCGGCATTCCGCCGAATGCCAGCCCGCTCGGAAACGATGCCGAGAAGGCCGCCTGGAACGCAATGAGCGACACGCAGCGCGACGCCATCAACCGCGTCTATGCCAACATCGGCAAGGCGATCGCGGCCTTCGAACGCTCGATCGAGCCGGAGCAGACGCGCTTCGATCGCTTTGCCTTGGACCTCGCCACAGGCGCCGAGCCGAAGGGCGATGCGGTCTTTTCGCGGGAAGAAATCCTCGGGCTGAAACTCTTCATCGGCAAGGCCAATTGCGTGACCTGCCACAATGGTCCTCGCTTCACCGACAACGGTTTTCACAACACCGGAGTGCCGGCCGTCCCGGGCCTGCCGCCGGATCGTGGGCGGGTCGATGCGGTGGCACAGGTCGAGGCCGATCCGTTCAACTGCTTCGGTGCCTATCGCGATGGCGACGTCGCCGCCTGCGGCGAACTGCGCTTCATGGTCAAGGATGCGCCGCAGCTGATCCGCGCCTACAAGACGCCGTCGCTGCGCGGTGCGGCGACGCGGCCGCCCTACATGCATGCCGGGCAGTTTTCGTCGCTCGACGAGGTGGTGGCGCATTACGCCAAGGCGGCGCCCAGCGTGGAGGGCGTGTCCGAAATTCACCCGCTGCAGTTGTCGGACCGCGAACGCTCGGCGCTGGTGGCGTTTTTGAAGACGCTTTCGGAGTAAGTTACCTGTCCTTCACCGTCTCCATCGCCACGAAGGTCGAGGTTTGCGCCACATGGGGGAGCGCCGAGATGCGCTCGCCCAGCACGCGGCGGTAGGCGGCGATGTCCCTTGTGCGGACCTTCAGCAGGTAATCGAAGCTCGACGCCATCATATGGCACTGTTCGATCTCTGGTACGGCCTGCACCGACCGGTTGAACGCGTCGAGCGCGGCCGATCGGGTGTCGGACAGTTTCACCTGGACGAAGGCGACATGGCCTTCGCCCATGCGCTCGCGGTCGATGATCGCCTGGTAGCCCCTTATATAGCCGTCCTTTTCCAGCCGCTTCACGCGCGCCTGCACCGGCGTCTTCGAAAGACCGACCTTTGCCGCGAGTTCCGACATGGAAAGCCGGCCATTGCTTGCCAGTGCGGCCAGGATGTTTCGGTCGATGCGGTCCAATTGGTCTTCTGTCATCAAAATTACAGTCCAAACGCTAAAGGATTGGCACAATGATAGATCGATCGGACTGCCTTGTCGATTTCTTTGGACCGACTGAAATCCGCGCCTGTGCTAGCTTGCGCCATTCGGTCCGGTGACCGCCGGCCCGTTCCCTGATGCTTGCTCCACGGGATCCCGCCATGCCGCTCGACGCCATCCGCCAGCAGATTCGCGCCAACTATCTTCCCGACGAAGACGAGGCCGTGAAGCGCCTGGCCGAGGCGACAGGGCTTTCGGCCGCGGATCGCGATGCGATCTCGGCGCGAGCCGCCGATCTGGTGCGGGCGGTGCGCGGCTCGTCCGATCCCCGGCTGATGGAGGTCTTTCTCTCGGCTTACGGTCTTTCCACCAAGGAGGGCGTGGCGCTGATGTGCCTGGCCGAGGCGCTGCTGCGCGTGCCGGACACCGAGACGATGGACGATCTGATCGCCGACAAGATCGCGCCGCATGACTGGTCCGCGCATTCGGGCGGGTCGAGCTCGATCTTCGTCAATGCCTCGACCTGGGCGCTGATGCTGACCGGCCGCGTGCTGGACGAGGGCGAGGGCGGTATTGAAGGCACGCTGCGCTCCATGGTGCGCAGGCTGGGCGAGCCCGTCATCCGCAAGGCGGTGGCCGCCGCCATGCGCGAGATGGGCGAACAGTTCGTGCTGGGCCGCACCATTGACGAAGCCGTCAAGCGCGGCCGGCCGATGACGCAGAAGGGCTATCTCTATTCCTTCGACATGCTGGGCGAGGCGGCCCGCACCGAGGCCGACGCGCTGCGCTACCACAAGGCCTATGCCGACGCGATTTCCTCGCTCGATGCCGGCTCCAACGGGCCTGACATCAGGCAGAACCATGGCATCTCGGTGAAGCTCTCGGCGCTGCATCCGCGCTACGAAGTGGCGCAGAAGGAAGAGATGCTGCCCGTCATGTCTCAGCGGCTGCTGTCGCTGGCGGTTGCGGCCAGGCATTCGCGCATGGGCCTCAACATCGACGCCGAGGAAGCCGACCGTCTCGATCTGTCACTCGACGTCATCGAGCGGGTGCTGGCCGAGCCGGAACTCGCCGGCTGGAACGGCTTTGGCGTGGTGGTGCAGGCGTATGGGTCACGCGCGGCCTTCGTCATCGACTGGCTCTACGCCCTGGCGAAGAAATACGACCGCACCATCATGGTGCGGCTGGTCAAGGGCGCCTATTGGGACACCGAGATCAAGCGGGCGCAGACGCTCGGGCTCACCGGCTATCCCGTCTTCACCCGCAAGGCCAACACCGACGTGTCCTACATGGCTTGTGCCAAGAAACTGCTTGGCATGACCGACCGCATCTATCCGCAGTTCGCCACCCACAATGCACACACCGTCGCCGCCATCCTGTCGATGGCTACGAGCCGCGATTCCTTCGAATTCCAGCGCCTGCATGGCATGGGCGAGGCGTTGCACGAGACGGTGCGCCAGGCCGAAGGCACGCGCTGCCGCATCTATGCGCCGGTCGGCGCGCATTCGGACCTTTTGGCCTATCTGGTCCGCCGGCTGCTGGAGAACGGCGCCAACTCCTCCTTCGTGCACCAACTGACCGACGAGGATGTCGAGCCGGAAGATATTGCGCGCGATCCGCTGCAGACAATCGAGACTCAGGGCCCCGCCGCCAATCCGGCGATTGCCCGGCCGTCGCAGATCTTTGGCGCCGGCCGCCGCAATTCGAAAGGCTTTGACATCACCGACACGGTGACGCTGGCGGCCATCGACAAGGCCAGGGCGGCCTTTGCCGGACCGGACCGCTGGCATGCCAAGCCGATCACGCGCGCCGCCGGCTACGGCAAGCCGCGTCCGGTGGTCAATCCGGCCAAGCCCGATGAAGTGGTCGGCACGGTTCACGAGGCCGCCGCCAAGCAGGTCGCCATTGCCGTGCGCATCGCGGTGGACGCGCAGCCGGCCTGGGCAAAGCGTCCGGTTGCCGAACGCGCCGCCATCCTCAACCGAGCCGCCGACCTCTATGAAGACAATGCGGTCGAGTTCTTCGCGCTCGCCACCCGCGAGGCCGGCAAATCGCTGGCCGACGGCGTGGCGGAAGTGCGCGAGGCGGTCGACTTCCTGCGCTACTACGCCGCCGAGGCGGCGAACGCCGAGGCGGGCACGCAAGCGCGCGGCGCCATCGTCTGCATTTCGCCGTGGAATTTTCCGCTCGCCATCTTCACCGGCCAGATTGCAGCGGCGCTGGTCACCGGCAATTCGGTCATCGCCAAGCCGGCCGAGCAGACGCCGCTGATCGCCTTCCGCGCCGTCGAATTGCTGCGCGAGGCCGGCGTGCCGGAAGACGTCATCCAGCTTCTGCCCGGCGACGGCCCCTCGGTCGGCGCGCCGCTGACCGCTGATCCGCGTATCGCCGGCGTCTGCTTCACCGGCTCGACCGAGGTCGCCAAGCTGATCGAAAAGCAGTTGGCCGAAACCGCCGCGCCCGACGCCATGCTGATCGCCGAGACCGGCGGCCTCAACGCCATGATCGTCGATTCCACCGCGCTGCCCGAGCAGGCGGTGCGAGACATACTGGCTTCGGCCTTCCAGAGTGCCGGCCAGCGCTGCTCGGCGCTGCGCGTGCTCTATGTCCAGAAGGATGTCGAGAAGAAGATGCTGGAGATGCTGAAGGGCGCCATGGAAGCGCTCAACATCGGTGACCCCTGGCGGATTTCGACCGATGTCGGTCCGGTGATCGACGAAGAGGCGCAGGCCTCGATCAGCGACTATTGCACGAAAAAGGGGCTCGAGGGCCGGCTGATCGCCAAGCTCGAGGCGCCGAAGGTCGGCCGCTTCGTCGCGCCGCATGTCTTCCGGGTCAAGGGCATCGAGGAGATGGAGCGCGAGGTGTTCGGCCCGGTGCTACATGTCGCCACCTTCGACGCCGACGGAATCGATGCGGTGATCGCCGCCATCAACCGCAAGGGCTATGGCCTGACCTTCGGCCTGCACACCCGCATCGAGGGCCGCGTCCAGCATTTCGTCGACGGCATCCATGCCGGCAACATCTACGTCAACCGCAACCAGATCGGCGCCGTCGTCGGCTCGCAGCCCTTCGGCGGCGAGGGGCTGTCGGGCACCGGTCCGAAGGCCGGCGGCCCGCATTATCTGCGCCGCTTCCGCAAGGGGCCGGAAGCCGGCACGGAAGTTGGCGAGGGCCACAAGGTGACGGCGACCGAGCTGGCCGACAATCTGCCCGATCCGACGCTCGGCGGCTGGTCGACGCGTCCGGACCGGATCGCCATCCTGAGGAAGCACCTGCGCGGCAAGGGCGCGGCGGCCATCGGTGCCGCTGCTGCAATCGATTTCGGCCAGGTCGACCTGCCCGGACCGACCGGCGAGGCCAACACGCTGTCGCTGTCGCCGCGCGGGCGGGTGCTGTGCCTGGGGCCGGATGCCGATACGCTGCTGGCCCAGACCATCCAGGCGCTCGCCGCCGGCAATGCGGTGCTGGCCGTGGCCCCCGGTGCACCAGCTGCATTGTCGGCGCTCACCGGCAAGGGCTTGCCGCTCGCCGCTATCGATGGCCGCCCCGATCCGGTCGAGGCGCGCTCGCTGCGCGTCGATGTCGTGGCTTTTTCGGGCACGCCGGAAGCCGCGCGCATCGTGCGCAAGGTGATCGCCGACAGGACTGGCCCGATCGTGCCGCTAGTCAGCGAGGTGCTCAACCCGGCTGCCTATGCGCATGAGCGCGCGGTCTGCGTCGACACGACTGCCGCCGGCGGCAATGCCAGTCTCTTGGCTGCGGCTTAAATCTCTTCGGGGGCGCAGCCGAATTTCAGCAGATTGCCGTGGGGATCCCGGATATGGAATTCCTTCATGTTCCAGGGCCGCACGGTGAACGGGCTGAGCGCCTTGACCCCGCGCGCTGAAAATTCGGCATGTAGCGCTGGCACTTCGCCGCCCCTGATGTAGCAGGACGAGACTTCGGGCAGCTTGCGGTCGTCGCTTTTCCAGAAATGGATTTCGATCTCGCCCCGGCGCATGATCAGGTAGTCGTCCATCTCCGGCTCGACGACACCGAAGCCGAGTTCGTCGCGATAGAAATCACGCGTTGCCACAATGTCGGGCGAAGGCAGAACCGGAATGCTGCGCGCGGGATCGTTCACAGGCGATGCCATCGTCAGGCGCCCTCGACGACCGAAAAGCCCTCGAATTGCGGGTGGCCGAGATAGTGGACCTTCGTCGTGCCGACATTCCTGTGGGCGGCGCGGAAATTCTCCGATTTGGTCCAGGCGACGAAATCGTCCTGGCTCGCCCACACCGTGTGCGAAGCAAACAGCGTATAGCCTTCGGTCTCGTTAACCGGGCCGCGCAGCAGGTGAAATTCCCGAAAACCCTTCATCTCGGCAAGGCTGGAATCGCGGTTCTTCCACACGGCTTCGAAATCGGCCTCCGAGCCGTTCTGCACCTTGAACCGGTTCATGGCGATGTACATGGCGTTCCTTTCTGAATTGGTGGACTGCTGCGATTGAAGGATGCGGCGCCGCGTCGGTTCTCAGAACGGACCGATCGCGCCGGTGAATTCCAGACTGTTGCCAACCTTTGGCGGGATCGGAGGGAAGGGGGCCGCCTTGCGAACGAAACCAAGCACGATCTGGTCGAAAGTTGCCGAGCCCGAGCTTTCGACGACACGCAGCTCATCGATGTTGCCCTGCCTGCCGATGATGAAGGTGACAACGGTGTTGCTGCGCGCCGTCGCTTGCAACGACGGCGGCACTGCTCGATACACGCGGCCAAGTTTGCTGATGACGTCGCTTCGGTAGCTGGACTCAGCAGCGGAGCCCGCCTCGTCCTGCCTTTTGCCCTTGCTGGCCGCCTGCGCCAGCCGATCCTGGCCGTCTGCCGTGCCGCGCTTCGCGTCTGCTGCTTTTGAAGGGATAGCCGCCGGAGTTGGCCTGGCTATGGGGATCGGCGGTTGGTCCGGCACGTTGACAGGCGTCTCGGCGCTCTCGGCCTGGACGCTTGGCTGTGCCGGTGTTTCGGCCCTGGCAGCCACGCTCTGCTTGTCAGGGCGCGGGGTCGCCGCCACCAGTATGTCCGGCGTTGCCGCTAGCTGTTTGACCGCTTCCGGCAAAGGCTTGGGCAGCGACTTGGCTGCTTCCTGTGTCGGTTGGGGAGCTTGCCTTACGGCTTGCTGCTCAGCCTGCGAGGGCTTTGTCGGCGGCAGCGGTCTGACCGCCGGCTCCGGTTTGGTCGGCTGCGGTTTCGGTTCCAGCGTGACATTGATCGCCGCCGGATCCTTGTCCAGAGCGCTGCCGGCCACCTTGTCGCCTGCGTGATCGCTGCCTTCCGGTTGCTCCGCGTTCCGGGAATCGAATGTGCCGGAGGGCGAGATCAGAAAGAATGCCGCCACGGCGGCATGAAGCAGACCGGAGGCGACGAGCGCAACAGGCCATCGAGCCGCCGGCCGCGCGACTGCGAGCGGCTCGGCCGGCGCTATCGCCAGCTCGCTGCCAGCGTCGGGGAGGGGACTGATTTCCTGCATGTCGCGGGCCGGAAATTGCAGCGGCCGGCGGGCAAAAGTCAAATCAAGATCGTATGCCGCTGGCGTCAGGGATCCGCGGCCGGCCAGCGGCCAGGCCACGGTGTTTGCTGTGAATGCGGGGTGCAGTCCCAATGCTGGTCTCAGATGCCCAAAGCGATGCCGGTCTTGGTGTCCGTCTTCAGCTTGCGCATGCAGGCGGTCGGTTCGACGCCGGCGCCTGCGCATTCGGTCGCGCTGTTGATCAGCACGCGGCTGACCTTGGTGCAGTCGGTCCCGGCGAGATCAAAGCGCGTCACCTTGGTCTTGCCTGCCGGCAGGTCCTTGAAATCGAGCACGGTCAGCCGGTCGACGACACCGGCCTCGTTGAACAGCGCGATCTCGAACGCCGCCTTGGAGAGGTCGGCGCCGAGATTGTTGTTGACCAGGAAGGTCAGCCGGCAGCCCTTGTCGGAGGGTTGCGCGGCATTGAGCTCCAGGGTCAGCGCGGGGACCGGCGCGGACCCTTCAGCCCGCGCCGGAACCATCGCAAGCGACATCGCCAGCGTCGAGGTCAGCAGACGAAGGGATGTCGTCGAGCGCGTCATGCCGTCAGCCTCCAAACCGCATGGTTGCCGCCAGCTTCAGCGTGATGCCGGGCTCGTAGACCGCGACTGTCGTGCTGCCGTTCAGCGGGTTGGCGTATTTGACGTCGAACAGATTGTCGGCGCGGAAATCGACCTTCAGATTGTCGGTCGCCTGATAGCTGGCGAAGGCATTGACCAGCGTATAGTCCTCGGCCACCGCATTGCCCTTCGGCTTGCCGTTGTATTGCACTTCGCCGCCGACGGTCAGCTTGTCCGCGAGGAAGCGCAGCCCGAGCTGGGCGGTGACCTGCGAAGAGGGGATGGTGGCGAGATCGGCTTCCACGCCCTTGTAGGAAATGGTGTGGCCATTGGTGATCGAGGCCGAAAGCCCGGCATAGCCCCATCCGGCGTCGTAGACGCCTTCCAGCTCAAAGCCGTTGATCTTGGCCTTGGCGAAGTTCTGATACTGGAAGCAGATCGGGATGCCGGGCCCGAACGGGCAGCCGCTGCCCGGAGCGAACGGCGACAGGGTCACGCCATCGATATAATCGTCGACGTCGTTGTGGAAGTAGGCCGCCTTGACGCGAAGCGCGTCGCCGGGTTCGAAGATGTCGTTCTGCTTGTAGTTGACGCCGAATTCCGTCGTCTTGCCGGTCTCGGGCCGCAGATTGGGATTGGGCAGGAACGGGAAGGTGACGCCCGCCGGATGGTTGCCGCTGATCAGCGTTTCCGTCAGCGACGGCGATCGATAGCCTTCCGCATAGGTGCCATAGAACTGCAGGCCCGCTAGGCCGGCGCTCTCGAACGGCGAGACGCCGACGGTGATTCGCGGCGACAGCCGGTCGCCCGACGTCTCGCGCGTGCTGTCCTTCAAGCTGTAATTGTCATAGCGCAGCCCGGCGATGACCTCGAGCCAATCCCAGGTGAGCTTATCCTGGAAATAGGCGCCGGACACGTTGCGCTTGCCCGAAGGCGTGTAGAAACTGTCGCCGCCGGCCGTGCCGCCCGTCTTCACATTGTCGCCGACCCAGTCGCCGCCATAAGTCAATTCGTGGGCGATCCCGGCTGTTTCGAAGCGCGACGTGTTCCAGATGTCGATACCCGTGGTGCCGACGTCGAAAGTCGATGTCGATCCCGCCGGCAGGACAATGGGAAGGCCGGTTACGGGACTAAACCGTTTTTGCGGAACAAGGCTGGTCAGGTCGAGATCGGTCTTGTTGTAGGAGGTGTTGATGTGGAGATCGAGCCAGCTCTTGTCCTCGTCCGTGATGTTGTAGCGGGCGGTGAATGTGTTCGACTTCAGGTCGACATCGTTGACCGGCACGCCGCCGCTGGTTTCGTCCCAGCTGTCGCTTGAGCCGACCCAGCCCAGCTTCAGCTCGCTGTTCTCCGTCGGCCGTATGCTGGTCTTGAGCAGGCCGCTCAACACGTCGAAGCCGGTGCCTTTGACGGTGTCGCCGCCGCCATCCTTGTAGTTGTCGTAGTTGCGGTAGACGATGTTGCCCAACGCGTCCCAGTTCTCGTTGAAACGGTAGGCGCCGGTGGCGCTGGTGGTCCAGCCCTTGCCGTTGCTCTCGTAGCGCCCGGTTACCGAAGCGCCCCATGTTTCCTCCGGCTTGAGGAAGTCGGCGGCGTCCTTGGTGTCGAAGAAGACGACGCCGCCGATGGCGCCCGAACCATAGGTGTTGGCGACCGGACCACGGATCACATCGACGGATTTGACGAGCTCGGGGTCGATATAGAAGGTCGACTGGGTGCCGTGGTCCGAACGCTGGAAGTCCTGGCGCGCGCCGTCCACGATGACCGCGACGCGGCCGAAATCCTGCAGGCCGCGAATGTTGATGCTGGTGCTGACGCGCCTGGCGTCGGCCTGCGTCGCGACACCGGGCACACCCAGCAGCATCTCGTTCGGCGTCGTCGCCATGCGGCGGGCGAGTTGCTCCTGGTCGACATGGCTGGCCGAGGCCAGCGATTCGATCGCCGTCTCGCCGGTGCGGCTGATGACGAGAATCTTGTCGAGCAGCGTCGTGCCCGCGGGGGCGGCTTCCTGGTCAGCCTTCTTCGATTGATCCGTCTGCTCGCCCGCCGGCTGCGTAGCCTGTTGAGCATGCGCCGATGGCGCGGACAGGGCGATCGCCGCCACACTCGCCAACAAAGCCGCCACGCCGCTCGCCGCCGACCGGCCGCGCAATTCCCAGTTCAAAAACCCCATGCCCCAACTCCAGATTCCAGGTTTCATGCTGGCTGGCCCGGGGCTCGCTGGCATTTTTCATCGTGTCCGGCGTCTTAAATGTTGACTCGTTTACTCCGGTATTGCACTGACTAATAAACATGATTATTCAAGTCAAGAAATGAATCGGCAATTTCGCAACGCCTAGCCAGGTGCCCGGCACAGGAAAGGGATCGACCCAGATGAACACGCACAATCCCAACGATTTTCGCTACCGCGTCCGCCGTTCCGATGATGCCTCCACCCGCTTTGATCGGATCCCGCTGGCGGTGCGAACGCTCTCCAGCAACACGCTGTTCCAGGGCGAGCACGAGATCGGCATCGAGCATCATGGCGCGCTCTACCGGCTGAAGATCACCCGGCAGGGCAAGCTCATTCTCAACAAGTAAGACAAGACAGTAGGGACGAGACATGGACCAGCGCGTAAAACCCGCCCCGCATGAAATCCGGCGGGCACGGACGGAAAATCCGAAAACGCGCGAGCGTGACCTGGCCGCCCAGCTCGGCATTTCGGAAGCCGAGTTGGTCGCCGCGCATTGCGGCGACGGCGTCGTGCGCGTTGAGCCGCGCGTCAACGACCTCCTGACCGGTCTCGAGGCGGTCGGCGAGGTGATGGCGCTGACCCGCAACGAAAGCGCCGTGCACGAAAAGATCGGCGTCTATGACAAGGTCGTCACCGGCAACCACAATGCCATGGTGCTTGGCGAGAACATCGACCTGCGCATCTTCCCGAAGGTCTGGGCGCATGGCTTCGCCGTGGAGAAACGCGACGGCGACGAGATCCGCCGCAGCCTGCAGTTCTTCGACGCGACGGGCGAAGCGGTGCACAAGGTGCATCTGCGGCCGGCCTCCAGCCTCTATGCCTACCAGAAGCTGGTCGCTTCGCTGGAATCGCCGAACCAGGAACCGACGGTCAATATTTCAGGCCCAATCTCCGACGATCAGAGTGAGGCCGGGGCAACCACCGCCAGCCCAGACGATCTGCGCGACCGCTGGAGCCGGCTGACCGACGTGCACCAGTTCTTCGGCATGCTGAAGACGCTCAAGCTCAGCCGCCGCCAGGCGGTGCGCATGGTCGGAACGGACTATGCCTGGCTGCTCGACAATGACGCGGTCCGCGCCATGTTCCACCACGCCGCCGAAGGCGGGATGCCGATCATGTGCTTCGTCGGCAACCGCGGCTGCATCCAGATCCATTCAGGCCCGGTCAAGTCGATCAAGCCGATGGGGCCGTGGATCAATGTGCTGGACGAAACCTTCCACCTGCACCTGCGCACCGACCACATCCATGAAGTCTGGGCGGTGCGCAAGCCGACCAAGGACGGCCATGTCACCTCGCTCGAGGTCTATGGCGATGACGGCGAGATGATCATCCAGTTCTTCGGCAAGCGTCATGAAGGCGAAAGCGAGCGCGACGATTGGCGGTTCCTGGCCGAGAACCTGCCGCGCATTCCAAGCCCGACGGCAGCCTGAGGAGAACGACGATGGGCTGTTTTTCCAGGATCGTCGCCGGCCCGATGGTCGGCCTCGCTTTGGCCTTCACTGCACTACGATCGGCTGGCGCCGCCGAGGGCGTTTCGGTCTTCTCCGATCCGTCGAAGATCGCCGCCATAGGCGGTTCGATAACCGAAATCGTCTATGCGCTTGGTGAGGAGAAGCATCTGGTGGCGCGCGATTCCTCCAGCCGCTATCCGAAGCCGGCGCTCGACCTGCCTGATGTCGGCTATATGCGCGCGCTGTCGCCGGAAGGCGTCTTGTCGGTCAATCCGACCGGCATCCTGGCGCTGCAGGGCAGCGGCCCCAAGGAAGCCGTCGACGTGCTGAAGAAGGCCAGCATTCCCTTCATCGAAGTGCCCGAGCATTTTAGCCACGAAGGCATCCTCGAGAAGGTCCGCATCGTCGGTAAGGCGCTCGGCGTCGATGCCAAGGCCGAGGCGCTGGCCAAGGAACTCGATGCCAAGCTGACCGCCGCGGAAAAGCAGACGGCCTTGATCAAGGAGCGCAAGCGCATCCTGTTCGTGTTGTCGATACAGGGCGGCAAGATCCTGGCGGCCGGCAGCGAAACCGCGGCCGACGGCATGGTCAAGCTGGCCGGCGGAGTCAACGCCGTCGAAGGTTTCTCCGGCTACAAGCAGATGTCCGACGAGGCAATCATCACCGCCAGGCCTGACGTGATCCTGATGATGAGCAATGCCGGGCCGCCCGTGTCGGACGACGAATTGTTCGGCAATCCGTCGATCGCATCGACGCCGGCCGGAACCGCGCGCAAGCTGATCCGCATCGATGGCGGCTATCTGCTCGGCTTCGGGCCGCGCGCGGCCGATGCCATCCACGATCTCGCCGTCTCGCTCTATGGCGCTGAAGTCACGGACTGAGCAGGCATATCATGGTCGATCAATCGATCGCCGGCCCGGTGAAGGCGATGGCGAATGCGTCCGAAGGCGACCGCTCGGGTCGTGCCCGCATCGTCATCCTGCTCTTGTGCCTCGGGCTCGCGGCCGCCACGCTTTTGTCGCTGACGTCAGGGGCGTCGGATGCTTCGGCCGTCAACGTCCTCAGGGAGTGGCTGCCTGGGGCCATTCCAAGCGATACTGCACTGAGCGCGCGCGACAACCTGATCGTCTACGACATCCGCCTGCCGCGCATCATACTCGGCATCCTGGTCGGTGCGGCGCTCGCGGTCTCGGGCGCCGTCATGCAGGGACTGTTCCGCAATCCGCTGGCCGATCCCGGCCTGATCGGCGTTTCCGCCGGGTCCAGCCTCGGCGCGGTGACCATCATCGTGCTTGGCGCGACGGTGCTGGCGCCGGTGACGGCGTTGTTCGGCACGCTTGCGCTGCCGCTGGCGGCCTTCTCCGGTGGCCTTGCCTCGACACTGGTGCTCTATCAGGTCGCGACGCTACGCGGGCAAACCTCGGTCGCCACCATGCTGCTTGCCGGCATCGCGCTGGCCGCCCTTGCCATGGCGGTGACCGGTATTCTCATCTTCATGGCGGACGATCGCCAGTTGCGCGACCTGACGTTCTGGTCACTTGGATCGCTGGGCGGCGCAACCTGGGCGAAGATCGGTTCCGTCGGGCCGATCATCATGCTGGCGCTGGCGGCGATGCCGTTCCTGGCGCGGAGCCTCAATGCACTGGCTTTGGGCGAGGCGACCGCCGGCCACCTCGGCATTCCGGTACAGCGGCTGAAATACACGGCGATCATCGGCGTTTCGGCGGCCGTCGGCGCCTCCGTCGCCGTCAGCGGCGGCATCGGCTTCGTAGGCATCGTCGTGCCGCACCTGCTACGTCTGCTGATCGGTCCGGACAACCGCTATCTCTTGCCGGCTTCGGCGCTGCTCGGCGCGTCGCTGCTGCTGCTCGCCGATGCCGTGGCACGCACCATCGTGGCGCCGGCCGAATTGCCGATCGGCATCGTCACCGCGATCGCGGGCGCGCCGTTCTTCCTGTGGATCCTGCTGCGCAAGCGCGGCGTGATCGATCTCTGAGACCTGTGATCTGCAAGAGTTGGGACCTGTGAGGCTTTTATGATCGAGGCAAGGGATGTTTCCGTCGATATCGCCGGCAAGCGCATCGTCGGCGGTGTCGATTTCGACGCGCGGCCCGGCGAAGTGGCAGCCATCGTCGGTCCCAACGGCTCGGGCAAGACGACCTTCCTTAAGGCGTTGTCGGGCGAGCTCGCCTATACCGGGCGCGCCGCTCTCAACGGCCGAAACTTATCGTCGATGAAGCCGGCCGAGATGGCGGTGCATCGTGCGGTGCTGCCGCAGGCGACGACCCTGTCCTTCCCGTTCACCGTGCGCGAGGTGGTCAAGCTTGGCCTTGTCGGCGGGCGCTCGGGAGCCTTGCCGGGCAAAGATGCGCGGCTGCCGGAGCGGGCGCTGGCGCGTGTCGACCTCGACGGTTTTGCCGGGCGTTTCTACCAGGAGCTTTCGGGCGGCGAACAGCAGCGCGTCCAGCTTGCGCGCGTGCTGTGCCAGGTCTGGGCGCCGGTACTCGACGGCAAGCCGCGCTACCTGTTTCTCGACGAGCCGGTTTCCAGCCTCGACATCAAGCACCAGCTGATCATCATGAACATCGCCCGCGACTTCGCCAGAAGGGGCGGCGGCGTGGTCGCCATCCTGCACGACCTCAATCTGACTTCCATGTATGCCGACCGGATCTTCGTCATGCACCGCGGACGGCTGGCTGCGACTGGCTCGCCTCAGGACGTGCTGAGCGACGACCTGATCGAAAAAGTCTTCGACTGCCGGCTCAGGGTCGGCGTGCTGCCGGCCGGCAACATGCCGTTCGTGCTGCCGCAATCTGCCGCCTAGGTCGGTGCGGTCAGGCGGCCGGGGCGCGGCGCTCCAGCATGTCGATGCCGAGCAGGTTGCGCACGTTCGGCCTTGCAGCCACCATATCGGCGACCGTGTAGCGGGCGAGCACGGCGAAGAAGGCGTTGAGGGCCTCGCGCAATGCCGAGTTCAGCGCGCAGCTGTCGACCAGCGGGCATTCGGCGGCATCGTTCTCGAAGCATTCGGCCATGGCGAAGCTTTCTTCGGTAACGCGCACGACGTCGAAAAGGCTGATCGCCTCGGCTGCGCGTCCAAGCCGGACGCCGCCGTTCCTGCCGCGCACCGTTTCGACCAGTCCGTTCTCGACCAGCGGCTGCAGGATCTTGAACAGGAACAGTTCCGACACCGAATAGGCGGTCGCGATTTCCGGGATACGGCTCAACCGATCATTGTTGGCGGCGCAATACATCAGGATGCGCATGGCATAATTGGTCTGGCGTGTAAGCCGCATTTTTTCCTCACTAGGCGCCGGCGCGGTAGAACCACGCCGGATTCCAGAACTTACCGACGACGCTCTGATCCGGAGTTTCGGATTCGCCGCACTGGCCTCGACCCGAATATGGCCTATACCTTGGAACAATTCCAGACTAGCCAGGCGCCATAGATGAATATTCTCGTCAACTTTATGTGCGCAGCCCAGCAAAAAGGCGGGGAAAACCGGCCGTTACGGGCATTCCGGCTGATGAAACCCTAAATAGGCTTGGGATCGACAACGAAGTCGACCAGAGGTCGACCAGAGATCGACGAGGAGCAGTTCATCCATGTCCCAATCGGCTCCGTCCCTGGCGCCTGTCCGCTTCGATGGCGACGCGGCCGCCAAGCTTTCGGCGCTGCGTCGCACCAAATTCATAGCCACGGCCGCGTTGGTGCTTTGCGTGCTGGTGTTCGCCTTGGCCAAGTCGTTCCAAAGCAGCTATCCGTGGCTGGGGTTCGTCGCAGCCTTCGCCGAGGCGGCGACCATTGGCGGCCTTGCCGACTGGTACGCGGTAGTGGCGCTGTTCAGGCGGCCGCTCGGGCTGCCGATCCCACACACCGCCATCATACCGGAAAACCAGAACCGCATCGCCGACAATCTTGGCCGCTTCATCGAGGCCAATTTCCTGGCGCCGGAGCCGGTGCGCGAAAAACTCGCCGAGGTCGATTTTGCAGCACTCGTCGCCGATT
Source organism: Mesorhizobium sp. 113-3-3 (assembly GCF_016756495.1). Taxonomy (NCBI): domain Bacteria; kingdom Pseudomonadati; phylum Pseudomonadota; class Alphaproteobacteria; order Hyphomicrobiales; family Phyllobacteriaceae; genus Mesorhizobium; species Mesorhizobium sp. 113-3-3. Next base: position 3,706,016 of record NZ_AP023243.1, read on the forward strand.
GGCTGACCGATGCCGAACGGGCCGCGGGCCTGTCGCGTTTCGTCGTGCGGCTGGTGCCGCAAACGCTGGCCGCTGTCGAGCAATCCGGTCTGCGCGGCTTCGTCACCAGCCGTATGCTCGAGCAGATCGAAAAGGTGCCGCTGGCGCCGCTGGCGGCTGAACTCTTGTCGGCGCTGACCGACGACCGCCGTCATCAAAAGCTGTTCGACGAATTCATCAAGGTGGTCGGCCGCTTCCTCAACGACGAACAGGCGCTGGCGACAATGCGCGAAAAAATCCGCGAGGAATTGCCGTCGCTGTTCAACCTGTTCCGCGCCGACGCCTATCTCTTGAAGAAGATCGTCGCCTCGGCGGGCTCCTTGCTCGACGAGGTGCGGGCCGATCCCGACCATCCGATGCGGGCCGAGTTCGACCGTTTCGCGCAAGCCTTCGTCGAGCGGCTGCGGACGTCCAAGCAATATGCAAAGCGTGCCGAGAAGATGAAGCGTGATTTCCTCGCCCGACCCGAAGTCAGGGCGCTGGCCGGCGACATGTGGGAGAGCCTCAGCCTGTTCATCGAGCAGGACGCCAAGGCGCCGAATTCGGTGATCCGCGCGCATCTCGCCAACATGTTCGTCGAGGTCGGCCGCCATCTCGCCGGCGATCCACAGATCCGGGCCGACATGAACCAGGGGTTCGTCGTGGCGCTCGCCTCCTTCGTCGAAAGCCAGAAGAGTGGCGTGTCGAAGTTCATCGCCGACCAGGTCAAGCGCTGGGACCTGGCGCAACTGACGCGGCTGATCGAGATGAACATCGGCCGGGACCTGCAATATATCCGCTTCAACGGCATGATCATCGGCGGGCTGGCGGGCATTGTGCTCTACACGATCGAGTTGCTGCTCCCGGTCAATTGATGCGCATGGTTCGAGATGCCCGTGTTCGAAATGGACACGCGGCATCCGAGTGCTATGCTCCCCGTGAGGGCAGCCGCATCCGCGGCAAAAGGGGAGAAGACATCATGGCGAAACAACCGGAATCCGATTCCTTCATGGACATGTTCGGCAAGTTCGGCCGCGACCTGAAGGTGCCCAATGTCGATGTCGAGGCGATCCTTGCCCATCATCGCAAGAACCTCGAGGCCTTGGAGAAATCGGCGCGAGCCGGCGCCGCCGGCGCGACCTCGCTGTTGTCGAGGCAGCGCGAAATGCTGCAGGACACGCTGCGCGAAATTGCCGACATGGCGCAGAGCTACCGCGCGCCGGGCAACCCGCAGGAGCTGATGGCCAAGCAGACGGAGTTCGCCAGGAAATCCTTCGAGGCCGCGCTCAAGAATGCCGGTGAAGTGGCTGAACTGGCTCGCAAATCCGGAACCGAATCGATCGAGATCCTGCGCGCGCGCATCAAGGATGCGATGGAGGAAATCCGCGCCGGCTACGGACAGAAATAGGCCCCTGGGGCCCGTCGTTCGCCTTCGGCAGGACATGCCGGTTTGCAATTTCGCAACCTTGCGCATAGTTGCATCCGCGCCACGTTATAAGCGCCGGCGCCCCTGGAAGGTGCGAAAATCCGAATTCGGCCTGCCATTGCGCGGCAAGGCATGGCACGATTCAGCCGGAATTGGACGGAACCGATTCACAAGGGGTGAATTGACAGGGGCCATCCGTTCGTGGTCCGGAGGCACGGCAAGCGATCGGGAAAGCAGGAATGAACGAAGTACGGCCTAAAACGCCGCCGACCTACGAGCAGTTGAGGACGATGTCCGGGCAGGAGCTCGGCGTCTCGGAATGGACCACGGTCGACCAGGACCGGATCAACCAGTTCGCCGAATGCACCGGCGACCATCAATGGATTCACGTCGACCCCGAGCGTGCGCGGCGGCAAAGCCCGTTCCGCACGACGATCGCGCATGGCTATCTGACGTTGTCGATCATCGGCGCGCTAGCGCTCGGCATGGGCATCGTGCCGGAAAACACCCAGGCCGCGTTCAACTACGGCTTCGACAAGGTGCGTTTCCTGGCGCCGGTCAGGGTCGGCGCGCGCATCAGGCTGCGCACGGTCCTTCTTTCCATGGAGGACAGGGGACCCGGCCAGTATTTGATGAAGGCAGCCAACACGGTCGAGATCGAAGGCGAGGAAAAGCCGGCGCTGACGGCCGAAACGCTGGTCATGCTTTACGAGCGCCGCAAACGGGCAGGGGCCTGAGCGTTCGCGCAAGCCCCTGCAGTTTTTCAGTTCGTGGTTCCTTGCCGGTCCTGCAGACGCTTCAACGCCCATAATGTCGTTGCCGCCAGCACCGTGGCATAGGCGGCCAGCGGCCATGCCGTGTCGCCACCCAGGAGGATGACGAACAACGTGCCGGCGATCCCGACGATCAGGCTCTGGGCGCAGAAATAGAGCGCCACCGCCGTCCCCGCGACATCGCCAAACGCTTCAAGCGCGCCGTTGGCGGTGACCGACCCTGCAAGGACGATGCCCACGGCCATCACCCACATGGGCAGGACGAAGGTGGCGAAGGACGGCGCGGCAAGCACCTGTCCGATCGCCAGCATCGAGGCGCCGAGAAGCAGCATCGCCATGCCGCGCGCCAGGCTGCCCGCGGTGCCCCAGCGCGCGATGAACGGCCTGGCAAACCGCGTGGTCGCGATCATCACCAGTGCCGCTGTGGCAAAGGCGAGGCTGAAACCGAGCTGGGTAAAGCCGGCACGATCGATGAGCACGCGCGGCGCTGTCGAGAAGAACACGAAGAAAGTGCCCATGGCCGCAGCGAAACCAAGCGTATAGGTCCAGAAGGCGAAGCTGCGCAGGATCGGGCCGAAGGCAGGGCGTGGGCCGGAACCATTCTGCGGCCGCGTCTCGTGCCAGCGCAGCCATGCATTTAGCGTGGCCGCCATGGCCATAATGCCAAGCGTGACGAAGATCGCGCGCCAGCCGAAACCCTGGGCGATCAAGGCGCCTGCGACTGGCCCCAACGCCGGCACGAAGGCCAGCATCGCGCTGAACAGGCCATAGATGACCGCGCCCTCGGGCCGCTCCGCATAGACATCGCGCACCGTGGCGAAGGTCGCGACCAGGACAGCGGACGCCGCCATGGCCTGCACGACGCGCAACGCGACGAAGGCTGCGGCCGATGACGTGCCGGCGAGCGCGACGGATGCGCCCGCGAACAGCAGCCCGCCGCCGAGCAGCACCGGGCGCCTGCCGATCCGGTCGGAGATCGGGCCGAACACGATTTGGCCGAGGCCAAGCGTGATCATATAAAGGCTCAGCGTCAGCTGAATGACCGAGGGCGATGTGCCGAGAGCTTCCGGCATCAGCGGTACCACCGGCAGGTAGATGTCCATGGCCAGCGAGGCAAGGATGTCGAAAGGCGCCATCAGCAGCAGCGCCGACGGCAAGGAATAGGCCCATATCTTCTTTTGGGGAGAGGGGCGTCTTGGAAAAGGCATGATTGAGCATCCGCACAAATGGTGAGATTTGGCGGCGATCTGCCGTTTCATGGATGGTCTGATTTGACGGGGCAGAAGGCCGCAACAACGAGATGTTGTCGCGGCTTACTTGTCTGCTGACTTGGTTGTTCCCATAGCGCTGTCCCGAAATTGGCGTTGCAGGCATCCGCCTGCGCGCCGTTTCAGTAGCAGCCTGGGATCGGCCGGGCAACCTTCGGGCAGTGCCGAAAGAGCCCGAACGGATCAGGCAATCCCGGGCTGGGGACGGCTGGCAAAGCGCAGCGAGAACAGCGCGAGCAGCAGCGCAACCAGCGCCAGCGCCGTTGCCGTCTCAAAGGTGACCTGCATGCCTCGGGCCGCTGCGGCGGCACTCAGAACGTCCTGTCCTGTTCCTTCGCGAGCGCCGGCCGATGCGACCGCGAAGATGGCGCCCATCAGGGATGCGCCGGTGATGAGGCCGAGATTGCGCGACAAATTGAGCAGGCCCGATATGACGCCGCGTTCGCCGGTGCCGACGCCGGTCATGACGGCCGCATTGTTGGCGGTCTGGAACAGCGCGTAGCCGAAGCAGGTGACCGTGATAGGCACGACATAGCTGGCAATGCCGAGCCTGGTCAGGGCAAGCGACAGAAGGAGTGTGCCCGCGGTCAGGCTGGCGAGGCCGGCGACCATCATCCTGTGGGCTCCGAAGCGGTCGGAAAGCCGTCCGGCCAGCAGGGCCGACAGGGTCGACACAAGCGGCCCGGTCGAGAGCACCACGCCGACCATCGCGGCATCGAGCCCCAGTCCACGCGACAGATAGAACGGCGCGACCACCAGGGTTGCCATCATCACCGTGGCGACGATGAGGCTCATGACCAGGCTGGCGCTGAGCTGCGGGTCCCGGAAACTGGCGAGTTGGACCAGCGGGTTCCTCACCCGCTTCTGGGCGACGGCGAACAGACCGATGCCGAGGGCGGTCGCGGCCAGCAGGCCGATGTTGAGCGCGCCGAAATGGCCCCAGCCCAGCGTCATGGCCAGTGCGTAGGCGGCCAGCGTCATGGCCAACAAGGCAGTGCCCATCGTGTCGAACTTGCCTTTAACGGCCTGCGCGTTCTTGTTGCGAGCGGGCAGGGCGCGCCAGGCGAGGGCAAAGGTCAGCAGGCCTAGCGGCACGTTGACCAGGAAGATCGCCCGCCAGCCGAGGCCGGCGATCAGGAGGCCGCCGAGCGAGGGGCCGAGCGTCGTGCCGATCGCCGACATGGCGCCGAGCAGGCCCATGGCGCTGCCGGTCCGCTCCTTGCTCACCGTCTCCGCGACAAAGGCCAGCGTCAGCGCCATCATCAGCGCCGCGCCAAGCCCCTGCACGGTGCGCGCGGCGATCAGCAGTGAGAGCGTCGGCGCCAGGCCGCAGAGCACGGATGCCGCTGTGAACAGCGCGATGCCGCCAAGCAGCAGCGGCCGGCGCCCGAACATGTCGGCCAGCCGCCCGGCGCTGACGATCAGCGTGGTGATGGCGAGGAGATAGGCCAGGACCACCCATTGCACGGCCTGGAACGACGCCCCGAACGTCTGCATCAGCGAGGGCAGCCCGACGCTGGCAATGCTGGTTCCGAGCGACGACAGCAGCGTGGCGAGCGACAGGCTTGCCAGCGCCCAGCCGACCGATTGATTCTGTTGCGGGGCTGATATCCCATCCCGATCTTGCGCTGCGACTGCCATGGCGATCTCCTTTTCCTTCGCTCCTGAACCGGAGCCATCGGAGATCTAGTCCTGCGGCTGACATGGCGGAAGGCGCAGCATTTGCAACATATCAGTGCATGAGACGCCACATCATGCTATGAGCAGGCGATGACATCTCCCGATCTCAACCTGCTGTTCGCTCTCGACGTGCTGCTCGCGGAAGGCAGCGTGGCGCGCGCCGCGCGCCGTCTGCGGCTCAGCCCATCGGCGATGAGCCGGACACTGGCGCGGCTGCGGGAGGCAACGGGCGATCCTCTGCTGGTCCGCGCCGGCCGTGGCCTGGTGGCGACGCCGCGCGCGGAGGAATTGCGCCGGCAGGTCGGCCCTGTCGTCCAGGAAGCGGAGGCGCTGCTGCGGCCTGCTGAACTTCTTGATCCGTCAAGCCTGGACAGGGTTTTCACGCTGCGCACCAATGAAGGCTTCGTCGAGGAATTCGGGCCTCGCCTGGTCGCCCGCATCGAGGCCGAAGCGCCTGGCGTGCGGCTGCGTTTCGCGCCGAAGTCCGACAAGGATGTGATGTCGCTGCGCGACGCTTTGATCGACCTGGAAATCGGCGTTGCCGGCGAAACCGGACCCGAAGTGCGCATCCAGGCGCTGTTTCGTGACCGCTTCATCGGCGCTGTCCGAGTTGGCCATCCGCTGAGCGAGGGCGCGGTGACGCCCGAGCGCTTTGCGGCGGGCCGGCACATCAGTGTTTCCAGGCGTGGCCGCGAGCGAGGGCCGATCGATGAGGCGCTGAGCGCGCTTGGCCTGCAGCGGACGGTCGTGTGCATGGTCTCGGGTTTCTCGGCAGCGCTCGCTATGGCGCGGGCCTCAGAGTTGATCGCCAGCGTGCCCGAGCGGCACACGGCCGGTGCGCGCGCCGGCATGCATAGTTTTCCGCTGCCGGTCACGACAGTTGAGGTCACCATTTCCATGCTTTGGCATCCGCGGCTGGATGCCGACCCGGCGCAACGCTGGTTGCGCGACTGCGTGCGGGAGGTCTGTGCCAGTCGCTGAGATCAGCGCGCCATCGCCGCGGCGAGCACCTTGAAGATCCGCCCGTCTTCGCACTGGGCGACGTTAAAGCGCAGGAACCGGCTGGCCGTCTGCGAAAGGCTGAACGCGTTGCCGGGCGCCAACACGACATTGTCGGCCAAGGCCCGGCGGGCGACTTCGGCAGCGTCCACGCCATCGGGCAGGCCACACCACAGGAACAGGCCGGCCGGCTGGTCGATCCACGGCGTGATGCCGATCGCCTTCAGACGGGCGCCGGTCTCGGCCATGGCACGCGCGAGCCTGGCACGCAGCAATTCCATGTGCTTGCGGTAGCTGCCGTCCTTGAGCAGCGTCAGCACCAGTTCTGCTGCCAGCCGTCCGCCGCCGAAGGTCGTGGCGATCTTGAGGTCGGTCAGGCCCTCGACCCAATCGCGGGGCGCGGCGATGAAACCGCAGCGCACCGATGCCGACAGCGTCTTGGAGAAACTGCCGATCTGGACGACGCGGCTGAGGCCATCGAACGCCGCGAGCCTCGGGGCAGGGGCATGTTCGAAATCGGCGAAGATGTCGTCCTCGACGATGGTCAGGTCCGACTGGTCGGCGAGCTTCAGCAAACGATGCGCGGTGACCGGCGACAGGATCGCGCCGGTCGGGTTGTGGATGGCGGAGTTGGTGATGTAGAGGCGCGGCCGGTGCTCGGCGAGCGCCTGCGCGAAAAGCTCGATATCAGGTCCCGACGGCGTGTAGGGCACGCTGACAACCTTGGCGCGGTGGGCGCGCAGCAAAGCATGGAAATTGAAATAGCAGGGGTCGTCGACCAGCACCGTGTCGCCGGGCTCGATCAGGAACCGGCACAATAGGTCGATGGCCTGCGTGCCTGACTCCGTCAGCATGATCTGTTCGGGCGCGACTTCGATGCCATGACCAGCCATGCGCCGCGCCAGGAGTTGCCGCAACGGCGGCAGACCGAGCGGTGTGCCGTAATCGGCAAGCGTGACATCGTCGGCGCGCGCTGCCGTGCGCAGTGCCCGGCGCAGCGCGGCCTGCGGCATCCATGAGGCCGGCAGCCAGCCACAGCCGGGTTTCAGGACCTCGTCGCCGGCATCCAGCGACTGGCGCGAGACCCAGAGCGGATCGACGGCGCGGTCGAGCAGGGGACCGATCTCGGCCAGCGACAGCGGCGCCAAAGAGCCGGCGGCATAGAAGCCCGAGCCTGGCCGGGAGCGGATCGTGCCTTCGGCGGCGAGCCGCTCATAGGCTTCGACCACGGTGGATTTGGACACCTGCATGGATTGGGCGAAGGCGCGAATCGACGGCAGCCGGGCTCCAGGTGTCAGGCTGCGCGCGGCGATCCGCTGGCGGATCGTCGCCATGACGTTTTCGACCAGGGTAGGGGCGGCCAGGGTTCGCGCGCCTTCCAAGGCAAAGTCTGTCATCTGTACTGCTCAATATGCCATTACAGTTTCGCTGAATTGTACCCCATTGTCTCTGGCTGCGCCATGGCATCCGCCCGATACAGGGCGAAAGACATGGAGCCTGGAAATGGACAAGACCGCGAGCGGCTGGCTGAACGGATTTATCGGCGTGCTGATCTTCTCAGGCTCGCTGCCGGCGACGCGCGTGGCCGTGATGGACTTCGATCCGACCTTCGTGACATCGGCCCGGGCCGCGATTGCCGGACTGCTTGGCCTGGCAATGCTGCTTTTGTTCCGGGAGAAACGCCCGCAGCGCGGCGATCTGTTGTCGCTGGTGATCGTGGCGCTCGGCGTGGTGGTCGGCTTTCCTTTGCTTACCGCACTTGCACTGAAGCACGTCACCTCCGCCCACTCGATCATCTTCGTCGGCCTGCTGCCGCTGGCAACCGCGATCTTCGGCGTGCTGCGCGGCGGCGAGCGTCCACGACCGGCGTTCTGGCTGTTTTCGTGCATCGGCAGTGCGCTGGTCGCGGGCTTCGCGCTGATGCAAGGCGTGACGGCCTCGCCGGTCGGCGATGGCCTGATGCTCGCCGCCATCGTCGTCTGCGGCCTGGGTTATGCCGAGGGCGCAGCGCTGTCACGCAAGCTCGGCGGATGGCAAGTGATCTGCTGGGCGCTGACGCTGTCGCTGCCGATCATGCTGGTGCTGACTTTCGCCACGCTGCCGCCATCCTTTGCCGCCGTCGGCTCCCACGCCTGGATCGGTCTCGCCTATGTCTCGCTGTTCAGCATGCTGATCGGCTTCGTCTTCTGGTATCGCGGCCTGGCGCAAGGCGGCATCGCCGCGGTCGGCCAGTTGCAGTTGCTGCAGCCCTTCTTCGGCCTGGCGCTCGCGGCGAGCCTGCTCCACGAACAGGTCAGCCCACTGATGGTAGTGGTCACGCTCGGCGTGGTTGCGTGTGTGTTCGGCGCGAAGAAATTCGCGCGGTAGTTCGGGAAATGACGCCCGCGCCTAGAACTTCGTCACCACCCCGATACCAATGCCCTCGAAGCCACCCATCGCCATCAAAGCCGCAGGCGCTTCGTCGAGGCTGATCTTCTTGCCGACCAGCAGTTCGGGCTTGAGCTTGCCATGGCGGATCATCTCCATCATCGCCTGGTAGCGGTAGGCCTGCATGCCGTGGCTGCCGAGGATTTCGAGCTCGAAGGCGATGATCTTGTCCATCGGCACTTGCGGGCGGGCGTGCTCGCCCAGCATCAGGCCGACCTGCACATGGCGGCCGCGCCGGCGCAGATTGGCGATCGAGTTGAAGGAAGTGGTGGGGTGGCCGAGCGCGTCCATCGACATATGCGCGCCGCCATTGGTGATCTGCTTGACCGCCTTGACCACATTCGGCGTCGTTGACGCATTGATGGTGGCCACGGCGCCGATCTTTCTGGCGAATTCCAGCTTCTCGTCGGTGAGGTCGATGGCGATCACATTGGCGCCAAGCGAGCTGGCGATCATGATCGCCGACAGGCCGACGCCGCCGCAGCCATGCACCGCCACCCATTCGCCGGGCTTGACTCGGCCCTGGTCGACGATGGCGCGAAACGAGGTGACGAAACGGCAGCCGAGGCTGGCGGCGGTGGCGTATTCCATCTCCTCGGGCAGGCGCACCAGATTGGTGTCGGCATGCTCGATGCCGACATATTCGGCGAACGAGCCCCAGCCGGTGAACCCCGGCTGCGTCTGGTGCTCGCAGACCTGATGGTTGCCTGAGGTGCATTCGAAGCAGCGGCCGCAGCCGACGGCGAACGGCACCGTCACACGGTCGCCGGCCTTCCAGCGGCTGACCTGTTTGCCGGCGGCGACGACGACGCCCGCCAGCTCATGTCCCGGGACGTGCGGCAAGGTGATGCCGTCATCATGGCCCATCCAGCCATGCCAATCGCTGCGGCAGAGCCCCGTCGCCTCGACCTTGATGACGACGCCATCGGCGGCCGGTTTCGGATCGGGGACGGTCTGGATCGTCGGCGCTTCGCCGAATTTCTCGAAGACGACGGCTTTCATCGGTCACTCCACCCTGCGTACTGTCCGGGGAAACGATAGCCGATTCCCCGGCCGGTCAAGCGGAAATCGATTCCGCCAGGCTGGCTAGTCCGCCGCCCACCAAGCGCGGTCAGCTGTTTTCCTGGGTGCGGAAATCGGCAAGCCTCGTGTCGCCGGGGGCCAGCAGCCGCCCGTCCTCGGCATGCACCTCCAGCCGCCTGATCGGCCGGCCACTCCGCGTATCGACCATGAAAGTGTAGGGCTCGCCCGGCCCGGAGAAATAGGTCTCGCCCCATTGCCGCAAGGCAACCAGGACATAGAAAAGGCCGCGACCCTTTTCCGTAAGCACATATTCGTGGTGCGCGCTGCCGTCGGGTGCCGGCACCGTCTCGAGAATGCCGTGCGCGACGAGATTGCGCAGCCGCGCCGACAGGATGTTCTTGGCGGCGCCGAGGCTCTTCTGGAACTCGCCGAAGCGCCGCAAGCCGTCGAAGGCGTCGCGCACGATAAGCAGCGACCACCAGTCGCCGATCGCGTCCAGCGGCCGCGCGATCAGGCAATCCGCTTCCTGGTGGCTCGTTCGTTTCACCATGGCAATCGTTGGTCCAGGCCTGTCATTTTGGTTGCAAGATAAAACTGTTCTGCCTATCCAGCAAGTGGTTTCAACTTAAAACCTCTTTGCGGAGAGCGACATGAACATGCAGGTGGTGAACGGCACGGCGACAGGCACGGAGCGGTCCGATGGGTCGCCACAGATCGTGCCGTCGTCACCCCCGGGACTGTCGGGAATGATGGCGCTGGTCTTCGCCATTGCCTGCGGCCTGAGCGTCGCCAATGTCTATTTCGCCCATCCGCTGCTCGACGCCATGGCGCATGATTTCGCCATCGCGCCGGCCTCGGTCGGCATCGTGGTGACGGTGACGCAGATCGGCTATGCGCTCGGCCTGTTCTTCATCGTGCCGCTCGGCGACCTGTTCGACCGCCGCAAGCTGATCGTCGGGCAGGCGGTCCTTTCCGCCGTGGCGCTGATCGCGGTCGCGGTCGCGCCGAGCGCGGCGATGCTGCTCGCAAGCCTTGCCGTTGTCGGACTGCTTGCCGTGGTGGTGCAGGTGCTGGTGGCTTACGCCGCCGACCTTGCCGAGCCGTCAGAGCGGGGGCGGGCGGTCGGCACCGTCACCAGTGGCGTCATCCTTGGCATCCTGCTCGCCCGCTTCGTCGCCGGTGTCGTCGCCGACTTCGCCGGCTGGCGCTGGGTCTATCTGGCCTCGGCGGCGCTGACGCTGGTGACGGCGGTGGTTCTGTTCGTCATCCTGCCGCGTCAAGAGGCGGAGCGGCCCCGCACATCCTATCCGCGCTTGCTCGGTTCGGTGGTGCTGCTGTTCGTGCAGGAGCCGCTGCTGCGCGTGCGCGCGGTGCTCGCCATGCTGATCTTCGCCACCTTCAACGTGCTCTGGGCACCGCTGGTGCTGCCGCTCAGTGCCGCGCCGTTCTCACTCTCTCACACCGAGATCGGGTTGTTCGGCCTTGCCGGCGTCGCTGGCGCTCTCGGTGCTCGCTGGACAGGCGGCCTCGTCGATCGCGGGCGCGGGCAACTGGTCACAGGGCTCAGCCTGTTGCTGATGGCGGTAGCCTGGCTGCCGATTGCCTTGATGGGCCTGTCGCTGTGGCTGCTCGTCGCCGGCATGGTCATGCTGGACCTGGCGATCCAGGCGGTCCATGTCACCAACCAGAGCCTGATCTTCGCGCGCCGGCCGGATGCGCGCAGCCGGCTGGTCGGCGGCTACATGATCTTCTATTCGCTCGGCAGCGCGCTAGGCTCCATCGCCTCGACCATGATTTTTGGCGCCTGGGGCTGGAGCGGTGTTTGCATGCTTGGCGGCGGTGTCGCTCTGGCGGCGCTGGTGTTCTGGGTGGCGACGCTAAGGCTAGGGCACTAGTTAGGGCGGGGTATCAAGCAACGGTTGCCGTTTGCGAACCCATTCGCCAGCTTCGGCATCCCACGGCCAAACCCCGGAAGTTGTTGGAAAAATTAGCTGCATAATCCGGAAATCCGAGCCGTCGTAGAACCAGATATCCCAACCGAAATGTTCAGGATAGTGGTCCGGATGGACCGAGCCGAACTGACAGTCGAAGCCGCCTCCCAAGAACCCTGACGCCCGCCCTCCGACGCTGAACCTCTCGCCGCTGCGCACTCGTCGGCAATACTTGTTGATGATGGTATGCGAAAGTTCCGGCTTGAGTCCGACGACGACCAGTTCAGGGACTTTGAAATTGTGTTCTATCCCCACCGAGTACGCGAATGGCGGATTCTCGTCCTCCTCCAGCACATAGAGGATATGACAGCCATACTCTTCGATATCGGCGAGCGCCTTGGCTTCCTCGGGGTCTTTGGCTTCTCTACTCGGCATCGATCTGGTTCTGCGGCGCGGCTTTCTGGAAGGCCGGCAGCGCCATGCAGGCGCCGTTGATGCGGGCTATCGTCGGGTAGGGTGTCAGGTCGACGCCGAAGCGGGCGTTGCTCGCGATCTGGGCCGCCAGGCAGATATCGGAGAGGCCCGGCGCCTCGCCATGGCAGAATGTTCCCGTCTGAGGCGAGGAAGCCAGAATCTTTTCAAGCGGCTGAAAGCCTTCGTTCACCCAGTGGCGGAACCAGTTGGTGATGTCCTGGTCGCCGGCGCCGAACAAGGTGCGCAGCGAGGTCAGCACGCGCAGATTGTTCACCGGGTGGATGTCACAGGCAATCATCTGCGCCAGCATGCGCACGCGCGCCCGGCCAAGCGGGTCCTTCGGCAGCAGCGGCGGTTCGGGATGGATCTCGTCGAGATATTCGATGATCGCCAGCGACTGCGTCAAAAGCGTGCCGTCGTCGAGCACCAAAGCCGGCACCAGCCCTTGCGGATTGACCGCGAGATAGGCTGGTTCCAGATGTTCGCCATGGCGCAGATGATGCGGGACATAGTCATAGCTCAGCCCCTTCATCTCCAGCGCGATCCGCGCCCGATAGGAGGTGGAGGAGCGATAGTAATTGTGCAGGACGAGTTCGCTCATGCGCTCACTTCGGCTGGCCAATGGTCACTTCGATCGTGCCGATGCCGTCGACGCCGCCGGTCATGGTCTCGCCCGGCTTCACGGCGCCGACACCGGCCGGCGTGCCGGTGAAGATCAGGTCGCCGGCCTGCAATTCCACGCCCTCGCTGCAGATCGAGACAATGTCCGCTATCGGCCAGATCAGCTCGGTGAGATCGGCGTCCTGCCGGACCTTGCCGTCGACGGCAAGCCAGATGCGCCCTTTCGTCGGGTGGCCGGTCTTTTGCGCCGGCACCAGTGGCCCGCAAGGGGCGGAACGATCGAAGGCCTTCGACCAGTCCCAGGGCCGCGCCGCCTTCTTGGCCTCGTCCTGGAGATCGCGCCGGGTGAGGTCGATGCCGACGCCATAACCCCAGACATGCTCCAGCGCCCGCTCGCGCGCAATGCGGAAGCCCGGTTTGCCGACCGCGGCGACCAGTTCGATTTCGTGGTGCAGATTGGCCGTCAGCGGCGGGTAGGCGATCACGGTGCCGGAATCGACCACCGCGTCGGCCGGCTTGGTGAAGAAGAAGGGCGGATCGCGTTCGTCATTGCCGAATTCGCGCGCGTGCGCCGCATAGTTGCGGCCGACGCAGAAAATGCGCCGCACGGCAAAACGCTCGGCCGACCCGCTGATGGCGACGGAGGGCGTTGATTGGACGGGAAGGACGAAGGCGGTCATGGTGGTCTCTACGTTGGATATCGGGTTGCTGGCGGCACCTTCGGCCGATTTTGGGGGCCGGGCAAGGCGTCGCTTTTCATAAAGCACGGGCTTTGCCGGGGCTGTATAAGGAATTCAAGGTTCCCATCACTTTGCAGCGGCCTATCAACGCGCGATAGACTATTTGCCAATAATCCGGCCATGGTCGCGGGGCTATGGTGTGGCCGGTAAACCGGAACGAGCCACATGACAGCATCCAACGATCGCGCCCGGTTCCTGATCATCGACGACCACCCGCTGTTTCGCGAGGCGCTGCACAGCGCCGTGCAGATGGCCTATCCGGAGGTCGACACGGTCGAGGCGCGCTCGATCGCCGAGGCGCTCGATCTCCTGGCCGACGCCAAGCCTTTCGACCTTGCGCTGCTCGATCTCTCAATGCCTGACGTGCACGGCTTCGAAGGGCTGCTGCAGCTCAGGACCCGCTATCCGCGCCTGCCGGTGGTGATCGTGTCCGGCTACGAGGAGCCGCGCATCATTTCCGAGGCCTTGTCCTATGGCGCTGCCGGCTTCATCCCGAAATCGGCGCGCAAAAGCGATCTGGCCGCCGCCATCCGCTCGGTGATGGACGGCGCCATCTATGTGCCGGAAACCTATGAAGGCCAGCCGGCGGACGCTGACAGCATCGACCGCGCCGACATGGTCCAGCGCTTGTCCAAGCTGACGCCGCAGCAACTGCGCGTGCTGCAGATGCTGCGCCAGGGCCTGCTCAACAAGCAGATCGCCTACGAGCTGCAGGTCGGCGAGACCACGGTCAAGGCGCATGTCTCGGAGATCCTGCGCAAGCTCAACGTCTACAGCCGCACGCAAGCGGTGATCGAGGTTTCGAAGCTGGACAATGCGGAGCTTTTCAGGGATCAGGCGGGGTTTTGAGCGGTGGGCCGATACTCCTGCAAACGAAGCAGCAACATGCCGCGATCCGGTGAGAATGATGTCTCAATGGCGTTTCATCTGCTAGCACCTATCCGAATGATATAGACGAAATGATTTCTCTCGCTTCGCCTAGTTCTTCGTCGATGAGGTCGTATTCGTCACCTTGGGCAAGGTAGGTCACGAATGCAAAATCGCTTCCATCGGACAAGTACCATGCCGAAAAGGTTTGATCTGTCGTCTGTGACGAAACGCCAACACACATTACGTCGCCAAATTCTGTCGTAAAAATCCGCTCGACATCTATGAAATTGTTTCGACAGAACTCAGTCATAAATGACCTGAGAGCCTCGAAATTCGCGTTTGGCTTTTCCCCACTGCGATATTTCGCAATAGAGAATTGGAGGGCGCCGCCAGCATCTGATGCCTTAGCCAAGGTAGGTGGCGATCTCCCGGGAAGGTCGTCAGTTACGTCTTCCCATCCGATGGGCGCGTCGAAGGTGATGCCATGGAATTGAACTATCATTGGATTTACCGGATCTCTCAGTCGAGCATGGTGAACACACCGCATTGTTCACGGCACCGCGTCCGCGCGCATTAGCGTGACACGCCTGATCTGATCTGCATGAGGCTGATATTCGATGTGTATGGAATGATGCGCCTCATCAAATCGGTCCCAAGGGCCGAATTCACCCAAAAAAGGATCGCTCCGTGCGGCGCCGCTTCTTGAGGGCGCGCCAAAGCAGCTCAGCACATCGTTGCGGCTGAATGAAAAAGGAATGTCCGAGAGGTCCCGATCTAAATTGTCGGCCTCTATGAATATGGTGTCTATCATTTCGTCGTCATCGCAGATGAAGGAAAATCTGTTGCGGGCAGAAACGTAATGTATACGGATTTCCGGAAGATCGTCGGTAACAGTTCGTTGGAATTTCCAGGATTCAAACGGTGGTAACGTCAAAAGGGATGACGCCGGCTTTCCCAGATAGGCAAGCATCGCGTTGGCCATTCTCAAGCCAGCAAATGCGCCAGCAGCGCCCGCAGTTGCGCCGGTTTCAGTGGTTTGCGCATCAGTTCGATGCCGCCGGCGCGGGCGGCCTTGGCGACGGCCTCGGAACTGTCGGCGGTGACGATCAGCGCCGGTACGGCGCGGCCGAGATAGTCGCGGACTTCCGATATGGTGGCGGTGCCGAGGTCGCCGCCGTCAAGATGTTGGTCCGCAATGACGATGTCGGGCACCCAGTCGGTGTCGCCGAGCAGGTCCAGCGCGTCGTCGGTCGAGGTCGCGGACCGCACCAGGCACTGCCAGCGCTCGAGCAGGAAGGTCATGGCCTCCAGCACCTCGGTGTCGTTCTCGACGAGCAGCACCTTGGTGCCGAAAAGGCCGTAGCCGCGCGACCGTTCCAGGCTGGTGGCGCTGGCGATGGCGTCGGCCGGCGCACCGATGCCGACGGGCACATCGATATGGAAGATCGTGCCGCGCCCGACCCTCGACGAGAAGGTCACGGGGTGGCCGAGCGCGCCGGCCATGCGGCGCACGATGGCGAGCCCGAGCCCGAGGCCGCCGCCGTCGAGCCCGGCATTGGCAGGCAAGGTGCCGCGATGGAATTCCTCGAACACCGCCTCGCGCTGGTCCTCGGGAATGCCGCAGCCGGTATCGGCGACATCGATGCGGATCGTGTCGCCGCGATGCCTGGTGCCGACGAGCACGCCACCCGAGCGGGTATAGCCCAGCGCGTTGGAGAGGATGTTCTGCAGGATGCGGCGCAGCAGCGTGCGGTCGGAGCGGACCACGGCATTGACCTGCCGGAATTTCAGCGACAACCCCTTGATTTCCGCGACCGGCTGGAAATCCGAGCGCAGCGACGAGAACAGCGCCTCCAGGCTGACATCGCCTATGTCGGGGTGCACCACGCCGGCATCGAGCTTGGAAATGTCGAGCAAGGTGCGCAGCAGGTCCTCCATCGTTTCCAGCGAGCGCTCGACCTGCCGCACCAGTTTCCTGCCTTCGTCGCTGGTCTGCACCTCGGCGAGCGCCGAGACGGATAGGTGAGCCGCGTTCAGCGGCTGCAGCACGTCATGGCTGGCGGCGGCGAGGAACCTCGTCTTGGACAGGTTCGCGAATTCGGCGTTCTCCTTGGCGGCGCTGAGGTCGATGTTGGACTGTTCCAGCCGCCGGAGCGTCGAGTGCAGTTCCTCGGTGCGCGTGCGCACCCGGTTTTCGAGTGAGATGGCGGTCTGGAACAGCGAGAAGGCATTGCCTTGCTGGTCCATCGAGCGCTCGACGCGGCTGACCAGGGCGGCGTTGATCTTCTTCAGCTTTTCGAGGTCGTTTATGTCCTTGAGTGGCATCGTTTCATTCTGCGGCCCTTATTCCGCCGCTTGCCGTTCGCCAAAGGCGATGCCGGTGAAGGTCTGGTTCAAATGCATTGACCGGTACTGCTCGCCATAGGTGCCGAAGCCGACGACATTGTTGACCCGGTAGAGTTCCGAAATGTCACGAAAGACCTGCCGGTTGCGCGCGTCGAGCCTGCGCAGCACGCAGTCGAAGCCGAGGATCAGGTCGATGCCGCCGAGCCTCTCCTCGACCTCGCGCAGGGCCGCGCGTGTCGATTCCACCATGTCCTTGGGCTGGGCGATCGACAGCACGACGCCGTCGTCGATGGCGCAGAAGAAAGACAGCGAGCCATCCGCGTGCATCTTCTGGATCGACCGGCAGTAGTATTCGCCGCCTACCTTCACCACCACCGGATGCGAGGCGAAGCTAAGCGGCGTCAGGGTCTGCGGCAGGATGCCGACGGAAGCGGCATATTCCTCAGCCGCGTTGGTGGCATTGAACTCGCGCACGATGCGGTGATCGGCATCGGACGCCGTTACCACCAGCTTTTCGTCGGTCGGAACGAAATTGTCGGTCTTGAAGACGTGGAACGGAATTTCCGTGGATATCAGCACGATGATGGCGCTGTCCGAGGTGACCCTGCCATTCGAGATAAGGCGCGTCGTCTCGAATTTCAGATCGTCGCCGGCTGAGCCGCCGAGCAGCGGGATGTCGTCAAGACCCCAGTGGATGGCCGAGCTGACCGCTTCCTCGGCATAGGACAGCCCATCGATGAAGCAGAGCGCGAAGGTGTTCCTGGTCCGCTCGCCGCCCACCCTGACGCGCAGCGCGCGCCGCAAGGCCTCGACCTCGCCCGTGATCCTGTCCATGCCCGACGAGGATAGATTGTCGACCATGGCGCTGACCGCGGTGAACGCCGCCGAGGGAAGCAGCATCGCCAGCATATGGCCCTCCTCAAGCCCCTGCGGCGTGATCTCGCCGGCGGTGGAGCAGCCGGCATGGTGGAGCCCCGGCGCATGCGCCGAGAGTGCCCGCGAGAGGGCGCCGGCCTCGACGAGGCTCTGGGAAAAGAACACGAGGGCAAAGCCGGCGTCGATTGCCGCAACCTCGCTGGCCACCGCGCGAGCGAAAGCATCCAGGTCGGGCTCGTCCGTGGTCAGCGCCGACAAGCCGCAGGCGTAGCGCGTCCGTGAACTGGTCAGCGGCGTTCTCCCGCATTTCCTCCAACGCTGTTTTATACGCGGCTGTTTTTACAGGCTTCTGGCGCGCAGGCGTCGAAGGATATTGTTGCTTCCATTCGGCGGTTTGGCAATGGGGCGAGGGGAATGCACCTTCGTGCCTTGGCCATGACCGAAAGTACAATGATCCAGCTTTTCCGTCGCGCTGTTTTTTGCGCGTTGTGCGGTGTACGAATAGCGCATGGCCGAAGTGCCAGCGGCGCGTCGGCAGCGTGATGACCAAGGTTGATACCCAGGGAGGATTCATGTCGGACGTTTCGTTGATGGTGAACGGCAAGCGGGTCAGCGGGACCGCCGAGGACCGAACGCTGCTGGTTCACTTCCTGCGCGAGAATCTCGGCCTGACCGGCACTCATGTCGGCTGCGACACCTCGCAATGCGGGGCCTGCGTCGTCCATGTCGACGGCAAGGCGGTGAAGTCCTGCACCATGCTCGCGGTACAGGCGTCCGGCTCGAGCGTTGTAACGATCGAAGGTCTCGCCAACGGCGCCGACCTGCATCCCGTGCAGGCCGCCTTCAAGGAACATCACGGCCTGCAATGCGGCTTCTGCACGCCTGGCATGATCATGATGGCAACCGACATGATCAACCGCCATCCCGAAGGCCTCGACGAGGCGACGGTGCGGGCCGAGCTGGAAGGCAACATCTGCCGTTGCACCGGCTACCACAACATCGTCAAGGCGATCCTCGCCGCATCGAAGACGATGGCGAAGGGGACCAAGGGCAAGGCCAAGCAAGCAGCGTGAGATGAACAAGGCAGTAGGGCAGTAGGGCAGTAAGGCAGTAGGGAACCAGAAGAAAATTTCCCTACTGCCTTACTGCCCTACTCACCTACTCCCCTAAATTCGGGAGGAATTTCTGATGGGCATTGAAGGTGTTGGCGCTCGGGTCGCGCGCAAGGAAGACAAAAGGTTCATCACCGGCGCCGGCCGCTATGTCGACGACATGGTGGTTCCCGGCATGAAGCATGCGGCCTTCGTGCGCAGCCCGCACGCGCATGCGCAGATCAAGAAGATCGACGTGAAGAAGGCGCAAGCCATGCCCGGCGTCATCGGCGTGCTGACCGGCAAGGAGCTCAAGGCCGACGGCATCGGCAACCTGATCTGCGGCTGGATGATCCATTCCAAGGACGGCTCGCCGATGAAGATGGGCGCCTGGTCGCCGCTGGCCGTCGACAAGGTCCGCTATGTCGGCGACGCCGTCGTCGTCGTCGTTGCCGAGACCAAGGGCCAGGCCCGCGATGCGGCCGAGGCGGTCGAGATCACCTACAAGGAATTGAAGGCCGTCGTCGAAGCCACCAAGGCACTCGAAAAGGGCGCGCCGCAGATCCATGCCGAGGCCGAGAACAATCTGATCTTCGACTGGGAGATCGGCGACGCCAAGGCGACCGACGCGGCGATCAAGGCAGCGGCGCATGTCACCCGCATGAAGATCGTCAACAACCGGCTGGTGCCGAACGCCATGGAACCGCGCGCGGCGCTCGGCCATTACGACAAGGCCGAGGACCATTACACCTGCTGGACGACCTCGCAGAACCCCCATGTCGCGCGGCTGGTGATGAGCGCCTTCTACAATGTCGCGCCGGAAAACAAATTGCGCGTCATCGCGCCTGACGTCGGCGGCGGCTTCGGCTCCAAGATCTACATCTATCCCGAAGAGATCGTCTGCCTCTGGGCTTCCAAGAAAACCGGCGTGCCGGTCAAATGGGTCGCCGACCGCACCGAAAGCTTTCTCTCGGACGCGCATGGCCGCGACCATGTCTCGACGGTGGAAATGGCTTTCGACAAGAACAACAGGATCACCGGGCTGAAGGTCGACACGATCGCCAATCTCGGCGCCTACATGTCGCTGTTTTCGTCCTGCGTGCCGACCTACCTCTATGCGACGCTTCTGTCGGGCCAGTACGACATTGCGGCCATCCACGCCAATGTGCGCACGGTCTACACCAATACCGCGCCTGTCGATGCCTATCGCGGGGCAGGGCGGCCGGAGGCCACCTATCTCCTGGAACGCACGATGGAAGCGGCGGCGCGCGAGCTCGGCGTTTCCCCGGCTGAACTGCGGCGCAAGAACTTCATCACCTCCTTCCCGCACCAGACACCGGTGATCATGAACTATGACGCCGGCGACTATGGCGCCTCGCTCGATGCGGCCATGAAAGCTTCGGACTATGCCGGCTTTGCCAAGCGCAAGACGGCGGCCGCCAAGAAGGGCCTGCTGCGCGGCATCGGCATGAGCTGCTACATCGAGGCCTGCGGCATCGCGCCGTCGGCGGCGGTCGGCTCGCTCGGCGCCGGCGTCGGCCTTTGGGAATCGGCCGAAGTGCGGGTCAACGCCGTCGGCACGATCGAGGTGCTGACCGGCTCGCACAGCCATGGCCAGGGCCACGAGACGACTTTCGCGCAGCTGGTCAATCAGCGTTTCGGCGTGCCGATCGATTCGGTTTCGATCGTCCATGGCGACACCGACAAGGTGCAGATGGGCATGGGCACCTACGGTTCGCGCTCGGGCGCGGTCGGCATGTCGGCGATATCAAAGGCGCTCGACAAGGTCGAGGCCAAGGCCAAGAAGATCGCCGCTCACCTGCTCGAAGCCGATGAGGGCGACATTGTCATCGAGAACGGTGCGCTGAAGGTCGCCGGTACCGACAAGAACGTGCCGTGGTTCCAGGTGGCGCTCGCCGCCTACACCGCCCACAATCTGCCGGCAGGGATGGAGCCCGGGCTGAAGGAAACGGCCTTCTACGATCCGTCGAACTTCACCTTCCCGGCGGGCTGCTACATCTGCGAGGTCGAGATCGATCCGGAGACCGGAACTACCGAGATCGTCCAGTTCGTGGCCGCCGACGATTTCGGCAACATCATCAATCCGATGATCGTCGAGGGCCAGGTGCATGGCGGCATAGCGCAAGGCATCGGCCAGGCGCTGCTGGAAGGCGCTTATTACGATACCAGCGGACAGCTGCTGACGGCGAGCTACATGGACTACACCATGCCGCGCGCGGGCGATCTGCCGTCGTTCAAGGTCTCGACCTCGAACACGCCATGCCCGGGCAATCCGTTGGGGATCAAGGGCTGCGGCGAGGCCGGCGCCATCGGCTCGCCGCCGGCGGTGATCAACGCCATCACCGATGCCATCGGCATCGCCGATATCGCCATGCCCGCCTCGCCGCCCACCGTGTGGGCCGCGATCCGCGCCGCGAAGCACTGAGGAGGAACAACCATGTATTCGGTCAACTATCACCGTGCCGCCTCGGTCGCGGATGCCGCCAAGCTCGCGAAAAGCGGCGATACCAAGCTGCTCTCCGGCGGCATGACGCTCATACCCGCCATGAAGACGCGACTGGCGGCTCCTTCCGATCTCGTCGATCTGTCGCGCATCAAGGAGATGCAGGGCATCAAGGTGTCGGGAAAGATGGTCACCATCGGCGCGGCTACCACGCATTTCGACGTCTCCAACGACGAGAAGCTGCGCAAGGCCTGCCCGGCGCTTGCCCATCTGGCGTCGCTGATCGGTGATCCGGCGGTGCGCTACAAGGGCACGATCGGCGGTTCGATCGCCAACAACGATCCGGCGGCCGACTATCCGGCCGCACTTCTGGCCCTGGGCGCCACCATCGTCACCAACAAGCGCGAGATATCTGCCGAAAAGTTCTTCAAGGGCCTGTTCGAGACGGCCTTGAAGGATGGCGAGATCATCACGGCAGTTAGCTTCACGGCTCCGGCAAAGGCTGCGTACGAAAAATTCCGCAACCCGGCCTCGCGCTACGCGATCGTCGGCGTGTTCGTGGCCAAGGGCAAGGACGGCGTCAGCGTCGCCGTCACCGGCGCCGGCGACGACGGCGTCTTCCGCTCGAAGGAGATCGAGGCAGCGCTGGCGAAGAATTTCGACGCCGCATCGCTCGCCGGCGTGAAAGTGCCGGCGAAGAACCTGATGAGCGACATCCACGCCTCCGCCGACTACCGCGCCAACCTGATCGCGGTCATGGCCAAGCGCGCGGTGGCTGCAGCCAACGCCTGACGCGGTTCATCGGTTTACGAGCCGTTGTGGACAAGGAAAGGGGCCTTCGCGGCCCCTTTTTCGTCCGGGTCGATGTCCGCTGGGAGCTGCATCAGTGACAATCTCGCACTTGCACAAATTTATATTGCACTGCAGTATGGATCGGGGCGGGAATGCGAGCCGGGTTCGGATGTGTACCGCCGTGCCCTTTCGCATGCCAATGCGAAGGGATCGGAATGTCCGAAATTACCGCGACCCAGATGGTTCCGTCACGATCCGTACTCGACAGATCGGCCAGGACAAGACTGGCCTATCTCGATGGCTGGCGCGGCCTGTCGATCGCACTGGTGCTGATCGGTCATTTTTTCCCGGTGCCCGGAATCAATCTTGGCGTGCTGGGCGTCGAATTCTTCTTCGTGCTCAGCGGCCGGCTGATGGCCGAAATCCTGTTCATCGAGCGCTACCCGCTGAAGAAGTTCTTCAAACGCCGTTTCTCGCGCATCTACCCCGCACTTCTGGTCTTCGTCGTCATTGCCATGATCGCGCTGTCCGGCACGTTCATCGCCTTCAAATGGAAGGCGGCGCTGACGGCGCTGACATTCACCTACAATTACGCCGGAATTCTCGTCACCCGCGCCGGGGCGCTCGACCATATCTGGTCGCTCTGTGTCGAGGAGCACGCCTACATCATCCTGGCCTTGATCAGCGCGCTCGTCTCCAGCCGCAACCGCGTCATCCCCTTGCTGCTGACGCTGGCCCTGCTCGCCATGGTCAATGGCGCGGTGTCGTACTGGGTGTTCAAGCTGGACTACGAGGCCACTTACTGGCGCACCGACGTGCACATCGCCTCGATCCTGTTGTCGGCTTCGATCTGCCTGCTCAAGGCCGAGGGTCGGCTGCCGGCCTGGTTGAAGGGGCCCTATGTCGCTCTGGCGGCGGCGACCGCCGCGGTAATCCTGTTCATGGACCCTGTCCCGACGCCGATCCACTATCTCCTGGCGGTGCCGCTGCTGGCGCTGTCCGTCAATGCGCTCGACTTCAGCACCGCGATTTTTTCGAATTTGCTGTCGTCCTGGCCCATGGCGACGTTGGGCCTGTGGTCATACTCGCTCTATCTGTGGCAGCAGCCCTTCTACAAATTCGTCTATGAGCAAGGCATCAGCCCATGGCCGATGCTGGCCGCGGTCTTTGCCTGCGCGCTGTGCAGCTACTACCTTGTCGAGCGGCCGGCGCGTGAATGGCTGAACCGCAATTGGTGATTCAGGCCTCATCGCGCTGCGGCACTGTTGTTGCGAGCCTGAGATAACGCCGCAGGCCGGCTTCGCCGCGCGGCGTCGTCCAGCGGTGATTCCATGCGAAAGCCGGCCGCAGCAGCGGCGCCAGGAATTTGAGGATCGGCCTCTCGACCGTGACCTGCCAGGTCAATTGGACATGGGTGCCGCTGCCCGACGGCGACAGTTCAGCCCGCCACAGCCCGTCGAAATCGCCATAGGTTTTCACGACGACCAGCCGGCCGGGCTCGAGTTCGGCGGCTTCGATGATGAAATTCAACTCATAGGGCAGGGCGCCGCGCGCCCGTGCCCTTGCCCGTGAGCCGACCGATCGCTTGCCCTTGCCGTTGAGCGGCACCACTTCCTTGTAGACGTCGCCCCACCACAGCGGCAGCAGTTCGGCGTCGGAGAGCACATCCCACACTTGCTGCGGCGTGCCCTCGGGAATGTCCCAGCTTTCGTCGAAGCGGAAGACGTTGCTTGGCATCGCGGTTCCTCCATTTGGCGGAACGCTTATATTAGGATGATCTTGTTTATTCGGCCAGCAATCAGGCGACGATCTGCTTGACGTAGTAGCGCACTGCTTTCTTGCCGCCATGGATCACCGCGTGGCCGACCTCAGTGAAGCCCAGCGCGGCGTGGAAGGCGTCCGAGGCGGGGTTGGGCGGATCGGTGTTGACCTCGCAGGTGACCAGCGTGTGGCCGGCGCGCCCTGCATGTTCGAACAGGTCCTGATAGAGCCGGCGCGCATGGCCGCGGCCCCTTGCGTGCGCCGCCACGACGACGCGGTCGACATAGACGAAGCGTTCGTAGCGCTCGCAAAACCAGAGGAAATTCGGGCTGTCGTAGTTGGCGTCCTGGTCGAAGGTCATGATGAAGGCTTCGAGATCGCCGATGCGGCGCGCATAAAACGCCTCGCCAAGCAGGAAC
This sequence comes from Mesorhizobium sp. 113-3-3, assembly GCF_016756495.1. Taxonomy (NCBI): domain Bacteria; kingdom Pseudomonadati; phylum Pseudomonadota; class Alphaproteobacteria; order Hyphomicrobiales; family Phyllobacteriaceae; genus Mesorhizobium; species Mesorhizobium sp. 113-3-3. The sequence goes on from NZ_AP023243.1 coordinate 3,730,015, forward strand.
GACAGCCGTTCGGCTTCGAGCCAGGACAGTTCGGCGGCATGCTCGTTGTTGAGCGCCAGTATGTCCGCTTCGTCGCCTTGCACTATGCGATCTATCGGAGAGCTCATGCCTTGGCCGCCGCGATCGTTGCCGCCACCAGCGATGTGTCGGTCAATGTGTTGCGGTATTCGCGATCAAGATCGGAGCCGCCCATGCCGACCTTGGGATTGCGGTAGTGCATGGCGCTCGGCACATCCTTCAGCGCGGCGAAGTGCATTTCGGCCAGCCCGGTCTTTTGGCGCACCTCGGCTATATTGCCGAGATCGAGCCCGCCGCAGCCGAGGATGATGATGCGGTCGTCGGCCTGCCGCACCAGATCGGCCAGCAAGGGCAAGCCTTCGATGGCGGTGTCGCGCTGGCCGCTGGTCAGCACGCGACCGACCTTGCAGCGGATCAGCGCTTCCAGCGCTTGCGTTGGATCGCGTGTCATGTCGAAGGCGCGGTGGCAGGTGACGTTCAGGGAGCCGGCGGCTTCCGTCAGTTCGCCCATGCGCTTCTCGTCGATGGTGCCGTCGGCGTTCAGGCAACCGAACACCAAGCCCGGCACGCCGAGATCGCGCAGTGCCGCGACGTCGGCGAGCATCGAGCGGTATTCGGTCTCGCTGTAGAGAAAGTCGCCGCCGCGCGGCCGCACCATGACATGGAACGGCACGGTTGCCTGGTCCAGCGCCGCGCGCACCGTGCCGAGGCTCGGCGTGATGCCGCCCTCGACCAGGCTGGCGCAGAGTTCCACCCGGTCAGCGCCGGCAGCCTGCGCGGCGAGCAGGCCATCGATGCCTTCGACACAGATTTCGATGAGGGGCAGGCGGGTTTGCGAGGTCAAGGGGCGATCCATTTCATGATGTTGCGCAAAGCCCTAGCACCCGGGCGGCCGGCGCGAAAGCGTGAGCGGCACACCGCCATGTGGACCAGGCGACATTTCCCGGCTTGACAGTCTTATAACTGCAGGGTTATGAGTAATTCATAGCTGAGCGGTTATGGATTTGCCGTCGGCAGTGAGGCGGCAGCCGAAATTCCATCTGCTGAAATCCGGAAGCACCGCTTCCGGGCTCGGCAAAACACGTCCTGACGAAACGCTTCAAAAGGAGAAGACCATGCAAGCCAGGCTCAAGAATCCCGTGATGCTCATCCCAGGCGCCCTGCAGGCGCTGATGGCGCTGGACAAGTCGACCGACGCCGCCGACGTGCCCTATCTGACGCGCAAGCTCGTTCATCTGCGGGCGAGCCAGATCAACAACTGCGCCGTCTGCGTCGACATGCATGCGCGCGAACTCAAGAAGGCCGGCGAGAAAGACGAGCGCATCTTTGCACTCGCCGCATGGCGCGAGACGCCTTACTTCACCGAAGCCGAACGTGCCGCCCTGGCGCTGGCCGAGGCCGGCACGAGGCTCGCCGACCGGCCGGACGCCGTGCCGGATGATGTCTGGGACGAAGCTGCCCGGCACTATGATGAAAAGGCGCTGGCCGCGCTGGTTGTCCAGATCGCCCTGATCAACGCCTTCAACCGGCTGAACGCGACGACACGGCAGATGGTCGGCACCTGGGGCTGAGCGCTGGTCCAGCGCCTGGGACAGGACGGCTATCCGCTGCGGCGCGGGAAGGCGGGCGGCGTATTGCCTCTCGCCTTTCGGCGCATCAGCGTGGCGCCTGGCGGCTACTGGCGCAATTCCGTGTTCTTCGCGCCTTCCTCGACCTGGTCGATGACCAGGAGCTTGACCGGGCCATCGCCGATATTGGTCGCCTGATGCCACTGCCCGATCATCTCGATGATGAAATCGCCCGTTTTGTAGGTGTTGCTGTTGCCGGTCTCGACATTGGTGACCTTCAGCGTTCCGGCCTCGACATAGGCGTAGCGCGGGAAGGGGTGTCGGTGCACCGGCAAGGTCGCGCCCACCGCTATGTCAAAGGTCGACACCAGAACCTGCACGTTCTTCTGCGGCAGCGTGATCGGCTGGCCGGAGGCGGTGGTGGTGCGCGATGCGAGCGGGGTGACGACGACAGGCGTGCTGCCGCTGTCGAGGGCCAGAGCGCAATTCGCGTAGAGTGCTGCCGCGGCCAGCAGAACCGAAACCAGGATTTTGCGCATGAGTCCTCCCTGAACCGACGCATCTATCGCGCGGCGGATATCCAAGCGCAAGCGGCGCGCGACATTGCGATGAATGGCTCCATCAATCCACCGGCCGAAGTCCTCCCTCATGCTCCAGCTGCTCCGCTTCGAGCAGGTTCGGATCATCTTCATGGCGGCGATCGCGCGGCCAGGCGGCGGGCGTTCGATGGTTTTCGGCCAGCGAGCGACCGAGTTCGGTCGGCTTATCCGTCATAGTCCGGAGGCAATGCCGGCTTTCGACGTTGCAGAAATTTGACGCAAGACAATGCGCCACCGGATCGCCGGCCCTACAGAATTGCCCTCAGTCGTAGGAACTCGGACATGATGTTTGATGGAATGACCAGACGCACGGTGGTGGGCACGACGGTCTCCTTTGCGCCGATGGGAGCCGCTGCCGCGGAAAAGATTCTTGCCGCAAACTCGAACGAAAGTCCCGTTCTGGCGGGTTTTCGACGCTGGGAGGCCCTGATGAATTCGATCTCCCTCGACATTTCCGACCGCGATCTGAAACGCGTTTATCAAGACATGTCGGAGATCGTGAAGGCCATGCTCGCCATCCCGGCTGCAAATACGCACGAGTTCGCGGCGCAGTTCCTGGTTGTCTGCAGCGGTGACGCGATCGAATACCGGCGAGCCGCCCAACAACTCCATGACCATGCGCAAAGCATTGTCGGTATCGCGTAAGGGCGCTCCATCGGATGGTATCGCACGTGCGGAATGGAGACTTTTGCCCAAATCCTGAACGCGCCGGAAGGGCGCTGACGAGAAACGAGTTCCAATACGACCCGCAGGCTGCCTGAAGCGGCTGGCCGTTCGGGCAATGGGCCGCAGGCCCATCACGTTACAAAGCGTTTGGAAATATTGGCTCCCCGGGCCGGATTCGAACCAGCGACCAACCGGTTAACAGCCGCATTTAGCATCCCCTCATAGGCCCCTTTACCGGTTGGTCCGTTTCACGTTTAACCCTTGCCGTACAAGGCGTTCTGATTTTGACATTGCACTTTAGGCCATTCTAGGGCAACATAGGCAGCAGTCGAAACCTGTTGCCCCGACGTTGCCCCGGAGAGCCTTTATGCCCCGCGAGAACCTGACAGACAACCGCCTGAAGGCTTTGAAGCCGGCCGCCTCTGGCCAGCGCTATGTGATCATGGATGCCCAGGTGCCGAACATGGGCGTCCGCGTCACCGACAAGGCGCCGCTCAATGGCTCAAAAATGAAGGCAGGACAGGTCAGCTTTATATACGTGGCCCGCTTCGGTGGGGCAGCGCAGCCGGCACGCCGGGCATTGGGTGAATACGACATCATGTCGCTCGACGCGGCGCGCACAAAGGCGAGGGAGTGGGCGGCGCTCATAGACAGGGGGATAGACCCCAAAGAAAAAGACGCTGAGGAAAAGCGTCTTGCCGAAGCTGCGCGGCGTGAGCGGGAGAATGGTGCGTCCGAGCGCCGTAAGAAGCAGTTCGAGCGCGTCTTGGCCCGATACATCGCCGCTCGCCGCCGTGACGGCATCCGCAAGGTTGAGGAAGACCGGAACGACTTCAAGCGCGAATGCCTGCCAGCATGGCGAGGGAGGGCGGTGGGAGACATTCAGAGCGCCGACGTGATGGCGGTGCTTGAGAAGATCAACAAGCGCGGAGCGACCCGCCAGGCCCTGAACATGGCGCAGAAGATCGGGACGTTCTTCAACTGGTGCGTTGATGACGAACTTATTTCCGCCTCGCCCTTCCGGGCAAAGAAGGTGCGCACCATGATCGGCGAAAAAACATCGCGGGACCGCGTTCTGTCGGATGCCGAGATCGCGGCACTCTGGACGGCAACCGCCGCAGGCGATGTTTACAGCGCCGTCTATCGCCTATTGTTGCTCACCGGCCAGCGGCTGAACGACATCGCACAGGCTTCATGGTCTGAAATCGATCTCGACCGCAAAACCTTGACCGTGCCGGCGGCTCGCTTCAAGTCCGGCCGCGATCATGTCGTTCCGCTCACTGATGACGCAATCGAGATCATTGGCAAGTTGCCGCGCTTCAAGAAATGCGACTGGCTTTGCTCGCTGGACGGGCAGGGGCCGGTGACGATCGGGCACAAGGTCAAGATGCGGATCGATGCCGCCATGCTTGCGGCACTGCGGGAAGACAATCCCGAGGCCACGGTGCCGGCATGGGTCAATCACGACATTCGCCGCACGGTGCGCACGAGACTTTCCGAACTCGACGTTATGGACGAAGTGGCCGAGGCCGTCATAGGGCATGTGCCTACGGCGCTTGTCAGGACGTACAACCAGTCCGACCGCCTGAAGGTGAAGCGGGACGCCCTGACGCGCTGGGAGGGCGCTCTGGCAAGCATCGTCGGCGAAGAGAAGGCTAGCAATGTGGTTGCGATGGCCGGGAGGGCCTCAGCATGATTAAGCCAATTTCGCCCGAAGCAGCCCAACGCATTCAGGAATACACTTCCCGTATCGAGGCCGCTTTAAGCACGCCAGAGGCGTGGAAAGAGTTCGAAGAGTACGGACGCCAACAATTTGAGGCGGGTGAACAGCGGTTTCTCCTGGAAGTCATTTACTGGTGCAGCATGTGGGACAAACCGCTTCCGTTGTGGGCGCGGCAGGCATTTGTTTCCGCTTATCTGAAGGTAAAAACGGCTGAGGTGGGTTCGCTGGACGATGCCTTCGGCGCTCCCTATCCGAAAGGCATTCATCTGAGCAAGGCGCGGCAATCCAATCGTCGATCTCAGATATTCGATCGGGTGAACCAGATCCGGGAGTCGGAAAAAGCCCCGCTGGACGACGGTTTGTTTGAGCGTGTCGGTAGGGAGTTCAATGTCGGGAAGACGAAGTGCTCTCGGCTATATTACGAATTTGAGAGCATAGACAAACAGCTTCGCGGCGGCGGCCTTGGCTTCCGCCAAATTTCGAAAACTGCCGGCAATTAATCCGCCGGCCTCGCTGGCAACCTCTTAGGCGTGAATAGACACCTAGGAGGCTCTAAAGCCCATGCCACTCATCCCCCTCGAAAATCTGCCCGAGAAGGGTATCACCTACAGCACCAGCTATTTGGACAAGTTGATCAAGGACGATCGCTTTCCGAAGCCGGTCTTTCTCTCTCCTCGCCGCCGCGCCTTCCTCGAATCCGAAATCGACGCCTGGATAAAGGCCCGCGTCGATAAGCGTGACGAGGTGGCGGCATGAATAGCGGCGTCGATCACGAGATGACCGCCAAGGTAGACGAGGCCGCCGTATGGCTCGCTGTCAACTGGTGGAAGGCAGAGCGCCCGCTGGTGCCGTTCCTGCGCCGAAGGTTCGGCCTGACGCCCATGGAGGCCGTTACTGCAATGCGCGAGAGCGCCCGGATCAAGGGGCTCGCCGATGCTTAACCCAGAAAATGAAACCGCCGCCCCGAGTGGCATCGGGAACGGCGGCAAAGAAAATTCCACGCGCACTTCTATCCTTTCCGGCATGACCCCGCAAGCGCGGTGGGCAGCGGCAAACCCGCTCGCGGTGTGGGCGCATCGGTGCTTCGAAGCTGCCCTGCGCAAAGGCTTGGTGGATCGCAAGCCCTGCCAGGTATGCGGCGCCGAGCCCGCGGACTTTCACCACCACCCGCAACATTACGATCAGCCGCTTCTCGGAGCGTTCCTTTGCAGGAAACATCATGTAGCGGAGCACCGTCGACTGAAGTGCGAGGCCACCAATGGCTAAGGCTTCCCGCCCATTCCATAAGGTCGGGCCAACTGTATGGCGCTCAAGGCGTTTCCTGGGCCTCACAAACGACCAGAGGTTGCTGTGGTTTTATTTCAGCACCGGCCCGCACCAGACGAGTGCGGGCTGTAGCATGGTCCCGCCAGCCTATGCGGTTGCTGATCTCGGCTGGACCAGGGAACACTACGAATCCTGTCTCGATGCCCTGTCTGTCGCTGATCTCGTCAGCCACGACGAGGAAACGAACGAGATCTATGTGTGCCGATGGTTTCAGACTTCGCCGCCGACCAATGCCAAGCACGCCGCCGGCGTCGCCAGCAACATCTACAAACTGGACAGCCGCAAAGTGTCCGAGAAAGCCGAGGCGGAATTCCTTGAAACGGAATGGGGGGCTGAGTTCGTGGGCAACCCCTCCGTAGCCTCTCGATAGCCTATGCGAAGGGTGTCGATACAAGCAGAAGCAGAAGCAAAACAGATTCAGAACCAGAGATCAGAACCAGATCCAAAAGACAGACGGGGCTTTTGAGGAAGGAAGGAAACAAAGGCCTTTCGATACGGGACGTTTCATAGCCCCAGACAAAGCAGCCCCAAAGACATCCCCAAAGACACCCCCCCAAAGACATCGAGGCCCGCACAACATTTTTTTGCGCATGCTTATACGTCGCTAAAGCCCGCTGCGAGTGTCTAAACCGGCTTGTTACCGGTTGGTCAGCATGTATCAAGCTATTGTAAACATTGTGTTTTGCTGCCATCATTTTGGCAGTTGATTTGCTTCGGGCAACGCTCGGGCAACAATTGGAGCTTCACCATTGGCAAAGACCGCCTCAATCGCAAAACCTCAAGGCCGCTCTCGCATCGGCAACGGCAAGGATCTGTTGCCCGGCGTCAATGGGCGATCGTCCATAATGCGTCGCTACAGGGAGATTTACGGCCAACTCGTGAGCGACATGGGCGGCGATCCGTCCGAGGCCAAGAGCATCATTGCCAAGCGTAGCACAACCCTCGCTATCTGGTGCGAGGAGGCTGAAGCATCGATGGCCAATGGCGGCGACATCGATATTAGCGAGTTCACCACGGCCACCAATGCATTACGTCGCCTGCTTGCCGACATCGGCTTGGAACGCCGAGCACGGGACATTACGCCGTCGCTCGCCGACATCATTGCGGGCCATGCCGCATGAACATCCTCCAGGCATGTGAAAGCCCGCTGCTGTTCAGCCGGTGGTTCAAAAACCGAGACAACTACGCGTCGTGGTTCGCCTTCCTCGCGGCCTTCTTTGGCCTGCCTATGTCGGAAGACCAGCTTGCAACGTTCAAGCATCATACAGGACGCACAGAGGCCCCTACGGAGGCCGGCAGCGAGGCATGGCTCATCGTTGGGCGCCGTGGGGGCAAGTCGTTCGTCATGGCCCTCGTGGCGGTATTCCTGGCCTGCTTCTTCGACTATCGCCAATACCTCGCACCAGGCGAGAAAGCGACGGTGTTGGTGATTGCTGCTGATCGCAGACAAGCGCGGACGATCATCCGCTACATCAAGGCGATGTTGACCGGCATCCCCAGCCTAGCGCTGCTGATCGATCGGGAAACGGCGGACTCTTTCGACCTGACCAATTCGGTCACCATCGAAGTCGGGACCGCAAGCTTTAGAAGTACGCGGGGTTACAGTTATGCGGCTGTCTTGTGTGATGAAATCGCATTTTGGAGGACCGACGACGCGGCAGAGCCCGACTTTGCCATCCTCGATGCCATACGGCCCGGCATGGCCACGATCCACACTTCGATGTTGCTTTGTGCCTCGTCACCCTATGCGCGGCGTGGTGCCCTGTGGGACGCCTACAGGCGGCATTGGGGCAAGGACGGAGCACCGCTTGTTTGGAAGGCCACAACCAGGGAAATGAACCCTACCGTTCGGCAGTCGGTGGTCGATGCTGCTCTTGAGCGCGATCACGCAGCAGCTTCGGCGGAATGGCTTGCAGAGTGGCGGTCTGACATCGAGGCCTTTGTCACCCGCGAAGTGGTTGAGGCTTGCGTCAGCTTGAACGTCACGGAGCGTGCACCGGCAGGCATGATGTACAAAGCCTTTGTCGACCCATCAGGCGGCAGCAACGACTCGATGACGCTGGCCATAGGACATCGGGCAGACGGCAAGGCCGTGCTTGATGCCACTCGGGAGCGCAAGCCGCCATTCTCGCCGGAATCTGTCGTGGCGGACTTTGCAGCCTTGTTGCAGAACTATGGCATCTCGTCAGTTACGGGCGATCGATATGCCGGCGAGTGGCCGCGCGAACAGTTCCGCAAACATGGGATCACGTATCGCGTAGCCGACAAGCCCCGCTCGGATTTGTACCGGGATCTTCTGCCACTCCTGAACAGCGGCAGCGTCGATCTGCTCGATGACGACAAGCTGATCAATCAAATCGTCGGCTTGGAACGTCGCGTTGCGCGCGGTGGCCGCGAGTCGATCGATCACGGCCCAGGCGGTCACGATGATCTGGCGAACAGCGTCGCCGGGGTCGTCGAGATGCTTAACCCCGGCCGGCAAGCGCCCATCGCTTATTCCGGCGTGTTCCAAACTGTCTACTGATGGAAAGATCATGACAATGAAACCATCCGAATTGCTCGACAGCCACGCAGCAGCCGGCACCCGCTACGCAGCGGCGCTTACGGAATTGCAGGCAGCTTTCATCGACCTGGCCGGCCACGACATGGCCCTTGATAACAGGAACGTGCCCGTTGGCCCGACGCCTGTTCGCTCGTTCTTCGGAATCCCCGATTCGATCCCGTGGCCGCTACGTCATGGGCAGTTCGCCCCGAATGCTGGGCAGAACTGGCAGGAAGCCAGCCGTGCGCGCGGCAATGAACTGATCAACAGCGTGAAAGCCTGAGAGGCCGGTCATGAACATTCGCACCCAGCAGATTGTATCTCGCATCAACAACGATGCTCTTCGCCAGGCGGCGACCCTTTGCCTTGATGTGGCCCATAGGTTTGGCCAACGCGCCGCTTCCATCAATGGAGATCCGAGCTTTACAAAGGTCGGGCGTGAAAAGGTCCTGATGGAAGAGGCCGCCAAGACCTATCTTCCGGGTCTGAAGGTGGCATTCGCACCGATTGCCAAAGCCTTTGCTGATGCCAAGACAGCTAGGGCGGCGATTTCGATCCCAGCGCCGGATCCGAGCAACATTGCTGCTGCGCTTGAGAGGCAAGAAATTCGCGCCATGGTCAGGGCAATGAGCCCCAATGAGCGCATGTCGTTCCTGATGGGTACGGTGGACGAGCGGATCGTGGATGCGGTCCTTTCGGCTCCGGGTGTTCTGTCCGGTTTGTCGGATGACAAGTTCGGGCAGCTTCGCGACCAGGCCGTTGAGCGCCGCTTCGGCGATCGGGTCGCAGAGATTCGAGAGGCGGAGGAAACCGCCGAAGCCGCGCAGGCGGCAATGCTCGTTGCGCGTAACGATATCAGGGCCGCCACGGGCCTCGACGAGCGTGCATTCGACCGTTTCGAGAAAAAGGCCGTCATCACGCCATGGCTGGTGAAGGAGGGCGACCGGGTCGTCAAGGTCGTCCCCGGCAGCACTTACCCAGCGGCTACCGCTGACGAGATCGCCCTCGGGAAATTCTACGCCAACAAGGATGAATACCTTGCCGACAATCCCGGCGCGCGTCTGGCCGCAGCGGCATAAGAAGGGATCACCGACATGACCGAGATCGCCGGCAACGTCACAGTCCAGATCAGCGGCAACATCGCACCGTTCGAAGCCGCGCTTGCCAAGGCGCACCAGATGGCGGCCACATTCGATGCGCAGATCTCGGCAAAGCTGAACGGTGCTGGCGTCTCGGAAGGCCTGGCCAAGATCGCGGCCGGGGTCGAACAAACCAATGCTCTCCTGGCAAAATTGACTACCTCGGGCAGCTCTGCCGGGGTGGCGCTTGCCAAGGTTGCCGCGTCCACCAAAACCACCACGGCGGCTCTTGCTGAGGTCGCCGCAGCAACCAAGCTGGTCAATGCCGAAATGGCGAGCATTGGTGGCTCTGCCGGCGGCGCTGCGGCACTAACCACCGGTACGATAGCGGCCAAGGATTTCGCTGCTGCACTTGAGGCCACTGGCGGCAATTTGGGCAAGATCACCCCTCAAATGCTAGGCCTGGCCGTGGCCAATGAAGAGGTTGCCGTATCGAGCAAAGTGGCAGCGGTTGGCATGGCCGAACTTGGCGTTGCTGAAACGAAGGCAGCCGGCCTTGGTGCTGGCGTCACCCGAGAATTTTCCGTATTGGGCGCGGAGATTGCCAGAGGCAATTTTAGCCGCATTCCGGGCAGCTTGATCGTGCTGAACGAGCGCCTGGTCAGCACCGGCGCCGGAGTCTTGACCCTTAGGAACGGGCTGACGGCGCTCGGCGGCCTGGCTTCGGCTGTCTTCAATCCTTTCACGCTCGGCTTCCTGGCCATCTCCATCGGTTCGGAGGTGGCTATCAAGGCTTTGGGCGGCATCAAAGGTAGCGTTCTGGACGTCAATACGGTCCTGGAGAACAACAAAAAACTGATCGATGACATTGCCAAGGCCTACCCCGAGGCAGCGGTAGCGGCCAAGCAGTATGAAGAGCAAGCCAACCAGATTCCGAAGTCCATTGCAGCGGCCGACCTGGCCAATCAGATAGCAGAGTCGCGGAAGACGCTCTCGGCGGAACTGGACACGCTTCGTATCGACCTGCACGCGCTTGGCGGTGAATACGCGTTGACCGGCAAGGCAGGCTCGGAAGCGTTCGAAGCCCTCTCTGGCCGCGTGCATGACGGCACGATCAGCGCCCAAGCCCTCTATTCCGAACTCGGAAGACTTGAACTCGATCCTAAGCTAAGCGCCGAGGCCCACGCCTTCGCCAGATCGCTGGAGGATGCCGCGAAAAAGGCCGCGGATCTGGAGCGGTCAATCCCCGTCGACACTGCTATCGCCACGATCATCAAGGATGACGCGAAAGCGCAGCATACGCTGTTCGAGATCTCTTCCGGCTTCAAGGATGTTGGCGCCAGTGCGAGCAGCGCAGACGCGACCATCGCCAAACTGTTCGGCACCATGAACTCCGGCGGCAGCGGTGGCTTCGGTGTTACCCGGTCTCTAGCCGGTCAGTTCGGAAGCCAGCTTTCTGGCCAGCTTCAGACCACGCTCGGCATGTTCGAACAGGTCGACGCGGCTGTACAGAACGCGCGCCAGAACCAATTGGCTGGAATGGTGCAACTTGAGGCTCAGTTCCGCAGCACGACTGAACGGGTCGACGTGCTGAAGCAGGCAATCGAGACGTCTGCCGGCGCGGACAACATCAAGGCATTCTTCGGCGATGTTGCCGGCATCAAAGATGCAAACGCCGAGATCGCCAACGCCACTACGACCGTAAACAAGCTGTTTGCCGCTATGGCCTCGGGCAACACCAGCGTCAACGCCGTCTATCAGGGGCTAGACATGGTGCGCCAGACGCTCACCAAGGATGGATTCCCGGTTGATAAGGTAAACGCCTTCGTCGACTCATTGGTGCGTACAAACCAGGAGTTGGTCGCCGATACGGGCGCGGCCCATCAGCTCAACGCCGCCATTCAGGCAATCAAGGACAAGACCGTTAATATCACTGTCGTGACCCAGCAAGTCGGCAGCGGCACAAAGTCGATTTATGACGTCGGCACGACTGGCGGCATCGGCGTCACCCGCTACGGCGCTGACAGCAACATGACGCAAAAGGCCTATTCGCTGCCGTCCTACTATGGCGGCAGCGAAGCCTCGGGCTATGGCTCCAGCTATGGTGTCTCTGGCGGCTCCAGCAACGTCAACGTTGCGCGGTTCAGCAGCACCACCCCGGTTTCCCAGACGCCGATCTTCAACACGTCGACGAACTCGTGGGGCTACGCCCAGCCGACGACCTATCAAGACCCTGCCAGGCTTGCCTATGTCAATTCGCTATACCCGGCACGCGCTGCTGGTGGCCGGATCTCGGCCAATATGCCCTATTGGGTGGGCGAGCATGGCCCCGAACTGGTAATGCCCACCAGCGCTGGCACGGTCATTCCCAACGCTCAGTCGATGGCGCTGGCCAATTCGCAATCGGCCTTCACCGGTCAAGTTGCCACCGCCGACACAAACCGCATGTGGACGCTTCAGATGAACATCGAGGCGAACACGAGGAAGACGTCGCAGATCCTCGATGAGATCAAGACGAGCACGGCCGGCAGTTCCGGGCTTTCGTCGGGTTCGTCTTCTGGCGGCTCTTCGTCGGCCAGCAGCAGTCAGGCTGATCAACTCCGTGCCCAATACATGCAGGTCCTAGCCACCTGGAAGTCCAACTTCAATGCAGCCGGCATCGTGGGCGGTGGCCAGGTTGGCTACAACTCCAACGGTCTCGGCGCCACACCGGAACAGATCGCGCATCGTGTCGTCTATGGCTTTGACACCGGCGGCATCATGAGCGGTGGCGGGGGCGGAGACACCCAGAAGGTCGAGTTCTTCAAGAACCCGAACGAGAAGGTGATCATCGCGCGGCCGGATCAGTTCGCCGACGTCAGGCCCGGATCGACTGGCACGGGCTCGGCAGGCAATGGAGGGACCATCACCCAGACATTCCATGTTCGCATCGATGCTCCCAATGGCAATGTGAGCAAGGACAGCCTGGCCGCCGTACGCTCGCAATTTGCCGCTATCGGCCGCGACATGGCGAGGGCAGTCAATGGTCGATGAGATAGAGAAATGGTGGAAGCCGCCACCCGAGTTGGTGCCGATGGTCGAGCAGAACCGCAGGGCCTTCAAGGCGCAATTCGGAAGCTGCGAGGAAGTGGCGTTCGATCGCTATTGGCTCGGAACATCCGAAGACGGCGCCTATCTGGCCTTTCAGTTTCACAGGCCGGACGGCTCAATTCACCGGTTCGCTCTACCGAACGAGATGGTGCGGCAGTTCTTTATCGAATTCGCCGGATCAAGCGACGAGATGGGCGAGCGGCACCTAGCCGCGACCTTCGCCAAGGTTGAACCGAAGGGGCAGGCCTGATGCGCAACGCAACGAAAGAGGTGAAGGCATGAAAACGCTACCCATCGGCGGCAATGAGGTCGTCAGCCTCCCAGCCTATAACGTGATTTCCATCACGGGCGGCGCCGGCTCTATCGAGCGCCTTGGCAACAATCCGGGCGATCCATCATCCGGGACGATAACGACGTTTACCGCCGATGCGACGGTCGGCCCGTTCCCGGTCTGGACAAGACACATGCTACGGTGCACCCCGTCCAGCCACGTCAGTTATGACATTACGCCTGCCGATTTCCCCGCGGTGGACTCAGCTTTCGAGCGCGCACGGGTGATGAGCCAGGCCGAATACGACGCTCTGTCGCCTCCCGAGCCGGCAACGCTCTATCTGATCGTAGGCTGATGACCGCCTGGCTCGCCTTCACGCTTCGCCACAGCGGGCCGCGTTACAGTCGACAACAAGTGCTGTAGCGCCCCGGGTCAGCATATGGCCGAAGCTCAATGTAGCCCGCGTCGAATCGTAGCAATGCACGTCACGAATCGTTTATATGGGCCGGTTCTTCTGAGTCGGTGTCATGACGCGCGTTCCTTGGCCAAATAGTTTCCCGGATGCATTTGTTAACGTGCCTTGGGCCAGCGCGGATAAGAGGGTTGCCACTCTCAAGTCGCATCCTCTCTACGATGCCGCTAAGGGCCAAAGGAACGTTGAAGCCGCAATTGCCATCGTTGACGATCTTCACAACCTCGAAAGCGTCCTTTCGCTGGCCGATTATGTCGAGGGGCAAGGCGGAAAGCCGAAAATAATCGCGCCGTCCTGCCAGCCAGGTGATTCCAACAATGCTTTGGCCATCGGCTACGCTCAATGGTTGTCTCATGAACTCGATTGGGATGTCGACACGGAGGTTTTCCAGCAAAAAACGGTGTCGCGCGATCTTTCACCAAACTGGAGGAGGATAGCCAACCGTTGCAATTTTTACGGCGAAATTGACAAGTCCGCCTCGTATGTAATAGTGGATGACGTCATAACTACGGGCGGAACCTTGGCCGACCTTCGTTCGTTCATAGAGCGTAAAGGTGGCCGAGTTATAGCTATGAGCGCTATCGCATTGGGCGATGGTCGTCCTAGAAGAATTAGGTTGGGCGATGATACTCGGGCAGACTTGGAGCGTTTCTATGGGAACGATCTTGGAAGTTTTTGCCACAAAAATCTCGGATTTTCGTACGAGTGTCTCACTGACGCAGAAGGCCGAGCGATCCTCGGATGTTCAGGTTATGTCGACCTCGGAAAGAAAATCCTACGAGCGCGTCACGCGTGAGATGCATGAGGAAGCCCGGGCGCTGCTTCGTGGGCGGCCTAAGCTCGTGCGTCCGAGATAAGCCCTCGAAATAGACAGAATCAATTCTGACAAGCGCGCCCGGCCTCAAATGGTTCGGGCGTTTTTCTTTTCGGCACGTCGCGCCGAGGCCAGGGGCGATTCGCAATCGATCGTCAGCTTTAACCAGCGATCGCCATTCCAATGCCAACGCCTAGGCCGATAGCAACGCCCATGAGCAGCTTGCCGGCAAAGTCCAGGGCAATGGTGCGGACAGGGCTCCAAGCGTCCACACGGGGCGCTCTGAGGGCTTGTGAGAGATCGTCAAAGATCGTGTCCATGGGCGGATTCTAGATCGAAACCCGGAATCTGTGAATCCCCTGTTTGTTCCGCTTGCGAGAGGCGGCCCATGTGGAGGAATATATTCCTCGTTGCGGCGAACCCCTCAAACAGGAGATCGCCAATGGCCAGAACCAAACCTTCCAAGCAGTTATCACAGGCTGAAATCGAGTGCTTCCTGGTGGCAGCGGAAGCGCTGCACAAGAGCATCGTGAAGCCGTTCATATCGCCGCATTGCGACCACTACCGGGCCACGCGGATCCTGCATGAAGCGCTGTTGAAGACGGTGAGGGATGTCACCGGCAAGGAAGTCGAATTCATCCGCTGGTTTGGAGGAGGTTCGGCCTAGCGGTTAGATCACGTCCGTGGCCGGCGTCAAATCCCTGACTTCTGCATCAGGTTGGCAACTTGCATGCCAAGCCTAGCGGTGAATTCGCCATTGTTGGCGGCGAAATCCCAGCAGAAGAAGGCTCCCAGGCAAAAAAGCAGAATGGAGAATCGCATTAGCGTATTCTAATATATGACAATTGAATAAGCGTTAAAGGCAGAGGCGCCGTGTTTGAGCGCCCAAGGGGAAAGATGACTGAGAAGCCGGGCACCACCTACATCGTGAGCGTGTTCGAAAAGCCTAGCTGGCGCACTGTGCTGACCACCAAGGACAAACAGAAGGCGTTCGACATGGCCAAGGAGATCGGCGACAAGGTGCGGGTCGAGGAGATCACGCCGAAGCCGAAGAAAGCGCTAGTTGGCGCGGCGCCCACGGGACAGGACCGGGCTGTCATAACCCAAAGAATGCCTTAAGATCATCAATATTCGCGAACCTTTTGCGCTGGCTCCCCCTCTCGCCGATGTAGAAGTCGTCGTCGAAATATGTCCAGCTTACGTCTTTGATCGTACCCGAAGCCCGAACCTTCGCGTCGCTGCGATCGGCAAGCACATCTGGGGCTGATAGACGGTCGTGCGCGAGGGCGATGGCCTTCATGCGCTCCAATATCTTGTCGACTTTGCTCTGAGCCTCGTTGAAAAGGTTTGGCGCAATCAACTGAGCCCCGCGCACGTTCTGTTTCGCCGATCCGCGCGGCCGGAACCGATTGCCCCCAAGATCCTCCATGTAGATCGAACCAGAAATGCCCGACCAAGACCCCATCGACATGCCTGTGGTGAACGTCACGATGCCGGTCTGTTCATCTGCAGTATCTAGCTTCCATCCGATCTGCAGCACAGCTTTGGCACCCAACTTTACAAGCAGTGCCTTCGTGCCGATAAACGTGCCGTCTGGTTGAATCTGAGCCACTGTCGGCAATGCCACTCTATCTGCCGCCGCTTCAACTGGCGCACCACAGCCTATGCACTGCGCCGCCTTATCTGAAATCTCTCGACCACATTCCCCGCAAGCAACAAGTGCCATTTGAAACCCCTCCCAAGGTCTATCGCTCAACATTGCGCCGCCATGGGATAAACACAAGCCGGCTCCCTTTCGGGGAGCGCTTGACGATTTGAGCGAATGAGAACATCGTGTCCGTGGGCGTAGCAACCCGGACCAGTGACGACCGAAAATCGTTGGCGCGATCTCAAGTCGTTTATCCCGCTTGCGGGATGACGCGCAGCTTGGCGGCTGCCGCGAACGGCCTTTTATAGGCCGGGGGCGGTGGTGCTGTCCAGACCTCGCGGTTAAAAGCCACCGGCTCGTCTCACTGGCGAGTTGCTAACCCCCGGCTTTGGCGCCGATCGCCATGCGGGCCGTAGCAAGCCCTTTTTACCAGTGAGAAACCATGATGACCAACTCGCCAGGCTTTCCCCAACTTCGCCGGCTCCTCGGGTCGCTCGTGCACCACGACTCAGTGACCATTGATGAGCGAGCAACGCCGTCCACAATCGAAGTAGGGAGTTCAATTATGAACCAGCACGTCAATCGCCGCACAGTTTTCGCCAACTCGGCGGCCGCGGCCGCCGCCGCCGTCGCCGTAATGCCGTTTGATGAAGCCAAAGCAGGGGTAGTACCGGCAGCAACCGAGCTTGCGGTCACAAGGGTCAATCGTCTTACGCGCGAACTTTCCTTGGCGATGGACGACTGGATGACAGACCTTGGCGATGAACCGGATGCATGGGTTGCGCATGTCTATCCGTCCAAATCTCGATTTCAATCGGGATTTCAGTCGCGCCACAACCTTGGCGGCTGGCATCCCGATGAAAAGATCTTCGCTCTTGAAGCTGCTTTCCATGAAGAATGGAGAACTCTGCGCACCATGGAGCCCGCGCTGAACGAGGCTGAGAAAAACTATTGGGCTTTTAGGGTCCAGCGCCCCGTCATGGGCGAAATGACAGACGAAGAAATCAAAAGGCTTCACGCAACTCCTGTTGGCGATCTCGCGAACCTGCCGCCAAGCCGTGCCAGCATTGAACATGCCGCTGCCCTCAGGGCCTATGAGAAGGCCGATGCCGCTGCCAAGCGCAAGAGTGGTTTCGGCAAGCTGGAACGAGCGTACACCAAACAGATGAATATCACCGCTGACGCAGCCGGCGCCGTCCTGCGGGAGCCAGCCAAGTGCATTGCAGGACTCGCAGCCAAGGAGCGCGTGCATCGCGTGTGGGAGTTTGATGGGGAAGACTTCAAGCATATCATGGCCGATATCGCGACTCTGGCAGACTGACACGCCGAAGCTAGCCCGCTGCCTCACGCCCGCTGCCTCACGGTGGCGGGCTTTTCTGTTCCATCGATACGATGGGGGTTCCTCCCATCTCTGCCTCCGTTCGCCATATGCGCCACTCCCGAAAGAAGGCTCCATAGGCCAATGCATCGGAAGTGCCGGACTCGCCGGCGAGATTTATTGCAGCAATCGAATTGCCGGCAGAGATTTTCGTAATGACGTGGATGCCTTCGTTGTGGATCGCAAGTGTGCCTGGAATTCGGCAACCCTCGCCGGGGGGCAATTCTGTTCCCAGAACTGGCTCAAGGACCCAGTTGGCGCCAAATGACAGGCATCCACCCACAGTGCCGGGATTAAGCAAGTGGGATCCTTGAGAGCCAGATTCCTCTGATTTCAGGACCACGATGGCTGGCTTACTCCCAAAAACAGTCCGCACACCATACAATCGCCCCCGTCCTAAATCGAAGCAGATAAGCTCGCCAACATCGAGGTCAGCGGCATTTTTGGCGTGATATTCTCCGACAATGATCATTGTATCGGGGTCCTATTTTTTCTTTCCGCCGCTGCTGGTGGTGGGCGTTACCTTAGGTGCGCCGCCACCAGAAGCCGGCTTATACCCGCCCTGCACATTGCTTTTGGTCGGGGAGTAGCCCTTCTTGACGGCAGCCTGTTGCACCGTCTTGGTCGTCACTTTCTTTTTGTCAGTCATTTTCTTCCTCTGTTCGATCAATGTCCAAGAACTCAATAGTGCTCACTTCTGATGTCTGGACCCAAAGGCCATTTGGCATTGGAATCCATCTGCCGCCTCTGCCAAGGCTGAATATTTGCTCGATGTAAATGTCGCGGTCGTTGTCAGAAGAGGCGAACGACTTTCGCCCGTAAAAACCATGGAAGAGAGTGCCGTCTTTCAACGTGATGATGAGCCAATGCTCTGTCCGCTGGGCGAACTTCCAGTCCCAGGCTGTCGGCATGGAGTGAACGACCTCCCAGCCCAGCCATTCGCAGGCTGTGGCATACCATTTCTTCTGGTGTCCAAGGCCAAGCAGCAGACCGATGACCATTGGCACGATAATTATGAGGCTGACCCATCCAAGCCAGATCACCAACGAGCCGGCGTCTTTGTGAACAATCAAGGCGAAGAAGGGCAGGACCACCGCATAATAGATGACGGTCACTACCACGTACGAGAGGAGTGCCTCAGTGTGAGACGGGGCGCGGCCACTGAGAAACTGCGTGCGGACATATAGGATGAGAAGGCCCGGGACGAGCAGGGCGAGGCCGTTGGCGACCTTACCTAGGTCTTCCACCTCGAACCCCATTGGTCGAATCACTCCTGTTTGCTGGGCGGGGGACTCTCGCGCGCAAAACTTGAGGAGTTCAATGAGGCTTTGTCATTAGCCACAGGGCAGATGTTGCCCCAAATGTTGCCCTGACGAGGTTTTGGTCATTCGTCCAGAGCAACCAATGTTTGCTAAGCGTTTGAAAATATTGGCTCCCCGGGCCGGATTCGAACCAGCGACCAACCGGTTAACAGCCGGTTGCTCTACCACTGAGCTACCGGGGAACGGAGGCTCTTTGAGCAAGTGGCGCAGCCTATAGCAAACACCTTTCGGCTTTGCAAAGAAGCATTTCGCTTTTTTCCGAGACTTTTTCGCGCAGCGGTTTTTTGCAATCGGCGATGTCCGTCCTCATATTAGCCGTCTTGGCGACGGGCGCGGAACCGAAAGGGTGGTTGCGGCTTTCGTAAATAGATATTTTCAAGCGACCAGCGGGCAGCCATTGGCGATGACGGCAGCAGACGAAAACCCGGTACCGGCACGAAAGATCTCGATTTTCGGGCGCGAGTTCACCATGCCGCAGTCACGCGGCCTCAGAATCACGATCGGCGTTCTTCTGACCATCGGCGGCATTCTCGGCTTCCTGCCGATTCTCGGCTTCTGGATGGTTCCGATCGGACTGCTGGTGCTTTCCTATGAATTCGCCATGGTGCGGCGCCACCGGCGCCGCTTCGTCGTCTGGTGGGAGCGGCGGCGACGGCCGGATGGGACGACGGATACCAAGCCGGGCCCTTGACCGCGCCATACTTCCGCAGCGCTATGCCCTTGTTCGGGTTTCGGATTCCGGCGAATCCGCTTTTCCGTGCGCACGTCTCTCCAAATCCTCGCGAATTTCCCTGAGAATGGCGGAAGCCGAGGCGAGACGCGCGCGGTCGCGCGGCGAAAGCCTGGCGAAACCGTCTATCGCAAGGCAGTCGATGGCATGGCGCAGCAACGCCTCGCATCCCGATCGCGACAAGCCGTCCCATGTGTTCGTTCCGGTGTCCGGGCTTGCCGGCCGCATGGCGCAGTCCTCCTCTTTGCTCAACGGCTGCGGGGGCGTGGAGTTTCTGGTGATCTCCTGCTATACTTAATGATCGGCTAATATGCTTCGTGCCCCACCGTGGCCGCGACGCTGGATGTGGAGGGTCGGATTCTTGCAGAGGAAACCGCGCGGAATGCGTGGTGGCCGCTTGACGCCATTTTCGCCGCAACCTATTGGAACCGGGTGGAACGCCGGGAGCAACGAGGCCTCGTGGCGGAGTGGTTACGCAGAGGACTGCAAATCCTTGCACCCCGGTTCGATTCCGGGCGAGGCCTCCAATACCCGGGCTCCCGCGCGCGCAGCGCCGGAGCCTGACGTTCTCATCGTAATGAACCGCGGTTCTGACGCGGCAAGCGGACTGGTTGGGACATGAGCGCTGATTTCTCCGAGCTACGCGTCAAGATGGTCGACGGTCAGGTCCGCACCACCGACGTGACCAGCGCCCCGCTGCTGGAGGCCATGCTCACCGTGCCGCGCGAGGTTTTTGTCGGCGACCGCCAGCGCGATCTCGCCTATATCGACGAGGACATCCGCATTGGCGACGGCGCCGGTGGCGCGCGCTATCTGATGGAAGCGTCGCCGCTGGCCAAGCTGATGCAACTGGCCGAGATCAATGCGACCGATTCGGCGCTCGATGTCGGCTGTGGCACAGGCTACGCCTCGGCCATCCTGTCGCGGCTGGCGAGGTCGGTCGTGGCGCTCGAAAGCGATTCGGCGCTGGCGCAAACCGCGGCATCGACCCTTTCCGGCCTTGGCTGCGGCAATGTGACCGTGGTCGAGGGCGCGCTGGCGCAGGGGCATGCTGCCAAGGCACCCTATGACGTCATCTTCATCGGCGGCAGTGTCGAGAAAGTGCCGGCGCCGCTGCTCGATCAGCTCGCCGAAGGCGGCCGACTCGTCGCGGTCGAAGGGCGGGGCAATTCCGGCGTGGCGCGACTTTTCTTCAAGGCTGGGGGGGTTGTAACCGGGAGACGGGCATTTAATGCGGCAATTAAGCCACTACCGGGATTCGAACGTGAGCATGCTTTCGAATTCTGAATGATTTAGCCTTGCAGCAGAGGCTTTGTCATGGTCGCTTGCATTTGAACAATCGTTGCTGATCCCAGACTGGGGGCACTTTGGGACCGAACGACAGGGAACGAAACACGCCACTCCGGCTACTCTAGCGAGAAGCCGGCGCGGCGAAGTTCCCATGGAAAACGAATGAGGGATATACCCGTGCCGTCTGTATCCAAGACCCTTTTTGCCGCCGTCCTCGTCTCCGCGACCGCGCTGTCCCCAATAACCGCATCGGCGGAAACCATCATCGGCGCGCTCGCCAAGGCCTATCAATACAATTCCACGCTGAATTCATCCCGCGCCGGTGTGCGCGTCACCGACGAAGGCGTGGCCATTGCCAAGTCGACCGGGCGCCCGTCAATCACGGGATCCGCCAGCATCGACTATACAAACACGCGCCGGGCCAATGGCGGTGGCAACTCGAAGCTGACGTCCGGCAGCTACGGCATTCAGATCAACCAGTCGCTGTTTGACGGCTTTCAGACCAGAAACAACGTGGCGGCGGCCGAATCCCAGGTCAAGGCGTCGGTCGAAACCCTGCGCAACACCGAAGAGAATACGCTGTTCAGCGCGGCGACGGCCTATATGGACGTGATCCGGGACCGGCAGATCGCTGTGCTGACCGAGCAGAACCTGCAGTTCCTGACCGAGCAGGCGCGTGCGGCAAGGTCACGTTTCGAAGTTGGCGAAGGCACCCGCACCGACGTCGCGCAGGCCGATGCGTCGCGCGCCTCGGCTGTGGCCTCGCTGAGTGCCGCCCGCGCGCAGGCGCTGGCCAGCGCCGCGACCTATCATCAGGTCGTCGGCGACGAGCCGGGCAAGCTCAAGCCGGCTTCGCCATTGGGTAAACTCTTGCCGTCGAGCCTCGATGCGGCGATCGCGATCGGGGCGAATGAACATCCGGCCATTCTCGCCACGCAGCATCTCGTTGACGCGGCAGCGTTCTCGGTGAAGTCGGCGGAAGGCGCGCTGTTGCCGCAACTGACGGCGTCGGCCGGCATTTCGGAAAACTATCGCAACGGCATTCCGGACCAGACAGGTTCCAATGGCAATTCGACCTCGGCCAATGTCGGCGCGACACTGACCATTCCGATCTATTCGGGCGGCCGGACCCCGGCGCTCGTGCGCCAGAGCAAGGAATCGCTTGGCCAGGCCCGCATCCAGGTCGACGTCAGCCGGGACCAGGTGCGCCAGGCCGTTGCCACCGCGTGGTCGCAATATACCGCCGCGCAGCAGAGCGTCTCGGCCAACAAGCAGGTGATCGACGCCGCGCAACTGGCGCTGAACGGCGTCATCGAAGAACGCAATGTCGGCCAGCGCACGACGCTCGACGTGCTCAACGCGCAGGCCGCCGTCATCACGGCCAAGATCAACCAGGCCAATTCCGAACACGATGTGGTCGTGGCAAGCTATGCCATCCTGTCGGCGATGGGTCGCCTCTCGGTCGACCGGCTCGGTTTGCCGGTAACCAAGTACAAGCCCGAAGAGCATTATAACGCCGTCAAGGACAAGTGGTTCGGTCTGCGCACGCCGGACGGCCGCTAGCGCCGGCGGCTCGACTTGCCGTCGTGCCCTCCGAGCGGAACCTGGTTTGAACCGGTTCCGCTCCGGCTTTGTGCCCTGTCTCTTTGCACCGGCGCGATTCCGAAGGGAGCGCGCCATGTGCTTTTCCTGGGGAAACCGTTTTTTGCGCTTTTCCCGGAATCGCTTCTAATCTGTTGAAATCCCACATGTCCCCAGATTGGGGATTCTCGTTGGGCGATCCGTCGGTTACGCTGTCGCCATGATTCGAATCCGGCCTCTGCCGGAGCGGAAGACTAACAGGTCACAAGGGCGGCGGATGTGACGATGGCAACGGCAAGCAGCGCACAGCGCGAACCTTCCATGGAAGAGATACTGGCTTCCATCAGAAGGATCATCGAGGACAGCGACAACGGCCGCAAGCAGCCGGGCGAGGCCGAAGAGTTGCGGCAGGATCTGGAGCCGTCGCCGGGCGAGGCTCCCGCCGGCGATGTGGATGCGTTTCGCGCCGAACTGCATGCCGCCCCCGAAGTCAGGAAGCCCGTCGTGCTCGCGGAAGTCCAGGCGCCATCGCCCGAGCCCGCGCGCATGGAAGCGCAGACGCGCGCCGATCCCGCGCCGGTCAAGCCGTCGATGACGCTTGCCGAGGTCAGCGCCAGGATCGCCGCCGAGCCAGCGCCCGCCGCCACGGCCGGAGCGCCAATGGTTTCGCCGGCTGGCGCCCCGCAAACCAGCACGACCAGCGATGCCATCGTTGCCGATTGGCGACGCGAGATCGCGGCGGTCGGAGAGCAAGCGAAAGCGATACCGGACAGGAGCATCCGCAAGCCGGCGGCCCAGCCCGAGGCGCCCCAGCCCGAGGTGCCAACGAGTGAGCCGGTGGCGGACGCTGTGTTCGAACGGCCTTCTGCAAGCGGCGCTCCGGCAGCCATCGCTGAGGCGCGCCCGGCAACAAATGAAGCGCCCGCGGTCCGCGCCGCAATCCTTTCCGAACACACGGGCCGGCAGGTCGCGGCCGCCTTCGGCGAGCTGTCCGATGCCTTTGCCAGCCGCAGCAAGAAGACATTCGACGAGATGGCCGAGGAGATGCTGCGGCCGATGCTGCAGGACTGGCTGGACAACAATCTGCCGACGCTGGTCGAGCGCCTGGTGCGCGAGGAAATCGAGCGCGTCGCGCGCGGCGCGCAGTAAGGCTCACAGCCCATCCTCCAACAACGCGCCGCCTCTTTGGCGGCGTTTTTGTTGGTGAGGTCGACTGGCGATGATCATGGCAAAGGAGATCGCCCTTTTAAGGCCATGTCTGATTGCTCTCCTTGGCCGATGTGCCGAGTGCGGCACGGCCTTCCCGCGACCCTCCGTTGAAATGAACGTGGGCACGCCTATTTGCTTCTCATGAGCCGGGGCGGCCCTTGCGGTTGACTTGGCCAAGACCTTCCGATTTACACCGAACCAGCAAAAAATCCCGACAGCGCGGACCGTTTCCCCATGCTTGAAAAGACCTACGACGCAAAGACCGTCGAGCCGAAGATCGCCAAGGTGTGGGAAGAGGCGGATGCCTTCCGCGCCGGCGCCGGGGCGGAGGAGGGGGCCGAAGCCTTCACCATCGTCATCCCGCCGCCCAACGTCACCGGCTCGCTGCATATGGGCCATGCGCTCAACAACACGCTGCAGGACATTCTGGTGCGCTTCGAGCGCATGCGCGGCAAGAACGTGCTGTGGCAGCCGGGCATGGACCATGCCGGCATCGCCACGCAGATGGTGGTCGAGCGGCAGTTGATGGAGAAGCAGATCCACCGCCGCGACCTCACGCGCGAGCAGTTCATCGAGAAAGTGTGGGAGTGGAAGGCCGAATCCGGCGGCGCCATCTTCAACCAGCTGAAGCGGCTCGGCGCCTCGGCCGACTGGTCGCGCGAACGCTTCACCATGGATGAAGGCCTGTCCAAGGCCGTGCTCGAAGTCTTCGTCACCCTCTACAAGGAAGGCCTGATCTACAAGGACAAGCGCCTTGTGAACTGGGACCCGAAACTTTTGACCGCGATCTCCGATCTCGAGGTCGAGCAGCAGGAGGTCAACGGCAATCTCTGGCATTTCCGCTATCCGATCGAGGGCGAGACCTTCGATCCGGAAAATCCGAAAACCTTCATCACGGTCGCGACCACGCGTCCCGAAACGATGCTGGGCGATACGGCGGTGGCGGTGCATCCGGATGACGAGCGGTACCGGCATCTGGTCGGCAAGAACGTCGTGCTGCCGATCGTCGGCCGCAAGATACCGGTTGTGGCGGACGAGTACTCCGACCCCGAAAAAGGCTCGGGCGCGGTCAAGATCACGCCGGCGCATGATTTCAACGACTTCGAGGTCGGCAAGCGCCACAAGCTGCCGGCGATCAACATCCTGACCGTCGAAGCCGCCATCAAGTTGAAGGACAATGAGGATTTCCTCGCCGGCCTCGAAGCGACGCCGGAGCGCCAGGCCGTCTGGGACGAGCTCGACGGGCTCGACCGTTTCGTCGCGCGCAAGAAGATCGTCGAACTGATGGAAGCCGGCGGCTTCCTCGACAAGATCGAGCCTCATCGCCATGCCGTGCCGCATGGCGACCGCGGCGGCGTGCCGATCGAGCCGTTCCTGACCGAGCAGTGGTATGCCAACGCGGCCGAGCTCGCCAAACCGGCGATCGCCTCGGTGCGCGAAGGCCGCACCAACTTCGTGCCGAAGAATTGGGAGAAAACCTATTTCGATTGGATGGAGAACATCCAGCCCTGGTGCATTTCGCGCCAGCTGTGGTGGGGCCATCAGATCCCGGCCTGGTATGGGCCTGACGGGCGCGTCTTCGTCGAGAAGACCGAGGAAGAGGCGCTGAGCGCGGCGATCGAATATTATCTGGCGCTCGAAGGCCCGTGGAAGGCCTGGGTCGAGGACAAGCTGGAAAACTTCCAGCCGGGCGAGATCCTGACCCGTGACGAGGATGTGCTCGACACCTGGTTCTCCTCGGCGCTGTGGCCGTTCTCGACCCTGGGATGGCCGGACCAGACGCCGGAGCTGAAGACCTACTACCAGACCGACGTGCTGGTGACCGGCTTCGACATCATCTTCTTCTGGGTTGCCCGCATGATGATGATGGGCCTGCATTTCATGGACGAGGAGCCGTTCCACACCGTCTATGTGCATGCGCTGGTGCGCGACAAGAACGGCGCCAAGATGTCGAAGTCGAAGGGCAACGTCATCGACCCACTCGACCTTATCGATGAATATGGCGCCGATGCCTTGCGCTTCACCTTGACGGTGATGGCGGCGCAAGGCCGCGACGTGAAGCTCGACCCGGCGCGCATCGCCGGCTACCGCAATTTCGGCACCAAGCTGTGGAACGCGACGCGTTTCGCCGAGATGAACGAAGTCGCCCGCAATGACGATTTCTGGCTGAACGACGCCAAGCTGGCGGTCAACCGCTGGATCCTGACCGAACTGACACGCGCGGCGCGCGAGGTCACCGACGGCATCACCTCCTACCGCTTCAACGAGGCGGCCGGTGCTGCCTACCGTTTCGTCTGGAACCTGTTCTGCGACTGGTATCTGGAACTGCTGAAGCCGGTGTTCATGGGCACGGACGAGGCGGCCAAGGCCGAAAGCCGCGCCTGCGTCGCCTTCGTGCTCGACGAAATCTACAAGCTCCTGCATCCGATGATGCCGTTCATGACGGAAGAGCTGTGGGCGCAGACGGCGGGCGAGGGCAAGGAGCGAGAGTCGCTGCTGTGTCACGCCGCTTGGCCGTCGCCCGACTTCTGGGATGACGAAGCCGCTGCCGACATCAACTGGCTGGTCGATCTCGTCTCAGGCATCCGCTCGGTGCGTTCCGAGATGAACGTGCCGCCGGCAGCGATCGCGCCGCTGGTCGTGGTCGGCGCCAATGATGTCACGCGCGAGCGGCTGGTTCGCGAGGACTCGGCGATCAAGCGGCTGGCGCGCGTCGGCGACATCTCTCTGGCGGACGCGGCGCCCAAGGGCTCGGCGCAGATCGTGCTCAACGAGGCAACGATCTGCCTGCCGCTCGGCAGCCTGATCGATCTCTCCGCCGAGGCCGCCCGGCTGCAGAAGGAACTGGCCAAGGTGACCGAGGAGATCGCGCGCCTGCACAAGAAGCTGTCGAATGAAAGATTCGTCGCCAGCGCACCGGCCGAGATCGTCGACGCCGAGCGCGAAAAGCTCGCCGAATATCGCGACGCGCAGGACAAGCTGTCGGTGGCTTTGACCAGGGTTCGTGACGCCGGGTGAGGGCAGATTCGCGAGACGTTAGCCGCCTCTAAAATGGTGGTCCGTTTGCCTCGAAAGTAGGCATTCCGTAGCGTTAATGTTGACGTAAACGGAAGTTTTAGCCCCATTGTTGCCATAATGTTACAATGGGGCTGAAAGCCCGTGAAAATGGCTGTTTTTGAGCCTTTTGGGGCGAGTTTTCCTCATTTTCCAGTCGGATAAGCATGCGTCGGGCCGTTTTTCGACCTTCCGGCGCCTGTCCGCATTTTGTCGAAAATGCGTTTGGTAAACATGTACATGTACGCCCCAAGAATTCGTTGTTGCGCCATTAACCCGAATTGGTTCTAGCTTGATGCACTAGTTATTCGGGGAGGACATCCATGAACATTATGCGTCTGAAAGCACTGCTGGGGGCGGGGTGCTTTTCGCTGGCTTTGATTGGGACCGCAATGAACTCGGCGCATGCCGGTGGCATTGAGCGTGGCGGTTACGATATCGATCTTCTGTTCGATCCGGCGCCGTTCGCGACGGAAGCGGAATCGACTTATGTTATGCCGCAACGCAAGCTCAAGAACGCGGTGGACACCGATCCGAGCGATGGAAACGTAACGTTCCTCGGCAGCACGGCGAAAGACAGCAAGAGCTACTGGGTGCCGCGCATCGGCGTCAAGGCGCAGATCGTTCAGGGTGTCGATTGTATGTTCGACTATTCCCAGCCTTGGGGCGCGCACACAAATCCCGGTCTGTGGGCCGGCGCCGAATCCAACATGGAAACCGACATTAAGAGCAACAACTACGCAACGACTTGCTCCTACAAGATGGATGCCGGCAAAGGCCAGATTCGCTTCATCGGCGGCGTCTACTATCAGGAAGTCTATGGTTTCAAGAAAGACCTGGTGTCGCCGCTGGTGCCTGGCTTCCAGGGTACCGGCCAGGTTGATCTCAAAGGGACCGGCTGGGGCTGGCGCGCCGGCCTTGCTTATGAAATCCCTGACATCGCGCTGCGCGCCAGCCTGGTCTACAATTCGCGAGTCAAGCTCGACAATATCTCGGGCACGCTGGATCTGACGCATGTTGGCAGTGTCGTGCTGCCGATTTATGGCTCGACACAGTACATGCCGGACACGGTCGAGTTTAAGTTGCAGTCAGGCATCGCTCCCGGCTGGCTCGCCTTCGGTTCGTTGAAGTGGGTCAATTGGAGCCTGCTGCAGAGCGTTCCGATTTGCGTAGTCGGCACTCCGGCCGCGGCGTGCGTCACAGGTGATAAACTGCATTCGGGCCAGATCACCTCGCTGGATCTGATGTATCGCGACGGCTGGACCGTCACGGGCGGTATCGGCCACAAGTTCAACGATCAGTGGAGTGCGGCCGGCCAGCTTTCGTGGGATCGCGGCACGTCGCATGGCTATGGCTCGCAGACCGACACCTGGACCGTGGGCGGTGGCGTCGCCTATACGCCCCAGCCCAATATCGAAGTTCGTCTGGCCGGCGCGATCGGCGTGCTGACCAGCGGCCATTCGGGGACAGTGAATGGCCAAAACGGCTATGTCGCCGGCAATGAGGTCAGCTACGACTTCGGCAACGATCTGGTCACGGCAATTTCCGGCGGCATCAAGATCAAGTTCTAACCTGTTGAGAATTCGACAAAAAGGCCGGGCATTGCCCGGCCTTTTTCGTTTGGGCCGACTTTGTCGGCACCTCGGGTATCCAAGCTGCGTTGCATATAAGCCGCACCGGGATCGCCTCGTGCGATTGTGACGTTTTGGCAACACTTTCTGAACAACCCCTGCGCTAGAAGTCAGGGCGGGGAAATTGCCTATTTCCCGCCATAAACCCGGCGCACCTCGAAAGGGTCCCGGGACACGCGCCAAAAGGCTCGGCGATGGGACAGGCCGCACCGCCCGC
Organism: Mesorhizobium sp. 113-3-3; assembly: GCF_016756495.1. Classification (NCBI taxonomy): domain Bacteria; kingdom Pseudomonadati; phylum Pseudomonadota; class Alphaproteobacteria; order Hyphomicrobiales; family Phyllobacteriaceae; genus Mesorhizobium; species Mesorhizobium sp. 113-3-3. The sequence goes on from NZ_AP023243.1 coordinate 3,758,243, forward strand.
GGCAAGGATGAGAATGGACGCCAAGGTCATTTCAAAGGCTAAGCTGCCTAGCCGCTATGTGACTGTCGGTCCGGCGCGTGCGCCGCACCGGTCCTATCTCTATGCCATGGGGCTTTCCGCCGCCGAGATCGCCCAGCCGCTGGTCGGTGTCGCCTCCTGCTGGAACGAAGCCGCCCCCTGCAACATCTCGCTGATGCGCCAGGCGCAAGTGGTCAAGAAGGGCGTCGCTGCCGCCAACGGCACGCCGCGCGAATTCTGCACCATCACCGTCACCGACGGCATCGCCATGGGCCACCAGGGCATGAAGTCGTCGCTGGTGTCGCGCGAGGTCATTGCCGATTCGGTCGAACTGACCATGCGCGGCCATTGCTACGATGCGCTGGTCGGCCTTGCCGGCTGCGATAAATCGCTTCCCGGCATGATGATGGCCATGGTGCGGCTCAACGTGCCGTCGATCTTCATCTATGGCGGCTCGATCCTGCCCGGCAGCTATCGCGGCCGCCAGATCACCGTGCAGGACGTGTTCGAGGCCGTCGGCCAGCATTCGGTCGGCACGATCGGCGATGCCGAACTGCTCGAGATCGAGCAGGCCGCGTGTCCGTCGGCCGGCTCGTGCGGCGCCCAGTTCACCGCCAACACCATGGCGACCGTGGCCGAGGCGATTGGTCTCGCGCTGCCCTATTCCTGCGGCGCGCCGGCGCCTTACGAAATGCGCGACCGTTTCAATTTCGCCTCGGGCGAAAAGATAATGGAACTGATCGCCAAGAACATACGGCCACGCGACATCGTCACGCTGAAGGCGTTGGAGAACGCGGCGACCGTGGTTTCGGCCACCGGCGGCTCGACCAACGCAGCGCTGCATCTGCCGGCGATCGCGCATGAGGCGGGCATCAAGTTCGATCTTTTCGACGTCGCGAAGATCTTCGAGAAGACACCCTACATCGCCGACCTCAAGCCGGGCGGCAAATATGTCGCCAAGGACATGTTCGAGGCCGGCGGCATTCCGCTTCTGATGAAGACGCTGCTCGACCACGGTTACCTGCATGGCGATTGCCTGACGGTCACTGGCCGCACTTTGGCCGAAAACATGGAGCACGTTGCCTGGAATGAGCATCAGGATGTGGTTCGCCCGGCCAACAGACCAATTACCCAAACCGGCGGTGTCGTGGGCTTGAAGGGAAACCTTGCCCCTGAAGGCGCGATCGTGAAGGTCGCGGGCATGGCGGAGCTGAAGTTCTCCGGCCCGGCACGCTGCTTCGATTCGGAAGAGGAATGTTTCGAGGCGGTGACGCATCGCAACTACCGGGAAGGCGAGGTTCTCGTCATTCGCTACGAAGGACCGCGCGGCGGTCCCGGCATGCGCGAGATGCTGTCGACGACGGCGGCGCTTTACGGCCAGGGCATGGGCGGCAAGGTGGCGCTGATCACCGACGGCCGCTTCTCGGGCGCGACACGCGGCTTCTGCATCGGCCATGTCGGGCCGGAAGCGGCGGTCGGCGGTCCGATCGGCCTCATCCGGGATGGCGACGTGATCTCGATCGACGCGGTGAGCGGCACGATCGACGTGGCGCTGTCCGATGAAGAACTGGCGGCGCGGGCAAAGACATGGAAGGCGCGCACGACCGACTACCAGTCGGGCGCGATATGGAAATACGCACAGACGGTCGGGTCTGCCAGGGATGGCGCGGTCACCCATCCGGGCGGTGCGAAAGAAACACACTGCTATGCGGATATCTGAGTTGTTGAAGTCAACACCAGAGTTGTTGAGGTCATCTGTCCTACCGGCACTGGTCGCTGCGGCGATCTTTGGCGCCGTGGGCCAGGCTTTGGCCTTCGACGACAAGGTGTTCGACGACAAGACCGGCGTGAAGCCGCAGTCGAGCCCCTGGGCGGTGTTCCAGTTCGGCTTCTCCGCCTACAAGAACGGCCACAAGGAACAGGCCGCCGAGGCCTACAAATACGCCGCCGAAAACGGCCAGATCGGCGCCACCTGGAAGCTTGCCCGCATGTATGCCGAGGGCGACGGCGTGGCGCGCGACGATTATGAGGCGTTCAAGTTCTTTTCCGAGATAGTAGACCAGGATGTCGAGCCCGGTTCGCCTGAGGAAAGCTACGTTTCCGACGCGCTGGTGGCGCTGGGCGACTATCTGCGCAAGGGCATTCCCGGCAGCCCGGTCACCGAGAACGAGGTGGCGGCCCAGGAATATTACATGCGCGCCGCCGCCAACTACCGCAACCCGAACGCCCAGTTCGAGATGGGGCAGATGTTCCTCAAGGGCGAGGGCGGCGTGAAGGCCAGCGTCAAGCAGGCCGGGCGCTGGTTCCAGCTCGCCGCCGAGAAGGGCCATGCCGGTGCCCAGGCGACGCTCGGCCATCTCCTGTTCCAGAGCGGCAAGATCGTTCGCGGCCTGGCGATGATGACCGCCGCACTCGAACGCGCGGCGCCGGCCGATCAGCCCTGGATCCGCGGCATGCAGGAAGAGGCCTTCGCCGCTGCCGGCGAAGCCGACCGGCGCACGGCGATTTCGCTGGCCGATGACATCCTGACCAAGGGCACCACCAATGCAGATCAGTAGGGTGGTCAGCCGGGCATCTTCTCCACGAAGAGAGATTGGCTAGGCGAAAGAATCAGTTTTCGGTTGGCTCCGTCGGCACCATGCTGGGCGCGGGCGTCGAGATCGGCGTGACGTGCAGGTGCGGCGCCATCGTGTTTCCGGGGCAGCTGTCGCCGATCTTCGTCCAGGATGTGTTGTTGAGCACCATCTCGCAGCGCGCCAGATGGCTCTGGTCGGCCACCGTCAGGCAGGCGACCTGACCGACCGGATAGGACTTTCCGTTGGCAAGACATTCCGGGGCGGCGAAAGCAGGCACCATGGCAGCCGTGGCAAATGCCAAGCCGATCGGACAAACAACAAATCGAATGGTCATGGGAACCCCGGCCGCCATGATGATCTTCCATCCTGCGCCCGATTTGTGGCGACACCACGTCCAGACAAATCGACGGCAGCAGGGCACCGGTCAGGCTGGCTGCAAAGCGAGATCGATCGCCACCGGCACGTGATCGGACGGCTTTTCCCAGGCGCGCACATGTTTTTCGATCGAGGCTGAAGAGAAGCGGTTGGCGGCCTCCGGCGACAGCAGCAGATGGTCGATGCGGATGCCGTTGTTCTTCTGCCAGGCGCCGGCCTGATAATCCCAGAAGGTGTAGGTGTCGGGTGCATCGGTGACCGCGCGCACCGCTTCGATGAAACCGAGGTTGAGCAGGCGGCGGAAGGCCTGCCGCGTCTGCGGCTGGAACAATGCGTCGCCCAGCCAGTTTTCGGGAAAGCGCGCATCGATCGGCTCGGGAATGACGTTGTAGTCGCCGGCCAGCACGAGCGCCTCTTCCAGCCTCAGCCGCTCCTCGGCCCAGCGCTCCAGCCGCGCCATCCAGGACAGCTTGTAGGAGAATTTCTTGTCGTCATCGATCGGGTTGCCGTTCGGCAGGTAGAGCGAGGCGACACGCAACGCGCCCTTGTCGGTCGAGAACACGCCTTCGATGAAGCGCGCCTGCTCGTCGGTATCGTCGCCCGGGAGGCCTCTGTTGACTTCGTCAAAGCGCAGCTTCGACAGCAGCGCCACGCCATTAAAACCCTTCTGGCCATGGGTTTCGACATTGTAGCCTAGCGCTTCGATCTCGGCGCGCGGGAACTGATCGTCGACCGTCTTGATCTCCTGCAGGCAGACGATGTCGGGCGCGCTCTCTTTCAGCCAATGGGTCAGATTGCCGATGCGGGCGCGAACGCCATTGATGTTCCAGGTGACGATTTTCATGACGGTCTATTCTTCCTGCGGCGGGTGGCGTTCGACGAGCCCGATCGTATTGCCTGCGGGGTCCTTTAGGAAGGCCATCCACTCGCTTTCCCCTGGCGGACCGAAGGTGCCTTCGGTATCGCGATGGACAAGTGCGGGCGGCGCGGTGAAGGGGACGCCCGCGGCTTTCGCCTCGGCATGGAAGGCTTCGAGGCCTGTAATGTCGAGATAGACTATGCCGGCCGGAACGCCGTCGGTGAACAGCAGGCGCACGTCGCCTGCCAGGATGAAGGCGATGCCGGGCGGGTCGTAGCGGGCATGGACGCCCATGCCGAGTACGTCGCGCCAGAAGGCCAGCGTCGAATCAAGATCGCGTCCGGCCGACAGCGCGACCTGACGGACCGCGCCGATGGCAGGCATGCCGTTAGATGGAGAAGCTCGTGCCGCAGCCGCAGGAGGCGACCGCGTTCGGATTGCGGATCTGGAAGGACTGGCCCATCAGATCGTCGACGAAATCGATGACCGAGCCACCCATATAGACCAGCGACAAATCGTCGATCAGCACGGTCGCGCCATCCTTCTCGATGGCGACATCGTCGTCGTTGCGCGTGTCGACCAGGTCGAATTTGTAGGAGAATCCCGAGCAGCCGCCGCCTTCGACGGAAACGCGCAGCGCCGTCTTGCCGGCCTCGCCAGAGACAATCTTGGCGATCCGCCTGGCGGCGGCCTCGGTCATGTCGACTTTCATGGCGGTCTTGGCATCAGCGCCCATGGGCGTCACCTTGCTTTCGGTTTCACATGATAGGTATGAAGCGCAAGGGGCCAAGTCAACTAGATCAAGTCAACTGCGGCAGCATCAGCCATGACCAATGAGTTGGGCGACATCGGTTTCGGCTATCGGCCGCGCGCGGCTTATGCCACGGATCCGGCGCGCTCGCGCGGCCGGCTGTTCGACGAGGTCGAGAGCCCGACCCGCACGCCGTTCCAGCGCGACCGCGACCGTATCATCCACTCGACGGCGTTCCGGCGGCTCAAGCACAAGACGCAGGTCTTCATCGCCCATGAAGGTGATCACTACCGCACACGTCTGACTCATTCGATCGAGGTGGCGCAGATCGCGCGTGCGCTGGCGCGGGCGCTGCGCGGCGACGAGGATCTCGCAGAGGCGGTGGCGCTGGTGCATGATTTCGGCCACACGCCCTTCGGCCATACCGGCGAGGACGCGCTGAACGACAAGATGGCGGCCTGGGGCGGTTTTGATCACAACGCCCAATCGCTGCGCATCGTGACGCGGCTGGAGGCGCGCTACGCCGAATTCGACGGGCTGAACCTGACCTGGGAGACACTGGAAGGCCTGGTCAAGCACAATGGCCCGCTGACGGATGCCAGCGGCAAGGGGCTGAAAGGGCCGGTGCCACAGGCGATCCGTGATTATTCGCAACTGCAGGACCTCGAACTCGACCGCTTCGCCGGCATCGAGGCGCAGTGCGCGGCGATCGCCGACGACATCGCCTACAACACGCATGACATCGATGACGGGTTGCGGGCAGGGCTCTTGACGCTCGACATGCTGAAAGCCGTCTCGCTGCCGGGAAAGATCCTGGACGGCGTGCGCCAGCGCTATCCCAGGCTCGATGACGTGCGCACCGGCCACGAACTGATGCGGCGGCAGATCACCGCCATGGTCGAGGATGTCATCGTCTCGGCGACCGCAAATCTGGAACGTGTCGGGCCGCAAAGCGCCGACGCGGTGAGGGCGGCGGGCGAGACGATGGTGACCTTTTCCGCCGAGATGGCCGCGGCCGAGAAGGAATTGAAGGCGTTTCTCTACAAGCACCTCTACCGGCACGAGGAGGTGATGCGGGTGCGCGCCGGCGCCGAGCAGATCGTCAGGGACCTGTTCGACGTCTATTTCGCCGATCCGCGCGCCATGCCGGATGGCTGGCGCGAGGGGCTGGACCGGGCCGAGGATCGCATCAAGGCGCGCTCCGTCGCCGATTTCCTGGCAGGGATGACCGACACCTACGCGCTCAAGGAACACAGGCGTTTGTTTGACCGCACCCCGGATTTGAGCTAGGGCGAGCGCGATTTTGCCGGCCAACGAGCCGGATTCGCCCTAAAGCCGCCAGAGCAATACCCATGAACATCTTCGCCGATTTCACCGCGCGAGTCACAAAGGCTGTCGAAGCGCTTGATCTGAAAGACAAGGACGGCGTTTCGCCCGACCTGTCGCGCATTGCCGTCGAACCGCCGCGCGACGCCAGCCATGGCGATCTCGCGACCAATGCGGCGATGGTTCTGGCCAAGCCCACCGGGCAGAACCCGCGCGTGCTGGCCGAGAAGCTCGCGCTGGCGCTGCGCGACGACAAGGATGTCGCCGCCGCCGAGGTCGCCGGTCCCGGCTTCGTCAATCTCCGCCTGAAGGACGGGTTTTGGCAGGCGCATCTGTCAGCGCTTCTGGGCGAGGGCCGCAACTACGGCCGCTCGAAGGTAGGCGCCGGCCGGAAAACCAATGTCGAATATGTCTCCGCCAACCCGACGGGGCCGATGCATGTCGGCCATTGCCGCGGCGCCGTCGTCGGCGACGCGCTCGCCAATTTGATGGCGTTTGCCGGCTACGACGTCACCAAGGAATATGTCATCAACGACGCCGGCGGACAGATCGACGTGCTCGGGCGGTCGGTCATATTGCGGTATCGGGAGGCGCTCGGCGATGACATCGGCGAGATCCCGACCGGCCTATATCCAGGCGACTATCTGGTTCCACTTGGCCAGGCGCTGGCGAAAGAGTTTGGCCGCAGCTTGCTCCAAATGCCGGACGATGAGGCGCTGGCCATCGTCAAGGATCGTGCGATCGACGCCATGATGGCGATGATCCGAGAGGATCTGGCGCTGCTCAACGTGCATCATGACGTGTTCTTCTCCGAACGCACGCTGCACGCCGACAATGCCAAGAAGATCCGCTCGGCGATCAACGACCTGACTCTGAAGGGCCATATCTACAAGGGCAAGCTGCCGCCGCCCAAGGGCGAGAAGCCCGACGACTGGGAAGATCGCGAGCAGACGCTGTTCCGTTCGACCGCGGTTGGCGATGACATGGACCGGGCGCTGGTCAAGTCCGACGGCGCGTTCACCTATTTCGCCGCCGACGTGGCGTATCTGAAGGACAAGGTCGATCGCGGCTTCGTCGACCTGATCTACGTGCTTGGCGCCGACCATGGCGGCTACGTCAAGCGGCTGGAAGCGCTGGCGCGGGCTATTGCCGGCGACGAGGTGAAGCTTACCGTCCTGTTGTGCAATCTGGTCAAGCTGTTTCGCGATGGCGAGCCCGTTCGCATGTCGAAGCGGTCCGGCGATTTTGTCACGCTTCGGGAAGTGGTGGAGGAGGTTGGCCGCGACGCCATCCGCTTCATGATGCTATATCGCAAGAGCGATGCGCCGCTCGATTTCGATTTCGCCAAGGTCACCGAGCAGTCCAAGGACAATCCGGTGTTTTATGTGCAGTACGCTTCGGCGCGCTGCCATTCGGTGTTCCGGCAGGCGAGCGAACAATTGGGCGAGGCGAATTTCGATCGCAAAAGCCTGGCTGCCGCCGCGGCTTCGCTGACCGACGAAGGCGAAATCGGCGTGATCCGCAAGCTCGCCGAATATCCGCGCCTGATCGAGTCCGCCGCTCTTGCGCTGGAGCCGCATAGGCTGGCATTTTATCTCTACGATCTGGCTTCCAGTTTCCACGGACACTGGAACCGGGGCACGGATAATCCGGACTTACGTTTTGTTAAGGTTAACGACCGACAATTGACGCATGCCAGACTAGGGCTGGTGCAGGCTGTTTCGGACGTTCTGACGTCCGGCCTGACGCTGATCGGGGCCGCTGCGCCCACCGAAATGCGTTAGGTTTGACTAAATAACCTGTCACCTTTTGCCCACATTGCGCTGGTAAGGGCCAACCCTGCGCGACGTCCATGGCGTCCGAATGAGTGCGAGTTCGGGAACAATAATGGCAGACAGAACCCAGCTGAGAGTAGCCGACAACAACGACATCGCTGACGATGATCCGTTCGCGGAACTGACCAGGATCATGGGATTCGACCCACGCCAGCCGGTCAAGCAGCAGGCGCGGGTCGAACCGCAGGTCGCTGCCGCCAGCCAGCCCGTGCAAGAGGACGATTTCGACATCGACCTCGAAAAGGAGCTGATGGGCGAGTTCGACGCTGGCGACAGCGTGGCGACTCCGGTTGTCGAGGCTCATGAGCCGGCATTCGAAACGGCGGCCGCTCCGGCGCAGGACGACGACCTTGCGTTGTCGCTAGACGACGATTTCCATCTGGACTTCACGGGTGCCGACGAGCAGGGGCTCGTTGCCGGCCGTGCCGATACCGGCGCTGCCGAAGCCGCGCCATCCGTCGAGCCCGCCTTCGACGCTGATTTCGACAATGCCGTTGCCAGTTCGCTCGAGGACGTTTCGCCCTTCGAGGACGATCTGCGGATGGATGACGAACTTGCCGCGTCGCTCGATCAGGACTTCCACATCGAGGACCATGCCGTCGAGGACGAGGCCGTCGAGGCCCAGCATGCCGTTGCCGAAGTGCCGATGGCTGCCGAGCCGGCCCCCGAGCACGAATTCGACGATGCGGCCGCGTTTTCGCTCGAAGACGAGCTGATGCTGGACGGCCATTCGGCTGATCAGCGCCCCGTGGCTGCGGTCGCGGTCGACTATCCGGAGCCGGTGCTGGCCGCCGCGCACGAGGCTGAGGCGATTTCCGACGACGATTTCGACGGTCGCTTCGAGGCCGCCATGGCGGATGTCGATATGGATTTTGACATTCAGGCGGACGAGCCGGTGGCCTTTGATGCGGCAGAAGCGCACGAAGTGCTCGCCGATGCCGTGGGCACGAGGGGCGAGTTCTCGAACCCCGAAGCCGTTTCGGATGATTCTTTCGATCTGAACCTGGACGATGCGTTTGCCGAGCCTGCCGAAGAGCCGGTCGCCGAGGTCGCAGCCGCCGCGGTCCAGCCGATAGCTCCGGCGACGCCGGCAGCCATCATGGCTGAGCCGGCGCCGGCCCCCGTGGCGGACGAACGCAGCCTCGAAGACGAGTTGAATGCGCTTCTGGGCGCCATGACGGCACGCACGCAGCCGTCGGCCAAGGAGCCCGTCGCCGCTCAGCCCGTTGTGGCTCAGCCGGTTGCCGCTCCCGTTCAGCCGTATGCTGCTCCATATGCTGCCGCGCCTGCGAAGGCCGCCGAGGAACCGGCCGATCTTGTCGGCGATCTCGACTGGGATCTCGACGAACAGGCGACCGAGGATCTGCATGCCTCCAGCGCCGCTGCCGATGCCGATCTCGACGATCTGCTGCTCGATGAGCTTCAGGGCCAGGATATGGGCGCGGATGCTGCCGATCATGGCGACATCGATTTCGACGATGATGCGTTCGATGCGGCCTTGGCCAGCAATCTCGATCCGCGCGACGAGGCAGCTTCCCGCCAGGATCAGGCCGATTCCCTCGATTGGCTGGCCGAGCGCTCCGCGCCGAGCGAGCCGACCCGTTCGTGGAGCCGCGTGACACCGGTTCCCCAGCACCCGGCATTCGCCGCGCAGCCGTCCGCTTCGATGGCGGCCAGGCCCGCCGAGCCTGATGTTGCCCCTGCGGTGGCCGTCGTGCCGTCCTACCGCGCGCCTGAGCCGGTTGCGGCAGCTCCCTATGCAGCGCCGGTATCCGCACCGCAGCCGCGCCAGTCCTCGCGCTACGACGAGGTGCCTGATGTCGAAACGGTCGATGTGCCGGAGCGCGTCGTGGCGCTGGCGGACGATCTCGACATTCCGGAACTGCATTTCGAGGAAGATGAACCGGCCGCAACAGGTTATGACGACCTCGACGCCGAGTTCGCCAGCCTGCTGACGGAAATGAATTCGGTGGAGGTCGCGCCTGCTCCCGCCGCGCCCGCAAGCAGCGCTGCCTATGCCGATGAAGCCTTCAATGGCGGGTTCAATCAGGGCTACCAGGCGCCGGCCTATGAAGAACCCAAGCCGGCATATGACGGGGTCAAACCGGCCTATCAGCCGGAAGCGCGTACCTATGCGGCTCGGCCGGCGGAAATGCCCGCGCGCGCCGCGGCGAACACCGGCTATGCCGACGCCGCCGATGGCTTCGATCTCGACAATCTGCCCGGCAGCCAGCCGGTCTCGCAGGCCGACGATTTCACCGTCGATGAACTCGATTATGATCCCGAGCTGGACGAAGCAATGGCCGTTCCGGGTCTCGGCGAACGGGAAGCCGCGAGGCCGTCGGGCCGCCGCGGCCTGTTTATCGCCGCGATCGTCGGTGCCGTGGCCGTCGCAGGCGGTCTTGGCGCCTTTGCGCTGTCTTTCGGCGGCAAGGGCGGCAGCGAAGCGCCTGTCATCGTCAAGGCTGACAATTCGCCGATCAAGGTCAAGCCGGAAAATCCGGGCGGCACCGTGGTGCCGAACCAGGACAACAAGGTCTATGACGCGGTGGTCAAGGGCGCGAAGCCGGCCGAGCCGGTGCAGCAGAAGCTTGTCACCAACACCGAGGTCCCTGTGGATGTGCAGGCCAAGGACCCGGCCCGCGCCATCGATCTTTCCGCTGGCCAGGGTGCTACCGTTGGTGATGACGGCAATGCCGCGCCGACCGCAAGTGCCGCGCCGGCTGGCAATACGGCTCCGGCCGGCAATGCAACCCAGGCTGACAATGCGGCGCCCGCGCCCAAGTCCGAGGACCGCATCGCGCAGGTGCTGCAGGATACCGACAAGGGCACCAACAACGATGTCGTCGCCGTCGCGCCGCGCAAGGTGAGGACGATGGTGGTCAAATCGGATGGCTCGCTGGTGCCGCGCGAGGATCCGACGCCGGCCGCACCGCAGGTGGCGGCCGCCGAGCCGAGCGATCCGGCGCCGCAGCATGTCGCTGCACCGTCGGCGCAGGCCGATGCAGACCAGACCGGCACGGTTGCGCCCGCCGTGGCCCAGTCGGGCGATGAACCGGCCCTCAAGCCGGCGGCCAAACCGGCCAAGGCGCAGTCGGCCAACACGCCGGCCAAGGTTGCGATCGCGCCGCAGCGTCCGTCCGACCAGCCGGTCGATGTCGTCGGCGAGGTCAAGCCCGACCAGGTCGCGTCCATCGACCCGGCAACGACGGCGACCGGTAGCGGTTCGTGGTCGATGCAGGTTGCTTCGCAGCCGACGGTGGAAAGCGCCCAGTCGACCTACCAGGACCTGCAGCGCCGCTATGGCAGCGTGCTTGCCGGCCGCACCGCCAACATCGTCAAGGCCGAGATTGCCGGCAAGGGCACGTTCTACCGCGTCCGGGTCGTTGCCCAGTCGCGCAACGATGCCATTAATCTGTGCACCAGCTACAAGGCTGCCGGCGGCAACTGCTTCGTCTCGCGCTAGACGACGTTCAACTGTTCAAAGCCGGCGCGGCCCAAGGTCGCGCCGGCTTTTTCATGTGCCTGACCTTTCACATGCCTGACTTTTTCATGTGGAAGCATATCCCGTGGTTTGACGCATGTTTCCCGAGACGATTCCCTTCGGCCGCGTGAAGCCCTAGACTCCTGACATGACCGAATCAAAATCCATGATCCTCGGCTGCGCCGGGAAATCGCTCACCCGCGAAGAAATCAATTTCTATCGCAATGAATGCCCGTGGGCCTTCATCCTGTTTGCCCGCAACATCGGCGAGACCGAGCAGATCCGCGATCTCGTCGCCGAGATGCGCGACTGCATCGGGCGGCCGGACGCGCTGGTGTTCATCGACCAGGAAGGTGGCCGGGTGCAACGCCTGCGGCCGCCGCTGGCGCCGAACTATCCGGCGGGCGGGGCGCTTGGCGCGCTGTGGCGCGACGATCACGACGCCGGCGCCCGTGCTGCCTGGCTGATGGCGCGCCTGCACGCCTTCGACCTGCTGCGCTACGGCATCACCGCGGATTGCCTGCCGGTGCTCGACGTGCCGATCGAAGGCGCCAGCGACGTCATCGGCGCGCGCGCCTACGGCAAGGAGCCGCGCGCGGTCATCGAACTCGGCCGGGCCGCCGCAGAGGGCCTGATGTCGGGCGGCGTGCTGCCTGTGATGAAGCACATCCCCGGTCATGGCAGGGCCTTTGCCGACACGCATTTCGAACTGCCAACGGTCGATGCCTCGCTCAGCGATCTGCAACGACATGACTTTGCCCCGTTCAGGGAGCTCAACGACCTGCCGATGGCGATGACGGCGCATGTGGTCTACAGCGCCATCGACCCCAAGAACCCGGCGACGACGTCAGGCAAGGTCATCGACGAGATCATCCGCCGCGACATCGGCTTTGACGGGCTCCTGATGAGCGACGACACCTCGATGAAGGCACTTTCTGGGGATTTCCCGACAAAGGCGGCGTCGATCCTTGCGGCGGGCTGCGATCTGGTCCTTCACTGCAACGGCGTTTTCGAGGAGATGGCGGGCATTGCGTCGCGCACCACGGGGCTTGAGGGCAAGTCGCTGGAGCGTGCAAAGCGGGCGCTGACCTATATAAGGAAACGCGACGCGGCCGAGGAAACCGAGATACGCGCTGAATTTGCCACCTATTTCGATGCGGTGGCCTAACCAAGGGAAGTGACAAAGGCAGTGGCGGAAACGTTGGAAAGCAAGGCCGCGAAGGCCGCACCGATGGACCGCCTGTGGGCCGAGAATGACGATTCACGCGTCACCGGCGACCCGTCGCTGGTCGTCGACGTGGCCGGTTTCGAAGGCCCGCTCGATCTGCTCCTGCACCTTGCCCGCACCCAGAAGGTCGACCTGGCGCGCATCTCCATCCTGGCGCTGGTCGAGCAGTATCTGGCGTTTGTCGAGACGGCGAGGGCGCTGCGGCTCGAACTTGCGGCCGACTATCTGGTGATGGCGGCGTGGCTCGCCTTCCTCAAGTCGAAGCTGTTGATCCCCAAGCAGCCAGGTGAAGAGGGCGAAAGCGGCGAGGAACTGGCGGCCGTGTTGCAATTCCGGCTGAAGCGGCTGGAAGCCATGCGCGATGCGGCGGCGCGCCTGGTCAACCGCAACCGGCTCGGGCGCGACGTGTTCGCGCGCGGCATGCCCGAAATGGTCATCATCGAGAAGCGCAACGCCTATTCGGCGTCGCTCTACGATCTCCTGACCGCCTATGCCCAGCAGCGGCAGAAGCAGGCGATCACCAATGTGACGATCGCCAGACGAGGCGTGTGGTCGCTCAAGGACGCGCGCGACATCCTGACCCGGCTGATCGGCTCGCTGCGTGACTGGACCGCCCTGGACAGCTTCCTCATCCAATACATGACCAGCCCGGAAGAGCGGCGTACGGCGATCGCCAGCTCGTTCGCGGCGACACTGGAACTGGTGCGCGAGCGCAAGATGGATCTGCGGCAGGACGAGGTGTTCGCGCCGATCTATCTGCGCGATCACCGCGCTCCGGCAATCAAGGCAGTCGAGGTGGCATCATGAGCGAACGCGCCAACGCTTCGGTTATCCCCTTCAAGGTGGACGATGAACTGGAAGGCGAGCTCGACCAGGCCTCGGCAGAGAACCCGGCGCAGAATCCGGCCGAGCGCCTGCATATGGCGGAGGCCGTGCGCATGGCCGAGGCGATCGTGTTCGCCAGCGCCGAACCCGTCAGCGAAAAGCAGCTTGCCGCGCGCCTCCCCGACGGCATCAACGTTGCCCTGGCGATGGCCGAGCTGCAGCAGGTCTATGCACGGCGCGGCGTCAATCTGGTGCGGGTCGGCGACGCCTGGGCGTTCCGCACCGCCGGTGACCTCGCCTTCCTGATGAGCCGCGACACGGTGCAGCAGCGCAAGCTTTCGCGCGCGGCGCTCGAGGTGCTGGCGATCATCGCCTATCACCAGCCGGTGACGCGCGCCGAGATCGAGGACATCCGCGGTGTCGAGACGTCGAAGGGCACGCTGGACACGCTGCTCGAGACGGAATGGGTGCGCATGCGCGGCCGCCGCAAGACGCCCGGTCGTCCCGTAACCTATGGCACCACCGAAACCTTCCTCGACCATTTCGCACTCGAGGAAATCCGCGATCTTCCCGGAATGGAAGAACTGAAGGGGGCGGGCCTGCTCTCGGGGCGCATGCCGTCGAATTTCTCCATCCCGCAGCCGCCGGCCGATCCCGACGCGCTGACCGAGGACGAGGATCCGCTGACTGACATCGATCTCGAGGAACTAGGTCTGCTGACGCCGCGCGTCACGGAAGATTGACCTGCCGGCCTCTGTCCAAGCGCTCCGATAGGTCGTAGATGCGCCGATTGGTAGCGGGCCAGCGAGTCGAAAAAGCGTGACATCCGTCACCCTTTCATAAACTCTGTCGCTGTTGTGTTTGAATCCCAACGCGAAAACGCATAGATCATCGCCAGGGAAAACATTCGAGAGAGATTTGCTATGGGTTCATTTTCGATTTGGCACTGGATGATCGTGCTGGTGATCGTGCTGCTGGTTTTCGGCCGCGGCAAGATTCCCGAGCTGATGGGCGACATGGCCAAAGGCATCAAGAGCTTCAAGAAGGGCATGGCGGACGACGACGTCGCCGACGACAAGCGCACCGTCGAACACCGTGCCGACGAGACCGTTTCGGCCGTGAAGGAAAAAGCCAGCAAGAGCTGAGCCAAAAAGTTCTAGTCGGAACAGAGTGCCATGTTTGAAGTCGGCTGGACCGAAATGCTGGTGATCGCGATCGTCATGATCGTGGTCGTCGGGCCGAAGGATTTGCCCAATATGCTGCGCACCTTCGGCCGCACGACGGCGAAGCTGCGCTCGATGGCCGCCGACTTCCAGAAACAGTTCAACGAAGCGCTGAAGGAAGCCGAACTCGACGACGTCAAGAAGTCGGTCGACGAACTCAGGGGCTTGAGCCCCGTTGCCGAGATCAGGAAACAGCTCAACCCGTTCGAGCAGGCGGCCGCCGATGTGCGCGCCGGCGTCGACCAGGCGATGAAGCCGAAGCCAGCCGCCGATCCGGCAACGCCCGCCGCTTCGACGCCACAGGCGGCCGAGCCGTTGAAGAACGCCGCAACGGAAATGCCTGGCGTCAGTGCGGCGGGAGCCGCAGCGCCGACGCCGATTTTCCCGGCCATGACCGATGAATCGGTGGTGACGGCCTCCACGGAACCTGCCGTGGCGCCGAAGGCATCTGCCGCGAAGAAGGCGGCCAAGGCCTCGCCGACAGCAAAGGCTCCGGCGAAGGCGGCGACGGCAAAGGCCGCGCCGGTGGCGACGGCAAAAGCCGCATCCGCGTCCAAGACGCCTGCGAAGGCGTCGGCAGCAAAGCCTGCCGCCGCCTCAGTGAAGAATACCGCTGCCAAGGCGACTGCTGGAAAGACCATGGCGAAAGCCGAACCGAAACCCGCGCCAGTGAAGAAGCCGGCGGCCAAGAAGACGGCTGGAGCCGCCAAGTGAGCGTTTCGGACAAGGAAAAGGACGAGATCGAAAAATCGTCGGCGCCGCTGATCGAGCATCTCATCGAGCTGCGCCGGCGGCTGATCTGGTCGCTCGGCGGCTTTTTCGTCGCCTTCCTGGTATGCTTCTTCTTTGCCAAGAAGCTGTTCAACCTTCTGGTCGTTCCCTTCAAATGGGCGACCAAGTGGGCGGGTCTCGATCCGCACAAGGTCGAGCTGATCTACACCGCGCCGCAGGAATTCTTCTTCACGCAGGTCAAGCTCGCCATGTTCGGCGGCATGGTCATCGCCTTTCCGCTGATCGCCACGCAGATCTACAAATTCATCGCGCCCGGTCTCTACAAGAACGAGCGCAACGCCTTCCTGCCGTTCCTGATCGCATCGCCCATCCTGTTCCTGATGGGCGCCTCACTGGTCTATTTCTTCTTCACCCCGATGGTGATGTGGTTCTTCCTCGCCATGCAGCAGGCCGGCACGGACGATCAGGTGCAGATTTCGCTGCTGCCGAAAGTGTCGGAATATCTCAGCCTGATCATGACGCTGATCTTCTCCTTCGGCCTGGTGTTCCAGCTGCCGGTGGTGACCAGCCTGATGACGCGCGTCGGCATGCTGTCGTCCAAGGCGCTGGCCGAGAAGCGCAAATGGGCGATCGTCATCGCCTTCGTCGTCGCCGCCGTGCTGACGCCCCCCGATCCGATGAGCCAGATCGGTTTGGCCATCCCGACCATCCTGCTCTACGAGGTCGCCATCTGGGCCGCGCGGTGGATCGAGCGCAGCCAGGAGCGCGAGCGCCTTGCGCGCGAGAAGCAGGAAGCCGGGGAGACCGTGGCGGACAAGACGCCGGACGAGCCGCCGGCGCCGGCTGCCTCGTAAGCCGTCAGCAGCGGCGGAAAACGACAACCGCCGCCCAGCCTCATCTTGCATCGATCAAGGATGCGGTTTACGCCCCTCTAGCCTAGCTTTGAGGACGTTAAAACCATGCTTGACATCAAATGGATTCGCGACAACCCGAAGGCCCTAGTCGAGGCGCTGGCCAAGCGCTCTTGGTCGACGGCTGAGGCGCAGTCCACGGTCGATGATTTGATCGCCAGGGATGAGGCGCGGCGCGAACACGTCACCGAGCTGCAGACCAAGCAGGAGCGCCGCAACGCCGCCTCGAAGGAGATCGGCAACGCCATG
The DNA here is from genome assembly GCF_016756495.1 of Mesorhizobium sp. 113-3-3. Taxonomy (NCBI): domain Bacteria; kingdom Pseudomonadati; phylum Pseudomonadota; class Alphaproteobacteria; order Hyphomicrobiales; family Phyllobacteriaceae; genus Mesorhizobium; species Mesorhizobium sp. 113-3-3. Next base: position 3,774,635 of record NZ_AP023243.1, read on the forward strand.
CGTTCGGGCGACGCCGCCCTTGCCGAAAAATTGAAGGCCGAAGTCGGCGATATAAAAACCTTCATCCAGAATGGCGAGGCGCGCGAACGCGAGCTCGACAAGGCGCTGAACGACGCGCTTGCGGTGCTGCCCAATGTGCCGCTCGACGACGTGCCTGTCGGCAAGGACGAACACGACAATGTCGTCAAACACATCGTCGGCAAGGTGCCCACGCGGCCGAACTGGGTGAAGGAGCATTTCGAAGTTGGCGAAGCGCTCGGCATGATGGATTTCGAGCGGGCGGCGAAGCTGTCGGGCTCACGCTTCACCGTGCTGAAGAGCGGCTTGGCGCGGATGGAACGCGCCATCGGCCAGTTCATGCTCGACCTCCACACGACCGAGCACGGCTATGAGGAAGTGATCCCGCCGCTGATGGTGCGCGATGAGGTGCTTTTCGGCACCAACCAGCTGCCGAAATTCGAGGAGGACCTGTTCTTCACGCCGCACGGGGAGGGCAGGCTTGGCCTGATCCCCACCGCCGAAGTGCCGCTCACCAACCTGGTGCGCGAGGAAATCACCGCGCATGAAAAACTGCCGCTGCGCTATACCGCGCTGACGCCGTGTTTCCGTTCGGAGGCAGGCTCAGGTGGGCGCGACACGCGCGGCATGCTGCGCCAGCACCAGTTCTACAAGGTCGAGCTGGTGTCGATCACCGACCAGGACTCTTCGCTGGCCGAGCATGAACGCATGACGCAATGCGCCGAGGAAGTGCTGAAGCGGCTGGAACTGCCGTTCCGCACCATGGTGCTGTGCACCGGCGACATGGGTTTTGGCGCGCGCAAGACCTACGACATCGAGGTCTGGCTGCCCGGCCAGAATGCCTATCGCGAAATCTCGTCCTGCTCGGTCTGCGGCGATTTCCAGGCGCGCCGCATGGACGCCCGCTACAAGGACAAGGACGGCAAGGGCAACCGCTTCGTCCACACGCTCAACGGTTCGGGCACCGCCGTCGGCCGTGCGCTGATTGCCGTCATCGAAAACTACCAGAACGAAGACGGCAGCGTAACGATTCCTGAAGTGCTGCGGCCTTACATGGGCGGTCTGGCAAAGATCGAAGCGAAGTAATGCGCATTCTTCTCACCAATGACGACGGCATTCATGCCGAGGGCCTGGCGTCGCTCGAGCGCGTCGCCCGTACGCTCTCCGACGATGTCTGGGTGGTGGCGCCGGAGCAGGACCAGTCCGGCTATGCGCATTCGCTTTCGATCTCGGAGCCGTTGCGGCTGCGCAAGATCGGCGAGAAGCATTTTGCCGTGCGCGGCACGCCGACCGATTGCGTCATCATGGGCGTCAAGAAGATCCTGCCCGGCGCGCCCGACCTGATCCTGTCCGGCATCAATTCCGGCGCCAACATCGCCGATGACGTGACCTATTCGGGAACCGTCGCCGGCGCCATGGAAGGCGCGCTGCTCGGTATCCGTTCGATCGCGCTGAGCCAGGGCTATTCGTATGTCGGCGAGGACCGCATCGTCCCCTACGAGACCACCGAGGCGCTGGCGCCGGCGCTGCTGAAGAAGCTCGTTGCGACGCCGCTCCCGGACGGCGTGCTGCTCAACGTCAATTTTCCGAACTGCCTTCCTGAAGAGGTCGCCGGCACGGTGGTCACCATGCAAGGCAAACTCGTGCACAGCCTGTGGGTCGACGAGCGCCGCGACGGGCGCGGCCTGCCTTACTACTGGTTGCGCTTCGGCCGCGAGCCGGTCGAGGGCAAGCAAGGCACCGACCTCCATGCGCTGCGCAACCGTCTGGTGTCGGTGACGCCGTTGCAGCTCGACCTCACCGCGCATGAGATCCGTGACCAGCTGAGCAAGGCGCTTGCATGAACCTGCCAATCGATGACCGCGAAGGATTTGCCGCTTTCCTGTTGCGCCTGCGCGGCAGGGGCACCGTGCCGAAGGCGCTGATCGCGGCTTTCGAGGCAACGCCGCGGCGCGGCTTCCTGGCGGCCCACTTCCACCAGCTCGCCTGGTCCGACCGCATGCTGCCGATCGAATGCGGCGAGGCGATCGAAGGCGCCGACATGCAGGCGGCGGTGATCGCGGCCCTTGCCATCGAATCGGGAAACCGCGTGCTCGAGATCGGCACCGGCTCCGGTTATACGGCGGCGGTGATGTCGCGGCTGGCGGCGCGGATCGTCACCATCGACCGCTACAAGACGCTGGTGGAGCAAGCCAGGCAGCGCTTTGAGGCGCTGGGCATCGGCAATGTCATCGTGCGCCAGGCGGACGGCTCCGGCGGCCTGCCTGCCGAAGGGCCGTTCGACCGCATCGTCGCCTGGGCCGCCTTCGACAGCCTGCCGCGCTTCCTGCTCGACCAGCTGTCGAGCGGCGGCATCGTCATCGCGCCGATCGGGCCGGAGGAGGGCGAGCAGGTGCTTGCCAAGCTCACCAAGGTCGGAAGCCGTTTCGAGCGCGAGGATATCGGCCTCGTGCGGCTGCAGCCGATCCTGCGCAGCGTCGCGGCGATCATCTAGTTTTCGGCACAGTATTGGTTCGCGGTCGAACACCTGTTCGACCTGATGATCCCTGCCGCCAGCTATCCCCAAATGTTTTAAGAAAATTTTCGTCGGATTCTAATGGGTTAACCGCCCGGTAACATTAACGCGCTTTAATCCTGTCTCAGTTGGTGCAGCGTTTGTGCGGGTTAGTGCGATGCAACTCAGTGTTTTGAAGGCAAACAGTCGCAATCTGGCGCGGGGCTGCGCTGTTCTCATGATTGCAGGCGCGGCCGCCGGGTGCAGTTCCCAGGCTTCGCGGTTCAACAGTGTCGACGACGTCTTCACTTCCTCGACCAACAATCAGCGCGCCATCATCAACAAGCAGGATGCCGCGCAGCCCTATCCGGGCGATGTTTCGGCCGCGCCGCTCGACGGCAGCCACACGCAATCGGTCAGCCGCTCCAGCCTCGAACCGGTTTCGAGCCGGCCTTTGCCGCCGCCCGCATCAGCCCAGGCGCAGTCCGCGCCGGCGCTCGCGCCTGCCGCCAATCCGGTGCGTGTCGCAACGGCTCCCGCCATGGTTCGACCTGCTCCTCATGTCGACAGGACGACGACCGGCACTGTCGAACCGGCCGCCAAGCCGTTCAAGAATGCCCAACCTGATGCGCCCAAGATGGCCGACGCGCCGAAGGTGGCCGAGGCGGGCAGGCCGCACGCGACCGAAATCGTCGTCAGGGACGGCGAGACCATTTCCGGCCTGGCCGCACATTACAAGGTGCCGGCCGATGTCATCATGAAGGTGAATGGTCTCAGCCCGACCAAGGGGCTGAAGACCGGCCAGAAGATCGTCATCCCGGCCTATGCCTATTCGAGCAAGGCGGAGCCGAAGGTCGCCGACGCCAAGCAGTTGAAGGACGGGCCCGCGAAGGACGGCAAGCACGATTTGCCGGCCACCGCGCCGGACAAGGTCGCCGTCCTGCCGCAGCAGCCCAAGCTCAAGGAGGGCAAGGCCGCCGCGCAGGTCGATGCTTCGGCAGCCGCGAGCCAGCCCAAGGAGCCCAAGCTGGCGCAGGTCGCCAAGGCAACTGGCGCCCCCGGCACCTATACGGTCCAGTCGGGTGACACGATGTCCTCGATCGCCAGGAAGACCGGCGTTGGCGTCGTTGCGCTGAAGCAGGCCAATGACATGAAGGACGGCTTGCTCAAGATCGGCCAGACCCTGAAGGTACCGGCCGGCGGAACCGCCACGGTCGCCAGTGCCAAGCCGGCGAAGGTCGACCCGGTGACCACTGCAACCACGCAGCCTCCGGCAAAGACCACCCCGTCGGAAACGCTGGCGTCCTACACGCCGCCGAAGAAGGACGCGAAGGTTATCCAGCAGGCCGAGGACGACGAAGCGGTGGCGCCCGATGCCACGGGTATCGGCAAGATGCGCTGGCCTGTGCGCGGCCGGGTGATCTCCGGTTTCGGGTCCGGCAAGGACGGCGTCGACATCGCCGTGCCCTCGGGCACGCCGATCAAGGCGGCCGAGAATGGCGTCGTCATCTACGCCGGCGACGGGCTCAAGGAATTCGGCAATACGGTGCTGGTGCGCCACGAGAACGGCCTGGTCACCGTCTACGGTCATGCCAGCTCGATCGAGGTGCAGCGCGGCCAGAAGGTCAAGCGCGGCCAGGAGATCGCGCTCTCGGGCATGAGCGGCACGACGGACTCGCCGAAGCTGCACTTCGAAGTGCGCAAGAACTCGGCGCCGGTCGATCCCTCGACCTATCTCGAATAGAACAAAAAAAGCGATTTGCGGGCCGTCTGACCTCCAGTCCGGCCCGCCGGCTCAGCCCGTTCCGCAAGGAGCGGGCTTTTTCAGTTTGTGCAAAAGCCCGCCCGCCCGGTTCACAGATGATCGCGGAGCGTGTCGGCGATCATCTCCTCGAGGCTGCTGGCTTTGACGCCCAGCAGCGCCTCAGTGTCGAAGGCGTCAACCAGCAAGGGGCTCTCGAAGAGGTAGCTCATCTCGACAGCCTCATGCATGCCCAGGGATTCCATCTCGGAGGCGGAATAGGAACGTATCCCCGAAACCTCTCGTGCGAGCATCGCCGCGGTTTTCTGGATGAGCTCCCGGGGTGAGGCGTACTGCGAGGGAACGTGAAATGCCCGGTCCCATTCACCCTTGTAGCTGGCCGCCGCGACCAGTGTGCTCGCGACGTCCCTGGTGAAGCTCCAGGCATGGGTTGCGTCGAGGTCTCCGATGAAGGCGGTAGGTTTGCCGTCGATGATGGAGGGCAGGGCGATCAGCGAGAAATAGCTGATCGCGCCATGTCCGAGATAGTCGCTGGAGCGTATTTCGAGCGCCGGCACGTCGGCACGAACCGCCCGCTGCCACATGATCGTCCTGGCGGTTCCCTTCCTCGAAGTCGGGTTCAGGGGCAGATCGCAGCGAAGCGGGCTATCGGCGTTTTCTCCATAACCATAGAGGTTTCCGAGCACGATGAGCTTGGCGCCGACCGCTTCGGCCGCGCGCACGGTGCCGTCGATGATGGGGAAAAAGTCGGTCGGCCAGCGATCATATGCCGCCATGGCGCACATGAAGATGGCGTCGGCGCCTCGGCAGATTCGCGACAGTTCCGAGGCATCCGTGGCATCGGCCTGTATGGTCCGCACGTTCGGCAAAACGTTCGAACCGATGCTTCGGCTGGTGAGAACGACTTCATGTCCTTCTTCACTGAGAAGACGCGCGGTCTCGCGACCAACCGGGCCCGCGCCGACGACAACATAGAAACTCATGGCAACCTCTCTTCCAAGCTTGATGGAGAGGCGTGCGTACAGCTTCGCGGCATTGAAAATCGCGCGGGAATTGCCAAATCTTGAGCAGGTTTCGCCACGAATCGAGAGAGCATGCGTCCACAATCCGCTCCGGCCCGATCCCTATCCGACGTGGCGATGATCTCCCGGCATATCGATGCGGGTGTCCACCGCCTGCCGCGGGCGCCGCACCATCGCATCATGGTCCACGCAAGCGCGGCGACACGCTCCTACTGCAATCAGGTCGGGCGTTATTTCGTCAGGCGCGCCGGCGATATCGACCTGGTGCCGGCCGGCGAGGAGGGCGGTTTCGAGGCTGAAACTCCGTTCGATACGGTCGAGATCGTCTTGCAGCCGGCCTTGATGGAAAGGGTGGCGGCAGAACTTGGCGGCAGGGGGTCGGTATCGCGGCTCGACACCCGCCATCTGCTTCGTGACCAGCGCATCGAACATCTCGCTCGCGCACTGCATAGCGACCTCGATGCAGGCGCGCCGAGTGGCTCTTTGTTTGCAGACAGCATTGGCGCCGCGCTCGCGGTCAGGCTGCTCAGCCTGGATGATATAGACATCAATCGAACGAACCGCTTGCCGGATGTCCAGCTCAAGCGCGTGCTGGAGCACATTGAGACCGCTCTCCACGAGCCGCTCTCGATCGATCGACTGGCCCGGGTTGCGGGCGCGAGCAGCTCGCACTTGCGGACATGGTTCAAGGTGGCGACGGGCGTCACCCTGCACCGCTACGTGTTGCGACGCCGCGTCGAACGCGCGCGCCTCCTGCTGCGGCAAGGCGATCTCAGCACCAGCGAGGTTGCGGAGTTGACGGGCTTTGCGCACCAGTCACATCTGGCGCATTGGATGCGCCGCGAGATCGGCCAGACGCCGCGCGACGTGCGGCGGGCGCAGCCGCCCAAGTGACACGCCTCAATCCTTGAGCGGCTTGCCAAGCCGGCCGGCCAGATCCTGCGTGAACTGCCAGGCGACGCGGCCCGAGCGGCTGCCGCGCGTCGTCGCCCACTCCAGCGCCTCGGCACGCAACTGCTCGGGGTCGATGTCGAGGCCGTGATGGCTGGCATAGCCGTTGATCATCTCGAGATACTCGTCCTGCGAACATTTGTGGAAGCCGAGCCAAAGCCCGAACCGATCGGACAACGAGACCTTCTCCTCGACCGCTTCGGACGGGTTGATGGCGGTCGAGCGCTCATTGTCGATCATGTCGCGCGGCAACAGATGGCGCCGGTTCGAGGTGGCGTAGAAGATGACATTGGCCGGGCGGCCCTCGACGCCGCCTTCGAGCGCTGCCTTCAGCGACTTGTAGGAGGTGTCGTCATGATCGAAGGACAGGTCGTCGCAGAACAGGATCACGCGGAAGGGCGCGGCCTTCAGCAGACCCATCAGCTTCGGCAGCGTGTCGATATCCTCACGGTGGATTTCGATCAGCTTGAGCGGCAGGTCGGATTTGGCCCTGGCGTTGATCTCGGCGTGCACAGCCTTGACCAGCGACGATTTGCCCATGCCGCGCGCGCCCCACAACAGCACATTGTTGGCGGCAAAGCCGGCGGCGAAGCGCTCTGTGTTGTCGACCAGGATGTCGCGGACACGGTCGACGCCGCGGATCAGGCCGATGTCGACGCGGTTGACCTTGCGCACCGGCTCCAGATAGCCGGGATCGGCCTGCCAGACGAAGCACTCGGCCTCTGCGAGGTCGGTTTCAGGCACCGGCGGTGGGGCGAGGCGGCCGACAGCGTCGATCAGGCGGTCAAGTTTCTTGTTGAGGGCGTCGATGGTGCTGTCGGTCATTTCAGGTCTTTTGGCTCGTTTCCTGGGGTGGGCAGCTGGGACACGTTCGAATCCGTCGGGTTCGAAACCGGTCCCAACCTTTTGTTCGAGCGTGATCTTTTCTGTAAACCGGCTCTCGCTTTTCGCGATCATGCTCTAACACGGGCGAACAGGCCGGAAAAGCAGCCGATTTGGTCGGTCGCGCAGTTGCATTGACAACTTTACCGACTATATTCCGGCCAAATTTCACGGAGCCGCCAAATTCCACAGCACTCGGTTTGGCGGCTGTTTTTCAAAATTCAGGAGTACCTCGATGTTCGTGACACCGGCATACGCCCAAGGCATTGGCGGCGCCTCTCCCGATATGTTCATCAGCATTTTGCCGTTTGTCCTGATTTTCGTGATCATGTATTTTCTGATCATCCGCCCGCAGCGCACGCAGCTGAAGAAGCGCGGCGAGATGCTGGCGGCGGTCCGTCGCGGCGACACGGTGGTTACCGGCGGCGGTTTCGTCGGCAAGGTGACGAAGGTGATCGACGACAACGAGCTCGAGATCGACCTCGGCGGTGGCACCAAGGTGACTGCGCTGCGCTCGACCATTGCCGATGTGCGCGTCAAGGGCGAACCAGTCGCCAACCAGAACGCCAAGAAGTAACCCAATTTCAGGCGGAGCGATCCGCGGACACGCTCTGACGGACGACGCCATATGCTGTATTTTTCGCGCTTCAAGATGATCCTGATCTGGGTGGCCGTTGCCATCACAGTGATCCTCGCCGCGCCCAATCTGTTCCCCGCCAGCACGTTGGCCCAGCTGCCGAGCTGGGTGCCCAAGCGGCAGATGACGCTCGGCCTCGATCTTCAGGGTGGTTCGCACATCCTGCTGGAGATGAACCAGAACGATCTGATCAAGGATCGGCTGGAGACGACGCGCGACGAAATCCGCACACTGCTGCGTGACGCCAAGATTGGCTATACCGGCCTTGCCGGCACCGGGCGGACCTTGCAGGTCCGCATCACGGACCCGGCCCAGCTCGATGCCGCAAAAAAGGCGTTGAAGACCTTGACCGATCCGGTCGCGGCCGGCCTCTTCACCGGCGGCTCCATCCAGGAAATGGCGCTGGATGATTCCGAGCCGGGCCTGCTCAAGTTCACCGTCACCGACGCCGGCATCAAATACCGCACGTCGACCGCATTGGCGCAGTCGATCGAAGTGGTCGAGCGCCGCGTCAACGAACTCGGCACCACCGAGCCGATCGTGCAGCGGCAAGGCGACGACCGCATCCTCGTCCAGGTGCCTGGCCTGCAGGATCCGCAGCGGCTGAAAGAAATCCTCGGCCAGACCGCGAAGCTGACCTTCCAGATGGTCGACCAGTCGATGCCGGTGCAGGACGCGCTCAAGGGGCGTCCGCCCGCAGGCTCCTCGGTGCTCTATTCCCAGGACGACCCGCCGGTTCCGTATCTGATCGAAAACCGCGTCATCGTTTCGGGCGAAAACCTGGTCGACGCGCAGGCGACCTACAATTCGCAGAACAACGAGCCGGTGGTTTCATTCCGCTTCGATTCGAAGGGCGCCGCCCGCTTCGGCCAGGCGACCTCGCAGAATGTCGGCAAGCTGTTCGCCATCATCCTCGACAACCAGGTGATCTCGGCGCCGCAGATCCGTGAACCGATCCTCGGCGGCACCGGCCAGATTTCAGGCAATTTCACCGCCCAGAGCGCCAACGATCTCGCCGTGCTTCTGCGAGCCGGTGCGCTGCCGGCGACGCTGACGGTCATCGAAGAGCGTACCGTGGGTCCGGGCCTTGGCCAGGATTCGATCCATGCCGGCAAGGTCGCCGGCATCATCGGTTCGATCCTCGTCGTTGCCTTCATGTTCGTCGCCTATGGCTTCCTCGGCTTCCTCGCCAACATCGCGCTGGCGGTGCACGTGGCGATGATTGTCGGACTGTTGTCGCTGCTTGGGGCGACGCTGACCTTGCCTGGCATTGCCGGTATCGTGCTGACCATCGGCATGGCGGTCGATTCCAACGTGCTGATCTACGAACGTATCCGTGAAGAACGACGGCTTGGCCGCTCGGTGATCCAGGCGATCGACACCGGCTTCTCGAAGGCGCTGGCGACCATCGTCGATTCCAACGTCACCTCGCTGATCGCCACGGTTGTGCTGTTCTATCTCGGCACCGGCCCGGTGAAGGGCTTTGCCATCACCTACGCCATCGGCATCCTGACCACGGTCTTCACCGCTTTCACCTTCACGCGCCTGCTGGTGTCGATCTGGCTGCGCCGCGCCCGTCCGAAGGAACTGCCGAAGGCGCCGGTGACCTTCATTCCGCCGGGCACCAAGATCCCCTTCATGGGCATCCGCCGCTGGACGTTCGCGCTGTCGAGCATTCTGTCGGTGCTGTCTGTCGTGCTGTTCATGACGGTCGACATCAATTACGGCATCGACTTCAAGGGCGGCTCGATGATCGAGGTGCAGTCCAAGAGCGGCACTGCTGATCTCGGCGACATCCGCGCCAGGCTGACCGAACTCAACATCGGCGAAGTGCAGGTGCAGCAGTTCGGCGCGCCGAACGACGTGCTGATCCGCGTCGGCACGCAGGACGGCGGCGAGAATGCCGAGCAGACCGTCATCGACAAGGTGCGCGGCGAGCTGCAGGACCAGTATGATTTCCGCCGTGTCGAAGTCGTGGGCCCGACGGTTTCCGGAGAACTCGCCAAGCAAGGCACCATCGCCATGCTGGTCGCGCTGATCGGCATCCTGGTCTATGTCTGGTTCCGTTTCGAGTGGCAGTTCGCGGTCGGCGCCATCGTGGCGACGGTGCACGATGTGGTCATGACGCTCGGCTTCTTCGTCATAACCGGGCTTGAATTCAACCAGTCGTCGCTGGCGGCGATCCTGACCATCATCGGCTATTCGCTGAACGACACGATCGTGGTCTATGACCGCGTTCGAGAGGATCTGCGAAAATACAAGCGAATGCCGCTGCCGCAGCTGTTGAACAATGCCATCAACGAAACGCTGTCGCGAACGACGCTCACCTCGGTGACGACGATCCTGGCCTTGCTGGCGCTGGTGCTGTTCGGCGGCGAAGTCATCCGCTCCTTCACCATGGCGATGCTGTTCGGCGTTGTCTTCGGCACCTATTCGTCGATCTTCATCGCCGCACCGCTGCTGATCCTGTTCAAGCTGCGGCCGCAGGCCTCGGCCGACGAGGAGAAGCCGGTCAACGGCGGCAAGGCGGTCGCGACCTGACGCGCGGCCCCGAAGGGGTGTGACAGAGTGGTGACCGGCAAAGGCATCGTCATCCGCGAGGCGCATTTTCCCGGCCGCGCACCGATCGAGGCCTACGGCAATGGCGGGTTCCGCTTTGCCGACATGTCGCATCGCGGCTCGCTGCTGTGCCTGCCATCCGGCATCTATGGCTGGGAGCCGGCAGACGCTTCAGCGCTGACGGTGGCGGATTTCGAAAAACTTCTGGCCGAGGCCGACAAGGTCGAGATCTTGCTGGTCGGCATGGGCAAGGATTTGCGGCCATTGCCGGCGGCGCTGCGGGCGGCGCTGAAAGAGGCGGGCATTGCCTCCGACCCGATGTCGACGGGGGCCGCGGTGCGGACCTACAATGTCCTTCTGGCGGAAGACCGCGCCGTGGCCGCCGCGCTCATCGCCGTCGATTGATATGTCGCAAAATGCCGAAATCGTCATGGATGCGGTGCGCGCCGCCGACCATGACCGCTACCTCACGGCACTCTACGCACCGGCCGACAAGCGCGACGCGCTGTTTTCGCTCTACGCTTTCAATGCCGAGATTGCCGGCATCCGCGACCGCATCCATGAAGCGTTGCCGGGCGAGGTGCGGCTGCAATGGTGGCGTGACCTCATCGCCGCCGACAATGAGGATGCAGCCATCGGCCATCCCGTCGCCGACGCGCTGAAGGCGACGATTTCCGGCTATCGCCTGCCCAAGTTGGCCTTCGACAACATGCTCGAAGCGCGCATCTTCGATCTCTATGACGATCCGATGCCGTCGCGCACCGATCTCGAGGGCTATTGCGGCGAGACGGCGGCCGCGCTGATCCAGCTTGCGGCAATGGTGCTCGATCCCGCCGAGGCGCCCCGCTTCGCCGAACTGGCGGGCAGGGCGGGCTGCGCGCAGGCCATGACCGGCCTTTTGCTTCTGCTACCGCTGCACCGCAAGCGCGGGCAGTGTTTCATCCCGGCCGACATACTGGCCGCGGCGGGGTCGTCGCCGGAGGAGTTTGTCGCCGGCGATGGTGGGCCTGGAGCGCAGCGCGCGGTGGCGGCGATGACCGCGCTGGCACGCGAACACCTTGCCGCTTTCGAGCTGGGTGCTGCCGCACTGCCGGCGTCATTGCGCCCGGCATTCCTGCCGCTGGCGCTGTCTCGCGCCTATCTCGACAAGATGGAAGGCTCGCGCCATTCCCCGCTCGACGGCGTCGCGCGGCTGTCGGTCTTGCGCCGGCACTGGCTGCTGTTGCGGCGGGCGAGCAAGGGCTGGCCGGCACTTTGACGTAAACGTCAATCGTGCTAAGGATTCGGCCGCGCCGGAACTGTCGCTGAAGACGACAGGCCGGCGCGGAGGAAATCCATGAGTTTGCCCGTTCTGGTCGCCATCGTCGTCCTTGGCATTGCGCTGTCGGTTGCCGCGGTGCATTTCACCGGCGGCAGCAAGACGGCCACGCTGATCGATCCGGATCAGGCGCTTCGCCGTTTCGCCGAGGATTTTCCGGATGAAGCGGCTGGAGCAATCCACCTGACCGCGGATGCCAGGACCGCGTTCCTGCACCTTGGACGAGGGCGCGTCGGCATCGTCCACAGCATCGGCGACTGCTTTTTGACGCGCATTGTCACCGCTGCGGACGTCTCGGTGTCCAGTTCCGAAGAAACGAGCACTATTTTGATGGGGCTGAAGGACTTTACCTGGAAGGGCGGCCGTTTCCGCTTCGCCAATGCCGGTGATGCGCAAGCTTTGCGGAAGGCTCTTGAAGCCCGCCAGTCAGATGCCACCAAGGAGGCCGCGTGATGGACAGCTATGATTTTCCGCAGGTCACCCAGCTGGCCATTCCGTTTTTTGTCGCGGCCATCCTGATCGAGCTCTGGCTGGTGCGCACCGGTCGCGCGAAAGGCTCGTTCGAGACGCGCGACACGCTGACCAGCCTGATGATGGGCACCGGCAATGTCGTCGCCGGGCTGCTGCTCGGTGTCGTCTCCTACTGGGCGCTGCTGTGGCTGTGGCAGTTCCGATTCTTCAATCTCGGCCTGTCGGTCTGGGTGTTCCTCACCGCTTTCCTGCTCGATGATTTGCGCTACTATGTCTATCACCGCATCGCGCACCGGGTGCGCTGGGTGTGGGCCGAACATGTCAACCATCACTCCAGCCAGCACTACAATCTGTCGACGGCGCTCAGGCAGAGCTGGACGGGCCTGTTCACCTTCATGTTCGTGCTGCAGGCGCCGCTGGTGCTGCTCGGTTTCCATCCGGCGGTGATTGCCTTCACCTTCGGCTTCAACCTTGTCTGGCAGTTCTGGATCCACACCGAGACCATCGGCAAGATGTGGGGCTGGTTCGAATTCATCTTCAACACGCCCTCGCACCACCGCGTCCACCACGCCACCAACCCGCGCTATCTCGACGCCAATTATGCCGGCACGCTGATCATCTGGGATCGCATGTTCGGCACCTTCGTCGAAGAGCTGGAAGAGGACCGGCCGCGCTACGGCATCGTCAGGAATCTCGGCACCTTCAACCCGCTGAAAGTGGCGTTCCACGAATGGATCGGCATGTTCAGGGATGCCTTCGCGCCTGGACTGACTTTGGGCGAGCGTCTGAACTACCTGATCAAGCCGCCCGGCTGGAGCCATGACGGTTCGCGCGAAACCTCGGAGACACTGAAGGCGGCTTATGTGCGGAGAAATCCGTCAGAGGCGGGCAAGCCGGGCCTGCCGGGAGCGAGCGCGGAGCCGGCGGAGTAGCGTACGAGCCTAGTCGACGACCTTGATCCGCACCTTTGCCGCCACTTGCGAAATTCGGCTCTTCACCCGGTCTACTGCTTCGTCGAGCAAAACATCTGGCCTCTCGCGGGTCATGTGCGCCATGGCCGTCGTGACGGCCCGACCAGCCCGGTCAGCTGGCTTTGGGCTGTTGCGCGTCAGTGACGGGAGCACCCCATGAAGGCAGGGGTCTATCGTTCGATGTTCGCACCAGCGAGTCATAGACGGCAAGGCTCTGCAGGCGCTGCGTTTCACTGCTGCACTGCTGGACGAAGCCACCCGCATACCATGTGCAACCGAGCCGTTCGCCTGGCAAGGCACCAGTCGCCCAATCCTTGACGACACCGTCGGGACCAACACGAAAATAGGCAAGCCGGTAGCGTGTGCCAACGCTTTCGCGCTGCATCAGGACCCCGGCATCCACATTCGTTCGCGTGGATTCCACGTTGTCGATATGTCGATAGACCGTATCGCCGTCCGCCAGGCGATACGCGCCGATCATCGGCCCGTAGATGGTCGCGCCTGCCAGACCTTCGACAGACATCTGGCTTTGCGATGCAATCTGCGTGTAGGGCTTGCCTGTCGCATACCGCATGTAGTTGCGGTCGCCGAGCGACTGCAGCGCCTCCGGCGCTGTGGTACAGCCCGCGCAAGCAGACAAAATAAGGAAGGCCAGAACAGATCTGCCCGGAAACATGGATGGCCCCCAACGATGAGGGCCGCAAGCTAGCCCGCCGCCGCTTAAACGTAAATCCGTCTATTCCGCTGCCTGGGTCTGCGCCGGCAAGCCGAGCCATGCACGGCAGTCGGCCAACGCCCGTGCCGTCGTCGCCTTCTTCTTGGCAACCGATTTGTCCTTGCCGCGGAAGCGGCCCTCGAAACCCTCAGGACGCAATTTCGTGCCAGCCTCCAGCGGCGGGAACAGGCCGAAATTGACGTTCATCGGCTGGAAGGAGCGCTTGCCCGGCTCGTCATCGGAGACGATGTGGCCGCCGGTGATGTGGTTGAGCAGCGCGCCGAAAGCCGTGGTGAGCGGCGGCAGGGATGGTGCCTGGCCGAGCCTTTCCGCGGCGGCGAAGCGGCCGGCGAGCAGGCCGATGGCGGCGCTTTCGACATAGCCCTCGCAGCCGGTGATCTGGCCGGCGAAGCGCAGGCCAGGGCGCGACTTCAGCTGCAGCGAGGTATCGAGCAAGGTCGGCGAATTGATGTAGGTGTTGCGGTGCAGGCCGCCCAGGCGGGCGAAATCGGCGTTTTCCAGGCCCGGAATGGTGCGGAACACACGCACCTGTTCTGCGTGCTTCAGCTTGGTCTGGAAGCCGACCATATTGTAGAGCGTGCCCAGCGCATTGTCCTGCCGCAGCTGGACAACCGCATAGGCCTTCACCGTCGGGTTGTGCGCATTGGTCAGGCCCATCGGCTTCATCGGGCCGTAGCGCAGCGTCTCGACGCCGCGTTCGGCCATGATCTCGATCGGCAGGCAGCCGTCAAAATAGGGCGTGCCTTCCCATTGCTTGAATTCGGTTTTCTGACCATCGACCAGCGCCTGGACGAAGGCGAGGTACTGGTCCTTGTCCATCGGACAGTTGATGTAGTCCTTGCCGGTGCCGCCAGGCCCGACCTTGTCGTAGCGCGACTGGAACCAGCAGGTGTCCATGTCGATCGTGTCGAAATGGATGATCGGGGCGATGGCGTCGAAGAAGGCCAGCGCATCGGCGCCGGTCGCTTCGGCGATCGACTGGGCAAGCGATGGCGCGGTGAGCGGCCCCGTGGCGATGATTGCCTGATCCCAGTCCGCCGGCGGCAAGCCTGGCACTTCCTCGCGCTGGATGGTGATCAGCGGGTGCGCTTCGAGCCTTTTCGTCACGGCGTCGGAGAAACCGTCGCGATCGACGGCCAGTGCGCCGCCGGCCGGCACCTGGTTGGCGTCGCCGGCGCTCATGATCAGCGAGCCGGCCAGCCGCATTTCGGCGTGCAGCAGGCCGACCGCGTTGTTTTCGGCGTCGTCGGAGCGGAAGGAATTGGAACAGACCAGCTCGGCCAGGCCGTCGGTCTTGTGCGCGTCCGTGCCGCGAACCGGGCGCATTTCATGCAGCACGACGGGAACGCCGGCTTGCGCGGCCTGCCATGCGGCTTCGGAACCGGCGAGACCGCCGCCGATGATATGGATAGGGTTTTTGCTCATGAGCGCCGGAATAATCGCTTGGGGCGGCGATTGCAATTGCCGCGCGGCGGCAGCGGGAGATGACCGGTCGGGAAGCCTGCCCTTGAAACAACAACACCCGCCGGGGGAGGAGGTCCGGCGGGTGTCGTTTTGGGGGTCGATCCTCGGGAGGAGGTGAAGATCGACCGTATTCGTCATCGCCGGGGAGGAGGTCGGCTTTGACGAAATCTCTTTCGCATTTTGAAAGGGGCGAAACCCTTTGGAGCAAAATTCACTTTGCCCCAGAGAAACAACGCCCGCCGCGGGAGGAGGTGCGGCGGGCGCCGTTTGGTTGGCCAACCCTCGGGAGGAGGTGAAGGTCGGGCCTATTCGTCATTGCCGGGGAGGAGGTCGGCTTTGACGAAATCTCTTTTGCCATTTTTAAAAGGGGCAAAACCCTTTCGAGCAAAAGTCGTTTTGCTCCGGGGAAACAGCGCCCGCCGCGGGAGGAGGTGCGGCGGGCGCCGTTTTGGTGGTCAACCCTCGGGAGGAGGATAAGGGCTGACCGTTCGCTGGAGGTCGGGGAGGAGGTCGACCCCAGCGAAATTCCGTTAGATCGCCCGGCGGGCGATGATCTTGATTTCGTCGCGGACGATACCGAGATCATGCAGCTGACGGTTCGAAAGGCGACCCAGCTCGGTAACCGTCTCGCGATAAACGCGCCAGTTACGATAGTTGCGGATCAGGTTCATTGTCGTTCTCTTTTCAGAAACTTGTTCGGACCATTCGCGGTCCGAAGAATTAGACCGCCTTGCGAGCGACGTAAGGAATGTCGCTGCGGCTGATGCCGAGGTCGGTCAGTTCGCGGTTGCTCAGGCGGCTCAGCTCGGACACGGTGTCCCTGTAGCGGCGCCAGTTGCGATAGTTGCGGATCAGGTTCATGGTAGTTCTCGTTTCGTCTTTCTTGCGGATCATTCCGTTTGTGTACGAACCATAAATAGGCGGGCTCATATCGATTTAAAAGCGCTATGGCTGCATGGCAGCAATGCAAATTGTGCAATGCAACATTAACGCGCCTTCACGGACCTGACACAAAGAAGCCAGAATCAGAAAGTGCCGTGACGTCAACGGTTTGGCTGGTTCGGCTGAAAAAACGACCTAGCGGGGGAGGCTGGACATGGCGGGGTATTCGACACGGGTCAGATCCGACATCGCGCGTTGGCTGCAGGCCGGCCTGATCGACGCCCCGACAGCCGATGCCCTGACGCGTGACGTCGAGGCCAATGCGCGTAAATCAATCAGCTTCGGTTCGATCCTGGCCATTATGGCGGCGCTGCTGTTTGGCGCGGCCATCCTGATCTTCGTCGCCGCCAACTGGGACGCCATTCCGCGGCTGGCGCGGGTCGCGGCGCTCTTTGCCATCATCCTTGGCGGCTATGTCGGCGGCGCGGTGCTGAAGACGCGCGACCATGCGGCGATCGGGGAAGCACTGTGGATCGTGGCGGCGGCGGCTTTCGGCGGTTCGATCGCGCTGATCGGCCAGATGTATCATCTCTCCGGCGACGAGGCTGCCGCGCTCGTCACCTGGGGCGCCGGCACGGCCTTGGCGGCGGTCGCGCTGCGGTCGAACCCGCTCACCGTCGCTTCGGTCGGCATCGCCGACGCTTGGCTGTTCCTGAAGGGGTTCGACTATTACAGCCGCAGCAACTTTCCGCATGCCTTCGTCGTCATGGCCATCGTGCTGTTCGCCGTCTCGTTCTGGACCCGCAGCCAGGCCGCTCGGCACCTGATCGTCCTGTCGCTGCTCTTCTATCTCGTGCTGTTGGCCGGGAATCACGCGACGCTGCCGGTGGCGATCCCCCTGGTCATTGTCTCTGCCGCGCTTTTCGCCGCTGCCGTCTTCGCGCCGGAACCGGTGGACAGGATCGTGCAGCTTGGCGGCCGCTTGCCCCTGCACGCGCTGCTCGGCTTCCTCACGGGGCTGGCCATCATCCAGTTCGAACTCGCCGACGAGAGCACTTACAACAGCGGTTTCGCCATCGCCTCGGTGGTCGCGCTGGCCGGCATCGTGGCCGCCATCGTGCTGGCAGGGCGCGAGAGCCGCGGGTTGCGCTGGCTTGCCTATCTCGGCTTCGCCTTCGAACTCGCCATGATCTATGTCGTGACGCTGCAGTCGATGCTCGACACGGCCGGCTTCTTCCTTGCCGCCGCGGTGCTGCTCGGCATTCTTGCGATCGTCATCATCCGCGTTGAAAAACGCATGAAGGGTCCGGCAACGGGAGGAGCCACGGCATGATGACCGGAAAGAGGCTTGTTATCTCGGCGCTGGTCCTGGCGCTCGCCCAGATAGGGTTCCTGAGCTGGATCATCGCCGGCCGGGCGGCGATCCTGCGCAACGGCAAGGAAGTGCTCCTGAAGATCGAACCCGTCGATCCGCGCGACCTGCTGCGTGGCGACTATATCATCCTCGGCTACGACATTTCGCGCATACCGGTGAAGATGATCGCCAACATTCCCGCCGGCAAGCTCTCCAGTGATGACACCTCGATCGTCGTTCGCCTGAAGAAGGGCGCCGACGGCTATTGGACGCCGACCACCGCCTGGTTCGGCAAGGCGCCGACGCCGGCCGCCGCCGACGAGGCCGATATTGCAGGCCATGTCGCCGAAGGCTGGGATCTGCGCAGCGAGGGCACGACGATCGCGCCGGACTACGGCATCGAGCGCTTCTACCTGCCGGAGGGCGAGGGGGTGGCGATCCAGGACGACATGCGGGTGCGCCCGTTCGGGATAAAGCTCGCCCTTGCCAGCGACGGCACCGCGCAGATCAAGGCATTGGTCGACGGCGACAAGACGCTGTTCGAGGAGCCGCTGTACTAAGGCTGCATACTTACAATCGGGGCGCTGGCGCCGGCGCACCGCCCTGGAAAGTTTCCCGCGTTGCCACATCACTGATCGCCACGCGCACCGCCGCTGCGTCCATGTGCCGGCGACGCGGCGATCAGCAATGTCAATTTCAGTCGAACGAAGCAGGAGATTGTTTGATGCCACTGGAACTCATCAACCCCGACGACCTGCCAGTTCCGGAGATGTACACGCAGGTTGTCGTCGCGACGGGAACCAGGCTGGTATTCGTCTCAGGTCAGCAGCCCGAAGACATACACGGCAAGCTGGTTGGGCATGGTGATTTCGCGGCGCAAGCGCGCCTGGCATTCGGCAATCTCGGCCGGGCGCTCGGCGCCGCAGGCGCACGGCCCGAACAGGTTTGCAAGATCACGATCTACATTGTCGATTACAAGCGCGACGAACACGTACCGATCATCGAAGAAGCGCAGATTGCGCTGTTTGGAGATCACAAACCGGCCAATGTGGTGGTTGGGGTGGCGATAATGTCCCCAGGCTATCTCATAGAGGTCGACGCGACAGCGGTCATCTGACAAAGCCAACAGGCGCCAGGGTCGGAGGGCACTTTTGCATCCAACGATTTCGGTGGCCTGCCGCCCGAACAGCGAAGGTGGTGCGGGTAGAGGGACTCGAACCCCCACGATCTCTCGCCAGAACCTAAATCTGGTGCGTCTACCAGTTCCGCCATACCCGCGTTGCCCGGCAATCCCATGTAGCCATCATTCTGTCAATGTCGGAGACAAGATGTCGGGTGAGAGCCGAAATGTTGGTTATTCGCCTAAGCGCGAAGACTGTTGAAAATTAGGCTCGCCTGTGACAAAAGGCGTGTCAAATGTGACGGGACGCGACGATCCGCTTCTACAGAATGTGATAAGAAGTAGGAAAAACAAGAACTTATTCACATTTTGGAACGCAGTTTGGGAGAGTTTGAGCCGTAATTTCGGTCAAATCGCCAGGTTCCGTACCAAAAGCCATTCCCGGCAAGATTATACCGGCAGGCTGTAAACGGCAGAGGCCGTGGCAGTCTCATTGGTGAAAACAAAGGTTTTACGATGCAGGTCACCGAAACGCTCAACTCCGGTCTCAAGCGCGAGATCAAGATCACCGTGCCGGCGGGTGACATGGAAGCCAAGCTGATGGCGCGGCTGTCGGACGCTCGCAACAAGGTTCGCATCAACGGCTTCCGGCCGGGCAAGGTGCCGGTGCATCACCTGCGCAAGGTCTATGGCAAGTCGTTCATGGCCGAGGTGGTCAACGAGATCCTCAACGATTCGACCCGCTCGATCATCACGGGCCGCGGCGAAAAGGCCGCCATGCAGCCCGAAGTCATCATGACCGAGGACGAGAAGGAAGCCGAGAAGATCCTGGCCGGCGGCACCGACTTCGAATTCCGCCTCAACTATGAGGTCATCCCGGCGATCGAGATCAAGGATTTCTCCGACATCAAGGTGACGCGTCAGGTGTTCGACGTGCCGGACGCCGAGATCGACGACCAGGTCAAGCGCGTCGCCGAATCCGCACGCAGCTATGAGCCGAAGACCGGCAAGGCCGCCGAAGGCGACCGCGTCAGCATCGACTATGTCGGCAAGATCGACGGCGAGGCCTTTGCCGGCGGCGCCGGCACCGACCAGCCGCTGGTGCTGGGCTCCAAGGAGTTCATTCCGGGCTTCGAGGACCAGCTTATCGGCACCAAGGCCGGCGATGAAAAGCAGGTCATCGTGACCTTCCCGGAAAACTACCAGGCCGCCCATCTGGCCGGCAAGGAAGCCACTTTCGACGTCACCGTCAAGGAAGTGTCGAAGCCGGGTGAGCTGGAAATCAACGACGAGACCGCCAAGAACCTTGGCCTGGAATCTCTCGAGCGCCTGCGTGAGATCGTGCGCGGCCAGATCGAGAGCCAGTTCGGTTCGATGACGCGCCAGAAGGTCAAGCGCCAGCTGCTCGACCAGCTCGATGCGGCCTATTCGTTCGAGGCGCCGTCGAAGCTCATCGACGCCGAGTTCAACAACATCTGGGCCCAGGTCACCCGCGATCTGGAAGCCGCAGGCCGCACCTTCGCCGACGAAGAGACGACCGAGGAAGAAGCCCGCGCCGAGTATCTGCGCCTTGCCGAACGCCGCGTGCGCCTCGGCCTGGTGCTGGCCGAGATCGGCGAGAAGGCCGGTGTCACCGTATCGGACGAGGAATTGCAGCGCGGCCTGTTCGAGCAGGTTCGCCGGTTCCCGGCCAACCAGCAGCAGGAGGCCTTCGAGTTCTACCGCAGCAACCCCGAGGCGCTGAATGCGCTGCGCGCGCCGATGTTCGAGGAAAAGGTGGTCGATCACCTGCTCGGCCAGATCTCGGTCACCGACGTCAAGGTCAGCAAGGAAGAGCTGATGGCTGACGACGAGGAAGCCGAAACCACGACCAAGGCCAAGCCCGCGAAGAAGGCTGCTGCCAAGAAGGCTGAAGCCAAGGCGAGCGAGGCGGGCGACGAGGCGGAAGAGCCGAAGAAGAAGGCCGCGCCGAAGAAAAAGGCCGCCAAGGACGCCGAATAGGCTCCCGCAGTTGATGGAATCGACGAAGGCCGCCCTCGGGGCGGCCTTTTTCGTTGCGAAACTGCAACAGCCGATTCGCTTTGCGGGAAGCGGCACTTGGCGATACCTGGCGTTGATCCTTATCTGCGCTGCTGCTGCAAACCGTGTGGTTCCTGGAGGGGGCGTTGAGCCTATTCTTCGAAACGGGGCGCGCCGTCGCCCTGGCGCTCGTTCTGGCCTTCGCCTGTGATCTCGCCCAAGCCGATGCGCTTGCCGGCGAGTGGCGCTTCGCCACGGACGACGACGGCCTTGTCACCGCTTCGCTTCATGGCACCAACAAGCTGATCACGGGCGGCGGCGCCTTGAGCTACAGCCCGGTGCTGACGATTGCCTGCCGGGCAGACGGCGAACCGCGCTGGACCGAATGGCTGCAGTTGAATGACGGGGTTTCGGCCAGCCGCAAGATCACCATGTCGGTCACCGTCGACGGCGGCGGCAAATTCGACGAGAACTGGTCGGTCGGGTCACGCGGCCGAATGCTTGTGCGCGATGGCGCCGACGGCATCAAGCGCCTTGTTCCCGCCAGCCGGCTGTCGCTGTCCTGGCGGTTCGGCCTGTTGTCAGGCCGCGGGCAGGCGGATTTCGACCTTGCGGGGCTCGAAGAGGCGGTCGAGCAGATCGCCGGAAGCTGCCGGACCGATCCGCCTTGAGCGCGGCCGTGTTCTAAACCTTCGCAATGCTTGGGTTTTTATACCCGCAGCCTGGATTCCATGGTATGTTGATACTGCAATTCCACTGGGGAGATATTCCGCCCCGGCGCGATCGTCCGAGGCATAAATGGCGATCAGGGAGGAAATGCCATGCGCGCTATAGTGTTTTCCGCCGCGGTGTCCGTTTCGATCTTCATCGCGCATTCGTCGCAGGCACAGGATGCCGCGGCTGGTGAGAAGGTCTTCACCAAATGCCAGGCCTGCCACATCGCAAACGAGGACAAGAACAAGATCGGTCCATCGCTGCATGGCGTCATCGGCCGCACGGCCGGGACGCATCCGGATTTCAAATATTCCGATGCCATGATCGCGGCAGGCAAATCCGGCATCAAATGGGATGAGCCAACGCTGACGACCTACCTTCACGATCCCAAGGCCATGGTCAAAGGCACCAAGATGACGTTTCCCGGCCTCAAGAACGATGCAGACGTGGCCAACGTCATTGCCTATCTGAAAACGTTCTCCAAGTGAGCTGGCTGCCCCGCCATCCGTCTAACGTCTTGTCTTGCCGTGGTTCTATCCAAATCAAGGGACAGCGTGGCCCAGCCTGCCTGATTCCATCGGTGGTCGTCGGAGATGTCGACTAGGGAAAGCCGCCTCAAGGATACCGCCATCCGCCTCTCGGAAGCGACGGCGGGTGATTTCTTCGCGCTTTTGAAGCCGCGTGTCATGGCGCTTGCCGTGTTTACCGCTTTCGTCGGCCTGATGGTGGCGCCTGGCGCGATGAATCCGGTCATCGCCGTGATTGCAATCGGTGCGATTGCGATCGGAGCGGGAGCGGCGGGGGCCCTCAATATGTGGTATGACGCGGACATCGATGCGCTGATGTCGCGCACATCAAAGCGGCCGGTTCCGTCGGGCCGCGTCACGCCGGGCGAAGCGCTTGGCTTCGGCCTCGTGCTTTCCGCGCTTTCGGTCATGACACTCGGCGTACTGGTGGGCTGGCTTGCCGCATCGCTGCTGGCCTTCACCATCTTCTTCTACATCGTCATCTACACAATGTGGCTGAAGCGCTCGACGCCGCAGAACATCGTCATCGGCGGCGCGGCTGGTGCGCTTCCTCCTGTCATTGGCTGGGCCGCCGCAACTGGCGCCATCGGCGTTGAAAGCCTCATCCTGTTTCTGATCATCTTTCTGTGGACGCCGCCGCATTTCTGGGCGCTGGCGCTGTTCAAGGTTGGCGACTACGCCGCTGCCGGCATTCCGATGATGCCGAATGTGGCCGGCCCGGTTTCGACGCGAAGGCAGATCTTCGCCTATGCTGTGCTTCTGGCGCCGGTGGGCGTGCTGCCTTGGCTCCTCGGATTCACCAGCGGCTATTACGGAATTGCCTCGGCCGCATTGGGCGCCGGTTTCATCTGGCATTCCTGGAAGGTTCTGGCCGCTTCCGAAACAGAGCTGAAACCTGCCAAGGCGCTGTTTGCCTATTCGATCTTCTATCTTTTCGCGATCTTCGCCGCGCTGCTTGCCGACACCATTGCCATGCGCGCGTTGATCTCAGTCGGGGCTTGAGCGCAGATCAGCGTCCGCGAACCGTTCTGGCCGGTCGGCAAGTGCCGTACCGAAGACGCTGCGGTGCCGTCACGATGGCAGCGCACAGAATCCGAGCAACAGCAGAGTGACTATGCCAAGGGCGGGTATGAGAAGCGTCCTTGCGTCCATGACCTTCGCCTTCGACACGGTGCATGGTCCTGAAGATTGGGATCGTTCCTGCTTCGCCGCTCTCCGGTTCGCAGAAGGATCATGCGCCAATCCAAGTGGTCCAGCGTCTTTACGTCCCCAAAAAGGGACACGCGGCGCTGCATGAGCATATCGAAGAAAGGCCTCAGCCAGCCGTGCGGTGCCGACAACTGGCGACAAGTCGCCCACAAGAGAGTATATTGGTGATGGTGCAGGTCGCGGTTTTGCGTGGCCAGTCACGCAGACGACAGCACCGCGAAACCGCGACCGTTCCGGACACAGTCTGGAGGAACGGCCATGACAAGCTTTCATGTGATAGCAGGCGCCAGCGAGACGCTGGAACATACCAAAATTCGAAAGATCGCTGTTTCCGACCTTTTTGACGCGCTCAGGCGGGGCGTCGATGATTTCATGGTCAAACCGTCGCATATCGTCTTTCTCTGCCTGATCTATCCGCTCGTGGGCGTCGTGCTCGCCGCCTGGACTTCGGGCGCCAATGCGTTGCCGTTGTTGTTTCCGCTGGTTTCCGGTTTTGCGCTGGTTGGCCCGTTCGCGGCGATAGGCCTCTACGAAATAAGCCGTAGACGGGAAGCCGGGCTCGACACCTCCTGGAGGCACGCTTTCGAGGTCAGGAACTCTCCGGCTCTGCCGGCCATCGCTGCGGTCGGGATCATGCTGTTTGCAATCTTCATCACGTGGCTTTTGACGGCGAAGATGTTCTACGAATATCTTTTCGGCCCGGCTCCGCCGGAATCGATATCCAGCTTCATCAACGCAATATTCGCCACCGGACGCGGCTGGACGCTGATTATACTGGGGCACGCCATCGGCTTCGTCTTCGCCGTGGTGGTGTTGTGCACGACGGTCGTTGCCTTCCCATTGTTGCTCGACCGCGATGTCGGCGCCTACGAGGCGATCCACACCTCGGTGCGCGTGGTCCTGGCGAACCCGATCGTGATGGCTGTCTGGGGGTTGATCGTCGCGGTCGGCCTGATCATCGGTTCGCTGCCGGTGTTCGTCGGGCTCGCCGTCGTGTTGCCGATCCTCGGTCACGCCACCTGGCATGTCTACCGCAAGGTTGTGGAGTCGCCCGCCAGGCCGGCGAGTTGAGGATATTTTGCCTCATCGCTCCGGCGGGGGAGCCGGTGCGAGGTTGATCGAAGCCGTCAGTAAGCGCGGTGACTGAAGCGGGCGCGGTATGCGCCCATCGTCAGATTGCGGAAATCCTCGCCGCTGACATGCACCAGCGTTCTGTGGTCGCCGCCTTCGAAGTAGATGTCGGCGGCATCACCAAGGCTTTCGTCGACAATCACCGGCACATCGTAGGGTGCGCCGATCGGCGGGATGGCGCCGGTGTCGCAATCAGCGAAGAGCGAAGTCACCTCGTCCTCGGAGGCCAGTCCGAGACGCTTGTCCATGACGTCCTGCAATGTGCCGAGCTCGATCCTGTGCGTGCTGGGAACCACGGCCAGCGCATAGCCGAGTTCGTGGTGAACAACGACCGATTTGGCCACTATGCTGCCGGGTACATGCGCCGCAATGGCGGACTGTCTGCTGGTGGATGTGCGGTGGTGGGCAATTGTGTCGTATGAAATTCCCTTGCCGTCGATAAAGTCCTTCAGTGTGGTTGCGATCGTCATCTTGGCCTCCCTTTGCCGGAGTTCGCGACGCGTGAGGAAACGAGAGCAATTGTTCTGCCTATGTCGTTTCCGGTACTAAAATGGATCAGCTGCCGACGGTTCGAGGCGCGGCGGCAAGATCTGAAGGCGGCTTGTGCGTCAGGGTCCGGACCCGAAAAATGCCAACCGGGTGAAAAGCGTGTAGTCGGCTTCGAAGACCATCATTGTCATGAACACCACCACCAATATCGGCGGCAGGATGATCGCGTAGGCCAGCGCCAGCCGTTCCCAGGCCATGTGCATGAAGACGGCGACGATCAGTCCTGCCTTGAGGATCATGAAGATCAGGATCAGCGACCATCTGAGATAGCCGTGGAGGCCGAAATAATCGACCAGGTAGGAGCAGGTGCTGAGGATGAACAGCCACGCCCAGACCACCAGATAGAGCTTGATCGGATGTTCCTGATGCACGTCGGCACCGGCGGCGGCCGCCGGCGTTGCAGCATGAAGTGCGTGTTGTCCGAGGCCGTTTGCGGTTGCTTCAGCCATGTCTGCCTCTCACCAAAGATAGAAGAATGCGAAGATGAACACCCAGACCAGATCGACGAAGTGCCAGTACAGCCCCATGATCTCGACGTTCTCGTAGCGGCCCGTGCGGCTGGTGAAGAAGCCGCGCCGTCCGGTGTCGTAGTCTCCGCGCCAGACCTTGCGCGCCACGATGATCAGGAAGATCACGCCGATCGTCACGTGCGTGCCGTGGAAACCGGTGATCATGAAGAAGCACGAACCGAACTGCGCGGCACCCCAGGGATTGCCCCAGGGCCGTACCCCTTCAGTGATCAGCTTGGTCCATTCGAAGGCTTGCATGCCGACAAAGGTCGCGCCGAGTGCCGCGGTCAGCAGCATGAGGATGGCTGTCTTGCGGCGGTCGTGGCGATAGCCGAAGTTGACCGCCATGGCCATTGTCCCGCTGCTGGAGATCAGCACGAAGGTCATGATGGCGATGAGGATCAGCGGGATATCCGAGCCGCCGATACGAAGAGCGAAGACCTCGCTCGGATTGGGCCACGGCACGCGTGTCGAAATGCGCGCGGTCATGTAGGAGAGCAGGAAGCAGCCGAAGATGAAGGTGTCGCTGAGCAGGAATATCCACATCATGGCCTTGCCCCAGGACACGTTCTTGAACGCACGCTGATCCGAGGACCAATCGGCGGCAATGCCTCGCCAGCCTGTGGGCCGGGGCTCCGTCTGGCCGATATGTGTCAGTGTCTGCGCCATCCGCATGATCCCCTCAGGTCAGCAACTGCCGGCAAATGTCGAAGAACGTCGCGGCCCAGCCGGCCAGCAGCGCGAAGATTGCAAGCCACACGAAGAGCAGGAAATGCCAATACATGGCGCATAGTTCGATGCCGAGGCGAAGCCGTTCCGGCCGCGTTCCAGTCCAGGCGCTCGTGGTGGTCCTGCCCAGACCCACCAGTCCTCCCAACACGTGCAGGCCATGCATCCCGGTTATCAGGTAAAAGAAACTGTTGGCCGGATTGGAGGCCAGAAAATAGCCGTCGGCGGTCAGCTGCCGCCATGCCATGAGCTGCCCGACCAGGAAGGCGAGGGCCGTGAGCCCGGCCGTGGCGAGGCCGAGCTTGACCGTATCGATCTGGCCCCTGCGCGCCGCCACCGAGGTGCATTGCAGGGCCACGCTGCTCAGGACCAACACGCCGGTGTTTAGCCAGAGCAGGCGCGGCAGCGGCAGCGGCTGCCAGTCCGATACCGCCATCCGCATGAAATAGGCACTGGTGAAAAGCGCGAACAGGCAGCCGACGACAGCAAGGAAAACGCCGAGACCGATCTTGGCGGTTGGCAGGGCCGACCGGTCGAGGCCGACAAGATCGCCGGCCAGACCTTGCTCGAGCCATGGCTTCGTCATCAGCCTCTGGTGCGAAAGCCACCATCCGGCAAAACCGGCAATGACGAGCAGGAAGACCAGGATGACGCTCATGCCGGCTCCCTTGAGGGACCGAAGGAGCCCGGCATGTTCTGCGGGATGAAGTCCTCCTTGGCGCCCGGTACGCTGTAGTCGTAGGCCCAGCGATAGACGATCGGCAGGTCCTTGCCGAAATTGCCGTGGGCCGGCGGTGTTTGCGGCGTCTGCCATTCCAGCGTCGTGGCCCGCCACGGATTGCCGCCGGCCTCGCGGCCATGGCGGATGCTCCAGATCAGGTTGAACAGGAACACCATCTGGGCGAAGCCGACGATGAAAGCCATGACGCTGATGAACGAGTTCAAGTGATGGGCCGATTCCGTCATGATCGTCATGTCGGTGAGTTCAGCATAGCGCCGCGGCACGCCCATCAGGCCGAGGTAGTGCATCGGGAAGAAAATCAGGTAGGCGCCGAGGAAGGTGACCCAGAAATGGAACCGGCCCAGCGTTTCATTGAGCATCCGGCCGGTGACCTTCGGGTACCAATGGTAGATCGCGCCAAAAACCACGAGGATCGGGGCGACGCCCATGACCATATGGAAATGGGCGACGACGAACATCGTGTCGGACAGCGGAACGTCGACAACGACATTGCCGAGGAACAGGCCGGTCAGTCCGCCGTTGACGAAGGTGACGATGAAAGCCAGGGCGAACAGCATTGGTATGGTGAGATGGATGTCGCCGCGCCACAGGGTCAGCACCCAGTTGTAGACCTTGATGGCGGTCGGGATGGCGATGATCAGCGTCGTGGTGGCGAAGAAGAAGCCAAAATAGGGGTGCATGCCGCTGACATACATGTGGTGCGCCCAGACCACGAAACTCAGCGCGCCAATGCCGACGATGGCCCAGACCATCATCCGGTAGCCGAAGATGTTCTTGCGTGCGTGGGTGCTGATCAGGTCGGACACGATGCCGAACGCCGGCAGCGCCACGATATAGACCTCGGGATGGCCGAAGAACCAGAACAGGTGCTGGAACAGGATCGGGCTGCCGCCATTGTGCTGCAGCTGCTCACCCATCTCGGAAATCGCCGGCATGAAGAAGCTGGTGCCCAGGACACGGTCAAGCAGCATCATCACGCTGGCCACGAACAGCGCCGGAAAGGCGAGCAGCGCCATGACGGTCGCGGTGAAGATGCCCCAGACGGTCAGTGGCAGGCGCATCATCGTCATGCCGCGCGTGCGGCCCTGCAGCATCGTCACAACATAGTTGAGGCCGCCCATCGTGAAGCCGATGATGAACAGGATCAGCGAGGAGAGCATCAGGATGATGCCCCAGTCCTGGCCGCCTGGCGTCCCGCTCATGATGGCCTGCGGCGGGTAGAGCGTCCAGCCGGCCCCTGTCGGCCCGCCGGGCGCGAAGAAGCTCGACACCAGAACCAGCACGGCGAGCAGGTAGATCCAGTAGCTCAGCATGTTGACATAGGGAAAGACCATGTCGCGTGCGCCGACCATCAACGGGATCAGATAGTTGCCAAAGCCGCCGAGGAAGAGGGCGGTGAGCAGGTAGATCACCATGATCATGCCGTGCATGGTGATGAACTGGTAGTAGGCTTCCGGGGTGATGAAGTCGAACGTACCGGGAAAGCCGAGCTGCAGTCGCATCAGCCAGGACAGCACCAGGGCAACCAGCCCGATTGCCGTTGCCGTAGCCGAATACTGGATGGCGATGACCTTGGCGTCCTGCGAGAAGACGTATTTGGTCCACCAACTGTGCGGGTGGTAGAGTTCCACTTCCGCGACTTCTGCCGGCGGGATGCCATCTGCAGGCGTGATGTCGACCATAGGAACACCTCCGTGTCCTTTTTCAGCGAGCCCCGACCGTTTCGAGCCTTGCTGCAATTTCGGGACCCGGTGCCGCCGTCCGTCCCGTCGTCGCGTCAGCCGACCCCGTCTGCTGGGGGGCGGACAATTGTGCAAAAGTCTGCTGCTGGCCAAGCCAGGCCACATAATCCTCCTGGGTATCGACCATCACGACGCCATGCATCATTGGATGTCCCTGGCCGCAAAGTTCGGCGCACAGCACCTGGAAGGTTCCGGTCCTGGTTGGGGTGAACCAGAAATAGGTCACCGAGCCCGGGATCATGTCCATCTTGGCGCGGAATTCCGGCACATAGAAATCATGCACCACATCGATCGAGCGGAGCAGCATCTTGACCGGTTTGCCGACCGGCAGATGCAGATCGGCCGCTTCGACCACGACATCGTCCTGACCATTGGGATCGCTGGGGATGACCCCCAGCGGATTGTCGGCACTGACATCGCGCGTGTCCGATGTGCCGAGCTTGCCGTCCTTGCCGGGCAGACGGAAGCTCCACTGCCATTGCTGGCCAATGACCTCGACCTCGGTCGCGTCGCTAGGAACGCTAACAAACCGGCTCCAGACGAACAGGCCGGGCACCAGCAACGCCGTGACCCCCACCGCGGTGACGATCGTCAGCCACGATTCGAGCCGCTTGTTCTCTGGTTCGTACGCCGCGCGATTGCCTTCCCGATGCCGGAAGCGGAACACGCAATAGGCCATGAAAAGCACCACGGCGGAGAAGACGGCGCCGGTGATCCAGAAGGTAATGATGATGGTGTTGTCGATATAGGCCCAGTTCGAGGCAATCGGCGTCCACCACCATGGGCTCAGGAGGTGAAACAACACTGAGCCCACTACGATCAAAACGAGTACAAGCGCTACGGCCATGTCCCGTTCCTCCGGCATTCGAGGGGGGAGCCAAGCCGCCCCAAGAAATACCAAGCGCATCATAGCTTATTTTGGGGTCGCAATTCCAGAGCCGACTATCTTGACGGGAAAAATGCCGTCTGTTGCCGCCGCGTCCTATTTCAGCAGGTCGACCAGAACGTCGAAGGCGGCGTCGATATCGGCGCGGATCGCCTGGCGGACGGCTTCGGCGTCACGGTTGCGCAGTGCCGCGAACATCTCCTGGTGGTGCTGGTTGGCGGTCGAATAGTTTCCGGAATCATGCAGCATGTTGAAATAGGGGCTGATCTGCAGCCACAGATTCTCGATGATGTTGAGAATGTTTTCCGAGCCCGCCGCCCGGTAGATCGAGAAGTGAAAGGCGTAGTTGGCTCTGAGGTAGGATTTGACGTCTCCCGCCGCATTGGCCTGTTCGAGTGCGGCCAAATGCTGGCCGAGTTGCGCGATGCCCTGATCGTCGATGCGCTCGGCCGCCCAGGCGGCGGCGATTGCCTCGATCTCGAAGCGCACATTCCTGAGATCGACGAGGCGCGCGCGGCTGAGCGCGGGAATGCCGATCGAGCGGCCTGAAACCACCATCAAGGCATTCGCGGCCGTCAGCCGCCGCAACGCCTCCCTGACCGGCATCGGGCTAACCCCGAAGGCGTCGGCCAGGCTTTGCACCGTCACCATTTCGCCGGGCACGATGCTGCCGTCGAGGATCAATTCGGTGACGTGGCGATAGACCCTGTCCTGCAGGGTCTCCCTGGACAGGGGCACGATCTCGACACCAGGCTTCCTGAACGCCGCTCCGGCCATTTCCCATCAACCTTTCAGCGCAAAGGCCGCGCCACAACCGTCCCGGAATGCAGGGTTCCGGCTGCCGCGTCAAGCGTTGGCGACCGGCGGCATGATACAAAGATATTTCATCATTGATCTTTGATCAAATGGTGTTAGGGTTACCAACATCGGATGGCGAGGGCTACGGTTCGTGCCCTCGGGAGGCATCCGGTCGTTCGTTTCGGGAGGAATTCAAAATGGGTATCGGATTGAAAGTCCGGCGGCTCGCGCTGCTGGCCGGCATGGCCGTATGCGCCTTTGGCATGTCGGGCGCGCAGGCAGCCGAAAAGCACAAGATCTTTCTCAGCATGAGCTATATCGGCAATGACTGGCAGGCCGAGGCGGCAAACATGGTCAAGGCCATGGCCGCTCACAAGAGCCTTGCCGACAAGGTCGACCTGCAGGTCCAGGTCGCCGGACCCAACGCACAACGCCAGATCCAGCAGATCAACGCCATGGTGCAGAGCGGCGCCGAGGCGATCGTCGTCTATCCGATCTCGCCGACCGCGCTCAACCAGGTCGTGAAGAACGCCTGCGACAAGGGGGTGAAGGTCTTTGCCTATGACGCCGAGATCACCGAACCTTGCGCCTACAATGTCCATATCGACCAGCTGGAAGCCGGCAGGGTGACCGCCGAGTGGCTGGTGAAGAAGCTCAACGGCAAGGGCAACATCATCGCCATCACCGGTGTTCCCGGAACATCCGTCGACGACCAGCGCACCAAGGCCGCCAAGGAAGTCTTTGCCAAATATCCCGACATCAAGATCGTCGGCGAGGCTGTCGGCATGTGGAGCCAGGCGGTCGCCCGCACCGAGCTTTCCAAGATCCTCGCCACCCGCAATTGGAACGACATTAACGGGCTGTGGATGCAAGTCGGCTGCTTCACCGCCAACTCCATGCAGCTCGAGGCCGGCAAGAAGGCCAGCGAACTCCTGCCTTGCGCCGGCGAGGGCTCCAATGGCGGCCGCATCCAGATGCTGCCGGAGAGCACTGAGGTCGAAGGTGCGGCTCCCCCCTATGCACCGGCCGGCGCGCAGCGCATTTCCTATGCCTCGCCGCCATATTCCGGGGCGCTGGCGCTGAAACTTGCCGTCGAGGCGATCGAAGGCAAGGACGTGCCGAAGACCACGATCCTGCCGCTGCCGGTCGTCACCAACGAGACGATCAAGCTGTGCGATGAAGGCACCTGGGCGGAGATGAAGGCCGGCTGCAACGTGTTCAAGCCGTCGCTCGTCTCCAACCCCGGCTGGTTCGCCTCGATCTTTTCGGACCAGACGCCCGAGATCGGCCTCAACGCCGCGCTCGTCGGACAGCCGGAGAACTGAGCCTCCCAAGGCAATTCGCGACGATGCACGGATCTCCGTGCATCGTCGATCCGCGCTCATGCGTGGCGTCCAGAAGTGCCCAGCCTGCGATCGAGGATATGACAGAACAATCCGCGCTCCCCGCCATCGAGATCGACGGCATCGGCAAGGCGTTCGGCCCGACCGTCGCCTTGGACGGCGTGTCGTTCGGCATCACCCCCGGCAGCGTCCATGCGCTGCTGGGTGAAAATGGCGCCGGCAAGTCGACGCTGGTGAAACTGCTGTCGGGGCTGGTGCGGCCGAGTGCCGGCCATATCAGGGTCTTCGGCAAGGAGATCGGCTATGGCGCGCCGCGCGCGGCACATGCGCTCGGCGTGCAGACGGCGTTCCAGGAGATGACCTTGGTGCGCGATCTCTCCGTCCTCGACAATATGCTTCTGCCCTATGCCCCGGTCGGCATCTCCGGGCTGATCAGGCGCAACGCCGCGCGCAAGGCGGTGCGCCGCCATATCGACGAGCTCGGCTTCTCCGTCGATCTCGACGCCGAGGTCGGCGAACTCGAGCTCTCGGTGCGCCAGAAGATCGAGATCGCGCGCGCCGTCTACCGTAAGCCGCGCATCCTGTTGCTCGACGAGCCGACCTCGACGCTTGCCGGCCGCGACGTCGACTGGCTGGGCGACATCATCGCCAGGCTGAAGGCGACGGGCACCACCATCGTCTTCATCACCCATCGGATGCGCGAGGTGCGCGCCTTTTGCGACACGCTGACGATCCTGAGGAACGGCCGCCACATCGTCACCGCGCCGGTTGCCGATGTTTCGGACGCCGACGTCATCGAAAAGATCATCGGTCGCTCGATCGAGCAGACCTTTCCGCCAAAGCCCGACGGCGCCCAAGCCTTCGGCCCGCCGGTTCTGGGCGTGCGCGACCTCAAGGTCGGGCGCAAGCTCGACGGTGCGCGCTTCGACCTGCGCCGGGGCGAGATCCTCGGCATTGCCGGACTGCAGGGCATGGGCCAGCAAGACCTGTTCCTGGCTTGCTTCGGCATGGCCGAAATCACCCGTGGCGACGTGCTTGTCGATGGCCGCAAGGTCTGGCTCGGCTCGCCGGCGGATGCGCTGCGGCCCAACATGGCCATCGGCCTGGTGCCGGAAGACCGCAAATCCGAAGGCCTGTTCCTGAAACTGTCGGGCAGCCAGAACGCCACGCTACCGGTGGTGTCGCGCTTTACACGCTTCGGTCTTATCGACACTGCTGCCGAGACCCGCTCCGTCGAGGAGGCGTTCGCCACTGTCGAGGTCGACCGCCGCGCACTGTGGACGCGGGCCGGGGCTTTTTCCGGCGGCAATCAGCAGAAGATCGCCATCGCCAAATGGCTGGTGGCACAGAGCCGCATCCTGCTTCTGTTCGATCCCACGCGCGGCATCGATGTCGGCACCAAGCATGAGCTCTATGTGATGATGCGTAACTACGTCGCCGCCGGCGGCTCGATCCTGCTGCACTCGACGGAAATTCCCGAACTGGTCCACCAATGCGACCGGGTCCTGGTTCTCTATGACGGGTGTATCGCCGCCGAACTCGAAGGCGACGCCATCACCGAGCCCGCCATCATGCGTCCGGCGCTCGGTCATGCCGGGGAAGAAGCCGCATGACCAGCGCTGCAGTTTCACTTTCTGGTTCCGCTGGCTTCAGCCTGCGCCGTGCGCTGATGCGCCATCGCGGCGCGCTGATCGCCGCGGCCGTGCTTGCGATCCTGCTTTTCATCGTCGACTGGATCAGTGCCGGGCCGCTGACCTATTTCGACGTGTCGTTCCTGTCGAGCGGCGGCGCGACCTCGGCGCTGGCGGCAATCGGCCAGACCATCGTCATCCTTTCGGGCGGTTTCGACCTGTCTGCCGGCGCGGTAATCTCGCTGGTCAATGTGGTGCTGGCATCGAGCATGGACCCGATGGCGCCAGGCGCCAGCATCCTTTTGTGGACGGCCGTCGGCATCGGCGTCGGCATGGCGGTGGGCGCCTTCAACGGCTTCTTCATCGCGGTGCTGCGCATGCAGCCCATCGTGGTGACGCTGTCCACCATGTTCATCCTGCAAGGCGTCACGTTGCTGGTGATGGACAAGCCCGGCGGCTTCGTGTCGCCCGATCTCGGCACATTCTATCTGGGCGATGCGATCACCGGCTGGCTGCCGATGCCGCTGGTGGTGATCGGCGTCGTCCTGCTTGCCTGGTTCTGGCTGAAGGGAACCCGCTTCGGCACCGCGCTCTATGCCGTCGGCAGCGACCCGGATTCGGCCGCCGCCGTCGGCATCAATGTCGTGCTGGTGCGCTTTGCCGTCTACGTCATCGCTGGCGGCTGCTACGGGCTTGCCGGCGTGTTCATCAGCGCGCAAACCGGCAGCGCCGACCCGCTGGTCGGCAATCCGCTGCTTCTGTCGATGTTCGCGGCGGTCGTCGTCGGCGGCACGCGTCTTGGCGGCGGGCAGGGCGGTCCGGTGGGCACCGTCTTCGGCGCCTATATCCTGATGATGGTGGTGAATATCCTGCTGGTGCTCAATGTGTCGGCTTACTATTCGACCATCGCGGAAGGCACCATCCTGGTACTGGCGGCGCTTGCGGGATCCTTGTCGCACGCATCGGTGCTTGCCGTGCAGTTGCGCGCGGCGCGCGCCCGTCTCGCCGCCTGGCGCGCCGGCATATTGCCCTCTCAGCTCGAACCGATCGACCGGCGGCTGAAGATCGCCGGGCCTACGCAAAACCAGCGCGGTCCGGCATCGCCGCGCCCGGCTTTCCGCCTGCGCAACGCCGAGACGCTGCGCTATGCGCTGCCCGCCTATGTCTGCCTGCTCATCATTGTCGTCGTCACCCAGGTCTGGCTCGGCCGCGCCATCCTCAATCCGGGGTACTGGAACTCGCTGCTGGTGCTGTCGTCCTTCCTCGCCGTCCTCGCGCTGGGGCAGGGAACCGTCATCCTGACCGGTGGCCTCGATCTTTCCGTGCCGTGGACGATCGGCATTTCCGGCATCATCCTGGCCGGCATGGTCAATGGCTCCGACGCCGCACTCCTCTATGCCCTCCCGGTCGTGCTGGTGATGGCCTGCGCCATCGGTTTCGCCAATGGTTTTGGTATCGCCTATCTCGGCATCTCGCCGATCGTCATGACGCTGGCCACCAACGGCATCCTGCAAGGCTTCGCGCTTGTCTATTCGCAGGGAACGCCGGCAGGCTTTTCCTCGCCGATGCTGCGATGGTTCATGACGGCCAAACTCGGCTTTGTCACCCCGATCGTGCTGTTGATGATCGTCTTCGTGGCCGTTGCGGTGCTGCTGCTTGGACGCACGCCGTTCGGACGCCGGGTCTACGGCGTCGGCAACGGGCTGCGCGCGGCGCGCCTGTCCGGAATCGGCGTCGAGCGCACGCTGATCCTGGTCTACATGCTGTCGGCCGTCTGCGCCGCTCTTGTCGGCATCATGCTGACCGGCTTTTCCGGCCAGGCAAGCCTCGGCATGGGCGACGACTATCTCTTGCCGTCGATCGCGGTCGTGGTGGTCGGCGGCGCGCTGATCACCGGCGGGCGTGGCCATTATCTCGGCATGCTCGGCGGCGTGCTGCTTTTGACGGCGCTGCAGATGCTGCTGGCCGGCACCACGCTGCCCTACGCCACCAGGGCAATTCTTTACGGGCTGGTCGTTCTCAGCGCCGTCATGGCGCTGCGCGAACGGCGGCTGCAATGAAAGGGACAGGACGATGAGCGCAAAGGCACCCGCATCGGCGGACGAATTTCTGGCCGGGCTGAAAGGACAGCGCGTGCTGGTGACGGCGGGCGCCGGTGGCATCGGCTTCGCCATTGCCGACACGCTGTCGCGGCTCGGCGCCCGCATCGTCGTCTGCGACATTTCCGACGAGGCGCTGGCCACCGCCCCCGGCAAGATCGACCTGGTCGCGGCGGTCAAGGCCGATGTCTCGCGCGACGAGGATGTCGACCGGCTGTTCGAGACAGTCGAGCAAAAACTCGGCGGGCTCGACGCGCTGATCAACAATGCCGGCATTGCCGGGCCGACCGGCGGTGTCGACGAGATCGAGCCGGATGACTGGCGGCGCTGCATCGACATCTGCCTGACCGGCCAGTTCCTTTGCGCCCGGCGCGCCGTGCCACTGATCAAGGCGGCGGGCGGCGGCTCGATCGTGTCGATGTCGTCGGCGGCCGGCCGCCACGGCTACGCATTCCGCACACCCTATTCGGCGGCCAAGTTCGGCGTCATCGGTTTCACCCAGGGTCTCGCAAAGGAGCTTGGGCCGCACGGCATCAGGGTCAATGCCATCCTGCCCGGCATCATCGAGGGGCCACGCATCGAAGGCGTCATCGCGGCACGCGCCAAGCAGGTCGGCATCAGCCATGAGGAGATGACCGGGCGCTACCTGCAGAACATCTCGCTGCGCCGCATGACCAGCCCGTATGATGTCGCCTCGATGGTGGCGTTCCTGCTCTCCGA
This sequence comes from Mesorhizobium sp. 113-3-3, assembly GCF_016756495.1. NCBI lineage: Bacteria > Pseudomonadati > Pseudomonadota > Alphaproteobacteria > Hyphomicrobiales > Phyllobacteriaceae > Mesorhizobium > Mesorhizobium sp. 113-3-3. The sequence continues at coordinate 3,810,624 of NZ_AP023243.1, forward strand.
CGCGGGCATCAACATTTCGGGCCAGTCGCTCGGCGTCGACGGCAACGTCGAAACACTTTGAGGACCAATCCATGGCCAATGTCGCGATTGTCGGAAGCGGGTTCATCGGGCGGGCTTGGGCGATCAGCTTTGCCCGGGCCGGCCATGACGTGCGCATGTGGGATCAGTCGCCGGCCGCCACGGGTGGCGCGCGCGCCTACATAGAAGGGGTGCTCGGCGACCTTGCCGCGAACGAGCTGCTGCGCGGGCAGTCGGTCGACACCGTGCTCGGCCGCATCGCCATCGTTGACGAGCTGGCGGACGCGTTGGCCGATGCTGCGCATGTCCAGGAGAACACGCCCGAAAACCTCGATGTGAAGCGGGAGGTGTTCTCGCTGATCGATGGACTTGCCGGCCCGCAAACGGTCATCGCCAGTTCCACCTCGGCGCTGCTGCCGTCGAAATTCACCGATCATCTGCAAGGGCGGCATCGCTGCCTGGTCGTGCATCCGATCAACCCGCCCTATCTCATTCCGGCGGCAGAGGTTGTGCCGGCGCCGTGGACTTCCGCCGAGACGCTGGAAAAGACCCGCGCCTTCCTCATCGATGCCGGCCACGCGCCGCTGGTGATGAAGCGCGAGCTCGACGGCTTCATCATGAACCGCCTGCAAGGCGCGCTTCTGGAGGAAGCTTTCCGGCTTGTCGCGGATGGCTATGCCAGCGTCGAGGACGTCGATATCGGTATCCGCGACGGCCTGGCGCTGCGCTGGTCCTTCATGGGTCCGTTCGAGACCATCGACCTCAACGCGCCCGGCGGAGTGCGCGACTACGTCGATCGCTACCAGGGCATCTATTCCAACATCTTCCCGCAGATGCTGCGCCGGGTCGACTGGGCGGGCGAGGTCATGAAAACCGTCGAGGCCGAACGCAGCAAGCGCTTACCGAGGGAAGGCCTGGCTGAGCGGCAAGTGTGGCGGGATCGCCGGCTGATGGCGCTGGCGGCGCACAAGAAGAAATCGGATCAGGAGTTCGGACAATGAAAGAAACCAGCCGCAAATCAGGCGCAACGGCGGCCAAGGGCAAGGTCATCATCACCTGCGCGGTGACGGGGGCGATCCACACCCCGACCATGTCGCCCTATCTGCCGATCACGCCGGATCAGATCGCCTCGGAAGCGATCGCGGCGGCGGAGGCCGGTGCCGCGATCCTGCATCTGCATGCAAGGGACCCGGAAACCGGCAAGCCCGACCAGACGCCGGAGGCCTTTGCCCGCTTCCTGCCGCGCGTCAAGCAAGGCACCAATGCCGCCATCAACATCACCACGGGCGGTAGCCCCTACATGAAGGTCGAGGAGCGCGTGCGCCCGGCCGCCCGGTTCAAGCCGGAAGTGGCTTCGCTCAATATGGGCTCGATCAATTTCGGGCTCTATCACCTCGCCGACAAATACGAGACCTTCAAGTTCGACTGGGAAAAGCCGCATCTGGAGGCAACGCGCGACCTCGTTTTCCGCAACTCGTTCAAGGACATCGAGTACATCCTTGCAACCTGCTACGACAACGGCACGCGCTTCGAGTTCGAGTGCTACGACATTGCGCATCTCTACAATCTGGCCCATTTCGCCGATCGCGGATTGGTGAAGCCGCCATTCTTCGTGCAGTCGGTGTTCGGCCTGCTCGGCGGCATCGGCACCCATCCCGAAGACGTCGCCCATATGAAGCGCACCGCCGACCGGCTGTTCGGCGACCAGTTCCGCTGGTCGGTGCTGGGCGCCGGCGCCAGCCAGTTGCGTATCGCGGCGCAATCGGCAGCGCTCGGCGGCAACATCCGCGTCGGGCTGGAGGACAGCCTGTGGGCCGGCAAGGGCAAGCTCGCCAAGTCGAACGCCGAACAGGTCGTGCTGGCACGCAAGATCATCGAGGGCCTTGGCATGGAAGTGGCGACGCCAGACGAGGCGCGCGAAATCCTGTCGCTGAAGGGCGGCGACAAGGTCGCCTTCTGACGCGGTCGGAACAAGCGCCGCGCGGTCACCAAATACACAGGAGGATGGCATGAAGATCGAAGTCGTGGTGGACGTGAAGACGACGCTGGGCGAGGGCCCGCTGTGGGACGTTCAGCAGGAGCGCCTTTACTGGATCGACAGTTTCGACGGGCGCGTGTTTCGGGCGACCGCCGACGGGCGCGAAATCCGCTCATGGGACGTGCCGATGAAGATCGGCTCGATGGCGCTGCGCAAGGATGGCAGCGGCGCGGTCGTTTCGCTGCAGCGCGGCTTCCACCTGCTCGATTTCGCCACCGGCGAGGTGACGCTGATCCATGACCCGGAACCGGACAGGCCGATGAACCGTCTCAATGACGGCAAGGTCGACCGGCGCGGCCGCTTCTTCGCCGGCTCCATGGACACGATGGAGGAGGGGCCTTCAGGTGGGCTCTACCGTCTCGATCCGGATTTCTCCGTCACCCGGATCGATTCCGGCATCATCTGCTCCAACGGCCCGTGCTGGAGCCCCGACGACCGCATCTTCTATTTCGCCGACACCTGGACCGGCGAGATCTGGGCCTATGACTACGACATCGCCACAGGCGCCGCCAGCAACCGCCGCACCTTCGTGCGCGTCGACACGAGCAAGGGCGGTGCGGCCGATGGCTCGACCGTCGATGCGCAGGGGTATCTGTGGAATGCGCTGGTCTATGACGGCCGCCTGGTGCGCTACGCGCCTGACGGAACCGTCGATCGCATCATCGACATGCCGGTGAAAAAGATCACCAGCGTGATGTTCGGCGGGCCGAAGCTCGATACGCTCTATGTCACCTCCATGGCCAAGCCGCCGCTGCCGCGCTTTCCCGGCGACGGTGTCCTGCGCGGCAGCCTGTTCGCCATATCGGGCCTGGGCGTGACGGGCGTTCCAGAACCCCGCTTCGGCGGCTGACGGGCCGCGGCTCAGACGCCAGCCATGACCTCTTTCGCGAGTTCGCCTGATGTCATGACGCGGCCGAAGACCTTGCCGATGATGTCGAGCGTCGCATTGTGCGAGGCGTCGTCCAGGCCGCCATTGGCATCGCTGACGAACGCGACCTTGTAATCGCGCATGAAGGCGCTGCGCGCGGTCGATTCGCAGCAGATGCTCGTGACCGTGCCGGTGATGATGACGGTGTCCACCTTGCCGGGACCACGGATGTTGCGCAGCACCGTGTCGAGCCGTGTGTCATGGAATGCGTCGTAGCGATGCTTGTCGACGATGACGTCGCCGGGCTTGGGTGCAAGCTCGGACACGATCTCCACGCCAGGACTGCCTTCCCGCATGCCGGTCGACTTCAGCCTGGGTTGATAGGCGGTCTCCAGCGGCGAAATCTCGAAATCGTCGCTCAGCACATGCCTGGTGTAGATGATCGGTATGCCCGAGGCGCGGCAAAGCTCGATGACTTGCCGCATGACTGGAAGGCGGTGGCGAGCCGCCGCCACTTCCATGACGGCGCCCTCATCGACGAAGTCCCTTTGCATATCGATGACCAGCAACGCTGCGCGGTCCTTGTCGAAAGGCCATGGCCCCTGACTGTTTGGCATGACCCCTTCCTCCCGTAATGTTGCCGCTCTGTGCTTGCTCTAGCGGCACCATTTCCCGACTGCAATCGCTATCGCCTTCGTGCGGTCGACGAGATCGCGCATCTCCTTGATGGTCAAGAAACAGAAAGGCCGCCGGGCGGAGCCCGACGGCCTTGGCTACTGCCGTTCTGGTCGACGCCTAAGGCGTCGTCTGCGCTTCGATCTTGGTGGCCATCTGGTCGATCTTGTCGGCAAGGACGCCCTGGGCCCAGGTCGTGACCTCGTCATCGACGGGCTTGTTGGCCATGTCCGTCAGCGCTGCATCGAGCGATGCCTGGTCGGTGCCGACGGTCGCCGTGGCAGCCTCCGCCTCGGCCGCGTCGGCCGCCTTGTTGGCGGCGTCGACAACGGCCTTCTGGGCGGTGATCTGATCTTGCACATCCTGGATCTGCGCAGTTGTCGCGTTCGGATCCGCCTGCAGCGCAGTCAGCTTGGCATCCAGCTTATCCAGTTCGGCCTGAGCGGCGTCGGCCGTGGCCGCTGCAGTCTCAGCGGCGGCCTGGGCAACCTTGGCTTTCGCGGACTGTGTCACGAAGGCCTGGATGCCAGCGAACTTCTTGCTCTTGGAATTCATATAGGCGTTGATGTTGCGCTGCAGGGAGTTCAGCCGGCCGAGCTTGGCATGGATGTTTTTCTCCTTCGGCACGGAAGAGACCTGGGTGGTCGTGTCGACCGTGGTGTCGGTCGTTGCGTCGGCGTCCACCTTGCCGACATGCCCTTTGGCCGACGCGGACTTGCCGTGCGAGGCGCCGCTGTTGCCCTTGCCGTTGCCGCCAGCATTGCCGTGGCCACCACCGTTGCCGCCGCCATTGCCGTGGCCACCACCGTTGCCGCCGCCATTGCCGCCACCATGCCCGTTGCCGGCGAGCGCCGGCGACGCCAGAAGCGCCAATGCGGCAAGCGCCGCGAACAGAGTTTTTCGATTTGTCATGGTGTCTCCTCGGGAATCGCCGCCTCCGCCCAACCGCGCTAGATCAGCGTAGTATGAGAAACCGCTAATCGTACTGAGTAAACTTTAGACAAATGCGGTCGCAATGCGCGAGCCTTGTGAAGGAATCCTGTATAACTATTTGATATCTAATGACAATAGTCGCTGTGAGGACGGCGTGCTACTGAAGTCCCATGCCGGCCGGACCATAGTCCTAGCTGTCGGCCAATGTCGCCGAGCGATTGGCAGAAACGCGCTGGAATGCGGGAGTCGATGAGCAAAAACTGGTCGGTATGCGCCATGCGAGAAACGCTCTTGCTTCCCTGTCGGCGAAGACGAGATGGCTGCCTTATTGGGCGTCCCCCCTAGATCAGCAGCAGGCCCTTCATGCTGGCATATCCCTTGCGCCCGATGATGATGTGGTCGTGCACGGCGATACCCAGCCGCTTGCCCGCTTCGATGATTTCTTTCGTCATTTCGATATCGGCGCGCGACGGGGTCGGATCGCCTGACGGGTGGTTGTGCACCAGGATGATCGCGGTAGCCGACAGTTCGAGCGCGCGCTTGACCACTTCCCTGGGATAGACCGGAGTGTGGTCGACCGTGCCGGTCTGCTGCACCTCGTCGGCGATCAGCGCGTTCTTTTTGTCGAGAAACAGGATGCGGAACTGTTCGCGCGCCTCGAAGGCCATGGCCGCGCGGCAATAGGCGAGAAGCTGTGTCCAGGACGAAAGGATCTCGCGGCCATGGACTTCGCCATGCGCCATGCGTTGCGCCGTCGCCGCGACAACCTTCAGGTCGAACGCCACCGCCGGGCCGATGCCCTTGACCTCCTGCAGCAGGTTGACTGGCGCGCCAAGCACTTCGGCAAATGTGCCGAAGCGCGCCAGCAACGCCTTGGCGGCCGGCTTGGTGTCGGAGCGCGGGATGAGCCGGAAGAGCAAGAGCTCCAGAAGTTCATAGTCGGGCAGGGCGTCTGGACCCGCCGAGGCAAAGCGCTCGCGCAAGCGGTCGCGGTGGCCGAGATATCCGGGCTTTTCGGCTGGAGCGGGCCTCGCCTTCGCCGCGGGCCGAACCGGCACCTCGGAGAAGAAACTCCGCTCGTCGTCGTCGCTGGCCTTCCCCATCAGCCCCCGCATCCAGCCAATCGGTCGGGCAAGGCGGTCGCCCGACGTATTCAAATATCAGGCCGGCAGGCCGGGCCGGTCGAGGTTGTTGGGCGAGAGCGTGAAAATCTCGCAGCCCGTGTCGGTCACGCCGATCGTGTGCTCGTACTGGGCCGACAGCGAACGGTCCCGCGTCACCGCCGTCCAGCCATCCGACAGAACCTTCACATGCGGCCGGCCGAGATTGATCATCGGCTCTATGGTGAAGATCATGCCGGGCCGCATCTCGACGCCCTCATTGGCGCTGCCATAGTGCAGGATGTTCGGAGCGTCGTGGAAGAGCTGGCCGACGCCGTGGCCGCAGAAGTCGCGCACCACCGAGCAGCGCTCCGCCTCGGCAAAAGTCTGGATGGCGGCGCCGATGGCGCCGGTGCGGGCGCCCGGCCTGACGGCGGCGATGCCGCGCATCAGGCATTCATGGGTGACCTCGAGCAGGCGTTCGGCCGCGCGCTTGATCGTGCCGACCGGATACATGCGCGAGGAATCGCCGTGCCAGCCGTCGAGGATGTAGGTGACGTCGATGTTGACGATGTCGCCATCCTTCAGCGGCTTGTTGTCGGGAATGCCGTGGCAGACGACATGGTTGATCGAGGTGCAGGACGACTTCGTGTAGCCGCGATAGTTGAGCGTCGCCGGCAGCGCGCCGTGATCCATGCCGAACTCGAAGACGAAACGGTCGATGGTGTCCGTCGTGATGCCGGGCGCGACCATCGGCACCAGCGCGTCCAGGCAACGGGCGGTGAGGTCGCATGCCTTGCGCATGCCGGCAAAACCGTCCTCGCCATAGAGGCGGATCTGGCCGGTGTTTCTGAGAGGGGCCGTCGCGGCGTCGAGATAGGTGACCATTTTGTCCGTATAGAAGGGTGGGCGCTGCAGGAGTGCTGGCGTGAATATCCCGCCAGATTTGGCACTTGAGGGCAAAAGGTTCAAGGAAGAACTGGCTGATGCGGCCTTAGCCGGCGGGATATTCGCCTCGTCGGGGCAATTTTTATCGGTTTTGCACGGCTGCTTTCCTTTCCGGCCATCCTGCGCTAGGCGGGTGCATGTTTTGGAGATCGCGTCCACTACCCAAGCGCGCCTTACCGCTTGAAGCGTCGCTGACGGCAGCCTGCTCATGTCTGATGGGCCTCGTGCTGCTGGCGATGCTGTGCCTCGGCCGGCCCGATCTTCCGACTTTCGCGGACCCTGCCCAGGCCGGCGCCAGCGTTGGCCTGGAACGGTCGGGCGAGGTCGCGGCGCTGCTGCGTGTCACCAACAAGGCACAGGCGCTGGAGGTTCGCGCAGCCCCGCCGGTAATGGCCAAGTTCGCCGGCTTCCATCCGGCCTTGCCGGCTCCGCAAGCTGTTTTCCTTTGGTTGGGCCGGATTTCCCCGACCGCGTCCGTTGCCGGATCCGGCGCGGTGTCCACTCTCCGCGCGAGCACCAACCAGCCGCGTGCGCCGCCATCCGCGCAGGCCTGAGCGGTCCAGGACCGCACGTTCGTCTCCATTCCAAGCCATTCGCGTCGCGACCCGTGCGGCGGCCTTCAGCCGCGCATGGGTGGCGCGGCGCGTCATTTCCGGATCATTGCAATGCAACGTATCAAGACATTCAAAAGCCTGACGCGTGCGGCCTCGGCTGCATCTTTCCTGTCCGTCCAGGCGTTCATCTGTATCGGAACCCTCTATTGGGCGATTGCCGAGACGCTCTATCTGTCGGGAACCGGAGCGCTCGTCCTTGGCGCCCTGTTCGCCTTGCCGTCGGCCTATGTTCTGCTGACGGTGGTGCGCATGGCTTTCGACGCGGAGACCGACCCGGCCAATCAATAGCGGCGCTGCCGGTGCGAAAGTTCTGCCTGGCTGGTGCCGGCAGGACTTTCCTCGGCCTGTCCGCAGCAGAACGGCCGTTTCCGCAGTGACGACACATTTGCGTGGCATTGCCCAGGCAAAGCAACTTTTGACGACGAACGGCGTTGCCTGGGCGACGCCAGTTCGGGAGATCGCGGATGGATAGATTGCAATTCGAGGTGCCGGTGCGCATTGCGCAAGGCCCCGGCTTGCCCGTCGAGGAGATTTACAGCGTCGAGCAGGCGCTGGATTTTCTCCAGGACTGGCCTGCGCGCCGGCAGGGGCCGGTGTACCAGAAAGCCTTCAATGCCTGCTTCGGCGCCACGGTGGATGTGGTCAAGACCGAGGATGCCTGCCGGGCGTTCATGGCGTTCTGCCGTGTCACCGGACTGATGGCCAGCGACATGATGGCGCCACGCAAGCGTGGCGGCGAGGCAAGCGCGCTGCGGGCCTGAGAGCTGCTTCGCCTGTTCCGGTCGACCGCCTCCTTCTCAACCAACCTGGCTTGAACGTGCGTGATGATCTCGTGTCGGGGTCATCTTCGGATCGCCTCGCACAGCGACGCAGCGGCGTTAAGCTTCCGTTTCCACCTTGGCGGCTACGCCATTGCTTGTTCAGCAATGGTTGATTCGTTGCGTCAGTTCAGGTTTGGAAGATGTCCCCAGAAAAAGTCCGTGCATTCCCGATCGACCGTCAGCTATTCTTGGTCAGGGAAGTCGCAGCCAAGCTAGACAATCTGCATGGCGAGACTGCAGCCTCGTTCTGGAGGGCTAAAGCAGCCGAGTTGCTTGACCTGGTTGTCGGGTCGGGCAGGGACAGAGCAACCGCCAGTGATGAAGTGCGCAGGTTTTTCCTGGCCGTACAGAGAGAGCTTTCGGCTGGGCTTGCTGCTGAACCGACTCCAATTCTTTCTGCCTGAAGCAAATATTTCTCTATTGCGTCACGCTATTTACTCCAATAGCGCGTAAACGCTGGGTTTTGCTGTGGATCTGTGTGCTTGAACGGCAACACTGCACCCAATTTACATCATCTCTATTCTTAGGAGCGCCCATAGCCATCGCAATCTGCTAGGTTGCATTAGCAAGGGCAGATTCGCGCCGGGGGCGGTGCGGATCAGGGGGTGATGATGACTCGTGTTCGTTGGGACGTGGCCGAGTCTCGCCTTCTTTCAGGCTGGTTGAAGCAGAGATTTCTTGGCCTTTCAGGCTTTGCGGCGATAGCGGCCATTCTCATGGCGCTGACGCTGTTCGTCGGTTCGACGGGGCCTGCCGAAGCGACATGCACGGGGCCGAGTGGCGGCGTCGAGACCTGCGCGGGATCTGGAACACAGTCCGACATCAGCTACACCGCGCCTGGCGTCACGACGCTCAACATCAACACGCTGACGATTGACCCCAGCCGGATATCCCTGACCGGGTCAGGTGCGGCGCCATCTGCTCCCGGCGAGGCGCACTATACATGCAGCACCGGCATCGCGAGCGACTGCACAATCACGTTGGCGGTTCCCGCGAACGGCAGCAATCCGGCCCAGCCGGAAAAATGCGTGGTCAATTCCGGCGCTACGAGCGGTGCGACCTGCGTGGCGCCACCGCCGGTCGCTGCGGGCGGGCCTTCCGGCAATTCCGGTCCGACACTTGTTGTCAACTACAATCAGCCCACCGCCAACACCAACACGCCGAACAGCGGCGCGGTGATCGCGACCGGCAACATCGGTGTTCTCGGCGCCTCGAACGGCAGCCGTGGCGGCAATGGCAGCAATGGCTACGTCTTCTCCGACGGCGGTGACGGCGCCAACGGCGCCGATGGTGGCACCGTCACGGTCAATGTGGACGGGGCCGTCAAGACGAGCAACAACTGCGTCCTGCCAACGGCCTGTCCCAATGCGGGCATCGTGGCCAGCAGCGTCGGCGGAGACGGTGGCGATGGTGGCGACGCCAAGGGTATTTCGGGCGACGCCGGTGACGGCGGGCTGGGCGGCAGCGGCGGCTTCGCCACCGTCAACTTCAACAGCGGTAGTGTCGAAACGCTCGGCAATTATTCAGCGGGCATAGCAGCCATCAGCCAGGGCGGCCATGGCGGCAATGGCGGCGGCGGCGGCGGCCTGGTCTTCAATCCGGGCGGCGGCAGCCCGGCCGGCGCCGGCGGCAACGCCACTGTCTTTACCGGCGTCGGCACGACGATCACCACCCATGGCATCTACTCGCACGGCATAGCCGCGCAGTCGATCGGCGGCGGCGGCGGCGGCAGCGCCGGTGGTTTCGGACTGTTTTCGTCATCCGGCGGCGGCGGCGGCAATGGCGGCAACGGCGGCATCGTCCAGGTCACCAACAATGCCAACATCACCACCTGGGGCAACAATTCACAGGGTATACTCGCCCAGACGATCGGCGGTGGCGGCGGCGACGGCGGCTCGAACTTCGGTCTGTTCGCCTCGGGCGGCAGCGGCAGCCTCGGCGGCAATGGCGGCCCTGCCAATGTCGTGACGGTCGGCGTCACCAATTCCGGCGCGATCGTCACCCATGGCCAGGAATCCAACGGCATCCTGGCGCAGTCGATTGGTGGCGGCGGCGGCAATGGCGGCAATTCCGGCGGTCTCGTGTCGCTTGGCGGCGACGGCGCCTCGACCACCAATGGCGGCATCGTCGAGGTGACGAACACATCAGCCGGTTCCATCAGCACCGACGGCAAGCAGTCCGCCGGCATTTTCGCCCAGTCGGTCGGTGGCGGCGGCGGCAATGGCGGCACTTCCGGCGGCCTGTTCTCGGCCGGCGGCAAGGGCGGCGCCGGCGGCAATGGCGCGCGGGTGACGGTGATCAATGCCGGCGATATCGAAACCGGAAAAAATGGTGCCGGCTCGGTCAATTCCGCCGGCATTTTCGCACAATCGGTCGGCGGCGGCGGCGGCAATGGCGGTGGTGCTTTCTCCGGCGGCATCGGCTTCAGCGTGGCGATTGGCGGCGCCGGCGGGAGTGGCGGCACGTCCGGCGCGGTAGAGGTGCTGCGCGACGCCAACGATACAGCCTATTCGATCATCACCCATGGCGACCAGTCGGATGCCGTTTTCGCGCAATCGATCGGCGGTGGCGGCGGCAATGGCGGATTTTCGGTTTCGGGCGCGGTCGGCGTGCTTGCGCTCGCCATGGGCGGGGCCGCCGGCAATGCCAGCGACGGCAACATCGTGACGGTGGAGACCGCCGGCTCGCTGACCACTTACGGCCAGGGATCGCGCGGCATCTTCGCGCAGTCGATCGGCGGCACGGGCGGCAATGGCGGCGCGGCAATCGCGGTGGCGGTCAACGCCACAGGGACATTCGCGGCGGCGATCGGCATTGGCGGCAATGGCGGCGCCGGCGGTGCATCGAAATTGGTGACCGTGTCGAGCCTCAGCGATATCTCGACGGCCGGTAACAATGCCGGCGGCATCGTTGCCCAATCGGTCGGCGGCGGCGGCGGCAATGGCGGCTATGCGATCGGCGGCGCCATCGGCGGCGCGGTCGGTATTGCCGTCAATATCGGCGGCAAGGGCGCCGGCGGTGGCGCCGGTGCGGACGTCATTGTCGGCAGTTCCGGCTCGATCCATACCAAAGGCAACAATTCGACCGGCATCCTGGCACAGTCGGTCGGCGGCGGCGGCGGCAATGGCGGCTTCACCATCTCTGCAGCTCTTGGCGGCGGCGCGGCGAGCGTCGGCCTCGGCGGCGCGGGTGCCGACGGCAGCAATGCCGGCAACGTCACCGTCAATGCCGACGGCGCCGGCCATACGGTCGCCACCGCCTATGCGGGCACCTGGAACCTTGTTACCGAAGGCAAGAACGCGGTCGGCATCCAGGCCGAAAGCATCGGTGGCGGCGGCGGCAATGGCGGCTTCTCCGGCAGCCTCGCGGCGGGCGGGCTTGTCGGTGTCGGCGTCAGCCTCGGCGGCACGGGCGGGGGCGGCGGCGACGCCGGAACGGCGACCGTCAACAATGGCAAGAAGGTCGGCAACACCCTCACCCAGAACAACATATTGACGATAGAGGACAATTCGACCGGCATCCTGGCGCAGTCGATCGGCGGCGGCGGCGGCAATGGCGGCTTTGCCGTGACGCTCAGCGTCTCCGGTTCGTATGAAGGCGCCGGTGGCGCGGCCGCGGTCTCGGTCGGCGGCAGCGGCGCCACCGGTGGCGTCGGCAAGGACGTTTTCGTCACCAGCTACGGCAATATCGCCACCTACGGCAAACAGTCCGACGGCATCATGGCGCAGTCGATCGGCGGTGGCGGCGGCAATGGCGGCTTCAGCGTCGCCGGCACGTTCACGACCGGCGCGCTGGGTGCTTCGGTGGCAGTCGGCGGCAGTGGCGGCAGCGGCCAGAGCGCCGGCGCGGTGACGGTGACCTCGACCGGCAACATCCAGACGCATGGCGACCAGTCGATCGGCATCATGGCGCAGTCGGTTGGCGGTGGCGGCGGCAATGGCGGCTTCGCCGGCGCCGGTGCGATCACGCTGCAGGGTGTCAGCGCCGCGGTCGGGCTTGGCGGCAGTGGCGCCGGTGGCGGCAGCGCGAAAACCGTCCGCGTCACCTCGACCGGCGACATCACCACCTATGGCGACCAGGCGATCGGCATTCTGGCGCAGTCGGTCGGCGGCGGCGGCGGCAATGGCGGCTCGACCGTTTCGCTGGCGCTTGCCAAGGATGCCGGTATCGGCGTGGCGCTGGGCGGCAAGGGCGGCGCGGCCGGCGACGGCCTTGATGTCACCGTCATCGCGACGGGCAACATTTCGACGGGCGCCGGCTTCATATCGGGCGGCGTTCGCGGCACGGGTGCGGCCGGCATCCTGGCGCAATCGGTCGGCGGCGGCGGTGGCAATGGCGGCTTTGCCGGCACGCTTGGCGGCGGCAAGTCGATCGCCGTCGGCGTGGCGTTTGGCGGCAGCGGCGCGGGCGGCGGCAGCGCCGACATCGTCAAGGTCACCTCGACCGGCAACATCGCGACCAATTTCGACAATTCGTCCGGCATCATCGCGCAGTCGATTGGCGGCGGCGGCGGCAATGGCGGCTTCAGCGTCGCGGTCTCGGGCGCACTGGGCGACCCTGATGCCGCAACGGCCTCGGTCGCGATCGGCGGCAAGGGCGGTGTCGGCGGCGTCGGCAAGGACGTGACGGTTACGAGCACCGGTACGATCACGACGACCGGCAAATTCTCCAACGGCATATTGGCGCAGTCGATCGGCGGCGGCGGCGGCAATGGCGGCTTCGCCGTCGCCGGCTCGGCCACGACGGGCAATGCCGGCATCGGCGTCGGTGTCGGCGGCACGGGCGCCACCGGCTCGACATCAGGCAAGGTGATCGTCAACAGCTACAGCCTCGTCGGCGCGAACGGCCAGCCAGTGCTGCAGGCGCCAGCCTCGAACATCGTGTCGATCTGGACCCAGGGTGACAATTCATCCGGCATTTTCGCGCAGTCGGTCGGCGGCGGCGGCGGCTCGGGCGGTTTCGCGGGCAGCCTCGGCGTCGGGCTCGGCGGCGGCGGGCTGGGCGTCAGCATCGGCGGCGGCGCCGGATCCGGCTCGACCGCCGAAACGGTCACCGTCACCAGCTACAACAACATCCTGACCGGCGGCAAAGATTCCTTCGGCATCATGGCGCAATCGGTCGGCGGCGGCGGCGGCAATGGCGGTTTTGCCATTGCGCTGGCCGGTAGCAAGGACATGGCGGCCAGCGTCGCGGTCGGCGGCTCCGGCTCGAGCGGCGGCGACGCCGCGGTCGTCACCGTCACCAGCCACGGCAACATCGAGACCGACGGCGACGGCTCGCATGCGATCTTCGCGCAATCGGTCGGCGGCGGCGGCGGCAATGGCGGCGGCGCGATAGCCGGCACGCTGACGGGCGAGGGCACGGGCAGTCTGGCCGTCGGTGTCGGCGGCTCGGGCGACAATGGCGGCAACGCCAAATCGGTCACAGTCACCTCGACCGGCAATCTCAGGACCGAAGGTTTGAAGGCCGACGGCATCCTGGCGCAGTCGATCGGCGGCGGCGGCGGCAATGGCGGCTTCTCCGGTGCGCTGGCGATCACCACGGGAGCCGGCGCGATCGGCGTCGGTGTCGGCGGGTCCGGCAAGGGCGGCGGCAACGCCGACACGGTCACCGTGACCTCGACCGGCAACATCGTCACTCTCAAGAACGGTTCGAACGGAATATTGGCGCAATCGGTCGGCGGCGGCGGCGGCAATGGCGGCGCGGCGGTCACCATCGCCGGCGCCGGGCAGAAAGCGGCCGCGGCGGTATCGGTTGGCGGCAGCGGCGCCAAGGGCGGCACCTCCCAACTCGTCACGGTCAACAACATCGGCACGATCAACACGACCGGTGACAAGGCCAACGGCATCCTCGCCCAGTCGATCGGCGGCGGTGGCGGCACCGGCGGCTTCGCCATCTCCGGCGAGATGGTCGTCGACGGCGCCGGTGGCGCCGCCGTCAGCGTCGGCGGCAATGGCGGCACCGGCCAGGATGGCGGCCGCGTCATCGTCAACAGCAATGTCGGTACGACGCTCGCCGGCAACAATGCGACCATCCACACCGTTGGCGGGGATTCGAATGGCATCTTCGCGCAATCGGTCGGCGGCGGCGGTGGCGATGGCGGCTTCTCAGGTGCTGTTTCGGTCACTGGCCAAAATGCCAAGGCCGCGATCGGCGTCTCCGTCGGCGGCTCCGGGGCCGGCTCCGGCGACGGCAAGGCAGTCAACGTCACCTCGGTCGACAACATCCTGACCCAAGGCAACGGCGCCAACGGCATTCTCGCGCAATCGGTCGGCGGCGGTGGCGGCAATGGCGGCTTCTCCTTTGCCGCGACAATCAAGGGCTCGCTCGGCAAGAACCCGAGCAAGAATGGCGCGGTCTCGGTATCGCTCGGTGGCGGCGCCGGATCCGGCGGCGATGCCGAGAAGGTCACGGTCGATTCCACCGGCATCATCCAAACCGGCGGCAACAAGGCTTTCGGTGTCCTGGCGCAGTCGATCGGCGGCGGCGGTGGCACCGGCGGGCTTAGCGTGGCGGCAGCGCTCAACCTCGGTGAGGGCGGCAACCAGATCACCGCGGCTGTCGGCGGCGAGGGCGGTGGCGGCGGCACGGGCGGCGAAGTGCTGCTGACGCGCCACGGCTCGACCATCACCACCGGCGATCAGTCCATCGGCCTGTTCGCGCAATCGGTCGGCGGCAGCGGCGGCAATGGCGGCATGGCGATATCAGGCGTCATTGCCGGCACCGATGCAAAAACCCTGTCGGCCAGCGTCGGCGGCTTCGGCGGCGCCGGCACCAACAGCAGCAAGGTGACGGTCGACAACACCGGCGCCATTTCGACCTACGGGGTCGAATCGCACGCCATCCAGGCGCAGTCGATCGGCGGCGGCGGCGGCAATGGCGGCATGGCGGTGTCGGCCGTGATCGGCTCGCTCGGCACGGGGACCAATTTCAATGCCGGCGTGACTGTCGGCGGCTTCGGCGGAGACGCCGGCTTTGCCGGCGACGTCTTCGTGACCAATCACGGTCTCTTGCAGACCGGCTTGCTTGCGGCCGGCCAGACCACGACCAATGGCGATGGCGCCTACGGCATCTTCGCGCAGTCGGTCGGCGGCGGCGGCGGCTCCGGCGGCAACGCCATCACCGGCGTGCTTGGCCTCAAAGGCAACAATGCGGGCACGCAGGTCAATGTCAGTGTCGCCGTTGGTGGCTCGGGCGGCAACGGCAATACGGGCGGCAACGTCACCATCAGGCAGTATGGCGGCATCGAAACCAACGGCATGGGCGCCTTCGGCATCCTGGCGCAATCGATCGGCGGCGGCGGCGGCACAGGCGGCCGCGCCAACTCGATCTCGCTGCAGCTTGGCGCAAAATGCACACTTCCAAAGGTCTGTGAGCCGGCCGGCGGCAAGCCGAACTGGAACCTGCAGGCAACCGTCGGCGGCGCCGGCGGCACCGGCAATGACGCCATGACCGTCGATGTCGGCAATTATGATTTCATCACCACGCATGGCGACAAGTCGTCCGGCATCGTCGCGCAGTCGATCGGCGGCGGCGGCGGCATCGGCGGCGATGCCTATGTGGGGACGGGCGGCCTGCTGGCGATACCTTACGTGCCAGTCGATCCGACGCTGCTCCTGAAGCCGCTCGGCACCAGCAGCCTGACCAGGTCGGGCACGGTCGCCATTGGCGGCAACGGTGCCGGTGGCGGCAATGGCGGTACCGTCATCGTTGCCAATGAAGGCGTGATCACGACTCACGGCACCAAGTCGGACGGCATCCACGCCCAGTCGATCGGGGGCGGCGGCGGCGATGGCGGCGACGGCGAGGCCGGCGCGCTCGGCACGGTTGGCATCGGCGGCAAAGGCAAGGCCGCGGGCAATGGCGGCTCGGTCACCGTGACCAACGGCAAGGCCGATCTCAGCCAGGCCGGCACGGCCATCATCCAGACCTTCGGCACGGGGACACTTCCGGCGGATGTCCCCCCGAACACCAAACCGGAGGAGGGCTTTTCGGCCGGCATCTTCGCCCAATCGGTGGGCGGTGGCGGCGGCACCGGCGGCGGCGCCGGCGGTCTGCTGTCGCTCGGCGGCTCTGGCAAAGCCGGTGGTATCGGCGGCCACGTCGAGGTCAACAATTACGGCGGCATTCTCACCCACGCCGATGATTCCGTTGGAATTTTCGCCCAGTCGATCGGCGGCGGCGGAGGTGCCGGCGGTTCGCTCGGCATCAGCGCGATCGCTGTCGGCGGCGCCGGCGGGGCAAGTGGTAACGGTGGCCAGGTGGATGTCGTCAACAGTGCGATGATCGAGACGCATGGCATCGATTCCTACGCGATCCAGGCGCAGTCGGTGGGCGGCGGCGGCGGTTCGGGCGGCGGCAAGAATGGCGGTATAACCGGCTCGATCCCGGCCCTGATCTCGATCGGCGGCGCCGGCGGCTCGTCCGGTATCGGCGGCATCGTCAACGTCACCAACAACAACAGCCTGCACACCTATGGCGCCGGCGCCGACGGCATCAATGCCCAGTCGATCGGCGGCGGCGGCGGTTCCGGCGGCCGCGCGATCGGCTTTATCGCCGTTGGCGGCAAGGGCGGCGATGTCGGCAACGGCACCATGGCCGGCAGCAACGGCGGGGGCGGCGCGGTCACCGTCAACAATAGCGCCAATGGCACGATCACCGTCGAAGGCGTCGGCGCGCATGGCATCTTCGCGCAGTCGGTCGGTGCCGGCGGCGGCTCGGGCGGTGGCGCCTTCGGCGTCAGCATCGTGCCTGTCGCGATCGGCGTCGGCGGCGGCGGCGGCAGTTCGGGCGATGGCGGCGTCGTCACCGTCAACAACCATGGCGACATCACGACGGTGTCGGCCTCGTCGGTCGCGATCTTCGCCGAATCCATCGGCGGCGGCGGCGGCACGGGCGCCATGAGCGTGGCGGCAAGCCCGGCGCCTGGCGCCTTCACCTTCGGCATCGGCGGCGATGGCGGCGCCAATGGCAAGGGCGGCAACGTCAATGTCACGAATTTCAGCGACGGCATCATCCACACAAAGGGCTTCGGCTCGACCGGCATCATGGCGCAGTCGGTGGGCGGCGGCGGTGGCGCCGGCGGTGCGTCCTATTCCGTATCGGGCGGCCCGCCCGGACTTGCCATCGCGCTCGGCGGCAAGGGTGCCGCCGGCGGCGACGGCGGCTTCGTCACCGTCATCAACAATGGCGCCATGCAGCTCGACGGCGACAATTCCGTCGCGATCTTCGCGCAATCGGTGGGCGGCGGCGGCGGCTCGGGCGGCACCGCGATCGCCGCGGCGATCGGCGTGCCGGTGTTCATCGGCGGCGACACCGGCGCGACCGGCAAGGGCGGCGACGTCACCGTCACCAATACGGGACAGATCAGGCTCACCGGCAACGGCTCGGTCGGCATCTTCGCGCAGTCCGTCGGCGGTGGCGGCGGCGTGGTGACGGCGGGCACCGACGGCATCGTCCAGGCCGTCGCCGGCGGCAGCGGCAATGGCGGCGTCGTGACCATCAACAGCAATGTCGCCATGCTCATCACGGGCGACAATTCGGTCGGCGTGTTCGGCCAGAGCATCGGCGGCGGCGGCGGCGTCGGCGGCTTTTCCGGCAACTATCTCGGCCTCGACCAGGCGCCGGCCACAAGCAGCATGATGATGGCCATGGCCCCGCAAGGCTTCATGGGCAGTGCCGGCGGCGGCGGCACCGGCGGCGCCATCACCTTCACACAGACGGCCGATCTCGCGGTCATAGGCAAGAACTCCTTCGCGCTGATGGAGCAGAGCGCCGGCGGCACCGGCGACATATCGGACAATGGCGACATCAACGTCACCATCGCCAAGGACGTGACGATCACCGGCGGCTCGGGTGCCGGCGGCGGCATCAGCTACAAGGACGGCAAGAACAATGTGCTGACCAACAACGGCACGGTCCGTTCGGTGTCGCTGATCGACGGCTATGCCATGCGCGGCGGCGTCGGCAACGAGACGTTCGACAACAAGTTCCTGACAGTCGGCTCGATGGATCTCGGCGCCGGTCTCAACATCTTCAACAACAAGACCAGCGCCGTCTACCTGATGGGCGACACCGTCTATCTCGACCTGCCGGGCCAGTTCAACAATGACGGTTTTGCTGCTCCCGGCGGGCTCGACCGGGTGATGACAACCGACGTCACCGGCAACTGGTCGCAATCGCTTGGTGGCGTCTATCTGCTGGACCTGGACCTCGATCCGGAGGCGGACCGCATCAATGTGAGCGGGACGGCCGACGTCAATGGCCTGGTCAGCATCAACATCATGAACCCGGGCGCGGCCTCGCCCGGCAACGAGGACTACATCATCCTGCACGCGCTGGGCGGTGTCACCGACAATGGGCTGAAGCTCGATACGATCCCGAGCGCGGTGGCGCAGTATTCGCTCAAATATCCGAACCCGGAGGATATCGTCCTCAATGTCGACATCAATTTCGCCCGTACCGGCCTGACCGAGAACCAGACGGCGGTGGGTTCAGCGATCAACGCCATCCAGACCGATCTGACGTCGCCGAACTTCACCCAGATCGCCAATGCGATCTTCTATATCCCGACGCTCGATCAGCTTGGCGCCGTCTATGACGCGATCTCGGGCGAGGGCGTCAGCGGCTTCCAGCAGCCGGAGTTCGACGCCAACAGCACCTTCCTGGCGCAGATGAACCGGCAGTCCGACGCCTGGCGCATGGGCCTCACGACGGACCCGATGAGCCAGTCGCTGAAGCCGTCGGAGGCGGCCTATGCCGAACCGCCCGGCAAAGCCAATCCGTTCGATTCCTTGACCAAGGCGCCCAACGAGCAGCGCTGGAGTTACTGGGCGACGGCGGGCGGTAATTCGGGTGCAGTTACCGGTGATCCGGTGGTCGGCAGCGCGGCCCTTGGTTACAAGTCCGGCAACTTCGCCGTCGGCCTGGACTCGCAGGGCGATCCCGATGTCCTGATGGGCTTCGCGCTGGGTGGCGTCGCCGGATCCTTCGCCGTGCCCGACCGTGAAACCTCCGGCAACATCATTGGCGGCCATGCCGGCGCCTATGGCGCGCGCAAATGGGGCCAGTTCTATATCAACGGCTCGCTGGCGATGGATCTCTACAGCAACACCATCGACCGCTTCACCTCGGTGCCTGGCGCGCCCAATCCGCTCAATCCGGTGCCGGCAATCACCAGGGAACACTGGACCGGTGATTTCATGAGCGCCGGCTTCGGCACCAGTCTCGAGGCCGGCTGGCGGCAGCCTTTCGGCGCCGGCGCCATCACGCCGTTCGCCGGGCTGCAATTCCAGGCTCTGGCGATGCAGGCCTTCTCGGAGAAGTCGGCCAGCGACGGAGCGCTGGGCCTCGACTTCGACAGCCGCACGGTCATCTCGCTGCCGGTCTCGCTCGGCCTGCAACTCGACACGACGATGGCGATCGGCGAGAGCAGGACGCTGCAGGCCTGGGGCCGCGCCGCCTGGCTGCATGAGTTCAGGCCGGACCGCTCGGTGGAGCCCACCTTCCAGGCGGCACCTGGCTATGCCTTCGTCGTTCAAGGGGCAGGGGCGGCCGAGGACGCGATCACCGTCAACGCCGGCGTCAAGCTGAACTGGAGCGCCAACACATCGGTCTTCGCCACCTTCGACGGCAAGTTCGCCGATAGGGCGCAGACCTATGGCGGCAATGTCGGGTTCAGGCTGAACTGGTAGGCGAGGGCACGATCGCTCGCCTGTTCAATACCGGCGACCTTACCGCCGGCAGGCAACTCCGAGGCATCGATGCTTGCCTCCGCCGCCGGGCTGCGTGATCACCGGCCCTTGGCGCGCAATCGCGCGCCAGGGGCGGGCAGACCATGCTCGGCATACCGGCGGGGCGGGAGTTGTCGAGATGCCTGCTTGCGGAGGTCGGCCAACAGCTGGCCATTTGAAAGCCAATCGAAGCCGTCATCAAAAATGAACGGAACTTTTTAGCCGTTCCTTCATATATGCATGCTTTCTAATTTAAGCTATGGCTTTCAATCGCTTCACCCGAATTCGGCTCGTCGCGACCGGTATACGCCGGAGCACAAGGGCGAATGTTGCCACCATCTTCGCCCTCAGCCTACCGATCGTCGTCGGCGCAGCCGGCTTCGGTGTGGAAACCTCCTACTGGTACTACAACAGCCTGAGACTGCAGGCGACGGCCGATGCCGCGGCCTATGCCGGCGCGCTTGAACAGATCTCGGGTTCCGACAAGCCGACGATCGTCGCGGCCGCGACGCAGTCGGCAGCGACGAACGGGCTGGGCTCCGGCACGATCACCGTCAACACGCCGCCGGCGTCCGGGCCGAATACGGCGAAGAAAGCGGTCGAGGTCATCGTCGGCCAGAACCTCAACAGGATGTTCACCTCGATCTTCACCCAAGGCCAGGTGCCCGAGCAGGCGAGGGCGGTGGCTCTAATCATCAACGCTTCGAAGGCCTGCGTGCTCGCGCTCGACCCATCCGCCTCGCAGGCGGCGCTGTTTTCCGGCAACACCAGCGTCAAGATCATTGGCTGCTCGGTCATGGCCAATTCGATCGCATCGGATGCCATCAAGCTCCAGGGCTCGGCGGCCCTCCAGGCCGATTGCCTGATATCGGGGGGCGGTGTTTCTCTCAGCAATCCCGTTACGACCGTCTGCGCGGCCCCGATAACCCAGGCGCTGCCTGCCGCCGATCCATTTGCCGACCTGCCGGCCCCGGCCGCTTCGAACCCGTGCCAGAACGCCAACAAGTCGACGTTGAAGCCCGGCACCTACTGCAGCGGGCTCAGCCTCAGCGGCACCGTCACGCTGCAGCCCGGCGTCTATGTCATCCAGAGTGGCGATTTCAAGGTGAATGCGAACGCCAATGTCTCAGGTGACGGCGTCACGATTTACCTCGCCGGCGGCTCGCGCGTCTCGATGAATGGCAACGCCACCGTGTCCCTGAGCGCGCCGACGTCCGGCATCTATTCCGGCGTGCTGATGTATGGCGACAGAACGAGCACCGGCGGACAGAGCACCTTCAACGGCACGGCGGATTCGCTGCTGACGGGCGCGCTGTATTTCCCCAAGCAGCAGGTCAATTATCTCGGCAATTTCTCCGGCAAGAACGGGTGCACCCAGGTCGTTGCAGATCTGATCCAGTGGTCCGGCAGCTCAAACATCAGCCAGGATTGCACGAGCCTGGGAATGCGCGACATTCCGGCGACGCAGTCCGTCGCGCTGGTCGAGTAGCCTCCGTGAAACGTCGATCAAAGCGAATCCTTGGCGACGCTTCAGGTGTTGCCGCGGTCGAGTTCGCGATGGTGCTGCCGTTCCTGTGCGCGGCGCTGCTCGGTATCATCGACGGCTGGTCCTATGTGACGAGCTCGCTGTCGATGCGCGCCGGGGTGAAGACCGCCGCGAACCTGATCATGGAAGGATCGGCCAATGACACGGCGACGCAGGCCGTTGCCATTTCGAGCTGGGAGAAACGGCCGGCGGATGGCCAGGTCACGCTAAGCCGGATCTATATGTGCGGGACGACGGTGGTCGACGCCTCCACTCTATGCAGCGGGCCAAAGGTGCCGTCGGTCTATGTTCAGATCCAGGCATCCGCTACCTGGACGCCGCCCTTCACCTTCGGCGTCTTTTCCGCTTCCAGCGTCATCGGCCATCTGGAGGTGATCCGTGTTCGCTAGGGCAGGCATCTTCAGGCAGGATCGATCGGGCGGGGCCGGGTTGGAGTTCGCGCTGATCGCGCCGTTCCTGATCATATTGCTGTTCGGGATCTTCGCCTTGGGCTGGTCGATGCATTCGGTGTCCAGCGTTCGCTACACGCTTGAGACATCATCGCGCTCGCTGCAGCTTCAGAACACGCTGACCCAGGCGGACATCCAGTCGATCGCCACGCAGAAGTTGCAGGCATTGGGTCTGAAGGATGTGAACGTGACGATCGCCATCGACCCGGTGAGCGGCGGCTTCCGCATGGCGCATCTGACCGCCACCTATGCCTTCGTCGTCGATTTTCCTTACCTCAGCACCTTTCCGATCAACTACGCCACGACCGTTACCGTGCCGCTGGTCGGCGGTTAGGCAATCGGACGCTGACCAGGGCTTGCGCGTTTCAGCCCGCATGGTCCAGCAGTCTTGTCGTGGTGTCACGGCGATGTTCGGAATTGGCGCGATCGATGCCTTCCACGGTGATCGCGAAGGTTCCGTTCTCGATCCTTCCAATCCAGCCCTTGGCCTTCAGATACCAGAGATGAAACTCAAGATGCTCTCGTGGACAGCCTGACAGACGTTCGATCTCTGTATCGCCGATGCCGGGATTGTTTACGTCCTGTCGGCGTTTGACGTAGAGCAACGAGAGCAATTTTGCCTGAATGGCCACATCACGTTTGATGGTTGTATTGCTGCTGGCATCCCCGATCAGCTCTGTGCGCAGGTTCAAATGCTCTTTGTGCTGAATGTCATACCGCGCGCGCTTGACCGGATCCTTGAGAACATTGTGGGCTTCCAGGATTTCGCTGAAGCGCGATTCATTGCCGGTGTCCTGATTGTCAGGATGGTAGCGCATGGCAAAATAGCGGAATACCCGTTCTATCGTTTCCGAGTTGGCGTTCGGGCTGATTTCCAGAAGTTCGTAGTAATCAACGAACAAGATGGCGCCCCCTCAACATCGCTATTGCGCATACCGTCGAGAGCATGACCGCTGACGGCAAGAAACCACCGTCCTCAACTTGCGGGGCGGATCGGCGCGAACTGGAGCTGGTCGAGGGAATCCGAGCGTGACATTGCAATCAGCCGCGCCGCGGCGAAGGCGGCCAGAATGATCAAAACAGCCGTGAGGTTAAGGAAGGCGGGTGATGCAAAAATGCTCCCGCTCGGATCATAGCAACTCAGTTCCATGGCGCTCTACCCCTTCAGCGACCTGATGGTTGGATAATGATCCGGCATTACGAGGAATACAAGCACTTGCTAATAAGATGGTTGACGCGGTTGCTCTGGGCTCAGCCAAGGGCGTCTGAGAGACGACTGAATATTCTGCAAATAGGGGATGGAGCTCAGCGCTCGAAAGCCTGGTACGCCCAAGGGGAATCGAACCCCTGTTACCGCCGTGAAAGGGCGGTGTCCTAACCGCTAGACGATGGGCGCGCTCAGACGAAGCGGCTTATACTGACGTTGTGCGCAACCGGCAACCCGTCAGGTGCCGCCTTGGACAACTTTTTTGCGGGGCTTTGGAATTAGGGGTTTCACCGCGACCGCATGGCTTGTGGAGACCCCCCATCGCTCCGCCCGTGGATGACGAAGTTGAGGACGCTTCGGCCAATCTCGAATGTTTGCGGATGTTCCACTGGAGCGATGTTGGCGGAACAATCCTGGCAGCCAACAGCCTTTGGCCCGTCAAATCGTGCCTTTAGCCGTCGCCACCGCCGCTGCGCCGGCGGCAGCGCCAGTTCCAGTCGCGCTCGGGGCCGACGTCGACATGGACCGATTCGGTGTGGCAATAGGTGCCGACGCCACCGCGGCCGGGCATGGTCCTGATGTAGTTCGCCAACTCCCATTTGGAGACGCCCGGCACCTGGATGTCGGCGGCGGCGCAATACATGTGCAGCGAGTTCTTGGCGCCGTTGGCGCGGCGGTTGCGGGCCGGGTCGCGGTAACCTGATGTGACCACCATCTTGCGGCCGTAATGGCCTTCGATCGTCTTCAGTACGCGCACCAGCGACGGCTTCAGGCAGGCGACGTCGACGGTTTCGTTCTGCTTCAGCAGGCCGTTGGGCGCGAGACGGGCCATGCCGGCGGCGGACGCAACCTGATAGCTGCCGCCGATCGGACCCTCGTCCTCATTGAGATCGACGTCGCTTTCGTCGTCGAGGCCGGATTTGCGCTTGATCTCGAACAGGGCGGTCTGGCGCACGCCGGGCAAGGCATCGCTGCCGGTGATGTGGCCGGCATCGTCGCCGGTCGAGGCCAATTGTATCGGCTTTGCCGTGGAGTCGGCCGAGGCCAAAGTGATGATCGGCTTTGCCGCCGCAGGCGCGGGCTTGGCCTGTGCGGCCGGCTGTTCGCCCGATCGCGTGTTGATCAGCGGAGCCGGTGTGGCCGAAGCGGGCGTGGCGCCGAACATCGAGGCCAGGAAGCCCCGTTTCTTCGGCGCGTCGGCTTGTGGCGGCTCACCCGCGGTCACATAGACCGGATTGTTCATCTCCGGCGCCGCGGCCGGCTTTGGCGTTGTCACCGCGGCATCGGCGGCGGCGATCTTCTGGGCGACCGCGTCGGTCTGCTGCGCCGTCTGGGTCGGCTGCTGCAAGGCCTGCGGCGTTTGTCCCGCGATCGTTTCAGCGCCGGCCGGCGTTGTCAGCGGAAAGGCGGCCTGCGGCTTGGCCACCGGCACGTAGGCGACTTTTTCGGGCAGCGCCGTATCACCTTCGCTCATCACGGTCGTTTGTGTGGCTGTTGTCTGCGATGTCGAATCGGCGGTGGCGACGGGCTTGCCGGTGGCGGCCGCGTTGATGTCCGAGGAAGAGGCGTTGTAGCCGGGCATTCCGACCGACATTGTCGGGTCGCCGGCCGATGTGCAGGAGGCCAGGAGCACGCAGAAGAGCGCTGCCAAGATGGCGCTGCGTTCTCCCTTTGCGAGGCTCCATCCTGCTGATTTCAAAGTCAAATTCCCCCTCGATGTCCGGTCGGTACGTCCTTGGCGAGGCACTGGAAGCCGCTGTCCAAGGTGACCTTTGTCTCCGATCCGGAAACGAGACCTGTGTCAAATCCGCAAGCCTGGAAGTATTTTTGCAGTGATTGCCAAATTGCGGCTGCTAGATGGTTGACGACACCATTTCGCCCGCTTTTGACAAGCCGTCAACTCACCACACATTACAGTCCGTTACACACGCACCTTCACGTAGCTGCCGGGGGCATCGCCCAAGGTTTTCATATGCTTGCCGGGTTTGCGGGCAGGCACGCGGGTGTTGTCCTTGGCCTCGATCCAGCTTTGCCAATGCGGCCACCAGGATCCCGGATGTTCGGTTGCCTTGGCCACCCACTCGCCGAAATCACCGGTCGGCGTGCCGCCGGTCCAGTACTGGTATTTGTTGGATGCGGGCGGATTGACGACGCCGGCGATATGGCCGGAGCCCGCCATCACATAGTCGACCTTGCCGCCGAAATATTTCGAACCGAGGAAGACGGACAGCGCCGGCGCGATGTGATCTTCCCGCGAGGCGAGGTTGTAGATCGGAATGGTGACATCCCCCAGCGAGACCGTATGCCCGGCCAGTTCCATCGTGCCGCGCGAGAGGTTGTTCTCGAGATAGCAATTGCGCAGATAGAAGGAATGGTTGGCCGCGGCCATGCGGGTCGAATCGGCATTCCAGTAGAGCAGGTCGAAGGGCAGGGGGTCCTTGCCACGCATGTAGTTGTTGACGACATAGGGCCAGATCAGGTCGCCTGAGCGCAGCATGTTGAAGGCGGTCGCCATCTTGGTGCCGTCGAGATAGCCCTTTTCGTTCATCGACTTTTCCACCGCCGCGACCTGTTCCTCGTCGACGAAGACTTTCAGGTCGCCGGCATGGGTGAAGTCGACTTGCGTGGTGAAAAGGGTCGCCGACTTGATGCGGTCGTCGCCTTCCCTGGCCATCAGCGCGAGGGCCGCCGCCAGCAGCGTTCCGCCGACGCAGTAGCCGATGGCGTTGACGTCCCGTTCGCCGGTGGCCTTCTCGATTGTGTCGAGGCCGTATTGCAGGCCTTCCCTGATATAGGCTTCCCAGTTCTTGGCGCCGTGGCGCTCGTCCGGGTTGATCCAGGAGATGACGAAGACGGTGTGGCCTTGCTCGATTGCCCAGCGGATGAAGGATTTCTGCGGGTTGAGGTCGAGTATGTAGAACTTGTTGATCCAGGGCGGGCAGATCAGCAGCGGGCGTTTCAGCACCGTATCGGTCGCCGGATCATACTGGATGATCTCGGCGACATCGCTGCGGCCCACCACCTTGCCGGGTGTGGTGGCGATGTTCCTGCCGATCTCGAAGGGCGAATAATCGGCCTGGCGCAGCTTCAGGTCGCCCTTGCCGGCGGCGATGTCCTCGGCCAGCATCTTCATGCCGCGCACCAGGTTCTCGCCGTTGGAAGCGACGGTCTCGCGGAACAGTTCCGGGTTGGTCAGGATGAAATTCGATGGCGAGATGGCATTGGACACCTGCTTGACGTAGAAGCTCGCCTTGTGGCGGGTGTGCTCGTCCAGACCTTCGGCGTGCTCGACCAGTTCGGACGCCCAGCGCGAGGTGACGAGATAGGCCTGCTTGAGGAAATCGAAGAAGGCGTTGCGGCCCCATTCCGGGTCCTGGAAACGCTTGTCGCCGCGCTCCGGCTTGACGGCGTCGTCAGGACCTTCGGCGTTGGGGCTGACACGCTGGATGGCGTTCGCCCACACGGTCATGTAGCCGGCGAACAGCCGCGTCTGCGCTTCGAGCGCGCGCTGCGGGTCGGCGAGCCAGTATTCGCTGAGCTTGGAAAACGTCTTGACCATGTCGACGACCGGCTCGGCGACGTGGTCGCGCACTTCGCCGCGCTCGCGCGGCTCGGCCCAGGCGGACGCCGCCTTGCCGGCCTGCTCGATCATGCGCGCCATGTTCAACGCGAAGCGCTCCGGATCCTTCACCAGATATTGCTCGACGGTCGAAGGCTCGTCATCTTCCGTTTTGCCCGAATCGGGTGTTTTGGACATGGTTCGCGGGGTTCCTCCCGAAGCGTTTTCTTGACATATTAACATGGGACATCCGACAGGGTCCAATCTCGCTCTACCCCGGCTGCCAAGGAAACAATATGACGATTAATATTGGCGAGAATGTTTTTTTTGCTGCCGTACGGTTTTGCCGCGTCGGCGCGGCGATCGTGCTTGTGGGGATCGCCGGGTGTTCTAGCACGAATACCAGCGGTCCGGTGCCGATGGCCGCGAATGCCGGCCCAAAGGATACCGGCACCTTTCCGAACCTCAACATCCCGCCCAAAGTGGCGAACAAGCAGCTGACGGAAGCCGAGACGAACGCCAAGCTCGCCGAACTCAAGGCTGACGGCAGCGCGCAGGGGGCCAAAAATAGCGGCGGCGCCGGGGTTGCCAACCAGGCGGCGCTGACGGACCTGGCCAAAAAGCATGGTCCGCAGACGCTGAAGCAGATCGAAGGCAAATGCGATCCCGCCCTCGACCCTACCTGCAAATGAGTATATAGCGCGCGCCCAACACTCCTTTTGCTGTCTGGAACTGCCATGGAAGAGTTTCACAAGGTCCGCCGGCTTCCGCCTTACGTGTTCGAGCAGGTCAACCGGCTCAAGGCCAGCGCCCGTTCGCGCGGCGCCGATATCATCGACCTCGGCATGGGCAATCCGGACCTGCCGACGCCCAAGGCCATCGTCGACAAATTGTGCGAAGTGGTGCGCGATCCGCGCACGCATCGCTATTCCTCCTCGCGCGGCATTCCCGGCCTGCGCCGCGCCCAGGCCGCCTATTATCAGCGCCGCTTCGGCGTGAAGCTCAACCCCGACACGCAAGTGGTGGCCACGCTCGGCTCGAAGGAAGGCTTCGCCAACATGGCGCAGGCGATCACCGCGCCTGGCGACGTCATCCTGTGCCCGAATCCGACCTATCCGATCCACGCCTTCGGCTTCATCATGTCGGGCGGCGTCATCCGTTCGCTGCAGGTCGAGCCCGACGACGGCTTCATCCCGGCGCTGGAACGCGGTGTTCGCCACTCGATCCCGAAGCCGCTGGCGCTGATCCTCAACTATCCGTCGAACCCGACGGCGCTGGTCGCTTCACTCGATTTCTACAAGGACGTCGTGGCGTTCGCGAAGAAGAACGACATCATCATCCTGTCCGACCTTGCCTATTCGGAGATCTATTTCGACGGCAACCCGCCGCCTTCGGTGCTGCAGGTGCCCGGCGCCATCGATGTCTGCGTCGAGTTCACCTCGATGTCGAAGACCTTCTCCATGCCCGGCTGGCGCATGGGGTTCGCGGTGGGCAACGAGCGGCTGATCTCGGCGCTGACCCGGGTGAAGTCCTATCTCGACTACGGCGCCTTCACGCCGATCCAGGTGGCGGCGGCGCATGCGCTGAATGGCGATGGCGCCGATATCGCCGAGGTGCGCGAGGTCTACCACAAGCGCCGCGACGTGATGGTCGATTCGTTCGGGCGCGCCGGCTGGAACATTCCGGCCCCGGCCGCCTCGATGTTCGCCTGGGCGCCGATCCCCGAGCCGTTCAAGCATCTGGGCTCTCTCGAATTCTCCAAGCTGCTCATCGAGCACGCCGATGTGGCGGTGGCGCCCGGTGTCGGCTTCGGCGAACATGGCGACGATTTCGTGCGCCTGGCGCTTGTCGAGAACGAGCACCGGATCCGCCAGGCGGCGCGCAACATCAAGCGCTTCCTGTCGACCAGCGCCAAACAGCCCAACAATGTGGTGCCGCTGTCCGCCCACCGCTAAGCAAAAATTCGATCTGATTTTGAGGGACGTCGCCTTCCATGGCTGAAGCTCTGCGTGTTGGAATTGCCGGACTTGGCACGGTCGGTGCATCGGTGGCGCGCGTGCTGCGCGACAAGGCGGCGGAACTGACCCGGCAATGCGGGCGCGACATCGTCGTGTCAGCGGTGTCGGCGCGCGACCCGAAACGCGACCGTGGCGTCGATGTCAGTTCGGCGAAATGGTTCGACGATCCGGTCAAGATGGCGCAGAGCGCCGAGATTGACGTGTTCATCGAACTGATCGGTGGCGACGAGGGGCCGGCGCGCCTGTCGGTGAAGGCGGCGCTCGAAGCCGGCCGCCACGTCGTCACCGCCAACAAGGCGCTGCTCGCCAAGCATGGCGTGGCGCTGGCCGAGATCGCCGAGAAGAAAGGCGTGCTGCTCAACTACGAGGCGGCGGTGGCCGGCGGCATTCCCGTCATCAAGACGATGCGCGAGGCGATGGCCGGCAATTCGGTCACCCGCGTGTTCGGCATTCTCAACGGCACCTGCAACTACATCCTGACCCGCATGGAGGCCGAGGGCATCTCGTTCGACGCTTGCCTGAAGGATGCGCAGCGGCTGGGTTACGCCGAGGCCGACCCGACCTTCGACATCGAGGGCCACGACACCGCGCACAAGCTGTCGATCCTGACCAGTCTTGCCTTCGGCACCAAGATCGCCGCCAACGACATCTATATGGAAGGCATTTCCAACATCACCCAGGCCGACATCCGCGCGGCCGGCGATCTCGGCTACCGGATCAAGCTGCTGGGCGTCGCCCAGCGCACCGAAAGCGGCATCGAGCAGCGCGTGCACCCGACCATGGTGCCGACGGCTTCCGTCATCGCGCAGGTGCATGGCGTCACCAATGCGGTGGCGATCGAGACCGACATCCTTGGCGAATTGTTGCTTTCAGGCCCCGGCGCCGGCGGCAATGCCACAGCCTCGGCCGTCATTGGCGACGTTGCCGATATCGCCAAGAGCCGGCCCGGCTTCCAGCATGGCCCGGTCTTCGGCCGGCCGGCGAAGGAACTCAGGCCCTACAAGAAGGCGCAGATGCGCAGCCATGCCGGCGGCTACTTCATCCGGCTGACCGTGCATGACCGCATCGGCGTCTTCGCCGCGATCGCCAAGCGCATGGCCGACAACGATATTTCGCTGGAATCGATTGTCCAGCACGCGGTCAATGGCGAGGCCGAGGCGCAGCAGAAGACGGTGATCCTGGTAACGCACGAGACCACCGAGGCCGCCGTCCGCAAGGCCGTCGACGGTATCACCAAGGACGGTCACCTGACCGACAAGCCGCAGGTCATCCGCATCGAGCGGGCAGGGTAACTTCGTCCCCAAGGGGAAGAATCCCGCCATCGCTCAAGCCGATGGCGGCCTGCCGCGAATAGACCGGAACGAATTCGTTGCGGCGCCGTTCTCTTGGTCAGCAACCAAGGGAGCCACTTCATGGCCGATACCAACAAATCCGACACGCCAGCCATCGACGACATCCAGAAAACCCTGGAAAAGCAGATCGCCGAACTGCGCAAGGAGATCACCAAGATCAACAAGAGCATTTCGGCGCGGGGCGCGGAAATGCTCGATGACGCCAGCGAGCAGGCTTCGGATTTCTACGACACGGCCGCGGCGCGTGCATCGCGAACCGCGCAGCAGCTCCGCAGCCAGGCTCAGGCGGTTTCGGACGTGGCGCGCGACAACCCGGGCACGACGACCGCCGTGGTCGGGGTGATCGGCCTGCTCGGCTTTCTGGCCGGGATTGCGGTCGGTCAGTCGTTGAACAACGACACGTCGCGCCGTTGGTATTGAGCGCGCCGGGCTTGAGCCGGCGTTGCCGGCTCTCATTTCAGAAAATCATTTCAAGGAGGGCACCGTGGCTTCATCCATGCTGATCGGCATTTTGATCACATTTCTCGTCATCATTCTCGTTCTCTATCTGGTGCAGCGCCTGCCGCTCGACGCCAAGATGCGACAGATCGTGCAGGTTATCGTCATCATTATCGGCATCATTTCGCTGCTCAAATACCTCGCGGTTTTCTAGACCGCGAAACCCACAATTGGGTGTCTTCAGGGTGGCTCGGTCGCTTGCGACCGGGCCGCAATCGTTTCGGAAATGCGGTTCAATCGATTGATATTGCTGGCCTTTCGATAAAACATCCGGCAGGTCTTGCCGTTGTCATGCTCGTTTGACAAAACAGGCCCGCCTCCGGCGGGAGGCGTTTGCGAACGAGGATTTCCCGAACATGAATGTGGCCCAGAACATCGTCGCCGGCCTTGACCGGATACTCACCATGGAATTGGTGCGCGTCACCGAAAGGGCCGCCGTGGCAGCCGCCAGGCTGCGCGGCCGTGGCGATGAGAAGGCTGCCGACCAGGTCGCTGTCGACGCCATGCGCCAGGAGCTCAACCGCCTTGCCATCAAGGGCACGGTGGTGATCGGCGAGGGCGAACGCGACGAAGCGCCGATGCTCTATATCGGCGAGGAGGTCGGCACCGGCAAAGGTCCGGCCGTCGATATCGCGCTCGATCCGCTCGAAGGCACGACGATCTGCGCCAAGAACCTGCCCAACGCGCTTGCCGTCATCGCCATTGCCGAGAAGGGCAGCCTGCTGTTCGCGCCTGACGTCTATATGGACAAGATCGCTATCGGTCCGGGCTATGCCGAAGGCGTCATCGATATCGACGCCTCGCCGGCCGAGAACATCGCGAGCCTGGCGCGGGCCAAGGGCGTCGCTGTGTCCGACATCACCACCTGCATCCTCGACCGGCCGCGCCACGCCAAGCTGATTGATGCCGTGCGCGCCACGGGAGCCGCGATCCGGTTGATCGGCGACGGCGACGTTGCCGGCGTCATCCACACCACCGATCCGGAGGAAACCGGCATCGATCTCTATCTCGGCACTGGCGGCGCGCCCGAGGGCGTTCTGGCCGCGGCCGCATTGCGCTGCACCGGCGGCCAGATGCAGGGCCGGCTGATCCTTGATACGCCGGAAAAGGTCGCGCGCGCGGCGAAGATGGGGATCTCCGACCCGAAGCGGATCTACCATGCGGAAGACATGGCGCGCGGCGACGTGCTGTTTGCCGCCACCGGCGTCACCGACGGCAACATGCTGGCCGGTGTCAAATTCGGCCGTACCTACATCACCACGCACACCATCGTCTTGCGCTCCTCGTCACGCACCGTGCGGGAGATCAAGGCCCGGCACCAGGATCTGGATAAGTTCTAGACCTGCTTGCGAAGCCGCATCGCAGTTGCTAGCCCTTGGCTGCATCTGAACCTGGTCGCGCAAGGATTGATGATGAAAGCCTTCGACTGGCACGCGGATCCGATTTCGCGTGCCACGCCCATCACCAAGTCCTATCGCAACACCCAGAATGTCCGCCGCTTCTTCACCCGCGAATGCGGCGATAGCTTCAGGTTCGACCGGCTCTTCATGGCCTGGCTCAAGGACGGCCGGGAAAAGACGATGGGGGACGCCGCCGACGAATGGATCAGGCGCCAGGCTGAAAAGCGGAAAGCGTAGTTTTTCTTGAATTTTCCTGCGACGCCACCCGCCGCGAACCGCCTGGCTTTACCAGACTGTGCATATCGTCATCCCGAAACCACTGCAGACTTTTGGGCGACATGCATTATCGTGCGGCCAATCATGAATTGGCAAAGCGCATAATGGGCGAAAGGCGCCTCTTCCTCGATGTCAGGCAGTCGGCCACCGGTCTCTCCTGGGAGCACCGGCTGACCGAACGGCAGGACATGGTCGCGCTTGCCATTGCGCAAGGCCATGGCGTGCCCGACATCGTCGCGCGCGTTCTGGCTGGACGCGGCGTTACCGCCGATGAGACCGAGCGGTTCCTCGACCCGACGATCCGCGACCTGCTGCCCAATCCCGCGTCGCTGACCGACATGGACAAGGCGGCCACCCGCATCGCGGCAGCGGTGATGGCGCGCGAAAAGGTGGCGATCTTCGGCGACTACGATGTCGACGGCGCCGCCTCGTCGGCCTTGCTGAAGCGGTTCCTGGCGCATTTCTCCATACCGTCGGAAATCTATATTCCGGACCGTATCTTTGAGGGGTACGGGCCCAATCCCGATGCCATGCGCGAACTCGTCTCGCGCGGCGCGACGCTGATTGTCACCGTCGATTGCGGCACCAACAGTGCCATTTCCGTCGATGCGGCCAACGAAGCCGGCGCTGACGTCGTGGTGCTCGACCACCATCAGGTCGGCGGCGCCTTGCCAGCGGCGATCGCTGTCGTCAATCCAAACCGTGACGATGATCTTTCGGGGCAGGGTCATCTGTGCGCCGCCGGTGTCGTCTTCCTCGCCCTGGTGCAGACCACAAAAATCCTGCGGGGGCTGAGCGATGTCGCGCCGCCCGACCTGCTGTCGCTGCTCGATCTCGTCGCGCTTGCCACCGTTTGCGATGTCGTGCCGCTCACCGGCGTCAACCGCGCCTTCGTCGTCAAGGGGCTCCAAATGGCGCGCCAGCAGAAGAACGAGGGGCTGGCCGCATTGGCGCGGGTATCGCGTATTGGCGAGCCTGTCAGCACCTTCCATCTCGCCTATCTGATCGGGCCGCGCATCAACGCCGGCGGGCGCATCGGCGATGCAGCACTTGGCAGCCGGCTGCTCGCGACGGACGATCCGGTCGAGGCGCGGACCATCGCCGAGACGCTCGACCGGTTGAACCAAGAGCGGCAGCTAATGGAGCAGGAGATGCTGGCCGCGGCGCGCGCCGAGGCCGATGCCGAGCTTGCAGGCGGCAGCGGCCCGGCGATCGTCGTCACCGCCAGCAACAACTGGCATCCCGGCATTGTCGGCCTGCTTGCCTCGAGGCTGAAGGATCATGCCCGCCGGCCGGCTTTCGCCATTGCCTTCAACGCCGTGGGCATCGGCACCGGTTCGGGCCGTTCTGTGTCGGGCTTCGACCTTGGGCGACTGGTGCGCGAAGCCGCCGACGCCGGGCTGATCGTCAAGGGCGGCGGCCATGGCATGGCGGCCGGCATCACCGTGGAGCGCGCCAGGCTGGGCGAACTCAGGGCGTTCTTCGAGGAACGGGCGGCTGCCGACGTGTTTCGGCTGCAGGACGAGGAAAGCCTGGCGATCGACGGGGCGCTCGCCGCCGAAGGCGCGACGCTCGGCCTGCTCGACGCGCTGGAAAAGGCCGGCCCCTTCGGCGCCGGCCATGTCGCGCCGGTCTTCGTGCTGCCGCGTCATCGGTTGGCCGATGCCCGGTCGGTCGGCACCAACCATATACGCTGCGAATTGCAGTCGGACAGCGGCGGCCGCATCCAGGCGATCGCCTTTCGTGCCGTTGATACGGTGCTTGGCGAATTCCTGTTCAAGCATCGGGGCAAGAGCGTACACGTCGCCGGCTCGCTGTCGGGCAATTACTGGAACGGCAACCGCACGGTGCAATTCCGCATTGTCGATGCGGCGCGGGCGTGAGCGCTATCGGGACTTGATCAGGCGAGAACGGTCTGCAGCCGAGTCAGTTCGCCGATCTGCGCCATTGTCGCCTGATAGCCGATCTGGATTGCCTCGTCGGCGCGGTGAAACTCGGTGAGGCCAATATGGCTGAGCTTGGGCTGCAGCGACATGTCGGGCGGATCGCCGGCCAGCCTGGCGCGCGAAATGCGGTCCTGGATGATGTTGAAGGCCTCGACCATGACGCCGGTGATGCCTAGGCGTGACTGATGCGACTGGTGCCCGGCGTCGACATGGCCGGGGCGCGGCGCGTCCCTTTCGACAACCAGTTCGCCAGCACTGTGTTTGATCACGGCGGCCCGGCCAAACAGGTCGTAGTGGAGGTTGACAGCCACGACGAGCGGCTGTTCGTAAGCGCGGCAAACCGATACCGGCACCGGATTGACCAGCGCGCCGTCGACCAGCACGCGGCCGTTGCAATTCACCGGCTCGAACACGCCAGGCAATGCGTAGGACGCGCGCATGGCCGTGATCAGCGAGCCGTTCGACAGCCAGATCTCGTGGCCGGTGCGGATTTCCGCTGCGACGCTGACGAAGGGTTTTGGCAGGTCCTCGAAACGGACGCCCGCCACATGCTCACGCAGGCGGGCGTCGAGCTTCATGCCGCCGAACAGGCCGCTGCCACGCAGATTGAGATCGAGCAGGCCGAAAATGCGCCGCTTGGTGAGGCTGCGGGCGAACTCTTCCAGCTCATCCAGTTTGCCGGCGAGATAACAGCCGCCGACCAGCGCGCCGATCGAGGTGCCGGCGATCATCGAAACTTCGATGCCGGCTTCATCGAGCGCGCGCAGCACGCCGATATGGGCCCAGCCTCTGGCGCAACCGCCGCCCAAAGCGAGCGAAATGCCTGTTTTCTTGGGAGATTTCGTTTCGGGCGCGCCGCCGGAAGAGGTCAGGCCGTTGGCCTCCCTGACATCTGGTCTGTTCCGCAATGACGCCCACTCGAGCATCATGATCTCCCTTGTCCCAAGACTAATATACGGACAGGCCGTATCGAAATGATGAATCTGTGTGGTTGGCGTGAAGGAGAAGGTTCAAGCTGATGGCTTCCGATACGTGATTTCCGCATCGAACAGCGGCTTGCTGCCGTCGTCAACAAGCGTCGCCTTGCCGTCGACAAGCCCCGCCGTCCGATAAAAACATGAACGCCGGCCGGTGTGACAGGTTGCGTCGTGGCCCAACACTTTGACGCGCAGCCACAATGCATCCTGGTCACAGTCGGTGCGCATCTCGACCACATGCTGGAAATTGCCCGAGGTTTCGCCCTTCTTCCAAAGCGCGTTGCGCGACCGCGACCAGTAGTGGGCGATGCCGGTTTCCAGTGTCAGCGCCAGGGCTTGCGCATTCATATGCGCGACCATCAGCAGCATGCCGTCTTCGGCGTCGGTGACGACGACGGTGACAAGGCCGGCGGCGTCGAAGCGCGGCGAGAACGCCGCGCCTTCCTCCAGGGCCTTCTTGTCTGACGGAGTTTTGGGAAATTCCAGTGCCGACATCGCCGGTCTATTTTCCTTTTGACCGTGACGCCGGTGAGGGGCTTACGCCCCGCCGCGCACCATGGTGACGAAACGAACCTGCTCTTCGGGCGTGTCCTTGAAAACGCCGGTGAAGGTGGAGGTGAGCGTGGTAGAGCCCTGCTTGCGGATGCCGCGCATGGCCATGCACATATGCTCTGCCTCAATCATGACGGCGACGCCGCGCGGGTTGAGCACATCCTGGATGACGCCGGCGATCTGTGCGGTGAGCGCTTCCTGCGTCTGCAGGCGATGGGCGAAGATATCGACGACGCGCGCGATCTTCGACAGGCCGACGACCTTGCCGTCCGGCAGATAGCCGACATGCGCCTTGCCGATGATCGGCACCATGTGGTGCTCGCAATGCGAATGGAATTGGATATCCTTGACGATGACGAGATCATCGTAGCCGGCGACCTCCTCGAAGGTGCGGCCGAGTTCGTCCGCAGGGCACATGTCGTAGCCGCCGAACATTTCGCGGAAGGCCTTGGTCACGCGCTTGGGCGTATCGATCAGCCCCTCGCGGTCCGGATTGTCGCCGGTCCAGCGCAGCAATGTGCGCACGGCGGCCTCGACCTCGGCTTCGCTCGGCCGGTCGGTGACCGGCTTTTCCATATAGGCGGACTGGGGCATGAGTTTCTTGATGACGGCATCCATAAAAGGCGTCTCCCGTAGTTCCTCTCCAGGAGGAACGAGTTGAACGGACCACGACCTTTCGGTGTCGGAAACTCGCCCCGTTTCCAGCCCCGTAAGCGGCGTGAACTTCCCGGCTGTAACAGCGACGCTCATCGCCTTGTCGTTACCGGACTGCCAGCATTATATAAGGTCGTAGCGAGCGAAAGGAAGACGCAGCAGCGGCAATCACTGTTCGCTTGGCGGCGACGGATTGGAAAATAATGATCAACGATGTCTACAACGCGAAAATTCTCGGTTTTGCCGGAAATATCGCCCGCATCGGCCGGCTCGATCATCCGGACGCGACCGCCAAGGCGCATTCAAAGCTGTGCGGTTCGACCGTTACCGTCGATCTCAAGATGGAGGACGGCGTGGTCACCGACTTCGCCCATGACGTGAAGGCCTGCGCGCTCGGCCAGGCGTCGTCCTCGATCATGGCCCAGCATGTCGTCGGCGCGAGCGCGGAGGAATTGCGCACGGTGCGCGACGCCATGCTGAAGATGCTGAAGGAGAACGGCGCGCCGCCGGAAGGCCGCTTCGCCGACCTGAAGTACCTCGAGCCGGTGCGCGACTACAAGGCACGCCATGCCTCGACCATGCTGACCTTCGATGCGGTGGTCGACGCCATCGGCCAGATCGAGAAGAAGCGCGCCGAACAAGCGGCCTGACCGTGCGCTCTTTCTTGATGCGCCGGCTTCGCCGCCGCCCGCGACTTATTCCTTTCATGGCCTGATGTTCATTTCGGGACTTGCCGGCGTGCTTGTGTCGAGCGGCGCGAGCCGCGCCGACGTGGCAGTCGCGCGCGATGTCAGCGACTATCTCATGAAGGCGATCCAAGCCTGTTGGAATATGCCTCAAAACACCACGAGCTTCGCACGTGTCCGGATCAGCCTGAACAAGGACGGTTCGCTCGCCGGCCCGCCAAAAATCCTCGATCCGGTGACGCCGCGACGAGAGAAGGTTGCCGAGGCCGCCGTGCGGGCGATCGCGCGCTGCGCGCCATTTCCCGGGCTAATACCATACGCGGCGCATTATGATCTGTGGCGCGATGTCGTCCTCACATTCAACCCGGCACAGGACCCAGAGGGCGGACCTCCGGCGGTCGGGGTAAACGACATCGACAAGCTTCTCGAAAAATACAAGAAGGCAGAGTAGCGGGAGCCCTGGAAGGGGCTTAGGGCTTGGCTTCCAATGTTCGTCTGCTTTCGGCGAATTCGTTTCTGACCCAGTCGGCGAATGCGGCGGCCGGCTCGGAAAGCTCCTTCAAGCTCCTGGCCACCAGCCAGTAGGCGCCGGACGCCACGTCGATGTCGAACGGCTTGATCAGCGCGCCGGTTTGGAGTTCGTTGCCGATCTGCAAGAGATCGCCCAGCGCCACACCATGTCCGAGTAGGGCGGCCTGCTTTGAAAGCGATATATCCGCCAGCATCGGCCCCCGCGCGGGCACGACATCGGCGGGCACGCCGGCCGCTTCGAACCAGCGCGTCCAGCCCTGGCGATTCTCCTCATGCAAAAGTGTGTAGCGGGCAAGGTCGATCGGCTTCTCGAGAGGAGGGCCCGAGGCGAGCAGCGCCGGCGACAGAACCGGTGAATCGACCGTGGAGGCAAGCCGCTCGGCCTGGCTGCGGGGCCAGGAGGTCGCGTGCGCGCTGAAGCGCAAGGCAAGCTCGGGCTGATCGCTGCGGAATTCGATCAGCCTGACATCGACTTCGAGGGACACGTCGATGTCGGGCCGCAGCTGGCGAAACCGGTTGAGCCGGGGCACCAGCCAGACGGAAGCAAGCGACGGCTCGACGCTGACACGAACCACGGATTGCGCGGGGGCGGCGACCAATTCCGACAGCAGTTTGTCGATGTCGTCGAAACTCCTGACCAATTGGGCGAGCAGCCGGCCGCCGGCATCGGTCAGTTCGACGCGGCGATGATGACGTTCGAACAAGGGCTGGCGCAGAAAGGTTTCGAGCTCGCGGATCTGGCGGCTGATCGCCGCCTGGGAGACGAAAAGCTCCTCGGCGGCCTTGCTGAAGCTCAGTTGCCGGCCCGCCGCC
Organism: Mesorhizobium sp. 113-3-3; assembly: GCF_016756495.1. NCBI lineage: Bacteria > Pseudomonadati > Pseudomonadota > Alphaproteobacteria > Hyphomicrobiales > Phyllobacteriaceae > Mesorhizobium > Mesorhizobium sp. 113-3-3. Next base: position 3,848,835 of record NZ_AP023243.1, read on the forward strand.
TCGAAACTCCTCAATGCCGTCAACGGCAGCCGCCCGCGCTTCATTCGCATAATCCAAGGTTATCCGAAGTGGAAATTATACTCGTTTGAAGGCCAAGGCCAGCGGCGGTCTAATCGCATCAAAGGAGATCGACCATGACCCAGTTCCTGAGCATTTTCGGCGATGTCATGCGGATCGCGACGTTCCAATGGCGTGACGACAGGCACCACACGAAGTGCGGCGAAGAACCCGTCCGCCCCGGCCGCTGGGCGTCTCCGTTCGACAGGCAACCGTCTCGGCGCTCCCGCCCATGACGGCAAGGACGACAAGGACGACAAGGGGCGGGGATTGCGTTCTCCAGTCGAAGCTCACATCTATCGCGAGGAAGAACGCGATACGGAGACTGCGGTGCACGACCCGCATGGGCATGCCCACACAGCCAGGCCGCCGGGGCGCGGCCGCAACTGGCCCGGCCCGTGGCGCAAGACGCCTGGCCGTCTCCTCGGCACGTCGTTCGTGCGTCTCTACCAGCTGACTTTATCTGGCTTTGTCGGCAATTCCTGCCGGCATCTGCCGACCTGTTCCGAATACGCGCATGAGGCGATCGCCCGCCATGGCCTGTGGGCCGGCGGCTGGATGGGCTTTTTCCGCGTGCTGCGCTGTGGGCCATTCGGCACGTACGGCATCGATCTGGTACCGGAAGTGCTGGCGGATCGTTACGTCTGGTTCATGCCCTGGCGATACTGGCGGATCGGCCGCAAGCGCGCCGAAACGAAGACCTGATTGCACCGGGCCACGCGTCGGGGGGCAGTTCGCGTTTACGATCCGGTAGGGTTAATGCAAGCCTGCACAAAGACTGCGCATTTGAGACAAAATCGAGACAAGAGACCTCGCTAAGCCCGCTCGCGAACACCTTCTGGAGCGAGCATCAATGCGTAACATCGACCGTCTTCCCTTTATCCTGGCTGGAGTCCTCTTCCTGCTCGCCTGGCTGCTGGGGTTCCCGATGCGCGCGCAATCGGCGCCGCTTGGGGATGTGCAGTGCACGCTGATCGCCGACGCGGCGAGCGGCAAGGTGCTTTACCAGGATGGCACCTGCGACCAGCGGTTCAGCCCGGCCTCGACGTTCAAGGTGCCGCTTTCGCTGATCGGCTATGATGCCGGAATCCTGAGCGACGAGCACACGCCGAGCTGGGACTACAAACCCGAATTCAACGCCGTGAAGCGGGACCAGAAGACAGTCGACCCCACGATCTGGGAACGCGATTCGATTCTCTGGTATTCCCGGGAGATTACGCGCCGGCTCGGAGCCGAAAGCTTTGCCGGCTATGTTTCGAAATTTGATTACGGCAACAAAGATGTTTCCGGCAATCCCGGCAAGAATGACGGGCTGACCCATTCCTGGGTAAATTCCTCGCTCAAGATCACGCCGGTCGAGCAGATCGATTTCCTGCGCAAGCTGCTGGCGCGAAAACTGCCGGTCTCGGCCAAGGCCTATGACATGACATCAGCCATCATCCCGACGTTCCAGTCCGGAGGCTGGACGGTGCAAGGCAAGACCGGCAGCACAAGGCTCGCCAATGATGCCGACAAGATCAGGGACAAGCGTTCGCTCGGCTGGTTCGTCGGCTGGGCAAAAAAGGACGGCCGCGAGATCGTCTTTGCCCGCCTGGTTGTCGATGCTACCCGCACCGACATGCCAAAAGGCCTCAAGACACGGGCGGCGTTCCTGAAAGACCTGCCGCTGCTGCTGAAATAATCCGTCAGGCGGTTCGGCGCGCGCGGATGATGTGGCCGCCGGAATTGTTCGTCATTCCCTTCGGGGCTCCGGTAAAGCGGGCGGCGATATCGCCGCTCCCGATGTCTTCGATCTCGTCGAAACCGAGTTCCCACATGGATTTCGCCAGCTCGCTCGGAACGAAGAAGCTGATCCATGGCTCCCCGACGGACGCGACACGCGCCGCATGGAAGGCCAGCGCCGCGTGTCCCGCCGCGTCGCGCTTCTCAGCCGGCTCGCTGTAGTCGAACACGACCTCCGAGCCCGGAATGCCAGCGATCCAGGTCAGCGTGTTGAAGATCGCTTCCTTCGTCAGGTAGGGCACGACCCCGAGCCAGATGAAGAAGCTCGGCTCGGTCGACCGCAACCCGGCCGCGGCCAGTTCCGCGGACAGGCTTTGCCGCTCGAAATCGACCGGCACGAATCTGGTGGCGGGAGGCTCGGCAAGACCGCTATCGGCAATGCATTTGCGTTTCCAGGCTTGCGTGGCCGGATGGTCGACTTCGAACACGCTGAGATCCGGATACGGATTGCGCAGCGAAAACGTATCGAGGCCGGCGCCAAGCACCACGAGTTGGCGGACACCGCGACGCACCGCCGCCGCCAGCCAATCCTCGGCGAAGCGGGCGCGCGCTGCCACGAACAGGCGCATGCGCCGGCGGCGCTCGTCTTCCTGTTCAAGCTCCTGCGCCGCGGGAGCGGCTTCACCCAGAATGGCGATCGCGTAGGGATCGCGAAACAACCCCGCCTGCGGCGAAAATTGATGCAGAGCCCTCATACGGGCGACGCCAAGGGCGGTTCGGCTGGGTGTTGCGTTTTCCATATCGACAATTCCATGCGATTGCGGCGATATTCGCAAGGCTTGATAGCTGCCTGCGACATCTTTGGCGACATTTCCTGACGGCCAAGCCAATCAGCACTCTTTACCTGACGCGGCACTGCCTCTAAAACCCGCCCGCTGCCGTTTGTCCCTGTGATTGGCGCATCCGGCCCCACGACCACCCGCGCTCGTTTGCGGGACTGGATAGGAGAACCTTATGCTGAATTCCGTTTCCCTGACATTTCCCGACGGCTCCGTCCGCGAATACGACGCGGCGATGACCGGCGCCGGCCTTGCCGAATCGATCTCGAAGTCGCTGGCCAAGAAGGCCGTGGCCTACGCTATCGACGGCACCGTGCGCGACCTCTCCGACCCGCTCGGCAAGTCCGGCAAGGTCGAGATCATCACCCGCGACGACGCGCGTGCGCTTGAGCTTATCCGCCACGACGCAGCACACGTGCTGGCGGAAGCCGTGCAGGAGATATGGCCGGGGACGCAGGTGACCATCGGGCCGGTGATCGAGAACGGGTTCTATTACGACTTCGCCCGCAACGAGCCGTTCACGCCTGACGATTTCCCGGTGATCGAGAAGAAGATGCGCGAGATCATCGCGCGCAACAAGCCGTTTACCAAGGAAGTCTGGTCGCGTGAGAAGGCGAAAAAGGTGTTCGCCGACAAGGGCGAGCGCTACAAGCTTGAGCTGATCGACGCCATCCCCGAGGATCAGGATCTCAAGATCTACGCCCAGGGCGACTGGTTCGATCTCTGCCGTGGCCCGCACATGGCCTCGACCGGCCAGATCGGCAACGCCTTCAAGCTGATGAAGGTGGCCGGCGCCTATTGGCGCGGCGATTCGAACAACCCGATGCTGACGCGCATCTACGGCACCGCCTGGGCCGACCAGGCGCAGCTCGATGCCTACCAGACGATGCTGGAAGAGGCCGAGAAGCGAGACCACCGCAAGCTTGGCCGCGAGATGGACCTCTTCCATTTCCAGGAAGAGGGGCCTGGCGTCGTCTTTTGGCACGCCAAGGGCTGGAAGATGTTCCAGAATCTGGTCAACTACATGCGCCGCCGCCTCGACGAGCAAGGCTACCAGGAGGTCAACGCCCCGCAGGTGCTCGACAAGAGCCTGTGGGAAACGTCAGGCCATTGGGGCTGGTATCGCGACGCCATGTTCAAGGTGACGGTCGCCGGCGACGATACCGATGACGACCGCGTCTTCGCGCTGAAGCCGATGAACTGCCCGGGCCATGTCCAGATTTTCAAGCATGGGTTGAAGTCTTACCGCGATCTGCCCGTAAAACTTGCGGAATTCGGCAATGTGCATCGCTACGAACCGTCGGGCGCGCTGCACGGGCTGATGCGCGTGCGCGGCTTCACGCAGGATGATGCGCACATCTTTTGCACCGAAGAGCAGTTGGCGGCGGAATGCCTGCGCATCAACGATCTGATCCTGTCGACCTATGCCGATTTCGGTTTTGAAGAGGTCAGCGTGAAGCTGTCGACGCGGCCGGACAAGCGGGTCGGCACCGATGAGGCCTGGGATCATGCCGAGGCGATCATGGGCAATGTGCTGGAGACGATCAGGACAAGGTCCGGCAACCGGATCAAGACCTCGATCAATCCGGGCGAGGGCGCCTTCTACGGGCCGAAGTTCGAATATGTGCTGAAGGATGCCATCGGGCGCGAATGGCAATGCGGCACCACGCAGGTCGATTTCAACTTGCCGGAGCGCTTCGGCGCCTTTTACATCGGCTCGGATTCGGAGAAGAAGCAGCCGGTCATGGTGCATCGCGCCATCTGCGGTTCGATGGAGCGTTTCCTCGGCATCCTGATCGAGAACTATTCCGGCCATTTCCCGCTGTGGTTCGCGCCGCTGCAGGTGGTGGTGGCGACGATTACCTCCGAGGCGGACGGTTACGCGACCGAGGTGGTGGCAAAGCTGAAAGCCGCCGGTCTGCTGGCGGAAGCCGATCTGCGCAATGAGAAGATCAACTACAAGGTTCGCGAACACTCGCTGGCCAAGGTGCCGGTCATCCTCGTCTGCGGCAAGCGCGAGGCGGAGGAACAGACGGTCAACATCCGCCGGCTCGGCTCGCGCGACCAGGAATCGCTTGGCCTTGCCGAAGCGATCGCGCAACTGACCGAAGAGGCCGTCACGCCGGACCGCAGGCGCAAACGCGCTGCCTGATCCGCATGGTCCCCAGGAATGGCGGTGGAGCGATCCACCGCCATTTTCATATCCCTGTCACGCCAACCTTGTAACGAGCCCGCATGCTCAAGCTGAAGACGCGCGAAAAACCGTTTCCCGAGCTTTCCTATGCCAATCCGCGACAGCCGGCGCTGACGCGCTGGGTCATCCATTCGATTGAAGGCCTGTCGGGACGCGATCGCTATGCGGCGCTCTACGATTTCTGGCGCCGCCAGGTGGTGCCGTCGGGCGAGCGCGTGTTCAGCCGCATGCTCGACCTGATCGACGTGCGCATACGAACCGCCGACCAATGGCCGCCTTCGCCATTGCCGGACACACCGCTGGTGATCGTGGCCAACCATCCGTTCGGCATCGGCGACGGCATTGCCGTGCTATCGCTGGTGGAGCAATTGGGGCGGCCGTTCCGGGTGATGATCCACAAGGATCTCCTCAAGATCCGCGAGATGGAACCCTATTCGCTGCCGATCGACTTTTCCGAGACCAAGGAAGCGCTGAAGAACAACATGGCCGTGCGCCACGAGGCGGTGCGGCTGTTGAAGGAGGGCGTCACCATCGTGGTGTTTCCCGCCGGTGGCGTCGCCACCGCGCCGAAAGGTTTCGGCCGGGCGCGCGACCTGCCCTGGAAGATGTTTCCGGCACGCCTGGTCCAGGATGCCAAGGCATCCGTCATTCCGATGCATTTTTCCGGACAGAACGGCAGGCTGTTCCATCTGGTCAGCGGACCGATGAACATGGCCGAGCGTGATGGCCGCGTGGCCAAATTCGTAGGCAAGGCCTCGCTGACGCTGCGCCTTTCGATGCTCATCCACGAATTCGCGCGGCTGTCTGGCAAGGCGATCGACGTGCGCGTCGGCGATGTGCTGAGCTGGAGCGAACTGGAGCCGCTGCGCGACCGTAAGGCGTTGCTCGACCGGCTTTACCGTGGTGTGTTCGACCTGGCGCCGCAGGCGCCGCGCCGCCGGATTCCGTTCCTGCCGGCGCGAACAAAGCTGGCGGCCTAAAGGCTAATCGGCGCCTTCCTCAGGATCCATCGCCGCGGCTTCGGTGGCGAGAACCTCAATCTCCTGGTTCTGGCCGGCCACGACCGTGAAATCCTTCTGGTAGATGCGGTCGCGGTTCTTGGCGATGATGGTGTAGTCGCCTTCTGCGAGCACCATCGAGGCGAAGGCGCCGACGGTCTCCTTGATCGGATCGCCGGATTCGTTGAGCAGCGACCAGGACGTGTCGGCGATGGCTTCGCCGCCGGCTTCGCGCACCAGCTTCATCGTGATCTCGGCGGCGTGATGCTCGACGGTGGCCTCGGTCAGCTTGCCGGCCTCGACGCGAATGTCGGAGCGGATGACCGCGTTGACCGCGCCGTAGGTCGAGACGACATGGTAGATGCCGGCATTGAGCCGCACGACGCTGTTGGGCTCGACATCGGGAATGATCAGCGCGCGGTCGCCATTGGCCTCGGCGGTGCCCTCGTAGATCGAGAAGCGCAGTTTTTTCGGCGGAATGCGCACGCCGCCGGACAGGACCGCGTCGAGCTTCAGGCCGCCGGCATCGAGCACAAGGCTTTCGCGCTTGGCTTCCTTGCCCACAGTGATGCGCTTGGTGGCGCCGGCGCGGCCATAGGAGGCATGGACCAGATAGCTGCCGGGCTCGAGTTGGAAGACGGCGCTGCCGCCATGCGCGGAGGCGACCATCGGCAATTTGCCGTTGACGGGTTCGGGCTTGAAGACACGCCAGACGAGGCCACGGGTGATGTCGGTGCCCTTGTCGGTCAGCTGGGCCGACAAGGTGATGGCGCCACCGCCGCCAAGCGCCAGCGGGGCTTCGCTCTTGGGCGTCGCATAGCTCGAAATTCCGGGGAGTTTCAGGTCGCCCACGCCGTCCTTTTCCTGCGCGGCAGCCATGGAGACCGGCAGCAGGAAAAGCGCGGCGCAGAGCCAAACCAGGAAAAGACGCAGTCGCCCCTCAAACATGCCTTGCGTTGAAGCCCATGGCGGTGGCAATTTCAAGGCTTAAGAGTCCGATCCAAGGACTCTTCAGCCCGGCGCTTGCGCGCCTTTGCCCGAGCCGCCCGAATTCCCGATGGTGCGCTTCAGCTCAAAACAGAGTGTTTCAGGAGACTTGCGCCCATGGCGTCGCCGATCATCGACTTCCTGCTGACCCGAAATTCAGCGCCGATTCCGGACCTCAAGGAGCCGGCTCCGAGCGATGCCGATATCGCAACGATGATCGCCGCCGCCACGCGCGTGCCTGACCATGGCCGGCTGGAACCCTGGCGCTTCATCCTTTATCGCAGCGATGCCCGCATCGAGATCGGCAAAAAGCTGGCGGCGCTTGCCGAACAGCGGGAAGGACCGCTGCCCGAAGGCCGCCGCAACCAGGAACTGGCGCGCTTTTCGCGCGCACCGCTGGTGATCGGTGTGGTGTCGGTGCCGAAGGAGAACCCCAAGATCCCGCAATGGGAGATGTTCCTGTCCGGCGGCATGGCGGCGATGAACCTGATGATTGCAGCCAATGCGCTGGGCTACGGCACCAACATGATCAGCAACTGGTATTCCGACGTGCCGGAGGGCAGGGCGATCCTCGGACTGGCGCCGCAGGAGCGCGTCGTCGGTTTCGTCCATATCGGCTCCTATGCCGGCCCGGCGCCGGAGCGGCCACGGCCCGATCCGGCAAAGCTCTACGCAGATTACTCAGGACCCTGGGCTGGCTGAATGTTCTACGAGCCATCCAAGGGGCACGGGCTGCCGCACGATCCGTCGAAGGCGATTGTGGCGCCGCGGCCGATCGGCTGGATATCGACGCTGAACGGGGCAGGCGAGATCAATCTGGCGCCATACTCCTTCTTCAACGCCCTTTCGACCCGGCCCTTCATCGTCTGGTTCTCCTCGGAGGGCGAGAAGGACAGCGCTTCCTTTGCCCAGGAGACCGGTGAGTTTGTCGCCAATCTGGTCGGCCGCGATCTTGCGGAGAAGATGAATTATACGTCCGTCAACGCGCCGCGCGGCGTCAACGAGTTCGTCTATGCCGATCTCGCCATGGCGCCTTCGCGTCTCGTCAGACCGCCGCGCGTGGCGGCGGCGCCGGCGGCACTCGAATGCCGGGTCACTGAAGTCTTTCACCCGAAGGCACTGGACGGAACGTCGACCAGCGCCGTCGTCGTCGCCGGCGAGGTGGTCGGCGTGCATATTGACGACGCTTTCCTGAAAGACGGCCTGTTCGACATCACCAAGGCCGGCAATGTGGCCCGTCTCGGCTACATGGACTACGCCAGCGTCGACGAGGTCTTTTCGATGCGCCGGCCACGCTGGGGCAAGGAGTAGGTCCCAGACATGGCTGATCACCGCGCCTTGTCGGCTTTCCGCCGGGCTGTCATGACGGCTCTGATATAGCCGGGCTCGCCGATCCGAATGCTGCCGTCGGGAAGGCCGAGGATGCGGTCGAGAGCGATCTCGTAGAGCTTGACGCGTTTCTCCAGAACTTCGATCGCGACCTCCATGTCGGCATCGCTGCCGCCAGCGATCGCCTTGGCGACGACATCATGGGTAGCCATTCCAAATTGCATGACGATGTCGGCGACACCCTCCGGATCGAAGGTCCTGAAGGTACCGTCTTCGACACCCTGCCGGATGATCCTGACCAGCAGGGGCGAAAACGACGCGTTGGCCGCCAGGTTGATGCGGTGGAACAGCACCAGATTCTCCGGCCGAAACATGGTTTCGAAAAGAGCCCAGGCCTCCGCCGCTGTCTCGATCTTGGCCTGCCGCGACTGGCTGAGCAGCCCATTCAGGCGGCCAAGCGGGTCGAGGCCGGGATCGTCGACGACACCCTGGACCCCAGCCAGCGCCTGCCGCGCGAAACGGTCGGCCAAGGCCTCCAGAAGAGCCTCCTTGGAGGCGAAGTAGTGATAGAAGGCGCCCTTCGAGATGCCGGCCGAGGCAATCACGTCATTGAGGCTCGCTCTGTCATAGCCCTGCGTCAGGAACAGCGCCTGGGCATGGTCCAGGATGTCTTCTCGCCTGATCTCGGGATGCTTGATGACACGGGGCATGACGAAATCTTCTGCACGCGATGGCCGTTCCCGTCCAGCACGGATATCAGATACGCCGCTTGAAAGATAGACCACTGGTCGGTATGATAGACTATTGGTCTATTCCGGCCAATGCGGGCGAGGGGTATAGCGCGGAAGGTCGATCATGATCGCGAAATTGGTGCTTCAGACATTCATCTGGTTCGGCGTCATGGGCGCCTTGTTCTTTCTGTCGGCGGGCACCTTCGCCTGGCCGGGGGCCTGGGTCTATCTGGTGGTGATGGTCGGGCTCAGTTTCACCCTTGGCATGACGCTGGCGCAGCGCGATCCCGGCCTGATGAATGAGCGGCTGCGGTCTCCGATTCAGAAGAACCAGACCGGGGCCGATAAGGTCCTGCTCTCCACACTTCTCATCGGCATCTTCGGCTGGCAAATCTTCATGGGGTTCGACTTCCGTTTCGGCTGGTCGCCGGTTCCCGTCTGGGCGCAGGTGGTCGGCGCGCTGGTCATGATAGTCGGAATCTGGATCTGCTACCTGACCATGCTGGAGAACAGTTTCGCGGCACCCGTGGTGAAGATCCAGGACGAACGCGGACAGCGCGTGATCACCACGGGGCCCTACAGCTATGTCCGCCACCCGATGTATGCCGGCGCCATCCTTTTCTTCGCCGGCACGGCCCTCCTGCTTGGCTCCTGGTGGGGGCTGGTATTGGTGCTCGGATTCATCGCTCTTCTGGCCATCCGCACCTTCATCGAGGAAAATACCCTACGCACCGGCCTACGCGGCTATGACGACTACGCGACCCGGGTCCGCTACCGCCTGATTCCGATGGTCTGGTAGCGGCCGTACCAGGCCAGGTTTCGCCATCGCGGCGGATTCCTTAGCCGTGACCACGCGAAAGCGATTCCCCTTCCTCTGAACACACGCTAAGAGAGCGATTGCGGCGATGCCTTGGGTTGGCGCATCGGCCTTGGGGATAGTGCGGGGGCACCGGCGGCATGAAGAAACGAGATTCGCTGGGAACCCGGCTGCGCTACGGCTTCGACAAGAGCATGGCTGCCGGTCCGATTGCGCTGATCGGCTGGCTTGCCGTGGTTTCCCTGCTGATCATCATCGCCGCCGCGGCTTTCCTTGCCGTGACCCGCATCGCGCCGGAGGGCGGCGAGCCGCTGGGCTTCTTCGAAGCGTTCTGGGAATCGCTGATGCGCACGCTCGATTCGGGCACGATGGGCGGCGACACCGGCTGGGCCTTCCGGCTCGTTATGCTGGTCGTCACGCTGGCCGGCATCTTCGTCGTGTCGGCCCTCATCGGCGTGCTCAGCGCCGGCGTCGACGGCAAGCTCGATGAATTGCGCAAGGGCCGTTCTCGGGTGCTGGAGAGCGACCATACCATCATCCTCAACTGGTCGCCTTCGATCTTCGACGTGATCTCCGAACTCGTCATTGCCAATGCCAGCCGCCGCCGTCCGCGCATCGTCGTCATGGCCAATATGGACAAGGTGGCGATGGAGGACGAGATCGCGGCCAAGGTCGGCAGACTGGGCAATACGCGCATCATCTGCCGCAGCGGCGATCCGACCGATCTCTATGATCTGGCCATCGTCAATCCGCAGACCTCGCGGTCGGTCATCGTGCTGTCGCCGGAAGGCGACGATCCGGATTCTCAGGTCATCAAGACGGTGCTGGCGCTGGTCAATGATCCGAGCCGGCGCACCGACCCCTACAACATCGCGGCCGAGATCCGCGACGGCAAGAATGCCGAGGTCGCCCGCGTCGTCGGCGGCGCCGAGGTGCAGCTCGTGCTGGCCGACCAGCTGATCTCACGCATCGTCGTGCATTCGAGCCGGCAATCGGGCCTCAGCGGCGTCTATTCGGAGCTGCTCGATTTCGACGGCTGCGAGATCTACACGACCGCTCAGCCGGAGATATCCGGCAAGACCTTCGGCGAGGCGGTGATGGCCTATGAGCATTGTGCGCTGATCGGGCTTTGCGACCAGAACGGGCGCGTCTATCTCAACCCGCCGTCGGATACGGTGATCGGCAAGGATATGCGCGCCATCATCATCGCCGAGGACGATGCCGCGATCAGGCTCGGAAGCACCGGTATCAAGATCGACGCGGCGGCGATCCGCGGTCCTCGATCCATAGAGACGAAGCCGGAGCGCACGCTGATCCTCGGCTGGAACCGGCGCGGCCCGATCATCACCTACGAACTGTCGCGCTACGTCGCGCCGGGTTCGATCCTGACCATCGCCGCCGATACGCCAGGCCTCGAGCAGGAAGTTGCCGGACTGCCGGTCGCCGGCGACAATCTGGCGGTTTCCTGCCGCATCACCGACACGTCGAGCAGCACGGCGCTGGCGAGCCTGGACGTGCCTTCCTACGATCACGTGCTTGTCCTGGGCTATAGCGAAACCATGGCGGCGCAGCCAGCCGACACGCGCACGCTGGTGACGCTGCTGCATCTGCGCAAGATCGCCGATGATGCCGGCCTGCACATCTCCATCGTCAGCGAGATGATCGATGTGCGCAACCGCGAGCTTGCGGCGGTGACCAAGGCCGATGATTTCGTCGTCAGCAACCGGCTGGTCAGTCTGATGCTGGCGCAGGCGTCCGAGAACCAGTATCTCGCCGCGATCTTCGATGATCTGCTCGACGAGCAGGGCTCCGAAATCTACATGCGTCCGGTCGCCGACTATGTCGCCATCGACCAGCCATTGACCTTCTGGACGATCGCGGAATCGGCACGGTTGCGCGGCGAGATCGCCATAGGGTACCGGCGCATCCGCGCTGGAGATGCCGACCAGCGGGCGCTGGGTGGCGTCACCGTCAACCCGCTGAGGTCGGAGGCGCTGGCCTATCAGCCGGAGGACCGGATCATCGTGCTGGCGCGGGACTGAGCGCCAGAGGAGCGCCAGACGCTTCGGCGAACTGGCCGGCGCGATCGAACATCCGGGCAAGTGACGAATGGCCCACGCCAAGCCGGGCAGGTGCGATCGCCGCCTGGCTGGCCTTCTTCGTTTCCATCGCCGTTATCGGCGAATTCAAGCCGACAGACGAAGAGTGATCTGTCGCGCACTCCTTGGTCTTTTAATTAGCGTCTGCTAATATTCTTTTTGTGCTTGGAGCAGGTGGCGCAATGTACGCCTGCACGCTTTCCGAGGATAAAATGATCAAGCGGAGACGCATGTGGGTGATGAGGGCTTCGTGGGTCCTTTGGCTTTTTACGCTTCCCGCCCAGGCGAGCAATTTGGGTGATCTTGTTAGGAATGGCGACGTCGCAGGGGTGACTTCCGCCTTGGACAACGGCGCCGCCATCAACGAAATTGACGGTGTTACGGCGCTCTATATCGCCTGCGAAGGCGGAAACGTCGAGTTGGCGAAACTTCTGATCAAACGTGGAGCGGACGTTAACCTGCCCGTCAGTTGGCAAAGAACACCGCTCTACGCCGCCAACAAGGCCGGGCACGCCGACATCGTGAAGCTGCTGCTCGACAATGAGGCCAATCCAAATCAGTTGGCGAAATCGCAGACCCCGCTGCACGTGGCTGCCGAGAACGGCTGCCTTCAGTGCGTCATCCATCTTGTGGATGCTGGAGCAGAGGTCAATGCACTGACATCAAATGGAAATCCGCCCATACATTTGGCCAAGCTCAGTGGTCACGAGGACATCGTGGCCTACTTGCGCAGTCATGGCGCCGGACGACCGGCCCTGGCGCCGATTTCGGCACGACTTGCATCGGCAGACGCTGAATCAGGCAAAGAGATTTTCGGCAGGACGTGCGGGGTGTGTCATCTCGCAGCGCCGGGGGTGAAGGTTTCCAAAAAGGCCAATCTGTGGGGCATCGTTGGGCGGCGGAAGGCTTCGCAAAACGATGTCGAATATTCAACCAGTCTAAAGGAGGCTGGTGGCGATTGGACCTTCGAGGAACTCAATTTTTTTATCTCAAACCCCGCATTCACTTTGCCCGGAACAGATATGATTTTCCCCGGTCTGCAAGACGAGAATCAGCGAGCAGACCTCATCGCTTACCTGCGGACCTTGAGTGACACACCGTTGCCGCTTCCCGAGAATTGACCCTCAAGGCGTGTCCTGCTGTCTAAAACTAAATCCCGGCCGCCTTCGCGCGCGCCAGCAGCCGTTCGGCCAGCCGCAGATGCGGGCGGTCGAACATCTTGCCGTCTATGCCGACGACGCCGGGATTCCCCGCCGCCTCGAACGCCGCGACAATCGCCGCCGACTGTTTCACCGCCTCGGCCGAGGGCGTGAAGGCGGCGTTGATGACAGGCACCTGATCGGGGTGGATCGCCATCTTGCCGGTGAAGCCGTCCCGCTCGGCTTCCGCGCATTCCGCCGCGAAGGCGGCCATGTCACGAAAATTCGGGAACACGGTGTCGATCGCCGCGACCTCCGCGGCTGCGGCCGCCAGGATGGTCGTCAGGCGAGCATGGCGGAACAGGTCGGTGTAGCGGCCGTGCTCGTCGCGGGCCGCGCGCGCGCCGATTGCAGCCGACAGGTCTTCCGCGCCCCAGGTGAGGCCGGCGAGCCGCGCGCTTGCGCCGGCATAGGTCGCGGCGGCGAGCACACCCGCCGGCGTTTCGGTGATGATCGGCAGGATTTTGATCGAGCCGTCGGGCAGGCCGTTCTCGGCCTCGCGCACCCTGAGTTTTGCCGAGAGCTGCTGCACATCCTGGCCGCTGTTCGACTTCGGCAACATGATGCCGTCCGGCTTCGCCGGAATGAGCGCGGCAAGGTCGTCATCCGTCAGCCCGGTCGAGAGGTCGTTGACCCTGATGTAGATCGCCGAGCCGGTTTGCCCCCTGCGTTCGACGATAAAGCCTGCCGCGACCGCGCGTGCATTCGCCTTGTTCTGCGGCGCCACGGAATCCTCGAGGTCGACGATCACCACGTCGGCGCCGGCGCCAAAACCCTTTTCCAGCTTGCGCTCGGAATCGCCGGGAACGAACAGCAGCGAGCGCATCAGGCGGCCTTTTTCAGCATCATCGCCTGCCTGATGCATTTGGCGACGAGGTTGCCATTCTGGTTGTAGGCGCGGTGCTCGAATTCGACGATGCCACGATCGGGCTTCGACTTGGATTCCCGCACCGAGATCACCGTGGTCTCGACGCGGATGGTGTCGCCATGGAAGACCGGATGAGGGAAGGTGGTTTCCTTCATGCCGAGATTGGCGACGGTCGTGCCGACCGTGATGTCGTTGACCGAAATGCCGATCATCAGGCCTAGCGTGAAAAGCGAATTGACCAGCGGCTTGCCCCATTCGCTCCTGGCGGCGAAATCGAAGTCGATATGCAGCGGCTGCGGGTTCAGCGTCATCACCGAAAACAGCATGTTGTCGCTCTCGGTGACGGTCTTGCGCAGCGTGTGCTGGAAGACATGGCCGACGACAAACTCCTCGAGATATAGGCCGGGCATTTTCAGTCTCCTGCGCTGATTGACGGTTGATAGGCGCTGCATCCGGCGCTCGCAAGCCAGTTAATGAACATGGTGAACCGTTCGTAAACCATTTCTGCCTACCGTCTCCAGCGGGGCCGGAAACCCTCCGGCAAGGGGCGTAAGCAGACGGGCATGGTTGTTGTTTCGCATTTCCTGAAATGGATCTACACGGCAAGAGTGTCCGAGCGCGCCGCCGCGGCCAATGCGCTGGCCCGGGCCTATGTCAATTCCGAATTGCCGTTCGAGGACCGCTGCGCGGCCGAAGCGGCGCTGACGCTGCTGCTCGACGATGCCTCGTCGAAAGTGCGGCTGGCAATGGCCGAAGCGCTCTCCATGAGCCATCACGCGCCGCTGCAGATCATCAGCGCGCTGGCGTCCGATCAGCCTGAGGTCGCCGGTGTGGTGCTGGCGCGCTCGCCGCTGCTCACCGACGCCGATCTGATCAACCGCGTGGCGGCAAGCCAGAAGGCGACGCAGAAGCTGATCGCCGACCGTCCTGTCGTCTCGATGGCGCTTTCGGCGGCGATCGCCGAGATCGGCGAGGCGGAAGCCTGCGCGGTGCTGCTCGCCAACAGCGGCGCCGATATCGCTTCGCTCAGCTTCCGCCGCATGGCCGAACGCCATGGGCATCTGCCGCAGGTGCGCGAGGCGCTGATATCGGATAGCAGGCTGCCTGCCGACTGCCGGCACATGCTGCTGATCAAGCTCGGCGAGACGTTGAAGACATCGCCGCTGGTCATGGCATTGATGGGCGCTGCGCGGGCCGATCGCGTCCTGCGGGACGCCTGCGTGAAGGCCTCGGTGACGCTGATCGAGGGTACGCGCCAGGAAGAACATGCGGCACTGATCGAGCATCTCAGGCTGCGCGGCGATCTGACCGCGAGCTTCCTCATCCGCACCATTGCGCATGGCAAGGTGGATTTCTTCGGCTCCACGCTGGTGGCACTCGGCCAGCAATCCGAGCCGCGGGTGAGGGCGTTGCTGGCCGGCGGCCACGACGTGGCCTTGCAGGCATTGTTCCGCGGCGCCGGCCTGGCTGTTCCCACGCATGCGATCATCCTGCGCGCGCTGAAAATCTGGCGCGAGGTCGCCAACGGCAAGCGTGTCGCGGGCGTGCAGGAAGTCAGCTGGCTGATGCTCAAGGAGCTGGGCGGGCAAGCCGCGGAAGGCGATCTCGCCGCCCTGGTCAAGTCGATCCATCTCGACGCACTGCGCGAGAACGCGCGGGGTCACGCACTGGCGATCGCGGCGGCCTAGGCTTTATCCCGCGCGAAAAAGTCCGGAAAATCCTCCATCGCGGCGGCAATGATGCGCAGGGATGCTGCGATCTGCAGCATGTCGCCAGGGGCATTCCGCTGAGCAATGCTCGCCGCATACTGCCGGGCGATGGCGATGGTGGCTGTCTGCGGATCGCCGGGGGCACGGAACAGCAGTTCGCGCGCCAGTCCTCTGAGGAAGTTGGCGATCGAACCTGTGGTTTCGGGCGGGATGGCGTGGTTTTGGCTTGAACCGCGCAGCCGCAGGATTTCCAGGCCGACCGTCACGGCGGCGACGCTGCCGCCCAGCACCGCCTCGCCCTTCCTGCCGGAATTCTGCACCAGCGGCATCAGCTGGTTGATGCGGTCATAGGCGAGGCTCTCGAAGGCCGAACGCCTCGGCACGCGCTCGTGCAGGCAAAGCCGTGCCAGATCCTCGCGCATGGCCCGCACGATCCGGTTCGCCGCAAGCCACGGATCGGCGGGCAGCACGACAATGAAGACGCCGATGGCCAGCAGAATACCAACCAGCACCGACGCCGAGCCGGCGAAGAACGGGCCGGGATCGTAGGTCATCGCCTGATGCGGGCTGAGGAAAGCGAGGAAGTTGATGGCGAAGGCCGTGGCGACGCCGACATAGCGCGGATTGGCCATGCCCAGCGCCGTCGGCACCAGGATCGGCACGACAAACAGGACGAACCAGCCGAAGCCGGGCAGGGTAGGCAAGGCGATCTGGCCGACGAGGAAGGCAAAGGGCAAGGCCAGCAGCGTCCCCTTGAAGAAGCCCCAGGAAACCTGCACCGGATCGGGGCGAGCGGCGAAAAGGCTGGATACGACGGCAACGAGAATGACCGTGCCCGCCGCCTCGGACCATTTCGTCGTCAGCCAGAAGGCCGCGACCAGCAGCGTGGCAAGGGCGGCGCGAACGGCATTGCGCAGCGCGCCGGGGTAGTCGCGGTGCACCACCAGCGCAGGCTGCCTGCCGGCGCGGCCCGTGCGTGTGGCCGGCGCGCGCAAGGCGTCGAGCCCGCGCAGCACCTGCTTGAGCGCCTCGGCGAAATCTGCGGCGATGGTGAGGCGGGTAATGGTGCCGACCCTGTCGTCGCCCTGGTCGGTCGAGGCATCGGGTGTTTGCCGGGCCTTGGCCGAGATCGCGTCGAGCTGTTCCACCCATGGGGCCGTATCGTCCAGTGCGCCTGGCTTTGCCGCCAATTCGCTGACAAGCGCCTGCAATTCCGAACGCACCGGGACAAGGGCGGCGTTCTTCGGCGCGGCGTGCGAATGCAGCGCGCGTGCCGCCGACAGGGCCGAGAGCAATTGTCCGATGGTGCGCCGCACCGGGTGGGCACGCGGCGCGAAGCTTGGCGCTTCCAGCCTGGCATAGGCGCGCATTTCGCCGAGTGTCTGGGTGTCCGCGACGAGTTTGCGATGCAGTGCGGAAAGTGTCGCCGTATCACCGCCCGAGAAAGCGCCGGCGGCATAGGTGGCGAGATCGAGAATGCAGCGTTTCAGCCGCGAAATGATGGCATCGCTGGCCAGTTTCGGCAGGATCAGCCGGCTGGTCACGCCCGCGCAGACGATGCCGAGCACGATTTCCGCGCAACGCGCGACAGCGAGATCGACGACCAGATGCGGCTGTCCAAAGGCAGGCAGGCCGATGATCATCGCCGTGTAGCCGGCAAGTGCCGCACCATAGGCTTCGGGATTGCGCAGCAGCGAGGAAACGAAGGTGCAGATGCCGATCCAGACGGCGAGCACCGTCACCAGTACCCATGGATTGGTGCCGAAGACAGTGGTTATGGCGATCGCCGCCAACCCGCCGGCCAGCGTGCCGAGCAAGCGGTAGAAGCCTTTCGCCAGCACCATGCCGGCGACCGGCTGGGCGACGATGAACACCGTCATCATCGCCCATTGCGGGTGGTCGAGCTTGAGGGCGTAGGCGGCGAGCAGCGCGATCAGGCCAGCCGAAACGGTGCGCAGGGCGAAAATCCAGTCGGAGCGCGTCGGCTGCGTCAGACCGGCCAGGCTCGTGTCGAAATAGGCTTTCAGCCGCGCCCAGGTCACATGCCGGTCTCCATATCGGAAGCGCAAGCTAAACTGGCCTGCGGCTAGATATCCAGCACTTCCGTCTCGGCGAATTCGGCACGTTCCTGGATGAAGCGGAAGCGGGCTTCCGGCTTGGTGCCCATCAACTCATCGACCCTGTCCTTGGTGGCCGAATCTATTTCGTTCACATCGACCCGCAGAAGCGTGCGCTTCCTCGGATCCATGGTGGTCTCCTTGAGCTGCGAGGCCATCATCTCGCCCAGGCCCTTGAAGCGGCCAAGCTCGACCTTGCCGCGCCCGGTGAATTCGGTGCGCAGCAGCTCGTCCTTGTGCGCGTCGTCGCGGGCGTAGGCGACCTTGCCGCCTTGCCGGATCGAGTAAAGCGGCGGCACCGCCAGATAGAGGTGACCGCCGCGCACCAGCGCCGGCATCTCCTGGTAGAAGAAGGTGATCAGCAGCGAGGCGATGTGGGCGCCGTCGACGTCGGCGTCGGTCATGATGATCACGCGGTCGTAGCGCAAATCCTCGTCGCGGTACTTTGAGCGCGTGCCGCAGCCGAGCGCCTGGATCAGATCCGATATCTGCTGGTTGGCGGCCAGCTTGTCGTTGCCGGCGCTGGCGACGTTGAGGATTTTTCCGCGCAATGGCAGTACTGCCTGGCTGGCACGATCGCGTGCCTGCTTGGCCGAGCCGCCGGCGGAGTCACCTTCGACGATGAACAGTTCGGCACCGGCCGCCGCGTTCTGTGTGCAGTCGGCGAGCTTGCCCGGCAGGCGCAATTTGCGCACCGCGCTCTTGCGCGACACTTCCTTTTCCTGGCGCCGGCGCACCCGCTCGTCGGCGCGCGCGATCACCCATTCCAGCAGTTTCGAGGCTTCCTGCGGATTGTCGGCCAGCCAATGGTCGAACGGATCGCGGATCGCGGTCTCGACGATGCGGATTGCCTCGATCGTCGCCAGCCTGTCCTTGGTCTGGCCGACGAATTCGGGCTCGCGGATGAACACCGACAGCATGCCGGCCGCCGAGATCATGACGTCTTCGGAGGTGACGATCGAGGCGCGCTTGTTGCCGACCAGATCGGCATAGGCGCGCAAGCCGCGCGTCAGCACGTTGCGGAAGCCGGCCTCGTGGGTGCCGCCTTCGCCGGTCGGGATGGTGTTGCAGTAGGAATTGATGAAGCCGTCGCCGCCGAACCAGGTCACCGCCCATTCGAGCGAGCCATGGCCGCCTTGCTTTTCGCTTTTCCCCGCGAAGATTTCGCGTGTCACCTGGAAGTCGTCGCCGAGCGACGCCTTGAGATAATCCTTCAGGCCGCCTGGGAAATGGAACTCCGCCTTGGCCGGCGTCTGGTCCTTTTCCTTGATCAGCGAGGGATCGCAGGTCCAGCGGATTTCGACGCCGCCGAACAGGTAGGCTTTCGAGCGCGTCATGCGGTAGAGCCGCGCCGGTTCGAAGGCCGCGCCCTTGCCGAAGATCTGCTCGTCGGGATGGAAGCGGATTTTCGTTCCGCGCCGGTTGTGGACCTCGCCGAGCTGCTCAAGGCCGCTTACCGGAATGCCGCGCGAAAAGCGCTGGCGGTAAAGCTGGCGGCCACGCGCGACCTCGACCTCGAGATGGTCCGACAGCGCGTTGACCACGGAAACGCCGACGCCGTGCAAGCCGCCCGAGGTTTCATAGACCTTGGAGTCGAATTTGCCGCCCGAATGCAGCGTCGTCATGATGACTTCGAGCGCCGGCTTCTTGAATTTCGGATGCGGATCGACCGGGATGCCGCGGCCATTGTCGGTAACGGTCAGAAACCCGTCGGCCGACAGTTCGACATCGATGAAGGTGGCATGGCCGGCAACCGCCTCGTCCATCGAATTGTCGATGACCTCGGCGAACAGATGGTGCATCGCCTTGTCGTCGGTGCCGCCAATATACATGCCTGGCCGGCGGCGCACCGGCTCCAGGCCTTCCAGCACCTCGATGTCGGCGGCGCTATAGCCTTCGCTGCCATCCTTGGTCGCCGCAGGACGCTTGGCTGCGGCCTGCACCAGCGGGTCGGCCGGGCGCGCGGGTGTGCGAACAGGCTGCGGCTGCTTGTCCATATTGCCGAAGAGATCGTTGTTGTCGTCCATGCCTGCCATCGGGTCCGATGCTGCGAATCACCCGTCGATACTGCCACGCTTTGCGGCGCCAAGCGACGGAGGTTCCTGTTACGTTCGGGGATTTGACCCGTCTTATCCTAAAACCATTCGATAACCAAGCGGGCGGAAATAGGTCGAATGCGCCCGTTAGACATTCCTGATTCTTTAACAAAGCGGACTAGCGTGAGCCCAACATAACAAGAAACGACGGGCACCAGGGGTTTTCGGCGTGAGGGGCAAGGCCATAACGATGATCGGTATCGCCGCCGTTTTCGGCGCGATCTCGATCTTTGCCGCGGATTTCTGGGTCAAGAGCCAGGCCAAGGCCGATGCCGAGGAGAAGACGGCGTCGATCGCCGCTCCGGCACCGCCCAGGATCGA
Organism: Mesorhizobium sp. 113-3-3; assembly: GCF_016756495.1. Classification (NCBI taxonomy): domain Bacteria; kingdom Pseudomonadati; phylum Pseudomonadota; class Alphaproteobacteria; order Hyphomicrobiales; family Phyllobacteriaceae; genus Mesorhizobium; species Mesorhizobium sp. 113-3-3. The sequence goes on from NZ_AP023243.1 coordinate 3,868,918, forward strand.
GTTCAAGACCATCGTGGTTGCGAACGCGCCGTTGCGCTACGGCATGGAGCTCGACCGCACGAAGCTGATCGAAATCCCCTGGCCGGAGGATTCCTTGCCGCAAGGCGCCTTTGCCACCATCGATGGATTGCTCGGCGAGGGCAATCGCATCGTGCTCTCGCCGATCGAGGTCAACGAACCGGTGCTGCTGACCAAGCTGTCGGGGCCGAACGGCCGCGCGACGCTCTCCAACATGCTGACGCCCGGAATGCGGGCCGTGACCATCCGCACCGACGAGATCGCCGGTGTCGGCGGCTTTGTCACGCCGGGCGACCGCGTCGATGTGGTGCTGACGCGCGATGCCGGCGAGATCCAGGAAGTCGCCAAGAACGCGCAAGGCGCGGCCGGCTCGACCATCACCTCCGAGATCGTCGTTGCCGACGCCAAGGTGCTGAGCGTCGGCCAGGGCGCCGACGAGCGCCAGACGACGCCGCAGATCACCAATTCCGTGACCATCGAAGTGACGACCGAAGGCGCGCAGAAAGTGGCGCTCGCCCGTACCGTCGGTACGCTGTCGCTGTCACTGCGCTCCGCCAGCGAAGGCGGTGACGGCAAGAACGGCGTCACCACCATCTCTTCCTTTGGCGGATCGGTGGCGGCCAAGGCTCAGGCCGCGGCAGGCTCGCTGTTCGATGCGATGACCAAGGAGCCGGAGAAGCCAAAATTCAAGACGATCATCGTGACGCGCGGCACGAAGGCCGAGGAATATCAGGTTCCTGCGCGAGACCAAAAGTAAAGGCCGGTGGGGACCGGACGGGACATGGCAATGGTGATGCGTACCCTATTTCGAGTGACGGGCCGGTTGCGCTTCGGGTGCACGCTGGCTATGGCGGTTGCGCTGGCTGCGAGCGGGACGCTCGCTCTGCCCGGCACGGCCAAGGCCGACAATGAAATCGTCTATGTCTCGGCGACCAAGAATGCGTCGATCAAGGTCGCCAAGGGCAAACCCAAGACGATCGTGACGAGTGCCGCCTTCTACCAGATCGTCATCGGCGATCCCGAGATCGCCAACGTCAATCCGCTGACCGACAAATCCTTCTACGTGCTCGGCAACAATCTCGGCACCACCGGCATTGCGCTGTTCGACGAGAAGAAGCAACTCGTCGGCACCGTCGACATCGAGGTGACGCTCGATACGGATCAACTGGCCAGCACCATCCGCGCCAGCGTGCCGGACGCCAAGATCAAGGTCGGTTCAGCCAATGGGCGTGTCGTGCTGTCGGGCGAGGCGGATGATGCGGTCGCCGCCGAAAAGGCAAACAAGATTGCCAGCCGTTTTTCCGGCAATGAGGAGGTTATCAATTCGGTCAACATCTCGTCGTCGCAGCAGGTTCAGCTCAATGTCCGCTTCGTCGAGATCAACCGTCAGGCAGGGCAGGACCTGGGCGCCAAATACAGCGCCAATTTCGCCTATGGCCTCGGCGGGCGCGATGTCTCCATAGATCCGGGAACCGTGCCGACGGCCGGCACCGGCGAAATCATCGGCCGTCTGCTGTCGAACGGCGTGTCGATCGATATCGCCATCAAGGCGCTGGAAGAGCGCGGCCTTGCCCGACGGCTGGCGGAACCGAACCTTATTGCCCGCTCCGGTGAGACAGCGAGCTTCCTCGCCGGCGGCGAATTCCCGATCCCGGTCTCGGAAGACAATGGCAAGATCTCTGTCAGCTACAAGAAATACGGCGTCAGCCTGGACTTCACGCCGACCGTGCTCAAGGACGGGCTGGTCAGCCTCGACATCGCGCCGGAAGTCTCTTCGATCGACGCGTCGGCCTCCTACAATATCGGCAGCATTTCGGTGCCGGGCTTCATCGTGCGCCGCGCCAAGACGTCGGTCGACCTGAAGAACGGCCAGAGCTTCATGATCGCCGGCCTGCTGCAGTCGCAGAACGACATCACCACGTCGCGCATTCCCGGTCTCGGCAAGATGCCGGTGCTCGGGGCGCTGTTCTCGTCGAAATCCTACCAGCGGCGCGAGACCGACCTCGTCATCATCGTCACGCCCTACCTGGTCAAGCCGGTCGATCCGTCGAAGAAGATGGCCGAACCGACCGATGGCACGCAGCCGGCCAGCAATGTCGACTATTTCCTCAACAACACCGAGGAAGTGAAGGCGTCTGACGGCGGTCGCGCGCTGGCGCTGGCCGATGGCAATGCCGCACGGACCGCTCCCGCCACCACGGTCGGGCACTTCCTCGACCTGCCGAAGGACTGAAGCCATGCGTGTGGCCTTGAGATCGAGCGTCGCCTTGCTTCTTGCCGGTCTGGCCGGCGGCTGCACCAGCGATGATTACATACGCAGCGAAGGGGTGACGCCGGGCTCCGGCGAAGCCCAGGCCGCCAACACCGTCATGCAGATGGTCGATCCCTGGAAATACGGCGTTCAGAACACAAGGCTTCTCGTGCCTGCCAAGCGCGGCGACGCCGTGCCGGTCACGCCGGATCAGGCCGCCGCTTCGAAGGCATCGCAGACGACCACGGGCAACTGACCCCAAAGGGCGATCGAGCCCACAGGCTGACAAAAATGGCAAACGGCATCAAGACCAAGAAGATCCTGCTCGTATCGACGGACAGGACCTTCGTGCAGGACACACGGACCGCATTCGCCGCCTCCGAGATCATCCAGCTCTCGACGGTGGAAAAGAATGTCACCGAACTGCGCGGCGAGGTCCAGGAGGCGGAGTTCGGCGCCATCATCGTCGACATGGACGCGGCGAGACTGGAGGAGGTCGAGTCGCTGCAGCGCATCATGCGTCGGCTGGAGGGCAAGGCGCCGGTGGTCGTGGTCACCCAGGAGTTCAATGCCGCCGCCGTGCGCATCCTGGTGCAGCTCAAGGTCGCGGACTTCCTGGTCAAGCCGATCACCACGGCCGATCTGGTGCGCTCGGTTGTGCGGGCCCTGCAAGGGCCGGGGCGCGAGGAAAACACCGAGTCGCAAATCTACACCTTCATGCCGGCCGCCGGCGGCGTCGGCACCACGACACTGGCGCTGCAGACCGCGTTCCAGCTGCATCACTCGGTGACGCGCGGCGCCTCGACCTGCGTGGTCGACCTCAATTTCCAGCAGGGCGCCTGCGCCGAATATCTCGACCTCGAACCGCGTTTCGACATCACCGAGATCGAGAACCAGCCCGAACGCCTCGACCGGCAGCTGCTCGACGTGATGCTGTCCAAGCATGCCAGCGGACTTTGCGTGCTGGCGGCGCCGACGCATCCGGCGGAGATGCGCTCGTTCAAGACCGATGTCGTGGTGCGAATGCTGGACCTCGTCTCGGCCTATTTCGACAATGTCGTCATCGACATGCCGCGCACCTGGTTTCCCTGGACGGAGACCGTGCTGCTGGGCTCCAACAAGCTCTATATCGTGGCCGAAATGACGGTGCCGTGCCTGCGCCATACGCAAAGGCTGATCCAGGCGGTCTACGAGACCGCCGGCAAGGAGGTGAAGCCGAATGTCATCGTCAACCGGTTCGAGCAGAAGATGTTCGACAACGGCATCAAGCAGGCGGACGTCCAGGAGATCCTTGGCGAGCATTTCGTCGGCGGCATTGCCAACAACTACCGGCTGGTGCGCGAGGCGGTCGATCGCGGCGTGCCGCTGCACGAGATCGATCCCAATGCCAACGTCGTCAATGATCTGAAGAAGATCATCCTGCCGGAGGAGGCCGTTGCGACCGGAGCCAAATCGAAGTCGCTGTTCGGCCTCGGCAAAAGCTTCTTGACGAGGAAGGCCGGATGACCAGCCGTTTTTCCACCCTGCAGAACCGCGACGCGCGTCCGCAGCGTCCGGCAGACTCTGCGCCGGTCGCGCATCATGCGGTCGTCATCCCAACGAGCCGGAAGGCTTTGCCGGCAAAGCCTGATGTCGCGCCGGCAAAGAGCGCCAACAAGGTGCTCGATGCGCGCGTGCGCATTCACCGCATGCTGCTCGAAGAAATCAACCTGGTGGCGCTGGAGCGTTTGCCCAAGGAGGAAATGCGCCGGCAGGTGCATGATTTCGTTTCGGAAAAAACCCGCCAGGAGCGGATGGCGATCAACACCGTCGAACTCGAAGCGCTGGTCGACGATATCGTCGACGAGATGGTCGGTCTTGGCCCGCTCGAGCCGCTGCTCAAGGATCCGGACATCAACGACATCCTGATCAACGGCCACCAGAACTGCTTCATCGAAAAGAAGGGCAAGCTGCAGCAGGTCCATATCCCGTTCAAGGATGAGGCGCATCTGCTTAGAATCATTAATAAAATCGTCGCCGCGGTTGGCCGCCGCGTCGACGAATCGCAACCGATGGTCGATGCCCGCATGCTGGATGGCTCGCGCTTCAACGCGGCCATCCGCCCTGTCGGCGTCGACGGGCCGCTGGTGTCGATCCGCAAATTCTCCAAGAACAAGCTCGGTCTGCACAAGCTGGTCGAATTCGGCGCCATCACCCAGAACATGGCCGAAGTGCTGGCGGCGGCGGTGCACGCCCGCAAGACGACGATCATTTCGGGCGGCACCGGCACCGGCAAGACGACGATGCTCAACGCGCTGTCGGCCTTCATTCCCGAGGACGAGCGGCTGATCACCATCGAGGACGCGGCCGAACTTCAGCTGCAGCAGCCGCATGTCGCGCGCATGGAAACGCGCCCCGCCAACATCGAGGGGCATGGCGAACTGAAGCAACGCGACCTCGTCAAGAACGCGCTGCGCATGCGTCCCGACCGCGTCATCCTCGGCGAGTGCCGCGGCGAGGAGGCCTTCGACATGCTGCAGGCGATGAACACCGGCCATGAAGGGTCGATGGCGACCATCCACGCCAACACGCCGCGCGACGCCATTTCGCGCCTCGAACAGATGCTGGGCATGACCGGGATGCCGATGACTGTGCAGTCGATCCGCAGCCAGATCGCCAGCGCCATCGACATCATCGTCCAGCTGACCCGGCTTTCCGACGGCAAGCGCAAGGTGACGAGCGTCGCAGAGGTAACCGGCATGGAAGGCGACGTCATCCAGATGCAGGAGATCTTCCGCTTCGTGCGCACCGGCATGGATGCCGATGGCGGCATTCTCGGCTATTACGAGGCGACGGGCATCCGGCCGCGCTTCCTGGAGGATCTGCGCGCCATGGGCATCGACTTTCCCGGACGCTATTTCGAACCCGGCCGGCCGCAGGAGTAAGCCAGGTGTTCGACGGGCTGAGCGCGATCTATGTCGTCTATGCGGGGGCAGCGCTCACCGGCATCATGATCGCCGAGGCCTGTTATCTCCTCTATGCCGGCCGCAGCGACAAGCGCACCGCCATCAACCGGCGCATGAAGCTGCAGGAAAACAAGATCAGCCAGGAGCAGGTGCTGATCCAGCTGCGCAAGGAGCGCGGCCTCGACGCCGGCACCTCGCTGTTCTCGCCGGACCGGTTCCGCGCGCTGCGCACGCAATCGGGCATGATCATGCCGCTGTCGAAATTCCTGATGATCACCTCGGGCGTGGCGATGGCCATGACCCTGGTCGCCATCTGGTATGGCTTGCCGCTGCTTATGGGGCTTCTGCTGTTCGTCGTGCTGCTGCCGCTGGTGCCGGTCATGGTGATGCGTTCCATGCGCAAGCGCCGGCTCAAGCGCTTCGGCATGCAGCTGCCCGAGGCGCTCGAACTGATCACGCGCGGCCTCAAGGCCGGTCACCCCGTGCCGGTGGCCATCGCCATGGTGTCGCGCGAAATGCCCGATCCGATCGGCACCGAGTTCGGCGTCATCGCCGATGAGGTGACCTATGGTTCCGATCTGGTCTCGGCGTTGAATTCGCTGTTCGACAGGGTCGGTCACGAGGATCTGCCGTTGTTCATTACTGCCGTCTCCATCCAGTCCAGTTCGGGCGGCAATCTGCGCGAGATCCTCGACGGGCTGGCGTTGACGATCCGCGAGCGCGGCAAGCTGCGCCGCAAGGTGCGCGCCATCTCCACCGAAGGCCGCATGTCGGCCTACATCCTGACGGCGATACCGGCGCTGTTGTTCGCCGGTATCATGGCGCTGATGCCGGGCTTCTACCGCGATGTCTGGGACGAGCCGAAAACCTGGTACCTGATCGGCGGCTCGGTGACCTGGCTGATGCTGGGCAATCTGATGATGTTCAAAATGTCGAATTTCAGGTTCTGACATGCAGGGCTTCATCGAGTTCCTCGCTTCGCTTGCGCCGACCTCGCTGACGCCGGTGGCGATCCTGCTTTTGGCCTTGGGCAGCGGCGCGGTGGCCTGGCCGATGGTGGCGGCGAAGGGCGACCGCAATGACGTGAAGCGCCGGCTCAAGGTCGACCATGGCGCCGTGGCCGCGAGGCCGGAGCCGCTGCAGAAGAAGAACGCCGATGTCGTGCGCGAAAAAGCAGTGAAGCGGGCGCAGGAATTCTATGCCAAGAGCGATCCGGAAAATGTCGCCCGGTTGCGCATGAAGCTGATCCAGGCCGGGTACATGGAGCCGCGCGCCGTCGGCACGTTCTTCATCATACGCTTCTCGGCGCTGCTCGGCACCGCGATCGGCGCCTTTGTCCTCAACCAGTGGCTGGCCAGCCCCGAAGCGACGATGACCAGCCGGTGGGCATTCGTCATCCTGTCGGGCGTGGCCGGCTATTTCCTGCCCGGTCTGGTGCTGACCCAGCAGGTGCGGGAGAAGATGCGCGAGTATCGCAACGGCTTTCCCGACTTCATGGATCTGATGATCGTCTGCTCGGATGCCGGCATGAGCATGGAGGCCGGCATCGAGCGCGTCTCGAAGGAACTCGCCAAGACCTATCCTGCGCTCAGCCAGAATTTGCAGCTGGTGTCACTTGAACTGAGGGCCGGACGCAGCCTCGATGACGCGCTGAAGGCACTCGCCGACCGCCTCAGCCTGGATGAGGTGCGCTCGTTCGCGACGCTCTTGCAGCAGTCGAAGGAACTCGGTACCAGCCTGTCCGGCGCGCTGCGCGTCTTCTCCGACGAAATGCGCCACAAGCGCATGTCGCTGGCCGAGGAAAAGGCGCACGCCTTGCCGGCCAAGATGTCGATACCGGTGACAGTGTGCATCCTGCCGGTGGTGCTGATGATCGCGATCATACCGATCATCGTCAAGATGACGGGCAGCCATTAGAACTACGGTTGCGGGCTGCGAACGCTGGCAATTCAGACAGCGTCGGGATCTGCAAACTCAGCAATGAGAGTCGACAAATCCAGAGCAGTGACGGACAACCGTCATTCTGCCTAAACGCGGCCCCGCGACGTGAGAACCCCATGCGAAAAGTGTTGTGTGCCGCCGCTCTCGCCGTCGCCAGCCTGTGGTCCGGCCAAGTCGCGGCCGACGATTGCGGCGATGCCGCCGCGCTGGTGCAGCAAGCCTATCCCAAGGCACGACTGAGCGCCGACGGCGCCTCGTTTACGCTCGAACCCCATACCAGTATCGTCTCGACGCTCCGGTACGGCGAAACGCCTTTCGGCGTGATCTGCAAGATCTGGCCAGCCCATGACGACCTGCTACTGGTCGCGGTGCCGCTGATCGACAGCTCTCAATCCGGCGACGGCGCGCATGTCGGCGACATCGAGCTTCTGGTCGTCGACAGGAACAGCCGGCAGGTCCGCCAGCGCCTGCTCCAGCCCGGGCTGATGGACGATGATGCCATCGCCATTGACAAGATCGAATTCGATACCGGCCGCTATGGGCTGGCGCCTGGCATCACGGCGTTCGGCCTGCGTATCGATATGCTGGGCAGTTCGCGGCCCAATCCGTTCCGAGAAACCGATTTGCGGCTCTATGTTCTCTCCGGCAATGCGCTGCGCGTGATGCTCGACGGCCTCGTCGTTGCCGGATACCATGGTGAAGGCGACGCCAGTTGCGCGGGGTCCTTCTATTCCAACCGGGTCAGCCTGACGATGGGCACGACGAGCCATCACGGCTATCGCGATATCATTCTGGCGGAGCGGAACGACACCGACGAGCCGTCCGTCGACGAGAATGGCGAGTGCCAGTCCCATCCCGGCAAACCCGTGAACAAGACCTACCGGCTGCGCTATGACGGCAGCCGCTATCCGGTTCCAGAAGCGCTCAAGATCCTGGAGCGGTGACACCGCTGCTCGCCGCCTTGATGAGGTGGCGGTGCCGGTGGTTAATGGCCGGTATACCGGGAACCAAATTTTAGGCGCATTTCAGCACCGAAGCTTAATCGCTCGCATGTATCGTGTTTCCTGAACAACGACCCGGCAAATCGGGCGACGGGGCAGGGCATGCGTCACAAGAGTTTCACCGCAATGGCCGCAATGGCGGCCGTCTTGATTGTGTCCGGGTGCACGACGAACAACAACGTCGACACGACCAAGACGACGGCGATCCAGCCTGCGGCGAAGGATGTCGACACATCCGACCTGGCGCAAGGCAAGGCACAGTTTCGCGACGCCAATTATGGTCTCGCCGAACAGCATTTCCGCAAGGCCGTCGAGCTGAAGGCCGACAATGCGGAGGCCTGGATGGGGCTGGCCGCCTCCTATGACGAGCTCGGCCGCTTCGACTTTGCCGACCGCGCCTACGGCCAGTTGCTGAAAGTCGCCGGCCGCAAACCGCAGATCGTCAACAATATGGGCTATTCGCAACTGCTGCGCGGCAACAAGAAGAAGGCCAGGGCACTGCTGCTCGAGGCGAAGGCCGGCATGGCCGACCCGACGGTCGTCAACGCCAATCTCGCACTGCTGAACAAGGGCTGATGCGCGTTTGACCTTTGCGCCGGCCAAGGGGCGATTTCCGCACAAGCACTGTCGACGCTTTGTAAACCGTAACCGCAGCTTGGATCGAAAGATCGGCTGAAAACCATGTTCGAGGGCTGCCGCTGACCTAGAATGCGGCGTAACCGCCGACGCTGGAGAGGCCGCCGCCCGATATGCTGGATTTCAGTTCGCTCCTGCTCGCGGCCGCGCTGTCGGGCACATGCCTGGCCGTCACCATGTTTGCCATCTGGCTCACTGCGCCGCGGGCGCGTTTCGTGCTGACGGTGGCGTGCGGCATTATCGTGCTTGTCGCGCATGTGATCCTGTTCTGGCGCTACACCAAGGAGCCCGATCCGCTGCTTTGCCAGATCGCGCTGGCGCTGCTCAGCCTGGGCTTCCTGATCATCTGCCTTTCGGCCATGCAGTATCTCGGCGTGCCGGACCACAGGCGTGCGATCGTGCCGACACTTGCCGCCATGGCTGTCTGCGCGGCCGTGACCTTCCTTGGCCTTGACGGCGTCGGCTTCATCATCACCTACGCGACGGTCACCGTGCTGCTGTCGACGATCGGGGCCATGTTCTGGGTCAATGGCAGCCACGATCGCCGGATCCTGCTGGTGGTTTCGTTCCTGAGCGGCACCTGTGCGGTGTCGTTTGCCCTTTGCGGCGTGGTTCTGATGGCCAAGGGGCAATGGACGCTCGGGGCGGCGCCGGACAACTGGGCCGAACGTCTGAATTCGGTCGTTGCGGTCGCCTGCATGACCGGCCTCGGCGCCTTGACGCTCTCGCTTCATCACCTGCAGGCGCAGATCGAGTTGAAGGCCGAGACGATGACCGATCCATTGACCGGGCTGATGAACCGTCGCGGGTTGATGTCGCTCCATGGCGAGCGCCCCTTCGGCCCCTTCATGGCGGTCGTCATGTTCGACCTCGATCACTTCAAGCGGACCAACGACATCTATGGCCACCCGGTCGGGGACCAGGTCCTGTGCCGCTTCGCCGCCGTCATCCGGAAATATGCCAGAACCGGCGTCGACGCCTTTCGCCTGGGCGGCGAGGAGTTCGCCATCGTCATGTCGCGGATGACGGAAGAGAGGGCCCATGATCTTGCCAGCAAGATCGGCGTGGCCTTCGGCACTGAAATCGTTCCTACCCCGCTCGGTCCATTGCGCAGCACGGTCAGCGGCGGCATCGGCTTTGGCGCCGCCGACGGCAGCCGCCTCGACGAGGTGCTGGCCGAGGCGGACGCCGCACTCTACGCGGCCAAACGCGCTGGCCGAAACTGCGTCATCAGCCACAAAAGAATGGGCAAGGCCGAGCCGGTCAAGCCGGCCTTGCGCTCGGCATAGGCCGAGAGGCGGCTATTCGGCCGCCCCGAGATAATCCGACAGCGGCGGGCAGGAGCAGACCAGATTGCGGTCGCCGGCGACATTGTCGATGCGCGACACCGGCGGCCAGTACTTGGCTGCCGTATCGGCATCGCCGGCCGGATAGGCCGCTTCCAGACGCGAGTAGGGGTGGGTCCATTGTCCGGCCAGCGTCTCGGCGGCGGTGTGCGGCGCGTTGACCAGCGGGTTGTCGGCCAAGGGCCAGTCGCCCCTGGCGACTTTCGCCGCTTCGCCGGCAATGGCGATCATCGCCTCGCAGAAGCGGTCGAGTTCGCGCTTCGGCTCGGATTCCGTCGGCTCGACCATCAGCGTGCCGGCTACCGGGAACGACATGGTGGGCGCGTGAAAGCCGTAGTCGATCAGGCGCTTGGCGATGTCGTCGACGCTGATGCCGGCGCTCTCCTTGAGCACGCGGGTGTCGAGGATGCATTCATGCGCGATGCGATCGTGCCGGCCCTTGTAGAGCAGCGGGAAGTGCGGCGCGAGCCGTGTCGCCACATAGTTGGCCGAGATGATGGCGGTCTCGGTTGCATGCTTCAGTCCGGCGGCGCCCATCATGCGGATGTACATCCAGGTGATCGGCAGGATGGAAGCGCTGCCGAAGGGTGCCGCCGACACGGCATGCGCCGAGCCTTCGGTGACATGGCCCGGCAGATAAGGCTTCAGGTGCGCCCTGACGCCGATCGGGCCGATGCCGGGGCCACCGCCGCCATGCGGGATGCAGAAGGTCTTGTGCAGGTTCATGTGGCAGACATCGGCGCCGATATCCGCGGGCCGGGCGAGCGCGACCAGGGCGTTGAGGTTGGCGCCGTCAAAATAGACCTGGCCGCCATGCTCATGGATGAGGGCGCAGAGGTGGCGGGCGCCTTCTTCGTAGACGCCATGCGTCGAGGGATAGGTGAACATCAGCGCCGCGAGGTTCTTGGAATGCTCGTTGGCCTTGGCCCGCATATCGTCCATGTCGATATTGCCGTCCTCCAGGCAGCGCACGACGACGACGCTCATGCCGGCCATCGCCGCGCTTGCCGGATTGGTGCCATGCGCGGAGGAGGGAATCAGGCAGACGGTGCGATGGCCTTCGCCGCGCGAGCGGTGATAGGCGCGGATGGCGAGCAGGCCGGCATATTCGCCCTGGCTGCCGGCATTGGGCTGCAGGCTGACCGCGTCGAAACCGGTGATTTCCGACAGCCAGCCTTCCAGCTCGCCGATCATGGCGCGATAGCCGGCCGAATGGCTGGCCGGCGCGAAAGGATGCAGATTGGCGATGCTTGGCCAGCTTACCGGCATCATTTCGGCCGCCGCATTGAGCTTCATGGTGCAGGACCCGAGCGGGATCATGGAGCGGTCGAGCGCCAGATCCTTGTCGGCCAGCCGGCGCAGCAGGCGCATCATGTCGGTTTCCGACTTGTTCTCGTTGAAGACCGGCTGGGTCAGAAACTCTTTTCCGCGCGGCTTGCCGGGAACGGTGCTGTCGGCCGAGGGAGCAGCCTTGGCGCCGAACAGGGAAGCGATCGCGTCGAGATCGGCGTCGGTCGAGGTCTCGTCGAATGCGATGCCGACATGGTCGGCGTCGAGGACGCGCAGCAGCCGGCCGGTCTTTTCGGCAGCAGCGGCGATTTGCGCGGCCTCGCCTTTCACCTCGACCGTCACCGTGTCGAAGCGCCTGGCGCCGAGCACCGACACGCCTGCCGCTTTGAGCCCGCTCGCCAGGCGATTGGCCAGCGCGTGGATGCGCCCGGCGATCGCCTGCAGCCCGGCGGGGCCGTGCCAGATGGCATAGGCCGTCGCCATGTTGGCAAGCAGCGCCTGCGCGGTGCAGATGTTGGAGGTCGCCTTGTCGCGGCGGATATGCTGTTCGCGCGTCTGCAGGGCGAGGCGGTAGCCGGGCCGGCCCTTGCTGTCGGTCGACTGGCCGACGAGACGGCCGGGCATGAGGCGCGTCAGTTTGTCGGAGACGGCGCAGTAGGCGGCGTGCGGGCCGCCAAAGCCCATCGGCACGCCAAAGCGCTGCATCGGGCCCACCGCGATGTCGGCGCCAAGTTTCGCCGGCGCATCGGTCAGCGTCAGGCCAAGCGGATCGGCGATGAAGACAACGATGGCGCCTGTCGCGCGAGCCTTGTCGATCGCGGCCTTGTGGTCGCCATAGACGCCGAACGTGTCGGGCCAGGAGACGAGCAAGGCGGCGGTGTTGTCGTCGATCGTCTCTCCGTCAATCTCGATGCCGAGCGGTTCGGCGCGGGTGCGCACCACATCCAGCGTCTGCGGATGCGGCGTGCCGGCGAAGGCCACCTTGGTGCGCTTGTCGCGGTGGTGGCGCAGCGCGATGCCGACCGCTTCGGCGACAGCGGTTGCCTCATCGAGCAGCGAGGCGGACGCCACCGGCAATCCGGTCAATTCTGCGACCAAGGTCTGGAAATTGAACAGCATTTCCAGGCGGCCCTGGCTGATCTCGGCCTGATAGGGCGTGTAGGCCGTGTACCAGGCCGGATTCTCGAACAGATTGCGCTGGATGACCGGCGGCACGTGGACGCCGTGATAGCCGGCGCCGATGAAGCTCTTCAGCACGGTATTCCCAGCCATGATCGCCGACAATTCGGCCAGCGCTTCGGCTTCGCTGGCTGGCGCGGGCAAGGTCAGCGGCATGTCGAGGCGAATCGACTGCGGCACGGCCTGGCTGATCAGCGTCTCGACGGAGGGAACGCCGATCACCGCAAGCATGGCTCTGACATCGTTGACACCAGGACCGATATGGCGGGCCGAGAAGGGGGTGAGTGCTGTGGTCATCATCTCTAGTCCTGATTTCAGGCGATATGGGCTTTGTAGGCGGCCTCATCCATGAGGCCGGCGAGCTGGCTTTCGTCGGCGAGCTTCATCTTCCACAGCCAGCCGGCGCCGGTGGCGGCCGAGTTGACCAGCGACGGGTCGGAAGACAGCGTGCCGTTGGCCTCGGTGATCTCGCCGTCAACCGGCGCGTAAACGTCAGAGGCCGCCTTGACGGATTCGACCACGACGGCGGTATCGCCCTTGGTCAGCTTCTTTCCGGTCTCCGGCAGTTCGACGAAGACGAGGTCACCGAGTTGCTCCTGCGCGTAGTCAGTGATGCCGACGGTGGCGATGCCGCCTTCGACGCGGAGCCATTCGTGATCAGCGGTGAAATAGGTCGTTGCCATGAAATCTATCCTTTGCGGTAGCGATGAGGGGTGAAGGGCAGGGAACTGATATCGACGGGAATCTTCGTGCCGCGCACATCGGCGAACACCCGTGTGCCAGGCTTTGCCAGCGATGCGGCGACATAGCCCATGGCGACCGGATGGCCGGCCGAGGGCCCGAACCCACCCGATGTGACATGGCCCGCAGGATTGCCGTCGGCGTCGAACAGCGCAGCGCCGGCACGCACCGGCTGGCGGCCGTCTGGTTTCAGCCCGACACGCTTTTGCGCCGGGCCGCGTTCGACGGCGGCGCGCAGGGCGTCTGCGCCGATGAAAGCGCCGGACGCGCGGATCTCCTTGGGGATTGCCCACATCAGCGCGGCTGCGGCCGGATCTGTCTCCGGGGTGATGTCCTGGCCATGCAGGCAAAGCCCGGCCTCGAGCCGCAGGCTGTCGCGCGCGGCAAGGCCGATCCATAGAACGCGCTCATCCTCGAGCAGCTTCGCGACAAGGGCGCGCGCATCGGCTTCTGGCAGGCCGATCTCGAAACCGTCCTCGCCGGTATAGCCCGACCGGCTCATGAACCAGTCTTTCCGCGGCTCGACCCCGTGCATGAACAGCAGCGCGCCGGTCTCGATGCCGGCACGGGAGAGTGCCGCCCAGGCTTCCGGACCCTGGATGGCCAGGAAGACGCGGTCGAGCGGCTCGACCTCGACATCGAAATCGGCGGCCAACTCACGCAGATGCTTTTCGTCGGCGACGGCGTTGCCGGCATTGGCAACCACCATGAACCTGGTATCGCCGAGCCGGGTGACGATCAGGTCGTCGAGGATGCCGCCGGCCTCATTGAGGAAGAAGGACAGTTTCGACTGCGAGATTTCGAGCACGCCGGCATCCAGCGGGCAAGCGCGGTTGAGCAGCGCAACCGCCTGCGGCCCGCTGACCTCGAACAATTTCATGTGCGAGATGTCGAAGAGGCCGGCATGCTCGCGGGTATGCAGATGCTCCTTCATGACACCGGCCGGATAGGTCAGCGGCATCGACCAGCCGGCAAAGGCGCCGAACCGCGCACCAGCGGCTGTGTGGATATCTTCGAGGGGAAGGTGTTTTGAGTCGTCGCCCGTCATGTCGTCTCCAGAGTCGCACGCAATCGGCCGCGAATGGCGACCAGTCCGTGCCCCTCTGTCTGAAGCCTGAGAGACTCGCGCAGCCGGAACTCTGTCAGCGGCGCTTACACCTTCGGCGCGGGGGCAAGCCCCGACTTTCCAGAGTGTCTTTCCCGTCTACGGTTCTTTTGCCTGAGAGATTTCGGGCGATTTCCCCTTCGGCGGCAGCTCTCGCTGCTCTCTCCCGCAAACAGGTAGGACTCAGAACCCCGAGCCCTCGACGCGCCATCCATAGCCCGTCGGCGACACCTTGTCACCTCCCAGCGACATTTAAAGCGCGTCGCTGAAACGGATCGAGCCCATGCGCTCTGGCTGCGCATTTCGGGCGACATGCCTTGGCAGGCAAGTCTTCGCTAACCACGCCGTTTGCCGGTTTTTCAAGACACTCCTGATATAGCAGGCACGATGTAAGGCTTCGGGGCGGACGGGGACGACAGATGGGCGAATTGATCATGAGCGCGCCGGTGGCGGGGCTGACCTCGAAGAATCGCATCGCCTCGGAGGACGTGGCGATGCTGCGTCGCGACGTGTTCGCCGATGGCGTGGTGACACGAGGCGAGGCCGAGGCGCTGTTCGCTCTTGACCAGACAGCCCAGGACAAATGCGCGGAATGGGCACCGTTCTTCGTCGAGGCGGTGACCGACTACATCGTCCATCAGGAAAAGCCCTCGGGCTACATCTCGCAGGAGAATGCCGACTGGCTGGTCCGCACCATTTCGCGTGACGGCATGGTCGACAGCCGCACCGAACTCGAATTGCTGGTCCATGTGCTGGAAGAGGCGAGGTCCTCGCCGGGCAAGCTTTGCGTCTACGCGCTGGAGCAGGTTGCGCACGCCGTCATCGACGGCAAGGGACCGCTGATGCTGGGCGGCGCGCTGGTGCCCGGACTGATCGCCAAGGCGGAAGTCGAATTGCTGCGGCGTATCCTCCACGCCCATGGCGGCGACGGCAACATCGCCATCACCCGCGGCGAGGCCGAGGTGCTGTTCAGGATCAATGAACAGACCGCCCAGGCCAAGAACGATCCGTCCTGGAACGACCTGTTCGTCAAGGCGATCGCCAATTTCGTCATGTGCTCGGCCGGCTATGAAGCGCCGACCCGCGACGTGGCGCTGCGCCAGGAAAACTTCCTCGAACGCGCCGATCCGCAAATCGGCGGCTTCTTCAGCCGTATGGTCTCCGGCGGCCTTGCCGGCATCATCGAGGCCTACCGGTCGCCCGATGACATCGAGGCCGAATGGGAAGCCAAGAACAGGGCGGCCGAGGCCTTGGCCCGCCGTGCCGAGACCATAGATGCCGGCGAAGCCAAATGGCTGGTCGAGCATATTGGGGCGAACCGACCCTTGTATGAGAACGAGCGTGCACTGCTGACCCTGATCAAGCATGCCTCGCCGGAGATCCATCCGGCGCTGAGGCCGCTGCTCGAGAAAGTCGCCTAAAGCGCGCCGTCGGCTGCTATCGTTTTACAAAGGATGATGTTGGAGTGGCCTTCGGGCCATTCCGAGAGTTCGGCGATGCGCTGGAAGCCAGCCTTCTCATAGAGACCCGGCGCCTGGAAGTCGTGGCTGGAGACCCAAATTCTCCTGACGCCGCGATCGATTGCCTCAGCGACAAAAGCGCTGAGCAACTGGCTTGCATAGCCGCGACCTCGATAGGCCTCGTCAATCCACATCAATGTCAGCTCGGACGTATTCGCCCAAGAGTAACCGGCAGCAACGCCGATCGCGTTTCCCGCGCCGTCGCGAATAACGAAAGTCAGCCCCCGGTCATCGGCGCGGTCTGTCGCGCGCCGGTTGTCGTTGTGGAGGCGTTCCTCGAGCCAACTCAACTCGATCGGCGACAAATCGTGCTCGGCGTGTATGCGAGCGGTCATCAAATTCCGCCATACCAGTCGTAGCCATTGTCTTCCCAATAACCGCCGCGGCCGCCGCCGACATTGGCGAAGCCGTCGACCAGTTCGATCTTGTAGAGATATTTCGGCATCTTGTAGCCGAGCTGGCGCTCGACGCGGACGCGCAGCGGCGCGCCATTCTCGACCGGCAAGGGTTTGCCGTTCAGGCCATAGGCGAGGATCGTCTGCGGATGGCGGGCGTCGATCAGGTCGATCGTGCCGTAATATTTGATGTCGCCGGACAGGCTGCGGTCGATCGTGTCGAGGCAATGGAACATGACATAGCGCGCCTCAGGCTTGACCACCGCCTGGTCGAGCACCAGCGACAGCGGCGTGCCCGTCCATTTGGCGATGCAACTCCAGCCCTCGACGCAGTCATGGCGGGTGATCTGGGTGCGGCTCGGCATGTTCTGAAGCTGTTCGCGGCTGAGCGACAGCGGCTTTTCGACGAGGCCCGAGACTTCCAGCCGCCAGTCGGCGAAATTGTTGGCGAGCAGACCCTTGTAGGTGTCATCGTCAGGCGCGGTGACGCCGTTCGGCCGCTGCGGCTGGCGGATATCGGCCTCGGTGAATTCCGGCGCCAGAGCGTCACGGCCGGCAAGCAGGCGCTGCGCGCGATATGTCAGGCCATTGGCGTTTTCGAGGAAGCTGCGCAGGCCGCTGCCGATGCTCAACTGGCTGTCGAAGGCGTCGCAACCCGACAGCATGATGCCGGAGGCGCCAAGGCTGGCTGCGGTCAGGAATTTCCTTCGACTGATCTGGAATTTCGCCATGTCAGGCACTCCTCTCGGTGGTCTTGTCGTCATGCGCGGGAGGGTCGGTGCGGTACCAGCCGGTGATGATCGAGCGCAATTCGTTGATCGGGCCGGCGGCCAGGATCATCAGGATGTGGATGATGAAGAAGCCGACGAGCAGCAGCATGACGGTGAAATGGATGGTCCGCGCCGTCTGCCGTCCGCCGAGCACCTCGTTGAGGAAGGGCAGCACCGAATTCATGCTGGGCGACATGGCAAGGCCGGTGATGATCATCAGTGGCAACAGCACGAACAGCACCCCGCCATAAGCCATCTTCTGCAAGGTGTTGTATTCGCGCGTATGGTGGAATTTCAGCTTGGCATGGTCGACGATGTCGCGTGGCAGCCGCTTGAGCTCGTCGAGGCGCGGGGCGAGATCGCGCCTGATATGGCCATTGACCAGGCCGGCGACCAGCCAGACGAGCAAGGTCGTCGTCAGGATCCAGGCGAAGAAGAAGTGGATGACGCGGGCGGTGCCGAGATCATAGTAGGACGGGATGGTCGCCCAGGACGGGAAGCCGCGCGCCGTCTCGTTGCCTGGCGGACCCGACCAGCCAAGCACGCCGGTCGTGTCGAAGCGGTGCCCGAAGATTGCCGTGTAGCCGCGCGGCCCGGTGCTCGTGTTTTCGGCGCCGATTTCGAAGATGGTGTTGTTGTAGCCGAAGCCGGATTGCTTGCCGATGTAGAGCTGCGGCCGGGCGTTGAAGATCTGCAGGCCGGAAAGCAGCATGAAGAACAGCGAGATGGCCCAGATCCAGTGCGTCAGCCGCGTCCAGCGCGATTGCCGGTAGATCAGCGTGCTGTCGCTCGACACGGGAGCGTCCGGCCCGGTGGCGGATTGGCTTCTGGCAACGGATTCCATCTTGTCTCGTCTCCCGGCGTCACGGCGTGGCCTGCGCGTTCATTGTCCTCCTGATACGTCGCGATCCAAACCGATGTTTCACCCGATCACGGATTTATTACGGACCGCCCAGGCTGACAGCGAGATTGACGGCCGCGGCGACAATGACGGTGTTGAAGAAGAACGACAGGATCGAGTGAACGAGCACGACACAACGCATATGCGTGGTCGATATGTTGGTGTCAGCGGTTTGCGCGGTCATGCCGATGACCGTCGAGAAATAGAGGAAATCCCAGCCTTCCGGGCGCTTGTCGCCTGGAAACAGCAATCCGCCGACCGGGATTTTCGTCTTGGTTTCGGCGTCGACCGCATCGCCGTCCATCCAATAGACATGCGCATAGTGAAGTGCGGCCATGGCATGGATGGTGAACCAGCCGAGCGGGATCGACAGCAGCGCGAAACCGAGCTCGACGGAGTTGCCCCTGTTCTTCTGATTGATCAGGAGGAACAGTGAGATAACTGCGACCACAACGACGACGAACGTCACGGCGAAGATGACCAGCACCGGCTGGTCGGTTGCGCGGGCATTCTTGCTCAGATATTTGCCGGTGAATTTGGGCATCTGGCTGACGACGAGAATGACGTAAGCGGCGAAAAAGGCGTTGGCGCCGATCGAATAGGCCAGCTGGGCATGCAGCAGCAACGCGACAAGGAACGCAAGCGCACCGAAGCACGCCGACATTGCAAACAGCATATGCCGCTGCATGGGTTTTGGGATCGGAGGTTCGGCGGCCATGGCGGTCTCCACCCTGGATGGCGCTCTGTTTCTAGCTGGGTGTGGCGGATTTCAGGGCGCGCCGCAAGATACGGTCGAGTTCGCCGAGGAACCGCGAACGGTCCTGCGGCGCGAAAGAGGCATTGTAGCCCTTGCTCTCGCCGGTTTCGCGCAAATGCTGCTTGAGGTCGCGCATGGCCACCGCCATGCCGATGGTTTCGGGCGTGAATGGCCGTCCGGTTGGCCCGAGCACGTGGGCGCCGAGCGCTACCGCACGAGCGGCGAGCGGAATGTCCGCCGTCACCACGACATCGTTGGATTTGGCGTTCTCGACGATCCAGTCGTCTGCGGCGTCGGCTCCCTTGGAGACCACGACATTGCGGATCATCGGGTCGCGCGAGGGCCGCAAGCCGCCATTGGAGACGTAGGTGACGACGACGCCAAGGCGCTCGGCGACTTTTTCGACCTCGGCCTTGACCGGGCAGGCGTCAGCGTCGACGTAGATGGCAGGTGCGGGCATAGTCTCTCCGAAACGGACAGGGGCCGGAACGTGTCCGGCCCCTGCTTGAAATCTTATAGCGTTCAGGCCGGCAAGGCGCCTGACTTCTTCGCCGTCCAGGTGGCGATATAGTCCATCAGGCCGGGGTTGAGGCAGTCATAGGGTTCGAGCCCGATCGACTTCAACTGCGCCCGGATGCCGTCCATCCGTTTCGGGTCGACGCCGGATTCGATGATCGACGAGACGAAGGCGGTGAAGCCCGGCGGTGACCAGCCATCCTCGACGAAGCGCTCGGGGTGGATGAAGGACAAGCCCTTGAACGGATGGTCGCGCTCGACCGGACCGTGCATATGGACGCCGCAGCCGGTGCAGGCATGGCGCTGAATCAGGGCCGAGGGGTCGACCACTTTCAGCTTGTCGCCGTTCTCGGTGACGGTGACGTCGCCGGTTCCGGCAACGGCCACCACCGAGAATATGGCGCCTTCCGGCTTCCAGCATTTGGTGCAGCCGCAGGCGTGGTTGTGGGCGATCTGGCCCTTGACCTTCACCTTGACCGGCTTGCTGGTGCAGGCGCAGACCAGCGTGCCGCCGGCAAAGCTCGCGCTCTCCTTGGGCAGGCCATTGTCGATTTTCGGATGCAGTTTCTCCGCCATTCTTTTCTCCTCCCAGTTTTGAACCACAGAGGTCGCTGGCCGGTCGGTCGGCGGCGTGTGGCTTGCTTCAATAAACGACGACGCTTCGGATCGACTTGCCCTCATGCATGAGGTCGAACCCCTTGTTGATGTCTTCCAGTTTCAGCAGATGGGTGATCATCGGATCGATCTGGATCTTGCCGTCCATGTACCAGTCGACGATCTTCGGCACGTCGGTGCGGCCGCGCGCGCCGCCGAAGGCGGTGCCCATCCAGGTGCGGCCGGTGACCAGTTGGAACGGGCGCGTCGAAATTTCCTGGCCGGCGCCGGCGACGCCGATGATGACCGACTTGCCCCAGCCGCGGTGCGAGGCTTCCAGCGCCTGGCGCATCACCTTGGTGTTGCCGGTGCAGTCGAACGTGTAGTCGGCGCCGCCGATCTGGTCGGCGCCGCGCTTGGTCATGTTGACGAGGTGAGGGACGATGTCGCCGTCGATCTCCTTCGGATTGACGAAATGCGTCATGCCGAACCGTTCGCCCCATTCCTTCTTGTCGTTGTTAAGATCGACACCGATGATCATATCGGCGCCGGCCAGTTTCAGGCCCTGGATGACATTGAGGCCAATGCCGCCCAGGCCGAAGACCACCGCGGTCGCGCCTTGCTCGACCTTGGCGGTGTTGATGACGGCGCCGATGCCTGTGGTGACGCCGCAGCCGATGTAGCAGATCTTGTCGAAGGGGGCGTCCGGGTTGACCTTGGCTACCGCGATCTCGGGCAGAACGGTGAAGTTGGAGAAGGTCGAGCAGCCCATATAGTGGAAGATCTTGTCCTTGCCGATCGAGAAGCGCGACGAGCCGTCGGGCATCAGGCCCTGGCCCTGCGTGGCGCGGATCGCCGTGCACAGATTGGTCTTGCGGGACAGGCAGGACGGGCACTGCCGGCATTCCGGCGTGTAAAGCGGAATGACGTGGTCGCCCTTCTTGACCGAGGTGACGCCCTTGCCGACATCGACCACCACGCCGGCGCCCTCATGCCCCAGGATCGCCGGAAACAGGCCTTCCGGATCGGCGCCCGACAGCGTGAACTCATCGGTGTGGCAGATGCCGGTCGCCTTGATCTCGACCAGCACCTCGCCCTCGCGCGGACCGTCGAGGTCGACCTCCATTATCTCCAGCGGCTTTCCGGCGGCGACAGCGACAGCGGCGCGGGTTTTCATCAGGCGTCCTCCAATGCGAATTTTTTTCCAAGGTTTCAGGTTTTATCGACACGATCAACTGGAAGCTGGTTCCGAGACTGGGCCACAGCGAAGAATTGGAATCGCAAATCGATTGAAAGCCAGTGATTTGCATGGCCGGCTTGACCCCGCAAGCACAGGTCATAAAAGGAACGACCGACCGGAGGGGAATGACCTCAGCATGTTCACGAAAATCCTGATCGCCAATCGTGGCGAGATCGCCTGTCGCGTCATCAAGACGGCGCGCAAGATGGGGATTGCCACAGTCGCGGTCTATTCCGATGCCGATCGCGATGCCGTGCATGTTGAGATGGCCGACGAGGCGGTGCATATCGGGCCTTCGCCGGCCGCGCAGAGTTATCTTGTCCCTGAGAAGATCATCGCGGCTTGCAAGGAAACCGGGGCTCAGGCTGTGCATCCCGGTTATGGCTTCCTGTCCGAGCGCGCTGCCTTCTGCGAAGCGCTGGAGAAGGAAGGCATCGTCTTCATCGGCCCGAAGCCCAAGGCGATCAAGGCGATGGGCGACAAGATCGAATCGAAGAAGTTCGCCAACGCGGCCGAGGTTTCGACCGTGCCCGGCTGGCTTGGCGTCATCGAGAATGCCGACCACGCCGAAAAGATCGCCGGCGAGATCGGCTATCCCGTGATGATCAAGGCCTCGGCCGGCGGCGGCGGCAAGGGCATGCGCATTGCCTGGAACCAGTCCGAAGTGCGCGACGGTTTTGACCGCGCTCGCTCCGAGGCCAAGAGTTCGTTCGGCGACGACCGTGTGTTCATCGAAAAGTTCGTTGTTGATCCGCGCCATATCGAGATCCAGGTGCTGGCCGACGCGCATGGCAACGCGCTCTATCTCGGCGAGCGCGAATGCTCGATCCAGCGCCGCAACCAGAAGGTGGCGGAAGAGGCGCCGTCGCCGTTCCTCGACGCCAAGACGCGCAAGGCGATGGGCGAACAGTCGGTGGCGCTGGCCAGGGCCGTCGACTACCAGAGCGCCGGCACGGTCGAGTTCATCGTCGACAAGGACAAGAACTTCTATTTCCTTGAAATGAATACACGATTGCAGGTCGAGCATCCGGTGACCGAGCTTGTCACCGGCATCGATCTGGTCGAGCAGATGATCCGCGTCGCCGCCGGCGAAAAGCTTGGCCTGAAGCAAAGCGACATCAAGCTGGATGGCTGGGCGGTGGAAAGCCGGCTCTATGCCGAGGATCCCTATCGCAATTTCCTGCCGTCGATCGGCCGGCTGACGCGCTACCGGCCGCCGGAGGAAGGGCAATTCGGCGATGTCGTCATCCGCAACGACACCGGCGTCACCGAGGGTTCCGAGATTTCGATGTTCTATGACCCGATGCTCGCCAAACTGTGCACCTGGGCGCCGACACGGCTCGAGGCAATCGATGCCATGTCGGAAGCGCTCGACAGCTTTGTCGTCGACGGCATCGAGCACAACATTCCGTTCCTGGCGGCGCTGATGCAGCATCCGCGCTGGCGGGAAGGGGCGATATCGACCGGCTTCATCGCCGAGGAATACCCCGACGGTTTTGCGCCCGTCGTGCCGAGCGGCGAAGAAAAGGCCGTTCTCGCCTCGATCGTGACCGCGGTGGAACTGTTGCGCCGCGACCGGCTCGACCGGCTGGGCGGGCGGCTGGCACCGCATTCGGGCGTGCTCAAGCGCGACTGGGTGGTGAAGATCGGCGAGGACCATCTCCAGGCGTCCATCCTCGAAGGCATGATTTCCATTCCGATGGAGATCGACCTGTCGATCGACGGCGGCAAGGCGCTGACCGTTTCATCCGACTGGCGGCCGGGCGACCTGATCTGGCGCGGCACGGTCGGCAAACGCTCCGTCGTCGCCCAGATCCGGCCCGTCGCCAACGGTCTTCGCATCGCCTGGAAAGGCATGTCGGTGACCGCGCGCGCCATGCTGCCGCGTATCGCCGAGCTCGAAAGACTGATGCCGGAAAAAGTGGCGCCGGACACGTCGAAACTGCTGCTGTGCCCGATGCCCGGCCTCGTCGTGTCGATCGCCGTCGCCGAAGGCCAGGAGGTCAAGGCCGGCGAGACCTTGGCCGTGGTCGAGGCGATGAAGATGGAAAACGTGCTGCGCGCCGAACGCGACCTGGTCGTGTCGAAGCTCAACGCCAAGCCGGGCGACAGCCTGGCGGTGGACGCCGTGATCATGGAATTCGCCTGAGGTCTGTTGATATTCGGGTGAGGCCGGCCTGACCTGAATCTCAACAGACCTTAGCCGGCAGGCCGCAGCAAGCCTGTGGCTGACTGTCGTTTGTGCTGGACTGGTATCGTCGGGTCCCGGACAATACATCTCCATCGACTCAGAGCCTTCGGCAGCGCGAGAAACCATGGCGGATGACAGACTTCCACGCGATCCTCTGAAGCGCGAAGCCGCGATTGCGGCTGCGCGTCCGGAGGTGCCGGCGCGGCCCTTCGTGCATCTGCGCGTGCATTCGGCCTATTCGCTGCTCGAGGGCGCGCTTCAGCTCGGCAAGATCGTTGGTCACGCGGTGAAGGACGAGGCGCCTGCGATTGCCGTCACCGACACCAACAATCTTTTCGGCGCGCTGGAATTCGCGCAGAAGGCGGTCAAGGACGGCATCCAGCCGATCATCGGCTGCCAGATTGCGCTCGCCTTTTCCGGTGAAAACAGCGACGGCCAGCGCGATCGCCGCCGGCAAGGCCCGGAGATGCGGCCGGTCGTGCTGCTCGCCGCGACCGAAGCCGGATATTCCAATCTGGTCAGGCTGGTCAGCCGCGTTTATCTGGAAACGCCGCCCGGCGAGGCCGTGCACCTGACAACCGAGATGCTGGAGGGTAAGGCCGATGGGCTGATCTGCCTGAGCGGCGGGCCGCGCGGCCCGATCGGCAACGCCTTGAAGGAGGATCGCCGCGATCTGGCCGAGGTGCGGCTTTTGGCGCTCAAGGCACTGTTCGGCGACCGGCTCTATGTCGAGCTGGACCGGGTCGCGGGCTACGATCGGGTCATCGAGCATCAGACGATCGATCTCGCCTATGCGAATGAGCTTCCGCTGGTCGCCACCAATGAAGCGTTTTTCTCGTCGCGCGACGATTATGAGGCGCATGACGCGCTGATTGCCATTGCCGAGGGCTCCATTGTTGCCGTCGACACCCGCCGCCGGCTGTCGCCGGACAATTTCCTGCGCAGCCAGGCCGACATGGCAAAGCTGTTCGCCGACCTGCCGGAAGCGATCGACAACACGGTCGAGATCGCGCAGCGCTGTTCCTATTATCCGAAGACCCGCAGCCCGATCCTGCCGCGCTTCACCGGCGGTGATGCCTCCGACAAGGACGCGGCCGAAAAGGCCGAGGCCGCCGAGCTCGCCCGCCAGGCGCGGGAAGGGCTCGACGCGCGGCTCGCCCTGCACGGACCGACGCCGGGCTACACGGTCGAGCAATATCGCGAGCGGCTCGAATTCGAGCTCGGCATCATCGAGAAGATGAAATTCCCGGGCTACTTCCTGATCGTTGCCGACTTCATCAAATGGGCCAAGGCGCAAGGCATTCCGGTCGGGCCGGGCCGTGGTTCGGGCGCCGGGTCGCTGGTCGCCTATTCGACGACCATCACCGATATCGATCCGCTGCGCTTCTCGCTGCTGTTCGAGCGCTTCCTCAATCCCGACCGCGTGTCGATGCCCGACTTCGACATCGACTTCTGCCAGGATCGTCGCGAAGAGGTGATCCGCTACGTCCAGCAGAAATACGGCCGCGACCAGGTCGGACAGATCATCACTTTCGGTACGCTGCAGGCCCGCGCCGTGCTGCGCGACGTCGGCCGCGTGCTGCAGATGCCCTATGGCCAGGTCGACAAGCTGTCGAAAATGGTGCCGCAGAACCCTGCCAATCCGGTCAAGCTCGCGGATGCCATCGCCAACGAGCCGCGTTTTGCCGAAGAGGCCGAGAAGGAGCCGATCGTCCAGACGCTGCTCGACATGGCGCAGAAGCTGGAAGGGCTGTACCGCCACGCCTCGACACACGCCGCCGGCATCGTCATCGGCGACCGGCCACTGTCGGAACTGGTACCGATGTACCGCGATCCGCGCTCCGACATGCCGGTCACCCAGTTCAACATGAAATATGTCGAGCAAGCCGGGCTGGTGAAGTTCGACTTCCTCGGCCTGAAGACGCTGACCGTGCTGGAGACGGCGGTGAAGCTGATCCGCCGGCGCGGCATCGACATCGACCTGGCGACGATCCCGCTCGACGATCCCGAGACCTACGCCATGCTGTCGCGCGGCGAGGTGGTCGGCGTGTTCCAGGTGGAAAGTGCCGGCATGCGCAAGGCGCTGATCGGCATGCGGCCCGACTGCATCGAGGACATCATCGCGCTCGTCGCTCTCTACCGCCCGGGCCCGATGGAGAACATCCCGACCTACAACGCCAGAAAGCATGGCGAGGAGGAGATGGCCTCGATCCATCCGAAGATCGACCATCTGGTGAAGGAGACGCAAGGCGTCATCGTCTACCAGGAACAGGTCATGCAGATCGCGCAGGAGCTGTCCGGCTATTCGCTCGGCGAAGCCGATCTTCTGCGCCGCGCCATGGGCAAGAAGATCCGCGCCGAGATGGACAAGCAGCGCGAGCGTTTCGTCTCGGGCGCTGTCGAGCGAGGCGTCAGCAAGCCGCAAGCCGACTTCATTTTCGACCTGCTGGCCAAATTCGCCGACTATGGTTTCAACAAGTCGCACGCCGCCGCTTACGCCGTCGTCTCGTATCAGACGGCCTATCTCAAGGCGCATTATCCGGTCGAGTTCCTGGCGGCGTCGATGACGCTCGACATGGGCAATACCGACAAGCTCGCCGACTTCCGCCAGGATGCGTTGCGCCTCGGCATCGAGGTGCTGGCGCCGTCTGTTATGACCAGCTTCCGGCCCTTCGAGGTCGGCGAGAACCGGATCTATTATTCGATGGCGGCGCTCAAGGGCGTCGGCGATGCGGCGGTCGAGCACATCGTTGCCGTGCGTGGCGAGAAGCCGTTCAAGAATCTCGCCGATTTCTGCGAGAGGGTCGACCCCAAGATCGTCGGCAAGCGCGTCTTCGAAAGCCTGATCATGGCTGGCGCGCTCGATTGTTTCGGCCACGACCGCGCCCAGTTGCTGGCTGGCGTCGAACGGATGATGGGGCTGGCGTCACTTGCCCAGCAGAATGCCGTTTCCGGCCAGGCCGACATTTTCGGCGCTTCGCTCGGCGCACAGTCGCAGGCGCTGAACCTGCCGGTGACGGATCCATGGCTCGCCGCCGACCGGCTGCACCGCGAATTCCAGGTCGTCGGCTTCTATCTCTCGGCCCATCCGCTCGACGAATACAAGGCGGCTTTGCAGAAGATGCGGGTGCAGAACTGGGCGGAGTTCTCGGCCGCGGTCAAGCGCGGCGCTTCCGCCGGCCGTCTGGCCGGCACGGTGACCAGCAAACAGGAGCGCAAGACGCGCACCGGCAACAAGATGGGCGTGGTGGCCTTTTCCGACACCTCCGGCCAGTACGAGGCCGTGCTGTTTTCCGAGGCATTGGCGCAGTACCGTGACCTTTTGGAAGCCGGCCGATCCGTCGTCATCACCGTTGCGGCCGAGGACAGGCCCGAGGGCGTTAATTTGCGGATCAATTCCGTGCAATCGCTGGAGGAGGAGGCAAGCCGCATCCAAAAGGCGCTGCGCATTTTCGTCAGGAACGATGGGCCCGCCTCGATAATCCAGTCCCAGCTCACCCAGCGCGGCGAAAGCCAGGTGAGCATCATCGTGATCAAGGAAGAGGCGCAGGGCGAGGTCGAGATCGCCTTGCAGGGCGGCTACCGGGTCTCGCCACAAATCGCCTCGGCGATGCGCGCCGTGCCCGGCGTGGTCGAAGTGGAACTGGTGTGACCGGGGCCCCTGGCAGGCGTCGGCACATGCCGCCCATGTCATCGCGATCGGCATGAAGGCCGCGGACAAGCAAGCATCACAGGATCGTTCCGCGATGGCGCGGCTGCGCGACACGCTGCGCAGGCTCTATCATGGGCGCACGCCGGCCGCCTTCCGGTTTCAGGTTGCGGCAATCGTCATCGATCTGGCCATCATCGGCTTCTTCATCGCCACACCCGTCATCCAGCAATCGGCCTCGTTCCTGTGGCTGGATTATGCGGTGGCGGCGCTCGTCGGCGCCGATCTGGTCGCCAGGCTGCTGGCCTCCAACGACATGCTGCGGCTGATGAAGCAGCCGACCTCCTGGGTGGATGTCTTCATCCTGTTGACGCTGCTGATGCCGACGGCGCTCGCCAATCTCGGTTTTCTGCGCATCCTGCGGCTGTGGTCGCTGTCGCGCAGCGGTTCGATCTGGCGGCATTTCGAGATGCGCGGTCTGAGGCCGTGGCGCGAGGCAAGCCACGCGGTCATCAACCTGTTGACGTTTCTGTTCGTCATCACCGGCTTCGTCTACACCTTCTTCTTCCGCAACGGCGCCGGTCTGGAAAACTACATCGACGCGCTTTATTTCACCGTCGCGACGGTGACGACAACCGGCTTCGGCGACATCGTGCTGCCGGGCATGGCCGGCAAGCTGACGGCGATCGTCACCATGATCATCGGCATATCGCTGTTCGTCAGGCTGGCGCAGGCGATCTTCCGGCCGGCCAAGGTTTTCTTCCCCTGTCCGCAATGCGGGCTGCAGCGGCACGAGCCGGACGCGGTGCACTGCAAGGCCTGCGGGCATGTTCTCAACATACCGGACGCAGGCGACTGACTGGCGGACCGCTACGATGCCGCCACTTCAGCCGGCTTTACCGGCTTGCGCTGCAGGTTGAGCAGATTGCCCGTCAGGATCAGCAGCGCGCCGCCGGCGGTGAAGGCGTCGATCTGCTCGTGGTAAAGCAGCCAGCCGATCAGCGCCGACAGCGGTACGCGCAGGAAATCCATCGGCGAAATGACGGTGGCGTCGGCATAGACAAGCGCGCGGGCCATACAGAAATGTGACGACATGCCGGAGAAGGCAATCAGAACGATCCATGGCCACAGCTCCAGCGGCGGATTGCGCCACGTATAGAGCGCCGGAACGAGGCCGACCACCGACTGGATGATCAGCATCCAGAAGATGATGCGCACGACGCTGTCGGTGCGCGTCAGCGACTTGACCATGACCACAGAGATACCGAAGCAGACCGCGGCACCGAGCACGACGAGATGTCCTGGATCGGCCGAGCCGACACCGGGGCGAACGATGACCACCACGCCGATCAGCCCGAGCACGACCGCCGCGAGTTTTGGCCGGGAGAGCCTTTCGCCGAGAAACGTCACCGCCAGGATCGCCGTCCAGATCGGCGTGGTGAATTCGATCGAGATCAGCACCGCCAGCGGGATAAGCGTCAAGGCGTAGAGCCATGCCGCCTGGCCGCTATAGTGGACGACATTGCGGACAATATGGGCAAGGGGACGCTGCGTGCGCATCGCCGCGAAGCCGCCGCTCGTCAGCACCAGCGGCAAGAGGATGAAAAAGCCGATCACCGAGCGCAGTTCCAGCACCTGGAAGACGTTGAGTTCGGCTGTGGTGGCGCGGCCGGCGACCGACATCGCCAGGAAAGAGGTAATCGACAGCGCCATCCAGAACGCGGCCTTGGGGATCGAGGGGGTGGGTGCCATGGCAGCTATCTCGCAGGCCGGGGCTCTCGCCGCAATCGCTAGTCGCTTCATTCTTCTGGGCCAGTTGCAATGGCGTGATGTGCAAACGGTCATGTCGCCAGCGGAACCTGACAGGGCAGTGGGCGTTGAGTCCCGATATTCAGCCGAGCTTCGCAGGACGTCCTGCCTTTCAGCATCGACAAGGAGAACTTCGATGAGACCATTTGCGCAATTCGCGCTTGCCGGCTGCCTCTTGGTCGCGGCAGGCGCGGCACACGCCGACGAGACCAAGTTTCTTCAGTCGTTCAAGGGAAATTTTACCGGCAAGGGCACCGTCCAGGTGACCACGGACGTGCCGAACGTCAGTGTTTCCTGCAGCTTCAAGTCAAATGCGACCTCGACCTCGCTCTCCCTTGATGGCAATTGCCGCGGTCTCGTTGTGGTGTCACGGGCCATCAGCGCCAATCTGAAGGTCACAGGTGCGAAATACAGCGGCGTTTATGTCGGGTCCCGCACGGGTCCGGCACAGTTGAACGGCAGCCGTTCGGGCAACGCGATCAATCTCGGCATCCGCTGGGCCCAGGAGGTCAATGGCGATCGCAAGGCGCGGATGACGGTCGAGAAGCGAGGCGAGAACGGCATCCGGCTGACGGTCACCGACACCGATCCCAAAACCGGCAAGAACGTGGTGACGAGCAGGATCGATCTGACGCGCACCTGACGGGTGTGTCGATATTCAGGTGAGGCCGACCTGCGAACGATGGTTTCCTGCGCTTCCGGTGCTCACGTACTTCAAGTACGCTCCGCTCCTCGGAAACCATCACTCTCGGTTCGGCCTGACCTGAATCTCGACACACCAGGTCAGTCTTCCAGCGGTTCCGGCGGATGAGCGTCGCGGCCCCTGCCGAACGTATAGCCGGTCTCCACCGCCTTGCGGCCGAACTTGTCGCGCAGCGCATCGATGGCGCCTTCGGCCATGGCGCGCTTGCGCGACTGGACGTCGACGAGATCCGGCGGGTCGGCCTTGTCATCGTCGGAGAGGTCGCTGACGCCGATGCCGAGCAATCGAAATTTCGTTCCGTCGGTTTCCTTGCGGAGAAGCTCCACCCCGGTCTGGAAGATACGGTCGGCGAGCCTGGTCGGGTCGCCAAGCTGGCGGTTGCGGGTGCGCAGCTTGAAATCCTGGGTCTTCAGCTTCAGCACCACGGTGCGCCCGGCAATGCCTGATTTTTTCAGCCGCGCCGAGACCTTTTCCGAAAGCCCTCGCAGCACCGAGACCAGCTCGTCCAGCGACGCGATGTCGGTGTCGAAGGTGGTTTCGGCCGATACGCTCTTGGCATCCTGGTCGGGGTCGACGCGGCGAACGTCCTCACCACGCGAAAGCCGGTAGAGCCGGTCGCCCATCACGCCGTAGCGGCGCATCAGGTCGCCACGCTCCATCGTCTGCAACTGGCCGATGGTGCGGATGCCGTCGCGTTCCAGCGTGGCGTTGAACGCCTTGCCGACGCCCCAGATCATGGTCACCGGCTGCGTCGCCAGGAAGCCGACCGCCTCGGCCTCGCCGATGACCGAAAAGCCGCGCGGCTTGCGGAAGTCCGACGCGATCTTGGCGAGGAACTTGCAGTAGGAGAGGCCTGCAGAGACGGTGATACCCATCTCCTTCTCGACGGCCAGCGCGAAGCGCGCCAGCACCACGGCCGGCGGCAGGCCGTGCAACCGTTCGGTGCCGGCGAGGTCGAGAAACGCTTCGTCGATCGACAACGGTTCGACCAACGGCGTCAGCGCCTGCATCATGGCGCGCACCTCGCGGCCGACGCGCACATATTTTTCCATGTTGGGCGGGATCACGACCGCCTCGGGGCAGGCCTCGAGCGCCTTGAACATCGGCATGGCGGAACGCACGCCGCGGATGCGGGCGATGTAGCATGCGGTGGACACGACCCCGCGCTTGCCGCCGCCGATGATCAGCGGCTTGTCCTTGAGCGCCGGGTTGTCGCGCTTTTCGATCGCCGCATAGAAAGCGTCGCAATCGATATGGGCCAGATGCAGCCGGTAGAGCTCGGGATGACGGGCAAGGCGAGGGCTGCCGCAGCGCTCGCAGCGGCGCGTTTCACTGCGCTGAAACGTCAGGCAGTCACGGCAAAAACCGTGATCGGGATTGTTGACAGGGGCCGCCATCACTGCGAACATAAAGAGAACAGAGGCAATGGTACGACAGTGCAGGGTCAGCGACAAGCTTGGCCTGGGGAGAACCGTATGAGCACGACCATAGTGCCGCTGGCGCCTGGGCTCTGGCCTGACTTCGAGGACCTTTTCGGCAAGCAGGGTGCCTGCTACGGCTGCTGGTGCACGCATTTCCGGCTGGCGACGGCGGCGCGGCGCGAGAGCAGCCGCGAACGCAACAAGGACCATATCAAGGCGCGTATCGAAGCCGGCCCGCCGCCCGGGCTGCTGGCCCTTGAGGACGGCAAGGCGGTCGGCTGGATGCAGATCGGGCCGCGCGCCGACGTGCCCGAATGGAACAACAAGGGCAGGGGCTCGGCGCCGATCGACCCCGCCGACGCTTCCGATCCGGCCGTCTGGGCGATCTCCTGCTTCTTCATCCGCGCCAAGGCGCGCGGCCGGGGCATCACGCATCGCCTCGTCGAAGGCGGTATCGATTTCGCCCGCAGCAACGGAGCACGCTCGTCGAGGCCTGCCCGATCGACCTGTCGCGCGATTCGCGCTCGATCGGCCTTTTCGTCGGCTCGTCGGGTGTGTTCGAGAAGGCCGGGTTCGAGAGGCTGGTGGAACGCAAGGCGGGTCGGCCGCTGATGCGGCTGGTGCTGAAGCCGATTGCCTGACTGTCATCATCTTGCAGTTGTGATGGTATTTCCCTACCAGAAGGCAGCGAAACGATTTTTGCCTTTCGATCAAACGGAGACTTCCCGTGAACCGTATGTTGCCATTTGCCTTTGCCGCGCTTCTCATCAGCGCGCCCGCCTTCGGCCAGACCGTCGACAGCAAGGGCGCCAAGCAATTGTCCGACGACCTGTCCCGCTATGTCGGCAAACAGGCGCTCGACAAGGGCATTCTGAAGGTCTCGGTCGAAGGCGACGCCTACAAGGTCGCGTTCGATCTCAAGGCGCTTGCCGCGACATTTCCCGAGCAGGGAAAGGTGAAACTCGACTTCGCGCCCTACGCCGTGCTGGTGAAGCCGCGCAGCGACGGAACCTGGGATGTCTCGATGGATTTTTCGCAAAGCGGATCCTTCGAGTTCAACGGGCCGGAAGGGCTGCAAAGCACGCAGTTCTCGATCAAGGACGGCAAGGGTTCCGGCGTCTATGATCCCAATCTGGCGGCCTTCATCAGCGGTGCCAGTTCGTTGGCCGGCATGACGATGGCATCGAAGGATGCCAAGCAGCAGATGGAGGCCAGCACGGGCGCCGGCACCGCGACGATTGCCGCCACCAAGGCCGCTAACGGCGGCGTCGATTTCACGATGTCGCAAAAGATTTCGAATTTCGTCGAATCGATCAAACTGGACGATCCGGAGAACGGGCTGAATTTTCCGGTCACGATCAAGTCGCCGGAATTGTCGGTGGAAGCCAGCGGCAAGGGCGTGCAGACGAGGCCGCTGCTCGACCTCCTGGCATTTGCCGTGGCCAATGAGGATGAGAAGACGCTGAAGGCAAACCAGGCGCAGCTCAAGTCGCTGCTGCGCGCCGCGCTTCCGGTTTGGGAGCGCATCGACGGCACCTATGGCTTCAAGGATTTCGCGGTCGACAGCCCGATCGGCACTTTCGGGGCAACCCAGCTCAGCACGGCGTTCGGCAGCGACGGCGTTTCCCAGAGCGGCAAGGTCACCTACGGCATCAAGGCGTCGGGTCTCACCGTGCCGCAGCAGCTTTTGCCTAGCTGGAGCGTGGCGCTTCTGCCCACCGACATCGACCTGAACTTCGGCGGCGCCAATATCGATCTCGACAGCATGGCGAAGAAGGCGATCGAAGCCTTTGATCTCAATCAGGATCTGCCGCTGACGGCCGAGTTCGGCGACCAGCTCAAGGCCGACTTCCTGGCCAAGGCGCCGAAGGTCGTCATCGCCCACAGCACCGTGAAGAACAAGGACATGGAGATCGCGCTGGAAGGTGAGATGACAAGCTTCGGCCAGAAGCCGGATGCAAATCTCACCGTCGATGTCGCCGGCTTCGACAAGATCATGGAGCATTTGCAGGAGGCGGCAAAGGCGGAGCCGGAGATCGGGCAGTACGTGCCTGTCGCCCTCATGGCCAAGGGTTTTGCCAAGACGCTCCCGGACGGCCGCCTGGAATGGGCCATCAGCACCAAGGCGGACGGCTCGGTCACCGTCAACGGCGTCATGCTGAAGCCAGCCGACCCGGCGGTGGATGACAGCGTCGACGATGGTGACGGCGCGGGCGAAAGCAACGACGGCGACAATGGCGGCGCCGCCAATAGTGGCGCTGGCGACAATGGCGGTGGCGCTGATAGTGGCGGCAGCGACAATGGCGGGGCCGGTGCGAAGCTCAATCCTTGAGGGTTAGGCTTCCTGCGCCCCCGGGAAGCGCATAGCGCTTTCCCAGGGGCGTCGCGCCTGACGTTTAAAGCCCCAGGGCGCTCACAATCTTCGGCCCGGCTTCGTGCCAGTCCTGGACGACGATGACATCGTGCTGGACCGCCGGCAGGAAGGCGCGCAGCGAATTGTCGGCCATCAGGTGGAAAAGACTGGCGTCGGCGACCTTCTCCCGCACCGAGGCCAGATTGTGCGGCTGATCGTCGACGAAGACCACCGGCCGGCCGCTCTGGCCGCGCAGTCTGGCCACGGCCGGTCCCTTGGCCATCTCGGTGGTCAGAAGCGGGTAGTTCAGCCCGAGCGCATCGAGATGGGCGCGGCGCACGGCGCGATGCCGGTGCGGCATGGCCGTCAGCATGATGATTTCCGCGCGGTCGCCAAGCCTTGCCAGGGCTTCCGCAGCGCCGTCGGTGATGCTCTGCCAATCGGCCTGCGCGTCGAAGAAATCGCCCAGAAGTGCCGTGACTTCGGGCTGTTCGATCAGGCGGCCACTGGCCGTTTCGGCAATGTTGCCGGTCAGCCGGAAGGACGCCAGCGTCAGGCCATAGCCGCGCGACTTGAGGAAATGTGGGAAGGGGCGAATGAATTCGAGTACGACGTCATCGACGTCGAGCACCAGCAGCGGCCGGTCGTCCGCTGAGAGTTCCTCGATCTGGCGCGCGGTCTCCGGATCATCGCTCATATGGAATGCTCGTGGTTGTCGTCGCCGAGCGGCAGTGCGCGCAACGCCTTGCCGACGGCGGCCGGCGGCGTGCCGGTTTCCTCGGCAAAGCGCATCAGGGTCGGCTCATGGGCAAGGATAAATTGCAGCACGCCGGCCAGAAAACCCGGCTCGCCGGCGGCCTTGCGGATCGAATGCGCTTCTATTCCGGTGATCGCCAGAAAGCGTGGCAACAGTTCCGGATCGGAGGCGACGAAGCCCAGCGCCTTCACGGCAATGGTTTCCGCCTCTTCGCGCATTGACGCCGCGTTTGCCATCACTACCTTCGGTACGTGGAATGAGTCTCTTCCGCAGTAATGGCAAGAATTGCTTGCGGCAAGCCTTTACAGCGCCGCGCGCCGTTTGGACGCGCGGTCAGGCGAGGTGGAATTCGCGCTGCTTTGCAGTTCGGGGGTTTCCGTTTCGTCAATCATATTGCCGTATCGTGAAGCAGGGTTTGGTGCGTTCAAGGACGAGCGCATAACGGCCGCCTTCGAGCGGAGCGACGGCCGGGACGGGATGTCGATGCCTAAGAAGGTCATGATCGTCGAGGACAATGAGCTCAACATGAAGCTCTTTCGGGACCTCATCGAAGCAAGCGGCTACGAGACGGTGCGCACCCGCAACGGTCTTGAGGCGCTCGACCTGGCGCGCCAGCACCGGCCCGACCTCATCCTGATGGACATTCAGCTGCCCGAAGTGTCGGGACTGGAAGTGACCAAGTGGCTGAAGGAAGATGACGAGCTGCACGTCATTCCGGTCATCGCCGTGACCGCCTTCGCCATGAAAGGCGACGAGGAGCGCATCCGCCAGGGCGGCTGCGAGGCCTATATTTCGAAGCCGATCTCAGTGCCGCGTTTCATCGAAACCATCAAATCCTACCTGGGCGATGCCTGATGTACCTTTCCAGCCGAGCCGGAGCCTTGTGATA
The DNA here is from genome assembly GCF_016756495.1 of Mesorhizobium sp. 113-3-3. Classification (NCBI taxonomy): domain Bacteria; kingdom Pseudomonadati; phylum Pseudomonadota; class Alphaproteobacteria; order Hyphomicrobiales; family Phyllobacteriaceae; genus Mesorhizobium; species Mesorhizobium sp. 113-3-3. The sequence goes on from NZ_AP023243.1 coordinate 3,903,836, forward strand.
TGACCGCGCGGATCCTCGTCGTCGACGACATCCCTGCCAATGTGAGGCTGCTTGAGGTTCGGCTGCTGGCCGAATATTTCGAGGTGCTGACCGCCACCAACGGGCCCGACGCCATCGAGACCTGCGAGAACGGCAAGGTCGATGTCGTGCTGCTCGACGTGATGATGCCCGACATGGACGGGTTCGAGGTCTGCCGCCGGCTGAAGAGCGATCCGGCGACGTCACACATTCCGGTGGTGATGATCACCGCGCTCGACCAGGTCTCCGACCGCGTGCGCGGGCTCGAGGCCGGCGCCGACGATTTCCTGACCAAGCCGGTCAACGACCTGCAGCTCATGACGCGGGTCAAGAGCCTTGTCCGGTTGAAGTCGCTCACCGACGAGCTCAGGCTGCGCGCTTCGACGACGCGCAATATCGGCATCGAGGAGTTGCTCAGCCGCAATTTCGCGTCCGAGGACACGACGCCGAAAGTACTGTTGATCGACGAGCGCAAATCATCGGTCGAGCGCATCCAGAAGATGCTGCGCGACCGCGCCGACCTCGATGTCATCGGCGACCCGCATGCCGGGTTCTTCCAGGCCGCCGAGACGTCCTATGAATGCGTGATGATCTCGACGGCCTTCGCCGATTTCGATCCGCTCCGGCTCTGCTCGCAATTGCGCTCGCTCGACCGCACCCGTTTCGTGCCGATCATCCTTTTGGCCGACGAGGGCGAGGAGGAGCGCATCATCCGCGGCCTCGAACTCGGCATCAACGACTATCTGATGCGGCCGATCGACCAGCAGGAGCTGACGGCGCGGCTGCGCACCCAGGTGCGCCGCAAGCGCTACAATGACCAATTGCGCGCCAGCGTCACCCAGACCATCGAGATGGCGGTCACTGACGGCCTGACGGGGCTGCACAACCGCCGCTATCTCGACAGCCATTTGCAGACGCTGTTCGACCGCGCCGTGGCGCGGCGCCGGCCGCTGTCGGTGATGATCACCGATCTCGACCGCTTCAAGTCGATCAATGACGCGCATGGCCATGATGGCGGCGACGACGTGCTGCGGGAATTCGCGCGGCGGCTGCGCAAGAATGTCAGGGGTATCGACCTTGCCTGCCGGTTCGGCGGCGAGGAGTTCGTGGTGGTCATGCCGGATACCGATGGCGTCGTGGCCGAGAAGGTGGCCGAACGCATCCGCGCCGAAATCGCCCAGAAGCCTTTCGCCATCGGCGCCGACGGCAAGACGATCGAGGTCACCGTCAGCGTCGGTGTGTCGTCGGTGCTGAAGGGCGTGGATACGGTGGCGGCGCTGATGAAGCGCGCCGATCTCGCGCTTTACGAAGCCAAGAGCGGCGGCCGCAACCGCGTCGTTGCCAAGGCGGCGTAAGCGTCCGCGACCGATTCTACGGTCAATCCAACAAGGTTAGCTATTTACCTTAATCCAAGCGATTCGCGAGCCTTGGTTAAGAAACTGTTGATTTTCATAAGCTCTTGAGCAAATGTGCAGGCCAAGACGAAGCCGGCACGAGGGTACATAGCCGGCTCGATCCCTAGAAATACCCCATGATGCTCAGGTCCGCCGCATCTCCTGGGTCCGTGGGGTCGGCCGGCCGGCGCTGGCACATAGTGGCCTCCTCGTACCGCTGCCAAACGCCGACCGGCCCCCTTCTTCCAAACAGACATCAGAACTTCGTGCCAAGGCGCGAAGGACTCTGATTTTTTGCCTGCAGGCGATCCGGGCTCCCGTCTTCGATCCACGGCTGTCAGCCGTTCAAAGCGATCCGAGCAGGAGAGCACCCCTTCCATTTCGTACATATGGCGCACAAGGGGCTTGCGCCAAGACCCGGCCCCTCCCGTAAAAAGCGGCGCAGACCAGGCGTGAAACGGGAGTGACGATTGATGATTTCAGAGCATGCGGTGGTGATCGCCGGGGGCGGTCCGACAGGATTGATGCTGGCGGGGGAACTCGCGCTGGCAGGCGTCGATGTCGCCATCGTCGAGCGGCGCCCGGACCAGCAACTGGTCGGCTTGCGCGCGGGTGGCCTGCACGCGCGCACCATCGAGATTCTCGATCAGCGCGGAATTGCCGACCGGTTTGTGTCGCAGGGGCAAAGCTTCCCGACCATCGGCTTCCACATGATCCGTTTGGACATCAGCGACTTTCCCGGCCGGCACAGCTGTCTCCTGGCGCTGCGGCAAAACCATATCGAACGGATACTGGCCGACTGGATCAACGCGTTGGGGGTGCCGATCTATCGTGGACAGGACGTCACCGGTTTCGCGCAGGATGATGGCGGCGTCGACGTGGAACTGTGCGGTGGCCAATGGCTGCGGGCGCAATACCTCGTCGGCTGCGACGGAGGGCGCAGCACGATCCGCAAGGCGGCGGGCATCGAGTTTCCCGGATGGGATCCGACGATGAGCTGGATGATCGCCGAGGTCGAAATGTCCGGGGAACCGGCATTGGGCTTTCGCAGCGACGCCTACGGAATTCATGCGATAGGCAAAATCGAGGACAGCGACCGGGTGGGTGTCGTGCTGACCGAGAGGCAGTTGACCATCGGAGGTGAACCGACGCTGGTCGACCTCAGCGAGGCGCTTGTCGCCGTCTACGGCACCGATTACGCGGTCCACAGCCCAACCTGGATCTCCCGCTTCACCGATATGACGCGGCAGGCCGCCGCCTACCGCGACAGGCGTGTCCTGTTGGCCGGCGACGCCGCGCATATCCATCCGCCGATGGGCGGGCAGGGGCTCAATATCGGCGTGCAGGACGCGGTCAATCTGGGGTGGAAGCTGGCCCAGGTGGTCAAGCGGACCTCGCCGGAAAGCCTGCTCGACAGCTATCACGCCGAACGTCATCCGATCGCCGCTCGCGTGCTGCGCAACGCGAAGGCGCAGGTTGCGCTGCGTCGCATGGATGCCAGCACCAAGGCCCTGGGCGACATCTTTACCGAGCTGCTCGGTATGGATGAGCCGCGTAAGCGGATTGCCGCGGAGATGTCCGGTCTGGGCATCCATTACGATCTCGGCGAGGGACATCCACTGCTTGGCCGGCGAATGCCCGACCTCGACCTGGTCGCCGCCGGCGGTCCAGTACGGGTCTTCAGCCTGCTGCATGACGCCCGGCCGGTGCTTCTCGACCTCGGCGAACCAGGCGGACTGGACATCGCGCCCTGGGCGGACCGGGTCCGGCAGACCGAGGCTGGATATGACGGCACCTGGGAACTGCCGGTCCTCGGGGCGGTCGCCGCGCCCGCCGCCGTGCTGATCCGGCCCGATGGCTATGTGGCCTGGGTCGGGGACGGAACCCAACAGGGACTGGCCGACGCGCTGACCACCTGGTTCGGGCCGCCTGCCGCGGGTTAGCGACACGCCTTAGAAGCGTTCGCGATAATCGCGCGGGTTGGTGCCGAGGACGCGTAGAAAGCCGCGCCGCATCGTCTCTTCCGATCCGAATCCGCAGCGGCGGGCCGTCTGGTTGACGGCCTGGCCCCGTTCCAGCATCCCTCGCGCCGCCTCGATCCGGATCTCCTCGATGGCGCGCGCCGGTGTGCGGCCCGTTGCCTCCCGATAGTGCCTGGAGAAACTGCGCGGGCTCATATTGGCGCGCTCGGCCAGGTTCGGCAGCGAAAGGTCGCCGTCCAGATTGTCCTGGATCCAGCCATGCAGCCGGTCGAAGCGTTCGTCGCCTTGCTGAAGCTTGAGGGTCTGGCTGAACTGCGCCTGGCCACCGGGTCGTTTCAGGAAGACCACCAGCTCGCGCGCCACGCTAAGCGCCACGCGCCGGCCAAGGTCGGCCTCGACGAAGGAAAGGGCGAGATCTATGCCCGCCGTCACGCCTGCCGACGTCCAGACATTGCCGTCACGGATGAAGATCGGGTCGGGTTCGAGGCGGACCGCTGGAAAGCGCCGCGCCAATTCGGCGCAGCGTGCCCAATGAGTGACCGCACGCCGGCCGTCGAGCAATCCTGCCGTTGCCAGAAGCATGGCGCCACTGCACACCGACGCTGTCCGCGTGGCGTCGTGCGAGCGGCCGACTATCCATTGGACGAGTTCGGGATCCTCGCAGGCCGCGTTGACGCCCCATCCGCCAGGCACGATCAGCGTATCTATCCTTGACCCATGTGGCGGCAGCGCCGCGGTCTCGAGCACGAGGCCGGCGGACGTCCTGATCCGTGGCGAGGCGGCGACGACCGTGACCTCATAGGGAGCCGGTTCACCGGCCTGAGTCCTGAAGTCGTTGGCGCTGGCGAAAACCTGAAGCGGCCCGCTGACATCGAGGAGCTGGATGTCGGGATAGGCAAGGATTTCGATATGGCGCATGGCGATTTGGCTTGAAATGAGGGATGATTGGCATTCGTGCCAAAGCATGATGCCTTAGGTTGGCTGGAGTCAATCCAAGGAGAGTTCCATGACGCTTCGTTTCGGCATCCTCGTCTTCCCCAATCTCCAGCAGCTCGACCTCACCGGCCCTTATGAAGTCCTGGCATCGGCCAAGGGCGCCGAGGTGGAATTGATCTGGAAGGATCGCGATCCGGTGACGTCCTCGACACGACTGTCGCTCAACCCAACGGCAACCTTCGACGATTGCCCGCCTCTCGATGTGCTGTGCATTCCGGGTGGAGGCGGCGTCAACCCGCTGCTGGAGGACCAGGCGGTCCTCGATTTCGTGCGGGAGCGCGCCGCGCGGGCACGCTATGTCACCTCGGTATGCAGCGGCGCCCTGGTGCTCGGTGCCGCCGGCCTGCTCAAAGGCAAGCGGGCGACGACGCATTGGTACGCGCATGATTTCCTCGCCGAGTTCGGCGCCATTCCGGTCGACGAGCGCATCGTCGAGGACGGAAACCTGATAACCGCCGGCGGCGTCACCTCGGGGATCGATTTCGGCCTCCTTCTGGTCGCCAGGCTTCTCGGCCAGGCCGAGGCCGAAACGGTGCAGCTCTCGCTCGAATATGCCCCGGCTCCTCCGTTCCAATCGGGCACGCCCGCACAGGCTTCGCCTTCCGTGCTGGCGGAAGCAAAGAAGCGGCTCGCGGGTTCGAGGCGGATTCGCGAGGAGATGTTCTCGCGCTGGCGCGCCACGCGCCTCGTCACGCCGGCTTGAACTGACGGACCGAACGGCGCCACGGCGCGTCGTTCGGCCCGTCCCCGTTTCGGCGGTTGACACGTCTCTTCGTCCGTGCAGAATTGGTTGGACCATTGGACCACTTCTGCACCGGGAGGACTTGTGGACCAGAACAGCCTGCCACCCATTCAGACGACGGCGCGCGACGACGCCGTTCTGAAGGCGTTGGTGGGCTTTGTCCGCGCCGAGGCGTTGCAGCCCGGTGAGCGCCTTCCGACCGAACGCATCCTGGCCGAGCGGCTGAAGGTCAGCCGCAACACGGTGCGCGAGGCGCTGACGCGGTGGGAGGGGCTAGGTCTCGTCGAGCGCCGGCAAGGCAGCGGCACCTATCTCAAGGCGGCCGTGTCACCCGACATGCTGCACATGCCGCTGACGCTGGCCGGCGGCAACGACTTCACCAGCCTGATGCATACGCTTGAAATCCGCCGCGCGCTGGAAGCCGAGGCAGCGGCCCTTTGCGCCGAACGCGCCAGCCCGGCCGACATTGCCGAGATCGAACGCAAGCTCGACGTCATGGAGCAGGCGTTCCGCACCCGCGACGGCATGTCGTCGGAAGAGGACTGGGAATTCCACCAGGCGATCTACCGGGTCTCCGGCAATCCGCTGTTCGAGCAGATTATCGCCGCCATGCACGAACTGTTCCACCGCTTCTGGGAACATCCGCTGGGCGTGCGCGATTTCGGCCACGCCAGCTTTCCCTATCACCGCACCATCTACGAATGCATTGCCGCGCGCGACCCGCAAGGCGCCCGCGCCGAGGCGCTCAAGCTGATCGCCACCGTCGAGGATGATCTCAAGCGCGGTGCTGCCAAACTCAAACTCTCGAGCCAGACATGAACGAGCATCCCTCAGGTTTCGACCATGATTATCTTGCCGAGGCGGCAACGCTTCTGGCGCATGACGAGCCGTTTCCGGGTGGCGCGGTGGTGCCGCCGATCTACCAGACCTCGCTGTTCACCTTCGCCAACTACGCAGAAATGGCCGACACCTTTGCCGGCAAACGAAAGCAGCCGATCTATTCACGCGGCGACAATCCGACGGTAATGGAGTTCGAGGCGCGCGTCGCCGCACTCGAGGGTGCGGAGGCCGCGCGCGGCTTTTCCAGCGGCATGGCGGCGATCAGCGCCACCGTGCTTGCCTTCGTCGGGGCGGGCGAGCGTATCGTTGCGGTGCGCAACTGCTATGGCGATGCCTACCGGCTGTTCGAGCGGTTGTTGCCGCGGCTCAACATCAAGGTCGACTATGTCGACGGTTCCGATCCGGATGCGGTTGCCGCGGCACTTCCCGGCGCCAAGCTGCTCTACCTGGAAAGCCCGACCTCGATGATGTTCGAGCTCCAGGACATCGCGCATCTGACCCGGTTGGCGAAAGAGCAGGGCATCGTCACCACCATCGACAATTCCTGGGCGACGCCGGTGTTCCAGAAGCCCATCTCGCATGGCGTCGATCTGGTGCTGCATTCGGCCTCCAAATATCTCGGCGGCCACAGCGACACGGTCGCGGGCGTGGTGGCGGGCTCTTCCGCGCACATCAAGCACATCAACGAGCAGACCTATTCCTATCTCGGCGGCAAGCTGTCGCCATTCGAGGCCTGGCTGCTGCTGCGCGGCCTGCGCACGCTGCCGCTGCGCCTGCCGCACCACATGAAGAGCGGGCTCACCATCGCCGAACGGCTGAAGGCGCATGCCCATGTCGAGCGCGTCAACCATCCCGCCTATTCGAACCATCCCGGCAAGGCGTCGCTGGGCGGCTATGCCGGCCTGTTCTCGTTCGAGGTGACGGACGATATCGACATCCCGGTCTTCGTCGACGCGCTGAAATATTTTCGCATCGGCGTCAGCTGGGGCGGGCATGAAAGCCTGGTCGTGCCGGCCAAGGCGTCGCTGGAGCAGACGCCGGGACTGAATTCGATGGCGCGCTTCGGCGTCAGCCCCCGAACCATCCGCTTCAATGTCGGATTGGAAAGTGTCGAAGATCTCTGGGCCGACGTCGCCCAGGCCTTCGAAAAAGCCAGAAAATAACAAGCGGGTTCAAAATGGGAGTCTTGAACATGAAAAAACTGACCATCATGCTTGCCACCGTCGCGGGGCTGGCGATTTCCGCCGGCAGCGCGCTGGCCGATTCGACCCTGAAGATGGTCGAAGTCATCACCAGCCCGCCGCGCACCGAATTCCTGAAAAAGCAGATCGCCGAGTTCGAGGCCGCCAATCCCGGCGTCAAGGTCGAGCTGATCTCGCTGCCCTGGGGCCAGGCCTTCGAAAAATTCCTGACCATGGTGCAGGCCGGCGACACGCCCGACGTGGTCGAGATGCCGGAACGCTGGATGGGCCTCTACGCCAACAATGCCCAGCTCGAGGACCTTGGCCCCTACATGGCCAAATGGGATGACGCCAAGACGCTCGGCGAGCGCGCCAAGCAGTTCGGCTCGACGGTCAACAACACCCAGTTCATGATCCCCTACGGCTACTATGTGAACGCGCTGTTCTGGAACAAGAAACTGTTCAAGCAGGCCGGCCTCGACGGGCCGCCGGCGACGCTCGACGAATTCATCGCCGACTCCAAGAAGATCTCCGCCATTCCCGGCAAATACGGCTACTGCCTGCGCGGCGGACCCGGCGCCTTCAACGGCATGCACATGTTCATGAACATCGCCCAGGGCAAGGGCGGTTACTTCAACGAGGACGGCACCTCGACCATCAACGAGGAGGGCTCGGTCAAGGGCCTGCAGATGCTGGCCGACATGTACAAGGACGGACTGGCGCCGAAGGATGCAGTGAGCTGGGGCTTCAACGAAACCGTGACCGGCTTCTATTCCGGCACTTGCGCCATGCTCAACCAGGACCCGGACGCGCTGCTCGGCATCGCCGACAAGATGAGCGCCGACGATTTCGCCGTGGCGCCGCTGCCGGTTGGTCCGAGCGGCAAATCCTACCCCACGCTCGGCTATGCCGGCTGGGCGATGTTCGCCAACTCGCAGCACAAGGACGATGCCTGGAAGCTGATGGCGACGCTTCTGTCGCCAAAGGACAATCTGGAATGGGCCAAGGAAGTCGGCGTCGTGCCGATCCACAACGGCGCCGACCAGGATCCGCATTTCAAGACCGAGCAGTTCAAGGGCTGGTTCACCGAGCTCAGCGACACCTCCAAATATGAAATGGTGACGCCGCCGACGCATCTGGAAAACCTCGGCAATTTCGTCGACCAGGTGGCGATCAAGAACTTCCAGGAAGTGCTGCTTGGCCAAAAGACCGCCAAGGACGTGGCCGACCAATGGGCTCAATTCCTGACCAAGGAACAGCAGGACTGGCTGGCGAAGAACAAGAAGTAAGCGCAGCGCCTCTTTCCTTCTCCCCGTTTCACGGGGAGAAGGTGGCCCGAAGGGCCGGATGAGGGGCGGCGCGAAGTTTTGAGAAGCTAGCGCCGCCCCTCATCTGCCTGCCGGCATCTTCTCCCCGTTGAACGGGGAGAAGGACGCTGTTTTGCCTTCCCGCACCCATCCTCCACCGTAGAGCCAAATCGATGACCTACGCCGTGTCCGAAATCCGATCCGCCGGCAAGCCGCGACGAAAGCGGCTGTCGCACGCCGCCATCGAGCCCTGGCTCTATCTCAGCCCGGCGATCATCCTGCTGGTCGTGGTGCTTTTGGTGCCGCTGGTCATTGGCATCAGCTACTCCTTCCGCAAATTCTCGGCCTTCAAGTCCGAATATGTCGGGCTCGGCCAGTATCAGGCCATGCTGTCGGACCAGGTGCTGGGGCAGGCGCTGGTCAACACGCTGTGGTGGACGGTCTCCAGCCTGTTCTTCCAGTTCTTCCTCGGCCTTGGCCTGGCGCTGCTGCTCGACAAGCCGTTCCGGGGCCGCAAGCTGGTGCAGGCGCTGGTGTTCCTGCCCTGGGCGGTGCCGTCCTTCCTGTCTGGCCTGACCTGGGCCTGGCTGTTCAATCCGATCGTCGGGCCGCTGCCGCATTGGCTGTTTGCCTTGGGGCTGAAGGCAGAGCCGACCAATGTGCTCTCCGATCCGGCAACGGCGATGTGGGGGCCGATCATTGCCAATGTCTGGTTCGGCATTCCGTTCTTCGCCATCACGCTGCTGGCGGCGCTGAAGTCCATTCCGTCGGAACTGCATGAGGCGGCGGCGATCGACGGCGCTTCGCCCTGGCAGCGCTTCACCAAGGTGACGCTGCCGTTCCTGGCGCCGACCATCGCCATCACCGTGATGCTGCGCACCATCTGGATCGCGACCTTCGCCGACCTGATCTTCGTCATGACCGAGGGCGGACCGGCCGGCTCGACCAACACGGTGCCGGTCTACATCTATGTCAGCGCCTTCAAGTCGCTGGACAAGGGCTATGCCTCGGCGGTGGCCGTGCTGCTGCTCGTCCTGCTGATTGCCTATGCCATCGCTTTGATCGCCATCCGCCGCTCCCTGGTGAGGCACGTCTGATGATCGCGGGACGCTCAACCTCACAACGGTTCTTCGGCGGTGTCGGCCTCTACGCGGCGATCGCTGCCTATGTGGTCTTCGCCCTGTTCCCGATCTACTGGACGCTGAAGATTTCGGTGACGCCGGAACGGCTGCTCTATTCGGAAGGCATCACCTTCTGGCCGTCGCACATGACGCTGCAGAATTTCGTTACCGTGCTCGAGGCCACCGATTTCCCGCGCTATTTCCTCAACAGCGTCATCGTCTCGGTGTCGACGGCGGCCCTGGTGACGATCATCGCCACGCTCGCCGGCTACGCCATGTCGCGCTTCACCTTTCGCGGCAAGGCGGCGCTGGCGCTGATGCTGCTTTTGACCCAGACCTTCCCGCTGGTGATGGTCATCCCGCCGATCTACCGGGTGATGGGGCAGATCGGCCTGATCAACAGCCTGACCGGGCTGATCATCATCTACACCGCCTTCAACACCGCCTTCGCCACCTTCCTGATGCAGTCCTTCTTCGACGGCATCCCGAAGGATCTGGAGGAAGCGGCGATGATCGACGGCTGCACGCGTGCGCAGGCGATGCGCAAGGTGATCGTGCCGCTGACGCTGCCTGGCATGGGCGCAACACTCGGCTTCGTCTTCACCGCCGCCTGGAGCGAGCTTCTGTTCGCGCTGATGTTGATTTCCAGCGACGACCAGAAGACTTTCGCCGTTGGCCTGCTCACCTTCATCGGCAAGTTCGCCGTCGACTGGGGGCAGATGATGGCGGCGTCCATCCTGGCGCTGATCCCGGTCTGCGTCTTCTTCGCTTTCCTGCAACGCTATCTCGTCACCGGCCTGACCGCCGGCGCCGTCAAAGGATAGATCTATGGCTTCTGTTACACTCGACAAGGTCCGCAAGGACTATGGCGCCGTCCGCGTCCTGCACGCGGTCGACCTTGAAATCGCCGATGGCGAGTTTGTTGTCCTGGTCGGCCCGTCCGGCTGTGGCAAGTCCACGCTTTTGCGCATGATCGCCGGGCTGGAGGAGGCTTCCGGCGGTGAGATCCGCATCGGCGAGCGGCTCGTCAATGATGTGGCGCCCAAGGACCGCGACATCGCCATGGTGTTCCAGTCCTACGCGCTTTATCCGCATATGGATGTGTCGAAGAACATCAGCCTGCTTTTGAAGAAGGCGCAGAAGTCCACGATCGATGCCAGGGTGGATGGCGCCGCCAAACGGCTCGGGCTCGACACGTTCCTGGAACGCCTGCCGAGGCAATTGTCGGGCGGCCAGCGCCAGCGCGTCGCCATGGGCCGCGCCATCGTGCGTGACCCCAAGGTCTTTCTGTTCGACGAGCCGCTGTCCAATCTCGACGCCAAGCTGCGCGTGCATATGCGCGCCGAGATCAAGGCGCTGCACCAGCAGTTGAACACGACTTCCGTCTACGTCACGCACGACCAGATCGAGGCCATGACCATGGCCGACCGGATCGTCGTCATGCATGACGGGCTGATCCAGCAGGTCGGTGCGCCGCTTGACCTCTATGATCGGCCGGCCAACATGTTCGTCGCCGGCTTCATCGGCTCACCAGGTATGAACTTTTTGCCGGCGACGGTGGCGAAGGGTGGAAAAGTGGACGCGGTGCTTGCCGATGGCCAGAAGCTGCGGCTGCCGGATGGCCTGCCGCTTGGTGATGGCGACGCGATCACCATCGGCCTGCGGCCCGAACATATAAGGCTGGCCGATGACGGCGCGCTGCGGGGCGAGGTGGTGGTGGTGGAGCCGCTCGGCCTGTCGACGCAGTTCTACGTCAAACTGGCCAATCAGCAGCTCTGCGTCTTCGCCATGGGGCGCGCCGGCGTGAAGCCCGGCGACACCGTGCGGCTGGCGGCCGATCCGGCGGCGCTGCATCTGTTCGATCCGAAAAGCGGCGATCGCATCGGCTGAAGGAAATTCAGCCGGGCCGGGGGGAGCCGGGCCTCTGGCTTGCAAACAAAAACGCCGCCCGATGGGCGGCGTTTTTGTTTGCAGAGGGAAAACCCAGATTACTTGATCTTGGTTTCCTTGAATTCGACGTGCTTCTTGGCGACCGGGTCGTACTTGCGGAACGACAGCTTGTCGGTCTTGGTACGGCTGTTCTTGCTGGTCACGTAGAAGAAACCGGTGTCGGCGGTCGACAGAAGCTTGATCTTGATGTTTGCGGCTTTGGCCATGATCTCAGTCCGTTATGTTCGTGGGGTTTTGGCCGCTGGAGCACGGGAAAACACCCGGACGCGGGAAACTTGGCGCGACACATAAAGAACGTGCCTGGAAAGTCAAGCCCGGCGGAGCTTCTCGGCCCTACCGGAACTGCGCTATAGCCCCAAATCATGCGGTTTCTGTCTCCGGCGCCGCAATCTTTTTCCAGTCCCCGGTGGTGTTCCACCAGCGATTCGGATTGGCACGGTCGTCCAGTCCCTTGGACCGGCTGGCGAGGATCGGCTGGATGCGGATCACCGGCTCCTGATAGGAATGGGCCTGGAAGATCGCTTCGACAACGCGGGCAGCCAGCGCCTGGTCGTCAGGCAGTTCGAAGGACACCTCGACCGTGCCCGGGCGGCGGCGCAATTCGGTTTCGGCGCCCGCCGCTGCCCCTTCAAGCGGCCTGTAGCGCTCGATGCCGTGCGCCGACTGATAGGCGTTGCGGTCATACTTGCCCATCGCCAGCGGGGCGATCGCAACCACCGCGTCCATGATGCGGTCGACATCCGCCGCCGGGGCCTGGAAGGTCACCAGCAGCAGGAGCGTCATGCGCAGGGATGTGGTTTCAAAGCCGCTGTCGATCATGGGAGTGTCCTCAACTTCCGATGTTTTTGGGACGCTCTTTTACCGCGTGGCTCCTGACACGGTTCTGTCAGCAGCCTGCCGCGGGCGTGAACAGAGCCGCCTCCCAGACACCCTATAAGAGGATCTTGCGCACCAGCCTGAAGCAGACCAGGGCAATGTAGGCGCCGAAGAACAAGCCGAGCGACCAGCCGAAGCCGGAAGGCCCGAAACTGTCCATGCCGATGCCGATCGCCTGTGGGCCAAGCACCATGCCGACGCCGTAGCAAAGCACGAAGGCCGCGTTGGCCGATGCCAGTTCGTGGCCGGAAAGCTGCGAACCGAGATGGGCGAGGCCGATCGTGTACATGGCCGCGACGACACCGCCCCAGACGAACAGAAGCGCCGCCATCAAGTGCCAGTCGGCGGCAAAGAAGGGCATGAACAGCGTGCCGGCAAGGCCAACCGTGGCGCAGGCGAGCAGCAGGTAGCGGCGGTCCGAAACGCGGTCGCTGATCATGCCGATCGGGATCTGCAAGAGCACATTGCCAAGGCCGATCATGGTCAGCAGCAATGCGGCGTCGGCTTCGGAATAGCCGATGCGGTTGCCATAGACCGGGAACAGCGCAAAGCCGCCTGTCTCGACCGCGCCAAACACCAGAACGGCAAAAGTCGCGGTCGGCACCAGCCAGATGTAGCGCAGAAAATTGCTGGTTTCGCCATCGGCGACGATGGTGGGGCTTTCGTTGCGCGCGGCCAGCACCGGTATCGCGGCCAGCGTGACCAGTGCGATGATGACGCCGAACGGCCTGAAGCCGGAGCTGCCGAGATGGGCAAACAGCCACGGCCCGGCGGCAAAACCGAGCGATAGGACGGTGGCGTAGATGCCTAGGACAAGGCCGCGCCGATGGGGTGGTGCCGACGTGCTGATCCAGAATTCCGACAGGATGAACAGCACCGTCAACGCGATATGCAGCACGATGCGCAGCGGGAACCACATCCAGAAGTCAGGCGCGAAATGGAAGCCGACGAAGGCCAGCGCGCCGGTGGCAATCATGACGACCATGGTCCAGGCGACGCCAAAGCGCATGGCGAGCGGTGTCGCCAGCGGCGCACCGGCGATCGAGGCCAGGCCGGCGACGGCGGTGTTGAGGCCGATCATCGAGGCCGAGTGGCCGCGCGTTTCCAGGATGACGCTGAGAAGCGGCATGCCGAGACCAATGGCGATGCCGACGACGCTGATCGACGAGATCGCCGCCACCATCGGCAGCCAGTGTACGCGTTCGTCGCCCTGTGGTTGGGTATCGACCGTCATGGGATGCTGAATACTCTGTCTCGTTGATCTTACGCAATTCCGGACGGAAAGCCGCGTCACACTCTTCCTGGAATTGCTTTGCTCTACAGAAGGTCGCGGGTGAAGCGGTTGCGGACAAGCCGGTAGAAGGGCACGGGGCCACCCGGACGCAGCAGCGGATCATGGGCGAGGCGCTTTTCCAGCTCGTCAAGGATCATTCGGGTGATGTCGGGTATGTCGGCTTCGCGGGCTTTCGCAAGGGGCAGCCAGACCAGTTCCTCGAGTTCGTTGGTCGGACCGCCGTCCGGCAGTTCGACGGCCACATCGCTGCGCCAGGTGCTGAAGAAACGCGTGTCGAAGCGGCGCACCCGGTTGGGCGGAGTGATGGCGCGCGCGATGAAGCGTAGCGTTTCGAGCGAAGGTTTCACGCCATGTTCGACAAAACCTTGCCAGTCACGCTTGTCGGTGACAAAGGCGGCCTTCTGGCCGATCAGCAGCCCGGCTTCCTCATAGGTCTCGCGGATTGCGGACAAGGCCACGGCTCGGGCTCGCGCGGCACTGGTGCGGCCGGGACCGGCGAGCAGCTTCGCTTCCTCGTCGCGATGCAATGCGGTGGCCGTCGTCACGCGGCTGTCGGCCGGATCGGTACGGCCGCCGGGAAACACGAATTTTCCGGGCATGAAGGCGTGGCCGGCGTGACGGCGCCCCATCAGCACCAGCACCTCATCGCCCTTGCGGTCGAGCAGGATCAACGTCGCGGCGTCACGCGGACGCAGGGGCCGGCCGCCATGTGCGGCAAGACCCTTGTCGAGCTTGTCGACATCCGCCTTGGTCATTGCTTCCATGCGCTGGACCTAGCGGAAACTTCTTGCAAACGAAAGTGGCCTTTCACGGTCGGTATGTTGCGCCAGTAGCGCTTTAGGCGCCGTGGTGGGAGCCCGTCCCATCCTTTTCACCACCGAATCCGTGCATATAGAACGCCCATTGCAGTCCGATGACGGCGCCTTTGACGGGCTGGAGCAGGGCAACCGACAAGATGATGGTCAGCGGCACCCAGATGAGGATGTGCTGCCAGGTGGAGAGCGTCGACGTCGCTTCGACGCCCATGAAGGCGCCGAGAACGATGTGGCCGACGATGACGATGACCAGATAGGCCGGCAGGTCGTCGGCGCGATGGTGATGGATTTCCTCACCACAGACGCTGCAGGTCTCGACGGTCTTGGTGAAGCCGCGAAACAGCTTGCCTTCGCCGCAGTTCGGGCAGCGGCCCAGGAGGCCGCGCTTCATCGCCGTCCATAGCGGGCGGGCAACCCGGCCCGTGTGATGTTCGCCGCCGAAAACCTGTTCCTGTATCCCTAATTCTTTTGGCATCATCGTCTCCTGCCGCGCGAACCCGGTCGCGATTGCGACGCACGGGCGCGGCCCTTAGCCTTGTGAAACGACCTGGTGGAGCCTGGCAGGGGCTTCGGGTCGGTCAACATCTCGAAGCGCATCGCGCCGGCCATCGGCGCCACCTCGACGAGCCGGACCTCGACATGGTCCGCGAGCTGGTAGCCTTTGCCCGTGCGTTCTCCGAACAGGGAGCGAGCTGTTTCGTCGTATATATAGTAATCGCCGCCCAGAGTTGACACGGGGATGAAGCCATCGGCGCCATATTGCGGCAACTGGACAAATAGTCCTGATTTGGTGACGCCGGAGATGCGGGCGTCGAACCGGTCGTCGATACGCTCGGCGAGATAGGCCGCGATCAGCCGGTCGACCGTGTCGCGCTCGGCCGCCATGGCGCGGCGTTCGGTGCCGGAGATCAGTATCGCAACGTCTTCGAGCCGAGCTGCCTCGTCCTGCGTCAGTCCTCCCGGACCGAGGCCGAGTGCGGCAATAAGCCCGCGATGCACGATCAAATCGGCATAGCGGCGGATCGGCGAGGTGAAATGCGCGTAGCGCCTGAGGTTGAGGCCGAAATGGCCGATATTCCCGGGCGAATATTCGGCCTGGCTCTGCGAGCGCAGCACCACCTCGTTGACCAGCGCCTCATTGTCGGCGCCGCGCACGCGCTCGAGAATACCGTTGAACTGGCTCGGCCGCATCTGCGCGCCGCGCGCCAGCGACAGGCCGAGCGTCTGCAGGAATTCGCGCAGCGATTCCTGTTTGGCGAGCGAGGGCGCGTCGTGCACGCGGTAGACCAGCGCCTGCTTCTTCGCCTCCAGCGTCTCGGCGGCGGCGACATTGGCCTGGATCATGAATTCTTCGATGAGCTTGTGGGCATCGAGCCGTTCCGGCACGACGACGCGGTCGACCGTGCCATCCGGCTTGAGCATGATCTTGCGCTCCGGCAGGTCGAGTTCGAGCGGCTGGCGGCCGGCGCGACCGCGCTTGAGGATCGCATAGGCATCCCATAGCGGCTTCAGCACCGTGTCGAGGATCGGGCCGGTCTTGTCGTCCGGCGCGCCGTCGATGGCTGCCTGCGCCTGCGGGTAGGCGAGCTTCGCGGCGGATTTCATCATCACGCGGTGGAAGGAGTGCCTGATCTTGTGGCCATCGGCGGCGAAGGTCATGCGCACGGCGAGCGCCGGGCGATCCTGGCCCTCGCGCAGCGAACAGAGATCGTTGGAGATGCGCTCGGGCAGCATCGGCACGACGCGGTCCGGGAAATAGACCGAATTGCCGCGCTTCAAGGCTTCGCGATCCAGCGCCGTGCCGTAGCGGACATAGGCGGCGACATCGGCGATCGCCACGGTGGCGATCACGCCGCCCGGGTTCTTTTCGTCGAGATCGGGCGTCGCAAAGACGGCGTCGTCATGGTCCTTGGCGTCGGCCGGATCGATGGTGACCAGCGGCAGGTCGCGCCAGTCCTCGCGGTGATCAAGCGTCGCCGGCTTGACGGCTTCGGATTCGGCGATGACGTCGGCCGGGAAGATGTGCGGGATGTCGTGGGCGTGGATGGCGATCATCGAGACCGCCTTTTCGCTGGTCAGCGAACCCAGCACGTTGAGCACCTTGGCGCGCGGCAGCCCATAGCGGGAAGCCCGCGCCGGCTCGACCTCGACCAGGTCGCCGTTGTTGGCGCCGTTCTGGAATTCCTTGTCGACGATCAACTCGGGCTGGCGCCGTTCCACCGGCTCGATGCGGAAGGTGCCGTCCTTCAGCACACGGAAGACGCCGAGGACGGCATCGGTGCGCTTCTCGAAGATCTTCATCACCCGTCCGGTATAGGCGGGGCCGGACGGATCGTCGGTCGGGAAAGTCTTGGCCAAGACGCGGTCGCCAATGCCCGGCGCCGGACCGTTGCCGCCGCGCGAGACGCGGATCGAGACCACGGGCGGCTCGCCTGTGCCGACGGCCTCAGCCGGATGCGCCAGCAAGATGCCGTCGCCGTCACGGCCGAAAATGTCGAGCACGACGACATGGGGCAGGGCGCCGACGCGGGCCAGCCGCTTGCGCTCCTTGGTGAGCACGCCTTCATCCTGCAGGTCGCGCAGGATGTCTTTCAGCCAGATGCGGTCGTCGCCTCGCAGCGCGAAGGCCTTGGCGATGTCGCGCTTTCCGGCACGGTCGGGATTTTCGGCGATATAGCGCAGGATTTCATCGCGCGAGGGCCGGTAGTCGTCCTTGACCTTGGCCCTCGTGTCGGCGGTGCGTGGATCGCCGTGGCTTCGTCCGGTGATCCTGCGCGCCACGCCGTCCTACCCTTTTTTCTTCGCGGCCGGCTTCTTGGCCGCTGTTTTCTTGGCGGCAGGCGCCTTGGCGGCCGCTGCCTTGCGGAACGGCTTCTTGCCGCCGCCGCCCTTGGCTTCCTTCTCGGCAATCAGCGCCAACGCATCCTCGATGGTCACCGATTGCGGATCCTTGCCCTTGGGCAGCGTGGCATTGACCTTGCCGAAATTGACATAGGGTCCGTATTTGCCGTCGCGCACGACGATCTTGCCGCCACCGTCAGGATGGTCGCCGAGCTCCTTGAGCGCAGCGGCAGTGCCGCCATTGCGGCCGCCCTTGCCCTTCGACTGCTTCTCGGCAATCACCGTGACGGCCCGGTTGAGGCCGATCGAGAACACGTCCTCGATGCTGTCGAGATTGGCATAGGTGCCGTCATGCAGCACGAATGGGCCGTAGCGGCCGAGCCCGGCCGAGATCATCTTGGACGTTTCAGGATGTTTGCCGATATCGCGCGGCAGCGCCAGCAACGCCAGTGCTTTCTCGTGGTCGATGGATTCCGGCGTCCAGCCCTTGGGCAGGCTCGAGCGCTTGGCTTCCTTGCCATCGCCGCGCTGCAGGTAGGGACCGAAGCGACCCGAGCGCAGGGTGATTTCCTCCGCCGTGTAGGGATCCTTGCCGAGCACCTTGGTGCCGTCATCGCCGCCGCCATTCTCGCCATTCGGATTGGCGGCGTCGCCGAGCTGGCGGGTGAAGGAGCATTCGGGATAGTTCGAGCAGCCGACGAAGGCGCCGAACTTGCCGAGCTTCAGCGACAGGTTGCCGGTGCCGCATTTCGGGCAGATACGCGGGTTGGAGCCGTCTTCCCGCGTCGGGAACACCAGCGGCGCCAGTTCCTCGTTCAGCGCATCGAGCACGTCGGTGACGCGCAGCTCCTTGATGTCGGCGACGGCCCCCGAAAAATCCTTCCAGAAATCGCGCAGCACGTCCTTCCAGGCGAGCTTGCCGTCGGAGATCTCGTCGAGCTTTTCCTCGAGCGAGGCGGTGAAGTCGTATTCGACATAGCGCTCGAAGAAGCTTTCGAGGAAGGCGGACAACAGGCGGCCCTTGGCTTGCGGCACCAGCCGGCGCTTGTCGATCGTGACATAGTCGCGGTCTTCCAGCGTCTTCAGGATTGCCGTGTAGGTCGAAGGCCGGCCGATGCCGAGTTCTTCCAGCTTCTTGATCAGCGACGCCTCGGAATAGCGCGGCGGCGGCTCGGTCGTGTGCTGGGTGGCGTTGATCGCCTGGCGGGCAAGCTGCTCGCCGGCGCGAATTTCCGGCAGACGGCGGTTTTCCTCGTCTTCGGCGTCGTCGTCCTTCTGGTCGGTGTAGGCGGCGATGAAGCCGTCGAAGCGAACGACCGAACCGACAGCGCGAAGCTCGGCGGTGCGGGCGCCGTTGACCGCCTCGATCTCGACGGTGGTGCGCTCGATCTCGGCCGGCTGCATCTGGCTGGCGATGGCGCGCTTCCAGATCAGCTCATAGAGCCGCATCTGGTCGGAATCGAGATATTGCCGGACCGAGGCCGGCGTGCGCATGAAATCCGTCGGACGGATCGCCTCGTGCGCTTCCTGGGCATTCTTGGCCTTGGTCGTGTAGAAACGCGGCTTTTCCGGCAGGTATTTCGGGCCGAATTCCTTGGCGATGGCGTCGCGGGCGGCGTCGATCGCCTCCGGCGCCATCTGCACGCCGTCGGTTCGCATATAGGTGATGAGGCCGGTGGTCTCGCCGCCGATCTCCATGCCTTCATAGAGCCGCTGCGCCACCTGCATGGTGCGGGTGGCGGAGAAACCGAGGCCCGAAGAGGCGGCCTGCTGCAACGTCGAGGTGGTGAAGGGCGGGCCGGGGTTGCGCTTGGTGGGCTTGGCTTCCACCGACAGCGCCTTGAAGGTCGCGCCCTCGAGCATCGCCTTGATGTCGTCGGCCTGAGCCTTGTTGGCAATGTCGAGCTTTTGCAGCTTCTTGCGCTCGAAGGCGGTCAGCCGCGCTTCGAAATTCTCGTTGCGCGGCGTGCCGAGGATGGCGGCAATCTGCCAATATTCCTCGCGGATGAAGCGTTCGATTTCGGATTCGCGGTCGCAGACGAGGCGCAGCGCCACGGACTGGACGCGGCCGGCCGAACGGGCGCCGGGCAATTTGCGCCACAGCACCGGCGACAGCGTGAAGCCGACGAGATAGTCCAGCGCCCGGCGAGCGAGATAGGCATCGACCAGCGGCGCATCGATCTGGCGCGGATTGGCCATGGCTTCCAGCACCGAGGACTTGGTGATGGCATTGAAGACGACGCGGCTGACCGGCTTGTCCTTCAGTGCGCGCTTCTGCTTCAGCACTTCCAGCACATGCCAGGAAATGGCCTCGCCCTCGCGATCCGGGTCGGTGGCGAGGATCAGGCCGTCGGCATCCTTGACCGCCTTGGCGATGTCGGCGAGCCGCTTGCCCGAGGCGGTGTCGACCGCCCAGGACATGGCGAAGTCTTCATCCGGGCGCACCGAACCGTCCTTGGCCGGCAAATCGCGGACATGGCCGAACGAGGCCAGAACCTTATAGTTCTTGCCGAGGTATTTGTTGATTGTCTTCGCCTTGGCCGGCGATTCGACGACGACGACGTCCATGAGGTCTCATATCAGCTGTGATGCGCCAGAAGAATTCCGCTGCGCGCGACGAAATCTCGTTCTATTTGCCGCTCACATGGCCGCGCTTTTGCATCCGGTCAAGGGGAAGCGCCCAAATTGCGGAGCTGTTGGCAGCAATACACTCTTAGAGTGTATGGAGAAAATCACAGATTTTGGCCTGGAGAGATGACGCACTTCGCTCGGCGCGAACGGCCCGATTCATTTTTCCGCCGAGTCGGGGAGAATGCGGCCGCGTACGACGGAGTGACGACGAAGAGAAAGGCCGTTGGGGCTGGCCGCCTGCTGCATGGAGGGATGCCTGGCGACCAGCTCTGTCCCGCCGGCAGGCGGGTGAAGGTATCGAGGATCAATCGGCTTTGGCGATGTGCCAGACGCCCGCGACGCCATCGCCAGCCACATCGCCGGCCTTCTTGTCCTTGATGAAGGTGTAGAGCGGCTTGCCGTCATAGGCCCACATCTTGGTGCCGTCGGTACGGTCGACGATCGTCCAGCCTTCGGAGGTCTTCGCGCCGGCGTCGGCCTTCAGCGGCGGCCAGTTGGCGGCGCATTTGTCGTAGCAGTTCGATTTGCCCTTCTCGTCCTTGTCATAGGTATAGAGGGTCATGCCCTTGGCGTCCGTGTAGATCTTGGTGCCGTTGACCTCGGCTTCCTTCCACGCCTCGGCGGCAAAGGATGCGGCGGTGCTGAGAAGCAGTGCGGCCAGCCCTATGGTTATGGTTTTCATGGAAATCTCCCTGGCTGATATCGAGACGCGCGGGAAATCGCGGTCTCTTTGACATCAACGTCCCATGCCGCCGCTTTCGTCCCTAATGTCCGTATGCGGCTGACTTTCCACACAATGGTGATTGGCAGACAGGCCTGGCCGTCGCTATATCCGCCCGGGAGCAGTCGGAGTTTTGGAATGGCACTGGATATCGGCTATGTCAGCGCCGTCGGGGCAGGGGCCATCTCGTTCCTGTCGCCTTGCGTGCTGCCGCTGGTGCCGCCTTATCTCTGCTACATGGCAGGTGTGTCGGTCGACGATTTTCGCGGCGATGCGGGCGTCACAGCACGCGAAGGCACGCGCGGCGCACTGCTTTATTCCTCGATCGCCTTTGTGCTCGGCTTCTCGACCGTGTTTGTCGCGCTTGGCGCCGGTGCCTCGACCATCGGCAGGCTGCTGCGGGTCTGGCAGGAGCAGCTGGCGATGGGCGCCGGCGTGCTGATAATCCTGATGGGCCTGAATTTCCTCGGCATATTGCGCATTCCGCTGTTGTCGCGCGAGGCGCGCTTCCAGTCGCAGGGCAAGCCGGCCAGCGCCATCGCCGCCTATGTTATGGGGCTCGCCTTCGCCTTCGGCTGGACGCCCTGCATCGGCCCGGTGCTGGGGCCGATCCTGACGCTGGCCGGCGGACGCGAAACCGTGGGCGAGGGCGCGCTATTGCTCGCCGCCTATTCGCTCGGACTTGGCATCCCCTTCCTGATCGCCGCCCTGTTTTCCGGCGCCTTCATGCGCTTCCTCGGCAAATTCCGCCTCCATCTCGGCCGCGTCGAAAAGGCCATCGGCGCGCTGCTGGTGGTCGCCGGCGTGTTTTTCCTCACCGGCGGCGTGCAGACGGTGTCCTACTGGCTTCTGGAGAATTTTCCGGTGCTGGGACGGTTGGGGTAAAAGGATGACCTGCAGCCATGTCTCGGTGACATCGTGGCCAAGGTGCAATGGTCGGGCGACTACGAACGGAAGGATGGGAGCGCCTTACCCATCGATTTCAAGGTCGACTACCTCATCGAAAGACGCGACGGTCGGCTAAAGGTATTTGGCTGGATTTCCGGCGATGAACAGGCTGAATTCAGGAAGCACGGCTTGATATAGATGCAAATCCGCTGACTAAGAGTCAGCTTCTCCCACATCTCACCGGAATTTAACCGCATTGGTGCAACATGGCGCCGCTGCTAGCATGATTTGATTCCCAACCCTTTTCACACGGTTGCCTTCCATGAGCCAGAGATCCTGCCTGTCCGTCATCCTCGCCGCCGGCGAAGGCACGCGCATGAAGAGCGCGCTGCCGAAGGTGCTGCACCAGATCGCGGGCCTGCCGATGGTCGCCCATGTGGTGAAGGCGGCCGATGCCGCCGGTGCCACCAGCGATGCCATCGTCATCGGCCATGGCGCGGAAGAGATGCGCAAGGCGGTGGCGAAATTCGCACCCAAGGCCGAGACCTTCGTGCAGGAAAAACGCCTGGGTACGGCGCATGCGGTTCTTGCCGCACGTGAAGCGATATCAAGGGGTTATGACGACATCCTGGTGATGTTCGGCGATACGCCGCTGATCGACGCGGAAGCGCTGAACCTGGCTCGGCTGAAACTCGCCGAAGGTGCGGCCGTCGCCGTGATCGGCTTCCGCCCACCTCTTCCAAACGGCTATGGCCGGCTGGTCGAAAAAGGCGGCAAGCTGATTGCCATCCGCGAGGAAAAAGACTGTTCCGAGGCGGAAAAGAAGATCGGCTTCTGCAATGCCGGCATGATGGCGGTCGCCGGCGCCCACGCGCTGAAGCTGCTCGACGCGGTCGGCAACAAGAACGCCAAGGGCGAGTACTATCTGACCGACATCGTCGAGATCGCCAGCGCGCAAGGTCTCGATGTCGTCGCCACCGAGGCCAGTTTCGAGAATGCGCTCGGCATCAACAACCGCGCCGAGCTGGCGCAGGCCGAAGGCATCTGGCAGGCACGCCGCCGCCAGGAGGCGATGCTGTCGGGCGTGACGCTGCTCGCGCCGGAGACCGTGTATTTCTCGCACGACACCGAGATCGGCGCCGACACCATCGTCGAGCCGAATGTCTGGTTCGGTCCAGGCGTGAAGATCGCCGGCGGCGCCAAGATCCATGCCTTCAGCCATGTCGAAGGGGCCACCATTGCATCGAATTGCGATGTCGGGCCGTTCGCACGGTTGCGGCCGGGCGCCGATCTTCGCAACAAGGCGAAGGTCGGCAATTTCTGCGAGGTCAAGCAGGCTGTTGTCGAGGAGGGCGCCAAGGTCAATCATTTGACCTATATCGGCGATGCCCGCGTCGGCGCGGGCGCCAATATCGGCGCCGGCACCATCACCTGCAATTATGACGGCTATTCGAAATTTTTCACCGATATCGGCGAGGGGGCTTTTGTCGGCTCGAATTCCTCGCTGGTGGCGCCGGTGTCGATCGGCAAGGGCGGCTACATCGCCTCCGGCAGCGTCATCACCGAAAGCGTGCCCGACGATGCGCTGGCCTTCGGCCGCGCCCGCCAGAAGACGATCCCCGGCAAAGGCAAGGAGTTGCGCGAGCGATTTGCCTCGGCCGCGGCGGCGAAGAAGAAGGCAGCCGGCGCAGACCACTGACGGTCAGCCGGCGCGCTTTCCTCCGCCAAAGCAATCGAAAAAACCGAGCAATTGCAGTAACCGGATTGCAAGAGCGGTCCGGCATGATGCATGCGTTGAAAAACGTCCTTTACACCGGACGAAATGCAATGTGACTTTCGCGGCAGGCCGGCCATCCCTAAGTATCGCTGGTTTTCCGTGGGGAATCGGGGGCTATCTGCATGTGCGGTATCGTTGGAATCGTCGGCCACTCGCAGGTTGCGCCGCTCATTGTCGATGCGCTGAAGCGGCTCGAATATCGTGGCTATGACTCGGCTGGCGTCGCCACAATCGAGCGCGGTCAGCTCGCCCGCCGCCGCGCCGAGGGCAAGCTGATCAACCTCGAACGCCGGCTCAAGGAGGAGCCGCTCGACGGCACGATCGGCATCGGCCACACGCGCTGGGCCACGCACGGCGTGCCCAATGAGACGAATGCGCATCCGCATTTTTCCGATGGCGTCGCCATCGTCCACAACGGCATTATCGAGAACTTTGCCGAACTGCGCGACGAGCTGGTCCGTGACGGCTATTCCTTCTCCTCGCAGACCGACACCGAGGTCGTGGCGCATCTGGTGGCGCGCGAGTTGGCCAAGGGGCTGAAGCCGGTCGAAGCCGCGCACCAGGCGCTGAAGCGGCTGCAAGGCGCCTTTGCGTTGGCCATCATGTTCAAGGGCGACGAAGACCTGATCGTCGGCGCCCGCAACGGCCCGCCGCTGGCCGTCGGCCATGGCGACGGCGAGATGTTCTTGGGTTCCGACGCCATCGCGCTGGCCCCGTTCACCAATTCGATCACTTATCTTGAAGACGGCGACTGGGCGGTGGTCCGCCACGACGGCGTCACGATCTTCGACATCGACGGCAAGGAGGTCGAGCGCAAGCGTCAGCAGTCGCTGTCGACCTCCTTCATGGTCGACAAGGGCAACCGCCGCCATTTCATGGAAAAGGAAATCCATGAGCAGCCCGAGGTGATCTCCCACACGCTCGCCCATTACGTCGATTTCGTCTCCGGCGTCTCCAAGCCGCTCGACCTGCCGTTCGATTTCGCCAAGATCGGCCGGCTGGCGATTTCCGCCTGCGGCACCGCCTATCTCGCCGGGCTGATCGGCAAATACTGGTTCGAGCGCTATGCGCGGCTGCCGGTCGACATCGATGTCGCCTCGGAGTTCCGCTACCGCGAGATGCCGCTGTCGGCCAATGATGCCGCCTTCTTCATCTCGCAATCGGGCGAGACCGCCGACACGCTGGCCTCGCTGCGCTACTGCCGCAAGGCCGGCATGAAGATCGGCGCCGTCGTCAATGTGCGGGAATCGACGATGGCGCGCGAATCCGACGTGGTGCTGCCGACATTGGCCGGGCCTGAGATCGGCGTCGCCTCGACCAAGGCTTTCACTTGCCAGCTCTCGGTGCTGGCCTCGCTTGCGGTGCGCGCCGGCGTGGCGCGCGGCACGATTTCGAAGGAGCAGGAGAAGACCTTGGTGCGCGCGCTTTCGGAAGCGCCGCGCTATGCCAACCAGGTGCTCAAGCTCGAAGAGCAGATCGAGCGCATCGCGCGCGAGCTGTCGCGCTACAAGGACGTGCTCTATCTCGGCCGCGACACCAATTTCCCGCTGGCCATGGAAGGCGCGCTAAAGCTCAAGGAAATCTCCTATATCCACGCCGAGGGCTATGCGGCGGGCGAATTGAAGCACGGGCCGATCGCGCTGATCGACGAGAACATGCCGGTCATCGTCATTGCGCCGCATGACCGGATTTTCGAGAAGACCGTGTCGAACATGCAGGAAGTGGCCGCGCGCGGCGGCAAGATCATCCTGATCACCGACGCCAAGGGCGCAGCGCACTCGAGCGTGAAGACGATGGAGACGATCATCCTGCCGGACGTGCCGGAAATCATTTCGCCGATCATCTATGCACTGCCGATCCAGATGCTGGCCTATTTCGCCGCCGTGTTCATGGGCACCGACGTCGACCAGCCGCGCAACCTGGCGAAATCGGTCACGGTGGAGTAGGCCCCAAACAGCCGCTCTTTAAAAACTTCGCAGTTCCAAACGGCGTTCCGGTTCACTAATGTTGCGCTGCAACCCGCGCCCCCGGTGAACCATGTCCGATGCTCCCAAGACCTCCGGCATGACCCGGCTGAGGAACTATTTCCTCACGGGCTTCGTCGTCTGCGCGCCACTGGCGATCACAGCCTATATCGCCTGGTCGTTCATCGGCTGGGTCGATTCCTGGGTGAAGCCCTATATTCCGGCGCGTTACAACCCCGACACCTACCTGCCGTTTCCGGTTCCGGGCTTCGGGCTGATCGTCGCGCTGATCCTGATCACGTTGATCGGTTTCCTCACCGCAAACATTGTCGGCCGCGCCATTGTCGGTTTCGGCGAACGCCTGCTTGGCCGCATGCCGCTGGTGCGCGGCATCTACGGCTCGCTGAAGCAGATTTTCGAGACTGTGCTGTCGAACAAGGGCGACATGTTCCGCCAGGTAGGGCTGGTCGAATATCCGCGCAAGGGCGTGTGGTCGCTGGTTTTCGTCGCCAGCGAGAAAGAAACCGAGATCAATGAGAAGCTCGACCAGGAAGGTGATCCGCTGATCGCCGTGTTCATGCCATGCACGCCGAACCCGACGACCGGGTTCCTGATGTATGTGCTGAAGTCGGACATCGTGCTGCTCGACATGACGATCGAGGACGGCGCCAAGCTGATCGTCTCGGCCGGGCTGGTGGCGCCGGAAGTGAAAAGCAAGATGGTGACGCTGAATGGCGAACCGATCAACGGAACGGTCGCCAATCCGCCGCTAGGGCCTCATCCGGCGCGCAGGAGCCGCACGGCCTCGTCGCGACCGAACAAATAAAGCAGCAGGCGCAGCGCCTCGCCGCGGTCGGATTGCAGTTCCGGGTCGTGTGACAGGATCAGCCTGGCATCGTCGCGGGCAGCCTCCAGGAGATCGGCATGCGCCTCGATGCGCGCTACCTGGAAGCCCGGCGTGCCGGACTGGCGGGTGCCGAGAAGCTCGCCTTCGCCGCGCAGTTTGAGGTCTTCCTCGGCGATCAAAAAGCCGTCTTCGGTCTCGCGCATCACCGACAGCCGGCGCTTTGCCGTCTCGCCGAGCGGATCCTTGTAGAGCAGCACGCAGGAGGAGGGCTTGTCGCCGCGCCCGACGCGGCCGCGCAACTGGTGCAGTTGTGCGAGGCCGAAGCGCTCGGCATGCTCGATGACCATGACTGTGGCATCGGGAACATCGACGCCGACCTCGATGACCGTGGTTGCGATCAGGATACGGGTCTCGCCCTCCTTGAAGGCGCGCATCGCCTCGTCCTTCTCCGCACCTTTCATACGGCCGTGGACGAGGCCGATGCGGTCGCCAAACAGCGGCTTCAGCGAAGCAAAGCGATCCTCGGCCGACATCAGCTTGATCTCTTCGGATTCCTCGACCAGCGGGCAGATCCAGTAGATTTTCTGGCCGCCGGCGACGGCATCCTCCATGCGGCCAACCAGTTCGTCGAGACGCTCCAGCGGCAGCGTGACGGTGCGGATCGGCTGGCGGCCGGCGGGCTTTTCCGTCAGCTTGGAGACATCCATGTCGCCGAAGGCGGTCAGAACCAGCGTGCGCGGGATGGGAGTGGCCGTCATCACCAGCATGTCGGGCGCGTCACCCTTGGCGGTGATGGCGAGCCGCTGGTGGACGCCGAAGCGATGCTGCTCGTCGATGATTGCCAGCACCAGATCGTGGAAGGTCACCGCCTCCTGGAACAGGGCGTGGGTGCCGACGACGATGTCGATCTCGCCGCTGGCCAGGCCGGCCAGTGTTTCGGTGCGTTCGCGGCCTTTTTCGCGGCCGGTGAGGATGGCGGTGCGCAGCCCGACCTTGGCGGCCAGAGGCGTGATCGTTGCCAGGTGCTGGCGCGCCAGGATTTCGGTCGGCGCCATCAGCGCCGCCTGGCCGCCGGCCTCGACGGCGCGCGCCATGGCAAGCAGCGCGACCACCGTCTTGCCCGAGCCGACATCGCCCTGCAGCAGCCGCAGCATGCGCTCGGGGTCGGCAAGGTCGGCATTGATTTCGGCCAGCGCGAATTCCTGACTTGCGGTCAGCGAATAGGGAAGGGCCGCACGCAGATCATCGACGATGCGGCCGTCGCCGACCAGGGGACGGCCGGACAGGCGGCGGATCTTTGCCCGCACCAGCGCCAGCGAGACCTGGCCCGCCAGCAACTCATCATAGGCAAGACGCCGCCACGCGGCGCCGTCGACGGAAACATCGATCGGGTCGGCCGGATTGTGGATGCGCGTAAGGGCGTCGGCAAAGGTGGGAAAGGTGTGCCGGCGCATGAAGGCGCCGTCCTGCCATTCCGGCAATTCGGGCAGACGCGCCAGCGCCTGGCCGATCGCCCGGCGCAACACCTTGCCCGAGAGGCCCGCGGTGAGCGGATAGACCGGTTCGACCAGCGGCAGGTTCTCCGCCTCGCTGGCCAGCGCGATATGGTCGGGGTGGACCATGGTCGGGCGGCCGTTGAACCATTCCATGCGGCCCGAGACCACGACATGCTCGCCCACGGGCATTGCCTTTTCGAGATAGGCGGCGTGCGCATGGAAGAAGGTCAGGCCGATTTCGCCGGTATCGTCATGGGCATAGACCCTGTAGGGCACGGATCTGTTGCCGCGCGGCGGCGGCTGGTGGCGGTCAATGCGCACGTCGAGCGTAACGATCTGGCCTTCCGCGGACCCTGCGATGCCCGGCCGGCTGCGACGGTCGATGACTGTATGCGGCAGCACGAACAGAAGGTCGCCCGCGCGGGCCGCGCGATCACCAAGATCGGCCGTAACGACCTTCTCGATCAGCGTGCCGACCTTCGGCCCGACGCCGGCAAGCGAAGTGATCGGAACGAACAGCGGATCGAGGATGGAAGGACGCATGATGTCAGCTTATGTCGCGACGGCCTCAGCGCAAGGCTGACAGCCCCTTCTATCCACGCTATATGCGCCGCAGCAAGTGAGGATGCGCCACAATGACCGGAACGAAACGATCAAGCGAGGGGCTGGACGCTCACCGCCGCAAGCTGTTGTTCCGCTCCTGGCATCGCGGCATGCGCGAGATGGATCTCATCCTCGGCACCTTCGCCGACGCCGAGATCGGCGCCTTGACGGCTGAGGAAATCGACCAATATGAGAGGCTCCTCGACATTTCCGACACCGAATTCCTGCCGCTGATCACCGGTGAGCGTCCGATTCCGGCGGATATCGATTGTCCTGTCCTGCAAAAGATCCTGGCGTCCCGCCGGACCATGACTTTCTGACCAACAGCAATTCCAGGAAAAGTGCGAAGCGGTTTTCCCACAGGAATTGCGGCAAACAAAGACCGTGATTTGATGAGCCTAATTCCCACCATTGGTCTGCCGAAAGGCCGCGCCGGCCAGTTCATCGTCGACGGTGTCGCCGATGGCTACGAGGCCTTTGCGCTGGTGCAGGCCGCGCTCGAGATCGCGCCCGACAAGCCGGTGCTGTTCGTGGCGCGCGACGGCCAGCGTCTGCCTGTTATCATCGAGGCACTGGCCTTTGCCGCGCCCGGCCTGCCGGTGCTGGAACTGCCGGCCTGGGACTGTCTGCCCTACGACCGCGTCTCGCCCGGCTCGGACGCCGCCGCCAAGCGGCTCGACGCACTGACCGCCATGATCGCGCTGGCGAAGAAGCCGCATCGTGCCGTCATCCTCACCACCGCCAATGCCCTGCTGCAGCGCATTCCGCCGGCCGACCTGGTCGAGGCGCAGACCTTTCATGCCAGGCCCGGCAACCAGATCGACATGAATGCGCTGATCGCGCGGCTGGAAACATCCGGCTTCGAGCGCGTGCCGACGGTGCGCGGCATCGGCGAATTCGCGGTGCGCGGCGGCATTCTCGACCTTTTCGCGCCAGGCTGGACCGAGGCGCTGCGGCTCGACTTCTTCGGCGATACGCTGGAATCGATCCGCGTCTTCGACGCCGCCACTCAGCGCACGACAGGCCAGCGCAAGTCGATGGCGCTGCAGGCGATGAGCGAAGTGGCGCTGACGCCGGAAACCATCAGCCGCTTCCGCCGCTCCTATATCGAAACCTTCGGCGCGCCGCAGCGCGACGACGGGCTCTATGCGGCGGTCAGCGAAGGCCGGCGCTTCGCCGGCATGGAGCACTGGCTGCCGTTCTTCTATGAGCGGCTGGAGACGGTGTTCGACTATCTGCCGGACACGCCCGTCATCTTCGACCATCTGGCGCATGAGGCTCTGGCCGAGCGCCACACGCTGATCCTCGACCATTACGAGGCGCGAAAAAAGCAGGCCGACGCTGCGCTGAAAGATGCCGTGCCCTACAAGCCGGTGGCGCCGGATCTGCTTTACCTGTCGCCGGAAAACCTGATCGCCTCGCTCGGGCCGCGTGAAGCGATCGACTTCACGCCCTTCGACGCGCCCGATGCCGGCGCGAAAAAGGTCTACCACGCCGGCTCGCGCCATGGCCGCAGCTTCGTCGAGGAGCGCGCCGATCCGAACGTCAACGTCTTCGATGTCGTCGTCAGGCATATCGCCGACGAGCGCGCGGCGCGCCGCCGCATCGTCATCGCCGGTTGGACGGAAGGCTCGCTCGACCGGCTCGGCCAGATTCTCACCGAGCATCATCTCGGCAATCTCAAGCAGGTCGAGACGCTGGCCGAAGCCGAACAACTCGAGCCGGGGCAGGCGGCATTGGCCGTCCTGCCGCTCGAATCCGGCTTCGAGACCGAAAGACTGGTCGTCGTTGCCGAACAGGACATTCTGGGCGACCGGCTGATCCGGCGTTCCAAGCGCAAGAAGCGCGCCTCCGACTTTATTGCGGAGGCCTCTGCGCTTTCAGCCGGCGATATCGTCGTCCACACCGACCATGGCATTGGCCGCTTCATCGGCCTGCGCACCATCGAGGCGGTCGGCGCGCCGCATGACTGCCTGGAAATCCATTATGCCGGCGACGACCGGCTGTTCCTGCCGGTCGAGAACATCGAGCTCCTGTCGCGCTACGGCTCGGATAGCGCCGAGGCGACGCTGGACAAGCTTGGCGGCGGCGCCTGGCAGTCGCGCAAGGCCAAACTCAAGCGGCGCCTGCTCGACATGGCCGGGCAATTGATCCGCATCGCCGCCGAACGGCAGATGCGCGCGGCGCCGGCACTGGTGCCGGCCGAGGGCCTCTATGACGAGTTTGCCGCCCGTTTCCCCTATGAGGAGACCGATGACCAGCAGACGGCGATCGACTCGGTGCGCGACGATCTCGGCGCCGGCAAGCCGATGGACAGGCTGATCTGCGGCGATGTCGGCTTCGGCAAGACCGAAGTGGCACTGCGCGCCGCCTTCATCGCGGCGATGGAAGGGTTCCAGGTCGCGGTTGTGGTGCCGACGACGCTGTTGTCGCGCCAGCACTTCAAGACCTTTTCGCAGCGTTTTTCCGGCCTGCCGATCCGCGTCGCCCAGGCCTCGCGGCTGGTCGGCGCCAAGGAATTGGCCGAGACGAAGAAGGCGCTGGCCGAGGGGCAGGTCGACATCGTCGTCGGCACCCATGCGCTGCTCGGTTCGTCGATCTCGTTCAAGAATCTCGGCCTGCTGATCATCGACGAAGAGCAGCACTTTGGCGTCAAGCACAAGGAGCGGCTGAAGGATCTGAAGACCGATGTCCACGTGCTGACGCTGTCGGCGACGCCGATCCCGCGCACGCTGCAGCTGGCGCTGACCGGGGTGCGCGAACTTTCGCTGATCGCCACGCCGCCGGTCGACCGCATGGCGGTGCGCACCTTCATCTCGCCCTTCGATCCGCTGGTCATTCGCGAGACGCTGCTGCGCGAGCGCTACCGTGGGGGCCACTCCTTCTATGTGGTTCCGCGCATCAGCGATCTCGCCGAAATCCATGATTTTCTGAAGGAATCCGTCCCGGAGTTAAAGGTAGCGGTTGCCCATGGCCAGATGCCGCCCGGCGAACTCGACGACATCATGAATGCCTTCTATGACGGCCAGTATGATGTGCTTTTGTCGACCACCATCGTCGAATCCGGCCTGGACATTCCGACCGCCAACACGCTGATCATCCATCGCGCCGACATGTTCGGCCTGTCGCAGCTCTACCAGCTGCGCGGCCGCGTCGGCCGCTCCAAGGTGCGCGCCTATGCGCTGTTCACGCTGCCGGCCAACCGCAAGCTCACCGACACCGCCGAGCGGCGGCTGAAGGTGCTGCAATCGCTCGACACGCTGGGCGCGGGCTTCCAGCTCGCCAGCCATGATCTCGACATCCGTGGCGCCGGCAATCTCCTGGGCGAAGAGCAGTCCGGCCATATCAAGGAGGTCGGCTTCGAGCTCTACCAGCAGATGCTGGAGGAGGCGGTGGCCGAAGTGAAGGATTCCGGCGAGGTCCAGGATGGCGGCTGGTCGCCGCAGATCGCCGTCGGCACGGCGGTAATGATCCCGGAAAGCTATGTGCCGGACCTGCAGCTCCGGCTGGCGCTCTACCGCCGCCTCGGCGACCTCGAGAACACCGAGGAGATCGACGCTTTCGGCGCCGAGCTGATCGACCGTTTCGGCCCGCTGCCGGACGAGGTCAAGCATCTCCTGAAGATCGTCTTCATCAAGGCGCTCTGCCGCAAGGCCAATGTCGAGAAGCTCGACGCCGGGCCGAAAGGCGTCGTCATCCATTTCCGCAAGCGCGAATTCTCCAACCCGGTCGGCCTGGTCAAGTTCATCGGCGAACAGGGCTCGCTGGCCAAGATCCGGCCGGATCACAGCGTCGTCTTCACTCGCGACTGGCCGACAGCCGAGAAACGGCTGGCTGGCTCGGCCGTGGTCATGACGCAGCTCGCGCGGCTGGTGGAGAAGGCGGCGTAGCCCACCCGACCCATTCGCCAGCGCTGAAATTCCAGTCTAGAATAGGAAATCGGCTTCGTGTATGGAGCCGCCAACCCATATAGGGGCGGAAATGGCGGGCGAGGGTGCTCGCCGGAAAGAGTGTTGGGTGCAGCGATGACGAAATGGTCGCCGAATTCGTGGAGAGCAAAGCCGATAAAGCAGGTTCCTGCCTATCCGGACCTTGCCGCGCTGAAGAACACCGAAGCCCAACTCGCCACCTATCCGCCGCTGGTCTTTGCCGGCGAAGCGCGCAAGCTGAAGAAGCAGCTCGCGGCGGTCGCAAACGGCGACGCTTTCCTGCTCCAGGGCGGCGACTGCGCCGAAAGCTTTGCCGAACATGGCGCCGACAACATCCGCGACTTCTTCCGCGTCTTCCTGCAGATGTCGGTCGTGCTGACCTTCGCCGGCGCACAGCCGGTGGTGAAGGTTGGCCGCGTTGCCGGCCAGTTCGCCAAGCCGCGCTCGTCCGACAACGAGACCAAGGGTGATGTGACGCTGCCGAGCTATCGCGGCGACATCATCAACGGCATCGAGTTCGACCAGAAGTCGCGCATTCCTGATCCCGCCCGCCAGGAAATGGCCTACCGCCAGTCGGCGGCGACGCTCAATCTTCTGCGCGCCTTCGCGCAGGGCGGCTATGCCAGCCTGGAGAATGTGCATCGCTGGATGCTCGGCTTCGTCTCCGACAGCCCGCAGGGCGAAAAGTACGAGTCGCTCGCCAACCGCATCACCGAGACGATGGACTTCATGAAGGCTGTCGGCATCACCTCGGAGACCAATTACGCGCTGCGCGAGACCGATTTCTACACCAGCCACGAGGCGCTGCTGCTCGGCTACGAGGAAGCGCTGACCCGCGTCGATTCGACCTCGGGCGACTGGTATGCCACGTCAGGCCACATGATCTGGATCGGCGACCGAACGCGCCAGCCCGACCATGCCCATGTCGAATATTGCCGCGGCATCAAGAACCCGCTCGGCCTGAAATGCGGCCCGTCGCTGACTGCTGACGGCTTGCTGGAACTGATCGACCTGCTCAACCCCGAGAACGAGCCCGGCCGGCTGACGCTGATCGCCCGCTTTGGCTCCGACAAGGTCGCCGACCATCTGCCGAAGCTGGTGCGCGCGGTGCAGAAGGAAGGCCGCAGCGTCGTCTGGTCGTCGGACCCGATGCATGGCAACACGATCGAGGCCGCCGGCTACAAGACACGGCCGTTCGACCGCATCCTGAAGGAGGTGCAGACCTTCTTCGAGGTGCACCGCGCCGAAGGCACGCATCCGGGCGGCATCCATGTCGAGATGACCGGCAAGAACGTCACCGAATGCACGGGCGGCGCCCGCGCCATCACGGCGGAGGAATTGCAGGATCGCTACCACACGCATTGCGACCCGCGCCTCAATGCCGACCAGGCGATCGAACTGGCCTTCCTGGTGTCGGATCTGCTGAAGAAAAGCCACCCCGTGCCGCACAAGCAGGTCGCCAACGGCTGAACCTGCCGCTCCCAAATCGACCAGCATGCGAAGGCGCCCGAGAAATCCGGCGCCTTTTCTTGTTCCAGCAGGATGTTGTCCAGACGGTCGTCACGTCAAACCTTACGAAAATTTATGCTGACGCGACCTCTGCAAAACCAAGATTGAGGTGAAGGTTCGCGGCCGAACCCAATCATCGCGGGCCAGGATTCGACGAATGGCAATGGAAGACGCTACCCAGGAGCACCTCGAGAACGCCGAGCATGCCGAACATGCCGCGCATGAGGGAAATCCCTTTCTGATCACTGTCTCCGTCACCATAGCTGTGCTGGCGGTTCTCGCCGCGACGGTCGGCAGCTTCGAGTCGCTCGAAACCGCGGAGGCGATCAACGACAAGAGCGAGGCGGCCTATCTCCAGAACAAGGCCAGCGATCAGTGGAGTTTCTTCGAGGCAAAGAGCATCAAGAAGAACAGCTATGAGATCGCGGCGGCGATGGGTGGCCACGGAACCGACCAATTCCAGGCAGCCGCGAAGCGCAATGAGGCCGATGGCGCGGACATCCAGGCCAAGGCGACCGAATTTGAAAAGCAGGTCGATGAAAAGCTGCGCGATAGCGACGTGCGCGAACACCGTCACCATGCCCTTACGTTTGCGGTGACGCTCTTGCACATCTCGATCGCCGTCGCGACGCTCTCCATCATCACCCGTGGCAGGCGCTGGCCGTGGATCGGCTCGCTGGCGCTAGGCGCCGTGGGCGTGATCGCGGCCGGCTTCGCCTATGTCTGATTAGGCCCGTGTCAATATCTGATCGAGACGGCACCCAGTCGGGCATTGCCATCCAATTGGAAATTGGCTTGCATTGCCGGTGAACGGCGACCAGCGTCAGTCCTTCTTGTAGAGCAGCCAGCTCTTGCCGGCGCGGCCGGCCATCGTCGAATGCTTGGTGACGCGGTTGCGGCCACTCACTTTCGAACGGTAGAGCGCTCGGTCGGCCTTGGTGTAGAGATCCTCAGGGCCTTCGGCCTCGGATGCCATGCAGATGCCCATCGAGACGGTCACGGTGCCGTAATTCATGCCGGTCTGGCTGCTGGTGAACGGCGTCTGCTCGATCAGGGCGCGAATGCGCTCGGCGACATCGTAGGTGGCGTCTTCGCTGGCGCCTTCGATGATCAGCGCGAATTCCTCGCCGCCGGTGCGGGCGACGAACATGTCGCCGCGAATGCTGGTCTGGAAAATCTCGGCGATGATCTGGATGATCTTGTCGCCGACAGGATGGCCGTAGCGATCGTTGATATCCTTGAACCGGTCGATGTCGGCAAGGATCAAGGCATTGAACAGGATACCCTTGTTGCTGTTATAGATCCGGGTGATTTCCTTGTCGAAGGCGCGGCGGTTCCAGATCTGAGTCAACGGATCCGTATCGGCCAGCCGCTTGTATTCCTCGAGCTTCGACTTGACGCTTTCGAGCTCGGCCGTCTTGTCGCTGAGCGTCGAGGCGATCTGCTTGCCGTGATCGATCGTGGAATTGGTGGCAACGGCCATGGCGTTGGCGATTTTCTGCAGAAGATCCTGGGAGAGCAGGCTGCGGCCGCTCAGGCCGTTCGATGTCTCGTCGAGAATCCTGCCGTATTTTTCGATGTGGCTGCGTTCGCTCCGCAACAGCGCCGCGACCTCCTCGAGTTCCCTGGCAATGACGTCCCTGGCATGCTCGACGATGCCCGGGCCGTGGTTCTGCGCAAAGAAGGCGCGCCCGATCTTATCCAGCTCATCCTGCGTCGGCCGGCTGCTAAGCGACACGACGGCGAGACTGAGCTCGCGATTGGTGCCGCTCAATGCCTCGTAGAAGATCTCGTAGTTGCGCGGCAGGCCGAGGACGCCAAGCTGGCGCATGGTCGTGACAACCGTGGCTGCGATGTCGGTGCTTCGTTCGGTTGTGGCTACTGCCGGCTGCATCTCTGATCCACTCTTCCCCTCGGATCCCGGCGCGGAATTTTCGCGGGTTCCATTGATCGCCGAGCTGGGGAGCGCGACCGATAGTCCAGAACATCTTGCGACGAGACGCGTCCCCACCCGCGACCTTCGCTTGATGGGACCATAAATGCGGTGGCGCTAAAGTTTCCTTAATTCGTACGACTTCCACAGGTCTTTCTCTACCTGTGGCTGTAGTGGCGTAATTTTTGTACCACCCTTGCGGGATAAAACCCGGGTTTGCCGAATTTGACTTCCAAATCCGCGTGTTGTGCTGATGGAAATGAGACTGAATTTGGAATTTTGTCACGCCAATCGATGTCGCATTTGCTTGCGCGCAACCACCGCAAAGCTGGAATCCTGGCAACGATGCTGGACGAGGTTTCTCCAAGGAGCGCCGAAATGAGCGATAATCACCAGGGATCATGCCTGTGCGGAGCGGTCCGCTTCCGGACAAGGGGAGCGCTGCGCGGCGTCGTATACTGTCATTGCTCGCAATGCAGGAAGCAAAGCGGGCATTTCTATGCCGCGACCAATGTCGCCGACGCCGACATCGTGGTCGAAGGCGCGGAAAGCATCACCTGGTATGAAGCGTCGGCTTTCGCCAGGCGCGGTTTCTGCAAGGCATGCGGGTCCGTGCTTTTCTGGAAGCCAAGGGCGCAAGACTATATTTCGGTCATGGCGGGAGCGTTCGACAAGCCGACGGGCCTCAAGGGCGACTGTCATATCTTCGTCGGCGACAAGGGCGACTATTATTCGATCGACGACGGGCTGCCGCAGTTTGAGAAGTCGACGCCCTCGATAGCGGTCGCTGAATGAATTTTGGACGAGACACCTTATTCCCTTGATCGGGCCGTTGCTTTATCTCGTGCCGGTAATCCGGAAAGAGGTTTGGGCATGCAGCGGCTGATCGACGCTTTTTTCAATTCGGTGCGGGCGTTCCGAAAGCTGGCCGCCAGCGAGAAGGCTTTCCAGCAAGAACTGATGCTGCTGGTGCTCGCTCTGCCCGCGGCGTGGTTCGTTTCGGTGTCCTGGCGTGGTTATGCCTTGCTGATCGGGGCGGTGCTGCTGCTGATCATGGTCGAGGTACTGAACACCGGCATCGAGGCGGCTTGCGATGCCTTCAGCCGCGAGTTCAATGTCGACATCCAGTTGGCCAAGGACTGCGGCTCGCTGGCGGTGCTGATCTCGGTTGTCATCGTCGCCGGCGTCTGGGGCATCGCGCTCATCGAGCGGATCACCGGCTTTCCGATCTGACCTCCTGAACGACCAGGACACCGACTGCATCACTGCTCCCGACGACGCTCCCGCTTGGCGACGTGGCGGGCGACAAACCAGGCAAGCACGGCCACGGTGAGGCCGATGCCGAGCCCGATGAACAGCCGCTCGTGGCGCATCAGCGCCTGGCCGACGAAATGCTCGGCGCCCAGTCCGAAGACATAACCGATCGTGCTGAACAGCACCGCCCAGATCACCGATGAGATGGCGTTGAGAATGACGAACCGGGGCGCTGCTATGGTCGACAGGCCTGCGGCGATGCCGCCGACAAGGCGCATGCCGTAGACATAGCGGTTCGACAGCACGAAGATGTTGGGATGGGTATTGAGCAGACGGTAGGCGCGGCCGAATCCTGGGCGCCTGCGCAGCCTGACGACATGGCGGTTGTCGGCGAAACTTCTGCCCAGGATGAAGAAGCAGGTGTCGCCGAGGAAGGCGCCGAGCGCCGCCGCCACAATCGCATGCCACAGCACGAAAACATTCTGGTGGGCGAAGAATCCGCCGAGGATGGCGGCACTTTCGCCTTCGGCGACACAGCCGAGAAAGACGGCAAGCAACCCATATTGTTCGATGAAATGATGGATCGCGTCGGTCATGAGGCCGACTGCTGCTGCGCCAGCCTCTCGTCGATGCGTTTGACCACTTCCGCCAGCCGCATGATCTCTTCGCGCATGCCGATGATCTGGCTGTGGCGCAGCTCATCGAGTTTTTCGTGCAGCGCCATGATCTCGATCTCGGCCTTCAGATTGACCTCGTAATCGTGGGCGGCGTCGATGCGGTCGCGTTCGGTCTGGCGGTTCTGCGCCATCATGATCACCGGCGCCTGCAAGGCGGCGACCATAGAGAGCACGAGGTTGAGGAAGATGAACGGGTAGGGGTCGAAGGCATCGCGCGTCAAAAGCCAGACATTGCCGGCGGTCCAGACGATCAGGAAAGCGATGAAGCCTAGGATGAAGGACCAGGAGCCGCCGATGCGGGCGATCGTATCGGCAAGCCGGTCGCCAAAGGTCTGGTGGAAGGCGACCGCCTTGTTGGTGTCGCGAGAGATCGTGGTGCGTTCGAGCGCCGATTGCAGCACCCGGCTTTCCAACTGGCTGAGGCCGTCCGGCCGTCGCTTGAGCCAGCGGTTCGCCATATCGTCGATTGTCTTGTACATGGCCGTCTCCGTCGTCAGTGGAGATAGACGTAGAGGCTGCCGGCTCTCGCGGGAAGTGTTACATTCACGCCAATAGCGAGGGAGCCATGGCCGATTTCCAGAAAATTCGCCTGCGCGCGGCAAAACGCAAGGGCGGCGAAGGGGAGCTTGCAACGCTGCTCGGGCCCGTGCCCGACAATGCCGCGGTCGCCGACATTCCGGACGATCGCATTCTCTCGACCATGGCCGAGCGGGTCTTTGCCGCCGGTTTCGTCTGGCGCGTCATCGAACAGAAATGGCCGGGTTTCGAGGAGGCATTTCTACGCTTCGAGCCGAAGCGGCTGTTGTTCCAGCCTGACGATTTCTGGCACGATCTGGCTTCCGATCAGCGCATTGTGCGCAACCCGCAGAAAATCAAATCCGTGCGCGACAACGCCGCTTTCGTCGAACGGGTGTCGAAGGAGCACGGCGGCTTCGGTGAATTCCTCGCCAACTGGCCTGCCGACGACCAGGTCGGGCTGATGGCCTATCTCGGCAAGCATGGCAGCCGGCTGGGCGGCAATACAGGCCAGTATTTCCTGCGCTGGCTGGGCTGGGATGCCTTCGTCATTTCGGGCGACATGGCGGCGGCATTGCGGGACGCCGGTCTCGACATTGCCGAAAGCCCGACTTCGAAGAAGGATCTCGACAAGATGCAGACCCAGATCAATCAATGGGTGGCGGACACGAGGCTGCCGCGCCGGCACATTTCGCGCATCCTGGCCATGTCGATCGGCGAGAACCATTCTCCGCAGTCGCTGCGCGAATATATGGGCGACGACTAAGCGATCCGACACGACTGACCGTGTCAATCGGTCCGACACGATTGATTGTATCAATCGGTCAGGGGTTGGTCCAAGCGAACGCCATTGCGAGGCGAATTTTGCCGCGCTAAGTCAGCGGGCATGACCAAGAAGCCCGACATACTGCGCATCGCGATCGCCCAACTCAACCCGACCGTCGGCGATGTCGCCGGCAACCTCGCCAAAGCCCGTGAGGCGAGGGCGGATGCCGCGCGCCAGGGCGCCGATCTCGTGCTCTACACCGAGCTCTTCCTTGCCGGTTACCCGCCGGAAGATCTGGTGCTGAAACCGGCCTTCCTGAAGGCCTGCGAAAAGGCGGCGCAGGAGTTTGCCGCCGATACATCGGATGGCGGCCCCGGCTTCATCATCGGCACGCCGCTGAAGCGCAAGAGCGGCACGCACAATTCGATCATCGTTGCCGATGGCGGCAAGATCATCGCCGAGCGCTACAAGCTCGACCTGCCGAACTATGGCGAGTTTGACGAGAAGCGCGTCTTCCAGGCTGGACCCGAGATCCAGGGACCTGTCAATTTCCGTGGCGTGCGCATCGGCATTCCGATTTGCGAGGATATCTGGGGCGATGTCGGCATTTGCGAATCGCTGGCGGAAAGCGGGGCGGAAATCCTGCTGGTGCCCAACGGCTCGCCATATTATCGCGCCAAGATCGATGTCCGCCACCAGGTCGTCATTCGCCAGGTCATCGAATGCGGCCTGCCGATCACCTATGCCAACCAGCTCGGCGGCCAGGATGAACTGATCTTCGACGGCGCATCCTTTGCCATCGGCGCCGACAAGACATTGGCTTTCCAGATGAGCCAGTTCGAGGAAGCGGTCGACGTCATCACATGGAAGCGCGGGGAGGACGGCTGGGTCTGCTCTGAAGGGCCGATGTCGAAGATCCCCGAGCGGGAGGAGGCCGACTACCGCGCCTGCATGCTGGGCCTGCGCGACTACGTCAACAAGAACGGCTTCAAGAATGTCGTGCTCGGCCTGTCGGGCGGCATCGATTCGGCGATCTGTGCCGCCCTTGCCGTCGACGCGCTCGGCGAAGAGCGGCTGCGCGCCGTGATGATGCCTTACCGCTATACGTCGAAGGATTCGCTGAAGGACGCCGAGGATTGCGCCCGCGCGCTCGGCTGCCGCTATGACATCGTGCCGATCTTCGAGCCGGTCGAAGGTTTCCTGCATGCACTGACGCAGCTCTTCGAAGGCACCAAGGAAGGCATCACCGAGGAAAACCTGCAGAGCCGGGCACGCGGCACCATCCTGATGGCGATCTCCAACAAGTTCGGCTCGATGGTGGTCACGACCGGCAACAAGAGCGAGATGTCGGTCGGCTATGCGACGCTCTATGGCGACATGAATGGCGGCTTCAACCCGATCAAGGACCTCTACAAGATGCAGGTCTATGCGTTGTCGCGCTGGCGCAACAGCCATGTGCCGCCGGGCGCGCTCGGGCCGTCGGGCGAGGTCATCCCGAAGAACATCATCGACAAGGCGCCGTCGGCGGAGTTGCGCGAGAACCAGACGGACCAGGATTCGCTGCCGCCCTATCCGGTGCTGGACGATATCCTCGAATGCCTGGTCGAGAACGAGATGGGCGTCGACGACATCGTTGCGCGCGGCCATGACCGGGCGACGGTGACGCGCGTCGAGCATCTGCTCTACATCGCCGAATACAAGCGCCGGCAGGCGGCACCGGGGGTGAAGATCACCCGCAAGAATTTCGGCCGCGACCGCCGCTATCCCATCACCAACCGCTTCAGGGATCGTGGATAAGCGTTCGTCCGTTGGCGCAAACACGCGAAAACACGGGGTGGGGATACAGCATGCCGGACTGCGAGATCAGCTTCGACCTCGCGCGGATCGATTTTCGCGCGACCTCAGACCTTTTGATGGCGAGCTATTGGGGCGCTGGGCGCAGCGATGCGTTTCATCGCCGGGCCTTTGCCAATTCGTTCTGCGCCGCCGCCTATATGGATGGCAAACAGGTTGGTTTCGGCAGGGCGATCACCGACCGCGCGGTCTTTGCCTATCTCGCCGACATCATCATCTGGCCTGAGTACCGCGGGCAGGGCATTGGCCAGCGGCTGGTGCAGGCACTCATCGATCATCCCGAGCTCGGCACGGTCTCGCATTGGAGCCTGTCGACCGGTGATGCGCATGGGGTCTACGAAAAGCTGGGCTTCAAGGCATCGACGGACGGCCGATACATGCGCCTGGACCGCACGCCACAGTGACTGGGACGCGGCGGAAGCCGTCATCGCCGTTGTTGCAAAATCATCGCACTGGTTGGACCAGATACGCTTTTGGGCAAGGCTTGTCTTGGCGATGCATCGGAGCGTCTCTATAAGGACCGCTCCGCGATTCATTTGCGGGAGGTCCGAATGGCAGTATTTGAAATGGTAATGCGAGGCCGCGAAGCCTAGGTCTCTACCGGCGCTCCGCGAAGGTTCGTCCTTTGCGCCGGAGCCGGATTGAGCACAGGCTTATGCCGATGCCGGTCGCCGCCCGACTACGGGCGTGACGCCAAAATATGCCATTCCGCTTCTGGGCACTCATTGGCCCCTTGCGCGGCTTCTTCAATTTTCGACCTTACTGGGATCGGGCTCGTTTGCGCCCGAATGACATCATGGCTCGTTTCAAGATCGTTTTGCGCGCGAGCGCCTTTCGCAGCGTTCTTGGTTTCACGCTCACCCATTGGCGGCGCCAGCCCTGGCGGCTTTCGCTGATCATGGGTGGTTTCCTGCTGTCGACACTGGCCGACGTTCTGACGCCGCTCTATTCAGGCCGGCTGGTCGACGCCGTCGCCAGCAGCGCCGGTGCGGACGCCATTGCCTGGAATGCCGCGATGACGGCGTTCTTCATCCTCATGGCGCTTGCCCTGACCGGCGTGGTGCTGCGCAACCTGGCG
This sequence comes from Mesorhizobium sp. 113-3-3, assembly GCF_016756495.1. NCBI lineage: Bacteria > Pseudomonadati > Pseudomonadota > Alphaproteobacteria > Hyphomicrobiales > Phyllobacteriaceae > Mesorhizobium > Mesorhizobium sp. 113-3-3. The sequence goes on from NZ_AP023243.1 coordinate 3,945,636, forward strand.
TTCATGGGCATTGTCGAACTGACGCTGAAGATGATGGCCGACATCGCCGCCGATGCCTTCCATCGCGTCCAACGCTTTTCCACCGACTGGCACGCCAATTCGTTTGCCGGCTCTACCGTGCGCAAGGTGACGCGCGGGATGTGGGCGCTCGACCTGCTCAACGACACCATCCTGATCGCGCTGCTGCCTTCGGTCGTGATGCTCGTCGGCTCGACGCTGCTGCTCGGCTGGTTCTGGCCGCTGATGGGCGTGGTCGTCGCCGCGGGCTCGGTACTGTTCATCATGGTGACGGCGCTGCTGTCGCTTGGCTATGTCGCGCCGGCGGCAAGGCTCGCCAACACCTGGGACACGCGGCTTGGCGGCTCGCTCGCCGACGCGGTGAGCTGCAACGCCGTGGTCAAGGGCTTCGGCGCCGAGGAGCGTGAAGAGCGCCGCCTCGCCAGGGTGGTCGCCAAATGGCGGGCGCGCACGCGGCGCACCTGGGTGCGCGGCACCATCAACGGCACCACGCAAGGGGTGCTGCTGCTGGTTATGCGCGCCGCCGTCATCGGCCTGTCGCTGCTCTTGTGGTCATGGGGGCAGGCGAGCGCCGGCGATGTCGCCTTCGTGCTCACCTCGTTCTTCGTGCTGCAGGGCTATCTCAGGGATATCGGCACGCATATCCGCAATTTGCAGCGTTCGATCAACGACATGGAGGAGTTGGTCGATTTCCAGTCCGAACCGCTCGGCATCGAGGACCGGCCCGGCGCCAGGCCGATCCGGATCACGCAAGGGGCGATCAGCTTCGACAAGGTCACCTTCCACTACGGCAATCACCGGTCGCCGCTCTATCGCGACTTTTCGGTCGATATCGCGCCGGGTGAACGCGTCGGGCTCGTCGGTCACTCCGGCTCGGGCAAGACGACCTTCGTCAAGCTCATCCAGCGGCTCTATGACGTCAATGCGGGCAAGATCCTGATCGACGGCCAGAACATTTCGCAGGTGGCGCAAGCGTCGCTGCGCGGGCAGATCGCGATCGTCCAGCAAGAGCCGATCCTGTTCCATCGCTCGCTGGCCGAAAACATCGCCTATGCCAGGCCGAACGCGACGCAGGAGGAGATCGAGCATGCCGCCAGGCTGGCGAGTGCGCACGACTTCATCACCAGCCTGCCGAAGGGTTACGGCACGCTGGTCGGCGAGCGCGGCGTCAAACTGTCGGGCGGCGAACGCCAGCGTGTGGCGATCGCGCGCGCCTTCCTGGCCGATGCGCGCATCCTGATCCTGGACGAGGCGACATCGAGCCTCGATTCGGAATCGGAAGTGCTGATCCAGCAGGCGATGGAGCGGCTGATGGTCGGCCGCACCACACTGGTCATCGCCCACCGGCTGTCGACGGTGCGGGCGCTCGACAGACTGCTGGTCTTCGACCGCGGCAACATTGTCGAGGAAGGCTCGCATGACGAACTGATCCGGCTGAAGGGCGGTATCTACCGCCGCCTGTTCGAGCGTCAGGCACTCGAACTAACCAAGGGACTGGTCATCTGACCTGAGATGGCCTCCAGCTTAGGCCGGAGGCCGTCTCCACCCGGTGCTATCAGCTGGAGTGACTTGCGCGGCATGCTCCTGGCATCCCGGCAGTTTAGACGTTGTTTATGATGCCCGGGCACAACACGTCTTTTCTACCGCTGGTTGCCGCATATTTACGCAAAAGCAACCCAGGCGGCGTAAGCCCATATCCTGCGATCAGATTGGTCAGCGCTGGATTTCCGCTTCACGATGCATCTTGCTTCCGAAGATACCGGTGTGGAAAGGGTGGCTGCGCCGTCGGTGCAGGCGGCGCACCACGGCACGGTTCGGCCACTCGCAGCCGACGATCTCGAGCGCGTCGCAGCACTCTTCCTGACGAAGTTTCGCCGGCGGCGGCGCCGCCTTCACGATCGCGCCATCGTGGAGGTGGCCGAGTATATGAGGAAGATCTATCTCGACCCTGCCGGCCAGCCCGGCGCCAGCAACGCTCTTGTCCAGATCAACCCGCAGGGCGATCTGGGCGGGTTCCTCGGTGTCCTGAAAGCCCGCTACGAGCTCAACGGAGCGGTTCTGAATGCGGCGATCATCGGTCCGCTGATGGCCGACACTGGCACCGATCACGGCTCGGCCGGACCGCAATTGCTGCGTGCCGTGCATCAGGGCGAATTCGATCTGCACCTGACCGATTCGGCCAACCGGGTATCCCTGGCCTTCGCACGCCCGATGAAATACCAGCTCCTGCCGGTGCATTGTCTGGGATGGACCCGCATTTTCCGCCCGGCCGCGGTGGCTTCCGCCGCGATGCGCGCCAGATGGCCGGGCCTGCCTCGTTTCGCACTCGATCCTTGCGCCAGGGCATTCGACGCCTTTGCGAGAAAAAGGTTCGAGCCGCCCGTCGAGCATTCCTCGTCACACCGGATCCATCGCCAACCGATGGATGCCGCGCAGTTTGCGGAGCGGCTGCCGACCCTCCTGTCCGATTACGCCCTTCGGCCGCGCTGGCAGGATGGTGAACTGCCACGGCTGCTCGCGCTGGCGGCCGAGAAGCGGGCCGACGGCCCTCTTCATTTCGGCGGGACTTTCGACGAAGCTGGTAAAATGCTCGGTTGCTACGCTTTCTACGGTCAAGCCGGCGGCATCGCCAACCTGCTGCAGATCCAGTCTTCCGGACCTCACTGGGGTGCGACGCTGGATGGCTTGATCGCGGACGCGTGGACTATGGGCTGCGCAGGCATCATCGGGCAGACGCAAAGCAGGTTCATGCCGCAGCTCTTCAGTTACAAGAATGTTTTCTTCCGCTATGCCGGGGGAACGATGGTGCGCTCGCGCATCCCAGAGGTCGCGCAAGCGGTCCGTTCCGGCGACATCTTCATCGGTGGATTGGTGGGCGACCGCTGGACCCGCCTCAGCTCCGACGATTTCGGCCGCTGATGGCTTTCAACCAGCTGTTCTGAACGGACAAGGACCATACGCCTCGCATGGCCTTAGTCTTTTCATCGCGCGCATCATGTTCTATGTGTGCCGGCCAGTGCGGGGGCGCATCTTGTCAATCACAAAGGCATCCGGTACGCCCCGCTCATGACAGTTACCGTTCGTTTCGCCCCGTCACCGACCGGCCGCATCCATATCGGCAATGCGCGCACCGCTCTGTTCAACTGGCTGTTTGCGCTCAACAACAAGGGCCGCTTCATCCAGCGCTTCGACGATACCGACATCGGCCGCTCGAAGCAGGAATTCGCCGACGCCATCCTCTACGACCTGCATTGGCTGGGCATTTTCCCGGATGCCACCGAATATCAGTCGCGGCGCTTCGAGGTCTATGACGCCGCGGTCGAGCGGCTGAAGTCGGCGGGCGTTCTCTACGCCTGCTACGAAACGCCGGAGGAACTCGATCTGCGACGCAAGGTGCGGCGCACGCGCGGCCTGCCGCCGGTCTATGGCCGCGAGGCCCTGGCACTGACCCATGAGCAGGTGGCCGAATACCAGGCCGATGGCCGCCGGCCGCACTGGCGCTTCCTGCTGCCCAATTTCACTGGGGATCCGCTGCAGCCGGAGCGCACCGAGGTCCACTGGAGCGATCTGGTGCGCGGCGAGGAGACGGTCGATCTCGCGTCGCTCTCGGATCCAGTGCTGGTGCGCGAGGACGGCACCTATCTCTATACGCTGCCATCCGTCGTGGACGACATCGAGATGGGCGTCAGCCATGTCATCCGCGGCGACGACCATGTCACCAACACCGGCGTGCAGATCGCGCTGTTCAAGGCGCTGGGCGCCGAGCCGCCTGTCTTCGGCCACCACAATCTCCTGACCACCGTTTCGGGCGAGGGGCTGTCGAAGCGCACCGGCGCACTCTCCATCGAAAGCCTGCGCGAGGATGGTATCGAGCCGATGGCCGTCGCGTCGCTCGCCGTCCTGGTCGGCACCTCGGAGAATGTCGCGGCCGCGCATGACCTCGCCGAACTCGCCGGCCATTTCGACCCGGCAGCGACCTCGAAATCATCGGCCAAGTTCGACCCGGACGAACTGTTCGTGCTCAACCGCGTGCTGATGCACCATATGCCGTTCGACGAGGCGCGCGACAGGCTGATGGTGCTGGGCATCTCGGGCGAACAGGCCGAGCCGTTCTGGCTGGCGGTGCGCGGCAATCTCGACCGGCTTGCCGACGCGGTGGGCTGGTGGCGCATCCTGCGCGAGGGGCCGCAGGACAGGCCGGAGTTCTCCGAGGATGACCGTGACTTCCTCGGACAGGCCTTCGAAGTCCTGCCCGAAGAGCCCTGGAACGGCACGGTCTGGAAGGAATGGACCGGCAAGATCAGGGAAGCGACAGGGCGCAAGGGCAAGGGGCTGTTCATGCCGCTGAGGCTTGCCCTTACCGGACTGCCTTCGGGGCCGGAGCTTGCAGATCTATTGCCGCTGATGGGTCGGGAAGGAACGTTGGCCCGACGACCCTGACTTTGCGCTGCTCCGGCGGCAGTGCGGATACGGGCGACGTCACCGGCTTGGCGGAAAGCCGCTTGACGGCCTCGCGGTCGAGCCCGCCGTCCCTGTTGGCCAGGGTTTCCGGGTCGGCGCCCGGATCGGGCTTGGAGGCCGGCATTGGAACGACCGGTGCCGCGTCCGTCTCCGGCTGCGACTGCTGCGGAGGGGGCGGGTTGCCGCCAATGATCTGGAAGTTCTGCGCGGCATTGCAGCCACAGGCCGGCGGCCGCGACATGTTGGACTGCTTGTAGAGATAGGCGGTCGGCAGTTCGCTGTAGGGCCTGCCGGTGACCGATGACGTCATCGAGGCCGAATCGTCGTCCATGCCGCGCGAATAGAAGACCTGCATTTCGGTGCCGGGGCAGCTCGATTCGCAATTCTTCTGGTCACGCTCGAAATCGCCGGCCGTGGCGGCATTCGACATCGGGAAGAAATAGCCGTCGCAGGTGCGCACGCAGGTGGTGTGGAACTCGCCGCCCGTGCCCGCAAAGTCCGGAATGCCGGGCAGGTTCAGGACGCGGCTGACATTGCGTTCCTCGCCGGTATCGTCCGGCTGGTCAAGCGTGTCGCTCGGCTGGCCGCCTCCACCGAAAAGCTGGTCGAACAGGTTGGCGTTGCCGTCTTCTTCTCCACGGTCGGCTTCCTGCAGCGGCGCGCGGCGCGGCGCAACCGCGTCGTCCCGGCAGCCATTGGCGTCGAGCGCGGCCTGGATGCGGCCGCGGTCGCGACGCGAGCCGCCGCCGCCGCCGCCGGCGAGTTGGGCGCGCTTGGCCTGGAGATTGTCGAGATTGGCGCTCATGCGGTCGATGGTGGCGTTGAGCCCGGCGCATCGATTGATGTTGCGGGAAAACAGCGAAAACCCGCAACCGGCATTGTCCGCTTGGCTGCGGGCCTTGGAGATCTGTTCGCGCTGCCGGTCGATCGCGGCATCGTATTTGCGGATCATGGCCGGACCACCGCCGCCCCCACGCGACGCCGCGGCGAGATCGGCCTCCAACTGACGGCAGACCCGCGAGGCGGCCTGCGGCTCGGTGATGGTGGCGCCGGACAGCAGCAGGCCAAGCAGCATGGCAGCATGCGCCCGCTTCAACCCTCCGCTTGTCATCCGCCTCAATCCCGCTGGCCTGTGTCCGCCAAGCTACCCCGTTGCCGGTTAATCGTCTATTTCGGATGCGATCCGGCGGCTGGCCGAAAGCCCTTTGGTCGCGGCAGCGAGCACCTTCAATCGGCCGAAGAGCGACGGGACCGCTCCACCGACTGTCAGAACTTGTAATTCATGCCGATCTTGACCGCGTTGAACGTGTTGTCGAACGTGGTGTTGGAGTTCGGGGCATAGTCGATGGTCTGGTCTCGCAGATCGACATATTGATATTCGAACTTTGCCGACCAATGGTCCGTGATCGCTTGCTCCAGTCCGCCGCCAATGGTCCAGCCGACCTTGGCGTTCTTCTCGGAAAAGCTGTTCAAGGGGCCGCCGAGATATTGGTTTTCGACGCTTCCGAACGCCAGGCCGCCGGTGCCGTAGATCAGGGTGCGATCGAACGCATAGCCCGCCCTGGCGCGAAGCGTTCCAAACCAGTCCACCTTGGTGTCGTAGACATCGCCTCCGCCGACATTGATTTCGTCGGAGTGCCCCTTGATGTCGGCCCCGGAAAAATCGGCCTCGACGCCCACAACAGCGGAGTTGACCTGGTAGTTGTAGCCGATCTGCACGCCACCCAGGAAACCATCGGTATCGTAGTTCTGCGAGCCTCGGATCGTTGGGGTGTTCGGCAAATTGTAAGTTGCGTCGGTCCTGCCAAAACCATAGCCAATCTGCCCGCCGACATAGACGCCGGACCAGTCATGGACGGTTGCGGGCTCGGCACTGATGGCGTCCGCAGCCAGAGCTTGTCCGCCGATCAGCGACAGCAATGCGGATGCGAGCAGCAGGCCCTTCATGACGTCCTCGCCGTCAAATCAGATACGCAACCATATCAGGTCGGCTTTCCCCGCGAAATCCGCTTCCGGCCAAGGCCGAATTTACGCAATCGCAAGTTGCTGGACGGCAACACCCCGGTTTGCAAGGGGTTGTTGCCGTCAGATGAGGGCGCTGCTTCCTGCAAGACCAAGCCGACCCTGCTGAAGCCGGCTTCAGCCTAGTCCAGATTGGGGATGGCCTGCGCCTTGTGCGCGGCCTCGACCACGGCGAGCGCCGTCATGTTGACGACGCCGCGCGACGTCACCGAGGGCGTGAGGATGTGCGCCGGCTTGTCGGTGCCGAGCAGGATCGGCCCGACATGCAGCGCATCCATCATGGCGCGCAGCGCTGTGAGCGTGATGTTGGCCGAATCGAGATTCGGGAACACCAGTAGATTGGCTTCGCCCTTCAGCCGCGAATGCGGATAGACGCGCTGGCGCAGATGCTCCGACAAAGCGGAATCGGCATGCATTTCGCCGTCGCACTGCAGCTCCGGCGCGATGCGCGCCAGGATCGCCGCCGCCTGCCGCATTTTCAGCGCGCTTGGCGAATCGCGCGAGCCGAAATCCGAATGCGAAAGCAACGCCGCCTTCGGCTCGATGCCGAAGCGCTGGATTTCCTCGGCCGCCAGCACGGTCATCTCGGCGATCTCCTCGGCCGTCGGGTCGACGGAGACGTGCGTGTCGGTGAGGAAGATGATGCCGCGCTGCGAAATCAGCATGGACAGCGTCGACAGGTCATGGTCCTTGATGCCAGCGCGTGGGCCAATGATAAGGGTGACGTTGCGCAGGTGCCGTTCGAAGCGTCCTTCGAGGCCGCAGACCATGGCGTCGGCGTCGCCGCGCTTCAGCGCCAGTGCCGCGATCACCGTGTTGTCGGTGCGCACCATGGTGCGCGCGGCCTCCGTGGTGACGCCGCGCCGGCCGGCAAGCTCGATCAGCAGGTCGACATAATGGCGGTAGCGCGGATCATCCTCAGGGTTGATCAGGCCGAAATCGACACCCGGTTTGATGCGCAGGCCGTAGCGTTTCAGCCTGACTTCGATGACGTGCGGACGGCCGATCAGGATCGGCTCGGCGATGCCTTCCTCGAGCACCACCTGTGCGGCGCGCAGCACGCGCTCATCCTCGCCGTCGGCATAGATGACGCGCTTGGCGCTCGATGCCTTGGCGGATGAGAAGACCGGCTTCATCACCAGGCCGGAGCGGAAGACGAAACGGTTGAGCTTGTCGATATAGGCGGCGAAGTCGGTGATCGGCCGCGTCGCCACACCGGTGTCGCAGGCCGCCTTGGCGACGGCCGGCGCGATGCGCAGGATCAGCCTGGGATCGAAGGGCGAGGGGATCAGGAATTCGGGCCCGAAGATCGGTGTCTCGCCCGAATAGGCGCGCGCCGCGACGTCCGAAGGCTCTTCGCGGGCAAGGGCGGCGATGGCCCGCACGGCGGCCATCTTCATCTCTTCATTGATGGCGCTGGCGCCGCAATCAAGGGCGCCGCGGAAGATGTAGGGGAAGCACAGGACGTTGTTGACCTGATTGGGAAAATCGGAGCGGCCAGTGCAGATCATGGCATCGGGACGCGCCGCGCGCGCCTCTTCCGGCATGATCTCCGGATTGGGGTTGGCCAGCGCCAGGATCAGCGGCTTTGGCGCCATGTGCTGCAGAAGTTCCGGCTTCAGCACGCCCGCGGCCGAAAGGCCAAGGAAGACATCGGCGCCCGGAATGACATCGGCCAGCGTGCGTGCCTCGGTGTCCTTCACATAGGGGTCTTTCCAGCGGTCCATCTCTTCGGTGCGGCCCTTGTAGGCGACGCCAAAACGATCGGTGACCCAGATGTTTTCGATACGCACGCCAAGCGAGACCAGAAGGTTCAGGCAGGCAAGGGCGGCAGCACCGGCGCCGGAGGTGACGACCTTGATGTCCGAGATCGTCTTGCCGGCGAATTCCAGCCCGTTGAGCACGGCGGCGGCAACGATGATCGCGGTGCCGTGCTGGTCGTCGTGGAACACTGGTATGCTCATGCGAGCCTTCAGCCGTTCCTCGACCTCAAAACACTCCGGCGCCTTGATGTCCTCGAGGTTGATGCCACCGAAAGTCGGTTCCAGCGCGGCGACGGTCTCCACCATGCGCTCGATCTCGGGCGCGTCGATCTCGATGTCAAAGACATCGATGCCGGCAAACTTCTTGAACAGGACCGCCTTGCCTTCCATGACCGGCTTGGAGGCCAGCGGGCCGATATTGCCAAGGCCGAGCACGGCCGAACCGTTGGAGACGACACCGACGAGGTTGGCGCGCGCGGTGTAATCGGCTGCGGTGGCGGGATTGTCGCGGATCTCCAGGCAAGGCGCCGCCACGCCAGGCGAATAGGCAAGCGCAAGGTCGCGCTGGTTGCCGAGCGGCTTGGTTGCCTGGATTTCGAGCTTTCCCGGCGTCGGGTGCTTGTGGAAGTAAAGGGCGGCTTCGTCGAGGTCCGAACGTGCCGTTTTCTTGTTCTCGCCTTCCATGCGGCCGCTCCCTCGAAACCTGTGTCGGGAGTCCTTTTAGCATGGGGCCGAGATTTTTCGCGACGCTAATTGACGCGCCGGCAGCTTTAAGTGTCGAGGTATCGGAAAGAGTTTTATATCAAATGCTTATGCGGGTTTCATGCAAGAATAATTCCGCCCTGGGGGCTTGATTGAACTCTTGAAAAGGCTGGATTTTACGGCAGCCCGCCATAAGCGGCGGTGATGAGGCAACAGGCTTTGTAAGCGTGCTTATTACCTATGGATCGTGACGTTGAAGCCTTCTTCAGGCGCCGGTGCCACAAAGTGGCTGGTGATAAGATCAAACTCCGCGTCGGTCGCCGCGAACTCATGGCTCCCGCTTGCATTTCGCGCCCGAAGACGCGCCTTGCAGACCGCATCGGGCACATCAAAATAATGGAGCTGATGGGCGGCGCCCGCCGCATCGAATATCGTTCGCATCCACATTCGATTTGCCGTGGTGTTCGCTGGGAAGTCGAGGACGACCGAGACGCCTGATTTCAGCAAATCCACCAGATGCGGTCCCATCGCGTTTCTCAGGTGAGCAGAACGGCGGACGTAATCGGCAACCGACACAATCTCTCCTGGATAGAGCCGGGAAAGCCAATGATCTTCGCTGATAATGACGGTGTCGGGCTGGGCGCCAAGTCGGGCCGCAAGCGTCGACTTGCCGGAAGCAATCTTGCCGCAAAGGAGATGCAGTGTCGGTTGGCTCAATGACATCTGAATAGGTTCGTGTTGCATCCTCGTGGTCGGAAAGCCAGAAGCGGGACACTGCCGACGGCTGCGTCCCGCTGCGCGTGATCAGAAGGCGCTGACGTAGAGACCGCCGTCGACCGGTATGTTCTGGCCGGTGAGATAGCCAGCATGGACCGAGCAGAGGAAGGCGCAGATCTGGCCGAACTCCTCCGGCGTGCCGAGGCGCTTTGCCGGCACATCGGCGCTGATGCGCGTCTTGCGCGCGGCGGCTGCGGCCGGGTCCTCGACGGTGCCGGCCTCATGCGGGCCGCGCAGCCGGTCGGTGTCAAGCTTGCCGGGCAGAAGACTGTTGATGGTGACGTTGCGGTCGATCACGGTTCGCGCCACGCCGGCAAGGAAGGAGGTCAGGCCGGCGCGCGCGCCAGACGACAGGTCGAGGCCGGGAATAGGGACGTAGACCGACAGCGAGGTGATGTTGACGATGCGGCCGAAGCCGCGCTTTGCCATGCCGTCGAGGACGGCCTGCACCAGCTCGATCGGCGTCACCATGTTCTGGGTGACGCCTTCGAGGATTTTGGCGCGATCGAGCTCGCGGAAATCGCGCAGCGGCGGGCCGCCATTGTTGTTGACGAGGATGTCGGGTTCCGGGCAGGCGGCGAGCAGCGCTTTCTGCACCTCGGGTTTCGAAACGTCGCCGACGACTTCCGTCACCGTTACGCCGTAGCGATCGCGCAGCTCCGCGGCGGTCTTGGCCACCAGTTCGGCATTGCGACCGTTGACGACGATATCGCACCCGGCCTCGGCCAGCGCCATGGCGCAGCCTTTTCCAAGACCCTTGCTCGAAGCGCAGACGATGGCCTTCTTTCCGCGGATACCAAGATCCATGACGATTTCTCCTGTGATTTGGCCGGCAAGCTAGTCCTTAGGCTGGACCAATCGCAACCGTCATACGGTTGTTGCATGAATCGGGGCATAGGCTGCGCGAAAGCAAGGGTGAAATCGCGATGTCAGGCCAAGAGCCCCGCACTTTCCGCAGCATGTTCATTTCCGATGTCCACCTCGGCTCGAAGGCGGCGAAGGCCGAGTTCCTGATCGATTTCCTGCGCTACCATGATGCCGACATCATCTATCTGGTCGGTGACATCGTGGACGGCTGGCGGCTGCGGCGCAGCTGGCACTGGCCGCAAAGCCACAATGACGTCGTGCAGAAATTGCTGCGCAAGGCGCGCAAGGGCGCCTCGATCACCTATATCGCCGGCAATCACGACGAATTCGCCCGCCAGTTCCAGGGCGTGCATTTCGGCGGCATCGTCGTCGCCGACCGCGCCATCCACGAGACCGCCGATGGCAAGCGCCTGCTGGTGATCCATGGCGACCAGTTCGACACCGTCGTCCACAATCAGCGCTGGCTCGCCTATCTCGGCGATCATGCCTATGACGCGGCGATGATCGTCAACCGGGTGGTGACGCGGCTGCGCCAATTGCTCGGCCTGCCTTACTGGTCGTTCTCGTCCTGGGCCAAGGTCAAGGTCAAGAAGGCGGTCAACTTCATCGGCTCGTTCCAGACCGTGCTGACCGAGGAAGCCCGCCGCTCGCATGTCGACGGCGTCATCTGCGGCCATATCCACCATGCGGCGATCGAGAATTTCGACGACGTGCGCTACATCAACACCGGCGACTGGGTGGAAAGCTGCACGGCCGTGGTCGAGCACTTCGATGGCCGGATGGAAATCCTGACCTGGGCGCAGGTGCTGCCGGAGTCGTTCGACGAACCTTTCATCCCGATGCTCATCGAGGATCGGGTCGGGCAGGCGGCCTGATGCGAGGGCCGCGACGACTTTTAAGCGTCAATCGATTGGTCCAGCCGGTTTCGCCTGGTTTTCCGCCATGTTAAGGGATCGATCACGTCGCCAGCCGATCGAGCGCGGCGTAATTGGATCGATTCATGTCCCTGCCGCCGCTTTCGCCAGAACAGCTCGTCAAGCCGCGCCATTTCGAACTGCGCATGAGCCTGATCTTCGCGACTTTGTTCGTGTCGCAAGGCACGCATCTGCCCTATTTTCCGCTCTGGCTGCAGGCGAAAGGTTTCGGCGCTGAACAGATCGCCGTGATCCTTGCCGCTCCGATGTTCCTGCGCGTAGTGACGACGCCGATGCTGACGGCGCTCGCCGACCGGGCGAAGGACCGCGCCAACGTCTATATCGTGCTGGTCGCGGCAACGATGATGATTTCGGCCGGCTATTTCCTGCCGGCGACCTACGCGATCGTGCTGGTCGTATCGCTGCTTTTGACGATCGTCTGGACGCCGCATTCGCCCATGGCCGATTCGCTGGCCTTGTCCGGAGTGCGCCGTTTCGGCTCGAACTACACCGCCATGCGCAAATGGGGCTCGATTTCCTATCTCTGCGCCAATGTCGTGGGCGGCTTCATCCTGGCGGGGGCCGGAGCCAAAGCCGTGCCGGTGATCATATTCGTGGCGCTCGCCGCAGCGCTTGCCGCTGCCCTGTTCGCGCCGCGCATGGGGCGCCCGCGCAAGGCCTCGCCGCTTTCGGCCGCGGAAATCCAGCACGCGGCGCCGAGCCTGTTCAATGCCTATTTCCTCTACTTCACCTTTGGCGTCGGCATCATCACCGCCAGCCACGCTTTCCTCTACGGCTTCGTTTCCATCTACTGGAAATCGATCGGCATCAGCGATTCCGTCGTCGGCCTGCTGTGGGCCTGGGGCGTGGTATCCGAAGTCTGCATGTTCCTGTTTTTCAACCGCATTTTCGCCTCGGTGTCGGTCGTCAAGGTGATGGTGATCGCCGGCATCGGTTCGATCGTGCGCTGGATCATCTTTCCACTGGTATGGCCGCTCGGCCTCGGCATCGCCGGCTTCTTCGCCGTGCAATCGTTGCATTCGGTGTCTGTCGCCATGGTGCTGATCGGCCTGCAGAGAATGATCGCCGAGACCGTCTCCGAAGAGCGCACGGGGGCCGCGCAAGGCATCGCCTATTTCTTCAACGGCTTCTTCATGGCCGCCGTTACGCTGGCTTCCGGCCCGCTCTATGACCGCCTCGGCGTTGACGGGTTCCTGGTGATGATCCCGATCGCGATCGCCGGGCTGGTGCTTATCGGGCTCGCCGCGCGCTCAGCCCCAAAGCGCCCGATCGGGAGGGGCGACGAGCGAACCGTGGTAGACGAGACCCGGCACGCGGTCGCGGGCAAGTAGCAGCGGACCGTCGAGGTCGACGAAATCGGCATCCTGGGCGAGCAGCACCGCGGGCGCCATGGCCAGCGACGTACCGACCATGCAGCCGACCATGATGCCAAAACCCAACTCGCGGGCGCGGTCGCGCAGCACGAGTGCCGCCGTCAGTCCGCCGGACTTGTCGAGTTTGATGTTGACGGCGTCGTAGAGACCGACCAGCGTTTCCAGGTTCTTCGCCTCATGCACGCTTTCGTCGGCGCAGATCGGCACCGGATGGGCGATGTGGCGCAGGATTTCGTCCTGGCCCGCGGGCAGGGGCTGTTCGACGAGCGCGATGCCTTGCTCCGCGGCAAAAGCCAGGTTCGCGACGACGTTGTCGTCGGTCCAGCCCTCATTGGCATCGAGGATGATCCGGCTTTGCGGCGCGGCCTGCCTCACTGCCTGGATCCGGGCGATGTCGTTGTCGCCGCCGATCTTGACCTTCAGCAGCGGCCGCCCGGCGTTGGCGCGCGCCTGTGCCGCCATCGCCTCGGGTTCGCCAAGCGACAGCGTGTAGGCGGTTTCGAGCGGACGCAGCGGCGCCGGCCAGAGTGTGTCAGCCACCGGCTTGCCGCTGATCTTGGCTTCAAGGTCCCATAGGGCGCAGTCGACGGCGTTGCGGGCGGCTCCCGCCGGCATTGCGTCGAGCAAGTCGGTCCGGTCGATGCCACCGGCGATCCGCTCGCGCATGGCCTCTATCGCGGCGTGCACGCCGTCCATGGTTTCGCCGTAGCGCTTGTAGGGGACGCATTCGCCGCGACCGCTATGACCATCCTGGCCGATCGTGCATGTGATGACCTCGGCCTCGGTCTTGGAGCCGCGCGAAATGGTGAAGGTGCCGGCGATCGGAAAACGTTCGGCCTCAACCGAAATGACACGCGCCATATTTTTCTGCTCCGGCTATGCGAGAAGGGGTGTCGGCAAATCGACAACGTCGGACCCGTCAGGCTAAACAGGACGCCATGTTGACCATCGGCAAGCGCGACGCAAGCGGCAGGACCGCCTCGGAGGCTGACCACCAACCACGCGTGGCGGTCGGCGAGGAAAGTGGCGTGCTCGGCTGCGCGTTTTCCGGAATCTGGACGACGCGGACCGTTGCGCTGATCGACGCCGACATGCGTAAGATCGAGAAACGAAGCGGTTTCAAGACCTTGGCGTTGGATCTTTCGAAAATCGAGAAGATCGATACCGCTGGCGCCTGGTTGATCGACCGGCTGGTCAGCGCCTTCGAGAAGAAGAACGTCGAGGTCCAGCTGCAAGGCCAAAGCGAGATCGCCGCCATCCTGCTCGACGCGGTCGGCGAGGCTGTCCGGCGCGAACCCGAATCCCGCCCGGCGCGGCCGCCCAACATCGTCATTCGCGCGCTTGAGGCGGTTGGCCGGCGCGTCTACGAGATGCGTGACGATTTCCTCGCCTCGATGAACATTCTGGGCGCCACCATCCGCGGCGCGCAGATGAAGCTCGGCCGTGGGCACGCCGTCAACCCGGCGGCAATCTTCAACCAGATCGACCGCATGGGCGTCGGCGCCATTCCGGTGGTGGTGCTGATGTCGGCCATCGTCGGCGCCATCGTCGCCCAGCAAGGCGCCTACCAGCTCAGCTATTTCGGCGCCGACATCTTCGTCGTCGACCTCGTCGGCGTGCTGATCCTGCGCGAACTCGGCGTGCTGATGACGGCAATCATGATCGCCGGCCGCTCCGGCAGCGCGATCACCGCCGAGATCGGCTCGATGAAGATGCGCGAGGAGGTCGACGCGCTGAAGGTCATCGGGCTCAATCCGATCGGCGTCCTGGTCTTTCCGCGCCTGGTGGCGCTGGTGATCGCCTTGCCTTGCCTGACGATCATCGCCAATTTCGCCGCACTCGGCGGCGGTATTCTCGCGGCCTGGCTCTATTCCGATATCCCGCCCGCCGCATTCATCGACCGATTGCGCGTCGCCATCGATCTCAGCACGATTTTCGCCGGGCTGATCAAGGCGCCGTTCATGGCCATGATCATCGGCACGATCGCTTCGGTCGAAGGCATGAAGGTCGGCGGCAGCGCCGAATCGCTCGGCCAGCACGTGACCGCTTCGGTGGTGAAGTCGATCTTCGTCGTCATTATCCTCGACGGGCTTTTCGCCATGTTCTACGCAGCGATCGCGTTCTGACAGATGGCGAAGGGCAACGGCATCAAGATGGCGGAAAAGGACGAGAACGAGATCGTCCTTTCGGTGCGCGACGTCACAGTTGCCATCGAGGACAAGCTGATCCTCGACAAGCTTTCGCTCGACATCAGCCGCGGCGAGATCCTGGGTTTCGTCGGCGCTTCTGGGGCCGGCAAGTCCGTCCTGTTGCGCACCATTCTCGGGTTGATGCCCAAACAGTCGGGAACGATCAAGCTGTTTGGCGTCGACGTGGACAAGGCAAGCGATATCGAGCGCCTGCGCATCGACATGCGTCTTGGCGTGCTGTTCCAGCATGGTGCGCTGTTTTCGGCGCTGACCGTGCAGGAGAATGTGCAGGTGCCGATGCGCGAATATCTCGACCTGCCGCGCAAGCTCATGGACGAACTGGCGCTGCTCAAGATCGAGCTGGTCGGACTGCCGCCGGACGCGGCGCAGAAATTTCCGTCAGAACTTTCCGGCGGCATGATCAAGCGTGCCGCTCTGGCGCGCGCCCTGGCGCTCGACCCGGACATCGTCTTTCTCGACGAGCCGACATCTGGCCTCGATCCGATCAGTGCTGCAGAATTCGACGAACTCGTCGTCAAGCTGCGCGACACCATGGATCTGACCGTCTATATGGTCACGCACGACCTCGACACGCTGTTTACCGCTTGCGACCACGTGGCGGTGCTTGGCAAGAAGAAAGTATTGGTCGAAGGCACCATCGACGACATGCTGAAAAGCGAGGAACCGTGGGTGAAATCCTATTTCCGCGGAAAACGCGCCCGCCAACTTGATCTTACCGCACGTGCTTAGCCATAAGTGAAATAATGGAAACCAGAGCCAACTACGTCATTGTCGGCATCTTCACGCTGGTTGCGATCCTGGCGGCGTTCGCCTTCGTCTACTGGACGGCGGCGATCGGTGACAGGGGCGAGACGACGTTGCTGCGCGTGCGCATCCCGGGTTCGGCGTCCGGCCTCGGTCGCGGCAGCTTCGTGCTGTTCAACGGCGTCAAGGTCGGCGACGTCAAGCGCGTTTATATCGACGTCGACAATCCGACCGTCGCCATCGCCGACACCGAGATCGACCGGATGACGCCGATCACCAAGTCGACGCAGGCCGATATCGGCCTTGCCGGCCTCACCGGGCAGGCCAATATCGAACTCAAGGGCGCCGACCCCAAGGAAGTAAAGCTCCTCGATCAGGCCGAGAAGGAAGGCAAGGTCGCCGAGATCGTCGCCAATCCCTCCGCAGTGACCAATCTGCTGCAGACGGCGCAAAACATCTTCACCCGTGCCGACAAGGTGTTGAGCGAACTCGAGGGCTTCACCAAGGATGTTCGCGGGCCGCTGACGCAGACCGTGCAGAACGTCCAGACATTCTCCGATGCGCTGGCCAAGAATTCCGACGGCATCGACAAGTTCCTGTCCAGTGTCAGCGCGCTGTCCGACGAACTGAAGGGCGTGTCAGGCAAGCTCGACGGCACGCTGAAGGCGGCAGAAGGCCTGCTCAATGCCGTCGACAGGGACAAGATCAAGAGCATCGTCGCCAATGTCGATACGGTGACCGCGAACCTCAAGCAGACATCGCAACAGCTCGACGGCGTGATCAAGAATGTCGATACGGCCGTCGGATCCGTCAATGACTTCGCCAAGCAGACACAGGGAACGCTGGCCAAGGTCGACGGCGTGCTCGACGGCGTCGACCCCGCGCAAGTGCGCGCGGCGCTGGCCAACATCCAGAAGGCCAGCGAAAACGCCAACAAGGCCGCCGCCGACATCGCAGCCGTGACCGACAAGTTCGCCAACCGCGCCGACGACATCGACCAGACGATCAAGGATGCCAAGCAGCTGGCGCAAAGGCTCAATGACGCCTCGGTGCGTGTCGACGGCATCCTCGCCAAGGTCGATAAATTGCTCGGCTCGGGGCAGGCCGACGGCCTGATGGCCGACGCCAGGGATACGCTGAAGTCGTTCAAGCAGGTTGCCGACACGCTGAATGCGCGGCTTGGCGTCATCACCGACAATCTGGCGCGCTTCTCCGGCCAGGGCTTGTCGAATGTCGAGGCGCTGGTGCAGGACAGCCGCCGCTCGATCACCCGCATCGAGGAGGCGGTCACGGATCTCAGCCGCAATCCGCAGCGCATTCTTTCGGGTGGCGACGGTGAGGTTCGGCAATTCGACGGCAGGGCCCGGCGTTGACTTCGGCATCGGTACGCCTCAAGAACATGAACTGCGGATGCGGGTTGATCTTACGATCCGGGGACAACGGGGATCGCGCGTGAAGTCGGTGTGGGTGAGAACGGGTGGATTGACACCGGCTGCGGCGCTGCTTGCGCTTTCGCTTGCCGGCTGTGCGGTACTGGGCGGCAAGCCTGCGCCGCTCGACACATTCGAGCTTTCGGCGCCATCGGTTGACGCCCAAGGCCACAGCCGCAAGCAAATCCTGATCGCACAGCCGTCGGCGCTCAAGGCGCTGGACAGCCAGAACATCGTCATCAAACCCTCCGACCGCTCGATCCAGTATCTGAAGGGTGCGCAATGGGCCGACCGCCTGCCGCTGATCGTGCAGGCGCGGCTGGCGGAGACCTTCCAGCGCTCCGGCAGCTTTGCCGGCGTCGGCAAGCCGGGCGAGGGACTGGCGATCGACTACCAGGTGATCGTCGAGATTCGGTCCTTCGAAGTGAGCGTCGACGGCGGCGAGCACGCCGAGGTCGACCTCTTCGTGCGCCTGCTCAACGATCGCAACGGCGAGGTGCGTGCTTCCAAGAGCTTCACCGCGTCCGCGCCGGTTTCTGGCAGCGGCAATCCTGCGTATGTGAAAGCGCTCGACAATGCCTTCGGAGATGCCGCCAAGCAGATCGTTCGCTGGACGGATTCGGTGATCTGAGCGGAACCCGGCCAGACGCCCCGAGCTAAAAGCTATAAGCGGTCGAAGACATCCGGCCGCAGCTTTCCGGCCTTCATCAGGTGCTGCAAGGTGTAGGTTACGGAAAGCGCATCGTCGAGTGCGTCGTGGCCCTGCAATGGCGGGTGTTCGACGCCA
This sequence comes from Mesorhizobium sp. 113-3-3, assembly GCF_016756495.1. Lineage (NCBI taxonomy): Bacteria > Pseudomonadati > Pseudomonadota > Alphaproteobacteria > Hyphomicrobiales > Phyllobacteriaceae > Mesorhizobium > Mesorhizobium sp. 113-3-3. Next base: position 3,963,725 of record NZ_AP023243.1, read on the forward strand.
TAATAGTCCGCAAGCTTGTTGCTCGGCGTCCGCGCCAGATCCTCGATCGGCATGCCGGCCGCGATCAGCAGCTTGACGGCATTATCAAACCGGGTGGCCGGGATGGAAGGCTGAATGCCCGCGACATAGCAGCTGATTGCCATCATGTTCAGCTCGTCCTTGCCCCAGGACCAGAAACGCGCGCCGTCGGAAAAGCGGTCGACCTCGGCAAGGGCTTCTCCCAGCGCGCGCCCTTCGGTTTCGATGTTTTCCTCAGTGATGCCAGTCAGTCTGGTGAAGAACGGGTCGAGAGCATATCGCCGGCCAAACCGATCGATCGGTCTGACATAGGCCTTGTGCGTGCCGAGTAGCGGAAAGTCGTCTTCGAGCCCAAGCCCTGACCGCGCCGATCTGCGCGATGACCGGGTCGGGATCGTGGGCCGCGCACCAGTACCGGCGCTGCGAGCCCTCAAGGCAGAGAAATTCGCAGTCGAAGATGATGGCCGTCTTCACGGTCGGTACCCGGCTCGTAGCGGTGGCGACGATGTTTAGCGCGTGCCGAAGTTCGGAGACAAGCGGGGCCATGGCCCCGCTTGTTCAATTCTTGGCCTAGTGCAGGCGCCCGCTGGCGTGGGCCAGCATGGTGTAGACCTTGCCGGTATCCGACGTCAGGTAGGTCTGCGCCATGATGTTGTCGCGGTCGTTGCGCGAGACATCCTTGAGCAGCTTCTCGAAGTCGTCGCAGTAACGGTCGACGGCGGCGCGGAATTCGGCCTCGCCCTGATATTTGCGGCGGATTTCGTCGAACGTCTGCTGACCCTTGAGCGTGTAGAGCCGGCGCGTGAAGACGTCCCGTTCGCCGCGCCGATAGCGGTTCCACAACTCGATCGAAGCATCGTGGTCGATGGCCCGTGCGATGTCGACGGACAGCGAGTTCAGCGATTCCACGACATGCAGCGGCGAGCGCTGGGCAGGGGCCGCGCGCGGTGCTTCCGCCGGCGCCGAGGGTGGTGCTGCCGGCCTGAGATCGGCATCGTTCGATGCCGCGGTCAGCAGGTCGCGCACCCAGCCGCCCTGCGGCGTGCGGGCGCCGGCGTCAGGACGCTGGCGCGGTGCCGCCTCGGCCGGACGCTCGAGATCGAGCGTGCCGCGCAGCGAGGCGCCGCCCAGCGGCGCCTGAGGCGTACGCAGCTCCGGCTGCGGAGCCGGCGCGCGGCGCGGCGGCTCGGCAGGACGTGCCGCCGGCGCTTGCGGGGCCGGGCGCAGATTGCGTGGCTCCGAGGTGTCGCCACCGCCGCGGCCGGACTTGGCGACGATGTCGGAGAGCTCCTTCAGGGCGTTGATCTGCTCGGAAACGGCGCGGCGGATGGCGGAGGTCGATTCCTTGGCCTCTTCCGGCATCTCGATGACGCCTTTCTTCAGCTCGGCGCGGGTGAGGTCGAGTTCGCTCTTGATAGAACCTGCGGTGCGCCGCATTTCCTCGGTCGCGTCGGCGAAGCGCTTGGTTGCCGAATCGACCACGTCGGTGATGGCGTTGCGGATCTTGTCGGCCGACTCCATCGTCTTGCCTTCGGCGTTCTGCAGCGTCTGGCCGACGAGGTTTTCGAACGAGCGCATGACCCTTTCGAGATCTTCCGACTTCTTGACCAGGCCGACGGCGAGATCCTCGAGCGACGACTGTCTTTCCAGCGTGTGCTCGAGATTGCTCTGGGCCGAGCTCAACAGGTCCGAGGCGCTGGCCAGCAGACGGCTGTGCTCATCGAACTTGGTGGCAATCGAGGCCACTTCGCGCAAGGTCGACGATGACAGTTCCGTCAGCCTTGTCGTGTTCGAATCGACCAGACGCGCCGAACTGGCGAAGGTCTGCGCCGCCTTTTCGGTGGTGGCCGCGAAGCTCTGCGTGCTGCCGGTCAGGCGTTCGTCGACCTGGCCGAGATTGACCGCGGCCTGCTCGATCAGCTGACCGAGCTGCGAGCTGGACTTGGTCATGCGGCCGATGAGATCGGCAACGCTGTCGGACAGCGACGAGCGGGCGCCTTCGACCGCCGACAAAGTCTCGGCGGTGCGGCTGGCGAGTGCGTTGACCAAGGCGGCATTTTCGCTGCGCAGCTTCTCGGTGGCGCGCTCGGTGACCTCTTCCATGCTCTTTTGCAGTTCCGAGCCGCCCTGGGCGAAGCGCTCGACCAGAGGCCGCGCGGTTTCGTCGAGGATTTTCGACATTTCGGCCGACCGCGCCGCAAGCATGGTGTTGAGTTCGCGGGTGTTGGCGCCGATCGTCTTGGCGGCATCGTTGGTGCTCTGGCCGATATGCTGGCCAACAGCGGTAAAGGTCTCGGCGATCACATTGGCGCGCGAAACGAGCTGCGCCTCGGCGCTCGACACCTGCTCGTTGAGCCTCTGGCCCATCGTCTCGGTGGTGTAGGCGAGGCGGTTCTCGACGCTGGCGATCTGCTCCTCGACACGGGCGGCCGCGGCCGCCGCGCTCGACGCAAGGCGCTCGTCGGCGCCGGCAAGTGCCTGCTCGATTTCGCGGGCGTGCACGGCCAGTTCCTGGCCGGTCTGGCGCGCGCGGTCGGCAACCTTCTGCTCGGTAGTGGCGAAAGCCCCGACGATGGTCTGCGCGTGCTCGCCGATCGTCGACGAGCTGTCGGCGATGCGCGCGACCAGGCGCTGGTCGGCCTCGTCGAAGATGCGGCCGATTTCCGACGCGCGGTTGGACAGCGCGTCCGAGCCTTCGGCGATGCGCGAGACCAGTTGCTGGTCGGCGGCGTCGAAGATGCGGCCAAGGTCCGAGGCGCGGGCAGCGAGCGCCTCGGCGGATTCGCCGATGCGCACGCCGAGCCGCTGGTCGGCGCTCTCGAAGTTGCGCAGGATGTCGCCGGCGCGTGCGGCCAGCGACTGTGCGGTCTCGATGGCGCGTGCGACCAGTTTCTGGTCGGCCGCGTCGAACGTGCCGGCGATCTCGCCTGCACGAGCCGCCAGATGATCCGCGGTATCCTGGGCGCGGGCAGCGAGCTGCTCGGCCGTTTCCTGGGCACGGGCGGCGAGCTTCTGGTCCGCCAGCTCGAAGGTGCCGGCGATTTCGCCGGCTCGGGCGGCCAGCTGATCGGCGGTTTCGTGGGCACGCGCCAGCAGCGAGCTGGAGGTGTCGTCCGCACGGGCGAGCAAAGCGTTGGACGTATCTTCGGCTCGGGCGTGGAGGCGACGATCGGCTTCCTCGAAGGTGCGGGCAATGTCTTCGGCTCGCGCCAAAAGCGCTGCCGAGGTCTGTTCAGCGCGCTCGGCGATCTTGCGGTCGGCGTCGCTGAAGGCCGCACCGGCCTGCTCATGCAGCGTGCTGGTGACTTCCAGGACCTTGTCGCGCAAGGCGCCGGCAACGAAGACCGCGCTCTTCTCGAGCACGCTGCGAACGTTGTCGACGCCGGTCGTGAGCGCGCGCTCCATGGTTCCGGCGCGTTCCTCGATGATGCCGGTCTGACGGCTGAACGCCTGCTCGATCTTCTCCACATCGGCGGCGATCGCGGCCGAAATGTCGGTGCTCCTGGCGGCGATCTGGTCGATGTGGCCGGAAAGCGAGCGGTCGACCTCCTTGCGGGTCTCGGCGAGCTTGCCGAGATCGTCTTCCAGCGCGCGGCTCAGCATGTTGCGGCCTTCGGCCAGCTTGCCGACATGGCCGGCGATGACGCCGTCGATATCGCCGCGGCTTTCGCTCAGCATCTGCAGGTCGGCTTCGAGGGCGCGCTTGAGAATGTCGCGGCCTTCGGCCAGCTTCTCGACCTGGCCGGCAACCAGGCCGTCGATGCTCGAACGGCTCTCGGCCAGCTTGGCGAGATCGGCTTCGAGGGCGCGTTTGAGAACGTCGCGGCCTTCGGCCAGCTTCTCGACCTGGCCGGCGACCAGGCCGTCGATGCTCGAACGGCTTTCGGCCAGCTTGGCGAGATCATCCTCCAGCGCCCTCGACAGGGTCGAGCGCTCCTGGACAAGCCTGTCGGCGTGGCTGCTGACCAGGCCGCTGACGCTCTCGAGATCGGCTTCAAGGGCACGTGCGAACTGGGCGCGGTCATCGACGAGCTTCTGAGACTGGTCGGCAACGGTACTCCGGATTGTATTGAGGTCAGTTTCCAAAGCCCGTTTGAGGATATCCCGGCCTTCGGCAAGCTTCTCGACCTGGCCGGAAACCAGCCCGTCGATGCTCGACCGGCTCTCGGCGAGTTTGGCCAGATCGTCTTCCAACGCCCTGGACAGCGTCGACCGGTCTTGCACCAGCTTTTCGCCATGGGAATTGACGAGGCTGTTGACGCTTTCGAGATCGGCTTCCAGCGCCCGGGCGAATTGGGCGCGGTCGTCGACCAGCTTCTGCGACTGGTCGGCAACGGTGCTCTTAATGGTGTTGAGGTCGGCTTCGAGGGCGCGCTTGAGAATGTCGCGGCCTTCGGCCAGCTTCTCGACCTGACCGGCAACCAGGCCGTCGATGCTGGAGCGGCTTTCGGCGAGCTTTGCGAGGTCATCCTCGAGAGCCTTCGACAAGGTCGAACGATCCTGAACCAGCCTGTTCATATGGTCGGCGATGACGCTGTTCACATTCTGCAGGTCGGCTTCAAGGACCCGCGAAAGCTGTCCGCGATCCTCCGCCAGTCTTTCCGACTGGCTCGATATGACACCCTTGATTGTGTTGAGGTCCGATTCCAGCGCCCGCCTGAGAATGTCGCGGCCTTCGGCCAGCTTCTCGACCTGACCGGCGACGAGGCCGTCGATGCTCGAGCGGCTTTCGGCCAGCTTGGCAAGGTCGGCCTCGAGCGTCTGCGACAGCAGGCTGCGGTCGCTGGCAAGCCTTCCCGAGTGATCGTCGAGCAGGCCCCTGATGCCCGAGAGGTCGTCCTCGAGCGAACGACCGAGTTGGCTGCGGTCTTCCACCAGCTTTGCCGAATGCGCCTCGATCAGGCCCTTGATGCCGGCAATATCGTTTTCCAGGGCCCTGGCGAGCACCGCGCGGCCCTCGGCGATCTTCTCGACCTGGCCGGCGACCAGCCCGTCAATGCTGGCGCGGCTGTCGGACAATTTGCCGAGGTCGGCTTCCAGGGCGCGCGACAGGATGTTGCGGCCTTCAGCGAGTTTTCCAACATGGCCGGCGACCATTTCATCAATGATCGTACGGGCTTGCACGAGCTTTCCTGAGTCTTCGTTGAGAGCCAGCGAAAGCCGGTTGCGGCCTTCTTCCAGCCGTTCGAGATGGCTGCCAAGCGATGCGTCGATGGCGGCGCGCGATTCGTTGACCTTGCGCAGATCCTCTTCGAGGGCGCGCGCGATCAGGCTGCGGCCTTCGGCCAGCTTCTGCACCTGGTTGGTCACGGCGGCATCGATGCCGGCGCGGCCTTCGGCGAATTTCTCCAGGTCCGCCTGCATAGCGGCTGCCATGCGCTCGCGGCTTTCGGACAGCTTGCGGCTGTGGTTCTCGACGGCTTCCTCGATGCCGACGCGGGCGTCGGCAAGCCGCTGTATGTCGCTGTCGAAGGAACGCGAGACGACATGACGCGCCGCTTCCATGCGGCCGGCAAAGTCGCTGGCGCGGGCCTCCAGCATGCTCGATGTCGAGGTGACGATGTCGGCCATGTCGGCGCCGATCTGCGTCTTGCCCTGATCGATCATCGCAGCCAGCGTATCCTTGCTTTCGGCGAAGGTGTGGGCGATTTCGCGGGCGCGCTCGACCAGCGTCTCGTTGATCTGGCGGGCGCGGGCCTCGAGCGCGGCGTTGAGCTTCTGCGTGCCGGTGTCGAGTGCCTCGGCGCGGGTCTGGAACTCGCTGATCAGCGCCTGGCCGCGTTCGGCGAGCGTGCGCTCGATGCCGTTGAGGCTGGCTTCGAATTCCGAATTGAGAGTGCGCGCGGCGCCGCCAAGCAGCGACACCATGCCGGTCGTGCGATCGTCGAGCAGATCGGTCAGCGACCGGGTCAGACCGTCCGTTGTGTCCGTCAGCTTGGCAATGCGCGTGTCGAGAAGGCTGGCGAAGGCCTCGCCGGAGGTCGAAAGCCTGTCGGTGATGTTCTCGAGCCGGCCCTCCACCGAATCGAAGATCGACATCGAGCTTTCATTGATGCGATCGATGAGCGTGTCGCCGGAATTGGTGATCGTCATCGACAGCTTGGTCGATGCATTGAGGATCGAGTCGCGGATGATGTCGCTGGCGGCGCCGATTTCGTCCTTGAGCGTCTCATGCGCACCGGCGATCGAGGCGCGGACGCGTTCGGCATGGGTGACGACCGCCTCGCGCTCGCTGCCGAGCCCGTCGACCAGCGAACGGATGCGGGTTTCGTTTTCCGAATAGGAGCGCTCGATCTGGTTGACTTCGCTGTGGACCAGCGTTTCCAGTTCGACGGCACGGGCCAGCGTGCGTTCGATGCCTTCGCCCATGGCCGCCACCTCGCGGCGAACGGCCTGGCCGATCATCATGACGCGATCCTGCGCCATGTTTTCAGGCTCGGTCAGGCGGAAAGCCACTTCCGTCATCGACTGGGCGGCAATGCGCATGTCCTGGGCGCGGCGAATCATGGCCGCGAAGGCCCAGAACAGGATGATCGGCACGATCGCCGCGACGGCGAGGCCAATCAGCTCGGGACGGGCAAGGAACTGGTCGAGGGTGCGAATCTTCCAGATGCTCGGTCCGAACAGCAGGTTGGCGAGCCCGCCGGCGCCCGCGATCCAGGCGAGCGAGACAAAGGCGACGATCCAGTAGACGGTGTTGGAGGCGCGCCGGTTGAGGCTGTGCAGGAGGGTCTTGTAATCCTTCTGGCGATCGTCATTGGCCGGCGCAAAGCCCGTGGGCTGCGTGCCATTGCCATTGCGTGTCTCCACAGGGCGCAGTTCGGCCGGCTTGGCCTTCGGCGCGGCATTCGCGGGCTGATTGGCAATGGGGGCGGCCTGATTGGCGGCGGGCGCCGGCTTCTGGTTGCGTCCCTCGCGGGCCAGCTCGTCGGCGGCCTGGGATATCTGCGCTTCCAGATCTTCCATCGAAGCCGCGATATCGAGATCACCGCTGCCGATATCGCCGCTGAGGTCGAGATCGAGCGCTTTTTCCAGTTCCCTGGCCACGTCGCTGTCGAGATTTCTCGTCGTCGTCGTCGTTGGTTTCTTTGCCATGCCTTCGCTACCCTGTACTAGCTGCCGCGGGCTTATAATTGTCTTTGTCGTACCCCGCGCAGGAGGCTGAAAATGGACCCCTCGTATCGTAATGACACAGGGGGGTAAAGAAAACATGCATTCCGCGGGATACGTAAAACTTTAAATATAAGGTTAACGGAAGCGTGATTTGGGCGCCGCTTTCGCAACATTTTTCCGGGCCATCCATTAACCCGTTGTCCATTGGATTCGCCTAGTTTTCAGGCGGCCGAAGAAACGGAGTTCGAGTTCATGCGTGGCGAAAGCGGCATTGCCTTTTCAATGCCCGGAGGCGACGTCTCGGGAACCAGGCAGTCCCGACCGGTCGATTTGGCACACCTTGCCCGGCAGACGATGGGCGACCGCGCCCTCGAGCAAGAGGTGCTGGCGCTGTTTGTACAGCAGGCGCTGTCGGTACGCGACAAAATAGTCGATGCCGATCTCAAGGACCGGCTTCTGCTGGCGCATGGGTTGAAGGGGTCGGCTCGCGGCGTCGGTGCCTTTGCCATCGCCGATTGTGCCACCGAGATCGAGCGGCAGCCGGATAACGCCCAGACCCTCAAGCGGCTCGGCAAACTGATCGACGAAGTGCGCGATTTCATCGCCGCCATCAATCGCTGACCCGGTTTGTGGAAAAACGTCACGGAGCGGCGCTTTCGCGCGGCAGTTGACTTGTCTGCCGGAGTGATTATCTCGGGCGAAACTCCCTTCAGGTGACAAATGACCAAGCTGACCTTCTTTGCCCATGACGGCACACAATTCGACGTGGACGCCGAAAACGGCTCGACGGTCATGGAAAACGCCATCCGCAACGCCGTGCCGGGGATCGAGGCGGAGTGCGGCGGCGCCTGCGCCTGCGCCACCTGCCATGTCTATGTCGACGAGGCCTGGACGGCGGAAGTGGGCGAGCCGGAGGCGATGGAAGAGGACATGCTGGACTTCGCCTACGACGTCCAACCGAACTCGCGGCTGTCCTGCCAGATCAAGGTGCGCGACGCGCTTGACGGCCTGGTTGTGCGGGTGCCCGAGCGCCAGGGCTAAGGCGTGTTGATATTCAGGTGATGCCGGCCTGCAAACGGCGGTTTCCTGCGCTTCCCCGTTCTACTGCGTCGCAGTAGAACTGAGCTCACGTACGAAAAGTACGCTCCGCTCCGGTTCTCGGAACCCACCGTTTTCGGCTCGGCCTGACCTGTATCTCAATACGCCTTCAGCCTACACTCCATTTCTTTTGACATTGGCTGCTTGGCAGCAGGTCACGGCTCATGCAGTCTCATCCCATTCCCATGGGGACACATCGCATGACCGAAGCAATCAAGACGGACGTTCTCATTGTCGGGGCAGGGCCTGTCGGCCTTTTCGCCGTGTTCGAACTCGGCCTGTTCGACATGAAATGCCACCTGATCGATATCCTCGACAAGCCCGGCGGCCAATGCGCGGAACTCTATCCGGAAAAGCCGATCTACGACATCCCCGGCTGGCCTTCGATTTCGGCGCAAGGGCTGGTCGACAAGCTGCTCGAGCAGATTCATCCGTTCAAGCCTGACTTCACCTACAACCGCATGGTCTCCAGCCTCGAAAAGCTGGAGGACGGCACCTTTCGCGTCACCACCGACGAGAACGAGGTGTTCGAGGCCAAGGTGGTGGTGATCGCCGCCGGCGGCGGCTCGTTCCAGCCCAAACGCCCGCCGATCCCCGGGATCGAGCCCTATGAAGGCAAGAGTGTCTTCTATTCGGTGCGCCGGATGGAGGATTTTCGCGGCCACGACCTTGTCATCGTCGGCGGCGGCGACTCGGCGCTCGACTGGACGCTGAACCTGCAGCCGGTGGCGAAAAGCGTGACGCTGGTCCATCGGCGTCCCGAGTTCCGCGCGGCGCCCGACAGCGTCAACAAGATGTACGCCATGCAGGAGATGAAGCAGCTGGATTTCAAGGTCGGCCAGGTGACCGGGCTCACCGGCGCCGATGGCCAGCTGTCATCGGCCACCATCAAGGGCGGTCCGGACGGCGATATCGAAGTGCCGTGCACACGCATGCTGCCCTTTTTCGGCCTGACCATGAAGCTCGGACCGATCGCGGAGTGGGGGCTCAATCTCCACGAAAACCTGATCCCGGTCGACACCGAGAAGTTCCAGACCTCGGTGCCCGGCATTTTCGCGGTCGGCGACATCAACTGGTATCCGGGCAAGCTGAAGCTGATCCTGTCGGGCTTCCACGAGGTGGCGCTGATGGCGCAGGCCGCCAAGCGTATCATCAGCCCCGGCGAACGGATCGTGTTCCAGTACACGACCTCGTCGACAAGCCTGCAGAAGAAGCTCGGCGTGGTGGAGTAAAGAGCGCTTCTATTCCGCGAGGACGGGCGCGGCCGCCTCGTCGCGGCCACGCAGTGGCTTTTCCGGCATCAGTATCATTGCGACAAGCCCCAGCATCAGCGTGATGCCGGCGGTGATGAAGATCATCACGAACGGCAACGCCGATGTCAGCTGAATGTGCGTCTGCGAGCCCTCGGCGGAGAGGGGCAGGCCATAACCGAGCGCGACCGCGCCAAGCAAGGCGACGCCCAGCGCGCCCCCCAGCGTGCGCATGAAGGTCAGCACGCCGGTGGCAACCCCGAGATGGGTTCGATCGACGGCGTTCTGGACAGAGACGGTCGCGACCGGGAATGTCGTTCCGCCGCCCAGCCCGATCAAGGTGGTCAGGATCTCGACCTCGAGCAGCGAGGCGTGTCCGGCTATGGCACTGAGCACGCCGATGCTGACAATGGCCAAGGCGATGCCGATCATGGCGATACGCTTGTAGTGCACGAAGCGGGGGATCAGGCGGCCGCTGGAAGCGGCACCGGCGACCGTGCCGAGCAAAAGGCCGAGCATGGCCATTCCCGATTCGCTGACGGAAAGCCCGATCACTGTTTGCAGATAGACCGGCAGGTAGACCGAGGCGCCGATATTGGCCGCCTGCAGCAGGAACATGGACAGCGCACCGGCGAGGACGATCGGGTTGCCCAGCACTTCGAGCGAAATCAACGGTTCGGCGGCCCTCAGCAGCCTCAATGCGAACAGCACCCAGAACACAGCCGAACCTGCCACCAGGCCGAGGATTTCGCGCGAAACCCAGGGATAGGTGCTGCCGCCCCAGTTGAGCGCCAGAAGCAGGAGTGCGGTGGCGATGACCAGAAGCACGGCGCCCAACCCGTCGATGCGGTGATGTTTGGCCGCGATCGGCAGTTTCTTCAGCGGCTTGTTGATGATCGCCATGGCCAGGAGCCCAAGCGGAATGTTGATCCAGAAGATCAGCGACCAATGCAGATGCTCGGCAAAGGTACCGCCCAGCAGCGGCCCGGCAATGCTGGCGACGGCCCAGGTGCCCGAGACCCAGGCCGCATAGCGTGCGCGTTCGCGCGGCGGCACGAGGTCGCCGATGACGGTTTGCGCCAGCGCAAACAGGCCGCCGCCGCCGGCACCCTGGATCGCGCGTCCGATCACCAGCACGAACATGTTGGGGGCCAGGGCACTGACCAGCGATCCGACGAGGAAGATGAGGATCGCCGCGTAAATGGTCGGTCGGCGGCCATAAACGTCGGAAATCTTGCCATAGAGCGGCGCCACGGCGGTGGCGGTCAGGAGATAGGCGGTGACCATCCAGGGCAGATATTCGGCGTGGCCGAGCGCTCGCGCGATGGTCGGCATGGCGGGTGCGATGATGGTCTGGTCGAGCGCCGCCAACAGCATGGACAGAAGAACGCCGCCGATGATGGCGTTCTTCTCGCTTTCGGTCAGCGGCGTGGCGGCAGCCGCCATGGTCTGCTTGTCGACAGCCTGATCCATAGTCTTGTCCATATGCCTTGCGCGATCCGGTCGACGATTGGGCTTGCCTGGTGCGTTCGCCGCGCGATCGGTCTTGGTGCTCGTGCCTTGAGGGTCGTGCCTTGCCAACCCGTGATATGTCGTTCCGTTTGGGCCGATTTCGACTGCCATTCGAGAGTTTTTCGAGGCTGGCACTATGCTTCGGCTGGGTTGGCTTGCATCGGCGCCATTGCTCGCGCCGACGAAATTCAGGCCGGCGGCGGGAGTCGGCCGTTCTCGATGCGCTGGATACGATAGCGCATGAGCCGCAGGATACGGCTTTCGAAATTGACGCTTTCGACGCGATCGAACTGCACCTGGGCGCGGTCGTGCCTGGCGAGAACGGCGGCGGTGATCTCGGCCGCCTTGGCCTTGGCCGTATCGCAATCCGCGCGCGGATAGGTTGCCTTCAGGGCGTTTTCCAGCTCGCGGCCATAGTTCTTGGCGATCTCGACATGGCGTTCTTCATGGCGCTTGATGTCGGCGGCCAGCGTGTCCCAGAACAGCTTCACATCGGGATCGGCCTTGCGCGGTCGGCGCCATTCCGGAAGGATTACCTTGACCTTGACCGTCACGGCCGCGTCGGCGATCCGGCAGGAGCCAGCCTGCCTGGCGTAGCTGATACGGGTGGTGAAGGCCATCTGGGTGGCGCCGGGGTGGCGCGAGCCCGTGCTTTTGACCTGCGGTCCACGTGTGGAGAGCTGCTTCTCGATGTCTTCGAGCGTGCTGCCGCCAATGGAAAAATAGCTGTATGTCTTGACGAGATTGGCCGCGCCCGCCGGGACGGCGGTCACGGCAAGCAGCAGCGCGCAAAGCAGGGATCGTTTCATCATATTGCCTCTTCAACCACCTTGCTTTACGGCCGTTGCCGGCGCAACGGAATTGATCCTTTGCGGATCACACATCGTTGATGAGCCCCATGGTAGATGAGCAATGACGGCAAGGCGATGGCAGCTGGGGCATGGACGTCATCTCGACCTTGGCGGCTGGGCCGTGGTCGTCGGCATCCTCAACGTCACCCCTGACAGCTTTTCCGACGGTGGCCTGTTCGATGCGCCCGAAGCGGCGCTGGCCCAGGCGCGGCGCATGATCGGGGAAGGGGCAGGGATCATCGATGTCGGCGGAGAATCGACCCGGCCGGGCGCCGCGGCCATCTCGGCCAGCGAGGAGCAAGCGCGCGTGCTGCCCATAATCGAGGCCCTGGCGAGCGCTGGCGACGTGCTGATCTCGGTCGACACCTATCGTGCCGACACCGCGCGGCTGGCCGTGGCTGCCGGCGCCCATATCGTCAATGATGTCTGGGGCTTGCAGCGAGAGCCCGACATTGCGCGTGTCGCGGCCGAAACAGGGGCCGGGCTCATCATCATGCATACAGGGCGGGGTCGCGAGAAACTCCCCGACGTCATCGCCGACCAGGTGGCGTTCCTGGACAAGTCGCTGGAGATCGCCCGTCAAAACGGCATTGCGGACGATCGCATCGTGCTCGATCCCGGTTTCGGCTTCGCCAAGGAGACGGCTGAAGAAAATCTCGACCTGATGGCGCGGTTTTCCGAGCTCCATGCACTTGGCTTTCCACTGATGGCAGGCACTTCGCGAAAACGCTTCATCGGCACCGTTACCGGCCGCGATGCGGCCGATCGCGCCGTCGGGACGGCGGCGACCAGCGTCATTCTCAGGCTCAAGGGCGCGCATCTGTTTCGCGTCCATGATGTCGCAATCAACGTGGACGCGCTGGCCATGGCGGATGCTATGCTGGCTCGTGAAACCGCCGCATCGGCCCGAAAATCGGAATCGATTTTCGGAAAGCACGATGCGTAGATTCAAAAGTGTAGAGCGTAGTTTGTGCGTCCAAGCGGACGCACGTCGCTCTAGATCGGGACGCTGAGCCATGTATGTCATCCGCCTGAAGAACTGCGCCTTCTTTGCCCGGCATGGCGTGCTCGACGAGGAGGAGGCGCTCGGCCAGCGTTTCTATGTCGACGCGGTGCTGTCGGTCGAACCCGGGCGCGCGCTTGTCGACGACGCCATAGAGGAAACCGTCAACTACGGCATTGCCTTCACGGTGATCGAAAAGATCATCACCGGTGAGCGGCGCTTCCTGATCGAGGCCCTGGCGATGGAAGTGGCAAAGGCGCTGACGGAGCGGTTTCCGCAGATCAGGCGGGCCGAAATCACCGTGCGCAAGCCGAACGCGCCGGTGCCTGGCGTGCTCGATTATGTCGAGGTGACCGTTGTCTGGCCCGAGTAACACCGTCTACCTCAGCCTTGGCGGCAATCTGGGCGATCCAGCGGCCTCGATGGCGGCGGCGCTGCGCATCCTCGACGCCGATGCGGACGCGCGCGTCACCGCCGTTTCCTCGCTTTACCGCACGCCGCCCTGGGGCAAGCTCGACCAGCCGGATTTCCTCAACGCCGCGGCCGAACTGTCGACCCGGCTCTCGCCGCGGGCGCTGCTCGACCTCTGCCTCGACGCGGAGCGGAAGCTGAAGCGGGTGCGTGAGGAGCGCTGGGGGCCGCGCCTGATCGATATCGACATTCTGGTATTCGGTGACCGCGTCATCCACGAGACCGGGCTGGAAGTGCCGCATCCGCGCATGCTGGAGCGCGCCTTCGTGCTGGCGCCGCTGGCCGAGATCGCGCCGGGCCTTGCCGTCGGCGGGCGAAGCGTGTCGGAGCGGCTCGGCGCCGTCGACGCCGCCGGCATCGAGCGGTTGCCGTCCGGCCGGGATTGGTGGCTGGCGTAACGATCAGCCGGAAAATCCGCCTTCGTCGAGAAATGCCTGCTCCTGCGGTGTCGTCTCGCGGCCAAGCATCTTGTTGCGGTGCGGAAATCGGCCGAAGCGCTGAATGATATCGCGATGCTCCAGGGCGTATTTCAGGTTGAACTCGGCTTTGGCGGTGTGCAGTTCGACCGAAATATCCTGGTCGGCAAGATTTTCCGCATGTTCGAACGGCAGATACAGAAACACGCGGAGTTCCGGTTCCAGCGCCAGGTCATGCCCGGCAGCGACCGCCTTTTGAGCAAAATGCTTCGCCAGCGGGTCGGTGGCGTACATATGGCCGGTGCCGCGGAAGCAATTGCGCGGAAACTGGTCGAGCAGGATCATCAGCGCCAACGAACCTTCTGCATGGTCCGACCAGGTGTCGCATTCGCGCCGGGCCGCGGCGTAGTGCAGGTCGAGAAAGCGGTCGCGGAAATCGGCATCGAAAGCCTCGTTCTTCTCGAACCATGCATCCTCGCCGGCGTCGCGCCAGAATTTGGTGACCGACAGGGCCCTGCTGTCCAATTCCATGCGTATTCCTTTGGTTCAATCGGCTGTTTCGGATTTGTGCAGAACGCCGGCCGTCTCCTCGTTGAGGGCCTGGCCGGGACGGCGCGGCGTGGAGAGCGGCGTCGGGATCGGCGTGCCGATATTGCCCCGCAAGAAGCGTTGGCCGGCGCGAATGCCTTCGGCGAGCTGGGTTTCGAAACGGTCGGTATCGCGGCGCCGGACGTCTTCGATCGTTTCCGCCACCTCTTCGGGATCGACGCCAAGCGATTCCAGGGCCGAGCCGCCAAAAACCAGCGCCGATTCGAAGGTTTCGCGCAGCTGATAGTCCACGCCTGCGCGAATGAGCTGTAGCGCCGTGCCGCGGTCGTAAGCCCGGGCAAGCACGGTGAGCAGCGGAAATTCCGCCTTGATCAACTGGGCGATGCGAACGGCCACATCGGCCTTGTCGACGCAGATCAGCACGGCGCGCGCCCGGCCGGCGCCGGCCGCATGCAGGATATCCAGCCGCGTGCCGTCGCCATAGTAAACCTTGAAGCCGAAATCGGCGGCTGCCTGAATCATCTCGACATCATTGTCGATGATCGACACATCGATGCCGCGCAGCAGCAGCGGCTGACTGGCGATCTGGCCGAAGCGGCCGAAGCCGATGATCAGCACGCTGCCGGTCAGGCCGTCGGCGACGTCGACGCCATCGAGCGACTGCTCATCGCGCGGCGTGACATAGCGCAGGGCGATGATCGCCAGCGGCGTCAGCACCATGGAGATGATGACGATTGCCGTCAGCGTCGCGTTGGCCTGGTTGTCGATGATGCCGACGGCGGCGGCGGCGGAGTAGAGGACGAAGGCGAATTCGCCGCCTTGCGCCATGAAGACCGCGCGTTCCATCGCTTCGCGATGGCCGGTCTTGAGGATGCGGGCGACGATGTAGATGCCAAGCGCCTTCATGACCATGTAGGCGACGACATAGACGGCGATCAGCCTCCAGTTCGCGGCCACCACATGCAGGTCGAGCGACATGCCGACCGCCAGGAAGAACAGGCCGAGCAGGATGCCGCGGAACGGCTCGATGTCGGCTTCGAGCTGATGGCGGAAGGTCGATTCGGACAGGAGAACGCCGGCCAGGAAGGCGCCCATCGCCATCGACAGGCCGCTGAGCTGCATGGCGAGCGCCGATCCGAGCACGACCAGCAATGCCGCCGCCGTCATCACCTCGCGGGCACGGGCATCCGCCAGGATGCGGAAGAAGGGATTGAGCAGATAGCGCCCCGCCAGCACCAGTCCGACGATCGCGGCAAGGCCGATGCCGACCTCGGTCAGCCGCTCCGACAGGCTGGTGTCGGCACCTCCGGGCGCCAGGAACGCTATCAGGGCCAGCAGCGGCACGATGGCCAGATCTTCCAAGAGCAGGATGGAGACGATGCGCTGGCCCTTCGGCGAGGCGATTTCGCCGCGTTCCTCGAGAAGCTGCATGACGATCGCCGTCGAGGTCAGCACGAAGCCGGCCCCGGCGACGAAGGATTGCGAAACCGGAAAACCGCCGGCCATTCCCACGCCGGTCAACAGGACCGCGCAGACCCCAACCTGCAGCGCGCCGAGTCCGAAGATTTCGCGCCGCAGGCCCCAAAGCCGCGACGGCTGCATTTCCAGTCCGATGATGAACAGGAACATGACGACGCCGAGTTCGGCGACGTGGAGGATGGCTCCCGATTCGGAAAAGATGCGAAGACCAAACGGACCGATCACCACGCCGGCGGCCAGATAGCCCAGGATCGAGCCGAGGCCCATGCGCTTGAAGATGGGGACGGCAACAACGCCCGCGGCAAGCAGCGCCACCACCTGAATGAGATCGCTGCCCGACGCTTCCGCTGCCATGCCTCTTGTCCCTATGTCCGACAGCACTCCTTGCATGCAGTTGGAGCGGGAGGCAAGGGTGGGGAGCCTGCCAGGACGGGTAGGTGCCGTTGAAGCGTCTCCCCTGGTGGAATAACTCTCTGCGGTTGTCTGTCGGACGATTGGTGTCTATATCGGCGGGATGACTATCCATTCGTCCCGGCCTTCTCCGCCGTCGCCTATTCCGATGGATGCGCTGAGCGAAGTCCTACAAGACTTTCGCTTGAGTGGCGTCAACTATGGCCGTTGCGAGCTCCGACATCCCTGGAGCATCGAGTTTCCGCAACAATCGCTGCTTCGTTTTCACTTTGTCGGTCGAGGTCCTTGCTGGATCCATACCGAAGCGCAAGGCTGGCAGGAGTTGCGCGATGGCGATCTGGCGTTGCTGCCGCAAGGCATCGCCCATCGGCTGGCCAGCGCGCCGGACGTTGTGGGCGGCTCGCTCGATGATTGCCGGGTAACCAAGGTGGGGAGCAACGTCTGCGAAGTCGTGCGGGAAGGCACGGGCGCGACGAGCACCCTTTTCTGCGGCTCAATGGCCTTAGGCGCCTGTGCTTTGAACCCATTGATCACACTGATGCCGCCTATCATCAAGGGGTGCGACGTAGCCGGCAATGACCCGGTGGTTGGTCCGTTGCTGGCGGCCATGACCGCGGAGGCCGCGCACCCGCAGATGGGCAGCGCCACGATTTTGTCGCGTATGGCGGACCTGCTGACAGCCCGGCTCATTCGCTGCTGGGTCAATTGTACCGGCGCTTCGACCACCGGTTGGCTCGCTGCCATCCGCGATCCCCATATTGGCCGCGCTCTGGCAGCCATGCACAGAGACCCCGGCCACAACTGGACGCTCGAAAGCCTCGCCAGCCTGGCAGGCCAATCGCGCTCGATTTTCGCCGAGCGCTTCAGCGCTGTGTTGGGAGAGGGTGCCGCACGCTATCTCGCCCGTTTGCGTATGCAGCTTGCCCGCGAGTTGTTGGGGCAAAACGGCTTGTCGGTGGCCGAGGTTGCCACCCGTTTGGGTTATGATTCCGAAGCATCCTTCGCTCGCGCCTTCAAGCGCATCACCAATGTCTCGCCGGGCGTTGTGCGTCGCACAATTCCCGGACGAATAGACATGAATTTCGGATTTTGAGATACATATCATCCGACAGGACTCGTTTATGAAGATCTCCAACCTCAGGAGATCTTTCCGTGACTGACACGACATTACAGCTTGAAGACGCGGCGATAGACATTGATGCGGCCGCGCCGGCCGCGTGGAACGCAACCACCTGGTTCGCGGTCATTTCATTGGCGGCCACCAGCTTTGCGCTGGTCTCGGCCGAGTTTCTGCCGGCAGGTCTGTTGACGCCAATGGCGCGCGATCTCGCCATCAGCGAGGGAACGGCCGGACAGGTCGTCACCGCCACCGCTTCTGTCGGGGCCGTGACGGCCATGTTGAGCAATGTTCTCATCGGCCGATTGAACCGCAAGACGGTGCTGGTTGGCCTCATGGCCCTCGCGGTCGCTTCCAATATTCTTGCGGCGCTGGCGCCCAATTTCTGGTTGCTGTTGCTGGGCCGGGCGGGGCTGGGGATCGCTCTCAGCGCTTTCTGGGCGCTCTCGGTCGCCGTCGTCGCGAGACTGGTTGGCGCCAATGCGACAGGTCGGGGTATGGCTATCGTCACCCTCGGCGTCTCACTCGCCACCATCGCCGCACCGTCGATGGGCGCGCTGATCAGCGACTGGCTGGGATGGCGCAGCGCCATGGCGATGACCGCGGGGCTGGCCTTGGTTGCCATGCTGCTGCAGTTGCTTAGCCTGCCGTCTCTGCCCGCAACGGCGAGCAATAGCCTTGGAGACGTCCTTCGACTGACACGGCGGCGTGGCATTCAACTTGGGATGCTCGCCATTCTTTTGCTGATGACGGGGCATTTTGCCGGTTCGGTCTATGTGCGTCCCTTTCTCGAACATGTGACGCTCCTTGCAACCGGGCCAATTGCCCTGGCTTTGCTCGGATTTGGCATCGCCGCAGTGATCGGCAATATTGCCGGTGGCCGTATGGCCGACGCCAATATCCGCGTGGCTCTCGTCGTTACCGCCGCATTGATGGCGTTTGCGGCGCTGGCACTGGTGCTTTGGGGCGTGCACATTGGCGTTGCCTTTGGCTTCGCCACGCTGTGGGGCTTCGCCTTCGGCATGGCGCCGGTGGTGCTGCCGACAAATCTGTCTCGCGCAGCGCCGGACGCGCTGGAAGCAGCGGGCAGCCTGATGGTCGCCTCTTTTCAGGTTGCCATCACCATCGGCGCGGTTGTCGGCGGCTATGCCGTGGACAGCTATGGCCCTACAGCGCCTTTGACCGTGACTGCTATCCTTGCCGCATCCACAGCCGTCTTGGCGCTGCTACAGCCGCGCGACTAACTTGGCCATCGCTGACACGGCAGCCTGAATCCGGCCAGAGCAATATTGCAGGCGCGTTACACAAGTTTACGCGATGCGCGCGTTGCGTGTTGCCACAATCGAAGGCTAAGGACGCTCGGCTTCGGCCATTGGAGGGTGAGCGACGATCAAGTCGCGCCCTTTTGAGGAGATGACTGACATGAAGAAGTTTTTGCTTGTTGCCGTCGGCCTGGCGGTGCTTGCCGGTTCGTCCTGTTCGAAGGCGCCGGAATGCACGGCCGAGATCGCGACCAAGAAGGCGCAGGATATGGCCGCCGCGCTGCAGGAAGCGATCACCAAGGATCCGTCCAAGGCGGCTGACCTGACCGCCAAGGTCCAGGCAGTGACAACCAAGTACCAGGGCACCACGACACTCGCCGACGCCTGCAAGGCGTATGACGAGGTGACGGCCGCAATCAAGGGCTAAGCGCCTGATTCGACTGGTTCAAGGAGGCGGTGGCGATGGGCTGCCGCCTCTTTGCTTTTCGGGACGTGCCGGGCGCAGGCGCGATGACGCGCTCAGTTCGGGGTGATGGAGCCGACTTCCACGGCATCGACGCGCTTCAGGCTCATGCCGATGACCGGCACCAGTTGGTCCTGCACACGCACGGCAACCGTCACCGTCATCGAATTGTCGTCGGGAATGCGAGCCTGCATGACGCCACGCAACTGATTGCGGTTGATGGTGAAGACCACCTTGCGGGCATCGACGACGTTGCCACCGATGATGTCGAGGCCGGCACCGGCTGAGCCACCCATGAAGGAGCCCTTGTAGTCGCGGCCTTTGCGCTCGATCTTGGCTGACATCGGCTGGGTGAACACGCCAACCCGGCAGCCGCCATCCAGCGTCATGCCCATCGTGCCATCCGGCGTGGAGCCGGTGAAGCTGCAGTTGAATTTCGTGCCCTTGTACTTGCCGGCGACGATTTCGCCCGGGCCGACCCATTTGCCTTCGGCCGACTGGAAGAACTGCTTATCCGGCTCTGTGGCGGAAGCCTCCGAGGCGAGGCCGACGACTGCTGTGATCGCAACGGCCAGGGGCAGGACGCTGGACAGAATTACGCTTTTCATCGACGACACCCGGCAACAAAGAGGCTGTTTGGAACCGGTTCGACCATGAAGAAGATTGGTTAACGCTTCGTCACTGCGGGGCCTCGAAACGGCAATCCGTTCCCCGCCCCGAAGCGTAAAGCGCTATTTGCCGGAGCCTGTGGTTTCGGTGTCCTTCTTTGCCGCAAACGATGTCAATGCCGAGAGGAAATCGCCCAGTCCCGGGCGCTTCGCGGCGCTGAAGGGCAGGGGACGCGCGGTTTCCATCGCCGCTATGCCGATGCGCGCTGTCATCATGCCATTGACGACACCCTCGCCAAGCTTGGCCGACAGGCGCGCCGCCAGGCCATGGCCGACGATCTGCTGGACGAAACTGTCGCCGACGGCGATCGAGCCGGTGACGGCCAGATGCGCCAGCACGCTGCGCGCCAAGCGGAAAAACCCCAGCGTTCCCGGCCTTCCACCATAGAGTTCCGAGAGACGGCGAATGAGGCGTCCGGCCTCGAATACGACATAGGCGACATCGACGAGCGCACGTGGGCTGACCGCCGTCACCAGCGAGACGCGTTTGGCGGCCTCGAGAATCATCACCTTGGCCCTGGCGTCGAGGGGGCCGAGGATTTCCGCTTCGGCCAGGCGCACCAGATTGCCGCCGTCGATGATTTCGCCGCGCAGTTCGGCCAAAGCGCGCCGGCCGGCCGCGGTCTCGGGCTTGGCCGCGACGAAAGCCGAAAGCTCGTCGACCACCGATCGCGCCGCCTTGGGATCGTCGCGCGCGATGGCGTCGAGCGCGCGTTTTTGCAGTTTTTCGACTTCGGCAAGACGGGCGATCGCCAGGAATTCGCGTATCAGGATCACCACAAGCGCCAATAGGGCGCTCGCTGCCATGCCGGCGGCCAGCCAGCCCAGCCATTCGGCGCGGGCGAAGAGATCGCGGATCAGTTGGTCGGTCCACAGGCCGACAGCCAGCGAAGCCAGAACACCCATGGCGCCGAAGAAGATGCTGCTGAACAGCGAGCGTTTCCTGGGGGCGACCGCCGGCGGCGGCTCGGCGGCAACGATATCGGGTTCGTCGAAGACGTCGACTTCCGCCGGTATGACCAGCGCGCCATCGGCCTTCAACCCAAGCCCGCGTGGTTTGCGCGAGTGCTCGGCCTGGCGCGTCTTTGGCGTGTCTTGCGGTGGCGCGGCTTCCGGCTCGATGCGGAAGGCCGCCGGCTTGCGGGGCGCGGTCATGCCAGATGGTCTCCGATCAGGAACTGCAAGGCACGGTCGAGCCTGATATGCGGCAAAGACAGCGTGACCCCTTCGGCCGTGCGTTCGAGTTTTGGCGGCCGGAACCGGACAAAGCGGATTGCCGGGTCCGAGGCATCCTGTCTGTGGTCAGGTCCAGAGACATCGAACACCGCTTCAATCCTCTCCGGTAAATCACCGGGAAATATGGCGGTTTCGGTCTTTCCGTCGAATGTTTCACCATTGATCTTCTCGCCGGCGATCGGCGTGCCGATGATGACAGGCAAGGTTTCGCGGCCTTGCTTGACGGTGCCTTCGCGGGTTGCGCGCACCGCCGCCATGGCGACGACATCGACATCGGCGCCGGTGAAGTTCGCCCGCGCTACGGCGCGGTCGGCCAGACGCCGCACGATGGCCTGCAACCGGTCGTGGCTTTCATGGTGCAGGTGGTCGGCCTTGGTCGCGGCGACCAGGATCCGGTCGATGCGCCGCGAAAACAGATCGGTGAGGAAGCTGCCCCGGCCAGGGCGGAAACAGCTAAGGATCTCGGTCACGGCGCGCTCGAGGTCGGCCATGGCGCCCGGGCCGGCGTTCAGCGCCTGCATGGCGTCGATCAGCACGATCTGGCGGTCCAGGCGCGTGATGTGTTCGCGGAAGAAGGGTTTCACGACATGCGTCTTGTAGGCTTCGTAGCGCCTCTCCATCATGGCGTGCAGCGATCCGGGGCGCGGACGCCTGTCGAGGCCGGCCAGCGGCGCAAAGGTCAGCGCGGGCGAACCCTCGAGGTCGCCCGGCATCAGGAAACGGCCCGGCGGCAAGGTCGAAAGCGCGCGCTCGTCGAGCTTGCAGGCCTTGAGATAGGCGGCGAAGCTTTCGGCCAGGCGGCGTGCCGTCATCTCGTCGGCGTCGCCATTCGGGTCGATTTCGCCCGAGATCGCCCTCCAGGCCCGCGAAAGATCCTCGCGCACCGGCAAAGTGGCCATCTCCATGGCCTCGCGTGAAAAATCGGCGAAGGATTTGCCGAGCAGCGGCAGATCAAGCAGCCATTCGCCGGGATAGTCGACGATGTCGACCGAGAGTTTGCCTGAAGAGAACATACGGCTCCAGCCGGAGGCCGATTCGTATTCGATGGTCAGCCGCAGTTCCGAAATGGCGCGCGTGGAATCGGGCCAGGCGCGGTCGTTGACCAATGCGGCGATATGATCCTCGTACTGGAAGCGTGGAACGGCATCGTCAGGCTGCTCTTCGAGGAAGGCGCGGGCGATGCGCCCGGATTTCTGCGCCTCGAACAGCGGCAGGCGGCCGCCATGGATCAGATTGTGGACCAGCGCCGAGATGAACACCGTCTTGCCGGCGCGCGAAAGGCCCGTAACACCCAGCCGCAGCGACGGAGAAAAAAGCCCGGTGGCGCGTCCCGACAGCGTATCGAGGGCAATTCTTGCCTCGTCGGTGAAGGTGGTCAGCGATGATGCCAAAATGTGAACTCTCGGGCTTGGGTCCGTCGGATATAGGCGTTGGAACCCGGCTTTGAAATGGCGCCGGAAATCGATGCCGAAGCAATTCCAGGAAAAGTGCGGAGCGGTTTTCCCGGGAAAAGCGCTTAGCGCTTTCCCTAGGAATTGCGCCAAAAGACGGGGTCAGAGATCGGCCGGTGTCAGGAACGCCTCGAGATAACCCGTTTCCTGGGCCGCTTTCGCCAGATCGTCGAGGAAACGCACGACCGCCAGGCCCGAGGTCGGGAAACCATGGTTGAGCATGGCTCGCGCCGCCTCGTCGCCATCGCCGGACACCGCCATGGCGAGATCCTCCGTCATCGGATTGTGGCCGATGACCAGCAGTGAACCCGGCCCGCCATGTTCCCGGATGAGGCGGAGATAGCCGGACGCGTCCTCGCTGTAGAGCGTGTCGAAAAACAAGACCTTGCCGGTGTCGGTCTGGCCGGCCAGACCTTCGAGCGTTTCCTTGGCGCGCCGGGCGTTGGAGCACAATGTCAGGTCGGGGATATAGCCGCGGGAGCGCATGGCGGCGCCCATCGTCTCGGCATCGGCGCGGCCGGACGCGTCGAGCGGTCGATCGAAATCGCGCATGCCGGGCAGCGCCCAGCCAGCCTTCGCGTGCCGCAACAGATAGAGCCTGCTCACCCAACCTCCGATGATGCCGAAGCCGCAGCGCGATTAGCCACAAGAAGGGCGCCGTGCACAATGGCCCGTGTTCTTCCGCGCAAAGAATCATGCGGCACTTTCTCCATCGAATCAGCGACATCTCGCTGCAACGGGTGCCGCCGGGGCACTTTAACAATTGCGTGAGTCGGTGGCTGATTGCGCTTGTGCAGGCGTCGGGTGGCGAATATATAAGCGCCAAATTTGGGGCAGTTTGGGTGAGTCGAATGAACGACATCGTTACCGCCGATTACGTACCCTCCGAAGACGAGCCGTTCATGAACGAACGGCAGAAATCCTACTTCCGCCTGAAGCTCGTCACCTGGAAAAATGACATATTGCGCGAAGCGCGCGAAACTCTCGAAATCCTGCAGCAGGAAAACGCCAACCACCCCGATCTCGCGGACCGCGCCTCTTCGGAAACGGACCGCGCCATCGAGCTCAGGGCCCGCGATCGTCAGCGCAAGCTCATCTCAAAGATCGATTCGGCGCTGCAGCGCATCGACGAAGGCACTTACGGCTATTGCGAGGAAACCGGCGAGCCGATCGCGCTGAAGCGGCTCGACGCCCGTCCGATCGCCACTCTGTCGATCGAAGCGCAGGAACGGCATGAGCGCCGCGAAAAAGTCTATCGCGACGACTGAGGTATTGCTTCTGGACTGCATCTCAAGGCAGTTACAGTGAAGTCATTGTCGAAAATGGCCGGGCTTCCCGGCCATTTTTTTGTTGGCGGCATCACAATCCGTCGCTGCAAGCGAAAGCAAACCCAGGCCAGATCGCCGGCCGGCGGGGCGCCTCAGGCGCCAATCATCTCTTCTGGCTTGAAAGCTCGCCCAGAAGCCTGGTCATTTCATCGTCGAGCGATTGCGGCGCCTTGGCCACCGGTTTGCCAACAGGGCCGCCGGAGCGCGGCTGGTCGAGCGAAACCTCCAGGTCTTTCATCAGCTCGTCGTCGATGCTCTCCTGCTTTGGCGGCGGTGGCGCCTGCCTGGCGGCATTGGCGTTGGCGGAGCCATAGGCTGGCAGCGGTGTGACGTTGGTCGATTGATAGGGTTGCGCAACTGGTTTCGGAGCGGGGGCGGGTGGCGGCGCTGCCGGGCGCGGACGGGCAGGCGGCGGCGCCGCGGTTACCGGCTGCGGCGCCGGTCGTGCCGGTGCGGGAGCCGGTTGAGGCGGCCGCGGTTTTGCCGCCGGAGCCGCGGAGGCGGGGACAGGCTGCAGGCCGCCATCTCCGGTCAGAGCCGGACGGCGCGGCGCGGCGAGGCGTATGTCGCGTTCGACGACGACGTCGGTCGGGCCGCCGATCAAAAGCAGATGTTCAATGTCATCGCGGCGCACCAGCACCAGCCGGCGATGGCTGTCGACGGCTGTGGCGTCCATGACGGCGAGCCGCGTCTTGCGGTTCCGGCCACCGGCGACAAACGTACCGAAAGTCAGGTTGCGCACGAGCCTGATGATGACGAGTACGATGACCAGCAGGATCAGCGCCGCGAAAGTCCACAGGAGTGCCGCCGCATAACCAGGGCCCGCCACGCTATCCAGCCACTGCATTGGTTTCCCCTGATCGGTTCGGAAAGTGACGCGACACTAGACCGTTGCGGCTGGCCACCGCAAGTTGCCTTTCACGCATCGTGAACAGCTTGAAACACGGCCGGCATCATTTTTATCTGACATTTGCCGCCCGGGCCTTTTCCGGACTGGGAGAATGTGATTCAACCGGCTAAAGCGGGTCGCGCTGAAGCGGATTCATGCGACGCGCACTAGGTCCTTGTTTCGTGCGTGTCGTTTTCCCAAAATCGAAGTCACTTTTGGGCGACGTGCATTAGGGGCGGGCGTCGGGACATCGGACTTCACGAGCAGGGGGCATATGGCCAAGGAAGCGCGCGGCGATTTCTATCCGGTACCGATCGTCGACCAGAACACGCGACCGGGTGCGGTCACCCGGCTCATCATATTCATCGTCGTTCTGACGGGGGCCGCGATCGTCTTCGGCCTGTTCCGCGAGCGCCTCGGCGACCCGTTCCTGCTCGGCATGCTGGGCGTGCTGGCGATGATCGGCGTCGGCTTCCTGTTCGCGACCGCGATCGGCTTCGTGCAGGTTACGCCGCGCTCGACTGGCGATGAACTGTCCAAGGCGTTCGTCGATTCCATGGCGCAAGGTCTGCTGGTGACGGACACCAAGGGCCGCGTCGTCTACGCCAACCGCGCCTATGCCGACATGACCGGAGCTTCCTCGGCCGCCGACCTCAAGACGGTCGAAGCGCTGCTTTCGGATGTTCCCGAGGCCTCGGTGACGATTTACCGGCTGGCCTCCGGCCTGCGTGACGGACAGCCGGGCGACGGCGAGTTCCGGCTGGCGCAGTCGATCCGGCCCGGCGCCGAACCCGGAGCCCGCTGGTACCGGGCGCGCGCCCGCACCTTCAACGTTCCGGGCCAGCGCCTGCCGATGCTGGCCTGGCAACTCGCCGACATTTCGCAGGAGCGGGCCGAGCAGGAGCGTTTCTTCCTCGATCTGCAGAAGGCCATCGATCATCTCGACCACGCCCCGGCCGGATTCTTTTCCGCCGACCAGGACGGTCGTGTCACCTACATCAACGCCACGCTCGCGGAATGGCTGGGCATCGATCTCGCCAGTTTCACGCCAGGCGCGGTGACCTTGCCGGACATCGTCGCCGGCGACGGCATGGCGCTGGTGCGCTCGGTCAAGGCCGACCCCGGCACGACGCGCAACGCCGTCATCGATCTCGATTTGACGACGATGACGGGCGAGGCGCTGCCGGTGCGCTTCATGCATCGCGTTTCGGCCAGCCGCGAAGGGGTTGGCGGTCCGACGCGCACGATCGTGCTCAACCGCACGCAGGGCGAGGACGCCTCGGCCGATTTGCGCGCTTCGGAAGTGCGCTTCACCCGCTTCTTCAATTCGACGCCGATGGCGATCGCGGGTGTCGATGCAAGCGGGCGCATCCTGCGCACCAACGCGCCGTTCCTGTCGCTGTTTTCCTCGGTCGTCGACCGGGATGCCGTGGATCGCCGCGTGCGGCTCGATACGGTGATCCATGAGCGCGAGCGGCCGGCCTTTGCCGCCGCATTCGAGAAGGCCCGGCAGCGGCAGGCCGACATCGAGCCGATCGACACCGTGCTGCCAGGCAATGAAGAGCGGCACATCCGCTTCTACGTCAATGCCGTCGCCGACGGCACGGGCGGCGAGGGCGCCGAGGAATCGGCCATTGTCTACGCCGTCGAGACGACCGAGCAGAAGGCGCTCGAAGGGCAGATGGCGCAAAGCCAGAAGATGCAGGCGGTCGGGCAACTCGCCGGCGGCATCGCCCACGACTTCAACAATGTGCTGACCGCCATCATCATGGCGTCGGACCTGCTGTTGACCAATCACCGGCCGTCGGACCCGTCCTTCCCCGACATCATGAACATCAAGCAGAACGCCAACCGGGCGGCTTCGCTGGTCAGGCAGTTGCTGGCCTTCTCGCGCAAACAGACGCTGCGGCCGGAAGTGCTGAATCTCACCGACGTGCTCGCCGATCTCAGGATGCTGCTTGCTCGCCTGGTCGGCAACGACATCAAGCTGAAGATCGACCACGGCCGCGACCTGTGGCCGGTCAAGGTCGATATCGGTCAGTTCGAGCAGGTGGTGGTCAACCTGGCGGTCAATGCGCGCGACGCGATGCCCGCCGGCGGCGATCTCACCGTGCGCACCCGCAACGTCACCGCCGAGGAATGCAAGACCTTTTCTTATCGCGAGCTCGCCGCGGCCGACTATGTGGTGGTCGAGGTCGAGGACACCGGCAGCGGCATCGCGCCGGATGTGTTGAAGAAGATCTTCGAGCCGTTCTTCACCACCAAGGAGGTCGGCAAGGGCACGGGCCTTGGCCTGTCCATGGTCTACGGCATCATCAAGCAGACCGGCGGCTTCATCTTCTGCGATTCCGAGGTCGGCAAGGGATCGACCTTCCGCATCTTCCTGCCGCGTCATATCGCGGAAGCAAAGAAGGCGCCCGAACCCGGGGACGCGCCGAGTGCGGCGCCGGTGAAACCGGTCGATAGCACCAAGGACCTGTCCGGGTCAGCCACGGTGCTGCTGGTCGAGGACGAGGATGCCGTGCGCATGGGCGGCATGCGGGCGCTGACGTCGCGCGGCTATACGGTGCACGAGGCATCCTCTGGCGTCGAGGCGCTGGAAGTGTTCGAGGCGCTCGGCGGCAAGGTCGACATTGTCGTTTCGGACGTGGTCATGCCGGAAATGGACGGGCCGACCCTGCTTGGCGAATTGCGCAAGCGCCAGCCCGACATCAAGTTCGTCTTCGTGTCCGGCTATGCCGAGGACGCATTCGCCAGGAACCTGCCGGCCGACGCGCATTTCGGCTTCCTGCCGAAGCCGTTCTCGCTCAAGCAACTGGCGACGATCGTCAAGGATATGCTGGAGTCCTAATTTAGCCTCTTCCGATGCTCCGCCTTGCACAACGCCCTGACAGCGCCATGATTGCGGGCGAGAGGGCAAGCGGGCTTTGGGGGCAGCGATTGACGATACACATAGAGGCAAACAAGGGCGATTACGCCGAAACGGTGCTGTTGCCGGGTGACCCGCAGCGCGCCGAATGGATGGCGCAGACGTTTCTCGACGCGCCTCGCTGCGTCAATCGCCGGCGGGGCGCTCTCGGCTTCACCGGCCTTTATCGCGGCCAACCCATCAGCATCCAGGCGACGGGCATCGGTGTCTCATCGTTCCTGATCTATGCCCATGAATTGCTCGACTATTATGGCATCCGAACACTGATCCGCACCGGGACCTGCGGCGGCCTGAGCGCCGAGGTAAAGCTGCGCAGCCTGGTGATCTCGCAATCGGCACACCCGGAAAACGCCGAGAACGGTCAGGTCTTTGGCCTTTACGACGCCGATGCCAGCCCGGATCCAGGCCTGCTCGCTCGTGCAATGGCCACGGCAGCCGAACTCGGCATCGACCACCACGCCGGTCTGACGGCCTGCACCGACATATTCTACCATCCCGAAGCGAGCATCCGTTATGCCGAGGCAAGGGCGCTTGGAGCGCTGGCCGTGGACATGGAAACCAGCGCGCTCTACCGCATCGCGGCGCATTTCGGCGCGAGGGCGTTGTCGCTGCTGACCGTCGTCGACAATCTGGTTACCGGCGAACAGGCCGACTATTCCGAACGCCAGGCGCTTTTCACAGATATGAGCCGGCTGGCGCTCGAAACCGCTTGGGAAGGGCGCTAGGCCGCTTTCCGCCGGCGCGGGACCCGACGAGGTTCCGCGCCTTTGGACCTCGCAGTCTCACACCCCAACCGGCTGGCCGTCCATGCGGCGGATCGCGACCACCGATGGCCGGGGCGGCTGGCCATCCTTGAAATCCGGCCACAGCGACTGCGCCTTGTCGAGCGTTTCGGCATCCTCGGAGGGATGCTGGACCGAAAGGAACAGCGTCGCACCGTCCGGCGTGAAGTGACGGCGCACCGCTGCCTATCCAGCTTCGGCAACATCCAGATGACACGAGAAGGCGGACACGGCTTGCAGGCCGTACGGCGGCGCCGTTCGAGGGAAGGCCTAAGGATTGCTTCCCCGGGTGCAGGTCGAGGCGGTGAAGGCACCGTCAGGCTGCTTCATGATGATGTCGAAGGAGGGCGGGTTCTGGCCGTCCAGCGTTGCCTGGGTCATCGACAGCGAGTTGCCGCCGGCGGTGTAACCGCCGAGCGGTCCCAGCCAGGAGATCTCGCCGTTTGCATTCATCTGATAGTTGTAAGCCTGCTGGGCGGTGCCGAAGGTGACAGGGCCCGTATAGACGTTCCCCTTGATGGTGATATCTCCGAGGTCGAGGAACATGCCGAGCAGGTAGACTTCGCAGTGATAGGTGCCGTCAGGCATCTTGCCGTCGCTGAAATCGGCCCGTGCGGCGCCGGTCGTTGCCGCCAGAAGCATTGTGCCGATAAAAATGCATGAAATCAGGGATGGCATGACGTTGCTCGGTTGAGCCGGGAGCTTGCCCTATCTTTGCGCCGTGCCGCAACACATGTCCTTCTCGCCTCACGCGCGTAGGCCAAAATCTAGGCATTTGGTGAAATTGGGCAAAAATTAGGCAGATACTGTGTGCGCTGCGCAAATTTCTCTCAACCAATTTTTAACCGGCTTTCTTTTATTTGTTCAATCTAATATAATAAATGTCTGATAATGTTTGGCTATTTGCCGTTTTTTAGCATCCCGGCAGCGGTTGGCATGGGGGTTGCATTGTATTGTTGCGGTGCAATCAACCAGCTTGGGAGTCTTCCGTATGAGGGGTAATTTCTCGACAATAACAAAAATGTTTTCGGCGAGCGTGGTTGCCGCCGGCCTGCTGATGTCGGCTCCCGCCAGGGCCGCCGACGACACGATCAAGGTCGGCATTCTCCATTCGCTGTCGGGGACCATGGCGATTTCGGAGACAACGCTGAAGGACGCCATGCTGATGCTGATCGATGAGCAGAACGCCAAGGGCGGCCTGCTCGGCAAGAAGCTTGAAGCCGTCGTCGTCGATCCGGCTTCCAACTGGCCGCTGTTCGCCGAAAAGGCGCGCGAGCTGATTTCGAAGGACAAGGTCGCGGCGGTGTTCGGCTGCTGGACCTCGGTGTCGCGCAAGTCGGTGCTGCCGGTGTTCTCCGAGCTCGACAACATCCTGTTCTATCCCGTCCAGTATGAGGGCGAGGAAAGCGAGCGCAATGTGTTCTACACGGGTGCCGCGCCGAACCAGCAGGCCATTCCGGCTGTCGACTATCTGATGAGCGAGGATGGCGGCTCGGTGAAGCGCTGGGTGCTGGAAGGCACCGACTACGTCTATCCGCGCACCACCAACAAGATCCTCGAAGCCTATCTGAAGGCAAAGGGCGTCGCGGCCGAAGACATCATGGTCAACTACACGCCGTTCGGTTTCGCCGACTGGCAGACCGAAGTCTCGGCGATCAAGAAGTTCGGCTCCGCCGGCAAGAAGACCGCCGTCGTCTCGACCGTCAACGGTGACGCCAACGTGCCGTTCTACAAGGAACTCGGCAACCAGGGCATCAAGGCCGAGGACATCCCGGTCATGGCCTTCTCGGTCGGCGAGGAAGAACTGGCCGGTCTCGACACCGCGCCGCTGGTCGGCCATCTTGCCGCGTGGAACTACTTTGAGAGCGTCGACACGCCGGAAAACAAGAAGTTCATCGCCGACTGGCACAAGTTCATCAAGAACGACAAGCGCACCACCAACGACCCGATGGAAGCCCACTATATCGGCTTCAACATGTGGGTGAAGGCGGTCGAGAAGGCCGGCACCACCGATCCCGACAAGGTCATCGACGCCATGATCGGCGTTTCGGTGCCGAACCTGACCGGCGGCTATTCGACGATGATGCCGAACCACCACATCACCAAGCCGGTGCTGATCGGCGAAATCCAGGCCGACGGCCAGTTCGAGACGGTTTCGCGCACGCCGGGCCTGGTCATGGGCGACGAATGGTCCGACTACCTGCCGGACTCCAAGGACCTGATCTCCGATTGGCGCAAGCCTCTGTCGTGCGGCAACTTCAACGTTGCCACCGGCAAGTGCGGCGGCAAGGGAACGAACTGATCCTCCCCGGACTGGACCTTCGGGTCCATGTCCAAGACCGCGCGCGTCTGGACGGTTTCCTCCACCGTCCGGACGCCCAATTCAACCCTTCAAGGTCGCCTGAAGCCGATGAGCCTGCTCCGCACGATTGGCCTGATGCTGCTGTTCCTGCTGGCGACGCTGTCGTCGTCGGGCGCGGCGGAAGCCGACCTGCGTGGTATCATCGCCAAATTCGCGGCGGCCAAGGGTTTTTCCGAGATCGGAGCTGTCGTTCATGAACTGGCGGCCACCGGCGATCCGGCCGTCGAGCGGCCGCTTTCTGCGCTCGCCGACGGCAATCTCTATATCCGCAAGGCCGATTCCCTGGTCTTCGTCGGCAAGGAAGCCGGCGACGGCGTCCAGCTTTCCGACCCGCTAAGCGGCGAGGCATCCGGCGAGGCGGCCAAGGACGACATCACCAAGATCAAGGTCAACAACACGCTGCGCCGCGTCATCCGCGATGCGCTGGGCACGCTGACGCTCGGCGCCAAGGACCCGACTGTCCGCATCGCCGCGGCCGACACCATGTTCAAGACGCCGGACGCAGCCAATATCGAGCCGCTCGACGCGGCGATCGCCAAGGAGACGGTTGCCAGCGTCAAGGCTCTGCTCGAACAGGCCCGCGCCGCCTCGGTTCTCGTCTCGGATCGGCCTGAAGCCGACAAGCTGGCGGCCATTGCGCTGATCGGCGCGCGCGGCGACCGTGACGCGGTGTCATTGCTCACTTCGGTCGAGGCCAACACCTCGGGCGCGGTGAAGGAAGCCGCGACGGCGGCGATCGCCAACATCAATTCGACATTGGCCCTTTGGGATGCCGGCCAGAACATCTGGTACGGCATTTCGCTGGGCTCGGTGCTGCTGCTCGCGGCGATCGGACTCGCCATCACCTTCGGCGTCATGGGCGTCATCAACATGGCGCATGGCGAGATGGTGATGCTCGGCGCCTACACCACCTTCGTCGTACAGCAGGTGATCCGCACATCCTTTCCTGGCCTGTTCGACTGGTCGCTGGTGATCGCGCTGCCGCTTGCCTTCCTGGTCGCCGCACTCGTCGGCCTCGCGATCGAACGCGGCGTCATCCGCTTCCTCTATGGCCGGCCGCTCGAGACGCTGCTGGCGACGTGGGGCGTGTCGCTGATCCTGCAGCAGGCTGTCCGTTCGATCTTCGGGCCGACCAACCAGGAGGTTGGCAATCCTTCCTGGATGTCGGGTTCGTTCGATATCGGCCAGCTGGCCATCACCTGGAACCGTCTGTGGATCCTGGTCTTCGCGCTCACCGTGTTCGGCGTGCTGCTCTATGTCATGAAGCGCACGCCCTGGGGGCTGCAGATGCGCGCCGTCACCGCCAACCGGCGCATGGCAGCCTCGATGGGCATCAGGACGCCGTGGGTCGACGCGCTGACCTTCGCGCTCGGATCCGGGATTGCCGGCATTGCCGGTGTCGCGCTCAGCCAGATCGACAATGTCTCGCCCAATCTCGGCCGCGGCTACATCATCGACAGCTTCATGGTCGTTGTCTTCGGCGGCGTCGGCAATCTGTGGGGCACGCTGGTCGGCGCGTTTTCCCTGGGCATCGTCAACAAGTTCCTCGAGCCCTATGCGGGCGCCGTGCTCGGCAAGATCGTCGTGCTGGTGCTGATCATCCTGTTCATCCAGAAGCGCCCGCGCGGCCTGTTCGCGCTCAAGGGCAGGGCGGTGGAAGCATGATCACGGGACGCTTCTTCGCCGCCGGCGCGGATCGCCGCATCGCCATCACCATCTTCATCCTGCTGGCCGCGGCCATTGTCGTGCCGCTGCTCAACCTGGCGGTATCGCCGACCAGCGCCTTCTACATCCCCGCCTATATCGTCGCGCTGACCGGCAAATATCTCTGCTACGCGCTGCTGGCGCTCGCCCTCGACCTGGTCTGGGGCTATTGTGGCATCCTTTCGCTCGGCCATGGCGCCTTCTTCGCGCTCGGCGGCTATGCGATGGGCATGTATCTGATGCGCCAGATCGGCTCGCGCGGTGTCTATGGCAACCCGATCCTGCCCGACTTCATGGTGTTCCTGAACTACAAGGAATTGCCCTGGTTCTGGTATGGCTTCGACCATTTCTGGTTCGCGGCGATCATGGTGCTGGCGGTGCCCGGCCTGCTTGCCTTCGTCTTCGGCTGGTTCGCCTTCCGCAGCCGCGTCACCGGCGTCTATCTCTCCATCATCACACAGGCGATGACCTATGCGCTGCTGCTCGCCTTCTTCCGCAACGATATGGGTTTCGGCGGCAATAACGGCCTGACCGATTTCAAGGATATTCTGGGCTTCAATGTGCAGGCCGACGCGACGCGCTCGGCGCTGTTCGCGGCCAGCGCGGTGATGCTGGCGCTCGCCGTGCTCATCACCTGGGCGATCGTCGGCTCCAAATACGGCAAGCTCCTGATGGCGGTGCGCGACGCCGAGAGCCGCACGCGCTTCCTCGGCTGGCGGGCGGAGAACGTGAAACTGTTCGCCTTTACCGTCTCGGCCGTCATGGCCGGCATTGCCGGCGCGCTCTACGTGCCGCAAGTCGGCATCATCAATCCCGGTGAGTTCGAACCGTCCAATTCGATCGAGGTGGTGATCTGGGCGGCCGTCGGCGGTCGCGGCACCATTGTCGGCCCGATCATCGGCGCGCTGCTGGTCAATGCCGGCAAATCCTGGTTCACCGGCGTGCTGCCGGAATTGTGGCTGTTTGCGCTGGGCGGCCTGTTCGTCGCGGTCACCTTGCTCTTGCCGAAAGGCATCATCGGCATGTGGGACAGCTGGCGCGGCAATGCCAGGGCGTTGCGCGCGGCTTCCGTCGCCGAGGAGGCCGGCACCAAGGTTACCGTGGCATCCGCGACCTCGAAGCCCGCCCGCTCGCCGGCGAGAAATCCAGGCGAATGGTCCTGGTCCGACCCTGAACCGCAGGCGGCGGAGTAGCGGCCATGAGCAAGTCGAACACCATTCTCTATCTTGACGGCGTCTGCGTCTCCTTCGACGGTTTTCGCGCCATCAACAATCTGTCGCTGGTGCTCGACAAGGGCGAGATGCGCGCCATCATCGGCCCCAACGGCGCCGGTAAGACGACGATGATGGACATCGTCACCGGCAAGACGCGGCCCGACGAGGGCGAAGTGTTCTTCAACGGCCAGGTGGATCTCACCAGGCATGACGAGGCCGAGATCGCCATGATGGGCATCGGCCGCAAATTCCAGAAGCCGACGGTCTTCGAAAGCCACACGATCGAGGACAATCTGATGCTGGCGCTGAAGGGGCCGCGTTCGATCTTCCCGGCGCTGTTCCACCGCCGCTCGGCGGCCGAGGCACGGCAGATCGACGACATTCTCGGCATCATCCGGCTGGGCGACAAGCGCCATGAGTTGGCCGCCAATCTCAGCCACGGCCAGAAACAGTGGCTGGAGATCGGCATGCTGCTCGCGCAGGACCCAAAACTGCTTTTGGTCGACGAGCCGGTCGCGGGCATGACCGATGCGGAAACCGAGGAGACAGCGCGGCTGCTCAAGGACATTGCGCGTGACCATTCGGTCATCGTCGTCGAGCACGACATGCATTTCGTGCGCGAACTCGGCGTCAAGGTCACCTGCCTGCACGAAGGCTCGGTGCTGTCGGAAGGCACGCTCGATTTCGTCTCGGCCGACGAGCGTGTCGTCGAAGTCTATCTGGGGAGATGAGCATGGTCTGGCGGGTACAATTCCATCGCTTCGATCTGTCGTTTCTCCGGTTCTGGAGAAGACGCTGACATGCTCGAAGTTTCAAACGCCACGCTCCACTACGGCGCCGCCCAGGCGCTGCGCGGCGTTTCGCTGAAAGCGGGCGCCGGCAAGATCACTTGCGTGCTCGGGCGCAACGGCGTCGGCAAGACCAGTTTGATGAGATCGATCGTCGGCCACCATCGGCTGACGAGCGGAAGCGTTGCCTTCGAGGGGAAGGCGCTCGACCGGAGCGCGGCGTATGACCGCGCCCGGTCGGGCATCGCATTCGTACCGCAGGGCAGGGAGATATTCCCCCTGCTCACGGTGCGCGAAAACCTGGAATCGGGTTTTGCGCCTCTGAAGCGCGCCGACCGCAACGTGCCGGCGCATGTCTTCGAGCTGTTTCCGGTGCTGAAGCAGATGCTTGGCCGCCGTGGCGGCGATCTTTCGGGCGGTCAGCAACAGCAGCTGGCCATCGGCAGGGCGCTGGTGATGCGGCCGAAGCTGCTGGTGCTGGATGAACCCACCGAAGGCATCCAGCCGTCGATCATCAAGGATATCGGCCGCGCCATCCGCTACTTGCGAGACCAGGCCGGCATCGCCGTGCTGCTGGTCGAACAGTACCTCGACTTCTGCCGCGAGCTTGCGGACGAGGTCAACATCATGGACCGCGGCCAGATCGTCCATACCGGCCCGGCCGAAGATCTGGACCGGGCCGATGTACGCAAGTTCCTTACCGTCTAGAGTCGGTTCTGGATTTCGGCCGACGATCCAAAGTTCCTGGCCAGCCCAATATTTCTTGCATCCAATGATCCGCATCTCTGGCGCGCCAAAGACTGCATGCTAGTCTTCTGTTGGCTTTGTGAGTCGGCCGCTTCCGTATCAGTCTGGTTATCGCAGATCGAGGGCGCGGCGAAGGCCGGGCAAGTTCCACGCAAGCAAGGCTTCCTAGCTTCCCTCCTGCGATCTTTGTCGTTCAAACGCGTTTGGGCACACAGGCTAAGGGACAGCCATGCAACGTTTCGTCGAGGACTACCAGAAGCGGCGGCTTACCGAACGGGTCGACATCATCGCCGCCATCAACATCCTGCGATCACAAGGCTGCGACTATGACGACCTGATCGAGGAGATCACCAAGGTCTTTTATGTCGACCTCGATACTTTCAATGAAATCGTGATGGCGGCTTAGAGCCGCCGGCATTGATGCGCGCGCTCAGCTCGCGCGCCGCAATGGTGAGGCGGTGACGCGGTTGCGGCCGCTGCGCTTGGCGTCGTAGAGCGCCTTGTCGGCGGCGCTGAGCACCTTGTCGAAGCTGAGGCCCTCTTTGCTGCCAAACGCAAAACCGGCGCTGACCGTGCACCTCAGGGACCCGGTTTCGGTCTCTATCAGGCGTGTCGCGAAGGCGGTCCGGATGCGCTCTGCGGCGTCCTCGACCGTCTCCGGCAGGGTGCGCTTCAACACCAGTGCGAATTCCTCGCCGCCCATGCGCGCGGCGACGTCGGTCTGGCGAAGATTGCCGGCGAGTTCTCCGGCAAACACTTTCAGCACCTCGTCGCCCGCCGCGTGGCCAAACTCGTCGTTGATGGCTTTGAAATTGTCGAGATCGAAGACGACCACGGCGGTGAAGGCACCGACCGGAACATGGCCATGCATGTCGAACAGCGCGCGCCGGTTGAGCAGGCCGGTCAAGGGATCGGTGAGAGCGTTTCGGCGGTGATGTCTCGCCAGACGCCCCTGGTTGAGCGCAAGCGAAAGCGCACCGATACCCGTCATGCTGGCGATCACGACGATGAGGCTCAGTTCCTCGGCCCAGTTGCTTGGTGCATGGCCTAGAACCATCTTGCCGTCCCTTGCCAGCACCGCGGCGCACAGCATGAAGGAAACGGCGGTGGCCGAGTAGAGCGTGGTGATGCCGATCGTCAGGGCGGGGGCTTCGTCGCGGCCCCGCCAGTATTCGAATGCCGTCGCGAACAACAGCAGGGCGGCGAAAAGGTTCTCGAACATGAAGCCGAGACCATCGTAGCCCAGAGCCATGGGAGGCAGCGTCATCGCCAGCGAAACACAACCCAACAGTGCTCGCGGCAGTGGGGAGCCGCCCGTCCTGAACTGGTAGGCCGCACCCAGCATGGTCGAGAAGCCGAGCAGCAACAGGGCCAGAGTGGCGATGCCGAGCAAGCGCCCGGGCATGTCGATATAGGCGTCATAGACAAAAATATCGCCGACCACGAACACCAGGCTGATCGCCCATGTCAGCAGGAACCGTTCCGTGCGGGCGGTCAGCCACATGCCGAACAATGTCAGGCTCAGGCAAGCGGCGGAGAAACCCACAGCCAGCAGAAGTGAAGTGTAGTCGAGCGACATGCCCCTCTTTCCCTGCCGGCGGCGGCTCCAGCTGTGCGGCTTGGCGTCGCCGCATTCATGCAGCAAGGAAGTGTCGATAAGGTTACGATCGTGGCGAAGATGCCACGAATAGGCGCGTTGCTACGCGCAAAACGCATAGATGATGCGCTTACAGCATGTAGCCGAACAACGATGGATGCCTTTCAGCCGGCTATACGCTTCATCAGCGCCATCGCCCCGAACGGTGCGCGCGCCTTGCCCTCCGTGATGAAGTAGACGAACACATCGCGCGGCTGCACCGGCGCGTCGGTGGCGGGATCGGCGCGCCGCAAATCGGCCGGCTGCTTACCCTCCGCCCATGTTCTTGCCCGCGCCGCCCATTCGTCGAGACCCTCCGGCGTGTAGCAATCGGGGTTGTCGTCCGAGCCGGTCTGCAGCCGTGCGTAGACGAAGTCACCGGTGACATCGGCAATATCAGGATATTTGGCATGGTCGGCATAAACGATCGCCGCCTTGTATTTGCGGGCGAGCGCCGCGAATTCCGGCACGATGAAACTGTCGTTGCGCACTTCCAGCGCGTGGCGCAGCGCGACGCCATCCTGTTTTTCCGGGAGCAGTTTCAAAAAGGCTTCGAAATCGTCCGGATCGAATTTTTTGGTCGGCGCGAACTGCCACAGGATCGGGCCGAGCTTGTCGCCGAGCGCGGCAACGCCGGAACCGAGGAAGCGCATCATCGATTCGCCGGCTTCGCCCAGCACGCGGCGGTTGGTGACGAAGCGGTTGCCCTTCAGCGAATAGACAAAACCGTCCGGCGCCTCGCTCGCCCATTTGACGAAGGTCGGCTCCTTGAAGCTGGAATAGTAGGTGCCGTTGACCTCGATGCTCGGCACCTGCCGGCTGGCAAATTGCAGTTGCTTGGCCTTCGACAATTTGTCCGGATAGAAGGACGTATCCCAGGGCTCGAAGGTCCAGCCGCCCATGCCGGAGCGGATTGTTCCCGATTTGCTCATCGACTTCTCCTCCAATGTGTTTTGCCGCTATAGGCGTGGCAACCGGCAATTTCGTTCAAGTGGGCGTTGACCCGTCCGGGGCAAAGATTGTCGGCGTTCCCAAGGGGTAGAGGTCCTTGCGCAACCGCATGACGCGAAACTGATTTCCGTCCTCGACGATATCGTAGAGAGCCTTGACCGGCTGATAGCGTGCGCGGCGATAGTCGTGCAGCATTACGATCGTCTCGGCATGACAAAGCAGCGTCGCCATGAACGCGCATTCCATGCGGCGCCGGCCGTCGATGAAGATGAAATCGAATTTGCGCTCCAGGCTCAGCGGCCAGGTCGAATAGTTGAGCTCCGGATCGCGGTCGCCAAGCTTGGGACCCTGGAGATCCAGGCAGACCGGATGGAAACCGCTCCACTGCGGCAGCTGCGGCAGAAGTTGATCGAGGAAGGGCTGGCTGTCGTCGATCGAAAAGAGATTGTCGATGGCCAGTCGCTCCCTCAACTGGAGGATCGCCAGCGTCGTGTGGCCCATCCCCCATTCCAGATAGGCGCGCGTAACGGGCTTCACATGCTGCAGCAGGATGCGCTGGAATTCGGGCAGATAGTCGGCGCCGTAAGCTTGCGACGAGCGGACCACGCCACCCAGGGTCAGCTTGTTCTCCATGGAGCTGCCGGCCTGCATTCACATTGCCTTCGCCATGTCGACGAGCACCCAGCCTGGCCGATAGGGATTGGGCCGGCGACCCGTTTCGCGATAGCCGTAAGCGAGATAGAGCGCGATGTTCCGCTCCATTTTCGCATTGGTGTAGAGCCTTATCTCCGGAAGGCCCCATTGGCGCGTCTGCTCGTCGGCGTGTCTCAGCAATGCGATACCGAATCCCTTGCCCTGGAAGGCGGGTGACACCGCTACGGAGAAGATCATGGCGTGATCCGCATGCCGCTCCAGTGTGAGCACTCCGGCAAGTTCGCCGCCGCTCTCCAGCAGCCAGACCTCGCCGCGCGCGATGCGCGGGGCATAGTCTTCGGTCACCGGGATCGGCGGCGCGTCGAGTATGGCTTTGTAGGGTGCGTAGGCGGCTTCCGTCAGCGCGACGATCCCGGCAAGATCTTCTGGGCGGGCAAGCCTCATGACGGATCCATTCCAGCGGCGGCAGCGATCACCTTCTCCATGCCGGCGGCAATCGCCGCGACCGCGGCGCGGCTGGCATCGCCTAGGCCGTGGCGCTCAGCGATCCAGTGCGGATCATTGTAGGACAGCCAGGCATTGCCTTGTACATCCTCCCAGCCCAGCGCCTTGACGGGCAGATCGATGCCGGCAAGCTGACTTTCCTGCATCAGTGGGGTGCCGCCTCTGGGGTTGCCGAAGATCAGCAGTTCGGTCGGCC
The DNA here is from genome assembly GCF_016756495.1 of Mesorhizobium sp. 113-3-3. NCBI lineage: Bacteria > Pseudomonadati > Pseudomonadota > Alphaproteobacteria > Hyphomicrobiales > Phyllobacteriaceae > Mesorhizobium > Mesorhizobium sp. 113-3-3. The sequence goes on from NZ_AP023243.1 coordinate 4,002,777, forward strand.
GCAACGCAGCGCCGACTTCGCGCGCGCCGGCGGCATGATCGATGCGCGCGAAGACGAGCAGGCCCGAGCGCTTGACCACCTCGGCAAGGCGGTCGATGGTTTCGGTCACGCCAAAGCGGCTCTGAATCGTGATGAGACCATCCCCAGCCATCACTCCGCCGCTTCGCGCTTGCCTCCGGGGCGCCGCTCCAGCAGTTCCTTGAGGAACTGGCCGGTATAGCTGCGCTTCTCGCGCACAATGGCTTCCGGCGTGCCCTGGGCAACCAGTTCGCCGCCGCCGTCACCACCTTCGGGGCCGAGGTCGAGCACCCAGTCGGCGGTCTTGATCACTTCGAGATTGTGCTCGATGACCACCACCGTGTTGCCCTGGTCGACCAGTTCATGCAGCACTTCCAACAGCTTGGCGACGTCGTGGAAATGCAGGCCGGTGGTCGGCTCGTCGAGGATGTAGAGCGTCTTGCCGGTCGCCTTGCGCGACAGTTCCTTGGCCAGCTTTATCCGCTGCGCCTCGCCGCCCGAAAGCGTCGTCGCCTGCTGGCCGATATGGATGTAACCGAGGCCGACCTGCTTCAACGTGTCGAGCTTGTCGCGCACGCCGGGCACGGCGGCGAAGAAATCGACGCCTTCCTCGACCGTCATGTCGAGCACGTCGGCGATCGACTTGCCCTTGAACAGAACGTCGAGCGTTTCGCGGTTATAGCGCTTGCCGTGGCAGACGTCGCAGGTGACGTAGACGTCGGGCAGGAAGTGCATCTCGATCTTGATGACGCCGTCGCCCTGGCAGGCCTCGCAGCGGCCGCCCTTGACGTTGAAGGAGAAGCGTCCCGGCTGATAGCCGCGCGCCTTGGCTTCCGGCAGGCCGGCGAACCAGTCGCGGATCGGCGTGAAGGCGCCGGTATAGGTGGCGGGGTTCGAACGCGGGGTCCGTCCAATGGGCGACTGGTCGATGTCGATGACCTTGTCGAGGAATTCCAGGCCCTCGATGCGGTCGTGCTCGGCCGGATGTTCGCGCGAACCCATGATGCGGCGCGAGGCCGCCTTGAACAGCGTCTCGATCAGGAAGGTCGACTTGCCGCCGCCCGACACACCGGTGACTGCGGTGAAGGTGCCGAGCGGGATTTCGGCGGTGACGTTCTTCAAATTGTTGCCGCGCGCGCCGACGATCTTCAGGCGCCGGTTCTTCTTCGCCTCACGCCGCACACCAGGCGTCGCCACTTCGAGCGCGCCCGACAAATATTTGCCTGTGATCGAATTGGGGTTGGCCATCACCTGCTGCGGCGTGCCCTGGGCAATGATCTCGCCGCCATGGATGCCGGCGGCTGGACCCATGTCGACGACATAGTCGGCATGCAGGATGGCGTCCTCGTCATGCTCGACGACGATCACCGTGTTGCCGATGTCGCGCAGGTGCTTCAGCGTGTCGAGCAGCCGCGTGTTGTCGCGCTGGTGCAGGCCGATCGACGGCTCGTCCAGCACGTAAAGCACGCCGGTCAGGCCCGAGCCGATCTGCGACGCCAGCCGGATGCGCTGACTCTCGCCGCCCGACAGCGTGCCGGAGTTGCGCGACAGCGTCAGATAGTCGAGCCCGACATCGTTGAGGAAGCGCAGGCGCTCGCGGATTTCCTTGAGCACCCTGACGGCGATCTCGTTCTGCTTGTCGTTGAGCTGAGCGGGCAGGTCGGTGAACCACTGGTCGGCCTTGCGGATCGACTGTTCGGTGACTTCGCCAATGTGCTTGCCGCCGATCTTCACCGCGAGAGCCTCCGGCTTCAGCCGGTAGCCCTTGCAGACGGGGCAGGGCGTCGCCGACATGAAGCGCTCGATCTCCTCGCGCATCCAGGCGGATTCGGTCTCTTTCCAGCGCCGCTCGAGATTGGGGATGACGCCTTCGAAGGTCTTGGTCGTCTTGTAGGAGCGCAGCCCGTCATCATACTGGAAGGTGACTTCGCGCTCGCCGGTGCCGCGCAGGATCGCGTCCTGGGCCTCGGTGCTCAAATCCTTGAACTTGTCGCCGAGCTTGAAGTTGTAGGCCTTGCCCAAGGCCTCGAGCGTCTGCACGTAATAGGGCGAGGTCGATTTCGCCCAAGGGCTGACGGCGCCGTCGCGCAGCGACACGTTCTCGTCTGGCACGACGAGATTGGGGTCGATGGCGCGCTGGCTGCCGAGACCGTCGCAGGTCGGGCAGGCGCCGAATGGGTTGTTGAACGAGAACAGCCGCGGCTCGATCTCCGGAATGGTGAAGCCGGACACCGGGCAGGCGAATTTTTCCGAGAACAGGATGCGTTCATGCGTCTCGTTCTTCGACTTGTTGACCGAATCCTCGCCGGTCTGGCTGGAATCGAGCGGCCTGTCGGCGAACTCGGCCACCGCCAGCCCCTCCGCGAGCTTCAGCGCCGTCTCGATGGAGTCGGCAAGACGCGTGGCCAGATCGCCGCGTACGACGATGCGGTCGACGACGACATCGATGTCGTGCTTGTATTTCTTGTCCAGCGCCGGAACATCCGCGATCTCATAGAAGACGCCGTCGACCTTGACGCGCTGAAACCCCTTCTTCTGGAGCTCCAGCAGTTCCTTGCGGTACTCGCCCTTGCGGCCGCGCACGATCGGCGCCAGCAGGAACAGGCGCGTGCCTTCCTCCAGCGCCAGCACGCGGTCGACCATCTGGCTGACCGTCTGGCTCTCGATCGGCAGGCCGGTGGCCGGCGAATAGGGCACGCCGACACGGGCGAACAACAGGCGCATATAGTCGTAGATCTCGGTGACGGTGCCGACCGTCGAGCGCGGGTTCTTCGAGGTGGTCTTCTGCTCGATGGAGATGGCAGGCGACAGGCCGTCGATCTGGTCGACGTCGGGCTTCTGCATCATTTCGAGGAATTGCCGGGCATAGGCCGACAGGCTCTCGACATAGCGGCGCTGGCCTTCGGCGTAGATGGTGTCGAAGGCGAGCGACGATTTGCCGGAACCCGACAGGCCGGTCATGACGATCAGGCTGTCACGCGGCAAATCGAGATCGACGTTCTTCAGATTGTGTTCGCGCGCCCCGCGAATGGAAAGGAATTTATGGTCGGCCATCGCCGGTCGCCGCCTCAGATCTGGAATTTGTGGGATTGGCGGGATTGTCCCGGCCATCCCCTATGTAGGTGTTTTTGCCGCCACGTCGAGAGACGCCACAATTCCCGACAGAAATCGTTTAACCGCCTTTCGCGCGAAGGGGCAAGCAGAAAGAACAAAGGCCGAACACGCTCCTGACAAAGCTGTGTAAAAACCTGACCTGTACGTAACCTCCCGGCGATCACGTTTTTCGGTAACCGGCTATTGATGGTTGACGCGGCCGGCTCATGGGAGCAGTCTCCAGAAGTCAGCGAAGCCGGCCGTCTTTCGATGGCCTCGCCGCCCAAAGGCGGCCTGCGAGACGCCGCAGGTTTTTGCGATTTGCGCTTCGCGACGACAATGTCGCAACGGACACAGGAGCGGAGCATGACGCCACCGGATAGTCCCCAAGGGCTCCACGCCTCGTTGGAGCCGCGGCAGGCATAAGTGCCAGGGTTTAGCGTTTGCGCCACCCGACAAACCGTGACTTGCCGTATCCCCCAACAATCAGAGACTGCTAGTCGGATCGTCGGCTGACGCCGCGTGGCATCCGAAATCAAACGCCGGCAGTACACTCCCGGCAAAATATGGATTTTAGATCCAGAAAAGCCCCGTCCGTTTGCCCTAGGGCACGGCGGGGCTGTTCTTTTGCGGCGAAGCCTGGCCGGCAATGGCGCTGGCTATCTCGGCGGCTTGATCCCGCCCGTAGCCATATCGACGGTGATGCTGCCGGAAATCCTGACATCGGTATCGCCGATCTTGAACGTGCCGTTGCCGTTGCTGGGGAATGCGTCGTCAGGTTCCGGCTGAGGAGCGGGCTTAGCGATGCGATAGTCACCGCTCACGCCGGGCAGGGCGCCTTTCTGTGCCTGCCCCGAACTGTCGTCGGCGAGTGCCAAACTGCTCATAAGGCTGGCGAAAGCGAGCGCTGCGGCGGCGATGACGCGATGCGACGTCCTGGGCGAATAAGTGTCGATCATCCCAAGACTATAGTGACGTGCCGCCGATGCGGCCAGACCGGCATCGTCAAATCTTCGACAACCGCCGAGAATCCGACCTGGTCCTGGCTTCACGCCGCCTTTTTGCGGGTGTCGAAGACGTGGTCGACGATGCCCCAGGCCTGGGCCTCGGGGGCGGTCATGAAATGGTCGCGGTCGAGCGTGCGTTCGACCTCCTCGTAGCTGCGGCCGCAATGCTGGGCATAGAGTTCGGCCATGCGCCGTTTGGTCTTGCCGATCCGTTCGGCATGGCGCTGGATGTCGGAGGCTTGGCCCTGGAAGCCGCCCAGCGGCTGATGCAGCAGGACGGTGGCGTTCGGCAGCGCGATGCGGCGCCCCGGCGTGCCCGCCATCAGCAGGAAGGAGCCCATCGAGGCGGCAAACCCCATGCACACGGTCGATACCGGGCAGCTGACATACTGCATCGTGTCGTAGATGGCGAAGCCGCTGGTCACCACGCCACCGGGTGAGTTGACGTAGAGCGAGATCTCCTTGTCGGGATTGTCCGACTCCAGCGACAGGAGCTGCGCACAGACCAGCGCCGAGACGTCATCATTGATCTCGCCATTGATGAAGATGATGCGCTCGCGCAGCAGCCGCGAGAAAATGTCAAAGGCGCGTTCGCCGCGGCTCGATTGCTCGATCACCATCGGCACCAGACTGGCAAGACCGCTCATTTTTCGTCTCCGATTTCCGTGTTCAGGCTGCGAGCAGCAGCGGTGTGTTCGCGGCGATGAGCTTTCCGGCCCCGCGCGATCCGAGCCAAAGCCGGCAGCCGCCGCCCGCCATGGCAACAGCAGGGATAGCCTTCCCGGCAAAACCGTCATGGACGATGCGCAGATGCGTGCCGCCGGAAACGGTGCGGACGAGTGTGAAGGTGACGACGCTGTCGAGCGGATCCTGGCGCGCGGCGTCGCTTGGCTGCTCCCGCCAGGAGTAGCGCAGCAGGCGCTCGGGCTCGGCGTCGAGGATTTCGCATTCGATCGCGGCGTCCGGCCCGGCAAAGGTAAAATTGCTGCCGGTCTGCGCCCTGATGTCGTTCGGCATCATCCAGGCGGCGAGCAGTTCCGGCACGGTCAGCGCCCGCCACACCTTTTCCGGCGGCTCGGCAAGGTCGTATTCGAACTCCAGCGCATCCGGGGCAACTTCATCTTGGGTCTTGGCGTTCATCGATCCCAAATCCTTCACTGGTCCATATCCTTCAAAACCGTCTTCAGCCTTTCGATGCGCTCCGGCCAGAAGGTCCGGTAGCGTTCGATCCAGGAGAGCAGGGGGGCGAGCCCCTGCGGATCGGCACGATAGTAGGCGTTGCGGCCAGCCCGCCGCTCGACCACGAGGCCGGCGCCACGCAGCACCGCCAGATGCTGGGATACCGCCGGCTGCGATACCGTCAGGCAGCTGCGCAATTCCGACACGCTCATCTCGGCCGCGGCGAGACGCTCGAAGACGGCGCGTCGCGTCGGGTCGGCCAGGGCGCGGAAAATCTCTGCTTCGATCATGGCAAAAGCATAAGTCGATACTTATCGATTTGGCAAGCGCTGTTTTGAGGCCCATATGAAGGGTTCGGGCATTGCTGCCATTCCTTGACAATCAGCAGCGGTGCATATAGGAACGAAAAGGGAACAAAAACCTTGTGGGAAAAGCCAGCCTTAGCAGGCGGCTGGCGTGCGCAGCCTGTAAGGTGCTGCGACAAAAATTTGTTTCGGATGAGCGCGGAGAAAAATCATGGCGGGTAGCGTCAATAAGGTCATTCTGGTCGGCAATCTCGGCGCGGACCCTGAAATCCGCCGCCTGAACTCGGGCGAGCCGGTCGTCAACATCCGTATCGCCACGTCGGAAAGCTGGCGCGACAAGAATTCCGGCGAGCGCAAGGAAAAGACCGAGTGGCACAATGTCGTCATCTTCAATGAGGGCATCGCCAAGGTGGCCGAGCAGTATCTGAAGAAGGGCATGAAGGTCTATGTCGAGGGCCAGCTGCAGACGCGCAAATGGCAGGACCAGACCGGCGCGGACAAGTATACGACGGAAGTCGTGCTGCAGAGATTCCGCGGCGAGCTGCAGATGCTCGACGCGCGCGCCCCGGGTGAAGGCGGCCAGGTCGGCGGCTATTCCGGAGGCGGCAGCAGCCGCGGTTCCGATTTCGGCCAGTCCAGCCCGAACGAGAGCTTCAACCGCGGCGGCGGCGCTCCCAGGGGCGGCGGTGGCGGCGGTTCGTCGCGCGAGCTGGACGACGAGATCCCGTTCTGATCGAAAAGCAATATCAAACGGCTGACGTCGCCAAGATGACTGACGTTGCGTGATCGATATGCCCCGAGGGTCCTGCATGGACTTTCGGGGTTTTGCGTTGTTGATTTGGGATCAGGGACTGAAAGGACAAAGCGGTGAAGGCACGGATAAAATGGGTCGAAGAGCGCACCTTCGTGGGCGAGTCCGGCAGCGGCCACAAACTGGTGCTGGGAACGGCAGCGGGCCCCGAAGGCAAGACGCCGGGCCCGAGCCCGATGGAACTGGTGCTGATCGGCACCGGCGGCTGTTCGGCCTACGATGTCGTGCATATCCTGGAAAAAGGTCGCGAGGCGGTCGAGGACTGCGTGGTCGAGCTCGATGCCGACCGGGCCGAAACCGACCCAAAGGTGTTTACCCGCATCCATATGCATTTCATCGTCAAGGGCAGGGCGTTGTCGACGGACAAGGTTCAACGCGCGATTAATCTGTCGATCGAAAAATACTGCTCGGCCTCCGCCATGATGGCCAAGACGGCCACGATCACGCATGATTTTGAAGTCATCGACACGACGGCCAAGTAGGGCAGTAGGGCAGTAGGGCAGTCGGGACTGCCGTTCACCCGGCCATCAGTGCCTTGATGCCGTCGGCCACGAATTGCACGGCCAGTGCGGCCAGGATGACGCCGAGCAGGCGGGTCAGGATGGAGCGCCCGGTCTGGCCGAGGATGCGGTCGATGCGTTCCGACAGCACGAACACCAGATAGGTGATGGCGAGGCAGACGAAGATGATGCCGACGAGCGCGGCCTGCGCGGCAAAGCCCTGAAACGAGCCGGAAAGCAGCACTGTCGCCGAAATCGCGCCGGGACCGGCGATCAGCGGGATCGCCAGCGGGAAGGCGGCGATGTTGTGGATCATGTCCTTGGTGATGGCGACGTCGCCGATCTTCTCCTTGCGGTCCTGCCGCCGCTCGAACACCATTTCGAAGGCGATGAAGAACAGCAGGAAACCGCCGGCGACGCGGAAGGCCGGCAGGGTGATGCCGAACACCGACAGGATCGAGGCGCCGGCCACCGCGAACAGCGCCATCACCAGGAAGCCGATGACCGAGGCGCGCACCGACACCTGCTGACGCTCCTCGCGGTTCATGCCGCGTGTCACGGCGAGGAACAGCGGCGCCAGGCCGGGCGGGTCGATGGTCACGAGAATGGTGACGAAGGCATTGAACAGGCTGTCGAAACTCGGCATCGCTGACCCTCCCGCCGGGCCGAGCCCGCCCCGCATTGGTAGAGCAAAGCCCGGTCGGTGGGAACTGTCTTGGGTGCGAAACTACGCCCTCGACAGGGTTAGCCGGCAGCACCGCAATAGGCCTCGAGGCGATAGCCGTCCGGGTCGATGACGAAGGCGGCGTAATAGTTCTCGCTGTAGTCGGCGCGCAGGCCAGGCGCGCCATTGTCGCCGCCGCCTTGCCGCAAGGCGGCGGCATGAAATGCATCGACGCTATCCCGTGTCGGGGCGGCAAAGCAGAAGTGCAGCCCGGATTTTTCGTCCGCCGGAACCGGCCGCGCCGCTTCGTTGACCCACAGCGCCACGCTCTGCGCGCCATAGCCGAGCGAACCCGGCGATTGGCTGAGGCAGGAATAGCCGAGCGGCGCCAGCGCCGCGTCGTAGAAGCGCCTCGAGGCGTTGGCGTCGCGGACGCCGACCGAAACATGATCGAACATGGTTTTCTCCGTTGTTACAGAGGGTTGTGATGTCATCTTGCAGATTGACGGCGCGCCAGGAACTCGACTTCGAGGTGCCAGGCCGCGCCGTCGTGCGAGCGCTCGCCGAGCCAGCGGAAGGAATCTTCGGTGATCCGCGAAAAGCTCCAGCGCACCGACGAACCGGTGCCGTCGGCGCCGACCTGCACGATCGTGTCGTGTTCCGCGCGGCCGAGCTGGCGGCTGAAATACTGGTTGCGCGGGTCGCTCCAGAAAATGTGCCAGGCGTCCGCGCCGGGATCATAGACGCGCAGCGTCGTGCCGTAGAACGTCCATTTGCCAAGAGACGGCGAGGGGCCGGCGTCGCGCGCGGGCAGGATCCAGACGTCCTGGATGGCGCGGCCTTCCAGCACCCAGCCGAAATGCACCTCGCCACGCCCGGTGAGCACGGTGCCGTCCTCGAGGCGGCGTGAGGCGTCGAACGTCCAGGCGCCGACGAAGCGGCCGTAAAGATTCAGTTTTTCGGCAAGCCCGTCGATCGGTCCGGGACTGTGCAGGGCTTCGGCAAAAGGGTCGAACATGGCTGCGGTCTCTTTCTGTCAGGAGACCGCGAGGAGTAGGCGCCGGCGGGGTTCTGGGCTTGGGAAAAATTGCTATATTTCGATCATGACAGCGACGACGCGCACTCTGGCATCCGGACCCGGCTGGCACGTGGCGGATGTGATCTGCACGGCCGGCACCGGCGACCGGCCGTTCGAGGAGGCGCATCGGGATTTCTGCATCGCGGCGGTGACCAGCGGCACCTTCCGCTACCGCACGCGGCAGGGCACGGCGATGCTGGCGCCGGGTGCGCTGCTGCTCGGCAATTCCGGCACATGCTATGAATGCGGCCACGAGCATGGCAGCGGCGACCGCTGTCTCTCGTTTCATTTCAAACCGGCCTACATGGAGCGGATCGTCGCCGGCGTGCCGGGCGCCCGAACACTCCCCTTCGAGACGCCGCGCCTGCCGCCCTTGGCGGCCCTGGCGTCGCTGCTGGCCGAAGCGGAAGCGGCGCGAGAAACAGCTGACACTGATGCCTTCGAGGAACTTTCCCTGCGCATTGCGGGCGCGGCCGTGACCGCAGCCTCCGGCACCGCGCCTGTCATGCACGCGCCGAGCCGGCGTGATCAGAAACGGGTGGCGGAAGCCGTGCAGCGGATCGAACTGGATGCCGACAGCCCCGTTTCGCTGTCGGCGCTGGCGGACGAGACGGCGACCAGCCCCTATCATTTCCTGCGTATCTTCCGGCAGGTCGCCGGCATGACGCCTTACCAGTTCCTGCTGAGGACGAGGCTGCACCGGGCAGCGGTGCGGCTGCGCCTGTCGGACGATGCGATCTCGGCGATCGCCTTCGACGCGGGCTTCAACGATCTGTCGACGTTCAACCGCCGGTTCCGGCGCGTCATGGGCGAGACGCCGGGCGATTATCGCGCCCGCCGGTCAAGCAGCATCGACATGGGCGCGCCTCGCCGGAGGCAGGCTCAGTCCGTCGTCGGGCCGCACCAGCCCGGCAGATAGTCCGCGTCCTTGCCCTTGGCTAGGCTGAGGGCCTCTTTCATCGCCTTGTCGAAGTTCTTCGCAATCGCATTGCGATCGATGCGCCGACGCAGAAAATCCGCCCAGATGAATTCGCTGAACGGCGTGGTGTCCTTGGCGAAGCCGCCTTGCCGGCGCAGTTCGCCGGCCATGCTCCTGTAAGGATCATCGATCAGCTCGCCGATTGTCTTCGGAATTGCCGAATAGTCGCGGCGCCGGCCGTTCTCGTCGAACGGATGCATCCAGCCTCTGTTGTCGAGCACGAAAAGAAAGGCGTCCTTGTCGAGCGCGGACAGGTCGCTGATCACGGTCACAAGCACGTCCTTGACGCCTTCCTCGAGCAAAGCGCGAGCGAGGTGATGATGATCGGTGACGTAGTTGCGATTTTTAGGCCCCAATACGACCGGCACCATGTGTTTACCGAGAAAAGCGCCGGTCTTCTTCTTGGCGTCCTGTTCCCGGATCATCTGGCGCTTCAACGCAACTTCCCGCATGCCGACCGTTATCTGCGTCGGCCTCAATTCCTCGACGGGAACCGGCGTGACAATGGGCACTCGGGGGTCAATCATGGCACTCCATCCTGTTCTTGCTGCAGCTGTTTCCCCGGACCCAGTGACTTGATCGCCGCGTCGACGCTGTGGAATATGCGCTGCGTGCCGACCATTTCAGCGATGCCGAACCGCTTCAGCGCCGCCTGGGCGCGCAGCGATTCCAGCCGCGCTATGGCAAAGACCGCGCCCGCCTTGCGGCAATGCAGGATGGTGTCGATCAGCGCCTGCGCGGCGGTGTAGTCGATTTCGACGATGTTGCTGGCCTCCAGCACGACCAGCTTCACGGTTTCGTCCCTGGCATCGATGAGACCGCAAAGGCCGCGCTTGAAGCGGTCGGCGTTGACGAAGGACAGCGGCGCCTGGAAAGCCGCGACCAGCACGCCTGGGATTTGTTCGCCGGAACTGGGTTTGCCTGGCGGCCACCAGACGGACGTGCCCGGCACCTGTTCGAGTTCGATCGGCTCCGTGCGTGTCGCACTCCAGATGCCATGCAGCAGCGACAGGCCGATGCCCACCGCCACGCCGGTTGCGATCGGCAGCACGACGATGGCGGCCATGGTGACCAGGATCAGCACGAATTCGACCGGAGCCTGCCGGTAGACGCTGGCGAACACCTTCCAGCGCAATATGTGCTGGCCAACGAACATCAGGACACCGGCAAGGGCGGCCTGCGGAACGTTGGCGAGCAGGCCGCCACCGAAGGCTCCGAGCGCCAGCACGATGGCCGCGGCAATGAGGCCGGACAATTGCGAGCGGCCGCCCGACTGGGAGATGATGGCCGTGCGCGGCGGGCTGGCATTGACCGCAAAGGCGCCGAACAGGCCCGACGCGATGCTGCCGGCGCCGACGCCGATGAAATCGCGGTTGACGTCAGGGGCGCCCCGCTGCGGTACGAAGGAACGCGAGGTCGCCGCCGTCTGCACCATGACGACGATGGCGATCAGCAGCGCCAATGGAACCAGCGCCTGCACATCGTCAAGGCTGGCAAGCGGCAGACCCGGCCGGGGCAGGCCATTGGGCAAGGCGCCGAGCAGATCGACGCCACGATCCTTGAGGCCGAAGACGATGACCGCAAGCGTGGCGAGCACCATGCCGATCAAGGCGCCGGGGATGCGGGCGCTGATGTGTTCGGCGCCGAGCACGATCGCGAACACGCCAAGGCCGAGCCCAAGGCTCCAGGGATTGGTGAGATGGAGACTGCCGGCGATCTCGCCGACACGACGCAAGGTTTCGCCGCTCTGGGCTGGCAGGCCGAGCAGTCCGGGCATTTGCGAGACGATGATGTGGACGGCGATGCCGGCCAAAAACCCTGTCGTGACCGGCACCGACAGGAGGTCGGCGATCCAGCCGAGGCGAAAGATGCCGCTGAGCGCCACGATCAGCCCGACCATCAGTGCCAGCATGGCTGCCAGTGCCAAATAGTGCGGCGAGCCGGATGTGGCGAGCAGCGCCAGGCTGCCGGCAAACAGCGGCGTGATGGTCGAATCCGCGCCGGCCGAGAGGTGACGATTGGCGCCGAACAGGGCGAATGCCACCGAACCGGCGACAAAAGCGAAAAACCCGATCTCGGGAGCAAAGCCGCCGAGCCGCGCCGTCGCCATCTGCTCGGGAATGGCGATCGCGGCCAATGTCAGGCCGGCGATCAGGTCACCATTGAGATCCCGGAATTGCCAGCCGCCAAGCGCCTGCAAAGGCAACCACCTGCGCCAACTCATGGCGCTCGTCGCTTTCGCTTGGGAAAGTTGGTCCATTGCCGGCTTTTGCCTTGTGGCGGCGAAAAGCGTTGTGGCCATATCGTCGCAATGTGCGGTATCCTTTTGAAATTACCACCAAAAATGACACTGGAAAAGTGCCGCGAACATTGGAGTTTCGGCCTTGCTTCCTATATATACGGTCAGTGATTCCTGATTAGATTGTGATCCGATTTGACCGACCAAAAGACACCGCGCGGCGCCGACGGCGGCCCCACCGGCATCGAGCCGATCTCCATCATCGAGGAGATGCAGAGCTCGTATCTCTCTTATGCCATGAGCGTTATCGTCAGCCGTGCGCTGCCCGATGTGCGCGATGGTCTCAAGCCCGTGCATCGCCGCATTCTCTATGCCGCGCATGAGAGCGGCTACCACTGGAACCGCAAATATGTGAAGTCGGCCCGCCCGGTCGCCGACGTGATGGGTAAATACCATCCGCATGGCGACGCCTCGATCTATGACGCCTTGGTGCGCATGGCGCAGGACTGGTCGCTGCGCGTGCCGCTGATCGACGGGCAAGGCAATTTCGGCTCGATCGACGGCGATCCGCCGGCGGCGATGCGCTACACCGAATCGCGGCTGACCAAGGTTGCGCATGAGCTTCTGGAGGACATCGACAAGGACACGGTCGATTTCCAGGATACTTATGATGCCTCGGACACCGAGCCGAAGGTTCTGCCGGCGCGCTTTCCCAATCTGCTGGTCAATGGTTCCGGCGGCATCGCCGTCGGCATGGCCACCAACATCCCGCCGCACAATCTGGGCGAAGTCTGCAACGGTGCCATCGCCGTCATCGACAATCCGGCGATCGACCTGCCGGCGCTGATGGAGATCATTCCAGGCCCCGATTTCCCGACCGGCGGCATCGTGCTTGGCCGCTCCGGCATCTACAGCGCCTATTCGACCGGCCGTGGCTCGATCGTCATGCGCGGCAAGGTCAACATCGAACAGCGCGGCAACGACCGTGAATCGATCATCATCACCGAGGTTCCCTACCAGGTGAACAAGGCCTCGATGATCGAGAAGATGGCCGAACTGGTGCGCGACAAGCGCATCGAGGGCATTTCCGACATCCGCGACGAAAGCGACCGGCAGGGCTATCGCGTCGTCATCGAGCTGAAGCGCGACGCCGTCGCCGACGTCATCCTCAACCAGCTCTACCGCTTCACGCCGCTGCAGACCTCCTTTGGCGCCAACATGGTGGCGCTGAATGGCGGCAAGCCGGAACTGCTGACGCTGACCGACATGCTGAAGGCGTTCGTGTCCTTCCGCGAAGAGGTCATCACCAGGCGGACGAAATTCCTGCTGCGCAAGGCGCGCGACCGCGCGCACGTGTTGGTGGGTCTGGCGATTGCCGTCGCCAATATCGACGAGGTCATCAAGCTGATCCGCACCGCGCCCGATCCGCAGACGGCGCGCGAGCAGTTGATGGAGCGGCGCTGGCCGGCAGGCGACGTCGAATCGCTGATCCTGTTGATCGACGATCCGCGCCATCGCATCAATGAGGACGGCACCTACAATCTTTCCGAGGAACAGGCGCGCGCCATCCTCGAACTGCGCCTGCAGCGCCTGACCGCGCTCGGCCGCGACGAGATCGCCGACGAGTTGAACACGATCGGCGACGAGATCAAGGACTACCTCGACATCCTGTCTTCCCGCGCGCGCGTCCAGCAGATCGTCAAGGATGAGCTTGCCGCCGTGCGCGACGAGTTCGGCACGCCACGCCGCACCGAGCTGACCGATGGTGGCGCGGACATGGAAGACGAGGACCTGATCCAGCGCGAGGACATGGTCGTGACGGTGAGCCATTCCGGCTACATCAAGCGCGTGCCGCTGTCGCTCTACCGGGCGCAGCGCCGTGGCGGCAAGGGCCGCTCCGGCATGTCGACCAAGGAAGAGGATTTCGTCACCCGGTTGTTCGTGGCCAACACGCACACGCCGGTGCTGTTCTTCTCCTCGCGCGGCATCGTCTACAAGGAAAAGGTCTGGCGGCTGCCGATCGGCAATCCGCAGTCACGCGGCAAGGCGCTGATCAACATGCTGCCGCTCGAGCAGGGCGAGCGCATCACCACGATCATGCCGCTGCCCGAGGACGAGACCAGCTGGGGCGAGCTCGACGTGATGTTCGCCACCACGCGCGGCACCGTGCGCCGCAACAAGCTGTCCGACTTCGTCCAGGTCAACCGCAACGGCAAGATCGCCATGAAGCTGGAGGAGGAAGGCGACGAGATTCTCGGCGTCGAGACCTGCACCGACAATGACGACGTGCTTTTGACCGCCAGCTCCGGCCAGTGCATCCGCTTCTCGGTCGGCGACGTGCGCGTCTTCCAGAGCCGCAATTCCGTCGGCGTGCGCGGCATCACCATGGCCGAGACCGACCGCATCATCTCCATGTCGGTGATCGAGAATGTCGATGCGCCGCCGGCCGAACGCGCCGCCTATCTCAAGCGGGCCGCGGCCGAACGGCGGGCTGCCGCCGGTATTGCCGCCGGCGAAGAGGAAGAAATCGCGCTGACCAACGAAGAGGTCGGCGAGGAGACGGAGCTTTCCGACGAGCGCTACGAGTTCCTCAAGGCGCATGAGCAGTATGTGCTGACGGTCACCGAATATGGCTACGGCAAGCGTTCGTCGTCCTATGATTTCCGCCTGACCGGGCGCGGCGGCAAGGGCATCCGAGCCACCGACGTGTCGAAGACGGCAGAGATCGGCCGGCTGGTGGCGACCTTCCCGGTCGGCAATGACGACCAGATCATGCTGGTTTCGGATGGCGGCACCGTCATCCGGGTGCCGGTCAACGGCATCCGTTTCGCCAGCCGCGCCACCAAGGGCGTGACCATCTTCAATACGGCTGAAGGTGAGAAGGTGGTTTCGGTCGAGCGGATTTCCGAGCCGCAATCGGACGAGGAAAGCGAAGAGACCATCGAGAGCGGCGCTGAGTCTTCTCCAGAGACTGATGCTGGCCCGGGCAGCGCTGAATAGGTCCAGACATAGCAACGCCGGCCCCTTGGCCGGCGCGGCAGCAAGTCTGGACTGAATTAGTAGTGACGATACGGCTTGCGGGGGCCGAAGCCTTCGAAGCGCTTGGTGTTTGCCTTGACGCGGATGCGTTGTGCCTCCTGATGCAGCCCGAATACGGTGGCGATCAGCATGGCGACTGTCATTGCGGTGGCGAGCATGTAGATCAGCATGTGCGTGTTCTCCTGCGCCTTACAACGGATAGATGGGATTTTGGTTTCATCTTATTAAGGTGCAACCTAGTGAACGCTGCGTGAAGGCTTGGTGATCAGCGTGTTCATCTGTCGTTCATGTGCCGGAAAACGTTCATAGGCTTCGCGCCGATCGGATTTGCCTTTGCGAGAGAGGCTCGCTAGAAGCACCTGCCATGACTGAACGCACCGCCCTTTACGCTGGCTCCTTCGACCCGCTGACCAACGGCCATCTCGATGTGCTGAAGGCGTCGCTGGCCGTGGCCGACATCGTCTATGCCGCGATCGGCATTCATCCGGGCAAGAAGCCATTGTTTTCCTTCGAGGAGCGGGTGCAACTCATCGAAGCCGCCACGAAGGCCGAATTCGGCCGCGATGGCGCGCGCATTAAGGTCGTCGCCTTCGACGGACTGGTGATCGATGCCGCCAGGAAGCAGGGTGCTTCGATCATGATCCGCGGCCTGCGCGACGGCACCGATCTCGACTACGAGATGCAGATGGCCGGCATGAACGAAACCATGGCGCCCGAGCTGCAGACGGTTTTTCTGCCCGCCAGCCCGTCGGTGCGCACCATTACCGCCACACTTGTGCGCCAGATAGCCTCGATGGGCGGCGACATACGCCCCTTCGTGCCGGCGGCTGTCGCTGGCGCACTCAACGCAAAATTCGCGAAATAAGCCCGGAGAAAATCCTCATGCAGCTCAAAAGGCTCGCCTCGTTCCTTGTCGTGCTTGCCGGCCTTGTGACCGCCTCGGTCTCGGCCTATGCCGCCGATCCCGAAAACACCATGATCATCACTCTGAAGGACGGCGACGTCACCATCGCGCTGCGACCCGATCTGGCGCCCAAGCATGTCGCGCAGATCAAGAAGCTCGTGCGTGACCATGCCTATGACAATGTCGCTTTCCACCGCGTCATCGACGGCTTCATGGCGCAGACCGGCGACGTCAAGTTCGGCAACATGAAGAAGGGCTTCAACTCCCAGGCCGTCGGCACCGGCGGTTCGGACCTGCCCGACCTGCCGGCCGAATTCTCGCAGACCGAGCACTACAAGCGTGGCGTGGTCGGCATGGCCCGCTCGCAGGACCCGAACTCCGCCAATTCGCAGTTCTTCATCATGTTCGCGCCGGCGCCGCCGCTCGACGGCCAGTACACCATCGTCGGCAATGTCGTCAGCGGCATGGAGCTGGTGGACCACATCAAGAAGGGTGACGAGGCGGACAACGGTACGGTCTCCGACCCCGACCGGATGATCAAAGTGCGCATCGCCGCCGACAAGTAATATTGTTTTCTCAAAAGGATATCTGACATGGCCGACATCAAGGACCGCGAGAACGCGCTCATCATGGAAACGACCAAGGGCAAGGTCGTCATCGAACTTTTCCCCGACCTGGCCCCCGGCCATGTCGCCCGCATCAAGGAACTGGCCAGGGAAGGCGCCTATGACGGCGTGGTTTTCCACCGCGTCATCGAAGGCTTCATGGCGCAGACCGGCGACGTCAAGTTCGGCAATTCGAGCAAGTCGACCTTTGCGCCATCGCGTGCCGGCATGGGCGGCTCGGACAAGCCCGACCTGAAGGCTGAATTCTCCAACGCCAACCATGGTCGCGGCACCTGCTCGATGGCCCGTTCACAGAACCCGAATTCGGCCAATTCGCAGTTCTTCATCTGCTTCGACGATGCCGCCTTCCTCAACCGCCAGTACACGGTCTGGGGCCAGGTCATCGAAGGCATGGACAATGTCGACAAGATCAAGCGCGGCGAGCCGGTGGTCGATCCCGACAAGATCGTGTCGCTGAAGGTCGCGGCCGACGTCAAGTAAGGCAAAAAGACAATGATGGGCGTCGTCTGGTCGCTTCTCGGCATCCTGTCCGGCGCCTTCATTGCCATTCAGGCCCCGATCAATTCGCAGCTGGCGCGCGGCCTGGGTCTCCCGGTCGCGGCGGCCGCGTTTTCGTTCCTGTCGGGCGCCGTCGTGCTCGGCATCATCTCCGTCACGGTGGTGAAGCTGCAAGGCATTTCGCTCGACTGGAAGGCGCCGGCGCCCTGGCTGTTCGTTGCCGGTGGCATGCTCGGCGGCTTCTACGTCACGCTCTCCACCATCCTCACGCCGCGCATCGGCGCCGCCGCGCTGATGGCGTTCCTGGTGGCCGGCCAGTTGCTGGCCGGCATGCTCATCGACCGCGTCGGCTTCCTTGGCGTCGCTGTGCGTGAAATCTCGCTCGGCCGCGTCGCTGGCGCGGTGCTGCTCTTGGCCGGGGCGCTGCTTATCCGGCTCTACTGATGCGCGTCGATCTCTTCGACTTCGACCTGCCGGAGGAGCGCATCGCGCTTCGCCCCGCGGAGCCGCGCGACAGCGCCAAAATGCTGGTGGTCAAGCCGGGCGAGGCGCTTGACGACCGCGCGGTCGGCGACCTGCCATCCCTGCTTAGGGCCGGCGACGTGCTGGTGTTCAACGACACCAAGGTCATTCCGGCGCAGCTCAAGGGCATAAGGCGGCGCGGCGAAGCACAGGCGCAAGTCGAGGCCACGCTGCATATGCGCGTCGCGCCGGACCGCTGGCTGGCCTTCATGCGGCCGGGCAAGCGCATTGCCGCCGGCGACCGCATCCATTTCGGCCATGACGGCAATTCCTGTTTCCTCGGCCAGCTCGACGCCACGGTGATCGAAAAAGGCGAGGGCGGCGAGGCGCTGCTTGGCTTCGACCTGTCGGGGCCTTTCCTCGACGAGGCGCTGCACACGGTCGGCCACATTCCGCTGCCCCCTTACATCGCCTCGAAGCGCGACGATGACGAGCGCGACCGGGCCGACTACCAGACCATCTATGCAAGGGAGGACGGGGCGGTTGCCGCGCCCACTGCCGGCCTGCATTTCACGCCGGAGCTGTTTGCGAGGCTCGACGCCAAGGGGGTCGAGCGCCGCTTCGTCACCTTGCATGTCGGTGCCGGCACGTTCCTGCCGGTCAAGGCGGACGACACTGCCGACCACAAGATGCATGCCGAGATCGGTTCGGTCAGCCGGGAAACGGCCGACGCTCTGAACGCGGCCAAGGCGAGGGGCGGGCGCATCATCGCCGTCGGCACGACCTCGCTGCGGCTGCTGGAGAGTGCAGCGCGTGAAGACGGCACGGTGCCTGCGTGGTCCGGGCCGACCGATATCTTCATCACGCCTGGCTACCGCTTTCGCACCGCCGACATGCTGATGACCAATTTCCATCTGCCGCGTTCGACGCTGTTCATGCTGGTCTCCGCCTTCAGCGGCCTCGACAC
Organism: Mesorhizobium sp. 113-3-3; assembly: GCF_016756495.1. Taxonomy (NCBI): domain Bacteria; kingdom Pseudomonadati; phylum Pseudomonadota; class Alphaproteobacteria; order Hyphomicrobiales; family Phyllobacteriaceae; genus Mesorhizobium; species Mesorhizobium sp. 113-3-3. Next base: position 4,021,146 of record NZ_AP023243.1, read on the forward strand.
GATGCGCGCGGCCTATGCGCATGCCATTGCGAACCGCTACCGGTTCTATTCCTATGGAGACGCAAGCCTGCTTTACCGAGCGGAGACGAGCGATGGATGATGACCTGCAAACCCTTGATCGTGACGCCCTGATCGCCGAGGTGAAGAAACTGCGCGCCGGCATTCGCGCGCATCGCGACACGTCGGGCCATGATCTCTGCTGGCATCACCCCGATCTGTGGGATCTGTTGCCGGAAAAGACCGAGCCGTCGATCGCCGTGCCGCCCTGGCCGAAATTCATGCGCGGCTGCATCCAGTACCGCCAGTCGCTCGAGAGGCAAGCGCCTGACGCGCCGATCCATGACAAGGAATTCAATGGCTAAGCCGTTCAGCTTCAAGGTCCTCGCCACCGACGGCAAGGCGCGGCGCGGTGTCATCGACATGCCGCGCGGCGAGATCCGTACGCCCGCCTTCATGCCGGTCGGCACCGGCGGCACCGTCAAGGCGATGTACATGGACCAGGTGCGCGGCGTCGGCGCCGACATAATCCTGGGCAACACCTATCACCTGATGCTGCGGCCCGGCGCGGAGCGCGTGGCGCGGCTTGGCGGATTGCACGAATTCGCGCGCTGGCCGCATCCGATCCTGACCGACAGCGGCGGTTTTCAGGTGATGTCGCTGTCGAAGCTCAGGAAATTGACGGAAAAGGGCGTCACCTTCCGCTCGCATATTGATGGCGCGCCTTACGAAATGTCGCCGGAGCGCTCGATCGAGATCCAGGGCCTGCTCGATTCCGACATCCAGATGCAGCTCGACGAATGCACGGCGCTGCCGGCCGAGTTGAAGGAGATCGAACGTGCCATGGAACTGTCGCTGCGCTGGGCCGAGCGCTGCAAGACGGCGTTCGGCGACCAGCCGGGCAAGGCGATGTTCGGCATCGTGCAGGGCGGCGACAACGCAGCGCTCAGGGTGCGTTCGGCGCAGGCGCTGAGCGCGATGGGCCTGAAGGGCTATGCGGTCGGCGGGCTGGCCGTCGGCGAGCCGCAGGCGGTGATGCTCGAAATGCTCGACATCACCTGTCCGGAACTGCCCGCGGACAAGCCGCGCTATCTCATGGGCGTCGGCACACCGGACGATATCCTGAAATCGGTGGCACGCGGCATCGATATGTTCGACTGCGTGATGCCGACGCGGGCTGGCCGGCACGGCTTGGCCTACACCAGGCGCGGCAAGGTCAATCTGCGCAATGCCCGTCATGCCGACGATCCGCGTCCGCTCGACGAGGAAAGCGATTGCCCGGCGGCGCGGGATTATTCGCGCGCCTATCTGCACCATCTGGTGCGCTCGCAGGAGGCGCTTGGCGCCATGCTGCTGACTTGGAACAATCTTTCCTACTACCAGAAGCTGATGCAGGACATCCGCGCCGCTATCGAGACGCAAACTTTCGACGCGCGCGGCGCCGAGATTACAGAAGGCTGGGCGAGGGGCGATATTCCCGTCCTTTAAACCTCAGGTGCTCAGCGAATTCGATGCGCGCAGGCTGCAGCCGGTGATCTGGAACGTGCCGTCGGGTTGCTGCTGCAGCGTATAGACCGCCTCGTAGTCCTTGCCGTCGGGGCCGACGATCAGAACCTGCTGGATGATCGAGCCCGGGCCTGTCTGCTCGACCTTGCCGAAGGCATAGGACTGCGGCTTGCGCACCGGCGGGTAGCCATTGGTCACCATGTTCATGAAGGCGTCGACGGTCGGAAACACCTGTTTCACGTTCGGGGCGGCGAAGCTGTAGGCCTTGGCGCCGTCATCGGCCAGCAGCGCCTTCAACTGGCCGTCGATGACAGCCTGGCCAGCCTTGACCTCGGCATCGCCGGCAAATGCCGAGGACGCCAGCATGACGAATGCGAATGCGAAAAAGGCGCGGCGCATGGCCTGTCTCCATTGTCCCTCGAAAGATGCCTCCGGAAAGCTGTTCCAGGACACATCCTAACATACGCGCGACGGCGCTTCACGGTTTCAGCGGCCGTGAATATTCGTCTCATTGTGACATGCCGGTAAGGAGCCGCGTGAGACCGTCGTCCGGTCCGTCGCCGGCTAAGCGCGGATTCCAGTGCTTGAAAGGCCGCCTCCAGTCTGCCAGAAGGGCCGCTTGGACTTGGACGTATAGCGGGACGAAGCCATGAAGGCGTTTTTCGTGCAGATCAAATGCGAACTGGGCAAATCCTATGAGGTTGCCAGCGCGCTTGCCGATGCCGAGATCGCCTCGGAGATCTATTCGACTGCCGGCAATTACGACCTGCTCGCCAAATTCTATGTCGATGACGAGGAAGACGTCGGCCATTTCGTCAACGAGAAGGTGCAGATTCTCCCCGGCATCAAGGACACGTTCACGGTCGTCACCTTCCGCGCCTTCTAGGTGGGAAGGCATCTGCCCGGGCACGAGGCAAAGCCTGATCAAGGTCATATTTCGGCTGCCTCAATTTTAGGCAGCTGCAACATACTGATCGCCCGGATCCCCCAAATCACCGATTGCGCTTGATTTTCTCCGGCGACGCCAGTGAAATGGCGTCACAGGGGAGTATGCGATTGGCAGCGTTCGATGAAATGCTTCCGGAAGTCTCCGGATTGAGAAGACCGTATTCGGCTTATGATCACTGGCTGAAGGAGCAGGATCCAGCCAGACTTACCGAGAAGATGCAGGACGCCGAACGCGTCTTCCGCAAGACCGGCATCACCTTCGCCGTCTATGGCGAGCAGGAGGCGTCCGAACGGCTGATCCCGTTCGATATCGTCCCGCGCATCATTTCAGGCAATGAGTGGCGGCGCCTGACGCAAGGCATCGAGCAGCGTGTGCAGGCGCTGAACGCCTTCCTCGACGATATCTATCACCGCCAGGAGATTCTGCGCGCGGGCCGGGTTCCCAGGGACCTGATCGCCAAGAACGAGGCGTTCCTGCCGGAGATGATCGGGGTGCGGCCGCCGGCCGGCGTCTACACCCATATTATCGGCGTCGATATCGTGCGGATCAGCGAGGACGAGTTCTACGTTCTGGAGGACAATGCGCGCACCCCGTCCGGTGTCTCCTACATGCTGGAGAACCGCGAGACGATGATGCAGCTGTTCCCCGAACTGTTCCAGAAGATCAAGGTGCGGCCGGTGGAGAACTACCCGCAGCTGCTGCGCCAGTCGCTGGCGGCGGTGCGGCCGCAGAGCACCAAGGGCGCGCCGACCATCGCGGTGCTGACGCCCGGCAGTTTCAATTCCGCCTATTTCGAACACGCCTTCCTTGCCGACCAGATGGGCGTGCAACTGGTCGAGGGCCAGGATCTGCGCGTCGTCGACGGCCATGTGGCGATGCGCACGACCGAAGGCTACAAGCAGATCGACGTGCTCTACCGCCGCGTCGACGATTCCTTCCTCGACCCGTTGACCTTCCGGCCGGATTCGGCGCTTGGCATACCCGGCATCATGGATGTCTACCGGGCCGGCAACATCACCATCGCCAATGCGCCGGGAACCGGCATCGCCGACGACAAGGCGATCTATTCCTACATGCCCGAGATCGTCGAATTCTATACCGGCCGCAAGGCGATCCTCGGCAACATCCCGACCTGGCGCTGTTCGGAGCCGGACAGCCTGAAATATGTGCTCGAGCACATCCATGAACTGGTGATCAAGGAAGTGCACGGCTCCGGCGGCTACGGCATGCTGGTCGGCCCGGCGGCGACCAAGAAGGAATGCCAGGAGTTCGCCAAGAAGCTGGCGGCGAAGCCTTCGAACTATATCGCGCAGCCGACACTGGCGTTGTCGACCTGCCCGATCCTGACCGACAAGGGCCTGGCGCCGCGCCATGTCGATCTCAGGCCATATGTGCTGGTCTCCGACCGCATCCAGATCGTGCCCGGTGGCCTGACGCGCGTTGCGCTGAAGGAAGGCTCGCTGGTGGTCAATTCCTCGCAAGGCGGCGGCACCAAGGATACTTGGGTGCTGGATGATTGATTTTCATGTGAAGGTTTTTGGATGCTTTTAGGCCGCACCGCCAACGGGCTCTACTGGATGAACCGCTATATCGAGCGGGCGGAAAACATGGCGCGGCTGGTCGATGCCGGGCTGCGCATGGCGCTGACCCGCACGCAAAGCGCGTCGGAGGAATGGAATTCGGTGCTGCTCAGCGCTGGCTCCGACATCGCCTTCAAGCAGAAGTATTCGGATTATACGGCGGCCGATGTCGCCGATTTCCTTTTGCGCGACACGTCGAACCCGTCAAGCACGATGTCGTCGATCGAGACGGCCCGCAACAATGCCCGCATGGTGCGCACCGCGCTGACGCGCGAGACCTGGGAAAGCATCAACGAAGCCTGGATGGCGCTGAAACGGATGCTTGCGAAGCCGATCGATGAGCGCGACCTGCCAAGCGTGCTCGACGCCATCAAGCGCGAGACGGCGCTGATCCGCGGCTCGTTTTACGGCACCATGCTGCGCAACGAGATTTTCGACTTCTCGCAGCTCGGCACCTATGTCGAGCGCGCCGACAACACGGCGCGGATCCTCGACGTGAAGTATTACGTGCTGTTGCCGTCGATCTCCTGGGTCGGCTCGACGCTCGACAACTATCAGTGGGAATCGATCCTGCGGTCGGTCTCGGCGCATCGCTCCTACCGCTGGGTCTATGACGCGGACTACAAGCCGACCAACATCGCCGATTACCTGATCCTCAATGTGCGCATGCCGCGTTCATTGACCTTCTGCTATCGCTTCCTGTCCGAACACCTGAAATTCCTCGGTGACGATTACGGCGAGCGCCACGCGTGCCACGCGACGGCGGAAAAAACGCAAGCGATGCTGAGGGCAGGGTCGATCAAGGATATATTCGATGCCGGCCTGCACGAGTTCCTCGCCGGGTTCATTCGCGACAACACCCGGCTCGGCGACGAGATCGCACAGGATTACCGGTTTTATTGAGCATGATCCCAAAAAGTGGCAACCGGTTTTTGGGTAAGATCATGCACACAAACGGAAGATAGCCATGCGGCTCAAGATCACGCACCGGACCGAATACCGCTACGATGCTCCGGTGCAATATCTGCTCCAGCGGTTGCGGCTGCTTCCGGTGAGCGGGCAGACTCAGACGGTGCTGTCCTGGGTGCTGAAGGTCGAAGGCGCGCGCGAGGAAGTGCGGTTTACCGACCATTACGGCAACGACACAAGACTGCTGAGCGTCGAGGGCGACCACGATTTCATCACGGTCGAGGCGTCCGGCGAGGTGGTGACGCGCGACACAACGGGTGTCTGCGGGCCACATCAGGGTTTTGCGCCGCTGTGGTTGTTCGCGCAGGAGACACCGTTGACCGCCACCGGCGGCGGTATCCGTGCTCTTGCCGAAGCGGTTGGCCCGGGCACCGATATCGAAAGGCTGCACCGGCTGATGGCCATGATCGGCGAGCGTGTCGCCTATACGCCGGGCACCACTAACGCGACGACGCCCGCCGAAGAGGCGCTGGCGCTGAAAACCGGGGTTTGCCAGGACCATAGCCATATCTTTGCCGCCGCCGCGCGCGCCATGGGATTTCCGTCGCGCTACGTCAGCGGCTACCTGATGATGGATGCTGTCGAGCAGGCGGCAAGCCACGCCTGGGCTGAAGCGCATGTTCCGGGCCTCGGTTGGGTTGCCTTCGACGCTGCCAACGGTATTTCACCCGACGAGCGTTATGTGAAGGTGGCCACCGGCCGCGACTACCGCGACGCCTCGCCGGTGTCGGGAATTCGACTGGGACAGGCGGAAGAACGGCTTGCGGTCACGGTCACGGTAGAGCAGTAATCCCGCAAGGATTAGTGCCAGAAGAGATTCCATGACCTATTGCGTCGGCCTGAAGATCGATCGCGGGCTCGTGTTCATGTCGGACACGCGCACCAATGCCGGCATGGATTCGATCTCGACCTTCAAGAAAATGCATGTCTGGGAACAGCCGGGCGAGCGTGTCATCGTCTTGATGTCGGCCGGCAATCTGGCGACGACACAGGCCGTGGTCAGCCTGCTCGACGAGCGCACCAAGGCAGTGACCGACCGCCACGAGAAACTGCTCGAAACACCATCCATGTACCAGACGGTGCGGCTGGTGGGCGACACGGTGAAAGAGGTGATCGCGCAATCATCTCCCGCCGGCGAGAAGGCAGATTCCTACTTCAATGCCTCCTTCATCCTGGGCGGGCAGATCAAGGGCAGCCCGCCGCGGCTGTTCATGATCTATCCCGAGGGCAATTTCATCGAATCGACCGACGACACGCCGTTCTTCCAGATCGGCGAGACCAAGTACGGCAAGCCGATTATCATCCGCGCTTATGAGCGCACGATGAGCCTGGCCGAGACGGTGAAGCTTTTGCTGGTGTCGTTCGATTCGACGCTCAAGTCGAACCTGTCGGTCGGCCTGCCGCTCGATCTGCTGTTCCTGGAGAAGGATTCTTTCAAGGTTGGCTTGAAGAAGCGGATCGGCCAGGACGATCAATATTATCGCACGATCTCCGACGGCTGGTCCAACGCGCTGAAGACCGCCTTTGCCAGTCTGCCCGATTTCCCAGGGTAGGGCGCGCGAGCGGTTATCGCCAGTGCTTGCGTATATTTCACATGTTAATTAATAGTCGAATTTGAGAGCCGGGCGAAGCGTGCCGGCATCGCGGTCGTGTCGGGAGGACAGGATGAACAATGATGAATTCCGGCAGTGGTCGCGGCGTGCCGCCGACTGGGGCGTCGACTATCGCGAGAATCTGCGCGAACGGCCGGTGCGGCCGTTGGTCGAGCCCGGCGACATTTTCAGGAGCATAGAAGCCTCGCCGCCCGAAGACGCCGAACCGATGGACAGGATTTTCGCCGACTTCGAGGAGAAGATCGTGCCGGGAATGACGCATTGGCAGCATCCACGCTTCTTCGCCTATTTCCCTGCCAATGCGGCGCCAGTCTCGGTGGTGGCGGAGTATCTCGTCTCCGCAATGGCCGCGCAATGCATGCTTTGGCAGACGTCGCCGGCGGCGACCGAACTCGAAACGCGCACCGTCGACTGGATGCGGCAGGCGCTTGGCCTGCCCGAGGGATTTTCCGGCGTTATCCAGGATTCGGCCTCGTCGGCGACGCTCAATGCCGTGCTGACGATGCGCGAGCGGGCGCTGGACTGGCAAGGCAACAAAAAGGGGCTGGCAGGGCAGGGGCAGTTACGCATCTATTCCTCGGATCAGGTGCACACATCAATCGACCGGGCGATCTGGGTCTCGGGCATCGGCGAGGACAATCTGGTGCGCATCCCGGTCTCGGGCCGTTTTCGCGCCATGGACACCGCCGCCCTGGAAGAAGCCATCGTGGCCGACCGGCAAGCCGGATTTCTGCCCGCGGGCATCATCGCTTGCGTCGGCGGCACCAGCACGGGCGGCACGGACGACATCGCGGCGGTCGCCGCGGTCGCCAGGCGGCATGGGCTCTACCTTCATGTTGATGCGGCCTGGGCCGGATCGGCGATGATCTGCCCGGAATACAGGCATTTCTGGGCCGGTGTCGAAGGCGCCGATTCGATCGTCTTCAATCCGCACAAATGGCTTGGCGCACAGTTCGACTGCTCGATCCAGTTCCTGCGCGATCCCGAAAGCCATGTCCGGACGCTGGCCATCAAGCCGGACTATCTGAAAACCCATGGTCATGACGGCATCATCAATTATTCGGAATGGTCGGTGCCGCTCGGCCGGCGTTTTCGCGCCCTAAAGCTGTGGTTCCTGTTGCGGGCTCATGGGCTGGAAAACCTGCGGGCGATGATCCGCAACCATGTCGCCTGGAGCGAGGGCCTTGCCGAGCGGCTGGCAAGGGAGCCGGATTTCGAGATCGTCAGCGAACCCATGCTGTCGCTGTTTTCGTTCCGGCACAAGACAGCCTTAAGCACCGATGCGGACGCGCACAATCTGCGGCTGGTCAATGCGATCAACGACGATGGCCGCATCTACCTGACGCAAACCAGAGTCGACGGGCAGGTGGCGATAAGGTTCCAGGTCGGCCAGTTCGAAGCGACCGCCGGCGATGTCGATGCGGCGTTTGCCGTCATCACCGGGATCGCGCGCGGCATCGTCCGAAAGAGCGCAATCTAGATTGCGCCGGAGTTTGCCTTTGCAATCAGCTGATTTCCTTTAGCCGGCTTATGCCTTTTCATTGCTTTCGTTTTCGGCTATAGACAAGAAAAACGAAAACGGGAGCTTGCAATGTATCTGTCGCCGCGTCATGCCGAGATCATCCAGATGGCCAAGGACCATGGCCGCGTGCTGGTCGACGATCTGGCCACGCATTTCAACGTGACGCCCCAGACCATACGCAAGGATCTCAACGATCTCTGCGACCAGCGCCTGCTTTCGCGCATCCATGGCGGCGCCCTGTTCCCGTCCGGCATCGAGAACATGGAGTACGAGGCGAGGCGCAAGATCGCCGCGGACGAGAAGGAAGCGATCGGCCGCGCGGCGGCCAGGCTGATCCCCGACAACGCCTCGCTGTTCATCAACATCGGCACCACGACGGAAGCGGTCAGCAAGGCGTTGCTCGACCATAACGGCCTGATGGTGATCACTAATAATATCAATGTTGCCAATAGGATGCGCATATATCCTTCGATAGAGGTGGTGATCGCCGGCGGCGTGGTTCGCGGTTCGGATGGTGGCGTCGTCGGTGAAGCGGCGGTCGACTTCATCAGGCAGTTCAAGGTCGACTACGCCGTTATTGGCGCCTCGGCCATCGACCATGACGGGGCCTTGCTCGACTTCGATTTTCGCGAGGTGAAAGTGGCGCAAGCGATCATTGCCAATGCAAGGCATGTGATTTTGGTCTCCGACCAGACCAAGTTCGAGCGCACGGCGCCGGTGCGCATCGGCCACCTGTCGCAGGTCAACACCTTCATCACGGACCGCTGCGATATTCCGTCGGTACGCAAGATCTGCCAGGAGGCAGAGGTTCAGTTGATCGAGACGTCGCTTGGGTAGGGCGTTTTTACGGCCATCTCACGGGTCTGTGATATTTCGTTTGACATTCGTTATGAGTTCGAAATAATTCCGCCACGGTTTCGCAAAAGACCAAAAATGGTGCAATGCGAAATCGTGGAGGAGTTAAGTGGACACGTCTTCAGTCCGGGACATTTTCGTCATAGGTGGCGGTATCAACGGTTGCGGCATCGCCCGCGATGCCGTTGGGCGCGGGTTCTCGGTTTTTCTCGCCGAGATGAACGACCTCGCCAGCGGAACTTCTTCCGGTTCGACCAAGCTGATCCATGGCGGCCTGCGCTATCTTGAATTCTACGAGTTTCGCCTGGTGCGCGAGGCGCTGATGGAGCGCGAGGTTCTGTGGAAGAACGCGCCGCACATCATCTGGCCGATGCGCTTCGTGCTGCCCTATGCCAAGGGCCTGCGCCCGGCCTGGCTGATCCGGCTCGGCCTGTTCCTGTACGATCACATTGGCGGGCGCAAACTGCTGCCGGCGACCAGGACGCTCGACATGGCAAGCGATCCGGCCGGCAAGCCTTTGAAACCATTGTTCAAAAAGGCGTTCGAATATTCCGACGGCTGGGTCAACGATGCACGGCTGGTGGCGCTCAACGCACGCGATGCCGCCGACCGGGGTGCAACGATCCGCACCCGCACGAAGGTGGTCGGCGCACGCCGCGAAAACGGCCTCTGGACAATCAAGATCGAGAATCTGCGGAGCGGCGAGCCCGAAGAGGTCAAGGCGCGCCTGCTGGTGAATGCCGCCGGACCATGGGTCGATCATGTGCTCTCCGGTGTCGTCGGCCTCAACGAGGTGCACAATGTACGCCTGGTGCAAGGCAGCCATATCGTCATCGCCAAGAAGTTCGACGATCCGCGCGCCTATTTCTTCCAGAACAAGGACGGCCGCATCATCTTCGCCATTCCTTACGAGGACGAGTTCACGCTGATCGGCACCACCGACCAGGATTATCCCGGCGATCCGCACGATGTGAAGATCAGCGAAATCGAGATCGATTATCTCTGCGCCGCGGCCAGCGAGTATTTCGCCCAACCCGTCAAGCGCTCCGACATCGTCTGGACCTATTCTGCCGTTCGCCCGCTCTATGATGACGGCGCCTCCAAGGCGCAGGAAGCGACGCGCGACTATGTGCTGAAGGCCGATGGCGGCGAGGGTGCCGCCCCGATGGTCAATGCCTTCGGCGGCAAGATCACCACTTACCGCCGGCTGTCGGAATCGATGCTGGAGAAGATCGAAGGTTTTCTCGGCAAGCGCGGCAAGCCGTGGACGTCGGACGCGCCGCTGCCCGGAGGCGATTTCCCGGCGACCGGTTTCGACGCGCAGGTGGCGAAGCTGAAGACAGCCTATCCGTTCCTCGATGCGCGTCTCGCCCGCCGGCTGACCCGGCTCTACGGGACGCGCGCCCAGGCCCTGCTTGGTCTTGCCAAGTCGAATGCCGAGCTCGGTCGCAATTTCGGCGGCGACCTCTACGAGGTCGAAGTGCGCTATCTCGTTGAAAACGAATGGGCTCTCACGGCGGAAGATGTGCTGTGGCGGCGCACGAAGCGCGGCCTGCATCTCGGCCGCGAACAGGTCGCGGCACTCGATGAATTCATGCACGGCATAAGCCGGCGGCACGTCGCGGCCGCCGAATGAAGAGGGTCTTGAGCTGATGCTGCAAGCCTGGGAGGAGGCGTCATGCTGGAACTGAGGAACGTCACCAAGACGGTCGGCGCGGTCGAGCATATTCGCGACGTGTCGCTGACGCTTCAGCATGGCTCGCTCAACGTTCTGCTCGGGCCGACGCTTTCCGGCAAGACCAGCCTGATGCGGCTGATGGCAGGCCTTGATGTGCCGACCTCCGGCTCGGTCTGGTTCGATGGCCAGAACGTCACCGGCACGCCGGTGCAGAAGCGCAAGATCGCCATGGTCTACCAGCAGTTCATCAACTATCCGGCGATGACCGTCTATGAGAACATCGCCTCGCCACTCAGGGTGGCCGGCGTCGACCAGGCCAAGATCGACAGCCAGGTGCGCGAGGCCGCGGCGCTGCTGAAGCTGACGCCCTATCTCGACCGCACGCCGCTCAGCCTTTCGGGCGGCCAGCAGCAGCGCACCGCGCTGGCGCGCGCCATCGTCAAGAATGCCAGCCTGGTGCTGCTCGACGAGCCACTGGCCAATCTCGACTACAAGCTGCGCGAGGAACTGCGGGCCGAACTGCCGAGGATTTTTGCCGCCGCCGGCACCATTTTCGTCTACGCCACGACCGAACCGCATGAGGCGCTGCTGCTCGGCGGCAACACGGCAACGCTGTCGGAAGGCCGCATCACGCAGTTCGGGCCGACCATCGACGTCTTCCGCAGGCCGGTCGATCTGGTCACGGCGAGGACCTTCGCCGATCCGCCGCTCAACACCATCGTGCTGGCCAAGAAGGGCGCCGACTTTCTGCTCGAAGGCGGGGTGAAGCTGCCGGTGCCGCCGGAACTCGTCGGCATTGCCGACGGCAATTACACGATCGGCTTCCAGCCGCACCATCTTTCGCTCGAGCGGCCCAATGCCGGCGCCGTGCCGGTACGGGCTAAGGTGACCATCACGGAAATCACCGGGTCCGAGAGCTTCATCCACCTCGATTTCGCCGATGTGCGTTGGGTCATGCTGACCCACGGCATCAGGGATTTCGAGACCGACGAAGTGGTCGAGGTGTTCATCGATCCGCGCAACATCATGGTCTTCGACGAGCACGGCCGCGCCGTGACCGCGCCGAAGCTGGCAGCCTGAGGAGGGCGATATGGCGCGCATCGACGTCAACCATGTCAGGCATTCCTACCTGCCGAACCCGCAGAAGGATGCCGATTTCGCGCTGCGGGAAGTGCACCACACATTCGAGGATGGCGGCGCCTATGCGTTGCTCGGGCCGTCGGGCTGCGGCAAGACCACGCTGCTCAACATCATTTCGGGACTGCTGCACCCCTCGCACGGCCAGTTGCTGTTCAACGGCAGGGACGTGACCAATCTGTCGACGCAGGAACGCAACATCGCGCAGGTGTTCCAGTTCCCGGTCATCTACGACACCATGACCGTCTACGACAATCTGGCCTTCCCGCTGCGCAACCGCGGCGTGCCGGAGGCCGATGTCGACCGCAAGGTGCGCGAGACACTGGAGATGATCGATCTCGCGTCCTGGGCGAAAAAGAAGGCGAGGGGCCTGACCGCCGACCAGAAACAGAAGATTTCACTCGGCCGCGGCCTGGTGCGCTCCGATGTCAACGCCATCCTGTTCGACGAGCCGCTGACCGTCATCGACCCGCACATGAAGTGGGTGCTGCGTTCGCAGCTCAAGCAGCTGCACCGCCGCTTCGGCTACACCATGGTGTACGTCACCCACGACCAGACCGAGGCGCTGACCTTCGCCGACCAGGTCGTGGTCATGTATGATGGCGGCATCGTCCAGATCGGCACGCCGGCGGAACTGTTCGAGCGGCCGCGCCATACCTTCGTCGGCTATTTCATCGGCTCGCCGGGCATGAATGTCATGCCGGTGGCGATCGACGGCAGGACGGCAACGCTCGGCTCGCAGCGCATCGAATTGCCTGGCGCACCCAAAGCAGCCGGCGGCGCCGTCGAACTCGGCATCCGTCCTGAATATGTGCGGCTCGGCCGCGACGGCATGGCCGTCTCGATCAGCAAGGTCGAGGATCTCGGCCGCCACAAGGTGGTGCGCGCCAAGCTGGAGGGTCGCGACATCGCGGCGGTCATTGGCGAGGACGAGACGGTTCCAGCCGAGCCGAAGGTGCGGTTCGATCCGGCCGGCATCAACATCTATGCCGATTCCTGGCGCGTCGAGATGGGGGCATAGATGGACAAGACCTGGAACAACAAGGCCTGGTTCCTCGTGCTGCCGGTGCTGGTGCTGGTGGCATTCTCGGCCGTCATCCCGCTGATGACCGTGGTCAACTATTCGGTGCAGGACACGTTCGGCAACAACGTCTTCTTCTGGGCCGGCACCGAGTGGTTCGAGGAACTGCTCTCGTCGAGCCGTTTTTGGGAGGCGATGACCCGCAACCTGATCTTCTCCTTCATCATCCTGGCCATCGAAGTGCCGCTCGGCATCTTCATCGCGCTCAACATGCCGAAGAAGGGCTGGGGCGTGCCGGTCTGCCTGGTGCTGATGGCGCTGCCGCTGCTGATCCCGTGGAACGTCGTCGGCACCATCTGGCAGGTGTTCGGGCGCAACGACATCGGCCTGCTCGGCTACTACGTCAACGCGCTCGGCATCGACTACAACTATGTGCAGGATCCGTACGACGCCTGGGTGACGATCATCGTCATGGACGTCTGGCACTGGACCAGCCTCGTCGTTCTGCTCTGCTATGCCGGCCTGGTCTCGATCCCGGACGCCTTCTACCAGGCGGCCAAGATCGACGGCGCGTCGCGCTGGGCGGTGTTCCGCTACATCCAGCTGCCGAAGATGCAGCGCGTGCTTCTGATCGCCGTGCTGCTGCGCTTCATGGACAGTTTCATGATCTATACCGAACCCTTCGTCGTCACCGGCGGCGGTCCGGGCAACTCGACGACGTTCCTGTCGATCGATCTCGTCAAGACGGCGCTCGGCCAGTTCGACCTTGGTCCGGCGGCGGCCATGTCGCTGGTCTACTTCCTCATCATCCTGTTGTTGTCGTGGGTGTTCTACACGGTGATGACCAATTACGACGCGGAGCGCTGAGATGGCGGGCGCCAATGAACGAACCGAGCGCAATGCGATGAACGGGACAGCCGCAGCCGAAGGCCTGGCCAGTTCGCTGTCGCAAAGCGAACTCGACCGGCGCATGCGCCGGCGCGGCGAGGAATCGCGCTGGTGGTGGATCGTGCCGACGCTCTACATCATCGTGCTGTTGCTGCCGATCTACTGGCTCATCAATATGAGCTTCAAGACCAATGCCGAGATCGTCTCGTCGCTGACGCTCTACCCGCACGCGCCGACGCTCGCCAATTACGTCACCATCTTCACCGATGCGTCCTGGTACTCCGGCTACATCAATTCGATCACCTATGTGGTGATGAACATGGTGATTTCGGTGGCGGCGGCATTGCCGGCGGCCTACGCCTTCTCACGCTACCGCTTCCTTGGCGACAAGCATCTGTTCTTCTGGCTGCTGACCAACCGCATGGCGCCGCCGGCGGTGTTCGCGCTGCCGTTCTTCCAGCTCTACTCGGCCTTCGGGCTGATCGACACGCATATCGCTGTGGCGCTGGCGCACTGCCTGTTCAACGTGCCGCTGGCGGTGTGGATCCTCGAAGGCTTCATGTCGGGCGTGCCGAAGGAAATCGACGAGACCGCCTATATCGACGGCTATTCCTTCCCGCGCTTCTTCGTAAAGATCTTCATGCCTCTGATCGCCAGCGGCATCGGTGTGGCCTGCTTCTTCTGCTTCATGTTCTCGTGGGTCGAATTGCTGATCGCACGCACGCTGACCACCACCGATGCCAAGCCGATCGCCGCCACCATGACGCGCACGGTTTCGGCCGCCGGCATGGATTGGGGGCTGCTCGCCGCCGCCGGCGTGCTGACGCTGATCCCCGGCGCGCTCGTCATCTGGTTTGTCCGAAACTATATCGCCAAGGGCTTTGCCCTGGGGAGGGTGTGATGGCGGAAGCGGTTATCAAAATCTCCGAACTGCGCGATCTCGCGGACAGCTTGTTCGAACGTCTCAAAGGCCAAGGCTTCGACCATGTCGAGGTAAAGCAAAGTCAGTACTGGAAGGTTTATTTCGCTAACGCATTCGATGTCAGCGCACCAAGCCTGGTAATGGGAGATATTTACGACGACCTCAACGACGTGCGGGCGGAGGTCAAAGGCTCGGACGATGGCGACGCCGTATGGCACGCATTCATGCATTTCTCCGGCCTGGTGAATTTTGTCGCTTACGCTGCCGAAAGCGGCGGTCTGGTCAAGCGCACGGCGATGGAGAACCCGCAATGAACCTCGACCTCTCCTGGATGGCGTGGACGTGGCCGACGGCGGCGTTCTTCGGCACCGTTCTGCTGCTGCTGTGCGGCATGGCGGCGTGGGAATACGCCTCGCCGGGCGGCAATCCGCGCGTTGGCATCCTGCGCTTCGAGACGACGCGCGGCGATCGTCTTTTCCTGTCGCTGCTTGGCAGCGCCTTTATCCATCTCGCTTGGCTGGGTCTCGTTGGATCGAACCTGTGGTGGGCTCTCGCTCTCTCCGTGGTCTACGCCATTGGCGTGTTCCGCTACGTATAGAGGGGGAAACTGTTGGAGCGGCAGCGTGCCGGCCACCGCTCCAGATCGCACTTAAAACCTGAAACAAGTGGAGGAAACTAATGCGACGGCAATTTTTAACATCAACAACTGCCCTGGTCCTATTGCTCGGCGTGGGCAACGCCTACGCCGGGATGGACGAAGCAAAAGCCTTTCTGGACAAGGAAATAGGCCCGCTTTCGACGCTCGACCGCGCCGGCCAGGAAGCCGAAATGCAGTGGTTCATCGATGCCGCCAAGCCGTTTGCCGGCATGGACATCAAGGTGGTTTCCGAAACCATCGCCACGCACCAGTATGAATCGCAGGTGCTGGCCCCGGCCTTTACAGCCATCACCGGCATCAAGGTCACGCATGACGTCATCCAGGAAGGCGATGTCGTCGAGAAGATCCAGACCCAGATGCAGACCGGCCAGAACCTCTATGACGGTTGGGTCAACGATTCCGACCTGATCGGCACCCACTGGCGCTACCAGCAGGTGCGCAATCTGACCGATTGGATGGCGGGCGACGGCAAGGACGTCACCAACCCGAACCTCGACCTCAAGGATTTTATCGGCACCTCGTTCACGACGGCTCCGGACAAGAAGCTCTACCAGCTTCCCGACCAGCAGTTCGCGAACCTCTACTGGTTCCGTTACGACTGGTTCAACGACGAGAAGAACAAGGCGGATTTCAAGGCCAAGTACGGCTACGACCTCGGTGTCCCGGTCAACTGGTCGGCCTATGAGGACATCGCCGAGTTCTTCACCGGCCGTGAGATCGACGGCAAGAAGGTCTATGGCCACATGGATTACGGCAAGAAGGACCCGTCGCTCGGCTGGCGGTTCACCGATGCCTGGCTGTCCATGGCCGGCAATGGCGACAAGGGCCTGCCGAACGGCCTGCCGGTCGACGAATGGGGCATCAAGGTCGACGAGAATTCGCGTCCGGTCGGCTCCTGCACGGCGCGCGGCGGCGACACCAATGGCCCGGCAGCCGTCTACTCGATCCAGAAGTACCTCGACTGGCTGAAGGCCTACGCTCCGGCCGAAGCCCAGGGCATGACCTTCTCCGAATCGGGACCGGTTCCGGCGCAGGGCGCGGTTGCCCAGCAGATCTTCTGGTACACCGCCTTCACCGCTTCGATGGTCGATGCCGGCGCCAAGGCGGTGCTGAACGACGACGGCACGCCGAAGTGGCGCATGGCCCCGTCGCCGCACGGCGTCTACTGGAAGGACGGCATGAAGCTCGGCTATCAGGACGTCGGTTCCTGGACGCTGATGAAGTCGACGCCGACCGACCGCGCCAAGGCCGCCTGGCTTTACGCGCAGTTCGTCACCTCGAAGACCGTGGACGTGAAGAAGAGCCATGTCGGCCTGACCTTCATCCGCGAGAGCACGATCCACGACAAGAGCTTCACCGAACGCGCGCCCAAGCTCGGCGGTCTGATCGAGTTCTACCGCTCGCCGGCCCGCGTGCAGTGGTCGCCGACCGGCACCAACGTGCCTGACTATCCGAAGCTGGCACAGCTCTGGTGGCAGGCGATTGGTGACGCGTCGTCGGGCGCCAAGACGGCGCAGGAAGCGATGGACTCGCTCTGCGGCGAACAGGAAAAGGTCATGAGCCGCATCGAGAAGTCGGGCGTCCAGGGCGATATCGGCCCGAAGATGGCCGAAGAGCACGACCTTGCCTACTGGAACGCCGACGCGGTCAAGAAGGGCAATCTCGCGCCTCAGCTCAAGATCGAGAAAGAGAAGGAAAAGCCGATCACCATCAACTATGACGAGCTGGTGAAGAGCTGGCAGAAGTAAGACTGTCTATGCGGGCGTTCGCGCCCGTGTGAAATTGAGGGAGGCGGCGCGTTGCCGTCTCCCTTCTTTGTATCAAGTCGGAGGATATGGAATGAGCGGTTTTGTGCTGGCCATCGACCAGGGCACGACATCGACCCGGGCGATCCTGTTCGACGGTGAGATGAAAGTCGCCGGCAGTGGGCAGAAGGAATTCACCCAGCACTATCCGGCCTCCGGCTGGGTGGAGCATAATCCCGAAGAGATCTGGGGAAGCGTCGTCGCCACGGTGAAGGCCGCGCTGAAGAATGCCGACCGCGAAGCGTCCGATGTCGCGGCCATCGGCATCACCAACCAGCGCGAGACTGTCGTCATCTGGGACAAGGCGACCGGCAAGCCGATCCACAACGCCATCGTCTGGCAGGATCGCCGCACCGCACCGCTCTGCCAGAAGCTGAAGAAGCAGGGCCTGGAGAAGAAATTCACCCGCAAGACAGGGCTGCTGCTCGATCCCTATTTCTCCGGCACCAAGATCGCCTGGATGCTCGACAAGGTGAAGGGCGCCAGGAAACGGGCCGCGAAAGGCGAATTGCTGGCCGGCACCATTGACAGTTTTCTGATCTGGCGGCTGACCGGCGGCAACATCCACGCCACAGACGCCACCAACGCGTCGCGCACACTGATCTACAACATCGCGGAAAATGCCTGGGACGACGAGCTTTTGGCCATTCTCGACATCCCGGCAAAAATGCTGCCGGAGGTTAAGGACTGCGCCGATGACTATGGAGTGACCGAGAAGAACCTGTTCGGCGCCGAAATAAGAATCCTAGGTGTTGCCGGCGACCAGCACGCCGCGACCATCGGCCAGGCCTGTTTCGAGCCGGGCATGATGAAATCCACCTATGGCACCGGCTGTTTTGCGCTGCTCAACACCGGCAGCGATCTGGTGCGTTCGAAGAACCGGCTCTTGACCACCATAGCCTATCGGCTGAACGGCAAGACCACCTATGCGCTGGAAGGCTCGATCTTCATCGCTGGCGCGGCCGTGCAATGGCTGCGCGACGGCATCAAGGTGATCGGCAAGGCCGAGCATAGCGGGCAACTCGCTGCCGAGGCCGATCCCACGCAAAACGTCTATCTGGTGCCGGCCTTTGTCGGACTGGGCGCGCCGCATTGGGACGCTGAAGCGCGGGGCGCGATCTTCGGGCTGACCCGCAATTCCGGACCGGCGGAATTTGCCCGCGCGGCACTCGAATCTGTCGCCTACCAGACCCGTGACCTGCTCGACGCCATGCGCAAGGACTGGAGGGGGACATCGGCAAAAACCGTGCTCAGGGTCGATGGCGGCATGGTGGCGTCGGACTGGACCATGCAGCGGCTGGCCGACATTCTCGATGCGCCGGTGGACCGCCCGACCATTTTGGAGACGACCGCGCTGGGCGCGGCCTGGCTCGCGGGTTCGAAGGCAGGGGTTTGGCCGAAGGCGAAGGAATTCGCCAAAAGCTGGGCGCTCGAGCGGCGGTTCAAGCCGGTGATGGACACTGCCACCCGATCCGCCAAGCTGGCGGGCTGGCGCGATGCTGTGCGTAGGACGCTGAGCGCGTCATAAGGGTCGCCATGGATCGGACCTGAGAGCGGGGGACATGCAGCCGGATTGGTATCCTGTTTGGCGCGACGAGGCTTTTGAGCAACTGATCGCCAAGAACGCTGGTTTGGAGAATGAGTTCCGCCTCGGCCACTGGCCGCGCTATGACTATGACCTGACGACCGGCAGGCTTCTGTTTTCGGACAATGGTACCGTCAAGGTCGTTGCCGAGATTCAGATTGCTGGTTCGACAAGCGCCAAGGCTGGCAACTGGCTTTGGGCATGGTCGAATTCCAACTTGCCCAACGAGCTTCTTGCCGACGCCAAACGGGTTCGTTCCTTCGGCGAGGAGAATGACGTTGCCGAACTTCGGCAGGCTTATGTGACCGGCACGAAAGATGACCTGGAAACACTCGGCTGGGAACTGACCGCAACAATGGTGCGAGTCTGCGGCGCACTCGGAGCCTATCGTTCTCCGCGCGGGGAAGGCGGAGGCCTTTATCTGATGCTCAAAAGCGCAGGCTGGGCCAACTGACAGGACACCTCGGTCTGTTGATCGGGAGGCTGAAAGTCTCAACGAAAAAGGCCCGCGCCGTTTCCGACGCGAGCCCTTTACTCACACTCAACTACTGACACTCACTCTTGGATCAGTAAGGCTGGATCAGTAAGGCGAGCGGCACTCCTGCCGCGGGCCGTAATTCGGCTGGAAGGTGTTGTCCGAAGCACGATAGCTGCGATAGCGGTCGTAGCACCACTGCACGTGCGAGTTGCCTGCGTAAACGCGGTTGTTCTCGCTGTTGACGATGGCACCCGTGATCAGCGCGCCGGTCGCGAAAGCTGCCAGCGGGAACCAATAGTCTCCGTGGCGGCGGTAGCCGCGATGGTATTCGCGATAGCCGCGATGGCCATTCCAATAGCCGTCGCCGTTTCGCGCAAAGTTGCGATTGCCGTTAAAATTGCGGTTGCCGAAATTGCGGTTGAAGTGGCGGTTCTTCATCCACGGCTTGTAATCGACCGTCTGCACATCGCTCGAAGCCGATGCCGCCTGCGGCACGAACATCTGCGTCGCATTGGCAGGCACCGCAGTCGCGGCAAACGAAGCCGACAGGGTGGTCGCCAGTATACCCGATACGATCTTATTCATTGTCTTCTCCTTCGAAAGGGTGATTGACGTCCCTTGTGGCGAGACAACGGGTGGTATGGGGGAAGGTTCCTCGCTAAATCTCAAGTTGCTGATTTGTAATGTCTCTCCGGTCCCCCAGCAGTGCCGGCGAGAGGTGGTGCCATCGCTTCGCAGGGGGCGTTCCCACTTTGATCGAAGCGGGCAGGGTGCCACGGTGAAGATGCTTGAGAAGTCTGGCTTGCGAATGCTCTTTTTCCGGTTGACCGGTCGAAGCACTCTCCCTATGTTCCGCGCAATTTCGAGGGCCGCCCTTTCGCGCCCGCGGGAGCGCGTAGCTCAGCCGGTAGAGCAACTGACTTTTAATCAGTAGGTCATGGGTTCGAATCCCATCGCGCTCACCATTGTTTCACGGGAACTTCTTCGGGTTTCAGTTGGCGGACCGCATGCGCCGGCGCCAAGTCCGCCGGCAGGTGGTTTACATCCCAGCGCGCGTTGTTCGGTCTTTGGAAATTATGGACTCGATCTCTGACACGAAGTCCTCCACCAGGAGCGAATTGGCATAGGCGGTGACATGATCGCCGTCGAAGAACAACGGGTGCCCGTTCCTGAATGCCGAGCATGTCACTTGCGGGCAGAGCGTAGGCAAAGGATCCCAGACATGAATGTTCGGCAGAGCCGCCGATATCTCGGCGTAGCCCTTCAAAATTGGGGATCGAAGATTTTCTATCAACGTTCGATCGATGTCGAATCCGCCGGTACAGGACGGGTTCATTGAATTGAACCAATCACTGCATCGAAAGGCCGGGGCCCTGAAGATTGGCTTTGGGCCTTCGAATACAATCGACAGTCCCGCCTTGGAGAGGTGGGCAAGTTGATCGATGGCGTTCTTGACGGCTTGCTCCCTCTGCTGCTCGCTGCCCTGCGCGCTGCTGTCGGGGCGAGCAGCCTCTTGAAGGCTAAGTCGGGCCAGCCGGAGCGAGGGCAGGAACAGCAGGTCGCCAGGCTTGGCAATCCTGGCTATGTAAGCTGCACTTGCACTAGTGGCATGAGCGCACGTCGGCTCAGTATCGCGGTCGAGATTCAAGCTGATAACCGGGCAACCGACGGTCGACAGCACCACTGTTCGAATGCCGGTTTCGAGCGTGAAGCGCTTCAGGAGAGGAATATAGGCTCCCGCGTGAGAGTCGCCCAGCACGAACAAGGTCTCACTGCGCCCTTCGCCCGGGCACCCGTGTTTGGTGAAGAACAGCGCTTCATCCACAGTTTGTGTGACGACGGCGCAGCCAGGAGATTGGGGAGGGGTGTCCGGTGAGGTCGCATACCATTCGCCCCGATTTCTCATGACCGTGCTCAAGGCGATTTCATATCGGTTGTCGCGCATCAGTTTGAAGCCGCAAAACGCGACAGCGATGGCGGCCAAAAAGACGGCGACAACGGCTATGTCGGAGCTGGTTCTCAGAAGCCGCAATCGACGCGTCGGTGTTTCAATCCAGAAATACGAGCCGAGGCTGAACGCCACCGCGACCAGCAACGCCGCCAATTTTGTCGCAGTGGTTTCGCTACCTATCGTCCATCGTGCGATCACGAAGACTGGCCAATGCCATAGGTAGATAGAGTATGAGATCCACCCGACGAACCTGACCGGTTTTATCTCCAAAACCGCAAGGTGCGGCGCACGATTGCTTCCCAGATGGTAGAGGCATCCGATCAAGACAGTTGTGCAGGCAACTGCGGTGATGTTCTCAAGACCATGGGAATCCTTGCCAATGTCGAGCGCGAAGGTCGCCACGAGCCCTATCAGCGCGATCGTGGCTGCAACATTGCAATGCCTTTGGAATCCCGTCCGTTCCCCGATCCGGCTGACAAGCTGAAAGCACAATATGCCGCATGCCAGCTGCCAGAAGCGAGCATAGGGCATGTAGAAGGCGTGAAGCGGGTTCGCAGCCAGAAGATGAAGCCATATTGCCACCGACGCGGCGGCGAGCGCCCCATAGACAAGCGCCGAGAATCTCTTCCCGCGCGGTCCCATAACCCAAGGAAAAAACAGCAGCGGGAAAACAACGTAGAATTGTTCCTCAACCCCAAGAGACCACGTGTGGGTGAATGGGTTGAACTCGGTCACGGGTGAAAAATAGTCGGTTCCCTTGGCCAGGAAGATGTTGCTCAGGCCGACGAAGGCGGAAGAGGCGGTTCTGCTGATTGATGTGCTGAGCCAAGCGTCGGGAACAAACAGAAACGTGGCGAGCGCGCTGAACAGCAAGCACACCAACAGCGCCGGCATGATTCTCGTGAATCGCCGCGCATAGAATTCCAGGACAAAATGAAAAGCGGACTGGCCCCGGTAGCGCCTCGACACCGTATAGCTGACGACGAAACCGGAAATGACGAAGAAAACATCAACCCCCAAAAAGCCATTGGGGAGGCGCTCGCCATACAGATGGTAGAAGACGACCGACAGGATCGCGATGGCCCGGAGCCCATCAAGGAAAGCCAGGTAGTCCTTCGACGAGCGTTCCGAGGTCGAACCAAAGCTATCGGCCATTGGACGAAACATGCGTTCCTGTAGCTAAGAAATCCAATCGGACAACGTTCTGGTTCAGGCCAGCCTACAGTTGACGCGCCGCAGCCCTGACCTGCGGGCAATTACAGGATGTGCCGATCATGGGAAAGGCCGGGGACAGGATTTGTTTCGTTCGGGAGCTCTGTGAAGCTGATCCGTGGCTTGCAGTTGCAAGCCGAGGGTCGCGAGCGAGGGCATCCGCTCGCTCGCAAGCCTCCGCGGCGCGCCGCGATCGGCCGTTTCAACCGCTCCGTGACATATGCACGTCCAGAACCGCGGCCTTCTTGGCTATGAGGCCCTCCAGGTCTGCGTCCGACCGCTTGGTGCCTGATCTTGTTGCCCGACTGCGGGATGGGCAGAACTTTTACGATAGTATCCGGGTCCGTTTCGGACCCCTGGCTACAGAGCCTTCGAACCCTACAACCGCTGCCCGGTCTTGGCGTCGAACAGATGCGCACAGGCACGGTCCACCTCGATGCGCACTGGCTCGCCTTGTTTGAGCGCAAGCCGCTCGCGGAACAGGCAGGAGATTTCCTCGCCGCCGCAATCCACCTTGGCGAAGATTTCCGATCCTGTCGCCTCCAGCAGCGTGACCTTGCCGGGGATGCCCTGGGCCGTCGCGCGGATATGTTCGGGGCGGATGCCGTAGACGAGGTCGCCGCCTGAAGCGTGCGCCGGGTGGATGCCTTCCGGCAGCGGCAGGGTCAGTCCGCCGGTGCTGCGGAAAATGCCTTCCTCGATGCGGCCGGCGATGAAGTTCATGGCGGGTGAGCCGATGAAGCCGGCGACGAAGAGATTGGCCGGGCGGTCGTAAAGGTCGAGCGGCGCGCCGATCTGCTCGACGAGGCCGTCATGCAACACGACGATCTTGTCGGCCATGGTCATCGCCTCGATCTGGTCGTGCGTGACATAGATGGTGGTTGTGCCCAGCCGCTGGTGCAGCGCCTTGATCTCGCCGCGCATCTGGACGCGCAATTTGGCGTCGAGATTGCTGAGCGGTTCGTCGAACAGGAAGACCTGCGGATCGCGCACGATGGCGCGGCCCATGGCGACGCGCTGGCGCTGGCCGCCGGATAGCTGGCGCGGGTAGCGGTCGAGCAGCTTTTCCAGGCCGAGAATGCTGGCGGCCCTGCCGACGCGGCTGGCGGTGTCGGCGGCATCGGCCTTCTTGATCTTCAGGGCGAAGCCCATATTGTCGGCCACCGTCATGTGCGGGTAGAGCGCGTAGTTCTGGAACACCATGGCGATGTTGCGGTCGCGCGCCCGCAGATTGTTGACGACGCGATCGCCGATTGCGATCCTGCCGCCCGAAATGGTTTCGAGCCCGGCGATCATGCGCAGCAGCGTCGACTTTCCGCAGCCCGACGGCCCGACCAGGATGACGAACTCCCCATCGGCGATGTCGACGCTGACATCGTGAATGATCTTGGCGGATCCGAAAGCCTTCTGCACGTTGTTGATTGTCACCGATGCCATTGGGTTTTCCTCGAAAAGAGTGTGATGCCGGATCGTGCCTTCAGCCGCCCTTGACGGCGCCGGCGGTCAATCCCGCGACGATCTGCCTTTGTGCAAACAGGGTCAGGACCAGCACCGGCAGCGTCACCACCAGTGCGGCGGCGGCCAGCGGTCCCCAGCTCACCTGCTCGTAGGAGAGCATGTTGTAGACGGCCACCGGCAGCGTGCGCGTCTCGCGGCTGGCGAGCACCACGCCGAAGACGAAGTTGTTCCAGGAGAAGATGACCGACAGGATGAAGGCGACAACGATGCCCGGCTTGGCGATGGGCAAGGCGACCAGCCGGAACACCTGCCAGGAACTGGCGCCGTCGATGTTGGCGGCCTCTTCCAGTTCCATCGGTGTAGTCTCGAAATAGCCGATCATCACCCAGACCACGATCGGCACCGTCACCACCAGATGGATGATGATCTGCGGCCACAGCGTGCCAAGAATGCCGACCCATTGGAACAGTAGGAACAGCGGGATGAGGTAGGAGAGCCCCGGCGTCATGCGGGCGATCATGATCACGACCGCCGACCGTTCGGCCTTGAGGCGGGCAATGCCATAGCCGGCCGGTACGCCGATCAGCAGCGCCAGCAGCGTGGCGGTGCCGGTCACAAGGACCGAATTCCAGAGATAGAGCAGGAAATTGTTCTCCTCGAACACTTTTGCATAGTTCGACCAGGCAAGATGTTCAGGGATCAGGATTGGCGGATAGGCGCCGTTGTCGATCTCGAATTTCAGCGACAGTGAGATCATCCAGAGGAAGAACAGGATCGCCGGCGAGACGAACATCAGGGCCGCGAAAATCAGCCCGATCTGGTTGAGCAGCCGTGAACGCATCTATTTGCCCTCCACACCGATCCACCGGGAGCGCTGGCGCAACATCAGGAGGATGAAGGACAGGGCGACGATGACGATGAAGAACACCACGGCCATGGCCGAGCCATAGCCGATGTCGTAGTAGGAAAAGGCGGTGTTGTAGAGATAGATGTTGATGGTCTCCGAGGCCGTGCCCGGTCCGCCCTGGGTCATGGCGTAGATGATGTCGAAGCTCTTCAGCGCGTCGATGGTGCGGATGATCACCGCAATCATCAGGAACGGCGCGATCATCGGCAAAGTGAGATAGCGGAATTGCTGCCAGGCATTGGCGCCATCGATCTCGGCGCTTTCGAACGGCTCGCGCGGCACCGAGGCCAGCCCGCCCAGCACGATCAGCATCACCAGCGGCGTCCACTGCCAGGTCTCGACGGCGACCAGCGACGGGATGACCGTGCTGGCGTTGAAGATCCATTCCTGTGCCGGGATGCCGACCAGCGACAAGAGGTAATTGAGGACGCCGAGCTGGGGATGGAACATCATCGTCCAGACCAGCGCCACGGCAACCGGCGTCGCCATCATCGGCATCACGAAGACGCCGCGCAACAGGCCGCGCAGCGGGAATTTGGCGTCGAAAATCAATGCGGCAATGGTGCCGAGCACCATCGGCGCCGCAACCGACAGGAAGGTGTAGGTCAGCGTGTGCCACAGAGATTCCCAGAACCGCGGATCGCCCGCCAGCCGCAGATAATTCTCCAGGCCGGCAAAGCTCCGCGCCTGGCCGAGCGTCCAGCGGTTGACGCTCATCCACAGCGTAAAGGCCCAGGGGAAGACGATCACGGCGCCGACGACGACGAGGGCCGGGACGACGAAAGGCCAGTAATTGGGAGCCAGCCGGATCGTCTGGCTCCCTTCGATGGCCTGCGTCGTCACCCCGGTGCGTTCTGGGGTGGTGGCGGACATCAGCCTTGCTCGCTCCTGTCGAGGACGGGCTGGAACTGTTCGGTGGCCTTCTTCAGCTCTTCGGCCGGGTCGGCGCCGGCAATGAGATTGGTCAGCGCCACGCCATAGATGTCACGGAACTCGGTGACCGGGATGATGACCGGGAGCGACAGCCGGCTGACATTGCCGGAACCAACCACCGCGTCGAGCCAGCTGGCCGGCATGGTGACGCCTTCACGCACCTTAGGGTCTTCCAGAACCGACTTGCGGAACGGCACGCCTGCGCCTGCCTGCAGCAGGCGTGCACCCATGGCAGGTGAGATCGCCCATTGGCAGAAGAGATAGGCGGCCTCCTTCTTCTCGCTGGCGGACGTGACGCCGATGCCGTCGCCAAAAGTGCCCGCCGCGTGCGCCTTGGGTCCCTTGGGCATGACGCCGTAGCCGACCTTACCGACCACCCTCGACTTTTCAGGATTTTCCATCGGCGGCGCAAAGCCGACGCCGTCGAACCACATGCCGATCTTGCCTTGCAGGAAGGCGGACTGCGCCTCGGCCCAATTGAAGCCGGTGACGCCTGGAGGGGCGGATTTGGTCATCAGCCTCTGGTAGAGAGCGGCGGCCTCGACCGCTTCGGGCGACGTCGTGCGCAGCTTTCCCTTGTTGTCGAGCGGCGTCATGTCGTAGCCGAGCATGAGCGATGTCCACACCGGGGTGTTGGCGTTCTTGAGGCCGCGGGCGACGAAGCCGTAAGTGTTGGTCGACGGGTCGGTCAGCGCTTCGGCGGCGGCGACCAGTTGCTCGAGCGTTTCGGGATATTTGAGGCCCTTGGCCGCGAACAACTCGGTGTTCCAGTAGACGATCCAGTAGTCGACCGAGAACGGCAGCGAGCGCAGCACGCCCTGGCCATCCTTGGCGAACAGCATGCCGGCATCGGCGAAATCGCTCTCGACCAGCCCTGGATCGGTCAGTGTCGGGTCGGTGATATAGCTGGAAATGTCGGCCAGCCAGCCGCCCTTTTCGAACTGCCGCTTCTGCACGTGGTAGCTCAGATGCACGACGTCGAAACTCGGCTTGCCGGAGCTCAGCTCGATCACCGTCTTCTGACGCTGCTGCTGTTCAGGCGTCGCCTCGGCATTGACCTTGATCCCGGTCAGCTCCTCGAACTCGGCGAGGTATTTTATCAGCGTGTCGCTGCGCGGACTCTTGATCAGATTGACGTCCAGCGTCGTGCCGGCAAAGCGCTTCCAGTCGACGGCGGCGGCGAAGCCCGGGCGGATGCCGGCAATGCCGGCGGCGGCAAGTGCCGCGGATGCCTGCAGGAGCTGTCTCCTGGTGGGGTTGAACAGATTGGACGACATTTCTTCCTCCCGATTGCTGTCGTTGTCGATTACGCCGCGACCGCGGCGCGGCTCACGCTTCCTCAGATTTGCAGCGCCAGCCGGCGCGCCTTGTCGATATGCAGGCTGATCGCCTCGACCGCCCTCTGCGGGTCGCGGCTTTCCAGGGCTTCGATGACCGCCAGATGCTCACGCATGACCGGCACGACGCGCCCGTCGATGCGGAAACGCTCCTGGTGGATCAGCCGGATCTTCACCGAGTTGACCAGATAGGCCTTGGCGATGATCTCGTTGCCCAGCGCGTTGATGAAGGTGTCGTGCATTGCCCAGTCGATGGTCTGGGCCCTGGCTTCCATTTCCGGCGTTGGCGTCTGCGACAGGGCCTGCGCCAGCATTTCTTCGTGTTCGCGCCGCAGCCGCGCAAGTTCGTCATCGGAAGCGCTGGTGGTGAACAGCGCCACCGCCTCACGCTCCATGAACAGGCGGAACTGAAAGGCCTCGCGGATAAGGCTGATGTCGATATGGGCGATCTGCATGCCGCGCTGCGGGATCGTCGTCAGCAGCCCTTCGGCCTCGAGACGCGGGACGATTTCGCGAATGGCGCCGAGCGGCAGGCCGGTGAAGGCCACCAGTTCGCGCTGCGATACGAACTGGCCCGGTAGCAGGTCGCGAGCCAGCAAATGCCGCGTGAAGCTGGCATAGGCCTTTTCCCTGAGGGTGGTCGGTTCGCTGCCGTCTTCCATGTCGAGGCGTGTCCCTTTGCCGGTCAGGCCGGTTCCCTGGCGAACAAGCTGTCAAAGGCGGCGCCAAGCAGTTGCTGGCCCTGCGCAGCGATCGGCTCCAGCGGTGGGCGAACCGCCAGCCAGCGGTCGTCTCCGGTCCGGCGCGCCACCATGACCTTGACCGCTGGCGTGACCGGATATTTCAGCAATTCGAGCACGAAGGTCTCGACGCGCGCATCGTCGCGTCCATCCTCGGCCATGGCGCGGACTTCGCCGGTGACGAAATTGGCCATGCCGGAGATCGCGCCTTGAGCCCCCATCCGCACCGCTCGCGCCAAATGCCGCTCGTCGCCGATCAGGATCACAAGATCGCCATGGGCGCCAAGCAGCGCCTCGCTGTAGTTCCAGTCCCCGCCGGAATCCTTGACGCCGGCAACGACGTTGGGAAATGCGGTGCGCAACCGGCCGATCAGGTCGAGCGATAGCTGAACCATGGTGACCGAGGGTATGTTGTAGAGCAGCACGTCACGGGCGAGGGGGCCGAGTGCTGCAAAGACGGCGGAAAACCAGCCGAAAAGACCGTCTTCGCCGACATTCTTGAAGTAGCTCGGCGGCGCAAGCAGAATGTTGCGGGCGCCGCGCTGCAAGGCATGTCGTGCCTGTTCGGCGGCGTCTTCGGCGGCATCGACCAGCACGCCGGCAACGAATTGATGCGGCAGAATGCCGGCGGCCAGCATGGCATCAGTGACCGAACGGCGTTCCAGGGCGCCGACCGACGCACCTTCACCCGTGGTGCCGAACAGCGTGACGCTGCCGCATCCCTCGGCCAGACAACGCCTGGCCTGGGCGAGCATCGGGGATATGGCGATCTGCCCCGAAGCATCGAAAGGCGTGGCGAGAGCGGCTGAAAGGCCAAAGCGTGAGGTCACCGGGACGTCTCCAGAAGAAGCATGCACGCAGTGATAACTCACTAACATGTTAGTTGTAAACCGGCTTGTTGCATTTTTTCCAACCCATCGCCCGGCGATGCAAATCTCGGCCCAAATCGAGGCCTTGTTCCTCGACAACGGCGATCCTGCGAAATGCGAGAACGCGGCGCGCCGCAGTGAGGCGTCGCTGGTGTTCAACACTGATGTCTCAAAGCAGGTTGAAGGACCTTCCGAGCACCGACAAGACATTCGCGCCCGCTGACCCATGCCAAGCGATTGGCCGCTCAGCCGTTCCGCGACAGATGCACGTCTAGAACGGCCGCCTTCTTGGCGATCAGGCCTTCCAGATCCGCGTCCGACCGCTTGGTGCCGGTCCGTTCGCGCAGCAGCGAGATCACCGCGCTCATGGAAAGCGGGGTCATTTGGGAAAGCGGCGTGGTCTGGGTGTCCAGAATGGCGTCCACCGCGCCGGCAACATCGGGTACCGCCGTTGGTGCTCGCGTGGTCGGCTCCTTCCTGCTCCGGTCGGCCTCGGCGGTGTCGGCCGGTCCTCGGGCGCCGCGATCGAAGACGACCGCCAGGCCGTTCTTCACGGCCAGCGCTGCAACCATATCGTCGAGCTTGCGGTCGGAGAGGGCCGGGTCCGCGGGTTTCGGGATGCCGCGGATCACCCTGGCGGCCTGCTCCATCGATACGAAGTCATAACGCCGTTTTCTGGCCTCGACATATTGTTCGATGATCATGCTCAACCGGCGGGCCGCAACATCCCTGGGGTCCTGCATGCTTGGGTTCCACCGGAGCCTCCCTGGGCTGCCGTGCGTGCGAATTCGGCAGCCAAAAGGACATAGAGCGACCCCGTCGAACATCAAACTTCATTCGATCATTTCGTCGCACCCGCCAGTGGGCCGGAACGATCCTGCGGCTGAAGCATTTCGCCCTCATGACCAGCGCATTGAGGGAAGGCCGGGCCATGAAGATCGCTCATGTCGCGCCGCTGTACGAATCCGTGCCGCCAAGACTCTATGGCGGCACAGAGCGCATCATTTCCTACCTGACCGAAGCTCTCGTCGACCTCGGCCACGACGTAACGCTGTTCGCCAGCGGCGACACGAAGACATCAGCCAGGCTCGTGCCATGCCGCGAGCGGGCGCTTCGTCTCGATCCACGCCCACTGAAGTCCGAGATCGCGGCGCATCTGTCGATGCTGGACGAGGTGAGGAAACGCGCCGACGATTTTGACGTCATTCATTTCCACCTCAGCCATTTCCTGCATTTCCCGTTTTTCCGCGACATGCCGCAGCGCACTGTGACAACGCCGCATGGCAGGCTGGATTACGCGGATCTCGCGCAAGCCTATGACCGGTTCCCGCGCTTCCCGATGATTTCCATATCGCGCAGCCAGCGGGCGCGGTTCGCATCCGCGAACTGGCTGGCGACGATCCATCACGGCCTGCCCGTCGATCTCTACGAACCTGATTTCGAGGCGGGCTCGGATGGCGGCTATCTTGCCTTTCTCGGCAGGATGTCGCGCGACAAGCGTCCGGACCGGGCGATCGAGATCGCTCGCCGCACCGGCCTGAAGCTCAAGCTCGCGGCCAAGATCGGCGACGACGATCGCGCCTATTTCGAGGAAGTCGTCCAACCGATGATCGATGGCGACCGGGTCGAATATGTCGGCGAAATCGGCGAGGACCAGAAGAGCAGGTTCCTTGGCAACGCAGCCGCCCTGCTGTTCCCAATCGATTGGCCTGAGCCTTTCGGCCTTGCCGTGATCGAGGCGATGGCCTGCGGAACCCCGGTCATGGCCTGGAGTTGCGGCGCCATGCCCGAGATCGTCGACTATGGCGTTACCGGCTTCGTCGTCGAAACCATCGAGGATGCGGTCGCCACGATGCCGGCTCTCCTGCAACTGGACCGGCGGCGCATAAGATCAGTGTTCAAAAGGCGGTTTTCAGCTGACAGGATGGCCAAGGACTACGTCGCGGCCTATTCCCGGCTGCGCGACGGTCATGAGCAAAGCAGAGCCTCGTAGGCCTTCACCCGACCGAAAAACCAGCACGGGACAGTCCTGTTGACCATCACCCAACTCGACGAGCGCACACTTGATCCTGCCATAGCGCTGGCTTCCCTGGACGAAACCGCGCCCAGGGAACCGCATCGGCTGTTTGCCCTCAAGCATGGCGACTGCTTTGCCGTCGCCGATGCCTATGGCGACATACGCGGTGTCGGCGACGGGTTTTTCCGCGACGATACGCGCGTGCTCTCCGAATTTCGCCTGACCGTCGGCGGCCGGTCGACCTCGTTGCTCGGCGCGTCGCTCAGCCAGGACAATGTGCTCTTCACCACCAACCTGACCAATCTGCCGATCGAGAGCGCCGCGGGCCGCCAGATTCCGCAAGGCGCTATCCACATCGAGCGCGTCCGGCTGTTGTGGGAGGAAAGGCTGTATGAGCGCATAACGCTCTCCAATTACAGCCGCGAGCATTCGACGATCCTGCTGTCGCTGCGTTTTGCCGCCGATTTCCGCGACATGTTCGAGGTCCGCGGCTCTACCCGCTCGAAGCGTGGGACCGCTCATACGGCCGAGATTGCAGGCAATACGGTCGTGCTTCGCTACGAAGGCCTGGACAGAGTGGTGCGGACATCGGCGATTTCATTCTCACAGACGCCCGATGAACTGACCTCCGAGCGCGCGGATTTCGTCATCGCCGTCACCAAGCGCAGCAGCCAGACGCTTTACGTGGAAGTGGGCAACGCGACAGACGATCGCCCCGAAAGCGGCCGGTTTCGCGCCGCCGCCGCCCGCGCCCGCTTCGGCATGCGCGCCAAGCGCCGGCACGGCGCGACGCTGCACAGTTCGGGTCGCGTCTTCAACGACTGGATGGAGCGGGCGCGCGCCGATGTCGCGCTGCTCACCACGGAACTGGCGACCGGACCCTATCCCTATGCCGGCATTCCCTGGTTCTCCACGGCCTTCGGCCGGGACGGCGTGATCTCGGCCTTGCAGATGCTTTGGCTCAATCCCGGTCTGGCGCGCGGCGTCCTGGCGTTTCTGGCGCAGCACCAGGCGACCGAAACCTCGCCTTTCAGCGATTCCGAACCCGGCAAGATCATGCACGAGACCCGCAAGGGCGAGATGGTGGCGCTGAGCGAACTGCCGTTCGGCCGCTACTATGGCGGTGTCGACACGACGCCGCTCTATATCCATCTTGCCTGCGCCTATGCGGACCGCACGGGGGACACGGCCTTCATCGACACGCTGTGGCCATCGCTTTGCGCCGCGGCCGAATGGATCGAAACGGCGAGCCGTTCGACGGGATTCCTTACGTACCAACGCGCCGCAGAGTCCGGTCTTGCCAACCAGGGATGGAAGGACAGTTTCGATTCCGTCTTTCACGCCGATGGCCGCATTCCGAAAGGGCCGATCGCGCTGGTCGAGGTCCAAGGCTACGTCTTTGCCGCCTTCCAGGGCCTGGCGAAGCTGGCGCGGCTGCGTGGTGAAGCGGAGCGCGCGGAGAATTGGGAAATACGCGCCGCCGCCATTCGCGAAAGAGTCGAGCGCCATTTCTGGATCGAAGAGCTCGGCTATTATGCGCTGGCGCTGGATGGCGAGGGCCAACCCTGCAAGGTGCGCACGTCCAATGCCGGTCACTTGCTTTATGTCGGCCTTCCCGGTCCCGATCGCGCGCGCATGGTCGCCGACCAGCTTCTGTCGGCCTCGTTTCATTCCGGCTGGGGACTGCGAACGCTGGCGGACGATGCGATCTTCTTCAATCCGATGTCCTACCACAACGGCTCCATCTGGCCGCACGACACCGCGATCTGTGCCGCCGGACTGGCGCGATACGGCATCCGCGACAGCGTGGTGCGGCTGATGAGCGGCACCTTTGAATCCGCCGTTCATTTCAACATGCGGCTGCCAGAACTCTTTTGCGGCTTCACGCGCGCGGCCGGCGAAGCGCCGATCGCATACCCGGTGGCCTGCCTGCCGCAAGCCTGGTCCGCCGGTTCCGCCTTCATGCTTATGCAATCGTGTCTCGGCCTTCAGATCGATGGCTGGACAGGCGAAATCCACGTGACCCGGCCGCGCTTGCCGATCGGCATCGACAACCTCGTCATCCGCCATCTTTCGGTGGGGCAGGCGGCCGTGGATTTGACGTTCCAGCGTGTGGGAGATCGCGTCGGCGCTTTCCTTGCCGAACCGCATGAGGGACTGGTGCCGCTCGTGGTCAGGAGTTGAAAAATCGGAACCATCCCGCGCTGCGGGCGTTGGACCACCACGCCATGGGGTGCCGAAACTCCAGCCCATAAAGCCGCTGCGGTATCCCATTGAAAGGTCATCGATTTCAATGCCTGACAACAGTTCCTACCTGGTCGTTCCCGTATTTGCATTGTGGCTCTTTGTTCTTATTGCCGTCGTCGTCCTGGCCGTTGTGCTGGTGACGATGATGTTGCGCGCGCGAAAGGGCAGCCGGCTGGCCGCCGCGGAAGTTGAGCCTGCTCGCGGCCCATTGCCGGAATTCGAGAAGAATGGACAGTCGGCGGCCGCGGCACTGGTGCAATGGTCGCCCGAAACTCTGCGTCATATCCTGGCAACGGAACTGCCGGATGCCCAGGTGATCGTCGTCTCGAATCGCGAGCCATATATCCACAACCGCGAGGGCGACGACATCCAACTGGTCGTACCCGCAAGCGGTCTCGTGTCTGCCCTGGAGCCGATCACGCGTGCCTGTGCAGGCACGTGGATCGCCTATGGCGGCGGGTCGGCCGACGCGCTCGTGGTCGACAAGAACGATCGGATCGAGGTGCCGCCGGACAATCCTTCCTACACGCTGCGCCGTGTCTGGCTGAGCGAGGAAGAACAGCAAGGCTACTATCTCGGCTTTGCCAATGAAGGCCTCTGGCCGCTGTGCCATATCGCCTTTACCCGGCCGATATTCCGCGCCTCGGATTGGGAGGCCTACGAGGCGGTCAACCGCAAATTCGCTGACACCGTCGTCGCGGAAGCCCGCAACGAGCGGCCGATCGTGCTGGTCCAGGACTATCATTTCGCATTGCTGCCGCGAATGATCCGGGAGCGCCTGCCGGAGGCGATCATCATCACCTTCTGGCACATCCCGTGGCCGAATTCCGAGGTGTTCAGCATCTGCCCATGGCGCGAGAAGATTCTCGATGGGCTACTCGGCAGTTCGATCGTCGGTTTTCACACCCAGTTCCATTGCAACAACTTCATCGACAGCGTCGACCGGTTCCTGGAAAGCCGGATTGAGCGCGAGGATTCGGCCATTTCCTATGGCGGCGAGATCAGTCTGGTCCACGCCTATCCGATTTCGATCGAATGGCCGCCGGCGCAACTGGGCAACCTGCCCGACGTGGCGCAATGTCGCCGGCAGGTGCGCGAGAAATTCGGCCTGGCCGAACATGTCAAACTGTGCGTGGGCGTCGAACGTCTCGACTACACCAAGGGCATCCTCGATCGTTTCAACGCCCTCGACGAACTGCTGACGCTTCATCCGGAATGGATCGGCAAGGTGGCGTTCCTGCAGATCGCGGCGCCCAGCCGCGGCACCCTGCCTGCCTATCAGCAACTCTACGAGGAGTGCCTGCGCCATGCCGAGGATCTCAACCAACGTTTTGGTCGCGAAGGCTACAAGCCCGTCCTGATGGTGACGGAACATCACTCGCAGCAGCAGGTTTACGAAATCTACCGTGCCGCCGATGTTTGCATGGTCACCAGCCTGCATGACGGCATGAACCTGGTCGCCAAGGAGTTTGTCGCCGCGCGGGAGGACGAACAAGGTGTGCTCCTGCTCAGCATGTTCGCGGGCGCCTCCAAGGAGCTTTTGGAGGCGCTGATCGTCAACCCCTATGACGCGGCGATGATGGGCGATGCCCTGCTGCAGGCCTTGACCATGTCGCAGGAGGAGCAGAGCCAGCGCATGCGGCGCATGCGCGAGATCGTGCGCGACAACAATGTCTACCGGTGGGCGGGCAGCATGCTTCTCGATGCGGCGCGCTTGCGCAAACGCATAGCGGTCGATCGCGCCGTCAGCGCCGCTCCGGCGGCTCCTGGCAATGTGATATCGTTGCTCGATCGCAAACGCGTGGCGGTGCTGTGATGTCGATCTTGCCAAACCTGCCGGAACCCATCGTGCCGCAAGGGCCATGGAGCTTGTTCCTCGATATCGATGGCACGCTCCTCGAACATGCCGCGCATCCCGACGCGGTGGTCGTAAGTGACGAGCTGCGCACGCTGCTGGTCCGGCTCGAAGCACAATTGGATGGGGCGCTGGCGTTCATCACCGGACGGTCGATCGCCGCCGTCGACCATCTCTTCCAGCCTCTCAGATTGCGCGCCGCAGGCCTCTATGGCCTCGAGCACAGGCTGACGCGCGATGGTCCGGTCGAAGCGGCCGGCGAACCGGCTGATATTGCCGCACTTGCCAACGAAATCGCCACGGAACTGGACAATGCGGATGTCTATATCGAGCGCAAGGGGCCCATCCTGGCCATTCATACGCGCGCGGCACCGCATTTGCTGCGGCGGGCGACGGAGCTGGTTGAACAGGCGCTGGACAGATTGCCTGCGGGATACCGGGTCCTGGCCGGAAATGCCGGTGTGGAACTGATGCCGCTTGAGGCGGCCAAGGGGGCGGCCATCCGCCGCTTCATGCAACTTCCGGCTTTCAGAGGACGGCGCCCCGTGTTCCTCGGTGACGATACTTCGGACGAGAGCGGGTTCGAGACCGTCAACGAACTGGACGGTATTTCGGTTCGTATAAAGCCGCAGGGATCGACAGCGGCGCCTTTTGCGCTGGCCGGCGTAGATGCGGCCTTCGCCTGGCTGGACGGGATGAGCCGACGGGAGACTGCGAAAGCGGCGAAGCTAGCCGCAACGGCCAAATGAACCGGATTTGCCCCTAAGCCGCTCCCGGTTCACCTACATGGAAGGAGTTTGCCATGACACAACTGACCAGCCTCGTCCGGGAAATCATGCCCGCCTGGCTCCAGCGGCGCGAGGGGTCGCAAAGCGGGGATGCCAAGACGACAGCCGAGCCGCCGCCTCCCGAAGAAGCGGACGCAGTCTGGCGCAAGGCTGTCGAGAAGGATCTGTTTGGGGCCAACACGCCGGATTACGCCGAGACCGGGGAGAAGAAACCCAACCGCCATTGACTGCTGTGCTCAGCCTTCTCCGAAAACCAGTGAAACATTGCCGCCGGCATGGCGTTCGAGCCGCCCGGCGAGGTCGAGTTCCAGAAGAACCATGAAGACCTGGGCCGGGTGCAGCCCGGTATGGCGGATGATCTCGTCGACCGGCACCGGCGTCGGACCGAGCGCCTCGAGGACCTTGGCGCGATCGCTCTCGCCAGGCGGCGGTGTGGCCGAGAAATCCGGTGGGTCATCAAACGGCGGCACATCAGGCGCCCGCAGGCCGGTCAGCGGCGCGATCGCCCTGGAAATATCGGATGCCTCGGTGACCAGCGTGGCGCCGTCCTTGAGCAGGCCGTTGGTGCCGGCCGCGCGTGGGTCGAGCGGCGAGCCGGGCACCGCAAAAACAAGCCGGCCCATTTCGCCGGCAAGCCTGGCGCTGATTAGCGAGCCCGAACGCTGCGCCGCCTCGACCACCACCAGTCCAAGGGCCGCACCCGCGACAAGACGGTTGCGGCGTGGAAAATCCTGGGCGCGCGGCTGCCAGCCGAACGGCATTTCGGAGATGACGGCGCCACGCTCGGCGATTTCCGCGCACAGGCCGGCATTCTCGGGCGGGTAGGGCAGGTCGAGGCCCCCGGCCAGCACACCGACCGTGCCGGTAGAGAGACTCCCTTGGTGCGCCGCCGTGTCGATGCCGCGCGCCAGGCCGGAGACGATGCCATAGCCGTCGCCGCCAAGATCGGCCGCCAGCATGCGCGCCATCTTGATGCCGGCCAGCGATGCGTTGCGGGCCCCGACGATGGCAATGCCCGGCAGCCGGAAGACAGAGGCGCTGCCCTTGACCGCCAGCAGCGGCGGCGGATTGTCCATGTTTCTCAGCAGCGGTGGATAGTCGGGCTCGCCGATGCCGACAAAACGCGCGCCAGCCCGGCGGGCCGCCTCGAGTTCGGCCTCGGCCTCGGCGATTGACGGAATGCGGGCGATCCGGCTGGCGCCGCCCGAAATCATCAGTTCCGGCAGGATCTCCAGCGCCACCTCGGCGGAGCCGAAGCGGTTGATCAGGTCGCGAAAGGAAGCGGGGCCGACATTCTGGGTGCGGATCAGCCGCAGCCAGCTCAGCCGCTGCCGGTCGCTGAGGCGCGGCCCGGCGGCCGGCTCGCTCAACCCTTGGCTCCGATCTTGCCCTCGGTGCCGGCAAGCAGCCGCGAAATGTTCGCCCTGTGCTTGATGAAGACGATGATGCTCATCACCACGAACAGAATGGCAATCTGCGGTGCGCTCATGAAGTAGAGGGCGATCGGCACGATCACGGCCGCCGTCAGCGCCGCCAGCGAGGAGTAGCGAAACAGGAACGCCATCACCAGCCAGACGACGGCGAAGATCAGCGCCACCTGCCAGGCAAGGCCGATCAGCACACCGAGATAGGTGGCGACACCCTTGCCGCCCTTGAAGCCAAGCCAGACCGGGAAGAGATGACCGAGAAAGGCGCCGAGGCCGGCCCAGACCGCCGTTTCCGGCGCGACATGGCCTGCTATCAGCACGGCCGCCGTGCCCTTCAGCGCGTCGAGCAGCAAGGTCGCTGCGGCCAGGCCCTTGTTGCCGGTGCGCAGCACGTTGGTGGCGCCGATATTGCCGGAGCCGATCTTGCGCACGTCACCAAGGCCGGCGGCGCGGGTGAGCAGCAGCCCGAAGGGAATCGAGCCGAGCAGATAGCCGAAGACAAGTGCTGGGATGATGCCGTAATTCATTGTTCCCCCCGTATTTTCTTATGTCATCGCCTCGGCTTGCGTTCAAGCCAAGGCGCAGACAAACGAGTCCCCGATCAGGGGTCCTTCGCCTGGCGCTCTTTGGACGATCCGCCAGCCGCAGCCTTCCACCAGACGGGTAAGGAAATCGGGGTTGTAGAAGCACATGCCGCCGTTCTTGTCCGGGCTCCTGTCTTCGAACTCGGCGATCCCGGCATCCAGGAAGCAAGTGAAAAGGAGGCGGCCCTGGGTTGCAGTGTGCCGGCGCAGGAGGCTGAAGATGAATGCTGCGTCATCGGGGTTCTGGTGGGTGATCACAGAAAACAGCGAGATGACGTCAAAGGCGTGCAAGGGCAGCGGGAGTTCCGTCTCATTGGAGAGTGGGCGTCCCTTCGGGTTGTAGAGCGGGTGGTGCGCGTCCAGGAGGACATAGGAGAAGCGGGGATCGCGTACGGTGGAGCGCAGGAAGTCGATCATCTCCGCAAAGCAGTCGATACCGGTGTAGGAGCGGATCGGAATCCTGTGATTTAGAATGGCCTGGGTGAACCGGACGCCGCAGCCGAAGTCGAGGAGCCGGCTGGCCGCCAGTGTCTTCAATCCGATCCGCTGCCGCATCCTCTCCAGCAGCCAGGCACCGCTATCTTGCGGCGGCATCAGGGCGCTCACCTTCTGGGAATTCCGGTTGAACTGTTGCGGGACGATAAATTCCGGCGGCGAGGGACGCAGGCGATGCCAGATCGACTGCAACCAGGAAGGATGATGCGATCTCATGGCAAGGGCTCTTGGAAGAGGCAGCGGATGACAAGTTCACCGGATCGCTAAAGCAGAGTGCTGCGAAGATTGGCTGGCCGTCAGGGTTTAAACGGAAAATACTGTGCGGCCCGCGACCAGCGTTTGCAAGACCTTGCCTTGCAGGCGCGCGCCTTCGAAGCAGGTGTTTTTCGAGCGCGAGCGAATGCCGCTTTCACTGACGATCCAGGGCTCATCGAGGTCGACAAGCGCGAGGTCGGCGATTGAACCCGGCTTCAGCGTGCCGCCGGGCAGTCCGAACAGTTTTGCCGGCGCGGTGGACAGCGTTTCGACCAGCCGCAGCAGCGGCACGTCGCCATTGTGGTAGAGCCGCAAGGCGGCGCCCAGAAGCGTTTCGAGGCCGATGGCGCCGGCTGCCGCGTCGGCGAAGGGTAGGCGCTTGGTGTCCACATCCTGCGGATCATGCGAGGAGACGATGATGTCGACCGTGCCGTCCCTGACCGCCTCGATCATCGCCAGCCGGTCTTCCTCGGCGCGCAGCGGCGGCGTCAGGCGGAAGAAGGTGCGGTATTCGCCGACATCGTTTTCATTGAGCGACAGATTGTGGATCGACACGCCTGACGTGACGGCCGCGCCGTCAGCCTTGGCGCGCGTCACGGCGTTTGCGGCCATCGCCGTCGAGATTTTCGCCGCATGGTAGAAGCCGCGCGTCAGCCGCGCCAAAGCCAGATCGCGCTCCAGCGGGATCGATTCGGCCTCTCGCGGAATGCCGGAAAGGCCGAGCCAGCTGGCATACAGGCCTTCATTCATGACGCCGGATGAGCCGAGGTCGGCATCCTGCGTCTCGTGCACGATGGTAGCGCCGAAGTCGCGGGCATAGGTCAGGGCGCGGCGCATCACCAGCGAACTGGCGATGGTGTGGCGGCCGTCGGTGAAGGCGACCGCGCCTGCCTCGCGCAGCAGGCCGAACTCGGTCATCTCGCGACCATCGAGCCCCTTGGTGATCGCCGCCGCCGGAAAGACGTTGACGATCGCCGTGTCCTTGGCGGTGCGCAGCACGAACTCGACCAGCGCTACATTGTCGATCACCGGATCGGTGTCCGGCATCATGACGATTGAGGTCACGCCGCCGGCGGCCGCCGCGACGCTCGCCGAAGCGATGGTTTCGCGATGCTCGCCGCCCGGCTCGCCGATGAAGACGCGGCCATCGACAAGTCCGGGAATGATCGCCTTGCCTGCGCAATCAATTGTCGTGGCGCCATCGGGCGCGCCCTGGTTCAACGCCGCCTTGCCGGCGGCAACGATTTTCTTGCCATCGACGATGACGGAGCCGACTTCGTCGATGCCGCGCGAGGGGTCGACGACGCGGGCGCGTTCAAAGACCGTCGTGCTCATGCGCCGCGACCCTCTTGATTGCGACAGGGGTCGAGCAGCGCTTCCATCACCGCCATGCGCACGGCGACGCCCATCTCCACCTGTTCCTGGATGACGCTTTGCGGGCCGTCGGCGATTTCCGAGGCGATTTCGACGCCGCGGTTCATCGGGCCGGGATGCATCACCAGCGCGTCGTCCTTGGCGGCCTTCAGCTTTTCGGCGTCGAGGCCGAAATAGCGGAAATATTCGCGCACCGAAGGCACGAAGGCGCCTTCCATCCGTTCGCGCTGCAGGCGCAGCATCATGACCACGTCGGCGTCCTTGAGGCCTTCGGCCATCGAGCGCGTGACGATGACGCCCATCTTCTCGATGCCGGACGGCAGCAGAGTCGAAGGCGCAACCACGCGCACCTGCGCGCCAAGCGCGTTGAGCAGCATGATGTTGGAGCGTGCCACGCGCGAATGCAGGATGTCGCCGCAGATCGCCACGATCAGTTTTGACAGCGGACCCTTGGCGCGGCGGATGGTCAGCGCGTCGAGCAGCGCCTGGGTCGGGTGTTCATGCGCTCCGTCGCCGGCATTGACGACGGAGCAGCCGACTTTCTGCGCCAGAAGGGCGGCGGCGCCCGCCGACTGGTGGCGGATGATCAAGATGTCGGGCCGCATGGCGTTCAGCGTCATCGCCGTGTCGATGAGCGTTTCGCCCTTCTTCACCGACGAACTCGCCACCGACATGTTCATGACATCGGCGCCGAGCCGCTTTCCGGCCAGCTCGAAAGAGGACTGCGTGCGGGTCGAGGCCTCGTAGAAGAGATTGATCTGGGTGCGGCCGCGCAGCGTCGAGGTCTTCTTTTCGGACTGCCGCGAAATCGCGACGGCCCGATCCGCCCGGTCGAGCAACAGCTCGATGTCGGCGGGCGAAAGATCGCTGATGCCCAGAAGATGGCGGTGAGGGTAGAGTGGCAGGGACGAAGCGTCGGTCATCTCAAGGCGCTGCTATAGGGTGCGGATTTTGCGCCTGCAAGCACGAGCTTTGGATTGGCGCCGTTCTCCCCGGTATTTTCGTCGCGCGGGCTGCATAGCTTGGGCTATATCTAGCCGATGGCTTCGGATTCGAAGTCTTCTTGTGACAAGGACAGAGCGTGACCGACGACGTGACGAACCAGCCGCCGCCGCTGACGGGCGGCAACGCCTGGCGGGGCGATCCGTTGCTGATCCAGCTTGCCGAGCGCTTTTCCGACCCGGTGCGCAAGGACCTCGACGGGCTCGGCCGGTTTGTCCTGACGCAGGAGGCGCAGGAGCTGGCGCGCCTGGCCAATGTCGAGACGCCGAAGCTCAGGACACATGATCGCCAGGGACGGCGCATCGATCTCGTCGAGTTCCATCCCGCCTACCACGCCTTGATGCGCCGCTCGGTGGCCAACGGGCTGCATTCCTCGGTCTGGGAAAATGGCGACGCCGAGATCGGCCGCCGCCACCAGGTGCGCGCCGCCCGATTCTATCTGACCGCCGAGCTCGAGACAGGACATCTGTGCCCCATCACCATGACCAGCGCCTCGCTGGCGGCGTTGATGGCCAGCCCGAAACTGTTCCGCGAATGGGCGCCGCGGGTGACGACGCGCAAATACGACCAGAGCCAGAAGCCGCCGGTCGAGAAGACCGGGCTGACCCTCGGCATGGGCATGACCGAAAAACAGGGCGGCACCGATGTGCGCGCCAATGTGACCAGGGCCGAACGCGCCGGCAGCGGCTTCTATCGCCTGACCGGCCACAAATGGTTCATGTCGGCGCCGATGTCGGATGCCTTCCTGGTTCTGGCGCAGGCGCCGGAGGGGCTTTCGTGCTTCCTCGTGCCGCGCGTTCTCGGCGACGGATCAGGCAATGGTTTCCGCTTCCAGCGGCTGAAGGACAAGCTCGGCAACCGCTCCAACGCGTCTTCCGAGGTGGAATTCGTCAACGCCATTGGCGAGATGGTCGGCGAGCCCGGCGCCGGCGTGAAGACGATCATGGACATGGTCACCTTGACCCGGCTTGACTGCGCCGTGGCGTCCTCGGCGATCATGCGGGCAGGGCTGGCGGAAGCGGTTCACCATGCCCGTCATCGCCAGGTGTTCGGCTCGACCTTGATCGAGCAGCCGATGATGCAGCGCGTGCTGGCCGACATGGCGCTGGATGTTGCCGCCGCCACCGCGCTGTCGTTCCGGCTGGCGCGCTCCTTCGACGAAGCTGCGAGCGATCGCGGCGAGGCGGCGTTTGCGCGCGCCATGACGCCGGTCGTCAAATACTGGGTATGCAAGATCGCGCCGCCGCTGCTTTACGAGGCGATGGAGTGTCTCGGCGGCAATGGCTATGTCGAGGAGGCGCCGCTCGCCCGCTACTACCGCGAAGCGCCGGTCAACGCGATCTGGGAAGGGTCGGGCAATGTCATGGCGCTCGATGTGTTGCGCGTGCTCGGTCGCGCGCCCGGCCTGTTCGAAGAGGTGCTGGCCGGCATCGACCGCGACCTCGGCGCCGGCGGGCGTGGCACGATCGGCGTGCTGAAGGCGGCAATGCAGGTGGCTTCGACCGATGAGGGCTCGGCCCGGCTGCTGACCGAACAGCTGGCGTTGTCGGCCGCCGCGGCGGAGCTGCGCCGGCTGGGGGCAGGGCGGATCGCCGATGCCTTCGTCGAGACCCGCCTGGCCGGCCAATGGCGCAACACCTACGGCATGATCGATTCGCGCCACGACGCGCGCATGATCATCGACACGCTCTATCCGCCGGTGAATTGAGCCGAGACCGCTCGATTCTTCGACCGGTTGAACGCATCCGGGAGCATCCTGGTGCGTTCTGTGGATCGCCGTTAACCTTAACAAATGGTTTCCATTGCGGCGGCGGGCGGCAAAGCCCACTGTCATTCCTGCCGAAGCAGGAACCACGATGCGACACGTACTGACCTCTTTTCTGTCTGTGCACTGGGCGATTGTCTTCGCCCTGCTGGCGCTGATCTGCATCGATGGAGACCGCGGTGTGGCGGCAGCCCTTGGCGTGCTCGGAGTGACGGTGGAGAGCGCCCGGTTCGTCGATCTGCAGAACGTCGTCGTGGTCGCGCCGCTGGCGATCGCCTTGCTGGTCGTGTCGGTGCTGTTCTTCTGGGCTTTTGTCGATTCCTTGATCAACGATGTGGCCAGCCCGGGCGCCGACAGCGTCGTTCGCATCGCCTTCATTTCCGCGTCCGGCGTGCTGTCGATGATCCTGATCGGCGGCGCGGCCCAAGGCATCAACGGACTTTTCATGGTGGTGGCCGTGCAATTGGCGGCGCTTCTGGCCTCCTATGTCGCCATGCTCGCCGAGCGGCGCTCCGCGGCCGCGTCGGATG
Source organism: Mesorhizobium sp. 113-3-3 (assembly GCF_016756495.1). NCBI lineage: Bacteria > Pseudomonadati > Pseudomonadota > Alphaproteobacteria > Hyphomicrobiales > Phyllobacteriaceae > Mesorhizobium > Mesorhizobium sp. 113-3-3. Next base: position 4,064,055 of record NZ_AP023243.1, read on the forward strand.
ACGCCGATTTTCGCGCCACGGCGCACAGCATGGCGAAGGCCGCTGCCCACAATTCGCTGCTCTCGCTGATATCGGGCCGGACCGGACCGAACGGGAAGGGAGGCCGCTGATGCGCTATATCTTCGCATTGTGGGCGGCCCCGATGGCGCTGTTCTGGGGCTGGTTCTACCTCTCCCTCAACGACATGAACTTCGGCTATGTCATGCTGACCCGGCAACTGCACGATTTCGTGTTCCAGCTTTATGGCCAGATGCTCGGCATCGATCCGGCCATCATCCCGGGGATGGTGGCAAAGGCCTGTATCCTCGACGGGTTTCTGCTGATGGCGATATGGGCGTTTCGCCGCCGCCGCGAAATTCTGGACTGGGTCAGGCGGCGTCGGTCGGGTCCGGTTCCGCACGATCGCCCAATTCCGTTCGATCGCTTGAATCGAGCGACCGAAGCCGGTCCAACACTCCCTGCAGAATAAAGGCCGCGGCCGCCGAATCGATCTTGCCGGCGCGTTTGGCGCGCGAGAAATCCATTTCGATCAGCGTCCTTTCGGCCGCCACCGTCGACAGCCGTTCATCCCAGAACACGAAGGGCAGGTCGCTCAGCTGCGCCATGTTGCGCACGAAGGCGCGCGATTTCTGCGCGCGCGGACCTTCCGACCCATCCATGTTGATCGGCAGCCCGATCGCCACCGCGCCGACATTCTCCTTCTTCAGCAAGGCCAGAAGCACAGCGGCATCGAGCGAGAATTTCTTTCGCATGATGACCGGGCGCGGATGAGCGAAGGAGAATCCCCGGTCGGAAACCGCGACGCCGATCGTCTTGTCGCCGAGATCGAGCCCCGCCAGCGTCCTGCCGTCGGCGAGCCATGCAGGCAATTGCTCAATCGTGATGATAGCCAACGGTTTTCCTTCGTCTTTTTCAGCAGCATGCGTCCTTCCGGATGCGCGGCGGACACTATACCCTTTGATCTCGGGGTCATCGGCGTTCTATCCTCTGGCCCGGCAAAAATCGAGGAATGCATTTCATGAAACTGACCTGGTACGGCCATTCGGCCTTCCGTATCGAAACCGGCGACGCAAAGATCCTCATCGACCCCTATCTGATCGGCAACCCGTCGTGGACGGGCGGCTGGGAGGGGCCGGCCGAAGGGATCACGCATGTTCTGCTGACGCATGGGCACAACGACCATATAAGCGGCGCGCTGGAAGTGCTCGGCAAGAGCAGTGCCCAGCTGGTCGCCAATTTCGAGATCTGCATGTACCTGGTCGGCAAGGGCGCCGACGGCAGCAGGATCAATCCCGGCAATATCGGCGGCACGGTCGATTGCGGTGGCTTCACCACCACGTTCGTCCAGGCGCTGCACTCCTCCTCGTTTGGCGAAGACGGCGGCAAGAACGTCTATCTCGGCAATCCCGGCGGGCTGGTGCTGCATTTCCCGGAAGACCCGACACTCTACCACATGGGCGATACCGACATCTTTTCCGACATGGCGCTGATCAACGAATTGCATGAGCCGAAGATCGGCATCGTGCCGATCGGCGACCGCTTCACCATGGGCGGCGCGGTGGCCGCACTTGCCTGCCGGCGCTTCTTCAAGTTCGACACCGTCGTCCCTTGCCACTTCGGCACGTTTCCGATGATCGATCCGACGCCTGAGAAATTCGAGGCCGGCCTGGAAGGGTCCGGTGTGAAGGTCGCGTTGCCGAAAATCGGTGAAACGATTACGATCTAGAAACAGCCAAAGCGGAACAAATCCATGGCGTTGGGGCGATCTCTTTGCGTGTCGATGTTTGTCGCGGCGTCGCCCGCGCTCGCCGCGGATGATTTTATTGAAGGCGTCTACCTTCAATCCGAGGAGCTTTGTGCGCAGGCCAAAAAGGATACGCTGCAGACGCTGATTGACGCCGGCAACATCGTGTTGTCGGCGCATGGGCTGCAAGGCGTCGAATACAATTGTGAGTTCGTGCAGATCAGCAAGGCGACGGCTTCGCCAAGCTGGGCGGTGACGGCCATCTGCCAGGAGCCGGGCTACGTCTTTCCCGATGTTCTGTCGGTGACGCGGATCAGCCCGACGCAGCTCGATCTCGTCTCGGTCCGGCCGATCGACGACGAAAGCGAGGCGAGCGGCAACAGCGGCAGCTATTATCTGTGCGACGGCGTTGCCCTGCCATGACGATCGTGCAAAGCGTCAGGTCGAAGAGGCGATTGTTCGAGTTGCCAAACCCGCTTCGCCGCCCCAAGGTCAGCGCGGCAGCCTACTTCGATGCCTGTTGCGCTGCACGCGCGGCGCCGCTATAGCCCGGACAGGTTTTCCCGAGGCAAAATCCATGTCCGTTGATCTTCAGACTGTGAAGCGCGTCGCGCGTCTCGCCCGCATTGCGGTGAGCGCGGAAGATGCTGAACGCATGACCGGCGAACTGAACGCCATACTGGGCTTCGTCGAGCAATTGAACGAGGTCGATGTCTCCGGCGTCGAGCCGATGACCTCGGTGGCGCCGATGGAGATGAAGAAGCGCAGGGATGTCGTCACCGACGGCAACAAGGCGGCCGACATCGTCGCCAATGCGCCAGCGACCGAAGAGAATTTCTTCCTCGTGCCGAAGGTCGTGGAGTAGGGCGCCGATGGCAATCGAGATCGCCATCGAGACTCCGTTGCAGGATGATGTACGCGGCCTGGTCGCGGAGCTCAACGAGACCTTACTCGAATTGACGCCGCCGGAGCACTGCTATCATCTGACTGTCGAGCAGATGGCCGGCCAGGACACGACCGTTTTCATCGCCCGCGACAACGGCATGGCCATCGGTTGTGGCGCGCTGAAGCGCCATGGCGACGCTATCGGCGAGGTCAAGCGCATGTATACGCGGCCTTCGCATCGCGGCCAGAAAATCGGCGCGAGGATTGTGGAGCGCGTCGAGGCGCTGGCGAGGCAGGAAGGGCTGAAGCGGCTGGTGCTGGAGACGGGCGACCGCCATCCCGCCGCCTGGACCGTCTACGAACGTGCCGGGTTTTCGCGCTGTGGCCCGGTGCTGGATTATCCCGATTCCAAGTGGTCGGTGTTTTACGAAAAGAGCCTTTGATGAGCGACCTGACCAGACTGACGATTTCGCAGGCCCGCGCCAAGCTGCGCGGCAAGGAGATCACCGCGACCGAGATCACCGAGGCTTATCTCTCGGCGATCGATCGCGCCAATCCGGCGCTCAATGCTTATGTCGCGGTGACTGGCGACAAGGCACGCGACATGGCCAAGGCGTCCGACGCCAGGCTGGTCAAGGGCGAGGGCGGTGCGCTGGAAGGTATTCCGCTGGGGATCAAGGACCTGTTCGGCACCGAAGGCGTCCATACCCAGGCCTGCAGCCACGTGCTCGACGGCTTCAAGCCACGCTACGAATCGACCGTCACCGCCAATTTGTGGGCGGATGGCGCCGTCATGCTGGGCAAGCTCAACATGGATGAGTTCGCCATGGGCTCCTCCAACGAGACGTCCTATTACGGCCCGGTCATCAACCCGTGGCGCCGTTCGCGTATCGACACGGTGGTGATGCCGACGACGCATCAGGGCGACGGCGGCTTCGTGTCGGCCGGCGGCACGAAAACCCAGCGCAGCCTGGACAATGCGCAATTGGTGCCGGGCGGTTCTTCCGGCGGCTCGGCAACTGCCGTTTCGGCCTTCTTGTGCGCCGGCGCGACAGCCACCGACACCGGCGGCTCGATCCGCCAGCCGGCCGCTTTCACCGGCACGGTCGGCATCAAGCCGACCTATGGCCGTTGCTCGCGCTGGGGCATCGTCGCCTTCGCCTCGTCGCTCGACCAGGCCGGCCCGATTGCGCGCGACGTGCGCGACGCCGCGATCCTTCTGAAGTCGATGGCCTCGGTCGATCCGAAGGACACCACTTCCGTCGACCGGCCGGTGCCGGACTATGAGGCGGCGATCGGCAAGCCGATCAAGGGCATGAAGGTCGGCATTCCCAAGGAATACCGCGTCGACGGCATGCCGGCGGAGATCGAGGCGCTGTGGCAGAAGGGCATTGCCTGGCTCAGGGATGCCGGTGCTGAGATCGTCGACATTTCCCTGCCGCATACGAAGTACGCGCTGCCGGCCTACTACATCGTGGCGCCCGCCGAGGCTTCGTCCAACCTGGCGCGCTATGACGGCGTCCGCTACGGCCTGCGCGTGCCGGGCAAGGACATCGTCGAGATGTATGAGAAGACCCGCGCCGCCGGTTTCGGCCGCGAGGTCAAGCGCCGCATCATGATCGGCACCTATGTGCTGTCGGCTGGCTATTACGACGCCTATTATCTGCAGGCGCAGAAGGTGCGCAATCTGATCAAGCGCGACTTCGAGAATGTCTTTGCCGCCGGCGTCGACGTCATCCTGACCCCGGCCACGCCGTCCGCCGCCTTCGGCATCGCCGACGAGGACATGGCCGCCGATCCGGTGAAGATGTACCTCAACGACATTTTCACGGTCACCGTGAACATGGCCGGCCTGCCGGGCATCGCCGTGCCCGCCGGGCTCGACCCCAAGGGTCTGCCGCTCGGCCTGCAACTCATCGGCCGGCCGTTCGAGGAAGAAACGCTGTTCCAGACCGCCGCCATCATCGAGCAGGCGGCCGGCACATTTCAGCCTGAGAAGTGGTGGTAAGGGTATCGATCATCTGAAGGGGTGAGCGATGTTCTACCTTCTTTCCAAGATATTCTGGTTCTTCATCCAGCCGCTCAACCTGACGATCTTCCTGGTCCTGGCCGGGCTGGTCGCCGGGATGATCGGCCGGCGGCGGCTGGCCGTCACCGGCAGTGTGCTGGCGTTCCTGATTCTGGCGCTTTCGACCTGGACGTCGCTTGGCGCGATGATGCTCAACCCGCTGGAACAGCGCTTTCCACGGCCGCCGCTGCCGCAAAAGGTCGACGGCATCGTCGCGCTCGGCGGCGGCTTCGAGGGCGCCATCAACTTTGCGCGTGGCGGCTATGAATTGAGCAGCAGCGGCGACCGCATGGTCGAGACCGCAATCCTCGCCCGGCGCTTCCCGCAGGCCAAGGTTGTTGTATCCGGCGGGAACGGATCGTTTTTCATCGACGGCGAGGGAGACGCCGATACCGCGTCCCGCCTGCTCGTTCCGCTGGGTGTATCGGCCGATCGCCTTGTCCTCGAGGACAAGTCCCGCAACACCTATGAAAATGCCGTCTTCAGCCGCAAACTTGTCGAGCCGAAGCCGGGCGAGACCTGGTTGCTGGTGACCTCCGCCTTCCACATGCCCCGCGCCAAGGCGCTGTTCGACAAGGCTGGTTTTCCGACCGTTCCATGGCCTGTGGACTATCACACCTCCGGCAAGGAGGGTGTCGGACTGTTTCGCGACAATGCGATCGATTCCGTGCAGAACACCACCATCGCGCTCCGCGAATGGATCGGGCTTTTCGCCTATTGGCTTTCCGGACGCATTGATCAGCCGTTTCCGGCGCCTGGCGGCTGACCGATGACGGCGCGTCGCGCCGCCGAGAAGAACTGGCGCCGCACCAGCACGGCCAGCAGCAGAAGCGTCGACAGCACGAACACCACGGGGTCGACGAACCAGCCGAGATAGCCGATCGAAAAGAACACGCCGCGCAGGCCGGAGTTGAAATGCTTGCCGGCCAGCATGTTCATCTGTGCCGCGCGCCAGACGGCGGTTTCCGTGACCGGATTTCTCGAGGCTTCGCCATGCGGGATCGGCACCGCGCCGATCAGGATCGAGCAATAGTTGAACAGCCGGTAGGCCCAGCCGAATTTGAAGAAGGAAAAGGCCAGGATCAGCACCAGCCCCAGCACCTTGATCTGAAAGGCCGGGCGCGACGGTGCTCCGCCGAGCGGCAGGTTGCTCAGCACTTCGAGCACCCGGTCGGACGCGCCGAGCAGTGCAAAGCAGCCGCCGAGCGCGATCAGCGAGCTCGAGGCAAAGAAGGCGGTTCCTTGTTGCAGGCCGCTCATGATGGCGGTGTCGACGATGCGGATTTCGCGCTCGGCCATGGTGCGCATCCAGGCTTCGCGCTGCGCATTCATCGCCGTCGTGAGCGACATGCGGCTGACCAGCTTGCCGTCGGAGGCGAGCGTATGCAGCAGCCACGCGATCAGGAAGAAGGCCAGCGCCCCGAAATCAGCCATCGAAAGATAGAAGGAATCGCCCATGGGCTGAATTTATCACATCCAGCGCAATCGCTTCGATGCGGGCTCACGACAACAATGTCGCTGCCTGAGCAAACAAGGTCGGCAGGTGCTGCGCCGCGATCCTCAAAAGAGCGGAAACATCCGGGGAATTCCTATATGTAATCCTCGACGTGACTCCAGGAGACAGCGTGTTCCTTTCGGTTTTCGACCTGTTCAAGATCGGCATCGGCCCTTCGAGCTCGCACACGATGGGGCCGATGACGGCCGCGCGGCGGTTTCTCGACGAGGTCGCGGGCGACGACTGGCCGCGGCCCACCGGGGCCAAGGTTGCCCGCATCGGCGCCAGCCTGCATGGCTCGCTCGCCTATACCGGCATCGGCCATGGCAGCGACCGCGCCGTCATCCTCGGCCTTGCCGGCCAGACGCCGCAAACGGTCGATCCCGATCAGGCCGACGGCATCATCAGCCGCATCACCGCCGACAGGCTGATTTCACCGCCCGGTCACCCGTCCTACCAATTCGACCCGGCCACGGATCTGGTGCTCGACCGCAAGACGCCGCTCACCGGGCACGCCAACGGCATGGCGTTCCATGCCTACGATGCCGGCGGCCGTCTGCTGCTCAAGCGCATCTACTATTCGATCGGCGGCGGCTTCGTGGTCTCGGAGGAAGAGCTCCAGCGGATGAAGGCCAAGGGCTCGGTGACGACAGAAGGCAAGAAAGTGCCTTATCCCTTCAGGAATGCCGTCGAGATGCTGAAGATGGCGGGCAAGAGCGGCCTTTCCATCGCCGAGATGAAGCGCGTCAACGAGGAAACGCAGATGTCGCGCGACGAGCTCGACACCGGTCTCGACGCCATCTGGGGGGCGATGAAGAGCTGCATCGACCGTGGCCTGTCGCAGGACGGCATCATGCCGGGCGGGCTGAAGGTGCGGCGCCGTGCTAGGCAGCTGCACGACAAGCTGCAGGAACAGTGGCAACAGAACCGGCCAAACCCGTTGCTCGCAAATGACTGGCTGTCGATCTACGCGATGGCGGTCAACGAGGAGAACGCCGCCGGCGGGCGCGTCGTCACCGCGCCGACCAACGGGGCGGCCGGCACGCTGCCGGCGGTGCTGCGCTACTGGCTGCATTTCCACCCCGAGGCCGACCAGCCGAGCATCCGCGATTTTCTGCTGACGGCCGCTGCTGTCGGCGGCATCATCAAGACCAATGCGTCGATCTCGGGCGCCGAAGTCGGCTGCCAGGGCGAGGTGGGATCCGCCTCGGCCATGGCCGCGGCCGGCCTTTGCGCCGTCATGGGCGGCACGCCCGAACAGGTCGAGAATGCCGCCGAAATCGCGCTCGAACACCATCTCGGCATGACCTGCGATCCCGTAGGCGGGCTGGTGCAAGTGCCGTGCATCGAGCGCAACGCGCTCGGCGCCGTCAAGGCGGTGACCGCCGCATCGCTGGCGATCAAGGGCGACGGCGTCCACTTCGTGCCGCTCGACGCGGCGATCGAAACCATGCGCCAGACCGGCCTCGACATGAACGAGAAATACAAGGAAACCAGCCTCGGCGGCCTCGCCGTCAATGTCGTGGAGTGCTGAGCTCAGGCATTTTTCCATTGAATTCTTGTGCGTTGATACCATTTTATGGTACTAAATTGGCATGAAGCGGAAGCATCAGGCAACGCTGCTACAGATTTTTGCGCGCCCCGTAAGCGGCACAATCCGATGGTCGGAAATTGAAGCCTTGTTTGTGGCCTTGGGCGCCGAGGTAAGCGAGCGCGAAGGATCACGCGTCGGTGTCTTCCTGTTCGGGGAGGTTCGTGTCTTTCATAGACCACATCCGACGCCGGACACGGATAAAGGTGCGGTGTCGAGCATCAGGAAATGGCTGGAAAGCCATGGAGTGAGACCATGAAGAATATCATCGAGATCGACGGTCACAAGGCGCTGGTGTCTTTCGATCCGGAGATCGAAATGCTGAGGGGCGAATTTCTGGGGTTGGCCGGGGGCGCAGATTTCTACGCGAAGGACGTTGAGCAACTCCATGTGGAGGGTGCGAAATCCCTCGCGGTTTTCCTTGCCATGTGCCGGGAGAAGAACATCGAGCCTTTCCGTGAATTCTCCGGTCGCTTCAATCTGCGGCTTGAACCGAGTGTGCATGAAGCGGCTGCGACAGCGGCGGCGGCTGAGAACAAGAGCCTCAACGAGTGGGTTGCGGAAGCCATCAAAACGGCTGCGCAGGCCTCGTAAGCTGATCGGCTCTGCCTGTGCAAAACCTTCCGAAGCGTTGAAGGCTTGTCTTGCAGCCGCTAGATTGCTGCCATGGCTCTCAATCTCCTAAAACTGTGCGTCGGCTGCGACAGCGTCGAGGATCTCGAGGAATGGATCGAGTTCCGTCTCGACGAACGGCGCCGGGCCGGCGAGCCGACCGAACACTGGCACACCACGCGCATGGTGCCGACGCGCGGCGCCGAGATCACCGATGGCGGTTCGCTCTATTGGGTGATCAAGGGCAGCGTACAATGCCGCCAGTTGATCACCGAGATCCGGCCCTTCACCGACGATGAGGGCATTGGCCGCTGTCATTTGGTGCTCGACCCGCAAGTCGTGCGGACCGACTGGCAGCCGCGCCGGGCTTTCCAGGGCTGGCGCTATCTAAAGCCGTCCGATGCGCCGGCCGATATCGGCAAGGGCAAGGCCGGGCTGGTCGAGATGCCGCCGAAACTGCGGCGCGAGCTTGCCGATCTCGGCTTGCTGTAGGCCCATCGCGCGGAAAGCGTTGCCCGTTCTGGCGCGGGATTTTTCTGGCCCTCCATCTTGCTACGCACTGGACTTGCAAGCGGCGCGACAACGCCACATCTTGAACTCCATGCGCACTGAAAAGCTGTCGAAGCCGGCAAGAGCCACAGGTTTGGAAGGCCATCCCGCGTGGCGGTCCTCTTCCCGTCCAGGCGAAGGCCATCATTCCGGCGCAGAAAAAGTGTTGGATCACATACGCGGCTGTCCAGGCTGACAGGGTATCCGCGGGGCGGTGGGAAATGTTAGGCGCAATTATCGGTCTGGTCGCATTGCTGCTTGTGCTGCTCGGCGTGGCCTCGGCCTTCCTGCGCGCCGATCCGGCGCGGCTGGCGAGCGGCATGAGAACACTGGGACCGATCCTGCTGGCGCTGGTGGGCGCCGCAGTGCTTCTGGTCGGCCGAAGCGGAATCGGCGGCGTCATGCTGTTCGTGGCGATCGGCTGGTATGCCGCCACGCGCGCCAACCGGCCCGATGTGAAGCCGGCGCCGGGAAAACGCTCGACGGTGCGGACGGCAGCGCTCGAAATGGAGCTGGATCACAATACCGGCGGCCTCGAAGGGCTGGTCCTGGCCGGCCGCCATGATGGCAAGATGCTCGGCGCGATGGGCCTTGCGGAGCTGCAGCATCTCTACCGCGAACTCTCCGCCGACGCGGAGAGCCGCCAGTTGCTAGAGACGTATCTTGACGGCAGATTTCCCGTCTGGCGCAAAAACACTGAGACGAACGGTGGCGAAGGGCTGGGTGTTGCGCCAGGTCCGGGCGCCATGACTAAGGAGGAGGCCTACAAGGTCCTTGGTCTTGAAGCGGGGGCCGCCGCGGCGGATGTCCGCAAGGCGCACCGCCGCCTGATGCAGCGCCTGCACCCCGATATCGGCGGCACGTCTTTCCTGGCGGCGCGAATCAACGAAGCCAAGGACGTCTTGCTCTCCAATCACAACTAAGTCTCCTTCGACGCAAAAAATTTCCGGGAGATTGCTTCCACGCCGTCCTATTGCTGGACGGCGTAGCACTCGATTTTCTTCTTCTTCAAAGCCGTGCAAGCCTTCCAGGCGGCGTCCTTCGAACCAAAGCCGCCGAAACGGGCGCGGTAGTAGGTGACGCCGTCCTTGTCGAAGGCGACGGTGAAGCCGGCGGCATCCGCCAGCACCTTCGGTGCCTGCTTGGTGGTCTTGTCGAGGACAGCCTGGGCTTCCGACTGTTTTGGCGACGAGGCGACCTGGATAGCCCAGCCCGACGGCACCGAAGCGGTTTTGACCGGATCGACGGCCGGCGTCGGCGCGGCAGCTGGCGCCGGCTCGGCATAGGCGGCCACGACCTGTGCGGTGGTGACCTTGGGCGCGGCGACGATGACCGTCTTCACCTTCTTTGCCGGAACAACCAGTTTGGGTGTTTCGGCTTCGGCGCTCTCTTCGTCATCACCCTGCGCAACGGTCGCGTCTTCGGCAACGGATGTGTCGTCGGCGCTGGCCATCGCGACCGGCTTGTCGTCCGGGGTCGGCGCGTCGTGCTTGGGCAGCAGAACCTTGGCAAGCGCCTTGACCGGGTTGCTGTCGTCGGCCTTGGCGACCAGGTCGCCGCCGCCGCGGGTCGAGGCCCTCGGCATGTAAGTGTTTATCAGCGACGCCATCTGGTTGTCGCGGCTGCCGCCGGAGGTGCCGCCCATGACAACGGCGACAAGGCGGCGGTTGCCGTCGGAAACCGACGAAACGAGATTGAAGCCGGAGGCGCGGGTGTAGCCGGTCTTGATGCCGTCGACGCCCTTGATGCGCCCGAGCAGACGGTTGTGGCCATTGATGCGCTGGCGGCCATAGAGAAACGAGCGCTGCGAGAAATAGCCGTAATACTGCGGGAAATGCTCCCTGAGCGCGATGCCGAGCGTGGCCATGTCGCGCGCGGTGGTGAACTGGCCGGGATCGGGCAGGCCGTTGGCGTTGCGGAAGACGGTGCCGTTCATGCCGAGAGCCCGCGCCTTGGCGGTCATCATGCGGGCAAAGGTGCTTTCATCGCCGCCAAGCATCTCGCCGAGCGCAGTGGCCGAGTCGTTCGCGGACTTGGTGACGATCGACAGGATGGCGGTTTCGACGGTGACCGAGCCGCCTGGCTTCACGCCGAGTTTCGTCGGCGCCTCGCCGGAGGCCTTGGCGGAAAACACGACAGGCGTGTTCCGGCTGATCCTGCCCTTCGCCATCGCTTCGAAGGTCAGGTAAAGCGTCATCATCTTGGTCAGCGACGCCGGATAGCGCCTGCCATTGGCATCCGCGGAATACAGCACCTTGCCCGTCTTGGCGTCGACGACGATGGCCGCCTGCCGCGCCGCCAGCGAGGCGGCAGCGTCGGCGCAAACGAACGTCATCGCCAGGGCGAGGACCATGATCGCTTTGAGGGGGGAGGTGGATTTGGAAACGATGCCCAACAACGCCTGACGCACTGATATTTCCCTTGAATTCTTCGTTGCGTTGGAGGCGGCAAAGGGTCCTGCCTCACTTCCAGCCAAGCTAGCCGGGCAGCGTTACCAATCCGTTTATGGTAACCGCCGCGTTCACCATTTTCTTCGGGCTTGAAACGCACTTTATTCGATTTTTAGCCATTGCCTGCGCAGGCGGGGCCCGCACGCCGGCGAAATATTGACTTTTGTGCGACGCACAATATACTCTAGTGCATTGCACAACGGCGCCCCGAAGAAGGACGCCTCAACCGTCAAGGGAATCGTGAAATGACCCAGACCTATGAGGACTTCAGCAAATACGGCAAGGAATTCGCAGACACCGGCTTGAAGAGCTTCGCTTCGCTCTCCAAGGGCGCTCAGGCGATCGCCACCGAGGCCGGTGAATACACCAAGAAGAGCTTCGAGGCGGGCAGCGCGGCTGTCGAGAAGCTGCTTTCGGCCAAGTCGCTGGACAAGGCCATCGAGATCCAGTCCGACTACGCCAAGCAGTCCTACGAGGCGTTCGTCGCCGAGGCCACCAAGATCGGCGACCTCTATGCCGAACTCGCCAAGGAAGCCTACAAGCCGTTCGAATCGATCGTTGCCAAGGCGAAGTAATTTCGCCCGGGCGAAGTAATTTTCGCCCCGACAGTTTCAGATCCGGCCCCTTGGGCCCGGGAAGAAGCCCGGTCGCGGAGACGCGGCCGGGTTTTTTCATGCTAATTTCCAGTTCGCGGCGGCGCAGCGCTTCACGATTGCGAAAATCCGCCAAGTTTGGTCACCTAGCCATATTGTCAGCTAACCAGAAGGGCTTAAAATCGTCCATCGAACACCTACATGTCGAACTCGCATGGGGATTCGAAAGAGGCAGGATTACGTGACGATCGGTTTGACTGCCACGAGACAAGTGGCGCGGATGCAAAACGGCGGCGGCGACGGCAATGAGGCCGGCCGCGGGACGGCCGTCATCACGCGCACCAAAACCAAGACCAAGAAGCCCAGCCTTTACCGGGTCCTCATCCTCAACGACGACTACACTCCCATGGAGTTCGTGGTTCACGTGCTGGAGCGTTTTTTCCAGAAGGACCGCGAAGCCGCCACACGCATCATGCTTCATGTTCACAATCATGGAGTGGGCGAGTGCGGGGTCTATACATTCGAGGTGGCCGAGACCAAAGTGTCTCAGGTCATGGATTTCGCCCGACAGAATCAGCATCCGCTGCAATGCGTGATGGAGAAGAAGTGAGGTAACATGCCGGCTTTCTCCCAAGGCCTGGAAAAGGCGCTTCACCAGGCGCTGACGCTCGCCAATGAGCGGCACCATGAATACGCAACCCTTGAACATCTGCTGCTCGCGTTGATCGACGACACCGAGGCGGCCGCCGTCATGCGCGCCTGCAACGTCGATCTCGACGAGCTGAAGCACACTGTTCTGACCTATATCGACACCGAACTCGACAATCTGGTCACCGGCTACGACGAGGATTCCAAGCCGACCGCCGGCTTCCAGCGCGTCATCCAGCGCGCGGTGATCCACGTGCAGTCGTCGGGCCGCGAGGAAGTGTCGGGCGCCAACGTGCTCGTCGCCATCTTCGCCGAGCGCGAGAGCCACGCCGCCTATTTCCTGCAGGAACAGCAGATGACCCGCTACGACGCGGTCAACTACATCTCGCACGGCATCGCCAAGCGCCCCGGCGCATCGGAAACGCGCTCGCCGCGCGGCGCCGATGACGAACAGGGCGGCCAGAACGGCGCCGAGCCGCAAGAGGAAGGCGGCAAGAAGAAGCAGCAGCAGGACGCGCTGACGGCTTATTGCGTCAACCTCAACAACAAGGCCAAGGCCGGCAAGATCGATCCGCTGATCGGCCGCGAGTCCGAAATCAACCGCACCATCCAGGTGCTGTGCCGCCGCTCCAAGAACAACCCGCTCTATGTAGGCGACCCCGGCGTCGGCAAGACGGCGATCGCCGAAGGCCTCGCCAAGCGCATCGTCGAGGGCGACGTTCCCGAAGTGCTGCACAACGCCACCATCTTCGCGCTCGACATGGGCACGCTGCTGGCCGGCACGCGCTACCGCGGTGATTTCGAGGAGCGGCTGAAGCAGGTCGTGAAGGAGCTCGAGGATTATCCGGGCGCGGTGCTGTTCATTGATGAGATCCATACGGTGATCGGCGCAGGTGCCACCTCGGGCGGCGCCATGGACGCATCGAACCTGTTGAAGCCGGCTCTGTCGTCGGGTGCGATCCGCTGCATCGGCTCGACCACCTACAAGGAGTTCCGGCAGTTCTTCGAGAAGGACCGCGCTCTGGTGCGGCGCTTCCAGAAGATCGACGTCAACGAACCGACCATCGAGGACGCCATCGAGATCATGAAGGGCCTCAAGCCCTATTTCGAGGAGTTCCACAAGGTCCGCTACACGAGCGAAGCCATCAAGGCCTCGGTCGAGCTGTCGGCGCGCTACATCAACGACCGCAAGCTGCCGGACAAGGCGATCGACGTGATCGACGAGACCGGCGCCTCGCAGATGCTGGTGCCGGAAGCCAAGCGCAAGAAGACCATCGGCATCAAGGAGATCGAAGCCACGATCGCCACCATGGCGCGTATTCCGCCGAAGACGGTTTCGGCCGACGACGAGAAGGTGCTGCAGGGCCTCGACATCGAGCTGAAGCGGGTCGTCTATGGCCAGGACACCGCCATCACCGCGCTGACCTCGGCGATCAAGCTGGCCCGTGCCGGCCTGCGCGAACCGGAAAAGCCGATCGGCTCGTATCTTTTCTCGGGCCCGACCGGCGTCGGCAAGACGGAAGTGGCCAAGCAACTCGCCGCCTCGCTCGGCGTCGAGCTGATCCGCTTCGACATGTCGGAATATATGGAACGCCACACCGTTTCGCGGCTGATCGGCGCGCCTCCCGGCTATGTCGGTTTCGACCAGGGCGGCCTGTTGACCGACGGTGTCGACCAGCATCCGCACTGCGTGCTGCTGCTCGACGAGGTCGAAAAGGCCCATCCGGATCTGTTCAACATCCTGTTGCAGGTCATGGATCACGGCAAGCTGACCGACCACAACGGTAAGCAGATCGACTTCCGCAATGTCATCCTGATCATGACCACCAATGCGGGCGCATCCGATGCGCAGCGCGCGGCGATCGGTTTCGGGTCGACCAAGCGCGAAGGCGATGATGTCGAGGCGATCAACCGGCTGTTCACGCCGGAGTTCCGCAACCGTCTCGATGCGATCATCCCGTTCGGCTCGCTGCCGGTGCCGGTCATCCATCAGGTGGTGCAGAAGTTCGTCATGCAGCTCGAGGCGCAGTTGTCCGAGCGTGGCGTTACCTTCGACCTGTCGCCGGATGCGATCGCCTGGCTCGCCGACAAGGGCTATGACGAGCGCATGGGCGCGCGGCCGCTCGGCCGTGTGATCCAGGAGCACATCAAGAAGCCGCTGGCCGACGAGGTGCTGTTCGGCAAGCTCAAGAAGGGCGGCACGGTGCGCGTCACCGTCGAGAAGAAGGAAACCGGCGAGACCGGCCTGAAACTCGAATCGCTGGCCGACGAGGCGCCGGTGAAGCCGAAGAAGGAAGAGCCGGAAGAAGCGCCGAAGCCGCCCAAGGCGGTGGCCAAGAAACCGGCCGCCAAGAAGGTGGTGGCGCAGAAGCCGGAGCCCAAGGGCAAGGATGGCGGCAAGCGCAGCCTGGTCCCGCAACTGCCCCGCAAGGGCTGATCCACACGCACTCGAAAAAGCCCCGGCAACGGGGCTTTTTCATTTTGAGCAATGGGGTGGCTATGCCAGGCCAGGTCATCATCCTCAACGGCGCGCCGCGGTCAGGAAAATCGAGCATCGCCCGAGCCATTCAGGAAAGTTTCGATGGCGCATGGATGAACCTGGGCGTCGACACCTATGAGCGGATCACACCGCCGCCACTTCGCCCGGGTATAGGGTTGCGCCCCGGGGGCGAACGCCCCGACCTCGAAGTCTTCGTGCCGCGCCTGTATGCCGCCCTCTACGAATCGATCGCGGCGCATAGCCGGCTGGGGCTGAACGTCGTGACGGATGTCGGCCATCACGATGCCTATTCGAAGCCGCTTGGCTGCCTGGCCGATTGCGCGCGTCGTCTCGCCGGCCTGCCGGTGCTGTTTGTCGGCGTTCGCTGTCCGATTGAAACGATCATGGAAAGGCGGGCCGCCAGCGAGCCGGGCAGGGGCTATGTCACCGGCTCGTCAGACGATCCTGCGCCTTTGCCGGTGCGTCTGTGGCAGGAAGCGGTGCACCGGCCGGGCGTATACGATCTTGAGGTCGATACCTCGGTCCTCAGCCCAGGACAGTGCGCGGAGGCGATCCGCCAGCGCTTGCATGACGGCGTGCAGCCCGGCGCGATCGAACGCTTGGCTCAAGCCGCCAACCAGACTTTCTCCTGACGCGACACGCGGTGCGGTTCAGCTTGTCAGCGCCGCGCGTATTTTTTCGGCATTCCCGGCCAGTACTTCGGGTTTTTCCATCGTCCCCGAGTGTGGCTTCAACGGGATGCCATCGAAGCGCGGGATGACATGGACATGCAGGTGATAGACGGTCTGGCCGGAAGCCGGCTCGTTGAATTGAAGGATGGTGACGCCGTCAGCATCGAGCGCCTTCTTCACTGCCAGCGCCACTTTCTGAACGACCGCGAACAGCGGACCGAAGGTCGACGGGTTGGCGTCGAGCAGATTGCGCGACGGGGCCTTTGGCACAACCAGCGTATGGCCCGGTCCTTGCGGCATCACATCCATGAAGGCGACGACGGCCTCGTCTTCGTAGACGCGGTGCGAAGGGATTTCGCCGCGCAGGATCTTGGCGAAGATGTTGCTGGTGTCGTAGGGGGCCTCAGTCATGGCGAACGCTCCGGATTGTGCCTTGTGTCTCGTGTAGCGAAGCTCTTCCGCAGCGACAAGACGATGAGGCAGGCGACCAGGCGAGATCGACCAGGCCCAAAACCTGCTATTCCTCGAGATCCTTGCGGAACGGCGTGTGCTCTTCCAGATATTCGCTCATCCGCTCCACCTCGCGCCGCTCGCGCTTGAGGTAGTCGGCCACTGCATTGCGCAGGCCGGGGTGCGAAATGTAATGCGCGGAATGCATCGTCACCGGCCGGTAGCCGCGCGCCAGCTTGTGCTCTCCCTGTGCGCCCGCCTCGACCACCTTCAGCTTGCGTTCGATGGCGAAATCGATGGCCTGGTGGTAGCAGACCTCGAAATGCAGGAAGGGGTGGTCTTCGATGCAGCCCCAGTTGCGGCCGTAGAGCGCGTCGGAGCCGATGAAATTGATGGCGCCGGCAATGTAGCGTCCGTTGCGCCTGGCCATCACCAGCAGGATATCATCCGCCATGCGTTCGCCGATCAGCGAGAAGAACTGGCGGTTCAGGTAGGGGCGGCCCCATTTGCGGCTGCCCGTATCCATGTAGAAGGCGAAGAAGTCGTCCCAGGCTTTTTCCGTCAGATCCTTCCCGGTCAGCCAGTCGATGGTGATGCCATCGGCAAGCGCCTCGCGCCGTTCCTTCTTCATCGCCTTGCGCTTGCGCGAGGCAAGCGTGGCGAGGAAGTCGTCATAGGTCGAAAAGCCTTCGTTGAAGAAGTGGAACTGCTGGTCGGTGCGATGCAGGAACCCGGCGGCCTCGAGCGTCGCGACATCGCTCTCCTGCGCGAAGGTGACATGCGCCGAGGACACCCCGAGCTTATCGGTCACCATCTTGAGGCCGGCGGCAAGCCCGGCCTTCACCGCATCCGGATCCTCGCCCTTGCCGACCAGCAGGCGAGGGCCGGTGACCGGCGTGAACGGCACGGCGCATTGCAGTTTCGGATAATAGCGGCCGCCGGCGCGCTCGAAGGCATCCGACCAGCCGTGGTCGAACACATATTCGCCCTGGCTGTGCGATTTGAGATAGCAGGGGACCGCGCCCAGCAGCCGGCCTTGCGCAGTCTCCAGCCGCAAATGATGGCCCTGCCAGCCGGTGCGCCGCACGGCGCAGCCGGAATCTTCCAGCGCGCTTAAAAAAGCGAACGAAACGAGCGGGTTATAGCCATTCTCCGCGTCGCCGCGCGTGGTGCCGGCAAAGGCGTCCCATTCATCGCGTGTGAACGCGCCGATGCCCGCGGCGATACGGATCGAATAGTCCGCATTTGCAGTTTGCCCGTCGCCGTCATCGCCCTGATCCATGAGGCTTATTTAAGCTCCATCGGGGCCGCTACAAGTCACGTTTCAGGCAACCCCGCTCAGGCGACCTTGACCAGGTCGGGCTCGAAACCTTCGAATGTCATCTGATCGGCATATTTGAAGGTCAGGTCGATCGCCGGCTGATCATGCACCGTCCAGGTGATGACAGGCATTTTGAGCTTTTCGCGCACGAAGCTGACGAACGGGTTCGGCAGGTCGCCGGCAGCGTAAGAGGTGAAGGACAGCTCGTGCGCCAGCATGGAAAAATGCGCTTCGATGAGCTTGAGGTCCTTGCCGTAGGCGGTCAATCCAGCCGGAATGCCGGGCGCATGTTTCGGGAAATCACGGATCAGCCAGTGATCGAACGACATGATCGCCGCCTTGCCCTTGTAGCGCTTGAGCATCTTGCCGACGCGCGCCACCAGGCCTTCGTCGCGGCCGGGAATGCCTTTCAGCTCGACGACCATGGGCACGCGGCCGTCGACAAGATCGAGCGCTTCCTGCAGCGTCGGCACGTGGTCGGATGTGCCGCCGACCTTGAGCGTGGTCAGTTCGGCCGCGCTGCGCTGCCAGACGAAGCCGTCCTGTCCGGTCAGCCGTTTCAGGTCGTCGTCATGGATGATGATGGGAACGCCATCCGACGACAGATGCACGTCGCATTCGATGGCATAGCCCCGTTCGGCCGCGGCTGCGAAGGCGGAAAGCGTGTTTTCCCAGCGCGTCTTGTTCATGTCGTGGAAGCCCCGATGGGCGACGGGCCGGGCAGTCAGCCAGGATAGGTCGGTCATGTCAGGCCTTCGCTCATTCAACTTCGAAGATGGCTTCGATTTCCACTGCGGCATTAAGCGGCAGGGAGGCGGTGCCGACAGCGGAGCGGGCGTGCTTGCCGCGCTCGCCAAGGGCGGCGACGAGGAAATCGGAGGCGCCGTTGGCAACCAGATGCTGCTCGACGAAGTCGGGGGCGGAGGCGACGAAGACGGTGATCTTCACCAGCCGGCTGATCTTCTCCAGATCGCCGAGTGCTGCCTTGGCTTGCGCCAGAATGTTGATCGCGCAGTATTTTGCCGCGTCCTTGCCGCCTGCCGTGTCGACGTCGCGGCCGAGCAGGCCGCTCGCCTGCAGCTTGCCGTCCTTGAGCGGCAATTGTCCGGCCGTGAACAGGAGGCTTCCGGTTCGGCAGTAGGGAACGTAGTTGGCGGCAGGTGCGGCGGCGACAGGGAGCGTCACGCCGAGATCACTTAGCCGCTTTTCGATTGTTTCACTCATTGCTTTTCCCTATTGCTGGAAGGCGCCGCGCTGGCGGGGCCGAAATTGCTATTTTTGCCTCGCTTCCGCCACGACTTTTTTTAAGCTGGACCATCTTTCCCTGCGGCCTGCCATCAGCCGCGACGATCGGAGTACCTCATGCGCGCTGCGCGCCTTGCATTTCATGCCGTTCTGTTGTCGGCGGTGATCCCGATAGTCCCCGCCTTCGCCGTACCGGCGCTGCAGGCCCATCGCGCTGTGTACGACCTCACCCTCAAAAAAGCCTCCGACCGCTCCGGCATAACAGGCATATCCGGCCGCATGGTCTACGAATTCAACGGCTCGGCCTGCGAAGGCTATACGGTGAAATTCCGTTTCGTCACCCAGATCGTCACCAACGACAATACGCGGCTGACCGACCAGCAGACGACGACTTTCGAGGACGCCGAAGGCAAGACCTTCTCGTTCGTGACCAAATCCTTTGTCGACCAGAACCTCGACAAGGAGGTGAAGGGCATCGCCACGAAAGACCAGAAGGGGCTCAAGGTCGATATCGACAAGCCCGAGAAGAACAGCCTGGAACTCGCCGCTACCCAGTTTCCGACCCAGCACCTGGTCGAGCTGATCGGCAAGGCCGAGAAAGGCGAGAATTTCTACCAGACCAACCTGTTCGACGGTTCGGAGGATGCCAACAAGGTGATGGCGACCACCGTCGTCGTCGGCAAGAAGACCGAAGCCGACAAGGCCGATCCGGAGGCTCCGGCGCTGGCCAAGCTCGCCACGGACAAATACTGGCCGGTCGACATCGCCTATTTCGACGACAGCGCCAAGAACGGCGAGGAAGTGCCGGAATACCGGATCAGCTTCAAGCTGCATGAGAACGGCATCACCCGCGACCTCACCATGGACTATGGCGACTTCTCGATGACCGGCAAGCTGGTCAACCTGTCGCTGTTCGATCAGACCAAGCCGTGTCCGGTCTCGAAGTAGCAGGGTTGCGCAATTGAGCTGGCCGCGGCGGGCTTGATGGCAGTCTACGTCGATGCGGCGATCTGGAAGTGGGCCGGCCATCGCTGGTGCCACCTGATGGCCGACGACACCGACGAACTGCATCGCTTCGCCGCAGCACTCGGCGTCAAGCGTTCGTCCTACCAGGGACCGCCCAAGACATCGGCTCCGCATTATGACATAACCGGCTTCGAGCGCGACCGCGCGGTGCGGCTCGGCGCCGTCGAATGCAGCCGCGAGGAGATCGTCGCGATCTTTCGGCGCGTGCGGGTGCCCAATGGAAAGGCCAAGCGATGACACCAACGGCGTTTCTCGCCTATTGCGCCGCGGTCACGCTTGCCGCCGCCACACCGGGACCGGCGATGTTCGCGGTCATCACCAATGGCGTGTCGCGCGGGTTCCTTCGCGCCTTCATGGCTGGCGTCGGGGTCGCCGCCGGCGATGCGGTGCTGGTCACCCTGGCGCTGCTCGGGCTGGTGGCGCTGGCGCAAACCTTCGAATGGATCTTTCTCCTGCTGAAATATGCAGGTGCTGTCTATCTGATCTTTCTCGGCATCAGGATGTGGCGCGCCGCGGCCACGCAATCGAATGAGTCGAGGACGGGCGAGGCGAGATTGTCGAGATCCTTCTTCCTTGGCGCATCCATTGCGCTGGGCAACCCCAAGGCGATCCTGTTCCACGCCTCGATCATGCCGCTGATCCTCAACCTCGACACGCTGACATTTGTCGATGGCCTGCTGGTGGTGGCCACCGTCATCAGCGTCAACATTCTGACCATGGGGGTCTATGCCGCTCTCGCGGGCCGGGCTTCGGGCTGGTTCAGGACGCCGAAGCGCATGCGGCTGATGAACCGGTTTGCCGGCAGCGCCATGATCGGCACCGGAGCGCTGATTGCCGCACGCTGAGCGGTAAAACGCTGGCCCGCTTGCGTTTGTCGCGCTTCCCCTCTATATGCGCGCTCATTCCACACACGGACTTTGGTGTCTGCCCGGGAGAAATCCGGCTGAAACCTCCGGTGGCGTTCGAGGACTTCGTCCAAAAATGCCTGTGTCCGTGGAGGCTAACCGGAAAGGAAAATGAGAATGGCACTGCCTGATTTCAGCATGCGCCAGCTTTTGGAAGCTGGCATTCACTTCGGCCACCAGACCCACCGCTGGAACCCGAAGATGGCGCCCTACATCTATGGCGCCCGCAACAACATCCACATCATCGACCTCTCGCAGACGGTGCCTTTGCTGCACCAGGCGCTGAAGCAAGTTTCCGACACTGTCGCCAAGGGCGGCCGCGTGCTGTTCGTCGGCACCAAGCGCCAGGCATCCGACATCGTCGCCGATGCCGCGCAGCGTTCGGCTCAGTACTATGTCAATTCGCGTTGGCTCGGCGGCATGCTGACCAACTGGAAGACGATCTCGAATTCGATCCAGCGCCTGCGCAAGCTCGACGAGATGCTGGCCGGCGAGGCCCAGGGCCTCACCAAGAAGGAGCGCCTGAACCTCGACCGCGAGCGCGAGAAGCTCGACAAGGCGCTGGGCGGCATCAAGGACATGGGCTCGACGCCCGACCTGATGTTCGTGATCGACACCAACAAGGAAGCGATCGCCATCCTCGAGGCCAAGCGTCTCGGCATCCCGGTCGTCGCCATCATCGATTCGAACTGCGATCCGGACAAGATCGACTTCCCGATCCCCGGCAATGACGACGCGGCCCGCGCCATCCAGCTTTATTGCGACCTGATCGCCAAGGCTGCGATCGACGGCATCGCCCGTCAGCAGGGCGCGCTCGGCGTCGACATCGGCGCTTCGGTTGAAGCTCCGGTCGAGCCGGCGCTCGATCCGGCTCCGGCATCGGAAGCCCCCGAGGCTTGATAATCGAAGGCCGGTCCACGGCCTTCATCTTTCTCATATTTTGGCACGCTAAACAGACGCACCATCGAATGCCGATGGTGCGTCGGTGCATTTAAAAACAAAGAGGCGACAATGAGCATTTCGGCTGCACAGGTCAAAGAACTCCGCGACTTGACCGGCGCGGGCATGATGGACTGCAAGGCGGCGTTGAACGAGACCAACGGCAACATGGAAGAGGCCGTCGACTGGCTGCGCAAGAAGGGTATCTCCAAGGCTGACAAGAAGGCCGGCCGCACCGCGGCTGAAGGTCTGATCGGCGTCGATGCCGGCGTGCGCGAAGCTGCCGTCGTCGAGGTCAATTCCGAGACCGACTTCGTTGCCCGCAACGCCGCGTTCCAGGAAATCGTCGCCAACGTCGCCAAGGTTGCTCTCGCCTATGGCACGACGGAAGCCGTGGCTGCCGCGAAGTATCCGGGTTCGGACAAGTCGGTCACCGACACCATCAAGGACGCTGTCGGCACCATTGGCGAGAATCTGGGCTTCCGCCGTTCGGCCAAGCTGACCGTTCCGCATGGCGCGGTCGCGACCTATGTCCACAACGCTGTCGCTGACGGCCTCGGCAAGCTCGGCGTGCTGGTCGCGATCGAAACCACGGGCAATGAGCATGCCGCCAACGCCTTTGGCCGTCAGGTCGCCATGCATGTCGCCGCCACCAACCCGCTGGCGCTGACGGCGGAGCAGATCGATCCGGCAGCGGTCGAGCGTGAGAAGGCGATCTTCGCCGACCAGGCGCGTCAGACCGGCAAGCCGGAAGCGATCATCGAAAAGATGGTCGAAGGCCGCCTGCGCAAGTTCTACGAGGAAGTCGTGCTCCTGAAGCAGGCTTTCGTGCTCAATCCCGACATCACTGTCGAGAAGGCGCTGCAGGATGCCGAGAAGGAAATCGGCGCGCCGGCCAAGATCACCGCCTACCTCCGCTTCGCGCTCGGCGAAGGCATCGAAAAGGAAGAGACCGATTTCGCGGCGGAAGTCGCGGCGGCGGTCAAGAAGTAAACTTCCTACCGCTTTATTCCGAAAGCATTTTTCGGCCGGATGTCCGCAGGGATGTCCGGCCGATTTCTTGTGCGGTGTCGATAAAGGCCCGCAGTTTCGGCGCCATCGCCGCCCGGCGCGGGAAGTAGAGGAAAAGGCCAGGCTCCTCGATTGCTGATTGCGGCAGGACCTGCACCAGGCGGCCGGCTGCAAGATCGTCGCGCGCCAGCGGCTCGAACAGATAGGCAAGGCCAACGCCTGCAAGCGCCAGGTCGATCGCCGCGAGCGAATCCGTGACGATGACTGTACCGCCGGTCTCCATGACGACGTCCTTGCCGTCCTCGGTCAAATCCCAGCGGTAGAGCGCACCGGAGCGGACAAGCCGGTAGCCGATGCAATTGTGGTTGGCGAGATCGGCCACCCTGCGCGGACGGCCATGGCGCCCGATATAGGTGGGAGAGGCGACGATGACGGCCTTGAACGGGGGCGTGAGCCGCACCGCCACCATGTCCTGCGCGATCATCTCGCCCAGCCGGATGCCGGCGTCAAAGCCTTCGCCGACAATGTCGACCAGCCCCTGGTCGGCGAAAATCTCCACGGTGATGTCCGGATAGCGCTCCGCCATCGCCGCCACCACAGGCGTCACCGCCAGGGGGATCGCGATGTTGGAGGCGTTGATCCTGAGCAGGCCGGAGGGCCTGCCCTTGACGCTGCGGATTCGATCGATCCGCTCGCCAATATCCTGAAGGGCAGGGGCCGCGGTTTCCACCAGCGCCTTTCCGGCCTCGGTCAGCGAAACGCTGCGCGTCGTGCGCGCGAACAAGGGCTGGCCGATACGCTCCTCAACGAGGCGCACCGCATGGCTGACCGCTGACGGGCTCATGCCGAGTTCGGCCGCGGCGAGCGCGAAGCCGCCACGCCGGGCAACGGCAACGATGACAGGCAAATGTGTGAGGAGATCGCGGTCCATTCATGAATGATATCGCATAGTCTTTGCGAACAATGCAACCTTATCGATGCCAAGGCAGCGGTCCACATTGTCGCCAACTCATCGGCAATCTGCCGATGGCATCGAGGAGAAGAGACATGAACGCATTGAAGCACGTAACGTTCGCGGCAGGCATGGCGCTGGCACCCATAGATGCCGGCGGGGCCGACCCGTCCGGCTGGCAGACGCTCGTGGACGAGCGCGCCGTCATCCGCATTGCCGACGCCATCGACCGCGCCGTCGACGTGCAGGACTGGAAACTGGCGCGCAGCCATTTCGCGGATCGGGTCACCGCCGATTTCAGCAGCCTGTCCGGCCAGCCAGCCGCCAACATCGCTTCGGACGACCTGATCGGCGCCTGGGCCGGCAACCTCAAGGGCTCGAAGACGAGCCTGCATCTGCGCACAAATCACCAGGTCGTTCTCGAGGCGGACGGGGCGACCGTCCGTTCGAACGGCTATGCCTGGAACCGCATGGAAGGCAATGGCGACCCGCTTTGGGAAGTCTGGGGCACTTATGAGCATCATCTGACGCGCTCGGCCGCCGGCTGGAAGGTGGATGGCTTCGCGTTCCACATGACGCATGAGCGCGGCAATCCTTGGGTCAAGGCAACGCCGGGCAATGCCACCGCGGGCCAGTGACGCCACGGCATTCACCAGCAAGCATTGGAAGACGATCATGACCATGACCTACTACACGCTCGGCAATAGCGGCCTCAGGGTCAGCCGGCTGGCGCTCGGCACCATGACTTTCGGCAAGGAATGGGGTTGGGGCGCCGACAGGGACACGGCCCGCGCCATGTTCGACGCCTATGTCGAGGCGGGCGGCAATTTCTTCGACACGGCGGATCTCTACACCAGCGGCACGGCCGAAGCCTGGCTTGGTGAATTCATCGCCGAGCGGGGCTTGCGCGACACCGCGGTGATCGCCAGCAAGTTCACCATGAACATGCAGCCGGGCAATCCGAATGCCGGCGGCAACGGCCGCAAGAACATCATGCGGGCGGTCGATGCTTCGCTGAAGCGGTTGGGCACCGACTATATCGATCTCTATCTCATGCATGTGTGGGACAGGCTGACACCGGCCGAAGAGGTCATGCGCACGCTGGATGACCTGGTACGGATGGGCAAGATACGCCATGTCGGCCTGTCCGACGTGCCGGCCTGGTATGCGGGGCGGGCGCAGGCGATTGCCGAGCTGCGCGGATACGAGCCGATTTCGGCCTTGCAGCTCGAATATTCCCTGGCCGAGCGTTCGATCGAGAATGAGTTCGTGCCTTTCGGCACGCGCCATGGCGCCGGCATCATGGTCTGGAGCCCGCTCGCCAGCGGGCTGCTCAGCGGCAAGTATCGGCCGGCCCAGGCCGGAAATGCCGGACGGCTCGACGGCTTCCGCAATTCGACACATCCGGGATTCCAGAAGTTCACGGAGCGCAATTGGGCCATCGTGGCCGAACTCGAGAAGGTCGCATCCGAGCTCGGCCGCAGCATGCCGCAGGTCGCGCTCAACTGGGTGGCGACGCAGCCTGGGATCGCCACCGTCATCCTTGGCGCGACGACGCTTGGCCAGATCAAGGACAATCTTGGCGCGCTGGATTTCGAGATTCCGGCAGAGCTTCGCGACCGGCTGGATATGGCCAGCAAAACGCCGGCGCCGTTCCCCTATTCCTATTTCGGATCGCAGATACAGGCGCGCGTCACCGGTGGCGCTGCAACCGGCGACAAGCCCTCCGGCTACGTGTCGCCGGTGCTTGTCGAGGGCGAGCCAGCCAGCGTGTCCACCGACTGATCGATCCGGCAGGTTGCCACCAATTTGCCGGTCGGGCGCCGCGTGACATCGCGGCGCCCTTCGTGTATCGGAACTCGGCATCGTGCCAATGTTCGGGCTCGGCGCCTGCGCGAGGGCGGCCAGCCCAGGCGCGACCACATGAAAAATGACGAGGACCAGATGACGGTGAAGCCCCTCTACCGACGTGTCTTGCTGAAAGCATCCGGCGAAGCGTTGATGGGGGAACAACATTTCGGCATCGACGTCTCGGTCGTGGATCGCATCGCCGCCGACATTGCCGAGGCCCGCGCGCTGGGCATCGAGGTCGGCGTCGTCATCGGCGGCGGCAATATCTTTCGCGGCGTGGCTGTCGCCTCCAAGGGCGGAGACCGCGTCACCGGCGACCACATGGGCATGCTTGCCACGGTCATCAACTCGCTGGCGCTGCGCACCTCGCTGCACAAGATCGACGTCGATGCCGTGGTGCTGTCGGCGATCGCCATGCCAGAACTCTGCGAGAGTTTTTCGCAACGCCAGGCAGACGCTTACATGAACCAGGGCAGGGTGGTGATCTTTGCCGGCGGCACCGGCAACCCGTTCTTCACCACTGATTCGGCCGCAGCGCTGCGCGCGGCCGAAATCGGCGCCGATGCACTGTTCAAGGGCACGCAGGTCGACGGCGTCTATTCGGCCGACCCGAAAAAGGATCCGAATGCGACGCGTTTCGAGCGCATCAGCCATGCCGAAGTGATAAATCGTGGCCTTTCCATCATGGATACCGCTGCGATTGCACTTGCGCGCGAAAACAACATTCCGATAATCGTCTATTCGATCCACGAAAAAGGTGGTTTCGGCGATATTCTGAGGGGCGGCGGCCGCTGCACGGTCGTCGCGGACGATTGATCCGGGGCCTGATCCCTAGAAAAGGGATACCGACTTTCGAAATTCAGGCTCGAACGGGGCCGTGCCCCGAGGCAGTGAACCCGCGGCAGACGGGTCGAGGAGACTAAGATGAGTGGTGAGTACGACGATCTCAAGCGGCGCATGGATGGGGCAATCGCCGCGTTCAAGCATGACCTGGCTTCGCTGCGGACCGGCCGCGCCTCCAGCAATCTGCTCGATGCCATCCAGGTGCAGGCCTATGGCACCACCATGCCGATCAATCAGGTGGCCAACGTCACGGTGCCGGAACCGCGCATGATCTCGGTGTCGATCTGGGACAAGTCGATGGTCGGCGCCGTTGACCGCGCTATCCGCGAATCCAATCTGGGCTTCAACCCGATCGTCGACGGCACCAATCTGAGGATTCCGCTGCCGGAACTCAACGAGCAGCGCCGCAAGGAACTGGTCAAGATCTCGCACGGCTATGCCGAGAACGCCCGCGTCGCCGCGCGCCATGTGCGCCGCGACGGCATGGACTTCCTGAAGAAGGCCGAGAAGGACGGCGCGATCAGCGAGGACGATCAGCGCAAGCGTTCGGACCAGGTCCAGAAGCTTACAGACGAAACGATCAGCACCATCGATCATCTGCTTTCCGACAAGGAAGCTGAAATCATGCAGGTTTAGGGTTGGCCGCCGGCTGACCCGAAAGCGAGATCATGACAACGCCCGCGCATGTCGCGATCATCATGGATGGAAATGGACGCTGGGCCAAAGCGCGCGGCATGCCGAGGCTTGCCGGTCATCGCGCCGGCGTCGAGGCGCTGCGCAAGACCGTGCGCGCGGCGCCTGATCTCGGCATCTCCTTCCTGACCGTCTATGCTTTCTCGTCGGAGAACTGGTCGCGGCCGAAGTCCGAGGTCAGCGACCTGATGGGGCTTTTGAAGCTGTTCATCCGCCGTGATCTCGCCGAACTGCACCAGAGCGGCGTGCGGGTCAGGATCATCGGCGACAGGGCAGGGCTGCAGGCCGACATCCGAGGTCTGCTCGAAGAGGCCGAATCGCTGACCGCCCGCAACGAGTCTCTGACGCTGGTGATTGCCTTCAACTATGGCGGGCGCGACGAGATCGTCCGCACGGCGCGCAAGCTTGCCTTGGCCGCGGCGCGCGGCGAAATCGATGCCGAATCGATATCAGCCGAAAGCTTTGCCGGCGCTCTCGACACGCAAGGCATACCCGATCCGGAACTGGTCATACGCACCAGCGGCGAGCTGCGCCTGTCCAACTTCCTCTTGTGGCAGGCCGCCTACAGCGAGCTCGTCTTCCTGCCTTGCTATTGGCCTGACTTCAGCCGCGAACACCTTGCCGAGGCGTTGCGCGAATTTGCCGGCCGCGAGCGCCGTTTCGGCGGAGTGGGCCCGCAAGACGTCGCTTCGCGACCGGCCGCGGGATGAGCAACCTTCAACTCCGCGTCATTTCAGCGGTCGTGCTTGCCGTCATCGCCCTTGGCCTGACCTGGCTTGGCGGCCTGCCTTTTCGACTGCTGTGCGCAGCCATGTCGGCGATGATTTTTTACGAATGGACCCGCATGTCGCGGCCGGTCGCGGCCAAGGGGCTGGGCTTCTTGCCCGAGGCGCTGGTCGTCGTTTTCATCGGCGCCTTGATTGCCGGGCTTGCCGCGTCCTGGCTGCTGCTGCTTGTGGTGATTCTGATTGCCGCAACGGCGATTGCCGCCCTGGTTCGCAAGACCGGGCAGTGGGAAGCGAGCGGTCTTGCCTATGCCAGCGTGTCCGGCCTGTCGCTTGCCCTGCTGCGTGATGGCGACCATTCGGGCCTCGTCGCCATCCTGTTCCTGTTCGCGGTCGTCTGGGCGACCGACATTTTTGCCTATTTCGTCGGGCGAGCCGTCGGGGGTCCCAAACTGGCGCCATCTATTTCGCCCGGCAAGACGCGTAGCGGCGCGCTCGGTGGCGCTGTCGGTGGCGTTGTCGCCGGGGTCATGCTGGCAGCGGTCGCCGGTGCCGGAAACCTGGCCTTGCTCGGCCTTGTGGCCCTTGTGCTTTCGATTGTCGCGCAGGCTGGAGATCTGTTCGAGTCCTGGGTCAAACGGCGGCATGGCCGCAAGGATTCGGGCGTGCTCATTCCGGGTCATGGCGGCGTCATGGACCGTGTCGACGGACTTGTCGCGGCGGCTCTCGCCCTATACGTCATTGGCTGGATTTCGGCGGGCGCCGATCATCCGGCGCAGGGGCTGTTTCCGATTTGAACGGTGTCGTTTCACGATCTGGCGCGGGCGTGCCTTGGATTCGCCTGGATTGATGTCACAGTCACGGCGGCAGCGGAAGAATTTGAGGGCATGAGTTGAACGGAATTCTTCACGCGATTTTCGGCACGGAAGGCTTGTTCCTCGGCACGCTTGTGCCGTTTCTGTTCGTGCTGACCGTGGTGGTGTTCGTCCATGAGATGGGCCACTACCTCGTTGGCCGCTGGTGCGGCATCGGGGTCAGGGCCTTCTCGATCGGCTTCGGTCCCGAACTCATCGGCTTTAACGACCGGCATGGCACGCGCTGGAAGCTCTGCGCCATACCGCTTGGCGGCTATGTCAAATTTGTCGGCGATATGAACGCGACCTCCAGCCAGCCCACGTCGGAAGAGCTCGAAACGCTGACCGATGAGGAGCGCAAGGTCGCCTTCCACACGCAGGCCATCTGGAAGCGTGCGGCGACCGTGGTGGCCGGCCCCCTGTTCAATTTCCTCCTGACGATCGTCGTCTTTTCAGTGCTGTTTGCGTCCCATGGGCGTTATGTCGCAGAGCCCATGGTGGCGGAAGTCACGGCAGACAGTCCGGCGGCAAAAGCCGGCATCCAGCCGGGAGATCGATTCGTCAGTGTCGACGGCAGCAAGGTCGAAACTTTTGGCGATGTGCAGCGGCTGGTCTCGGGCCGCGCCGGCGATATCATCACTTTTGTCATGCTGCGTGACGGTAAAGAAGTAACGGTGACCGCGACGCCACAGCTGATGGAGCAGCAGGACGCGCTCGGCAACAAGGTCAAGGTCGCGGTGATCGGCGTCGTCAATAACAAGGAACTCGGCCAGCCCCGTCTCATCACCTACACACCAGTTGGGGCGGTTGCGGCTGCAGTCGAGGAAACAGGCCACGTCATCGAGCGCACCGGGCAGTTCCTGCAGCGCTTCGCCGTCGGCCGCGAGGACAAGTGCCAGTTGGGCGGTCCCGTCAAGATCGCGGACATGGCCGGCAAGGCGGCGAAACTCGGTTTCGAATGGCTGGTGCAGCTCGTCGCGCTGCTCTCCGTCGGCATAGGTATTCTAAACCTTTTGCCGATTCCCCCCCTCGACGGCGGCCATCTGTTGTTCTACGGGGTGGAGGCCGTCATTCGCCGTCCGGTGTCGGAACGGATGATGGAAATGGCCTATCGGGCCGGTCTGCTTCTGGTCTTGTGCTTCATGGGGTTCGTGTTCTGGAACGATCTGTTTGGATGCTGAAATCATGAAGAAATTTGGCTTTGTCATGGTCGATGTTGAGACGCCGTTTACCATGCACGGGGATATGAGTGACGCGAAAGCCACGCACCAGGGTTAAGTAAATACAAATTAACCAGAAGCCTTGCGTGTAGGGAAAATCCGGTTAATACGGTAGGGGAAATTACCGCACGTCCGGTTTTCTCGCCGTGGGGACTACGAGAAAAGGTTATTAAGCCCGATGAAGGCAGCATCCAAGTTTCTGAGCGCCGCGTCAGCGGCGGCACTGTCCGCCGCTCTGGTCGTGCCAGGTGCGCTCGCAGTACAATTCGTTGCCACATCGGCGGCTGAAGCCGCTGTCGTCAGCAGGGTGGAGGTGAGCGGCAACCAGCGTGTCGACGCCGATACCATCCGCAATTACATCACTATCAAGCCGGGCAAAGCCTTCTCCAGCGCCGACGTCGACGCGGCCGTCAAGGCGCTGTTCGGCACCGGCCTGTTCTCGGACGTCCAGATCAACCAGGTCGGCTCAACGCTGGTGGTCAAGGTTGCAGAATACAAAGTCGTCAACCAGGTGCTGTTCCAGGGCAACAAGAAGCTCAAGGACAATGCGCTTGAAGCTGCGGTTCAACTGAAGCCGCGCGGCACATTCTCGCAGGCGACGCTCGATTCCGACGTCGAGGCGGTCAAGGCCGCCTACAGGCGCATCGGCCGCGACGATGCCGGCGTGACCACGCAGGTCATGGAACTCGGCGACAACCGCGTGAATGTGGTGTTCCACATCACGGAAGGCGACCGCACGCAGATCGCGGCGATCAATTTCGTCGGCAACAGCGCCTATTCGAGCCGCCGTCTGTCTGATGTGATCAACACCAAGCGTTCGTCCTGGGTGTCGTTCATCCTGCGCGACGACGTCTATGACGAGGACAAGCTGCGCGCCGACCAGGAGCTGCTGCGCCGCTTCTACTACAATCACGGCTATGCCGATTTCCAGGTCGTGTCGGCTGTCGGCGAACTCGACAACGCGACGAACAAATACACGGTCACCATTACCGTCCAGGAAGGCGAGCGTTACAATTTCGGCGATATCAGCGTCGAAAGCACGATCCCGGAAGTCGACTCCAAGTCGCTGGAAGCGGTGGTCGAGACGCGCAAGGGCGATGTCTACAACGCCAAGGATGTCGAAGACTCCATCATCGCCCTTACCGAGAAGGTGGCTGGTTCGGGCTATGCCTTCGCGCAGGTGACGCCGCGCGGCGACCGCAACTTCGAAAACCACACGATTTCGGTGGTGTATACGGTTGACCAGGGCACCAAGGCCTATATCGAGCGCATCGAGATCCGCGGCAACGACCGTACGCGTGACTACGTCATCCGCCGCGAGTTCGATGTCAGCGAAGGCGACGCGTTCAACCAGGTGCTCATCCAGCGCGCGAAGAAGCGCCTGGAAGACCTGAATTATTTTGACAAAGTCGAAATCTCGACCGTGCCCGGCTCGCAGCCCGACCAAGTCGTGCTGGTGGTGGACGTGGTCGAGAAGTCGACCGGTGAATTCTCCGTTGGCGCCGGCTATTCGACCGGTGGCGATTCGGCAGGCCCGTCTGTCGAGGGATCAATCACCGAGCGCAACTTCCTTGGCCGCGGCCAGTTCATCAAGATTTCAGCCGGTGGCGGCAAGAATTCGCGCGACTACAGCCTGTCGTTCACCGAGCCGTATTTCCTCGGACGGCGCATTGCCGCCGGCTTCGATATCTACAAGTCGACGCGGGAATACAACAACAACTACGACAGCGATACCACGGGCGCGACGATCCGCTTCGGTTTGCCGATCACCAACAGCATTACGACCCAGCTGGCGTACAATATCGCTCAGGAAAAATACAAGGTCGACGATAGTTGCGGTCCTACCAGCCCCGGAGATCCAGACGGCACCTGTACGATTTCGCCGGCTATCTTGGATGGCATCGCTCAAAGTCCATGGATCAAGTCGTCTGTCAGCCTTGGTTTGGTCTACAACACCATCGACGACATGAAGAACCCGCATGAGGGTATCTATGCCAACACGACCGTCGAGGTCGCGGGTCTCGGCGGCGATGCCAAATTCGTGAAGATCACGGGACGCGGCAGCGTCTATCAGACGCTGTCCGAGCAGCTTGACCTTGTTGGCCTCATCTCGGCCGGCGCTGGGCACGTCGAGGGATACGGCAACGAGGGCGGCCTGCGCATCTTCGATCAGTTCCAAAGCACCGACCGCATGATCCGCGGCTTTGCCTATGGCGGCATCGGTCCAGTCGACTCGGCCGGCGTCGGCGACCATCTTGGCGGCACGACCTATTTCAACGCTTCGGCCGAGGCCCAGTTCCCGCTGCCGGTCGTTCCCGAGAGCTTCGGCCTGCGTGGCGCGGTGTTTGCCGACGCGGCGACGCTCTACGGCAACAAGATCAGCAATCAGGCTTTGGTCGATCAGTCGTCGGTTGGAATGAAATTGCGCGCTTCGGTCGGTGTCGGCCTGATGTGGGCCTCGCCGTTTGGGCCGATCCGTATCGACTATGCGATCCCGGTCAAGAAGGAAGCGAGCGACGACGTGCAGGAATTCAACTTCGGCATATCGACCCGCTTCTGATCGGCGGCCAACGATGCTCCCGGGTTTTTTGGATCCGGGAGAAATGTTCCGACCTAGCTGGATATAGCTTCTGGAATGACCGATCCGGTGTTCTTCGCGCCATCACGCCGGTATACGGCGGCCGAAGTCGCGAATCTGACCGGCTCGGTGCTTGTCGATTCCGGCCAATCCGACGTTTCGATCGAGGCGCTCGCGCCGGCCAACGAAGGCGGCGCCAATGCGCTCGTCTTCGTCGACGGGAGGCGCAATTCCGCGTTGATGCCGTCACTGCGTGCGGCCGCGGTCCTGTGCCCGGCGGAATTTGCCAACAAGGCGCCGTCCGGCGTTGCCGTTTTGACTCATCCGCGTCCGCAACAGGCATTCGCGCTGGTCGGCCGGCTGCTGTTTCCGACAGCCGCGACGCCGGGTCCAATGACCGGTGAAACCGGTGTTTCGCCGCATGCCCATATCGATCCGACCGCGCATGTCGAGGCTGGCGCCATCATCGAGGCCGGTGTGGTCATCGGGCCAGGCGTCTCAATCGGCCGCGGCACTGTCATCGCGCCAAACGCGGTCATCGGACAATCCTGCCAGATCGGCCGCGACGGCTATGTCGGCCCGGGCGCCAGCATCCAGTATGCGCTGATCGGCAATCGGGTCATCATCCATGGCGGCGCCAGGATCGGTCAGGACGGCTTTGGTTTTGTCGGCGGTGCCAAGGGTCCCGAACGCGTTCCCCAGATCGGACGGGTCATCATCCAGGACGATGTCGAGATCGGTTCCAATTCCACCGTCGATCGCGGCGCCATGTCCGACACGATCATCGGTCAGGGCACCAAGATCGACAATCTCGTGCAGATCGCCCATAACGTCCGCATCGGTCGCAATTGCATAGTGGCCGGACTTTCAGGTATCTCCGGTTCCGTGGTCGTGGGTGACAACGTTACGATGGGCGGCGGCGTCGGGCTTGCGGATCACTTGACCATCGGCTCAGGAGCCAAGCTTGCCGCCAGAAGTGGATTTATGAGCAATGTTCCCGCCGGCGAGATCTGGGGCGGTTATCCGGCACAGCCGATGGCGGAAGCCATGCGGGAGATAGCCATGTTGCGCACGATGGCCAGGGCACGCAAGCAGGGCAAGGACAATGGCTGATATGGTGGCGGCGACGACGCTGGAAGCGGTCGACATAATGGGGCTGATGAAGCTCCTGCCGCACCGCTATCCCTTCCTGATGATCGACCGCATCGTCGACATCGATGGCGACGATTCCGCCATTGGCATCAAGAATGTCACCATCAACGAGCCGCATTTTCAGGGGCATTTCCCGGAGCAGCCGGTGATGCCGGGCGTGCTGATCGTCGAGGCCATGGCGCAGACGGCGGGCGCCATCTGCATCCGCAGCCTTGGAGCGTCAAAGCCGTCGCTGGTGTATTTCCTGACCATCGACAACGCCAAATTCCGCAAACCGGTCGTTCCCGGCGACCAGTTGAAGATCCATGTCAAGAAAATCAAGAAGCGCGGCAACCTGCTCAAATTCGCCTGCGAAGCCCTGGTCGATGGCACCAAGGCGGCCGAGGCCGAGATTTCAGCCATGATGGTCACCGGCGACTGACGATCGAGTGCTTATGAAAATCGAGACTTCAATCCATCCCTCCTCCGTCGTGGAAGAGGGCGCTCAAATCGGCCAGGGTGTGCGCATAGGGCCGTTCTGCCATGTCAGCGCCGATGCCGTGATCGGCGATGGTGTCGAACTGGTCAGCCATGTCTCGGTCATGGGCGCGACGTCAATCGGCGCCTCGACCAAGGTCTATCCGATGGCGACATTGGGCGCACCGCCGCAGAACACCAAGCACAAGGGCGGTCGCACGACGCTGGTCATCGGCGCCAACTGCACCATCCGTGAAGGCGTGACCATGCATGTCGGCACCGACACCAGCCGCGGCGAAACGACAGTGGGCGACAATGGCAATTTCCTTGCCTACGCCCACATCGCCCATGATTGCGTTGTCGGCAAGAATGCCACCTTTGCCAATGGCGCGACGCTGGGCGGCCATTGCGAGATTGGCGACAACGTTTATATCGGCGGCCTCAGTGCCGTTCATCAATTCGTGCGCGTCGGCGACAACGCCTTTCTTGGCGGGTGCTCGGCTTTCGTTGGCGACGTCATTCCCTATGCCATTGCCGTCGGCAACCGCGCCAGCCTGCGCGGTTTGAACATCATCGGCCTCAAGCGCGCCGGTCTGCCGCGCTCTGAAATCTATCTGCTGCGCAAAGCCTACCGGACGATTTTCGACCGCTCCCGCACCGTCGGCGAGAACATCGAGTTCGCCAAGGCCGAGTTCGCCTCTTCGCCGACCGCCATGAAGATCATCGACTTCATCAGCAGTCGCGGCAAGCGGCACTATGCGGTGCCGTCGCTCAAGGGCGGCGATGGCGACGATACCGATGATGAAGACTGAGACCGCTTCTGCCGGTCTTGATCTCCCGGCAGATGCCAGGGTCGGCATCATCGCCGGCGGCGGCAGTCTTCCGGTCGAAGTCGCGGCCGGCTCGGCCGGGCAGGGTTATCCGCCCTTCATCGTCCTCATGGAAGGCGAGGCCGACCGTCTGTCGGAATTGTGCCGTTATGAGCATGAAACGCTTGCCCTGGAGGCGATCGGCTCGCTTGTTCCACTGCTCAAACGCCACCGGATCACCCATCTGGTGCTTGCCGGCGAGATCAAGCGCCGGCCAAGACTGACGCATCTGCGCCCAAGCCTAAGCCTGCTCGCTGTGATACCGATTGTCGTCATGGCGCTGGCGCGCGGCGACGACGGCCTGTTGAAGGTGGTGGCGCGGGGTCTCGAAGCCCGAGGGATAAAGGTCATGGGCGCCCACGAAATCGTGCCGAAGCTGGTCGCCGCCGAAGGGGCCTTGACCAAAGCGGTACCGCAGAAGTCGGACTGGCGCGACATCGAGGCAGGCTTTGCAGCGGCGAAGGCCATCGGTGCGCTGGATATCGGCCAGGCGGCTATCGCGGTCGGCGGCCGGGCCATTGCGCTCGAGGGTATCGAGGGAACGGCCGGATTGCTCGACCGTACAAGGCTGCTGCGCGGCCATGGCCGTATCGCAGGCAAGACGCGCGGCGTCCTGGTCAAATGCGCCAAGCCTGGTCAGGAACTGCGCGCTGATCTTCCATCCATAGGGCCACAGACGGTCGACGCGGCCCATGCGGCGGGGCTCGCCGGCATTGCCGTCGAGGCGGGGCGATCGCTGATCCTCGAAGGTCCCGCAACCCTGTCGCGCGCCAATGAACTTGGCCTGTTCATCGTCGGTGTGGCCGCAGCGGAGCCGGCGCATGGCTGACAGGGCGTTGAAGGTCGCGATCGTCGCCGGCGAGGAATCGGGCGATCTGCTCGGTGCCGATATCGTGCGTTCGCTGCGCCAGGCAACTGGCCGCGAGGTAAAGCTCGTCGGCCTCGGCGGCCGGCATCTCGGGGAATTGGGCCTGGAGTCGCCCTTCGACGCGGGCGAGATCGCGCTGATGGGTTTCAGCGCCGTCCTGCGCGATCTGCCGCGCCTTGTCAGGCGGATCGGCCAACTGGCCAAGACCGTTGCCGAGGAAACGCCGGACTGCCTGATCACCATCGACAGTCCGGACTTTTCCTTGCGCGTCGCCAGGAAGGTGCGGGCGTCCAATCCATCGATACCGATCATCCATTATGTCTGCCCGAGCGTCTGGGCCTGGCGGCCGGGCAGGGCTGTGGCGATGAAGCCCTATGTCGACCATATCCTCTGCATCCTGCCGTTCGAGGTGAAGGAGCTTGACCGGCTGGGCGGCCCGCCCGGCACCTATGTCGGGCACCGCCTTACGCATGATGCTGGCGTGCTTGCCGCCCAGATGGCGCAGGCCCTGCCACGCGATCTTGCCCAGGACCGCATCAAGACATTGCTGGTCCTGCCCGGCTCGCGGCGCGGTGAGGTGCGACGGCTGATCGACACGTTCGGCGAGACCGTGTCGATGCTGCGCGCGCGCGGACATCGTCTGCGTCTGCTGTTGCCGACGGTCCCGCATGTCGCCGACCTCGTCAAAGCCTCGGTCAACCGTTGGGACGAGAAACCCGAAATCATCGTTGATCCGCAGCGCAAATGGCAGGCTTTCGGCAAGGCCGATGCCGCGCTGATCGCGTCGGGAACCGTATCGCTGGAACTGGCTTTGGCCGGCGTGCCGATGGTGTCGTCCTACAGGCTCGATCCCATCGCACGCACCGTGGCGCCCTATTTCGTTTCCGTCTGGTCGGCGCTGTTGCCCAATCTGATCGCGGATCGCGCGCTCATCCCGGAGTTCTACAACGAGTACGTCAAGGCGAACAATCTGGCTCGCCAACTGGAAGCATTGTTCGCCGACAGCGGCATGCGCGCCTGGCAGAAGGACGGTTTTGCCGAAATCGCGCGGCGCATGGCGACGGACAAGCCGTCAGGCGAGATCGCGGCGGGCGTTGTGCTTCGTCATATAAAAAAGGCGCCCTGAGAGGCGCCTTTTTCGATTCAAGCCTTTTCGATCAGCGCTTGGCGATCGGCACGTAGTCGCGTTCCGGCGCACCGGTGTAGAGCTGGCGCGGCCGGCCGATCTTCTGGCGCGGATCCTCGATCATCTCCTTCCACTGCGCGATCCAGCCGACGGTGCGGGCGACCGCGAACAGCACGGTGAACATGGTGGTGGGGAAGCCCAGCGCCTTCAGCGTGATGCCGGAATAGAAGTCGACATTCGGATAGAGTTTCTTCTCGATGAAATAGGGATCGGTCAGCGCGATCTTTTCCAGTTCCATGGCGATGTCGAGCAGCGGATCGTCCTTGATGCCGAGTTCGCCCAGAACCTCGTGCGCAGTCTTCTGCATGATTTTCGCACGCGGATCGTAGTTCTTGTAGACGCGGTGGCCAAAGCCCATCAGCCGGAACGGGTCGTTCTTGTCCTTGGCGCGGGCGATGAATTCCGGGATATGATCGACATGGCCGATCTCGCCCAGCATGTTGAGCGCCGCTTCATTGGCGCCGCCATGGGCCGGACCCCACAGGCAGGCGATCCCGGCGGCGATGCAGGCGAACGGGTTGGCGCCCGACGAGCCGGCGAGGCGAACCGTCGAGGTCGAGGCATTCTGCTCGTGGTCGGCGTGCAGGATGAAGATGCGTTCCATGGCGCGTGCCAGCACCGGGTTGATCTTGTACTCCTCGCACGGCACCGCGAAGCACATATGCAGGAAGTTTGCCGCGAATCCGAGATCGTTCTTCGGGTAAATGAAGGGCTGGCCGATGTGGTACTTGTAGGCCATGGCCGCGATCGTCGGCATCTTGGCGATCAGCCGCATGGAGGCGACCATGCGCTGGTACGGGTCGGAGATGTCGGTGGAGTCGTGATAGAAGGCCGACAGCGCGCCGACCACGCCGCACATCACCGCCATCGGGTGCGCGTCGCGGCGGAAGCCGGTGAAGAAGCGCGACATCTGCTCGTGCACCATGGTGTGGCGCGTCACGCGGTAGTCGAAATCGTCCTTTTGCGCCTTGGTCGGCAGCTCGCCGTAGAGCAGGAGATAGCAGACTTCGAGGAAGTCGCCGTGCTCGGCCAGTTGGTCGATCGGATAGCCGCGGTGGAGAAGAATACCGGCGTCGCCGTCGATGAAGGTAATCTCGGATTCGCAGCTTGCGGTCGAGGTGAAGCCGGGATCGTAGGTGAAGGCGCCGGTCGTGCTGTAGAGCGAGGCGATGTCGATCACGTCGGGTCCGACGGAGCCGCTTCTCACCTTGAATTCATGGGTCTTGCCGGCGAATTGAAGCGTTGCGGTTGCCTCTTGGTTCGCGCCGCCCACATCCAGTTTTTTCGCAGCTTCGGTCATTGCAAACTCCTTGTTGTTTCCTCATGCCGGCAAAGGCAAATTCTGCAGAGCGACACGTCGAAATCACCGCAATGCGCGTATTCGCCACCGCATTTTAGGAGGTGCGTGCCAGATTGGGCCAAGGCCTAATGTTGCACTGCGAAACGCGCCTTTCAATGCCAATCTTCTTGGGCCAGTTTGCTCCTAATCGATTTGATCCGCTACGCGCGCCAGGCTTTCCTCGCGCCCAAGCACGGCAAGCACGTCGAACACGCCGGGGGAGGTGCTTTTGCCGGTCAGCGCGGCCCGCAATGGTTGGGCCACGGCACCAAGCTTGTGGCCACCGGCCAGCGCATAATCGCGGATCGCGGCCTCTGCAGCGGCAGCCGTCCAGTCACTTGCAAGCGCGGTCAAAGCTTCGTGAGCGCCGCGCAGGATCTTGCGGGCATCGTCATTGAGCAGAAGGGCCGCCTTCTCGTCGACCGGCAGCGGGCGCGTGGCAAACAGGAAAGCGGCGCCATCGACAAGCTCGACCAGCGTCTTGGCGCGCTCCTTGAGGCCTGGAAGGGCCTCCAGCAACTGCGCCTTGTTCGTGTCGTTAAGGCGTGCGGCCATCTCCGGACCACCCTCGAGATAAGGCAGAGTGGCGATGAAGATGTCCAAAAGCTCCGCGTCGGCCATGCGTCGCATATGCGCGCCGTTGATCGCTTCCAGCTTGGCGAAGTCGAAGCGGGCCGCACCCTTGTTGACGTCGCCGATATCGAACCAGGAGATCATGTCCTTGATCGACATGATCTCGTCGTCGCCATGGCTCCAGCCCAGGCGCGCCAGATAGTTGAGCAGCGCCTGCGGCAGGTAGCCCATGGCCCGATAGGCCTCGACGCCGAGCGCGCCATGGCGCTTCGACAGCTTGGCGCCGTCGGCGCCATGGATCAGCGGGATGTGCGACATCGACGGCACGTCCCAGCCCATGGCGTTGTAGATGACGGTCTGGCGGGCGGCGTTGGTCAGGTGGTCGTCGCCGCGAATGATGTGCGTGACACCCATGTCGTGGTCGTCGACGACGACGGCATGCATGTAGGTCGGGTTGCCGTCCGAACGCAGGATGATGAAGTCGTCGAGATCCTTGTTGGGGAAGCGCACTTCGCCCTGGACACGGTCGTGGACGATCGTCTCGCCCTCGGTCGGCGCCTTGATGCGGATGGCGCCCTTGACGCCCGCAGGCGCCTCGGAGGGGGCGCGGTCGCGCCACTGGCCGTTGTAGCGCGGCGGCAGGCCCTTGGCCCGCGCTGCCTCGCGCATTGCCTCCAGCTCGGCTGGTGTCTCGTAGCTGTAATAGGCCTTGCCCAGACGCACGAGTTCCTCCGCGACCTCGCGGTGGCGCGGCGCGCGCTCGAATTGCGAGACCGCGTCGCCGTCCCAGCCAAGGCCGAGCCAGGTGAGACCGTCCAGGATGGCGGCCGTTGCGGCGTCGGTCGAACGCTCGCGATCGGTGTCCTCGATGCGCAGCAGCATCGTGCCGCCTGTGTGTTTGGCATAGAGCCAGTTGAACAACGCCGTGCGCGCGCCGCCGATGTGCAGATAGCCGGTGGGCGAGGGGGCAAAACGGGTGACGACCTTGTCGGACATGAAACTCTCGGAAACCATCTGAAGCGGGGTGCGGCTGCGCGGGCTTTCGCGCGCCCGGCGTTCATGTAGCATAGGGCGTCAGGGGTGCAAGGGGCAGACCCGATGGCTGGACGAGGCCGGGGCTCGGAACAGGGCGAGGACGCCAACGTTGGCGTCAGCGAACGGTCCCTGTTTGCGATCCCTCCGCCAGCCTCATTGCCGCCATCGCCCCTTGTGCCCACGCCGGGCAGTCAGCCGTCGCAGGCGGATATCCAGGCGCCACTTCCGGCACCTGCCTCGGGCCGGATTGTGCGTGTGCGCCGGCAACTCGGGCGGGTTTCCTTGCCTCGCCTGCGCCATAGCGTGGCGATGGCGGCGGAGCTGGAGCTGGACCGAGGCATCGCCTTCCTGCTGGTGCCGGTCTGTCTGGCCGCTGGCGCGATCGGCTACTATTCGCTCGCAGTGGAGCCTGATTTTGCAAGACCTGTCGCCGTGGTCTTGCTGATGGCGATCTGTGCGCTGGTTTCGCGCTCCTGGCCGAAAACTCATCTGGGCTTCATGGCGGCATTGCTGTGCGCGCTTGGCCTGCTTGCCGCCAAGGCCGAGACATGGCGGGCGGGCACGCAGATGCTGGGTTCGGAAATCTCGACGCAGGTGACCGGACGCGTGGTCTCGATCGACCGCATGGAGACCGGCCGCATCCGGCTGACCATCGACATGACGTCGACCGCCCGGCCGACACTGCGCTACGCGCCGGCAAGGGTCCGGCTTTCGGCGCGCAATATCCCGGCCGAAATGACCGCGGGCTCCTTGGTCACGGGCTACGCCAAACTGCTGCCGCCGACCGGTCCGGTGCGGCCGGACAGCTACGATTTCTCCTTCGACAGCTATTTCGCCGGCATTGGCGGCAGCGGCTTCTTTCTCGGCAATCCAAAGCTGGTTTCCGCCGACGACGAGATGCCGCTCTCGGCCCGGCTTTTCTCAGGGATCGAAAATGCTCGCGAAGCCATTGCCGACCACATCAGGGCCACGGTCGGCGGTGCCGAAGGCGAGATAGCGGCGGCGCTCATCGTTGGTGTCCGCGCGGGCATTCCCGATGAAATCAACGAGGCGATGCGGCGCACCGGCATCTATCACATCATCTCGATCTCCGGACTGCATATGGCGCTGGTTGCCGGCACCATCATGGGTCTGCTGCGCGGCGCCTTCGCGCTGTTTCCGGATTTTTCCGCGCGTCGGCCGGTGAAGAAATACGCCGCCGCCGCGGCCCTTTTCTCGATCGCGGCCTATCTCGTCATTTCCGGCGTCGTCGTTGCCGCCGAGCGCAGCTTTATCATGCTGGCGGTAATGCTCATTGCTGTCCTGTTCGATCGCGCGGCGCTGACTATGCGCAATCTGGCGATCTCGGCGATCGCCGTCATTCTGGTGTCGCCGCACGAAGTCGTCGGCCCGAGCTTCCAGATGTCGTTCGCCGCGACCGCGGCGCTGGTTGGTGCCTATGCCGGCTGGGCGGATCACCATGCGGGAAAGACAAGACCGCCACCGCCAAAGCGATCCCTTCCGGGCTTTCTCACACGAAAATTCCTGCTGGCGACGGGCGGGCTGGCCATGACCTCCATCATTGCCGGCTGCGCCACGGCGCTGTTTGCCATCTGGCATTTCCAGCGCGTGTCGCCGCTCAGCCTGTTCGCCAACCTGGCCGTCATGCCGATCGTGTCGCTGATTGTCATGCCTTTCGCTGTTCTCAGTTCTCTTGCGATGCCCTTTGGCGCCGATGGCCCCTTTCTCTACGTGATGGGCAAGGGCCTGACGGCGATGATCGCCATATCGGCTTGGATATCGGAACGCTCGCCGATCGATGCCGTCGGGCTGATTTCCCAGCACTCCGTGCTGCTGGTGACCATCGCACTGGTCATCGCGACAATGGCGACGACCTGGCTGCGGCTCGCGGCCGTGCCATTCGCGCTTGCCGGCCTGCTGACGGTGTCGGATACGCGCACGCCGGATGTGCTGATCTCGGAAGATGCGCGGCTGGTTGCGCTGCCAATCGGCGGCGGCGAACTCGCTGTCAGCCGGGCTCGTCCGAACGAATTCACCGTCGACAACTGGAAACGCGCGCTGACATCCGAAACCATCGTCGTGCCGGAAATGTTCAGCAAGGCGGACGGGCAATTCGACATTGCCGATGCGGTCAACCTGCCGCCGGGAGCGCCATTCTATTGCACTGACGGTGTCTGTCTTGCCCGGCATCCGTCCGGCGCGATCATTGCGCATGTCGAAGACCGCAAGGACACCTGGAAGGCCTGCGGTTTTGCCGATCTGATCGTCGTCAATGACGCGACGGGCTATGATGCCTGCCACAATCCGCTGGTTCTTGTCGTCACCAAACGGCAACTGGCCCGCAAGGGCAGTGCCGCCGTCTTCTTCGACCGCCAATCGGCGACCGGTCCGCCAATTGTCAGCTTCGCGGTGGACGGCCCGTACCGGCCCTGGCACGAGCAGCGAAAATTTTCACGCGAGGCGAGGGGGCTGCCGCCCTATCAAAAACCCGAAAAGCCGTCCGCTCCTGCTCAGTAACGCCGGATCAGCCCGACCAGCTTGCCTTGCACCTTGACCCTGTCCGGTCCGAAGATACGCGTCTCGTAGGCTGGGTTGGCGGCTTCAAGGGCGATCGAGGCGCCCTTGCGGCGGAACCGCTTCAAGGTTGCTTCCTCCTCGTCGACCAGCGCCACGACGATCTCGCCCGGGCTTGCCGTGTTGGCATTGCGGATAATGACCGTGTCGCCATCGAAGATGCCGGCCTCGATCATCGAGTCGCCCTTGACTTCCAGCGCATAGTGCTCGCCGCCCATGATCATGTCCGGCGGCACCGAGATCGAATGCGTCTGGTGCTGGATGGCATCGATCGGCACACCGGCGGCGATGCGGCCCATCACCGGGATCGAAACGGCGGATACCGCGTCGTCGTCATTGCCGGCCGCCGGCAAGCGCGACGGCGCCGGCTTGATCTGGCGGCCGAGGCCGCCCTGACCGAGACTACCCTGGATGACGCTCGGCGAGAATTTCTTTGCCGCGTTGAGACCCGGCGCGATCGAATCCGGCAGCCGCAGCACCTCCAGCGCCCGCGCCCGGTTGGGCAGCCGGCGAATGAAGCCGCGTTCCTCCAGTGCCGTGATCAGGCGATGGATGCCTGACTTGGAGGCGAGATCGAGCGCTTCCTTCATCTCGTCGAAGGAAGGCGGAATGCCACTTTCCTTGAGCCGTTCATGAATGAACATCAGCAGTTCATGTTGCTTGCGTGTCAGCATGGCGGCCCCCAAGGCATTGAACGAAGGGTGTGAACCAGAATCGAAAAACAAACCCAGAACAAACACTATCTGTTCCAGTTGTGTTCCGCAACTGTTTAAAGTTTAATGAATTTGTTAAGGCCTCAGAAATTATCTGGCCCCCGGCAGCAGGGGGCAAGCGACCACGGCGCCATCGGCACATGCATTGAAATTATTTTGGTTAATGGCCTGTGGCCTACCCCAGGGTGCGCTTTGGCATCAGGCGTTTGAGAGGCGTCCGCGGGGCGAATTTGAACGGTGTATCGATCCATTTCCAGCGGAACGAAACGAAACCAAAACGCCAACCATCGCTGGCTATCCGGGAATAGAACGCATTCAGGCTTCCGGCACCGCGCCGGCCAATACCTGCGCATAGGCGCCGGCATCGATATTGCCGCCGGAGATAACGCAGACAACATTGCCCGTTGCGTGCTCGCTGCGCAGAGCGGCGGCGAGCGAGGCGGCACCGGCACCTTCGGCCACGATCTTTGCCTTCGAGAACAACAGGCGCATCGCTTCCGTGACCTGCTCGAGACTGACGGCAATGGCGCCGTCGATCAGCTGATTTGCCAATGGCCAAAGGCCGGGCACCAACGATGGGCCGCCGATGCTCTTGATGAAGGAGGGACGCGTCTTAATCTCGACAATGCGTCCGGCCGCCAACGCCGCCGTGACCGGAGCCGCGTTTTCGTCCTCGACCGCAAACACCTTGGCCTGGCCTCGCATCGCCTTGACCGCACTGGCGACGCCTGACGTCATGCTTCCCCCGCCATAGGGTGTCAGGACGCAATCGACATCGGGCAGATCTTCGACAATCTCCAGGCCAATGGTTCCGTTGCCGGCAAGCACCGCCTGATCGGTGACCGGGTTCACGAGAAGCTCGGCGCCATCGGGCCGTTCGGTTCCGACTATGTAGCGCCACCATGTCTCGTGCGAGACGAAACGCACGTCGCCACCAAGGCGGCGGACCCCGTCGATCTTGGTCCGGGGTGCGTCGGCATACATGTAGGCGGCCATCGGAACGCCAAGCGCTCTTGCCGCCCAGGCCATTCCATAGGCCATGTTGCCGGAACTGATGGTCGACACGCCGTGCCTGAGTTCATCGGCGTCGCGGCAAAGCAAGGCGTTGAGCGCCGGCCTGATCTTGAAGGCGCCGATGGGCGACAATGTCTCGAGCTTGAGAAATATAAGCTGATCGGGCCGGCCGAGATCAGTGCGC
Organism: Mesorhizobium sp. 113-3-3; assembly: GCF_016756495.1. Classification (NCBI taxonomy): domain Bacteria; kingdom Pseudomonadati; phylum Pseudomonadota; class Alphaproteobacteria; order Hyphomicrobiales; family Phyllobacteriaceae; genus Mesorhizobium; species Mesorhizobium sp. 113-3-3. The sequence goes on from NZ_AP023243.1 coordinate 4,108,437, forward strand.
AGCAGCGGCGTGCGCGGCAGCCAGGCGCGCAGCCGGTCACGGGCCGCGACGATCTCGTCAAGTGTCGGACGCCGCGGCAGCGTCATCCGGAAACCGCTTTCAGACTGCCAGCGCGTGCGGCGTAGGTGTTGGCGCCGTTGTCTTCGCTGTGGACATAGACATGAAGCGTGTAGCCGATATGCGCCGTCATCAGCGCCTTTGCCCGCTCGACGTCGCGATCGAGCGCCGCTTCCATGATCGCGGTGTGATGCTCGATCGCGATCGCCTCGCGCAAGGCGTCCATTGCCTCGCCATAGCCATCCTTGAGGCCGGCCGCCGCCCGCAATGTCGGCGCCAGGCCGAGAAACCGATGATGCCGCCGCAACTGATCGGCGATCGTCGAGCGGAAGCGCAAAAGCCAGTTGGATGTCGCCGCGCTGAGCAGCGCCGCGTGGAAGGCCTCGTGGCTCTCGTCCCATTTGTCGACGGCCGCATCGGAAGGGTCGTCGACCGCGGTCTTGCAACGGGAGAGCCGGTAGTGGGCGGTGACGACCGCGTCCTCCCATTCCCTGCCGCCATTCGCGATCGATTCCAGGAACAGCGGCATTTCGACAACCATCCGCGCGCGCGCCAGGTCCTCGAGCTCGGTGCGCGACACGGGGGCGACGGTAAAGCCGCGATTGCTGATGGCGGTGACCAGGCGCTCGGCTTCTAGGCGGGACAGGGCTTCCCGCAGAGGCGTCCAGCCGACGCCGTATGTGCCGCGCAGCGCGCTCAGCTTGAGGGGCGCCCCCGGCATGAGACGGGTGGTGAGGATATCGCGCCGCAGCAACTGATAGGCCGCCTCGGTCTTCGTGGAACTGTTCTGATCCTGCATCGCCGTCCGTCCATCACCAGGCTTGCAAAAATTATATATCATGGGGAGGCATGGCAAGAATTATATATAATGTTTGACACATGGCGAGGTACTGACCATGATCGCCGCAGTTGCCGCCTGTGAGCGGCGCTGATCAAATCTGGGAGGAAATGATGTTGAAGTCGAAGTCCGCTTGGCTGTCGGGATTGGCCCTGGCAGGCGCATTGATGGTCAGCGCCGGCAGCGCCGCGGCTGATCAGATACGCATCGGCATCGCCAATTTCGGCGAGCATCCGCAGCTCAACGCCGCCATAGCCGGCTTCAAGAAGGCATTGACGGACTACGGTTTTGCCGAGGGCAAGGACGTCGTATATACCGAAAGCCACACCAATTTCGATGCATCGCTGGTGCCGCAAATGATCGCCAAGCTGCAGGCCGAGCAGCCCAAGCTGATCTACACCATCACTACGCCCGTCTCGCAGATCGCCAAGAAGGCGCTCGCTGGTTCCGGCATTCCAATCGTTTTCGCCGCGGTCACCGATCCGGTGGCGGCCAAGTTGGTGCCGTCATGGGACGCCGGCGACGACGGCATGACCGGCGCCAGCGATCTGCAGGATGTCGCCGCGGTGATGGCCTTCACCAAGAAGCTGCTGCCGAACGCCAAGCGCTTGGGCGTGCCTTACAATCCAGGCGAGGCCAATGACGTTGCCCTGATCGAAAAGATCAAGGCAGCGGCGCCCGCCGCCGGCTTCGAAGTCGTGGAAGTCGGCGTCGACAACGTCAATGACATCCAGCAGCGCATCGCTTCGCTCGCCGGCAAGGTCGACGTGATCTACGGCCCGGCTTCGAACCTGATCCAGCCAGCGATCGCTGCCGTCTCCGCGGCTGCCCGCCAGGCCGGTATCCCGGTCGTCAACTCCGACGACAGCGCGGTCCGCAACGGCACCGTGCCGGCAAGCTTCGCGGTCAACTACACGCAGGTCGGCATCAACGCCGGCAACATCGCCGCCGAGATCCTCAAGGGCAAGGATCCCAAGACGATCGCGCCGTCGCGCCCGGCCTACAAGGATCATATGGCAACGATTTCCCGCAAGGCGATGGCCGCGTTCGGCATCGAGATACCGGCTTCGATGGCCGATTGCGGCTGCATCGTCGACTGATATCGGGCTAAGGGGTGACGGCGTTGGCGCCGTCACCCTTCAGCCAGGGAGGAACGATGCTCGATATCCGCTCCGCGCGCAAAGTATTCTACAAGGGCCAGGCCGACGAGAAGGTCGCGCTGGACGGCCTCAGCCTGTCATTGGCCACCGGCGAGTTCGGCATCGTCATCGGCTCCAACGGCGCCGGCAAGAGCAGCATGCTCAACGCCATTTCCGGAGCTCTCGTCCTGGATTCCGGCAAGATCCTGATCAACGGCGCCGACGTGACAGCCATGCCGGTGTACAAGCGCGCCACAAGACTGGCGCGTGTCTTCCAGGACCCGATGCGCGGCACCGCCGCCAGCATGACCGTGGCGGAGAACATGCTGCTGGCCGATCTGCGCAGCCAGAAACGCACGCTGCGGCAAGGGCTGTACGCCACGCGGCTCGCGTCCTACAAGGAGCGCCTGGCGATATTGGGCCTCGGCCTTGAAAATCGTCTCGACACCCGCGTCGACCTGCTCTCGGGCGGGCAGCGGCAGTCGCTGTCGCTGATCATGGCGGTTGGCGGATCGCCTGACCTGCTGCTGCTCGACGAGCATACCGCGGCGCTCGATCCGCGCACGGCCGAGATCGTCATGCAGGCGACGGTGCGTGCCGTCAACGCGCTGAAGCTGACCACGCTGATGGTGACCCACAACATGCAGCACGCCGTCGACTATGGCAGCCGGGTGATCATGCTCGACGCGGGCCGGGTCCTGCTGGAGGTCACCGGCGAGGAGAAGGCAAGGGTCACGGTCATCGACCTGATCGGGCATTTTTCGGTCAAGACCGACCGCATGTTGCTGGCGAGCTGATCACCATGGGCTTTGTTCAGGAGGTTCTCACCAGCTTCGTCGCGATCATGCCGGTCACCCTGGCGCAGAGCCTGATCCTGGCCTTTGTCGTGCTCGGCATCATGATCCCGTTCCGCATGCTGAATTTCCCCGATCTGACCAGCGAAGGCGCCTTTCCGCTGGGCGGCTGCGTCTGCGGCGTGCTGCTGGCTGCCGGTGTATCGCCGCTGACCTGCATCGTCGTCGCATTCGCGGCGGGCTTCGCGGCGGGCTGCTGCACCGCCTTCATCCATCTGCGCTTCCGCATCCACACGCTGCTGGCCGGCATCCTGATGATGACGATGCTCTACAGCATCAACCTGCGCATCATGGGCAAGTCCAATCTCTCCGTCTTCGGCTCGCCCACCGTGTTCGACTGGGTGCCGTTGGCGCGGCCGGGTTTTCCGGCCAGCAAGATCGTCGTCGCCGGCCTTCTCGCGCTCATCGTCTTCGTGGCGCTCTACATGTTCTTCAGGACAGAGAAGGGGACCGCCGTGCGCGCTGTCGGCGCCAATCCCGACATGGCCGAGGCGCAGGGCATCAATGTCTGGGCGGCGACCATCGGCGGTGTTGGACTGGCGAGCGCGTTTTCGGCCTCGAGCGGCGCGCTGATGGTGCAGTCGCAGGGATTTGCCGACGTCAATATGGGACTGGGCATCCTGATCAACGGCCTGGCCGCGCTGATGATCGGCGAGGCGGTCGTCGGCAAGCAGACAGTCTGGCGCCAGCTGCTGGCGCCCTTTGCCGGCGCGATCATCTACTACCAGCTGGTGTCGTTCTGCCTCGCCGCCGGCATGCCGCCTCCCGACCTGAAGCTCGCCACGGGCCTGTTCGTGCTCGCCATGCTGGCTCTGCCCAGCCTCAAGCGCAGCCGGGGACCCGCACCGGCTCGCGAAGCCATCCGTGAATAATCAGGGAATGTCACAAATCATGCGTGCAACGATCGATCTCGCCGCAGTCGAAGCCATGGATGCGGCGGATCCGCTGCGTGCCATGCGCGACCGCTTCATCCTGCCGGAAGGTGTGATCTACCTCGATGGCAATTCGCTGGGTGCCGCGGCGCCCGCCGTCTTCAGCGAACTGCAGAAGGCGGCGACGCAGGAGTGGGCGCAGGACCTCATCCGCGCCTGGAACACCGCCGGCTGGTTCGACATGCCGGTCGCGCTTGGCGACCAGCTCGGACGTCTGATCGGCGCCGCTGCCGGCCAGACGGTGGTCTGCGACACGACCTCGATCAACATCTACAAGGTGCTGCATGCAGCCCTTGGCATGCGCCCGAACCGCTCGGTCATCGTCGCCGAGGGCGACAGTTTCCCGACCGATCTCTACATGGCCGAAGGCGTGGCCTCGACGCGGCCGGGCACGGTGCTGCGGCTCGAAGGCGTCGACGCGCCAACCATCGAAGAGCTGATCGATGAGCGCGTCGCGGTCATCCTGGTCAACCACGTCAACTACAAAACCGGACAATTGCGCGACATGGCCGCGCTGACATGCAAGGCCCATCAGGTCGGCGCGCTAATCGTCTGGGATCTCTGCCACACCGCCGGCGCATTGCCGGTCGAACTCGATGCCGCGAATGCCGATTTCGCCATCGGCTGCACCTACAAATATCTCAATGGCGGTCCGGGTGCGCCCGCCTTCATCTATGCCGCGAAGCGCCATCACGACGATGTCCATCAGCCGCTGAGCGGCTGGTGGGGCCATGCGCGGCCCTTTGCTTTCGAACAAAGCTACACTGCGGGCAGCGGCATCCGCCGGTTCCTGTGCGGCACGCAGCCGGTGCTGTCGATGCGGGCGCTGAAAGGGGCTCTGGACATCTGGGACGATGTCGACATGGCGGCGGTGCGCAAGAAGAGCATCGCGCTCACCGACCTGTTCATCCAGCTCGTCGAAGCCAGATGTGGCGCCCACGGCCTCGAACTCGAAGGTCCGCGCGACGGCAATGCGCGTGGCAGCCAGGTGTCGTTCCTCCACCCCAACGGCTACCAGGTGATGCGGGCCTTGATCGAGCGCGGCGTGATCGGCGATTTCCGTGCGCCGTCAACCATCCGCTTCGGCTTCACGCCGCTCTATGTCGGCTACAAGGACGTCTGGCAGGCGGTCGAGGTGCTTGAGAACATCCTGCGCACCGGCGCCTGGCAGGAAGCGCGTTTCGCGGTCAAGACGGCGGTTACCTGAGAAGTCAAAGCCGGGTGCGGACCGTCCACAGTTCGGGAAACAGCACGACCTCGAGCATCTTCTTGAGGTAGGAAGCGCCTGACGTGCCGCCGGTGCCGCGCTTCAGGCCGATGATGCGCTCCACCGTGGTGACATGGTTGAAGCGCCAGCGGCGGAAATAATCCTCGAAATCGACCAGCTTCTCGGCCAGTTCATAGAACATCCAGTAGCGCTGCGGATCGCGGTAGACGGTCTGCCAGGCGACCAGGACTTCTTCGTTTTCGCTGCGCGTCTCGCGCCAGTCCGTGCGCCTGGCGTCGGCGCCGATGTCGAACCCGTTGCGCGCCAGAAGCAGCAACGCTTCATCATAGAGCGACGGCTCGGCCAGGATCGCCTCCAGCTTGCCGCTGAGGTCCGGCCGGTGCTTGTGGGGGCCGAGCATCGCCAAATTGCGGTTGCCCGCCATGAACTCGATGGCGCGGTATTGCCAGGACTGGAAGCCGGAGGACTGGCCGAGCGCGTCGCGGAACTCGGTGTATTCGCTTGGCGTCATCGTGCGCAGCACGTCCCAGGCATTGTTGAGCTGCTCGAAAATGCGGGCGACACGCGACAGCATCTTGAAGCTCGGCTCCAGCCGGTCTGCGCGAATGGAGCGGATCGCGGCACCGATCTCGTGCAAAGCGAGCTTCATCCAGAGTTCCGAAGTCTGGTGCTGGATGATGAACAGCATCTCGTCATGCGCCGACGACAGCGGCGTCTGCGCGTCGAGCACTTTTTCCAGGTGCAGATAGTCGCTGTAGGACATGCGCTCCTTGAACGACATCTGTGCGCCTTCGGACGCCGGATCGTAGGGCTCGCTCAATTGATTTTCTCCGTGCGCAGCCGGAAACGCTGGATCTTGCCGGTCTGGGTCTTGGGCAAAGCGGCGATGAATTTGACCGAGCGTGGATATTTGTAGGGCGCGATCGTCGCCTTGACGTGGTCCTGCAGGCGCTTGACGGTCAGCGCGTCGGGCGCCACGCCTTGCACCAGCACGACATGCGCCTCGACGATCTGGCCGCGTTCGCCATCCTCGGCGCCGATGACGGCGCATTCGGCGACATCGGGATGCGACAGCAACGCCGCCTCGACTTCTGGCCCGGCAATGTTGTAGCCGGCGCTGACGATCATATCGTCGGAACGCGCGGCGAAATGGAAGAAGCCGTCCTCGTCCTGGGCGAACGTGTCGCCGGTCAGGTTCCAGCCGTCGCGGACATACTCCTTCTGCCTGTCGTCGGCCATGTAGCGGCAGCCGGTCGGGCCGCGCACCGCCAGCCGTCCGGTCTCGCCGCGCGGCACCTCGCGCATCGTGTCGTCGACGATGCGCGCCTCATAGCCGCCGACCGGCTTGCCGGTCGACGCAGGCTTCCTGTCGTCGAAACGGTTGGAGATGAAGATGTGCAGCATTTCGGTGGCGCCGATGCCGTCGAGGATCGGCTTGCCGGTCTTCTGCGTCCACTCTTCGAAGACTGGAGCCGGCAAGGTCTCGCCGGCCGAAACGGCGACGCGCAGCGATGAAAGATCGGCGCCTTCATCCATGGCCTTAAGCATGGCGCGATAAGCGGTCGGCGCGGTGAAAGAAATGGTCGCTTTGTAGGTCTCGATGATGTGGATCATGTTGGGTGGCGTTGCCTGCTCCAGCAACGTTGCCGCCGCGCCGAAGCGCAAGGGGAAGATGGCGAGGCCGCCAAGGCCGAAGGTGAAGGCGAGCGGCGGCGAGCCGACGAAAATGTCGTCCGGCGTCACCTGGAGGATTTCGCGGGCATAGGCGTCGGCGATGATCAGGAGGTCGCGGTGGAAATGCATGGTCGCCTTCGGCACGCCCGTCGTGCCGGAAGTGAAGCCGAGCAGGGCGACATCGTCGCGGCCGGTGTTGACGGCGGTGAAGGTGACCGGCTTGTCGAGCGCGGCGCGGTCGAGTTCGGCATCATGGTTGGCGGTGCCGTCAAAGCCGATCACCTGTTTCAGGAAAGCGCTGTCCTTGGCGCAGGCGGTCATCTCGTCCATCAGCCTGGTGTCGCAGAGCGCGATGGTGATTTCCGCCTTGTCGACGATCTTGGTGAGTTCGCCGGCGCGCAGCATCGGCATGGTGTTGACGACGACCGCGCCGACCTTGGTGGCGGCCAGCCAGCAGGCGACCATTGCCGGGTTGTTGGCGGAGCGGATCAGCACACGGTTGCCCGGCTTGACGCCGTAATTCTCGACCAGCGCGTGCGCCAGCCTGTTCGTCCAGTCGGACAGTTCCTTATAGGTGCGGCGGCGGCCATTGCCGATGAGGGCGGTGTGATCGCCAAGACCCTTCTCGACCAGCCTGTCGGTCAATTCGACGCCGGCGTTGAGACGTTCGGGGTAGTCGAAGCCGTCGAGCAGGAAATCCGGCCATTGATCCGGCGGCGGCAGGTGATCGCGCGTGAACGTGTCGATATGCGCTGAAGGCCCAAGCATGTCGCCGCCATCCCATTTGCTGCCTGGCCGATGCTCGAAGCACGCGTCCCAGGTGGTGGATATGAAGTTCCCGTCTTTTCGCGAGAGGCTTCGTGCAGCCAGTTACACCTGTTCGGCGACGCACCGCAGGGCGGGCATCCGCAGGTTTGGACGGCACAGCAGACCTCCCATTGTCGGCTGTTCTTCGGGGAGGATCGCACCAGTCGAAATTTGTTTCAAGCCTAAAATGTTTTTGCCCTGACGCATTGACGCATGGCATGGTGACAGCCATTGCTAGCGCCAAACGGATGCGCTTTTGGGGAGGGTGCCAGTGCCTAGACATCGCATAGCCGATTGGAACAACGCCTACGCCAACGGCGCCAACATCGCCGGCAGCGATCGTTGGCCGGCCGCCTGGGCAGAACCGGCACAGGCGTTTCGCGACGCGCTGTCGGCTGAGGGGCGAGCACGCATCGATGTCGCCTATGGCGAGCGACCGCGCAATCGCTTCGATCTTTTCCTTCCCAAAGATTCGCCAAAGGGCCTCGTCGTGTTCATCCATGGCGGTTACTGGATGGAGTCCGACAAGAGCGATTGGTCCCATCTTGCAAATGGCGCGGTCAGCAGCGGTTTCGCAGTGGCGATGCCATCCTACACGCAGTGCCCGGACATACGCATCGCGGGTATCGTCCGCGAAATCGGCGCGGCGATCGAAAAAGTGGCGGCCATGGTCGACGGACCGCTGATGTTGACCGGACATTCGGCCGGCGGCCATCTCGCCAGCCGCATGGTGACCACAACGACGCCGTTAGCCGCCAATGTGGCCAAGCGCATACGCCACGTCGTCTCGATTTCAGGCCTGCATGACCTGCGCCCGCTGATGCGCACCGGCATGAATGCGGCGCTGGCAATCGACGAGGCTGAAGCCCAGGCCGAGAGCCCGGCGCTGCTGCGGCCCCAGGACGGCGCCCGCATCACCTGCTGGGCCGGCGGCGGCGAGCGTTCCGAGTTCCTGCGCCAGAATGCTCTGCTGGCCAATATCTGGACCGGCCTCGGCGCTACCACCAGCTGCGTGGTCGAGCCCGACCGGCATCACTACGACATTGTCGATGGCCTCGCCGATCCGGTGCATGCGCTGACGCGGACCCTGATCTCGGAATAGCGGATATTTATGTATTATCAGCTACTTATGTGGCTGATCTTCAGCGCAGCATCAGCACGCTGCAGGAATCTCCGGCAGCGGATGCAGGGGCAAATGGCGCTCGCACGATGAGGCCATTGGCATCGGCCAGCATCCTCAGCATGGACGAATCCTGGATGCTGAACGGCGTCGCCACCAGTCCGCCATCGTCTTCCCTGATCACCGCCCGCACATAATCCTGGCGCAGATCATTGGCCAGCATTGCGGCGCCCAATCGTGCTTGGCGTATGTCCTGGCGATGATCGCGGCCGCCGAGCCTTGCCAGAAGCGGCTTCAGGAACAATTGCGAGCAGACCAGGCTTGCCACCGGATTGCCGGGCAGGCCGATGCACCTGATAGCGCCGAGGCGCCCAAACATCAGCGGCTTGCCGGGGCGCATGGCGATCTTCCAGAAGCCGAGCGTCATGCCTTCGCCGGTCAGCACGTCATGGATAAGATCGTGGTCGCCGACCGAGGCGCCGCCAAGCGTGACGATGACATCCGCACCGGCCGCGACCGCCTTTTTGACCAGCGCGGCGATGGCGCCCTTGCGGTCGGCGGCAATGCCGAGATCGAGCGCGCGAGCGCCGACCGATTGCGCGGCGGCGGCAACGCCGTAGGCGTTGGATGAGATGATCTGGTCCGGTCCGAGCTCGCTGCCGGGCGGCAACAACTCGTCGCCGGTGGCGATGATGGCGACCAGCGGCCGTTTGACCACGCTCACTCTGGGGTGGTTGGCCGATGCCGTCAGCGAGAGCGCTGCCGGGTCGAGCAGGCGGCCTCTTTCAAGCAGGACGTCGCCTTTGGAAAAGTCGAGGCCGATGCGGCGGATGTTGCGCCACTCCGCCGTCGGTTCGATCACTTCGATCTCACCGCCGCCGATATCCCGGACGTTTTCCTGGATGACGATGGTGTCGGCGCCTTCAGGCAGCGGCGCGCCGGTGAAGATGCGCACCGCCTGGCGCTCGCCGACGGTGCCGTCAAAGCCGCGCCCGGCGGGCGCCATGCCGATGACCGAGAGTTTCGATGGCACGGACGCCACGTCGGCGGTGCGGACCGCGTAACCATCCATGGCCGAGGCATTGAAGGGCGGCTGGGTGCGCAGTGCCGCGACAGGCTCCGCCAACACGCGATCGACCGCCTCGAAGAGAGAAACGCTTTCGCCCGCCAGGGGTGCCGCACCATCCAGCAGGCGCTCGAGCGCCTCCGACACAGGAACCAGCGCCATCAGGCGCCCACCTTGTAGTCGACGGACTTGCCACCGGTCTTTTCGACCAGCCGGATGCCGGAGATGACCATGGCGCGGTCCACGGCCTTGGCCATGTCATAGATAGTCAGGCAGGCAACGGAAGCTGCGGTCAGCGCCTCCATCTCGACGCCGGTCTTGCCGGTGACGCGCGCCAATGCCGTGACTTTCAAGCCCGGCAGCGCATGGTCGGGCTCGATGTCGACGGAAACCTTGGTCAAGAGCAGCGGATGGCAGAGCGGGATCAGCTCATGCGTCTTCTTCGCCGCCATGATACCGGCGATGCGCGCGGTGCCGAGCACATCACCCTTCTTGGCGTTGCCGGCAAGGATGGTTTTCAGCGTCTCGGGCTGCATCGAGACGAAACCTTCGGCGATCGCCGTGCGGGTCGTTTCTTGCTTGTCGCCGACATCGACCATATTGGCCTCGCCCTGCGCGCCGAGATGGGTGAGGGCCGATGTCATCGTCAGATGGCCTCGGCCAAAGCCTTACCCGTCAGCAGGATACGGGTCGCCGCGGTGACATCTTCCTGCCGCATCAGGCTCTCACCGACAAGGAAGGTGCCGATGTCCTTCTTCTGCAGCCTGAGGCAGTCATCATGGGTGAAGATGCCGCTCTCACTGACCAGCAAGCGGTCGGCCGGCACCATCGTTGCCAGCCGCTCGGAGGTTTCGAGGCTGGTCTCGAACGTTCTCAGATTACGGTTGTTGATACCGATCAGCCGCGACGACAGCTTTAGCGCGCGTTGCGTCTCGGCTTCATCATGTACCTCGATCAGCGCATCCATGCCGAGTTCGAACGCAGTCGCTTCCAACTCGCTCGCCAGGGCATCGTCGACGCTGGCCATGATGATCAGAATGGCGTCCGCGCCCCAGGCGCGCGCCTCATAGACCTGATAGGGATCGAACAGGAAATCCTTGCGCAGCGCGGGCAGGGCGACGGCTGCCCGTGCCCTGGTGAGGAATTCCGGCGCGCCCTGGAAGGACGGCGCATCGGTCAATACCGAAAGACAGGCTGCGCCGCCCTGTTGATAGGCCCGCGCCAGCGCCGGTGGATCGAAATCGGCACGAATCAACCCTTTGGAGGGGCTCGCCTTTTTGATTTCGGCGATCAGGGCGAAGCGGCCCGATCTGCGCTTGGCCTCCAGTGCGGCGAGAAAACCGCGTGGCGCGTCGGCGTTCTTCGCCCGCGCCTTGATCTCGACCAGCGGTATCAGTGCCTTGGCCGCCGCGATCTCGTCGCGCTTGTAGGCCTCGATCTTGCGCAGAATGTCAGACACGGTTCACCCGTTGGAAATTTCGACCAGCCGGTCCAGCACTTGCAGCGCCCGGCCGCTGTCGATGGCTTGCGCCGCGAGCGCGATGCCGTCGCCGAGCGGCGTCGCCTTGCCCGCGATCACCAGCCCGGCGCCGGCATTCATCAGCACGGTGTCGCGGTAGGCACCGACAGCGCCGCTCAGCATGTCGCGCAAGGCCTTGGCATTGTAGGCAGCGTCGCCACCGCGCAACTCGTCCTTGGTATGCCGCTTCAGCCCGACCTCTTCGGGGGTCAGCGTGAAGCTGCGAATCTCGCCACCGATCAGTTCCGCCACCTGCGTCTCGCCTGTGGTGGTGATTTCGTCATAGCCATCGCCATGGACGACCCAGGCATGCTCGGTGCCCAGCGCCTTCAATGTCTCGGCCACCGGCATGATCCATTCCGGCAGGAACACACCGACCATCTGCCTGACGACGCCAGCCGGATTGGAGAGAGGGCCGAGAAGGTTGAAGATGGTGCGGGTGCCGAGCTCGACGCGGGTCGGGCCGACATGTTTCATCGCCGGATGGTGCGCGGGCGCGAACATGAAGCCGACGCCGGCTTCGTGGATGCAACGGCCGATCGCCTCGGGCGCAATGTCTATCTTGACCCCAAGCGCGGTCAGGACATCGGCCGCGCCGGTCAGCGAGGACAGGCCGCGATTGCCGTGCTTGGCGACCGGTACGCCGGCGGCGGCGATGACGAAGGCCGACCCCGTCGAAATGTTGACGCTGTGGGAATTGTCGCCGCCCGTGCCTACGATATCGATGGCGCCCGCAGGCGCCTCGACGCGCAGCATCTTGGCCCGCATCGTGGCGACGGCGCCAGAAATCTCGCTCACCGTTTCACCGCGCACGCGCAGCGCCATCAGGAAGCCGCCGATCTGCCCGGGGGTCGCGTCGCCCGACATGATGATGTCGAAGGCCTCGCGCGCTTCCTCGAAGGAAAGCGCGGTGCCTGCCGCCACCTTGGCGATATGGGTTTTCAGCGCGCTCATCTTGTCGAGGCTTGGGCAACGGCGGCCTGGTCGATGCGGACGTCATACTGCGTCTGCAACTGCGCCACCAATTGGTCGAGCAGATCGTCCGACATGCCGGAGGTGAAGGATTTCTGCGCGTCTTCCGGCACCGAGCTGGCATCGGCTCCGGCGGGCTCGAACACTTCGGCGACCTTGAACAGGATCTGTCCGTCACCGGTGGGCGAGGGGATCAAGCCGGTGCCGCCTTCGCCGACGCCAAACATCACGGCAGCACCTTCCTTGCCGAAGTCGGCATCGTCGGCTTCGCGCTTCAGGCCCCGCTTGGTCTGCTTCTCCAGCTTGAGATCACCGGCGATGACATCGAGCGTGGCGCCGGCCTTGAGCCGCTTGTCGAGCTCGCTCGCCTTGGCGGCGAGCCGCTTTGTGGCCTCGGCCGCAGTCCAGTCGGCGACGACTTTCTGGCGAACCTCGTCCAATGTGCGGTCGCGCGCCGGCGTGATCGAAGCAACCTCATAGAAGACAAAGCCGTTGTCGGCCGTGGTCAGCGCTTCGTTTTCGGTGTTGGGTTCGGCGTCGAAGACCGCCTTGATCAGCGCCGGCGATTCCGGCAGATCCTTGACGATCGAGCCGTCCGGCCTCTGGCCGCTGCGATCGATGGCGTCGATGGTGACGTCCTTCAGCTTCAGCTTGGCGGCAGCGTCCGCCAGCGAACTGCCGGAAGCACGGGTGTCTTCGTAATTGTCATGCACATCCAGAAGGATGCGGCTTGCCTCGCCCAGCGCCAAGTCCTTGCGGATCTGGTCGGACACTTCGGCGAGCGGCTTCACCACCTCGGGCTTGACCTCGGTGACGCGCAGCAGCACCGGACCGAAGGCGCCCTGGACGACCTGGCTGACTTCATTGGCGTTGAGCGCGAAGGCGGCATCGGCAACCGCCTTGTCGGCGATCTTGTCCTTGGCCAACGTGCCTAGCAGCGTGTCGGCAGGCGTCTTGCCTTCGGCGGTCACCAGCTTTTCGAAAGTGGCGCCGGCCTTGAGCGAATCGAGCGCGGCCTTGGCCGCATCCGGGGTCTTGAACACAAGCTGCTCGATCGTGCGCATTTCGGGCGTGGTGTAGCGCGCCTTGTTCTTGTTGTAGTCGTCGCTGACCTGCTGGTCGGTAACGGCGGTAGGATCCATGATGTCCGCCGGTTCGAGGCGGACATAGGAGAATTTGCGGTACTCGGGTGCAGCGTAGGTCTTCTTGTTGGCCTCGAAATAGGCCTGAAGCACGCCGTCGCTCGGTGCCTCGATCGGCTCGACGAGCGTCTTTGGCAAGACCAGATAGTCGACGGTGCGGTCCTCACCGCGGTAGAGCGCGACCGCCTTGAAGAAAGCGTCCGGCGCCTTGAGGCCATCCGAGACCGCCTCGACGATCTGCTGGCGCACCGCCACCTGGGCGCGGTTCTTCAGGTAATCCTCGGGCCGCATTCCGACCTGGCGCAGCATGTACTCGAATGTTCTCCTGTCGAACTCGCCGCCTGGGCCCTTGAACGCCGGATCCTCGCGCGTCAGCTCCGCCAGCCGGTCCTTGGACAGGCCAAGGCCAAGCTTGCGCGCCTGTTCGTCGAGAACGGCGCCGGAGACAAGCTGAGCCAGGACCTGGTTGTCGATGCCAAGCGCCTTTGCCTGTTCGTGGGTGAGGCGCTGACCGAACTGCTGCGACATCACGGCGAGCTGGCGATCATAGGCGAGGCGGTATTCGTTGATCGACACCTTGGTGCCGCCTGCCGTTATCACCGAATCGTGGCCGGCAAAGCCGCCCATCAGCCGCCCGGAGATGCCCCAGGCGGCGAAACTGACCACCAGCAGCGAAAGCAATGTCTTCGCGACCCATGTACCCGCCGCGCTTCTCAATATGCCAAGCATCGTTACTTCCGATTTATGCGCATTTTCGCATGCGCCGAGTCTGAAACAAGCGCAATAGCGCCCTTCCGGCCCACTGTCGATTGCTTTGTGGCCTGATTTTGGTAGTGAGGGCCAGAGCCTGATATTGCCCGGAGAAGCAGACCATGACGCCAGGAATTCGCCCGCTTGTCGCCGGCAACTGGAAAATGAACGGCACCAGCGCCTCGCTGAACGAGCTAAGGATGATCGGCAACGGGTTCATGAGCGGGCTCGACGCGGAGACCGAGGCGCTGGTCTGCGTTCCCGCGACGCTGCTTTCCCATGCCGCGGAGATTATGTCGCGCACGCCGGTCCATGCCGGCGGTGAGGACTGCCACACCAAGGAAAGCGGCGCATACACCGGCTGCATCTCGGCGGAGATGCTGAAGGACGCCGGCGCGAGCCATGTCATTGTCGGCCATTCCGAATGCCGAGAGCAACGCGGCGAGGACGACGCGACGGTCCAGGCCAAGGCGGCCGCCGCATGGCGTGCCGGGCTCGTGGCCATCATATGCATCGGCGAGACGCAGCAGCAGCGTGAAGCGGGCGCCACGCTCGACGTGCTGTCGCGCCAGGTCGCCGGTTCTGTGCCGCCGAGCGCCACGCCATCCAACACCGTCATTGCCTATGAGCCTGTGTGGGCGATCGGCACCGGCCTGACGCCGACCGCCGCCGATGTGGCCGAAGCGCATGCGCATATCCGCGAAAAGCTGTCGGAGAAACTTGGTGCCCCTGCCGCCAAGATGCGCATTCTTTACGGTGGCTCGGTCAAGCCGTCCAACGCGGTGGAACTGCTGGGCGTCAGGAATGTCGATGGCGCGCTGGTCGGCGGCGCTAGCCTGAAAGCAGCCGATTTCCTCGGTATCGCCGAGGCCTATCGCAGCATTTCAGGCTAGATTCACGACGAAAGACGGGGCTCATCCCGTCCAAATTCGTTGCAAAGGGCGCGTTGCTTCCCATATTCCGGCCACGGGCTTGGAAATGCCGTGAAAGCATTGTATTGAGCCGCCTCCAATTCACCGGTCGTGTCCGCGGCCGGGCAAGGCCTTGCCAGGATAAACTATGCAAACCGTACTGATCGTCATCCATCTCATGGTCGTGCTCGCCCTCGTCGGCGTGGTGCTGCTGCAACGCTCTGAAGGCGGCGGCCTTGGCATTGGTGGCGGATCGGGCTTCATGACGGCGCGCGGTGCTGCCAACGCGTTGACGCGGGCAACGGCGATCCTGGCGGCGGCTTTCTTCGTCACGTCGCTGACCTTGTCGATCATCGCCCGCTACGGCGAGAAGCCGATCGACATTCTCGACCGCGTTCCCGCGACGTCGGACGGGGCCGGCAAGGGCGTGCTCAACCAGCTGCCCGGCACGACGACCCCGGCGCCCGCCGGCAGCACCACCCCGACACCGCCGTCGGGCAATGGCGCGGCGACGACGCCTGCGCCGGCAGCTCCGGCCACCGCGCCGGCCTCTGGCGCGACGCCGCCGGCAACCAACGGCGCCACCAACACGGCCCCGGCGGCACCGCAGGTCCCGAACCAGTAACCACTATCTGGTCCAAACCGCGACCTGTGATCGTTTGAACACAGTCGCGGCAAATGCTGCGCGATCACGAAGATTCCACGGGCAGCAGCGCGGTCTCGCGCTTGAGGCATCCGCGCTTATTCGACTATAGATTGCGCGCGGCATTTTCGGTGTCCTTGGGGGACGCCGGGCGACGCCGTGGGCAACAAGCATTGAACGATCGGATCTTCGCCATGCAGCTTCGCAGCTTCATTTTCCTGGGACTTTGCGCCGTACTCGGCCTGAGTTCCCCGGCTTTCGCCGGCGTGCCGTCCAATTTGGCCGCCAATCAGTCGGTCGACAAAACCGACGCCGTCCACGTCGCGGTCAAGAGCGATGCGGCGCAGTTGAGGCTTCTCAAGAAGAAGAAAAACCCGACACCGGACGATCTCGCCCAGATCAAGAAAATCGAGGCCAAGATCGTTGCCGACAAGGAAGACGCCAAGGCCAAGGCGCTCGAAGCCAGGAAGCTGGCGATGCGCGAAGCGGCCAAGGCCAAGGCCGACGCCGAACGGCAGGCCTTCCTGGCCAAGAAGGGGAAGAGCAGCGCTTCCGCAACCACCGAAGTGGCTGACGCCAAGCCGGCCAAGAAGACCACCAAGGTCATCGAGCCGGTCGAACCGATCACCCCCATCCAGTCGGCCGAGCCGCTTCCGGCAGAGGCGATGAATGTCGCGCTGACAGGTAACAATGGTGAGCTTCGCAGCGAGGTCATCGGCCAGAAGCAGCCGAGCGCTGGCGGCCTTTTCGCCGGCCTGTTCGGCGGCACCTCGTCCGGATCGTCGATCAGCTATCTGCCAGAGACGCGGGCGCTCGACCAGGCTCTCGCCAAGAAGGACGCCAAGAAGCCGTTCAAGGTAAAGCCGGAATTCGTGCCGCAGGATGTCGAGTTCACCGGGTACGAGCCGGGTACCATCGTCATCGACACCAGCGCGCGCCGGCTTTATCTCGTCGAATCGTTTTCGACCGCGCGTCGCTACGCAATCGCGGTCGGTCGTGAAGGCCTGCAGTTCAAGGGCACGGTCGCGGTCGGCGACAAGCAGGAATGGCCGCGCTGGATCCCGACGCTCGACATGCAGAAGCGCGAGCCCAAGCATTACGGCCAGTACAAGGACGGCATGCCTGGCGGTGGGCAGAACCCGCTCGGCGCCCGCGCCATCTACCTCTATGACGGCAAGAAGGACACGCATCTGCGCATCCACGGCACCATCGCGCCGCAGTCGATCGGAACCAGCGCTTCCAATGGCTGCTTCCGCATGATCAACGAGCATGTCATGGACCTCTACAGCCGCGTCAGGGTCGGCACCAAAGTCGTCATCATCTGACGGTCCCGTCATCCTGCCGAAAGGGCCGGCTCAGCCGGCCCTTTTGTTTTGCCTCGATCACGACCAGGCCTGCTCAGTCGTGATCCCTCGGACAACGGAAACCGTTTGTCCGAGAAAGCCGGGTTCCACTCTTCGGGATCATGGTCCGACGCCTTCTTGGGAAAAAACCTTCGCGGTGGTTTTTTCTCTGGCGGAATCAATCCAGCCGCGTTAAGCGATGACTCCCATGGCGCGATATGTATTCATCACAGGCGGCGTGGTTTCCTCACTTGGAAAAGGCATTGCCGCAGCGGCCCTTGGGGCTCTCCTGCAGGCGCGAGGCTATCGCGCACGCATCAAAAAACTCGACCCGTACCTCAATGTCGATCCCGGCACGATGTCGCCGTACCAGCATGGAGAGGTGTTCGTCACCGATGATGGCGCGGAGACCGATCTCGATCTCGGCCATTACGAGCGCTTCACCGGCCGCTCTGCCAATCAGCAGGACAACATCACCACCGGCCGCATCTACAAGAACATCATCGAGCGCGAGCGGCGCGGCGACTATCTCGGCGCGACCGTGCAGGTCATCCCGCACGTTACCGACGAGATCAAGAATTTCGTCCTCAACGGCAATGACGACTATGATTTCGTGCTGTGCGAGATCGGCGGCACGGTGGGTGACATCGAGGCGATGCCGTTCCTCGAGGCTATCCGCCAGCTCGGCAACGATCTGCCACGCAACAACGCCGTCTACGTGCACCTGACCTTGATGCCCTACATCCCGACGGCGGGCGAGCTGAAGACCAAGCCGACCCAGCATTCGGTCAAGGAACTTCGCGGCATCGGCATCGCCCCCGACATCCTGCTGGTGCGTGCCGACCGGGCCATTCCCAAGGAAGAGCGCAGAAAACTGTCGTTGTTCTGCAACGTCAGGGAAAGCGCCGTCATCCAGGCGCTCGACGTGCCGCACATCTACGACGTGCCGATGGCCTACCACAAGGAAGGGCTCGATTCGGAAGTGCTGGCCGCCTTCGGCATCGACCCGGCGCCCAAGCCGCGCATGGAGCCCTGGCAGAAGGTTTCGGACCGCATCCACAATCCGGAAGGCGAGGTGACCATCGCCATCGTCGGCAAATACACCGGCCTCAAGGATGCCTACAAATCGCTGATCGAGGCGCTTTCGCATGGCGGGCTGGCCAACCACGTCAAGGTCAAGCTCGACTGGATCGAATCGGAGATCTTCGAAAAGGAGGATCCGACGCCGTGGCTGGAGAAGGTGCATGGCATCCTGGTTCCCGGCGGCTTTGGCGAACGCGGCTCGGAAGGCAAGATCCTGGCGGCGAAGTTCGCCCGCGAGCGCAAGGTGCCGTATTTCGGCATCTGCTTCGGCATGCAGATGGCCTGCATCGAGGCGGCGCGGTCGCTGGCGGGCGTCGAGCATGCCTCTTCGACCGAGTTCGGTCCGACCGAGGAGCCCGTCGTCGGCCTGATGACGGAATGGCTGAAAGGCAACATGCTGGAGAAGCGGCGTGAGACCGGCGATCTCGGTGGCACGATGCGTCTCGGCGCCTATCAGGCCGACCTCGCCAAGGGCTCCAAGATCGCCGACATCTATGGCGACACGCAGATTTCCGAGCGCCACCGCCACCGCTACGAGGTCAATATCGATTACAAGGAGCGGCTGGAGGATTGCGGCCTGGTGTTTGCCGGCATGTCGCCCGACGGCGTGTTGCCGGAGACGGTCGAATATCCCGACCATCCCTGGTTCATCGGCGTGCAGTATCACCCCGAGCTGAAGAGCCGGCCGCTCGAGCCGCATCCGCTGTTCGCCAGCTTCATCGAGGCGGCGGTGGAACAGAGCCGATTGGTGTAGGCGACCGCCGGGCGAGGCCTCTCCTGTGCAGACCTATGTCGCGCTCCTCTACAGCATCATCCTGGGCGAGGGCCGCCGGGTGGTCATGGCGGACCTCAAGGCGATGGCGGAAGGCCTCGGCTTGAGGAATGTTCGCACGCTGGTGGCGACCGGCAACCTCGTCTTCGAAGCGCGGACGACCGATAGCGGCAAGCTGGAACAGCGGCTGGAAACGGCCTTCGAAAAAACCTTCGGCCGCCATGTCGACATTATCGTGCGCAGTGCCGAGGAATGGCTCAAACTTGCCGCCGGCAATCCGTTCCCGGGGGATTCAGCCGAAGCAGGCGACCAGGTGGCTGTGCGGGTGATGCGCAAACCCGCGCCTGTGGAGGGCGTCGCGGCGCTGCAAGCCTATGCCGCCGAGGACGAAAAGGTATTGCCTTTCGCCGGCGACATCTGGGTCGTCTTTTCGCGCGAGAGACCAAGCTCGCGGCTGCTGGCGGCAATGAACCACAAACGCCTCGGCATCGGCACCTCGCGCAACTGGAACACGGTTCGCAAGCTGGCGGAAATGGTAGGCAGTAGGGCAGTAGGGAAGGGTCGTATTCCCTAACCCCTACTGCCTACTGCCTACTGCCTAATTTCAAGCCTTTGCCGTCTTGGCGCCCGCACCCACGGCGGCGGTGCGCAGCACGTAGTAGATGATGCCGGCAATCGCCACGCCGAAGAACCAGCCATAGACGCCCCACCAGGACGGCAGCCAGTTGGTGAAGTTCGGCAGGATCGACGAGAAGACGGCACCTATGCCGGCGGCGATGAAGGCGTTGACGTGCCAGCCGCCCTGGAAGCGGAACTCGCCATCCTCGCGATACAGCGCCTCGACGTCGACCTCGCCTTTGCGGATCAGATAGTAGTCGACCATCATCACGCCGAAGATCGGCCCCATCGTCGCGCCGATGATGCCAACGAAATGCGCGGCGCTGCCTTCCCACGGTGCGAAGGGATAAAGCACGAGTGCGATAATTGCCGCGATGTAGCCGCCCTTCTTGAAGTCGATCTGACGCGGGAAGACGTTGGAGAAGTCGAAGGCCGGCGAGACGAAGTTGGCGACGACGTTGATGCCGAGCGTGGCAACCGCGAAGGTCAGGGCGGCGAGTGCCGCCAGGAACCAGCTGTCGAACTTGGCCGAGATCTGGTCGGGGTGCAGCAGCACTTCGTGATAGACGTCATAGGCGGCAATGGTGGTGACGCCGGCGACGAGCGAGAACAGGATCAGATTGACGGGCAAGCCCCAGATGTTGCCCTTGCGCAGCGCGGCCTTGTCCGGCGCGTAGCGGGCGAAATCGCAGAAATTGAGATAGAGCGCGGAGAAATAGGTCACCCAGATCGCCGCGACCCCGAAGAGTGCCGTCCACGAGCCGGGGTCTCCCGGAATGCCGGCATCGGCGGTCTTTTCGCGCAGCACGTCCATCGGGATGTCGCTGGTGAAGGCGAAACTCCCAGATTTGACGCAGAGATAGATGGCCAGGAGCAGCATCATCACCCAGACCGCAGGACCAGCCCAGTCCTGGAAGCGGCGCACCGTTTCCATGCCCTTCTGGATGATCAGCAGTTGCAGCGCCCAGATGATGACGAAGCAGATCACTTCCAGCGTGGAATGGCCGAGAAGATGAGAGGTCTTGTTGAATTCGTCGAACCATTGCAGGCGGGTGAGCAATGCCACGATGGCGCCGGAGGCGGCGGCCGTCTGCGCGCCGTACCAGAAGCAGGCGACGATGGCGCGCACCAGGGCCGGGATGTTGGCGCCCCAGATACCGAAGGAGGCGCGCGCGAGCACGGGGTAGGGCACGCCGGTCTTCACGCCGGCATAGCCGACCATGTTCATCAGCGCGTAGATGATCAGCGAGCCGATGCCGATGGCGACGATGAAATTGACGAAGCCGCCGCAGAACAGGAACAGGCTGGCGGCGAGATAGTAGCCCCACAGGCTGTGGACGTCCGATGTCCAGACGTTGAAGATCGAGAACGGTCCCCAGTTTCGAACCTTGGCCGGAGCGAGATCCTCGTTGTACAGGTCAGGCGAAGCGCCTTGTATGGTCACTGCAATGTCCTCCCCTTGATTGGCCGCGCGCCTCCACGCGATGGCCGTGCAGGTTAAGCCTGACGCTGGGGAACCGACAAGCAATCCATTTGCCGGCTTTGGCCTTAAAGATATTCAATGCGAACCGAGATTATCGGGGGCGCGCAATGGTGGGCCGCGGTTGAACCGGCAGGGCGGTGATTCGGAATTCAACCGCCTAAAGCGCGTCGCGTTGGTACGGATTCTGGCGACGCGCTTTAGGTTTTTGTTTCATGCATGTCATTCTCCCAAAACCGAAGTCACTTTTGGGCGACATGCATTAGGCGATAGCCATGACCCGCTTGTGGTCCTCGACTTCCGACAACAGCCAGTCCTGAAACAGGCCGGTGCCCGGCTTGTTGCCGATGCTTCGGCGCTGATGCAGGTAGATGCCGGCCGGATAGGTATGACGGGCCTGAAACGGCGCGACGAGCTTGCCTTGCTGCAGAAAATCCTGCGCCATCATCGTGTCGGCAAGCGCTATTCCGGCGCCATTGATCGCCTCGCGCATGATCAGCGTGCAATCATCCAGCGTCGTGCTGGATTTCGGCGTCGTATCCGAAACGCCTTCCTGCTCCAGCCATCGTCTCCATCTCATGCTCTCGCATTCATGGATCAGATGATGGTTGACCAGATCGGCGGGCGATCGCAGCGGCACGGGGCCATCGAGCAGCGAGGGCGCACAGACCGGCGTCAGGACCAGCGGGATCAGCAGCGTCAGAGCCGGGCCGGCCTTGTAGACGAACTCGTCGACAATGGCCAAATCGAAGTTGGCGCGCTTGCCTGAGGTCGAGATCTCCAGTTCCACGGCCGGATGCAGCCGGCGAAAATTCGGCAACCGGTCCGCCAGCCAAAGGTTCAGGACCGCCGGGACGCACAAGACCCGGACACGTTGGGTCCTGCCGTGGCTCGGGCTGTTGGCAAGGCTGACGTCGTCGGTGGCGCGCCAGATGGCCTCGAACGCTTCGGAAAGGCTGCGCGCATAGTAGGAGCCCCGGATGGTCGGCGTTATTTGGCGAAAGCCCCGCTCGAACAAATCCTGGCCGAGATTCTTTTCAAGCGCGCGGATGTGGCGGCTCACGGCGGAGGGTGTGAGGTGCAATTCCTCGGCCGCATCTTTCACGCTGCCGAGACGTGCGGCGGCCTCGAAAGCGCGCATGCCATTGAGTGAGGGTAGGGCCATTGGCCGATCATGAATTGTCAGTTGAGTTTTTGTCAATCGACTTGGGCAAAATTGGCGTTTGATCGCTTGCCCCGTTCGGGGATACCCAAAAGGCAAGAGCGATCAAGTCGCCATCAGAAAACGATTATTTGGGGCCTCCGGCACCATTCCACCAACGGCAGGGGCCCGTAACAGGGCTTCCGCGGTTGGCGGGCGAAGCTTTGCGCTCACGCTGCGCCGAGGCCGGAGTCATCTGCAAGTGGGAGAATGCCAGCCTATGCCTCAATCGCCAGTGCCGGTCTTTGAAGCGGCGGACGAGATTTCCGCGGAAACCTCGGTCGTCGTGATCCTGCAAACTGCTCAGACAGGCTTTGGCCTGCGGGCGGCGGCACTGGACGCTGAGATGGGCGGAATCCTCTCTCGTGCCTGCTCCGAACCGGCCACCCTGGCCGAATCCGGCACCTGCATCGATCTCATCGCCCCGCAAGGCGTATCGGCCCGGCGAGTGATCGTCCTGGCCCTGGGCAAAGCCGAGGCTGTCAGCGCCCTGTCCCTGACGCGCGCCGGTGGTTTGCTTGCCGCGCATCTGGAAGGCAAATGGGAATGCGCGGCCACACTTGTCCTCGACCCGATCGCCGGCGTCGACCTGCCGGCAGCCGAGATCCTGGCGCGCGTCGCGCTGGGCATGCGGCTGCGGCGCTACCGTTTCGACATGCGCAACCGGCGGCAAGGGGCGGGAGCGGACCGGACGTTGCGGGTACAACTGGTAGGAGCAAGCAGCGTAGAGTTGACCCCGGCACTGGCGCGGATCAACGCCATCGCCGATGGCGTCGAATATGCGCGCACGCTGGTCAACCTGCCGCCGAACCATCTCCATCCCGACAATTTCCACGATCATCTGGAGCCGCTGCGCGAAGCCGGCATAGATGTCGAGATACTCGATCCGTCGCGATTGAAGGAACTCGGCATGAACGCGATCCTGGCCGTGGGCTCCGGGTCGGTGCGGCCGCCGCGCGTGGCTGTGCTGCGCTATCGCGGCAAGGGCGCCCCTTCCCAACCGATGGCTTTCGTCGGCAAGGGCGTGTGCTTTGACTCCGGCGGCCTTTGTATCAAGCGCGGCGAGCAGATGTTCGACATGAAGGCCGATATGGGGGGCGCGGCCGCCGTGGTCGGTCTGCTGATCGCGCTCGCCCGGCAAGGCAGCCCGGTACACGCCGTCGGCGTGCTGGGCATTGCCGAGAACATGCCGTCCGGCACCGCGCTCAAGCCGCGCGACATCATCACCACGGCGTCGGGACAGACGGTCGAGGTGTTCGACACGGACGCGGAGGGGCGCCTGATCCTGGCCGACTGCCTCTACTACGCCGCCTCGCGCTTCAACCCCTCGGTGATCGTCGATCTGGCGACGCTGACCTATTCGGTGATGCGCGGCCTCGGCTCGGTGTTCGCCGGTCTTTTCAGCACGGACGATGCCATCGCGTCGCAGATGATCGCTGCGGGGGAAAGGGTCGGCGAGCGGTTCTGGCAGCTGCCGCTCGACAAAGCCTATGACGAAGGCTTGCAGTCGCCCTTCGCCGATATCCGGCACCACGCCAAGGACATGGAAGACGGCGACGCGCCTTACGCCGCGGCGTTCCTGCGCCATTTCACCGAGAATCGTCCCTGGGTGCATCTCGATATCGCCGGCAAGGAAATGGCCGACGCGGATCGGCCGCTCGGCCGCGAAGGCGCCACGGCGTTCGGTGTGCAGATGCTGGAAGAGTGGGTGCAGGCCAGGGTGAACTAGCCGCCTGCTGTCAGGACAACAACGAGATGCGCTCAAACGGGATGGGAAATCGGAATGTCGTCTGAGATTAAGGGCAGGGAAGGGCGCGCTACCTTCGGCGGCTACGAAACCTGGTATCGCGTCTCCGGCGACCTTGGCGCCGACAAGGCCCCGGTGGTGATCCTGCATGGCGGGCCGGGGGCCGCCCACAACTATGTCGATGCCTACAAGCTTCTCGCCCGACGGGGCCGTGCCGTCATCCACTACGACCAGTTGGGCTGCGGCAACTCCACTTTGCTGCCGGAGAAGGGTGCCGATTTCTGGACACCCCGGCTCTTCATCGACGAGCTTGAAAACCTCGTCGATCATCTCGGTATCCGCGCGGGCTTCCATGTGCTCGGCCAAAGCTGGGGCGGCATGCTGGGCGCCGAATATGGGGTCACACGGCCGAAAGGGTTGAAGTCCCTGACCATCGCCAACTCACCGGCTTCCATGAAGCTGTGGGTCGAAGAGGCCAACCGGTTGCGCGCCGACTTGCCTGAGGATGTGCAGGAGACGCTGACCCGGCACGAACAGGCGGGCACGACGGAAGATCCAGCCTACCAGGAAGCCACGATGCGGTTCTACGAGCGGCATGTCTGCCGGGTCGTGCCGTTCCCACCGGAGGTGACGGAAACCTTCGCCCAGGTCGCGCGCAACCCGACCGTCTATCATCTGATGAACGGGCCAAACGAGTTCCATGTCATCGGAACGCTGAAGAATTGGAGCATCATCGACCGGCTGCCGGCCATCGATGTTCCCACGCTGATCATCTCCGGACGTTATGACGAGGCCACGCCCGCGACCGTGCAACCCTACAAGGACGGCATCAAGGGATCGCGTTGGGAGATATTCGAGCATTCCAGCCACATGCCGCATGTCGAGGAGCAAGAGGCGTGCATGCGGGTGGTGGGCGACTTCCTGGACGACAACGACAACTGAGAAAAGGGGAACTAAAACATGAAGAAACTGCTTTTGGCGGCATCGGCCGCCGCATTGCTGGCCGGTGCGTGGCTCGCTCCGGCACAGGCCGAATACCTCAAGGAGCACCGAGGCGGTACCATCCGCCTTCTGGCCCGCTCCGCGGCGGGAACGCTCGATCCGCACATCAACTACACCGACCAGGGCTGGCAGATGTACCAGCCGATCTATGACGGCCTGGTGGCCTTCCGCAAGGCCGAGGGCATGGACGGCTTCACCGTCGTGCCCGATCTGGCCGAGGCGCTGCCTGCGGTTACGAATGACGGCAAGACGTTCACCTTCAAGCTGCGCAAGGGCATCAAGTTCTCCAACGGCCAGGAGCTTGGCGTGAAGGACGTCGTCGCCTCCTTCCAGCGCATCTTCAAGGTTTCCGGGCCGACTTCCGGCACCTTCTATGCCGGCATCGTCGGCGCCGACAAATGCCTTGCCGACACCAAGAACTGCACGCTGGAAGGCGGCGTTGTCGGCGATGAAGCGGCCGGCACCATCACCCTCAATCTCACCAAGCCCGACGCCGAGATCCTCTACAAGCTTGCCTTGCCGCATGCCGTGGTGCTGCCGGCGGATACACCCGCCGAAGACATGGGCTCCAAGCCCATTCCCAGCACCGGCGCCTACATGATCTCCGCCTTCGATCCCAACAAGGGCATGACGGTTTCCCGCAATCCGAACTTCAAGCAGTGGAGCGAGGAAGCGCAGCCGGACGGTTACCCGGATGTCGTACAATATGATTTCGGCCTGTCCGAGGAAGCGGCCGTTACCGCGATCCAGAACGGCGAAGCGGACTGGATGTTCGACGCGCTGCCGAGCGACCGCCTGGGCGAACTTGGCAGCAAGTCCATGGATCAGCTGCACATCTCGCCGCTTTCGGCGTGGTGGTATGCGCCGCTGAACAACCGTCTGGCACCCTTCGACAACGAAAAGGCGCGCCAGGCCGTTGCCTATGCGATCGACCGCAACACGCTGGTCAAGCTGTTCGGGGGCAAGGTGCTCGCCTCGCCGGTCTGCCAGGTCCTGCCGCCGGATTTCCCCGGCCATGAAGACTACTGCCCCTTCACCAAGAACCCCGGCGCCAAATGGTCAGCGCCCGATCTCGACAAGGCAAAGCAGCTCGTCGAGGAATCCGGCACCAAGGGCCAGAAGGTGACCATTATCGTCGAAGACACCGCCATTTCACGGTCGATCGGCGTCTATCTGCAGAGCGTGCTGACCACCATCGGCTATGTCGCCGACGTCAAGCCGATCTCGTCCAACATCCAGTTCACCTACATCCAGAACACCAACAACAAGGTGCAGATGTCCGTTACCCAGTGGTACAAGGACTATCCCGCGGCCTCGGATTTCCTGAACATCCTGTTCAGCTGCGCCTCCTTCCGTGAAGGTTCGGATGCGTCGATCAACATCGCCGGCTTCTGCGACAAGGACATCGACGCCAAGATGCAGAAGGCGCTGGACCTCGGCGTCACCGACCAGAAGGCCGCCGACAAGATGTGGGCCGAAATCGACAGAGAGGTCACGGACAAGGCACCGGCCGTCGGCCTCTTCACCCCGAAGCGGCTTGACTTCGTCAGCAAACGGGTCGGCAATTTCAAGTTCAACCGGCAGTTCAACTGGATGATCACCCAGTCCTGGGTGCAGTAACGAGCTGCGGAGGGACACGTCCGTGTCGAACCAAGCCATCGCCATGCCGCGCAGGACGCGAGGGCCCTGGGCCATCGCGTTTGCCAAGCTGGCAAGGGACAGGGCTGCCATGGCATCCCTGGCCGTGTTCCTCCTCATCGTGCTCGCCTGCCTCAGCGCGCCTCTCTACGCGCAATGGGCAGGCGTCGACCCGTTCGCCTCGACGCTCGACGCCGTCATCCAGATCGACGGCGCCGACGTCCCGGTGATGGAACAATCGACGGAAGGGCTCGGGCTCGGCTACACGCCGCTCGGGCCCACATGGCGGCTCGGCAATTATTTCCTCGGCGCCGACAGCCAGGGGCGCGATGTCATGGCCCGGATGCTCTATGGCGGGCTGAGCTCGCTGCTGATCTCCGCGGCGGCCACCATCTTCACGCTGATCATCGGCACGGCGGCGGGATTGATCGCCGGCTATTTCGGCGGCATCACCGACACGGTGCTGTCGCGCTTGCTGGATGTGCTGTGGGCGTTCCCGATCTATCTGCTGGCGATTTCGCTTTCCATCGTCACCATCGCGCAAGGCATCAGGATCGGGCCGATCGATATCGAGTCCGGCAGTCTGTGGTTGCCGGTCATCATCATCGGCATCGTCTACGTGCCCTATGTGGCGCGCCCGATACGCGGGCAGGTGCTGTCGCTGCGCCACAGCGAATTCGTGCTGGCCGCGATCAATCTCGGCGTGCCGGGATGGCGCATCCTGTGGCGCGATATCCTGCCCAACATCACCACCACGCTCATCGTCTTCGTGCCGCTAATGATGGCGCTGAACATGCTGACAGAATCGGCACTTTCCTTCCTGTCGATCGGCGTGCAGCCGCCGGCGGCAAGCTGGGGCACCATCATCCAGGACGGACAAGCTCTGCTTTATACCAGGCCGCTGGTGGCGCTGGTGCCGGGCCTGGCGATCGCGGTTTCGGTCATGGCGCTCAATGTCTTCGGCGACGGCCTGCGCGACGCGCTCGACCCGCGCTCCAAGGTTCGATTGGGGCGCGACTGATGCTTTACGCCATCCTGCGCCGTTTCGGTCAGATGCTGTTCGTCATGTTCGGCATCTCGGTCATCGTCTTCCTGATCTTCTTCGCGACGCCGGGCGCCGACCCGGCGGCGCGTATCGCCGGCCGCAATGCATCGCCCGAAGTGCTGGAAGCGGTGCGTCACAATTTTGGCTTCGACCGGCCGCTCTACGTGCAATATGTGAAGATGATGGAGAAGATCTTCGTCACCGGCGACCTGACCTCCTTCGTCAATCGCGGCTGGAAGGTGGTGCCGGCGGTCATGGATTCCATCCCCGTCACGCTGTCTTTGGTGTTCGGAGCGGCGATCCTGTGGGTGGTCGTCTCCATCATCATCGGCATCGTCGCCGCCGCCACGCGCGACAGCTGGCTGGACAAGCTTCTGATGGCGCTCGGGCTGCTCGGCATTTCCATGCCGGTCTACTGGCTGGGCGAGGTGATGAACCTGATCACCCAGAGCCGCTACCATGACAGCTGGGCGTTCTCCTGGGTGCCGCCGCTCGGCTACAAGAGTTTCTCCGACGATCCCAAAGGCTGGTTCCTGACCCTGATCATACCGTGGATCACCCTGGCCATCCTGTACATCGGCATTTACGGGCGCGTGCTGCGCGCGGCCATCATCGAATCCCTGCAGGAAGACTTTATCCGCACCGCTCGCGCCAAGGGCCTGTCGGAGACGCGCATCCTGCTGCGCCATGCCTTGCGCACGTCGCTCATTGCGTTCGTCACCTTGTTCGGTCTCGACTTCGGCGCGCTGGTGGGGGGCTCAGCGTTGCTGACCGAAGTGGTGTTCGGGTTGCACGGCATCGGCAAGCTCACCTATGACGCATTGCAGAACCTCGACCTGCCGATGATCATGGCAACGGTGATGTATGCGTCCATGTTCGTGGTCATCGCCAACGCGGTCGTCGACTTCGTCTACATCCTTCTCGATCCGCGCCTGAGGACATCATGATACTGTCGGTGCGCGACCTCAAAGTATCCTTCCGCACCAATGACGGACTGGTGCGGGCCATTGATGGCGTGTCCTTCGACCTCGAGGAAAGTGAAATCCTTGGCGTCGTCGGTGAATCCGGTTCCGGCAAGACGGTGTCGCTGCTGGCGGTGATGGGCCTCATCACCGATCCCAATGCCACCATAGAGGGCTCGATCCGCTACAAGGGCCGCGAACTCGTCGGTCTGCCACCGCGCGAATTGAGGCGCCTGCGCGGCAACGAGATCGCGATGATCTTCCAGGATCCGATGACGGCGCTGACTCCGGTCTACACGATCGGCTGGCAGATCGCCGAGCAGATCCGCGCGCACCAAAAAATCAGCAAGGCCAAGGCGATGGAGCGCGTCGAAGAACTGCTGGCCGAGGTGAATTTTCCCAATCCGCACGAAGCGATGTCGCGCTACCCGCACCAGCTTTCCGGCGGCATGCGCCAGCGCGCGGTGATCGCGATGGCGCTGTCGTGCAATCCGGCCCTGCTCGTGGCGGACGAGCCGACCACGGCGCTTGACGTCACCGTGCAGGCCGGCATTCTCGACCTCGTGCGCAAGCTGCGCGCCACGCACAAATCGGCGGTCGTGTTCATCACGCATGACATGGGCGTGGTTTCCGAACTCGCCGACCGGGTGATGGTCATGTATGCCGGGCGCGTTGTGGAACGCGGCAGCCGCATGGAGCTGTTTTCCGACCCTCGGCATCCCTACACGCGCGCGTTGCTCGGTTCGATCCCGCCATTGACCGGCGAGAAGCCACGCCGTCTGCCGGCCATTCCCGGTTCGCCGCCATCGCTGTTGCGCTTGCCGCAGGGCTGTGCCTTTGGCCCGCGATGCCCGGTGCATTACGAGCCCTGCGTGACAGGCAAGCCCGACCTCGGCGTCGGCACACACGCGGCGGCGTGCTTCCGGGAGGTGCCGGCATGAGCGGACCGATGACCGACAGGCCAATCCTCGAGACGCGCTCACTCGGCAAGCGCTTCTCGATCGGCACCCGTTTTTCGTCCGAAGGCAAGCGAACCGTGCATGCGGTCAACAATGTCTCGCTCACCGTGCGGCGCGGCGAGACGGTCGGCCTGGTCGGCGAATCAGGATGCGGCAAGTCCACGCTGGCGCGCTGTCTGGTGAGGCTTTACGAGATCACAGATGGCGAGCTGCTGTTCGAAGGCGAGGACATCACCTCGAAGTCGCTGTCCGAACTCAGGCCGCTGCGCCGCCGCCTGCAAATGGTCTTCCAGGACCCGTCGGCATCGCTCAATCCGCGCCGGCGCGTCGGCGATCTGGTGGCCGAGCCGCTGCGTATCCACGGCAAGCTTTCCTCCCGCGAGATCACCGCGCGCGTCGCCGAACTGTTCGAACTCGTCGGCCTCTTGCCCGACCATGTCATGCGCTACCCCCATGAATTCTCGGGCGGCCAGCGCCAGCGTGTCGGTATTGCGCGGGCGATTGCCTTGAATCCCGATCTGGTCGTGCTGGACGAACCGGTCTCCGCGCTCGACGTCTCGGTGCAGGCCCAGATCGTCAACCTGCTCGCTGACCTGCAGGAGAAGCTGAACCTCACCTACATTTTCATCGCGCACGACCTGTCGGTGGTGCGTCAGGTATCGACCCGCATCGCGGTCATGTATCTCGGTTCGATCGTCGAGGAGGGGCCTGCGGAGGAGGTGTTTGCAGCACCAGCCCACCCTTACAGCCAGGCGCTGATCTCGGCGGTTCCCGTCGTCGAGACGACGCCGAGCGGGACGCGCAAGCGCATCATTCTCACCGGCGACGTGCCGAGCCCGCTCAAGCCGCCATCCGGCTGCCGCTTCCATCCCCGATGCCCGATCGCGGTCGAGCGATGCCGCACCGAGCGGCCGGAACTGAGGGAGCATCGACGCGGCCGCAAGGTGGCCTGCCACTTTCCCACGGTTTAGCTGGCGACAAAAAATTTTAGAAAGATTCTGTTTCCTGTATGGAACCAACCGCAGGCCGGTGCGTTTTATAAGGTTCGATCGGGCGGCACCGCGATCGACCGGGAGGAAACGATGGACTACCTGCATTTCTTTGCGCCTGTGCGAATCTCGCGCGGGCAGGGACACCCTGTAGAAGAAGTGGATAGTGTGGCCGAGGCGATGGTTTTCTTGCGTAAATGGCCGACGGGACGACGTGGGCCAGTGTATCAGTGCGCGCTGAATTGCTGCTCGGCAGCTTTGTCGGGACAGATGTCGGCGGAGGAGGCCAGAAAGGCATTCACCGGCTTTGCCCGGATCACGCGGCTTCTGGATGACGACATGGCGCTGCCCGTCGCCGGCGAAAACATGGCCGGCGTATACGCGCTGCGGCGGTAGCCGCACCAGGATTGCTGAATGCTACGACTGCGGCCATGACCGGCCGCAGCGTCTTTGTGCGTCTGCGGGACGTAGCCGCACGGCTTTTTTGGATGACGCAGATGGTTGGCCCTGGGCCAAGGCCTTAATCCCAAGCGACCGAATAGCGATCGATCACCCAGAGCCAGGAGCCGTCGGCTTGCCGCCTGGCAACCTCGCTGGTCACATCACCGTCGGGCAGTCGGGTCGAGGTGAGGGCAAGGTCGCCGCAAATCAGCGCCGGTCGCTGTTCGCCGACCGCAAACTTCCGTCCTGACGCGACAATTTCGGCATAGTATTCACGAATGGCTTGGCGGCCGCGCAGAAAAAATCCGCCACCGCAGTCGATCACCGCATCCGCCTCGAACAGCGCGACCATGCCATCGATGTCGCCCGCATGCTGTCTCGCTATCAGCATGGGTTCCAGTTGCTGCGGGTCGGAGGCGGGCCTTCCCGCTTTCGGATCGTTCATGACGGCAACCCCATAAATACTTGGCGCCTTTCGAAACTAGCTGATTCCATAGCCTTGGAGATAAGAACCCTCATACATGTACAATACATCAAAGTGTAAATTAGAATTGTCTTATGAATTGAGTGAAGATTTTCTTGGTCGGTTTCTTCACAGGCCCTTAACAGCCCATCACGGGTATGTTACTTCTGCGTGAGGGAGATGCCCTGACCAGTCGCATTGGGTCGAAAAGGGGCTTAAACCCTTCATTGTGCGGGTGTCGCATTTGGATTTGCAGCTGGTGACGCCAGGCAGGTGCACCTTGCAGTAGCGGTTTAGGTTTTAGTCGATTCTGCTTTGGCCTCTTGTGTAGTTCTTTTGACAAGAATCTATCGAAGAGGTGGCACGTGTTATCTGCAAGACATTCCCATAAATGACAGATGATATGAGTGCATAATTGGCTCATGCCTCTGACAAAACTGCGTTTTTTTGGCGACGCATAGAGATTTTTCCTAAAATCTTGCGAATTATATTCCGATCCGTCGCTGGTTTCCGCCGCTATGAAGAATATACACACTTGACATCGCAACGATCGATGATTGTATTGATAATAGATTGCGGCGAGGGAGTGTGTGATGGCTTTTTGTCAGTCACATGAGCATGATTGTGCATCAAATACTAAATTAAACTCCTCTAAAATTAGCCAATTTTACTTTCTGCTATTTGAGGCGCGCTTCGTTCGCATGTTCCGGGGCGCGGCCATGCTGGGTGCCCGGCTTTGCGCGGCGCTGCTTGTGATCGTCGCGCTCGGTTTTGCGACAGTTCCAGCAACCGCCCAGACGTTGCACGGCGGATGGGGCGCCGGGTACGGCGGACCGTTCGCGACCGCGCGGGAGGCCTGCTATGCCGTATGGGCTCACTACCATCCGCCCGGCACCGATCCAAACGAATCGCCCGTTGCTGGAGCCTACAGCCGATTCACTGGCGCGTTCCCAGGACAGGATCCAAATACGCAACGGTGTCATTGGACGCACTTTCAGGATGGCACCTGCCCCGGTGTCTTTGCCTGCACGACCATTCTGCCGGGGAATGCTTCCTTCAGCTGTGACAGTGGTTACCATCGTACGATCGACGATCGGTGTGTTGACGATTTAAAGCCGGAACGCCCTCTATGCGATGGGGAAACGCCAAACCCCACTGAAGGCGATCCGATCATTCTAGGGTCGGGGGCCCAGTACTATCGGGTCGACGATTTCGCCACGCAGGACGGCCGGTTCCGCATCGGGCGGGAATACCGGAGTTTCGCCGGCGGCAGGGTCAGCAGCTACAATGGGCCTGCTCTTGCGCCCTCGGCCGGCTGGCAGTTCAATTTTGGCTATGAGCTGCATCTCGGAGAGTTTTCGGGATCGCCGAGCTCGCCAACCGGCAAGGTCACTCTGCTGACGCCGGACGGGTCGGGCTACGATTTTGTGCTGCAGTCGAACGGCACGTGGCAAGGCCAGGCCGCGATGGGGGCCGTATCAGATACCTACAGGCTGGCATTCGTCGGAACCTTGCCGAGCAATCTTGCCGACATGAAGACCCTGCCAAGGCAATGGAAGCTGACCGGCCCAGACGACCGCGTCTGGACCTTCGTCACCATGTCGCCGGTCAATCTGAGCCCTGCGAGCTACAGGGTTGGCCGCCCGACAGGCATGCGCGAGCGTGACGGCTACTCCTGGGAACTCAACTATTCGACGGACGGGGCACTGACGTCGCTCGTGGACAGCTTTAGCCGCACGGCGTCTTTCACCTGGAACATCTTCTATCCGATGGTTGACCCGAACGCCTCCTGGCCGCGGCGGATGCCCGAAGCGATCAAGGACATCACCTTCCCGGATGGCACGAAGGCGACTTATCTCTACGACCCGGCGCCCACCGGCACGTCCCCGTCGCGTGCCGTAATCCAGCGTCTTGTCGGTGTGCAGTGGCGCGATGCATCCGGTGCGGTGGTGGATTCCAATACCTATCACTATGAGGATGCGAACTACCCGAAATTCCTGACCGGCATCAGCGACCATCGCGGCGTGCGCGTTGAAACTTACGCCTATGACGCGGATGGGCGGTCTGTTTCAGCCGCAGGCGCCGGTGGCGCCAACGGGGTCACGGTTGCCTATGGCACGTCCGGTTCGCAGCTCACCCGAACCGTCACCAATGCGCTTGGACGGGTGAAAGTCTACAAATTCGACCCTGTCTCCGGCAGCAGCTGGGATATCCGCTTTGCCGGCGTCGATGGTCAGGCCTCGACCAATTGCCCGGCATCGGCCCGCGCGCTGACCTATGACGGCGCGGGTTTCGTCGCGTCGCGGACCGACGAGGAGGGCCGCGTCACAAGCTATGTCAGGGACAGTCGCGGCCGGCCGACCGAGATCGCCGAGGCGGATGGCTTGCCGGAGGAGCGGCAGACCACGATCACCTGGAACGCTACGTTCAACGTGCCCGATACGAAAGTGGCCCCCGGCCTCACCACGCAATATACCTATAACGGGTCCGGCCAGCTGACCGGGATGACGCAGACCGACACCACCACGCAGACCGTTCCCTATTCGACGAACGGCCAGACGCGAAGCTGGGCCTACACCTACACGACATCAGGCTTGTTGTCCTCGGTCGATGGACCGTTGCCGGGAACAGGCGACACAGTGTCCTACAGCTATGACGCGGCGGGCTACCTCGCCAGCGTCACGGACGAAGTCGGAAATGTAACCACGATCGGTGGCGTCAACGGTCGCGGTCAGCCGACTGCCATCGCTGACGCAAACGGTCTCATCAGCGAACTGACTTATGATGCCAGGGGCCGGCTCACGGCCAAGGTCGACGACCCCTCGGGCATCTCGGCCACGACGGAGTTCGCCTACGATAATGCCGGCAATGTCACCACGCTGACCAATCCGGACGGTTCAGTGCTGGCGATGGAGTATGATGGCGCCAATCGCGTCACATCCGTCACCAATGGCCTGGGCGACAAGGTGACCTACGCCTATGATGCCATGGGCAACCGCACCAGCGAACAGTCCACGGACGTCAATTCGCAGCTGTTCTTCGAGGTCACCCGGACCTTCGACGAGCTCGGCCGGTTGCGGCAGGTCATTGGCGTCGGCCCGGCAACGTGGACCTACGGCTATGACAAGGTCGGCAATCCAACCTCCGTCACCGATCCCAACAGCAATGCTGCGACATCAGCTTATGACGGGCTCGACCGGCTGATCAGCCTTGCCGATGAGCGCAACAGCACCACGACGCAAGGTTTCGACGCCACCGACAATCCGACTTCCGTTACTGATCCGCGCAATGTGGTCACCACCTATGTCCGCAACGGCTGGGGGGAGGTGATCCAGGAAAGCAGCCCCGACATCGGCACGGTGGTCTATGTGCGCAATCGGGACGGTCAGGTCACCCAGAAGACCGACGCGCGCGGCATCATCACCGTCTACACCTACGACTATGCCGGGCGGATAACGACGCGGAGCTATCCGTCGGAGACCGCTTCCGATGTCGCCTACACCTATGACAGTGTGGCCGGCGGCAATCCCGGCAAGGGCCGCCTGACGAGTGTCACCGATGCCGCTGGTACGGTTGCCAACACCTATGATCTGCTCGGCCGCGTTGTCCAGGAAGTGCGAACGATCGGGGTGAAATCCTACACGGTCGGCTACAGCTGGGACGATGCCGGCAACCTGTTGAGCATCACCTATCCGTCCGGCCGCATCGTCGAATATGGCCGCGGCGCGGCAGGCGAGGTGCAACAGGTCCGCACGAGCCCGGATGCGCTGTCGTCGCCGACGGAACTGGTGTTGTGGGGTACTTACACGCCCTTCGGCCCGCGTTCCATCACGGCCTTCGCCAACGATCTCCGGGAAACCCGCGACTATGACACCGATGGCCGCATCGTAGGCTATGGCGTTGAGGACCAGTCGCTCGGCCAGGACCTCATCCGGCGCGCGCTGCAATACCAGGACAAGCGCAACCTGACCTCCATCGAGCACCAGCTCAACGCCGCCAACAACGAGACTTACACCTATACGGCCAACGGCTTCATCGAGAACGCCGACGGTCCATGGGGCAGCCTCACGTATACGATCGACGGCGTCGGCAACATCACCCAGCGCACGATCACCATCGGCGGCGTCACCTCGACCGACACCTACAGCCTGCAGGCCGGCTCGAACCGGCTGACCGGCATCGTCACCAACGGTGCGCCGAGCCGCGGCTTCCAGTCGGACCTGGCCGGCAACGTCACGCAGGACGCGACGGCTTCCCCAGCTCTGACCAAGGCCTACACTTACAATGCCGCAGGCCAGCTCTCGGGCGCCACCACCAGCGGCGCGGCGAGCGGCTCTTATATTTATGACTACCAGTCCCGCCTAGTCTCGCGCACCATCAGCGCCTCCTCGACGACGCTGCACATGGTGCACGACCTCGATGGCAATGTGATCGCCGAGTACAACGCCTCCGGCACGCTCGTCACCGAATACATCTCGGTGGACGGAAGGCCGCTGGCCATGGTCGACAACACCGGTACGGCACCGGCGCTGTACTATGTGCTGACCGATCATCTCGAGCGGCCGATCATGATGACGGATGAGAGCCGCAACATCGTCTGGCAAGCGAGCTATCTGCCCTATGGCGAGGTGCGTACCATCAGCGGCACGGCGACACTTAACCAGCGCTTCCCCGGCCAGTGGTTCCAGATGGAAACGGGGCTGGCCTATAATTGGCATCGGCATTACGATCCTAGCATCGGGCGTTATGTGCAGCCCGATCCGCTTGGCATGCCGGATGGGCCCTCGAGGTGGGCCTATGCTAAGAACTCGCCATTGATGAATGTCGACAGAATGGGACTGCAAATACTTCAATCGCAACCTCAGCCTAGACCAATCCCTAATTCTTGCATGGCGCCAATTGACGAGGATTTCTGCAAGGAAGATAAAGAAAAGGCTAGAGATAAATGCTGGGAGTTGTATGAAACATTCCAGAATTTTAACAAAAGATTATTTGGACCAGATCCGCACGACATCAATATGTGTATGAAAGGTTACATGGCAGAAATATGCGGAGGGAACCCTGTTGATTGGGGTGGAAATAGAAAAAGAAGATAATTCTTCGGGTAGATAGCATGAGCGAATCAGATCGGATATTTGGCATAAAGAAGAAATTTCTACGAGAGAAAGACTATAATGGACTGAGAGAATTTCTTGATGAGGCATACGGGGTAGGTACAGTGAGGCGCCACGTAGCCGAGTGTCAGGTTATGTGGGAAGAGGGTCGTAGAGATGAGGCTATTGATGAGATCGTATACAAGCTAAGAGGTGACAGCTATAGTGTAATGCATATAATACTGGCATCTGAATATGCATTAAAATTAAGGAGATTGGATGTGGCTGATTTTCTAGAATTCTCATTTAAGTCGAAATTTCTTGAAAAATCATCTATATTGGCAGCGAAGTTTGTCTATCGTGAATTGAATGGAATTGAATCGAGCGAAGATATGAAGGACGCGGCACGAACGTTGCTAATGCCGTGATCGTAGAAACTATCTCGCAAATGACCGAGGATTTAACTGAACACCCGATCCCTCAGCCACATGGCTTCGCCCTCGTCGCCGTCCTGGTCTTCCTCCTCATCGTTTCCGCTATCACCTCGACCTTCGCCCTGACCGCCTGGACGCGGCTCAAGATGGCTGCCAACGAGACCGAAAGTCAGCGGCTCGGTCTGCTTGCCGAAGGGCTGACCAATGTGCTGGCGGCGCGGCTGTCGGGGGACGGGGCCGATCTCCGGCTGCCGCTGAATTTCGAACCGGTCTCCTGCACCGTTGGCGACCTCGCTGTCGTGACGCGGGTGCAGGGGCATTCGGGGCTGATCGACCTCAACGCCGCCGATCACAATCTGCTTGCCCAGGGTTTTGCCTCGCTCGGCGTCGATTCTGAGATGTCCAACCGGCTTGCGATCGCGGTCGAATATTCGCGTAGCGGCGCCAGCATCTTTGCCGCGGCCGCCCAGGAGAAAATCGAGGTCGCGGGTGGCTTCAAGCACGCGCCGTTCGAAGCGGTGGCCGAGCTGCAGGATTTTTCAGGGCTGCGTACGATACCCTTGCTGGATCTCTATCGAACATTCACGGTCAATTCCCGCCGTGGCTCGCTGATAACAAGCCGGGCCAATCCCGTTCTCGCCAGCATCGTCAAGGTCGGTACACCTGCGGGCGAAAAGACGCCCGAGCAGGCTTTCACGATCGCGATTTCCGTCAGCCGGCGTGGGTCGCCGATCGCTGGTGCCGCCGGTTACGTCTTCGAGAGCCGTGCGGGCGAGCATGCCGGCCTGCAGCGCATTGCGGCCTATCCCGAAATCGCAGCCGATGAAGCGGGCGCGAAGCGCGGTGCTGTCGGCGGCTGCGACGAGGTTTTCGGCGCGCCAGTCGCCGGCATGCTTGCGACCCTGCACTGAACCATTGCAGGCGGCCGGCTCTCGTTCGCAGGAGAGGGATAGAGCGGCGGCCAATTCCTTTGCCAGCTAGGTCAGTAAACAATCCGGTAAGTATTTTTCCCGGCGAGTCTTGTATGACAAACAAAATTGTAATGCAGAGGCTTGGATTCCCCAAAAATTCAGTAATACTCACCTTAGCAAGAGCTCTATCGATCCAATATATTAAGTATATCTAATGTTTCTGGACGGAAGGGGATAGCCGATGTCAAGCGGGAACGACACCATCACCGGCACGAGCGCGGCCGACATCATCGATGCGGGCGAGGGTGACGACATCGTCAATGCGCTTGCGGGCAACGACACCATCACTGGCGGCAAGGGCGACGATATCCTCAATGGCGGCGCCGGAAACGACACCTATAATTATATCAGGGGTGACGGCAACGACACCATTACCGAGTTGAGCCTGGGCGGTTCCAGCGACCGCCTGGTCTTCACCGACATCAATCAGGCCGATGTCACCCTGGTGCGCAACGGCACCGACGTCACGCTCGTCATCGCTGAAAGCGCGCCCGGCGCCGGCGATGGCGGCTCGATCCTGCTCAAGGACAATTTCGAGGACGTCACCGATCGTGGCATCGACCGGATCGTCTTCGCCGACAATTCGGCGTGGACACGCGCCTCCATGCGGGCCGCCTGGCTGGCTCAGGTCTCGACCTCGGGCAACGACACCATCACCGGCTTCAATGCCGCCGACACCATCACCGGCGGCGCCGGCAACGATGTCATGGACGGCGGCAAGGGCAACGACATCTACAATTACGCGCGCGGCCACGGCAACGACACCATCATCGAGGCGGCTTCCGGCGGAACCGATGACCGGCTAGTGCTGCAGGGGATCAACCCGTCGGCGGTGAGCCTTGTGCGCAACGGCAACGACGTCACGCTCGTCATCGCCGAAAGCACGCCTGGCGCCGGCGACGGCGGGTCCGTCCTGCTCAAGGACAATTTCGAGGAATATTACGACCAGGGCATCGACAAGATCGTCTTCGGCGACGGCACGATCTGGACCCGGGCCGCACTGCGCACGGCATTCCTTGCCCAGTCCTCGACGTCGGGCAACGACGTCATCACCGGCTTTGCCGTCAACGACACGATCAATGCCGGCGACGGCAACGACCAGGTCTTCGCCGGCGATGGCGCCGACACGCTTACCGGCGGCAAGGGTGCGGACAGTCTTTACGGCGGCGCCGGCAACGACACCTACATTTATGCCCGCGGCGACGGCAACGACACGATCCAGGAAGACAGCGGCGGCGGCGCCGGCGACCAGTTGGTCCTGACCGGGATCAATCCGTCGGCCGTGACGTTGGTCCGCAACGGCGCCGATGCGTCGCTGGTGATCGCCGAAAGCGCGCCGGGCGCCGGCGATGGCGGCTCGATCCTGCTCAAGGCCAATTTCGACGAGAACAATGGCCAAGGCGTCGATAAGATTGTCTTCGCAGACGGCACCATCTGGACGCGGGCGGAGCTGCGGGCGATGTACCTTGCCCAGGTGTCCACGGCGGGCAACGACACCATCACGGGCTTCGGTGGCGCCGACATCATCAATGCGGGTGCCGGCAACGACGTTGTCGATGCCGGCGGAGGCAATGACGATCTGCGCGGCGGCACCGGCAATGACACGCTCTCCGGCGGCGATGGCAGCGACACCTATCATTATGCCCGCGGCGACGGGGACGACATCATCATCGAAGGACCTTCCGGCGGTGGACAAGACAGCCTCGTTCTCGAGGGCATCAGCCGCTCGGATGTGACGGTGGTGCGCAACGGCAATGACGTGACGCTTTTCATCGCCGAGAGCGCGCCGGGCGCCGGCGACGGCGGATCCATCCAGTTGAAGAACAATGCGGACCCGTACCCCAACAGCGGCGTCGACGGGATTGTCTTCGCCGGGGGCACGGCATGGTCGAAAAGTGACCTGTTCACCAACATCGATTTCGTCGGCGGCACTGCTGGAAACGACACGGTAACGGGAACAAGCGGAAACGACCTGGTTCGCGCCGGCAGGGGCAACGACACTCTTCTCGGTGGCGGCGGCAATGACGAGTATCACTATCAACGCGGCGACGGCAACGACACCATCGTCGAAGACATCAATGGCGGCACCGATGACCGGCTGGTGCTGGAAGGCATCAACCCGGCCGATATCAGCCTGGTGCGCAACGGCAACGACCTGACGCTGGTGATCGCCGAAAGTGCGCCGGGCGCCGGTGACGGCGGCTCCGTCCTGGTCAAGGAAACGCTGGAAGACAATTCCAACCGCGGCATCGAGAAAATCGTCTTTGCCGACGGCACGGTCTGGACCAGGGCCGATCTCAGGGTGATCGTGCTCGACCGGGCGGGTACGAGCGGCAGCGACACGATCGCCGGCTTCAGCATTGCCGATACGATCCAGGGCCGCGCAGGCAACGACGCGCTCAGTGGCGCTGGCGGGGATGATACCTACCTGTACGCCCG
Organism: Mesorhizobium sp. 113-3-3; assembly: GCF_016756495.1. Lineage (NCBI taxonomy): Bacteria > Pseudomonadati > Pseudomonadota > Alphaproteobacteria > Hyphomicrobiales > Phyllobacteriaceae > Mesorhizobium > Mesorhizobium sp. 113-3-3. The sequence continues at coordinate 4,148,769 of NZ_AP023243.1, forward strand.
CGGCGACGGCAACGATACCATCACAGAAGACACCAACAATGGCAGCAACGACCGGTTGGTGTTCAGCAATATCAATGCCGCCGCCGTGAGCCTGTCGCGCAGCGGCAATGACGTGACGGTGGTGATCGCCGAAAGTACGCCGGGTGCCGGTGACGGCGGATCTGTCTTGCTCAAGAACAGCCTCGACGAGTATTACGGCCAGGGCGTCGACAAGGTGGTCTTCGCCGACGGCACGATTTGGACCCGGGCCGACATCAGGGTCAAACTGCTGGATCAGGCTGCAACAGCCGGCAACGATACCATTGCCGGCTTCAACACCGCCGATACGATCCAGGGCCGCGCGGGCAACGACGCGCTCAATGGCGCCGGTGGCGACGACACGTACCTCTACGCCCGCGGCGACGGCAACGACACCATCACCGAGGACACCAATAATGGCGGCAACGACCGGTTGGTGTTTACAGACATCAATCCTTCGGCCGTGACCCTGGTGCGCAACGGCAACGACGTGACGGTGGTGATCGCCGAGAGCACGCCGGGCGCCGGCGACGGCGGGTCGGTGCTGCTCAAGAACAGCCTCGACGACTATTACGGTCAGGGTGTCGACAAGGTCGTCTTCGCCGACGGCACGATCTGGACCCGGGCCGACATCAGGGCCATGCTGGTTTCGGCATCCGGCACAAGCGGCGATGACACGATCAACGGAACGGGTTCATCCGATATCATCGCCGGCCATGCCGGCAACGACACGCTCAATGGTGGCGGCGGCGACGACACCTACCTCTACGCCCGTGGCGACGGCAACGACACAATCAACGAAGGAACCAACGGCGGCGGCAACGACCAACTGGTGTTCAGCGACATCAACCCTGCTGCCGTCAGCCTGGTGCGCAACGGCAATGACGTGACGGTGGTGATTGCCGAAAGCACGCCAGGCGCCGGCGACGGCGGCTCGGTCCTGCTCAAGGACACGCTCAACGACAGTTACGGCCAAGGCGTTGACAAGGTCGTTTTCGCCGATGGCACGATTTGGACCCGGGCCCAGCTGCGCGACATGCTGCTGACCGGCACTGCCGCCAATGAGACGTTTGCCGGGTTTTGGGGCGATGACACCTTCCGCTATGCCCGCGGCGGCGGCAACGACACGATTGTTGAAGACACGAACAGCGGCAGCGGCGATCGGCTGTTGCTGACCGACATCAATCCCTCGGCCGTGAGCCTGGCGCGCAACGGCAACGACGTGACGGTGGTGATCGCCGAAAGCACGCCGGGCGCCGGGGACGGCGGCTCGGTGCTGCTCAAGAACAGCCTCGACGACTATTACGGCCAGGGTGTCGACAAGGTTGTCTTCGCCGACGGCACGATTTGGACCCGGGCCGACATCAGGGTCAAACTGCTGGATCAGGCTGCAACCGCCGGTAACGACACCATTGTCGGCTTCAACATCGCCGATACGATACAGGGCCGCGCCGGCAACGACGCGCTCAACGGCGCCGGTGGCGACGACACCTACCTCTACGCTCGTGGCGATGGCAACGACACCGTCACCGAAGACACCAACAATGGCGGCAACGACCGGCTGGTGTTTATTAACATCAACCCTGCCGTCGTCAGCCTGGTGCGCAGCGGCAATGACGTGACGGTGGTGATCGCTGAAAGTACGCCGGGCGCCGGCGACGGCGGCTCGGTGCTGCTCAAGAACAGCCTCGACGACTACTATGGCCAGGGCGTCGACAAGGTCGTCTTTGCCGATGGCACGACATGGACCCGGGCCGATATCAGGGTCAAGCTGCTGGACCAGGCCGGAACCGCCGGCAACGACACCATCACCGGCTTCAACTCCGCCGATACGATACAAGGCCGCGCCGGCAACGATACGCTCAACGGCGCTGGTGGCGACGACACCTACCTCTACGCTCGTGGCGACGGCAACGACACCATTTTCGAGGGAACCAACAACGGTGGCAACGACCGACTGGTGTTCAGCGACATCAATCCTGCGTCCGTAAGCCTGGTGCGCAACGGTAATGATGTGTCTGTGGTGATTGCCGAAAGCACGCCGGGCGCCGGGGATGGCGGCTCGGTCCTGCTCAAGGACACGCTCAACGACTATTACGGCCAAGGCGTCGACAAGGTCGTCTTCGCCGACGGCACGATCTGGACCAGGGCCCAACTACGCGACAGGCTGCTGACCAGCACCGCGGCAGATGAGACGTTTGTTGGATTCTCAGGCAGCGATACCTACCGCTACGCTCGCGGCGGCGGCCACGACACGATTGTTGAAGGTGCGAGCAGCGGCAACGCCGATCAGTTATTGCTGACCGACATCAACCCAGCGGCCGCAACGTTAGTGCGCAATGGCAATGATGTGACATTGGTCATCGCCGAGAGTGCGCCCGGCGCAGGAGACGGCGGGTCGGTGCTGCTCAAGAACAGCCTCGACGACTACTACGACCAAGGCGTCGACAAGGTCGTCTTTGCCGACAACACCGTTTGGACACGGGCCGACATCAGGGTCAAACTGCTGGATCAGGCTGCAACCGCCGGCAACGACTCCATTACCGGCTTCAACTCCGCCGATACGATCCAGGGTCGCGCCGGCAACGATACGCTCAATGGCGCCGGAGGTGACGACAGTTACCTCTACGCCCGTGGCGACGGCAACGACACCATTTTCGAGGGAACCAACAACGGCGGCAATGACCGGCTGGTGTTCAGCGACATCAATCCTTCAGCCGTAAGCCTGGTGCGCAACGGCAATGATGTGTCGGTGGTGATCTCCGAAAGCGCGCCGGGTACCGGCGACGGCGGCTCGGTCCTGCTCAAGGACACGCTCAACGACTATTACGGCCAAGGCGTCGACAAGGTCGTCTTCGCCGACGGCACGATCTGGAACAGGGCGGATCTGGTTGCACGGGCCAACGCGACGGTCAGTTATGCGTCGAATGCTGATGCGGTATCGGTCGATCTGGCGCTTGGAACGACCGTCGTGAACCATGCGGCCCTGGTCGGGCAATTCGTCCGCGTCTACCAGACCAATGGCAACTACCTTTCTCTTGCCGAAGTGCAGGTCTTCGAAAACGGGCAGAATGTCGCATTGGACGGCACGGCAAGCCAGAAGACCACCGGCTGGGGAGGCGACGCCAGCCGCGCCATTGACGGCAACACCGATGGCGTTTTCGACCACAATTCCGTGACCCACACCGGAACGCCCAACGTGGGCGAATGGTGGCAGGTCGATCTCGGTCAAGCGGCCACGATCGATCAAATCGTCATTTTCAACAGAGCGGATTACTCGAACCGTCTTGGCGATTTCGACGTGGTTATCACCAGCCAGGAACTGTCATCGTCGGCGTCACTGCAAGATGCCATCTCGCAACCTGGTGCTCAGGTCGTGCATTATTCCGGCACTTTCCCCTCGAGCGATACCGTGTTCACAACCAGCGAAACGCATACGTTGACGAACATCAAATACGTCATAGGATCCGCCTTCAATGACATCCTCCGTGGAGACGCATCGGCCAACATGCTCCTCGGTGGCGGCGGCAACGATACGATAGAAGGGCGGGGCGGTCAGGACCTTTTGTCGGGCGGAGCCGGCAACGACACCTTCATCTTCAAAGCCGGGTTTGGCCTCGACACCATCACGGACTTCACCGCTGGAGCCGCGTCGGACGATGTCATCCAGTTCGGCAATGATGTCTTCGCCGACTTCGCCTCGGTCCTCGCCGCAGCCACCCAGGTCGGCGCCGACACGGTGATCACCCATGACGCCGGCAATACGCTGACCCTGAAGAATGTTGCGCTGGCAAATCTTCATCAGGATGATTTCCAGTTCATCGCCGCCTGATGCCTGAACTGGAAATCATTTGAAGGCGATGCCGCAGTCCCGTCCGTCCGAGCCGCCGCGAACCACCCTCGCGGCGGTTCTTGGTTCCTTCCGGCGTGCCTTTGCCGGCATCGCGCTGATGAGCGGTGTCGTCAACATATTGGCGCTGACCGGCTCGTTCTTCATGCTGCAGGTCTACGACCGGGTCATCCCCGGCCGCAGCGTGCCGACGCTGGTCGGGCTTGCGGTGTTTGCCGGCACGCTGTTCGTCTTCCAGGGCGTGCTCGAGCTCATCCGGTCGCGGCTGCTGGTGCGCATCGGCATGGGGCTGGACACACGGTTGAGCGGGCAGGTCTATGCGGCACTCATGCGGCTGCCCTTGCGCACCAAGCTCGCCGGCGATGGCCTGCAGTCGCTGCGCGATCTCGACCAGGTGCGTTCGTTTATGTCGAGCGCCGGTCCGACGGCGCTTTTCGACTTGCCATGGATGCCGCTCTATCTCGGCATCTGCTTTCTCTTCCATTTCTGGATCGGCATGACGGCGCTCGCTGGCGCCATCGTCCTGTTCAGCCTGACGCTGTTTGCCGAGGCCCGCACGCGCGAGCCCGCCAAGGAAGCCAACCGCCAGGCCGCCGCGCGCAACACGCTGGCCGAAGCGACACGGCGCAATGTCGAGGTGCTGCAGGCGATGGGCTTTGGTTCGCGCATCGCCGGACGCTGGGCCGATATCAACGCCGAGTATCTCGGCACCAACGCCAAGGCGAGCGATCTGGCCGGCACGCTCGGAACCATCTCCAAGATCCTGCGCATGATGCTGCAGTCCGGCATACTGGCGATCGGCGCCTGGCTCGTCATTCACCAGGAAGCGACAGGCGGCATCATGATTGCGAGTTCCATCATGATGAGCCGGGCGCTGGCGCCGATCGAACTGGCCATCGCGCACTGGAAGGGCTTCGTCACCGCCCGCCAGGCCTGGGCGCGGCTCACCCAGCTGCTGGCGCTGCTTCCCGAAGCGGCGACGACGGTTTCCCTGCCGGCGCCGACGGCCACTCTCGTGGTCGAAGGCATCAGCGTCACGCCGCCGGGCGAGCGGCGGGTGGTCGTGCAGGATGCGGGCTTTGCCCTGGAAAAGGGCGCCGGCCTCGGCATTATCGGGCCGAGTGCTTCCGGCAAATCCTCGCTGGTGCGGGCGATCGCCGGCATCTGGCTGCCGGGCCGCGGCGCCGTCAGGCTGGACGGCGCAACGCTTGACCAGTGGTCGCCGGAGGAGCTTGGCCGGCATGTCGGCTATCTGCCGCAGGATGTGCAGCTGTTCGACGGCACCATTGCCGAGAACATCGCGCGTTTCGAGCCCGAGGCGCCTTCGGACAAGATCCTGTCTGCCGCCCGGGCGGCAGGCGTGCACGACCTGATCGTCCATCTGCCGGAAGGCTACGAGACACGCATCGGCGAGGCCGGATCGGCCCTGTCGGCCGGCCAGCGGCAAAGGGTTGCGCTGGCGCGTGCGCTTTATGGCGATCCGTTCCTGGTCGTCCTCGATGAGCCCAATTCGAACCTCGATGCCGAAGGCGAGGCCGCCTTGACCGAGGCGATCCAGGGCGTTCGCGCCCGCGGCGGCATCGCCGTCGTGGTGGCGCATCGCCCAAGCGCGCTGGCAAGCCTCGACCAGGTCCTGGTCATGGCGAATGGCCGGGTCCAGGCCTTTGGCCCGAAGAACGAAGTGCTGAACAAGGTCACCCGGCCGGGTGGCGTGCCATTGAAAGTCGTATCCGCGCCCGAGGAGAACGCATCCTGATGGCCGTGGCCCCCACCATCGACCGGACCATCCGGCGCTATTTGCTTGCCGGCGTGGCGGCGTGCATTCTTCTGGTCGGTGGCGCGGGCAGCCTGGCGGCGGTCACCGAACTGTCCGGCGCCGTGATTGCGCCGGGCAAGCTGGTCGTCGATTCCAGCGTCAAGAAGGTGCAGCATCCCACCGGTGGCGTGGTCGGCACCATTCTGGCGCGCGAAGGCGATGCGGTGAAATCCGGCCAGGTGCTGCTTCGTCTCGACGAGACGGTCACCCGCGCCAATCTGGCGATCGTCATCAAGGGGCTCGACCAATTCGAGGCGCGGCTGGCCCGTCTCGAAGCCGAGCGCGACAACCATGCCGACATCGCCTTTCCGGCTTCATTGACATCGAGGCGCGATGACCCCGCCGTTGCGCGCGCCATGGCTGGCGAACAGTCGCTGTTCGAGTTTCGCCGCCAGGCCCGCGCCGGGCAGAAGGCGCAATTGGAAGAGCGTATTGCGCAGCTTGCCGAGGAGGCCTCGGGGCTCACCGAGCAGCGGGAGGCCAAGAGCCAGGAAATAAAACTGATCGGCACCGAGCTCGACAGCATCCGCACGCTCTGGCTGAAGAAGCTTGTCTCGATCGACCGCATGACGGCGCTGGAGCGCGACGCGGTGCGGCTCGACGGCGAACACGGGCAGCTGACGGCCTCCATTGCACAGGCCAAGGGCCGGATTGCCGAGACCCGGCTGCAGATCATCCAGGTCGACCAGGATCTGCGCAGCGAGGTCGCGACCGAGCTGCGCGATGTTCAGGGAAAAATATCCGAATTCGTCGAACGCAAGGTGTCCGCCGAAGACCAGCTTAAGCGCATCGACATCCGCAGCCCGCAGGATGGCGTGGTCCACCAGCTCGCCGTCCATACGATCGGCGGCGTCATTTCGCCGGGCGAGGTCATCATGCTCGTGGTGCCGGTGGCGGATGATCTGACCGTCGAGGCCCGCATTGCCCCACAGGACATCGATCAGCTCTCGCTGGGCCAGGACGTGACGCTAAAACTCTCGGCGTTCAATCAGCGCGTGACCCCGGAACTGAACGGCGTGGTCAACGAGATTTCAGCCGATCTCAGCGTCGACGAGCGCAGCGGCGCGGGCTTCTACACGGTTCGCGTCAGCCTGCCGCGCACGGAGCTGAAGAAACTGAAGGGTCTTACCCTGGCGCCGGGCATGCCTGTCGAGGCGTTCTTCTCCACCGGCAGCCGGACCATGCTGTCCTACCTGGTGAAACCTCTGGCCGATCAGATAGCGCGCGCGTTCCGGGAAGAGTGACATGGACCGGGATCGGTCCAGCCTTCGTCGAGTTGTGCCCTCGTCTTTGATTGGAAAATACTTATACGATTTCCCCGCGGACTATCTTTAAACCTGTTGACGCGATCCCTACGTCATCTGCCGTTATGTCTATCAAGGCAACACCGATGTGACATCGCCGAGGCCACGCCTCCCTCACTGGGGACTCGGGACGCGCGGTCATTTTCCTAGACAATGAGCAGCCCAAACGTTCGACACGCCCTTGGTGCGTCGGGCGTGTCGGTGCGCGATCTCCCCATCATCAATCAACACCAACCGGGTGGCCGTTGGGTGAACAAACCCGCGCGCCCCGCAGGAGAGAAGAGATGGAAGCCCTACAGTATCTCGGCCCGATGGAATGGATGGCGATCGAGGCAGCCGTGCTGGTCATCGTGCTGGCAATCCTGTTCTGGTGGAGCGGTGTGGTCCGCTACATCCCGAACGACAGGCTCGGCATCCTGGAAAAACTGTGGAGTTTTCGTGGCTCCGTCAGCAATGGCTTCATCGCGCTCAACCGTGAGGCAGGCTACCAGCCGGAAGTCGTGCGCGGTGGCCTGCATTTCTTCATGCCGTTCCAATATTCGATGCATCGCGCCAATCTTGTCACCATCCCGCAAGGTCAGATCGGCTATGTCTTTGCCCGTGATGGCAAGCCGCTGCCGTCGACGCAGACTCTGGCTTCCAACACCGAAGCCGATGATTTCCAGGATGTACGCGGCTTTCTCGAAAAAGGCGGACAAAAAGGACCGCAACGCAAGATCTTGCGTGAAGGCATCTATGCCATCAATCTCGCACAATTCATCGTGCTGACCGCCCAGTCGATCTATGCCGTTAATCTGAGCTCGTCGGAACAAAACCTTTTTACCAATATGTCCAGCATGATCTCGGAGCGGGGCGGCTTTGAGCCGATCGTCATCCATAATGCCGAGGATATGATCGGCATCGTCACCATCCATGACGGTCCGGCCCTGCCGGATGGCGAGATCATCGCACCGACCGTCGCCAACGATCCGAACGACCCGAACTTCCACAACAATTTTCAGGACCCGGAGAAGTTTCTCAATGCCGGTGGCTACCGTGGCCGGCAGCTGCAGGTGCTGGCCGACGGCAGCTACTTCCTCAATCGCATTTTCGCGACCGTCGAACTGGTCAAGAAGACGATCATCGACGTTGGCACGGTGGGTGTCGTCGTCTCCTATAACGGCCGCCACGGCACGGATATATCCGGGCAGGCATACCGTCACGGCGAGCTGGTCGAAATCGGCGCGCGCGGTGTCTGGTCAACGCCGCTGCTGCCGGGCAAGTATGCGTTCAATACCTATGCCGGCAATATCATCACCGTGCCGACCACCAACTTCGTGCTCAAATGGACGAAGGAGCAGTTTGGCGAACACAGGCTGGACGAGAACCTGTCTGAAGTGTCGCTGATCACCAAGGATGCGTTCGAGCCTGTGCTGCCGCTCTCCGTCGTTGTGCATATCGACTATATGAAGGCGCCGCTCGTGGTGCAGCGTTTCGGTGACATCAAGCGGCTGGTCGAACAAACGCTCGACCCGATGGTTTCCGCTTACTTCAAGAACATCGCCCAGACAAAGACGCTGATTCAGCTTTTGCAGGAGCGTAGCGATATCCAGCGCAAATCGGGCGAGGAAATGCGCGCGAAATTCAATACCTACAGCCTCGAGCTGCAGGAAGTGTTGATTGGTACGCCCCGTGCCGCCAATGGCCAGAACAGCATAGAGCAGATCCTGATCCAGCTGCGCGAGCGCCAGATCGCAGTCGAAAAGGTCGAGACCTACAAATTGCAGGAGAAGGCGGCCATTCAGGAACGCACGTTGCGTGAGAAGGAGGCGCTCGCCGAACAGCAAGCCAAGATCACGGCGTCGGCGCTTACCATCGAGATCAGTGAGAACGAAGGCAAGGCGCAACTCGCCCGCACCCGCCAGCAGGCGGAAACCATTCAGGTCACTGCCAAGGCAGAAGCCGAGAAGGTGCGCCTCGCCGGCCATGGCGAGGCCGACATGATCAAGGCTATCGCGCTTGCCGATGCCGAACGCATCAAGGCGACCGGTTTTGCGGATGCCGAGAAGGTGCGCGCCATCGGCCTGGCGGAGGCCGAGGCCACCGAGAAGAAGGTCGCGGCCTTCGGCGGCCCGGACTATCAGCTCAACGCGCAGGTTCTCATGCGCTTCGCCGAGGCGATCGAGAATGGCAGGCTGCCCATCGTGCCGCAGATCCAGATCGGCGCTACCGGTGGAGAAAAGGGGGCCGCCAACGGCCTTGTCGAGATGATGCTCTCTATGCTCGTTGCCGACCGGGTTGGACGGCAAATCGTTCCGGATGAGATCCCGGCACCCGTCGAGGAGGATTGATTTGATATGGTCCGGCTGTACCGGCCCACTTCTCTTCCATTTTCGTTCACACGAAGGACCGGCCCACGCCGGCACTGGCGCTATTTGCCCGCGGCATTGGTACCCGCTGCCGCCGATTGGCGAGCTTCTGAATGTTAGGCAAGCTATGATAACGGGTGATTAGTAGGGTCGAGTTGACTGCAAGAAGAGGGGAAACACTTGAGACGCATTTTAGTAACGGTCATCGCTGCAATCTGCTTCACGATTTCGGCTGCTTCGGCCGGGCAGGAAGAGAAAAATATCGATTACTTGGTGCGTATGCCGGATGGCAAATTGCATCTGGCTGCAGCAATTTCAGGTAGGATCTATGGCGTATTGAAAAGGTGCCCGGCGCTGAGCCCAAGCCCAAGTGGAAAAGCCATGATGGCCGTCTTCCTCCTTTTGCAGCACGGGCTGGATAGACACTTGGCACCTAATCCAGCCAAATTCGAGAGGGCTATGCGCGTGTTTGAGGACGCCTACCGCAAGGCTGTCTTGAGCAAGGTGGATTGCCGGGCCGAGAGGGCCAAGGACCGAGACAATTACCGGTAGATGTGTGCCACTCCATGTCGCGCGTTGCCGCCATCGACCGCAGGTTCTCCACTGCTCAAAGAGTCATCGGTCCAATACCTTGGGCGGCTGTTCAAAACGAATGAGCCCAGATGTCTTTGGGGCATATCGAGGGCTTCAGCCTTGGAGCGGCGAGGGACTTGCCTACATCGCACAGGTCGTCGATATGAAGGGTTGGCGTCTCACTATGGTCGATTTGTCGCTCGGCTCGTGTGCACTCGGCAGGTTCTAACGATTTTATGTTAAAGAAAAATGCTGAAATATCAAGACCATAGACTAGCCATTGCGCCCATGATGGACTGGACGGACCGGCATTGCCGGTTCTTCCATCGCCAGCTGACGAGCCGTGCGCTGCTTTATACCGAGATGGTAGTGGCCGATGCGGTCATCCAAGGCGCGCGCGACAGGCTGCTTGGCTTCGATGTGGCGGAACATCCGGTCGCGCTGCAGCTTGGCGGCTCGGACCCGGCGAAGCTTGCCGAGGCAGCGCGCATCGGCGAAGCGTTCGGCTATGACGAGATCAACCTCAATGTCGGTTGCCCGTCAGACCGCGTCCAGTCGGGCACGTTCGGCGCCTGCCTGATGAAAGTGCCCGATCTTGTCGCGGACTGCGTCGCGGCAATGAAAACGGCGGTGACAATCCCCGTCACCGTGAAGTGTCGCATCGGCGTCGACGAACAGGATCCGGAGCCGGCGCTCGATGCGCTGGCGGACGGGGTTTTCGCGGCCGGCGCAGACGCGCTTTGGGTGCATGCGCGTAAGGCGTGGCTGGAGGGGCTTAGCCCCAAGGAAAATCGCGACATCCCGCCGCTCGATTACAACAGGGTCTATCGGCTCAAGGCCAAAAAACCAAACGAATTCATCGGCATCAATGGCGGAATTCAGTCGCTTGAAGAGGCCCGGGCGCATCTCGATCATGTCGACGGCGCCATGCTTGGCCGCGCGGCCTACCACACACCAGGCATTCTGGCCGGCGTCGATGCCGGCTTCTATGGCGCGAAGCCCGAGGCATTCGATTTCGCCGCGCTGATCGACGCCATGGTGGATTACGCGGCACGCCACATCGAACAGGGCGGGCGGCTCGGCCATGTCACCCGCCATATGGTCGGGCTGTTCCACGGGCTGCCCGGCGCGCGCCGCTACCGCCAGATCCTGTCGACCGACGCAAACCGGCCCGGTGCCGGGCCTGAGGTGCTGAAGACGGCTTTCGCGGCGGTCGAATTCGGTAGAGGGGCAGCCGAAGCGGCCTGAGTTCAATCCCGCAGGATCATACGGTCGCCGCGCACGTCGAAGCCTGACAGCGAGCCGATGAAATTCATGCCGAGCAGGCTCTGGCTCAGCATGCCGGGTGCCGCGACCATGACTGACATGTCCTTGCGCACGATGCCGCCGATCGCCACCGCGTCGGTCTTGACCGCCGCGGCGCGCGCCATGCCGTTGGCTGTCGAAACCGGTATCGTGTAGTTGAGCGCGGCCGGGTTGAAGCCGGCGGCCTGCGCATCTTCAGACGTCAGCACGGTGCTGGTCGCGCCAGTATCGACAACGGCCCGCACCGGATTGCCATTGACCAGGATGCGCGCTTCGAAATGGCCGTTGTCGGCCTTGTCGAGGGTCACAGTGGCGTGGCCGTCTTCGACACCAAGCGCCAGCGGGCTGCCGGGAACGAGACCAGCGGTCACCCGGCTGGCGATGTCCTGCAATTCGTAGCGATACTGGTAGCCGGCGATCAGCGCCAGCACGATCGCCGCCCAGGCGCCGAAATTGCGGGCCATGTCGCCCAACGGGCGGCCCGAGCGCAGCAGGCCACCAGCGATCAGGGCACCAAAGGCGCCAAGCCAGATCAGCCGGCCGAAATCATGGTTCTCGACCCCCAGCGTGCTGCCGGCAGAATCGTTGAGCATGAGCAGCGCTGCTCCCACGCCGATCACCGCCATCAGAATCCAGAACAGTCGGCTGCTCATCCGTGCCTCGCTAGAGCAATTCCAGGAAAAGTGTGAGACGGCTTTTCGTCCGGAATTGCGGTAAAACAATGAGTTAGAGCGTTTCGTCGTTTCCGTGAAACAGAGAACTGCTCTAGATTGCGTCGCGCTCGCGCGCCATGCGCGTGCGGCGCGTTTCCCGGCGGGGCCGGCGCTCGACCGTTTCCAGCCTGGCCGGAAGTTCGGCCATCACATTGCGGCGCGTTTCGGGCGTCATCCCCATCCAGGCGCCGATTTCCTCGCGCGTGCGGCCGCAACCGAAGCAGAAGCCGGTTTTCATGTCGATCGAACAGACCAGGATGCAGGGGGATTCGATGGCCGTCATGACTTTCTCTTGGGGATTCCATTCGGAATCCTGAGTTCCATCTCCACATGGTGCAACGGCAAAGCCAATGCAAGCCCTCGCGATCGCGCCTTCCCAGGCCATCTTTGCGGCAATCAAGGCGGATGTTTGGGAGAGGTTGTGCCGATCACGCAACGCGGCTATGCCGCTCACCAAATCCAGGAATGATTGCTCACGACATGACCAGCGCACTGCCTTTCGACGATTTCCGCAACCTGCTCGACAATCTGCCGTCAACCGATCTCAAAGCCGAAGCGCGGGTGCGCACGCTGTTTGCCAAGGCCGACAAGCCGGTGCATTCGCTCGGCCGGATCGAGGACATTGCCGCGTGGCTTGCCGCCTGGAGCGGCCGGGCTCCGCCCGCGGTGACAAGGCCGCTGATGGCGGTCTTTGCCGGCAAACATGGTGTCGTCAGGCATGGCATTTCGCCACGTCCGGTGGCGGCGACAGCCAACGCGGTCGAACTTTGCGCGGCCGGTGGTGCGGCGATCAACCAGATCTGCATTGCCAACGACCTTGGGCTGAAGGTGTTCGATCTCGCCCTGCACATCCCGACCGGCGACATCACCGATGACGCAGCGCTCGACGAACGCGGTTGCGCGGCGACCATGGCCTTCGGCATGGAAGCGATCGCCGGCGGCACCGACCTGCTTTGCCTCGGCGATCTCGGCGTCGGCAATTCCACCGTCGCCGCGGCGCTGCTTGCCGCACTGTTCGGGGGCAGGGGTGCCGACTGGGTTGGCCCGGGATCCGGCGCCGACGCGGCGATGCAGGCGCGCAAGGCCGATGTGGTCGATGCGGCGCTGGCCTTTCATGAGAACCATCTCGAGGACCCGTTGGAGGTGCTGCGCCGGGTCGGCGGCCGTGAGTTCGCGGCGATAGCAGGCGCCATCCTCGCCGCGCGGATGCAGAAGATTCCGGTCCTGCTCGACGGCTTTGCGGCAACGGCTGCCGCTGCGGTGCTTTATGCCGCGGCCCCCGCGGCGCTGGACCATTGTCTTCTCGCCAGCCTGTCGCCTGAGCCCGCGCATGCCAAGGCCGCCGAACTGCTTGGCTTCCGTCCGCTGCTTGACCTCGGCATAAGCCATGGCGAAGGGGCAGGGGCAGCACTTGGCGCGGGCCTGGTCAAGGCGGCGGCGCTGACCAGTTCGGGCATGGCGGCGGCTGTGCGGGCCTAGGGTTTCAGGTCCCCGGCGCATCAACGCCTGGGATTGGGGATGTGATAGACGACCGAAATGTATTTCGGGTTGGAGCGGGTCTCGACGATCGAACCGCCGAGGCCTTCCGCGATTCTTCGGCTCGCCACGTTCTCTTCGGCGACAGGGTACGCGAAGCAGTCCGGATCGAGTTCCCCGGACGCCCATGCCGCCACGGCAGCGACGGCCTCCCGGCCGATGCCGTTCCCATGGACGTCCTCTCTTATCCAAATTCCGATCTCAGGACGAACCGTCTTCGCCGCATGCAGGCCGACCAGCCCCAGACAGCGATCGTCCACCAGCGAGCGCACAACAAAATGCAGATCCGATCCGTCAAGGATCGGCGCTAGCCAGGATCGCCAGACCTCGGCGAAGGCCGTTGGTGATCGCGGCAGTTCCCACTGCATGAAACGAGTGATCGCGGGCGTGATGGCGGCAAAGACTTCGTCAGCATCATCGGCCGTAAACAACCTAAGGTGAAGCCGCTCCGATTTGATTTCGACGCCGCCGGCATCCCAACCTGCGCTCATTGCGGTCTGCGTTCCTCTTTGGGCAATGAAGGCAGGTCGCTGGGGTCGCCTACCGCCGTCGTGCCGCCACTGCCGCGGTTGGCAACGCCGGCAGTTCTTCCATCACCCGGCTCAGCGGGAAGATGGCGATCGCCTCGGTGCCTTCGCGCAGCTTGGAATGGAGCTCGAACTCGCCGCCATGCATGGCAAGCAAGCCTTGCACGATCGGCAGGCCAAGCCCGGTGCCCTGTTCGGCGCTCTTGATGGCGATCGAGCCCTGGCCGAAGGCCGAGAGCACGACCGGAATTTCGTCCTCGGGAATGCCGGGGCCATTGTCCTTGACGGAGATGTATTGCCCGCCGCCTGCCGTCCAGCCGACACGGACGCGGATTTCGCCGCCGGTGGCGGTGAACTTTATGGCGTTGGACAGAAGGTTGAGCGTGATCTGGCGCACGGCGCGCTCGTCGGCGAACAGCCGCGGCAATGTCTGTTCGAAATCCTGGATGACGCGGATATCCTTGTTACGCGCCCTCAGTTCCATCATATGGCAGCAGTCCTCGACGATGTTCAGCAGCATCACCGGCTCCTCGTTGAGCTGGTAGCGGCCGGCCTCGATGCGCGACAGGTCGAGGATTTCGTTGATCAGGTCCAGCAGATGCTGGCCGGAATCATGCACGTCATTGGCGTAGTCGCGATAGGTGGGGTTGCTCATCGGCCCCAGCACCTCGTTCGCCATCACCTCGGAAAAGCCGAGAATGGCGTTGAGCGGCGTGCGCAGTTCATGGCTCATCGAAGCAAGGAAACGCGACTTTGCCAGATTGGCATCCTCGGCCCGCCGCCGAGCTTCGTCCGACATCGATTTTGCCGTCTCCAGTTCGGCGATCAGCGCATCCTTTTCGGAGCGGAACGACAGCAGCATCAGCGAGGAGCGGTTGATGTGACGGGCGACATAGACGAAGAAAGGCAGAGACAGGACAAGCAGTCCGGCCATGATCGCCTCGACCGGCATCCACAGCCTGGCGCCGAGATAGGCATAGAGCGCCACCGGCACGGCAAAGGTCGCCAGCAGCGCGCCGCTGAGCGACGAGGCCATGAGGGCTGTCCCGGCCATGGCAAACAGCAACACCACCGCCTTGACCACCTGGAACTGGTCAACGGCGCAGGTGCCGCAGCCGAGCAAGACGAACCAGGCCCAGCCGAGGCCGCAAAGGAAATGGCCGACCAGGAATTCCCGTCGTGCCTGCAAGGGGTTGAGCTCAGCAGCTTCCGTGCGCTCGATGCGCCGCGCCATGAAGGCGACGACCGTATAGCAGGTAAGCGTGGACAGCGCCCAAAGCCCGATCTCGTTGCCGACACCGGCGAGCCTGCCGGCCGCGGCGATCGCCAGGACGAGAAGCGGGATCACGACGGCGCCGCTTGTCATGGCGCGCGCGTGGAGTTTCAAGAGTTCGCGGTCGAAATCGGGATTGCCGGCCTGCTGCGAAAGACGGTCGCGCGTCTTGCGCACCGCGCGCGCCACATCGCTGTTGCGATGAGGTTTCCTGCGGTCCACAATGAACTTGTCCGCTGTGTTCGAGCGTTGCAAGGGCATCAAAAGCTTCAATTTATGCGCGCAGCGATTTCAAGGTGTTAAGCTACGTTCGAATGATTAACCAACCGTTTGCCATATGAGCCGTTTCTGGTCGCCGAGATCGCGCCAACGGTACGCACCGGTGCCCAGAAGCCCGTGGCGGCGGCTTCTGGATTATGGGCTTACGACAGTTATTCTGGGACTGCTGATCCTGCTGGCGGCGCGCCTCGATCGGGTGGAAACGCGCCAGACGCAAGGCGCTGCCATCATCAATGACGGCGATTCGATCACGCTCGGCACCGAGCGCATCCGCATGCGGGGCATCGATGCCCCCGAGTACACCCAGATCTGCCGCAGGAATGGCGCCGACTATGCCTGCGGCACGCTAGCGCGCCAGTCGCTGGTGCGCCTGGTTGCCGGCAGGCCGGTCACCTGCAGCGGCTGGCAGCGGGATCGCTATGGCCGGTTGCTTGGCGACTGCAGGGCCGGCGGGACCGACCTCAACCGCGCCCAGGTCGAGGCGGGCTGGGCCGTCGCCTTTGGTGAGTTCGAAAGCGAGGAAGCGACCGCCCGCGCTGCCAAGATCGGCATCTGGGCGGGTACGTTCGATCAGCCGCAGGACTGGCGCGACAGCCATCACGGCGTGGTGGTGGAGCGAAAACACGGTACGCTGGCGTCGATCGGCGACGCCATGCGGGAGATTTTTCGCTTCTGGTGAAGCGTATCGGCCTGAAACGGGAAAGGGAGGATCGAATGAAGCTCTTCGACGGCGGCCGGGCGCCCAATCCGCGGCGGGTACGCGTGTTTCTTGCCGAGAAAGGGATCACGGTTCCGCTGGTATCCGTCGACATGGGGGCGCTGGAGCACAAAGGCCAGACTGTTAGCTCGCGCAATCCCCTGCAGCGCCTGCCGGTGCTGGAGCTCGACGACGGCACCGTCATCACCGAATCCGTCGCCATCTGCCGCTATTTCGAGGAGTTGCATCCCGAGCCGGCCCTGTTCGGGCGCGGCGCGCTCGGCAAGGCGCAGGTCGAGATGTGGCAGAGACGGATGGAGTTCAATCTGCTCAGCTGCGTCGCGCAGGCCTTTCGCCACATCCATCCGGCCATGAAGGAATGGGAAATTCCCCAGATTCCCGAATGGGGCGAGGCCAACAAACCCAAGGCGATTGCATTCCTCAGACTCCTCGACGGCGAGTTGGCGAACCGTGAATTCGCCGCCGGCGACAGCTATTCGATCGCCGATATCACCGGCCTGATCGCGATCGACTTCATGAAGCCGGCACGCATCAAGGTGCCGGAGGAATGCCCCAATGTGCTGCGCTGGCATCAGGCGATCTCCAGTCGGCCGAGTGCCGCCGCTTGAGCGTGGAACTGGACCATTTTGCAGCCAAGGTCCGGGCCTGCCGCATCTGCGTCGAAAATCCCGTCGGCAAGCCGCTGCCGCATGAGCCGCGGCCGGTGCTGCGGCCCTCATCCAGCGCCCGCATCCTGATTGCCGGCCAGGCGCCGGGGACCAAGGTCCACCTGTCGGGTATGCCGTTCACTGATGCCTCTGGTGACCGCTTGCGCGGCTGGCTCGATGTGACCAGCGACGAATTCTACGACACCGAGAAATTCGCCATCGTGCCGATGGGCTTCTGCTTTCCCGGCCAGGATGCCAAGGGGGGCGACCTGCCGCCAAGACGCGAGTGCGCTCCCGCCTGGCGTGCGCCGTTGATGGCCTTGATGCCGCGGATCGACCTGGTGCTGACGATCGGCCTCTACGCGCAGTCCTGGCACATGGGCGCCGCGCGCCGCCCCTCGCTGACGGAAACGGTGATGGACTGGCGCGCCATCTGGGAGAGTTCGGTGGGTGCGAAAGTGCTGCCGCTGCCGCATCCGTCCTGGCGCAACAGCGGCTGGCTGAAGCGGAATCCGTGGTTTGAAATGGATTTGCTGCCTTTCCTGCGGTCGGAAATCCGCTATCGCCTTGATTAGGCATTCAGCAAGAAATCACTCGCTTTTGTGGCGATTGGCAGAATTTCTTTCTTGTGAAAGCCTGGAATAAGAGGGAGTATAGCCAAACTATTCCTCCAGGAGCCTCTAATGGACCGCCTTGACCGAAAAATTCTCCGCCTCCTGCAGGAGGACGCGACGCTCGCGGTGGCCGATGTCGCCAAGAAAGTCGGCCTGTCGACCACGCCCTGCTGGCGCCGCATCCAGAAGCTCGAGGAGGAGGGCGTCATCAAGCGGCGCGTCGCCATTCTCGATCATGAGAAGGTCAATGTGCGGGTCACCGTGTTCGTCTCGATCCGCACCAATTCGCACAGCCATGAGTGGTTGCGGCGGTTTTCCGAGGTTATCCAGGAGTTTCCCGAGGTGGTCGAATTCTACCGCATGAGCGGCGATGTCGATTATCTCTTGCGCGTCGTGGTGCCCGACATCGCCGCCTACGACGCCTTCTACAAGCGGCTGATCGCGAAGATCGAAATCCGTGACGTGTCGTCGTCCTTCGCCATGGAGCAGATCAAGTACACGACCGAAATCCCGCTCGACTACATGGTGCTGGACAAGGAATCGGGCGCCAACGCTGCCTGAGTGGGCGGCACCCGATCAGTTCTTCTTCTTGTTGAGGAAACTCCAGGGCGAGTTCACCGGCAAGGTGATGGTGTCCGGCACGGTGTCGACCCCGACCACCTCCGCCTTGCGCACGGTGTAGCCGGACTGGATGACGCTGACGCCATCCAGAATGAACAGCTGGCTCTTTTCCATGTCCGGCTTCAAGGCACCGGTGACGGCGACCGACTGGTAGGCTTGTGACATCCTGTAGGGATGGGCCGGCGTGACCAGCACGATCTGGTTGGGCGGCGGCGTCGGCATGTGGCTGCATGCGCCTGTCCATGGCACGAGCAGGAACTCATAGACGAGGTCGCCGTCGCGATCGACCGGCAATGCATAGCCGGCTAATTGTATCGTCTTGTCCTGCAGGGTGAGCGACAGCGTCTCGCCATGATCGGGCAATTTTGCCGCGATCATCGGAAGGCCGGCGTCTTCGGCAACCGCCTGGCTCGCCGGCCGCAGATCCTTCCAGAAGATGTGCATGGTCTCGGCCGAGGCGCCGGCAGCGGAGAGAGACAGCGCGGCCGCGAACGCCAGAATTGATTTGAGATGAATGCTCATGCCGCTTCCTTTTTGGGCGAGTAGAGACGCCGTGCCCAATGACGTCAATGCTCGAGCCGCATCACATGTCGGCGAGAACCGGCCATGCCAGCCTCATGGAATCCCCGAGATGCAAACATGTCGCGAAAGCCCATGAAGCGGTAACTCGGCGACGCCTCGGCCACGGGATAGGCCTCGATGATGCGCGCGCCCTTGGCGAAGGCATGATCGATGGCGGCATCGAGCATGGCCGAAGCAAGGCCGCCGCCGCGCAGCGCCCTCGGCACATAGAAGCAGGCGATCGACCATACGCCAGTCTCGCCGTCGTCCTGCTGCTTTGAAAGCTTGCGATAGGTTTCGCGTGGCGCGACCGAGCACCAGGCAACGGTCTTGCCGTCGATCTCGGCGAGGATGCCGACTGGGGTGCCGGCATCGATGAGCGCCATCATCTGGCGCTTTTTCTCATCGTTCTGGAGGTGCTCGCGGCCGGAATGCCGCCAGGCCATGCACCAGCAACATTTTGGCGCGCCCGGCTGCTCGAACAAAGCCTCGAAGCTACCACGGGTCACCGGCGTCACCTCGGTGAAGCGGATATTGGCGAGGTCAAATTTTTCTGGCGGCGAGGCGTTTGAGTGTTTTGGCATCCGACAATTCCTTGACGGCATCCTTGCCGATCCAGCGCGCGGTCTTGTCCGGGGAGCCGGCAAGCTTCTGCGCCAGGGCCAGGGCAGGGGCGTGCAGGCTCATCGAGCGCTTGCCGATCTGCCGCAGCGCCCAGTTGACGGCTTTCCTGACGAAATTCCGCTCATCGCCGGCATGGGCTTCGATCAAGGGCAGATAGGACAGGAATGTCGCGTCCGGCTCTCTCTTCAAATGCACGGCTGCCCAGGCCAGCATGGCAAAGGCCGTGCGGCGGACGAATTCGCGCTCATCGGCCGCGAATTCCGCGATCAGATCGCGCCAGAACGGCGTATCGACGAACAGGTCGGAGACGGTATCGACAACTTCCCATGAATCAAAGTCGCCGGCCCAGCGGCGGCAGTCCTCTCTGGTGATCTTCTTGGCCTCGCCGGTGAACGCAGCCAACAACCGGGCTTCGCGAATGCCGCTGGCCCACAGCGCCAGGGACCGCTCGTGATTGCGCTTCAGCTTGCGCGCCAAGGGCCGCAAATCCGTGTTGCCGACACCAAGCGCCGTTGCCGTGTTGATGCCGAACCGCGCCATGCCGGCGCGATTTTCCTCGGAGCCGATCGAACGCAGATGCGCGACGATGTCCTGCGCGGTCCAGCCTGGAGCGGGCAGGGACATGGCCGCCTACTTCTCCAGCCGCGCCAGCAGCGAGGACGTATCCCAGCGCTTGCCGCCCATGGCTTGCACGTCCTTGTAGAACTGGTCGACAAGCGCAGTCACCGGCAGTTTGGCGCCGTTGCGGTCGGCCTCAGCCAGGCAGATGCCGAGGTCCTTGCGCATCCAGTCGACGGCGAAACCGAAATCATACTTGCCGGCATTCATGGTCTTGTGGCGGTTCTCCATCTGCCAGGAGCCAGCCGCCCCCTTGGAAATCACCTCGATCACCTTCTCGATGTCGAGCCCGGCCTTCTTGCCGAAATGGATGCCTTCCGACAGGCCCTGCACCAGCCCGGCGATGCAGATCTGGTTGATCATCTTGGTGAGCTGACCGGCACCCGCCGAGCCCATCAGCCCGACCATGCGGGCATAGGCATCGATGATTGGCCTCGCCTTGTCGAAGGCAGCCTGGTCGCCGCCGACCATGACGGTCAGAACGCCGTTCTCGGCGCCGGCCTGGCCACCCGAGACCGGCGCGTCGAGAAACGAGAAGCCGCCGGCTTGCGCCGCTGCAGCCAGTTCGCGCGCGACTTCCGCCGAGGCCGTGGTGTTGTCGATGAAGACCGATTCTTTCTTCATCGATTTGAAGGCGCCTTCGGGACCTGTAGTCACCGAGCGCAGATCGTCGTCATTGCCGACGCAGGAGAAGACGAAGTCCTTGTCCCTGGCTGCCTCTGCCGGCGTGACAGCAAGGCTGCCGCCATGCTGGCCAACCCACTGCTCGGCCTTGGCCCTGGTGCGGTTGTAGACGGTGACGTCGTGGCCACCCTTGTTCTTCAAGTGACCGGCCATTGGATAGCCCATCACGCCAAGACCGAGAAATGCCACAGATGCCATGAGCTTGCCCTTCAGACGAAACGAAATTGCTGCGAAAGCTCTATGCGCTGCGCATAATTCGTCAAGACGCCTGTGGCGCGATCGACTGGTGCAGTGTGGGAACTCGTCAGCGTTTCAGATGGATGGTGATCCGGCGCTCGATCCATTCGATCGCATGGCGCAACAGCTCGACCATCACGAGGTACACCAGCGCGACCCAGATGTAGGCCTGGATGTCGAAGGAATTGGCGAAGGCGAGTTTTGCATTGCCCATCAGGTCGTAGACCGTGATGATGGCGACGATGGCGGAGGCCTTGACCATCAGGATCAGCTCGTTGCCGTAAGGCCGCAAGGCCACGACCAGGGCCTGCGGCAGGATGATCCTGCGCAGCGTCTGCAGCTTGTGGAGGCCGAGTGAGGCAGCGCCTTCCCATTGGCCCTTAGGTACGCTTTCGATGGCGCCGCGCAGGATTTCGGCCTGGTAGGCGGCGGTGTTGAGCGCAAAGGCGAAGACGCCGCAGTTGAAGGCGTCCTTGAAAAAGTCCCAGAGGCCGACCGACTGGAGTTCGACGCGGAACGAGCCCAATCCGTAATAGACCAGATAGGTTTGGACCAGCAGCGGCGTGCCTCGGAAGAAATAGACGTAGCAATAGGCGAGGCCGGACAGGATGCGGTTTCTGGACATACGCCCATAGGCGACAGGCACCGACAGGATAGCGCCGAGCACCATCGATATCGAAACCAACGCGAGCGTTACCCCAAGCCCTCGCAGATAGGCCGGTGCATATTTGGCGAAGAAGTCAGCATTCCAGGCAAAGACGAGATAGCTGACGATGCCGATGCCGAATAAAACCCATAAGCAGACCAGCGCATAACCGGCGATACGCCTGCGCGGCCAACCGCGCGCCCGCGGCGGGGGCCGTTCGACCAGGGTGGCTGTGGCGCTCATCGCTGAGCCTCCCGCCGGCCAAGCGAGCGCAGTATCGCGCTGCTTGCAAAGGACGACACTACGGCCAGGGCAAGAAAAACCAGTGCCGCAACACCATAGAAAAGAAATGCGTGCTTGGTGACCCGGGCAGCGGTGTAGGCATTGCGCAATGTCTCCGCGAGGCCAACGACAGACACCAGCGACGTGTCCTTCAGCAGGCTCAGCCAACAGTTCTCCAGTCCGGGAAACGCGATGCGCAGCAGCTGCGGCACGATCACCTTGCGCATTGTCTGCCCGTAGGAAAGACCGATGGCATAACCGCCCTCATACTGGCCTTTGGGGATGGCGCGGAAGGCCGAGAGGAAAACCTCGCTGGCATAGGACGAAAAAATCAGCGCCAGCACGATCATGCCGGCGACGAAGCTGTTGACGTCGATGGTCGCTTCGGGTCGAAAATAGTGGATGAGATGCTGTAGCAAGATCGGCACGCCGAAGAAGAACAGGAAGAGCGTCACCAGTTCAGGCAGGCCGCGAAAGACCGTGGTGTAGATGTTGGCGGCCAGGCGCAGCGAAGGTTCTTCGGACTGCTTGGCGAGTGCAATGAAAAAGCCGATCGTCAATCCGATGGGCAGGGTGGCAAGCGCAAGCGCAACGGTGATTAGTGCGCCATAAACAATATCGTCACTCCAGCCATCGGGTCCCCAACTGAGAAGTGTCCATATGCTTTGGGCTGGCATCGACAGGTCTTATCCCCACAGCGTTCCTAAGATGAATAGAAAGACGGCGGGGATTTCCCCGCCGTCTTGATCCTGTCTATCAGGACTCGGCGCCGTAGACGTCGAACTTGAAGTACTTGTCGTTGATTTCCTTGTATTTTCCATTCGCGCGGATGGCGTCGATGGCCTCATTGAGCTTGTTGACCAGGTCGGTCTCGCCTTTGCGCACGGCGATGCCGGCGCCCGGCCCGAAGATCTCGACCGGCTGCGGCGAGGGCTGGCCGAGAATCTTGCAGCAGGCGCCATCAGGCGAGTCCAGCCACTGCTGCAGCACGACGATATCGTCCTCGATAGCGTCGAGACGGCCATTGGCGAGATCTGCCTGCTCCTCGGGGCTGCTCGGATAACCCTTCACGGTGCTGTCGGTGTAGGTTTTCGAGGCATAGTTGAAATGGGTGGTCGTCGTGGCGACACCGATGGTCTTGCCGGCGAGATCTGCCTTGGTCACACCCTTCAGGGTCGAGTCTTTCGGCACGGCGAGTGCCGAGGGCGTGTTGTAGTATTTGTGGCTGAAGTCGACCTTTTCCTTGCGCTCCGGGGTGATCGACATCGAGGCGACGATGGCGTCGAACTTGCCGGCCTGGAGTGCAGGAATGATGCCGTCCCAATCCTGGGCGACGAAGGTGCACTTGACCTTCATCTGGTCGCAAAGCGCTTGGGCGATGTCGATGTCGAAGCCGACGAGCTTGCCGTCGGAGGTGAGGTTGTTGAACGGGGGATAGGCGCCTTCCGTGCCGATCCTCAGGGTCTTTTCCTGGGCCTGGGCTACGCCGAGCGTCAGCAGCGCAGCCGATGCGGCGAGCGCGATACGCAGTGCAATACGCATGATAGTCCTCTCTTTTTGGTCCCGGCCGTCGTTCCGAAACGGCTCTGTGGGGCGGTGCTTTTGACCGCCCGCTGAGGGCGATACTCCCACTCTTTCCAAGAAAAAAGCAACTGCAAAACCACCGAAATCGGCAATGGGGTTCTGCCGTTACGTTACATCTCAAGCAACGAGGCCGGTGGTGCGCTCGATGAAGTCGACTATCGATTTTGCGTCATCGAGGTCGAATGCCGGCAGGCTCTTGTCCGTGACGGCGAAATCGGCGGCGATGGCGACAATATTGGGATCACCTGCTGAAAGCGGCGTCCGGTCCTTCGCTTCCAGGCGCCGCGTTTCGATCTTGCGGTGGGATTCGCGCTTGTAGCCTTCGACCAGCACGATGTCGCATGGGGCGAGTCGCGAGAGGATGCTCTCCAGCGGCGGCTCATCCTCGCCGCGCAATTCGTGCATCAGCGCCCAGCGGTTGCCGGACACGATCGCAACCTCGGTGGCGCCGGCCTGCCGATGGCGGAAGCTGTCGGCGCCCGGCTTGTCGATGTCGAAATCATGGTGAGCGTGTTTGACCGTCGAGACCCTCCAGCCGCGCCGCACAAGTTCGGCGACCAGCTTTTCGGTCAAAGTGGTCTTGCCGGAGTTTTTCCAGCCGGTGATGCCGAAGATGTTCATGATGTCATGCTCTGCAACAGCCGCCCGGCCTCGGCAAGATCATCAGGCACATTGATGTTGAAGAATGGATCGAGACCCGCCGATTGCAGGACCGGGAATTCCACCTCGACATAACCAAGGCGCTCGATGAACGTCGAAACCCGCCTGTTGTCCTCATCGACCAGGAAATGCCGCAAGGCATCGCGGCATTCGGTCGGCCACAATGCGAAGGTCGGGTGCCGCCTGCCGGCCGAGGAGGCGATGGCAATCGAACCGGGATGGTCGCCAGCCGCCGCCGCCAGGCGGTCGACGAGATCGAGCGGCAGGAAAGGCGTGTCGCCGGCGGCCGTGACGACAGCCTTGCAAGGTGTGCTGGCCACGGCCCATTCGAGGCCTGTCAGAATCCCCGCAAGCGGCCCAGCGAAACCTTCAACGGTGTCGGCAAGCACGGGCAGCCCGAAACGGGAGAAGCGGTCGGGATCGCCATTGGCGCTCAGCGCCAGGGTTTCGATCTGCGGGCCAAAGCGCGACAGGACCTGGTCAAGCACGCTGCCGCCGCCGAGAGGAAACAGGCTTTTGTCGCCGCCTCCCATCCGCCTCGACTGGCCCCCAGCCAGGACTATCCCTGCAATATCTCGCTCCATGCATCGAGCCTGTACGCCAGCCGCCAGAAATCACAAGACCCGGCTAGATTCCATCCGGCGCCATGGCCGGCCCGGTTGTTTCGGCGACAATCCTTCGCCGGCCAACCACCCGTTCGCGATAGAGCGCATAGAGACCCGAACCGACGACGATCGTCGCGCCGACAATCATCGGCATGTCCGGTATGTCGCCGAAGACGATCAAGCCAAGCAGGATGGACCAGAGGAGCGCTGTGTAGCGGAACGGCGCGATGAAGGAGATTTCGCCCGAGCGCATCGCCATGATGATGAATTGATAGCCGATGAGCACGAGCACGGCAGCCAAAGCCAGAAGCGCCGTGCTTTTGCCGGTCATCGGCGTCCAGCCACCCATGGGCGACAACAGCACCGCGCCGACGACGGTCATCGCCAGCGCGGTGGCGGTCGAGACCAGCATCGTCGGTGTGGTTTGGGGGATGCGCTTGGTGGCGAGATCGCGCACGGTGCAGCAGGCGACGCTGGCCAGCGTCCAAAGGGAATAGATGGTGAAGCCGTCGAAACCCGGCCGCACGATGACCATCACGCCGGCAAAACCGGCGGCGATCGCGAGCCAGCGCCGCCAGCCGACCGCTTCGCCGAAAAACAGTGCTGCTCCCATCGTCACCGCCAGCGGCAGCGCCTGGAGAACGGCCGACACGCTGCCGATCGGCAAATGGGCAAGCACCACGAGAAATGACACGGTGGCGCCGGCTTCGCCCACGACACGGACTGCCACCAGCGGCTGCAGCATCAGGCGCGGCCGCGCAAGCGCGCCACGTTGCCAGGCCAGCAGGCCGACGAAGAGCGAGGCAAAGGCTCCCCTGATCAGCATGACCTGCGCCATGTTCATCGACTGCGACGAGTATTTGGTGATGGCGTCGTTGAGCGTGAAGCCGACCATCGCCACCACCATGAACAACGCGCCGCGAAGATTTGGGGAAATAGGCAAGACATCTACCGGTTGCTTGGACAACCAGCCTGTAACAGCCCGCGACGAAACAGCAATGGCAAAGGGCTGGGCCAGGACCGGGCGCATTCGTCATCGCCGGCGTGAAATCGATCCCGGATTCGGGTGCGAATCCGATAGGGAGGCGGATTCGCCTCCCGGAAGCTGTGCGGCCGTGGGATGTCTATTTCTTCGGCGTCAGGATCTCGGTGCCGTTGCCTTCCTTGCCGGCGATGGTCCAGAGGCCATGCAGCGAGCCGTCATCCTCGACCTTGTAAACAACAAGGCCGATGTCCTTGCCCATGACATAGCCGGCGGAGAACGCGTCGTCGTTGCGCATGCAGATGCCGTCCGAGGAAGAGCCGCCGGTTTCCCAGTGGATCGTGCAGGTGGTGCCGCTGGTCAGTGTGATGGTGGCTTCGCCGCCATAGGCCGATCCGTCGAAATTGGTGCCGGCGACGGTGTAGGTGCCACCGATCGACTGCGCCGCCGCGGGCAGGGCCGTGAAGCCAAGCAATGCCAGAGAAAGAATGAGTTTGCGCATGACGTTTCCCCCTATCAGCGAAAAACCGCTTTCAGGGGAAGGCTAGGCCGGAACAAGCCGGCCGTAAATCCGGCGACGGTTCGCGAAGAAGACTTTTTCTGGGGTGTGATCCGAAATACTCACTGTCCCCTGAGACTGCCGGCAATGGCGCCGACCAGCGGGTCATATTTCGCCTTCAGGGCCGGCGGGTATTCGATCCAGACCGTGCGGATGACGCCGTCCCTGCCGAACAGGCGCCGCTCGTAAAAGATCTTGCCATCCTTCACTCCCGACAGCACCGCCCAGTCCTTGCCGACCTTGCTGTAGGTGACCGTGTAGCCCGGTTCCTTGCTTGCCTTTTCGTCGGCGACAAAGCCTTTCGGCGTGTCGTCGTCGACGTTGAGGATGCCGGAGCAGATCAGGCTGGCGCCATCGGCACTCAGCCAAACCTGGCCGTCGCCATTTTCGGGCTCGGGCTGACGATCGGTGAAGATCTCATCGGGAAATGTGCAGACGGTGCCGAAGCGCGCGTTCACATAGGTGAAGGGCTTGGCGATTGCCGTTGTTGTAACGATGGTCGCCAAGGACATCGCTGCGGCCAGCGACGGTGAGCCGATCCGACAAACACGCAGCATGATGCCCCCTCGGCCCAAGTAACCAAAGACAGTCTTGCACCAAATCGGAGAAAAAATCAGCCGCCGGTGACGCTCATATGCCGGGACACCGCGGGACGGCTGGTGCGCCGGTCGATGATGAAATCATGGCCCTTCGGCTTGCGGCCGATGGCCTCGTCGATCGCGTCGGCGACAAGCTCGTTGCCTTCGGATGCACGCAACGGCGCGCGCAGGTCGGCGGCATCTTCCTGGCCGAGGCACATATAGAGCGTGCCGGTGCAGGTCAGCCTGACGCGGTTGCAGCTTTCGCAGAAATTATGCGTCATCGGCGTGATGAATCCGAGCTTTCCGCCGGTTTCTGCGACCTGGACATAGCGGGCAGGGCCGCCGGTCTTGAAGGGAATGTCGGTCAGCGTGAACTGGCGCTCCAGCGAAGCGCGCAGCAGCGACAGCGGCAGGTACTGGTCGGTGCGATCGGCGTCTATCTCGCCCATCGGCATGGTTTCGATGACGGTGAGATCCATGCCACGACCATGCGCCCAGCGCATCATGTCGGGCAGTTCGACGTCGTTGAAATCCTTCAGCGCCACCGCGTTGAGCTTGACCTTCAGCCCGGCCGCCTGAGCGGCATCGATGCCTTGCATGACCTTGTCGAGATGGCCCCAGCGGGTGATCTGGTGGAACTTGTCGGCGTCAAGCGTGTCGAGCGAGACGTTGATGCGCCTGACGCCGCAATCGGCGAGTTCGGCGGCGAAGCGCGACAGCTGCGAGCCGTTGGTGGTCAGCGTCAGTTCTTCCAGCGCACCGCTGTCGAGGTGGCGCGAAAGCTGGCGCACCAGATGCATGATGTTCTTGCGCACCAGCGGCTCGCCGCCGGTGAGGCGCAGCCTCTTGACGCCCTTTTCGATGAAGACGGTGCAGAGCCGGTCCAGCTCTTCCAGCGACAGCAGGTCCTTCTTCGGCAGGAAGGCCATGTCCTCGGCCATGCAATAGGTGCAGCGGAAATCGCAGCGGTCGGTGACCGACACTCTGAGATAGCTGATCGTGCGACCGAAGGGGTCGATCATGTTCATGTTCGAGCGTTTCCGTGGCCGTTAGCGGGCGCCGTTATATACAGCTATGTGATACGATCCAGCCCGCCATTCAAGATACCGCTTCTCGATCTTTGGTAACATCCCGGAGCCGACACGGCGTGTCGGTCGTCTATCAGGACTTTTCCCCTCTCGCGAAGCGGCGTAGGGAAGGGCAATCGATATGGGATCAACAGCATGACCGCGCCAAAAGAACTCAGGGTCTCCAAGGACCGCAAACTGCTGTCGGTCACCTTTCCCAACCACCAGCCATTCGAACTGCCGGCGGAGCTGTTGCGCGTCGCCTCGCCATCGGCCGAGGTGCAGGGTCACTCGCCCGACCAGCGTGTGACGGTTCCCGGCAAGCGCAATGTGGCCATCCTCAAGATCGAGCCGGTCGGCAACTATGCTGTGCGCATCACCTTTGACGATTTCCACGACACCGGCATTTTCACCTGGAACTATTTGCATACGCTCGGCCATGAGAGGGATGAGCGTTGGAATGCCTATCTGGCCGAGCTTGCGGAAAAAGGCTTGAGCCGCGATCGCTAGATCAGGATGACGTTTGGTTGGATCGTCACCCTGATCTAGCTTTTTTGTTGGAGCATGATCTTTTCCGAAAACCGGTTCCCACTTTTCGGGATCTTGCTCTGATCCCGCCGCTGTCGTCAAAACGTCATCGATGTGGGGTAGCGCCGGCAAAGGTTCGGAGACAAAGAAGATGCCGCTCATCACCACGGTCGAACAGCTCGAGGCGCTCTACGGCGTTCCTGGCGAAGCCTCACTGGTCAAGGAACTCGACCACGTCATTCCTGAATATGCCGCCTTCATTGAGGCCTCGCCCTTTGTCGCGCTTGCCACCAGCGGCCCGGAGGGGCTGGACTGTTCGCCGCGCGGCGATCTCGCCGGCTTCGTGCGCATCGTTGGTCCCAAGACATTGATGATGCCGGACCGGCGCGGCAACAATCGCGCCGATTCGCTGCGCAACATCATCCGGGATCCGCGCATCGGGCTGCTGTTCCTGGTTCCGGGCTCCGGCACGACGCTGCGCATCAATGGCCGGGCACATATCACCACGGATTCCGCGCTTTGCGCGTCCTTCATGGTCGACGGCAAGGCGGCGCGGTCGGTGACCGTCATCGACGTCGATTCGGTCTATTTCCAGTGCGCCCGCGCCATCGTCCGGTCGGAGCTCTGGAACCCGGCCAGGCATGTCGATCCGAAGTCGCTGCCGACGCCCGGAAAAATCCTCGAAATCACCAGCCGCAAGAACATCGACGGAGAAACCTACGACAAGGAATGGCCCGAGCGGGCGAAGAAAACAATGTGGTAGCCGGTTCGCCCTCCTGCGAATTGTGTCGCGGGGCTATTGTCCCAACGTGACGAACAGGACCGACCCCAATTTGTCGCCCATCTGCGCGATGATCATGGTGTCGTTGGAAGCCCAGGTGAAAGGCTGCTGGCCGCAACAGACTGTTGGGAAAAATCCTCCGCCGATGAGCAGCCGGGCCGGCTTGCCAGGCGCCTCGGCGAGAAACAGACCTCCGGGCATATCGGCGTTGGCTCTGTCATATGTGATATAGGCCAGCGCTGATCCGGTCGGCGACCATGCCACCCCGACGACGTTCTGGACAAGATCGACCGGCACGATCTCGCCGCTCGCCAGATCTATTACCCTGGCGTCGATGCCACTGGCAGTTCGCCCGAGCAACAACAGGAACTTCCCGTCGGCCGAAAAAGCCAGGCTCGCCGGCTGGCCCGCGTCGCTCATTGCCGCGACGCGCTTCGGCGTCGCTTCGCCGAGCTTCAACAGATATATGCCGGCCCTGTCGGCGTTGTCCTTGTCCGCGAGGCTGTAAGCCACTTGCTTGCCATCCGCCGAGACTGTCATCGCCCAGACCCGAAAACTGCTTTTGGAGGCGATTTCGAATGCGACGCGAGGATCGCCGCCACCGGCTTCGATCGTCATCAGGCTCGTCGAACCGCCTTGCTTGATGCCTCCGTCCGGAACGGCGTAGCGCACGAAAGCGATAGTGTCGCCGTCGATCCAATGGGCGAGAATGTCCAGGTTCGCCGGTCCTTTGCCGTCCAGAAAACTGCCGGCGAAGCCATCCTCGGTCAGGTTCCTGACGGTAAATGTCGCAGGATCGAACAGCCGGATGTCCGTATCGCGAAAGAACTCCAGCCCGTAAGTGTATGTCGGCATCAGCAGGTGGCTGCCCGCGGGGGACCAGAACATGTCAGCCGCTTCACCTGGGCTATTGTCGGGCGTGGATTGCATGCAGGCGACTTTTGCCCAGGATCCCATCTGGGACGGAGCCAGCAGACAGAACTCGCTGCCGTTGAGATGAAGCACCCGACTGCCATCCGGCGAAAGCAGCGCCGCCTTCTGACCGGCACTGGTCCACATGTCCTCGATGACCTTGGTGTCGAGGACGCGAAACTTCGCATAATCCTGTGCGGCAGCGCGGCCGCATAGAGCCGCAACGATGCCGAGTACAAGCATGGGCAAATTGCGCAGGGTCGGGGTCATTTCGATCGTCCCTCAGGCGAAACGCAAGAATCCCGCATAGTTCTGAGTTTTTCAACAGCCTTCGCGAGGGGATAGCGATGATCCTGCCGTTCACGCTTCCTTCAGCACCTCATAGATCTTGCGCATCTGATCGCCGATCATGTCGCATTGTTCCGGCGTCGACTGGCTCATCGCCTTCTCGATCAGCGCCATATGCACTTTCAGCGCCTGCATCAGCAGCGCCTCGCCGGCTTCGGTCAGGGCGAGCCGCAGGATGCGCTTGTCCTTCTCGTCGCCTTCGCGGCGCAGCAGGCCGCGCGTCTCCAACTGCGGCAACAGCATCGTGATGTTGGAGCGGCCGACGAGCAGCTTGCGGGCAAGGTCGTGCTGCGACATGCCGGGATGGCGGTAGAGGTTCATCAGCACGTCGAGCTGCGCTGGCTTCAGGTCAAGCGGCGCGAGTTTCACCGCCAGCGTGCGCTCCAGCACATGGCAGGCGCGCGCCACCGCGACCCAGTTGCGAAAACGCGGGTTGTCCCAGGGTAGCTCTTGTTTATTGTTCATCTTTGAACTATTATGTTCATGCTTGAACGTATGGATGGATTCTCACTATGGCATCAATCGGGCTGAAGGTCATCCGGAGCGTATTTGGTGCGGCCGAGCATATTGCGCCACGCATCACCGGGCGCGCGGCTTTCGAACTGTTCTGCCGCACGCCGAGCGCCAAGGCGCTGACCGACGGCGAGCGCCGCGCCATAGGCCGGGCCGCGGAGTTCATGACCGAGGCGCGCCATCACCGGCTGAAGACCAGGACCGGCTGCGTGATGGTGCACGAGTTCCGGCCGGAACCGGGCAGGGCCGCACTTGGCACCGTGCTGGTCGTCCATGGCTGGCGATCGCGCACCGAATATATGCGCGCCTTGATCGAGGGCTACCGCGCGGCCGGCTACAGGGTCGTCTCCCTGGACCTGCCGGGACACGGCCATTCGCAGGGCCGGCACCTGAACATGGTCAATGCGGTCGACGCGGTGCGCGTCGCCGGCGAATGGTTCGGCCCGTTTGTCGCGGCGGTGGGTCATTCCTTCGGCGGCGCCGTTGCCGCCAATGCCATTGCCGGTTCGGTCAAGGACATTCCGCCACTGGCGGCCGGACGTCTTGTGCTGATTGCAGCCCCAAGCTCCTTGCCGACGATCTTCGCCGATTTCAGCCGCATGCTCAATGTCGGGCCGCGTTCACAGGTCGCGATGGCGGATCGTGTCCAGCATTTGTCCGGACGGCCGCTGCATGAATTCACAGGCGACCGCCAGCTCGCCCAGGCGCCGGTGCCGACGCTGGTCATCCACGCGCCTGACGATCGCGAGGTATCGGCCGAGCACGCAAAGCGCTATGCCGGCGCCGGCGGCCATGTGCGGTTGCACTGGGCCGACGGGCTCGGCCACCGCCGCATCCTCGCCGACAAGGGCGTGGTCGCGAGCGCAGTCGCCTTCGTCGCGGAGCACCGCGAACCGTCCTTCCTGCATTGAGCTGCGGTCAGGCTATTTTCTTCTTCTCGCCGGGCTCGACCGGCAGTCCGGCCGCCTTCCAGGCGGTGTAGCCGCCAAGGATGTGCTTGACCGGCGACAGGCCCATATCCTGCGCCGTCTTGGTGGCGAGCGCCGAGCGCCAGCCGCCGGCGCAGAAGAACACAAAACTCTTGCCCGAGGCGAAGAACGGCTTGTGGTAGGGGCTTTCCGGATCGATCCAGAATTCCAGCATGCCGCGTGTGACATGTTTGGCGCCGGGAATCCTGCCGTCGCGCTCGACCTCGCGCGGGTCGCGCAGGTCGACGAAGATGGTGTCTTCGTCCTCGAGCAATCCTGCGGCTTCTTCAGGCGAAACCACTTCGATCTCGGCGTTGGCTTCATCCAGCAGTTCGCGATAACCCTTTTTCACCGACGTTCCTCCCGGCCTTGCTGGCAGGTCGGAATTTCGAGCACAACGGCCTGCGTTTGTCACGCTCTCTCGGGGCCTGCCAGCGTCTGCCAGGCAGCCATCGCGCCAGCGACGGTCGCCATAAGCGCGGAGCACGACGCGCCGTCGCGCGCCTGGATGGACATGCCGTGCTGCACCGTGGCGTAGAAGGTCGCCACGGCACCGCAGTCGAAGCCGGCCGGCAATTCACCCTCGGCCACGCCGCGCTCCAGGCGCTTGCGAAGGGCCGTGAGGTTTTCGGCGCGGCGGCGACGCAAATCGCTGCAGATGGCACCGCTGCTTGAATCCTCATGCAATGCGCCCAGCGCAATCAGGCATCCCTGTGGGCGATCGGTCTGCGAATAGGCCCTGGCTGTCCGCCGCAGGAAGTTCTCGATCGCCTGGCATGCCGTCGATGCCTCATCCAGGGCGGCCCAGATCTCCGTTCCTTCGGCTTGCGTGTAATATTCGGTCGCTTCGAGAAACAGCGCCTCCTTGCTGCCGAAGGCGGCATAGAGGCTGGGCGAACTGATACCCATCGCCGTCGTCAGCTCGGCGATCGACGTACCCTCATAGCCCTTGGCCCAATACAGCTCCATCGCGCGCCGCAGGGCGGCGGTTCGATCGAAGGTGCGGGGACGGCCTCTTTCCGACATGTTCTTCTTTTCTGTGTTGATCGATACATAAATGAGTTGACGCGGTCCAGCAAGGCTGCCAGATATTTATGTATCAATCACTACATAAATGGAGAAACAGATGTCTTCCAGCGATTTGAACGGCAAGGCGGTGCTCGTCACCGGCGGCAGCCGCGGCATTGGGGCGGCGATTGCGCGAAGGCTCGCGGCCGAGGGCGCAGATGTGGCGCTCACCTATGTGCATGGCGAGGAACAGGCCCGTTCGGTCGTCGCCGAGATAGAGGCCAAGGGCGGCCGCGCCATCGCCATCAAGGCGGACAACCGCGACGCCGAGGCGATAGACAGGGCCGTCGATGACGCCGTCGCGGCATTCGGACGGCTCGATATTCTGGTCAACAGTGCCGGCATCTGGCGTGCGGCGCCCATCGACACATTGTCGTTAGCCGACTTCGACGAGACCATGTCGGTCAATCTCAGAGCCCCTTTCATTGCCTCGAAGGCGGCAGCGGCGCATATGGGCGAGGGCGGCCGGATCATCTCGATCGGCAGCAATCTCGCCGAGCGCGTCACCGACACCAGCCTCGGCGCCTATTCGGCAAGCAAGGCGGCGCTGGTCGGCCTGACCAAGGCACTCGCACGCGACCTCGGTGCGCGCGGCATCACCGCCAATGTCGTCCATCCCGGCTCGACCGACACCGACATGAACCCGGCGGACGGACCGCATTCCGACCACCAGCGCCAGAAGATGGCGACGCCGCGATTCGGCAAGGCCGAGGATATCGCCGGCATGGTTGCCTGGCTTGCCGGCCCGGAGGGGCGTTTCGTCACCGGCGCCGCGTTGACCATCGATGGCGGCGCCAACGCCTGAATTCTGGGGCGTTCCTCAGGCTGGAGCGAAACACCCGCGCTCCAGCCGTCACGATCTTGTGAAACCGTTCTGCAACAGGCTTTCCAAAATTTATGAAAGCTTAACGAAATCGGTATGAATCGGTATAGTCGCGCCTTACATCCGCCATGCGGTGAGCGAGACGGTCTAGCGTGCGGAACGGGAACCGGTTGCGGCCGGAGCGGGTGATCCATGAAATTCCTCGGTAAAAAAGCAACCGCGATGCCGCTTGTGGCGATCGCGGCAACGCTCGCCCTCGGCGCGCCTCAGGCAAGTGCGCAAGGGCTGTTCGACATGCTGTTTGGCGGCGGCATCCGGCATGAGCCGGAAGGCGAGTTTCCGCCTCCGCCAAAGCACAAGCCCAAGCCGAAAGTCCCGGCTGGCGGCGGCACGAAGATCAGCAGCCCGTCCTACTACACCTACAAGGCAGACAAGCTCGTGCGCGTCGATTTCTCGACGCTGTCCGCCGCGCCCCAGCCGGCGGCGCCACAGGACGCGGCGTTCGTTCCGTCGGCCACCGGGGCTGCTTTCCACGATGCCATTGCCAGTCTCAGCGATTACGAACTCTACGCCGAGCCCGACATCGCCAAGGCGCTGATCGCCTATTACTCGGCCAATCCGGACTTCATCTGGGTGAACGGAACCAGCCTCAACAGCCGCGCCCAGGATGCGGTGCGGGTGCTGGGCGAGGCCGCGAGCTACGGGCTGACGCCCGCCGACTACACGGTCGATGTGCCGGCCACGACTGCGGCCTCGGTGGATGACGCGGCCAAGCTGAAGGAGCTCGTGCGCTTCGAGATGGCGCTGTCGGCGCGCGTGTTGCGCTACGCCCATGACGCCCAGAACGGCCGTGTCGAGCCCAACCGGATGACCGGCTACTATGATTTCCCGGCCAAGCCGCTCGACATGGTCGGCGTGCTGAAGACGCTGGCGCATACGCAGGAAGTGCGCACCTATCTCGAATCGCGGCATCCGCAGAATGCGGAATATCAGGCGCTGCGCGTCGAGCTGGAGGCCTTGCAGGCCAGTGCGGAAAACGAGATCGTCGTCGACCCCAAGCTGCTGCTGAAGCCGGGCGAGACCAGCCCCGAACTGCCAAAGCTGCTGTCGCTGATTGCGCGCAGTCTCGATGACGAGATGGGCGGCACCTATGGCGAGCTGCTGTCGCGGCTGGCGACCAGTGAAGTCTACGTCCCCGAGCTGGTGCCGCTGATCAAGGCGGTGCAGGTGAAGGAAGGCATGAAGGGCGACGGCGTCATCGGTCCGCGCACCGTCGCCTTGCTGGCCGGCACGTCGAAGGCCGACAGGCTGCTCAAGGTGCAGGTGGCGCTGGAGGAACTGCGCTGGCTGCCTTCCGATCTCGGCAGCCCGCGCGTCTTTATCAACCAGCCGGCGTTCACCGCGAGCTACATCGACAACGGCGAGGAGAAGCTGAAGACGCGCGTCGTCGTCGGTCGGGTCACCAACCAGACGGCGTTCTTCTACGACCAGATCAAGCAGGTCGACTTCCATCCCTATTGGGGCGTGCCGCAGTCGATCATCGTCAACGAGATGCTGCCCAGATTGCGCAACGATCCCGGCTATCTCGACCGGGCCGGCTACGAGGTGACGGATTCGCGCGGCAAGCGCATTCCCTCGTCGGCGGTCAATTGGGGCGCCTATGGCGCCAACATCCCCTACAGCGTGCGCCAGCAGCCGAGCGAGGCCAATGCGCTGGGTGAACTGAAGATCCTGTTCCCCAACAAGCACGCGATCTACATGCACGACACGCCGCAGAAATCGTTCTTCAAGCAGGACATGCGTGCGCTCAGCCACGGCTGCGTGCGCCTGCAGGACCCGCGCGGCATGGCGGCGGCGGTGCTTGGCACCTCGGTCGACTATGTCGCCGAGAAGCTGAAGCACGGCCATTCGACCGAGGATGTGACGCGCAAGATTCCGGTCTATGTCGCCTATTTCACCGCATGGCCCGACCTGTCCGGCAAGGTCGAGTATTTCAATGACGTCTACGATCGCGATACACGGCTGAAGCAGGCCCTGGACGCCACAGAAGCGGTTCGCTCGCCCTCGAGCTGATCGTTTAGAATTGCGACAATGGGCGACGGAAACCCGCCTCCCGACCGGCGATCAGCCAGTAGATCAATCCGGCGACGAGGCCGGCGGCGGCGATGATGCCGATATCGGCCCAGCGCTCCGGATCCATATCCTCCGTCGGAACCGGCCAGATCAGGAAGAAGCCGCCGGCGGCGGCAGCGGCGCCGAAAAACATGTGCATCAGGACATTGCGCAAGGAGAAGAACTCGGCGATCAGCGCGAAGATCAGCGTTTGCAACCCGGTCACGACAATCGTCAGGAAATAGACGAACATGCCGAGCGGCGGCACCACCAGGACAGCGATCGGGCTGACGCCCATCATGTCGAAATAGGCCGGTGCGTTGGGCAGGGAACTGAGCGCGGCATAGATCGCCACCACGGCGACCAGGCCGACCAGTATGGCGACCAGATAACCAGCGAGCATCATCAGGATGCGCTTCAACACATGCTTTGCCGTCGCCATGCCCATCCCCCCATGCGGCGCAGTCAACCGTTGCAGTCAGCCATCAAAGACGATCTGGCGCAAGGGGAGCGACCGAGCGGGCCCTTTTGCAGGCATTCGTGGATCGCGAGGCAGGGCTGATCAGGCGCCGCCACACAGATGCTGGGAGTCCGGCAAGGCCCAGGAACCTTTCGCAACCAGATCGATCGAATAATAGACCCGGCCACGGTCATCATCCCTAGGACAATCCCTGGGAATCGCGATCAGGCACATCTCGACGGGGTCGCCGACCTTCGAGGCGGCGAGGCCGGGTTCGCGATCATAGGAAACGGACCCGCCGCCATTGGTGAAGGTGGCGGCGCTGCCTGCGTCGGGCGTGGCCGTTTCCAGCGGATCGTCGCCAACCCGCGTGGTCAGCGTCTTGATATGGGTGGACGCGCATTGCCCGACTGCCGAGGGCAGGGGCTGATCCTTGTTGCCGGGGTTGCGCGCGGCAGCGTCAAGCGCCTTCTTGCCGATCAGGGCGATATTGTAGTCCTGCACCCAGGCCGGCGCATTGCCATAGGTCTGCAAGGCATTGTTCAGCGCGCTGACGATGCAGGCGGTATCGCTCTTGCAGGCGTTGCGGTCGGCGATCAGCCCGCGGGCGATCTTGCGCTTGTCGCCGCCGAAGGCCGGCTCGAAGCCCTTGTAGGCCTTGGCGACCAGCAGATCGATGGCCGACAGCTGCGGATCCGCGCAGATCGCCTTCTCCGCCGGCAGGCTCGCCTTGGCGCAGTCGAAGGACGGCCCGTCGGCCCGCGCCGAAGGTGCCGCAAGCATGCCGCCGGCCATGATGATGGCGAGGACGAGCATGACATCGGTACGAACGGAAAATCGCATGCTTGCCCCCAAGCCAACGCATTGCCCAAGGCGCTGCCCCACGCCAGACATGGATATCATACTCCAACAATGGACATTTTGCGGCATGTCCGGTCGGCCAAAAGCGGCGCCCGGACAAACGGGCTTCTTCGTCGAATGGAGGACGTCTTCCGGCGGCGCTATTTGGGCTCAGCCGTCACCGGATCATAGGTGATTTCGACCTTTGCCTTGTCCGACGTGTAGTAGGTGACGGTGTAGGCGTCCTTGTCCCAGTCGACCTCTTTCACATAGCGAAAGCCGTCGCGCTGCTCGACCTTGGCAAGGATCTCCGATAGCTTCTTGGCATTTTGTGGCGGCAGCGGCGCTTCATCCGCGGCAAAGGCCGGCCCGGCGGCGAGAAGAACGGCGACGCTGGTCGCCTGCAGAAATCTGGACATGGCTTTCCCTCAAGTTTCGACGCAAGGAAACGAGCTGGCGCGGTGGTTGGTTCCAGATGGGATGCCATGCGTGCCCGGCGAATGTTCGCACGAGCGGCTGTTTGCCGCGCCGTTACCAAGAGAGCGTCAACGGGCTAAGGCTGGAAAACCATTTGGGAAAATGGTGGGCGATGCAGGGATTGAACCTGCGACCCCACCCGTGTGAAGGGTGTGCTCTCCCGCTGAGCTAATCGCCCGCTCGTTGCCCGAAGGCCAAGCGAGCCGCGATATAAGGGAGGCCGGCCGGTTAAGTCAAGGCGCTGTCTGGCGTTCTTTCTGAGATCGGATTCTGCGCCATTTCGGGATCGTCCCGACGGTATTCTCGTTGCTGTCCGTTCAGTGTCCCGCGGCCTTGATCAGCCGCTCCGCCAGATCCACGGTCAGCGCGTCGAAATGCGAAATCACCGCCGAGGGCTCGAATTCACGGACATGCCGGTCGGTGTAGCCGAAATCGACTGCTACAACAGGAATGCCGGCGGCCTTGGCGGTGTCGATGTCGGTTTGCGAATCGCCGACCATCAGCGCGCGGTGCGGATCGCCGCCGGCGAGCTTGATGGTTTCGGTCAAGTGGCGCGGATCGGGCTTGCGGAAGGCGAACGTGTCCTGGCCGGCGATCGCCGCGAAATGCCTGGTCAGACCTAGCGCCTCGATCAGCGCCAGCGAGTTGGCCTCGTATTTGTTGGTGCAGATGGCCAGGAGATAGCCGGCCTTCTTGAAGCGCGCGATGGCCTCGATGACACCGGGGTAGGGGCGGGATTTGCCGGGAATGTTGTCGGTGTAGTGATCGAGGAACAGTTTGAGCAGCCGGTCATGCTCGGCGACGTCGAGTGAGCGCTGCTGGGCGGCGTGTGCCCGCTCTATCATCACGCGGCCGCCATGGCCGACGAAGCGCCTGAAGCCGGCCTCGTCGACGGCCGTGAGTTCGCTGGCGGCCAGGCTGTGGTTGAGGCTGTCGAGCAGGTCCGGCGCTGTGTCAATCAGCGTTCCGTCGAGGTCGAACACGATGATCGGGCGACTCATGATCCATCCTGCGCAGATTTGTGCATCGGCAGGCGATAGCGGCTGCGGCGCGCCAAGGCAAGCAGAGCGGTGGACAGGCGCCCAAGGGCTTTGACCCGACCGGCAAAAATGCTAGGAGCCCGCAACACTAAGTTTCATGCATGTCGTTTCCCCAAAACCGAGGTCACTTTTGGGCGACATGCAGAAGGTTCCCGGGGCAGCAAGCGGCATGGATGCAAGACAATTGAAGGTCGAGGCCGCGCGGGCCGCCCTTGCCCATGTCAGCGACGGCATGCGGCTCGGCATCGGCACCGGCACCACGGCGGAAGAATTCGTGCGGCTGCTCGCCGACAAGGTCGCCACCGGCATGACTGTCATCGGTGTGCCGACGTCGGAGCGCACCGCAGCACTGTGCCGTGAACTTGGCGTGCCGCTGTCGACACTGGAGGAAACGCCCGAGCTCGATCTCACCGTCGACGGCGCCGACGAGGTCGATCCGGAACTGACGCTGATCAAGGGCGGCGGCGGCGCGCTGCTGCGCGAAAAGATCGTGGCCGCGGCCTCGCAGCGCATGATCGTCATCGCCGACCGGTCGAAGATGGTCGAGACGCTCGGCCGTTTTCCGCTGCCGATCGAAGTTAACCAGTTCGGCCTGCGTGCCACCGAGATCGCCATAGCCAAGGCGGCTGCGGAACTCGGCCTTTCCGGTCCGATTACATTGAGGATGACGGGAGGCCAGGCTTTTGTTACAGACGGCGGCCATTTTATCCTCGATGCATCTTTTGGCCGCATTCCGGATACAAGAGCGCTTTCGAATGCTCTCCACGCCATTCCGGGCGTGGTCGAGCATGGTCTTTTCATCGGGCTGGCGTCAGCGGCCATCATCGCCGGCGGCGACGGTATCCAAACCGTCCATGCCGCCCGAAAACCAGGGAGTTCTACCGATCATGATGTTGCATAACCGGGTTCGCGGCCTTTGCGCCGTTCTGGCGGCTTCGGCCGTTTTCGCCTTCTCTTCGCCGGCGTTTTCGCAGGACGTGACGGAATCGCACCTGAAGGCGGCCCGCGCCGCGGTCGCGGCGATCCATGCGACCGACCCGTTCGACAACATCCTGCCGCAGGCGGCCGCCGCGCTCGAGTCGCAGCTCATCCAGAAGAACCCGGACATGCAGGAGCTGATCGGCAAGACGATCAGCGAGAAGGCGCTGGCGCTGGCCTCGCGCCGCGCCGATCTCGAGAAGGAAGCCGCCCTTGCCTATGCGAAGGTGTTTTCCGAAAAGGAACTCAACGACATCGCGGCCTTCTACAACTCCGACTCCGGCAAGAAGCTTCTCGACAGCGGCCCGACCGTGACGCGTGATCTCGTCAAGGCTGCGGACATCTGGCAGAACGGCCTTGGCCGCGACCTCGCCCAGCAGGTTGGCGAAACGCTGGCCGCGGCCGCCAAGGCAAAGGCGAAGGCAGCCCCTGCGCCCGCTGATGGTGCAGCTCCCGCCGACAATGCGGCTCCGGCGGATGGCGCTGCCCCGGCCGATGGTGCGGCTCCCGCCGACGGCACGCAGAACTGATCCTGCGTTTTCAAATGCGGCCTTGCGGCCATCTGTGAAGCCCGGCTTGTCCGGGCTTTTCTTTTGGCCTTTGGCGGCCTACCTGTCACTCGCATTTTCCGACGTTCAAGGAGCCGCCCCATGGCTGGTTATGACTACGATCTTTTCGTCATCGGCGGCGGCTCGGGCGGGGTGAGGGCGGCGCGCGTCGCCGCGGCACTCGGCAAGCGCGTCGGCATCGCCGAGGAATACCGCTTTGGCGGCACCTGCGTTATCCGCGGCTGCGTGCCGAAAAAACTCTATGTTTACGCCTCGCAATTTCCGGAGCATTTCGCCGATGCCGCCGGCTATGGCTGGACGGTGCCGGAAGCCAGTTTCAATTGGCAGACGCTGGTCGCCAACAAGGACCGCGAGATCAGCCGGCTGGAGGCGATCTACAAGAAGAATGTCGAGGGCGCAGGTGGCGAGACCTTCCATTCGCGGGCGATGATCGTCGATCCGCATATCATCCGTCTTCTTGGCGAGGACCGCACCGTCACGGCCGACCAGATCCTGATCGCCACCGGCGGCCGTCCGGCGGCGCATCCGGCACTTCCCGGTCATGAACACTGCATCTTCTCCAATGAGGCTTTCGACCTCAAGGAACTGCCGAAGGCGATCATGATTGAGGGCGGCGGCTATATCGCGGTCGAGTTCGCCAACATTTTCCATGGGCTCGGCGTCGACACCACGCTGGTCTATCGCGGCAAGGAGATCCTCAGCCGCTTCGACATGGATCTGCGCCGCACATTGCACGAGACCATGGAAAAGAAGGGGATCAAGATACTCTGCCACGCGGTGAGCGAAGAGGTGCGCAAGCGGCCGGACGGCCGCCTCGACGCCGTTCTCACCAACGGCCAGACGCTGACGGTGGATCAGGTGATGCTCGCCATCGGGCGCATTCCAAACACCGAGAATATGGGCCTGGAAGGCATCGGCCTCGAGATGACCCAGGCCGGTGCGATCAAGGTCGACGCGTACTCCCGCACCAACATCGACAGCATCTGGGCGATCGGCGACGTCACCAACCGCGTGCAGCTGACGCCGGTGGCGATCCACGAAGCGATGTGCTTCGTCGAGACGGCATTCAAGGGCAACCCGACTGCGCCCGATCACGAGACGATCGCAACTGCGGTCTTCTCACAACCGGAAATCGGCACGGTCGGCCTGTCGGAAGATGACGCCGTGAAGCGTTTCGCCGATGTCGAGATCTACCGCGCCAGCTTCCGGCCGATGCGGCATACGCTGTCGGGCCGCGACGAGAAGATGCTGATCAAGCTGGTGGTCGATGGCGCGACCCGCAAAGTGCTTGGCGCCCATATATTGGGGCCGGATGCCGGCGAAATGGCGCAGCTGCTCGGCATTCCGCTGAAGGCTGGGCTGACCAAGGATGATTTCGACCGCACGATGGCCGTGCACCCGACCGCCGCGGAAGAGCTCGTCACCATGTACAAGCCGACCTACCGCGTGAAAGACGGCCAGCGCGTCCAGTGACGGGCGTGGTTTGCTCCATGAAGGTCGACGAACCATCCACAGCGTGAGAGGCGGAAGTCGCCGCCGGCCATGGCCAGCGGCGGAGACGGCAGGCGCGGCTACAGCAATGTGCCGCGCAGGATGACCAGCGCCACCGAGAAATAGATCACCAGCCCGGTGACATCGACCAGCGTGGCGACGAACGGCGCCGATGCGCTGGCGGGGTCGAAACCGACCCGTTTCAGGGCAAAGGGCAGCATCGATCCCGAGAGGGAACCAAAGGTGACGATGCCGACCAGTGCCGCGCCGACCGTCGCGGCAATCAGCGGCCAGTGCGGGCCGTAGTCGTAGAAACCGAAATACTGCCACAGCGTGATGCGGCAGACGCCGACAACGCCAAGGATCGATCCCAGCACCAGGCCGGTCGGCAGCTCGCGCAAGGCAACGCGCCACCAGTCGCCCAGGCCGATCTCGCGCAGCGCCATCGCCCGGATGACCAGGGAGGTCGCCTGCGAGCCGGAATTGCCGCCGGAGCTCATGATCAGCGGGATAAAGAGCGTGAGCACGATCGCCTTTTCCAGCTCGCTCTCATAGCTCTGCATGGCGTTGGCGGTCAGCATTTCGCTGAGGAACAGCGCGCACAGCCAGCCGGCGCGCTTCTGGATCATGGCGAGGAAGCTCATCTTCATGTAGGGCTCGTCGAGCGCTTCCATGCCGCCGAAGCGGTGCACATCCTCCGTCGTCTCCTCTATCATCGTGTCGATGATGTCGTCGATCGTGACGATGCCGAGGATCTTGCCGTGGTCGACGACAGGCACGGCCAGCAAATCGTATTTGGAGATCGTCTGCGCCAGGGTTTCACGA
Organism: Mesorhizobium sp. 113-3-3; assembly: GCF_016756495.1. Classification (NCBI taxonomy): domain Bacteria; kingdom Pseudomonadati; phylum Pseudomonadota; class Alphaproteobacteria; order Hyphomicrobiales; family Phyllobacteriaceae; genus Mesorhizobium; species Mesorhizobium sp. 113-3-3. Next base: position 4,191,334 of record NZ_AP023243.1, read on the forward strand.
TCGGTCAGTGGGGTGACCGTCACCGGCACGCGATCCGGCGCCACCGACAGGATCGGGTCGTCCGGCTCACCGGTGATGAGCCGGCGCAGGCCGGTCGACCGCACCAGGAGATGCGTTTGCGGGTCGACGATGTAGATCGCGTAGACGGTCTCGCGCGTCCGCTCGACCTTTCTGATATAGTCGAGCGTGCGCCCGACGGTCCAGTCAGAGGGAACGCTGACGAACTCCGTCGTCATGATGGATGCGGCGCTGCCTTCGGGATAGCCCAGGATGGACAACAGGGTCGCGCGCAGCGACGGCGCCAGTGCGCCGAGCAGTTCGGAGCGTGCCGGCTCATCGAGCTCGCGCAGTATGTCGGCCGCACGGTCGACCGACATGGCGGTGAGCAGCTTGCTTGCCTTGGCGCGGGGCAGGGCCTCCGCGAGTTCGGGCGCACCGTCGAGTTCCGGCTGGTCGAATATCTCGACCAGCCGCTCGAAGGGGACCGCGCAAAGCAGGTCCGTCGCGGTTTCGCGCGATTCGTGGTTGAGCGCCTCGACCACGTCGGCGACATGGTCGTTGGCAAGGATGCGGGCGATGGCGACAGCCTCGTCGTCCGCTACGGGGGAAAAATCGTTCATGGTTCACTCCTTGCCGTCCGGCAGGACATGAACCATTGGAGGTCACGTCTAGGCGGACGGCGGTTGCGTTCGACTAATACTGTCGCCAGGCATGGCGCGGTGACCTTTCCGCTTGCGGGTTCGCGTTTGACTATCAGCAAGCCGGCGCAACATAGGAGCGCGCCTTGCCGAGTCAATCGCGGTGAGTGAGGAAAACGGCGCCTGACGGCTCCGATCGCGATACTGTGATCGCCGACTGCCGTGCTGCCCGGCAAGTCGCGGTGAAATCAACGTTATTTCTGCTTCAGCCGACGCGAGAAACGCAGCCATTTGTCCTCGACGGGCCGTGGCTGGCTCAGAATCGTGGTGAGTTCGACCGGCAGTGTCGGGACCAGCGGCTTCTTGGTCGCGACGCCTTCGGCGATCAACACGATCGAGTGGTAGAACTCGGTGCCGGCAGCCGATCGTGGCGCCACCGCTTCGTGCATGACGCTGATCACCGTCACATCGGGGCAGTTGTCCTTGATCGCCTGGTGGAAGGCGATCTTGCCTTCCGGGTCGAGGGCACCGGTTGCTTCGTCGAGGAACAGCAGCCCCGGCTGCTGCAGGATGATGCGGGCCACCACCAGCTTCTGTTTCTGGCCGCCCGACAGGACCTGATCCCAGCTTTTGCCTTCACGGCTTTCATTGGCCATGTGCTCGATGAAGTCGCCAAGGCCGGCCTTGTGCAGCGCGGCCGCGACCTGTGCATCGCTATGGTCGTGCTCCGAGCCCGGCAGGCAGACCAGCTGTTTCAGCGATACCTGCTGCAGTTTGACCTCCTGGGCGGCATAAAAACTTCTCACGCCGTCGGGGAAGACGATGGTGCCGCGGCCGTAAGGCCAGAGGCCGTTGATCGCCTTGATCAGAGAAGTCTTGCCGCAACCGGATTCGCCCTTGAGGAACGTCCACTCGCCGCGCCGGAAGCGCAGATTGGCGGCGCTGAGGAACGGCGTCGCGTCCTCGCCCTGGTGCGCCAGTTCGAGCTTCTGGATGGTCAGGCCGAAGACCGGGTTCTGGCTGGCATAGTGGAAGTCGGACTGACCGGTCTGGCTGTAGAACGCCTGCGGATGCTGGACGTTCTCGATCGCGTTCGCCAGTTCCGTGACACGCTGGCTGTTGGCGCGCAACGTGGCGATGGCGGGCATGACATGGATGAACCACGAGCACTGGCTGATCAGCTGGGCGACCATTTCGGAGCCGGTTATGTAGCCCTTGTAGTCCAGGCGATTGTGGATGAACGACACCAGACCGGGACCATAGGCGACGATCCGGGCGCCGAGGAAGTTGTAGATCAGCTCGAACGACGTGTAGCTGTTGTTGACGACATTGAGCTTGCCCCAGGTCTTGTCGATATCGACGTAGAGCTTGTCGTGCATCGACTTTTGCACATCCTCGCCATGCGAGGCGGCGACATGGAAGCTGCGGCGCAGGAACGTCGTCAGTTCGCTGCGGTAGCTGCCCTCGGCCTGCTGCATGCGGATATTGAGCCGCTCGAGCAAGCGGCCAAGCTTGACCGCGATCCAGGTGTTCAGCGGCACGTAAGTGGCGACAGCGAGGAAGGCCAGCGCCGCGCTGCCATAACTGCCAAGGAACTCCAGCCCTTTGACCTCGACCGAGGATCCGATCAGATTTTCGCCGATGAAATAGAGCGACGTCGCGACACCCAGAACGCCCATGGCGAGACCGATCGCCCCTCCCGTCATGTCCTTGATCGATTCCTGGATGCGCTGGTCGATGTTGTCGGGAGCCACGATACCGCCAGCCACCGAACCATGCTGGGCATGGAAATGGGTATGATTGCCGTCGAGCAGGGCCTGGTTGAACTGGCTGTTCAGCCAGCCGCGCCATTTGCGGTGGAGGGTTGCCGAGACAAGACCACGCACGCCGGTGAACCCGGCATCCTTAAGCACGACCAGCAGCACCAATATGCCGGCATTGGTCAGAATCGCCCGCAGCGGGCTGGTGTTGGCGGCATCGTGGAAAAAGGCAATCGAATTGCCCAACTCGCCCAGCGCCACGGCAAACCATACGCCGGCCTTGCTGGAAAGTGCCGTCAGCAGGGCGATGACGACGGTGAGTGTCCAGGCTTCCGTCCACCGATCCGAGAACCAGTAGGCCCTCATCAGGCCCCAGAAGCTGCGCATCGAGGATACCGGCGTTAATTGCGACGGCCCCGCGGCTCCGCGGTGTAGTCTATCCGGTACTGACTCCTGCGATCGTTTGCCGATCCGAATCACGATCCCGCCCAAACCTTTTTTGTTTTGTTACGGATAGTAACACCAATTGATCATTTTCCATTAATTTTTGTAGGGGGTCGGAGAGATTGAAGTACCGGACGTGTCGGGAAGGCAACAGAACAGGCCGTCAAAATGCAGCGCGGAAGCCGGCCGAAGTGTCATTTAACGTAATAATTTGAGATAGTTACCCGGTAGCGAAGCAGCAGGCCAAAACCTTCCCTTGGGGAAGGTTTCCGCACGATTTTGTGACTCGTTTTGGCTTGCCCGGCAGGCCGATTTTCTCATTGCGGCTAACCAAATTCCCGAAAACGGGCCGTCCTTTGATGCCTGATTCCTGCCGCTGTCGGCCTTGCCGGAGGCCGAGAAATGACCCTAAACGGTCTCTGCGGTGAGGCGTATTCGCCGATCATCACTTAACCGCCTTGAACCCGACATGCCTGACCATGGCGCCGGGATCGATCGGCTGGAGCGGCGTTGACAAATCCCGGGTTCGGGATTGAACCTTTCGAGGCGTTGTCGACACCCATGGTTGTCCAACGGGAGGCTTCCCCATGCTCACGCGCGCAACCGCATTCGCAGCTTTCAACCTCATCGCCTGGTTATCCCTCTTTGCCTGGGGATCCTTCGCGAATGCAGCCGAACAGAGCATTCCGGCCGGCGCCGAGGGCCAGATCGAGTTCAACGCACCGTCGGGCAACATTGGCTGCATCTACACGCCGAAAGGGGGCACGAGTACCTACGAGCCCAGGGATGGCGGCCCGGAACTAAGCTGCTCGCGCGTCGAGCCGAGTTACATCACCATCATCCTTGGCCCCAAGGGGCCGGCGACGCTGATCAAGAACCCCGGCGAACAGCCTTGCTGCAGCGATGTCACAAGGCTCGCCTACGGCAACAGCTGGAGCGCCGGGCCGTTTTCCTGCCAATCGTCAACGAAGGGTCTGGCCTGCGCGGCAATGAACGGCCATGGATTTTTCATCAGTAAGGCCAAGGTGACGGTGAAGTAGGCCTGTTCTTACCGCAGGCGATGGATCACCGGCCTCAGCCGACCTTGTCCAATTCGCCCCGAGCCTTCGCCGCCGCCACCTGGCGGATGGCATCCGCCAGCGTGTCGACGTCCTGAGCCCCCATCACGGCATATTTGCCTTCAAGCAGGAAGCACGGCACGCCCGATATGCCCATGCGCGACGCCGTGGCGATCTCGGTGCGCACCGCTTCGACATCGGCGTCGGTCGGCAAGAGCGTGGCGACCACGGACGCATCCATGCCGGCCTCGCGGGCGGCTTCGACCAACACGGCATGGTCGCCGATGTTGACCCCTTCCTCGAAATTCAACTGGAACAGGCGGCGGACCAGCCTGTTCTGCACGGCTTCCCCGGCAGCACCCGCCCAACGGATCAGGCGGTGGGCATCGAGCGTGTTCGGCGCCACCTTGATGGCATCGAAGGCAAAGGAAATGCCCTCTGCCTCGCCAAGCGGCTCGATACGGGCATGGATCTCGCGAATGCGCTCGTCGCTGCCGAACTTGGCCCGCATATACTCCCGGCGATTCTTGCCTTGCGACGGAATGGTCGGATCGAGCTGGAACGGCCGCCAGCGTATGTGCACATCGACATCCCCGGCCGCGGCAACCGCCTTGTCCAGCCGCTTCTGGCCAATAAAGCACCAGGGGCAGACGACATCCGACACCACGTCGACGGTTATGGCGGTCGCTTCGCTCATCTCGATCTCCGGATTTTCAGTTTGGTTTGCGCCACCATGTCGGCAGCTGATAGCCGAATATGGGCGTCTTCTTCGGATGTTCCAGATAATTCCAGTAAGCAAGCCACTGCTGCGTGTTGTACTGCATGGGCACCATGTAGTTGCCCGAGATCAGCAGCCGGTCGAGAACGCGAACGGCGGCGACGTAGTCCTCCTTCGAGCGGGCGCGCAGCATCGCTTCGATCGCCGCATCGACCGCCGGATCGGCAACGCCGGCGAGATTGAAAGAGCCTTCAGCCCTGGCCGCCTCGGAGCCCCAGCGCCCAAGCTGTTCGAAGCCTGGCGACAGTGAATTGTTGAAGCCGCTGGATCCGATCAGGGCCTCGAAATCGAAGCGCTGCTTGCGTGACTGGATCTGGTCGCCGTCGAGGCTGCGGATGCTGACGTTGATGCCGATCTTCTCCAGCGTGCGCTGATAGATGCCGGCCAGCCGCTCCTCGTCTTGCGAAGCGGTCAGGATCTCGAATGCGAAAGGTTTGCCGTCGGGATCGAGCATCGTACCGTCCTGCACGTGGTAACCGATGCTTTTCAGGAGATCGAAGGCTGCCTTCAACACCTTGCGATCCTGGCCCGAACCGTCGGTCACGGGCGGTTTCCAGGTGCCGTCCATGACGTCAGGCGGCACACGGCCGGGGTAGGGGGCGAGCAACGCCTTCTCCCTGTCGTCGGCAGGATGGCCGAGCGCGGAAAGCTCGGAGTTCTGCCAATAGCTCATCGTTCGGGTGTATTTGCCGCCGAACAGGTTCTTGTTCGCCCATTCGAAGTCGTAAAGCATGCCGAGCGCGCGCCGAACCACCGGATTGGAGAACTTCGGCAGCCTCGTGTTGAACAGGAAACCGCTCACCACCGGTGGAATGCCGGTGTCGAAGGTCTCGGAAACCACCTCGCCCCTGTGGAAGGCCGGGAAGTCCAGGTCGCGCTCCCGTTTGACCGGATCGCCGTCGTCGTCGATGGCGCAGAGGCCTTTCTTGAAAGCCTCGAGCTTGGCGTTGGCGTTGAGGAAATATTCGATGGTGATCTGGTCGTAATTGTCGAAGCCGCGCTTGGCCGGGACATCCTTGCCCCAATAATCGGGGTTGCGTTTGAACACGATGCGCTGGCCCGGCGCCACCTGGGCAATGGTGTAAGGTCCGCTGCCAATCAGCGGCTTCAGCGTTGTCTTGTCGAAAGTCTCCTTGTCGAAGGCATGTTTCGGCAGGATAGGCGTCAACGCGATGATCAGAGGCGTTTCACGATTGGCCTTGTCATTGAAGGTGAAGCGTACGCTGTGATCACCGGTCTTTTCAAGCTTGGCGATCAGGCTCATGCGTGCGTTGTAGGGCGGGCGGCCCTTGTCGGTGAAGACATCGTAGGTGAACAGCACATCCTCCGGCGTCACCGGCTCGCCATCCGACCACTTTGCATTGGGGTTGAGGTGGAATTCGATCGACTTGCGCTCGGCATCCATGTCCGCGCTGTCGGCGAGCAGGCCATAGAGACTGAAGGCTTCGTCGTAATTGCGCTGCATCAGCGGCTCGAAAACGAGGTTGCCGTAGGTCAGATCCATCATGCCGCGCGCCGTCGTGCGCAGGCTTTTCAGGATGAAGGGGTTGAGGTTGTCGAAGCTGCCGACGACACAATAGGTGATGTTGCCACCCTTCAGCGCATCGGGATTGACGTAGTCGAAATGGGTGTAGTCGGGCGGTAGCGCCGGCTCGCCCTGCATGGCGATGGCATGCTTCGGTTCCGACATGGCTGGTCGCAGCGAAAGGGTGAAAAGCGATATCGCGGTGATCAGCCAAACAAGAACGCGGCCCATGACCGTCTCCTTAACAGGTCGGCTTGATGATTCGGTGCGCACCCTAGCATGAGGCAGCTCGTTGCCGGCCAATCGTGTCATCAAGAATTACAAGTGAACGGGCTGGATTCGGCACCGCTTGCAGTGTAACACGCCGTCCGAAGTCATTCTGTTGCCTCATTTCGGCAACAGGTAGCTGGACCACACGGCGTAGAGAAGCCGGTTCCGGGATCATTTGAGAGGAAGTGCACGAGATGACGAGCCTGAACAGCAATGCGTACCGCCTTTCGGTCATGGCCGCGGGCGTGGTCGGCTTTCTGGGCGCGGGACTTCCCTCTGCTTCCGCACAGCAGCAGCAACAGATTCCACAGGGTTGGTTCAAGGCCTGCACCAAGCAGGAAGACGTCGATATCTGCAACGTCCAGAACATCGTCACTGCCGGCAACGGCCAGCTCGTCACCGGTGTCAGCCTGATCGAACTCAAAGGCAAGGTGAACCGCAAGGTGTTTCAGGTGACGGTCCCGACCGGCCGCCTGGTGCCTCCCGGTATCGGCCTGCAGATCGACACTGGCAAGGCGCAGAAGCTCGACTATGTCATCTGCTTCCCGGATCGTTGCGTGGCCGAAGTGCCGCTGACCGACCAACTGGTCGCCTCGTTCAAGAAGGGTCAGGGGATCACGCTGACCTCGATCAATTTCCAGAACCAGGCCAACCCGATCAAGATCGCGCTCCAGGGCTTCAGCGGCGCCTATGACGGCCCGCCGCTGCAGCAGTCGGACATCGAGGACCGGCAGAAGAAGCTGCAGGATTTCGTCGCCAAGAACAACCAGGACTTCGCCAAGAAGCTCAAGGACGAGCAGGACAAGGCCAAGACCGCCAACTGATCACCGGCTCGGCCACTGTGGAGGCAAAGAAAAAGCGGGGTCATGCCCCGCTTTTTTCGTGTCTGGCCCTGGCCTGGATTTTCCGGCTGGCCTGGATTTTCCGGGCGGCCGGCCGGAATGCCGCGAGGTCAGTGCCTTGACTGGCGTTTCGGCTCGTAGCGCCCATCCGGCCTCTTGTCGAACATCTCCTTGATCTGCGGGTGGCGGACCGGTTCGCCCGACCGATCCTCGAGCAGATTCTGCTCCGACACATAGGCGATGTATTCGGTTTCCGAATTCTCGGCGAGCAGATGGTAGAACGGCTGATCCTTGCGCGGCCGCACATCGGCGGGAATGGCTTCATACCATTCGTCGGTGTTGGCAAACTGCGGGTCGACGTCGAAAATGATGCCTCGAAACGGAAACAGCCGGTGGCGAACCACCTGTCCGATCGCAAATTTGGCTGTTTTCATCGTACTCACCACTGAATTCCTTGACTTTATTTGGCGCAGACTCCGAGTCAATTCAATCCCGAAGCGTCTGAGCGCCTTGAAGCTACGCAGAATGCCGCGCAAAGGTTTTGATTGACGTCGCGATGCCGCGATAAAATCCGCAAAATCGCTACTGCTGCCGCATGGGTTTTCGCAGGCCGCCCGCGAGTGCCGCAAAACCACTGCCGGGACGAAGCCCTTCGCGCATGAAGAAGGCGCGCAGCGGTGCAAAGACGCCGAGCACGCCGAGACCGGCGCCGCGTGCCATCTGCGCCGGCAGCATGTCGGAGAGCAGCGACATGTTGAGGAGGTTCACCGCGCTGCTGCGCGCCAGAATATCGGGCCGGCGCTTGAAATCGTAGGCGGCAAGGGCCTTGGCCGCGCCTGGATCTTCGCGATTTTCATTTGCGATTCCAACCAGATCGTCGATATCCCTGATGCCAAGGTTGAGGCCTTGCGCACCGATCGGCGGGAACACATGCGCGGCTTCCCCGACAAGCGCCACCCGGTCTCGCGCGAAACGCAGGGGCGTTACGGTCGAAAGCGGATAGATCTGGCGGCCCGGCTCCACCGTCACCCGACCCAGCATCGACTGCATCTGCTGCTCGACCCGCAGCGAGAGCGTTGCGTCATCCAGTGCCGCAAGTTCCTTGGCAGTCTCGGGCTTAACCACCCAGACGAGGCTTGAGCGATTGCCGGGCAACGGAACCTGCGTGAACGGACCGGTTTCCGTGTGGAACTCGGTCGAGGTGAAGGCATGTTCACGGCTATGGCCGAAATTGAGCACAAGCGCGGCCTGGGGATAGGCGTGTGAACCGGTCGAAATGCCCGCAGCCTCGCGCGCGGGCGACTGGCGTCCATCGGCGGCGACCGCCAGTGACACGCCGACCTCGCTGCCGTCGGCGAGGACGGCATGAGCCCGATCGGCATCGAGATGCCAGGTCCTCACCATCGACCTGCGCCATTCGATCCCGGAATGGGCGGCCACCTTGGCGGCAAGCGCGGGTCCAAGGACGCTGTTGGGCAGGTTCAGCCCGAACTGGTCCTCGTCGATCTCGCTGGCGCGGAAGGTGACGACGGGGCTGCGGATCAGCCGGCTCGTCGCGTCGACGATGCGCATGACTTTCAAGGGAGCGGCCTTGGGCCTGATGACTTCGAGAACCTCGAGCCGCTCAAGCACTTTCAGTGCAGGGTTCATCAGCGCCGTGGTGCGGCCATCTGGGGCCGATGCCTCAGGTCCGACCAGCGTCACCGGGAAGCCGGCATCGGCGAAAGCCAGCGCCGCGATCAGCCCTGCCGGCCCGGTGCCGGCAATCAGTATCGGCGCTGTTTCCTGATGCTCCAAGGTCGGGTTCCGGCTTGCGATGCGGGGCGGGCCACCAGGCCGGCCAGTCGATAAGCATATAGGTCAGTTCATGCGACTTGATCAACGCGGCGATTCGGCCCATTCGGGTATCATGACCGGCCACCAGGACGATTTCAGCCATCTCGACCGCGCCGGCCGCGCCACGGCTGACATCACGCGCAACCCACGTTTGACGGTCAATATCGTCGTCGGCGTAAGCATTCTGCTCGCCTGGCTGTTGTTGGCCACGATGGCGATTCGTGGCGCCGAGGCCGGGGGCAGCATGCCCGGCGACACTTTTCTGCGCGATCTGCCGCAGTTGCCGCTGCCCGATTTCCTGGAACGGTTCTTCGTGCTCTGCCTGTCGCCGGCGACGCTGGATGCCAGCGTCGTCCCGCGTGCCCTGGCGCTGATCCTGATGTGGTTCCTGATGGCGATCGCCGCAATGCTGCCATCCGCGGCACCGATGATCCGCACCTATTGCGAGATCGCCGATACGGCCCGGATCAAGGGCGAGCCGGTCGTCCATCCGCTGATGCTCGTTGCCGGCTATCTCGGCGTTTGGCTCGCCGCCTCGATGCTGTTTTCGGCACTAACGCTCTTCGTGCACGCATTCGCCGCGTCGGGTGAAATCTACGATCCGCTGCTTGGCATTGCCGGCGCGCTCGCACTGCTGGTCGCTGGCCTTTATCAGTTCAGCGGCCTCAAGGAAGCTTGCCTGACGAAATGCCGCAATCCGTTCTCGATCCTGTTTTCGAACTGGAGCACCAGACCGATCCGCGTCTTCCGGCTTGGCGCCGCGCAAGGCATCTGGTGCCTCGGCTGCTGCTGGGCGCTGATGCTGGTTATGTTCGCCGTCGGTGTGATGAACATCTTCTGGATGGCGCTGATCGGCCTGTTCACCCTGATCGAAAAACAGACCACGGGACGTCTTCCAACCCGGCTGGCCGGTGCGATACTGCTTGTCTGGGCAGCCGCGCTGCTAGTAATCTCGCTGTGAGTGGGGGAACTTCAATGACAGATCAGGGCTGGGCGATGAAAGGAGAGCTCGTACTCTCCTGCAATTGCACGGTTTTTTGCCCCTGCGTGCTGTCGCTTGGCAGTCACCCTCCGACCGAGGGCTATTGCCAGACCTGGGCGGGCTTCCGTATCGATGCCGGCCATTTCGGCGAAGTTGACCTGTCCGGCCTCAACCTTGGGCTGATCATGGAAATCCCCGGCTACATGAGCCGCGGCAACTGGACCGCCGGCCTCTTCATCGACAAACGCGCCTCGATCTACGCGGTCAAGGCCTTGACGAAGATCTTCACCGGCAAGGCCGGCGGAACCACATCGCTGCTGTCGATCCTGGTCGGAAAATTCCTGGGTGTCGAACAGGTGCCGATCACCTATGAGACACGGGACAAGACGCGTATCTTCCAGATACCGAAGATCATCGATGGCGCCGTCACCCCAATCGCGGGCAAGGATCGCGAGAAGGATACGGTGATCACCAATTCGGAATACTGGATTGCGCCGGAGATCATCGTGGCGAGGTCCGACAAGAGCAAGATGCGAGCCTTTGGCCGCAACTGGAATTTTGCCGGCCGCTCGGCCGAAATCTGCAAGCTGGATTGGCGGGGCCCGTGAGCAAGAACACATCGGCCAGGAACATGGCGGCACGGAAAGCCGCCAAGAAAATCACGGACCGGATTCCGCGACCGAAGAAGAAGGTCACCTGGCCGCAGGCGAGGGCGTTCTCGGTCCATCTGCTGACGGCGTCAGGCTCGTTCCTTGCCTTCCTGTCGCTGGTGGCGGCGAGTGAGGAACGCTGGACGGCGATGTTCTGGTGGCTCGGCCTGGCGCTGTTCGTCGACGGCATCGACGGACCCATCGCCAGGAAGCTCGAGGTCAAGGAAATCCTGCCGACCTGGTCGGGCGAACTGCTCGACAACATCATCGACTACGTGACCTATGTGCTGATCCCGGCCTTCGCGCTCTACCAGCGCGGCTTCATGGGCGAGGGCCTGTCGTTCCTGTCGGCGGCGATCATCGTCGTCTCCAGCGCGATCTATTATGCCGACACCGGCATGAAAACGAAGGAGAATTTCTTCAAGGGATTCCCTGTTGTCTGGAACATGGTGGTGTTCACGCTGTTCGTCATCGAACCGGGACAATGGGTGTCGTTCGCGGTGGTGGTGGTGGCCGGCATTCTGACGTTCGTCCCGATCAATTTCATTCATCCGGTGCGGGTCGTGCGGCTGCGGCCCATCAATCTCACAATGACCCTTCTGTGGTGCGCCTTCGGTGCGCTTGCCCTTGCCCAGGCGGCGCTCGCCGCCTTCTACGACCAGATCGGCGTCCTGGGCGAACAGGTCAGCACTTTCATCAAGATCGGCATCACCATTACCGGGCTCTACCTGGCCTGCATCGGTGGCATCATGCAGTTCTTTCCAAATCTCGGCGCCAAAAAGGCCTGATCAGCCGCTCCCAGAGGAATCCCAATCCATGTCCAAAGCCATCCGCATCCACGCCCATGGCGGCCCGGAAGTTCTGACCTATGAGGACACCGAACCCGGCCGGCCTGGTTCCGGACAGATCCTGGTCCGGCATACGGCCATCGGCCTCAACTTCATCGATGTCTATCATCGCTCCGGTCTCTATCCGCCGCCCGGCGGTTTTCCGCTCATTCCCGGCAGCGAAGCCGCCGGCGTCGTGCTGGAAGTCGGTGAGGGCGTCGACTGGCTGAAGCCGGGTGATCGGATCGCCTATTCGACTGGTGTCGGTGCCTATGCCGAGCAACGCGTCATCGCCGCCAGCCTCGTGGTCAAGATTCCAGAGGGCATCAGCGACGAGCAGGCGGCCGCGATGATGCTGAAAGGCATGACATCAGAATATTTGCTGCGCCGGACCTTCAAGGTGAAGGCGGGCGACACGATCCTGTTCCATGCGGCGGCCGGCGGCGTCGGGCTCATTCTGGGCCAGTGGGCGAAGCATCTGGGCGCAACCGTCATCGGCACGGCAAGCTCGACCGACAAGATCGAGCTCGCCAAGGCGCATGGTTTCGACCATGTCATCAATTACAGGGAGCAGGACTTCGTCGCCGGCGTCACGGCCATCACCGGCGGCAAGAAATGCGACGTCGTTTACGATTCGGTGGGCAATGACACGTTCCCGGCCTCGCTCGACTGCCTGAAGCCGCTCGGCATGTTCGTCAGTTTCGGTCAGTCATCGGGACCGATCCCGCCCTTCTCGATGTCGTTGCTGGCGCAGAAAGGCTCGCTGTTCGTCACCAGGCCGACGCTGTTCGTCTACAACGCAAAACGCGAGGACCTCGATGCCTCCGCGGCCGCGCTGTTCGAGGTGGTGCTGAGCGGCGCCGTCAAGATCCAGATCAACCAGCGCTATGCGCTGAAGGATGCGGGCAAGGCGCATGCCGACCTTGAGGGTCGCAGGACCACGGGGACGACCATTCTCATCCCTTAGTCCCGCCAGGCTTGCTATCCCTTGAATTTCCGCTGAAATTCTTGAAGCTCTTTCAAGACGCGTGCCGCTTTCCGTTGAGAGCCGGCGGCGCCTACCATGCTTGCGGGAACACAGAACATATCTGGTGAACCAGATGGGAGGCACTGTGAGTGCAAATCATGATGGGGCGAACCTGCTCGAGGTTCGCGGCCTGACCAAGATATTCGGCACGTTGACGGCGTGCGACCATATCGACCTCAACATCGCCAAAGGTGAAATCCACGCGCTGCTCGGCGAGAACGGCGCCGGCAAGTCGACGCTGGTCAAGATGCTGTTCGGCTCGCTGGAGCCCAATTCCGGCGAGATTTTCTGGAACGGCCAGGCGGTGCGGATCACCAGCCCGGGCGCTGCCAAGAAACTCGGCATCGGCATGGTGTTCCAGCATTTTTCACTGTTCGAGGCGCTGACCGCGGCCGAGAACATCGCGCTTTCCCTGGACGACGGCTCGCCGATCAGCAGCATCGCCGCGAAGGCGAGGGCGCTTTCCTACAGCTATGGCCTGCCGCTCGATCCGGACTCGCTTGTCGGCGATCTATCGGTCGGCGAACGCCAGCGCATCGAGATCATCCGCTGCCTGCTGCAGACGCCGCAACTCATCATCCTTGACGAGCCGACCTCGGTGCTGACGCCGCAGGAAGCCGACAAGCTGTTCGAGACGCTGGAGCGGCTGCGCTCGGAAGGCAAATCGATCCTCTACATTTCGCACCGGCTGGAAGAGGTCAAACGCATCTGCGACCGTGCCACCGTGTTGCGGCATGGCAAGGTGGTCGGTCACTGCAACCCGCGCGAGGAGACCGCCTCCTCGCTCGCCCGCATGATGGTCGGCAACGAGGTTCAGGCCGTGGTGCGGGCGCCGGTGGCGGGGATCGAAACCGCACAGCCGCTGCTCGAAATCCGAGGTCTCACCCGCAAACCGGCGACGCCGTTCTCCATTCCGCTCAAGAACATCAGCCTCAATGTCCGCGCCGGCGAGGTGATCGGCATTGCCGGTGTCGCCGGCAACGGCCAGGGCGAATTCTTCGAATCCGTCTCCGGCGAAGTGTTGCAACAGGATGCCGCCTCGGTGCGCATCCGCGGCAAGGATGCCGGCGGCCTCACCATCACCGGACGGCGCCTGCTGGGCGCCGCCTTCGTGCCGGAAGAGCGCCTCGGCCATGGTGCCGCACCGCGCATGAAACTCTCGGAAAACCTGCTTCTGTCGCGCCATGCCACCGACGGCAAGGCTTTTGTCGGCGCCGGCGGGATGGTCAAGAGCGGCGCCATCTACGCTGCCTCCCAACGTATCATCGAGGCGATGGACGTGCGCAAGAGCGCGCCGGATCCGGAAGCGGCGGCACTGTCCGGCGGAAACCTGCAGAAATTCATCGTCGGCCGCGAACTCGACCGGCGGCCAAGCGTCATGGTGGTGAACCAGCCGACCTGGGGCGTCGACGCCGGCGCCGCCGCCCATATCCGGCAGGCGCTGATCGAGCTGTCGCGCAGCGGATCGGCGGTGCTGGTGATCAGCCAGGATCTCGACGAGCTGTTCGAAATATCGGACGCGATCGCGGTCATGCACAATGGCGAACTGTCCAAGCCGATGCCGATCGCCGAAGCGACCTTCGAGAAGGTCGGCCTGCTGATGGGCGGCGCCGAACCCGGCCACGCCGAACACACGCTGGAGACGGCATGATGCGCCTCGAACTCGTCAAACGCCCGCAGCGCTCCGCGCTGTTTTCGGCCCTGTCGCCGTTCATCGCCTTCGCGCTGACGATCATCGCCGGGGCCATCATGTTCGCGCTGCTCGGGGTCAACCCGTTGACCGCGTTCCGGATCTATTTCGTCGAACCGGTCAGCCAGGTCTGGCAGCTGCATGAGCTGGCGATCAAGGCGGCGCCGCTGATCCTGATCGCGGTCGGCCTGTCGGTCTGCTACAAGGCCAACATCTGGAACATCGGCGCCGAGGGCCAGTTCGTCTTCGGCGCCATCTTCGGCTCCGCCATTCCGGTGCTGTTTCCGCAGTTCGAAGGGCCGCTGGTGCTGCCGCTGATGCTTTTGCTCGGCATGGTCGGCGGCGCGGCCTATGCGGCGATCCCCGCGTTTCTGAAGACCCGTTTCAACACCAACGAGATCCTGACCAGCCTCATGCTGGTCTATGTGGCCCAGCTCTTCCTCGACTGGCTGGTGCGCGGCCCCTGGCGCGATCCGCAGGGCCATGGTTTCCCACAGACGATCCAGTTCGGCGACTCCGCCGTGCTGCCTGAGTTGATGCCGGATGCCGGACGCGCCAACTGGGGCTTTGTCTTTGCGCTGGTTGCCGCGGTGCTAATCTCGATCCTGATGGGCAGCATGCTCAAGGGCTTCGAGGTGCGCGTGCTGGGCTCCAGCCCGCGGGCAGGGCGCTTCGCCGGCTTCGGCCTCAACCGAATGGTGTTCTTCGCCTTCCTGCTGTCGGGTGCGCTGGCCGGCCTTGCCGGCATTTCGGAAGTCTCCGGCGCCATCGGGCAATTGCAGCCGGTGATCTCGCCCGGTTACGGCTTCACCGCCATCATCGTGGCGTTCCTCGGCCGCCTCAATCCGCTCGGCATCATCGCCGCCGGCCTCGTACTGGCGTTGACCTATCTCGGCGGTGAGGCGGTGCAAAGCGCGCTCGGCATTTCCGACAAGGTGGCGCGGGTGTTCCAGGGCATGCTTTTGTTCTTCGTGCTCGGCTGCGACACGCTCATCCACTACCGCATCCGCCTGATCGGCCTGGCGCTGACGAAACAAGAAGGCGCGGCAAAGCTCGAAGCCGCGCCGAAGTTGAAGGAAGCCCGCTGATGGACATCACCGTCAACATCCTCCTGACCATCGCAACCGCCGCCACGCCGCTGTTGATCGCGGCGATCGGCGAACTGGTGGTCGAGCGCTCCGGCGTGCTCAATCTCGGTGTCGAAGGCATGATGATAATGGGCGCGGTCGGCGGCTTCGGGGCCGGCTATCTGACCGGCTCGCCCTGGATCGGCCTTTTGGCGGCGATCGCCATGGGGGCGGTGTTCTCACTGCTGTTTGCCGTCATGACGCTGTCGCTGGCCACCAACCAGGTGGCGACCGGCCTGTCGCTGACGCTGCTCGGCCTCGGCCTCTCCGGCATGATCGGCACCAGCTTCGTCGGCCAGCCCGGTGTCAGGCTGCCCAATCTCGACATTCCCGGCCTGAGCTCCATCCCGGTCGTGGGCAAGCTGCTGTTCGGCCAGGATCCGGTGTTCTACATCTCGATCGCGCTGACCGCCGCCGTCATGTGGTTCCTGTTCAAGACGCGCACCGGCCTCACGCTGCGCTCGATCGGCGACAGCCACACCTCGGCGCATGCGCTCGGCATCAAGGTCATCCGCTACCGCTATCTGGCGGTGATCTTCGGCGGCGCCTGCGCCGGTCTGGCCGGCGGCCATCTGTCGCTGGTCTACACGCCGCAATGGGTCGAGAACATGACCGCGGGCCGCGGCTGGATCGCGCTGGCGCTCGTGGTGTTCGCGTCGTGGCGGCCGTGGCGGGTGCTGGCTGGCGCCTACATCTTCGGCGCGGTGTGGATAGGCCAGCTTCATGCACAGGCTTTTGGCATTCCGGTGCCCTCGCAGATGCTTTCTTCTCTGCCCTATCTGGCAACCGTCGTGGTTCTCGTTCTAATCTCGCGCAACAAGCGTCTGACGATGATGAACACGCCGGCATCCCTGGGGCAGCCATTCGTTCCGGATCGTTGACAAAAACAAAAAGACGGGAAGCTCCAAGGCTTAACACAGAGAGGTAACACGATGAAAAAACTGCTTATTGCCCTGATGACGACGACAGCGGCATTGTCGCTGGCCGCGTCCGCGGAGGCTGCCGACAAGTTGAAGGCCTGCTGGGTCTATACCGGCCCGATCGGCGATTTCGGCTATTCCTACCAGCACGACCAGGGCCGGCTCGAGGTTGAGAAGGCGCTCGGCGACAAGGTCGAGACTGCCTATCTGGAGAATGTCTCCGAGGGTCCCGACGCCGACCGTGCTTTCGAGCGCCTGGCGCGCGAAGGCTGCAAGCTCATCTTCGGCACCTCGTTCGGCTTCATGGATGCCGAAGTGAAGGTCGCCAAGAAGTTTCCGAAAGTGATGTTCGAGCACGCCACCGGCTACAAGACCGGTGACAATCTCGGCATCTACAATGCCCGCTTCTATGAAGGCCGTTACGTGCTCGGCCAGATCGCCGCCAAGGAATCGAAATCCGGCGTCGCCGGCTACATCGTCTCTTTCCCGATTCCCGAAGTGGTGATGGGCATCAACTCCTTCATGCTCGGCGCGCAGTCGATCAACCCGAACTTCAAGGCCAAGATCGTCTGGGTCAATTCGTGGTTCGATCCGGGCAAGGAAGCCGACGCCGCCAAGGCGCTGTTCGACCAGGGCGCCGACATCATCGTCCAGCACACCGATTCGACCGCCGCGCTGCAGGTGGCCGAGGAGCGCAAGTTGCACGGCTTCGGCCAGTCGTCCGACATGATCAAGTTCGCGCCGAATGCGCAGCTGACCTCGTTGACCGACGAATGGGGGCCCTACTACATCAGCCGCGTGCAGGCAGCCATCGACGGCACCTGGAAGCCGGACAATGTCTGGCTCGGCATCAAGGACGGCGCGGTCAAGCTCGCGCCCTACACCAACATGCCCGACGACGTGAAGGCGATGGCCGAGGCGACCGAGAAGAAGATCGCCGGCGGCTGGAACCCCTTCACCGGACCGATCGCCAAGCAGGACGGGTCGGCGTGGCTGAAGGACGGTGAAGTGGCCGACGACGGCACGCTGCTCGGCATGAACTTCTACGTGAAGGGCGTCGACGACAAGCTGCCGCAGTAAACTGCGCACCCGAATAGGAAAGGGCGCCGCGAGGCGCCCTTTCCATTTGTCTGGAGAAACCGACTGAAGGCTCAGACAGCCGAACCGTAGAGGTCATAGGCGTCGGCACGGTCGATCTTGACGGTGACGATGTCGCCTTGGCGCAGCGGACGGCGCGACTGGATGTGGACCGAGCCGTCGATCTCCGGCGCATCATATTTGGTGCGGCCCTTTGCCGAGGTGCCGTGCGCCTCGTCGATCAGCACCGGCAGGCGCTTACCGACTTTCTTTGCGAGCTGCGTCGCCGAAATCTTCTGCTGGCGCTGCATGAAGCGGTGCCAGCGTGCTTCCTTGATGTCCTGCGGCACCTGCTCGAGGCCGAGATCGTTGGAACGGGCGCCCTTGACCGGTTCGTATTTGAAGCAGCCGGCGCGATCGATCTTGGCCTCGTCCAGCCAGTCGAGCAGCATCTCGAAATCCTCGTCCGTCTCGCCAGGGAAGCCGACGATGAAGGTCGAGCGGATGGCAAGGTCAGGGCACACGTCGCGCCAGCCGCGAATGCGCTCCAGTGTCTTTTCGCCATGCGCCGGCCGGCGCATGTTCTTCAGCACCTGTGGCGAAGCATGCTGGAACGGGATGTCGAGATAGGGGAGGATTTTTCCTTCGGCCATCAGCGGGATGACATCGGCGACATGCGGGTAGGGGTAAACATAGTGCATACGCACCCAGATGCCGAGCTTGCCCAGTTCCTCCGACAGATCGAGGAATTTCGCACGCACTTCACGGTCGCCGAACATCGACGTCTGGTACTTGATGTCGATGCCGTAGGCGCTCGTGTCCTGCGAGATGACGAGCAGTTCCTTGACGCCGGCCTTGGCCAGTTTTTCGGCCTCGCGCAGCACATCTGCCGCCGGGCGCGAAACGAGGTCGCCACGCAGTGCGGGGATGATGCAGAAGGTGCAGCGGTTGTTGCAGCCTTCCGAGATCTTGAGATAGGCATAGTGGCGCGGTGTCAGCTTGACACCCTGCGGCGGCAGCAGGTCGATATAGGGATCGTGCGAGGGAGGGGCTGCCTCATGCACGGCTGCCATGACGCTCTCATAGGCCTGCGGCCCGGTGATCGCCAGCACGTTGGGGTGCTTCTCGCGGATGACGTCCGGCTCGGCGCCGAGGCAGCCGGTGACGATGACCCTGCCGTTTTCCGAGAGCGCCGAACCGATGGCGTTCAGCGACTCGTCGCGGGCGGAATCCAGGAAACCGCAGGTGTTGACCACGACGAGATCGGCGCCGTCATGCTTGCGGGCGATCTCATAGCCTTCGGCGCGCAGGCGCGTGATGATGCGCTCTGAATCCACGAGCGCCTTCGGGCATCCAAGGCTGACGAAACTGACGCGAGGGGCGGACATAGGCAAGTTTCCAATGGGGGCACGGGCCGAAACGCTGGTCCGGCCTCAAATCGCTGTAAATGTCGGTCTGTGGCGCATGGCAGGAGCCAATACGCGCGGCGCAATAGCACGGGTTGGCCAATCAAGCAAACCGGCGGACAGGCTGGTCCACGCCATCAGGGGGCTTAGTGGCCTCCGGATCCGAACCAGGGCGCCAGGAAAGCGAAGTGCTCGGGGAATTGCTGCACGGCCCCGTCAAG
The DNA here is from genome assembly GCF_016756495.1 of Mesorhizobium sp. 113-3-3. Classification (NCBI taxonomy): domain Bacteria; kingdom Pseudomonadati; phylum Pseudomonadota; class Alphaproteobacteria; order Hyphomicrobiales; family Phyllobacteriaceae; genus Mesorhizobium; species Mesorhizobium sp. 113-3-3. Next base: position 4,210,412 of record NZ_AP023243.1, read on the forward strand.
CAGCATCTTGACCGCGACATAGAGGATGATTGCCAGGCCGATATAGGCAATCCAGCGGTATTTGTGCAGCAGGCGCGCGACGAACGACGCGGCAAAGCCCATCAAGGCGATCGACAGGGCCAGTCCGATGATCAGCACCGTCGGATGGTTCATGGCCGCGCCGGCCACGGCCAGGACATTGTCAAGCGACATCGACACGTCGGCAATGACGATCTGCCAGGCGGCCTGGGAGAAGGTCTTGCCGGATCCCTTGCCGCCAATGACCCCGTCCTTGTCGAAATCGCCATTCGACAGCGCTTCGGTCGCGTTGCGCTCGTCATCGTGGCTGACGCGCAATTCGCGCCACATCTTCCAGCACACCCACAGCAAAAGCAGGCCGCCGGCGATCAGCAGCATTGGGCCGATGGTCAGCAGCCATTGCGTGATCAGGGCGAAGAAAATGCGCAGCACGGTGGCCGCCGCGATGCCGACGAGGATGGCACGCTTGCGCTGGGCGGCCGGCAGGCCGGCCGCGGCGAGGCCGATGACGATGGCATTGTCGCCCGCGAGCGCAAGGTCGATGGCGATGACCTGGAGAAGAGCCGATAAGCCCGCGGCGGTAAATATTTCCATCGACCTGGAAGCCCTTCGCCGAGTGTTCGTTGTCGAATGTCCAGACGGGCCTAAAGGCATGGTCCGCTGGCGTCAAGACGCAGCGACAGACAACACTGGAAAACCACTTTCGTGGCAGGGGTATAACAGGGGATTCTCAGCCGCGGCCGGCTCGTGGGCCGAAGCCAAACCAAGTCCGCGAAAAACTAATCGTAGAGATTGTACTTCGCCCAGTCGGCTTCCGGAATTTCGTCGCCGATCCGGTAGCGCAGCTGCAGGACGTCCATATGGTCCGGCCCGGTCTGGCACTTGAATTTCAGCCGATACCACTGTCCCTTGCTGCGGAACGCCGCACCCGGACTCCTGATCGCATCAGCGCTCATCTCGGGCGTCGCGAAGGCGTAGGCGACGACCCGGTCGGCCTTGAACTTGCGGTCATCGTGCGTGATCCTGTCCAGGACTTCGGCATCGCAGCGCTGTTCGAGGCGTGTCTGCGGATCAAGTTTCATCAGCCCGGCACGCAAAGCATTGTCCATTGCGCTGGCCGGGAAAGCCAGCGTCAGCGACGCAATGGCCATCATGCATAGTGTCTTCATGGGCGGGACAAGCAGCATGTTTTGTCTGAAAAATCAACCAAGAGGGCCGCTTCATGCTCGGCAAGCCCCGGCATTCAGGGGGTCGACGCAATCAAAATCTCGTGTCGGACATCATCGAGCGGGGTCTGCGGCCAACGGATCAGCGAGGCGCGGCCGGCATCGGTGAGATCGTAGAGGCCGCGGTCGACGCGCGCAAACCAGCCATAGACATTGTGCTGCAGGATCTTCGGCGCGATCGGCGTCAAGGCCTTGAGATCGCGCGGCCGTTTGGGGCCGTCGATAAGCGCGGCGGCGCAGGTGAGAGCGCTCTGGCGGTAGGCGGTCATGATCGGATTGCGCGACCCTCCACCGGCGACGGGATCGCCGCGGCGGCGCTGATGCTCGTCGACAAGGCGGGATCGCCGCCGTGCGTTCCTGCGCGGCTCGGGCGCGGCGGGACTGACAAGCACCTCGACCTTGTCATTGGCTGTCACGCCAAGCACGCCGAAACCAAGGCGGCGGCAGAGATTGCGGAACCGGGCATCGCTTTCACGCCCCTTGCCCCGCGCCGACATGCGCGCCGCCAGCCAGACTTCGTCGCAAGCCGCCGCACGGTCGACGCATTGCAGCACGAGTTCCAGATTGAACTGCAACTTCAATTCGCAGATGACGACCACCGGCGGCTCGCCGTCGCGCAGCGCGACGATGTCGCAGCCGCCGATTTCGCCCTTCACGACGAAGTCTAGACTTTCGAGGAACCGCTTCACCGGCGCGTAGAGTGAGGTCTCGTTCATGCCTTGAGGCTTAGCCGATTCGACGCAAAAAAGCCTTCCAGCTTCGGCGCGGGGCACCCAAAGGTCTCAAGAATGGAATTTTTCGAGGAAGGCCAGCAGCACGGTGTTGAACCGCCCGGGCCGCTGCAGCGGCGCGAAATGGCTGACGCCGGGCAGGATGACCAATTCCGATGCCGGGATGCTGCTTGCGAGATAACTCGCGTGCTCGTGTCTGATGAACTCGTCATGCTCGCTTTGAACGATTGCCACGGGCACGCGCGTGCCTGCCAGGTCGGCGGCGGTGTAGTTGGGTTCGGTTTTCATCATCAGGCCGACGGCTTTGACGAATGCGTCGAACTGATCCGGCGTCGCCGACAATGCGGCATAGTCCCTGGCGTGCCGGGCAAAACAGCGATCGATGACGGGACTGGGCTCGAATTCCCTGGTGCCGCTCGGGTCCATGTTGCAGCCGAAGAAGAACACGCCGGTGACGCGGTCGGCGGCTTTCATGCCAAGGATCAAGGCAACGCAGGCGCCGTCGCTCCAACCCACCATAGCCGCCTGCTTCAGGTGCAGCGTGTCCATCACGGCCAGGACATCGGAAGCCATCAGCTCGTATTTGTACGGCCGTTCGTCGCGGCTGCTGCGCCCGTGGCCGCGGCTGTCGATCACCACGACCCTATAGCCGGCCTTGGCCAGCGCGGGGACCTGAAATCCCCAATTGCCGCTGTGGCCAAGGCCGCCATGCAGCAAGATCACGGGAAGGCCGGCGCCAAAGCTGGCGTACCAGATTCTTGCGCCTTCATGCTCCACATGGCCTTCGTCCCTTGCGGCCGGCAGGGGTGTCGCGCCATGCGCTTCGAATTTCGCTAGGTCGTCGTCGTGATGGTCCATGCCGGGAAAGCCTCGAGGCGAACGCGCAGGACCTGCAATTATTGCCGGCATCAGCCGAAACCAAGCCGCGACGGAACGTCTGCTGCCACTTGGCGACACCACCAATCCGAGCGGCAAAAATCCTGCGCCGCCGGTGCCGGCCGTCAGGCTTTGGTGCTCGGCACCGGACGGTTCGATCGTTTCTCGTCCGGCATGAGCGGATAGTTGACTTGCCCGAAATAGCTGGCGGGGATCGGATCATCGACGCCGTATTTTTCCGGCACCTTGTCGCCGGTGGCATTGTAAGTGCCGAAGACCATGTCGAGGACAGGCAATTGCCCGGCGAAGTTCTTGTCGTATGCCTCGCGCTGGTTGGCGTGGTGCCAGCGATGGAACTGCGGGCTGGCGATCAGCCACTTCAAGGGGCCGAACGGAATCCGCAGGTTCGAATGAACAAGCAGCGTGTGCCAGAAGTAGATGACCGAAAAGACGGCGATCGAGGCTTCGGAGAAGCCGAGAAAAAAGATCGGCGTCAGCGACAATGCCTTGGTCAGGATGGCGTCGAAGGGGTGGGAGTGGAAAGCGCCGAGCCAGTCCAGTTCCTCGATGCCGTGGTGCACCGCGTGGAATTTCCAAAGCGCGGGGATTTCGTGGAAGGCCCGGTGTGCCCAGTAGACGCCGATGTCGGTGATCAGGATGATTTCGGGAACCTGCAGCCAGACGGGCTGGCCGCCGACGGCCTGCGAAATTGATTGCGGAACGAGGATTGCGGCGGCTTCGAGTGTGTTGGCCGCGATCACAACGATGACCGCTTTTATGATGAGGCCATTGAACAGCACATAGATCAGGTCGACACCCAGGCCCTTGCGTAGGGCCTTCTGGGGCCGCTCGGCGAACAGATGTTCGAACGGAATGAAGATCAACGCGCAGATCAACAGCCCCTTTATGCCAAATAAATCCATTCGCCCGCCTCTGTCGCCCGCCTTTGGCCAGCACCACTCACGTCCCAGCTTCCGGACAGAACCACATTTCTCCTTTCCAAAGGCTTGATGCCGGCGTCCGAGCCGCACGCATGGCCGGGCGATGGGATCGTGGCGCTTGTCACAGTGTCACACCGGCGTCGCAACCGGGCGATATGTGGGCAAGGCGCGGTCGACAAACGCAGCGCGTGCCGCGCGTCCTCCCAGGACTAACCCCTCCGGTACCCTGCCGGTGGGGTTTTCTATTTCCATCTTGGCAGTCGCGAAATGTCCTTGCCACCGCGGCCTAGGGTCAGCACAGGACACCCCGCCATGGACGTTATGGCCGAGAGCTTGACCAACCGGACTTCCGTCCTTGAGGTGACCTGCCACCATAAAGGTGGCAGGTTCCGACCTGGACTATTTCACTGGAATCATCAGGTGCGCATAGGGCGTGTCGGGGAACATGACATATGGCTGTGTCTGATCCGGCTCGTGGGGATACAACGCCATTATGGTCGGGGCGTTCATGACCATTACGTGTGGGCCATCGTGTACCCATTTGCCGTCTGCGGGCGGCCTTGGGGCATAGGGATCGGCATTGCTCGCCGCATCGCCCCCCTTCAGCATGTAGGCGAAAGCGACCTTGCCTTCGGGCGGCGCGCTCTTGGACATGATCGCGTGCATCCACGCCATCCCGTTCTCATCTGTGCACATGGGATCGTCTGTGGGAGTGCCAGGGTCGTCAGGGATGCAAGTGAAGCCGTTCGTGCCTTTTCTGAGCGTCTTCATCTCCCAGTTCACGACAGCGGCGTTTTTGCCGACTGCCTCAGGTGCTGCCGAAATCGCATTCTCAATCAGTTGCTCATCGGTTTTGTCGGCTGCCACAGCGGCAGATACCCAAGCGACGGCAATAGATGCCAAAAACACACGGCTTGAATGGATGCGCATTGCTTACTCCCCTCGCGAGCGTCAGGGTGATCTGCGCGTCACAACGGTCAGCTCCCGCTCTTTGGAGTTGGCTGCTGCCCCATGCCTAGTGCGCGCCATTGAAGACCCTACTCCTATTCATGCACGAAACCTAATATGGCGATGCGAACGCATTAGCGGGTAGCTAATAAGAGGAGATATTCTCCGCAATCGGTAAGTTTCGGCGGCCATTGCCTGCCATGGTCCTTCAGCTGACGCACTCAGTCATCGTGTGGCCGGATCGAACGCCGCGACCAGTTCGCGGATCAGCGCCTGAATCCGCGCGGTCTTGTAAAGATCGGCATGAGCGACGAGCCAGACGTCGAAATCGGCCGAGCGGTCGGGCATGATCCGCACCAGCTCCGGCTCGGCGTCGGCGCGATAGCAGGGCAGTTCGGCAACGCCGATGCCGGCCGCCGTCGCCTCGACAAGGGTGACGGATGATGATGTGCGGAACACCACCTTGCCGGCGCCGGCCGGCTCTCCGCAAAGGGCGGAAGGCATCGTCGGCGCCACCGGCTGCTGGTACTCGACGAGATCGTGGCCCGCGAACCTGTTGCCGGAGGCTGGCGTGCCTCGCGCGGCGAGATAGGCACGGGAGGCATAGATTCCGGTTTTGAGCGTGGCGAGGCGGCGTACGATCAGATCGGGCGCGTCGGGCCGGATGGTGCGGATGGCGATGTCGGCCTCGCGCCGGGTCAGGCTGGCGACGTCCTGCGAGGTCAGGCAGACGACCTCGATGCCGGGATGTTCGGCGCGCATGCGGGCGATGGCCGGAATGACGAACCGCTTGCCGAGCGAGTCGGTCGTGGCCACCCGCACAGAGCCGATCAGCCGCTCGTCGATGCCCATTACCCGTCGCTCCATCTGGGCGACGGACCGCTCGATCGCTTCGGCCGGCTCGACCAGCGCTTCGCCGGCCGGCGTCAGCACATAAAGCGACGGCGTGCGAAGGAACAGCCGCGCGCCGAGTTCTTCCTCCAACGCGGCCAGCCGTCGGCCGACCGTCGCCTGATCGACACGCATCCGCCGGGCGGCGCCGCGCAGCGTGCCCGCACGCGCAATTTCCAGGAAGAAGCGCGCATTGTCCCAGTTCATCGTGACCTCCCGGCGAAGCGAAGCGCGTGATGCATCCTTGCATCAGAGAAAGGCGGATATACTGCTTTATCGCATCGCATGGATTCCTAGATTTGGGCCTGCAGGAGATGTCCGATGACAGGATGCGATATACTGGAAGGCAACCACGCCGGTGCCTCCGGTCCCGATGACGAAGCAATCGCAGAGAGGCGGCGCAGGTTCACCCTGTGGCTCGTAGCCGGCGGCATGTTCATGGCGGTGCTCGACGCCACGATCGTCAACGTCGCTCTGCCCGCAATGCGCGCCGATCTCGATGCGACAGTCAGCGACCTCGCCTGGATCGTCGATGCCTACACGCTGAGCATGGCGGCGCTCATCCTCGCCGGAGGTGTTCTCGCGGATCGCTGGGGCGCGAAGCGCGTCTATCTCGCGGGGCTGGCCCTGTTCGTCGTCGCTTCCGCCTTGTGTGGCGCCGCCGGCACGGTCGCATGGCTTGTCGCGACCCGGCTGACGCAGGGCGTCGGGGCCGCCCTGTTCCTGCCGGCGTCGCTGGCCGTCGTGCGGGGAACCTTCGACGATGCCGACGAACGGGCGGGCGCGATCGCGACATGGGCCGGCATCGCCTCGGCCGCGGCGGCGATCGGGCCCGCGGCCGGAGGGTTGCTGGTTGGCAGCCTTGGCTGGCGCAGCGTCTTCCTCGTCAACGTGCCGGCGGGTTTGCTGGCATTTGGCCTGACGATTCGGATCGTGCGGCTCCGATCGACGCAGCGGATGAAGAGGTTCGACTGGGGCGGGCAACTCACCAGCATCGTCATGCTCGGCGCCCTCTGCTTCGCCGCGATCGAATTGCCGGAACGGGGCGGAGGTTCGTCCGTGGTCCGGCTTGCGGCGGCCATCGCCGTCGCCGCCGCACTGTGCTGGTTCCTGATCGAGCGCCGCTCCCGCGATCCGATGGTCCCGCTCGTGTGGTTCCGCAACCCGGCCTTTCTTGCGGCCAACCTTGTGGGTTGCCTTGTCTATGTCGGCTATTTCGGAATGCTGTTCATCCTCAGCCTTTATCTGCACGGCGATTACGGGCTCGACGCCGGCCGAACCGGGCTTGCCTTGCTGCCGGTCGCGGCGAGCCTTTCGGTCGGCAATGTGATCGCGGGCAGGCTCCGGGCGAAAATGTCGCCGCAGCACCTCATCGCGGGCAGCCTTCTCCTCGCAGCCCTTTTCGCGCCCTTGGCGGCCTGGCTGCTGATCGCTCATGCGTCATGGCCGGCTATCGTCGGGACGCTTGCCATCTTCGGTGTGGGCACGTCCGCTTCCGTGCCGCCGGTGATCGCCACCGTTCTCGAGCAGGTTCCCGAGGCAGCGTCGGGCGTGGCATCCGGCCTGCTGAACGCACTGCGCCAGACCGGGAGCCTGCTCGGCGTCGCTGCCGCGAGCGCCGCCTCGACGCTGACGCCAAACCTGCCCGCTGCGCTATGGATCGTCGCGGTGATGGCTGCGGCTGTCTACGCTGTCGCCGCAGGTTCGGCGATCGGCTGGATCCGCGCGCCCGCAAGACCGTGACCGGGTCGGCGCTTATGCTGGCGACAGGGCGATCGATAGCGCACTATAGAAGGCAGTCGGCGGCATATGGCGGAGGGAGTGGGATTCGAACCCACGGTGAACTTGCGCCCACGCCGGTTTTCAAGACCGGTGCCTTAAACCGCTCGGCCATCCCTCCAAGTAATTGCAATCATTGCGCTTTTCTCAATTCGCGAGAGGCCCGAGAATGCCTTTGCTACGCTGTTTGCAACTATCTGCCTTTTCGCTCGCTGCTTATAGCGGCCTGCAACGCGACGTCAACTTGCTCTGCTACGTCGGCCTGCATTCCTGGCATGACATGCGGGCAGCGGTCCAGCATGATCCCGATGTTGGAATGGCCCAAGTGCTCGCTTGCAATCCTCGGATGAACGCCGGCTGAAAGCATCTGTGTCGCGTGCGTGTGCCGAAGGAATCGGATGTGGGGCAGGGAGGTCTTGCCAAGGACGCGGACGCACTCATGGGTGAGACTGTCAGCGTCCGAGCGAATGCCGATGCGCAAATGGCCCTGCCGCGCCCTGTGTGCCTTGAGTTCGGCGACAGTGCCGGCAGAGAGCGCTACCGTCCTGGCTCGGCCGCTCTTCGGCTCGTTGTATCGGACCCCATCGTCGGTTTGCTTTGCGAGAGGGGACTGGGCAGTGGTGGCCGCAGGGCTTAGCCGATTTGGGGCTTCCTTCGGGGCAAGCCGGATATTGCTTTCGTCGGCCCACGATCATCGTCAGGGGCGGCCTCGGCTTTTGAACCCTGCGCAGCTTTGATCACGGCCTTGCGGCTGTTGCCGCATTTTAGGATCAACTCCCAGACCAGATCCGCAGTCAAACCGTTCTCTGAAGCGAAAGATTCGACCTGATGGTCGTGAATAGCATCATGCCAGGCCTTATAGCCGCCCATTTGGGCCTCCGCTCTAGGCGCCGCACGGCAAAGATATGCGCTCCTGCTAATACAAGGAACATGCGAACGAAGGACGTAAGGGCCTGGAGAACTCTTGCGGGAGCGGACGAGGGGTCTGAATACGGCCATCCCATGTCGGGAAAGCCAGATCCTTCTCATCCTTGCCCCTGCCGAGCTTTGGACGGTGCTCGGCCAGTTTCTTCCGATGCCGCGAAGTTCGACGACCTAGCGCGAGGTAGGGCGATCGCCACGCGGGAACAATCTTTGCTCGCTGAAGTTCTGAACCTGCCTTGGTTTTGATCCCCGTGGGCCAAGGCCAGGAAGCTGCCTCCATCAGCTTCCAATCAGCCCGCCTCGGACGGGGGCAAAACTGTCTGGGGCGGGCTTCGGTGCAGCGTTGTCCCCAAAGCGGGCATGGTTTTCCACTGTTAACTCTTTCGATCGAGTTTTCTTGCTGGAGCTTCGCCGACTCGTTTATTAGAAACCCCTTATGGAGAGACGGCACGCAATCCGAAGAGTCACGGATGGGCTCTGGGAGGTCTACGAGATAGACAACAACAAGGTTGTGCGTGTGGGTGGCGTGCCCTTGACAAACTTGTTGGATGAAGACGCGCTCGACGCGTTGGAGCTGATTAGGGATGGCTTCCTGACCCCGGGCCAGGTCAGAAGGACAAAGCCCTGAAGCAAGATGCCAGTTCCGCACGACTAGTCGGGCGTCGGCGGTTGCAATCCCAGACGCAAACGCTGATCTTCAGCGAAAGCGACGGCATCGGACTCACGTTCAAAGGCCCTGGAATAGGTGTTGCCGTCCGTTCTTACGATCCTAACAACCCATTCGCCTAAGGATTGGCTGATTTGTACAGTTGGGGGCGACGGTTTGGTGTCAGCCATGCCCCTGCTTTAAAAACTGACGGATTTCGGAATGTCTCACGAAGTTCGTCGCCCCCTATTAGCTCCCTTTAATATAATGACATAGATGGTTGGGATTCTGCTAGCCGTCTCCGACCTTGGCCACGCTGGCTTCGTTGACCCCTCCTATAAGCCGATACTTATGCGATATCCTGCATCCCAGACGACGAGGCGCGGCTGGTGTGTCCTCCGCCGACCCGCGCAGCAGGGGCGCCACAATCTTGCCCGGTTCCGGCCACAATCGGTTAATACCGTGATAAACAATTCCTGCGCACAAAGGATCGGGGTTCAGGGCGCCGTTGGTTTCGTCGAGTGAGTGCTTTGGCTCCTCTGCTGTACAAAACGACGGCGTCTTGATTGAGACTATAGGGGATTTCGGGATAATGCAGGCTTCGGCGCGCCCGCGTCTTCGTCGCGCTTCCACGCTTACGCTATTGGCGGCGTCGGCTGCCTTGCTGGCGGCTTGCGCGTCGCAGCCTGAGCCGAAGGCGATGGTGAATTCCAAGCCTCGCTCCAAGGAATATTTCGCCGAGACCGAATATGGCGTAAAGGCGAGCCCGCGCGCTGCCTTCATGCGGCGCGGCGGCGGCCGCGACCAGCTCGGCAAGCCCTATCAGGTGCGCGGCAAGTGGTACTATCCCAAGGAAGACAAGCGCTACGCCAAGGTGGGCCTGGCTTCGTGGTACGGCGACGCCTTCCATGGCCGGCTGACTGCCAATGGCGAAGTGTATGACACGGCGCAACTGACGGCCGCGCATCCGACGATGCCGCTGCCGAGTTATGCCCGTGTCACCAATCTCGAAACCGGCAGTTCGGTCATCGTGCGCGTCAACGACCGCGGGCCATATCACGAGGGCCGCATCATCGACGTCTCGGAACGCGCGGCGCAGATGCTCGACTACGCCAAGGTCGGTACCGCGAAGGTCAAGGTCGAATATGTCGGCCGCGCGCCGCTCGACGGCAATGACGACCAGTATCTGATGGCCTCCTACCATCCGGGCAACCGGATTCCGGATCCGTCGGACGGCTTGCCGACCGGCGTCATGGTGGCCATGAACGGACCGTCGCCAAGCGTGCCGGTGGGCGCGGCCGCCGTACCGTTCCCGGGTCAGCTGACGAATTCCGGCGAGGCCGCGCAACCATCTTTGTCGGCGCAGGCGCCGGCCTTCGGCGACCTGGCACTGCCCGACTTCGGGCCGATCGTGCCGGAGCGCCCGGATATCGGCCTGCCGCCGCAGTCGCCGTTCGCGGTTGCGTCACTGTCCTATGCGGATGAGCGCGTTCAGCGCGCCGATGTCTTTGCCGCGCTGGACGAAAGCGGCATGTCGCCCGCCGACATCCTGCGGTCGTGGAAAAAGTCCAATCCGCAGGCGTCGCCGTCCAGCGCCGACTATGTCGCTGCCGGCACGTTCGACGACGCAGCCGAAGCCAAGCGCGTGGCAGCGGCACTTCAGCCCTTCGGCAGGACGGAAATTCAGCGTTCCGATCTCGACGGCAATGACTGGTATGCTGTCAATCTCTATCCCAATGGCCATGGCGGCCTGGACGAATTGCTGCAGGCGGCATGGTCGCACGGCGCACCCGATGCGCTGGCTGTGCGCAACTGATCTATTTTGCCCGGGCGGTTGATCCGGCGGAAAAAACCCTGATAGCTTGGCTGTGCCAAAACCGGCAAACGGGTCGAGATTTCATGCAGTTGCGCGCCTTTCCGCCATTTGCCGGCTTTCTGGGGCTGGCTTTGCTGCTGCTTTGCCTCGCACCAGCCCAGGCGCAGCTTTTCGAGACCAAGGCCACACAGGCCTTCATGATAGATGCCGACACCGGCACGGTGCTGTTCTCGAAAGACGCCGACAAGCCGATCCCGCCGGCCTCGATGGCCAAGTTGATGACCATGGAAGTGGTTTTCAACGCCATCAAATCCGGGCGTCTCAAGCTCGACGACACGTTCGTGGTGAGCGAAAACGCCTGGCGCAAGGGCGGCGCGCCGTCGGGCACATCGACGATGTTTGCCAAGCTCAAATCGGCGATCCGGCTCGAGGACCTGATTCAGGGCGTGACCGTGCAAGCTGCCAATGACGGCTGCATCGTCATCGCCGAAGGCATGGCCGGATCCGAGGACAATTTTGCGGCGCAAATGACCGAGCGCGCCCGCCAGATCGGGCTCAAAACATCGACCTTCGTCAATTCGACCGGCCTGCCGGCCGACGGCCAGCAGACGACGGTGCGCGAACTGGCGCAGCTGGCCTTGCATCTGTGGCGCGATTATCCGGATTTCTATCGCTACTACGGGCTGAAGGATTTCACCTGGAACAAGATCTCGCAGAAGAACCGCAACCCGCTGCTGGCCATGGACATCGGCGCCGATGGCCTGGCTGTCGGTGCGAGCGAGGGCTCGGGCTTTGGCATCGTCGCATCGGCCAGCCACAACGGCACGCGGGTGATCATGGCGATGAGCGGATTGGCCAACGACAAGGAGCGTGCCGAGGAGGCGCGCAAGCTGCTCGACTGGGGCGCGCGCTCCTTCGAGAAGACCGAGATCTTCGCCAAGGACGAGGTGGTCGGCGAGGCCCAGGTTTTTGGCGGCGCGAAATCCGGCGTAACTCTGAAGGCAAAGGGGCCGATCGACATCTTCCTGCCGATCACCAACCGCGACAAGCTGACGGCCAGGATCGTCTACACCGGCCCGGTTGCGGCACCCGTCGAGGAGGGCCAGCCGGTGGGCGCGCTACGCGTCTGGATCGGCGACACGCTAAGCCAGGAGACGCCGCTTTTCGCCGCTGAATCGATCAGCGTGGGCACGCTGCCGCAGCGCGCGCTCGATGCCGTCAAGGAACTGGCGATCGGTTGGCTGCGATAGCGCCGACGGCATGGACGTTTTCCCGAACGCGGACTATCTAGAGCGCAACAATCCACATGAACAAAGGCCCTTTCGATTGGCGCGCGGATTTTTCATCACCTTCGAAGGCGGCGAGGGCGCAGGCAAGTCGACGCAGATCGAGCGGCTGGCGCGGAAGATGCGCGCCAAGAAGTATGATGTCCTGCTGACGCGCGAACCCGGCGGCTCGCCGGGCGCCGAAGCGATCCGGCATGTCCTGCTTTCGGGTGCAGCCGAGCCATTTGGACCGAAGATGGAAGCGCTGCTCTTCGCCGCCGCGCGTTCCGACCATGTCGAGCAGGTCATCCGGCCGGCGGTCGAGCGCGGCTCGATCGTGCTCTGCGACCGTTTCCTGGATTCCTCACGCGTCTACCAGGGGGTCACCGGCGGGATCGACCCGGCGTTCATGGCCACGCTGGAACAGGTCGCCATCAACGGCTTGATGCCCGACATGACGCTGATCTTCGATATCGATCCGGCCGAGGGCCTCAGGCGTGCGACGCTGCGGCGCGGCAGCGATGCCGGCGCCGACCGCTTCGAAAAGGAGACGCTGGCCATCCATCAGGCCCGGCGCGAGGCTTTCCTGGCGATCGCCACGGCCGAGCCGGAACGCTGCATCGTCGTCGACGCTTCCGCCGATCCCAATACGGTGGAGGACGTCGTCACCGCCGCCGTGTTCGCGGCGCTGGAGGCGAGGGCGCCGGCGCGCAACAGGCAGGCAGCACCGGTATGATCTTCGAACGCATCGCGCCGGAACAGCATGACACGCTGGACGGCGTTCCCGAACCATCCGAAACGCCGCGCCTGGTCGGACACGGGCAGGCGGCCGAGATGCTCGCCGCCGCCTATCGATCGGGAAAGCTGCCGCATGCGCTGATCTTCGCCGGGCCGGTCGGCATCGGCAAGGCGACGCTGGCCTTCCATCTGGCGCATCACCTCTTGAAGCACCCAGCCTTCGAGCAGGCGCCGGAAAGCCTTGCCAACCCCGATCCGGCCTCGCCGCTGTTTCGGCAGATCGCGACCGGGGCGCATCCGGGCGTGCTGCACCTGACCCGCCCTATGAACGACAAGACCAAGAGCTTCAAGACCGTCGTCACCGTCGACGAGATCCGCCGGGTCAGCCGCTTCCTGTCGATGACCTCGCATGACGGCAGCTACCGGGTGGTCATCGTCGATCCGGCCGACGACATGAATGCCAACGCCGCCAATGCCTTGCTGAAGAATCTTGAGGAGCCGCCGGCACGAACGCTTTTCATTCTCATCGTCCATGCGCCGGGCAGCCTGCTGCCGACGATCCGCTCGCGCTGCCAGGTGGTGCGCCTGACGCCGCTTGATGCCGACGAGTTGCTGGCGGTGCTGGAAACCGCCGAGCCGCCGCCACCAGACGATCCGGCGGCACGGGCGGCATTGGTCGAGCGGGCAGGGGGCAGCGCGCGCAACGCGATCCTCTTGACGCAATATGGCGGGCTGGAGATCGCCGAGACGCTCGATGCACTTGTGGCGAAGGGAAGGAGCGATATCGGCGGGGCCTATCGGCTGGCGGAAGCCGTCGCCGGCAAAGACCAGGCGATCCAGTTCGATATCTTCAACCGCCGCGCGCTCGACCTGTTGTCGGATGCCGCAAGCCAGGCGGCGCGCGCCGGCAACCTCGCGCGCGCCAAGACGCTGTCGGACACCTGGCATGAGGCGCTGGACGCGATCTCCGAGACAGACACCTACAATCTCGACAAGAAGCAGCACGCCCTGACCATGATCGACCGGCTGAAGTCGGCCATGTGAACGGGCTTTCGGAATGGTCTGCCCTGTCTAGGGCTGGCTCGCCCGTTTCCCCCGGAGTTGCCGAGCAGCTCGGCCTTCACGGCTTCGATCTCGGGCGTGACGAGGGCGTAAACGGTTTTGCTGGCGCCAGCCTGACGCAGGCGCGCGTCGAGCGCCTGCCGCGGATCATGTTGCGTGGTCGTGGCCATGCCGGTCTGCCCTTTTGCGCCGCCGCGAAACTACGGACCACGACCTGCCTTTGCAACGGCCTACGAGCTCCGGACCCGGTGCCATGATCGAGGCCCAGACGCAACGCGGGACTTGGCATTAGGCGCCGGACGCGATATCTGAGACCGACACCGACAATCCCGACAAGAAGCAGCACGCCTTGACGATGATCGACCGCCTGAAGTCTGCGATGCGAATGTGACGGTCCCACCGGGATGGCAATCGCCATTCCGATGCGATATCCACCGCCACGGCTTCCATTCAGACATTCATGATGGTCATTCATGTCACGCGACACATTCTACATCACGACCGCGATTTCCTATCCGAACGGCAAGCCGCATATCGGCCATGCCTATGAGTTGATCGCGACCGACGCGCTTGCCCGTTTCCAGCGGCACGACGGCAAGGACGTGTTCTTCCTTACCGGCACCGACGAACACGGCATCAAGATGCTGCAGACGGCGAAGCGCGAAGGCATTTCGGCGCGCGAACTGGCCGATCGCAACTCGGCCGATTTCAAACGCATGGCGACTGCGCTCAACGCCTCAAACGACGATTTCATCCGCACCACCGAAGAGCGGCATTACGCGTCCTCGCAGGCGATCTGGAAGGCGATGGACGCCAATGGCGACATTTACAAAGGCGGCTATGCCGGCTGGTACTCGGTGCGTGACGAAGCCTATTACGGCGAGGAGGAGACGGAGGTCCGTCCCGACAATGTGCGCTACGGGCCGCAGGGAACGCCGGTCGAATGGGTCGAGGAAGAGAGCTATTTCTTCCGCCTCTCGGCCTACCAGGAAAAGCTCATCGCGCTTTATGAAAGCCAGCCCGACTTCATCGGCCCGGCCGAGCGCCGCAATGAGGTGATGAGCTTCGTCAAATCCGGACTCAGGGATTTGTCGATCTCGCGCACCACCTTCGACTGGGGCGTACCGGTGCCGGGCGACGAGAAGCATGTGATGTATGTGTGGGTCGACGCGTTGACCAATTACATCACCGGCGTCGGCTATCCCGATGAAAATGATGAGAAATGGCGTTTCTGGCCTGCTGACGCGCACATCATCGGCAAGGACATTGTACGCTTCCATGCGGTCTACTGGCCGGCCTTCCTGATGTCGGCCGGCATCCCGCTGCCGAAGCGCGTTTTCGGCCACGGCTTCTTGTTCAACCGCGGCGAGAAGATGTCGAAATCGGTCGGCAACGTCATCGACCCGTTCACCATGGTCGAGCATTACGGCGTTGACCAGGTGCGCTATTTCTTCCTGCGCGAGGTGCCGTTCGGCCAGGACGGCAGCTACAGCCATGACGCGATCGTCAACCGCACCAACGCCGATCTAGCCAATGGCCTCGGTAATCTGGCGCAGCGTTCGCTGTCGATGATCGCCAAGAATTGCGGCGGCGTGGTGCCGAAGCGTGGCGATTTGACGGAAGCTGACAGCGCCATCCTGGATCAGGCGGTGGCTGCTCTTGCCACGGCCCGCAAAGCCATGGACGGGCAAGGCATTCATCTGGCACTGGCGGCGATCTTCGATGTGGTGGCTGAAGCCGATCGATACTTCGCTGGACAGGCACCATGGGCGCTGAAGAAAACCGATCCCGAGCGGATGGAAACGGTGCTGTGGACCACCGCCGAAGTGGTTCGACGCGTCACCGTGCTGTGCCAGCCCTTTGTTCCGGGGTCGGCCGCGAAGTTGCTCGACCTGCTGGCAGTGCCGGCGGAGAAGCGTAACTTCGAGCATGTCCACGCCGACTATGCGCTTGTGCCCGGAACCGCCTTGCCGGTGCCGGAAGGCGTGTTTCCGCGCTATGTCGAACAGCCGGGTGCGAACGCCTGATGCTTGTTGACAGCCACTGCCATCTGGATTTTCCAGATTTCGCCGAGGAGCGGGCGGCCATTGTCGCCCGCGCCAAAGCGGCCGGAATCGGCCGCATGGTGACGATCTCAACCCGCGTGAGGCGCTTTCCGCAAATACTTGAAATCGCGGAGACTTTTGACGAAATTTACTGCTCGGTCGGCACCCATCCGCACAATGCCGCCGAAGAACTCGACGTCACCGCTGAGGAGCTTGTCCGCCTGTCGGCACACCCGAAAGTGGTGGCGATCGGTGAGGCCGGGCTCGACTATTTCTACGACAAGGCGCCGCGCGACGCGCAGGCGCAGGGTTTTCGCACGCACATTGCCGCCGCTCGTGAGACCGGCCTGCCTCTCGTCATCCATTCGCGCGATGCCGATGACGACATGGCAGCCATTCTCGAGGACGAGACAGGGAAGGGCGCCTTCCCCTTCGTCCTGCATTGTTTCTCGTCCGGACGCCGGCTGGCCGAGGTGGGCGTCGCGCTCGGAGGCTATGTCTCGTTCTCCGGCATCCTGACCTTCAAGAACTCGGCCGAATTGCGTGCCATCGCCGTCGACGTGCCGCATGACCGGCTGCTCGTCGAAACCGACGCGCCCTATCTTGCGCCGATCCCGTTTCGCGGCAAGCGCAATGAGCCGGCCTACGTCGCGCACACGGCCCGCGTGCTGGCGGAGACGATTAGCGTCAGCGAAGCTGAAATCGCCGATCTGACGACGGACAATTTCTTCCGGCTGTTCGGCAAGATGCCACGGCCTGCCGAGCAGAGCGCCTGACCGATGACCGACAGGCTGCGCCTCACCATTCTCGGCTGCGGCTCGTCGCCAGGTACGCCGCGCATCACCGGCGACTGGGGCAATTGCGACCCGACCAATCCAAAAAACCGGCGTATGCGCACGGCAGCGCTGGTCGAGCGGATTGCGGCCGATGGCGGCCGCACCACCGTGGTCATCGACACCGGGCCGGATTTTCGCGAACAGATGCTGCTCGCTTCGGTCAAACGCATCGACGCGGTCGTCTACACGCATCCCCATGCCGACCACATCCACGGCATCGACGATCTGCGCGGCTATGTGCTCGAACAGCGTCACCTGATCGACATCCATGCCGACCAGCCGACGATGCTGCGCCTGCGGCAGGCGTTCGGCTATTGCTTCGAGACGCCGCCGGGGAGCTCCTATCCGCCGATCGTGCGGGCGCATATCATCGACCACACAAGGCCGGTGGTGATCGAAGGTGAGGGGGGTGCCCTCACCCTGGAGCCGTTGCCGCAGTTCCATGGCGACATCATCTCGCTCGGATTCCGCATCGGCGGCCTGGCCTATTGCCCTGATATCAGCGGCTTTCCCGACGCCACCGCCGAACGGCTGCGCGGCCTGGAAATGCTGGTCATCGACGCGCTGCAGTACAACATCCATCCCAGCCATCTCTCGCTCGGCCAGGCGCTGGAATGGATCGAGAGGCTGGCGCCCAGCAATGCTGTGCTGACCCACATGCATGTGCCGCTCGACTATGCGACCGTGATGGCCGAGACGCCTGATAAGGTGGCGCCGGCCCATGACGGCATGGTGATTGAAATCCCTTATGAATCAGAATGATGCGAACGGCCTTTTATGAAGCCGTCTTGCGCTTTGG
Source organism: Mesorhizobium sp. 113-3-3 (assembly GCF_016756495.1). NCBI lineage: Bacteria > Pseudomonadati > Pseudomonadota > Alphaproteobacteria > Hyphomicrobiales > Phyllobacteriaceae > Mesorhizobium > Mesorhizobium sp. 113-3-3. The sequence continues at coordinate 4,227,953 of NZ_AP023243.1, forward strand.
GCCGAATATCAGCAGCGTCCCAATCCGTTCATAGCCCATGCTGGGAAAAAGCAGCGCTCCGGCGTGCGTCGCCATCAGCACCGAGCACTGCGATCCACGAGCCCTGTCGTCGTGCAGCATCTTAGCCATCAGCGCCTGGCCGTCTACCGCCACGCTTTGCCGTCGTCATCCGCGCAGCATAACGTTGGCCGTCAGATCAATAAAATCATTGGCAATTCCCAGATGCCGGCCAATGCGCTAGTTCCATAATCTATCTTATGCGACTTTCGGATCAGCAGCCACTTCGTAATGCGACGGTCCTTTGACCCAGCGGCTGCGGTCCTTAGAAATAGTCGAGAAGCCCACTGAAGGCAGCTGCGATTGCAACAGCGTGCAGGATGCCAAGCGACAGCCATCTGATACGGCCGCCTGGAGCAGCGAAGGCTCCATAAGCGGGAAATTGGGCCACAGCCAGTCCCACGGACAAGCCGGTGATGGTGTTATTGGTCAAGAGCGTCGCCAACATGGGTATCGGATAAAGAAGGCGCGCCAGCACGTAATTTCCATGCCCAGCTCCGGCCGAGAAGAGCGCCAGCAGCAGCGCGATGGGCGTGAAGCACAGGCCGATAAGCAACCCTGCCCGCAATGAAAATTCTGTCAGCTCCATTCCTCCGGAACCGATATCATTTCAGATCCGCCAGTTCATCGTCCAGGACCAGCGCCTGCCGGGACGGCGCGTCGAGCATACAGCTAACGATGATGTTGCTCTTGCGGTCGGTGTTCGCGGTTTCAACAGCGTTGTCGATATGGATGGCCGACAATAGCCGCCGTTGACAACCCACCGTCGAGACTGGCACGGTGAGGCAGTTGCCGTAGGGCGCGCCGGCCGAGGCCGAAGGGGCAATGCTCACCTACGATGTGCAAACCGTAGTCGCGCCCATGCCAAACCTCGAAAACCTGAAGAAGCAGGCAAAGCAATATCTGCGCTGGCATCGTGATCGATATCATCCGGTCGCAGCCGAGATCAGAGCCGCTTTGCAGCGGTTTCAGCACCTCGATGACAATCAGGTGCTGGAGGCATCGTTCAAGCTCAGCGATGCGCAGGAGCTTGTAGCTCGCCAATTGGGTTTCGAGGGATGGCAGGCGCTCAAAGCAGGAGCCCCAGCCATGAACACTCAATTCAAGCACGCGATGACGCCACCGGTCCTCAGCGGAACCGAAGCTCAACTTTATGTCACCGACCTCAAGGCGTCGTGTGATTTCTTCACGTCGAAGCTCGGCTTTACAGTCGACTTTGTTTATGGTGACCCGCCATTCTACGGCATGGTCAAGCGTGACCATGCCCGACTTTGCATGCGGCTTGTCTGTGAGCCGGTCTTTGTCGGGGATATACGCAAGCGCGAACACCTTTTGTCGGCGTCGATCACTGTCGATACCGCGGCGGAGATCAAACAACTCTTTTTGGAGTACCAAGCCGCCGGTGTGGGCTTCCACCAAGGACTGAAGAAAGAACCTTGGGGCGCGAGGAACTTCATTGTCCTTGATCCCGACGGCAATCTCATCTTGTTCGCGGGGCCTGCCGACTGAGCGCAGCTCCTTGCGCCTCTGGCGATGGCGGTTGCTCCGCCATTGTCTTCCGCTCGAGGTCACACCCTGCCCTCCCCACCATCGCGCCCGCTTTGACCCATGCGCGCCAGCCCGCCGACGATTTTCGGTGATGGCATCGAACCGATGAAACGACTAGCCTGCTGTGGGGCTGGAACTCATAATCAGGACCGTAAAAAATGACCGCCTCACCTTCCTTTCTCGGCCTTCCCGATCGCCTCGCTAATGGCCGCACGCCCCGCGCGGTGATGTTCGGAGCCGGCCACGGCAGCACCTATCCCGGCAAGGACAGCAGCGGCTATGCGTTGGCGGCCGACGCGATCCGTGCGGCCAGCCAGGGCGATGCCCCACTCATCGAGCATTGGGATTTCGATCTCGGCGGCCCGTTGTTCGACGGCAAGCCGGCCTGCTGCGTCGACGCCGGCGACATCGCGACCATCCTGCACGACAATGCGGTCAACCGCGCCCGGATCGAGGCGAAAACGCGCGAGGTCCTGGCCTTGCCGGCCGTGCCCATCCTGCTTGGCGGTGACGATTCCGTCGTCATTCCATTCCTCGCCGGCTTTGCCGGGCACGGACCGATCTGGATCCTGCAGATCGACGCCCATATCGACTGGCGCGACGAGGTGCAAGGCGAACGCCACGGCTATTCGAGCCCGATGCGGCGGGCGAGCGAGATGCCGCATGTCGCAGGCATGGTACAAGTCGGCCTGCGCAGCGTCGGCAGCGCGCGCCTCTCTGAAATCGAAGCGGCGCAGCACTATGGCAGCCGTTTCGTGACCGCGCGCGAGGTTCATGCTCAAGGCGTGGAAGCCGCCCTTCGCCATATTCCAGAAGGCGCGAGCGTCGTCGTCACCTTCGACTGCGACAGCCTCGATCCCGGCATCATGCCGGGCGTTGCGGCGCGTACGCCTGGCGGCCTTACCTACACGCAGGCGATCGACCTGATCGCAGGCCTCGGCAAGCGCGCCAGGATCGCGGGATTCGACCTGGTCGAGCTCTATCCGCCCGCCGACATAGACGGCCTGTCGGCGCAGACCGCCGCGCGTCTTCTCGTCAATGTGATCGGCACCATTGCCCGCGTTGCTGATTTTTAGACAGTGCGACCTAATAATCACAGCTCCTTTATTGTATTCGTGTATGTTTCTCTTCGCTGATGAATGGGATGGGAGAGATTCAGTGAAGAGACTTCTTGCAATCATGGCGCTGGCCGGGCTCAGCGCCACCGCGGCATCGGCTGCGGACATGGCCGCGCCCGTAGCTGGTTCGGCCTATGACTGGAGCGGTTTTTATGCCGGCGCGCATATCGGCGTCGCCAACGGCAACATCACCGCGACGGATGTCACACAGCCGAACGGCGGGTTTTTCACCGACCTGGTTCCGGCCGGAACAGAGGGTTTCGATTTCCGTGATACGAACATAGCGGGCGGCGTGCATGTCGGCGCCCAGTACCAGTGGCAGCAATTCGTCCTGGGCGGCGAAGCGACGTGGACCGCCACGGGAATCCGCAAGGAGATCGTCAGCCCATACTTCCCAGACTCCGACACCGAGACCGGCAAGATCCAGCACTATGCGACGGTGGTCGGCAAGATCGGCTATGCGTTCGACCGCGTCCTGATCTATGCGAAGGGCGGCTATGCCGGCGGCAAGGTCGGGTTCACGGCGCGCGACAATGATGCCCTGGTCACCTATGAGCAGAACGAATGGCACAATGGCTACGCGTTGGGCCTTGGCATCGACTATGCCCTCACCGACAGGCTGAGCCTTGGTGTCGACTATACGCATGTCGATCTCGGCTCCAAGACGAGCACGGGACCCAATGTGTTCGATGACGGCTCGCTTGGGAGCAACCCCGAGAGCTACGAAACCAAGGCCAGGGTAGATGCCGTGATGGCCCGGCTGAGCTACAAGTTCGGCGGCTAGCAGTTTGGCGGGTCTGATTGTGATTTGCCCGGCTTCACGCCGGGCACGGTCTTTGACTCCAGAGGAATTCCACCGATTCCCCCGCTCCCACTGTGATCCGGTGGGTTTGGCGAGCGCTTGCGTCCGGCAGATTGAAATCCGGCTATGTGGCGCCAGCCGCTGAAATGCGGCGATGCACGCCGTCCAGGCTTTCCGCCAGCGCATCGAAGACGTTGCGGGCCGTGAGTTCGTTCAGGACCTGCTCGTTGATGCCGCCGCGGGTCGCATAATCCTGCGCCAGATGCGTGAAATCCGCATCGGGCGCCGTCTCCGGGGCGTGCCCGAGCGCGGTGAAGAGCGCGGCTATGTAGTCGCGCCCCTTGGTGTCCGGCACATCATGCGCTTTCAGCCAGCGATGGATCGTGTCGAGATACTTGAAATAGGTGGCATAGGTCGCGGTCGCGACGCTCAACGCGTCGAACTCGCTGGAACTCTCGACCGCGATCACCTTTCCCAATCCGCCGAACAACGCGGCCACGTCCGGATCGGGCGGGTAGATGATCGTCGCCCCAAGCCGTTGGGCGATCATCGGCATGGGCAGCGCCTTCGTCACGCGGCTGGCAGGTGCGGCCAGGCCGATGATTTCCTCGCGCGACAGCGTGGCGATCAAGCTGATGAGGTGATGATCGCGCCGGAACTTCAATCCAGGCAGCACCTGGTGGGCAATTTGCGGCCGCACCGCCAGCATGACGGTATCGCATTCGTCGAGCACCGCCTGATTGTCGGTGGCGATACGCACATTCGGATAACGGGACGCAAGGTTCGCGGCGATCTCTTCGTTGCGCGGCGACAGCACCACCGATACCGGATCGCGCTCGAGGGAGTTGAGCCCGGTGACAATGGCTGACGTCAGCGCGCCTGTGCCGATGAAGCCAAGTTTCATTGGGTACTCCAAGGCGTTGGTTTTCCGGCCCCGACGGTCACCGCCGTCCCTGCTCCAGGCCGATCCGGTAGCTCAGTGAACGCTTCGCTCCCGGTTCGATCAGCATCACGCCAGGCTTGTCGCTGAATTCGCCGTCGAAATCGGCCGGGCTCGCAATACCATGCCAGGGTTCGATGCACAGGAAGGGCGCACCGCCGGGCTTGGACCAGATGCCGAGTACCTCGGCGCCCTGCCATGACATTTCGATCGCGGGACCGCTCTCGGCCGCATAACGTACGCTGGTGCTGGCGGCCCGATCCAGGATGACGGCGTCGTCGTCGAACAGCCGTTCGGACAGCGTAAGCGTCCTGCCTTTGATCGGTGTTGGCCGCGATTCTGGGAGCAGAAGGCCGTCCTTGAGGCGGCGGATCGGTGCGGGTTCATCATCGGCAAAAGTCAGCCGATAGGCCTCCTTGGGCAATTCCGCCAGCAACGGCCAGTTGAACGCTGGATGCGCGCCGATCGAGGCCGGCAAAGGTTCGTCGCCAGTGTTGGTGACCTCCAGGACCACACCAAGCCGCTGGCGCTCGAGCGTATAGGTCACGGCTAGGCGAAAGGCGAAGGGGTAGTGGGCGCGCGTGTCGACATCGTCGGTGAGGACCAGCGTGCAAGAGCGGGGTCCCCTCTCCTCCCAGGTGAACGGCTTGTCGCGGGCGAAGCCGTGCTGCGTCATCGGATAGGCCTGGCCGCGGTGGCGCAGCTGGTCGCCCTTCAGCCGGCCGACGATGGGGAACAGCACCGGCGAATGCCGCCGCCACTCCGGCCCGGCCTGCCACAGGAACTCAAACCCCTGCCCATCCCGCAGAGAAACCAGTTCGGCGCCCTGCCCTGTTATAACAGCCGAGATGCCGTCGCCCTGAAGCGTTTGGCTGTCCTGTGCCACATGTCCTCGCACTGTTGAAGGCTGGTGCGGCGGCAGACTAGCAAAAGCTCTTAGGGACTCAAGGTGTGGCCAGAACGAATTGTGGCCGGAGGATCTCTCCTCCGGCCACCTCTCCGCATCAAGGGCGAGAACCCCGGCCCTTGCCCACAGCGGACAGTCGTTACTCGCGCTCGCCAGTGAAATTCAGCAGCAGCTGGAAGATGTTGATGAAGTTCAGGTAGAGCGAGAAGGCGCCGAAAACAGCCAGCTTCTGGCGCGATTCGGCGTCGAAATTCTCGGCATACTGTTCCTTGATCGTCTGCGTGTCCCAGGCGGTCAGGCCGATGAAGACGGCGATGCCGATCACCGAGATGGCGAATTGCAGCGCGGTCGAGCCGAGGAAGATGTTGACGATGCTGGCGATCACCACGCCGATCAGGCCCATGATCAGGAACGACGAGAACTGCGTCAGGTCGCGCCTGGTCGTGTAGCCATAGAGGCTGGTGGCGCCGAACATGGTGGCGGCGATGAAGAAGGTGCGCGCGATGCTGGTGCCGGTGAAGACCAGGAACACGGAGGCGAGCGACAAGCCCATCACCGCGCAGAAGGCCCAGAACATCGCCTGGGCGCTGGCCGCCGACATGGTCTGCATCTTGAACGAAAACAGCAACACGAAGGCGAGCGGCGCCAGCATCACCACATATTTCAGCGGGCTGGAGAAGATCGGCACATAGAGCGCCGGCGTCGACGACACCAGGAAGGCGACCAGGCCGGTGACCACGAGGCCAAGGCCCATATAGTTGTAGACGCGCAGCATGTGCTGGCGCAGGCCTTCGTCAAAGACGGCTCCGGCCTGGGCGCCGGTGCCGACGCGATATCCCAGATTGGGCGTGTTCATTTGCAGTCTCCTTTGTGGATCGGTCAGTAAAGCGTTCTGGCGAGCGTCTCGGCGGCGCGGTCGAGGTCGTGAACCCCGCTCTTGGCGACCACCGCATAGGCGACCTCGCCGATCTGGAAATAGGCCGAGGAAATGTCGCCCGAGGGCGCGACGGTCGGCTTGACCACGTCGAAGGTTCCAGGCCGGATCGCAAACAGCGACACCAGGCCCATATCCTTGGTGTCGACCGCCATCTCGACGCTCGGGCCGAAACGCGACGGATAGATCTGCACGTCGCGCACCTTCCAGTCCTTGGGCAGCGACGGCATGACGATCGCGGTCGCGGCGCGGATCTCGCCGGCGTTGTAATTGGGCGCTTCCTGCTGCGAGGGCATGGTTTCGCGCACCAGGGTCGTCCTGTGCGCCCGCACCGCCTCGTCAAGATAGGCGGGCGGCTGCGGCGACGCGACGACCTTGGTCACCGACATCGGACCGATGATGCCGTTTGCCAGCCAGCCGGCGGCAACGAAGGCGGCAACCGCCGCGGCGCGCTGCAAGACGCCGAAGATGCGGCCCCTGACAAGGCCCCTCTCCAGCCGCCGCGCGGCATCGGCGGTCGCGGGCCGCGCCATGTCCCTGGAGCCGGCAAGCGCCACGCGCAGTTCATCACGGGTCCGCAGATCCGACATGACGCGCGCGGCGGCCTCCGGACGCGTCGACAGGAAGGCTTCGACCTCGATGCGGCGGGTGACGTCGAGCTGCTCGTCGACATAGGCGTCGAGGTCGGCGTCGGTCACGGGATCGACAAGAGCGCTCATGGCTCACCTCCGACGATTCTGAGATGGTTTTTGCCGCGCCCCGGGGCGGCGTCTTCCATCTGGCGCAAGGCGGCGCGCGCCCTGCCGATGCGCGACATCAGCGTTCCCAGCGGCACGCCGGTGGCATTGGCCGCCTGCTGGTAGGAAAGCCCTTCGATGGCGACCAGATGCAGTGCCGAACGCTGCTCTTCCGGCAAATTGAAAAAGGCCTCCCGCACCTGCGCCAAGCGCACGGAATGCTCCTGCGGCGCCGGCGTTGCGGCATCGGCGAGGTACCCGGCCTGTTCGATGCGTGACGCTTCCGAACGGCGCGAACGCACGCGGTCGATAAATGCGTTGTGGACGATGGACAGCAGCCAGGCCCGAAGGTTTCCGCCGGAGCGAAAGGTGCCGCGCCGCTCATAGGCGCGCACCAGCGCGTCATGCACGAGATCCTCGGCATCCGCGCTGTCGCGCGTCAGCGACTGCGCATAGCGCCGCAGCGATCCGAGCTGCCCTATGATGTCAAAGCGTGGCATCGACCGTTTCATGCCCTGTTTACGGAGCATGTGGGGATTTTAATCCCGAGCCGTGCCATTTTTCTTTTGCAGGAGGATCGCGCTCGCAGTCCGCCCGCCCGGCTCTCAGCTGCGAAGTGGTTTTGGCGATTTGGGCGTAGTCACACCGCAAGCGCGCAACACCCATCTGCGGCCGTCGCTGCGAAAATCGGTGATGCCCAGCGGCTCGATGTCGATCCTCCAGCAAGCGGCAAGCGGCGCACCCAGGACATGCACGATCGCGGTGCGGATGACGCTGGCATGGGTCAGCGCGATGGCGTGGCCAGGCTTGGCCATCAGCCGGTCCATCAATGCGGAGGCCCGGCGGGCAACGTCGGCCAGCGACTCGCCGCCATGCGGCGCTGCATTGGGGTCTGAGAGCCAGGCAGCGATGCTCTCGGGCTGCTCCGCCTGCACGTCCTCAAAACTCTTGCCGGCCCAGCTTCCATGATCCTGGTCCGCCAGGAGCGGTTCGACCGATGCGTCCAGCGCCAGGGCCTCAGCGGTCTGCCGGGCGCGAAGCGCGGGCGCTGTCCATACGCGATCGGCACGACGCAAGGTCCCGCGCATCGCCTTCGCCAGCGTCAGCGAGCGCGGCTCCAGCGGCTCGTCGAGCGGAAACGAACCTCGCCGGGTCGCCGCCGTGGCACCGTTGCAGATCATCGTCAGCCGTACGAGCATGAAGCAGTCCCTTGAGCCGCTTGTTGAAGCCACCAGTGCGACTTCCTGCAAGGTGAAGACCTACTCGCGTGGTCGATCACATCTCGTCAACAGCAATAGTGCCGGCTGAACAGTCTCGCCATCGCATTGCGCGGAGCGCGCCTCATTTTTCCTGCGAGCCAATCAACTTCGTCATGTCGACGGTGTTCAAGGGTATTGTTTCGTGCGGATAGATTCGCACCTCCACCCAGCCTCGTGAGGCATAGAAGCTCCGTGATCTGACATTTGGTTCGAGGCAGCGCAAACGGCCTATGGTGAAGCCGCGGGAGGCTATTTCGCTTTCCAAAACAGCCAACAGAGCAGTTCCGGCGCCGAGACCCTGGGCGGATGGATGAATCCACAAATCGCTGACGACGTCAGCATGGGACAGCCCGACCCCGATGATGCGTTGAGGATCGCAGGCTACCCATGCGCTCGTCCAATCATCATCGCCAGCCTTTAGCGGCTCGGAAGTCCAGAGCCCGCCATAGGTGGCTTCCAGCGAAGCCTCGACGCACTCTATGACAGCGGCCATGTCGGCGAATGCGGCCCTGCGTGTGACTATCAATTTGCCCTCCCCGACACAGATCTTGGGCAGTACGACCCGACGAGCATCGATACGGCAAGATCCCTTGCTCAATCGCCATGTATCTGGGCAAGTCCGTGGCGCCAACCCACACGCAGGAAAACCGCTGGCGAAACGCGCTCTATTTGCGTATCACTCCGCCGCGCCAACGGAACCATAACGATGTTCGAAGACCTGCAGCCCGCTCCCGCCGACAAGATCCTGGCCCTGATCGGCCTCTATCGCGCCGATCCGCGCCCCAATAAGGTCGACCTCGGCGTCGGCGTCTACAAGGACCGCGACGGCAAGACGCCGGTCATGCGCGCCGTGCGCGAAGCTGAAAAGCGGCTGCTGAACAGCCAGGACACCAAGACCTATCTCGGCCTCGCCGGCGACACCGCTTTCAACACGGTGATGGCCAAGCTCGCCTTCGGTCCGGGCGCCGACATGACGCGCATCCGTGCAGCGCAAGCGCCTGGCGGCTCCGGCGCGTTGCGCCTTGTGGCGGAGTTGCTCAAGCGGACACGTTCGGACGCCACCGTCTGGCTCTCGGACCCGACCTGGCCGAACCACATGCCGGTGATGCGTGCCGCCGGCCTGCAGATCCGCGAATATCCCTATTTCGATGCGGCCTCCGGTGCTGTTCGCTTCGACGACATGCTGGCGGCGTTGCGGACGGCCAAGAGCGGCGACGTGGTGCTGCTGCATGGCTGCTGCCACAACCCGACCGGCGCCAATCTGGATGCCGCACAGTGGCAGGCCGTCACCGATCTGGTCGTCGAGCGCGGGCTGCTGCCATTCGTCGACATCGCCTATCAGGGCTTTGGCGACGGCCTTGAGGCCGACGCGCTTGGCCTGCGCCTGCTGGCGGCGAAAGTGCCGGAGATGGTCGTTGCCTCGAGCTGCTCGAAGAATTTCGCCGTCTACCGCGACCGCGTCGGCGCGGCGATGATCCTGGCCAAGGACGGCGCGCAAGCCGATGTGGCGATGAGCCAGATGCTGTCGGCGGCGCGCGCCATGTATTCGATGCCGCCGGACCATGGCGCCGCGGCGGTGCGCATCGTGCTGGAAGACGCCAGCCTGCGCGCCGACTGGGAAGCCGAACTGGAAGAAATGCGCCTGCGCATGCTGCGGCTTCGCGTCCAGTTCGCCGAGGCGCTGCGCCGGCAGTCCAACTCCGACCGCTTCGACTTCGTCGCCAGCCACCGCGGCATGTTCTCGCGGCTTGGCCTGACGGAAGCGCAGGTCGAGCGGCTGCGTGACGAGCACGGCGTCTACATGGTCGGCGACAGCCGCATCAACGTCGCCGGTTTGCCCGAAGATGGCATGGACGACCTCGCCAAGGCGATCGTCTCCGTCCTCGACTGAGGCGGCTCAGCTGTGGACAAGGCCCCCTCGCCGGCTGACAGCGTTGGCTGTGCGACAGGCGGCGGGCTAGCATCCGCCGCATGACGCCATCCAAAGACATTTCGCGCCTGATCGAGATCATGGCGGCGCTGCGTGCGCCGAAGACCGGCTGTCCGTGGGACATCGAGCAGGATTTCTCGACCATCGCACCCTACACGATCGAGGAAGCCTATGAAGTGGCGGACGCCATCGCGCGCGGCGACCTCGACGATCTGCGCGACGAGCTCGGCGATCTCCTGCTGCAAGTCGTCTATCACGCGCAAATGGCTGAGGAAGCAGGCGAATTCGCCTTCCCGGATGTCGTCCAGGCCATCACCACCAAGATGATCCGCCGCCACCCGCATGTCTTCGGCGACGAAGACGCCCGCAGTGCCGGCATGGCCAAGGGCATGTGGGAAAAGATCAAGGCGCAGGAGAAGGCGGAGAAGCGGCAAGTCCGTCTCGCGCGCGGCCTCGACCCAGAAGACAACGGCAAGGGGTTTCTGGACAGCGTTCCGGTCGCCCTGCCCGCTTTGACGCGGGCGCTCAAACTGCAGGAGAAGGCTGCCCGCGTCGGCTTCGACTGGAGCGAGGCGGCCCCGATCCTCGACAAGATCGAGGAAGAGATCGGCGAGTTGCGTGAGGCGCTCGCCAAGGGCGAGACGGCCTCGATCAAGGACGAGTTCGGCGACATGCTGTTCGCCGTCGTCAATCTCGGCCGTCATCTCAAGCTCGATTCGGAAGCCGCGCTGAACGGCACCAATGAAAAGTTCCGGTCGCGCTTCCACTATGTCGAGCGAGCCTTGGAAAAATCCGGCAACACGCTGGAACAGGCCACCCTGGACGAGATGGAAGCACTCTGGCAGGAAGCAAAAACCGCGAAGTAGGCCTATTGACCGGCAATTCGGGGCGGAAAAGCGTTATACACTTTCCTGTAATTGCTCCGGTCTAGCCATTGTTTTTACGACGCAATCGGCTTTCGATCTCTTCGCGGGCGCTTTGCGTGGCCTTGAGCGAGATGGTGGCGCTGCCATCTTCATTGTCGGTGCGCGAAACGATATCGCCATTGCGGTACAGCCAGTCAACGAGGCCGAACTGTGCCGGCTCGATCGTTACCGTCAGGTCTTCGAGTTCGCCCGCCATGCGTGTCTCGATGACCGCTTTCAGCGCATCGATGCCCTCGCCGGTCACCGCCGAAATGGCGATTGGCGGACCTTTGCTGCCGTCGGCGGCATCGGCGAGCAGCCGGCTCCTGTTGCCTTCGTCCAGCAGGTCGATCTTGTTCCAGACTTCGATCACGCGCTTGGTGTCACTGGCGTCGACACCGAGGTCGGCCAGGATGCGCTCGACATCCTCTGCCTGTGCCGCCGTGTCGGGATCGGAAATGTCGCGCAGATGGATGACGAGATCGGCCTCGACCACCTCTTCCAGCGTGGCGCGAAAAGCCGCGATCAGATGCGTCGGCAGGTCGGAGATGAAACCGACCGTGTCCGACAGGATGATCGGCGTGCCATGCGGCAGGCGCACGCGGCGTAGCGTCGGGTCGAGCGTGGCGAACAGCATGTCCTGCGCCAGCACGTCCGCTCCGGTCAGCCGGTTGAACAGCGTCGACTTGCCGGCATTGGTGTAGCCGACGATCGCCACCACCGGGAACGGCACCTTCTTGCGCTTGGCGCGGTGCAGGTCGCGGGTGCGACGCACCGTTTCCAGCTCGTGCTTCAGCTTGATGATCTTTTCCTGCAACTGCCGCCGGTCGGATTCGATCTGGGTTTCGCCGGGGCCGCCGAGGAAGCCGGCGCCACCGCGCTGGCGTTCAAGGTGGGTCCAGCTGCGGACCAGGCGGCCCTTCTGGTAGTTGAGATGGGCAAGTTCGACCTGCAGCGTGCCTTCCTTGGTGCGGGCACGCTCGCCGAAGATCTCGAGGATCAGCCCGGTACGGTCCAGCACCTTGGCGTGCAGTTCCTTCTCGAGATTGCGCTGCTGCACCGGGGTCAGCGGATGGTCGACGATGACCAGCTCGGCGTCGTTCGCCTTGACGATCTCGGCGAACTCTTCGACCTTGCCGCTGCCGAGCAAGGTTGCCGGGCGCGGATCGTTGACGGTCACGACGGCCGTATGGACAGGGTCGAGATTGATGGCCCGGGCAAGGCCGACCGCCTCGTCATGGCGAGCATCGGCCGAACGCGTCAGTCGTGGACGGTTCGTCTCGTCGTCGCCGCGCGGCTGGCGGGTAAGCACGGGCACAATGACGACAGCCCGGGTCGGCCCCTTGGCTTCCGTCCCGGGATGATGCGCTGGTTTTCCGCGAACCGTAGCGTCCGCGTCCTTATCACGTGCCAATCAGGCGCCCTGGCTTTCCTCGCCATCGAACATCTGAACCGGCTGGCTCGGCATGATCGTGGAAATGGCGTGCTTGTAGACGAGCTGAGAGTGACCGTCGCGGCGCAGCAGCACACAGAAATTGTCGAACGAAGTGACCACGCCGGTCAGCTTTACGCCGTTGATGAGGAAGATGGTGAGCGGGTTCTTGCTCTTGCGAACTGAATTCAGGAACAGGTCCTGAAGGTTTTGCGATCGTTCCGCCATTGTTCTTGTCTTTCGCCGATCCCCTTCGGTTTGCAGGCCAATGCGCCAAATTAGCGGGCACATGTCAAGCGCGCAAACACCGTCTTGCCGTCAGTAACGACAAGCAGAACGAGATATATTGATGTTCATTCCACCTGTGCGGTTATCAGGCTGGACTTTTTTCCGCAATGTCAAAAAAGGCCTGCCGTAACGAAAGTGTCACTGAACCGGGGTGCCCGTTGGCTACTGGATCGCCGTCAATGGCCACGACCGGCATGGCAATCGTCGTGGCCGAACTGATGAACGCCTCGCGCGCCGCCTTGGCTTCGGCGACCGAAAAACCGCGCTCCTCGATCTTCAGGCCGAGCTTTGCAGCCACCTCGAACATGGTCGTGCGGGTGATGCCGCGCAGGATGCCGTGCTCGGCGGGCCTCGTCACCAGGACACCGCCCCGGTTGACGATCCAGGCGTTCGACGAGCCGCCTTCCTTGACGTTGCCATCGGTATCGACAAACCACGCCTCCTGGGCGCCGGCCTCCTTGGCCTTTTGCTTGGCCAATACATTGGGCAGCAGTCCGACGGTCTTGATGTCGACCCGGTCCCAGCGATTCTCGGGCACGGTGATGACCGCGATGCCTGTCTCGGCCCGTTTTACGGCTGCGGCGGGATCAGCCTTCCTGGCGGTCACAACCAGGGATGGTTTGGTGTCCGGCGACGGGAAAACAAAGTCGCGGCTGGCGACACCGCGCGTCACCTGGACGTAGACAAGGCCGTTGACGACATGGTTGCGGTTGACCACTTCGCGCACAATGAGCGGCAGCACGTTGCGCGCGACCGGCCAGGTGATCGACAGTTCGGTCAGCGAGCGGTTGAGCCGGGCAAGATGGCGCGGCATGTCGACGATGAAGCCGCGCGCCACCTCGCAGACCTCATAGACGCCATCGGCGAACTGGTAGCCGCGGTCCTCGATATGCACGGAAGCGTCGGCGTGAGCGACGTAGCGCCCGTTGACATAGGCAATGCGTGGCATTGGCGACCCCTGGAGAATTCTCGGGCTGTCTTATGCGATTCCGCCCCGGCCGTAACCGGCAAATGGTTGGCCCACGCGCGGTTGAGTACAGATCCCGCGCGTCAGACGCCCAACGACTTCAGCTTGCGGTGCAGGGCGGAACGCTCCATGCCGATGAACTCGGCGGTCTTCGAGATGTTGCCGCCGAAGCGGTTGATCTGGGCGATCAGATAGTCCTTCTCGAACTGTTCACGCGCCTCGCGCAACGGCAGCGCCATGATGTGCTGGTCGGACTGATTCGGCGTTCGCGGCATGACATCGCCGATCTCGGACGGCAAAAGGTCCGCGGTGATCGGCGCATCGACGTCGTCGCCACGCGCCAGGATCATCAGGCGCTCGACATTGTTGCGCAGCTGGCGGACATTTCCCGGCCAGTTGTGCGCCTGCAGCACGGCAAGCGCGTCATCGCCGATGCGGCGCGGCTTGATGCCGGCCTGGCGGGCGATCTGCTTCATGAAATTGTCGACGAGATAGGGAATGTCCTCGCGCCGCTCGGCCAGCCCCGGCACCATCACCGGAACCACCGCCAGGCGGTGGTAGAGATCCTCGCGGAACCGGCCGTCGGCGATCATGGCTTCCAGGTTCTGCGAGGTCGAGGAGATGATCCGGACATCGACCTTGACCCGCTTGGTGCCCCCTACCCGCTCGAACTGCTGCTCGACCAGCACGCGCAGGATCTTGTTCTGCGTTTCGCGCGGCATGTCGGCCACCTCGTCGATGTAGAGGATGCCGCGATGGGCTTCTTCCAGCGCGCCGACCTTGCGCTCGACACCGTTCGATTCGGTGCCGAACAGCTCGATCTCCATGCGTTCGGGCGTGATGTTGGCGGCGCTCAGCGTCACGAACGGCGCGCCCTTGCGGGCCGACAGCGTGTGAATGGCGCGCGCCGCCAGTTCCTTGCCCGATCCGGACGGGCCGATGATCATCACGCGGCTGTTGGTCGGCGCGACGCGCTCGATGGTCTGGCGCAGCTGGCTCATCGCCGACGACATGCCGATCAGGTCGAAGGTCTCGCCGCTGCGCTGCTTGAGGTCGGAAACCTCGCGCCGCAATTTCGAGGTTTCCAACGCACGCTCGGCAATGAGAATCAGCCTGTCGGCCTTGAACGGCTTCTCGATGAAATCATAGGCGCCACGGCGGATGGCGGAGACCGCCGTTTCGATGTTGCCGTGGCCGGAGATCATCACCACCGGCAGCGTCGGGTGCATGGTCTTGATCTCGTCGAGGAGCGCCAGGCCATCCAGGCGCGAGCCCTGCAGCCAGATGTCGAGGAAAATCAACCTCGGCGCCCGGTCGGCTATGGCGGCCAACGCGCTGTCGGCGTCGAACGCCGTACGGGTTTCGTGACCTTCGTCGCTCAGTATGCCTGCGACGAGCTCGCGGATGTCTTCCTCGTCATCGACGATGAGAATATCAGACGCCATTACCGACCTTTTCAGTTTCTCGTTCGTGTTCCGTCTTGCCTTCGCCGCGTAGCGGCGTGGCAGCCGCGGGCGGCAGGATGATGCTGATCATCGCGCCGCGGCCCCCATGGAAGTCCGCGGGCGCATCATGAAGTTCCAGCCTGCCGCCATGGTCCTCCACGATCTTCTTGACGATAGCGAGACCAAGCCCGGTGCCCTTCTCGCGCGTGGTCATATAGGGCTCGAGCAGCCGTTGGCGATTCTCCCGCGGCAGGCCTTTGCCATTGTCGATGACGTCGATTCTGATCGCGCCATTCTGACGGCCGGCTTGAATCCGGATTATGCCGTGCGAACCGTCCTTTTGTTCCAGTCCGTCGATCGCCTCGGCGGCGTTCTTGATCACATTGCCGAAAGCCTGCGCCAGAAGGCGGCTGTCGAACGTGCCCTTCAGCGGTTCGTTGCCGAAAATCCGCTCGAAGGTGATGTCGGCGCGGCTGACTTCGACCAGGAAGGACGCCTCGCGCAGCGATTCGCGCAGATCGATGGCCTTCATCTCAGGCTTGGGCATGCGCGCGAAGGCGGAAAATTCGTCGACCATGCGGCCGATGTCCTCGACCTGCCGGATGATGGTGTCGGTGCATTGGTCGAAAACCTCGCGGTCCTCGGTGATGACCTTGCCGTAGCGGCGCTTGATGCGCTCGGCCGAAAGCTGGATCGGCGTCAGCGGGTTCTTGATCTCGTGGGCGATGCGGCGCGCCACATCTGCCCAGGCGGAAGAACGCTGCGCCTGGACCAGGTCGGTGATGTCGTCGACGGTCACGACGTAAGATTTCTCCTCCGAACCGTCGTCGCCCGCCTCGACGGTGATCTGCACGTTGAAGGTGCGCTCGGTGCCGGCGCGGAAGAAGGTCACCTGCTCGCGGTAGACGGGCTTGCCAGACTGGCGGCCGATCTCGAAGACACGGCCGACATGCGGCAGAATGGCGGAGAGGTCCTGCCCGAGCGCGGCACTGGCGGAGATGGCCAGCATCGATTCGGCCGAACGGTTGACGATGGTGACGATGCCGTAGGGATCGACGCCGATGACGCCGGCGGTGACGCCGGCAAGCACGGCTTCGGAAAAGCGCCGCCGCTCGTCGATCAGGTCCTTTGCCGACAGGATCTCGTTGCGCTGCGATTTGAGCTCCAGCAGCATCTTGTTGAAGGTATCGCCCAGCGAAGCGACGTCGCCGTCGGAAGGCCTGACCGGAACCGCGACGTCGAGATTGCCTGTCGCCACCTCGTCGGCGGCGCCGATGAGCTGGCGAATCGGCCGTACGAGACGGTCGGCGACCGCGATGCCCGTCCAGATTGCCGACAGGATGATGATCAGGGTCAGCGACAGATAGGGCAGCGCGAAGGCCACTTGCGAGGTGCGCCTGTTGTCTTCGAGGTTGCGGTATTCGTCGGTGTTGGACCTGACGATCTGCCGCGCCTTGATCACCTCGGGGTCGACGAGGCGGATGGTGTAGAGATAGAGCCCCTCGATCTCGCGTAGCTTGACGATGGCGCCCATGATGTTGCGGGTGCGCGGCTCGATCAGCACCGGTTTGCCCTCGGTGGCGCTGCTGACTGAGCCTTCCGGCGGTTCCGGCATGGCGAAATCGGCATCCGTCTGCGCACTCATGACGAACGAGCCGTCGGGCTTGATCAGCGCCGCATGGGCCAGCGACCGGCCCACCGCCTCCTTGTTGAGGAGGTCGAGAAAGCCTGTGCGATCAAGGCCGTAGAGCGTGCGCGAAGCATCGAGATCATAGGCCATCGACAGCGTCGTACCCTGCAGATTGCGGGCATTTTCCTGGACGTAGGCATCGGCGATCGACAGCGAGGAGTTGACGATCGTCTTGGTGCGGATCTCGAACCAGCGGTCGAGGCCGATATCGAGCGTGATCGAGGCGATGATCGCCACCATGATGGCGGGGATCGCGGCGACCAGCGCGAACATGGCGACGATGCGCACATGCAGGCGCGATGCCGCCTTGCCGTGCCGGCGCGCCATGACAATGCGGTGCACCTCGCGCCCCACCAGCGCCATGAGAAACAGCACGAAGGCGGCGTTGAGCGCGATCAGCGCCCAGGTCGTCCTGGCGTCAGGCGCGATAGGCGTCGCGCCAACCAGGATGGTGAATGAAATGGCCGCCATGACCAGCGCGCCGACGACCGCCACCACGCCGGGCAGCGCCAGCAAGCGGCGCCCGTCACGCGCGCCGGGTTCGCTGAAGAGCGGTTGGTTGAGTACAGGTGCCTGCGGAGCCATGTCGCCGTCTGGGAGCCAATGATTGCGTCCGATCTATGCAACGCATTGTGGCGATTATGCAACAAGTGTGACAATGGCGGAAATGTTTCGCCGCTCAGTCCCCTGAAAAGAGTGCGTCAGATCAGCGCTCAGCCCGGCCGCGACGATTTATAGACGTTGACGCCCAGCTCGCGAATCTTCTTGCGCAGCGTGTTTCGGTTCAGCCCCAGCAGCTCCGCGGCCTTGATCTGGTTGCCGCGGGTTGCGGTCATCGACGCCAGGACCAGCGGATATTCGACCTCGGACAGAATGCGCTGGTAAAGCCCGGCGGGCGGCAATTCGCCGGCAAACGAGGCGAAGTAACGCTGCAGGAAATGTTCGACCGCCTGGCCGATGGAGAGGTCGTCGGGAATGAGGTTGCCGCCGCCGGGCACCACGGGGCGCTCGCCGGTCTTCAGCTCCGCCTCGATGATCTCGGCTGATATTTCGTCCTGCGAATAGAGGGCAGCCAGCCGGCGAACCAGGTTTTCCAGCTCGCGCACATTGCCCGGCCATGGGTAGCGCTTCATCAGCTCGATGCCGCCCGACGAGATACGCTTGGTCTGCAGCCCTTCCATCTCGCCGAGCTTGAAGAAATGGCGCACGAGGTCGGGCACGTCCTCGGAGCGCTCCCGCAGCGCCGGCAGCCTCAGCGGCACGACGTTGAGACGATAGAACAGGTCCTCGCGGAACAGTCCCTGGTTGATCAGCGTGCGCAGATCCTTGTTGGTGGCGGCGACGATGCGCACATCGGTCTTGATCGGCGTGCGGCCGCCGACCGTCGTGTATTCGCCCTGTTGCAGAACACGCAGCAATCGCGTCTGCGCCTCCATAGGCATGTCGCCGATCTCGTCGAGGAACAGCGTGCCGCCCTCGGCCTGCTCGAAACGGCCGGTGGAGCGGTTCTGGGCGCCGGTGAAGGCGCCCTTCTCGTGGCCGAACAGTTCCGATTCAATGAGATCGCGCGGGATCGCCGCCATGTTGATGGCAACGAACGGCCCGCCGCGACGGCGGCCATATTCGTGCAGCGCGCGCGCCACCAGTTCCTTGCCGGTGCCGGATTCGCCCGAGATCATCACCGTCAGGTCGGTCTGCATCATGCGCGCCAGCATGCGGTAGATGTCCTGCATGGCCGCCGAACGGCCGACCAGCGGCATGGTTTCGGG
Source organism: Mesorhizobium sp. 113-3-3 (assembly GCF_016756495.1). Taxonomy (NCBI): domain Bacteria; kingdom Pseudomonadati; phylum Pseudomonadota; class Alphaproteobacteria; order Hyphomicrobiales; family Phyllobacteriaceae; genus Mesorhizobium; species Mesorhizobium sp. 113-3-3. Next base: position 4,246,681 of record NZ_AP023243.1, read on the forward strand.
CTGCTCATCCGGCCGCGCATCGATCTTCGGCCGCCTCGGCTCCGACAGCGCCCGGTTGACGATGTTGAGCAGTTCGGTCAGGTCGAACGGTTTCGGCAGATATTCATAGGCGCCGGTCTCGGATGCGCGAATCGCCGTCATGAAGGTGTTCTGGGCGCTCATGACGATGACCGGCAGTTCCGGCCGCGCCTTCTTGATGCGCGGCAGCATGTCGAAGGCGTTCTCGTCCGGCATCACCACGTCGGTGATGACGAGGTCACCCTCGCCCGCCGCCACCCAGCGCCACAAGGTCGAGGCGTTGGAGGTGACGCGCACCTCATGGCCAACGCGCGAGAGAGCCTGGTTGAGCACCGTGCGGATCGCCGCATCGTCATCAGCGACGAGAATATTGCCGCGAACCGTCATTTGCGGTCTCCTTCACCGTCTTCTTCAGCGCCGAACGGCGTTTCCTTCCAGGCCGGCATCAGGATGCGGAAGGTGGTTCCGCGTGGGGTCGATTCGCATTCGATGATGCCGCCATGCTCGCCGACGATCTTGGCGACCAGTGCCAGCCCCAGCCCCGAGCCGTTCGGCTTGGTGGTGATGAAGGGATCGAACAGGATCGGCAGGATATCTTCCGAGACACCCGAACCATTGTCGCGCACGCAGAATTCCAGCGGCAGCGACACGCGGTCCTGCGTGCCTGGAACCGAAACGCGAATGCCCGGCCGGAAGGCGGTCGACAGCACGATCTCGCCATGCGGGTCGCTGCCGATCGCCTCGGCGGCGTTCTTCACCAGGTTCAGGAACACCTGGATCAGCTGGTCGCGATTGGCGAATACCGGAGGCAATGAAGGATCATAGTCCTCCAATATCTTGATTCTCTTCGCAAAACCGTTCTTGGCGATCGCCTTCACATGGTCGAGTACGACATGGATGTTGACGGGATAGCGATCGATCGGCCGCTCGTCGGAAAACACCTCCATGCGATCGACCAGTGAGACAATGCGGTCCGTCTCGTCGGTGATCAGCCGGGTCAATGCGCGGTCTTCGTCGGAGGCGGACAGTTCGAGCAGTTGCGCGGCGCCACGAATGCCGGAGAGCGGGTTCTTGATCTCATGGGCGAGCATCGCCGCCAGGCCGGTCACCGAGCGCGCGGCGCCGCGATGCGTCATCTGCCGGTCGATCTTGTCGGCCATCGACCGTTCCTGGAACATCACCACGACGGAGCCCGGGAATTCCGTCACAGGCGCGACATAGAGATCGACGACCTTTTCGATGCCGAGGCGTGGCGAGGACACATCGACCCGATACTCGTTGACCGGAGCCCGGCGCTCGCGCACCTGATCGACCAGGGTCAGCAGCGGGCTGCCGAAGGGGACGAGCTTGGACAGGGTGTTGCGCGCCAGCATGGTCGCGCTGGAGCGAAAGAAGTCCTCGGCATCGGCATTGGCGAAGGTGATGAAGCCTTGCTCGCTGATCATGATCACCGGGCGGCGGATCGTGTTGAGGACGATCTGGGCGGCATCCACCATTTCAGTTCCCTGGCCAGCGGTGGCGTTCATGCGGCGCTCCGCAGGCTCGAGAGTTGCGGATCGCGTGAAAACACATTGCGCAGCAAGGCAATGACTCGAGCCGGATCGAACGTGGTCAGGATCGCCTTTCGGTCGTCGTCGGCGACGCCAACAGCATGGCGATCGAGATACCAGCCCAGATGCTTGCGTGCCTGGCGCAAACCGCTCTCGACGCCATAAAGCGCCAGCATGTCCTCGTAGTGGGCGACGATATAGTCGGCCAGATCAGCGGGAGTCCGCGGCACGTTGGCCGCGGTTTCGCCTGCCGCCGCGGCTGCGACGCTACCGGCGATCCACGGCGCGCCATAATGCGCGCGGCCGACCATCACCGCATCGGCGCCGGATTGGTCAAGAATGGCGGCCGCCTCGGCAGGGGAACAGACATCGCCGTTGGCAACGACCGGAATGGATACGGCCTCCTTGACGCGAGCGATGGCGCGCCAGTCGGCCTTGCCCTGGTAGAACTGGCAGCGCGTGCGGCCATGCACCGTCACCATCTTGACGCCGGCCTGCTCGGCGCGGCGCGCGAGGATGGGCGCATTGAGCGCGCCTTCGTCCCAGCCGAGCCGCATCTTGACCGTCACCGGCACCTTGACGGCGCCGACCACGGCCTCGATCAGCGACAGCGCATGGTCGAGATCCAGCATCAATGCCGAGCCGGCATAACCACCGGTGACCTTCTTGGCCGGGCAGCCCATGTTGATGTCGATGATGTCGGCGCCCTCGCCTGCGGCGATCCGCGCGCCTTCGGCCATGTGCGCCGCCTCGCGGCCGGCGAGCTGCACCATATGGACGGGCAGGCCCGAATGACGTATGCGCAGATCGAAGCCTGCTCTTCCCTTGGCGAGTTCGCCGCTGGCCACCATTTCGGACACGACCAGGCCCGCGCCATGCGCATGGGCGCGCCGCCGGAAAGGCTCGTCGGTAATGCCCGACATCGGCGCGAGGAAAACGCGATTGCGGATTTCCACGCCGCTGACGTCGAGAGGCGCGGCCAATCTGGCTAAGTTAACCATGCACAAAAACCAAGCATGTCCATTCGTTGCACATTCTCTAGCCATATCAGCCACAATGTGCAACGCGGAATGACGTCACATTGAGGCGCAATTGGGAAAATATCGGCCCCCGGCTTTTGCCGCGACCAGGGCGTGGCGCGTTCTTCAGGATGCTTTGGAGTTCATATTTGACGCACGATCTTTTCGGAAAACCAATTACACTTTTGGGGATCGTGCGCTAAGCCAATCGCCATGACTGACGGAACTGAAAACGCGGGCGCGACAGGTGGGGTTGCGGTGGTGATCGTCGCCGCCGGCCGCGGCGCTCGTGCCGGCCAGGCCAACGGACCCAAGCAGTACCAGAACATCGGCGGCCGCGCCGTCATTGCGCATACGCTGGAGATGTTTCTTGCCCATCCGCGGACCGGTCGGATCGTCGTCGCCATCCACGCCGACGACCACGACCTGTTCCGGCAAGCGGCGGGCGCCCAGGCCCAGCGCGTTATCGCCGTCATTGGCGGGCCAACCAGGCAGGAATCCGTCCGGCTCGGGCTATTGGCGCTGAAAGACGACGCGCCAGACCGGGTTCTGATTCACGACGCCGTCCGACCGTTCGTCGACGCGGAGTTGATCGACCGCACCATCGCCGCCATCGGCGAGAACGAGGGAGCATTGCCCGCTTTGCCCGTCGCCGACACACTGAAGCGCGAGTCGGCCGCCGGGGTGGTCGCGGAAACCGTTTCCCGCAGCGGGCTGCACGCGGCGCAAACGCCGCAAGGTTTTCCCTACGGACCGATCCTTGCCGCGCACGACAAGGCACATCAGCTAGGCAGGCTGGACTTCACCGACGACGCGGCCATCGCCGAGTGGGCGCGGATTCCAGTCAAGCTCGTTCCGGGCTCGCCGGACAATGTCAAACTCACCTGGGCACGGGACATCGCCATGGCGCACCAGCGGCTTTCCAGCGAACGAACACATTTCCCCGACATCCGCACCGGCAATGGCTACGACGTCCACGCCTTCGAGCCCGGCGATCACGTCACACTGTGCGGTGTCGCCATTCCGCATGACAAGAAACTGTCCGGCCATTCCGATGCCGATGTCGGCCTGCACGCCTTGACCGACGCGCTGCTGGCGACCTGCGGCGCCGGCGATATCGGCACGCATTTTCCGCCGTCCGATCCGCAGTGGAAGGGCGCCGCGTCGCGGATCTTCGTCGAACACGCGGCAAAGGTGGTGCGCGAGCGCGGCGGGCGCATCGCCAATGCCGATATCACGCTGATCTGCGAAGCGCCGCGCGTCGGCCCGCATCGCGAGGCGATGACGGCGGCCCTGTCACAGATGCTGGGGATTTCCGCGGACCGCATCTCGATCAAGGCGACAACCAATGAGAAACTCGGCTTCGTGGGCCGCGAGGAAGGCATCGCGGCGATCGCGACCGCCAGCGTGGTGTTCCCCGGGGAGGTGCCGGAATGAGCAACGCCGAGCTCGCAAACGCCCTGCTGCTGGCCTGCCAGCACCGTGGCATCATGCTGGCGACCGCCGAAAGCTGCACCGGCGGCCTGATCATCGCGGCGCTCACCGACATTGCCGGCTCCTCCGCCGTGGTCGACCGCGGCTTCATCACCTATTCCAACGAAGCCAAGATGGAGATGCTCGGTGTTTCCGCCGAAACGCTCGAGGCGCATGGGGCTGTGTCGCGCGAAACGGTGCTGGAGATGGCGGCCGGCGCGCTGGCGCATTCGCGCGCGAGCCTTGCTCTTGCCGTTACCGGCATTGCCGGCCCAGGCGGAGGTTCGGCTGACAAGCCGGTCGGTCTCGTCTGGTTCGGCCTTGCTCTTGCCGGCCAGCCGGTTGTCGCCGAGCGCCAGCTGTTTGGCCACAAGGGCCGCGAATTCATCCGCCACGAGACGGTAAGACACGCGCTGAAGCTGGGCCTGCAAGCGCTCAGCCAGGATTAAGCCTGCGGCGCGACACCATAGATGATGTCGGCGCGCTTTTCGAAAGCCTCGGCGAACATGCGGAAGGCTCGGTCGAACATGGTCCCCATCAGCGCGCCCAGAATGCGGCTCTTGAACTCATAGTCGATGAAGAAGCGGACGGCACAGCCGGCGCCATCGGGTTCGAAACGCCAGACATTGCTGAGATATTTGAACGGGCCATCGATATATTTCACGTCGATGGCGTTCTCGTCTGGCTTCAAAAGCACCTGGGTCGTGAAGGTCTCGCGGATCGCCTTGTAGCCGATGCTCATGTCGGCCAGGAGAATGGTGCGTCCGTCACGCTCCTTGCGCGAGCGTACCGTCAGTGCCTCGCAAAGCGGCAGGAATTGCGGATAGGCCTCGACATCGGCAACCAAGGCAAACATCTGCTGCGGCGTATGGGCAACGCGGCGGGTGGCTTCGAATTTCGGCATGCAACCACCTCTAAAGCGCGTCGCGTCGGAACGGATTCATGCAACGCGCTTTAGAGTTCTTGTTTCTATGCAAGTCGTTCTCCCAAAACCGAGGTCACTTTTGGGCGACATGCATCAGACCGATTTCTGGAGCTGCGCTTCCCGCGCCGCGCGCAGCCGGGCGAAATCGTCGCCGGCATGGTGCGATGAGCGCGTCAGCGGGCTCGATGCCACCAGCAGGAAACCCTTGGTCCGGCCGATCGTCTCGAAGGACTTGAACTCTTCGGGCGTGACGAAGCGGATCACCGGATGGTGCTTCTTCGACGGCTGCAGATACTGGCCGATGGTCATGAAGTCGACATTGGCCGAACGCAGATCGTCCATCAGCTGCAGGATCTCATTCCGCTCCTCGCCCAGGCCGACCATGATGCCGGACTTGGTGAAGATCGACGGGTCGAGTTCCTTGACCCGCTGCAACAGCCGGATCGAGTGGAAATAGCGGGCGCCCGGCCGCACCGTCAGATAGTTCGACGGCACGGTTTCGAGATTGTGGTTGAAGACGTCGGGCTTGGCCGCCACGACGATCTCGAGTGCGCCGTCCTTGCGCAGGAAATCGGGCGTCAGGATTTCGATCGTCGTCAAAGGCGTCGCCGCGCGTATTGCCCGGATGACCTCGGCAAAATGCTGCGCACCGCCATCGGCAAGATCGTCGCGGTCGACGGAGGTGATGACGACATGGCTGAGCCCCATCTGCTTGACGGTGTGCGCGATACGCGCCGGCTCATCGGCATCCAGCGCGGTCGGAATGCCGGTGGCGACGTTGCAGAAGGCGCAGGCGCGCGTGCAGATCTCGCCCATGATCATGAAGGTGGCGTGCTTCTTTTCCCAGCACTCGCCGATGTTGGGGCAACCAGCCTCTTCGCAGACGGTCACCAGCTTGTGCGATTTCACGATCTCGCGTGTCTCGGCATAGCCCTTCGAGACCGGCGCCTTGACGCGGATCCAGTCCGGCTTGCGCAAGACCTCCTGGTCGGGCTTGTGTGCCTTCTCGGGGTGCCGCAGCCGCGGCGCGTTGGCGATCGTGTCGAGGACAGTGACCATCTGAACCCTGGCTTCTCTTGCGACCGCCCGTCGGCGATCGTCACTTTATCGTCATCTAGGACTTTTCGGCACAAAGAAAAAGGCTGCGACGGTGCATGCCGCCACAACCGTTTTCGCATAGCCGCGAATGATACCGATTAGCGGCGCACCAGGCGACCGACCCAGATCAGCAGGCATGCACCGATGAAGCCGGTGATCAGATAGGCGATCCAGCCGACGCCGAATGGGCCGAAATTGAGCGCTTGCAGGATGGCGTTCAACACGACTGCGCCAACTATACCCATGATAATATTCATGAAAATGCCGGTGTTGCTCTTCATGAACATTTCGGCGAACCAGCCTGCCAGGCCGCCGATGATGATGGCTGCGATCCAGCCCACGCCGTTCAAGTGCATATGCCTTCTCCTTGCGCGCGTAAAAATGCATGCGGAAACGAACTGCCTTGCCGTCGAGTTCCCAGGGCTTTCGCGGCTGAGTCTCCTGCAGCGAATCTATCATGCGTTCAAGGCGCGGCCATAGGCGTCGAGCACGCTCTCTTTCATCATCTCCGACAGCGTCGGATGCGGGAAGATGGTGTGCATCAGCTCTTCCTCGGTCGTCTCGAGGTTCATCGCCACGACAAAGCCCTGGATCAGTTCGGTCACCTCGGCGCCAACCATGTGGGCGCCGAGCAGCTGACCGGTCTTCTTGTCGAAAATGGTCTTGATGAAGCCCTGGTCCTCGCCAAGCGCGATCGCCTTGCCGTTGGCGGCGAACTGGAAGCGGCCGACACGGATATCCTTGCCTTCGGCCTTGGCCTTGGCTTCCGTCAAGCCGACGGAAGCGACCTGCGGATTGCAGTAGGTGCAGCCGGGTATCTTGAGCTTGTCGATGGCGTGCACGCCGGGGAAATTCGCGATTTTCTCGACGCACACGACGCCCTCATGCTCGGCCTTGTGGGCAAGCATGGGCGGGCCGGCGACGTCGCCGATGGCGTAGACGCCGGGCACATTGGTCTTGCCGTAGCCGTCGACGACGACGCAGCCACGATCGGTCTTCACGCCAAGCGCTTCAAGCCCGAGGCCCTCGATGTTACCCTGGACACCGACGGCCGAGATCATGCGGTCTGCGGTGATCTTCTCGACCTTGCCGTCCTTCATCTCGACATGCGCGGTGACCGAGTTGGCGCCCTTTTCGACCTTGGTCACCTTGGCTTCGAGGATGATCTTCATGCCTTGCTTCTCGAACTGCTTTTGCGCGAATTTCGAGACTTCGGCATCTTCGACCGGCATCACCGCCGGCAGCAGCTCGACGACCGTCACGTCGGCGCCCATGGTGCGGTAGAACGAGGCGAATTCGATGCCGATGGCGCCCGAGCCCATCACCAGCAGCGACTTCGGCATCTCCTTCGGCACCATGGCCTCGAAATAGGTCCAGATCAGTCTGCCGTCCGGCTCGATACCGGGCAGCGCGCGCGGCCGGGCGCCGGTCGCCAGGATGATGTGCTTGGCGGTGTAGGTGCCCTCGCCCTTGACGCCCTTCGGCACCGGCGGCTGCGGTTCCATCGGCTTCTTGGCCGTCTTGGAGACGACGACCTCACCCGGCTTCGACAGCTTGGCTTCGCCCCAGATGACGTCGACCTTGTTCTTCTTCATCAGGAAGGCCACGCCGCCATTGAGCCGCAGCGAAACTTTGCGCGAGCGGTCGACGACGGCCGATGTGTCGACGCTGACCTTGCCGTCGAGCTTCAGGCCATAGTCCTTCAAATGATCGGAATAGTGCATGATCTCGGCCGAGCGCAGCAGCGCCTTGGTCGGGATGCAGCCCCAGTTGAGGCAGATGCCGCCGAGATGCTCGCGCTCAACGATCGCCGTCTTGAAGCCGAGCTGGGCGGAACGCACCGCCGTGACATAGCCGCCGGGGCCGGAGCCGATGATGATGACGTCGTAGTTCTCAGCCACGGGATTTTCTCCTTCAATCACAATTCCAGCATGACGCGCACGACTGGTGCCAGCGCCTTGCCGATGTTTCGCGTGTTTTCCGCATCGAGATGGACGCCGTCGAGCGGTGTGGTTTGCGCCACCGTGCCGGCATCGAAGAAGCCGCAGCCGACCTCGTCGGCGAGCGCGGCATATTGCGGGGCGAGATGCTTCGATGCCTCGTCACCGCCGGCAAACATTTCCCTGAAATCGGCATTTTCGGTGCGGCTTACAATGGGCGGCGACACAATGAGTATCTGTGGCGCCGGCCAGTCGAACGGATAGTCATGGCCACGCACGATGTCGATCAACCGCTGGATGCCTTGCTTGGCGGCGACCGGATTGCCGTGGATCCACGGCTTCATGTCGTTGGCGCCGAGCATGATGACGATCAGGTCGATCGGCGCATGGGTCGTCAGCACCGTCGGCAACAGCCGCGCACCGTTGCGGTCCGCTCCGGCCAGATGATCGTCGAAGGCCGTGGTGCGGCCATTGAGGCCATCGGCGATGACCTGGACGCCACCGCCAAGCCCGGCCTGCAGCACGCTTGGCCAGCGGTCCTGCAGCGCGTGGCGGCCGCCCTCGGCATCATAGCCCCAGGTCAACGAGTCGCCGTAGCAAAGCACTGTCTTCATGCGTTCACCTGTGCATTGATCAAACCGGTTCCCAGCCGCCAGCGCACGAACAGCCAGTGAACCAGGACCGTGGCCAGGCTCGGCAAAACCAGGCCGGCGACGATTGGCAGGTCACTCCCCCACTGGCGCTTGTCGATCGGCTGCGAGAATGTCCAGCCGATCAGGCCGAGCCCGACAAGCACGAACAGGACAATGGCGCAAAGGGCCAGCCAGTTGATGATCGTCGGTGCATTTGAAAAGAACTGCGCGACGAAAAACATCATCGTCACGACGATGGTGACAAGCGCCGACACCATGAACACCAGAATGTATTCTTCCTGCGCATGGGTCGCGATGGCCAGTCCCAGCGCAACCAGGCTGCCAGCAAAGCCGGAAATGAAAAAGGCGAAAAGGCTGGTGAAGAATTTCCGCACGAGCCTTTTCCTCTCCTAGACCAGCATGCCCATCGGGTTTTCGATGAGCCGCTTGAAGGCGACCAGCAGTTCGGCGCCGAGTGCTCCGTCGACGGCGCGATGGTCGGTCGACAGCGTCACCGACATGACGGTGGCGATCTTGATCTCGCCATTCTTGACCACCGCCCGCTCCTCGCCGGCACCGACCGCCAGGATCGTCGCATGCGGCGGGTTGATGACGGCGGCAAAATCCTTGATGCCGAACATGCCGAGGTTGGAGACGGCTGTCGTGCCGCCCTGATATTCTTCCGGCTTCAGCTTGCGGCTGCGGGCGCGGCTGGCCAGATCCTTCATCTCGTTGGAGATGGTCGACAGCGTCTTTTCGTCCGCATGCCGAATGATCGGCGTGATCAGGCCACCGGGGATCGAGACGGCAACACCGACATCGGCGTGCTTGTGCTTGACCATGGCACTTTCTGTCCATGAGGCATTGGCATCCGGCACCGCCTTCAATGCCAAAGCCATCGCCTTGATGACCATGTCGTTGACCGACAGCTTGTAGGCTGGCGCCTCGCCCTTGTCGGTCTTCTTCATGGGTGCCGCGGCATTGATCTGCGTGCGCAATGCCAGGAGCGCGTCGAGCTCGCAGTCGAGCGTGAGATAAAAATGCGGAATGGTGGATTTTGCCTCGACCAGGCGGCGCGCAATGGTCTTGCGCATATTGTCGTGCGGCACGAGCTCGTAGGAGCCCTGCTCGAACAGCTTCAGCACCTGATCGTCCGACATCGGCTTCACCGCCGGGGCGGAAGCAGCAGCCGGTGCGGCAGCCGGAGCCTTGGCGGCGGGTGCCGCCTTGGCACCACCACCTGCAATCGCGGCCTCGACGTCGGCCTTGACCACGCGGCCATGCGGGCCGGTGCCGGTCACGGCCGAGACATCGACGCCCGCGTCCTTGGCGATGCGGCGCGCGAGCGGTGAAGCGAAAGTGCGCTCGCCAGCCGCGTGGCCATTGGCGGCCGGAGCCGGCTCTGCCTTTGCCTGTGCAGGTGCCGCTGCGGCTGCCGGTTTCGGCGCCTCTGCCTTTGGCGCCTCGGCTGGCGGAGCTTCGGCTTTCGCCGGTGCGGCACCGCCACCGCTTTTGGCGGCAGCGCCCGCATCCTCGCCCTCGGCGGCGAGCACGGCGATCAGCGCGTTGACCTTGACGCCTTCGGTGCCGGCGGGAACGATGAGCTTGGCGACGGTGCCCTCGTCGACGGCTTCGACCTCCATCGTCGCCTTGTCGGTTTCGATCTCGGCGATGACGTCGCCCGGCGAAACCTTATCGCCTTCCTTGACCAGCCACTTTGACAGATTGCCCTCTTCCATCGTGGGCGAGAGCGCCGGCATGGTGATGTTGATTGGCATTTTGTCCTCCCGCCCGGTTCAGCGATACGTGACGGCTTTGACCGCCTCGATGACCTCGCCGACATTCGGCAAAGCCAGCTTTTCGAGGTTGGCCGCATAAGGCATCGGCACGTCCTTGCCGGCAATGGTGATGACCGGCGCGTCGAGGAAATCGAAGGCGCGCTGCGACACCTGGTTGGCGATGTGGTCGCCGACCGAGCTCTGCGGGAAGCCTTCCTCGACCACCACAAGGCGGTTGGTCTTCTTGACCGAGGCGATGATGGTGTCGAGATCGAGCGGACGGATGGTGCGCAGATCGATGACCTCGGCGTCGATGCCCAGGCCGCGCAATTCGGCTTCGGCCTTGACCGCATAGGTCATGCCGATGCCGAAGGAGACGATGGTGACGTCCTTGCCTTGCTTGTGGATGCGCGCCTTGCCGATCGGCAGCACGAAATCATCCAGCTTCGGCACGTCAAAGGACTGGCCGTAGAGGATTTCGTTCTCGAGGAAGATGACCGGGTTCGGGTCGCGTATGGCTGCCTTGAGCAGCCCCTTGGCGTCGGCGGCGGTATACGGCATCACCACTTTCAGGCCAGGAATGTGGCTGTACCAGGCGGCGTAGCACTGCGAGTGCTGGGCGGCGACGCGGGCAGCGGCACCGTTGGGTCCGCGGAACACAATCGGCGCGCCCATCTGGCCGCCCGACATGTAAAGCGTCTTGGCGGCCGAGTTGATGATCTGGTCGATCGCCTGCATGGCGAAATTGAAGGTCATGAACTCGACGATCGGCTTCAAGCCGGCCATCGCAGCACCGACGCCGACGCCGGCGAAACCATGCTCGGTGATCGGCGTGTCGACGACGCGACGCGGTCCGAATTCCTGCAGCAAGCCTTGGGTGATCTTGTAGGCGCCCTGATATTCGGCGACCTCCTCGCCCATGACGAAGACATCGCCGTCACGGCGCATCTCCTCGGCCATGGCATCGCGCAGCGCTTCGCGCACCGTGGTCGAGACCATCTCGGTGCCTGCCGGAATGTCGGGATCGGCGGCAACCTCGGTCTTCGGGGCGGCCGCGACTGGTGCTGAGGCCTCGCTCTTGGCCGCAACCGGCGCCGGTGCAGCCGTTTCAGCCTTGGCGGGCTCTTCGCCGATGCCTTCGCCGGCTTGATCGGTGTCTTCGCCTTCAACCGCAAGCACGGCGATCACAGCGTTGACCTTGACGCCTTCGGTGCCGGCGGGAACCACGATCTTGGCAAGCGTGCCTTCGTCGACGGCTTCGACTTCCATCGTCGCCTTGTCTGTTTCGATCTCGGCGATGACATCGCCGGCGACGACCTTGTCGCCTTCGTTCTTCAACCACTTGGAAAGATTGCCCTCTTCCATGGTCGGCGAGAGAGCGGGCATGAGAATTTCGATCGGCATGTCCTGGCCTCCCTTACAGTACGATATCGGTCCAGAGCTCGGACGGATCCGGCTCCGCGTCGTTCTGGGCGAATTCGGCGGCGTCGGCGACGATGTCGCGAACCTCCTTGTCGATGGTCTTGAGCTCGTCCTCGGTCGCCCACTTCTTCTCGGTCAACCGGGCCTTGACCTGTTCGATCGGGTCATGCTCGGAGCGCATCTTCTGCACTTCTTCCTTCGAGCGGTATTTCGCCGGGTCGGACATGGAGTGACCGCGATAACGGTAGGTCTGCATTTCGAGGATGATCGGCCCGTTGCCGGCGCGGCACCATTCGGTGGCCTGATCGCCGGCGGATTTGACCGCACGCACATCCATGCCGTCGACCTGGATGCCGGGAATCTTGAACGAGGCGCCGCGGTGGGAAAAATTGGTTTCGGCCGATGAGCGCGACACCGAGGTGCCCATGGCGTAGCGGTTGTTCTCGATGATGTAGATCACCGGCAGCTTCCACAGCGAGGCCATGTTGAAGCTTTCATAGACCTGGCCCTGGTTGGCCGCGCCGTCGCCGAAATAGGTCAGCGAAACATTGTTGTTCTCGCGATAGCGGTTGGCGAAGGCCAGGCCCGTGCCAAGCGACACCTGCGCACCGACAATGCCGTGGCCGCCGTAAAAATGCTTCTCCTTGGAGAACATGTGCATGGAGCCGCCCTTGCCCCTGGACAGGCCGCCACGGCGTCCGGTCAACTCGGCCATGACTCCACGCGGCGACAGCTCCATCGCCAGCATATGGCCATGGTCGCGATAGGCCGTGATCATCTGGTCGCCGTCGATCAGCGCCATCTTCATGCCGGTGACGACAGCCTCCTGGCCGATATAGAGATGGCAGAAGCCGCCGATGAAGCCCATGCCGTAGAGCTGGCCGGCCTTTTCCTCGAAGCGGCGGATGAGCAGCATGTGCCGGTAGGCGGCAAGCTCTTCATCCTTGGTGAATTCAGCAGGCTTGGGCGCGGAAAGCCCTGATTTGGCGTCGGATTTCGATTTGGCAGGCGCTTTTCTGGCTGCGGTGGCCATGCATCACTCCCTGTTGGCGTCTCTTTGCGGACATTAGGGCAGGATGACTCTGCCCTGGGAAGATCAGCTCTCCCCACCGATTTATGCAAGGCTAACACGCGTCACAGCGTTGCGCCATGACGAATTTGCATAGCTGGCATGCGCCTAAGCGATTAAAATCATTGAAAATATTGGCGATTAACTGAAATTCAGTTATTTAGATGTGACCGGCAACATGATGGTAATTTCGTCAGCCTGGGACAGGTTGAGCGCCTTGCGCGCCTGCTCGTCGAGCATGTCCTTCTCCAGCGTACCGTCTTGCATGAGCCGAACGCGCCGTTCCAATTCTATCCGGCGCGCTTTGATCGCATCGAGCTGGGCCTGCAGTGCAACCGTCTGAGCTTCCAGCTGATATTTCGAATTGATGCCGAATTCGCCGTGATAGGCGTGGAAGCCGAAATAGGCCAGGAACACCACGCAAAGCGAAGGGATGATCAGCCGGCCGGTATTTCTCTGCTTGTGCTGACGCGTCCACATGACCGATTCCCCATGGCCGCAAACTCGAACGACCCGGACCCTTTTTCGCCTGATTGTGCTTAACGGACGGTTACGGAGACCGACCCGGGCGACCAGCGAAATGAAAAAGGGCGGGAATGATCCCGCCCTTCGCAATATTCGAGTTTCGGTGTCTTCCGATCAGCCCTTGATCACCGACTTGCCGGCGTAGCGCGCCTGCTTGCCGAGCTCTTCCTCGATCCGGATCAGCTGGTTGTACTTGGCCATGCGGTCGGAGCGCGACAGCGAACCGGTCTTGATCTGCCCGCAATTGGTTGCGACGGCGAGATCGGCGATGGTCGAATCCTCGGTCTCGCCCGAACGGTGCGACATGACGGCGGTGTAGCCGGCCTTGTGCGCGGTCTCGACGGCATCGAGCGTTTCCGTCAGCGAGCCGATCTGGTTGACCTTGACCAGGATCGAATTGGCAACCCCCATGCGGATGCCGTCGCGCAGGCGCGCCGTGTTGGTGACGAAAAGGTCGTCGCCGACCAGCTGCGTCTTCTTGCCGATCAGGTCGGTCAGGTACTTCCAGCCTTCCCAGTCGTCCTCGGCAAGGCCGTCCTCGATCGAGATGATCGGATAGTCGGCAGCGAGCTTGGCGAGATACTTGGCCTGCGCCTTGGGATCGCGCGTCTTCTTCTCGCCCTCATAGACGTAATTGCCGTCCTTGAAGAACTCGGTCGCGGCGCAATCGAGGCCGAGCGCGATTTCCTCGCCCGGCTTGAAGCCGGCCTTCTCGATCGATTCCATGATGAAATCGAGCGCTACAGGCGCGCTCTTCAGGTTCGGCGCGAAGCCGCCCTCGTCGCCGACATTGGTGTTGTGGCCGGCATCCTTCAGCTTCTTGCGCAGCGTGTGGAAGATTTCGGAACCCCAGCGCACGGCTTCACGAAGCGTGGGAGCGCCGACCGGCATGATCATGAATTCCTGGAAGTCGATCGGGTTGTCGGCATGGGCGCCGCCATTGATGATGTTCATCATCGGCACAGGCAGGATATGCGCCTTGGTGCCGCCGACATAGCGATAGAGTGGCAGGCCGGCGGCGTCGGCCGCGGCCTTGGCCACCGCCAGCGAAACGCCGAGAATGGCGTTGGCGCCGAGCCGGCTCTTGTTGGGCGTGCCGTCGAGCTCGATCATAGTCTGGTCGATATGGATCTGGTTTTCGGCTTCCATGCCGCCGATTGCTTCGAACAGCTCGCCATTGACCGCCTCTACGGCCTTCAGCACGCCCTTGCCGAGATAGCGTGCGCCGCCGTCGCGAAGCTCGACGGCTTCGTGGGCGCCGGTCGAGGCGCCCGACGGCACCGCGGCGCGGCCCATCGAACCGTCTTCGAGCACAACATCGACCTCGACGGTCGGGTTTCCACGGCTGTCCAGGATTTCACGTCCGACAATGTCGATGATGGCGGTCATTGCGATGTCCCCGATTGATCTGACGAAAGGTCGCGCCCGTCTTAGCCAAAGCGACGCAAAAGGCAATCCGGCCATAGCCGAATAGTGCCGGCGGCCCGATTCACGAAGCGCAAATTTCTGTCATCATAAGTCATGCGGCGGGGCACGCATTCCGGGTTATGGCTGGTGTCGCGCGGGGCGAAACATGAGGAGTTTCGCCATGTCCGAGTTGAGCGGTATCGTGAGTCTGTTCCTGATCGCGGCGGCATTCCTGACGTCATGCGACAACAACCAGTCGCCACCGAAGGCCAGTGCGCCTTTACCGGCGTTGAGCACCAGCGAATAGGCGCTGGCGTTGAATCAAAAAGGGCCCCGTCGAAACGAGGCCCTTTTTGATTGTCGTGCCGTCAGTGCCAGTAGGGCGTGACCTTGTAGTACTGATAGGATGCGTCGCGCGCGCTTTCACCGTCGGCGCCGGCCAGTTCGTTGATCGAATAGGCGGGTGCGGCCTTCAGCTGCTCCTTCGAGAAGGGCACGACATAGCCGCCCTTGTCCTCGTCGTAGTCGAGACTGGCCCACGGAATGGCATGGTACTTCTCGCCGATGCCGAGAAAGCCGCCAAAGCCGATCACCGCGAACATGATGCCATTCGACGTCTTGTCGAGCATGATGTCCTCGATGCTGCCGATGCTCTTGCCTTCGGTGTTGTAGACGGACGTGCCGATGACGCGCGAAGCGGCGATGGCTTCGGTGTGGCCTGTCTGGGATGTCATGGTGTGCTCCTCGTTGTCGTTGAACTCTGCTTTGACAATGAGGGGCGCGGGCGAAAGTTCCCGACTTTTTCGGCGACGGCCGATCACTCCGCGAGGATGAAAGTCACCTTCATATTGACGCGGTAGGCAGCGATCTTGCCGTCCTCGACGACGATCTTCTGATCCTGGATCCAGGCGCCTTCGACGTTCTTGAGGGTTTTCGACGCGCGCGCGATTCCCTTCTCGATGGCGTCCTGAAAGCTCTTCTTCGATGACGAGGTGATTTCGGTGACGCGGGCGACGGACATGGCTTCCTCCTGCCAAAACGCTTATTTGCCGGCCAAGCGTACAACCGCCCCCTTCCGACCACAAGCACCGGCGGGAAGCGAGGCCTAGCGGCCCTTGGCTATCCGGTCGAATGCCATGAGCTTTTCCAGAAGCGCCGGCATATCTTTCAGCGGCAGCATGTTGGGCCCATCGGAAGACGTCGAATTATCGGGATCCTGATGGGTCTCGATGAAGACGCCGGCGACACCGACGGCGACAGCCGCGCGGGCCAGGGTCTCGACGAAACGGCGCTCGCCACCAGACGAACCGCCCTGCCCGCCCGGCTGCTGCACCGAGTGCGTGGCGTCGAAGATCACCGGCGCGCCGATCTCGGCCATGACAGGCAGTGCGCGCATGTCGGACACCAGCGTGTTGTAGCCGAAGGACGCGCCGCGCTCGGTGGTCAAGACGTTGGCGTTGCCCGAACCGGTGATCTTGGCGACCACATTCTTCATGTCCCACGGCGCGAGGAACTGCCCTTTCTTGACGTTGATCACCTTGCCTGTTTTCGCCGCGGCAACCAGCATGTCGGTCTGGCGCGACAGGAAGGCGGGGATCTGCAGCACATCGACATGCGGCGCGACGATCGCGCACTGCTCCTCGGTGTGGACATCGGTCAGCACGGGAAGCGAGAATTCCTTGCGCAGTTCGTCGAAGACCGGAAGTGCGGCGTCCATGCCGGCGCCGCGCGTCGCCGACAGCGAGGTGCGGTTGGCCTTGTCGTAGCTGGTCTTGTAGACGAGGCCTATGCCGAGCTTATCGGTCAGTTCCTTCAGCGCGCCGGCCATGTCGAAGGCATGCTGGCGCGACTCGAACTGGCAAGGGCCGGCGATCAGCGCCAAAGGCGCATTGTTGTTGAAGACGACATTGCCGACGGTTACCGACGAATTGGGCGCCATTGGATTGGGCGCTTGGGGCTTGCTCATGGGATCTCCCGGAAGATGAATGCCGCGCCCTGCCCGGATGCCGGCGGCACGACAATGTCCGTGCCCGCTATATCGTACTTGATGGCATTGGCTGCAAGCAGGCTCAACGTGGCATCGAAGCTGCGGACGGCAAAGACGATCGCTGCGAAGCGCAGCTTCGTGGGTGAGCCTGCCGCAATACCAAAGCGGGCGGTGAGGGATCTGAGATCGAGCACGCTCAAGGTTGCATTCGGCAGGAAAAACGCCCCGCCCTCGCCGCTGGCGGCAGGGTCGTTCACCGCCACGGAAATCAGTCTGGTCTGTTCGGCGGGCTGGTCGCTGACCGCGACCACCTCGAGGATCCCGCTGGCGCCATTGGCGTGGGTCTGCAAAGCCGTACGGTCCACCTTTGGCGCATTGATCCGCTGGCAGGCAAACAGGAACGCATCGGTCGCGCCGCTGGCCGCAGCAAAGGCGAGTTTGAACGATGCGGTGTCGCTTTTGCCCGACGTATCGGCGAAAGCGCGCGAAAAGTTCAGCGTGTCGCCAGCCGACAGACCGGTTTCGACAAAGCGTGCATGGTCGGCATCGGCATTGTCGGTCCCCAGAACCAAGGCCGAAAAACCTTCATCGCCGTGGTTTTCGCGATAGAGCCGGTCGCGGGCGACGAAGACGTTGCCGGCGGCCGTCGCGTCGATCGTTGCCTGTTCATTGCCAATCGCGAGCGGTTCCAGATACGTGCCGTCGGCGAGGAAGACGCAACAGTTTTCCGTTCCAAAGGGATGGATACCGGTTGGCGCGACGACGAAGCCCAGCGAAGTGAGCCGGGCTCGCGCCACCTCGAGACTGCCGGTCGGCAGAACGAGATGGTCAAGCGGATGCGTGCCGGTGGCTGGTCTGTCGGTCATCGGGGCGCGGTGTGCATCATTCCGCAGGGCGGTTCAAGGCTATTTCCCGTCGGCGGCCGCCGGCTTGTCGAGAACCAGAACCGCGGCCGGGATCAACTGCCGGCCACGACGTCGGCGGAATAGCGCAGTTCGCGCATCGGTTTGACCTTGGCCGTGGTCTGCGCATAGAGCGGATGAGCCTTGTAGGCGGCCAGTGCTGCGTCATCGGCGAACTCGGCGTAGACGACGACATCAATTTCATCCGACAGCGGGTCGACCTTGGTGTTCAAAGTGACCTCGAAGAGGCTGGAATGAGGGATATTGCCGAGTGCCAGCAGCCCGGTGCGCACGGACTCCACATCCTCCTTGCGCCGCGCGCTGAAGAAAACGATATGCCGGATCAATCCCGCCTCCTCGATCTGAATGCGGGGGTCTTTTGTGACGGCGGTTTGCGCGCGTCAACCGTTCACGGCGCCACGCGTCCTTGCGACGCGCCCCAAACGGCGCGAACCCATCTCGCGGCTACGGGGACGTCGCATGACGTCCCAGACCGCTCTCTTCGGGAGGGATATTCAGGCTTTGCCGGTGACGTAACGCACCACGTGGTTGAGCTCCCTGACCGAGATGTCGAGATAGCGGCCCTGGTTGTAGAGACCGTCCCAGATCAGGAAAAAAGCGATTGCCGCAATGACGATTACATAACGCATGGCTAAAGCTATCGCACATGGTCTGCGGCGGCCATAGACGTTTTTTGATTGTAGACAGCAGCAACTTGACGCAAGGGGCGGATGGCAAACGCCACGTGGCACAGCCCAGCCAGTGGCCTGCCTCTTGAAGTTCCCCCTCATCACGTGGAAGATTGTGGCAGGCATTCGCTGGGAGCAGTGGGAGCTACCGGGACCAGGCAAGACATTTGAACCTGGCGAATGATCCAAGAGAACCGTGACCCGGCGATTTGCGCCGGCACCACGGAAATCCAGGGGCATGAAATGGCAGACGGGGACCATCATAGCGTAGCGCCGGGCGAAGCGGTCAGGCTCGACGAGTTCAATTTCGCCGAGATCGTCAAGGGCCTGCCGGCCAAGGCGCGCATGGTGCTGTCGGCGGCGATGAACCTGCCGCGCGGTTCGCTGAAAGTCAGGATGCCGGATGGCCGCGCGGTTCTCGTTGGCGGCAAGGGACCCGGTCCGGACGCCGAACTGGTGCTCAAGAACTGGCGCCTGCCAAGCCGCGCCTTTTCCGGCGGCACGATCGGCGTTGCCGAGTCCTACATGGACGGCGATTGGGAAAGCCCTGACGTCACCAGCTTCCTGGAATTGTTCGTGGTCAATTCGGTGATTGGCGAACGAGTCGCCGGCGGCGCCAGCTGGCTCATCAACACCGTCCAGCGCATCCGCCACTGGTTCAACGAGAACACACGCACCGGCTCGAAGCGCAACATCTCCGCGCATTACGATCTCGGCAACGCCTTCTACAAGGAATGGCTCGACCCGAGCATGACCTATTCGTCGGCGCTTTACGCGAATGGCGCCAACGACCTCGAGAGCGCCCAGGCCGCCAAATACCGGGCGCTGGCCAGGGATACGGGTATCGGCAAGAAGGATCATGTGCTGGAGATCGGCTGCGGCTGGGGCGGCTTTGCCGAATTCGCGGCCCGCGAGATCGGCTGCCGCGTTACGGGACTGACGATCAGCCGCGAACAGCACGATTTCGCCAAGGCACGCATCGCCAAGGCCGGCCTTTCCGACAAGGTCGACATCAAGCTGCAGGATTACCGCGACGAAACAGGCACTTACGACCGCATCGCCTCGATCGAGATGTTCGAGGCCGTCGGCGAGAAATACTGGCCGGTGTTCTTCTCGAAGATGAAGGCTTGCCTGAAACCCGGCGGCACCGCGGGCCTGCAGATCATCACCATCAACGAAGCCGCCTACGACACCTATCGCGCCCGGCCGGATTTCATCCAGCGCTATGTTTTCCCGGGCGGCATGCTGCCGACGCCGTCGATCCTGAAGGCGCTCGGCAAGGACCATGGCCTCGCGCATCTGCGCGAGCGCGTGTTTCCCGATGACTATGCGCGCACGCTCGCCGAATGGCGCAACCGCTTCTGGGGATCCTGGGAGAAGATCGTGCCGCTCGGCTTCGACGATCGCTTCAAGAAGCTCTGGGAGTTCTACCTGCACTATTGCGAAGCCGGCTTCCGCGCCAGCTACATCGATGTGCGCCAAGTGGTCTACAAGGCCTAAGCCGCCAGCGGCCTGCCGATGTCGGGCGTGATCTCGACACCGCCCAGCGATCGCCGTGAAAAAGTCCTATCCTCACGCACGATGTCGCCCTGGACAGGCGAATCGAAAATCATCCATGCGCAAACGGACACTTCTCTCCGCGTGCATCACGGTCGCTGCCGCCGGTATCTGGCTCAACAACAGCCCGTTGCTGTCGAGCCGTCCTGCCGGCGTTCCGGTGGTCCTTGCCCATCGCGGCCTTGCCCAGGATTTCGACCGCAGGAATGTTGGTTCCAACACATGCACGGCCAGTCGCATGCTGCCGCCGCGCCATGCCTATCTCGAGAACACGATCGCCTCGATGGAAGCCGCCTTCGCGCTTGGCGCGGACGCGCTCGAACTCGATGTCCACCCGACGACAGACGGCAAGTTCGCGGTCTTCCACGACTGGACGCTGGATTGCCGGACCGAAGGCAAGGGCGAGACACGCAGCCATTCGATGGCCGAGTTGAAAACCCTCGATATCGGCTATGGCTACACGGCCGACGGCGGCAAAACCTTCCCGTTTCGCGGCAAGGGGATCGGCATGATGCCGTCCCTGGACGAAGTGCTGTCGCACTTCCCGGCCCGCAGCTTCAACATCAACGTCAAAAGCAACGATCCCCATGAAGGCGAAGCGCTGGCTGCCTGGCTCGCAAGGCTGACTCCCGCCGAGCGCGGCTATCTCTCGGTCTATGGCGGCGACGAGCCGATTGCCGCGGTCAAGGCGGCGTTGCCTGACATGCATACGCTGAGCCGCGCCTCGCTGACGCAATGCATCGTGCGATACGCGGCGCTGGGCTGGAGCGGTTATGTTCCGGACGCCTGCCGTGGAAGCACGTTGCTCATTCCCATTGACGTCGCGACATGGATGTGGGGTTGGCCCGGCCGTTTTCTCGATCGCATGCAAGGTGTCGACACACACGTCTACCTGCTCGGCCCCTATGCGGGCGGCGGCTTTTCGCAAGGGCTGGACGCCCCCCAACTCATCAACCAATTGCCGGACGGCTATTCCGGCGGCATTTCCACGGATGCGCTGGACGTTGTCATGCCGGTGATCAAGAAGCGTTTTGCGTCCCAGTTGTGAACCGGGCCGGCGGCGCAAAATCGCCGACCGGCGCCGGCTTTTCGATCGCGACGTCTTGATGCGAACGTGATGAAACCGCGATCGCGCCCTGGCCGTTCTCTCTCAGCCATCCGACGCCCCGCGCCGAACCAACGCCGAGCGCCTCTACCTATAGGAGGCTTCCATGAAGCGAACCGTTGCCGCCATAGCCATCCTGATTGCCGCCATATCCGCTGCCGAGGCACGGCGCATAGTTCCACCAACGGTCATGAATGATCCGCTGGGCCGCAGCATCAGCCCAGCCATGACGCCTGGTGCGAGCGATCTCATCGACAACACGCCAACCTCGACCATCCACGAGGTGCACGCTCCGTCCGGGATGTCGCCCTTGACCGTGCCCAGCGACCCGACTGGCACATCGCTTGAGCCGACCCAGCCAATCAGCCCGCAAGCCCCAGCGACGGCCTTGCCGCAGACGCCGGTGCCGGCAACCAATTGAAGCCGTGCGATACGCACCGAAGAGATGGAGCCGTTCGGCGTTTCCGTGAGCCGCCGAACGGCCGGATCAGAGAAGGATGCGATACTTCGCGAATCCCGCTTCGCCCTCGCCCACCGGTTCGATCTTCAGCGACTTCACATCGGCGATGAAGTCCTTTGCCTTGACGCCTGTCTCGAACACGACACTGGTTCCAGGCAGCGGCGCGAACGACCAGTTGTCGTCGGCCGACGGGTTGATCGTGCCTTGGCTGACAATGTAGCGAACGATCACGTCGCGGTTGGTGTCCGGCGCCTCATAGATGATCTTCGAGGCATTGATGTCAGGGAAATTGCCGCCGCCGCCGGCCCGGTAGTTGTTGGTCGCGACGACAAATTTCTGATTGGGATCAATTGGTTTCCCGTCGAACATCAAGTCGACGATGCGGCTCGAACCAGCGTTCGCAACACCACCCTTGGCATCGTATTTCGGCGGCTGCGACAGGTCGATCTTGTAAGAGACGCCATCAATCACGTCGAAATTGTAGGACGGGAAATCGGTGTTGATGAGCGGCTGGTCGGCCTTTCCCGCCTCGATCCGGCTGAAGAGGCCGGCCGACATTTCCAGCCATTCCTTCACCTGCGCTCCGGTGATTTCGACGGCACGCACGGTGTTGGGATAGAGATAGAGGTCGGCGACGTTCTTGATGGCGATGTCGCCGGCCGGTACGTCGGTGTAGTAGTCGGCGCCGTTGCGCCCGCCGGCCTTGAAGGGAGCGGCCGCCGACAGCAGCGGCACATCCTTCCACTGCGTGCTCTTGAGAATATCCTTCAGGTACCAGGTCTGCGCCTGGCTGACGACTTGGACTGACGGATCATCGGCGACCAGCGCGAAATAGGAATAGAGCGGCGCGGAGGTCTTGCCGACCGGACGGCGCACATAGGCCAGGGTCGCCTGGTGGTCCTGCTCGAGCGCGGCGATGATGCGTTTGTCGTCGGAAACCGTCGGCTTGTTCTTGTTGTCGACGCGCTCGAAGATCGGCCGCGCCTCGGAGGTCGCGGACACGACCTTCCATTTCGACCCGTCACGCTCCAGCATGAGGTCGATCAGACCCATATGCGAGCCCCAGAAACCGCCCATCACGGCTGGCTTGCCCTGAAGCGTGCCCTTTTGCGTGTCGACGCCCTCGAGCGACTGAAAATCCTTCTTGCCGGGGAACACCAGATGCTGGTGGCCGGTGAACACGGCATCGATGCCTTCGACACCGGCGACGAAGAACGAGGCGTTCTCCATCATGTCGCCTTGCTTCACATCGATGCCGGAATGCGAGAGCGCGATGACGATGTCGGCGCCCTCCTCCTTCATCTGCGGCACCCAGGCCTTGGACGCCTCGACGATGTCGCGCGTCTTGACGTTGCCTTCGAGACTCTTGAGGTCCCAAACCATGATCTGCGGCGGCACGAAGCCAATGATGCCGATCCTGATCGGCTGTTCGGCGCCCGAACCGTCCTTGATCTTCCTGTCGAGGATCACATAGGGCTTGAGATAGAGCTTGTCGTCACGCGGGTTGGCGGCAAGCGCGGTGCCGCGGATCAGATTGGCGCAGACGAAGGGGAAATTGGCGCCCGCCAGCACCTTGTCCAGGAACGACAGGCCGTAATTGAACTCGTGGTTGCCGAGCGTCGAGCACTCATAGCCCAAAAGGTTCATGCCTTTCATGATCGGATGCAGATCGCCATCCTTCAGGCCCTTTTCGTAGGCGATATAGTCGCCCATCGGGTTGCCCTGAAGCAGATCGCCATTGTCGATCAGCATCGAATTGACGGCTTCCTTGCGCACCGCGTCGATCAGGGAGGCCGTGCGCGACAGGCCCATCGTGTCGTTGGCTTTGTCGGCGTAGTAATCATAAGGCAGCACATTCACATGGATGTCGGTGGTTTCCATGATTCGAAGATGCGCCTGGTTGGCCTGCGCCCGGGCGGAGAAGGGATGAAGCACGATCAGCGCCCCTGTGGCTGCGGCGCCGGCGAGGAAACCGCGGCGGGAGACGGGATGGAGCAGTTGCGACATGTTTTCTCCTCATTGACAAGCTGACACGCCCTGCCCCGAAGCGAACTTCGCGCCGAAACCGGCTCAAGTCCACTCAACAAGTCGCGCGCATCCGCACATCACTCCATCAGTTGGAGATGACGCGCGGATGAATGGGACAGTGAAGAAAGTCAGGTCTTGTCGTCGTCGCCCTGGGTGATCAGCCGGGCGCTGCGCTGGCCGGTGACGTAGATCCATAGCCAGCTCAGGGAAACCGCAAGCCGGTTGCGGAAACCGATCAGGAAATAGATGTGCGCAATGCCCCACAGCCACCAGGCGAGCCAGCCCGTGAGCTTGATCCAGCCGAAGTCGATCGCCGCGGCGCGTTTGCCGATCGTCGCCAGATCTCCGGCATGTTTGTAGTGAAATGGCCGAGCGGTGTTGTCGCCGCCGAGCCTGGCCTTGATGGTCGCTGCGACGTGGCGGCCCTCCTGCTTGGCTGACGGCGCCACGCCGGGGACCGGCCGTCCGTCGGGCCGCAGCACAAGGGCTGCGTCGCCGATGACGAAAATCTCGGGGCTGCCGGGTACGCTGAGGTCAGGCTCGACGAGCACCCTGCCCGCGCGGTCCGCCTTCGCTCCCAGCCATTCGGCGGCGGGCGAAGCGGCAACGCCGGCTGCCCACAAAATTGTCTTCGCCGCCAATTGCTTGTCGCCAAAGGCAACACCTTCGGCGTCGCAGCGCGTGACAGCGCGGCCGAGCTCGACCGTCACGCCGAGCCGCTCAAGCGCCTTGCTGGCGTAGTCAGACAGTTTTGGCGCGAAATTGGCCAGGATGCGGTCGCCAGCCTCGATCAGCACCACGCGTGTTTGCCGCGTATCGATGTTGCGGAACTCGCCGCGCAGCGTCTCGCGCGCCAGCTCGACGATGGTGCCGGCCAGCTCCACGCCGGTTGGTCCGCCGCCGACGATCGCAATGGTCAGCAGCGCCTGGCGCCTGGCGGGATCGGTTTCCCGCTCGGCCTGTTCGAAGGCAAGGAGAATGCGGCGGCGAATGGTGGTGGCGTCCTCCAGCGTCTTCAGGCCCGGCGCGAAAGGCTCCCATTCGTCGTGGCCGAAATAGGCGTGGCGGGCGCCGGTGGCGAGCACCAGCGTGTCGTAGGAGACCGCGCTACCGTCATCGAGCAGCACGCGTTTGCCGGCGCGGTCGACGCCGGCGACGTTGGCCAGCAGCGTCGTCACATCCTTACGCTTGCGCAGGAGATGGCGGATCGGCCAGGCAACCTCGGAGGTCGCCAGCGCGGTCGTCGCCACCTGGTAGAGCAGCGGCTGGAAAAGATGATGGTTGCGCTTGTCGATCATGGTGATGCGCACCGGCTGTCCAGCCAGCGCGTGGGTGAGTTCGAGGCCGCCGAACCCCGCGCCGACAACGACGACATGATGGCTGGCCTGGCTCATTTCATTCACCCCTGACGGCGAGATTGCCTACCCAGGATGTAGGTATTTTTGTGCAATGCAACAACAGAAGGACGGTACCCGGGACTCGCCGTCCCATGTCGCGAATGCACAAGTTGTGTCGTGTCGCGAGGTATAGCGTCACCGAACACGCTATGGGGTGACGCATGGCCAACGATCATGACGACCAGGGTCCGGCACAATATGCCTCGCCGCCCTGCTTCATGCACGAACTCGATCCAGAATTCCGCGCGCCGTTGTCCGACTGGACCGATGTGCGGCGCTGGCGCAAAGCCGAGCGTGAACGGCTGATTGCCGCGCGGCTCGCGGTTTCGGCCGATGCGCGAACGGCCATGTCCCAGCGCATCGCCGAAGGGCTCGACGCGATCATCGGCGAGATCCGCGGCCGCATGGTCAGCCTTTACTGGCCGTTCCGCGGCGAGCCGGATCTGCGGCCATGGATGGCGTCCGTCAACGAGCGCGGCGGACTCACGGCATTGCCTATCGTCGTCGAGAAAGGGCAGCCGCTGATCTTCCGCGCCTACAAGCAGGGCGACCGGTTGGAAAAAGGCGTCTGGAACATCCCGATCCCGGCCGAGGGCGATCCGGTGCTGCCGGACATCGTCATCGCGCCGATCGTCGGCATTGATCCGGCGAATTATCGCCTGGGCTATGGCGGCGGCTTCTTCGACCGCACGCTGGCTGCCATGCCGTTCAAGCCGCTGGTCATCGGCGTCGGCTACGAACTGCAGCGCATCGCCACCATCTACCCGCAGCCGCACGACATTGCGATGGATCGGATCGTGACCGAGACACTACAGCCAAAAAAGTGAGGAGAAGCCGCAGGATAGAACCGTGACCACCAGCATGAATTGCCAAAAGGAGAGTTCATATCTGAACGGAATGACGGCTATGAGCGAAGCAACGCCGATATAGGCGACACTGCGCAGGACGCCGGGCCAGAATTGCCGATAGCCGAAGAGTTCGAAAAGCGGGCGTTCCAGTTCATTGCCGACGGAAAACAGGTGCAGTGCTGCAAAAAAAAACAGTGCCAGCGCCCAAGCAACAATCGCAAACTTTAACGCAGACGGTTGCAGGATTGGGTGGCCACTGGCGGTCAGGGCCATGCGCTCGGATTGAAGCGCAGCAACCAGCGCAATCGGAACGATTCCAATCAGCCAGTATTCAATGTCGGTTATCGCAATTGCACCAATCTGGGTTGCGGCCTTTGCCACCACAAACAGCAAGGCGCATAGCAACAGCAGGCCAACCCCATAACCGGTGGACCATGGTCGGTCTTGTCGACTTTGCTTCTGTCCGATTTCAGGCACGCCTGAAGCACAACCAATCAGATTCGTTGAAAGAACATACGTTCCCATCGAGGGAGAACACAACGCCGGCCCCGGCGCCAGACCGGCGATGTGCTTAGTCCTCATTGATCCGCCATTCCGGCCGGCGAACCCCGCCATCGATGTCGTCGATATCCTGGACGCGAAGGATCGAGTGATTTCCTATGCCGGTTACCGAGAACGGCACGCAGGCAATGCCGGCTGCGGAGACTGAAAAGGGCAGCATCCTTATCTTCATATCCTTCAAATCACCTTCGTAACCCAGTGCCGGACGAAAAAGTGTTGCGAGGACCGCTCTCGCAGCGCTGGCTCCCCGGTCCACGACGCCGCGATCGAGGGAAAACCGGCTGCGATTTGATACGCCGTTGACCGCACTGCCATTGTTGTTATCAGTGCGGATACAGCGGCTGCCCTCCGCAAGACTGCGGTACTTCGGCGCATCGGATTCATAGAGGACGTGGAAGTCGCGTATCTTGGCGACACCCGAAACGCCATTGTCACCATAACGGTGATACCGCTCATAACCGTCGAGCTTGACTGTCTCTTCACGCGACCCCTTGCGCACCGGATTATCCGCGTTACCGCCGTAACAGCTTTCGCTGTGCGGCTCAGCGGACGGCAGCCTGAGCAGCGAGATGGTATTGTCAGCCGCCTCGCCAGACTCCGTCTGGCGAGCCGATTTAACCACCAACATGCC
Organism: Mesorhizobium sp. 113-3-3; assembly: GCF_016756495.1. Taxonomy (NCBI): domain Bacteria; kingdom Pseudomonadati; phylum Pseudomonadota; class Alphaproteobacteria; order Hyphomicrobiales; family Phyllobacteriaceae; genus Mesorhizobium; species Mesorhizobium sp. 113-3-3. Next base: position 4,273,702 of record NZ_AP023243.1, read on the forward strand.
CCTTTTACGGGCCTGGTCCTTGAGAATGTAGTAGAATTTCGTGGTGCCTGCTGTGTCTGCAGGATGGCTGCGAACAAGAAGCTGCCAGTTCCCACTGTCGTACTGATAAGCGATCGAGCCGTGTCTGACTGTCGGCAGCGAAGCCAGGATTTGGTTACAGACGTTGGCACTGGCTGACGCCAGACTCGTTAGCAACATGCCTGTCGCCAGAATGCTAGTGGTGGTTCTGCGTAAACGCGACATTCTTACCTCCCGTTCACAAGCGCCGACCTACCGGCAGATCAATCGAAACGTGTTTCGTCTTCAGCCAGCCATCGCATCACATAAACGAGGACATGTGGGTCGCCATACGCGACAGAATGGTTGAGTAGCGCACCACCAACTGCCGCGTCGTAAAACTCGAGCCTCGCTGCGGTCAGCGGAATGACGCTGACACCGATCCTATGAAAGAAAAACGTAAAGGGACTGGTGATCGGGTTGAGGCCGAGCCATGCGCAAAATACGGCATTCGACAACAACGACGCGACTACCAAAACCATCAGGTAGGTCAGGGCGAAGCTGACGAGTAGGACGAAGACGCCAAGCGTATACCGCAAATGCGGTTCTTGCGTCACCGCGTCGACCAGCGCCAGTTCTGGCGGCGGAGCGCTGATGGCCCCCGGGTCTAGCGGCGGTGCGCAGACAAATTGCGATAATGACTTCAACCAGTTGCCAAGCAGTCCACCTCCGCTACACCCGTTGGCAAGGAAGTCCAGCACTACGCAGAAAGCCAGAAAATTGGCAAGAAAGACTACTTTTTTGTTCATAAGCATGAACGGAAGAGCTGCAATCGATTCAAGCAACTTGAAGAAGTTAAAAACCTCGTCTCCCGCCGTGTTTACAGAAAGCATTCGAGCTTTACGTATAACTCCGACGCTGACAAACTTGTTCCATCGCAGCAGCCAATCTGCCGCCACGAGAATGAGAGCGTTACGATAGTTTAGTACAATAATACCAAGTATAGAAAAAGTCACTCCGATCGCGAATATATAGATTCCGGTGATGTTTTGCCGCATATCGGCGAAGCCAAACGCAGAGAAAAAGACATATAAAGTCAGCATTGAAATCAGTGCGAGCAGCAGGAAAAGATGAAGGATCAGACCACCAACGAAACTTCCGGGATCCCTCCTCAGAAAATACAGACACGGCGTGTTGAACGTGACAAGACTCACCCTGTCGGTATCAACCTCCGGCCGATTGACAGCCTCAAGGGCGATATTGCCGCCGTGGCTATGGCAAAACAGTGCAACTCGGGCCGCCGGATTTTCGGATAGTTTTTTTCGAACGAGACGAAACAGCTTGGCAGACTGCTTGCGGCGGAGCATGAACAGATTGTTGCCCGGCCACTTGAAGACGGAGAACTCTACGTTGCCTTCCAGTTTGGTCTCAAGAGTCATCCTGAGCAGCGAGCCGTCCAGCGTCCAGGCAGAGTCAGGTGCCCAGGTGCCGAGCACCAGTATCGCAATCCATTTTTTGGACGCGTCTTTCTCTACCAAGAAAGGCCCCCAGCCTATTTACTTGGCATTCTGCACTTTTTTCTTCTGTTGGCAATGCCAATACACTTGATAATCAACAATCCTCTGCGTCAGGTCAAGCCATCTCAGGCTTCATGCCCATCGCGGTGCGGTCGACGATTTCGCGCAAGGCAAAGGATGAGTTGATCTTGGTCACATGCGGCATGGCCGACAGCCATTCCTTGTGGATGCGCTCATAGTCGACCAGGTCTTTCGCGGCGATGCGCAGGATATAATCGTATTCGCCCGACATCAGGTGGCAGGACAAGACATTGGGGCAACGTTTGATCGCCGCTTCGAAATCCGACAGCGTCTTCTCGAACTGGCCCGACAGCGATATATGCACGATCGCCGTCATCTGATGACCGAGCGCTGCATTGGACAGCCGGGCGTGGTAGCCGCGGATGGTTCCGGATTTCTCCAGATTGTCGAGCCGGCGCGAACAGGCCGATTGCGACAGGCCAACCTTCTCGGCAAGCGCCGCATTGGGTATCCTGCCATCCTTCTGCAAAGTCTCGAGAATGGCGATATCGATCCTGTCGAGCGGCATTTTTCGTGAATCCTGCGAATATCATGCTATTTTGCGCAAGGATTATCGAAAGCCGCCTGCCCGCGCAAGCGCATTCGCAAACACTTGCGAGCCGATTCATGGTTCACTCCGCCAATACAGGGAGTGAGCCCAAGAGGGCCCGGATCAGGAGAAGAAAATGCGCGTCGGCTGCCCCAAGGAAATCAAGAATCACGAATACCGCGTCGGCCTCACGCCGGGCTCGGTCCGCGAATATGTGGCGCACGGGCATGAAGTGCTGGTCGAGGCCGGTGCCGGCGCCGGCATTGGCGCCGATGACAACGCCTATCGCGCCGCCGGCGCCACCATCGCCAAGACCGCCGCCGACGTGTTCGCCAAGTCGGACATGATCGTCAAGGTCAAGGAGCCGCAGCCCAATGAGTGGGTTCAGCTGCGCGACGGCCAGATCCTGTACACCTACCTCCATCTGGCTCCGGATCCGGAGCAGACCAAGGGCCTGCTCGCTTCGGGCGTGACCGCGATCGCCTACGAGACCGTAACCGACGACCGTGGCGGCCTGCCGCTGCTGGCACCGATGTCGGAAGTCGCCGGCCGCCTGTCGATCCAGGCCGGCGCCACGGCGCTCCAGAAGGCCAATGGCGGCCGCGGCGTGCTGCTCGGCGGCGTGCCCGGCGTGCTGCCCGGCAAGGTCACCGTGCTCGGCGGCGGCGTCGTCGGCCTGCACGCGGCCCGCATGGCCGCCGGCCTCGGCGCCGACGTCACCATCATCGACCGCTCGATCCCGCGCCTGCGCCAGCTCGACGACCTTTTCGCCGGCCGTGTGCACACCCGCTACTCGACCGTCGAAGCGCTCGAGGAAGAATGCTTCTCGGCCGACATCGTCGTCGGCGCCGTGCTGATCCCCGGTGCTGCCGCGCCCAAGCTCGTCACCCGCGAAATGCTGTCGGGCATGAAGAAGGGCTCGGTGCTGGTCGACGTCGCCATCGACCAGGGCGGCTGCTTTGAGACTTCGCATGCGACGACCCATGCCGAGCCGACCTACGAGGTCGACGGCGTCATCCACTATTGCGTCGCCAACATGCCCGGCGCGGTGCCGGTCACCTCGGCCCATGCCCTCAACAACGCGACGCTGCACTATGGTCTGCAGCTCGCCGACAAGGGCCTGAAGGCGCTGGTCGATGACCATCATTTGCGCAACGGCCTCAATGTCCACAAGGGCAAGATCACCAACCGGGCGGTGGCCGAAGCGCTGGGCTACGAACTGGTCGAGCCGAAAGCTGTTCTGGCCGCCTGATACACCCAGAAATAGACCCAGAAAAAGTCAAGGTGCTGTTGTTGCCCGCCGGTCCACTCCGGCGGGCTTTTTACTGGCTGATCCAGGGCGATAGCCTGCTTATTGGGCGGATCGGTGTCACATGCAGAGGCCGGTTCGCCCAAAACTGTTGCATATTTGTCATTCCTAATCCGACCGACTCCCTGCTAGAGACACGATGGGCTTATTGATTAGGGGTTTGGGCTATGTTTCTTCGCGTTTCTGCGAAATCTTTCCTTTTGGGTGCCGTTTCTGCGATGGCTTTGATGTCGGTCGCGCATGCGGCTGATGTGGTGCAGCCAGTCGAAGCATCCGGTTTTAACTGGAGTGGGCTGTATGTCGGCTTCGGAGTTGGCGCTGGCGCCAACGTTCATAAGCTAGGCAGCGACTTTATTCCGATTTCGCTGAACGGCATTGGCGGTGAGGGTGTCTACGGTGAACTGACCGCTGGTTACGACTATATGGTGTCGCCTCGCTTCCTGCTCGGTGGGCTCGTCGATGTGCACGTTGGCAATATCGAAACCACGATCGATGCCGCCGGTTTCAACGCCTCGATCCAGGAGACATACGGTTTCGACGCCGGCCTGCGCGTCGGCTATCTGTTTACACCGAATACGCTGGGCTACGTGCTCGGCGGCTATACCTGGCAGAAGTATAAGCTCGATACCAATGCTGGCTTCGGCTTTGATTGGGACCAGAGCGGCTACTTCGTCGGCGGCGGCATTGAAACGGCCATCAACAGTAACTGGACGATCAAGACCGAGTACCGTTATACGCGCTTCGGCACCAAGGGGGATCTCCTCTCGGAGGCCGGCCTTATCGGGGCTCCCGATGGCCTTCTCAACCTCGATACGTCGCGTCATACGTTCCAGATTGCGGCCAACTACCGTTTTGGCGCTCAGAATGGCGGCGGTGCCACCTTCGAAACCCCTGCATATAGCTGGACCGGCTTCTATATCGGCGGCGCGGCTGGCGCGGGTGCCTCCGTGCACCAGATCGAAATCCCGCCGCTCGGCGGCGCCAAGTTCAATGGCCTCGGTGGCGAAGGCGCGTTCGGGGAGTTGAACGTCGGTTACGACCAAGACTTCGGCAACTGGGTCGCAGGCGTCATGGTCGACGCCCGCTACTCCGGCATGACCTCGAAGCTGGACCTCGGCGGCGGATCGATCAATGCCGACACCGACTACGGCTTCGATGTGCTTGGCCGCGTTGGCATGAAGATGAACGAATCGACGCTTGCCTATGCGCTGGCTGGTTACAGCTGGCAGCATTTCGATCTGAATGCTTCCGACCCGATCGGCGATATCCTCGACTGGGGCTCCAGTGGTTTCTCGGTTGGTGGCGGTCTGGAAACAGCAGTATCCAGCAACGTCACGGTCGGCGTCGAGTATCGCTATTCGCAGTTTGCCAAGAAGGATTTCTCGTCGGAACTGGGGCTGCCTGACGACACCATCACATCCACTTCTTCTTTCCATACCGTGCGCCTCGGCGCGAAGTACAAGTTCAACTAAAAGCCCTCCAGGCAAAAGTTGCAGCCCGTCGGCCTCGCCGACGGGCTTTTTTCGTGCAGACGTCGTTTGCGCTGAACTCCAGGCAACAAAAAAGCGGAGCCAAAGCCCCGCTTCCTCGATATCGAGATTGCCGCCGGTTCATCCGCGGTCGGCCAATCGATCGACACTCGACTTCTACCGCATCTATGCGACGGGAGTGCGACAGAATTTCCGCCGGCAATCGTTACGCCTCAAGCGCGCTCGATACGGCACTGATAGCAGTTGTTGCGCGCCGACCGGACATGCACGTAGGCAATGTCGTCGCGTTCGAACAAGGCCTCGGCCCGCGCAGCGATCGCCCCGGTTGGGATGACCCCACCGCTGCCATAGACGATACGGTCATCCCTTCCATAGCCGCGCACGATATAGTCCGGGCTTTCGAGAATCTCGGGAAGCGTTTCTGCCTCGGCGGCAGGCTCGCACTCTTCAGCGTGCAGGAAGATCGGCCCGGTTTCGGCATAGGGCTGAAGCTCCGGAAAGGGGCGGTAGGCAAGGATGAGATAAGCATCGCCGGCGGCGATGTTCTTCAGGCAATGCCGGCAAGGCATGCCGTCACCGTCTGAAATTCTGCGCTCGGGCGTCTGGCCATAAGCATCGGGACCGCCGCGCTGCAGGGTTCTGACGTGGTTGGTGGGTAGCGCCTTGAACTGAATGGCCATGGTGAAAACCTCCGGTTTGTTGACCGGAAATTACGCGCTCGGACCAATGCTTCCCACCCGATTCTTGCCAAAGGGATCGAGAGACCGACCCGATGTCGGTGGTCGGCCTCTCGATACATGGCACCGGCGAACGCGCCAAATCGACAAAGTAAGCCGGCTAACTAGATTCGGACCAACCCCGGATCACCGGATGAAGTCGTCGAAGCGCCGCAATGTCACCCTGCGGTTCTGCCAGTTTTCGTTCTGCGTCGGCACGAGCAGGAACTCCTCGCCGTAGCCCACGGTATCCAGGGCATAGCCGGGCACGCCGAATTCGCGCACCAGCGTGCGTTTCAACGAAGCGGCGCGCTGTTCGGACAGGATCTGATTCGACTGGAAGGAGCCGACGGCGTCGGTATGTCCTTCGATCAGCACGCGGGCGCCGGCATCGCGGCGCAGGATGCGCTGCAGCGCGTCGGCGATATTTTCGATCTTGTCGTATTGCGAACTGGAAATGGCGGCCGAGCCGAAGGCGAAATTGATCGACTGGATGTCGATCGAGCGCGCCATGCGGCGTAAATCCGGCCGGCGCTTGAATTCGCGGATGGTGACGCGCTCGTTCGGCCGCAGCTTCACCCGGGGCGCGGCCTCGAGCTTGCGCTCGATCGTCGCGGCCGAGGGCGTCGTCGCCTGGGCGGAGGCAAGGCTCGGCATGGCAATCGCGGCGATCAGCGCGGCGGCAAGGGTACGGCGTGTCAGCATGTCTTTTCTCCTTCGGCCTCAGCCGCATTGACGATGCGGGCAACATGCCAAAGGCAGGCTGAAGCGCCGATGAACGGACGGTTCAGGTGCCGGCCGATCTCGGATTCCGGCTGAAATCAGGGCCGCATGACGCTGGCCGAGCGCTCGGCGAACGGCAGCGGATGCACGACCTCCTTCTTCTGCGCGACAGGCTTGAAGCCGAGTTTCTGGTAGAGCGGCAGAGCTGCCGGATGGTCAAGCGTGCAGGTCTGCACCGTCACCCGTTTCGGCCCATGCGACCAGGCGGCCGAAATCGCCGAACCCAGGAACCAGCGGCCAATGCCTTGCCCGGTGGCATGTTCCATCATGCCGAAATAGGCGAGTTCGACCTCATCAGGCAGATGCGGCTTGAGATCGAAGAAGCCGGCCGGCGCGCCGTCGAGGTAAAGCACCCTTATGTCGCGGTCCTCACGGTGGATGCCAGCCGCAAGTTCGTCATCGTCCAGCCTGAGGACATTCACCCAGTGCCATTTGCGCCCGACCCGGTCCATCAAATAGCGATAGAAATGCAAGGGAATATCCTTGGTCTTCAGCAGCGCGACCTGGCGGTTGTAGGGCACTGGCGGCGAGACTGCGGGAGGAGCATGCATTTCAAGAAAAGTCACCGTGACTTCAATGTCCTGCAGCACACCGTTTTCCATCGCGTTCATTCCTTGCCGGTCTCAGCGGGGCCGGTCACGACAGGCGTGTCGGAGAGCCCGCCCCATTCCGTCCATGAGCCGTCATAAAGCCTGTTGTCAGTATGGCCAAGCGTCTCCAGCGCAAGCGTAATCACCGCGGCCGTAACACCGGAGCCGCAAGATGTGACGACGGGCTTCGACAGGTCAATACCGGCGTCCTCGATCACCTTGCGCAAGCGGTCCTTCGACAACAGCATGCCGTTTTCCGACAGGGCGGAGTACGGCACGTTGCGTGCGCCCGGCATATGACCGGAGCGGATACCCGCGCGGGGCTCGGGCTCGGCACCGGTGAAACGGTCGGGTCCACGGGCATCGGCAATCTGGCTGGCGCTGGTCTCGACGATCCGGCGCATGTCGGCCAGGCTGGCGACGCGGCCGGCGTCGAAATCGGCATGGAACACACTCGGCGCGATCTTCGTCGGTTCGGCCGTCACCGGCCTGCCGGCGGCTTTCCAGCCGTCGAACCCGCCGTCCAGAATATAGGTCTGGAAAACGCCCATGATGCGGAACATCCACCAGGCTCGCGGTGCCGAGAAAAAGCCCGGACCGTCGTAGACGACAATGGTGTCGTCGGCAGACACGCCCATCGAACCGACATATTGCGCGAAATGCTGGGGCGAAGGCAGCGTGTGCGGCAAGGAAGCGTCGGGATCTGAAACCGCGTCCTGATCCAGGAAGCGGGCGCCGGGGATGTGGGCTGCGTTATATTCGGCGCGCGCGTCGCGCTTTTGCGCAGGCAGGTACCAGGATGCGTCCACAATGGTCAGGCCCGGCTGACCGAGGCGCGCCTGCAGCCAGTCCGCGTCGACGATGAAAGGACTGTCTTCGGCCATTCTCGTTCTCTCTAACCAGGGTAAAGCAAAGGTTGCGTGTCACGCGGCCGGCATCGGCCCGAAGCGGATGCGGAAGCGCCTGTTTTCGCGGCCCTTCTTTTCGATCTTGCCGATGTGGATTTCGCCGATTTCGCCGGTGCTTTTGACATGTGTGCCGCCACAGGGCTGGCTATCGACCGCGCCATTCTCACCAATGCAGACCAGGCGGATCTTGCCGGTGCCGACCGGCGGCCGGACATTCTTGGACTTGACCAGGCCAGGGTTCGCGGCGAGTTCCTCGTCGCTGATCAGCCTGGTGAAAATCGGATGATCGGCCCGCACCAGATCCATCAGGCTCGCGGTCACCTCTTCCTTCGAGAAACTGGCGTCCGGAATGTCGAAATCGACACGGCTGTCGTCCTCGGAAACCGCGGCACCGGTAATGGGGAACGGACACACCACGGTAAGCAGATGGCAAGCCGCGTGCATGCGCATCAACAGGTGCCGACGTTCCCAGTCGATGGCGAGTTTGACCTTTTCGCCGACCGCCAGGGCCGCCTGCTCCGGCGCCGGCACATGGATGATCTCGTCCTTGGTCTCGCCCGTGATGGTGGCGGCAACGGTGACACGGCTGCCGTCGGCACGTTCGAGATAGCCGGTATCGCCTGGCTGTCCACCCGAGGTGGCGTAGAAGATGGTCCGGTCGAAAATGATGCCGCCACGATCGTTGACGGCAGCAACCGTCGCATCCGCCGTGCGCAGGTAAGCATCGTCACGAAACAGCGCTTCCATCTTGTGCGCCATCATGCGACCTTTTCGAAAGGCACCGAGATCTTGCTCTGCAGTTCCATCCAGCCCGGCACCGGGAGATTCTTCTCGCGCAGGAATTCCGGATTGAACAGCTTCGACTGGTAGCGCGTGCCATAGTCGCAAAGGATGGTCACGATCGTGTGGCCCGGGCCCAGTTCCCTGGCGAGCCGGATGGCGCCGGCAATGTTGATGCCGGTGGAGCCGCCGACGCACAGGCCTTCTTCCTGGATCAGGTCGAAGACGATCGGGAGCGCGTCCTCGTCCTTGATCTGGAATGAGAAGTCCGGCGTGAACCCTTCGAGATTGGCGGTGATGCGCCCCTGCCCGATGCCTTCGGTGATCGAACTGCCTTCGGACTTCAACTCGCCGCTGGTGTAGAAACTGTAGAGCGCGGCCCCAAGCGGGTCGGCGAGCGCGACTTTCACATCCTTGCTCTTGGCCTTCAGCCCGAAAGCGACGCCAGCCAGCGTGCCGCCGGAACCCACCGCCGAGACGAAACCGTCAACCTTGCCGCCGGTCTGGGCCCAGATTTCCTCCGCCGTGGTGCGGATATGCCCATCGCGGTTGGCGACATTGTCGAACTGGTTGGCCCAGATGGCGCCGTTCGGCTCGGTTCTCGCCATCTGCTCGGCCAGCCGTCCTGACAGCTTCACGTAATTGTTTGGGTTCTTGTAGGGCACGGCGGGCACCTCGATCAGCTCGGCGCCGAGCAGCCGGATCGTGTCCTTCTTTTCCTGGCTCTGCGTATCGGGAATGACGATGACCGTGCGATAACCCAGCGCCTTGGCGACCAGCGTCAGCCCGATGCCAGTATTGCCTGCCGTTCCCTCGACGATGACGCCACCCGGCTTCAACAGGCCGCGCTGTTCGGCGTCGCGGATGATGAAAAGGCCGGCGCGATCCTTGACCGATTGCCCCGGATTCATGAATTCGGCCTTGCCCAGGATCTCGCAGCCGGTTTCTTCCGACGCTTTGTTGAGGCGGATCAGAGGCGTGTTGCCGATCGCGTCGATCACAGAACGGGGCATTCAGGATTCCTTGTTTGCGTGCGCCGAAACCCTAGAAACCCGAAGCTTCGGTTTCAAGGCAAGAATTCGCCTGGTCCACTCGCATTTCCGGCACTGCTGTGCATCCACAGGCCCTCGAGCGGGCTCGATATCCCACAGTTCATTTGCACCCGTCGTCGAAAAGCACTCTTTTCATTCGATTTCCTGACCGCTAGAGCAAGGCACCAACAACTCGACAGGGCGCAGCATGACACTCTATCGGGCCGATCCGAAACACGGCGTCGCCTGGGTCACGGGCGGCAGCAGCGGCATTGGCCGTTCGCTGGCCAGGGATCTGGCGTCCCAGGGCTACGCGGTGGCGGTAACGGCACTGGACGACGATCCGATCGACACGCTCATCGTCGAGACCGCGCAGATGCCAGGCAGCGTCACCGCCTTTCCCTGCGACGTGACCGACGAGCCGCGCATGGCAAGAACGGTGGCCGCGATCGAGAAGGAACTTGGCCCAATCGTGCTCGCCGTCTTCAATGCCGGAAACTACATTTCGACGCCCGGAGAGGCTCTCGTCGTCAAGGACTTCCGCAAATCCTTCGAGGTCAACTATTTCGGCATTATCAACGGATTGGTGCCGGTCGTGGAGTATATGCGCGTGCGGTCGCGCGGCCATGTCGTGCTGGTCGGATCGGTCACCGCCTATTTCGGCTGGCCAACCACAGCCGCCTATGGCGGCACCAAGGCGGCGATCAACATCCTGGCTGAGTCGCTGAAGTATGATTTCGACAAGATGAACATCCGCGTGCAGGTGATAAACCCCGGTTTTGTCGACACGCCGCTGACCGAAAAGAACATGCTGCCGATGCCGGGCCTGATGCCCGTCACCCGCGCGACGCGCCGCATGGTGAAGGCAATCAAATCCGGCGGCTTCGAAGTCACCTTTCCTTACCGCACGAGCTGGCCGCTGAAAGTTCTCGCCATGTTGCCGAGGCCGCTGTGCAGAGGCGTGATCAGCCTTATGACCAGCTGGAAGGCAAGGCCGCTGAACTACGACCGCAGGCCACCCCACGAATAGGATGCCCACAGGATTGGCGGTGTGGCTGCCTGGGCGGCCGTTGCCTGTTCAGGGCCATCGCCCTAGGCTTGATGTTGTTGCGTGGAGTCTGCAATGGGGCGACGGATCGTGCTTGCTGTGCTGGGCCTGATCGCCGTTCTTGCATTGGCCTTCGTCATCGGCCCACGCGTTCCCGTCGACACCACGATCCGCTTCGATCCTTCCCTCATCGGTGACGACCCGCAGGCCTATGTGGCAAAGGTGGAAGCCGCCGTACCCGGGATCCGCGACGGGCTGGAAAAGGAGATCGTCTGGGCGAACCCTATGGTGCATGCCAAGACGCCGCTGTCGATCGTCTACATCCACGGCTTCTCGGCTTCCAAGGGCGAGGTCCGTCCCCTGCCCGACGAGGTGGCCGACCAGCTCGACGCCAATCTCTTCTACACCAGGCTCACCGGTCACGGGCAGGACGGCGCGGCGATGACGCAAGGCAGCGTCAATGCCTGGATCAACGACTATGAGGAAGCGCTCGCCATCGGCCGGGCGATCGGCGACAAGGTGATCGTCATCTCGACCTCGACCGGTGGCTCGCTGGCGGCGTGGGCGGCAACGCAGCCGGGTGCTTCAAATGGCGTGGCTGCCATTGCATTCATCTCACCCAATTTCGGCGTGAAGGCATCCGGCGCCGAGATCCTGACCATGCCATGGGGCAAGCAGATCGCCGAACTGGTGATCGGCAAGGAGCGCAGTTTCGTGGCGCGCAACGCGCTGCACGAGAAATTCTGGACCACCAGATATCCGGTTGCCGCGACGCTGCCGATGCAGGCGCTGACGGAACTCGCCTATGGGGCGCCGGTGGAGCAGGCTGATATCCCTGCCCTGTTCATTTTCTCGGATTCGGACAGGGTGGTGCGGCCGGACCGCACCCGCGAAATCGCCGGGCGCTGGGGCGCACCGCACGAACTGGTGCCAGTCGACGACACCGGCGACCCCGACAACCATGTCATTGCCGGCGATGTGCTGTCGCCATCGACTACGGCATTTCTCGCGCAACGGATTGCCGTCTGGGTCGAGGCGGTGGCGAAGTAAGCTGCGCAGAGACGAAAAGGGCGGCTGAAGCATCGCTTCAGCCGCCCTTTTCTTTGTCAATCAAGCAACTAGCCAACCGCTAGACTAGGGTCGGCTGACCACCGCGAGACACGGTTAAGCAGCCCGCGCCGCCGGCCGCTTGCCGCCGAAGCGGCGCTTGTTGTTGCCCTTGAAGGGTTTTGCGCCTTCCGGCTTGCGCTCGCCGGCAAAGGCCGGCTTGTCGCCGAAGCGCTTCTTGCCAAAGCCGTTGCCCTTGTTCTCGCCGCCCGGCCGCCTGCCGTCGCGACGGCCATTGCGGTCGTTGCGGTCGTTGGCGGGCTCGAAGCGCTCGTTCTTTTCAGCCGGATTGCGCTGCGGATCGGGGCTGCCGAGATGGTCGGCAACGATCGGCAGCTTGGTGCGGATGATGCGCTCGACCTGGCGCAGCTTGCTGTTTTCTGAAGGATCGCAAAGCGTGATCGCAATGCCGTCCATGCCGTTGCGGCCTGTGCGGCCGATGCGGTGGACATAGCTTTCGGCCTCGTCCGGCAGGTCGAAATTCACGACATGGCTGATGCCGGGCACGTCGATGCCACGCGCCGCGATGTCGGTCGCGACCAGAATGCGTACCGATCCCTCACGGAAATCGTTCAGCGCCTTCTGACGGGCGTTCTGCGACTTGTTGCCATGGATGACGGCGGCCTTGAAGCCATCGCGCTCGAGGTCCTTGGTCACCCGGTCGGCACCATGCTTGGTGCGCGAAAAGATGATGACGGACTTCATCGCCTCGTCGGCGAGCATCGTCGACAGCACCTGGCGCTTTTGCTTGGTGCGGGCGAAAACCACGCCCTGGACGATTTCGGCCGCCGCGGTGCTTTGCGGCGAGACTTCGATGCGGACGGGGTTCTTCAACAGGCCCTTGGCCAGTTCGGCGATCTCGTCCGGCATGGTGGCCGAAAACAGCGCCGTCTGGCGATCAGGCGCGGTCGCCTTGGCGATGCGCTTGACGTCGTTGATGAAGCCCATGTCGAGCATGCGGTCGCCCTCGTCCAGCACCAGCCATTTGGTGTCGGAGAGGATGAGGTCACCCTCGCGCACCAGATCGGTCAGCCGGCCGGGCGTGGCAATCAGGATGTCCACGCCGGGAGCAACCTTCTTCACCTGGCTGAAGCGCGAGACGCCGCCCAGCACCAGTGCGGTGGAGACATGCTGGCCTTTTGCGAGGATCTTGATGGTGTCTTCGATCTGCACGGCAAGTTCACGCGTTGGCGCCAGGATGAGCGCACGGGCCGTCTTGGCGCGCCGCTTGGTGCCGAGCGCGATGATCTTCGACAGGATCGGCAGCGCAAAGGCCGCGGTCTTGCCGGAGCCGGTCTGCGCAATGCCGAAAATGTCACGGCCTTCCAGCTGCGGCGGGATGGCCTGCATCTGGATCGGCTTCGGTTCGGTGAAGCCGGCATTGTGGGTGGCCTTGAGCAGCGCGCCCGTGATTCCCAGCGCCGCGAAACCGGAGAGTTCCACGGTGTCGTTGCCGGGCAATGTGTTTTCGTTGGTCAAAATAATCTTCTTTCACGCGGCTTCTTGGCCGCAAACATCAATGGCGGCAGGGCGCAACCTGCCGTCGAAAAACTTGATATGAAACGACAAGGCGGGCGGACGCATGCGTCCACTCGGCTGCGCTGTCGTGCCCGCAGGCATCATGCCACGGGGCTTTTTCGCCGCCTTGCCAACCAATCGGGGGCCGATTTGCCGGAAAGAGGGAAAACAGACGCAACCAGTCTCATTTGTCGAGAAGGCCGGAATCTCCCGGCCCAAGCGCCTATGGGCTGCATATGGCTGAGTTCGCCCCGGAATGCAAGGGGCATCATGCTGCAGTGCAGCAAAACCAGCGACGCTTGCGCTCTCCGGCGGGCATCATTACCACAAATGCAGCTTCTATTTTGAGGACCAAGCGATGAAGGACGTGCTGAAGGAACTCGAGCGCCGGCGCGAGATCGCCCGCATGGGTGGCGGACAGGCGCGCATCGACGCCCAGCACAAGAAGGGCAAGCTTACCGCCCGCGAACGCATCGAGGTGTTCCTCGACGAAGGCTCGTTCGAGGAGTTCGACATGTATGTCGAGCACCGCTCGACCGATTTCGGCATGGAGAAGACCAAGATCGCCGGCGACGGCGTCGTCACCGGCTGGGGCACCGTCAACGGCCGTCCCGTCTATCTCTTCGCCAAGGATTTCACCGTGTTCGGCGGCTCGCTGTCGGAAGCCCATGCCGAGAAGGTCATCAAGGTGCAGGAGATGGCGCTGCGCAACCGCGCGCCGATCATCGGGCTCTACGATGCCGGCGGCGCGCGCATCCAGGAGGGCGTGGCGGCGCTTGGCGGCTATGCCGAGATTTTTCAGCGCAATGTGCTGGCCTCCGGCGTCATCCCGCAGATTTCCGTGATCATGGGCCCCTGCGCCGGCGGCGATGTCTATTCGCCTGCCATGACCGATTTCATCTTCATGGTGCGCGACACCTCCTACATGTTCGTCACCGGTCCGGATGTGGTGAAGACCGTCACCAACGAGACGGTGACGGCCGAGAGCCTCGGCGGCGCTTCCGTGCACACAACCAAATCCTCCATCGCCGACGGCGCCTATGACAATGATGTCGAGGCGCTCTTGCAGATGCGCCGGCTGGTCGATCTGCTGCCTGCCTCGAACACATCGGAGCTTCCCGAGATCGAATGCTACCAGTCGGTCACCGACCACGACCTGTCGCTTGACCGGCTGATCCCGGACAATGCCAACAAGCCCTACGACATCAAGGAACTGATCCTGAAGGTCGCCGACGAGGGCGACTTCTTCGAGATCCAGCAGAGTTTCGCCAAGAACATCGTCACCGGCTTCGGCCGCGTCGAGGGCCGCACGGTCGGCTTCGTCGCCAACCAGCCGATGGTGCTGGCCGGCGTGCTCGATTCCGACGCCAGCCGCAAGGCGGCGCGCTTCGTGCGTTTTTGCGACTGTTTTTCGATCCCGATCGTCACCTTCGTCGATGTTCCAGGCTTCCTGCCGGGCACCGCGCAGGAATATGGCGGGCTGATCAAGCATGGCGCCAAGCTGCTGTTCGCCTATGCCGAGGCGACCGTGCCGAAGATCACCGTCATCACCCGAAAGGCCTATGGCGGCGCCTATGACGTGATGGCCTCAAAACATCTGCGCGGCGACATGAACTATGCCTGGCCGACGGCGCAGATCGCGGTCATGGGTGCCCGGGGCGCGGTCGAGATCATCTACCGCAAGGACATTGGCGACGCGGAAAAGATCGCAGCCCATACAAAGACTTACGAGGATCGCTTCCTGTCGCCCTTCGTGGCCGCCGAGCGCGGTTATGTCGACGAGGTGATCATGCCGCACTCGACCCGCCGCCGTATTGCGCGCGCGCTCAGAATGCTGCGCAACAAGGACATGCAGAACCCCTGGAAGAAGCACGACAACATCCCGCTGTAAGGCGACCGATGGGCGTCCGCCAGCGGTAGGCGTCAAACACTCATTCCTCTTCCGCCGCGCCGAACCCCGCGTCCCTGGGCGCGCTGGTAGCGCTCGCCCAGGGTGTTGCGTGGTTATCGATGCGCATCTGGAAGATGAAATAGGTCGGCGAGCAGAAGCCGATGCCCTTGACCTTGGCCACGCCCGGCGTGTCCGGCGGCAGCGACTGGCACATATAGTCCTCGCGGCAGAAATGATCGGCGGAACATGCCGGCCGGTTGCCGCGATTGACCGCGCCGCCGAGGCACTGGTCGAAATTGTTGGTCGCCACGCACGTGTCGAATTTCTTGCCGCCGACCATCCCGCAGATTTCGTTCGGCATCGGCTTGCCCTTCTTGAAGGCGGCAAAGTTGCGATCCTTGTCGTCGCAAGCGCGGTAGGCGATGCCGGCCGGCACGCCGATCTTGGGCGGCCGGCAGGTATAGGCGGTCCGCGAAACTCCCGGCGCGAAGGCGGCGAATTGCCCAGTGATCTTGTAGCGATCGTTGAAGGGCTGCGACGGGTTGCTGGCGATCGACCCGGTCAGGCAAGGATGGCCGGAGAACATCTTTTCACTGTCCTTGGGCAACAGACATTGCGCCAGAGCGGTGCGCACGCCTGATGCGGTCGCCAGCGGCGTGCAGACCGTGCCGCCGCCGCATGCCCAAGTCGCGCCGAAGCGCGCGGCATCGTCAGGCATCAGGCATGGCATCGCCATTTCAGCCGGCGCATAGTCGACGTCGCCTGTATCGGTCCAGGTGGCTGGCGGTGCGAAGGACAGCGGCCGGTAGCGATTCGGCTCCTTGCCTTCCTGCGTTGCGCGCAGCCAGGCCTGGCGCCGGGGAATCTCGGCATGGAGATGCGGCGAGATGCCAACCTCGATGCGGTTGAGCGGCGACGTCGTCCTGTCGTCGAGGCCGATGAAGTGGAAGCCGGCGGTGGAACCCGCCTGGTGACAGCCCTGGCAGGCGCCATTGTCCAGCCGCTCGACCAGGGCCTCGGGCGTGCGCACCAGCTTCGTCGAGGAATAATCGAGCGATCCGAACTCCTCGGGTTGGAATATTTGCGTAAACGGATGGTTGGCTTGCCGCGCACTGCCGAAGGTCGACCACGAGATGACCTTCTTCGCAAGGAATTCATCCGGAATTTCGTAGACGCCGAGATCGACCGCCGCGGCATTCGCGCTAACATAATCGGCAAGCCGCTTCTTCATCGCGGCATCTTGCGAGAGTCGCCCAGTGTCTGGCGTGTTCTCCAGCGGCTTCTCGCGGACGGTCGCGCCATCGATGCCGAATATCCGCATGAGGTAGGCGGCCTGGCCGCCGAATTCGGTCTCCTGGCCCGAGGGAAAGCGCACGACCTGCGCATTGAGTTCGAGCTGCTTGAAGGTCAGCTCGGCCGGGTCCAGCGGCCCGCCGCTCAGCCAGCCGGCATCGACGGTCTCGTCGAGTTGCGGCGTCCAATGCCCGGCAACGCCGACGCAGCCGCCATCGGCATCTGGTGCCACGCTGTAGACGGCGTTGAAGTTGAACGGCAGCCGCGAGGCCAGCACCTTGCCGTCCTTCTTGAAACTGTAAGCCAGGCGATAGATGAAACGCACCTCGCCGCAGCTGTTGTCGCCCTCCAGGGCAGCGAAATCACGCCGGTCGAGCCGGTTGACGACGCCGACCAGCCGAAAGCGCGCCGCCTCCGTCTTCAGCCAGCGCATATCCATGATGCGGCCGACATTGCCGTCCGTCACCTCGTAAAGCGTGCGCCCGCCGGCCTTGATCTCGGCGCGCAGGGTGGCGATATCTGATGCCACCGTATCGACGATCGCATGATAGGCCGGCGCTTCGTCATAGAGCGCCTTCAGATCATCCCCGCCATCGACATGAAAAATGCCGGCGAAGCCGAACCCTTTGGCGTCGAGGGCGGCGAGCACTGCCGGATCGTCGACGATGGTCACCGGCTGCCCGGCGCGCACGCCATGCGATGCGAACAGCGCGATGACGACCGCGACGGCGAGCGCGAAACGCTTCATTCGACGTGCACTTTGCGACGTGCCTCGACCAGTTCGCGCAGCGCCGGCACCAGCGCCAGCGGCAGATCCTCGGCGATCAGCCCCGGACCGAACCGGCTGCCGGCCTCGGCATGGATCCACACTGCCGCGCAGGCCGCTTCGAACGCCGGCATGGCTTGCGCCAGCAAGCCGGCTGATATGCCGGACAGCACGTCGCCGGACCCGGCGGTCGCAAGCCAGGCCGCGCCGTTGGAATTGATCGCCGCCCGGCCATCGGGAGCAGCGATCACCGTGTCGGCGCCCTTGTAGACGATAACGGCATTGGCACGTGCGGCCGCCGCGCGCGCCTTGTCGAGCTTGGACGAGGCGTTGTCAGAGGCGATGTCGGGAAACAGCCTGCCGAACTCACCGTCGTGCGGCGTCATCACCAAGGCTGGCGCATGCGGCCTGCGCGCCGCTTCGAACAAGATTTCCGGCGCCTCGCGAAAAGAGGTGATCGCGTCGGCATCGAACACAAGGCCATCGACCTGTGCGGAAGCATCCCGCGGCTCGCCGGAGGCGAGGAGTGCCAGCCCAAAGGTCCGCGTCTTGTCACCTACGCCGAAGCCGGGACCAAGAACGAAGGCCGAAGGCCGGCGCTCGCCGATAAATTCCCCGATGTCCGAGACGTCATCAGTCTTGCGCAGCATGATCGAGGTCAGATGGCTGGCATTGACCTGCATGGCGTTGCCCGGCGACAGCACGGTCACCGCCCCTGCCCCGCTTCGGGCCGCCGCAAGCGCGGCCAGTCGCGCCGCGCCGGTGGCGCTCGGCCCGCCGGAAAAGACGCCGACATGGCCGCGCCTGTATTTATGCGCGTCGACAGCCGGCACCGGGAAATCGCGCAGCCAATTTGCCGGTGTGTTCTCGAACGTCCGGGGCTGGAGCCGCGCAATGATGTCGGCGCCGATGCCGATATCGGCAAGCACGATCTCGGCGCATCGCTCCCGTCCCGGCAGGAGCAGATGGCCAGGCTTCTTGCGCGCGAAGGTCACGGTGGCGGCTGCGGTGAACGCCACGCCTAACACCTTGCCGCTGTCGCCGGAAACGCCCGAGGGCAAATCGACCGCGACAACCGGCAGACGCCGATCGGCAGCGACGCCGACCGCCCTGGCGGCATCGCCGGACAGCGGCTTGGACAGCCCTGCCCCGTAGAGCGCATCGACCACGATCGAGCCGGGCGAGGCTTCAAAGCCCGACAGCGGCCGCGGCGCGATCGGGCATTCCGCCGCGGCGAGTGCGGCGTCGCTTTGCGGCTTCGGCGCACCGGATGCCCAGACCGTGACGGCGGCGCCGCTGCCAGCCAGGATGCGGGCGACGACATAGCCGTCGCCGCCATTGTTGCCGGGACCACACAGAACGTGGACATGTGTCGCCGAGGGATAACGCCTGAGAACTTCGGCCGCCACCGCTTCGCCGGCGCGGCGCATCAGGCCGATGCCGTCGACCGGGCCGGCGGCAATCGTCAGCCGATCCGCCTCGCCCATTTCGGCGGAAGTAAGAAGTTCATCGCTCATGGATTGCCGATCCGCATTCGATCAAGCATTGTCCAGTTTTCGAGCCGAAGCAAACAAAGAGGAGCGCATCACCAACTGCGGCCATGTCGCCAGGGCGGGCATCAAGGCAAAACCGCACACCAGACGAGCATCCTGCCTAATTGTTAGGCAGACGCAAACCCGGGACCTGTGTAGGCTTCAGTAGGCCATGCCGCATCCGATGCAGTGAATGACGCGAATTTGCATCTCGGCGCGGCATGGGTTGGAAATCGTATGAAACCGCTTCGAATCCAGTTATCTGGCACAGTTCGTGCTTGATGGAGGCGCAAGCGGGGGTTCACAACCCGTTTTTTTGGCAGTGGAGGCCACTTTTTACATGAAAAAGATCGAAGCGATCATCAAGCCATTCAAGCTGGACGAAGTGAAGGAAGCGCTTCAGGAGGCCGGACTGCAAGGCATCACCGTAACCGAGGCCAAGGGCTTCGGCCGTCAGAAAGGCCACACCGAACTCTACCGCGGCGCCGAGTATGTCGTCGATTTCCTGCCCAAGGTGAAGATCGAGGTCGTGCTCGGCGACGACGCGGTCGAAGGCGCCATCGAAGCCATCCGCAAGGCGGCCCAGACCGGCCGTATCGGCGACGGCAAGATCTTCGTCTCCAACATCGAGGAAGTCGTGCGCATCCGCACCGGCGAGACCGGAATGGACGCCGTCTGACGCGACCGTCCTCCAAGAAACGTCATCCATCAAAAAACGTCATCAAACAGGGATACATGACATGACGACAGCCAAAGACATCATGAAGCAGATCAAGGACAACGACGTGAAATTCGTCGACCTGCGCTTCACCGACCCGAAGGGCAAGCTGCAGCACGTAACGATGGATGTCGTCGAGGTCGAGGAAGACATGTTCGCCGACGGCGTCATGTTCGACGGCTCCTCGATTGCCGGCTGGAAGGCCATCAACGAGTCCGACATGGTGCTGATGCCCGATCCGGACACGGTCCACATGGACCCGTTCTTCGCCCAGTCGACCATGGTCATCCTGTGTGACATCCTCGATCCGGTCTCGGGCGAATCCTACAACCGCGACCCGCGCGGCACGGCCAAGAAGGCCGAGGCCTACATGAAGGCCGAAGGCATCGGCGACACCATCTATGTCGGCCCGGAAGCAGAGTTCTTCGTGTTCGACGACGTCAAGTACAAGGCCGATCCCTACAACACCGGCTTCAAGCTGGACTCCACCGAACTGCCGTCCAACGACGACACCGACTACGAGACCGGCAATCTCGGCCACCGTCCACGCGTCAAGGGCGGCTATTTCCCGGTGCCGCCGATCGACAGCGCGCAGGACATGCGCTCCGAGATGCTGACCGTGCTCGCCGAAATGGGCGTGCGCGTCGAAAAGCATCACCACGAAGTCGCCGCCGCTCAGCACGAGCTTGGCATCAAGTTCGACACGCTGGTCCGCAACGCCGACAAGATGCTGATCTACAAGTATGTCGTGCATCAGGTCGCCAACGCCTATGGCAAGACGGCCACCTTCATGCCGAAGCCGATCTTCGGCGACAACGGCTCGGGCATGCACGTCCATCAGTCGATCTGGAAGGGCGGCAAGCCGACCTTCGCCGGCAATGAATATGCCGGCCTGTCGGAAAGCTGCCTGTTCTACATCGGCGGCATCATCAAGCACGCCAAGGCGATCAACGCGTTCACCAACCCGTTGACCAACTCCTACAAGCGTCTTGTGCCCGGCTATGAAGCGCCGGTGCTGCTCGCCTATTCCGCGCGCAACCGCTCCGCCTCCTGCCGCATTCCGTTCGGCTCGTCGCCGAAGGCCAAGCGCGTCGAGGTCCGCTTCCCCGATCCGGGCGCGAACCCCTACCTCGCCTTCGCCGCCATGCTGATGGCCGGCCTCGACGGCATCAAGAACAAGATCCACCCCGGTCAGCCGATGGACAAGGATCTCTACGACCTGCCGCCGAAGGAGCTGAAGAAGATCCCGACCGTCTGCGGTTCGCTGCGTGAAGCCCTCCAGAGCCTCGACAAGGACCGCGGCTTCCTGAAGGCTGGCGGCGTCTTCGACGACGACCAGATCGACAGCTACATCGAGCTGAAAATGGCCGAGGTGATGCGCTTCGAAATGACCCCGCATCCAGTCGAATACGACATGTACTACTCGGTCTAAGAACCCCGTACGAATAGCGTCGAAAAGCCCTTGAAGGATTTCCCCTTCAAGGGCTTTTTGCTGTCTCGACGCTTCGCGATGAATCGCTTGGCCACCCAACAGCGTGGCGAACTCTTTTGGTTTTAAGGATTGTTTGATGGTCTGATTTGCCTGGGCCAGTGCCCGGCAGAAGACTCAAAGGAAAGCTAACGAGCAGCCATTTCCGGCGCGGCAAAACGCCAGGAGCGAGCGGCGCACTGCCTCAGGCTGCAATGCCCGCTCGTCCGGCGCCCCCGCCAATGCCGTCGTTCAAGAAACCCCGCCCCGTTCGAACAGCATCGCTTTGGCGTAACCCCATGGCGTGAATACGCATGCCGCAACGTGATCTGTCAACGTCGCCGGGCGAAGGCATGAATCGCCAATTTCGATGTATGAACAGAGGCTTATACTGGGCATCGTTGGTGTACGGATGAGCCGGAACAGGCTGTTTTCCGGGCTTTTTCAATGAACTCGGAAACGCACGACACCAATGGCGCCGACGGGGGTCAGTCAAAAGCCTCCCCGTCCGGTGAATTTGTTCGATCCTTTTCAGCTTGACTTTTTTTGGGGGTATTTCAATCCAGACCGTACATCGCGAATTGTCGGCAAGAGGTCGTGGCAAATGGCCTACAAGGCTCGGCAATGCAACCCGGCCCCACCACCCGAATCGGCTGATGCACCAGGGTCACGCGGATCCCTCGCCGTGACAAAAGAGAACCCCGACCGAAGCCGGGGTTCTTGCAGGGACAAGAGTCGGAGGGTGACGCCTTATCCGGCAAGTTCGTCGGGGCCGTGCAGGTTCCAGTCCGTTCGCCTGGCGAGCACCAGCACATAGTAGATCGCCGCCACGACCATGATCAGCAGCGTGGCGATCAGGCTCGGGCGACCGAAGGCGGCGTCGAGCAGGTTCTGGTAGGCGACATAGACCAGCGCCACGAAGGCCAGGATGGCCGGGACCGGAAACAGCGGCATGCGGTAGTGCCCGCCTGCCGTGCTGCCGTTGCGGCGGCCGGCAAACACCGCCACGCACAGAAGCGCGTAGATCACCACCAGCGACGTGCCGCTGACCACCAGCAAGAGGTTGATGTCGATGAAGCAGGCGACCGCCGCCAGCACCGACACGACGATGGTGGCGATCCAGGGCGACGCATAGCTGCCGTGGACGGAGGCGACCGCGTCGTTGATCGGGCTGAACCAGGTCTTGTCGCGGCCGGAGCTGAACAGCAGCCGCGCCGCCTGCAGGATGATCGCGATGACCGCGTTGAAGATGGCAACCGCGATGGCAAGGCTGATCAGCACCGTCAGCGCATGGCCGCCGCGCGCCTCGAGGAAATATTCTATTTTCTGCGGAGCTGCGAGCAGGCCCGGTAGATCCGGTGAGCCGAGCAGCACGGCGGTCAGCGGAATGAGTTCCGCAGCGACCGTGATCAACAGCGCCCACACCACGACCTTGCCGATGTTGCGCTTGGCGTCCTGCGTCTCCTCGCCGAAATAGGCAGCCGCCCCATAGCCATTATAGGCAAAGAGCGAAACAGCGGTGGCCGCAAGGATGATGCCGGCCGACGCCGGCACCAGCGTGTTGGAGGCATCGAGCAATTGCGGCGAGGTGAACAGGCTCGACAGCGGCCGCTCGACATGAGCGAAGCCGAGACCGGTCAGGATCAGCAGCGCCAGCATCTCGATGCCAAGGAAGATGCCGGTGACGAAGGCGTTGAGCTTGATGCGCATGGCCGCGACCGTACCGGCCAGAGCGATCGTCACCACGCCGACCCATTGCGGGCTGAGATTGGGAATGAGAACGCCGAGATAGGTGCCGACGCCGAGCGCTATGACGGCGACGATCAGCACGATCGAGACGAACACCAGCACCAGCGTGACAAAGCCCCAGAAGCGGCCAAGCGTGCGGCCGATCATGGTGTATTCGCCGCCGGCCATCGGGTAGGCCGACGACAGCTCGGCATAGACGAAGGCCATGAACAGCCCGATGACCGCGGCAATGACGAAACTGAGGAATGAGCCTGTGCCGGCAAGCGCAATGACGCCCGGCACGATGATGAACACCGAGGATGCCGGCGTCACCGCCGACAAGACGATCATCAGCGTGCCCAGCGCATTGAGCGCCCGGTCCAGCCCCTTGGCGGTTGGCGCGGCCTTGTCGACCGGCCCTGTGGTTGCTTCGTTTGTAGACATCGTCCTCCCCTTTTTTTAATAAGATAAAAATTATCCTCCGCTGCGGAACCTATCGACGGAGTCAGGTATCGTCAACAAATATGGCGCTATGGTGCTTGCAAAATTTTGTATGCCAGTTTTAAACTGAATCAAATTCAGGAAACCAAAAATGGGACGACCCAAAACCCAGACCGATCGCCGCCTCACCCTCGTCGCGGCGGCGGAATCGATGATCGCCAGGCGCGGCCTTGCCGGCGTCACGCTGCGCGACGTCGCCAATGAGGCGGGGATGAGCTCGAGCGCCCTGCTCTACTACTATCCCGGCCTCAAGGACCTGCTGGACGATGTGCAGCGCAAGGCTGTCGAACGGTTCTGCACGATACGCGCGGCGTCGGTCGCCGAGATCGCCGATCCGCGGCTGCGATTGAAGACGATGATCGAGAGCGGGCTGCCGACCGACGCGGACGACCAGCTCTGCCGGCTGCTGCTCGAGCTCGGCGCCTATTCGCGATCGGATGCGAGCTATGCCGCCCGCCACATCACTTTGTTCGAACGGCAGGTGTCGATCTATGTCGGCATCCTGGAAGCGGGTGCGGCCACCGGCGTCTTCAAGCTGCAGACGGCCAGCGAGACGATCGCGCGCAGCCTCGTGGTGCTGGAGGACGGGCTGGGGCTGCATCTCGTCAATGTCGTGCCTGCGGTCGATCAGCTTTCGGCGCTGGCCATCCTGACCAGCTACGCCGAGCTTGCCACCGGCTGCAGCCTTCGCTGAGCCGGCTTTGTATCAACGGAGCAAATCCCAAGCATGGACCAAATGCCGACCCAGACCACCACGCCAGCCGGCAGAGCGAGAGCCCGGGCGCTCGCCATTCCGTTGCAAGGCACGCCCGGCCCCGCCAATGCCATCACCGATGTCGCCGGCGTCCTGGTCGGTTACTCGACGATCATCAAGGGCGAAGGCGAGCTCAACCTCGGACACGGACCGGTGCGCAC
This sequence comes from Mesorhizobium sp. 113-3-3, assembly GCF_016756495.1. Classification (NCBI taxonomy): domain Bacteria; kingdom Pseudomonadati; phylum Pseudomonadota; class Alphaproteobacteria; order Hyphomicrobiales; family Phyllobacteriaceae; genus Mesorhizobium; species Mesorhizobium sp. 113-3-3. The sequence goes on from NZ_AP023243.1 coordinate 4,297,918, forward strand.
CGGCGTGACGGCCATCCTGCCGTTCGGCCGAGACGGCGTCGGTTCAGCCTGCGCGGCCGGCTATCATTCCTTCAACGGCAATGGCGAGATGACCGGCGCATCGTGGATCGAGGAGGCCGGCAGCATCAGCCTGCCGATCCTGATCACCAACACCCATGCGGTCGGCCCCTGCCATCGTGGCGTTATCGACTGGGTGGCGCGCCACAAACCCGACGTCGCCAAGCAATGGCTGCTGCCGGTGGTGGCCGAAACCTGGGACGGCTATCTCAACGACATCAACGGCTCGCATGTCACGGTCGACCACGCCATCGCCGCGATCGACAATGCGGCGAGCGGACGCATCGAGGAGGGCTCGGTCGGCGGCGGCACCGGCATGAACTGCTATGCCTTCAAGGGCGGCTCCGGCACGGCCTCGCGGATCGTCGACTACGGCCATCGTTCCTACACGGTCGGCGTCTTCCTGCAGGCCAATTTCGGTTCGCGTCGCGAACTCACCATCGCCGGCGTACCGCTTGGGCATGAGCTTGCGGATGACAATCCGATGGAGTCCTACTTCAGCGGCAGCCCGACCGGCGCCGGTTCCTGCATCGGCATCATTGCCACCGATGCACCGCTACTGCCCGGCCAATGCAAGGCGCTGGCCCGGCGCGTGCCGCTCGGCCTGGCGCGGACGGGCACCACCGGCTCGCATTTCTCCGGCGACATTTTTCTCGGCTTCTCGACCGCCAATCGCGATGAACTCAATGGTCGCTTTCCCAGGGGTGCCCCGACCGAGCAAAGCTATAGCCATATGGATTTCATCCCTTGGGGGCGGATGGACGATTTCTATGCAGCCGTCGTGCAGGCGACCGAGGAGGCGGTGCTGAATGCGCTGGTCGCCAACAGTGACATGACCGGCCGCGACGGCAACCGCACGCCTGCCTTGCCGCATGGCAAGGTTTTAGCGGCGCTGAGGACACGTGGGGCTGTCGCCGGCTGAGAACGGCAGACGCACCCGCGCCTCGCAAAGACGAAAAAGCCCTGACGTTTCTCCGCCAGGGCTTTTTGTTACCGAGTTCTGGTCGCGGCGAAGACCTTGCGATCCGCGTCGCGAAACAATCAGGCGGCGGCCGAGACCTTCGCGTCGGTCGCAACCTGCGAGATTGTCTTCAGCACCTGCGAGGCGATCTGGTAGGGGTCGCCCTGGGAGTTCGGACGGCGATCTTCCAGATAGCCCTTGTAGTCATTCTTGACGAAGGAATGCGGCACGCGGATCGACGCGCCACGGTCGGCGACGCCATAGCTGAACTTGTTCCACGGCGCGGTCTCGTGCTTGCCGGTCAGGCGCTTGTCGTTGTCGGGGCCGTAGACGGCGATGTGGTCCATCAGGTTCTTGTCGAACTGCGCCATCAGGGCCTCGAAATAGGCCTTGCCGCCGACTTCGCGCATGAACTTGGTCGAGAAGTTGCAGTGCATGCCCGAGCCGTTCCAGTCGGTGTCGCCGAGCGGCTTGCAGTGGAACTCGATGTCGATGCCGTATGTCTCGGTCAGACGCAGGAGCAGGTAGCGCGCCATCCAGATCTGGTCGGCGGCCTTCTTGGAGCCCTTCCCGAAAATCTGGAATTCCCACTGGCCCTTGGCCACTTCGGCGTTGATGCCTTCGTGGTTGATGCCAGCCGCGAGGCACTGGTCGAGATGCTCTTCGACGATCTTGCGCGCGACGTCGCCGACGTTCTTGTAGCCGACGCCGGTGTAGTACGGGCCCTGCGGCGCGGGATAGCCGCTCTCGGGGAAGCCGAGCGGACGGCCGTCCTTGTAGAAGAAATACTCCTGCTCGAAGCCGAACCAGGCGTCCTCGTCGTCGAGGATGGTCGCGCGGCTGTTCGATTCATGCGGCGTGACGCCATCGGGCATCATGACCTCGCACATGACAAGAATGCCGTTGGTGCGGGCCGGATCGGGGTAAAGCGCCACCGGCTTCAACACGCAATCGGAGCTGCGGCCTTCTGCCTGCATGGTCGAGGAGCCGTCGAAGCCCCACAGCGGCAGCTGTTCGAGCGTCGGGAATTCGGCGAATTCCTTGACCTGCGTCTTGCCGCGAAGATTGGGGACCGGGGTGTAACCATCGAGCCAAATGTACTCGAGCTTATATTTCGTCATTCTAGCCTCTCGTTGCTTGTTCACCGAACACCAAACGGCGACACGCGTCCGCCGTCGGCAGCCGGCGCTGCCGATCCTTAAAATGCAATTCGTGTGCCACTCCGGAGTCGGCGGGTGCGGCAAAATGGCAGGGATATCGCGTTGAATTTGCTGAGCCGCCTCATCACTGGGCCCATATCAGTCAAACGCACATCATGCATAAATATTAGGCAAAAAATGATCTTTTCGTAGGCATATTGCCTAAAGGAATCGCAGCGCCTATCTTGGAGAAAGCTGAATCGACAAGCTCCTGAAGAAGAAAGGAGATCGCCCATGGAAGTCGTCTCATCCCGTCCGTCGGCAAAAATTCTGATGTTCCCTCTGGCAGCCCGCAACTCTGCCTCAAATTTAGGCGCAAAGGCGAAATTCGCGGCAGAGCTCGCCTCGCTGCGGTACACGCATGCCGATTTTGACGGCTGGTATCACGAAGCGGCCGTCGAGGAAGAAAATCAGCGCAAGAGCTGACCCGCTTCTTGCAGGCCCAAGACAACAAAGCCCGGCGTGATCGCTCACGCCGGGCTTTCTGTTGCCGATGCTCCGTCCGCTAGTCCTTGTCGTGAAGATCCGTGCCAAGCGTGTCGCGAACGAAGATCATGCCGATGACCAGCGTGATAGCCGCAATCACCACCGGATACCAAAGGCCATAGTAGATATCGCCCTTATAGGCGCTGAGCGCGAACACCGTCGCCGGCAGCAGTCCGCCGAACCAGCCATTGCCGATATGATAGGGCAGCGACATGCCGGTGTAGCGGATACGGGTCGGGAACATCTCGACCAGGATCGCGGCGATCGGCCCATAGACCATGGTGACGAACAGAACCAGGATGAACAGGATACCGATCGTCATCGGCCAGTTCACCGCCGCCGGATCGGCGAACATCGCGAAGGCACCGCCGCCGGGTATGTTGTAGACGGTGACCTCAGGCGCGCCCGCTGCCTCGTCTGCGGTCAGAATCTTGTCCTTGACCGCCTGCTCGGCTGGCACGGCTGCCTTCTCGCCGCCACGGATGGCGGCGGCATCGAGCTTCAGCTCCGGATTTGCCGCGATGAAGGCGTCAAGCTTCTGGTCCGCGACCTTGATCGCCGCGCGCTTCAGCGGATAACCGCCGTCCTGCAGCGACATGTTGACGGCCTTGACGAAGGCAGCGTCCTTGGCCTTGGCCTGATCGCCCGCGGCGACCGCGTCATAGGACGCCACCGTCTCGTTGCCGATCTTGACCGACGCAGCCGTTCCGGCCGCGGCGGTCGACACCACGTCAAAGGGAACCGAGTTCTTGGTCAGGAACGAAGTCGCGATGTCGCATGACGTCGTGAACTTGGCGGTGCCGACCGGGTTGAACTGGAACTTGCAGTCGCCAGGGGCCGCCGTGACCGTCGCCCTCGTGTTCTGCTGCGCCTTGGCAAGCGCCGGATTGGCGGCCCAGGTCAATGCCTTGAACAGCGGGAAGGTGCAGACGATGGCGAGCGCAAGGCCAGCCATGATGATGGGCTTGCGGCCGATCTTGTCGGAGAGCCAGCCGAACACCACGAAGAAGATCGAGCCGAGCGCCAGCGCGATGGCGATCATGATGTTCACCGACTGCGCATCGACCTTCAGCACGTTCTGCAGGAAGAACAGCGCGTAGAATTGGCCATTGTACCAGACCACGGCCTGGCCAGCAGTGAGGCCAAGCAGCGCCAGCAGTGCAATCTTGGCGTTCTTCCACTGACCGAAGGCTTCCGAAAGCGGTGCCTTCGAGCCTTTACCTTCATCCTTCATCTTCTGGAAGGTCGGAGACTCCGACAGAGACAGTCGAATCCAGATCGAAACCGCGAGCAGTACGAAGGAGACGATAAATGGAATACGCCAGCCCCAAGCGGCGTAGGTTTCCTTGCTCAGAGAGCCCTGAACAATCAGAATGACGATCAGCGACAGGAACAGGCCAAGCGTCGCTGTCGTCTGGATCCATGAGGTGTAGAAACCGCGACGGTCGTCAGGCGCGTGCTCGGCGACGTAGGTTGCCGCTCCGCCATATTCGCCGCCGAGCGCCAGACCCTGCAGCATGCGAAGGATGATCAGGATCACCGGAGCCGCAATACCCAAGGTCGCATAACCGGGCAGCAGACCGACCAGGAAGGTCGACAGGCCCATGATCGTCATGGTGACGAGGAAGGTATATTTGCGGCCGACGAGGTCGCCGATACGGCCAAACACCAGAGCCCCGAACGGGCGCACGAGAAAGCCGGCGGCAAAGGCCAGCAGCGCGAAGATGTTGCGCGTCGCCTCGGGAATGGTCGGGCTGAAAAAGGTCGAGCCAATGAAGGCGGCCAATGAGCCGTAGAGATAGAAATCATACCATTCAAAAACGGTGCCGAGCGAGGAAGCGAAGATAACTTTCTTCTCCTCCCGCGTCATGCCGCGGCTCGTTCCGCCGGCGGTCGATGCAATTGCCATTGCCTTGTCCTCCCGTGAGACCCTTGTCCTCGATGCTGCGTTCAATCGTCCGCGTTCTCCTCCGAGCACGGACTCACGACAGCCATCACCGAAAAAATGACAGAAAGCGTCCCACGACGGCAGAGCGACGATGGGATTATGACTTTGGTATTAGGTGCGGTGCGGCAATCGCCGTAAGGATCAGGCCTTGAGCGCTTCGAGAAGGCTGACGGCAGCCATCATGTCGCGTTTGCGGGCGGCGCGGCGCGCGACCGCTTCGGCGTCCTGCCCCCAATGCTCGATCTGCCAGTCCTCGTCGACATGGCCGGCGGCCCAGGCAGAATCGGCGTCGAGTTCGCCAAAATCGACGGCCAGTGCCAGCAGCGCCGAACCGGTCAGCGAGGTCATGAGGTGGATGGCGGCCAGCCGCAATGGCTCGGCGCGCTGATTGAGATGACTGCCCAGAACGGCGATCGTCTCGCGCGGCTGCTCGACATGGATGATCCCCTCGGCAAGGTTGAAGCGAGCCCCCAATGCAGTGCGCGCCCAATCGACGACCGGATCCCACTGCCCGTTCTGCCGCTCGACCAGCCCTTGAGGCGCGTCGGCGCGGTAACAGAGCAGATCGGACGAGGCAAAACGCAATATGTCTTCCAGAACCGCCTGCGGATCGCTGGCAACGCCGTCGATGGCGGTGTTGACCAGACGCATCACCGGCATCGTCACCGGATTGATCGTCTCGCCCTGTTCGGCGAATTCGTCGGCAACCAGCAGCGCCGCCGCCTCGGTCGGCAGCGCCAGCAGCGCCTTGCCCGGCGTGCGCACCGGCTTGCCGTCGAGATGCACGGCAAAACCCTCCTCTACCGGCGCAACCGAAGCGGTCTTGTAGAAGCGCTTGGGCAGCGGCGTCTTCATCTGGATCTGGGCGCGGCGCACCGGATCCGGATCGGAAAGATACTTGCCCGCTTCAAGGTCGTTGAGGATGTCACGCATGAAAACTCTCTCTCACACCGGTGTCAGCTTGCGCGCCGGCCGGTTGACGATGATCAGGCCCGCCGCAATCAAGCCAAGTGCCAGAAAAATGCGAATGGTCAGCGGCTCGTTCAAGATGAGCGCGCCGCACAAGACACCGAAAACCGGCGACAGGAAGGTGAAGCTGGACAGGCCGGAGGCCGGATAGCGGCGCAGGAGCCAGAACCACAGGACATAGGTGAAGGCAACGATGTAGATCGCCTGGAAAAGCAGCGCCAATGTCGGCAGCAAGGACGGGTCACGCACCGGCGGCCCGGCGAGAGGCAGCACCAATATGCCAACGATCGCCGCGCCGGCGAGTTGGTAGAGCAGCAGCTTCTCGGCGCTCGCCTCAACCAGTTTCGACCGTTTGATGAGGATGTTGGTCAAGGCCCAGAAAAACCCGGAGCCGAGACTGAGCAGATCGCCGAACAGCATGTCCCCACCGCCGCCAAGCTTGTCGGAAAAGACGGCGGTGAGGCCGGCAAACGCCAGCAGCAGGCCGAGGAACTTGCGCATGGTGATCTGTTCGCCAAGCAGGAAGTGACCGCCAATCAGCATCCAGAACGGCATTGAATTGACCAGCAGCGTGTTGCGGGCAACGGTCGTATGCTCCAGGCCGACATAGAGGCAGAGGAACTCGATGCCGAAAAGCACGCCCACGGCGATGCCGGCGAGCAATGTGCCATCGCGCGCGAACAGCGCTATGCCGCGCCAGCGGCACCAGAGGAAGACGCAGAAGCCGCCGATGATCGAGCGAGCGATCGACAGGAAGACGGGGTCGTAGCCGGCATAGGAGATTTTGGCGGCGACGTAGTTCAGGCCCCAGGAAAAGGTCAGACCGACCATGATGGCGGCGGCGGCCATGTCGACTGTATCGCGCCGATCCAGCGCGTCCGTGGCGCCGCTCAAGATCAATCCTCCGCGCTGGCGTCGTCGAAGCCGATCAGGTTCCAGCTCTGGCGCATATGCGGCGGCATCGGCGCGGTGACGTCGATGACGCCCTTGTCGGGGTGCGGAATGACGATGCGGCGCGCATGCAGATGCAGGCGGTTCTGGATGCCGCCGGGGAAATCCCAGTTGGTGTCGGCCTCGAAATATTTCGGGTCGCCGATGATCGGACAGCCGATATAGGCGGCATGGACGCGAAGCTGGTGGGTGCGGCCGGTATAGGGCTCCATTTCCAGCCAGGTCATGGTCTGCGCCGCCTGCTCGATGATGCGGTAGTAGGACACCGCATGGTCGGCGCCTTTTTCACCATGCGCGGCGACCCGGACACGATCGCCGTCCTCGGTGGGCTCCTTGATCAGCCAGGTCGAGATCTTGTCCTCGCGCTTCGGCGGCACGCCCTTGACCAGGGCCCAGTAGGTCTTCTTCGTTTCGCGGGCGCGGAACGATTCCGACAGCTTCATGGCGGCCAGTCTCGTGCGGGCCACGACCAGCACGCCCGACGTGTCGCGGTCGAGCCGGTGGACCAGCCGCGGCTTTTCGCCCTTCTGGTTGCGCCAGGCTTCCAGCATGTCGTCGACATTGCGAGTTACGCCCGAACCGCCCTGCACCGCAAGGCCCGCCGGTTTGTTGAAGACGAAGACCTTCGGATCCTCATGGATCAGCATTTTTGCCAGGACGTCGGCATCGCCCTGGTTGCGGATCGAATGGCCGGTCAGCGCGCTCTCGCCCTTCTTGTCGACCTCAAGCGGCGGGATACGCACCACCTGGCCGGGCTCGACACGGCTGTCGGCCTTGACGCGGCCGCCATCGACGCGGATCTGGCCGGAGCGCAGCAGCTTCTGCAGATGGCCGAAACCAAGGCCTGGGAAATGCGTCTTGAACCAGCGATCGAGCCGCATGCCCGCCTCGCCGGCCTCCACCGTGATCTGTTCAACGCCTGCCATTTTTTCTTCGCTTATCCGTTTCCAAAGCAGGGCTCGGCCTGCGCTTGGCGCGGCAATAGCACTAAGGCAGGCTTCTTGCGAGCCAAAGTCCCAGAAACAGGGCGACAATGGCGCCAATGACGCTGGCCAGCGCATATCCAAACGCCGGCAGCGTGGCTCCCCGCTCCCACAGCGTCGCGAAATCGAGCGAAAAGGCGGAAAAAGTCGTGAAGCCGCCAAAGATGCCGGTGGCGACGAACAGCCTGACTTCGTTCGACCCGCCGCGGCGCGCCAGGGTGGCGATGAACAGGCCCATGGCGAAGGAGCCGACAATGTTGATGGCCATCGTGCCCCAGGGGTAGTTGGGGCCGACAAGACGCAGCGCGCCCATATTGGTGAGATGGCGGATGCCCGCGCCGATGCCGCCGCCGACGACCACGAGAAGCAGATTGAACATCGTTGTCTACTGCCCCTGCAAGGGTGGTGGCGTCAATCCCTGCATGCCCTTCACCATTCAGGCGCTGTCCAATCCGGGTACTTCTTCCTGAACTCGGCATAGAGGGCATCGACCTCGGCTTTGCTGACCGGGCGCGCCTGTTCGTAGAGATAGCCGGCGACACCGCCGGACAATCGGTATTGCGCAATGCGCCTGTATGCGCCGCCGATGCCCTTGCCTTCAAGAATATGCTGGTTCGGGATCGTGACGCAGATCTGCGCGCCCGGTTGCAGATGCGTGACCGGCCGGTCGGTCACGACGACATATCTGGATTTCAATGAGTCCGGCTGGAACCGATCACGACTGTCCACCTGGCAAATCCATCCGACATGGGCAACCAGGTCCCGGTTCATGCCGAACAACAGGGCGTCGCTCATCACCGGACCCGACGCAAATACCGAAAAGCGGTCCTCCGGTCCCATCCTGGCGATGAGGTCATCGATCAGGCGCCGGTATTCGGGGAGATTGTCGAGGTGAAGTGGAAGCGTGGCCTCCCTGGCGAAGACAAAGCCAACCGGGGACAGCAGCTGACGGCCGGCCGGAAAAAACGTGCCCAAAAAAGCCAGTCCGGCGACAACGGCCATGGCGGCGGTCGACCATAGTGACTTCAGCCCCGGCACGGAGACGATCGAAACGATCGCCTGGGCATAGGCGGGAAAGAGCCAGAGAAACATTGGCAAGGAATGATGCCGTTCCGGGTCCTGCGTCCGGATGAAAGCCAGGAAGGTGACCACCGAGGCCATGGCACAGAACAATGCAAATCTGTTGTGGCGCACAATCGAGATGTAGAGGCCCACGACAATCAACGCCCAGTTCAGGTAGCTGAGCCGGGATCCGACGCCACCGAGCTGGGTGACGAAGGTCGTCTTGTATCCGCTGTAAAGGTCGGCGTAGCTGGTTTGCAGAATCTTGGCGATCAGCGGCAGCTGGAAATTCAACGCCGTTGCCGCAATGAGGAAAACCGCGCACACGCCGCCCAGAGCCGCGTTGCGGAAGGCGGCAAAGTCTCGGTCCCTCGCGATCCGCAGCAAACAGAAAAATGCCGCGGAAACGGTGATCCCTATGGCGGCATAGGCATACCAGCGGCGCAGCATGAACGCCAACCATAGGCACGCGCCGACGGATATTCCTGATATCACCGGTTCGCGGGTCAGGAACCTGGATTTCCAGAGAAAATAGGTTGCCGCGGTCAGGGCGAGACAGCCGGCAACGTCAGGCATTCCCCGAAGCGTCGGCGCCCAGAACGGCGTGTACAGGAAGGCCGCGATCCAGACGGCGATCCAGCTTCGGGACGGTGTCTCGGAGACCGCCTCCCGATAGCTTATCCTGCCTATCAAAAGGACTGCCGGGACCAGGTAGACCGCGACTATTCCGGCGACGAAGGAAAGCCTTGAACCGCCGAAAACAAGGTGAAACGGCATCAGGGGCACCAGGATCGCCACGCCGTAATCTTCCGTCGCGATGGAGGTGCCCAATTGGCTCAGCCATTCGGAAGGGCTCTCGACCAGGAGCGCGCCCTGCTGGTTGAACATGTTGAAATAGGCCGCGAAGTCCCAATAGTAGACGGACTCTTCGAGATTTATGTATGCGGCGCTGAGGGCAATCCCAAGCAACACGGTGCACAGGTAGGTACCCGTCCAGAATCCGAAGATCTTGTTCTTTGTCACTTGAGGCCGCCAGGGAGGAAGAGACAGAACTGCGGGACCAAAACCGGAGCCATCCCAGACACTGCCAGGACCCGCTCCGGCGAATCTTGTGACAAGATTCATATAATGAAGTGTTGAGAGCCCAAATGGACAGTTGCTTGAACGAGCATCTCGCAAGCAAGGAGAAGGCCCTGAAGGGCCGCCACGAAGCAGCCGGCGGAGATGCTTGCTTGCAACCGCCGCCGGCAGCGTCGACGGATTCTCAGTTCAGGTGGTTTCGACCTTCTTCGGCTTGGTCGAGCCGATCATCTTCCAGTTCTTGTAGAACATCGAATTGATGCGTTCGACGCTGACCGAAACAACCGCGAGCATGCCGGCGATTAACCTCGGGAACGGGGACGGCCTGATGATGTCCATGAACACGCAGTAGCGGCGGCCGTCATATTCGTTGACCGAACGGTGCAGCAGCGTGTCGTCGAAAATGAACTGCGGATTGTCGTACCAGTAGTTCTTGACGTTGCCGCATTCGACGAAGATTTCCGCCTTCACCGGGATCAGGTTGTAAAGGATGCGCAGGCTGAGCCGCAGCGGTCCGAAGTGCCAGGAGGTCGATTCGCGCTTGCTGAAAACCGACACGGCGATGGTCTTGATGTATTTGAAATCCTTGTTGAACTCGGCGATGTTGTCGATCTTGTGCTTGCCGTACCACTGGTAGACATACATGCCGCGCCGGCCGGCGCCGAAATTGGCGTCGATGTCGGCGATGATCTCTTCCTTGCGTGCCTTGAAGATGTCCAGGACCTCATTGACCTCGCGCTGATAATCCTGCGGAAACTGCTCCAGCTTCCAGACGCCGTGGTTCCTGTAGCAGAGCAGATCGACCAGCAGGTTGAACGGCGACAAGAGCCAGGTGAACAGGCCGTTGCCGAGGAAATAGCCCGAGAACAGCGCCATATCCTTCCTGTCGTTGCGCAGCACGTCGATCAGGCCGCAGACAACGAAGATCGTCGTCAGAATGGGGATGAAGTAGAAGCCAAGGGCGAAAAGCGGGACGGCGATGGCGAATTTGCGAAGGGATTTGCGAAGGGATTTTGTCATTTTTCCACGCGCGGAGCGCGATCCTGTTGCGAATGAGTTTGCCAAATCACGGCAACGACCACCGCCCGGTCGTGCGCCTTGATAAGGTTTTTTGGGTCGCCGCACAACGCCACGACATCGTGGCCTGGCAGTTGCCTGGTGGAATTTGCCAGACTTCGGTCAATGCACCGCTGGGGTCAATGCACCGCTGGCAAGCCGAACTCGTCCCATTTCTCCCTGGCCACGGGATCGCCGACCAGGAACTCAAAGCCGATGACGCTTTCGCCGTCCCGTGCGAGCTGGCATTTGAATTTCAGATTATACCAGTTTCTGCGACTGCGGAAAGCCGCGCCCTCCGCGGAGATCGTGGTGCCGCTGACCTTCTCCTCAGCCGTGGCGTAAGGCACGACGCGTTCCGGCCGAAAGTCCGCGCGCCATTGCCGGATCTGGTCCATCGCCTCGAGATTGCACAATTGCACCATGCGTTCGTCCGAAGCGAAGGTCGCGAGGTCGGCGCGCGCCTGCCGGCTGCGCGGATCGGCGAGCGTCTTGGCCGACAGCATTTCGGTCGGCCGAATCATGGCCGGCGCTGTGGGCGGTGCAGGTCGAGGAGCGCTCGGCGTTGGTGCCGGCGCGGGCGCCTGTGCCTCGGGAGGCGGTGCTGGCGCCGGCGGCGGCCTTGTCGAGGCCTCGAACTGCTGCGGCGTCAGAATATCGACCGACATCCGTTCCTCGTCCAGCCGCTTCGGCCGCTTCGGCAGCGGCATGAGCGCCAGCATGGCTGCCAGCAGCGCGTGGAGAGCAACCGAGGTTGAAATGCCCCATGGCGAGGCCTCGCCTCGAAGCGTGACGACCACCGGGCCGCGCAAGCCGGCTATTCCCGTTCCTTGCGCAGCTTCGCCCAATAATCGAGCCGCTTCCGGATGTCGCGCTCGAAGCCGCGCTCAGGCGGATCGTAGAAGGTCTGGCGGCCCATCTTCTCCGGAAAATAGTCCTGGCCCGAAAAGGCGTCCGGTTCGTCATGGTCGTAGCGATAGCCCGCGCCGTAATCCTCTTCCTTCATCAGCTTGGTCGGCGCGTTGAGGATATGCTTTGGCGGCAGCAGCGAGCCATGCTCCTTGGCAGCGCGCGTGGCGGCCTTGAAGGCGGTGTAGACGGCGTTGGATTTCGGCGCGGTGGCAAGATAGACGGTGGCTTCGGCAAAGGCGAGTTCGCCCTCCGGAGAGCCCAGATAGTCGTAGGCGTCCTTGGCGGCGTTGGCGACGACCAGCGCCTGCGGATCGGCAAGGCCGATGTCCTCCATCGCCATGCGCACCAGCCGGCGGCCGAGATAGAGCGGATCCTCGCCGGCGTCGAACATGCGCGCGAGATAGTAGAGTGCCGCATCGGGATCGGAACCGCGCACCGATTTGTGCAGTGCAGAGATCAGATTGTAGTGGCCGTCCTGGCCCTTGTCGTAGATCGGCGCGCGGCGCTGGACGATGCGCTGCAGCCCTTCAGGGTCGAAGACCTCACCAGGCTTGGCGGCACGCCAGACCTCCTCGGCGAGCGTCAGCGAGGCGCGTCCGTCGCCATCGCTCATGCGGATCAGCATGGCGCGGGCCTCGTCATCGAGCGGCAGCGCCCTGCCCTCCGTCTCTTCCGCCCGCACCATCAGCTTGGCGATGCTCTCCTCGCCGAGCGAATGAAAGACCATGACGCGCGCGCGCGACAACAGAGCCGCGTTGAGTTCGAAGGACGGATTCTCGGTCGTGGCGCCGACCAGAACGACCGTCCCATCCTCCATGACCGGGAGAAAGGAATCCTGCTGGGCGCGGTTGAAGCGATGGATCTCGTCGACGAAAAGCAGGGTCTGGCGGCCGTTGGCGCGGCGCAGCTTGGCCGTCTCGAACACTTTCTTCAGGTCGGCAACGCCGGAAAACACCGCCGATATCTGCTCGAAGGCAAGGCTGGTCTCACCGGCAAGCAGCCTTGCCACCGTGGTCTTGCCGGTGCCCGGCGGCCCCCAGAAAATCATCGAACCGAGTGAGCCCGAGCCGATCAGCCGGGTCAGCGCGCCATCAGGGCCGGTCAGATGTTCCTGGCCGACGACCTCGCCAAGGTTCTTTGGCCGCAGCCTGTCGGCCAGCGGCCGCCCGGGCGGCGCCTTTTCCGGTTCATCGACGCTGAACAGATCGGCCATGCACTTCTTTTGGTTTGGAGCGCGATCCCTTCAGATCGAACTCAGTAACGCAACACCTGGCGCAGTATCTGCCCGCCGCGCTCGACGGTAAAGCGCCACCAGCGCGTATCCTGCTGGGCTACCTGAGCCAGCGTCGCGGCGGTATCGATGGTGGTGCCGTTGACCTCGCGCACGATGTCGCCCGGCAGGAAGCCGAAATCGGCGGCCGGCGAATCACGATTGACATCGATCACGGTGACGCCCTTGAGATCGGTGCGCAGGCCAAGCTTCTGGGCAAGGCGCGGCGACAGTTCCGCGACCTTGGCGCCCGAGAACGGGCTGCGGCCATGCAGCGTAACTTCCGAGGCTTTCGCACCTTCCGGCGCGCGCTCCAGCGCGATGTCCATCGCCGCCTGCTGGCCCTTGGTCAGGATCGCGAAATTCGCCTTGGTGCCGATCGACAGCGTCGCCATGCGATAGTCCAGCGCCTCGATGCTCTCGACCGGCTTGCCGTTGATCTGCAGCACGACATCGCCCGCCTTCAGCCCGGCCTTGCCGGCTGGTCCCGTGGCGTCGACCGAAGAGACGAGCGCACCGGTCGGCTTTTCCATGCCGAGCGATTCGGCGATCTGCGGCGTCACCGCCTCGAACTCGGCGCCGATATAGGGACGTTCGAAGAAGTCGAGGCCGGCCTTGGCGGCATCGGCGAAAGCCCGCACCATATTGGCGGGGATGGCGAAGCCGATGCCGATCGAGCCGCCGCTGCGGCTGTAGATGGCGGTGTTGATGCCGACCAGTTGGCCGCCCATGTTGATCAGCGCGCCGCCGGAATTGCCGGGATTGATGGCCGCGTCGGTCTGGATGAAATAGCCCGAATCCGAGACGCCGATATGACTGCGGGCAAGTGCCGAAACAATGCCGCTGGTGGTGGTCTGGCCCACGCCGAAGGGGTTGCCGATGGCCAGCACCAGGTCGCCGACCTCGAGCGCGTCGGAATCGCCAATGGCGATGACCGGGAACGGCTTGTCGGATTCGATCTTGAGCACGGCGAGATCGAGCGTCTCGTCCTTCAGCATCACCTTCGAGGTGAACTCACGGCCGTCGGCGGTCGCCACCTTGACCTCGTCGGCATCCTTGATGACGTGGAAATTGGTGACGATGACGCCGCTCGGATCGACGAGCACGCCCGAGCCGAGCGAGGACTGCGCGCGCGGCTGGGCGCGGCCGAAAAACTCCTCGAAGAACGGATCGCCTTCAAAAGGCGATGTGACCTTGGCCGTCTGCGAAGCATAGACGTTGACCACGGCGGGCGCCGTCTGCTTGACCAGCGGCGCGAACGAAAGCTGCACCTCTTCGCGGCCGAACGGCACGCGCTTGTCGGGTCCTGAGGTGGCGTTCTCGCCCTCGACGCCATGCAGCAGATCGGTCAGCACGTCAGACAGGCCCGGATCGGCGGGCTTTGCGGCGTCTTCGGCGAACGCCTGCCGGACTGCCGGTGCGGCTGCGAACACCATGAAGGCGCAGAGCAGGACAAGGGACAGTCTTTTGGCGCGCATTCGCGAATCCTCCAAGGCAAGTTCGGGCGCATTGTCCCGACGATTGTGCAAAATGAAAGGCTAAGCCGCTGAAATCCGATTATTTTCGAGCCGGCGGATCTTTCCGGGCGTGCTCTAAACCGCGAAGGACATGAAAAAGGGGCCCGCAGGCCCCTCAATTCATTCCGGAAAGACGTGGCCTTATGCGGCGGCGGCTTCCTCGTCGGTGCCTTCGGCTTCGAGGCGAGCGCGGTCGCCCGCGCCCTTGGCCGAGGTGTCGCGATCGACGAACTCGATGACGGCCATCGCGGCGTTGTCGCCGTGACGGAAGCCTGCCTTCATGATGCGCAGATAGCCGCCGTTGCGGTTGGCGTAACGCGGGGCGATGGTGTCGAACAGGCGCTTGACGACGCCTTCATTGCCGATCTGCGCGATCACCTGGCGGCGGGCGTGCAGGTCGCCGCGCTTGCCGAGCGTCACCAGCTTCTCGACGATCGGACGCAGGTCCTTCGCCTTCGGCAGGGTGGTGACGATCTGCTCGTGCTCGAGCAGCGACACGGCGAGGTTGGCGAACATCGACTTGCGATGGCTAATGCTTCTGGCGAAGCGACGGCCCTTGAAACCGTGGCGCATGGCTCTTTTCCTTCTTCAGTTGTTCAAGAGGCCAGGGCCTCTGATGGTTTTCCGCATGACCGTCGGATCGGGCGGCTCACGCCGCCGATCCTTGGAATTCATGCTCAATATTGGTCTTCGTAACGCTTGGCGAGGTCTTCGATGTTCTCCGGCGGCCAGTCCGGCACTTCCATGCCGAGGTGCAGGCCCATCGCCGCCAAGACTTCCTTGATCTCGTTCAGCGACTTGCGGCCGAAGTTCGGGGTGCGCAGCATCTCGGCTTCGGTCTTCTGGATGAGATCGCCGATGTAGACGATGTTGTCGTTCTTCAGGCAGTTGGCCGAACGCACCGAAAGTTCGAGTTCGTCGACCTTCTTGAGCAGCGCCGGGTTGAAGGCAAGCTCGGTGACGGCTTCGGCGGCGACTTCCTTCTGCGGCTCGTCGAAGTTGACGAACAGGCCGAGCTGGTCCTGCAGGATGCGGGCGGCGAAGGCCACCGCGTCCTCGCCCGAGATCGAACCGTCGGTCTCGATGGTCATGGTCAGCTTGTCATAGTCGAGAACCTGGCCCTCGCGGGTGTTCTCGACCTTGTAGGAGACCTTCTTGACCGGCGAATAGAGGCTGTCGACCGGGATCAGGCCGATCGGCGCGTCCTCGGCGCGATTGCGCTCGGCGGGGACGTAGCCCTTGCCGGTGTCGACGGTGAATTCCATGCGGATTTCAGCGCCTTCGTCCAGCGTGCAGATGACGTGGTCGGGGTTGAGTATCTCGACATCGCCAACCGTCTGGATGTCGCCGGCGAGAACCGCACCGGGTCCCTGCTTGCGCACGACCATGCGCTTGGGGCCATCGCCTTCCATGCGGATGGCGATTTCCTTGATGTTGAGGACGATGTCGGTCACGTCCTCGCGCACGCCGGCGATGGACGAGAATTCATGCAGAACGCCGTCGATCTGCACGGCGGTGACGGCCGCACCGCGCAGTGAAGACAGAAGCACGCGGCGCAGCGCGTTGCCCAGGGTGAGGCCAAAGCCGCGCTCGAGCGGCTCGGCCACCAGCGTGGTCAGCGTCTTCTTCTTCGACGAGAACTCGATCTTGTTCGGCTTGATCAGTTCCTGCCAATTTTTCTGGATCATGATGCTTTCCTTCCGTTGACCCGCCACCATCCAATCGTGGCGGGCGACCTGGAATACCGCGGAGGAACGCCCCTGTGGGCGTTCGCGCGGCGTTCGGTAATTTCTTAGACGCGGCGCTTCTTGCGCGGGCGGCAGCCATTGTGCGGGATCGGCGTCACATCACGGATCGAAGTGATGGTGAAGCCGGCCGCCTGCAGAGCGCGCAGAGCCGATTCACGACCCGAACCAGGTCCGCAGACCTCGACTTCGAGCATGCGCATGCCGTGTTCCTGGGCCTTCTTGGCAACGTCCTCGGCAGCCATCTGGGCGGCGAACGGGGTCGACTTGCGCGAGCCCTTGAAGCCCTGGGCACCGGCCGACGACCAGGCAATCGAATTGCCCTGCGCATCGGTGATGGTGATCATCGTGTTGTTGAAGGTCGAATTGACGTGGGCAACGCCCGACGAGATATTCTTGCGTTCGCGACGGCGAACACGAGCGGCTTCCTTGGCCATGATAGTCCTTTCAGTTGATCTCTACACCGCCGTAATGCCAGCGGCTCCACCTTCGTAAAGGAGTAGGGGAATAGGGCAGTAAGGGAGTAGGGAAGAATGCAACCCGATTGGCGGGCATTCCCCACTGCCTTACTCCCCTACTCCCTTATTCCCTAAATTACTTCTTCTTGCCGGCGATCGACTTGGCCGGGCCCTTGCGGGTGCGTGCATTGGTGTGCGTGCGCTGGCCGCGAACCGGCAGCGAGCGGCGGTGACGCAGGCCGCGGTAGCAGCCGAGGTCCATGAGACGCTTGATGTTCATCGACACTTCGCGGCGCAGGTCGCCTTCGACCTGGTAGTCGCGGTCGATGGTCTCGCGGATCTGCAGCACTTCCGCGTCGGTCAGCTGGTTGACACGGCGCTCGGCCGGGATGCCGACCTTGTCGACGATCTCCTGAGCGAACTTCTTGCCAATGCCGTGAATGTACTGAAGCGCGATGACGACGCGCTTGTTGGTCGGAATGTTGACGCCGGCTATACGAGCCATGTTCTTTCCTTCTCCATGTGGGCCGGCCAACCTTCAAAAACAAGGTCGTCCCGGCGCTGTCAAAGTTGCCCCGCGTCCGGTGGAGGCCGGCCCTTGCGGGAGTTTCCAGTTCAAAGCGACTGCCTTGCCCTTGCGGACAAGCAAAGTTCGCAGCTGATAGGAAGACGGGCCGCCATACCGCAGCGAGCCGCTCCCGTCAAGCCTAATCTTTAGATTCCGTTACCGCGCTTTGGCGGCCGCCTCCAGCACGGCTTCGATCTCGGCGGTAACCGCGTCGATGCTGGCCATGCCGTCGACCGTCTTGAGCTTGCCTTTGGCGTAATAATAGCCGGTCAGCGGAGCGGTCTTCTTGTAGTACTCGCGCAGGCGTTCTTCGAACACCGCGGGATTGTCGTCCTTGCGCACCGGCTGGCCGGCGGCCTTGGCGTCCTCGGCGCGCTTGACGATGCGGCCGACCAGGGCCCTATCGTCGACTACCAGTTCGATGACCGTGTCGAGGCCGATGCCACGTTCGGAAAGCATCGATTCAACCGCATCGGCCTGCACCAGCGTACGCGGGTAGCCGTCGAGGATGAATCCCTTGGCGCAGTCCGCCTGGTCGATGCGCTCGGCGACGATGGCGTTGACAATGGCGTCGGACACCAGTTCACCGGCATCCATCACCGCCTTGGCACGCTTGCCGACTTCGGAACCGGCCTGAACGGCGGCACGCAGCATGTCACCCGTCGAGAGCTGGGGTATGCCGTGTTTTTCTACCAGTCTTTGTGCTTGTGTCCCCTTGCCCGCCCCTGGCGGCCCAAGCAAAATCAACCTCATCTGGCTTTCTTCCCCCCGCGCAGCTTCGACTTCTTGATCAGGCCTTCATACTGGTGCGCGATCAGGTGGCCCTGAATCTGCGCAACCGTATCGAGCGTGACACTGACCACGATCAGAAGCGATGTGCCACCAAGGTAGAATGGTACGCCAGTCGCCGAGATCAGGAACTCCGGCAGCAGGCACACCAGCACCAGATAGATGGCGCCGACGACGGTGATGCGGGTGAGAACGTAATCGATGTAATCGGCGGTGCGCTCGCCTGGACGATAGCCCGGGATGAAGCCCGAATGCTTCTTGAGCTGGTCGGCGGTGTCCTTCGGGTTGAAGACAATCGCTGTATAGAAGAAGGCGAAGAACACGATCATCGCCGCGTAAAACAGCATGTAGAGCGGCTGGCCGTGGCCAAGCGACGCCAGGATGGTGCTGGCCCAGGCCGGCATGTTGGTCGTCTGCGAGAAGCCGGCGATGGTGGCCGGCAGCAGCAGCAGCGACGACGCGAAGATCGGCGGGATGACGCCCGACGTGTTGAGCTTCAGCGGCAGATGCGAGGTATCGCCCTGGAACATGCGGTTGCCGACCTGGCGCTTCGGATACTGGATCAGCAGGCGGCGCTGGGCGCGCTCGAAGAACACGATGAGCGCGATGACGACAATGGCGAGCACGATGATCGCCAGGATCAGGCCGGTCGAGAGAGCACCGGTGCGGCCGAGTTCCAGCGTGCCGGAAATGGCATGCGGCAGGCCGGCGACGATGCCGGAGAAGATGATCAGCGAAATGCCGTTGCCGATGCCGCGCGCGGTGATCTGCTCGCCGAGCCACATCAGGAACATGGTGCCGCCGACCAGGGTGACGACGGTGGAAATGCGGAAGAACATGCCGGGATCGCTGACGATGCCGTTGCCGTTCTCAAGTCCGACCGAAATGCCGTAGGCCTGCACCAGTGCCAGAAGCACGGTGCCGTAGCGCGTGTACTGGTTGATGACCTTGCGGCCCTGCTCGCCTTCCTTCTTCAGCGCTTCCAGCGACGGGATGACCGAGGTCATCAGCTGCATGATGATGGAGGCGGAGATGTAAGGCATGATGCCGAGCGCGAAGATCGCCATGCGCTGCACGGCGCCGCCGGCGAACATGTTGAACATGCCAAGCACGCCCTTGCTCTGCGAGGAGAAGGCCTGGGCGAAGGCGTCGGGATTGATTCCGGGAAGCGGGATGTAGGTACCGAGGCGGTAGACGAGCAGCGCGCCGATGGTGAACCAGATGCGTTTCTTCAGGTCCTCCGCCTTGGCGAAGGCCGAGAAATTCAGATTCGAGGCTAGTTGTTCAGCAGCCGAAGCCATGCCTGATTCTCCGCTTGGTAACGCTTGATGGCCCGTGAGGTCAGGCGGTGCGTTTCACCGAAGCTCACGAGATAAGCTCCGGGCTCTAAACATGCAAGCGGCCGCGTTGACGCGGCCGCTTAATTGAGCAGATCAAAGCACAATCGCGAGCAAAAATGGGATCCCGTTTCTGCCGATCGCGCTTCAAATTGCCGTTACTCGGCAGCTGCCTTTTCCGGCAACTTGATCGAGCCGCCGGCCTTTTCGATCTTCTCGATCGCGGCCTTGGAGGCACCGGCGACGTCGAAGGCAAGCTTGGCCTTCAGTTCGCCATCGGACAACACGCGCACGCCATCCTTGACGCGGCGGATGACGCCGGCGGCGACAAGCGCCTCGGCCGTCACGGTTGCCTTGGCGTCGAGCTTCTTGGCGTCGACGGCTTCCTGGATGCGGGCCAGCGACACGACAACGAAGCTCTTGGCGAAGATGTTGTTGAAGCCACGCTTCGGCAGACGCCTGTAGAGTGGCATCTGGCCACCCTCGAAGCCGTTGATGGCGACGCCGGAGCGCGCCTTCTGGCCCTTGACGCCGCGACCGGCGGTCTTGCCCGAGCCGGAACCGATGCCACGGCCGAGACGCTTCTTGGAATGCGTCGCGCCGTCCTTGTCACGCAGATCGTTGAGTTTCATCTGAGTTCTCCTGCGCTTTGGCTCAGCCCTCGTCCACGACGCGGACGAGATGCTGAACGGCGGCGATCATGCCGCGCACGGAAGGCGTATCTTCCAGCGTGCGCTGCTTGTGCATCTTGTTGAGGCCGAGGCCGACCAGCGTCGCGCGCTGTTCCTTCGGACGGCGGATCGGCGAACCGATCTGCTCAACGGTGATGGTCTTGGTTGCTTTCTTGGCCATGGTCAAAATCCCTGGTCAGATCGACTATTCTTCAGCCGCTACGGCGGTGCCGCGGCGGGCCTGAAGGGTCGAATACTTGATGCCGCGCGCGGCAGCCACATCCTTGGGATGCATCTGGCTCTTCAGCGCATCGAAGGTGGCGCGAACCATGTTGTACGGGTTCGACGAACCCATCGACTTGGCGACCACGTCATGCATGCCGAGCGTCTCGAAAACGGCGCGCATCGGGCCGCCGGCGATGATGCCGGTACCCTGCTTGGCGGCGCGCAGCAGAACACGTCCGGCGCCCCAACGTCCCTCGACGTCGTGATGCAGCGTGCGGCCCGAGCGCAGCGGCACGAAGATCATGTCGCGCTTTGCCGATTCGGTTGCCTTGCGGATGGCTTCCGGCACTTCGCGTGCCTTGCCGTGACCGAAGCCGACGCGGCCCTTCTGGTCGCCGACGACGACGAGTGCGGCGAAACCGAAGCGGCGGCCACCCTTGACGACCTTGGCGACGCGATTGATGTGGACCAGCTTGTCCACCATGCCGTCGTCGCGCTCTTCGCGCTCACGCTCGCGGCCGCGGCCGCCTTCCCTACGTTCCTGTGCCATATCCTGTTCCTTGTTTTTTTCCGGAAGCACGGTTGATGATGATATCCGGCGCCTCTGTGGGTCACCGGGGGCGAATTATTTTCCTTTGCATGATCTTGTCCGAAAAGTCTGCAACTTTTCGGGATCAAGCATCAGAAGCTGAGACCACCTTCGCGGGCGGCTTCAGCCAAAGCCTTTACGCGGCCGTGATAGATGTACGGGCCACGGTCGAAGACGACTTCCTTGACACCGGCCTTGGTGGCGCGCTCGGCGATCAGCTTGCCGATCGCGGCGGCGGCGGCGGTGTCGGCGCCGGTCTTGAGCGAACCCTTGAGGTCCTTCTCGAGCGTCGAAGCAGCGGCGATGGTGTGGCCCTTGGCGTCGTCGATCACCTGGACGTAGATGTTCTTCGAGGTGCGGTGGACCGACAGACGCGGACGCTCGCCGGCGACCTTCCTGATCTGGCGGCGAACGCGCTGCGCACGGCGCTGCGTGGATTCCTTGGTACCCATGATGGTCTTCCTTGCCTTCAAAAAACGGGGGCCGCCATATGCGGTAGGCGAAAACGCCTCCCGCGGCCGCTCCCCGCGGCGTTACACTTCCTTGGCTTGGCCCTTTCCGAAAAGCCTGCGACTTTTCAGGACCAGGCCCACTACTTCTTCTTGCCTTCCTTGCGGACGATCTTCTCGCCAGCGTAGCGGACGCCCTTGCCCTTGTAAGGCTCGGGGCCGCGGTATTCGCGGATCTCGGCGGCCACCTGGCCAACCTGCTGCTTGTCGATGCCGGCAACGGTAATCTCGGTCGGCTTCGGCACCGTGATGGTGATGCCGGCCGGCGTCTCGTAGACGACGTCATGGCTGAAGCCAAGTGCCAGCTGCAGGTTTTTGCCCTGAAGCGCGGCGCGATAGCCGACGCCCGTGATCTCGAGCTTCTTCTCGAAACCGTCCTTCACGCCCTGCAGGATGTTGACGATCTGCGTGCGCGACATGCCCCACTTGGAGCGGGCGGTCTTGGTCTGGTCGCGCGGCTCGACAGCGATCTCGCTGCCTTCCATCTTGACCAGGACTTCGTCGTTCACCACGAACTTCAGCTCGCCCTTGGGGCCCTTCGCCGTCACGGTCTGGCCGTTGACGGTCGCGGTCACGCCCTGCGGCAGCGAAACGGGTTTCTTTCCAATACGAGACATTTTGTTGTCCTCGTCACTTCTCTTGTTTCAGGTCTCTGTCTTCGGAACGATCCGAAGACCGGATTCCAATTTGCGGTCAGCTGCCAGATCAGAAGATCTGGCAGAGGATCTCGCCGCCGACGTTCTGTTCGCGGGCTTCGTGATCGGCCATCACGCCCTTCGGCGTCGAAAGGATGGCGATGCCGAGGCCGTTGGCGACGTGCGGGATCGACTTGGCCGAAACGTAAACGCGGCGGCCCGGCTTCGAGACGCGGGCGATTTCGCGCACGACCGGCGCACCGTCGAAATACTTCAGCTCGATTTCGATTTCGGACTTGCCGTTGTCGAAGTCGGTCTGGCTGTAGTCGCGGATATAGCCTTCAGCCTTCAACACGTCGAGGACGCGGGTGCGCAGACGCGAGGCCGGCGTCGAGACACTCGACTTCTTGCGGCCGTAGGCGTTGCGGATGCGGGTCAGCATATCGCCGAGAGGATCGCTCAATGACATGTTATGTCCTCCTTACCAGCTCGACTTGACCAGGCCCGGGATCTGGCCGTTGTTGCCGAGATCACGAAGCGCGATGCGCGATACTTTGAGCTTGCGATAGTAGGCACGCGGACGGCCGGTGACTTCGCAGCGGTTGCGGATGCGGATCTTGGCCGAGTTGCGCGGCAGGGCAGCAAGCTTGAGCTGAGCGCGGAAGCGCTCTTCCATCGGCTTGGACTGATCCATGATGATCGCCTTGAGCGCTGCGCGCTTGGGACCGTACTGGTCGGCAAGCTTGCGGCGCCTGTTGTTCTTCTCGACTGAGCTGGTCTTTGCCATTTCAGATTTTTCCTTTTCTCGCTGCCGTTACTGGCGGAAGGGGAAGTTGAAAGCCTTGAGCAATGCCCGGGCTTCGTCGTCCGTCTTCGCAGTCGTACAAACGATGACGTCCATGCCCCAGATCTGATCAACCTTGTCGTAGTTGATCTCCGGGAACACGATGTGCTCCTTGATGCCCATGGCGTAGTTGCCACGGCCATCGAAGCTCTTGGGGTTCAGTCCGCGGAAGTCGCGGACGCGCGGCAGCGCGATGTTCACGAGGCGGTCGAGGAACTCGTACATACGTTCCTTGCGCAGCGTGACCTTGGCGCCGATCGGCATGTTCTCGCGAACCTTGAAGCCGGCGATCGAATTGCGGGCGCGGGTGACGACGGCCTTCTGGCCGGCGATCATCGCCAGGTCTTCGGCCGCAACCGAGGGCTTCTTGGAATCGGCGGTTGCTTCGCCAACACCCATGTTCAGCACGATCTTGTCGAGGCGCGGAACCTGCATGTCGTTTGCGTAGCCGAACTGCTCCTGCAGCGCCTTGCGGATGGTCTCGTTGTAGACCTGCTTCAGACGCGGCGTGTTGGTGGCAGTCGCCTGTTTGCTTTGAGCCTTAGCCATTGATGACTTCTCCCGAGCGCTTGGCGACGCGCACCTTCTTGCCGTCCTTCTGGAAGATGAAACCGACGCGGGTCGGCTTGCCATCCTTGGGGTCGGCCAGCGCGATGTTCGACAGCTGGATCGGCGCTTCCTTGGTGATGATCCCGCCCTCTTGGGACTGGGACTGCTTCTGGTGACGACGGATCATGTTGACGCCGCGCACCAGCGCGGTGTCATCCTTCGGCTGAACCGAGAGGACTTCGCCCGAACGGCCCTTGTCCTTGCCGGCCAGCACGACGACCTTGTCGCCTTTTCTAATCTTTTGCATTGGTCCGGCTCCTTACAGCACTTCAGGCGCGAGCGAGATGATCTTCATGTGGTTCTTGGCGCGGAGTTCGCGCGGAACCGGTCCGAAGATACGCGTGCCGATCGGCTCTTTCTTGTTGTCGACGAGAACGGCCGCGTTCTTGTCGAAACGGATCACGCTGCCGTCCGGGCGCCTGATGTCCTTGGCCGTGCGAACCACGACCGCCTTCATCACATCGCCCTTCTTAACGCGGCCGCGCGGAATGGCTTCCTTGATCGACACCACGATGATGTCGCCCACGGAAGCGTATTTCCGCTTCGAGCCGCCCAGCACCTTGATGCACATGACACGACGCGCGCCGGAATTATCCGCCACGTCGAGGTTTGTTTGCATCTGAATCATGACTGGCCGCCTTCTTCTTTTCTAACGGGACGGGCTCGAAGCCCCTCCCCGGTCTGTCCAAAATTCGTTGTTTACGCCTGGTCCGAAGACACGACGATCCAGCGCTTGTCCTTGGAAATCGGCTTCGATTCCTGGATGAACACCTGATCGCCAACCTTGTGGGCGTTGTTCTCGTCGTGCGCCTTGTACTTCTTGGTCATGCGCACGGTCTTCTTCATCACGGGATGCGTGAAGCGCCGTTCGACCTTGACGACAACCGTCTTCTCGTTCTTGTCGCTGACGACGGTGCCCTGCAGAATGCGCTTTGGCATGGTTTTCGTCCTTAAGCCTTCTTGGCCGCGGACTTTTCCGCAGCGATGGTCTTGATACGCGCAATGTCCTTACGGACCTGCCTCACGCGCGCGGTCTTCTCGAGCTGGCCGGTGGCCTTCTGGAAGCGCAGGTTGAACTGCTCCTTCTTCAGGCTGGCCAAATCGTCGGTCAGCTGGTCCTGGGTCTTGGTCCGGATGTCTTCGGCTTTCATGATCAGCCCGTCCTTATTCTGCGATGCGCTGTACGAAGCGCGTCCTGACCGAGAGCTTGGCCGCGCCTAGACGCAGCGCCTCACGGGCGGTTTCTTCACTGACGCCGTCGATCTCGAACATGATGCGGCCAGGCTTGACGCGTGCCGCCCAGTAGTCGACGGCACCCTTGCCCTTGCCCATGCGGACTTCGGTCGGCTTCGACGTGACCGGCAGATCCGGGAAAATACGGATCCAGACGCGGCCAGCGCGCTTCATTTCGCGAGTGATCGCGCGGCGGGCCGCCTCGATCTCACGCGCGGTGACGCGGTTCGGCTCAAGCGCCTTCAGCCCGAAACCACCGAAATCCAGGTTGGTGCCGCCCTTTGCGGTACCATGGATACGGCCCTTGAACTGCTTGCGGAACTTTGTGCGCTTTGGCTGCAGCATCGTTCTAACTCCAAATTCCTAAATGTCTCAGGCGTTTTCGCGACGACGACCGCGTTCGCGATCACCACCACCGCCATGCGCAGCATCACCCTCGGTGGCGCGACGTTCCGAAGCCATCGGATCGTGCTCGAGGATCTCGCCCTTGAATACCCAGACCTTGACGCCGCAGATGCCGTACGCCGTATTCGCCTCGGCCGTGCCGTAGTCGACATCGGCGCGCAGCGTGTGCAGCGGCACGCGGCCTTCGCGGTACCACTCCATGCGGGCGATTTCGGCGCCGCCCAGACGGCCCGAGCAGTTGATGCGGATGCCTTCGGCACCGAGGCGCATCGCCGACTGCACGGCGCGCTTCATGGCGCGGCGGAACGCGATACGGCGCTCGAGCTGCTGGGCGATCGACTGGGCGACCAGGGTCGCGTCAATTTCCGGCTTGCGCACTTCAACGATGTTGAGGTGCGTCTCGGACTTCGTCATCTCCATCAGCTTCTTGCGAAGCTTCTCGATGTCGGCGCCCTTCTTGCCGATGATCAGACCCGGGCGCGCGGCATGGATGGTGACGCGGCACTTCTTGTGCGGGCGCTCGATCACGACCTTCGAGATCGCGGCCTGCTTGAGTTCCTTCTCAAGATACTTGCGGATCTTGATGTCCTCATGCAGCAACTTGCCGTACTCGCCGGTGTTCGCGAACCAGCGCGAATCCCAGGTGCGGTTGATGCCGAGGCGAAGGCCGATCGGATTGACTTTCTGGCCCATTATGCGGCCTCCCCTTTTTCTTCGACTTCACGAACAACGATCGTGAGGTGCGAGAACGGCTTCTCGATACGGCTGGCGCGACCACGGCCACGAGCGTGGAACCGCTTCATGACGATCGACTTGCCGACATAGGCTTCCGCCACCACCAGCGCATCGACATCGAGGTCGTGGTTGTTTTCCGCGTTGGCGATCGCCGATTCCAGCGTCTTCTTGACCGTGCCGGAAATCCGCTTGGCCGAGAATTCGAGATCGGAAAGCGCTGTCGCGACCTTCTTGCCGCGGATCAGCGCGGCAACGAGGTTCAGCTTCTGCGGGCTGATACGGATCGTGCGCAATACGGCGCGCGCTTCGTTGTCAGCAAGCCTGCGCGGAGCTTTGGCCTTGCCCATGATTATTTCCTCTTCGCCTTCTTATCCGCGCCGTGACCGTAATAGGTCCGCGTCGGAGCGAATTCACCGAACTTATGACCGACCATGTCCTCGTTCACCGAAACGGGAACATGCTTCTGGCCGTTGTAGACACCGAAGGTGAAGCCGACGAACTGCGGCAGGATGGTGGAGCGACGGCTCCACATCTTGATCACCTCATTGCGACCACCTTCACGAACCTTGTCCACCTTCTTGAGAAGGTAGCCGTCGATGAAGGGGCCTTTCCAAATAGAACGAGTCACTTGGCGTTACCTCTTCTTAGCTCTTGCGCTGATGGCGCGAGCGCAGGATGAACTTGTCGGTCGCCTTGTTGGACCGCGTCTTCTTGCCCTTGGTCGGCTTGCCCCACGGGCTGACCGGATGACGGCCGCCGGAGGTGCGGCCTTCACCACCGCCGTGCGGATGGTCGACCGGGTTCATGGTCACGCCGCGATTGTGCGGACGCTTGCCGCGCCAAACCGTGCGACCGGCCTTGCCGTCGTTGATGTTGCCGTGGTCGGGGTTCGACACGGCACCGACGGTGGCCATGCAGGAGCCGTGAACGACACGCTGCTCGCCCGAGTTGAGGCGCAGGATCGCCATGCCCTGGTCGCGACCGACGAGCTGGGCGTAACCGCCGGCCGAACGGGCGACCTGGCCACCCTTGCCCGGCTTCAGCTCGATGTTGTGGACGATCGTGCCGACCGGCATCGATGCCAGCGGCATCGCATTGCCCGGCTTCACGTCGACCGCTTCGCCGGCCACGATCTTGTCGCCGGCGGCAAGGCGCTGTGGGGCGATGATGTAGGACAGCTCGCCATCGTCGTACTTGATCAGCGCGATGAAGGCGGTGCGGTTCGGATCGTATTCAATGCGCTCGACCGTGCCGACGACGTCGAACTTGCGGCGCTTGAAGTCGATGATGCGGTACGAACGCTTGTGACCACCGCCGATGAAGCGGGCGGTGATGCGGCCGTGATTGTTGCGGCCGCCCGACTTGGTCAGGCCCTCGGTCAGGCCCTTGACGGGCTTTCCCTTGTAGAGGCCCGAGCGGTCGACGATGACCAACTGGCGGGTGCTCGGCGTTACCGGGTTGAATTTTTTCAGTGCCATTGTTCTGTCCTCGCGGCCTTGCTCAGAGACCCGTCGCGACGTCGATCGACTGGCCGTCGGCCAGCGTCACAATCGCCTTCTTGACGTCGCTCTGGCGGCCGATCGTGCCGCGGAAGCGCTTGATCTTGCCCTTGCGGACAAGCGTGTTCACGGCCATCACCTTGACGCCGAACAGCGCTTCGACGGCGGCCTTGATTTCCGGCTTCGACGCCTTCTTGGCGACGTTGAAGACGACCTGGTTCTGCTCGGAAGCCATGGTCGACTTTTCGGTGATCGCCGGGCTGACGATCACGTCGTAGTGACGAAGGTCGGTCATTTAAAGCGCTCCTCGAGAGCCTCGACGGCGGCCTTCGAAAGGACCAGCGTGCCGCGGCGCAGAATGTCGTAGACGTTGATGCCCTGGATGGGCAGCACGTCGATGTTGGGGATGTTGGTCGCGGCCAGCTTGAAGTTCTTGTCAAGCTCGGCGCCACCGATCACCAGGGCGTTGCTCAGGCCCAGCGTCGCGAAATTCGCGATCAGTGCCTTGGTCTTGGCCTCGGTCAGCTTCAGCTCGTCGATGATGATGATCGACGCGCTCTTGGCCTTGGCCGAGAGAGCATGCTTCAAGCCCAGGGCGCGCACCTTCTTCGGCAGGTCGTGCTCGTGGCTGCGAACGACCGGGCCGTGGGCCTTGCCGCCGCCGCGGAACTGCGGAGCGCGTGCCGAATGGTGACGGGCGCGGCCCGTACCCTTCTGCTTGTACATCTTGGCGCCGGTGCGCGCGATTTCGGCGCGGCCCTTGGCCTTGTGCGTGCCCTGCTGCTTCTTGGCGAGCTGCCAGCGCACGACCCGCTGCAGGATGTCCTCGCGCGGATCAAGGCCGAAAATCTCCTCGGAGAGTTTCACCTTGCCGGCGTCCTTGCCGCCAAGCGTTGTGATCTTGAGATCCATTATTCCGCTCCCTCTGTGGCCGGAGCCTCGTTCTTAGCAACGGCGCGGATCGCGGCGGGCTTCGGCGCATTGGCCGGCAGTGCCACCTTGGCCGCATCGCGGACCAGGATCCAGGCGCCCTTCGATCCGGGAACCGCTCCGCGGATCAGGATCAGGCCGCGGTCGGCATCGGTCGAGACGATCTCGACGTTCTGCGTGGTCACGCGGGTATCGCCCATGTGGCCGGCCATCTTCTTGCCCTTGAACACCTTGCCGGGGTCCTGGCGCTGGCCGGTCGAACCGTGCGTACGGTGCGAGACCGAGTTACCGTGCGTCGCGCGGCCACCACCCATGTGGTGACGCTTGATGACGCCCTGGAAACCCTTGCCGATCGTCGTGCCCGTCACATCGACCTTCTGGCCGGCGACGAAGTGCTCGACGGTGATCTCGGCGCCGACATCGATCATGTTGTCGGCCGAGACGCGGAACTCGGCAACCTTCGCCTTCGGCTCGACGGAAGCGGTCGCGAAATGGCCGCGCAGCGCCTTCGACGTGTTCTTCACCTTGGCGAGGCCAACGCCGAGCTGAACGGCGGTGTAGCCATTCTTCTCCTGCGTGCGCTGCGCCACGACCTGGCAGTTCTCCATCTGGAGAACGGTGACGGGAACATGTTCCCCGGCATCGTTATAGATGCGGGTCATTCCCACCTTCTTTGCAATCACACCTGAACGCATCGGTTCAATTCCTTTAGAGTTCCGGGCCAGGGGCACCGCCCCTTACCGCGCTCTCATTCCCTTAGAGCTTGATCTCGACGTCGACGCCGGCGGCCAGATCGAGCTTCATCAAAGCATCGACGGTCTGCGGGGTCGGATCGACGATGTCGAGCAGACGCTTGTGCGTGCGCATCTCGAACTGCTCGCGGCTCTTCTTGTCGACGTGAGGCGACCGGTTCACCGTGAACTTTTCGATCCGCGTCGGCAGCGGAATGGGGCCGCGGACGTTTGCGCCGGTGCGCTTTGCCGTCGACACGATTTCCTTCGTCGAGGCGTCGAGCACGCGGTGATCAAACGCCTTCAGGCGGATGCGGATATTCTGTCCGTTCATGCGTCACTTCCTTGTTCTGGCGCGGCGCGGGCAACTTCCGCGCCCGCGACAGATCGGTTTAAGTCCAAATTACTCTTTGATGGTGACGACGATGCCGGCACCGACGGTGCGGCCGCCTTCACGGATGGCGAAGCGCAGCTTCTCTTCCATGGCGATCGGCACGATCAGCTCAACATCGACCGTGATGTTGTCGCCAGGCATCACCATCTCGGTGCCAGCCGGCAGCGACACGATGCCGGTCACGTCCGTCGTGCGGAAGTAGAACTGCGGGCGGTAGTTGGTGAAGAACGGCGTGTGACGGCCACCTTCGTCCTTGGTCAGGATGTAGGCTTCGGCCACGAACTTCTTGTGCGGCTTCACCGTGCCGGGCTTGGCCAGAACCTGGCCGCGCTCGACGCCTTCACGATCAACGCCACGCAGCAGCGCGCCGATGTTGTCGCCAGCCTGGCCCTGATCGAGCAGCTTGCGGAACATTTCAACGCCCGTGCAGGTCGTCTTGGTCGTCGGACGGATGCCGATGATTTCCAGCTCCTCGCCGACCTTGACCACGCCGCGCTCGACGCGGCCGGTCACGACCGTGCCGCGGCCCGAGATCGAGAACACGTCTTCGATCGGCATCAGGAACGGCTTGTCCAGCGGACGAACCGGCGTCGGGATGTAGGCATCGACCTGAGCCATCAGCTCGCGGATCGCGTCCTCGCCGATCGTCTTGTTCGAATCTTCAAGTGCAGCCAGAGCCGAACCCTTGACGATCGGAATGTCGTCGCCGGGGAACTCGTTCTTCGACAAAAGCTCGCGAACCTCGAGCTCGACCAGTTCGAGGAGTTCCGCGTCGTCGACCTGGTCGACCTTGTTGAGGAACACCACGATCGACGGCACGCCGACCTGACGGGCCAGCAGGATGTGCTCGCGGGTCTGCGGCATCGGGCCGTCAGCAGCCGAAACCACCAGGATCGCGCCGTCCATCTGCGCGGCGCCGGTGATCATGTTCTTCACATAGTCGGCGTGGCCGGGGCAGTCGACGTGGGCGTAGTGGCGGTTGGCCGTCTCATACTCGACGTGAGCCGTCGAGATGGTGATGCCGCGCGCCTTCTCTTCCGGCGCCGCATCGATCTGGTCGTAGCGCTTGTACTCGCCAAAATACTTCGTGATCGCCGCCGTCAGCGACGTCTTGCCATGGTCAACGTGACCAATCGTGCCGATGTTCACATGAGGCTTAGTGCGCTCGAATTTACCTTTTGCCATGTGATGTCTCCATTTCCTGCTCGCCCATGCGGGCTTTGAATTGCGTTATCGCGACAGCTCTTTCGAGTTACGCGTACTTTTTCTGGACTTCCTGGGCGACCGCGGTCGGGACCGGCTCGTAGTGGTCGAACTGCATCGTGTAGGCCGCGCGGCCCTGGCTCATCGAGCGCAGGTTGTCGACGTACTTGAACATGTTGGCGAGCGGCACCATCGCATTGATGACGACGGCCACGCCGCGTGCTTCCTGACCCTGGATCTGGCCGCGGCGGCCGTTCAGGTCGCCAATGACGCTGCCGACATAGTCTTCCGGCGTCACGACTTCGACCTTCATGATCGGCTCGAGCAGCTGCACGCCAAGCTTGGGTGCGGCTTCACGGAAGCAGGCGCGGGACGCGATTTCGAAGGCCAGGACCGAGGAGTCGACGTCGTGGTAAGCGCCGTCGATCAGCGTCGCACGGACGCCGATCATCGGGAAGCCCGCGAACGGGCCAGCGCCCATGACGCTCTGGATGCCCTTTTCGACACCCGGGATGTATTCCTTCGGCACCGCGCCGCCGACGATCTTGGATTCGAAGACGAACTCTTCGCTCTCCGTGTTCGGCTCGAAGATAACTTTCACGCGGGCGAACTGGCCGGTACCGCCGGTCTGCTTCTTGTGCGTGTAGTCCTGCTCGTGCTTGCGGGTGATCGTCTCGCGATAGGCCACCTGCGGAGCGCCGACATTGGCTTCGACCTTGAACTCGCGGCGCATGCGGTCGACGATGATGTCGAGGTGCAGTTCGCCCATGCCGGAGATGATGGTCTGGCCGCTTTCCTCGTCGGTCTTGACGCGGAAGGACGGATCCTCGGCAGCCAGGCGGTGAAGGGCGAGGCCCATCTTTTCCTGGTCGTTCTTGGTCTTCGGCTCGATGGCGATCTGGATGACCGGATCGGGGAATTCCATGCGCTCGAGGATGACCGGGTGCAGCGGATCGCACAGCGTGTCGCCCGTGGTCGTGTCCTTGAGGCCAGCCAGGGCGACGATGTCGCCGGCAAAAGCTTCTTCGACGTCGGCGCGCGAATTCGCATGCATCTGCAGCATGCGGCCGATGCGCTCCTTCTTGCCCTTGACGGTGTTGTCGACCGAGATGCCC
Organism: Mesorhizobium sp. 113-3-3; assembly: GCF_016756495.1. Lineage (NCBI taxonomy): Bacteria > Pseudomonadati > Pseudomonadota > Alphaproteobacteria > Hyphomicrobiales > Phyllobacteriaceae > Mesorhizobium > Mesorhizobium sp. 113-3-3. The sequence continues at coordinate 4,329,593 of NZ_AP023243.1, forward strand.
TTGGTGAGCTTGCCCGAATAGATGCGGGCGAAGGTCAGCGAACCCACGAACGGGTCGTTCATGATCTTGAAGGCGAGCATCGACAGCGGCTCGTCGTCGACGGCATGACGCTCGATCTCGGCGTCGGTCTTGGCATCGACACCCTTGATGGCGGGAACGTCGGCCGGCGACGGCAGGTATTCGACGACGGCGTCGAGCAGCGGCTGCACGCCCTTGTTCTTGAAGGCCGAGCCGCAGAACATCGGGAAAAACTTGACCGCGATCGTACCCTTGCGGATCAGCGAACGAATCTCGTCATTCGACGGCATCTTGCCTTCGAGGTAGTTCTCGAGCGCCGTCTCGTCCATTTCGACGGCGGCTTCGATCATCTTCTCGCGGTATTCCTGGGCACGAGCCTGAAGGTCGGCCGGGATCTCGACGACGTCCCAGGCAGCGCCCAGCGTCTCGTCGCGCCAGACAAGCGCGTTCATCTCGACGAGGTCGACGACGCCCTTGAATTCGGTCTCGGCGCCAATCGGCAGCTGCATGACGACAGCCTGCGCACCAAGGCGCGAGCCGATCATCTCGACCGAGCGGTAGAAGTCGGCGCCGATCTTGTCCATCTTGTTGCAGAAGATCATGCGCGGCACGCGGTACTTGTCGGCCTGGCGCCAGACGGTTTCCGTCTGCGGCTCGACACCGGCGTTGGCGTCGAGCAGCGCAATGGCGCCGTCGAGCACGCGCAGCGAACGCTCGACTTCAATGGTGAAGTCGACGTGTCCGGGGGTGTCGATGATGTTGAAGCGGCGCATCTTGCCGTCACGGCCCTTCCAGAAGGTCGTGGTGGCGGCGGACGTGATGGTGATGCCGCGTTCCTGCTCCTGCTCCATCCAGTCCATGGTGGCAGCGCCGTCGTGCACTTCGCCGATCTTGTGCGACTTGCCCGTGTAGTAGAGGACGCGCTCGGTGGTCGTCGTCTTGCCGGCGTCAATATGCGCCATGATACCGAAATTGCGGTAGTCTTCGATTTTGTATTCGCGGGCCATCGTAGCTGCCTCTCAGTCCTGTTCGCGCTTTACCAGCGGTAGTGTGCGAAAGCGCGGTTGGCTTCAGCCATCTTGTGGGTGTCTTCACGCTTCTTGACGGCCGTGCCGCGGTTGTTGGCCGCGTCCATCAGCTCGCCCGAGAGGCGGTCGACCATGGTGGTCTCGTTGCGGTTGCGGGCAGCCGCGATCAGCCAACGGATGGCCAATGCCTGGCGGCGCTCGGGGCGCACGTCGACCGGAACCTGGTAGGTGGCGCCGCCGACGCGACGCGAACGCACTTCCACATGCGGCGCGACATTGTCGAGCGCCTGATGGAAGACGGTGACCGGCTCCTGCTTGGTCTTCGACTGGACCTGGTCCAGAGCGCCATAGACGATGGTCTCGGCGACCGACTTCTTGCCGTCATACATGACGGCGTTCATGAACTTGGTGACAATCAGATCGCCGAACTTCGGATCCGGGTTGATCTCACGCTTTTCTGCACTGTGACGACGCGACATGGCTTTTGTCTCTCAATCTCGTAGCCCGACGCGTTCAAGCAGCGCCAGGGCCGGAAAATCTTACTTCGGACGCTTGGCGCCGTACTTCGAACGGCGCTGCTTGCGGTTCTTCACGCCCTGCGTGTCGAGCACGCCGCGGATGATGTGGTAGCGAACGCCCGGAAGATCCTTGACGCGGCCGCCGCGGATCATGACCACGGAGTGTTCCTGAAGGTTGTGACCTTCGCCGGGGATGTAACCGATCACTTCAAAACCATTGGTCAGGCGGATCTTGGCCACCTTGCGCAGCGCCGAGTTCGGCTTCTTCGGCGTCGTCGTGTAGACGCGCGTGCAGACGCCCCGCTTCTGCGGGTTCTGCTGCATGGCCGGGACCTTGTTGCGCTTCACCGGCGCAATGCGCGGCTTGCGGATCAGCTGGTTGACGGTAGGCATTAAACCCTCTTGTCTCTCAATTCCGTGTCTCGCCCGGTCAGGGCCGCTCAAAGCGTCATTTCCATACGCAAATTCGGGCAACAAACCGCGCCTCGCGGTCTTGCCCGAACAAATGGCAGAGGAAGCGGAAGCCGCTTCGTGCACGCCGGAAATGTCTTTTCGCTCGTAAAACGAACCCTGTTTGAAGCAAACTCCAAAGCGTGTCGCTTCGGAAAGGAGAGCCTCACATCGGTTCTGACTGGCCGGCTTCTACTCGTAAGCCCGCGAACCGTCAACCCCGCAGTGCCAAATATTGCATTGAAGCCGGGGCTTGGCAGCCATGCGAAAACCGCAGGTAATTTTCTTTCGCCATTTTGCAAGGGCGGAGAAGAAAGTGCCAAGGCTTTGGCAAAGTGAATGGCTTTTGGCTGTCGCACGGCCCCGCTTCATGCGAAAAGGCCGGCAGAACAGTCAAAATCCCCTCGCCCGTCCTTTCCCAGAAGGAATCAGCCCGTGAACGACAATGAAGAACGCCCGGTCACCATCATCACCGGCCGGGTGTGGAAGCGCAAAGGCGGCAAGGTAGAAGGCGTGCATGTCATGCTGGTCGCTCCCGATGACGATTCGGCGGTGCGCCGTGCCCTCGAATCGCTCGCGGCGGAAGGTTATGCCGAGGCCGAACTCGATCAGATCGGCGATATGGACGGTGTGCCCGACGACGAGCCGCATCTGTCGGCCTATCAGGGCGCGCTCGAAGGCGAAGTGTCGATCGTCACCTTCGACGTACCGATCTGAGAATCAGGTCAGGACGCGGCCGACGCGGGCCGGACCGCCGCTCCATGACCACACCTTGCCCGGCTGCCTTTTCGCATCTAGGAAAACCTGTCCTTCCCATCCGGAGCCCTCATGTCCTCGAACAACAACCCCATCAAGATCGGCATCGTCGGCGTCGGCAAGATCGTCCGCGACCAGCACCTCCCGGCGCTGGCCAAGGACCAGAACTATCGACTCATCGCCGCCGCCAGCCGGCATGGCAAGGTCGACGGCATCCCGAACTTCCCCACTATCGAGGCGATGCTCGACGCGGTGCCGGAGCTTGAGGCTGTCTCGCTCTGCATGCCGCCGCAATTCCGCTACGATGCCGCGCGCACCGCGCTCGAGGCCAAGAAGCACGTCTTCCTGGAAAAGCCCCCGGGCGCCACGGTCAGCGAAGTCGCGGACCTGAAGGTGCTGGCCGCGAAGAACGGCGTCTGCCTGTTCGCCAGCTGGCACTCGCGCTATGCGCCGGCGGTGGAGGCTGCGCGCAGCTTTCTCGCATCGGCCCGCCTTCGCTCGGCGGCGATCATATGGAAGGAAGATGTGCGCCGCTGGCATCCGAACCAAGAGTGGATCTGGGCGCCGGGCGGCTTCGGCGTCTTCGATCCCGGCATCAACGCGCTGTCGATCGCAACCCACATCCTGCCGGCGATGTTCATCACCTCGGCCGCGCTCGACTTTCCCGAAAACCGCGCCGCCCCGGTCGCGGCGCAAGTCGCCTTCCGCACCTCGAACGGATTGCCGGTGACGATGGACCTCGACTGGCTGCAGACCGGCCCGCAAAGCTGGGACATCCTGGCCGACACGGATGCGGGCAAGATGGTGCTTTCCGGCGGCGGCTCGAAGCTCGCCATCGACGGCCGTGTCGTCCATGAGGAGCCGGAGGCGGAATACCCGATGCTCTACAGGCGTTTCGCCGAGATCGTGCGCGCCGGCACATCGGATGTCGATCTGGCGCCGCTGCAGCATGTCGCCGACGCCTTCATGCTCGGCAGGCGCAACGTGGTCGAAGCGTTTTTCGACTGAATTGTGCCCGCGACGGGATCGCGGATCTGGCTGGAGCGCACGCTCGTGCCAGGTCGCCCCCCACTCCCTCTCGGCTACGCCGAGCCACCTGCCGGGGCGAGCCACGGGTCTCGCCCGCCCTTCGGCCCCCCGGTCAACGGGGTAGAGGAAAGCGCCAGGCTTTCTGCCGTCAACGCTCCTCCAGAAACGCTCCTTCCTTTCCCTCCGGAGGGGGAAGGTGGCGCTGCGCAGCAGCGACGGATTGGGGCAAGCCGGCCGTCAAACGAACTGCCGATGACAAGTGAGCATGACCGAGTTGGTCCGACATCAGCGTCATTCAGGCAATCACCGTGTGATGCTCACTCGACGATCGCAATGGCAAAGCCGTCATAACCCTTGGCGCCGACGGTCTGGATAGCGGTGCCGTCCAGGCGCTTGTCGCCGCCGATGAACGAGAACGCCGCCCGGGCGCCGACAACATTGGCGTCATGGCCACCGCCGTCGATCACCGCGCCGTCGCGGATGACGTTGTCGCAGATGATCACTGTTCCCGGCCTTGAGAGCCGCATGGCCCATGACAGATAGTTCGGATTGTTCGGCTTGTCGGCGTCGATGAAGATGAGATCGAACGGCCCGGCATTCTCGGTGCCTAGCGCGGCAAGCGACTGTAGCGCCGGCCCGACCCGCAGTTCCACCCGTTCCGACACCCCTGCCTGTTCGAAATTCGACCGCGCGACGCTGGCATGATGCGGGTCGAGTTCAAGCGTCACGATCTTGCCGTCCGCAGGCAACGCTCGCGCCATCCAGATCGTCGAATAGCCGCCCAGCGTGCCGATTTCGAGAACCTTTTTCGCGCCTTTGATGCGCAGCAGAAGCGAAAGCAGCTTGCCCTGCGCCGGCGAGACGTCGATCGGTGGCAAGCCTTGGTCACGGTTGGCGGCCAGAACAGCGTCGAGGGCGGGATCTGCTTCGAACAGGGCCTCAACGATGTAGTCGTCGACAGCAGCCCAGGTTTTCTTGCTCATCGTTTTTTCCGATCCTTCGATCGCCAAATCACGCTACGGGGCCGCCTGAGGCTTGTCGTGAGGAAGCGCCTGATCTTGTCGGTCCGAAATCCGGGCTCCGAATGAGCCTATCAACCGTGACAGGTCGTCGTAAATGAAAAAGGCCGCCGGCTTGCGCCGACGGCTTCGAACCCGGTCAATGAAGCGCTGTCGACCGCAGTCCCGGTCCGGCTTGGATCAATCCTTTGCCTTGCAGCCGGCGCGTTTGACCATGTCGGCAACGATCAGTGGGGTTGCCGGCGTTTGCGGCCAGCTGTCCTGACGGGGTGCACCGGCTTCGAGGGCCGCGCGCACCGAGCCGGTATCCAGGCTGAACGACTTCCGGCAGGACATGGTGCGCGAGCCGTTGCCGATCGTATCGACAATTGCGCCGGCGGCTTCACCAACCCCGGCGACATAGGCGACAAGCGTCTGCCTGGCGATCGGGCTGGTATCGGCCTTTTCGATCATCTCCATCACCTGCCCCACCGATATCCGGCCTGTTGCCGTCGACGGCAGAGCGTGAGCTGAAAAAGGCGCCACGAGCGCCGTCATGAACCCGATGGCGGCAAGGGTGTTCTGGCGTTTGAAGGAAGGCATTGGTAGCTCCTGTCATGTTGGACGTTGACAACGCTTACCATTATGCATAAAACTATTATTGTAAAACAATAATTTTTTTTGCGAACCGAGACGATCATGATTGAACCCGCCATCACGGCTCCAACCCCCGACCCGGTTCGCCAGACAAGGCTGAGGCGCATCCGCCTGTTCAGCCTGGTGCTGGCACGATGCTTTGTCGTCCTGGCGATCCTGCTGACGCTCTGTCTGCTGTTCTACTGGCTCACCACCTCCGCCGGCTCGATCGCGGCGGATGCCAATATCCCGCAGGCATGGCTCAGCGAATTCGGCCTCGGCCGCAGGCTGGCCGCGTTCGCGATCTCGTTCGTGCCGCTTGCCTGTCTCGTTTTCGCGCTGATGGCGGCCCGGGGCGCCTTCCAGGCCTTTGCGACCGGAGACTTCTTCGGAGAGAACGCAATCAGGAATTTGCGGTCCTTTGGCCTTGGCCTGCTGGCCTCCGCCTTGCTGAAACCGGTTTCGGGAGCGGCGCTGTCCGTTCTCCTGAGCCTGGATGCACCTGCCGGCCAACACCGCCTGACACTTGGTCTCGACAGCGACACGCTGCTGGCCTTGCTGACGGCGGCCATCGTCGCGGTGATCACCTGGGTAATATCGGAAGCATCCGCGCTCGCCGACGAAAATGCCCAGTTCGTGTGAGGAGGACCAGCTTATGCCCATAAGGGTCAGGCTCAACGTCGTCCTCGCCGAACGAAACGTGAAGTCGAAGGACCTCGCCGAATTTGTCGGCATCACCGAAGCCAACCTTTCCCTTCTCAAACAGGGAAAGGTCAAAGGTATCCGGTTCGACACGCTGGAACGCATCTGCGAATACCTCGACTGCGAGCCGGGCGACCTGCTTCGCTTCGAGAAACCATCTGAATAGAACAAACAAAAAGGCCGCCAGGTTTCCCCGACGGCCCAGTTGCCTGAGATTTTTACTTTTTCTCGCGCAATTCCGGACGGAAAACCGTTTACACTTTTCCTGGAATTGCTCCCGCCGCGCTTACTGCGCGGCGGTTGTCAGATCGGCCAGCATCGGCTCGGCGACTTCCACACCGGAGGCCTTGCGGCGCTCGTCGATGATCAGTTCGTCGCGCGAGGTGGCGATGCGCCGGATCTGGCTCATCGTGCCGCCCGTACCGGCCGGGATCAGCCGGCCGACGATGACGTTTTCCTTCAAGCCCTGCAGCATGTCGGTCTTGCCGGCAACCGCGGCTTCCGTCAGCACTCGGGTCGTCTCCTGGAAGGAGGCGGCCGAGATGAAGGACGGCGTCTGCAGCGAGGCCTTGGTGATGCCGAGCAGCACCGGCTGACCTTCGGCCGGCTTCTTGCCGTCCTCGATCAGGCGCTCATTGACCTCTTCCAGCTCGATCACGTCGACGTGGTCGCCTGGAATGTAGGTCGAGTCGCCCTGCGTGGTGATCTCGACCTTCTGCAGCATCTGGCGAACGATCACCTCGATGTGCTTGTCGTTGATCGACACGCCCTGCAGGCGGTAGACTTCCTGGATCTCGTTGACGAGGTAGGAAGCAAGTGCCTCCACGCCCTTGATCGCCAGGATGTCGTGCGGCGCCGGATTGCCGTCGAGGATGTAGTCGCCCTTCTCGATGACGTCGCCGTCCTGGAGATGGAACGGCTTGCCCTTCGGGATCAGGTATTCGACCGGCTCCAGCGTCGAGTCATGCGGCTCGATGATGATGCGGCGCTTGTTCTTGTAGTCGCGGCCGAAGCGGATCGTGCCATCGATCTCGGCGATGATGGCGTGATCCTTCGGACGACGTGCCTCGAACAGTTCGGCAACACGCGGCAGACCGCCGGTGATGTCCTTGGTCTTGGCGCTTTCCATCGGGATACGCGCCAGCACGTCGCCGGGACGAACCTGCGCACCCGGCTCGACCGAAAGAATGGCCTCGACCGAGAGCAGGAAGCGGGCATCGCCACCCTTCGACAGCTTGCCGACCTTGCCCTTGGCGTCCTGAACGACGATCGCCGGCTTCAGATCGTTGCCGCGCGGCGTCGAACGCCAGTCGATGACCTCACGCTTGGTGATGCCGGTCGACTCGTCGGCCGTTTCCTGAACGGAGATGCCGTCGACCAGATCCTCGAACGCCACCCTGCCCTCGATTTCGGTGAGGATCGGGCGGGTGTAGGGATCCCACTCGGCGATACGCTGGCCGCGCTTCACCTTGTCGCCATCGTCCACGAAGATACGCGAACCATAGGTGACACGGTGCGTGGCGCGCTCCTTGCCGGCTTCGTCGAGGATCAGCACCGCCATGTTGCGGCCCATGACCATCTGCTGGCCGTCGGAGTTGCGCACCACGTTGCGGTTGCGGATCTCGACCTTGCCCTCATAGGAGGCTTCAAGGAACGAGCTATCCACCACCTGCGCGGTACCACCCATGTGGAAGGTACGCATGGTGAGCTGGGTGCCCGGCTCGCCGATCGACTGCGCCGCGATGACGCCGACCGCTTCACCCTGGTTGACGGGGGTGCCGCGCGCCAGATCGCGTCCGTAGCAGACCGCGCACACGCCGACCCTGACCTCGCAGGTCAGTGCCGAGCGAATGCGGACCGACTGGACGCCGGCCTTTTCGATCTGCTCCACGTCACGCTCGTCCATCAGCGTTCCGGCCTTGACCAGCAGGTCGCCGGTCACCGGATGGTTGATGTCGTCGAGCGCGGTGCGGCCCAGAACGCGCTGGCCGACCGAAGCGACGACCTGACCGGCATCGACGATCGGCTGCATGGTGAGGCCCTTGTCGGTGCCGCAATCCACGGAGTTGACGATGCAGTCCTGCGCCACGTCGACCAGACGACGGGTGAGGTAACCCGAGTTCGCCGTCTTCAAGGCGGTGTCGGCCAGACCCTTGCGGGCGCCGTGGGTCGAGTTGAAGTACTCGAGCACGGTCAGGCCTTCCTTGAAGTTCGAGATGATCGGCGTCTCGATGATTTCACCCGAGGGCTTCGCCATCAGGCCGCGCATGCCGGCGAGCTGGCGCATCTGGGTGGGCGAGCCACGCGCACCGGAGTGCGACATCATGTAGATCGAGTTCATCGGCTTCTGACGGCCATTGTCCTCGAACTCGACCGCCTTGATGCGGGCCATCATTTCGTCGGCGACCTTTTCCGAGCACTTGGCCCAGGCGTCGACGACCTTGTTGTACTTCTCGCCCTGCGTGATCAGGCCGTCATTGTACTGCTGCTCGTATTCCTTGGCCAAAGCCTCGGTGTCGGAGACCAGCTTGATCTTGCTGTCCGGGATCAGCATGTCGTCCTTGCCGAACGAAATGCCGGCACGGCAGGCATGAGCGAAGCCGAGCGCCATGATGCGGTCGCAGAAAATGACCGTCTCCTTCTGACCGCAGTGGCGGTAGACGGTGTCGATCATCTTGGAGATGTTCTTCTTGGTCATCTCCTGGTTGGCGGTCTCGTAAGGCACGTTGACGTTCTTCGGCAGAAGCTCGCCGATGATCATGCGGCCAGGCGTGGTGTCGTGGATCTTCGACACGACCTTGCCTTCGGCGTCGACCGTGCGGAAGCGGCCCTTGATCTTGGCGTGCAGGGTCACCGCCTTGGTCTCGAGCGCGTGCTGGAGTTCGCCCATGTCGGCAAACACCATGCCCTCGCCCGGCTCGTTCTGGTTGACGATCGAGAGATAGTAGAGACCCAGAACCATGTCCTGCGACGGCACGATGATCGGCGCGCCGGAAGCCGGGTGCAGGATGTTGTTGGTCGACATCATCAGCACGCGGGCTTCAAGCTGCGCTTCCAGCGACAGCGGCACGTGGACCGCCATCTGGTCACCGTCGAAGTCGGCGTTGAAGGCCGTGCAGACCAGCGGATGCAGCTGGATCGCCTTGCCTTCGATCAGGATCGGCTCGAACGCCTGGATGCCGAGGCGGTGCAGCGTCGGCGCGCGGTTCAGCAGAACCGGGTGCTCGCGGATGACCTCGTCGAGAATATCCCAGACTTCCGGACGCTCCTTCTCGACCAGCTTCTTGGCCTGCTTGACGGTCGAGGAGTAACCCTTGGCGTCGAGACGGGCGTAGATGAAGGGCTTGAACAGCTCGAGCGCCATCTTCTTCGGCAGGCCACACTGGTGCAGCTTGAGCTCCGGACCGGTCACGATGACCGAACGGCCGGAATAGTCGACGCGCTTGCCGAGCAGGTTCTGGCGGAACCGGCCCTGCTTGCCCTTCAGCATGTCGGACAGCGACTTCAGCGGACGCTTGTTGGCGCCGGTGATAACGCGGCCGCGGCGGCCGTTGTCGAACAATGCGTCGACGGCTTCCTGCAGCATGCGCTTTTCATTGCGCACGATGATGCCGGGAGCGCGCAGTTCGATCAGCCGCTTCAGACGGTTGTTGCGGTTGATGACGCGGCGATAGAGATCGTTCAGGTCGGACGTCGCGAAACGTCCACCATCCAGGGGAACCAGCGGGCGCAGGTCCGGCGGAATGACCGGGACCACCTTCATGATCATCCATTCGGGACGGTTGCCGGATTCCATGAAGTTCTCGACGACCTTGAGCCGCTTCAGATACTTCTTCTGCTTCAGCTCGGACGTGGTCGAAGCCAGTTCCGAACGCAGGTCGCCGGCGATCTTCTCCAGGTCCATGCCGGCCAGAAGGTCATGAATGGCCTCGGCGCCGATCATGGCGGTGAAGGAATCCTCGCCATACTCGTCGACGGCGATCATGTACTCTTCCTCGCTGAGCAGCTGGTGCTCCTTCAGCGCGGTGAGGCCAGGCTCGGTGACGATGTAGTTCTCGAAGTAGAGGACGCGCTCGATGTCCTTCAGGGTCATGTCGAGCAGCGTGCCGATGCGCGAGGGCAGCGACTTCAGGAACCAGATGTGGGCGACGGGAGCGGCGAGCTCGATATGGCCCATGCGCTCGCGGCGGACGCGCGACAGCGTGACTTCGACGCCGCACTTCTCGCAGATGACGCCCTTGTACTTCATGCGCTTGTACTTGCCGCACAGGCACTCATAGTCCTTGATCGGGCCAAAAATGCGCGCGCAGAACAGACCGTCACGCTCCGGCTTGAAGGTGCGGTAGTTGATGGTCTCCGGCTTCTTGATCTCGCCGAACGACCAGGACAGAATCTTCTCAGGGCTGGCCAGTGAGATCCGGATGGAATCGAACACCTGCGCAGGCGCCTGCGGATTGAAGAGATTCATGACCTCTTGGTTCATGCCGTTCTCCTTTTCGGGGTCCTCGAAAACCCCTTGCATCTAACGCGGACCAAACGCCCGCCGTCTTTGTCGGCCATTGGCCGTCGAATTCGTCTGGCGCGCCGCAACGTCGTGCGGCGCGCCGTAACCTTTACTCGGCCGCGTCGGGCAGCCGGACAGGGTTGTCGTCGAGCTTGGTGTTCTCCAGCTCGACATTGAGGCCGAGAGACCGCATTTCCTTGACGAGCACGTTGAAGCTCTCCGGGATGCCGGCCTCGAACGTGTCGTCGCCACGCACGATCGCCTCGTAGACCTTGGTGCGGCCGGCGACGTCGTCCGACTTCACCGTCAGCATTTCCTGCAGCGTGTAGGCGGCGCCATAGGCTTCCAGAGCCCAGACCTCCATTTCGCCGAAGCGCTGGCCGCCGAACTGCGCCTTGCCGCCCAGCGGCTGCTGGGTGACGAGCGAGTACGGACCGATCGAACGCGCGTGGATCTTGTCGTCCACCAGGTGGTGAAGCTTGAGCATGTAGATATAGCCCATCGTCACCTTGCGATCGAACGGCTCGCCCGTGCGTCCGTCATACAGCTGCGACTGACCGCTGGTGTGCAGGCCCGCCTGCTCCAGCATGATGTTGATGTCAGCCTCGTGCGCACCGTCGAACACCGGGGTCGCGATCGAGACGCCGCGGCGCATCTGCTCGCTGAGGCGAACAATGCTCTCGTCGTCATACTCGCGGATCGGCTCGTTGCGGTCATTGGCCGGCATGAAGCTTTCCAGCGTCTTGCGCAGGGGCTTGATGTCACCGGCCGCCTTGTACGTGTCGATCAGCTCGCCGATCTTCTTGCCCATGCCCGCACATGCCCAGCCCAGATGCGTTTCCAGGATCTGGCCGACATTCATGCGGCTCGGCACACCCAGCGGGTTGAGCACGATATCGGCATGCGTGCCGTCCTCGAGGAAAGGCATGTCCTCGACCGGAACGATGCGCGACACGACACCCTTGTTGCCGTGACGGCCGGCCATCTTGTCGCCCGGCTGCATCTTGCGCTTCACCGCCACGAAGACCTTGACCATCTTCATGACGCCCGGAGGCATTTCGTCGCCGCGCTGCACCTTCTCGACCTTGTCCATGAAGCGCTGTTCGAGCGCCTTCTTGGAGTCGTCGTACTGGCCACGCAGGGCTTCCAGTTCGCTCTGGAGCTTTTCGTTCTCCACGGCGAACTGCCACCACTGCGAACGCGGATACTCGTCGAGCGTGTCCTTGGACAGCGTCGAGCCCTTCTTGAAGCCCTTCGGTCCAGCGATCGCTTCCTTGCCGACGAGCACGTCGGAAAGACGCGCGTAGACGTTGCGGTCCAGAATGGCCTGCTCGTCGTCGCGGTCCTTGGCGAGGCGTTCGATCTCCTCGCGCTCGATCGCCATGGCGCGCTCGTCCTTCTCCACACCGTGGCGATTGAACACGCGCACCTCGACGACGGTGCCGAAAGTGCCCGGAGGCATGCGCATCGAAGTGTCGCGCACGTCGGAAGCCTTTTCGCCGAAGATGGCGCGCAGAAGCTTCTCTTCCGGCGTCATCGGGCTTTCGCCCTTCGGCGTGATCTTGCCGACCAGGATGTCGCCCGGCTGCACTTCCGCACCGATATAGACGATGCCGGCTTCGTCGAGGTTCTTCAGCGCCTCTTCCGAAACGTTCGGAATGTCGCGCGTGATTTCCTCCGGACCGAGTTTGGTATCGCGCGCCATGACCTCGAACTCCTCGATGTGGATCGAGGTGAAGACGTCGTCGGCGACGATGCGCTCGGACAAGAGGATCGAGTCCTCGTAGTTGTAGCCGTTCCACGGCATGAACGCGACCAGCACGTTGCGGCCAAGCGCCAGATCACCGAGCTCGGTCGACGGACCGTCGGCGATGATGTCGCCCTTGTTGACCCGGTCACCCATGCGCACCAGCGGACGCTGGTTGATGCAGGTGTTCTGGTTCGAACGCTGGAACTTCATCAGCCGGTAGATGTCGACGCCGGACTTGCCCGGATCGAGATCTTCCGTCGCACGGATAACGATACGCGTCGCGTCCACCTGGTCGACAATGCCGCCGCGGCGGGCGCCGATGGCGGCGCCCGAGTCACGAGCGACGATCGGCTCCATGCCGGTGCCGACAAACGGCGCCTCGGCGCGCACCAGCGGCACGGCCTGACGCTGCATGTTCGAGCCCATCAGAGCGCGGTTGGCGTCGTCGTTTTCCAGGAACGGGATCAGGGCCGCGGCCACCGACACCATCTGCTTGGGCGACACGTCCATCAGGTCGACGTTTTCGCGCGGCGCCATCATCACTTCGCCGGCACTGCGGCAAATGACGAACTCGTCGACGAAGCCGCCATTCTTGTCGAGCTCGGCGTTGGCCTGCGCGACATGGTGCTTGGCTTCTTCCATCGCCGAGAGATAGACGACGTCATTGGTCAGCTTGCCGTCGACGATCTTGCGGTACGGGCTCTCGATGAAGCCGTACTTGTTGACGCGCGCGAAGGTGGCCAGCGAGTTGATCAGACCGATATTCGGGCCTTCCGGCGTCTCGATCGGGCAGATACGGCCGTAGTGCGTCGGGTGCACGTCGCGCACTTCGAAGCCGGCGCGCTCGCGGGTCAGACCGCCCGGTCCAAGCGCCGAAAGACGACGCTTGTGGGTGATCTCCGACAGCGGGTTGGTCTGGTCCATGAACTGCGACAGCTGCGAGGAACCGAAGAACTCGCGCACGGCGGCGGCCGCCGGCTTGGCGTTGATCAGGTCCTGCGGCATGACCGTGTCGATCTCGATCGAGGACATACGCTCCTTGATCGCGCGCTCCATGCGCAGCAGGCCGACGCGGTACTGGTTCTCCATCAGCTCGCCGACGGAGCGCACGCGGCGGTTGCCGAGATTGTCGATGTCGTCGATCTCGCCCTTGCCGTCGCGCAGTTCGACCAGCGTCTTGACCACGGCCAGGATGTCTTCCTTGCGCAGCACGCGCACGGTGTCCTCGGCCTTGAGCTCAAGGCGCATGTTCATCTTGACGCGGCCGACAGCCGACAGATCGTAGCGCTCGCTGTCGAAGAACAGCGAGTTGAACATGGCTTCGGCGGTCTCGAGCGTCGGCGGCTCGCCGGGGCGCATGACACGATAGATGTCGAACAGCGCGTCCTGGCGGCTCTCGTTCTTGTCGACGTTGAGCGTGTTGCGGATATAGGCGCCGACATTGACGTGGTCGATGTCGAGAACCTTGATCTCCTGCTCGCCGGTACCAAGCAGCACCTTGAGCGTCTTTTCATCGATCTCGTCGCCGGCTTCGAGGAAGATCTCGCCGGTGGCGTAGTTGACGATGTCCTCGGCCAGGTAGTTGCCGAGCAGATCCTCGTCGGTCGCCTTGATAGCCTTCAGGCCCTTTTCACCGAGCTGGCGCGCCTGGCGGGCAGTGATCTTCTTGCCGGCTTCGACAACGATCTCGCCCGTATCGGCGTCGACCAGGTCGCCGACGGCCTTGAGGCCGCGGAAACGCTCGACGTTGAACGGAATGCGCCAGTGGTCGCCGGCGCGGACATAGGTGATCTTGTTGTAGAAGGTCGACAGGATCTCCTCGCCATCCATGCCGAGCGCCATCAGCAGCGACGTCACCGGAATCTTGCGGCGGCGGTCGATGCGGGCGTGCACGACGTCCTTGGAATCGAACTCAATGTCGAGCCACGAGCCGCGATAGGGGATGACGCGCGCGGCAAACAGAAGCTTGCCCGACGAGTGCGACTTGCCCTTGTCGTGATCGAAGAAGACGCCCGGCGAACGGTGCATCTGCGAGACGATGACGCGCTCGGTGCCGTTGACGATGAAGGTGCCGTTCAAGGTCATGAGCGGCATGTCGCCCATGTAGACGTCCTGCTCCTTGATGTCCTTGATCGACTTGGCGCCGGTATCCTCGTCGATATCGAACACGATGAGGCGCAGCGTCACCTTCAGCGGCGCGGCATAAGTCAGGTCGCGCTGACGGCATTCGTCAACGTCGAATTTCGGTCCTTCGAACTCGTACTTCACGAACTCCAGCATCGAGGAGCCGGAAAAATCGGAGATCGGGAAGACCGACTTGAAAACAGCCTGCAGTCCCTCGTCCGGACGGCCGCCCTTGGGCTCGTCCACCATCAGGAACTGGTCATAGGATGCCTTCTGAACCTCGATCAGGTTCGGCATCTCCGCAACTTCCGGAATCTTTCCGAAGAACTTGCGTACGCGTCTGCGGCCATTGAAAGTCTGGGTCTGGGCCATCGTCGCTCCTTAGCTCTAAACTCGGGACGGACCTCGCCGCGGTCCGCCTTGCATACCGAGCCGCCTGGGCGGCGGCTCTCTGTCTGTTCTCCGTCCGCCTTTCGGCGGCCGGCTAAAACGGGAGAAAACCCGTTTCCTGAAGGCCGGTTGCGGCCCTCAGGAAAGAGGTTCTTGTACATCTCGCGCTACGCGTCCTCCCTTCGAGCCGAAGGGAGTGGCGGACGGCGCGAGGCCGCCCGCCGCTTTTACGCTTACTTCAGGTCGACCTTGGCGCCGGCTGCTTCCAGCTGGGCCTTGAACTTGTCGGCGTCGGCCTTGGAAACGCCTTCCTTGACCGGCTTCGGAGCCGCTTCGACCAGGTCCTTGGCTTCCTTGAGGCCAAGACCGGTGATGGCGCGGACTTCCTTGATGACGTTGATCTTCTGAGCGCCAGCGTCGGTGAGGACGACGTCGAATTCCGTCTTTTCCTCGGCCGGAGCAGCAGCAGCGGCAGCGCCGCCAGCAGCGGCAACCGCCACCGGAGCAGCAGCCGAAACGCCCCACTTTTCTTCCAGAAGCTTCGACAGCTCGGCCGCCTCGAGGACGGTCAGCTTCGAAAGGTCGTCTACGATCTTTGCGAGATCAGCCATTGTTGTATTCCTTCGTTAGGTTCGAACGTGTGTTTTTGATAGCGAGGAACGGCCTCATGCCGCCTCGTCCTTCCGGGCGTAAGCGCCGATGACGCGCGCGACCGAGGCCGCTGGCGCATTGACGATCTGGGCGATCCGGGTTGCCGGCGTGGCGATCATGCCAACCAGCCTGGCGCGCAGCTCATCGAGCGACGGAAGTGTGGCGAGTGCCTTCACACCGTCGGCATTGAGCGAGGTGGTGCCCATTGCGCCGCCGAGAATGACGAGCTTGTCATTCCCCTTGGCGAAATCGGACGCGACCTTCGGCGCCGCAATCGGATCCTCCGAATAAGCAATCAGCGTCTGTCCCTTGAACAGGTCGATGATCGATGCGGAGTCCGTGCCCTGAAGAGCGATTTTGGCGAGACGGTTCTTCGCGACTTTAACGGTGCCACCGGCGGCGCGCATTTTCGACCGAAGGTCGTTCATTTGCGCGACGGTGATTCCGGCATAGTGGGCCACGACCACTGAACCTGCGTTTCCGAACGCTTCGTTCAGGCCCGTGACGAGTTCGCGTTTTTCCGCTCTGTCCACTGCCTATCTCCAGTTGACCCCTGCCCCACTAGTAGGACAGGCGTCGGGTTGCCTTTTGCCGGCCGGGCCATCCAGTAACGGATCTCCCGAACGACGCTCGAGGATCCTGCCCCCTTTCGCCACACCGCCAGCAAGCCAACGATGCGCAGACAAAAGGCAAACACGGTTCGAACCTTTCATTGGAGCATTCGCTCCGTTGTCAGGTCTTCACCCGTCTCATGCAGGCCCACATGAATTAAGGCTTTGGGGCCGCCTGCAATCTCGGACAGGATGTCCGGAAGCCTTTCGACTTCCGGCACCGGGCCCAGGATAAATCCGAGGCCCGGAATTCAGTCACGGATCGGCCATTCAGCGGCCGACCCAAATGGTCTTAATCAGGACGCCGCGAGCGTCGAGACGTCGAGCTTGAGGCCCGGGCCCATCGTCGAGGTGACCGACACCTTCTTGACGTAGTTGCCCTTGGCGCCAGCCGGCTTTGCCTTGGTCACCGCATCGGCGAAGGCGCGGATGTTCTCTTCCAGCGCCTTGACGTCGAACGAAACCTTGCCGACGCCGGCGTGAACGATGCCGGCCTTCTCGACGCGGAACTCGACCGCGCCGCCCTTGGATGCCTTGACGGCGGCGGCAACGTCGGTGGTGACGGTGCCGACCTTCGGGTTCGGCATCATGCCGCGCGGGCCGAGCACCTTACCGAGACGGCCGACCAGCGGCATCATGTCCGGCGTGGCGATGCAGCGATCGAAATCGATCGTGCCCTTCTGGACGATGTCGACCAGGTCCTCAGCACCGACGATGTCGGCGCCGGCGGCCTTGGCTTCCTCGGCCTTGTCGCCACGGGCGAACACGGCGACGCGAACCGAGCGGCCGGTGCCGTTCGGCAGGTTGACCACGCCGCGGACCATCTGGTCGGCATGGCGCGGGTCGACGCCGAGGTTCATGGCGACTTCGACGGTCTCGTCGAACTTGACCGAGGAACGGTCCTTGAGCAGCTTCAGCGCTTCACCCAGGGCATAAGCCTTGTTGGGATCGATGCCTTCGCGGGTCTTCGATACACGCTTTGCAATCTTTGCCATGATCTCAGCCCACCACTTCCAGACCCATCGAGCGGGCGGAGCCCTCGACCATGCGCATGGCCGCCTCGACGTCGTTTGCGTTCAGATCCTTCATCTTGGCGGTCGCGATTTCGCGCACCTTGTCGCGCGAAACGGTGCCAGCCTTGACCTTGCCCGGCTCCTTCGAGCCCGACTTCAGGTTCGCGGCCTTCTTCAGGAAATAGCTCACCGGCGGCGTCTTCATGACGAAGGTGAACGACTTGTCCTGATAGTAGGTGATGACGACCGGAACCGGCGATCCCTTTTCCATTTCCTGGGTCTGCGCGTTGAACGCCTTGCAGAACTCCATGATGTTGATGCCACGCTGACCAAGCGCCGGGCCGATCGGGGGCGACGGCGTAGCCGAACCCGCGGAGACCTGAAGCTTGAGCTGGCCTGCAATTTTCTTAGCCATCTCTTTTCCTGCCTTTGTCTATGCCGGCCCCATCTTGGGAAACACCGGCGGTTGCAGTCTGGTGGTGCGGTTCGCGCGGCCGGCTAAAGCCACATTCGCCTCCCACCGCTCTCAGGCCATGCGTTTCCGCACCGCCTCCCCTGATCGCCAACCGGCATCAGGGATTTCGGATCAGCCTTTTTCGACCTGTCCGAATTCCAGATCGACAGGCACGGCGCGCCCGAAGATCGAAACTTCCACCTTGAGCCGCGCCCGCTCCTCGTCCACTTCCTGGACGAAACCGTTGAACGACGCGAAAGGACCATCCGAGACGCGGATCGCCTCGCCGATCTCGAAAGTGACCGAGGGCTTCGGGCGCTCGACGCCTTCCTGCACCTGATTCAGGATGCGCTGCGCTTCGGCCTCGGTGATCGGCACCGGCTTGGAGTCACCGAGAAAGCCGGTAACCTTCGGCGTGTTCTTCACCAGCGAGAACACGGCATCGGTCAAATTGGCCTTCAGGAGCACGTAGCCCGGGAAGAACTTGCGCTCGGCGTCGACCTTGCGGCCACGACGAACCTCGACGACCTTCTCGGTCGGCACCACGATCTGCTCGATATCGGCGGACAGGCCCTTCTGCTTGGCCTTGTTCTCGATGTCCTCGGCGACCTTCTTTTCAAAGTTCGAATAAGCGTGGACGATGTACCAGCGCGCAGCCATTTTTTTAGACTTCTCCGTAGTCGCCGGACTTAGCGTCCAATGCCCAGAATCTGTTCGATCGCGAGGCCCATCAACTGATCGGCGCTAAAGAAAAAGATCATCGCAATCACAGCGAAGGCCAGAACCATCACCGTCGAGATCATCGTTTCGCGCCGCGACGGCCAAGTCACCTTGGCGGTCTCCGAGCGAACCTGCTGGAGAAAGACGAAAGGATTTGTGGTTTTCGAAGCCATATGCCGCTCTGTCTTCAAGACCCGTTGGCCGGGCCCCCTGGATGATCCCGCTGGCCGGGACGTGCCGCCTGAGCCCAGTCTCGCGCCGAATCAGCGCAATCATTTCGCCCATGCAAATCAGACGCGTAAAGCCGGCTTCCCAGCTCCACGCGTCGCGTGTCTGTTCTGTCTACATAAAACCGATTCTTGATCCACGCAAGTGGCAAGTGTCCGCTTTATGACCAAACGCCGCCTCGGAACCATCCAGTCGTTCCGTCCCGGCTATGGCGCCCTTATGCCCCAATCGGCCTAATATGGCAAGCGTGTCGCCGATTTTCAAAGGCAGTCCACAAAATATCGTGACTGATGGCCATTTTGGAAATGGCACGGGCAGCAGGGCTCGAACCTACGACCTGCGGTTTTGGAGACCGCCGCTCTACCAACTGAGCTATGCCCGTATCGTGCGCGCCTCGGCGCAGCAGGGGCTTCCTAAAAGCTTCCGCGCCCGCTGTAAAGAGTGGTTTGCACGCAAACACGCCTTCATCCCCTTTGCCAGAAATCGGGATAGGTGACGACCAGCCCATCGCGGTCGATCTCGACTTCGCGCCTGAAGTCGCCGGCGCGCGATTCATAGAGATATCGCCTGCCCTCCACGAGGCATGTGTAGCGCTGCGGGTTGCTGACGACCGTCAGGGCCGGGAATTCGATGAAGGCGGTGGTGATCTCAGCACTCTGCCCGGCGGAAAGCCGCAAACGCCGGATCGGCAACGTGTTGGTGAACGGCGTGACGGTGAGGTCTGGATCGATCGCGCCCTCCAGTTCAGGCATCGGCACTCCGTCCCGGGTCCAGTTGCCATCGCCGTCGGCGGCAAGAATCAGCGTCCGGCCAGAGCCGATCATGTCGACCGTGACACGCCTGGCGCGCCAGTGCGCGTCGCATTCTATGCGGTAGCGGACGGCAAAAGGGCTTTGACCGGAGCAGACGACGACGGAGTCGGCCAGGATCTCGCCCGCGCGCTCGCGCAGTTCCAGATGCTCGATACCGGGGCCGTCCCACTCGCGCCAGCGCACGATCTTGAAATCTTCCGACATCCGTACTGCACTCCGAGGTAGCTGGAAGCTACTTTGTTTCCGGCGGCGTGTATGGCCCGCCGGGCACGCCCCAGCCCCAGGCCGGCATCGGCTCGGTATCGGGATCGCAGGTCTCGCCGAGGTTGGAGTTCATCTTGGCCAATCGCGATCCCCATTCGACATAGCCCATGAAAGCCGAACGGAATTCGGGATCGTCCGGCAAGCCGACCTCATCGGCCGCGTCGGCAAGCAGGTTGATCCAGCGGCGGCGCTGCTCTTCCGTCAAATGCTTGCCCAGATGATGCATGACCATCTCGCGGTGGCCGCCGAATTTCTCGCTGTAGGTCTTCGGTCCGCCAAAGACCTCGCCGATGAAGGCCGCGACATGGGCGGGATGATCCGGCGACATCGCCTTGAACACCGGCCCGACGACCGGATCCTTTGCCACCTTGTCGTAAAATGTCTGCGTCAGCCGGTTCAGGGCGTCGCTGCCGCCGGCCCATTCGTAGAGTGTCGGAACGTCCCGGCTCATTGTCGATCCTCCGCCAGCCCCTGTGCCACCGGCGCGACGATAGCGGAAAGATCGAAGGCAGCTCAACCTGCCTCGATGGCCAGCTTCCGAAGCCGCGCACTACAGCCTTGCCGGCGCGTCGGCCGCCGCATTGGCGGGCGGCAGGCCGCGGCAATTGTCGGGCCTGGGAACCGCCTTGCAAATGGTGGCGCCGGTCAGAGCGTCGACCGATTGCGGTCCCGTTGTCAGTCCCGCCTTCAGCATGATGTCCGGTTCGAGCTGGCGCTCGGCCGAGCGCCCCGCGATCGCCTCGAACAGAGCGGGACCGATCGCCATCTCCTCGATATACGCCTTGACCACCTGCTTCTGTCCCATCGGATACAGGCTGAGCCGCGCCTGCGGACCAACAAGCCTTCTTACGCCGCCGGCGAGCATCAGCGCGCAGGCCGAATCGCACTCCACGCCCGCATCGATGCTCAATCCGGCATAGGCGCCTTCCTTGGCCAGGCAATTCCAGGCTCCCGGATCGCAATCGACGAAATCGGTGCGGCCCACGGCGACGTCGAGCTTCCTTTCGCGGATGATCCGACCCGCCGCCAGGGCGCCGGACAGCTCCCCTCCCCGTGAGCTGATCACGACAGGCAGGCGCCGGTTGCCAAGGGTGGCGAGCAATTGGCGCAACTTCTGCGGCGTCTGGGTCGAAATCACGCCTTCTGCCGATATCCATTCCGGACAGTCGGGATTGCACAGCGGATTGCTGCCGCGCACGACGACAAAGCGCATCTCCGCACCGGCCTTGGCGGTTTCCGGTCCAACCGGTGCGACGTCCCTGGACTTGCCGGTCGCGGCGGCCGATGGCGTCGCATCGTTGGCAGGAATCTCCCGGCAATTCGCGGCCGGCTGTTGCGGTGCGCACAGGCTCACGGAGGTCAACAGATCGACCGCGTCGCGGCTGGTCACCAACTTCATCGTCAGCATATCGTCGAGCGCGATCTGGCGGATGTCGCTGGCCGGCGTGGCCTTCATCATGTCCAGCACGCCGTCGCCTATCCCCATTTCCCTGAGATAGGCCGATAGCGTCTTCTCGACCGCCTTGCTCATCTCGTAGGTCTTGTAGCTGCCCGCGTTCTTGCGGCTGACGACCTTGGTGCTGATGACCTTCTTCTTGCCCTTCACGATCCGATATGTGGTCCGGTAGAGCAGTTTCTCGCGCTTGTAGGTCGTGGTGATCTGGTGGACGCCGAGATAGGCGAAATCTCCGACCACGCGGCGGACACCGCCGGAGAACATCAGCGGACAGGCGGAATTGCACATGGCCCCGTCGTCAAAAGCCATGCCGAGATAGTCGGCACCCTTGCCCTTGTTGTCGCTGCAATTCTTCGCCTCCGGCTGGCAGCCGGAAAAAACCGTCACGCCGACGGCGATATCGAGCTTGTTCTTGCGGATCATCCTGCCAAGTGCGAGTGCGGCATCGACATTGCCGCCGGGCGAGTTGACGACGACGGGTAGTTGCCGTCTCCCGAGCGTCTTGAGCGTGCGCTTGAAAAGCAACGGCGTGCCTGCCGCGATCGTGCCTTCAGCCGATATCCATTCCGGACAATTGGGTTCGCATCCCGGTGCATTGCTGCGAACCACTACGAAGCGCATCGGCGGGATGTCCAGCGACTGCTCCTGCGCCCGCACCGCCGCGACAGGCAGGACCAAGGCGACCAACAGCGTGAGACGGGCCAGTGCCCGCAACCACCATGCCTCGAACCAGCGCCCTGGAACCACTCTTTCGCCAAGCTCCCTCAGTACAACCTATACTAGTTGGCACGATGGCCCTTGCAACAGCTTTGAGGAGGCGCAGATCCCGAGTCACGCAAGACCGGAAACGGTGCGCTAAAGTTTCGGCGGCGTCTTTGCCTCGGCATCCGCCGACGACAAAGCCCGGCAATTGTCCGGTTTTGGCGCCGATTTGCAAATGGTGGGGCCTGTCAGCACGTCTACTGACTGCGGACCAGAGGTCAATCCGACCCCCAGCATCAGTTCGGGTTCGAGCTGGCGCTCGACCGAGCGCTGTTCGAGCGCCGCGAACAGTGTGGGAGCGATCGCCATCTCCTCCAGGTAGGCTTTGACGATCCGCTTCTGTCCCATTGCGTAGATGCTGAGCCGCGCCTTGGGATCGACCAGCCGCGTGACGCCGCCGGCAAGCATGAGCGCGCAGGCTGAATCGCACTCCACGCCAACATCGCTGACCAGCCCGACATAGGTGCCGTTGTCGTCCGAGCAACCCGCGCCGGCCGGGCTGCAGCCTGTGATATTGGTACGGGCGACCACGACGTCGAGCTTCCGCTCATGGATAAGCCGCCCCGCCGCCAAGGCGCCAAACAGATCGCCGCCTCGTGAACTGATCACAATGGGAAGGCGCGGATTGCCAAGCGCGGCGAGCAAATGGCGAAGCCTGTCCGTGGTCCGAGGCGTGATCGCGCCTTCCGCCGAGATCCATTCCGGGCAGTCCGGATCGCAGAGCGGATCGCTGCCACGAACGACCACGAAGCGCATCTCCAGCGCTGCGTTTCCTGGCGCTGCCCAGAACGGCTTGGCGGGAGGAGCCTTGGCAGGCTGGGTTGATGCTGCGTTGGCAGGCTGAGTGGTTGCTGCCTTGACAGGCTGGGTTGGCGCCGCCTTGGCAGGCTGCGAGAGTGAGACTTGAGCCGGTTGTTTGGCCTCAATCGACGCCACGTTGGCCGGCTTGGCGTTCGCAGGGATTTCCCTGCAGTTCGCCGGCCCGGGATTTCGCCGGCATATGCCCGCCGATATAAGCAGGTCGACAGTGCCCTTGCCGGTGACCAACTTCATCGTCGTCATGTCGTCGAGGGCGATCTGGCGGATATCACCCGCGGCTGTGGCTTTCATGACCTCGAGAACACCTTGCCCCACTCCCATTTCCCTGAGATAGGCCGACAGCTTCCTCTCAACCGCCTTGCTCATCTCGTAGGTCTTGTAGGTGCCGGCGTTCGTACGGCTGACGATCTTGCTGCTGATGATCTTCTTCCTGCCGCGCACAATTCTGTACGTGGTGCGATAATAGACCTGCTGGCGTTGGAATGTCGTGGTGATCTGGTGGACGCCCAGATAGGCCCATCGCCCGACCAGGCGCTGGACGCCTCCGGCAAACATCAGCGGACAGGCGGAATTACAGATGGCGCCGCCGTCGGACGCGATGCCGACGTAGGTGGCGCCATTGCCATCGTTGGCCCGACAATCGCCCGTTCCCGGCTGACAGCCGGAGAATTTGGTGGCTCCGACGGCTACATCGAGTTTGTTCTTGCGGATTATGCGGCCGAGCTGGAGCGCGGCGTCGACATTGCCGCCGGGGGAGTTGACGATAATCGGCAGTTGGCGACCGCCTAGCGTCTTCAATATACGCTTGAGCTTGGCCGGCGTAGCGGCTTCGATGGCGCCTTCAGCCGAAATCCATTCCGGACAGTTGGGCTCACAGCCAGCGGCGTTGCTGCGGACGACGGCAAATTGCATCTCCGAAAGTCCGTCGGACAGAAGGTGCTGAAGGTACCAGGTATCGGGATTCCATGTTTTCGGGTCGGAGGTGTTATCGGCCTTCGCGGCGAAGGCAACCATCACCATCGCAAGCACCGGCACCAGGCGAACCAGCGCACGCCACCAACTTGCGATGTTGTTTGAACGACGCCCCAAAACCACTCTTGGCAAAAGCCCCCTCGACGCAACCTATAATAGTTGCGGCAACGGTGCTTGCAATAGCTTCGAAACAACCGCGCAAGACTTGTTCTGCACGGCAAGTAAACGAAAAAGGGCGGCCCGAAGACCGCCCTTTTCTTGTCGATCCGGCTGATGCCGGGGTCGATTATTCCTTGATGGTGACGACGATGCCGGCACCGACGGTGCGGCCGCCTTCACGGATGGCGAAGCGCAGCTTCTCTTCCATGGCGATCGGCACGATCAGCTCGACATCGACCGTGATGTTGTCGCCAGGCATCACCATCTCGGTGCCAGCCGGCAGCGACACGATGCCGGTCACGTCCGTCGTGCGGAAGTAGAACTGCGGGCGGTAGTTGGTGAAGAACGGCGTGTGACGGCCACCTTCGTCCTTGGTCAGGATGTAGGCTTCGGCCACGAACTTCTTGTGCGGCTTCACCGTGCCGGGCTTGGCCAGAACCTGGCCGCGCTCGACGCCTTCACGATCAACGCCACGCAGCAGCGCGCCGATGTTGTCGCCAGCCTGGCCCTGATCGAGCAGCTTGCGGAACATTTCAACGCCCGTGCAGGTCGTCTTGGTCGTCGGACGGATGCCGATGATTTCCAGCTCCTCGCCGACCTTGACCACGCCGCGCTCGACGCGGCCGGTCACGACCGTGCCGCGGCCCGAGATCGAGAACACGTCTTCGATCGGCATCAGGAACGGCTTGTCCAGCGGACGAACCGGCGTCGGGATGTAGGCATCGACCTGAGCCATCAGCTCGCGGATCGCGTCCTCGCCGATCGTCTTGTTCGAATCTTCAAGTGCAGCCAGAGCCGAACCCTTGACGATCGGAATGTCGTCGCCGGGGAACTCGTTCTTCGACAAAAGCTCGCGAACCTCGAGCTCGACCAGTTCGAGGAGTTCCGCGTCGTCGACCTGGTCGACCTTGTTGAGGAACACCACGATCGACGGCACGCCGACCTGACGGGCCAGCAGGATGTGCTCGCGGGTCTGCGGCATCGGGCCGTCAGCAGCCGAAACCACCAGGATCGCGCCGTCCATCTGCGCGGCGCCGGTGATCATGTTCTTCACATAGTCGGCGTGGCCGGGGCAGTCGACGTGGGCGTAGTGGCGGTTGGCCGTCTCATACTCGACGTGAGCCGTCGAGATGGTGATGCCGCGCGCCTTCTCTTCCGGCGCCGCATCGATCTGGTCGTAGCGCTTGTACTCGCCAAAATACTTCGTGATCGCCGCCGTCAGCGACGTCTTGCCATGGTCAACGTGACCAATCGTGCCGATGTTCACATGAGGCTTAGTGCGCTCGAATTTACCTTTTGCCATAGTCTCTTTCCTTGGACGGCCTTGACCTTCAGTTCAGTCGAATGCGGGGCGATTAGCGACAAAGGCCAAAAAACACAAGCGTCTTTTGGCCGGGTGCCGTCTCACTCAGTCCGAACCTGGGATCCGATTGCGGGGATATGGTGCTGATATAGGAAGGCGATGGGGGAAATGGAATGGGTGGCAGGCCGATCGATCGAGGCCTATGTCCCCTGCTCTTGCCGGCCAATTCCTGTCTCGATCACGGCCAGTTGATGGCCCATTGCGGCGGCCACCGAGGTCTGATCTCTTGCCCCGATGCATTTCATCCCTGCCCCGATCCGCGGCCCGCTGTTCATGATCGTTTCGACGGGATCGTATCTCGTCAACGACACGATGATGAAACTCGCGACGGCAGGCTTGCCGTCCTACGAGGTGCTGTTTCTGCGCGGTGTCGCGGCAGCGCTCTGGGGCTTCCCGCTGCTGTTCCTTTTGGGCTACGGCAAACAGATCCCGCTGATCTTCGACGGCCGGGTGCTGCGCAGGAACCTGCTCGAGCTGGCGGCGATCCTCTGCTATGTCGTGGCGCTCGCCAACATGCAGATCGCGGATTCCACGGCGCTGGGACAAATCACGCCGCTCCTGATGCTGGTCGGTTCCTCGATCCTGTTTGGGGAGCGCATCGGCGGCCAGCGCATGGCGCTGATCGGGCTCGGCTTCATCGGCGCGCTTATGGTGGCTCAGCCGACCATGCAAGGCATCTCCGTCTATGCCCTGCTGGCGCTTGGCAACGCCGCGCTGTCAGCCGCGCGCGACCTCGCAGGCAGGCGTGTCGCCGCTGAAGTGCCAGGGATGATCGTGGCGATTTCCGCCGTCGTGGTGGTGCTGATCGGCGCCGGTGCGGCGCATCTCGCGTCCGAGCGCTGGGTGATGCCAGAAGCACGCCATTTGCTGCTGCTTGCCGGCGCCGGTCTTTTCCTGATCTTCGGCCATTTCTTCATCTTCATGGCCTATCGCGTCGGGCCGACCAGCGCGGTGGCGCCGTTCTATTACTGCTTCACCGTCTGGGCCGTCATTTCAGGCCTGCTGGTGTTCGGCCAGTTCCCCAATACGCTGGCGGTCTGCGGCATCCTGCTGGTGGTGGCCAGCGGGCTGACCATCGTGTCGCTGGACCAGCGCAAGCGCCGGCTGACCGTCGTCGCCTAGCATCGGCAGCAGAGCGCCTGTTTCCAATGTTGCGGAGGCCGGATCGATCGTCTATTCGGCGATATGCCGTCTATCCGGCGAAGACATGATCAATCAGCCAAGGGAGGTTCCCATGACCGATTTTGACCAGAACAAGAATTCCGACGCCGAGCACAAGGCCGCCATTCGCAAGTCGCTGATCGGCTGGGCGGTGTTCATCGCCGGAACGCTGATCTTCTTCGCCGCGGCCGACGCAGTGCTGATGCCATAGGCAAGCCCGCAGCTGGTCGTGCCTCGGCAGAAACTCAAAACTTCAGACGATGCAGCCGGCGCTTAGAGCGTCCGCCTTCCACTGAACTGGTGGTAGGCCCACAGCACAATCACCGCGCCAACCACGGCGACGATCAGGCTGGAGATGTTAAGGCCGGAGACACCCACGCCGAAGAGTTGGCTGCAGATCACGCCGCCGACGATGGCGCCGACGATGCCGAGCACGATATCCATGATCAGGCCCTGGCCGGTCTTGTTGACGATCTTGCTGCCCAGGAAGCCGGCGATGGCGCCGAGAATGATCCAGCTGATGATACCCATTTTTTCCTCTCCATCCCCCGCCGACCCGACATTTTCATATGATTGTCAAAAGCTCAAGCCAGCTTGAAATTCCGCCCGGATGCGCCATTGTTGAAGGTGGGCTGGGCTTGGCTAGATGGAGGATCCACTTATGGGACTTTTTGACAACGCCGTTCCCGGCGGCAACATCACGAAACCGCTGATGATCGCGCTCGGCGCGTTGCTGGTCGGAAAAATGTTGAGCGGCAGAAGTGCCGAACAGCCGGATCAGCCTCAAACGCCCGTGCCGGCCGACCCCGCCGCCAGTGACGGCGGACTGCTCGGCGGACTGGGCGGCCTGCTCGGCAAGCTCAGGGATGCCGGCCACGGCAATGTCGCCGATTCCTGGGTCGGCACCGGGCAGAACCAGTCGATCAACGCCAATGATCTCGGCGCGGCACTCGGGCCACAGGTCATCCGCGAGATCGCGCAGCGGACCGGGCTGGACGAGCAGGAACTGCTCAAGCAGCTGTCCACCGCCTTGCCCGGCATCGTCGACAAACTGACGCCGAACGGCCAGGTGCCGCAGCAGCACCAGGTGGCGTCGGCGTTCAACAGCTGACGCGGCACGCCTTGATGTCCTGAAGCGCTGCGCGCGTTGTCGCGCAGTGTCTGGGTTTGCGATTGTGGGGAAAATCTGGAGCGGGTAGCGGGAAGGCCCTCAGGAACGCAGCGAAATCAATGCGCCGTGTCACTGACCCGTCGGCGCGTGTCACAGTTCAGACGTTTGCAGTGTCATCCACGGACACAAACGCGTCACCCGTGACAGTTCCCGTGGCATTGGACACGCACGGCACGAGCTTCCCGGATGCGCAGAAGCCCTCTTTCACAGGCTTCGTTGAGAACCAAGTCCAGCGATCCACCAGAGGCGTCAATCGTCGCCGATATAAGACTTGATCACACCATTCCCGTTGACAACGAATCTGATGCCTCGCTTACTCCAAGTCACCAACGCCTTGTTCGTTTGGTTCAATCGGATCGTGCTCAAATCGATATCCAACGTGTGATGTCCGGCCTCCTCATGCCAAACTTCCACCCGTGCACGGTTGTTAAAATCCTGCCAAACATTGATCTGTTGACGGCCATCTCGAGAGCAATATTGGACAATATGAACGCCCCCATGGTCTGACAACTCTGCTTCTGGCGCAAACTTTGTCAGCAGGCCCCCTTCCGCACCCATTTCGAATGTCTTTTCGACATCGTTCTCGTCGGTAATGGTCATATCAGGATGCGATCCCAACAACCGAAAATCCTTCGGGAGAACAAACTCAGCATTATAGTTTGGAATGACGGAATGAAAAGTGAGGATCGGATCGCCTCCTGCCCTCTTGTGCTTTTCTTTGTCTTGAAATCTACCTGTTATTACGATAGCGCAGACATGAGTCCGCTTAGAACTCTCGTTGTCGACTGCGCTTTTTACCTCATCCAGAACCGACTGAAAGTGGCGTGGATCTCGATAAGGAATCTGCAGGTGAATTATGCCCGGAACGTCGCGCGGGAGTTGCTTGCTGGCTTTCTTAATGAGGCCAACGATTCTCTCTGACTGTTTCGTATCCGGGAATGTAAATGTATCGATTTTCCAGAGCTTTCGGGCAAATGATTTCGTGACCCCTTCAATTTCGGTCTCGTAATACTCGCCGCCTCCTATCATCGAATCTGCGCCCTCAAGGGCTTGGAATTCAATCGGCAACTCCATGTGCTGGCCAACTTCCAAAATCTTGAAAACCCGTAGCGCGAAGTCATCTGTGTCTGCACGCGTCAGTCGCGGATAGTTTTCAATCAAGTCGGAGGCCGTGACTATAATGGCGTCGCTGTCGCCCGGTTTAAGCCTGCTATTAGCCCGGATGATAACTGAAAGACTCATAGTTGAACCTTTCAATTTCCTGGCTATGGCAGCCAGAATATCCAACAAAACTCGCTGCTCAACTCGAACATCGTCGAGCATGCTTTTACACTCAATATAAACGAGAGATCCGTCATTTGATTTGAACACGAGGTCAGGCCGCTTCTCTCCCTGGACAGTGCTCTCTGGAATGAAATTAACATCCCGATGCAATTCAAATGAATATGTCATATATATGAATAATTCAAATAACGTGGAAAAAAATTGCGATTTATCGATGAGCCTAGTTATTGTATCTGCGTAGCTGTGGCTAGACTTCAGAAAATCGAGAGCGAATTGCAATTCCAGCAAAAATGTCGCTTCCTCCGAGACTTGCATCGAGCCGGCTGCGAGCGACTTAGCTGCACTGTCCAATGTTTCATACCAGGCGGGTACGAACGGGTGCACCGAGTTAGTTGCCCAAAAGCGAGCTTCTAAATCGTCTGCTCTGGTATACTTTTCGTGACCGCGCATTAGTCTAGAGAAGATGGGCTCACCCAGTAATTCACGCAGAGAATTTGCTTTTTTTTCGATGTTTTTGAATGTGACCCTATTCGGAGGAATGTCGTCGTCATCCATTTAATCTAACCCGTTGAGGCGACCACACGATCGAAGTGTATAGCGCGCTTTGGTTCTGCAGCGAAGCGGACTATCAGGGATTGAAGATCAACGTCAGGTGCCCGGCTTGTCCAGATGGTGCTGAAGCGCATCAAGTTGCCGGAGATCGGCCCGTTGGTCGTCGAGGAAAACACCTGCCTGCCCTATCGGGAAAACTATTATGCCACCGACTGGCGCGAGATCGCCGCGGCGAAAGTTCCCGAAAGTATCTGGTCAATGGATGCCAGGGCCGGCGCCATCTCCAAGCCGAAGCCGCCACTGACCTGGAATCGGCGCGAAAAATGGCCGGCCCAACCACCGCCACGGCAACGCAAGGCTACGTCAGCAACCGTGGCATCAACAACAACCGCAAGGTCGCCGATGCACGGGCCAAGCTGCGGCAGTGACACGGGCGTGACACGGCGCATTTTCAAGGATGAGATTTTGTTAGCGATTTCAAATCGAAAGTCTGGAGCGGGTAGCGGGAATCGAACCCGCATATTCAGCTTGGAAGGCTGCTGCTCTACCACTGAGCTATACCCGCGCCTTGCACTGAAGTATCGGATTCACCCGAAAAGCGCCATGCACTTTTCGGCCCGATGCTTTTTCGTTTCAGGGCTTCCGGGCCGGCAGTGGTGGAGAGGGTTGGATTCGAACCAACGTAGGCTAAGCCAACGGATTTACAGTCCGTCCCCTTTAACCACTCGGGCACCTCTCCAGTCTGCCGCCGGAGCCATGCAACGAGGCATTCTTGCCGACCCCGGAGCCCGAGATAGAAGTCTTGTCCGAAATCAGCGAAGCGCCTTATGGCGGCAAGGCCAGTGGGTGTCAACCGCACTGGAAGGGTTTTTCGACGTTGTTCGCCGGCTGCGGCGACGGGCCATATCCTTGGCCGCGGCGGACCGCTATAGAAGCCGGCCATGAGCAACAAGACCAACACCCCCAAAGACACCCATTACGCCAAGCTGCGCCGCGCGCACCGCGAAGAGAAAAGCGGCGGCGCCCCGGCGTTCCGGCCGCGCCAGCCCGTGCCGCCCGGCGAGAACGCAGCCGACGGGCTGGTGCGACTTTATGGCCTGCACACGGTGCGCGCTGCACTCGACAATCCGCGCCGCAAGATTCGCAGAATGCTGGTGACGCGCAATGCGGCCGAGCGACTGGAGATCGCCGATCTCGCCGCCCTGCCCTTCAAGGCGGACCTAGTCGAACCCCGGGACATCGACAAGATCACCGGATCGGATGCCGTGCACCAGGGCGTGCTGATCGAAGCGGAGCCGCTAAAAGCGAAGCGCCTCGACGCGCTCGGCGACACAAGGCTGGTGCTGGTGCTCGACCAGGTCACCGATCCACACAATGTCGGCGCCATCCTGCGCTCGGCGGTCGCTTTCGGCGCCGGCGCGCTGATCACCACGGCGCGCCACAGCCCGCAGGAATCGGGCGTGCTGGCGAAATCCGCCTCCGGGGCGCTGGAGCATATCGACCAGATCGAGGTGAAGAACCTGGCCGACGCGCTCGGCCAACTCCATGAGGCGGGGTTCCAGACCATCGGGCTTGATTCGGACGGGCCGGCGGAACTCGAAACCAGCTTTACCGGCGACAGGATCGCGCTGGTGCTCGGCGCCGAAGGCAAGGGCCTGCGTCAGAAGACGCGCGAAACCGTGACCACTCTGGCGCGGCTCGACATGCCCGGCGCGATCCGCTCGCTCAACGTGTCGAACGCCGCAGCGATCAGCCTTTATGCGGCGCGGGCATTCTTGAAGCGCGGCTAAACCGCCTGCCCTCGCAACGAGAAACGGGCTCCGGCGACAAATGCCGGAACCCGTTCTCTGACAGGACAAGGATGGCGGCTTGGGAACGTTATGCCGCCCTCTCCCGACCTATGCCGCTTTGCCTTTGACCTCGGCCACTTCCCCACCAACCTCGAAGTTCGCCATCCGCTCCAGCGCCCTGACCAGTGCCGAGTGATCCTCCTTCGCACCGCCATTGGCGGCGCAGGAATTGAACAGCTGCTGCGTGGTCGAGGTATTGGGTAGCGACACGCCGAGCGCTTTTGCCCCTTCCAACGCCAGGTTGAGATCCTTCTGGTGCAGTTCGATGCGGAAGCCCGGCGCGAAGGTGCGCTTGACCATGCGTTCGCCATGCACTTCGAGGATGCGAGACGCCGCCAACCCGCCCATCAGCGCCTGCCTGACCTTAGCCGGGTCGGCGCCGGCTTTCGAAGCAAAAACAAGCGCTTCGGCGACGGCTTCAATGGTCAGCGCGACCACGATCTGGTTGGCGACCTTGGTGGTCTGGCCGACACCGTTCGGTCCGACCAGCGTGATGTTCTTGCCCATCTTCTCGAAGACGGGTTTTGCGCGCTCGAACGCCTTTTCCTCGCCGCCGACCATGATGGTGAGTGACGCCGCCTTGGCGCCGACCTCGCCGCCCGAGACCGGGGCGTCGAGATAGTCGCAGCTGAGATCGTTGATCTTTCCGGCGAAGACCTTGGTCTCGATCGGCGAGATCGAGCTCATGTCGATGACCAGCTTGCCTTTCGACAGGCCGGAGGCGACGCCATTGTCGCCGAACAGCACGTCGGCCACCTGAGGCGTGTCGGGCACCATGGTGATGACGATGTCGGCAGCCTTGGCGACGGCGGCGTGGCCGGTGACAGTCTTCAGGCCCTTGGCGACGAGGTCGGCGGAAGGCTTGCTGCGATGGTCGCTGGCGACGACCTTGTAGCCGGCGTCCAGAAGATGCCCCGCCATCGGCGCGCCCATGATGCCGAGGCCGATGAAGCCTATGGTTTCCATTGTTTTTCTCCGTCTTTGTTAGGCCGCGTTCCTTCGCGCCCCCCTCTGTCCTGCCGGACATCTCCCCCACGAGGGGGGAGATTGGCAGCGTGAGCGCCGGCTCCTAAGCCGCCGCGCTGCCCTGGCCAGACAGGTCCTTGAACCAGCCCAGCCCTGCCTCGGTGCCGGCCTTCGGCTTGTATTCCGCGCCGATCCAGCCGGAATAGCCGATGCGGTCGATGTGGTCGTAGAGGAAGGGATAGTTGATCTCGCCCGTTCCCGGCTCGTGACGGCCGGGATTGTCCGCAAGCTGGATATGCGCGATGCGGCCGAGGTTTGCCTCGATTTTACGGGCGAGATCCCCCTCCATGATCTGCATGTGATAGATGTCGTATTGCAGGAACAGGTTTTTCGAGCCGACGCGGTCGATCAGCGCCAACGCCTGGTCGGAGTGGTTGAGGAAGAAGCCTGGAATGTCGCGGGTGTTGATCGGCTCGATCAGCAGGCGAATGCCGGCCTGCTCCAGCTTCTCCGCCGCGAAGGCGAGGTTTTCGGCGAAAACTTCCTCGAGCACCTTGCGGTCGACGCCCGCCGGCGCGATGCCGGCCAGGCAGTTGACCTGCTGGCAGCCGAGCGCCTGCGCATAGGTGATCGCCTTGGCGATGCCCTGGCGGAATTCCGGCACGCGGTCCGGCAGCACGGCGATGCCGCGCTCGCCCTTGCCCCAGTCGCCTAGTGGCAGATTGAACAGCACTTGCGTCAGGCCGTTCTTCTTCAGCCTCGCGGCCACCACCTCCGGCGCATAATCGTAAGGACCGATATATTCGACGCCCTTGAAGCCGGCGCGGGCGGCGGCGTCAAAGCGATCGAGGAAATCATGCTCGCCAAAGAGCATCGACAGATTGGCTGAAAAACGCGGCATTCTTCTTCTCCTAATCCAGCATCACGATCGCGGTCGGCGCATCCTCATGGCTTTCGGCAAGGTCCTCGAATTCGGTGATCTTGTCGATCTCGGTGCCCATCGAGATGTTGGTGACGCGCTCCAGGATGAATTCGAGCACGACCGGAACCCGGTGCTCCTTCATCAGCCGCTGCGCCTGCTTGAAGGCGGCGGCGAATTCCTCCGGCTTGCGCACCCGGACCGCCTTGCAGCCCATGGCCTCGGCAACGGCGACGTGGTCGACGCCATAGCCGGCTTCGGGATCGCCCGATCGGTTGATGTTCTCGAAGGCAAGGCTCACCTCATAATCCATCGAGAAACCGCGTTGCGCCTGGCGGATCAGGCCGAGATAGGCGTTGTTCACGACGACATGGATGTAGGGCAGTCTGTGCTGCGCGCCGACCGCCAGTTCCTCGATCATGAACTGGAAATCATAGTCGCCCGACAGCGCCACGATTGCGCGGTCCGGATCGGCGGCGCGCACGCCAAGGGCTGCCGGCAGGGTCCAGCCGAGCGGGCCGGCCTGGCCGCAATTGATCCAGTTGCGCGGCTTGTAGACATGCAGGAACTGCGCGCCGGCGATCTGCGACAGGCCGATCGTGGTGACATAGGTGACGTCGCGGCCGAACGCCTTGTTCATCTCCTCATAAATACGCTGCGGCTTCAGCGGCACCTGGTCGAAATGCGTCTTGCGCTTCATCGTCTTCTTGCGGGCCTGGCATTCCTTGGCCCAGCCCGACCAGTCGCGCAGCTTTCCAGCCGTCTTCCACTCGGTGGCGACGTCGAGCAGCATCTTAAGTGCCGCACCCGCATCGGAGACGACGCCGAGATCCGGCGCGAAGACACGGCCGATCTGCGTCGGCTCGATGTCGACATGGATGAACTTCTTGCCCTTGGTGTAGACGTCGACCGAGCCGGTGTGGCGGTTGGCCCAGCGGTTGCCGATGCCGAAGACGAAGTCGGCTTCGAGCATCGTCGCATTGCCATAGCGGTGCGAGGTCTGCAGGCCGCACATGCCGGCCATCAGCCGGTGGTCGTCGGGGATCGCGCCCCAGCCCATCAGCGTCGGGATGACCGGAACGCCCGTTATTTCGGCGAATTCGATCAGCAGATCGGATGCATCGGCATTGATGATGCCGCCACCGGCGACGATCAGCGGCTTTTCCGCCGCGTTGAGCATCGCCAGCGCCTTTTCGGCCTGGGCGCGTGTCATGGCCGGCTTGAACGGCGTCAGCGGCTCATAGGCATCGATGTCGAATTCGATCTCGGCCAATTGGACGTCGACCGGCAGGTCGATCAGCACCGGACCGGGCCGCGACGAGCGCATGAGATGAAACGCCTTCTGCAGCGCCATCGGCACGAGATAGGGCTCCATGACGGTGACCGCCCATTTGGTCACGGGCGCGGCGATGGCGGCGATATCGACGGCCTGGAAGTCCTCCTTGTTCAGCCGTGCCCGCGGCGCCTGGCCGGTGATGCACAGGATCGGAATGGAATCGGCTGATGCCGAGTAGAGCCCGGTGATCATGTCGGTGCCGGCCGGCCCAGACGTGCCGATGCAGAGCCCGATATTGCCCGCTTTGGCCCTGGTATAGCCTTCGGCCATATGCGAGGCGCCCTCGACATGGCGGGCCAGCACATGGCGTATCGTGCCCCTCGCCTTCAGCGCCGAATAAAGCGGATTGATCGCCGCGCCGGGCACGCCGAAAGCGCAGGCAATGCCTTCCTTTTCGAGCACGAGAACCGCCGCATCGACAGCGCGCATCCTGGCCATTTTCCGGCCCTCCACTTGGGTTGTCATTGTTGGATGGCCTGTTATCTCAGCAAGCCGGCTATTTTTCAATTTTTTCAGAATATTTTTTCATTTCTAGAAAACGGCGACTATTTGCTGATTTTATTGGACTTTCGGTTTTCCAGGAATTTGCCGTGCCGCTCCAGTGAAAAACTTTTTCATTGCGCATTCGACGAAATCGGCGAAACTGGCGCGATGGAAACCACTGAGAAACGGCAGCGCGGCCGGCCGCGCGCTTTCAACGGGCCTGCCGAAGCCAGTTCGGTGCAGTCGCTGGACAGGGCGTTGCGCATACTGGCCATTGTCGCGGAGGGCAGCGGCCTGTCGTTGAGCGAGATTTCGGCGCAGAGTGGCCTAGCCGCCTCCACCGCCTACCGCATGCTGACGACGCTCGAAAATCACGGCATGGTCGAGTTCGACACATCGGACCAGTTGTGGTCGATCGGCGTCGAGACCTACCGCATGGGCGCGGCCTTCCTGCGCCGCCGCAAGCTGGTCGACCGCGCCCGCATCGTCATGCAGGAGCTAATGGAAAGAACCGGCGAGACCGCCAATCTCGGCGTCGCCGAGGATGATTGCGTGGTCTTCGTCAGCCAGGTCGAGACGCACCAGGCGATCCGCGCCTTCTTTCGCCCGGGCACGCGCAGCCCCTTCCACGCTTCCGGCATCGGCAAGGCGGTGCTGGCGCATCTCGAGCCGGAGCGCGTCGGCACCATTCTGCGCAAGGCCGGCCTGCAGCGCTTCACCGACAAGACGCTGTCCGAGATCCCTGCCCTTGCCCACGATCTGGCTGTCATCAAGCAGCGTGGCTGGTCGGTCGACGACGAGGAGCGGCACCCCGGCATGCGCTGCGTGGCGGCCGCCATCTTCAACGAATTCGGCGAGCCGATCGGCGGCGTCTCGGTGTCGGGGCCGACCGTGCGGGTGACGCCGGAGCGGCTGGCCGAGATCGGCCCGATGGTGCGCAGCGCCGCGGCCGAGGTGACCCGGATGATCGGCGGCCTGCAAGCCGGCTGATCAGCCTGCCCCGGACAGCGCGCTCCTGGTCGCAATATCGAACAAATCGAGCAGTATGCCGGCCCTGCAAGCGCCGGCGGGCTCCGTCTTGCCCTGGCGTTCGAAGGCATGCGAAAGGGCGTGGATGAGGAAAACGGTTCAGCTTCTGCTTGTCGCTTCGCTTTGCGGGTGCGTGGCGACGACACCTCGACCCGATGCCGGCTCCCAGCGCGTCGATCCCATTCCGTTCTCGCTCGCGCTCGAGGAGATCGTCATCACCGGCATCCGTCAGCGTTTGCCGGATCCTGCCTCGGCCAGGCTCGGAAGGACGCTTGCCGGCGAGCGGACGCTGAACGGCCGCAAGGAGATCGTGGTCTGCGGCTTCGTCAGCGGCAAGGCTCCGTCCGGCGGTTCCGGCGACCAAGCCTTCATTGCCAGGATCTACCCGGATACGGCCAGCAGCTTCGAGCTCGTCGCCATGGGCGGCGCTTTGGAAACCAGGCGTCTCGTCGACAGCACCTGCAGCGCAGCCGGATTACCGATCTCCGATCCGGTCTGAGAACCCAACTATAAGCATTTGTAACGCAAACGAAAAAGGGGCTCGTTCGAGCCCCTATTTCCATAACTGGAGCAATCCTCCTCCGCTCAGAGCCGGCAATAGTGGCTGTAGCCGTCGCGGCCGATGTAGGTGTCGGAGTCCGGATCGTAGCTCGCGTAGCGATCGAAGCAGCGGCGGACATGCCAGGAACCGCCATCTTCGTCGACATAGACTGTACGCGGCGACTGCTGGGCAAGCAGGCTGCCAAGGACGAACCCGCCGACGCCGGCGGCGATACCAATGCCGAGGTCGTGGTGATGCGAATGAGCCGCCGAAGGCTGAACGGTGCCGACCAGCGCGGTGGCAGCGACGGTGGTGGCGATGAGGCCGGAAACGAGTGTGCGCTTGAACATAATGATCTCCTTGCTTCGTTGACCGAGGCGATCCATCCGCCTCTTGATCATCTGTCGCTGCCGCGCGGAAAAAGGTTCGAGGCTTTTTTGATCTTTTTTCGAAGATGCCGTCGGTTCCCGCCTGCGGGGCCACGGAAAAATGCAAAGGGCGGCCGAAGCCGCCCTTCGAAAGCAACAGGCCTTGGCGTCAAAGGATGATAACCACCCGGCCATGGTGATGATGACGGTGATGGTGATGGTGGTACCACCAGTAGTCGCCATAGTCGTCTTCATAGTAATGATGGTGATGATGCATACCGTGAGCCGACGACGTCTGAACCGTGGCGGCCAGCGCGCCTGTGGCAACGAAAACGGCGACGAGAGCGGAAGTGAGCATGCGCTTGAACATGATGATCTCCTGGATCCTTGACCGAGGCGACCATTCGCCTCTGGAGATCAGTCGGCGCAGCCTGTCAAAAGGTTCGAAAGCCGGGGAGATTCTTTGGCGGGCGAGAGGAAGAGCGAGTAGCGAGTAGCGAGTAGCGAAGGGGCAGGATCACAGGGATTTCGGCCAAGCTACCAACTATTCGCTATTCCCTATTCGCCTTCTCTCATCCCATGCCCGTGACATGCCGAAGCCAGAAGGCGAGCGCGATGAAGCCGATGATTGCGGTCACGCCAGTCCAGTCGACATTGGCCTTCTTGACGTCGCTGATGAGCTTCACCAGCAGCATCCAGGCGATGACGACGAGAGGGAGAATGATGACAAGCCTGATCATGCGACACTCCAGTCCGAAGCGATTGCACCTCAGCGTTATGTAGGAAGCGCGCCGGCGGATTTCAGCATGGGCCGTCGGCGGCTTCATCCACCGTTGGGGTAACCGAAAACGGAGTTTTGTCTTTACTGGCGCACGAAATATGCTACCGGAGCGCCGTGCCCTTGTAGCTCAGCTGGTAGAGCAGCGGTTTTGTAAACCGAAGGTCGGCGGTTCGATCCCGTCCGGGGGCACCAGTTCACCCGAGACAGTTCTGCTTCTATTACTCACTCGCCTGCCGAGCAGCGAGGATAAGGCCCAGCACCTATCAGCTACTTCTGCTCCGACGACCAAGGGAAGTTCACGTAGCTGTCGCGGCTGTCGTAGCAGATGTTCCCGTACATCTTCAGATAGGCGTCCCGTCGCGCCGCATCCGCATAAACCGAGGACGGGTCCTTAAGGTCGGCCTCGTACTGCGCAAGATTGGCGCTCGTCAGCGCGATGGGAAGGATGTCCATCGCCTGGGGAATGCTTTTGCCTTCGAGCCAGTCGGCTGCAAACTCTCCCATGGCATATCCGAAAACGGGCGAGGACAACGAGATACTCGCCTTGTAAGGGCTGTTTCCTTTCCTGATTTCAGCGACGGCCTCCGGCTCGCCGTCAATTCCGCCGAGGAATTGGTCGGGCCGATCTTTCCCCGCCACGCGCAACGCTTCCAGCGCACCAAGCACGACCGCGTCGCCGCCGAGCACCACGTCGATGTTGGGATTGGCAAGAAGGACGGTTTGCATTGTGGCGAACCCGCCTTCCTTGCTAACCGGCTTCGGCGCGATATCTGCGACGATCGTCACGCCGGGCATCGCATTCAGGCCAGCCCGCATGGCCTCGAACCGAGGCGCCAGAAACTCCATTGTATCCTGGGTCAGCAGAACGACCTTGGCTTTCCCGCCGAGCTTGGTTTTGATGTGATCGATCGCTGCGTCGGTCAGAACCTTGCCCGTTCGATATTGCGGTGCATTGAGCAGCAATGTTGCCGGCGGAGGCACGATGGTGCCGACAAACGCACCCGACCAGATTGCCTGCTGAAGGGCGGGACTGAAAGCCGTCGGATCCGGAGAGGTGGCAACCATGGCGCCAACCTTTGCCGCCACCAAAGACTGGACCTGGGTTATCGCCTTTCCCACATCATTTTCCACCAGAACTCTTCGATATTCCAAGCTCCGATTCTTTGCGGCCATGGTCAGGCCGTGGTCGACCCCCTGCAGGAAGTCGCGGTCGTTCTCCTGCACATAGGCCAGCACCTTTGTGAGACCAGCTGGGGCGTTGCATGAGCGCACGTGTGGATCGAAGGCGGGGAATACTGTCCGCTGCGTAATGCCCGGGCCACCTTCCCCGGCACTCGCGAAACTACCTCCCATCGTGGCAACAAGAAGCAGAACTATCGCCGGCCCAGTTGGCCATCGGCAGACAATCTTCTTATGATCAAACACGTCTACCCCCGTCGCCGTCAATTGCTGGCGCCACGATTATCACATCACACGCGCGGTGCTGCCGCAGTCATTTTTTCCATCTCGCGACGGCGCGGTCTACTATGCAGCGGTAGAGCGCCGTGGTTTCGTCGAAAACACCAAATGAGCGGCGGTTCCCGGCTGAAGCGTTCGATACTCGATCTTGGCACCCAGGCTGATGCACATGGCATGGATGATCCTGCTGCCAACACCGGTCCCTTTGGCGGGCGTACCTTCAGCCTTTCCGACCCCATCGTCTTCAACCACCAGTTCCGCTTGCTCGCCTGGCAGCTTGCTGAGCCGGACGCGGACTTCTCCGACACCATCCGGATAAGCGTATTTGAAGGCATTGGTGACCAGTTCGGTGATCACCACGCCAAGGTTGATGCTGATGTCGGTTTCGAGCTTGATCGGGTCGATGCTGTAAGACAGGCCCACACCATGGACTTGGCTGCGCAGCGAGGTGCGCAGGTGATCGAGCAACCCAATGAGATATTCGTCCAAATCAACCGAGCGGACATCGGACGAGCCGTAGAGCCGCCTGTGAACGAGCGAAATCGCAAAGATGCGATCCTGGGTTTCAGCGAGCGCATCCTTCGAAGCACGGTCTCCGACAGCCTTCGATTGCAGGTTCACCAGCGACGAGACCAGAGCCAGGCTGTTGGCGACGCGGTGATTGACCTCCGACAAAAGCACTTCGGCCCGATCGCGCGCCTTGGCCAAGTCCTCGGTACGGGTGGCGACCCGTTGCTCCAGCTCGCTGTTGAGCGCATTGACCTCGTCGCGCGTGTCGCGAAGTTCCCTGGTGTAGCGAGCGGCACCATAGGCTGCTCCGCCAACCACGGCGACGATGACGAACCCGCCGATTGCCGAAACGAGCCGCAGCCATGCGCTGTTGGCGCGCTGTTCGGCGACCCCTGACGTCAGCCGGTCATCGGCTCGTCCAATGATTCCCGAAAAGAACACGTTGGCTTCGTCGGTCAGAGCCTTGCCTCTGTTGGTGCGGAATATCGCCAGTATCTCGGCGTCGCGCTGATCACGCTTGAGAGCTATCGTTTGGTCGAGCTCATCAAACTTGGTGGTTATGATCGCGGATAGCCGTTGCAGCGTGGATTGCGAGTTGGGGTAGGATGTCAGTAAGGTTTGCAAAGCCTGCAGATGACGCTGCGCTTGCGCCTTAGCGGTCTGGTAAGGCCCCAGATAGATCTCGTTCCCGGTGATGACGAAGCCGCGCTCACTCGCCTCCGCCGTCTGCATTGCATTTCTCAACTCAACGGCCGCGATACGCGTGTCACGCGCCTCAATCGCATTGTCGAAATAGGATTGAGCTCTCTGCCCCAGCCAGAAGTTGGTGGCAACGATGGCCATAAGCGCCGCAAACCCGATGAGCAGGGACGCGGATGTGAGTCGGACAATTTTGCGGCTGGAAACTGGCATTCGGGCATTCCTGCCCGATTTTGGGTGGCCGCGCCATCATGTAGTGAGAGCTAATAAGCCACACACGCAAAACTTGGCTGCTCGGAGTTGATTTGCGCCAACATCTTCCGGCCCTGCGAACTGGTGGTGAACGACACGGCAGCGCCGCCAACCGCCCCATGCTCTAGTTCAGGCATTTCTCAAAGAAAGCCGACCGCTGGATTTCCGGCAGGCCTTAGAGCTGAACCCGAACCACCTCGATCCTTGCTTCGACCTTCTGAAAGACAAGATGCATATTGTCGTAGTCGTGTCGGGATGCTGCTTTGCCGTCCGATCGGGTGACCGTTAGGGGGGTGGAGGCCTATCCCGATTCGTCGCTGGCAACGATTGCCGATTCAGTCACTTGATCGACAGTGGTCACCAACACGCCGCCGTGCTTGTCTAGGATGGTCTCCGTCGCTTGTCCGCCTGACGGTGCAGCAAACGTAACCCTACCCATCGTCGGCTGATAAATGTCCTTGCTGCAATCCGGCGACCACGCTCCCATGAGGCCGAATTGCTTCCATCGGCCCTTCAATGTCACCGGCAAAGGTTGGGGCGCAAACCACACCAGATACCAAGAGAACCCCGAAAAAGCTGCGCATTGCCCCTCCCGCACACTATCCCAAGCCGCACGCATAAGCTGGGCATTGAACTGGGGCGCCTCTATGACCCGGATCTCGAGAGGTTTCGCACAGGCTGCGCCAAAGACACTCGTCAACCGCTCAGTGGATCCGACCGAGCCGCAATCCCCTCACACCCCGATCGCCGCCACCAATATCCGGTTCTGCCTTCGTATCGCCGCGCGCAGTTCCGGGATCTTCGCCTCGTCGCGTTTCACGAATTCGATGAACATCATGTTCATGTTGTTGAAGATCAGTTCGCCGACCGCTGCCCCGTCTATGTCCTGGCGCACGAGGCCAAGCTCCTGCAGCCGAGCGATCAGCGCGCGGATCTGTTCGGTGAGTGAGCGGTCAAGTGAGGAGTAGGCCTGGCCGAAGGGGCTGTCGGGCAGTTGCGTCGAGATCGCCATGGCCTGGCGCCACATCTCCTTGCTGAGATAGTGCAGCGAGTGCTCGATATAGATGCCGATCAGCGTGTCCAGCGCGTCGCCGACATTGGCCGGCGGCCTGGCGACGACCCCGCGGCCGGCATTGAGCACCTCGTTGACCTCAAGCGAGACGATGGCGCCGAGGATGTCGCCCTTGTTTTCATAGTAATTGTAGATCGTGCCGATCGACACTTCCGCCTGCGCGGCGATGGCCTCGATCTTGGCGCCCTCATAGCCGGCCTCACGGAAAAGCGCCGCCGCCGCCTCGATGATGCGCCTGTGCCGGTCCGCCTTTTGCCTTGCCCGCAATCCGCTCATAGCAGCCTCTTGCCACAAAAACAGAATTGACTCAATTTTAGAATTGGTTCAACTTTTTGCAAGAAGCCACAAAGGCAAGGGAGAACACTCGATGTCCATCAAATCCGCATCCGGGAATCCGCTTTCCGTCCTTAAGCGCCATCTGCACGCCGCCTGCGCCGCCACGGCATTTCTGCTTGGCGCCGGCAGCCTCGCCGAGGCCGCCGATCTCAACGCGCTGATCTGGTGCGACCATTCCGATCCGGCGCTGCTGCAGCCCTTCGAGGAAGCCAACAACGTCAAGGTCAACGTCAAGGAGTTCGAAGGCACCGGTGCTGGGCTGGCCATCGTCGAGCAATCGCAGCCCGGCGACTGGGACGTGATGGTGATCGACAGTATCGATGTGCCGCGCGGCGTCGAAAAGGGCCTGTTCGAGCCGTTGCCGGAAGACAAACTGCCCTTCGCCGACCTCTTTCCGCAAGTGAAGATGGATGGCTCCACCGTCGTCGGCGGCAAGCGCTACGGCATCACCGAAAAGTTCGGCTACAACACGATCGGCTTCAACAAGACCAAGGTCGACCCGGCCGACATGCAGTCCCTGGCGTCGCTGACAGCAGACAAATACAAGGGCAAGGTCGCCATCTACGACTATTACCTGCCGGTCATCGGCATGGCCGCACTCGCCATCGGCAAGAAGACGGCGGACCTCACGGAAGCCGACCTGCCCGCGCTCAAGGAAGAGCTGCTCAAGATGAAGGCCAACGCCAAGCTGGTCGGCGAGGTCACCGCCAGCCAGACCGCGCTCGCCACCGGCGAGGTCGACATACTGGTCGGCGGCGGCGAGTGGGTGACGGCGGGGCTGGCCAAGGAAAACCCGGCGCTGGACTTCTCCATTCCCAAGGAAGGTGCGGTGCTGTGGTCGCAGTCGCTGGCCATGTTCAAGGATTCCAAGAACAAGGACATGGCGCTGAAGTTCATCCAGTACATACTGAGCCCGGAAGGCCAGGCGCGGCTTGCCACCTCGTCCTGCTACTGGGGCATGCCCGCCAACACCAAGGCGGCTTTGACCGACGACCAGAAGAAGGTCCTGCGCTTCGACGAGCAGCCCGGCTTCCTGGCTCGCGCGCAAGCCTATCCCGCGCCGAATGCCGATCTCGACAAGAAGATGCAGGACATGTGGACCGAAATGCTGCAGGCGAAATGAGCTGACACTGCTCATGAACCCAGCGGGAAACAACATTGTGCCCCCGGCGGGCCGTGCCCTGCCCCGGGCGAGCGATGCTCTGCCCTGGGCATTGGTCACGCCGGCGCTCGGCTGGACGTTGCTGTTCTTCGTCCTGCCGTTCATCGCCATGGGGTTTTCCAGCCTCACGGCGCATGAGGGCGGCGGCTTCACGCTTTCCAATTACAGCCAGTTCTTCACCAACCCCTCCTACTGGCAGGCGATGGTGAACTCGCTGGAGGTAACGGCGATCGTCACCGTGGTTTCGGTGCTGCTGGCCTATCCCTTCGCCTGGATCCTCGCCGAACAGGTGCCCGAACGCTGGCAGCGGCTGGCGCTGATGCTGGCCGTGCTGCCGTTCTGGACGTCCTACGTCGTGCGTTCCTATTCCTGGCTGCTGG
Organism: Mesorhizobium sp. 113-3-3; assembly: GCF_016756495.1. Classification (NCBI taxonomy): domain Bacteria; kingdom Pseudomonadati; phylum Pseudomonadota; class Alphaproteobacteria; order Hyphomicrobiales; family Phyllobacteriaceae; genus Mesorhizobium; species Mesorhizobium sp. 113-3-3. Next base: position 4,373,090 of record NZ_AP023243.1, read on the forward strand.
TGCTGGCGCAGAACGGCGTCATCAACCGCGCGCTCACCGGCTCCGGCCTGGTCAGCGAGCCGCTGCAGCTTGCCAACACGCGTTTGGCCACCGTCACCGGCTTCGTGCATTTCTTCGTCATGCTGCTGACGCTGACCATCTTCGCCAACCTCAAGCAGCTCAGTCCGAGCTACCGCAAGGCGGCCGCCGATCTCGGCGCCGGACCGGTGCGCACCTTCCTGCATGTCATCCTGCCGCTGACCCTGCCCGGCATCATGGTCGGCGCCTTCCTCACCTTCGTGCTGTGCATCGGCGACTACATCACGCCGCAGATCCTGGGTGGCAACAACGAGCTCTTGATGCCGCAACTGGTGATGATGCAGATCGGCCGGCGCGGCGATTTTCCGCTGGCTTCCGCGCTGTCGATCATCCTGATGGCCGTCGTCACCGTTGCCTATCTCGCCTGCGCGCGCTGGCTGAAGATCGAGCGGGCCTGAGATGCGCCAGATCGTCCGTGCCGCTTCCTTGGTCTACGCGCTTGCCGTCTACGGCTTCATCTTCCTGCCGGTGGTGGTGCTGGTGCTGTTCTCGCTGCAGGCAACGTCGTTTCCGATCCCGCCTTTCACCGGACCGTCGCTGCGCTGGTATGAGGTGGTTCTCAGCGACACGCGGCTGACTTCGGCGCTGGTCAACTCGCTGCTGGTGGCGTCGATCTCCTCGGCCACCGCCGTCACGCTGGGCTTCCTCTCGGCATGGGGGTTTGCACGCTTCGTGCTGCCCGGCTCCAGCCTGCTGCGTGGCTTGATCACCCTACCTTTGACGGTCAGCTACCTCATCATTGGCATGGGGCTCTTGGTGCTGTTCAACTGGGCCGGCGTACCGAAATCGCTGCTTGCCGCGGGGATCGGCCATGTCGTGATCAACCTGCCGCTGTGCTTCGCCATCATCTACAGCCAGATGGGCGACCATCAGATCAACATCGAGCGCGCCGCGCGCGATCTCGGCGCGCCGGAATGGAAGGTGCTGCTCTTGATCACCGTACCGGTGATGGCGCCGGCGATCTTCGCCGGCTTCTTCCTGTCGATGACCTTCTCCTGGGACGAGTTCGTGATCTCCTTCCTGCTGACCCGCTTCGACACCACGCTGCCGGTGGAAATCTGGAACCTGCTGCGCTCCGGTCTCAATCCAAAAACCAATGCGGTCGGTTCGCTGGTCTTCGCCGTTTCCATCGTGCTGGTCGTGCTGTTCGAACTGACATTGCTGCGCCGGAGAAGAACATGACCGCGCCTTTGGTCGACATCCGCGCCGTCTCGCATCGTTTCGGACAGCTGGCCGTGCTGAAAGACGTTTCGCTCAAGATCGAACCCGGCAGCTACACCATCCTGCTCGGGCCGTCGGGCTCCGGCAAGACGACGCTGCTCTCCATCCTGGGCGGCTTCGTCACCCCCAGCGAAGGCAAGGTTTTCATCCGCGGCGAGGATTGCACCGCGGTGCCGCCGGCGAAACGCCCGACGACAACCGTGTTCCAGGACTACGCGCTGTTCCCGCATATGAGCGTCGGCGGCAATGTCGGCTTTGGGCTGCGCATGCAGGGCGTCGATGGCGCGACGCGGGCCGCAAAGGCACGTGAGGCATTGGCGCTGGTTGGCCTCGCCTCCGCCTTCGACAAGAAGCCGCACCAGCTATCCGGCGGCCAGCGGCAGCGCGTGGCGCTGGCACGTGCTCTGGTGATCGAGCCTGCTGTGCTTCTGCTCGACGAGCCGCTCGGCGCGCTCGACCTCAAATTGCGCCGACAGATGCAGGACGAGTTGAAGGCGATCCAGAAGCGCGTCGGCACCGCCTTCATCCATGTCACCCACGACCAGGAAGAGGCGATGGCGCTGGCCGACCATTGCGTGGTGATGAATGACGGCCGCATCGAGGACGAAGGGCCGCCCGAGCGCGTCTATGCCAGGCCGGCGACGCGTTTTTCCGCCACCTTCATGGGCGAAAGCACCATCCTGGCCGGCACGGTCTCGGAGGCCAAGGACAGGACCAGCACCGTGACGACGCCTGCCGGACCGGTTTTGGCGCGCAGCGCCTTGCCCGTGGGCTCGGCTGTCGCATTGGCTATACGGCCGGAGCATCTCATGCTCGGCGGAGCCGCCGGCAGTGCAAGTCTCGGCATGGCGAAAGTGACCGATGTCGTCTTCCAGGGCAGTTTCAAGCGCGTGCTTGCCGTCTCCGTCGAAGGCCCCTCGCTGCAGTTCATCGCCAAGTTGCCAGCGACCGCTACCCTCCAGCCCGGCGACACGGTTGCCGTTTCGTGCGATACGGACCAGATCATCGTTTTGGCGGACTGAAATGGGCAACCTTCCGGTCATCGACGCACCAGACTGGTACGAGACCATCCGCATGGCCGATGGCATCACGCTGATCCACGAGCCGTGGATCAAACCCTTCTTCCGCTGCAACATCTGGCATGTGCGCGGCCGCGACCGCGACCTTCTGTTCGACACCGGCCTTGGCCATTTCAGCCTGCGCAAACACGTGCCGCTGGTTGCGGAGCGCAAGCTGACCTGCGTCGCCAGCCACACGCATTTCGACCATATCGGCTGCCATCACGAATTTCCCGACCGTTGCGTGCACCTTGCCGAAGCAAAAATCCTCGCCGATCCGCGCAACGAATGGACGGTGGCCGACCGCTATGCGACCGACGAGATGTTCGATCGATTGCCGCACGGCTGGGAGTCGTCCCGCTACCGAATCCTGCCTGCGCCCGCCGACCGCCTGCTCGAACATGGCGACGTTGTCGATCTCGGCGACCGCGCCTTCGAGGTGATCCACACACCTGGTCACTCGCCAGGCGGCATCGCGCTCTACGAAAACGGGACGGGCATCCTGTTGTCCGGCGACATCATCTATGACGGCCCGCTAATCGACGACGCCTATCACTCGGATATTCCAGACTACATGGCGACGCTGCTGGCCATGCGCGATCTCGACGTCTCGGTCGTGCATGGCGGCCATTTCCCGAGCTTCGGCAAGGTGCGTTACCGCCAGCTGATCGACGAGTACCTGGCGCAAAAACGCCAGGCCGGCTGCCACCTGCGGCAGAGCCCGTAAAGGGACCGTGCGCTCGCGATTTGGCCGGCTGCGCCCGGCCCAGCGGACCTTCTAAGAAAACGTCGCAGCCTGAATGGCTGCCGTATCGCCACCGAATGTATTTCTCACCCTGACCGACCTGTAAACATAAGCGGCCCAAAGCCCCGTGGTGGCGACGGCTATCACGGCCGATATCAATGTATCCCCATCAAGGAGCTGGCTCATCGGGATACTAAGTGTTCTTGATATCCAAACGGTGTCCAGGATGAACAAGAGAGGGATCGCAAACCATTGGCATATAAACAGTTTCGGGAAGTGCTGGCTTCGCCTCAGCATCGAAATAAGTACCACGAGTTGAAGCACCAGAAAGGCCAGATTGAGGGCGGCTTCGCCATACACCGCCAAAGGCCCATTAGGCAGTGTGATGAGCCGCTGGTAGTCTTTGACCGATCTGGCCAACTCCAAAAGTGTGCGCAACGGTGACAATGACTGACCTATCGCCAGCAGCATCAGCCAGCCGCCAAATCCCTCGAGGTCTTTCGGAGGTCGTGGGCGTTTGCGTGCCGAGCGAGTAGCGAAGAAAACTGGCACGCCAATCAATAGCAGCAGTATTGCCCAATGCCACATTCGCCCGCCCCCCGTCACGCAACCTTGTATTGCGTATATGCACCCTAAGATTGTATCATGTTTCGTTTGCAACTCAAGAGGATCGAGCAGCTTCGGCTGAAAATTGCGCCGCCGGCCTTCGCCTAGCCAGCCCGCCCCTCACCCCAATTCAAAATGCCGGGGAAATGCCTGATGCAGCAGGAGCAGCATGGTCTTGCGCAGCACATTGGTGTCACGGCTCGAAGGGTTCAGATGGTCCCAGTACCACGCGCCGTGAACCAGATAATTCAGGCTCTCCGACAAGGTGTCGATGTCGACGCCGGCATAGCCGCCGCTGCGCGAGATCTCGATCAGCAATTCGCGCGCTTCGGCCGTATAGGCAAGATCGCTCGGCAGGCCGATTTCATTGTAGATCTGCATGCTCTTGCGGTCGCTGGAGAACACAACGAAGACCGATACCCATTTCGGATGCTGCCGGGCGAAACGCTGCGCACAGTTGACGGCACCCAGCAGCCTTTCGACCGGTGACAGGCCGGGCGCCCGCACCAGGCTGATCCACAGCGCATCATACTGATCGCTGAGATACTGCAGCACGGCCCGGAACAGGTTTTCCTTGCTGCGGAAGTGAAAGACCACCAGCGCGTTGGACGAACCGACATGTTCGGCGATGCGCTGCATGGTGAGGCTCGCCAGGCCCTCCTCCGCGATGAGCTCGATGGTGGCGTCGATGATGCGCTGAACGCTCGCTTCGCCGCGCTCGCGCCGGCGGTCCTTGGACGGCGCGGCGTCGTTTGCCGCGCCCTTCGTCGTCGCGAGCTTGCGTTTCTCCGGCTTTTCGGTTGCTTTGCGTTGCGCCATTTTCGTCAGGCCTTTCGGACGCGCGACGGGAAATACTCCGCCGCATAAGTTACTTCAGCATATGGCACGCCGTTCAACCCAGGGATCGCTCAGAGCGACGGACGTGTCCCGCTGTTCCCATACCATTCCCCCCGAGCCGTTTCATAGGCCAGCCCCGCCCGGAAGACATCGGCATCGCTATAGGTGCGGCCGACGATCTGGATGCCTGTCGGAACGCCGCTGGCGGCGTGGCCCGACGGTATGGACAGAACCGGGCAACGGCTCAGCATATTGAACGGCGTCGTCATCACCCAGCCCAGCGAAGGGTTCACGTCTTTGCCGTTGATCTGGACCTTGTCCGTGGTCTGGTCGAATTCCGCCGGCACCGCGGGCAGCGCGTTTGTCGGGCAGATCAGCACATCGTAGGTTTCCAGCAGCGGGCCGAGCGTCTGGTACATCCTGGCCGCCACGTCCAGCGTTGCGACGAAGTCGGTGGCCTTGGACTTCCGTCCGTCCTCGGCAAACCGCCTTGCATAGCTGGTCATGTCACCGGCGTGCTCGGCAAGCAGTTGCGACAGCGACGCGCCGAACAGGTGCTCGAGATAGGCCATGCCGGCCTTGAGCACCCCGTCATCCCAGCCGAGGTCGACCTCCTCGACCGTGGCGCCGAGCGAGCGGAACACGTCGCAGGCGGCGAGCGTGTTCTTGCGCACGTCGGGGTCGACTTCGAAGGAACCGAGATCCATCGAGAAAGCGATCTTCCAGCCTTTGATCGGCTTGTAGTCGAGCGGCAGGCGCAGCTTGGGACGCAGCGTGGCGATGTCGAGCGGGCTCGGTCCGGCCATGACATTCTGCAGCAGGATCGCATCCCTGACGTTTCGCGCCAGCGGCCCGGTGTGGCAGTAGAAATCGAGGTTGAAGGGCGGCTCGTCGGGATTGCGGCCGTAGGGAGGCTTGAAGCCGACGAGACCGCAGGCCGAGGCCGGAATGCGGATCGATCCGGCAATGTCGGAACCGGTGGCGATCGACGATGTGCCCGATGCCAGCGTTGCCGCAGCACCGCCCGACGAACCGCCCGGTGTGAAATCCCGATTCCACGGATTGCGGGTGACGCCCCACCGCTTCGACCAGGTGTAACCGGCGCAGCTGAATTCCGGCGTCGCCGTGCGGGCATGCACGATGCCGCCGGCCCTCATGATGCGCTCGTTCATCGTCGAAGTGTGGCCGCCCAAGGCGTCCCTGGACAGCAGCGATCCGTGCGAGGTCGGCTTGCCCTTGATGTAGCTCTCATCCTTGATGCCGACCGGCAGGCCTTCCAGGGCGCCGGTCCTGGCGCCGCTGGCGTATTTTGCCTCGGCCCTGGCGGCCAGCTTCATCGCCTCGTCGAAATGCGTGAAGGTGAAGCAGTTGATCGCCGATTTGGTGGCCTCGGCGCGGCGAATCGTGGCCTGCATCAATTCGACGGGCGAGAGTTTCCTGGCCTTGAACAGCCGCAGCGCCTCATGGGCCGGCATATAGCAAAGGTCGAGATCGGACATGGGAAGTCTCCTGCGATCGCGAGACCGCACTTGGCATGAGAGGATTGCCGGTCCGCGCGTCGCGGCCCGGTGGCTGTTGGTTGGGATCGTCCGGCGACGCTATTTCTGGAGGTCGGTCCAGATTTTCGTGTAGAGCGCCTGCACATCCGATGGACAGGCCGGCATGAACTGGCCCTTGGCGGCAAATTCAGCCGGAACGTCCACTTCCGGCGCCGTCTTCATGTCGTCCGGCATGAAGGCCTCGGAGCCCTTGATGCCGTTGGCGTAGCGGGCGAAAGCCGAGATCATCGCGGCGTTCTTCGGGTCCATGATGAAATTCTGGAACAGCTTGGCGTTCTCGACATTCTTGGCGTCCTTGAGGACGGCGACATTGTCCATCCAGATCGGAAAACCTTCCTTGGGATAGCCGTAGACGATCTTGTCGTTCTGCAGCCGCTCGCGCAGCGATATGCCGTTCCAGTTGACGCCGGCGGCGATGTCGCCCCTGCCCAGGCCGTCGACGGCCGCGTAGTCGAGCGAAAGCCATTTTGCCTTGGCCTCGACCAGCTTGTCGTGCACCTTCTTCAGCACCTGCATGTCGTTGGTGCAATATTTGCCGCCCTCATAAGCGATGGCGAGGAACATGATGTCCCCCATTTCGGGCACGACATTGATCTTGCCGACAAGCTCGGGCGGCGGGTCGAGGAAGATCGCCGAAGTGTTCGGATCGCCGGCATAGACCGACTTGTTCACCGAAATGCCTGTCGTACCCCACTGCCACGGAACGGTGTATTTGCGGCCCGGATCGAAGGGAACGTCGACCCAACGCGGATCGACATTCTTGAAATTCTCCATCTTGTTGGGGTCCGTCTCCAGGAGCAGACCTTCGCTGATCCAGACCGGCACGACGCTGGCCGACGGCACCACGATGTCATAGCCGGACGCGCCCTGGCGGACCTTGGCCAAAGCGGTGTCGTTGGAATCATAGTCCGTGACGGTGACCTTGACCTTGTAGGTCTCCTCGAACTTCTTGATCAGGTCCGGGCTGGTGTAGTTGCCCCAATTGTAGATGTTGAGTTCGCCATCGGCGCGGGCAGAGCCGGTTGCGGCGAGCAGCGACAGCCCGACGGCCGCCGCGGTCATTTTCCAGTTCATGCTAGTGCTCCCATTGTTGGGACCGGCTGCGTCGCCGCCTCGGTCCGTCTCCTGCAGATGAACAAGCCTGGCAGTGCCCTTCGGCCCAAGACGGACCGCCGGCTGGCTGTCAAAACCTTCCCCTTGTCGTGGCCATTCACCGGCGGATGCCAGCTGGCCAACTTGGTCGTCTGCGTCAGGATTAATTATAACTAACTATACAGTCAATATCTTTTCGCAGGCATTGCCGCGGCTCACCCTGTTGTCGTGGACAATGCTGCAAGCTGCGAACGGAATGGCTCTTTCGCTGTCGGTATGATGGCCCGCGCTGCAAAATTTCTGCTTGTCAGGCGCTTGCCGCCGACCTGTCGCCAGTCACGATCCGTTGCCGGTACCATTCGAAGGTGCGCCGGATCCCTTCCTGATAGCTGGTCGTCGCCTCCCATCCGGGAAGAACCTGCCGTGCCAGGGTCAAGTCCGGGCAGCGGTTTGTCGGATCCTGCGGAATTGGCGCATGGTGCTCGATGCGGCTGCCAGGAACCAGCGAGCAAACGAATTTCGCGGTCTCTAGAACCGAGACCTCGCGATTGTTGCCGATGTTCAGGGGGCCTCGGTGTGTGATGCTGTCGCGCCAGAAGAAACGTTCCAGGCCGTCGACGATATCATCCACATAACCCCAACTGCGCGATTGGGAGCCGTCGCCGTAGACGGTCAGGATTCCCGTGGTCAGCGCCTGGCAGACAAAATTCGAAACGGCACGGCCGTCATCGATGCGCGTTCGCGGCCCATAGGTGTTGAACAGCCTGACGACGCGCACATCGAGCCCGCTGACGCGTTGCTCTTCGAACAGCAGCGCCTCGGTGCAGCGCTTGCTCTCGTCGTAAGAAGCCCGTGGTCCGGTGCAGTCCACCGATCCCCGGTAGCTCTCCGGCTGCGGCGACATCAGCGGATCGCCATAGACCTCCGAGGTCGAGGCGAAGCAGAAGCGTCCGCCGGGCCTGAGCAATGACAGGAGATTGAGCGCGCCGCCTATGTTGGCCCTGATCGTGCGCGCCGGCTCGCGCATGTACCATACGGGCGAAGCCGGCGACGCCAGATGGATGATCTCGTCGAAATGCTGGCCGGTCGTGAAGCTTTCAGCATCGGCAATCCGCAGGCTGAACCGCGGGTCCGAGACATGGGCAATGTTGTCGCGCAATCCGGTCCATAGATTGTCGACGACGACCAGCGTTTCCAGATCGTCACGCCGCAGCAGACGATCGACAAGATGGGAGCCGAGAAAGCCGCAGCCACCAGAAACCAACACGCTGCGCGGCATGCGCACTCCCCTTCAGAAACACGGCCGGTCAAACGCGCCGCAACGCTTGTTCCCAGGATATGGGAACCGGGTCCTATCCGGATCCGACAGTCTTCTACCAGTGCTTTCGTCGACGCAGCAATTGCAACGACCAAACTTGCGCCGGGCCAATGCTTGGTCGCCCAAGCATGAACGGTCGCTCGGGGTGGAGCGAGCGTCGGCGGTACCTGCAGACGGGTGGCGTCTTCCGGCGACCTACAGCGCCCGTTGCGGGCAAGGCATTCCGGTGGCATCGCCGCAGCGCGACGCTGTGGGCAGCGGTCTCATGCTCATGTTTTCCGACTGGCGCACAAGCTCGGCGAAGACCAGCGCGAAGCTACCCAGCATGACAAAGACGATGATCAGGCGTGCTACCGGCAATATGTCGGCCTCGTCTGGTTGGTGCGTGACCCCGAACATCAAACTTCGTCCCGAAGATCATGCGCACAAATCAAAAGTGCCGTGGCGTCCCTTGGCATCCCGAAGGATACAGCGATGCTACGGGCGCCCCCACGCCATCCATGCCGGCTAACATGATCGATCTGCCTTTACGAGACTTTAAGCCTCGCCTTAACCATCACATTCGCTCGTGCCGTGTCATGAAGCGCGATCCGCGGGTTCGCACGATGCTGTCGCGGCCTGCTTTGCGCGCCGCCGCAACGGCTCTCTTTGCAGACCTGCCCACCCCGTGCTACCCCGGCGCGGGTGCGGCCAGACCTGCCGCCGCCAATCGGTCGCGATCGGGGAGCCATGAGCACAGCCGCCAACAGCATCGCCTTCGTCTCGTCCGACACTGCAGACGCCAAGGCGGCGCTGGAAAGTCTGTCGGCGCGCTACGGCCAGTGTTCGATCGCGGAGGCCACTGTCGTGGTGGCCCTGGGCGGCGACGGCTTCCTGTTGCAGACCTTGCGCGACACGATGGGGACGGGAAAGAAGGTCTACGGCATGAACCGTGGCACCATCGGGTTCCTGATGAACGAGTACCGTTCCGGAGGGCTCACCGAGCGGATAGCGGCGGCGGTCGCCGAAACCATCCGGCCGCTCGAAATGCTGGCCGTCACCTCGGAAGGCGAAACCGTCTCGGCGCTGGCGATCAACGAGGTGGCGCTGTGGCGCCAATCCTATCAGACGGCCAAGATCCGCATCAGCGTCGATGACCAGATAAGGCTCGAGGAACTCAGTTGCGATGGCGTCATGATCGCGACGCCGGCCGGATCCACCGCCTACAATCTTTCAGCGCATGGCCCGATCCTGCCGCTCGACGCGCCGCTCCTTGCACTGACGCCGGTCAGCCCGTTTCGCCCGCGCCGCTGGCGTGGCGCATTGCTCTCCAACAAAGCGACCGTGCGCTTTGACATTCTGGAGCCGGAAAAACGGCCGGTGAACGCCGCCGCCGACCATACGGAGGTCAAGGCGGTGACCTCGGTAACGGTGCGGGAATCGCCGGCAGCGACGGCAACCTTGCTCTTCGATCCCAATCATTCCTGGAACGAGCGCATCCTGGCTGAGCAGTTCCGTTATTGAGCCGACACACAGACAAGCGGCCGGATTAAGCATCGCGATTAAGGTTACAGCTTCACAATCGCGCCAATCCCGCCCGTTTCTGTTGACAAATCGCGGACTTGCGCCTAATCGCAATGCCAATCTTGCAAGCGCGTGGCGCTTGCCGCGACGAATAACGTTGCGCCTCCCCGAACCAGCCAAAGACAACAACACTTGTCCTCAGACACCACGATCGCTCAAGAAGCGTTGACCTTTTCAGACCTCGGCCTGTCGCCGAAGGTGCTTTCCGCAGTCACCGATGCCGGCTACACGCAGCCGACACCGATCCAGGCCGGCGCCATCCCGCACGCCTTGCTCGGCAAGGACGTGCTGGGCATAGCCCAGACCGGTACCGGCAAGACAGCCTCATTCGTGCTGCCGATGCTGACCCGGCTGGAAAAGGGCCGCGCCCGCGCCCGCATGCCGCGCACGCTGATTCTCGAACCGACGCGTGAGCTTGCCGCGCAGGTCGAAGAAAACTTCGTCAAATACGGCAAGAACCACAAGCTCAACATCGCGCTCCTGATCGGCGGCGTGTCGTTCGACGAACAGGACAAGAAGCTGGAGCGCGGCGCCGACGTGCTGATCGCGACGCCTGGCCGTCTGCTCGACCATCGCGAGCGCGGCAAGCTTTTGCTCAATGGCGTCGAGATTCTCGTCATCGACGAGGCCGACCGGATGCTCGACATGGGTTTCATTCCCGATATCGAACGCATCTGCGAGATGATCCCGTTCACCCGGCAGACGTTGTTCTTCTCGGCGACCATGCCCCCGGAAATCACCAAGCTGACGGAAAAGTTTTTGCACGCGCCGGTGCGTGTCGAGGTGTCGAAAGCCGCGTCGGCCGCCACCAACATCATCCAGCGGCTGGTCAAATCCGGCTCGAAGCCCTGGGACAAGCGCGAGACCTTGCGCAACCTCATCAAGGCCGAAGATGCCGAGTTGAAGAACGCCATCATCTTCTGCAACCGCAAGGTCGAAGTGTCGGAACTGTTCCGCTCGCTGCTGAAGTATGATTTCGATGCCGGCGCCCTGCATGGCGACATGGACCAGCGCGCCCGCATGCAGATGCTGGCCAATTTCCGCGACGGCAAGCTTCGCTACCTCGTGGCTTCGGACGTTGCCGCGCGCGGCCTCGACATCCCCGATGTCAGCCACGTGTTCAACTATGACGTGCCGATCCATGCCGAGGACTATGTCCACCGCATCGGCCGCACCGGCCGTGCCGGTCGCTCCGGCAAGTCATTCACCATCGCGACCAAGTCCGACACCAAATACATCGACGCCATCGAACGGCTGATAGGCACCAAGATCGAGTGGCATGATGGCGACCTGTCGACGGTCGTGGCCAGCGAAGGCGGTGAAGACGATGCGCCGCGCCGTGGCAAGGGCGCACCGCGCCGCGCCGGCCGCAAGGACGACGATCGCAAGGACAGGGGCGAGCGCAAGAAGGGCGGCGAACGCCGTGGCAGACACACCGAGGAAGACGCCTCGAGCGTGGTCGCGCAGCAAGAACAGCCCGATGTGGCGGAGACGGCCGTTGCCGATATCAGCGAGCGGCGCGCGCGCAAGGACGCTATCCGTTCGGAAAACACCGAACGCAAATCCTCCGATCGCAACGAGCAACGCGCACCGGAACGGGGTGACACCAGGCCGCAGCGCGACAACAGCCGCCCTGCCCGCCATCGCCACCAGGAAGACAACGACACCACCGTTGGCTTCGGCGACGATATGCCGGCCTTCATGCGCATCGTCGCCAAGGTCTGATCCCGGCCGCTTTCGAAGGCAAGCCGCCCGGCTTGCCTTCTTCTCTTGGAATCGCTCCTAGCCTGGCTCGCCCGTCACATGGGCCCAGGCATCATCTTGGTCGGTTTCTCCAGCATCGGGAAGTCGGCCTTGGTGCATTTCACGTTCGGGTTGGTCGGACTGAACATGCCGTTGGGATTGTCCCTGAACAGCCAGGCGTGAAGATCGTAGTGGACGAACTCCCTCGGGATGAGCGGATAGTGTCCCTCCATCGGGCCCATGAATTTCTGGCCAAACAAAGTGGGGACCTCCTTGACGTCCGGCGTCAGCGGCACCAGCCATTCCACGCCGACCAACTTCAGGCCTTTCTTGGTCGGCTCGTAGATCAGGACGTTAGGCTTCATCGGGTCGAGCTTCTGGCCGACGCTCGGGACATTGACGAAATGGACGCCCATGGCGCCTTTCGGGTAATCCATCGAGCCCGGTATCTTTTCTCCACTGTAGAAGACGCAGCCGACTGTCGACAGATACAGATCGCGGACCGCGGCCGTGTAGTCCTCATATTTGGCGAGCGACTTTTTCAAGGCCTCGATGTCGGCCTTGCTGGCGTCCTCGGCCCGAGCTGTGGCGAGCCCCAACCATACGCCTGCAATACTAGTCAAAGCGAGGACGCCATAGCGCCCAAGGCTGCCTGTTCTTGTCATGCATTCCTCCCAGACTTTCTGATCTGGCCGTGCAAGACCGAGGCGGAAAAAATGCTTGTTACGCGGCCAGTTGTACCGCCCCATCCCCTCTGGAACGCAACGATGCTAATCCTTTCGACGATCACGGGAAAGCAGTTATTTAGACCTAGCTAATTCTCTTTCGAAGCCGTCTCACGCCCAAACAAAAACGGCCCCTTGCGGGACCGTTTTCGCATGCGATTGCCGGACAGATCAGGTGAGCGGCGACAACTGGATCTCGACGCGGCGGTTCTGCTCGCGGCCGGCAGCCGTCGCATTGGAGGCGATTGGCCGCGTCTTGCCGAAGCCGGTGACAGCGAAGCGGCGCTGATCGACGCCCTGACCGGACAGATAGTTCGCAACCGCCAGCGCGCGGCGCTGCGACAAATCGAAATTGTGCTGTTCGCCGCCGGTCGAATCGGTATGACCGAACACGTCGACCGTGGTCTGCTTGAATTTCTTCAGCACCAGCGCTACCGAGTTCAGCACCGGATAGAAGCCGGGCTTCACCGCATCCTGATCGACATTGAAGGTGATGTCCGACGGCATGTTGAGGATGATCTGGTCGCCGCTGCGGGTGACGCTGACACCGGTGCCCTCCAGCTGCCGACGCAGCTCGGCTTCGTTCTGATCCATGGTGGCGCCGATGGCGCCGCCGGCCAGCGCGCCGATGCCGGCGCCGATCAAGGCGTTGCGGCGATCATTGCCACCGGCAAGCAGACCAAGGCTGGCGCCTGCCAGGGCACCGAGACCTGCGCCTGCGGCCGTGTTGGAAATCTTCTGGTCGCCCGTATACGGATCGGTGGTGGTGCAGGCGCTCACGAGCAAAGCCGTCGCCACGACGACGAGCACGGTCTTCTTCATAGATGGTCCCTCTCTAAGTCGCGCCTTTCTCGACGGCGCCAAATCAGCCCTTCCGGCGACTTGTACCATGAATTGCGGCGAAAAACGGAACGGGAAAAGCGCCTGCAGCGGCTTTTCCCGGGATCAGTTACCAGAGATTCTTGCCGTCAATGACCACCACTTCCACCTTGTCGAGATTGAAGTCGTCGAACAGCCGCGAGTTGACGCTGATCTTCGGATTGTCGAAATCCGGCTCGCCGGTCGACCAATCCGGCGTCTCGGTGAACGTGCCGCAGCCGCAATTGGCGCAGAAACCGTGCTTCACGGTTTTCGAGCCCCATTCATAGAAGGAGACGTTCTTCAGTGGCGTGATGAGCTTGAACTGCGACGGGGTATAATAGGCCCAGAGCGAGCCGCGTTTCGAGCAGAACGAACAGGTGCATTGCGTCACCGTTTCCGGCGCCTCCGAAACCTCGAATGTCGTCGCCTTGCAGTGGCAGCTTCCCTTGATGGTCATCAACATCACCTCTCCATTGTCCGCCGCCCACGCGGCAGGGCACCATAAAGAAGCGATCCTGACAACTGCCCGTCAGCAGGCTCTAACCTGAACAACAAGCAGCGAAATCAATAGGACGATGGCGGCACGAACAGGCAGATGGTCCTGCCGGCGTCGAGCCCGGCCACATGCGCGCACCAATGATATTCGCCGTCGGGCGAATCCTTGATGCGCCTGTCGCTGTAGGCCAGCACCTCTCCTGTGTCCTTGATGACATAGCCTTCCGGGCGCTCGCCGATCGAGGTCTGCGACACCTCGTGGCAGTCGTAATTCGCACAACAGGCGAACGGATAACTCCAGCCCTGCGGCTTGGCCGCGGTCGGCTTGGCGTCATGCGCCAAGGCCGGCATCGTCAGGACGGCGATCGCTGAGGCGGCGAACAGAGGAAGGAGAACCTGGCCAACCGATGGAACGGCGATGGCCGATCTGGAATTGGCGGCAAACATGACAACGCTCCTTTCAAACGAGGTTTCAAGCGTTTCGCTTGCCCGTTCCCGGAACGTGTCTTCCCAGCGGCCGATCGTCAGCAGATATGCCGCGACCGGCCATAAATGCTTTTGTCTCCTCCTGGCGCAAATGGTGAGCCGAAATGTGAGTCGGCGCAAGAAATTGCTGCTTGACCACCCGCACCTGTGGCGGGACCGGGCAAGACAGCAACAGGTGCCCCTCGACTAAGGCGGATCGTGATCAATGAGGCCCGCGTGGTCCCCACGAAGTGCGAGCGGGCGCAATCGTCTGGTGGTGGGCTGATCTAGTCCAGATCCGCCACGGCCTCACCCGCGCCGCCTTCGATGCGTTGCGACAGCGAGGCTTCCATGAAGTCGTCGAGGTCGCCATCGAGCACGCTCGACGGACTGGTGCTCTCGACACCGGTGCGCAGGTCTTTCACCAGCTGATAGGGCTGCAGTACGTAGGAACGAATCTGATGCCCCCAGCCGATGTCGCTCTTCGACGCCTCGGTGGCGTTGGCAACGGCCTCGCGCTTCTTCAACTCTTCCTCGTAGAGGCGCGAGCGCAGCATTTCCCAGGCCTTGGCCTTGTTCTTGTGCTGTGAACGCTCGGCCTGGCAAGCGACCGCGATGCCCGTGGCGATATGCGTGATGCGCACGGCCGAATCCGTCGTGTTGACGTGCTGGCCGCCGGAACCCGACGAGCGATAGGTGTCGATGCGCACATCCGATTCCGAAACATCGATCTCGATCCTGTCATCAACGACCGGATAGACCCAGATGCTGGAGAAGGACGTATGGCGACGCGCATTGCTGTCATAGGGCGAAATACGGACCAGACGGTGGACGCCCGATTCCGTCTTTAGCCAGCCATAGGCATTGTGGCCCTTGATCAAGAGCGTCGCGGATTTGATGCCGGCCTCTTCGCCGTCATGCACTTCCAGCACCTCGACCTTGAAGCGGCGGCGTTCGGCCCAGCGCGTGTACATGCGCAACAGCATCGAGGCCCAGTCCTGGCTTTCGGTGCCGCCCGCGCCGGCGTGGACTTCGAGATAGGTGTCGTTGGCGTCGGCTTCACCCGACAGCAGCGTTTCGACCTGGCGGGCCTTCGCCTCGCCCTGCATCGAGCGGATTGCCGCCTCGGCCTCGGCGATGACGCCCTCGTCGCCCTCTTCCTCGCCGAGTTCGATCAGGCCGATATTGTCTTCCAGCGCCTGGGTCAGGCCCTTGACCGCCGCGATGCCTTCCTCGAGGCTCTGGCGCTCGCGCATCAGCTTCTGGGCTTCCAGCGGTTCGTTCCAGAGGCTGGCGTCCTCGGCCCGCACATTCAGGTATTCAAGCCGCTTTATGGCCTGATCCCAGTCAAAGATGCCTCCTCAGCAGGGTTATCGCCTGCCTGATCTCGTCGACAATATTCTGCGTTTCCGCGCGCATGGCCTGGTATTTTGTCCTGTTGCTGAAGTGACACTTCGGTCGGCGCGATACATAGGGACGGCGCCGTCATGTGTAAAGCGAAATGGGCCGGCCTCCAGGCCAGCCCAGCGATCCGCATCCTGACCCGTCAGTAAAGCCCGCCGCCGCCGTCCTGGATGGCCTGGTTGGCCTGCGGCGACAGCGCGCCGCCCGAGGCGTTGGAGCCGTCGGCGCCCATGCCGATCACCCAATAGCTGTCGGCGGGACCGGTGCCCGGCTTGAAGGCCTCGATGATGGTGCCCGGATCCCCGGACGCGGCACGCATGCCGGTCTTGCGATTGATGGCGATCAGGTTCATGCCGTCGGGAACCTTGAAGTCGACATTGGGCGTGCCGTCCAGCGCCACGCGCATGAAATCCTTGAAGATCGGGGCGGCGAGACCGCCGCCGGTGGCGCCATGGCCGAGGCCGCGCGGCGTATCGTAGCCCATATAGAGGCCGACGACGAGGTTCGGCGTGTAACCGATGAACCAGGCGTCCTTCTCGTCGTTGGTGGTGCCGGTCTTGCCGGCGATGTGGCGGCCGAGCTCACCAATGGTGGCGCCGGTGCCGCGTTGCACCACGCCTTCCATCATCGAGGTGATCTGGTAGGCGGTCATCGGATCGAGCACCTGCTCGGAATTGTCGACCAGTTCCGGCTCCGGCTGGTTCTTCCACTCAGCCGCGTTGCAGCCTTCGCAGCCGCGCTCGTCCTGCTTGAACACGGTCTTGCCGTAGCGGTCCTGGATGCGGTCGATCAGCGACGGTTTGATCGACTTGCCGCCATTGGCCATGATCGAATAGGCCGAAACCATGCGCATCACAGTCGTCTCGCCGGAGCCCAGCGCCATCGGCAGATACGGCGCCAGATGGTCATAGACGCCGAAGCGCTCGGCATATTCGACGACCAGCTTCATGCCCATGTCATTGGCAAGCCGCACCGTCATCAAATTGCGCGACTTCTCGATGCCGGAACGCAGGGTTGCCGGCCCGGCGACGGTGCCGTCATAATTCTTCGGGGTCCAGGTCGTGTTGCCACTCTGGATGGTGATCGGTCCGTCCATGATCACCGAGGCCGGGGTGTAGCCATTGTCGAGCGCGGCCGAATAGACGATCGGCTTGAACGAGGAGCCCGGCTGGCGCATGGCCTGCGTGGCGCGGTTGAACTCCGACTGGGCGTAGGAGAAGCCGCCGACCATGGCCAGCACGCGGCCGGTGTGCGGATCCATGGCGATCAGGCCGCCTTCCACCTCGGGAACCTGGCGAAGGCTGTAGGTGTTGTCGGAGCCTTCGTTCTTCTGCACGAAGATGACGTCGCCGGGCTTCAGCACATCGGCCGGCGACTTGGCCTTGACCGTCTTGCCGTCGACCAGATGGCGCATGGCAAAGCCCATGTCGTCCTTGCTGACGGTGCCTTCGACGCGTTCCTTGACGATGTCGCCCGACGCCTGGCGTGCGGGCTGCAAGCCGATCGAAAGACCAGTGGCCGAGGCGTCGAGCACGACAGCCAGCGACCATTCGGGAACGTCTTCCAGTCCCTTGACGGCGCCCAGCGGTACGCCCCAGTCACCGGACACGTTGATTGACGTCACCGGCCCGCGATAACCACGCAGCGTATCATATTTCATCAAGCCGTTCTGCATCGCCTTGCGGGCGATGAGCTGGACCTTCGGATCAAGCGTGGTGCGGACGGACAGGCCGCCTTCGTAGAGCGCGTTCTCGCCATAGCGGGCGATGATCTGGCGGCGCACTTCCTCGGTGAAGTACTCGCCGGCGAACAGATAGGTGCCGGTGCGGCGCGGCGTCACGCCGAGCGGCTCGGCCTTGGCCTTGTTGCCTTCCTCACGCGTGACGTAGCCATTCTCGACCATCTGGTCGATGACCCAGTTGCGGCGCTCGATCGCGCGATCGGCATGCTTGAAAGGATGATAGTTGTTGGGACCCTTCGGCAGCGAAGCCAGATAGGCAGCCTCGGCCACGGTCAGCTCGTTCACCGACTTGTCGAAATAGGTGAGCGCCGCGCCGGCGACGCCATAGGCGCCGAAACCGAAGAAGATTTCATTGAGGTAAAGCTCGAGGATACGATCCTTGGGATAGGCCTGCTCGATGCGGAAGGCCAGGATCATCTCCTTGATCTTGCGCTCGTAGGTCTGGTCCGCGGTCAACAGGAAGTTTTTTGCCACCTGCTGGGTGATCGTCGAGGCACCGACCTGCCGCCTGCCCGAGCCGAAATTCTGCAGGTTGACGATGATGGCGCGGCCCAGGCCGGTCACGTCGATGCCGGGGTGGTTGTAGAAGTTCTTGTCTTCCGCCGACAGGAAGGCCGCCTTGACGCGATCCGGGATAGCCTGGATCGGCAGATACAGGCGCCGCTCGCGCGCATATTCGGCCATCAGCGAACCGTCCGAGGCGTGGATGCGGGTGGTCACCGGCGGCTCGTATTTGGCCAGCACCTCGTAGTCAGGCAGATCCTTCGACAGATGGCCGATGTAAATCGCAACGCCCGCCGCGACCAGAAGGGCCAGCGTCGTGCCGATGCCGAAAAAATAGCCAATGAGACGAATCATACCCGCTCCAGTCCTTGGTTCGGGAATTTCCTAAACGAAGCCGCCTTCCACGCAAGCTTTCGAGCCGGTCCCAATCCGTATTCGAAAACCCATGTCGCCACCATGTGGACAAAATACGGCAAGGCCTGATTTCGTGACCGCGTACCGGAAATAAAACGCACCGGGTGTTGTCATCCAGCAACGCCGCCTCTGGTTGCAGGCGCCGCAAGGCATGTCAACCTCCGGTGCCCGCCCCTGCCCGGGCGGAAGCAAACAGCGCGACGGCATTGGTGATGCTTTGCGCGGCCTTGCCGCGCCATTCAGCGTCGAGCAGTTGCGCCTCATCCTTGGCATTCGAGAGATAGCCGAGTTCGACCAGCACGGATGGCACGTCCGGTGCCTTAAGCACCTTGAAGCCCGCGGAACGCTGCGGATTGTTGATGAGGCCGACGCTGGTCGACAGCTGGCCGACCAATGTGTGGGCGAAACTCATCGAGAAGGTGTGTGTCTCACGGCGGATCAGGTCGATCAGGATATCGGTCACTTCCTTGTTGTCGTCCTTGATGACCATACCGGCGAACTGGTCGGAGAGATTTTCGCGGTCGGCGAGCGCCTGCGCCTGCGGATCCGACGCCTTGTCGGAGACGGTGTAGACGGTGGCGCCGCGGATGCCCTTGACGCTGATCGTATCGGCATGGATCGAAATCAGCAGATCGGCCTCATGCTGGCGGGCAATGCGCACGCGGTCATCCAGACGCAGATATTCGTCGGTGTCGCGCGTCATGAAGACATCGTATTTGCCGATGGCCGCGAGCTTGTCGCGCAGTTCCGTGGCGAAGGCCAGCGTGACGTTCTTCTCGATGGTGCCGTTCAGGCCCTCGGCGCCGCCGTCGACGCCGCCATGGCCGGGATCGATGACGACGGTGAAACGGTGGCCTGGATTGGAGACCGGCCCGGTGCCGACCCGCCCGCCCTTGTCGGTCGAAACCGTCGAGCCGGTGGTCAGCGCCTGGTTGGCAAGCGCGGCATCGAACTCCCGTTCGGAGGCCGCCGACATGTCGACGGCGATGCGGTAGCCGGTTCCGTCCTCATTTTTGAGCACATCCAGCTTGTCGACGGCGAACGGTCCCTTGCCGGTCAGGATTAGCCGCGAAACACCTTCGCCGAGCGCGCCCAGGCGCACGCCCTTGACCAGGCCGCGCGGCCTCAAATCCTTGGCGTCGATGGCCAGCCTGGTGTTCGCCAGGTCGATGACCAGACGATTGGGTCCGCGCAGCAAGAACCATTTGATTTCAGGCTCGCGATCGAAGTCCATGACGATGCGCATCTTGGTGGCGTCGCCCGCCATCTTGTAGCCTTTTGCCACCAGCGGCGCGTCGGCGGCATTGGCAACAGAGGAAACCGTCGTGGCAATCGCCACCAGCAGCAGGAAACACAAAGCGCCAAGAATCCGGCCGCCAACACGACATCCCTTGTCTGTGAAGTCCGCCAGTCCCATCTCTCTTCCAGTCGCTCCCGGTTTGGCGCCAGGCGCCCGCTCGTTTGGTCGAAGTGCCGGTTAGGCCGCGAACTCGATTAACGATTGGTATCCAGAGAAGGTTAACCAAGCCTTTTCATGCAAGGTTCGAACCTAGGCTTACGTTACGGAACTGCTTTTTGCCGGCATCGGAAATCGGGGTTGCCTTCCACCCCGCCAAATCATAAAAGCGATAGTGGATCACTGCAATCCTGGAACCGCCCTCCTCCGCAGCTTCCTGCTACAGGGTCAGATGAAAGGCGGCTCCTTTCGCTTCACGCGAAAAGGCTTCAGGTGATTGCGACGAATTTCGCAGGTGTGCTCCCGTGGCGGGGGAATCACCTGCGTGAGGAAAACGGCCGGGTTCGTTCCCGCGCCGGCTCTGTATGAGCAAACAAGCTGGTCCGGTTTCCGGGCTTTGGTTCAAAAGGTTCTGCTGGTGACGATGGCTTCAAGCGCAATCATGGAAAGGTCCGCATCAAACCGCGCCAGTATGGCAGCGGGCGGCACCGCCATGACACGCAGGCACCGTCCGGCGGACATTCAATTATCCGGCACCCACTCTCCAGACACACAGCAGCGGGCTTTGCCCCGCCAGCTGCGGCTGACGGCTGCCGGGGGGAAACGAAATAATGCCCAACAAGATGCTGATAGACGCCTCCCACCCGGAGGAAACACGAGTTGTCGTCGTACGCGGTAACCGTATCGAAGAATTCGACTTTGAATCCCAGGACAAGAAGCAGCTCAAAGGAAACATCTACCTCGCCCGCGTAACGCGCGTCGAACCTTCCCTTCAGGCAGCCTTTGTCGAATATGGCGGCAACCGTCACGGTTTTCTCGCCTTCAGTGAAATACACCCCGACTACTACCAGATCCCGGTCGCCGACCGTCAGGCACTGCTGCGCGCCGAAGCGCAGGAGGCCGAGGACGAAGAGGACGAGGATGGTGACGGCGATGACCGCCAGAGCCGCGATCGCGGACGGCGCGGACGCCGGCGCGGCGGCAAGAGCCGCGACCGCGGTGAGCACAAGCGCGACGCCGGCGAGGCAGGCGAAGGCTCCGGTGAGCCCAGCGAAGGCAGCGACAATGGCGACATCGTCGTCGAGGAGATTTCCCACACCTCGGGGATCATCGAACACGCGGCCGATACATCGGAACATTCAAATCCTTCGGGTCATGCCGAGACGTCAGGCCATGATGAGGGTTCCGCCGAGCAGGACGAAACCGAAACCCGTGAGGGTGGCCCGACATCGATCGCCGCCGCGGTGGAAGGCGATGTGATTTCCGAACCCGTCTCGCAGACGGAACAGGCCACCGAAGCCACCTCCAGCGACAATGATCGCGGCATGCTGGAGGAAGTCCAGTCTTCGCATCCCGATGATCACGAGGTCGAATCGGTCGGCGCCGAGGATGCGCTGGAAGAAGTGCGCAACCGCCGCAAGCCGGTGCGCCGCCAGTACAAGATCCAGGAAGTGATCAAGCGACGGCAGATCCTGCTGGTCCAGGTCGTCAAGGAAGAGCGCGGCAACAAGGGCGCCGCACTCACCACTTATCTGTCGCTCGCCGGCCGCTATTCGGTGCTGATGCCGAACACGGCGCGCGGCGGCGGCATTTCGCGCAAGATCACCAGCGCGGTCGACCGCAAGCGCCTGAAGGAGGTCGTTGCCGATCTCGAGGTGCCGCAAGGCATGGGCGTCATCCTGCGCACGGCCGGCGAAAGCCGCACCAAGGCCGAGATCAAGCGCGACTATGAATATCTGATGCGGCTGTGGGAGAACGTGCGCAATCTCACGCTCCAGTCCACCGCCCCTGCCCTCGTCTATGAGGAAGGCAGCCTGATCAAGCGCTCCGTGCGCGACCTCTACAACAAGGATATCGACGAGATCCTTGTCTCCGGCGAGGAAGGCTACCGCGAAGCCAAGGACTTCATGCGCATGCTGATGCCGAGCCACGCCAAGGTGGTTCAGCCGTTCCGCGACACGACGCCGATCTTCGTGCGCAACGGCATCGAGGCGCAGCTCGACCGCATGCTGCAGCCGCAGGTGACGCTGAAGAGCGGCGGCTACATCATCATCAACCAGACCGAGGCGCTGGTCGCCATCGACGTCAATTCGGGCCGCTCCACCAAGGAGCACTCGATCGAGGACACCGCGCTCCACACCAATCTGGAGGCGGCCGAAGAGGTTGCCCGTCAGCTCAGATTGCGCGATCTGGCCGGCCTGATCGTCATCGACTTCATCGACATGGAGGAGAACCGCAACAACCGCTCCGTCGAGAAGCGGCTGAAGGATCACCTCAAGAACGACCGTGCCCGCATCCAGGTCGGCCGCATCTCGCATTTCGGCCTGATGGAGATGTCACGCCAGCGCATCCGCGCCAGCGTGCTGGAATCGACCATGAAGCCCTGCCCGCATTGCGGCGGCACCGGCCATGTCAGGTCCGATTCGTCGGTGGCGCTGATGGTGGTGCGAGCGATCGAGGAATTCCTGCTCAAGGATTCGCGCAGCCACATCACCGTGCGCACGCCGGCGGCAACCGCGCTCTACGTGCTCAACCACAAGCGCGGCACGCTGGTGGAACTGGAAAGCCGCTTCGGCCTGACCATCACCATCGAGGCCGACGATACGGTTGGCGCGCAGCACTATGCGATCTTCCGCGGCGCCCTGGCTGAAAAGCCGGAAGGCTTCGTCGAAGCGCGCAGCCTGCCGGCCTATGTCGAGCCCGAGGAGCCCGAGGACGAGATTGCCGTCGTCGAGGAAGACGAGGAGGTCTCGGTCCAGGCCGAACAGCCCCGCCAGCAGCCGCAGCAAAACCAGCAGCCGCGGCCTGCCGGCGCCGAGGATGGCGAAGGCCGCGACCGCAAGCGCCGCAAGCGCCGCAGACGTCGCGGCGGCAGGGATCGCGACCGCGAGCATGGCGCCCCGACGGACGGCTCAGCCATCTCCGCTCCGGCAGGCGATTTCGCCGGCGCGGCGGATGCAGCTGGCGATGACGACAGCGAAACGGACGACGCCGCCCCGATCGCTGCCAGCGCCTCTGACGAGGCGGTGCAGGCCGCGGATGACAGCCAGGGCAAGAAGCGCCGGCGCGGCAAGCGTGGCGGCAAGCGCAACCGTCGCGAAGACGGCGAAGGCGAGACCGAGGCAAGCGCCGGCGAAGCGACGGAGGCTTCGGAAGCCGATGCTTCCGAAAGCGAGCCTGCGGCGATCGAGCCGGTGGCTGTTGCTGCTGAGGCGGAGGAGCCGGTGGCCGCGGTGAGCGAAGAGGTGCCGAGCACCGAGAAGCCCAAGAAGCCGCGTCGCGCAGCCAAGCCGAAGAAGGCAGCCGCCGAAGCCGTCGCCGAAACCGCTGTTGTCGAAGCGGCCGCGGAAACGCCGGTCGAAGCTCCGGTGGCGGCTGCTGAAGAGACCGTGGTTGCACCCGTTGCGGAAGAGCCTTCCAAGGCCCGGCCGTCACGACGCAAGCCGGCGGCCATCGACGCGCCTGTCGTGCCGGTGGTTTCCTCGACCGTCGCCAGTGAGCCGGAAGCCAAGGCCGAAGAAAAGCCGAAGCGCGCCGGCTGGTGGCAGCGGAAGGGCTTTTTCTAAGCTTTTCAGCTGGTTGAAGTGATTTTCTGACAAAATCCCGCGCCGATCGAAAGACGGCGCGGGATTTTTCACATCCGGCAGGCTGCGAAAGACTACGGCGCGAAGATTGACCAGTTCATCATCCTGGCCAGCTTTTCCAGCGCGATCGAGCCCAGCTTGGAATTGCCGTTGGCGTTGAGGCCGGGCGACCACACGGCAAGCGACGCCACACCGGGCACGATGCCCAATATGCCGCCACCAACACCGCTTTTTCCCGGAATGCCGACGCGGAAGGCGAAATCGCCGGAGCCGTCATAGTGGCCGCAGGTCAGCATCATGGCGCCGATGCGCCGCGCCCGCTCCGCCGACACCACCTGATATCCGGTCGCCGGATTCTTGCCGCCATTGGCGAGGAAGCGGCCGGCCATCGCCAGTTGCCGGCAGCTCATGGCGATGGCGCAATGGTGGAAATAGACGCCCAGCGCCAGTTCCGGCGCGTGATGAAGATTGCCGAAGGATTTCATGTAGTTGGCGAGCGCGAAGTTGCGGTAGCCAGTGGCGCGCTCGGAGGCCGCGACCTCGCGGTCGATGATGATGGTCTCGTCGTCGGCGAGGAACTGGATGAAGCGCAGGATCTCGCCGATCGCCTCGCGCGGCTGATGGCCGGCAAGCAGGATGTCGGAAATGACGATGGCGCCGGCATTGATGAACGGATTGCGCGGAATGCCGTTCTCGTGCTCGAGCTGGACGATCGAGTTGAACGGATTGCCCGAAGGCTCGCGCCCGACCCGCTTCCACAGCGCGTCGCCGACATTGCCGAGCGCGAGCGTCAAGGTGAACACCTTGGAGATGCTCTGGATCGAGAAGGCCTGATCGGCATCGCCGGCCGTCAGCACGCGGCCGTCATTGGTGACGGCGGCAATGCCGAACTTCCTTGGATCGACCTTACCCAGTTGAGGAATGTAGGTGGCGACATCGCCGCGATCGGTGCGCTCAGTCATTTCGGCGGCGACTTCGGCCAATGCCTGTTCAAGTTTGGGAGCCTGTTCAAGCTTGGGGGCTTGATCAAGTTTGGGGGTCTGTTCGAGTTCCGGCATGGCGCTACCTCAACCAGCGTTCTATGCGCGCTATCGCCTCGACCATGTCGTCATGGCTGCCGGCATAGGAAAACCGCATCGTGCGGTGTCCGGCCTGGGTGTCGAAGTCGCGGCCGGGCGTCGCCGCCACATGCGCCTCTGCCAGCATCTTGCGCGCGAAGGCCATGCTGTCATTGGTATGGCGCGTGACATCGCAAAACGCATAGAAGGCGCCGTCCATGGGTGCTGCCAGCGGGAAGCCGAGTTCCGGCAGGCGTTTCATCAGCAGTTCGCGGTTCCAGGCGTAGCGGCCCTTGACCGCTTCCAGCTCTTCGGTCGCGGCAAAGGCCTCGATCGCCGCGATCTGCGACAGCTCCGGCGGCGAGATGTAGAGGCTCTGCGCGATGCGCTCGACGGGCCTTACCAGCTGTTCCGGCAACACCATCCAGCCGATGCGCCAGCCGGTCATGCAGTAGTATTTCGAGAATGAATTGATCACCGTCACGCTGTTGCCGAAGGCAAGTGCGGTGGTGTCGGGCGCGCCGTAGGCCAACCGGTGGTAGATTTCGTCGGAAATCACGGCGATCCCGAGGGTCTCCGCTGTATCGATCAGCGCCGACAGTTCGTCGGCCGGTATGACGGCACCGGTCGGGTTCGCGGGGCTCGCGAAAAGCACACCCTTCAGCGGCTTCTCGCGATGCGCGGCCTCCAGATGACCGGCATGCAGGTAAGCCGCCTCGCCAAGCTCGATCTCGACCACATCGATGCCGAGCGCCGCCATGATGTTGCGATAGGCGGGGTAGCCGGGCGCCGCGATGGCGACGCGGTCGCCGGGATCGAACATCGCCAGGAAGGCGAGATTGAAGGCCGCCGACGATCCCGTGGTCACCGCGATCCGGGCGGGCTCGACTTCAATCCGATAGTGATCCGCGTAGTGCTCGGCGATCGCCTTGCGCAGGCCAGCCAGCCCCAGCGTGTCGGTGTAGCCGATCCGGCCATCCTGCAAGGCCTTGGCCGCGGCGGCGCGAACCCTTGCGGGCGCCGGATCGGACGGCTGGCCGACCGCCATGGAGATCACCGGCACGCCTTGCGCCTTCAGCCGGTTCGCTTCGGCCAGCACATCCATGGCGTGGATTGGCTCGACATTGCCACGACGTGAGAGCGAAACGACCATTTTATCCCTATCCCGACGGTTGGGCACTCCGAGCCCCGAATGCATGCGCCGCACAAATGCCCGATTGATGTGAGGATCACAAGTTGAGGAAGTTTTTCCGGTGCCGACTTTTCATCTTTCGCCCGCTCGTCTACCAGTGGACACGTCATGTTGAGCCGACCCAAATCGTCGATTGCCAGGATTGCGCGTGTTTTCACGACGCTTTCGCTTGGCGTCGCCGTCGCCGTGGCAAGTTCGGTCACCGCCTTCGCCCAGAGCGTTCCGGTGGTGCGCGATGCCGAGATCGAGGCTTTGGTGCGCGACTATGCGCGACCGATCTTCAAAGCGGCGGGGCTGGCGAATGACGGCATCGACATCGTGCTGGTCAATGATTCCAGCTTCAACGCTTTCGTCACCGGGCGACGCCTGTTCATCAACACCGGCGCGCTGATGACGGCCGAAACGCCGAACGAGATCATCGGCGTCATCGCGCACGAGGCCGGCCATATCGCCGGCGGCCACCAGCAGAAACTGCGTGACCAGCTCGAGCGCGCCAAAACGATGGCCATCATCGCCACCTTGCTCGGCGCGGGCGCGATCGTCGCTGGCGCGACCACCAACAGCCGCGGCCTTGCGGGCGCCGGCATGGGCGTGGCCGCCGGCGGCGGCGAAATGGCGCAACGCAGCATCCTTGCCTACCAGCGCACCGAGGAGATCACGGCCGACCGCTCCGCAATCACCTATCTCAACGCCACCGGTCAGTCCGGCATGGGCATGCTGAAGACATTCCGGCGCTTCCAGACCGCGCTGTCGCTGTCGGGCGCACAGGTCGACCCCTATCGGATCAGCCATCCGATGCCGCAGGAGCGCATCGCCAATCTCGAAGTGCTGGTGAAACAGAGTCCCAATGTCGACAAGCTCGATCCGCCGGCGCTGCAGCAGCGTCATGACATGATGCGGGTGAAGATCGCCGTCTACATGGAAGGCCAGGCCACCGCGGCGCGGCTGATGCAGAAGATGAGAGGCAGCCTCGCCGCGCAGTATGGCGACGCCCAATCGACCTATCTTTACGGCGACATCGCCGGCGCACTCGCCAAGACCAATGCCCTGATCAAGGCTCAGCCGAAGAATGCCTATTTCCAGGAGTTGCGCGGCGACATCCTAATGAAGGCGAACAAGCCCAAGGACGCGGCGGATGCCTACGCCAAGGCGGTCAGCCTCGATCCGGCGCGGTCGGGTCTGCTGCCTGTCTCGCTCGGCCAGGCGCTGATGGCGGTCGGCACGCCTGACACGCTGAAGAAGGCCGTCGTGCAGATCAACAATGGCCTGGGACGCGACAAGGAAAATTCCGCCGGCTATCGCTACCTGGCGCAGGCTTACGGCGAACTGGGTGACATACCAGGCGCCGAGCTTGCCACGGCGGAAGGTCATTTCTATTCCGGTAACTACAAGGATGCGAAGATCTTCGCCATGCGGGCGCAGCAGCAGATGAAGCGCGGCGAGCCGCGCTGGATACGCGCCCAGGATATCATAAACTACAAATCGTCTAACAAGATCTAGTGAACCTTCCGGTCACGCACTGCGACACAGCGAGACCAGGAAACAGGCAAAGGAACGAGAACGATGAAAAAGGCACTGCTGCTGGGCACCACGGGGGTCGCTGTAGTCCTTGCCATGCTGGCTTTCGGTTTCGTGGCCGGCAGCCCACAGATTGCCAAGGCCGGCACGACGCAGCCTGTCCAGACGGCGGCCGAAACCAAGATCGACCGCGCCGAGGTCGAAGGGATCATCCGCGACTATCTCCTGAAGAACCCGGAAGTGCTGCTCGAAGTGCAGGACGCGCTCGAGGCCAAGCAGAAGGAAGAGCAGCGCATCGCCGCGCTCGGCGTCATCAAGGACGCCAAGGACCAGATCTTCAACTCCGCCTTCGACGGCGTCGTCGGCAATCCGAACGGCAAGGTGACGATCGTCGAGTTCTACGACTACAATTGCGGCTTCTGCAAACGCGCCATCGAGGACATGCGGGCGCTGACCAAATCCGACCCGGAGCTGCGCTTCGTGCTCAAGGAATTCCCGATCCTCGGCCCGGATTCGCAGAAAGCCAGCGTCGTTTCGATGGCGTTCCACCTGATGATGCCTGAAAAGTATGGCGAGTTCCACAATGCGCTGCTCGGCGGCCAGGGACGCGCCACCGAGGCGGCCGCGATCAAGATCGCGCTTTCGCTCGGCGCCGACGAGGCGACGCTGCGCGAGAAGATGAAGGATGCTTCGATCCCCGAGGCCTTCTCCAAGACCTATGATCTTGCCAACAAGCTGGCGATCACCGGCACGCCGTCCTATGTCGTCGGCAACGAGGTCGTGTTCGGGGCTCTCGGGCAGGAGGTGTTGGCGGAAAAGATCAAGGCGGTGAAAGCCGCGCTTTGATCGGCCCGGGGTTTTCTTCACGGGCGCATTTCGGCCTGTTGTGGACAGTGAAAGAACGCACTTGCGCTCTTTTCGCGGACGACTATGCCCGGTATAGAGGCCCAGCGCGCCGGTTTGATACCGGCGCCGGAAAAGGTCGGGTTTTTTGAAAACGGTTTTCGTCCTGAACGGTCCCAATCTCAACGCGCTCGGCAAGCGCGAGCCGGGCATCTATGGCGGCAAGACGCTTGCCGCGATCGCCGACGACTGCAAGCAGTTGGGCACCGCGCTCGGGCTCGAGATCGATTTCCGCCAGTCGAACCATGAGGGTGACCTTGTCGACTGGATCCAGGAGGCCGGCGACAAGGCTGCCGGCATCGTCATCAATCCAGGCGCCTACAGCCACACCTCGATCGCCATTCACGACGCTATCCGTTCGGTCGCGCCGCTGCCGGTCGCCGAAGTTCACCTTTCCAACATCCATGCGCGGGAATCATTCCGCCACGTCTCCATGGTCGCGCCGGTCGCTGTCGGCATGATCTGTGGCTTTGGGCCGCTCGGCTACACGCTGGCGCTACAGGCGCTGGCCGCACGCCTATGACCGGCCAACAAACAGAAGGCTCGAAAATGTCGATAAAGAAGACCGGTGTTGACCAGCAACTGATCCGCGATCTGGCGGGTATACTGAACGACACCAACCTGACCGAGATCGAGGTTGAACTGGGCGACCTGAAGGTGCGCGTGTCGCGGCAGGCCCCTGCCGTCCACGCCATCGCGGCACCTCAGCCCAGCTATGCGCCGGCAGCAGCCCAGCCCGCGGTCGCGGCCGCCCCGGCTACGGTCGACGTGTCGAAGAACGCGGTGGCCTCGCCAATGGTCGGCACCGCCTATCTGGCGCCATCGCCCGACGCCAAGCCGTTCATCGAGATCGGCCAGAAGGTCAAGGAAGGCCAGACGCTGCTGATCATCGAGGCGATGAAGACGATGAACCAGATCCCCTCGCCCCGCGCCGGCACGGTCACGGCGATCCTGTTCGAGGATGCGACGCCGGTCGAATACGGCATGCCGCTCGTCGTGATCGAGTAGAGCGGGCCGGATGTTCCAGAAGATCCTCATCGCCAATCGCGGCGAAATCGCGCTTCGGGTGCTGCGCGCCTGCAAGGAACTCGGCATCCAGACGGTGGTGGTGCATTCGACCGCCGACGCCGACGCCATGCATGTGCGGCTTGCCGACGAGAGCGTCTGCATTGGGCCGCCGCCATCGCGCGACAGCTATCTCAACATCCATCAGATCGTCGCGGCCTGCGAGATCACCGGCGCCGACGCCGTGCATCCGGGCTATGGCTTCCTGTCGGAGAACGCCAAGTTCGCCGACATACTGGCCGCGCACAACATCACCTTCATCGGCCCGACCGGCGACCATATCCGCGTCATGGGCGACAAGATCGAGGCCAAGCGCACCGCAAAGCGCCTCGGCATTCCGGTGGTACCCGGTTCCGACGGCGCGGTGACCGACGAGAAGGAAGCCAAGCGCATTGCCGCCGAGATCGGCTATCCCGTGATCATCAAGGCCTCGGCCGGCGGCGGCGGGCGCGGCATGAAGGTTGCCCTTACCGAGGCGGACCTTGAGATCGCCTTGCAGACGGCGCGGTCGGAAGCAGGTGCTGCGTTCGGCGACGACGCCGTCTATATCGAAAAATACCTGCAGAAGCCGCGCCATATCGAGGTACAGGTGTTCGGTGACGGTTTCGGCCGCGGCGTGCATTTCGGTGAGCGCGACTGTTCGCTGCAACGGCGCCACCAGAAAGTCTGGGAAGAGGCCAATTCGCCGGCGCTCAATGCCGAGGAGCGGTCCCGCATCGGCGGCATCTGCGCCAAGGCCATCGCCGATCTCGGCTATTCCGGCGCCGGCACGATCGAGTTCCTCTACGAGAATGGCGAGTTCTATTTCATCGAAATGAACACGCGCCTGCAGGTCGAGCATCCGGTGACGGAAGCGATCACCGGCATAGATCTTGTCCACGAGCAGATCCGCGTCGCTTCCGGCGGCGGACTTTCGGTCAAGCAGGAAGACATCAAGTTCAATGGCCACGCCATCGAATGCCGCATCAACGCCGAGGATCCGCGCACCTTCACCCCCTCGCCCGGCACCATCACGCATTTCCACACGCCAGGCGGTCTCGGCATACGCGTCGATTCCGGCGTCTATTCCGGCTACAAGATCCCGCCCTACTACGACAGCCTGATCGGCAAGCTGATCGTGCATGGGCGCAACCGCGTCGAATGCATGATGCGGCTACGCCGGGCGCTGGATGAATTCGTCGTCGACGGCATCAAGACGACGTTGCCGCTGTTTCGCGATCTGGTCGGCAATGCCGACATCGCCAATGGCGACTATGACATCCACTGGCTGGAAAAATACCTGGCCAAGGAAGAATAGTCCGGGGACGCGATGACCCGTCCTTACGCGCCCGGCTATCGCATCCCCACCGACCTTCTGCTCAAGGCCTACGCTTCGGGCGTCTTCCCGATGGCCGAAAGCGCCAGCGACCCAGAGGTGTTCTGGGTGCGGCCGGAGACGCGCGGCATCATACCGCTCGACGGATTCCACACGCCCAAAAGCCTGAAGAAAGCGATCCGCAAAGGCCCGTTCGACATCCGCTTCGATTTCGATTTCGAGGCGACGATCGACGGTTGTGCGGAAAAGCGCGAGGAGCGGCGCTCGACCTGGATCAACGCGCCGATCCGCGAGGCTTATGTCCAGCTGCACCGCATGGGCCACTGCCATTCCGTCGAGGCATGGCGCGGGGACCAGTTGGTCGGCGGCCTTTATGGCGTGTCGCTCGGACGGGTGTTCTTCGGCGAGAGCATGTTTTCCAAGGAGACGGATGCGTCGAAGGTCTGCCTGGTGCATCTGGTCGAACGCTTGAAGGCGCGCGGCTTCGCCCTGCTTGATACGCAATTCACCACCGAGCACCTCAAGCGCTTCGGCGCGGTCGACGTCCCGCGCGGCAAGTATGAGAAAATGCTGGCCGAGGCGCTGAAGGGTGAAGCGATCTTTTTTCCGTAGGGATCGAGCCCTACTTCCCGGCCGCAGCCTCGATCGGCGTCTGCGAGTGGAACATCATCTTCCAGCCGTTGACGCGATGGACATAGCCGGTGCTGACCAGCGCCGCGTAAGGGTCGCCATTTTCCCGCGTCGCATGCGCCTCGTAGGTCAGCATGACGATGTCGCTGCCGGGTTCGATGATCCCTTTGAGTTCGATATTGAGATCGCGCCAGCGGTTGGGCTTGGTCGCGGTCTTGGCTAGGTCGGCATTGTCCATCGCCTTCGCCATTTGTGGAAAGGCCACCAGGCATTCCGTGTCGGCATTGGCCGCATAGTAGGCAGCATCGCCGGTCCAGAACCCTTTTTCGAGTTCCAGCAGTTCTTTCTTGCTGGCCGTGATTCGCTTGCTGTCCGACATCGAACTATCCTCCGGGGCGCATCGATGCGCATTCGTCCGTGGTCCAACGCATGGTGGCCACGACGGTTCCGAAGGGATCAGTTGGTAGTATCCGGTTCCGTGGGGTCGGACTGTTCCACATCCGGGGTAGCCGCAGGCTTGGCGGCGGCCGGTTTGGTCGCGGCCGGCTTCGAAGCGTCGGCCTTGGTCGCGTCAGCCTTGCTTGCATCGGGCGCCGGCACATCGGACTTCTGCTTGCATTCCTTCAGCCAGACGTCATAGACGGCATGCTCGACGGCGTTGAGACCCGGGCTTTCGGCGAACATCCAGCCGGTGAAGATGCGGCGGATCTTGCGGTCGAGCGTGATCTCGTCGACCTCGACGAAGGAATCGGTCTTCGGTTCCTCGTTCTGCGGCCGGGAATAACAGACGCGCGGCGTCACCTGCAAAGCGCCGAACTGCACCGTCTCGTCGATATAGACATCAAAGGTGATGATGCGGCCAGTGATCTTGTCGATGCCGGCGAACTCGGCAACCGGGTTGGCGATGCGATCAGATCCTGCGGACGCTGCCGGCGCCGGTGCGGCGGGGGCCGCCGGTGCGGGCGACGCCGCAAAGGCCGCGGTGCTGACGGCGAGGCCGGCGGCTAGCGTCAGACCGCCCGTCGATATCCGATTGAAAAAGTTCATATAGGGGTACCGGTGGTTCGCGCCCGGGTGATTCCGTCGATCGCCAAGGCTAGTCGCCGTTTTCTGATCAGCAAGCAGCTAAACACCAATTGTGGCGATAAAGGACCGGCCTGCGCTTCGTGCTGTGACAAGTCGCGGCGGCATTGCAAGCCGTGGCCGTTACGACCCGGGCGTCCAGGCGTCGTAGTCACCCGTGACCTGCGGGCGATGCTGGTTGGTCAGCACCGAGCCCTTCGGGCGGTAGGCCGCCGGCGTGCCGGTCAGATTGGGCTGATGCGGCTTCTGCCAGTCGCGCGGCTTGTAATCGTCACTGGGCGGCGCGAGATCGACGCGGTGATGGATCCAGCCGTGCCAGCCGGGCGGAATGGCCGACGCCTCCGAATAGTTGCGGTAGATGACCCAGCGGCGCGTGCGGCCTTCCGAATCGATACCGCCTTCGTAGTAGACATTGCCGACTTCGTCCTGGCCGACCCGCTTGCCGTACCGCCAGGTGTGCAGGCGTGTTCCCAGCGTCTGGCTGTTCCACCAGGTGAAAAACTGCGTCAGGAAAGTCTTCATCTCAGGACCCTTTGCGCTGGCAGCGCCTGTTTCCTGCTTATGGCGTCAGGCCTTCGGGAAGGCAAGGGTTTTGCCACAGGCAGCGCGCAAATGGCGCGCCTGGGCGCCGACACAAGCCTGTGATCCCCGGAGGCGGCAGGATGCGCGCTTGCCAAGCCTTTGCGCTCTTTCTAAAGCTCAGCGCGCCCATGCGGATCCAAACCGCCCGTGGGCCGAGGGAGGTGACGATTGGCCACGAAACTGCCGACCGCCGACATTCGCATCGGCGCGGAGTTGATTCGCCGCCGCAAGGGCGGCATCCCGTTGGTCTGCCTGACCGCCTACACCTATCCCGTCGCCCGCCTGCTCGACCCGCATGTAGACCTGCTTCTGGTCGGCGACAGCGTCGCCATGGTCCTGCATGGCCATGAGACGACGCTCGGCGCCTCGCTCGAGATGATGATCGCGCACGGGCAAGCCGTGATGCGGGGCTCGGCCAAGGCCTGTGTCGTCGTCGACATGCCAGCCGGCAGCTACGAGGATTCGGCGGAGCAGGCCGTGGCCTCGGCGCGGCGCATCGTCGACGAGACCGGCTGCCAGGCGGTGAAGCTTGAAGGCGGCGTCGAAATGGCCGCGCAGATCGCGGCAATCGTGGCCGCCGGCATTCCGGTCATGGGTCATATCGGCCTGCTGCCGCAATCGGTGGAAAAGGACGGCGGCTACAAGATCAAGGGCCGCACGGACGAGACTATCGCGGCGCTGACGGCCGACGCGCTCGCCGTCGAAGAGGCCGGCGCGTTTTCCGTGGTCATCGAAGGCACAATCGAGGCGGTCGCCGCCGACATCACCCGCCGTATTGCCATTCCAACCATCGGCATCGGCGCCAGCGGCGATTGCGATGGCCAGATCCTGGTGATAGACGACATGGTCGGGCTGACCGTCGACCGCGTGCCGAAATTCGTCAAGGAATACGCCGATCTGCGCGGGGTGATCGCGCACTCCGCCGAGCGCTACGCATCGGACGTGCGAGACCGCACTTTTCCTGGCCCCACCCATGTCTTTTCGAACTCAAAAGCCGCTTCAGGCACGAATGGCGGGGATGAAACATGAGCCGGCCTGACGTCGTCGATAGCGTCGCCGCACTTCGCGCGCGGGTTCGGGACTGGCGGCGCGACGGCCTGCGCGTCGCCATGGTGCCGACCATGGGCGCACTGCATGAGGGGCATCTCTCCCTGATCAGGATCGCCAGGGAAAAAGCCGAGCGCTGCGTGGTGTCGATCTTCGTCAACCCGACGCAGTTCGCTCCGAGCGAGGATCTCGACAAGTACCCGCGCCAGGTCGCCCGCGACCTGGACCTGCTGGCGACGGTCAAGGCCGATCTTGCCTTCACGCCGACGGTCGGCGCGATGTATCCCGCCGGCTTTGCCACCAGGATCTCGGTCGGCGGCCCGTCCGCCGGGCTCGAATCGGACTTCCGCCCCACTTTCTTCGAAGGCGTCGCCACCGTGGTGGCCAAGCTCTTTCTTCAGACAACGCCTGACTGTGCGGTCTTCGGCGAGAAGGATTACCAGCAGCTTTGTGTCGTCAGGCAGCTCTGCCGCGACCTCGACCTGCCCGTCGAAATCATCGGCGCCCCGACCATACGCGACGCGCATGGTCTGGCCATGTCATCCCGCAACGCCTATCTCGATGAGGCTGAACTCGCGGTCGCTCGCCAGTTCAACGTGGTCCTGCACAAGTCGGCGGCGGCACTGGCGTCCGGCACACGTCAAGGTGACGCAACCGGCGAAGCCAGCCGCGCGCTCATCGCCGCCGGCTTCCAGAAGGTCGACTATGTCGAGGCCCGCGAGAGCCTGACCCTGGCGCCCTGGCGCCGCGACCGCGCCGGCCGCATTCTCGCCGCGGCCTGGCTTGGCAAGACGCGGCTGATCGACAATGTTGACGTTCCCGTTGCCTGAGCGGATTGGGCTACACTGCGCTTTGTGCCCTGGCGGGTCGGAACCCATCCACGCGCCTACTCCTCCGTCGGCATATGGAGATACATCGACTGGATGCCGACCCGGCCCGGGCCGGTGAAGCGGTTGACGATGAAGTTCATGTTGGCGCCGAAGAAGCCGCTCGACAGGCGGTCGATCTTGGTTTCCATCCTGACCGAGGCATCCTTGAACAGCCAGCCGCCGGGCTCGATGTCGATGGTCTCGCCGGCGGCAAGCGTCTTTTCGAAGACATTGCCGTAGCCGTGCAGCCAGACGATGCCGTCGCCGCCATCGCCGCGAAAACGGTCGATGAAGAAGCCGCTCTGGCCGAACAGCATCGTCGCCAGGCCGCGTACACGCTCGAATGTGTAGTCGACATTGCCGGTGGCGGCGAGAAACTGGTGTTCGCGCACCTGGATTTCCTCGCCACGCCTGAGATGGATCGGCACGATGTGGCCGGGTCCATCACGGCTGAAGGCGATGATGCCCGCTCCCGACGCCTCGGTGACGAAGATCTGCATGCCGGCCATCATGCGCTTCAGCGCGCCTTTCAGCGATTTCAGGCCGATGGTGATGGTCGAGTTCTTCCACAACAGGATGTGGTGCTCGAAATAGACAGGCATTTGCGTCACATCGACCGAAAGCACGGGGACCAGTTCGCCCGCTATGTGATAGGTGACGCCGCCAAAGGTTTCGTCCGACACCTGTGTCGGCATCAGTTCCGGCAAGCTTGGCATGGTTCCCCCCAGCGCTGCGCAGCGTGCCGATCCATTCCGGCTTCCGCGCGGTCAGCACCGGCAGCTTTGGTGCGGGACCCTCAGGCCGTCAAACGAAAACGGGCGTATGGTGCGCCGCTCGCGCGAAGGTGATCAAGAGAGGTCGGCAAGAGGCCGGCGGTAGACCAATGTCGCCTCGCCAGAGGCAGCCGCGTGCTCGCCGGCATCGCCGGATCGCACGAAGCCGTTCGCCTCGTAGAAGGCGATGGCGCGGGTGTTTTGCGCCTCCACTTCCAGACGGATGGCGCGGGCTTCAGGAAAACTCTCGATGATCTCGTCGAGCAACATGCCGCCAATGCCCCGGCCCTGCAGGTCCGGAAGCACGTAGAGCTGCCTCAGGACAACCAGCTTGCCGCCATCGACGCTTTCGGCAAAGGCCACGCCGCCAATGCGCTTGCCGTCATCGGCAACGAGGAAGTCGCTGTTCGGCTTGATCAGCCGCGCCTTCAGCGAGGCGATCGAATGCCATTCATCGGTGATTTCGGTGACCTTGGCGGCACCGTATATGGCGTCATACGTCGCATGCCAGGTTTCGACCAGCACTGCTCGAATTGCATCAAGGTCACGTTCGCCGGCGGTGCGGACGAACATGGCCTTACTCGATACCGAGCTTGGCCTTGACGAGGTCGTTGACCGCTTGCGGATTGGCCTTGCCGCCGGTCGCCTTCATCACCTGGCCGACGAACCAGCCGGCCATGGTCGGCTTGGCGCGCGCCTGTTCGACCTTGTCCGGATTGGCCGCGATCACCTCGTCGACCGCCTTCTCGATGGCGCCGGTGTCGGTGACCTGCTTCATGCCACGGCTTTCGACCAGCGCACGCGGATCGCCGCCTTCGTTCCAGACGATCTCGAACAGGTCCTTGGCGATCTTGCCGGAGATGGTGCCGTCCTTGATCAGGTCGATGACCGCGCCGAGCTGATCGGGCGAAACCGGAGCATTTTCAATATCCTTGCCCACCTTGTTCAGCTGGCCGAGCAGATCGTTGATGACCCAGTTGGCGGCGAGCTTGCCGTCACGCCCGGCGGCCACCTTCTCGAAATAGTCGGCGATCGACTTTTCCGAGACCAGGATCGAAGCGTCGTAGGTCGACAGACCGAGCGAGGATATGAGCCGCGCCTTCTTGTCGTCGGGCAGTTCCGGCAGCCCTTTGGCCAAGGCATCGACATAGGCCTGATCGAATTCCAGCGGCAGCAGATCGGGATCGGGGAAATAGCGGTAGTCGTGCGCTTCTTCCTTCGAGCGCATCGAGCGCGTCTCGCCCTTGACGGCATCATACAGCCGCGTTTCCTGATCGATCTTGCCGCCGTCCTCCAGGATGGCGATCTGGCGGCGCGCCTCATAGTCGATGGCCTGGCCGATGAAGCGGATCGAGTTCATGTTCTTGATCTCGCAGCGTGTGCCGAACTCGCCACCGGGCCGGCGTACCGAAACGTTGACGTCGGCGCGCAGCGAGCCTTCATCCATGTTGCCGTCGCAGGTGCCGAGATAGCGCATGATGGTGCGCAGCTTGGTGACATAGGCCTTGGCCTCATCGCCGGAACGCAGGTCAGGCTTGGAGACGATCTCCATGAGCGCCACGCCAGAGCGGTTGAGGTCGACATAGGACATGGTCGGATGCTGGTCGTGCATCGACTTGCCGGCATCCTGCTCCAGATGCAGCCGCTCGATGCCGACCTCGATATCCTCGAACTCGCCCTGTCTGTCCGGTCCAACCGAAACGATCACCGTGCCCTCACCGACGATCGGCTGCTTGAACTGGGAGATCTGGTAGCCCTGCGGCAGATCGGGATAGAAATAATTCTTCCGGTCGAAGACGGATTTGTGGTTGATCTGCGCCTTCAGGCCGAGGCCGGTGCGGATCGCCTGCTTGACGCATTCCTCGTTGATGACAGGCAGCATGCCCGGCATTGCCGCATCGACCAGGCTGACATTGGCGTTGGGGGCCGCGCCGAAAGCGGTCGAGGCGCCGGAAAACAGTTTTGCTTCCGAGATGACCTGCGCGTGCACTTCGAGGCCGATGATGATTTCCCAGTCGCCGGTGGCGCCGGAGATCAGGCGTTTAGCGTCGGGCGTGCGGGTATCGATCAGGGACATGGGGGCCTACATATTGGAACTGCTGAATATGCGTGAACGCATATTTTGGTGTGCAACTTCGCTAGTGCAAACCGCCAAAAGAGACAAGCGCAAAGCCGCGGGCTGGCCTTTTAAGCCGCTTTCGCCTATAGGACGCCCATCCCAATGGAGAGTGGATGTCCACCTACGCTCAGTCCCGGTAAGGCCCTGACCTCGTAGCGAGGCAGGGCGACAAAACCTGAAACTCCGTGCCGCGAAGCTTCGCGGCGGCGGCATTTTTCGTTTTCCCGGAAACTCTCCAAATGGACATTTCGCGCACTGAACAGCGCATCCTGCACCTGCTTGCGCAGGGCGGACGCATTGAAATCGAAAAGAACCAGAAGAAACGGATCGCCTCCGTCAAATGCCTGACCCGCGACGGCTGGCATTATCCGGGCGTCGATCTCGACCTGTTTCGAAAGCTGAAACGCAAGAAGGCGGTTTCGTCGTCGGGCGGCGGTCCCTACCGCATCACCAGGCGCGGGCTCGAACTCGTCCGCTCCGAACTCGACAACCGGTAGACTACGGTTCCGCCGGTCGGGTTTCCGGCCGGCGGTTCCTTTCACCGCTCAGGCGGTGGCGATGTAGGCCCTGATCTCGTCGGCTTCGCGCTCGACATCCTCGATGCGGCGCTTGACCACGTCGCCGATAGACACGATGCCATCGAGCAGGCCGTCCTTTTCCACCGGCAGATGGCGGAAACGGCCCCTGGTCATAATCTCCATCACCTCGTTGACGGTGTGGTTCTCGTTGCAGATCTTTACCTTCGGCGTCATTGCCGAACGCACGGCGATATCGAGCGCGGCGGCACCTTCCTTGGCGACAACCCGCACGATGTCGCGTTCCGACAGTATGCCGACAATCTTGCGATCGCC
Source organism: Mesorhizobium sp. 113-3-3 (assembly GCF_016756495.1). NCBI lineage: Bacteria > Pseudomonadati > Pseudomonadota > Alphaproteobacteria > Hyphomicrobiales > Phyllobacteriaceae > Mesorhizobium > Mesorhizobium sp. 113-3-3. The sequence continues at coordinate 4,411,564 of NZ_AP023243.1, forward strand.
ATTGGTGATGACCAGCGCGCCGATCTTGTGTTCGGCCAGGATGCGGATGGCTTCGCTGAGCTTTTCGTTCGGCCCGAGCGTCAACACGTCGTGGCCTTTTCTTTCCAGAATTGCCTTAACCGTCATGGCGTCCTCCTCTGCTTCGCCTGCCGGTCCCCTGCCCAGACCGGCCTTCACGTATGAGTGAACATCGTGCGCCGTGATGGGTTGCATTTCAAGTGTGGTCGGCGGTCTCCCATTCGGCCGGCTGCCATCGCCGATCGAACCAGCGCAGGCCGAAGAAGCCGGCGACGAAGCCGCCAATATGGGCCTCCCAGGCGATCTGGCCGTCTACTCCAGGCGCAAAGCCGAGCAGGCCGGTGGCGAGGTTGATGATCATCCACACGGCAAGGAAGATCACGACGCCGCGCATGCGCAAGACAATCGCGATCGGCAGCACGGGGCCGGCGAAGGCCGCCTTGCCGGCTGAACGGTCGGTGCGGAAACCGAAGCGCGCCGCGGCACCCATCATGCCCGATATGGCGCCGGAGGCGCCGACCAGCGGCGCTTCACCATAGGGGTGCATGGCCCAGAAGAGCGCCACGGAAGCCAGTCCGGTGGCGGCGAAGAACAGAGCGAACCAGAGCCCGCCGAGACGATTGGCCAGCGGCGAACCAAAGGCGGCGAGCCACACCATGTTGATGGCGATATGGGCAAAGCCGCCGTGCATGAAGGCATAGGTGAAGGGCCGCGTGAACAGGAACCAGTCGAAGCCGTATTGCCCGGTATAGAGGACGGGAATGAAGGCCCCATCGTAGAGCAGCGTCATCTGCTGCGCATCATCAAGCACATACTGCTGCAGCAGGAAGACGGCCGCGCAAATGCCGATCACCGCCAGCACGATCGGCGGCAGGTTGAACACCGGTTCGCGCGGCGGCGGCGTGCTTTCGGCCGGTTCGGTCTCGGTTGGATGTTGCGGTTCGCTCATCTGCAATCGCACTCGGTGCTGGTTCGATCTGGGCTCGTTCGATCTGGCGAGCATCTAGATCACCGCCATTGGAACCGCAAAGGGCGAATCGCCCCAGTGCGAATCAAAAAAGACGCGAATCAAAAAAAAGCCGTCCAAGGTCTCCCTTGAACGGCCGGTCGAGCCCCCTTGCTCCCCTAAAACTCTTGACTGAAGTGCTGCCGATCGTCGCGAAACGACCGCTTCTGGAGTGGTTTTGGTGTGCCACAGGGCCTGGTCGAGCGCAACGTAAACCACTTGTTAACCTTAACGTCCCCGACCCGTGAACAAGTGTTAACGACGCTGGCACGCTTCCTGCTCCGCAACGCATGTAGGTCATCGGAGGGCGCCCTTCTGTTCACCGATGGGACATCAGACGACAGAATGCGCGGAGCAGCATACCATGAACCAAAACGGATCGATCACGCTGTTCCATTATTGGAACCGCCTGCGTGACGGACGCCCTGCTCCGAAGCGATCGGAAGTCGAGCCGGCCGATATCAAGTCGCTTTTGGCCGACACGTTCATCCTGGAACGGGACACACGCGGGCAACCCGTCTTCCGCCTGGCCGGCACCAGGCTCTGCGCCTGTTATGGCCGCGAACTCAAGGGGTTCTCCTTCCCGTCGCTGTGGCGTGAGAAGGATCAGCGTCTGGTCTCGAGGCTGATTCACGGGGTTTTCGACCAGAAATCGGTGGTGCTGATCAACTTCGAGGGTTTCAGCCGCAACGGCCGCTCCAACAAGTTCGAATTGCTTGCCTTGCCGCTCGACGGCGGCATCGAAAACCCGCGCTGCCTCGGTGTGATCAGCGCCGCCGAGAAGCCGTTCTGGCTGGGCGCAGACCCGATCACGGATGCAATGATCGATTCAATCCGTGTCATCGATCCGGAAAAAGAGCTGCTCAACAACCGTCCGGCGATCGACGTTCCCTCGCTTGTTCCAGCCGAACTCGAGGCGCCCGACACGATCTCGGCGCTTGGCCGGGCGCGCCGCATCCGCCATCTCGTCGTCTTCGACGGCGGGCGCGAGGAATAGTTGATGATCGCACGGTCTTGCAGGCCCGTTTTTCCCCTTTGTTAACCCGCTTTGTTGTACTTCTGGCATGAAGTCCCTCGCATTGACGCGCGGGAATGCCAAACGGGGTGTAGGCAGTCATGAGGTCAGCGGCGGTCGACTACGCGCCGTCCCAAGCTGAAAGGCGTAACTTTCAGCGCGTCCGGGTCAAGATATACGGACGATTCATGCTGGAAGACCGCACCGAACATCCCTGCCAGGTTCTCGACATGTCGCCCGGCAATGTCGCGTTCCGCACCGATCGCATCGGCATGCCCGGTGAAAAGGTGATCGCCTATATCGACCATATCGGCCGCATCGAAGGCGTCGTCACGCGCACGCTGCAGGACGGCTTCGCCATGACGGTGATTGCGTCCGACCGCAAGAAGGACAAGCTGGCGGCGCAGCTGACCTGGCTTGCCAACAAGCATGAGCTCGACCTGCCGGAAGACCGCCGCCACGAGCGCGTCGCGCCGCGCAACCCGACCAGCGTGCTGCAGCTCACCGACGGCCGCCAATACCAGTGCCGCATCATCGACCTGTCGCTGTCCGGCGCCGCGATCGAGATCGACGTCAAGCCGGCGATCGGCGTCCAGGTCATGCTCGGCACGATGCGCGGGCAGATCGTCCGCCATTTCGAGGATGGCGTCGCCATCGAATTCGCCGTCATCCAGCGCCCCGAAACGCTCGATTCCGAATTCAACACGCCACGCGCCTGACCGGATCCGACGGACACTGCAACCAAACCGGCCCTGCGTGGCCGGTTTTTTGTTTCCGGACGACGCTGCTCTCCGCAAGTGGCCGGTTCGCTTCCGACACGTCGAGGCCGCCCTTCGTGGCGATCGGCATAAGGGCTCGCGCCCCGGTGCCAGCCCTGCGCAATGCAAACAATTCAATACTCAAATGATTCAAATTTTATGTTTATTCTACTGGCGTTTTACTTAAAGTCTGCTTCGCGCTTTTGCGTCAAATAAATCCAGCCGTGGCAATGTCTCCTTCGAACGGGGAGACTAGAAAATGAAAAAAACGAGGGGCAGGCTGTTGCTGATGGCAATGGCGATGCAGCTTTCCGCTTGGGGATCAGCATATGCCGCGGGACCGGCCTATATGCACACTGGCGGCCGTACCACACAGCCTGTTGGCCATTATGAATTCTGCCAGCGCATCCCTGGCGAATGCAACGAGAAGACGCCCAAGGGCGCGCCGGTCGACCTCAGCCGCAAGCTCTGGGCGACGATCGTCAACATCAACAATTCGGTCAACACCCGCGTCAAGCCGCGCACCGACATGGAAAACTACGGTGTCGAGGAATACTGGGCCTATCCCGACAATGGCTACGGCGATTGCGAAGACTACGCGCTGGAGAAGCGCCGCGAACTGATGGACGCGGGCGTGCCGGCGGGTGATCTCCTGATGACGGTCGCGCGCCAGCCGAATGGCGACGGCCACGCCGTGCTGACCGTGCGCACCAGCCTGGGCGAGTTCATTCTCGACAATCTGGAGACCAAGGTGCTGTCCTGGACGGACACCGACTACACCTATCTCAAGCGCCAGTCGACGGAGAATTCCGGCGTTTGGGTGACGATCAACGACGGTCGTTCCGACGCGGTCGCCAGCGTCCGCTAGGACGCCAATGCATGTCGCCCACAGGGGCAGTGCGGCATGCATGGAACAGAGGTTAAGCGCGTTGCATCGACGCTGCGCGCTTGATGAGAAACCCGGTCGAGTCCCCACCCTCCCCGTCCCCAACGACCGGGTCTAAGGAGCCGGCCCTGTCCCCGGGCCGGCTCCGCCATTTCTGGCGGAAGCTTGAGATCCAATCAGGATTGGGTAGCCGCACGTGACTATCCAGCGCCTCCTTTCCATGGACACAGGATCGAGGCACTATCGGCCGTTGGTTCGTCCTCTGGATCACCGCGATGTTGGAAATCCCGGAAGATCGATGCGAGCGCCATCGTCTGTTCAAAGCGATCGACGATGCCTTCAAGGGTGGCGATTTTGAGGGCCTCGGCGTAGCTTTGGGCGGTTCGCCCGGCTGGTTCGACGACCGCATGCCGTTCGAACTCGGCCTCGGGCATCCACTGGAATATGCGATCTATTGGAGCCCCGTCCGCTTCATCTCGACTTTGCTGGATGCAGGCTCGGATCCGAATTACGGGGATCACGGTGGATTTCCGGCAATCATTGCGGCGCTGTCCACCGACCGGGCCGACAGGCTGGAAATCGTCCGAATATTGATCGACGGTGGCGCCGATCCCAATATGCGGGGCGTGAACGACTGGACGCCGCTTCACTATTCGGTGGTCATTCGTAGCGCCGAGGCGATCCGCCTGCTTTTGGCGGCGGGCGCCGATCCGACGCTCGCAACCCGCATCGATGACTATACGACAGCCCTAGAGGAAGCGGACATTGCCGGCTTTGAGGCCGGCGCTTCATTGCTGCGTGACGCAATGGCCACGCGCGGCTCCAATAGACGATGGCCCGGCTCGCTATGAGACCGCCGGCGACTGGGATCGGCCGAAACTGCCGTTAGACCTTCGCCAGGCCCGCCTTGAAGCGCTTGCCATTGGCGACGTAGTGCGCGGCCGAGCCGCGTAGCCGGGCGATGGCCGCGTCGTCCAGCACCCTGATCGCCTTGGCCGGCGTGCCGACGATCAGTGAATTGTCCGGAAATTCCTTGCCTTCGGTGACCAGCGCGCCGGCGCCGACCAGCGAATTCTTGCCGATCCTGGCGCCGTTCAGCACGATGGCGCCCATGCCGATCAGGCTGTTGTCGCCAATGGTGCAGCCATGCAGCATGGCCCGGTGACCGATCGTGCAGCCTTCGCCGATGGTCAGCGGAAAGCCAGGATCGGTGTGCATGACCGTGTGTTCCTGCACATTGGTGTCGGCGCCGACAATGATCGGCTCATTGTCTCCGCGAATGACGACGCCGAACCAGAAACCGGCATTGCGGCCGACCCTGATATCGCCGATCAGCGTCGCATCGGGCGCAATCCAGTTTGTGTCAGCATCCGCGAAGCTGGGCTGCGTTCCGTCGATCGCATAGAGCGGCATTGTCGGCCTCCGAATCGTCTCAGATGCCGGACCCTAGGAGACCGATCGCCCATGAGGCAATGGCAAGCACGACGATGCCCAGAGCCAGGGACCAGGCGATCGCCGTGCAGCCGCATGACAGGAGCGCGATCGTCGAAATGCGGTTCTCGCGGCGGGCATCGAGGGCATCGTTGACCAGCATGAACGGCCCTGCGCCAGCGGCGGCCGCCAGCGAGCGCAGCACATGCGCGGGCGACACATAGGGCTCGGCGAAGGCGACCTTGCGGCCCGACACAAGCTCCATTGTCGAACCCGTCAGCCCGCACACCGTCAGCCCGACGACAAAAGCAAACAGGAAGAGTTCCATCTGAGCCATCTTAACCTTGCATTTACCATGAAATCGCACAGTCGTTCCAGGAAGGCTGCAAGAGCCGTGCCGCGCGATGTGTGCCGCCGAGGGACACCGGAATGGCGGCTGGGATGAGGACCGAGATGAAGCAGGCAGCGATCGCCGACGGCCCTGAACTCACCGTGGTCGATTCTACGCTGATGAAGCGGGTGTTCTATGCCTTCGCCGCACTTGCCTTGCTGTCGGTCGCGATCAGCCTTGGCGGCAAATGGTTCGGCCATGCCATCGCCATGGCCGGGTATACCGACGACCCGACGGTGCGCCGGGTGGTGATCGGCAACAATGTGATTTCCGTGCCGGCCAATTTCATCCGTTTCGACCAGGCCCGGCGCGACGGCATCGCCTCACGTCTCGACCTCTATCTGCGCTATCCCCAGATGGACGGTTACAGCGAGGCGGCCCGCGACGATTTCAATCACTCGGAAGCCAACAAGAAAATCATCTTCCTGTCCTTCGAACAGCAGATGATGTCGCGCGATATGAGCGGCCGGTTCGCGCCGATCTACAGCGCGCTGATCGTCCAGCCCGGCATTCCGGGACCGAGCGGCACGATAATCTACGGCTTCAACGAGAAATCAGGCTATCTGAACGAGGTGCTGGTGGTCGGCAAGCGCCAGGGAACGGATCCCTTCGTCGCCCGCTGCCTGAGCGGGCCGAGTGCCGGTCAATCGCTGGCGCCCTGCGAACGGGACATCCATGTCGGCGACGATCTCAGCCTCACCTACCGTTTTCCCAAGGAATTCCTTGGCGACTGGCAGGCACTCGACGCGGCGATGACCGCAGAGGCCGGGCGAATGCTGAAGACCGGACATTGAGGGACAATGGCAGGCCGCGCCTGGCGCGGCCTGCCATTTGATGCAGGCTCAACCCAGATCGATGTCGAGGATCGCCATCGAGAAATTGTAGTCGCCGTCGTCCTCATCCTTGAAGACGATGCCGAGGAATTCGTCGCCGACATAGACTTCGGCGGAATCTTCCTTGCGCGGCCGTGCCTTGACCTCAAGCTTGGGATTCTGGAAGACGCGCTTGAAATAGGCGTCCAGCTTTCTGATTTCGTCCGGCTTCAACAGTCTTCTCCGATCATCGGGCTTGCTGGTTTGAAGGGCGCTTCTGGCACGTCGACAATGGCGATGTAAAGGCAAGCCGGCCGTATTGCACCGGAAGCGGCGGCGCCGCCGGGCAAAATCGCCATCGCGGGACGGCGCGCCGGCGCTGAAATCAGATGTCGAAACTGATCACATGGTCCATCTTCTGTGACGGCAGAAGCTGGTCCATCTGGCGCGAAGGCTGGTCGCAGCCGGTCTCGCCGACCACGCGGGCCGGCACACCGGCAACCGTCTTGTTGTGCGGCACGGGCGACAGCACCACCGATCCGGCAGCGACCTTGGAGCAATGGCCGATCTCGATGTTGCCGAGAATCTTGGCGCCGGCGCCAATCAGCACGCCACGGCGGATCTTGGGATGACGGTCGCCACCGGCCTTGCCGGTGCCGCCCAGCGTCACGCCGTGCAGGATCGACACATCGTCCTCGATGACCGCGGTCTCGCCGACGACGAGGCCCGTGGCATGATCGATGAAGATGCCCTTGCCGATGCGCGCGGCCGGGTTGATGTCGGTCTGGAAGACCGAGGACGAGCGGCTCTGCAGATAGAGCGCAAAATCCTTGCGGCCCTGGTTCCACAGCCAATGCGCCAGCCTATGGGTCTGGATGGCATGAAAGCCTTTGAAGTAGAGCACCGGCATGATGAAACGGTCGCAAGCGGGGTCGCGGTCGTAATAGGCCTGGATGTCGACACGCACGGTGGTCGGCCATTCCTTGTCGTCGGCCAGCATGGTCTTGAAGGTCTGGCGGATGAGATCGGAGCCGATATCCTGATGGGCAAGCCGCTCGGCGATCCGGTGGATGACCGCTTCTTCCAGGCTCTCCTGGTTGAGGATCGTCGAATAGAGGAAGGCGGCGAGCAGCGGATCGCGGTTGACCGCGTCCATCGCTTCGTCGCGGATCGAACGCCAGATCGGGTCGACCGGCTGCAACGCGGTGTGGCGGGAAATGCTGATGCTGTTCATCGACGTCTCGTCCTGCGTCCTGCTGGCTTGCCTGGTCCGGCGGCACATATAAGCCAGTTCATAGCACGATTGAACTCAATTTTCCTTAGTGCTGTGTCAAATGGATTTGGTTCGCAGGAATTCAAGCAGGCATGGAAAACGAACCCTTGATCGCCGGGCCGCCGGAAGCGGCCTTTCATTCCTGGCTGCCGGAAAGCTGCAGAACGATCTGATGGCGGGCTCAAAGGCAGCGCGGCGCCGATGACACCGCGCTGTGATGGACCTCATTTCAAGTCGGCAGCTGCGTGCCGGCCTGTTCGGCCACCATGTATTCGGCGTACCAATCCGGCCAGTTCACGTCATACTGTCCGCCGGTCCGTTTCTCGTGTTCGCCATGTGCCGCCGCCGCACGGCGCAGGGCCGCGGCAAGCTCGCCCGACGACGTGAATATCGTGTCGCTGGCATCCACGCGTCCCGGCAGTCGCTGGGTGATTTCCTGCAGTATGAAGCTGTTGCCGTCCGGATCGGCGAAGGTGACATAGGATGAATAGCTGCGCCCTTCCGGATGCCGGCCGCTGATCGCCGGCTGCCCGGGCCCCGCACGGTGGAACACCTCGCTCGCCTCGACGCCGCGCGCCACGAGTTCGGCATGCGCCGCCACGATATCGGACACCACGAGATAAAGTCCCTTCGCCGAGCCCGGCGCGGCTGATGTCAGGCCCTTGCCGAAATGGATCGAGCACGGCGAACCCGGAGGCGTGAACTGCACGACCCGAAATGCATCGCCGACGACGAAATCCGCGTCGAGCCGCCAACCGAGGCCACTGTAAAAACGCTTGGACCGGTCGGCATCCGCAACGGCGATGATGACGGCCTCCAGCTTCATGTCGATCGTTCCCGGTCTCGGAGCCTCGCTGCTGGGTGTATTGGTCATGTCAGCCTCCTGGCTTTGAAATGTCTGGGACCGGAAACATTCCTCAGAGCCCGGGGCCATGCAAGGTTCAAAGTGATTGGTTCTTTGACTCCAAGGGGCCGAGATCGGTTAACTGGACGGATGATGGAAATGAATGAGCAGCCCTTGATCGACGAATCGCTGAAGCAGGAACTCTCGGCACTCTATCGGGCCGAAGACCGCCACTATCACAACCTTGCCCATATCGAAGCGATGCTGGGGTTGGCCGGCGACTATCGAGCGCTGCTCGGCGACCCCGAAGCCGTCGAAGCGGCGATCTGGTTCCACGACGCCATCTACGACAGCAAGACCAAGGACAATGAGGCCAGAAGTGCCGCGCTTGCCGAGAAAAGGCTCGCGGGCCGCACCGATGCCGGGCGCCTGCGCCGCATCGGCGCGATGATCCTCGCCACCGCCACGCACCAGCTGCCGCGGTTCGACGACGACGCGACCACGCGCGACGCGAGCCTCTTCCTCGACATGGACCTGTCGATCCTGGGCGCCGAGCCGGATGCATTCGACGCCTATGAAAACGCGGTTCGCCGCGAATATGACTGGGTGGAGGAGCCGATGTGGCGTGCCGGGCGAGGTGCCGTGCTGAAGGACTTCCTTGCCCGCACCCGCATTTTCCACACCGAGGAATTCCGCCAGCGTTTCGAGCCGCAGGCCAGACTGAACATGGCGCGCTCGCTGGAGGCCCTGCAAAGACCCTCGTGAATTTCGCCGGGATTCTCCGGGCGCTCTAGATGTGGCCCTGTGTCGATCCACCGGCAGTCGTGGCATCGAACAGCGCTGCCAGAAACGCCTGGACGAGCGAGCGCTGGGCGTCGGTCTTGCGATAGGCGACGCGATGGATCGAACTGAATGCGTACGACCTTGGCCTGATTGCCCGCATGTCTCCAGCCGCGACCCAGGGATCGGCAAAGTGGCACGGCAAGAAGCCGATGAAATTGCCCGACAGGATCAGCATCAGCTGCGCCTCCATGTGAACGACCGACGCGCTCGCCCTGGGGTGGCCGACCAGATAGAGGTCGTCGAAATGTCGATAGCTGCGCACCGAAAACCGCGCGGCGTCGATGGCGCCCTGGTCGATCCTGGCATCGGGCACCGCGAAAAGCGGGTGCTTTCGCCCGCAATAGAGAAGATGCGGTTCGCCGCAATAGTCGCGATAGACGACGCCGGGCGCCTTCTGCGACAGCGGTCCGATGACGACATCGCGCCCGCCATCGGCGACCTGTTGCTCGAGCTCTGATGGCGTGCCCACCGAAAGATCGATGAAGACGTCCGAATCCGGTCCCATGAAACGGCTGAGTGCGTGCTGGATACCCAACTCGCTGCTAGTGAAGACCCCATCCGACGTACCGACCCGCAAGCGGCCCGACAGGCTGCCGCTCGCGGCATTGATGCGGTGTCCGAAATCGTCGAGGTCGCGAAACAGTTTTTGCGCCGCATCGTAGGTCGCCTGCCCGACCTCGGTCAGGCGGAATTGCTTGCGCCCGCGATGGCAGAGCTGGGCGCCGATGCGTTTCTCCAGCTCCGCCAGATGCGTGCTGAGTGTCGGCTGCGACAGGTTGAGCGTGATCTGCGCGGCGGCGAACCCGCCTGAATCGGCGAGCGCCACGAAAACACGCAGCAGGCGGATGTCGATATTGTCCAGCCGGCGCATGGCGCTCCCCTCACCTCACATCGATATTATTCGATGTATCGTTCTAAATAAACTCATTTACATCAATGTCCGAAATGGCGAGCCTGTGCGAAACAAATTGGGGAACAATCATGAAATCCTTGCTCGCCACCGCGCTGTCCGCGGCCCTGGTGCTCGCCAGTTCACAGCTGGCGCTGAGCGCCGACCAGATCCGCATTCTTGCGCCGACATGGCTGGGATTCGCACCCGTCCATATCGCCGGCGATCTCGGCTGCTTCACCGCCAAGGGCCTCGACGTCAGCATCAAGTTCGAGGACGACCTGACCAATGTCATGGCGGCGATGGCGCGCGGCGACATCGAGATGCAGATGCGCTCGGTCGGCGAATATCAGGGCCGGCCGCGCGATGCGTCGACCCCCGGCATCATCATCGGCACGATCGATGAATCCGTCGGCGGCGACGGCGTCATCACCGACGACGCCATCAAATCAGTCGCCGATCTCAAGGGCAAGGTGGTCGCTGCCGAGCCGAACATCCCCTCACGCCTGCTCTTGCAGATGGAACTCAAGCAGGCAGGCCTGTCGCTGAAGGATCTGCAGATCAAGGACATCGCCACGGCCGATACCGGCGCGGTTTTCGTCGATCCGTCGATTGCGGCGATCGCGACCTACGAACCGTTCATGTCGCAGGCGCTGAAGGCGTCGACCCGTCCGGGCGCCCGCATGCTGATCTCGTCCAAGGACCACCGCGGCATTATCATCGACGCGATCATCGCCCGTAATGACGACTTCAAGGCGAACCCCGACAAATACGCGAAATTCCTCGGCTGCATCTACGAAGCGGTCGATTTCATCAAGGCCGAGCCGCAAAAATTCGCCGACATGGCCTCCAAGCATTTCGGCCTGACACCAGCCGAAGTGAGCGACATCGTCAACTCCAGCCTGTCCTACACGACGCTTGCCGAATCGCAGGCCTACATGGGCAAGCCTGGCGAAAAGGGCACGCTGCACGGGATCTTCGATACGGTCATGGATCTCAACCTGGAGAACGGCGCCGCCGACAACAAATTGGTTGCGGCCGACCAGATCGACAATTCTGCGATCAAAAAGATCCCCGCGAAATAACGATCGCGCCAACCGGGTCCGGCAACCCGGCCATCGCGGCTCGCCGGCCGCTCTCTAGACGGGGATAGTGATTTGTTCAGCAGCCTGTTTGTCTTCCGCGGCCGCGCCTCGCCGATGGTGGAGTTCGCCGTTAGCGTCGCGGCGGCGGCGCTCGTCATTGCGCTGTGGGAGTTGGCGGCGCGGGCGGGCATCATCGCGCCGCAATTCCTGCCCTCGCCGAGCCGTGTCGTCGTCGCCCTTTGGACGATGCTGACCGAGCAGAACCTTGTCTGGCACGTCGCGGTTTCGACCGCTCGCGTCTGGATCGCCTTCCTGCTCGCCGCCATCATGGCAATCCCGATCGGCATCATGATGAGCAGCTACCGGATCGTCGGCGCGGCTCTTGAGCCGATGATCGATTTCATCCGCTATTTGCCGGTTCCGGCGCTGGTGCCGCTGTCCATCATCTGGTTCGGCGTCGGCGAGGAGACCAAGATCTTCCTGCTCTGGCTTGGCACGTTCTTCCAGCTCGTGCTGCTGGTGGCCGACGACATGCGGCGCGTGCCGCAGGAGTTCGTCGAGGTCGCCCGCACGGTCGGCGCCAATTCGAGGCAAGTGATGACCGATGTCGCACTGCGCTGGATGGGACCGACGCTGCTCGACAATCTCCGCATCACGCTCGGCTGGTGCTGGACCTATCTGATCATCGCCGAGATCGTCGCCGCCGATTCCGGCATCGGCTACGTCATCTGGACGGCGCGGCGCTTCGTCAAGACACCCGAGGTCATGGCCGGCGTCGTTGTCATCGGTCTGATCGGCCTTGTCACCGACCAGCTGCTTCGCCTGCTTCACCGCCGGCTGTTCCGGTATCTGTGAGGGCGTGGCAATGACCGGATATGTCCAATTCATTGACACGGCGAAGTCGTTCGGCCCCGTCAATGTGGTGCGCAAGACCAGCCTTGGCCTCGATCGCAATTCGCTGGTCGTCTTCCTCGGACCCTCGGGTTGCGGCAAGACCACGCTGATGCGCATGGTCGGCGGTCTTGACGAGCCGAGTTCGGGTTCGATCCTGCTTGGTGGCGAAAAGGTCGTCAGGCCGGACCGCCGGCGCGGCATGGTGTTCCAGTCCTATTCTTCCTTTCCCTGGCTGACGGTCGAGAAGAACATCGCCTTCGGCATGCGTTACAGGAAGGACCTCGACGCGACGCAGAAGGCCGAGCGCATCGGCCATTATCTCGACCTGTTCGGGCTCGCCGACTTCGCAAACTCCTATCCGAACCGGATCTCGGGCGGCATGCGCCAGCGCGTGGCCATTGCGCGCACGCTGGCGGCCGGTTCCGATGTGCTGTTGATGGACGAGCCTTTCGGCGCGCTCGACGCGCTGACGCGCGAACGCCTGCAGGTCGAACTGCGGCAGATCCAGATCCGCGAGGAAAAGACCGTCATCTTCGTCACCCATGACGTGGAAGAAGCGGTGTTCCTTGCCGACCGCATCATCCTGTTCTCACGCCGCCCGGCTTCCGTCGTCGCCGACATCGACGTGGCGGCCGAGCTCGGTGCGGACCGGCCGCTGGAAATCCGCGAAACCCAGAAGTTCTTCGAACTGCGCAACAAGGTCCTGCACCTCATCCGCAACGAAACCGGAGTGGTCGTATGAGCCTCTCCTTTTCCGGAAAGACGGTAGTGATCACCGGGGCCAGCCGCGGCATCGGGCTCGGCATAGCCAGGGGATTCGCGCAGGCCGGAGCCACGCTGCATCTCATCGCCAATGACGCGGCCGTGCACGAACGCGCACGGGAACTCGGCGCTACCAGCGCGCAGGCCGACATCGCCGATCGTACGGCCGCCGCGGCGGCGCTCGAACAAGTTGCCCGCATAGACGTGCTCATCAACAATGCCGGCCTTGAACTGATGACGCCGATCACCGACAGCGGCGACGAGACCGAAGCCGCTTTCCGGCGCATCATCGAGATCAACATCATCGGTACGGCGCTGGTCACCGCTCGCGCTCTGCCGCGTATGCAAGCGGCTGCGGCGATCATCAACACCGCCTCGATCTGGGGCCGCGTCGCCGAAGCGCGTTTCGGCGCCTACGTCGCCTCCAAGCACGCCATTATCGGCCTGACCAAGACCTGGGCCAGGGAGCTTGGGCCGAAAGGCATCCGCGTCAATGCGGTCTGCCCCGGATGGGTTCGCACCGAGGCGTCGATGCGCTCGCTTGGCCGCATGGCGGATGAAGGCGGCGTCGACGAAGCGGCGCTGCTAGAGGACATCGTCGGCGCGCAGGCCCTGCCCGGCCTGATGGAGCCGGCCGACATGGCCGGCACCTATCTGTTCCTGGCATCCAGCCTCGCGGCCAACATCACCGGGCAATCGCTCGGCGTCGACAGGGGAGAAGTGCCTTGGTAGTCCCGCTCCGCGGAAAACGCGCGCTGGTCACCGGCGCGGCGAGCGGCATCGGCCGCGCGACGGCGCTCGCCCTGCAGGAGGCCGGGGCGACCGTGCTCGGGCTCGATCTCAGGGCGTCCGAAGGCGATATCCCGATCCTTGCCTGCGATCTCGCCAGCGAGGCCGACATCGTTGCGGCGGTCGGCCAAGGCGCGGAGCGGATCGGCGGCTACGATATCCTCGTCAACAATGCCGGCATCCTGCAGGAAGCCTCGCTTGACGCGATCTCGCTCGACCATGTCGACCGCATGTTCGCCGTCAATGTGCGCGGCGCGATCCTCGTCGCACGCGAAGTCCTGCCGCATCTTCCCGACGGCGGACGCATCATCAACATCGCATCCGAACTCGCCTATCTCGGCCGGGCGGACGCCTCGGTCTATTGCGCGACCAAGGCGGCACTGCTCGGGCTGACCCGCTCCTGGGCACGCGAGCTTGCGCCCGGAATACTGGTCAACGCCGTGGCGCCAGGGCCCACCGACACACCGCTTCTCGGCTTCGAGGCCCTGAGCGAAAGCCAGCGCGCGCTGGAAACGACCCATCCGTTGGGGCGGATCGGCCGGCCGGATGAAATCGCCTCCGCGGTGGTTTTCCTGGCCGGCCCGGGCGCCACCTTCTTCACCGGACAATGCCTGGGCGCCAATGGCGGCGCGGCGATGCTTTGAGATGGGATGATGATGAAAGACAGGGTTTTCCTCGCCGAATTGACGTGGCCGGAGGCCGAGAAGCGGATCGCCGCGGGCGCTCCGGTCTTCCTGCCGCTCGGCTCGACCGAACAGCATGGCCACCACATGGCCATGAATGTCGATGTCGTCATCCCGACCGCCATCGCCGAGACGGTGGCCAGGCAGGTTGGCGGCCTCGTTGCGCCGACCATCGCCTATGGCAACCGCTCGCAACCAAGGACCGGCGGCGGTCCAGCCTTTCCCGGCACGATCAACATTACGGCGCACACGTTTTCGCTCATCGTCAAGGATGTGATCTGCGATCTCTATCGCCAGAAGGTCCGGCGCATCGTCGTCCTAAATGGCCATTACGAGAATATTGGCCCGTCGATCGAGGGCATTGAACTCGCGCTCGACGCCATCGGCCGCGAGCGTGCGACCGACCTGACGATCCTGCGCATCGACCATTGGGAAATGGTGCGCGCCGAGACGCTGACAAAAGTGTTCCCCGACGGCTACCCCGGCATCGAACTCGAGCATGCCAGCGTGATCGAGACCTCGATGATGCTGGCACTGCGCCCCGAACTCGTCGATCTCGACAAGGCGCTGCATGACGGCCCGGCGCAGTTCAAGCCCTACGACCGTTATCCCAGGCCGGCCGAGGAAGTACCGCCGTCTGGCGTGCTGTCGCTGACCGAGGGTTCGTCGGCGCAAAAGGGCCGATGGCTGCTCGACGACTGCGAGACGCGGATCGTTGAAATCGTCAAACGTGAATTCTTCTGAGGTGCCGACACTATGAACAGCAATTTCTTCCAGCCGGTCGACGCCTCGGCGGTTCCCCGTTTTGCCGGGCTCTCGACCTTCATGCGGCTGCCGGCGGTGGCGAGCGCCGAGGGGCTCGACATCGCGCTCGTCGGCATACCGTGGGACGGCGGCACGACCAACCGCGCGGGCGCACGGCACGGCCCGCGCGAGATCCGCAACCAGTCGAGCCTGATGCGGCGCGCCCACCATGTGTCGGGCATCGAGCCGTTCAGCATCGCCAACGTCGCCGACGTCGGCGACCTCTCGGTCAATCCGATCAACCTGATGGACGGGTTGAAGCGCATCGAGGACGGCATCGCCGCTATCGTGGCGGCAGGCGCCATTCCGCTGGCCGCCGGCGGCGATCATCTGACGACCTTGCCAGTGCTGCGCGCCGTGGCCAGGGATCGTCCGGTCGGCATGATCCATTTCGATGCGCATTCCGACACCAATGACCGTTATTTCGGCGACAATCCCTACACGCACGGCACGCCGTTCCGCCGCGCGATCGAAGAGGGACTGCTCGATCCCAAACGGGTCGTGCAGATCGGCATTCGCGGCTCGATCTACGAGCCCGGCGAACATGACTGGGCGATCGCCCAGGGCATTCGCATCATCTACATGGAGGAGTTCGTCCGGCGGGGTGCTGCCAGCGTCATGGAGGAGGCGCGCGCCATCGCCGGAGCCGGCCCGACCTATGTGACCTTCGACATCGACTGCATCGACCCGTCGATGGCGCCGGGAACAGGCACGCCCGAGCTCGGCGGCTTCACCACCCGCGAGGCGCAGGAAATGGTCCGCCTGCTCGACGGACTGAACATTGTCGGCGCCGATGTCGTGGAAGTGGCGCCGCCGTTCGATCTCGGCAGCATGACGGCGCTGGCGGGTGCGACGATGATGTTCGAACTGCTGTGCGTGCTGGCGAAGTCGGTCCACGAAGCGCGAGCGCGCAAGATCAGGTAAAGGCGCCTATGGTCGACGCCATTGCCACGAGGACGGCCAGCCCCGCCGCCACCGACAGCCCGTTGAGAACGATCCCCAGAAGGCCAAGGGCGCGACTGTCGTTCGAACGCGCCAGCGCCATCACGCCGAAAACCGCGCCGGTGATATGCGCCAGCGGAGCGGCCAGCAGAAACACCAGCATGAAGAAGGCGGTGGCGATGTTCTGGACGAGTTGCGAAGCGTCGCTCGGCATCGCCACCATTATGGCGATGGCAATCGCTCCCGCAGCGAAGGCCGCCAACGCCAGTATGACCGAACGTTTACCGAACCTGCTGCGAGCCACGGCGCCAGGCATGGCCACCGCGCTTCTTCCCCATTGTGCCACTGTTGCCCCCCGGTTAGAGCTGTTCACCGTTTCATGGAAACGGTGAACAGCTCCAACTGTTTGTCTTGACGCAATACCGGACGGAAAACCGCTACAGACTTTTCCTGTAATTGCTCTAACCGCTCAAAGCGGATATTCAGCATAAAACTCCAGCACGCGCTGCTTGAAGGTCTTGTCCCCGACCGCCAGCATATGGTCCCTGCCCTCGATGTGGAAGGCCCTGGCGTTCGGCATCAGGGCAGCGAGTTCGTCCGGCGAGCCGCCAATGTCGTCCGTGGTGCCGACCGCGACCAGCGTCGGCTGGGCGATGCGGGCAATATCATCCTCGCTGAGCAACTCCCGCGATGTGGCGATGCAGGCGGCAAGCGCCCGGCGATCGCTGCGGGTCTGGTCGGCGAAGGCGCGGAAAGAGCGGCCACGCGGATGAGTGGTGGCGGTCGGATCGTCAACAAGCAGGGCCGCGGCAATCGGATCCCAATCGCCGACGCCGTCGATCATGCCGATGCCGAGGCCGCCAAAGACCAGCGTCGCCACCTTGTCCGGATCGGACAGAGCCAGAAACGCCGCGATGCGCGCGCCCATCGAATAGCCCATGACATGAGCCCGTTCTATGCCGAGATGGTCGAGCAGCGCGGCGGCATCCGAGGCCATTTTCGCCGGCGTATAATCGGCCTCGTCGTAGCTTTTCGATGACGAGCCATGGCCGCGATTGTCGAAGGCGATGGCGCGATAGCCGGCATCGTTGAGCGTCTTGAACCAGCCGGGCGATACCCAGTTGACATAGTGGCTCGAAGCGAAGCCGTGGATCATGAGCACAGGGTCGCCCTGCCCCGACGCCGGTTGGCGGTCGAGGAAGGCAAGGTCGAACCCGTCATGAGTGAAGAACTGCATCGGCTGCTCCACCTCGCGTTCAGCCGCCGCCGTTGGGCGCATCGCCATTGTCCGGCGGCGGCACGCCGGGCCCGGATACAGTGCCGACCGCCGGATGGCGCAACAGGTCGCCATACCCGATGCCCAATTTGGCGGCGGTGCCGGCCTTGAGCTCGAGCACGAAGCGCACGGGCACGCCGGGGGAAATGATGGCCTGGGATTGCGGTTCGCCATGCTTGACGGCGCGGATCTTGCCATCCTGGCCGACAAAGACCAGGTCAAGCGGCATCGGCGTGTTCTGCATCCAGAAACTGACCTGCTGCTGTATCTCGAAGACGAACAGCATGCCGTGATCGTCAGCCATGTCCTGGCGGTACATCAAGCCGGCCTCGCGCTCCGCGTCGGTGTCGGCGATTTCGATCGAAAAAGAGCGGTTGCCATCTTTCGTCACCACGACCAGCGGCGTCGGATCGACCGGAAGGATCATCGCCCGGCTGTCGGCAGAGGTCGGCCGTTCTGAGTAGAAGAAAACACCGGCGGCCACGATCACCGCAGCAATGGCGCATAGCACGCCCGCCGTCAGCCAGTTCCTGTGAGCCATCAAAGATCCTCGGCCGAATTCGTCCTAATGCGAAACCGGCAAGGTGCCCATATCGGGGTGAATTTCGGCGGCCATAAGGCCTTTGTCACCGCGGCCGAAACGGACAAGCACGACCTGGCCCGGCCGAAGCTCGGTGATGCCGTAGCGGCGCAAGGTCTCCATGTGGACGAAAATATCCTCGGTGCCTTCGCCACGCGTCAGGAAGCCGAAGCCCTTGGTGCGGTTGAACCACTTGACCAAAGCGCGTTCGAGCCCGCTCTCCGGCGTCACCGCGACATGGGTGCGCTGTTCCTGCATTTCCGCCGGATGGACGGCGGTGGTGACATCCATGGAAAGCACGCGGAAAGCCTGCAGCCCGCGATCGCCCTGCTTGACAAGGCAGACCACGCGCGCGCCTTCCAGGGCTGTCTGGAAACCGTCGCGCCGAAGACATGTCACATGGAGGAGGATATCGCCCGAGACACCGTCATCGGGGAGGATGAACCCATAGCCCTTGGCCACATCGAACCACTTAATGGCGCCGGCAATTTCGGTCAGGTCGGCGGCATCGCCGCCTTCGTCGCGTTTCAAGGCGTCGCCAAGGGTTCCGGCCCGCCCCGTCAAAGAGGCCTTTTCCCCCATAAGAATGCCCCCTTTTTTGCAAGAACACCGCAACTGATTCTTGACACCAGATTAACACCGCGGCTTCCGGTGTGTGCAAGACCTTCCCTGCCTTTTTTCACGGTTCATTGCGGGAATACCGGATTTGTTCTTTGCCGGCATCGCCGGCCGCGGGAGATTGCCCTTTCGCCGGGTCGACCCTATGTTGCGCCGCACCCCAACAGATCGAGGAAAACTCATGCGCTATCTGCACACCATGGTCCGCGTCGCCGATGTCGATGCCTCGCTCGATTTCTACTGCAACAAGCTCGGGCTGAAGGAGGTCCGCCGCTACGAAAACGAGCAGGGCCGCTTCACGCTGATCTTCCTCGCCGCCTCCGAGGACGAGCAAAGCGGCATCAACGACAAGGCGCCGCTGATTGAACTCACCTACAATTGGGATCCGGAAGACTACAAGGGCGGGCGCAATTTCGGCCACCTCGCCTATGAGGTCGATGACATCTACGCCACCTGCCAGCATCTGATGGACAACGGCGTCACCATCAACCGGCCGCCACGCGACGGCAACATGGCCTTCATCCGGTCACCGGACGGGATTTCGATCGAGCTTCTGCAGAAAGGCCCGGCGAAAGCCAAGGCCGAGCCTTGGGCTTCGATGGCCAACACCGGAAGCTGGTAGGGATCGACCTGACACCGGGCGGAAGTTGCCCGGCGGTCTTTGGCGTTTTTCACGAACGCCCCTATCTACCCTGACATGACGCCAGCCTGGCAAGTCTGGCGCCATGTCAAGCAATGGGCGCCTGCCCTTCCGGAGAGTTCACTCATGCCGACCAGCCGTGCCGATGTCGCCACAGAACATGCCAGCCGCTATCTGCAGCAGTTGTGCAAGCACTGGGCGCACAAGTTTCCTGTCGAGTTCGATCCAACCCATGGCACCATCGAGCTGACATCGCTGGGACGCACCGTCATGGATGCGGACGCGACCACGTTGCACATTGTGGTATCAACGGAAGAAGCCGGGTCGATCGAGCGCCTGGAAAGTGTCGTCGCCGATCACATCAAGCGGTTTGCTTTCCGCGAAGAGCTGACCTTCGACTGGAAACCCGCTCCGGCGGCGTAGCCCGGCCTAGGTCTTACCGGCCTGATCGGCCATCTCCAGCAGCGCCAGCACCGAGCGCCAGTTGCGCGCGGTGCCCGGCACCTTCAGAACGCGCGGAATGAGGTTGGCAAAGACCGACTTGCCGAGTCCGTCCGGCGCGCTGAGGTAAAGCACGTCGCCCTTGATCTCGAAGCGCTCGGGACCGGTGCACTTTTCAGCCAGCCGCGCCACCTCTTCGGTGGTCGGCTCACGCTCCAGCGCATAGGCGTGGAGCTTGGTGTGGTCGGCGGCCGCTTCCGGATAGGGATTTTCGCGCACCAGGCGTTCGAACCACGAGAGATCGCGCACCATGATGCGCGAATGAAAACCCCATTTCTTCTCGAAGGCCGCTTCGATCTGTCTGGTCAGGGCAGCGGCGTCGCCCTTGCCGGCCCGGAACACGACATTGCCGCTCTGCACATAGGTGGCGACGCCGGAAAAGCCGAGATCCTCGAAGAACGCGCGCAACTCCGCCATCTTGACGATGCGGTTACCACCGACGTTGATGCCGGAAAACAGGGCGATGAAGACCTTTGCGCTCATATGATGAAGCCCGCCAATGTCTCGTTGTCGGTGATGTCCTGATACTGGACGCCCTCGGCCTCGAAATTCGCCTTCAGCAGATCGAAATTGCGGCGGTCCTTGGTTTCGATGCCGATCAGCACCGAGCCGAAATTGCGCGCCGACTTCTTCAGATATTCGAAGCGAGCGATGTCGTCGTCCGGCCCCAGCATTTCGAGGAAGTCGCGCAACGCGCCCGGCCGCTGCGGGAAGCGGATGATGAAGTATTTCTTCAGGCCTTCGAAGCGCAGCGCCCGTTCCTTGACATCGGGCAGCCGCTCGAAATCGAAATTGCCGCCTGAAACCACGGCGACGATGGTCTTGCCGCGGATATCCTTCCTGGAAAAATCCTTCAGCGCGTCGATCGCCAAAGCGCCGGCCGGCTCGAGCACGACGCCTTCGACGTTAAGCATCTCGATCATGGTCGCGCAGAGCCGGTTTTCCGGGATCAGCCGCACCGTGTCGGCGGCAAACTCCTTCAGATAGCGCAAGGGTTCGCGGCCGATCTCGGCCACCGCCGCGCCGTCGACGAAGTTGTCGACCTTGGCGAGCTTCAGCCGCTTTCCCGCCGCAAGGCTGTCATGCAGGCTCGGCGCGCCGGCCGGCTCGCAAAACACGAAACGCGCCTCCCGGCCCTGATCGGCGAAATAGTGGGTGACGCCGGCGGCGAGCCCGCCGCCGCCAACCGGTAGCATGACGATGTCGGGCATGCGCGCGCCCGGCATCTGGTCTGCGATTTCATATGCGACCGTCGCCTGCCCCTCGATGATATCCTTGTGGTCGAAGGGCGGCACCATGTGGGCGCCCGAGCTTTCGGTGAACTCGAAGGCGGCGCGATAGCAGTCGTCGAAAAAGTCGCCGACCAGCCTGATCTCGACGAAATCGCCGCCGAACAGCCTGGTCTTGTCAATCTTCTGCTGCGGCGTCGTCACCGGCATGAACACCACGCCCTTTTTGCCGAAATGGCGGCAGACGAAGGCAAAGCCCTGGGCATGATTGCCGGCCGAAGCACAGACGAACAGTTCTGCCTGGTTGCCGGCGGCAAGCGCCTTGCGGAAGAAATTGAAGGCGCCGCGGATCTTGTAGGAGCGTACCGGGCTCAAATCCTCGCGCTTCAGCAGCACCCGAGCCCCGGTCTTCTTCGACAGATAGTCGTTTTCCTGCAGCGGCGTTTCCGGAAAGATCTGGCGGATCGCCGCCGCAGCGGTGGCGACGCGGGAGGAAAAACTGTTCATCGGAAAGCCGCCTTGTGCCGCATGTCTGCGCAGACCCCTGTCATCAACCGGCCGCACAGCGTCCGTATATCGCACGCTGATCACTCACTGCCGATCCTGCCCTATTGCATATCCGGCCCCGCAGCGCCATTGTCCGACCGTTCGCAGCTCACTTCAACCGAATTCATATAGTATTTTCAATTGCCTGAACGAGTTCTCTCATATTGTTGCGTCGACGGGTCTGCAAATCGAGGCGAACCGAGCCTTCATGGCGGTGTGTTCGGCGTTAGCCTCGCGCTGGAGAGGCTGGCCTTCCCGACATTCCGCCATTTTGGCTTTCGCGCAACAGTATGATGGCCTTAACCGGGCGGCGACCACATTTCGGCTGGACGCGACTTAGTTCTGCCGCACTCTCCCTGTCCGGGAGGTGTCGCGGGGGTAGATGGGCCTTTTGGCCGGAGTGGAAATTTCAGACGTGCCTTTGAAGAAGATCGTTACCGTTTGTCTCGCCTTGCTCGTCGCCGGCTGCGCCGGCCCGCAAACGCAGGAATTGCTTGGCAGCGCCATCGTCGCCGCGCCGGTGACGGATATCGCCGGCAACCATTCGATCTTCATCGCCACGACGCGCAAGAAATCCGACGATCCCAACAAGGTTTTCGACGGCGAGCGTTCGGCGACGTTGAACTATGCCCGCGTCAACGTCACCGTTCCGGGGCTCCACCAGACCGGTCAGATCGAGCGTCGCTCGCGCGGCAAGTCGGATGATCCGGCCAAATATTTCATGGCTTCCGAAGTCGTTGGCTACGACACGCAACCGAAATTCTCCAGCGCGCTCAACGCCGACATCGCGGCGCGCGGCGGCCGCGTGATGGTCTTCGTCCATGGCTACAACACCGGTTTCGACGACGCGGTCTACCGCCTGACCCAGATCGTCCATGATTCCGGCTACCCCGGCACACCGATGTTGTTTTCCTGGGCATCGGGCGCCAAGACCACCGACTATGTCTATGACAAGGAAAGCGCCAGCGCCGCACGCGACCAGCTCGAAGTGACATTGCGGATGCTGCAGCAGTCCGGCGCGCGGCGCATCGACATTGTCGCGCATTCGATGGGAACGTGGGTGACCATGGAAACGCTGCGCCAGATGGCCATCAGCGGCGACCGCGACCTCGGCGGCAAGCTCGGCGATGTGGTGCTGGCCTCGCCCGACATCGACGTCGACGTGTTCAAGAGCCAGATGCGCCGCTACGGCAAGCCCGACAAGCCGTTCATCCTGCTGTTGTCCGACGACGACCGCGCGCTCAGGCTCTCCGGCCTGATCGCCGGCTCACGGCCACGCGTCGGCGACTACAAGGATGCCGCCGATCTTGCCTCCTATGGCGTGACGGTGGTCGATCTCTCAAAGGTCAAGGGCAGCGACAGCTTCAACCATACGAAATTCGCCGACAATCCGGCCTTGGTGAAGATGATCGGTCAGCGGCTGCGCGAGGATGACGGCTTTGCCAGCGACCGGGACGTGACCGACCGCATCAGCCTGCTCGGGCAGTAGATGCCGCCCTGCGGATTTCGCCGTCCCTGTTCACCATTCACGAGGTATCGGGTCACTTTGAACTGGACCGCGTCGGTCTCTGGCTCTATCGGAATAGCGGTGACGTCATGCTTTTGACGTTCCCCTTTACGGGAGCCGGCGCTTGAGCTCGCGCTTGAACAGTTTCGTCCTCGCGTTGGCGCTCGCCATTGCCGGCTGTGCCGGCCGGAACACGCATGATCTGCTCAACAAGACGACGGTCTCGGTGCCAGCCTCCGACATCGCGGCCACGCACGAAATCTTCGTCGCCACCACCCGCCAGCAGGCGACCAAGGATCCGCGACAGGTGTTCGACGGCGATCGCTCGTTGACCACCAGCTACGCCCGCGTCGACGTCACCGTGCCGAAGGTCCACCAGGTCGGCGCCATAGAGCGGGCCAAGGGCTCTGCCAGCTCGAACCCGGCCAAGCAATTCACCGCCACCAATGTCGTCCATTATGGCGATGCACCGCAATTCGCCAAGGCGGTCGGCGCCGACATCGCCATGCGCGGCGACCGTGCACTGGTCTTCGTGCACGGCTTCAACAACGGCTTCGACGACGGCATCTACCGGCTGACGCAGATCGCCCACGACACGAAATATCCCGGCACGCCGGTTCTGTTCTCTTGGGCGTCGAGCGCCAAGACAACCGGCTATATCTACGACAAGGACAGCGCCAACGCCGCCCGCGACGATCTCGAGGCGACGCTCAGAATGCTTGCCAAGACACGGGTCAAGAGCATCGACATTATCGCCCATTCAATGGGAACCTGGCTGACCATGGAGGCGCTGCGCCAGCTCGCCATCACCGGCGACCGCGATCTCGGTGGCAAGCTCGGTTATGTCGTCCTGGCTTCGCCCGACATCGATGTCGACGTGTTCAAGAAGCAGATGATGCGTTACGGCAAGCCGGACAAGCCGTTTGCCGTGCTGCTTTCAAGCGATGACCGAGCACTCAAATTGTCTTCACTCATCTCCGGCGACAAGCCGCGTGTCGGCGACTATGGCAATGCGGCCGATCTCGCCAGCTATGGCGTCTCCGTGGTCGACCTGTCCAAGATCAAGGGCGGCGACGGTGGCCTCAACCACGCAAAATTCGCCGACAATCCGATCCTGGTGCAGTTGCTCGGCGACCGGCTGCGCACCCCCGCCGGACTGGCTTCGGACGAACCCGATCCGGCGCAGCTCAACAATCTTGGCCAGGGGCTCGGCAAGGCCGTCGGTTCGGTCGCCGAGGTCGTCATCACCACGCCGTTCAAGGTGCTGACCATCGTCACCGGCGGGTGAGAGGTTCAGATTATGCCGTATTCAATGTGGGTATTTGGTGGAATCGGCGTTGCAATTTTGGTTTATTTCAATCTTCTGGATAAGAATACGCAGCGGAGGCGAAAAATAGAAAATAGAAGCGATCTGTACGCTTATATCGCCTTATTCGCATCTATTATCGTTGGAATTATAGCATCTTTCGTTGAAAATTACCTCTTCTGATTCCGCTTAAGAGAACCCGCACGTAGCTCCATCCGACTCGCGCTCAAAAAAGATTTATATGAACAGATCGACCTTCTGGAAGGTCGTCACGTCGATCAGGCCGACATCGGAAATTCTCAACTCCGGAATGACCACCAGCGCCAGCAGTGAGTGCTGCATGTAGGCGTTGTTCAGGGAACAGCCCATCTTGCGCATCGCCTCGGTCAGTTTCTCGGCCTTGGCGGCGACGATCTCGGCGCGCTCGTCCGACATCAGGCCGGCGATCGGCATCTCGACCAGCGCCAGTTCCTTGCCCTTGGAGAACAGCACGACGCCGCCGCCGACCTCGCCGAGCCGGTTGACCGCCAGCGCCATGTCCTGCTTGTTGGTGCCGACGCAGATGATGTGGTGGGCGTCATGCGCCACGCTGGAGGCCATGGCGCAATCACCCATGTAGCCGAAACCGGAAACGAAGGCGTTGGTGACGCCGCCGGTGCCCCGATGCCGCTCAATCAGCGCGATCTGGCAGACATCGTTACGGCGATCCATGGCGACCAGCCCGTCCTCGACCGGAAGGTCGGCCTCCAGCGCCCGTGTCGGCGCCTGGTTCTCGATGACCCCGATGACGCGCACCCGCACTTCGTTGGCGCCCTTGGGAGCCGTGATGTCGAAATCGCGAGGCTTCAGCTTCTTGCCGAGCTTGATGGTGTTCTTCGCCGTCTTCGGATAATCATAGGCCGGAATGTCGATATCGAGCTTGCCGCCCTTGGCCAGGCGGATGCCGCGCGCATAGACCTCGTCGATGGTCATCGCGGCGAGATCTGAGACAATCAGCAGGTCGCCCAACCGCCCCGGCGCGATCGAACCGATCTCGCGTTCCAGCCTGAAGTGCTGGGCGGTGTTGATCGTGGCCATCTGGATCGCCGTCACCGGCTTCAGCCCCTGTTGGATGGCGTGGCGCACCACCCGGTCCATGTGGCCTTCATGCACCAGCGTGCCGGAATGGCTGTCGTCGGTGCACAGGATGAAGTTGCGCGGATCGATGCCGCCTTCCGTCACCGCCTTGATCTGCGAGGCGACATCGTACCAGGCCGAGCCCAGCCGCAGCATCGCCTTCATGCCCTGGCGCACGCGGGCAATCGCATCCTCGGCGCGCGTGCCTTCATGGTCGTCCTCGGGTCCACCGGCGACATAGCCGTGAAACGGCAGGCCGAGATCGCGCGAGGCATAGTGGCCGCCAACCGTCTTGCCAGCCTTGACCGTCGCGGCGATCTCGCCCGACATGACAGGATCATTGGCGGCGACACCGGGAAAATTCATCACCTCGCCGAGCCCGATGATGTTTTCCCAGGTCATCGCTTCCGCGACATCGGCAACCGTCAGTTCGGCGCCGGCGTGTTCGAGCCCCGGCGCCGAAGGCACGCAGGACGGCATCTGCACATGCACGTTGATGGGCATCGCCACCGCCTCGTCATGCATCAGCCGCACGCCCGGCAGGCCCAGCACGTTGGCGATCTCGTGCGGATCGATGAACATCGAGGTGGTGCCGTGCGGGATGACGGCGCGGCAGAATTCGGTCACCGTCACCATGCCGCTTTCGACATGCATGTGCGCGTCGCAGAGACCGGGCACCAGATAGCGCCCGCCGGCATCGACGACCTTTGTGCCCTGGCCGATGGCGTGGCTGGCATTCGGCCCGCAATAGGCAAAGCGGCCGCCGGCAATGGCGATGTCGGTGCCGGCGATGATCTCGCCGGAGTGAACGTTCACCCAGCGGCCGTTGCGGATGACGAGAT
Organism: Mesorhizobium sp. 113-3-3; assembly: GCF_016756495.1. Taxonomy (NCBI): domain Bacteria; kingdom Pseudomonadati; phylum Pseudomonadota; class Alphaproteobacteria; order Hyphomicrobiales; family Phyllobacteriaceae; genus Mesorhizobium; species Mesorhizobium sp. 113-3-3. The sequence continues at coordinate 4,437,850 of NZ_AP023243.1, forward strand.
CGGCAGGCTTGCGGCCCATGGCGACGTCGACCAGATGCGTGGCCATCTCGGTCCAGGGTTTTGGTTTCGTCGCATGCGCCGCCGGCTTCTTTGCCATGAAGGGACTCCTGTTTGCGCGACTGTGCCAAGCCTGCCTGGTTTTGACCAGCGCCAAACAGCGGGCAGCCCTACCCAACCTTCACAAAGGCTGTTCAGCCTTGACCTCGACCGTGACTTTCGCACCGCCCGCCGAAATCCGTTCCGCCAGGCGCTGCAGTTCGCCGGCGGCGAAGGTGCCGTCGAGCATCACCTCACCGCCGAGGATGGGTTCGACCAGGCGCGGCGACGCGACCATGGCGCCGTCGACGCTGAGATCGACCACCTTCCCGACATTGACCCTGGTGAAGTCGGCGAACGCCTTCGCGCTCTCCGGTGTCATCTTGAGGTCGAGTGCCCTGCGTCCCGAGGCTTGATCGGATACGACCGCGGCCTTGACGATGGCGAGCGCCAACGGCTCGGCCGCAGCGAGGCCGCAGGCCAGCAGCAGCATGGCAGTTCCAGCGACGAGACGAACCAGCCTGTACATCGGGCTTTTCCCTGCAAGAAGGCCATCTTGCACGCTGACATTTTCCCGGCAATGTCGGCTGTCCTGCGCTAGCAGGCCGTGCTTCCGCGAGTGACACACGGCTGCGGCCAGAAACAGGATTCCGTTTTGTCGCAAATCGGTCTACCTTGGCGACAAGACTTTTCCGACTCTTCGTCCGGGGAGTTCGAATGTATCGCCTTGTCGTCGCAAGTGCCGGTCTTCTTGCCGTCCTGTCGATGCCGGCTTTCGCGGCCGACCCGACAGTCGACGTGCCGATGACCGCGCCCGGCTTCGACTGGACCGGATATTATGCCGGCCTGCAGGCGGGCTTTGGCTGGGGCCAATCCGACATCTCAGGAACGGAAGGCGAGCCGTTTTCCGTCTCGCCCGATATTGACGGCGGTTTCGTCGGCGGACATGTCGCGGGACTGTGGCAGTTCGACCAGGCGGTGATCGGCGCCGAGGCCGAGCTCAACTATTCCTCGGTCAGCGGCACCACCGAACAAGAGCCCGGAAACAATTTCGGCACCGACATCAAATGGTTCGGATCGGTCAACGCCAAGGCCGGATATGCGATGGATCGTGTGCTGGTTTACGGCATAGGCGGCGTTGCCTTCGCCGGTATCGAGACGTCGCAGTCAGCAGGCTCCGCCTTCTCCGAGACGCGCACGAATGTTGGCTGGACGGTGGGCGCCGGCGTCGACTACGCGCTGACCGACAGGTTCGTCGTCGGCGCGCAATATCGCTATTACGATTTCGGCTCCGAACATTATGACGGGTCCACCGATTTCGTCGCCCGCGACCAGGACACCAAGCTGAACACCGTCGGCATCAATCTCAGCTACAAATTCTGAGAGCGCCCAACAGCGCTCGGCGAGCGACTGACCTGATCAGCAATTTCAATGAGAGGGGCGGCCGGCGCCCCCAGTGGGCGGGGGAATGGGTTGGGCCTGGTAGACGCCGGCCTCGGCGGATCAGATCCGCCGTGCAAACACCCTACGCATTGCGCGCCGCGCGCTGAATTCCGCGATCACGCCAGTATCGCCAAGTGCCGTCCTCTGGGGTGGGCGTTCGGATGGCTCAAGAACACGACTTGACGGGCTGTGTCTGGCATCTGAAAAGGGCTGGCCTGCGGACGTGGCGGAATTGGTAGACGCAAGGGACTTAAAATCCCTCGATCTCTGATCGTACGGGTTCGATTCCCGTCGTCCGCACCACCCCTCGCTCTTCGAGCTTCGGGTGGCAGGCCATCTGGATCAGAATTTATGACCCGCGACGTCGCTCCAGTCGCATCACCCGGCAATTCCATAGCCAATATGCATCGCGGTTGTGCGGTACGAGCCGAAGCAGCGGTTCTCCCGCCGCCTATCGAGCGAGTGCCTGCGCATTCGCAAAGCAATTTCGGAACGGGCAATGACAATAACGATCGACAAAAACGCCAGCTGGCGCGATATCGCGCGGGTGAGTGAGGGCGAATCCCTGGCGCTCAGCCAGGCGGCGTGGGACAGGATCGCTTTTGCGCACCAGATCGTGGCGGCGATCGTCGAAAAAGGCATCCGCGCCTATGGCGTCAACACCGGGGTCGGCGCCTTGGCAAGCAAGGTCGTGGCGCCTGCCCTGCACAAGAAACTGTCGCGAAACATCATTCGCAGTCATGCCTGCGGCGTCGGTGACCTCGTGCCGCGACGCGGCGTGCGCGCCATCATTGCCGCTCAATTGGCGAATTTCGCGCATGGCCATTCGGGCGTGAGCCCTCAGATCGTGCGCAATCTGCTCACCTTCATCGAGCGTGACTGCGTTCCCGACGTGCCGTCCCGGGGATCGGCCGGCTATTTGACGCACAACGCGCATGTCGCGCTGGTCCTGATCGGCGAAGGCAATGCAACCCTGGCAGGCCGTTCCATGAGCGGGCTGGAAGCGCTTGCTGAAATGGGCCTGGAACCGCTGGAGCTTGGCGCCAAGGAGGGCTTGAGCCTGGTCAACGGCACCGCGTGCGCAACCGGCCTGACAAGCATCGCCGTGCAGCGCGCGGAGCGTTTGCTGGGATGGGCTGACGCGGCGGCGGCTTTGACGCTTGAAGCCGCGGGCGCGCAGATGCCGGCTTTTGGCGAACAAATCCTGGCTATGAGGCCCTCACCCGGCATTCAGGGCGTGGGCAGATCGCTGCGGGGCTGGCTTCATGGCAGCGAACTTATCGCGCTGGCTCACGGCAGCCGCACGCAGGACGCGCTCAGCCTTCGCGCCGTGCCGCATGTTCATGGCGCCGCCCGGGAGGTGCTGGACCGGTCCGCCGAGCTCGTCGACCGCGAACTGGCAGCCGTCACCGACAATCCCGCGGTATTCGGCACGTTGAACGATCCTCAGGTTGTTTCAGAGGCGCATGCGGTGGCGCCCGCACTCGGGCAGGCCGCCGACGGCCTGACCATCGCCCTGGCTCAGGTGGCCGGGATGAGCGAGCGTCGGATCGACCGTCTCGTCAATCCGCTTGTCAACAATCTGCCGGCCTTCCTTGCCGATGAGGACGGAGCCAATTCCGGCTTCATGATCGCCCAATACACGGCCACGTCGCTCAGCAACGTCAATCGGCGTCTGGCCGCCCCGGCGGCGACCGACGGCGGCGTCACATCCGGCCTGCAAGAGGATTTTCTTGCGCATCCGACCGTCGCCGCCAACAAGCTGCTGGCGGTCATCGACAACGCCGAATACATCCTGGCGATCGAGCTCATGGCAGCCGCGCAGGCCCATGATTTTCTGGCCGGGCGCGGGGCGCGCGCGCCTGGTACCGACACGATCTACCGAATGGTGCGGGAAAAAATCGCCCACTATTCCGACGATCGGCCCCTGTCCCGCGACATGGAGGCCTTGCGCAACTTCATCCGCGAAATGGACGTGCCAGCCTGTCCGCGGCACAGCTAGAGACCAGGCCCTAATCGGGTTCAGCTTCAGATGCTGGATCGGGATGATGCTCTTGGCATCGACGATGCGCCGTCGGCAATGCCGGCCAGCCCCGTCGCGCACCAGTATGTCGCCACCGCCGGGGATTCGGGCGCAAGGCGTATCGAGAATGGCAATTCCCATTCAATTTTTGGCAACAGTGAAACAAAGGATGCATTTCCACGTTGAGCCTCGTCAAAGCGTGGGAGTTTTTGAAAATGGATCCGGCGACTGCCGCAGTAATGGTTTTGCTCCAGTGCAGCCCGGGCGAAGGTTCCGTCTGCAAACCCGTCGATATGGGCCCGGCCATGTATGCGTCGCTCGATTTATGCATGGCTTCGCTGAAGGACAGGCTGGCAAGCGCTCCGAACGGCGAAACCGTTGGCCGGTGTCGTCTCGTTGACGCGACCGTCACAGAGGGCCTACCGGTCGGCTATACAAGGGTTCTTGTGACGCGCGGCCTCGGCGCCGATGCCAGCACCAGCAGCTACATCGTACAGCACCAGCCTTAGTCGCCTCGTACCCGCTCGCCAAAGATGGCGTTCTTCCCTGTTTGCTAGAGCGCGTCGTGCCCATCTCATGGCTGCCCGAATGCAGCACCGGCGGCCGTTGATCGGCGCTTGGCTCTGAGCCCACCTCAATGATCCCGACCAGCGCGCGAACAAACTCAACCATATCGTTCGCCGTGATGGCTGCCCTGTCGGGATCTTGCCCGATGTGCTCGGCAGCCGCGCAACATGACAGGCGGATTCGATCGTAGTGGGAATCCCTTTCATCCTCCGGCAGCATCGCCAATTTGATGGCTCGGCGATGAATCAGCCTGAGCAATTGTTCGAGAGCGGCTCCGACACTCATGCGTTTTGCTCCGCATTGGTCGAGCGTTCCGGCGCTTTAGGGCGCGTGTCAGAACGTCGATGGGAGGTATTTTCCGTCCCTGAGCCGAGGCTGCATTATAGCCATTAATATATTGTATATTGCTAATATATGATCCCATGGAGGCGTCTTTGGCCTCCATGGATCGAAATGCCTCAGTTCGGCGCCAACGCCTGAGGCGCAGCCTAGCCAGGACGGCGTGAACTGAGTGATCCTGCGCGAGCTGGTTCATCGAGAGCGTTTGCTTCGGCCAATTTGGTCAGCGCTCGCTCGACCTTCTCCGCGGCAGCATCCGTGTGCTCAATATGTCGGATAATCCGCTGCGTCAGAAGCGCGAGCCTGGCAGCGCGATAGACCGCACCGCCTCTCGCGGTTTCGTGGTGAAATGTCGCGATCATCACTGGGAACGACCCAAAACTGCTGACGGATCGATCTTTGTCAGGCGCTCCCTGGCCTCGATCACCTGCCGCTGCGCGGTCCTGATCCGGCTGCAAAGCGCAATATTGATTCCGACGCCGCAGTCCTCGTCCAACATTTCTTCCGCGCGTTCCAGAGCGAGTTCCGCTCGATTGACGCGCTGCCTGGCCTTGGCCAGTTCCATATTGAAAAGCTCAACCATCGTTCCGCTTCCGTTGCGGTCCCTTCGAGGGTTAACCGCCGCTGATCGCTTTGGTTCCCCTGGTCCGGGAAGGTCGCGTCAAACGGGCATCGGGTTCAGCTTCAGATGCTGGATCAGGATGATGGTCTTCGCATCGACAATCCGGCCGTCGGCGATGCCGGCCAGCGCTTCGTCGAGCGGCATTTCCAGGACCTCGATGTCCTCGCCCTCTTCCGGTGCGCCGCCGCCGGCCGAGATGCGGTCGGCGGGCGAATACCGGGCAATGAAGAACCACAGCCGTTCGGTGACGCTGCCCGGACTCATGTAAGGCGAAAACAGCCGCTCAATCTTGTTCAGCCGGTAGCCGAGTTCCTCCTCGGCTTCCTTGCGGATGGCGGTCTCCGGATCGTTTTCGTCGAGCAGCCCGGCACAGGCCTCGATCAGCGGCTCGCGGTGGCCGGTGACATAGGCAGGATAGCGGAACTGGCGCACCAGAAGCACCGTCGAACGCTGGGGGTCGTAGGGCAGGATCACCGCTCCGTCGCCGCGATCATAGGTCTGGCGGATCTGCGTCTCCCACTGGCCGTCGCGCCGGCGATAGTCGAGCACGGTCTTTTTCAGCACCGCCCAGTCGTCGGAAAGAACCTCTTCCGAACGGATACGAATACGATCTTCCATTGGACACCTCGATATTTGCCGCCGGGGCAGGCGTAGCCGCGAACCGGCGCTGGCGCAATTGGGGAAGCGATTGGTCCAGCGTTTCACTCTCTCGTGTGTGGTATGCAAGATATCCGTCGCCTAGATAACGCGTTCCCTCTCCCGGAGCCCTGTTCATGACTGCATCGCTTTTCCAGCCGATCACCCTCAACGGCCTCACCTTCCCCAACCGCATCGCCGTGGCGCCGATGTGCCAGTATTCCGCCGAGGACGGCTCGGCCAGCGACTGGCATCTTTACCACTGGATGAACCTTGCCATGTCCGGCGCCGGCATGGTCACGGTGGAGATGACCGATGTAGAGCGGCGCGGGCGCATCACCCATGGTTGCCTCGGGCTTTACTCCGACGACAACGAAGCCGCTGCGCGCCGCACACTGGATGCGGCACGGCGCGTCGCCGCGCCGGGCACGAAATTCGGCACGCAGCTGGCGCATGCCGGCCGCAAGGCCTCGAACCGCAAGCCCTGGGAGGGCGGCGGGCCGCTGCAGCCGAACGAAGACCCCTGGCAGACCGTCTCGGCCTCGGCCATCGCCTACGACACCGGCTGGAACGTGCCGCACGCGCTTGATGAGCAAGAGATCCTGCAGCTCATCGAGCGGTTCGTCGAAGCCGCCAGGCGGGCCGAACGCGCCGGCTTCGACTTCATCGAACTGCACGCGGCACATGGCTACCTGATCTTCCAGTTCCTGTCGCCGCTGTCCAACCAGCGCACGGACCGCTGGGGCGGCTCGCTGGAAAACCGGATGCGTCTTGTCGTCGAAGTCGCCAGGGCCGTGAAGAAGGCGGCGCCGAAGCTGATGCTCGGCACGCGACTGTCGGTGAAAGACTGGGTCGATGGCGGCTTCGACGTCGAGGACGCGATCGAGGTGGCGAAGGCCCTGAAGGCCGAGGGCGTCGCCTATCTCTGCTGCTCCAGCGGCGGCAATTCTCCGCTGCAGAAATTGCCCACCGGTCCCGGCTATCAGGTGCATCTGGCGGAAGCCGTGCGCAAGGGCGCCGACATCCCGACCCGCGCGGTCGGCCTGATCGACGATCCCCAGCAGGCCGAGGCTGTCATCGCCGAGGGCCGCGCCGACATGGTGGCGCTGGCCCGCGCCTTCCTCGCAGATCCGCGCTGGGGCTGGCGCGCGGCCGCCACATTCAAGGAATAGATCCATCCGGCGCCTCAGCTCGCCCGCTCGGTGACGACCATGGAGCACTGGATGAAGGCGGCGGGCTGAACCGGCCATTCTTTTGATATCGGGGCCTCCCGATGCAGCCTAGCCGATTTGCAGACGCCCGCTTCAATTCTGGCCGCAAACTGTTAGGCTGGGTAAGGCTGCGGCGGGCGCGGCCGGGCTTGGGAGGAGATCATGTCGTTCAGGGCATTCTTGCCGGCTGCAATGCTTGTGGCCGTCGCCGGCCTTTGGCTCGGCGCATCGACGCCGAGCGTCGCGCAATATTGCGAGGGGACGGTGCACGGCCTGTCCGGCCGCTACAATCTGGCGACCGGCAGCGGCTTTCTCGCCGTGCGGACACGGCCGAACTCGTCATCGCGGATGATCGGCCAGCTGTTCAATGGCGACCATGTCGAGATTTTCGACCGGCGCGGCAACTGGTATCAGGTCGAAATCGGCGGCACGACCGGCTGGGCGAACGCACGCTGGCTGCGCAACGACTGCGGCTACTGAGACGCAGATGCGTGTCGTCCAAAAGCACGTCGCAAAACGCGACGCGACTATTGGGCGCACGTTCCGGGCCACTTTTGCAACCAAATTGGCTGCTTTGCGTTGCGGCCATGATGGACAACAAACCTTTTGAAACGCCGGTGGTGGTCGAACTCGGTCATGTCGGCAAATATCGCCATATCCGCAGCACCCAGGAAGCGGCGGAGTGCCTCATGACGGTGTGGCCGCTCAATCGCGGCCCGCGTCATCGTGATGCCCTCGACACTTGCCTCAAAGTGCTGGAAGGTTATCGTTCGACAGCGGAAGCGCGACGGGCATTGATCGAGGCTGCCAGGGAATCGGAAGTTCTGGTGCCCGACGACAGGCTTTCCGACGACCGGCTGCATTGAGCAGGCGGACCTTTCAACCGGAGGTTTTGATGGCGAAGCTGACTTACAAGATCGTCGAGCATGACGGCGGCTGGGCCTATAAGGTCGGTTCGACCTTCTCGGAGACATTTCCCACCCATCAGGATGCGTTGCGTGCCGCCGAGATCGCCTCGGCCGAGCAGCAGGTGGCAGGCGCAACGGACGGCATCCAATATGAGGATGCAGACGGCAAATGGCACGAGGAACTGGCCGATGGCCGCGATCGGCCGCAGACCGAAGTTTCCGACTAGCCAGACTTTCCGCAGAGAAACTTGCAAGCAGGAAGAGGCACGGCGCCGACCGTGGACGTCAGGAGAGACGACGCCCCTATGGTCGGCGGCTGCCCGCGGCTGAACTATTTGCCGCAGTATTGGTCGTTCACGTTGCCCTGGGCATTCGCATCAGGACCGGCGGTGCTGTAGGCACACGGGCCGGACGCGCCTGAATTGCCAAGGCTGTCCAGCCCAGAGCGGTCGCCGTTGATGCTTCCGGTCGTGTTGTGGTCGACGCCCGAGGACTGTTCGTTGCCGAACGGCCACCAGTTGTTATGGTTGGAATATGCACCGTCGGACGATTGCGCCATCGCCGATGTGGCGAGGCCGATCGTCAGAACCGATGCTGCGAGAAATTTCCTGTACATTGCATTACTCCGTGTCTTGGTCGCCTTGGGTGCGACACGGGGTAAACCCGGCAGTCAGCCGGTTGGTTCATTGAAATTGTCGTGAGGCAGCGGTGATGGAAACGCGCGGGCAGCAATGCGCTCGATGAAGCCAACCACCCGCTTGGGCTCGACGAACTGCGGCATATGGCCGACGCCGTCGAAGGATTCGAAATCGAGCCCCGCGATCTTGCCTAGCATCGGCTCGCCATGGATGCGGATGTCGATGACGCGGTCGGCGGTGCCGAAAAGGATGCCGGCTGGAATGACAATCTCGTTGTAGCGCAGTTCGACGCGGCCGAGGTCCTGTTCGACGGCCACGACATCGGCGGATGTCGCCTGGAAATGCGCCGGCCGCAACCCCAGCCAGCCGCCGCCCCCGACCATATAGTCCGTCGGAAAAGCCTGCGGCGCGAAGATGAATTCCATTGTCGGCCGCGCATAGTGCAGGCTGAGCGGTATCGCCACCGTATAGGCCACGATCCAGCGCTTCAGGCGCGAGGGGATGTAGAGCAGGTCAAACCGCTGGCGCGCCCGGTTTTCCAGATGCGTCAGCGGCGCCAGCAAGGCGATGCCCGAAATCGCCTCGGGATGCTCCACGGCCAGGGTCAGCGTGATGGCGCCACCCAGCGAGTGGCCCACCACCAGCGGCCTTTCCAGCCCCAGCTTTTCGATGAAGCGGCGCACCAGGGCCGCCTGTTCAGGCAAGCGGCCGGTGGCCCCGTTGGCGCGCGTCGAATAGCCTGATCCCGGGCGATCGAGCGCTATCAGCCGATAGCCCTGGCCGAAATGTCCGAACAGCGTGTGCCGGAAGTGGTGGAGTTGCGCGCCAAGCCCGTGCAGGAACACGATCGGCCGCCCCTCGCCCACATCGACATAGTGGATGCGGTTGCCGTCGATCTCGACGAATTTTCCGACCGGCGGCACCAGTCTTTGCGCCTTCGCCGCGATCCACAGCGTCGCCAGCACCATGCAGGCGATCCCCAGGACCGCCAGCAGCAACAGCAGGGCCAGCAGCCATGACAGGATCGATATCAGCATTGTTCACTCGGATCAGAACCGGTTCGAGCTTACCCACATCCGGTTGCGCTGCAACCGCGCATCGAAACGGACGCGTCCAGGCATGGATTGTTCACCACCGAGGTGGCATTGCCGATAGCCACGCGCCGCGCTATTTCAGGCGACCCGTCCTGCCGGAGCCCTCCATGACTGAAATCGTTACCGCCGCCATGCTCGTCATCGGCGATGAGATTCTCTCCGGCCGCACCAAGGACAAGAACATCGGCCACCTCGCCGACATCATGACGGCCGTCGGCATCGACCTTAAGGAAGTGCGCATCGTTCCCGACGAGGAAGACGAGATCATAGCTGCGGTGAATGCCGTGCGTGTGCGCTACACCTATGTGTTCACCACCGGCGGCATCGGCCCGACCCATGACGACATAACAGCCGATTCGATTGCCAAGGCGTTCGGCGTGCCCTGCGAATACGACGCCAAGGCCTATGCGCTGCTAGAGGCAAGCTATGCGGCGCGCGGTATCGAATACACCGAGGCGCGCAAGCGCATGGCGCGGATGCCGCGCGGCGCCGACCATATCGACAACCCGGTGTCGGTCGCGCCCGGCTTTCGCATCGGCAACGTCCACGTCATGGCCGGCGTGCCTTCGATCTTCCAGGCCATGCTGGACAATGTCGTGCCGACGCTGAAGACGGGCACGAAGATGCTGTCGGCGACGGTGCACTGTCCATTTGGCGAAGGCCTTGTCGGCGGGCCGCTGGGCGAGATTCAGAAAGCGCATCCGGACACGATCATCGGCTCCTACCCAAAATATGGCGACGGCAAGTTCTGGACCGAACTGGTCGTTCGCGCCCGCAGCCAGGAGGCGCTGGACGCCGCGCGCGCCGATGTCGAGGCAATGGTGGCGGGTTTCGCCGCCAAGGCGAGCTGATCGGCTCCTAGAGCAGTTGACGCAATTCCGGACGGAAAACCGCTTCACACTTGTCCTGGAATTGCTCTACCCGGAACCAAGCCCGGCGCCGCGACGTTTTCTTGGACGCGAGACTGAAGGCTCGCCAGCTTGAGGGATCACCATGCGCTTCAAAACCATCGTTGCCATTCTGCAGAACGAGCAGGACGCCGAGCGCGTGCTCGACTGCGCCATCCCGCTCGCCAATCGCTTCCAGAGCCACCTGATCGGCATCCATGCCGAGGCGCTTCCGGTGCCCTACACGTCGGCGACCGGCTTTCCCGATACCGAGTTCCTGCAGGTCTCGGCCGACATGAGCCGGGAGCGGGCTGACAAGCTGCAGGCCGTGTTCCTGCGGCGCATCGAGGATTCCGGCCTCTCTTTCGAATGGCGCAGCCTGGAGAGCTTCTCCGGCGACAGCGCGCTGACCGGCATTTCAAGCGTGCGCGCCGCCGACCTGGTTATCGCCGCCCAGCGCGAAACCGGCGGCGACCCGAGCGCCGATGTCGACACGCTGGTCTATGACGCCGGCCGGCCGGTTCTGGTGGTGCCGAGCGCGGGGCCGCTGGTCACCACGTTCAAGCATGTGCTGCTTGCCTGGAACGGCAGCAAGGAGGCCGCGCGCGCAGCCTTCGACGCCCTGCCCTTCATCATCGAGGCCGAGAAGACCGACATATTGGTCATCGATCCGCCCGATACGTTCGACGAAAGCCCGGAGGCCGCCGGCGCCGAGATCGCGTCGGCACTGTCACGCCACGGCGCCAACGTCAGCGTCTCGGTGCAGAAATCGGGCGGCACCTCGGTCGACGACATGATCCAGAACCGGGTCGCCGAGACCGGCGCCGATCTCCTGGTGCTTGGCGCCTACAGCCACTCCTGGCTGCGCCAGCTGCTGTTCGGCGGCGTGACGCGCACGGTGCTGCGCACGGCACAGGTGGCGGCCTTCCTGTCGCGATAAGTCCACAGCCATCGCTGCCGGCCGCCCTTGCCAAGGCCAAGGTTTTCCAGTTAATTCCGCGCGCATTCCCCTGTTTTTGTGCACGCGGCATTCGCGTGCTGCGGAGTGCGCGAAAAATGTCCCTTCCCGAAAAAGCCTTCCCGGTCTCCTGGGACCAGTTCCATCGTGACGCCCGTGCGCTTTCCTGGCGGCTTTCCGGCGCCAACAAGGGACAATGGAAGGCGATCGTCTGCATCACCCGCGGCGGTCTGGTCCCGGCGGCGATCATCGCGCGCGAGCTCGGCATACGCATCATCGAGACGGTCTGCGTCGCCTCCTATCACGACTACACCAGCCAGGGTCAGTTGCAGGTGCTGAAGGAAGTCACGCCGGCGCTGCTTGCCGACGACGGTGTGGGCGTGCTGATCATCGACGACCTGACCGACACCGGCAAGACCGCCGGCATCGTGCGCGCAATGATGCCCAAGGCGCATTTCGCCACCGTCTACGCCAAGCCGAAGGGCCGGCCGCTGGTCGATACTTTCGTCACCGAGGTCAGCCAGGACACCTGGATCTATTTCCCCTGGGACATGGGCTTCACCTACCAGAAGCCGATCGCCGACGATCACGCCGGCTGATTCGCAACACGCCGCTTTTTCCAATCAAGCCGCCAGCGGCGGCAATATTTGCTTCCGTGGACGGGTCCCCGGGGCAGGATATCCTGTGAAATCGACCTCCATTGGCGGGAATCGGCCAGCCTGATCAAAGTTTTTACTTTTATTGGTCACAATTAGCCGTAAAATTCGTAAGGCGGCAAACGATTCTGGAGGCTGGGGCTAGCTTCTCCGATGTTGACAAGGCCAACGACGCACAACCATCTGGCCGAAAGGGTCCGGCGAGTCTTCGGCACCGCGCCGTGCCGCCTGCAGGTTGCCGCCCTGCCCTGGCGCGATACCGGGAATGGCGTCGAGATCATGCTGATCACCAGCCGCGACACGGGCCGCTGGGTGTTGCCGAAGGGCTGGCCGGAAGCCAAGGAGCCGCTCTGCGAGGCGGCGGCGCGCGAGGCCGGCGAGGAGGCCGGATTGCGCGGAACCATCTCGCATCTCGAAGCCGGCCGCTATTTCTATGCCAAGGTTCTGGCTTCCGGCGAAGAAGTGCCTTGCGAGGTGCTGGTGTTTCCGCTGCATGTCGACAAGATCGCCGACCGCTGGAAGGAAAAGCACTCCCGCACCCGCAAATGGGTCAATGCCAGCGAAGCGGTGCGCATGGTCAATGAAGCCGACCTTTGCCAGATCATCGCCTATTTCTGCGCCGACCCGCACAGGTTCTCCTGAGCGACCTCCACCTCCCCCGGGACATATTCACAACCCTGTGATGTGCCGAGCATGAATGGTTTGCTAATCCTTATTCGCTAAGAATCGGCCAATCTGGCTTTTGATCGATGGCGAATCCTGTAGACCCACTTCAGCAACAAACCGGCGAGCCGCAGCGCGAGCACCGTCCACGCGTGGTCAAGGGCGGAACCGTCATCACCGGGATTCAGAACTCGGAAATCGCCGTGACGCTGCGCAACCAGCATGCTGGCGGCGCCGAATTGAAAATACCGCTTGAGGCACGGGTGCCCGACCGGTTCCTGCTTTATGTGCCGCTCGACGGCGTCGCCTATCGCTGCGAGGTCCGCTGGCGCCGCAACGACCGGGTCGGCGTGCAGTTCACCGGCACCGAGCCGAAGCCGAAACTGCACTACGGCTGATATCCGGCAATCGGCCCGGCCGATTTTCGAGGCCGACCGGATTTGCTCCCGACGGACGCCTCCTGACGGTCCAGGACCGCAGATCCGCCGCTCGAAACGGCAATCGCAGCGGCGCATTTCTATCCCCGTTATCCACATGTGTGACACACAAGATGTTGGGGTCACAAAAGCTACGCAAACGAATCCTTGACGGCGCAAAACGAGTCGCCTTTTATAGGCCATGTGCTCCTGTTGAGAGCGCGACCGGAAAGTTCTGAGCCCGGTCTTTTTCCCGGATTATGTGCGTTTTTCCCCGCATTTCCGCCTGTTTACGAGGCCGGCGGAAGCGTTGGGATTGTGGGGTGGTGGGGCGACGAAAGGGAGAATTGTCGGACTGGAATAAATTGTCTGTTAATACTATATTTAGTGTTTGCAGGTAGGTTCGACGCTAGATAGTGTGAATTTCCCTCGAGTGAGGGAATCGAAAAAATCAGATTTGAGGGACCCGCGGGGTCTCCCCGGTGCGTTGTGACAGAGGCTTCACAGGAAGCCCAGGCAGCAAGTGCTGGCGGGGATCGCGGAATGGAGAGCCGGCCGTTTTCGAACGCCGGCAGACGGCGGACATGCGCGTTTCGCATCAGGGGGAGAAATCCCTGGGGAAAAGCGCTATATATAGACAAAAGGACCGGACCAATGCGCATCGAGCGTCGCTTCACCAAGCAAGGGCAATCGGCTTATGCGGAGATCGAATTCCGCAAGGCGCTTTCCGAGATCAAGAATCCGGATGGCTCGGTGGTCTTCCGTCTCGACAACATCGATGTGCCGGCGCAGTTCTCCCAGGTCGCCGCCGACATCCTGGCGCAGAAATATTTCCGCAAGGCCGGTGTGCCCGCGCGCCTGAAGAAGGTCGAGGAGAACGACGTTCCCTCCTTCCTGTGGCGCTCCGTCGCCGACGAAGCCGAACTGGCCAAGCTGCCGGAAGCCGAGCGCTACGGTTCCGAGATCGATGCCCGCCAGGTCTTCGACCGGCTGGCCGGCACCTGGACCTATTGGGGCTACAAGGGCGGCTACTTCAAGTCGGAAGAAGACGCGCGCACCTTCCGCGACGAGCTGGCCTATATGCTGGCCACCCAGCGCGTCGCGCCGAATTCGCCGCAATGGTTCAACACTGGGTTGCACTGGGCCTACGGCATTGATGGCCCTAGCCAGGGCCACTTCTATGTCGACCCCTTCACCGGCAAGCTGACCAAGTCGAAGTCCTCCTACGAGCATCCGCAGCCGCATGCCTGCTTCATCCAGGGCGTGCAGGACGACCTCGTCAACGAGGGCGGCATCATGGATCTGTGGGTGCGTGAGGCGCGCCTGTTCAAATATGGCTCGGGCACCGGCTCGAATTTCTCGCTGCTGCGCGGCGAAGGCGAAAAACTGTCCGGCGGCGGCCGTTCGTCCGGCCTGATGAGCTTCCTCAAGATCGGCGACCGCGCCGCGGGCGCAATCAAGTCGGGCGGCACGACGCGCCGCGCCGCCAAAATGGTCATCGTCGACGCCGATCACCCCGATATCGAGGAATTCATCGACTGGAAGGTCAATGAAGAGCAGAAGGTCGCCTCGCTGGTGACCGGCTCGAAGATCGTCAAGAAGCATCTCGAAGCCATCATGAAGGCCTGCGTCAATTGCGAAGGCAATGGCGAGGACTGCTTCGATCCGGCCATCAACACGGCGCTGAAGCGCGAGATCAAGGCGGCCAAGAAGTCGGCGGTGCCGGAGAACTACATCTACCGCGTCATCCAGTTCGCCAAGCAGGGCTACACCTCGATGTCGTTCAAGACCTACGACACCGACTGGGATTCGGACGCCTACCTGACCGTTTCGGGCCAGAACTCCAACAATTCGGTGTCGCTGAAGGACAATTTCCTGCGCGCCGTCGAGGACGATGCCGACTGGCACCTGACCGCCCGCAAGGACGGCAAGGTGCTGAAGACGCTGAAGGCCAGGGATCTCTGGGAAAAAATCGGCTACGCCGCCTGGGCGTCGGCGGATCCGGGCCTGCATTTCAACACGACGATGAACGACTGGCACACCTGCGCTTCGGCCGGTGCGATCCGGGCGTCCAACCCGTGCTCGGAATATATGTTCCTCGACGACACGGCCTGCAACCTCGCCTCTGTCAACCTACTGCCCTACCGCAACGCCGACGGCACGATCGACATCGCTGCCTACGAGCACACCGTGCGGCTGTGGACCATCGTTCTCGAAATCTCGGTCATGATGGCGCAGTTCCCGTCGAAGGAGATCGCCAAGCTCTCCTACGAATACCGCACGCTCGGTCTCGGCTACGCCAACATTGGCGGCCTGCTGATGACCTCTGGCATTCCCTATGATTCCGATGAGGGCCGCGCCATCTGCGCAGCACTCACCGCGATCATGACCGGCGTCGCCTATGCCACCTCGGCGGAAATGGCCTCCGAGCTCGGCGCGTTCCCGGACTATGACCGCAACGCCCAGAACATGCTGCGCGTCATGCGCAACCATCGCCGCGCCGCCTATGGCGACAAGGACGGCTATGAGAAGCTCGCCGTCAATCCGGTGCCGCTGGTCGCCTCCGACCTCAAGCAGCAGGCGCTTGCCGAGCATGCGAAGGCCGCCTGGGACCGCGCCATCGAGCTCGGCGAGGAGCATGGCTACCGCAATGCGCAGGCAACCGTGATCGCGCCGACCGGCACGATCGGCCTGGTCATGGATTGCGACACCACCGGCATCGAGCCCGATTTCGCGCTGGTGAAGTTCAAGAAGCTCGCCGGCGGCGGCTACTTCAAGATCATCAATCGCGCCGTGCCGGAGGCGCTGCGCACGCTCGGCTATTCCGAGAGCCAGATCGCCGAGATCGAGGCTTACGCCGTCGGCCACGGCAATCTCAACCAGGCGCCCGGCATCAATCCCGGCTCGCTCAAGGCCAAGGGGTTCAGCGACGACAAGATCGCCGCGCTCAATGCGGCGCTGAAGTCGGCCTTCGACATCAAGTTCGTCTTCAACCAGTGGACGCTCGGCGCCGACTGGGTGAAGGAAACCTTCGGCTTCACCGACGAGCAGCTCAACGACTTCTCGTTCGAGATGCTGCCGGCGATGGGCTTCTCCAGGAAGGACATCGAGTCCGCCAACATCCATGTCTGCGGCGCCATGACGCTGGAAGGCGCGCCCTTCCTCAAGGCCGAACACCTCGCCGTGTTCGACTGCGCCAGCCCCTGCGGCAAGATCGGCAAGCGTTCGCTTTCGATCAACAGCCACATCCAGATGATGGCGGCGGCGCAGCCCTTCATCTCGGGCGCCATCTCCAAGACCATCAACATGCCCAACGATGCGACGGTTGAAGACGCCAAGGGCGCCTACATGCTGTCGTGGAAGCTGGCGCTGAAGGCCAACGCGCTCTACCGCGACGGCTCGAAACTTTCGCAGCCGCTGAACGCCTCGCTGCTCGCCGATGGCGAGGAGGACGAGGACGAAGCCGTCGAGCAGTTGATCGCGGCCCCGGCCGCGGCGCGTGCGGCGCAGATCACCGAACGCATCGTCGAGCGCATCATCGAACGCGTCTCGCGCGAGCAGGAAAAGCTGCCCGGCCGCCGCAAGGGTTACACCCAGAAGGCCAAGATCGGTGGCAACACGATCTTCCTGCGCACCGGCGAATATGATGATGGCCGCCTCGGCGAGATCTTCATCGACATGAACAAGGAAGGCGCCACGCTGCGTGGCCTTCTCAACAACTTCGCCATCGCCATTTCGCTCGGCCTGCAGTACGGCGTGCCGCTCGACGAATATGTGCACGCCTTCACCTTCACCAAGTTCGAGCCGGCCGGCATGGTCATCGGCAACGATGCCATCAAGAGCGCGACGTCGATCCTCGACTACGTGTTCCGCGAACTCGCCATCTCCTATCTCGGCCGCAACGACCTCGCCCATGTCGACCAGTCGGACTTCTCCAACACCGCGCTCGGCCGCGGCATCAGCGAAGGCAAGACCGACGCCGTCTCCAAGGGCCTGACCCGTGGTTCGCCGGTGAAGCTGGTGTCGAGGGCAATCGGCAACGAGCCGAAGGGCTTTGCCGGCCCCGGCACCCCTGCCCGCTCGGCGCCCACCGCCTTCTCCGGCTCCAACGTTCTGGCGCTGAAGCCGGCCAGCGACGAGGCGGTCGCCTACAAGCGCGACTATGAGGAGCGGGCCAAGGAACTGGCCGAAGACATCGCCTTCGAGGAAGCGGCGGGCTCTGCTTCCGTAGCCTCGGACACCACGGCGGCGCTGTTCACCGACGCCGCAGCGAACGAAGCCGCCGAAGCGAAGAAACTCGCCGCCGACCGCCGCGCCAAGTCACTGCTGCAAGGCTACACCGGCAATTCCTGCTCCGAGTGCCAGAATTTCACCATGGTGCGGAACGGGACCTGTGAGAAGTGCGACACGTGCGGCGCTACGAGCGGGTGCAGCTGAGGAGTAGATGCCACCTCGGCTTACAGTTCGCGAGGTTATTCGCTTGCTGGAGACTGACGGCTGGTATCTGGTTGCAACCAAGGGCAGCCATCGCCAATATAAGCACAAAATCAAAGCCGGCCGCGTCACTGTGGCCGGCAAGCCGTCTGAAGAGGTTGCGCCAGGCACACTGAACAGCATCCTCAAACAGTCCGGTTTGAAGGAGTGACTGTATGCGCTACGCCGTAGTGATTGAAAAAGCAGGAGATAATTTCTCCGCTTATGTGCCGGACCTCCCGGGCTGCATCGCGACTGGTGCGACCGTGCCAGAAGTGGAAATCGAAATTCGCGACGCAATACGCTTCCACATTGAGGGCCTGCGTGCGGATGGCCTGGACGTGCCAAACGGTGTCAGTCTCGCGGAGTACGTAGAGGCATAGGGTAGCAACCGCGATCAGGAACTCGGCGCCTATCCCGCCGGCAACACCCGCAGCGTTTGCTCGTCAAACAACGGCTCGTCCTGCCCCACCCGCACGAACAGCACATTCCGCCCCTCACCCGCCGGCACCTCGAAATACTGGATGCCGTCAGGCATTTCGCCCCAGTCGCCACAGGGCGGCTCGGGAACCTCGTTGGGGTCGGCAATCGCGGCCAGTTCTTTCGCGTAGGCGGCGTCGGGGCTGAATGTGTAGCGTTTGACGCCGGCGGGTACGGTGCCTTCCGTGTAAGGCGCCAGCACGCAGCGGGCGCTGACGGCCTTGTCGGTCTTTTCCAGGAACAGGCGCTGCATGGCGGCTTCGGCGGTTTCGCCTGATTTTATGTTGAACACCTCGACCAGCGGCTCAGCCGCGCCACCATCGCTGTATTTGATGGCAAGCGCGTTTCCAGCGAATTCGAAATGGATCTGGCGGAAGCCGAAGTCGCAGCGCTGCGCCCAGGCGGCAAGGCCGATGGTCTTGTCGGCCATTTTTTCCCAGACGCATTTGTCGATCGGCGGACGTGACGGCGCCGGCTCGTCCGCGCGTGCCGCGACGGATATCGTCATGGAGGCAAACAGGATGCTGATCCAAACGATCGATCTCATGGCGCTAGTCATCGCTGCATCCTGTCAGAGTAAAGGCATCCCATGCCGAACCGTCCGGGTTGGCGTTGGCGAAATCGGCCCATTCGGTGAAAGCCACGCCGAAATCGGGCAACAGCAGCCCTTTCGGCGCCGGTGTCGCCTCGCGCGAGTTCAACTGCTCGGCGCCGCCACCGGTCAAGGCGTAGACCTGGCCATCCCATATCCTGCACAGTCCGCTGCCGTCCTGCAGGCCAGCTTCGCGGTCGTCGTCGGTGCAGGTGTGGCGGATGGTGCCGAGCGGAAAGGAATTCTTGCCGTTGGTCCAGGTGATGTCGGCCGGCAGGTTTTTAACGGTATTGGGCACGCGCAGCGAAAACACCTGCGCCGTCAGCGCTGCCGGCTCATTATCGAGCGGCCGGAATTGCAGAACGGCGCCCGAACGCGGCTCGCGGTAGGTGGCGTGGCTCAGCAGACATTCCCTCGCGCTCGCCCCCTGGATCGGCCCGAGCAAGCCCAGGAAAACGAAGGCCAGCTTGCGAAGGATCACTTGATGTCTCCGGGTGAGCGTTCTGGAAGCCAAAAACCTGTCCTCACACCAGCCCGACCAGAAAGGCAGCGCCGCCGAGAAATCCTGCCGAACAGAGCCACAGCAGCCAGAGGCCGCGCACCCGGCATTCGAGCACCGCCGAGCCAGGATTGGCGGGGTCATAGTGGACGTCGACGTTGCTGCCCTCGGCATAGCTTCGTGCCTGACCGCTGACGAGGCCGGGTAGCGAAGCGGTGACCGTGGCGCCGAAGGTGACGCGGTCGGAGGTGTAGCGCTGGCCGGCAACGCCATAGCTGTAGACGATGCGGGATTTGAAAACCGTGCGCCAGCGTCGATAGCTGCTGTAGTTTCGCAGCGCTTGCAGACCTGAGGACTCAATACGGCCGGCGGTGACCGGCCATTTGGCTGCCTGCTCGGCAAGCGATTTCTGGACGAAACCCATACGCAGGGCGAACAGGCCCATGAACAGCAGCAGTGCCGCGGCGCCGAGATTCTGCGGCTTGGGCAGATGCGGCCGGATCGCCTCGAGCACGCCGCCGATGGAGAACACCAGAACCGCCGTGCCGATCACCAACCCGGCCGAGAGCTGGAACATGAACTTGAAGGCGCCGTCCGGCATGGTGCGCTCGATCACCGCCTTGCTCGGATCGGCCGGATTGTAGAAGACGGTGACCTCCGCGCCGCGGGGAAACTGCGCAAGGGTTTCGGGGATTTCGAAATTCCCCAGATTCTCCTTCACGCTGTAGCGTGAGCTTTGAAATTTCTTGCCGCCGACCTTGTATTCGAAGGTGATGGCCGGAAAATTGCGCATTTCGGTGGTATCGCTGCTGTCCGAGCCAGCGCCCGAGTTTCTAACCTCACGCGCCTCGACGCGCGACGAGATGATCTTTCCCGGCGTCGGCAGCCAGCGGCTGAGCGCCCGAACCTCGCGCCATTTCAAGAAGGTGATGAGCGACAGCATGCCGGAGACCGCGCAGGCAAATCCGACAAGCAGAAATTTGAGTTCCAGCTCCACCCTGATCCCCCCGGAGTGCAGGAACCGGTACTAGACAGCACTGCGGCGGCAATGTCTCGCTTATTCGCAAGGTCGCGAGATAAGCGGCCGGACGTCACGCGCTCCCTCTCCTTCTCCGTTATAGGAGAAGAGAAAAGATCCCTTCATGCCGGCCTTACAGTCAGGAAGGTGTTCCATTCCTCGCTGTTGCGGCCAATGTTGAAATCGTCCCTGAGAAGCACCAGCCCGGCGGCTTCGAGACGGGCCGCGAAGTCGTCCCTGCGCCAGTAGACCGTGTGATACTCGCCTGATGCCTCGCCATCGCCATTGCGCATCGATACGAGGAAGGCGCCGCCGGGCCGCAGCGACCGGGCTATCTTGCCGAGCACCTGGTCGATCTGGTCGCGCGGCACATGGATCAGAACCGCGAGCGCCAGGACGGCGTCATAGGGGCCGCCGAGATCGTCGGTGAGGAGATCGAGAAGCTCACCGTGTTTGCCGCGCGCGGCCTGCAGTTCGAGAAACCGTTTTGTCGCGTCGGTACGGCGAACCTTGACGCCCAGGTCTTCCAGAAAGTCCGCATCGTATCCGGCTCCCGACCCGACTTCGAGAATCCGGCCTGACGTGCCGGCAATCGCCACAAACCGCTTCAGCGATGCCTGCTCTCTCTCGTTGGGAACATGCCGCACGATGGCATCGTAGCGATCGGCATAATCCTCATAGGCGCTGATCGTTTGGCGGCTCTTCTCCAGAGCTTGCGACAACTCATCCATCTTTCCCTCCCTTGCGTCCATGTGAGTCAAAAAACTTCTTCAGCGAATGGTGCCGGGAGGCACGTGTCCGTCGAGCACGCCGATATCGCGCAGGAAATGATCCGACAGCGAACGCTGGTCGAGCAGGCCGCGCCTGCGGGGTCTGAACGGCGCGGTAAAGAGGTCGAGCACCGGTCGGCGAAGCGTGTTGTAGAGGGTCATTGCCGTGGTCCTTTCGGGTTCGTGTTGATGACCAGAGCATGCCTGTTCGCGGCCTTGGATTCCAATCGAACGTCGCGTACCATGCATCAGGAGGATTGATGCGTCATGAGTTGGGAACTACCGCCCTTAGGGGCCATCCGGGTCTTTGAAGCCGCAGCCAGACTGGGCAGTTTCACCAAGGCGGCCGAAGAACTCGGCATGACCCAATCGGCGGCCAGCTATCAGATCAAGGTGCTGGAAGAACGTGCCGGAACGCCGCTTTTCATAAGAAAAACAAGGCAGATTGCCTTGACCGAGGCCGGCCAGCAGTTGGCGCCGCATGCTTCCGGCGCGTTCTCGGCGCTGGCGGATGCGTGGGTCGTCACCAAGGGCGGAGCGACCGGCGTGCTGTCGGTGACGACCATGGAAACCTTTGCGACGAACTGGCTGGCCGTGTGGCTCGGAACATTCCAGTTGATGCATCCCGATCTTGCGGTGAAGGTCAATACATCGCCCCGGCTGGTCGATTTCGCACGCGAGGACATGGACATCGGCATCCGGACCGGCACCGGAAATTGGCCCGGTCTGACTGCGCACTATCTGTTCAAGGCCGACTACACGCCCATGCTCAGCCCAAAACTGGCCGAAAGCGTGGGCGGCATCCGCCGCCCCGAGGATCTCTACAAGGTGCCGCTGTGCTGCGCCGACGATCCCTGGTGGAAAATCTGGTTCGAAGCCGCCGGTGTGCCTTTCGAACCCGATCGCGTCATTGCGGGCCCGATGCTGGGTTCGCAGGCCTATGATGCAATGGCGGCTTTGACCGATCGGGGCGCGGCCATCCTCACCCGCAATATCTACAGCGCCCTGCTGGCGAACGGTCAGTTGATACAGCCGTTCGACGTCCTTGGATCCGACGGCGACGGCTATTGGCTGGTGCATCTGGAAAGCCGCCGCAACACACCGAAGATCAAGGTGTTCCGGGATTGGGTGCTGGCCCAGACCGCGGAGATTCGGGTGCAGGAAGCGCGCCAGACATAGGCTTGCAAGGCTCACTCGCGACAGAGGACCGGATGATCGATCACATAACCATCGAAGTGGGCGACCTGGAGAAGAGCAGGCTCTTCTACGAACGCGCTTTCGCGCCCTTGGGATATCGCCTGTCCTTCGGCAAGGAAGGCGTGTTCTGGGCCTTCGACGTCGGCAATGGCTGCCTGTTCGAAATCCAGCGAACCGGCGAGGCGCCGCCGCTCACCCATCTGCATGTTGCCTTCCGCGTCGGCAGCAAGGCGGAGGTCGATGCGTTCCACCAGTCGGCGCTGGTAGCCGGCGCCAAAGACAATGGCGCACCCGGCCCGCGTCCCGACTATGCGGTGAACTACTACGCCTGCTTCGTGCTCGACCCCGACGGCTACAACATCGAGGCGATGGTCAACGAGCCCGCGGCTGCATCCTAGGGCGCCAATAAGAGCCGAGGATGAAGGGTGATATGAATCTCGCTTCTTTCTGCCCTCGGCCAGCCACCCCGCGTTGCGCGCGGCCCGGCATCGGCAGATCGGTTGATCCAGATCAACGCGAACGCATCGCCCGTGCTGTCTCCTTGGCTATCATCCCAAGGAGAACGAACGTGTCGACTTACGACCTCATGGTTATCACCGCTGTCCTGCTCAGCTTCGCGTCATTTTCGGCAGTCCTGGCTTTCGCCACCTTCGACGAATCGCGTCGCCGTCACTCAAGGTAAGACGATCGGACCGGTTGGATGGGCGGCCATCCACACGATGAAGTGATATAGGTGCAATTTGACGGCGGATCAGATGAAATGACAACGTCTGGAAGATAACAACCGGGAAGCGGCCATGGGCGACGAAACCGACGACGACACCGACATCGTCAACCAGCTCGCCTATGTCAGGGCCGATCCCACCCAGCACGATACGATTACGCTCCTCACCATGATCGATGCCGCGATCGCCGAGATCATGGCATTGAGGAGACAGCTGCGGCTGAGCGAGGACAGGAATGCCGGGGGCAACCAGCTCCAATAGACGGCGGGACTGAGCGAAGGGCGACGCGAACCTAGTCCGCGTCGGCCATCATCTGACGGCCGCCGCCGCCGGCCCAGGCGCGCCATTGCCGTTCATCACCATGGAAGACATTGAGGTCGATGCGTCCGGTCACGCCGTGCGACAGGCCTGAGCCGGAATACTGCCAGAACAGCCATTTGCGGCCGGGATAGACCTTTGACGGGTGCCGCGCCACCGCGCGCAGCCAGAACGGGTAGTCGAGGAAAGCGCCCTGGAGGTTGTCGCGATAGAAATCCGGCGCGGTGTAGATGATCGGACGCTGGCCGTAATGGCGTTCAAGCTTGTCCATGAACACCTGCATCTTCTCCAGCACCTTTTCGCGCGACGGGCGCCGCTTGCAGCTGGACTCGCCGTTCCACTCGACGTCGATCACCGGCGGCAACGCGCCATCGACCTTCGGCACATTGCGGATGAACCAGTCGGCCTGCTCGCCGGCGGTGCGGCACCAGTAGAAGAAATGATAGGCGCCGCGCTTCAGCCCGGCGGCATCGGCATTGCGCCAGTTCTTCATGAACATCGGATCGAGATGATCGCCGCCGTCGGTCGCCTTGATGTAGGCGAAGTTGGCGCCCTGGGCGCGCAGCTTTTCCCAGTTCACGTCGCCTTGCCAGCGCGATACGTCGACGCCATGCACGGCAAGATGACGGGGCGACGAGCGGCCGAAATTGATCGGCTTGGCATCGCGAAAGCCGTAGCGCATGATTGATCCAGCAAACATGGGCGGCCCGTTGCGGCTCAATAACTTCGATGGCGACACCAACGCAGCCGCTTCGACCGGCGGCTCGACGCTGTCGGGCAACTCTGGTGTCGTGAGCATCACCGTTTCTTCTTCCGCCAGGCCAAAAGGCCGAGCAGGTTCGTCCACGGGCGCTGCCTCGATTCGCTTATGTGCCTTGGCTTTGGCCACGGGGACAGACGCAATCGGCGCGCTTGGCCGCACCACCGAACTGGTGGTTTCATTCGACGGCTTCTGCATGTCGAGCGCGTCCATGCCCGACGTCGACGAGCAGCCGGCGAGGCATAGCGATGCGATCACGAAACTGATGGCGCCTGGTAACCGCATCTGGACCTGTACTCAGAACACAACAGACCGAAGGCAACGGCCGACGGACAACCGGGCCAGTTATGAACGAGAAATTACCAATAAAGTTTGAATCAATTTTTTACCATGACTGTGGCCCGTTTCAGACATCGCCATCGGCGGCGGCCCAGCCTTGACAGTGCCATGATGTGGCTGTTGAGACGGGAAGCGGCGATTGCCGCAGGCATTTCCCACGATTTCTAGAAAAGGCGCCCGATGATTGCGTTGCAGCGGCTTCTCCCGATCCTCCTGCTCGCGGCCCTGTCCTGCGGCGGCGCGCTGCTGGCCGAGGCCGCGCATGCCAGCGCGCTGATCGTCGTTCCCCCCGGCAATCGCTCCGAGACGCAACCGCAGATACCGGATGCATCGGCGACGCGAACCCGCGCCTTCAAGACCACCTATGCGGAAAAATACGAGAAGATCGTCGCGCTGCTGAAACGCGAGAAGAAGCTGGTGGCGCATATCAAGCAGGTCGCGGCGGCTTACGATATCGACCCTATCCATATCGTCGGCGCGCTGGTCGGCGAACACACCTACAATGTGACGGCCGTCGGCTCGGTCCAGACCTATTATGTGAAGGCGCTGTCCTATTCCGGCCTCGACTTTGCCTTCCGCTACAAGGGCGTGCCGGTGCAGACCTTCGTGCAGCGGCCGGAATTCGCCGCCTGTGCGCAGGCGAAAGACAGCGCCACTCTGTGGAGCTGCCGCGACAGGGTCTGGGTCGAACATTTCCGCGGCAAGACCGTCGACGGCGTCGCCTATGACGCCCAGACCTTCCAGCAAGCCTTCTTCCAGCCCTTCTTCGCCGGCCAGACATTCGGCCTCGGCCAGATCAGCCCGCTGACCGCGCTCGAGGTCACCGATCTGGTCAACAAGGTCAGCGGCTACGACAAGCTCACGCCCGATCATCCGCAGGCGATCTATCGCGATGTCATGGATCCCGACCGCAGCATCGTCTACATCGCCGCGATCGTGCGCGACGCCATCGACGCCTACAAGGAACAGGGCTTCGACATCTCCGGCAATCCAGGCATCACCGCGACGCTCTACAATGTCGGCCAGCCCCGGCAGCGGGCGGCGGACCTGCGCGCGGCGGTTGCCGGCGGCAAGGGCCGCAAGCTGCCGGTCGAGAATTATTACGGCTGGCTCGTCAACGACAAGCTCGACGAACTCAGGAGCCTGCTCGACAGCGGCAGCTGACAAACGCTTTTAACAGGAGCTTGCGTGCAGTCGTTCATCGACCAGAGCGTTTGTTTCATCGAGAACCACCAGGCGTGGGCCGGTCTCGTGGTCGGGCTGCTGGCCTTCGGCGAGTCACTCGTGCTTGTCGGCATCCTCTTGCCCGGCACCACGGTGCTCATCATCGTCGGCGGCCTGGTCGGGGCCGGCATCGTCCAGCCTTTGCCCGTTCTTCTGGCCGCGATGATCGGGGCGGCACTCGGCGATACCATCTCCTATTTCCTCGGCAGATGGCTGGGACGGGGCGTCGTCCACAAATGGCCGCTCAACCGCTACCGCCGCGAGGTCGCCAGGGCACGGCTGTTCTTCCACCGCTATGGTTTTGCCGCGGTTTTCGTCGGCCGTTTCTTCGGCCCGGTCCGCGCCACCGTGCCGCTGGTCGCGGGCATGATGGGCATGCACCGGCGCCGCTTCCAGATCGCCAACATCCTGTCGGCGATCATCTGGGCGCCGGTCGTGCTGTCGCCGGGATGGCTGGTGGCCAAGGGCGCCGGCAGCGTCCCCGAGCTCGATGTGACCAGCCTGTTCGGGCTGGCGGCGATCGCCGTAGTCGCCTTGATCGTCGTTGCGGTGATCATTTTCAAGTTTCGGGGCAAACGAACCGCCCGGGCCTAACCCCTCTTCCTGAACACCCCGATCATCGGCCCCAGATTCCAGTAATCGTCGTTGCGGCCGATCGCGGGCGCGAACAGGCTCGATATCGTGCCGTCGAGAAACAACGCATTGTCGCAGCCGAGCGCATCGCGGAACAGCCGGGCGAATGCATGGAAATTCACCGTGCCGTTCGAAATGGCAAAGACCGCGACACCGTCCTTGCGCACCCCGACGCCGTCGCGGGTCTTGCGCGAGGTGCCGTCGGACTGGAATTTCGGATGGAGCTGGCCGTCGATCACCAGCATCGGTCCCGATTGCGTGGCGTAGTCGGTGGACGGCCGCTTCCTGACGAAGTCGCTTGTTGCCCGGACGGAGGCCTTGCCGCCGCTGATGTAGAAGATGCCATTCGGCTGCAGCGAAAAATTGCCGCTCCCCGATCCCGTCTTAACACCGGCCATTTCCTGGCCACGCTCGACATAGAGGCCGACCGGCCTGAGGTCGGGATGGTACATGCCGGCATTGATGGCGAACAGCATGGTGCGGCCGGCCGCGCGCTGGGCAGCGTCGAGATTGTGCAGCGATTGGAAAGGCTTGCCGGCCGGATCCTTCCAGAACAGCTCGATCGAATACAGCTTCGGATCGACCTCGCAGACGAGATAGCTGGTCGCCTCGAAGGCGAAGTCGCGGCACGGCGGCAGCGACACGAACCATTGGCTGAACGCTATTGTACCGGCGACGGCCTGCGGCAGCGCGGCTTTGATCAGGCCGAGCAGCAGGGGCGCCGAGTCGAGAAGTGTCAGAAAGTCCATGCGCCTGCGAATGCCAGCTTCAATCAGCTGTCGTGGTTATCACCACTTGCTGGCGCCATGGAAGACCGGCACGAAAGGATCGGACGTGGTTCACCCCCCGGACGCGGCGGAGCCGATCAGACTATTTGACGGCGCTGACCAGCTGTTCGTCGCCACCCAGGATGGAGACCCAGTGTCCGGTGTCGTCGCTCGCCTGCCGTTTCAGGTAGCGATAGCTGGTCTGGTTCCAGAGGCGGACCTTGTCGGTCAGATTGTCGAGGATGAAGTCGCCCTTGTCGGTGCGCACCGTCAGCACGGCGTGACCCTCGCCATCAGGCTTGCGGACCACCGTCATCAAGAGATTGGCTATGGCAATGCCCAGGCTGTTGAGCTCACGCCGCTTTTCCAGCGCGTAATCCTCGCAATCGCCAAAGCCGTTGTCCGGATAGGCCCACCACTCGTCCTTGCCGTAATTGTCCATGTCGCTCATCGGCTTGACGCGCGTGTTGACCGAGAGATTCACGGCAGAGATATCGTGCAGCAGCTTGCTGTTCAGGTGTTCCGGGACACTGTTGGGCGAGCGGATCGAGCATTCGGCGACATGGATCTTGCAAAAATCATAGTGGCCGATCGGCTGGGAGGTCGAGCCGCCGACGATCATGGAAGCAGGCGCGGCATAGGCCGAACCCGCCACCGAACAGAAAGCGGTCACGACAACCGCCAGCCCCAGCCCCTTCGCCTTGCGGCGCCAACCCATCGAGGATGCCATCCGGCCCCACCCATCTGTTTTGTTAACAGAATGTTAAGGGCTGTTATATTCCGAAGTCAACCAACCCTGGCGATCACATCTCCGAGGGATCGACTCACGCGCTCAACTGGTGCCGTCACGCAACACTGGGCCGGCTAAGCCAGCCACCCCAACGCCAGGCCGAACAACAGGACGACGCCGAGCAGGCCGCGATAGATGACGAAAGGCCAGGCGGAGAAGCGTTCCAGCACCCGCATCAGCCCCCAGATGGCAAAGAAGGCGGAAATCGAGGCGACGACCAGCCCAGTGGCAAGAACCGACCAGCCATGGGCGTCGAGGTGAACCTTGTGCAGTTCCCACAGTTCCTTGAGACCGGCAAGCGCGATCGCCGGCAGCCCGAGCAGGAACGAGAAACGCGCCGCCTCGGCCCGCTTGAAGCCAAGCCCAAGCGCGGCCGTCAGGGTCGAGCCCGAGCGCGAGACGCCGGGGATCAGCGCGCCGATCTGCGCGACGCCGACAAGCAGCGCGTCGGCGAGCGAAGCTTCGCCGATCGTCCGCTTGTGGCGGGCGAAAATCTCGGCGAGCGCCAGCAGGATCGCCATGACGATACAGGACCAGCCGATCACGCTCAGGCTGCGCAGCGGCGAATTGCAGGCGTTGAGAACCCCCGATAACGCGACGCCGGCAATGACGATCGGGATCGTCGCCAGCACGATCCATGAAACCAGCTGGAAATGCCGGTCGGAAAAATCGCGGCGCACGAGAGCGTCGAGCGAGCCAAACAGGAGATCCCTGACATCACCCCAGAAATAGCTGATCACGGCGGCAAGGGCGGCAAGCTGCATGGCGGCGGAGAAGGCGGAGCCAGGGTCCTGCCAGCCGAGCACCGCCGGCACGATGCGCATATGGGCGGTCGAGGAAATCGGCAGCAATTCGGTGATGCCTTGCACAAGGCCGAGAAAAGCGACCTTGGCAAATCCCAGGCCGACAAAGCCGGTGTCTACGCCTTGAGTGCAGATGTCAGCCATGTCGAGCCTTTCTGTCGAATAGTCATGCGGGTCGATCCCCGCCGAGCAATAGTCTGGCGATCCCCGGAATCCTATTTACGGATTTGTAAGGCGCCGCTTGACAAGCCGCCCGTTCATATTATTCTCTGCTAATCTTACACTGTAAGTTAAATGACGGAGGAGAGCCGTGCCGACCGCCCTGTCAGAGTTACAGCCCCTGCCCGAACCGCACCCGCCTGGCATCGCGATCGAGGATGTCTCGCGCGACCTCAGCCGGATTATCGAGCGCGCGGAGGTGAACGCCTGGCTCGACCTCTATGCCGCCGCGCCGGCCGATTTCGCCGCAAGGCAAGGCCTTTCGATAGCGGGAGAAGGCGACCTCACCTGGACCACCTGCACGACGATCCCCTTCGTCCATTTCAACTGCGTGAAGAATTTCGGCGTCGACAGCCCGGCCTCGGAAAGCCGGCTCGACGCGCTACTGGCGCATTATCGCGCCGCCGGCATTTCGCGACCCTGGTTCTATGTCAATCCGCACACCGAACCATCACGCCTGCGATGCTGGCTCGAGGCGCGCGGCCTGCAGCGCCAGGGTGGATGGGAGCGAATTTACCGCGAGGCCGAACCGCTCCCGTCCGAGCCGCTCTTCACGGTTGACGGGGTTTCGGTCGAACGCGTGACGAAGGTGTCGGCAAGCGACTGGGCCGGCTTCATCGACAGAAGCTACCGGTTGCCCACCTCGCCCTGGCTGCTGGCGCTGGTCGGCCGACAGGGCTGGCATCACTACATGGCCAGGCGGAATGGCGCGGTGGCGGCGGTGCGCTCGCTGTTCATCGGCGCCGACGGTGCGGCCTGGAGCGGCATCGAAGCGCCGGTGCCGGGCATCATGGCGCCGAGCTTCGACCTCGACGCGGTGCTTGGAGAAGCGCTGGTGCGAGACGGGATTGCGGCCGGCGCGAAACTGTTCGTCGCAGACATCGAGGCGCCGCACGAGGAGCGCGACGGCCCGGCCTATCGCAACTACGCACGGCTGGGCTTCCGAATCGCCTATTTCCGCAGCCATTACAGCTATTTGGCGCCTAGCTCCAACTGACCGCGCCTAACTGCGCAGCCATTGCTGGAAACAACTTTTGGCCACGATATGGGCTGGCGGAACGACCGGCAGATCGGCGCGCGTGTCATCGGTTGCCTTGCTGCGGGCCCGTTCGAGCAGCATGCGCACCTGTTCCGGGCGCACTCGGTCGCGCTCCATGACAAGCAGGACCATCGGATCGCTCAAAAGCTCGTCCAGGGTGCTGATGCTGTCGTTCATCCGTCGTCTCCTCGAATGCCGGCCCGCGCAGCATAGATAGGAAGACAATGATGGCCCACCAATGACGTTTTGCCGGCTATGGCGTGGTGTTTTGGATTAATTTTTGGTCATGGTTTCACCTTTCCCTTCTCCTCTCGAGGAGAAGGGAAACTTAGCCCGGGGGCGGAGCACCTTCGTGTTGCGGCAGGCCGTCATCGAGCACCACCCAGGGCTGTTTCGAGGCGGTGAAAATATGCATCTGCGGCCTGAAGAAAGTGGGATCGTCGAGCGAGCCGGTGGTGATGCCGATGATGCCGGCGGAGTCGCGCCGCGAAAACATCGTCGTGCCACAGCTTGGGCAAAACCCGCGCTTGAGATCGGGCGAAGTGTTCACGGTCGCCAGGGACCCCTCGATCGTCACGTCATCGATGCGAAACAGCACGCGCGCGTTGAAAGCTGCGCCGATCGCCTTCTGGCAAAGCCGGCAATGGCAGACCCGTTCGTTGATGGGCGCCGCGTCGGCGCTGTAGCGCACCGCTCCGCACAGGCACCCGCCCTGATATTTAGCCATCACCGTTATCCATGACGAGAGTGTGCGGTCGAGGTAAATGGCGAGACCGATTGGGTCAATTGAAAAGCTTTGATACAACGCCATCGATTACCGTGATGGGCGGAATTTCAGCCATGACGCAAGACATCGAGACCATCGGCATTGCGGATCTGTTCGGGCCGCCCTCGCCCGGTCGCGACCGCGCCGACGCCAGCATCATGGCCGCCGCCTCGGGCATCGGCTTCATGGCGGTCCGGGACTTTCCCGGCGACGCCTGGCTGACGCCGGACAACAGAGCGCGATTGCTGCGCATCTTCGCCCTTCCGGATGCCGAGAAGCAGAAATTGCTGCGCTGGAATTTCGACCGCACCAGGAAGAACGTCTATCGTGGCTGGTTTCCGCTGCAGCCGACGGCCGTTTCCTACAAGGAAGGCATCGACATGGGCCCGGATATCGCCGCGGCGGCGCATGTTTCGCTATCCGACGATCCGTTGTGCGAGCCGACGCCCTTGCCGGCCGAGGACGCCTTGCCCGGCTGGCGTATGGCGGCAGCGGACTATTATCGAGCAATGGAGATGGTAGGCAACGCACTGATGCGGTCGATCGCGCGCGGGCTTGGCCTGCCGGAAACGATCTTCGACCCTTATTTCGAGCACGGCATTTCGACGCTGCGCCTGATCCGCTATCCCTTGCGTGACGCCAATGCCGGCATCGACATCTCCGGGCCTGACTTCTCAGTCGTCCACAAGGGCGAGACACGTACGATCATCGGCCGCGAGCATGCCGATTCCGGTTTCGTCACCTTGCTGGCGCAGGACGGCGTCGAAGGCCTGCAGGCCAAGAACCTCGCCGGCGAATGGATCGACGTGCCGCCCGCCAACGGCACGCTGGCGGTCAATTTCGGCCAGTTGCTGGAGCGCTGGTCCGGCGGGCGTGTGCGGGCGACGCGTCACCGGGTGATCGCACCGAAGACAGCACGGTTCTCGATCCCGTTTTTCTACGAACCGCTTGTCGATGCCGAGATCGCGCCCTTGCCACTGAGCGGCGCCGATCCCTTCGAGCCGTTTCTCTACGGCGACTATCTCTGGGAGTCCGCGACGAATTTCGTCGAGATGAGCGGCATCAAGCATTTGCGCCTGCCACGCCGCGCCAACGCTTCCTGAGCCCAGGCGCGATCGGACGAGCCGACGGAACACAACCCGACAAACCCGGCAACAAATTCTGGAGACCATTGCGATGAGAACCGCGAACCAACTCGCGTCAGTGACGCTTGGCTTGCACCAGATAGGCGTCGATCTCGGTCTCGCCGAGCCACTTGGCCGCCTCCAGTCGATGCAGGCCTTCGACCAGGATGTGGCGCTTGCCGTCGTGGCGGACCTGGATCGGCGTCTTCATGCCGTTCTCCAGAATATCCTCGGCCAGATGCCGGACGGTTTCGGGGTGCAATGTCTTCTTGCGCGCCGTCGGCACGTAGATCTCGTCGACCTTGACCTTCTGCACTCTGAGCATTCTGGTTCCCAAGGCGGAAAATACCGCCTCGCCTGAGATAGTCTCTTTGCCGAAGGCGGCCAAGGGCGCGGCTAACGAATACCAAGCCCGAACCGCCGGTTTGCCTGTCGTCGCGCATTTCGATATGGCGTCTCGCGATCTTCAACGAAGGCGCGGAACTCCATGAGCAAATCTCTCGTCACCTTTGTCGGTGTCGCGCATCCCTGGATGTGCGACGTGATGGGTCACATGAATGTGCGCCACTATGCGGCGATGTTCGACGATGCCAGTTTCCAGCTTCTTGGCCATATCGCCGGACAGGACGGCAGCCAGGCCTCGGCAACCGGATGGGCCGATGTGCGCACCGAAATCGACTATCGCCATGAAACGAGAGCCGGATCGCTGCTGACCATCCGCTCGCATGTGGTGAAGATCGGGCGAACATCCATCATCTTCGAACAGGTGATGTCGGGATCGCTCGACGGCATCGTCCATGCATCGAGCCGGACGACCAGCGTGCGCTTCGACCTTGCCGCGCGTGTCTCGGTGGCGCTGGATGAGCCGATGCGCGGCCGTGCTGCGGCCTATCTCGTCGAGTAGATCAGCCGCGGCTGGTCAACCATTGTAGATCCGCTCCTCGAACGGCGTCTCGTCGATCAGCGCCTGCAGCCCGGACAGCAGCGCCTTCTCGGCGCGGTTCATCGCCTTGTCGGGATTGGTGAGCAGGAAGATATCGATGGCCGGCGGCGCGTCGTAGGGCGGCAGCCGCCACAGCGTGCCATCGGCCACGTCGCGTTGCGCCACATGCAGGGGCAGCGGCCCGATGCCGAGCCCAGCGATGATCATGCGCCGCACCTCCTCCAGGCTGGAGGACACGCCCACGACATCGGCATTCAGCCGGGCTTCGCTGCGCAGCAGGGCAACCGGCCGCAACGCGTCCGAAATATGGTCGGTCTGGAAGGAGACCGAAGGCTCGCCCCGCAGATCGTCAAGCGTCAGTCCGGTTTTCCCGTAGAGCCTGTGCTGTGGGCCGCAGAAGAAGCCGAAGAATTCGCGGTAGACCATCGCATAGTCCAGCGCCGGGTCGCGCTGGCTGACGAGGCAGATGCCGAAGGAGGCACGGCGTTCCCGCACCTGCTTGGCGACTTCGGTGCTTGCCGAAACCGAAATGGTGATGCTGGCGCGCGGATAAATGCGATGAAACTCCGCCAGCGCCCGATCGAACAGTGGTGAGACGACGTGGCTCGCGGTGGCTATCATGACGTGGCCGGTAACGTCGTCGCTAATCCCCCGCATCAAGAGCGGCAGCTGCGATATCGAGCCGAAGACCTCGACGCTCTGCTCATAGATCAGCCGCCCGACCTCGGTGAGTTCGAAGCGTGTCGCGTCGCGCTCGACCAGCCGGCGGCCAACCCTGTCCTCCAGGCGCCGCAAGGCGTTGCTGACGCTCGGCTGCTTGAGGTTGAGGCGCTCGGCGGCACGGGTGATGCTCTTCACCTCCGCGATGACGACGAACGTCCGCAGAAGGTTCCAGTCGAGGTCCCAGACCAGACGTTCGGGGCGCGGCAAGGCCATTCCTGAAATCTATGCTCCTTATTTCCATTATCTATTTGCGCAATGCTTGAGCAAAGGCAATCCTCGGCCTCAGGAGAGCGCCCCCAACGCCTCCCAAGAACAAGCCTTCGCGCTCCATCCAGAGGACCAGAAATTCAGATGAACAAAGTATTTTCCGGCATTGCGGTCGCGGCGCTGCTGCTTGCCTCTGCCTTCCCCACCGTTTCGGCGAGGGCCGACGATCTTGAGAAGATCAAGGCGGCAGGCGAACTGAAGATTTCCATGAGCGGACAGTATCCGCCGTTCAACTTCGTCAACGACCAGAACGAGGTCGTCGGTTTCGACGCCGACATCGGCAAGGCCATCGCCGAACGCATCGGCGTCAAGGGCGCCATCATCACCACGGCCTGGGACGGCATCATCGCCGGGCTGCTGGCCAACAAATATGACACCGTGGTCGGCTCGATGACGATCACGCCAGAGCGTCAGAAAGTGGTCGATTTCGTCGGCCCCTACTACCATGCCGGCCGCGCGGTTTTCGTGAACCAGGATTCCAAGGTGCAGAACCTCGACGAGCTCAAGGGCAAGACGCTCGGCGTAACGCTCGGCGAGACGCACGAAAAGTGGGCGCGCGCACAAGGCGGCTGGGATGTCCGTACCTACAAGGGTCTCCCGGAACTGCTGCTGGAGCTGAAAGCCAGCCGTGTCGACGCGATTGTCGTCGACAACATTCCGGTCATGGTCGCTGTCAAGGAAACCGGCGAGAAGGTGCGCAAGCTCGACACACCCAACATCGAGGGCGGCAGCGTCGCTATCGGTATCGCCATCCGCAAGGACAATCCGGAGCTCAAGGCCGCCATGCAGAAGGCGCTGGACGGCATCATGGCGGACGGCACCTACGAAAAAATCTCCAAGCAATGGGTCGGCAGCGACATCCGCTAATTTCCTGAGGCCTCAGGCGACGCAATTCGCCTGAGGCCAAACGCCATTTTGCCGGGCTTTCCCCATGGATTTCTCCTTGATGAGCCGCGTCTTCCCCTTCTTCGTGGAAGCCGCGCTGGTGACGCTGGAACTGACAGTGCTGGCCCTGGTTCTCGGCCTGCTTGCGGCTGCCCTGGCCGCGGCCGCCAGGATGTCGAGGTCCGCGATCCTGCGTGCCGTTGGCACGGCCTATGTCAGCCTGTTTCGCGGCACGCCCTGCCTCATCCAGCTCTTCGTACTCTATTTCGGCGGTCCGCAGATCGGCATCAATCTGGATCCGTTCTCAGCGGGCGTGATCGGGCTTGGCCTCAACATCGGCGCCTATATGGCCGAATCGATCCGCGGCGCCGTGGTGGCGGTCGACCGGGGCCAGACCGAGGCTGCCCGTACGATCGGCTTCAGCCGTTTGCAGACCTTGCGCAAGGTCGTTCTGCCGCAGGCAGCACGCCTGATGATCCGGCCGCTTGGCGTCAATACGGTCGCGCTGCTGAAGGGCTCGGCATTGGTGTCCACCATCTCCGTTGTGGAGCTGACCTACACCGCCCAACGCTTCATCGGCTCGACTTACAAGCCGTTCGAGATCTTTGGCGTCGCGGCTCTGCTCTACATGGTCATGGTCTACGCCGTCGCCAGCATCGTCGATTTTCTCGACAAGCGCTTTGCAATCGTCTGATCGGAGAGCGCGATGCAAGGTCTCGATTTTACCGTCGTCGCGCCCTATTGGGACCTGCTGTTGACAGGTGCGTGGTGGACCGCCGTGCTGACCGTCTCAGCTGGAGGGTTGAGCTTCGTCTTCGGCATACTGTTTGCCGTCATCGTGCTCTATGCCCCGGCAATCCTCGCCTATCCCGTGCGCGCCTTCATGTGGCTGTTCATGGGCACGCCGCTCTTGCTGCAACTGTTCCTGATCTATTTCGGCCTGGTGCAGGTCGGCATAGACATCCCGGCGCTCGCCGCCGGCATCGTCGGGCTTGGCCTGCATTTCGCCGTCTACAATGCCGATGTCATCCGCGCCGGCATCGTGGCGGTCGATGTCGGCCAGACCGAGGGTGCGCGCAGCATCGGCTTCGGCAAGTGGCAGACGCTGCGCTACGTCGTGATACCGCAAGCCATCCGCAACACGGCTCCGCCGATCGGCGGCAACCTGATCGCGCTGTTGAAGGAATCCTCCATCGTCTCGGTCATCGGTATCGCTGAGTTGGTCCATTCGGCCCAGCTGGCGATCAGCGAAACCTTCCGCCCCTTTGAGTTCTACATCACGGCCGCCGCGCTCTACTACGTTCTCAATCTCGTGCTCGAAGCGGGCCTGCGTCGCTTCGAACGCAATGTGGAGGTTTCCCGATGAGCTTGCGGCAGCCGATGGTCGAGGTTCGTGGTGCACGCAAATCCTTTGGCGCCGTCGAGGTCCTGAAGGGCATAGATTTGTCGATCGAACGTGGGCAGATCGTGGCGATCATCGGGCCGAGCGGCTCCGGCAAGAGCACGCTGCTGCGCTCGATCAACCATCTTGAGACGTTGAACGGTGGCGAAGTCTGGCTGGATGGCATGCAGGTCAACCAGCCGCTTCGCGGCCAGGCTTTCGAACGGCACATCAACAGGGTGCGCCAGCAGATGGGCATGGTGTTCCAGCACTTCAATCTGTTCCCGCACCTGACCGTCATCGAGAACATCACCATGGGGCCGGTGATCCTGAAAGGCATGGCGAAAGGCGAGGCTCGGGCTTTGGCGCACGGGCTTTTGTCCAAGGTCGGACTCGCCGACAAGATCGACGCCTATCCCTCCAGGCTTTCGGGCGGCCAGAAGCAGCGCGTAGCGATTGCGCGTGCGCTGGCCATGCAGCCCAAGGTGATGCTGTTCGACGAGGCCACCTCGGCGCTCGACCCGGAACTGGTCGACGAAGTCAACGCGGTGATGAAACAGCTTGCCGCCGAACACATGACCATGCTCATCGTAACGCATGAAATGCGCTTTGCCGGTGAGGTGGCCGACAGGGTGCTGTTCATGGATGGCGGCGTGGTCGTCGAGGAAGGCCCGCCGGCCGACATTTTCCGCGCGCCACAGAAGGAACGCACCCGCGGCTTTCTCAAGAAATATCTTTCCGCCTGAGTACGATGATGACCAGATTGCCTACGGAATTCCCCGATTTCGGACTGACGGCCGAGCAGCGCCGCCACGCGGTGCGCGGCCACTATTACGAGTGGCCAGGCATGGACGGCGAGCGCGGCGAGATCTGGTGCTACAGCGACCGGTTTTCCTATCGCGCCGGCGAGACAGTGACACTGCATGTCAGTTCGACGGCTCCGTCCTTCGGCATGACGATTATCCGCGACGGAGACGCCGAGACCAAGGTGTTCGAGAAATCGGGCATTGCGTCGCGCTGGCAGGACAGTCCGGACCAGTGCTCGGCCGAGGGCTGCGGTTGGGAAGCGTCGTTCGAATTCCGTGTCGGCAGCGACTGGCCGTCCGGCGCCTACCGGGTGACGTTGACCGCAGACGGGCGCGACGGCAAGCCGATCCACAGCCACCACCTTTTCATCGTCTCTCCGCAGCCAGGCAGGAAGCCAGGCCGCGTGCTGCAGGTGGCGGCGACGGGCACCTGGCTTGCCTACAACACCTGGGGCGGCTCCAACCACTATCAGGGCATCACCGGTCCCGACCGCAATCAGTATTCGCCCATCGTGTCGACGCAACGCCCCTGGTGTCGTGGCTTCGTCGTGCTGCCCAAGAGTGCGCCGCGCGTGCCGCTGGAGGTCGCCGTGCCGCCAAAGACGGTGCCACGCTACCCCCACATGGAATGGGCGCTGGCCACCGGCCATTCGAAGAAATACGCCTCGTCCGGCTGGGCGAGCTATGACAGCCACTTCTTCCGGTTCGCCGAACGGGCCGGCTACGAAGTCGATCTGGCGAGCCAGCATGACCTGCATTTCTCGCCCGACATTCTCGACGGCTATGACTGCGCTGTCTTCGTCGGCCATGACGAATACTGGACCTGGGAAATGCGCGATGCGGTCGACAGATACGTCGAACGCGGCGGCCATGCGGCGCGCTTTGCCGGCAATTTCATGTGGCAGACCAGGCTCGAGGACGAGGGTCGTCGGCAGGTCTGCTACAAATACCGCGCGCGCAAGGAGGATCCCGCCTATCTCCAAGGCGGCGACGTCACCCGCGCCACCAATTCCTGGGAAGCGCCGGAAATCGGCCGGCCTGGCTCGTCGACCTTCGGCCTCAACGCCACGCGCGGCGTCTATGCCGGCTGGGGCGGCTGCGCGCCGCGCGGCGTGCGTGGCTTTCCGGTCTACCGGCCGGAACACTGGGCCTTTGCCGGCACCGGCATCTACTATGGCGACCTGCTCGGCGCCGCGAGCCATGTCTATGGCTACGAGGTCGACGGGCTCGACTTCGAAATCCGTGGCGGCCTGCCCTATCCCACCGCGACCAGCGGCGCGCCGGACGGCTTGCAGGTTCTGGCCGTCGGCATGGCGTCCCAGGTCGAGGAGAGCGCCGACATTCCGATCGAGGACCAGTTCCTGACCGATGAGGACGGTCGCTTCACCGCCGAGACGCTGTTTGGCGAGGCAAGCGATGCCAATCTTGAAAAAGTCAAACGCGGCAATGGCATGATCGTCAATTTCCCACGCGGCAAGGGCGAGGTGTTCCACGCCGGCAGCTGCGAATGGGTGGCCGGCCTGCTAAGACAAGACCCGATGGTCGAACGCGTCACGCAGAATGTTCTCGATCGCTACCTTGGAAAGTCCTGACATGTCGAAGATCCAGACCGCCGCTCAAGTCACCGAGGCGCGCCGAGAATCGCATCTGTTCTATTTGTCCAGCCTGCGCCGGCCGCTGATCGACCGCGCCGAGGGCATCTATATGTGGACGCAGGACGGCCGCCGCTTCATCGACGGCTCGAGCGGGCCGATGGTCGCCAATATCGGCCATTCCAACCGCAATGTTCTCGACGCCATGAAGCGCCAGATGGACCGTGCCACCTTCGCCTACCGGCTGCATTTCGAGAACGAGCCGGCGGAAGAACTCGCGCGGGAACTGGCCGGAAAGCTGCCGGAAGGCATCGACCGCATCTTCTTCGTCTCGGGCGGCTCGGAGGCGACGGAATCCTGCATCAAGCTGGCGCGACAATGGGCTGTCGCCACCGGTCAGGCCAGCCGCTGGAAAGTGATCACGCGGTTTCCCTCCTATCATGGCGGCACACTGGGTTCGCTGTCGATCACCGGCGACGACGCGCTGTCCGAGACTTTTGAGCCGATGATGCGGGTGATGCCAACCGTGCCGGCGCCGACCGCCTGGCGCGACCGCGACAATCTTTCGATGGAACAGCGCGGCGTCCGCTATGCCGACATGCTGGAAGAGAAGATTCTTGCCGAAGGGCCGGAAAGTGTCGTGGCCTTCATCATGGAACCGATTGGCGGTGCCGCGACCGCGGCCCTTGTCGCGCCGGACAGCTACTATGCGCGCATCCGCGAGATCTGCGACCGCTACGGTATCCTGCTTATCCACGATGAAGTCATGAGCGGCGCCGGCCGCACAGGCAAATTCCTCGGCGGCGACCACTGGAACTGCAAGCCGGACATCGTCGCGCTGTCGAAGGGGTTGGGCTCTGGCTATGCGCCGCTCGGCGCGCTGGCCGCGCCGATGCGGCTGGTGCAGCCGCTGCTCGCCTCCGGCGGCTTCCAGCATGGCCATACCTATGCCGGCAATCCGCTGGCCTGCGCCGCCGGCCTTGCCGTGCTTGGCGAAATGGACCGGCTCGACCTGATTACCAATGCGGCCGCCATGGGCGACGTGCTGATGGACGGGCTGAAGGGGCTGGCGAAGCGCTTTCCGTTCATCGCCGACGTGCGCGGCAAGGGCCTGCTGACCGGCGCCGAAATGGTCGCCGATCCTGAGACGCTGCGGCCGATCGACCAGGGCAAGAAAGCCACGCAGCGGCTGCTCGACCTTGCCTATGAGCGCGGGCTGATCATCTATGGCCGCAGGGTCAAGGGCGGCGTCGACGGCGACAATTTCATGGTCGCGCCACCGATGATCGTCACGGCTGAACAGATCGGTGAGATCATTTCCATCATCGGCGACTCGCTGGAGGCCCTGGCGTCAGAACTCGACCTGCCGGTCGAAGGCCGGGGGTAAAGGAATGGCGCCGCGAAAAGTCATCATCACCTGCGCCGTCACCGGCTCGGTGCACACGCCATCGATGTCGCCCTACCTGCCGGTGACGCCGGACCAGATCGCTTCGGATGCCATCGCCGCGGCCGAAGCCGGCGCCTCGATCCTGCATCTGCATGCACGGGACCCCAGGGATGGCCGGCCGACCGCCGATCCCGACGTCTTCATGCAGTTCCTGCCGCGTATCAAGCAAGCGAGCGATGCGGTGATCAACATCACCACCGGCGGCTCTTCCTTGATGACGCTGGACCAGCGATTGGCAGCCCCCTTGCGGGCGGAGCCAGAAATGTGCTCGCTCAACATGGGCTCGATGAATTTTGCGCTGTTTCCGATGCTCGACAAGCCACGCGAATGGCAGCACGAGTGGGAGCCGAAGCTGCTCGAAGCCACGCGCGACACCATCTTCAAGAACACTTTCGCCGATATGGAAGGCGTGCTTGAAAGGCTGGGCAAGGGGTGCGGCACGCGCTTCGAATTCGAATGCTACGATGTCGGCCACCTCTATTCACTGGCGCATTTCCGCGACCGCGGGCTGGTGTCGGGACCGCTGTTCATCCAGTTCGTGCTCGGCATTCTGGGCGGCATCGGCGCCGATCCGGACAATCTCATCCACATGAAGCGCATCGCCGACAAACTGTTCGGCGACAGCTACCAGTTCTCGGTGCTCGCTGCCGGCCGCCAGCAGATGCCGCTGATCTCGATCGCCGCGGCGATGGGCGGCAATGTCCGTGTCGGGCTGGAGGACAGCCTCTATGATGGCCGCCAGCTGGCGAAATCCAATGCCGACCAGGTGCGCCGTATCCGTGGCATTCTCGATGGCCTGTCACTGGAGGTTGCCACGCCGGCCGAGGCGCGTCAGATGCTGGCGCTGAAGGGTGGCGACAGGGTGGCTTTCTAGAAGCGAGGGAGGAGCTGATATGGAAAGGGTTCTCGTCTCCGCCTGCCTGCTCGGCAGCCATGTCCGCTATAACGGCTCCTATCGCCTGAACGGCCATCCGGTCCTGACACGTTGGCAGGCGGAAGGACGGGTCGTGCAAATCTGTCCGGAGGTTGCCGCAGGTTTCTCCACGCCGCGCCCTGCGGCTGAAATTCACGGCACGGCCGACGCTGTGCTCCAGGGCCAGGGTCGCGTGGTCGAGCAGACGGGAAGCGATGTGACCGCACTCTATCTCGAAGCCGGGCAGCTTGCGCTCGAACTGGCCCGAGAGACAGGATGCCGCTACGCGGTTCTGACCGACGGCAGCCCGTCCTGCGGCTCAAGCTTCGTCTATGACGGCAGTTTTTCAGGAAAACGGGTGGCGGGTCGTGGCACGACCACTGCTCTGCTGGAAGCCAATGGCATTCGCGTCTTTTCGGAAGACGATATCGGCGACCTTGACGATCTCCTGACCAAGCCCGGCTCAGCCGAAAACGCGGCCTGATCCATGGCAGACAAGAACCAGACCGCGACCAGCGATACAGTCATCCGTCCCGGCACCATCGAAGACGCCGATACCATCCACGCCGCGCTTCTCGAACTCGGCACCCATATCGGCGCGCATCAGGAGATCACGTCCACATCGGATGATATCCGCCGCTACGGCTTTGGCGAGAAGCCTGCCTTCTCGACCCTGATCGCCGAGGTGGACGGCGAATTCGCCGGTCTGTGCCTGCATTTCCCGATCTTTTCGACCTGGATGGGACGGCCCGGCGTCTATGTGCAGGACCTCTATGTCGAGAACCGGTTCCGTGGCCGTAAGATCGGCGAACGCTTGTTGCGGCGCGTCGCGGCAGAGTGCCGCAAGGACGGCGGCGTCTATCTCAGGCTGTCGGTCGACACCGACAATGAAGGCGCCAAGGCCTTCTACGAGAGACTGGGCATCGCCTGGTCGAGTTACGAACAGACGCAGAAGATCGTCGGCGACGCGTTTTTCGCCTTCGCCGACGCGCCGGAGGAGCCGGAATGAAAGCCTTTTACGCCGAGGAGCAGAAGCGCCACGACCCCAAGGCGTTTCTTTCCAGTGGGGCGGCGCAGCCGAACCCGGAAAAGCCCGAGCGCGTCGAGAGACTGTTAGCCGGCGCAAAATCTGCGGGCTGCACGATCGAGCGGCCACGCAATCATGGGCTCGGCCCGGTCTCGGGGGTGCATACGCCCGAATATCTCGATTTCCTCGAGCATATTTTCGAGCGCTGGCAGCGCATCGATGGCGCCTCGGCCGAAGTGATCCCCAACATCCACCCGATCGCGCGCAGCGGCTCTTATCCCGCATCCGCCGTCGGCCAGGCCGGCTATCACATGGCCGATACCGCTTGCCCGATCTCGGGCGAGACATGGCAAAGCGCGCTGTGGAGCGCCTGGAGCGCGGTCGAAGCCGCCGAAACGGTGATGGCGGGAGCATCGGCCGCCTATGCGCTGTGCCGCCCGCCTGGCCACCATGCCTTTGCCGATGTCGCTGGCGGCTTCTGCTTCATCAACAATTCGGCTGTTGCGGCGCAGGTGCTGCGCAAGCAGGTGGCGCGGGTGGCGATCCTCGATGTCGACCTGCACCACGGCAACGGCACACAAGGCATCTTCTACGCGCGGCCCGACGTACTCACCGTTTCGCTGCATGCCGATCCGGTGCGGTTCTATCCGTTCTTCTGGGGTCATGCCGACGAGCGTGGCGAAGGCCCGGGCCTTGGCTACAATTTCAACCTGCCGCTGCCGCGTAAATCCGCCGACGCGGCGTTTCTGGAAGCGCTTGAGGTGGCGTTCCAGCGGATCCGCGCCTTCTCGCCCGATGCGCTGGTGGTGGCGCTCGGTCTTGATGCGTTCGAAGGCGATCCGTTCGGAGGGCTTTCGGTGACGACGCCCGGCTTCTCGCGCATTGGCGAGGCGATTGGCAAACTCGGCCTGCCGACGGTCATCGTCCAGGAAGGCGGCTATCTCTGTGACGCACTCGGCGAGAACCTCACCGCTTTCCTCACCGGTTTCGGCGGCAAGGCGCGCTGAAGGTCAAAGCTATCGTCAGGAGCGCTGCTGCCTGAGCATGGCGATAACCCGGTGCACGCTCTCCAGCGTCTCGTCGATCTCGGCCGCCGTGTTGTAATGGGCAATGCCGATGCGCACGACGCCCTGCTCGGCCGGAATGCCGAGCTGGTGGACGATCTCCCAGGCGTAGTTGTGGCCGGACCACAGGAAGATGTTCTCGGCGTTCATCTGCCGCGCGATCGTCTCGGGAACGATGCCGTCGACGGTGAAGGAGACCGTCGGCACACGATCTGCGAGCCGTTTCGGATCAGTGATGCCGTGGATGGTCAGGCCCGGAATGTCGGACAGGCCATCGATCAGCCTTTGCGCCAGCGGGTTTTCATAGGCTATCGCGACTTCGAACGCCTTGGCGATGTTCAGCCTGCGCGAACCACCCTCGCCCGCCGCCGCACCCAGCTCGGCGAAGTAGTCGATCGCCGCCGTGAGGCCGGCCATCAGCTCGATCTGCGGCGTGCCAAGCTCGAAGCGCTCGGGCAGGCCATTCGAAGAGCAACGGCATTTGTAGGGCTTCAGGCCCTCGATGATATCCAGCCGCCCCCACAAGATGCCCATATGCGGGCCGAAGAATTTGTAGGCCGAGCAGATCAGGAAATCGCAGCCGAGCTCCTGCACGTCGATCAGGCCATGCGGGGCGAACTGCACGGCGTCGACATAGACCAGGGCGCCGGCCTGTTTTGCGATGGCGGTCAGGGGCCTGACCCGGTTGATCGAGCCGGTGAGGTTCGAGGCATAATTCAACGCGACCAGCCGTGTCTTGTCGGACAGCAAACCGATCAGCGTCGCCTCCTCAACCTG
Source organism: Mesorhizobium sp. 113-3-3 (assembly GCF_016756495.1). Taxonomy (NCBI): domain Bacteria; kingdom Pseudomonadati; phylum Pseudomonadota; class Alphaproteobacteria; order Hyphomicrobiales; family Phyllobacteriaceae; genus Mesorhizobium; species Mesorhizobium sp. 113-3-3. The sequence goes on from NZ_AP023243.1 coordinate 4,481,308, forward strand.
CCAGCTCTTTTCGTCGAACGACAGCCAGCGCACCACGAGGCCCAAATCCTCGGCCAGTTGCAGCCAGGGCGAGACATTGCCCTCATGGTCCATGCGGGTGAGGATGAGCTCGTCGCCCGGTTTCAGCGTGCGGCCAAGCGTGCGCGACATGTGATAGGTCAGCGTCGTCATGTTGGCGCCTATGATGATTTCCTGCGGGCTCGCCGCTCCAAGAAAATCGGCCATCGCCTGATGCGCCTCGTCGACGACAGCTTGAGCCGCGACCGTCGTTTCGAAATAGCCGCCGAGATTGGCATTGGTGGTGAGCAGGCAATGCGACACCGCATCGGCCACCGCCTGCGGCACCTGCGTGCCGGCAGGGTTGTCGAGATAGATGCGACGGCGGCCCTTGTCGGTCAGGGAAAGCGCTGGAAATTGTCCACGCACGACCTCGATCGGGAAATCCACCATTCTCTCCACCCCTCTGTTATTCCTTGGTAATTCTATCCCCGCGGATCAGGGACAGGGATTGCCGACCCGCTGGTGGATCGCATCCACCGCCTTCTGCATCTCCTCGGTCCAGACCACATCCACCGAAGATAAAGCCATTTCGAGCTGCGCAATGGTCGTCGCGCCTATGATGTTCGAGGTGACGAAGGGCCGGCTCGACACATAGGCGTTGGCAAACAGCGCCGGCTCCATGCCGAATGAGCGCGCCAGTTCATTGTATTCGAGCAGCACTTCGGCTGCATTCGGCGTCTCGTAGCGCTGGCCACGATTGAACAGCTGCGAGCGCGAGCCCTGCGGTCGGGCGCCATGGTCGTATTTGCCTGAGAGGTAACCCTGCGCCAGCGGCGAATAGGGAAGCAACGACACCTGTTCGCGCTCGCAGACCTCCGCAAGGTTCACCTCGAAGGTGCGATTGACGAGATTGTAGGCGTTCTGGATCGACGCAACGCGGGGGCCAATGCCTTTGTCGGCCTCGGCCAGGAACCGCATGAGGCCCCAGGAACTCTCGTTCGACAGGCCGAAATGACGGATCTTTCCTGCCTTCACCAGTTCGTCGAACACTGAAAGGGTCTCGGCGATCGGTGTTTCGTTGGCCGGCGCGCCGTCGGCATCGGGCCGGCGCGCCACGGCGCCGATGCGCGTCGGGTTGGCACCCCAGGGGATATCCCGTTCCGGCCAGTGGATCTGGTAGAGGTCGAGATAGTCCGTGCCGAGCTTGGCCAGCGATTTGTCGACGGCGTCAAAAATATCGGCGCGCACCAGTTGCGACGGCCTGTTGCCGCGAAACCAGGAGTTGGCGGTGCGGCCGACGACCTTGGAGGCAAGAATCACCTTGTCACGGTTGCCCTTTGCCTTCATCCAGCTGCCGATGATCTTTTCGGTCCGCCCCTGCGTCTCCGCCTTGGGCGGGATCGGGTAGAGTTCGGCGGTGTCGATGAAATTGACGCCGCGCGAAAAAGCCAGATCCATCTGTGCGTGACCTTCGGCCTCGGTGTTCTGCTGGCCCCAGGTCATCGAACCAAGGCAGATCTGGGTAACAAGAAGATCGGTCCGACCGAGACGGCGTTTGTGCATGGAATTCTGCTCCGGAGGGAAAGTCTGCGCGGGAAGGAGGCTGCATGTATAGGGAAAGCCACGACGCTCTCCAAGCCTCGCCAGGCCGACTTTTGCGTGAACCAGCTGTTGGCTAGCGGCGTGCGCCGGCCACGGCGCGGCGCTTGGCCTCGTCGATCAGCATGTTGGCCACCTGCATGCGGATCATGGCGCGCTGGCGCAGATGCGGCGCGACGCGATCGGGATGGTTGCTGAAAGCAAAGCTGCGGCGCATGCGGCCGAAATCGGTAGCGCTCTTGGGCTGGTTCAGTCCCAGTTCGGCCGCGATCGATTCCGGATCGATCGGCGGCAGTTTTTCCTCCGGCTTCGGGTCCTCGGCAGCCAGCGCCAGCTTGGCGTGTTCGAGCAGGGCAGCGAATTCGCTCGCCAGATCAGCACCGGTCTCGCGATATTCGGCGGCGGATACCTTGATGCGGCCGGAATGGAGTTCATCGGCGACCGAGAGATAGTCGAACGGAATGGACGGACGCGCGCCGGCCTCGTCGCCGCCCTCGATGCCGTCGCCCTTGTCGGAGGCGACGAAGAGGTCGTCGAGCAGCGAAGCGAAATCACGCTTGGCGCTGGTAGCGATGTCAGCCTCCCCCTTGCCTGACCGTCAGGTTTCCAGACCATAGAACCGGCTCGTTAAAAATACATACCACCGATCTTAATGAATTTAGCCATTCGAGATCGCGACCGATCCCTCAAAATAAAAAGCCGGACTGCATTTTCATGCAGCCCGGAAATTCGCCAGGAGTGGCGAGGAAAAACTGGCCATGAGCCAGCGTCGAAGCCTACGGTTCGTGCGGCGCGGAAGTTTCAGCGGGCGGCAAAAATTTTTTGAAAATTGTCCGGACATAGCAGGCATGCAAATGCTGCACTGCACAATCGTCACGATTCATCTATATTGATTGGTGTGGAGGACCAACCAGGAGCCTGAATCATGGGTTTCTTCACGGAAATGTTCGCCCGGCCGCGCCCGCAGGAACATCTGAGATACCGCGCGGCGCTCGCGCTGCTTCATTCGATGAGCAATGCCGACCGCGCCGATATCGGCATCAAGCCCGCCGATTTTCCGCGCGTCGCACGCGAAATGTCCATTCGCTAGATGCGCCTCGCGAGATGTCCCGGACCGATCCGGGACATCTCAAGGCATCGGCCGCTCAACGCGATCCCAGGAACGTCGCCTTGCCGAGCGGCACGCCATTGTGGCGAAGGATGTCGTAAGCGGTGGTGAGGTGGAAATAGAAATTGGGCATGGCCACATGCAGCAGATACTGCATGCCCGCCAATGTCGTCTCGCGTCCGCCGAGTTTCAGCTCGATCATCTTGTCGTCGGAACCGTCCATATCGGCGGCGGAAAACGTCTCCAGAAGCGCCAGCGTCTTGGCGATCCGCGCCTCTAGCTCGGCAAAGCTTGCCTCATTGTCCTCGTATTTCGGCACTTCTCGACCGGCCAGCCGCGACGGCGCGCCCTTGGCATGGTCGGTGGCGATCTGCACCTGCCGGGTCAAGGCGAACATGTCGGGCGCAAGCCGCGCCGTCAAAAACACCTGCGGGTCGATCTTGCGGTCAAGCGCATTCTGTTCGGCAGCCGCCAGCACATTGGAAAGTGCTTTCAGCCTTGCTGAAAACACCGGCACGGATGCCTCATACATCGATAGGGTCACGTCAAGTCTCCTGTCCGGCCTGAGCGCCGGCGCAGCGACGTAGCGCCTCCCCACACGATTCTTCAAGCGCCGTGGGCTCAGCGTCACCGCGCCGCCGCAATCGCCGTGGTAGAATCTCCGTTATCGAGCGGAGATTCCCGATGAGACGCGTCCTTCTCGCAGCGACTGCCCTTCTCTCCCTTGCCGTATCGGGCCAAGCGGCACTCGCCGCCGAAGATGCCCCCGAGGCGCCCTATGTCGACGACCGGTCGAGCGCCGAGGCGGTCATCCGCTCGCTCTACAGCGCCATCAACCGGCACGAATTCGCCCGCGCCTGGGGCTATTATGGCGATGCGAAGCCGGCTAAGGATTTCGACAGTTTCGTCAAAGGCTATGACGGTACCGACAAGGTGGACGTCGCGACGGGCGCAATTTCGGACGAAGGTGCCGCCGGCAGTATATTCTACAATGTCCCGGTCGCCATCCGCGCCACCGACAAGAGCGGCGGCGAAAAGGTTTTCGCCGGCTGCTACACCCTGCGCCAGGTGAATGCCCAGATCCAGGCCGCGCCGCCCTTCGATCCGATCCACATCGAAAAAGGCGCGCTCAAACCCTCAACCGCCGATTTCGAGCAGGCGCTGCCGCCGAGTTGCGGCGACGGTCCGCCGCCGCCGAAGAAGGATACGGCACTCGAGCAGGTCAAGAAGGCCTTCCTGGCAACTTATGGCGACCAGTGCGACAAACAGTTCCTGGGTGATGAACCGGAGATCTTCTCGATCAAGTACAAGGACAAGGATGCACAGCCCGGCGATCCCGACAAGGAAACGCGGCTATTCCATTTCTCCTGTTCGGCCGCGGCCTACAATGAAAGTTCGGTCTATTACATGACCGATGAATTGTCTGAAGTGCGGCAATTGCAGTTCGCCGAACCGAAGATGGACATCCGCTACGAAAACAATGACAGCGACGGCAAATTGCTGGGTATGAGCATCGTCGGCTTCGAGACGACCGGCTGGGCGGTCAATTCCGACTATGATGCGGACGCCCATACGATCACCACCTTCAACAAGTGGCGCGGTGTCGGCGATGCCTCCGATTCGGGAACCTATCTGTTCCGCAACGGCGATTTCTCGCTGGTCCAGTACGACGTCGATGCGTCCTATGACGGCGAGGAGAACCCGCAGACGGTCGTCGACTACAACACCGCGCCTTGAAGAACGTGGAGGCAGCGCCCGGTCAAGGCGCCTTCGACAGCATCCAGTTCAGCGTGCCGCGCCAGTCGACCATGCGGATCGGCGTGCCGTGCGTGCCGGTCTCGAAGCGCACGAAACGGGTCGGATAGGGATAGGCCTTCGACCTAGCGATGATGGAGCGGAAGAAGGCTTCCTGGTTACCTACGGGAAAGACCACGTCATGGCTGCCCTGGCCGAAGAACACCGGGACATGGCGCCTGAAGGCGGGACTGGCGAGAAAACTCTCGTCCCATAAGGATCCGAGCAGCAGCAGCCCGTCGATACGCCGGCCGGTATCGCTGCGCGCGGCAAGCTTCCAGCACAGGGCGCCGCCCATCGAGCCGCAGGCGACGAAGATTTTCGCGCCAGGCGACTGTTCGGCGTAGTGATCGATCAGCGCCGCGACCTGGGCGGCACCCTTGTCGCCGAAATCGGGGAAATCCGGCGAGAGATAAAGCCCGCCATTGGCGGCCATCAAATTCTTGAGCCGGTTGAAATTGCCGCCGAAGGTGAAGTCGTCGACGCCCTGCTTGCGGCTGCCGCCCTGCCCGTGCAGATAGAGCACGATGATGGCGGCACCTTGCGTCTTGCCGACGGCGATATGCCTGACATCGCCGGCATCGGTCTTCAGCATCAGATCCTGCTGCACCTTGCGCACGCCGGTGTCGGTGTATTGCGGGTGCACGCGCTTTTCCGGCACCTCATCGCGCTGATTGATGTCGCGCATCTCGCGATAGTCGATGACGGTGTAGGCGCCGCCGTCGCCGCTCGACAATGTCGCGGGATAAGCGAAGAGATCGTCCTTGAAGGGTTTTAGCTCCAGCGCATTGGCCTGGCCGGCAAGGCAAAGGACAAATACCGCGGCCAGAAAGCCGTGAAGTGAGGAAAGAAAACGAAAAGCCATATCGCAGGCTTGCGTAATTCGGCCGGGGTTTGTCAATCCTGCAGCACGCCGCCGGCGCCTTCGAGCGCCTCGCGGGTGTCGACATCGACAGAGGCGCCCTCGCCGGTCTCGACATCGATGACGTCGAGCCCTTCGGCCTCGACCAGATGGCGTGCGCCGGTATCGCCTTCGAGATGGGCGATGGCCGCGAACAGCGCGCGCGGCAGGAGGACCGGGTTGCCGCGTTTGCCCTGATGCGAGGCGCGGACCACGGAATTGCCTCCGGCCTTGCGGAAAGCATCGATCAGCCGGTCGAGATCGTCTGACGCGACTCCTGGCATATCTCCCAGAACGATCATCGCGCCGGCAATGTCTTCGGGCAGATAGGCAATACCGGCCTTCAGCGAGGTCGACAGGCCATCGGCAAAATCGGGATTGTCGGCGAAGGTCACATCCAGCCCCGCCATCGCCGCGCGCACCCGCTCGCGCTGATGGCCGATGACGACGATCGTACCTGACGCTTTCGAGGCGAGCGCGCGCTCGGCGGTGCGGCGCACCAGCGGCTTGCCGTCGAACAGCGCCATGAGCTTGTTGGGTCCGCCCATGCGGCTCGACCGGCCCGCAGCCAGAAGCACGATCTCCACCTTGAGCCGGCTTTTGGCCGGCAGCGGTTCGCGCGGCTGGGGCCGCGTCGGGATTTCCATCAACAGGCCGCCGACCCCCATGCCGGCGATATCCTTCGCGGTGACGTCGAGGCCGGCAACCAGACGGTCGAGCACCCAGTCAAAGCCGTTTTCCTTGGGACTGCGGGCGCAGCCGGGCGCACCGATGATGCGCTTGCCGTCGAGCGTGCCGAGCACCAGAAGATTGCCGGGATCGACCGGCATGCCAGCGCGGATGACGGTCCCGCCCGCCATCTCGATCGCCGCCGGAACGACATCGGCGAAATCGCTCATTGCGGAGGCGCCGAAGATCACCACCAGGTCATTGTCGCGCGCCAGCGAGGCGGCGGCCTGTGCCACAGGCGCGATCTCGTGCGGCGTGCGGCGTTCCGCCGTCAGACTGCCTCCGGAGCGCGCCAGCCGCGCTTCGGTGACGCGCAGCGTCTTGTCGAGCACGCTGGGCTTGATGCCCGGCAGGACCGTCTGGATGACACCCACACGCACCGGCTGATAGGCGTTGACGGCAAAGATCTCGCCGCCGGCGCAGATTTTCTTAACAGTGTCGACCAGGCTTGAGGCGACCGCGAAGGGAATGATCTTCACCGTCGCCACCATCTGACCCTTTTCGACCGGATTGTGCTGCGCCAACGTGGCAAGGGTGATGGCGGGATCGACGGCATTGATCGCGTCGATGACAGCCGCATCGACCGTGAAGATGCCCGATGCCTTGGCGTGGAGATTGACCCGGCCGGTGGCGGCGGGCCGCGCCTCGATGCCGCTGAAAATCATGCTCTCGGCGATTGTTTGCGCCGCGGCGTCCTCGCCCAGATCATCCGGGGACAGCACGGCCGCAACGACCTGCGCGATGCCTGCCAGCTTAAGAGTCTCGACGTCTTCCGCGCTCAGCCTGTGCGCCTTGCGAAAACGCTTTTCACCGGCGGTGGTGGCATGCGCCAGCACCGCGCCTTCGGCGGTTTCAATGGGGATGGGACCGAACTTCACGCCACTGCGCCCTTTTGATCAAGGCCGCGCGAGCGGAAGGCGTAGATGGTCTGCGCGAGAACGGCGACGGCGATCTCGGCCGGACTGGCGGCGCCGATATCGAGCCCGATCGGCGCATGGATGCGGGCGATCTGGTCGGCACTGGCGCCCAGCGCCAGCAGGCGCTCGACGCGCTTGGCGTGTGTCTTGCGGCTGCCGAGCGCCCCGACATAGAAGCAGTTGGCGTCGAGTGCGGCCTTCAGCGCGAAATCGTCGATCTTCGGGTCATGGGTAACGGCGGCAAGTGCGGTGTAGCTGTCGAGCGGCTGGCGCTTCAGCACATCTTCCGGCCACTCGGCATGCAGAGCGACATCGGGAAAACGGTCTGACGTGGCAAAAGCCGTGCGTGGATCGATGATCTCGACGGGATAGCCGGCGATTTTCGCCATCGGCGCCAGCGCCTGGCTGATATGGACCGCGCCGATCACCAACAATCGCGGTTGCGGCAGATGCGCGTTGAGAAAGAAGGTCCGCCCTTCCGCCTCGACGGAACCGGAATTGCCCGACCGAAACGCCCTGGCGATCGCGGCTCCAAGGTCGCCCGCAACCTGGTCGCCCTCGCGCACGACGCGGTCGCGGCCGTCACCGAGATCCGTGACCAGGATCGCCGCGCGGCGGGCGCGTCGCTCGGCATTCAAGGTTTTAAGGGCGTATGGGTCCATCTGCGATCAGCCCAACCGCTCGACATACACCTTGATGCGGCCGCCGCAGGACAGGCCGACCTGCCAGGCGGTTTCATCTGCGACACCGAATTCGAGCATTTTTGCTTTCCCTGAACCGATGACGTCGACCGCCTCGCTCACCACCGCACCTTCGACGCAGCCGCCCGAGACCGAGCCATGGAAATTGCCGTCGGCATCGATGACCAGATGGCTGCCGACCGGCCTCGGCGCCGAACCCCAGGTCTCGACCACGGTGGCAATGGCGACATCCTTGCCGTCCTTCATCCAGCCTTCCGCGATGATCAGCGGGTCGCGGGCCTCATCGAGATAGATGCTGTCGTCCATGATCGCTTCTCTCAGAGTCTGTTTTTGCGGTGGATAAACATATGGCTACGCAGCGTGCCTCGCGCCAGCTTCCAGCCATCGGCGCGGATCGACGGACTGTGCCGATTTCTTGTCCAGCGAGGCGCAAAGGTCGGCGAGCGCATCGAGATTGTGCACCGAGCGGAATTCGTCGACATGCGGCAGCATCGCCTTGACGCCGCGGGCGCGCGCCTGAAAACCGTCGAAGCGCAGCAACGGGTTCAACCAGATCAGCCGCCGGCAGGATTTGTGCAGCCGCTCCATCTCCTCGGAAAGGCCGGCGACATCGTCGCGCTCCAGCCCGTCGGTGATCAGAAGCACCACCGCGCCCTGCCCCAGCACGCGCCGCGACCATATCAGGTTGAACTCGGCCAGCGTGTCGCCGATGCGCGTGCCGCCGGACCAGTCCTTGACCGCCGCCGAGCAGTCGGCAAGGGCGGCATCGGGATCGCGGTGGCGCATCTGCCGGGTGAGATTGGTCAGCCGCGTGCCGAACACGAAGGTGTGTACGCGGCGGCGTTTTTCCGTCAGCGCATGCAGGAAATGCAGGAAGATGCGCGTGTACTGGCTCATCGAACCGGAAATGTCGGCCAGCACCACCAGCGGTGGGTGGACTTCGCGGGCCGAGCGGAATTTCGGCAAGATCAATTCGCCGCCGGTGCGCGCTGCAGAGCGCATCATGGCGCGCGGGTCGATGCGGCGGCCATGCGCGTCGGCCTTGAAACGCCTGGTCCGCACCATGTCGAAAGGCAGTCGCAGTTCGGCGATGGCTTTCTTGGCGTCGGCCATTTCGGCGGCGTTCATCTGGGCAAAGTCCTTGCCGCGCAGCACTTCGTTGCCGGAACAGGTGAAACGGGCATCGACCTCGATCTCAGGGACTTCCTGCGGTGGCTGGTTCTTCTGATGGCCTTCGAACATGGCCTGGCTGACGCGGTTCTCGGCCGCGCGAGGCTTCTGCTTCTCCTTGGAGTCGGGCGCCACCGGCGAAAACATCGCCAGCAGTTTCTCGATCAGTTCGCGGGATTTCCAGAACAGCCGGAAGGCCTCGTCGAAGACCGGGTGATCCTCATGCCTGGACACCAGCACCGCGTGCAGCGTCCAGTAGAAATCGTCACGCGAGCCGATGCCGGCGGCCAGCACCGCCTCGATGGCATCCTTGACCGAGGCCGGCCCGACCCGCATGCCTGCCTTGCGCAAGGTGCGGGCGAAATAGACGATGTTGTCGGCGATGCGTCCGTCCGCGGTCGCCTCTCTGGGGTCGGGACGCGGCGCGTTCATTGCCGCTACTCCGCCGCCGCGAGCTCGGCCTTGACCTCGTCGAGGATACGCCGGCCCTCGCCCGTGCCGATGCGGGCGATGTCGTCCTGGTATTTCAACAGCACGCCGATCGTGTCGGACACGGTCTCCGGATCGAGCGCCACCTTGTCGAGTTCGGTCAGCGCGCCGGCCCAGTCTATGGTTTCGGCGACGCCCGGCACCTTGAACAATTCGACCTGACGCAGCTTTTGTATGAAGGAGACCACCTCCGCTGAAAGCCGCTGGTTGGCATGCGGCACCTTGCGGCGCACGATCTCCAATTCGCGCTCGGCATTGGGATAATCCACCCAGTGATAGAGGCAGCGCCGCTTCAACGCGTCATGGATCTCGCGGGTGCGGTTTGTGGTGATGATGACGATCGGCGGCTCTTCCGCCTTGATGGTGCCGAGTTCGGGCACCGTCACCTGGAAGTCGGAGAGGATTTCGAGCAGGAAGGCTTCGAAGGCTTCGTCCGTGCGGTCGAGTTCGTCGATCAGAAAGACCGGGGCCGCTCCCGCCTTGCCGGTCAGCGCATCGAGCACCGGACGGCGGATCAGGTATTTTTCCGAGAAGACGTTGCGCTCCATGGCGGAGCGGTCGACCTTGCCGGCCGCCTCCTCCATGCGGATCTCGATCATCTGCGCGGCGTAGTTCCACTCATAGACGGCAGACGATACGTCGAGACCTTCATAGCACTGCAGGCGGATCAGCCGGCGGCCAAGCGCCTGCGCCAACACCTTGGCGATCTCGGTCTTGCCGACGCCGGCCTCGCCCTCGAGGAACAACGGCCGGTTCATGCGCAGCGACAGGAAAAGCACCGTCGCCAGCGATCGGTCCGCCACATAGTCCGCGCCGGTCAGGAGATCGAGCGTCTCGTCGATCGTCCGCGGTACGGGGCGCGGTTTCAGTTCGGTCATTCTTTCTCCGTGAACGCGGCCACTCCGCTGTCCAGGACGTGGTAGCCGCGGGCGTGATAGATCAGCGGCCGCAAATTATCGCCCATGCGAAGGCCTGTCACCTTGCCAAAAAGCACACGATGGGTGGCCAGGTCCTTGGTGTCGATCAGTTCGCAGTCGAACACCGCGAGCGCGCCCTTCAGCGTCGGCGCGCCGGTGGAAATCACATCCCATTCGCCGAGCGCGAAACGCTCCTCGACCGGCAGGCCGGTGATGCCGGAAAAGCCGACCGACAGCGGTTCTTGGTGCGAGGCCAGCGTATTCAGGGCAAACCGGCCGTTCTTCACGAACAGCTCGTTCTTGGCATTTTCGCGGTTGAGACAGACCAGAATGGTCGGCGGCGTGTCCGACACCGAGCAGGCGGCGATCACGGTTGTGCCACGCTTGCCGGCCGGTCCGTCGGTGGTGACCACATGGACGTGGCCAGCGAAATGGCTCATCGCGTCGCGATAGGCCTGCGGTCCAATGTCATTCTTCTTCAGCACCGGAAATTGTCCATAGCCAGAACACTACCGCTATATATGGCCAGACATGACAGGCCACAAGCGAAGTGCTTGGCCCATATCCCAAATTCGCGTGTTGCACCAAGGGCGGGCAGCCTTTAGGTCTTGGCGGGAATTGGTGCCTGCGCCGTTATCGCGGGCTTGGGAGGAACTGTTCGGCAGGATGCGAACCGGGGCAACGATATCGGCCGCGCTGGCCTGGCTGTTCCTGGCCGGCGCCGCCAGCGCCCAGACGCTGACGATCGGCGTTGCCGCGCCTCTGTCGGGACCGTCAGCCATCCTCGGCAAGCAGATCGAGGCCGGCGCGGAACTCGCGGCGCAGGCAAACGGCGTCGAACTCAAGACCGAGGATGATGCCTGCACCGCCGATGGCGGCGCTGCCGTGGCCAGGGTTTTTGCGGCGGCCAAGGTCAGTGTCGTGGTCGGCTTCCTCTGCACCGAAGCCATCGAGGCGGCGATGCCGATCCTCAAGGACGCCAATATCCCGGTCATCACCGTCGGCGTGCGCACCGAAAGCCTCACCGACCGTCGCGCCAAAACCGGCTGGCCGGTCTATCGCCTGGGGCCGCGCGGCGACGATGAGCGTAACGCCGTCGCCTCCACCCTTACCCGCCTGTGGCAGAAGGAGCTGTTCGCCATCATCGACGACGGCACCATCTACGGGCGCGAAATGGCCGAGACATTTCGCGCGGCCGCCGAGCAAGCGGCGCTGAAGCCGGTGTTCGTCGACACGTTCCGGCCCCAGCTCGACAACCAGATCGGCCTGGTCGGCCGGCTGAAGAAAGCCGGCGCCACACATGTCTTTGCCGGCGGCGACGGCGACGACATCGCTATTATGGGCCGCGACGCCGCGCAGCTTCAGGCCGGCATCGTCCTTGCCGGCGGCGAAAATCTGCGCACGCCGCCCGGCGACGTGCCCTATGCGACGGGCACGCTGATGATCGCGCCGCCGGAATGGGCCGATGTCGCCGACCCAAAGGTGCTGGAGAGCTTCTCCGCGCAGAAAATCGTACCGGACGGCTACACGCTGCCGGCCTATGCAGCGGTGGAGATCGCCAAGGCAGCCTTGTCCTCGGGCAAGCCGCTGACCGAGGCGCTGACCGGGCCTGATTTCACCACGGCAATCGGCCCGGTGCGCTTCGATGCCAAGGGCGACCTCAGCCAGAGCCCTTACCGCGTCTTCCGCTTCGACGGCACACGTTTCGTGCCTTTGGAAAGCAATTGATGTTCCGCACCGGTCCGCGCAACCTGATCACCGACGTTGCCGGCCTGCGTGTCGGCAACGCTGCCGACGCCAGGCTGAAGTCCGGTGTGACGGCAGTGCTGTGCGACGAACCCGCGGTGGCCGGTGTCCAGATCCTGGGAGGCGCGCCGGGCACGCGCGAGACGGACCTGCTGGAACCGCACAATTCGATCGAGTCGATCCATGCCGTGGTGCTGTCGGGCGGTTCGGCTTTCGGCCTCGACGCCGCGTCCGGCGTGCAGGCGGCGTTACGCGAGCGCGGCATCGGCTTCGAGGTGGGAGGCTTTCGCGTGCCGATCGTGCCGGCGGCGATCCTGTTCGACCTGCGCAATGGCGGCGACAAGGACTGGGGCCGTTATCCACCCTACCGAGATCTCGGCTATGAGGCAGCGCAATCCGCCGCTGTCGATTTCCAGTTCGGCACCGCCGGCGCTGGCGCCGGTGCGCTCACCGCGGGGCTGAAGGGCGGCCTGGGTTCGGCTTCGACGTTGCTGGATAGTGGCGTCACCATCGGCGCGCTGGCCGCTGTCAATCCGACCGGATCGGTGACCGTCAGCCGCAGCCGCCATTTCTGGGCGGCGCCCTTCGAAATCGGCGACGAATTCGGCGGACTGGGTTATCCCTCGCCCATGCCGGACGACGCCAAGCGCATCCTGCTGAAATACCGCGACCAGCATGCGGCCAAGCAAATGGAAACCGGCGGCAACACCACCATCGCCGTTATTGCCACGGATGCGGTTCTCACCAAGGCAGCGGCGAAGCGCCTGGCAATGTCGGCACATGACGGTTTCGTGCGCGCCATCTGGCCGACGCACACTCCGGCCGACGGCGACCTGGTGTTCGCCCTGGCGACGGGAACGAGTGGCATCCAGCTCGAAGCCGATGCCGCAATCGATCTCTATGCCGCGGCCGGTGCCACCATGGCGCGGGCCATCAGCCGCGGCGTGTTTGCCGCGACGCCAGCCGACAACGATCTGTTTCCCGTCTGGTCGTCGCGCCGCTAAAGCGGATCACCGTTTCACAGAAACGGCGAACCGCTCTAGCTCTTTGTTTTTGACGCAATTCCGGACGGAAAACCGCTTCACACTTTTCCTGGAATTGCTCCAGCTCGATCGATCAGACCGGATCGGATTTTTCTTCCTCGAACGTCACCGCGACATCGGAATTCGCCGACAGCCACACCTTCTTGCCATCGACTTCGGCAACCAGGGCCAGGGGAATGTAGTGGTGATGACCCTTGTGAGCGCCCTCGCCGCTGTCGGCCTTGGTAAGCTTGATGCGCTGCCCGTCGACCTTGTCGACAGTGCCGACATGCACGCCATCGGCGCCGACGACTTCCATGTGCTCACGAATTTTACTGGTGTCGGTCATGGTGGTTCTCCATTGGGACTGCCGACAATAACAAATGACGAGCCGATTGGATGCATCGGCTTGTCAGCCGCACGACGCTTTGATTCGGCCATGCTAGGGATGGCATTGATGGCCGCTGTTGAGGGGAACAACCGATGCGAATGCTTTTCCTGTTTGCCATTTCCCTGGCCGGACAGTTTGTGGCGTCGATCGCCGCCCAGGCCGGCGATGTCGCCGAGCTCGAAATCCTTGGCTTCACCAAGGACGGCGGGGTGTTCGCCTTCGAAGAGTATGGTGTCCAGGACGGATCGGGCTTTCCCTATGCCAACCGCTATTACATCGACACCAGCACCGACAGCTTTCTCAAGGGCACACCGATCCGGGTCCGGCTCGACGACGAGAACGCCAAACTGGACGCGGCGCGCCTTCAGGCCCGGCAAAAGGGCGAGGCCATCGTCAGCCAGGCCGAGCTGAGCGCCAATCGCGGCATCACCGCCGGTTTCAACCCGGTGACGGAGCTTTCGGCCGATCCGCACCGGATGGCGGTTAATCCGCGGCCGATCTTCTCTCCGGTCGACCAACCGCTCGAGTTCCGGCTTGACGAGATCGGCATGAACAACACCGAAGGCTGCGACAGCCAGGGCGAGATCAATGGTTTCCGGCTGCTGCGCGTCGAGGCGCAGGATGGCGGCACCACCAAATTGCTGCACGAGGACAAGTCCATCCCCAAAAGCCGAGGCTGCCCGAACGGCTACCGCATCGGCGCGGTCCAGACATTCTCCATGGACAGCCTCAGTGCCTATGCGGTGCTGATCGCGGTGCGCCAATATGGCTTCGAGGGGCCGGACTTCCGCTGGATCGCCGTGACCGGCCGCCTGTGAGCTCGCAGGCCGCCATACTCAGCCGCAACGTGAATCACGTCCGCGGCGCCTTGCCGGGATGGCGCGCGACGCTTTTCGGCTCGCTGGCATGGGCCGCAGCCATGGGCGCCAGCGCGCTTCTCAACCTGTTGCTGGACAATTGGGTGACGCCCGAGAAAATCCGCACGGTTTCGCTGCTGTTCGCGGGCGGCGGCGCCCTGGCCTTTCCGGTTGGCCTGTTCGCGGCGCGGCTGGTCTCTCTCGGAAGGGGCCGGGAGGTCGCCTTCGCGGCGGCAATGGTGTGCCTTGCCGCCGCGACGATCGGGCTGACCGCCGGGCTCTATGCCTTGCAATACCGGTCCTACTACGCCGAATGGCATGCACCCGTCTTCACCCTCACCTGGGGGTTTCAGCTCGCCTTCACGATGGCGGTGGCGTCCTACCAGTTCGTGGTGCTGGGCATCCGGCTCTATTTTCCGCTCGGTTTCGTCGTGTTGTTTGCCGCCAGCCTCTGGTTTGCACGGCAGCGGCGTTGAGCATTTTGTCCGCCTCTGTTAGGACGCGGCCAACGCAACGTGATGCTGGAAATCGATCCGTATGATCCCTCGCTATTCCCGGCCGGAAATGGTCGCCATCTGGTCGCCCGAAACCCGGTTTCGCATCTGGTTCGAAATCGAGGCCCATGCCTGCGACGCGCTGGCCGAGCTCGGCGTCATCCCGAAGGAAGCGGCCAAAACCATCTGGGAAAAGGGCGGTGCCGCGAAATTCGACGTCGAGAAGATCGACGAGATCGAGCGCGTCACCAAGCATGACGTCATCGCCTTCCTCACCCATCTTGCCGAATTCGTCGGGCCGGACGCGCGTTTCATCCACCAGGGCATGACGTCTTCGGATGTCCTGGACACCTGTTTTGCGGTGCAGCTTACCCGCGCCAGCGACATCCTGCTCGCCGACATTGACGGCCTGCTTGCCGCGCTCAAGCGCCGTGCCTTCGAGCACAAGGACACCGTCACCATCGGCCGCAGCCATGGCATCCACGCCGAGCCGACAACCTTCGGCATCAAGCTGGCGCAGGCCTATGCCGAGTTCTCGCGCTGCCGCGAGCGGCTGGTGCATGCGCGCGAGGATATCGCCACCTGCGCCATCTCCGGCGCGGTCGGCACCTTCGCCAACATCGAACCCTATGTCGAGGAGCATGTCGCGGCAAAGCTCGGGCTGAAGCCGGAACCGGTATCGACGCAGGTCATCCCGCGCGACCGCCACGCCATGTTCTTTGCCACGCTCGGTGTCATCGCCTCGTCGATGGAGCGGCTGGCGACCGAGATCCGGCACCTGCAGCGCACCGAAGTGCTGGAAGCGGAAGAGTATTTTTCGC
Source organism: Mesorhizobium sp. 113-3-3 (assembly GCF_016756495.1). Taxonomy (NCBI): domain Bacteria; kingdom Pseudomonadati; phylum Pseudomonadota; class Alphaproteobacteria; order Hyphomicrobiales; family Phyllobacteriaceae; genus Mesorhizobium; species Mesorhizobium sp. 113-3-3. Next base: position 4,496,964 of record NZ_AP023243.1, read on the forward strand.
CGGGCCAGAAAGGCTCGTCGGCGATGCCGCACAAGCGCAATCCGGTGCTGACGGAAAACCTCACCGGCCTTGCCCGCATGGTACGCTCCATGGCGCTGCCGGCGATGGAGGACGTGGCGCTCTGGCATGAGCGCGACATCTCGCACTCCTCGGTCGAGCGCATGATCGGCCCGGACGCCACGGTGACGCTCGATTTCGCGCTGTCACGGCTGACCGGCGTCATCGACAAGCTGGTCGTCTATCCCGAGAACATGCTGAAGAACATGAACAAGTTCCGCGGCCTGGTGCATTCGCAGCGCGTGATGCTGGCGCTGACGCAGGCCGGCCTGTCGCGAGAGGACTCCTACCGACTGGTGCAGCGCAACGCCATGAAGGTGTGGGAGCAAGGCGCTGATTTCCTTGAGGAACTTCTGGCCGACAAGGAAGTGACCGCCGCGCTCCCCGAGGCGGAAATCCGCGAGAAATTCGACCTCGGCTACCACACCAAGCATGTCGACACGATTTTCAAACGGGTGTTCGGCTAAGCCTGAGGCGAGCTTTCCTTCTCCCCGTCTCTATACGGGGAGAAAGACGCTCGCGTCAAAAGCCGCTCAAGCCTTTCCAGGAACAGTCCTGATCACCGTTCCCCAGGGATCCTCGCGGCTGCTCTCGCTGGTCACATTGTCCGAGCGCATCTCGACCCAGGCGAGACCCGAGCGGGCGGGGTCGCGGCGGCCGGCGCCGGCGCTCTGCCAGGCATTGGCGCCGATGTGGTGGTGGTAGTGGCCTGACGACAGGAATACCGCTTGGCCGCCATACTTGGCCACCGTATCGAAGCCGAATTCCTGATTCCACCAGGCTTCCGCCTCTTCCGGCCTGCCGACACGCAGATGGACATGGCCGACAATGCTGTTTTCCGGTGCGCCTTGCCAGCCGGCGTCGCCGGCCGGCACTTCGCCGACGACGGCAGGAATGTTCAGCCGCTCGGTCGCCATGGCGATCTTGTCGCCATTCCACTTCCAGTCCTGCGGCCGGCGGTCGGCATAGATCTCGATGCCGTTGCCTTCGGGGTCGGTCAGGTACAGCGCTTCGCTGACCAGATGGTCGGACGCGCCCTCGATGGCGATCTTGTCTGATATGGCGTGGTTGATCCAGCGGCCGAGGTCGGCGCGGCTGGGCAGCAGGAAAGCCGTGTGGAACAGGCCGGCGCTGCGCGGATCGTCCGGTTTGGCGGAAGCATCCGGCTCAAGCACCAGCAACGGACGGCTGCCGGCGCCGAGCGTGATGGCACCGTCGGTACGGCTCAACTCCTGCAGGCCGACAACCCTGCGGTAATAGGCAGCGAGGCTTTCGGCGTCGCGCGCCTTCAGCCCGACGCGGGCAACGCTCACCGGCGTGGTGGCGGCAAATGGCAATTCGCTCATCATAGTCTCCATTGCGGCAACGCTTGATGACGCTCCCAAAGCCAGGAGCCCGGCGCCGCCGATCATTGTACGTCGTGTCAGCGCCAAAATCCCGGTCCTTCACGGCTGTTTCTCTCCCCACGACAGATCGTCGATCGCGATCGTTCACACAAGATGGCGAAAAGCGAACATGGTGTTCACTATTACAGGCCGGGTGCATGCCCATCGACGGTTGCATGAGGCAATCGCGCTCGCTATCTCAGCGCCATGAAAGTCAAAGATGCAGATATCCTGATCGTCCCGGGTTACACCAATTCGGGGCCTGAACATTGGCAGACCCGCTGGCAGTCGAAACTGTCGACGGCGCGTCGTGTCGAGCAGGCCGAATGGTCGAAGCCGGTTCGCGAGGACTGGACGGCGAGCGTCGCCAAAGCGGTCAACGAGGCCGAGAGGCCGGTGGTCATCGTCGCGCATTCGCTGGGTGTGGCCGCGGCGGTGCAAGCCATTCCGCAGTTCGTCAAGCCGGTCGCCGGCGCCTTCTTCGTGGCGCCGCCCGACGTCGCCAACCCCGGGATCAAGCCGAAGCACCTGATGACCTTCGGCCCCTACCCGCGTGAGCCGCTGCCTTTTCCGTCGATCGTGATCGCCAGCCGCAACGACCCGTTCTGCGCCTTCGATGTCGCCGAGGACATTGCCGGCGCCTGGGGTTCGCTGTTCATCGATGCCGGCGAGACCGGCCATCTCAACCAGGATTCGGGCTTCGGCCCCTGGCCCGAAGGCTCCATGACCTTCGCCAAGTTCCTGACGGATCTGTAATACAGGCCCAAGTCGGCACAGAGTGCCCCGAAGAAACCGTCGGGCTCCCATAAACAATAATTTAATGTGGCTGGCGATAACTTCATTGTGCGCGGCGAATTCTGTTCGCCGCGCAATTATATGCGAGATTGCTAAATAACAATTCTTTACGCTCAAATGAAGGTAAGTGCTTGCGCAAGGACGCTTCGCTCGAATTCTTGAGGGGTGCCGCGGCGCTTGTCGTTCTGAATGGTCATATTTTGCGTGCTTTTGCGCCGTCGGCGGCGGGCGGCGACGCAGACAACGCCGCGCAATCGCTCAGGACAAGTCTGGCCTTCATTGCCTTCAATGGCGGCTCCGCCGTCTATGTGTTCTTTGTCCTCTCTTCCTATGTGCTCGTGAAGCGTTATTTCCAGTCCCGCGAGGCGCAAGATCTGCGGCTGGGTGCGATAAAGCGTTTGCCTCGTCTGGCCGGACCAGTGCTTGTCGCGGTTCTGTCCTCCTGCCTCATCTTCAAGCTCGATCTGTATTTCTTCCAGGATGCGGCCGATGTCACCCAATCCGAATGGCTGAGCAGATTCGGCAATGCTTCAAAGGTGCTGTCGCCTGAGACAGCGAGTTTTTCCGACGCGTTCCTGCAAGGAGCCTGGCGCACGTTCATCTACGGCGACAAATATTATGACAGCAGCCTGTGGACCATGACGGTCGAGTTCTGGGGGAGCATGCTGACCTTCGCCCTCGCCCCGATCGTCTTTTTCCTCCTGGACCGCTGGACGTTGCTCTTCTGGGTCTGCATAGCAGCAGCCGTGTTCCTGGCGCTGCAAGTCAGTTTCCTGCTTTGTGCCTTTCCGGCCAGCCTCCTGCTCTATCCGCTTCTCGCCATGGGTTTTCGCCCGAATCGGTGGGTGAGAGGCGCCATGGTGATGGTTTCCCTGGCGCTGCTGGGTTATGCGGGGGATGGTGTCGGCATATATTGGCCCTTTGCCGTGCTTGAGACCGCGGTCTCCGATGATGAAGGCCTGCGGCAAGCCTGCGTGGCCATCCCGGCAAGCATCATGTTGGTCTACGCGGTTCTGAGTATGGATGAGCCGCCATCATGGCTCTCGGGCAGGCCGGCACGTTTCCTGGGCGACCTGTCTTTCCCCCTCTACCTCGTGCACGTGCCCGTTATCTGCTCACTGGGATCATGGGCGCTGTTGGCCAGCGGCTCCACCGCACTCGGCGCCGCCGCCGCCATACTGGGTTCGATCCTCGTGGCGTTGCCGCTCATGGTCTTCAACAACTGGTGGGTCCAGGTGCTCGGCGCCCTGTTCAACAGGTTCAGGCGCGGCGGACCTATGGCCGCGACGCCTGCCGCAGCGAACGCCTAACCGCCCGACGCCGTGACGGCAGTTCTCCCGGCTCGGATTCAGGCTTCGATCGAGTCCCGTATGCCCTTGAGCAGGGTCTTTGCTCCCAACGAAATCAACGCATGCTCGGACCCGGTGGCAAGCAGGCGATAGCCCATCGAGACGACACGACCGGCAATCGCCGGCTCGACGACATAGATCGCGGCATGTTTTCCGGCCTTGCGCGTGCGCTCGGCCACCGATGCCACCGTCTCCATCATGCTCTCCAGCGTCGAACTGACCGTGGCGCCGTTGGTCCAGGCGATCGAGAAATCCGACGGCCCGAGGAAGATGCCGTCAATGCCCGGCGTGTCGAGAATGCCGTCGAGCGCGTCGAGCGCAGCGCGCGTCTCGACCATGGCAAAGGCCATGGTGCGCTGGTTGGTGTCGCGCAGCCATTCGGCATGGTCGCCCTTGCCGTGGCGCGGAAAGGCGTAGGTGGGCCCCCACGAGCGCTCGCCAAGCGGTGGATATTTCATCGCCGCGGCGAACAGCCTTGCATCGGCCACCGAATTCACCATCGGCGCGATCACCGCCTCGGCGCCGAAATCGAGCGCCCGGCTTGCCATGTCGAAACGGCCGACCGGGATGCGCACCAGCGCCGGCTTGTTGGCGGCAAGCACGGGCATGAGACCGCGCAGCACGCTGTCCTCGTGATGACCGCCATGCTGCATGTCGAGCGTGACGGCATCGAAGCCCTGTTTGGCGAGGATCTCGACGGTCAGGGCATCCGGCACTCCGGACCAGGCGGTGACCAGCGTTTCATCGGCGGCTAGGCGGGACTTCAGCGACATCTAATCTCTTCCTCGTTAATTTCGGCAGTTTCAGCCGGAAACCACGGCAAAGGCAAAGAAAAACCGCCCGGCTTGGCCGGGCGGTCGATTGGTCCAGTCATCCTTTTCGCCGCAGGTCCTGTCGCAAACGGTGGGGCACTTTGCGGAACCTGCGTCGGCTGGGATCAGGTGTTTTTGATCTGCTCGATCGCCTGCGCCATCAGTTCGTCCATGGTGCGGCGGATCTGATGGTCCGACTGCTCGACGCCGGCGGCATCGAAATCCTTGCGGATCTTGCGGAACACGTCGTGATCGCCGGCTTCCTCTATGTCGGAAACAACGACTTCCTTGGCATAGGCATCGGCGTCGGCGCCCGATTTTCCGAGCTTTTCGGCGGCCCACAGGCCGAGCGCCTTGTTGCGGCGCGCCGCCGCCTTGAACCGAAGCTCTTCGTCGAATGCAAATTTGCGCTCGAAGCCTTCTTCGCGATCTTTCATGCTGCTCATGGCGTCCCTCCGGGTCAAATCCGATTCGTTGGCAAGAGATATGTGTGTTGCCAAAGCACAAACCAAAAGGTCGCGAGCCGGTCAATACGCTTCGTCATATGCTGCGCTGCGGCATTTCAGTCCCGAAAGCGGTTGATTGGACGGATTTGCCGATTGAGCAAACGGTGTGATTGGGATAGACCCGGCATTGAACCCCGCCGTCGCCGCACTAATATAGGCGGACGGACAGGAACTGGTCGCTTGCCGCCTGCCCGCAAATCCAGAGAAAAAATCAGATGAAAAATCGCCGCCGCATTTATGAAGGCAAGGCCAAGATCCTCTATGAGGGACCCGAACCAGGTACGCTGATCCAGTTCTTCAAGGACGATGCAACCGCGTTCAACAAGAAGAAACACGAGGTCATCGACGGCAAGGGCGTGCTCAACAACCGCATTTCCGAGTACATCTTCAACCATTTGAACCGCATGGGCATTCCGACCCACTTCATCCGCCGGCTCAACATGCGCGAGCAGCTGATCAAGGAAGTCGAGATCATTCCGCTCGAAGTGGTGGTGCGCAATGTCGCCGCCGGGTCGCTGTCCAAGCGCCTCGGCATCGAGGAAGGCACCGTTCTGCCGCGCTCGATCATCGAATTCTATTACAAGGCCGATGCGCTCGACGACCCGATGGTCTCGGAAGAGCACATCACCGCCTTCGGCTGGGCTAGCCCGCAGGAGATCGACGACGTCATGGCGCTCGCCATCCGTGTCAACGATTTCCTCTCCGGCCTGTTCATGGGCGTCGGCATCCAGCTCGTCGACTTCAAGATCGAATGCGGCCGGCTGTTCGAGGGCGACATGATGCGCATAGTCGTCGCCGACGAGATTTCGCCGGACTCCTGCCGCCTGTGGGACGTGGCAACGCAGGACAAGCTCGACAAGGACCGTTTCCGCCGCGACATGGGCGGCCTCGTCGAAGCCTACCAGGAAGTCGCCCGCCGCCTCGGCATCATGAACGAGAACGAGCCGCCGCGCCCGACCGGTCCTGTGCTTGTCGCCTCGACCGATGTCGTCAAAGGCAAGCCGCACTGAGTGCGGCTTGCGATCCGATACCTAGAACAGGAGCATGTCCAGCGTGATCAAGGCCCGCATTACCGTCACCCTCAAGAACGGCGTCCTCGACCCGCAAGGCAAGGCGATCGAACACGCACTGTCCGGTCTGGGCTTCGGCGGCGTCGGCGCGGTGCGGCAGGGCAAGGTGTTTGACGTCGAACTGGCGGAAAGCGACAAGGCCAAGGCCGAGGCCGATCTCAAAGCCATGTGTGACAAGCTGCTGGCGAATACGGTGATTGAGAACTATAGTGTGACACTTACCTGAGGTTGTGTCGGAGGCACTATGTCGGAAGTCACGAATGAGCTGACGTTCGAGCTTCTGAAGCGCGTGCACCACGAAATCGGTGAGCTTCGTCAGGATGTCTCCGAAACGAAAAGGGAATTGAATGTGATGCGGGGTCACATGGTGGCCACGCAAAACGATATCCACAACGTTTATGGCATTCTCGCCAGACAAGACGAGCGTCTTGAGCGCATAGACAGACGTCTCGACCTGCGCGAGCTAGCCGAAGCCAAGGGACCTTACGAACCAAAATGAAATCAGCCGTCGTCCTCCTGCCTGGCCTCAACCGCGACCGCGACATGATCGCGGCGCTGACCAAGATTTCGGGAAAGCCGCCGGTCACCGTCTGGCAGACCGACACCGAAATCCCTGACGTCGACCTGATCGCCATCCCTGGCGGCTTCTCCTTCGGTGACTATCTGCGCTGCGGCGCGATCGCCGCGCGCATGCCGGTGATGCGGGCCGTCGCCGAAAAGGCCGCCAAGGGCGTGACCGTCATCGGCGTCTGCAATGGTTTTCAGATCCTGGTCGAGGCCGGCCTGCTGCCGGGGGCGCTGATGCGCAACACCTCGCTGAAATTCGTCTGCCGGCAGATCAAGCTTGAGGTCACCAACGCCAACACCATGTTCACCCGCCGCTATCAGCCGGGCCAGATCATCCGCTCGCCGGTGGCGCACCATGACGGCAATTACTTCGCCGACGCCGAAACCCTTGCCCGCCTCGAAGGCGAAGGCCAGGTGGTGTTCCGCTATGCCGAGGGCACCAACCCCAATGGCTCGATCAACGACATTGCCGGCATCATCAACGAACAAGGCAATGTGCTTGGCCTGATGCCGCATCCGGAAAACTTGATCGAAGCCGCCCATGGCGGTAGCGACGGCCGTGCCCTCTTCGAAGGCGCGCTCGGTATCGCCGCTTGACGATTTCAGCTGCGAATGCGGTCAATTTTATAGGGACATCAAGTCCATTGCCTTGGGGGGAGAGACGGTCATGAAACTCTATTCGCGGCCGTTGTCGCCCTATTCGTCGATCGTGCGGGCGCTGGCCTATATCAAGGACGTGCCGCTCAAGATCATCGCGCCGCCGCCGGGTTTTCCGATTCCCGAGGAATTTCGGGCCATTTCGCCGATGAACCGGATTCCGGTGCTGATCACCGGTTCGGGCGAAACGATCGTCGAATCGGTGGTCATCGCCGAATATCTCGAGGAGCGGTTCCCGGAGCCGGCCCTGCTGCCGCCAGATTCCAAGGACCGCGCGCTGGTGCGCATGTTCGCCCGCATCACCGATCTCGACGTGCTGACGCCGACAATGAAGCTTTTCGAGCTGCATTTCGTGCCGAAGCGCAACAATGCCGAGATCGACGCCCAATTCGACCGCCTGCATCATGGGCTGGCGGGGATCGAGGCCCGCATGGCGCAAGGCCCCTTTGCGCTGGGCAACAACATCAGCTTTGCCGATGCCTGGCTGACGCCGACCCGGTTCATCTTTAACAATTTCCGCGCCATGACGGGCCGCCACGACCTGCTCGACGCCTATCCCAAATTCGATGCCTATGAGCAGATCGCCTCGCAGCATCCGGCCTTGTCGCGCGTATGGGGCGAGATGACCGACGGCCTGAAGATCTTTCTGTCCGAACTCGAGATGGGTGCCGCTTGATCAAGAGCAAGACTATCGTTCTCGTCGCGGCCGCGGGCTTTGCCCTGGCGTCCTGCCAATCGACCCCGAAGAGCGCGCCCGTGCCGTCGGGCAAGAGTGCGGCACTGCTGGCCATGGAACAGGTGGCGATATCAGCCCACAAATGCTGGATCGCCAGCAAGGACCCGGCCTTCAAGCAATATCAGATGGCCAATGAGCTGAATTCGTTCAGCGGCACGCCGCGTTTCCTTCTGGTGCCGGCCAAGCATTATGGCGGCAAGCCATTGCTGGTCGTGCAGGCGCAAGGCAATTCGAGCCGCGTCGACGTGTTCGGACCGCTGATGAACGACCCGCTCGGCGCGCGCATCGGCTCGGACATTGCCCGCTGGCAGACGGGCAATCCGGCCTGCGCCGCGACCGCCTGACCATGGGCCGCTTCCTGCAGGTGGCGGGTCTGGCCATCGGTCTGGCCGGCCTCGTCCTGCAGTTCTGTATCACCGTTCCGGCGTCGATGGAAGCCGGCCGCAGCCTGCTCGGCTCGATCGTGTTCCTGTTGAGCTTCTTCACCATCCTGACCAACATAGGCGCCGTGCTGGTCTACACATCCCTGCTGTCATCCACCGGCTATGCATGGCTGCCGGCCTTCGCCGGGCCGCGGATGCGTGCGGGTGTTGCCGTTTCGATCACCCTCGTCTTCATCGTCTATGCCACGATTTTGGCACGTCTCTGGCAGCCGCAAGGCCTGTTCCTGCTCTGCGATGTGCTGCTGCACTATGTGACGCCGGTGCTGTTCGTGCTCTGGTGGCTGGCGGCAGGCGCCGACGGCAGAACAAGATGGAGCGATATTTCATGGTGGGTGCTCTATCCCATCGCCTATCTGGCCTATGTGCTGGTACGGGCGCCGATCGCGGGCGAGGTGCCCTACCCCTTCCTCGATGTCGCCAAGAACGGCGCCGCCAGTGTCGCCATTGCGGTATTGGCCATCACCGCGCTGTTCCTGGTGATCTCTATCGTCGCCGTTTTTATCGATCGCGGCGTCGGCCGGCGCGGGGCCAAACGGCTCAATTAAGATTGGCCTCTATTCCCAGAAACGCCTGATGCCCTCACTATGGGCATCACAGCGGGAGATGCCGATATCCTTGAGCTGATCGTCGGTCATCTCCAGCAATGCCAGCCGGCCGCGCCGGCGCTCCAGCAAATGGTCGATCCACCGTGCCAGCGACCTGACCAGGCGCACCAGACGACTGGCAAAGCCCCGCTGGCCGGACGGGCGCAGCGTCTCGCTTGGAAACGTAGCTCTGGAATGACGGATTGTCGCGATTGTATCCATTTTCTTTCTGCCAAAACTCTCAATTGCACCCTTTTTGGTGCGTGATTGATATGTATTGACTCACATTTCGGTGCAATATAGAAAATTGTCACCATGACAAATTGGCTTCCAGATCTGACCACCGGCACCGGGCCGCTCTATCAACGCCTTGCGGACTCGGTCGAGGCAGGCATTGACCAGGGCGTGATCGGCGCCGGGACAAAACTGCCGCCGCAGCGCGACCTCGCCTACGACATCGGCGCCACGGTCGGCACGGTCGGCCGCGCCTATCAGTTGCTGCGCGAGCGCGGACTGGTCAGCGGCGAAGTGGGACGTGGAACCTATGTGCTTGGCCGGCGCGCCGATGGCGTTAAACCGGACGCTCCAGACGTCGCAGTGGAAGGCACCCGCCCGGTCGATGCGCCGCAGGGCAAGCTGCGTTTCGACAGCACGGCGGCGCCCGATGTCGGCCAGGGCACTGACGTCGCCGATGTGCTGTCGCGCACGGCGCAGGATCATCCCCATGAAATCTCGAGCTATACGCGCGATTTTCCAGGCCGCTGGTACGAGTCCGGGGCCCGCTGGCTGTCGCGGAACTCGTTCCGCCCCGCCGCCGACAGCATCGTTCCGACGCTGGGCACCCATGCGGCGGTGATGGCGGCGATCGCCGCGCTCACCACTCCGGGCGACTATGTCGCCTTCGAACACCTCACCTATTCGCAGATCTCCCGCAGTGCCGGACTGATCGGCCGGCGCACCGCGCTGGTGGCGTCGGATGACCAAGGCCTCGACCCGGCCGATTTCGAGCGCGTCTGCGCGCAAAAGCATCCCAGGATGATCTTCCTGATGCCGACGGCGCAGAATCCGACCTTGACGACACTGTCCGCCGCGCGCCGCGAGGCGATCGCGCGTGTCGCGCGCGAATACAACGTTATCCTGATCGAGGATGATCTTTACGGCCACCTGACCGACGATCCGACACCGTTGCTTGCCGAATATGCCCCGGAGAGAACCATCGTTGCTGGCGGCTTGTCGAAATCGGTCGCGGCCGGAATCCGCGGCGGCTGGCTCTCCTGCCCTCCCGCCTATCGCCACCGGATCCGTGTCGCCCACAAGATGATGACCGGCGGCATGCCCTTCCTGCTGGCTGAGGTGAATACAAGGCTGGTGCTTTCCGGTCAGGCCAGCGATATCCGCAAGCGCTGCATCGCCGAAATCAGCGCCCGCATCGCGATCGTGCGCGAGACGCTGGCCGGCTTCGCGTTCAAGTCACACGACAAGGTGCCCTTCGTCTGGCTGACTTTGCCAGATCCCTGGCTTTCCGGCACCTTCAAGAATGCCTGCCTGGAACACGGCGTGCTGATCGACGACGAGGACGAGTTCAAGGCCGGCCGATCCGAACAGGTCTTTCACGGCGTCCGCTTCGGCACCTCGCAGCCGAGACAGCGCGGCGATGTCGCTAGCGGTGTTGCGGTCATCCGGCGCCTTCTCGACGAAGGCCGCGCCGGCTACGACAGCTTCTCCTGAGAGACTTGAACCTGGGTCAGCCCTCGGCCTTGAAGTTGGCGGCTTCCTTCTTGGCCTTGTCCTTGCCGTGCTTCTCGGCCAGTTCCTTGGCCTGCCCGGGCGAAACGTCGGTGGTTTCGGCGATTTGCATGGCCTCCTTGTCCGAGAGGCGATTGTCTTTCTTGCCTTGCTTGGTAGCCATGGTCCGGGTCTCCTGAGTGGTTGGAAACCCAACGGCCGGGATGCCATAGCGTTCCCCATTCAGTTCTGCATTCCTCACGGTGACCTGCTGATCCTCGCCGGGCCGACAGCGCCTGAAAGCTCCCGATGCGGGCCCACCCCAATCATCACCTTGTTGCTTTCTGTCTTTTTTCACCGATGGACGGGTGTATCGGCCGCAAAGCTTGCGATAAGAGGGGACTCAAAATCCCCGCTCCATGGACATAAATCGCCGCCCATGACCATTTCCAATTCCGTGCCGATCACCCCCGAGCTCATTGCCGCGCATGGGCTGAAGCCAGACGAGTATCAGCGTATCCTTGACCTCGTCGGACGCGAGCCGAGCTTTACCGAGCTCGGCATCTTCTCGGCGATGTGGAACGAGCACTGCTCCTATAAATCCTCCAAGAAATGGCTGCGCACGCTGCCCACCACCGGGCCGCAGGTCATCCAGGGACCGGGCGAGAATGCCGGCGTGGTCGACATTGGCGACGGCGACTGCGTCGTCTTCAAGATGGAAAGCCACAACCACCCCTCCTTCATCGAACCCTACCAGGGTGCGGCGACCGGCGTCGGCGGCATTTTGCGCGACGTCTTCACCATGGGCGCGCGGCCGATTGCGGCGATGAACGCGCTGCGCTTCGGCGCTCCCGACCACCCCAAGACCAGGCATCTCGTCGCCGGCGTGGTTTCAGGCGTCGGCGGCTACGGCAACTCCTTCGGCGTGCCGACGGTGGGCGGCGAGGTCAATTTCGACGCCCGCTACAACGGCAACATCCTGGTCAACGCCTTTGCCGCGGGCCTTGCCAAGACCAATGCCATCTTCCTGTCGGAAGCCAAGGGCGTCGGCCTGCCGGTCGTCTATCTCGGCGCCAAGACCGGCCGCGACGGCGTCGGCGGTGCCACCATGGCGTCGGCCGAGTTCGACGACAAGATCGACGAAAAACGCCCGACCGTGCAGGTCGGCGATCCCTTCACCGAAAAGTGCCTGCTAGAGGCCTGCCTCGAACTGATGGCCTCGGGCGCCGTCATCGCCATCCAGGACATGGGTGCGGCCGGTCTCACCTGTTCCGCGGTCGAAATGGGCGCCAAGGGCGACCTCGGCATCGAGCTCGATCTCGACAAGGTGCCGGTGCGCGAGGAGCGCATGAGCGCCTATGAGATGATGCTGTCGGAAAGCCAGGAGCGCATGCTGATGGTGCTGCGCCCCGAGAAGGAAAAGGAAGCCGAGGCGATCTTCCACAAATGGGGCCTCGACTTCGCCATTGTCGGCAAGACCACCGACGATCTGCGCTTCCGCGTGCTGCACCAGGGCGACCAGGTCGCCGATCTGCCGATCAAGGATCTCGGCGACAAGGCGCCGGAATATGACCGCCCCTGGGTCGAGCCGAAGAAACCGGCTCCGCTCGCCACCACTGACATCCCGCAGGCCGATGTCGCGGATGCACTGCTGAAACTGCTCGGCGGACCGGATCTGTCTTCGCGCCGCTGGGTGTGGGAGCAGTATGACACGCTGATCCAGGGCAATTCGCTGCAGCTGCCCGGCGGCGATGCCGGCGTGGTGCGGGTGGAAGGCCATGCGACCAAGGCTCTCGCCTTCTCTTCCGACGTGACGCCGCGCTATTGCGAGGCCGACCCCTATGAGGGCGGCAAGCAGGCGGTGGCCGAATGCTGGCGCAACCTGACCGCCACCGGCGCGCTGCCGCTGGCCGCCACCGACAACCTCAATTTCGGCAACCCGGAACGGCCCGAGATCATGGGCCAGCTGGTCGGCGCAGTGAAAGGCATCGGCGACGCCTGCCGCGCGCTCGGCTTCCCGATCGTGTCGGGCAATGTCTCGCTCTACAACGAGACCAACGGCCAGGGCATCCTGCCGACACCGACCATTGGCGGCGTCGGCCTGATATCGGACTGGTCGAAGATGGTGCGCACCGGCTTTGCGGCCGAGGGCCAGATGATCCTGCTGGTCGGCGCGCCCGCCTCCTGGGGCACGCATCTTGGCCAATCCGTCTATTTCAGGGACATCCATGGTCGCGTGGACGGCCCGCCGCCGCCGGTCGACCTCGCGCATGAGAAGCGCGTCGGCGACCATGTGCGCTCGCTGATCGCGTCGGGCATCGTTACCGCGGCGCATGACGTTTCCGACGGCGGCATCGCCGTGGCGCTCGCCGAAATGGCGATGGCGTCGGGCATCGGCGCGAGCGTTCCCGGGCTTGTCGGCACCGATCCGATCCCGGTCTGGTTCGGCGAGGATCAGGGCCGGTATCTGCTGACACTGTCGATCGACCCGCATGGCGAGGAATGGGACGCCATCCGCAAGCAGCAGGGCGAACTCGGCATCTTCGCGCCGTGGATCGGCTCGACCGGTGGAAGCGACCTGAAGCTCGGCGACGCAAGGGCAGTCCCGGTCAGCGACCTGAAGGCCGCCCATGAAGGCTGGTTCCCCCGCTTCATGGACCAGGCCAGTTGAGCAGAGCATGATCCCGAAAAGTGGAACCCGGTTTTCGGAAAAAGATCATGCTCAATCACAGGAGACTGGCTGCCCGGGCGCTGCTTGCAGTCGTCTTCTGGCCGTCGCTGTTCTTCTTCTGGTTCCTCGGGCCGTTCGTCTTCTTCCTGCTGTCGACGACCTCGAGTGAGGTTTGCCCGAGGCTGGAGACGCGCGCCGAATTCCTTGACGCGGCCAACGGCGCGCTGCCGATGCTGGCGCTGCAGAACCTCATCTACGCGGTTCCGATCGTCTGCCTGGTGCTCTGGAACCGGCTTCTGCCGGAGCCGGCGCGGGCAAGCCGGGTCCTCACCTGCATCAAGCTTTTCGCTGTCGCGGCCGTGCTGGGGGCCTTTTGGGAGTATGGCTCGTCGCTTGTCTGCGACGGCTACGGCCAACCACTCTTCTCGCCAGCCTGGCAGATGACCAGCTACCTGCCGATCGCCAATCTTGTGGTCAACATCCCCCTCTACGTGCTGGTCTTCAGCCTTGGCCGCACCTTCTCGACGCGCGAAGACGACCCCGCTTCCGAGACGGTCCATCCGGACCGGAACGCGTCCTAGGCGACAATCGCGCGGGCGAGGGATGGAACGGCTTCAATCGCGGCCGGAAAGGCTTTAGTTTACCCCGACTCTCATCGCACGGACGGCCACGCTGCCGCCCGCCCGAAACAGGAATTATGCAATGGCAATGGATGCCCACGACATCGAAAAACTGATCAAGGACGGCATTCCGGACGCCAAGGTGACGATCCGCGACCTCGCCGGCGACGGCGACCACTATGCGGCGGAAGTCGTCGCCGAGAGCTTTCGGGGAAAGAGCCGCATCCAGCAGCACCAGATGGTCTATGACGCGCTGAAGGGCAATATGGGCGGCGTGCTGCACGCCCTGGCGCTGCAGACCAGCGTTCCCGACTGAGGCCGTTCGGGCCAACTCCCGCTTGGCCCAAACCCGCCCATCCTTTGCGCCATTTCGGCCATGGCGCGGCTAATGTCTTGTTTCGGGCAACCTATGGGTTTATTTGAAAGACATGCTTCGAGCCTGACTCCCACGGGCGTGAAAGGATTTTCCATGAGCGGTATCAACGACTACATCGACAATGAAGTGAAGGGCAACGACGTCGTGCTTTTCATGAAGGGCACGCCCGGTTTTCCGCAGTGCGGTTTTTCCGGCCAGGTCGTCCAGATCCTCGACTATATCGGCGCCGACTACAAAGGCGTGAATGTCCTGGACTCGGCTGAACTGCGCCAGGGCATCAAGGATTATTCCAACTGGCCGACGATCCCGCAGCTCTACGTCAAGGGCGAATTCGTCGGCGGCTGCGATATTGTCCGCGAGATGTTCCAGGCCGGCGAGTTGCAGACCTTCCTGGTCGAAAAGGGTGTGAGCGTTAAAGGCGCCGCCTGATTTCGGTTTTTGGCATGTCGTAACGACTGCACACCGGGGCAGCCCACCTCGGCAATTTACATGTCCCGGTATCGGGACCCAAGACGAGCCAATGCGCCGGCCCGCCGGCGCATTTTCGTTTGAGAGATCGGACTTGCCGTGGACCAGCAATCGACAGCGCCGCAACGGGCAAGCACCTTGCCGCCGGCAAGCAAGCTGCCTATTCCGCGCTGGGAGTTCATTGCGCTGTGCGCGGCGCTGATGGCGCTGAATTCGCTGGCCATCGACATCATGCTGCCGGCGCTGCAGCAGATCGGCGCCTCGCTCGGCGTCGAGAATGAAAACCACCGGCAATATGTGATCACCGCCTACATTCTGGGTTTTGGCGGCGGCCAGCTGTTCTTCGGGCCGATCTCGGACCGGTTCGGCCGCCGCTCGCCGCTCGTCGCGGGTCTGATCATCTATGTGGCGGCGGCTGCAGCGGCAGCCATCGCGCCAAGCTTTGAAACGCTGCTGCTATGCCGCGCCGTCCAAGGCATCGGGGCCGCCGCCACCCGCGTCATCGCGGTATCGATCGTCCGTGATACGTTCGAAGGCCGGCGCATGGCGGAGGTGATGTCGTTGATCTTCATGGTGTTCATGGCGATACCGGTCATTGCGCCGGGCATTGGCCAGTTCATCATGCTGTTCGCGACCTGGCACTACATCTTCGTCACCATGGCCGTCGGCGCGCTGATCGTGTCAGCGTGGTCGCTGCTGCGCCTGCCTGAAACGCTGCGCCCCGAATATCGCCGGCAACTGACGGTCTCCTCCGTCCTCGGCGGATTCCGCATCGTGCTGACCAACCGCATCGCGCTCTGCTACGCCTTTGCCAGCACCTTCATCTTCGCCGCCATGTTCGGCTTTATCGCCTCGGCGCAGCAGATCTATGTCGACATCTTCAACGTCGGCGAGATGTTCCCGGTGATCTTCGCCGGGGTCGCCGGCGTGCTCGCCTTCTCCAATTTTCTGAATTCACGCCTTGTCGGCCGCATCGGCATGCGCCGGCTGTCGCAGAGCGCGCTGCTTTTGTTCCTGGTCATCAGCCTGGCATGGCTGGTGGTCTCGCTGGAAATCAAGATGCCGCTCTGGCTGTTCATCACCTTCTTCGCCTGCGCCATGCTCCCCTTCGGCGCGCTTGGCGCCAATTTCAACGCGCTGGCCATGGAACCGCTCGGCCAACTGGCCGGCACGGCGTCGTCCATACTGGGCTTCATGCAGACGTTTCTCGGCGGCATCCTCGGCACGCTGATCGGCCAGGCGTTCAACGGCACGGTGACGCCGCTTGCCGCCGGCTTCTGCAGCGTCTCGGTCGCGGCGTTGCTGATGATCCTGATCGCCGAACGCGGCAAGATGTTCCAGCCGCACAACCCACCCGTTTCAGGGCATATCACCGACCTGCATTAGACGAATTGCGTCAGGATGCACCTTCAATCGCCGCCGTGAAGCGAGGCGCAAGCATGCGCCCCGCGATTGCTCCGCCCATACTGTCCGAAAAGGGCAATGGCAGCGACTCGTCGAGTGCCTTGAGGATGGATGCCACGAAAGCCCGGCTGAGTTGCGGATCCGTCCCCAGATCGGAATAGGTGGCGCGAGGCTTGCCGATCAGCGTGCCGTTGCGGCGCAGTGAGAACTGCAGCGTCAGCGACATGCCCGCGGTTCCCGCTGGCGGCTTCCAACAGGCATAAATCGCCTCCGACATCTCCTTGAGCGTGTCGACGGGATCGGTACTGTGGCAGGGACGCTCTTGTGCGATTGCCGGCTTGGCATTGGTAAACACGATCGCGGCCAGAGCCGCCGCAAGAATTGCGAACCGAGATTTCATTCGAGGGCCCCGCGTGCGCACCAATTCTTCGGCCGCACAAAACCGGCAGTCAAGCGCCGGCCCTGGGAAATGATCCTACGCAGCCCACAGTTCGCGGCGCAACTCCTTCCAGCTTTCGCGATCGGGGGCGACCAGCAGGCCGCCGCCGACATGCGACGGCAGATAGGGCGTGCCGTCGAAACGCGCGGCATGGCCGCCGGCCTCGGCATGGATCAGCACACCGGCGAGATGATCCCACGGCATCAGCTTGTTGTAGACGACGAAATGGCCATGGCCGCTCGCCAGCAGGCGGTATTCGTGGGCGGCGCAGCGGTAGTTGAACTGCGACAGCGTCTTGGTCTGGTTGCAGGCCAGCCGCGTGCGGTCTGGCTCGGCCATGTACTGCCAGGAGACCGCCCCGGTCATCCCGGAGATCGGCGCGCTTGCGGCAACCCGCACCTTCTCCAGCGTACCATGCGCATGGCGGATATGGCTGCCGGCGCCCTTGGCGCCGATCAGCCAGTCCTTGCCGACCGGATCATGGATGATGCCGGCGACCGTCTCGCCCTTGACCACGACGCCGAGCATGACGCCGAACAGCGGCACACCGGAGGCGAAGTTGAAGGTGCCGTCGACCGGATCGATGACGAAGGCCAGATCGGCATCGCCCAGACCGTCGAGCAGCGCCGGGTCGTCGGAACAGGCTTCCTCCCCGACGACCATGGCGTCGGGATAACGCTGGCGCAGCCTGGCGGTGATCAGCCGCTCGGCGTTGACATCGGCTTCCGTCACCAGATCGGCGGCGGAGGTCTTCTGCCTGATGTCGCCGTCGCCCAGCCGGCGAAAGCGGGGCATGATTTCCGTGTCGGCTGCCTCGGCCAGCAGGCTGGCCAGCCAGTCGATCGCGTTGTCGTCAAATGTCATCGGATGCGTCTTGTCCTGTGATGAGGGTCTGGTTCAGGGCGGCGAAATCGAACAGTTTCCGGTCGAGCAGATGCGAGGGCCTGGTGTTGGACAGCGCGCGGATCATCGTGTCCTTGCGGCCGGGCATGCGCTTTTCGATGTCCTCCAGCATCGCCTTCATGGCGTTGCGCTGGAGGCCTTCCTGGCTCCCGCAGAGGTCGCAAGGAATGATCGGGAACCGCATCGCGGCGGCGAATTTCTCGAGGTCGATCTCGGCGCAATAGCTCAGCGGCCGCAGCACCATGACGTCGCCCTCGTCGTTGAGCAGCTTTGGCGGCATGGCGGCGAGACGGCCGCCATGGAACAGGTTCATGAAGAAAGTCTCGAGGATATCCTCGCGATGATGGCCGAGCACCAGCGCCGAGCACCCCTCCTCGCGCGCGATCCGGTAGAGATGGCCGCGCCTGAGCCGCGAGCAGAGCGAGCAATAGGTGCTGCCCTGCGGCAGCTTGTCGGTGACCACCGAATAGGTGTCCTGGTACTCGATGCGGTGGGCGATGCCGTTGGCGTTGAGGTAATTCGGCAGGATGTGCTTGGGGAAATTTGGCTGGCCCTGATCGAGATTGCAGGCCAGCAATTCGACCGGCAGCAGCCCGCGCCATTTGAGGTCGAGCAGCGTGGCAAGCAGGCCGTAGGAATCCTTGCCGCCCGACAGCGCGACCAGCCAGCGCTGGCCCGGCTCCACCATCGAGAAATCCTCGATCGCCTGGCGGGTCAGCCGCAGCAACCGCTTGCGCAGTTTGTTGAACTCGACGGACGACGGCACATCGGCGAACAGCGGATGGGAGCCGCCTTCGGCGGCCGGTTCAAGCGTCTCGATGTCTGGCTGCATGTTCATGGCGCGGCGGCCCCAGGATGTAACGTCCGCTCGCATTAGCGCATCGGCCGGAAAATCGAAACGGCAAAGCGGATGCGCCAAACAAAAAGGCCGCCTCGAGGGCGGCCTTTCCGGTATCGCAGAAAAGCGTTCGCTTAGCGCGAATAGAATTCGACGACCAGGTTCGGCTCCATCTGCACGGCGAACGGAACGTCCGCCAGGCCAGGGATGCGCGAGAAGGTCGCGACCATCTTGTTGTGATCGGCTTCTATGTAGTCCGGAACGTCGCGCTCGGCCAGGCCGACCGATTCCAGGACGATGACCAGCTGCTTCGACTTTTCGCGCACTTCGACGACGTCGCCCGGCTTGCAGCGGTACGAGCCGATGTTGACGCGCTTGCCGTTGACGTTGACGTGGCCGTGGTTGACGAACTGGCGGGCCGCGAAAATGGTTGGCACGAACTTGGCGCGGTAGACGACCGCGTCGAGACGCGATTCGAGCAGGCCGATCAGGTTCTCCGAGGTGTCGCCCTTGCGGCGGTCGGCCTCTTCATAGACCTTGCGGAACTGCTTTTCCGAAACGTCGCCATAGTGACCCTTCAGCTTCTGCTTGGCGCGCAGCTGCAGGCCGAAGTCGGAAAGCTTGCCCTTGCGGCGCTGGCCGTGCTGGCCGGGGCCGTATTCACGCTTGTTGACCGGGGACTTCGGGCGGCCCCAGATATTTTCGCCGAGACGGCGGTCGATCTTGTATTTCGCGGATTCGCGCTTGCTCATCGCATTCCCTTTTCAAAACAACACACCCGGCACCTCATGGTCCGGGTGAAGGAAACGCGCCCTCCTCTGGCCTCCGTTTTCGAGACCTGACAGGGTTTTCCCACGCAACGCGGCGGAAAACCCACGGGACACGTCAGTTCAAACAAAACCAGAAACCAAGGCAACCGGTCTTGCGCATACAAAACAAACACCGGACATCGCTGCCCGGCGTTGGCGGCTGGTTAAACCGAGATTTAACCGGTGTCAAGCTTGTGAGTGGCACGGCACGACGCAACCCTATAGCGTTCCGGACGTTGAGCGATGCCGGATGTGGCGGGAGGTTTTGCGCCAACGGCACCAGGAAGGGATCTGGAGCTAGAGGAGTCCAATCAGCATGAAGAAGTTCTTCCTTACCTTGGCAGGCGCCGCAGTGCTTGCAGGTTCGATGGCGGTGGCGCCCGAACCGGCCATGGCGCGCCATTGGCACGGCCACAAACAAGTGTGCCGCGTCATCGTCAAGAAAAGGGTGGTGTGGCGGCATGGCCACCGCAAGGTGATCGTGACAAAGGTAAGGCGCTGCCATCGCTGGTAAGGCAAACATTTGCCCGGAGATTGCTTAAGGCAAGGCCCGCAGTTTCGCGCGGGCCTTGGTCTGTTTGGGCCAGCGTGTCGTGAACGACGCGGTCAGTCTTTTGACTTCTTTTCCGGCAATCCCTTGCGCTTCGTCTCGGCGAATTCCTCGAGCTGCTTCTCGCTCATGGATTCGTACATTCCCTTGGAAGCGCCCTTGAGTTCGCTCTTTTTCGTCTCACCGCGCTTGGCGGAGAGTGCAGCGCCGGCGGCTTTTTGCTGGGCTTTCGAGGTGGCTGGCATGGCGGTTTCTCCTTTCTGTCAGGTGAAACGCCGCGCTTCGGTGGCGGTTCCAGCGCCGGCCGCCCGGTTCCTCGGCGGGCTGTGCCAGCTCGTCAGGCGGCCGGCTTGGCGATTCGCCGGCAGCCTTCCCGTATCCGGAACTCCGGTGTAGGACGGCTGAATGAAGTCTCTGACAGACCCCTCACAAGCGCTCTCCACCGGCCTGGCGAAGATCCGCACCGAATTCCACGTGGCGGACGGATTTCCTGCCGACGTCACGGCAGCAGCGGAGGCGGCGACCAGGCGTGTGCCGAACCAGCATGCCGATCGAACCGATATGCCCTTCGTCACGCTCGATCCCGCTACCTCCACCGATCTTGACCAGGCGTTCTCGATCGAAGCGAGCGGGGGCGATCTTCTCTTGCATTACGCCATTGCCGACGTGGCCTGGTTTGTCGAGGACGGCGACGCGCTGGATCTCGAAGCCTGGACGCGGGGCGAGACGCTTTATCTGCCGGACGGCAAGGCCGGGCTCTATCCGCCGGCAATTGCCGAGGCGGCGGCGAGCCTGCTGCCGGACAGACCGCGTCCATCTGTTATCTTCACGGTTCGGGTCGCTGAGGACGGTGCGGTAAAGTTGGATGGCGCGGAGCGGGCCATCATTCGAAGCCGCGCCAAGCTCGCTTATGACAGCGTGACGGCCTCCGACGTACCAGTCGGCTTCGGCGAACTGGCGCGGCGCATGGCGGCAAACGAAGAACGGCGCGGCGCTTCCCGCGTCGACCCGCCCGAGCAGGAGGTGGAAAGGCTTGCCGATGGCAGTTTCCGGCTCTCGTTCAGACCGATCCTGCAATCCGAGCAGGACAACGCCGCGCTTTCACTGGCTGCCAACATGGCGATTGCCGACGCTATGCTGGCGCACAAGACCGGGCTGTTTCGCGTGATGTCCGGGCCGGACGCGTCCAAGGTGCAAAGGCTGCGCAACGCGGCACAGGCGCTCGGCCTGTCCTGGCCCGCCTCAACCAACCTCCGCGATTATCAGCGCACGCTCGATCCGGCTGATCCTAAACAAGCGGCGTTGATGCTGGAAATCCGCCGCGCGGGCAATGGCGCGTCCTACCAGCCCTACCAGGAAGGCGTCGTCCCCTGGCACGAGGCGATGGCCGCGACCTATGCCCATGCCACCGCGCCACTCAGGCGGCTGGCCGATCGCTACGTCGTGCGCTGCGCGCTGGCGATCGCCAACGGCCAGTCGGTGCCGCAGGCCGTCAGCGATGCGTTCGCTGGACTGCCGAAGGTGATGGGACGCGCGGATGCCCGCGCTTCGCGGATCAACCATGCGGCCATCGACCTTGCAGAGGCGGTGATGCTCAGGGGACGCGAAGGGGAAACGTTCAAAGCCGTCGTCACCGACTTCGTCGACCATGGCGTGCGCGTCCAGCTTGCCGACATGCCTGTCGTTGCCACAGTGAAGGCCTCCGGACTCAGGCAGGGCGACGGTGTAACGCTAAAGCTGGCCTCGGCCGACCCGGATCAACGCAGCATCGTCTTCGAACCCGTTTAAGCGGCAGACGTTTCCGCCGCCAGTCCAAAGCCCTGCATCAGCCGGCTGACGGCGAAATCCGCCTTGCCGGACGTGAAGACGGCGATATCGGGCTCGCCTTGCGGCAGCGCGCCGTCGACGGGCGGCAGCAGCGAAAGGGCCCGCCGGGCGATCGCTTCGGCCGGATCGATCCAGTCGACCGGCCAGGGCGCGGTCTTGCGCATGCGGTTGACCAGGAACGGATAATGCGTGCAGGCGAGCACGACGATGTCTGTCCGGAGCCCCTCATGTTCCATGAAGCAGGGCGATATCTCGGCGCGCACGGCCTCCTCGTCGACAAAGCCCTCGCGCATATAGACTTCGGCCAACCCCGCCAGCCTGTCGCTGCCGACCAGGCGGACATGGCATTTCTGCGCCCATTTGCTGATCAGGTCGCGCGTGTATTGCCGCTTCACCGTGCCCGGCGTCGCCAGCACCGAGACCAGGCCCGAGCGGGTGCGCTCCGCCGCCGGCTTGACCGCCGGCACGGTGCCGACGAAGGGATGGCCGGGAAATCTGTCACGCAGCGCATCGATCACCAGTGTCGAGGCGGTATTGCAGGCAATGACGGAAATCGCCGGCGCAAACCTGTCGAGCAATTTGGCGAAGAGCTCGAGTATGTGGGTGCGCAGCGCCGGTTCTTCCCAGGCGCCAAACGGAAAGGCAGCATCGTCCGCGACATAGACGAAGCGACGGTCCGGCATCAGCACCCGCGCCTCTCGCAGCACGGTCAAGCCGCCGACGCCGGAATCGAACATCAGGATCGGCTGGTCAGTCATTGTCGGTTCCCTTGCCGCCAAGCGGCGGCGCGTCCTCATCGTCGCCGGCGGGTTTGTGCGCCTGGCGTTCAGCCTCTGCCTTGCCGGCGCGCGCGGCGGCCGGAAGCCGCCTTGGATCGTCGCCCGGCGAACCGTCGCCGCGCGGCATTGCCGGGGAGAACCTGTCCAGCGAGGAAATAATGCCGCGCAGCACCTTGAGCTCCGGCTCGGCAAAGCCGGCGCGCGTCAGCACGGCGCGCAGATTGTCGACCATCTTCGGCTTCTTCGGCGCCGGCCGGAAATAGCCGCGCGCTTCCAACGCGCCTTCGAGATAGGCAAACAGGCCGTGCAGTTCTTCCTTGCTGGCCGGTTTCATCTCCGGCCCGGTGAAATTGGTCTGGGTCTCGTCCTCCAGGCCGGACTTCATCCACTCATAGGACATCAGCAGTGCCGCCTGGGCGATGTTGAGCGAGGAGAAATCAGGGTCGACGGGAAAGGTGACGATCTCGTCGGCCAGCCCGACTTCGTCATTGTAGAGGCCGAAGCGCTCGCGGCCGAACAGGATGCCGGTGCGCTGCCCCATGCCATGACGGGCGCGCAGCACCCTGCCCGCCTCCACGGGCCCGCGCACGGCCTTGAAGCCGTCGCGCTGCCTGGCGGTGGTGGCGAAGACGAAGTTCAGATCGGCAAGTGCGGCGGCCAGATCGTCGAACACCTTCACGGCGTCGATGACATGGTCGGCGCGGCTTGCGGCGGCACGCGCCTTCTCGCTCGGCCAGCCGTCGCGCGGGTTCACCAGGCGCAGTTCGGCCAAGCCGAAATTGGCCATGGCGCGAGCGACCATGCCGATGTTCTCGCCAAGCTGCGGCTCGACGAGGATGATGGCCGGACCGGCGGCTGGAGCGTTATCGGGATCTTTGGTGACGGGCATGATTGTCAATGAACTGCTGTTTGCGGCATTTCAGCGTCCCCTGCCATATTCGGCCGCGAAAATGAAGCATTCGCAAATGATGGCGGCCATGGCCCCACATTCGTGACCGATCGCCGTTTGCGCGGCCAAAAACGCTTTGATATACGGGCGGCATCTCCCGGCCGAACGCCACGCGGGCAAGGCCGTCCCATATCCCAGCAACGAGGCATTCTTTCCATGGCGAAGATCAAGGTGGCGAACCCGGTCGTCGAACTCGACGGCGACGAGATGACCCGCATCATCTGGCAGTTCATCAAGGACAAGCTGATCCACCCTTATCTCGACCTGAAGCTCGAATATTACGACCTCGGCATCGAGCACCGTGACGCCACCAACGACCAGGTGACGATCGATTCGGCAAACGCCATCAAGAAATACGGCGTCGGCGTGAAATGCGCGACCATCACCCCCGACGAACAGCGCGTCGAGGAGTTCAAGCTGAAGAAGATGTGGAAGTCGCCGAACGGCACCATCCGCAACATCCTCGGCGGCACCATCTTCCGCGAGCCGATCATCATGAAGAACGTGCCGCGCCTGGTGCCCGGCTGGACCAAGCCGATCATCGTCGGCCGTCACGCCTTCGGCGACCAGTACCGCGCCACCGATTTCCGCTTCCCCGGCAAGGGCAAGCTGACGATCAAGTTCGTCGGCGAGGACGGCAAGGTCATCGAGCATGACGTGTTCGACGCGCCCGGCGCCGGTGTCGCCATGGCCATGTACAATCTCGACGAGTCGATCCGCGAATTCGCCCGCGCCTCGCTGAACTACGGCCTGCTGCGCAACTATCCGGTCTATCTGTCGACCAAGAACACCATCCTCAAGGCCTATGACGGCCGCTTCAAGGACATTTTCCAGGAAGTCTACGAGGCTGAATTCGAGGCCGAGTTCAAGGCAAAGAAGCTGTGGTACGAACACCGGCTGATCGACGACATGGTGGCCTCCAGCCTGAAATGGTCGGGCGGCTATGTCTGGGCCTGCAAGAACTATGACGGAGATGTGCAGTCCGACACGGTCGCACAAGGCTTCGGCTCGCTCGGTCTGATGACCTCGGTGCTGATGACGCCGGACGGCAAGACGGTGGAAGCGGAAGCCGCGCACGGCACCGTCACCCGCCACTACCGCCAGCACCAGAAGGGCGAGGAAACCTCGACCAATTCGATCGCCTCGATCTTCGCCTGGACGCGTGGCCTCGCCCACCGCGCCAAGCTCGACGACAATGCCGAACTGAAGCGCTTCGCCGAAACGCTGGAGAAGGTCTGCATCCAGACCGTCGAGAGCGGCTTCATGACCAAGGACCTGTCGCTGCTGATCGGTCCCGACCAGCCCTGGCTATCGACCACCGGCTTCCTCGACAAGATCGACGAGAATTTGCAGAAGGCGATGGCGTAACGCTCGCATTTCGACATGCAGAAGGCTCCGAAAGGAGCCTTCGCTTTTTAGGCCCCAACTGAGCGAGACCGAAGGTTACAGCGATGACCAGGCCAATCCTCTACGGCGCGGACTACAGCGTCTATGTGCGCATCGCGCGGATGGCGCTGGAGGAAAAGGGCATCGACTACGAGCTGGTGCCGCTCGACATCTTCGCCGCCGACAGCATCCCGGCCTGGTATCTGGAACATCACCCGTTCGGCCGCATCCCAGCCTTCGAGCATAACGGTTTCCGGCTGTTCGAAACCAATGCGATCGCGCGCTATATCGACGAGGCCTTCGACGGTCCGGCGCTGCAGCCCGCCGATGCGCGCGGCCGCGCCAGGATGGGCCAGATGACAGGCATGCTCGACGCCTATGGCTACCGTCCCATGGTTTGGGACGTTGCCGTCGAGCGGCTGGAAAAGGCGGAGCCAGACGAGGCTTTGATTGCCAACGGACTCCGCCAGGCGGAGACCGTGCTGAAAGTTCTGACTTCACTTAAGGCGGATGGACCCTGGCTGCTTGGTGATCGGCTGACGCTGGCCGACCTGCATGCCGCGCCGGTCATCGGCTATTTCGTCAAGGTCGCCGAGGGGCGAGATTTGTTGGCGCGGTTCGCGGATATTCAGGACTGGTACGGGCGGATTGCCGCACGGCACGGTTTTGTGAAGACTGAAAAGGCCGAATGAGCACGCTTCTCGTCATGGCTGTCGAGCGAGCTTTTTTTGATGTCAGCGCCGCCCCTCATTGCCCTGCCGGGCATTTCTCCCCGTAAACGGGGCGAAAGAGGCTGGCCCCGACGCCGGTACCTCTCCTGCAACGTTGGCGATTAGCGAAAGCCGCGATGACAGCATCTTCTCCCCGTTCAACGGGGAGTAGATGGCGGCAGCCAGATGAGGGGCAGCATTGCCCCGAAAGTGGGACGATTCCCGCAGCTTAAGCCGCTTCGAGCGCTGCCTTCACAGCCGCGATCGCATCATTTGCCTTCGAGGCATCCGGGCCACCGGCCTGAGCCATGTCGGGCCGACCGCCACCGCCCTGCCCGCCCAAGGCGGCGGAGGCGACGCGCACCAGGTCGACGGCGCTGAAGCGGCCGACGAGGTCGTCGGTGACTGCGACGACGACGCTGGCCTTGTTGTCCTCGCCAGTGCCGACGAAGACGACGACGCCGGAGCCGAGCGACGTCTTGCCGGCATCGGCCAGCGGCTTCAGATCCTTCGGCGAGACGCCGGAGACCGCCTTGCCGAGGAAGCCGACGCCCGCGACCGTCTCGTTCTCCGAGGGCGCACCCGCCGCGGCGCCGCCGCCGAGCGCCAGTTTCTTGCGCGCCTCGCTCAGTTCCTTCTCGATCTTCTTGCGCTCTTCGAGCAGCGTCTCGACACGCGCCGGCACATCGGCTGGCGAGATCTTCAGCACGGCTGCCGCCGCCTTCAGGCGCCTGTCCTGCTCGTCGAGGTGTCTGCGCGCTGCTTCGCCCGTCAGCGCCTCGATGCGGCGCACGCCGGCGGCGACCGCGCCGTCGGAGACGACGCGGATCAGGCCGATATCGCCGGTCGCCCTGACATGGGTGCCGCCGCAGAGTTCTACCGAATAAGGCCGGTTGGCCTTGGCGCCGTGCAGCCCCGTGCCCATCGACACGACGCGTACTTCATCGCCATACTTCTCGCCGAACAGCGCCATGGCGCCCTCGGAGATGGCGTCGTCGACCGACATCAGCCGCGTGGTCACCGGGCTGTTCTGCACGACGATTTCGTTGGCCATGCGCTCGACCTCTTCAAGCTCCTCGGCCGAGATCGGCTTGTTGTGCGAGATGTCGAAACGCAGCCGCTCCGGCGCGACCAGCGAGCCCTTCTGCGCGACATGGGTGCCCAGCACCTCGCGCAGCGCCTCATGGATCAGGTGCGTGGCGGAATGGTTGGCCCGCAGCCTGGTGCGGCGCGCGTGGTCGACCTTCAATTCGACGGGAGCGCCGGTCTTGACCGTGCCGCTCGCCACCTTGCCCAGATGCACGAACAGCCCATCGGCCTTCTTCTGCGTGTCCGAGATCTCGATTGAGAATCCTTCGCCTGAGATGATGCCGGTGTCGCCCATCTGGCCGCCGGACTCGCCATAGAACGGCGTCTGGTTGACGACCACCGCAACGGCGTCGCCCTTGCCGGCGCTGTCGACGGTCTTGCCATCCTTGACCAGCGCCTGGATCAGGCCTTCCGCCTGTTCGGTCTCGTAGCCGAGGAACTCGGTGGCGCCGGTCTGTTCGCGCACGGAGAACCACACAGTCTCGGTCGCGGCCTCGCCGGACCCGGTCCAGTGCTTGCGCGCCTCGGCCTTCTGCTGCTCCATCGCATTGGTGAAGCCGGCAAGATCGACCGAGATGCTGCGCTGGCGCAGGGCGTCCTGCGTCAAGTCGAGCGGGAAGCCGTAGGTGTCGTAGAGCTTGAACGCAGTTTCGCCATCCAGCATGTCGCCGGCGTGCAGCGTTTCCGTCGCCTCGGAGAGCAGGCCGAGGCCGCGCACCAGCGTCTTGCGGAAGCGCGTTTCCTCGAGCTTCAGCGTCTCCGTGATCAGCTGCTCGCCGCGCGGCAGTTCGGGATAGGCCTGGCCCATCTCGCGCACCAGCGCCGGCACCAGCTTCCACATCAGCGGTTCGTTCGCGCCGAGCAGCTGCGCGTGGCGCATGGCGCGGCGCATGATGCGGCGCAGCACGTAGCCGCGGCCTTCGTTCGACGGCAGCACGCCGTCCGCGACCAGGAAGGAGGACGAGCGCAAATGATCGGCGATGACGCGGTAGGACGCCACCGTTTCCGCATCCGGAGCGCGGCCGAGCGCGGAGGACGCCGCATCGATCAAATGACGGAAAAGGTCGGTCTCGAAGACGCTCTCCACGCCCTGCAGGATCGAGGCCATGCGCTCCAGACCCATGCCGGTGTCGATGGACGGACGCGGCAGGTCGATGCGCTCCTCCTTCGTCACCTGTTCATACTGCATGAACACCAGGTTCCAGAATTCGAGGAAGCGGTCGCCATCCTCTTCCGGGCTGCCGGGAGGTCCGCCCCAGATGTGCTCGCCGCGATCGATGAAGATTTCCGAGCACGGCCCGCAAGGGCCGGTATCGCCCATCGCCCAGAAATTGTCCGAGGTCGCGATGCGGATGATGCGATCGTCCGAGAAACCCGCGATCTTCTTCCAGAAGCCGGCCGCCTCATCGTCGGTGTGGTAGACGGTGACCAGCAGCTTGTCCTTCTTCAGCCCGAACTCCTTGGTGATCAGGTTCCAGGCAAGCTCGATGGCGCGCTCCTTGAAATAGTCGCCGAAGGAGAAATTGCCGAGCATCTCGAAGAAGGTCAGGTGGCGCGCGGTGTAGCCGACATTGTCGAGGTCGTTGTGCTTGCCACCGGCGCGAACGCTCTTCTGGGCGGTGGTGGCGCGCGAATAGGACCGCTTCTCCAGGCCGGTGAAGACGTTCTTGAACTGCACCATGCCGGCATTGGTGAACATCAATGTCGGATCGTTGCGCGGCACGAGCGGGCTCGAGGCCACGACCTCGTGGCCCTCCTTGCGGAAATAGTCGAGAAAGGTCGACCGGATCTCGTTCACGCCACTCATGACTGCTGCCTTTTCGCGAAAACCGCCGGCGCGGCCGGCGGAAACTGGTCTCTGCTTTGCAGAAATAGATTTGGCCTTTTAGCGGGCACGCCCGAGCCTGTCCAGAAACACGGAACTGGGCCAATCCAGGGAGTCCATTGGTCCGCCAAAACGAAAACCGCCGGCGCGAAGGCCGGCGGTTTTGAACGCGGTACTAAAGAACTCGATTACTTAAGCATCAGATCATAGGCCGGCTTTATGGCCGAACTCTGTCCGGTTGCCCTACATCGCGCCGGCTTCGTCCTCAAAACCGTCGTCGCCGCCTTCAGAGCCGCCATTCTCGAGGAACTTTTCGGCGATCAGCCCGGCATTCTGCCTGAGCGCCAATTCGATCTCGCGTGCGGTATCGGGATTGTCGCGCAGGAAAAGTTTTGCATTTTCGCGGCCCTGGCCGAGGCGCTGCGAATTGTAGGAGAACCAGGCGCCCGACTTCTCGACCACGCCAGCCTTGACGCCGAGATCGACCAGTTCGCCGGTCTTGGACACGCCCTCGCCATACATGATGTCGAACTCGACCACCTTGAAGGGCGGCGCCAGCTTGTTCTTGACCACCTTGACACGGGTCTGGTTGCCGACGACCTCGTCGCGATCCTTGACCGAGCCGATGCGGCGGATGTCGAGGCGCACCGATGCGTAGAATTTCAGCGCGTTGCCGCCGGTCGTGGTCTCGGGCGACCCGAACATGACGCCGATCTTCATGCGGATTTGGTTGATGAAGATGACCATGGTGTTGGAGCGCGAGATCGAGGCGGTCAGCTTGCGCAGCGCCTGGCTCATCAGGCGGGCCTGCAGGCCGGGCAGCGAATCGCCCATCTCGCCTTCGATTTCAGCGCGCGGCGTCAGTGCCGCGACCGAATCGACCACCAGCACGTCGATGGCGCCGGAGCGCACCAGCGTGTCGCAGATTTCCAGCGCCTGTTCGCCGGTGTCGGGCTGCGAGATCAGCAGGTTCTCGAGATCGACGCCAAGCTTGCGGGCATAGACCGGATCGAGCGCATGCTCGGCGTCGACGAAGGCACAGATGCCGCCCTTCTTCTGGGCTTCGGCCACCGTGTGCAGCGCCAGCGTCGTCTTGCCCGAGCTTTCCGGCCCGTAGATTTCGATGATGCGGCCGCGTGGCAGGCCACCGACGCCGAGCGCGATGTCGAGGCCGAGCGAGCCGGTCGGCACCGTTTCGATCTCGACGACCTGCTCGTTCGCGCCGAGCCGCATGATCGAGCCCTTGCCGAAAGCCCGCTCGATTTGCGACAGCGCCGCATCCAGAGCCTTTGATTTGTCCACTGCCTTATCCTCTACAAGCCGCAAAGAATTCTGAGCCATGATACATCACCCCTTGGTCGTCAATGAAGGCCGGACAATCCGTAATCCCTGCCATTTTGTACCTTTTTTGTTCTCGTTTGGCAAGAGGGATCAAATATTTGAAAAACAAATGATATCCGGATTTGTTCTTTTTTCGTACCAAGAGACCTAACAGGACCGCACCCCGCATTGGGCCAGACTGTTCGATTGTATAGACCCGCCGAATCGCCATCTTGCTGGCGAAGGTCCACAACGCAGTCTAGCGCTTGTGCAGTTGCAATAACAAAGGGCATATCGCCGGCATGGTGAAATCCGTAGAGATACTGGCCGTAGGCGGCGCCCACATCGACCGACGTGGCCAGGTGTCCGGCGCCTACGTGCCGGCCGCGTCCAATCCCGGCACGATGCGCGAGGATGTCGGCGGCGGCGTGTTCAACGCGCTGCGCAGCACGGTGCGGCGCGGCGTCTCCGCTTCGCTGCTTTCGATGCGGGGCGGGGATGCGGCGGGCGATACCGTTTCCCGCGCTATCGCCGAGGCTGGCATCGCCGACCTGTCGGCGGTCTTCCTAGACCGCACGACGCCGAGCTATACGGCGCTGATCGACAGCGAGGGTGAGTTGATCGTCGGGTTCGCCGACATGGCGCTCTATGATCTGGCGTTCCCCAAGCAGATGAGGCGCTCCAAGGTCCGCGAGGCGGTCGCTGCCGCCGACGCCATCCTGTGCGACGCAAATCTGCCGTCGGCGGCACTGGAGCGGCTGGTTTCGCTTGCCGCCGGCAAGCCGGTCTATGCCATCGCTACTTCGCCGGCCAAGGTGGTGCGGCTGATACCGGTGCTCGGCGCGCTGGCGCTGGTCTTCATGAACCGGCGCGAGGCCGTCGTGCTGGCCGGCGTCAACGCCAATGCCGGCGAACGCGATGTCGTCGACGGCCTGCGATGCAGCGGCCTTGCCAACGGCGTGGTCACGGCAGGCGGCGCGCCGGTGCTGGGTTTCGATGAAACGGGCGCGTTTTCGATCCTGCCCCCTGCTCCGAGAAAAATCGCCGACGTCACCGGCGCCGGCGATGCGCTGGCGGGCGCGACGATCGCGGCCTTGCTGCGCGGCCTGCCGCTACGCCAGGCCCTGCGCGAAGGTGTTGCGGCGGCGACGCTGGCCATCGAAAGCGCCAACGCCATTCCCGATTTCACCGCGGCGAGCTTCGCGGAAGCACTGGCTCTTGTGCCCGATGCCAGGGAAGTGGCATGAGACCGGCAAATTCATAAGTCCGGAGTGCAGCCAAGCGTCGACATGGACGTGGGCGCTCCAGGTTGGAGATCCAGATGACCCCAGATACAGCCCGCCCGTTCATCGATATCCACGCGCCGGTGGCGCAAGCCCTGGCCGCCGGGCGTCCTGTCGTGGCGCTGGAAAGCACCATCATCACCCATGGCATGCCCTACCCCGACAATGGCGCCATGGCAGCCAATGTCGAGAAGATCATCAGCGACGGCGGCGCGGTGCCGGCGACGATCGCCGTGGTCGGCGGTCGCATCAAGATCGGCCTGTCCGACGGCGAGCGCGAATCGCTGGCCATGACGGGTGACGCCATGAAGCTGTCGCGCGCCGATCTCGGCTTCGCCGTCGCGCAAGGACGCACCGGCGGCACGACCGTCGCCGCCACGATGATCGCGGCCCATATGGTCGGCATAAAGGTGTTCGCGACCGGCGGCATCGGCGGCGTGCACAAGGGGGCCGAGAAGAGCTTTGACATCTCCGCCGACCTCGATGAACTGGCGCGCACGCCGGTTATCGTCGTCTCGGCCGGCGCCAAGGCGATCCTCGACATCGAAAAGACGCTTGAAGTGCTGGAGACGCGCGGCGTGCCTGTGGTTGGCCATGGCTGCGAGACCATGCCCGCCTTCTGGTCGCGGCAGTCGCCATTCCGCGCGCCGCTGACCCTCTATAAGCCTGAAGAGATCGCGCATTTCTTCCGGACGCGGCAGGCACTGGGCTTGGGTGGCGGCATGTTGATCGCCAACCCGGTGCCGGAAGACCACGAAATCCCGGCCGAGGAGATGGCGGGCTATATCGAAGCGGCGCAAAAGGCCGCCGAGGCGCTCAACGTGACCGGCAAGGCGGTGACGCCGTTCCTGTTGGGAAAAATCCTGGAACTGACCGGCGGCCGCAGCCTGAAGACCAACATCGCGCTGGTCGAAAACAATGCGCGGCTGGCGGCCGAGATCGCCAAGGCCCTGTAGTTCACTTCCCTGCGCGCCGGCCCGCCTCATAGGCGCGGCGTGCCCACACCGTCATCTCGTCGGGATCGTCAAAGGCGCTGTCGGGAATACTCCAGTAGGGCATGGCGACCAGCTTGCCGTGGCGCTTGCCGGTATAGGTCCATTGCTGGCAGCCCGCGGCTTCGAAATCCGGCGCGCTTTGCTCGTCGGCCTTCAGCAGCAACTCGCCGCGCAGCACGATGGCGACGATGACGCCGTCGAAATAGATTCCCTTGCCGCCGAACAGCCTGCGGATGCTGACCGGGCCGAGGCCGGCGAAGAGTTCGGCGATGCGTTCATTGTCCATGCCGCGATCATGTCACCGGCATTTGACATTGTCATCGCGCAACCAAAACCATGCTGACAGGTTGAGGCCATTCCACCGGAGTTTTTTGCAATGCCGCTTCTACTCAAGGGGTCCTGTCGCTGCAACGCCGTCCGTTTCGAGGTGGAAAGCCACACACCCGTGCCGTTCATGCTGTGCTACTGCTCGATCTGCCGCAAGCAGCAGGGTGGCGGTGGTTTCGCCATCAATCTCGGCGCCGACTACGAGACGCTGAACATCAGGGGCAAAAGGAGCCTTGGCGTCTATCGGGCCGAGATCGAGGACGACGAGCATCCCCATTGCGAGGTCTCGACCGGCGAGCGCAATTTCTGCAAGAAATGCGGGTCGGCGCTCTGGCTCTACGACCCGACATGGCCGGAGCTCGTGCACCCCTTCGCCTCGGCGATCGACAGCGACCTGCCGAAGGCTCCTGAAAAGGTGCATCTGATGCTCAAATACAAGGCGAACTGGGTCGAGCCTGAGATCGGCAATGGCGACAAGACGTTCGACGTCTACCCCGAAGAATCGATCGCGGACTGGCACAAGCGGACTGGGATGTGGGTGGACTGAGATTTTCTTCTCCCCGTTCTACGGGGAGAGGGACGAGGTATCAGGCCGAGGCGCGTGCTTCAGCCAGCGCCTTGAGGTCGGCCGGCTTCAGTTCGACCGATTCGCCGCAGCCGCAGGCCGAGCTCTGGTTCGGGTTGTGGAAGGTGAAGCCGGTGCGCAGCGTGGTCTGCTCGAAATCCATCTCGGTGCCGAACAGGAACAGCGCGGCTTCCGGCGCGACATAAACGTGGGCGCCGTCGCGCTCGATGTGGTCGTCCTTGGTATTGGGCTCGGTCACCAGGTCGACCGTGTATTCCATGCCGGCGCAGCCGCCTTTCTTGATGCCGAGGCGGATGCCATGCGCATTGTCGCGGGTAGCCACGATCTCGCGCACCCGGTCGGCGGCCTTTTCGGTCATCGTGATGACGGCAAAGCGTCCCATTCTTGTTCTCCGCGTTCACACAGGTTCAAGGCCTGTGGAATGAGTCTTCACCTAAAATGGTGAAGAATGTTGGCCGGCGCAACCCCGGTCCGTTCAGTGTGCCTTCAACAGCAATTGGCTGGCTTGCCGTTGCAGTACCTCGTGCATTCCTATCGGATGGCTGTCTTCAGCTGCATAAAATCGATCAGTCGCCTCGTCGAATGCCGTCTCCGGCAATTCATCCATCTTGTCCATTCTGGCAAGGCGATCTTGAGGAAAGTCTGCGCCAAAAACCATCAATGCACGTCTAGCAGCCTCGGCATGATCTGGCAGGCCAAGTGCCTGCATCGCGGATATGGCCCGATCCACCGTAATTCCAAAGGAGTTGTGGAAATATTGGTGGAAGCTTCCATTTAGGACATCGCCGAGTAGCAGGTCCGCACAAAGGACATCGACGACATCGGCTGGCAACTCTTGCAGGATCGAATGAAACTCGTTTGGCGCGCTGCAGGCATCCAGAAACCGAACACCACCCCAGCGCTGCATAAGTTTCATAGTTGCGGGCGGCAAGAACTCGGGAACGTCTATTTCCCACTCCTCCACCAGCAGCACCCCTCAATACCAGCCAACCGCCACCTGCGCCTCTTCCGACATGCGGTCGGGCGACCAGGGCGGATCGAAGGTCATGTTGACCTCGACGCCGGACACGCCTTCGACGGCGCCGACGGCGTTTTCGACCCAGCCGGGCATTTCGCCGGCCACCGGGCAGCCCGGCGCGGTCAGCGTCATGTCGATCTTGACCGAACGGTCGTCCTCGATGTCGATCTTGTAGACGAGGCCGAGCTCGTAGATGTCGGCCGGGATTTCCGGGTCGTAGACCGTCTTCAGCGCCGAAACGATGTCGTCGGTCAGCCGCGCCAGTTCGTCGGCGGGAATGGCTGAGGCGGAAACGACGGCGTTCGTGCCGGTTTCCGGAGTGGTCTCGGCAGCGATGCTCGCATCATCCATGGTCGTCACCCAAAAAACTTGCGCGCTTTTTCAAGCGCCTCGGCCAAAGCGTCGACTTCGGCCCTGGTATTATACATGCCGAACGATGCCCTGCATGTGGAGGTTACGCCAAAGCGTTTCAACAGCGGCTGGGCACAATGGGTGCCGGCCCGTACGGCCACGCCCTGCCTGTCTATCACCATCGACACGTCATGGGCATGAATGCCTTGCAGTTCGAAGGAGATGATCGCGCCCTTGCCAGGCGCATCGCCGAAGATGCGCAGCGAGTTGATGGCGCGCAGCCGCTCATGCGCGTAGGTCTTGAGGTCTTCCTCATGCGCCGCGATGCGCTCGCGGCCGATCTTTTCCATGTATTCCAGCGCCGCACCCAGCCCGATCGCCTGGACGATCGGCGGCGTGCCGGCCTCGAAGCGGTGCGGCGGCTCATTGTAGGTGACGATGTCCTCCGTCACCTCCTCGATCATCTCGCCACCGCCCATGAAGGGGCGCATGCCCGCAAGAATGTCCTTCTTGCCGTAGAGCACTCCGATGCCTGAAGGCCCGTAGACCTTGTGGCCGGTGAAGACGAAGAAATCGCAGTCGAGATCCTGGACGTCGATCGGCATATGCACGGCGCTCTGGCTGCCGTCGACCAGCACCGGAATTCCACGCGCATGCGCGATGCGCACGATTTCCTTGATCGGCGTCACCGTGCCCAACGCGTTCGACATCTGCGTGATGGCGACAAGCTTGGTGCGGTCGGTCAGCCGCTTCTCGAATTCCTCGATGTGGAAGGCGCCGAGATCGTCGACCGGCACCCAGACCAGCTTGGCGCCCTGCCGCTCGCGGATGAAGTGCCAGGGCACGATGTTGGAGTGATGCTCCATGATCGACAGCACGATCTCATCGCCCTCGCCGATGTTTGGCATGCCGTAGCCATAGGCGACCGTGTTGATCGCCGAGGTGGTGTTCGAGGTGAAGACGATGGTGTCGGTGCTCGGCGCATTGAGGAAACGGCGCACCGTCTCGCGCGCCTTTTCATAGGCGTCGGTCGCGGCGTTGGACAGGAAATGCAGGCCGCGATGGACGTTGGCGTATTCCTGGGAATAGGCATGCTGGATCGTATCCAGCACCACCTGCGGCTTCTGCGCCGAGGCGCCATTGTCGAGATAGACCAACGGCTTGCCATAGACTTCGCGCGACAGGATCGGGAAGTCGCGGCGGATCGCCTCGACGTCGTAGGGGGTGGCTTCGACTTTCTGGTCCATCGTCTGTCTTTCGATACCCGGGCTCCAGCGTCAGCCGGCCCTTCGCTATGGCTCCGGGCGTTCGTCGCTCAAAAAGCCAAATCGTTGGCTTTTTGTCGACTACGCCGACCGCTCCTCACCCATGCGTCACAAACCAGTCGTCGAGTCTCGCTTCCAGCGCCTCGACGATCGTCTCGTCGTCCAGTTCCTCGATCACCTCGGCGACGAAGGCCTTGACCAGCAGGCCGCGGGCCGACTTCTCGTCGACACCGCGCGCCATCAGGTAGAACAGGTGGTCGTGGTCGATCTCGGTCACCGTCGCGCCATGGCCGCAGACGACGTCGTCGGCGAAGATTTCGAGCTCCGGCTTGGTCGAGAACTCGCCATCGTCCGACAACAGCAGCGTGTTGCAGGCCATCTTGGCGTTGGTCTTCTGCGCATATTGGTGGACGTTGATGCGGCCCTGGAAAACGCCGCGCGCCTTGCCCGTCACCACGTTGCGGATGATCTCGGTCGAGGTCGTGTGCGGCACGGCGTGGTCGAGCACCATCGTCACGTCGCTATGTGTATCGCCGGCCAGAAGGTTGATGCCGCGCAGCTTGAAATCGGCGCCTTCACCCGTCGTCTTGACCATGACCTCCTGGCGCACGAGCTTGCCGCCGGCGTTCATGACGAACAGCGTCAGTTTCGCGTTCTTGCCGATATGGGCCTTGAACTGCGCCAGATGCGTCGCCGTCTCCGGCTGCTCCTGGACGATCAGCCACGTCACCTCGGCGCCCTCGCCGAGCACCAGCTGGCTGACGGAACTGACCAGCGCGGCGCCATCACCCGCCTGACGCTCGACGATAACCGCCTTGGCGGCGGCGCCGACGCGAACGGCCAGGCGCACATGGGTCTGGCCGCCGGCCTGCAAATTCTGCAGCTCGACCGGCTTTTCCAATTCCGTGCCGTCGGCGATGTCGACAAAATAGCCGTCGGCGACGAAGGCTGTGTTCAGCGCGCCGATCGCATCGTCGCTGCCATAGGGATCGAGCCCCGGCGCGATGCTGCCATCAATCAGTTTTTCCGACATGCGCTGGACGGTAACGCCTTCAAGCACCGGCGTCCTGGCGTCGGACTTGCCGTTCAGGACCGGCAGAACGGCGGAGCCTTCGACGATCGGCGCGACGGCCTTGGCCATGGCGGCCGGGTCAAAATCCGGCACCGCGTTCAACAGCCGGCGCAGATCCGTGTAGTGCCAGGATTCGACGCGGCGCGTCGGCAGGCCGTGCTTGATCGCCTCGATCGCGTCGTCGCGCTTCAGCATCACCGCGCCGTCGCCCGGCAGCAGCGACAGCCGATCGCCAAACGCGTCGATCAACGCCGTTTCGGCCGGTGTCCGCTGCGGTTGTGTGTGCATATTCATCAGTTTGACCTTGCCTTCTGGCATCTCACGCGGCTTCGCCGATCACGCCGGCATAGCCATTGGCTTCGAGGTCGAGCGCCAGCGACTTGTCCCCTGATTTGATGACCTGGCCCTTGTAGAGCACGTGCACGCTGTCGGGCACGATGTGTTCGAGCAGACGCTGGTAGTGGGTGATGACCAGGAAGGCCCGGTCCGGCGCGCGCAGCGCGTTGACGCCGTCGGAGACGATCTTCAGCGCATCGATGTCGAGGCCGGAATCGGTCTCGTCGAGCACGCAGAGCTTCGGCTCCAGGAGCTTCATCTGCAAGATCTCGGCCCGTTTCTTCTCGCCGCCGGAGAAGCCGACATTGAGCGGCCGCTTCAGCATCGCCATGTCCATGCTGAGCGAGGCGGCGGCTTCCTTCACCCGCTTCAGGAATTCCGGGATCTTCAGCGGCTCCTCGCCACGCGCCTTGCGCTGTTCGTTCATCGCCACTTTCAGGAATTCCATGGTCGCCACGCCCGGTATCTCCATCGGATACTGGAAGGCGAGGAAAATGCCCGACGTGGCGCGCTCGGCCGGATCCATTTCGAGGATCGACTGTCCGTTGTAGAGGATGTCGCCTTCGGTGACCTCATAGTCCTCGCGGCCGGCGAGGATATAGGACAGCGTCGACTTGCCCGAGCCGTTCGGGCCCATGATCGCGGCGACCTCGCCGGCTTTCACCGTCAGGTTCAGGCCGCGGATGATTTCGGTGCCGTCATCGACGATGCGGGCATGGAGGTTTCTAATTTCAAGCATTTCCATTCGTCCTGTCAGTAGCCGTCTGCCTGGCTAAACTCGATTCAACAACTGCTTCAAGGCTTCCAAAAGCCCCTGCCAAAAGCCAGCCGGCGAGTAGGCCGCGGCCAGCAGCGCTATTCCTATCGCGCACAGCCAGAAAGCTAGGCCCAGGCCCGCTTCCCAGTTATCCACTCGATCCCGCAGGTAGACATGTTTTTCTGCGGGTTCGTGTTTGCGCGCCTTTGTCACCCCACGCTTCCCTCGAGGCTGATACCGATCAGCTTCTGCGCCTCGACGGCAAACTCCATCGGCAGTTGCTGGATGACGTCCTTGACGAAGCCGTTGACGATCAACGCGATGGCTTCCTCTTCAGGAATGCCGCGCTGCATGACGTAGAACTTCTGGTCCTCGGAAATCTTCGACGTCGTCGCTTCGTGCTCGAACTGCGCGGTCGAGTTCTTGGCTTCCATGTAAGGCACGGTGTGCGCGCCGCACTGGTCGCCGATCAGCAGACTGTCGCAGTTGGTGAAGTTGCGGGCGTTGGTCGCCTTGCGGTGCGCCGAGACCTGGCCGCGATAGGTGTTCTGCGAGAAGCCCGCGGCGATGCCCTTGGAGATGATGCGGCTCGACGTGTTCTTGCCGAGATGGATCATCTTCGTGCCGCTATCGACCTGCTGATAGCCGTTCGACACGGCGATCGAATAGAACTCGCCCTGGGAATCGTCGCCGCGCAGGATGCAGCTCGGATACTTCCAGGTGATCGCCGAACCGGTCTCGACCTGCGTCCACGAGATCTTCGAACGGTCGCCACGGCAGTCGCCGCGCTTGGTGACGAAATTGTAGATCCCGCCCTTGCCCTCGGCGTCGCCGGGATACCAGTTCTGCACCGTCGAATATTTGATCTCGGCATCGTCGAGCGCCACCAGTTCGACGACCGCGGCATGCAGCTGGTTTTCGTCGCGCTGCGGCGCCGTGCAGCCCTCGAGATAAGAGACGTAAGCCCCCTCCTCGGCGATGATCAGCGTGCGCTCGAACTGGCCGGTGTTCTTCTCGTTCATGCGGAAATAGGTCGACAGCTCCATCGGGCAGCGCACGCCCTTGGGCACGAAGACGAAGGAACCGTCGGTGAACACAGCCGAATTCAGCGTGGCGTAGAAATTGTCTGACGTCGGAACGACCGAGCCGAGATATTTCTGCACCAGCTCCGGATGCTCGCGGATGGCCTCCGAGATCGAGCAGAAGATGACGCCGGCCTGCGCCAGTTCCTTCTTGAAGGTAGTGACGACGGAGACGGAATCGAACACCGCGTCGACGGCGACACGGCCCGATTTGTAGACGTTGTCGCTGGGCTCCTCGAGATCGGACGCATCCGTCTTCTGCACGCCGGCGAGGATCTCCTGCTCGCGCAGCGGAATGCCGAGCTTCTCGTAGACCTTCAGCAGCTCAGGATCGACATCGCTGAGCGAGGACGGCCCGGGCGTGCTCTTGGGCGCCGCGTAGTAGTAGATGTCCTGGAAATCGATCTTCGGATAATGGACGCGCGCCCAGGTCGGCTCTTCCAGAGTCAGCCAGCGCCGATAGGCCTCCAGGCGCCATTCCAGCATCCAGGACGGCTCGTCCTTCTTGGCCGAAATGAACCGGATGATGTCTTCGCTCAGGCCCTTGGGGGCCTTGTCGACAGCGATCTCGGTCTGGAATCCATATTTGTATTGGTCGACGTCGATCTTTCGGACCCGATCGATCGTGTCCTGCACAGCAGGCATATGCGTTCTCCATCCACGCCGGGGTCAAGGCCCGACAGTTTTCAAACTATGGCACCGCGAATGGCTGCCCCTGGAGGCGCCGGAAGCGGCGTAAGTTCCATATAGTGCGTCTCGACCGGAAATTCACCCGGCCACTTGCAAACGCACGGCTCTACCAGGCTGCGAAGCCTGAATTCCTTTGACCGCGTCAGGCGGCCTGTTCCCTGCCCGCCCGACGCTGGGCAATTCCCGCCAGCGCCGTGCGGAACAATTCAATGTCCTCGGCGCCCGTCGCCGGGCCGATCGACACGCGCAAGGCGCCAAGACTGTCGCCATAGCCCATGGCTTTCAGCACGTGGCTCGGTCCGACCTTGCCCGACGAACAGGCAGAGCCGGCCGACAGCGCCACACCGGCAAGATCGAAGGCGATCTGCGCGGTTTCGGCCTTGACGCCCGCAATAGCGAAGAATGTCGTGTTGGCAAGCCTTGGCGCGCCGGTTCCAAAGATTTCCGCGTCCGGGACCAGCATTTTCACGATCGCTTCGATCTCGTCGCGGCGCTTGCGCACCGCATCGATCGCCGGCAGTCCGGCCAGCGCTTCGCGGGCGGCAGCGCCAAAACCCGCGATAGCCGCGAGGTTTTCCGTGCCGCCGCGATGGCCCTTCTCCTGGCCGCCGCCATTGATCAGGGGCTTCGGCATCATCAGATCGGCTGCGGCGACGATGGCGCCGACGCCCTTGGGACCGCCGAGCTTGTGCGAAGACAGAATCAAGTAATCGGCGTAACCCGCTGACATGTCGATGGAAACGCGCCCGGCGGCCTGAACCGCGTCGACGACAAGAATGCCGCCAGCTGCCTTGACGATTTCGGCGATGCGATCGATCGGCTGGATGACACCGGTCTCGTTGTTGGCGGCATGGATGGCGACCAGCGCCAGGCCATCGGCCTTGTCGTGACCGGCAAGCGCCGCGGACAAAGCGTCAAGGTCGGCAATGCCGTCGGCATCGACGCCGATGCGCGTCACCTGCGCCGCCGGGAAGCGCCCGCCATTCAACAGGCAGGGATGATCGGCCTCGGAAACGTAGAGCCGGCTCATGCGCACGCTGCCGCGTCCCATCTGCCAATCCGGAGAAAGAAGCGTCGAGGCAGCTTCGGTCGCGCCGGAGGTGAAAACGACATGTTCGGGCCTGGCGTTGACCAGAGCCGCGACCTCGCGCCTTGCCGTCTCGATCAGGCGCCGCGCGGCGCGCCCCTCGGCATGGACCGATGACGGGTTGGCGCTCACGTCGAGCGTCGCGACCATGGCCTCGCGGGCCGCTGGGAGCAGCGGCGCACTGGCATTATAGTCGATATAGGCGCGTTTTGCGGCCATTTTCGTCCAGTTGATCCCGTCAGAAGCCATTCGGTCGTCGTATGGCGTTATTTCCTTGAAATTCCAAGGCGAGCCGTCCTATTTACGCGGCTTGCGGCGCGGGTGGCCGGGCTCGACGTCAGGCCACTCAGTTTTGAATAGTTCTAAACTAGCTTCTAAGAAGACGCTCGCCCTGCGTCAAGGCCAGAGGAAGACTCGTTCCGGGCGCCGCGCATTCGTATTACCCAAGTGGAGTATTTCATGCCTGAGGTCATTTTCACCGGTCCGGCCGGCCGCCTGGAGGGACGCTACCAGCCCTCCAAGGAAAAGAGCGCGCCGATCGCCATCGTCTTGCATCCGCATCCGCAGTTCGGCGGCACGATGAACAACAAGATCGTCTACGACCTCTTCTATATGTTCCAGAAGCGCGATTTCACCACGCTGCGCTTCAATTTCCGAGGCATCGGCCGCAGCCAGGGCGAATTCGACCACGGTACCGGCGAATTGTCGGATGCCGCCGCCGCACTCGACTGGGTCCAGTCGCTGCACCCGGATTCCAAGAGCTGCTGGGTCGCCGGCTATTCCTTCGGCTCTTGGATCGGCATGCAGCTCTTGATGCGCCGGCCGGAGATCGAGGGCTTCATCTCGATCGCGCCGCAGCCCAACACCTATGACTTCTCGTTCCTGGCGCCCTGCCCCTCATCTGGCCTGATCATCCATGGCGACGCCGACAAGGTGGCGCCGCCGAAGGATGTGCAGGGCCTGGT
Source organism: Mesorhizobium sp. 113-3-3 (assembly GCF_016756495.1). Lineage (NCBI taxonomy): Bacteria > Pseudomonadati > Pseudomonadota > Alphaproteobacteria > Hyphomicrobiales > Phyllobacteriaceae > Mesorhizobium > Mesorhizobium sp. 113-3-3. Next base: position 4,538,427 of record NZ_AP023243.1, read on the forward strand.
CGACAAGCTGCACACGCAGAAGGGCATCACCATCACGCAGAAGACCTTGCCCGGCGCCAACCACTTTTTCGCCAACCACGCCGATCTTTTGATCGAGGAATGCGCCGACTATCTCGATCGCCGGCTGGCGGGCGAGTTGTCCGATCCAAGGCCGAAGCGGCTGAGATAGACAGGGAAGGCGCCAGCGCCGATGTACGAGCCTCCCCATTTCCAGGAAACGCGGCCCGACGTGCTGCATGGCCTGATCAGGGCGCATCCGCTCGGCATGCTGATTTCGAACGGGCCTGACGGCCCGGTCGCCAACGCCATTCCCTTCCTGATCGACGCCGAAGCGTCGCCAAATGGCAGACTGCGGGCTCACCTGGCCAAGGCCAATCCGCACTGGCGCCTCATCGCCGACAATCCGGCATTGCCCGTGCTGATCGTCTTCCAGGGCGCCGATGCCTATGTGACGCCGTCCTGGTACGAGACCAAGCGCGAGACCGGCAAGGTGGTGCCGACCTGGAACTACGCCATCGTGCAGGTGCGCGGCACGGCCAAAGTCATCGACGACCAGGACTGGCTGGCACAGCAGATCGCCGATCTGACCACCTCCCAGGAAGGTGCGCGTGAGGCGCCCTGGGCGGTGACCGATGCGCCGCCACCCTTCATCCAGTCGCAGATCAAGGGCATCATCGGGCTGGAGATCGAGATCAGCGAGATCCACGGCAAGTGGAAGGTCAGCCAGAACCGACCGGTCGCCGATCGCGCCGGCGTGGCGCAGGGGCTGGAAAGCGAAGTCGCCAACGCATCCGACATGGCGCGCCTGGTAAGATCCTACGGCGGCCTGGACAGCAATTAATCTGGCAACGACCTATCTTTCCGGAGCAATCAGCCGGAAGGACGCCTTGCGGACCGGCAATCCTGACGGCGTCGGACGGAAGATGAAGCCGAGCCGGGCGAACACCAGCCCACAGGCCAGCGCGAAGGCGCAGCCAAGGCCGAAGCCGGCCACCGTATCGCTCGGATAGTGCGCGCCGACGAAAACCCTGGTCGAGGCGAGACAGGCGGTGATCACCAGGGCGATATACCAGCGCCGCGGAAACAAGAGCAGGAGAACGCCGAACACCGCCCCCATCGTCGTGGCATGGCCGGATGGAAAACCGGCGAAGCGCGCGTCAAAGGCGAAGGGATGCAGGGCGAGCACGCCAAAATCCTGGAAGTAGAGCGGGCGCGCCCGGCCGATCGCATATTTCAGGATATTGACCAGCAGGCCGGACAGGCCGACAGCGCTCAGCACCAGAAACGCCAGGCAAGTCCAGTTGTAGACAAGCATCAGCGATCGCCGCGAAAGGCTTCGCCAATCGGTCAGATTGGCCGCGACGAGCAAGAGCGCCGCCGGGATCAGGTACCAGCCGCCGAGTGCGAACTGGGTCAGGAATTCGGCCACCCTGGCTCCCGACCATTGGCCATGGACCATCCCTGCCGGCGTATCGAGGCGAACAAATGCCGCCGCCGTCAGCAACAGCCAGACCAGGCTCCAGAGCGGCCATGCGATATTGGGGTAACGCACGGGACGGGTGGCAAAGCGCCCTCTCACGATCCGCGTGGTGTCGCCAAAATTGCTCAGGGATCGGCGCCCTACCCCAAGGAGCCGACCGGAAACTGAAGGGCGCGATTTTACGAGCATTGGGAATTCGACCCCATTGTTGCCGTCATGGGCATCGACGAGCCGTCATGGGGCCACACGATAGAGGCCAAGCGACAATTTGTCTCCCGACGAATAGTTGAGGCCGTCGATCTCGGCGACGCGGTTCGCCGATTTGCCCTGCACCGACAGCATGCCGTTCAGTTTCTGCTCGTCCTCGATCGGCGCCAGCCCTAAGGCGCAGGCAGGATCGGCAAGCAGATGCTGCGCCACGCCGTCGACATTGGTCAGCACCGTCTTGGTGCCGACCAGGAACACCAGGCTCGGCTCCTGATACCGCGCCGAGGCCAGCACCGTGGTGTCGCAAGGCTTGTTGGCAAGCACCGCCTGCTTGATCGCCGGGCTCAGCCAGATCGGCTTCAACGATGGGGCGATGACGCCGAACAGCAAGGCATAGGTGATGCCGGCGCAGGCGGCGGTGGCGCCGATACGGGGCAACGGTACCTGCAACTGGCGCGAAAAAGCGAAATAGCCCGTGCCCAATGCGGCGGCGGCGGCCGGAATGCTCCACCAGGAGAAAGTGTGGGTGAGATAGATCGGCGCGCCGATGCAGATCGCCGCCAGGCCGAGGCTGACCACGACGAGACCAAATGCGGTCGACCACCACAGCCATTGCTGCCAGCGTTTGAGCGGCGCATTGGCATCCTCCGGCTGCAATGTCAGCAGCCAGCCGATCAGCAGCGCCATGCCGGGATAGGCCGGCAGAACATAGTGCGGCAGCTTGGTCGGGATCAGCTCGAACACCAGCCAGAACGGGATGTACCAGGCGAGGCAGAAGCGCAGCCTGACATCGTCGCGCAGACGGTTGAGGGCCTGGAGACCGGCGCCGACCGCGATCAGCCCGAACGGCCACATGAACAGCGAATAGGTCAGCATGTAGAAGCCGGGCGGCAGGCCATGCGATTCCTCGCCAGACGCGACCTTGCCGAGCATGTCCTTGCCGACCGCCTGCTGCAGGAAAGCGCCGTGGCTTTTCCAGGTGATCGCGGCGAGCCAGGGCAGCGCGATGACCAAAACAAGCAACAGGCCGCGCCCAACCCGGAGCTTCGACAGCCAGCGCCCGTCGCGTTCGAAGGCGAACAGCACCGCGACGGTCAGCGCCGATAAAAGCGGTGCAATCGGCCCCTTGATCAGGATCGCCGCGCCTTGCGCGATCCAGAAAATCCACCAGAGATTGCCGGCGATCGGTTCGTTGCGGCGCGATGCCAGATAGATCTGCGCCAGTGCGCCTTGCGCCGCCACGCAGCAGGCCAGCAGCATCGCATCGGTCTTGGCGTCGCGGCCCTCGAAGGCCGTGGCGAAGATCGCGGCCATCACAAGGCCGGCGGCGATGCCGGCATTGGCGCCGAAAAGATTGGTCCCCGTCCAGGTGATCGCCAGCACCGCAATGGCAATGCCGAGCGCCGAGATCGTGCGATAGACCCAGATCGGCGCTTCGGCGCCCTTGCCGCTTAGCGTCACGGCCGCCGATTGCAGCCAGTAGATGCCGACTGGCTTCTGGTAGCGCGAGGCCTCCTGGAAGCGGATGTCGACATAGTCGCCGCTCTCGGCCATCTGCTTGGTCGCCTGGACAAAGCGTGACTCGTCGCGGTCGATCGGCGGCAGCGACGCCAGCCCCGAAAGCGTCATCACCAGGCTGAACAGGAAGAGAAGAATGTAGTTCCTGTTCAACGCCATGCTTTAGCCTCTGTGACCATTTTCACCAGCATGTCGCCCAAAAGTGTGCCGCGGTTTTGGGAAGACGACATGCAAAAGATTATACGACGGGCCGCTCAATCGACCTTGGTCATCGCCGCCTTGCGCTCATTGGCGATCAGCCAGAGATTTCTGATGTAGATGAACATACCCATGGCCTGGCCGGCGATGAACACCGGATCCTGGCGCTGGATGGCGTAGATCAAAAGCAGGCCGCCGCCAAACAGCGAGAAGAACCAGAAGGCCACCGGCACGACGCTGCGCTTGGCCTTTTCCGAGGCGAGCCACTGCACGACGAAGCGCATGGTGAAGAAGAACTGCGCAACGAAGCCGAGCAGGATCCACGCATCGAATTGCTTGATGAAGACCTGGTGAAGCCAGGTCCCCAGTTCCTGAAGCACGTTAAACACGCTTGATTTCCTCTACTTTTGGCATTCTGCGGCGCCGGCGGCGCAGCCACCAGACACCGCCGAGATCGAGCGCGCCCTGCAGGCCGCGATCGAAAATGCCATAATTCGACTTGCCGTGACGGCGCGAGCGGTCGACGACATCGCAATGCACGACCCGGTAGCCTTCCTGGATGACCAAAGCCGGAACGAAGCGGTGGGTGCCGTCGAAGAACGGCAGTTTGCGCAGGATATCGGTGTGCACAGCCTTCAGGCCGCAGCCGGTATCGCGCGTCTCGTCATGCAGGATGGCGTTTCTCAGCCAGTTGGCGAAGCGCGACGCCAGCTGCTTGACCTTGCTGTCGCGGCGCTTGAGGCGCTGCCCCTGGGCGGCGCCGAAATCGGGACCGGCCTGCCGCAAGGCGTCGACCAGCACGGGAATATATTGCGGATCGTTCTGGCCGTCGCCGTCGATCGTGGCGACGATGCCGCCGCGCGCCGCCCAGGCGCCCGAGCGCACCGAAAGGCTCTGGCCTGCCGATTTCTGGTGCCGCAACTCCCGCACCGGGAACGGGCGAAGTGCCGTCTGCTCGGCAAGCACGGCAGCGGTATCGTCGGTCGAGCCATCATTGACGATGATCAGTTCGAAGTCGCGCCCGGCCATCGCCGCCTCGATCTCGTCGATCAGGAGCGGCAGGTTTGCCGCCTCGTTCCTGCAAGGAATGACGATGGATATCAATGCGTCCGGCATGTCGCGTCGGGGCTCTGTCGTCGGATATGGCATTGGTGGATGCCGTGCGGTGCCGCTCGAGGTCGTGGGCTGCAAGAACCTTTGGCGCGGCGCCTCATTACGCCAGCCGAAACGATGAAGCAAGCATTCGTGCCGGACGGCGCAGCGCGGCGTTTCAAGATCGGGTGATCATCTCGGACATCTTGGGATCCTTTGCGCATAGCCAATCCGACGCAAAACCCGATTCCACTTTTGCTGATCGCGGGTCCCTGATTGAAGCGCGATCTGCCGCAAAACCGGATTCCACTTTTGCTGATCGCGAGTCCCTGATTGAAGCGCGATCTGCCGCAAAACCGGATTCCACTTTTGCTGATCGCGCTTGGATGCTAAACGCGCGCCTTCATGTGGGCCGCATCAGACCGGCTGGACGCTTTCGGGAAACAAAACATGCCTGCCTTCAAATCCGATTTCCTGCGCACGATGAGCGAGCGCGGCTTCATCCACCAGATTTCGGATGAGACCGGCCTCGACGAGCTTTTCGCCAAGGAAACGGTCACCGCCTATGTCGGCTACGACGCCACCGCCACCAGCCTGCATATCGGCAATCTGATCTCGGCGACCATGCTGTACTGGCTGCAGGAAACCGGACACCGGCCGATCGCGCTGATGGGCGGCGGAACGTCGATGATCGGCGACCCATCCTTCCGCGACGACCAGCGCAGCCTTTTGACGCCCGAGGCGATCGCCACCAACATCGAAGGCATAAAGCGCATCTTCGGCCGGATCCTGCGGTTCGGCAACGGTCCGAACGACGCCATCATGGTCAACAATGCCGACTGGCTGATGAAGCTCAACTATGTCGAGTTCCTGCGCGACGTCGGCCGGCATTTCTCCGTCAACCGCATGCTGACCTTCGACAGCGTCAAGCTCAGGCTCGACCGCGAGCAGTCGCTGTCGTTCCTCGAATTCAACTACATGATCCTGCAGGGCTATGATTTCGTCGAACTCGCCCGGCGCCAGAACTGCCGCCTGCAGATGGGCGGCTCGGACCAGTGGGGCAACATCATCAACGGCGTCGATCTCGGCCACCGCATGGGCACGCCGCAGCTTTACGCGCTGACCACGCCGCTGCTCACGACATCGTCGGGCGCCAAGATGGGCAAGTCGGCGAAGGGTGCGGTCTGGCTCAACGGCGACCTCTTCTCGCCCTATGATTTCTGGCAGTACTGGCGCAACACCGAGGACGCCGATGTCGAGCGCTTCCTGAAGATATTCACGCGCCTGCCTCTCGACGAGATCGCACGCCTGGCCGCGCTCGGCGGTTCCGAGATCAACGAGGCCAAGAAGATCCTGGCGACGGAGACGACGGCGATCGTCCATGGCCGCGAAGCGGCGAACCAGGCAGAGGAAACGGCGCGAAAAACCTTCGAGGAAGGCGCGCTCGCCGAAACCTTGCCGACCGTCGGGGCCGACAAGGCAGCGCTCGAAGCCGGCGTCGGCATCCTGTCGCTGCTGGTCACGGCCGGACTTGCGTCGTCCAATGGCGAGGCACGGCGGCACATACAGGGCGGCGCGGTTCGCATCAACGACCAGTCGGTCAGTGACGACCGCCGCATGGTCACGCTTCAGGATCTGAGTCCGGAAAACGTCGTAAAGCTTTCACTGGGCAAGAAAAAACACGTCCTGGTGCGGCCGGCCTGAGGCCGTTTACCGATATTCGAAGATCGACCTGAAGATGCCCGGGGCGATCACCGAGAGCGGGTTGACGTCGAGCACCGGCTTGTTGGCATTGCCCCTCAGCCGGTAGGTGACGCCGATCAGGCCACGGTCGCGGCCGTTGCCAAGCAGCGCGCCGACAATGGGCAGTTCGCCGAAGATGCGGTTGAGGCCATAGACCGGCATGAAGGTGCCGGTCATGTCCATATTGTTGTTCTGGTCATAGAGGATGCCCTGGAACGTCGTGCCGATGCGCGGGCCGCGCAGCACGCCATTGGCCAGCTTCAGATAGCCGCCGCCTTTCTCGATCTCGGCGTAGCCGCGCTCGAACTTGACCCGCGACGTATCGAGATTGCCCTTGACCGCCTGGTTGAGGCTGCGGTTGTCGCCGGCCGGCGTGGTCGAGACAATGGAGGCGAGCTTTGGTTCGTTGACGATGAAGAAATTGCTGGTGTCGACCTTGCCCTTCATCGGCCCGTCGCCGGCTCCGGTCAGCGCCAGCATGATCGAGCCGCCTTCCATATGCTCGTAGACGTTCAGGAACCTCAATATCGCGCCGGCGTCCGCTGACTTCACGTTCAGCGAGCGCCGGCCATCGCCGGTTGTGTTGCTGATGGTGATGGCCGCGCCCGAACTTGCCGTGGCGCTGACCTTCAGGCCGTTCACCCTCGAGCCCGCCGCGCTGTAATCGAGCTTCAAATTGGACAGTTGCTCGTCATGGAAGCCGGTGAGCTGCTCGACATCTGCGCTGACGGAAATGTTGTCTGTTCCGGTCGTCTTGGTCGCGGTATCCACATCGGACGTGAACTGCTTGATGAGCGAACGGGCGTCGAGCGCGTTGCCATTGATGTCGACGGCATAGCCCTTGCCCGATCGTTTCACCGCAATCGCGACATTGTCACCCCGGTTCAAGGTGACCTTGCTGAATTTCGCCGACGACAGGGCGCCGTTGACCAGCACGATGCTGCCGTCGATGGAGAATGTTTTGCCGTCGAGGTTGAAATCGGACAGTGTCGTGGTCTCGCCGGCCTTGGTCATGACGAAGGTGACGCTGGCGGGAACCCCCGCCCCCTTGCTCCAGCCGGCCCAGGGAATGTCCAGCCTGGCATTGGTCAGGTCGGCCGAGACGTTCTGGTTGCCGGTGCCGCTCTTGTCGATCGCGACCTTCACCGTTCCGCCAAGCAGCGGCGTCAGGCCGGGCATGGCCGCGGCACGGACCTTGTCGTCGAGCACCAGGGCCACCTTGCGGCTGCGCGACGGCCCATCGTCGGCCAACGGCTCGATAAGGTCGAGTTCGGCAGGAATGCCGTTGAGCGATGCCTTGGCGGAGATCACCGCCTTTTCGGGGTCGACGGTGATCGAGCCGTCGGCATCCGTCAAGGTCTGTCCCTCGAGCGGCTTGGCCAGCGACAGGCCGGTGTAGTCGAGCGATACCAGCCAGTCGAGCTTCGAGGTATCGACGCCTGACTGCAGCGGAATGTCGGCCCGGACATGGCCGGTGACGCTGCCGGACAGGTCCTCCGGCAGGAAGCCGACATGGCGCATGGCGTTGATCGGCTCGTAGGAGGCAAGTTCGGCGACAGCCGGCGCCTCGCCCTCCACATCGATGTCGAGGGCGCCGATGACCGGCGGGCGGTTCGCCGCCTTGACCGCCAGGGTGCCGTTGCTGGCCGCCACGGTGCGGCCGCTGGGCATGAAGACGGTGCCCGAGGCGAGCGAGATGTCGACGTCATTGCCGTGGAAGGAAACGAAGCCGACCGCGTCGCGTATCGGCGGAATGCGGCCGGCCGTGTCAAAACGCGAGCCTTCGATCTGGAAGCGGCCGAACACCTCGTCGGCCGAAAGCGGCACGCCATTGCCGAGGCGATCCGGCACGACATGGAACTGGAGGTTGGCATCGACGACGCGACCGCCGAACAGATTGTCGAGCACCCAGAGCCGCGCATTGCGCGCCGAAAACCACGGCCATAGCTGCTTGACGTGCGAGACCGGCATGTCATGGACGTTGAGCGCCAGATTGATCCCGGGGGCCTTGCCGTCAACGAAAGCCACGGCCGCGGTGCCGAGCACCTCGCCGGCGGCGGCGGACCGAACCGCGATCTGCTCAGCCACCAATTTATGGCTCTTGGTCTGATAGACGCCGGCGATGCGAGCGAGGAAGGCGAGAGCGGGCTCGGGCGATTCCGACGGCGCCAGGGTCGAACCGTCGCTGGTCAGGTCGTAGCGGTAGGAGGGCTCCTCGCCCGCCGCCCCTGTCGCCGGCTTTGGCCCGATCGAGCCGCCGAAATTGAAGGAGGACCGGCCGGTCTTCAGCAGCAGCCTGTCGACCTGGATCTTGTTGCTGCCATGGACAAGCGTCGCATCGACATCGACATCGGCGGGCAGCAAGCCGCGCGTGCCAAGATCGAGCACCGACCCGGCGGACGACAGGGAGGCCGTCAGCCGCGATTCATTGGTGCCGGATCCTTCCACTCCTGTCAGCTTCAACGCGATCGCGCCGAGCTTCCCGGCGCCGGCGGCAGTGTCGTCGGCAGCCGCCAGATCGACATTCGCATTCAGCGCGGTCACGCGATGCGCGGCGACATCGCGGGTGGCGGCGGCGGCAACCTTTACCGTCCTGCCGTCAACATCGGCCTCCGAGGAAAACTCCATGGCGCCCGGCCCCGACTGAACGACAGTGGCGTCGGCGATCTTGACCAGCTTGATCGCCCCCGCGTCGGGCAGCACGAATTCGACATTGCTGAGATCGATCCGGCGCATGGAATCTTCCCGCACGGCGTCGAGCGCGCGATGGATGTTGCCGAACACCGCCTCGGACAGTTTCTCCGGATCGACGAGGCCGTCCTCATTGCGCAATTGCGCTGTCCAGTCGCCTCCGGACGGCATCGCCGCCACCATGATGCGGGCATCCGAGATCCTGGCGCTGGTCAGCCGCACCTCTCCCCAAAGAAGCGGGATAAGGCGCATGCCGAAGCGGACGCGGCCGGCGTCCGCCATCGGTTTGCCGTCCGATGTCTTCAGGCTGACGTCGCTGACTTGAAGCGCGACGAAGCTCGAACTGTCGAGCGTGATGCGCGCCGGCCCGACCGCCACATCAACATCGACACCAGCGAGCTTCTCGATGGCGGTCTCCGCCTCGGCCCGAAGCCGCTCCGAGCCGACCCCGGATGCCCCGATCAGATAGACAACGACGGCGGCCAAAAGCATGAACGCGACGATGCCGGCGAACACGCGCGACAGGATGCGGAATCCGCGGCCAATCGACGCCTGACCGAGCGGCGGAACGCGGCACGCGGACGGCAGGGCTCCCAGGTCGGTGATCTCGTCACGCCTGAACCTGATCTTCTCGTGCTGCGGTTGCTCCTGATCCACGCAATCTTCCGTTGTACAAATTCGCTCGTGGACGAATCCCCGGTCGACACTATATCGGTGTGGCTTCGCGCGTAACCTCAAACAAGGGCATCGATATGGCTGACCTCGACGTGGGCGATCTTGCGCCGCAATTCGACCTGCCCCGCGATGGTGGCGGCTCTCTAAGCCTTTCGTCCTCGTCCGGCAAACCCGTCGTCCTCTATTTCTATCCGCAGGACGACACGACGAGTTGTACGCAAGAGGCAATCAGCTTTTCGCGGCTGAAACCCGAGTTCGAGAAGGCCGGCGCCGTCGTGATCGGCCTGTCACCCGACAACGTCAAGAAGCACGACAAGTTCAAATCTAAGTACAATCTCACCGTCGACCTTGCCGCCGACGAGGAGCGCAAGGTGATCGAGGCCTACCATCTGTGGGTCGAGAAATCGATGTATGGCCGCAAATATATGGGCGTTGAACGGGCGACGTTCCTGATCGGTCGTGACGGGCGGATCGCAAGGATCTGGCGCAAGGTCCGGGTCAAAGGCCATGCCGAGGAAGTGCTGGAAGCCGTTCGCGCGCTCTAAGCGTCAAAGCCCAGGAACGTAATCGGCAATTCCGCTCGCACCGAACGAGGCGTCCTCACTCGTCTGACGTTTCAGCCTTCGGCTGCCGCCGTGTCCGCCAGGATTTCGAAACATGGTTCACATGATCGGCCAGCGCGGCGAGATGGCCGCGCAGGCCGCGCGCGCCGATCATCGACGACAGCGTGACCGATTGCGTGGCGAAGCGCCGCTTGAAATCCTCGCCGCCGCAGAGAAAATCGACTTTGGCAAGGCTGCGGTCGAGCGACCACTGGATATAGTCCATCATCAGCACCATACCCGGCGAGGCGCGCTCATATTCAGGATCATAGGTGGTGACGAAAGCCATCATCGTGCCGTGCTGTTCGAAATTGATCGAGACGGCCACGATCGTGTCGTCAAGTTCCAGCACGAAGATGCGCAACAGCCCAAGTTCGGCCAGCACCGAGATAAGCGCGGCGAGAACCGGCGAGCCCTTGTCGAACAGGTCCGAAACACGGCCATGCCGGGCGAGCCAAAGGCGCTTCAGCACCGCGACCCGCGCGAGCACCGGCTCGCGTGGTTCGTCCGCATCCAGCAGGCGGAAACGCAATGCACCGCCTTCCTCCATGAACTTGCGGCCACGACGGTAGTTCTGCCGGGCCTTCTTGGACAGCGTCTCGAACCATTCCGCCCCACTCTGCCAGGGGCCCGCGACACGGTAGCTGATTTCAGTGCGGTGGTTGGGCCGAAGCGCCGTGCCATGGTGCGAGGCCGGGTCGAGCAGGGCGTGAACACCGGCATCCGGCAGCAGACGGTTGAGATAGATGAGGTCGAAGCCGCCCTGATCAAAAACGTGCTGCCAGAGGCGGGCGATCACCTGCGGATCGCTGTCGGGCGCAACCAGCGCGTCGCCATAGTCACTGTGATCCTTCGCCGCCCATTCGAGTATGCGGATGCCGGAGCGCTTGAAAGTCGCAAGCGCGATGACGCCGTCGAGCCGGTCGCCGTTCCAGGCAAGCCCGATCCTGAGCGTGCGCCGCTCCTGATGCGGGGTGGTGCGCCACCAGGCCCCGATCCAGTCCGGGTGCTGGAAGACAAGTCCGCCGGCTCGCTGCCAGAGCGCGGCCCAGGCCGGTGCGATCTCGGCCAGGCGCGCCGCCGATGTCACGACTTCGAAGGTGCGTGTCCGCGGGATGGCGAGCACGAAGGGAGCGTTCATGGCCGTGTCCCTTCTTCCGATGATCGCGTGGTCCTTGGCTTTGCACGCCGGATGCGCCTGGCAATGTGTCCCCACATCCGCCTCAGCGGCATGACGTAGAGGCCGGCGAGCGACTGGTAGTCACGCACGTCGCGGTCGACCAGTCCGAACTTGAAGTCCTCGTCGGGCCTCGGCACGCACAATGTTCCGAAGAGCCGGTCCCAGAACGAGAAGAGCAGCCCGAAATTCTTGTCATAGTGGCGCGGATCGGTGCTGTGATGCAGCTGGTGCCAGTGAGGACACAGGATCACATTGTTGAGCGGGCCGAACGAGATCTTGAAATGCGTGTGCCTGACGAAATCCATCATCAGGATGTTGCGCATGACATAGACGTTGACGCCAAAGACGGTCAGTTCGACAAGGTTCAGCGAAATCAGCGACCAGATGCCGAAGCAGACACCGACGACGACGCCATCCCAGGCGCGATTCATCAGTTCGTCGAGCGGGTGAACCCGGTCCTTGGTGATCCCCACCATCACCTCGGCCGAGTGATGCACCTTGTGCAATTCCCAAAGCAGCGGATAGCGATGCTGGGCGACGTGATAGAGATAGTAGGAAATATCGTAGGCGAGCAGCATGGTGAGGGTGAAGATCAGCACCGTCACCGGACCCGCCGGCCCTTCGACCAGAGGCGGCTGGAACTGGAACAGCGTCGAAAACAGCCAGTTGGTCGCGTAGCCCACCGCCGAGACGAAGACTATGCCGGCGGGCAGCATCAGGAAGGGCATCAGGGCCTTCTTCGTGACCCAGAACAGCAGGTCGGCCCTCGCCGAGGGATGGGTGATGACCTCATGCGGGACGACGAACTCGAAGAACTCCTTCCAGCTCTTCTCCTCGGCGGTGCGCCAATAGGCAACGAGCGCGCTGACAAAAGCAGTCAACAGCAAAAGCCCGGTCGCCAGCAAACTGGTGCTCGAGATCTTGTCGAGGACCTTGCCAACCAGATCGCCCAGCATTCCTGCCGCCATAGTACCTCCCAAACCCCGGTACTGCTTTTAATCGAAAACCGTCAATTAAAAGCAATCGAAGACAGTTAAGGAATCCTAGACTTTGATCCGCGATCAACGGGCGTTCTACTGGCAGCCGACTGGTGCTCATCGCCATGATTTCACGGCATTGTGGCCGCGCCCTTAGCCGTTTCATGCAACCTTTGCCCGCGCAACGTGCATTCGTCGCCGCAATGGATGCCCCTTGGCTATTTCGCCGCCCTGCCGGGGTCCACTATACACTGCAAAGTCGAACACGGCCTAGCCGAAGCTGCTGGAACCGGCCGGATCATCAGGCCGGCCGTCTTCCGATTTCACCACCCGGTCAGAGCCCGTGCGAAGTTCCGGTCCAATGGTACTTGCCTCCTGCGGTCTGGAGCCAGGCTGGTGTCCGGTGGAACATGTTGCGTTTGAGGTGGCCTTGCCAGAAAGGTGCGAGTATAGGTTGCCCACTACCAGATCGTTGGAGGCCACCCTTGTTTAAATCGCTTGCCAGGAAACTGTTTCCGTCTGTTGAAGCGGCGCCCAAATTAGAAGGAACGATCGAACAAACCGCGCCAACGGACGTTCCGTTCAAGCCCTATATTGCCCGCGATAGAGTGTTCGAAGACCTGGTGTTCGACTTTCACATCGCCAATGAGGTCGGCCATCACTGGTACGCGGCGTCACCGCAGCAGTTCATGCCGGAGCGCAAGTGGTGCTATGATCGGATCAAGCCGGGGATGACGGTCGTGGATTGCGGCGCCCACCACGGCATGATGACCGTGATTTTTGCCAAGCGAGTCGGCCCCACGGGCCGGGTGATCGCCTATGAAGCATTGCCAGAGAATGCCGACGTGATCCGGGCCAACGCGGTCTTGAACGGGTTGCATAATGTGACGGTTCGATCCGTTGGCGTTGGCGCCGCTCCCGCTCAATTTGGTTACGATCGCAACCAGAGCAACATCATGGTGCAGGCCGGCTCGGATAGTGGAGACACCATCTCCATCGTTGACCTGGATAGCGATCTGCCGGGCGATGTTCGTGTCGATTTCCTGAAAGTCGATGTCGAAGGATTTGAGGTTGAGGCGTTGAGCGGTATGAGCCGCGTCCTGGCCATGCGTCCGATAATTGATCTGGAAATCCACAATTTCCTCTCGCCAAATCGAATGGCTTCCCTATCCGCGCTGGCCGCATTCTTTGGTGGCTATCGTTTCACTGCCCTTGGCGACGTCTTCGGCGAAGAGGCGGATATGGGTACAACGTTTAACGTCGACTATCTCTCGCAGTTCGAGAATCCTCACGTCTTCTGCGAGCCGCTTTAGCGGGACGCCTCCCACATCACGGACCGCGAGACGCTGGCTTCCGCGGCGCCAGCGCTCTCGCCCCCCTTGAGTTGCAACGGGTTGCACCAAGTCAACGGACGGTTAACCTTAATGATGTGTAATCAGGCAGTCGTGATGTCGTAAACGAAAGCTTGGTCCCGTGAACGCAACCGGTCAGTCCGCAGTCTTCGGCAGGCGCAAGGAACCCCATACGGTCATCATCGCCCGCGGCAATGAGATCAGGCATTTCACGATCCGGCCCTGGCTCGCGGCATTCATCGGCTCGGCACTGGCCGCCATTGCCATCGGCTACCTCCTGGCGACCTCCTATCTCGTGCTGCGCGACGATCTGATCGGCGCCACCACCGCGCGCCAGGCGCGCATGCAGCAGGCCTACGAAGACCGCATCTCGGCGCTTCGCGCCCAGGTCGACCGCATCACCAGCCGTCAGCTGCTCGACCAGCAATTGATGGAAAACAAGGTCAGCGAACTGATTGAACGCCAGACGCAGCTCAGCCAGCGCCACGGCCGTCTCGGCCCGCTGCTCGAGCGCGCGGAGAATGAGGTCGGCGCCGCGCCCGCCGAGGATTCGGCCGCAACCGCCAAGCCGGACAAGCACGCCGAAGTGACCGGCAGCATTAGCCAGCCCGCGCAGAACTATGCGGTCGCCAGCCTGGGCGCGGATCTGGGTGCCGCCGACACAAGGCCGTTCTCCTTGTGGTCGACCCGTACGGATCCGCTGCCCAGCGATACGGCCGCCGATCGCGCCGACAAGCTGTTCGTTTCGATCAACCAGTCGCTGAAATCCATCGAGAACGAGCAACTCACCCGCATCAGCACGCTTGCGGACAATGCCTATAAGAGCGCCGATGCCATCCAGCAGGCGCTGCAGGCGGCCGGACTGCCGGTCGACAGCGATTTCGGCAAGAACGAAAGCGATGTCGGCGGCCCTCTGATCCCGCTCGACAGTTCGATGATGTTCGACAGCAAAGTCAAGGAACTGGACGAAGCCCTCGACACGCTCGACCAGCTGAAGAAGGAAGCGCGCCAGCTGCCGCTTGCCAACCCCGCCCCCGGCCACTCCGTCACCAGCCCGTTCGGCGTGCGCACCGATCCCATCCTCGGCACCGCGGCGCTCCATTCGGGCATGGATTTCAGGGCGCCCATCGGCATGGCGGCCAAGGTCACGGCGCCCGGCATCGTCACCAAGGCCGGCTGGAACGGCGGCTATGGCCGCATGGTCGAGGTTGACCACGGCAATGGCTTTGCGACCCGCTACGGACATTTGAGCGAAATCGACGTGAGCGTGGGCGAGAAACTGGACGCCGGCGCCATCGTCGGCAAGACCGGCAGCAGCGGCCGCTCGACCGGCCCGCATTTGCACTATGAAGTGCGCCACAATGGCGAAGCGATCGATCCCTTGCGCTTCCTCACCGTCGGCAAGAAGGTCGCCCAGTATCTCTGAGGCGCCGGGCGCCTATCGGCGGACCGATACGCCAAGGCCGGTCAGGTAACCGCCGCCCCGCGGCTTATCATTCCTTCTTCGGATCCTTGTCGCCTTTGCGGGCTTTCCTGCGGGGCGAACGCAGATTTTCGAAGCCCATATAGTGGTCGGTATCCGACGTATTCCACCGGCCGCCCAGATAGATGATTGCAATGGCCGCCGCGAAGACCAGCAAGGCATAGATCGTATCCATACCTCCTATTTAGGGCACAGGGATCGGCCGGACAGCTGTCGGCTTTTCTGTGCAGGAGCCCTCTGTGAGGCTGCCTACCCGTTGACAGCTTTTCAGTTGTAGGATGATATGTATAACCATACGCACCCCAACCAAAGCCGGCCAGACAATGACCATCCACGGCATCTCGCCTGACCTTCTCGCTGCCCTGGAGCATGTGCTGGGGCAAAGCGGCGTGGCCGCCGATACGGCCGACATGGCGAAATACCTCGTGGACTGGTCCGGCGATCATCATGGTGGCGCGCTTGCCGTGCTGAAACCGGCATCGGCCGCCGAGGTGCAGGCCGCGGTTCGGCTGTGCGGTAAGCTTGGGCTGGCGGTGATCCCGCAAGGCGGCAACACCGGGCTTGTCGCCGGCGCGATCGACATCGGCACGGCACCTGGCGCGGTGGTGATCAGCCTGGAGCGGCTGAACAGGATCCGCCTCGTCGACGCCGACAATTTCATCCTGCAGGCCGATGCCGGCTGCATCCTGCAGCACATCAAGGACGCAGCCGACGAGCAGGACTGCCTGTTTCCGCTGGCGCTCGGCGCGCAAGGCAGCTGCCAGATCGGCGGCAACGCCGCCAGCAATGCCGGCGGCGTCAACGTGCTGCGCTACGGCATGGCCCGCGACCTCATTGTCGGCCTGGAAGTTGTGCTGCCCGACGGTGAATTGTGGACCGGCTTTTCCGGCCTGCGCAAGGACAACCGCGGCTATGATCTGAAGCAGCTTTTCATCGGCGCCGAGGGCACGCTGGGCATCATCACCGGCGTCGAGGTCAAGCTGTTTCCGAAACCCGGCAGGGTCGAGACGGCCTATCTGGGGCTCCCCTCATTCGAAGCGGCGGTATCGCTGTTCAGGCGCGCCCGACGCCAGTGCTGCGACCTCATATCCGCCTTCGAGATCATCGGTGCGGAATGCGTGGAGCTGGCGCGCCTCACCGACCCGGACATCGTCGCGCCGGTCGCCGCGCCTGTCCATGTGCTGATCGAATTGTCGTCGAGCGCCGCGATCGATTTGCGCGCCCTGCTGGTGGATTTCCTTGCCGGCCCGATGGAAGAACAACTCGTCACCGATGCCGTTCTGGCCGAGAGCGGCGCGCAGACCAGGGCGTTCTGGGCCATCCGCGAGGGACTGGTCGAGGGTCAGGCCAAGCGCGGCTACCATGTGCGCACCGACCTTTCGGTGCGCATCTCCGACATCCCCACGCTCATCGCCCAGGCCCGCCAGTTTATCGAATTGCGGCATCCGGGCTGGATTTCCCAGGCCTATGGGCACGCTGGCGACGGCAACATCCATTTCAACGTTCTGCCGCCGCTCGACCTTGCCGAGCCCGTTGCCCGCGCCAGGGGTACCGCCATCACCGCCGGCCTCTACGACATCGTCAACGCCCTCAGCGGCTCGATCAGTGCCGAGCACGGCATCGGACGCACCCGCCAAAGCGTCTATTGGACCGGAATGTCCGCAGTCCAGCGCCGGCTCGTCAGCACGCTGAAAGATGCGCTCGATCCGGACGGGCTGATGAACCCCGGCTGCCTCTTTCCCGCGACGGAGACTTCTTCATGAAACAGAGACTGGCCGCCATCGGCACTGTCGAGGCGCTGCCGCACCGGGTCGCGGCCTTCCTCAGCCGCGAGATCGAGTCCGGCGACCTCAATCCGGGCAGCCTTTTGCCGACGGAGCAGCAGCTTTCGGAAAAATTCGGCGTCAGCCGCAACGTCGTGCGCGAGGCGATCGCGCAGTTGCGCGCCGACGGCATGGTCGAGGCGCGGCAAGGCATCGGCTCCTTCGTGCTGGCGCCGGAACAGCGCGCGGCGATCCGCATCGACCGCGAGACGCTGAAAGAGGGGCAGAACATGGAGCGGCTCTTCGAGCTGCGCTGCATCCTCGAGGCGGAATCCGCCGCCCTTGCCGCCGAACGGCGCGAGCAGGAACATCTCGACGCGATTAAGGCGGCACTCGACCGGATGAGCGGCGAAGAGCGCTGGGAAGACGGCAGTATCGATGCCGACCTTTTGTTCCACCGCGAAATCGCCCGCGCGACCGGCAACAGCTACATCCACACCTTCATCTCCTTCGTCTGCGAACAGATCCGCCGCTCGATCTATTACGCGCGGCAGACCAATCCCTTGCACGATCTGGTGGAGGTCAATGTCGGCGAGCATGTGCGCATCTACGAGGCGCTGGTCGCCGGCGACCCGGCAAAGGCGGAAGCCGCGATGCGCGCGCACATCATCGGCGCGGCCAACCGTGTCGGCGTCAAGCTGCCTTCTGCGCGCGGCGAACGCACGGGCGGAGGGAAATGAGCTTGGCCGCCGCAAGCATCACCCGCATTTCCGACGTCTGTCTTCTGGTCGAGGATATCGAGCGGACCGTTGCATTCTATGTCGACAAGCTCGGTTTCCGCCTGCGCCGCCGCGCCGAGGGTTTCGCCGACTTCCACGGCGAAGGCGTGACGCTGGCCGCCTGGGAGATCGACCATATCGGCCAGCATGCCGGCGTCTCGAAACTGCGCTCGCCGCGCCATGCGCACAAGGTCTGCGTCGCCGTCCAGCTCGATGCACCCGGTGACATCGACCGGCTGCATGCCGAACTGACGGCCAAGGGTGTGCCGTTCTATGGCCCGCCCGAAAACTATGTCTGGAATGCACGCTGCGCCTATTTCACCGACCCGGACGACACGCTTTGGGAACTCTACGCCTGGCTCGACGGCGGCCCCGGCGACTATCACGACGAACAGCCGTAGACGACACCGCGCCAAGGGAACGGCGCGCAATGAAGAGACGAAACAGTCTTGCAACAGGAGCGAAAAATGAATGGGAATTACGACATGAACCGCCGCGGCTTCATGAAATCCGGCCTGACGGCCGTTGCCTTGGCATCGGGCGGCATGCAGCTGGTGCTGACCCCAGGCGCGAAGGCCGCCGGCAAGGTCGTCATCCAGTATGACTGGCTGATGTCCAACGGCCAGATCGGCGACATCGCCGCCGTCGCCAACGGCTATTTCAAGGATGCCGGGCTCGACGTGGAATTCAGCCCGGGCGGACCGAACGCCTCGACCGTGCCGCCGGTGATCTCGGGCGCGGCACAACTTGGCCAATTCTCCGAAACGCCTCAGCTGTTTTCGGCGCGCGCCAGCGGCGTACCGGTGAAGATCATCGCCTGCGGCTTCCGCACCGGCCCCTATGCGCTCACTTCGAAGGCCTCTAACCCGATCAAGGGCGTCGCCGACCTCAAGGGCAAGAAGATCGGCATCCAGCCGACGGCACGGTTCGTCATGGACGAGATCCTGGCCAAGAACGGCATGAGCGCATCCGACCTCACCGTCATCAATGTCGGCTTCGACAAGGGGCCGCTGGTGCGCGGCGATGTCGACGCCATTGGCGGCTGGATCACCAACACGCAGGCGCTGAGCGTCGTCGGCGACGACCGTATCGACCTTCTGGTGCGCGATCTCGGCCTGAATTCCTATGCAGATGTCTATTTCGCCACCGACACGGCGATCGAAAAGGACCCGGACACGCTGGCCAAATTCATCGGCGCGGTCGCCAAGGGCTGGGGCTGGGTGCACGCCAACCCGCAGGAGGCGGTGAAGAAGATGGTGGCCGCCTATCCCGAAATGGACCTCGGCTGGGAAGAGAAGACCGTCAACCTGGTGCTCAAACTGTCCTTCGACGGCGCGACGGCCAAGGACGGCTGGGGCACGTTCGACCCCGCCTCGATCGAAGAGCAACTCGCGCTGCTCGACAAGGTTGGCCAGTACCCGAACGGACGCCCGAAGGCGGCCGACGTCTACACCACCAAGATCCTCGAACTTTCGGCCGCCGATCGGCCAAAGCTCGACGCGCCGGCCGCCTAGAGCATGATCCCAAAAAGTGGGAACCTGTTTTTGGAAAAGATCATGCTCCAGCAAAGAACTAGATTGGCATGACGAATAAACGTGATGCCGATCTAATACCGAACGCAATCGAAGCCAGCCGGCTGGACGTCGGCTATGGCGGACGCCAGACGGCCGTCAAGGTGCTTTCCGGCCTCGACCTTGCCGTCGAGGCCGGCTCCTTCCTGTCGATTCTTGGGCCGTCCGGCTGCGGAAAGTCGACCTTGCTCAGGGTGGTGGCCGACTTGCTTGACCCGCTCGGCGGCACCATCAGCGTGCTTGGCGACACGCCGCACGCGGTGCGCTCGCGCAGGGATGTCGGCTTCGTCTTCCAGGACTCGACGCTGCTGCCCTGGCGCACGGTGCGCGACAATGTGCGGCTGCCGCTTGGCGTCGGGCAAGGCAGCCTGACGCGCAAGATCGAGGACCGCAGCGAAGAATTGCTGGAGCTGATGGGGCTTGCCGGCTTTGGCGAACGCCTGCCGCACCAGCTGTCCGGCGGCCAGCGCCAGCGTGTGGCGATTGCCCGCGCCTTGCTTGGCCAGCCAAAGCTGCTTTTGATGGACGAGCCGTTCGGAGCGCTGGACGAAATCACCCGCGACCGCCTCAACGACGAGCTTCTCAATCTGTGGCGGCGCACGGGCACGACGATCCTGTTCGTCACCCATTCGATCGCTGAAGCCGCCTATCTCGGCGAGCGCGTCATCGTCCTTGCCGCCAATCCGGGGCGGCTGGTCAAGGATCTGGACATGCGGCCGCTCAAACAGGACGGCAATCGCTGCACGCGCGAAGACCCGGCCATCGTCGCCGCCATGGCGCAATTGCGCACCGCGCTGGAGCAGGCATCATGAGGCCGGCGCCGCTCTCGCCGCAATTATCCATCGCCCTGCCCGTTCTCGGCGCGGCGTCGCTGCTGCTCGCCTGGCAATATCTGCTGCCGCTTCTCGGCGTGCCGGCCTATATCGTGCCGACCCCGACCGCCATATCAGGCGTCTTCCAGAAGAATTTCGCTCTGCTCATGGACAATCTGAGGCCAACGCTGATTGAGGCGCTGGCCGGTTTCGTCATCGGCAATCTGGCCGCCGTTCTGCTGGCCATCCTGTTCGTGCACAACCGCATTCTGCAGGCGACCTATTTTCCGATCGTGCTGTTCTTCAACACCATTCCGGTCCTGGCGCTGTCGCCGATCATCATCCTGATCTTCGGGCTCGGCATGACGCCGAAGATCGTCATCGCGGCGGTGATCTGCTTCTTCCCGACGCTGGTGAACATGATCCGCGGCCTGGACTCGGCCAGCGACAACGAGCACGAACTGTTCCGCGTGCTCTCGGCGACGCGTTCGGAGATTTTTTGGAGCCTGCGCCTGCCCCGCGCGTTGCCGATGCTGTTCTCCTCGCTCAGGATTGCCTCGGCGACGGCCGTCATCGGTGCCATCGTCGGCGAATGGATCGGATCGGACAAGGGCCTCGGTGCGCTGATCATCCAGGCGAGCTTCAACTACCAGTCGGACCGGCTCTACGCGGCGATCGTGCTGTCGTCCTGCCTGTCGATCGTTCTGTTCTGTGCCGTGGTGCTGGTCGAGCGCCGGGTCATCAAATATTGAGCAGGCATCCAACCGGCTCGTGCAGGTTTGCAAGAGACGGCTTTTGGAGCGCTCAGTCTGTATTTTCCGGCTGCGTTGACAGAAATCCGGTCGCCGCCGCAACCAGCGTGGCTGCGCCAATCTTCATGGCGGCCTCGTCGACGCGAAATTTGGGATGATGAAGCGGATAGACCGATCCGACCGCCTCATTGCGGATGCCGAGCCGGAAATAGACCGAAGGACGCTTCTCGCTGTAGTAGCCAAAATCGTCGGCAATGGTCCAGCCTGATGTGTCGAGAACATTGTCGACGCCGATGCAGGCCTTGCCGCTGACGGCAATCAGTTCGGCCAACTCGCCATCATTGACGACCCCCGGCTCACCCTTGTGGATGGTGAGTTCCACATTGGCTCCGTGGCTCGCCGCCATGCCCTCCAGGATTTCACGAACGCGCCGCCAGGCGCGCTCGCGGGTTACGTCGCTGCCGCTGCGAATGGTGCCCTTCAAGGCGACCTTGCCGGCGATGACATTGTAGGCGCTGCCGCCATTGATGCCGGTGACTGATATGACCAGCGGATCGTAAGGGTCGATCTCGCGAGACACGATCTTCTGCAATTCTCCGACCATGGAGCAGGCCACGGCAATCGCATCAATGCCCTCATAGGGCTTTGCCGCATGGGCCGCCTCGCCGATGACGACGGCGTCGAACGTATCGCACGCCAGCGTGTAGGGACCCGAACGGACCGCGATCTTGCCGGATGGCGTATACGGATCGACGTGAAGGCAGATCGCGGCGTCGATATCGTCGAGCAGCCCCTCTTCCACCACGCGCTTGCCGCCCGAGGGCGAGTCTTCCTCGGCGGGCTGGAAGATCAGGCGCACGGTGCCGCCAAAATCGGCTCTTGATCGATGCAGATGCGCGGCAACCGCGAAGCCCATCGAGGCGTGGGCGTCGTGACCGCAGGCATGCATCACGCCGGGATTCGTCGATGAATAGTCGACACCGGATTCTTCTTCGATCGGCAAGGCATCGATGTCGGCGCGTATTGCTACCTTGCGGTTCGACGGCTTGCCAGTGCCGACTATGTCTACCGACAGGCCAAAGCCCGCGACGTCGCGAATGTCTGATATTCCCTCGCCCGCCAGCATCTGCCTGAGATAGCGCTGCGTCTCCACCTCGCGGTTCGACAGTTCGGGGTTGCGGTGCAGATGGCGGCGGATCTCGATCATCTTGTCGAGGATGCCGGCGTCGATATCGACCGCACCGGGACCGGCAACATCGTCTGCCATGGCCGCCCCCTCAGGATTTGACATGGATCTCTCGCGGGAACTTCGTCAACGTCTCGTTGCCGGCTTCAGTGACCAGAATGGTCTCGCTGACCTCAATGCCCCAGCCATCCATCCACATGCCAAGGATGGAATGGACGACATTGCCGGGTTCAAGCACCGTCTTGTCGCCGGGCCGCAGGCTGATCGTGTGTTCGCCCCAATCCGGCGGATAGGCGACGCCGATGGAATAGCCGATGCGCGACTCCTTCTTCAGTCCGTAGCGCTGGATGACCTTGCGCCATGCGCCCTCGACCGCTTCGGCCGTCGTTCCTGGTCTGACCGCATCGAGCACCGCGTCCATGCCCTCGATCACCGCCTTCGCCGTATCGGCGACGCGCGTCGGCGTCTTGCCGAGCTGCATCGTCCTCGCCAGCCCGGCGGCATAGCGGCGGCAGACACCGGCGAGTTCCAGCGCAATCGTCTCGTTGTCTCCAAATCGCCTGTCGCTCCACATGATGTGCGGGGCCGAGGCGTTCTCGCCGCCGAGGATGGTCGGCGGAAGCGCGGTGATATCGCCGGCAAAGTCAGGGCTGCCGGCGATCTGCGCCGCCTGGATGGCCGCAATCGCATCGCATTCGCGCACGCCGGGCGCGATCACCTCGAAGGCCCGCGCGACAGCCGCTTCGGCGAGCGTCGAGGCCTTGCGCAGATAGGCGATTTCAGGCGCCGATTTGACCGCGCGGATCCAGTTCACCAAGAGATCGGCGTCGTGCCATTTTGCGTTGGGAAGGCCGGCGACGAGGCGTGCGTGCCCCTTCGGCGAGAAGTAGTAGGCCTCGAGCTCCATGGCGATATGCCTGTTTCCCCAGCCCTTGGCGACGATCCAGCTCGCGATCCAGTCCATGGGGTGGCGGTCGGCGCGCTGAACGTGATCCTCCGGGAAGCCAACAACATTCTCGGGTTTCATCCAGGCCGTCAGCAGACCACCGGCCGCGTCCATGGCGCGCCCGATCCAGACCGGCTCAACCTCCTCCAAGGGGACCAGCACCACCTGTGGCGTGTAGAATGACCAGCCATCATAGCCAGTGATGTAGTGCTGGTTGGCAACGTCGTTGACGACAAGGAGCTCGAGACCGCGCTTGGCCATCTCAGCGCGGATTTTGCGAAGCCGCTGCTGGTATTCGTCGCGGGCAAACGGCAGTTCGATCATCTTTGCTCCATGCTGTGTTCAACGGTTGCGAGCTTCGCCCACCATTGAAGCGGTTTCGCCATGGCGGCAATCGGCCAAGGGCGTCACGTGCACAGGTCCTAAGCCCGGTGCGGCTTGCGGCATTCTTCGGTAGATGTTGCTCGCGAATTATTTTTGAATTCCATTTGACTGAATAAATCTTTGATGCGAACCTTGCGTCAACCAGGGGCGCAAGGCATGGCATTGCGGGGGACCAATCAGGAGTTCGGGCGGCCGTACAACCGACGCATCGTGCTTGAATCCATCCGCCTGCATGGACCGATCGCCCGCGGCGAGATCGCCAGCCGCGTCGGGCTTACCGTCCAGACCGTATCGACCATCGTTCGCGAACTGGAAGAACAGGGATACATCCTCTCCCTGCGTGAGGAGCCCAAGGGGCGCGGCCTGCCGCCGGCGACGCTGCGCATCAATCCCGATGGCGGCTATGCCGTCGGCATCCACATCACCCCACTCGGCATCGATGCCGCCTTGATCAATCTGAGCGGCGACGTGATCGAGGGTATTTACCGGGAAGCGCCGAACGCAACGCCGGACCATGCCTTCGAGCTGATCGGCGCGATGGTGGTTGAATTGACCGGATTGCGCGCCGGCGGACGGGTGCTTGGGGTTGGTCTCGCCCTGCCCGGACCGTTCGGTGTCGAATCCATGAGTTTTGTCGGTCCGACCACGATGACCGGTTGGAAGGACGTGGCGCTGCGCGAGCGGCTGGCGGCCTCGACCGGACTGCCGGCCTTCTTCGAAACCGATATGGTTGCGGCGGCCATGGGCGAGCGGCTCTACGGCCTCGGCGCTCAATTCTCCGACTATTACTACCTCTATTTCGGCGTCGGCCTTGGCGGCGTCATGGTCCATGACGGCAGCGTGCAGCGCGGCGCCTGGGGCAATGCAGGCGAGGTCGGCCACATCCCTGTCGTTCCCGGCGGCGAGGCCTGTCCCTGCGGCAACCGGGGTTGCCTCGAAAGATACCTCTCGCTCGAGGCGCTTGGGCGCTGGAACGGCACGGAGGCCGACTGGGTCATGGAAGTCGCGCCGATCTTTCACAATGCGATCGCCGTCATCGAAAACCTGTTCGACCCTGAAACGGTAATCCTCGGCGGGCTGGCGTCCACGGACCTGCTCGAACGGCTGGCTGGTTCGACCGACGGCCTGCACAACTCCGTCTCGGCGCGCAAGGACCGCATCGCGCCCCGGCTGATGGTCGCGCGCGGCGGGCAACATTCGGTGTTGCGCGGCGCCGCCGCCCTTGCGGTTTCAGGTGTGCTGTCGCCGCGCTTCGGCCAGATGTTCGCCGCCGAGCGCGAACGCGGCCGCGATCTTCTGGCGGCCAAGGAGATCGCGGCATGAGCGAACCGCTGCTGGTGCTCGACAACGTCACCAAGAACTACGGCGCGATCGAAGCCCTGAAGGGGATCAGCTTCTCCATCGGCAAGGGCGAGGTCGTGGCGTTGCTGGGCGACAACGGCGCCGGCAAATCGACGCTGGTCAAGATCATCGCCGGCGGGCTGGAACCGACCTCGGGCCGCATGCTGTTCGAGGGCAAGGAGTTCCTGGCGAGGTCGCCGGCCGAGGCGAAGGCGGCGGGCATCGAAACCGTCTACCAGGACCTTTCGCTCTGCACCAATGTCGACGTGGTGGCGAATTTCTTCATGGGCCGCGAGATCACCAGGAAGGTGCTCGGCATTCCCGTGCTCGACGAGCGCGCCATGGAAGCCGTCGTCGGCAAGGCGCTGGCCAGCGCCGGCACCCGCATCCCCTCGCTGCGCACCAATGTCGAGCATCTCTCGGGCGGCCAGAGGCAGGCCATCGAGCTCAACCGCTTCGTCCATTGGGGCGGCAAGCTGGTGCTGCTCGACGAACCGTTCGCCGCGCTGGGCGTCGAGCAGACGCGGCGCGGTCTCGACATGATCCGCCAGGTGGCGAGCCAGGGCATCGGCGTCGTCATCATCACCCATATCATGCAGCAGGCCTTTCAGGTCGCCGACCGGATCGTTGTGATCCGGCAAGGCATCGTGGCCGGCGATGTCGCACGCAACAAAACAAGTCCCGATGCGGTGATCAACATGATCACCGGGGAGACGCTTGCCGGTGCCGGACCGGCGGGCTGAGGGGCAAAGAGGGGTCCGGCGCTAGAGGAGCGAACGACATGAAGCGAATACTTCTTGCTGTCTTCGGTATCCTGGCACTGGCCTTTGCCACGCTCACGCCGGCAATCGCCCAGTCGAAGGGAACCGTCTACTATCTGGTACCGACATTGCTCGATGAGTTTCAGACCGGCTCGGTGAGCGCTCTGGAGCTGTTCCTGAAGCAGGTCGGCTACGACTTCAAATCGCTGAACGCCGACAACAAGACCGACGCCCAGCAATCGCAGATGAACGACGTCATTGCGCTCAAGCCAGCGGCAATCGTGCTGGCCGCCGTCGACTTCAATGCGCTGAAGCCGTCCATCGAAGCGGCGCGCGCCGCAGGCATCCCGGTGGTCGAATTCGACCGCCAGATCACGTCGACGCCTTCCGACTTCACCTCGGTGGCAGGTACGGTCGAGATCGGTTATGTGGCCGCGGACCAGGCCGAGAAGCTGCTGAAGGCGAAGAACGGATCGGTAAAGGGCAAGGTCCTGCAGGTGCTGGGTGACCCTGGCGATCCCTACACGCTCGACATCCAGAAGGGTTTCGAGGAGAAGATGAAGGCGTTCCCGGACGTCAAGATCATCTCGCTTCCGGCCATGCAGTGGGAAGCCAGCAACGCCGGTACCATCGTTGCCGACCAGATGCTGGCCAACCCCGACATCGACCTGATCTTCAGCCATGCCGCGCATCTCTCGGTCGCTGCCGTCGCCTCGCTCGAGGCCGCCGGCAAGAAGCCGGGCGACGTCATGCTGATGAGCTCGAACGGCGCGCCGGTCGGCCTCGACCTGATACGCAAGGGCTGGCTCAACGTCGAAGTCGAGCAGCCGCTCTACGCGCAGGCCGCGGCCGTCGCCATGTTCATGGACAAGGTGGTCAAGAAGGAAGAAATCAAGCCCGGCGAATACGATGTGCTTGGCCTTAAGTCGACCGTGACCAAGGAGGCATGGGGCCCGAACATCAAGATCCCGGGTGCGGCCATCACCAAGGAAAACGTCGACAATCCCGCTTTCTGGGGCAACCAGAAGCCGCCGACCGATACAGTCAAGCCAGTCGAATAGGCACGTCGCCCGATACGCTCCGGGCCCTCTCGGCCCGGAGCCAGTTTCCCCGCAATTCCAATACGCGCGCGATCCCTTCGAGCACCATCTCCGGGTCATGCGCCAGCCGGATCAGCCCATGAACCCTCGCACCCGCCATGCCCTGGAGCTCGTCCTCGACAACCTCGTCTGGTTCATGCTGGTCTTCGTGCTGGTGGTGTTTTCCATCTTCATCCCGAACTATTTCCAGCTCGGCATCTTCGCCAACATCATCGAGGCCTCCAGCGTGCTCGGCGTCATGTCGATCGGCCTGGCGCTGGTCATCATCGCCGGCCATATGGATCTGTCGGTCGAATCGGTCGCCGCGCTCAGCGCGATGGCGGTGGGCATCCTGTTTTGCTCGTCCGGGATCGGCCTTGGCGTTCAAGTGCATCCGGAATGGCTGATGGTTCCGGTGTCGCTGCTGCTGGCGCTGGCCGTGGGCGGCCTGATCGGCGCCTTCAACGGGTTTCTGGTGGTCAAGGTCAAGATGAGCGCCTTCATCATCACGCTGGCGTCCTACATCTGGGTGCGCGGCCTGGTGCTGGTGATTTCAGGCGGCCGCTCGGCGCAGGATCTGGCGCCGGCGATCCGCTGGTTCGGCATCCAGCGGCTGATCGGCCTGCCGCTCACCGCCTGGATCGCCATCGCCTGTTTCGTCGTCTTTTCGCTTATCCTGGCCAAGACGCCGTTTGGCCGGCACCTGGTGATGATCGGCGGCAACGAAACGGCGACCTTCCGCGCCGGCATCAGGGTCAACCGCAACCTCATCATCGCCTTCGTGCTGGCCGGCGCCATTGCCGGCCTTGCCGGCTGGCTGCTGGCGATCCGCACCTCGGGCGCCACCGCCAATCTCGGTGTCGGCCTGCTGTTCAACGCCTTTGCCGCGGTCGTCATCGGCGGCGTCAGCCTGAAGGGCGGTGTCGGCACCCTGCCCGGCGTCTATGCCGGGGTGCTTCTGCTCTCGGCCATCAACACGGCGATCAATCTGATGGGGCTGCCGGCCAATTTCACCCAGGTCATTCACGGCCTGCTGGTGCTTGCGGCCGTGCTGCTCGACGCATTCAAGCAAACCATTCGCCAAAGACTGGCATGACAGGACGGCTCGCATGACCGCACGACTGAAAGACAAGGTGGCGCTGATCATCGGCAGCGCGCGCGGCATCGGCAAGGGCATTGCCCTTCGCTTCGCCGAAGAAGGCGCAAAGCTGGTGCTGGCCGACAGCGAGGCCGAGGCCGGGCAAGCGAGCGCGGACGAGCTCGGTATCCCCTTCATCGGCACCGACATCTCGCAAATGCGCGACGCCGAGGCCGCGGTGGCACTGGCGCTGAAGCATCACGGCAGGCTCGACATCATCGTGCAGAATGCCGGCATCTATCCCTGGCAATTGATCGAGAACACCAGCACCGACGACTGGGACCGCGTCATGGCCGTCAATCTGCGCGGTACCTTCAACGCCACCCGCGCCGCGCTGGTGCCGATGAAGGCGCAGCGCTCCGGACGCATGCTCTACACCTCCTCCATCACCGGGCCGCATGTCACAAGCCCCGGCCACGGCCATTATTCGGCGACCAAAGCAGGTATCAACGGCTTCATCCGGGCAGCTGCGCTGGAATTCTCCGGCTACGGCATCACCGTCAACGGCGTCGAGCCCGGCAACATCCTCACAGAGGCCATCCAGCAGCATCGCGGCGCCGCCTATATCAAGAACATGGAAGATTCCATCCCGCTCGGCCGGCTCGGCAGCCCGCGCGACGTCGCCAATGCCTTCCTGTTCCTTGCCTCGGACGACGCCAGCTACATCACCGGCACAACCATTGTCGTCGATGGCGGGCAATTGCTGCCCGAGGGCAAGGATTTCCGGATGGTGCCGCCTTGAGAACGCAGCTCCTTCGCACGACACAGAGCGAGCCGCCCAGAAGTGGCGCCAGGAGCCCGCCCCGGTGGCCTGCAACCCCTGATCAACAAAAAACCCGCCACGGGAGCGACCCGCGGCGGGCTTTTGGAGTGGCTACATCCCGGAGGAATCGACCGCTGCTGGTTGTATAGTGAACCGCGTGACCGCATTAGCCTATGGTGTGATCGCGGAAGACAAGGGCCTCTCGGCCGCGCCCCAGCTATTCGATCGTCAAGTCGAGTCTGGTCGATCTTCTCGAGCGACTTCTGTTCCGATCATTCCTGTGCGAGAGCGCCTGGGCTAGCCAACGCTGGAATGGTGGGCGATGACGGGCTCGAACCGCCGACATCTTCGGTGTAAACGAAGCGCTCTACCAACTGAGCTAATCGCCCGCTCCGGCGCGGACCTTTAAGCGGTCGGGGCCGGCTTCGCAAGACCAAATGAACAGGTGACGTCCCTCTCCGTGGGCCTGATTTGCGAACAAAACGCCGGCTGTCAAAAAACCTTCTCCAGTTTGTTGTTATGATGGTTTGGTGCGCTTGACACCCGGTGGCGAACCCCTTATCCAGCGCCCCAACGACGAACACGGCTGACACGTGCTCGTCAATGCGCGGGTGTAGCTCAGTTGGTTAGAGTGCCGGCCTGTCACGCCGGAGGTCGCGGGTTCGAGCCCCGTCACTCGCGCCATTTCCCTCAAGGATAGCAATCCTTGGTACAGGGAAATGCCGACATGGATTGTCAGAATCCACTTTCAGACATGAAGTGCCAAGGCGCGGTCTTTTGCGCCTGTCGCCGGCTCTATGACCTGGTGGTCGGTGGTCGTTCGCCGCCGCGCGGATCGCGCGACCGACTGTTTTCGCAGCCGGTGTCAAAAATGCAGCTATGCCTGCGCGGCAATCTGGCAAACACGACGCCACTCCAATAGGCTGGAAATGAGCTCCTGGAACGACTCGGGCTTGAGCCGCGTTTGACCTTGCGAATCCCACTTGCGGATTCGCCCACAAAGCGCTGGATTCATTTTGCAGGTAGCGGAGCTGCACTAATATGCTGCCTGAACGGCTTGGAGGACTTATCGTGTCAATCGCACCAAACATTCCTATGCGCACATTATTCACGCTCATGTACCTGGGCGGCGCGACGACTGTCGCTACCGCCCTCTTCCCCGCGACCGCGTCGGCCGACCGGTTGCAGCCATGCGCGCGCGAGGGCGGAATCTGCCGTCTGCCGTATCCCGCCGAAGTGGTCTATGGCGCCCGGGGCCGCACAACCTCGCGCTATTTCGACCGAGACGCGGTGCCCTGTTCAAATCGCGTTTTTGGTGACCCGGCGCCGGGCAGGCCAAAGTCGTGTTTCATCGTGATGCGCGGCCGGGACCAGTCGGATGACAATTACGACGAACCGCGCCGCGAGAGATGGCAGCCCTGTGCCGATGAAGGCGACTTCTGCGATTTCTATGGCCGCAAGGTGGTCAGGTACGGAGCACGCGGCCGATTCACGCAGGACGTGTTCCGCAACGGCGTCCAATGCGACAATGATACGTTCGGCGATCCCGCTCCCGGCGACGAAAAGCGCTGCTATGTCAGGCAATAGCTGATCGGGCTATCGCCGCTTGCCATCCAGGGCAGTTTGCCGTTCTACGGAAACGGCAAACTGCCCTAACTCTTTGTTTTGGCGCAATTCCAAAGGGAAGGCGCCGCGCATTTTCCCAGAATTGCGCTGAGACTGGAACAGCCTGATGGCCGGTGTCCCGCGTGCCTCAACCCTTCGCCAGCAGTGCCTCGACTTCTTGCAGCGTCGGCATCGACGGCGCGGTGCCGGGCCGCGTCACCGAAATGCCGGCGACGGCGCAGGCAAAGCGCACCGCTTGCAGCGGTTCCACGCCTCGCGACAGCGCCGCGGCGAAGCCGCCGTTGAAGGCGTCCCCCGCGCCGGTGGTTTCGACCACCGGCCCGGCGCTGATGGCGGGGACATGCTCGGAGCGTCCCTTCGAGTGCAGCAGCGCGCCCTTGTCACCGAGCGTGACGATGACCGTGCCAACGCCCTTTTCGAGCAACTTGCCAGCGGCGGCCCGCGCCTCATCGACCGAAGAGACCTTCATGCCGGTCAATTCCTCCGTCTCGGTCTCGTTCGGCGTGAGATAGTCGCAGAGCGTGTAGATGCGGTCGGGAAGCTTTGCCGCGGGAGCAGGGTTGAGGATGGTCGTCACCCCTGCCCCGCGCGCGATCTCCAGCGCCCTGAGCGCCGCGTCGATCGGCTGTTCGAGCTGGGTGACGAAGACGCCGGCAGTACGAATCAGGGCGGCATTGGCCTCGATGTCTGCTGGCGAGATCAGCATGGCCGCACCCGGGCTGACGATGATGGCGTTGTTGCCGCTTCCCTCCTCGACGAAGATATAGGCGGCGCCCGTATAGCTGTCCGGCGTGTCGATGACGGCGCTTTTCACGCCGGCATCCTGCCAGGTCCGCTTGGCCATGTCGGCGAAGGCATCGACGCCAAGGCGGGTCAGGAAGGTGGTGTCGGCGCCGAGCTTGCCGGCGGCCACCGCCTGGTTCGACCCCTTGCCGCCCGGGCCCAGCTTGAACGAATTGCCCAGAATCGTCTCGCCCATGCGCGGCTGGCGATCGGCACGATAGGCGGTATCGGCGACGAAGACGCCCAAAATGACAACAGGCTTTCCGGCGGCCATATCCCTACTCCGCATCCGGCGGGATGACGCCTTTGCGGAAGGCAAAGCAGCCGTAAAAACGGCGCTCACCGGTCTGGATGACGCAATAGGCCTGCTTGGCGCGCTCGTAGAAGGCGTAGCGCTCGACCGGCAGCATCGGCCAGGACTTGCCTTCGGCGGCGTCGATTTCTCTTTGCACTTCCTTCTGCACGGACGGTATCTCGTCCGGCTTGCCGACGATTTCCATGCGCGCGGCCGCGTCGTCGACGAACGTATCCAGCGGATAGAGCGACAGCACGGCCTTCACCACTTCCGCAGCTGGCGCATCGATGCGCAGCAGCCGGCCGAGCACCGTCTGGCGCGCCACCGAATCGGAGGGGAAATTGGTGTCGGCGATGATCAGGTCGTCGCCATGGCCCATCGCCCGCAATGCCTGCAGCACGTCGGCATTGAGCAGCGGATTGATGCCTTTGAGCATGATAGTCCTCGTGAAGTCCGTTTGAGATCAGAGACGTTGAGATCAGAGACGCTGGCCGGTCTCGGCGTCGAAAAGATGAATCTGGTCGAGCCTGGGCTTCAGGGTCAGCGTATCGCCGGGCTTGAAGTCGTGGCGCTCGCGAAACAGCGCCACCATCTCGCCGTCGCCGAAGCGCAGGAACACCAGCGTTTCCGAGCCGGTCGGCTCGACCACCGAAATTTTCGCCGGCACGCCATCGGGATGGATTTCCAGATGCTCGGGACGCACGCCGTAGACGACGGCCTGCCCGTCCTGCGCGGCATTGTCGGCAATCGGAAACACCGTGCCCGATATGTCGACGCCGGGCTTGTCGCCTTTGCGCACAACTCCCTTGAGCAGGTTCATCGACGGCGAGCCGATGAAGCCGGCGACGAACAGATTGGCGGGCCGGTCGAACAGTTCCAGCGGCGCGCCGACCTGCTCGATGCGGCCGTCGCGCATGACGACGATCTTGTCGGCCATGGTCATGGCCTCGATCTGGTCGTGGGTGACGTAGATCGTTGTGGTTTTCAGCCGCTGGTGCAGTTCCTTGATCTCGGTGCGCATCTGCACGCGCAGCTTGGCGTCGAGGTTGGAGAGCGGCTCGTCGAACAGGAACACTTGCGGATTGCGCACGATGGCGCGGCCCATGGCGACGCGCTGGCGCTGGCCGCCGGAAAGCTGCCTGGGATAACGCTTCAGATAGGGGTTGAGGTCGAGAATGTCAGCGGCGCGCTTGACCCGCTCGGCAACCACGGCCGGGTCGGTTTTGCGCAATTTGAGGGCAAAGGCCATGTTCTGCTCGACCGTCTTGTGCGGATACAGCGCGTAGTTCTGGAACACCATGGCGATGTCGCGTTTTGCCGGCGGCAAATGGTTGACGACGCGGTCGCCGATGGCGATCGTGCCGCCGGAAACGGTCTCCAGCCCGGCCACCATCCTGAGCAGCGTGGACTTGCCGCAACCCGAGGGGCCAACCAGCACCACGAACTGCCCGTCAGCGATGTCGACGCTGACTTCGTGCAGAACCTTGACGGTTCCAAACGCCTTGGCCACCTTGCTGATTGCGACTTGAGCCATCTCTCCCCCACCGGCTCCAACTGGCCGTAGGCGCAGAAGCTAACCAACGCGACCTGTCAGGGCAAGTCGGTCTCTTATAGATAAAAACCCGGCCTCGTTGACACGGCGTTTGGTTGTGAGAATAGTGGTGGGCGCTGGTCCAAATGTCGGCACCGATGCGCAGGGAATTCAAAATCGACGCAGGGTGGGGTCCTGCCTAATTCATATCCGAGCCGGTAGCACAAATGTGCTTCAGCGTCCGACAGGTGGCCACATCGATTCACACTGATTCTGGGAGGAATAGTTCAATGAGAACAGGTCTTTACGATAGGCTGGTGCGTGCCGGCGCCACGCGGCGCGACATCTTGAAGGGTGCGGCCAGCATGGCCGCGATCGCGGCGGCATCCGGCGCCGGGCTCGGCGCCTTGACGCGTCCTGCTTCCGCCGCAAGCGAACTGCGCTCGAAGATCCTGCAAATTCCCGGCGTTGGCAAAGGTCAGCCGACCGATGCCGATTTCCAGAAGGTCGGCGAACTCTGCCTCGAGGCGACCAAGGCCAATGTCAAGGAAGGCGAATTCGCCGGGGTCGAGTTGACCTTCATGGGCCTCAACAACCAGAACCTGCACAATGTGCTGTTCCGCGGCTTCCTGAAGCCGTGGGAGGCCTATACCGGCGCCAAGATCAGCTGGATCGACCTGGCGCAGGCCGACTACAACGCCCGCCTGCAGCAGTCGATCGCCACCGGCACCGTCGACTTCGACATCATCGAGATGGGCGCGCCCTTCGAAGGCGATGTCTGCGGCAAGGGCCTCACCTCCGAAATGCCCGACTGGGTCAAGAAGCAGATCGATTTCGACGATCTGGTCAACTATCTGAAGCCGCCGGTCGGCACCTGGGACGGCAAGCAGTATCGCGTCACCATCGACGGCGACACGCACAATTTCAACTACCGCACCGACGTGTTCGCCGATGCCGACCTCGCCAAGCAGTGGAAGGACGGCGGCGGTGAAGGCGAATGGGGCGTGCCGAAGACCTGGCAACAGGTGCAGGCCGTCACCAAGTTCCTCAAGGGCAAGAAATTCAAGGGCCAGGACGTTTACGGCTACCTCGACGCGCCCAAGCCGTGGGGCGGTTTCGGCTTCTACTTCCTCGGCAGCCGCGCCACCGCCTACGCCAAGCATCCCGACGACAAGGCCTGGCTGTTCGACGCCGACACGATGAAGCCGCGCATCAACAATCCGGCCTGGGTGCGCGCCATCCAGGACGTGATCGACGCGCTGCCTTCCGAACCGGCGGACCAGATCAACGCCGACCCGAACACCACCGGCTTCCAGCAGTTCCTGGCCGGCACGGGTTCGATGATCCCCTGGTGGGGCGACATCGGCTCCAACGTCAAGACCAACGATTCCTCGGTCATCGGCGACGTCACCGGCTTCTCGATCCTGCCGGGTTCGGACGACGTCTACAATTCCAAGACCGGCAAATGGGAGAAGCTGGCAAGCGGGCCGAACTATTCGCCGAACTGCGCCTATCTCGGCTGGGGCGTCTACGTCATGGCCCGCGTCGACAAGGATGAGAAGAAGAAGAAGGCGGCCTGGTCCGCCGCCGCCCATCTCGGCGGCAAGGACCTGTCGATCTGGACCGCGATGTATCCGTCCGGCTTCCAGCCCTACCGCAATTCCCACTTCGACATTCCGGAATGGGTGGCGGCCGGCTACGACGAGGCCTTCATCACCTCGTATCTGAAGTCGGAAGGCGACAGCTACAACCATCCGAACGCGGCGATCGAGCCACGCATCCCCGGCATCTTCCAGTACTATTCCGCCGCCGAGGACATTCTGGCCAACACCTTCGCCGGCAAGATGAAGGCGCAGGAAGGCGCCGATGCCATCGCCGCCGCCTGGGAAAAGCTCACCGACCAGATCGGCCGCGAAAAGCAGATCAAGCTCTACAAGGCCTCGCTCGGCCTGGCCTGATGGTGGCGTGAACCTGGGGTCCGGCGACGAAAGCCGTCGGACCCTGTCTTGACCGGCATCGCCGGTCGCGAAGTGCCTTCTGCAACCGGATGAGACGCGTGGCTGACCAGATTTTGCCCACCAATGATTGGCCGGCAAACGCCGTCCCTTCCGACCTGATACCGCCAGGCCGCAAACGCCTGGGCTGGGCGGTGATGGCAGCCGCGACGCTTGGCCTGCTGGCAACGATCCTGGTCCAGATCCTCTACAAGAGCGAGGTCGATACGATCGGCTTCGAGACATGGCGGCCGGTGGTCTACGCCTATGTACTGTGGGGCGTGGCACTCGGCGTCGGCCAGGTGCTGACACGCGGCGAGGACGGCCAGCGCGCGCTGTTCCTGCTGCCGGCGCTGCTGTTCACCATCGCCATGGTGATCTTCCCGACGCTGTTCGGCTTCTACATCGCGCTCACCGACTGGAACCTCTCCTCCTTCAGCGGCCGCAGGTTCAACGGGCTCGACAATTTCTGGCAGATGCTGGCCGATCCCTACTATCGCAATGCCCTGTTCAACATGGTGCTCTACGTGCTCGCCGTGCTGGTCGAATATGTCATAGCCTTCGGACTGGCGCTGCTGCTCAACGCGCAGATCCGGGCTCGCAAATTCTTCCGCGTCGTCTTCCTGATGCCGCTGATGCTGTCGCCGGTCGCGGTGTCGTGGATGGTCGGCAAGTCGCTGATGGAATATCGCTTCGGGCCGGCGGCGACACTGGCGCGCCATCTCGGCTGGGAAAACCCGGCCTTCTTCTCGGATCCGATCATCGCCCGCATCTCGATCATGGTGCTGGATGCCTGGACCTTCATCCCGTTCATGATGATCATGCTGCTCGCCGGCCTGCAGGCGATGTCGCGTGAGATCCTCGAAGCCGCTCGGGTCGATGGCGCCAATGCGTGGCAGACCTTCTGGCAGGTCACCTTTCCGCTGATGCTGCCGGTGTCGGTGACGGCGGTGATCCTGCGCATCATCTTCAAGCTGAAGCTGGCCGACATCATCATCACGGTGACCTCGGGCGGGCCTGGTGGCGCCACCGATTCCGTCTCCAGCTTCATCTACCGCGAATACCGCGACCGCTCGAATGTCGGCTACGGCACCATGCTGGCGATGGCCTATCTGGTCATCATCGTCGTGTTCGTCACCTGGCTGCTGAAATTCGCCAACCGCTTCGTGCGCAACGTCAACTGAGCGGTGGGATCATGAGCGTTCAAACCACCGAATACACCGTATCCGAAATCCGCTCTCCGGCGAGCTTCGTCACCAGCCGCGTCTTCATCTATGGCGCGCTTGTGTTCTGGGCTTTCATCTGCCTGTTCCCGATCTACTGGACGCTAACGACCTCGTTCAAATCGGCGGTCGATGTCACCCAGGGCCATCTGATCCCCTTCGTCGACTTCCAGCCGGACTGGAAGGGCTGGCGATCGCTCGGCCTGTCGCCCGATTCGATCTTCGAGACCTCGACGGTGCGTGATGAGTTCTTCAAGCGCTTCATGAACTCGGTCATCACCTCTGTCGGCGCATCGAGCCTCGCCATCGTCATCGGCAGCCTCGCCGCCTACGGCCTGACGCGCTACCGCTACAAGTTCGCCTGGTTCAAGAACGAGGACATCTCCTTCTTCTTCCTGTCGCAGCTGATCCTGCCGCCTGTCGTGCTCGCGCTGCCGTTCCTGGTGCTCTACCGCGAAGTCGGCCTGCTCGACACGCGCATCGGGCTGATCCTGCTCTATACGCTGATGGTGCTGCCGATCGTCATCTGGATCATGCGCGACCAGTTCAACTCGATCCCAGTCGAGCTGGAAGAAGCCGCGCTCGTCGACGGCCTGTCGATCTGGGGGGCGTTCTTCCGCATCGTCATGCCGATCGCACTGCCGGGCATGGTCGCCGCCTTCATCCTGGCGATGGTGCTGTGCTGGAACGAATATTTCTTCGCCGCCCTTCTGACCTCGACCGATGCCAAGACCATTCCCGTCATGGTGGCGAGCCAGACCGGCTCGCAAGGCATCAACTGGTGGTCAATGGCAGCCCTTGCCACCGCCGCGATCGCGCCGCTGGCGGTCATCGGCATCGCGCTGGAACGCTATCTCATCATGGGCATGACCGCGGGAGCCGTGAAGTGACGAGCCGATACTGGTTCGCACGCAACATCCGTGTCGGCTACAAGGGCTATGACCGCTACGGCAAGGGCGTCATGCCGATCGCCTGGCAAGGTCGAGCCGTCATCGCCGGCTTCGTGCTGGCCATGCTGTGCGGCGGCCTGCTCATGGCCCTGGTGGGCTTCTACGCCAATCACCTGGCGCTTGGCATAGCCTTCTATGTCATCCTGGCGATAGCCGGCGCCGCCACTTTCATCTGGGCCGTTGCCACCAAGAGCGACCCGGACAAGTCGATCGCCGACTACCGGGCGGAGCGGCTGAAAAACAACCTTTAGGCCCTCAGTATAGCGCGCAGGTGGTCCATGATCATGGCGACGCCCTCGTTGCCAAGCTCCGCCGATGCGTCCTTGGCATCAGCCGTGTACCAGCCGGTATTGTCGGCGAAGCGGGCGGCGTCGACAGCTTCCGGGCATAGCGCCAGCATCAGCGACGTCTCGCCGATCCCGGCATGGTCGAACGGGTACTTGCCGTTCATGACCGCCGGCATCAGCGGATGGACCTGCACCCAGTTGAAGAAATTTTCCCCGGCGGCGTGTCCGGCATAATAGTCGGACATGTCCTTCGAGCCCCACCACCCCTCGCCGCGCTGCTTTTCGAGGAAGCGGAAGATCGCCTGGCGGCCGGCGGTCTTGAAGGCGAGATCGGTCGGCATGCCGGCGGCGAAATTCTCGGTCTGGTGGTGGATGATGGCGTGGATGTTGCGAAAACCGATGCGCAGCAGGCTGTAGAACAGTTCCTCGCCGAACGGCGCCAGCTGATTGCCGCCGACCTGCACCGAGCCCGAGCCTTCCGGCGGCGCCACTGCGTAGCTCGCGGCCCCGTAATAGAAGGGCGGCAGGATGATGACTTCCCTCTCCTTCTCGAACAGCTCCAGCGTCTTGATGACGGCCAGCGTGTCCATGCCGACGGCCATGTGCTCGCCATGGTATTCGAGCACGCCGAGCGGCAGGACGACCGGCCAATTCTGCGCAATCGCCTTGCGGATCTGGTGCGGCAGCATCAGTTCATAGCGCATGATCTATTCCATGTTGGTGTGGCGCGCGCGCATGGCTTCAGGCGACGCGCCGGTCAAGGATTTGAGTTTCAGCACCATCACCTCGAACAGCAGGAACAGCGCACCTTCGAACACCGAGCCCATCGGCAGAACCGAAGTCCTTTGCGCCCCCTGGTCATTGGCCATTGTCTGGGCGGGGATGAGCAGCGTGGCGTCGGCCAGTTTTGCCGCGCTGCCGCCGGCCTGGGCGGTCAGCAGCAGATTGGTCGCGCCCGCATCGCGCGCGACGCGCATCAAGGTCAGCACCGTTGAGGTTTCTCCCGGTCCGGAACTGGCCAGGAAGACGTCACCAGGCCCCAAGGGCGGCGTGGTCATGTCGCCGACCACCGCGACCGGCAGGCCGAGATGATAGAGCCGCATGGCGAAACCCTTGACCTGCAAGGCCTCGCGGCCGCAGCCATAGACGACGATCTGCCTGGCTTCGGCCAGCATCCTGTATGCGGCGTTGATCTGGCTGCCGTCCACGCGCGCCAGTACGCCGCCGAGTTCGTCGAGCGCGGTCTCGAACAGATTTTCGTTCCGGTCGCTCACAGCACCCTCGAAATCGTTCTGGAATTTTTCATGAACAGCTTGATTTCATTCATGCTAGCAACCGCGAAAATGCGTGTCCAACGCCGCGCGGCGCTTTTGCCCGATCTCAGGCGTGATAATGTCATGTCAGACAAAATCAGCTCAGACTATCAACCCCCGGGAAAACTGCAGGACATGAAAACACGGCATTTCGACCGCATCGGCAATGGCGGCCTCACCTTTACGGAGCTCGGCTTCGGCACGGCGCCGCTCGGCAATCTCTACCGCGCTGTTTCGGACGAGGACGCCAATGCCACGCTCGACGCCGCCTGGGCGACCGGCTGCCGCTATTACGACACCGCGCCGCTCTACGGGCTCGGCCTGTCGGAAACACGCCTCAATCCCTTCCTGCGCGGCAAGAAGCCCGACGACTATGTGCTGTCGAGCAAGGTCGGCCGCCTCATGCGCGCCTGCCCGCCGGAGCAGCGCACGGGCATCGGCAAGTTCTTCGACACACCGTCGCGCCAGGAGGTGTTCGATTACAGCTATGACGGCGTGATGCGCTCGTTCGAGGCCTCGCTCGAGCGGCTGGGCGTCGACCGGATTGACATCCTGTTCGTGCACGATGTCGACATCTTCACCCATGGCAGCAAGGAGGCGTCCGACCGGCGCATCGAGGAATTCATGCGCTCCGGTTACTACGGACTTCTGTCGCTGCGCGACCAGGGTGCGATCAAGGCGTTCGGCGGCGGCATAAACGAATGGCAGGTTGCCCAGACCCTGGCCGAGCGCGGCGATTTCGACCTGTTCCTGCTTGCCGGGCGCTACACGCTGCTGGAACAGGAGGCGCTGACATCCTTCCTGCCGCTCTGCCAGAAGCGCGGCATCGGTATCGTCCTTGGCGGCCCCTACAATTCCGGCATCCTGGCGACAGGACCGAAACCCGGCGCCTACTACAACTATTCCGAGGCGCCCAAAGACATTCTCGAGCGGGTCGCCGGCATCGAGGCTGTCTGCAAACGCCATGGCGTCAGGTTGATCGAGGCGGCGCTGCAGTTTCCGCTGCTGCATCCCTCGGTCGTCTCGGTGATCCCCGGCGGCCAGCGGCCGAGCGAAGTCGAAAGCAACCGGGCGCTGCTTGACGCGAAACCGCCGGCGGCGTTGTGGGCCGACCTCAAGAAGGAAGGCTTGATGCGCGACGACGCGCCGACCGCATAACCCCTCGCGTCGGGGTCAGCCACTAAAATGAAAAGCCGGGCAAGCCCGGCTTTTCTGGTCGCGTGTACCGGCGTCGGGCACAAAAATGAAAAGCCGGGCAAGCCCGGCTTTTCTGTCTCTGAAAAAGAAAAAACGCTTAGTTGACGGCGTCCTTCAGGCCTTTGCCGGCCGAGAACTTCGGCACAGTGCGTGCCGGGATCTTAACTTCGGCGCCGGTCTGCGGGTTGCGGCCGGTCGAGGCCGCACGCTTTGACACGGTGAAATTGCCAAAGCCGACAAGCCGGACATCGCCGCCCTTCTTCAGTTCGCCGGTGATGACGGAAAATACCGCATCGACCGCCGACTGCGCGTCACCCTTCGAAATGCTCGCGGCGTCGGCGACAGCGGACACCAGTTCGTTCTTGTTCATAAAAATTCCCTTCCATGAGAACACCGGAACTAACGACTCATCCGGCAGGAAACGGACTTTAGAAAGAAGCGTTCCCGCAACCAAGTCGAAAAGCCTGGAAAAAGTGGAAAAAAGCCCGGAAATCCGGGGTTTTTCACATGAAAAAGCCGGGCGCGAGGCCCGGCTTTCCGTTTGTGCACTGCAACCTTAGAAAAAATCTAATGTGCGAGCGATTTTCCGGTGTCGTCGACACTGTCGGTCGTGGCCGGTGGATTGACCGGTTCGACCCATTCGATCGGCTCCGGCATACGCACCAGCGCATGGCGCAACACCTCACCGACGCGCGAGACCGGAATGATCTCCATGCCGTTCTTCACATTGTCCGGAATCTCCGCCAGATCCTTGGCGTTGTCTTCCGGGATCAGCACCTTCTTGATGCCGCCGCGCAGTGCGGCGAGCAGCTTTTCCTTGAGGCCGCCGATCGGCAAGATGCGGCCGCGAAGCGTTATCTCGCCAGTCATCGCCACATCGGCCCGGACCGGAATGCCCGTCAGCACCGACACGATGGCTGTCGCCATGGCCGCACCTGCGGACGGGCCGTCCTTCGGCGTGGCGCCTTCCGGCAAGTGCACGTGGATGTCGCGCTTGTCGAAGAGCGGCGGCTCGATACCGAAATCGAGGGCTCTCGAGCGGACATAGGAGGCCGCCGCCGAGATCGATTCCTTCATCACGTCGCGCAGATTGCCGGTCACCGTCATGCGGCCCTTGCCGGGCATCATGACGCCTTCGACCGTCAGCAGCTCGCCGCCGACTTCCGTCCAGGCAAGACCGGTGACGACACCGACCTGATCGTCGGCCTCGACCTGACCGAAGCGATAGCGCTGGACACCAAGGTAGTCGGCGAGGTTCGCCGCCGTGATGCTCACCGTCTTCTTCTTCGTCTTCAGGATCTCGGTCACGGCCTTGCGGCCGAGCTTCATCAGCTCGCGCTCCAGGCTCCGGACGCCCGCTTCACGGGTGTAGGTCTGGATGATGGCGCGGATCGCATCCTCGCCGACGGAGAACTCCTTCGGCTGCAGCGCGTGATCGCGGATCACCTTCGGCATCAGGTGCCGCTTGGCGATTTCGATCTTCTCGTCCTCGGTGTAGCCGGCGATACGGATGATCTCCATGCGGTCCATCAAGGGCGCAGGGATGTTCAGCGTATTGGCCGTCGTCACGAACATCACGCTCGACAGGTCGTATTCGACCTCGAGGTAATGGTCCATGAACGTCGAGTTCTGCTCGGGATCGAGCACCTCGAGCAGCGCCGACGACGGATCGCCACGGAAGTCCTGGCCCATCTTGTCGATCTCGTCGAGCAGGAAGAGCGGGTTGGACTTCTTCGCCTTCTTCATCGACTGGATGACCTTGCCGGGCATCGAGCCGATATAGGTGCGCCGA
The DNA here is from genome assembly GCF_016756495.1 of Mesorhizobium sp. 113-3-3. NCBI lineage: Bacteria > Pseudomonadati > Pseudomonadota > Alphaproteobacteria > Hyphomicrobiales > Phyllobacteriaceae > Mesorhizobium > Mesorhizobium sp. 113-3-3. Next base: position 4,579,891 of record NZ_AP023243.1, read on the forward strand.
TGGCCACGGATCTCGGCTTCGTCACGCACGCCGCCCAGCGCCATGCGGATGAATTCGCGACCGGTCGCCTTGGCGATCGACTTGCCGAGCGAGGTCTTGCCGACGCCGGGAGGGCCGACGAGGCACAGGATCGGCCCCTTCAGCTTCTTCTGACGGCTCTGCACGGCCAGATACTCGACGATGCGGTCCTTGACCTTGTCGAGGCCGAAATGGTCGGTGTCGAGCACGTTCTGGGCGTAAGCCAGGTCCTGCTTGACCTTGGAGTTCTTGCCCCACGGGATCGACAGCAGCCAATCGAGATAATTGCGCACGACGGTCGATTCAGCCGACATCGGCGACATCGTCCTGAGCTTCTTCAACTCGGCTTCCGCCTTTTCGCGGGCCTCCTTGGAGAGCTTGGTCTTCTTGATGCGCGCCTCGATCTCGGCGGCCTCGTCGCGGCCGTCCTCGCCTTCGCCGAGCTCCTTCTGGATCGCCTTCATCTGCTCGTTGAGGTAGTATTCGCGCTGCGTCTTCTCCATCTGGCGCTTGACGCGCGAGCGGATGCGCTTCTCAACCTGCAGGACGGAGATTTCGGCTTCCATGAAGCCCATCGCCTTTTCCAGCCGCTCCTTGACCGAGAGCGTGGCCAGCATCTCCTGCTTTTCAGGGATCTTGATGGCGAGATGCGAGGCAACCGTGTCGGCGAGCTTGGAATAGTCGTCGATCTGGCTGGCGGCACCCACCACTTCAGGCGAGATCTTCTTGTTCAGCTTGACGTAGTTCTCGAAGTCGGTGACGACCGAGCGGGCCAGCGCCTCGACCTCGACCTCTTCCTCTTCCGGCTCGACCAGCGCGGTGGCGCGGGCTTCGTGGAAGTCGGGACGGTCGGTGAACGAAACGATCTTGGCACGCGAAGCGCCCTCGACCAGAACCTTGACGGTGCCGTCGGGCAGCTTCAGCAATTGCAGCACATTGGCGAGCGTGCCGATGTCGAAGATGGCATCGGGCTCGGGATCGTCATCGGCGGCATTCATCTGGGTGGCAAGCAGGATCTGCTTCTCCTGACCCATCACCTCTTCCAGCGCCTTGATCGACTTTTCGCGCCCGACAAAGAGCGGAACGATCATGTGCGGGAACACCACGATGTCGCGCAGTGGGAGGACTGCGAAGACGCCGTCGCTGGGAGCCTTGGATATTTTGGCCATTGTCCAACCTTTCATGTCGCGGTCGCCATCAGGCCAACCGCGAATCTTATATTAACGACCGGGGATCGTTCCGCCTACCACCGTTTGTGACGGGAGTTTTACAGCACAGAAATCGGGCACCTCGGCCTTCTCGTGTTAGGTGGATGCAAGCGGGGCAAAGATCAAGAGTTAACATCGCCGGCAAATCCACTCCATCGCGAAGGCCGCATGCCCCACACAGCAAAACGGCGCCGCAACGGCGCCGTTCCACAAAAAAATGAGGTCAGGTGCCATGTCAGGCGCTGACATTGCCCTTCTTTTCCTTCTGCTCGGAATAGATGTAGAGCGGCCGGGCGCTGCCGGTCACCACTTCTTCCGAAATCACCACCTCGCGCACGCCTTCGAGCGCGGGCAGTTCGAACATGGTGTCGAGCAGGATCGCTTCCATGATCGAACGCAGGCCGCGGGCGCCGGTCTTGCGCTCGATGGCGCGCTTGGCGATCGCCGACAGGGCGTTTTCGTGGAAGGTCAGGTCGACATTTTCCATCTCGAACAGCCGCTGGTACTGCTTGACCAGAGCGTTCTTCGGCTCGGTCAGGATCTGGATCAGCGCCGGCTCGTCGAGGTCCTCCAGCGTCGCCAGGACGGGCAGACGGCCGACGAACTCCGGAATGAGGCCGAACTTCAGGAGATCCTCGGGCTCGACCTGGCGGAAGATGTCGCCGGTGCGACGATCCTCGGGCGAGGCGACCGTGGCGCCGAAGCCGATCGAGGTCTTTCTGCCGCGATCCGAGATGATCTTGTCCAGGCCGGCAAAGGCGCCGCCGCAGATGAACAGGATGTTGGCGGTGTCGACCTGCAGGAATTCCTGCTGCGGATGCTTCCTGCCGCCCTGGGGCGGCACGGAGGCGACCGTGCCTTCCATGATCTTCAGCAGCGCCTGCTGCACGCCCTCGCCCGACACGTCGCGGGTGATCGAGGGATTGTCGGACTTGCGCGAAATCTTGTCGATCTCGTCGATGTAGACGATGCCGCGCTGGGCCCGCTCGACATTGTAGTCGGCCGACTGCAGGAGCTTCAGGATGATGTTCTCGACGTCCTCGCCGACATAACCGGCTTCGGTCAGCGTCGTCGCGTCAGCCATGGTGAACGGCACGTCGATGATGCGGGCCAGCGTCTGCGCGAGCAGCGTCTTGCCGCAACCGGTCGGGCCGATCAAAAGGATGTTGGACTTGGCCAGTTCGACATCGTTGTTCTTGCCGGCATGCGCGAGGCGCTTGTAGTGGTTGTGGACCGCCACCGACAGCACGCGCTTGGCGTAGGGCTGACCGATGACATAGTCGTCGAGAACCTTGAGGATCTCCTGCGGTGTCGGCACGCCCTCGCGCGACTTCACCATCGAGGTTTTGTTCTCCTCGCGGATGATATCCATGCAGAGCTCGACGCATTCGTCGCAGATGAAGACCGTCGGACCGGCGATCAGCTTGCGCACCTCATGCTGGCTTTTGCCGCAAAACGAGCAATAAAGCGTGTTCTTCGAGTCACCGCTGTTGTTGCCGACCTTGCTCATTTTCCTGTCCTTTCATCGCCGCCCGCCGATGGTCTGGCTGAAAGGGCGCATACTCTATTTATCGCGGGAATCCGCCGCCGCCAGTGTCCCGGCTCCCGCAACGTATTCCGTACGAAACACAAATCAGAAAACGTGGCAATGATTCGCAGCAACCCCACACAAAGCTAAGCCGTCGAAAATCAACATAGCCTTAACGTAGGCAATCCCGACCGTCGAGGGAACAGCCAATTGTGGCCGAAATGCCGCAAGACGCGCCAAAAGCGCGTGATGGTGTCATCCAACTGCCACCAAGCCCTTATGCCACGGCGCCTTCCACCGGCTCGCGCGACGAAATGACCTTGTCGATGAGGCCGAAATCCTTGGCTTCGTCGGCCGTCATGAAATGGTCGCGATCGAGCGTACGTTCGATCTCCTCGTAGCTCTTGCCGGTGTGCTTGACATAGACCTCGTTGAGGCGGCGCTTCAGCTTGACGATGTCCATGGCGTGGCGCTCAATGTCGGAGGCCTGGCCCTGGAAGCCGCCGGACGGCTGGTGAACCATGATGCGGGCGTTCGGCGTGGCGAAACGCATGTCCTTGTGGCCGGCGGTCAGAAGCAGCGAGCCCATCGAGGCCGCCTGGCCGATGCAGAGCGTCGACACGGCCGGCTTGATGAACTGCATGGTATCGTAGATCGCCATGCCCGAGGTGACCACGCCGCCCGGCGAATTGATGTAGAGATTGATTTCCTTCTTCGGGTTCTCGGCTTCGAGGAACAGGAGCTGCGCGCAGACCAGCGTCGCCATGCCGTCCTCGACCGGACCGGTGATGAAAATGATGCGCTCCTTGAGGAGGCGCGAGAAGATGTCGTAGGCCCGCTCGCCGCGATTGGTCTGTTCGACCACCATCGGAACGAGGTTCATGTAGGTTTCGACGGGGTTCTTCATCAGTTATCTCTTATCTCGCGGTGGGATTCCGGCGCCGGGAATGCTGGCAGATCGGGCAGAATCGGTTCTGGATCGTTGTTCCGTAGATAGGATGCCGGCTCATCCTTGTGCAAGGCCGACCCGTCCTAGCCATCTGGGTAAGTCGAATCAAGCTTTACGGCAAGGAATCGCACCGCCGGAGGCCCACGCCGCTCCGGAGCGGACGGTACCGGTCCGCAACGTAGCAGTTTCTTAACCGCGTCACTTAACGAAATGCGGCAAAATCGCTTTTCTCCGGGACCGCTTCCCCTACAATTCAGCGTTGAACTTGCGCCTAAAGTTCAAACAGGGGGAGTGTCATGTTCAGGAGAAGCGCATCCTTCGCCATTGCCGGGCTGGCCATGCTCGGCACGGCTTCGCAGACGGCGGCCGGCGGCCGTGCGGTGGAATGCTACGAACCGGTCCGCACGCCTGATGTCTACGACACCGTCTATGAAGACGTGATGGTCAGCCCGCCCGGCCAGCAGGTCGATTACACCCCGCCCATCTACGGCACACGCGAACGCGTGGTGATGACCGTTCCAGCGCAGGTGACGTACGAGGTCGTGCCCGCCGTCACCCGCACCGTCTACCGCACGGTGAGGGTCGATGGCGGCGGCTATTCCTGGGAATGGCGCGTCATCCATGGCCGCAAGGTGCTGTGCAAGGTCTGGCACAAGGCACGTTATGAACGCGTCGCCGAGACGGTGGTGATCCAGCCGGAGCGCACGCGTCGCGTCGTCATCCCGGCGCAATACGACCGGATCGCCGAGGAGGTGCTGGTGCGGCCGGAGCAAAGACGCATCATCGATGTCCCCGCCTCCTACCAGACCGTCACGCGGCGCGTTCTGGTCAGGGAAGGGTCGTCAGGCTGGCGGCGCGTGCATATTCCCAGGCACTGCCAGGATTAGGCAACCTCCGCCCGCAGCCAACGCTTCAGGCCGGCGACATCGCCGTTGCCGACGGTCGCCGCAACACGCCTGCCGACGGCCGCGCCGAACTTGTAGCCGTGGCCTGAGCAGGCCGAGACAACAAGGCACTTGCCCTTCGCATGCGCCATGAACTTTTCGTCTGCGGTGAAGGTGTAGGCGCAGGTGACGACCTCGGTCACCTCATACTCCGCGATACGGGCGATCGGCGGCGAAAACAGGTTGCGGATCGCCTCGCCCTCGCCCGGCACCGGCTGACGGTTCCAGTCGGCGTCGCTGGTCGGCACCCTGTGCAGGCCAGAGCCGAATTTCATGCCGGCGCCGCCGGAGGGCGGGATCACGTAGCCATCGACAGCGCCGCCGACGTCGAGGACGACCGGTGCCGCCGCCCAGGCCGCCTTCAGGTCAGCCGGCGGTTCGACATAGGCAAGGGCCGTCCGATAGGTCTTCAGTTCGCCGTCCAGTTCCGGAAACAGCTTCAGCACCCAGGCGCCGGCGGCGACGACGATGCCGTCGGCATGCATGGTTTCGCCGCTTTCGAGCACGATGTGGCCCGTTTCGGAGTCGATCGCGGTGACCTTGCTGTTTTCGTAGACATTGGCGCCGTTGGCGCGCAGCCAGGAGGCAAGGCCGGAAGCGATCTTGCGGCAATGCAGCGCGCCGCCTTCAGGCGAATGATAGGCATAACGGAACGTGCCCGGCTCAAGGAAAGGCCAGCGCTTGACCGCGGCGTCGGGCTCGAACAGTTCGAAGGGGAAATTCCCCTCTTCCAGGCCCTCACGGTATTCCTCGGCCTCGTCGCCCGGTTCGCGCGAAATGCAGACGAAACCGCGTGCATCGAGATGGCTTTCGCCGAGATCGGTCCACATCTCGTCCCAGGCCTCATAGGCTTCGGTGATCAGCCTGCCGTAGCCGGTTCCGGTCCGATAGGCGCGGCGGATGATGCGGTGATGGTCGCCTGACGCGGCCAGCGGGTTGGGGATCGGTCCCTGCTCGACGATCGAGACGCTGTGGCCGGCCTTGACCAGCGACCACGCCGTGGAGAGACCGGCAATACCCGCGCCGACAACGATCACATTCATGCGTTCAGACTTTCCGCGGCCGCGCCGGCTGGCTCAATTCATTGGACGGCGGGCGCCAACATACGGTCTGGAATGAGGCTGGCAAGCCGCGCTATGGGTCTGGCATGACCAATTCGACGCTGCCCTACCTGGCCTTTGATCCAGCCACTCGCCACCTGCGGCTCGACCCGCACGAGCCGGCTTTCTTCCTGAACCCGTACGAGGCCTATGCCTCCCTGCACGGCGTCTCGAATGCCTTCTTCTGGGAGGAATTCGGCTTCTGGTGCTTTGGCGGCTTCGACGACGTCAACCGGCTGCTGCGCGACCGCCGCTTCGGTCGCCAGAACCCCGCCGGCATTCCCGACAGCCGTGGCGTCGGCCAGGACCGAGGCCATCTCAGGGCATTCGACGGCATCGAGGCAAACTCCATGCTGGAACTGGAACCGCCGGTGCACACGCGGCTGAGAACACTGGTCAATCGCGCCTTCGTCTCGCGCCAGGTCGAGCGGCTGCGGCCGCGGGTCGAGGCGCTCGCCAACGAACTGATCGACCGCTTCGATCCGGCCGGACCGGTCGACCTTTTGCCCGCCTTCGCTTCTCCCCTGCCGATCACCATCATCGCCGAAATGCTCGGCGTGCCGGTCGAGATGGGGCCGCAACTGCTCGACTGGTCGCATCAAATGGTCGCCATGTACATCCATGGCCGTAGCCGCGAGACCGAGGAGACGGCCAATCGCGCCGCGGGCGAATTTGCCGATTTCCTGCGCGGCTACGTCACCGAGCGGCGCAGGAATCCCGGCGACGACCTCTTGTCGCTGCTGATCTCGGCGCAAGAGGACGGTCAGAAACTCACCGAGGATGAAATGGTGTCCTCCGCCATCCTGCTGCTCAATGCCGGCCATGAGGCCACCGTGCACCAGACCGGCAACGCCGTGCGCTCGATCCTGGCGCAAGGCGGCGATCCCAGCCGTTTCTTCAAATCGGCGGAAGCGGCAGCTGCAACCGTCGAAGAATGCCTGCGCTTCGACGCGCCGCTGCATATGTTCATGCGCTACGCCTATCAGGAGATCGAGATTGCACCCGGCATCGTCGTGCACCCGGGGCAGACCATCGGGCTCTTGCTCGGCATGGCCAACCATGACCCGCGCGCCTTTGCCGAACCGCAGGCCTTCCGGCCGGATCGCACCGACCAGAAGAACGTGTCCTTCGGCGCCGGCATCCATTTCTGCATCGGCGCGCCGCTGGCGCGGCTCGAACTGCAGGTGTCGCTGAAGACCTTGTTCGAACGGCATCCGCAACTGCATCTTGCCGAACAGCCCCGCTTCCGCGACACTTACCACTTCCATGGGCTGGAAACGCTCGCCGTCGGTTTCTGAACGATCGCGAGCCTGGGGCTGCGCGATGAGACTGTTCTGGAGACCGGCGACGGCGTTCGCATTGGCGTTGCTATGCGCCTGCCTGGGCATGGCGCGCGCCCAGCAACAGCCGGAAAATATCCCGTGGGAGAACAGCATGGCCATCGCCCAGAAGATGGCAATGGTGCTCCTGGAACGGCAGACCGGATCGAAGGGCCTGCCGCTGGCGTCCTTCGCCATCGAGGTCGATCTCAATCTGGACGGCTTGCCTGAAATCTTCGCCTACCGCTATGCGCCGGGCTGCGACGGGGTCAAATGCGGCAACTTCCTGTTCGTCCTGGAAGACGACAGCTATCATGAGGTTCTGGGCGACATTCCCGGCGTGCGACTGGTGCCGCAGGACAAGATCGCACTCAGCCCCTTCAAACGTAACGATTTTTTCGACATCCAATCCGACACGCTGACGATCGGTTGGGACGGAAAGCGCTATCTCGACGCTTCCACCTTCCCGGCTTCGACGCTCGATGGCGCAGCCTTCGTGGCCGCCTGTCAGAAAAACAAGTTGGGCGAGCAGCCGGCCGAGGGGGAAGCGGAACAGGCGGCCACGGCATGCCAATGCCAGGTCAACCGATTTCAGGTCGTCGGCTTCAAACAGGCCGACCTTGATGCCTACACGGCTTCGATTGCCGGGCAGGAAATCGAGTATCCAATAGGCGACAAGGAAGATGCCTGGCTCGCTTTGTCGAAAAGTGCCCAGGACGTCGCCACCGGCTGTGACGTGGCGAGCGGCAAAAGCCAATGGCCGCCGGCCTATTTCGATCATGGGGACCAGCCGCAGCAGAAGCTGAACTTCAATGGCTTCCTCGACGCCTGCCCGGTGCAGGATTTCATCCTGACCAACCACAAGACTGGTTCGCCGGACCGCGCGCTCGCGCTTTGCGGATGCGTCGCGCGCGAAATCCCGACCTATGGCGTCAGCCAGCAGGGGCTCGACCTCCTGGCGCAATATTATCGCGACGAGATATCTGACGCCGATATCGAGGCCCAGGACGCCGATCTGCTGACGGCGCACGACAAGGCGTCGGAAGCCTGCCTCAGCCAGTTTCCGGTGAAATGATCACAGCTTGATCACATACTCCTTGCGGGTCGTTTCAAGCACTTCCCAGCTGCCCCTGAAGCCCGGCCTCAGAACGAAACTGTCGCCGGTCTTGACGGTGTGAGCTTGCCCCCCATCTTCCGCGATCACCGAAACGCCGGACAGGATGTGGCAGAACTCCCATTCGTCATAGACGATGCGCCATTTGCCGGGAGTCGATTCCCAGATGCCGGCATAGAGGCCGCCGTCCCGCTCCTCGACATTCCAGGTACGGAATTTCGGATCGCCCGAGATCAGCCGGTCCGGCGCGGGCGCGCCGGATTCGGGTTCGACGCTCTTGGTGTCGACTGAAAGAAAAGCAGCCATCAGCAATCAAACCTTGGCGAGTGCCTGTTCGAGGTCGGCGACGATATCGGTAACGTCCTCGATGCCGATCGAAAGCCGCACGGTGTCCGGGCCGGCGCCGGCCTTGACCTTCTGCTCGTCGGAAAGCTGGCGGTGCGTGGTCGAGGCCGGGTGGATGACCAGCGATTTGGTGTCGCCGACATTGGCCAGGTGCGAGAACAGTTCCAGCGCCTCGACGAATTTGACGCCGGCCTCGTAGCCGCCCTTGAGGCCGAAGGTGAACACGGCGCCTGCGCCCAGCGGCGAGTATTTCTTCTGCAGCGCATTGTTCTTGTCGCTGGGAAGGCCGGGATAATTCACCCAGGCAACCTTGGGGTGATTGGACAGCCAGCCGGCGACGGTGACGGCGTTGTCGCAATGGCGCTGCATGCGCAGCGGTAGGGTTTCCAGGCCGGTCAGGATGAGGAAGGCGTTGAACGGCGAGATCGCCGGGCCGAGATCGCGCAGGCCGAGCACGCGCGCGGCGATGGCGAAAGCGAAATTGCCGAAGGTTTCGTGCAGGACGAGGCCGCCATATTCGGGGCGCGGCTCGGACAGCATCGGGTATTTGCCCGACTTCGACCAGTCGAAGGTGCCGCCATCGACTATGACGCCGCCGATCGAATTGCCGTGGCCGCCGATGAACTTGGTCAGCGAATGGACGACGATGTCGGCGCCATGCTCGATCGGCCGGATCAGATAGGGCGAGGCCAGCGTGTTGTCGACGATCAGCGGCAGGCCATGCTTGCGGGCGATGTCGCCGATCTTCTCGATGTCGACGAAAGTGCCGCCAGGATTGGCCAGGCTCTCGATGAAGATCGCTTTGGTCCTGTCGTCGATCTGGCTCTCGAAGGTCGAGATGTCGTTGGTATCGGCCCAACGCACCTCCCAGCCATAATTCTTGAAGGCATGGCCGAACTGGTTGATCGAGCCGCCATAAAGCCTGGTCGCGGCGACGAAATTGTCGCCCGGCTGCATCAGATTGTGGAACACGATGACCTGCGCGGCGTGGCCGGACGCGACCGCAAGGGCGGCCGTTCCGCCCTCAAGTGCGGCGACGCGCTCTTCAAGCACGGCCTGCGTCGGGTTCATGATGCGGGTGTAGATGTTGCCGAAGGCCTTCAGGCCGAACAGCGACGCGGCGTGGTCGGCATCGTCGAAGACGAAGGAGGTCGTCTGGTAGATCGGCGTGGCGCGCGCGCCGGTGGCCGGATCGGGCTTGGCGCCGGCATGGACGGCGAGCGTGTTGAAACCGGGCGTACGGGTCACTTAAAACCTCCCTCGAGAAATTTCTGAAAATCGCCGGGCATTCTTGGCGAAGCCCGGCTCGGAATGCAAAGAAGAAAATACCCTTCGGCGTGAGACCTTCGACGAAGCTGCAGGAAAATACGGCGTTAGCCGGAATATTTTTGCGCTTCTCGCTGGCGGCCTATTTCTGACGCACGCCGAAACTCTGGAAACCCTGCCGCATCAGCGGTTTCTTCGACGACAGGACGCCTGAATTGACGCCGGTCCAGCCGATCTCACCGGAGAGCTTGCCGTACTCGATCTTGGGGCAGCGGTTCATCACCACCTTGATGCCGGCGGCTTCGGCGCGCGCGGCGGCCTCGTCATGACGCACGCCAAGCTGCATCCAGATGACTTTCGGCAAGGGGTCGAGCCGCAGCACCTCGTCGACGATGCCAGGCACCGCCGATGCGGCGCGAAAAATGTCGACCATGTCGATCGGCCCCGGAATATCGGCCAGCCTGGCATAGGTCATCCGGCCGAGGATCTCCTTGCCGGCCTGACCGGGATTGATCGGGATCACCGAAAACCCCTTGGCCAGCAGGTATTTCAGCACGAAATAGCTCGGCCGCACGTCGTTGGCCGACGCGCCGACCATGGCGATGGTCTTCACCGAATTGAGGATGTCGCCGATGTAGGCATTGTCGTAGCTATCGTGATTCATGCCTCGTCCTCATACAACGCCTCAGTGAGAAAACCATCCGGGTCATTGCTGAAATCGCGCAACATGCGGAAATGGTCCGTATCACGAAAGTCGGCAGGCTCGAGCCCGAAGCGGCTGATGCGGAACAGCTGCGCTCCGGGACAAGCCATCAGCAGCGGTGAGTGCGTGGCCATGATCACCTGCGCGGTGCCCGACTGGTCCATGCGCCGCAGCATCTTCAGCAATTCGATCTGGCGCGACGGCGACAGTGCGCTTTCCGGCTCGTCGAGGATGTAGATGCCTTGCCTGCGGCAGCGCTCCTCGAAGAAGCGGATAAAGCCTTCGCCATGCGACCAGGACAGGAAATCCGGCGGAGCCCCACCAGACGTCAGCGCCGCCTGATCGAGGTAACGAGCGACCGAGTAGAAGGATTCGGCGCGAAAGAACCAGCCGGCAGTGACTTTTGGCAGCCAGTGACCCCGGAATGTGTCTGCCAGCGCAGCGCCACTCTTGTCGATGGCGCCGGAGTGGTCGACTGGGCGATAGCCTTTGCCGCCACCGGCCTCGTCGTAGCCGGCCAGCGCGCCGATCGCCTCAAGAAGCGTGGATTTGCCGGTGCCGTTCTCGCCAACGATAATGGTGATCGGCGTGGTGAATTCGAGTTCGAATTCGTGGCCGCGAAACAGTGGCAGGTTCCAGGGGTACTTTTCCCAGTCCTCGACTCGCGTCGGTTCAAGCAGGATGCGCTTGAGATAGGGGGCCTTGAGCCGCGTCAGTTGCTTGCGGTAGGCCATCAATCAGGCAGCGAAATCGTGCCGTCTTCCGCGATCGGAAAGGCCGGATTGTGCGCCACTTCCCAGATATGGCCGTCGGCATCGGCGAAATAGCCGTACCAGCCGCCCCAGAAGGCGCGGCCGGCCGGCTTGACGATGCGGCCGCCTGCCTTTTCCGCCATGGCGAGCACCTCGTCGACTTCTGCGTCGGAGCGGGTGTTGTAGGCGAGATAGACGGCGGAAGGTGCCTTGGTGAAGGCAAGCCCCGCATCCGCCTCGGCGCTGACGCGCGGAAACAGGCCGAGAATGGCCCCGCCCATCTGGAAGAAGGCGACGCCGTCGGTGATGCCGGTATGCCGTTTCAGGCCCATTGCCTCGTAGAAACGCACCGCGCGATCGAGATCGTCCGTCGCGATCGTGATGATGGAGATGCGCGGTTCCAAGGTTACTCGTCCGTCCATTCCGGCTTGCGCTTGCCGATAAAGGCCCCGATGCCTTCTTCCGCGTCGCGCGCCAGCATGTTCTCGACCATGACGCGGCCGGTATAGGCATAGGCGTCCGCCAGTCCCATTTCGGCCTGCGCGTAGAAGGCTTCCTTGCCGGTCTTGACCACCAAAGATGATTTGGAAGCAATGGTTTGCGCGTATTTGGTGACGATCTGATTCAGGTATTCGCGCGGCACGACGCGGTTGACCAGGCCGAATTCCTTGGCGGTTGCCGCGTCGATCGTCTCGCCCGTCAACAGCATCTCCATCGCCTGCTTGCGTGAGACATTGCGCGACAGCGCCACCATCGGTGTCGAGCAGAACAGGCCGATGTTGACGCCCGGCGTGCAGAACGTCGCCTCATGCGAGGCGATTGCAAGGTCGCAACTGGCGACCAGTTGCAAGCCGGCGGCTGTCGCCAGGCCGTCGACTTCGGCGATGACCGGCAAGGGATGGCGCACGATCGCCTGCATCAGCTGGGCACAAGCGGCAAAGGTCTCTTCAAAGAAGCCCTTGCCGCGGTCGGTATCGGCGCGGCGCGCCGTCATTTCCTTGAGATCATGGCCGGCACAGAACACTTTTCCCGCAGCCGACAGCACGATGACGCGAACGGCTTTGTCGGCCTTGGCGCGGTCGAGTTCCGCCGTCAGCGCCGCCATCACCGCCAGCGACAGGGCGTTGGCGGGCGGATTGGCGAGGGTGAGGCGCAGCACGCCCTTGTCCAGCCTGCTCGTAACCGGCCCCTCGACAGCGGTAGGCTTGATGGCAAGGATTTCGGCCATGGAAGGTCTCCGCGATTCCGGTCGGCGTTGGCAGACTATCTAATATCGGATCGGGCTTCGTCCAACACCCATCGCTTGCGCCAGATGGCTGAAGGTGTTGCCAGAGGCGCCCTGCCGCGCTCATAGAGGTTTGGCCTAAAAGCGAGAGAACGAGATGCCCGCCCAGACCAACCTCAAGCCGGTGCTGACCGCAGCGCAAGTCAACACGCTGATGGAAACCGTCTATCCGCAACTCAACGACCAGTTCAGATATTACGAGGCCATCGACGTGTTTCCGGGCGGCTGCACCGTGCGGCTCAATGCCGGCGAGCGGCATTTGCGCCCGGGCGGCACCGTATCCGGTCCCTCGCTGTTCACGCTGGCCGACATTGGCGGCTATGTCTGTGTGCTCTCCCATGCCGGGCCGGATGCGCTTTCCGTGACGGTCAATCTCGACATCAACTTCGTGCGCAAAGCCGAGGCCGGGCCGATCGACGGCCATTGCCGCATCCTGAAGCTCGGAAAGAGCCTGATGGTGTTCGATATCGACATCGTTGCCGGGCCGGAAGGACACACGATCGCGCACGCGACTGGCACCTATTCGATCCCGCCGAAGCGGGTGTGATATTGACGCTGGCAACCAGAAGCGCCCCGGAACACGCAATGAAGAATTATTTCGCCTTGGTCGAGAAAGACCCCGACAGCGCGTTCGGTATTCGCTTTCCCGACATTCCCGGATGTTTTTCGGCCGCGGATACGGCCGAGGACCTCGTACCCAATGCGGTTGAAGCCTTGCAATTGTGGGCGGAGGATATGCCGGCTCCAGAGCCGTCCAGCCACGAAGCGATTTTTGCTCTTCCCGATATACGCAACGCGCTTGCCGAAGGCGGCTATCTGGTCTCGGTGCCGCTCATCGACAATGACAGCGCTGTCGTGAGGGCGAATGTGACTTTCGAGCGCGGTGTCTTGCGGGCGATTGACGCCGCGGCACGGGAACGTGGCATAACGCGATCAGCATTCCTTTCCAGCGCGGCTCGCAAGGAAATCGAGGCAAAGCACTGAGATCACCCCAAACAAGCAGTCGTTGATCGATGTGGTAAAATAATACCTTTTATTCAACCTATTGTTTTTGCTTAGTTTTTGTAGACATCTGCTTTTTCCCGCACCTTGACGCAACAACCACCCTCGCCTATAAGCCCTCACGAAGCAGCGGCCCGCAAAGGCCGCCGTTTTGTTATTGGCGGCGGGCAAGCGCTCATCGCCAATCCAAGCAACAAGAAACGCCTTCGCTTTGAAGGTCAAAACCGAGAGCAGAAAACATGACAACCTTTTCGCAGAAGCCTGCGGATGTGGTGAAGAAGTGGATCCTGATCGACGCCGAAGGTCTCGTCGTTGGTCGTCTGGCCACTGTCATCGCCAATCATCTTCGCGGCAAGCACAAGCCGACCTTCACCCCGCATGTCGACGACGGCGACAATGTCATCGTCATCAATGCCGACAAGGTGGTGTTCACCGGCAAGAAATTCACCGACAAGGTCTATTACTGGCACACCGGCCACCCCGGCGGCATCAAGGAGCGCACCGCGCGCCAGCTGCTCGAGGGTCGTTTCCCCGAGCGTGTCGTCGAGAAGGCCGTTGAGCGCATGGTCCCGCGTGGCCCGCTCGGCCGTCGCCAGATGAAGAACCTGCGCGTCTATGCAGGCGCAGAGCATCCGCATGTCGCCCAGCAGCCAGAAGTCCTCGACGTGGCCAAGCTGAATTCCAAGAACAAGAAGGTCGCATAAGATGGCTGAGCTTTCCTCGCTCGCAGAACTGGGCGCCGCCACCGGCAACACCAATACGCAGGCCGCGGCACCCGTCCACGTCCAGAAGCTCGACAAGTCGGGCCGCGCCTATGCCACCGGCAAGCGCAAGAACGCCATTGCGCGTGTCTGGGTGAAGCCGGGTTCCGGCAAGATCGTCGTCAACGACAAGGAATTCGCGACCTATTTCGCGCGTCCGGTCCTGCAGATGATCCTCAACCAGCCGATCATCGCTTCCAACCGCGCAGGCCAGTACGACATCGTCGCCACCGTTGTCGGCGGCGGCCTCTCCGGCCAGGCCGGTGCGGTTCGTCACGGCATCTCCAAGGCGCTGACCTACTACGAGCCGGCGCTGCGCGCCGTGCTCAAGAAGGGCGGCTTCCTGACCCGCGACAGCCGCGTCGTCGAGCGCAAGAAGTACGGCAAGGCGAAGGCCCGCCGCAGCTTCCAGTTCTCGAAGCGCTAAGCGCTACGAAACTTCAGACAATCGAAAAGGCCGCCTCCGGGCGGCCTTTTTGCATTACGCATCCCTATGCGGCGGAATGGTCGGCGTCTCGGATGAACAGGAATGCGCAAAGTGCGGAAACGGCCACGGCAAGCGCTGAGGCCAGGAATGCCAGTTGCATGCCCTGGATCGTGCCCAGCGCCAGAGCGGAGCCAAACAGCGCCACGCCGATCGCCCCGCCCGACTGGCGCACTGTGTTGAGTACGCCCGAGGCTGTTCCCGACATCGCCGTCGGCACGGACGACAGCAGCGCTGTGGTCATGGCGGGTACCGCGAGACCGATGCCGACCGGCAGGAACAGCAGCCGCCACAGCAGTGACAGATAGGACGTGTCGGGCTGGATCAGGGCCATCAGGCCGAAACCGGCCGCGCCGACAAGCAGGCCGATCGCCATCGGCAATCTTGGGCCATAGGTGGCGGCGATGCGCCCGGCGGCAATGTTCGACACGGTGACCGCCGCCATGAATGGCAGGAAGGCAAGCCCGGTCATCTCGGGCGAAAAATGCCTTTCCTGCTGGAAATAGAGGCTGAGCATGAAGATGGTGCCGTAAAGCGTCAGGTTGACCGCCAGTCCGACGAGGCTGGTCGCCGCCGGTACACGACTGGCAAACAGCTTCAGCGGAAACATCGGTGCCTTGGTCCGGCTCTCGACCAGCAGGAACAGGCTTCCGGCCACCGCCGCCACGACCAACCCGCCGATGACAAGCATCGAAGTCCAGCCGGACGAGCCAGTCTCGATGAAGGCGCCCGTCAGCGAAAACAGCGTCAGCACGACAAGCCCCTGCCCGGCCCAGTCGATCGGTGGCCGCTCGGCCTTGAGCGGCGTTTCCTCAAGAAACCGGTAGGCCATCCAGATGGCGAGAGCGCCGATGGGCAGGTTGACCAGAAAAATGCTGGCCCAGCCCAGCGACGCGACCATGAAGCCGCCGAGCACCGGGCCGGCCGACAGCGCTATACCGCCGGCCGCCGTCCACAGGCCGACGGCACGCGCCCGGCGTGGCTTGTCTGAGGCATAGGCACGGTTGAGCAGCGCTAGCGAACACGGCATCAGCAAGGCGGCGCCCGCGCCCTGCACGGCACGCGCCGCGATCAGCACCCAGGGGCTCTGCGCCAGGCCACAGACCAGCGAGGCGATGCTGAACAGCGCCATGCCGCCGACGAACACGCGGCGGGCGCCGATCCTGTCGCCGAGCGCGCCGCCGGCGAGCAGCAGCGAGGCGAAGGCAAGCGTGTAGGCGTCGACCACCCATTGCAGGCCGCCTATGCCCATCGAGAGCGCGGCGCCGATTCTGTTCAGCGCGACATTGACGATGGAGACATCGAGCTGCACCACCACGAAACCGAGACTGGTGGCGGCGACGGTGGCGGCATAGGCCGCGCGGGGTTTGAAAACGATGGTGTCGGGCATGCCCACGGGGTAACGGGTCGTCACTGACACCGTTCCGTCAGGAGAGGCCAGCCTGCGACAATCAGGCCGGGATGCCGATCACGGCATATCAATTGATGCTGGCGGTCGCGGCGGGCTCGATGCGTTCGCCTGTCCCGGCATAGGGCACGCGAAAACCGTTCGCTGAGAGCCAGTCGATGGCTGCCTTTGGCTCGTCGGTCTGGATGATGGTGGCGCCGCGGTCAGCCCAGAAACCCCAGGCTTCGCGCGGCAGACTGGCCTGGACCGCCAGTTCGTCGCCACGGCCGCCGGCGAGGAAGCCGCCCGGCTTGTTGACGATGGCGTAGGTGTCGGCCCAGATGTGCCAGTTACCCCGAACCGCGGCGGCACGCATGCGTGTGCTGAACAGCGGTCCACCGGTTTCGGTCAGGGTTTCGGCGCCTGCCCGCCAGTTGATCAGTTCGATCGCGCGTGGCGAGAAGGCGTGGTCGACCGTTTCGGCGAAACCTGCATCATGCACCGCGTCATCGGCGATGATCGGCATGAACTGGACGCCGCCGCCGATCGCGGCCATGGCCGCCTTCACCGTCGCAATCCTGGTCTGGTTCCAGAGGTTTTCCTTGACGATGACCTGGTCGGCCATGCCGAGATCGCGCGCCACCGCGATCATGCCCGGGAGGTCGCCGACGTCGAGCTTGTTGTCGAGATTGATGAGGATCCTGTCCCTGGTCGCCAGCAGCATTTCGCGCAACGTCGAAACCCTCTCGTCGGTGACGGCGCGGGTGCCCTCGATCACCAGCCGGCAAGCCTTCAGTTCCGCCAACGTGTATTTCACCACCTCGCCCTTGCAGGTCGTGGTGCGGTCGAGCCAGCTGTCATGCATGACGACGAAAGCGCCGTCCTTCGAGCGCCTGATGTCGACCTCGACAATCTCGGCGCCCATCGCGATCGATCCTTCGACAGCGGCGCGCGAATTTTCCGCATAGAGCGTCTTGCCGGCCTGCATGCTGCCGGCCCGATGCGCGGCCACCATGACATGGTCGCGCCACTGGTTGGCATGCTCGAAGCGGTCGAGGATCTGCCTGGCGCGGCTTTCGCCCGCAAAGGCCTGACCGGAGACGGCCGCAAGGGCGGTGCAAAGCAGAAGGCTCAGCCAGATTGTCCGCATCGAGAATCGCTCCTTGCCGGATCGAAGCCGGAATAGGCGATGCCCGTGACACCTGGGTGAACGAAGCCGGCTAGCGGCTTTCGCAAAATGTCCGCGTCAGATGCGCTTCGACAGCCGGCGGAACCAGGCCATGGCCGGCATCTCCACCAGCCGCCAGGTGATCCATGAGGCTGCGATGGTGGCGACGAGCATGACGACGATTGCCACGGTTCCGGTCCAGCCAGTGCCGAAGCCGGTCGCCGGCTCGCCGCGCAGCACGATGTCGCCGACCAGGCCCAGGCCGAGCTTGCGCTCGACGAGCCCGGCAACGTTGATCAGGCGTGCCTGGACGAAGATGTGGACCATGTAGATCGAATAGGACAGCGCGCCGAGCGTCAGCATGAAAGGCGCCCGCAGCAAAGCGGAAATCCAGCCGCCTTCATGGGCAAAGAGAAACAGCGCCAGCGCGAACACCAGGGGCGCGGCGATGCCGAAATCATTGCTGCCCGCCAGTGAGACGAAGAGGACGATGACCGCCACCATGATGGTTTCGGCAAGGGTCCAGCTCAGCCGCGGGCCGCTCCTGGCGAGGAGCTGTCGCGCCTCTGCAATGGAATCATGCTGAAACCAGGCCAGCAGGGCGCCGAGCGCGAAGCCGTAGAGGCAGCGGATGAAGCCGAAATCGTAGGATACGTCCATATGATGCGTGGAGAAGCCGAGCAGGAACAGCGGCGCGGTGACGGCGGCGGCGACAAGCCATATCCAGGCACGCGCGCCGGCGACGAAGACCACGGCCGCGAACAGGAGATAGGCGAAGAACTCCGCCGAAATGCTCCAGCTCGGCGCATTCCAGGTCAGCCGGTCCTCGAAGCCCATCCCTTGCAGCAGGAGCAGATTGGCAAGCAAGCTCTTCAAATCGAAACCGCCGGTGAAGGGCGCAGCGCCGGCGCCATGCAGCTGCGGCAGCATCAGCCGCAGCAGTTCGAAGCCCGCAAAGGCCGCGAGCATGACGAGATGCAGCGGGTAGATGCGGCCGAAGCGCACCAATGCGAAGCGGGCGACCTGTGCCGGCTGGTTCAACCGATCGGCATAGCTGCTGGCGATGACGAAGCCGGAAAGCACGAAGAAGAAATCGACGAAAAGATAGGACGAACCGATGAAGCTGCTCTGCGAGATCGCGGAAGCGGTCGGGAAATGAAACAGCGCCACGAGAAGCGCGCAGATGCCGCGCCACGAATCGAGGACCTGGAAGCGCTCGCCCGCTATCGTGCCGGCATGGGTCGACACCACGGCATCGGACGGATTAAGAAACGCGGCCTGCGTCATGATGGTACAGATCCTGTCTTGCCGTGGCACCCGGGCGGGGCCATTTCGTCTCCCCAAGCTGTGACTGGCATCTTCCATGCCGGTTCTGTAGTTGTTGCACCCCGATGAAAACGAGGACCAGTAATGGCGACCAAGAACATCGACCACGCCTTCACCGCCCGCTCCAAAACGGGCGGCGCCCTTGAGCCGACCTATTCCGGCGCGCTGTCGTTCATGCGGCGCAAATACACCAAGGACGTGAAGGGCGCGGATGCTGTGGTGTGGGGCATCCCCTTCGACGCCGCCGTCACCAACCGGCCCGGCGCCCGATTCGGGCCGCAGGCTATACGCCGCGCCTCGGCGATCCTCGACAATGACCCGCAATACCCGTTCTCGCGCGATCTGTTCGAGCACCTCGCGGTGGTCGATTACGGCGACTGCCTGCTCGATTCGGGCAACCATCAGAAGACGCCCGGCACGATCGAGCGCGAGGCGGCCAAGATCCTGAAATCAGGCGCCTTCCTTTTGACGCTCGGCGGCGACCATTTCGTCACCTGGCCGCTGCTCAAGGCGCATGCCGCCATCCACGGACCACTTGCCCTGGTGCAGTTCGACGCGCATCAGGACACATGGGAGGATGACGGCAAGCGCATCGACCACGGATCCTTCGTCGGCCGCGCGGTCAAGGAAGGCATCATCGATCCCGACCGGTCGATCCAGATCGGCATCCGGACGCACGCGCCCGACACGTTCGGCATCAAGATCCTCTATGGCCACGAGATCGAGGAGATGCGCGCCTCCGACATCGCCTACGCCATCGTCGACCGCACCGGCGGCAAGAAGACGTACCTGACCTTCGACATCGACTGCCTCGATCCGGCCTATGCGCCCGGAACCGGCACGCCGGTGGCCGGCGGGCCGTCCTCGGCGAAGATCCTGTCGACGCTGCGCCAGCTCAACCAGGTCGATATTGTCGGCGCCGACGTCGTGGAGGTTGCGCCGGCCTACGATCACGCCGATATAACGGCGATCGCCGGCTCGATGGTGGCCATGCAGTATCTCGGCCTGCTGGCTGAACGAAAGGCACGGCAGGAAGAGATGAACAACGGCAATCACAACGGTGCCGCCGTGAATCACGGCAACGGCATATAGTCTCGGAATATCAGGGAATTTGATCAGGTCATGAAACCGAAAATCTTCATCGACGGCGAGCACGGCACCACCGGCCTGCAAATCCGGGCGCTGCTTGCCGAGCGTGGCGACCTGGAGATCATTTCCATTCCCACCGAGCGCCGCAAGGAAACGGCGGCGCGCGCCGAATTCCTCAATGCCGCCAATATCGCGATCCTGTGTCTGCCGGACGATGCGGCGAAGGAGAGCGTCTCGCTGATCGCCAACGACACCACCAAGGTCATCGATGCCTCGACCGCGCATCGCGTGGCCGAAGGCTGGGCCTATGGCTTCGCCGAGATGGACAAGGAGCAGGCGAAGACGATCGCCACGGCCAAGCGCGTCGCCAATCCCGGTTGCTGGCCGCAGGGACCGATCGCGACGCTGCGGCCACTGGTTGCCGCCGGCCTGCTGCCGGCGGACTTCCCGATCACCGTCAACGGCATTTCGGGCTATTCGGGTGGCGGTCGGCCGATGATCGAAGATTATGTCGCCAAGGGCGAGGACGCTTCGGAGTTCCTGCCCTATGGCCTGACCCTGCAGCACAAGCATGTGCCGGAACTGCGGGCCTATGCGAAGCTGTCACATGATCCGATCATGCAGCCGGCGGTCGGCAATTTCGCCCAGGGCATGATCACGGTGGTGCCGCTGCAGCTCGGCAGCCTCGACCATGTGCCGACCGGCGCCGAACTTCATGCGGCGATTGCCGACCATTTCGCCGCCATCAAGGGCGGCGTGGTAGAGGTGGCGCCCTATGCGCAACTGGAGCGCATGCCGGAGATCGATCCCGAAATCTACAACGGCACCAACCGCATGAAGGTCTATGTCTTTGCCAACGACAAGAGCGCGCAGGCGCTGCTGCTGGCGGTCTACGACAATCTCGGCAAGGGTGCTTCGGGCGCAGCCGTCCAGAACATGGACCTGATGCTCGGGCTTTGATGAACGCACCAGCCTTCCCGGCGCGCTGGAAAGTCAGCGCGCCCGAACTCATTGCCGAAACCTTTTCGAGCCGCATCTGGAAGGTTGTTCGCGAGGACGGCTCGCCGGCTGTCGTCAAGGCGCTCAAGCCTTTCGACGATGTCGCCGACGAACTGCGTGGCGAACATTTTCTCGCCTGGCGGCGCGGCGAAGGCGCGGTGCGCCTGCTTGGGCGCGACGGCCACAGCATGCTGCTCGAATATGCAGGCGACATGTTGCTTGCGCGGGTTCTCGATGAACAGGGCGATAACGCCGCGACCGCGATCGCGGCGGAGGTGATGGCGAAGCTGTTTTCGCCATCCAAACACCCCTACCCGCCCGAGCTTCAGCCACTCAGGGAGCGGTACGTCAGCCTGTTCAAGAAAGCCGCGACAGATCGCGCTGCCGGTGATGACAGCCTCTATGTCGAGGCCGCAGCCATCGCCGAGCGGCTGCTGTCCAATCCGCACGACATCAGGCCGCTGCATGGCGACCTGCACCACGACAACATCCTGCACGGCCGGCGCGGCTGGCTGGTGATCGACCCGAAGGGCGTGCTCGGCGACCCGGGCTTCGACGCCGCCAACATGTTCTACAACCCGCTCGACCGCGACGCGCTCTGCCTCGATCCCCAGCGGATCGCGCATATGGCCGAAGTCTTTGCCAGGACGCTGGGGCAGTCGCCGGCGGCGATACTGGACCATGCCATCGCCTATGGCTGCCTGTCCGCGGCCTGGCACCACGAGGACGAGAACGCGGTCGATGAGAACCGTGAACTGTCGATCGCCAAGGCGATCCGGGCGGTACGGGCGAATTTCTGACTCAGGGACGGGGCGACAGGCTCCCCGTCAATTCCTGAGCGCGATCTCTTGCGGCAAGGGGTACGCGCCCTTCGTCCCGCGCCAGTGCGCGGCGGCAAAACCCAGCACGATCAGCGCAAAACCCTGATGGGTGAGCGCCATATGCAGCGGTACCTGCATCAGCAGCGTGCCGATGCCGATCGAGGCCTGCACCAGCACCAGCAGAAACAACAGCGTCGCGCGGCGGGCATGGGTCGAGCCGGGCAGCCGACGACGCGTGGCGATCATGTGCCATAGCGCGACGGCGAAAACCGTATAGGCACCGAGCCGATGGATGAACTGCACCGTCTTCGGGTTCTCGAAGAAGTTGCGCCATGCCGGCTCGAGGATCAGCAGGTCGCCGGGGATGATCCTGCCGTCCATCAGTGGCCAGGTGTTGTAGCTCAGGCCGGCATCGAGCCCGGCGACCAGGCCGCCGAGATAGATCTGGATCAGCGCCAGAAGCACGATGAAGCCGGCCAGGCGCTGCGTCGAGCGATCGGCGGCGGGCTCCGAATGTGGGGCCAGCCCGCGCGCGACGACCATGGTGGCGGTGAAGATCAGCGCCGCCAGCGTCAGATGCGTCGCCAGCCTGTACTGGCTCACCGACACGCGGTCGACCAGGCCGGAGGCCACCATCCACCAGCCGATGGCGCCCTGCAGGCCGCCAAGAAGCAGAATGCCGACCAGCTTCGGCCCCAGGCCGCGCTCGATGCGGCGGCTCGCCCAGAAGACCAGCAGGGGCAAGGCAAAGACCAGGCCGACGCTGCGCGCCAGCAGCCGGTGCGCCCATTCCCACCAGAAGATCGATTTGAACGCCTCGATGCTCATGCCCTTGTTGAGCTCGGTGTATTGCGGAATCTGCTGGTAGCGCTGGAATTCCTCCTGCCACTCGGCGTCGTTGAGCGGCGGGATGACGCCATGGATCGGCTGCCATTCCGTGATGGAAAGACCGGACTCGGTCAACCGCGTGGCGCCGCCGACCAGCACCAGCGCAAACAGCACCAGAAGCACGACATAAAGCCAGCCGCGCACAAGCGAGCGGTTGTACAGGTCGCGGTCGCGGGCGACGTATGGGTGGGCGGCTGATATGGCAGCCATGATCTGTCCA
The DNA here is from genome assembly GCF_016756495.1 of Mesorhizobium sp. 113-3-3. NCBI lineage: Bacteria > Pseudomonadati > Pseudomonadota > Alphaproteobacteria > Hyphomicrobiales > Phyllobacteriaceae > Mesorhizobium > Mesorhizobium sp. 113-3-3. Next base: position 4,602,567 of record NZ_AP023243.1, read on the forward strand.
GTCCGGTTGAGTGTCGCGGATTGGTGGACCATCGCATCCGTGCTGGCAAGACCATGCAGCGCGGCACGCCGTCGCGCCCGATGTCGCGGGTTGCGCCTGTCTTGCGTTCGGCCTAAGCGATAGCCATCAACGAGGCCGAGCCATGCCCATTCGCCTGAAAAAGCTGATCGGAGTGTTCCTGCTGGTGGCGCTGGTTATCATCTATGCGCTGGTCGCTTCGATCTTCGCGGTCGCGCGGCTGTCGGAGTCCGGCGCGTTGGTGCAATTCCTGTTCTTCCTGCTCAGCGGCCTGCTGTGGGTGCTGCCGGCGATGGGCATCATCAAGTGGCTGATGCTGGAGCCGCGGGCGAAGCGCTGAAACGAACTGTCTCGGTTCGAAGGGGCACCCCCGTCAGATGGTCACCACCATCCTGCCGGCATTGGCGAGCGGCGTGGTCACGCCCGACAGCATGGTGCGGATGTGGGCGAGGTTCTGGTAGCGGCCATTGATCGAAATGCGCGGCAAGGCATGCAGGAAGCCGGCATGTTCGGCGCGCAGCACGCCGTGGCGGGTCGTCACGGCGGAGGCATAGCCCGCGTCACGGACAAAGCCGACTTCGCGGCAGCCGACGGCGCTGGCATAGCCGTAGGGATAGGCGAAATGGTGTGGTTCCCTGCCAAGCTCCGCTCGCAGCATGTCCTTCACGGCGCCGATCTCGCGCCGCGCATCGGTTTCGGCAAGCCGCTTCAGATTGGTGTGGTTGATCGTATGGGCGCCGATCGTCACCAGCGGATGCGCGGCGACGGTGCGGATCTCATCCCAGTTCATCAGCGTCCGCAGTCGCGAGGCATCCGCGTCGACGCCATTTGAACTGGCGAGATCGCGCAGCACGGCGCGCAGATCCTCCTCGCGCACCTCGGTGGCGAGGTAGGCGTGCAACCGGGTTATGGCCTGGCTTTTCCTGGCGGGGGTCGCGCAATCGATCAACGTCGGACCGTTCGAGGTCGACAGAGTCAAGCGGTCGCACGCGTTGACGATATCCTCGGCCACATCCCACCACAGATCGGCGGTGCCATCGATCAGCCCCGGCGCGACATAGATGGTGATCGGCGCGCCGTGTTTTTCCAGCACCGGCAGGGCCTCGGTCATGTTGTCGCGATAGGCGTCATCGGCGGTGATGGTGGCGAACCGGCCGCCCTTGCCGCCTGCCTTGATGCGCTCCACGGCTTCGTCCATCGAGACGAAGACATAGCCGTCCGCCTTCATGTCGGCGATCACCGCGTCGAGGAAGCTCGGCGCGATGTTGAGGTGCCGGTTGACGCTGTCGGGCTTCTCGGGAGTCGCCGTCACGCGGTGCAGCATCAGGATGGCGCCGATGCCGCCGACAAACGGCCTGGCCAGCGGTGCGAGGCCGGTATAGCGGGCGACGTTGAGCGCCAGTTTCCGGATTGCCTCCCCACCGTCGATCATTCATTCACCTTTTGCGCCTAGGCTGATCCAAGCACGGAATACGCCTGAGCGCCCCCCAAATCGGGATCAATACGCCTTAAGGATTGAGGTATGGTTGACGCAATGGCGTCATTTGACGGCAATCGGCTTGCGGCGACCGAGGCGTCGCCACGCGCCCTGCCGAAGGATGCCGCCGGGCCATGGGTTTCCGTCGTCGGTGCGGACGGGCTGGCGGCCTATGCGGGGTTCTGCCGGTCGGCGCTTAGTGCGCCGGCACAGGGCGCGACATGGGTCCTGAACTGGGCCGCACAGCTCAAGCCTGATTTCCTCGTGGCGACGCTCACCCTCGAAGGCAAACCAGTCTTCGCTCTGGCGCTGGAAATCGTCAGCCAGGGGCCGTTCCGGGTCGCCCGTTTCATGGGCGGCCGCCACGCCAATGGCAATTTTTCCGCCGCCGACCCGCAATGGCTGGCCGGGGCCGATGGCGCGGCCGTCCGCTCGGTTTTTGCGGCCATTGCCAAGGCTCGCCCCGACATCGATCTCATCGCGCTGGAAAGACTCCTGCCCGACCTCGATGGCATCGCCAATCCGCTCGCATCGCTCGATCATTTCGCCAGCCCCAATCTTTCGCTGGCTGTCGATCTCACCGGTGGCTTCGATGCGCTGCTGCTGCGCGCCAGCGGCAAGCGCAAACGCAAAAAACATCGGTCGCAGACGCGCAAATTCGAGGCCGTCGGCAGCCACCGGCGCATCGAGGCGCGCAGCGCGGACGAGGTGGAGAGATTGCTCGACGCCTTCTTCGAGATGAAGGAACTCCGCTTTCGCAAGATGGGCATCGCCAATGTCTTCGGCAGCGACCAGACACGCGCCTTCTTCCGGGCACTGTTCACGCAGGCCTTGGCCGAGAACGCACCCTCTTTCGTGCTGCATGGCTTGGAAGTCGCCGGCAAGCTACGCGCCGTCACCGGGTCGAGCCGCTCCGGGAAACGCCTGATCTGCGAGTTCGGCGCGATCGCAGAGGACGATCTCGCCTACAGCAGTCCCGGCGATTTCCTGTTCTTCGACAATATCCAGGAGGCCTGCGAGACGGGTTTCGCCGTCTACGATTTCTCCGTCGGCGACGAGCCCTACAAGCGGCAGTGGTGCGATGTCGAAACCCGGCATTTCGAGGTGCTGGTTCCGCTGACGCTGAAGGGTCGCGCGCTGGCGCAGACGCTTCGCCAGGGCGCGCGGCTGAAGGCCTTCGTCAAGAACAGTCCGACGATCTGGAAGTTGACCAAGATGCTGCGCCGCAAGGCGGCCGGACAGGCAGCGCCCGCGGCTGGCGAAGACGAGAGCTAATTCTCAGAAATTGAGGGCTTCCTTGAGCGCCGGTCCCGCCCTGACGCGCAGATCGAGATCGGCCTCGATATGGTCGATGTGGTGCAGCATCAGCCGGCTTGCCCGTTCGCAATCGCTGCTCTCCAGCGCACCGACGATTTCCGTGTGCTCGCTGTGCCCGCAGGCCGACACGCCAGAACGCCCGTAAAGCGCGATGACAAGCGAGGAGCGCGCCACCAGTTCCTCCATGAAGCGCTGCAGGATGGCATTGCCAGCGACCGAAGCAAGCAGCAGATGGAAATCGCCTGATGCCTTGATCTCGGAGCGCCGCGCGGTGGGACCACGCTCGGCGATGAAGCGGCCCTCCTCGTCGAGTTGCGCCCTGAAGGCAGCGATGTCGGCTGATGTGACGCGCCCGCAGGCGGCAATGGCAATGCCGGGCTCGATCAGCCGGCGCGAGGCGAACACCTGGCGCGCCTCCTCGGGCGAGGGGTTGGCGACGAACGCGCCGCGGTTGCGCTCGGTGCGCACCAGGCCTTCGAAGGACAACATCTGCAGGGCCGCGCGGGCCACAGTGCGCGACACATCGAACAACGTGCCGACCTCGCCCTCCGACAGCTTGGTGCCCGGCGCCAGCCGGCGGTCGACGATGGCGTCGCGCAGATTGTCGCGGATCGCCTGAGCGCGATCCTGATTGGCGCTGTCGGCGGAATAGATTTGGTCGGCAATATTCATGGCGATGATGTTCCCGCACCCTTCTAGCGCGACTCGCCTTCCGCGCACGAGAGGCAAAGTGAACACAAAGCCAAAAAAGATTGCATACGATTTTTGCGCAGATCGCGCACAATCGCCCATAATTTGTGCAATGCACAAGAACGCCTACCCGGCAGGCAGCAGCCATGAGTCCTGATTTTTCAGACAATTCAAGTGCTTGGCCGGTCACCCCGATATTGGCACGCATGATGCATTGGTTAATGCGACCAAAGGGGAAGCCTGAATGTCCAAAGCCGCCGAGATCGACATAGTGTCCGTTTCGAAAGTCTATGGAACAACGACCGCCGTCGAGGACGTCAGCCTGAAGATACCGGCGGGCACCTATTGCTGCCTGCTCGGTCCCTCCGGCTGCGGCAAGACCTCGACGTTGCGCATGATCGCCGGCCACGAAAGCATCTCATCCGGTGACATCAGGCTCGGCAACACAGTCGTCACCGACCTGCCGCCGGCCAAGCGCGGCACCGCAATGATGTTCCAGTCCTATGCGCTGTTCCCGCATCTCGACCTCATCGACAACGTCGCCTTCAGCCTGAAGATGAAGGGCGTCGACAAGGAAAAGCGCCGCGCCAAGGCGCTCGACATGCTGAAGCTGATGCAGATGGAGGCCTATGCGACGCGCCGGCCGGCGCAGCTTTCCGGCGGCCAGCAGCAGCGCGTCGCGCTCGCCCGGGCCTTGATCACCGATCCCGAGGCGCTGCTGCTCGACGAGCCGCTTTCGGCGCTCGATCCGTTCCTGAAGATCCGCATGCGCGCCGAGTTGAAGAAATTGCAGACGTCGCTCGGCATCACTTTCGTCCACGTCACCCACAGCCAGGAGGAGGCGATGGCGCTTGCCGACCTGATCGTGGTGATGAATGACGGGCGCATCGAACAGGCAGCACCGCCGCGCGACGTGTTCGAGCGGCCGGCCACGGCCTTCGTCGCGCGCTTCATGGGCGACCACAATGTCATCTCCGGCCGGGTCACCGGCAGCCGAGACGGCATGGTCGTCTTCGACGTCAATGGCGGCGGTTCGCTCGCCGCCAGCGGCAAGCCGCAGCAGGCGGGCGCGCCGATCGACATCGCCATCCGTACCGACCATGTGCGCATCGGCGAGGCACCCTCACCCGGGCTCGGCTTCACCGGCATCGTCGCCAACATCGAATATCGCGGCGCGACGGTGAAGCTCTCCGTCACCGGTGCCGGCATCGACGATTTCACCGTCATCGTCGACGATTCCGACTTCTTCGCCAGACCCGTCGCCATTGGCGACGCCGTACTGCTCGCCTGGGATGCCGGGGATTCGATCGTCCTCGGCCGCCTTCATTCATGAAATCAACCAAGCAAAACAAGACAGGGGAATAGACATGACAGATACGCAAACCAAGACTGGCATTTCGCGCCGCTCGCTGCTCAAGACAGGTGCGGCCGCCGTTGGCCTCGCCGCCGGCTCGGGCGTCATCACAGGCTTCCCGACCATCTGGGCACAGTCCAACATCACGCTGCGCCAGTTCGGCACCGGCGTGTCGAACCTCAACGCCATCGCCGACAAGTGCAAGGCCGACCTCGGCATCACGCTGGAGATGACGGCGACGGATTCCGACGCCGCTGCCCAGCGCGCCGTGACCCAGCCGGACAGCTACGACATCGCCGACATCGAATACTGGATCTGCAAGAAGGTGTTCCCCACCGGCGTGCTGCAGCCGATGGATGTCAGCAAGCTGAAATATTACGACGAATTGGTGCCGCTGTTCAAAACCGGCAAGCTTACCCCCGACAGCGTGATCGCCCAGGGCACGGCGCCGCACACGGTCGGCTATGTCGAGGCGCAGGACTCCAAGACCTTCGCCAAGGCGCCGACCAACTGGTTCACCATGGTGCCGACCATCTACAACGCCGACACACTCGGCATCCGCCCCGACCTCGTCGGCCGCGACATCACCAGCTGGGCCGACATCATGGACCCGGCCTTCAAGGGCAAGACCGCCATCCTCAACATCCCGTCCATCGGCATCATGGATGCCGCCATGATCATGGAAGCCTCCGGCAACATCAAATATGCCGACAAGGGCAACATGACCAAGGACGAGATCGACAAGACGATCGACTTCCTGATCAAGGCCAAGCAGGGCGGCCAGTTCCGCGCCTTCTGGAAATCCTTCGACGAGAGCGTCAATCTGATGGCGTCGGGCGAAGTGGTCATCCAGTCCATGTGGTCGCCGGCGGTGGCCGCCGTGCGCTCCAAGGGCATTGCCTGCCGCTTCCAGCCGCTCAAGGAAGGCTACCGCTCCTGGGGCGGCGGCCTCGGCCTTGCCGCCCACCTCAAGGGCGCCGAACTCGACGCTGCCTATGAATACATCAACTGGTACACGTCGGGCTGGGTCGGCGGCTACCTCAACCGCCAGGGCTACTACTCAGCCAACATGGTCTCGGCCAAGAAGTTCATGACCGAGGACGAGTGGGGCTACTGGATCGAAGGCAAGCCGGCCAAGGGCGAGATCAAGGCGCCGGACGGCACGGTCATGGAAAAAGCCGGCGCCGTGCGCGATGGCGGCTCCTTCGAGGAGCGCATGGGCAAGGTCGCCTGCTGGAACTCGGTGATGGACGAGGACCGCTACATGGTGAAGCGCTGGAACGAATTCATCGCGGCGTAAGGAACAAGCGCCCTCCTCTTCCCTTCTCCCCTTAGCGGGAGAAGGGCACGCGGTTCAGGCCGCATAGCCAAACCCGAGAGCCTTGATGACAGTTGCGCTCGAACGTCCTGCAATCGCTGCCGCCAGGCCAGTGAGACGCCGCCGCTTATCGCTCGGCGCCGTCACGCCCTATCTGCAGTCGGCTCCGCTGGCGCTGATCCTCGGCGCGTTCCTGCTTTTGCCGATCATCATGATCGTCGTCGTGTCCTTCTGGGATTACGACTTCGCCGCCATGTATCCGGATTTCCTGACAACCAACTATTCCGACGTGCTCGGCTCCTGGGTCACCTGGAAGACCTATCTCAACACCATCAAATTCGCGGCCATCGTCTGGGCGCTGACCTTGTTCATCGGCTTCTGGGTCGCCTATTTCCTCGCCTTCCACATCCGCACCACGGCCATGCAGATGGTGCTGTTCCTGGTCTGCACCGTGCCGTTCCTGACCTCCAACATCATCCGCATGATCTCGTGGATCCCGGTGCTCGGCCGCAACGGGCTGATCAACTCGACGCTGGTGCATATGGGCCTGGTGCCAAAACCCATCGAATGGCTGCTCTATTCCGAATTCGCGGTCGTGCTGGCCATGGTGCATCTCTACACGCTGTTCATGGTGACGCCGATCTTCAACACGCTGATGCGCATCGACCGCTCGCTGGTCGAGGCCGCGCGCGACGCCGGCGCCTCCGGCCGGCAGGTGCTGTGGAACGTCATCCTTCCGCTGGCCAAGCCAGGCATGGCGATCGGCACCATCTTCGTGGTCACGCTGGTGATGGCCGATTTCTCCACCGTGCAGGTGATGTCGGGTGGCCAGAGCGCATCCGTTGCGCTGATGATGAAGAACCAGATGTCGCTGCTGCAGTACCCGGCCGCCGCCGCCAACGCCGTGGTGCTTTTGGTGCTCGTGCTGTTGATGGTCGCCGGCATCCTGCGCATCGTCGATATCCGCCGGGAGCTTTGATGTGAGCCACGAGAAACGCACTCTCGAATTCTATGTACTGGCGGCCTTCTTCGCGCTGTTCGTGCTGTTCCTCTACGGCCCGCTGTCGGCGATCCTGATCCTGTCCTTCCAGGGCGAGACCGGCGGCCTCACCTTCCCGCTCAACGGCGTTTCGCTGCACTGGTTCGCCAATCTGTTCGAGCGGCAGGCGGTCGGCGATTTCGGCGGCAGCTTCAAGCGCTCGCTGGTGCTCGGCCTGATGGTGATGGTCGTCACCGTCGTGGTGTCGCTGCTGGCAGGCCTTGCGTTCCGGCAGAAATTTCGCGGCGCCACCGCCCTGTTCTATCTGGCGGTCGCCAGTCTCGTCGTGCCTTCCATCATCATTTCGCTCGGCATCGGCGTGGTCTTCCAGCAGGTGGGCTTGCGCCCGGCCTGGTATACGTCGGCCTTCGGCGCGCATCTGACCTGGACCTTGCCGTTCGGCGTGCTCATCATGTTCGCCGTCTTCAACCGCTTCTCACCGGCCTACGAAGAGGCCGCGCGCGATCTCGGCGCCACCTCCTGGCAAACCTTCATTCATGTCGTGCTGCCGATGATCGCGCCGAGCCTGATTGGGGTCGGCCTGTTCGGCTTCACGCTCTCCTATGACGAGTTCGCCCGCACGCTGATGACTTCGGGAACCTTCAACACGCTGCCGCTCGAGATATATGGCATGACCACCAACGTCACGACGCCGGTGCTCTACGCGCTGGGCACGGTGACAACCGTGTTTTCCTTCCTGGTGATCCTGGCGACGCTGGGCGCCATCCTCTACGTCGGCCGCCGCCGGGCGAGAGCGTGACTGTGAAGATCCTGGTGGTGAATCCCAACACGACGGCGAGCATGACCGAGACGATCGCCGCGGCCGCGCGCGGCGTTGCCGGCGTCTCGACCGAAATCGTCGCCGTCACCTCGTCAACGGGACCGGCCTCGATCGAAGGCTATTATGACGAGGCTCTGGCCGTGCCGGGCCTTCTGATGGAGATCGCCGCCGGCGAGCGCCGCGGCGTGCGGGCTGCGATCATCGCCTGTTTCGACGACACCGGCCTCGACGCCGCGCGGGCCATGGCCGCCATTCCCGTCATCGGCATCTGCGAGGCGGCACTCAGCATGGCCTCCTTCATCGCTCAGCGCTTCACTGTCGTAACCACCACCGAACGCTCGCGCGTGCCGGTGGAGGGACTGGTGCAACGCTACGGCATGGCGGGACGGGCGCGTGTGCGGGCCGCCGACATTCCGGTGCTGGCGCTCGAGGATCCGGCATCGGGAGCGATTGGCAAACTGCGCGACGAGATCGCCCGTGCCGTTGAGGAGGATCGTGCGGAGGCCATCGTGCTTGGCTGCGCCGGCATGGCGGACCTTGCGCACCAGTTGCAGGCGGATTTCGGACTGCCTGTCATCGACGGCGTCGGCGCCGCGATCAAGCAGGCCGAAGCGCTGATTGCGCTCGGTCTCTCGACATCGAAACGCGGCGCCTATGCCAGCCCGCTGGCCAAGCCCTATCGTGGTATGCTGAAATCGTTCTCGCCCGGAGCTGTCGCGGCGGAGTAAGCACCATGAAACCGATCATCCGCGCGCTGTCGCTTGGGGAATTGACTGATCTCATCGACTGGGCGGCTGACGAGGGCTGGAACCCCGGCCTTGAGGATGCGGCAATGTTCCAGGCAGCGGACCCGGAGGGGTTCATCGGTGCCTTTGTCGGGGACGAAATGGTCGCCGCGATCTCGGCGGTAGCCTATGGGCAGGATTTCGGTTTCATTGGTCTCTACATCTGCCGCTCGGACATGCGCGGCAAGGGCTATGGCAAGGCGGTGTGGACCGCGGGCATGGACCGGCTGGCCGGGCGCACCATCGGCCTCGATGGCGTCGAGGAGCAGCAGGCCAACTACCGGAGCAAGGGGTTCAAACCGGTCTACGAGACCATCCGCTACAGCGGGCGCCCCGCGGCCCTGCCCGTCCGCGCCGAGCGGCCACGCATGGCGACCGCGCAGCCGACGCCCGACATCGTCGGATATGATGCGCTTTGCTTTCCGGCTCCCCGGCGCTCTTTCCTGCAGCGATGGCTGCAGCCGCCACACCATGCCGTTGCAGCGGTCACGTCCGAGGGCACGACCGGCTACGCGGTGGCGCGAGCCTGCCGCAGCGGCTTCAAGATCGGCCCGCTCTTCGCAGACGACTCGGAGACCGCATTGGAATTGCTCGAGGCGTTGGCGGGCGCGTGCGATGGTGGCGAATTGAACATCGATGTCCCGGCCACCCAGGTGGATTTCATTGCGGCGCTCGGGGCGGCCGGTTTCTCACCGACCTTCAGCACCACCCGCATGTACAAAGGGCCGCCACCGAAGCTCGATGCGGCCAATGTATTCGGCGTGACGACGCTGGAGCTGGGATAGGCCGGGCGCGCCGCCTTCAGGCCGCGGAGCGCCGTCCCGGTGTGCCCGGCGGCTCATGGCCAAGCGGTGTCACCAGCGTCAGGTCGGGATAGCCGCTCTCGATCAGCTTGACCGCGGCCTTCGTCACCTCGTCGTCCGGCTCCAGCATGGACAGGAAGACTTCGGTGGCCTCGCCGCCGAGACGGCTGATGCCTTGCGCATCGGCCGGCCCGCATTCGACCACCACCAGATCATAGGCGGTGGTCAGCGACTGCATGATGATCGGCAGCCGGTCGGCGGCGCGCATGGCGCGAACCGGATCGGCGGTGCCGACAGGAATGACATGGCAGTCGGAATAGAGATCGGCATGGATGACGTCGCTGAACTGCGCCTGCGAGGCGAGCAGATCGGTGATCCCCGGGAAAAGCCCGCTGTCGAGCATCGGCCGCGAGGCAGCACCCGAGGCGGTGAGATCGAGCAGCAGGACGCGCAGGCCGGCGTCGGACACTTCGCGCGCCACTAGGATCGCCGACGCGGCTGCCTCGTCGCCTTCGGGCGAAACAAATATGGCGCGGGCAGCCCCGCTGGCGATCAGCTTTTCCGCGGCCTTTTCGATGTCGATCTCGCCGAGCACCGAGCGCGGCCGCTGTGCCTCCGCGACGGGCTCCGGCTCGGCGACCGATTGGGCCTCGGCGGCAGGTTCAACCTTGGCGGCAGGCTCGGGCTCGGCGACGGGCCGCGGCTGCGCCTCCATCTGCGGTTCCTCGACAGCTTCGGGCCATTGCGTTTCGACGCCACGATCGGCGGACGCGCTGGCGACAGCCGGCTCCAGGCGGACAGACGGCTCAGAGGCGTCCGGCTCCTGGCGGGCAGTTGCCGGCATGGCCACTTCATCGATCGGCGCAAAACGGGCGCCTGGGGCCGGGCGCATCGCGCGGCCCGAGAAGAGCTCCCGCAATAATGTGAATATGGCCGCCAGCAGAAGCGACGCCGCAGCAGCCGCGCCAACGATCGGCCCGACCTTGGGGAAGTATGGCTCGGAAGGCACCGAAGCCGGCGAGGAGACTCGGGCGTCGACCGGCACATAGTTGCGGTCTTGGCGTGAAGCCGCCTCGCGGTAATTGGTCAGATAGAGCTCGAGCTGCTGGCGCTTGGCGGCGGCGTCGCGCTGCAGCGCGTCGAGATCGACCTGCTGTTCGCCGGCCTGCGCCGAAGCCGCCTTCAGTTGGTTGACGTCGGAGACGAGCTGGCTTTCGCGCGCCTTGGCGGCATCGGCCTGCATCACAAGGCCCTTCATGATCTTCTGGGCTTCGCTGCGGATCTGCGCGTCGAGATCGGCGAGCTGTGACTTCGCGGCGCGAACGCGCGGGTGGTTGTCGAGCATCGTCGTCGACAGATCGGCGATGGTGGCGCGCAACTCGGCCTGCCGCTCCCGCAAACGCTGGATCAGGTCGGACGACAGCACTTCCGGCAGCGAATCCAGCGAGCCGCCATTCTGCAGCGCCTTGCGCACGTTGTCGGCGGTGCCTTCGGCCGCGGCGCGATTGGCCCGCACCCGCGACAATTCGGTCGACAGTTCGGCCAGCTGCTGGGTGGCCAGGGTGGCATTGTTGCCGCCCATCAGCAGGTCGGACTGGGCGCGGTAGGCCGCGACCTTGGCCTCGGCATCCCTGACCTGCTTCGAAAGATCGGCGATCTCGGGCGCCAGAAAGTCCGCGGCGGCGGTGTTCGATTCGCTCTTGGCCGCGCCCTGCCCCGCAATATAGGCAGCGGCAATGGCATCGGGGATGGCGGCGGCGAGCTTCGGATCCTCGGAGGAGAACTCGATGGCAACGATGCGGGTCTTTTCAACGCCGAAGACGTTGAGCTTCTCGCGCATCTTCTTCAACACGCGTTCGTCGGCCGGAACATCCATCGGATCGTTCTTCAGCCCGAGCAGGATCAACACGCGGCTGAGCGACGACATGTTGATCGTCTCGTCGAACTCACGCAGCCGCGCCAGGCCGAGTTTCTGCGCCACCTGCTTGAGGATTTCGTTGGATGAAATAATCTGAACCTGGGTGGCGACGCCTTGCTCATCGAGGATCGGCTTGTCGCCGTCATTGTTGGAGCCGGCCGGACGGGTATAAACGGATTCGCGCGGGGCGATTTCCACCTGCGTCTCGGCCTTGTAATGCTTGGTCGCCAATGAAGCGAACGCAAACGCCAGACCTGTCACAACCAGAACGAAGAGCAATATGCGCAGCCAGTTCCTCGCCAGGCTGGCGAAGAGCTGCCTGAGGTCAACGTCGACATCTGCGGCCGCGGACTGAACGGACATGCATCCCTACTCCGAAACTGGGTCAGGATGCACCGTAAACAACTATGGTAACTCAGCCGTTAAGATCGCGGCAATCCTCCATTAGGGATTACTGCCGGCGTCCAAGAAAAACGATAAAAATGGCAAAACCCCTGCTTCGCGCAGCGCTATCGACAGGCTCCTTTACCGGCCATTAACCCTAACAGGATGATAACGAACCCGATCCCTGATGTTTGCTGCGACGCTGCAGCGGCCAGACGAAGGTACGTATCCGGTCATGAAAAGCACTGCTTCCCTCTTTCACGCTCTGCTTGCCGTATCGATGCTCGCCGGCTGCTCCAGCTACCGCCCGACGCCGGCTGCCTTCCACGAGGTCCTCGACCAGCCTTACCGTCTTGGCGCCGGCGACCGCATCCGCGTCACCGTGTTCGAGCAGGAAGGCCTGACCAACACCTACAGCGTCGACCAGTCCGGCTACCTCTCCTTCCCGCTCGTCGGCGCCATTCCAGCGCGTGGCCACACCGCGCAGCAGATGGAAAAGGAGATCGCCGACAAATTGCGGCAAGGCTATCTGCGCGACCCCGACGTCTCGGTCGAGATCGATCGCTACCGGCCGATCTTCGTCATGGGCGAAGTGGGGGCTGCCGGCCAGTATTCCTACGTGCCCGGCCTGACCGTGCAGAAGGCCATCGCCATTGCCGGCGGCTTCTCGCCACGCGCCAACCAGGAAAGCGTCGACATCACCCGCGACATCAACGGCAAGGTGATGACCGGCCGCGTGGTGACATCCGATCCGCTGCTGCCCGGAGATACCGTCTACGTCCGCGAACGCCTGTTCTGACAGACACCACGTGGCGGACAAGCTCAGGATCGTCCACTGCTTTCGTTCACCGGTCGGAGGAATTTTCCGGCATGTGCGCGACCTGACCGAGGCGCAGGTCGCCGCCGGTCATGTGGTTGGCATCGTCTGCGATTCGACCACCGGCGGCGAATTCGAGGAGCGCTTGTTCGAGCAGATGAAGGACATGCTGGCGCTCGGCATCCATCGCACGCCGATGCAGCGCCATGTCGGCCCGGGCGATCTCGCCTCGGCCCGGCGCACCTACAGGATCATCAAGGAATTGCGGCCGGACGTGTTGCACGGGCACGGCGCCAAGGGTGGCGCCTATGCCCGTCTGTTCGGCTCATTGTTGCGGGTATCAAGGTCTCGCGTAGCCCGCCTTTATTCGCCGCATGGCGGCTCCCTCCACTATGACGAAACGACAGCCACGGGGAAGCTGTTCTTCGCACTGGAACGCTCCATGGCGCATTTCACCGATTGCCTGCTGTTCGTCTCGGACTACGAGCGGCGAACCTATCGCAGGAAGGTGGGCGAGCCGCCGATCCCGAACATGCTGGTCTACAACGGATTGCGCGCCGCCGAATTCGAGCCGGTGCTCATCGAACCCGACGCAGCGGATCTGCTCTATATCGGCATGATGCGGGATCTGAAGGGACCCGACATCTTCATCGACGCCCTGGCCGCCGCCGGCCCGCGGCTTGGCCGCCCGCTGAGCGCGGTGATGGTCGGCGACGGCGACGACCTGCCGCGCTACCACGCGCAGGTAAAGCGGCTGGGACTGCAAAGCCATGTCCGCTTCCTGTCGCCAATGCCGGCCAGGGAGGCCTTCGCGCTTGCCGAGCTGGTGGTCGTTCCATCCCGCGCCGAAGCCATGCCCTATATCGTGCTGGAGACCCTTGCAGCGGCAAGACCGATGATCGCCACCGCCGTCGGCGGCATACCGGAGATCTTCGGTTCCGGCTCCCCTGCCCTGATCCGTCCCGATGCGGCCGAACTCGCCGACAAGATGGGCGAGGCACTGGCCGACCTTGCCGCCTACGGCAGGCTGATGCCCTATGGCCCCGGCCTCAGGGCGCGCTTCGGCGCCGACGTCATGGCCGCCGAAATCGAGAAGGCCTATTTCGCCGCGCTCGGCAGGTAACGCCGGAGCCTTTCCAAAGCCACGCGTTGTTTCAAGGGTTTCTTAGCTCTCTTTTGCTAATCACCCTGGGGAAGCATGCGGACTGTTCCATGAATGAGATCGACCCCGCGCACCGCTTTTCACCCGAAGCGGTGCGTAAATTCGACGGCCCGACCGATGGCGATGTGCCCGGCGGCATGAACGACGTCGCCCGGCAGGTCGCGTCGCAGTACCGGCGCGATACGATGTCGCCGATCATGGTCAGCGGCGTTCTGCGCATGGTCGAATTCGGGGTGCTGTTCCTTTCGGGGCTCTGCGTCTATTTCTACTTTGTCGGTTTCTTCAACTATCTCGCCTGGCAATATCCGTTGACGATGGCCACCGCTTCGTTCCTCGCCGTGGTGCTGCTCGATGTCACCGACTGCTACCAGGTCGTCTCCCTGATGCGGCCGATCGCCAATTTCGGTCGCATCCTGCTGGCCTGGGCGGGCGCCTTCGCGCTGATGGCGTTGACGGCCTTCGCCACGAAGATGTCGGAAGATTATTCCAGGCTTCTGTTCGGCACCTGGTTCGTCATCGGCTTCGTCCTCCTCTTCAGCCTCAGGCTGGTGATGTCGAGGCTGATCCGGCGCTGGGCGCGCGATGGCCGCATGGAGCGGCGTGCCGTCATCGTCGGCGGCGGCAAGGCGGCGGAAATCCTGATCCGCTCTGTCGAAAAGCAGCCCTACAACGACATCCGCATCTGCGGCATCTTCGATGACCGCTCCGACAAGCGCTCGCCGCCGATCGTTGCCGGCTATCCCAAGCTAGGCACCATTTCAGAGCTGATCGAGTTCGCCCGCATCGCCCGCATCGACATGCTGATCGTGTCGCTGCCGCTGACAGCCGAAACGCGCGTGCTGCAATTGTTGAAGAAGCTGTGGGTGCTGCCGGTCGACATCCGGCTTTCGGCGCATTCCAACGCGCTGCAGTTCCGGCCGCGCGCCTATTCCTTCATCGGCTCGGTGCCGATGCTCGACATTTTCGACAAGCCGATCAACGACTGGGATTCGGTCGCCAAGCGCGCCTTCGACATCGTTTTCTCGCTGATCGGCATCATCGTCTTCTCGCCGGTGATGCTGGCGACCGCCATCGCCATAAAACTCGACAGCAAGGGACCGGTGCTGTTCAAGCAGAAGCGGCACGGCTTCAACAACGAGATCATCGAGGTCTACAAGTTCCGCTCGATGTACACCGACCGGTCGGATCCGACGGCCAAGCAGACGGTGACCAAGAACGATCCGCGCGTCACCCGCGTCGGCCGCTTCATCCGCAAGACCTCGATCGACGAACTGCCGCAATTCGTCAATTCGCTGCTGGGCTCGCTGTCGCTGATCGGCCCGCGTCCGCATGCCATCGCCGCGCAGTCGCACAACCTGCTCTACAACGAGGTGGTCGACGGCTATTTCGCCCGCCACAAGGTCAAGCCCGGCGTCACCGGCTGGGCGCAGATCAACGGCTGGCGCGGCGAGATGGACACCAACGAGAAGATCCGCATGCGGACGGAGTACGACCTCTACTACATCGAGAACTGGTCGCTGCTGTTCGATCTCAGGATCCTGTTCCTGACGCCGATCCGGTTGCTCAACACGGAAAACGCCTATTGAGCGCGATTTCCCATGAGCTACCGCGGGCCGCGGTCAACGCCAAGCTGATAGCCCTGATTTCCTCCAGTGCGGTGGTGGTCGGCATCCTTCTGTCCGGCTTCGTCATCAGCGAGCCGGCGCCTTATGAAATCTACATGGCCGGGCTGATCGCCATCTGGGCGCTCTTCGGCCCGCGGATTTCGCGCGCGGCCATGCCGCTGCTGGTGCTGCTGGTGACGATGAACATCGGCGGCATGATCTCCATGACGCAGATGGCGGACCTCGCCTTCACGCCGCTTTATCTCAGCGTGTCGCTGTTTCTGGCCTTCAGCGCGGTGTTCTTCGCCTCAGTGACAGCCACGCAGCCGGGCCTCTACCGGCTGATCTTCAATGCCTATGTCGTTTCGGCGGTGGCGACCTCGCTGCTTGGCATAGCAGGCTATTTCCATGCCTTCCCCGGCGCCGAAATGTTCACCAAATACGACCGGGCCGCCGGCGCCTTCCAGGACCCGAACGTTTTCGGGCCGTTCCTGGTGCTGCCCGGCATCTACCTGCTCTACCTGATCCTGACAGGTTCGATCGCGCGCATGCCACTGCTGGCGGTGCCTTTGCTGATCATCACATTGGGCATTTTCTTCTCTTTCTCGCGCGGCGCCTGGGGCATGTTCGCCGTCTCGACCGTGCTGCTCACCGGCTGCCTGTTCCTGCAGAGCGCCAGCGGCAAGTTCCGGCTGCGCGTGGTGGTCATGACCATTGCCGCGCTGTCATTGCTGACGATCGCCATCATCGTCATCCTGCAGTTGCCCGGCGTGTCGGAGATGTTCTCCAGCCGCGCGCATCTCGAACAGAGCTATGACACCGCCCGCCTCGGCCGCTTCGCCCGCTATGCAATCGGCTTCCAGATGGCGATGGAGCGTCCATTCGGTATAGGTCCGCTGGTCTTCGGCAAGATGTTCGGCGAGGACACGCACGACATCTGGCTGAAAATGCTGATGGACTATGGCTGGCTCGGCTTCGTGTCGTTCCTGACGCTCGTTGTCTGGACCATTGTGGCCGGGTTCCGCATCCTGCTGCGCGACCGGCCGTGGCAGCCTTATCTGTTGTGCGCCTATGTCGCCTTCATCGGCAATATCGGCCTCGGCACCTTCATCGACATCGACCACTGGCGCCACATGTATCTGCTGCTCGGCCTAGTCTGGGGCGCGATTGCGCTGGAATACCGTCATCAGCGGCAGTTGCGGCCGGCATTTCCAGGCGTGTCGGCGATCGCGCGATAAACACCGAATTTCGGTTGACCCGGGCGGGGTTATCACGATACATCGCGACCGGTCCGGAGTGTAGCGCAGCCCGGTAGCGCACTTGACTGGGGGTCAAGGGGTCGTCGGTTCGAATCCGGCCACTCCGACCATTTTAAGCAAGGACTTGCCCCCGAAGTCCGCCTTAGCCAAATCAGACAATCCGCGAATCGCGCCCGGCATTGCTGGTCTCAGTGCCGGGATTCCGGCCTCTAACCTTGGCACACATCCACCCACTCAGCGCCGACAAGCTCAGCCATCCGCTGCGGCGCGATCCGCACCGCCGCGTTGGTGGCGCCTGCCGCGGGCACGACCTCGTCGAACTCGCGCAGCGTCACGTCGCAGTAGACCGGCAGCGGTGACGGCAAGCCAAACGGGCAGACGCCGCCGACCGGATGGCTGGTGGCGGCGACCACTTCCTCCGCATCCAGCATACGCGGCTTGCCGCCGAACTGGTCCTTGAACTTGCGGTTGTCCAGTCTTGCGATGCCGCTGGTGACGACCAGCATGGTGCGTTCGCCGACGCGCAGGCAGATGGTCTTGGCGATCTGCGCCGGAAGCACGCCATGCGCCTCCGCCGCCAGCGTCACCGTCGCCGAACTCGCTTGCGTGACGATGACCTCGATATCGGGCGCATGGGCGGCGAAGAAGGCGCGGACGGTTTCCAGGCTCATATCGAAAAAACCATGGTTCAACCTCGAGACACGGCAGGCGTGATTGGCGCGGATTTGGATGCCGCAGCTATAAACACGCGCGATTTGTAAATCGGCAAGCCCGGCTTGCCGGAGAACGCCATCGCATCAACAAGAAACCCGCCAGGCAGGCCTTGGCGGGTTCACTTGCATGCCTGATTCTGGCCTATGCCAGGGGTCGGCCTTGCGCGGCCGGTTTCGGCGCGGCGGAGGAAGCGATGAGAGCGTCCTGGGGCAGGCGAAGCGCGGACGCAATACGACGCAGCTTCGACGGATCGGCCGCCCGGCCGTTTTCGATGTCCTCGATCTCGCCGACCGAGAGGCCGCAAGTCAGCGAAAGCTCTTCCACGCTGTATCCGCGGGTTTCCCGCATGGCTCTGAGGGTGGTGTAATCCGGCCCGATCTCACTGGCTAACGGTTCGGAGAGGGCATGGCTTTTTGCATTGTTGGGCATTGGCAACTCCGCTGGCTGAAAGAGTTTGATCAAAAATGGAGTGTTGCCTGAGACGAGCAGGAACATGCCCGCTCGCCGGCGATTTGCCAAGAGCCAAAGGCCGTCACGCTATCGTGAACCGAGTGCCCGCGAGGCGGTCTCACGCATGCCATCAAGTTCTTTTGAACACCCGGCACCTTTTTGCCCGAAGGTTCAGGCCCACCTGTTCGTTGTTCTGATGCGCCGGCGTGAAAACCATCCGGTCCCAGCCGGCCCGTTCCCAGAAGGATCCTGCAATGAACTTCAAGACACTCATGGTCGTGCTTGGCGCGATCTCCAGCCTTTCCATTGCCGCCGTGGGCGGTGCCCAGGCGGCGGACGCGCTTCGCGTGCGCGGCACGGTGGTCAGTTTCGAGCCATCGCAGCTCACCGTCAAAACCCGCCAGGGCGATACGTCAGCGATCAAGCTCAACACCGGCTGGAAGATATCGGGCGTCGCCAGCGCCTCGCAAAAGGACATCAAGCAGGGCGACTTCCTCGGCATCGCTTCCGTCTCGAAGGCGGATGGCGGCAGCGGCGCGCTGGAAGTGGTGATCTTCCCCGCCGCCCTGAAAGGCACCGGCGAGGGCGACCGCCCCTGGGACCTGCAGCCGAACAGCCGCATGACCAACGGCACCGTGGCCGACGTCACCGACATAAGCGGGCGCGCCGTGACGCTGACCTACGACAACGGGCAGACCAAGAAGATTTCGATCCCCGACAGCACGCCCGTCGTGACCTTCGCCCCGGCCACGCCGGCCGATCTCAAGCCGGGTGCAACTGTCTTCGTCAACGCCCAGCGCGAGGCTGACGGGACACTGAGTTCCAGCCGCGTCGTGGTGGGAAACAATGGCGTGATCCCGCCGATGTAGCCAAACTAGCGGCAACAGCCGGCTTTTCGGCCTTCACAATGAAGTGTTGGGAAGCCGGCTCTCCGGAAACACCCCGGAAACAAAATTCTACAATCGGGAAATACTGACGAAAAAAATCAGGAGCGTAATTCCATTCGCGGCGATCGGGCCATGACCCGATTTTAAGATCCGCCGGCGAAAGAAGGAAACGATCCATGAAGAAGTCCCTCCTCTCGGCCCTCGGGCTTGCAGTTGCACTCGCTTTCACGGCGCCGGTCATCGGCGCGACGAGCGCCGATGCGGCCCCGATGGCAAAGCATCATCGTCATCACCGCGTCCATCATCATCATGTTCGTCATCACCGCGTTCACCACCACGTTCATCACCGCCACCACGTGAAGAAGGCCTACTAAGTACGAACTTCCAAGGAGAAGACCCGCCTTGGCTCCTTGTTCAAGGCAGGTCTTCTCCTGGTGTGGAGCGCCAAGCCGGGCGCGAGGCGTTCGCGAACAGGGCCAGCTATTCCGATGACGGCCAAGCCCGATATCGCCTGAACAGACCGCATTGTCCTGTCGGTCGCGCGATTGCAGCCCACGCCGCCCCTTGTCGCGCGATTTTTCCTGAAGCTGGGCCATCTTCCCAATCCCGCCGCGCCCGTGCGCTCACCATGAGCCGCGCCACCTGCCCCGAGATCGCCATGCCGGAACGCCCTGGTGCGGCCGCGGCGCTGCCGACACCCCCTGCGGGGTTGCTGACCGGTCGCGGTAAGGCCAAACCATGGCTGCGCGGGATGACAGGGCATGGCTGATATCGCCGGCTCGCAATGCCCCGGCCCGAGGGCGCGCATTTTTTTCGCGCCCGCATGAACCTTTCCTTCTCGGACCTCACTAAGCCTGCATGGACGCCAGCAAGGCGATCCCCAATCCAACGGAAGGACATGCAGAAATGACCAACATCTCGAACTTCAAGCGCCTCTCGCTCGCCGCCGCCGTCGCCATTTCGGCGATCGGCTCGATGTCGATGACGAATTCGGCTTTCGCCAACGGCACGCACCCCACCGGTGACGGCGGCGCGGTCTGCAAGGGCGCAGGCCACTGTCTGGTCCTCTCGATCGAGTGCAAGGGCACCTATACGGACGCCACCGACAAGAATGGCACGGTCTATGGCAAATGCAGCCAGACCGCGCAGGTTTCGCCGCAGGGCAAGATCAAGCTCGCGAAATAACCACCGGACAGCAACGGAAATGGCGGCTCGCCCTTCGGGGTCGCCGCCATTTTTCTTGATTGAGTTCCTCGTCTTATGATCGAGAGGGCTTCTCAGCGC
Source organism: Mesorhizobium sp. 113-3-3 (assembly GCF_016756495.1). Lineage (NCBI taxonomy): Bacteria > Pseudomonadati > Pseudomonadota > Alphaproteobacteria > Hyphomicrobiales > Phyllobacteriaceae > Mesorhizobium > Mesorhizobium sp. 113-3-3. The sequence goes on from NZ_AP023243.1 coordinate 4,622,628, forward strand.
CTGCTGAACAGCAGGCTGGCGACAAGGCCGAGCACCACAAGGCCTACTGCTGCGGCCGCCGCCGGATGGTCGCGCGCCGATTTCTCGATCACCCTGCCTTGTCTACGGATTGCCGGCATCGCATCGCGAAGACGACCCGCAAGATCGGAATATGTGTCGAGCGCGGCATCGCGGCCGTCTTCGTAGTAAGCGCCACCCCGCCTCGACACCGCTCTGCGCAACGCCGCGAGTTCCGTCGAGAGGGCCGCGACCTGCTTTTCGAGGTCGATGTCCGAAAGGGTCGAAAATGATGCCATCATGCGTTTCCTTAGTCTTGCAGAAGGAAACGTAACGCCTCACCCCATGGCGGGTTCCGGTCTCGAGGCTTCAAAGTGCGTCTTGCCGCGCTCAGCGCACCTGGTCAAGCAGGCGCTTGCATTCCAGGAGGTCGAACAGCGCCTCCTGCAGCAGAGCGCGATTGTCGCGCGAGAGTTTCGACGCGTCCGGCTGAACCGGACCTTCCTCGTCGCTCTTGCCCAGGCCAAAAAAGCGGCGGCTGGGCTTGACCCTTGGCTGGCCAACCAGCTCATCATCACCGCCGCGCGGCTGCGCCGCCGGCGTCAGCGGCACTTGGTCGGCCTGCTTTCGTTGCGAGATCGCCTCTACGGCGGCCATGTCGCCATTGCCGATGGCAACCAGGAAATGATTGCCGTTCTCGCGCAGCAGCTTCTGCACGCCCTTGATCGTGTAGCCCTGGTCGTAGAGCATGTGGCGGATGCCCTTGATCAGTTCGACATCCTGCGGCCGGTAATAGCGGCGGCCGCCGCCGCGCTTCATCGGCTTGATCTGGTTGAAGCGTGTCTCCCAGAAGCGCAGCACATGCTGTGGCAGGTCGAGGTCTTCGGCGACCTCGCTGATGGTGCGGAAGGCGTCAGGGCTCTTGTCCATGGGCGAAATCCTCACGCTGGAGCGTGATCCGGAACGGTCTTCAGCGAGATCATGCTCACAAAGAGAAGCTCATTCCATTTGCGCGGAATGGATCATACGCGGAACACCAATCCGGCCATGCTGCCGAATCGGGCCTTATTTCAGCGGTTTGTGAAGCAATATTCAAGCCCGGCGTGATGGCGGGGCCGGTTTTCAACCGTACAATGAAGGCTATTTGCCACCCTTGGCCTTGCTGTTCTGGTGCGAGCGCAAAATGCGGTTCTTCAGCACGTTGGACGATTTGAACGTCATCACCCGGCGCGGCAGGATCGGCACCTCTTCGCCGGTCTTGGGATTGCGCCCGATGCGCTCGTTCTTGGAGCGGACATGGAACGTCGCGAAAGACGACAGCTTTACCGTCTCGCCACGCACGATGGCTTCGCAGATTTCGTCCAGCACGGCTTCGACCAGTTCGGCGGATTCAGTGCGCGACAGGCCGACCTTTCGGTAGACAGCCTCCGCCAGGTCGGCACGCGTAAGTGTCTTTCCCCCCATGCGACCGTCCCATCAGTTCAAAACGTAAAATCGGCACAACAACGGCAGAGCCTAAGTAATTGATCCGGCAAGGTCAAGGACCGAAACCGAGCCGTTTGGCACTTACCAGCGAACCAGAACGGCGCCCCAGGTGAAGCCGCCGCCCATCGCTTCCAGGAGGACGAGGTCGCCCTTCTTGATGCGGCCATCGGCAACGGCCACCGACAGTGCCAGCGGCACGGAAGCAGCCGAGGTGTTACCGTGCAAATCGACCGTAACCACCACCTTTTGCTCTGCTATCCCGAGCTTCTTGGCGGATGCGTCAATAATTCGTTTATTGGCCTGGTGCGGCACGAACCAGTCGAGGTCATCGGCCGTTATGCCGGCGGCCGAGAAGGTCGCCTCGATGACGTCGGTGATCATGCCGACCGCATGCTTGAAGACTTCGCGGCCTTCCATCCTGAGATGACCGACCGTTCCCGTGGTCGACGGCCCGCCGTCGACGAAAAGCTTGTCCTTGTGCACGCCGTCGGAGCGCAAGCTGGCGGCCAGGACACCGTGGTCGGCAATCGTGCCGGCCCCCTCGCCCGCCTCCAGGACAAGTGCGCCGGCGCCATCGCCGAACAGCACACAGGTCGAGCGGTCGCTCCAGTCGAGAATGCGCGAGAATGTTTCCGAACCGATCACCAGCACACGTTTGGCCAGGCCGCCGCGAATGTAGAGGTCGGCTGTCGTCACCGCATAGACAAAGCCCGAGCACACAGCCTGCATGTCGAAGGCAAAGCCGTGATGCATGCCGAGCCGGTTCTGGATCTCGACCGCAGTGGCCGGAAATGTGTTGTTGGGCGTCGACGTCGCCAGCACGATCAGGTCGATGTCGTCCGGCGTCAGCCCGGCATTGGCAAGCGCGGCGCGGGCCGCGGCCTCTCCGAGCGAAGCCGTCGTCTCGTCGTCGGCCGCGATATGGCGCTGGCGGATGCCGGTACGCTGGGCGATCCACTCATCCGATGTCTCAACCATGCCCTCGAAATCGGCATTCTTCATGATGCGGCGGGGCAGCGCGGCGCCCGTGCCGCGCACGACTGATCTGATCAAAGTTCTTTCCTATTCCTTCGCGTCGGTAACGACGTCGGATTTCCGGGATGACAGGGCATGCGGGTTGCGCGCATGAAACAGGTCCAGGTCGGCTTCGATGCGGTCGAGCAGATTGTTGCGCACCATGTCGTAGCCGAGCTCGATCGCCGCGGCAAAACCATCGGAATCGGCACCACCATGGCTTTTGACCACAATGCCGTTCAGCCCCAGGAAGACGCCGCCATTGGAGCGGCCGACATCCATCTTTTCGCGCAGGCGATCAAACGCGCCCTTGGCGAAGACATAGCCGATCTTGGCCATCAGCGTGCGGCTCATCGCGGCGCGCAGATAACCTGCGATCTGGCGCGCGGTGCCTTCCGCGGTCTTCAACGCGATGTTGCCGGCGAAGCCTTCCGTCACCACCACGTCGACCGTGCCCTTGCCGATATCGTCGCCTTCGACGAAGCCATGATAGTTCATCGAGGCCATGTTGGCCTCGCGCAGCATGCGCCCTGCCTCCTTGACCTCTTCCTGGCCCTTGATCTCTTCGACGCCGACATTGAGCAGGCCGACGGTGGGCCGGGCGACACCGAATACGGAGCGCGCCATGCCGGTGCCCAGAATGGCAAAATCAATGAGCTGGTGCGCATCGGCGCCAATGGTGGCGCCGACGTCCAGAACCACGCTTTCGCCGCGCAATGTCGGCCACAATGCCGCGATCGCCGGGCGATCGATGGTGGCCATGGTGCGCAGGCAGAATTTCGACATCGCCATCAGGGCGCCGGTGTTGCCGGCAGAGATGCAGGCATCCGCGGCGCCCGACTTGACCGCTTCGACCGCCTTCCACATCGACGACTTCCACCGGCCGTGGCGCAAGGCCTGGCTGGGTTTGTCGTCCATCCTGACCGCGACCTCGCAATGGAAGAATTCGCTCACCTCGGCCAATTTGGGGAACTTGGCCAGTTCGGGGCGCACAAGCTCCTCACGCCCGTAGATGACGAAGCGGATGTCGGGACGGCGAGTCGCGACCGTCATGAGCGCCGGAATGACCACGGCTGGTCCGTGATCGCCGCCCATGGCATCGATGGAAATCCTGATCACGCGGTATTCATCTCACGGTTATGCGGCAGGTCGCTTTAGTGATCGCGAAGGTTCGGCGAAAATAGCGGTTTTGGGTTTTCACACAACCGACTTTTCCGTCGCGGGCGAGGTTTTCAGGATTTTCCCAGCAGGGATCGCAGTTTTTGCTGAAATTCATTCTCCACCGCATTGGTCTCACCGCCTGTGTCCAGCGACGCGCCCGGCTTGCGCGGATAGGGGTCGATCGCCAATGCGAAGAACTGTTCGGCAAGGGCCCCGACATCGATGGTGTCGCCGGAGAAGGTTTCGGGACTGTCGGGGCCGTCCGCATCGAGCAGGATCTCGCCGCCGCCTTCAAACCCCTGCCGTCCAAGCTTGGAATCCTCCGGCAGCAGCAGCGCCTCGACCGGCTCGTCGATATGCGCCGCGACAGGATCGAGCGTGACGATGCAGGCCTGCGTAATATCGGCCTCGACACGGCCGCTGACCTTGACGCCATTGCGCTTCCAGGAGGCCACGAGAAGTTCGGCGCGATAGGCTTCGACCGACAGCAGCCCGTGTTCCTCGGCGAGCGCCGCACGCTGGGCGGCGTCGGCCTCGATCACCACCGGCAGGCCCTTTTGCGGCAGACGGGCGACGTTCGCGAAAAAGGAAACCGGGCTTCGCGGATCAGCATGTTTCATCAAGCACCTCCCTTGGCGAGCGGAAACACCGCCGTGCCGGAAACGATCGATTCGGACGGCTGCGCGGCCAGCTGCCGGCAGGCGTCGGCGACATAATCGGCCAATTGCGACGCCTCCGACCATGTGCCGGCATCGGGCCGGACATTGCGGGCAAGTGCCGCGGTCAGCCCGTCGCGATCGTTTCTTTCCAGCGCATCATCATAGGCGGCGGTGCGACCATAGAACATCTTCGCCAGTTTTTTCATGCGCTTGGGCACGCCGACATCGCCAATGCCCAGCTCCCGCAGCGAATGATCGACGTCGAGAAAGAACTCGTCGATCAGCACCTGAGCGATCTCCTGCGCCACGCCGCCCTCGCCACGCAAGCGGTGCTGGAACAGGAACATATGCAGCGAAAGCATCTCGAAACGGCCGAGCGGCGTGTCCGGCACATTCCAGTGGGAATAAAATACAGTCTGCCGCGCCGCCGCCACGATTTGTGCGTAAAGCGCGTCCGTGATGGCGCGGTTGGCGTGGCGTTCGCGACCAAAAAGGCGCTGGAACATGGGGATGGTCTCCCGGGGACCGTTTGTTGAATTGGCCTTGTTGCATCGGCAGGCAAGCTGGTTTACCGGTTTTGCGGCCCAGCGCAAGTTGCGGCGATATAATGGAGAATTGTTGTTGCGCGCGCTGAATTTCAAGTCGACCTTCTCGTCCAGGCCTGCCGGCGCGATCTCGCTGCTGCTCGTCGTTTCGGCGCTTTCGGCCTGTCACACCAACAAGATGATCGGCGACCTCAATCCGAGCGAGACGTTCACGCAAGGTTATGTCTACGACCAGCAGGCCGTCGATTCGGTGCCGGTCGGTTCCAGCCGCGAGCAGGTGCTTCTGGCGCTTGGCACGCCGTCGACCACGGCGACCTTCGACAACGAGGCGTTTTACTACATTACGCAAACGCGCAAGCGCTATGTCGCCTTCGACAAGCCCAGGCTCGTCGACCAGAAGGTTCTCGCGGTCTATTTCGGCGCTGATGGCCGCGTCACCCAGATCGCCAATTACGGCATGAAGGACGGCAAGATCTTCGACTTCATCTCGCGCACCACGCCGACTGGCGGCAAGGACCAGAACTTCCTCAGCCAGATCATCAACGGCGCCAGCAAGCTGGCGCCCGGCATCCCCGGCGGCGGCACTCCCTGATCATCAGATCCTGCTTCCCCCTGGGAAGCTGCACCATCTCAGGCGACCAAAAGCCCGTGGGAGCGATCTCACGGGTTTTTGTTTGGCCAAGGCGAGCGCGGCTTGCCAGCAATGGAGCGAGCCCCGGAGCCAAACAAAAAACCCGCGGGGATTGCTCCCCGCAGGCTTTGTCTAACGGCCAGGCTGCGTTCAGCCGTGCGCGAGCACGGCCAGCAGCAGGAGCGCGACGATGTTGGTGATCTTGATCGCCGGATTGACGGCCGGGCCGGCGGTGTCCTTGTAGGGATCGCCGACCGTGTCGCCCGTCACCGAGGCCTTGTGCGCCTCGGAGCCCTTCAGGTGCTTGACGCCGTCCTTGTCGACGAAACCGTCCTCGAACGATTTCTTGGCGTTGTCCCATGCGCCGCCGCCCGAGGTCATCGAGATGGCGACGAACAGGCCGTTGACAATGACGCCGAGCAGCGAGGCGCCGAGGGCCGCGAAGGCCGAAGCCTTCGAACCCGAGATCAGCAGCACGCCGAAATAGACGACGAGCGGCGCCAGCACCGGCAGCAGCGACGGGATGATCATTTCCCGGATCGCCGCCTTGGTCAGGAGATCGACCGCGCGTGCATAGTTCGGCTTGGAGGTGCCCGCCATGATGCCCGGATCTTCGCGGAACTGTTTGCGCACCTCCTCGACGATGGCGCCCGCCGCACGGCCGACGGCCGTCATGGCGATGCCGCCGAACAGATAGGGGATCAGGCCGCCGAAGATCAGGCCGGCGACGACGTAAGGGTTGGAGAGATCGAAGGAGATCTCGCCCATGCCCTGGAAGTAGGGGTATTTGTCGCCATTGGCGGCAAAGAACTTCAAGTCGTTCGAATAGGCGGCGAACAGCACCAGCGCGCCGAGGCCGGCCGAACCGATGGCATAGCCCTTGGTCACGGCTTTCGTGGTGTTGCCGACAGCGTCGAGCGCGTCGGTGGAGTGGCGCACTTCCTTGGGCAGGCCGGCCATTTCGGCAATGCCGCCGGCATTGTCGGTGACAGGGCCGAAGGCGTCGAGCGCGACGATCATGCCGGCAAGGCCAAGCATCGTCGTCACCGCGATCGCCGTGCCGTAAAGGCCGGCGAGCTGGTAGGTCGAGATGATGCCGCCGACGATGACGATGGCCGGCAACGCCGTCGATTCCAGCGAGACCGCGAGGCCCTGGATGACGTTGGTGCCATGGCCGGTCACCGATGCCTGGGCGATCGAGTTGACCGGGCGCTTGTTGGTGCCGGTGTAGTACTCGGTGATCACCACGATCAAACCCGTCACCACCAGGCCGATCAGGCCGCAGATGAAGAGGTTCTTGCCGGTGATGATCATGCCGGCGACGGTGCCGACCTCGCCCCAGCCGAGCGTTGCCGAGGTGGCGACGGCAAGGCCGACGATCGACAGCAGCCCGGTCACGATCAGGCCCTTGTAGAGCGCGCCCATGATCGAGCCGTTGGAGCCGAGCTTGACGAAGAAGGTGCCGACGATCGAGGTCAGGATGCAGGCGCCGCAGATGGCCAGCGGATAGAGCATCGCGGTCTGTAGAACGGCGGTGCCGCCGAAGAAGATGGCACCGAGAACCATGGTGGCGACAACCGTCACCGCATAGGTCTCGAACAGATCGGCGGCCATGCCGGCGCAGTCACCGACATTGTCGCCGACATTGTCGGCGATGGTGGCCGGGTTGCGCGGATCGTCCTCGGGAATGCCGGCTTCGACCTTGCCGACCAGATCGCCGCCGACATCGGCGCCCTTGGTGAAGATGCCGCCGCCGAGACGGGCGAAGATGGAGATCAGCGAGGCGCCGAAGCCGAGCGAGACCAGCGAGTCGATGACGATGCGGTCATTGGGCTGCAGGCCCATGGGCCCGGTCAGGATAAGGTAGTAGATCGAGACGCCGAGCAGCGCCAGGCCGGCCACCAGCATGCCGGTGATGGCGCCCGACTTGAAGGCGATGTCGAGACCGGCGGCGAGGCTGTTGGAGGCTGCCTGTGCCGTGCGCACGTTGGCACGCACCGAAACATGCATGCCGATGAAGCCGGCAGCGCCCGACAGGACGGCACCGATCAGGAAGCCGATCGCGGCGGTGATCGACAGCAGCCACCAGGCGAGCAAAAGCACGACCACGCCGACGATGGCGATGGTGGTGTACTGGCGCGCCAGGTAGGCTTGCGCGCCTTCGCGGATGGCGGCGGAGATTTCCTGCATGCGTGCATTGCCCTGATCGGACGCAAGGACCGATCGTGTCGCCCAGATGGCGTAAAGGACAGAAAGCAGGCCGCAGGCGATGACGGCGTAAAGTATGGTCATTGCCAAATTTTCCTCGATTGTTGGCCCAAATGAACCCCTCCCTGGGCCGTTGAGACAAAGACCGGAATCCGCGCACGGAATCCACCTCTTCGCATCGGTGTATGCGAAACAGGGCTCGGAACGTCAAGATATTGTTCAGTTTTTGCCCGGCTTTCGCCCAAAAGACAAAAGCCGAGACGACCCTGCCGGCACGGCCCTTCATTTAGATCGATTGAAATGACGCAAGGGGATCATGCCGACACGACCATCAGCGTCGTAAAAGACTACTCCGCCTCACGTCCCATCCGCCTCGCCGCATAGCGCTCGACCGCCGACAATCCGTCATAGATCAGCACGGCAAGGGCCGCCACGATAAGGCCGCCCTGCAGGATGAAAGCCAGATTGTTGGACAAGAGACCGGCGATGATCACCTCGCCCAGCGTCTTGGCGGCGACCGTCGAGCCGATGGTGGCGGTGGCCAGGCTGATCACCACCGAGAGCCTGATGCCGCCAAGGATGATCGGCGCGCTGAGCGGCAGTTCGACCTTGGTGAGCCTTTGCCAGCCAGTCATGCCGGCGCCGCGCGCCGCCTCGACGACATTGGCCGGCAGCGTCGTCAGCCCGGTCAGCGCATTCTCGAAGATCGGCAACAGGCCATAGAGAAACAGCGCGATCAGCGTCGGCTTCTCACCGAAACCGACGGCCGGAACCGCGAGCGCCAGCACCGCCACCGGCGGGAAAGTCTGGCCGATATTGACCAGGCTGCGCGACAGCGGCAGGAATTCGGCGCCAGCCGGCCTGGTGACAAGGATGGCCAGGGCCACCGCAACGATGGTGGCGGCGACGGTAGCGACCAGCACGGTGCGCAGATGCAGCAGCGTCAGCGTCAGCAGGCTGCCCTGATTGTAGATCACCGGCGCGTTGTTTTCGGTCAGCGGCTTGAGCAGCGGCTCGAACCAGCCGGGATTGGTGAGGAAGGCCACGAGCAACATCACCAGCGCAAGCCTGAGCAGCAAGGGCAGCCAGGCTTTCATGCCGGCCTCGCTGCCCGCTTGACCAGCCCGTCCACCGTGACGCGGCCGAGCGGCTTGCCGTCGGCACCTTGGACCGGCAGCGCCGGCCGGCCCGACCACAGGAGCTCGGCCAGCGCATCGCGCTGGCTGGCATCGCCGGGAATGGCTTCGCCCTCGGCGGTGCCGTTCTCCACCGCGTCGCGCACCCGCCCGAGCGACAATAGCCTGAATGGCCTTTCACTGGCGCCGACCAGGGTCTCGACGAAGCTGCTCGCCGGATTTGCCAGGATCTCGGCAGGCTTGGCGTATTGCACGAGCTTGCCTGCATCCATGACGGCGATCTTGTCGCCCATGTGCACGGCCTCTTCCATGTCGTGGGTGACGAGGATGATGGTGGTGCCGAAACGCTTCTGGATCGCCAGCAGATCCTCCTGCGCCTTGGTGCGGATGATCGGATCGAGCGCGCCGAACGGTTCATCCATCAGCAGCACATTCGGTTCGGCGGCGAGCGCGCGGGCCACGCCGACGCGCTGCTGCTGGCCACCGGACAGTTCGTGCGGATAGCGCGGTCCGAATTCCCGGGGATCGAGCTGGTAGAGCGTCATCAGTTCATCGACGCGGGCCTTGATGCGATCCTTGTCCCAGCCAAGCAGCACCGGCACGGTGGCGATGTTCTGCGCCACGGTGCGGTGCGGGAACAGGCCGTGGCCCTGGATGGCGTAGCCGATGCTGCGGCGCAGTTCGTAGCCGGGCACAGAACGATTGTCGGCGCCATCGAGCTTGATGATGCCTGATGTCGGCTCGACCAGCCGGTTGATCATGCGCAGCAGCGTCGTCTTACCGGACCCCGAGGTGCCGACGATGACGGCGATCGTACGCGGCTCGATGACCATCGAGACGTCATCGACAACCGTTGTCGCGTCATAGCGCTTGGTAATGCCTTCGATCTCGATCATGCCGTTTCAACCCTGCGCCTGGTGGCGGTCATTTCGATCACTGCGTCGAGGATGATAGCGGCGGCGAAGGCCAGCGCCACGGTCGGCACGGCGCCGAGCAGCACCAGGTCCATCGCCGTCTGGCCAACGCCCTGGAAGACGAACACGCCGAAGCCGCCGCCGCCGATGAGCGCGGCGATGGTGGCAAGGCCGATGTTCTGCACCAGCACGATGCGGATGCCGGTCAGGATCACCGGAAAGGCCAGCGGGAACTCGACGCCGAACAGGCGCTGGCGGTCGGTCATGCCCATGCCGCGCGCTGCGTCGTTGGCCGCACGCGGCACACCGGCGAGCCCAACGACGGTGTTGGCCACCACCGGCAGCAGCGAATAGAGGAACAGCGCGACGAAGGCGGGTGCCGTGCCGATGCCGCGAATGCCGAGCGCGGCCGCCCCCGGCACATGCGCGGCGACCCAGCCGAGCGGCGCGATCAGCAGACCGAACAGCGCGATCGAAGGAATGGTCTGGATGATGTTGAGCACATTGAGCACGCCGGCGCGCAGCCTTTCGACACGATGGCACAGTATGCCGAGCGGCAGGCCGACGATGACCGCCGCAAATAGCGAGCCGAGCGCCAGCGTCACGTGCTTGGAGCCCTCGGCCCAGAAACTGTCGGCGCGGTTGGCGTATTCCTTCAGGATGGAAAGGTCGTTCCAGGCTCCCGACACCAAGAGCAGGCCGATGGCCACGGCGGCAACTACCAGCACGCCGACACGGGCCAATGGCGACAAATTCAGGCGCGTCAGCACGTCCGCCAGCAAAAGCGTGAAGGCGAAGATGAGTATCCAGAAACCGGAGGCCGGCGATACTCTGGCAAAGGTGTTGCCGGCCGGTGTGAGGAATGTGCCGGCGACGCCGACGAGGAGCACGAGCGCGGCAAGCGCGACCAGACCGGCGGCGAGGCGCAGCACGAGCGGTGTCCTGAACAGCGCTATGAGCGCGGCCACGACCACGATTGCCAGAAGCAACGGCCCGGCGGTTGCCGGAAGCGCCTCGAGAATCGAGCGCGCCTGGCCCGGAACGATGCGGTTGGCGCGGAACGTGGCGAAGGGAGCGAGGAACGCCGCATAGGCCGCGATCGCGGCGATGACCACGCCGAGCTTGTCGAAACGGATATTCACGCCCTCCCCCGTTGGTCGTTCCGGCGCGCCACGCATGCGGCGCGCCGGAAGCTTCCTATTTCAGGAAGCCGTTCTTCTTCAGGAAGTCCTCGGCGACGCCCTTGACCGGCTCGCCCCCGACCTGCACGCGGCCGTTCAGCTCCTGCAGCGTGACGAGATCGAGCTTGGCGAAGACCGGCTTCAGCAGCGTCTCGATCTCCGGGTGCTGCTTGAGCACGGATTCGCGGATGATCGGCGCCGGCTGGTAGACCGGCTGCACGCCCTTGTCGTCCTCGAGCACGACCAGGCCGGACGGCGCGATGCCGCCATCGGTGCCGTAGACCATGGCGGCATTGGCGCCGCTGGTCTGGTTGGCGGCCGCGGCGATGGTCGCCGCCGTGTCGCCGCCCGAGAGCGTGATCAGCTGATCCGGCTTCAGTGTGAAGCCGTAGGTGGTCTGGAAGGCCGGAAGGGCGGCCGCCGAATTGACGAACTCGGCGGAAGCGGCGAGCACCACCTTGCCGCCGCCGGCGACGTATTTGCCGAAGTCCGACAGCGTGACGAGCTTGTTCGCGTCCGTCACTTCCTTGCGCAGGGCGATCGCCCAGGTGTTGTTGGCCGGCGCCGGCGACAGCCAGACGATCTTGTTGGCATCATAGTCGAGCTTCTTGGCCGTCTCATAGGCCTTGGCGGCGTCCTTCCAGACCGGGTCATCGGCCTTCTCGAAGAAGAAGGCGGCGTTGCCGGTGTATTCGGGATAGATGTCGATCTCGCCGGCGGTGATCGCCTTGCGCACCACCGGCGTGCCGCCGAGCTGGATGCGATCCGATGTCTTGATGTTGTTGGCGTTGAGAACGAGCTGGATGATGTTGCCGAGCACGCCACCCTCGGTATCGATCTTCGAGGAGACGACCACCTGAGCACTGGCGGAAGCTGCCGTGACGGCCAGCGCCAATGCCGCGCCGGCGAAAACCTTGACTGAAAACATCGTGAAAATCCCTTGCTGTGAACCGGAATGCGGCGGCCGCATATGAGCATGGCTTCAACGGCCAGTCGGGGCACACGGTTTCATAACAATAGGTGCAGACGCAATAATTTTGTTTCAGATCGGCAAATTCAACCGAAGCAATCCTGACAGCATCATGTCAGGTCGGCATCGACCAGGGGATCAGGTACTGATTTACGCGAAGCGGTCAACTTGAGCGCGCCAAGTGCCACGAAGCACAGGACGGTGACCGGGAAGACCATCCAGTTCAGCATCTCCCAGCCCCAGGCGTTGTAGACCATGCCCGACAGCAGCGACGCGCAAGCGACGGAGCCGAACAGGACGAAGTCGTGGAAACCTTGCACCTTGCCCTTTTCCGACGGCCGGTAGCTGGCCGCCACCATGGCGGTGGCGCCGATGAAGCCGAAATTCCAGCCGAGGCCGAGCAGGATCAGGGACGTCCAGAATTGCCACAGCGCAAGGCCCGACAAGGCGACAATGGCGCAGCCGATGAGCAGGACCAGGCCGATGGCGACGATGCGCTCGGCGCCGAAGCGATGGATCAGCGAGCCGGTGAAGAAGCTCGGCGCGAACATCGCCATGACGTGCCAGGAAATGCCCAGCGTCGCGTCGTCCTCCGACAGGCCGCAGCCGACCATGGCCAGCGGCGCGCCGGTCATGACGAAGCTCATCAGCGCATAGCTGCCGACAGCGCAAAACAGCGCGGCGACGAAGCGCGGCTTGGTGACGATTTCGGCCAGGGGCCTGGCATCGCCGTCGGAAACGTCAACCTTGCTCGGCGTCTTCGCCGGCAGGCGCAGAAACGACAGGATGACAGCGCCCACCGCCGCCAGCGGCAGGATGGAGGCGAACGAGCCGGCAAACATCACCGGTGCGAACAGTTCCCGGGTGAAGATGACGATCTGCGGCCCGAGGATGGCGGTGATGATGCCGCCGGCCAGCACGAAGGAAATGGCGCGCGCCTTGAACTCCGGCGGCGCGTTGTCGGCGGCGGCGAAGCGGAACTGCTGGACGAAGGCGCCACCGATGCCGATCACCAGCAGCGCGAACGCGAACAGCCAGAAACTGCCGTGGAAGAGCGCCAGTGTGGCAAGCAGGCCGCCAAGCGCGGTGACGACGGTTCCGGTCATGAAGCCGCCGCGCTGGCCCAGCCGGCGAATGATGGCCGCGGCAGGCAAGGCTCCGAGCGCGACACCGATGTTGAAGCCGGTGATCGGCGCCGTCGCCAGCGATTTGTCGGCGCCTAGCAGATATTGTCCCGCCAGCGCGCCCATGGAAATGGCGATGGGCGCCGCGGAGCCGATGATCGCCTGCGAGACGGCGAGGATCAGCGCGGTGCGCCGCGCCTCCCTGCTCGTCTCGATGGCGATTGATGTCACGATGCGTCCTTGCCGCGCCCCTCGCCACGCACCCGGCGTGACACGCGGTCGAGCACGGCATTGACCAGCTTCGGCTCGTCTTCCTCGTAGAAGGCCTTGGCGATGTCGACATATTCCGAAACGATGACCGCCACCGGAACGTCGTCGCGCTTCATCAATTCATAGACGCCGGCGCGCAGGATGGCGCGCAGCGTCGAATCGAGCCGCGACAGCGGCCAGTCATCGGTCAGCGCCTGGCGGATGACCGGATCGATGGTCTTCTGGTCCTCGACGACGCCGGTCAGGATGGCGCGGAACCATTGGGCATCCGCCTCGCGATAGAGCGCGCCGTCGACTTCCTTGCCAAGCCGGAACGCCTCATATTCGGCGGTGATTTCGAAGACGCCACTACCGGCGACATCCATCTGATAGAGCGCCTGCACGGCGGCCAGACGCGCCGCGCCGCGCTTGTTGGCATGGCGCACGGCGGGCTGTCCGGGCGAAGCGGGTTCGCTCACGAGCGCGCCCCCAATTGTTCCTTGAGCGCAATCATGGTCAGCGCCGCGCGCGCGGCAAATCCGCCCTTGTCGCCTTCCGAGCGCTTGGCCCGCGTCCAGGCCTGGGCATCGTTTTCGGTGGTGAGGATGCCGTTGCCGATACAGACCGAGTCCTGCACGGACAGGTCCATCAGCGCGCGGCTGGATTCATTGGCGACGATGTCGAAGTGATAGGTGTCGCCGCGGATGATGGTGCCGAGCGCAACGAAGCCATCATAACTCGTGCCGCCTTCCGCCGCGCCGTCCAGCGCGAATGTGATCACTGCGGGAATTTCGAGCGAACCTGGAACGGTGACGACGTCGTAGGTCGCGCCCGCTTCCTCGAGCGCGCTCGTCGCGCCGTCGAGCAGCGCGTCGGCAAGGTCGTCGTGAAAGCGCGCTTCGACAATCAGCAGATGCGCCTTCGCCTTCGGACGAATGAAGGCTTTGCCGTGTTGGGATGTGCCTGCCATAAAAATCTCCGGGGGGTTGCCGGTGACTTAGGCCGAAGCCGGATTGATCGCAAGCGGAAGATTGAGGGAGGTGCGTTAGGCCTATCGTCTCTTTGGGGACGGCGCCAAGACCGGGCAGTTCGTACCAACGCTTTCAGCCCAGGCAACAACGGCTTCGTGATCCACCACACGGCCGGCATCTACATCCGCCAAAGCTTCCCGAGTGAGCCGCTCTTGCTCTTTGGAATTCCCGCTTTCCGTCACAGGCTATAGCCCCTCTTTCGCCGCTTCCGCCAGCCGCGCGGCGTAGCGGGCCATGGTGTCGATCTCGAGATTGACGCGATCGCCGGCCTTGCGTTCGCCCCAGGTGGTGACGGTCAGCGAGTGGTGGATCAACAGCACGTCGAAGCGGACGCCCTCAACCTTGTTGACGGTGAGCGACGTGCCGTCGAGCGCGACGGAGCCCTTTGGTGCGATGAATTTCGCCAGATGGCGCGGCGCCTCCAGCGTGAAGCGCACCGCGTCGCCCTCGTCCTTGCGTTCGACGATCTCGGCCATCCCGTCGACATGGCCAGACACGATGTGGCCGCCGAGTTCGTCACCGATCTTCAGCGCCCGCTCAAGATTGACCTTGCTGCCGGATTTCCAGCCCGAAGCCGTGGTCAGCCGCAAGGCCTCTTCCCATGCCTCGACCTCGAACCAGCGCGCGTTCGAGCCATGTTCGGGCAAAGCCGTGACCGTCAGGCAGACGCCGCCGCAGGAGATCGAGGCGCCGATGGCGATGGTTTCGGGGTCATAGGCGGTGTCGATGCGCAGACCGACGCCTTCGCTGAGCGGCTTGACGGCGGCGACGGTGCCGATATCGGTGACAATTCCGGTGAACATGACGCTATCTTCCCGTTTTGACCATGACCTTGTCCGAAAACCGGGTCCCACTTTTCGGGATCATGGTCTAGAGGTCTCTTACCCATTCGGCGTAGCTGTCCTCGCCGAAGCGCATTTCGCGCAGTTTGCGGAAGCCTGCCGGGATATGGTCGGCATCGACCGGCGATGCAATGCCATCCTCGCCAATCGCCTCCGGCCCCTGGAACAAGACGATGCGGTCGACCAGCTCTTCGTCCAGGAATGCCCTGGCGACCTGGGCGCCGCCCTCGACCAGCACGCTTGCCATGCCTAGCGCCGCCAGGTCTTCCAGCAGTTCCGGCAAGGCGACGACGCCGTCATGCGTTTCGGTGCCGATGAAGCGCACGCCGGCGCGTTCGAGTGCGGCGCGACGGTGCGGATCGGCTTCAAGACAGGAAGCGACATAAAGCGGAACGCGGTCGACACCGGAAACAAGCTTCGAGGCTTCCGGGAGCCGTATCTGGCGATCGAGGATGATGCGCGCCGGCGAACGGTTTTCCAGCCCCGGCAACCGCACGGTCAGCGCCGGATCATCCTCCAGCGCCGTGCCGATGCCGATCAGGATGGCATCCGACTCCGCGCGCATCAGATAGACGTCACGGCGCGCGATCTCACCGGTGATCGCAACCTGGCCGGCGCCTTTCCTGCCGATCTTGCCGTCGCTCGAAAGTGCAAGCTTCAGCGTCACTTCCGGGCGTTTTCGCAGGGATCGAATCAAATAGCCCGCCATCTGCTCGGCGGCTTCCGTGGCCAGCACCTTCTCGACCACCTCGATGCCGGCGGCGCGCAGGATGGCGTAGCCCTTGCCTGAAACGCGCGGATCCGGATCGCTGGCAGCCCCCACGACGCGCGCAATACCGGCGTTGACCAGCGCGTTGGCGCAAGGCGGGGTGCGGCCGTGATGGGCGCAAGGTTCAAGCGTGACATAGGCGGTGGCACCACGCGCCAGTTCGCCGGCCTCGGCCAGCGCCTCTGTCTCGGCATGCGGCCGGCCGCCGACGGCGGTGACACCGGTGCCGACGATCATCGGCCCGGCGCCGTCATCGCGCACGATCAGCGTGCCCACGGAAGGATTGGTGGAGGTGCGGCCGGCATTCCTGCGCGAAAGCCGCAGGGCGGCGGCCATGAAACGACGATCAAGGGCCGCTTGTTCGGCCTCGCTCCGTTGCGATGCTGCCATGCTCAGCCGGCTTCCTCTTCACTCTTGTCTTCGTCGCCCTTCAACTCGCCCAGCAATTCGTGGAAATCCTTGGCCTCGCGGAAATTGCGGTAGACCGAAGCAAAGCGGACATAGGCGACGTCATCGAGCGATTTCAGCGCCTCCATGACCAGCCGGCCGACTTCGCCGGAGGCCACTTCCGTCTCGCCGGAGCTTTCGAGCTGACGCACGATGCCGGTCACCGCGCGGTCGATGCGTTCGGGGTCGACATTGCGCTTGCGCACAGCGATCTCGACCGAGCGCAGCAGCTTGTCTCGGTCGAACGGCACTTTGCGGCCCGACTTCTTGACCACGACCAGATCGCGCAATTGCACGCGCTCGAACGTGGTGAAGCGGCCGCCGCAATCGGGGCAGACACGGCGCCTGCGGATCGCCGCGCCATCCTCGGCGGGGCGCGAATCCTTCACCTGCGTATCTTCGGACTGGCAATAGGGACAGCGCATGGAGAGCCTTGGGTTCGCGAATCTGGTGAGGCGGAAGGCTTAGAGCCTTTCCGGCCGGGATTGAAGCCGTTCCGTCTCGTCAACGGACTGCAGCATCAGAGATAGCGAGGCGCGAGGAAGATTGCCAGCGCGGCAACCAGCCAGACAGCGATGCCGCCGGCAACGGCCAGCCGATAGTCGACCTTGTCGATGAACAGCCAGCAGGCGCCGAGGAAGGCGAGATAGGCGGGAATTGTCTTCATTCCGGCAAGGCAGGCATCGCGGAAACCGCCCGGATCGCCCTTGGCGCCGACGGCGAGCAAGGCAATGACGGCAAAGGTGGGCGCCAGCGGCAGGATACCTGGCAGGACATTGCCGCGCTTGGACGCCCAGACGATCAGCGCAGTCACCAGCCCGCCGACCACACCCTTCCAGACAATATCCATCCGCGGGCTCCTACTGCGACCCGACCGTCACGGCGCGACGTCCTTGGTCGGGAAGCCGCAAGACGTTCCGAGATTGCGATAGGCCTTGGTGAAGCCGTCCATCGGGATGCTGGCGAAGGCCTGCTTGCCGAAAGTAACGTCGAGCGAGACGACCTGGCGCATGGCTCGCAGCAGCGCGAGACTGGTCTTGGCCTGGTTGTCGACCGTCCAGCTTGGACGGCCAATGAGGGCATCGTTGGAATAGACCGTTGCGGAAACCTTGACGCCTGGATCGCCGAACGTCGCCGCGATCTTCTTGCCGGTCGGCAACTGCTTGTTGTCAACGGTGAGCATGATGGCCGGGTAGGCATCAGGGGGCAGCGTGTCGCCGGTCGAGATCGACAAGGTCAGCGTGCCCGAATTGCCGCTCGCATCGAAGAACGCCGTCGAGGCCGCGCAGGTCTTGTGCGCATCCTGGCCGGTGTCAAGCGTATCGACCATGGTTGTCCATCGGCCGAAGGTGCTCGTGGCAGGCAGGTCCGGAGCGGGCTGTGTTTGCGCCGAAACAGGACCGCAAATGGCCAGCCAGCCGACAGCGCCGAGCAAGGCGATACGAAAATTGCGCATCATCAAATCTCCAGTTCCATGCGCCACCCGATCAGGGGTGGCGCACCGCCGGCGGATAAAAGATGACGCTTCGCGCCTGGTCAATCGATAAGGATGGTCAACCGAGATAAGGATAGAGCGGGAAACGATCGGTCAGCGCCACAACCTTGGCCTTGACCGCCGCCTCGACCGCGGCATTGCCCTCGTCCGAATTAGCGACCTTGAGACCATCCAGCACCTCGGCGATCAGCTTGCCGATCTCGCGGAATTCGGCCTGGCCGAAGCCACGCGTGGTGCCGGCCGGCGTGCCGAGACGCACACCCGAGGTAACGAAGGGCTTTTCCGGGTCGAAGGGAATGCCGTTCTTGTTGCAAGTGATGTTGGCGCGGCCAAGAGCGGCCTCGGCGCGCTTGCCGGTGGCGTTCTTGGGGCGCAGATCGACCAGCATCAGATGGTTGTCGGTACCGCCGGAGACGATGTCGAGGCCGGTCTCCTTGAGGCTCGAAGCCAGCGCCTTGGCGTTGGCGGCGACACTCTCGGCATAGATCTTGAAGCTCGGCTTCAGCGCCTCGCCGAAGGCCACCGCCTTGGCGGCGATGACATGCATCAGCGGGCCGCCCTGCAGGCCGGGGAACACGGCCGAGTTCATCTTCTTGGCAATCTCTTCGTCGTTGCACAGGATCATGCCGCCGCGCGGGCCGCGCAGCGACTTGTGCGTGGTGGTGGTCACCACATGGGCGTGCGGCAGTGGCGAGGGATGCACGCCGCCGGCGACGAGGCCCGCAATATGCGCCATGTCGACCATCAGATAGGCGCCGACCGCATCGGCGATCTCGCGAAAGCGCTTCCAGTCCCAGATGCGCGAATAGGCGGTGCCGCCGGCCAGGATCAGCTTCGGCCTGGTCTCATGCGCGGTCTTTTCGATCGCGTCCATGTCGAGCAGATGGTCTTCCTTGCGCACGCCATAGGAGACGACCTTGAACCACTTGCCGCTCATGTTGACCGGCGAGCCGTGGGTGAGATGGCCGCCGGAATTGAGGTCGAGGCCCATGAAGGTGTCGCCGGGCTGCAGCAGCGCCAGGAACACCGCCTGGTTCATCTGGCTGCCTGAGTTTGGCTGGACGTTGGCGAAATTGCAGCCGAACAGCTTCTTCGCCCGCTCGATGGCCAGTTCCTCGGCCACGTCGACGAACTGGCAGCCGCCATAGTAGCGCTTGCCCGGATAGCCCTCGGCGTATTTGTTGGTCATGATCGACCCCTGCGCCTCTAGCACGGCGCGGGAAACGATGTTTTCCGAGGCGATCAGCTCGATCTCATGGCGCTGGCGGCCAAGCTCGTTGCGGATGGCGCCGAAAATCTCCGGATCGGCGTCTTCCAGCGTGGTTTCGAAGAAGGATTCGAATTTGTTCGACGCTGCCGCTGCTGTTGCCATGGCCTGAAATCCTCCGGTTCGGGGCAATTTACCTATGCTTATCGTTGCCCCAAAACCGCTGCACACTTTTGGGCGACATGCATTGCCGCGCCATTAACACAGTTGTTTTCGACCCGCCACGTTTGCGGCGCGAAATTTGCTGGCCGGTTTGCGGCAGAGACTGCAAATCCACCGCCTCTGGGGCATCGCCGGCGCTATTTCCGCGTCTGCCTGCCGTTCAAAAGGGCTTCGGTGAGCGTGATCTCGGTGAACAGCGCCCGCGCCGTGTGGTCGTTGATATCGCCGCGGCGAAGCATGGCGCGCACGGCGTCACGCTCGGCGGCGATGCCGGCCAGCCTCAGATCGATCTCCAGCCTTCCCGCCTCGCGCATCTCGGCGCGTGCCTCGTCGGCCTCGTCGGACGCCGCGATGCGTCGCCGATAGGCAGCAACGATGCCGTTGGCGGCGGCCAGCTTGAGGCCGGGCACATCGCCCTCCCCTTCGTCATCGGTCTGCGCGATGCTTTCGAGGTGGGCGATCGCCGCCTTTGCCGCGCCGACGCGCGCCATGCGTTCCTCGGCAGCACCAGCGTCCTCGCCGGGCTCTACCAGTCCGCGCGCGATCACCGGCAAGGCCAGGCTGGCGATGACGAGCGAGCAGATGATGACGCCGGCGGCGAGGAAGATGACCAGGTCGCGCGCGGGGAATGGCGAACCATCCTGCAAGGCCAGCGGCAGCGACAATATGCCGGCCAGCGTGATGGCGCCGCGCACGCCCGCCACCGAACCGGCGAGCCGCACGCGCATGCCGAACGGTTCGGCCTGCCGCTTGCCGAGCCGCGCCGCAAAACCGGCCGTGATGTCGCCAATCCAGATCCAGACGAAGCGTAGCGCGATCAGGCAAAGGGTCAGCAGCAGGACCGTCAGCACCGGTTCCAAAAACCAATGGCGGCTGGACAGTTCGGGCGGAACCTTGCGGATGATCTCGGGAAGCTGCAGGCCAAGCACGATGAACAGCGCGCCGTTGAAGACGAAGGAAAACGTCGTCCACAGCGAGATCGTCTGCATGCGCGCCGAGACGCCGAGGAAGCGGAATATGCCGGTGCTCCCGGTCAAGAGGCCGGCGGTCACTGCCGCCAGGATGCCCGAAGCGCCGAAATGCTCGGCGCCAAGATAGGCGACGAAGGGAAGCAGGATGGTGATCAGCACCTGCGCCTCGGCCGGCACGCCGCCGATGCGGTTCAAGAGTTGCAGCGCCTTGGCGGCGACGAACAAGGCCGCCACGCCGGCCAGGATGCCGACCGCCACGGCGTAGAGGAAACTCAGCGAGGCGGCGGCAAAGGAAAAACTGCCGGTCAGTGCCGCCGCGACGGCAAAGCGGAACATCACCAGGCCCGACGCATCGTTGAGCAGCGACTCGCCTTCCAGAATGTGCATCAGCCGCGCCGGGACGACGTTCCTGTCCACAATCGAGGAGACGGCCACCGCATCGGTCGGCGACAGCACCGCCGCGAGCGCGAAGGCAACGACCAGCGGAATGCTCGGCACCAGCCAGTGCAAGGCATAGCCGAAGCCGACAATGGTGAAGAAGACGAGGCCGATGGCGAGGTCGAGGATCGGCCCGCGCAGCGCCATCAGTTCTCGCTTGGGCGCGCCGAAAGCGTCGCTGAACAGCAGCGGCGGAATGAACACCAGCAGGAACAGTTCCGGATCGATCTCGACATGGATGCCGCGCACCGGCCAGGCAAGGGCAGCACCTATGGCGATCTGCAGCACCGGCAGCGGCACCCGCACCAGCCGCACCAGCGCGCCGGAAACGGCGACGAAGACGAGCACGACGAGGACGAAGATGGCGGCTTGCATGGCGCGATTCCGGCTGTTTGGGGAACCATGCGCAATCGTCGCCGTCGCGTCCAGACAGCGCCGGCTCGGCGATTGCCGGAGCACGGCAGACCGTGCGGCCGGCATCAGGCCGACGCCAAAAAAAGGCCGGCACCTGGCGTCAGCGCAAGGCTGCCTAGGGGCACCAGGTGGCCGGCCGCACGCCAGCCCCCCGTTGACGTGCGTATGCAGGGGCGCCGGTGTCCAGGCATTCGGACTTGAATGCCGGATGCCGGCGCTGCTCCTTTCTGGATAATCGAGCATCGTCCGGCATCAACCTCCCGATAGCGCGGGGTTGACAGAGGGGTTTCGCCGGGCGGCTGCCTTGCAGCCGACATACCGCTGTGCCACGCTGCATCACGGCTGGCGAGCGGGGGTTCGATCGATGCTGTCACGGATCATGGCACTTGCCGAACCGGCCCTGGCCTCGGAAACGGCCGAGGGCGCAAGCACCGCTTATTTCGCGGCGATGGAAAGCTTCGGCGCTTCGTATCTGCAGACCCGCCTCTACCGAAGGCCGACAGTGACGCTGACCTCGGCCAGCCATTGGGCGGCTGGAGGCTTCATCACGCGGCTGGCGCCGGCGGACTGGCCGGGCAGCCCGGCATTCGACTATGTCTGCTTCGAATGCAATCCGTTGCTGGGCGCGATCCGCGAAAACCGCACGCGCTACCGCTTCTCCGATTTTGCCCCGCGCGGCAGCGCGCAATTCGGTACCTACTGGGACGCGCTCGGCGAGGCGGCGATCAACGACGCGCTTTGTTCCACCTCCTATGGGGCGGATGGCGCCATAGCCTCGCTGCATCTCGGCTTCCACCGGCGCGACTTCACGGATGAAGAGAGTTTTGCCATCCAGATGGCCGGCCTCGTGCTGACCGAACGGCTGATGGATCTGACGACGCCCCCGCCCACCGCCACCGTCCGGCTGACGGTGCGCGAGCGCGACAGCCTGGCGCTTGTCGCCGAAGGCAAGACGGATTGGGAAATCTCGGTCATTCTCGGCATTGCCGAAGCGACGGTGCGCTTCCATGTCGACAATGCCAGGCGCAAGCTCGGCGCCGTCAACCGCGCGCAAGCGGTGGCGCGGCTGGTGAACCAGCGGCTGATCTAACAATCCCGCAAACAAAAAGGCCGCCCCTTCGAGCGGCCTTTCGTCAAGACTATCAGCTGCTTACAGCGAAGATGTGATCTGCAGTTCGCTGGCGCCGTCCAACGCGTAGACGTCGTCGCGGAACTGGACGACCCCTGGTCCGGTCGACCAGGCGGAGAGATAGAGGAAGTGCACCGGCACCGGGTTGGTGACCTGGATCGGCGTGTTCTGGCCAGTCTTGATCGCCGCCTCGAAATGCTGGCGGTCCCAACCGGGCGTGTCGCGCAGGATCCAGGTGACGAGATCGCGCACGTTCTGGACGCGCACGCAGCCCGAGGAATCGAAGCGCATCATCTTGCCGAACAGGCTCTGCTGCGGGGTGTCGTGCATGTAGACGCCGTCCGGGCTCGGGAAGTTGATCTTGACCGACGCCATGGCGTTTTCCGAACCGGGATCCTGGCGGAACCGGTACTTGGCCGCATCATCCGTCGACCAGTCGACATTCATCGGATCGACTTCGCTGCCATCCGGCGCGAACAGGCGGATATGGCTGTTCTTCAAATAGTTGGGGTCCTTCCGCATCAGTGGAATGATGTCCTTGCGCACGATCGAAACCGGCGCGTTCCAGTACGGGTTGACGATGATCTCGTTGATCTTGGAATTGACGATCGGCGTCTGGCGATCGATCTTGCCGACGATAGCGGTGTGGCGGAGCACGACGCGGTCATTCTCGACCGCTTCGATCTGAGCGGCCGGAATGTCGACCAGCACGTAGCGGTTGCCGAGCGTGCCGGCCTTCTCCTTCAGCCGCTGCAGATTGGTCTGCAACTGGCCGAGCCGGACCTGCGCCGAAACATTCATCGCCGCATAGGTGTATTTGCCCATGGAGCCGTCAGCCGGCAGGCCATGGCGCAACTGGAACCGCTTGACGGCCGAGTCGACATAGGAATCGAAGGCCGTCGAAATGCCGGCGCTCTGCGACAGATCGCCCGCAACCATCAGGCGCTTGCGCAGCGGCACCACGTCCGGATCATCGACGCCGAGTTCCAGTTTCTTCGTCGCGGGAACCTGTACCCAGCCGCCCTGCCCGACAATGTTCTGATACTGCGCGACCGCCTGCTCGGTGAACGCAACGGTCTGCGGGCTGAAGATCGGCAGCGTCGATGCCACCTTGCCGCCTTCGCTGGCGCGGGCGTCGAACTGATCGTCCCAATTGCCGCGGGCCGAGGATTTCAGGATATCCCCGATCACATCCTGTGCGCTCGCACGGCCGGCCACCATGGCGGCGGCGAGCAACGAGGCTCCGGAAAGGAAAAAGCGGCGGCTGGTTCTCATGGACGTTCCAGACATAGGTAGCGGTTCGATCATTTGCTGTGTCGATCATCGGGCGATCTCGCCCGCACTCTAAAATTGGCAATCTTAACAATTAGCCAACCATGGCCCGTATCACATTGCCAAGAAACGCACGAGGCGCGATACGGTTGCGGGTGGACGCATGATCTTCACGACAGCATCACTGCCACCCTCGGTTCCATTGGAATATGGCGGCAACGTGGCCTTGCGCCCAATTTGAGCCGACCGGCGTGGCGAAATGAAAGGGGCGTGGTTTTTCGGTATCGAACCCACCTTGCCCTCGCATTGTCAGGGCCATGACGTGGCGCGCGGGAACCGCGGCGTTCTATCGGCGCGGACAGCTAAGGCTTCGGGCTGGTCTTGGCCTCCAGCTCCGAACACCGTTGCAGCACCTGGTACTCGGGATACCGCAATATCTTGTTGTCATCGAGTTTGAGCAACAGCGCGCGTCTCTTCTCGACACTCTGCTCGTCATCCGAGCAGGTCATGTCCATGATGACTGCCTCCAGGCCCCTGAGTTTCTGGACCCTGTCGAGTGTGCAGCCGACTTCCCACATGTCCACGGACTTGTCGGTGAAGGTCACCCTGGAATCATTGTTGTCGCAGGGGCTGCTGCCTTCGATGGCGAAGGAGTCTTTCCACCAGTCCTCCGCGAAAGCCATTTCCGGTGCCAGCAGGAGCACCGCGGCGACCGAACAGATTTTGAAGCAGTTCCTCGGGCCCATCATGTCCCCCTTGGGCGGCGACATTAGCATTGTCGAGGCGAAAGCAAAGCGGGCGGCGGAAGCCGCCGGTGACCGGCTTCCGGTGCTGCATCGGTCAAGAGACGACCACCGAACTGCCGGCTGGCTGTCCTTGACGAGAAAAAGGGCCGGTGCTTTTCGGCACCGGCCCCTGACTGGAGGTCGCTGTTCGGGCCACGCTTCTGCGGCGCGGCTGCCGTTCGTGGATTGCTTACATCCGGTAGGCGATGGTGTCGTTCCAGAAGCGGTCGAGGCGCTGCAGGGCGCGGTTCATCTGCTTGAACTCGTCGGTGTTGATGCCGCCGACCTGTTCGATCGAGCCGACATGGCGCTCATAGAGACCGGCGACCACGTCCGCCACCTCATTGCCCTTCGGGGTCAGCGAGACGCGGACCGAACGGCGGTCGATGCGCGAACGCTGGTGGTTGATGAAGCCGAGATCGACCAGCTTCTTCAGATTGTAGGAGACGTTCGAGCCGAGATAGTAGCCACGCGAGCGCAGCTCGCCGGCGGTCAGCTCGGAATTGCCGATGTTGAAGAGCAGCAGCGCCTGGATGGCATTGATGTCGGAACGGCCGTTGCGGTCGAATTCGTCCTTGATGACATCAAGCAGACGGCGGTGCAGCCGCTCGACCAGCTGCAGCGATTCCATGTACAGGGAACGGATAGCCTCGCGGCGATCGTCGGAAACGTTGGCGGTCTTCGCCGCCGGACGCGAATTGATCATTGTCTTTGCCTCTCGTTTGTCGCCCTGGTGATTTTTTGTTTTTCACCTTGATCGCGACACTATCGAATACTCATAAAATTCGACTTAAACGCTAGGGCTAACAAGAGCTTACCGGTAAGAGGTTTCGGAAGAGGCTTAACGAACGGTCACCCGAGTAAGGATAATTAACCTAAAGGCTTAGGCAGTCATCGCAGGGTTCAATCCGGGCGTTTGCCAAGACGCCAACGGGCTCAACGGTTTAGTGCCGGACGGGGCGTTTTTGCAGCCATATGACGACGCGAAAGACGATGTAGAGCAGCGCCACCGCCGCATGCGAGACGACGATCAGCAGGCGATGACCGAAAAGCTCGGGAAAACCGGCATACATGACGGTCTCGGTGACCGCGCAGATGAACCAGATCACCGGCCCCCACGAGGCCAGCATCCAGAGCCCCGCCGCGGCAAAGGGGAAAAACACGGCGAGCATCACCGCCGCCACCTGCCAATGCACCGGCATCAGGTCGAAGCGCCACAGCGAGCCCGGATAGAAGCCGATCAGCTTGATCCAGTACAGGATGCCGAACAAAAGGCAGTAGCCGGCGATGACGCGCTGGAACCAGGCGAAGATCACCTCGACCGTCGAGGGCTGCAGCACGACGCGTCTCGACGTCACCTCGCTCATAGCTGGAGTTCCCGTTCGCCGAGCGGGGCGAAATAGGCATCGATATCGGCCGCGCTCACCGCATCCAGTTTCGCCGGCCGCCATTGCGGGGTCGAGCCTTTGTCGATGATGGCGGCGCGGATGCCCTCGTAGAAATCATGGCCGGCGAGCATGCGGTTGAGAATGCGGAACTCCATCTTCATGCATTCATCCATCGACAGCGTCTGGCCGGCACCGATCTCGCGCCAGGCAATGTGAAGGCTGGTCGGCGAGCGGCTTCTGATCATCGCCAGTGTCTTCTCGGCAAAGGCATCACCGCCGGCTGCGTCCTCAAGACTGGCGATGATGCCGGCGAGCGTGCCTTGCGAAAAATGGCGGGCGATCGAATCAAGGTCCTGCCGTTCCGTCTCGCGTTTGGCCGGGACGAAGAAATCCCGCAACTCGGCGTTCGGGTCATTGCTGGTCGCCAGCTCGTCAAGCAGCCCTGCCTGATCGTCGGCCTTGATCGTGTGCGTGGCAAGGCCGGACCACAGCGCATCGCCATAACGGATACGCGCTCCCGTCAAGCCGAGATACATGCCAAAGCTGCCGCCAAGATCCGGAAGCAGATGGCTGGCACCGACATCGGGGAAGAAGCCGATGCCGACCTCGGGCATGGCGAACTGCGCATTCTCGGTCATTATGCGGTGTGAGCCATGGAAGGAGATACCGACGCCGCCGCCCATGACGATGCCGTCGATCAGCGCGACATAGGGTTTCTTGAAGCGCGCGATGCGGGCGTTGAGCCTGTATTCATCAGCAAAGAAATCGACTGGCGGCTTGCCGGCGCGGCCGCCCTCGTAGACCTGCAGGATATCGCCGCCGGCGGAAAACGCCCTGCCCTCCGCCTTGACGACGACGACGTTGACGCTCGCATCCTGCTCCCAGGCATCGAGCGCCTTGCCGAGCGCCTTGACCATGTTGTGCGTGATGGCATTGAGCGCCTTCGGCCGCGTCAGCGTGACGACACCGGCTCTGCCCAGCCGCTCGAAGCGGATCTCGTCGCCGCCACCAAAATCCATCGCCAGAGAATCCCTCCCCCGCGCCTGCGGGACTGAAGTGCTAAAGGCGGCGCATGGGTGCGTCAATGGCAGCAGCCTCCGCGCCGTGGTCTTGGCGACCTGCGGCGGCCGATGCTACGAAGATCGCCGCCGTCGCAAGCGATGCGCCGCTATCGCGCGCCGACGGCGTCGGGGAACAGTTGGCCATGCCAGGATTTCTTCGTGCCTTGCTCTTGACGATCGGGGTGACAATCGCCTGCATGGCGCCTCGTGATGCGTTCGCCGTCACGACCGACGAGCTCTACCAATCACAGACCATCGTCACCGGCCAGGGCGAGGTGAACCGCCAGATAGGCTTCAGGGATTGCCTGGACCGGGTCCTGGTCAGGGTCTCAGGCGATCGGCGTCTTCCTGAGAAACCCGAAATGGCGGCCCTTCGCGACAAGGCCGGCGATTTCGTCGACACCTTCCGCTACCACGACCGGCTGGAGGGCATTCCGATCCATGACGAGCAAGGCACGCATGACCGGCCGCACGATCTGACCTGCCTCTACAAGCCCGCCACGGTCGACAAGCTGCTCGCGCAACTCGGCAGCAAGCCCTGGCCTGGCGAGCGACCGACGCTTGCCGTCTTTTTCACCGCCGAACAGGGTGCCCGGCATTTCGTGCTCAGCGCCGAAGAGAAGCGTGGTGAGACGATGCGCGAATCCTTCGCCAATGCCACCGGTCCGCTGTTGATGCATGTGGTGTTTCCGAAGGCAGCGCTGCTGGCCGAATTCGGCGAAAAAGGGCTGCGCACCGACGACATGGCAAGGCTGGATCGCCTGGCCAAACAGACCGGTGGCACACAAGCGCTCGCCGGCAGCATCGTATGGAGCGACAAGGAGCTCGGCTGGATCGCCGACTGGCGGCTGGCCGATCAGGGCAAGACCTATCGCTGGCAGGTCCGCGGCGTCAGCTTCGACGAGGCGTTCCGTGTGGCCATCGGAGGCGCAGCGCAGATTCTTTCGGGCAATGGGCAACCCTGACCGGATAGACATGGCAGGACGTACGCCCCACCGCCGGCTTGGCACAAACGTGTCGCATTGGTCTGCGCCAAGGGCTCGTGGTAAAAGCCGCTGAAAGAGAGTTTTGGCGATGAACAAATTCACCCCGACAAAGCCAGCCGGCGCGCGCAGCGTCGACGAAATCACCGGCAGCCGCCGCCTGCGTCGCATGCGCAAGGCCGATTGGTCGCGCCGCCTGGTGCAGGAGAACCGGGTCACCGTCGACGACCTGATCTGGCCGATCTTCGTCGTCGAGGGCAGGAACGTACGCGAGCCGATCGCCGCCATGCCCGGCGTCTTCCGCCTGTCGGTCGATCTCGCTGTCAAGGAGGCCGAACGCGCGGCCAAGCTCGGCATTCCGGCGCTCGCCACCTTCCCCAATGTCGAACTCGGCCTGCGCGACCAGACCGGTTCGCACATTCTCGACCCGGAAAACATCATCAACCGCGCCACCCGCGCCATCAAGGACGCGGTGCCCGGGATCGGCATCATCACCGACGCGGCGCTCGACCCGTTCACCAGCCACGGCCATGACGGCATCCTGCGCGACGGCATCATCGTCAACGACGAAACGGTCGAACAGGTCGCGGCGGCGGCCGTCATCCAGGCAGCGGCCGGCGCCGACATCATCGCGCCGTCCGACATGATGGACGGCCGCATCGGCGCCATCCGCGACGCGCTCGACGCAAACGGCTTTCAGGACGTGGCGATCATGTCCTATGCGACGAAATTCGCCTCGGCCTTCTACGGCCCCTACCGCGAGGCGGTGGGCACCGCCGGCCTGCTCAAGGGCGACAAGAAGACCTATTACATCGACCACGCCAATTCGGACGAGGCGGTGCGCGAGGCCGAGCAGGACATCGCCGAGGGCGCCGACATGCTGATGGTCAAGCCCGGCCTGCCCTATCTCGACATCATCCGCCGGCTGAAGGACGAATTCCAGATGCCGACCTTCGCCTACCAGGTGTCGGGCGAGTATTCGATGATCAAGGCGGCGGGCGCCAATGGCTGGATCGACGGCGAGAAAGCGATGCTGGAATCGCTGCTCGCCTTCAAGCGCGCCGGCTGCGACGGCATCCTGACCTATTTCGCGCCAGAAGTGGCACAGATGCTTAAGGGCTAGTCCCGGCCTCCCCGCAAAGCCTTTCAGCAGATGTCACCATTCTTTCGCCCCGCCGGCGGTTCTTTCGAATTCCCGCAGACAAAAACCGGCGGCTGCGGCTATGATGCCGGCACGGCCGGAGGCGGCCGGCAGCCCGCACCTCGCCGAGAGGTATGGCGAACGCCTCCAGAGGATGCTTCCTGACCGTTTCACCGTCGGGCGAAGGCGTCGGCAATGCGGGCACTGACGAAGGCTTCGCCGTGACCCCGAGGAAACGGACATGCTTGCCTATCGTGATGCCAAGACCATGGCGAAAGCCATGCGGGAGGCGCTTGCCGACCGCGACCTGACGATCAGCCACAGCGAAGCGCTAGAGATCGTCGCGCGCCAGTTCGGACTGGCGACCTGGAATATCCTTTCGGCGAAGATCGAAGCGCCGCCTGCCAGGCAGGAGACAATCATCTTCGAACGGATAGCACCGATCGTGCGCATCTTCGACATAGCCAAAGCGCACGAATTCTACCTCGGCTATCTCGGCTTCAGCGTGGACTGGGAGCACCGATACGGCGACAACTTCCCGCTTTATACGCAGGTTTCGCGCGGCAACCTTGTCCTGCATTTGTCCGAACATGCCGGCGACGCGACCCCGGGCGGCAACATGGTCGTCTATATGAGAGGCATTCGCGACTTCCACAGGGAACTTGCGGGCAAGGGTTACCGCTACATGAACCCCGGCCTGGAACATGAGGACGGGCGGCTGACGGTCGAGGTCATCGACCCGTTCAGCAACCATATCCGCTTCATGGAACTCACCGACGAATGAGCCGACAGGGCAGCCGTCGCCGGCGGCTGCCCGTCGCCATCCGAACAATGCGGACATCGATTGGCAGCGATGTCCGGCTTTCGTTTTGCAAATAGCGCTTGCAATTCGCAATCGGTTTGCTACAAAACAACTGCTTGCGAAACACAACCGGTTACCAAGGAGGCTTTCATGTCCATGCTGCGTGTCAACGCATTCACCCTGTCGCTCGACGGCTACGGCGCCGGTCCCGATCAGGATCTGCAAAACCCGCTCGGCATCGGCGGGGAATCCTTGCACAAGTGGTTTGTCGACACCCCAACCTTCCGCAATATGGTGCTCGGAAAAGATGGCGGCACCAACGATCTCAACGAGACGTTCGCGGCGCGCAGTTTCGAAAATCTCGGCGCATGGATCCTCGGCCGCAACATGTTCGGGCCGATCCGCGGCGAGTGGCCCGACGACAGTTGGAAAGGTTGGTGGGGCGTCAACCCTCCCTACCATGTGCCGGTTTTCGTACTGACGCACCACGAGCGGGCGCCCATCACGATGGAAGGCGGCACGACCTTCTATTTTGTGACCGACGGCATCCATTCGGCGCTCGAACAGGCCAAGGCGGCGGCCGGCGGCAAGGATGTGCGGATCGGCGGCGGGGTGTCCACCATCCGGCAATATCTGCAGGAGAGGTTGATCGACGAGATGCATCTTGCAATCTCGCCGGTGTTGCTTGGCAAGGGCGAGCACCTCTTCGCCGGCCTGGATATGCTGAAGCTTGGCTATCAATGCACCGAGCAGGTGGCGACGGCGCTTGCCACGCACGTGGTGATCAAGCGGGGTTAGCGGCTTTCTCCCCGTTCTACGGGGAGAAATGCCCGGCAGGGCAATGAGGGGCGGCGCTGACGTTTCGAAGATTTGCGCTGCCGGCGACGCAAGCGATTGCATACGGTTGAAGGATGACTAGGCCCAACTTTCGACGCGGCGCCGCCCCTCATCCGCCTGCCGGCACCTTCGCCCCGTATAGTGACGGGGAGAAGGGAGCTAATCTCAATACTTCTCCGGCACGTAAAGTTCGCGCGGCAGCGTCTGGCGCTCGTATTCGGGATTGAATACGCGTTCCGGCAGCGTGATTTCCTCGTGCGGCACCTCTTCATACGGCATCTGCTTGAGCAGATGATCGATGCAGTTCAGACGCGCGCGCTTTTTGTCGTTGCCCTCGACGATGAACCAGGGCGCCTCGGGAATGTTGGTGCGGGCGAAGGTTTCTTCCTTGGCCTTGGTGTACTGCTCCCAGCGCACGCGCGATTGCAAGTCCATCGGCGACAGCTTCCACTGCTTCATCGGGTCATGGATGCGCATCAGGAAGCGCATCTGCTGCTCCTCGTCGGTGATCGAGAACCAGTATTTCACGACAGTGATGCCCGAGCGCACCAGCATGCGCTCGAACTCCGGCACGTCGCGGAAGAATTCCTCGACCTGCCCTCCATCGGCAAAGCCCATCACCCGCTCGACACCGGAGCGGTTGTACCAGGAGCGGTCGAACAGCACGATCTCGCCGCCTGCCGGCAGATGCGGGACATAACGCTGGAAGTACCATTGCGACTTCTCGCGCTCGGTCGGCGCGGGCAGCGCCACGACACGGCAGATGCGCGGGTTGAGCCGCTGGGTGATGCGCTTGATGACGCCGCCCTTGCCGGCGGAATCGCGCCCCTCGAAAATCACCACCAGCTTCTTCTTGTGGTAGGCGACCCAGGACTGCAGCTTGATCAGTTCGGACTGCAGGGTGATCAAGTCGCGAAAATATTGCATGCGGTCGATCGAAGGCGGATGCGCGTTCTTGTAGATCTTGGCGATCTCCATCGACAGCGCCGGCTCCGACATTTCGAGCTCATAATCTTCGTCGAGCGTGTCGGCGAGCTCGGCTTCGAGCCAGTCCTTGGCGGGAGAATTCTGTCTTAGCTCGGTCATTTGCACTGCTCCGCTTGCAAGCCCTGTCGGTTTCCGTACGGCGCCCCAAAGTGCTGGCCAGCAGCCTGGAAGGGAAACACCTGAGCCGACTTCAATATAGACCGGCAGTGACGGTTTTATTGCAGCCCAAGCGCGATAGCGGCCGCCGCGGCGTCCCCCATGTCCAATTGATCCATCGCCATGGCATGGCGACAAGCCGGCCGAATTGTCCTACAAATGGCCGTCACATTCCGGGCAGCCCTTTGGCCCCGCCCCCATTCAACACGATCGCGAGGACTGACATGGAATACCGCACCCTTGGCCGTTCCGGCCTGAAGGTTTCGACACTGACTTTGGGCACGATGACCTTCGGCGGCACCGGGCCCTTCGCCGCGGTCGGCAACAGCGATCTTACCGAAGCCAAACGCATGATCGACATGTGCATCGACGCCGGCATCAACCTCATCGACACCGCCAATGTCTATTCCAACGGCCTGTCGGAGGAGATCATCGGCGAGGCGCTCGGCGGCAAGCGCAGGAACGACGTGCTGGTGGCCTCCAAGGCGCGCATGCGGATCGGCGGCGGGCCGAACGACGAAGGCCTGTCGCGCCACCACCTGATCCGCGAATGCGAGAAGAGCCTGAAGCGGCTGAAGACCGACGTCATCGATATCTATTTCGTTCACCAGTGGGACGGGCTTACCCCGGTCGAGGAAACGGTCGCGGCGCTCGACACTTTGGTCAACCAGGGCAAGGTGCGCTATATCGGCTGCTCCAACTGGTCCGGCTGGCAGGTGATGAAGGCGCTCGGGATCAGCGACAGCCGTCACCAGCAGCGCTTCGTTACCCAGCAGATCCATTACACGCTGGAGGCACGCGAGGCGGAATATGAACTTCTGCCGATCTCGGTCGACCAGGGCCTTGGCGTGCTGGTCTGGAGCCCGCTCGCCGGCGGCCTGCTGTCCGGCAAATACCATCGCGACAGCCCGACCGCACGGCAACTCGCCGGCTGGTCCGAACCGCCGATCCGCGACGAGGACCGGCTCTGGCGGATCGTCGACGTGCTGGTCGAGATCGGCAGGGATCGCGGCGTGTCGGCCGCACAGGTGGCACTCGCCTGGCTGCTTGGACGCCCCGCCGTCTCCTCGCTGGTGATCGGCGCCCGCAACGATGCCCAGCTCAAGGACAATCTCGCAGCCGCAAGCCTGGCGCTCAGCCATGAGGAACGCCAGCGCCTCGACGCGGTCAGCCGGCCACCCTTGCTCTACCCCTATTGGCACCAGCAATTGACGGCAAAGGATCGTTTTGGCGCCGCCGATCTGGTGATCGACCGCAGCGTCATCTGACAGCAGAGGAGCAACGCCCAAAGCACGTCACGTCGAAGCGGATTGAGGTGACGCGCTTCATGCCTGTTTTGCATGTCGTTCGTTTGAGCGACATGCTTCAGCCCTCGATGAAACGCCAGACTTGGGCATCCGGCTTGAGCTGGCCGCTCAGCACGAAATATTTGTAGAGTACCAACAAGGAGATCGCCTGTTCGGTCCGTTCGTTAGCGAAGGTCCGGCAATAGGCATTCGCAGCCGCGACGATGCGCTCTGCCTTCTCCGGGTGCCGTTCGAAATAGGCCACATGATCGGCAACGTCGGAGAAATCCGCCGCAAGCGGCACATAATGGACATTGGCCTCGAGATGCCGCTCCGCGAACCATGTTTCGTATGTCGGCGGCGGCATCAGGCAGAGCGACTTCGAGCTCAGTATCCATTTGAGATTGGTCGCCACGTCATTGCCTTCGAGCGAGACGATGTAGCGGTAGCGCTGGTGCTGGCTGATGCTGAGAAAGGGCTTGGCATATTCGGCCGGCGCGTTCGGCTTGTGCGAGCCGACGTCGCAGAACGGCAGGTCGCGCACCGCTTGCAGAAACCGTGTCCTGATCGGATTGTTGAGATCGCCGCGCCACACCACCATAGGCAACTTGTCGGCGAACGAAATGGGATCAGCCGGCATCTGGAAGTGACGGAATTTGTCGAGCTTCATGATGACCGCGTTCCGGTCGTCATCACGGATGGGCCGATCCTTCACGATCGCCGGCACTTTCGGCACATCCCTGACGTCGCCAAATTCGATGTCGATGAGCAATGCGGGATCGAAATAGCGGGCGAATTCCTTCAGGTCGTAATAGTACATGGTCGGCGTGAAGGGCAGCTTGCTGACCCGCACGGCATTGGCGCTTGGCGCGAACCCATCCTGCAGCTTGTTGTAGTAATTCAACCGACGGCGCGCCGCCTCGTCGGAGAGCATGGCCTGTTCGAGCCGAACAGCCAGCCTGCGACGGAACAGGGCTTGGGGAATGACATCGCGCACGACGTTTCGCGCATAGTAGAAAACCCTTGCCGACGTCCGCGCAATTGTGGCCATGATTCACTTGATCAAAACAAACAGGCAGCTCTCAGATACGCTGGCGCCCTGCGTTTCCTACATCATTATGGCGCCGATCTGGCAAGTCCCCGGATCTCTTGGGTCGCGCCCGCGCACTGTCGTTTCAGCTGTTGTGTTTGACGGCTAATGCTCCTAGGCAGGGTCAGAGCCGCAAGGCAGGTCAAAAGGAGCCGATATGGCGCGAGCACCAAACTACGATCAGGAACGCAAGGAACGCGACCGGCAGAAGGCGGCGAAGAAGGCCGAAAAGCTGGCGGCCAAGGTTGCCGCGCGCGAACGTTCCAAGCCCGAGACAGAGATCGAAAGCGAAACGGCGGAATGACGGCAAAAGGCCCGCATATGCGGGCCTTGCCTCAATCCAGGGTGTGGCTCAACGTCAGGCAGGAGCCTTGTCGCTGACAAAGACGTCCACTTCGCGCGCCGCGGCGATAAAGGCGCGCCGCGCGTTCATGGCCGGCTTGTCGCCGGCCAACGCATCGTGGCAGGCCTGCAGCGCCGCGCGGTGCTTAGGGCTGCGCTTGCCGGGCCAGCTGTTGAGCAGGTAGTCGGAAGCCTCGCGGGCCGTGCGCAAGAGTTGAGTGCTTCCCGCCGTGACGGACTTGACGGTCACGGGAGTATCAAATCGGTTGTTTTCCATCGCCGCTCTTACGCCATCGGCGTCCGTGAAGCGAGGCCGAAAGTGCGCTTGGCGTCAGGCGCCGCCCGTTTTTGCCGGCGAGCGCCCCGCCCTGTAGCGGTGCTAAGCAGCCACGACGGCAAATCCCCTGGCGCGAAGACCGCGCCGGTCGTTGGCGAGCGACGTCACCAGCCGGTCGCGGCTGCCGACGATGTGAGCGGCAAGCAGGCGGGCCGCTTCATCGGCCTCGCCAAGGCGCGCGGCGGCCAGTATGGCGCGGTGTTCAGCCCAGGCACGACCAAGGGCCGCTTCGTCACGCATTTCCAGCCAGCGGGCGCGCGACAGGCGCGTCATGGCATCGCGCACCGCCCGGAACAGGAATTCGTTGCCCGACAGGCGCGCCAGCTCGATGTGAAAATCCATGCCGACACGATGCCACTCCTCGCGCGGCGTATTCTCGTCGCAGGAATCGAGCATCGCTTCGATGACGTCGATGGCGCCCGGTTCAGCATTCATGCATGTCAGCCGCACGGCCGCGACCTCGACCGCTTCGCGATAGACCGCGATCTGCTCGAGCTCGGCAAGGTTGATGGGCGATACCGTCCAGCCGCGGCCATCCCTGCCCACCAGCCCCTCGGTCTCCAGCCGCAGAAGTGCGGCCCTGACCGGCGTGCGCGAGGCGCCGAAGCGGCCTTCGATCCAACGCTCTGTCAGTTTCTCGCCTGGACCGATCTCGAGCCCCAGGATCATCTCGCGCAACTGCCGTTCGACATTCTGCATTTGCGACATCGGGCTTCCTTGTTGCCGCATTGACAGCAGCCGGGCTGGGGTTCATGACGGATACCATCTTGGTATCCCAAAACGGGATCCGTAACAAGCGCGGATGTCGAGCAGGCAGGACATGACACAGGAAGACACGCAACAGAGCGGTTACAACATCCATTGGCGGCGCAATCTCGCCGTCTGTTTCGCGGGCTCGTTCAGCACGCTGATCGCCATGACCCTGCTGCTGCCTTTCCTGCCGCTCTATGTCGAACAGCTCGGCGCGCAGGGCCATGCGGCCATCGTGCAGTGGTCCGGCGTCGCCTATGGCGCCACCTTCTTCGCGGCAGCCTTGGTCGCGCCACTGTGGGGACGGCTGGGCGACCGCTTCGGCCGCAAGGTGATGCTGGTGCGCGCCAGCTTCGGCATGGCGATCTGCATGTCGCTGACGGGCATGGTCGAAACGGTCTGGCAACTGGTGCTGCTGCGCCTGCTGATCGGCTTTGCCGGCGGCTATTCGTCGGGGTCGACCATATTGGTGGCCATGCAGACGCCCAAGGACCGTTCCGGCTGGGCGCTGGGCGTCCTGTCGGCGGGGATAACGGCGGGCTCGCTGGTCGGCCCGCTGCTCGGCGGTGCGCTGCCGCCGGTGATCGGCATTCGCGCCACCTTCCTCTTGTCCGGCGGCGTCATCTTCCTGGCCTTCCTGGCAACGACCTTCCTGATCAAGGAGACCCCGCGCCCGAAGCCGGTAAAGGCGGAATCGGGCGCCAGGCCGAAAAGCGGCTGGTCCCGGATCCCCGACAAGCGCCCGGTCGTGGCCATGCTGGTGACCGGCATGCTGCTGGCCTTCGCCACCATGTCAATCGAGCCGATCATCACCGTCTATGTGCAGCAGCTCGTCGAGGACCAGGGCCGGGTGACCATGGTCGCCGGCGTGGTGATGTCGGCGGCGGCGCTGGGCACCATCCTGTCGGCGTCCTGGCTCGGCAAGCTCGCTGACCGCGTCGGCCACTGGAACGTCGTCGTCGGGGCATTGGCCGTCTCTGCCCTGCTGCTCATTCCGCAAGCCTTCGTCACCAATGGCTGGCAACTGATCGGCCTGCGCTTCCTGATGGGTCTGGCGCTCGGCGGCTTGCTGCCTTGCATCACCAGCGTCATCCGTCACAACATCCCCGACGGCATCGGCGGCAATGTGCTTGGCCTGGCGATCTCGGCGCAATATGTCGGGCAGGTTGCGGGTCCATTGTCCGGCGGCTTCGTCGGCGGTCACTTCGGCATGCGTTCGGTGTTTCTCGCCACATCGGTGCTTATGGCCGGCGGAGCGATCTACAACTGGATTGTCCAGTCGCGACGCACACGACATATGGCGTTGGAAGCAAGCGAGTCCTGAGAGGCTCCGGATCGTTGCGAAGAGGGACAGCCGACATGAATTCCACCGAACCCAGCCGCGCCCTCGTGCTTGCCGGCGGTCTCGTCGGCGCGGCGGGCGTGGCGCTGTCGGCAGCGGCCGCGCATCGCGGCGGCGCCTTCACCGGCACGGCCGCGTCGTTCCTCCTGATGCACGCGCCGGTCTTCCTCGCCGTCGGCCTCATCGGCGCGAATCGCTGCCTGCGGATCGCCAGCCTCGTCCTGCTTGCCGGGCTCGTGCTTTTCGCGGGCGATCTCCTCGCCCGCGACTTCCTCGGATCGAGACTGTTTCCGATGTCGGCGCCGATCGGTGGCACCCTGCTCATCGCCGGCTGGCTGGGAGTAGCGATTTCCGCCTTGGTGCGTCCGCGTTCCTGAGGCCTACAGCCAGGATCAATCCCTGAGGCGTTCGGTGCGGATCCAGAGATCGCGATTGCGTGCGGCCGGCTTCGTCAGGCGCCGCACCTCCGGCCGCTCGGCGGCCGGAGCGATGCCCCAGTAGTTGCGATAGATGTCCTCGAACAGATGCTTGATGGGATGCATGGGCTTTCTCCCTTCGGATTGAATCGATCCAATGACTGAGCAAAAAACACCTCGCTCAACTGCGGTTGCGCTCCACAAGGAAGCGAAAGTCGCGAATCCATGGGCCGGTCCTGTCACGGCGCCTGGAACTGTTGGCGCCCGACCTGATGCTCCAGTCGTTGCGATAGATGTCTTCGAACAGATAATTGACGGGATGCATGGCGCACCTCCCCTAGACTATTGCGGGAGAACAAATCCCCCTCTTGGATCGATTCAAACATAGGCCTGCGGGCACCTCCAGTCAAGCAAAATTTGAATCGATCCAACAAAAGTGCTAGATGCAAATCCGGAACGTGCTAAATGCATGTCAGGAGGCACGCACAATGGCGTCACTCACCGCAGGCAATCCAAGGCCCGTCCGGCTGGCCGACATCGCCAAGGCAGCCGGCGTTTCGCACGGCACCGCGTCCAACGTCTTCAGCCGCCCCGAGATCGTGCGCGAGGAAGTCCGCGAACGGGTCAAGGCAGCAGCCGAAGCGATGGGCTATGGCGGGCCGGATCCCAAAGGGCGATTGCTGCGGGCCGGCAAGGTCAACGCCATTGGCGTCGCCACGGCCGAGCCCCTCTCCTACTTCTTCGACGATCCGTTCGCGCGGGTCATGATGGCGGGCATCTCGCAGGCCTGCGACGCAACAGGAGCCGGCATCTCGCTGGTCTCGGCCGCCAATAACGAGCAGCTTGCCTGGAACATCCAGAGCGCCCTCGTCGACGGTTTCATCGTCTTCTGTATCGAAGGCGGTTCGCGCCTGGTGCAATTGGCACGCGAGCGCAAACTGCCTTTCGTGGCGCTCGACCTCGCTTCCGAAGATGGGTCGGTCGCGACAATCGGCATCGACAATGTCGCTGGTGCCGCCATGGCGGCGCGCCATCTCACCGACCTTGGGCACCGTCGCTTTGCCGTGCTGGCGCTGCAGTTTGCCGACGGCAGGACAGGCCCCGTTTCCCCAGAGCAGGTGCAGACCGCGGTTTATGCAGGAACGCGAGACCGTCTCACCGGCTATTTCCAGGAGCTTTCGCGGGTCGGCGTCGACACATCCAAAGTCCCGGTCTACGAAACCGCCAACGATGCGGCCAGTACGATCGCAGGGCTGGAGACCATCTTCGGCGCCGCCGAACCGCCTACGGCGATCCTGGCGATGTCGGACAGGATGGCTCTGGTGGCGCTCGAATGGCTGAGCGCGCGCAAGCTGAACGTCCCCGGTGACGTTTCGATCGTCGGGTTCGATGGCGTTCCGGAGGCTGCGGTGTCCGAGCCGCCATTGACCACCGTCGCCCAACCGATTGCCGAGATCGGCCGTCTCGCCGTCAAGGCGATCCTGGAAAACGACGGCACGGCAAATCGCCGGCAACTGCCTGTCGAACTGATCGTGCGGGCCTCATCGGCTCCGCCGCGCGGCTGAACCGCCCGCCGGTTAGCGATTGGCCCTTGCTACCGCCGAGATGCCGAAAGACGTACGGACCGGCATGACGTCCTTTTGCGCCGCGCGAACCTTGCCAGAGCCGCCGATGGTCGACAGCCATTCGAGATAGAAGGCGAGCGCGAACTGCATGGCTATGCCGGCCGACAGCAGCAGGCTGTCATAGGCAAGCCCGCCCGGATTGATCAGTTTCATCACCTGCGCGACCATGGCGATCACCGTGCCGGCGATGAAGACCGGCAGCGAGCGCTTGCCCAGAATCGCCAGCGGATGGTCCGGGCTGGTGCGGAACAGGTTCGACAGCGCCGGCAAGGCGACGATCAGGTAGCTGACCGCCAGTATATGCAACAGACGCGGCAGCGACAGGAAGGTCTTGTCGAAGCCGCCGATCACCACGGGCAGCTTGAACCAGGTTATCTGCCCCCAGAGCGGACTGTGTACCCAGATCAGCGCCGCTGCCACATAGGCCGCGGCCGCGCCGACCAGCCAGCGGTTGACCGGAATGACGCCGCCGCGCCGGACATGCAGCATGGCCGCCACGCCGATGTTGAACAGGAACTGCCAAGACAGTGGGTTCAGAAACCAGAAGCCGGGCTCGGGATAGTTGGGCGGGGCGATCTGCCAGATGCCGGCGAAGAACCACAGCGCACCGGAGGCGACAAGTGCGGCGACCGGCCGGGAGCTGATGAACAGGACGAAGGCCGGAGCCATCAGGAGCAACACAGCATAGACCGGCAGGATGTTGTTGTAGCCAAGCTGATGGCCGAGCGTGACGATGCCAACCAGCCCTTCCGGCGTGTTCTTCATCAATGGCTCGATGTTGATCAGTTTCAGCAGTTCCGGCCGCCTGGTGAACACTGCCACGGTGCAGAACAATGCGATCACCACCATGGTCGTGACAAGATGGGCGACGTAGAGCACGCCTGCCCGCCGCCACATCTTCAGCGTGGCCAGAAGCCGGCCACCCGGCCGGAACTTGGTGCCGTAGGCGAGCGCGACGGAGATGCCGGAAATCAGCACGAACGCCTCGGCCGCGTCCGAGAACCCGAAATTCTTGTATGTCAGCGTCTCGAACGCCGTGCCGGGCACATGGTCGATGAAAATGACAATCAGCGCCAAAGCGCGCAGCACATCGATACGCGTATCGCGTTCGGGGATACGCGGGTCGCGATCCGGGATACGCAAATCGCGATCCGACAAAACAGGGGTAGTCATCGACAAAAGGCCTCAAAGCTGGTTGTTCATGTCCAGCAATGCGACCCCCGACGCACCGCTTCGATTCCTCCCACGCGGAGTATATCGGCGCATAAACGGGCCGGAATGCGCCTGGTTCAATCAACTTTCGCGGAGCGTGAAAATATTGCGTTTTGAAGCCGGCAAATTGAGCGGAACCTCATATAATCAAGAGGATGCGGGATGATCGGCGACAGCATCGAAAACGGCCCCCTGCTCACGGATCTGGCCTTTGCCTATCGCCTGCTGGGTGCCGACAAGGGCGGCCGCGAATGCCTGTTCCTGTTGCATGGATCGGGTGTGGACGAGACCACTTTGGTGCCGCTGGCAAGACGGATCGCACCCGGCGTCACGCTGGTGGCGGTGCGCGGCCGCATCCCGCAGGAAGACGGTTTTCGCTGGTTCGAGCGGATAGACCCGACGCGCTTCGAACAGAAGAGCATCCTCGCCGAAACCGCTGCCTTCGCGGCATTCGCGCGCGAGGCCGCCAGCCGCCATGGGCTCGATCTCGCCAGCACAACATTTCTTGGCTATTCGAACGGCGCCAATCTGGTTTCCAGCCTGATGCTGCTTCATCCAGGCATCGTTCGCAGGGCAGCCCTGCTGAGGCCGATGCCGGTGCTCGACCATGTGCCGGCGACGGATCTTGCGGGAACAAGGACGCTGATCATCGCAGGCGCCTCAGACGAGACTTACGGGCCCTTCGCCCCGGCGCTCGTGACGCTGCTCAGCCGGCACCAGTCCGAGGTCGACGCCCGGATCCTTCCGTCGGGCCATGAAATCGGCGATCCGGACGCCGCGATCGTCAGGCACTGGCTGGCGGGATCGGCGGCGAGCCCATGAGCTGACAGGTCCCGAGCGGGACCGTCCCGGTCAGCGCGCTGACGCCAGACGCGCCTCCGTTCCGGCAATCAGCAGGGCAAGCCCACTTTCGAACAGCGCTTCATGGCCGCCGGCACGATAGTGAGCCAAGGCTTGCCGCAACAGCGGATAATCCTGTGCTGCGGCGTCCAGCGCCTCGCCCCGCCCCGGGCCGGTCGGATATTCGGCCTGCTCCTCCATCACGCAGCCGACCGTGTAGCGGCCGATCGTCATCAAGAGTTCCATCGCCGGGACGGGGGACATGCCCTCGCCTGCGAAAAATTCCAGCAACCCCTCGAAATGCGCGAGTTCCGTCGGGTCGGCTTCCGTGCCGGCATGCACGCGCGCGCCATCGCGATAGGCGATCAGCGCGCCGCGAAAACTGCGGGCGTTGCTGCGAACGAAGTCCTGCCAGGCCTCGCCTGGCCGCGGCGTCCGATGCTCATGGCCGCGCCGCAGGATTTCCTCGTTCATCGCGTCAAGCAAAGCCCGCTTGTTCCTGAAATGCCAGTAAAGTGCCGGCTGCTGGACCTTGAGGCGCTGCGCCAGCAGGCGTGTCGAAAGGGCATCGATGCCGACTTCGTTGAGCAGCTTCAACGCTTCGTCGACGATCAGAGTCTTGTCCAGTTTCATGCGAATCCCTCCGGCTTGCGCGGTCAATTTATCAGTGATAAATGCCCCTTATCAACGATAAATTTTGAGAGTACAGCTATGAGAAAAGCCTATCTGGTGGTGCTGATGGCGATGGCACTCGATGCCGTGGGCATCGGGCTGATCATGCCGGTGTTGCCCGGCCTGTTGCGCGAAGTCGGTCATGTCGAAGACATAGG
This sequence comes from Mesorhizobium sp. 113-3-3, assembly GCF_016756495.1. Classification (NCBI taxonomy): domain Bacteria; kingdom Pseudomonadati; phylum Pseudomonadota; class Alphaproteobacteria; order Hyphomicrobiales; family Phyllobacteriaceae; genus Mesorhizobium; species Mesorhizobium sp. 113-3-3. The sequence goes on from NZ_AP023243.1 coordinate 4,664,349, forward strand.
CTGGATCTTCGGCGCTTTCCTGTCCGCCTATGCCGCCATGCAGGTGCTTTTCTCGCCGCTGCTCGGCGCCCTGTCGGATCGTTATGGCCGCCGGCCGGTGCTACTCGTCTCGCTGGCGGGGTCGATGGCGGACTATCTGTTCATGGCCTTCGCGCCATCGCTGCCGCTGCTCTTCGTCGGCCGGCTGATCGCTGGTATCACCGGTGCCAGCATGGCTGTGGCATCAGCCTATATGGCCGACATCAGCAGCGAAGACCGCCGCGCCCGCGGCTTCGGCCATCTCAGCGCCGCCTTCGGCGTCGGCTTCATTGCCGGTCCGGCACTCGGCGGCGTGCTTGGCGATGCCTGGCTGCGCGCACCGTTTCTGGCTGCCGCGGTGCTCAATGGCATCAACCTGGTGCTGGCGTTCTTCCTGTTGCCGGAACCGGAGCGCACGCGCGGCACCGGCGAAATGACGTCCTTCAACCCGCTGGCGTCGCTGCGTTGGGCGCTGAGCTTCCCGGCCCTCTTGCCGCTGCTCGGCGCCTTTGCCGTCCTGGCCCTGGTCGGCGAGGTCGGCGGCACCACCTGGGTGCTCTACGTGCAGGACAAATTCGCTTGGGATCTTTTCACCGTCGGCATTTCGCTGGCGCTGTTCGGCCTCTTCCATGCCGGCGCCCAGGGCTTCGTTGCCGGGCCGATCGCCGAACGTTGGGGCGAAAAGGCAGCTCTGATCGTCGCCGTCCTCGCCGACTGCGCGGCCTATCTATCGATCGCAATGGCATGGCAGGGCTGGATGGTCTTCGCCCTGCTGCCGCTGTTCTGCCTCGGCGGCATCGGGGCACCGGCATTACAGTCCCTGTTGACATCACGCGTCGGCGCCGATCACCAGGGGCGGCTGCAGGGCGTGCTCACCAGCATGACCAGCCTAGTTTCGGTGTTCGGGCCGTTCGTGATCGCCACACTCTATTTCCGCACGCGGACCGTTTTTCCAGGGACGGTGTGGATCGCGGGCGCGGCGCTTTATGTTCTGTGCCTGCCGCTGCTCTTCGGTGTCCGGCGAGCCGCGCCGCAGCGGGAGGCAGCGGAATAAGTGCGACAAGAACAGCATCACGTTGCTCGACGATACTTCGCAATTGCCTGTCATCGCGGCCAATCCGGCCGAGCTCGCCAGGATTGAAACCAGCATCGACGTGCGCGACCGCGCTGCAATTTCAGTGTTCGGCGAAGGTGCCCAGCAGGCCGTCAGCGACTATGCTGACAAGATCCTGTCGCAGTTGTGCAACCGTGACCTCGGCGACGAAGGCCAAGAACCTCGATCCAACTTCGCTGAAGGATCAGGGGTTTTTGAGCAATCTGTTTTCCTCGTTCAAGGCGCGGCTGGAGCGCTTCAAGGAAAAATACGAGGACGTGGCGGGCCAGATCGACCGTATCGGCCTGGAGCTCGACCGCCATAAAGACACGCTGCGGCGCGATATCGCCGTGCTCGACGACCTCCACGAGCAGACCAAGGACTCCATCGTCAAGCTTGATGCCTATGTGCAGGCGGGTAAGAAATTCGTCGAGGACTATCGCACCAACGAATTGCCCAAGCCGAAAGCCGTGGCGGATTCGACCGGCGGCGATGTCGGCGGCACGCTGGAGGCGCAAACCTATCAGGACGCGGTGCAGGCTCTGGATCGCCTGGAAAGGCGAAATCCTCTACCCCCGGCCGACCGTCTATTCCGCGCATCCGACCCGGCGGTCGCCAGGCTACCGGAGGCGCTGACCAGCCCGAAGCTGCAGCATCTCGCCTGGTCCAAGCACGGGTTCCGCGGGCCGCTTGGCACCGGGGCGGGTGATGCCGACGCCATCGCCGGCGTTCGACCGGCGGAAATCGAAGCGGTGCTGCCGATGCCATCAGCCGACGTCCTGCTGGCACTGCTCGACCAGACGGACGGCTGAGGCTTACCCTCGCCCCATCCTGTTCCAGGCATCGAGCCCGGCGATCTTGTAAGCTTCCGCCAGTGTCGGATAGTTGAAGGTGTTGTTGACGAAGAAGTCGACCGTGCCGCCGAGATTGATGACAGCCTGGCCGATATGGATGAGTTCGGTGGCGCCCTCGCCGACGATGTGCGCGCCGAGCAGGCGGCGCGTTTCGATCGAGAACAACAGTTTCAGGAAGCCGGTGTTGACGCCCATGATGTGTCCACGCGAAGTCTCGCGAAAGCGCGCCACGCCAACCTCATAGGCGGCTCCACTCTCGCGCACCTGTTCCTCGGACTGGCCGACAGTGGAGATCTCCGGCACGGCGTAAATGCCATAGGGGAATGTTTCCGGCGGCGGAGGGAGCGGCACGCCGAAGGCGTGGCAGGCGGCCACCCTGCCCTGCTCCATCGAGGTCGAGGCAAGGCTCGGAAAGCCGATGACATCGCCGGCGGCGTAGATGTTGGGAACGTTGGTCTGAAACGTCTGCGGATCGACCTTGATGCGGCCGCGGGAGTCGGCCTCGATGCCGACCACGTCCAGCCCCAGGCTGCCGACATTGCCGGTGCGGCCGGCGGCGTAGAGCACGACCTCCGAGCGGATGGTGCGGCCATCGGCCAGTTCCACTTCGGCGGCTTCAGGCTTGGAGCGGATTTCCTTCACCGCGCTGCCCAGCCTGATCGTCATGCCGCGATCGCGCATCTGGTGGATGAAATCGTCGACGATCTCGCGGTCGACGAAATCGAGGATTGTGTTGCGCGGCTCGACCAGTGTCACCGGCACGTCGAGCGCCGAAAAGATCGTGGCGTATTCGACGCCGATGACGCCGCCGCCGATGACCGTCAGCGTGCGCGGCAGGCGGTCGAGTTCCAGCATCTCGTCGCTGTCGAAGACGCGGGTCTTGTCGAAAGGCACGTCGCGTGGCCGGTGCGGCCTGGTGCCGACCGCGATCAGCGCGTTGGCGAAGCCGACTTCGCTGTAGTCGCCATTGTCCGATGTCAGGCTGACCTTGTTGGGGCCGAGAAATTTCACCGCCGCCCGCGCGCTCTTGACCGTGTTGCGCATGAACTGGTGCTGCAGCACCTCGACCTCGTGATCGAGCGTCTTGTGCAGCCGCTCGATCAGGTCGCCGACGGAAATATCCTGCTTGACCCGATAGCCGCGTCCATAAAAACCGCGCTCGCGCCAGCCCGAGAGATTGAGCACGGTTTCGCGCAGCGTTTTGGAGGGAATGGTGCCGGTGTGCACGGAGACGCCGCCGAGACGCCGGCCGCGGTCGACGACCAGCACCGATTTGCCGAGCTTGGCCGACTGCACCGCTGCACGGCGGCCGGAGGGGCCGCTGCCGATGACCAGCATGTCATAGTCCATAGTGCCCCGTCCCTCTGCCCCTCAGCGCTTTGTTGCGCCGCAGCAAGCTAATGCCATCCACACGGCAAATTCAACCGATTCGGATTGTGTCTCGCCTCGCTCGATCCTTGTGCCCCGGGAAAACCCCGACCTTGATTCCGACACGGGCCTTCACCATTTCATTGGCGAGCGGCCCGCACCCTATGCCGGGCCCTGTTACGAGGAAATGACATGAACGCGCGCGTTCTCGACGGCGAAATCATCAACACAAGGCTTGACGATGTCAGGGCCTATGAAGGCGTGCGCACGCGGCGCATCCTGGCCTTCGTGCTCGACTACATCATCGTCGCGCTGCTCACCATTCCCTTCGCCATACTGGTGTTCTTCCTCGGGCTTTTGACCCTCGGTCTCGGCTGGATGCTGTTCGGCATCCTGGTGCCGGCCGTCGCCATCCTCTACATCTGGAACACGCTGGGCAGCGCCGACCAGGCGACCACCGGCATGAAGATGATGGGCATCCGCCTCGATCGTCTCGACGGGCGGCCGATCGACGGCCTGACCGCGGTGGTCCATTCCGTGCTGTTCTGGGCGGGCAACGTCATCCTGTCGCCGCTGGTTCTGCTGGTGACCTTGTTTTCCGATCGCAAGCGCACGCTGCACGACCTTCTGCTCGGCACGGTGGTCAGCCGCACTGGCCGTTAAAAGGCGTTTTCCAGGGGCGCTTCCGCCTCTTCGGCGCAAATGTGAAGGCATCCGCGTGCCCACACCTTCACAATCCTGTTGAATTTTTCGCTTTCCGCGCCAAAGGTAGAGCGACTCGAAGGAGTGTTTCCAAGACTTAGATGACGCAGCATCCGACCCAGTCGCCGCAGTTCTTCCTGACCGCGCCGTCGCCGTGCCCCTATCTCGACGGCCAGTTCGAGCGCAAGGTGTTCACGCATCTGGTCGGCGACAAGGCGTCGGAGATGAACGACCTCTTGACGCAAGGCGGCTTCCGGCGCTCGCAGAACATCGCCTACCGGCCGGCCTGCGAGACCTGCCGCGCCTGTGTTTCCGTGCGCATCCTCGCCCAGGAATTCACCGCCAGCCGCAACATGAAGCGCGTGTTGCAGCACAATTCCGACCTCGTCGGCGCCATGCACAATGCCGAGCCCTCGACCGAGCAGTATTCGCTGTTCCGCAGCTATCTCGATGCCCGGCACCGCCGCGGCGGCATGTCCGACATGACGGTGCTCGACTATGCCATGATGGTCGAGGACACCCATGTCGACACCAAGGTGATCGAATACCGGCGGCGCGGGCCCGACACCTTCATCACCGGCAAGGGTCAGGGTGAACTCATTGCCGTGGCGCTCACCGACAAGATGGCCGACGGCCTGTCGATGGTCTATTCCTACTTCAATCCCGAATTCGAGGAGCGTTCGCTCGGCACGTTCATGATCCTCGATCACATCGCCCGCGCCAGGGCGATGGGGCTGCCCCATGTCTACCTCGGCTACTGGGTCAACGGCTCGCGCAAGATGAATTATAAGATGCGCTTCATGCCGCAGGAGCATCTCGGCCCCAAGGGCTGGGAGCGCTACACCAACGAAGCGGTTTCACGCTGAGTTTTTCCACGATCCGCGCTTAAACAGTTTCAAGGCAGGGGATGCTGGTCTTTCAGCCGGTCGGCTGGAGAGAGTGCGCCATTGCACCGGTCAGCCGTCGGCCTGCATTTCATTGCGAAAGTTCCTGCATGTCCTCTCACCATGACCACCAGAAGGGCCTTTTGATAACCGCCATCGGCGGGCTGACGCTAACTGTCGACATACCGTTGATCCGCCTCGCCGACGGCGGCGCATGGACCATCATGCTGCTGCGCACCGGCACCACATTCGTCGCCGCCATGGTCATCTGGTCGCTCTGGCGGGCGTTGAGCCGGAACGCCCCGCCGCTTATCCCCGGCTGGTCCGGCCTGATCGTGGCGATATGCTATGGAATGACAGGGATCACCTTCGTCACCGCCGTCTATCACACCTCGACCGCCGATCTGGTGTTCATCCTTGCCTTCAACACCGTGTTCGCGGGGCTATTGTCCTGGATATTCCTGCGGGAAAGACCTCGGCTGGCGACCATCGCGGCGATGGCGATCATGATCCTCGGCGTGCTGGTCATCGTCGGCGGATCGGTCGGCACCGGCAAGCTCTTCGGCGATTTCATGGCGCTGTGCTCGGCCTTCTTCATCGCCGTCGCCATCACCATCTCGCGCGCCAGCGGCAAGGACATGGGCTTCACCTCACTCGTCGGCGTGCTCCTGCCGATGGCGCTCGCCGCCTTCATGGTGTCGGGCGAAGGCTTTCACGTGAACGCGCCCTGGTGGATCATCTTCAACGGCGCCGTCATCATGCCGATCTCGTTCTTCTGTCTTGCCGCCGGGCCGAAATACATTTCGGGGCCGGAAGTGGCGATGTTCTATCTGCTCGAAACCGTGCTGGCGCCGGTCTGGGTGTGGATGATCTTTGCCGAGACACCGACCCGCAACAGCCTGATCGGTGGCGCGATCCTGATCGTCACGCTGGTCGCCCATTCGCTCTGGCAGCTGCATGATGGCCGTAAGCGCCAGGGTGACTTCGCGGTGCACCACCCGGTTTAAGGCACGTTGGGCTTAGCTGGCCTTCTTCGCCACGCCAGGTTCCGGCACGATCTCGATCTGCGGCGGCCCGCCTTCGATTTCGGCCGCCGAGCCGGCGGCCAACTCGTCGACCAGTTCCACCTCGCGCAGCCACTCGCGCCAGATGGCGACCAGCAGCGCCATCAGCACCGGGCCGATGAACAGGCCGAGAAAACCCATCGTCTTGACGCCGCCGATCAGCCCGAAAAAGGTCGGCAGGAAGGGCAGCTTTATCGGGCCGCCGACGAGCTTCGGGCGCAGCGTCTTGTCGACGATGAACAGCTCGACCGCGCCCCACAGGAACAGCGCCAGACCGGCCATGGGCGAGCCGCTGGCGGCGAGATAAATCGAGACAAGGGTGAAGGACAATGGCGCCCCGCCGGGAATGAGCGCCATGACGCCGGTCAGCGCACCGAGCGTCACCGGCGACGGCACGCCGGCCAGCCAGTAGGCGATGCCGAGCACCAGCCCCTCGCCGATGGCGATGACGGTCATGCCGGTCACTGTCGAGGAAATGGTCGCCGGAACGACGCGCGAAATCCGCTCCCACCGCGTCGGCAGGATGCGCTCGCCGAGGCGGTCGACCTGGCCGGCAAAATGCTCGCCGTCACGATAGGCGAAGAACAGGGCGATCATCATGAACAGCAGCGTCAACAGCAGCCCAAAGGCGCTGCCGCCGGCGGCGAGCGCGCCACGATAGATGCTGCCGATATTGGCGCCGCTGATCAGCTGGATCAGTTCACCAATGCCGCCGGGATGGCCAAAATTGGTCGTCCACTGCTCGTTCAGCCAGTCGCCTATGACAGGCATGGTCGCGATCCAGTGCGGCGTCACAGCCCCGTGCCGGTTGGTCTCGATCGCCCACCCGACCCACTCGCGCACCTCGTTGATGGCGTAGGTGCCGGCAAGGGCGATCGGTATCACCAGGAAGGCGAGGATGAACAGGATGGCCAGAGTGGCGGCGATGGTGCGGTTGCCGCCGACGCCCGCCAGCAGCCGCAGGTAAAGCGGCCAGCTGGCGAAAGCGATGACAAGTGCCGCCAGCACAGGAAACAGAAAACCATGGAAGAAATAGACACCGGCGGCGACGATCAGCACCAGCAGCCAGCGCGCCGCCGACAGCGGCGGAATGACAGCCGACCGCAGCGGCGTCGACAGGCCGAACAGGCGCTGCTGCCGTTCCGGTTTCTGGTCTCTGGATTCCTTCAAACGCTCGTCTCTCTCAAGCACCCTGCCCCGTTATGCACTGATATAGTGCAGCAATCGTGACGATACTCCAAATGAGTTGGGTAATGCCGCCAATCTCCCCCATCGTGAGGGAGATGTCCGGCAGGACAGAGTGTGGCGCCGTAGAGCGCCAATGTTGATATTCTGAGATCAAGAACCGAGACAGGTGTTGGAGGCCGTCACTATTCGATACGCCCGCGGGACAGCGCCCCCCCCTCTGGCCTGCCGGACATCTCCCCCACGAGGGGGGAGATCGCAGCTTCAACCAAACTTTCCAGTCCTCGGGAATCCCTTAGGCACCATGCGACCGGCCGACGCCCGGGCGCCGATCCATTCGGCCAGTTCCTCGCGCGACCTCGTGAAGGTGCGGTCGGCTGAATCCTGCCAGGACAGACCCGTTTCCAAAGTGAACGGCTTGAGATCGAGCAGGCCGCCATCCTTGTATTTCTGCAGCCGCACGCCCTTGCCGCGGCCCATTTCGGGGATTTCGGAAAGCGCGAACACCAGCATTTTGCGGTTCTCGCCGACGATGGCCAGATGATCGCCGGTGACCGGCACGCAGCGCTTGGCCTCGTCCGGCGCCTTGACGTTCATCACCTGCTTGCCCTTGCGGGTGTTGGCGACGACTTCCTCCTCCGGCACGATGAAGCCATTGGCGTCATAGGAGGCCAGCAGCAGCTTGCGCTTGGGATCGTGGACGAAGGCGGTGACGATGTCCTGGTCATTGTCCATGTCGACGATGATGCGGATCGGCTCGCCATGGCCGCGCCCACCCGGCAGCCTGTCGGCGCCGATTGTGTAGAACTTGCCGCCGGTGGTGAAGACCAGCACCTTGTCGGTGGTCTGCGCATGGAAGGCGAGCTTGAGGCTGTCGCCTTCCTTGAAGGTCAGCGTCGAAAGGTCGGCCAGATGCCCCTTCATCGCCCGCAGCCAGCCTTTTTCCGAAACCACCACGGTGACCGGCTCGCGCTCGATCATGGCGTGGGCGATGTCGGTCAAATCGTGTTCGGGTGCATCGGCGAACTGGGTGCGGCGCTTGCCGAGTTCGGTCTCCGGCCCGAACTTGTCCCGGATGTTGGTGACTTCCCACTTGATCGTCGACCATTGCTTGGCATCCGACGCCAGCAGCGCCTCGATCTGCTTCTTCTCCGCGCTCAGGCCGTCGAATTCCTTGCGGATCTCGAACTCTTCCAGCTTGCGCAAGGCGCGCAGGCGCATGTTGAGGATGGCCTCGGCCTGGTTGTCGGTGAGCGACCAGCGGGCCATCATCACCTGCTTGGGCTCATCCTCCTCGCGGATGATCTTGATCACCTCGTCGATGTTCAGATAGGCGATCAGGTAGCCGGCAAGGATCTCCAGCCGTCTTTCGATTTCGCCCAGCCGATGTTTCGAGCGGCGGATGAGCACGTCACGGCGGTGGTCGAGCCATTCCTGCAGCACGCCCTTCAACGACAGGACGTTAGGCACCTTGCCGCGCGACAGCACATTCATGTTGAGCGGAAAGCGGCTTTCAAGCTCGGTGAGTTTGAACAGCGATTCCATCAGAATGCCCGGGTCGACGGAACGGCTTTTCGGCACCAGCACGACGCGGATGTCCTCGGCGCTTTCGTCCCTGATGTCCTCGAGCAGCGGCAATTTGCGGGCCATCAACAGCTCGGCGATCTTCTCGATCAGCCGCGCCTTCTGCACGCCATAGGGGATTTCGGTGACGACGATGCTCCAGGTGCCCCTGCCCTGGTCCTCCTGGCTCCACTTCGACCGCACGCGAAAACCGCCGCGCCCGGTCTCGTAGGCTTCGAGGATGGAGGCGCGGCTGTCGACGATGATGCCGCCGGTCGGGAAATCCGGGCCCTGGACGAAATCCATCAGCTTGGCCACCGGCGCATCCCGGTGCTCGATCAGGTGCAATGCCGCGTCGCAGAGCTCGGCCGCGTTGTGCGGCGGGATCGATGTCGCCATGCCGACGGCGATGCCGGACGAGCCGTTGGCCAGGAGGTTCGGGAAGGCGCCGGGGAGCACCACCGGCTCCTCGTCCTCCTCATTGTAGGTCGGCCGATAATCGACGGCGTCCTCGGTGATGCCGGAAAGCAGTTCGGTCGCCACGTCGGTCATGCGCGCTTCGGTGTAGCGCATGGCGGCGGCGTTATCGCCGTCGATGTTGCCGAAATTGCCCTGTCCGTCGACCAGGGGATAGCGCATCGAGAAATCCTGCGCCAACCGCACCAGCGCATCGTAGATCGACTGGTCGCCATGCGGATGGAACTTGCCCATGACCTCGCCGACGATGCGGGCGCATTTGGCAAAACCCTGGTCGGGGTTGAGCCTGAGCAGCCGCATGGCGTGCATGATGCGGCGATGGACCGGTTTCAGCCCGTCGCGAACATCGGGCAGCGCCCGGTGCATGATGGTCGACAGCGCATAGGCGAGATAGCGCTCTTCCAGCGCCTTCTTCAGATCGACCGGTTCAATGTGATCGCCACCGCCATCTTGAGGCGGCAAAAGCCTTTTTCCCATGGGCTGGGACTAGCCGAGCGGGTGATTCGCGGCAAGAGGCGCGCACCGGACCGGTCGACTTGTGCGCTTTTCTGCAACAGGAAACTGCAGGGCCGCGCTTGCGGGCCAACATCAATCTGTTACATGCCACATCTATTGCGAAGCACTATAATGCTCGACGGCCCGACCTTCATGCCAAATTCACCGCATTCTGCAATAGCGTTCGGGTCGGGTTTGCCTTTCGCCGCGATTTTCGACCATTGTGCCGGGACACGCCTTTTTCCCGTCCAGTTCGTCACGGAATGGTGATGGCGCCAAGAATTGAAAAACAATTTCAGGACACTCTCAGGGACCTTGCGATGACAATCAAACGCTCAACTCTCCGGAAATTCGCTCTTTCGACCTTCTTGTTCACACTGCCGCTGAATGCGGCCCTTGCCCAGGACGCCGCGGTTGCCGACCGGCTGAAGGCGGCGCTGGCGGCCCAGGGTGTCGACATCTCCTGGACCGGCGTGACCGGCGACAACACCAGCATGGTGCTGCAGGGCGTTGCCATCAAGCCGGCGGCGGAAAAGGAAGCCCTCCCCATTGGCGACGTGAAGCTCGAGAACGTGACCGCGGCCAATGGCGGCTTCGACATCGGCACCGTCTCGACCTCGGCCTTCGAACACGCCAAGGACGGCGTCACGCTCAGTCTCAGCCCCTTCGTCATCCATGACATGACAGTTCCGGCCGATGGCGCCACCGGCCCGCTGGGCTCGCTGATGATGTATAAGTCGGCCGAACTCTCGAACATGACGGTCAAGGTCGCCGACAAGACCGCCTTCTCGATGGACGGGCTTGCCGTCGAGATCACGCCGCCGGCGGACGGCAAGGCGATGGAATTCACCGCCAACACGGAAAAGTTCAACGCCGACCTGACACTGGTCGACGATCCCAAGTCCAAGGAAGTCATCAACGCCCTCGGCTACCAGAACATCTCCGGCAATCTCGAGATGGCCGGCACCTGGCAGCCCTCGGACGGCAAGATGGAACTGTCGAAATACGACATCTCCGTCGAGAATGCCGGCACGCTTGGCATGACCTTCGACCTCGGCGGCTACACGGTCGACTTCATCAAGTCGCTGCAGGAAATGCAGAAGAAGATGGCCGCACAGCCGGAAGGCGCCGACAATTCGGCGCAAGGCATGGCCATGCTCGGCCTGTTGCAGCAGCTTTCCTTCAACAGCGCCTCGATCCGCTTCGACGACGATTCGCTGACCGGCAAGGTGCTGGAATATGTCGGCAAGCAGCAGGGCATGTCGGCCAAGGACATCGCCAACCAGGCCAAGGCGATCGTGCCGTTCGGCATGGCGCAGCTCAACAATCCGGAGTTGACGGCGCAAGTGACGGCGGCGGTCAGCAAATATCTCGACGATCCGAAGAGCCTCGAAATCTCGGCCGAGCCGCCGGCATCGGTGCCGTTCGCGCTGATCATGGCCGGCGCCATGTCCAATCCGCTCGACCTGCCGAAGACGCTCGGCGTCAGCGTCAAGGCGAACGAAGACTGATCGAACGGCCTCAAGGCCAACAAAAAGCCCGGCAGCGATGCCGGGCTTTTTTGCTGGATTATCGAATCGAAAGAATCGGTTCCGGCGGGTTTTTAAAGTACCGCCCGAAGTTCGCGATCAAGCGTCCTTCTTGGTCGGCGCGACACGCAGCGCCAACTCGCGAAGCTGCTGCGGCGAGGCTTCCGACGGCGCGTTCATCAACAGGTCATAGGCCTGCTGGTTCATCGGGAACATGGTGATCTCGCGCAGGTTCTTGGCGCCGACCAGCAGCATGACGACACGGTCAATGCCGAACGCCGCGCCGCCATGCGGCGGCGCGCCGTATTGGAAGGCGCGGTAGAGGCCACCGAAGCGCTCCTCGACCGTCTGACGGTCCAGGCCGACCATCTCGAAGGCCTTGACCATGGTTTCCGGCAGGTGGTTGCGGATGCCGCCCGATGCAATCTCGAAGCCGTTGCACACGGCGTCGTACTGGAACGCCTTGATGCCGAGCGGCTCCTGGTTGTTGAGCGCATCGATGCCGCCCTGCGGCATGGAGAACGGGTTGTGGGCGAAGTCGATCTTCTTCTCCTCCTCGTTCCATTCGAAGAACGGGAAGTCGACAATCCAGCACAATTCGAAGCGTTCGCGGTCGACGAGGTTCAGTTCCTCGCCGGCACGCGTGCGCGCCGCGCCCGCGAAGGTGACGAATTTCTTCGGATCGCCGGCAACGAAGAAGGCGGCGTCGCCATCGGCAAGGCCAAGCTGCTGGCGGATCGCCTCGGTGCGTTCCTCGCCGATGTTCTTGGCGAGCGGTCCGGCGCCTTCAAGCTTGTCACCTTCCTTGCGCCAGAAGATATAGCCCAACCCCGGCTGGCCCTCGCCCTGGGCCCAGGAATTCATACGGTCGCAGAAGGCGCGGCTGCCGCCGGTCTTGGCCGGAATGCCCCACACCTCGGCCTTCGCATCGTTGGCCAGGATGTTGGCGAACACCTTGAAGCCGGAATCGCGGAAATGATCGGAGACGGCCTGCATGACGATCGGGTTGCGCAGGTCCGGCTTGTCGGAGCCGTATTTGCGCATCGCGACGTCATAAGGGATGCGCGGCCAGTCCTTGGTCACCGGCTTGCCGTTGGCGAAGGCCTCGAAGACGGAGGTCATTACCGGCCCCATGGTGGACAACACTTCGTCCTGCTCGACGAAGCTCATTTCGAGGTCGAGCTGGTAGAATTCGCCGGGCAGGCGGTCAGCGCGCGGATCCTCGTCGCGGAAGCAGGGCGCGATCTGGAAATAGCGGTCGAAGCCCGACACCATGATCAGCTGCTTGTACTGCTGCGGCGCCTGCGGCAGCGCGTAGAACGTGCCGGGATGGATACGCGACGGCACCAGGAAGTCGCGCGCACCTTCCGGCGACGACGCGGTCAGGATCGGCGTCGAGAATTCAGTGAAGCCGACCTCGCCCATGCGCTTGCGCATCTCGGCGATAATCTTGGTGCGCGCCACGATGTTTTTGTGCAGCGTGTCGCGGCGCAAATCGAGGAAGCGGTATTTCAGCCTGATGTCCTCGGGATAGTCCGGCTCGCCGAACACCGGCAGCGGCAATTCCTTGGCCGCCGACAGCACCTCGATCTCGCGGGCGAAAATCTCGATCTCACCAGTCGGCAGGTTGGCGTTGACCGTCTCCGGCAGGCGCGCCTTGACCTCACCATCGACGCGAATGACCCATTCGCCGCGAACGGTCTCGGCGACCTTGAAGGCAGGCGAATCGGGATCGGCGACGATCTGGGTCAGCCCGTAATGGTCGCGCAGGTCGATGAAGAGCAGGCCGCCATGGTCGCGCACGCGATGCACCCAGCCCGACAGGCGAACGGAATTGCCCACGTCGCTCTTTCTCAACTGGGCACAGGTGTGGCTGCGGTAACGGTGCATGGTCATTGCTGAAGTCCGGGGTGCTGGGTGGCAGGCCAAAGCATCAAAGCCCGGCCCAAAATTTGCGCGAAAAGCGCATGGGAGGCCGGATTTGTCAAGGCAAGCGGGCAATCCCCATGCCCGGCATGCCGCGGAGCCTTCAGGCGAAGTGGATTTCGGCGCCCTGGCGTTCGAAATCGGCGAGGATGGCGGACGGCGCGGTCTTCTCGACGACCAGGTGGCGGATCGCCTCCGCACCGGCGACGCGATAAGGCGCCGCGGTGGCCAGCTTGTCGTTGGTGACGGCGATGACGATGCCAGCGCTATTCCTGGCCATGGCCCGTTTCACCTCCGCCTCCGCCGAATCGAACGCCGTCACGCCTCGCGAGGCATCGAGACCGCAGGAGCCCAAGATAAACAGGTCCGCGCCAAGCTGCGAGACGGCGGCAAGGGTGTCGGCGCCGACACAAGCGCCGAGGTGGCGGTCGAACCTGCCGCCAAGTACAATCAGCTCGATCAGGGCGTGGTCTGACAAGGCCGAGGCAACTTCGAGCGAATTGGTGGCGACGGTCAGATCGAGGTCGCGCGGGATGGCCCTGGCAATCGCGGCATTGGTCGTGCCGCTGTCGATGAACAAAGTCTGTCCGCGCGCGAGCAATGCCACAGTCACGCGGGCCAGCCGCGTCTTCTCTTCGACCGCATGGCTGGCGCGCAGGCCGACCGGCGTTGTCGCGAAAGGCGCCGGCGCCACCGCGCCGCCATAGACCCGGCGACAATGCCCGGCTTTCGCCAGTTCCCTGAGGTCGCGGCGCACCGTGTCTTCCGAAACGCTGAAGCGGCTCGCCAGTTCGCCGGCCAGCACCCTTCCCTCGGCCGCAAGGCGATCGCGGATGATTTGATGCCGCTCATCGGTAAGCATTGCATGATCCTGTTTTCTTCATGCACGTTCTTGCATGATTTGCACGATTATGCAAGAAGCGGACATTCCAGGCGGCGATCACCGCCAGATCTCTCGCCCTGAAAGCATCGCCATGACCTTTGGCCTCAACCTTGCCCCGCAACACCGCGTCTATGCGGGGTTTGCGATCTATTCCTTCGCCATGGGCAACATTTTTCCACGGCTGCCCGATATCAAGCACGCCATGGGCATCGGTGACGGCACGCTCGGCCTCGCCCTGATCGGAACACCGATCGGCACCTTGACGGCGCTGACGCTGGCGACGCCGCTGCTCGAGCGAGTCGGCTTCCGCCGCGCGCTGCTTGCCCTGGTTCCGCTGCTGGCGCTTGCCTATGCCGTCGCGGTGCACGCGCCGGGTCCGCTGGCGCTGTTCCTGATGCTGTTGCCGGTCGGACTGATGATCGGCAGCATCGAGATCATGCTCAATGTCGAGGCCGACCGGACCGAATTCCTGGTCAAGCGCCGTATCATGAACCGCGCGCATTCGTTCTGGAGCATTGGCTTTTTCGGCGCCGGCCTGTTCGGCGGAGCACTTGCGCATCTCGGCATATCGCCGCAACTGCATCTGGCGCTGATCGTGCCGATCGTCGCGATCTCGATGGCACTGTTCCTCGGCGGTTACCAGCCGGCGCCAAGCCGTTTCGCCGGCACCGGCGAGAAAGTACCCGTGCTGGCGCGGCCGACGCTGCCGATCCTCGTCCTCGTTGCGGTGACGCTCTCGGCGATGCTGATGGAAGGCGCCAGCATCGACTGGTCGGCGATCTACATGCGCACCGTGTTCGAATCCGGCCCTTTCGTCGCCGGCTTCACCGTGGCGCTGTTCGCCTTTTCCCAGGCAACCACGCGCTTCTTCGCCGACAGTTTCGTCGACCGCCATTCGCCGAGCGCCGTGGCGCGGGTGCTGCTGGCGATGATGGCGGCCGGCGTGGCGATTGTTTTTTTCTCGCCCGCGCCGTTCGTCTCCATGCTGGGCTTTGCTCTTCTGGGGATCGGCACCAGCGCCCTCTTCCCCCTGGCGATCTCGGCCGCTGCCCAGCGGACGGACCGGCCGGCGGCGATCAATGTCGCGGCGCTGTCGCAGATCTCCTTCGTCGCCTTCCTGCTCGGCCCGCCGCTGCTCGGCTTCGTCTCCGACCATTGGGGCATCCGTTCGGCCTTCGGCATCGGCATCCCGTTCATCATCCTCAGCCTGCTGACCGCAGGATCGCTCGGCCGGCGGCCGGCCACCGGAAAATCCGCGCCAGCGGACGAAGCGATCGAACCGGCGCGGGACAAGGTACTTGCACGGACAACTGAGGGGTGAAGGGCGTCTCCGCCGTCACGGACAGGACTGACGGCCGGTTGAGATCGCGTCGCCAAACTGACGTTGGCAGCGGGCCATACGGACCAACGTGCACGTCAAACCAGGCAATGCAGCGGAGGCGCTGCAGAACGGCAATTGCCGCTGGCATTGACGAGGGCAATGGTTCAAGAAGGGGTCACCGATACGTGATCGCCTTTTCATGTCCTCCATCCGCCCGCTGATCCCGCTTCTTCTCGCCGCAGGCATCCTGCTCGGCGGCAATGGGCTGCAGAGCACGCTGATCGCACTGCGCGGCGCGCAGGAGGGGTTTTCCGCTTCCGATATCGGCCTGATGGGCACCTTCTATTTCGCCGGCTTCCTGCTCGGTTGCCTGGCCATCACCCGCATCATGAAGGCGGTCGGCCATATCAGGGCGTTTTCGGCACTGGCCGCCATCGCCTCGGTCGGCACTCTGCTTTTGGTGCTGGTCCTCGATCCGGTGATGTGGTGCGCGGTGCGCTTTGCCGGCGGCTTCTGTTTCGCCGGACTGTTCACCATCGTCGAGAGCTGGCTGAATTCCGGCGTCACCAACAAGGACCGCGCCCGCGTGCTGGCGATCTACCGAATGGTCGATACCGGCTCGGTGACATCGGCCCAGTTCCTGATCCCGGTCTTCGGCGCCGGCGGCTTCACCATCTTCGCCATCATGTCGATCATGATCACGCTGTCGCTGGTGCCGGTCTCGCTCGGCGACCGTTCCAACCCGACGCCGCCCGAGGAGGTCAAGCTCGACCTGGCGCGCGTCTGGCGCATTTCGCCGCTTGGTTGCTTCGGTTGCATTGCCGTCGGCGTCACCAACAGCGCGTTTCGCACGCTGTCGCCGGTTTATGCCGAGCAGATCGGCATGTCGGTCGCCGATGTCGTGACCTTCGTCAGCGTCGGCATCTTTGGCGGCGCCATCATCCAATATCCGCTCGGCTATCTCTCCGACCGTTGGGACCGGCGCCGGGTGCTGTTGCTGACGACCTGCTGCGCGATGCTTTCAGCCCTGGCGCTGGTGTTCATCGCCGGCAGCAATCCGCTGCTAAACTTCATCATCATCTTCATCTTCGGCTGTTTCGCCATGCCGCTCTATTCGTTGTCGGCGGCGCACTCCAACGACCGCGCCGGCACGGGCGAGTTCGTGCTGATCAACGCGGCGCTGATGTTGTTCTACTCCTTCGGCGCCATTGGCGGCCCTTTCGCCGCCTCGACAGTGATGCAGCATTTCGGGCCGAGCGCGCTCTTCGTCTTTAGCGCCGTCGTCTATGCGATCTTCATCGCCGTCATCCTCTACCGCATGCAGGCACGCTCCGGCGTGCCCGCGGGCAAGCGCAGCCGCTTCACCGCGCTGTTGCGCACGTCGACCGTTTTCGCGCGGCTGGCCAGGCGCAATGGCGATTCCGATGACCCGGGAAGCGCATGACGGAGGCGCCAAAGCTTGACGAAAGCCTTCCCGGCTGAAATCTAGGAAGACCTTACTCCTGCCAAAAGCGATTTGATGCACGTCATCACCACCCAGAAAGAACTCGAGACCGTTCTCGCCGCTTTCGAAAAGTCGGATTTCGTCACCGTCGACACCGAATTCATTCGCGAAACGACCTTCTGGCCAATCCTGTGCCTTATCCAGATGGCGGCGCCTGGCGTCACCGCGCTGATCGATCCGCTGTCATCAGACATCAATCTCGCGCCGTTCTTCCGGCTGATGGCCAACGAGGCGGTGGTCAAGGTCTTCCACGCAGCGCGCCAGGACATCGAAATCATCGTCCATCTCGGCGATCTCGTGCCGCATCCGGTGTTCGACACACAGGTCGCGGCGATGGTCTGCGGCTTCGGCGACAGCGTTTCCTATGACCAGCTCGTGCAGCGCATTACCGGCGCGCGGCTCGACAAGTCGTCGCGCTTCACCGACTGGCGCCACCGGCCGCTGTCCGACAAGCAGCTCGACTATGCCCTGGCCGACGTCACCCATCTGATCGACGTCTATCAGCACCTCAGCGCCGAGCTGGAGCGGGAAAACCGCGCCCACTGGCTGAACGAAGAAATGGACGTGCTGACCTCGCGCGAGACCTACGATCCGCATCCCGAAGACGCCTGGAAGCGGCTGAAGATGCGGCTGCGCAAGCCGCAGGAACTGGCGATCGTGCAGGCCGTGGCGGCATGGCGCGAGCGCGAGGCGCGCGAACGCGACGTGCCGCGCGGCCGCGTGCTCAAGGACGACGCGATCTACGAGGTGGCGCAGCAGGCGCCGCGTGACGCGGCGGCCCTTGCCAAGCTGCGCACCACGCCAAAAGGCTGGGAGCGCTCCTCGACGGCAACGGCCCTGCTCGGAGCGGTCAATGCCGCGCTGGCCCTGCCCAAGGAGCAGATGCCGAAACTGCCGAAGAATTTCCAGCCGCCGGAAGGCTCGAGTGCCGCTGCGGAACTGTTGAAGGTGCTGCTCAGGATCGTCGCCGAAAAGCAGGGGGTGGCGTCGAAGGTGCTGGCCTCCAGCGACGACATCGACCGCATCGCGGCCGAGGGCGAGGAAGCCGATGTGCCGGCGCTGCAAGGCTGGCGGCGGGCCGTGTTCGGCGAAGCGGCGCTAAAACTGGTGCGTGGCGAGATCGGGATCAAGTTCGACAAGCGCAAGATCGCGGTGTTCGATCTGTAGACGAGCTTTTTCCTTCTCCCCTTGTGGGAGAAGGAAGAGTTGCCGTGTTCAAACCGCTCCCAACAGGTGCAGCGCGAACCAGATCCAGGCCAGCGCCAACACCACCGCGCCTGCGAAGAACGAGCGGCTGCGCAGCCGCAGATTGTTGCTGGTCAGGTGTACCCAGGCGTGGAAATAGCGCGTCAGGACAAAAATCCACATCAGCGCCAGGGTCAGATAATTGACGCCGTTGGTGACGTGGAGCGTCAGGCACAGCACGTAGAAAAGCACCGGCAATTCGAACTGGTTGCAGAGATTGGCCGCAACGGTGACGCTGGATGCGGGCTCGGTCGAACGCGTCTTGAACTGGCCGACCTTGGCCTCGCCGGACTTCACCGCGACGAACCGGCGCCGGCCCATCACCACGTAAACGATATAGACCAGCAGAACTTGCGCCAGGAGAGGCCAGAAAACCGCGGTCTGGTTCATGATATTTCCCCTGCCCTGTCCAGAATCAGGCTTAGAGCGTTTCACCGTTTCACGGAAACGGCTAACCGCTCTAACTCCTTGTTTTGACGCAATTCCGAACGGAAAACCGCTTCACACTTTTCCTGGAATTGCTCTAGCGTCTCTGGCCCACCAGCCAGAAAGCGGCGATGACGACCGCCGGGATGGCGAGAAGCGCGAATTTGGTGACGATCAGAGCCGAAGCGAAAGACAGCGAATCCGGATTGGCCGACAGGAAATCGGACAGAAGCCGGGACACGGCGATGTTCTGGGCATAGTCGGCAAGCGTGTAGGGCAGCACCAGCACCAGCGCGAAGATCGACTGCGCCTGCCCGGGAAGCACGCGGAAGGTCTCCAGGCGCCGGCCGGTAGCCAGAATCAGGCTCACCAAAGTCAGCGACAGCAGCGCCGGGAACAACAGGTCGAAGGTCAGATAGTGCCAGACCAGAATGATCTCGCCGCCGCGCCGGCCGAGCGCCGTCAGCCAGGCCATGCCTTCGTCGGGCGTGAAACCTAAATAGCGCATGTCGAGCGACGGCAGGCCGCCGCTCAACTGGCGGAAATAGAAGAATTCCATCATCGTCATGGCGACGAAGACCGCCGCCGACAGGAAACACAGTGCGGCCACGTGACGTGGCAGCCGCATGATCATCGCGGTCAGGCTCCGCCCGAGCCCGTATTGTTCAGGCTCCGCCGGGATAGTTCGGGCTTTCGCGGGTAATCGTGACGTCATGGGCGTGGCTTTCACGAAGTCCGGCGTTGGATATGCGCACAAAAGTGGCGCGCTCGCGGAAATCGGCAAGATCGCGGCCGCCGACATAACCCATAGCGGCTTTTAGCCCGCCCGCAAGCTGGTGCAGCACGCCAGACACAGGTCCTTTGTATGGAACCTGGCCTTCTATGCCTTCCGGCACCAGTTTCAGGGTATCGCGCACCTCGGCCTGGAAGTAGCGATCGGCCGAGCCGCGCGCCATGGCGCCGACCGAACCCATGCCGCGATAGGCCTTGAAGGAGCGGCCCTGATGCAGATAGACCTCGCCCGGGCTCTCGTCGGTGCCGGCCAGCAGCGAACCGATCATGGCGGCGCTGGCGCCGGCGGCGAGCGCCTTGGCGAGATCGCCGGAATATTTGATGCCGCCATCGGCAATCACCGACACACCCGATTTGTGCGCCGTCTCGACGGCCGACATGATGGCCGAGAGCTGCGGCACGCCAACGCCGGCAACGATGCGGGTGGTGCAGATGGAGCCTGGGCCGATGCCGACCTTGACGGCGTCGGCGCCGGCATCGATCAGCGCCTGCGTGCCTTCGGCGGTGGCGACATTGCCGGCCAGGATGCGAACCGAGTTGGAGAGTTTTTTCGCCCGCGTGACCGCGTCGAGCACGCGCTGCGAGTGGCCGTGCGCGGTGTCGATGACGAGGAGGTCGACGCCGGCGTCGATCAGACGCTCGGCGCGCTCGAAGCCGTCGTCGCCGACGCTGGTGGCCGCCGCGGCGCGCAGGCGTCCCTGCGCGTCCTTGGTGGCGTGCGGGTTGAGCTGCGACTTCTCGATGTCCTTGACGGTGATCAGCCCGACGCAATTGCCTGACTTATCAACAACAACGAGCTTTTCGATGCGATGCTGGTGCAGAAGTCGCTTGGCCTCGTCCTGGTCGACATTCTCCTTGACCGTGATCAGGTTCTCACGGGTCATCAACTCGTAGACCTTCTGAGCCGGGTCGGAGGCAAAGCGCACGTCGCGGTTGGTCAGGATGCCGACCAGCCGGCCTATTCTGTGGCCGCCGGTGCCGCCATTCTCGACCACCGGGATGCCCGAGATCGAATAGGTGCGCATCAAGGACAGCGCGTCGGCGAGCGTAGCGTCCGGACCGATGGTGACCGGATTGACCACCATGCCGGATTCGAATTTCTTCACCTGCCGCACCTGCTCGGCCTGTTCGGCCGGCGAGAAATTGCGGTGGATGACGCCGATGCCGCCGGCCTGGGCCATGGCGATGGCGAGACGCGCCTCGGTGACGGTGTCCATCGCGGCGGAGAGGATCGGCACGTTGAGATCGATGTCGCCGGCAATGCGGGTGCGGACATCGGTTTCGCCGGGCATGACCTCGGAATGCCCCGGCTGCAAAAGCACGTCGTCAAAGGTCAGCGCCAGTGCGCCGGTGGACGTTTCGATGATTTTTGCCATGGCCAGCCCTTTAGAATGCGGAAAAAGCGCTGGACCAGGATGGACAGCGCCGACTCTCATCTTCCCTTTCAGGATTGGCGCTGGCTGGTAACACGTCGCGACGCGGATGAAAAGCCGATCGTTGCATTGAACAACAGCGTC
The DNA here is from genome assembly GCF_016756495.1 of Mesorhizobium sp. 113-3-3. NCBI lineage: Bacteria > Pseudomonadati > Pseudomonadota > Alphaproteobacteria > Hyphomicrobiales > Phyllobacteriaceae > Mesorhizobium > Mesorhizobium sp. 113-3-3. The sequence continues at coordinate 4,685,195 of NZ_AP023243.1, forward strand.
TTCGACCATTTGATTGTGCCACCCGTGGTTGCGGTCGCGCAAAAGTGACAGCAAATTAACACGACATCGATGGCCAGCCATGATAACCGCCCCCTGTACCGGCTCGCTCCCTTTTTTCTGAACAAGAATTGGGCCGGAAAGAAAATTTGAAACGGCCACGCTCGTGAACCGCACCATTCCGCTGATCCTGGCGGTCGCTCTTTTCATGGAAAACATGGATTCGACCGTCATCGCAACATCGCTGCCGGCGATCGCCATCGACATCCACACCAGCCCGATCGCGCTCAAGTTGGCGCTGACGGCCTATCTCGTGTCGCTGGCGATCTTCATTCCAATCAGCGGCTGGATGGCCGATCGCTTCGGCGCCAAGACCGTTTTTCGCGCGGCGATCGCGGTGTTCATCGTAGGCTCGGTCGCCTGCGCCTTCTCCGGTTCGCTGCCGGCCTTCGTGGTGTCGCGCTTCCTGCAAGGCATTGGCGGGGCCATGATGACGCCGGTCGGGCGCCTGGTTCTGGTGCGCGCCACGCCCAAGAGCGACCTGGTCGCCGCCATGTCGTGGCTGACCGTTCCCGCACTGGTCGGACCGCTGGTCGGCCCGCCAATCGGCGGCTTCATCACCACCTACTTCACCTGGCACTGGATTTTCCTGATCAATGTGCCGATCGGCCTGGTCGGCATCTGGCTCGCCACACGCTTCCTGCCGGAAACCGAATCGATGGAGACGCCACCGCTCGATTTCATCGGCTTCGTGCTGAGCGGCGTCGCGGCATCCGGCGTGGTGTTCGGCCTGTCGGTGGTCAGCCTGCCCTATCTGCCGCCGGCCACCGGCTTCATCACCGTTGGGGTGGGACTGCTGTCGGGCGCGCTCTACCTGATGCATGCGCGGCGCGCGAAAAACCCGCTGCTGGCGCTCGAACTGTTCCGCAACCAGGTGTTCCGCTCGTCGGTGCTTGGCGGCTCGCTTTTTCGCATCGGCATCGGGGCGGTGCCGTTCCTTTTGCCGCTGATGTTCCAGATCGGTTTCGGGCTGACGCCGTTCCAGTCCGGCATGATCACCTTCGTCTCGGCGATCGGCGCCATCGGCATGAAGTTCGTCACCGCGCTGATTTTTCGCGTTGCCGGCTTCCGTCGCGTGCTGATCTGGGGCTCGCTGATCGCGGCCGCATCGATCGCCATATACGGCCTGTTCACGCCAGAGACGCCTTATGCGCTGATGCTGGCCATATTGCTGGTTGGCGGCTTCATCCGCTCGATGTTCTTCACCGGCGTCAACGCGCTCTCCTATGCCGAGGTGTCGGCCGAAGACACCAGCAAGGCAACGCCGATCACGGCGGTGTTCCAGCAATTGTCCATCGCGCTCGGCGTGGCGCTGGCCGGCGGCATTCTGGAAGTCTCGACATCGATCCATGGGGGACCGCTGACGCTGGGCGACTTCCACATCGCCTTCTTCATCGTGGCCGCGGTGTCGGCGGCTGCATCGCTGTCGTTCATGCGGCTGGCGCCAGATGCCGGCAATGCCGTCTCCGGCCATGGCCGGTTGACCACGCCAAAGACGCTGGAACCGGCGAGATCGCCGGGAGAGTGAAGGCCGATTAGCCTTCCGAGTCGCCCGGCCCTTCGCTATGGCCCCGGGCGCTCGAGCCCTTCGGAACGTCCACTGGACGTTCCGATCCGCCTGACGGCAGACCGGACTCTCGCCCCTTGAAGTCCTTCGCCAGCAAATACAGCTCGACCGATTCGTCGCGCGAGGCCGGTGGCTTGACGTGGTGGACGGAGCGGAAATTCTTCTTCAGCATGGAGAGCAGCTCGTTTTCGGCGCCGCCCTGAAAAGTCTTGGCGAGGAAATGGCCGCCCGGCTTCAGGACGGACAGGGCGAAATCGGCCGCCACCTCGCACAGATGCATGGTGCGGATGTGGTCGGTCCGCTTGTGGCCGGTGGTCGGTGCGGCCATGTCGGACAACACGACATCCGGGTCCCCACCCAGCGCTTCGGCGAGCTTGCGCGGCGCATCCGGATCGAGGAAATCCATCAACAGCACAGGCGCGCCGGGCACGGCATCCATTTCCAGATAGTCGATGCCGACGACATGTGGATTTTCCGCTGTCGATTTCGTGCGCGCGGCCGCGACCTGGCACCAGCCGCCGGGGGCGGCACCGAGATCGATCACCTTCATGCCGGGTCTCAGCAGATGGTGCTTGTCGTCGATCTCGATCAGCTTGTAGGCCGCGCGCGAACGATAGCCGTCTGCCTTCGACCGCTGGACATAGGGATCGTTGATGTGGCGCTGCAGCCAGCGGCGCGACGATTCCTTCAGGCCGCTCTTCTTCTTGATCCGCGTCTTCAGCACGCGAATGCCTGCGGATCCTGGGTTTTCCGGTTTCTTGGTCATTAACGGCCACGCCCATCGTTGCGCCAGACGCCGTCATCGGCCATCAGCTCGCTCAATATGCCTTCGCGCAGGCCCCGGTCGGCGACGCGCAGCCGCTCGGAGGGCCAGACCGCGCGGATCGCTTCGAGGATCGCACAGCCGGCCAGCACCAGATCGGCGCGGTCCGCACCAATACAAGGGTTGGCGCAGCGCTGCTGGAAATCCCAGCCGACCAGTCGCTCCACCATGCGGTCGACGCTGTCGCGGTTCATCCACAGCCCGTCGACCCGACGTCGGTCGTAACGCTCCAGGTCGAGGTGGACGCCGGCCAGTGTCGTCACCGTGCCGGACGTGCCCAGCAGATGGAAATTCGGGCTGGCCTTGAGGTGACTCAACCGGTCGCGGCCGTCAAAACTCGCCAAACGGCCGGCGACGTCGTCGACCATGGCGTTGAAGATGTCGCGCGTCACGGTGCGGCCGCCAAAGCGCTCGGCCAGGGAGACGACGCCGACCGGCAGCGACGTCCACGAGACGATATGGTTGGCGAGCCGCGGCGAACGGCGGCCGGTGAGATCGATCAGCGCGATCTCGGAAGAGCCGCCGCCGATGTCGAACAGCACGACACCTTGCGTGTCACGTTCGACCAGCGAGCCGCAGCCGGAGACCGCCAGCCGCGCTTCGGTCTGGCGGTCGATGATCTCGAGCTTCAGCCCGGCCTCGCGCTCGACGCGCTCCAGGAATTCGACGCCGTTCTCGGCCGAGCGGCAGGCTTCGGTGGCGATCAGCCTGGCCTTCCTGATCTTGCGGCTGCGCAATTTGTCGCCGCAGATCTTCAGGGCCTCGACGGCGCGGTCCATCGCCGGCTGGCCGAGCCGGCCATTGGCGGTGAGCCCCTCGCCCAGCCTGACGATGCGCGAGAAGGCATCGATGACGCGGAATTGGCCATGCCGCGTCGGAACGGCGACCAGCAGCCGGCAATTGTTGGTGCCGAGGTCGAGGGCCGCGAAGACCGGGAGCTCGTGCGCCGGCGGCCGGCGGGTGCCTTGCTCCGGGCGTGGCGACGGTGCGACGGGGGAGATCGCCGGCGCCACCGGCTGCTTCGGCTCCAAAGCCGGAGCAATCGCCGGCGATCGATTGTCCTTGGGGGCCTCGTCGCGCGCAAAAACCTTGCGCCCGCGCCTTCGCTTGCGCCGTTTCTTGGGCTTGCCCTTCTGGTGATGGGTCGCGTCGCCCGCCTGCCCATCGGCGGAGCGCGGCTCCGTCGGGCGGCGTTGCTGCCAACCGGCTGTCCCCGAGCCCGGTGGCCCTGGGGAAGCGCTGGACGCGCCCACCTCCGACGCGCCTGCGCCGGTGTCGCGGTCTTCCACTGTCGTTCCTTCCGGCGCCGCGCGAACCGGTGAAGGACGCAGCAGGCGCTTTGGCATGTTTCAAGTTGCCGCCAGACTAACAGTGCCGTGGCCGATCACCAAGAGCCGCATGCCGAATTTTGCCGTCTGAGCGCTAACCGCCTTTTCACTCCGCCACGTAATGTACCCGTAAGGCTGGATTGGTAGCGCCGACGCCAGCGAGGACAACGATGGCCGACGCCAATGCCTCATCCCTGCAGTTTGCGTCACTTTCGCCGCCGGCGGATCTTGCCGGCGGCCGGCGCGACAAGTGTTCGCGGTTGAATAGCCGGCTTCAATGAGGCATTTCTGAATTGAATGGAAGTCACCGGGCAGCCGGCCTCCCACCATCAAGCGAAAAGGAAGCGGACACGCAGCGCATGGCAGTCAGGCAATGAACTGGAGACGCTATTTCTGGCCTGTGGTCGGCATCGCCGCGGTGATCTTCTCGCTGCTGCTGCTTTGGCACGAACTGCGCGGCATTTCGCTCGACGACGTCTGGGACGGGCTCGCCGCCATTCCGCCGCGCGGCTGGGTGCTGGCGGCGCTGAGTTCCGTCATCGCCTATGCCGCGCTCGCCGGCTACGACCACATCGCGCTGCTGCATATCGGCAAGCGCGTGTCGTGGCTGTTCGTGACGCTGTGTTCCTTCACCACCTACGCGCTGTCGCACAATATCGGCGGCTCGGTGTTTTCCGGCGCCGTCATCCGCTACCGCGCCTATGGCACCAGGGGGCTGACCGGCCAGGATGTCGGCGTGCTGGTGGCGATCTGCTGGATCACCTTCGTGCTGTCGACGATTCTCGCCTCGGGCCTAGTGCTGGTGTTCGAGCCTCAGATCATCGACCGCTTTTCAGGCATCGCCCATCACGGCCTGTCGGAAGCGGCGGGCATTGCGATGCTGTTGCTGGTCGCCGCCTACATCTTCGGCAGTGCGCTGCATCTGCGCCCGCTGAAGATCGCCAGCTTCCAGCTGCATTATCCGGCGCTCCCGATTGTCGTCAGGCAATTGCTGATCGGCCCGATCGAACTGCTGGCCGCAGCGGCGATCATCTTCTTTGCCCTGCCCGAGGTGCACAATCCCGGTTATTTCGTCGTGCTCGGCGTCTTCCTCGTCTCCTTCTCGGTCGCCCAGATCTCGCACGCGCCCGGCGGCCTCGGTGTGTTCGAGGTGGTGTTCCTGGCCGGCCTTTCCGACATGGAGCCGGTCGGCGTGCTGGCGGCGCTACTGGTGTTCCGGCTGTGTTACCTGATCATCCCGCTGATTCTGGGACTGGGCGTGGTGGTGTTCTTCGAGCGCTCGCAGTTCAGCCGGACTGAGAGCTGACGCACGGATTGGATTTTGTGCCAGCACTCGGGCACCTGAACCCCTGCGTATGAAACCAGCTGTCAAAACGTGTCGATTGAACCGCACAGCAGGCTTGACTATTTTCCGCCGGCGGCTACAAGGCAGCGCTCAAGCGGCTCAGCCGTTCGGCCCGCGCGGTTCATGACCGCGCCTGCTGGGGAATAGGTTAACGGTAGACCCACGGACTCTGACTCCGTTAGTCCTGGTTCGAATCCAGGTTCCCCAGCCACTTTCCATTCATCATTTGAATCAGCCGCTTACACAGAACTTTGTGTCCTGATGCAGGCCATTCCACGTCACCCGTTCAGATGGTTAGCCCGGCTGTAGCCGACCTTCGCAAGATATAAAAGCGATTGCTAATATAACGGAAAAGTGACAGCATCGGGCTCCGCGTCGCGTATGGGAGGATGCCATGGCCGATGGTGGAATGAATGTCACCAAACTTGAATCCAAATCTCACGACAACCCGGATGAGGTTCGCTCGCCCGCCAAGACACGCGTCGAGGTGGTGCGGCTTCCAGGCTACACGCTCGGGCGGCTCAACATGGAGCCGGGCTGGAAATGGTCCGAATGCGTGAAGCCGGTCGTCAAGACGGATAGCTGTCAGGTATCGCATGTCGGCTACGTCGTTTCCGGAACCATCACCATCAAGATGAATGACGGAACCCAGAAGACCTTCACGAAGGGTACGTCCTATACGATCCCGCCCGGCCACGACGCCTGGGTGGAAGGCAACGACCGTTTTGTCTGCATCGAGGTCATGAGCGCCGAGCAATACGCCAAACCGGCGTAGTGCAGCCTGCAAACTGCTGGCTGAAAGGTTCGCGTCGGGCGGCGAAACTCCGACGAGACATGAATCTGGCTGTAGCGTCGCCCGCCGGCGGCAAGCGGAAGAGAAATCCTTTCGACGGAAGGATTTAGCGAACCTCACTTGCCGGACACCGTGGTGGTTGCCGGTCGCCTCATCCCGTCCACATCGTCGATCGCAGAACAGCCTGCATATGCTCCGGGAGGTCGAGTTCGCCGCGCGCTTCTATCTCCAGGAGATATCGGGCCTTGGCCAGGCGATCGCCTTCCTCGACCGCGGCATAGCCGCAGATTGCGAGCAGCGCCCTCTCCTCCTCCCGGCTGGCTCCGCCGGAGTCGCTGCCTATATCGTGCAGCGCCTTGCTGAACGCCGCATATGCATTCCTATGCGCCTCAATCAGCTCTCGCAGTCTACCGGACGGTTCCTGGTCTCGGCCCGGCGGCTCCGTGCCGAGTGCGGTTGCCGCAGCCGTCGAAGCGACGACAGCGCTGCCGGAGTGGAAAAGCAAGGCGCGGCGATTGATCCTGGACGTGGCGAACTCTCCCATTGCTTCGATGGCTATCGGATCGATGACATGACACCATCAGACCGTAACACGACGGTTTGCACATTCATGTCAGGATGGAATGGCGGCCGAAGCAGGTGAGATTTGCAGGGCAAAAAAGATTGATGGCTGGCGCGTTCCAATGGCTAAGTTCCGTAGAAGTTTACTCCACAAGGCTGCGTAATGGTCACTGACTCCGAATTCATTCTCGAAAGCATCAGCGAAGGCTGCGTGGCGCTTGCCGATGGCGAATTCGTCGTCGACAGGCTGGTGAAATATGTCGGCAACGGACGGATCCGCTGGCATGTCGAGTTTCGTGGGCATCGCATCGAGTTCACAACCGGCCAGCTCAAGAAGCAGCCTACCTTCCGAAGGAAGATGCTCGAACAGGCCGGTGTGCTGCCGCCCCAGCGTGCTGGGCCCCACTACAGGCGATGGGCCATCGATCTGAGGAAGAACGCCATCGAGCTTCCCTGGCGCGATAGGCCAGTCGATGCCGATTTCGCCATCGACGGCCTTGTCAGTCTTGGGGGCGACCGCTGGACGGTTGACTACCAAGGCAAGGTCATCAAGTTCACGACCACCAAACTGCGCCGGCAAACCAGTTTCCGCAAACGCATGCTGGCCAAGGCCAAGGTGTTGCCGCCCCAGCTGGATCCGGCTGCCTATCGGAAATGGGTGGACTGGCTCATTCACAACGCCACGAATGCGGCACCGCAGGCCGGCGATACTTTGATGAGCGAGAAAAGTTGGCTTGACGACCTGCCGGAACTGGCCGGCTGGCAAGACGAAGCGCGGCACGAAGAGACCGATTAACGGCGGCGCGCCACCGACAGTCCCCGTTGTCGTCAACCGAACCGCGCCGAGCCCGCTTACAGCAAGGTTGACGCCAGTTGATGGGCTGGCCATAAGACCAGCATGGTCTGAGGGCGGGACGGTGACGCATCGGTCTGCAAAACCGACGTAATGGGTTCAATTCCCATTCAGACCTCCATTTTCAAAAGCCGCCCGCGCTGACATAGGCCGGGCGGCTTTCTTCTCAGGGACGCCAGCTCTCAAACAGCAACGGTACGTATGGCATTTGCCATGCCTGGAGATTTCGGCACACATTGAGGGTGAAGGAACTCTGGCCCGAGCTTGGCTCGCGGCCGCCCAGACGTTGAATGAGAACATATGGACCGCTTCAACCTCGGCACCTATCGCCGCCCGATCTCCACCGGCTCCACCGAGACCCAACGCTGGTTCGATATCGGGCTCAACTGGTGCTACGGCTTCAACCACGAAGAAGGCATCAAGTGTTTCGAGAGGGCGCTGGAGACGGATCCCGGCTGCGCTTTCGTGCATTGGGGCATCGCCTATGCCGCGGGGCCTTTCTACAACCTGACCTGGAAAGAGCATGGCGAGGCCGAAGCCGACAGCGCGACGAAGCTCTGCTACGAGCATGTCCAGCTGGCTCGCGCCAACGCGGCCGGCGCCAGCGAGGTCGAACGGCGGTTGATCGAGGCGTTGGCCTCTCGCTTTCAGAAGCCGCACAGAGTGAGCCCACAGGAATTCGAGCGGTGGGACGATGCCTATGCCGCCGCGATGCGGCGGGTGTACCAGGATTTTCCCGACGACCATGATGTGATGGCGCTGCTGGTCGAGGCGCTGATGATGCGCACGGTGCGGCGGCTGTGGAACCTCAAGACCGGTGAACCGGCGCCGAATTCGGACGTGCTTGAAGCCCTGGATGTCTGCGAGCGGTCGATCCGGCTCGCCGACGAGGCCGGTGCCGCGCAGCACCCGGCAATCCTGCACCTGCACATCCACCTCCTGGAAATGTCCACCATACCGGAACGCGGCATGCGCTCAGCCGATCTGCTTGGCGAAACGTGCCCAGATGCCGGGCATATGAACCATATGCCCGGGCACATCCATGTGCTGTGCGGCGAGTATGAGAAGGCGAAGATCGCCAGCGAAAAGGCGGTCCGCGCCAACGACCTCTATCTCGCCTATGCCGACGAGCCGACCTATTATTTGCTCGGCTGCTGCCACGATCTGCATCTGATGATGTTCACCTGCATGTTCCTTGGCCAGTACCGGCCGGCGCTGTGGGCCGCCGACAAGGTGCGCAGCCTTGTGACGCGTGAAGTTGTCGCCATCCAGGACCGGCCCAAGCTGACGCAAACCGTCGAAGGCTATCATGCGATGAAATCGCATGTGCTGGTGCGCTTCGGCCGCTGGCGGGAGATCATCGACGAGCCAGCGGTGGAAGAACCCGGCCTCTATGTGCTGACGGCGGCCATGCAGCACTACGCCAAGGGCGTCGCGCATGCGACGCTCAGGCAATTCGCCGAGGCCGAGCGCGAGCGTGACCGGTTCCACCGGCATGTGGAGACCATTCCAGCCGAGCGGCGTTTTCTCAGCAACCCGACCCGGGCATCGCTCGCTGTCGGTGCCGCTTTGCTCGACGGCGAGCTTGCCTACCACCAGGGCCGACACGACGAGGCCTACGGCCATTTACGGCAAGCGGTCGAACTTGACGACAACCTCTCCTACACCGAGCCATGGGCGTGGATGCACCCGCCGCGCCACGCGTTGGCTGCGCTGCTTCTCGACCAGGGCCACGCGCAGGAGGCCGAGCAGGTCTATCGCGACGATCTGGGTCTCAGCGGCAAGGTGCAGCGTTGCGCCCAGCACCCGGACAATGTCTGGGCGCTGCACGGGCTGGTGGAATGCTTGTGGCGGCGCGGCGAGCGCGAAGAGCTGCCGGGGCTGCAGGCCAAGCTCGCTGTGGCGGTGGCCAAAACGGATGTGGCGATCAGCTCGTCATGCCTGTGCCGGACGAGCGTGCAGCACGGCTGCTGTCATTGAGATTCCGATCTGAGGATGTTTCTCTGTCCGAACCCGACCTTCAGGAGATGGAAGCCCGAGCGGCATCAGCCGATCAGACCAGGCTCAACGAGCGGCTTTCCTCAATGAGCGCGGAGCAGTCGATCTCATCATGAAATTGGGCGCATGCGTCAGGCGCAAGCCAGGATGCGTAAGACCGAAGCCGCTTGAGCCTGGCTGTTTTCTCGAGCCGCGCCAGGCGCTCATCCTCGGCTGGTTGAGCACGAGGCGGTCTTTTGTTCCGCTCGGCGGGGTCTTGCATATCGACTCTCCTCGGTCGGAGCCAATAAAGAGGACCGCTCAATGGGAGTAGGCCCACTCACCGGAAGGATGGAACCACCTGTTGCTCCGGGTCCCGCTCTCCACCTGGGCTGGATGCCACCACGGGCGCGGGCGAAAGTCGCCATCCATTTTGATGAAGCTGCCGCGAATTGGCGTCGGACTGGGAAGACTTACCCTCAAACCCTCAAGCCTCGTCGCCGCTGATCCGGTTCATCATGCTGTGCCCGACGACTGTGCAATCAGATCCTTGCTGCTGTCATTGAATACGGGCTGCCGCCCTCATGCGAATTGTGCCGTCCGCTATGAGAATATCTGCGCCAGTTCGTCGATGCTTGCGCCTTCCTTGACCTGGCGCAGCTCGACATAGCTGACCGCGGCGGCGATCGACAGCACCATGGAAACCACGGTCTGCACCAGTGCGGCGCCAAGCTGCGCCAGAACCCCGCCAAACAGGAAGAAAATCAGCAATATTCCCCACTGGATGACCATTGCGATGATCATCAGAATGAGAAACAGGCCAAACAGCGACCAGCGGTTGCCCTTGGTCAGGGCACGGCTGCGCGACATCGAGCCGATCACGCCCCGCCGCTCCTGGATCAGGACCGGCACCGACATCGACCATCCGAGCCACAGGATGATGCCGGGCACGATCAGTGCCAGCATGGCAAGGCCGGCGCCAAGGACGACGAGCAAGCCAATCGCCAGCGTCGGCAGCAGGAAGCGGATCGCAATCTGGATGCAGTCGGCGAAGGACGGCCGCCTGCCGTTCAGGTCCTCGATGGTCGCCCTCACCAGTGACGACTGAAGCAGCATTGTGAAAACGAAGGAAACCAGCCCGGCGACAAGGCTGAGGTAGGAATTGCGAAACATCGCATGAGGATCCGCCATCGCGGCCGGATCGCCATGCAGCATCGCATCGACCTGCGGCTGGGTCCACAACCGGACAAGCAGCGTCGGCACGCCGGCGAACAGCGCGGCAAGGCCAAGGCAAAGCCCGATGTTGCGGGCGATGACGGCAAAGGTGTTGTTGAACACCCTGCCGATCTCGAACCGGCCGGGTTGTCCCAGTGTCGCAGTGGTCATGGTGCTTCCCCCGCGCCGCCGCCACACCCAAACGGCCGGCCTCGAAAGTAAATCTGCCAAGATTAAAAGGCTTCGTCCAGTGGACTTGCAATTGTCCAGGCGTGTTGCCAGTGTCGGCGCCGAACCGCACAGGCAGAGGGGCGAGCGGGTGACAGTCGGACAGCCGCAAGACGCCGAATGGTTGGCAAAGATACACAAGCAGTTGCGTGCGGACGATTCCATCCAGTTTGACCTGCCGGCGCTGGTGCAGCCCGAGCCGCCGGAATGGCTGCGGCCTTTTCTGGACGTATTGGCGAAGATCGGCCCCTACATGATCTACCTGTTCTGGGGCGCTGTGATCATCGGCGTCGCGGTCATCGCGGTTCTCGTTGCCCTCGAAGCCAAGGGCGTCGCCTGGCGCCTGCCGTGGCGGCGCGCCCGCAAGCAGGCAGAGGCGGAAGAGGCATGGCGCCCGGATGCCGGCGCCGCGCAGATCCTGCTGTCCGAAGCCGACGCGCTCGCCGCGCGCGGCGACTATGACGAGGCGGTGCATCTTCTGCTTCGCCGCAGCGTCGCCGACATTGCCGGTCGGCTGCCCGACTTCCTGCGCCCGTCGCTCACCTCGCGCGACATCGCCAGCGCCACATCGCTGCCGGCGCGGGCACGCAGCGCCTTCAGCGAGATCGCGCGCATTGTCGAGGCGGCGCTGTTTGCCCGCCGGCCGGTCGGCCCCGAGGGCTGGCAGCAGGCGCGCGGCGCCTATGAGCGCTTCGCCTTCAGGGATGCCTGGTCATGAGCGCGCCGATGGTCGAAGCCGCGCAGGAGCCGTTCAGCCGAAAAACCCTGTTCTGGGGCATTTTTGCCAGCCTGCTGGCGGCGGCGGGATTTTTCCTGCTGTCGACCTACGCGCCGGATTTTCGTCAACCCGAAGGCGGCGGCACGCCGCTCTCCAGGGGCGGCTCCGGCTATGCCGGGCTCGTCGAATGGCTGAAACTCGCCAATGGCCAGTCGCCACCCATGGCCCGCAGCGAGGAGGCTCTCAGCTCAGGCCTGGCGTCCGAATTCCTGCTGATCGTCACCATCGCGCCAAACAGCGATCCGGCCGCACTGGCAAGACTCATCGAGCTTCGCTCGGGCAAGCCCACGCTGTTCGTGTTGCCCAAATGGTTCACCTTTCCCATGCAGGACCATGAAGGCTGGGAGACGAAGATCGAACGGCTGCCCGACACGGTCGTCAACGACTGGCTCGGCCGCATCGCCAAGGCCAAGCTTGGCGAAGGCAAGAGCTCGGTCGGGCAGATCGGCGTCGCAGGCCGCATGGTCGCCACGCCAGAAGACCTGCAATGGGTGGCGGATGACCACCCCCTGATCGCGGCGGGCAACGGCAAGGCCGTTCTCACCGAGCTCGACGACGAGCCGTTCTACATCCTGACCGACCCCGATCTCATCAACAACGCAGCGCTGAAGGATCCGCAAAAGGCGGCGGCGGCACTCGACCTCATCGCCATGCTGGAGCCCGGCAAGGGCGCGGTGATGTTCGACCTGACGCTGCATGGCGTCGGGCAGAAATACGACCTTGCCAAGCTTTTGGTCGAGCCGCCCTTCCTGGCGCTGACGCTGTCGGTGCTGGCGGCGGCGGCGCTTGCCTTCCTGCATGGGCTCGGCCGGTTCGGACCGCCGTGCACCGAGGCCCGGGCGATTGCCTTCGGCAAACGGGCGCTGGTCGATACCACGGCGATGCTCTTGAAGCGCGCCGGGCGGATCGGGGAGCTCGGCGACCGTTATGCGACCCTGGTGCGTGCGCGTGCCGGCGCACTGCTAGGCGCGCCGCAAGGTTTGGCGGGCGACGCACTCGACCGCTGGCTCGATTCCCGCGACCGCGGCGAACCGCAGGGCTTCAGCCGTCGATTCAAGGCCGTGAGTGAAGCCAGGACCCCAGCGCAAATGCATGAAGCAGCGCAGGAGCTGCATGACTGGACGACAAGGAGGCTCGGTGAACGTCGATGATGTGAAGGCCCTGGCGACCGCGATCAGGGAAGAAGTGGGCAAAGCGATCACCGGGCAGCGCGACACGGTCGATCTGATGCTGACGGCATTGTTCGCCGGCGGCCACATATTGCTCGAAGGCCCGCCAGGAACCGCCAAGACCATGACCGCGCGATGCTTCGCGCAAGCGCTTGGTGTCGCCTATGGCCGTATCCAGTTCACGCCCGACCTGATGCCTGGCGATATCGTCGGCTCCAACATCTACAATTTCCAGAGCGGGCAGTTCACGCTGACGCGCGGGCCGATCTTCTGCGACCTCTTGCTTGCGGACGAGATCAACCGAACGCCGCCGAAGACGCAGGCCGCCCTGCTGGAAGCCATGCAGGAACACGCCGTCACTTTCGACGGCACCACGCACGCACTCAGCCCGAACTTCATGGTGGTGGCGACGCAGAACCCGATCGAGCACCAGGGTGTCTACCCCCTGCCCGAGGCGCAACTCGACCGCTTCCTGTTCAAGCACCGGGTGAGCTATCCCGATCTCAAGGAGGAACAGGCCATCATCGTCCATCATGGCGGCGGCACCGCCTCGCACGATATCGCGCAATACGGCATCAAGGCGCAGACGGACCGCAAGACGCTGGAAGCAGCACTTGCCTCGGTTGGTGAGGTGACGCTGGTCGACGATGTCGTCGGCTATATCGCGGCCCTGGTGCGCCGCACGCGCCAAAGCCCGGACCTCGAGGTCGGCGCCAGCCCGCGGGCGGGCGCCATGCTGGCGCGGGCGGCACGCGCCAGGGCGGCGCTCGACGGCCGCGCCTATGTCATTCCCGACGACGTCAAGGCGCTTGCCATACCGGCGCTGCGCCACCGCGTCATCCTGTCGCCGGCGGCGCAGATCGACGGGCGGCTGGTCGAGCAGATCGTTTCCGATCTCGTCGACCAGACGGAGGCGCCGCGTTGATCTACCCGACCGGCAGAGCGGTGTGGGCAGCAGCGGCCGGGGCGATCCCCGCCTTCCTGATCGCGCTTGCGCTGCCGCATGTCTGGTATCTGGGCCTGCTGTGGATCTGCGCGCTGCTGGCATTTCTCGCGGTCGACGCGGCGGCCGGGCGTGGGCGCGCCTCGCTCAGCGCCAGTCTGTCGGCGCCGCCGCAGGTCGGCGTCGGCGGGCGCTTTACCGTGCATGTCGCCGCCAGCCTCGGCCATCGGGCGCGCAAGCTGCAAGCGCGTGTCGGCCACGATCAGCGCGTGGAGCCGGTCGGCCGCACAGGCGGCGCGTTGCCGGCCAACGGCGGCACGCTCGACCTCGAATTCACGGCGCGCAGGCGCGGCATTGCCAGTTTCGACCGGGTCTGGCTGCGCTGGAACGGCCCGTTCGGGCTGACCTGGAACCAGGTCGTCCTGCCGATGGACCGCAAGGTGGCGGTGCTGCCCGACGTCAGCAGCGCACGCGACGAGGCCATCACCTTGCTGCAGCGCTCCGCGCTCGCCGACGGCCACGCGCAGAGGCGGGCCGGCCAGGGCCGCGAGTTCGAGGCCCTGAAGGACTATCAGCCAGGCATGGGCCGGCGGATGATCGACTGGAAGCGCAGCGCCCGCCACGGCAAGCTTCTGGCGCGCGAGTTCAGGGTCGAGGAGAACAACAACATCGTGCTGGCGATCGACAGCGGCCGGCTGATGTGCGAGCCGGTCGACGGCGTGCCGAAGGTCGACCGCGCGGTGACGGCCGCACTTCTGTCGGCCTTCATCGCGCTCAAGGGCGGCGACCTCGTCAGACTGTTCTCCTTCGATGCCACGCCTCGCGTCTCGAGCGGCGCGGTGCGCGGCTCGCCGAGTTTCACGATGATCCAGAAGCGCGCGGCCGAGATCGACTATTCCAGCGCGGAGACCAATTTCACCCTGGCGCTGACGACATTGGCGGCCAAGCTCGACAGGCGCTCGCTGGTCATCGTCTTCACCGATTTCGTCGACTCGATCAGCGCCGAGCTGATGCTGCGCACCGTCGGCCGGCTGACCGAGCGGCATCTGGTGCTGTTCATGCTGATGAAGGATGTCGAACTGGAGACGCTGGCCGACATGCAGCCGACGAAACCCGAGGATGTCGCCCGCGCGGTCACCGCGGGCGGCCTGCTCCGGGAGCGGCAAGTGGTGATCGGGCGGCTGCGGCTGCTTGGCGCGCATGTGATCGAGGCCGACCATCAGCGGCTCGGTCCCGCGCTGGTCGAGCGTTATATCCAGCTCAAGGAAGAGAATCTCCTATGACGCTGCCCGCCGGCACCGATGCCGTACGCCAGTCGCTGGCAAGCTTCCGCCAGGAGCGCGAGGCCGACTGGAAGGCGTTCGAGGCGCTGCTTTCGCGCGTCGAAAAACGCGCGCCGCGCACGCTTTCGGAAGACGAGTTGCTGTCGCTGCCATTGCTCTACCGCTCGGCGTTGTCCTCGCTCTCGGTGGCCCGCGCGACGTCGCTCGACAGCGCGCTGATCGCCTATCTGGAAGCGCTCAGCCTGCGCGGCTACTTCTACCTCTATGGCGCGCGTCGAGGCTTAGGGCAGCGCGTCGGCGATTTCTTCCTGCGTGATTGGCCAGCGGCGATCCGCGATCTCTGGCGCGAGACCTCTGTGTCGGTCGTGCTGACTGTCGTCGGCGCCATCGCCGGCTACTGGCTGGTGGCGTCCGACAAGCGCTGGTACGACGCCATCATCGCCCCCAGCCTTGCTGGCGGGCGCAATCCGGATTCGTCGGCCGAAGTGCTGCGCAGCGTGCTCTACGATGGCGGCAGCAGCCATTTCCTGTCCGGCTTCGCCGCCTATCTCTTTACCCACAACACACAGGTGGCGATCCTGGCCTTTGCTCTGGGCTTCGCCTTCGCGGTGCCGAGTGTGCTGATCATCCTGATGAACGGATGCATGCTGGGCGCGCTGTTCCAGGTCTATGCGGCCAAGGGGCTGGGCTTCGAACTAGGCGGCTGGCTGTCGATCCACGGCACGACGGAACTGTTCGCCATTGCGCTGGCGGGCGCGGCCGGCATGCGCATCGGCACGCGCATCGCCTTCCCCGGCGAACTGACCCGAATGGCGGCCGCGGCCCAGGCCGGGCGGGTGGCGGCGACCGCCATGGTCGGCGTGATGGTTATGCTTCTGTTTGCCGGCCTGCTCGAAGGCATCGGCCGGCAGACGATCACCAGCGATGCGACGCGCTACGCCATTGGCGGAGGCATGCTGGCGTTGTGGATCGCCTATTTCTACCTGTTGCGGATGGTGCGGCATGGCGACGGCTAGGAACCCTGCCGAGCTGATAAGGCCGCTGATCACGCCGGAAGGTGTCGACCTCAGGGTCAAGCTGGCGGATGCCGGGACGCGGGCTTCGGCCTTCCTGCTCGATGTGGTGATCATCGTCGCTGCCGCTATTGCTGTCACCCTCGTCGTCATCTTCGGCTTCGGCGGCCTTGGCGTGAGGGAGGCGGAGCCGCTCTTCATCGTCTGGATCATCTTCATCTTCCTACTGCGCAATGTCTATTTCATCGCCTTCGAGGCGGGGCGGCGGGCCGCGACGCCCGGCAAGCGGATCGTGGGCGTGCGGGTCGCGTCACGCAGCGGCGCGGGTCTCACCCTCGACCAGGTCATCGCGCGCAACCTGATGCGCGAGATCGAGGTGTTTTTGCCGCTGTCGATCGTCGCCGCGCGTGGCGGCGCCGGCGTCGCCGACACGCTGTCGACAGTTTTCGGCCTTGTGTGGGCGCTGCTGTTTTCGCTGTTTCTGCTGTTCAACCGCGACAGGCTGCGCATTGGCGACCTGCTTGCCGGAACCTGGGTGGTGGAGACGCCGAAATTCAAGTTGGTCGAGGATCTTTCGCAGCGAAAGGACCCGGTCGCCAAGCACTTCCATTTCAGCCCTGCGCAACTCGATGCCTATGGCATCGCCGAATTGCACAAGCTGGAAGAAGTGCTGCGCCGCGACGACTATTCCGCGATGAAGGCCGTGGCGGAAACGATCGGCCGCAAGATCGGCGCGGTGGTCGAACCGATCGATTCGAAGGCCTTCTTGACCGCCTACTACGGTGATCTAAGGGCACATCTCGAGCGCAAGCTGCTGCTCGGCAACCGCAAGGCGGACAAACACGCGCGGTAGTGTGGGGCCAAGCCGAGTTTGGCCTGCCTACCCCAGCCACTTCTCATAGTCGGCCACCAGCAGGTGCACGGGGGCGACATCTTCGTCGATGTTGGAGAAGCGGCCGATCGGCTCGCGGAAGACATTGTCGGTGAGGTCGTCGTTGACGGTCGACACTTCGCCGATCAGCACATCCTTGCCCTCGGCCCAGAAGGCATGCCAGACGCCAGGCAGCAGCGTGACGCTCTGGCCGGGGTCGAGCTTCAGCAGGCCGCCCGCCGGCAGCCTGTGGATGGTCCCGTCGACCGGCACCGACACCTCGGCCTTCGGATCGATGCCGCCATCGCGGTCGTGCATGAACAGTTCCAGCACCAGCTTGCCGCCGCCACGGTTGATGATGTCCTCGGCCTTGATGTTGTGACGGTGCATCGGCGACAGCTGGTCCTTGCGCGAGATCATGATCTTCTCGGCATAGAGCATGCCCATGCCCTTCTTCATGTCCTCGTAGCGGCCGTTACGCACGGTGAAGAGGAAGAGGCCGAGCTCGTTGAATTTTTCCTGGCCGTAATCGGTGATGTCCCAGCCGAGCCGCGAGGTGAAGACGGCCGACGAATCGACCTGGCGCGCTTTCATCTCCTCAGGCGACCAATAGGCGAAGGGCGGCATGATGTAGCCGAACGAGCGGATGAAAGCGTCGGCTTCGCGGATGATGTCGTTGATGGCGGAGCGTTTCATGATCGTGACCCTTCGTGTGGATTTTTCGACAAATCGCATAGCCGAACACCGCCACGGTGTCGATCCATCTCGCCATTCCCATGCCTTGCGCAACACGCGGATGGCCCAGCGGTCTGGGACGCTGGCTGCGTGACATCCAGCACGTTCAGGCTCATAAACCCTGCGAATTCTCACAGGATTAGAAGATGCCGACCGTCCACGACCTCGATACGCCGTCGATCCTGATCGACGCCGCGCGCGCCGAAGCCAACATTGCCCGTGCACAGACGCATGCCGACAGGCACGGGCTGAAACTCAGGCCGCACATCAAGACGCACAAATTGCCCTATTGGGCGAAGAAGCAGGTGGCGGCCGGCGCCGTCGGCATCACCTGCCAGAAGATCGGCGAGGCCGAGGTGATGGCCGACGCCGGCCTGTCCGACATTTTTCTGCCCTACAACATTCTCGGCCGCGCCAAGCTGGAACGGCTGAAGGCGCTGCACAGCCGCGTGACCCTGTCGGTGACGGCGGACAGCACGGAGACGCTGGAAGGACTGGCCGCCACTTTCGCTGATGCTGGCCATCCCCTGTCGGTGCTGGTCGAATGCGATACCGGCATGGGCCGCTGCGGTGTGCAGACGGCCGGTGAGGCGCTTGCGCTGGCAAGGCTGATCGACAAGGCCGGTGGCCTCGCCTTCGGCGGACTGATGACCTATCCGGCGGCCGGCCGCGCGGCCGAAGCCGAAGCCTGGCTTGCGGATGCCAAGCAGGCGCTGGCGGCATCGGGTCTCGCTTGTGATCGCATCTCCAGCGGCGGCACGCCTGACATGTGGCGCTCCGGCGAGGATAGCGTCGTCACCGAATATCGCCCAGGCACCTACATCTACCTCGACCGCTATCAGGTCGCCAAAGGCGTCGGCACCCTCGACGATTGCGCGCTGACGGTGCTCGCCACCGTCGTCAGCCATCCAACGGCAACGCGCGCCATTCTCGACAGTGGCAGCAAGGCGCTGTCGAGCGACACGCTCGGGCTCAAAGATTTTGGCGAGTTGCTCGGCGCCCCCGACGCAAGGGTCACCGGGCTCAGCGAAGAACATGGCACTGTCACGCTTTCCGGCGACGCGAAGTTGCGCATCGGCGAACGCGTGCGCGTGGTGCCCGATCATTGCTGCGTCGTCACCAATCTGTTCAACGAGGTCAATCTGATCGACGGTGACAAGGTGCTGGAGACCCTGCCGGTGGCAGCGCGGGGGCTGATGGCCTAAGCGGGCTGCCGCTCCGCCTGCCGGGCGGCCACCCGCCGCATGGCAATCACCCGGCGGCGGCGGATTTCGGTGCGCATCGCCATCAGGTGCAGGGCGAAGAACAGCACGGTGAAGCCGACAGCCATGACCAGCAGCGGCCAAAGCAGGCTTGGGTCGATGGTCGGGCCGCCGAGGCGGAACACCGAGGCCGGCTGGTGCAGCGTGTTCCACCAGTCGACCGAGAATTTGATGATCGGGATGTTGATGAAGCCGACCAGCGTGATGATGGCGGCGGCCCAGGCGGCGCGGCTGGCGTCGTCGAGCGCACGCGTCAACGCGATGATGCCGAGATACATCAGGAACAGCACGAAGACCGAGGTCAGGCGCGCGTCCCACACCCACCAGGTGCCCCACATCGGCTTGCCCCAGATCGAACCGGTGATCAGCGCAAGTGCCGTGAAGACAGCGCCGATGGGAGCCGCCGATTTCAGCGCGACATCGGCCAGAGGGTGCCGCCAGACCAATGTGCCAAGGGCTGAGATCGCCATCAGCGAGTAACACATCATGGCAAGCCAGGCGAAGGGCACATGGATGTACATGATGCGCACGGTGATGCCTTGCTGGAAGTCCTCAGGCGCGGCGAAGCTCATATAGAGGCCGACGGCAAGGACGAGCGCGGCGATCGTCGCCAGCCATGGCACGACCTTGTCGGCCAGCCCAACGAAGCGCGTCGGGTTGGCAAGGTCCATCCAGCCAGTCAGGCGTGAAGTCGTATCGCTCATGCCCCGTTACATAGACCGCCGGCGCGATCGGGGCAATCGAGCGGTGGTGTCGCAGGGGTAGGAAGCGCCTTTCCTTCTCCCCTTGTGAGGCGTTGGTGTTCCCTGGAACACCCCTCATCCGACCTCGCTTCGCGAGGCCACCTTCTCCCACAAGGGGAGAAGGGAAAAAAGTTACGCGGCCTCGCCCTGCACGGAGCGGCTGAGGCGGCGGACTTCCTCGTCGTTGAGCAGGCCGCCGGCGCGCAGCAGGCTGGCAAAGCGGCCGTTGCGCAGCGACAGTTCGGCGAAGCCACCCATTTCGACCACCCTGCCCTTGTCCATGAACACGACCAGATCGGCATCGCGAACGGTGGTCAGGCGGTGGGCGATGATGAAGGTGGTGCGGTCGCGCCGCAGCTCGTCGATCGCTTCCTTGACGCGGTCCTCGGTCTCGACGTCGAGCGCGCTGGTAGCCTCGTCGAGCACCAGGATCGGCGCATCTTTCAGCACGGCGCGCGCAATCGCGATACGCTGGCGCTCACCGCCAGAGAGCTGGCCGCCACGTTCGCCGACCACGGTGTCGTAGCCGCTGCTCTTGGCCAGGATGAAGTCCTGCGCGGCCGCCGCGCTGGCCGCGGCGTGGATCTCGTCATTGCTCGCATCGGCACGGCCGACGCGGATGTTGTCCTCAATCGAGCGGTTGAGCAGTCCGGCATCCTGGAACACGGTGGCGATCGAATGGCGCAGCGACTTGCGGGTCACGGTGCGGGTATCGATGCCGTCGATCAGGATACGGCCGCTGGACGGCGAAAAAACGCGCTGCAGCAAATTGATGAGCGTGGTCTTGCCGGCGCCCGTCGGCCCGACAATAGCGACGGTCTGGCCGGCTTGGACCTCGAAGGACACGTCGCTGACGCCCTGCCCCGAATTGGCGAATTCGAAGCCGACATCCTCGAAGCGGACATGGCCGGTGACATTGGTGAGCTCGCGCAGGCCATCCGGCTCGGCGGTATCGGCGGCCGAGTCCTCGAGCTTGTAGAACTCCTCGAGCTTGGCGCGAGCCTCCGAAATCTGGTTGGCGAAAGCCGACATCTGGTCGAGCCGCGAGATCAGCAGCGCGGCGAAACCGGTGAAGGCAATGACATCACCGACGCGCAGCTGGCCATGGGTCACCAGATAGGCGCCGATCAGAAGCACCACCATCATCGAGATGGTCGACGACAGGCGATTGAGCGCATTGGCGATGGCCCACCAGTCGAGCACCGGGTTCTGCGCGTCGAGCAGGTTCTTGACGTAGCGGCGCAAGGTCTCGGCCTCATGGCCAAGGCGGTTGTAGCTCTGGAGAACGGCGACGTTGCTGACGGAGTCCGTCACATGGGCGAACACCTTGTGGTAGTGGCGCTCGACGGCTGCCTGACCCGCCTTGGTGCGCTTCATCACCAGGCGGCCGATGCCGACATAGAGCACGCCAAGCGCGAGCAGCACCATCGACATGCGCACATCCATGCTGAGCGCCGTTGGCACGAGCAGGACGAGCGCGACAGCCGTGGACAGATGCTGGCGCATGAATTCGAGCCAGAGGCTGAACAGCGTCTCAACGGCGCGCAGCAGCGTGTGCAGGGCGTTGGACGTGCCGCGCTGGTGATGCCAGGCGAGCGGCATGGTGATCACGCGCTCGAAGGACTGGCACAGCACTTCGCTGCGCCGGGCGTGAGCAAAGCGGTCGGCGCCGCGCGCCACCAGGACGAAAGCGATGACGTTGAAGGCGCCCAAACCGGCCCACACGGCAAGCGTGGAAAATACCGAGCCATGCTCGGAGATGGCATCGATCACCCGGCCGAACAAGATCGGCTCCAGGATGGCGACGGCGGCGAGCGCGACATTGGCGCCGCAAATCAGCGCGACGCGCTTCTTGTCGGCGGCCAGATAGCCCAGCGCTCTCCAATAGATCTGCAGAAGTGACACTTCAGCTACTCCGCCAATTCTCTACTGTGCTCGATGCCGTATTGTGCACTGCACCATTGCTTGACACGTAACGGTTGACGCGTCGCAAAACAATGCCCGTCTATCGCTTCCGTTCCCATTTAGCGAACAAAACATGACGACGATGCGAAATCTGACGTGATCACCTAACGGTTTGAGATAAAAGGTGAAATGCCAGCCTTGCGGCAAAATCATGGCAGTAGCAGAGCACTGCCACATTTTTAATCACGACCGTATTGCAAGGCTTAATCGGGAGGCATCTTGCCGGCGCAGCCGCGGATCGCGCGTAAGTAACAAGACGCGGCGTCGCGCGTCCCGAAGGACGCGCGAGCAACCAACCCAAGCTGTTGATTTTACGCCGGTATCTTGACCACGATCTCGGCCTGAGTGCCGGCTTTGGGTTCGAATGAAGCGGACTTTGTTTTCGAACCATCGACTTCTAGCGAGATCGTCTTGGTCTTTTTGTCGCGAATGACATGAACCTTGATCTCGGCGCCCAGCATCTTGAGCGTGGCGTGGTAGCCATCCCAGTGGCTGGGCAGTTTCGGCCGGAACGTGATCTGCTTGCCGCGCCGTTCGATGCCGAGGATGCCTTCGACCGCCGCACGGTAGAGCCAGCCCGCCGAGCCGGTGTACCAGGTCCAGCCGCCGCGCCCGCCCTTGTCGTCTCCGGCATAGATATCGGCGGCCACCACATAAGGTTCGACGCGGTATTGTTCGGCCGAGGCCTCGTCGGATGCGTGGTTGACCGGGTTCAGCATCGAGAAGCATCGATAGGCTTCGTCGGTCAGCCCCATCTCGGCCAGCGCGATGACGAACCACGTCGCAGCATGCGTGTACTGGCCGCCATTCTCGCGTACGCCGGGCGGATAGCTCTTGATGTAGCCGGGGTCCTTCTTCGTTTTCGAGAAGGGTGGCGTGAACAGCTTGACGATCTTGAGCTTGTCGTCGACGAGCAGGCTGGTCGCCTGCTGCATCGCCGTCGTCGACCGCGCCGGGTCGCCCTCGCCGGAAAGCACGCTCCAGGACTGGGCGATGGAGTCGATGCGGCACTCTTCAGAGGTGCGCGACCCTAAAGGTGTGCCGTCGTCGAAACTGCCGCGCCGGTACCACTCGCCGTCCCATGCCGTGCTCTCAAGCGCCCGCTTCAGCCCCTCGGCATGCTTTGCCCAGGCCTGCGCGCGCTTGCTGTCGCCTTCGCCCTTGGCGACGGCGGCGAAGTCGCCCAGCGTCTTCAGCAGGAACCAGCCCAGCCACACGCTCTCACCCTTGCCGTGCTCGCCGACGCGGTTCATGCCGTCGTTCCAGTCGCCGCCCAGGATCAACGGAAGGCCGGCAGGACTGCTGCGCTTGATGGCCAGGTCGAGCGCACGCGCGCAATGGTCGTAGAGCGACACGGTCTTCTTCGAGATTTCGGGAGTGAAGAAGGCGTCGTGCTCTCCCTCGCCCAGCGCCTGCCCGTCGATGAAGGGCAACTGCTCCTTGAGGATAGCGGCGTCGCCGGTGACGGTCAGATAGCGCGCCGTGGCGTGGGCCAGCCAGACCACGTCGTCGGAGATCATGGTGCGCACACCGGCTCCGGTGCGCGGCAGCCACCAATGCTGCACGTCGCCTTCCGGGAACTGCCGCCGCGCGGCATTGAGGATCTGGTCGCGCGCCAGCGTCGGATCATGCGCCAGCAGCGCCAGCGTGTCCTGCAGCTGGTCGCGGAAGCCGAAGGCGCCGCTTGCCTGATAGAAGGCCGAGCGGGCGCGGATGCGGCAGGCAAGGCTCTGATAGGGCAGCCAGTGATTGACCATGGCATCGAGCGCCTTGTCCGGCGTCTCGACCTGGATGGTGTCGAGGAAGCCGCGCCACTCGCGCTCATTGTCGGCCAGGCGCAGGTCGAAATCCTTGCCCCGATGCGTCTGCACCAGCGCGCTCGCCTGGGCGGGGGTATCGGCATCGCCAAGCAGCCAGAGCAGCGTGACGTCGCCGCCGGCCGGGATCTCGACATCGCGGGCGATCGCCGCGCAAGGATCGTCTCCAGCCTCGACACGACCCGACAGCGCCGCACCGCTCAGCACCGCCTGCGGCAGTTCGCTGGACCCGTGCCGACCAAGGAATTCGGAGCGATCCGTCGTCACCGAATGAACAGCGGCATCGGCAGCGAGGAAAGCCACCCGCTCGCTGAAATCGAGCCCGTAGGGGTTTTGCGCCAGCAACGCGCCTGTCGCCGCGTCGCGCGACGGCACAATGGTAGCGGCCGTGCGCGACCGGTGTCCGCCAAGCACCCATTCGGCATAGGCGTAGACACGCAGCCGCGCCGGCACCGAGCCGGAATTCTGGATGCGCAGCCGCGTGATCTTCACCGGATCGACGGGGTCGACCACATGGGTCAGGTCCATCGATAAGGGTCCACGCTTAGAGCGGAAGGTGGAGAAGCCCTGGCCGTGCCAGGCCTCGTAGGTCATCGAGGGATCACGCACCACCGCGGCGATCGGCGAGAACGCCCTGCCGCTGGCCTGATCGTAGATGTAGACGCCCTCGCCCGGCCGGTTCGAGACCGGATCGTTCGACCACGGCGTCAACTGGTAGTCGCGGCTGTTGCGGCTCCAGGTGAAGGCTGCTCCCTCGGCGGAGGTGTGGAAGCCGAACGAGGGGTTCGAGACGACGTTGATCCAGGGCTGCGGCGTGGTGCGCCGGCCGGCCAAGCGCACCACATAATGCCGTCCGTCGCCGTCGAAACCGCCAAAGCCGTTCCATTGACTGAGACCCGTGCCATCGGCGCGGACATCCGCCACGGGCTGCGAGGCGAAGGCATGCGCCGTCGGCGCCGGGATTTCGCGCGGAGCCGGCAATCCAGACGGCACAAGCGTGTCGCGCGCCTGCAGGGCAGCCGCCTCGGCCCGCTCGATCTGATCGAAGATGGTACCGTTGCGGGTGTGCAGAACCACCCGGGCGACCGCGAGCAGCGTCTTGTAGGTGGTCTCTTCCATCAGGTCGCGGCGCACCGCGAAAATGTGCTGCCGAGGCCCGAGCTCCTTGCCGCGCAGGCGGCTGTTTTCGCACAGCGTCTCGACCGCGCGCTGCAGGTCCTGGACGTAGGACGAGGCCTGCTCGTTGACGACGACGAAGTCGATCATCATGCCGCGGGTGCGCATGTATTCCTGGAAGCGCAGCGCCTGGGCGACGATCTCCAGATCGGCGACGTCGCCGATCCTGACCAGGAAGATCGGGAAATCGCCCGAAATGCTGGTCGGCCACAGGCTCGACTGCTTGCCAAGGCCGGATGCAATGGACTCAGCCGGCAGGCGCAGGAACGCGTCGGGGTAGATCAGATAGCGCGCCAGCTTCTGCACATTGGCGGCATCGGTCAGGCTGAGGCCCATGTGGCGGGTCTGCACCTGGCTGCGCGTCCAGGCGAGCATGGCCTGGCGGGCAAAGCTCTCCTGATGGTCGAGGCGGTTTATCGCTTCGTCCAATTCGGTGCGGTTGGCTCCGACCACGGTCCAGAAGGTCAGCGATATCTTCTTGTTGGCCGGCACGCGCACCTGGCGGCGCAGCGAGGCAATGGGATCGAGCGTGAAGCCGGAATGGCCGCCAAGCCTGGCGCCCGGATCGAAGGCGGCAGCATCGACGATGGAGCGGCCACGGCCGATAAAGGCGCGCCTGTCCGTCTCGGCCTCTGCATCGCGCGCCGGTCCGGACGGATCGGTGACGAAATGCGCCAGCGTGATATCGGGCTCGCTGGTTTCGCGCTTGCGGCGCGTGGCGAAGATCGCGCCGTTGTTGGCGGCGATCTCGGTCTCCACGAACATCTTCGAGAAGGCCGGATGCGCGTTGTCGGAAGCCTCCGAACCCAGCACCAGTTCGGCAAAGGACGTCACCTCGATGAAACGATCGGACGTGCTTTCATTGTAGAGCGTGATGCGGCGGCCTTCGCCATTGCCTTCTGAAATGACGATGCATTCGACCTCGGAGCGCAACGTGCCGACCAATTTGACGAAGCTCGCCTTGTCGTCGGAGAACAGGGTCTGCACCTTCTCCTCGGCCGCGCGCTTCGGCTCCGCCGTGGCCGACCACCAGTCGCCCGTGCTGACGTCACGCAGGAAGATGTAGGAGCCCAGACGGTCCTCGACCGGGTCCGGCTGCCAGCGGGTAATGGAAAGATCGCCCCAGCGGCTGTAGCCGGAACCGGTTGCCGTCACCATCACCGAATAACGGCCGTTCGACATCACGTTGGTCGAACGCAGCGCCCGCAGTGGATCGAGCACGATGCGGGTGTCGGGGCTCTCGGTTTCGGTCTCGTCCTTGGCACGCTCGTCGGCTTCGGTCCTGACGGTCGCTGTCGGGATGTCGCGTGGCGCCCTTTCCTGCAGCAGGAGTTCGGCTGATTCAATGACGGGATCGCTGTGGAAACGGTCGCGCAGGCGACCCTCGAAGATCGCGTCGGCGACCGCCGCGATCGACATGCCCGAATGGTGCGCATAGTAATTCAGCACGACCGCATGGTTGGTGCCTTCAGGCACACGCTGCGGCGTGAAATCGACCGCATCGTAAAAGCCGTGCGGGCCAAGCGCACCGATGTCGCGCAGACGCGCCAGATTTTGCACGGCTTCGCGCGGGTTGAACTGCGCCGCCAGGATGGTGGCGTAGGGCGCAATCACCGTGTTCTGGCCCAGGCCACGCTTCAGCCCAAGCCCGGGCACGCCGAAGTTGGTGTACTGGTAGGTCAGTTCACGGTCGCGGGCGTTGTAGGCCGCTTCCGAGATGCCCCATGGCACGTTCTTCTGGCGGCCGTACTGGATCTGGCGCTTGATGATCAGCTTGCTGGTCTGGTTGAGGATCGAGCCCTGTGCCTCCTTCATCACCAGCGGCGGCATCAGATACTCGAACATCGAGCCCGACCAGGACATCAGCGCGCCCTGGAAGCCGATCTCGACGATCGGGCGGCCGAGCCGGAACCAATGCTCGGTCGGCAGGTCGCCCTTGGCGATGGCGAACAGGCTGGTCAGCCGCGCCTCTGAGGCGAGAAGGTCGTAGCAGCTTTCGTCGAGCTGGTGCTCCTCGACGCGGTAGCCGATCGACAACAGCTTGCGTTCCGGCCGCAGCAGGAAGGCGAATTCCATCTCGAAGGCGAAACGGCGCGTGCGCTCGCGCAAGGTCAGCAGCTTGGCGCGCAGCGCTTCGACGGCGTTGTCGTCGCTGTGGGCATCGTGGACGTGCGCCTCGCAAGTGGCTTCCAGCCGCGCCGCCCAGTCGACGATGACGTCGCTCTGGGCCGAGGCCGCCTCGGTGTGGATGGCGGTGGCCAGCTTACGGATCTCGCCCGCCAGCACGGCGAGGTTGATGGTGCGGATCGAGGCCATTTCCGGCTGCGCCTTGATCGTCTCGACGGCACGCCGCATACCGTCCAGGCGATCGACAAGACGCTGGCGCAGAGGCCTGAGCTGACGACGGTCGTCGGGCAACTCATCGAGGCTTTCGCTCAGGATCGTAACCGTGTCGAGAATGCCTTCGAAGTCGCCCTGGAGGTGAACGGAAGGCGCCTCCGCCCATTCGGCGCAGGCCGCCGCCACCGCCACCAGGTGGCCGGCGAGATTGCCGCTGTCGACAGCCGAAATGTAGAGCGGGTAGAGCGGCTTCAGCGTCGTGGTATCGTACCAGTTGAAGAGATGGCCGCGGTGGCGCGGCATGCTCTCAATGGTCGTCATGGTAGCGTCGATGCGGGTGATGGCATCCGACAGGCTGATCCAGCCGAAATCGCGCGCCGAGACCACCGACAGGAGATACACGCCGACATTGGTCGGCGACGTGCGCGGCGCCACGACCGGTGCCGGGCTTTCCTGGAAATTGTCCGGTGGCAGATTGTGATGCTCCGCCGTGACGAAGCTTTCGAAATAATGCCAGGTGCGCCGCGCCACGGTGCGCAGCGTGTGGATATCGGCCTGTGATATGCGCAGCCGGTCCTCGGTTTCCGCCGAGCGGCTGATCCAGCTGGCGATCGCCGGCGAGCCGATCCAGAACAGGGCGAAGAAGAAGGCGACGAAGGCGCCGGTGGAATCGGCCAGCACCGGAATGGCCAGGCCGACAAAACCGATGATCACGGCGCCGTACATCATGCCGTAGTAGGAGCCGACATCGTTGTCGCCGGCCTTGTGCGCCTGGGAGGCGGTGCGCCATTCCAGGAGATTCTGGCGGCTGACGAACAACCGGTAGAGCGTGCGCACAATGGCGTCGCCCATCATCCAGGCGTTGTGCGCCATCAGCACGATCTTCAGCGCCACCATGGCGGTGCCGAAGGCGACGTCGCGCGCCAGCGCGGAGAAATGGCCGCGCGGCGTCTGGTCGCCGCTCTTGGGCAGGATGGCGTTGACGACGTCGAAGGTCGGCGCCATGAACAGGCTAAGGATCAGCAAGGCCTGCCATTGCGCGGCCTGCGTGAAGGGCAGCAAGGTCCAGCCGGCGATCGCCGCCATCACCCAGAAGATCGGCGTCAGCGAGCGGCGCAAATTGTCCACCATCTTCCAGCGCGACAGGGCCGGAACGCCGGAGCGCGGATCGAGGATAAAGCCCAGAAGCTGCCAGTCGCCACGTGCCCAGCGGTGGTGGCGCGAGGCGTCGACCGAGTAGCGGGTCGGATAGTCCTCGACCAGTTCGACGTCGGTCACAAGTGCTGCGCGCGCCAGCGCGCCTTCGAGCAGATCGTGGCTGAGGACGGTGTTTTCCTCGATGCGACCCTGCAGGGCGGCTTCGAAAGCATCGACGTGATAGAGGCCCTTGCCGGTGAAGGACCCGTCGCTGAAGACGTCCTGATAGAGGTCCGAGACGGCAAAGACGTAGGGGTCGAGGCCGCGGTTGGCAGAGAACACACGCTGGAAGAACGAGGCCTCGTCGCCAGATGTCAGCGAAGCGGTGATGCGGGGCTGCAGGATCGTGTAGCCGGCGGTGACGACGCGTTTGGCGGCGTCGAAATGCGGGCGGTTGAGCGGATGGCAGAGCTTGCCTACCAGGCTCGCCACCGCATCGCGGGTGGTGCGCGTGTCGGCGTCGAGCGTCATCACGTGGACGACTTTTTCCGGAAGCGGCACGTCGAGCGGCAGGAAAGTGGTGTCGCTGTCGCCGCGCAGCAAAAGGTCTAGCTCATGCAGCTTGCCGCGTTTGCGCTCCCAGCCCATCCAGGCCCCTTGAGCCGCGTTGAAGAGGCGGCGGCGGTGCAGGATGTAGAAGCGCGGCGCGCCTTCGGAGGGATAACGGGCGTTGAGGCGCGCAATCTCGGCACGGGCATATTCGAGGATCTCGGTGTCGGCAGCGTCGATCTCGATCTTGCTGTCGGGCCAGTCCGACAGCAGCGCGAAATGGATCTCGTCCACCAGATTGGCGAGGTAATGGACTTCGAGGTTGCGGATGTTTTCCTCGACATCGTCGCGCGAGCCGATCAGCGAAGGCACAACCACCAGCGTGCGCGCCTCGGGCGGCACGCCGTGCCTGTAATCGTAACCGATCAGGCGCGTCGGCTTGAGGAACAGCGACACAACGGTGTTGAAGAAGGCCAGCGCGCCTTCGCTCGCCGGCACGGCAAACAGCGCCAGCATCAGCACGATCGAGGTCACCGACAGGCCGAGATTGGCCAACGCATTGCCGGTGAGGACAAGAAGCAGCGCCGTCAGCGCGAAGACCGGCAGGACGATGCCAAGCCATCCGGTCTTGGTGAAAGCCCGCTTGACCGTCTGGCTGATGGTGGGTCGATAGTCGATCGCTCTTTCCAGCTCGAGACGGCGCGGGCCGACGAGGAAGAAGCCGACATCGGTATGCACGGACGGCGCTGGAGCGGAACCGTCGCCACCGCCGGCCGATGCTTGTTCGTCGGCAGCCTGTTCACCAACCGCTTGGTCAGCCAGTTCGATCGCCTTTTCGGCGACACGGTATTCCGACAGGTTCGAGCGGCGCGCCAGTTCCTCGATCGCGGTGCGGTATTGATCGCGCGAGAAGAAGTCGAGCGCGGCGAAATCGGTGCGCTCGCGCAGCACCGTGTCGATGCGGCTGACACCCTCGAACCACACTGTCCAGTCGACGTCGTTGATGAGGCGCAGGCCGCGGATGATGTTGCCGGTCGTCACATTGCCGCTGGACAGCGTGTGATGCTCGGAGATGATGATCTCCTCGGCATCGGAGCCGGTCTTTTCGAGTTCGCCTTCCAGCCATTCCAGGGCCTTGCCGGCATTCTGCGATCCATCGCGCAAGCGGTAGAGAAGCTGCGTGGCAAAGGTGGTGTCCTGCGCATGGGCGCTGAAATTGGCCAGGATTGCCTGGCGGTCGGCGCTATCGTCGGTCGCCAGAACCTTGTCAGCCACATCGTTTGAGATCTGGCGCATCTGGCGGGTGCGATTGACCCTGACGGCCAACCGGCGAAGATTTTCGATCAGCACGAAGCGCAGAAGCGATGGCAGCGCCCAGAGTTCACCGATCTTAAGCGGCTCTACCGACTGAAAACCCTGGACGATGGACTTGAACATGGTCGCCGAGACGGAACTGTCCGAATGCGCGACATAGGTCCAGGCCAGCGCCAGCGCACGCGGCACGGTGCCGCCATCGGGCAGTTTCAACGTCGGCAGCTGGCGATAGAAGCGTCGCGGCAGGTCGCGCTTCACCTGGAAAATGGTCTCCTCGACCAGATAGTTGTTGTCGAGCAGCCATTGCGCGGCCGGGGTGATGGTTTCACCCTTGGCCTGCGCCGCATTGGTCGAACGGTAGACTTCGAGGATCTTCTTGGCGCTGTCGCGGATGCGGGCCTGGAAGTCGAACGGGATCAGGCCGAACAGGTCGGCGAGATCGCCCTTGGCCAGGCTTTCGCCGAGCAGCTTCAGGCGCTCCTCGGGCAGGAATGTCGACCTTATCGGCTCTTCCGTGATGGCCGGGAAGCTCGCGCTTGTCTTCTCGATCTGGGCAGGATTCGTCTGAATATTCATTGAAAATTCCGTAAGCGGGCACTCAGCGGCGTCACCGCCACGGCAATGGCCCTAAAACCGGTTCAAATGCAATTGGTTGCATCAACCCCTATGCCGAAAGTTTGTTTCCGCACCACGACAGGGCGTCATCTTTCGACCAAACTCAAAGACGAGCGCCCCTCGCTCCCGTCGGTTCGATCGACGGAGAGGATTCGGGCTTTTTCGTGATGCCGGCAGGAGCTTACGCTATATTTCGCCGGCGTTGCGATCATGTTTGGAAACAGGCGGTAACCGTTGACGCGAAAGCGTCAGGCAGCGGTGGTTATCCGGATGATGAACAGGGTTGTATCCCGAGCCGGCTCAACCTTCAGGACAGGAGCCTCCGGCCCGATCAGCATCGTGTCAAGCGGTCCGAGGCGAATTGACCCAGCCTCGCGGAAAATAGCCTCGCCCATGCGACAAAGGATCAGGGTCGGGCCGATCCCTGTCGCAACGTCCACAGGCTGTGAAATCGCCACGCGCTCGACCGAGTGCAGCGTGCGGCCGCGGCGCGTCATGACGTTGAGGTCAGTGATCGGACCGCCGATCAGGGCCGCACTGGTCGGCAGGTCGGCAGGAAAAGCAAAAGGCGCGGAGACCGGTGTCAGTCTCGCCGCCGGACGGCCGGCGACATCGAGCACGATCCCCTCGCCTTCCAGCACCGACAGCGTGCGGTCGATGCCGGCAAAGCTGGAAAACGGCCCGCTGCCCTCGACGCGCGCCATCGAGACGCGCCAGTCGAAACCGTCGAGGCTGGCGCCTTCAGGCGAGACGGCGATCTCGGTGGTCGTGCCGCCGCCGTTCTTCCACGGCATGACGCGGTAGTCGGCGGCACGAAGAATGCGCATGGCCTAGCCCTCCGCTATGGCTACGGGCGTTCGAAACTCGAAAAGCCGATTCTGCGGCTTTTCGCCTGCCTGCGGCCGGACGCTTCTCACCCCAAAATGCCGGGCAGGTTGAGCTGGTGCTCCTTGGCGCACTCGATGGCGATGTCGTAGCCGGCATCGGCATGGCGCATGACGCCGGTCGCCGGATCGTTCCACAACACGCGCTCCAGGCGCCTGGCGGCGTCGGGCGTACCGTCGGCGACGATGACCATGCCGGCATGCTGGGAAAAGCCCATGCCGACGCCGCCGCCATGGTGCAGCGACACCCAGGTGGCGCCCGACGCCGTGTTGAGCAGCGCATTGAGCAACGGCCAGTCGGACACGGCGTCCGAGCCATCCTTCATCGCTTCCGTCTCGCGATTCGGCGAGGCGACCGAGCCGGAATCGAGGTGATCGCGGCCGATGACGACCGGCGCCTTGAGTTCGCCCTTGGCCACCATCTCGTTGAAGGCAAGACCGAGCCTGTGGCGGTCGCCAAGGCCGACCCAGCAGATGCGCGCCGGCAGACCCTGGAAAGCAATGCGCTCGCGCGCCATGTCCAGCCAATTGTGCAGATGGGTGTTGCCAGGCGTCAGTTCGCGCACCTTGGCGTCGGTCTTGTAGATATCCTCGGGATCGCCCGAGAGCGCGGCCCAACGGAACGGGCCAATGCCTCGGCAGAACAGCGGACGGATATAGGCCGGCACGAAACCGGGGAAGGCAAAGGCGTTCTCGAACCCTTCGTCCTTGGCGACCTGGCGGATGTTGTTGCCATAGTCGAGCGTCGGCACACCGGCGTTCCAGAACGCCACCATCGCCTCAACATGTTCGCGCATCGAAGCCCGCGCCGCCTTCTCGACCGCCTTCGGATCGCTGACGCGCTTCTCGCGCCACTCGGCCATGGTCCAGCCCTTCGGCAGATAGCCGTTGATCGGGTCGTGGGCCGAAGTCTGGTCGGTGACCATGTCGGGGCGAATGCCGCGCCTGAACATTTCCGGCACGATCTCGGCGGCGTTGCCGAGCAGGCCGACGGACTTCGCCTCGCCCGCCTTGGTCCAGCGCTCGATCATCTCCATCGCCTCGTCGAGCGTCTCGGCCTTCTCGTCGACATAGCGGGTGCGCAGACGGAAATCGATGGAGTCCGGATTGCATTCGATGGCCAGGCAGCAGGCGCCGGCCATGACGGCGGCCAGTGGTTGCGCGCCGCCCATGCCGCCGAGGCCGCCGGTCAGGATCCACTTGCCCTTGAGGTTGCCGCCATAGTGCTGGCGGCCGGCCTCGACGAAGGTCTCGTAGGTGCCCTGCACGATGCCTTGCGTGCCGATATAGATCCACGAGCCGGCCGTCATCTGGCCGTACATCATCAGGCCCTTTTTATCGAGCTCGTTGAATTTGTCCCAGGTCGCCCAATGCGGCACGAGATTGGAGTTGGCGATCAGCACGCGCGGCGCATCGGCGTGGGTGCGGAACACGCCGACCGGCTTGCCCGACTGCACCAGCAGCGTCTCGTCCTCGCCAAGCGTCTTCAGCGAGGCGACGATGCTGTCGAAATCGTTCCAGGTGCGCGCCGCCCGGCCGATGCCGCCATAGACGACCAGTTCGTTGGGGTTCTCGGCGACTTCGGGATCGAGATTGTTCATCAGCATGCGCAGCGGCGCTTCGGTCGTCCAATAGCGGGCGTTGAGCTTGTCGCCGCGGGGTGCGCGGACTTCGCGGATGTTGTGGCGAGGATTGTTCATCATTGTCCCTTTCGGATGGCGGCGGGTCAGCGCCCGGCCCAGTCAATGGCGGTTTGAAGGATTTTGGTCAGTGTGGCGCGCATCGGCGCGGCAAACTCGGCGTCATAAGGCACCGGCCAATTGTCCGGCTCGCCCTTCCCCTCGGGCTCGCGCAGATAGCCGCGATCGGCAAGCTCCATCTGCAACGCATGGTAGCCGCCTTGCGGATTGCCGAAGTAACGCGTGATCCAGCCGCCCTTGAAACGGCCGTTGATGACATAGCTTTCACCGCTTTCGGCCATGATCTGGCCGACCAGGTTCTGCAGCGTCGGGTCGGCGGTCTGGCCGTCATTGGTGCCGAGGTTGAAGACCGGCAGCGTACCGTCGAAGAGACGCGGCAGCACCGAACGGATCGAGTGGCAATCGTAGATGACGATTTTTTCGTGCAGGCCTCGCAGCCTGATGGCCTGGGCAGCCAGCATTTGATGGTAGGGCACGAAATAGTCTATGCGGCGGTGGTCGATCTCCGACGGCATCGGCTCTTCACCCGGGTTATAGAGCGGATCGCCGTCGAATGTCTCCGTCGGGCAAAGGGTCGTCGTCGTCTGCCCCGGATAGAGCGAGGCGCCGGAGGGATCGCGGTTGACGTCGATGACGGTGCGCGAGATCGACGTATGCACAACCGTCGCGCCAAGACCGGCGGCAAAATCGTAAAGATTGTCGATCCACCAGTCGCAATCGCGGCGGCCGAGCCACGGCGAGACCAGCCGGTTGTCGATTCCGGCGAGATCGGTGCCGGTATGCGGGATCGACACCAAAAGGGGTGCCGTGCCTTCCGTTACTGTCAGCCAGTCGGTCATGTCAGGCTCCCGAGATCGAAGGCAGCATCACCGCGCCGGCAGCCTTGACCGTAGCACCGCTGCGGACCATGGCGATGGCCTTTTCCATGTCGGGGTGGAAATGCCGGTCATTGTCGAGATGCGGCACTTCGGCCCGGACCAGTTTGCGTACCGCTTCCAGCGCATTGCTCGACGCCAGCGGCTGGTGGAAATCGCAGCCCTGTGCGGCGGCCAGCAATTCGATGCCGATCACTGCGGTCGCGTTCTCGACCATGCCGATCAGCCGGCGCGCGCCGTGCGCGGCCATCGAGACGTGGTCTTCCTGGTTGGCCGAGGTAGGGATGGAATCGACGCTGGCCGGATAGGCCTTCTGCTTGTTTTCCGAAACGAGTGCCGCCGCCGTCACCTGAGGGATCATGAAGCCGGAGTTGAGGCCGGGCTTGGGCGTCAGGAAGGCCGGCATGCCGGAGAGCGCCGGATCGACCAGCATGGCGATGCGGCGTTCCGACAGCGAGCCGATCTCGCAGACGGCCAGCGCGATCATGTCGGCGGCGAAGGCCACCGGCTCGGCGTGGAAATTGCCGCCGGAGAGCGCGGTATCATCCTCGGCGAAGATCAGCGGATTGTCTGTGACGCCATTGGCCTCGGTGCCTAGCGTGTCGGCCGCTTGGCGCAGCACGGTGAGTGCCGCACCCATGACCTGTGGCTGGCAACGCAGGCAATAGGGATCCTGTACGCGCTCGTCGCCGACACGGTGCGATTCCCTGATGGCGCTGCCGGCCATCAGATTGCGCAGCGCCTCCGCCGTCTCGATCTGGCCACGGTGCTTTCTCAGGAGATGAATGCGCGGATCGAAAGGCGCGTCGGACCCCTTGGCGGCATCGGTCGACAGTGCGCCGGCGACCAGCGCCGACTGGTAGAGCACTTCGGCCTCGAACAGGGCGGCGAGCGCATAGGCGGTGGAAAACTGCGTGCCGTTGAGCAGCGCCAGACCTTCCTTGGCGCCCAGCGTCACAGGTTCCAGACCGTGCGAGACGAAGGCGACCTTGGCCGGGAAGCGGCCATGCGGGGTAAAGCATTCGCCGACGCCGATCATCACCGCCGTCATATGCGAGAGCGGCGCAAGATCGCCGGACGCGCCGACTGAGCCTTGCGCCGGCACCACCGGGATGACGTCATTGGCAAGCATCGCTTCCAGCAACTCAATGGTTTCGGAGCGCACACCAGAGGCGCCCTGCGCCAGGCTGGCAAGTTTCAGCGCCATCATCAGGCGGGCAATTGCGACCGGCATCGGCTCGCCGACGCCGGCGGCGTGCGACAGCACGATGTTGCGCTGCAAGGTCTCGAGATCGCTCGCCGGGATGCGCACGCTGGCCAGTTTGCCGAAGCCGGTGTTGATGCCGTAGACCGGCTCGCCCTTGGCGACGATCCTGGCGACGGCCTCGGCGCTCGCCTTGATTTTTGGACGGCAGGCGTCATCCAGCTTCGGCACGGCGCCACGGTAGATGGCGCGCCAGTCGGCCAGCGTCGCATTGCCGGGCTTCAGGGTCAGTTCGGTCATTGTCCTCTCCAGATGCGGGCATGGAGCGGGTTGAAGCCCATGCGGTAAACGAGTTCGGCGGGGCGCTCGATGTCCCAGATCGCCAGGTCGGCGGATTTGCCGGCTTCCAGCGTGCCGGCCTTGCCGAAAAGGCCAAGCGCACGCGCGGCCTCGCGGGTGACGCCGGCAAGGCATTCATCGACGGTCAAGCCAAAGAGCGTCGCGGCCATATTCATGGTGAGCAACAGCGAGGTGAGCGGCGAGGTACCGGGATTGCTGTCCGTCGCCACCGCCATTTTCACGCCATGGCGGCGGAACAGGTCGACAGGCGGCTTTTTTGTTTCGCGGATGAAGTAGTAGGCGCCGGGCAGGATGGTCGCCACAGTGCCGGCCTTCGCCATCGCGGCGGCGCCCGCGTCATCGGTATATTCGAGATGGTCGGCGGACAACGCACCATAGCTGGCGGCAAGCGCGGCGCCATGCAGGTTCGACAGTTGGTCGGCGTGAAGCTTGACCGGCAAACCCAAGGCCCTGGCGACATCGAAAACGCGTACCATCTGCTCCGGTGAGAACGCTATGCCTTCGCAAAAACCGTCGACCGCATCGGCCAGTCCCTCGGCGGCAACCGCTGGTACAATCTGCTTGGCAACCATATCGATAAAAGCGTCCCTGTCGCCCTTGGCTTCGGGCGGCAGTGCGTGGGCGGCGAGGCACGTCGTGCGGACGGTGACGGGGCGTTCATTGGCCAGCCGCCGGGCGGCACGCAGCGACTTCTTCTCATTGTCGAGATCGAGGCCATAGCCCGATTTGACCTCTACGGTCGTGACACCCTCGGCCATCAGCGCATCGAGGCGCGGCAGCGTCTGGGCAACGAGTTCGTCCTCGCTTGCCGCGCGCAGCGATTTGACCGAGGACACGATGCCGCCGCCTGCCCTGGCGACTTCTTCATAGGTGGCGCCTGCCAGCCGCATCTCGAATTCGTTGGCGCGGTTGCCGGCATAGACAAGATGCGTGTGGCAGTCGATCAGGCCCGGCGTGATCCAGCGACCCTCGCAATCTACGGTCTCGGCGCCCTGCCCGAGGGCCGCCGGCATGTCCGCTTCGGCGCCGGCATAGGCAATAAGCCCATCGCGCGCGGCGATCGCGCCTTTCTCGACAATGCCGAGGCCAGCCGTGCCGTCGGCCATGGTTGCCAGGCGCGCATTGCGCCAGACACGAAGGCCGCTCTTCCCGTTTGCTCCACCCATCATCTTTTCCATTTGAAAGGATGGCGATTATGTATATACATATTGAAACGCGACGCAAGTGGTCTCGTCGCCCAGGCATGCAGATTTGGAGATGGACGTGACGGCGATCTTTGCGGAACAGGCGCTGCTGCCCGAGGGCTGGCAAGGCAATGTCAGGATCGCGCTCGATGGCGGCCGCATCGCCTCTGTCGAATCCGGCGCCACGCCGCAGGTCGGCGACGAGCGCCACGCCATTCTCCTGCCCGGCATGCCCAATCTGCACAGCCACGCGTTCCAGCGCGGCATGGCGGGGCTTGCCGAACTTCGCGGCCCGTCAGCCGATAGTTTCTGGAGCTGGCGCGAGGTGATGTACCGCTTCGCGCTATCGATGACGCCCGACCAGGTCGAAGCGGTTGCCGCACAGCTCTATGTCGAGATGCTGGAGGCTGGTTTTACCCGCGTCGGCGAATTCCACTATCTGCACCACGACCGCGATGGAAAACCTTACGCCAACCTTGCCGAGATGGCCGAGCGCATCGCGGCGGCCACCGGCGAAACCGGCATCGGCCTGACGCTGCTGCCGGTGTTTTACGCACACTCTTCCTTCGGTGGGGCGGCTCCAAACGAAGGCCAAAGGCGATTCATCAACGATGTGAATCGGTTCTCCCGGCTTGTTGAGAAGTCTAGAGAATCGGTTCGCGCGTTGAATCAAGCTGTCGTCGGTGTCGCGCCGCACAGCCTGCGCGCCGCTACGCCGGAGGAATTGACCCAGGTTGCCGCTTTGGCGCCGAATGGGCCGATCCACATCCACGTCGCCGAACAGGTTAAGGAGGTCGAGGACTGTCTCGCCTGGTCCGGCGCGCGTCCCGTCGAATTTCTGCTGGCCAACGCCGAGGTCGACCAGCGCTGGTGCCTGATCCACGCCACGCACATGACCGATGCCGAAACCATCGGCATGGCCAGGAGCGGCGCCATCGCCGGCCTTTGCCCGATCACCGAGGCCAATCTCGGCGACGGGACGTTTGCCGCGC
The DNA here is from genome assembly GCF_016756495.1 of Mesorhizobium sp. 113-3-3. Taxonomy (NCBI): domain Bacteria; kingdom Pseudomonadati; phylum Pseudomonadota; class Alphaproteobacteria; order Hyphomicrobiales; family Phyllobacteriaceae; genus Mesorhizobium; species Mesorhizobium sp. 113-3-3. The sequence goes on from NZ_AP023243.1 coordinate 4,722,851, forward strand.
CGCTATTCACCGAGCATGGCGGCCGCTTTGGTATCGGCTCCGATTCCAACGTGCTGATCGGCCTGCCCGACGAATTGCGCCAGCTCGAATATTCGCAACGCCTGGCGCATCGCGCCCGCAATGTGCTGGCGGTGGCCGGCGGCTCGACGGGACGTGCGCTGTTTGATGCGGCGCTTGACGGCGGCAGCGTGGCGCTTGGCGCCGGCGCTTCGCAGATCGCCGCCGGTGCTGCCGCTGATCTTGTCTCGCTCGACGCCCAAAACCCGTCGCTGACCGGCAAGACCGGCGACGCGATCCTCGACGCCTGGATCTTCGCCAATGGCAGCAAGGTCGACTGCGTCTGGGTGTATGGGCAGAAGCAAGTCAGCAGCGGCCGGCACGCCAGGCGCGAAGCCATCGCCGAGCGCTTCCGCGCCGTGATGACGGCGCTTTCCGCATGAGCACGGTCGAGACGGCGGATGCGGACAATGGCGGCTCGCTGCACCAGCGCATCCTGTCCGACATCAGCGAAAAAATCATGTCCGGCGCCTGGGCACCTGGACATCGCATTCCGTTCGAGCACGAACTGACGACCGAGTATAATTGCTCGCGCATGACGGTGAACAAGGCGCTGTCGCAACTGGCGAAGGCCGGGCTGATCGAACGCCGCCGCCGCTCAGGCAGCTTTGTCCGCCGGCCGCAGTCGCAGGCAGCGGTGCTGGAACTTCATGACATCCGGATCGAGGTCGAAGCGCTTGGCCTGCCCTATCGCTACGAGCGGCTGGAGCGCCTCAAGCGGCGCAGCAATGCAGAGGATAGAGCGCTGCTCGGGCTGTCCGCCGCCGGATTGGTGCTATGGATCGAAGGCCTGCATTTTGCCGGCGAACGGCCCTTCGCACTCGAGCAGCGCCTTATCAATCTTTCCGCGGTTCCGGAAGCCGGGGACGAAGAGTTCAGGGAGATCGCCGCAGGCCCCTGGTTGATCGGCCGCGTACCCTGGAGCGAAGCCGAACATCGCATCCGTGCCATGGCCGCCGATGCGGCTATCGCCGACGCGCTCGACATCGATCCCGGCGCGCCGTGCCTGGTGGTCGAGCGCCGGACCTGGAGCGCGGAACACCCGGTGACGCATGTGCGGTTTATCTATCCCGCGGAAAGCCACACGCTGGTGGCGAGGTTCACGCCGTCGCAGGGGTGAATCCCCCTCACCCAGCCTCCGCTTCGCTCGGCTGACCTCTCCCCGAGGGGGGAGGAGTCCGTCAGCGCCGGCGCAAATCTCTTCTCCCCACCGGGGAGAAGGTGGCCGCGAAGCGGCCGGATGAGGGGGAGTGACGGCTCAGATCGCCGCCGTGACGATAATCTCCACCAAATATTCCGGACCAGCCAACTTGGCTTCGCCGGTGGCGCGGGCGGGGGTGTGGCCCTGCGGTACCCACTTGTCCCATTCCGAATTCATCTCGGCGAAGGTGCCCATGTCGGCCAGCCAGATAATCGCCTGAACGATCTTGGTCTTGTCGGTTCCGGCCTTGGCCAGCAATTCGTCGATGGTCGACAGGATGTCGCGGGTCTGCGAGGCGACGTTGCCGCCGGGCTCGCCGACCTGGCCGGCCAGATAGACAGTGTTGCCGTGGATGACGATCTGGCTCATGCGCGGGCCAACATCGATGCGACGAATGCTCATGGGAGGTTCCTTCCTGTTATGGGTGGCGACTGTTTAGAGTTGCGGTTCGCATCGGGCAAGGCCGCCGAGGCCAAATCCCCTTGGACCAGTGCGTGGAGATTCACGGCAAGTTGAGCCGCCGGTCGCAATTCCGCCCGATTGCCTTGTTGACTAATGTAATAACATCACATATCCAATCGACCCCTGCCCGCGGCCGGATTTCGCTGCTCCACGGAACGACATGACCCAGACCTGCCTGACATTCCGTGACCTGACGCTGGGCTACAACAGCCACCCGGCGATCCACCATCTCGACGGCACGATCCGCAAGGGCTCGCTGACCGCCGTTGTCGGCGCCAACGGCTCCGGCAAGTCGACGCTGATGAAGGGCATTGTCGGGGTGCTGAAGCCGATGGCCGGCGAGGTTGTCCGTGCACCAGGCGTGCGCGCCGCCTACCTGCCGCAGCAATCGGAGCTCGATCGCTCCTTTCCCGCCCGCGTCGTCGACCTGGTCTCGCTCGGTCTTTGGCCGAAGCGCGGCATGCTCGGCCGCTACACATCGGAAGATCGCGCGGCGGTCAGCCAGGCGCTGATGGCGGTCGGCCTCGGCGGCTTCGAGAAGCGGCCGATCGATACGCTGTCGGGCGGCCAGTTGCAGCGCACGCTGTTTGCCCGCGTGCTCTTGCAGGACGCCGACCTGATCCTGCTCGACGAACCGTTCAATGCCGTCGACGCCAAGACGGTCGGCGACCTGATCGCCTTGATCAAACGCTGGCATGGCGAGGAACGCACCATCATGGTCGTCGTCCATGATCTCGATCTGGTGCGGCAGAATTTCCCCGAAACCCTGCTGCTTGCCCGCCAGCCCATCGCCTGGGGCGAAACGCGCGAGACGCTGAAGCCGGAAAACCTGTTACGTGCCCGCCGCTTCCACGAAGCCTGGGAAGAAAACGCGCCGTGGTGCGAACCGGACGGGCACGCCCGTGACCATGGTCACGATCATCATGGCCACGATCACGACCATCACCACGGCGCCGGACCGAGGGCTGCCTGATGGACGCGCTCTACGGTCTGTTCATCGCGCCCTTCGCCGATTTCGGCTTCATGCAGCGGGCACTGTTCGGCTCGCTGATGCTGTCGCTCGGCGCCTGCCCGATCGGCGTCTTCCTGATGTTGCGGCGCATGAGCCTGTCGGGCGACGCCATGGCCCATGCCATCCTGCCGGGTGCGGCCGCCGGCTTCCTGTTCTATGGGCTGGAAATCCTGCCGATGACCATTGGCGGGCTGATCGCCGGCGTCATCGTCGCGCTCGGTGCCGGCGCCGTCTCGCGCTTCACCATCCAGCGCGAGGACGCCTCGATGGCGGCCTTTTATCTCATTTCGCTGGCCATCGGCGTGCTGATGGTGTCGATCCGCGGCTCCAGCGTCGATCTCATGCATGTGCTGTTCGGCACGGTGCTGGCGCTCAACAACGAGGCGCTGACGCTGATCGGCGGCATCGTCGCGGTGACGCTGGTCAGCCTTGCAATCTTCTGGCGGGCGCTGGTCGCCGAATGCCTCGATCCGCTGTTCCTGCGCTCGGTCAGCCGGATGGGCAGCCCGGTGCATTTCATCTTCCTTGGCCTGGTCGTGCTCAACCTCGTCGGCGGTTTCCAGGCGCTCGGCACACTTCTATCCGTCGGACTGATGATGCTGCCGGCGGCCGCTGCCCGCTTCTGGACGGCGCGCGTCGAGCCGATGTGCGTGCTGGCCGTGCTGATCGGCTTTGCCTCCTGCATCGCCGGGCTGCTTCTGTCCTATCATGCCTCGCTGCCGTCCGGCCCGGCCATCATCCTGTCGGCCGGCGTCGTGTATTTCGCCTCGATCCTGTTCGGCACGCGCGGCATTCTGCGCGCCCGCATCATCCATCACCGTCACAGAACGGCCTGATCCCCCGCCCCTCGAAAGGAGACCCGCCTATGCTGAGTTCCATCCGTGCCGCCCTGGCGATGAGCGTTATAACATTAACTTCCTTTGGCGCATCCTCGGCATTCGCGGCGCCGCTGAAAGTCGTCGCCAGCTTCACGGTCATTGCCGACTTCGCCAGAAATGTCGGCGGCGATCGTGTCGACATCACCACCATCGTCGGCCCGGATGGCGACGCACATGTCTATGAGCCGAGCCCGGCCGACGCGGTGGCCATGGCCAAGGCCGATATCGTGCTGGTCAACGGGCTGCACTTCGAAGGCTTTTTGCAGCGGCTGGTCGACGCCAGCGCTACCAAGGCCTCGGTCGTCACCTTGACCAAGGGCGTGACGCCGATCGACTTCAAGCCTGAATTCGCCGACGCCGACGCGGCCGAAGGCGCCGGCACCGGCGGCGGCAAGACGGTCACCGATCCGCATGCCTTCCAGTCGATCGCCAACGCCAAGATCTATGTGAAGAACATCGCCGAGGCTTTCTGCGCGGCCGACGGCGATGGCTGCGTCAGCTATCAGACCAATGCCGCCGCCTACACCAAGAAGCTCGATGCGCTGGAAGGCGAAGTGAAGGCGGCGATCCAGTCGATCCCCGAGGCCAAGCGCGTCGTCATCACCTCGCATGACGCCTTCGGCTATTTCGAACACGAATACGGCCTGACCTTCCTTGCCCCGCAAGGCATCTCGACCGATTCCGAACCGTCGGCCGCCGATGTCGCCAAGCTGGTCGAGCAGGTCAAGCAGGACAAGGCGGCGGCGATCTTCGTCGAAAACATCACCAACCCGCGCCTGATCGAGCAGATCGCCAGCGAAACCGGCATCAAGGTGGGCGGCACGCTCTACTCGGATGCGCTGTCGCAGCCCGATGGCCCGGGATCTACCTATATCGACATGATGCACAACAACATCCGCCAGATCAAAGGCGCGATCCTCGGTAGCTGAATTCAACCAGCCATCCGGCCGGGCCATATCGGCCCGGTTGGAATTTCCGGCGCGCAATGCCTATTTGGCAGAGAATTCCCTGGAGGCGGATTGCCGGCCGGGTCGGGGAGTGGCAAGACTCCCCGCAAATCAGATTGCGAGGATGCTGCGATGGAATACCGCGAAATCAGTGACGACTATTCGGTCTCTGGCCAGATCCAGCCCGAAGACGTCGCCGCCATCAAGGAAGCCGGTTTCAAGAGCGTCATCTGCAACCGGCCTGACGATGAACAGCCCGGCCAGCCTTCAGCCGAAAGCATCGGATCGGCGGTCGAGGCCGCCGGCCTCGCCTTCCGCTACATCCCCGTCATCAGCGGACAGATCACCGCCGAGAATGTCGAGGACCAGGCCGAGGCGCTGGATGAATTGGAAGGCCCGGTCTTCGCCTATTGCCGGTCTGGGGCGCGGTGCACCAATCTGTATGGGCTGATCCAGCAGTCGAAGGGTTAGATCGGCAGCGCACCGGTCTCCTTCAGAGTCTCCAGCACAATCGCCGTCTTCACATGCTGCACCGACTCGTGCGGCAAGAGCACACCATTGACGAATTCCGACAGCGACTTCAGGTCGGGCGTCACCACCTTCAATATGTAATCCATCTCGCCGGTCAGCGCGTGCGCCTCCTGCACCTCGGGCAGCCGCGCCACCAGTTCGCCGAAGCGCCTGGCGTTGTCGCGGTTGTGGGTGGCCAAGGTCACCGAGATGACGTTGACCAGCGAGAAGCCGAGCTTGTCGCGGTCGAGCACCGCCCGGTAGCCCTTGATATAGCCGTCCTCCTCGAGCCGCTGGCGGCGGCGCGAGCATTGCGATGCCGACAGGTTCACCCGCTCCGAAAGATCGTTGTTGGTCAACCGCGCATCACCCTGCAGGAGCGCCATTATCTTGCGGTCAAACTGATCAATGCGCGTCTCATCCATGGCTTTGTCTCTCATCATGCACGTTTCACGCATGACATCATCATTTCAAGCGTTTGAATGCAAGCACCATGCGTCGGCTCCGCGCTATGATGGCGTCAGATGGCCTTTTCGGGCCAAGACAGCTTTGGAGGAATGCCATGGGTCCCTTCCCGCACGACGCCCCGCCCGCCAGGATCAGCAAGGACAATCCGGCCGGCACCGATGGTTTCGAGTTCGTCGAATTCGCGCATCCGGAGCCGCAGAAGCTCGCCGAACTGTTCACCCGCATGGGCTATGTGGCGGTGGCCAAGCATCGCACGAAAGACATCACCGTCTGGCGCCAGGGCGACATCAACTATGTCGTCAATGCCGAGCCTGGCTCGCATGCGATGAAGTTCGCCGACAAGCATGGCCCGTGCGCCGCCTCGATGGCCTGGCGCGTGGTCGATGCCAAGCACGCGTTCGACCATGCCGTGTCGAAGGGCGCCACGCCCTACGAAGGCGACGACAAGGCGCTCGACGTGCCGGCCATTGTCGGCATTGGCGGCTCGCTGCTTTATTTCATCGACGCTTATGGCAAGAAGGGCTCGGCCTATGATGCCGAGTTCGAATGGCTCGGCGCGCGCGACCCGCGGCCGCAAGGCGTCGGCTTCTATTTCCTCGACCACCTCACCCACAATGTCTATCGCGGCCAGATGGACAAATGGTGGGATTTCTACCGCAATCTGTTCGGCTTCAAGCAGATCCATTTCTTCGACATTGACGGCAAGATCACCGGCCTGGTCAGCCGTGCCATCACCTCGCCCTGCGGCAAGATCCGCATTCCGCTCAACGAATCCAAGGACGAGACCAGCCAGATCGCCGAATATCTGAAGAAGTACAATGGCGAGGGCATTCAGCACATCGCTGTCGGCACCGACGAGATCTACGCCGCCACCGACAAGCTCGCCGCCAACGGGCTGAAATTCATGCCCGGCCCGCCGGAGACCTATTACGACATGTCGTATGACCGCGTGAACGGCCATGACGAGCCTATCGACCGGATGAAGAAACACGGCATCCTGATCGACGGCGAAGGCGTGGTCGATGGCGGCATGACCAAGATCCTGCTTCAGATCTTTTCCAAAACCGTGATCGGCCCGATCTTCTTCGAGTTCATCCAGCGCAAGGGCGACGAAGGCTTTGGCGAAGGCAATTTCCGCGCGCTGTTTGAATCGATCGAGCAGGACCAGATCAAGCGCGGCGTGATCAAGGTGGACGGCAAGGCAGCGTAGGCTGCTCCGAACCGAACTTCTTGCGGCGCGATCAATTATGACCTAAATTATGGTCATAAAGGATCGCGCTATGAATGTTTCCATCGCCGAGGCCAAGGCTAAATTGTCTGAACTCGTCAGCCGCGCTGAAGCCGGCGAGGAGATCATACTTACACGCCACGGCAAAGTGGCCGCGCGCATTGTACCGCCGGCGGCCGCCGAACCGCTGCCGCGTATCGGCGCCTTGAAGGGCAAGATCTGGATTGCGGACGATTTTGATGAACTCGGTCCTGAGTGGGACGAGTACGTGAAATGACGGTCGGCGCGTTTCTCGCCGACACCCATATCATCCTCTGGTCGATTTCGGACGACCGACGTCTCAGCGAGCAACACCGCGCTATCCTGGCTTCTGACGCGGTGGTGTTCGCGAGCGCGGCAAGTGTTTGGGAAATTGCCATCAAACGTTCGATCGGGAAACTCAACGCGCCGGACGATCTGCCAACGCTGCTTCCAAGGATGCAATTTCAGCCGCTCGCCGTAACGCTCCAGCATGCGAACGCCGTCGGCGGCCTACCCCACCACCATGGTGATCCGTTCGACAGACTGCTGATTGCGCAGGCGCAGGTGGAGAACCTGACCATCCTGACATCCGACCCGCATTTCGTCCGCTACAATGTCGCTCTGGCCTGATACACGAAAAATCCGGATCACAACCCCAGCCGCTCGACCTCCGCCTTCCTCAGCTTGATGTCATAGTCGAGCAAAAACTCATCCAGCTGCGGCGGCGCCACCAAGGTGCCGGACAGCATGGCGTGCACCTGGCCGCGATGGTGAATGTCGTGTAGGAAGACGTGGGCGAGAATGTCGCCGATCTTTTCGGGGATCATGCCGTCCTCGCGCCGGTCGGTGATGACACGGCGATCGAGATCGGCCTCAGACAGGCCATTGCAGAAGGCGATGAGCCGCCGGTCGGCCGCGACCTGGGCGGCAAACAGCGCCCGGGGTTCGTCGAAGGGCACGAACTCATCATGGGCCGCGGCACCGACGCCGCCCTCTTCGAGAAAATCGAGATAGAGGTGATCGACCGCAAGGATGTGGTTGAGCGTTGCCTTGATCGACGGGAAGAAGCTGGTGCGTTCGGCTTCGAATTCGCCAAGCTTCAGCTGCAGCACGGCACGATAGAGCCGGTCGTTCGACCACAGATTGTTGCCGCCCATGCGGCGCAGATGGTCAAGCAAGGTCATGAGATCACTGACCGCACCAGATGCAAGCCTGCCGCCATGACAGCGAATCCGGCCAGAACGATCAGCAACAACCCATTCATGCGGCGACGCATGGCTTGCGTTTCTTCGTCCCGTGCGACTTTCATGTTGGTGATGGTGTGAAACATCATCGCCTTGCGCGGGAAGCCGCTGCGGTTGGTCAGGTCCGGCGAGCGCGCCTCGATGCGATAGCTCAGCCGGATCGCCAGGATGAAGACGACCAGAATCCCAAGCGCCCAAACGCCGGCCAGCAGATAGAAAGCCTCCCCCGTCATCCCGCCCCCTATCCCGCGTATTTCTCGACCTTCTGCTCGATGGCGCCGAAGATCGAATGGCCTGTCTTGTCCTTCATCTCGATGCGCACCGTGTCGCCGAAGCGCAGGAACGGCGTCTTAGGCTCGCCGGCCTCGATGGTCTCGATCATGCGCAGTTCGGCGATGCAGGAATAGCCGGCGCCGCCAGCCGAAACCGGCTTGCCCGGCCCGCCATCGAGCTTGTTGGAGACCGTGCCCGAGCCGATGATGGTGCCTGCCATCAGCGGTCTTGTCCGGGCGGCATGCGCGATCAGCGCCGGAAAATCGAAGGTCATGTCGACGCCGGCATTGGCGCGGCCGAAGGGCTTGCCGTTGAGATCGGCAAGCAGCGGCAGGCTGACCTTGCCGCCGTCCCAGGCGTCGCCCAGTTCGTCCGGCGTGACCGCGACGGGTGAAAAGGCCGAGGACGGTTTCGATTGGAAGAAGCCGAAACCCTTGGCCAGTTCCGGCCCGGTGAGCGCGCGCAGCGTCACGTCGTTGACCAGCATTACCAGCCGGATCGCGGCGCGCGCCTCATCGAGGCTGGCGACCATCGGCACGTCGTCGACGATGACGGCGACTTCCGCTTCCATGTCGATGCCGAAGGCTTCATCGGCCATGCGGATCGGATCGCGCGGCGCAATGAAGGAATCCGAGCCACCCTGGTAGATCAGCGGATCGGTCCAGAAGCTCGCCGGCATCTCGACGCCGCGTGCCTTCCGCACCAGTTCGACGTGGTTCACATAGGCCGACCCGTCAGCCCATTGATAGGCGCGCGGCAGCGGCGAATGCGCGTCGTGCTCGTGAAAGCGCGCGGACGGCACGGCATTGTTTTCCAGCGATTCCGCGATCGTGCCGAGATGCGGCGAGACCCTGCGCCAGTCGTCGAGTGCCGCCTGCAGCGTGCGCGCCAGGAACGAGGCATCGGTGTACTGCGTCAGGTCGCGCGAGACGACGACGAGTTTCCCGTCGCGCGTCCCGTCCTTCAATGTGGCAAGCTTCATGCGGTTTCCTCTCCTTGTGCGGCCTTGGCGCCGCTTAGCTCCACAACAAGGCCGTCGCGGGCGATCGTCAAGTCGCCGGCCCATGTTTTCCTGACGGCAGCGCTCCAGTCGGCCTCGCCGATCTCGGGATCGTCGGCGGGAATGAGGTGGTTGAGCACCAGCCGCTTCACGCCGGCATCGCTGGCGATCCGGCCGGCTTCTTCGGCAAAGCTGTGGCTGGCGAGCAGATGCTCCTTGAGCCGAGCGCCATTGCCGGTTCTGGCAACCAGCCGTTCGATGCCATCCTCCAGCATGGCTTCGTGGACGAGAATGTCGGCACCCTTGGCGAAATCGGCGAGCAGCGGAAAGAAAGCCGTGTCGGCTGAAAAGACCACGCTTCTGCCGCCATGGTCGAAGCGCAGGGCAAAGCAGTCGGTCACCGGCGGATGATCGACGCGCAATGCTGTCCCCTTCAGGCCACCTTGCTCGAGCACCTGGCCCTCACCGAATTCACTGACCGAAACCAATTCGCGAATGTCAGGCCGGCCCTCGTCGACAATGCGGATTTCGATGTCGAACTCCATCGCCTGGCAGAAGCGCCTCCAGTAGTGGCCGGTGCCGGACGGGCCGAACACGGTGACTGGTGTCGCCAGCCCCGCCGTCCAGGCGGTGTGGAGCAGCGGCCCGAGTTCCAGCACATGGTCCGAATGCAGATGCGTGATGAAGATCACGTCGAGCGCCTTCAGGCTGATGCCGGCGTCGACCAGGCCGCGCGTCACGCCAAGCCCGCAATCGACGACGATGGTTCGCCCACCGATCTCGAGCAGCGAGGAACTTGGCCACGGTCCGCCCGGCCGCAGCGCAGGACCACCCTTGGAGCCCAACAGCACCAGCCGATCCGGCGTAGGCCCGCCGCTCAAGACCAGTCGCCCTCGGGCGTGCCATTAAAGCGCTTCTTCAGGTCGGCCCAGCAGTCGATGTAATTGTCCTGCCTTGTTTCCAGTTCGGCGCCGTAGCGGGTCAGCATCTGCGGAAAGCGGGTCTCGAACATGAAGGCCATGGTGTTGTCGAGCTTGACCGGTTTCAGCTCCGCGCGCGAGGCCTTTTCGAAGCCATGGGCGTCCGGGCCATGGGCCAGCATCAGATTGTGCAGGCTGATGCCGCCGGGCACGAACCCTTCTTCCTTGGCATCGTACTGGCCATGGATCAGCCCCATGAACTCGCTCATGATGTTGCGGTGGTACCAGGGCGGCCGGAACGTATCTTGCGCCACCAGCCAGCGCGGCGGGAAGATGACGAAATCGATATTGGCGGTGCCTTCCTCGCCGCTCGGGGCCGTCAGCACGGTGAAGATCGACGGATCGGGGTGATCGAACAGGATGGCGCCGACAGGCGAAAAGGTCGCCAGATCATATTTGTAGGGCGCGTAATTGCCGTGCCAGGCGACAACGTCGAGCGGCGAATGGCCGATCTCGGTGATGTGGAAATTGCCGCACCATTTCACGATCAGCCGGCACGGCGTCTCCTTCTCCTCGAACCAGGCGCAAGGCGTCTTGAAGTCGCGCGGATTGGCCAGGCAATTGGCGCCGATGGGACCCCGGTCGGGCAAGGTCAGCTTGGCGCCGTAGTTCTCGCAGACATAGCCGCGCACTTCGGCATCGACGAGTTCGACCTTGAAGACGAGGCCGCGCGGCAACACGGCGATCTCGCCAGGCCGAAGCTCGATGACGCCCATTTCGGTGACCAAGCGCAAGGCACCGACCTGCGGGACAACCAGCAACTCGCCATCGGCGTCGAAGAAATGATCGTCGATCATCGACGTGTTGGCGACATAGACATGGGCTGCCATGCCGCTTTGCCCTAGCACGTCGCCGGCCGTGGTGATGGTGCGCATGCCCTGAACAAAGTCGGTCGGCTCTTTCGGCATCGGCACTGGGTTCCAGCGATACTGGCCCAGCGCCAGTTCATGGTCGCCAACATTGGGTGCGGTCTTCCACAGCGGATAGCTCGCCGCTTTGAAGCGGCCGGTGTGCTTGACGCTCGGCCGGATGCGATAGAGCCAGGAGCGCTCATTGGTGCCGCGCGGCGCGGTGAAGGGCGACCCCGAAAGCTGCTCGGCATAGAGGCCATAGGCCGGCCGCTGCGGCGAATTCCGCCCCTGCGGCAGCGAGCCGAGCAAGGTTTCGGTTTCGAAATCGTTGCCGAAGCCCGGCATGTAGGAAAAGGCCATCCGATCCTCCCTGATCCCCGACCCGCGAAGCGCGGTTTGCCGGCGATGTTGACCAAACTGGTTTCATTTGTAACCATTGAAAATGTAACTATCAACGGTCATGGCGCGCCATCATGGACCCCGACATTCTGGAACTGGAAAGCTTCCTGCCCTACCGGCTCTACCGGCTTGCCGATGCCGTCAGCCGCGAGTTCTCGAAGATTTACCGCGACCGCCACGGCTTGACCCGCCCGGAATGGCGCACGCTTTCAGGCCTCGGTCAGCGCGGCACAATGACAGCGACCGAGCTCGGAGAGCAGTCGGCCATGCACAAGACCAAAGTGTCGCGCGCTGTGGCCGAGCTGGAGCGGCGGCGCTTGCTGACGCGCACGCCTGACGAGAACGATCGCCGTGTGGAGCACCTTGTGCTGACCAAAGCGGGGTTTGCCGCGTATCGTGAGATGGTGCCGCTGGCGAAGGCGTTCGAAAGGGAGTTGCTGGGGAGGCTGAGCCACCAGGAGCGGGCTGCGATTGTCAGCGGAGTAGCCGCGCTGGAGGGGGCCTTGGACGGAAAGTAGAGCTGAGGCTGGCGCGAGGCGGCAGCCTCTCCTATCGGCAAACTACCAATCCATCACCACCTTGCCCGAACTGCCGCTCCGCATCGCATCAAACCCCGTCTGGAAATCATCAATACCGATGCGATGGGTGATCAACCCACTCACATCCAGCGGGCCCTGCACCAGCGCGATCATCTTGTACCAGGTCTCGAACATTTCGCGGCCGTAGATGCCCTTGAGATGCAGCATCTTGAAGATGACCTTGTTCCAGTCGATCTCGAATCCGGTCGGGGCGATACCCAGAATGGCGATCTTGCCACCATTGTTCATGGTGTCGATCATGTCGCGGAAGGCGGGGGCGGCGCCTGACATTTCCAGGCCGACGTCAAAACCCTCGGTCATGCCGAGCGCCGGCATGACGTCGCGCAGCTTTTCCTTGGAGGCATCGACGACATGCTGGACACCGAGTTTCCTCGCCAGCGCCAGCCGCACCGGGTTGATGTCGGTGATGACCACTTTTCGCGCGCCCACGCACTGGGCAACGAGCGCGCCCATGATGCCGATCGGCCCGGCGCCGGTGACCAGCACGTCCTCACCGACCAGGTCGAAGGACAATGCGGTATGCACCGCGTTGCCCAGGGGATCGAAGATCGCGGCGATCTCGTCCGGCACGTCGTCGGGGATCGGCACGACATTGTGCTGCGGGATCGCCAGATACTCGCCGAAGGCGCCCGGCCGGTTGACGCCTACACCGAGCGTGTTGCGGCAAAGATGCCCCCTGCCGGCGCGACAATTGCGGCAGTGGCCGCAGACGATGTGGCCCTCGCCCGAGACGCGCTGGCCGACCTTGTATTCGGTGACCGCGGCGCCGAAATCGGCGACGGTGCCGACAAATTCATGGCCGGTGACCATCGGCACCGGCACGGTCTTCTGCGCCCACTGGTCCCAATTGTAGATGTGCACGTCGGTGCCGCAGATCGCTGTCTTCTTCACTTTGATCAGCACGTCGTTTGGGCCGATCTCCGGCACCGGCACCTCCTCCATCCAGATGCCCGGTTCGGCCTTGGCCTTCACCAGCGCCTTCATCATGTTCGACATTCTTTTGTCCCTTGAATCTCTTGATCCGGAATCGCTTTTCGGTGCCAGCTTCTCAGGAAATGACACCCAGCTCCCTGCCGACCGCAGCGAAAGCCTCGACCGCCCTGTCAATATCGGCGCTGGAATGCGCCGCCGACATCTGCGTGCGGATGCGCGCCTGACCCTTCGGCACCACCGGGAAGGAAAAGCCGATGACATAGATGCCGCGCTTCAGCATGCGCGCCGCCATCTCCTGCGCCAGCGTCGCGTCGCCCAGCATCACCGGAATGATCGGATGGTCGGCGCCGGCCAGCGTGAAGCCGAGCTTACCCATCTGCGACCTGAACCGCGCCGCATTGGCATAGAGACGCTCGCGCAGGGCGTCGCCATTGCGGATCAGTTCGAACACCTTGATCGAGGCGCCGGCGATCGCCGGCATCAGCGTGTTGGAGAAGAGATAGGGCCGCGAGCGCTGGCGCAGCCAGTCGACCACCTGGCTCTTGCCTGAGGTGTAGCCGCCGGAGGCGCCACCGAGTGCCTTGCCCAGCGTGCCGGTGATGATGTCGACCCTGCCCTCGACGCCGCAATGCTCGGCCGAGCCGCGGCCTTGTCTGCCGACGAAGCCGACCGCATGGCTGTCGTCGACCATGACCATGGCATCGTATTTGTCGGCAAGATCGCAGACGCCCTTCAGATTGGCGATGATGCCGTCCATCGAAAACACGCCGTCGGTGGCGATCAGCCGGAAGCGGCAATCCCTTGCCTCCTTGAGCCGCGCCTCGAGATCTGCCATGTCGTTGTTGGCGTAGCGGAAGCGCTTGGCCTTCGACAGCCTGACACCATCGATGATCGAGGCGTGGTTCAGCGCATCCGAGATGATCGCGTCTTCCTCGCCAAGCAGCGTCTCGAACAGGCCACCATTGGCGTCGAAGCAGGAGCCATAGAGGATGGTGTCTTCCAGGCCAAGGAAGGACGATATCGTCGCTTCGAGCTGTTTGTGTTCTTCCTGCGTGCCGCAGATGAAGCGCACCGACGCCATGCCGTAGCCGTAGCGATCCAGAGCCTCGGTGGCCGCCTTTCGCAGGTCGGCGCTGTCGGCGAGGCCGAGATAATTGTTGGCGCAGAAGTTCAGCACCTTCTCGCCGCCGACCACGATCTCAGCCGACTGCATCGAGGAGATCACCCGCTCGGATTTGTACAGGCCGGCCGCTTTGAGCCCGGCAAGCTCGCTGTCGATATGGGAGAGAAATGCTGCGGTCATGATCAGGCCTCGTTTGACGTGGGCAGACTGTCGTCCCGCCCGCGCAAAAAATCCATCGCAAAAGCGACCGGATGGGGTGGCCTGGCAGCATCAGATTAGACGCACGGCGTCGCCCAATCGACCATTCGAGAACGCTCGGGAGAACGAATAGTCAAATGCAGGGCGGCGGCGAAAGGAGCCGATAACCATTTCGTGATCTTTCCGCGCCCGCCCCTTGCCGGCCGGCTGTCGATTTCCAGTCCTGTTAACGTTTGCGGGTCAATGATGCTCATACAGGAATCCGTTGGCGAGAGGGCCGCCCCCGAACATGTCGCAGCAGCCGGTGCAAACCGTTTCAGGCAAGCTCATATTGCTGATCAAGGCCGGCTACTGGCTGGCGCTGCTGATCATTGCAACCATGGTGGCGGCGTCCTTCGTCCTGCTGCAGCAGACGATGGCCACGCAGCAGCACAACAACACCTTGCTCGACATTGTCGGCACGCAGAAGACCTTGTCGCAGCGCATCGTCTTCCTGGCCAGTGCAACGGGAGCGGCCTCGCGTGACAAGCAACCAGCGCTGGTCAGCGCGCTGAAGCAGGCCACAGCTGAGTTCGAGACCAACTACGATCTGCTGCTCAAGCAGACCGGCGCGGATCCGCAATCTCCGGCCAAGCTCGATCCGAAGTCGATCGAGAGCGTGCTTTTCGCCAAACCCTTCCATCTCGACTACTTCTCGGTCGGGCTGATCGCCAATGGCGACCGTCTGATCTCGGCCCTTGAATCGCAACTCAATCTCGGCAATGACGGCTACAAGGGCGGCGCCGAACGCGTCAATCTAGATGCCTCGGTCGCCAACGCCACCTTGTCGGGCTATGCCGCGCTCGGACAGCGCATCAGTGCCGATGCCGACGAGCGCTCCGAAAAGCTGCTCACACTCCACCGCACGCTGTTCTACGCCACCCTCGGCGTCATCCTGCTGGTGGCGCTGTTCATCTTCAGGCCGATGTCCAACGCGATCCTGCGCAAGACGCGTGAACTGGTCGATGCGCGCAATTCGATGGCCTTCATCGCGGTTCATGACGGCCTGACCGGGCTGCACAACCGCACCTTCCTGACCGATCATTTCGACACGCTGATCAAGGGCGCGCATCGCCGGCGCGAACGGCTGGCTGTCGTCCAGCTCGACCTCGACCGCTTCAAGCAGATCAACGACACACTCGGCCACGCCGCCGGCGACTACGTCCTGGTCGTCACCGCCCAGCGCATGCGCGACTCCTGCCGGGCGTCGGATCTGTGCGCGCGGCTCGGCGGCGACGAGTTCGTGATGATCCTCAACGGAGCGGGCAGCACCGAAGACATCAACATGCTTGCGCGACGTATTTTGGCGCACATCAACGAGCCGATCGTCTTCCAGGGCACCACCATTCTTCCGGGCGCCAGCGGCGGCATAGCCGTCTATCCGATCGACGCCGACAATGCGCAGGACCTGCTCGTCCATGCTGATCTGGCGCTCTATTCCGCCAAGAAAATGGGCGGCGGCAACTTCTCGTTCTTCTCGGAGGAATTGCGCCGCGAGCTCGACTACCGCAAGCAGCTCGAACACGACATCAAGGTCGCCATCTCCGAGCGGGCATTCCAGGTTTATTTCCAGCCGCAGGTCTCCTTGACCGACGGCACGATCAGCGGCATCGAAGCCCTGGTGCGATGGAACCATCACGAGCGCGGCATGATCTCGCCGGGCGAATTCATTCCGGTCGCCGAGAAATGCGGATTCATGCCGGAGATCGGCCGTATCGTGATCAGCAAGGCGATCAACGAAGCCGCCGAATGGAACCGCGCCGGGATTGCCTTCGGGCGGCTTGCAGTCAATGTCTCGGGCACCGAATTGCGCGAGCATGATTTCGATGCGTTCCTGTTCGAGACGCTGGAAAAGGCCGGGCTGCCGCCGCAGAAACTGTCGCTGGAAATCGTCGAATCCGTCATTCTCGACGATGAGAAGACCGGCATCGCCGCGAAGCTGCGCCACATCCGGGCCGCCGGCGTGCATCTGGAACTCGATGATTTCGGCACCGGCTATGCATCGCTCAGCCACGTCAATCCCAATGAGATCGACCGGCTCAAGATCGACCGCCGCTTCGTCCAAAACATCCATGAGAATGGCGACAACTCGAAGATCGTACGCGCCATCACCGAGCTGGCCCGCGGCCTCGGCATCTCCATCGTCGCCGAGGGTGCTGAAACCGAGGCCGAACTCGACTCGCTGATGGCGATCGGCTGCGACCAGGTGCAGGGCTATTCCATCGCCTTCCCGATGCCGCAGGACAAGGCGCTGGAATGGCTGACCGCCCGCATGCCGAAGAAGGCCAAACTGCGGGTCCTGCAGGGCAGCCTGGCGTAGCGGACCGGCTTGACAACCAGCCGCCGAAATGGCGGCCTGTCGCGACAACAACCGGATCGTTCAGCTGATGACATTCTTTCGGTTTGTCCTGGCGGCCATGCTGATGTCCGCGTGGCCGGCCCACGCGGCGGATCGCACCATCTATCTCACCTTCGACGATGGCCCGCTGAACGGCACCAGCAACATCCTCGACGTGCTGGAGGCGGAGCAGGTTCCGGCGACGCTGTTCATGGTCGGCATGCATGCCGAGGCCAGTGCGTCCAACAAGGCGCTGGTGCGGCGCGCCAAGGCCATGCCGCTGGTGACGATCGGCAACCACAGCTTCAGCCACGCCTATAATCACTACCGGCACTTTTACGGTGACACGGAAGGTGTGGTTGCCGACATGCTCAAGGCGAATGCCGTGCTGGGCCTGAAGCCCGCGGTGCATGCGCGGCTGCCGGGGCGCGATGTGTTCCGGCTGCCTTCAATGTCGAAGGACGACAATTCGCTCGGACCCGCGCAAGCCGGACGCGAGGACCCCGATTACGAATTCGTCGCCGCTTCCGGCTTCTATCTCTATGGCTGGGATCACGAATGGGTGCACAAGGACAACGGCGAGCCGGTACAAAGCGTCGATCATCTGGTCAGCGAGATCGATCATTTGTTCGGCTATGGCCACTTCGCCAAACCGGGCAGGCTGATCCTCCTGATGCATGACGAGATGTTTCAGGACGGGTTCGACGGCAAGACGAGACTCACCGACCTGATCGCGGCCCTGAAGCTGCGCCATTACGCCTTTGGAACGATCCCGAACTACGATAACTGAGCCAAAAGTCCCGTCTTCCTAGCTTTCGACATTGTCCCGCAACGCCGCCAGCACCTGCGCAAACTCCGCCAGGCGCTCGTCGGGCAGCCCCGTGCGAAGCCGCTTGTCGAAGGCAAGCGCGGCTTGCCGTAATTTTTCGAACAGCGCTTCTCCCGCTTCCGTCAATTCGACCAGATGAACCCTTCGGTTGACGGGATCGCGGCGGCGCGTCAGCAGGCCCTGCGCTTCCATCGCATTGAGGTGATGGGTCAGCGTCGCGCCCTGGATACCGATCATGCCGGCGAGTTCGCGCTGATTGGCGAGTTCGCTCGACTTGACCGACAGCAGCGTGAGCCAGACCGGCAAGGTCCCGCCCGCTTCGACCAAAGCAGCGTCGAAGGCCTGCGCAACGAGCTTGGCGGTGCGGCCGAGATTCATGCCGACCGGCGGGCGTTCAAAAGGCGTCATTGCTGGACACTAGACGGTGTTCTTCCCAGATGGAACTGGCTCTCGCTTTATACATTGACATCTAACAGTTAGATATCTAACTATTGGCACACCAGCAGGCGAGAGAGGAGAGCCGTGATGCAATACGTCTACATCGTCGTTATCGGGCTTCACGTCATGGCAGGCGTGTTCTGGGCCGGCACCACCGTCACGCTTGCCCGCGATCCCGAGATCAAGGCGGAACGCTTCATCCAGCCGCAGATGGGCGCGGCCGGCATGGTTTTCCTGACCGGCGCGCTGCTGTGGTATTTCTTCCATGGCGCCTATTTCGGCTCGATGGAAATGGTGCTTGCACTCGGCATATTGGCGGCTTTCGCTGCCGCCGGCGTGCTCGGCGCCATGGTCAGGGCGCCGAGCCGGCGGCTCGCCGGCGCCAATGCGGAAATCGAAACGCAACTGCGCGCCAGAATGGCCATGGGCGAACGCATCGCCGCGCGGCTGCTGGCGCTCACGGTGCTGTGCATGGCGATCGCCAGGATGGTCTGAGCACCGTCCGCACCGCAAAGCCCAGAGATCGCATGTTGCCCGGCGACGAGCCAGTGACGTGCGGGCGCGCGGCCAGGCCGGCATGCATGGGCTCTCGTATGCAGGTCCGACCGCGCGCCACCAACGCCGACAATTGCGCCGGCCTGAGCGGGCCGTGCATCAGATCCGCAAGCCGAACCTGATCCCGTCATAGATGGCGGCGTGAATGTTGCGCGAGGCGACCGCATCGCCGATACGCAACAGCACGAAGCCCGCTGCGGGGTTGCGTGCCGGGAAAATGTCGCCACCGCCGACCAGGCGTTCGTAGTCGATCGCGCCGTGGTTCTTCGAAAGCGGCTTCAGGCTGAGATAGAGATCATCGAGCGGCGCCGTGCCATGCTCGACCACCACCTGGTCGACCCGGCGTTCCCCACGCCAGCCGTCGGCAAAGTCCGAGGCGAGTTCGGCGACCAGTTGATTGCCTTCGCGCCGCACCGAGCGCAGGCGCGTGTTGATGGTGATGGTGACGCCCTTTTCCTGGAAGGCGCGCATATAGGGCACGTGGTTCATGCCGCCCATTTCGGGTGCGAAGAACCGTTCCGGCGAAACCAGTTCCAGCCTCGCACCGCTGTTGGCGATCAGTTCGGCCGCCCCCATGCCTTGATGGCCGCCATTGTCGTCAAAGAGCAGCACGTTCTCGGCAGGCTTGACGCTGCCGGCCATGATGTCCCAGCTCGACGTGACGAGATTGTCGCCGGCCGTCAGCGGCGGATTCTGCGGCAGGCCACCGGTGGCGATGACCACCACATCGGGCGCCAGCGCCAGAACATCGTCCTTTTCCGCCCAGGTGTCGTAGCGGATCTCGACGCCGAGCCGGTCGAGTTCGGCCAGCCGCCAGTCGATGATGCCGATCAGCTCCTTGCGGCGCGGATTCTGCGTTGCCAGACGCACCTGGCCACCCGCTTGCGAGGATGCCTCCAGGACGGTCACCTGATGGCCGCGCTCGGCCGCGACGCGCGCCGCCTCCAGTCCGCCGGCGCCGGCGCCGACGACAACGACCTTCCGCTTCGGCCCTTCGGTCTTGACGATGATGTGCGGAATCTCGGCCTCACGGCCGGTCGCCGCATTGTGGACGCAGAGCGCCTCACCACCTTCATAGATGCGGTCGAGACAATAGGTGGCGCCGACACAGGGACGGATCTCGTGTTCGCGGCCTTCCATCACCTTCCTGATGATGTGCGGATCGGCGATATGCGCGCGCGTCATGCCGACCATGTCGAGCTTGCCGGTGGCGATCGCATGGCGCGCGGTGGCGACATCGGAGATGCGCGCCGCATGAAAGGTCGGGAACTTCGTCGCCGCCCTCACCTCGCCGGCGAAATCGAGATGCGGCGAAGACCGCATGCCGGTCACCGGAATGACCTTGGTCAATGCCGCGTCGCTCTCGATCGAACCGCGGATGATGTTGAGGAAGTCAACCTTGCCGGAGCCAGCCAGCCGCCTGGCGATCTCGACGCCCTCCTCCTTCGACAGGCCTTTCTCGAAGTCCTCGTCGGCGACCATGCGGATGCCGACGACGAACTTTTCGCCGACCGCCGCGCGCACGGCATCGAGCACCATGTTGGTGAAGCGCAGGCGATTGTCGAGCGAGCCGCCATACTCGTCGTCGCGATGATTGGTGGCCGGCGACCAGAAACCATCCATCAAATGGCCGTAAGCCTCGAACTCGATGCCGTCGAGGCCGGCGGCCTGACAGCGCTGGGCCGCCGACGCATAGTCGGCGACGATGCGTTCGATGTCCCAGTCCTCGATGATCTTCGGGAACGCGCGGTGCGCCGGCTCGCGCACCGGCGAGGCCGACAGCACCGGCAGCCAGTCGGCCTTGTTCCAGCCGGTTCGGCGGCCAAGATGGGTGATCTGGATCATCACCTTGCAATCGTGCTCGTGGCAGGCCTCAGCGAGTTCAGCCAGCCACGGCACGATGCGGTCGTCATAGACATGCAGATTGCCGAAGGCCGCGGGACTGTCGCGCGAAACGATGGCTGAGCCGGCGGTCATGGTCAGCGCCATGCCACCCCTGGCCTTCTCGGCATGGTAGAGCCGGTAGCGCTGCTTCGGCATGCCGTCCTCCGAGTAGGCCGGCTCGTGGCTGGTCGACATCACCCGGTTCTTCAGCGTCAGATGTTTGAGCTGGTAGGGCTGGAGAAGCGGGTCGTTGCTGGTCATCGTCTTCCTGCGGTTTCAAATTGCGCTGAGCAGCAGGTGCTGCCCCAGTTCTTATTCAGGCATCGGATTCGGCCGAAAACCGCTGCACACTTGTCGATCCGATGCTAATGAGCGGCAAATTCGAAGGAACCCCGCCCATGATCGACACCAAAACCCTTACCCAGCTCGGCGCGCACGTCGAGACGCCACAGAGCCCCGAAGCAGCGGTCCTGGAAACCGTGCCTTTTGCGCGCGGCGACGGCCCGCCGGCGATCGTTCGCTTCACCTGCCCGGAATTCACCTCGCTGTGCCCAGTGACCGGCCAGCCGGATTTCGCCCATATCGTCATCGACTACGCACCCGATGCGGCTTTGGTGGAATCAAAGTCGCTGAAGCTGTTCATGACCTCGTTTCGCAACCACGGCGCCTTCCATGAGGATTGTACCGTCATGATCGGCCGCCGCATCGTGGCAGCAACCAAGCCGCTGTGGTTGCGCATAGGCGGCTATTGGTATCCGCGCGGCGGCATTCCGATCGACGTGTTCTGGCAGACCGGCGCACCACCTGAAGGCGCCTGGTTGCCCGACACCGGTGTCGCGCCCTATCGCGGGCGCGGCTGAGCCGCCCCTCATTCGCACTGATATTGGCTGAGCGCCCACTCGCCGGTCACCGACAGCAGGTCGGATATCTTCCAGTCGCCGTCGACCTTCTTGAGCTTCCATTCAAGACGGTGCGGGTTCCCGGCGACGACGAAGGCGACGATGACCTTGGCCTGGTCGCCATTGATCGCTTCGAGCGTTTTCAGGCTCTTGCCGATCTCGTCCTTGTCATAGTCGGCATTGTCCAGCGCCATGTTGGGGTCGAGGCACTCGCCCTGTCCGGATTTGCGCAAGGCGTCGCTCTTGTCGAGCACGGTTTTCGCCGGATCGATAAAATGGCTCCGCTGCGCTGGATCGATCTCCAGGCCAAGCTGATCGTAGAACGGCCGCACCACCGCCGTTGGTGATCCTGGCTGGATGGGTGCGGCAGGTTCGCTGGGCGGCCATGCAACCGGCGGCGTTGCCGGCTCCCCCGCACCGCCCGGCGTATTGGCGGGCGGCGCCCCGCTGTCTGCAGGAGCGCTGGCCGAGGGCGCGCCTTCGGCCGGAGCGTTCGCCGGCGGGGCGCCAAACAACCCCTGCGCCGCCGCGCCGCTCATACCCCACGCCAGTATGAAAGAAACCGACAATGCCAGAACACAGGAACGGGCCATAACGTCACCAAGGCTTTGGCCAGTCATGCTTTCGATTGGCATGCATTCGATTGGCCGGACATCCAGCCACGCAACCTTCGGGCCTGGTCCAGAACCATGCAGAGTTTGTTGGCGTAGACAAGGCCACGCCATTCAAATTGCTTGCCTGGCGCGATCGATATCGCGCCAGGCAAGCCACGTCAGGTTATTTCAGTGCAATGACAGGCGGATTTGGCCCATCACTGGCGTTGCCGTTGATCTCGTTGTTGCCGTAAGACTGGATCAGGCCACCATTGTTGATCGCCGTGCCAGTGGTATTGCCGCTGACCGTAGAGTTGCCAACCCGTATCAGGGTGCCCGGTCCATCGGCCCGAAGGCCCCCATTCGCCCCGTTGTTGGCCGCGACGACACGATCAACCATGATGTTGATGGCTGCACCCCCGGCCGTATTGAACAAGCTGACGCCAGAGTTGGTGTTGCCGGACACATTGCTGTTCGAGACGGTTATGTTGATCCCGCCGCTGCTGCCGGTGCCGTCGGCCTTCACCCCAGCAAGATTGTTGTTCTCGACCGAAGAGTTTTCGATAACGACCTTCGCCGATCCGGTGCCGGTCGGCTGGACATGGATGCCGTCATTGTTGCCGGTGATCTGGGAGTTGCTGACATAGAGTTCAGCTGCCACGGACGGCGCGAAGTTGATACCCATGCCATTTGGCGCGGCGCCCGTATTATCGCGAATGACGCAGTCCTCGATAAGCAATGCGGCCCCGACAAGGAACCGAACCCCGTTGAGACCGGGCGTAGCCGGCGTGCTGTCGATGTCGAGACCACGAAGAACGACAACGTCAGTGGCCAACGCATTGACGATGATGCCATTCGTCCCTGCGTTCAACACACCTGCCTCGACATCCTCGCAAGCGATGGTGATCGATTTGGTGATTGTCACCGCACCGAAGCCACCTGGATCGATGCAGTTGATTTCGCCGCCGGCCGCGGTCTTCGAGATTGCGCCGGCAAAAGTCTTGCAAGGCGCTGTGCGGCTGCAGGGATTGGCATCGTCACCAACGCCGGAAACCCATGTTCGGGTTGCCTGCGCGGAAGCCGGCGTGGCGATCACCGCCATCGCCAAGGCGAGAAACAGCGAAGATAATAGGTAGCCTAGAACTTTCATGATCATTCCCCCTAAATGGAACAAGATATTTGTTCACAACCAAGCGGGAGAAGTTTAGCGTTTTGCCTTGTCAAAAGCAACGTGATGGCAAAACCAGATCGCTGGTTTGAATTTCTCGCGCGCCCGGCGATCCGCCAAGCTACGCAGCCGCTGCCGCGCCTTTGTTACATTGCCTTCACACTACATTCGAAGTGCTTGACGTTCCACGAAATTTGGAAAGCGTGCCTCGGGAATGGCGAGCGGCGACCTGAATCCGCCGGATCGACGCCCGCGGCCGGGCCGGCCAAGGCCGTGGCATCATTCCGGATCCTGGCCAGCCATGCATTCGAGCTGACTCAGCGTCCAGTCGCTGGTCTTCGAAGCAATGTCCGATACCTTCCACTTGCCATCGTCCTGCTTCAGCGACCAGTGCATTTCGCGTTGCGAATCGTCGCCGTCCGCAAACAGCTTGAAGCTCGCCACCACCTGCGCCGTGTCGCCGTCCACCGTCTCGGACAGTTTCAGTGTATTGGAGACAGTCTTCTGGTCGAAATCCTGCGCATCGAGACCAGGATCGAAGTCGATACAGGCGACCTGATCGGGATTCTTCTTGGTCGCCTGGTCGTTGAGATCGAACAGTTTCGTCACCGGCACGGTGAAGCGATCCCGGTATTGTGCGTCAGCCTCGAATTTGACCGCCGGAACATAGAAGAACTTCACGGCGTCTGATGCCGGGCCGGCGAAGGCGACTGCGGGCAAGGCTGTCGATAGGGCGGCAAGGAGCACTGACCGTCGCATGCAGAATCTCCGGCGTTTGGTGGCTTGAATCAATCAACACCACGGATCCTGCATACCGGCTTTTTTGCGGCTCATGAAGCCCTGCCCGGTCTCCTTTCAGCCGTCGAGCCAGACGTTCTGGAGATCCATCTCGAAGGTCTGGTGGACGCCGTAGTTCTTCACCTTCTTGTTGGTGTGGCTGTAGAGCTTCTGCCAGAACGGCTGGATGATGACGCCGGAATCCTGCAAGATCTGCTCGACGTCCTTCATCACCTCCTTGCGCTTGGCGACATCGATCAGCGAGAGCGCCTGTTTGAGCTTGGCGTCGAAATCGGGATTGGAGTAGGCCGATTCGTTCCAGGCCTCGCCGGTGCGATAGCCCAGCGCCAGCACCTGGACGCCAAGCGGGCGCATGTACCAGATGGTCATCGAATAGGGATATTTCGTCCAGTCGTTCCAGAAGGTCGAGCCGGGCAGCACGGTCCGCTTCACCTTGATGCCGGCATCGCGCAGCTGGCCGGCGATCGCGTCGCCGGTGTTCTTCTGCCAATCGTCCTCGATGGTGATCAGCTCGTGCTCGAAGTCGGCCTGCCCGGCCTCCGCCATCAGTTTCTTGGCGCCGGCGGCGTCCCGCTCCTTCTTCGGCAAGGGATAATATTCCGGATGGATCGGGCTGACATGGTGGTTCTCACCAGGCGTGCCGCGCCCGGCATAGCCGAGCTGCAAGACGGCATTGTTGTCGACGGCCATCTGCAACGCGTTGCGCACCCGCTTGTCGTCATAGGGCTTGTGCGTGATGTTGGTGCGGGCAACGAGCGTCGTTGCCGTCGCGACCTCGGTTTTTTCGAGGCCCATCTTGTCGAGGATGTCGATGAAGTCGGCGGGCGACTCGAAATTGAGGTCGATCTCGCCGGAATCGAAGGCGTTCACCGTGGCGTTGAAGTCGGTGCCGTAGTCGACGAATTCGACGCCATCGAGCGGCGCCTCGCCGCCCCACCATTTGCCGTTCTCTCGGCGCTTCACCACCGCCTTCTGGCCGACATCGTAAGAGACCAGTTCGAACGGTCCCGTGCCGATCGGCTTCTTGACCGGATCGGCGCCGTCGGCATCGAAATTGCGGTGCACGAGGAGCGCGGGATAGTCGGTGAAGTTCGGGATCAGCGAGATGTCGGGCTCGCTGAGCTTCAGCTTGACCGTGTGATCGTCGACCTTGGTGATCGCGCCGTCCCTCGCCTTGCCGGTTTTTGCGTCGATCAGCGCGCCGACGCGCGCGGCCATCGAATTGCCGGCGACACCTTTCTCGCACCAGCGCGCCACATTGTAGGCGACATCATCGGCATTGAAGGCATCGCCATTGTTCCAGGTGATGCCCTTGCGCACATGCAGGACATATTCGGTGGCGTCGTCGTTGATATCCCAGCTTTCCAGCAGCACCGGCTCAAAGGTGAATTGCCTGGTGTAGCGCACCAGCGGTTCCAGCCAGCTGCGCGAAATGTTGGCCAGTTCCACCCAGTCATAGGTGCGCGGGTCCTTCTGCGCCTTGACCGACATCGAGACGCGCAGCGTGCCGCCCTTCTTCGGCTCCTCGGCCAAGGCTTGTCGCGGCGCGGCAAGACCGATCATGCCGTAGGCCAAAGCCGTCGATGCGCCGAAGGCGCTGGCCAGCGCCAGGAACTCGCGCCGGTCCATGCGGCCGGCTCGCGCCTCTTGCGCCATGGCCTCGATAGCGCTCGGGACGCGATCGCCGTTGCTTCTGAAAAGTGTCATTTTCTTCCTCCCTTATGGTTCCCGTCGGGTCTTCGCCCTTTTCGTCAACTCACTGTGTCGGGCAGCTTCTCCTCGCGCCGCGCGATCAGATCCCTGAGACCCTCGGCAATACCCTCATCAAGCTTCGGCTCCTCGTAATCGGCAAGCATGTTGCGGGCCTTCTCGCGGCCGCGCGTGTCGTGGTCCTTCGCCCCTTCGGCATTCCACTGTTCGTAGGAATTGAAGTCCATGATCGAGGGCATGAAGAAGGCGGACTCGAAATGTTCCAGCGTGTGCTGCGTGCCGAGGAAATGACCCTGCGGTCCGACCTCGCGGATCGCCGCCATGGCTTCCTTGAAATCATCGAAGGACAGCCCGCCGGCATATTTGTACCAGCCGACAAGCTGCTCGCAGTCTGTCGCGAATTTCGAATAGCCGCAGGTCAGGCCGGCCTCCAGCCAGCCGGCGGAATGCCAGATGTAATTGGCGCCGGACAGGATGGCGGCATGCATGAGCATGTTCGCCTCGTAGCCCGCCTGGGCATCGTTCAGCTTGGAGCCGACATGGAAGCCCGAGGTGCGCCACGGCAGCCGGTATTTCCGCGCCAGTGCGCCCATCAGATACATCATCTGGGCGGCCTCCGGCGTGCCGCCCATTGGCGCGCCGGTCTTCATGTCGACGGTGACCATGAACTGGCCGTAGACCTGCGGCGAACCTGGGCGGATAAGCTGGGTCAGCGCCACGCCGGCAAGCGCCTCGGCGTTGACCTGCGCCACAGCGCCGACGGCGGAAGCCGACGTCGAAGCGCCGCACAGCGCGAAAGGCGCCAGGATCAGCGGCTGATTGTGGCTCGCATAGACCCGCATGGCGTCGATCATGGTGGCGTCCCATACCAGCGGCGAATTGCAGTTGGTGATCGCCACCAGCACCGGGTTGTCGCGGACGAACTCTTCGCCGAAGACGATGCCAGCCATCGCCATCGTATCCTCGGCGCGCTCCTTCGACGTCACTATGCCCA
Source organism: Mesorhizobium sp. 113-3-3 (assembly GCF_016756495.1). Taxonomy (NCBI): domain Bacteria; kingdom Pseudomonadati; phylum Pseudomonadota; class Alphaproteobacteria; order Hyphomicrobiales; family Phyllobacteriaceae; genus Mesorhizobium; species Mesorhizobium sp. 113-3-3. The sequence continues at coordinate 4,749,480 of NZ_AP023243.1, forward strand.
TGAATGGCTTGTCGGAATGTTTCAGCGCCGAGTGGATGATGTGCAGATGCCGCTTCGGCACGGCGATTTCCATGGGCTCGCAGATGACCGAGCTCGAGGAATGCAGCGCGGGCGCCATGTAGGCCATTTTGTGGAAATTGTTGAGATCGGCGAGCGTGCCGTAGCGCCTGTTGTTGTCGAGGTCGCGGACGTAGGGCGCGCCATACATCGGCACGAAGATCGTGTTGTTGCCGCCGACGCGCACCGTGCGCTCGGGGTTGCGCGCATGGAGCGTGAACTCGGACGGCACCTTCGAGACGAGCTCCATCAGCAGCGCGCGATCGATGCGGACACGCGTCTCCCTGACATCGGCGCCGGCCGCCTTCCAGAGCTCGATCGCGCCGTCGTCGCGGAATTCGCAGCCCACCTCCTCGAGGATCTTGAGCGATTCCTCGTGGATCAGTTCCACCGCCTCGTCAGGGACGATCTCATAGACGGGGATCTTTCGCACCAAGGTCGGAAAGGAAGCGATCGGCGCGCTTCTAAGCGCCTTGCGGCCAAGACGGCCACCGCCGCGGCGGTGGGTTTGTTCGGTCAATTCAACGGCCGGTGCGTTCATGGAGCCTCCTTCTTCCCGCCACTCACGTTAGCGACCCGAAATATGACTGTGACGCTGGAAAATCCTGATCTTCTGTATAAGCTCACCTTATGCGAAGCCTGCGCCACCTCCTGCCCTCCGCCGGCAGCCTGATCGTCTTCGAGGCGGCCGGCCGGCTGTCGAGCTTCACCGCCGCCGGGCGCGAGCTCGGCATGACGCAGGCCGCTGTCTCCTACGCGGTGCGCGGGCTGGAGGAACAGCTCGGAGCCAAGCTGTTCCAGCGCCGCCACCGGCAGGTCAGCCTGACCGAAGCCGGCGAACGCTTCCACGCCGATGTCTCGCTGGGGCTGTCGCATATCCGCAAGTCGGCCGAGGATCTGCGCCTGCAAGCGACCGGCGGCCATGTGACGCTTGCCGCATCGACTGCCTTCGGCTCGTTCTGGATGATGCCGCGCCTGCAGCAGTTCCGTGACGAATTGCCGGGCATCGATCTGCGTATCCAGACCGCCGACCGCGACCTCGACATCATCGCCGAAGGTATTCCGCTGGCCGTGCGCGGCGGCGAGCCCCGGGACTGGCCGGATTATCATTCGCTGCCGCTTGCCGACGAGGAGATCTTCCCCGTCGCAGGCACCAGTTACCTGGCGAAATTCGGCATGCCGAAGACTGTTGGGGATCTGGCCGCGCACCGTCTCATCCATCTCGAAGAGCCATATCGCGAGGCGGCCAGTTGGGACGAATGGTTCCAGTCGGCCGGCGGCAACCTCGGCGACACCGCGCGCGGCCTGCGCATCAACGACTATGGCCTGGTGATCCAGGGCGTGATGGAGGGGCAAGGCATCGCGCTCGGCTGGCGCCACCTCGCCGAGCGGCTGCTGGCGACCGGACTGCTGGTGCAGGTGACGGATCATGTGCTCAAGACCGGCAAGGCCTTCTATATCGTCTGGCCGAAGAACCGGGAGCTGAGCGAGAATGCACGCAAGGTAAGGGATTGGCTGGCGGCGCAGGCATAAAGCCGTTCGGCGGCAGTTCGCCCTCGCCCGCACGACACGAATCCGCCTATACTGCCGTCATGCCCATTCGCCAGCTTTCCGAAACGATGATCAACCAGATCGCCGCCGGCGAAGTCATCGAGCGTCCGGCGAGCGTGGTGAAGGAACTGGTCGAGAATGCGCTGGATGCCGGCGCATCACGCGTCGAAATCGTCACCGCTGGCGGCGGGCTGAACCTGATCCGCGTCACCGATGACGGTTCCGGCATCCCCGAACCGGAGCTTTCGCTGGCGATCGCGCGCCACTGCACCTCCAAGCTCGTCGAGGATATCAACGACATCCGCTCGCTAGGCTTTCGCGGCGAGGCGCTGCCGTCGATCGGCTCGGTGTCGCGGCTGTCGATCCGGTCGCGCACGGCTTCGGGCGACAGCGCCGCCGAGATCGGCATCGAGGGCGGCCGCGTGCTCCCCGTCAGACCGGCCGCAGCCAACCGCGGCACCACGGTCGAGGTGCGCGACCTGTTCTTTGCCACGCCGGCGCGGCTCAAATTCATGAAAGGCGAGCGTGCCGAGAGCTCGGCCACCAGCGATGTGGTCAAGCGCATCGCCATCGCCTTTCCGGCCGTGCGGTTCACGCTGGCCGGTTCCGACCGCTCGACGCTGGAATTGCCGGCGACAGACGACACTGCGGAAGGCAGCCTGCGCCGAGTCGCCCAGGTGATGGGGGCCGAGTTTCCCGACAATTCCATTGCCATCGACGCGATGCGCGAAGGCGTACATTTGACCGGCCATGTGTCGATCCCGTCGTTCACCCGCGCCAATGCGCTGCAGCAATATGCCTATGTCAATGGCCGGCCTGTACGCGACAAGCTGATCGCCGGCGCCATTCGCGGCGCGTTCGCCGATGTCCTGCCGCGCGACCGCCACGCGGTGACGGTGCTGTTTCTTTCGCTCGATCCGGCGATCGTCGACGTCAACGTCCACCCGGCCAAGGCCGATGTGCGGTTCCGCGATCCCGGCCTGGTGCGCGGCCTGATCGTCGGAGCCATCCGCCAGGCACTGGCCGACGCCGGCATCCGCTCGGCCACGACCGGAGCCGCCGGCATGATGGCGGCGTTCCGGCCGGGCGCGGCCTCCTATGATCATGGCGGCCCGGCCAACGGCCATCGTAGCTACGACGCAGCCTACCGCGCGTCCGGCTCCGCCGGTTTCGACCCCGTGCGCTCGCCGCAGCGTCCGCTCGACATGCAATTCGGAGCCTTCGAGCGCGCCGGCGCAAGGCATGGCGGGTTTGGCGAGCCCGGCCAGGCGGCGTTCGATACCGGCCCGCTTGCCAGCGCCGATGCGCGCGCCGGACAGAGCGAAGCGGCCGAGACGCTGCTTGGCACGGTGCTCGGTGCGGCTCGCGCCCAGGTGCATGAGAACTATATCGTTGCCCAGACCAGGGATTCACTCGTCATCGTCGATCAGCACGCGGCGCATGAGCGGCTGGTTTACGAAGCGCTGAAGAACGCCCTGCACTCACGGCCGGTGCCGTCGCAGATGCTGCTTCTGCCTGAGATTATCGATCTGCCGGAAGAGGACGCCGAGCGGCTCGCCATGCATTCCGAAACGCTCGCCCGGTTCGGCCTCGGCATCGAACGTTTCGGCCCGGGCGCCGTCGCGGTGCGCGAGACGCCGTCAATGCTTGGCGAGACCAATGTCCAGCAATTGGTGCTCGACCTCGCCGACGAGATCGCCGACAACGACACGGTCGAGACGCTCAAGGAAAGGCTGGACAAGATCGCCGCGACCATGGCCTGCCACGGCTCGGTGCGTTCCGGCCGGCTGCTCAAGGCCGAGGAGATGAACGCGCTGCTGCGCCAGATGGAGGCGACGCCCGGTTCCGGCACCTGCAACCATGGCCGCCCGACCTATATCGAGCTCAAGCTCGCCGATATCGAGCGGCTGTTCGGGCGACGGTAAGCATGTGAGCGGCGGGTCGACGGTCCGGTTCCAGTTCGAAGCCGAGGTGATCCACTGGAGGGGTCCTTCGCCGTACTTCTTCGTGCCAATCCCCCAGCAGCATAGCGAAGAGATCAAGAAAGTCGCGAAGTTCGCGACCTATGGCTGGGGAGTGATACCTGTCGAAGCGACCATTGACGGCTTCATGTTCGGCACATCCCTGTTCCCCAAGGACGGAAGCTATCTTTTGCCCCTGAAGGACGATGTCAGGCGCAAGTGCAATCTGACGGCAGGCGATTCGATTTCTGCTTCCATCGCGATACACCTTCGCGGACGATAACGCGGCCCATGGACGATCCTGTCGATGGGAGCCGTCTCATTTCCTCAGGCGGTACTTCCTGGTCTTGCGGTCAAAGACATAGACCTCCTCATAGCCCGCACGGCCGTCTCGGAAATTCACTGAGATGATGTCCTTGCCTCGCTCGGTCTGCTTCTGCACATTCCAGTAGATCGGCGTCATCAGCATGCCTGCATTGCAGTCTTCGTCGTCGAAATCGATGGTCTGCACGACCTTCTTCCGCTTCTTGTTGATGACCAGCATCTTCTCCATGCAGATATAGTCGTCTGTCTTCGTGTAGATTCCAGCGAACCTATCCGTTGCAGTTTGCGCCCAGAACGGAATTTCGACGTTGCCGTCGATCTTGCCCTCGTGCGTATCGTCGAAGCCAGCGACCCTCTTGAGATTGACCGGAAATTTGTCCGCGCCCTTGCTCCAGTTGCCCGTCAGGACACCGTCGCCGAGTTCCAGAGAAAACGGGCATCCGGTAACGTCGAAGGGCGTTTTGGAGCCGATGACGATGACGCGCTGAAACTCCTTGTCATCGGCAATCTCGCAAAGCACGATGCTGGCGCCATTGGCTTTGCCGTAGAGCGTGATCGGGCTTTGCTTCCCGTCGTAGACGAGGCTGCCCTGGACTGTAAGGCCGCTGCCGAACGCATAGGTCTGCAGGGATAAATGGACGGGGTTGGGCCCAATGGAGCCTTCGTAGTTCTCCACGTGATACCAACCCGCCGTGGCCTTGCCGCTGAGCAGCAACAAGCAGAAAAAGGCTGATACGAACTGCCTGACCATCCCGCCCCCCCGGTGAATTCAACTCACCATAGCCAGCCGGTGGGGTCCTGTCTGCATCGCAGCGCCGTTCGCCTATCTTGTGGGGTCAAACAATTCCGGAGCGGCTCTCGTCTTGATTCGGGAAAGGCAGACAACCCTTTGATCTAACGCTTCAAATTGACCACGATGACACCGCCGAGCGCCAGCGCGCCGCCGAGGATGCCGAGCAGGGTCGGCACTTCACCCAGCCAGAAGAAGCCGATCAAGGCGGACATCGGCGAGACCAGATAGAGGAAGTTCGAGGCACGGGCGGCCGGGAGACGCGACAGCGCGGTTGCCCAGGCGGCATAGGCGATCAGGCTGGGCACGATGCCGAGAAAGATCACGGCGCCGAGGCCGGCTGTGTTGGCGACTGCAGCCTGTGCAAAGCCGCTCGGCAGAAACGGTGACAGGCAAAGTGCGCCAAGGATCATATTCGAGGCCGAGATGGTCAGCGGGTGATGGCGGGCAAACAGCGGCTTTTGGACGATCGTGTTGACGGCCGAGCACAGCGCCGAGCCAAGAACCAACAGCGCACCGGCATTGAAGTGCAGGCCATTCCCGTCGGCCACGGCGATGATGCCGATGCCACCAAAGGAAATGGCTGTGCCAAGCCAGGCCCACCCCGAAAAACGCTCGCCAAGCAATGCCATCGCCATAATGGCGGTGAAGATCGGGCTGACATTGATGATGAAGCCGGCAGCACCAGCCGAGACAGTCAATTCGCCGAAGTTGAGCATGACGGTGTAGAGCGCGACAAAAATCGCCCCGCCAAAGACGAGGCGCCACACCTCGTCGAGCCTGGGCAGCGCCGGACGCTTGACAGCAAGGAAGATCGCTGCCGGCACAGCGGCGATGGCAAAGCGCAGGGCGCCGAGTTCCAGCGGCCCGAAGGCGCCAAGGCCGGCGCGGATGGCCGGAAAGGCCGAGGCCCAGCCGACCACCGTCAGCGCCACGGCGATGGCGGCGGTGGTATCCATCCGCTGTGTCTGATTCAACGTGCCCGTCATCGCGCTCATCTCACTGTCCTCATGCTGTTCCCGTCCTGGAAGCCACAAAACGCCTTTTCCCGCTTGTTGACAAACGACCAAATCGAGGATCAGCTGTGACTATGGATCACAGCTCAGACACAATGGTGCCGCTCGAAACCCTGCGAGCCTTCGATGCGGCGGCGCGCACCGGCAGTTTTTCGGCGGCCGCCGAGAAGCTCAACCTCACCCATGGCGCCGTCAGCCGGCAGATCGCCAAGCTCGAGGACTGGCTGGGGTTGAAAGTGTTCGATCGCGGCGCGCGCGGCGTGACGCTGACGATCGAAGGCAACCGGCTGCATCTGCGCACGTCGGAGGCTTTCGCACTGATTTCGAGCCATTCCGACCGCTGGGTCGAGCCGCGCGGCACGGCGGTGGTGCGGCTGACCTCGATCCCCTCGGTGAGCGGGCTGTGGCTGATGCCGCGCATGGCGGCGCTGGAGAGCAATCCGACCAAGCTGCGCATCGTGCTCGATGTCGATATCCGCCAGGCCGACCTTGCCGATGAAGGCATCGATTTGTCGATCCGCTGCGGCCGGGGCGGCATTCCGGGCCGCATTTCAGTGCAGTTGTTCGAGGAGCACGTCTTCCCGGTCGCCTCGCCGGAACTGGCGCGCGAGATCGGGCGCGGCGACCCGGCCCGGCTGCTCAAGTTTCCGCTGATCAACGATTCCGACGCCTCCGCCTGGCGTGCCTGGTTCGCCGCGCAAGGCATGGATTATCGCCCGCGCCCGCAGGACCGGCGCTTCGAGGATTACAATCTGGTGCTGGATGCCGCGGCCTATGGGCTCGGCATCGCGCTGGCGCGTCCGCCGTTGACCGGGCATCAGCTGCAGGCGGGCCGAATCACGGCGGTCGACGAGCGCACCGCGCTCAGTCCGGTGTCCTATTGGCTCGACCGGCCGCTGGGGCGGCCACGCACCGCAGCGTCGGACCTTGCCCGCCGTATCGCGCAGCAAGCCGGATTGGCGCCGGACAAGATCGAGGCGTTCATCGAAGCCGAGCGGTAGGTCTACTGACCCGATTCGTCGTTCAGCGGAGCAGCAGCAGAACGAAGCCGAAGAGCACGGTTGCCAGCAAACCGGTCATGATCGAAACAAAGCCGATTCTCACCAGCAGGCCCTCGGGGTTGGGTGCCGCGGCGGCGCCGGATTGATTGGCCGGCCTTCGCCGCCCCGACTGCATCCCAAGGGCGGCGGCGTTCTGCGCCACCGGAACCTGCGGCGGGATAAACGACAGCAAGGACACCCCGACAGCCCTGGCGGGTGCGTTGTCGTTAGCCGTTGCCGAAGGCGGTACGGCACCCCGCTGCGTTTCGGCTTCGGGCGCTGTTCTCCTTGCCGCGATCGTTGCCAACACCGCCTCGTCGCGCGTGTCGAGCTGCGCCTGATAGGCCTCGACGATGCCGGAAGAAGCAATCTGCTGCGATTTGACGGCCATCGGCGCCGCGGGCATCGCCAGCAAAGCGGGCGCCGTGCGTTGGGCGAACAGGGAGGGGGCGGCGGGCTGGACCAGTTCCCTGACCAGCGCCGTCCTGACCGGATCGGCTTTAGCCACCGGCACGGCTTGCGGTGTCATCGCCTCCTTGAGTAGTGAAGCCAGGCGGGCGGAAGAAATATCCATCGTGCCCCCGATAAAAGCGCTTTTCAGTGTGTCCTAGCGCCTCAGCATTGTCCGAGGCTTGTCGCAAGCTTGACCTGGCGGGCGATTTGTGGCGATGAAATCCGTATGAACCTCGGCACCACCGCATGATGAACCGTTTCGAAGGCCCGGGCGGCAAGGAAGCCCGTATCCGCTATCTCGATGGCGATTTCCAGGTCACCAGCCCCGGCTCGTTCGTGCGCTGCGCGGTGACCGGTGAAAACATCCCGCTGGACGAGCTGAAATACTGGAGCGTCGCCAGGCAGGAGCCTTACGTGAACGCCACCGCTTCACTGCGACGCGAGATCGAGATGCATCCGGAGCTGCGCAAGCGGAGCTAGCTCTTGAGCTTGCGCTGACGCCAGGCATCCAACGTCTCGTGGATGATGCGTTCCGGCACATTGTCGAGTTCGAAAACCGTATCGATTTCCAGCACCTTGAGCTTGTCGAGAAAGTCCTGCGAGGCGCCGTGGCGCAACCGGGCGGCGTCCTTGGCCGTGGTGATGAGGCCGAGGCCTTCGGCGCGCGCCGTCGCCGCCAGTTCGGCGAGTTCGTCCTCGGCATAGAAATGATGGTCCGGAAAGGGCTTTGAGAGAACCACCTCGCCGCCGGCCTCGCGCACCGTGTCGAAGAATTTGTCGGGATGGCCGATGCCGGCGAAGGCGAGGAACCGCTTGCCGGCAAGCCCCGCCTTGCTGCTTGGCTCCGTATGCGCCTCGAAGATCGGCCGGCCGGCGCGCGCCGCCTGGCGCACCACGGCGTCGGCTGCGGTGCCCTCGCCCATCTTCAACAGCCCGCTGGTGAAGACCAGCTGGTCGACGATCCTGGCCCTGAGCGGGCCGCCCGGAATGACGCGGCCATTGCCGATGCCGTAGCGGGCATCGACGACGACCAGCGCGTAGTCGATATGGATGCGCGCGCTCTGAAAGCCGTCATCCATGATCAGGAAATCGCAGCCATGCTTTGCCATGAGCAGCCGGGCGCCGGCGGCGCGGTTCGGCGTCACCGCGACCGGGGCATGTTCGGCCAGAAGCAGCGGCTCGTCGCCGACATGTTTGGCGGCATCGTGATGAGGATCGACGACATGCGGCTCGGCGAAGGAGCCGCCATGCCCGCGCGACAGGAAACCGGGCTTCAGCCGCATGCGCTTGGCCTGCTCGGCGAGCGCGATGGCGACCGGCGTCTTGCCCGTGCCGCCGACGGTAAAATTGCCGACGCACAGGACCGGCGCCTCGATCTTCTCGCGCCTCGCCCGCCGCATGCCGCGCCCGGCAACCATCGCATAGATGGCCGACAGCGGCGACAGTGCCAGGACCTTCCAGTCCGGCTCTTCCCACCAGAATGGTGGTGCTTCGGAGGCCACGCTAGCGCCCGTTGGCGCCCTTCAGGCGCGACTTGACGACCAGCGGCTGGATATAGGGTTCGAGCGATTTCAGCGTGCGCGCCAGCGCGCCGCGCATCTCGTCGACGGTCGCCACCCCCGCCGCCATCATCTCGTGGCGCGCCACTTCGTTGGTCAAAAGGAAATTGACCGCTCCGGCCAGCATGTCGCGATCGCGCACCAGCTTGGCGCCGCCGCTGTCGATCAGGCGCTGATAGGCCTCGCGGAAATTCTGGACATTGCGGCCGGCCAGAACCGCTGTGTCGAGCATGGCCGGCTCGAGCGGATTCTGCCCGCCCTCTGACGTCAGCGAACGGCCGACAAAGGCGATTTCGGTCAGCCGGAGATAGAGGCCCATCTCGCCGATCGTGTCGCCGAGCAGGATATCGGTGTCGGGCCCGATACGGTCGCCCTTGCTGCGGCGCGCGACCTTCAGCCCCATGCCGGAAATCTGCGCGGCAAGCGCCTCGGCACGATCGGGATGGCGCGGGACGACGATGGTCAGGAGCCCATGGTGACGCTTGTGCAGCGTCGCATGGACTTCCGCAGCGACCACTTCCTCGCCGTCATGGGTCGAGATCGCCGCCCAGGTCGGGCGGCCGCCGATCTGCCGCTGCAAGGAGGCTAGTACCCGTTCGTCGACCGGCGGCGGGTTGGTGTCGACCTTGAGGTTGCCCGACACCGTGACCGGCCGGGCGCCCAGCGCGCGAAACCGCTCGCCGTCGACATCGGATTGGGCAACGACATGGGCAAGGTTCTCGAACAATGCCTCGGCGATATTGGCCCGCTTCTTCCATGAAGTGAACGAGCGGTCGGACAACCTGCCATTGACCAGCACCTGCGGCACATGGCGCGCGCCAAGCTCGAGGATGGTCATCGGCCAGATCTCGGATTCGGCGATGATCGCCAGGTCCGGCCGCCAGTGATCGAGGAACCGGCTGACCGCCGGTTTCAGGTCGAGCGGTACGTATTGGTGGATGATGCGGTCGCCGAGCCGCTCGTCGGCGACCTGCGCCGATGTCACCGTCCCTGTCGTCAGCACGATGTTGACGCCATAGTCGAGAATGCTCTCGACCAGCGGCACCACGGCTATGGTCTCGCCGACGCTCGCGGCGTGGATCCAGATCACCGGCCCTTCGGGGCGTGGGCGGCCGGCGACGCCGTAGCGTTCGCGGCGGCGGTGACGGTCTTCCTTGCCGCGCGAGGTGCGCCAGGCGACGTAGGGCCCGACCAGCGGATAGGCCGCGGCACCGGCGAAGCGGTATGCCGTCAGCATGGCGCGCGCCCAGCGGCCGCTCATCGCCGGCGATCCACGAGACGGTAGGCCTCGGCCGTCGCGGCATTGAGGGCGGTGGTGATTTCCTGGCGCTTTCGCTCCATTTCGGCGTCATCGGCGTCGGCCGCGACAAAGATCGGCTCGCCGATGGTCACCGCGGAACGGCCGAAAGGCAGGTTGATAGTGGTCTTGTCCCAGCTCTTTTCCAGCACCTTGCGGCGGCTGGTGGCGATGGCGACAGGCAGTAGCGGCCGCCCAGAGAGCCGCGCCAGGAGAACGATACCGAGCCCTGCGTCGCGCGGGGTGCCATGCGGAATGTCTGCGATCATGGCGACGTTCTTGCCTGACGTGAGCGACTTTTTGAGGGCGATCAAGGCCTTGGCCCCACCCTTGTCGAGATGCCGGGCATTGTCGCGCCCGCCCGAACCGCGCACCGCCTCGATGCCGAATTTCTCCAGCATCAGCGCATTGAGCTCGGCATCGGCGCTGCGTGACACCATGGCGACCAGCGGCTTGCGCTTGGGGTAGTAGGCCGGCGTCAAAAGATGCTGGCCGTGCCACAAAGCGATGATGCCGGGCTCGAATTCGGAATAGGCGCCGCCCGAAAAGCGCGCCGAGCCGGCAACCAGGGGGCTGGTCAGGCGAACCAGGCGCACGAACTGCGCAAGCAGGCTGGCAATGGCGTTCTTGACGAATCGCGATTGCGCGAGCGGCTCGCGCACCTTGCGCCAGAACGCCTTGGTCGCGCGGCTGCCGCCCCTGCCAGAAGGCGCGGCATCGCTGGCTGGCCCTTTCGCCAGGTCATGCTCCATCGAAGTCAACCGGCGGCCTTGTTGTCGGGATCCAGCAGACGGTGCAGATGAACGACGAAATAACGCATATGGGCATTGTCCACGCTGGCTTGCGCCTTGGCCTTCCACGCCGTGTGCGCGGATTGATAATCCGGGTAGATGCCGACAATGTCGAGCCCGTCGAGATCGCGGAACTCTGTGCCCCCAAGCTTCTTCAGTTCGCCGCCGAACACCAGATGCAAAAGCTGTTTCTTCCCGTCTTCCGCGGTCATGTCGGTCCTTCACATATTGTGAGTTTGTGACAGGTCTAGACCAAAGCCGCCGACTTTGGAACCTGCGAATGTGCTTTCACGCGTCCAGCCCGGCAATGACGTCGACGAGCACCGCCAGCAATTCACCGCTGCCGGCGGCGAGCGCGCCGTGGCGGATCACCTCGCCGGCATAGAGCGGCGCGCGGCCATGCGGGTCGAGCAACTGGCCGCCGGCCTCGCGCAGGATAAGATCGGCGGCGGCGATGTCCCAGTCATGCGCATTCGGCTTGACGAAAGTGGCATCCAGCGTGCCGTTGGCGATCATCGCCAGGCGATAGGCCAGCGAGGGGCTGTAGGGCGCCCGTACCAGCCGCTTCTGCCAATCGGACGGCAGCAGGTCGATCAGCTGCTTCAACCCGGAAATCTCGGCCTTGTCGCCAAGCGTGCGCACGCCAATGCGCTTGCCGTTGCGGAACGCGCCCTGGCCGGGCAGCGCCCAGTAGGTCTCGTCCATGGCCGGGCATTCGAGCACGCCGGCGAGCGTGCGGCCTTCTTCGACGACGGCGACGCTGACGCACCAGGTGCGCTGCCCCTCGAGGAAGCCGCGCGTACCATCGATCGGATCGACAACGAAGGTGCGGCGCGCCGAAAGCCGCACTGGGTCGTCGACCGTCTCTTCCGACAGCCAGCCATAGTCCGGCCGCGCCGCCAGCAGCGTAGCGCGCAGATAGGCGTCGGCGGCGTGGTCTGCTTCGCTGACCGGCGAGGTGCCGCCCTTCATCCAGACCTGTGGGCTGTTGCCGAAGTAGCGCATGGCGATGACACCCGCCTCGCGGGCGGCATCGCGCAGCAGCGGCAGATCGCCAATGGTATCGGAAGGGGCAGCGGTCAGCTCAGGCTCCGGCAAGGGTCATGCCTTCGATCAGGAGCGTCGGCGCGGCGGTGCCGAAATTGCGGTCGAGGTCATCGGCCGGCACCATGTTGAGGAACATCGTCTTCAGGTTCGAGGCGATGGTGACTTCGGCGACCGGATAGGCCAGTTCGCCATTCTCGATCCAGAAGCCGGAGGCGCCACGGCTGTATTCGCCGGTCACCATGTCGACGCCCTGGCCGAACACTTCGGTGACGAAGAAGCCGCGCTTGAGCGACTTGATCAAATCCTCCGGCGAGCGTTCGCCCGGCTCGATGGCGAGATTGGTGGAGGATGGCGAGACGGAAGAGCCGCTGCGCGAGCCGCGCCCGTTGGTGACCAGCCCCAGTTCCCGCGCCGCCGAGGTCGACAGGAACCAGTGGTTGAGCACGCCCTTTTCGACCATGAGAAGCTTTTCGCCCTCGACGCCCTCACCATCGAACGGGCGCGAGGCCTGGCCGCGCGGCCTGAGCGGCTCGTCGGTGACGGTGATGGCGGACGCGGCCACCTGCTTGCCCATCATGTCGCGCAGGAACGAGGTCTTGCGCGCGACGGACGCGCCGTTGATGGCGCCGGCAAGATGGCCGGCGATGCCGCGCGCCACGCGCGGATCGAACACCACGTCGACCGGCCCGGTCGCCGCCTTGCGCGCGCCGATGCGGCGCACGGCGCGTTCGCCGGCCTTGCGGCCGATATCCTCCGGCGCATCGAGATCGGCAAAGTGCTGGCGCGAGGAGAATTCATAATCGCGCTCCATGCCGGTGCCCTCGCCGGCGATGACGCTGGCGGACCGCGAGAAGCGCGAGCCGACATAGTGGCCGATGAAACCGTGCGAGGTGGCCAGCACTATCCCGCCCAGCCCGGCACTGGCGCCGCTGCCGGCCGAATTGGTCACGCCCTTGACGGCAAGTGCCGCCGCTTCGGCCGCAAGGGCTGCTTCCTTCAACTGGTCGGCCGACACTTCCGTCGCATCGAACAGGTCGAGATCGCGCATTTGCCTTGCCAGCAGCGCCGGATCGGCCAGACCCTGATAGGGATCCTCGGGCGAGACTTTCGCCATGGCAACGGCGCGTTCGGCGAGCATTCCCGGGTCGGACGCGGCGGTGGCCGAGACGCTCGCCACTTTCTGCCCAACGAAGACGCGCAGCGACACGTCCTCGGCCTCCGACGATTCGGTGGCCTCGACCTTGCCGAGTCTAACCGATACGCCGGTGGAGCGGCCGCGCACGGCAACCGCGTCGGCGGCATCGGCGCCGGCCTTCTTGGCGGCCTCGACGAGTGCTGCGACGCGGTCGGTCAGTTTTTTAGCGTCTGATGTGTCGGCCATGCCTGTGATCCTGCTTATCGCGGCCGGCTTGCGGCCGCGCCCACCCATCTATTGTTCCGGTCCGGCTTGTGCAATGGCACAGGCTTCAATCAAAATGCATCGTTACATGGTTCCCATCGCGAACCCTGTGACGGAAAATCGGCCCGCAGCCTGCACGGAGCATCCTTCATGACACCTTTCCATCTCGCCTTCCCGGTCCGTGATCTCGATGAAACCCGCACTTTCTATGGCGAGGTGCTGGGTTGCGCGATCGGCCGCTCCTCGGCGACCTGGGTGGACTTCGATCTTTACGGCCACCAGATGTCGGCGCATTTGCGGCCGCAGGCCGCGCAAGCCGCCAGCGATGGCAAGGTCGACGGCATTCTGGTGCCAATCCCGCATTTCGGCGCCGTGCTCTTGATGGATGACTGGCAGCGTCTGGCGACCCGGCTGGAGGCGCGCGACGACATAGACTGGCTGGAACGGCCGATGGTCCGCTTCAAGGGCGAGCCCGGCGAACAGGCGACGCTGTTCATCCGCGACCCCTCCGGCAACGCCCTGGAATTCAAGGGTTTCCGCTCGCTGGAGCAGGTTTTCGCGCACTGAGGCCGGCTCAAGAGCCGGCGACCGGCGTCCAGATCACGTCCTCTATTTTCTGTGCGCCGGTGGCCAGCATGACAAGCCGGTCGAAGCCGAGCGCGATGCCGCTGGCCTGCGGCATGATGGCAAGGGCGGCGAGAAAATCCTCGTCCAGCGGGTAGCGCTCGCCGTAGATGCGCTCCTTCTCGTCCATTTCGAGGATGAAGCGCCGGCGCTGCTCCACGGCATCGGTCAGTTCGCCAAAGCCGTTGGCGAGTTCGACACCGCAGCAATAGAGCTCGAAGCGCTCGGCGACGCGCGCATCACGCGGGCTCGGCCGGGCGAGTGCCGCCTCGGCGACCGGATATTCGCACAGGATGGTGGCGCGGCCGAGGCCGAGACTGGGCTCGATCTTTTCCACCATCACGCGGCTGAACAGGTCGGCCCAGCTGTCGTCGGGCGCCGTGCGCAGGCCGGCTTGAACGAGCGCAGCGTAAAGTGCGTCCCGGTCGGTGCCGCCATCGGCGGCGACCGTGGCCAGGAGATCGATGCCGGCATGGCGGGTGAAGGCGTCCGCCACCGTCAGCCGTTCCGGCGCGGCGAACGGATCGCAGTCGCGGCTCCGGAAAGAGAAGCGCGTCGCCCCTGCCCTCGTTGCGGCCAGGGCCAGCAGGTCGGCGCAATCGCGCATCAGGCTCTCATAGGTCTCGCCCACCCGGTACCATTCGAGCATGGTGAATTCGGGATGGTGCAGGGGGCCGCGCTCGCGGTTACGCCAGACGGCGCCCAGGCTGAAAATCCTGGTTTCGCCGGCGGCGAGCAGCTTCTTGCAGGCGAATTCCGGCGAGGTGTGGAGATAAAGCGGCGCGCGCGCGCCATCCGGCCCGACCGCTTCTGTGGCGAAAGCCGCCAGATGCGCCTCATTGCCGGGCGAGACCTGCAGGGCCGCCGTCTCCACCTCGATGAAGTCGTGGGCCGCGAACCACTCCCGCAGCGCGGCCGTCAGGGCGTTGCGCAGCAGCAGGCGCGGGCGGCGATCGGCGTGAACGTCAGGCGTCCACCAGGGCGAAGCGGCGGTCATGAGCGATTTGAAGGCGTGCCGGCGCGCCTTGGGGGCTGGCGGTTCGCGCCAAGATGCGCTACCAGCGCCGCACAAGCCGGCAAACGCCCACTAACTCTCGCAGGATTTAAAACCGTGGTGAAAGTCATCGCCAGTTCGCTCCGCAAAGGCAATGTCGTCGACAAGGACGGCAAGCTTTATGTGATCCTCTTTGCCGAAAACATCCACCCAGGCAAGGGCACGCCCGTGACGCAGCTCGACATGCGCCGCATCGGCGACGGGGTGAAGGTGTCGGAGCGCTACCGCACCACCGAGCAGGTGGAGCGCGCCTATGTCGAGGAGCGCGAGCACACCTTCCTCTACGCCGATGGCGAAGGTTTTCACTTCATGAACCCGGAAACCTACGACCAGGTGGCGGTGAGCGAAGCCGTGGTCGGCGACGCGGCTCCCTATCTGCAGGAAGGCATGCCGGTGCAGGTCTCGCAGTTCAACGGCATCGCGATCGCGCTCGTCCTGCCACAGCGCGCCACCTTCGAAGTCGTCGAAACCGAGCCGACGACCAAGGGCCAGACGGCCTCGTCGTCCTACAAGCCCGCCGTGCTTTCGAACGGCGTGCGCACGGCAGTGCCCCCACACATCGCGCCCGGCACCCGCGTGGTGGTGATGACGGCCGATGGGTCTTATGTGGAGCGGGCTAAGGACTGAGGGCCGGAGCGTCAGCGAAGCACTATTGCTTGAAGCAGTGTTCGCGGTGCCATTGCAAGAAATGAGGATGCGGGCGCTCGACTTGCCGGCGAGGCGGAAGCGCGTGGCGGGTCTTGTTTACGAACCCTTGCACGCATTCCAGGTCATTGACCTGCCGTGAGATCAGGATTTCCAGGTCGTCGGAGAGGCTGATCAGTCCGCGATCGAACATCCAATGCGCGGTACCTGATAGAGCGAGCCCATTGTTGACGACATCGGGCCCGTTCGCTTCGACGGGTCGAATATGTGCCGCGGCGACTTCTGCCCGACCACCGCCATTTATCAACTTCAGTCCCGTGATCGCGCAGCGCTCATCATAGGCGCGCAAGACGATACGGCGGAAAATGCGGTCCCGTACGATTCGCGATCCGATGTAACTTATGCGGTCACGGCCGTGCTCGAACTGGAATGGCGCCTCTTCATCCTGAAAGCCGGATGAAATGCCGATTTCATCGACGCGTGGCAGCAGCGGCTCGCGGGCATCAAGGCCCAGATCGAGGATGCGGTTGAAGTCGCTCGGGCTGATCGGTCGTACGGCCGATTGAGCGCGACCGGAAATCCGTCCCTGGTCGTTAAGCAGCCCTCGCTCAACAAGCCCGTCCATCCCATTGAATGGAACGGGATTGGCGAAATCGAGGTATGATCCCGGCTCAATCAACGCGAGATACATGCCCGGCGCCACCGGATCAGGGATAACCTGCTGGACTTTGGCTAGGGCGAAATAGCCACGGGTCTCGTCTACTTTGCTAGGTTCGTAGTAGATGATCCAATCGCCAACGCATGCCTCCACACGGCGCAGATACTGGCCGGGGAACTGATATCGCTCAGCGGGGCTGTCATCGTAGATCGAATCTGAGCGATGGATGAAGACCCCGAATCCCATGATCTGCCTGTAGCTTTGGGGATACCTCGGCAAGATGTAGCATCAAAACTCTTAGGAGCCTGTAGCAAAGGGCTCATCCAGTTCGTCCTTTGAGCGAAGAGGAGAACGCCATGAGAAAACTCATCGTCACCGAATTCATCAGCGTCGACGGCATTGCCGAGGTCGAGAGATTGCCGGGCGTGACCTGGAACGACGAGATGAACAGGTTCAAGGAAGATGAACTTGCCGATAGCGGCGCCATGCTTCTGGGACGCACGACCTATGATATTTTTGCCGGCTCATGGCCTGGGGAGACCGGAGATTTTGCCGACCGGTTCAACGCGCTGCCGAAATACGTCGCCTCGACGAGTTTAAAGGCGCTCGACTGGAAACCGGCTGAATTGCTCACAGGCTCTCTGCCGGATGCGGTGAGGACGCTGAAGCAAGGCAGCGGCGGCAATATCTATGTGCATGGCAGCCTCAGCGTCGCGCAGGAATTGCTTCGCCACGGGCTGGTCGACCGCGTCAGGCTGCTCTGCTATCCCGGCGCCGTCGGCCAGGGCAAGCCGCTGTTTGCGCCGGGCGAACAAGTGCCGCTCGAGCTGATTTCGGCCACGCCGTTCAGCAACGGCGTTGTTGCGCTGGAGTATGCGCCGGCGAAGTCGTAGTCGGCCTGCCGCCGCTCACCCGGTCTTCTTCCCTCGCCTCCCCTTGATGGTGGCGCCGTTGCGCGCCTCCACCACCCGCTCCACCTCGCGCTTCAGCTGGTCCTTGATATCAGCCGTCTCGCTCATCAGCGCGTCGATCTTCAGGAAATCGAGCACGCGGTATTTTGATACGGCCGGGCGGACCAGTATGTCGGGGCGGCATTGTTTCAGCTTGTTGGCGATGATCGACTGCATCATCAGTTGCGTGGCGCCGAACATCAGGTCGACGGAGGTGGGGTGCTTGCGATCGGCCTCTTCCGGCGCGCCGACGACGTCGACGCCGATGATGATGTCGGCGTCGTTCTCGATGAGATCGAAGGGCACGGGGTTGTAGATGCCGCCGTCGATCAGCAGCCTGCCGTCGCGCGTCACCGGGCGAAACACGGCGGGGATGGCGGCCGAAGCGGCAAGCGCTGAGTGCAGGTCGCCTTCGTCGAAGACAGCGAGCTTGTGGCCGAAATAGTCGGTCGCGGTCACCTTCAGCGGGATTTTCAGTTCGGCGAAGGTTTCGGGAATGGCCTCGGGCAGGAACGCCTTCAGGATGCGCTCGACATTGAACTGGCTGACCCGGATGCCGTTCTGCATGGCCTCCGCGATCGTGCCCGGCCGCGCGCGCCACATGCGGCTCGCCACTTCGGCGCGGCGGCCGAGGATCGAGCGGGCATAGTCGTGGATGTCCCTGCCGGTCATGCCCGCGGCCATACCGGCGCCCATGATGGCGCCGATCGACGAGCCGGCGATCGACACCGGCCTGATGCCGAGCTCGTCCAGCGCCTCGATGACATGGATGTGCGCCAGACCGCGCGCACCGCCGCCGCCGAAGGCTATGCCGAAGGTCGGGCTCATCCTTTGCCGGCTCCGGCCAGCGGCGGCCCGACCACCATGATGGTCGGCTCGGCCGTCAGCAGCTTCCTGGCCGCCGCCTTGACCTGATCGAGCGTCACCGCGTTGATGTAGCCGGCACGGCGCTGCATGTAGTCGATGCCGAGATCGTCGAGCTGCAATTCGACCAGCGTCGCGGCGATCGAACTCGAAGAGTCCAGATTGGTGATGGCATAGGCGCCGATCAGGTACTTCTTGGTCGCCGCGAGTTCAGCCTCGGTCGGGCCATCCTCCGCCAACTGCCTGGCGACATCGCGCACGATGCCGAGCGTCTCGGCCGCGCGGTCCGAGCGCGTGCCGGTGGTGACGATCAGCGCATTGGCATGGTCCTGGTTGACCAGCGAGGAATTGACGCTGTAGGCCAGTCCGCGCTTTTCGCGGACCTCGGCGAACAGGCGCGAGGTGAAGGTGCCGCCGCCCAGGATCTCGTTCATCAGCACGGCGGGGAAGAAATCAGCCGATTTGCGCTTCACGCCCGGCCAGGCGAGCTGCAGCGAGGTCTGCGGCAGGTCGTAATTGACCTCGAGGCGCTGCGCCAGCTTCGGCTCGACGTCGGCGACGGGAGCGAGCGCCTGGCTTTGCGGCAGGTCGCCGAACACCATGTCCAGCTTCTTCTTCAGCGTCTCGGGATCGATGGCGCCGACCACGGCGACATGCAGGCCGCCGCGCGCGAACACCGCCTTATGCAAGGCCTTCAGGTCGTCCTGCGTGATGGCGGCGATGCTCTGCCTGGTGCCCTGGTCGGAGCGCGAATAGGGATGGTCGCCATAGATGGCGCGCGCCCATTTGTGCTGCGCCACCGTGTCGGGATCGTTCTCGCTGGCGATGATGCCGGACAGGATCTGGGCGCGGATGCGGTCGATTGGCGCCTGGTCGAAGCGCGGCTCGTTGACCGCCAGACGCAACAGGTCGAAGGCCTCGTCGCGCTGCTCGGCCAGCATGCGCATGGAGCCATAGACGCCGTCGCGGCTCTCCTCGAAGCTCATCTCGGCGCCGGCGTCGTCGAGCCTGATCTGGAAGGCTTCCGAATCGAGAGGGCCGGCGCCCTCGTCGAACAGGCCGGTCATCAGATTGGCCAGGCCCTCCTTGCCCACCGGATCCTGCGTCGAGCCGCCGCCGAAGACGAAGCGGACGGCGACGATCGGCACGGAATAGTCCTCGACCAGCCAGGCGGTGATGCCTTTTGAGGAGGTGACCTGCTGGATGTCCATGGCGCGGGCGGCCAGCGCGGGCAGGACCAGGAAGAGGATGGAGAGGATGAGGGTTGCGAGGGCGGTGCGCGTTCTTCCTTGTCCCGTTGTGGGAGAACGGAAAGAGCCAGGGTGCTGGTTCGTCATCATCAATTCCCCGCCTGTTGCTGCGGCAAGAGATAGCCAGTCGTCGAGCGGGCCGGCACTAGGTAGCGCGCGGCGGCGGCCTTGACCTCGTCGGCCGTGACCTTGCGGATGCGGTCCGGCCATTGCTGGACATCCTGCACATTGCCGCCGGTGGCCAGCGTCGAGCCATAGATCTCGGCCATGGAATCCTGCTTGTCGCGGGCAAAGACCATCGACCTGATGTAGCGGTACTTGGCCTTTTCCAGCTCATCCGGCGTGACGCCGCCGCTGGCGATGCGCGCCACCTCCGCATCCACCGCGGCTTCGACGTCGGCCAGCTTGGCGTCGCCGCGCGGCGCGCCATAGACGGTGAAATTGGTGTCGTCGAGCATGGTGCCCTGGAAATACGCGCCTGCGTTGGAGGCGATGCCTTGCTTGACCACCAGCGCCTGGTAGAGCCGGCTGCGGTTACCGCCGCCGAGGATTTCGGCGAGCAGGTCGAGCGCCTCGGCCTCGCCCGGCTTGGCGGTGTGATAGGACGGCACCACCCATTGCGTGGAGAAGCTCGGCACGCTGACGCGGGCGTCGGTGAGCGTGACCGTGCGCTTGGTGTTCTGCTCCGGCTCGACCGGGCGGATGCGCGGCGGCAGGTCCGGCCCGCGCGCCACCTTGCCATAGGTCCTTTCGGCCAGCGCCTTGACCGTCTCCGGCTCGACATCGCCGGCCACGATCAGCACGGCGTTGTTGGGCCGGTAGTATTTGTCATAGAAGGCGGTGGCGTCGGTGCGGTTGAGTTGCTCCATCTCCTGCATCCAGCCGATGACCGGAATGCGGTAGGGCTGGTTCTGCCACAGCGTGGCATCGACTTCCTCGTCGAGCACCGCCTGCGGATTGTTGTCGATGCGCGAGCGGCGCTCTTCGAGGATGACATCACGCTCGGTCTTGATGACGTCGTCGGTGAGGATGAGGTTGCGCATGCGGTCGGCTTCGAAACCCATCATCTGCTCGAGCGCCGAGGGCGCAACCGTCTCGTGGAAAGCGGTGTAGTCGTAGGAGGTAAAGGCGTTGTTGGAGCCGCCAATGTCGGAGACGGCGCGGTCGAACTCGCCGGCGGCGTGATTTGTCGTCGCCTTGAACATCAGATGTTCGAAGAAATGGGCGATGCCGGATTTGCCGGGCGGCTCGTCGGCGCTGCCGATCTTGTACCACACCATATGGGTGACGATCGGCGCGCGATGGTCGGGAATGACGACCACCTCCATGCCGTTGTCGAGGAGGAAATCCGTCACCTTGAACTCGGCCGGCTTCGTGTCGGGCGACACGGAGCCGTCGGCCAGCACGGGACTGGTCAGCGTGAAGGCCAGCGATGTTGCCAGCAGGGTCGTCCGCAGCCATTCAGCCCTGGATGTCATCAATGGCTCCGGTTTTCTTTTCGAGACGATAGGCAAGGTGCCGGCGACAAGCAAAGTGAATTGTTGTTGCCGGCAAAAGGCGGCGGCAAAGAGGCCACCGCTCAACGAAGGCGATCAGGCGGCCTCGATGAAGCGGATGATGGTTTCGCCGTAGTTGCGTTCGTCCAGCACCGAAAAGCCGGGGCCTGGTTCGAAGGGAACCGCCGCCGTCTCCTCGACCACGCAGAGCGCGCCGGGGCGCAGCCAGCCGCCGGCCTTCGCCGATTGCAGGGCGCGCTCGCCCAGGCCCTTGCCATAGGGCGGGTCGGCGAAGACCAGGCCGAACGGCGCCAGCGTGCCCGCCTCGCCAAGACCGGTGGCGTCACGGCGAAAGATCTTGGTGCGGCCGGTCAGGCCGAAAGCCTCGACATTGTCGCGGATCAGACCACGGCCTTCGGCCGATTCCTCGATGAAGACGCCATAGGAGGCGCCGCGCGACAGCGCTTCCAGACCAAGCGCCCCGGTGCCGGCGAACAGGTCGAGCACGCGCGCACCGTCCAGATGTTCGGCAAAGCGGTGCGCCAGCACATTGAAGACGGCCTCGCGGGTGCGGTCGGTCGTCGGACGGATGGCGCTGCTGCGGGGCGTCGCCAGCGGACGCCCACGAAACTCACCGCCGACGATTCTCATCTTGTACGGGGACCCTTGGGGCCGCCGCGCGGCCGTTCACCGCCGCCACCGGCCGGACGCTCGCCACGCGAATTGCCGAACGGCTTTGCGCCGCCCGGTTTGCCAGCGGGCTTGCCATAGGCCGGCTTGAACGAGGCCTTGCGCGCCTTGGCCTCCGCCGCCTTGGCGGCGTCGGCTTCCGCCCTGCCCTTGCCGATCGGCCGCGCCCCTGGCGCCATCCAGACATTGGCCTTGCGCTGGCCGGGCGGCTCGATCGGCCGCTGCTCGCGCTCGGGTTTCTTGCCGCCAAAACCGCCGCGCGGCTTGTCGCCGAAGCCACCGCGTTCGGGCCGGGGCCCGCGTTCGCCAAAGTTCTTTTCCGGCCGCTCGCCCCTGTCGGGACTGGTCGACAGCTTGCCGAGCGCTTCGTCGCGGCTGCCTTCACGGCGCTTGCGGTTCTTGATCAACCCGCCCTCGCCGATCGGCCGGCGTTCGCCGTCGCGGACGAATTTCGGCCGCTCGGCCTCCGGCTCGCGAACCTCGGTGCGCCGCACTGGCTTGTTGGAAAAGGGCTTGGTTATCTCGGCGTCGAAATTGGCGCCGGATTCCTCCACCAGGCGCTCGCCAAGCTGGTCGCGCAGCACGCGGCCCTTGATCTCCAGCACGTGGCCCTCGGGAAGGTCCTCGAGCTGGAACGGGCCATAGGAGATGCGGATCAGCCGCGTGACGTCGAGGCCGAGCGCGCCGAGGATGTTCTTCACTTCGCGGTTCTTGCCTTCGCGCAGGCCGATCGTCAGCCAGGCATTGGAGCCCTGCTCGCGGTCGAGGCTCGCTTCGATGGCGCCGTAGAAGACCCCGTCAACGGCAATGCCTTCGCGCAGGCCGGCAAGCGCGCTTTCCTCGACCTTGCCGTGGACGCGCACGCGGTAGCGGCGCAGCCAGCCGGTGGCCGGCAGTTCGAGCACGCGCGACAGGCCGCCATCATTGGTGAGCAGCAGCAGGCCCTCGGTGTTGATGTCGAGCCGGCCAATGGTCATCAGGCGCGGCAATTCGGCAGGCAGCACGTCGAAGACTGTCTTGCGGCCTTCGGGATCGCGGTTGGTGGTAACGACGCCTGCCGGCTTGTGGAACAGGAACAGGCGCGTGCGTTCGATCGGCGGGATCTCCATGCCGTCGAGATGGATGATATCGCCAGGCATGACGTTGAAGGCCGGCGACGTCAGAGCGCGGCCGTTGACCTTGACGCGGCCGGCGGCGATCAGTTCCTCGGCGTCGCGGCGCGAGGCAAGCCCGGCGCGCGCCAACCGCTTGGCAATGCGCTCGCCGGCCTCTTCGGTGGCCTCCGGGGCGCGCGGGCGAGGCTTGAAGCCCGCCGATGCCCCTTGCGGCCGGTCACTGAAATCGCGCTTGGGGCGATCACCGCCAAAGTCGCGCTTGGGACGGTCGGCAAAATCACGCTTCGGGCGATCGCCGAAATCACGCTTGGGACGGTCGAAGCGCTTTTCACCGCCCTCCACCGATGCGGCAACCGGACGGTCGCCACGCGGCGCATAGGGCTTTCGCGGTCCCTCGCGCTTTTCGTACGGCTTGCGCTCGCCCTCAGTCGCCGTCGGACGGTCGCCGCGCGGTGCATAGGGCTTACGCGGTCCTTCGCGCTTCTCGTAGGGCTTGCGCTCGCCTTCGGCCGCCATCGGACGATCGCCACGCGGCGCGTAGGGTTTGCGCGGCCCTTCGCGCTTTTCGTACGGCTTGCGCTCGCCCTCAGTCGCCGTCGGACGGTCGCCGCGCGGTGCATAGGGCTTACGCGGTCCTTCGCGCTTCTCGTAGGGCTTGCGCTCGCCTTCGGCCGCCATCGGACGATCGCCACGCGGCGCGTAGGGTTTGCGCGGTCCCTCGCGCTTCTCGTAGGGCTTGCCTGCCGGGCGTGGGCCCTTGCTGAATGGCTTGTCGCCGCCCTTGAAGTCGCGCTTCGGGCGTTCGCCTTCGGCGGCCATCGGCCGATCACCGCGCGGCGCATAGGGTTTCTTGGCGCCGAAGGATGGCTTGCCACCGGCTCGCGGAGCCGCAGGTTTCTTGCCCGGGCCTTTTTGGCGCGGAGATTTCTTGTCGTTGTCGTCCATGTGGCCTTTGTCCGTTTGCGCTGCTACAGCGTGGCGCATCCTTTCGGGCGCGCAACGAACGCTGTAGCACTTTGATTTGGCGCATGATCTTTTCCGAAAATCGAGTCCGATTTTCGGGTTGATGCGCTCCATAACAGGATCGCCGGAGTTTGTCAGGGAAAAGTGGAACCCGGTTTTCCCGGGAAAACAGGATCACCGGAGTTTGTCAGCGAAAAGTGGAGACTGGTTTTCCCGAGAAGACAAACGAAAACCAAAAAGCCAGGAGTGGCGAGGAGATAATCGGAATGGAAACCGCGTGAAGCGGCCGGATTTCATGGCGCTGGCGCTTAAGGAGGCCGAAGCGGCAGCCTTGCGCGGCGAAGTGCCGGTCGGCGCCGTCATCGCCAACGGCAGCACGGTCGTTGCAAAAGCCGGCAACCGCACACGCGAGCTTGCCGACCCGACGGCGCATGCCGAGATGCTGGTCATCCGTGAAGCCTGCGGCAAACTCTCAAGCGAGCGGCTCACCGGCCACGATCTCTATGTGACGCTGGAACCTTGCGCCATGTGCGCCGGCGCCATCTCCTTCGCCAGGCTGCGGCGTCTCTATTTCGGCGCCGCCGACGAAAAGGGCGGTGCGGTGGTCAATGGCGTGCGCTTCTTCGCCTCGCCGACCTGCCACCACACGCCCGACATCTATCCGGGCCTGGGCGAGACCGAAGCTGCCCTGCTTTTGAAGGACTTTTTCAGGGAACGTCGCGACTGAACCGCGCCGAGCCGCCCGAAAAGGGCAGCGCGGCGGTTCTTACAGAGACGGCAACCAGTCGAACCAGCCGGACTTCTTGCCTTCCGCCTCTTTCTTCAGACGGCGTTCCTTCTTGTATTCGTCCTCGCCGAGTTCGTTCTGCGGCGCCGTGTCGGCCGCGACACGATAGGCCAATGGCGGCTCACTCAGATATCTGCGGGTGTTGGGGTCGCCCTGCTTGCTGACGGCAAGACGACGCTGGATCTCCGCGGCGCGGCCCTTGTCGGAATCAGCGGGTGTCCATGCCGGTGGGTGGCTGGAGCCTGAATCCGCCATCGCCTTCTTGACCGAGGCCGGATCGGTCTGCACATCGTCGACGATCTCAGCTTGGTAGCTCGGATCGTTCTGGTGGGCGGTGGCGTCGGCGCGCAGCCGCGCACGGCGCTGCTCGGGCGATTCGGGCCACTCAGCGCTTGCCGATT
This sequence comes from Mesorhizobium sp. 113-3-3, assembly GCF_016756495.1. Taxonomy (NCBI): domain Bacteria; kingdom Pseudomonadati; phylum Pseudomonadota; class Alphaproteobacteria; order Hyphomicrobiales; family Phyllobacteriaceae; genus Mesorhizobium; species Mesorhizobium sp. 113-3-3. The sequence continues at coordinate 4,774,262 of NZ_AP023243.1, forward strand.
GGATGCTGTCCTGCGGTGCAGGCAGTGCTTCCTTCTGTCCGGGTGCGGGCTTCACCAAGGTGGGGCGCGGCTTGTAGTCGATCGGATCCTTGCGCTTCGGCGCGAAGGAAACGGCGCCGGTGAGATCGCCCGCAAGCTGTTCGGCAGCGGTCTTGTCGGTGCCGTAGGTTGGAGAGCCCATGCAGCCGGATAGAGCGAGCCCCGATGCGACAATCGGCGCCAGCAGCGCAAGGCGCGCCTTATATCTCTCGGTCATGCCAAAAAGTCCCACTCTAGACAGCCTCTCGATCGCCACCGGTCTTGTGACCGGTCCCCATCGTCCAAGCACTTGCGACGGAAATCCGGCGACAATTTGTCTTCCGGAGTTTCGCGTGTTTACCTCAACCGCTCGTTAAGGGCAACGCACGGGCGGATTTGCACCGCCCGACGTGGCATTTGTGCACCGATATGCCGCGCATTCCGGCTAGGCATGCCGCGATCCCAAAACCGCGATGCGCTTTTGGACGACATGCGTCAAAGGCGGCCGAGCGCCTTCAACTCATGCAGAACGGCGGCATCGCGAGCGGAGACATCGGGAAATGCCGGATCCTGCCCGACATCGGCCGTGTAACGCCAGGAACGCGCGCATTTGACGAGGCCGCGATCCTCGGCCTTCTCGACCACCACGGCAACACCCTTGACGTCGTCGAGAGTGAAGGCGCCTTCCGGCGCCTGGCCATGGCTAATGACGAGATCGCTGGTGATCGCCATCTCGGCCATGTCGACGTCCGATATCGCCGCCTCGAGCGTTGCGTCGTTGATGGTGACGACCGGCACCGCCTCCAGCGAGGAGCCGATGACCTTCTGGGCACGCGCGATCTCGAGCGCGCCGGTGACGACGCGGCGCACCTGCCGCACCTTGCGCCATTTTTCCGCCAGCGCCTCGTTCTTCCAATCCGCCGGGATGTCCGGGAACTGGTCGAGATGCACCGATACGGCATCGGGATGCCGGTCGAGCCAGGCCTCTTCCATGGTGAAGGGCAGCATCGGCGCCAGCCATTTCACCAGGCAGTCGAAGAGATGGCGCACCACCTGCACCGAGGCCTTGCGCTTAACGCTCGACGGCGCGTCGCAGTAGAGCGCGTCCTTGCGGATGTCGAAATAGAAGGCCGACAGCTCGACCACCATGAAATCGACGAGCGCGCGGGTGATGCGCTTGAACTCGAAGGCGTCGTAGCCCTGGCGCACCACCTCGTCGAGCTCGGCCAGCCGATGCAGCATCAGCCGCTCCAGCTCCGGCATCGCTTGCAGCGGCACGGTCTCGCCATCGTCATGGGCAAGCGTGCCCAGCATCCAGCGGATGGTGTTTCTGAGCTTGCGGTAGGCATCGATATTGGTCTGCAGCACGTTCTTGCCGAGCCGCTGGTCTTCCCAATAGTCCGTCGTCACCACCCACAGGCGCAATATGTCGGCGCCCGACTGCTTGATGACGTCCTGCGGCACCACGGTATTGCCGAGCGACTTCGACATCTTGCGTCCGTCCTCGTCCATGGTGAAGCCATGGGTGACGACGGTGTCGTAAGGCGCCCTGCCCCTTGTGCCGCAGCTTTCGAGCAGCGAGGAGTGGAACCAGCCGCGATGCTGGTCGGACCCTTCGAGATAGACGTCGGCCGGCCATTTCAGGTCGGGACGGTCCTCCAGCGTGAAGACATGCGTCGAGCCCGAATCGAACCAGACGTCGAGGATGTCCATCACCTGCTTCCATTTGGAAGCATCATGGTTGCCGAGGAAGCGTTCCTTGGCGTTCGCCGCGAACCAGGCATCGGCGCCCTCTTCCTCGAAGGCGTCAATGATGCGCTGGTTGACCGCCTCGTCCTTCAGAACGTTGCCGTCCTCGTCGGCGAAGACGGCGATCGGCACGCCCCAGGCGCGCTGGCGCGACAGCACCCAGTCGGGGCGCTCCTCGATCATGGCGCGGATGCGGTTCTGGCCGGCGGCCGGCACGAAGCGGGTATCATCGATGGCCTTCAAGGCGCGACTGCGCAGCGTCGTGCCGTCGCCGAGGTCCTTGTCCATGTAGACGAACCATTGCGGCGTGTTGCGGAAGATCACCGGCTTCTTCGACCGCCAGGAATGCGGGTAGCTGTGTTTCAGGCGGCCGCGCGCGAAGAGCGCGTTACGCTTGATCAGCTCGTCGATGACCGCCTGGTTGGCGTTTCCCTTCTTGCCATTGTCGTCGATGACACGCGCGGCCCCGCCCTCGCGATCCGGGCCGAAGCCAGGCGCGTCCCTGGTGAAGAAGCCGGCATCGTCGACGGTGAAGGGGATGACGGTGTCGATGCCGCGTGCGCGCAGCTGGGGCGCGGCGTCCATCCAGGCGTCAAAATCCTCGCGGCCGTGGCCGGGCGCGGTGTGGACGAAGCCGGTGCCGGCATCGTCGGTCACATGCTCGCCCGCGACCATCGGCACCGGGAACTCGTAACCGCCGCCGAGACCCTTGAAGGGGTGCGAAAGCACAAGATTTCCGAGCTGTTCGGCGCTGACGTCGTGAAGACGCTTCAAGGTGACCTTGGCCTTGGCCTGGCTGTCCTCGGCCAGGGCGTCGGCGAAGATCAGCTTCTCACCCGGCTGCGGGCCAAACGCGTTCTCGGCCGCCGTCACCTCGTAGAGGCCATAGGCAACGCGCGGCGAATAGCTGACGGCGCGGTTGCCCGGGATGGTCCAGGGCGTGGTCGTCCAGATGACGACATGGGCGTCCAGCAGATCCAGCGACCGCCCGCTGAGGTCCGGATTGAGTTCCGCCGGCTGCCCGTCCACGACATTGGCGACGACGAGGTTGGCCACCGGAAACTTTGCCCAGATCGTGTCTGACTCATAGTCCTGGTACTCGATCTCGGCCTCGGCCAACGCGGTGCGCTCGACGACGCTCCACATCACCGGCTTCGAGCCGCGATAGAGCTGGCCCGACATGGCGAATTTCAACAGCTCGCCGGCGATGCGCGACTCGGCGTGGAAAGCCATCGTCGTATAGGGATTCTTGAAGTCGCCGATGACGCCAAGCCGCTGGAACTCACCGCCCTGCACGGAGATCCAGTGCGCGGCGAATTCACGGCATTCCTTGCGGAATTCGTTGACCGGCACCTCGTCCTTGTTCTTGCCCTTGGCGCGGTACTGCTCCTCGATCTTCCATTCGATCGGCAGGCCGTGGCAGTCCCAGCCGGGCACGTAGTTGGAGTCGTAGCCGCGCATCTGGAACGAGCGGGTGATGACGTCCTTGAGGATCTTGTTCAGCGCATGGCCGATATGGATGTTGCCGTTGGCGTAGGGCGGGCCGTCATGCAGCACGTATTTCGTGCGGCCGGCGGCACTCTCACGCAGCTTGGCGTAGAGGTCCATGTCCTGCCAGCGCTTGACCAGCACCGGCTCCTTCTCGGGCAGGCCGGCGCGCATCGGGAAATCCGTCTGCGGCAAATAAAGCGTCTTGGAATAGTCGATCGTTTCAACAGTGTCGGTCATTGATCTGCCATCTGCGTAGCCCCGTCGGCACAAAGCCCGGGCGTTGAGGTCTTTGATTGACGCCTATCGTTTTCCCAAAACCGGACCCACTTTTGGGCGATATGCGTCGATGTTCTGAAAAAAGCGCGAGGGGCGCGCGCGAAACTCCCGGCGGTTCCGGCGGCGCTCAGGCCACCCGGAACACCGGGCCAGTAATTCGTATCGCGATCGCGAAAAGGCGCGAAAAGCTCATCATGGCGTGGCTTTTAGCGGAGATGGACGCAGGAATAAAGCGTCTCGTTCGATTCGCCTACATCTTGAAGTCGAAGCGATAGGTGGTCGACACACCGACCATGAACTGGTTGCGGTCGCCGCGCTCCCTGACCAGGCTGGAATCGGCCGCCGGCCCCTCCAGGCGCGAATATTCGCCGAACAGGCTGGCGGTCATCGGATCGGTCACCTTCCAGGTCACCGCGCCGCCGAAGCCGACGGATTTCAGGCCGCCGCCAGGATTGTACTGGCTCAGGCCCGAGGCCACGGCTTCCTGCGCATTGACGCCATAATAGGCGTCGAAATAGTTGGCCGAAGCGAAGGACACGCGCGGGCCGCCCGAAATCCTGACGGTTGGGGTCACATCGTAGAAGGCGTCGGCGGCGATATCGGCGACAAAGCCGTTGTGAGCACGGATGCCATGCCGCAATTCGGCACGCGCGCGCATCCAGTCCGTCGGATAGAATTCGAAGAAGCCTCCGACTTCGCCGCCCCAGCGGACAGGATCGAGCCCCTTGAGCTCATCGTCACTGCTGCGCGAAAACAGGAACTTGCCGGTCAGGCCGGCGCGAACGCCGCCATCATCGACCAACGCCAGCGAAATGTTGTCGTTGCGCGAAGTGAAGCGTGCCTGGGGGCCGGCCTTGCCCAGGGATATGATGGGCTGGGCGCTGAGCATGTATTTCTTGCCGCCCTCGAAATTCGGCGCGACAAGGCCAGTGGCGCCAACCGTCAGATACCAGTCGCCGGACAGCCAGCCCAAGGGACCGTCACCGGCCTCGGCCGCGGAGGCGCCCAGCAAGGCGGCGGTCAGAAGCAGCGGAATCGCCCGGACAATACGCATCGATACCCCTTACGCGAAACACGCCGGAACAAACACCCGGCATCGCTCAAGCCATGGCGCCAGTTCGGTAAAATTTGACTTAACATCCGTAACAGTTGCGTCGGCCAACCTTGTGTCCGGCCACGCCGGATCAGGCGCGGCGCGGCGCGGTCGGCAGGTCCAGCAGCCCTCTCACGGTCTTGCTGCCCTTGCCCGCAATGCGCACCGATCCGTCGTCGCCCACCTCCACCGTCGCACCGTTGGCAAAGCTTAGCGACCAGCCGTCGCCCCTGGCGTTGCGGCGGCGGTCGGTAAGCTCGATACCGGCAGCGGTGACAAGGGCGACGATCCCGTCAGCGTTCATCGCTTTCCTTCCGACACGGGCCTTCAATTGAGGTCGAGCCCGGTGGTAAGATCGCCGAGCGGCGGTTCACCATGCACCGCAACGGCCCTGTCGCGAACCACGATGCCGTGCAGCACCGGCAGTTCGAAGCGCTCCGTGATGAAGCGCAGGATCGAAGTCGTGTCGTAGGGCGTCTGATCGACATAGCCGTGCTTGGCGAAGGGCGAAACGATGATGGCGGGGACGCGTGAGCCAGGCCCCCAGCGGTCGCCCTTGGGCGGAGCTACGTGATCCCAGATGCCGCCATTCTCGTCATAGGTGACGACCACCAGCATATGCGGCCATTGCGGGCTTTTCTCCAGATGGGCGACGACGTCGGCGATATGGCGATCTCCGGCTTGGATGTCGGCATAGCCGGAATGCTCGTTGAGATTGCCCTGCGGCTTGTAGAAGGAAACCTGTGGCAGGGCGCCGTCGTCGATCGCCTGGATGAAGCTAACGCCGCCCAGCCCACCGTCACGCAGATGTTCGCGCCTGGCTTCGGTGCCGGGCGCGTAATTGGCATAATAGTTGAACGGTTGGTGGTGGTACTGGAAATTCGGAACCGGCGCGTTGTTGCCATGGTCGAGCGTGTACTGCCAGGCGCCCGAATACCATGCCCAGGTGACGTGCTTGAGGCTAAGCATGTCGCCGATGGTCGGCTCCGTCTGGGGCGGCAGCGTGGTGGGCTTGGACGGATCCGCAAGGAGCCTATCGCCGCCAGGCGCCGGATCGTTGCCGCTCGGTTGGTAAGGCGGCTGCATCGTGTTCACCGCGTGGAAGTCCGGCGTCAGATTGCCATCGGAGACAAATTTCGGAATGCCGTCGCGCGCCGATTTCGGCGAATTGTCGGCGATCTTCAGCGCTGTGCCGCTATCATCCGTCACCGAAATCGATGGTTTGGCCGGGCTCTTGTCGGCATCGGCGTAGTAAGGCGCGCAAGCGCAGATCAGCCATTGGTGGTTGAAAAACGAGCCGCCGAACCCACCCATGAAGAAATGATCGGCCAGCACGTATTTCTGCGCGACCGCCCACATGTCGGTCTTGGAAGCGTCCCAGTTGCTCATCGGCATGGCGCCTGAATCGGCCCAGGCAACGAACATGTCGTTCTTGCCGCCGTTGATCTGCATCTGGTTCTGGTAATAGCGATGCCAGAGATCGTGCGTCGTGACGCTGAGCGGCACGTTGAAACCCTTCGGGTCGTTCACGGTGAACGGCGCGTTTGGAAGGTGCTCGGTCATCGCCTGCGTCACCGGCGGCGTGACGCCCTTGGCGGTCAGCCCGTCCCACACCGGCGGCAGTTCGGACAGCACCGAGCCGTCACGGTCGCGCTGCTGCAGGCTTTCCTGGCTGGCTTTGTCGATGCCTTCGGCACCGGGAAAATGGCCATAGAGATTGTCGAAGGCGCGGTTCTCGGCGAAGATGACGACCACCGTTTCTATCTTGGCGATGCCATCCGGCGGATCGCCGGGCTGTGCTGCGAGTGCGCAAGCCGCAGTGGCAGCGAACAGGGCGAGAGTTGAGGAAAACAGGGCGAGTCCGTGGGATCGCTTCATTGTCATACCTCCCTGATGCAAAGCCGGATGACACCAGCTTCGCGGCGCCTTTGCAATAGCCACCGCGCTGGACGGGTAGTGCCATTGGGATTACCTTCCTTTCAACCGCAGGATGCGCGGCCAGATGTGAAGGGAGACGGATCATGACCTTGCAAGGCGATGCCCTGAAAGACGCGATCGGCCGGACGCGGGACAAATGGGGATGGTTTGTGGGGCTCGGCGTGCTTTTGCTGATCTTCGGCGGCATTGCCTTTGGCAATCTGTTCATCGCCACGGTCGCCTCGGTCTATGTCGTCGGCTGGCTGATGCTGATGGCCGGCATCATCGAGATCCTCCATGCTTTCGGGGTAAAGACCTGGAGCCGCTTCTTCTACTGGCTGCTCAGCGGGCTGCTTTACGCCATCGCTGGCTTCTTCGCCTTCGACAATCCGCTGCTGGCCTCGGCGGTGCTGACCTTCCTGCTGGCCGTTGCGCTCGTCGCCTCCGGCGCGCTGCGGGCCTGGGTCGGCTACAGCCACCGTCCGGAACAGGGCTGGGGCTGGATCGTCGCGGCAGGCCTCATCAGCGTGCTTGCCGGCCTGATCATCGCCATGGGTTGGCCGGTCAACAGCCTGTGGGTGCTCGGACTGTTCCTGGCGATCGACCTGATCTTCCAGGGCTGGAGCTTCATCGCGATCGGACTGGCGCTGAAAAAGTAAGTCAGAAAGCAATGGCCGCGTCGAGCTGCGAAAGCGGCTTGACGCCGGCGAGCAGCGCACTCGCCTCGGCTTCATCGCGCTTCATCTGCACCACCAATGCATCGAGGCCGTCGAATTTGATCTCGCTGCGCAGGAAGCCGAAGAACGAGACCTCGCAGGTCTCGCCGTAGAGATCGCCGGAAAAATCGAAGACGAAGGTTTCCAGAAGCGGCGCGCCATTGTCGTCGACGGTCGGGCGCCGGCCGAAGCTGGCTACACCATCATGCAACGTGCCGTCGGCGCGGCGGAAGCGGACGGCATAAATCCCTTCCTTCAGAGTCGCTTCCGGTGAAAGCCTCATGTTGGCAGTAGGAAAGCCCAGCGTGCGGCCGAGCTGCTGGCCGCCGATCACTTCAGCCTCGACCGTGAAGCGATAGCCGAACAGGCCGGCAGCCTCGGCCACCTCGCCATCGCAGAGCAAAGCCCGGATCCGGCTTGACGAAACCACCTCCGCGCCCTCGTCGCGAAAAGCGTCGACGAGCGTGACGCCAAAGCCATGGCGTTCGCCGGCCGCCATCAGATAGGCCGGTCCGCCCTGGCGGTCCTTGCCGAAATGGAAATCGAACCCGGTCACGGCGTGGGTGATGCCGAGCGTCCTCTCCAGCACGCCGGTGACGAAGGCTTCCGCCGACAGCGCGGCAAAGTCGCGCGTGAACGGTTGCTCGACGAGCGCGGCAAAGCCCAGCAAGGACAAGAGCCGCGCCTTCATCGGCGGCGGCGTCAGCACGAACAACGGCATGTCGGGCCTGAAGACCTTCCGCGGGTGCGGTTCGAAGCTCAGCACCAGGGCCGGCACGTCACGCCGCACAGCCTCGGCCAGCGCCCGTTCAAGCACCGCCTGATGGCCACGGTGGACGCCGTCGAAATTGCCGATCGCGACAACGCCGCCACGCAAGTCGGCGGGCAGTGGCGCCGTCGCGGTGAGATGCTGGAAGCCTACCATCACCACCTACTGCAGTCTGACCATGACGGCCACGGGACGATAGCCGTGCCGCTCCAGGAAGAGCCCGAGCTTGGCCGGATCCGGCCGGGATGCATCGCCGTAGTCGCGGGCATGGATGCCGCCGGAGACATAGAGAACGTCGAAACCATTGTCGGCCGCGCCCTTCACATCGGTCATCATCCCATCGCCGATGGCCAATATCCGGGAACGCTCGACCGGCCGGCCAAGCACCTCCGCCACCTCCTTCATCGCGAGATCGTAGATCGGTGCGTAGGGCTTTCCCGCGATCAACGTGCGGCCGCCGAGCTGGGCATAGTCGCGCGCCAGGGCGCCGGCGCACCAGATGATGCGCTCGCCCCGCTCCACCATGATATCGGGATTGGCGCAGATGAACGGCAGGTTCCTGGCCCGCAACCGGCGCAAAAGGTCGGTATAATCCTCAGGCTTCTCGACCTCGTCATCGAACAGTCCGGTGCATACGACGCCGGCGGCCTCGAATTCCTCGACGAGCTCGACATCGAGACCGTCATAGAGGGTGAGATCGCGGTCGGCGCCGATGTGGAAGATCTTGCGTGGACCTTCGGCGATCAGGTCGCGGGTCACATCGCCCGAGGTCACGACACGGTCGTAGGCTGACGGCGGAACACCGATCACACTCATCTGGGCCACGACATCGGCGCTGCGGCGTGGCGAATTGGTGATGAGAACAACGGGAATACCGGCAGCCCTTGCCCTGGCCAGCGCCGCCGCGGCCGCCGGAAAATGCCATTCGCCATTGTGCACCACGCCCCAGACATCGCAAAGAATTGCCGAATAGGCTTTGCAGACGTCTTCGAGCGAGCCGACGATGTCAGGCGAATTCGCCATGCCGTTTCCTTCAATATGAGCGTTGCGAGTGCCGTGGCCGACGGTTCGCCGCAGCGGATTCGAATTATCCGAACCGATCCATGCTGTCACCAGCTTTCACCGGGAGATCGGCGCGAAGGCCACCCGCGCGCCCGATCGGGAGCATCCGCCGGCGGCCAAAACCGCGACTGTACAGCGTTTGGTTAACGCGCGTTGAAAGCCCGGCTCGATCTTGGACATATTACGGCAACCTGAAATTTAACGATTTATGACAGTGTCTCGACCGATAATCGATTTGGCGGGGGTAGTTTGGTGCAATGATCCGGAGATTCGGAAGCGATCGGCGTGGCAATTATGCACTCATGACGGTCCTCGCCACGGTACCAATCATGGGCGGCCTGGCGCTCGGCGTCGACTATACGGAAATGACGCGCCAGCGACAAAATGCCTTGAACGCCCTGGACGCCGCCGGCGTCGCCACTGCCCAGCAGATCGTTGCCGGCGCCAGCGACGCCGACGCCAAGGCGTATGCCAAGAATTTCTTCGAAGCCAATCTCGCGCATATCGATCCAGCCAACACCACGCTGGCCGTGACGCTGCCCAACAACAACGCGGGCGGCGGCACCTTGAAGCTCTGCAGTACCTTGACCTACAAACCCTACTTCCTGCCGACGGCAAAAATGCTGGTGGGCGGCAGCACCGCCAACAGCGACATCAGCTTCGGCGCGTGCTCGGAAGTCCGCCTGAAGAATACGCTGGAAGTGTCGCTGGTGCTCGACAATTCCGGCTCGATGACGGAACTCGGCAAAGGATCCAACAAGGTACGGTTCGACCTCCTCAAGGATGCCGCCAAACAGCTGGTCGACCAGTTGGCTGGCCAGGCGCAGATGATGAAGCAGGTCACCAAGCCGGTCCAGTTCAGCCTGGTTCCCTTCGCCGCGTCGGTCAATGTTGGCCCCGGCAACGCCTCGGCATCCTGGATGGACACCACCGGGATTTCACCGATCCATCATGAGAATTTCGACTGGGCGAGCATGAGTTCGACCTATTCGTCCACCAAGTACGCCCAGAATATCGCCGGCGTCTGGTACGCCAAGGGCACCGGTTGGGACGCAACCCAGAAGGACCAGCCGCTGACCCGCTTCTCCATCTACAGCCAGATGAAGCGCACGGCCTCGGCCACCTACGTGGCGCAGTTCAAATGCACCTCGACCTATTCCAACGGCTCCTGCAAGACCTGGCAAAGCGGCTACAACTATACCTATGGAAACGTCGCTTCCTGGGGCGGCTGTGTCGAGTCGCGGCCTTATCCTTACAATATCGACGACACCGCGGCGGCGACCGGGACGCCGGCGACGCTGTTCGTGCCCATGTTCGCGCCCGATGAAACCGATCTCACCGACAGCAACATCCCGGCTCGCCCCGCCAACAACAATTGGATTGCTGACGGGTCGTCGGGCAACAGCGCGGCACGCCAGAGCTATATGCCGAAATATTTTACCGACCCGGGCACCACGGTTACTCCAGCCTACGGCATGGATGCCGGCCCCAATACGAGTTGCAGCACCACGCCTATCACGCCGCTGACCGATGTTTCCACGACGGCCGGTGCGGGCGCGGTCAAGTCTGCGATCGACGCCATGGCTGCGGATGGCGCCACCAATGTGCCTGAAGGCATGGCATGGGGCTGGAGGAGCCTTTCCAGCGCTGCCCCGTTCACCGAGGGCAGACCCGAGACAGAAAGAGGCAACGACAAGGTTCTGATCGTCCTGACCGATGGTGCGAACACCTATTACACACCAACGTCGGTGACGGCCCAGACCTACTCTGGAACCAACTGGAACTATGGTGGAAACGATCTGGCGGGCAGCAAAGCCATCTATTCGGCGCTGGGCTACATCGTGCCGTTCAGCAACGCCTACAGCTATGGTCGGATGTTCCTTGGCACCAGCGGCAGCGTCAGCAAGACCGACTATTCAAACGCCAACTACACCAAGGCGATGAACGAGTACTTCACGACGTTGTGCAACAATGCCAAGGCCGCCAACATCATGGTCATGACCATTGCGCTCGACCTCGATGCCAACAAGGCGGCGGAGAAAACACAGATGGATGCGCTGAAGGCCTGCTCGTCGGATTCCCGCTTCAGCAAGGATCCGGCCGATCCGAGTAAGCCGATGAAACTGTTCTGGAATTCGACCGGGGCGACACTGTCCGACGATTTCAAGGCGATCGGCAACGAACTGTCCAACCTGCGCATCGTCAGCTGATCGACAGGTTCCGCTCGCGAGAACGCCCTGCCCCGACAGGGCGTTTCGCTGTTGGACCGGGTCGGGCCGCAGGCTTGCATTGGTTAGCGGTTGGTGAAGCGCCAGCCAAGCAATAGAGCGGTTTCCCAAACCCGTCCTTCAGCGTTTTGTGAAAAGCTGGCGTCAATCGAGAATCCGCCGGCGGGGGCCGCTGCAAGACATGCTTGAACTTTGGCGTCAGTTCCGCCGCGACAGGCGCGGCAACTATGCACTTATGACTGTCGTGGCGATGGTGCCGCTGATGGGCGGCCTGGCGATCGCGGTCGACTTCACGGAAATGAACCGCGAAAAGCAAATGGTGACGAATGCGCTCGACGCCGCCAATTTCGCCACGGCGCGCCGGCTGACGGAAGGCGCGACCGACGACCAGTTGAAGGCTTATGCGCTCGACTTCTTCAATGCCAATTTGAACGATATCGATCCGGCCAGCGCGACGCTCAACGTCACCTTGCCCAGCAGCACCAGCGGCGGCGGCCTGATGACAATGACGGCGCAGCTTGCCTACAAGCCCTATTTCTATCCTGGCTTCGCCCAGATCGTCGGCAAATCGACAATCGATGCGAACCAGAATATCACCTTCAGCGTCACCTCCCAGGTCAGGCTGAAGAACACGCTGGAAGTCGCCCTGGTGCTCGACAATTCCGGATCGATGACCACGCTCGGCACGGGCTCGGGCCAAAAGCGCATCGATCTTCTCAAGACCGCGTCCAAGCAGCTTGTCGACACGCTGGCCCAGCAGGCGGTCATGATCAAGCAGGTCGACAAGCCGGTGCAGTTCGGCCTCGTGCCCTTTGCCGCTTCGGTCAATGTCGGCCCCGCCAATGGCAACGCATCGTGGATGGACACGGAGGGCCTGTCGCCGGTGTCGAACGAGAATTTCGACTGGTCGACGCTGAATGCGGCCAACAAATACGCCCAGCAGACCAACGGCATCTGGTACAAACGCGGCACCGGCTGGGGCAGCGAGGAAGGCCAGACGCTGACCCGGTTTTCACTCTACCGGGACATGAAGGTGGTCACCAACCACGAGCGTGTCGTCAACAGCAAGCGGGTGGTTTGCGACGAGTACAATTCGAACAACACCTGCAGACGCAGCCACGACGAATATGACTACATCGATTCCTACGGTCCGTTCGCCAGCTGGCAAGGCTGCGTGGAGGCCCGACCCTATCCCTACAACGTCAACGACGCTTCGCCGTCCGGTGGCTCGGCCAACACCGGCATAGGCGTCGGTGATCCGGCAACGATGTTCGTGCCGATGTTCGCCCCGGACGAACCCGGCAATCACTGGAAGCTCACGCAGGACCCCGACGAAGCGGCGCCTGTGACCTACGGCGCGGTGAACAGCTGGTGGAACGACGATCCTACGAGCAGCACCGGTCAATCGCGGCTGCGCAACATGGCCAAGTATTTCCAGCCGCGGCCGATCGATGCGCCGGCCCTGCCCGCCGGCAACGGCCCGAACTACAGCTGCACCACCAACCCCATCACGCCGCTGACCGATGTCAGCGTGGCCGATGGAGCCACCTCGATCAAGGCGGCGATAGACCTGATGCAGCCGAATGGCGGCACCAATGTTCCAGAAGGCCTGGCGTGGGGCTGGCGGGTGGTATCAAGCGGCGAACCGTTCACGCAAGGGCGCCCGGAAACGGAAAAGGGCAACGACAAGGTCGTGATCGTGCTGACCGACGGCGCCAACACCTACTATACGCCGTCTTCGCTGGGCTATTCGGACCCCGCCAACTCGAAATCGACCTATGCGTCCTACGGCTATCTCAACCCGGGTTACAACGGCACCTCGGTCGGGCGCATGTTCATGGGCACATCGAGCGCCATCGGGCAGTTCGACTATTCGAACGGCAATTACACCAATGCGCTCAACGAGCAGATGGCAACGCTTTGCAACAACGCCAAGGCGGCCAACATCATGGTGATGACGGTGGCGCTCGATCTGTCTACGACCAAGGCCAGCGACAAGCTGGCGATCGACGCGCTGAAATCCTGCTCGTCGGACTCGCGCTTCCGCAAGGACCCGACCGATCCGAGCAAACCGGCGAAGCTGTTCTGGAACGCGACGGGCGCCAGCCTGTCGAACGACTTCAAGGAAATCGGCAACGAACTGTCGAACCTGCGGGTGGTCGGCTAGGCACATCCCATCGGGGTCACTTTCGGCGACATGACCCCGCCCTGGCGCAACGCCTGGTCCCGGCAAGCCCTTGCGGGCGCCTGCCGTGACGGGCAGACATCGACCACTCGCGGGATCGCATCGCGGGCATGCCCGGGGACGAACAATGCCCGATACAGCCAACCATATCGCCTTCGCGCTGGTCTGCCTCGGCATGGTGCTGACGCCCGGCCCGAACATGATCTACCTGATCTCGCGTTCCCTGTCGCAAGGGCCGAAGGCCGGACTGATCTCGCTTGGCGGGGTCGCGGTCGGCTTCCTGTTCTATGTGCTGTCGGCGGCGTTCGGCATCACCGCGCTGCTGCTCGCCGTCCCCTATGCCTATGAGGTGCTGCGCTTTGCCGGCGTGCTCTATCTCTTGTGGCTGGCCTGGCAAGCGGTGAAGCCGGGCGGACGTTCGCCGTTCCAGGTGCGCGACCTGCCGAAAGACAGGCCGCGCAAGCTGTTCGCCATGGGCCTGATGACCAATCTGCTCAACCCCAAGGTGGCCGTTCTCTATCTGTCGCTGCTGCCGCAATTCATCAGCATCGGCAAAGGCCACGTCCTGTCGCAGCTGCTGGTTCTGGGCGCGACGCAGATTTCGATCAGCCTGACCGTCAATGCCATCATCGCGGTGACGGCCGGATCGATCGCCACCTTCCTTGCCGGACGGCCATTGTGGCTGGTCATCCAGCGCTGGATGATGGGAGGCGTGCTGACGGCGCTGGCGCTGAAAATGGCGACAGACGCGCAACGCTGATAGCCAGGCGCCAGGCTTCGTTTTCAGCCGCTGAAGGCTCTTTTCAAAAAGGCACGAACGTCGCTTACAGACTGATCGGCCGCAGCCGCGTTGTACTCCACCCGATGGCCATATTCCTCCTTGCCGGTCTTCAATCCCGGAGAGGCAAATGCGTGACGAGCGCCTTTGAAGACCTCAAGCTGCACGGCGCCCTTGCCGCCGTGCTCAGCCACCATCGCCTGGCATTTCTGGGCGGGGGTCCAATCGTCTAGTTCGCCGATCAGGATCAAGGTCGGCACCGCCATGTCGCCGTTGGCAGCCGAACAATTCGGATAGTAGGCAATCGCAGCCTTGAACTTGCGCTCCATAAGCTGCTCGGCGCCGCCGGCCTGCACGGCCTCGAGCGTTGTTGTTCCGCCGGCGGAAGAGCCCGACAAAGCTATGCGCCGCGGATCGACAAAACTTAACTTCGACAGGAACTCCAGAGCGCCATAGGCGTCATAGACACGATCAGCCAGCAGGCCGCGATGATCGCACGTCTCGCGAATGCCTCGCGTGCTGAAACTGTCGACAAACAGGGCAACGTAACCCCAGGAAGACAGCCGCTCGGACCAGCTTTTCCGGACGCTTGGGAACAGGCCCGTACATCCATGGAGAACGACGACGGCCGGGAAAGGCCCCTCACCCGGCGGCCGTGTCAGATATCCGATCAATGGCGTGCCCGGTCGAGCTTTGAGCACTTGCCCGCTTTGTTGCGCGATGCGGGCCTGAAATGGCGTTGGCAGCACCGCCGCACTTTCAAATTGCACCTGCTGGCTGCCATCTGCGCGCGCGACATTGAGGTGGCCTGCGATACCAAGGCAGGCCAGCCAAACAGTTCTTTTCAATAGTTCCAGCGCCTTGCGTGCCATCGGCAGACTCCTACCATTTGGCCGCCGGCGGCGGCCAACACCTCCAGGGCTTTGCCGGGCGTTACAGACTTGCTCCGCATTTGGGGGAACTATGTCTCCCTACATAGGCCGGCGGACCGGCCGGATCTGTGCCGGCTCGACCACCTTGCGGTAGAGGTGCCAGGTGGCATGGCCCAGGATCGGCATAACCACGGCCAGCCCGGCAAACAACGGGATCGAACCGATCACCAGAAGCACGGCAACCAGCAGGCCCCACAGCGCCATCTGCAGCGGGTTCGCCATCACCGCCCGGGCCGAGGTTTCGATCGCCGAGACGGCACCGACATCACGGTCGAGCAGCAGCGGGAAGGCGATCACCGTTGTGGCCAGAACCACCACGGCAAAGACAAAGCCGGCCGCATTGCCAAGCAGGATCAAGGTCCAGCCCTTGCCGGTCGTCAGCAGGTCGCGGACAAAGGCGCCGATCGAGGCCGGCGGCTGGTCGCCGAACAGGCTGGTATAGATCGATTGCGCGGTGAACAGCCATAACAGGAACAGCGCAAACAGCATGACACCGATGACCGCGATCGACGGCAATGCCGGGGATCGGCGCACGTCCAGTGCATGGCGCCAATTCGTGTTCATGCCGAGCTCGCGCCGGCGGCTGATTTCGTAGAGCCCGATCGCGGCAAAAGGCCCAACCAGGGCAAAGCCCGACATCAGCGGATAGACGAGCTGAATGGCGTTGGAACCCGAACTCCACTGGGTAAGGATCAGGCCGACGACCGGATAGATTAAACACAGGAACACGTAGTGGGAGGGTTTTGCCCAGAAATCCTCGGCGCCGAGCTTGAGCGCGTCCCAAAGGTCCGCCGTGGTGATACGGCGCACCGCGGGCTGCACATGCATCCCATAGGCGTCCGCCATGACATGAAAGCCGGCCAT
This sequence comes from Mesorhizobium sp. 113-3-3, assembly GCF_016756495.1. Lineage (NCBI taxonomy): Bacteria > Pseudomonadati > Pseudomonadota > Alphaproteobacteria > Hyphomicrobiales > Phyllobacteriaceae > Mesorhizobium > Mesorhizobium sp. 113-3-3. The sequence goes on from NZ_AP023243.1 coordinate 4,790,340, forward strand.
AACCATCCTCCCGTGTGTCGGGGCGGTCACCGCCGTGATGGCCGCCCGCAGCTGCCACTAGTAGATGTGGCAGCATAGCCGATTTGCCAGGGGTTGTCGCCGAATCGATGATCCTGCTCGGGTCCTCACGGGATTGTCATCGCCCTGCCGGCAAAAGCCGGCCGCGCGGAATCTACCCCGGCGCGTTGAAGACCGCCACGATGTGGTGGCCGTCCGGATCGATGACGAAGGCGGCATAGTAATGCGGACCATAGTCAGGCCGCGGGCCCGGGGCGCCGTTGTCACTGCCGCCATGCGCAAGGGCGGCTGCATGAAATTGCGCAACGCTCTGGCGATCCGGGGCGGCAAAGGCCAGATGAAAACCCGGACCAGGCGGCCGCTGGCCTTTCGGGCGAAGTTTAAGCGCCAGCTTGTCGCCGCCACCGGCAATCCCGTAGCCCACCGCCTGGTCGGGCTCGCCGGGCCTGAGATCATCCCAGACCCTGACATAGCCGAGCGGCGCCAGCACGGCATCGTAGAAGGCCGCCGCGCGCTCGATGTTGGCGACGCCGAAGGAGATGTGGTGCAGCATGTCTTGGAAAATCCTTGTCCCTCGCTGGCATTGACCGCTTTCGTTTGTGCGGTAGCCAATGCTCCGCTCAGTTCACAGAACGTGATCGCTAGCCAGCCGGCCAAACATCCGGAAATCATGGTAGCCGCCCTTGAACCAGGCCTTCTGCCGCAGCGTGCCCTCGTAGCGGAAACCCGCCTTCTCCAGCACACGGTCGGATCCGGGATTGCCTGGCAGGGTCCAGGCCTCGATGCGGTTCAGGCCGAAAAACTGGTGGCCACAAACGGCCACGGCAGCAGCCGCTTCGCTCATCAGGCCCTTGCCCCAGAAATCCGGATGCAGTTCGTAGCCGATCTCGCCGCATTTCGATTTCTTGACGAACCAATTGAAGCGGATCGCGCCGGCCAACGTCCTGGATTCGCGATCCTCGATCATCCAGGCGCACCCTTTCCCGGTGGGGTAGGCCTTTCGCATCCAACGCATCGTCCGCTCGGCAACCGACTTGCCCGGCGCATCGGGCCAGTTCGAAAACCGGATGACTTCAGGGATCGACAGGATGCCGCCGAACGCGGCGGTATCCTCCGGGGTCGGAGCACGCAGCAGCAGGCGCGGCGTGGAGAGTGTCGGAAAGGCACGGTCGTTCTCTGGCATCGGAGTCTCGCATCGCAAGGAACCGTCCGGGCCGCGATGACCGGAAGGGGTGCTTCAAGACTACGCGATGCGATCGGCGAAGGCCAAGACACCCGTTTTTCAAGCAATTTTCTCCGCTTGCCCGTCAAAAGCCATGATCGCGACTATTCAGGCAGGAATGACCAATATCGTCCACGCCCCTGTCGAACCGCGCCAGACCAGGCGCGCCTTGCTGATCGGCCTTGCAGCCATGGCCATGCTTTCCGCCTGCAGCACCGTCTCTGTGCCGACGGGCGAAGGCGCAGGCGTGTCTTCTTCCGCCACAGCTACCCTCGCGGGCTTTCGCGCCACGGCAGGGCTCGGCCCGCTGACGCCGGACACCCAGCTCGAGCAAGCGGCGCTCCAGCAGGCCGGCTACATGGCCTCGCGGGAGCGCATGAGCCACACGACAGGCTGGGGCAAGGACTTCGCCTCGCGCATGAAGGACAATGGCGTGCGCGGCGCCGCGGCCGAGAACATCGCCGAAGGCCGCTTCGACCAGCAGAAACTGTTCGACATCTGGATGCATTCGCAGGGCCACCGGCGCAACATACTGGATCCGGATTTCAGCCGCTTCGGGCTCGCCTATGTCCGCGACGGGCGCGACCCCAACCTGCGCTACTGGTCGCTGGTGCTCGGCAGGTAAGCTTCATTTTCCCGTTTCATGCATGGGCGGCATGCATTACTCCGTCGTCGCCTTGAATTTTCCCATCAGATAGGGGCCGGAGCGCACCGGTGCGTATTTCGGCGCCTCGCCAGCGGCAAGGCAGGCGTCCAGCACGTCGATCTCGGCGTCCCAGTTCGGCTGATGGAAGAAGGCCATGGACTGCCGCCGGTCCTTGCCGCCCTGTTCCGCAGGTGGATTGACCACGCGATGCACGGTGGAGACCCAGCGGTCGTTGGTCCAGCGTGCCATCAGGTCGCCGATATTGATGACGAAGGCTCCCGGGATCGGCGGCACCTCGGTCCATCCTCCATCCGGCGTGATGATCTCCAGGCCGCGTGACCCGGCCTGCGGCAAAAGGATGGTCAGGCTGCCATAATCGGTGTGCGCGCCGGCACGTATCTGGCCTGGCTTCGGCGCGACGTGCTGTTCGGGATAGTTGAGCGCCCTGAGCGCGCTGATCGGCGCGTCGAGATAGCTGTCGAAGTGATTTTCAGGCAGGCCGAGCGCGGTGGCGAAGACACGCATGATGCGCAGCGCCAGATCCTCGAGCGCGGCATAATAGGCTTTCCAGGCGTCGACGAATCCGTCCGGTTCTTCAGGCCAGATGGTTTCGGCATAGCAGAAGGCCAGCGCTTCTGGATCGGACATGCCTTGCGGCACCCTAAGTGGTCCGCCGTTGAAGCTCTCCTTGAGGTCTGGCGGCGTGTCGACGTTGCGGGATTTGGCCAGCGCCTCGAGTTCGGGGCCGAGATACCCGTAGGGATAGCCCTTGTAGGGCGCCTTCGAGCGCTGCTTCTCATCCGGCGGCAGATCGAAGAAGGCCCGCGCCTTCGACCACGCCGTGTCGATCACCGCCTGCGGAATGCCGTGATTGGTCACAGCCAGAAACCCGGTGGCGCGGCAGATGCGGTCGACCTCGGCGCCGAGCGCCTTCTTCTCCCGTCCGCCGGCGTTTTCGAAACGCTTGAGGTCGAATACCGGAAACGTCTGATTTTGCATGGTGCGTGCGTCCAGCCTTGTCGATTGCGGAACGATGCAGGCCGCTTGCGCGATGGGCTAGGACCAACGGACGCGGCAGCCCTAGTCCATATTGACGGCAGGCGTACCGCCGCCGTCGGCCTAGTCCATATTGACGGCAGGCGTACCGCCGGCCGTCTGCCTAGTCCATATGCGCGGCAGGTGCGCCTCCGGCGGCCGGACGAGCCTTTGGCTTGCGCAGCAGGAAGACGAACGGGATGGCGGCCAGCGTCATCATCATCAGGATTTTGAAGTCGTTGACGTAAGAGATCATCATTGCCTGGAGATTGACCATGCGATCGACCACCGACAGCGCCATCGGATCGCCGCCCGCGGCCGCTGGCGAGACCGCCCAGAGATTGGGATTGAACGGATTGATGAAGGCCGAAAGCTCGGCGTGGTTGATCTGCGTGTTGCGCACCAGGAGCACCGTCACGACCGAGACGCCGATCGACGAGCCAAGATTGCGCACCAGGCTGAACAACGAGGTTGCGTCGGTGCGGAAGCGCGCGTCAAGCGTGGCGAAGGCGACCGTCGACAGCGGCACGAACACCATTCCCATGCCCAGGCCCTGGATCACACCGGAGCTGAGGATCAGCCAGTTGTCCATCTGCGGCGTGAAGCTCGCCATTGTGTAAAGCGACTGCGCGGTCAGCAGAAAGCCGATGACGACGAGAATTCTGGCGTCGATCTTGTTCATGAGCCGCCCGACGACGAGCATCGAAATCATCGTGCCGATACCGCGTGGACCTATGACGATACCGATGGTGACGGTCGGATAGCCAAAAATGGTCGACAGCATCGGCGGCAGCAGCGACATCGAGGCCAGGATCAGCACCCCCATGATGAAGATGAACGCCAGGCCGGTCACGAAGTTGCGGTCGAGGAATATCTTGGGGTCGATAAAGGGATGTTCCGCCGTCACTGTGTGAATGATGAACACCCAGAAACCGGTGATGGCCAGGCCGAGTTCGATCCATATCTCGACCGAGGAAAACCAGTCGACCTCGCCGCCGCGATCCAGCATCAGCTGCAGTGCGCCGACCCCGAGCGATATCATGGCAAAGCCGAAGAAATCGAAACTGCGCACCCGCCGGGCAACGGCCGGCAGATAGGCCGCCATGCCAAGGAAGGCGACGATGCCGACCGGCAGGTTGATGAAGAACACCCAGCGCCAGTTGAAATTGTCGGTCAGCCAGCCACCCAGCGTCGGGCCCAGGATCGGTCCAAGCATGATGCCGGCGCCCCAGATGGCCATGGCCTGGCCGTGACGCTCCTTGGGGTTGATGTCGAGCAGGAAGGTCTGCGACAGCGGCACGATGGCGGCGCCGAACACGCCTTGCATCAGCCGGAACAGCACAATGGTTTCAAGGCTCCATGCCAGGCCGCACAGCATGGAGAAGACGGTGAAGCCGACCACGGTCGTCAGGAACAATTCCTTGCGGCCGAAGCGGTCGGCGAGCCAGCCGGTGACCGGCGTCATGATGGCGGCGGCGACGATGTAGGAGGTGAGCACCCAGTTGATGTTGTCGGGAGAGGCGCCGAGATCGCCTGTCATGGTCGGCAGCGCGACGTTGGCGATGGTGGTGTCGAGCGCCTGCATGACCGTCGCCAGCATGAGCGCGACCGTGATCAGGCCGCGATGCGGCACTTCTCGAAATGGCTCTGGCGTGCTCATGATGCGGAACTTCCAGCAGGTAACAAAAACGTGTACACAGGGGTTTCCGGGCGGCAACGCCTTCCGTTGAGAGACCTTCATCGCGGTGGGACGCGACTATCGATGTGGGGGTTACATCGACCGAAAGTCTCTGATGAGCGGATGCCTGCCGCCCGGAAACATGAGGACCGAAGGGTCCGTGTCGAAGATTTCAGATTTCAGCCAGGCCGCGACACGGCTTGAGCCAAACGCTGATCCTTCTCACTTCTCCCCTCAGACCAATCTTGGCTGTCCGCTTCCACCCGTCTCACCGCGGCGGGCTTCCGCCGACCTTACTGCGCGACCTCGCCAGCCGTGGCGTGGCCGAATATTGCGGGAAAGCCGCGGGCAACGCCGGTATCGACGGTGACCGAGGCGCTCATGCCGGTCCGCAGCGCCATCCTGGCGTCGGGATCGGTCAGTTCCAGGCGCACCGGAATGCGTTGCGTGACCTTGACCCAGTTGCCGGTGGCGTTCTGGGCGGGCAGCAGCGAGAATTCAGCACCCGTTCCCGCACCGATCGCCTTGACCGTCGCCTCGAAGGTCTTGCCCGGATAGGTATCGACGACGATCTCGGCCTTCTGGCCCGGCTTCATGTTGGTGAGCTGGGTTTCCTTGAAATTGGCATCGATCCAGGTGTCGTTGGTCTCGACCAGCGAAAACAGCGGCGTGCCGGAACCGACGAACTGGCCGACCTTGAAGGACGAGGCCTGGGAGACGACGCCATCGGCGGGGGCCTTCACCGTGGTCCGCGCCAGGTCGTAGGCGGCCTTGTCGCGCGCGGCGAGTGCCGCCATCACCGTCGGATGCTTGTCGGTTTCGATGTCGGGGTTGCCGCCGAGCGCGGCCTTGGCGCTGACGATGCCCTGCTGGGCGACGGCGACCTGCTGCTTTGCCTTGTCGAGGTCGTTGCGAGCCTCATCCAGCGACGATTTGGCGTTGATGCCCTTCTGCGCGAGATCGGCGGCGCGGTCATATTGCGACTGCGCGTAGTCGACCTCGCTGCCGGCGGACTTCTCCTGAGCCATCGACTGGCTGTAGGCGGCGCGCAGCTGCTCGACATTGAGGCGCGCGGCGGCAACCGCTGCGTCGGCCTGGGCAAGCGCGATCCGGTAAGGCTCGGGATCGATGGTGAACAGAAGGTCGCCCTGCTTGACCATCTGATGGTCCGATATGGCGACCTGGACGATGCGGCCGGCCGTGTCCGAGGCGATCGACACCTTGGCCTGCTGCAGGTTGGCGTTCTCCGTCTCCTGGTAGCGTCCGCCGGTCACCCAGACGTAGCCGCCACCGATGACCAGCGCCGCCGGCACGACAAGCATCAGGAAGAAGCGGCCCGTGCGGCGCTTCTTCTTCGGCGCCAGGACCGGCTCCACGGGAGGAGCGACCGCGACAGGAGCGGCAGCCGGCTGGGCCGGCGCTTCCATCTCCACCTTGGCGGCATTTTCGTCGACTTTGGCTACCGCGTTCATGCTGCTGCGCCTTTCGTAGGCTCGACTTTTTCCGAGATATCGCCGTCGGCGAGATTCTGCGCCATCGCATCGAGCGCCCTGATCAGCACGCGCCGATCCTCCGGCGAAACGCCGACAAGCGATTCTTCATAGACTTCACCGGCCAGACTCTTGACCTCGGCATAGGCGGCGCTCGCCTTGGCGGTCGGGAAGATCATGCGCACGCGACGGTCGGCGGCGTCGGCGCGGCGCTCGATCCAGCCGCCCTCCTCCATCCGGTCGACGAGACGCGAGACACTGATCGGCTCGATTTCGAGCAATTCCGCGAGCCGGGCCTGGGTAACGCCCTCTTCCTTGGCGACGCGCACCATCAGGCGCCATTGCGCCGACGACAGGCCGAGCCCGCTGGCGCGCGTTTCGAAACGCTTGCGCATCAGCCGCTGCACGTCGTGGATCAGAAATCCCAGTCTGTCTATGCCATCAGAAACCATGAGCGATACATATAATAAGCGTGCTTACTATTCAAGATGCCACGTCGCGATGAGAGCCGGCAAATGTGCAAGACGGTCGTGCAACGCCATCTTGGTTAGCGATTGGTGAACGCCCTTGCCTCCGAAGGACAGCCGGACAGGTGGAGCGCGCCGTTTCACAGGCGGTTTCGCACGACCAGCGTGACGACGAAGAAGGCGCCGAGCGAACTGGTGATGATGCCGATCGGCAGTTCCTGCGGCGGCAGCAAGGTCCGCGCCAGAAGATCGCTTGCAAGCAACAGCACGGCTCCGAACAGCGCACAGCTGGCGATCAGGCGCAGATGCAGCGGACCGGCCAGCGGCCGCGACAGATGCGGGATCATCAGCCCGACAAAGCCGATGACGCCGGCGACCGAGACGAGAATTGCCGTCGAGAAGGCGGCGACGAGAAACGTTGTCCTGCGCATCCTCGCCACCGGCACGCCAAGGCTTTCGGCGGCACTTTCACCGGCCAGGAAGGCGTCCAGCCGGCGGTGGTTCCAGAGCCCGTAGGCCGCGATCGTGCCGGCGCCCAAGGCGCCCAGCCAGACATTGTCCCAGCGCGCCAGACCGAGCCCGCCCATCGTCCAGAACAGTACCGAATGGGCGGCGCGCTGGTCGCCGGCAAAGACCAGATAGTTGGTCACGGCCGTGAACAGGAAGGAGACGGCAAGGCCGGCAAGGATCAGCCGTTCGAGTCCCTGCCCCCTCACCCGCGCGACCAGCAGCAGGACGATGCAGGCGGCCAGTATGCCGCCGGTGAAGGCGGCTACTGGCAAGGTCCAGATCCCAAAGCTGTCGCCGAAGACGGTGATGACGGAAACAGCGCCGGCGGCAGCCCCCGACGACAGGCCGAACAGGAAGGGATCGGCGAGATCGTTGCGGGTCACGGTCTGCAGCAAGGCGCCTGTGATGCCAAGGCCGCCGCCGACACAGACCGCCAGGATCGTGCGCGGCAGCCGCAGGTCAACGACGATCTTGCCGACCGGACCCGACACCTGATGCCCGTTCAACCCGACGGCATGGCCAAGCGAGGCGATGACGTCGCTCAGCGGGATCAGCGTCGATCCATAGGCGATCGACATGAGCACGAGGGCGACGACCGCCACCGTGCCCGCCACCATCGCCAGCGCGAATGCCTTGTGCCCTGAAAGCGCACCGGGCCCGGGGGCAAGAAGCATCAGAACGCTTCCGGATGCATCGCCTTGGCGATCTTGCCGATCGCCTCGATGTTGGCGGGCCCGGGCGTCAGTTCGGCGTAGCGCAGCGCCACGAAGCGCTCGTTCTTGACCGCGTCGGTCTCTTTCATCGCCGGATGGGCCTTCAGGAAATCGAGCAGCTTCTTGTAGCCGCCGCCATCCTGGTAATCGAGCAGGATTAGGAATTGCGGGTTGCGCGACGCCACGGTTTCCCAGTCTGTGTTGCCCCAGCTGGTGTCCATGTCGGCCATGATGTTGTCGCCGCCGGCCGCCGTGATCATGGCGCTGGGGATGGCGAATTTTCCGGCGGTGAACGGCTTGTCCTCACCGGAGTCGTAGAGGAACACACGCGTCCCCTTGGCGTTGCCTACCTTGGCGGTGATATCGGCCAGTTGCGCCTTCCAGCCGGAGACGAGCTTTTCCGCGTCCGCCTCCTTGCCAAAGATCTTGCCGAGCTTTTCCACGTCGCCATACAGAAGATCCATCGAGGCGGCGGGGCGGTTCTTGTCGAGATGGACGCAGCTTTCGCTCAGCACCAACGTCTTGATGCCGTGCGGGGCGAGCGTGTCGGGCGTCACGTCGCCGCCGGGCTTCATGCCATAGTACCAGCCGGCGAAGAGGAAATCGGGCTCGACGGCGACGAGATTCTCGATCGTCGGGTATTTGGGCGCGAGTTCCGGGATGGCGCCTTGCTCGACCTTGAATTCGGGACCGACCTTGTACCATCCGGTGATGCCGGTCAGGCCGACGATCGACGGCTGCAGCTTCAGCGCGAAGGCCATCTCGGCCATGTTGAGATCATGGATGACGGCGCGCTTGGGCGGCGCGTCGAAGGTCAGCGGCTTGCCGCAGCTGTCGACGGTGACCGGGAAGGCGAAGGCCGTCGAGGCCAGCAGCGAGAAGACGAGCGACAGTGCAAGACGTTTCACGGATTTTGCTCCTAGGTTGAACTGTGTCGGAAGAAGGGATGGGTTTCGATCAGGAAGGCGGCGCGGCGCGGTTCGGAACATCGAAGACCGTCAGTTCGCGGTCCTCGGTTGGATGGCGCAGGCGAAATACGTCGACACCGAAAATCTCGCGGATCAGTTTCTGGGTCAGCGCCTCGCGGGGTGCTGCCAGCGCATGCAGCCGCGCTTCGTGCATCACCGCGACCCGGGTAGCGAAGGGCGTCACCAGAGCCAGATCGTGCAGCACCGCGATCACCGTCATGCCGAAGCCGGCGACGAGTTCGAGCAGCTCGCCACGGGCGCGCGGATCGAGATGGTTGGTCGGCTCGTCGAGGAACAACACTTTCGGTTGCTGCGCGATGGCGCGCGCCAGCTGGGCGCGCTGGCGTTCGCCGCCCGACAGCGAGCCGATCGTGCGGCCAAGCAGCGGCAACAGGCCGGTCCGGCGCAGCGCGTCGACGACGATGTCGCGCTCCTCGCTCCTGCGTCTGCGGCCCGCATGCGGGACGCGGCCGAGTTCGACATAGTCGATCACCGCCAGCCGCGGGTCCGGCTGGTCGGTCTGGCCGACGACGGCGATGTGCAGCGCGCGCTCGGCGGTCGAGATCCTGTCCATCCGGCACCCGCCAAGCTTCACCTCGCCCGAACTTGGCCTGAGTATGCCCGACAGCATGCGCAGCAGCGTGGTCTTGCCGGCGCCATTGGGGCCGATGATGGCAAGGCGATCGCCCGCAGCGATAGACAGGCTGACGGCGTGGACCAGATCGCGGCCATTCGCCATGGCGCAGAGGTCGCGGGCTTCGAGAAGCGGAATCGTCATCGGTTGTTGCCCGCGCACTTGCCCGGTCCGGGGATGCGGGCCAGCGTCTTGCCGGCCAGTCGCGGCGGCCGTTGTCCGGAATTGCACCAGCCGTCGGCGAGCGAGGCGTAAAGCCTGGCAAATCGCACGAGATCGCCGGCATCGGCCTCGGCGTCGATGGAGCCGAAGAGATAGGAAGCCTTGCCTGGAGCCTGGAAGGCCACCGTGAGCGGCCGCGCGCAGCCCGCCATGCATTCGACGCCTTCGACCGTGAAGCTATGCGCCACGGCGGGCTCATGGTGGGCCGTGAGCCGGGACCGCAAATCGGCACACAGGCCTTCGCCCGACCTGATCCCGGTCGGGATGTCGCGGCAAAGCGTGCACACGATGATGCGATGATCGATGGCGCCGTCCAACGTTCCGTCACTTTCCAAAACTGGCGACGGAAGGATGTTGGCGAGCCGGCCGACAAGACCGACGTCCACGTCTCCTCCCGGCACACCCCGTCCGGTCAACTCAGTGATGGCAGGTCTCCTGGCTCGCGGGTCTCAGCGCAATCCTGCCTTCCCAGCCTTGCCGGCCAGTGGCATGTCGGATCTTGCTCACCGCTTACAGTTGCGGGGGCAGCCACGGCATCAACCTTTTGCGGGTCTCACCGTGTTCCCTTTTCACCCCTCGCCTTTCGACTCGGGGACCATCACCACGCCATCGTAGATTCCCGCCGATCGCGCCGCAACGGTTTTTGGTCCGATCTCGAATGCGCCGGCAAAATCATCTAATTTGTTATAACGTTACATACACAGTCAGGCAACGATGTCAATCAGGGCCGCTACATAGAAGCGCTTTGGATCTTTGTTTTCGATGCTTAGCGACATGCACTAGCCAAGGGCGAGTCTGACGCCTTCGGCGAGATGCTCCGCATCGGCCTTGTTCTCGAACGGAACGCCGCGCAGCGCATAGTCGATCGGTAAAAACGGATCGCCCTCCTCGATGAGGACGATCTGCCGCCGCGCCTTCTCCATGTCGCCCATCTGCGCATAGCAGGCCGCCAGCCTTGTGCGGATCCAGGGCGCCGGGCGCGTCGCCAGCTCCAGCGCTTCCGCCGCCTGCCGGTATTCCCCCATCATATAGAGCGCGAGTGCCCGGTCGAACTGGTACCAGTGCGGGTGCAAGGGATCGATGCGGATGCCGCGCGCCAGCCAGTCGAGCGCCTCGAGCGGCCGGCCGCGCATGGTCAGCAGCATGCCCATCTGCCCGATGCTGTCGGCATCGTAGGGGTTGAGCTGCAGCGCGATGCGCAAATGATGTTCCGCCGCTTCGTGGTCGCGCATATAGAGGCGGATCAGCGACTGCACGCGGTGACCGGTCGGCTGGTCCGGCGACAGAGCGAGGCCCTTGTCGGCAAGGTCGCGCGCATTTTCCAGCACCGCATCTCTGGCACGTCCGAACTCTCCGTCCAAAGCCCGCACCAGGGCAAGATAGGTATAGGCCAGGCCGTAGTTCGGGTCCTTGGCGATGGCCGCCTCGAACAGGATTTCCGCGCTGCGCTGGTCGGTCTGTGCGGGATCGCGCAACATCGCAAAGCCACGCAGCAGAAGCTCGTAGGCGGCAAGGCTGGTTATCGGCTTGCGTGAGGCCTGTTCCAGCCCGGCATTGGCGACCCTCGTGACCAACCGGCTGACGATCTGCTCGACGATCTGACGCTCGATCGCGAACAGGCCATCGCCCTGCGACTGGTAGCGGTCGCCCCAGAGCTGGCTGGCGGTGGCGATGTCGATGAGGCTGACGGCCACGACGACATGCTCGCCCTGCCGGCGCAGCGAGCCCTCAACCAGATAGTCGGCACCGATACGGGCACGGATCTGCGGCCACTCGGCGCGGCCATAGGAGCCGAAAGAAAAACTTGAGTTGCGCGCCAGCACGGTGACCGTGCCGAAGCGAGCGACGCCGTTGATGAGATCCTCGGCGAAACCGTCGACCATGGCCTCGTCGACCGGGTCCCCGCTCTCGTTGCGGAAGCGCACCACCGCCACGATCGGCTGGGCGCCGATCTTCGGCGCGGCTTCCATCCCGGCCGCCAGCATATAGCCGCGCTTGGAGACCGTGCGCACCATCTCTCCGCCCAGCACCTTGCGGATTTCGCGCACCGACTGCGTCAGCGAATCCTCGGTGACATAGACGCCCGGCCAGACGGCATCCATCAGCTCCGACTTCGGCACGACCCGGCCCATGTTGCGGGCAAGGTGCGAGAGCAGCGCATAGGCCTTGGGGCGCAGGAACAGCGGCTCGTTGACGTCACGCAGCGTGCCCATGGCAAGGTCGAGTGTGAACCCGCCAAACCGGAACACCTGGTCGGCAACCGCGGCAGTCATCGGGACACCCCTTCCCCGGGCATGGGATCATGCCGCATCAATTCCCACGTCGACGCGGCACGGACACATGCATTATTGCCCAATGCGCAATTTCGATCAAACTGGCCGTCGACACGGTCAGTAATGTCGGCGCGCCAATGCGAGGAACCATGAACCCGACCGAGAAAGCGCTGTGGTTTGTCGAAAGCCATCTGCCGGAGGCGATCTCGCTGGACGACGTCGCGGCAAGCAGCGGCGTGTCGCGCTTTCATGTGACGCGCGCCTTCGGCGCCGCCACCGGCCGCTCCGTCATGGGCTATATGCGCGCGCGGCGCTTGAGCGAGGCGGCGCGCAGGCTGGCCGAAGGGGCGCCCGACATCCTCTCGGTTGCGCTCGAGGCCGGCTACAACTCGCATGAGGCCTTCACCCGGGCTTTCCGCGACCAGTTCGGCACCACGCCGGAGCTGGTGCGCGCGCAAGGCTCGACCAACACGCTCGACCTCGTGGAGCCTATCCTGATGGACCAGTCCTTTCTCACCAACCTCGAGCCGCCGCGCTTCGAGACCAGCCGGCCGTTCCTGATCGCGGGGCTGGGCGAACGCTACAGTTGCGAAACCAGCGCCGCCATTCCGATGCAGTGGCAGCGCTTTGGCCCGTATATCGGCAACATTCCGGGCGAGACCGGCGACGTCGCCTATGGCGTCTGCGTCAACGGCGACGATGCCGGGAATTTCGACTACATCGCCGGCGTCGAGGTCTCGGACTTTTCCGACCTTCCCCGAGAGTTCAGCCGCGTTCGGGTACCCGCGCAGAAATATGCGGTGTTTTCGCATCGCGAGCACATCTCGACCATCCGCCGCACGGTCAACACGATCTGGAACAAATGGCTGCCGGCCTCAGGGCACGAAATAGCGGACGCGCCGGAATTCGAACGCTACGGCCCGGAGTTCGATCCGCGCAGCGGCAATGGCGGGCTGGAGATCTGGATACCGGTCAAGGGTTAATCGGCACTACAATTTCAAATCCCAGGTCTGACCGACCAGATCCTTGCCGAAGGAATGGTGGCGCTCTTCATCGATCAGCCTGAAGCCGGCCGCCTGGTAGATGCGACGGGCCGAGCCCAGTATGTCGTTGGTCCAAAGCGTCAGCGTCTTGTAACCCTTGGCTCGCGCGAAGGCGATGCATTCGTCGACAAGGCGCGCGCCGATGCCAAGGCCGCGGGCCGAAGGCTCGACATAAAGCAACCTGAGCTTCGCCACCTCGGGCGACTTGCGCACGACGAAGACCGAGCCGACGACCTCGCCATCGCGCTCGGCGATCCAGCTGCACTCCCATTTCGGGTCGAAGGATTTAACGAACTCGCTGAGGATTTCGGCGACCAGTGCCTCGTAGGTTTCGTCCCAGCCATAATCCTGCGCGTAGAGCATCCCCTGTCGGCGGGTGATCCAGCCGATGTCGCCGATCTGCAGCGGCCGCAGCAGATAAGGGACTTGCGGCTCGGCGCTTTCGTCGAGCAGTGCCTGGACCGTGCGCATGGACTTCACGAGCCGGTCCTGCTCGGATGTAGGCAGCCGATCGAGCAGCGCCGCGACCTGATCGTGAGAATCCTTGTTGAGCGGCGCGAAGGCATTCCTGCCCGCCGGCGTCAGCGCGATCGAGGATTGCCTGGCGTCCGAAACCAGCGTCGACCTGGAGATCAGGTCATCACGTTCGAACTTCTTCAACAAACGGCTGACATAGCCGGCGTCGAGACCGAGATCGCGCCCGAGGTCGGTCGCTGTCAGGCCGTCGCGGTGCGCCAGCTCGTAAAGCACGCGCGCCTCGGTCAGCGAGAAGGCGCTTTTCAGCAACCCTTCGTCAAGCAGGCCGATCTGGCGGGTGTAGAAGCGATTGAACGCCCGCACCGCATCGATCAGATGCTTGTTGGGCGCTTCGTTGCCGGGCTGATGGTGAATCGTCATGGGTATCTCCTGCCTTTCACAGGATCATCCATTTACTTGACGGAGTCAACTATGTGACTCGATCACATCATCGGCAACACCGGCCAGCGATCAACGATCCTGCCCTGGGAAAGCACCGCGATCGGCCCGAATTGCTGCAGCATGGCCTCGCTCTGTGTCGGCCGCAGGAACGCGTAATCGCCGGGCCTGGCGACGGCATCGGCGGGCAGACCCATGAATTGCTGGTTGGAAGACAGGCCGAGCAAGCCGTCCGTCTTCATGCCCAGGGGAAAGACAGGCTCGGCCATCCATTTCCCGCCATAGAGATAGCAGCCCTTGCGTGGGAACCGGCCAAGCGCCTGCAGCAGGCGAGAAACGGCCGGCGGGCCCGGCAGCATCGGTTCGACCACCTTCAGGATCGGCGTCGCGATGAAGGCGGCTGGCTTGAAACCATCGAGGCCCGCTGTGTCGAAATCGCTGGGCAGCACGAAAGCCGAACCCATCGACACTTCATTGGCGGCACCACCGTGATGCAGCAGCGCGGTCTTGCTGCCGCCAATGTTCAGGATGCGGCGCTGGTCCGGGCCGAGGCACGCGACGAAAGCGGCGGCCCGCTCCGAAGCCTGCGCTAGTGCCTTGGCCGGGCCGCCGAACAGGCCTGGAATGTGCGGCGCATGCGCCTCATAGGCCATGACGCCTTCGCAGCGCAGCCCTTTATGAGCCGGCAGCGCGCGCAACGCTTTCGACAGGGCCCCGGGGCTGGCGAAGCCGCCGCGATGCAGCCCGACATCGATCTCGAAGGCGATGCGCAGCTGGCTATCGAGTTCGGCAGCGAGAATGCCGTATTCCGCCAGTCTTTCGTCGCTGTCGATCAGCCAGCAGACGCGCGACCAGTCGGCGTCACCCTTCACCAGTGCCGCCCTTGCCGCGCTGACCGGCATCGGCTTGCCGTAAAGCAGATCCGCATTTGGAAACGCCTTCAGCACCGCCTCACTGATCGGCGGATGGAAGGTCATGAAGCGACCGGTTCCGAGCGCCTTGCCGATATGTGCAAGCAGCGGCAGGCAAGCGAGCGACTTGTCGACCAGTCGCACGGCAAGGTTCGGGTCAAGCCTGGTTTTGACCAGAGCAATGTTGGCGTCCAGCCGGTCGAGGTCGAGTAGCAGACAGGGCTGGAGGATACCGGCTTGCTTCAGTGCATCCGAGAGCGAGGAAAAATAGGCGCTCATGGTTCGATGCCGAACAGTCCAGCCATGTAGGGCGAGACGAAGCGGTTCTGCGGATCGATGTCGCGGCGCACCGCCATCGCATCGTCCCAGCGCGGATAGAGCTTCTTGAAGTCCGCCGCTTTCAGGCTGTGCATCTTGCCCCAATGCGGCCTGCCGCCATATCTGCGCAAGATCGGCTCGGCGGCTCGCATGAAGGGCAGCGGATCGCTCGCTGCGTCATGGTGGATGGCGATCGAGCAGCTTGGCCTGTTGTAGAAGGGCGAGAGCCAGAACTGGTCGGGCGCGACGCTGCGCACTTCCATCGGAAAATAGACTTCCGGAAAGCGCTTTTCGGTCAGCTCGATGATTTCGGCCAATGCCTTCGGCCCTTCCTCGAAGGGAAGGTGATATTCCATCTCGTTGAATTTGGTCTGGCGGTCGCTGGCATAGACGTTGAGCCAATCCTGCACATAGTCCTCGGACGGCACTTTGGCGACCGCGCCGAGGATCAGCCGGCGGCGCAGCGACGGCAGCCAGGCAAGCCCGGTGCGCAAGCGGCGCAGCGTGCGCAACGAGCCCTCGTCATCCTCGGTCGGGCGAGCGGTGGTCGCCTCGGTGCTGAAATCGCTGGCGATGAACTGCGCATAACCGGAAAACGGAATGTAGTAGAATTCGGCAGAGCGGTGCGCGGTCATCATCTTCTCGAAGTCGCGCAGCATGTCGGCGATCGGCAGCACCCATTTGCGGCGGCGCAACCGATAGGTCGCGATGTTGTTCAGCGTCACCTCGCTCAGGATACCGAAGGCACCGAGCGCTACGCCGATGGCGTGGATCGTGTCCTGGTCCCCTGCCCTGGTGAAGTCGCGGACCTTGCCAAGCCCGTCAACGATCTGCACCGTCTCCAATTGCGTGTGATAGGCGCCGAGCGTCGGTCCCGAACCGTGGGTGGCGGTTCCCAGCGCGCCGCCGATCGCCTGGCGGTCAATGTCGCCCATATTGGGCAGGCCCTGGCCGATGCCTTGCAGGATGTGCATGAGCGAACCAAGCCGCGTCCCTGCCCGCACGCGCGCCCGATGCTTTTGCGCGTCATGCGAGACAAGCCCCTCAACCCTGTCCAGGGACAGGATCGTGCCTTGCGACTTCACCAGCGGTGTGAAGGAATGGCCAGCGCCGACCACGCGGATGGGGCCCGGCGCGGTGCGAACCAGATCGCCGATCTCGCCGGCATCGGCGGGGCTGGCGATCAGCCGGGGCTCAGCGGTGACATAGCCGGACCAGTTGCTCCAGTTGGACATGTTACCTCCCGTCAGGCTCTTTGTTGGACCATGATCTCTTCCGAAAACCAGCTTCCATTCTTCGGGATCATGCGCTGGCGCGGCGACGCCGCGCCACAAGGATGAACAGGCCGAGCAACAGCACACTGGCCAGGGCGCTGCCGGCGGCGAATTCCGGAACCGGGCGGAAATCCTTGCCGTCGATGAGCAGTGATGCCGCGACCGGCCCGATCGCCAGGCCGAAGAGCTGCGCGGCCGGCACCAGGAGCACGGCGGTGCGCGTCTCATCGGCCGTGATCGCCAGCCGGATCTGGTAAGGCACGACGAACAGGAGGATAAAACCCATGACCAGGGCGGCGACCCAGAAGGTGGCGAGGGCCGGTCCGCTGGCCAGGATGAGCGAGGCGACCAGCGCGACGGCGCCAATGACTGCGATGGCAGTGCGGTAATCAATGCGCGCTTCGAACACGGTCGCCGTCATTGCGCCCGTGACTTGCACCGCGAGGCTCGCCGAGACAATCAGGCCGACGGTGCGGCCATCAATGCCGAACTGGGCGCCAAGCGGTTCCAGAAACGCCCAGACCGAGCCGAAGAACATGAAATAGCAGAAGACGCACGACAGCGCGGTGATCGAGGGAACCGTCAGCACATTGGCCAGGTTCTCGTCCTTGGGCAGGTCGGCATAGTCAGCAGGGACGACGAAGGCGACGACGAGCGACAGGACACAGACGACCGCGAGAATGAGGAAGCCGCCAGCCGATCCGGCGGCCGGGATTACATAGAGCGCCAGAAGCAGGGCCAGCGCGCATTGCGCCAGGGTCTGCATGGTGACGAAGAAGCCGCCGATGCGTTCGGCCCGCCGCGAACGGGCGATCAATTCGGTGGCGACGGCAACCAGTCCGCCTTCGGCAAGCCCCGCCAGGGCGCGTGCCTCCATCAGCGGATTGGCGCCGCCGGCATAGGCCGTCCAGACATTCGCCAGCGCCAGCAGGAGCAGCAGCACCGCACTTTTCCAGCGCATGTTGCGGGCCGAGAGCAACATCGCGACGATCGCCGAACCGATGGCGATGGCGATCATCTCGGCGGTGGCGACCAGCGCCAGTTCGTCCCCGCTGACATGGCCCTCCGTGTAGAGCGCGCCGAGCAGGACGGGCTGCAGGCCGAGAATGAGCAGGCCGACCGACCCGATCCACAGCGCCGAGGCAAGCTGCCCGCCGGTCGGGTTGCCGACCAGCCAGTCGCCGCTTCCGGCCTGCGCGTCACCAGATGCCAAAGCCGCCTCCCAACGTCCCTTGCCGCACGGCAAAAAAGCTGACAACCTGTCAGCATTTCGGAAACTGATACTTGATCAGATTTTTTGTCAACCAGAATTTGGCAATTCGTGCGAAAGACCGGTGCATGACACAAGCAAGGCGAACAGCGACCGAACCGAGGCGCAAGCCCAAGCAGGAGCGCAGCCGCGAGCGCATCGACGCCATCCTGTCGACGACCATGCGGCTGATCGGCGAAAAGGGCATCGATGCCGTCACCATGAAGGAAGTCGGCGCGCTGGCGGGCGGACCGATCGCCACCGTCTATCACTACTTCCCCAACAAGTCGGCGATCCTGGCGATGCTTTACGAGCGGTTTTCGGAGGTGAGCCGCGCGCGATTGACCGATATCCTCGCCGATGTCCGCGAAGCCAGGGACGTGATCGCCGCCGCCGACCGGCTGCTTGACGACTACCTCGGCCGCGTCGCCGGCGATCCCGCCATCCAGGATCTGCAGAACGCCATCCAGGCCGACAAGGCGTTGAAAAATCTCGACATCGCCGAAACCCGGTATCAGGCCAGGATGTTCTGCGACCATGTCACCGCCTTGATCGAGCCGGGCAAGCATGAGCAGTTCGAACGCATGGTTCTGTTGATCTTCCAGCTCGCCGGCGGCGTGGTGCGCCTGGCGCTCGCGGAAGGCGAAGCGGAAAGCCGTCGGACCATCGAGGATTACCGGTCGATCATCCACACACAGCTGCGGTTGTTTCTCTAAGCCGCAATCCGTGGAAAAAATTACCGCCTTTCGCGGCTGCCGAGCGCCTTGACTCTCACGGGTCGGCGGCCTATTTCAGCGCCACGTTAGCACTCGCCATTGGTGAGTGCTAACTATGTGTCCGGCTTCGCCGGACGGAGGAACTGTTTCTCACCGTTCTCATTCGAGGAAGAAAAAATGGCAAAGTCGAAGTTCCGCCCGCTTCATGACCGCGTGGTCGTTCGCCGGGTCGAATCCGAATCCAAGACCGCCGGCGGGATCATCATCCCGGATACGGCGAAGGAAAAGCCGCAGGAAGGCGAGATCATCGCCGTCGGCTCCGGCGCGCGCGACGAAAGCGGCAAGCTGGTCCCCCTGGACGTCAAGGCTGGTGACCGCATCCTGTTCGGCAAGTGGTCGGGCACCGAAGTCAAGCTCAATGGCGAGGACCTTCTGATCATGAAGGAATCCGACATCATGGGCATCATCGGCTGATCATCGGCCTCACCGTCAACTGAATTCCGGGCTTTATCCCAAGCCCCTGCCAGGAGCTAAAAATGGCTGCTAAAGACGTAAAATTCTCCCGTGATGCCCGTGAGCGCATGCTGCGCGGCGTCAACATCCTCGCCGACGCGGTGAAGGTCACGCTCGGCCCCAAGGGCCGCAACGTCGTCATCGACAAGTCGTTCGGCGCACCGCGCATCACCAAGGACGGCGTCACCGTCGCCAAGGAAATCGAGCTTGAGGACAAGTTCGAGAACATGGGCGCGCAGATGGTCCGCGAAGTTGCTTCGAAGACCAACGACATCGCCGGCGACGGCACCACGACCGCGACCGTTCTGGCTCAGTCGATCGTCCAGGAAGGCCACAAGGCGGTTGCCGCCGGCATGAACCCGATGGACCTGAAGCGCGGCATTGACCTCGCCGTCACCGAAGTCGTCACGGCTCTCGGCAAGGCTGCCAAGAAGATCAAGACCTCCGAGGAAGTTGCCCAGGTCGGCACGATCTCGGCCAATGGCGACGAGTCGGTCGGCAAGATGATCGCGGAAGCGATGCAGAAGGTCGGCAACGAAGGCGTCATCACCGTCGAGGAAGCCAAGACCGCCGAGACCGAACTCGAAGTCGTCGAAGGCATGCAGTTCGACCGCGGCTATCTCTCGCCCTACTTCGTCACCAACGCCGACAAGATGGTTGCCGATCTCGAGGACGCCTACATCCTGCTCCACGAGAAGAAGCTCTCCAACCTGCAGGCCATGCTGCCGGTTCTCGAAGCTGTCGTGCAGACCTCGAAGCCGCTGCTCATCATCTCGGAAGACGTCGAAGGCGAGGCCCTGGCCACGCTGGTCGTCAACAAGCTGCGTGGCGGCCTGAAGATCGCCGCCGTCAAGGCGCCGGGCTTCGGTGATCGCCGCAAGGCCATGCTGGAAGACATCGCCATCCTCACCGGTGGCCAGGTCATTTCGGAAGACCTCGGCATCAAGCTCGAGAATGTCGGCCTCAACATGCTCGGCCGCGCCAAGAAGGTGTCGATCTCCAAGGAGAACACCACCATCGTCGACGGCGCCGGCAAGAAGGCCGAGATCCAGGGCCGCGTTGCCCAGATCAAGCAGCAGATCGAAGAGACCACTTCGGACTACGACAAGGAGAAGCTGCAGGAACGTCTCGCGAAGCTCGCGGGCGGCGTTGCGGTGATCCGCGTCGGCGGTGCGACGGAAGTCGAAGTCAAGGAAAAGAAGGACCGCGTTGACGACGCCCTGAACGCGACCCGCGCGGCCGTGGAAGAAGGCATCGTTGCCGGCGGTGGCGTGGCCCTGCTGCGCGCTTCGGCCAACATCAAGGCCACCGGCGCCAATGCCGACCAGGCTGCTGGCATCAACATCGTGCGTCGTGCGCTGCAGGCTCCGGCCCGCCAGATCGCCTCGAACGCCGGTGCGGAAGCTTCGATCGTTGCCGGCAAGATCCTTGAGAACAAGGGCGCGACCTTCGGCTACAACGCCCAGACCGGCGAATATGGCGACATGATCGCCATGGGTATCGTCGATCCGGTCAAGGTTGTGCGCACGGCTCTCCAGGACGCGGCCTCGGTCGCCGGCCTGCTGGTCACCACCGAAGCCATGATCGCGGAGGCTCCGAAGAAGGAGTCGGCTGGCGGCGGCATGCCCGGCGGCATGGGCGGTGGCGGCATGGGCGGCATGGGCGGCATGGACTTCTAAGAAGTCCATAAAGCACGCCCATGAACCAACATGGCTCAAGTCCGTAAGCGGGCTTGAGTGGCGGCATGGATTTCTAATCCAGCCAATCCAGCTAAGCTTACGGAAAGGGCGCCGCACGGCGCCCTTTTTCGTTGTCTTGCCCTAACCACACCGCCTTGCCCTTGGTTTCCTGCGACAATGGCGGCCATCGG
The DNA here is from genome assembly GCF_016756495.1 of Mesorhizobium sp. 113-3-3. Classification (NCBI taxonomy): domain Bacteria; kingdom Pseudomonadati; phylum Pseudomonadota; class Alphaproteobacteria; order Hyphomicrobiales; family Phyllobacteriaceae; genus Mesorhizobium; species Mesorhizobium sp. 113-3-3. The sequence continues at coordinate 4,811,025 of NZ_AP023243.1, forward strand.
CTCTGCTCCACCCGATCGGGCAGTTCCTCTTCATGAGAATTTTCCCAGCAAAATCAGCAACTTCGATTGCACTTTGGCGATATTGCGTAAATTTGTCAGACAATATTTCTTAACACATTCGCGGTTACTAAAGCGCGAGAGCACGGCGAGGTTGCTCCAGCGTGTGGCGTGTCTGGTGACCATCGATGCAGTTTTTCCGGCGATTTTTGCGGAACCGCGACGGCAACGTGCTGATCATCTCGGCACTGGTGATGCCGGTCCTGATCGGCATGGCCGCGCTGGTGACCGAATATGGCGCGGCGCTGGTCGAGCGGGCCGACAATCAGCGCGTGGCCGACCTGTCGGCCTATGCGGGCGCCCTCGCCTATAATGTGAACAAGTCCACTTCGCAGATGACTGCCACCGCCGTCGGCGTCGCGGTGCTCAACGGCGTTCCCGCCGCCAATGTACAGGTCAGCCTGGTTGCGTCCCCGAAAACGACCGGCGTCAACGCCGTTTCGGTGTCGATCAACACCTACCGTACGCTGTTCCTGGCACGCGTCCTCGACAATCGCCAGCAATTGCAGATCTATGCCAATTCGGTGGCCGAGCTCGGCGCGCAGCCGCAGACACCCGGCTGCATGCTTGCGCTCGACGGCACGCAGACTGGCCTGACGCTGAGCGGCGGCACCTCGATCACGGCGCAGAAGTGCACAGTTTCATCCAACAACACGGTGACCGTCCCCTGCGGCACCAGCATTTCGGCGCTCGGCGTCAACTACAATTCCGCCGCCGCCCCGAGCCAGCCTTGCAACGGCATCACCGGCCCAGGCGGGGCCGCAGCGGTGATCACCAAGAAATCGACCCCCGACCCGCTGGCCGGCAATGCCGCGGTCACGGCCGCCGTGGCCCGCATTGCGACGGTGGCCGCGCTTTCGACGACAGCCGCGCCAACAGCGCCGACCACTCCCAACGGCAAAGACATCGACTTCGGCTGGAACCAAGGCCCCACCCAAGGCCAGGCGAACGCGCTCGGCTGCAGCGCCAGTTGGGCGTCGTCATCATCGACCTGGACGCTGGACTGCGGCAGCAAAACCACGGTCAACCTGGGCACCATCACCATCGGCGGCGGCATCAACCTCAACTTCGCCACAAGCGGCGCGGCAACGACCGTCTACAATATCGCCGGCGACCTCACGACCAGTGCCACCACCAATTTCGGACCCGGCATCTACAATTTTGCCAAGACCCTGACCACGGCGGGAACCACCACGTTCGGAGCCGGCACCTACAATTTCGGCAGGCAGGTGACCACCGCCGGAACCACCACCTTCGGCGCCGGCAGTTTCAATTTCGCCAAGGGGCTGACCACCGGAGGTGGCGGCACCACGACCTTCGGCGCCGGCACGTTCAAGATCGGCCGCAGCGACAACGCCTGCAACGGCTCGGGGCAGGTCAGCCTCTGCAACACCTCCACCTTGACCTTTGGCGGACCGAGCATTTTTGAGCTCCCCGGCGGCTATACCAACACCGGCGGCTCGACGCTCACCTTCGGCTCCGGCACGACCAATTCCTACAAGATCGGCCCCGGCAGCAATGGCGACGCCATCACGTTGGGCGGCGGTTCAACGACGATCATGGCCGACGCGACCGGCGCCAACAGTGTTTTTCAGGTCGTCGGCAATGTGAATGGCGGCGGTGGCGGCAGCTGCTTTGTGGTGCCGGTCGCCGCGCAGCATGATATCGCCGGCAACTTCATCGGCTCGGGCGCCATCCTGCTCGGCGCCGGCGTCTACACCGTGGACGGCTATTTCGCGCTGGGCGGCAATGGCGGCGGCAGCGCCAACTGCAACGGCAGCACGATCAGCGTCAGCGGCACCAATGTGACGCTTGTTCTGTCGGGCAAGACCAAATCCAGTTCGGGAAGCTGCAACGGCTATGTCTTCTGCGTGGCCGCCGGCTACAGCAACATCGTGCTCACGGCACCGCAGTCGGGAGCGACGGCGAAGCTGGCGGTGATCGGCCCCACCGGCAGTTCCAACACTGGCGGCGCGACCTTCGCCGAAGGCGGCTCCAACGCCCAGATATCGGGCGCATTCTATTTTCCCTACGGCCCGATCATCATGAATGGCGGCTCGAGCGTGCTGGGATCGAACACCGACCCGAGCAAGTGCCTGCAGATGATCGGCTCACGCATCACGCTGTCGGGCGGCACCACGGCCGCATCGGAATGCATCGCTGCCTCGAGTGCCGGCGGCAGCAGCAAGGTGAGCCTCGTGCAATGAGAAAGCACTTACGCCCCGACCGTCGCCTGTCGGCCAGCTGGCGTTTCGCGCTCACGGACTTCCTGCGGCGCCAGAAAGCCGGCGTGTCAGCGGTCGAGTTCGCTCTGGTCAGCCCCGTGCTGCTGGTCATCCTGGCCGGAACCGTCGACATAGGCGGCTCGCTGAAGGCCAAGTTCGAATTGAGTTCGGCGGTCTCGGCCGGCTCGAACTATGCGCTGCTCAATGGCGACAAGGTCAATTCCGCCGGCGGCGGCGTGCTGGCCGGCAACATTGCGACGGTGGTCACCAGCGGCCTGAGCGGCAATGGCGGCAGCATCCAGGTCGTCGTCAACAACGGTGCGGCACTTGCCTACAACGCCACCACGTCCACGGCCACCCAAAGCGGCACGGCCGCCAATGCCGATCTCTGCTACTGCCCAGGCAGTTCCGGGGCCGTGGCATGGAGCGCCCCGATGGCATGCGGCAGCATCTGCAGCGGTGGCGGCATTGCGGGAAAATTCGTGACGATCACGGCCAGCAAGCCCTATACGCCGCTTTTCGGCGGCTTCGGCATCGTCAGCAACGGCAACATCACCATCAAGGCAGTGGTACAACCGCAATGAGCCGTCGCCGATCCTTCCTGCGCGACAGGTCCGGTGCCAACGCCGTCGAGTTCGCGATGCTGTCGGTGCCGCTGCTGATGGTGCTGATGGGCACGTTCGAGTTCGGCCGCATGTACTGGGCCCAGCATGTTCTGAATGAAATCGCCGCGGCAGGGGCGCGTTGCGTCGGCGTGCTGCAGAGTGGATGTACGCAGAACGGCGTCTACAACGCCGCCAGCGCCATCAGCTATATCAGCAGCAGGGCGGCCACCGACGGCATCGTCCTCAGCAACGCCAACATCACCGTCAGCAACAACACCACCTGCTCGGGCTTGTCCGGCTTTTCGAGCGTCCGGGTTTCCTACACATTCACGACCGTGCTGCCGGCCTTCCTGACGTCGCTGGCGAATGGTCCGAACCTCAGCGCCAGCGCCTGCTTCCCGAACCAGGGGGCTTGACTTCAGACACCGGCCTGCGCGCGTTGCCGTACCTCGCCCGCAAGCACCGCGGCTTCGATCAGCGCCGCGACCTCGTCCGCCACCGCCTGTAGCGGGGCGCGGTCTCGGGTGGCGCGGGCGATCACCATCAGCCCTTCCAGCGACGATTCGACCAGCAGCGCCAGAGCGTGGGCGCGGCGCTCGGGCACCCCGGCCCTGACGAAGGCGTCACGCAACAGGCCTATCCACTGCTCGAAGGCCGATCGGCACAAATCCGCCAGCTCCGGCACGTCGGTTGGTGAGTCCAGCACGACGGGCGCGATCGGACAGCCCAGCGAAAAATGGTTGTCTTCCAGCATGCGCCCTACCGCCTGGTAGATATGATGGACGGCCACAGCCGGATCCCTTTCGGCGGCCAGCGTTTCGCCCAGCCTCGCCGTCACCCCGGCAACGCTGTCACGCGTCACCTCGATCACCAGTTGGTCCTTGCCGCCCGGAAAATGGAAGTAGAGCGAACCGCGCGGCGCGCCGCTGGCACTCAATATGTCGTTGAGCGAGGTGCCGTGATAGCCGCGCTGCCGGAGCAGCAGCGCGGTCGTGTCGAGTATGCGGGTGCGGGTGTCGTTCGCCATGTCAACCTCTGTCAGCAGCGATCATTATAGGGCTTGTGTCGAATATGACAATCGGTCTACATAATATGTAGATCAGTCTACATATCGGAGGCAACGACATGCACAGCTATCGTCTTGACGGGTCGGGCGGGACCGAATGCCTGGTGATGCGCGACGAGCCGGAGCCTCGGCCGAAACCACATGAGATCGTGGTGCGCGTCCGCGCCGCCTCGCTCAACCGCCGCGATACGATGATCCTCAACGGCACCTATCCGCTGCCGCCGCGCCAGAGCGTCGTTCCATTGTGCGACGGAGCTGGAGACGTTGTCGCCATCGGCGAGGCCGTCACCCGCTTCGCCGTTGGTGACCGTGTCACCGGCAGCTATTTCGCACGCTGGATCGACGGCCGCATCAACGCCGGGCTCATCGACCAGCTCGGCTGCACGCTGGACGGCATGCTGGTGGAGTACGCGGTTCTCGACGAACAATGGGCGACGCGCCTGCCCGATCATCTCGAATGGCATGAGGCGGCGACGCTAAGCTGCGCCGGCGTGACCGCCTGGAATGCGGTGACGGGTGCCGGAATTCCAAAGCCAGGCCAATGGGTTCTGGTCATCGGTTCGGGCGGCGTCTCGCTCTTTGTACTGCAGTTCGCCAAGCTGCTCGGCTGCCGCGTCGCCGCCGTCACCTCGCGTAGAGAGAAAGCCGACAGGCTGCGGGCGCTGGGCGCCGACCTTGTGATCTCGACGGCTGATATGCCCGAATGGGGCGCGGCCGTCCGCGACCAGACCGGCGGCGTCGATCTCGTCGTCGAGACCGGTGGCCCGGCGACCTTCGCGCAGTCGTTGATCGCCAGCACGCTTTACGGACACATCGTGCTGCTCACCCTGCAGGATGCGAAAGGCGGATCGATCCAGCTGCCTGCGGCACTCTACCAGCGCAGCCTCGCCACCATCAGTCGCCTCTTCGTCGGCAGCCGGAGCAATCTCGAAGCCATGCTGCGCGCAGTTTCGCAGCACCGCCTGCGGCCCGTCATCGACAAGGTCTTTGCATTCACCGAGGCCCGCGATGCCTATCGCTATTTCCAGCAGGGCGACGTGTTCGGGAAGGTGGTCGTCGACGGCGCCTGACCCATCAGATCTCAAACCAGGGGAGAACGACAATGACCATTCGCGAAGCCTCGGCCAAGTGGCAAGGGACGCTGAAAGAGGGTTCTGGCCGGGTGAAGCTCGGCAGCGGGGTCTTCGAAGGCGCCTATTCCTTCCCGTCGCGTTTCGAGAGCGGTCCAGGCACCAACCCGGAAGAGCTGATCGCCGCAGCGCATGCCGGCTGCTTCTCGATGGCGCTCAGCGCCATACTGGGCATAGCCCATCATATACCGACAAGCATCAGCACCGTTGCCAAGGTGCATCTGGGCGCAACCGCCGCGGGGCCGACGATCACCCGCATCGAGCTTGAGACGCAAGCCGAGATTCCGGGGCTTTCTCCGGACGAATTCCAGAACCTCGCCGAGCGGGCGAAAACGACATGCCTCGTTTCGCGCGCCCTGGCCGGCGTGGCCTCCATCACGCTCAAGGCCGAGCTCCTCGCGACCACCACCACGGCACACTGACATCAGGAGAACGAGATGAAACAGGACAGCACCATCATCCTCCATCCGGACGACCGCTCCGGACAGACGGCCGAGATCATGCGACGCTTCAACGATGTGTTTCAGTTGCACGACCCGTCCGCACTCCCCGACCTGATTGCCGAAGAGTGCGTCATCGAAAACACCGCGCCGGCGCCTGATGGCGCCTGTCATGCCGGGCGGGAAGCCTGCGTCGAGCTGTGGTCGGCGATCGCCACTCAGCCGGGCACGCGCTTCGACCTCGAGGAGACCTTTGTCGCCGGCGACCGGGCGACCATCCGCTGGCGCTACTGGATGGCCGACGGCAACTCCGTACGCGGCGTCAATCTGATGCGTGTCCAGGACGGACGGATCGTCGAGGCAATGGGCTATGTGAAGGGATAGGTGGCCGGTCGCCGCTACCGATCAGCCATGGCCAGCTTGGCGCCGAGCATGACAAACGCACCGGCGAAGGTTCGGCGCATCCAGGTCAGCACCATCGGCCGCGACACGACATGGCTGCGGATCGAAGCGGCGAAGATGCCGTAGCCGACGAAAACCACGAAGGTCAAAAGCATGAAGACGGAGCTCAGTTCCAGCATCTTCGACAGCGCATTGGGCTCGGTGGTGCTGACGAATTGCGGCAGGAAGGCGAAGAAGAAGATCGACAGTTTCGGGTTGAGCACGTTGACGAGGATGCCGGTGGCAATCACCTTGCCGGCTGAGCGCGGCGCGACATTGTCCTCGACGCTGAGGCCGCCCTTCTCCTTCAGCGTGTTCCAGGCCATGTAGAGCAGATAGGCGACGCCGAGATATTTCAGCGTCTCGAAGGCGACCGCACTGGTGTGCAGCAATGCGGCAAGGCCGGTGATGGCGGCCGCCATATGCGGGATGATGCCGAGCGTGCAGCCGAAGGCGGCAATGATCGAGGCCCGCGCACCGCGCGAAAGTCCGGCGCTCAGCGTGTAGAGAACGCCGGTGCCGGGCGAGGCCACGACGATCAGCGACGTCAACATAAATTCGATGCTCACGATGGTTCCTCCACAGCCCTGCCCTGACGCAGCGTAGCCAGCAAGGAAGCTGCGTCAAGCAGCCCACAATTCTAGGACGTCAGCAATCCGTGCTCCCGGCGCGCCATCAGACACTCGGCATCGCCAGGCATGCAGGCACGGCAGACGTCCGGTCGGACGTCGTAAATGCCGCAAGCCGTCGCTTTGCCGACTTCGCCGGACAGGGCCGAACAGCGCACGCCCTCGCAGTGCATGCCCGACAGGTCGGCCGCTACATATTTTTCAGGGATGCGGTCGAGCTGCGCATCGTCCTCGGTGGAGAAGCGTGGCCATTCGGCCGAATAGGAACAGCACGCGCCGCAGCTCTGGCAGTCGAAGAGCGGCGCAGTGGCGTGTTGCGAGGAAAGGCTTGCGGCAGCGACCAGGGCGGGCAGCCCCGACCGGGCCTGATTGCGATCGGCGTCCTGCGGCAAGGCGCTATTTCTTCTTGCCTGTCTTGCGCGCCGGCGCTTCGACCGATGACTTGAACAGATCGGTCGCGGGGTCGGCAGCTTCGCTGGCCTTCGCGGCCGCCGGCTTGGCGGGCTTTGCGACAGGAGCCGGTGCTGCCGGCTGGTCCTTGGCGGAGAATTTAATGGCCATGTCAGTCCTCGTCGGCGAAACGCGATGATGGGGCGCGCGGATTGCGCAAGCGGCCGATCAACGCCGAAACCGCCGTGATGTTCATTTCCTCGGGCGACCAGTTCCTGGCTTCCGCGATGTGATGCGGCGCCAGCTCACGATGCGTGCTGCCGCTGTAGGCGGCGTCCTGGTAGGTCACCCGCTCCAGGGTCTTCTTGTCCTCTCGGACATATTCGATCAGGTAGTTCGGGGCTTCGGCACGGCCGCGCACGCCGACGCGCACCTGGGCATCGCCATGGGCGCGCCTGCAGCGTTCGAGTTTTTCCAGCACGCGCCGGACATATTCGACCGGCTTGTCGAGGGTCTCGACCATGTCGGCGATGGTCGCATCGGAGGCGATCGGCGTTGGCGGTACACGCTTGGTGGCCATCAGCGTTTTCCGGCTCGTTTCGGCTGTGCGGCAAGTGCGGCGGCCGCCGCCATCTCTTCGGCTTCCTTTTCCAGGCGCAGTTCGCGCAAGCGGGCGGTCTTGGCTTCCCGCGCCTCGCTGACGGCGTCGCGCTCGGATAGGATGCGGTTGAGCGACATCGACTGGGTCTGCGTCTTGCTGAACAGCGACACCGCCGGATCGGCGGCGGTCTTCGAATGGGCGGTCAAAGTCTTTCTCCTGTCAGGAGCCTGGTGCCGTTGGGGCAAGACCGGCTCTTCGGTCAGGACCACGCACAAAGCAACACGGCATCGGGGCAATACGGCGGCGGATTCAAATTGCTGAGGCGTCCCTTAGCACGTTCGGCCCGATGCGCAGCGCATTTTCGGCGGCAGCAAGCGTAAAATGAAAAAGGCCAGGCACCGCCTGACCTTCCCTGGGGAGCACCGCGCATCCAGTGGCATCCAGAAGGATGCACAGGCATGCGCAGGAAACGCTCCTCTCATGCGCATGATGTGCTTTGGAAACTCAGGTCTCCATAGCCATGCGCCAGAATTCGCCCTTCACCGGTGCCAGTACATCCGTGGTCACCGGGAGGGCTGAATTCTTTCTTCAGGCCGCCTTCAACTGGTCGGCCGACATCTTGCCGGACTTGTTGTCGCGGACCATCTCGTAGCCGAGCTTCTGGCCCTCGACGATGTCACGCATGCCGGCGCGCTCTACGGCCGAGATGTGGACGAAAACGTCGGCCGAACCGTCGTCAGGCTGAATAAAACCAAAACCTTTGGTGGCGTTGAACCATTTAACTGTGCCGGTGCTCATGACGAACCCTTTCCATGGCAAATATTCGTTAATCGCGGTGCGAATGCACAACGATTTTTGTCTCGATTTTTGATGTGGGAAGTTCGTCAAAGACGCGCTTGAAAGCGCGGATAACAAAAGTCAGTCAAACAAATATCGACATAGTTCTTGTAGAGGCATTTCGCGACGATGTCAAATTCTACGCAAACGGGCAGCTGCATTCGTTCAAGCCGCCATCCGATCCAGTTGCAGGACGGCACGCTGGAGCGCCTCAAAGCAAACCGGATCGATGGCCGTGCCGATATCGTTAGCCATGATCTCGAAGGCTTTCGACACGGGCATCGCCGCGCGATACGGACGCTCCGCCGTCAGCGCATCGAAGATATCGGCCGTGGTGACGATGCGTGTATCGAGGTCAATCGCATCCGCCCCGACGCCGCGCGGATAGCCCTTGCCGTCGAGCCTTTCGTGATGCGCGCCGGCGATACGCGAAAGCTCGCGGAACGCACCGATCCGCGACAAGATGATCTCGCCAAGCGCGGGATGATGGCGCACGGCCGTCCATTCAGCGTCATCAAGCTTGCCGGCTTTATCCAGGATCTGGTTGGAAACGCCAAGCTTGCCTATGTCATGCAGCAAGGCGGCACGTTTCAGCCGCCGCCGACGTTGGTCATCCAGCCCAAGTCCTTCGGCAATCAGATCGGTGAACAGGGCGACGCGTTCGCTGTGGCCGTTGGTGAAAGGCGATTTGGCGTCGACCACCTTGGCAAAGGCAGCGGCGACGTCATCCAGATAGTCATCGTTGATCGGCAGGCGCTCGTCCCCGGGTGACAATTCGATCACCGCAATCGCAAGCTCGGGCGAATCGAGCATCGCCCAGAATCCCGGTGCGCCAGCCGCCCTTTCACACGCCGCGACAAGTCGCGGTTCGAACCAGGTACCGGAACGTGCGCGCAACTCTGCGATCGCTCCCTCGGCACCGGCACTGGCGTAGAAGACGTCAGCGATCTGGGCGACAAGCGCGATGCGCGCAAGAGGCGATATCGCTTCACCAGCCAGACGAGCCGGCTGCCCCTGCCCGTTCCAGTGCTCGTCAAGATCCATGACGCCTCTCGCCACAGGCTCCGGGAATCGCATTTGCCTGACAATCTCGGCGCCGGTCTGGCAACGGGTCTGGAAGAGCTCGTTGGCGATTGTGCCACCGTTCATGGCGACATTGAGCAACGCGCGGAACCGCTCGGCAAGCTTCGCCTTCATACCGGTGCGCGACAGCACGAAGCGCAGGATCTGCGGCAGACTGTCATTGACGAGATGGAAATCGTGTTTCAAGGCGATGTCATCTGCGAGATAGAGGCTGCAGATGCGCGCCGCATTGCTGCTGCAACCGACATCCTTGAGCAGAAGCGTATAGTAGAGATTTGAAAGCTCTATTCGCGACAGGCCGATCTCCCGGCCAATATGAAAGCCGATCCAGCAGGCGCGGACGCAGTGCCCTGTTGGATGGCCTTCGCTGATGTCGAGCGCATAGCTCAGAGCGCTGACCAGTTCGGAGAGCCCGACGCCCTCCTTCTCGACATCCGTCATGTTGCCACCCCTGACATTTTTGGATGAAAACACACGCTCGCTTAACGTTTCGTTCCACTTCGTGGTGTGTGCGGTTGCAAGGGCTTGCGCTTGCCGGTCGGCCAATACAGGTTTTACGTCATGGTCTGAAGGATTGCTCGGCCCGTGGCCGGAGGCCACCGTTAGCTTGCAGTGTCGCCCTACATGATCGTGCTGATCATCGGCAGGATTTCGTAGCGGAAGCCGCGACCCGACCTTGCCACCGGATCGCCATCGGTCACCGCCCTAGCCTCGGCCTCGCCGCCGGCACGCAGGATCAGCAGGCCCCAGGGGCCGGCCGGATCGGCAACGGGACCAGCCATGATCATTACGCCCTCGCGCAGCTTGGCGCGCAAATAGTCGGCATGCCGGCCCATCAGCTCCCTTTCCTCGTCCGTCATGGTGAAGGCGAAGTCCGGCCGCGGCGGGATCAGCCGGCAATGGAAGATTTTTGTCGTCGTGGCTTCACGCGGTGCTTCATTGCCGGCCATTGGTCCTCCTCCAGGAGCGAGTCCTTGTTGCTGTGCGTCGTTCTTATTCGTCGGGCCCAGGCTCCGGCCACGGCTCTTTCGCCGCCTCCCCATACCAGTGCCGCATCGCCGGCATTGCCAGCACGGCGTCGACATAGGCCCTGGTGTCGGGCGCGAGCTCGCCGCCATAGGTATCGAAGCGGGTGACGACCGGCGCGTACATGGCATCGGCTGCCGTGAAATGACCAAACAGGAAGGGGCCGCCCTTGCCGTATTTTTCGCGGCACTCGCGCCAAAGCGCCTCGATGCGCGCCCGCTGTGCCTCGCCTTCCGCGTCGAGCGGCTTGTGGCCTTTCGGCCGCCGCAAATTCATCGGCCAGCCGTAGCGTACCTCGCGAAAACCGGAATGCATCTCGGTCGCCGCCGCGCGCGCCAGAGCGCGGGCGCCGATATCGGCCGGCCAGAGCTTTTTCTCGGGAAACAGGTCGGCAAGATACTCAAGGATGGCAAGGGTTTCCCAGATAATCCTGCCATTGTGATTCAGGACGGGCACCTGGCCGGTCGGCGACACTTTCGCCAGATTGGCAAAGGTCTCGGGTGTGCGCAGCCGCACAAAGCCTTCTTCGAACGGGATCTCCAGATGGCGCATAGCCACCCATGGCCGCAGCGACCATGAGGAAAAGCATTTGTTGCCGATGTAGAGTGTGAATTCCGCCATTTCTCTCCCCATGCGCACGGGTGCGTCTGCGCAACCTAACCCGCCAGCCTTGTCGCCGGAAGCGGGCGCGCGCACTCCCCTGCTTCCGACGCGGCCTGGAACTTAACCGACGCCGGCTCGTTTGTTCCCGGCGGACGAATTCCTCCGAATTCAAACTCCCAGGAGATGCGGACAATGGTGAACAAGGATCAGGTCGCCGGTCTGGCCAAGCAAGTCAAGGGCTCGGTCAAACAGGCCGCCGGCAAGGCGACTGGCAACAGACAGACCCAGGCCGAGGGCATGGCCGACAAGGTCGCCGGCAAGGTGCAGAAGGCCTATGGCGACGTGAAGGACAAGGTCAAGAAGGCGTTCTGATCCCGCATCAAGGCATATCTTTCCCTATTGAAAAAGGCGGCCGCCAGGGCCGCCTTTTTCATGTGCTCCAGCCCTTGCTGAAGGCGTTGGTGAAGATGACCTCGCCTTGGTCGTCGGTTGCCTCGCCCAGCGCCACGTCCATGCCGTCGCTGGTCACCCTGGCCACGGCGAACCCTCCCATATAGGCGGCCTTCGGCTTGAACAGGTCGAGCCCGTCATGGCGGTAGATCAGCGGGGTGTCATGCTGATGGCCGTGGAAGATGCCGACGACGTTGTAGCCCTTCAGCGCCGCCCGCAGCGCCTGCCTGTCGCCATCGCCCCACCAATGCGGCGCACCGGCGCCGCCAACGTCATAGGTGCGCTTGGCGGGATCCCACCGCTCGGTCGAAAACGTGTCCCAGCCATAGTGCTGGAACAGGATGACGGGGCGGCCATCCGCCGCATAGGTCGCCAGATCCTGCTTGAGCCAAGGCAGGCTCGAATCGGCGCCATGACCGGTGTCGCCGGTGAAACGATGCGTCTGGACGAGGTGCAGGCCGCCCCAGTCCCATGAATAGCAATCCGTGTCGACATCGTAGCTGGTGGCCGGTACGGGCGGCTTGAAGAACACGCCGGGGCGGTGGTTGACCTCGACATAGTCGCGCAGCTCGCGCCGATACCAGTCGGCATGGTGCGGCGGACCGTTCTGGTCGAGATCATGATTGCCCAGTCCGACATAGACCGGCATGTGGACGCGATCCGGGCCAACGCCCTGGCTGTAGCGCTGGCTGAACTGCAGCAGCTGCGTACCCTCGCTGGGCTCTGTGATCTGGCCGCCGCCATCGTCGGTGATGTCGCCGCCGACGACAAGACCGAGCGGCATGCCGATCCGGCTGCCGGCCGAACGCAGGCCGGTGGCGACGCCATTGATCGCGGCCGGCCAGTGCTTGTCATTGATGGCGTTCAGCGTCGCGACATTGCGCAGCAGCGCGGCGTCGGTCTTGCCTTCCTGCTGGCAGTTGGGGCTGAGGCCGCTCGCCATGCGGCAGGCATGGACATCGGCGATGAACAGGAAGGTGGCGTCGATGGGTTGGATGCGCTGCCCGGTCTGCCCGCGCGCCGGGCGTGGAAGCGCGCCGGCCGCGGCAAGACCCGCGGCCTGCATCAGAAAGCTGCGTCGTGAAAGCAATCGTGGCGCCCGGTGATTCATGACAGACGGAATTTCAGCACAAGCGACGTCCGTCCGTCCAGTTTCAGCAATATCGCCGGCGCGTTGACCATCGACACCGCCATGAACGTCTGCCACTTCTGCTTGCACTTGTATTTGCAGAAAACGGGGGCATCATGAAGAGCGCGCTTATCGGCATGGCATTGGCGGTTCTGCTGCCGGCAAGTGTTGCGTCTGCCGGTCCATGCGTCGATGCGAAGTCGGCGAAAAACGGGTTCATCCTGGCAATGCCCGGCATCCGAAGCGAGTTTAGGCCCGTCGCCGGCGGGATGATCTCCGTCGCCAACACCTATGAATCGCAGTCACCGCAGAAGCAGTTCCTGTTCGCCGGCCTGATCGAGGTTTTTCGCGACAGCGACACCGGCCGAGTGGCAGCGATCCCGTTTTCCGACCTGCGAAAACTGTTTCCGCTGAAGGCGGGAGCCAAGAGCACGATCGAGTTCATAGAGCTGTCGCCGGACAAGCAGCCGAAGGCCACCAAGACGCTGACACTGGTCGTCAAGGGCAAGGAAACCTTCAGCCTGGGCGGCTGCAAGTACAACGTTCTGGCGGTCAAGGAGACCTTCAAGAACGGAGCCGGCGAGACGCTCGATACGTTCACCGCGCTCTATGCGCCCGATCTGCAAGCCTCGCTTGCCCGGCGCTATGATGAAGGCACCAGCGCGGAAGTGGTCAACGGCTACGAGACGATCAAGCCGCTGGCCGAATAGGGACGGCTGCCGGTTTTCATCGCGACATCGGCCGCAAAGCCGGGCCGCAGCGATCCACCCGCCTCAGAGTCAGAGGGTGCCGGACCGTCGCAGCACCCTGCGACGCCGCCGCACCGCCGGTTCGCCCCGCCGTGACGCAGCCTGGGAGATGCTGCGCTCCAAAGCCGCAAGGCAATCGCGCAAAGGGCCGGCGTCCTGCGCCGTCTTGGCCATCGACATGGCGCCGGAATAGGTGGCGATGGCAAGTGCCGCGAAATGCCGGGGATCGGTGCCTTGTTCCCTGCCCTCCTGCTGGTCGGCCATGACCTTGTCGGCGATCGCCTGGCGCCAGGCTGCAAAGATGCCGGCCAGGGCAGCGCGGAAATCGGGATCGGCAAGCGAAAGCTCATGCGCCAGATTGTTGAGCGGGCAGCCGCGCACGAAGCCCTGCTGCTCTAGTTCCGCCGCCACGGCCTCGAACACGGCCCGCACGCCTTCGCGGGCCGAAGCCGCGGCCACCACAGGCGCGATCCATGTCTCCTCGACCGCCGTCGCCACGCGCTCTTCGATCACCGCCAGGGCCAGCGCCTTCTTGGTCGGAAAGTGATGATGCAACGCGCCGCCGCTGACCCCCGCCGCGGTCATGAGATCGCCGAAGCTGGTCGCGTGATAGCCGCGCGCCTGAAACGCGGCCTCGGCGACATCAAGCACTTTCCTGCGCATGCCTTCGGGGTCGTTGACGCGGTTTCGTGGTCTTGGGCCTGGTCGATTGGTCATCTCTGCTAACATTGCGCGACGATAGCAGGTTGACAAAACAGGACAACCGGTCTGTTTATAAACAGGATGATCATCCTGTTTTGGGAGACTGCCGATGAACCTGCCCCTGAACGCTCCGCAGGCCGCGATGCTTGCCTCACCGGTCGTCGAGCTGAGGCAGTACACATTGAACTCCGGGCAGCGCGAGACGCTGATTGCCCTCTTCGACCGGGAATTCATCGAAAGCCAGGAGGCGACGGGAATGACCGTCATCGGCCAGTTCCGCGATCTGGACCGTCCGGACATGTTCGTCTGGCTGCGCGGCTTCGGCGGCATGGACGCCCGCAAGGAGGCACTGGCCGCCTTCTACGACGGCCCGATCTGGGTGGCGCACCGCGATGCGGCCAATGCGACGATGATCGATTCCGACGATGTGCTGCTGCTGAAGCCGGCATGGCCGGGCGCGGGCTTCGACCTGTCAGGACTTCAGCGGCCGTTTTTTGCCGAGCAGAAAAACTCCAGCGAGGAGAACCGCTTGGCTGGCATTGTTGTCATCCGGATTCATCATTTGCGATCGGGAGCAGAGACCGAATTCGCCAGCCGCTTCGCGGCGGAGGCAGCGCCGATGATGAAGGCGCCCGGCGCTCGTCTCCTCGCCGCCTTTGTCACGGAACACGCTGAAAACAGCTTTCCGCGCCTGCCAGTGCGGGCAAGCGAGAACGTCTTTATTTCCGTCACCCGGTACGACAGTGCCGAGGCACATGCCGGGCATGAAGCCGCCCTCGCCGCCGCGCCGGCATGGCAGGCCTTTTGGCAGGCCGTCCAGCTTGACCTGACCAAACCGACCGAGACCTTGCGGCTGTCGCCGACGTCGCGATCCCTGGTCGAACGCTAGGCGTCGAATGCCTCGACGATGGCTTGCGCGACAAAGGCCGGGTCCTCCCAATGCGGGTTGTGGCCGCACGCTTCGGCGCGCACGAGGCGTGCTCCCGAAAGGCAACGCGACAGCGCCTGCTGATGCGCCTCGCCGAACAGCGGGTCGCACGCGCCGGCGATGATCAGCGTTGGGGTTCGCACCTCTTGCGCCGTACTCGTAAGGTCGGCCCGGCGGATCTCCTCCAGAATGGCGCGCCAGCGGGGCGCAGGCATTGCCGACGCGTCTTTCGCCAGGCCGGCGAGAAACGGCTCGGGCACATCGGGCCGACAGGCATGCCACCACTCATAGAACGGGTCGGCTGGCAATATCGGGTCGCGCAGAGAATGGACCCCCGCGACAAGCGGGTGATCCGATGTGAAATCGGGCTTCAACGTGCCGGCCATGACCACCAGTCCGCCGATGAACTCGCCGTGCCGCGCGGCCAAAGCGACGGCGACCATGGCGCCCAGCGAATGGCCGACGACAACGGGCCGATCGAGTTGCAAATGCTGGATCAGGCTCGCAATGTCATCGGCGAAGTCGGCGATACCAAAGCCCTTGCCCGCCGGCGACGCGCCGTGGCCGCGCAGGTCGGGCATGATCAGCCGGCGGCCGGCCAGATGCGGCGCCAGGAGCGAAAAGCTTCGGCTGGTGTCGGTGAAGCCGTGCAGCAGAACCAGCGCCGGCTCAGTGCCTGAGACCTCGACATAGGCGATCTCGAGGCCGCCGGCATTGATGAATTGCTTGCGGCCGGCCCAGGCGTCCTGTTCCGCCCAGGCATCCGGAGCCGCTTCCAGCGCGACCGATGTCACAGGCCGAGCTTTTCCTTGACCGCGGCAAGGCCGGGCTTGCCGTCGAAGGTGGTGACGCCGGCGAGCCAGGCGTCGAGGCGGTTCTTGTTCGCCGTGATCGCCTTCAGCGCCCCGTCCTCCGGCTTCATGCCGTCATTGATCAGATAGCCCATGCCGACATTCTCGAAATCGATGTCGAAAGCGAGATTCTTCAGCAACTGCGCGACATTGGGGCATTGCTGCAGGTAGCCCTTGCGCACCTGCGTGGTCACCGTCGCGGCGCCGAAATTCGGGCCGAAGAACTTGTCGCCGCCGGTCAGATATTTGAAATCATACATGGTGTTCATCGGATGCGGGGCCCAGCCCTGGAAGACGATGAACTGCTTTTCCTTGATCTCATAGCCGACCTCGGAAAGCATGCCGGCTTCGCTCGACTCGACCACGCGCCAGCCATCGAGGCCGAAGGCCGGATCGGCGATGGCATCCATCATCAATTGATTGGATCCGGGCTCGATCCCGTACATCTTCTTGCCGAACTTGTCGGCGAATTTGTGCAGGTCGGCGAAGTCCTTGACGCCGGCATCCCAGACATAGGTCGGAACGGCGAAGGTGTATTTGGCGCCTTCGAGATTGACGCGGACATTCTCGACCGAGCCGTCCTTCTTGTAGGGCTCGTAATAGGTGACCATGGCCGGATCCCAATAGCCGAGGAACAAGTCCAGGTCGTCGTTCTTCATGCCTTCGTAGATAACGTTGATGCCCAGCACCGAGCTCTGCGGCTGGTAGCCGAGCGCACCCAGCACGACGTTGGCGACGCCGGTGGTGAAGGCAAGATCGTTCCAGCCCGGCTCGGCCATGCGAACCGCCCTGCATTGCTCGGCCTCGGCCGCCTGAGCCGCGTGAGCGCCCAACATCAGGGCTGCGAGACAGACGCCATTCACAAGCATGCGTACCATTTCGATTCTCCTCGTCATCGCTGAATTGACCAACTGGTCTTTTTATTGTCCCATCGGTCAATTGTTGATCTGAGCGGACGAAAATGTCAACGTGGATTCGCAATGCCGGGATCGAACCCATGAAACTCAAGCGTCTCAGCGACATACGCCGCAAGGAGTTGCGGCAGGCCGCCTTCGCGGTACTGGAGCGCGAAGGCATTGCGGGCGCGACCCTGGAAAAGGTGGCCGCCCACGCCGGCGCCTCCAAGGGCATCGTGCTGCACTATTTCCGCAACAAGCAGGAACTGTTCGAGCATGCGATGCGGGAGGCCAACGCCGTGCTGCGCGACGCCGTGGTCGCCCGGCTTCGCCAGGCGCGCACGCCAATGGAGCGGCTCGACGCGGTGATCGACGGC
This sequence comes from Mesorhizobium sp. 113-3-3, assembly GCF_016756495.1. Lineage (NCBI taxonomy): Bacteria > Pseudomonadati > Pseudomonadota > Alphaproteobacteria > Hyphomicrobiales > Phyllobacteriaceae > Mesorhizobium > Mesorhizobium sp. 113-3-3. The sequence goes on from NZ_AP023243.1 coordinate 4,828,240, forward strand.
AATTTCGAGGAGCATCTGTACCTGCCGCCGCTTTGCCATGCCTGGCTTTCGCTGTGCGCCGAGGTGCCGCGCGATGCGAAGCTGGCGCGTATCCAGAAGGTGCTGCACGCGCGCATGCGCTCAAACCTATTGTCCGGCCTGCACGGCCTTGCCTCGCCGAGCGACGCCGACGACATCGCGCTTGGCGTCACCGCGCTGATCGACGGGCTCTGGCTGCGGCTCGGCCTGGAGCCGGGCAGCGTGTCGCGGGAACAGGCGATCCGCCAGGTCAAGGATTTCGTCGCCGCTCGCCTGGCCATGCATCAGGCTGTGACCATCGGCGCGTAAACCTGCCCTGGAGGCCCAGCCGGCCGCGCTTGTCCATGCCAACGTTGGCAACCGGCGAAGTTCATACCGTGGGATAGGCCGGCTGCTTGACCCGGGCCGCGGCTATGCGGTGCTCTGGCATTGGCCAAAGCGATCTCGGAGCGCCCGATGAGACTTCAGGACAAGCGCACGCTGGTAATCGGCGGCTCGGACGGCATCGGCCTGGCGATCGCCGAGGCATTCCTGCGCGAGGGCGCCGATGTCCTGATCGTCGGCCGCGACGCCGGCAAGCTAGAAGCCGCACGCCATAGGCTGACGGGGCTCGGCTCGCCCGGCGCGGTGGAGACCTTATCCGCCGATCTTGCTACCAGCTCCGGAATCGCGACTGTTATCGAGGGCGTGAAAGGGACCGGCCGGCCGTTCGACGTTCTCGTCAACAATGCCGGTGTCGCCTATCTCGTGCCGTTCGAGAGCGTCAGCGAGGCGCAGTTCCAGCACTCCTTCGCGCTCAATGTGGCGGCGGCGTTCTTCCTTACCCAGGGGCTGTTGCCGCATTTCGGCGCCGGTGCGTCCGTCATCAACATCTCCTCCTATTTCGCCGGCAAGATGATCCCGAAACGGCCCTCCAGTCTCTATTCCCTCTCCAAGGGCGCGTTGAACTCGCTGACCAAATCGCTGGCCTTCGAGCTCGGCCCGCGCGGCATCCGCGTCAACGCCATCGCGCCCGGCACGGTCGACACCGCCATGCGGCGCAAGACCGTCGACAATCTTCCGGCGGAGGCAAAGGCCGAGCTTAAGGCCTATCTCGAACGCAGCTATCCGCTAGGCCGCATCGGGCGCCCGGATGATCTCGCCGGCATGGCGGTTTATCTGGCTTGCGACGAGGCCGCCTGGACCAGCGGCGGGATCTTCGCGATCGACGGCGGGTACACGGCGGGGTGAGGAGCTAATCTCCCCCCTCGTGGGGGAGATGGCCGGCAGGCCAGAGGGGGGCGCTGTCCCGCCAGCGTTTCAGTTCTTGTTCACTCAATTCCGAGGCGTCCAACCCGCTACCTCGCCTTCCAAATGCCGTGATCCTTCGCGCCCCCCTCTGCCCTGCCGGGCATCTCCACCACGAGGGGGGAGATTAGCTAACCCTTCAACCGATTTGCATCCCTACCCTCCGCAATCTCCGCTTGAAGCCATTTGTGCAACGCGATACGCCCTTGCCCAAATCGACAGACCGGAGACTTGCCGTGAGCGCTCAAAAGACCAGAACCGAAACCGATACGTTCGGCCCGATCGAGGTTGCCGCCGACCGTTATTGGGGCGCGCAGGCGCAGCGTTCCCTGGGCAATTTCAAGATCGGCTGGGAAAAGCAGCCGGCCTCGATCGTGCGTGCGCTGGGCATCGTCAAGCGCGCGGCGGCGGAAGCCAATATGGAGCTGAAGCGGCTCGATCCGGCGATCGGCAAGGCGATCATCGCGGCGGCGCAAGAGGTCATCGACGGCAAGCTCAACGACCATTTCCCGCTGGTGGTCTGGCAGACCGGCTCGGGCACGCAGTCCAACATGAACGCCAATGAGGTGATCTCCAACCGGGCGATCGAGATGCTGGGCGGCGTCATGGGCTCGAAGAAGCCGGTGCACCCCAACGATCACGTCAACATGAGCCAGTCGTCGAACGACACCTATCCGACCGCCATGCACATCGCGTGTGCCGAGCGCATCGTGCACGATCTGCTGCCGGCGCTGAAGCACCTGCACAAGGCGCTGGACGCCAAGGCCAGGGCCTTCAACCACATCATCAAGATCGGCCGCACCCACACGCAAGATGCCACGCCGCTGACGCTGGGCCAGGAATTTTCCGGCTACGCCGCGCAGGTCGCCTCCTCGATCAAGCGCATCGAAATGACGCTGCCCGGCCTGCAGGAACTGGCGCAGGGCGGCACCGCCGTCGGCACCGGCCTCAACGCGCCAGTCGGCTTCGCCGAGCGGGTGGCGGATCGCATCGCCGCCATCACAGGCATCGCCTTCGTCACCGCGCCGAACAAATTCGAAGCGCTCGCGGCGCACGATTCCATGGTGTTCTCGCATGGCGCCATCAACGCCGCGGCGGCAGCACTCTTCAAGATCGCCAACGACATCCGTTTCCTCGGTTCGGGCCCGCGATCGGGCCTTGGCGAATTGTCGCTGCCGGAAAACGAACCCGGCTCGTCGATCATGCCGGGCAAGGTCAATCCGACGCAGTGCGAGGCGATGACGCAGGTCTGCGTCCAGGTGTTCGGCAACAATGCGGCACTGACCTTCGCCGGCAGCCAGGGCCATTTCGAGCTCAATGTCTACAACCCGCTGATGGCCTACAATTTCCTGCAGTCGGTGCAGTTGCTCGCCGACGCTTCGGTCTCCTTCACCGACAATTGCGTTGTCGGCATCGAAGCGCGCGAAGACAACATCAAGGCGGCACTCGACCGCTCGCTGATGCTGGTGACCGCACTTGCGCCCACCATCGGCTACGACAACGCCGCCAAGATCGCCAAGACGGCGCACAAGAACGGCACCACGCTGCGCGAGGAAGCGCTGGCCACGGGGCTGGTCAGCGAGGCCGATTATGACCGGCTGGTGCGGCCGGAGGACATGACGCACCCTGGGTAAGACTGTCTTTCGGCGGGAGAATTTACTCCCGCCTCCGCATCGCCCGACACGAATTTCGCGTTTTTCCGCCATTCACGGAAATGTATGGCCTGTGAACAATGTGTCGCCGGATAGGCGGCTTTGGTGAACAGTCGGCATCGTCTATCTGATGGCCATTCAACCCATTCGGAGAGACACCATGTCCATCAACACTTCCGCCGCCGGCGCCGGCACCGCGTCCAACAGCTCTGTCACCATCCTGCTTGGCCGCATCCTGCTCGCGGTCATTTTCCTGCTTTCCGGTTTCGGCAAGCTGACCGCCATTTCCGGCACCGCTGCCTATTTCGGCGGCCTCGGCCTGCCGGCTCCGACCGCAACGGCTGTGGTCGTCGGCCTCATCGAACTGCTCGGCGGCCTCGCCATCCTCGTCGGTTTCCAGACCCGTGTCGCCGCCTGGGTGCTGGCGATCTTCACCGTCGCCACCGGGCTGGTCGCCCATACCGGCTGGGCCGACCAGATGCAGATGATCCAGTTCCTCAAGAACCTCGCCATCACCGGCGGCTTCCTGCTGCTGGCTTCGTCGGGCGCCGGCGCCTACTCGATCGACGCCAAGCGCGGCTGAATCTTCCTCCCAAGCCTCGACAAAAGCGGCGCGGAATTTTCCGCGCCGCTTTTTCGTTGTCTGGAATAGCCGGTCCGGTTTCGGCCGCAGCCTCACAGGCGTAGACTGCGCGGCAGCCGGCTCGGGCCCAACCGGGCGCCGGCAAGGGAGGTGGCCATGACCCGCGATGCTTTGCTTCTGGTTTCGCGACTGCTGTTTGCCGTGCTGTTCGTACCGTCCGGCTTCCAGGCGCTCGCCAACATTGCCGGCACATCCGATTATTTCGCCGGCCTCGGCCTGCCGCTGCCAGCGCTCGCCGCCTGGGGCACGGGCCTGTTCGAATTGATCGCAGGCTTGCTGATACTCGTCGGCCTCCAGACCACGATCGTGGCGCTGCTGCTGGCGGCCTTCTGCGTCGTCGCAGGCTTCATCGGCCACTATGGCCAGGGGGCTGACGATGCGACACTCACCTTCCTGCACCAACAGATGCTGATGAAGGACATTGCGATATCAGGCGGTTTCCTGGCGCTGGCCATGGCTGGCGCGGGCGCCTGGTCGGCCGACGGACGTGGTTTTGGTGTCGGCGCGGACGTGACCTGAGCCTCTGCCTGCCAGAACGCCCTACTTCACCGAAACGCTCGGCCCGCCCTCGACAGCCAGCACCAGGCGCCGATTGGTGATCCGCGCCAGTTGCGCCAGGCGGCCGGCCGGCCGCTCGCCGTAGAGATCAGAGAGCGACGCCGGCAAGACCAGCGCCAGCACACCGTTGGCGCGCTGTTCCCATTTCAGCCTGGGCATGATGCCGGGCATCGAGGCCGTCAGCAGGTAGACCACCCGCATCATCGCCGCCAGCACGCGAGCCCGCTCGAGGTAGCGTGGCGTCGCCAGCGCCTTGATTTCGGGTGCGATGGATTCGTTGAAGATGCCGTCATGGCGATAGGCGTTGGCCAAAGCCAGGAAGGCACGACCGGGATGGTCGACGCCGAAGAAGGAGGCGTGCGCAATGATGTTGAGCGACTGCCTGCCGCGATATTCCGGGTGCGCGCGCCAGCCGATGTCGGCCAGCAAGGCGGCGGCGTGGCGGTAGCGCGCCTCGTCCTCGGTCTCGTCTATGCCGAAGGCGGCGAAGGATTTGGCCGTCCAGTCGACCAGTTCATGCGCATGGGTGACCGAGCGCGAACGCAAGCGGGCGAGTTCCTCGGACGCCGAAATCAACGGATCGGCCTTCTGCTCTGCTTCGTCGAGCAGCGAATAGAGAAAGCCTTCGCGCACGCCGAGCGCCGAGACGATGATCTTCGACGGCTGCATCGCCGCCATGATCTCCTGCAGCACGATGGCGCCATAGGGCAGCAGCGAGCGGCGGTTCTTCGAAACGCCCTCGATGCCCTTGACCTTCTCGATCTCGGCCTTGGCCACCTGCTTGAGAAAATTCGCCGCGCTGTCGGCCGACATCTCGTAATGGTGCATGACGCCAAGCGGGTAGTTGGTCATCTCCATGTGCAGCCGGGCGAGGTTTCGCCAGGTGCCGCCAACGGCGTAGAAGGGCCGGCCCTGCCCGCCTTTCAACAGCTTGGCCCGTGCCAGCTCGTCGCGCGCGATCTTCTGCGCCTGGGCGAGCGAGTTCTTCGCCATATCCTGCAGGCGCAGGCCGCCGAGCGGCAGCGTTATACCGTCGCCGATCGCCTCGCCATTGACGTCGACCAGTTCGAGGCTGCCGCCGCCCAGGTCGCCGGCGATGCCATTGGCCGGATGGAAGCCGGAAATGACGCCAAGCGCCGAATAATAGGCTTCCTGGCGCCCGCTGATCACGCGGATCTCGGTTTTCAGGACCTCTTCGGCGCGATGGATGAAGTCGGGGCCGTTGATCGCTTCGCGCGCGGCGGCGGTGGCCAGCACATACATATGCTCGGCGCCGGCCTGATCGGAGAGCGCGCGAAAGCGGCGGAACTCTTCCATCGAGCGGGTCACCGCCTCGGGGTCGAGCTTTCCGGTCGAAACGATGCCGCGGCCAAGACCGGCCAGCATCTTTTCGTTGAACAGCATGGTCGGCGAGCGCGCCAGCCCTTCATAGACAACGAGGCGGATCGAATTCGACCCGATGTCGATGATGGACAACGGTCGGCGGTCCTGCAACCGGCCCTGGGAATCAGACAGCATCACGCGGACGCTGCAGCGTTCTTCTTGCGGCGCTTGAACTGCGCGATGCGCTTGGGCGCATGCGACTTCAGCGCGTCACCCCGTCCCGACAGGCTCGGATTGGTCATGAAATATTCCTGCGCGTTGAACGGTTCCTCGCCCTCTTCCAGCACCACGCGCCGTGAGGTTCCATCCGCCAATACGTCGAAACTTTGCTGATTGTCCATGATGTTGCCCAGCATGATCTGGCCCAAAATCTGTTCATGCACAGTTGGATTGGTGATCGGCACCATGGTCTCGACGCGACGGTCGAGATTGCGCGGCATCAGGTCGGCCGAGGAGATGTAGACGATCGCTTCGTCCGACGGCAGGCCATGGCCATTGCCGAAGCAATAGATGCGGCTGTGTTCGAGGAAGCGTCCGACGATCGATTTGACCCTGATGTTTTCCGACAGGCCCGGCACCTGCGGCCGCAGGCAGCAAATGCCGCGCACGACGAGGTCGATCTCGACACCGGCGCGGCTGGCATCGTAGAGCGCGTCGATGATGATCGGATCGACCAGCGCGTTCATCTTCATCCAGATGCGCGCCGGCTTTCCTTCCAGCGCATGGGCAACTTCGCCGGAAATGTGCTGCAGGATACGGTTCCTGAGCGTGAACGGCGAGATCGCCAGCCGCATTTCGGCGGTCGGCTCGGCATAGCCGGTGATGAAATTGAACAGCTGGGCGACGTCGCGGGCGATCGTCGGATCGGTGGTGAAGAAGGACAGGTCGGTGTAGATGCGCGCGGTGACCGGATGGTAGTTGCCGGTGCCCAGATGCACGTAGTTGCGCAGCTTGCCATCCTCGCGCCGCACCACCAGTGACATTTTCGCGTGGGTCTTCAATTCGAGGAACCCGAACACGACCTGCACGCCGGCGCGCTCGAGGTCGCGCGCCCAGCGGATGTTGGCTTCCTCGTCGAAGCGCGCCTTGAGCTCGACCAGCGCGGTCACCGACTTGCCGGCCTCGGCGGCGTCGACCAGCGCACGCACGATGGGACTGTCGTTGGAGGTGCGGTAAAGCGTCTGCTTGATCGCCACCACTTCGGGATCGGCCATGGCCTGGCGCAGGAACTGCACCACGACGTCGAAGGATTCGTAGGGGTGGTGGACGACGATGTCCTTCTCGCGGATGGCCGCGAAGCAGTCGCCGCCATGCTCGCGGATACGCTCGGGAAAACGCGGATTGTAGGGCGTGAACTTCAGGTCGTCGCGAGGAATGGAGACGATCTCGGAGATCTGGCTGAGCGCCAGCGGACCGGTCAAGACGCTGATACGGCTCGACGAGACGCCAAGCTCGCCGGCGACGAACTCGCGCAATTCGCCAGGCATCAGCCTGTCGAACTCGATGCGGATCACCGACCCGCGGCGGCGGCGCTTCAGCGCCGTCTCGAACAGGCGCACGAGGTCCTCGGACTCCTCCTCGACCTCGATATCGCTGTCACGAATGATGCGGAACGTGCCGGAACCCTTGACCTCATAGCCAGGGAACAGCTTGCCGATATAGAGGCCGACCGCCTCTTCCAGCGGGATGAAGCGGACATGGTTCTTGCGATCCGGAAGCCGGATGAAGCGCTTCAGCGCCACCGGCAGGCGCAGAAGCGCGCTCATCTCCTCGCCATTCTTGCGGTGGCGCAGCTGCAGCGCCATCGAGAAGCCGAGATTGGGAATAAACGGGAACGGGTGCGCCGGGTCGATCGACAACGGGGTGAGCACCGGAAACACCTGGTCCTGGAAATGCTCTTCCAGCCAGACTTTCTCGTCCTTGGTCAGCGCATCGCGCGTAATGCTCTCGATACCTTCCTTGTTGAGCAGCACGGTGAGCGCCGAAAGGCTCTTCTGCTGGTCTTCCTGCAGCCGCTCGACTTCGCGCAGCAGCTGTTCGAGCTGCTGTTCGGGCGTGCGGCCGTCAGGGCTTTTCAGCGTGATGCCTTCGCGCACCTGGCCGGCGAGGCCGGCGACACGCACCATGAAGAACTCGTCGAGATTGGCGGCCGAGATCGACAAGAAGCGGACTCGCTCCAGCAGCGGATGATGGGTGTTCAGCGATTCCTCGAGCACGCGGCGGTTGAACTGCAGCCAGGAAAACTCGCGGTTGACGAAACGATCCGGGTTGCCGCCCTCTGCACTGGCCACCTCGACGTTGACGAATTCGCTCTGCACCGGCTTCAGTTCATTCATCGTCCCTGCCCACAACCGTTCCTTTGAAGCGTCGCCAGATGGCGATGGACGCTCTAACATGCCTTTATGACGTGTGATCGGTAGCGGAATCGCTTTGCGCCCGCGCTCACACGCTTAACCGGCTCAACTTATCCTCTGACAGGGTTTTGCGACAGTTTCATTTCATCGATCTTGCAAAGAGACCTGTTATGATCCAGATGCATGCGAGACTGCGTTAAGGAGACGACGATGGCAGGCGGTTCCATTCCCCATTTCCAGAACGATGCCGGCCATCCGGCGATCGACATCGGGGTCAAGGAATTCATGTGCACGGGCGCCAATCCGCCTTTCGATCACCCGCATGTGTTTCTCGACATGGGCGACGACAATGAGAAAGTTTGCCCCTATTGCTCGACGCTCTACCGCTATTCGCCGAAGCTGAAGGCGACCGAAACGCTGCCGGCGGGCTGCCTCTACATCGACCAGGCCGCCTGATTCCTTCCCGACAGAGCTGATGGACGACACGCGCTCCCGGCAAATCGTCATCGCCGGAGCGGGCGTCGCCGGGCTGACCGCGGCACTTGCTTTTGCCAGACGCGGCTACCCCGTGCGGGTGTTCGAACAGGCGCCGCGCCTGGAAGCCGTAGGCGCCGGCCTCCAGCTCTCTCCCAACGCGACACGCATCCTGCGCGACCTCGGCGTACTCGACCGGCTGTTGCCGGCGGCGGTGCGGCCGGAGGCGGTGGTGCTGAAGGATGCCAGGACGTTGCGCCAGCTGGCTCAGGTGCCGTTGGGGCAATCGGGTGAAGACCGCTGGGGAGCCCCGTATCTCGTCGCGCACCGGGCGGACCTGCAGAGCGCGCTGATGGCGCGTGTAGCAGAGATGCCTGATGTCCATCTCACAACCGGTGCGCGCGTCCAAAGAATTGCGACCGGCAGCCATGGTGTCACGGCGACCGTCGAGCTCGGCGGCAAGACGGCAGAGGAACAAGGCTCCTTGCTGGTCGGCGCCGATGGCGTCTGGTCGTCGGTGCGCGGGCTTGTCGATGCGAAAAGGATGGCGTCGCCAAGAAGCCGTTTTTCGGGAGAGTTGGCCTGGCGCACCACCGTCGCGGCCGACAGCAGCGCCGGGCAAGCCTTTGTCGCGATCGGCGCGGCCGATTGCGTCACGACTTTCCTGCATCCAGGTTTCCACATGGTCGCCTATCCCGTCAGCAAGGGCGACGCCTTCAACCTCGTCGCCTTCACCAAAGGCGAGCGGATCGCCGAGGGCTGGTCCGGCCATGCCGATCCCGGCATCCTCGCAGCCGCTATGCGCGGCACCGCGCCAGGACTCGTGAGGCTGGTGGAAATGGCCGGCCCTTGGCTGACATGGCCGCTGCATACCGTCGAACAGAAACAGCCCTGGACAACGCCAGCCGGCATCGCGCTGATCGGCGATGCCGCCCATGCGATGACGCCATTCGCGGCGCAGGGCGCGGCGATGGCGATCGAGGATGCGGCGACGCTTGCCACTCTGGTCGCCGACTTCCCCGGCGATCCGCGGCAGAGCCTCAGCATCTGGGAAAATCTGCGACGGCCCCGCGTGGAAAAGGTGCTTAAGCGCGGTGCGCTCAACCGGCTTGCCTGGCACGCCCGAGGCCCGGTGGCGCTGGCCCGCAACCTGGTGCTGGCGACACGACCGGCGGAGAAGCTCGCGGCCGACCTCGACTGGCTCTATGGCTGGCAGCTGCAGAAGATCGTTCGGCGGTAGGGCATCGAGGCCAGCTACCTTGACGTAATGGTTACATCATATGGAAGAATTGCGATTTGAACGGATCCGGAAAAGGCCAAATCGAATCTGCGAAAACATGGGGTGAGTTTCGAGACCGCAGTTCGCGTTTTCTCCGACCCCTTCGCGCTGGTGGAACAGGACAGAGTTGAGGACGGTGAGTACCGCTGGCAAACGACACGCATGGTTGACGGCGCGCTTGTATTGCTGGTTGCCCATGCCGACCGCGAAGAAGACGGCATAGAGGTGATCCGGATCATTTCAGCGCGGCGGGCCGCGCCGATAGAAAGAAAACGTTATGCGCAAAGTCATTCGATATAAGTTTGACCCGGCAAATCCACCTCCGCTGACGGAAGCCCAGAAGGCGGAAATTGCGGCTTTGAAGGCGCGCCCCGAAGATGATGTCGATACCAGTGATATCCCTGAATTGACTGAAGATTTCTGGCAGAACGCTGTTCGAAATCCGTATTTCAGACCGATTAAGCAGCAGCTGACCCTTCGTCTCGATTCTGACCTCGTCGCGTGGTTCAAGGGGCGTACGCCCGACGGTCGCGGTTATCAAAGCGCGATCAACAAGGCATTGCGCGAATACGTGACGAAGCAGGACCGCAAAGCCGGTTAGCTAATTATACAGCCGCAACGACCATCCCAGCGACACAGGCAACGGGTTCCACCAGCCGGTGCGCAGGCCGGCGGTGCGCAACGCCGCCGCCGTCCAGGTGTTGCAGCCGACCAGCGCGTTGAAATGGCCGTTGGCTTCGTAGAAGCGGTCGTAGCTGGAGTAAGCCGCATTCTCGACGACGATCGGGCCACCAGGCCCCCGCTGAAAACTGGCCTCGATGAAATCGAGCAGGGCCGCGAATTGGTCATCCCCAATGTCGAAGCCGGCGACATCGGGATGCGGTTCGACGATATCGCCGGCGACATCGACATGCATGACCGACGCGTCGAGGGTCAGCGCCTTCATGACCGGTACGGCCTTGAGCTCAGACCAGGTCGGTGTTTCCAGATAGAAGGCGCGGCCGCCCCAACCGACGACGATGTAGCGCACTTCCGGAGCATCGGCAGGCAGCCCGGCGTCCACCAGGAAGTGGAAGCGCTTGCGTACGGCATCGTCCACCGGAATGGCGATGTCGGTATGGATCGGGTTCTTCAGCACCAGTATGTGCCGCGTGCCCTCGCTCGCGGACGCCGCCGGCCAGAGCGGGCGCGGCACCAGCGTGCCGAGGACCGCCGCAAGCACGATCGCGGCCAGTACCATAGTGAGGAAACGCAGGACTTTTCTCATCGATGCCCCCTGCTGCCCTGCCGCCAATCGCATGAGGCCATCCATAAGCAAAGAGCCCGGCCGCATTGCGGCCGGGCTCTTGCGCTTGATGTGGAGCCGCTCAGTGCAGGATCTGGCTGAGGAACAGTTTGGTGCGCTCATGGCGCGGGTGGTCGAAGAACTCGGCCGGCGTGTTCTGCTCGACGATCTGGCCCTGATCCATGAAGATCACCCGGTTGGCGACCTTGCGGGCAAAGCCCATTTCGTGGGTGACGCACAGCATGGTCATGCCTTCTTCGGCGAGACCCACCATGGTCTCCAGCACTTCCTTGATCATTTCAGGGTCGAGCGCCGAGGTCGGCTCATCGAACAGCATGATGCGCGGGTTCATGCACAGCGAGCGCGCGATCGCCACGCGCTGCTGCTGGCCGCCGGACAGCTGGCCCGGATATTTGTTGGCCTGCTCCGGGATTTTCACGCGCTTGAGGAAATGCATGGCGATTTCCTCGGCCTGCTTCTTCGGCGTCTTGCGCACCCAGATCGGCGCCAGCGTGCAGTTCTCCAGGATGGTCAGGTGCGGGAACAGGTTGAAGTGCTGGAACACCATGCCGACCTCGCGGCGCACCTCGTCGATCTTCTTCAGATCGTTGGTCAGTTCCTTGCCGTCGACGATGATCTTGCCCTTCTGGTGCTCTTCCAGCCGGTTGATGCAGCGGATCATCGTCGATTTGCCCGAGCCGGACGGCCCGCAGATGACGATGCGTTCGCCGCGCATCACCTTCAGGTTGATGTCCTTCAGCACATGGAACTCGCCGTACCATTTGTGCATGGCGATGATGTCGATGGCGACATCGGTGGTCGAGATGTGCATCTTGGCGGCGTTGACCTTGATCTCTTCCGCGCTGACGGCGTTTTCGGTGGCCATGACAGGGTCCCCTTGTTCTTTTATCTTTGGTTATGATGCATGTCGTCGTCCCAAAACCGCAACACAGTTTTGGGCGACATGCATCAGCGTTTGTGGCCGGTGTCGAGCCGGCGTTCGGTGTACATTGAATAGCGCGACATGCCGAAGCAGAACAGCCAAAAGACGAAGGCGGCGAACACCAGGCCGGACCTGGCCGTCTGCGGCGTCGCCCAATTGGCGTCCGAGAAGTTCTGCTTGACGACGCCGAGCAGGTCGAACATTGAGATGATGAGGACCAGGCTGGTGTCCTTGAACATGCCGATGAACGTGTTGACGATGCCGGGAATGACCAGCTTCAGCGCCTGTGGCAGCACGATCAGCCCCATCTTCTGCCAATAGCCGAGCCCGAGCGAATCGGCGCCTTCATATTGGCCTTTGGGGATCGCCTGCAGGCCGCCGCGTACGACTTCAGCCATATAGGCGGCGGCAAACAGCGACACGCCGATCAGCGCCCGCAGGAACTTGTCGAAGGTGACGCCGGCGGGCAGGAACAGCGGCAGCATGACGCTGACGAAGAACAGGACGGTGATCAGTGGGATGCCACGCACCGTTTCGATGAAGATCACGCACAGCGTCTTGACGATCGGCATTTTCGAGCGCCGGCCGAGCGCCAGCACGGTGCCCAGCGGCAGCGACACGGCAATGCCGACGAAGGACAGGCTGAGCGTGACCAGCAGGCCGCCCCAGCGCGATGTCTCGACATGCGGCAGGCCGAGCACGCCGCCGATCAGCAGGAAGAACGAGACGATCGGCAACACCAGGAAGAGCAGGATGGCGTTCAGGCCCTTGCGCGGCACACGGGGGATCAGCATCGGCACCAAAAGCGCCACGAACAGGATGGCGACCAGGATCGGCCGCCAGCGTTCCTCGATCGGATAGGTGCCGAACATGAACTGGCCAAACTTGGCATTGACGAAGGCCCAGCAGGCGCCGGTCCAGCCATCCGGCTGAATGCCGCCTTGTGCGACGGTCGCGCAGACCGTGCGGTCCGGCCCGGTCCACACGGCATTGATGAACGCCCAGTTGATGACCTGCGGCAGGACCCAGGCAACGATGGCGATGCCAAGGATGGTCATGATGACGTCGCCGACCGTGCCGACCAGGTTCTTGCGCACCCAGGCGACAGGGCCGCTGACGCTGGCTGGCGCGGGCTGCGCCAGGGCCATTTCGGTGCGCACCCAGGACATATCGTGTTCCTGCATGGCTCTACCTTTCCACCAGCGCCATTCTGGCGTTGACCACGTTCATGACGGCCGAGGTCACCAGGCTGAGTATGAGATAGGCGATCATCATGATCAGCACGCCTTCGACCGCCTGTCCGGTCTGGTTCAGCACCGTGCCGGCCGTCGCCGTCAGGTCCGGATAGCCGATGGCGATCGCCAGCGACGAGTTCTTGGTCAGGTTGAGATACTGGCTGGTCAGCGGCGGGATGACGATGCGCATGGCCTGCGGCACGACAACCAGCCGCAAGATCGACCCGGATCGCAGGCCAAGGGCCGCTGCCGCCTCGGTCTGGCCCTTGCTGACCCCCCGGATGCCGGCGCGCACGATCTCGGCGATGAAGGCCGCGGTGTAGCAGGACAGCGCCAGATAGAGCGACAGGAACTCCGGCTTGACCTGAAAACCGCCGGTCAGGTTGAAGGTCGATTGTTTGGGAAGATCGAAGCTCAGCGGAAAGCCGCTCAGCACATAAGCGAGCAATGGCAGTCCGGCGATCAGCGCCACGGCTGTCCAAAACACCGGAAATTGCTGGCCCGTCGCCATCTGCCGCTGGCGCGCCGTGCGGGCGACGAACCACGCCATGGCGATGCCGACAAGCAAGGCGACGAAGATCAGCCAGGAGCCCTCGCCCCAGACCGGGCGGGGAAAGTAGAAGCCACGCTGGTTGAGGAAGGAGCCGAAGGGCAGATGATAGCTGTCACGCGGCGCCGGCAGAACGGCCAGCACGCCGGAATACCAGAAGAAGATGACCAGCAGCGGCGGGATGTTGCGGAAGACCTCGACATACACCGTGCAGATCTTCTGGATCAGCCAGTTCTGCGACAGGCGGCCGATGCCGATGACGAAACCGATGATCGTGGCGGTGATGATGCCGGCCACGGCGACGATGACGGTGTTGATCAGGCCGACGACGATGGCGCGGCCATAGGTCGAGTCCGACGTATAGGCGATCGGCGTGTCCGAAATGTCGAAACCGGCGCGTCCCCTGAGGAAACCGAAGCCCGACGCTATGTGCAGGCGCTGCAGATTGTCGATGACGTTCTGCACGATCCACCAGACGGAGCCGAACAGGACGATGACGACCAGCGTCTGGAAGAAGAGACTGCGGACTTTCGGATCATTGATGAAGGAAGCCCTGCTGGACTCCTCGCGAAGAACTTCCTGCGATGCCATGCGACCGTCCCCTGGAAAGAGAAACCGGAAGGCAGATGTCTGCCTTCCGGATCACATTTCGGTCAGCGGATCGGCGGAGCGTATTGCAGGCCGCCCTTGGTCCACAGCGCATTGATGCCGCGCGCGATCTTGAGCGGGCTGCCCGAACCGACATTGCGATCGAACATTTCGCCGTAGTTGCCGACGGCCTTGACGATGTTGACGACCCAGTCATTGGAGACGCCGAGATCGGTGCCGATCTTGGTGTCGGCTTCCTGGCCGAGAACACGCTTGATCTCCGGGCTGGCCGAGTTCTTCATCTCATCGACATTGGCCTTGGTGATGCCGAGCTCCTCGGCGTCAAGCAGCGCGAAATAGGTCCACTTGACGATATGGTACCACTGGTCGTCGCCCTGGCGCACGGCCGGTCCGAGCGGCTCCTTGGAGATGATCTCGGGCAGCACGACGTGATCGGCCGGCGCGCCCAGCGTCAGGCGGATGCCGTAAAGGCCCGACTGGTCGGTGGTGTAGACGTCGCAGCGGCCGGCATCATAGGCGGCGTTGACCTCTTCGAGCTTTTCGAAGACGACCGGATTGTATTCCATCTTGTTCGCCTTGAAGTAGTCGGCGAGGTTGAGCTCGGTGGTGGTGCCGCTCTGCACGCAGACGGCGGCGCCGGAGAGCTGGAGCGCCGAATTAACGCCCGGCAGCTTCTTGGCGTTGATCATGAAGCCCTGGCCGTCATAGTAGGTGGTGCCGACGAAATTCAGGCCAAGTGCGGTGTCGCGATTGATCGTCCAGGTGGTGTTGCGCGACAGGATGTCGACCTCGCCGGACTGCAGCGCGGTGAAACGCTCCTTGGCGCTGAGCGGCGTGAACTTGACCTTGGTGCCGTCACCGAAGACGGCGGCCGCGACAGCGCGGCAGAAATCCGCGTCGATGCCTTGCCAGTCGCCCTTGTCGTCCGGCGCCGAGAACCCGGCCAGACCCGTCGAGACACCGCACTGGATGAAGCCCTTCGCCTTGACGGTGTCGAGCGTCGTCGCCGACGCGGCCGACGCCATAAATCCGAGCGTAGCGGCCCCAAGGATGCCGATAGCAATATGTTTCATGACCCACAGACCCTTTTCTGTTTTCAGGCAAAACCTGATCTTTTTTCCCGTGTGAACGCAGCTTCCCATTCCAGCCCATTCCCGGAATCCCGCATCGTAACCGACGCGCCGCCTCCCATTCACGAACAGCATCGAAGGCGATAATTCCCGTGAGGTCAAGGGAAATGACCGAATCCGAACGTCTTTGAAAATCGATTGCCCGAAATGCCCGAATTGCAGACAAACGCGCCCGCATTTTAGTCACGGCGCGAATAAAGTCGGCAAAGCGCATTCAACGCAAAGGCGGGCCAGCGGCGTAATCCATCCCTGGCACCAGCCTGACGTCGCTGATCTGGACACCGGATGTATTGGCACGTCCGAAGACTGTCATCGGACCTGGGAGTCAAAGCGCACGAGACATCAACCACACGCCGGCCGCCACCATCAGCGCACCCGAAATGCGCGAGATCAACGGCCCGCTCGTGGCCGTCTTTTCCAGGAGAACGAGGATGGCGATACCGGCAATCCACAGGATATTCATGACGCCGCCGACGAACAGCAGGGCCATCAGCGCCCAGCAGCAGCCCAGACAATAGAGGCCGTGATCGATGCCCAGCCGAATCGCGCCTGATGGCGCGGAACGGAAGCCGCCATGGCTCATCAGGAACCCGATCGGCCCCTGGCATTGGCGCAGGCACGCGCCCTTGATCGGGGTCCATTGATAGAGGCCGGCGGCGATCAGGACGAGGCCTCCGAGGATCGTGCTGTCGGTCGCCATCGAGGGATCGAGCAGGGCCAGGCGGACGAGCAGCCATTGCGCGCCGGTCGCGGCGATGCTGAAGACGATCCAGACGGTGAGATAGCCGGTGAAAAACCATCCGGTCGACGCGATGGGGCGGCCATCCGCCTGCGCCTTGCGGCCGATGCCGGCATAGAGCAGCAACAGCGGCGCGACCGAAGGCGTCATCATGCCGACCATCATCACCGCCCACATGGTGAAGATGAAAGCGAAGTCGGCGGGTGCCCAGGCCCGGAAGCCTGGCGCCACGGCGCCGCCCACATCCATGCCGCTCATGTCCGTGCCACCCATGTCCGTGCCACCCATGTCCGTGGTCGACATGTTCATTCCGGCCATATTGCCGCTCGCTCCGGCCGTCATCGGGGACGCGGGCATGGCCATGTCGATGGCGAGCCACAACACATAGGCCCAGGCGAACACCGCAATCACGACAAGCGCGGCCATCACGACCATACGGTCGCGCCGCAGCACCGCCTCCAGCGCCGTGTCGCCCATCGGATCAGGTCAATGCACGACGCCGCTCTGCGTGAGATGCAGATTGGCGAAATGGCTGTGGGTGTCGGCCAGCTCGAACTTGATCGGGCCGGTCGCCTTGGTCCAGCCGCGACCGATCTCGGCCATTGCGTATTCGAAGCCGTGCGGCAGGTCGATGCGAGCCCGATGCTCCGCGCCGGTGACCGGATTCTTGATCGGCTCGCCGCGACCGTCGGTCACGCCCTTGACATGCAGCCGTCCGGTTCGCGCGTCGACGTCGACCTCGAATTCGATCGGGGCAAAGATCGGGTCATGGAATTTCTCCAGCGTGGTCGAAAACACCTGGAATATCGTCGCGCCGGGTTCGGTGTCCTGTCCGCCCAGTATGCGAAGCAGCGCTTCACGCTGGGCCTCGCTTGCCCTTTCATCGACCACCACCGCTGCTTCGCCCCTGCCCTCATGGATGGCGCCGGGCCAGCGGAAAATCCCGACGAACCGCAATCCATCGAGTTTGGTGGCCCCGTGATGGCCGCTCTCGATTTCCATGCCGGCAACCGCCTGGCAGAAGCCGTGCGTGGGCGCGGCATTGAACTGGCATGGACAGCCATAGGCACAATTGCAGTTGATGAATTCGCGCGCCTTCATCGTCCATTTGACGTCGGGCATGGCATTCCTCCCCTTGCCGCGCTCCTTGAGCGCGATGGCCGGATCGGGGGATCAGGAGGTAACCGGCCAAAAACCATCCGGCAGCATCTGAGGCAACCCGGCGATTAATATTAGGAATTGATTATATATGTTTCACAGCCGCCCACAATAGGTTGACCGGGGGACGGATCGGCTGCGCCGACGATCACTGCCGCACCTTGGGGGGGCTCCCGCCGCAAAGCCGTTCAGGTGGAGAATTGGCATATTCGAAGTCCATCGCTGGCGGACGGCGAGCTGTTGCGCCGCCCATGGCACCGCACTATGGCTAGCGCCTTGTCAAACAAGGCGAAGACGAAGCATGGCTAAGGACGGCAACGAGGTTTCCGGCAAGATGGGCATCAACACGCGATTGGCCCATTCGGGCAACAACCCGCACGACTATTTCGGCTTCGTCAATCCGCCTGTCGTGCACGCCTCGACCGTGCTGTTCCGCAACGCCGCCGCAATGGCGGGCCGCAACCAGAAATACACCTACGGCACGCGCGGCACGCCGACGACGGACGCCCTTGCCCAGGCCATCGACGAGTTGGAGGGATCCGCGGGCACGATCGTGGTGCCGTCGGGCCTCGCGGCGGTGACCATTCCCCTGCTCGCCTTCGTATCGGCCGGCGATCATCTGCTGATCGTCGATAGCGTCTATCATCCGACCCGTAATTTCGCCGACACGATGCTGAAGCGGCTCGGCGTCGAGGTGGAGTACTACGCCCCGGATGTCGGTGCCGGCATCGCGGCGCTGATCAAGCCCAACACCAAAGTGGTGTTCACGGAATCGCCAGCCTCCAATACATTCGAGGTGCAGGACATCCCGGCGATCGCCAAGGCAGCGCATGCGGCTGGCGCCATCGTGATGATGGACAACACCTGGGCGACGCCGCTCTATTTCCGGCCGCTCGACCACGGCGTGGACATTTCCATCCACGCGGCGACGAAGTATCCGGCCGGTCATTCCGACGTGCTGCTCGGCACGGTCTCGGCCAATGAGAGCCACTGGAAGCAGCTCTATGAGAGTTTTTGCACGCTTGGCTGCTGCGCAGGACCCGACGATGTCTACCAGGTGCTGCGCGGCCTGCGCACGATGGGCGTGCGCCTGGAGCATCACCAGCGCAGCGCGCTCGCCATCGCGTCGTGGCTCGAAGGCCAGAAGGGCGTGGCGCGCGTGCTCCACCCTGCCCTTCCCAGCCATCGGGACCACGATTTGTGGAAGCGCGACTTCTGCGGCTCGAGCGGCATCTTTTCCATCGTGCTCGCCGGCGGCGGCCAGAAGGAGCAGCACGCTTTCCTCGACGCGCTGCGGATTTTCGGCCTCGGCTATTCCTGGGGCGGCTATGAAAGCCTTGCGGTGCCGGTCTGGCTCGGCGACCGCGTCGTTGCAAAAGCCCCCTATGAAGGTCCGCTGATCCGCCTGCAGATCGGCCTCGAGGATGTCGACGACCTGAAAGCCGACATTTTGCGCGGGCTGGCCGCGGCGACGGCCTAACCGGCGCGCGCGGGCTGACGGCCGGACAGAATCAGCGGCAGCCGCAAGGCCTTGGCGCTGATGACAAAGCGCGAGCCGCTCACGGCATCCCATCGGGGTGTGGCGCGCAATATTATTCTCCCGAGCCATGACTTCGCGGATTTGTTTGACTTTCAAATCCGCGGGTTCGGCCGCATTGCCTGCTGCACGGCATTTCCGACCAATCCATTTCCAACAAAGCTTGCCATGGCCTTTCGTCTTTTTGTCCCCATCCTTGCCGGCGCAACGCTGCGCGAGCGGCTGCTGGCCTGCATCGGCGCCACGATCGGCATCGCGCTGACCGGCGTGATCAGCGGACTGGCGATGGGCGGCGGCCCGCATGTGGCCCTGCTGGTGGCGCCGATGGGCGCGTCCGCCGTGCTTCTGTTCGCCGTACCAGCGAGCCCGTTGGCGCAGCCCTGGTCGATCATCGGCGGCAATTCCATATCGGCGCTGGTGGGTGTGACCGTGGCGCATTTCATCCATGATCCGGTCATGGCCTCTGGCCTCGCCGTGGCGCTCGCCATCGCTGCCATGTCGTTCACACGCTGCCTGCATCCGCCGGGCGGCGCGGCGGCGCTGACGGCGGTGCTCGGCGGACCGGCCGTGGTCAGCGCCGGATTCCTGTTTCCATTCGTGCCGGTGGCCCTGAATTCGATTATCCTGGTCACGCTCGGCTTGCTTTTCCACAAGCTGGCGCGGCGCAACTACCCGCATGTCGCCGCACCCATAGCCAACAGCCATGGGACCGCCGATCCGCCGGCGCGGCAGCGCGTCGGTTTTCGGCCCGAGGACATCGACGCGGCGCTGACCACGCTCGACGAAACTTTCGACATCGGCCGCGAAGACCTCGAACGGCTTTTGAGACAAGTCGAACTGCAAGCCATGGTGCGCTCGCACCGGACGCTGCTTTGCCAGGACATCATGTCCCGCGACGTGGTTTCGGTGCCCGAGCAGGCCACCGCCGACGAGGCGCGCCGGCAACTGCTCGATCACAACATCCGCACCTTGCCGGTGGTCGACGCGGATGCCAGGCTGGTCGGGGCCGTCGGCCTGCGCGAACTGACCAGGGCCACCGACACGGTGAAGGGCGTGATGTCGAGGGCCGGCACCGCTTCGCCCGACACCCCGGCGATGAGCCTGCTTCCGGTACTGACCGACGGCCGCAGCCACGCCGTGGTCATCGTCGACGGCGAACGGCGTATTCTCGGCCTGATCACCCAGACCGACCTTCTGGCGGCGGCCGCACGCGTGCAGGCCGCAGACAAGGGATTGGCGGCTTAGAGCGTTTCGCCGTTTCACGGAAACAGCGAACCGCTCTAACTGTTTGTTTTGACGCAATTCCCAAGGGAAGCGCTACGCGCTTTTCCCGGGAAACCCGCCCACACTTTTCCTGGAATTGCTTTAATATAGCTGCGCCAGGTTGCCGAAATCCGGGAACCTTTTTCCGGCGGGCGCATCCAACGTGCAGTCAAGCGTCTATTCGGGCGTCTGTTCGGGGAGATCCGATCGCGATGAGCAAGCTCGTAATGCCCGCCACGATGCCCGGAGTGGCCGAGGCCTTCTCCAGCGACCTGCTGCTCGTGCAGCGATCCCTGGCGCGCGACGCGGGCGCCTTCCGCACGATCATCAAGACATACAACCAGCGGCTCTACCGCATCGCGCGCGGCATATTGCGCAATGACGCCGAAGCCGAGGACGTCGTCCAGGAGGCCTATGTCCGCGCCTTCGCCAGCCTGGCGGCATTTCGCGGCGATGCCTCGCTCGCCACCTGGCTGTCGCGCATCGTCATCAACGAGGCGCTCGGCCGCCTGCGCAAGAGGCGCCGCATTGTGGCGATGGCCGAAAACCCGGAAGCGCAAGTCATCCGCTTTCCCCTCAACCCCAGCGACGATCCGGAGCGGACAATGGCGCAGCGGCAGATTCTCGCACTTGTCGAACGGGCGACCGACAGCCTGCCCGACATCTACCGCATGGTCTTCGTGGCGCGCGTCATCGAGGGGCTGAGCATGGAGGAAACCGCCGATCTGCTCGGCGTGCGGCCGGAGACCATCAAGACGAGGCTGCACCGGGCACGTAGCCTGTTGCGCAAGGCGCTGGATGACGAGATCGGCCCGGTGCTGCTCGACGCCTTCCCCTTCGCCGGCCGCCGCTGCGAACGGCTGACCAAGGCCGTGATGGGTCGGCTGGGCTTCGAATGATCCCCTCGCGATTTCCCGGGAACGTTTCTCCCGGCAGCGCATCCAATCAGCGTCAACTGGAAATGTAAGCCCGGCGCTTCCTCGCGGCCGGGCGAAGGAGGATGCCATGTTCACCCGATATACCGCCGCCCTTGCCGCCCTGCTCCTCGTCAGCGCTGCCCCGTTCGCGCAAGCCGCCGACAAGCCGACCGACCCGCAGATCGCCCATATCGCCTACACAGCCGGCGTCCTCGACATCGAGGCGGCCAAGCAGGCGATCAAGACATCGAAGAACAAGGAGGTCGTCGCCTTCGCCAAGGACATGGAGCGCGACCACGAGGCGGTGAACAAACAGGCGCTCGACCTGGTCAAGAAGCTCAAGGTGAAGCCCGAGGACAACGCCACCAGCCAGGCGCTGACCAAGGCGGCGGAAGAAGAACGCGCCAAGCTCGCCAAGCTGAAGGGCGCGGCTTTCGACAAGGCCTATATCGAGAATGAAGTCGCCTACCACAAGCAGGTCAACGGCGCGCTCGAAACGCTGCTCATTCCTTCGGCCAGCAATACCGAGTTGAAGAGCCTGCTCGAGACCGGCCTCAAGATCTTCCAGGGGCATGAGCAGCACGCCGAACATGTCGCCGGCATGCTGAAATGAAATCGGGCGCCTTGATCCGCCTGTCCTGGCTGGCCGTGCTGGCGCTTACCGCGGCGCCGGCGCAGGCCGCAACCATAGAGGTCACCATCGACAAGCTCGTCTTCTCGCCGGCGACCATCGAGGCGAAGGTCGGCGACACGATAGAGTGGGTGAACAAGGACGTGATTGCCCACACGGCCACCGTGAAAGGCGGCTGGGAGGTGATGATCCCGCCGAAGAAGTCGGCAAGCCTGACGTTGAAGACGGCGGGGGCGGTCGACTATTTCTGCCGCTTCCATCCCAACATGAAGGGTCGCGTGAACGTCGCGCCGTGATGCGCGCGGGGTAGCTGCCATAAGCCGGCATCACAAAAAGCCCCTTCCATTGAGGGTCTTTGCGTTACCGCTCTGGTTGGAGCGGATCTGCGTCTATCGCTTTCTGGCGACCACTAAGAAATTCTGAGCAAAGCGCGCTGGGACACCAGCGCGCCTGCATATCGTCTCAACAGGCCCGACCAACATCTCGCAAAGCCTCGGTAGCAGCCACCCGGGTCGCGGCAAAAACCCATAGCCGATGACCCGTTCGACCACAAACCCGTTGGAAACGAGCATCTGGCGATATGCGTGGATGCTTAACGTACTGCGCACGACGCGCCCCTGCAATCGGTTGAGAAAGCGGTAGACCAGACCCATTGGCGAGGTTGCGTTCATGTGGATGTTCGAAACCAGCAACCCACCATCGTTCAAGTGCTCATGAATGGCCGACAGTGCGTCCCGCCTAAGAGTGTCTTCAGCGTTCAGGAAGAACCGAAAAGCTGTGACCACGTCGAATCTTCTGGAAAGGGGGGCAACCGTCAGATCGGCTTCCACCAGTTGGACGTTGCCCGGAACCCGCGCGCAAGCGAGCATGGATTGAGAGACGTCGACGCCGACGACCTCACCAAACAATGGGCCTGCAACAGTTGTGACGCGGCCTGTGCCGCAGGCGAAGTCAAGGCAGCTGCGACCCGGCCCGCCAAGAGGCCTAAGAATGTTTTCAACCAGGGAGCGTTCGATACGCAACCACAAGGCAGCATAGTAGCCGGAACGGTAGGTTTTCGTGTAGTCGGCGCCGTAGCCTGGAGTCTGATGGCTCGATCGGTAATCGCTATAAGCGCTCGCCTCGAATGACCGCTCGGTCAATACATCACCACGAGAACCGTCCATCACAACCACCTCCATTCTGGGGCCGCTAATAGATTTCACTCGTCCTGCTCAATCGTCATGCGTTCACATGACGCGGACCTTACAAAGATGTAAGGAAGGGAGCAGAATTCCGTCTATGTCGGGAGGCCGGGATCCGAGGCGATTGCCTGGCAGTACACGCATGGCGCGCCGGCGTATCCGGTCTCGCCCGACGGCTACTCGCTGGACAGCTTCTATTTCGGACGACCGGGCGCAGAGAAAGTGCAGATCGACCTGCTCGGCGACTACAAGAGCAATGTCGCCCCCTATCCTGCCTTCCACGCCTATTTCCGCACCCACAAGCCGCCGTTCCTTGCGGTGTGCGGTGAAAGTGCTGGGGCAATTGGGGTTCACCGTCGGGGCGAAGTGACGGTGGCCGGCCGGCGGTCTCCCGCCCCGGTATGACGCATCACCTCAACGCTTTGCCCTGACCGGCCGCCTGGTCGAGTCGCAGCGAGGCGCGCCTTGCCTCGTCCGGCCTGGTGACGTGCGTCCAGGAGCCGTCATAGCTGGGCTTGCGCCGCTCGATCCAGGCGGCAAGCCCTTCCCTGAGATCGGCGGTCGGGGCCATGCGGGCGAATTGTTCGGCCTCGACAAGCAGTCCTTCCGCGATGCCGAGGTTGATACCGCGCGCCACCGCGGTGAGAATGCTGGCGAGCGCTGCCGGCGAATGCGTGATGATGCGGCGGGCAAGATCGTGCGCCGCCGGCATAAGCTCGGCATGCGGCACGACCTGATTGACCAGCCCAAGTTCGAGTGCCCGCGGCGGCGGAAACCAGTCGCCCGTCAACAGCAATTCCAGTGCGCGCTTGCGCCCGGCAAGCCGCGGCAGGCGCTGCGTGCCGCCGAAGGTCGGCGGCATTGCAAGGTTGATCTCCGGTTTGGAGAACAGGGCGCGGTCGCTGGCGATCGCCAGCGGCACGGCCTCGGTGATCTCGCAGCCACCGCCGAAGGCAATCCCGTTGACGGCGGCGATGATGGGTTTGCGGAAGGCTTCAAGCCTTGCCGTCAGCCTCTGGCCGCGCAGGACGAAATCGCGCAGCGCCACATCCGTGCCGGCCGCGACGCTCAGTGAGAATTCGTGGATATCGCCACCCGCCGAAAACGCCCGGTCCCCTGCTCCAGTGAGGATGACAGCCCGGATGCTGCCATTGACTTCAATGTCGTCGAGGATCGCGAGCAGGCGATCGATGAGGGCGTAGTTCAGCGCATTGAGCTTTTCCGGACGGTTGAGGGTGAGGATGCTCACCCCGTCGCGGGTCTCGTTCAGGACAAGATCTGCCATTGCTCTTCCTTTCCAGATACGACGGAAAGGGATCACGCTTTCGATTGCGTGTATATTCACTAGTCGGTATACATGACCGATGCCTGAAGCCGCCAGCCCAACCCGCAAACGCATCGTCGATGCCGCGACGAGGCTGTTCTATGCCGAGGGAATCGGCCGGGTCAGCGTCGACGCCATTGCCGAAAAGGCGGGCCTCACCAAGCGCACGCTCTACTACCACTTCAAGAGCAAGGACGACCTGATCGCCGCCTATCTCGACGGGCGCGACCAGCCCAATTTGCGGCAGATGGCCGGCTGGTTCGATGCCGCGGAAGGCGGTGCGGACCGCAAGGTCGAGGCGATCTTCAGCAATCTGGCGCGGGCTGCGCGCCACCCGAAGTGGAAGGGATGCGGTTTCCTGCGCACGGCAGCGGAACTCGCTTCGATGCCCGGCCATCCGGCGGTGAAGGTCGGATCACGCCACAAGTCGAATTTCGAGGCATGGCTGGCCGGCGCGTTGTCCCACCGCGGCGTCAAGGAACCGCAGGCGGTGGCACGCGAGATCGTGCTTTTGATCGATGGTTCGTTTTCGATCATGCTGGTCCACCGCAATCCCGAATATATCGAGGCGGCAGGACGAGCCGCGGCGGCGCTTGTCCGGGCGAGATCGCAGAACAAGGAATGACCAACCGTGGCTTGGAACGCGGCCGGCAAGCATGGTATCGCAATGCCAGGAGGCGTTGATGCGTATCATCTTCCGATGTGATCCGACGTTGATTGAGCATTTGCCGCGCCCGATCCCGGCGCGGGGCGCTCTGCCGGAATGGCTGCGCGCGATGCCCGCCACCGCCTATTCGGCGATCCACGGCCGTGACATTCGGACGCTCAAGCAGTGTCCGCCCGTTGTCGATGCGATGACCTATGGCTTCATGGTCCTGCTGCCATGCGACGTCGTCGTCGACAAGGGCACCTTTTCCTGGGACTGGCAAATTCCAGAACCGCTCACGCAGAACCACCCCAGAGCGCCATTGAGCTTCCACACGCCGGGGCAGCTCGCCGGCAGCCCGTTTGCTACGCCTGGCCAAGCCGCCCTCAAATTCAACAGCTTCTGGACCATCGAGCTCGAGAATGGCTGGTCGCTGTTCGCGACGCATCCGGTCAATCGCGAGGATCTTCCGTTCCGGCTGGTGACCGGCTTGGTGGATTCCGACCGGTTCAGCGATGGCGGCATCAATTTCCCGGCGGTCTGGACGGAACCTGGGTTCTCCGGCGTGCTCCCGAAAGGAACTCCCGTCGCACAATGCTTTGCGGTTCCGCGCGCCGCGCCGCAGCTGGAATACGAGGTGTTCGACGAAGAACGGCAGGCGTCTTATGCGCAGACGGTCGCTAGTGTCCTGTCAACGCCCGGCGTCTACCGCAAGCGGTTTCGCGCCAGGCGGGGGCGCGCCGCCGGCGAGTGAGCGACGCAGCGCTTCCTCATCGAGCCATAACCTGCCGCTCGGCGCCGATGTGAGCGCCATGGCGATGACGCCGAACGTGGATGGGCGCAGACGATAGGCCATCGAATACGCCGCCATGGCCCCGTCGAGGTCGCCGGTTTCCTGCAAGACGACGCCCAGATTGACGGCAGCCTCCGGTGCGTCCGGGTTCATCTCAAGCACACGTCGGTAGGCTTCGGCGGCGCTGCCGAACTTGCGCATGTCCTGACGCACCAGTCCGAGATCGAACCAGGCAGCCGGATGCCCACCGCCGGCGACGGCGCGTTCGAGGAGGGCTTCCGCCTCCAGGGACTCGCCGCGTTCCCACGCAAGGTGCCCCAGGCGTGCCATTGCCTCCTTTGATTTCGGATCCCGTTGCAAGACAAGCGTCCAGCATTCGCGCGCGGCCGAAGCATTGCCTGCCTGGTCGAGGGTACGTGCCCGCTCGACCAGTATCTCCGCCTGTGATGACAGCTTTGCCGCGCGATCCAGCTGTTGCAACGCCGCGTCAAACCGGCCATCGGCCCTGGCAATCCTGCATGCGAGAATCAAGGCGGGCACATTATCCGCACGAGCGGCCAGACTCGTCTCGATGCGCGTGCGGGCCCCCGACAAATCGGCCCTGGCGAACAGGACCGCCGCCAGAAGATGGCAAAGTGCTGGATCGTCCGGGTGCTGCTTCAGGCCCAACTCGCACAGCTGCATTGCCTGGCCGTGATTGCCGGAATTGAAAGCGGCCACCGCACGTCGGATCAGATCGCCGCTTTCGACTTGATTCGTATTCGTCACCGCTTTGCGGCTCCCTCTAGAATCCGAATGCCAGCCATGCCGTGCCGGCGACGAGCGTGATCAGCGTCAGCGGCAGGCCGACCTTGAAGAAGGCACCGAACGACAAGGGTGTGCCGGCGGCCTTGGACTGCTCGGCGACGATCAGGTTGGCGACCGAGCCGAGCAGCGTGAAATTGCCGGCGAGCGTGGAACTCATTGCCACCACCAGCCAGGCCCGCTCCGGGTTTTCCAGCCCGGGTATGAACGGCCGCAGCGCCAGCACCGCCGGCACATTGCTCATGATGTTGGAGAGCACCGCGGTGAAGCCGGACAGGCGCCAGACATCGTCCAGGCCGAGATTCTTGGCCGAGGCGATGAGATCGGGCGTCAGCAGCGTCCTTTCGGCGCCGGCAACCACCACGAACAGGCCGGCGAACATGAACAGCAGCGGGCCGTCGATCTCGCGGTAGATGCGTTCGGGCTTGATGGCGCGGGTGAGCAGGAGAATGGCGCCGCCGATCAAGGCTGCCTTGGCAACGGGGACGCCGGCGAAGAAGGCGAAGGCCAGCCCGATGCAGACGATCACCGCCTTCAGCACCTGGCCGCGATGCATGCGGCCGCGCGAAACATGCGGCGTCAATTCAGCGGTGCGGGTGAATTCGGCGCGATAGACGATGCGCACGATAACGATGACCGCGACGAGGCCGAACAGGGCGACCGGCGCCAGCGCCGCCGAAAAGGCGGGGTAGGAAATGCCTGACAGCGCACCGATGACCATGTTCTGCGGATTGCCGGTAATGGTGGCGACGCTGCCGCAGTTCGACGCGGTGGCGGTGGCGATCAGATAGGGGACCGGGTTGCGGTTGATGACGCGGGTGACGTGGACGACGATCGGCGCCATGACCAGGCAGATGGCGTCGTTGACCAGGAAGGCCGACAGCACGCCGGTGAGCAGCGTCACCATCACCAGCAACATGAACGGTGCGTGCGCGTGTTCGATGGCGATGGCGCCCAGGCCGCGAAAGGCGCCGGAGACCTTCAGATGCGCCACCACGATCATCATGCCGAGCAGAAGCGTGATCGTGTCGAAATTGATGGCGCGGTAGGCGTCCTCCATGCTGATCGCGCCAATGGCGATCATCGCGGCGCCGCCAAGCAGCGCGATGCCAGCCCGGTCGAGACGCAGGCCGGGGATGCGGCCGATGGCGACGCCGGCATAGGTCAGGACCAGGATCAGCAGTGCCGCCGCACCCATCGATGTCATTGGTAAGAAGCTCCGCGCGATCCGGTGGCGCCGATGCGGTCCGCCGATTGATTCTTTTGCATGTCAGCTTTGGCGATGTCGAGATTGATGACGAACGGAGTGGGCAAGCCGTGGTTCCTGCCCGGTATCGCTAACGCCGATAGAAATCCAGCCGCTGTTGCAATTCCTGCGGCGAAAACAGCCTCTCGACGGTCTGCCGCGCTTTCTGGCCCACGTCGGCCCGCAGCGCCGGATCGGCCTTGAGTTCGGTCAGGATTTGCGCCGCCTGCTGCGTCGTCTCGAAGAGAAAACCGTTTTTGCCGTGGCTGATATGGTCGGCATAACCGCCATACGAATGGCAGACCACGGGCAGGCCGCAAGCCATCGCCTCGAACACCACGCGGCCGAACGTCTCCACATGCGAGCCGGTGCGATAGTAGAACACGTCGAGCGTCGGCAGGAACTGTTCGGCGGCGAACTGGCCCTGCGGCAGGAGTTCGAGGTGCGGATGCGGCGCGAGCCTGTCCCTGAGCGGCATGCCGCCCTGGATCCGCACCGCAACGCCATCGGCCAGCAAGGCCTCGTAGAGCGCGACATCGTCGGCATGATGCTTGTCCGCCGTGTCGCGGCTGAGCCGCCCCACCGTGAACGGACCATCCGGCCTTGCCGGTCGTGGTGAAAAACGCCCGATATCGATCGGCGACGGATGCACGACGCCTTCGACCTGCAGCATGCGCTTCTGAAAGTCGGAGATCAGCACCAGCTCGGCGTCGGGCCAGCCCAGCAGGCGCGGCATGCCGGTCGTCAGGCCGATGATCTTCGGGTGAAAGGTGTTGAAGACATAGATCAGCCGGCGTGGCCGGCGGACCAGGTAAGGCCAGATCTTGTTGCGCCAATGCGCGCCGAGGAAGACATAGGTGCCGCCGTCCGGCACGTCGCGCCTAGCCGGCGAGACGCGGCGAATCGGAAATTGCCGCATCAGTTCGTCGGACACGCGCGAAGAGGTTGCCCAAAGGCGCACCTGCTGGTCGACACTCAGCAGCCGGTACAGGTCCATTGTTTCGCGTTCGCTGCCGCCAAACGGGTTCTGAAAGCCGTTGAACAAATGGATCATGATCGCAGCGCTTGCCTGGCCTTGCCCGGGGCCACCCCATCGCTCGTTCGCCGGCATCGAGAAGGTTGTGGCTGCACCGGCGGCCCTGATGATCGAGGAACTCAAGAAAGCAGAAATGTCCGTGGCGATGCCCATACATCACGTCAGCCGGAGGAAGCACACCGACAAGGAAGCGTCAAGGAAGTGGCTACGTCGGCCTCGCGCGCTAAAGGCCGCGGTCAATGCATCGTGGCGGCGCTGGGCTGGGACACCAGTGCGGCTTCCGCCGGGTCGAAACTGACCTGATCGCGGCCATTCGATTTGGCGGCATAGAGCCGTCTGTCGGCGGCGGAGAATATCGCCTCGTACGTCGTCGGGCCGCTGAAGCTGGTGCCGCCGATCGAGACGGAAAGCGGACAGGCGCGGCCGCCGGGCGAAAAGTCCATTTCGCGTATCCGCCGGCGGATGCTTTCGGCAACCAGCCAGGATTGCGAAGGGTCGACACCGGGAAGAAAAACGCCAAACTCCTCGCCGCCGATGCGGCCGACGATATCGCTGCCGCGCAATTGTCCCTTGATCGCCTGGGCGATCAGCTTGAGCGCCTGGTCGCCACAGTCATGGCCGAGGCGGTCGTTGATCGACTTGAAGTGGTCGGCGTCGATGATCAGCAGCGCGCCAGAACGGGTATCCTCCTGCCTGCGGGTCTGCTCGAGATAGGCCTCGACCAGCATCGAGAAGGCGCCGCGGTTCAGCACCGCCGTCAGGCTGTCGGTCGCGGCGATGACGCTGAGGTCGCGCTGCGCTATCGCCAACTGGCGGATCTTCCACATCAGGAAAAACAGGAACGACCCGCCCAGCACCAGGGGCAGCATCAGATCCGTCATTTGTGCCCGCCAGACGGCCTCGGGCGAGAGATAGGGGAAATTGAAGGAATCGACGAAAAACGCCACGGCAATGAAGAATGCCGTGCCGGCGGCGGTGACAGCGATCACCCTGCCCCAGCTGGTCGGCGACAGGTCAAGCTTCATCCATTCCACTCCGTTAGCCGTCGCTACTATGACGTACCAACGCAAACAAAATGATAAGACTTTCCGTTCAATTCGATATCGACAGGCCTCGCGCGAATACGCGAATAGAAGCATCGCCTCGGAGTCAGCGGCTTTGCGGCAAGACCACCCTTGCCCGCAGGCCGCCGCCGGGCGCGCGCGACAGACCGAGACTTCCGCCATAGAGTTCCACGAGTTCAGCGGCGATCGGTAAGCCGAAGCCATGGCCCGGCGTCGCCTCGTCGATGCGGCGTCCTGGCCGCATCACCTCCGGCATCGCCGTCGCGTCGAGACCAGGACCGTCATCATCGATGTCGATGATGACGCGGCTTTCATCAGTGTTTGCCGAAACGATGATGCGCGAACGTGCCCATTTGCAGGCATTGTCGAGCAGGTTGCCGAGGATCTCGTCAAAGTCCTGCATCTCGCTTGCGACCGCGACGTCGGAAGCCGCCGAGACTTCGAAGGTCAAGCCGCGCTCACGGTGGACATTGGCCATCATGCCAGTCAGGTCGGTGAGCCTTTCGGCGACGTTGGTGCTGGAACGGGCGGGGCCGGCCAGCGCCGCGGCCCGAGCGCGGGCCAGATGATGGCGGATCAGCCGCTCCATCAATTCCAGCTGGGCGCGCATTGCGGCGACATCCGCGCCGGGGACGGCCCGAGCCATAGCGCCTGCCGGCCGCTTCTCAAGCGCCAGGCCCAGCGCCGCGAGCGGTGTCTTCAGGCCATGCGCCAGATTGGCAACATGACGCCTGGCGCGCGCCAGACCCTCGGCATTGTTGGCCAGCAGGCTATTGACCTCCTCGACCAACGGCAGGATTTCACTGGGCTGGTCGGTGGAAAGCGCGCTGCGCCTGCCGGCGCGGATGTCGGCCAGCCCTGCGCGTAGGCTGGTGAGCGGACGCAGACCGAGCCGCACCTGTGCCAGCATGGCGCCGACCAGCAGAAGTCCCAGCAGCGCCAGCGCCAGCGCCAGCGGCAGCAGCGCATCACGTAGCGGCCCATAGATGGCGCGATAAGGCGCGGTCGCAGCCACGATCACCGTCTCCGCCCCGACCGGCACATCGAGGATGCGCCAATGCAAGGTCTGGCCATCGGCACCCGCACCATCGGCTGACCTTGGGCGGCCGAGCGAACGCAACGCCCCGAACAGGTCCGGAAGGCCGGGGATATTGTCAAAGCGACCGGGATGGACCGGCGGCAGCTTCATGGCGGCGTGGCCTGCAAGCGAGGCCGAGACAATTTCGACGTTAGGCCCGACCGCTTGCCAGGCCCAGCCAGAGCCCGGGCGGTCGAAAGGCGGTCCGTTCAACGCCGATTTGACCGTAAGCCTGCCGTCGCCATCGCGCTCCAGGGAACCCGCTATCGC
This sequence comes from Mesorhizobium sp. 113-3-3, assembly GCF_016756495.1. Classification (NCBI taxonomy): domain Bacteria; kingdom Pseudomonadati; phylum Pseudomonadota; class Alphaproteobacteria; order Hyphomicrobiales; family Phyllobacteriaceae; genus Mesorhizobium; species Mesorhizobium sp. 113-3-3. The sequence goes on from NZ_AP023243.1 coordinate 4,859,330, forward strand.
AAAGACCTGGCCATCCAGCCGCTGGTCGATCTGGGAGATGACGAAGCGCTGCAGAATTAAGGCGATGGCGATGCCGGCAAGCAAAAGTGCCGCAACAATGGCGACAATTGCCGCCAGCCTCAGCCTGCCCGCCAGCGAGCGCGGGATCAGTCTCATCTCACGGCCGCGGTCAGCCGGTAGCCGAGACCGCGCACCGTCTCAATATGCTGGTGGCCGATCTTGCGGCGCAACCTGGCGACAATCACTTCCAGCGAATTGGAATCGACCTCGGCATCGCCGTCATAGACGCGGTCGAGCAGATCGGTACGCGTCACCACGACCTCCTTTCGCAGGATCAGGCTGGACAGCACGCGCCATTCGAGGCCGGTCAGCTTCAGCGGCAAGCCATCGATCTCGAAACTGCCAAGCTGCGCGTCGAAAGCGAGCGGGCCGCAGATAATTTTCGTCTGCGCGTGACCGGCTGCCCTGCGCACCAGCGCGCGCAGCCGCATGATCAGCTCCTCGGTCCGGAATGGCTTGGTCAGATAATCGTCTGCACCTGCCTTGAAGCCTTCGACCTTTTCCGACCAGCCGTCGCGCGCCGTCAAAATCAACACCGGCAGGTTGCGCCCCGCCGCGCGCCATGCCTTGAGCACCGCCTTGCCTTCGACCCTTGGCAGGCCAAGATCGAGAACGGCGACGTCATAGGTGCCGGTGTCGCCGAGATGCTGACCATCCTCGCCGTTGCGGGCAATGTCGACAACGAAATTCTCGCCGCGAAGCGCCTCGCCCACCTGGCTGGCGATCGATCCGTCGTCCTCGACGAGCAGCACCTTCATTGCATCGATTTTCCCGTATGTGCCTTGACGCCGGCTCCTAAGCCCGCGGTTCCTGTCGGCCCGCTAGAACGATCGCCATTCCACCACAACAGAAAGGCGACCACGATGATCAACACTCCAGAAACCGCCGACACGGCGACAGCGGGGCCACCGGAACGCCGCCGACCTTACCTCACCGGCCTGTTTGCCGCCGGATTGATTGCATTCGGGCTGGTTGCCGGCGGCGCCGCCACGATGTTGGCGGCACCACGCGACAGCGTCATGCTGATGCAGCCGACAAGCATCGCCGCGCTTTCGCCCTACAGCACCGTCGCCGTCAAAGGCAAAGTCGCCGAGATCTTCGGGAACAAGTTCGTCATCGATGACGGCAGCGGCCGTGCACTGGTCGAAACCGGACGGCGCGGCGAAGGCGGCAAGCTGGTCGCCGCAGGCGAGACGCTGACCGTGCAGGGCCATTTCGACGACGGCTTCATCCATGGTGACTTGCTCGTCCATGCCGACGGCCGTGCCGAAAGCCTGCGGCCGCCGAGGCCAGGTCCCCGTGGCCTGCTCGACCGGCTGCATGGACCTGATGTCGAAACTGTCGCCCCTGGCGCGCCCGGCTGATCGCTTGACCCCACAAGATAAGGAAACAGACATGAAGAAAATTGTCCTGGCAGGCCTTGCCCTGACCTTGATGGCCTCGGCTGCCTTTGCTCAAGCCGACGCTCCGCCTCCGCCGCCTCAGACTGCAGTCGATTCCGCGGCTCCCGACAATGCGCCACCGCCTCCGCCACCACCTGGCCCGGACGGCATGCGCGACCGCCACGGACCGCCGCATGGCCGCGAAGCCGGCCCACCACCGCCGCCGCCATCAAAGGCAGCCCATTTTCGGCTGAGGCGCGGCGACGTGGAGATCGACGCCAAATGCGCTGACGACGAGACCATGAAGGCCTGTGCCGACACGGCCTCGCAATTGATCGACAAATTGGCGACGCTGCAGCGCTAGCGCTACGCGCATGTGCTAAAGGACGGCCGCCCAAAAGGCGGCCGTTCGGATTTCGCAGTTTTGAAAGCTTGGAAGGTTGGCTGATGGACCAGCCGCCATCAATTGGGCTCACCCAGCACGTTTACAACAAAGGACGCCGCGATCAGGTCGTCAGCATCAAGGCGTAGAGAGCCTTCGCCGCCCCCCATGATCGAAGCCACTTTCTGAAAGGTCTTCATCTCGTATTCGGTGATGCTGGCATCCTGCATTCTGGCCTTGAGTTCAGCGATGCGCCGCACCAATGCGGGGGAAGTTCCAATTTCACGTTTCGACATAGCCTCGTTTTCTCCTCCCCCAACCCGTGCTCGTTTGGCCCCGCCCCTTCGCCGGCCGCACATTGCCTTTTATGAGGCTCCGCGAATACAAGGCCCCGAACGCCTGATGTGGGCTAAGGTTCCCACCTCGGGGAATTACGAAATAATTCCTGGTCGCCCCACGCGGCGTTGCTCTATTGCCCCGCCGTCAGCACCAGTGTCGTAATGGAGTTGCGCGCCTCAACCCGCTCCAGACACCGATCCGGAATGTTCGGCCACGTCGCGGCGGCGCATTCCTTATCGGTGACGGCAACGGGTTCGCCGGGCTGGACGTCCGCCGCCTGAGTCGCCGTGGACGCGAAAAGAACGGTCTGCGTTATCAGAGCCGAGAAAACGGCAACCTGAAACAGCACGGCGGCGAAGGCGATCCTCTTGAGCATGCCAGGCAACGCGCAACCAGGCGCCAGGTTCCCGCGGGTCACGTCTGGCGGCGAGCGGCACCGTGCCGGCGCGGCAGAAGGTCAACCGACACGCCTGCAACAGGACGGAAACAACCTCGTAAAATCAGAGATTTATTGGCGATCCCGACAGGATTCGAACCTGTGACCATCGGCTTAGAAGGCCGGTGCTCTATCCAGCTGAGCTACGGGACCGCTGGCCGGCCAAAGGGGCCGGCTGGATATCTGGCGCTGGCGCCGATCAGTGCGTCCAGGGCGTCCTGCGGTCATAGCGGAAATTCTCCGCATAGGAAATCTGGCGGCGCTTGGTCTCTTTCGGCTCCTCGACACGGAAGGCAAGGCCTTCCTTTTCGGCGTAAGCCACGGCCTCTTCGCGCGTGTCGAAGGTAAGCCTGATCTGGCTTCTCATGTCTCCCGACGTCGTATAGCCCATCAAAGGATCGATCTTCTTGCGCATCGCGGGGTCGAATTCCAGCACCCAGTGGCCGGTCTTGGCCTTGCCCGACTGCATCGCGGTTTTGGCTGGGCTGAAAATGCGCGCGGACATGGCCACCTCATGGTTGTGCAAGGCGGCATCGCCGCCCCTTCGCCCGTCATTACTGCGCAATGGACATGGCGGCAAGGTTTTTGCACTTGCCATGTAACACCGAAATGAATAGGCAACAGACCGTTCGGAGTGTAGCGCAGGCTGGTAGCGCATCTGGTTTGGGACCAGAGGGTCGGGAGTTCGAATCTCTCCACTCCGACCATCCTCTTCATATCTGGCGCGACCTAGGCGCCCTCGCCCGCCACAAGCGCCGCAACCACGGCCGCCGCGGATATCGTGCCCTTGATCGTCCGCGTTTCGTCGGCGAATGCGATCCAGCCCTCGTTGAAGCCGTCCAGCATGCGCATGCGGGGCTGCGGGTTTCGCATGCCTTGCGAGCGGAAAAGCACCTCCCAGGTCTCGCGCGGCACCGGCGCGGCGCACACCGGTTTGCCGAGCACGGTCGTGAAAGCGGCGGCAAGGTCATCGGGCGATAGACGCTCCGGCCCCTCCAATTCGACGATGCGCGTGCCGCTCCAGTCCTGCCGGATAAGCGCCGCCGCCACCTGCCCGACATCCTGGGCGGCAACCATCGGCAGCGCCCTGTCCGTCGGCACGAGGAAGCTGTGGATGAGACCGGCCTCGCGCGCGGAGGTTACGTCCCAGGCGACATTGTCGAGGAACCAGGCTGGCCGGAGGATGGTGAGTGCCTGCGGGAGCGCTCTCAGCGCGGTCTCCATCATCGTGCGCTGCGACAGCAGATTGTCCTGAACCGCATCGGCGCCGACGGTCGACAGGCAGACGACCTTAACCGGCTTGGCGGCCCTCAGCGCCGTCACGACGCTGTCGATGACCGCCCGCGCTTCCGGATAGCCCGGCTCGGGATCGAACACCGGCGGCGGCAGGATGAACACGGCCGTTGCATCCTTGAAAGCCTGCGTCAACGCCTCTGCGTCCTCCATCGCGGCAATCGCGACTTCGCAGCCGAGTGCTGCCCATGGTTGGCCCTTCGTGGCGTCGCGCACAACAGCGCGAACGGGCTGGCCAGCGGCGAGCAGTGCGCGTGCCATGGCGCCGCCGACTTTGCCGGTAATGCCGGTGATTGCATACATGATCCGTCTCCATTTTTCTGGGTTCGCGCCTTTGCGGCACGGAATGGCGGATCTTTAGCTCGGCACCGACTGTTGCCGTGAGTGCTATTAAATCATATCATTGTTGATCTGAAATCAACGGATGAGCCAATGGCGTTCGACGGGCGTGTCATCTCCAATGTCGGCGTGCTGGCCGCGATCGCCGAAGGCGGCAGCTTTGCCCGGGCCGCCGACACGCTCGGCCTGTCACGCTCCGGCGTCAGCCGCGCGGTCTCGCGTCTGGAGGCCCGCGTCGGCGTGCGCCTGCTCGACCGGACGACGCGCGCCGTGTCGCTGACCGATGAGGGCCGCCGGCTTTACGCCGAGGTGGCGCCGTTGCTGACCGGCATAGAAGACGCGGTGACTGTCACCTCCGGCACGTCGGTCGCGGTGCGCGGCCGGCTACGCGTCAATGTCGACGCCTTCTTTTCGCGCCAGCTGTTCACGCCGCATATAGCCAAGTTCCTGTCGCTCTATCCGGATCTGTCGCTCGAGCTTGTCGCCAGGGATCAACTGGGGGATCTGGTGGCCGAAGGGTTCGACATCGCCATCCGCTTTGGGACGCCGCCCGTGTCATCGCTGGTGGCGAAAAAGCTCGTCGAGACCCGCACCGTCACGGTTGCCGCACCCGCCTATATCAAGGCACATGGCACTCCCACCGTCCCTGCCGATCTTGTCGGCCACGCCTGCATCCAGGTCCGCGATTCGCTGACCGGCCAGCCGATCGAGGAGTGGCGGTTTCGGCGCGGCGACGAGATCGTCGATGTCAGGACCACGGGCCGCCTGATGGTGACCGAGTTCGGCACCATGCTCGGCGCCTGCCTCGACGGCGTCGGCATCGCCAGGATCAAGGCGATTGGCGTGCAACACCTCATCCGGCAAGGCGCGCTGGTCGAGGTTCTGCCGGACTGGCACGGCGAGAGCTTCCCGCTCTACGCGCTCTACCCGTCGCGGCATTTGCCGCCGGCCAAGGTGCGGGCCTTCATCGACTTCGTGCAATCGCATCTCGGTTGACCAGGATCGCGGAACATTTTTTCGGCCGGCGCGCCGCCCCTGTTCACAGCTTGCCCTTGCACAGCGTGTGCTCGTCCACGTTTCACCATTTCAAGCTCGCATCCGCCGCTATCGCCGGCCTACACTCCCGTAAACTGGGGGGAGAAAATGCTTGGGATCGATGCCTGGGTATCGCTGTTCGGGCCAGCTTACTTCGCCTATGCAGGCGTGACGGTTCCCTTCATGGTGACTTGGGCGATCGCTTGCGCGGCGCTGGCGGCATGGAACAATCGCGAGAGCCGCAGACAGGCCAGGCTGGCCCCGGATACCGTCGCCGCTCGATCCTGGCCGGTCAGCATCGGGATTTTTGTGCTGATCGCAGCCTGCTATGTCGCCGCTCATTCGGCCGTCTACCTGCTGGTCCGACATTTCGTCAGGCTGTGGCTTTGAGCTTGGCCAAAGACATCTCCGGACGCGCGACGTTCAAAGCACGGCTTCGATGTCAGTCTGGGAAAAATCGCCTCCGACATAGAGCAGACGGCAAGCATGCTCATTCGCCACTTCATAGGAAAAGCAATCGCCGAAATTGAGTGCGGCCGGATGGATGCCCTTGCCCCATTGCGCATAGGCGTCGGCGATGCGCCGGGCTGAGGCCGGCGTCACTGCCACCACCTCGAAACCAAGCCCGTCAATCAGGCTGGCCAGCTCGGCGGCGATGCCACGATGGGCAGCAACGATCAGTGCCTCGGCCACAGTACCGGCAGAAATCAGCAAGTCGTTCTCGGCTTCGATCGCGGCCATGCAGGCGTCAGCCAGCGGTTCATCAAGCACGATCGCCATCAGCGCCGAGGTGTCGACCGCAATCATTCGGGCATGCCCTCATCGCCATAAAGGAAATCCTGGCTGCGGGCGGCGGATGGCCCGGCCTTCGCCTTAGCCACTCCCACCGCACGCGCCGCTTCCATGAGCGCCCGACGGCCTTTCCTGTCGGGCATTGCCTTGATGGGAACCAGCCGCACCGCGGCATGGCCGTGACGGGTCAGAATAACCTCGTCGCCTGCTTCCGCGCGGCGCACCAGTTCGGTCAATTGTCCCTTGGCGTCGGTGACGGATACCTGCATTGGGCACTCCGCATGGACCGTTTACCGGTCCAGGTTTCTATAAAATAGACCAGTTGATGGTCCATTTCAAGAGTCCGAGCAGAGGCAGAATGTCCGCGGCACGGGCGGTCACTCGATGCACTGAAGGTAAGCTCGCCGGGCGAGAACCCCAAACTCATTCCCGGCGAGCCTACAACCTGATTTGGAACGCAATCAGGACCGGGGTCAGCCGGCAAGCTGGTGAAGCAAGATAGATGCCAGCTTTTGTTTCCCGAAATGGGACACGCCCTGCGTTCACCTGTCGTTTGAGATTCCCTAAATCTCGAACTCGCGCTGTCCCTCATCCATGGCGTTGACGGTTTCGGCGGCAAGCGTGCGGGTGATCGGCATCTTGCGCTCGAGCGCGGTGCGGTCCAGCCGCTCCACCACGCGCATGGCTGTCGCCAGCGAGCGTTCGATGCGCCGCACCAGATACTGCACGACATGCGGTTCGACCTCGACCTGGCGGTCGGCGAACAGTTTGGTGATGACGCCGGCCAGCAGCAGGTCGTCGGGCTCGTGGATCTCGACGGTCGCCGCCGCCTTCAGCCGCGAGGCCAGATCGGGCAGCGACACGCCCCAGGCCGAAGGAAAACGCCGTGCGGTCAACAGCAGCGTCGAGCCGGCGCCGCGCACCGCGTTGATCAGATGGAACAGGCCCTGTTCGTCGACAGCGCCGGCATCGACATCGTCGATCAGCGCCGGCCGGGCGCCGAGACCGGCGATGCTGTCGCCGATACGCCGGGCGTCGACGGCAACCGCGTTGGCGCGCGCACGCCAGATGGCGGCCAGATGCGTCTTGCCAGAGCCGGCGGGACCTGCCAGCACCACCACCGGCGAAGGCCAGTCCGGCCAGCGGTCGACCAGTGCCGCCGCCTGGTTGTTGGTGCCGGAGACGACGAGTTCGTCGCGCGAATGGCCGGTGCCGTGGCCGAGATCGAGCGGCAGCTGGCGCGGCGGATCGGTTCGCTGGGCGGTCACTTCGAGCGACGCGGTTGCGTGCGGTGGCCGCCGCCACGATCGGCCGGCAGCGGCGGCGCGGGCTCGCTCGCGTGGCCCTTGTAGAGCGGCGATTCGAGATAGCGGGCGATGGCAAAGCGCACCAGAACGGCAACGGCGGCGGAAGCCGGAACAGCAATCAGCAAGCCGACGAAGCCGAACAGCGCGCCGAAAGCAAACAGCGCGAACATCAGCCATACCGGATGCAGGCCGACGCTTTTGCCGACCAGCCTGGGCTGCAGGATGTTGCCTTCGATGAACTGGCCGATGAAGAAGACCACGGCGACGGCGACGATCATCGTCCAGTCCGGCCAGAACTGGACTAAAGCGACGCCGACCGCCAGCACCAGCCCGGTCAGCGAGCCGACATAGGGGATGAAGGAGATCAAACCGGCGAAAAGGCCGATGAGGATGGCGAAGTTCAGCCCGGTCAGTGTCAAGCCGGTGGCATACATGGCGCCCAGCACCAGGCAGAGCGTGCCCTGTCCGCGCACGAAGCCGGCGGTCGCGGTGTTGATGTCACGCGCAATGGCGCGAACCGTCGCGACATTGTCGCGCGGCACCCAGCTGTCGATGACCGCCACCATGCGGTCCCAGTCGAGCAGCATGTAGAAGGCGACGACCGGCGTCACCACGAACAGGCTGATCACCGAGACCAGCGCCATGCCGGAACTCCACAGAGAGGTGAACACCGTTGTGATCAGGCCGAAGCCGGAGGTAAGCAGCGAATTCAGCCCGTCGCGCAAGCCATTGGCGTTGACGCCGAATTTCTGTTCCAGCCATTTCGGATCAAAGGAGGTGAGCAAGCTCTGCAACCGGGTCAGGTACTCCGGCAGCTTGCCCGCGAATTCCGACATTTGCGTTGCAAGCACCGGAACAAGGACGACGAAGGCCAGCACCAGCACGATGAGGAAGGTGATGAGGATGACCACAGTCGCCATGAAGCGCGACAGGCCGAGCCGCTGCAGCCGGTCGGCGACCGGATCGAGGAAATAGGCAAGCACCATGCCGGCGACGAAGGGCAGCAGGATGGCGCTGAATATATAGAGGAACAATGCAAGTCCGGCGACGCCAGCCACCCAGAACGAGATCTGCCGGCGGAACGCGGAGGCCGCGGCAAGATCGGCGGCCGCAGCCTCGATCACCGCCGCTTCCTTCTCAGATGTCCGGATTGGAGCCTTCGCCATAGCCGCTCATATGCCTTAGCCAAGCCACGAGATAGGCTGCGGCCGAAGCCACGGTCAAGACCCCGGACAGCAATATGAGGGCTGGCCGCAGAGGGTCGAGATGCACGGCAAAGGCAAGTTCGCCCAGCACGACCGCCGCCAGCACGATCTGGATGGCGGTATTGGCCTTCGACACCAGGAACGGTTTTATCTCGACCGGATGCGCCATCACCGTGGCCAACAGGACCGCGCAGACGATCAGCGCATCGCGTGACACCATGGTGACCACCAGCCACAGCGGCAACTGCCCGATGAAGCCCATGACGACGAACACCGAAACCAGAAGCAGCTTGTCGGCCATCGGATCGAGATAGGCACCGAGTTCGGACTGCTGGTGGAAACGGCGGGCGATGAAACCGTCGACGCCGTCCGAGACGCCGGCAATGACGAAGCCGGCAAAGGCCCAGTCCCAGCGGGCCTGCAGCATGGCCAGCACCACGGCAGGCACCAGGAGAAGGCGCAGGATGGTGATCAGGTTGGGGATGGTCAATGCATTGTCCCGCCGCGCGCTGTTGCGAAATAGATGAGGGAGACGGCAAGCCGAGACAAGGGACAGCCTGATCTGGACGCGAGCGCCAAACGCGGTGCCATTCTATCCACGCTTTTGTCAGGCCAAAAGACACTCGGCTCCGCCGTTATCCTTGCGGACCGAAACCGTTCATGCGAAGAGCCCGCAAACGAGCAGGAAAATTGCGATGAGCAAGCGTGACACCAGCCAGCGCAAAACGAGCCAGCCCAAAACGGGCCAGGACAAAACGGCCAAGCGCAGGAATGGGCTCACTTATGCCGAGGCCGGCGTCGATATCGATGCTGGCAATCTCATGGTCGAAAAGATCAAGCCGTTGGTGCGCGCCACGCGGCGGCCAGGTGCCGATGGCGAGATCGGCGGTTTCGGCGGCCTGTTCGACCTCAAGGCGGCCGGCTTCACCGATCCGGTGCTGGTTGCCGCCAATGACGGCGTCGGCACCAAGCTCAAGATTGCCATCGATGCCGGCAAGCATGACACGATCGGCATCGACCTCGTCGCCATGTGCGTCAACGACATCGTCGTGCAAGGGGCGGAACCGCTGTTCTTCCTCGACTATTTCGCCACCGGCAAGCTCGACCCCGACCAGGGCGCGGCAATTGTCGGCGGCATCGCGGAAGGCTGCCGGCAGGCCGGCTGCGCGCTGATCGGCGGCGAGACGGCGGAAATGCCCGGCATGTATCACGGCAAGGACTATGACCTCGCCGGCTTTGCCGTGGGCGCGGCCGAACGCGGCCAGCTTCTGCCCACCGACGATATCGTCGAGGGCGATGTGCTTTTGGGCCTCGCTTCCTCGGGCCTGCATTCGAACGGTTTTTCGCTGGTGCGCCGCATCGTCGCCGCCAGCGGCCTTTCGTGGAGCGATCCGGCGCCGTTCAACGACGAGGCGACGCTGGCCGAGGCGCTGCTCGAACCGACCCGCATCTACGTCAAGTCGATCCTCAAGGCCATCCGCAACACGCATGGCATCAAGGCGCTGGCGCACATCACCGGCGGCGGTTTCCCGGAAAACATTCCGCGCGTGCTGCCCAAGGATTTTTCGGCCGAACTCGATCTGGAAGCCATCGACGTGCCGGCGGTGTTCTCGTGGCTGGCCAAGACCGGCGGCGTGGCGCCGGAAGAGATGATGCGCACCTTCAATTGCGGCGTCGGCATGATCCTGGCGGTCGCTTCCGGCCAGGCGGCGCAGGTCGCCGCCGTGCTGCAGGAAGCCGGCGAGACGGTAACGCCGATCGGCCGCATCGTGCCGCGCCGCGACGCCGGCGTCATCTATCGGGGCTCGATCAGCCTATGAGCAGGAAACGCACGGTCGTCCTGATCTCGGGGCGCGGTTCCAACATGACCGCACTGATCGCCGCAGCCAGCGACCCGGCCTTCCCGGCCGAGATCGTCGGCGTGATTTCCGACAAGGCCGACGCCGCCGGCCTCGGCATCGCCAAGGCGCGCGGCATCGCCACCCAGGTCATTGCCCGAGCCGACCATGGCAGCAAGCAGGCGCATGACGCGGCGATCGACGCCGCGCTCACCGCCTTCAATGCCGAGATCGTGGCGCTGGCAGGCTACATGCGCATCCTCTCCCCTGGCTTCGTCCAGAAATGGCAGGGCCGCATGATCAACATCCACCCCGCCCTGCTGCCGGCATTCAAGGGTCTCGACACCCATGTGCGCGCGCTGGCCGCCGGTCTGCGCATCCATGGCTGCACCGTGCATTTCGTCACGTCCGAAATGGATGACGGACCGATCATCGCGCAAGCGGCCGTGCCGGTGATGGTCGGCGACAATGCCGATACGCTGGCTGCCCGGGTGCTGAAGGCCGAGCACCGGCTCTATCCGCTGGCGCTCGGGCTGGTTGCCGAAGGCAAAGCGCGCATGGAGGCCGGACGTACGGTGCTTGCCCACTTCGCCGACGACGCCGACAACGGCACCTCGGTGGTGATGGCGCCCGATCCGCTACGCGAGGAAGCCGACCTCGAGCATCTGGCGCGGATTACGCCCTGAGGGCCGAGGCCAATGGACGTTTTCGACAGTGCGATCCGGACGAAAGGCGACCTGGCCGGAGTCTTTGAGTATGACGAGGCCGGAGACCCGCGAAACGCCACTGCGTATTTTTACCTCTATCGAGCACAAGGCGACGAGTCAGGCTCCGTCGTTGATACAATTCACATACGATCGGGCGCCTGGGCCATCAGCGGATCGGATATCGTTGTCCGGTGGGATAAGGATGAGCGGCGTGTCGGGTTGTTCATCTTCGGTGCCCTTTCCGCAGCTTTCGACACGGAAGCCGGCACAAAGCACGGCGGCGGATATGGCAAAGACTTTCATGCCGACATCCCCTGGTCGGACTCAAATCGATGAAACAACTACTCCTTCTTCGCCACGCCAAGTCGAGTTGGGACGACCTTGCTCTCGATGATTTCGACCGGCCGCTCGCGCCGCGCGGATTGAAAGCGGCCAAATTGATGGGGCGCGAGCTTGCGGCGCGCGACTGGCTGCCGGATCAGGTGCTGGTGTCGTCGGCGCTGCGCACCCGCGACACCTGGCGGCTGGTCGCCCAAGAACTGCCGGCGCATCCCCGTCCCGTGTTTGCCGAGGCCCTCTACGAGGCTTCGGCGGCGGATATTCTGATCCAGATTCGTAAAGTCGACCCATCCAGCGGCTGCTTGGCGGTGGTCGGCCACAATCCGGGCCTGGAGGATCTTGCGAAACAGCTTGCCGGATCAGGCTCGGAGGCCAAGGCTCACAAGAGGCTGGAGGAAAAATTCCCGACGGCAGCCCTCGCGCGCTTTGTCTTCGACAGCGACTGGTCCGGCCTGTCGGTCGCAAGACTGACGCATTGCCTGCGCCCGAAGGATCTGAGCTAGCGGTCCTGCCGGGCATGCGGCGGGCAAGCCCGCCGCGCCCGAGACCTCAGTTGCCCCAGATACCCTGGCCGGATTCCGGCCAGTCGGTGTTGGTCTTCATCCTGGTGTCGGCTGCCGTGTGCCCGGCCACATCCGTGTTCTTGACCGCGCCGGTGACGGCATGATCCACGCCGGCGACCGAGGCTACCGGCTGATTGGCATTGTCGGAGCCATAATGGTCGCTGCCGGCAAAAGCGCCGCCGGTTGCAAGCAGGATGGCGGTGACAGCGATAGCAATCTTGTTCATTTCAATCTCCTGGTTCTTCCGTTGGGCGGCGTCTTGGGAGGACGGTTCCGCTGAAGATAAGACCCGAGGCCGTCCTGTTTTATTCCCGGAGGCGGAGCGCCCTCCTGCCGGTTGCGAAGACCGGCTGCTCAAACCGATGCCGGCCCATGCCTGCCCTGCGACGCAAAAAACAAGAGCGGCGGGTCAGACCCACCGCTCTTTGTCATCGAGGCCTGCTTGAGCGTTGGCTCAGTTACCCCAGATCCCCTGGCCGGAATCCGGCTGGACTGAATCGGGCGTCAGCTTGAAGCCGTGATGCTCTACCGGCTTGCGGATAGAAGCCGTATGGCTGTGGTCAATGTTGGCAGCGGGCGCTGTGACGGCCGGCTGGTTGACATTGTTGGAGCCATAATTGTCGCTGCCGGCGAAAGCGGTGCCCGTGGCAACGAGGATGGCAGCAGCGGTAAGTGCGATCTTGGTCATTTTCTTACTCCAGTATTCTTAAGTTCTGTCCGTCAAGTGGCGTGCCCTTGGGAGGAATTTCGCGTCGCTCGGACAGGCTGGAAATGGGTTTTTCGCTCGCCGACTTCCAATCACGAAGATGTTCCATCACGCGCCGGATCACGACCTTGAATTTCGGCAAATGGATCAAGTGTTTGAGACTTTATTTATAGATATCATATGGTTATCTGAAACCAACCATTGCACATTGTGGCGATTTGTGGAGCTCGCGTCGACCGTCCGCTCACGGGTCGTCAACATTATTTGAACCGATCGGTTCGATTTGCGATCGGTACGCCCGCATGCATAAAAAACAAGAGCGGCGGGCCAAGCCCACCGCTCTTTGTCGTCTTCCGGGGATTGAAGGAATTAACGGCCCCAGATGCCCTGGCCCGACTGAGCCGGCACGTTGGCATTGGCGTCGCCCTGTACCTTTACGGACTTCGCGATCGAACCGGTATGCGTGGTGTCGATGTCGGAGTACGACTGGCTGACAGCCGGCTGGTTGACATTGTTGGAGCCATAATTGTCGCTGCCAGCAAAAGCGGTGCCCGTGGCGACGAGGAGGGCGGCGGCGGTAAGAGCGATCTTGGTCATTTTAAGTACTCCTGAATTCAAGTTTGGGTTGGGTATCGGCAGTCGCGATCAGCGGCCGAAGAGGTTGCGGTCAGCGCCCTGCGGAGCCTGGGCCGGGACGGTCACGGTCGACTTCGAGGTCGAAGCGGTGACCGAATGGTCGACCGCAGCAGCGGGCTGATTGACGTTGGCCGAGCCATAATTGTCGCTGCCGGCGAAAGCGGTGCCCGTGGCAACGAGGATGGCGGCGGCGGTAAGAGCGATCTTGGTCATTTTAAGTACTCCTGAATTGAAGTTTGGATTGGGTATCGGCAGTCGCGATTAGCGGCCGAAGAGGTTGCGGTCAGCGCCCTGCGGAGCCTGGGCCTGGACGGTCGCGGTCGACTTCGAGGTCGAAGCAGTGACCGAATGGTCGACAGTGGCTGCGGGCTGGTTGACGTTGGCCGAGCCATAATTGTCGCTGCCGGCGAAAGCGGTGCCCGTGGCAACGAGGATGGCGGCGGCGGTAAGAGCGATCTTGGTCATTTTCTTTACTCCAGTATTTGTCTGTCTGTCCGTCTAGTGGCGTGCCCTTGGGAGGAATTTCGCGTCGCTCGGACCACCCCGAAGTAGGGAATGCCTTTTGCGATTACCAGTCGCGGCGGCTTTGCAGAATTTCCTTATATTATAGACAATGCATATTGCATTGCAGCAATTTCAACGCGATTTGTGCAATAATTTCAGCATATTAGGTTCGACGCCCCCAAAAAAACGGAAGGCTTTTGGAGGGCATTGTTCACTGTTTGCGATACAATCTGTCAATTAGAACCGAACCGTTCGGTTCGATTAATGCGTGAAAACAGATCGATTTGAAGACGCAACGGTACGCTGTTGTCCTCGGCCAAGACCGCATTTGTCTTGCGTTGGGATCGATACTGTCGCTCATTCAGGAGCGATCAGGGATGCCGTGGCCAATCAAGCTTCAGGTGTTCGGCTGGGAGATAGGGACCGGACCGCCAAAGAGATGCGACTGCTGCTTGTTGAAGACAATCGCGAACTGGCCGACTGGCTGGGCAAGACCCTGCGCCAGGCAAATTATGTGGTCGACATCGTCCATGACGGCGAGGATGTCGAGCATGCGCTGGCAGCGGGCGATCATGCGCTTGTCATCCTCGACCTGGCACTGCCGCGCATGGGCGGCCTGGAGGTGCTGCGCCGGCTGCGGGCGCGCGGCAACCGGGTGCCGGTGATCGTGCTGACCGCCAATGCCAGCCTCGACGGCCGGGTCAAGGGCCTCAATGAAGGCGCCGACGACTATCTGGCCAAGCCTTTCCAGATCGAGGAACTCGAGGCTCGTATCCGGGCACAGCTGCGACGCGCCAATGACCGGACCGCGCCTGTCGTTGCCTGCGGCGATCTCATCTTCGACACCAACACAAGGCTGTTTTCGCTCGCCGGTGAGCCACTGGCGCTCACCCCCCGCGAACACGCGGTGCTGGAGCAATTGATGGTGAAGGCCGGGCGCACGGTGAGCAAGGCAGCGCTTTCGGCGGCGATCTACGATTTCGAGACCGATGCCGACCCCAGCGCCATCGAGATCTATGTGCATCGCGTGCGCAAGAAGCTCGAAGGGTCGCGGGTCCAGATCGCCACCTTGCGGGGCCTCGGCTATCTCTTGCGCCACGACGATACGGCGCCATGAGGATTAACAGTCTCCGCTTGCAGCTGTTGGCCTGGGTTGTATTGCCGCTCGTTGGGCTCGTCACCATCAATCTGTGGACCAGCCATCGCAATGCGCTGGCGACCGCGGATCTCGTCACCGATCGCATGCTCATGGGCTCGGCGCGGGCCATCGCCGAACGTGTCGCCGTGAGCGAAGGCGTGCTCGACGCCACGATACCGCCGGCGGCGCTCGAGATGTTCGACACCGGTGACCGCGACAGCGTCTATTACCATGTCAAGGCTGCCGGAGGGCGGCTGCTGACCGGCTATCCCGACCTGCCGGAGGCGGTAAAGTATCCCGGCACCGAGGCCACCTATCGGGATCATCTGCTGAGATTGCTCACTTACAGCCATACTGTGGTCGGCGCCGGAGAGGACTCGCCGATATCCGTTACCGTTGGCGTCACGCTTGCCGGACACGATGCCATGGTCCGGCGTCTCTGGTTGGGCGCCTTTGCCCAGCAGCTGGCGCTGGTGGCGATTGCCGGCTTGTTCGTTCTGTTGGGCCTGCATCGTGGCCTTGCGCCTTTGATCCGGCTGCGCGACGCGGTGCGTTCGCCCAGCCGCAGCGATCTCGACCCGGTCGAGGTGCCGGGTGCTCAAAACGAGATCCGCCCGCTGATCGATGCCCTGAACGCCTATATGGCGCGGGTGCGGGCCCAGATGGCGGCGCAACGACGGTTCATCGCCAATGCCGCGCACCAACTTCGTACGCCCCTGGCGTTGCTGTCGACGCAAGCGAGCTATGCGCTTCGCGAAACTGTCCCCGATGCGCGCCAGGAGGCGCTGGTGGCGCTGCAAGCAAGCTCCGGCAGGCTGGCGCGGTTGGCCGAACAGTTGCTCACCCTGTCGCGGGCGGAACCGGGCAGCCGACGGCCGCGCGCCGACCGCATCGACCTGACCGTGGCCGCCCGAGACGTGCTGGAAACGCAAGCGCCGCTGGCAATCAGTCGCAACATCGATCTCGGCCTCGAGGAGACCGGCCCTGTGCCGGTCATCGGCGACGGCACCATGCTGCGCGAGATGATCGTCAATCTCGTCGACAATGCGGTGCGCTATTCCTCGTCAGGCGGCAGCGTCACGGTGAGGCTGGCGGCCGTCGACGGCGAAGCCCTGCTGACGGTCGCCGACGACGGACCCGGCATTCCCGTGGACGAGCGGGACCATGTATTCGAACGTTTCTACCGCATCGCCGGTTCGACCGAGGAAGGCAGCGGGTTGGGGCTCGCCATCGTGCGCGAGGTCGTCGAAAACGCCGGCGGCCGCGTCACCCTAGGGGATGGCGCGGCCGGCGGTCTGGTGGTTGAGGTCAGGCTGCCGCTGGCAAGCAGTTGAATTATGTCACCGCTCACTGCGTCTCGTGCAGCGGCTGGGGACGCCACTTCGCCAGGCGGTCCTCGACCATGGTCATCAGATATTCGGCACCGAGTGCCACCACCATGACGATGACGATCGCGGCGTACATGCCGGCGGCGTCGAAGGACCCCTTGGCGATGTTGATCAGCAGGCCGATGCCGAAGCGCGCACCAACGAACTCGCCGACGATCGCGCCAATGATGGCAAAGCCGAAACTGACATGCAGGCTGGCGAAGATCCAGCTCATCGCCGAAGGGACAATCACCGAGCGGGTCAATTGCCAGTTTGACGCGCCAAGGATGCGAGCGTTGGCGATCATGGCCCTGTCGGCTTCCCGCACGCCCTGGAAGGCATTGTGGAAGACGACGAAGAAAACCATCACGAAGGCAAGCGCCACTTTCGAGGCGAGGCCGAGGCCGAGGATCATGATGAAGATCGGCGCCAGAACCACGCGCGGAATGGAATTGATGACCTTGATGTAGATCGAGAAAATGTCGGCGGCCATCCGGTTGCGACCGAGCGCGACGCCGATGATGATACCAGCGACCGAACCCGTCACGAAGCCGATGACCGACTCCTCCATGGTGACATAGAGATGATACCAGAGAGGTCCCTCGGACGTTCCTTCGGTCGTCCATTCATAGAGCCGCTGCGCGATCGCGCTCGGCATTGCGTAGAAGAACGGATCGATCCAGGCCTTGCGCGCGGCGACTTCCCAAAGGCCGAGAAAGGCAAGGAGGATGGCGACCCGCCAGAACATCACGGTGTGGCGGCGATGCGTTGCCGCCTTCGCGGCGGCCGCTTCGATTTCGGCGTCTGAAGTGCCAGGCTTGAAAGCCCCTGCTCTGATGTCGATGGCGGCATCGGTCATGGCTTTCCTCCTCAGGCAGCGGCGCGCGCATAGCTGGTCTCGACCTCTTCCTTGAGGTCGGCCCAGATCGTGCGCGAATAGTTGATGAAGCTCTGCTCGTAGCGGATATCGGCGACGACGCGCGGGCGCGGCAGATCAATCGTGTAGACCGATTTTACCGTGGCCGGCCCGGCGGTCAGGACATAGACCTTGTCGGCGAGCGCAATCGCCTCTTCGAGATCATGCGTGACGAAGACCACGGAAGCCCTTGCCTGCGACCACAGGCGCAGCAGTTCCTCGTGCATCAGCACGCGCGTCTGTACGTCAAGCGCCGAAAATGGCTCGTCCATCAGGAGGATTTCCGGGCCGTTTATGAAGGTCTGGGCGAGCGCCACGCGCTTGCGCATACCGCCGGAAAGCTGGTGCGGATAATGGTGCTCGAAACGCGACAGGCCGACGCGCGCCAGCCAGTCGCGTGCCGCGGCCGTGGCATCCGACTTCGCCCTGCCGCGAAACAGCGGACCGGCCATCACATTCTCGATCACGGTTCGCCAGGGGAACAAGGCATCGCTCTGGAAGACAAAGCCGATGCGCGGGTCTATCCCCTTGACGGGGGCGCCCATGACCCGGACCTCGCCGGCACTTGGGCTTGCCAGTCCCGTTACGAGGTTGAGCGTGGTGGATTTGCCGCAACCGGTTGGACCGACAACGGCAACGAATTCGCCGCGCTCGACGGTCATGGTGAAATCGCGCAGCGCCGTCAGCGATTTGCCGGTGGGCGAGAGGAAGCGACGGCTGACATTGATCAGTTCGATCGCTGGTGTGGTCTTTTCAGGGGCCATGATGAAACTCCGGGTTCGAGCGAAAGCCCGCCGTCGGCCAAGGCCGTCGGACGTGAAAAATGACGGTTGCCGGCGCGATGTCGCGCATCGCGCCGGCATGGACCGCTACTTGGCGTTCTTGACGAATTCCGAGGTGTAGGTCTTTGAGAGGTCGATCTGCTTGCCCTGCAGTTCCTTCTTGAAGGCTGAAAGAACCGTCAGTACCGTCTCCGGGCCTCCTTCGGGCATGATCCCGTCGGGGGTGAACATCGCCTTACCGGCATCGAGGGCCTTCACGTAGCCCTCCTTGTCGCCGACATAGTAGTCCTTCGGCATTTTGTCGGCGATCTCGGCGCCGCTATGCGTGTTGATGAACTTCTGCGTCTTGACGAAGGCATTGGCCAGCTTCTGCACGATGTCCTTGTGCGCTTCGACCCAGTCGGTCTGCATATAGAGGGATGCGGCTGGGTAAGTGCCGCCGAGCGCGGCCTTGGTACCCTCCATTGTGCGCATATCGATAAGAACGGTCGCTTCGCCGGTTTTTAGCAGCCGGGTGATAGTCGGCTCGGTCGTCATGCCGGCCTGGATCTTGTCCTGCTGCATGGCGGCGATGAAGGTGGTGCCGGCGCCAACCGGTACCGAGGTGAAATCCCCGAGCTTCAAGCCATTCTTGATGGCAAGATATTCCGTAAGAAAATTCGTCGATGAGCCCAGGCCGGTCACGCCAAGGCTCTTGCCCTTGAAATCGGCGGGTGACTTGATCTCCGGATGTTTGGTCGAAACAAGCTCGACCTCGCCCGGCGCCTGGCTGAACTGGACAATGGATTCGACGAACTTGCCCTTCGCCTGCAGATCGATGCAGTGATCGTAGAAGCCGACAACCCCTTGCACGGCTCCGGCAAGCATCTCGTTTTCGGCGTCGACGCCGGCCGGTTCATTCAGCAACTCGACGTCGAGGCCCTCGTCCTTGAAGTAACCGAGCGCTTCGGTCAGTTTGGCGGGCAGATAGATCTGTTTTTCGTAGCCGCCAACCATGATGGAGATCTTTTCGTCGGCGCGTGCGGATGGCGCTGATAAGGCCATGATTGCGACGAGTGCGGTTGTGGCGGCAGAATCAAGCAGAATTCGCGCGAGCGACATGGCCTCTTCCCTTTGTTCGTTTCCCGCGCCCCTCTCTCTCCCATCGCTTTTGCGCGACAATATCGGGGCACCGGACAAGAGTTATGGCACCAACCTTTCATCCAGCTTTCAGGGTAAAGCCGAAAATGACGGCAAAGCCAACGGATCAGTAAGCCGCGGCCATCGGGCAGTCGGGGCGCCTTGAAAATGCACGCCGTGCCAAGTTCAGCGGTCAAACCCAAGCACGTCGCGCATATCGTATTCGCCGGGCGGGCGTCCCGACACCCAAAGTGCCGCGGCGATGGCGCCACGGGCGAACATGATGCGGTCGCCGGCAGTATGCGACAAGGTGACGAGCTCGCCTTCGGCACAGAAGCTGACGCTGTGTTCGCCGACGATGCTGCCACCGCGAACCACCGCAAAACCGATCTCGCCAGCCGGCCGCGCGCCGGTGACGCCGTCGCGGACGCGCCTGGCGACCGGCTCCAGTGCGACACCGCGTTCGCCGGCGACGGCCTGTCCCAGCATCAGCGCGGTGCCCGACGGCGCATCGATCTTGTGGCGATGATGCGCCTCGAAAATCTCGGCATCCCAATCCTGAGGATCAAATGCCCTCGCTGCCTGCTCGACCAACCCGACCAGCATGTTGAGGCCGAGCGAATAGCTGCCGGAGCGCACAATGGGAATCGTTTTCGCGGCGCCGGCGATGGCAGCCAGTTCGGCGGCATCGAAACCGGTGGACCCGATCACCAAGGCCGGTCCACCGCGCTTCGCGCAGAAGTTCGCCAGATCTGCCGAAGCGGCCGGCGTGGTGAAGTCGATCACCACATCGGCCATGGCAAGCGCCTCGTCGCGGCTCACCAGCCAGTCGCAGACACTGCCCGGACGATGGAAGCGGGCGGCAAGCGCCAGCCGCGGATCGGCCTGCACGGCCTCCGCCATCTGGCGGCCCATGCGGCCGAGCGCGCCGGCGATGGCAATCCGGATCGGCGGTTGCGCCATGGCGTCGGCTATTTCCACATGCCGCGCATGCGCGCGCCAATATCGACGCGCACCTCCGGCCGGGGCGTCCTGCCCTCAGCCGCTTGCGCGCCCGGCCACGACATCTGCTGGAACGCGCCAAGGATCGAGGCCGGAATGAAGCGGGTGCGCGAGGCGTAGAGATGGCGGTCGCCGCGCGCGGCCTGGCCGTGCGGAAAGAAGCGCTGCGGCATGACGAGATTGAGGCTGTCCTTGGCCCGCGTCATCGCCACGTAGAGCAGCCGGCGTTCCTCCTCGATGTCCTCCTTGGTGCCGACGCCGAGATCGGCTGGAATGCAGCCATCGACGGTGTTGAGCACGAAGACGTTCTTCCACTCCTGGCCCTTGGCCGAATGGATGGTCGACAGGATCAGATAGTCCTCGTCGCGATGCGGCGGTCCGGCCTGGTCGCTGGTCGCATCCGGCGGATCGAGCGTCAATTCCGTCAGGAACCGCTCGCGCGAGGCGTAGCCCGAGCCGATCTGCTCGAGCTGCAAGAGGTCGGCGCGGCGCGTGATGGCGTCCTCATGGATACGTTCCAGATGCGGCTCGTACCAGAGCCTGACCTGTTCAAGATCGGCCGGCCATTTGGCGCCGGCCCGCAGGCCGGAGTAAAGCGAGACAAAGGCCGGCCAGTCATCGGCGGCACGTTGCGGCGGGCGCCAGCCGGCCAGCCCCATCGCCTCGTCCAGCGCCGTGGTCATCGTCTCGACAATCTGCGCGGCGGCCGAAGGGCCGATCCCCGGCATCAGCTGCAGCACGCGGAAACCGGCGACGCGGTCGCGCGGATTTTCGGCAAAGCGCAACACCGCCAGCACATCCTTGACATGGGCGGCATCGAGGAATTTCAGCCCGCCGAATTTGAGGAAGGGAATGTTGCGCCGCGTCAGCTCGATTTCCAGCGGCCCGCTGTGATGCGAAGCGCGAAACAGCACCGCCTGCGATTTGAGCGCCGTGCCGGCCTCGCGCTCGGCCAAGATCGTGTCGCAGACGAAGTTCGCCTGCTCGACCTCGTCGCGCACGGTGACCAGCCTTGGCTTGTCGGTGGATTTGCGCTCTGACCAGAGGTTCTTGGTGAAGCGTTCGGAGGCCTCGCCGATCACCGCATTGGCGGCGGCCAGAATGGTCTCTGTCGAGCGGTAGTTGCGCTCCAGCATCACCACATCGGCGGCCTGTGGGAATTGCTTTGGAAAATCGAGGATGTTGCGCACCTCGGCGGCGCGGAACGAATAGATCGACTGCGCATCGTCGCCAACCACCGTCAGCCCGGCGCCGTCGGGCTTCAGCGCCATCAGGATCGAGGCTTGCAGCCGGTTGGTGTCCTGGTATTCGTCAACCAGCACATGGTCGAATCGACCGCCCAGATGCGCCGCGATTTCCGGCTCGGCCGTCATCTGCGCCCAGTAGAGCAGCAGATCGTCGTAATCGAGCACGTTCTGCGCTTGCTTGGCCTCGACGTAACCGGCGAACAGCTGCTTCAATTGCTCGGCCCAGCCGGCGCACCAAGGGAAGGCGGATCCGAGCACCTCGCCAAGCGGCGCCTGCGCGTTGACGGCGCGCGAATAGATGGCAAGGCAAGTGCCCTTGGTCGGGAAGCGCGCCTCCGTCTTGGAGAAGCCGAGCTCGTGGCGCACGAGATTCATCAGGTCGGCGGAATCCTCACGGTCGTGGATGGTGAAGGCCGGGTCGAGGCCTATCTCCAGCGCGTAGTCGCGCAACAGCCGTGCGCCGATGCCGTGGAAGGTGCCGGCCCAGGCCAGCGCATCGGTGATGACGGCGGCGTCGCGGCCGAGCACCTCGCCGGCAATGCGCTCGACGCGCTTGGCCATTTCGGAGGCGGCGCGCCGCGAAAAGGTCATCAGCAGGATGCGGCGCGGATCGGCGCCCCTGACGATGAGATGGGCGACGCGATGCGCCAGCGTGTTCGTCTTGCCCGAGCCGGCGCCGGCAATGACCAGCAACGGCCCGGCGATCTTGCCGTCACCATGCTCGACCGCCTGGCGCTGGGCGTCGTTCAACCGCGCGAGATAGGCGGGCGCGACAGTCGATTCCAAAAAGGTCGAATCATGGGCGGCGAGGTTCATCGCCCATCAAGCATCGTTTCCGCTTTGTTCGCAACAAGGAAGCGGCACGACGAATTATCTTCCGGGATCGACACCCATGGCCGCCGATTGGCGGCGCAGAGCGTCGCGGTCACTTCTCGATGCGGGCAGCAACAGCGGATCGATGTCGCCTGGCACGTCATCGATCATCCTGCGTGCGAGGCGGTAGGCGAGGAAGGCAAAGGCGCCTGTCAGAAAGAAACGGATCATGCTGCGGTCCTCCTTTGGATGAGGGTCAACCGGAAACATGACGGTTTGTTCCATCACGCGAAGCTCGCAACCAAACCGAAATCGCCTCGTTTTGAGATTGGCGGCGCGTTGTCCGGTTGGAGACGATAGCGATGAAAAAGCTAGGATTTGGCCTCGTTCTGGTGGCTTTGGCTGTCTCGGCCTGCGACAACAAACTGCCGCCGACAAAGGCTCCCGGCGCCGAACAAAGCGCCTATGTCGTCAGCAATCCTGTCGTGACCGCAGGGACTTCAGGCAAATGAGAATGGTCCGTATGGCGCAATTCGAACCTCAGCACATCGACGCGATGCACTCCTCAAGCCGCTCGAGGCGGAACTTTGCGTTGCGCAGTTCGTGCCCGGCCTCGTGCCGCTGCTGCCGGCCCTGGGACGGAGACGCCGCCGTGAGGTTTCTTTCGAGTTCGGCGATGCGCACGCGCATCTGCCGCGCCTCATCCTGACGCAACGCCTTTATCCAGCCCCGCCCGCGCATCCGTCTTCCCGCAAACACCCCAAAAGACCGGCGGCTTCTATGCCAGAAAGACCCTAACTTCCGGCAAGTGCGAACATTCTAACTTTAATGAATACTAAATTAGAAAAGCAGGTGCCAAGGGAAGAAGGCCGGCGCCGCTTGGGAGGAGAAGGCGCCGGCCAAGCGGATAAATCAGGTCCGCCGCAGGACGAAAGTTAGCTGAGTCTTGCCGCGACGTCATGCGGGATCGCGGATTTCGGCCTTTTCCGGGCGTTTTTCCCGCCAAAAGCGCATGGAGTGGATCAGTCGCCTGTCAAATTCCGAGCCGCTGCCTGGCGACGGCCGCATGGAAACTGGCGCCGAAGACCAGCCCGTCATCATTGAAATCATAGCTGGAATTGTGCAGCGGCGCGGAGGCCTCGCCATTGCCGAGGAAGACGAAGCAGCCCGGCACGTGGTCGAGGAAGCGGGCAAAATCCTCCGACGCCGTCATCGGCTCGCGGGCGACAGTGATATTGCCGGGCTCGAAAACGTTCCTGGCTGCCGCGAAGGCCGCTTCGACCAGTTCGGCATCGTTGCGCAAAGGCACGAACTCTCTGCTGTAGGTGACCTCGGCGGCGACGTTGTAGGCGGCAGCGCTACCCTCGGCGATGACGCGCATCTGCCGCTCGATCGCCGCGCTGACCTCGGGGCGGAAGCTGCGCGCATCGCCAAGGATGCGGGCAAGACCGGGCAGCGCATTGCGCGTGCCGTCGGTGATCAGTTCGGTCACCGAAACCACCGCTATGTCGGCCGGGCTCAGGCGGCGTGAGACGATAGTCTGCAGATTGGTGACCAGCGCGCAGGCGGCGACCAGCGTTTCGTTGCCCGCATGCGGCCGCGCCGCTTGACCGCCGAGACCCTTGAGGACGATCTCGAAATTATCCTCGGCCGACATTATGGGGCCGGCGCGGGTCTCGAAGTGGCCAATGGGAAGGCCGGGCATGTTGTGCAGGCCAAATATCTCGTCGAAGGGGAAGCGCTGCATCAGGCCATCGTCAAGCATGGCCAGCGCGCCCCTGCCCCACTCCTCGGCCGGCTGGAAGATGAAGCGCACGGTGCCGTCGAAACCACCCTCGGCGGCCAGCAGCTTTGCCGCGCCAAGCAGCATGGCGGTGTGGCCGTCATGGCCGCAGGCGTGCATGATTCCGGGATTGCCGGAGCGGTAAGGCGCGCTCGATTGCTCCGCTATGCGCAGCGCGTCCATGTCCGCCCGAAGCGCGATCGCCCGATTGCCGGTGCCGCGCTTCAGCGTGCCGACGACGCCGGTGCCACCGACACCCTCGGCAACATCGTCCAGGCCGAATTCGCGCAGCTTGGCGGCAACGAAGGCAGCGGTGCGTTTCTCCTCGAAGCCGAATTCGGGGTGCGCGTGCAAGTCGCGCCGCCAAGCAGTCATCTCCCGCTTCAGCGTTTCGGAATCGAGTTCAGCCATGTCTTCAGTCCTCGAGCTCGGCAAGTTCGGTGACGACATCAAGCAGGATGTTGGCGCCGGCAACAAGCTCGACATCCCCGGTGTGCTCATGCGGGCTGTGACTGATGCCGCCGGCGCTCGGCACGAAGATCATCGCCGCCGGCGCGATGCGCGCGATCATCTGCGCGTCGTGGCCGGCGCCCGAGGTCATCCGCCGCGAGGCAAGCCCGCGTTTCCTGGCGGCGGCCTCGATCAGCTCGACGACCCGCCCGTCGAAGATGACCGGCTCGAAGCGCGCCAGCCTTTCGACCGTCACGGTGATGCCTTCGGCGGCGAGCTGGTCCAGAAAGACAGCCAGCGCCGCCTCTTGGTCCTGCAAGCGCTGCTCGTCGGGATCGCGCAGGTCGACGGTGAAGACGGCGCGCGATGGGATGACGTTGATGGCGTTCGGCTCAAGGCGCATCGTGCCCACGGTGACAACCGTTGGCGAATTGGCCGCCGTCGCCCGGTCATGCAGGAAGGTGACGACACGTGCCGCGGCATATCCTGCGTCGCAGCGCATCGACATCGGCGTAGTGCCGGCATGGTTGGCGACGCCGTCGAGGGTGATGCGCTGCCAGGAGATGCCTTGCAGGGTTTCCACCGCGCCGATCGGAATGCCTTCGCGCTCCAGAACCGGCCCCTGCTCGATGTGCAGTTCGACATAGATGTGCGGTTTGAGGGAGCCGGGTTCGCGCTCGCCCGCATAGCCGATGCGAGCGAGTTCCTGCCCGAGCGTGCTGCCGTCCGTGCCGACAGCGGCGAGTGCCGCCTCGACATCGACGCCACCGGCATGGACCAGCGACCCCATCATGTCGGGAGAGAAGCGCACGCCTTCTTCATTGGTGAAGGCCGCGACGGCGAGCGGGCGCGACGGCGAGACGCCCGAGGCCTTCAGCGTCTCGATCACTTCCAGCCCGGCAAGCACGCCGTAGCAGCCGTCATAGATGCCGGCGTCGATGACCGTGTCGATATGCGAACCGATGAGCAGCGGTGCCTCGCCTGCATTGTCCGTGGTTTGCCAGATACCGAAAATGTTGCCGATGCGGTCGATGACGACATCGAGCCCGGCCTGCCGCAGCCAGCCGACGAAGAGGTCGCGGCCCTGCCTGTCCGTGTCGGAGGCGGCCAGCCGGGTCAGCCTGCCCTCGCCGTCGCGGCCAACGGCGCCGAGTTCGCGGATGCGGCCAAGCAGGCGCCGTGCATCGATCGCGATCATGGTGTCGCCTCGGCGGCGAGTTTGCCGGCCAGCACATCGGCCGAGCTCATGCCGACGAGTTCCGCATAGCGATGCGGGTCCGTGGCGCCTTCGGTGTTGATCACCAGCACGCGGGATTTGCCGTCGATGGCAAGATCGGCCTTGTTTTCGGCCACCGCCCGGATCAGGCCGGCAAGGCCGACGCCGCCGCTCTCGCCGGCGATGATCACCGGATCGCGGCCGGCCGGCCGGGCCAGCCGCCGCATCACGGCGATGGCGTCCTCCTCGTCCACGGTCATGAAGGCATCGGCGGCGCGCGCCAGCACGCGCCAGGCGACCTGCGAGGCTTCGTAGCATTCGAGCATGGCCATGACCGTCGGCTGGTCGTGCGCCACCTTGACCACACGCCCTTCCACAGCGGCTGCGACAATGCATGCGGCACGCGCGGGCTCGACGACGATGAAGGTTGGCCTGGCGTCGCCAAGCACGATGGCGAGATGGCCGGCCACCGCGGCGGCAATGCCGCCGACGCCGGCCTGGACGAAGACGTGGGTCGGCGGTTCGCTGAGCTGACGCAGCGCTTCGCGCACGATCGCCGTATAGCCCTGCATCACCAGGCCCGGGATGCGCTCATAACCCGGCCATGACGTATCCGACACCACGGTCCAACCCTTCTCGGCCGCGACCTGCGCAGCTTGCCTGACCGAATCGTCATAATTGCCGTCGACGCGAACCATCTCGGCGCCGTAGCGGGCGATTGCCGCGATGCGCTCGGCGCTGACGCCGGCATGGACGAAGATCACGGCCTTGGCGCCGGCAAGCTCGGCGCCTTGCGCGACGGAGCGGCCGTGATTGCCGTCGGTGGCGCAGGCAAAGGTCATCTTTGCGGCGACCGAGCGGACATCTGGCCGATCGAGATCCTCGACATCGACGGGGCGGCCAAGGCGCTTGCCTGCCTCTTCCAGGACAAGGCGGAAGACGGCATAGGCGCCGCCCAGCGCCTTGAAGCTGCCGAGGCCGAGACGAAAGCCCTCATCCTTGACGTGGATGGCGCCAACTCCGAATTCCCTCGCCAGCGCCGACAGCGCGTGCAGCGGCGTCATCGCATGATTGTCGCGATGGGCAAGGAAGCGTTCGACCGTGTCGGCGCCGGCAATCCCAAGGGTTTCGGCATCGGCCGCATCAAGCGGCTTGCCGTGCAAGGCATTGCGATTGGGCAGGAACATTCGTGGCCCCCTTGGCAGTCAGCGAGACCATATTGCAGGACAGACGCAAAGAGCGCTGTAATTGGCCCTGCGAAATGCAAGTTTGTTTCTCCGGGATATCGCCATTGCCTCCATCATCGGCTCCGCTCGACAGTTTCGATCTCGCCATCCTTGCCATACTGCAGCGCGACAACACGACGCCGCAGCGGCTGATCGGCGAGGCGGTGAACCTCTCGGCGCCGGCGGTGCAGCGCCGCATCAAGCGCATGGAGCAGACCGGCGTCATCGCCAGCAATGTCGCGATCGTCGAACCCGCGGCGGTCGGCCAGCCCATCACCATCTTCGTCGAGGTGGAGCTGGAGAGCGAACGCACCGAGCTGATCGACGCGGCCAAGCGGCAGTTCTCGCAAACGCCTGAAGTACAGCAATGCTATTACGTCACCGGCGAGGCCGACTTCATCCTCGTCATCACCGTGGCCGACATGGGCGCCTACGAGGCGCTGACGCGAAAACTGTTCTTCGGCAGCAACAATGTGAGGAAATTCCGCACCTTCGTCGCCATGGACCGCGTCAAGGTCGGGCTGACGGTGCCGTTGCCGGATTGAGGCTTGCCGGCAGGCAGGCTCTAGCCCGTCAAGCCATGCTTTTGACATCCTCAGCACGCGAATTGAGTTGGGAGGCGCATTTGGATGATATCATTCCAGTAGCGATCATCGGTGCCGGGCCGGCGGGCCTGGCCGTCGCCGCATGCCTGCGGCAGGCCGGCGTCGATTTCATCCTCATCGAAAAAGAGCAGCAGGCCGCGCCCGCCTGGCGGCGCCATTACGAGCGCGTCCACTTGCATACGACTAAGCGCTATTCGTCGCTGCCCTTCGTGCCCTTTCCCAAACACTATCCGCGTTATGTGCCGCGCGCGCTCTTCGTCGACTATCTCGATGCCTATGCGCAACGATTCGACCTCAAGCCTCGCTTCGGAGAAACGATCAACGCGGTCAGCCGGGAGGGTCGTGGCTGGCGTGTGGACGCGAGCTCCGGGTCGTTGCGCGCCAAGCATGTGGTGATCGCCTCAGGCTACAATGCCGAGCCCTTGCGGCCCGGATTTGCCGGCATCGACACCTTCACCGGCAAGACGCTGCACAGCGCCGACTATCGCAATGCCACGCCTTTCGCCGGTCAGTCGGTGCTGGTCGTCGGCATGGGCAACACCGGCGCGGAAATTGCGCTCGATCTGGCCGAAAACGGCGCGCAGCCAACCATTTCCGTGCGCGGCGGCGTTCATATCGTGCCGCGCGAAATGTTCGGCGTGCCCATCCAGATGGTCGGCATGGCGGCGCGCCTCGGTCCGCAACGCCTCAACGATCTGCTTTTCCCGGTCATTCTCGACCTGGTGCTGGGCCGGTTGGAAAAATACGGGCTCAGACGGCCGGGACAGGGGCTGCTGGAACAGATTGCAATTGCATCGCGCATTCCGGTGATCGACGTCGGCACCATCGGCAAGATCCGTGAAGGCGCGATCAAAGTCGCGCCTGATATCTCCGAGATCTCCGAGAGCGGCGCCCGTTTTGCCGACGGCAAGCACGTCGAGTTCGACGCGATCATCTTCGCCACCGGCTACCGGCCGGGCTATGCCAAATTTCTTGAGCCCGGCATCCAGCCGGACCGCAGCGGCGTTACCCCCAAAGCTTCGGATCTCGGCCTCTACCTCATCGGCTTCCACAATGCGGTCACCGGATTGCTGCGCGAAATCGGCATCGAGGCCCAGGCAATCGCCGATGACATCTGTCACCGGCTGAACCGGAAAAACGCGGCCGAAATCCTGCCGGTTTGATCTGCGACCTGCCTTTATCCCAGTGCGGTCTTCAGCATCATGCCGGCGATCTCCTTCGTCAGCTTGGCGGCGACGAGGGCCGTCATGTTGGAGAGATCCTGTCGCGGATTGTACTCGACGATATCGGCGGCGACGATCGGTTGGTCGATGCCTTGAATGAGGCTGATGACCTGCCGGGTCGACAGCCCGCCCGGTTCGCGGTGAGAGACGCCGGGTGCAAAGGCGGGGTCGAGCCCGTCGAGATCCATCGAGATATAGACTGGTGTCGTGAGGTCGAGCCGCAGACCCTCGCTGACATGACGCGCCTCGACCACCTCGATGCCGAAGCGCCTGATCTGGTCGCGAAGGTCGTCGTTGAGGGTGCGCAGGCCAATCTGGATCAACCGGTCGGCCAACCGCTCCTCCATGATGCGGGCGAAGGACGAGGTGTGCGAGCGCAAATTGCCCTGATAGGCAGGATAGATATCGGGGTGTGCATCGATTTGGACGATCGTCAGGCTGGGGTGGCGCCGCCGCACGGCACGCAGGACCGGCCAGGCAATGGCATGATCGCCACCCAGGCTGATCAGCGGATGGCCGGCATTCAGCGCGCGGCCGACCTCGCTTTCGATCCGTTCCCAGGGATCACCCGCCCTCGCAAAGTCGATGTCGCCATGGTCGAGGAAGCGATCCGCCAGATCGAAGCCGGTTTCGCTCCACGAGCTGTGGGCATCGGAATGCAGCTCGCGCCGGATCAGCGCCGGCGCCTCGGCCGGGCCGCGCAGATAGGACGAGTTCTCGTCGTGCGGTATTCCCAGAAGCGAGATCGCGCCTGCCATCGACATCCTCCCCGATGCGGAGAACGCCCTCTATAACGGCCTGAGTTGGCCGTTGCGATGACAGCTGTTTGGGCCAGCCACGCCCCAGGAATGGAGATCGTCTAGGCCGTCAGCTCGTCCGCCTTGCGCAGCCAGACCTTGTTGTCGTGGAAAGCGGCGCCGCCATAGGGCGCGGGTGCATCGGCGCCGGTCAGCACGTTGATACCCTCGCCGCGTTCATGCGCGCTGTTTGGCCAGATGCCCTCGGCGATCACCACGCCGCGCTTGATGCCTTCGAAGAATTTCGCGTGCAGCACCAGGTCGCCGCGCCGGTTGCCGACCTCGACACGGTCGCCGTCGGCAAGCCCGAGGTCGGCTGCATCGTCGGGATGCAAGAGCAGCGCCGGCCTGCCTTCCTTTTCCTTCGACACCGGCGTCTCGGCAAAGGTCGAATTGAGGAAGTTGCGCGCCGGCGAGGTCGTCAGCCGGAAGGGATGCGCCTCATCGGCCACCTCGATCAGGTCGACATGGTCGGGAAACTCAGGCAGCCGTTCCACCGGCCCGAACAGGCCCATGCTCTTCGGCGGCCGGTTGGGAGCCGCCTGGCCGGTCCAGTCGGCGCGGAAGCGGAATTTTCCATCCGCGTGGCCAAACCCCTTGATGAAATGCGCAGCCTCGAAATCCGGCTGCAGATCGATCCATTTCTGCTCCTTCAGGCTGTCGAAGCTGCCCAGCCCGCGCTTGCCGAGAATGATGTCGATATGCTGCTGTTCGGTCAGGCCGAAGCCCGGACGATCGGCCACCCCCAGGCGCTCGGCCAGCTGTTCGATGACGAAATGGTTGGTGCGCGGCCCTTCCGGCGGCTCGATCAGCTTCGGCCCCAGCGTAATGTGCTGGTTGCCGCCGCCCTTGTAGACGTCGTCATGCTCGAGAAACATCGTCGCCGGCAGCACGACATCGGCAAGCCTGGCCGTGTCGGTCATGAACTGCTCGTGCACGCAAGTGAACAGGTCCTCGCGCAAAAAACCCTGCTTCACCAGCCGCTGCTCGGGCGCGACGTTCACCGGATTGGTGTTCTGGATCAGCATCGCCGTCACCGGCGGCCCGCCATAAAGCGCGTCGCTGGCGCCGGTCAGCACCGGGCCGATGCGCGAATGGTCGAGATGGCGGATCGACGGATCGCGCATCCTGGTGCCTTCCAGCACCTCCTGGTTGAGCTTGAAGATGCCGGAATTCGAATGGAAGGCGCCACCGCCTTCATATTGCCAGCTGCCGGTGACCGCGGCGATGCAAGAGGCGGCATGCATGTTGACGGCGCCGTTGCGCTGGCGGGCAAAGCCATAGCCGAGGCGGAAATAGGTTTTCCTGGTCGTGCCAATCAATCGCGCGAAGGCCTCGATTTCGGCGACGCCAAGGCCGGTAATTGCGGCGGCCCATTCCGGTGTACGTGTCTTCAGATGCGCTTCCAGCCCGGCGGGATCGTCAGTGTATTTCGAGAGATAGGCGCGGTCGGCCATGCCTTCCCTGAACAGCACATGCATGACCGCGCAGGCAAGCGCGCCATCGGTACCGGGCCTCAGCACCAGGCCCATATCGGCCTGCTTCATCGTCGCGTTTTCATAGACGTCGATGACGACGATCTTGGCGCCGCGTTCCTTGCGCGCCTTGATGGCATGGGTCATGACATTGACCTGCGTGACCACGGCATTGGTGCCCCAGATCACCACGCAGTCGGACTTCGCCATTTCGCGCGGGTCGGGTCCACGCAAGGCGCCCGCCCCCATCATCCAGCCGGTCCAGGCGAGATTGGTGCAGATCGATCCGAAGAAGCCCGAATATTTCTTGGCATGACGCAGCCGGTCGATGCCGTCCCGCTGCACCAGCCCCATCGTGCCGGCATAAAAATAGGGCCAGACCGTTTCCGAGCCGTATTTCGCCTCGGCCGCGATGAATTTCTCGGCGACAAGGTCGAGTGCGGCCTCCCAGCTCGCTTCCTTCCAGACGCCGTCGCCCTTGGCCCCGGCGCGGATCAGCGGCTTCAGCAAACGGTCGGGATGGTGGACGCGGTCGGCGTAGCGCGCAACCTTGGCGCAGACGACGCCCGATGTGTAGCTGTTGGACTTGGCGCCGTGGACGCGGCCGATGCGGTTGCCACCGAGCAACTCGACCTCGAGCGCACAGGTCGACGGGCAATCATGCGGACAGGCCGAGTGGCCGATACGAAGCTTGGCGTGCTGGTTCATGCGGCATGTCTAGCGGGTTTCAAAGAGCGCGTGTAGGGCCAGATGATTGACCAATCTCCCCCCTCGTGGGGGAGATTACGCTCTTCATTCCGCCGTGCCTTCCTCGTACTCAGCCGACATGGTCAGCCACTTTTCCTCGTGGCCGGAAAGCTGTTGCGCCAACTGCGATCGCTCCTTGGCCAGGCGTGTCGCGGTCGAGGGATCCTTTTCATAGATCGCCGGATTGGCCAGTTCGTCCTCGATGCCGTCGATGCGCTTGCGCAGGCGGTCCATCAGCGCTTCGGTGGCACGGATTTCCTTGGCCAGCGGTTCGAAGGCCGCACGGCGCGCGGCCGCGTCGCGGCGGCGGTCGGCTTTTGACGCCTTGTCGGCTTCGCGCTTGCCGCGACGGTCGCCTGACACGCCGGTGACCAGCGTCTTGTAGTCCTCCAGATCGCCATCATACGGGTTGACCGCGCCATCCTTGACCAGCCACAGCCGGTCGGCGGTCGCCTCGAGCAGGTGGCGGTCGTGCGAGATCAGGATGACGGCGCCGGGAAATTCGTTGAGCGCGTGGATCAGCGATTCGCGGCTGTCGATGTCGAGATGGTTGGTCGGCTCGTCGAGGATGAACAGGTTCGGCCCCTCGAAGGCCGACAGGCCCATCAGAAGGCGCGCCTTCTCGCCACCTGACAGGTCCTTGGCGGGCGTGTTCATCTTCTCGGTCGTCAGGCCGAACTGGGCGACGCGGCCGCGCACCTTCGATTCCGGCGCCTCCGGCATCAGCCGGCGCACATGCTCATAGGCGTTTTCCTCCGGGCGGAGATCGTCGAGCTGGTGCTGGGCGAAGATCGCCACCTTCAGCCCGGGCGCCACCGTCATCGTGCCGGTCTCCTGCTTCAGCCGGCCGGACAGCAATTTGGCGAAGGTCGACTTGCCGTTGCCGTTGGCGCCGAGCAGCGCGATGCGGTCGTCGGCGTCGATGCGCAGCGTCATCTTCTTCAGGATCGGCTGGCCCTCGGTATAGCCGACATTGACGTTGTTCAGCGCCACGATCGGCGAGGCAACCGTCTTCACCGGCTCAGGGAAGGAGAATGGCCGCACCGAATCGTTCACGATCGCCGCGATCGGCTTCATCTTTTCCAGTGCCTTGATGCGCGACTGCGCCTGCCTTGCCTTGGACGCCTTGGCGCGAAAACGCTCGACGAAGGATTCCATGTGCTTGCGGGCAGCTTCCTGTTTGACGCGGCCCTTTTCCTGCAATTCCTTCTGCTCTGTGTACTGGCGCTCGAACTGGTCGTAGCCGCCGCGCCAGAAGGTCAGCTTCTTCTGGTCGAGATGAACGATCGAGTTGACGGCGCGATTGAGCAGGTCGCGGTCATGCGAGATCAGAAGCACGGTGTGCGGGTATTTCGACACGTAGTTTTCCAGCCACAGCGTGCCTTCGAGATCGAGATAGTTGGTCGGCTCGTCGAGCAGCAGCAGATCCGGTTCGGAAAACAGCACGGCTGCCAACGCCACGCGCATGCGCCAGCCGCCGGAGAAGGACGAGGCCGGCCGGCGCTGCGCCGCGTCATCGAAGCCGAGGCCGGCGAGGATGGTGGCCGCGCGCGACTCGGCCGAATGCGCGTCGATGTCGGCCAGCCGCATGTGGATGTCTGCGATGCGGTGCGGATCGGTGGCGGTCTTTTCCTCTTCGAGCAGCGCCGTGCGTTCGAGGTCGGCCTTGAGCACGATCTCGATCAGCGGCTCCTCGGTTCCCGGCGCTTCCTGCGCAACCTGGCCGATGCGTGTGTTCTTCGGCAGGCTGATCGAACCGGTCTCAGAGGGAAAATCGCCTGTGATGGCCTTGAACAGCGTCGTTTTGCCGGTGCCGTTGCGACCGACAAGGCCGGCCTTGGTCCCGGCCGGCAAGGTCAGCGAGGCATGGTCGAGAAGCAGGCGCCCGGCCATGCGGAGCGATAGATCATTGATGATAAGCATGGCCGCGCTTTTGCACCGGACATCGGCGCTTCGCAAGACCTTGTGGGCCGGTTGGCCGCACAAGGCTTGAAGACGGCGAACACAATCGCGCCGTCAAGGCAGCCGGTCAGTGGCTCGCCAGTTGGCCGAGCAACGCTCAGGCAGTCGCCTTGCGCTTGGTTCCCTTTGCCACGGCGGCCGGTGCTGCCGCGGGTTTGCGGCCAAGCCCCGTCGACTTCGCCAGCGCCGACCGGGTCGCCGAGTAGTTCGGCGCGACCATCGGATAATCCGGCGGCAGGCCCCATTTGGCCCGATAGTCGTCCGGGCTCAGGCCGTAATCCGTCCGAAGGTGCCGCTTGAGCGACTTGAACTTCTTTCCGTCCTCCAGGCAGACGATATAGTCGGGAAACACCGACTTTTTCGGATTGACGGCCGGAACCAGACTCGGGCTTTCCACAACGGCCGCACCAGCCAGCTTGCGAACCGAAGCGCTGACGCTGGCAATCAGGTCAGGCAGGCCGGAAGCTGGAAGCGGATTGTTGCCGACATAGGCCGAGACGATATCGGCGGTTAGCTCGATAACAGTCTTATCCTCGATATTTGACAATTCTTTCACCCTATTTGCGACAAAGTCATCCACCCCAGCGAAGACTTTCGTCGATGTATCTCTTTAACCGCGTCCCCCAGCGGGTCGCCAAGCGCCAAAACGAATCAAGACTTGGCGTCAACTATTTTTATGGGAAATCGACGCTGCGCAAATTAGAAAATCTAATACTTGGAAGCGGCAGACTTGGTTGTCCGGGCGTCGGCCAATATCTCAAGAATACGCCGCCAACGGGCACAGCGCCCAAAATCCTTCTGCTCAATCGCCTTTTCAGCCTTCATCGCCGCGTAAAGCGGTGCCTCGGCGCCAAATTCCTTGATCAGCCAATGCGCTTCCTGCCTGGCGAGACGTTCATTGTCGTCAAACATAGTCTTGCGCCTCCGACCGCTCCAGACCGACCGCGATGCAACTGCCGATGACGAGGACAGCGCCCGCAATGGCAGTCGTCGTCAACCGTTCACCGGACAAGGTCAGCAGCAACGTCGATGCAATCGGCGTGAGGTAGGCGACGACCGCGACCTTGCCGCTGCCTTCGAGTTTCAAGGCGCGCGACCAGAAGTAATAACCCAGCCCCATCGGGCCGGCGCCGAGATAGAGCCCGAGGGCGAGATCCATGCCGGCGGGCCAGGGGGCAACTTCGCCAGCGCACCATAGAAGCGTCAAAGCGACGCCGACCAGCGACGAAGGCAGCAGCAGGCGATCGGGCGAAATGGCCAGCCGTCCCACCATCACCGAATAGAAAGCCATGCACAGCGCAGACCCGAATGCGGCGAAATAGCCGATCAGATCGCCCTGGAACCAGCTGCTCTGACGCCCTCCCGAAATCACCAGCGCGACGCCGAAGAAGCCAAGGGCCGCGGCGAGGCCCAGCAGGACTGGACGCCGGGGATTGTCGAAAGCGATCACCGCGGCGGCGACCATCAAGGGCCAGGTGTAGGCCACGAGATTGGCTTCGATCACCGGCATCGAGGCGAAGGCGATGTACTGCAGCACCATGGTGCCGACCAGACCGATGAAGCCGACCGCGAGAGGAGCGAGTGCCGTCCCCGGCGCCGTTGGCGGTGCTTCCTCGCGGCTCATGAACCGGATCAAGGCGAAGACCAGTGCAGCTCCCGCAAATTGCAGGAACTGCACCTGTGACACTGGATGGTTCGCCAGCAGGGATTTGCCGACCAAGGCATTGGTCGACCACAGAGCCACCGCGCCGGCAGCAAAGACCAGCGCGGATATTGAACCTGAACCATGCCGAAGCAATCGGCCTGAGGCTCTATCCCTGTGTTGCACCATGATCTCGTCCGAAGACCGGCTCCCACTTTTCAGGATCATGGTTGATTACCACGATTCCCTGGCTCCGCCCGCAACCTGTGCTTCGGCGACCGGAGCAGGCGTCGGATGCTCCGCCTCGAACCGGCGATAGGCCGGCAACTGGTTGGTCCAGACATCCTCGGCCAATTCGTTGACCCACTCGCGGTCGTGATCGTTGTCGGCGGCGAGATAGAACATTCTGTTGTCGTCGACATAGGGCTTGGCCACCGAACGCTGGTTGAGCACCAGGGTGACGCGCTCGCCATACTGGATCGGGGCGGTACGATGCAGGACGCCAAGGAACTGTCCGAGTGTCGCGTAGTTCATCTTGTGATCGATGCGCATGATGCGGTTGCGCGGGATCTCGCGGCCGGATTCGAGGATCGCGCGGCCGGTCTCGGAATCGT
Organism: Mesorhizobium sp. 113-3-3; assembly: GCF_016756495.1. NCBI lineage: Bacteria > Pseudomonadati > Pseudomonadota > Alphaproteobacteria > Hyphomicrobiales > Phyllobacteriaceae > Mesorhizobium > Mesorhizobium sp. 113-3-3. The sequence continues at coordinate 4,895,317 of NZ_AP023243.1, forward strand.
CGCAATAGATTTCGAGATGGCCGCCGACCAGCGGGTCGCTGATCGACAAAGGAATGAGTTCGGTGACCGGAACGCCGTCGCAATGCCATTCGACGGCGCCGTCCCTGGGATTCATGAAGGTGACCGTCGAACCGACGATCGACAGCGGATAGGGCTCCAGCTTCGTGCCCATCATGTCGGACAGCCGCTCCAGGCGCAGCTTGTCGTGCAGCAACTCCTTGATTTCGGGGATGAAACGGTCGGCGCCGGTAATGAAGGTCAGGTCGAGGTGCTTGTGCACCGCATGGCTGTCCTTGAGCTTCAGGGCGGCTTCCTCGATTGCGGCGAGCAGTGCCGGGTCATAGCCATGCAGATACTGTGCGACGCCGAAACTCGACACTTTCCAGGCCGTTTCGTGGCCGATAATGGCCTCGCGGCTCATCGCATAGCGCAGTTCGGGTATGGTATGTGCGTTCATTGTACTTCTCCAAGTGGGGGGCAAACACTTGGTTAACAGTCGATTAAATTAGCCCCCCCTGTAAAATTAGGAATGCTGGTGCTAGTGTAAGCCCAGCTTAAGGTCGAAGCCCGTGCGTTTGCTCAGTCAGGTCAACCTCAATTCGCTGAAAATCGTGGAGAGTGCTGCTCGCCACGGCAATTTCACGCGAGCCGGCGAGGAGCAGTTCATCACCGCGTCGGCGGTCAGCCAGCGCGTCAAGAGCCTGGAAGATCAGCTGCGCTTCAAGATTTTTCAGCGCGGCGGCAATGCGGTGTCACTGACGCCGGAGGGCCAGACCTATGTCTCGCGCGTTCGCGAGGCGCTGGAGCGGATCGTCGCCGCCAGCATGGAAGCGACCGGACAATCGCAGGAACATGTGCTGAAGATATCCGTGCTGCCGACCTTCGCCGCGCGCTGGCTGTTTCCGCGCCTGCCGGAGTTCCAGCGGCAACATCCCGATATCGTGATGCGGGTTTCGACCTCCTACGCGACACACGAGTTCACAGCCTCCGATTTCGATCTCGAAATCCGCTACGGAGACGGGCATTTCAACGGGCTGCCATCCGACCTGCTGTTTCGGGAAGACCTGACACCGGTGTGCAGCCGCAAATTATTCCATGAGGTGCTCGGCGACAAGCCGGTGTCAAAGGTGGAGCCGGACGATCTCAGGCACTTCACGCTTCTGCATTCGGACACCTGCACCCAGAACTGGCAATCCTGGCTTGGTTTCGCCGGCGCCAGCTTCGTGCTCAGCGAGACCAAAAGCATCTATTTCGACTCGTGCATGATGTCCTACGAGGCCGCCAACGCCGGAATGGGCTTTGCCGTGGCCAACCGCGCCTATATGGCCAGCGACATCCGCGCCGAGAGGCTGGTCGCACCCTTTGCCGTCCACCATCCGAATAGCGCCGGTTGGTATTTCGTCTCCCCCAACAAGTGCCTTGCCGCACGCAAGGTGCTGCTGTTCAAACAATGGGTCATGGCGGAGGCGGCTCTGACGCAACGCCAGTTGGACGGTGAATTCCGCGACCTGGCGACCGAAGCTGTCTGAAATCCGGATCGGCGCCCCCCGATGACCGCCGGTCAGAAATTGAGGACCAACGGTGGACGTCCAACCCATGCAACCCACCTTGGTCGGCAAAATTGTTGAACTCAAGCCGCTTCAGCCGGGGCATTCGCAGGGCCTTCTGCGTGCAGCCGCGGACGGTGAGCTGTGGAACCTGACGGCCACCGTGGTTCCCGGGCCAGCCACGATCGATGACTATGTCGCCAGCGCCCTGGCTGGAGGACGGGCCGGGACTGTCATGCCCTATACGATCATCCTGCGCGGCACGGGAGCGATCTGCGGAAGCACGCGGTTCTGGAAGATCGATCGCATGAACAGAAAATTGGAGATTGGGCACACCTGGCTCAGCGCTTCGGTTCAGCGATCAGGGGTCAACACCGAGGCAAAGTACCTTCTGCTGGCCCATGCCTTCGAGGTGATGGCGTGTGTGCGGGTGCAGTTCACCACCGATGAACTCAATGACGCATCGAGAGCGGCCATTCTGCGGATAGGGGCAAAGCAGGAAGGGATCGTTCGCAATGAGCGGATCATGCCGGACGGCCGGAAGCGCAATTCCGTGCGGTTCAGCATCATCGATACCGAATGGCCTGACGTGAAGGCCATGCTCCTGCGGAAGATGCGGCGGTAGTCGGCGCAGGCCGTTCGCGTGGATCAGGCAAAGGCCCTGCCCTCTTCGGTGCGCTGGAAGTACGCCAGATCGAGCGGCACGGAAGGACGGCCCAGAACCGTCAGGATCATATGCGCCTGGCCGCGATGATGGGTCTGGTGGTTGAAGACATGCGCCAGCGCGGGCGCGAGGCGCTGCGAGACCGTGCGCATGTCCGAAAGGGTCATATAGGTGAAGCGGCCCGACAGCGCCTTGTCGCTCAAGCCGGAGAGCCAGTCGATGATCCGCCGGTCCTCGGCTTCGCGCGCCGTCCTCAGCTTGGGCAAGTCCCGGTGCAGTATGGCATCCAGCGCCGTCGGCGCGTCGCCCTCGCCGGTGAAGCGCTTCATCCAGATGCGATCGGCGGCAAGCAGATGATTGAGGGTGCCCATCAGCGAACCGAAGAAGGCGCCGACGTCGCGATTGAATTCCTCTTCATCGAGGTCCGCGGCGGCATCATAGATGCGGCCGTTGGCCCATTGATTATACGCCGCAAACATCATGAAGTGCTGTTTCATCTTTTCTCCCGCCGCCCCGTTTCGGGGTGTCGCGAGCGATACCTAGAGCAATTCACCGTTTCACGGAAACGATGAATTGCTCTAACTGTTTGTTTTGACGCAATTCCCAAGGGAAAGCGCTACGTGCTTTTCCTGGAATTGCTCTGGACCGCAAAGAGACCCGCGCCAATGACCATTCTGCTTTATGAGCTCGTTGGGCGTGACGAGAGCCGCCCGTTCAGTCCGCATTGCTGGAAGGCGACGATGGCGCTGGCCCACAAGGGGCTCGACATCTCGACCGCGCCGACGCGTTTTCTCGAGGTCCCCACCATCGAGGGCGGCGCTTCGAAAACCGTTCCGGTGATCCGCGACGGCGACAAGGTGGTCATCGATTCCTTCGCCATCGCGCTCTATCTCGAGGAAGTCTATCCGGATCGACCGACGCTGTTTGCCGGCGACGGCGGCAAAGCGACAGCACGCTTCGTCGAGCGCTGGTCGCAATTGACCATTCATCCCTACGTCACCACCGCGGCGCTCGTCGATCTCCATGCCATGCAGGACGAACAGAACGCCGTGTATTTCCGGCAGAGCCGGGAGCAGCGCTTCGGCAAGCGGTTGGAAGACGTCGTCGCGGCGCGCGACGCCGGCCTGGCGTCGTTTCGGGCTTCGCTCGAGCCGCTGCGCTCGATGCTGGGCTACCAGCCTTTCATCGGCGGCGCCTCGCCGCTGTTTGCCGATTATATCGTCTTCGGCGCGTTGCAATGGGCGCGCATCGCCACGCCCTACCAGTTGCTTGAAGACAGCGACGTGGTGGCGCAATGGTTCGCGCGTTGCCTCGACCTGCATGGCGGGCTGGGACGAAAGGTTGCCCCGGCGGCCTGACGGCCGCAAGCGCCTGCCCGCATGGCAGCTCGCCGTCAATCCGTGGCGAAAATCAGCGGCGGGATAGCAGGCCTACTTGGCCGCCTTCTTTGGCTTGCTGACCTTCGGCTTGCTGGCTTTTGCGGCGACCTTTTCTTCCTTGGGGGCGGCCTTTGCCTTGCTGGCGGCAGGTGCCTTCTTGGCCGGCTTCTTGGCTGCTGACGGCTTGCCCGCATCCTCCCGATCGATGTCGGCTGCCGCCTGGTGCCAATGGCGTTCGTGATGACCGGCCGGTTGCCCCTCTTCCTGCCAGATCTGATGTGCGCGGTTGCGAATGCGCTCCTGACGATCGTCTGCCATGGTCATGTTGTCTCCATTCGGGCCGACTTCAGCGCGGCGCCGACACATGACTATAGCAAGCAAAATGTTGCTGTGCAGCCATCTGATGTCATCTCCCGGCTCGCCGGCCTGACCGGAAGCGCGCAGCGTTCCGACCTTTTGCTCGCGCGCTTGGCTTTCCGTCGCCGACCGCTCCTCACCCCTTGGCAATGGGCAGGGCGGCCTGTATAGAGCCCGCCACTCTCAATTCCATTCTCAGACAAGGACGACCCATGGCGCTCGAACGCACCTTTTCCATGATCAAGCCGGACGCAACCCGGCGCAACCTCACCGGCGCCATCACCAAGATGCTCGAAGATGCCGGCCTGCGCGTCATCGCTTCGCGTCGCGTCTGGATGAGCCGCCGTGAGGCCGAAGGCTTTTACGCCGTCCACAAGGACCGCCCGTTCTTCGGCGAGCTGGTCGAGTTCATGTCGTCGGCCCCGACGATCGTGCAGGTGCTGGAAGGTGAGAACGCCATTGCCAGGAACCGCGAAGTGATGGGCGCCACCAACCCGGCCAACGCCGCCGAAGGCACCATCCGCAAGGTGCACGCGCTGTCGATCGGCGAGAATTCGGTGCACGGCTCCGACGCCCCGGAAACCGCCGCACAGGAGATCAAGTACTGGTTCTCGGACACCGAGATCGTCGGCTGAGCCGGCGCTGCCAAGTCTCAAGTAAAAGGCCGGTGTTTCGCCGGCCTTTTTTATTGGCAGTCAGCTCGCGGCGCTGAAGCGCAGGATCTCGCGGCCGTCCTTGTCCGATACGGTGAGCTTGCCGGCATCGACCTTGTAGGACGCCGCCTTGGTCAAGGCATCGAACAAGGCCTTTTCCTCTGCCATCACCTCGGGCGCGCAGGCCTTGTAGGTCGAGCCGATGTCGCTGATGGCGATCGCCTGGCCATCGACTTTCGCGGTGGCGAAATAGCTGTTGCAGGGGCCGCTGCCGCCGGCCTTGCCGGCCTCGCTGACCCTGAACGTCGCCTGCGGCGCGGTGATGGCGCCAATGCCGTCGACATAGTCGACCACCCAGAGCTGGCCGAAGACGGAAGCCGTCGGCTCGGTACGTGACGCAACCATCTTCAGCATGATGGTCTGCGGCGCGTCAGTCAGCGGATCGACCTGATGGCGCACGTCGGAAATGAACATCAACTTGCCGTCAACGGTGATCCGCGCCTGCAAGGCGTAGGTCATCTGCGGCCGGATCGCCGATGGATCGAACTTGATCTCGAAGCTGATCGGCACCTGGCCGGCCGGCTTGACTGTCTGCTCGCCTATGATCCTGGCCGGTGCGTCGGCCAGCGAGACATCGGCAAGCTGGACGGAAAGCACGGCACTGGGCGGCAAAGCGATGCGTTCGCGATAGATCACTTCGCCCCTTACCGCCTTTTCAGCGGCCACGGACAGTTCCGGCACCGCCAGGATGCCGACGACCAGAGGCACGAAGCCGAAGACGAAGAACTCCGCGAGCCTGTCCAGCATGACCACCTCCCTTGCCCCGGGCCGCCAATGCCCATGGCTGCCAATACCTTGGGCTGCCAATGTCCTGGGCTGACCAAGTGCGCTCAATTGGCCAAAGGATTGCGGTCAATACATGGCTGCGACGGGATTTATTCGGGCGGTGACTTCCAGCGCTTTGCCGCCTGCGCGTCGGTTTCCTTGGCCTCGACCCAGCCACCTTCGGAACCATCAACGCGATGCTCCTTCTTCCAGAAGGGCGCGCGCGATTTGAGGTAGTCCATGAGAAAGTTCGCTGCCTCGAACGCGGCCTGGCGATGGGCCGAAGCGGCCACCACCAGCACGATGTTCTCGCCGGGGCGAATCTTGCCGTGGCGGTGGATGACAGTGAGGCCTTGCAGCGGCCAGCGCTCGACCGCCTCGGCGGCGATGCGGCCGATCTCGGCCTGCGCCATGCCGGGATAATGTTCGAGCTCCAGCGCCGAGAGCGCGCCCTGCTCGTCGCGGCAGAGGCCGGAGAAAGAAACCACCGCACCAATGTCGGTGCGGCCTTGAGTCAGTCCCGCGATCTCGGCGGCGACGTCGAAATCCTCGCGCTGGATGCGCACGGTCGGCGCCAGGACGGCCGACATGGGTGTCAGCCCCCGGTCATCGGCGGGAACAGCGCGATCTCGCGTGCGCCCGCTATCTTTTCGCGGTGGTCGACATGTTCCTGGTTGATGGCAACGCGGATCACGTCGGGATATTGCAACGCGTGCTCGTAGCCTTCGCCGCGCGACTGCAGCCAGCGCAACAGGTCGGCGACCGTCTCGATGCCGGCGGGCAATTCGACATCCTCTTCAGGCATGCCGATACGTTCGCGCACCCAGGCAAAATAGATGAGGCGGGTCGTCATCTCACTCGTCCATGATGTGCTTGAGGCCGGCGCGGAAATAGTCGTAGCCGGTGTAGAGCGTGACGAGTGCGGCGATCCACAGCAGCACCAGGCCGGTCTGCGTCGTCAGCGGGAAGATCTTGTCGCCGGCCGGCCCCGCCAGCAGGAAGGCGATGGCGACCATCTGGATGGTGGTCTTCCATTTGGCGAGCTGCGTCACCGGCACCGAGACCTTGAGCGCCGCCAGATATTCGCGCAGGCCCGAGACCAGAATCTCGCGGCACAGGATGATGATGGCCGCCCACAGCGACCAGCCGGCAATGCCGGCATGGCGATCGGTGTCGGCCGCCAGCAGCAAAAGGCAGGTGGCGACCAGCAGCTTGTCGGCGATCGGGTCGAGCATCTTGCCGATGTTGGAGGTCTGCTGCCAGGCGCGCGCAAAATAGCCGTCGAAATAATCGGTGACGGACGCCAGCAGGAAAATGACCAGCGCCGACCAGCGGGCGAAGTCGCTCGATTTCAGATGGCCTTCGAGAAAAAAGCACAGCACCACCAGCGGCACCGCGATGATGCGGGCGTAGGTCAGCATGTTGGGCAGGTTGAACGCGCGCTGGGCCATATCTGGTGGACTCTTTCTGCCTGCGTACTCAAATCAGAAGGCAATGTAGGGGGTCAACAGGCCAGATTCGACTGGCCAGCTGAAAGTGCCGAATTTTCAACTTTCGTGGAAATGATTGTAGACCAGTTTGGCGACCTGTTCGGAAATACCGTCGACTTTCCTCAAATCCTCGATCGCGGCACGGCTGACGGCCTTGGCGGTGCCGAATGCCAGCAGCAGCGCCCGCTTGCGGCCGGGGCCGATGCCGGCAATCTCGTCCAGCGGGCTCTTGACCATCTCCTTCTTGCGCCGCGCCCGGTGCGACCCGATGGCGAAGCGATGGACCTCGTCGCGCAGCCGCTGGACGAAATAGAGCACCGGGTCGCGCACCGGCAGCGAAAACGAATCCTTGCCCTTGACGAAAAAGCGCTCGCGGCCAGCATCGCGGTCCTGGCCCTTGGCGATGCCGATCGCCACGACGCGGTCCTCGATGCCGAGATCGGCGAGAATCTTGCGTACCGCCGTCATCTGGCCCTGGCCGCCATCGATCAGGATGACGTCGGGCCAGGCCGGGAAGCTGCCGGAGATGTCGTCTTCGATATCATCCCCTGCTTCCGCCGAGGCGGCATCGTCGGGCACGACATCGCCATGCTCCTTGAGCAGCCGCGAAAAGCGCCGTTCCATCACCTCGCGCATCATGCCGAAATCGTCGCCGGGCGTGATCTCGGTCGAGCGGATGTTGAATTTCCGGTACTGGTTTTTGACAAACCCTTCCGGTCCCGCGACGACCATGGCGCCGACCGCATTGGTGCCCATGATGTGCGAGTTGTCATAGACCTCGATGCGCACCGGCGGCTTGGCCAGGCCGAAGGTCTCGGCGAAACCGGCAAGCAGGCGCCCCTGCGTCGAGGTCTCGGCCAGCCTGCGGCCCAACGCCTCGCGGGCGTTCTGCAAGGCATTGTCGGTCAGGTCCTTCTTTTCGCCGCGCTGCGGCACGGAGATCGCAACCTTGCGGCCGGCGCGGGTCGAAAGCGCCTCGGCCAGCAATTCCTGGTCCTCCACCGTGTGCGACAGAAGGATTGCCCGCGGCGTCGGCTTGTCGTCGTAGAACTGCGCCAGGAACGAGCCCAATACTTCCGATCCTTCCAGCGCGGGATCGGCTTTGGGGAAATAGGCGCGGTTGCCCCAGTTCTGGCCGGTGCGGAAGAAGAACACCTGGATGCAGACCTGGCCGCCCTCCTGATGGATGGCGAAGACATCGGCCTCGTCGACAGTGGCGGGATTGATGCCCTGGTGGCTCTGCACATGCGACAGGGCGGCCAGCCGATCGCGATAGATGGCGGCACGTTCGAAATCGAGGTCTTCGGACGCTTGCTGCATGGCGGCCGAAATCTCGGTCTTCACCTTCTGGCTGCGGCCGGACAAGAAATCCTTGGCCTCGGCGACCAGCTCGGCATAGCCCTCATGCGAGATTTCGCCGGTGCAGGGGCCGGCGCAACGCTTGATCTGGTAGAGCAGGCACGGCCGCGTGCGGTTCTCGTAGAACGAGTTGGTGCAGCTGCGCAGCAGGAAGGCGCGCTGCAGCGAATTGATGGTGCGGCCGACGGCGCCGGCTGAAGCAAAGGGGCCGAAATAGTCGCCTTTTCGCGACCGCGCGCCGCGATGCTTGTAGATGCCGGGCGAGACATGGTCGCCGGTCAAAAGGATATAGGGGAACGACTTGTCGTCGCGCATCAGCACGTTGAATCGCGGCCGCAAGCGCTTGATAAGATTGGCTTCGAGCAGCAGCGCCTCGATCTCGGTGCGGGTGACGACGAACTCCATCGTCGACGTCTCGCGGACCATGCGGCCAATGCGGCTGGTGTGGAACCTGCCTTGCGCGTAGTTGGTGACGCGCTTCTTCAGGCTGCGCGCCTTGCCGACATAGAGCACGTCGCCGGCGGCGTTCATCATGCGGTAGACGCCGGGCGCGTTGGGCAGCCGCTTGACCAGCGTCTGGATCACCTCGGCGCCGACCATGCCTTCGGCATCGCCGGCGTGCGGCGTCCAGTCGATGGCCGTGAAGGCGACATCCGGGCCTGTCGGTTCGACGATCTCCTCGAGCGCCTCGTCCTCGAGGTCGATTTCGGGAGGCAGGTCATCGGCGCCGCCGCGCGGCTTGCTCTTTTGGTCTAAAGGACTCATTCCGTCATGCCTGTCACATCGGGCGTCTGCCATGCAAGATGCTGGCCGCCATCGAGCGCGATCATCTGACCAGTTACCGAGCGCGCATCCCAGAGATAGCGGATGGTGGCGCCGAATTCCGGCAATTCCGGGCCGCGCTTCAGGATCAGGCCAGCGACCTGCGCGTCAAAATCGGAATCGTCCTGGCGCACATTCTTCAGTGTCGGGCCAGGACCGATCGCATTGACGCGAATGCGTGGGCCGAGCGCCTGCGCCAGCATCTGAGTCTGGGTCCACAAGGCCGACTTCGACAGAGCATAGGAGAAGTAGCGCGGCGTCGGCCGCCAGACGCGCTGATCGATGATGTTGACGATCAGGCCCTCGCGCCCTTCAGGCAAGGCGCGGGCGAAATTCTGCGCCAGCAGCGCCGGCGTTTTCACATGGATGGCAAAGTGACGGTCCCAGGCCTGCCAATCGAAATCCTCGACGGAATCGTCGACGAAGAGCGAAGCGTTGTTGACCAGCAGGGAGATCGGTCCCAGCTCGGCCTCCGCCTGGCCGACGAGGCCGCTGACGGCGTTCATGTCGGTCAGGTCCGCGCCAACCACGGCGGCGCGGCCGCCAGACCGATTGATCCCCGCGGCCAAGGCATCCGCCTCGTCGTCCGAGCGATTGGCGTGGATGGCGACGGCAAAACCATGGCCGGCGAGGTCTTCGACAATTGCCTTGCCGATCCGTTTCGCCCCGCCCGTCACAAGGGCCGCGGCAATGGCTTTGCTCATCTGCTGTCAATCCTCATTTTCGGGCCAAAAACACGGCGCCGACGAAATATGGCCCGGCATACGTTAAACGGCATTCGCACTTGGGGCGGCATTGTGGCGAAACGCCTGATCCGGCATGCCGACTCGTCTTGGAGTCGGAAGCGCCGGTACGCAATATAGGACGCTGGACTCCTTGCACCAAGCGGTGTGCAGCGCAGCATGAAATGGCTGCTGACATTTCGCTGTTGCGAAGATGCAACGTCAAGGTTCCGCCTCATTCGCGCCGGGGAATGACCCAAGTTCAGGTTCGCTTCAGCCGCATTTTGACACGACATTTGGAACCGACGAACGCCAGATCCGTTTCACCCCCCGGACGGGTTGATGGCGATCGTGAGAAACAAGCCTGTGTCCTGTGGCTTAAGGAGTAAAGAACAATGCAAGCCAATCTCAAATTCGCACGGCCGCTGGCCGTTGCGCTCGGGCTCTTCGCCCTCGGTGGTACTGCCTATGCCGCAGACGTCGTCCAGGAAGAGCCCCCGGCACCCGCACCGGTTGCCGAACTGCCCGTCGCATCCTGGGCCGGCCCGTATGCCGGTCTTAACGTTGGCTACGGCTTCAGCGGCCGTACCAAGGAGAAGGATCTGGGTTTTGAAACCGACACCAAGGGTTTCGTCGGCAGCGTCTTCGGCGGCTATCAGTGGCAGCAGGAGAACTTCGTGTACGGCGGTGAAGCCGAACTCGGCTATAACGGCGTCAAGGGTGACGATAACGGCATCCACTCCAAGGGCGGCTTCGAAGGCTCGCTGCGTGCCCGTCTCGGCTACGCTGTGACCCCGGAAATCCTGCTCTATGGTACCGGCGGTCTCGCCGGCAAAAGCCTGAAGGTGGAAGACAGCGATCTCGGCGTCAGCGACCGCGCCACGATGCTCGGCTGGACCGCCGGCGTCGGCACCGACATCAAGCTGACCGACAACGTCTTCGGCCGTGTCGAGTACCGCTACACGGACTTCGGCTCGAAGAGCTTCGACGGTATCGGCAAGGTCAAGGCCACCGACAACCGCGTCACCTTCGGCCTCGGCATGAAGTTCTAAGTCGTTCAAGCCACGACACGAAAAAGCCGGGCCTCGCGCCCGGCTTTTTTATTGCCGGCCGCTCAGGCCGGAATCGCCGACTTCAGCTCCGGAAATTTTTCGTCGAAACGCGCCGCCCAACGGGTCAGCCGGCCGCGGCCCTTTTCCCATTTGCCAGCGAAACGCAAAGAGAGATAGCCGAGGCAGGCACGCAAGGCCATCTGGCCGGCCGTGATCTTCTTGGGCAGTTTCGGCGGGTTGGCATTGAGCAGATCGAGCGCGGCGGTGATCTTCGCCCACTGCCGGTCGAGCCAGGGCTGATAAACCATCTCGTCAGGCCGGGTGCGGCGTTCATAGACCATCGACAGCGCGCAATCGCAGATGCCGTCAGCCAGCGCCTCCAGCACTTCCGCCTCGAGCCGCTTGTCGGGATTGCGCGGAAACAAGGCGTTCTTCGAAATCCGGTTGAGGTGCTGGGTGATGGCGCGGCTGTCGTGAACCGAGCGGCCATCGTCCAGTACCAGCACCGGGATCTTGCCGAGCGGATTGGCGCCGATCAGTTCGGCCGGTTTGTCCTCGGTCTTGACCGGCACTTCGTCGATCGCGATCCCGGCATAGGCCGCGGCCATCCTTACCTTGGAGCTGTAGGGAGAGGTGGAGGCGTAGAGCAGCTTCGGCATGATCGGTTTCCTGTTTGCAGGCGCTCAGTGTTGACTGGAGAGGCGCTTGCGATCAACCGCCAGGGCACGAAAAAACAACAGCCAGAAACCGGTTGCGGTTTCCGCTTCCAGACATCACGGACAGCCTACGAACTGACACGCTGGAACACGAGCGTGCGAAGACGGCAGTCTGACGGGATCAGACCTGCATTCGCATCTCAAGAAGCCCAGGCATCGTACCCAGACCTTCGCCGACTGCTACAAGGAGGCAACCCAAAGAGCGAGCGAGGCAGCCAACCGGCGCCTCGCTTTGCTTGCCCCTCGGTCCCACCCCGATGTTCAGCCCTCAGGGCTGAACCCGCTGCCGGACAGTTTCGATCCCGAGCGTCAGAGCGTCCTTGCGAATCCGAAGGGATACGCGACGCCCCAACGACCGGTCTACTTCTTGGCCGGAGCCTTCGCCTTCGCAGGCGCTGCCTTGGCCTTCGGCGCGGCGGCCTTCTTCACAGCCGGCTTGGTCGCGGCCGCTGCTGCTTTCGCGGCCGGCTTTGCCGCCGCTTTTGCTGCCGGCTTTGCCGCTGCCTTTGCGGCGGGCTTTGCCGCTGCCTTGGCGGGCGCTGCCTTCTTGGCGGCGGGTTTTGCCGCTGCCTTGGCTGCCGGCTTCTTCGCCGGTGCTGCCTTCGCCGCCGGCTTTGCCGCTGCCTTGGCGGGCGCCGCCTTCTTCACTGCCGGCTTCGCCGCTGCCTTGGCCGCCGGCTTCTTGGCAGGTGCTGCCTTCGCCGCGGGCTTTGCCGCCGCCTTCGCAGGCGCTGCTTTCTTCACTGCTGTTGCGGCCTTCGCCGCGACTGCTTTTGCGGGTGCTTTCTTTGCCGGTGCCTTGGATGCCGGCGCTTTAGATGACTGCTTAGCCATGTCATGCCCCTTCACGTTATGCCGATGGCCGTGAATGACCCCGGCGCGCAATGCATATCTGACTCGCGGCTCGCTAGCCAGCGAAGCAATGGTATGATTTTCTCAGCTTAAATTTTGGTTGAGATCGACACACGATCGCACTCATCATCACAAAAATCCGCTGCTGATCTTCTGACATCGCCAGCAATTTCACACCGGCACTCTCGATGCGAGCTGACGATGAAGCCACGAAGATTAGCAAGCCGCTTCACGCATGATCTTCGGCCGCGAATATCACGGCCTGCCACCTCATCGAAGCGATCATCTTCTGCAATCGAATGATCCATACGGATCACGAGCACGACGCGACGACCGATCTGAAGATCACCTTGTCAAGCGTGCTTCCATCATCCGTCGCCGATTGACAGATAACTCTGCAGAGCAGAGTATTCTGCAGAAGCAGGAGCTAGTGATTTGATTTCGATCACACAAAGGCAACCGACAGGACCCGCAATTGCCGGGTCACCTGGCGACAGTCCAGGGTTTTGCCGCAGTGGAGCCTATTGGTGAGCGCCGACGAGATCATCCATCAGAGCACACGGCTGAGGATCATGGCCGTCCTGAACACGCTGGAAAGGCGTGAGGCACTGGAGTTCACCCAGTTGAAGGCCATGATCGAAACCACTGATGGGAATCTCGGAGCACATCTCGATACGCTGGCCAGGGCAGGCTATGTCGATGTCGAGAAGCTTTTCGTCGGGCGACGGCCGCAGACCCGGGTCAAGGCAACGACGATTGGGCGGCGGGCCTTTCGCGGCCATATCGCTTTTCTCCGCAAGATCATCGACCAGGCCGAACCGGCGCAGCGCAGGAAATAGCGCTGCGACTGAGCGCTCTCTGTCAGCGCGTGACGACCACGGCAACGCCGGCGCCGATCATGACGCCGCCCGCCGCGCGGTTGACCCGGCGCACAATCCGGGGCGTGCGCAACAGGCCGCGGGCGCGGCCGGCAAGGAGGACATGCCCGCCGATAACAACAATCTCGACAGCCAGGATCACTGCGACGAGGATGCCGAGATGAGATGATGTCAGCGAGGCGCCGACGACGTTGGGCAGCAGTGCCACATAGAACAGCGGCATTTTCGGATTGCCGAGATTGAGCGCGACACCGGTGGCGAAGATCGTCAGCAGGCCGCGCCGCCCGGAGACAGGCTGCAGATCCGGCACGACGGGCACTGCCGTCCAGAGCTTGACGCCCTTCCAGATCAGATAGGCCGCTCCGCCGTAGCGAAGCACCGTCATGACGATTGCCATCTTGGCGGCGATGATCGACAGGCCGAAGGCCGCGAGCATCAGGAAGATGAGGATGCCGACCACCGTGCCGGCGCTATAGGCGATGCCCGACGCGGCGCCGCTGGAGATCGTGCGGGCGACGATCGTCATGTTGTCGGGACCGGGGCTGGCGGCGAAGACGAAGAAGGCGGCCGCGAAGGCAAGGACGGTGGCAAGGTCCATGAAGGCTCCCGAAAGTGATGTGTCGCTCTCGGGTGTTCAGCTTAGCCGATTTGCCCGCCGGCGATACCCCGACTTCAGGGCCTTCGTGACACCACCAGCGCCGCCGCGGCGGATGCCGCGCTGAACAGGCAGGCGCCGCTCCAGCCCCACGCCGAATAGGCAAGTCCCGCCAGACCCGAGCCGCAGGCGCGCGTGCCGGCAGGCGCATGCATTGTCGTCACGATTGATAACCGAGGCAGATGGCGCCGAGCGCGACGACGGCGCAGGCGCCGACCCGCCGGGGCGTCAGCGTCTCGCCAAGAAACAGCCGGCCGATGAAAGCGGCGAAGACGACGCTGGTCTCGCGGATCGCCGTGATCGGACCGGCAGGCCCGAGCGCGAAGGCCGCCACCACGACGCCATAGGCGAGAAGCGCGAACAGGCCGCCGCCCAGTGCCTTCCAGGTTTCGGGCGCCCGCGGGTCGACGGCGAGCCGGCCGCGACAGGCGATGAAGGTCGCCGGCAGCAAGGCGCCATAGGCGAGCAGCACCCAGGCGGTGTAGGCGCCGACATTGCCGGCCGCGCGAACGCCGATCGCATCGACCGTCGCATAGGCGGCGATGATTGCTCCCGTCGCCAGCGCATAGAGGATCGATGTCGTGGCAGCTCTTCCGCGTCCGAGCGATAGCCCCATGATGCCGCTACCGACCAGGGCGACGCCGACAGTCTCCAGAACGCTGAGCTGCTGGCCGGCGAGCAGGAAGCCACCAAGGGTGACGAGCAGAGGCACGCTGCCGCGAACAATCGGATAGACCTGTCCCAATTCGCCATATCGGTAGGCGGCCACCAGAAACACGCTGTAGCCGACCTGCAGGCAGGCCGAGAGCCCGACATAGAGCCAGGCCGATGGGGCTGGAAAACCGTTGACGATGGCCAACGGAACGGCCAGCGCCGTGCTGGAGAAGCTCATGACGGTGACGGTCCACAACCTGTCGGCGCCGGTTCGCAGAAAAGCATTCCAGCTTGCGTGCAGGATCGCCGCGAAAAGCGCGAGCCCGATGACCAGCGGGCTCATTGCGGCCCGCGCGAGGCAGCGACGATTCCCAGGGCGGTCTTGCGGGCTTCGCGCAGAGCGGTATTCCCCTGCCCCATCTGCGCCATCAGGGTCGCCCCTTCGATCAGCATCAACAGGGTTGCCGCCACGTTCTCGGCCCGGCCGCGCGGCATCACCTCCGACAGGATCGATCGCATGCGCTGGCGAAGGCCGTTCTTCTGCCTGGCGACAGCCTCGAACACGGGATGCCCGGGGTCGCCAAACTCGGCCAGCGCATGCGCGAACAGACAGCCGTGGAAATCGGGACTGCGGAACCAGCGGCGATGCCAGTCGAATATCTCCGCGATCTTCTGCTCCGGCGTGATGTCCTTGCGGGCAAGCTGGTCGAGCTGACCGTCAAAACGCCGGGCGCGATAGTCGAGTACCGCGACGATCAACTCGTCCTTGCTGGGGAAATGACGGTACATCGTCATCTTGGCCACGTCGGCCTCGGCGATGATCCGGTCGATGCCGGTGGCATGGAATCCGGCGCGCTTGAACAGCGCGTAGGCGGTTTCGACGACATGCTGGCGTTTGTCGGAGAGAGGCGACGGTGTCATGGCATCCAACAAGTGATGAGACAGGTCTGTCTCATCAGAGTGCAATGGATCGCGTTTTCTGTCAACACAACAAAACGCCTGCGGCTGATCAAGCCGCAGGCGTCAAAACAATCGGGAATTTGGAAGACTGCGTTTAGGGAATGTTGAGATGCAGGTCAGGCCGAGTCGAAAACGGTGGCTTCCGAGAACCGGAGCGGAGCGTACTTAAAGTACGCGAGCACCAGAAGCGCAGGAAGCTGCCGTTTGCAGGCCGGCCTCACCTGAATATCAACATTCCCTTAGCGCAGGACGCGGCAGCGGCCGTTATAGACCATCCAGCGGTCGAAGCCCGAGACGCAGAATTCGACATTGTCGCCGATCGAGGCGAAGCCCTGGCCTTCCTCGATCAGGTACCAGATGGTTCGGTCGCGCCCGTCGGAGAGGCTGACGGTGGCGCCGCAATAGCGGCGGCCGATCGGCCAGGTGTCGTTGGCCGGCAGATAGCGGTGCTGGTGGATACGCCGGAAATCGGTGATCTGCACGTCAGGCAGATGCGGCACGTGATGCACCTGGTAGGAGAAGCGGCTGGTGATCTTGCTCAGCACCCAGGGCTGGCCGCAGACGCCGCCATCATCGTCAGAATAGACGGCAAGGTCGGCCGCCTGCGCCGTCTGGGTGATAGCGAGAGGCGCGGCTAGCGGGGTGCAGAGCGAAATCAGGGCGGCAAGTGCGGATTTGGCGAAGCGAGTCATGGCAGCCTCTCAAGGTCGATTGCGCGCACTGTGCGGATTCGCTTGGCGGCGGTCAAGCGGTTGCCGAAACAATGGTTTCCAGAACAAGACTATGCGGTTGCCGCAAGCAGCAATCCGCCAATAACGGCGAAGTTGACCAGAAAGGCGGATCGCAGCGTCTGCCGTTCCAGGCCCTCACAGGCCCAGAACCGCAGTAGGAGCATGTTCGCCGCCAACGTAAACACCGCCAGCGCGGCGGCGGCGAATAGCATCGCAATGCCCATGGCAAGCAAGGAGCCGGCGACAATCTCCAACGCGGAACCCGCCGCGAGCAGGACGACCGGAGCTGGAAATTGCCGGGCGGTCAGATACTCGGTCATTGCCCTGAACTTCACGAAATGCTCGATGCCGGCCCATACAAACACGCCGCCGATCAGAAGCGCGCCCAGCGCCTGAACCGTTTGAACGAACATGCCAACCTCCTACCAGATGCCTGCCAGGGTTCAGTCCTCGGGAAGGAAGGCAGGGTTGAAGACGACTTCCCACAGATGGTCGTCCGGATCCTGGAAATAGCCGGCATAGCCACCCCAGAACGTGTTCTGCGCCGGCCTGACAAGGCGCGCGCCGGCGCTGATGGCCTGCGCCATCGCGGCATCGACCTCGGCCTCGCTCGTGACATTGTGGCCGATGGTGAACTCCGTCGGGCTGCGGCCGGTCTGGGCGATGCCGGCATCAACAGCGATGTTGGAGCGTTCGAAGATCGCGAACTTCAAGCCATTCTGCAGATCGAAGAAGGCGACGGCGCCGTTCTCGAACTCTTTGCCGATAATGCCTTCGGTCGGAAACCCCAGTCCGTCTCGGTAGAATTCGAGCGATGCTTCCAGATTGTCGACACCAAGCGTGATGACACTGATGCGAGCTTTCATTTTGATTTCTCCTTTCTATATTCGGAACTTGCACCGTATCGGTGACCTCGGACGCCGATGTGGTCGCCAATGGCATCGAAAAGGCTTGGTGCGGTTTGCCATGGCGGGAGCGGCCCGCATTGAAGATTTCGGCCAAAACGGCCGAGGCAGCGGACCCAAATGGCGAGCCGACGAGAAGACCCAGGTCCGAGCAGACTGACGAAGGCTGAAGGGATGGAAGCTGTACTGGCGCAGACCACCGGCTTTTTCCAGGAACGCCCCGCGGACAGGCGGCTGGCTGCCGCTTTCGCGTCCGTCTGGGTCCACCGCATGCAGGACCGGGACGCTCCGCCTGTCGTGATAACCCCGGATGCGACGATCGACCTGCAGTGGATCGACGGCCGGTTCCGGGTCGCGGGACCGGACCGGGAGCCGCAGATCGAGACACTGCCGTCAGGATCGACGATTGTCGGATTGAGATTCCGGCCAGGGGCGGCCGCCGGCTGGCTGGGCGTGCCGGCCAACCGGATCGTGGGAGAACGCCTTGACCTCGGCGACCTCTGGGGTGAGCGGGCGCGCCATCTGGCGGACCGTATCCACGCCACGCCCGATCTCGCCGGCATGGTAAGACAATTGGAGGAGGCAATCGGGGCACACACGCTAGAGCACCGTGCATCCGACACGGTCATGGGCCATGCCTTCGATCTGATTGACCAAGGACGCCAGCCGACAAGCCGCTGGTGCCGTACCTGCTGCGCACCTTGCATTTGAGCGAGCGGACGCTGCGTCGCCGTTTCGAGGAAAGTTTCGGCTACGGCCCCAAGACGCTCGACCGCATCCTGCGCTTTCATCGCTACCGGTGCCTGAGGCAAACGTCCAGCGATGCTTCAACCGCGATGCTGGCGGTCGAAGCCGGTTATTCGGATCAGGCTCATCTGATACGCGAGAGCAGGCGACTGTCCGGCGCCACGCCATCGACTTTCGCAGGCGCCTCGTCGAGAACATAGCAGTTCCTCGACCGTCGCGGTCGAAGCCGTGCCCGCCTACTCTCCGGCCAGCCACTCCAGCGACCAGTGCGCCGGCTTTTCCACGGCGAGCAATTTGTGCAGGGCCGGCAACACGGTTCGCAATTCGCCTTCCAGCGTGAAGGGCGGGTTGACCACCACCATGCCGCTGCCATCGAGGCTGGGTTCCGAAGAGGCCGGCCTGATCTCGAATTCTATGTCGAGGATTTTCGGGATGCCCGATTGCTTCAGCGCCTTCCTGAAGGCGATCACCGCCTTGCGGTCCTTGATAGGATACCACAGCGCATAGATGCCGCCGGGCCAGCGCTTGTGCGCCCTGGTGAGCCCGTCGACGAGGCGGCCGAACTCGCCCTCCTCCTCGAAGGGCGGATCGATGAGCACAAGGCCGCGCTTTTCCTTCGGCGGCACATGCGCGCCGAGTGCCAGCCAGCCATCGAGTTCCATCACCCTCACCTGGAAATCGCCGACGAATTCCGCCTTCAGCTTGGCGGCGTCTTTCGGATGCAGTTCGATCGCCGACAACCGATCCTGCTTGCGCAGGAGGTGGCGCGCGAGCAGCGGCGAACCCGGATATTTCTTGACGCCGTCCCCGGGATTGAGCGACCGCACCGCCTCCAGATAAGGCGCCAGCAGCGCGGCCGCCTTCACATCGAACGAGGCATCTATCAGCCTGCCGATGCCGCCCTGCCACTCGCCGGTCTTCTGCGCCTCGACCGAAGACAGGTCGTAGCGGCCGATGCCGGCATGGGTGTCGACGACACGAAACGCCTTGTCCTTCTGCTTGAGATAGTCGAGCAGGCGTGTCAGCACGACATGCTTGACGACATCGGCGAAATTTCCGGCGTGGTAGGCGTGGCGATAGTTCATGATCCGTTGCCGTTACGCATGTCGTTGTCCCAAAACCGCTGCACACTTTTGAGCGACATGCGTCAACCCCTACCCCAACGCGGCGGCGGTGGTTGCGAGTTCGGGTTGTCCGGCCGGCCGCCGCCAGAACGCAGGGACAGCAGGAAGCCGATCAAACCGATCGCCATCAGCGAGAAACCGACCGGCCGCGCACGCCGGTCGGCTTCGCCGACGCCGGAGCGCAGGATGAGATCGACCGCGCGCATCGGGATGTCCTCGGCATCGCCGGGGCCGACGGTGAAGACATAAGGACCGGAATTTACAGTGGCGATGACGCCGGCCTCGTCGCGAAAGATCTTGTCGGGCAGCTGCGGGCTGACCTGGCGCGGATTGTCGACATGGTTGAACTGCAGCGTCGAGGCAAGCACCGTGCGGCTATTGGTGGCGGCGGTCAGCGTCAACACCGTGCGCTGCTGCGAAACGATGCGTTCGGCCCGCGCGGTGAGATCGACCAGGACCCGTACCGGCGCGTCGCGGCCTGACAGCGACACGGTCAGCGGCTTGAAGCGGCCTTGCTCATAGACCCGCCAGGTACCGATCTCGCGGCCGGAAAAATTGGTCATCGCCCAGGGATAGATGAGGCCGACGCCGGTGCCGGCGAGCAGGATCAGGACAAACAGAAAGCGCATTCAGAACTCACCCCGTAGTCACACCTTGCCGGACAGCTGGCTTGCGCCGGCACCGTCGCGCAGGCGTTCCATCTCGTCCAGCAGCATGTCGAGGCCGAGTTCGAATGTTTTGTCGAATTCGGCGGTGCCGAAGAAGCGCCCGGCGGCCATGACATTGGGAAAATCCCGGGCCAGTTGCTCGTCGCTGACCGTGTTCACCGCCGACGGGCCCTTGGCATAGCCGGCGTTCTCGTCCAGCACCGCGCCCATCAGATAATAACCGACGGCACGGAAAAGCCTGGCGCTGAGTTCGGCGTCGAAGCCGCCATCCCTGAACAGGCTCAGAATGCCGTTCAGCCAGGCAAGGCAGATCGGCGAGTTCATCCGGTAAGTGACGAAGAAAGCAGCATAGGCGGGATGGTCGTGGCCGATACGGCGAAAATCCTCGATGGCGACGCGCATTCTTTGCCGCCACGGAAGGCCGGCGTCAGGGATTTCAAGAGGACCGACCAGGCGGTCGACCAGCGCTTCGTGCAAATGCGCCACCGAAGGAAAGTGGTGATAGATGCTCATCGCCTCGCAACCGAGTGCCGCCGCCAGCTTGCGCATTGAAAAGCCGGCGAGCCCTTCCTTCTCGATCACCTCGAAGGCAGCGTCCTCGATCATTTCGCGCGACAGGCGCCCGCGCACTCGCTTTTTTTTGATTGATGAGTCCATTGCGCCGCTTGACAACTTACACTGTAAGGCTCATTTTCCGCATCACCTTACATCGTAAGGCTAACAAAGACCAGAGGAGAATGTCATGTCCAGTTATCGCATTCTTTCATCCGTGCTTTCATCGCTACACCACCGCTGCCTGCTCGCCGCCGCCGGCTGTGCGCTGGCCCTGGTCGCGGCACCTGCCTATGCCGACGACTATGATGCGACCCTCAAGGATATCCAGGCGACCATGGGCGGCGTACCGAGTTTTGTGAAACAGTTTCCCAAGGCCGGTCTGCCCGGCGCCTGGGCCGAGGTCAAGGCCATTGAGCTCAACGACAAAACGGCGCTGCCGCCAAAGGTCAAGTCGCTGATCTCGCTGGCAGTGGCGGCGCAGATTCCGTGCAACTACTGCATCTGGTCGGACACGCAGGACGCCAAGCGCGCAGGCGCCACCGACGAGGAGATACAGGAAGCCGTGGCAATGGCTGCGCTGACCCGCCATTGGAGCACCATCTTCAACGGCATGCAGGTCGATTTCGACACATTCAAGAAGGAGATGGGCGGGCAGTAGGCCATTCGACCTGGAAGCGGTCGACCGCCTCCAGGTTGATCCGAGCCCAATCGACAAAAGAGCAATGCGACCGTCTTGTCGTGCCCCGCCAGGGGATGGCCCGCGGATGCAGACCATCCCCCGGCTCAGGTATTTTACAACCGGTTGTGCCGAGGTGCCGTCGCGTGCATACGCGATCGCGCAATGGACGGCGCTCTCTACCTATGCGCTCAATGCCATTATCGAGATCATCGATGTTGCGGCGTGGAATGGACACAGGCGCTTTTTCTGACCAAAATGACCGTTGATCCGCGCCATGCGAATAAGAGGCCTTTATGCACAAAGCCTTTGAGCAGTCCGATGAAGCAAGGTCGCGGTTCAAATCATCCCGGGCGCAGCGGTTTTCCATTCAATTTTTGGCTCTCGCCTTTCTATTCTCCATAAGTGGCTGCGATGAATCCTCTTTTCGCAAGGAAATACTGGCAAAGTATTCACACCCAGACATTTATATTTGCAGCCCAAGCGGCTTTGGCCAGCAGTCTCATTGCGAACTGAAAATTTGACATCCGCGGGGGATTGCCCAAGGCCGCTTTTTATTTAGGTATATTTCCTTGGATACGGTCCGAGACGCGCGATGGAGTGGCGGCCTCGGCATTCTCAGCCCCAGCATTGCATCGGCGGTCGATCCAAACCATTGACTTGCAACGACTATCTCCCCGGACGCTCACGGTCTGGATTTGCAGGCCCGAGCCTATCCGAGGGTTAACCATTCGCGAATTGTTGTAGTTAAGAAATTACTAATTTAGTTGACTATGATCCCTACAGGTATATTTTTAGTACGTTGGGATGTGCAATTTGGGCGAGCAATCGACGATGACGGCACCGAGCGTGTGATCGCGATTTTGGGGCGTGGAAGCGGGTGAGCGGCCGCACGTAAACCGTGCGGCCCGACCCGGCGAACCCAAAGGTCAGTTAACGCACATCAATGGGCAGCAAATCCGCTGATGCGGAGGGTTTGTCACGTTCTGAAGGCGTTGCCGGGCCGTTGTCCCGGCGCGGCGATAGCGTGCGCGTTGCGTAGGGGAAAAGCATGAGCAAGATCATCAAGGTTCTGAAACTGGGATCCGGGATCGGTCAAAGGGAGCCTCACCAAAAACGACGTCGCGCCCTGGTTGCCGGGGGCGCAGGTTTCCTGGGGTCGCATCTGTGTGAACGCCTGTTGCGGGACGGGTATGACGTCGTCGCGCTGGACAATTTCCACACCGGCAAGAGATACAATCTCAACACCCTTCTGCGCGATCCCAGATTCACCTGCATCGAGCACGACATCGTCGATCCTCTGCCTGTCGGCCTTGAGGCCGACGAGATCTACAATCTCGCCTGCCCTGCCTCTCCGCCACACTACCAGGCGGATCCGATCCATACATTCAAGACGAGCGTGCTCGGTTCGCTGAACCTTCTGGAACTCGCGCGCCGGAACAATGCCAAGATATTCCAGGCCTCGACCTCGGAGGTTTATGGCGACCCGTTAGTGCACCCGCAGCCCGAGAGCTATTTTGGCAACGTCAACACGCATGGACCGCGGTCCTGCTATGATGAAGGCAAGCGCTCGGCCGAAACCCTGTTCTTCGACTATTCGAGGACATATGGGCTCGACATCCGCGTTGCCCGCATCTTCAACACCTACGGCCGCCGCATGCAGCCCGATGACGGGCGCGTGGTCTCGAACTTCATCGTCCAGGCGTTGCGCGGCGAAGACCTGACCGTCTATGGCAGCGGCCTGCAAACCCGTTCCTTCTGTTACGCCGACGACCTTATCGAGGGCTTCATACGGCTGATGAATGCGCCGCGCGCGCCTGCCCATCCGGTCAATCTCGGCAACCCCGGCGAGTTCACCATCATGGAACTCGCAACGCTGGTTGTCGGCTACACCAATTCGAGGTCGAAGATCGTGCATCGGCCATTGCCGGTCGACGATCCCAGGCAGCGCAAACCGGATATTTCCTTCGCCAGGGACAATCTTGGTTGGGAGCCGAGGATCAACCTGGCCCAGGGGCTCGCCCACACCGTCGACTATTTCGACACCTTGCTCTACGGACGCAGGATGATCACCGGGGCCGCGGCTTCATGAGCCGACCGGCGGTCCTGGTCACAGGTGGAGCCGGCTTCATCGGCAGTCACACCTGCAAGCTGCTGGCCGCCGCCGGTTATCTGCCCGTGGCTTTCGACAATCTGAGCCGCGGCAACCGGAAATCCGTCGCCTGGGGACCTCTTGTCGTCGGCGATATCCGGAACCGGGATGCGCTGCGGGCGGCGATCGGGACGTACCGGCCGATTTCGGTCATCCACTTCGCGGCGCTGGCTTATGTCGGGGAATCCGTCGGCGAGCCGGCCGACTATTATTCGACCAACGTGACCGGGACCATCGCCGTGCTCGACGCGGCTCGCGCGCACGCCGTCGACAACATCATCTTCTCCAGCAGTTGCGCCACCTACGGCGTGCCGGAGGCGTTGCCCGTTCGCGAGACCTCCTTGCAAAATCCGATCAGCCCTTACGGGCGCACCAAGCTGATGGGAGAGCAGATCATCGGCGACTATGCGTCCGCCTATGGGATGAGATTCGCGATCCTGCGCTATTTCAACGCCTGCGGCGCCGATCCCGATGGCGAGCTCGGCGAGTGGCATTCACCGGAAACGCATCTCGTTCCCAGGGTGCTGATGGCGGCGTCCGGCATCACCGACGAAATCGAAGTCTTCGGCACGGACTATGACACGCCGGACGGCACCTGCGTGCGTGATTATATCCATGTCAGCGACCTGGCCAGCGCCCACCTGAAAGCGCTCCAGCATCTCGAGGGCGGCGGACAAAGCCTGGCGGTCAACCTCGGCACAGGACGCGGCGTATCCATCCGGGAGATCATACAGGCGGTCAGCCGGATAACTTCAAGACCGGTTCCGGCCGTCTTCAGAGCCAGGCGCCCGGGAGATCCGGCAGAGCTCTATGCCGATCCGGGCAAGGCGCGCGCCGATCTTGGCTTCGTGCCGCAGCTTTCCGACATCGACACGATCGTCAGGACGGCGGCCCCGTTCTTCGGATTGCGGGCAAAGCCGGCGGACCTGCCGCCAGGCAAGGCGGGGGCATCGCTCGCTGCTCGCTAGATCAGAGATAGCGCGGGTGGCAACTGGCGCGCTGGCCAAATCCGCTGGGACTGCAAACATAGGGCGAACTACCCGGAAACGATCCGCCAATGGCCGGATTGTAGGAGATCCTCACGGGTCCCGGCGCGCCGATTTTGACCCGCTGCGGTGATACGAAAGCGTAGTCGATTTCGGTCGACCCTATCGTGCTCGTCATCAGAATCTGAGGCTCGGCTCTAGGCGAATGAACCGTGGACATGGCGTAGACCGGCGGAACCGCGGGTTTGACGCGGGCCGGGTGGACGACGGGCTTGAGAGCGACCGCATCGGTTTTGGTCGGATCCAGGCCCTGACAACCCGAAATGATCGCCACGGCCGCAACAATGCATAGGTTGTACTTGCCTGGGCGAAATGCGCCCGTCGTGGAATTGCTCATCACGTGTCCCCTCCTAATCAGGCCAAGGGCGAGGTGCGGCGTTCCATGCTCTCGTTGCCTTCACGCCGCATGAGTAGCCACCCGCCACTTACAATCACGCCGAATATTAGACAATGCTTATTAAACAAACCGTGCAGTCAGGCGCAACCTCTCGCCTTTTTGGGGAATGGAATGCAATTCATTGGGGATCGGTGCCCCGGCGACTCCGGTCGGACCCCATCCCTCAGCCTTCACGATAAGTGATTCGCAACTTCCTGGACAGGTTCCCAGCAGGCAGCCTGCCGTCGAACCAGAGACCGATTTGGCGGTCCAACCCGCCACAATGGGGCGAAGCAGGATCGCGAAAACCGCCGGCCGCGACAATTCTCATTGCGGCACGCCGCAAGGCACCACCGGGCTCAGTATGGCTGAAACGCGACCTAGTTATTGGAATCGATCAGCTTGCGGGTCTCTTCGAACTGCGCGGCCTTGGTGTCGCCCACCTCGAATTTCCGGTATTCGTCGGAAAGGTCCTCGGGGGTTCGCTTGAAGCTGTACCACGCCCCGTCCGGATCCTTTCGCTGCTCGATGGCCCCGCCCCTGACACGGTGGCTGTAGCAGGTGCGTTGCGGCTTGCCCTTGTAGCTCTTGGTTCGCCAGGCGACTTCCATGCACATCTTGCCGTCTTTGGTCACCAGCCACCTGCCCTCGGCGACGGAGGCTGAGTCCTGCCCCGACGTCCAGGCCCGGAGAGGGCGGGCGGCCTGTCCAAAATAGGCGGCCCCGTCTTTCCATAGCCATGTGCGGTTCGAGTAGAGAAGCTGCAGCTCATAGGCCGTCGGCACGGTGACGGCGGCTTCCGCAGGTTTGGGGTTCTCTTCGCTGGCCGCCCGAGCTGTTCCGGAAAGCGCCAACTGACCACAAACGACCAGCAGGAGCGCAAGCCAAACGCGTCTGCCGGACTGGCGGCGTTCCCGCTCACGACCTGTGCAAGGCCAGGGCAATCCGGTCGAAACTGTCAGCGCAATCAGCGGTCGCATTTCGGTTTTCACACCCCGATCCAGCGTAGCGCCGACACGACCATGACCCAGAACGCCCCACCACGGAGCGTTCTCTCCATCGACACAACGCTGGATTTCCCAGGCCGCGCGGTCAGCAGTTGGTTTTGCGAGTATTAACAGCCGGGCAAAGACCGATGTCAATCTTTTGCGCCGTAACGAGGTGCCACGGGCCGAGGGACCAACAAGCCCCGTAAACCAGGCCGGCCTACGACTTCGACGTCAGGCCACGAGAGCCGACCTAAGACGGCGCGAAGACGCGTGTCGATCGGTATCTGTGCAAATGGAAATCCGGGCGCGGGAGGCGGGTGGCGAAGCCTTAGCCGCCCGATTTCTCACGCCCGGATTCCGTCCCCCACTGAACTCTTGCTAGCGCGCGCGGCAAGTCGCGCGCTGGCCAAATCCGCTTGGACCGCAGATCCAGGGCGAATGGCCCAGGAGCGGGCCAGCATTGCCCAGCCTGTAAGAAACCTTCACCGGCGCCGGCGTGACGATCCTGGCCGGCCGCGGCCGCACGAAGGCGGCGTAGGCCGTTTCAGTCGTGCGCGTCACGCTGGTCATCTGGATGACGCGCTTGCGGTGGAACACGCCAACCCGCTTCTTTCCGACGTAGTGGATTTTCTTGGCGGATGCATGCACCGCGGGCTTGCCGGCGAGTGAGCCGGTCGTGGTCGCGTCCATGCTCTGGCAACCGGAAACCATCGACATCAATGCAATGGCGGCTATGGACCAGGCATTTTTCCTGCCCTTGGCAGCCGAACCCCTCATGAACTTGTTCATCACCTATCCCCTGCCGAGAAATGCAAGTCGATTGGACGCGGAGATATTTTTCTTTGGTGTCTTCCGCGCCGTGTGAACAGCCAGCCGCCACTCACATCATGCCCGAATATTAGGGGATACTTATTAAAATTCGCGCAAACGGCATGGTCAGCGCCGCCCTTCAGCGCTCGATCGGATATTATTAAAATTTGATCTTATTTGGCCGTGCCTGAAGCACAGCGGGTCACCGGCCGGCGATCGAAGCCGTCCATCAAGGTGAATGCAGTACAGGAGAGTTCTTTGCGCGCGGATGACCGCAGGCGTCAGCGCCGCGTTTCCCAACCCGGATCGAAGTAGAAATTGCGGGTGCCGATGTTGCCCTGGCCGGCGCCGGAAACCACATAGGCGATGCGCACGATGCGCAAGCCTCCCGCTCCCTGCTGCAGCCCATAGACGCCCTCCATGCCACGATCGTAAAAACCCATGATCGGCACGGCAAGCGCCAGGATCGTGAGCGATGCCTGAAAGGCGAGTTTCGCGGCATTGGCGCGCAGCGGGATCCTGTTCTCGATGACATGCCTTACGACGATAACCAGCACCAGAAGCCCGTAGAGGAAGGCGTTGAGGGCCGCGAACCAGTAGAAGCCGGTGGCGTCGAAGGGATGGTCGACGAGCAGGACGGGCAGCGCCGCACCGACCGCCAGCACCACATAGGGAACGAAGGCGCGAAACGGAATCAGGCTCTTTGGGCCACTGCCCTTCGGCGTGACGCGGAAATCCACGAACGACTTGGTCAGATAGTCGCGCAGCGACGACAGCGTGCCGGCCAGCACCCACGGCCAGCGCGCGAAGAAGAGGAACAGCGTGCCCTCCCAACTTATGGTCTTGGCCGTCATCGGTCGCGAGAGGCCGAATGCCTTCAGCATCATCACCAGGCCAACCAGGGCGCCGGCGTTGGGCAGGTAGTAGAAGAGGAAGTCGGCATACATGACATTGGCAAAGTTGCGCCCGGTGAACAGCGCATACATCGGCATTGCGTACATCATCAGCGCAAAGACGGCGAACAGCGGATACCAGAGCTGGCAGAACAGGAACTGGAACCGCAGTCTCGGCGGCAGCTTGGGAAAGTACGTGGGCGAATATTCGAGCAGGATCGTCATCAGGCTGCGCGACCACTGGAATTCCTGGGTGACGAGATCGGCAAAGGTTTGCGGGCCGTCGCCATGGGCAATAGCATCCATCGCATGCACGCCGCGCCATCCGGCCGCGTTGATCAGCATCGAGGTGGAATGGTCCTCCGCCAGTTCCGGGCCAAGACCGCCCGCCTGCTTCAGCGCCTCGGTCCGCACCGCATAGTGCGAGCCGATGCAGAGCGGCGCCCCGCCGCCGGTATGGCCGGATTGCAAGGGGCCGTGGAACATCCCTTCCGGAAACAGCCGGCCGCGCGCTGACCAGCTTTTGGCGGCATTGTTGTCGCAGATGCTCGGCGCCGAGACATAGCCGACCGCGGGATCGGCGAAGGGATAAAGGATTTCCCTGAGATAGGTCGGCGTCGGCACATGGTCGGCATCCATCTGCGCGACGAAATCGTAACGCTCATAACCATAGTGGTCATAGAAGAAGGCCAGGTTGCCTTCCTTGCAGCGCGTGCGGCGCGGCCATGTCTTACGGTGGTAGTCCTCCCTGCCGCGCCGCGTCGATATCAGCACGCCGCGGGCATCGCACCAGCGGACCGTCTCCTCGGAAGGATCCTCGTCGGCCAGCCAGGTGTCATGGGGATAATCCTGCGCGAGCATTGCTTCCAACGTGCGCGCGACCACGGCGAAGGGTTCGGACGGCGCCTTGGTCACCACCATGGCAACTCGCGAACGCTTCGGGATGCTGGAAAGCTTGGACGGTTTCCTCGACGCGTACACGTTGAGCAGGAAGTACATCGGCATCAAGGTCAGCCAGGCCAGCACCAGTGTGGCAAAGGTGAACGGTCCGATGTGTTCGATATGTTCCGGCTTCAGCCACCAGACCCAGAAAAAGCCCAGGGTGACGAACCAGAAAGCCAAGCCTGTCCGCAGAATCCATTGCTGGACGGGAGAGAACACAGGCACGAGAAAAGGCGCCTTCTGCGCCGCGTGGGCCAGAGTTGACCTGGGCTGCCTTGCCTGTCCGCTCGTACGGCCGATGATGCCTACGTCTAAACTCATACCCTTACGCGCCGCCACTTTGGGCTGCAGCCAACGACCGCTGCAAAACCCTTAAATCCCCGCAGCAGAATCGGCCGTCACTCCGTTAGTGTCAACTAAATTAAATATTGCTTAACCATTCTTCTTGAGCGTTGGTTAACCTAACCCCTTGAACGGGAGCCCAAACTTTTCGGCATGCAGGCCGATGGTCGACTTGGGAATAGACGTCCGATGAAATTTTCAGCGTTGGAAGAAAAGCTGATGGACCAAGGGCGCCCGATGCGTTTCCGGCAAGCTAGGCCCGTTAACCATGCCGAGCGTATCATGGTTAAGCAACCGTTAATTGTACTTGACTCCTGGTCGCGATCGGCTCTTAAATTAGCTCGGGATGATATATCGGAATATGACGCGAATTTGTGAGTATCGCGGCGAACCTTCTCTCTTGAGCTCCTCGTACCAGCGTCTTGAGAGATGATTTTCATGGTGGGATCGGTGCATAGCAACACCCGCCAATAGTCGCTCCAAATCCCGCAGATTCCGCCGATAAGCCGATAGGGTTTTGGACGATCGCGTCGATCACTCTTCGACGCGTGGGCGAGGCTTCGACTTCCGCAGGATATCGATGCCATGGGAGATTATCATGAAAAATATCGCAGCAAGTGCGCTTGCAATCGCGCTGGTTTTGGGCGGCAGCGCCGCGTTGCCGACTTCGGCGGGCGCCGGCTCGGCAGCCGCGACGGATCCCGTTCAGACGAGCAGCGCCGCGTCGGCGTTCGGATCCTATGATCCTTACGGCGACTTCAGCGCCGACAAGACCGCCAGCATCGAAGAGTTGTTCCTGCCTTGGGAAGACGTCGATCTGACGACCCTTCCCCTGGCCGATGCCTATGCCCTTCAGCGAAACCGGTCGCTCTTGATCACCATCGAGCCTTGGACCTGGTCGAAGGATTGGCGCATCACCCCGAACGAACTGCGCGACGGGATATTGAGCGGCAGATATGACGCCAACATGCAGGCGATCTGCGACCTGGTGGGGGCCATGAAGAGCCCCGTCACCATTCGCTGGGCGCAGGAAATGGAGGACAAGAACGGTCGCTTCACCTGGGCCAACTGGGCACCCAAGGATTGGATCGCCGCCTACAAGCGCGAGGTCGACCTCTGCCGCAAGGCCGCTCCGGCCGCCAAATACATGTGGTCGCCCAAAGGTGAAGAGGGTCTGGAGAAGTACTACCCTGGCGACGACTATGTCGACGTCATCGGCCTGTCGGTATTCGGCCTGCAGAAAAAGGACAATGACGAGGCCGGTCGCGACCGCACGTTCGCCGAAACGCTGATGCCCGGATATGACCGCGTCGCGGGTTTCAACAAGCCGGTCGTGGTGGCGGAGCTCGGCTATGTCGGGAAGCAGGAATATGTTTCGCAATGGGAAGGCGATTCCCGCAAGTCCTATTCCGAGTTTCCGGCGCTGACCTCGGTCGTCTACTTCAACCAGAAGGAGGTGTGGCCATGGTTGGGCGGCTATGGGCTGCCCGATTGGAGGGTTACCCAGCACGTCCTGCCCTAGGCATGCTGTGTCAGGTTGGGTGCAAGCGTAAGAACTGAGCGTAGCGTAAATTGTAGGGGTGGGGTCGTGAAACGAGTACTGGGCAATTCCATTGGAACGGCACTTGCCTGTTCCATAGCCGTCCTGGCCTTCCAGATTCCGGCGGTGGCCAAGACAGCGGCGCAGGTCGCCGACCTGGCCGAAAAGGCCGAAGCGGTGCCCGACGAAGGCATCTACCAGATGTACCATAACCGTTCATGGCTCTGGGGCCGAAATGGTGCGGGTTATTTTGCCGTGCAGCGCCGTCAATTCAGCGCCTGGACTTCGGACAAGGGCAAGCCTGGCTATGGTGACGGGATCTGGTTCATCCCCGGAGGCGGCAAGCTTTGCTTCCGGGCAAAATGGCATGGCGCGGGAGGTGACTCCAACGCCCTCACCTGCTTCGAGCATCGTCAGAGCCGCAGGGTGGTCTACCAGCGCAAGCTGCCGGATGGCGGCTGGTACGTCTTCAGGAGTTCGCACCGCAACCTGGCGGACGAGTTCATGAAACTGAAACACGGCGACTATGTCAGCTGGAAACAGAAACGGATCAAGGCACAAGAGTAGCCTTATCGCCGGCTGAAGCGCGCCGCACCGATACGGGCTCATGCGGCGCGCTTGGGCCTCTGTTCGTGCCTGGCATCAAGCCTTGCGCTCCCAGCGGCGGTCCGATGTCTGCTGCCAGTAGGTCACGGCATGGCCCGCGTCCTTCATCGTCTTCCAATGCGCCCTCGCCGCCTCGACCTGGGCGGCGTCATGGCCGTCGAACAGGAACACGGCACGCTCGTAACCGCCAAGGTCTGATGGTACCGCGCCGTCGACCAGGAATCTTATCTTGGCCTCGTTGGGATTGCCGGCGCCCGTGGTCAACAGGATAGGCTGTTCGCCGGGATAAGCCTCGCGGTCGGTTGCGTGCGCCAGGAAAGAATCATCGCGGAAAGTCCACAGATGCTGGTCGAGCGCGTCGCGCCGTTCCTCGGTACCGGTCTGCACCACGGCGCGCCAGCCACGATCGACGCTGCGTTCCAGCAGGCCCGGCAGCGCCTCCTCCAGGGTCGATTCGGTCAGATGGTAGAACAGCACATCGGCCATGGATCAGGGTCAGCTCTCGTAGTGATCGCGCACCAGCCGGTCGAGCAGCCGCACGCCGAAGCCTGAGCCCCAGGACTGGTTGATCTCGCTCGACGGCGAGCCCATGGCGGTGCCGGCAATGTCGAGATGCGCCCAGGGCGTGTCCTTGACGAAACGCTGCAGGAATTGTGCCGCGATGATGGCGCCGCCATAGCGGCCGCCAATGTTCTTCATGTCGGCGTTCTTGGAATCGATCAGCTTGTCGTATTCGGCGCCGAGCGGCATGCGCCACAGCCGCTCCTGCGTCGCCTGCCCCGCCGCAGCAAGCCTCTCGGCCAATTCGTCATTGTTGGAGAACAGGCCGGCATAATGCAGGCCGAGCGCGACCATGATGGCGCCGGTCAGCGTCGCCAGATTGACCATGAATTTCGGCTGGAAGCGGTCGTTGCAGTACCACAGCGCGTCGGCCAGCACGAGACGCCCCTCGGCGTCGGTGTTGAGCACCTCGATGGTCTGACCCGACATCGAGGTGACGATGTCGCCGGGACGCTGGGCATGGCCATCGACGGCGTTTTCGACCAGGCCGATAATGCCGACGACATTGGCCTTTGCCTTGCGCGCGGCCAGCGCATGCATGAGGCCGGTCACGGCGGCAGCGCCACCCATATCGCCCTTCATGTCCTCCATGCCCGAAGCCGGCTTCATCGAATTGCCGCCGGTATCGAAAGTGACGCCCTTGCCGACGAAGGCGATCGGGCTGTCCTTGGGCTTGCCGCCGTTCCACTGCATGACGGCCATGCGCGCGCCGCGGGGCGAGCCTTGCGCGACACCGAGCAGCGAGCCCATGCCGAGCTTCTTCATCTCCTTCTCGGTCAGGATCTCGACCTTGACGCCAAGCGTCTCGAGTTCCTTGGCGCGGGCCGCGAACTCGAGCGGTCCCAATATGTTTGCCGGTTCGTTGACCAGGTCGCGCGCCAGAAGCACGCCGTCGATCACCGCCTCGGCATCGGCGAAGGCCTTCTTGGCACCTGCCGGGTCGGCCGTGTGGATGGTTATCTTGACCGGCTTCTTGGGATCGGCCTTTGCATCATCCTTGTCCTTGCTGGTCTTGTATTTGTCGAAGGAATAGCTGCGCAGGAGAATGCCCGCGGCAAGGTTGGCGGCATCCTTGCCGTCAGCCGAAGCGCCAACCAGGTCGAGCAGCACGGCGACGTCGGTTGCCTTGCGCAGCGACGCTGCAATGGTGCCCCCGAGTTTCAGCCAGGCATATTCATCGAGCCCCGCCGCCTTGCCCGCGCCGATCGCGACCAACCTGTCGAGCGATGTTCCTTCCGGCGCCAGTATCTCGACGACGCCGGCGAACTTGCCGGTGAATTCGGCCACCGGAAAGGCCCGCTCCAACGTCTTGCCGGGGTCGTAAGCTCTGGCCGCATCGCTCAGGCCGCCGTCATCCGCCGATAGCACGAAGACCGTGCCCTTCCTGTTCGCCGCCGTCTGGGGCGCGGCGAATTTTGCAAAGGCGATCGATGGTCTCGGGTTCATCATGTCCTGCTTTCGGGGATGGCGCGCGAAGCGTTTGAAGCGATCCGCGACATTTGGTCGTTTTCCGGCATTTGGCAAGACTTTGCCAAAATGGCTACCCATATGACAGTTGGAATCGATGGCGATTCGTCGCGGCACGGCCCCGCTTCATGCCGCAACCTGTTGTTAACCATCGATGTTCGCCCTTTCTTATCCATTCCCTCCGACACTCCGATCCATTGCGGCACGCGACGTGGGACGGGAACCGGATCGCCTGCCTGATCGAGCCCATCGGAGCCAGTTGTGCGGGCGTCGCCGGACAGCTACCCTTGGCGTGGTGGCATGATGCCGTTCGAGAAAATCGAGTAAAGCCTTCATGAAGGTCGTTGAACGCTACATCATGCGCCGCGCTTTCGTGGTCTTTCTGGCAGCGCTGGTCTGGACGCTGGCCATCGTGTGGACCACGCAGGTGCTGGCCAAGATCGATCTGGTTACCGACAGCGGCCAGTCGTCGATGACCTTCTTCGAGGTCGCCGCGCTCATTCTTCCCTCGATCATTCCGATCGTCGTGCCTTTCGCGCTGGTGGTGGCGGTCGCGCAGACACTGAGTGTCATGAATTCGGATTCCGAACTCGCCGTCGTCAACGCCGCCGGCGCTTCGCGTTGGACGATCGTGCGGCCCATCATGCTTCTCGCCCTTGCGGCGAGCGTTTTTTCCTTTGCCGTCGACAATGGCATCGACCCCTATGCGCGGCAGAAGAACCGCGCTTTGGTGGCGCAGTCGCGCGCCGACCTGTTGTCGCTGATCATCCAGGAAGGCACCTTCCGCAAGATCGAGGATGGGCTGTTCCTGCAGATTGGCGAGCGGCTTCCCGACAACAGGCTGGGCGGCATATTTGTCGCCGATTCGCGCGAGGAAGGCGTCAATCTCGTCTACTACGCCAAGACCGGCAGCGTCGTCGAACGCGGCGGCGAAAAGGTGCTGATGATGAATGATGGCGTCATCCACCGCAAAACACTGACCGGCGACCTCAGTGTCATCCGGTTCACCTCCTACGCCTTCGACATGTCCGCCTTCATGGCGGCGGCTTCCGAGGTGACGCTGCTGCCGAAGGACCAGACCACGCAGTACCTGCTCAATCCCAACGTCAACGACAAGCTTTATCAGCAAAACCCCCAGGAATACCGGGCCGAGGTCGACCAACGATTTTCGGAATGGCTGTATTCCATGGTGTTTGCGCTGATCGCGCTCGCGGTCGCCGGCGACGCGCGCTCGCATCGCGAGGCACGCGTCAATCCTTTGATCACGGCTATCACCATATCCCTCTTCGTGCGCTGGCTGGGTTTCTTTGCCGCAAGCAAGGCCGATGAAGTGCCGCAATTTGCCTACATGGTCTATGGCGTGCCCATCGTGGCTTCCGCGGTGGCGATCTGGTTCATCGTCTCCAACCGGACCATGGAGCTGCCGGTGGCCTGGGCGGACTGGATGACAAACCTGGCCAGCCGCTTCGGGGACGGCTGGAACGCTCTCAAACTGCGCTGGTCCAGGCGCGGCACTTCAGGTCAGGGGATCGGCTGATGGGCTGGACGCTGGGCCGCTATTTCTTCTTCCGCTACGTGACGATCACGATCTGGTTCTTCCTGGGCCTGCTGGCGCTGGTGTTCCTGATCGATTTCACCGAGCTGTCCGGCCGCACCACCGGCCTGCCCGGCTTCACCTACGGAACGGCGGTGGCCATTTCAGGCCTCCGGATGCCGATGATCATGCTGCAGACCGTGCCGTTTGTCGGCCTGTTCTCGGCAATGGCGACGCTGGTTTCGCTCAACCGCCGCTACGAACTGGTCATCGCGCGGTCCGCCGGCGTTTCCGCCTGGCAATTCCTCTTGCCATGCTGCATCGGCGCGTTGCTGTTCGGCTTTGTGTCGGTCGGGCTCATCAACCCCCTCGCCGCGCACGCCTTCTCCTTGTCCGAGCAGATCGAGACCCAGTTGCGCTCCGGCAAATCAAACACGGTTTCGGCCGACGCCGCCCCCTGGATTCGCCAGAAAACCAGCTCCGGTGACACCATCATCGGCGCGCGGGCCATCCTCAACCAAGGCCTGGAGATGGCCGATGCCGTCTTTTTCGTCCTCGACCAGCAAGGCAACATCGTCGAGCGCAAGGACGCCGCGCGCGCCTACCTGCGGGACGGCTATTGGGAATTGCAGGATGTGAAGACCTTCAGGAACGGCACCATCCAGCCCGCGGCTAGCGATCGTGTGCCGACCAATCTGAAGCCGGAATTCGTGCAGGAGCGGCTGGCGCGCCCGGAGACCATTCCGTTCTACGACCTGCCTGGAAAAATCGAGGTTGCCCGTTCCTTCGGCCTCAAGGCAAATGCGTTTGCCATGCAGTTTGATTCGCTGGTGGCGTTGCCGTTCCTCCTCGTCGCCATGACGCTGATTGCGGCAACAGTTTCAATGCGATTTGCGAGGATGGGACAATCGGCAACGATGATTCTGGGTGGCGTCGTTGCCGGGTTTCTGCTTTATGTCGTTTCGGTGCTGGTGAAGGCATTCGGCGTGGCGGGGTTCGTGCCGACTGCCATAGCCGCCTGGGTGCCAGTCGTGGTAGCTATGTTCTTCGGGGTGACTTTCCTGCTATACAAGGAAGACGGCTAGTGAGGGAGGCGTTTTTGCCCAGCAGCAGGCAGGCCCATTTGGCGCGCCTTTATGCGGCGAGCGCCTTGGCGTGCCTGCTTGCCTGCGCCGTGCCGTTGCCTGCGTTCGCGCAGGAAGTCGGCAAGATGGCGACCAATGTTCCGTCCGGCTCGCAGATGCTGCTGGCCGCCGACACGCTGGTCTACAACAACGACAACCAGACGGTGACCGCCGTCGGCGGTGTGCAGATCGACTATGGCGGCAATCGCCTCGTCGCCCAGAAGGTCATATACGACCGCAACACCAAGCGGATGGTTGCCACCGGCAATGTTGAAATCGTCAACAGTGACGGCACCAAGATCAATTCGCAGCATATCGACATCACCGACGATTTCGCCGATGGTTTCGTCAACGCGTTGCGTGTTGAAACCATCGACAAGGCCTATTTCGCCGCCGAAAGCGCCGAGCGCATGGGCGGCGTGCTGACCACCTTCCACAATGGCGTCTACACCGCCTGCGAACCGTGCGAGGACAAGCCCAACAAGGCGCCGACCTGGCGCGTGAAGGCCAGGAAGATCATCTGGAATGGCGAGAAGAAGACGGTTCGCTTCGAGAATGCGAATTTCGAGTTCTTCGGCTTTCCGCTCGCCTACTTGCCGGCTTTCGAGATCGCCGACCCGACGGTGAAGCGCAAAAGCGGCTTCCTGATCCCGAGCATCAACTACAACAGCCATCTGGGATACAGCGTCAAGGTTCCCTACTATTTCGCCCTTTCGCCGACATATGACCTGACGGTGACGGGAAGCGGCTATACCAAGCAGGGTTTCCTCGGAGAGGCCGAGTGGCGCCAGCGCTTCAACAATGGCCAATACAGTTTGAAGATCGCCGGAATCCAGCAGCGGAATCCGGACGCCTTCCTTGATACAACGGCTTTCCCGGCCTCCGGTGGCCACAACGTCGATTCGGGCGCGGCGGGCGATCCGAACAAGTTCCGCGGCATGATGGGCACGCAGGGCCAGTTCGCCATCAACGAACGCTGGAATTTCGGCTGGGACGTGCTGCTGCAGACCGACAAGAATTTCTCCAACACCTACAACATCGACAAATACAACGGTTCCGTCCACCAGTCGTCGGTCTACCTGACGGGTCTCAATGGCCGTAACTATTTCGACGTGCGCGCCATGCATTTCGAAGTCCAGGAAGACACACCGAACGACAATGCGGCCGCGCGAAGCGGCCAGCAGCCTTGGGTGCTGCCGTCGCTCGACTACGCCTATATTCCCGACGTGCCGGTTGCCGGCGGCCAGCTGTCGCTCAATGTCAATACACGGGTCATTCGTCGCGATGATCTCGATGAGGCTTTCAACATCCCATACGACGCCAGCAGCCCCGTACAGCGCGTGCGCGGCGTCGCAGGTGAGTCCGGGCGCCTCACCACCGAGGCCGAGTGGAAACGGACCTTCGTGACCGACGACGGGCTGGTGCTGACACCGTTGCTGGCACTGCAGGGCGACGTCGACTACGTCGATGCGTCATCGGGTTCGCTCGCCGCCGTCAACCAGATGGCGACGAATTTGAGCCAGCAGGACGATATGCGCTCGTCTTTCGCCCGGTACATGGCAACTGCCGGTCTCGAGATGCGTTGGCCGGTGCTGTTTTCGATGGCCAGCGGGTCCAGCCATGTCATCGAGCCGATGGCGCAGCTGTTCCTGCGTCCGAACGAACAATATGTCGGCGGTCTCGCCATCCCGAATGAAGACGCCCAGAGCATGGTGTTCGACGCGACCACCCTGTTCGAGCGCGACAAATTCTCCGGTTATGACCGCATCGAAGGCGGCTCGCGCGCCAATGTCGGCTTCCGCTATTCCGGCTCCTACATCAACGGCTGGGGCACCAACGCCATTTTCGGCCAGTCCTATCAGATTGGCGGCGAGAACTCCTTTGCCGCGCCGGACCTGGTCAATGTCGGTGCCAATTCCGGCCTTCAGACGACCAAGTCCGACTATGTCGGCCTGTTCGGCATCAACAGCCCGAATGGGTTCGCGGCTTCCGTCAGCGGCCGCTTCGACGAACAGACTTTCGAAGTTCGCCGCGCCGAGTTCAAGGCCGCCTATTCAGGCCTGCCGGTGTCGCTCAGCGCCAAGTACGCTTTCATCCAGGCTCAGCCGCTCTACGGTTTCACCACCGACCGGCATGAGGTGACGCTCGGTGCATCCACGCATCTCGCCGAAAACTGGCGCGTGTTCGGGACAGGAACCTATGATCTGCAGCAAAGCCTGCTGGTCAAGGATGGGGTCGGCTTCGCCTACAACGATTCCTGCTTCACCTATCTGATGACGTACTCGCAGTCGCGTGACCTGAACACCAGGGAAGTGACGCAGAGCATCGGCTTCAACCTGTCGTTCCGCACCCTCGGCGACTTCGGTTCGTCGACCAGCGCAGTCGACACCATCCAATAGCCTGCGAGTCATCGTTTCGCCGCATAGGGCTGGCACGGATTCGCGCACCCGGAAGAGGACGAAATTGGGCGGAACCGGGATAGAATTGGGATGCTAATGATGAGGAAATACCTCTTTTCAGCAGGGTTCGCGCTGCTTGTGGCGGCGACATCCGTGTCGATGATGACGGTCATGACGCCGCCGGCTTTCGCCAGCGAGATCAAATACGTCGTCAACGACATACCAATCACGTCGGGCGATATCGCGCACCGCGCCGCCTTTTTGAAACTGCAGCGCAAGAAGGGCGATGCCGCCCAGGAAATGATCGACCAGACGCTGCGGCTTGCCGAAGCCAGGCGCCTTGGCATCCGCATCAGCGACGCCCAGGTCGAGGCGGCCTATCAGCGCTTTGCCACCAACAACAAGATGCAGCTTGGCCAGCTCGATGGCGTGATGGAAAAATCCGGCGTCGGCAGGGACCATTTCAAGGAATTCATCCGCGCCCAGATGGCCTGGAACCAGGCTTTGAGCGCGCGCTACCGTTCCGGTGAAGGCGGCAGCGTGACCGAGCAGGACGCGGTCAGGCGCATGCTCGACAAGGGCGGAGCCAAACCGAGCGCCACCGAGTACATGCTGCAGCAGGTCATCTTCGTGGTGCCCGCCGCCGAACGCAGCGCGACGCTGGCCAAGCGCAAGCGCGAAGCCGATGCCATGCGCGCCCGCTTCAACGGCTGCAACACGACGCGCGAATTCGCCAAGGGCCTGATCGACGTCACCGTTCGCGATCTGGGCAGGGTGCTGGCGCCGCAGCTGCCGCCTGACTGGGCCGAGCAGATCAAGGCGACCAAGGTCGGAGGCGCGACCACCACGCGCGAGACCGAGCGCGGCGTCGAATTCATCGGCATCTGCTCGTCGCGTGAAGTGTCCGACGACAAGACCGCCCAGATGGTGTTCCAGAGCGAAGGCTCCACTGACAAGGCGGCCGACGATCTCAGCAAGAAATATGTCGACGAGCTGAAGGCGAAAGCCCGCATCGTCAAGCGCTGACGTGAGGAGCGCGATGACCGCGCTGGCCCTGAGCGTCGGCGATCCCTCGGGCATCGGCCCCGAAATCGCCATCGCCGCCTTCCTGGCGCGCGAGTCCGCCGGCCTGCCCGCCTTTTATCTTCTGGCCGATCCGGCGCTGATCGCCTCACGGGCACGGCAACTGGGCGTGTCGGTGCCGTTCGTCGAAACGACACCGGCGCAGGCGGCGCAGGTTTTCACCCGCTCCTTGCCGATCGTTCCACTGGCGGCCCGGTTCACCGACAGCCCCGGCCGGCCGGATCCGGCCAATGCGGCCGGAACCGTCGAGGCGATCGACCGCGCTGTCGCCGCCTGCCTTGCCGGCGACGCCGCTGCCGTCGTCACCTGCCCGATCGCCAAGAAGCCGCTCTATGATGCCGGTTTCCGCTTTCCCGGCCACACCGAATATCTGGCGCATCTGGCAACCCGCCACAATGGTATCGTGGCAATGCCGGTCATGATGCTGGCAGGCCCTGACCTGCGCACGGTTCCCGTCACCATCCACATCGCCCTGGCCGAGGTGCCGAAGGCCCTGACCACCGAACTGATCGTCGCGACCGCGCGCATCACCGCGGCCGACCTTGCCGGCCGCTTCGGCATCGCCAGGCCGAGGCTGGCCATTGCCGGCCTCAATCCGCATGCCGGCGAAGGCGGTTCCATGGGCCTGGAGGACGCGCGCATCGTGCAGCCGGCAGTCGACATCCTGCGCGCCGAGGGCATCGATGCTTTCGGCCCCCTGGCGGCCGACACGCTGTTCCATGCGCGGGCGCGGGCAGGCTATGACGCAGCACTTTGCATGTATCACGACCAGGCACTGATCCCTGCCAAGACGCTGGCCTTCGACGAAGCGGTCAACGTCACGCTCGGCCTGCCCTTCATCCGCACCTCGCCCGACCATGGCACCGCCTTCGACATCGCCGGCAAGGGCATTGCGCGGCCCGACAGCCTGATCGCCGCGTTGAAGCTCGCCAGGCGGCTCGCCGACACAGACAAGAAGGCCGCGGCCGCATGAGCGCTCCCGTTTCGGGTCCGAACGAATGAGCATCGACGGGCTGCCGCCACTGCGCGATGTCATCGAGCGCCATGGGCTGCAGGCGAAGAAGGCGCTCGGCCAGAATTTCCTGCTCGACCTCAATTT
Organism: Mesorhizobium sp. 113-3-3; assembly: GCF_016756495.1. Classification (NCBI taxonomy): domain Bacteria; kingdom Pseudomonadati; phylum Pseudomonadota; class Alphaproteobacteria; order Hyphomicrobiales; family Phyllobacteriaceae; genus Mesorhizobium; species Mesorhizobium sp. 113-3-3. The sequence goes on from NZ_AP023243.1 coordinate 4,935,271, forward strand.
GACCGGCAAGATCGCACGCGCTGCCGGCGATCTGACAAACACCGCGGTGATCGAGGTTGGACCGGGACCCGGCGGCCTGACGAGAGCGCTGCTTTCCAACGGCGCCCGCCGCGTTGTCGCTATCGAACGCGACGAGCGCTGCCTGGCGGCGCTGGCCGAAGTCTCCGCTCACTATCCCGGCCGGCTGGAGGTGGTTTCCGGCGACGCGCTGAAGACCGACTTCGCCGCCCTCGCTTCCGCGGCGGCTTCAGACGGCGGTCCGGTGCGGATCGTGGCCAATCTGCCCTACAACATCGGCACCGAGTTGCTGGTGCGGTGGCTGACCGTCGTGGACTGGCCGCCCTTCTACGCCTCGATGACGCTGATGTTTCAGCGCGAAGTTGCCCAGCGCATCGTGGCCGAACCCGGCAGCGACGCCTATGGCCGGCTTGGCGTGCTGGCCGGCTGGCGCACGAAGGCCAGGATCGCCTTCGACGTGCCTCCCCAGGCCTTCACGCCGCCGCCCAAGGTGACCTCTTCGGTGGTGCATCTGGAGCCGCGCCTGACGCCCCTGCCCGCCGATGTGAAGAAACTCGGCCGTGTCACCGAGGCCGCCTTCGGCCAACGCCGCAAGATGCTGCGGCAGAGTGTGAAAAGCCTGGGCGGCGAGGGTTTGCTCGAGCGCGCGGGCATCGATCCGACCCGCCGCGCCGAAACGCTCAGCGTCGAGGAATTTGTGCGGCTGACCAATGCGGCCTAGCGCCGGCAGCTCTGGAATCGCGAGGATGCAGGCATAGATATTCTGGCGAGCATGCCGGAGAAGCCAAATGCCTGCCTATATCATTTCCGACGTCACCATCCGCGACCAAGATGCATTCCAGACATACCGCACACGTGCCGCGGCTTCCATTGCCCAGTATGGCGGGCGCTATCTCGTACGCGGCGGCCAGGTGGATACGCTGGAGGGCGAGTGGCATCCCACACCGCTGATCGTTGTCGAATTTCCCGACATGGAGCAGGCACGGCGCTGGTACGCATCCGCCGAGTATGCCGCGGCGCTGGACGTGCGCGACGCAGCGCTCAGCCGCCATCTGATCCTGGTCGACGGCATGGCGCCCTGAAGCCGGTCAGACGGTTTTCTCGTCGAGCAGGCCCGATACGAAGTCAAAAAGCCCGGGTCGGCGGTCGCGCCGCAATCGTTCGGCGACGACAATGCCGCGCACCTCGGCGAAGGCGCGATCGAGATCGTCATTGACGATGACGAAATCATATTCCTTCCAGTGCTCGATTTCGTTGCGGGCGTTCTTCAGCCGCGTTTCGATGACCGCTTCCTGGTCCTCGGCGCGGCGCTTCAGGCGGGCCTTCAATTCCTTCATCGACGGCGGCAGGATGAAGATCGAGACGATATCGGCGCGCATCTTCTCCTTGAGCTGCTGGGCGCCTTGCCAGTCGATGTCGAACAGCATGTCACGGCCCTGCGCCAGCGCCAGTTCCGCGGGTTCGCGCGGTGTCGCATAGCAATTGCCGTGCACCTCCGCCCATTCGAGCAGCGCATCGGAATCGCGCAACCGCTCGAACTCGCGCATCGTGCGGAAATGGTAGTGAACGCCCTCGATCTCCGAGCCGCGGCGCGGCCTGGTGGTGACCGAGACCGACAATTCGAGGCTGGAATCGCTTTCCAGGAGGTTGCGCGCGATCGTCGACTTGCCGGCACCGGATGGCGACGACAGGACGAGCATCAGCCCCCGGCGGCGGATGCGGGATCCCAAATCCCTGGGAACCATCGGCTCCTTGGTAACCATCGGCTACTCCAGATTCTGGACCTGTTCACGAAACTGGTCGACCACCGCCTTCAGCTCCAACCCGATCGCGGTGACGGTTGCGGCATTCGACTTCGAACACAGCGTATTCGATTCGCGGTTAAATTCCTGTGCCAGAAAATCCAGCTTGCGGCCGACGGCGCCGCCGCCCTCAAGCAGAGCCCGGCCAGATGCGACATGCGTTTTCAGCCGGTCAATCTCCTCGCGAATATCGGCCTTGGTGGCGAGGAATGCCGCCTCCATATGCAGCCGGCTCGCATCCAGATTGGCGGACGCGTCCATCAGCAGCCTGACCTGCTCGGCGATGCGCTCACGGATCGCCGCCGTCTCGCGTGACGGATCCGCCTCCGCGCGCAGCGTCAATGCCTCGATGGCATCGATGTGGCCGGACAGCAGCAAAGTCAGCGCCGCACCTTCGCTTTGCCGTGCCTGCTCCAGCCCTTTCAGCGCCACGTCGAGCGCCGCCATGATGGCGGTGTCGAGCGCGGCGCGCGCCTCTTCGGTTTCCACGGTTTCGGGAACATCGAGCACGCCACGCAGCGACAGCAACCCGTCAGCCGTCGCGGGAGCAACGCCGAACTGTTCCTGCAGCCGTTTGGCGAGACCCGCAAGGTCCTTCAGAAACGCCTCGTTGACGACGGGTTGCGCCTGCGCGCCGGCGGCGCGGCCGATGGTCAGCGTCGCCTGGAAATTGCCGCGGGCGAACCGCTTTTGCAGCGTTTGCCTGACCGCCGGTTCCAGACGCTCGAAACCTTGTGGCAGCCGCAGCCGCACCTCGACGCTCTTGCCGTTGACGGACTTGACCTCCCAGGCGATCGAGGTGCCGTCATGCTCGGCGACGGCACGCGCAAATCCGGTCATGCTCTGCAAATTCATGTCGCCTGCACATCCCTGGCGCATCACCCCGAAACCAGTTTCCGGACAGGGCAAGTGCTGCTTGAAAATAACCACGCCACAGGTGCGTCGAAATCGGACGCATGGCGTTCCTTCAAATGTCAGGCTGTCGCCTTCCGGGCAACGCCTTTCTTCGTCTTACTGGGCATCGCCCGCATCGCCGCCGGCGTCACCATTGTCGCCACCGGTGCTGTTGTTGCCGTCGGCAGGCTTGTCGGCGGCTGGTTTGTCGGTAGCAGGCTTGTCGGCATTGCCGTTTGTACCAGCGGCAGCGGCGGCCTTGGCCGCGTCATCGGCCTGCTTCTTCTGCAACGCACGATAACGGGCAACGTTCTCGTTGTGCTCGTCGAGCGTCGCGGCAAAGACGTGACCGCCTGTACCGTCGGCGACGAAATAGAGGTCGTCGGTCTTCGATGGATTGGCCACGGCCTCAAGTGCCGCGCGGCCCGGATTGGCGATGGGCGTCGGCGGCAGGCCGCTGATCACATACGTATTGTAAGGCGTCTGCTTCTGGATGTCCGACTGGTAGATCGGTCGGTCCGCGGGCTTTCCCTTGCCGCCGAACAGGCCATAGATGATGGTCGGGTCGGATTGCAGGCGCATGCCCTTGGCCAACCGGTTGATGAAGACGGCGGCGACGCGCGAACGTTCATCGCCCCTGCCGGTTTCCTTCTCGACGATCGAAGCCAGGGTGACGAAGTCCTCGATATTGGCCAGAGGCAGGTCCGGCGCGCGCCGCTGCCAGACCTCGTCGACCAGTTTCTTCTGGTCGGCCACCAGCTTGTCGATCATCTGCTGGCGCGTCGCGCCACGCGTGAAGCGCAGCGTGTCGGTGGCGAGGCTGCCCTCGGGAGGCGTTGTCGCCGGCATGTCGCCGCTCAAGGCGGGTTCGTCGGCGATGCGCTGCAAGGCCTGCTCGACCGTCAGCCCTTCCGGAATGGTCAGCGAGTACATCACCGACTTGCCGCTTTTCAAAAGCTCCATGATATCGCGCATGGAGGCCCTGGGCTTGATCTCGTATTCGCCGGCCTTGAGCGCGGAATCATTGCCGAAGGCACGCACGCCAAGGCGGAAGACGCGGGCGTCGCTGATCAGTCCACGGCGCTCAAGCTGGTCGGCGATGTCCTGGACGCCTGTGTTCGGCTTGACCAGGAAGGTGTCGCCATTGGCCGAGGGACCGGGTTCGGTGAACTCCTGCTTGCCGAAGTAAAGCGCCGCGCCCGCGGCCAGAACCATCAGCATCACCAGCGAGATGACGAAGTTCATGAACACGACGACCTGGCTGCGCGAAGCGCGCGAGCGCTTCGGCGGCGGCGTTCCGGCTTCCGGCCGCAAGGCCTCGCTGGCCGTCTTCGGCACGATCGGTCCGGTATTGTTCGCCGGCCGTTGCCCGAATTCTCCGTTGCCCGCCGGATTTGTGTTCATCTCGCCCTACCGTTTGATCTCTCAACGAATCCCCTGCGGCAGAGTAGGGGCGAATATGGCAAAATTGACGGCATGCCGAAGCATCGCCCGGCAGCCGGGCGATCAGCCATTGTAGCGTTGGAACACAAGCGAAGCGTTTGTGCCGCCGAAGCCGAAGGAATTGGAGAGCGCCACGTCGATCTGGCGGGAGCGAGGCTTGTTCGGCACCAGGTCGATCGCGGTCTCGCGCTCTGGATTGTCGAGGTTGATGGTCGCCGGCGCGACGTTGTCCCTGATCGCGAGGATCGAAAAGATCGCTTCGGCGGCACCCGCCGCGCCCAGAAGATGGCCGATCGACGACTTGGTCGACGACATCGAAATCTTCGACGCGGCATTGCCGACAAGCCGCTCGACAGCGCCGAGCTCGATCGTGTCGGCCATGGTCGAAGTGCCATGCGCGTTGATGTAGTCGACATCGGCGGGCGTGAGCCTGGCCCGGTTCAACGCCGCGGTCATGCAACGGAAAGCGCCATCGCCGTCTTCAGCCGGCGCGGTGATGTGATAGGCGTCGCCGGTGAGGCCGTAGCCGGTCACCTCGGCATAAATCTTGGCGCCACGCGCCTTGGCGTGCTCGAGTTCTTCCAGCACCACGACACCGGCGCCCTCGCCCATGACGAAGCCGTCGCGGTCACGGTCATAGGGACGCGACGCCGTCTGCGGCGTGTCATTGCGCTCGGTCGACAGCGCTCGGCAGGCGGCGAAGCCGGCGATCGACAGCCTTGTCACCGGCGCCTCGGCGCCACCGGCGACCATGACGTCGGCGTCGCCCCACATGATCAGCCGGGCCGCATCGCCAATGGCGTGCGCGCCGGTCGAGCAGGCCGTCACGACGGCATGGTTCGGGCCTTTCAGCCCGTGCCGGATCGAAACCTGGCCGGAGACGAGATTGATGATCTGGCCGGGGATGAAGAAGGGGCTGATGCGGCGCGGGCCGCGTTCCTTGAGGATCATCGCGTTCTCGGCGATGCCCTCGATGCCGCCAATGCCGGAACCGATGAGCACGCCTGTGGCGCATTGTTCTTCGTGGGTCTTGGGCTCCCAGCCGGAATCCTTCAGCGCCTCGTCGGCGGCCGCAATCCCGTACAGGATGAAGTCGCCGATCTTGCGCAATTCCTTAGGCTCGAGCACGGCCTCGGGATTGAAGGTGGCATTGCTGCCGTCACCACGCGGGACGACGTGGGCGATCTTGCAGGCAAGATCCTCCACCTCGAACTCGGTAATGCGTCTGGCCGCGCTGCGGCCGGTCAGAAGTTCCTTCCAGCTGTGCTCGAAGCCCATGCCGAATGGCGACAACAACCCAAGGCCCGTGACGACGACACGCCTCATCGCAGGTCCTCCCCAGTGATGACTGCGGAAAGCGTCAGGCCGAAGCCTTGTCGATGTACTTCACCGCGTCGCCGACGGTCAGGATGGTCTCGGCCGCGTCGTCGGGAATTTCCACGCCGAACTCTTCTTCGAACGCCATGACGAGTTCGACCGTGTCGAGGCTGTCAGCGCCCAGATCATCGATGAAGCTCGCCTGCTCCGTCACTTTGTCGGCATCGACGCCAAGGTGCTCGATGACGATCTTCTTGACGCGCTCTGCGGTGTCACTCATTTGGGCATCCTCGTCTTTTGTTTGTCTGTCTTCGTTAGCGGGCAGAATGCCGCTAATCAAGCTGAAAGATGGTCCTGCCGGAAACGCAACGGCCACGAACCGGTTTTTGCCCGAACCGCCGGGTTGCGGGCCGCATTACACGAAAAATGGCCGAGGTCCAAGGTGAAATGGTCTCTTTTCACAGGCCCGCCATATCCGTCAAATCATGGCCATGCCGCCATTGACGTGGATGGTCTGGCCGGTGACGTAGGCGGCTTCGTTGGAGGCGAGGTAAACAACGGCGGACGCCACTTCGGCACTCGTGCCCATGCGGCGCGTCGGAATCGCCGCCATGATCGCCTCCTTCTGCTTGTCGTTGAGCTTGTCGGTCATGGCCGATTCGATGAAGCCCGGAGCAACGCAGTTGACGGTGATGTTGCGGGTGGCGATCTCCTGCGCCAGCGATTTGGAGAAGCCGATCATGCCGGCCTTGGAGGCGCAGTAATTGGTCTGGCCGGGATTGCCGGTCACGCCAACCACCGAGGTGATGTTGATGATGCGGCCATGGCGGCGGCGCATCATCGGATGGGTGAGTTCGCGCGTCAGCCGGAAAACAGCGGTCAGATTGACCTCGAGGACGGAGTCCCAATCGGCGTCCGACATGCGCACGAACAGGCCGTCCTTGGTGATGCCGGCATTGTTGACCAGGATGTCGACGCCTTCGAGCTCGGCCTCCGCCTTCTGGCCAAGCGCCTTGACCTCGTCGCGGTTCGACAGATTGGCCGGGAACAGCTTGACCCGGTCGCCGAGTTCGCCCGCCAAGGTTTCCAGTTTCTCGATGCGGGTGCCGTGCAGGCCGACAATGGCGCCTTGCGCATGCAGCACGCGGGCGATCGCCTCGCCGATGCCTCCGGATGCGCCGGTGACGAGCGCCTTGCGGCCGGTCAGTTCGAACATTTTCGTCTCCTGATCTGAGAAAACACCCTTCACACGGGTGGGGTCAAATCGCCAGTGGATTATGCAAGAGCGGCCAGTGCGGCCTCGACATCGGCCGGTGCGCCGACGGCTGCCGTCGCAATGTCGCGGTTGATGCGCCGTGCAAGGCCGGACAGCACCTTGCCGGCGCCGATCTCGTAAAGTGTCGCAACGCCGTTGGCGCCGAACCATTCCACCGTTTCGCGCCAGCGCACGCGGCCGGTGATCTGCTCGACCAGGCGCCGGGCGATCTCGTCGGGATCGCTGGTCGGGGTCACCGTGACGTTGGACACCACCGGCACCACCGGCGCATGCTTCGTCACACCGGCGAGCGCCTCGCGCATGACATTGGCCGCCGGTGCCATCAGCGCCGAATGGAAGGGCGCCGAGACCTGCAGCATCAGCGCCCGCTTGGCGCCCTTTTCGGTGCACAATTTGGCAGCCAGCTCGACCGCCGCCTTGGCGCCGGATATGACCAGCTGGCCGCCGCCATTGTCGTTGGCGATCTGGCAGACCTTGCCGGACCCTTGCGCGGCCTCGGCGCAAGCGGCTTCGACATCCGCCTGCTCCAGCCCGATGATGGCCGCCATGGCGCCCTCGCCGGCCGGCACCGCCGCCTGCATGGCGTTGCCGCGGATGCGCAGCAGCCGCGCGGCATCGGCGACGGACACAAAACCGGCTGCGGCAAGGGCCGAATATTCGCCCAGCGAATGGCCGGCGACATAGGCGACCTTGTCCTTCAGCGAGAAACCGCGCGATTCCAGCGCCCTGATCGCCGCCAGCGAAACCGCCATCAGCGCCGGCTGCGCGTTGGCCGTCAGCGTCAAGGTCTCTTCGGGACCTTCCCAGATCAGCTTCGACAGGTTTTCGCCGAGCGCGTCGTCGACTTCCTGGAAGACCCTGCGCGCCTCGGGAAAGGCGTCGGCGAGATCCTTGCCCATGCCGACAGCCTGGCTGCCTTGTCCCGGAAAGGTGAATGCGACGGCCATGCGAGGGCTCCCGAAGACTGGTTTTACTTGCCTGATAACACGAATTTTCCCTGCCTGTGGCGCAAGGCAGGCCGCCAAGTCAAGCCCGGGTCAACCCTACCCCGGCTCCGAACCGTGCGCCGAGTGCCTGTTCCAAAAGGCTTTTTGGCGATCACTCCTGATGAAAACCGCTCACGAATCGTTCGCTGGCTCTTCTTATTTCCGCTACAGGCGCTAGCTTTGCGTGACAATTATATGACAATCGCGTGACTTGGGTTGTCGCTGGGTGGGAAGTTAAAGTGGCAAAGAGTTCGAAACGCGCGGGTAAAGCCGCGCCTCAATTTCTGGAAGATGATCCGTCCACCGGCTATCTGCCGGGCCGGGCATGGCCGGTCGTCCGTTACGGGCTGATCAGCCTTGCGATCTCGACCATCCTGGTGTTCGCCATCGAACTGATCGTGCGCGGCGACTTTGCCGGCACGGTCTCCTTCTTCCTTCAGCCGCTCAAGCCGGGCTGGACCACCATCGTCGTCTTCGCGCTGATCCTGATTGGCCTCGACGCTGTGCTCGGCCGCAGTCATCAGAGCCTGATGATCGTCGCGCCATTGACGCTGTCGCTGGCCTTTGTCGGCCATCAGAAATCGCATTATCTCGGCGATCCGCTCTACCCGACTGACTTTCTCTACGCCCGCCAGATCGTCGCCCTGCTGCCGCTTCTGGTGCGCGACCGACCGATGACCGCGCTCGCCATGGTCGCCGGCATCGTCGCCGGGCTGTCGCTGCTCGTCTATGGCTGGCGGCTCTGGCGCCGCAAGGTTCCAGCGCTCAGCCACAAGGGCCGCCTTGCGCGGCTGACGCTGGCGGTGCCGCTGCTCGCCTTCTTCGTCTCGATCATGGACTATGCCACCTTCTCCTGGACCAGGGACCGGCTGCAGATCATCCCGATCATGTGGGACCAGAAGGAAAACTACGCCTCCAACGGCTTTGCGCTCGCCTTCGCGCTCAACGTGCCAATGGCGCATGTCTCGGCACCGCCTGGCTATACGGACAAGGCGATCGCGGCGATCGAGCGGCCGCAGATGACGGCATCGGTGCCCGATGAAAAGCCCGACATCATTATCGTCATGAGCGAATCCTTCTGGGATCCGAACAGGCTGCCCGGCGTCACCATCACGCCGGATCCCATTCCCACCGTGCGGGCATTGCGTTCCGGTTCGATGTTCTCGCCTGAATTCGGCGGCATGACCGCCAACATCGAATTCGAGGCGCTGACCGGCTTTTCCAACGCTTTCCTGCCGGCTGGCAGCATCCCCTACCAGCAATATGTGCGCACGCCGACGCCTTCCATGGCGACCTTCCTGAAGAGCGAGGGCTACAGGGCGCGCGCCATCCATCCCGGCACCAACTGGTTCTGGAACCGCGGCGCGGTCTACGCCGATTTCGGCTTCAACGATTTCAGGTCGGAAGAGACGCTGCCGCCCATGGAAAAGCGCGGACCGCTGGCATCGGATGCGGCGATGACGGACGAGATCATCCGCGAAGCCGACGCCAGCGACGACCCGGTGTTCTTCTTCGCGGTCAGCCTGCAGAACCATGGCCCCTATGAGCCAAACCGCTATTACAACCCGACCCACGCGGTGCAGGCGCCGATCAGCCAGTGGGCGCGCGACTCGCTGTTGAGCTATGCGGAAGGTTCAGCCGACGCGGACCGCGGCCTTGAACGGCTGATCGAATGGGCCAAGAAGCGGGAGCGGCCGACGATCGTCGCCTTCTTCGGCGACCATTTGCCGCCGCTTGGGCCGGTCTATGTCGAGACCGGCTTCCTGAAGGACAATGTCGCGCCGCGCAAGGAGCCGACACCGCAGGCCGCCCTCGACCATCACGAAACGCCACTGATCATCTGGTCGAACCGTTCCGGTCCGGTCGCTGATCTCGGCACGGTGAGCCCGGCGTTCCTGCCCTATCATATCCTGACTGCCGCCGGCATCACTCATCCCTACTATACGGGCTTCCTGGGCGAGATGCGGGAGCGCTACCGCGTGGTCGACCGCAACCTGCTTCTGACCCCGGCCGGCGAGGCCACGCCCGACTGGTCGCGGCAGAAAGAGATCGACCCGGCGATCCGCGATTTCCGGCTCATCCAGTACGACATGATGTTCGGCAAGCGCCACGCGGCGCCCGACTTCTTCCCCGAGACGGTCGACAAGGTCGTCGCCCACACGAGCTGAGGGGGTCCGATCCTTTGGAGGTGCGTGTGAGAGGCAGCTTAGTTGGTCAGCTGCAGCCTCGAGAACTTGTTGGCGATCTGCTGGAAAACATCCGGCAGCTTGGCCGGATCGTTGACCGCATAGTAGCCGCTCGGGTCCGAGGCGCAGGCACTGTACAGTGTGCGATTGGCGGCGGTGTCGGACTGCAGCACCATGGTGTAGATCTGCACGCCCTGGTTCTTCAACTGCGTGCACACGCTCTTGGTCCAGCCGTCGACATTGCGGGCCGCCGCCGTCTGGTTGTCCGACCCGAAGCGACCATCGGCCAGATATCCATAGGATGTATAGTCGGACTTGGTCGGCTGATTGCTGGCCCCGTAGACCACGTTCTCGCCGTCGGTGAGCAGCATGACGATCTTGCTGACGCCTGCCGTCTTGAACGGCGCACCGTCGGTATAGGGCGCGCCCGGCGACAGCACCCGCATGCCCCACGACAGGCCCTCCGAAACGTTGGTGCCGGAGCCGTTCCATTCCGTCATCTGGCTCGCCGCCTTGCGCAACTTGTCGAAATCGTCGGTCAGCGGAACGACAGGAGTGGGACAGGCGCGGTTGGGGCCAACGGTGAGGGCGCCGCTTGTCTCGGTGACGATCTTTTTGGTCGACGCGACATATTTGGCGACCTTTTCCAAATCTCCGCGCGTCAGTGCGTTGACCACGGCGGAAGTTAGATCGCTCAGGTCGATATCGAGCACATTGACGCCCGGCTCTTTGAGCTTCTCGTCGTCTATTGTGTCGTCGAGATAGGAATTGTTGTAGCCGGTGGCCGAATTGCCGTAGGAGCCGGAAGGCTTGGCGGCCGGCTCCGGATCGTCAGGGGCGAAATAGGGCACGAACAGCGTGTCGGGCTTCGACGGATCGGGGGGCGTGTCTGAAATGTTGTAGGTGCCGGGCCGCGCCTCGACACAGCCTTTCCAACCGGTGTCTTTCCATCCGCCTTTCAGGCCGAGCTGCTTGAACAGAGCCATGTGGTTGGGCCGTTTGCCCTTGACGACGGGGAAATTGATGCCGTTGGTGGAGGACTTGCCGTGCAAGTCGATCCAGGACGGGTCGAACCCCTCGCCATTGACGTTGACCGCCGTGACGAAGGGTACCAGCGAGGCGCGCACCTGGCGCGTCGGCGATTTCGTCGCCTCGAGCGTGTCCAGCAAGGATTTCGTTGCCGTCCTCAACGCCGTCATGCGGGCACCGGCCATCGAGCCCGTATTGTCGAGCACCAGCACGACTTCGAGCTGATTGTTCGATTCGACCGCCGAGGCGTCGACGACAATGTGTCTGTTCTGGCCAAACAGGAAGGCGAAGTTCAAATTGATGTCCGCCGAGGCAACCGCCTTGGTCTTGATGAAGTTGACGCCCCTGTCGACACTCAGCGTCGCCTGCGCATTGGCGAGTTCGCCATGCCCGGCGATGTTGGCCTGGAAATAGCGGTCGAAGGCGTCGGTGCGGGTGATGTCGAGGTCACCGAGGTGCGAAGAGGCAAGATTTGCGGCGTCGAGCGCATTCTGCAGGTTGCTCTTGGCCCGCATGATGGTTGAGACGTCGACCGCGAATGCCACGGCCGACAGGATGGCCGGCAGACCGAGCGCCATCAGCAGCGCGAAATTGCCGCTCTTCGAGCGCCAGAATCTGTTGAGAAGCATCCTTACCCCCGGAAATGCTTACCGCTTGATATGCGCGGATCGCCCGGGCTTTTGCGCCTTCCTTGATGAATCGACCGTTGACGGCGAGGCCTCAACCCTGCACAACCTGAACTTGTGGTTAAGGGCCGGTTGCCGGAAGCCGCCATGTGGTGACGGTGCTGCCGCCTGATTTTTGGCGACCTGCGACATCGGGAACGCGGCCTGCCCTTGCCTTATCAGCGGATTGCTGTATAGACGCCGCCAATCTGCCGGTCCCAGCTGGGGGCTGAACGGAGGGCCGGAGGTTTTATCAAAGCCTTCGCGTGAAGCCAGAAGTGCTTCCGCCTCCCGTGTCTCCGCTCTCGACCGTCTCGTCATGCTCCTTTCTTCCCCGCCCCTTTAACCGGGACCAGCGGGTCAGAGAAGTTGCAGAGGCTTTTGCCGCCGGGAACCGGGAGAGAAACGAAGAAAGGCACGAAGACATAATGGCTCTTTACGAACATGTGTTTCTTGCCCGGCAGGACCTCTCGCAGCAGCAGGTCGATGCGCTTGTCGAACAGTACAAGGGCGTCATCTCCGCGAATGGCGGGTCCGTGGGCCGGGTCGAGAACTGGGGACTGAAGTCCCTCACCTACCGGGTCAACAAGAACCGGAAGGCATACTACACGCTCATGGACCTCAACTGCCCGCCGGCAGCGCTCAACGAAATGGAGCGCCAGATGGGTCTGTCCGAGGATGTCCTGCGTTTCCTGACCATCAAGGTCGAGGCGCATGAGGAAGGTCCCTCGGCCATGATGCAGAAGCGCGAAGAGCGCTCCGAGCGCGGCAGCTTCGGCGACCGCGACCGTGGGGATCGTGGCCCGCGTTCGTTCGGCGACCGTGATCGCGGCGACCGTGGCGATCGTCCGCCGCGTTCGTTCGGCGACGCCGGTGGCGATCGTGGTCCGCGCCGTCCGCGCGAAGGCTTTGAAGGGGGTGCAGAATAATGGTCGACATCAACCAGATCCCGACCCGGCGCCCGTTCCATCGTCGCCGCAAGACCTGCCCGTTCTCCGGCGCCAACGCGCCCAAGATCGACTACAAGGACGTGCGTCTCTTGCAGCGCTACATTTCCGAGCGCGGCAAGATCGTGCCGTCGCGCATCACCGCCGTCAGCCAGAAGAAGCAGCGTGAGCTCGCCAAGGCGATCAAGCGCGCCCGCTTCCTCGGCCTGCTGCCCTACGTGGTCCGCTAACTCTTCCGAACGGGCGGTTCGCCGCCCGTTCCTTCCACCGGCCATGACGGGCATGACCGGTTCAGACATCAAATCCCGAGTTGAGGCCAAAACCTCTAACTGCCGCGACAGGCAGGACAGCGACACCGGCGCTCAAGGCGCTCAAGCTTCCTGACCTGTTCCAGTGAATTTGGCGCTTGCGCCCAAAGAAAGGAACAAACCATGGAAGTCATTCTTCTCGAACGCGTTTCCCGCCTCGGCCAGATGGGCGATACCGTCAAGGTCAAGGACGGCTTTGCCCGTAATTTCCTGCTGCCGCAGGGCAAGGCGCTGCGCGCCAACGAAGCCAACAAGAAGAAATTCGAAGGCCAGCGCGCCCAGCTCGAAGCCCGCAATCTCGAGCGCAAGTCGGAAGCCAGCCAGGTTGCCGAGAAGCTGGACGGCAAGAGCTTCATCGCCGTGCGCTCGGCCGGTGAAACCGGCCAGCTTTACGGCTCGGTGTCGACCCGCGACATCGCCGAACTGCTGACGGCGGAAGGCTTTTCGGTCAACCGCAACCAGATCCTGCTCAACCAGCCGATCAAGACCATTGGTCTCACCAATGTGGCGATCGCGCTGCATCCGGAAGTCGAGGTCACCGTCACGCTCAACATCGCCCGCACGGCCGACGAAGCCGAGCGCCAGGCCAAGGGCGAGACGCTGACCACCGCCGAAGCCATCTATGGCGACGACATCAACGACAATGCGCGGCCGGAAAACTTCTTCGATCCGAACGCCGAGTTCGAAGGCGGCGAAGACAACGCCTGATCGCATACGACAAGCGAAGGAGCGGCGCTCCGATCACTTTGTCGTAATCCAGCCGTTCTGGACCAATGCCCGGGCCTCTCGCCCGGGCATTTTTGTGCCAAAAGGAACTTTTCGAACCCCCATATATTGTTGCAGAATTAAGGCAGCCAGTCTGACCGTGAGGGGACATTTGGTTATGAACATTCTGCTGAAGCGCGTTCTCGACCGCCTGGTGCGCACGGGCAATCTCAAGGTAACCGGGCCAAAAGGCTCGACAGTCATCTTCGGCGACGGCAGCGGCGAGCCGGTGCACATGCACATCAAGACCCGGCATGCCGAACGCGCCATCACCCTCGATCCGATGCTGGCGGTACCTGAATCCTACATGGACGGCGAGCTCGACATTCTCGAAGGCGGCGTGCTCGGACTGATGCGCATCGCCTTCCAGAACATGGGCAGCGGCGGCATCGACGCGACCTGGTCGAAAGCCATCGAGGGCCTGCGCCACGCCTTCCGCCGCCTGCAGCAGATCAACACCACCTCGCGCTCGCGCCGCAACGTGCAGCGCCATTACGATCTGTCGGGCGACCTCTACCGGCTCTTCCTCGACGAGGACATGCAATATTCCTGCGCCTATTTCGAGCAGCCTGACATGACGCTGGACGAGGCCCAGGCCGCCAAGAAGCGCCACATCGCCGCCAAGCTCAGGCTGAAGGCCGGCCAGACCGTGCTCGATATCGGCTCCGGCTGGGGCGGGCTCGGCCTCTATCTCGCCAAGGCGTTCGACGTCGACGTGCAGGGCGTGACGCTGTCGACCGAACAGCATGGCGTGGCCACCGACCGGGCGCATGCGCAAGGCCTGGAAAACCACGTCCATTTCGAGCTCAAGGATTACCGCGAACTCAACGAGCGCTTCGACCGCATCGTTTCGGTCGGCATGTTCGAACATGTGGGCGTCAATCACTTCCGCACCTTCTTCGACAAGGCGGCGACGTTGCTGAAACCCGATGGTGTCATGCTGCTGCATACGATCGGCCGCTCCGGCGTGCCGTGGGCGACCAGCGCGTTCATCCGCAAGTACATTTTCCCGGGCGGCTATATTCCCGCCATGTCGGAGGTGCTGCCGGCGATCGAGAAGTCCGGCCTGGTGGTTACCGATGTCGAGATCCTGCGGCTTCACTATGCCGACACGCTGAAGCACTGGGGCCAGCGCTTCGCCGCCAACCGCGACAAGGCCAAGGCCATCTACGACGAGCGCTTCTGCCGCATGTGGGAATTCTATCTGGCCGCTTCGGAAGCGGCTTTCCGCTGGCAGGACCTGGTCATCTTCCAGTTCCAGATCGCCAAGAAGAACGACACGCTGCCGATGACCCGCGACTATATGGCCAAATGCGAGAAGGCCTTGGAAATGCGCGACATGGGCCGCCGCGAAGCGGCTGCCGTCGAGAAGCCAGTCAAGCCCGCTCGCCGCCGCAAGGTGGCGGAGTAGACACGCCGTTGGCCATTGGCGCTTGCCATTCCCGGCCCCTGCCCTGAAAAAGGCCTCGTGATCGTCGCGAGGCCTTTTTCATGACCTATCTCCTCTACACCGCCGCGGCGCTCGCCGAAATCGCCGGCTGTTTTTCGGTATGGGCCTGGTGGCGGCTGGAAAGATCGCCCTTGTGGCTGGCGCCGGGCTTGGTCTCGCTGCTTTTGTTCGCCTGGCTTCTGGCGCTGGTCGATACCAATGCGGCGGGCCGTGCCTATGCCGCTTATGGCGGCATGTACATCGCTGCTTCGCTGGCCTGGCTGTGGCTGGTGGAAGGCGTGCGTCCCGACCGCTGGGACCTTGCGGGTGCCGCGCTCTGCATAGCCGGCGCTTCGGTCATTCTGCTCGCACCGCGAGGAGCATAGCGTGGAGCTGCCAGCCCCTCTTCGACAAGCCGTCGATCGCATCCTGGAAAGAATCTCGCTGCCGGAGCTGAAGCAGGCCGCGAAAACACTGTCGGACCGTTACCGTGCAGAAATGCGCGACGGCCGCCTGCACATGGCGCAGGACATGGCGGTCAGGGCCTATCTGGCGACTCGGCTGCCGGCGACCTATGCCGCGGTCCGCGCCAGCCTCGACGCGCTGAGCGCGGCCCGGCCTGAATTCGCACCGAAAACCCTGCTCGATGTCGGCGCCGGTCCTGGTACGGTGCTATGGGCCACCAACGATCTCTGGCCCGATCTCGAACAGGCGGTTTTGCTGGAGGCAAGTGCCGCGGTGCGCAAGGTCGGCGAGACGCTCGCCGCCGATGCCATCACGGCCCGAGCCGTCTGGCGCACTGGCGACGTCACTATTGATCTCGCCGACCTTCAGTCGGCGGACCTTGTTACTTGCGCCTATGTGCTGGACGAGATCGTGCCGGCATCGCTGCCCAAAATGGTCGACCGGCTGTGGCAGCTGACGACCGACACGCTGCTGATTGTCGAGCCGGGCACGCCGGCGGGCTGGCAGCGCATTCTGGCGGTGCGTGCGCAGTTGATCGCGGCCGGCGCGCATGTACTGGCGCCCTGTCCGCACGAGGTGACCTGCCCGCTCACCGCGCCCGACTGGTGCCACTTTTCCCGTCGCGTCGCCCGCTCGCGCCTGCACCGGCTGGCCAAGGACGCCGAGGTGCCGTGGGAGGATGAGAAATTCATCTTTGTCGCCGCGTCGCGCCAGCCGGCCGCCTCCCATGCCGCTCGGGTCATCGCGCCGCCGAAATCCGGCTCGGGCAAGGTTCTGCTCAAGCTTTGCCGGGAAGACGGCACGGCCACGGAGCAGCTGTTCACCAAGCGCGACGGCGCGGACTTCAAGCTGGCCCGGCGACTGGACTGGGGCGACAGGCTGGCGTCCGAATAGAGCGGCAAAGGCACTGCGACAGCGCCAGCAAAGAAAAATCTGGGAGCGGTGTCGAATCCAGGCTGTGCCGTTCGACCATTGGCGTTCTCGGACCTTCCGGGACGCCAACAGGAGAAAGACAATGAACTATATCGCAGGATTTGTCGCCGCCGTGCCCGCCGCCAGCAAGGAAGCCTATCGCAGGCATGTCACCGAGGCGGCGTCGGTGCTGAAGGAATTCGGCACGACCCGGATGGTTGAAGCCTGGGGCGACGACGTGCCCGGCGGCAAGACCACCGACTTCAAGCGCGCCGTGAAGGCAACGCCGGACGAGGTCGTTATCTTTTCGTGGCACGAATATCCCGACAAGACAGCTGCGGACGCCGCCTACCAAACGATGATGAGCGATCCGCGTGTGGCAAAGATCGTCGCGACCATGCCCTTCGACGGCCAGCGCATGATGATAGGCGGCTTCGCATCGATCGTTGACGAGGGCCCTTCCGCCAACCCCGGGTATATTGATGGCTCGCTGGTGCCGGTTCCCGTCGCCAACAAAGCCGCCTACCTTGCCGTGGCCGCGAAGCATGCCGCCGTCATCCGGGAATTCGGCGCCACCCGCATCGTCGAAGCCTGGGGCGACGACATTTCCGACGGCGAGGTCACCGACTACAGGACGGCGGTGAAAGCGCAGGACGAGGAAGCCGTGGTCTATTCCTGGGTCGAATGGCCGTCGAAACAGGTTCGTGACGAAGGCTGGAAGAAGGTGATTGCCGATCCGCGCATGTATGCCGACATCATGCCCTACGACAACGGCCGAAGGGTCCATGGCGGCTTCGCGCCGATCCTCGACGCCTGACCCCGCAAATCAAGACCAGGAAACCATCATGCGCTATGCCTGTCTCATCTACTATCACCCTCAGACACTGTTCGGCGGAAGTCCGCAGGCCAATGCCGCGCTTGCCGAGTGCGCCGGATATGACGAGGTGCTGAAGGCCAGCGGCCATTTCGTCACCGGCGAAGCCCTGGTGCTGCCTGAAGAAGCGATGACCTTGCAGGTCCGCGACGGCAAGATGTCGGCGGTCGACGGCCCGTTCATGGAGACCAAGGAGGTGCTGGGCGGGATCATCGTCATCGAGGCCCGCGACCTCAACGAAGCCGTGCGGGTGGCAAGCGGACATCCATTGGCCACGATCGGCCACATCGAAGTCCGTCCGGTCGTCGACTTCAGCCAGCCCCGGCCGGTGCTGTGAGCGCCGCCGGCACGCATGCCAGCCTGGAGACGGTGTATCGCACCGAGGGGCGGCGCGTGCTGGCGACCTTGATCCGCCTGCTCGGCGGGTTCGACGCGGCGGAGGAGGCCTTGCATGAGGCCTTCGCCGCCGCCGCCGAGCGTTGGCCGCGCGATGGCCTGCCGGCCAATCCCTATTCCTGGCTGGTCTCGGCCGGCCGCTTCCGAACCATCGATCGCTGGCGACGAGAAGCGCGGCTGGCCGGCTCCTTGCCGGAACTGCTGGCTTTGAGCGAACAGACTTTGGAACCGATCGCGCCTGAAGACATAGCGGACGATGAACTGCGGCTCATCTTCGTCTGCTGCCATCCGGCGCTGGCGCCGGACGCACGCATTGCCTTGACCCTGCGCGAGGTGGGCGGCTTGACCACCGAAGAGATCGCCCGCGCCTATCTGACGCCGGCGCCGACCATCGCCCAGCGCATCGTGCGGGCCAAGGCAAGGATACGCGACGAGGCCATCCCCTACGAGGTGCCTGACCGCGGCGAACTGCCGGCACGCCTCGAGAGCGCGCTGCAGGTGATCTACCTGATCTTCAACGAGGGTTACGCGGCAACCCAGGGACCAAACCTGACGCGCGCCGATCTGTGCGCCGAGGCGATCCGTCTCGGCCGGCTGGTGGTGGATCTGCTCGACCATCCAGAAGCACATGGGCTGCTGGCGTTGATGTTGCTGCATGAGGCAAGGCGCGCGACGCGGGTCGATGTGAATGGCGACCTCGTCCTGCTTGAAGATCAGGACCGGTCGCAATGGGACGGCGGACTGATCGCCGACGCCACCGGCCTCATCGGTCGGGCGCTCGCTTCGCGGCAGGTCGGGCCTTACATCCTCCAGGCGGCCATCGCTTCCGTCCACGCGGAAGCGGCTAGTACCGCAGACACCGACTGGACCCAGATCGTCGCGCTTTATGATGTGCTGGGGCGCGTCGCCCCCTCGCCGGTAGTGGCGCTGAACCGAGCCGCCGCCCTTGGCATGCGCGACGGCCCGCGGTCCGGTCTGGCGGCGGTCGACGTCGTGATGGCACAAGGCAGCCTCGATGGCTACCATCTGGCGCATGCGGCGCGGGCCGATATGCAGCGCAAGCTAGGCCTGACTGAAGCCGCACGCACCTCTTACCAACGGGCACTGGACCTGACCCGCCAGCCGGCGGAACGACGCTTCCTGCAGACGCGCCTCAATCAACTCGCCAGCCATTGCACCCTCCACGACTAGACTCGTCCGACCCTGGCGGACGTGTATTTTCCTGTTTTGTTCCCGGTGCAGATTCGCTACGGTCGGTTGCCTGATTCGAGTCAATCGGGATTCTTTCCACCGATTTTTTTGTGCTGTGAACAAGCAGGAAAGGACGACGAATCTTCACCCGCCCTGAACGTGGTCTGCTACGGCAAGGTGGGATTGAATTTGGGGATATCATGGCAGAGGCAGCGCGGAAATTCGGCGTGGCGGAGCAACCGCTGTATCGCGAGGCACCGAACAATATCGAGGCCGAGCAGGCGCTGCTCGGCGCGATCCTCGTCAACAACGATGCCTTCTACCGCGTTTCCGACTTCCTGAAGCCTGGCCATTTCTACGAGCCCCTGCACCGCCGGATCTTCGAGATCGCGGCCGAGCTTATCCGCATGGGCAAGGTGGCGACGCCGATCACCTTGAAAACCTTCCTGCCGGCCGACGAAAAGGTCGGCGACATGACGGTGGCCCAATATATCGTACGGCTGGCCGTCGAAGCCGTCACCGTCGTCAACGCCACCGACTATGGCCGCGCCATCTATGATCTGGCGACGCGCCGCGCGCTGATCACCGTCGGCGAGGACATGGTCAACATCGCCTATGACGCGCCGGTCGACATGTCGCCGTCCGAGCAGATCGAGGACGCCGAGCGCCGGCTGTTCGAACTGGCCGAAACCGGCCGCTATGATGGCGGCTTCGAAAGCTTCACCGACGCGGTCAAGACCGCGGTCGACATGGCCAACGCCGCCTATATGCGCGACGGCCATCTGTCAGGCCTCGCCACCGGCATGCGTGATCTCGATCGCCGCATGGGCGGCCTGCAGGCATCCGATCTGATCGTGCTTGCCGGCCGCCCGGGCATGGGCAAGACGTCGCTCGCCACCAACATCGCCTTCAACATCGCCGAGGCCTATGTGCCGGCGCAGCAGGCGGACGGATCGTTCAAGGCGGCCAATGGCGGCGTCGTCGGCTTCTTCTCGCTCGAAATGTCGTCCGAACAGCTGGCGACCCGTATCATTTCCGAGCAGACGGAAATCTCGTCGTCAAAAATCCGCCGCGGCGAAATCAGCGAAATGGACTTCGAAAAGCTGGTCGCGTGTTCGCAGACCATGCAGAAGATCCCACTGTTCATCGACCAGACCGGCGGTATTTCCATCGCGCAGCTGTCCGCCCGCGCGCGTCGTCTGAAGCGCCAGCGCGGCCTCGACCTGATCGTCATCGACTATATCCAGCTGATGCAGGGTTCATCCGCCAAGTCTTCCCAGAACCGCGTCCAGGAAATCACCGAGATCACCACGGGCCTGAAGGCGCTGGCCAAGGAACTGGCGGTGCCGATCATCGCGCTGTCGCAGCTGTCGCGTCAGGTCGAAAGCCGCGAAGACAAGCGCCCGCAGCTGTCCGACTTGCGTGAATCCGGTTCGATCGAGCAGGACGCCGACGTCGTGATGTTCGTCTATCGCGAGGAATATTACCTCAAGAACCGCGAGCCCAAGCTTGGCACCGAGGAATACGTCAAGTGGGAAAACGAGATGAACGAGATGCGCGGCAAGGCCGAGGTGATCGTCGCCAAGCAGCGCCACGGCCCGACGGGCTCGGTGACGCTCGCCTTCCACGGCGAATTCACCCGCTTTTCCGATCTGGCCGAGGAGCACCATATCGCCGAGAGGTTTGACGAGTAGGCAGTTGTCCGAGATCGCAGCAAACATCCAGGGCGGCGGCTGTCTACGGGCGCCTATTTTCTGCAATTGGTGGACGGCGCATATTCATGGCTAAATCGCGCGTCCAGTTCATCTGCCAGAATTGCGGGTCGGTGCATCAGCGCTGGGCCGGCAAATGCGATGCCTGCGGCGAGTGGAACACGCTGGTCGAGGAAGGCACGTCCGGCGGCATCGGCTCGGGTCCGGCCAACACGCGCAATGCCCGCAAGGGCCGTGCGGTGGTGCTGACCACGCTTTCGGGCGATATCGAGGACGCGCCGCGCATCATCTCGGGCATCGGCGAGCTCGACCGCGCCACCGGCGGCGGTTTCGTACGCGGCTCGGCACTTCTGGTCGGCGGCGATCCCGGCATCGGCAAATCGACGCTGCTCACCCAGGCCGCGGCCGCGCTGGCGTCGCGAGGTCACCGCATCGTCTATGTCTCAGGCGAAGAAGCCGTCGCGCAGATCAGACTGAGGGCGCAGCGGCTCGGCGTCGCCGACACGCCGGTGGAGCTGGCGGCCGAGACCAATGTCGAGGACATCCTTGCCACGATCGCCGACGGCAAGCGGCCGGACCTGGTCATTCTCGATTCCATCCAGACGCTGTGGACCGACCTTGCCGATTCGGCGCCGGGCACCGTCACCCAGGTCCGCGCCTCCGCCCAGGCGATGATCCGCTATGCGAAATCGACGGGTGCGGCCATCGTCCTGGTCGGCCATGTCACCAAGGAAGGCCAGATCGCCGGCCCGCGCGTGGTCGAACACATGGTCGACGGCGTGCTCTATTTCGAGGGCGAAGGCGGCCATCATTACCGCATCCTGCGCACGGTGAAGAACCGCTTCGGACCGACCGACGAGATCGGCGTCTTCGAAATGTCGGACAAGGGGCTGCGCGAAGTCTCCAACCCGTCGGAGCTGTTTCTCGGCGAGCGGCATGCGAAATCGCCGGGCGCCGCGGTTTTCGCCGGCATGGAAGGCACGCGGCCCGTTCTGGTCGAGATCCAGGCCCTTGTGGCGCAATCCTCGCTCGGCACACCGCGCCGGGCGGTGGTCGGCTGGGACGGCGCGCGACTATCGATGGTGCTGGCGGTGCTGGAGGCGCATTGCGGCGTTCGTTTCGGCCAGCACGACGTCTATCTCAACGTCGCCGGCGGCTACCGTATCAGCGAGCCGGCGGCCGATCTGGCAGTCGCCGCCGCACTGGTTTCCTCGCTCACCGGTCTTGCCCTTCCCGCCGATTGCGTCTATTTCGGCGAAATCAGCCTTTCGGGTGCTGTGAGGCCGGTTGCGCATGCGCAGCAACGCCTTAAGGAAGCCGAAAAGCTGGGTTTTGGTAGCGCGGTTCTGCCCTTGGGCAGCGAGGAACTTGCTGGGGGGATCGGGGCCGGCGCTTTCCAGCCTACCGAGCTTGCCGACCTCGTGGCACGCATAGCCGGCTCACGCCGAAGCCGCGTGGACGAAGAAGAGTGACGCGGCTCGCCGAGCCGTGAAAAAGAGATCGGAGTGGGGCCAAAGACATGCCGATTACGCTGCTTGACGGAATCCTGGTCGGCTTCACCCTGGTCTCGGCGATGCTCGCCATGGTTCGCGGCTTCTCGCGCGAGGTGTTGTCTGTCGTATCGTGGGCGGCGGCAGCGGCGGCGGCTTTCTTCTTCTACAAGCCGGTCCTGCCCTATCTGAAGCCCTATATCGAGAACGAGAAGGTCGCCATGGCGGCCTCGGCCGGCGTCGTCTTCATCATCGCGCTGATCGTCGTCTCGGTCATCACCATGAAGCTTGCCGACTGGATCATCGATTCGCGCATCGGCGCGCTCGACCGCACGCTTGGCTTCCTCTACGGCGCCGCGCGCGGCATCCTGGTCGTCGCGGTGGCGCTTTTGTTCTTCAACTGGCTGGCCGGCGCCAAGGCTCCGGCCTGGGTGACAGAGGCCAAGTCGCGGCCACTGCTGGAACAGATCGGCGCCAAGCTTGAAAGCCTGCTGCCGGCCGACACGGAAAACGCAATCCTCAAGAAGCTCAGCCCGAAAGCGGGCGCCGAGACTCCGGCTGCCCCGGATGCACCTGCGGCGGATGTGCCGGCAACAGGTGACGACGCCAACACGCCGGCCCCTGACGACAATGACGCCGGCCCGGCGGACAACACCGCCAAGCCGGCACCGGCGGCACCCACGGCACCGGCAAACTGACGCCGAAACGGGCGTCGGTTAAGGCGATGGTGTGAAAGGCTGCACGGCGCGCGTTGCTTTCGACGCGAACCCGCATTATATGGCGATTTTAGCGGAGCTTAAGATGGCAGACGCAGACGACGTGCTTTCCGCCGAGGCCGACGACCATTTCCACGACGAATGCGGTGTGTTCGGCATTTTCGGCCGGCAGGATGCCGCGGCCATCGTCACACTCGGCCTGCATGCACTGCAGCACCGCGGCCAGGAAGCGGCCGGCATCGTTTCCTATGACGGCAGCCAGTTCCATGTCGAACGCCATGTCGGCCTGATCGGCGACACTTTCACGAAGCAGCGCGTGATCGACAGCCTGCAAGGCAACCGCGCCATCGGCCATACGCGCTACGCCACGACCGGCGGCGCCGGCATGCGCAACATCCAGCCCTTCTTCGCCGAACTCGCCGATGGCGGCTTTGCGGTCGCCCACAATGGCAATCTCACCAACGCCATGACGGTGCAGCGCGCGCTGCAGAAGCAGGGCGCGATCTTCTCGTCCACCTCCGACACCGAGACGCTCCTGCATCTGGTCGCGACCAGCAAGGAACGCGACCTCAACTCACGCTTTATCGACGCCGTGCGGCAGGTCGAAGGCGCCTTCTCACTGGTGGCGATGACGGCCAAGAAGATGATTGGCTGCCGCGATCCGCTTGGCATCCGCCCGCTGGTGCTGGGCGACCTCGACGGCGCCTGGATCCTCGCTTCCGAGACCTGTGCGCTCGACATTATCGGCGCGCGTTTCGTGCGCGACCTGAAGCCCGGCGAGATGGTGGTCGTCACCTCCAAGGGCATTGAAAGCCTGTTCCCCTTCGAGCCACAGAAGACCCGCTTCTGCATCTTCGAATATGTCTATTTCGCCCGGCCGGATTCCTCGGTCGAAGGCCGCAACGTCTACGAGGTGCGCAAGCGCATCGGCGCCGAGCTGGCGCAGGAGAACCCGGTCGAGGCCGACATCGTCGTGCCGGTGCCGGATTCCGGCACCCCGGCGGCAATCGGCTTCAGCCAGGCGGCGGGCATTCCGTTCGAGCTCGGCATCATCCGCAACCACTATGTCGGCCGCACCTTCATCCAGCCCGGCGATTCGATCCGCCACATGGGCGTCAAGCTGAAGCACAACGCCAACCGCCGCATGATCGAGGGCAAGCGCGTGGTGCTGGTGGACGATTCGATCGTGCGCGGCACCACCAGCCAGAAGATCGTGCAGATGGTGCGCGATGCCGGCGCCAGGGAAGTGCATATGCGCATCGCCTCGCCGCCGACCAGCGCCTCGTGCTTCTACGGCGTCGACACGCCGGAAAAGTCGAAGCTTTTGGCGTCGCGCATGTCGGTGGAAGAGATGGCCGAATTCATCCGTGTCGATTCGCTCGGCTTCCTCTCCATCAACGGCCTCTACCGCGCCGTCGGCGAGGCCAGCCGCAACGACGAGCAACCGCAGTTCTGCGACGCCTGCTTCACCGGCCAATACCCGACCCGCCTGCTCGACTTCGAAGGCCACGACAATGTGCGCACACTGTCGCTGCTGGCGAACAGTGGGGCGTAGGCTAGAGCAGTTCACCGTTTCACGGAAAACGGCGAACCGCTCTAACTTTTTGTTTTGACACAATTCCGGGCGGAAAACCGCTTCACACTTTTCCTGGAATTGTTCTGGACCTTACGGAAATTCTCGCATGACCCTCGACCTTACCGGCCGCGTCGCGGTTGTCACCGGTGCCTCGCGCGGCATCGGCTATTTCATCGCCAGGGAATTGGCCGCCGCCCGTGCGCATGTCATCGCGGTTGCGCGCACGGTCGGCGGACTGGAAGAACTCGACGACCAGATCAAGGCGGCCGGCGGCCAGGCGACGCTGGTGCCGCTCGATCTCGCCGACATGGCCGGCATCGACCGGCTGGGCGGCGCCATCCATGAGCGCTGGGGCAAGCTCGACATCCTCGTCGCCAATGCCGGCGTGCTCGGCGTCATCTCGCCGATCGGCCATGTCGAGGCCAAAACCTTCGAGAAGGTGATGACCATCAACGTCACCTCGACCTGGCGGCTGATCCGCTCGGTCGACCCGCTGCTCAGGCTTTCCGATGCCGGCCGGGCCATTTTGCTCTCCTCCAACGCGGCGCACTCGGCACGCGCGTTCTGGGCGCCTTACGCCGCATCGAAGGCGGCGGTCGAAACCATGATGCGCTCCTGGGCGCATGAGACGCAAAGCCTGCCGCTGCGCGTCAATGCCGCCGATCCGGGCGCCACCCGCACCGCCATGCGAGCCCAGGCCGTGCCCGGCGAGGATCCGGAGACGCTGCCGCACCCTTCCGAGATCGCCAAGCGCATCGTGCCGCTGGCCAGCCCGGAGTTGAAGGAGACCGGGCTGATCTTTCAGGCCAAGCACAACCGCTTCGTCGCCTACAGGCAGCCCGAATAGCCTTGGTTTTGACGGCTCCCGGAACCGCCCGCGCATTCGGGTGGCCTCCGCCAGGGATTAAAACAGCCTCCGGCTACGTTCTTCGAACGTAGGATATTGAAAAACCGGAGGATCGATATGCGCAGACTTCTTCTCGTTGCCGCCACCGCCTTTGTAGCCGCTCTTGGCGCGACATCAGGCGTAGCCGTCTCGCAAGATGCCAAGATGAGTTTTTTCGTCACCAGCGTCGGCTCCGGCAAGGGCGCCGATCTCGGCGGTCTGAAGGGCGCCGACGCGCATTGCGCTTCGCTGGCCGAAGCAGCCGGCGCCACCGGCAAGACCTGGCATGCCTATCTGTCGACCAGCGCCGAGGATGCCCGCGACCGTATCGGCAAGGGCCCCTGGTTCAACGCCAAGGGCGAGAAAATCGCCGACGATGTCGCCTCCTTGCACAGCGATGCCAACGGCATCACCAAGCAGACGGCACTGAACGAAAAGGGCGAAGTGGTCAATGGCCGCGGCGACACGCCGAACCGGCATGACATGCTGACCGGTTCGAAGCCGGACGGCACCAGGATCGCCGACCAGACCTGCGGCGACTGGACGATGAGCGGCGCCGAAGGGGTGGCGATGATGGGTCATCACGACCGCACCGGGCTCGACGATTCAGCGGCGGCAAAGTCGTGGAACTCCTCGCATGCCTCACGCGGCGGCTGTAGCCAGGAAGCACTGAAAGGCACCGGCGGCGACGGGTTGTTCTACTGCTTTGCAACCAACTGAGCAGCGTAGGCGCAAGCCCGTTCTCAGAGATCGGCACATCATCACGCGGCTGTGATCTGAGGGGGAAAAGCTGCGCGGCGGTCATGCTTTCGTCATTTCCCCGGAGTTGTTAGGATCGTAGCGACTCCCACAACAGCGAGAGCCCAAGCTGGGCAGAACAAGGAAACTCCCATGGCTACGACCGCAGCATTGGTCTGGTATCTGGTAATCGCCGGCCCACAGGGCGGCATGGTGGTGCTGCCCAGTACCTTCGACAAGCGCGAACAGTGCACCGCCGCCATCACCGAATATCAGAAGCAGCCGACACCGACTGGCTGGTCGGTGCAGTGCGTGCCGAGCGCCTCGCCTTTCACTGACGAGGGCGATGCCGAAGAGCCGGCCGCGCAGTAAGGATTTGATATAGTGAGGCTCGCGGCCCGCTGGCTGCGGGCCTTGTGATTTCAGCGCCGGGCGCTCACCGTCAACTCCGGCTTGTGGTTGATGGTCTGGAACACCACGCAATAGCGCTCGGTCAGCTTCAGCAGGGAGTCGATGCGCTCCTGCGGCTCATCCGTATCGAGGCTGAAATTGAGCCGGATGGCGCGAAAGCCGACCGGCGCGTCCTTGGCGACACCGAGCGTGCCGCGAAAATCGAGATCGCCTTCGGCTTCTACCGTGGCAGCGCCGAGCTTGAACTCGAGCGCCGTCGCCACGGCCTTCAGCGTCACCCCGGCGCAGGCCACCAGGGCTTCCAGCAGCATGTCGCCGGAACAGAGCTCGAGTCCCGAGCCGCCGGTTGCCGGATGCAGGCCGGCGACGGCGATCGCCCTGCCCGTCTCGACCTTGCAGGCCACCGCCTGGTCGTCGATGGAGCCCTTGGCTCGAAGCGTGATCAACGCTTGCGAGGCGTCGTCGCGATAGGCCTGCTTCAGCGGCGCCTGCATGGCCTTCAGTTCGGTGGCGTCCATTCGTTGCCTCTTTCGCTTTTGCGGCCAGCGAGTTGCATGGCTTTGTCAGATATAAGTGCCGATCACGTCCTGGAAGCAAGCTCGCAATCCCTGCCCCAACGCAAGCCCAGGGCTGGCGTAGCGCGGTCTCAGCTTTCGCCCGTATAGCTGGGAGTCGAGGCCTGATTTCCCAGAGCCTCAAGCTATTCCTGTTGCTTCCCGCACCTTTGGTCCGCGCCTATGGCCGATGTCGCCATCCTCGAAACACGCGAAAGGGTTCTCGCCGGCATCCTGCTGACCGGCGCCGCCTATCTCTTGTTTTCGACGCAAGACGCTCGATCAAGCTGCTGGTTGCCGGCATGACGGTCTGGCAGATCATGTTCTTCCGCAGCATCACCATTCTGAGCGCCTGCGCGGCGATCGGTGGACGAAAACTGTTCGTCGACACGGTGCGCTCGCCGATCGTGCGGCCCATGCTGGTGCGCAGCGCTTTCACGCTTGCCGCCTGGCTCTGCTACTACAACGCCGCCCGCAGCCTGCAGCTTGCCGAACTGACCACCGTCTATTACGCGGCGCCGATCATCGTCACCGTGCTTTCGGTGTTCCTGCTCGGCGAAAAGGTGCCAATGTTGCGCTGGTTGGCGGTCCTGATCGGTTTTGCCGGCGTTTTCGTCGCTTGCGACCCGACCCATCTCGGCCTGTCCGTGCCGGTGCTGTTGGTGCTTGCGGCTGCGCTTTTGTGGGCCATCGCCATCGTGCTCCTGCGCAAGACGGCACTAGCCGAGCGCTCGATGATCCAGCTCGTCCTCAACAATTTCTATTTCCTCGTGTTTTCTGCGGTGCCGGCGCTGTTGTGGTGGCATACGCCTGATCCGACCCAGCTGCTGCTTCTCGCCAGCGTCGGCGCGCTTGGCGGCCTGGCGCAATATCTCCTCTTCGAAGGCATGAAGCGCTCGCCAGCATCGATCCTCGCCCCTCTCGAATACAGTTCGCTGCTGTGGGCGTTCGCGCTCGGCTTTGCGATCTGGGGCGACGTGCCGCGCCGCGAAGTGTTTCTCGGCGCCGCCCTGATCATCGCCGCGGGGCTGCTGATCGTCGGCAGCGAGCATTTCCGCAAGCGGCTGTGATGGGGATGAGGCTCTTTGCTGACACTACGATGTCAGCACCTGACGGAGTAGGCTGCCCGGCATGACTGACATCGCAGCCGCCACGACCGAAACCACCGAGCGCACGCTTGGCATCATCCTGGTGTCGTCATCGGCTGCCGTGTTCGGCCTGACCGGTGTCTTGACCAAGTCGATCCATGCCGATCCGCTGACGATCACCTGCTGGCGCGGCTTCGTCGGCTCGATCCTGATCAGCCTTTATGTGCTTTGGCGCCGCCGCGGATCGGGCAATCGCGGCACGCTGCGGCTTGGCTGGCGCGGCTGGCTGCTGGCGATTGAGGGCGCACTGGCCAGCATCGCCTTCATCTCGGCGTTCAAATTCACCTACGTGGCCAATGTCGCGGTCATCTATGCGACGTCACCCTTCATCGCCGCCGTGCTGGCCTGGGTGCTGGTGCGCGAGCCTTTCCGCCTGCAGACGATGCTCGCGGCCGCCGTGTCGCTGTGCGGTGTAGGCATCATGGTCTGGTCGGGCTTCGGCACAGGCAATCTGTTCGGCGACGGGCTGGCGCTGCTGATGACCGCGGGCTGCGCGCTCTACATGATCATGGTACGCGCCTTCCGTGACACGCCGGTGGTGTGGGCCGGCGCGGTTTCGGCCTTCCTGCTGTTCATTCTCGGCTGGTTCGTCACCGATCCCCTGGCGGTTACACCAAAGGACGCCGTCCTGCTGGCCACTTTCGGCGCGTCCTTCGCGCTGGCTTCCATCCTGTGGACGGAGGGCGCACGGCTTATCCCGGCGCCCGAATCCGGCCTGCTTGGCTCGGCGGAGGTGCCGTTCGCGATCCTGTTTGCCTTCCTGTTCCTGGCCGAGATACCGCCTGTCGCCAGCATGGTCGGCGGCGCCATCGTGCTGTGCGCCGTGTTCGCCCATGCCGGCCGCGACTGGCTGGCGGCCCGCTCGCAGCAGGCGGCGTCAAATATTTCTTAAAAAAGTGACACAGTCACGGAACCATCATCGGACTCAGACATTATTGGTACGACGGGCCACCCCCCTAGTCCCCCCAAACCCCTCGGCCCGTCCTACTCCCAAGCCGACCGCAAGGTCGGCTTTTTCTTTGCCAAATAGGCCCGACCGTCAGCTTCTCTTTCGCCTGTAAGCTGGAAACGAGGCTTCTCGCCCTGCCAGATCAGCCAGGTGCCCCTGACAGGGCCAGATTGCCGCCAAGCAGCGCCGCCAGATCGCCCGCGGAAGCATCGGCGCCGGCGCGCAGCCGGATGGCGAATTCAGCGACAGGCACATTTGGCAAGCCAAGCTCACGCGGCGCTTCGACAATGCCGGAATGAGCAAAGCGCGGCGTTCGCAAGGTCAGCGCGACGCCGGCATTCACCGCGGTGCGCAAGCCCGCGAGGCTGGCACTGCCGGCGGCGATGCGGTAGCGGCGGCCGGCGGCATCGAGCGCCGCCAGTGCCGCTTCTCGAAAACCGCAATAAGGATCGAGCAGCGCCAGCGGGAGTTCTTCCTGCCGGGAGGCCAGCCCTTTCTGGGAACACAGCCAGATCATCGGTTCGCGCAGAACGCCGACCTCGTCCGCCGCCGCGGTCTGGCGCATGACGATCGCCAGATCGAGGCCGCCGGCCTGCAGCGCCTGCGCCAGTTCGGCCGAGCGGCCGACCCGCAATTCGATCCTGACGCGCGGATGGCTGGTGGCGAAGGCGCGCAGCAGGTCCGGCAGACCGCTGTCGGCGAAATCCTGCGTCGTGCCGATCGCGACACGCCCGGCGGCCCGCGCCCCCTTCAAAGCCAGCCACGCCTCGCGATGGACGGCAAGTATGCGCCTGGCATGACCGACGAGGTCCTCGCCGGCTGGCGTCAGCCCACGCCCCCTGCCCTGCGGCGCCAGGAGCGGCTCGCCGACGATCTCCTCCAGCCGCTGCATCTGCGCGGTCACCGCTGACGGCGAACGGCCGACGCTCGACGCTGCCCGCGCCAGCGAACCACTGTCGACGAAAGCGAGGAAGGTTTTGAGCAGATCCGGATCGAGCGTTTCCATAGTTCGATGTTATCGAATCTTCAGTTGAAAACAATTCGATTTTTTTGATTCAAAGATGATGACATGGTCTGTCCAACGGCGATGAGACGCCGCTCAACCCAGGAGACGAAAAATGCCCATCATCAACATCAGCGTCACCGGCAAGCCGAACGCCGCTTTGTCCGCCGAGATTGCCAGGGAAATCACCGAGATCACCGCCACGCAATTGCGCAAGGATCCGACGATCACCGCCGTCGCCGTATCCTATATCGACCCGCAGCACTGGTTCGCCGGCGGCAAGTCCCTGGCCGAGCATGGCACCAACACGTTCTGGCTGGATATCAAGGTGGTTGACGGCACCAACACCAAGCTCGAGCTGGAAGCCTATCTCAATGCCCTCTTCGAGGCCTTCGGCCGCCTGCTGGGCGGTGTGCACGAGGAAAGCTATGCCTTCGTCCATGAGGTGCCTGCGGCGGCCTATGGCTATGGCGGCAAGACGCAGGAATTCCGCTTCATCAGCGGGCGGTTGAAGGCGGCGTAAAGACGGCTACCTGGCAGGAGGATGAAGCCTTGTATCAAGGGCGAAATCCTCCTGGAGGTGTAGCCTGTAGCGACTGGCCGCTTGGCCGGGGTCGAACACCAGGTTCCAGCTGTGCTGGGATACCGCGCTGGGAATTAGAACCAAGGGATGTTTTGCCAGCAGGCCGTCACCAAATTGCTGCTGTCCCGCGCTGGGAATGCCGGGGCGCAGCCAATTTGCATTGGGAATGTCGTCAATTTCCACCACATGAATCTTCGACGGATCGGTGATGTCGAAGGCCGTCAGCACATGCGGAACCGTATCCAGCGTCCGAAACCCCTTGTGGACGGCCACCTCGAGAATGGCGGTCGAGGGGTCAATGGACGCATATACGGCCCTGACCCCTTTGCTGTTCCATCGTCCACCAAGTTTAAAGGCCCCCTCACCGCTGTCCCAACTTGCCTGGAAGCGTTTGTGATCAAGTCTCCAGCCGAGGACTTCTCCCGTCCCAAGAGAGCCCGGCAAAGGCGTCACGCGTAGACACCATAGTCGAGCCGCTCGAGGAATTCCTGGACAAGGATGGTGCCCGCCGCCGTGGCCAAGAGATCAATCGGTCGTCGGTTGTCCAAGCCCATGGCGGGCTCAATCATCCATTTTTCAGCCGCTTCCTGGCTTCCCAGAACGGACGTGGCCTTGGTGAGGACTCTGGCAAAATTCCAGGTCCGTGAGCCTTGCTCCCGATTGAGCGTCCTGGAGTGATCCGATTTGTGACGCTGAAATGTCCGCTCACTCATGCCGAATGCAGCCTCGAAGGCATCAGCGCCAATAACGGTCAGCTGCCTGACAAGGCTTTCCAAGGCTTGGCTTGGTATTCCATGCAAGATCATTTCATGGGCCTCAAGCGGGCTGGATACCGAGGATCCAAGAACCTTCTGCCCGCCGAACAGGTCGACCAGCCGTTCGAACTCCGGCTCCATGTGTGGTGCTTCGGCAAATCCCGTTGGGAAACTGGCCATGCTCACTTATCCGTCATGTGTCATTTTATTTACGACATCTGTCGCAGCCTTTCAAGTGGCGATCGAAGCACCGCATCAGTCCGCATTGACCTCGAGCGCACTTCCGCTACCCTCTGCTTCTGAAGCGGCCACAGAGCCGCGATGACAAAAATCGTTGGGAGAGACGCGGCATGATCCTGACACTGGCCCTGCTTGCTGGTCTTGTCCTGGCCTGGCTGCTGATTGGCGTGGTGGAAAAATTCCGCCTCGGCCTGCGTTTCAGCCAGGCGATGCTCTATGTGCCGTTCAAGCTCGCCTACCGGATCAGCGACAAGCGCATCAGGATCGCGCGCAAGGCGCAGGCTCCCGTCATCTACGTCATCTCGCATCAGTCGCGCTTCGAACCGGCGCTGATGCTGTCACTGCTGCCGGACGACACGCTGCACATCCTCGACGAGGTCTCGGCGCGTTCGCCCTGGCTCGAACCCTGGCGTGAGCTTGGCCGCACCATTGCCTTCAATGCCGAACATCTTTTCGTCAGCCGCCGGCTGGTGCGCGTGCTGAAGGGCAAGGGCCGGCTCGCCGTCTATCTGCCGGATGCGGTCGAGCCTGACGTCAAGACGTTTCGGCTGTTTCGCGCCGTCACCCGCATTGCCATGCAGGCCGACGCCCGCATCGTGCCGATCTTTGTCGCCGGCGCGCGCAGCCTGACAGTGTCGCTGACGCCGGCAGCCAGGGCGCCGCGGCACTGGTTTCCGCAGCTCTCGATGAGCGTGCTGGAGCCAATGACCATCGCCGAACTGCTGGCGCGCAATCCGGATCAGGCCTCGAACACCAATGCGCTGTTCGACCGCGTCGCCGAGGCACGGCTTTTCGGCAACGATCTCGACCGTGGCCTGTTCCTGGCCATGCGCGATGCCGCAGCCAGGGTTGGCGCCTCGCACCCCATAGTCGAAGATGTCATCTCCGGCGCGCTGAGCTACCGCAAGATGTTCATAGGCGCGCGCGTGCTGGGCCGGCGCTTCGAGGCCGTGACCGCGCCGGGCGAAGCGGTGGGGATAATGCTGCCCAACGCCAATGGCGTGGTGCTGTCGTTGGTCGGCCTTCTCTCGGCGGGCCGGGTGGCGGCGATGATCAACTACACGGCCGGGCCTGCGAGCGTCACGGCCGCCGTGCGCACCGCCGTCATCCGCACCGTCATCTCCTCGCGCGCCTTCGTCGAAAAGGCCGATCTTGCCGATATCGTCGCCGCTGTCGAAAAGGGCGGCGCCAGGCTGCTGTGGCTGGAAGATGTCCGGACCAGCGTCACCGCGCTGGACAAGCTGGCCGCCGCCTTGCTGTGGCGTTTCCCGCTGCAGCGACAGGATGCGGCCAAGCCGGGCGTGATCCTGTTCACCTCGGGCTCTGAGGGAACGCCGAAGGCGGTTGTCCTGTCGCAAAAGAACCTTCTCGCCAACGCCATGCAGGCTGAGGCGCGCATCACCATCTCGCCGGCCGATATCCTGCTCAACGTACTGCCGGTGTTCCATTCCTTCGGCCTGACGGGCGGCACCATCCTGCCGCTGGTCGCCGGGGTAAAGCTGTTCCTCTACCCCTCGCCGCTCCACTACAAGATCATCCCCGAGATTGCGCGCAAGGTGAAACCGACGATCATGTTCGGCACCGACACCTTCCTCGCCAACTATGCGCGCACCGCCAAGGACGGCGACTTCTCCAGCCTGCGCTTCGTCGTCGCCGGCGCCGAGGCGGTGAAGCCGGAAACCCGCCGTGTCTATCGCGAGCGCTTCCAGGCCGAGATCATCGAAGGCTTCGGGCTGACCGAGGCCGCACCGGTGGTTGCCGTCAACACCGCGATCCATGGGCGCGACGGTACGGTCGGCCGGCTGTTGCCGGCAATGCGCATGAAGCTGGAGCCGGTCGAGGGCATTTCGGACGCCGGCCAGTTGTGGCTCGACGGACCCAATCTGATGATGGGCTACATGACCGCGCATCGTCCCGGTGAGCTGCAGCCGCTGAGCGGCTGGCACGACACCGGCGACATCGTCGCCGTCGACCGCGAAGGCTTCATCACCATACGCGGCCGCGCCAAGCGCTTCGCCAAGATCGCCGGCGAGATGGTGTCGCTGGGCGCGGTCGAGATGCTGGTGCAGTCGCTGTGGCCGGAAGAACGCCATGCGGCGGTGGCCGTACCGGACAAAAGGCGCGGCGAGCGCATCGTGCTGGTCACCACCGCCGACGATGCCAATCCCGAAGAGCTGCGCCAGTTCGGCAAGAAGGCTGGGGCGGCCGAACTGATGGTGCCCAACGACATCGTCAAGGTGGAGGAAATCCCGGTGCTGGGTTCCGGCAAGACCGATTATGTCTCGACCAGGAAGCTGGCGATCGACAGGCTGGGGCTGGGCGTGGCGGCCTGAGTCGAATCAAGGACTTCGGCGAACCTTCTAGCCTATATCCGAAGGCGGCACCTTCTCGCCTTCGAGCTTGGCGCGCTTGGAGTAGGCACGCACGGAAAACGGCAGGAAGATCAGATAGCCCGCGACAGATGCCGTCAACGTGTACCAGGGATAGGTCATCAGCAAGAGGATGTAGAGCACCACGGCCAGGATGACCGGCAGGACCCTATCGCCCGGGATCTTGATGCTCTTGCCGGAATAGACCGGCAGCCGGCTGACCAGAAGGAAGGCGACCAGGATGGTGAAGCCGGTGGCGACGAAGGCGGCCGGGCGGCTTGGCTCCAGCCCGAGCCGCAGGAAAAACAGGTACATCGGAAGCATGACCAGCACGGCGCCCGCAGGCGCCGGCACGCCGACGAAATATTCCGACTGCCACAGCGGGCGCTCGGCTTTCTCGTCGTCGAGCACGTTGAAGCGGGCAAGCCTGAGCCCGCAGGCGATGGCGAACAGAAGGGCGGCGATCCAGCCCGGCGAGCCGGCGCGGTCGAGCAGGAAGGCATAAAGCACCAGGGCCGGCGCGACACCGAAATTGACGATGTCGGCCAGCGAATCCATCTGCGCGCCGAATTTGGAGGTCGCCTTCAGCATGCGCGCCAGGCGGCCATCGATGCCATCGAGAAAGGCGGCCAGCAGCACCATCACCACCGCCGTCTCGAAGCGGTCCTCGAAAGCAAAGCGGATGCCGGACAGGCCGGCGCAGATGGCAAGCACGGTGACGAGGTTGGGCAGCACCATGCGCATCGGGATCTCGCGGATGCGCGGACCACCGCTGGCATGGGCCTCGAACTTCTTGAAGGGGGCGCCCAAGGCTCAGGAAATCCTGACCAGAGGAGTGCCGGCGACGACGCCGAATTCGGCGAGCACGGTTTCACCGCCGACCGCCGTCTGGCCAACGGCAACGCGCGGGGTCGCGGCCAAAGGCAGGAAGACGTCGACGCGCGAGCCGAAGCGGATCAGGCCGAAACGTTCGCCGGTGCCGATCGAAGAGCCGGCCTCGGCCCAGCAGACGATACGCCGCGCCACCAGGCCGGCGATCTGGACGGCCGCCACCGTGCCGTTGGGGCTCTCGATGACCAGCCCGTTGCGTTCGTTTTCGGTGCTGGCCTTGTCGAGTTCGGCGTTGAGGAATTTTCCGGGCCGATGTTCGATCTTGGCGATGCGGCCGCGTACCGGCGAGCGATTCACATGGCAGGAAAAGACGTTCATGAACACCGAGATACGCGTCATCTCGACATTGCCGAGGCCGAGCTCGCGCGGCGGCACGGCCGGGCCGACCGCCGAGATGATGCCATCGGCCGGGCTCACCACCAGGCGGTCATCGACCGGCGTGACGCGTTCGGGGTCGCGGAAGAAATAGACGCACCAGGCCGTCAGGATCAGGCCGATCCAGAACAGGACCGAGGAGAAATAGCCAAGGAAAAGCGTCGCCGCGCCAAAGGCCGCGATGAAGGGATAGCCTTCGCGATGGATCGGTACGAACGCGTTCTTGACCGTGTCGACAAGGCTCATGGAGTGGGAGCAGTCCCTGTTTCAGGTCCGGCCTCAATAACTGAAAGCCCCCTTCGCCGCAACGCGACAATCCGCGATGCGGGTGAACTGGCAAAACCCAGCGGGCGTCGGAGAGCCCGACACGCCGCATTTCGCGAAGTCGCGGCCGGCTTGCGCAGCCATGCCATTGCGGTCAAAATTCCGGCCCAGGCGGGAAAAACCTGATGAAAAGCCGGGAATCCTCGATCCGCGTTCTTGCGCTGGTGTTAGCGGTGGTGCCGGCCGTTTGCGGCCCGGCATCGGCGCAGATCAAGCCTTCCTTCGACTGCGCCAAGGCTACGAGCGTGGCGGAAAAGGTCATCTGTACCGACCCTGCTTTGGCGCAGGCCGACGCCGACGTGGCGAAGAATTACGCTGCCTTGCTGAAGACGCTCGACCCTCGTGCCGGCAAGGCCTTGCGCGACGACCAGAGCGATTTCATCGCCTACCGCGACCAGATCGCCGGCTTCAACGAGAACACGCCCAAGGACCAGCAGACTTTCGACCTCGGCGAATTCCTGCGCGACCGCGCAACCTTCCTCGCCGGCATCCAGAAACCCGCGGATACTGGTTTTATTGGCACATGGAGCAGCGCACGCGGCTCGGTCGAGATCAAGGCGGCGGGCGCGGGCAAGCTCGACGTGTCGGAAGAGGTCGCCAATCCGGTCACCGGCGGCGGAGAGTGCGACATCGACGGCACGGTCAAAGCCGGCAAGACTTTGCGGCTGGTCGACACCGATGACAATGACAAGCCGACGGGTTTTATCTTCACCTTCCGCCGCAGCGGCGATGCGCTTGTCGTCGAGCAAAGCGGCGCCGGCAAAGATGACCGATCGGAGCCGCCATCATGCGGCGCCAATGGCCATGTCGATGGAGCGTTTTTTCTGAGCGAAGAACGGTAGCCCACTGTCGGCAAACCGCTTTCTCACCCGTCCTTGGTGAGAAGGCACCTCATCGCGCCGCGATGATGCGCGCAACGGAGGCTCCCGATCATGCAGACATCATCCGGCACCAAAGCTCGTCTCGTCACGGAAGGCCTCGCCTTCGGGGAATCGCCGCGCTGGCATGACGGACGCCTTTGGCTCTGCAACTGGGGCACCGGCGAGATCATCGCGGTCGATGCCGATGGCAACCGTGAAATCATGCTCAAAGTGCCGGCCGTCCTGCCCTACTGCATCGACTGGCTGCCGGATGGACGTCTGCTTGCCGTCTCAGGCCGTGAAGGCCTGCTGTTGCGGCAGGAAGCCGATGGCAGGCTCGTCACCCATGCCGATCTGCGCGGCCTGTCGAAGAGCCCGTGGAACGAGATCGTCGTCGACGGGCGGGGCAACATCTATGTCAATGGCGGTGGGCCGGCGCCGGCTGCCGGTGCGTATTTCGGCCCGGGCACCATCGTGCTGATCACACCGGACGGCGCGGTACGGCAAGTGGCCGACAACATTGCCTTTGCCAATGGCATGGCGGTGACCCCGGACAACAGGGCGCTGATCCTTGCCGAATCCCACGCCAACCAGCTGACCGCCTTCGATATCGCCGCCGACGGCAGCCTGTCCAACCGACGCGTCTGGGCCAAACTCGATGGCTACCCCGACGGCATCTGCCTCGATGCCGAAGGCGCGATATGGTATGCGGATGTTCCCAACAAGCACTGCGTGCGCGTGCGCGAAGGCGGCGAGGTGCTGCAGACTGTCACCGCCGATCGCGGCTGCTTTGCCTGCATGCTGGGCGGCGCGGACAGGCAAACGCTGTTCATCGTCGCCGCCGAGTGGCGCGGCTTCGAGCACATGGTCAGCGATATCAGAACCGGCCAGGTGCTCGGCGTCGAAACGCCTGCACCTGGCGTCGGCTGGCCCCGTTAAAGCGCGCCGCGTCGGCGCGCTTTTGTCCATGTCGTCATCCCAAAACCGCTACCCGCCTTTGGGCGACGTGCATCAAGCCTCGGGAATCCGCTGATAGTTGGCGATGTCGGCGCGGACGCCCAGGCGCGCGATCGTTTCCTGCGGGTTGAAGGCGACGCGCTCATGCGCGGCCTTGACGATCGGCACGACCTTGTCGACGGCAGCCTGGCTCTCCCATTCGACGATCGTCACCAGGTTGAATTCGCCCGGCCCTGAAAATTGCTCGAGCAGGAAATCCTGTACGAAGCCCTGCTGCTGGCGCAGCAATTCATGAGTCGTCCTGACCTTGACGAGGATCTCCTCGCGGGCGGCGGCCGGGACGACGAACTTGTCCACCCTGAACACGCTGCCGCCGTCAACAGTCTGATTTATGTCGTTCATTTCGATTGTTCCGTTCCTGGATAATGGTGTTTTCGGGCTCCAGGAACGGCGTACAATCTCAACTTAAGTTGAGGTCAAGCAGAAAAATCAATTTACCTCCGACGTCCGCCGGCGAACGATGACGCCAAGCTCGTCGCCCTCGCGGGCTAGGCGCAGGCGCTCCTCGGCTTCGGTCGCCTCGCGCTGGCGATCCCACATTGAGGCATAGAGGCCGTGCTTGCGCATCAGTTCGACATGGGTGCCGCGTTCGGCGATCTGACCGTCCTTCAGCACAATGATCTCATCGGCGGAAATCACCGTCGACAGACGGTGGGCAATCACGATGGTGGTGCGCCCCTTGCTGACCAGATCGAGCGCGGCCTGGATCTCCTGCTCGGTGTGACTGTCCAGCGCCGAGGTGGCTTCGTCGAGCATCAGGATCGGCGGCGCCTTCAGGATGGTGCGGGCAATCGCCACGCGCTGCTTCTCGCCGCCCGAGAGCTTCAGCCCGCGCTCGCCCACCATCGATTTGTAGCCGTCGGGCAACTTTTCGATGAACGGCCCGATCTGGGCGAGTTCGGCGGCCTTGCGGACTTCCTCCTCGCTCGCGCCGACGCGACCGTAGCGGATGTTGTAGGCGATGGTGTCGTTGAACAGCACAGTGTCCTGCGGCACCATGCCGAGAGCCGCGCGCAAACTGTCCTGGGTGACATCCCGGATGTCCTGGCCGTCGATCAGCACCTGGCCGGCCTGCACGTCGTAGAAGCGGAACAGCAGCCGCGAAATGGTCGACTTGCCGGCGCCCGACGGCCCGACAATGGCGACCGTCTTACCGGCCGGCACCTCGAAGGAAACACCCTTCAGGATCTTGCGGTTCGGATCATAGGAGAAATGCACGTCGCGGAACTCGACCTTGCCAGCGCCGAC
This sequence comes from Mesorhizobium sp. 113-3-3, assembly GCF_016756495.1. Lineage (NCBI taxonomy): Bacteria > Pseudomonadati > Pseudomonadota > Alphaproteobacteria > Hyphomicrobiales > Phyllobacteriaceae > Mesorhizobium > Mesorhizobium sp. 113-3-3. The sequence goes on from NZ_AP023243.1 coordinate 4,974,019, forward strand.
GGTAAGCGGCCTGGCGTCGGGCTTGTCGACGATCTCCTGCGGCACGTCGAGCAGGTCGAACATGTGTTCGATGTCGGTGAGGCCCTGGCGGATTTCACGGTAAATGAAGCCGATGAAGTTGAGCGGCACGGAAAGCTGCACCAGCATGGCGTTGATGAAGACGAAATCGCCGACGGTCTGGGTGTGGGCCTGCACCTCCAGCGCCGACATGCACATGACGACGACCGTGCCGAGGCCGAAGATGACGCCTTGGCCAAAATTCAGCCAGCCGAGCGAGGTCCAGGTCTTGGTGGCGGCGACCTCGTAGCGGGCCATCGAGCGGTCGAAGCGCTCGGCCTCCATGCGCTCATTGGTGAAGTATTTGACCGTCTCGAAATTGAGCAGCGAGTCGATCGCCTTGGTGTTGGCGTCGGTGTCGCTGTCGTTCATGTCGCGGCGGATCGAGATGCGCCAGTCGCTCGCCTTGACCGTGAACCAGACGTAGAGCCAGACGGTGATCGCCACCACGGCCACATATTTCCAGCCATAGGTGAAACCGAATATGCCGGCGGTCAGCGCGAATTCGAGAATGGTCGGCGCGGTGTTGAGCATGATGAAGCGCACGATCGTCTCGATGCCCTTGGTGCCGCGCTCGATGATGCGCGAAAGGCCGCCGGTGCGGCGCTCCAGATGAAAGCGCAGCGACAGCTGGTGCATGTGAACGAAGGTGCGGAACGCAAGCTGGCGCACCGCATGCTGGCCGACGCGGGCGAACAGCGCATCGCGCAGCTGATTGAAACCGAGCTGGACGAGCCTGAGCACATTGTAGGCGATGACCAGCATGACAGGAGCAAGCAGGAAAGACGGCAGCGGCGGCGGCGTTTTTGAGCCACCCGCCAATGCATCGGTTGCCCATTTAAAGAAATAGGGACCGGTAACCAGCGTCAGCTTGGCAACGACCAGCAGCAGTGTCGCCCAGGTGACTCGCGCTCTGAGATCGGCACGGTCGGCTGGCCACATATAGGGCCAGAGGTTGCGCAATGTGGTGAGGGTTGAGGTGTCGGCGGAGACGGTTTTTTCGGCCACTTTTCTTGCCTTTTGGGTGAGAGGGTCAGCGGCCGGAGCAGCAGGAATTGACGAGGGCGTTCAGCGATGCCGATACATCGGCAAGGGCTGCGCGATCAACGGCATAGCGGGAGCGCTGGCGGTCGGGCTCGAAGCGGACCAGACCGGCCTCGACCAGTATTTTCAGATGCTGCGAGACGGTCGACTGCGCCAGATCGAAACGGTCGACGACCTCGCGGCAACAACAGGATTTGCTGGCCGAGAGGTGCTTCAGTATCTCGATGCGGGCGGGATGCGACAACGCGGCAAATCGCGCCGCGACATCACGACTGTCGGGGATACAGTTGGGTAGAGCGCCGGTCGCGCGGTCTGGTTCGAGGGTGGATTCTGTCATCGTTCATCGGCGATAGACGATGGACGGCACCGCCGCAAGCTACTCTTCCGGGCAGATCGGACGGCGGCTCGTGCTCAGGGAGCGATCACTCGATCCCTGGAATAGCGGCAATCTGTTCCGCCAGAAACTCGACCAGCAGACGGACCCTTGCGACGCCCGCACGCTCTGGGACGATCAACATGTTCAGCGGAACGGACGGCAGCGCATAATCCTCCAGGATCGTCTCGAGCAAGCCCGCCGCCAGAAGATCGTCCACCAGCCATCGATGCGCCGGCGCGATCCCGCGGGCGGCGACCATGGCCTGCCGCGCGGCAAGCCCATGATCGATACGCAGCCGCCCCGCGAAAGGCACCGTATGGCGTTCGCCGCTGGGCCCCTGCAAAGCAAGCGTTTCGCTGCCCGCCACGTTCGACATGCGGATGCCCTCATGCCGAGACAGATCGGAGGGGACGGCTGGTCGTCCCCGCGCCGCAAGATAATCCGGAGAGGCCACGAGGAGGCGCCGCGACTGGCCGAGGGCCCGCAGCTTCAACGAGCTGTCCGTGAGCGGCCCCAGCCGAAGCGCGATATCCACGCCCTCGCGGACGAGGTCCACCCGCTCATCCGTGAGGCTGAGGTCGACCCCAATGTCGGGATGACGGTCCTGGAAAGCGAAGATCAGCCGGCTGACGTGCAAGACACCGAAAGCCGCCGTGCAGCTTATCCGGATCGTGCCGGCGGGCGCGGCGCGCGTGCCCCGGGCCTCGTCGCTGGCCTGTTCGACGAGACGCAGGATCTGGACGCTGTTGGCATAATAGCGGCTGCCTTCGGCGGTCATCGTGACACGCCGGGTCGTCCGGCTGAGCAAGGGCACGCCGACCGCCTCCTCGAGCTCGCGCAGGTGCCGCGTGATCGTCGACTGCCCGACACCAAACTCCCGCGCGACCGCCGACAGGCTGCCCCGCTCGGCCACGCGAATGAAGGTGCGCATGCGCTCGAATGTAATGTCTGACTTATCCATTATTCGGCATAATATTATGCATTACCTGCACATAGTGGATTGACCAGCCATTGGCTACCTTCCCGTCAGCTTCCTCAATATTGGATCTGCCCCATGAAAGTCCTGCTTGTCTTCGCCCATCCTGAATCACGCTCGCTGAGCGGCGCTCTTCGCGACGTCGCCATAAGGGAACTCGAGGCTCAAGGGCATGAGGTGCGCGTATCGGACCTCTACGCCGATGGCTGGAAGTCCGAGGTCGATCGCGCCGACTTCCCATCACTGGAACCCGATGCGCGGCTCATCCCGGTCGCGGCTTCCAAGAAAGGGTTCGAGGCCAACACGCTGACCGCAGATGTCAAGGCCGAGATCGAGAAGCTGCTGTGGGCCGACACCTTGATCCTGCAATTCCCGCTCTGGTGGTTCGCTATGCCGGCGATCCTCAAGGGCTGGGTCGACCGTGTGTTCGCCTACGGGTTCGCCTATGGCGTTGGAGAGCATAGCGATCGGCGCTGGGGCGATCGCTATGGCGAGGGGACCCTGGTTGGGAAACGCGCGATGCTGATCGTCACCGCTGGGGGCTGGGAAGAGCACTATACGCCGCGCGGGATCAACGGGCCTATCGACGACCTGCTGTTCCCGATCAATCACGGGATCCTCTACTACCCCGGATACGACGTGCTTCCGCCGTTCGTGGTCTACAAGGTCGATCGTCTCGACGAGACCGGCTTCGAGCCCGTGGCTGCACAACTACGTGACAGGATGCGGACATTGGCGACGACGCCGCCCATCCCATACCGTCGGCAAAATGGCGGAGACTATCTCATCCCGAGCATGAATCTCCGCCCTGAACTCGGCGATCCCGGTGCAAACGGTTTCGCGCTTCACTCCAACCAGGCAGGCGACGCCAGTTGATCGATGTCGGCTTCTACTTCGTCTTGGCCGGCGCCGTCGTCGCCTGTTCGCCCATTGCCTTGAGGTCGGCGGCTTCGCCTTCCTTGGACTTTTGCGGGACCTTGAACACCTGGCCGGGCCAGATGCGGTCGGGATCCCTGATCTGGTCCTGGTTGGCGAGGTAGATGGTGGAATAGCGCACGCCATGACCGTAGACGCGTCGCGAAATCCGCCACAGCGTGTCATTGCGACGGATGATGACGGCGCCGTCGGCATGTTCGAGCTTGGGCGCCACGACCTCCGGCACGTCGCCTGGCGGCGTGGCCGCGGCGACGACGGCAGGAGCCTCGGTGGCGGGTGCGGCCGGCGTCGCCGGTGCCGTCCCGGCGGGTGCGGCGGCAACGGCCGGCGCCGGTGCGGCAGGGGCAGGTGCCGGAGCGACAGGCGCTTCGGCGGCCGCCGGTGCGGCCGGCTTGGTTTCTGCCGGCTTGGTCCCGCCGGGCGCCACGGCGGCGACCGCTTCGCCCGGCTCGCGCTCGAACGGCACGGCGGCGCGGGCCACAACCTTCACGCCGTCGGCATCGAGACCGTCGACACGGATGGTGTAGCTGCCGACGGGAATGTCGCGCTTCGCTTCGACGAGGAAATGACCGTCCGGCGATGTCTGCGCGTCACCGAGCAGGATGTCATTGGCATAGGCGCGCACCTTGCGACCCGGATCGGCGAGGCCGGCGACGAAGATCTTGTTGCCGTCGATCTCGACCGCCTCGACGACGATTTTTGGCTCGGCCACGACTGCGGCGGGCGGTGTTGCCGGCGCGGCGGGAGCCGGAGCAGCCTCGACGACGGCCGGGGCCGGTGCGGCGGGCGCCGGAGCTGCGGGCACTTCAGCCGCCGGAGCAGCCGGAGCGGCGGCCTGATCGCCGGTGGCAGGTGCCGCCGGTTTGGTCTCGGGCGCGGGCACCGTCAGCAGTTCGGCCGGCTTGCCCGGCTCCTCGACCATGGCCAGTACCTGGCCGGCGGCATTCTTGGGAACCGAAACTACGGCGGTCTGCACCGAGACGGTCACCACCGTGCCGACCGCCGAACGCAGGGCAATTGTGTAGTCGCCAGGCTTCAGCGGATCGTCGAGCACGATGACGAAAGCGCCATCGGGGCCAGCCACAGTCGAGCCAAGCACGGTCGAGCCGTTCAGGATCTCGACCTTTGAATTGGGCGTGGCATTTCCGGCAATGACGATCGAACCATTGCCCTCTACGCGCACGACATCGAAAGTCGGCGCGATCGGGCCGGCCGCCGCGGGTGCGGCCGGTGCAGGCGCTGCCGGAGCCTCTGTCGCGGGCGCGGCTGGAGCAGTCGCCTGCGGCGCAGCGGCGGGAGCAGCCGGTACCGCTGGCGCCGGCAGTCGCCCTTCCGTGCCGGGGTCGGCCGGTTTCGGCGCCTCGGGCGGCGTCAAGGCCGCGACCTTCGCCGGCGGCGTTGGATGAAGATACGGGTCGAGTGCGCCCGATATATAGGCGGTCCCCGCGGCCGCAACGGTCCCACCCGCCGCGAACAGGAACGCCTTCAATGGATTAATTGCCATATTTCCCTACCCCTTAGCCACCTAACGCCGGTCTAGCGTGTTTTGCCAAAGCCGACAAGAAAAAGCCCACCCCGGGGCTTGACCACGCTTTCAGACCCAATCACCAATCATCCGTATGAACACGATTCGATCCGTCTGCGTCTATTGCGGCTCGTCTCCGGGCCGTAATGAAATCTATGCGAAGGCCGGGCACCTGCTCGGACGCTCGATTGCCAGAGCGGGCCTGCGGCTGGTCTATGGCGGCGGCACCAAAGGCATTATGGGCGCCGTCGCCGAAGGCGCGCTCAAAGCTGGCGGCAAGGTGACGGGCATCATTCCCCGCTTCCTGATCAACAGGGAAGCAACCGAAACCGCGCTCGACCGGCTCGATGAGTTGCTGATCACCGACAACATGCACGAGCGCAAGCACAAGATGTTCGAGAAATCCGACGCCTTTGTGGCGCTGCCCGGCGGCATCGGCACCGTCGAGGAAATCGTCGAGATCATGACCTGGGCACAACTCGGCCATCACCGCAAGCCGATCGTCTTCGGCAATATCAACGGATTCTGGGATCCGATGACGGCGTTGCTTGATCACATGACGGCAGAGGGCTTCATCCATACCGCGCAACGGGTCAAGCCGCTGGTCGTCAACGACCCGGAGGCCATCGTCGCCGCCATTATGGTGGCGGGCTCCTCCGTCGACGCCCCGACCGAGGGCGTGCAGTCGGTGATCGACAAGATGTAAGGGAATAAGACAGTAGGGCAGTAAGGCGGTAGCGAAAGACAGCACCTACTGCCCTACTGCCCTACTGCCCTACTGCCCTACTGCCCTACTGCCCTACTGCCTTCCGCAAATCCCCAATCACCGCACGCTTGTCCTGCCGGCGCCAGGCGAGATAGATCGCCACGCTGCGCTTGAACCAAGGAAGGTCGCGGAAGACTACACCCGGCGGCGCGGCGCTTCGCAGGCTTTCCTGCACCGTTGCCAGGCCCAGCCCCGCGCTGACGAGGCCAAGCGAGGTCAAGGGATCGGCTGTCTCATAGGCGATGTCGGGCACGAAGCCGGCCTCGATGCAGGCGGCCAGGAACTGGCCGCGGTTGGTGTCGGCGGGCTGGCGCACCACGGTGATCCAGGTGCGTCCGTCGAGATGATGCGGGCTGATGTCGGCGACAGCCGTGAGCGCATCACCCTCGGGTATCGCCAGCACCAACGGCTCGCGGCGGACCAGCACCGAGGCAATTTCGGGATAGTCGGCCGGCGGCGGCGAATAGACCAGGCCGAGGTCGAGCGTGCGCTGACGCAGCCCTTCCAGCTGCGCGGCGGAGCGCAGGCTCATCAGGCTGAGATGCAATTGCGGCCGCTCTCGGCGGAATTGCCTGAGCATGCCGGCGACCAGCCCGGCATGCACCGCGCCCTCGACATAGCCGATGGCGAGACGGCCGACCGCGCCGCTGGCGAGGTTGCGGCCGAATTCCTCCACGCGTTGCGCATTGGCGAGCAGCGCGCGGGCTTCGGTGAGGAAGGCGCGGCCCTCGGCGTTGAGATGAACCCGCTGCTTTGCCCTCTCGAACAGGGCAAAGTTGCTCCTCGAGTTGCATGATCTGTCGGCTGAGCGGCGACTGCGAAATATGCAGGATTTCGGCGGCACGGGCGACATTGCCGGTTTCGGCGACGGTGATGAAGTAGCGGAGCTGGCGCAGGTCGAACATTTTTATCCCAGGCTTTGCGTCCCTAAGGGTCTCAACTTTAGCCTAATCAGTCTTGGACAGTCTGACCAGCGACGGGGATAGTCGGCCATCCAACCAAAGGAGACCGACATGCAATTCTTTGCCCTTCTCGCCCGCAACACCGCGAAGTTCGGCGACGCCGACTTTGCGCCGCTTCTGCCCGGCGAGGCCGAACAGCGCCGCACCCTTTACGCCGAAGGCGCGGTGCGCCAGGTCTGGAACCGTGGCGACATCCCCGGCAGCGGCATGATGTTCGAGGCGGTCGACGACGCCGAAGTGCGCGGCCATCTCGCCACCTTGCCGCTGGTCAAGGCCGGTATGATGGACATCGCCGCCATCGTGCCGCTAAACCCCTACCCCGGATTTGGGCCGAAGCGCTGAACCGCATCGGACGGCGTGGCCGGCGGCGCTCTGGGCCGGCCGCCGGTCGAGCGGCGGTTCGGGGCCTTGGGGACGCTCCGGCGATTTCCATTTGCGACGAGTTTCCTGATTGGTTATCGGGGAGATGGGCAAAGGGGAGTTGACGGTGGCGGACAGAAGAGGCGGCGATGCGGAGCGCGTTCCACGCGCATCCGTCGTCATGACCGTCTATACGGACCAGCGCTTTCTCAATGCCGCGGTCAACAGCATCCTGACCCAGGAATTCGACGATCTCGAGCTCATCATCGTTGATGACGGGACCGGCGAGGACGCGGTCTTCCAGGCGCTGGCGCGTCGCGATCGGCGCATCCGGCTGGTCATCAATCCGACCAATCTCGGCACCGCCGCTGCCGCAAACCGGGGGATCGAGGCGGCCCGGGGCGAGATCATCCTGCGCCTTGACGCGGACGATATCGCCGAGCCCGCGCATGTCGGGCGACTGGTCGCGGCGCTGGACGAGAACAGCGAACTTGGCCTCGTCGGACACGCGGTGACGCTGATCGACGAGACCGACCGCGTCGTCGGTGCGCAGCACATGCCGGAGACGGATCTGGAGATCCGGTGGACGATCCTCTTCCACAACCCCTTCTATCATTCCACGATTGCCTACCGCCGCGGCTGCTTCGAGGCCGCCGGGCGCTACAGGATCGATGAGCTGGTCTCGCAGGACCATTATCTCTGGTTCGACATGCTGCCTTTGTGCCGGGCGCGAAATCTTGCCGAGCCGTTGACGCGCTACCGACTGAACACACTCGGGCTGACCGCGACAAATGCAACGAATGCCCGCAATCGCACGCATCCGATCCGCCAGGCATCATGGGCACGCCTCGGCCTGACCTATGACCTTTATGACGACGCTTTGGCCCAGGACCTGACCCGATTTATCCGCGGGCACGTCATCGCCGTCGACCGACGCGCTGTCGCCTACGGCAAGTTGCTTGGCGTGCTCAAGGCCTTTCTCGCAGCGTCACGGCCCTTCGCGCGCACGGAGGATGCGGTTGCGGCAAGGCAGCTGGCCCATGGTATTGTCGCGCGCATGCTCGCCAACCCGCCGGCAGGTCCCAAGGAGATGCTGCTGATCTGCCGTCTGTGCTGGCCGCTCGACTGGCGCGGCGTAACCGGTGCGGTGACAAGATGGCTGGCGATTGAGCTCAAGGCGTGGTTGTCCAAACTCAACCGGTCCCGGACCAATTGACGAGGAGCAGGATCCTGAAAACCGAAGGCGCCGTCCCTGCCGCAAAGAGTGAGAATCATGGATCCTGACTATTCCGCGTGGTTTGCCGGCAAGAGCCTTTCGACCGATTGGACTTCGCGCTTCTTTTCCCTCTGGGCTACACTGTTCCAGCCGCGACGCGACGAAGCCCTCGACATTCTGGAAATCGGCTCCTGGGAAGGCCGGTCGGCGATCTTCTTTCTCAACTATTTCAGCAAATGCCGGCTGACGTGCATCGATACGTTCGCCGGCAGTCCCGAACATGCCCTGCGCTACAAATGGAGCGCCCAGCTTGCACATGTCGAGCAGCGCTTCGACAGCAATCTCGCCACGTTCGGCAAACGGTTCGAGAAGATCAAAAGTCCCTCGTCCCAGGCGTTGGCCCGCCTGATCACCGACGAGCGGCGTTTCGACCTCGTCTATGTCGACGGCAGCCATCACAGTGGCGACGTCCAGTCGGATGCCGTGTTCTCCTGGCCGATGGTGCGGGACGGCGTGATCGTCATTTTCGACGACTACGAATGGACGTTCTTTGCCGACGAAGTCGCGCGTCCAAAACTCGGTATCGACAGTTTCCTCTCGGTGCATGCCGGCCAGTACCGCGAGCTGTACCGAGGAGAGCAAATCATCATCCAGAAGATCGGCGTCGCCAGAAGTGAGCGCCCGGCAATTCCTCCTCGACCACCTTCTGTCCCGCGCGAGGAACCCGTCAACAGACCCCAGGCTGAAAGCGAAGTCGAGTTTGTGCTCGTTGCCGAAGCGGGCATTCTCGAAGCACAGGCCCTGCTGCTTTGCGAGAGCATCAGGTGTTTCGCCGGCTCTTATTCACGGTCCCAGATAACGGCGGTTTCGCCCAGAAGCAGCCATCGTCCCTCGCCGTCGACGATAGACCGGTTCGAGCAGTTGGGCGTGGAGTATCTGGCCATCGAGATCGACAGCTGCTGTCCGCAATATGGTCCATCGTACCGGATACATTCCCTGGCTCATGCCGAAAAACGGCCCGGGCCGCCGGTCATCATCCAGCTTGACAGCGATGCGGTCTTCATCGCCGAGCCCGATTTTTCGTTGGGCACATGTTCCGCCGCCGCCCGCCCGGTGGACAGCAAGGGAATGTGCACGACAGGCCCTGATGATCCATTCGATCCGTACTGGAGGCAGCTATGCGCCCTAGCCGGTGTCGACTACGAGCACCTGCCCATCGTGCGCACGAGCGACAACGGCCTGGCTGTGCGTGCCAGCTACAATGGCGGGCTCATCGCCGCCAGAAGGGCGAGCGGCCTCTTCCAGCGCACCGAGGATATCTTCAGGAAGCTGGTTTCCGCCAATATGAAGCCATGGGCCGGCGCGGAACCGACCTACAACACCGGGACCGGCATTCTGCAGGGAGAGGCCACCGCCTTCTGGGGCACGAGCCAGGCTGCCTTCTCGCTGGCGGCCGTTGCCGGCAACCACTCCGTGCGGCTTTTGCCGGCAACCCATAATTTTCCGCTTCACAACTTCAACCCGGCCACGGCGCCAGACCCGGCCCGGCTGGCTCATATTCATTACCATGGACTGTTTAGCGAGGATTCAGCCACCCCGAACCCGATCCTGGACGGAACTTTGGCGCTGCCTGCGGGAATAAGCGACTGGCTCGAAGCGCGGTTGCCGTTGCGCGACAGCCCGCCGCCTGTAACGCCGATACCGGGCCGCGAGCACCATTCCCGCAGAAAAGCGATCCTCGTGCTTGGAATGCACCGTAGCGGGACCTCGATGCTTGCCGGCACACTGGCCGCATTGGGGTCGGCCCATCCCAAAAAGCCACTGCGCGCCGACGACAACAATCCCAAGGGGTACTGGGAAAGCACCCCGCTCAATTTCGCCAACGATGAGTTGCTCGCGGGGGCCGCCTCTTCGTGGCATGACTGGCGGCCACTCGATCCGCAATGGCTGCAATCGCCGGCGGCGGAGCGGCACCGCCACAAGATCAAGGCGATCCTTGCAAGCGAGTTCGGCGACGAACCGCTGTTTTTCATCAAGGATCCCCGGATCTGCCGGTTCGTTCCATTCCTGTCGTCGATCCTTGCCGAGATGGCGGTCGACCCGGTAGCACTGCTTCCGCTGCGCAATCCCCTCGAGGTCGCCTACTCGCTGCAACGGCGGGATGGATTGCCGCTGGCGAAATCGCTTTTGCTCTGGCTCAGGCACGTGCTCGAGGCGGAATTTCATTCGCGACACATGCCGCGTTGTTTCATTCGCCACGAACGTTTCCTGATCGACTGGCGACATCATGTCGAGCGCGCGGCAGAGAAGACCGGCATTGCCTGGCCGACACGCTCCGACGCGGCGGAAACCGAGATAGAACTTTTCCTGACAGCGGACCTGCATCGCGAACGGGCAACGGCCGGGGACTTGCAGAGCCATCCGGATGTGACACCGCTGATCCGCACCGCCTACGACATTCTATGCGCCATGGCGGACGACGGCGACAGCCAGAAATTGCGCTCCGAGCTGGACCTGATGCGGGCAAGATTCGATGACGCATGCACTGTCGCGGGCGCCGCGGCGGCCGCCGAAGCCGAACATTTGCGCGGCGAGCGCGATGCAATCAGCGGCGCCTACCACGAGCTCGACCTCGAACGAAACGCATTGGTGCATGATCGGGACAATCTCATTGCCGAACGCACGGCGCTGCTGGCGTCGTCCAGCTGGCGATTGACAGCCCCGTTGCGGTGGCTGCAGCGCCCGTTCATGCGCCGAAAATGACGTCAACTGCGCTTCGAGGCCTCCCCCTGCTCGACAGACTGTGATCGGCTGTCAAGAAACCGTCACACGGAACCGGGTTCGCGCGTGCTAGAAATTTCGGTCAGGCGCCGCCGTGCGGCGCTGCGTCCGAAACCCGCATCTGGCATTGCCCATGGATACCGCCCTCGCCCCGGAAGGCACCGACCTGTCGCCTTATCTTCCCGATGAGCACGGGCTGTTCTTCACCTATCATTTCACCACCGAGGGCCTGCGGACCAAGGACGCCGGCGCCGCGCACTGGACATGGCGCAGCTACCAGATCACCGATCTGCATGCCCGCCAGGAAATTGCCGCCGAGAAGGCTCTGCCGGCCCCAGCGCGCGATGCTTTCCTCGCCCCCAGCCATGGCTGCCACATCGACTACGAGGATGACTGGCTCTTTGGCGACCTGCCGGACCTCAGGCACGATTTTTCAGAGGCGCGCGGACTCGTCCATTTCCGCTTCGCCTTCAACGACACGATGCTGATCGGCGCCCGCAAGCAGCCTCTGGAATCGGTCGATGCGGTCCGCAAGGCGGTGGAGAATGGATCGCGGAAATTCCGCTCGCCGGCGGACCTGATCGAGGCGGTCATTGGTCAGTCGCTCGACGGCATGGCGGGCGAACTCAGCAAGCTCGGCGACACGCTCGACGGCATCGAGGATCGCGTCGTGCGCGATGCGTGGCACAATGAACGCCAATCGCTGGTCGAGGCGCGCCGGCAACTGGTGGTGATCCACAGGCAGATGGCGACGCTGACCAATCTGTTCCGGCATCTCGACCATTCGCATCGCGACGAGTTGCCTGAACCGATCAATGACATGGCGGCCAGACTCTCGCATCGGGCACTCACCCTCTACAATGACGGCGAGCAGTTGCAGGCACGCACGAGGTTGTTGCAGGACGAACTGATGGCGAAACTGACGATGCAGTCGAACCAGCTTCTCTATGTTCTCTCCGTCATGACGGCGGTGTTGTTGCCGATGACCATCATCTCGGGCCTGTTCGGCATGAATGTCGGCGGGCTGCCCTTGGTCGACACGCCGATGGGCTTCTGGGTGGTGACGGCGGTTTCGCTGCTGATCGCCGGAATGACCTACCTGTTCGTCAGGCGGCTCGGACGGATGTAGCGGCCGCCCGGCGGGCGGTGACCAGCATCGACCAGGAATACATCGCCAGCGCCGTCCAGATCAGGGCAAATGCGATGGCCTGTGCCGTGCCGAACGGCTCGTCGAAGATCAGAACCGCAATCAGGAACACCATGGTCGGCGCGATGTACTGCATGATGCCGATGGTGGAGAGGCGCAAAAGCTTGGCGCCGAACGCGAACAAAAGCAGCGGCACCGACGTGACCGGGCCGCAGCCGATCAGCAACGCCGTATCGATGCCGGTGCTGGACACGATGTGGTCCTGTCCCGTCCCGATCAGGTAGACGATATAGCCAAGGGCCGGCACGGACAGCAAAAGCACTTCGAGCAGAAAGCCCTGGCTTGGGCCGATCGGCAGCGTCTTGCGGAAGAAGCCGTAGGCGGCGAAGGAAAACGCCAGCGCCAGCGACACCCAGGGCAGCTTGCCGCCCTCGATTGTCAGCACCGTGACGGCGACCGTGGCCAGCACCACCGCCGCGATCTGCAGACGGTCAAGCCGCTCGCCAAGCAGCAGCGCGCCGACAACGACGCTGACCAGCGGGTTGATGTAATAGCCGAGCGCGGTCTCGACGGTGCGGTCGACGGCGATCGCCCAGACATAGATGCCCCAGTTGACCGAGATCAGCGCCGCCGTCAGCGCCGCCATGGCAATGGTGCGAGGCGACCGGATTGCAGCCTTGAAGTCCGCCGTGCGACCGGCCCAGACCAGAACCGCGGCGGCGATCGGCACGGACCAGACGATGCGGTGCGCGATCACCTCGGCAAGCGGCAGATGCGCCACCGCCTTCATGTAGAAAGGCAGCAACCCCCACAAGAGATAGGCGCCCAGCGCCAGCAGGAAGCCGCGACGGGCCTTTGACTCTGCGTCCAGGGTAATTGCTTCGGTGACCATGGCCCAACGCTATGGCCCAGTAATCTTGGCAAGACCATCGCAAAGTTCTGATGGATCAATGGACTTCCGCTGATGGTTCAACCTTATTCGGCCGCAACCAGCCCAGCCATGTCGCGGTTCTTCATCAGCTTGTAGATGATCGAATCCATCAGCGCCTGGAACGAAGCATCGATGATGTTTTCCGACACGCCGACCGTCCACCACCGAGCACCGGTGCCGTCATGCGATTCGATCAGGACGCGGGTGATGGCCTCGGTACCGCCATTGAGGATACGCACCTTGAAGTCGGCGAGCTCGAGGTCGACGATCTCGCCCTGGTATTTGCCGAGATCCTTGCGCAGCGCGATGTCGAGCGCGTTGACCGGGCCATGCCCTTCCGCCACCGACATCTTCTCCTCGCCGTCGACCTCGACTTTCACGATCGCTTCCGAAACCGTCTTCAGCTGGCCGTTGGCGTCGAAGCGGCGCTCGACCATGCAACGGAACGAGGTGACGTTGAAGAATTCCGGCAGGCCGTGCAGCATCTTGCGGGCCAAGAGCTCGAAGGATGCATCGGCACCCTCATAGGCGTAGCCTTCGGCCTCGCGCACCTTGACGACCGATATCAGCGCGTCGAGCCGGTGATCGTCCCTGGGCACCTCGATGCCGCGCCGCTTCAACTCGGCGAGGAAATTGGCCTTGCCGCCCTGGTCGGAAACCATGACGCGGCGACGATTGCCGACGGATTCCGGCGGCACATGCTCATAGGTCGCCGGCTCCTTGGCCAGCGCCGAGGCGTGGATGCCGGCCTTGGTGGCGAAAGCCGAGGCGCCGACATAGGGCGCCTGCGCTTCCGGGGCACGGTTCAGCAATTCATCGAAGGCGCGCGAGAGGCGCGAAATGCCGGTCAGCGCCTCGGCCGAAATACTCGTCTCGAAGCGATCGGCGAAGGCCGGCTTCAGCGCCAGCGTCGGCACGATCGAGATCAGATTGGCGTTGCCGCAGCGTTCTCCGATGCCGTTCAACGTGCCCTGGATCTGCCGCACGCCGGCCTCGACCGCGGCCAGGGAATTCGCCACCGCCTGGCCGGTGTCGTCATGGGCGTGGATGCCCAGATGATCGCCGGGGATACCCGAGGCGATGACCTTGCCGACGATGGCGCGGACCTCCGATGGCTGCGTGCCGCCATTGGTGTCGCACAACACCACCCAGCGCGCACCGGCGTCGTAGGCCGTCCTGGCACAGGCCAGCGCATAGTCGGGATTGGCCTTGAAGCCATCGAAGAAATGCTCGCAATCGACCAGTGCTTCCTTGCCAGAAGCGACAGCGGTTTCGACCGAAGTCTTGATCGACTCCAGATTCTCCTCGTTGGTGCAGCCGAGCGCGACGCGGACATGATAATCCCAGCTCTTGGCAACGAAGCAGATGGCGTCCGACGCCGACTGTACAAGCGCCGCGAGGCCTGGATCGTTCGAGGCGGAGACCCCTGCCCGCTTGGTCATGCCGAAGGCGACGAATTTGGCGCGTGCGGTGCGTTTCTGCTGGAAGAATGTCGTGTCGGTCGGATTGGCGCCGGGATAACCGCCCTCGACATAGTCCATGCCGAATTCGTCGAGCAGCTTTGCAATCGCGATCTTGTCCTCGACGGAAAAGTCGATGCCCGGCGTCTGCTGGCCATCGCGCAATGTGGTGTCGAAGAGGTAGAGGCGCTCGCGGGTCATGGTCATTTGCCTGCAAATTTGTCCGTCGCGCGGATCAGCCGGTCGAGGATGCCGGGCTCCGAATAGGCGTGGCCGGCGCCCTCGATCAGATGGAAATCGGCCTTCGGCCAGGCCTTGTGCAGTGCCCAGGCGTAGCGTGCCGGACACGGCATGTCGTAGCGGCCGTGGACGATGGTGCCGGGGATATCCTTGAGCTTCCAGGCATCGCGCAGCAGTTGCCCTTCGTCGAGCCAGCCGGCATGGACGAAGTAGTGGTTCTCGATGCGGGCGAAGGCGATGGCATAGTCGTCCTCGCCAAACTTGCCGCTGGTTTCCGGTTCCGGCAGCAGCGTGATGGTTTCGCCTTCCCACAGGCTCCAGGCGCGGGCTGCTTCCAGCTGCGCCTTGCGGTCCGAGCCGACCAGCCGCTTGCGGTATGCGGCCATCATGTCGCCGCGCTCGGCCTCGGGGATCGGCGCCACGAAACGCTCCCACTTGTCGGGAAACATCTCGGAGACGCCGAACTGATAATACCATTCGAGCTCGGCGCGGGTCAGCGTGTAGATGCCGCGCACCACCAGTTCGCTGACGCGATCGGGATGCGTCTCGGCATAGGCGAGCGCCAGCGTCGAGCCCCAGGAGCCGCCGAACACAAGCCATGCGTCGAAGCCGGCCATCTCGCGCAGCCGCTCTATGTCGGCGACGAGGTGCCAGGTGGTGTTGGCCTCCAGCGAGGCATTCGGCGTCGATTTTCCGCAGCCGCGCTGGTCGAACAGGATGACGTCGTAGAGCTTTGGATCGAACAGCCGCCGGTGCTTTGGCGAAAAGCCGCCGCCCGGACCGCCATGCAGGAACACCGCCGGCTTAGCACCCTTGGTGCCGGAGCGCTCCCAGTAGATTTGATGGCCATCGCCGACATCGAGCATGCCCGAGTCGAACGGTTCGATCTCCGGGTAGAGGGTGCGCAAGGAGGTGCTGTGAACAGTCATAGTTTTAGGCCCTGTTGCGGCCAGTTGGCCGTTTCGTGATCGGGATGCTGGAAGGAGATGATCTGCTCCTGCCTCGCGTAAAAATCGGGGTCGTCATGGACCGGCGCCTCGAAGATTTTTTCCACCCAGGGCAGCCTCGCCGCATAGTTGACCTGGATTTGCGGCGCCAGATCCGAGCGATCGTCGAAAGCGCCGATGGCGATCTCCAGCCCGCCGGGCTGGCGGTAGGTCAGCGGTGTGCCGCAGCGGGCGCAGAAGCCGCGATCAATGTTGACCGACGACTGGAAATAGCTCGGTTCCTCATGCGTCCATTCGACACCGCCCCTGGGCACCGTCACCAGCGCGCCGAAGAACGAGCCGAACTGCTTCTGGCACATGCGGCAGTGGCAGATGGACGGGCGCCCGAGCGCCCCCTTGATGCGGAAGCGCACGGCGCCGCACTGGCAGCCGCCGGTTCGGACGGTCTCGGTCATGGTCTTTCCTCCGGCGGCCATTGGTCTGTGTCGTGATCGGGATGCTGGTAGGAGACAAGCTCCGCGAGATAGGGAGCCGAACCCATATCCGCCATTGTGTCCTCGCCCGGCAGTTGCGGAATGGTGTCAACATAAGGCAGTTTTGCCTCCGTGCCCCACTGGATGGTCGGCGCAATACCGGCCGGATCGTCGAAGGCCGCAATCGCCAGCGCCATGCCGTCCGGGGCCTCGAAGGTCAGCGGCGTGCCGCATTCGGCGCAGAAGCCGCGCCAGGCGGCGTTGGAGGAACGGAAACGCTTGGGCTCGCCGCGTGTCCAGTCAACCTTGGCGCCACGCACCGAGACCAGCGGCAAGTAGAAATTGCCGCTCGCCTTCTGGCACATGCGGCAGTGGCAGATCGAGGCGTCGCCAAGCGTGCCCTCGACGCGAAAGCGCACCGCGCCGCACTGGCAGCCGCCTGTGTAGACCGGCCGATTGTCGAGGCTCATCATGTCTCACTCCGGATCATGGCAGACGGCCTCGACATTGTTGCCGTCGGGATCGAAGACGAAGGCCCCGTAGTAGTTCGGGTGATAGTGCGGGCGCAGGCCCGGCGCGCCATTGTCCCTGCCGCCGGCGGCAAGGGCCGCGGCATGGAAGGCATCGACCTCGGCGCGGCTGCGCGCGGTGAAGGCGACATGCTGATGATCCCTTGGCTTGTCCTTGCCGGCACTCAACCAAAACACCGGCCGGTCTCGACCATAGCCGCCAACCTTGGCGCCGACGGTGTATTCGGCGGGCACCATATACAGCAGAGAGGCGCCCAGCGGCGCCATCGCCTTGTCGTAGAAAGCCTTCGAAGCCTCGAAATCGGTAACGGTTATGCCGAGATGGTCGATCATCTTTTTACCTCCCAGGTGGTGATACGCTCGCCGGTCACCGGATCCTTGCCGTCCTTCAGCTGCACACCCTGCGCCAGAAGCTCATCCCGAACCCGGTCGGCCTCGGCCCAGTTCTTGGCCGCGATCAGCGCCAGGCGGTTGGCGATAGCCGTGGCGACCGCTGCCTCGTTCACCTTGGCGGCGCCGACATCGAACCCGAGGAACAGCAGCGACGCCTTCAGCGCGGCGGCGGCTTCGTTGCCTTCCGCGGCCTCGCCGGCCAACTGCGTCAGCACCTGGAAGGCGGCATAGGTGGCGAGATCGTCCGACAAGGCATTGATGACCTCCACCGGCAGCTGCCCTGCCTCGGGCGCCAGATCCGCCGCGCGTTTCCACTTGCGCAGCGTGTTGTCCGCCTCCTCCAGCTTGCGCACGGAAAAGTCGATCGGCTCGCGATAGTGCGTCATCAGCATCGCCAGCCGCAGAACATCGCCCGGCCAGTTGCGGCCGCCGAAGGTCTCGGTCTCCAGCAGTTCGTGGATCGAGTAGAAATTGCCGAGGCTCTTCGACATCTTCTGCCCCTCGACCTGCAGGAAGCCGTTGTGCATCCAGACATTGGCCATGACTGACGTGCCGTGGGCGCAGCGCGACTGGGCGATCTCGTTCTCATGATGCGGGAAGATGAGGTCGAGGCCGCCGCCGTGGATGTCGAAAACCTCGCCGAGATAGGCCGCCGACATCGCCGAGCATTCGATGTGCCAGCCCGGCCGACCCCTGCCCCACGGGCTTTGCCAGCCCGGCTCTTCCGGCGATGACAGTTTCCACAGCACGAAATCTTGCGGGTTCTTCTTGTGCGCATCGACGGCGATGCGGGCGCCGGCCTGCTGCTCGTCGAGATTGCGCTTCGACAATTGGCCGTAGTCCGGCATCGACGCCGTATCGAACAGAACTTCGCCTGCCGCGACATAGGCATGACCGCGTTTGATCAGGCTTTGAATCAAGGTGATCATGTTGGCCTTGCCGTCGGCGCGTGGCTCGACGAATTCGGTGGCGCGCGGTTCGACCGTCGGCTCCAGGCAGCCAAGCGTGGCGACATCCCTGTGGAACTGGTCGGCGGTCTTTTCGGTCACTCGCCGGATCGCTTCGTTGAGCGACAGTTTCCCAGCTGATATCTCGCCACCGAAATCGCGCAGCGCACGCGCGTTGATCTTGTCGTCGACGTCGGTGATGTTGCGCACATAGATGACATGCGTCTCGCCGTAGAGATGGCGCAGCAGGCGAAACAGCACGTCGAAGACGATGACCGGCCTGGCATTGCCGATGTGGGCGAAGTCATAGACGGTCGGGCCGCAGACATACATGCGCACATTGAGCGCATCGATCGGAACGAAGTTTTCTTTCGTGCGCGTCAGCGTGTTGTAGAGGCGCAGGCCCTGCGATGCGTCGGACATTCCATGCCTTCCCGGTTCAGAACTTCTTATGTGGATGAAGCCAGCCCTGCGCCGAGGCGCAAATCAGGCTCCAGCCTGCTGGCCGGGGCGTTTGTCCACTCTGGGGAAAGATGAGGCGAAAACGTCCGGACCAGCGCGAGGCTAGCCAATAATGCAAATGCCACAAATGGCGAAAGACGTTTTCATGGGCGGCTTTATCGCCTTGGCCAGTGTTGCCGTCAAGTCGCTGCTTCGGAGAAAAACGCCGTAAAGATTGGCAAACGCGTCGCTCGGTCACGCGGAATCAGGCAGTGAAACATTTTATTAAACATGTCGGCACAGTCATGAAACATTCGCCGGCTAGATCACCACGCGTCACGATTTGGTCGGAATCAACGGTCAAACGCGAACACGAAAACGTTACCTGGGAAGAGAAACATGCCTCGAAGCAAGCAGGAAGCCACCCGCGCCAAGCAACCGGCGCTGACCAACCACTATCGCGCCATCGGCCCGGCCGCGATCGTCGCCGCTCTTCTTCACACCGCGAAGAAGAAGAAGCCGGCACCGAAGATCGTATCGCCGCGCGCTGCCTGAGGCAGTGCGCCGCCGGTGCCAATGGCACCGGAATGAGGCGCTCATACGTGCCTCGAAAAACCTCTAAAACAGCGTCATCTGACTCTCGTCCGCGCCGGGCTTCTGGCGCCGGGCCTTCTCGGGATCCGGCCCGATCTCTCCCCTCTGCTGAATCTCCGGGCCGGTATTGGCGACCTTGTTGACGAGGTCAGAGACGGGGATAGCCTCGAAGAAATCGAGCTGCGCCGGCCGCAGCAGGTCGGCGACGTCGCGCGGCTCCAGCGTGCGGCAATCCAGCCAGCGGGCGAAATCCCTGGGATCGATCACCACCGGCATGCGGTCGTGGATATGGGCGATGTCGGCATTGGCGTTGACCGTCAGGATGGCACCGGTGTCCATTTCCGAACCGCCAGGCTCGGCATAGGTCTCGATCAGGCCGGCGAAGGCGACCAGGCCGCCATGCCTGGGCCGGACCCAGTAAGGCTGCCCCTTCTTGCCCCCGCTCTGCCGCCATTCGTAGAAGCCAGATGCCGGCACCAACGCGCGGCGATGGCGCATGGCGGCCTTGAACGAGGCCTTTTCGATTGCGCCTTCCGAGCGCGCGTTGAACAGCAGCGGAAATTCCCTGGTGTCCTTGACCCAGGCGGGAATGAGCCCCCAGCGCACCAGCATCGGCTGACGGTCCGGCAAATTGGAGCCCGGCGCGCGCGGCACACCGGCGGTCGCCATCAGCACCGGCTGCGTCGGCGCGATGTTGTAGCGCGCCGGGAAATCCTCCAGCTCCGCCAGGCCGAGAAAGGCGGCGGTCTGACCCGGTGTGGCCGTCAAGGCAAAACGTCCGCACATGATCGATTGCTCCGCCTTCGAATGGTTCCGCCAGAAAGTGGCGATGGAACAGCGGCACTGCAACCGCTAAAGCTGTCCGGCAACGGCCGTCCACAGCGGGCTGCGGCGATCGAACGGTTGGGGGCCATGGGCGATACACGAAAGATACTGCCGGCGGTCTCGGTGGCCGTGGTGCGTGGCGACACCGTGCTGTTGGTCAAGCGGGCGCGGCAACCTTCACAGGGTCTCTATGCCTTTCCCGGCGGCAAGGTCGAGGCCGGCGAGACTCTGGAGGATGCCGCCAGGCGCGAACTGCTGGAAGAGACTGGTCTGCGTGCCACCGGTTTCCGCCCGCTTCGCGAAATCCATATCGACGGCAGGGACGATTCCCACCCGGTCGATTACCGCCTCACGGTCTTCGGCGCCGCCTATACAGGCGGCGAGGCCGTGGCCAGCGACGATGCCGAGACAGCCGCCTTCTACACGCTCCGCGAAATGGCGGCGCTGCCGCTTGCCGGCTCGGTGTTCGCGGTGGCGGAAGATCTGCTTGGCCGACTTGCTGGTTCTCCTGAAAGCCGCTGAAATCCCCAACCGCCTCGCCGGAAACGCCTTGCAGGCGACAAATTGTTTGGCCACATAGACTCATGAGCCGCGCTCCTCTTCTTGTCGCTTTGTGCCTTGCTGTGACTACGGCCGTGGCCGTGCCGCCCGCATTCAGCGCCGAGTCGCCGTTCGAACCGGGGTTGATGCGACTCGCGGAGGTGCTGGGGTCGCTGCATTTCCTGCGCAACCTGTGCGGCGAGAAGGGCGACCAGTGGCGTGGCGAGATGGAAAAACTGCTCGATTCGGAAAATCCGGATCCGGAGCGTCGCGCCCGCTTCATCGCCAGCTTCAATCGCGGCTATCGTTCCTTCGGCGGTACCTATACGCAGTGCACCGCTTCAGCCGCGGAAGCCATCAGCCGCTACATGAAGGAAGGCGAGACGCTGTCGCGCGATATCGCCTCGCGCTACGGCAACTAGGCGTCCATCAACAGATATCCGAGCCGTCGCTGGGCATGTCGGACAAATCTGGCTTGTAGCGGCCTGTGTCTTGATGCAATTCTGATGTTGCACTTCTGCAACAACGTTAATCAAACGTTACCGCAAGAATGCGAAATTAACTCAAACTGAAGGTTTTCACCCCGCAGGCCGGCCTAATCGGCTAAGTTTGATCCGGGTTGAAACGCAGCTTCGCCAGACACAGCCGTCTACTGTAAAAGACGATCAAAAAAATGTCGTATTTACAGATACTTACTTAGGGCTGCGTGTAAACGGAACAGATCAAGCTTGATCCGCGCTATTGATGGATTGCTGCTTGAAAGGGTGGACATCGCTTATGGAACATGGTGTCAACGACATCGACGCGCTGGTCAGGGAAGAAAAGCGCCTGACGGCGGTGGAAAGCCACAGCGAAGCCTGGGCCGAAGGGCTTTCGGCCGGCATCGAGCCCGAGATCATTGCCGAAGCCGCGCTCGAGACCGCATTCGGTGAAATGCTGCGCGCCAACGGCGAGACATCGGCCCTTGCCCTGCTCGACCGCATGCGTGAAAAGGTGATCGCTGGCGCCTTCGAACCCGAACGGCTGCGGCACTGAACCGACATCCGGTTCTTTGACGATCGAGTGCCGTTTGGGCATCATGCCCGGGAGCCAAGGAGATACGGGCAGTGAATTTTCCGATGTCAGGCCGGCCGAAGGGCCTGGTCCTCTACATCCGCCTCGCTACTTGCTGTGCCGCGATTGCCTTCGTGACGTGCCTGGCCAGCAGCCCGGCCCATGCGCTGAGTGAAATTCAGCGCGAAGAGCTTCCCTCCCCGATCACACCGTCAACGAACGACGACGTTTCGCCGCCCGGCGGCGCGATTCCCATGCCCGACCCGGTGGGCACACCGCCTTCGACCGGCCAGCAGCCGGCCGCTCCGGACGCTGCGGAGCCCGACAGTCCACCGGATGGAGGCACCAACAGGCCGCGTGTCGATCCCGAGGCGCCCTTGCCTGAGGTGGTCTACGACCTAGGCAAGCTGCCCGAGCCCGTCCGGCGCATGCATGATCTGATCATCGAAGCCTGCAAGGGCGGCGATATCGAAAAGCTCCGGCCCTTGATCGGCCAGGGCGACAGCATGACCCAGCTGTCGCTGGCCGACATCGACGGCGACGCCATCGCCTTCCTCAAAGGCCTGTCCGGCGACCCTGACGGCCAGGAGATCCTGGCCATACTGGAGGAGGTGCTCAGCGCCGGCTATGTCCATGTCGACGCCGGAACGCCGCAGGAACTCTATGTCTGGCCGTATTTCTTCGCGCTGCCGCTGGACAAGCTCGACGCCAAGCAGCGGGTCGAGCTGTTCAAGATCGTCACCGCCGGCGATTTCGACGACATGAAACAGTTCGGCGCCTATATCTTCTATCGCGTCGGCATCACGCCCGCCGGGCAGTGGACATTTTTTGTCGCCGGGGACTGAGCCCTTTACCCTCCCCACAAGGGGGAGGTAGAGGCTACCCCGGCAACGC
Organism: Mesorhizobium sp. 113-3-3; assembly: GCF_016756495.1. NCBI lineage: Bacteria > Pseudomonadati > Pseudomonadota > Alphaproteobacteria > Hyphomicrobiales > Phyllobacteriaceae > Mesorhizobium > Mesorhizobium sp. 113-3-3. The sequence goes on from NZ_AP023243.1 coordinate 4,996,433, forward strand.
CTCGGAAAACTCCACCGCCCTGCCCTGGCCCGGTGTGACGATCTCGCCTTCCCACATGACGCGCCGGCCGCGAATGACGGTGCCGACCGGCCAGCCGGTCACTTCCTTGCCGTCATAAGGCGTCCAGCCTGCCTTCGAGCCGGCCTGCGCATTGGTGATGGTCTCACGCCGCTTCATATCCACAACCGTGAAGTCGGCGTCGTAGCCGGCGGCGATGCGGCCTTTTCTGGCCATGCCGAAAATGCGCTGCGGGCCGTGGCTGGAGAGATCGACGAAGCGCTGCAAGGTCAGCCGTCCGGCGTTGACGTGGTCGAGCATGATCGGCACCAGCGTTTGCACACCGGTCATGCCCGAGGGCGAGGCTGGATAGGGTTTTGCCTTTTCCGCCAGCGTGTGCGGTGCGTGATCGGAGCCGAGCACATCTACGATGCCTTGCGCGATGCCGTGCCAGACGCCGTCGCGGTGGCGAGAGGCGCGCACCGGCGGGTTCATCTGGATCAGCGTGCCGAGCCTGAGATAGTCGTCGGCGCTCAGCGTCAGATGGTGCGGCGTCGCCTCGCAGGTCGCGACGTCCTTGTGCTGTTCAAGGAACAGGATCTCCTCGGCGGTCGAGATGTGCAGGACGTGGATGCGGGCGCGAGCGTCGCGCGCTATGCGCACCAGCCGTTCAGTGCAGCGCAAGGCGGCGAGCTCGTCTCGCCAGACCGGATGCGATGACGGATCGCCCTCGATGCGTTCGCCAAGCCGCTCACGCAGCCGGAACTCGTCCTCCGAATGAAAGGCGGCACGTCGGCGGGTGTTCCGCAGGATCGAGGCAACACCCTCGTCATCCTCGACCAGCAGGTCGCCGGTGGACGATCCCATGAAGACCTTTATTCCTGCAGCGCCGGGCAACCGCTCGAGTTCTCCGACATCCCCGGCGTTGTCGCGGGTGCCGCCGACCCAGAACGCGAAATCGCAATGCATGCGGCCGCTGCCGCGCCGGACCTTGTCGGCAAGCGTTGCCTCGCTGGTGGTCAGCGGGTTGGTGTTGGGCATCTCGAACACGGCGGTGACACCGCCGAGCACCGCCGCCCGCGAGCCCGTTTCCAGATCTTCCTTGTGCTCCAGCCCCGGTTCGCGAAAATGCACCTGACTGTCGACGACACCGGGCAGGATGTGCAGGCCGCGGCAGTCGATGGTCTCGCCGGCCGAGGCCTGGCGGAGATCGCCTATCGCCGCGATGCGCCCATTCTTCACGCCGATGTCACGTGCCCCCTCGCCATCATGGTTGACCACTGTGCCGCCTGTCAGGATGAGGTCGTAGGTCATGGCCATGCTCTCTTGCGGGGGGAGTGTCAGCGGCTTACGTAATGACCAACCGTTTTGCAAGATCAGGCTTTTATCCTCCCCATGCCCTTTGCCCTGCTGAAAGACCGCGCGCTCATCTCCGTCTCCGGCCCTGATGCCGAGCACTTTCTGCAAAATATCCTGACCACCGATCTCGATACACTCGGCACCAGCGAAGCCAAGCCCGGCGCGTTGTTGACGCCACAAGGCAAGATCCTGTTCGACTTCCTGATCTCGCGCGCCGGCGAAAACGCCTTCCGGTTGGAATGCCGGGCCGATATTTCGGATGATTTCATTCGCCGGCTGACGCTCTACAAGCTTCGCGCTAGGGTCGAGATTGCCAAGTCGGAACAGGCGCTTGTCGCTGTTGCGTGGGGAAAAGAGTCAATCGCCTCACAAAATGATTCAACCGCGGTTGCCGACAGGCGCTTTCCCGACGAAAGCGTCACACGCACCTATGCCGGCGTTGCCGACGCCGGCGACATCGCCGCGTGGCAGGCCTTCCGCATAGCGTACGGCATCGCCGAAAGCGGCGCCGATTATGCATTGGGCGACGCCTTCCCGCATGACGTGCTGCTCGACGAGACCGGCGGCGTCGGCTTCAGGAAAGGCTGCTATGTCGGCCAGGAGGTCGTCTCGCGCATGCAGCATCGCGGCACGGCAAGGCGACGCGTGCTGATCGTCCAGGCCGGGCTTGCCTTGCCCGCTTCCGGCTCCGAACTCACCGTCGAAGGACGGCCTGTCGGCACGCTCGGTTCGAGCGCCGGCGATATCGGGCTTGCCATTGCCCGCATCGACAGGGTCAAGGTGGCGCTCGACGCCGGCCAGTCGATCCTGGCTGGCGATGTGCCGGTGACGGTGACCATTCCCGCCTGGGCCAAATTCAGTTTTCCGCAGGAAACAGTCAGCGCGGAGGAAGCCTGATGGCAGCGGACCGCACCGGCGCGCCGCCGCGCGCCTGGCAGCGCATGCTGTCGGGCCGCCGGCTTGACCTGCTCGACCCCTCCCCGCTCGACATCGAGATTTCGGACATTGCCCACGGGCTTGCCCGCGTCGCGCGATGGAACGGCCAGACCAGGGGCGAGCATGCGTTTTCGGTCGCTCAGCACTCGCTGCTGGTCGAGGCCCTGTTCAGCGATCTGGTGCCGCAGGCTTCGGCCACCGACCAGCTCGCGGCGCTTCTGCACGATGCGCCTGAATATGTCATCGGCGACATGATCTCACCGTTCAAGTCGGTGATGGGCGGCAGCTACAAGGACTGCGAATTGCGCCTGCAGCGCGCCATCCATCTGCGCTTTTCGCTGCCTCCCGAACCGGCCGCGGCGCTGCGCAGGGACATCAAGCGCGCCGACCAGATCGCCGCCTATTTCGAGGCAACGCTGCTTGCCGGCTTCTCGACCGCCGAGGCGACCGAATTCTTCGGCCGCCCGCGCGGTTTCTCCGCCGAGCGCTTCGATTTCACACCACGCTCGGTAACCTGGGCGCAGGATGCGTTCCTGAAGCGGTTTTCGGCGCTTGAGAAGTCGCGACACCCGGTTGCGACTTCGGCGTTAGGGTAGAGAACGCTAAATTAACCGGAAACGGCAACAGTGTGGTGTTCGATCACGCACCGCAGGCGCGCCTCATGCCCGTCGTGGATGTCAAGGATGGTTCGATCGTCCCGGAGCGGGTGGCCGAAGGCGTGGAGCGCTCTCGTCGCATGGAAAATGAGCTGCGCGAACAGAACGAACGCTTTTCAGCCGCTGTCGAGAACATGTCGCATGGGCTGTGCATGTTCGACGCCGACGAACGCATGATCATCTGCAACGGCAACTACATCAAACTCTTCTGCCTCGACGCCAAGCTGGTACGACCGGGCATCCACTTCATCGACATCCTGCGCCACAGCGTCGACATCGGCATCGCCTCGCAAAGCGCCGACGAGCTCTATGCCATCCGCAAACCCTATATCGACCAGGCGAAACCCTCGACTTACGAAGAGACGCTGTCGGATGGTCGCATTATCAACATCTCACACCGGCCGCTGGCCGTGGGCGGCTGGGTCTCGATCTACGAGGACATCACCGAACAGCGGCGCGCCGAGCAGGACCTCAAGGAGCAGCATCGCCGTTTCGACGCAGCGCTCGCCAACATGTCGCAAGGCCTGCTGATGTACGACGCCGACGGCAAGATGATCGTACGCAACCGGCGTTTTCTGGAGCTCTACAAGGTCACCGCGGCGGACTTTCCGCTCGGAACGACGCATCGCGACGCACTCGAAAAACTGCTGGAACTCGGCATCTATCAGCAGATCGACGTCGACAGCGAAGTTGCCAAGACCGAAGCCTGCCTGGTGGCGGCGAAAATGCATTCGGCCTATCGCTATCTTACCGACGGCAGGACGGTTCTGGTCACACGCCAGCCGATGAGCGGCGGCGGCTGGGTGGTGACCTTCGATGATGTCACCGAACGTCGACGCACCGAAGAGCGCATGATCCATCTTGCGCATCACGACACGCTGACCGGACTGCCCAACCGCTCGATGTTTCGCGAACGGCTCGACCTGGCGCTGGAAGATGCGGCGGCACCGCCTCTGGCGATCTTCTCGCTCGACCTCGACCGCTTCAAGGCCGTCAACGACACCTGGGGACATCCCGCCGGCGACTGGCTCCTGAAAAGCGTGGCCGAGCGGCTGCAGCGCTGCCTGAGTAATGAGACAGATGTCGTCGCCCGCTTCGGCGGCGACGAGTTCGTCGTCATGCAGTTCAACTCCAGGGGCATCGCCGATGCTGAAAAACTGGCGAAGCGCATCGTCGAGGCCATCGCAAGACCGTTTCGCGACAAGAGCCGGGATATGCATATCGGCATCAGCCTGGGCATTGCCGTATTCCCTGAAGACGGCAAGGACGCCGATACGCTGCTGAAAAACGCCGATACGGCGCTCTATCGGGCGAAGAGCGAAGGGAGAAACCTCTATCGCTTCTTCGAGCCCGCGATGGACGCCATCGTGCAGGCCCGGCGGGCGCTCGAAGTCGACCTCGACGCGGCGCTGCCGCGCCAGGAGTTCGATCTCGATTTCCAGCCCATCATGAACATCGCCTCCGGTGAGATCATCGGCGCCGAGGCCTTGATGCGCTGGCATTCGCCGGCGCGCGGCACCGTCGCGCCTGACACGTTCATTCCGGTCGCCGAAGAAACCGGGCTGATCGTGCCGCTCGGCGAATGGGCGCTGAGAAAGGCCTGCGCAGCGGCAGCCAGCTGGCCTCCCGGTTTGCGCATCGCGGTCAATGTCTCGGCCGTGCAGCTCAAAAACGGCGGGTTTGCCCGCAGCGTCATATCGGCCCTGGCCTTTTCAGGTGTGCCGGCCGCACAGCTGGAACTGGAAATCACCGAAACCGTGTTGATGGACGAGAGCAAGGCCGTGCTGAAGACGCTGCGGCAGTTGCGCGATCTCGGCATCCGCATCGCGCTGGATGATTTCGGCACCGGCTATTCCTCGCTCGGCTATCTCAGGAGTTTCCCGGTCGACAAGATCAAGATCGATCGCTCCTTCATCCATGACATGGGCAATCGCGACACGGCGGCGATCGTGCGCACCATCATCGGGCTCGGCAACGAGCTTGGCGTTGTCGTCACCGCCGAGGGCGTCGAGACCGAGGTGCAACTCGACATGCTGCGCGACAATGGCTGTGCCGAGGCGCAGGGCTATCTGATCGGCGTGCCGTCGAAGGCGGCGGACATCCAGCGCCTGCTGAAGTCGCGCGCCCTGCACAGCCAAACTGGCTGATGGCATCGGCGGTCAGTTCAGCGTTGCCAGATATTTCTCGTGGAAGCTGACATAGCCGGGCTCGACCACCTTCAGGTGCCGTTCGATCAGCGCGTGAAACTGCGGCAGCTGATGGAACGGCACGCCGGGATAGGCATGATGCTCGGCATGGAACGGCATGTTCCAGGCCAGCTTGCGCACCAGCCAATTGGTCAGCGTGGTTCTTGTATTCTCCAGCATATTGGCCACGAACGGACAGCGGCCGTGCTCGGCCAGCAGATAGAGGCGCAAAAAGGGCTGACCGAGCAGAGCCGGAATGATCCAGACATAGACAAGCACAGTGAGCCGGAAATAGACGGCGAGCAGAATGACGACGGCATAGAAGGCGATCATGGCGCGCGCTTCGGCCCGCACCTTGGGTCGGCCTTTCGGCGGCACATAGCTTTCCTGGCCGCCGCCAACTGCATTGGCGTAGAGCGTCTTGAGATGGCCCCACCACAGCGGGATGCCGGACACATGCACGAGATATTGCCGCAGCGTTTCCGGTTTGGGAAAGGCCAGTTCCGGATCGTTCTCGGGATCCTGGGTGAAGCGGTGATGGGCGAAATGGAAATAGCGGAACCAGTCGGCCGGCAGCGCGAGCGCCAGGCTGCATACCCGCGCCACGACGTCATTCAACCACTGTGTCTCGAAGGCCGTGCGATGAACCGTCTCGTGCAGCAGCGTGAACAGGAAGACGATCAGGATACCTTGGGGCAGCATCAGCAGCGGCCAGAATGGCACCCTGGCCGCAATCAGCGATCCGATGATCGCAATCGCACCCCAATGGGCGCCGAGCTGAGCGAGACCCGCAACGTCGGATTTGGCGGTCAGGCGATTGCGCTCTTCCGGGGTCAGTGACGCGATTATATCGCGATGGTCCATCGGCTTCGATCCAGGCTGGCGATTTGGCGAGCCCACTCTAGTCGATGAAAAAGCTTTCCAAAAACGACGATTCCTGCAATTTGGATAAGTTCATCTTATCTATCTGGCGACTATGGTCACATCTCCATCGCTGAAAGGACTTCAGGCCTTCGAGGCTGCGGCGCGCACGGGCAGCTTTGCCGCGGCGGCGGAAGAGCTTTCGGTCTCGGCGGCGGCTGTCAGCCAGCTTATCCGCACCGTCGAGGAACAGATGGGGCGCAAGCTGTTCCACCGGGTCAACCGCAAGGTTGTCCTCACCGAGGCCGGCGTGGAAATGCTGCCACGGTTGACCATGGCCTTCCAGGAAATCGGCAGCGTCTCGCGCGAATTGGGCGGCGATGCCTTCCGCCCGCGCCTGGTGGTATCGGTGCCACCTTCGATGGCGATGGGCTGGCTTTCGCAGCGCCTCGCCGGCTTCGTCGCAAGCCACGGCGCCGCAGACATATCGCTGCGCGGCGATGACGACCCGGTGCCGTTCGACCGTGAGCTGATCGATATCAGGCTCTCCTACGGTCCGCATTATCGCGAGCACCCGACCGAGGACATCGCCCGGGACGCCGTCTATCCCGTCTGCGCGCCAAAACTTGCCAGCAGGATCAAGGCTGACGGCGGTCCACTCGCAGGGCTGCCGCTGATCCACACCGATTGGGGACCGACCGGCGCCTCGTTTCCGTCCTGGCGAAACTGGCTCGAGGCGGAAGGCGTCCAGCCCGGCCGGGCGGCGCAGCGCGGCCTGTCGGCCAACTCGTCGCGCGCCGCCCTCGACCTCGCCATTTCGGGGCTGGGCGTGGCGCTGGCGCAAGGGGTCTATTGTGCCGAAGCGGTGGAGGACGGCAGGCTGGTCCGGCCCGCTGCCAGGGCGATCGCGCTGCGCCAGCCCTATTGCCTGACCATTCCCGAACGCAGCGCCAGGCGCGATGTCGTGGCGGCGTTCCGCGATTGGATGACCGAGGAATGCCGGCGCGCCGTGGGCGCGCCGGCGCTGACCTGACGATGGCGATGGTCAGAGGTGCCCGCTCAAGGCCGCCACCATGTCCTTGCTCGTCGCCACCGGAACAATCTCGAACTCGACCAGATCAGCCCATTCGATCACCCAGCGCTGCAGGAGCGTGACGTCGTCCGTCTCCACCAGCAGGAAGCAGCGGCTCATATCCGCGGCGATCCAGCTGTGGTGCACGACCAGCTCATCCGGCTTCAGGCGGCCCCGATCGCGGAAGCGACGGTAGATATCCTTGCGGTCGCAGCCGGTGAAATCCTCGATCACGATGAACTGCATGTTTTCCCCTTGGCTGAACTACTGTCGCCCCGGCCGGTCGAGCCGCTCCAGGAACCACTGCGTCAGCCGCACCCAGACCTCGTCCTTCTCGCCGGAGTCCTCCCAGCCGTGGTCGAGATTCGGGTTGTCGTTGACCTCGATGACGAAGACGCCGTCCTTGGTCTCCTTGAGGTCGACGCCGTAAAGGCCGTCGCCGATGCAGCGTGCCGCCTTGACCGCGGTCTCGACGACATGCGGCGGCGTCTCCTTCAGCGTGAAGGTCTTGATGCCGCCCTGGTCGGGCTTGCCATTGGCCTTGTGGTTGACGATCTGCCAGTGCTTCTTGGCCATCAGATAGTGCACGGCAAACAGCGGCTGGCCGCCGAGCACGCCGACGCGCCAGTCATATTCGGTCGGAATGAATTTCTGCGCGATGAGGAGGTCGGAATCTTCCAGCCACTCGGTCGCAAGCCGTGTCAGTTCCTCGAGATTCTCGCATTTCTTGACGCCGCGCGAGAAGGACGAATCCGGGATCTTCAGCACCAGCGGGAAACCCAGTGTCTGCGCGGCCAGTTCGAAATCGGAGGTGCCGGCGATCATCACGGTCGGCGGCACCGGCACCTTGTTGTAGGCCATCAGCTCGTTGAGATAGACCTTGTTGGTGCAACGGATCATCGACAGCGGATCGTCGATGACGGGCATGCCTTCCTGCTGGGCGCGGCGGGCGAAACGATAGGTGTGGTTGGAGATCGAGGTGGTCTCGCGAATGAACAGCGCATCGTAGTTGGCGAGCTTGGCGAGATCCTTTTTGGTGATGGGCTCGATTTCGACCCCCATCTTTTCGGCGATCTTGGCCCAGTAGCGCAGCGACGAGATTTCCGACGGCGGCAGTTCCTCATGCGGATCGACCAGCGTGGCGAAGGTGTAGCGCGCCGGCGTGCGCCCCTTGGTGTCGCGCCACTCGCGGTTGGTGTAGGTCTCCAGGCACTGGATGAAGTTTTTTTCCTCATCCTCGGTCATGCGCGCCAGCGGATGGAAGCCGATCTTGCGGATCGAAGCCCATTCGGCGCTGTCCTTGATATGGACCTCGAGCGCCGGCGCCCGGAACCAGTCGAACAACAGCTTGGCGAAGCGGTCCCACACCTTGGAGGGGCCGATGCCGAAGAAGATGCAGACCTTGGCCGGAAAGGCGCCGCCGAGGTCCTTGCGGCATTTGTTGAGCGCCAGTTCCAGTTCCGGCAGCGCATGCTCGTAGAGCTTGCGTTCCGACAGGTCGATCATCGTCTCGACGGTCGGGATGACCTTGTGGCCGCGCGAGCTCGCCAGCAGCGAGGCGTAGTAGCCGCGGCTCTGGTAGCCGTAATTGTTCGACAGGTTGATGACCTTCGGCCGCTGGCCACGAAACAGCGAAGGATGCGCGAGATAGTCGCGGTTGGTGATGATCTTATGCGGTGTCGCCACCTGGTCGAGATCGCTCTGCCGGCCGGTAAGGATGACCCAGGTCATTTTGTGTCGCGCTTCCCCAGAGTGATGGCGGCACGCAGTCCGTCGCGGCCGAACTGCGCCATGTTCATGAAGATGCCGTAGGGCACGGGAATGTTGGCGGCATCAAGGATGGTTTCCTGCCTCTCGTCCTCGACCCAGGGATCGTGGATCAGAATATGATCGCCGTCATCGCCGATGGCCAGCACCCAATGCGGCACCTTCTTGCCGAACATCAGGAAGCCGCTGATCAGCACCAGCACCAGTTTTCCCGCGGCGATGGCGGTTTTGATGTCGTCGATGGTGAACGGGCGATAATTCACCGGGATGCCATATTGTTCCGCGCGGCGGCGAAAGTCGACCTGGGCCAGTTCCATCACCCGGCGCTTGTCCTCGCTGCGCACCGACTGCAGGAACAGTGCGCCGTAGAAGGAAACGAAGATCTCCGCCGCGAGGCCGCTTTCATACCCGGAAACAGCCAGGCCGAATGGTTCGCAGCCGCCCGGCCCCGACATCATGAAGACGGTCGTCGCCTCGCGCCAGAGGCGAATTTCCATCACCGGATCGGGCACGAAATCCCGGTCGAAATTCGCCATGGCCATCATCAGGCAGCACGGGCCGCAGGTGAATTCGCAGGTCTGCTGGTAGAACGGCACTCTTGTGGCCACCGGAAGGTCGCCGCGCAGGGTTTTCTCATAACGAAGCGCGGTCGCACCGTCCTCGTAATAGCCCGGCTCGCGGCCAATCTTGCGGTAGCCGGCCTGCTCGTAGATGCGGATGGCCCGGCCGTTGTCCTCGCGCACTTCCAGACGCAGCATCATGCGGTCGTGCTCGAAGGCCGCCTCCTCAGCCGCCGTCAAAAGCTGGCGCCCGATGCCGAGCGCGCCGAAAAAAGGACCGACGGCTATGGAGTAGAGCCGCGCCACGCCACTGCCCTTGCGAAACAGCACGATCGCGTAGCCGGCGACGCGGCCATCGACTTCGGCGACCAGCGTCTCGGCGGTCTCGCGCTCGATGAACAGGCGAAAGGAGCGACGGGAGATGCGATCGCTCGAGAAAACGGCTTTCTCGATGGCGGCGAGATCATCGACGTCAGACGCGCGGGCCGTACGGATCTCGGCAGGCATGCGACTTGAGAAAACCTCGATTGCGTTGCGGAAACGGCCCGGTCAAAAGCGTCGCAAACACCGGCCGAAGCGCCGGTATTCATCAAGCGCTATCGCTCCTTGATTAGGGCCGAATTGTGACAGTTTCCGCGGCGGCAAGGAAGCCCGCGAGCTTTGAACAGGATCGCTGTTTTGACGGACCACCGGCCGCGAATAATCGCGGCCGCTCAGCTTGCGAGGCCAGCCAGAAGCTGGCCATAGGCACTCTTGGCCACGGCCGCCAATTGCTCGCGCGGCAGCGAGCCGACGACGGCGCAGCCATAGCCCTTGTCCAGCCAGTAGACCGCCTGCGGACCGTCCTGCGCCGAAGCATAGATGCCCTTGGCGTTCTCCGTTGATTCCGCGGTGACGAAGAGCGATACGCGCTCACCCTTGTCGTCCTCGTAGAGCAGCATCGCGGCCTTGCTGTCGCCGGCGGGCAGCAACCGGCCGCCAATCAGTTGGAAGCCGTTCGCGGTCAGGTCCGGCGCCACCAGCTTCAGCCCGACTCTATTGGACAGCCAGGTCTGCAAATGATCCTTGTCGCTGGCCGGCACTTCCACAGCATGCCGCTTCTCGGCGGCGTAGATGACATGGGCGGCAATCGCCTGTTCGGCAAGCCGATCCTCCGCCGGATCCTCCTGTGCGGTGCCGTCGATGCCGGCAAAATAACCGCCAAAACCGCCCGTGGCCAAAAGCACGGCCGCTGCGGCGGCAAGCCACCAGCGCGAGCGCGGCGCCGCAGCCTTAACGGGCGCCTCGCCGAGCACCACCTTGCGCAAGCGCGCGGGAACAGGCTCATCCGGCACGCCGGCAAAGGCCGAGCGCAATGCCTCCCGGTCGGCTGTGAAGCGGGCGCTCCTGGCCCTCATCTCGGGGTTGGCGTCGAGCCAGGCATCATAGGCGGCACGCTCGTCGGCCGGCAGTTCGCCGTCGAGCGCCATGTGGATGTCACGTTCTGAAAAATCGCGGCGGATCATTTCTCGACGATCCTTATGGCGCGGCGGCGCGCCGTGTCATCCAGCAAGCCGCGCAGTTCCTCACGTCCGCGTGCGATGCGCGACATCAGCGTGCCGGCGGGCACGCCCAGCATGTTGGCGGCCTCGGCATAGGAGAAGCCTTCGATGGCGACCAGGACAAGGGCCGCGCGGCGATCGGGGCTGATCGCATGCAGCGCGTCGATGATCTCACGCGAGGCGATGCCCTCCAGCTGCTCGGCTGGCTGGGCAACCGCCTCGCCTGCTTCCAGGGGCAGCATCGCCGCTTCGCCGCGACGGTTCACCTTGCGCATCTGGTCGATGAACAAATGATGCATGATCGTAAACAGCCACCTCCTGGGGCTTTCTCCCGTCTGCCAGTTGTCGAGCCGCATCAGTGCGCGCTCGAGGCAGTCCTGAACGAGGTCGTCGGCAGAATCGCGGTCGCGCAACAGCGAGCGTGCGTAGCGGCGCAGGCGCGGTATTTCGCCGAGGATTGCTGCCTTCTTTTCGTCCATGACCGCTGGTTCTGAAATCGCCCTTATTGAACCCGATTCAACGCGCCTTCCGAGCGCGACGCAAGCGGCCAGCGCGAAGCGGTCCGCCGCCCCGGTCACCCAAGCAATGAGATAACGAGAGGATTGGTCAAATTATTCCCGACCAGACTGAAATCTTGTTGTTCTTGCTTGCCTTTATCCGTTTTCCCTCGCCGCCCTCGTCAAAAGCCGCTGGTAGAACAGCCCGATGCCGATCAGCACCGCACCGAGGCCGATGAATGACAGCGCCCTGAGCACGCCTTCCAGCTCCGACATGTCGAAGAGGAAGACCTTCAGCACGGCGATCGCTATCAACGCGGCCGAGGCAATGCGCAGCACCTGCGACTTCAGCCAGACGCCGGCGGTGAGCAGCGCCACGCCGATCACCAGCCAGAGCGCCGAATAGGAGTAGGTCTCCAACTGGCCAAGCCCGCTCCACAGGCCGATGAACTCGCCCTTGAACAGGCGCCTGACCGACAGAGTGGCATAGGCAAAGGCAAGCAGCGCCGCGACCAGTGCCAGCATTGCCGAATACCATTTTGGCCGCTTGCCTCTGACATAGAGCGCCAGTCCGCCGGCGGCGATGGCCGGCAGGAGATAGGCAAGGAACAACAGGTTGAAGACCGGGATTCGGCCGGTCGATTCGTCCGTAAACAGCGGATTGAGCACCACGAAATGCCGGATGACGATCAAGGCGACCGAAACCACGCCCACCGCCATCGAACCATAGCGCAGCACCGAACTTGGCGAGCGCATGTCGATGGCGACAAGGATGGCGCCGGCACCGATGGCGATCAGCGTGTAGATCGCCTGCTCGGCGAGCGTCATCGGACCAGTGTCGATGACGCCGCCATGCATGGCGTGGCGCACCAGCATGGCAAGTGTCAGCAGCGCAAACAGCGCCGCCGCCGCTTCCATGACGAGGCGCGGCCGGCCATTGGTGGTGCGGGCGAGCTGCCAGGCGGCGAAGCCGAAGGCGAGCGCCGGAACGCCATAGCCCGGGAGGAGCCAGTTGAACAACGGTGTCGTCGACAGGAACTCGGCGCCGACGATGGTCGGATCGAAGGCGACACGGCCAAGCACGGCGATCACGGCACCAACCGAAATCCAGCCAAGCACGGGATAAGAGCGCCAGCGCGTGGCCAGCGCCGGCACGATGACTGCCGCACCGAGCAGAATGGTGGTCCAGCCGGAGTTGAAAGCCATGTGCAGCATCAAAAGGCCGGCGAGCGCCGCACCGCTGAGGGCAAACGACACGGCCACCCCGCCCTTGAGCGGCGGCTCTTCGGCGCGCGCGATCCACTCGCCGCCGGCGGCGAAAACCATGACCAGCAGCGCGGCGACGGCGGCATAGACAAAGTCGCGGTCGAGATTGCCGAAGGTGAACCAGAGCGCCAGCAGGATGACCAGCGGCACGGCGACACCCCATGCCGCCCAAGAGGCGGATCGCGGCCGGGACGACGCCGCGAACTTGCGGGCGCCCCACAGGCCCGCGCCGATGAAGACGAGGCCGAGTGCGATGCCGATGCGCAAGGTCAAGGCATTGGACGTGGCCACGGGCAAGCCATCGACACCGAGAGCACCGGCCGAAAAGTCGGACGCGATCGAAGCTGGCGGGATGATGCCGAGATAGATCATGACCGTCGCCAGTCCGGCGGCATAAAGCAGCGGCAGCGCCAGCGGGCGATAGAGCGCGACGGCCACCATTACGGCCAGGATCGCGGCGCCATGCAAGGCGTAGCCGGCCGTGGCGAAGGCCGGGTCGACCGACAGGCCCAGCGCCGAGAAGGCAACGAACAGGCCAGGCACGATGGACGGCCAGTCGAAGACCCTGGCGGTTTCGTCGCGATGGCCGCCGAGCCAGACCAAAGCGAGCGCAGCCAGGGTGACGGCGTCGATGAACAAGATGGCAGACAGGTTCGCGCCCGGCGCGTCGCTCATGTAGAGGATTGTCCAGATGCCGGTGCCGAAAAAGGCCGCCGCCATCAGCGCCTTCCAGTCGCGCATGCGAGCGATGACGCCGGTGGCGGCGAGCACGATGGCGAGATAGCCGAACAGCGCCCAGGGGTTGGGCGCCTGCGAGGCGATCAGCACCGGCGTCACCATGGCGCCAACCAGACCGATGCCGGCCAGCGCCTGGCCATGGACCAGGGCGGCCGCGATCGTCGCCACGCCGATGGCACCGAGCAACGTGAAGGCAAGCGCCGCGCCGATGAAGCCGTAAATTCCATGCGCGGCATAGACGGTGCCGAACAGGATGAAGGCACCAGCCGCCGTCAGGATCGCCGGAATATAGGCACCGGCAACGCCTTGCACGGGCACCTTGAACCCGGTGCGGCGAATGAACTCGCCGCCGGCGACCAGCACCAGCCCGAGTACCGCCGCCATGGTAAGCCGCACGCCGGGGCCGAAAATGCCCGCCTCGATGGTGTAGCGGATCAGGAACAGGCCACCCAGCGCCAGCGCGATACCGCCGACCCAGACCGCCCAGCGGGTGCCGAGCGCAGTTTCGATGTCCGGCTTGCCGGGAGTCTTGGGGGCCGCAACCGGCTCGGCAGGTTCTGCTGCCTTGGGAGCCTCGACCGCGGACCAGGGGCCGGACACAGCCTCGCCGGCCGGAGCTTCCGTTTCTGTAGCCGGCGCCTGCGCGACCGGTTCGCTCACCGTTGGCGAGGCGATATCGGCCGCTGCCGCAGCGAAAGGCGCCGCTTCCGCCTTGCCATCGGCCGCCATCTGTTCTGCCGGCTTGGCTGCCGGCGGCACCGCGCCTGAAAGGACGAGACTGCGCAGCGCGCCAAGCTCACGCTCGACAAGGCCGATGCGGCTCTGCTGACGCGAAATGATGACGAACAAGGCGATGATGGCGACAAGGCCGATCAGGCTTTCAAACATGGCGGTTCCCCCAAACCAGGCCAGTTTTCACTGACGTTTTATCTCACTGACATCCAAATACGGCGGCTAAACGGCTGAAAAACTCGGCGTGCCGCCAGACTGGCGGCTGGAAATATCGAACATGTCTTGGCACCGAAAGCCAAGTGCTTGGCTCCAAACGACGAACCCAGCGTGAATAAGGTTCGACCTCTCTCATGCGGCATTGTCTCCGGCAATGGCCTTGCGCGTCGCGTGATGCTTGCGCAAGGCGGCGAGGAAGCCGGCGCGAGCATCGGGCTGTTCGATGGCACGCGGCTCGTAGACGTGGCGGGTAAAGAAGAAACCGGTGAGCCGGAAGGCATCCTCGATCGCGGCCGGATCTCCGCGCAGGCCGGAGCCGCGCTGCAAAAAGGCCGGCAGCGCCAGCATCTTGTCGCGCCATGGCAAGCCTGCTTCGCGCGACACCGCGCGGCCCGACTTCGGCGAGACATAGGCCAGATCCTGCCTCGTGCCGGTGGCGGCGCATTGGCTGAGATCGAGGCCGAAACCGAGTTCATCGAGGATCAGGAGCTCGAAGCGCGCCACCAGTTCGCCGGCGGCATCGGCATCGTCGAGATGGATGATCATCACGGAAAGTGCCTCGTAGAGGCCGCCATGGGCGTCACGCTCTGGCAAGAGGCGCAAATGCGCGGCCATGGTCTGCAGGCCGTAGACGGCGACGGCGCTGTCCATCAGCCTGGCGGCATTCATTTCGATCGCCTCGGCCTGGAACGTGCCGAGATGCTCGTCAAGCCGGGCCCGCCACAACAGGTCGACGCGATTGCCGGGTTGGAGAACGGGCTGCTGCTTGCGCGAGCGACCGCCGCGCACGAGACCGAGATGGCGGCCATGCGCGCGGGTCATCACCTCGAGGATGGCGCTGGTTTCGCCATGCTTGCGGGTGCCGAGAATGATTCCCTCGTCGCGCCATTCCATGCCTTGAGCTTTTCACCGATCGGGTGGCGAAATCAAGGTATGGGCCTGGCGCCTGGGCCGGCCCTCGCACCAACGCACAAAAAAAACCGCCCGCAGCAATATGCTGCGGGCGGCCTGGTAAGGGTCAGTCGATCGATTAGAAGTTGCGCTGGAAGCGGACGATGCCGCCGACGCTGTCCTTCTTGTTGGCCTTGCTCCAGTTGCCGTAGAGGGACGGGTTGCCGTAGTTGCCGTAGTGATCCCAGTCGACTTCGGTCGTGATCGTGAAGCCGGGGACGATGGTATAAGCGACGTTCGCAGCCAGGGCGTAGTTCTTGTCGTCGTCAGCAGATGCCTGGACGTTGAACGCCGTCTTGTCGTTGAACTTGTAGGTGCCGCCGCCCCAGACGGCCCAATTGCCGCCCCAAGGCTTGTACTGGCCACGGCCTTTGGAGAAGTCGCGGAGATTATCGTCAGTGCCATAGCCGCCCATGACGAAAAGGGTCAGTTCCTTGGTGACGTTGACATCCAAGCGAACCTTGCCGGCCACTTCCTCATAGTTGCTGTCATAGGCAACAACACCGGTGATCGCACCCCAGTCACCCTTGTACTTCAAGCCACCGACGACATGCGGAACGTAGCTGTCGATCGTATCGCTGATGCCCGAAGCATCGGTGCCTTCTTCGAGCGAGACGACGCCCGAGAAGCCGCTGCCGGCGTCAAAATAGTAGCTGATAAGGTTTGTGTCCTTGATACCATACGGGATGATGGTGTCCTGGATGACATTGCCGGCGTAGCCGATGAACGAGTCATACGTCGTCTCGTCCTTACCGACGCGCAGACCACCGAGCTGGATCCAGGCGAAGTTCAGCGTTACCGCCTTGTTGACAGCCTGCCAGTCAGTGGCGCCGCCGGTATAGTCACCAGACTTGTTGCCGAACTGGAAGCGGGTCTCGGTGAAGGTCTTCAACGTGCCGAGCTCGGTTTCCTGACCGGTGTAAGTCCTCAGCGCGAAGCGCATGTTCTTGTAGTAGGTGTCGTGTCTACCGTCGCCCATGTGATCGGCAACGTTGTTGACGCCATCCAGCGTGCCGGCATCGCCGACGCCAATGTCATAGCGGAGATAGCCGCCGATGCGCAGGCAGGTCTCGGTGCCCGGGATGTAGAAGTAGCCGGCGCCGTAGACGTCGCAGATCTTGACGTATTCGGCCGGTTCCGGTTCGGCGACGACGACAGCGTCCGCGGCGCGAGCGCCGGACACCGCGATCATTGCCGCGGCTGAGCCGAGAAGGAGGCTCTTGATGTTCATTTTCTGACCTCTCCAGTCATAGTTTAAAATGGCTTCGGATTTGTGGCTGGCGGCTATTTTTTGCTGCCTCAACTCACACGAAAAGGCGCGCACCGCGTCCCCTTTTCGCGGCGAACATACCCATCAAGCTTCCGCCTTCAATGACAGTTTTAGAAATAACGGCGATTCTGCGAACAGTTTTATGCTGTGTTGCACAAATAACACTGGAATTGGCACAATCGGCACAACGTCATAAAATAAATATATATGCCGAAAATTTCTCGGCTAACTATATTTTCAAGGCATGAAATTTCGCCATAGCCATTCAAAAAGTCACTATATTCTCTACTCTTCAAAGATATCCTTATTATTTTTGGCGGAAAAGGCCATGGCAATTCATCGTCTGTTGCGGGCGCATCGGCGCTGCGAGGATGCCCGCAGCCGATCGGCTTTGCCGGGGCAAGCCAAAAACCGCATGGAATGTTGCCGCATCGATGATTGGGTGACGGAGCCGACCGGGCACGACGCAAAACAGAATCGGCCCACCATAAAATCGGAAATCCTTCAGAAAGCGCTCGGGATTCTTGGCTGAAAAGGCGCCAAAAATGGCGGGTCGGCCGAATTGGTCGACACGGCCTGCTGAACAATTCGGCTGGCTCGTTTCCAGAGGCAAATCGACCGATCGGGCAGTCCGGCGACCTCTCATAAATCCTGCCCGCTGAAAGGACCTGAGATGACTTCCCTGTTGAGCCTGGTGCGAAGGCACCAGCTGACCGCCTTCTTTTCCTTGACGATTGGCCTGACCTGGCTGGCCTTCATTCCATTCTATTTGTCGAATGGTGACAGCATTCCCTGGTTCACCTTCGGTCCGATGGTTTCCGGCTTTGTCGTCGCGGCTGTCTCCGGCGGCTGGAGTTCGGTCAAGGCCATCCTCAATGCAATGGTGAGGTGGCGGGTTCGTCCGATATGGTACGTGGTGGCGTTCGGCCTGCCGTTCGCAACGCAGTTGGCCTCCATCCTGATCAATCCGCTGTTTGGCGCCGGGGCACCGGCCTGGAGCAACATCCCGGCTCTCTCCGAGATGCTGCCGATCATCGCGCTCTATGCCGTCTTCAGCGGCCCGCTCGGCGAAGAGCCGGGGTGGCGCGGTTTTGCGACGCCACGTCTGCTTGCCAGTCAGCCGGCACTCACCGGCAGCCTGATTCTCGGCGTGATCTGGGCCATCTGGCATTTTCCGCTCGGCCTTGTCGGCGACCTCAGCTTGTACAGCACCATCAACGTCGTACTGGCGGGCGTCGTGTTCACCTGGCTCTATCAGAACACCGGCAGCGTGCTTCTCGCCATCATCATGCACGTCACGCACCAGAACAGCGTCCGCTTCCTGGGCAAGGTGTTCACCGGCGGTGACTATGTGCAGCAGCAGTGGATCGCCGTGGCGATCTGGGCAATCATCGCGGTCGCCATCGTCGTCTATTACGGAGCGGAGAGCTTCGCCCGGCGGCGGATGGCTGCGCTCGCCGCCTGAGCCATGTGCTGGATTCGCCGATCACGCCCGATGCTTGTGATCGGCGAGCACCAAAACGGTGAACTATCCTAGTGGGGAAACTCCAGCCCCATCTCGCGATAGCGCTCGGGATCGTCGCCCCAGTTCTCGCGCACCTTGACGAACAGGAACAGGTGCACCTTCTGCTCGAGGATGCCCGCGATCTCCATGCGCGCCGCCTGGCCGATGGCGCGGATGGTTTCGCCCTTGTGGCCGAGCACGATCTTCTTCTGGCTGTCGCGCTCGACATAGATGGTCTGGTCGATGCGTACCGAGCCATCCGGCTTCTCTTCCCATTTCTCGGTTTCGATATGCGAGGAATAGGGCAGTTCCTGATGCAGCCGCAGATAGAGTTTTTCGCGGGTGATCTCGGCCGCCAGTTGGCGCATCGGCAGGTCGGAAATCTGGTCTTCCGGATAGTACCAGGGGCCGGCCGGCAGCGCCTGCGCCAGATATTCGAGCAGGTCCTTGCAGCCGGAACCGGTCAGTGCGGAAACCATGAAGGTGCGCTTGAACGGCACTCTTTCATTGGCTGCCGCGGACAGGGCCAGAAGCGTCTCGTGCTTGACCCGATCGACCTTGTTGAGGATCAGCGCCATCGGCTGGCGCACATCCTTCAGCCGTTCGAGGATGGCGTCGGCGTCGCCCCTGATGCCACGCTCGGCATCGATCAGCAGCAGCACGATATCGGCATCCTTGGCGCCGCCCCAGGCGGTGGTCACCATCGCGGTGTCGAGGCGCCGCTTGGGCTTGAAGATGCCGGGCGTGTCGACGAAGACGATCTGCGCATTGTCATGCGTGGCGATGCCGCGCACGATGGCACGGGTCGTCTGCACCTTATGGGTGACGATCGACACCTTGGCGCCGACCAATTGGTTGACCAGCGTCGACTTGCCGGCGTTCGGCGCACCAATCAGCGCGACGAAGCCGGAATGCGTGGCGGGGGTTTCTGCAGTTTCAATATCGGTCATGCCGCGTTCCATACACCTTCGCGCAGCAGAAGGGCAGCCGCGGCTGCCTGCTCCGCTTCACGTTTGGAACGGCCGCTGCCGGTCGCCGGCTGAAATGCGCCAACCTTGACGCTGACGGTGAACAACGGATCGTGGTCCGGCCCCTCGCGGCTGTCGATCTGGTAGGCCGGAACGGCACTCGCCGCCTGATGCGCCCATTCCTGCAATTCGGTCTTGGCGTCGCGGCGCGCCGCGCCGGAAGCCTGCGAACGCGGCTGCCAATATTTGTGGATGAAGGCGCGCGCCGCCTCCAGCCCGCCGTCGAGATAGAGCACGGCGATCAGCGATTCCAACGCGTCGGCGCGCAGATTGACGCGCTTGCGCCCCTCGAGCCCGCGCACATCCGATCCGGCGCGGATCAGGTCCGGCAGCCCGATATGTTCGGCGATCTCGGAAAGCGCCTCGGCATTGACCAGCGCATTGAGCCGCAGCGACAACTCGCCTTCGGCCGCATCGGGAAACGCGGCCAGCAACATGTCGGCAACGACCAGGCCGAGAACCCGGTCGCCGAGAAATTCAAAACGCTCGTAGTCGGTGCCGGCATTGGCGCCGCGGGCGCTGGCATGGGTGAGCGCACGCTGCAGGCGCTGGCGGTCGGCAAAGGCATGGCCCGTGCGTTCCACAAGCGCTTCGGCGAGCGCATCGGCGGTCAGCCGCTTCGCCGCTGCCATCCCTAGTTGACGAAATGGAACAGGCGCGAAACGCGCATCAGCGACGGCCATTTCCAGATTTCGAGGGGGCTTGCCTTGCCGGCGATCGAGAAGAAGACAAGGTTGGCGCGGCCAACCAGGTTCTCTGCGGGAACATAGCCGACGGTGAACCGGCTGTCGGCGGAATTGTCCCGGTTGTCGCCCATCATGAAATAATGGCCTGGCGGCACGTCGAATTCACGCGTGTTGTCGCCGATCGAATTTGGATTGAGGTCGAGCGTGTCGTAGCTGACGCCGTTGGGCAGCGTTTCGCGATAGACGTCGATCGGCTGAGGCATTTCGGTGATGTCGGGATTGTCGATCTGGCCGGTCTTGACGCGCGGCACGCCGACGCCGTTGATGAAGAGCTGGCCGTTCTTCATCTGGATCTTGTCGCCGGGAAGGCCGACCACGCGCTTGATGTAGTCAACGGACGGATCCGGCGGGAACTTGAACACCACGACGTCGCCGCGCTTGGGCTCGGAGCCCCAGATGCGGCCCGAGAAGAGGTCAGGTCCGAAAGGCAGCGAATAGCGCGAATAGCCGTAGGACCATTTGGTGACGAACAGATAGTCGCCTTCCAGAAGCGTCGGCCGCATCGATCCCGACGGGATCGAAAAGGGCTGGAACAACAGCGTGCGGATGACCAGGGCGAGCAAAAGCGCCTGGACGATGACGCTGACGGTTTCGCCAAGCCCGCCGGATTTCTTCTGGGATTTTTCAGCCACGCTCATGTCGTCCTCGATTGTGCGTTGGATGGTATAGAGTCTCGGCGCGCGCTGGGCAACGTCAATGCCGGTCGTCAGATGCAATCAATGTGGCGCTTCTTCGACGGGTAACGCCTCGATGATCACAAAGGCTTGAGCAAGCGGAAAATCATCCGTGATAGTGAGGTGGATCGCCGCCCGATGCCCTGGGGGCAGGATATTTTGCAGTCTAATCAGCGCACCGCCGGTCAGCGCCATGGTCGGCGCGCCGCTGGGTAAGTTGACGACGCCCATGTCGCGCCAGAAGACACCTTGCGCCAGACCGGTGCCCAGCGCCTTGGCGCAGGCCTCCTTGGCGGCGAAGCGCTTGGCGTAGGAAGCGGCGCGGGCACGGCGGTTCTCCGAACGCGCCTGTTCGAGCTCGGTGTAGATTCTCTCAACGAAACGCCGGCCATGACGCTCCAACGATTTCTCGATGCGCCTGATGTCGATCAGATCGCTGCCGATGCCGATGATCATCGTGCGGCGGAACCGATGCTTGGACCCGGATGGGCCGACTTCTCGCGACGGCTTGCGCGCTCGGCCAGCCGCTTGCGCCTCTGCTCGCGGAAAACATTCATGCCCCAGCGCGTGATACCGTAGAACACTAGACCGAACACCAGCCCGAGCGGCACCGCGCCGATCAGCATGGGCTCCAACACCGGATGCCAAAGTTTCGCGAAGGAAAGCGTGTGCAGCATCTCGCCCAGATGCGCCGGCGGACCATGTGCCGGCAGGCGATCGTGCAGGATGAGCTTGCCGGTTTCCCAGGATGCGCCCCACAGAATGGGAAAGGTCAGCGGATTGCCGAAGAAAACAGCGCCCAGTGCCGCCGCCACCAGATTGCCGGCGATCACCCAGCACAGAACGGCGGCGATGATGAAATGGAAGCCAACGGGAAAGAACGAAGCGAAGACACCAGCCGCGACCCCGGCGGCCACCGCATGCGGCGTGGCCTTCAGACGCAGGATGCGTTTCGAGAAATACTGAAGCGAGCGCGAAAACGAACGGCGCGGCCACAGATAGGTGCGCACCCGTTCGAAAAGGCCATCAGGCTTGCGACGTCGAAAAAGCACTCTGTTCCCGTTCCACGGCTCTCGCGCCGGCAATATCTGCCGAATGTGAGATGTATCATCTTGCGCTAAACGATCGCCCAATGGCAATCGCAACGTTGATATAGCGACGCACTTCCGGAAGAACAACCGAACACCGTCTGTGCGGCGCCTACATGTTTCCGTCCTTTCGGCATAGGCAGTCCTCGGTTCGAACATTGGACAATCGCGGCGAATTTATGGAGCCGGCAGTTGCTTCGCCGAAGGGCACGGCCTTGCTGACGGCTAAGACCGGTATTCGCTGACCTCGACCAAATTGTCGTCCGGGTCGCGGAAATAGACAGACATCATTAGGCCCCGCGCCCCAATGCGTTCGACCGGTCCCAGCTCGAGCACAACGCCATTGGCGTCGAGACGGGCACGGATTTCGTCGAGCGGCCGTTCGGTGATCAAGCAGAAATCACCTGACCCTGGCGTCGGCACCTTCGCCTTCGGCTCAAAAGTGCGGCGGACTTCGTGGACATTGATCTTCTGGTTGCCAAAAGCCAGCGCCGTCGGTCGGCCCGGCGTATCGATGCGCTCAAAGCCCAGCACGCGCTGGTAAAAGGCGCAGGTCGCTTCGAGCGACGCCACCGTCAGCACGAAATGATCGATACCGACGATCATCTCGCCCTCCTCGCTAGATATTGCGACTGCCGGGCTTGATCGCCGGTATCGCGGCAAGCTCCGGCGGCAGCCGATCCGGCGGATAGGCCGGAACCTCGTATTCGGCGAGCGCGATCAGCGGTACGCCGACATGGGTCTTGCCGGCTGAGCGATCGATGATGCAGGCGGCCGCCACCACCTCGGCGCCAAGCTCGCGCAGGCATTCAATGGTTTCGCGGATCGACAGGCCGGTGGTGACTATGTCCTCGACGATAACGACGCGCGCGCCCCTGGCGATCTCGAAGCGGCGCAGGCGGAACTCGCCCCCTTCCCGCTCGACCCAGATCGCCGGCACGCCGAGATGGCGCGAGGTCTCGTAAGCCGGGATCAGGCCGCCGATCGCCGGGCCGACGACATAGTCGATCTTTCCCGGCACCGCGGCGCGGATCTTCTCGGCCAGCGCCTTGCACAGGCGTTCGGTCTTGTCGGCATGCATGAACACCCGTGCCTTCTGCAGGAAGACCGGGCTGCGCAGGCCGGACGTCAGGATGAAATGCCCCTCCAGAACAGCACCCGCCTCGCGGAAAATGCCCAGCACTTCATCGGTCTTCATCTGCGTCCCTTTTTTGATTGACCATGATCTTGTCCGAAAACCGGTTCCCACTTTTCGGGATCATGGTCTAGCCATTGACGCGCCGTGCGTCGCTGACGCTCGAATTGTCCTTGAGCTGCGACAGCAGCCGGTTGAGATGCTTCAGATCCCAGACTTCGAGATCGATCAGCATTTCGGTGAAGTCGGGCGCCGTGCGCACCATCGACAGCGTATGGATGTTGGCGTCGTTGGACGCTACGACCTGGGCAATGTCGGCGAGCGACCCCGGCGCGTTGATGGCGGTAACCGAGACACGCGCCGGAAAGCGCTCCTTGGTGCGCTCGTCAATGTCCCAGCGCACGTCGATCCAGCGCTCGGGCTGGTCGTCGAAGGCCTGCAGCGCCGGCGACTGGATCGGATAGATGGTGATGCCGGTGCCCGGCTGGACGATGCCGACGATGCGGTCGCCAGGCACAGCACCTTCCGGCGCGAAGCGCACCGGCAGGTCGCCGCGCACGCCGCGGATCGGCACGGCGCCGTCGCGCGGCTCGTCCTTGTCCTTGCGCGCGGCACGTCCTGGAATCTGGAACAGCATGCCGGCGGCATTGCGGATCTTCGACCAGCCTTCCTCGCGCTGCTTGGGCGCTGCCGGCGTGACACGCTCGTCCTTGTAGTCGGGGAAGACCGCCTTCATGACGTCGGTGGAGGCCAGTTCGCCACGGCCGACCGACGCCAGCACGTCCTCTATGTCCTTGCGCGCCAGCCGGTGCAGCACCGGTTTCAGGCTTTCCTTGGTGAAGGTCTTGCCGGCCCGTTCGAAGGCGCGTTCGAGAATACGTGCGCCGAGACCCGAATACTGCTTGCGGATGGCGTTCTTGGTGGCACGGCGGATGGCGGCGCGCGCCTTGCCGGTGACGACGACCGATTCCCACGCCGCCGGCGGCACTTGCGCCTTGGAGCGGATGATCTCGACCTCATCGCCATTCTTCAACTCCGTCATCAGCGGCATGATGCGGCCATTGACCTTGGCGCCGACGCAGGTGTCGCCGACATCGGTGTGCACCGCATAGGCGAAATCGATGGGCGTGGCGCCGCGCGGCAAGGCAATCAGCATGCCTTTCGGCGTGAAGCAGAATACCTGGTCCTGGAACAGTTCAAGCTTGGTGTTTTCGAGGAAATCCTCAGGATTGTCACCTTCGGCGAGCTGCTCGATGGTACGCCGCAGCCAGGCATAGGCATTGGTCTCCTTCGAGATCGCATGGGCCGCGCCATTCGTCTTGCCGCCCGTGTCCTTGTAGATCGAGTGGGCCGCGACGCCGTATTCGGCGATCTTGTTCATCTCGCGGGTGCGGATCTGCAGCTCGACGCGCTGGCGCGAGGGGCCGACGATGGTGGTGTGGATCGAGCGGTAGTCGTTCTGCTTCGGCGTCGAGATGTAGTCCTTGAAACGGCCGGGCACCATCGACCATGTGGTGTGGATGGCGCCGAGCGCGCGATAGCAGTCCTCGACCGTATCGACGACGACGCGGAAGCCGAAAATGTCGGACAGTTGCTCGAATGACAGCGCCTTGGCCTCCATCTTACGGAACACCGACCAGGGCTTCTTCTGGCGGCTTTTGACGCCGGCGTTGATGGCATGCTTTTCAAACAGCGCCGATAGCGCCTTTTCAATGTCGGTCAGCACGCCCTTGTTGCGCTCGAATATCTCGGCAAGCCGCGCGGTGACGGCGCGGTACGCTTCCGGATTGATGTAGCGGAAGGCGATTTCCTCCAGCTCCTCGCGCATGCCTTGCATGCCCATGCGCCCGGCCAGCGGCGCATAGATGTCCATCGTCTCCTCGGCGATGCGCAGGCGCTTGGCCTCCGGCATGTGGTCGAGGGTGCGCATGTTGTGCAGGCGGTCGGCGAGCTTGACCAGCAGCACGCGAACATCTTCCGAGATCGCCAGCAGCAGCTTGCGCAGGTTTTCCGCCTGCTCGGCCTTCTTGGAGACGAGATCGAGCTTCTTCAGCTTGGTCAGGCCCTCGACCAGCTTGCCCATTTCTGGGCCGAACAAATCATCGATCTCGGCCCGCGTCGCCGTGGTGTCCTCGATGGTGTCGTGCAGCAAAGCGACAGCGATCGTCGCCTCGTCCATATGCATTTCGGTGAGGATGGCGGCGACTTCGAGCGGATGCGAGAAATAGGGATCGCCGGAAGCGCGCTTCTGGTGGCCATGCTTCTGCATGGCATAGACATAGGCTTTGTTGAGCAACGCCTCGTTGACGTCAGGCTTGTAGCGCTGGACGCGCTCGACAAGCTCATACTGACGCATCATGGGCGGAATCTCTCAGCGATGAAATGAATCATGCGCCGCACTGCTGTACGGCGCATGTCATAGATAGCCACGAAACTGCCGGGACGGAAGTGCCGGAAACGTGTTCCAGGCAGGTCCAGAAAACTCTCTTAGTAGTCGTCGCTCTTTTCCGGCGGCACCAGACCTTCGATGCCGGCCAGAAGATCTTCCTCGGTCATGCGATCGAAGGTGATGTTGTCCTCGGCATCGTCGGTTTCGGCGGCCGCGACAGCGCCACCGGTCTGATCGGCGATCACCTCGCCATCGGCCTCGGGCTCGTCAACCTCGACATGCTTCTGCAGCGAATGGATCAGATCTTCCTTGAGGTCGTCGGGCGACAGCGTCTCGTCGGCGATCTCGCGCAGTGCGATGACCGGGTTCTTGTCATTGTCGCGAGGAACGGTGATCTGCGCGCCCTGGCTGATCTGGCGAGCACGGTGGCCGGCCAAAAGCACCAGCTCGAAGCGGTTGTCGACCTTGTCGATGCAATCTTCAACGGTTACGCGGGCCATGGACTGCCCCTTTCATGCCTGGATTTGATGGAAAACAGGCGCGGTCCATAACCCGAACGCCGCCAAAATACAAGCATCATGCCAAAGTCGGCACTGCAGGACACGCAATCCTGCGGTCGAACGCCCGATTGAAGCAAACGCCGTCGCGTCCTATGCCGCGATCACAATTGCTTGCATTGCTCCATCACGCCTTGGATTGCCACCAAACTGGCGCTATCTCGGATGGACAGGTCAGCCGGTTTATTATGAGCCTGACCGATAGTCGCTACCGCATTTCGTTTAGACGGCCGCATTTTTCGAAAAGGAATATTTTCCATGTTCGACCCTCGTGAAAAAATCGCCCTGTTCATCGACGGCGCCAATCTCTACGCCACCTCGCGCGCGCTTGGCTTCGACATCGACTATCGCAAGCTCTTGTCGAGTTTCCAGAAGCGCGGCTATCTCCTGCGCGCCTATTATTACACGGCGCTGGTCGAGGATCAGGAATACTCCTCGATCCGCCCGCTGATCGACTGGCTCGACTACAACGGCTTCAAGGTGGTGACCAAGCCCGCCAAGGAGTTCACCGACTCGACCGGCCGCCGCAAGATCAAGGGCAATATGGACATCGAACTGACGGTCGATGCGCTGGAACTCGCCGATGTCGTCGACCACTATGTCATCTTTTCCGGCGACGGCGACTTCCGCACCCTGGTCGAGGCGCTGCAGCGGCGCGGCCGCAAGGTGTCGATCGTCTCGACCATGGCCTCGCAGCCGCCGATGATCTCGGACGATCTGCGCCGCCAAGCCGATCATTTCATCGACCTGACGACGCTGAAGAACGAAGTCGGCCGCGATCCGTCGGAGCGGCCCGTGCGCCGGCCCGAACCGGCTGAAGTCGACGAGGACGACTACTGAGGCCGGTAACCTTGACCGCCCTCCCCACTTCCGAACCAAGCCGCAACTGCCCGCTCTGCCCGCGGCTGCATGATTTTATTGCTGAGTGGCGGCAGCGCGAACCGTCCTGGTTCAACGCGCCGGTGCCGACCTTCCTGCCGCCGCAGGGCGAGGACGCCGTCCAGCTTCTGATCGTCGGGCTGGCGCCCGGACTGCGTGGCGCCAACCGCACCGGCCGCCCCTTCACCGGCGACTATGCCGGCGACCTGCTCTACTCGACGCTGATCGCGCACGGCTTCGCGCGCGGTGAGTTCAAGGCGCGGCCCGATGACGGGCTGGAGCTTGTCGGCACCGCGATCACCAACGCGGTGCGCTGCGTGCCACCGGAGAACAAGCCCGTCGGCGCCGAAATCTCGACCTGCCGGACATTCCTGGTGCCGACGATCGCCCGCTTCCCAAACCTGCGCGCCGTGCTGGCACTGGGGTCGATCGCCCACCAGTCGACGGTGCGCGCGCTCGGCGGGCGCGTCGCCGCCTATCCGTTCAAGCATGGCGGGCAACTGCCGGCCGGCGGCATCACGCTGTTTTCCAGCTATCACTGCTCGCGCTACAACACCAACACCGGTGTCTTGACGGAAGAAATGTTCGTCAACGTGTTCGGCGAGATCGCGGCGTTCCTGCGGAAATAACGCCAGTCAGAACCCTTCCAGCACGATCTTGCCCTTGGCCTTGCCGGTCTCGATCAGCGCATGGGCGCGCTTCAGATTGGCGGCATTGATCCGACCGAAGGTTTCGCCCAACGTGGTGCGGATGGTGCCGGCGTCGACAAGGCGCGACAACTCGTTCAGATACTCGCCCTGTGCGGCCATGTCCTGCGTCTCGAACAGCGAGCGGGTGAACATCAGCTCCCAATGGACCGAAACGCTCTTGCGCTTGAAAGGATTGATGTCGAGCGTCTGGGGATCGTCGATCAAGCCGAACCGGCCTTGCGGTGCGATCAATTCAGCGATCTCGGCCAGATGCTTGTCAGTGTTGGTTGTCGAGAAGACGAAGGCTGGCGCGCCGATGCCGAGTGCCGTGACCTCGCTGCTGAGCGGCTTGGAATGATCGATGACATGATGGGCGCCAAGCCCAACCACCCAGTCGCGTGTTTCCGGCCTCGATGCGGTGGCAATCACCGTCAGATCGGTCAGTTGGCGCGCAAGCTGGACCGCGATCGAGCCGACGCCCCCGGCGCCGCCGATGATAAGGATGGCATTCGCGGCACCCGTGACAGGCTTCCTCGCGTCAAGACGGTCGAACAGCGCCTCAAAGGCGGTGATCGCCGTCAGCGGCAACGCGGCTGCCTGCGCATAGTCGAGCGAGCCGGGCTTGCGGCCGACGAGGCGCTCATCGACGAGGTGAAACTCGGCATTGGTGCCTTGCGGCGCGAGCGCTCCGGAATAGAAGACGTCGTCCCCAGCCTTGAACAGGCGGGCATCCGGCCCCGCTGCAGCGACCCGGCCGGCTGCGTCCCAACCAAGCACCCGCCAGCTCCCGGCTTCGGGTTTGGCACTTCGCCTTATCTTGGTGTCAACCGGATTGACCGAGATCGCCTTTATCTCGACCAGCAGTTGACGGCCTTTCGGCTCCGGCTTGGGCAGGTCGATGTCGACGAGGGAGGCCTCATCGGTGATGGGAGCTGGGATTTGATAGCCGACGGCGCGCATCTCGATCTCCGCGATTGCTGTTGAGCTTTGTCTGGGGCAGAGATGCGGATTATGTGCGCGAAGCGCAAGAATGCACATATAAAGCACATAGTGTCGAAAAGGATACCGTCATGCCGCGCATTCGCCATGAACGATTCGATTGCAGCCCCGGCTGCACCGTGGAGGGAACGCTGCGCTATATCGACGGAAAGTGGAAAGGCGTCGTGCTCTACCATCTGTTCGAGGGGACGTTGCGCTTCAACGAGATCCGCCGGCGCATTCCGAACTGCACGCAGCGCATGCTGACCAACCAGCTGCGCGAACTGGAAGCCGATGGGCTGATCGCCCGCAAAATCTATCCGGAAGTGCCGCCGAAGGTGGAATACAGCCTGACACCGCGCGGCAGGAGCCTGGAACCAGTGATCACAGCGTTGAAGGCGTGGGGCGATGCGAATGTGACGCTTGTACCAGAGGTGTCCCAGGCCGCTGCTTGAAGCGGTGGCAAGACACGCGGCCAGGGCAGTTTGGCGAGACGGCCAACAGCCGGATCATCAATATCTGCAACGGCATAGCCCGATTTGTGAAGAAACCGATTCGGACGTGTGGCCAGATCGCTTCGGCCGGAAGACCTCAATGCGCTGATGCAAGCAGCGCCGCCAATTTCTCCGGCCCGCCCTGCAAAACGTTCAAGTCGACGTCACCCACAATGCCGTCCACACGCCCCCTGTTGTGATATTGCCAATAGACCCAGTCCTGGCGGTCCGGTTCCATCAGCAGCGAGCGGAGCCAGAGCGGGCGAGTAGCGATCCGCCCGGCATAGGCGGTCTCTGCCTCATCGGTCAGGTAGACGATCGCCGTCTTGCCGAACGCCGCTTCGACGGGTCCGAGGAAAGCTTGGAGCTCGGCATTCAACTGTTCGGGCGACGGACGCTGCGGACAGTTGCCGCCGAACTCGACATCGACGACCGGCGGCAGCAGGGGCTGATCGTGCGGGACGACCGAGATGAAATTCTTCGCCTGGTCGGCGCCGGGCCGGCAGAAGGTGAAGAAATGATAGGCGCCGACGGCGATGCCGGCCGCGCGGGCCTCACGCAGATTGGCGGCAAAGGCTTTGTCGACATGATCGCCGCCTTCGGTCGCCTTGATGACGGCGAAGGCGACATCGTCAGCGGCAACGCGCCGCCAGTCGATCTGGCCCTGATGATGGGAAACGTCGATGCCTCTGACCGGATATTTGCCACGGTCGGGAGAATAGGTGTGGAAGTAGAAGAAGCCACCGGCCACGACCAGCGCTGCAAAAACCAGGCAGACCGATCCCCACAGGATGATCCGGTTTTTCAAGGTGGTCCCCTCTGGTATTTGCAGGCTCGGCTGTACGAAACCTGAAGCCAACAGCAGGCTTTTCTAGGGCGATCGCCCTTCTCAGCCGCGTTCCTTCAACAGCCGGCCCTTCTCACGCGACCAATCGCGCTGCTTCTCGGTCTCGCGTTTGTCGTGCAGCTTCTTGCCGCGGCCGACGGCGAGCAAGAGCTTGGCGCGGCCCTGGTCGTTGAAATAGATTTTCAGCGGCACCAGGGTCATGCCTTCGCGGTCGACGCTCTGCGACAGCTTGGCCATCTCGCGCTTGTTGAGCAGGAGTTTGCGGCGCCGCCTGGGTTCGTGGTTGAAGCGGTTGGCCTGCAGATATTCGGGCAGATAGGAATTGATCAGCCAGATCTCGCCGCCTTCGACCGAGGCATAGCTGTCCTGGATATTGGCCTGGCCCTGGCGCAGCGACTTGACCTCGGTGCCGGTCAGCACCAGGCCGGCCTCGATCGTGTCGAGCACCTCATAGGAAAACCGCGCCTTGCGGTTTTCCGCAACGGTCTTGTTGTTGGGATCGGCTTTTCTGACTTGATTCATGATGTGGAGAGGTGGCGCCTCATCCTCAATTAATCAAGCCGGCGTGCTTCATGGCCGCATCGATCTTCGCCGCGGTCGCTTCCTCGACCGTGACAAGCGGCGACCGCAGCACGTTCTCGACCTTGCCCAGCTTCGACAGCGCGTATTTGGCGCCGGACACGCCAGGTTCGAGGAAGATCGCCTTGTGCAAGGGCAAGAGACGGTCTTGCAACTCAAGCGCCTTGGCGCTGTCGCCGGACAGCGTCGCCTCCTGGAATTCGGCGCACAGCCGCGGCGCGACATTCGAGGTCACCGAAATGCAGCCAACACCGCCATGGGCGTTGAAGCCGAGCGCCGAGGCATCCTCGCCGGAAAGCTGGATGAAATCCTTGCCGCAGGTCATGCGCTGCTCGGACACACGCTCGACCTTGCCGGTTGCGTCCTTGACGCCGACGATGTTCTTGAAGTCGTGCGCCAGCCGGCCCATCGTCTCCGGCATCATGTCGATCACCGAGCGCGGCGGGATGTTGTAGATGATGATCGGCAGCTTCGTCGCCCTGGCGACGGCGGCGAAATGCTCGTAGAGGCCGCGCTGCGTCGGCTTATTGTAATAGGGCGTGACGACCAGGGCGGCATCGGCGCCGGCCTTTTCGGCATATTGCACGAGGCCGACGGCTTCGGCAGTGTTGTTGGAGCCGGCACCGGCGACGACCGGAGCGCGGCCCTTGGCCACCTCGATGCAGACCTTGACGACATGGCGATGCTCATCATGCGACAGGGTCGGCGACTCGCCGGTCGTGCCCACCGGAACCAGGCCCGTCGTGCCTTCCGCGAGTTGCCATTCGACGAATGCGCGAAAGGCTTTCTCGTCGAAACGCCCGCTCTTTTCGAACGGTGTCACGAGCGCAGTAAGCGAGCCTCTCAGCATGTCGTCCAACTCCTTGGGACTTCCTTGTTTATGCATGCCGTCATCCCAAAACCGGTATCCACTTTTGGGCGACATGCATCTTTGGTCTATGCATGCCGTTGTCCCAAAACCGGTATCCACTTTTGGGCGACATGCATTGGTGTTTTGTCGTGCGCGCCTTCTAACCGAAAGCGAAGCGGCGCACCATAGTCTCGACATGGTTGCGCGGCAAGCATTGCCATGGTGCCAGCGAGCGCAATTCGAACGGCCTCGATAACTCTTTGTTTACGAGCCGTTCACGACCTAAGTTTAGGCTTCGAGGCATCTTCGCCTGCTGGTAGAATGCTGGACTAGGGAAAGACACGAGATCATGCCGACCCGTCGGCCCCACCTCTTCGCGCTGCTTGGAGCCGTCGCCGCGCTGATGCCCGGCGTGGCGATCAGCGGCAGCGTGGATGCGCGGGTCACCTCGGCGATCCCAATCCAGAGCCCGCAGGATAGTGGGCAGCAGGCCCCCTCACCCAGCGTCGCGCTGTTGAAAACGGGGCTCGACTCACTGGCCGCCGGCGATATTCCCGGGGCCCGTGGCGTGCGCGATGCGCTTCCCGCTCAATCGCTCGACCAGCACATACTGGCTTGGGCGATCGCGCTTTACGGTGGCGACAAGGTTCCGAGCGGCGACATCGCCGCTGCCGCGAAGATGCTGCCCAACTGGCCGGGCACAATTGCCTTGCGCAAGAACAGCGAGCGGGCGCTCTACCGGGAGAACCCCGCTCCCGACATCGTCATTGCGGCATTCGACGGCAGCCAGCCGCAGACATTCGAAGGCGTCATGGTTCTCGCCCGCGCCTATGTGGCGACGGGCAACGTCAAGGCGGCGCGCTCGGTGCTGTCGCCGTTCTGGCGCACCACCATCCTGGAAGCCAAGGACGAGACGGCGCTGATCAAGGAATTCGGCAGTCTGATCCCTGCCGCCGACCACCGTTTTCGCCTGGACCGCATGTTCTATGCCGACCGGGTGAATTCCGCGCTGCGCATTGCCGGCCTTGCCGGCGCCCAGCAGTTTGCCGAGGCCTGGGCCGCGGCCGACAGAGGCGACAAGAATGCGCTGAAACTGCTGAAGGCGGTCCCGGCGGCCCAGCGTTCTGCCGGCTACTTCTTCGCGCAGGCCGAATATATGCGCAAGCAGGATGACTTTGGCGGCGCCGCGGCCGTAGTCATGAAGGCGCCGACGGACCGCGAGGCTCTGGTCGATCCGGATGCCTGGTGGGTCGAGCGCCGGGTGCTGTCGCGCGAACTGGTCGACGAGGGCGACATGAAGACGGCGTACAGGATTGTCGCCACGCATGCCGCCGAAAGTGCCGCCAATGCAGCCGAAGCCGAGTTCCATGCCGGCTGGTATGCGCTGCGAGGCCTGAATGATCCCAAGCTTGCCGCGACGCATTTTGCGCGCATCGCCGACCTTGCCCAGGGGCCGATGACCCTGTCGCGCGCCTATTACTGGCTTGGCCGGGCGGCGGAAGTCGGCGGCCCGGGCAATGCCAAGGACTATTTTGGGCGCGCCGCCACTTACGGCACGACTTTCTATGGCCAGCTCGCCGCCGAACGTGTCGGAAGGCAGGCGCTCAACATCGTCTATCCCACGCCAAGTGCCGCCGACCGGCAGAATTTTGCCGGCCGCGAGGCTGTCAGCGCCATCAAGCGGCTGCAGGAGGCAGGCTATGACCGCTATGCCGAAACGCTCTATCGCGACCTCGCCGGGCAGCTGACCAGCCCAGGCGAACTGGCGCTGCTCGCCGTCCTTGCCGAAAAGCAGGACAATCATTTCATGGCGCTGAAGGTCGGCAAGATCGCCGGCGCGCGCGGCATCGATGTCGGCGCACTGTCGCACCCGCTCGGCGTCATCCCTGATTCGGCCAATATTTCCGGCTCGGGCAAGGCGCTGGCCTATGCAATTGCCCGCCAGGAGAGCGAATTCAACATCGGCGCCGTATCCAGCGCCGGCGCGCGCGGGCTACTTCAGCTGATGCCGGGAACCGCCAAGCAACTGGCGAAGAAGGCCGGGTTGCAGTTTTCTCAAGCGCGGCTGACCACCGACGCAGGCTACAATGCCACGCTCGGTTCGGCCTTCCTTGGCGAGCAGCTCGACCGCTTCAACGGCTCCTATGTGCTGACCTTTGCCGGCTACAATGCCGGACCCAATCGGGCCAGCCAGTGGGTGGCGAAATATGGCGACCCGCGCGGCAAGGACATCGATGCGGTGGTCGACTGGATCGAACGAATTCCCTACACGGAAACAAGAAGTTACGTACAGCGTGTGATGGAGAATTACGAAGTCTACAAGATGCGTATTTCCGGCAAATACGACATCGTCGGCGACCTGGTGAACGGGCGCAGTTGAGGCCTTTCTGTCCCTCTCCGCTTGTCGGAGAAGGTGTCGCCAAGGCGACGGATGGGGGCCATGGAACACCACCGCCTCTCTCCGTCCCCCACCTCTCATCCGTCTCGGCGCGGCGCGCCGATCCTCTGCCTTGGGCAAGTCACGCGCCTCGCCCGCCCTTCAGCCCCCACAAGGGAGTACGAAAGGCCTTCATTTGACGCTCCCCGCCCTCGCCTGTAGCAGTCAGGCAAGCAGCGGAAGGAATCGTGTCCAGATGTCGAACACCGAAGGCTTTTCCGATTTCTTCTACGCCGCGCCAGATGGGCTGAGACTTCATGCGCGCGTGTATGGCGATGCTAATTCCGGGCGCTGGCCGGTCGTCTGCCTGCCCGGTCTGACCCGCAACGCGCGGGATTTTCATGAGCTGGCGCTCTATCTTTCGACACGATCCCCGGCATCACGCAAGGTGGTCGCCTTCGACTATCGCGGACGCGGCCGGTCAGCCTACGATCCCGATGTCAGCCACTACAATGTCGGCGTCGAGGCCGGCGATGTCCTTGCCGGGCTGACCGCACTCGGCATCGAGGAGGCCGCTTTCATCGGCACTTCGCGTGGCGGGCTGATCATCCATGTGCTTGGCGCGCTGCGGCCGGCCGTGCTGAAAGCCATTGTTCTCAACGACATAGGCCCGGCGATCGAAACGGCCGGCCTCGCCCACATCCAGTCCTATCTCGAACGCGCCCCGACGCCGAAAACCTTCATCGAGGCCTTGGATGCCCAGCGCAGCGTTCACGCCAAGGATTTTCCCGCACTTACAGACGCCGACTGGACTCGGATGGTGGGCGCGCTCTACCGCGAGACGGATCAAGGGCTGTTGCCGGATTTTGATCCGAAACTGGCCGACACGGTCGCCGGTCTCGACCTGTCACAACCATTGCCGGCGCTGTGGCCGCAGTTCGAGGCGCTGGCGGGCATTCCCTTGCTCACCATCCGCGGCGCCAATTCGAAATTGCTGTCGGCTGAAACCATGGATGGGATGCGAAAGCGCCATCCGATGATGGAAGCGATCACGGTCGAGGGCCAGGGCCACGCGCCATTCCTCGAAACGGGCAGCTTGCCCGGCGATATAGCGACCTTCCTTGATAGGGCTCAGCGCAGACATCAAACAAAGTAAGCCCTAAGGCCAGATCTGGTCTTAGGGTCGTCATGACAGTATATGCAGGTCTTACGAACTATTTGGCTTTCGAGCTTTTCCCTGACGCTTTTGCTGGCTTGGCCGCCCCCGCCTCGCCTGTCTTGCCCCGCTTTGGCGTCGAAGCCGCGGTCAATGGAGACGAGAACAACGAGCTTTCGGTGTCGTGCGGCGACGCTTCGCTTCGCGGCGTTTCCAGCACCACAACGCAGCCGTCGAGATCATTGGTCGCCAGATGCGCGTAGCGCATGGTCATCGACAAGGTCTGATGGCCGAGCCACATCTGCACGCGCCTGATGTCTATGCCGCCCTGGACAAGACGTGAAGCACAGGTGTGGCGCAATATGTGCGGTACCACCTGATCGTCGGCGCCAAGACCGACTTCAGCCTTCGCCTCGTTCCAGATGGCACGATATTGCGCCTGGCTGAGCTTGGTGAACGGCCCCTTGGGCCGGCGGCCCTCGGTGGGGGGCAGCTTGATGACTTCCTTGACCCGCTCCGTCATCGGAATCGTGCGGCTGCGGCCGGATTTGGTGATCCAGAAGGAGACGCGATGTTCCTGGATGTCGTTCCAGATCAGTCCGAGCGCCTCGCCGAGACGGCATCCAGTGTCGACCAGGAAGACGGAAAGCCTGTAGGCATCCTCGCTGCGGCTTCTGATGGCAGCGAACAGCCTTGCCTCTTCCTCCCTCTCGAGGAAGCGAATCCGTCCCGCCCGCTCCTTCTGTCGGCGGAACTCGGGCAGGCTGTGGATATCTCCCATCTTGTAAGCCTTGCGCAGCAGTTTGCTGAGGGCAGCAATCTTTCGATTGATGGTTGCGTTGCTGTTGCCGCGCTGGCGCAAGGTGCCGATAAGGTTATCAAGGGTACTTTGGTCAAAGGCGCTGAAATGCTCCCCTAGGAGGATTTCGTCTATTTCGCCAATGAAAGAGCTGACATTGTATTTATGCCGCCCATCATCCCACAGTATGTCTCGATAGGCTGAAAAAAGCTCTCGGACTCGGTACGACTTTACTTCTCTTATCTTGTTGTAGGTGTATTTGATCTTTGAATTCTGAGAAGAAAACATCGAAAACGGATCTGAGGGACTAGCCTCCTGGATCGCTTCGTTGGTCATAATTCGTCACACCCCCGAGTGGATAGATCAGCCCTATCCGCTTGGAAGCGTCCTTTCAAGAGATTTTAATCACGCGGTTGTGACCTCATCCGCCCATCTGCGAATCCCACGAAATCACTCTGCGGACCTGTTCAGCTACCGATTCCCCCTCTTCCTTCGTTTGCGTTGACCCAGTCACGAAACAAAAACAGCCCGGGCGTTTGTGCGCCCGGGCTGGATTTCACCTGTAAGGAACCAGCCCTTAGAACGAGCGCTGGAAGCGGAGCATACCGCCGATGCCATCGAACTTGGAGTGATAGTCGCTGTTCGAAGCATTGATGTAGTCAACTTCGCCGGTGATGGTGAAGCCGGGAACGATGTCGTAGGCAACGTTGGCTGCGAGGCCAAACTTCTTGCCTTCGTCATACGACGCCTGCACGTTGAACGAGGTCTTCTCGTTGAACTTGTAGCTGCCGCCACCCCAAATGGCCCAGTTGCCATCCCAGAGCTTGAAGAAGTTGTGCCCAGACGGGTTCGGCTGGAAGCCGCCAACGTTGAAGTCCTCAGAGCCGTAACCGCCCATGACGAACAGCGACAGTTCGTTGGTGGCATTCACATCCAAGCGGACCTTGCCGGAAAATTCTCCGAAGTTGCTGTCATAGGCCGCAACACCGGTAATGGCGCCCCAACCCTGCGTCCACTTCACACCGCCGACGACATGCGGAACATAGCTGTCGATGGTGTAGCTACCCGAGCCCTCTTCCAACGAAACCACGGCCGAAAAGCCGTTGCCAGCGTCGAAATAGTACTGAACGACATTGGTGTCGAACGAGCCGTAAGGAACAAGCGTGTCTTGAATGACGTTGCCAGCGTAGCCGATGAACGTATCGAAGGCCGACTCGTCCTTACCGACGCGGAGACCACCAAGCTGGATCCAGGCGAAGTTCAGCGAAACGCCCTTGTTGTAAGCGAAGTTGTCAGGGCCGGCACCAAGAGTAGTGCCATCGATAGAGTAGGAGTGACCGAAGCCGCCCTGATTGCCAAAGTTGAAGCGGGTCTCGGTGTAGGTCTTCAAGGTGCCGAGTTCGGTTTCCTGACCGGTCCAGGTCTTCAGCGCGAAGCGGGCATTCTTCTGAAAGGTTTGGTTGACGCTGCCGTCCTGCTTATCAGTGGTCGACGCACCATCAAACGATTCGTCATCACCCACGCCGATGTCGTAACGGACATAGCCGCCGATGCGCAGGCAGGTTTCGGTGCCGGGGATGTAGAAGTAGCCAGCGCCGTAGACGTCGCAAATCTTGACGTATTCAGCGGGTTCCGGCTCGGCGACGACGACGGCGTCGGCGGCGCGCGCACCGGAAACTGCGATCAGGGCCGCAGCGGAGCCGAGAAGAAGGCTCTTGATGTTCATTTTCTGACCTCCAGTCAAAAGTTAAAAAACGGGTCTGGGTATTCTTTGCTGAAGGACAGCGTTCCCTGCCCCATCCCCACTACCGAAAAAGATGCGCACCGCGCCGCTCCTTCGAATTCGACATTACCCATGAGGCGGCGGCGTTCAACCACGATCGTACCGGCGAAAGGGCTGTTCGGCTGCTATCCCCCAGCGTTGTTGCACAAATGACACGATTTGGCCTCACTCAGAAAGCTCTCGTTAACCATCGGGGCTGCCGCAACCGCCTATTTCCAACCGAATCCGGCAACCGGCTGACGGAATCAAGGCAAGGCCGCGAGTCATTGGCCAGGGATTTGCCGCAGAACCGCCCAACCTGGGAAAGGCGTGGTTCGGTTCGCCTGATATTTTTCCATATAATGACGCGGGCTTGTTGATTGTGCCGGCGCTTTTCTTTATCCAGCGGCGCAACGGAGAGGTGGCCGAGTGGTCGAAGGCGCTCCCCTGCTAAGGGAGTAGAGGTCAAAAGCTTCTCGTGGGTTCGAATCCCATCCTCTCCGCCACCTTGCTTCGCACTGCGCGCTTCGAATCACATCAACCAGGCTGTTTAACGTCGACCAAGTCTCATCTGGCTGTCGCCTTGAAGGCGTGTGTTACCGTCGAAACCGAGACCAATGCACGGCAGTTGGGGCGGTATTTGACGACCGGACAAACGAGACTTTTGCGAGCAAGCGATTTTGGCGAACTGCGTCCCACCGACGGCCCAGGATGCTATCTATCTGAGATAAAAAGAAAAACGGCCATTCGATCCGTTTTTCGCCGACCTGTACTCCCGATTCTGACTGGAGGTCAGAAAATGAACATCAAGAGCCTTCTTCTCGGCTCCGCTGCGGCCCTGATCGCAGTTTCCGGTGCGCGCGCCGCCGACGCCGTCGTCGTCGCCGAGCCGGAACCCGCTGAATACGTCAAGATTTGCGACGTCTACGGCGCTGGCTACTTCTACATCCCCGGCACCGAAACCTGCCTGCGCATCGGCGGCTATGTCCGCGAAGACATCGGCGTCGGCGATGCCGGCTCGTTCGATGGCGTCAATCACGTCACGGATCACATGCACGGCGACGACAACTCGACGTACTGGAAAAACACTCGCTTCACGCTGAAGACCTGGACCGGTCAGGAAACCGAACTCGGTACGTTGAAGACCTACACCGAGTATCGCATGAACTTCGGCAACAACTACGGCGACTATGGCAGCTCAACGCTCGCGGGCGGAACTGAGCCAAATCCCAACGCCGGCACCGCCGGCTGGCGGGCTGGCAACAAGAGCAGCGCCCTTGAATTCGCCTGGATCCAGCTCGGCGGTCTGCGCGTCGGTGCTGACGAATCGGCCTTCGATACGTTCATCGGCTACGCCGGCAACGTCATCAACGACACGATCGTCCCCTATGGCGGTTTCCAGACCAACGTCATCCAGTACTACTTCGACGCCGGCAATGGCCTGTCGGCCGTGGTCTCGCTCGAAGAAGGCTCAGGTTCCGATACAATCGACAGCTATGTTCCGCATGTCGTCGGCGGCTTGAAGTGGACGCAGGGCTGGGGCGCCATCACGGGCGTTGTCGCCTATGACAGCAACTACGAA
Source organism: Mesorhizobium sp. 113-3-3 (assembly GCF_016756495.1). Classification (NCBI taxonomy): domain Bacteria; kingdom Pseudomonadati; phylum Pseudomonadota; class Alphaproteobacteria; order Hyphomicrobiales; family Phyllobacteriaceae; genus Mesorhizobium; species Mesorhizobium sp. 113-3-3. Next base: position 5,035,151 of record NZ_AP023243.1, read on the forward strand.
GAAGTCGCCGGCAAGGTTCGCCTGGACGTCAACGTGTCCAACGAACTGTCGCTGTTCGCCATGGTCGGCTACGGTTCGGACAACAACCTCAACGACCCAACCAATAACATCGACGCGCTCGGCCGCGGCTTCTACAAGCTGTGGGGCGGCAACTGGGCAGTGTGGGGCGGCGGCACCTACAAGTTCAACGAGAAGACCTCGTTCAACCTTCAGGCCTCGTATGACGACTGGAAAGACATCGGCCTCGCGGCGAACGTCGCCTACACCGTCGTTCCCGGCTTCACGATCACAGCGGAAGCCGACTGGCAGCGTGTTGGCCAGGGCGCCATCGACAACGACTCGGTTTGGGTCAGCGCGACCAAGAAGAACAACGTTGGCGGCATCCTCCGCTTCCAGCGCGACTTCTAACAGATTTCGCCTCGTCGAAATCGAAACCCGGCGGGCAACCGCCGGGTTTTTTCATGGGGCACATCAAAAATCCAGACCTACTGCCACCAGACTGGGTGCCTGTTCCTGTGAAGGTTTGCGGGCGTCTAGCGACTCAGCCGGTAGACAGCTCCATCACATGGTCGCGTGACCCTGGGAGAGCTTTCGTGCAGGATCAGACCCCAGCCAAATCGCCCAACGCATCGACCAGCGGCTGGATTGCGCTTCCATAAGCCTTCCAGCGATTGACGGACGAGGTGTAGATCGGCTGCCGAACCTGCCAGCGGCTGAACGTGTTCACCGAACCGCCCTTGTCAAAGAATCGCAAGCAGGCGTCGTCCCAGGGCAGGCCCAGATGGTCTATCAGGCGGCGAGATTGCCTTTCCTGATCGGCGACCATGTCCTCATAGCGGTTTTGCAGGATCTGCCCGGGAAAAACCGTATCCCAATGACGCATCAGCCGGTCGTACTCGCGGTAGTACAGTCCGAGCGTGTGAAGATCGGCGGTATAGCTATTGTCCTCGTTGAAACTCAGGAAATAGCATGAAAGGCAATTGTCGATGGCGTCGCGGCGGCAGTGAATGATGCGCGCCTTGGGGAACAGGAGCCTTATCAAGCCGACTAGCTCGAAATTATGAGGCAACTTGTCGACGATTCGTGAAGCTTCCGGCGATTTTTGCCTGATGTGGGCGAGATATTCTTCAGCCAGGGACTTCGACTGATCGACCGTCATGTCCAGGATCGATCTGCGCAATTCCTCCGGCGAGCGTGTTTTGGGCGCGAGCCTGTTGGTGATACGCCGCAGCTTTGTCAGCTCGCCGGCGCCATAAGCATCGGGGTGGCTGGCCAAGATCTGCTCGGTCAAGGTAGTGCCCGAACGCGGCATGCCAAGCACGAAGACGGGCACTTCGGATGAACTGCCATGTCCGGCCTTGGCGGCCAGCATCTGCGGACTGAACAGTTCGATCATGAAATCGATGCTGCGGCGATAGGCTTCCAGGTCAAAGCGGGGGACTGAGCGTTTTGCCTGCCGGAGGTGGTCCATTGCCTCGTCATAGCGTCTGAGATCGTTGAGCACCTTGCCCGCCGCATGATGGAGCTGCTGTATGCTTTTCTTATCAAGCGCCGGATTTCTTAGCTCAGCCAGGATTGATTTGAGTTCGGCCGGCTCTTCCGTGAATTTTCGGATGCTGACCAGGCCGTTGTAAGCAGCCGCGACATCCTGGCGACGGCTGATCGCTTCCTTCATATGGGTTGTCGCCTCGTCCATTCGGCCGAGGCTCACAAGCGCATTGGCCAGCCCCATTTGGATAGCGGGACGGGCGCCGTCGATCTTGAGCGCTTTCCGATAGAGTGGCACCGCGATATCGGCCTTGCCGAATTCAGTATAGGCGCGGCCCAGCGCGCAAAGCGCCTCGACCCAGTCGGCTTTCAGCTCGCAGGCACGTTCAAAATGCTTGATTGAACCGGAGTGCTCGCCGACTTTCGAATAGGTTTCACCCAACGCCAGATGGTAGTGTGGGTTTTGAGGCGCTGCTTCCACCGCCCGCTCAAAACACCGGATGGCCATCTCGTCGTCCAGGCCGAGCGCAAACGTTCCCAAGAGATACAAGGCGAGAGGGTGTCGCGGGGCATGAGCCAATACGCGCTGACACAGTGCCTCCGCCTCCAGCAACCGATTTGCCCGATTAAGTTCGACGGCCTGCCTGAGCAGTGCATCATCGGCCTGCGCTTGGGATAGCGTGCTTGCCTTCGGTTGGGCGATTTTCGGCTGCGATTTTTTCGGTCCGGACGGAGTTTTCAGATGCCTCGACCAGGCGGGCGGCAGACGATTGTTCATGGTCCTTCGCTAGCAAAAAAGGCCAACCAAATCTATAATTCTAAGCCCATTCGAAGCTTTTTTAGGTACCCAACCTTACAGGCTAGCGGCGAAGAATTCAGTCAAGAGTCGCATCGTCCGCTCAGGCGAGGCAGCGAGTTCACTCTTGCTGCATTGGCAGGACGGATTTGGCTTCGGCAATTTAGGTTTCATAGCCGGGCCAGCTTTCAGGCGCTGGCAACCAAGTTGGCAGCGGACGATTGTCATGTTGTTTCCAGCAAGAAGCCGTTGAGGAACGTTAGATGCGCTCCTGCAAGCAAAGCAAATTCGGACGCCGCCTCTGCCAAGTGCCTGCTCGCAACTCGATCCGTACGAACCCTTCCGACGTGTGGATTAGGCCGCAGGCCTTCCGCGACCGCATCGATGCTATCGCTGTCGCGGGGATGCAAAGGAGATTCCTCAACAAGACTAAAGCACGGCCGCTCGAAGCGTTCAGACACTCGAACAGGCGTTAAGCATCCTGTTTTTTGGTTGCCTGCCAGAAAATCGGTCCACGAAATTCACAACGACTATGGGCGAGATAATTTAAAGAAAACGCGACTGTCTATTCTCAAACATTTCGTAAAAGAAACTAGGCAATGAAGATCCAAAGTCCCAAGTTTCACCGTAAGATTGAGGGGGTAATGGCATTCTCGCCACATCGCCCGCTATTGAGGTCAAACGTCAGCCAAGTCGCCTAAGGCTTCGATCAACGGCTGGATCTTGCCTTCATAGTTCTTCCACCGCTTAACGGACGACGAGTAAATGGGCTGGCGGACCTGCCAGTGGCTAAGTGTTTTGACGGACCCCTCTTTTTCAAAGAAGCGGAGACATGCGTTATCCCAGGCTAACCCAAGGTGATTTATCAGACGCCGAGACTGCCCTTCCTGATCCGCAATAAGATCTTCATAACTATTATCGAATATTCTCCCTGGCATAATAGACTTCCAATGACACATGAGACGATGATACTCACGGTAATAAAGTCCAAGGGTCGTGAGGTCCGATGTATAAGTATGAGTACCCTTCAGGCTCGATACAAAGCACGACAAGCAACTGTCAATTGGGCTTCGCCTACAATGAACTATGCGAGCGTTGGGAAAAAGAATACCAATGAGCCCTATTATTTCAAAATTGTGCGGCATCTTATCAACAATTCGAGATGCGAGCGGCGAATAAATTCGCAAGTTGGATAGATATTCTTCAGCGAAAATCTGAGATCGCTCGGCGGTCATCAATTTGACCATTTGTCCAAAAGCTGGTCCCAACTCCATCTTCAAATTTGTGGAGACAGCAATTCGGCCCAGTTTGGTGAGTTCTCCGGCGCTGTGTACGTCTGGATGGCTTGAGCAGATTTGCTCAGTCAAGGTTGTGCCAGAGCGCGGCATCCCGAGCACAAATACAGGCACCTCAGATGGATCGCCATATCCGGCCTTGGTCGCTAGCAACTCCGTATCGAACAAGGCGATCATGGAATCGACCCACCTGCGGTAGGACTCAATGTCACAAGTTTGAGCCCTGAACCCCTTTGCTTTCAGGTAATGCTCTATCGCTTCGTCATAACGCTCAAGATCGTTCAAAACCTTGCCCGCGGCCTGATGGAGGTTATATGCTTCGTCCGCTGAGTTGGGCGAATTGCTAAGTTCGGTTAAAATGGAATCGAGCTCCGGCGGCGCGGTCGAAAATCTTCGAATGTTCACAAGAGCCATGTAGGCAGCGGACACGTTTTCGCGCCGGGCGATTGTTTCTTCCAAATATGCTGTCGCCTCCTCCATTCTTCCCAAATCTATCAGAATACGCGCCAATCCTATTCGGACCAGGGGGTGATCTCGGTTTAGCTCAAGCGCTTTTTGGTAGACTGGCAAAGCCATCTCGCCCTTGTCAAAATCGACATAGGCCCGCCCTAAAGCACACAGGGCTTCGACCATATCGGGCTTTAATTCACAGGCTCGCTGCAAATGCGCTATCGCCGGCAAATAATCACCGAGTTTCAAATAGCATTCGCCCAATGTGAATTGAAAGTATGGATTACCGGGCATTTCAGAGCACGCCTGGCTCAGGTATTCCAGGGCCAACTCGTCATCAAAATTCAGCCCTATCGTGCCAAGTACATACAGAGCTAACGCATGGTTGGGTTTTCTTGTCAGAATGCGGTGGCATAATTCCTCAGCCTCCGGCAATCGGTTGGCCCTCTGCAACTCTATGGCCCGACGCAGCAGCGTGTCATCGTCCTGCGCGCCTGACATTTTAGGCATCGGCGACGGTGTTGGCAGGCCGGTTTTCATAGACCCGGCCTTTTTGGGCAGGATTTGGACCTTAAGATGCCTGGACCAGGCGGGCGGCAGACGATTGTTCATCGTCCTTCGCTAGCAAAAAGGGGTGACGGAATCCAGGGTTACGGCTGGAAGCCGCGGGGTGCTTGCACGGCCAGCCCGGCCACGCTAGCAAGAAGTCCCTTTTTGAAGCGAGCTCCCACCATGCGTCAGCGCCCTGCCCTCTCGCCGATCATTGCAGCCCTCCCGTCGACCGTGCCTTTTGTCGGCCCGGAAGCGCAGGAGCGCGAGCGCGGGCGGGCTTTTCGCGCCCGTATCGGCGCCAATGAAAGCAGCTTTGGCCCGTCGCCGCGCGTCATTGCCCGCATGGAGCAGGTCGCACGCGACCAGTGGATGTATTGCGATCCCGATAACTACGAGCTGAAGGTGGCGGCGGCCGCGCATCACGACGTGGCGGTCGAGAATGTCGTTGTCGGCGAAGGCATCGATGGCCTGCTCAGCCTGGTGGCGCGTATGTATGTGGCGCCTGGTGATGCGGTGGTCACCTCGCTCGGCGCCTATCCGACCTTCAACTTCCATGTTGCCGGTGTCGGCGGGCGGCTGGTGACCGTCCCTTACGAGAACGACCGCGAAAGCCTGGACGGTCTGCTGGCGGCCGTCGTCAAGGAGAAGGCGCCACTGGTCTATCTGTCCAACCCGGACAATCCGATGGGCAGTTGGTGGGAAGCTGACGAGGTGATCCGCTTCATCGAAGCGCTGCCGGCGACCACCATGCTGGTGCTCGACGAGGCCTATGGCGAATTGGGGCCGGCCTCGGCCCTGCCGCCGATCGATATCTCGCGGCCGAATGTCATACGCATGCGCACCTTTTCAAAAGCTTATGGGCTTGCAGGGATACGCTGCGGCTATGCGGTGGCGGAGGTCCAGGTGATCCGCGACTTCGAGAAGATCCGCAACCACTACGGCGTCAGCCGCATGGCGCAGATCGCCGGCCTCGAGGCGCTTGCCGATCAGGCCTATCTCGAGACGGTGGTGGCGCGGGTGGCCGCCGGGCGCCAGCGCATCGCTGATATCGCCGGGCAGAACGGGTTGAAGCCGCTGGCCTCGGCGACCAATTTCGTCACCATCGATTGCGGCCACGATGGTGCCTTCGCGCTGAAAGTGCTGCAGGGGCTGTTGTCGCGCGACGTCTTCATCCGCAAGCCGATGGCGCCAGGGCTCGACCGCTGCATCCGCGTCAGCGTCGGCCTCGACCACGAACTGGATATTTTCGCCGAGGAATTGCCCGGCGCGCTGGCGGCGGCGCGAGGGAATTAATGCATGTCGCCCAAAAGTGACCTCGGTTTCGGGAGAACGACATGCATAAAACAAGGACCTAAAGCGCGTCGCATGAATCCGTTTCGATGTGACGCGCTTTAGGCAATTTCGTTGCGTTCGGATGCCGGTGCTCCGCCCAGCAGATGCCTGACGCGCGTCAGCATACCCGACAACTCGGCGGCTTCCTCGTCGCCAAGGTCCGCGGTCAGGCGAGCAAGATCGCGATCCGCGGCCGCCTGGAGCGCGGCAAGCGCGACTTCACCGCGCGTGCTGAGCGAGAGGACGCGACGGCGCAGGGACCCAGGTCCGGCACGCGTTTCGATCAGGCCGGCGGCAGAGAATTTTCGAAGGATTCTCATGACATAGGCTGGGTCAAGCTGGAGTTCCCCGGCAATGTCGGACGCTGCTGGTCCGAAATCGATTTGAAACGCCCTTGCCAGAAAGCCTGCCTTGCCAGGGGCGGTGGCAATGTGGCCGGATCGACGAGCCAATTCGAACAGCACCCGCGCCTCGGTCAGCGTATAGGCGCTGTGCGTCAAGGTCTCGTCGAGCAGCCCAATCAGACCGGTGTAGAACCGGTTGAAACATCTGAGATCGCTGACCAAGTCACTCCGATTGGCTGGCATGTGACGCGCCTTCCCTGAGATTCCATATTGCTGGATCATTGCGTAAAAGTTGACCAAGTCAACTATTTATTGGATCCAGTCATCCATCTTGCAAAACAAACCTCGGCTGCTGTTCGATAGTCCCCTCAAACCAGTTGCCTTCGCCCGATCCTGCGCCAGACTCCATGCAAGGGAGCACGCGATGAACAATCGGAAAAGGGCAGTGCAGGCCCGCGTCCATGGCAGGGTGCAAGGCGTCGGCTACAGGATCTGGGCGAGAGGCGAAGCTGCGGGGCTTGGGCTGATGGGCTGGGTGCGCAACGAAAGAGACGGCTCGGTCACGGCATGGCTTGCCGGCGCCGACGCGGCGGTTTCGGCCATGATCGAACGGCTTCGGCAAGGCCCGGCGGGTGCTTCAGTCTCGCGGGTCGATGTCGAGGAGATCGAGACCTGGACCGCGCCTGGAGACTTCAGGATTGTCGCGTAGGCGGATGCGCGTCTGAGTTAGTTTGCCGCCCTTGAATTAATTGAACGTTCGTTTTATTATCTCCGCGTTAATGAGGCGATCATGGCGCGCACCACAGGATCCGACGGCGAACGAACCGAGGCGGCAGTCCGCGAAGCGGCGGTCAACCTGATCGCACGTTACGGCTACGAGGCGATGTCGATGCGCCAGCTGGCGGCCGAGGTCGGCGTGCAGGCGGCCGCGCTCTACCGCTATTTCCCGACCAAGGAAGACCTGCTGTTCACGCTGATGCGCGAGCACATGGAGGGGCTTCGGGAGGCTTGGGGACACGCGAGGCCAACCGGTGCAGATCCGGCGGAGCAGCTTGCGGCCTATGTGCGCAACCACATCGCTTTTCACATCGAGCGCCGGCACGCCACGCATGTGTCGAACATGGAACTGCGCAGCCTGTCGCCCGACAGGCTGACACAGATCCTGCGCATGCGCACGGCCTACGAAAAGGAGCTGCGCACCATCCTGCGCGACGGTGCCGACGCTGGCGCCTTCAGCATAGAGGACACCGGCCTGACGGCCATGGCGCTGATCCAGATGATGACCGGCGTCATCGTCTGGTTCCGGCCTGGCGAGCGGCTTTCGGTCCCTGAAGTAACGGCGACATATCTTTCAATGACAATGCGGCTCGTCGGCGCGAAGATCGCTGACAGCGCCGCGCGTCCATCGGACGCGCAAAGGACGCTGTCCCACTTCAATTTTCGCGCATGATCCTTTCCGAAAATCGAAGTCGATTTTCGGGGTCATGCGGCACGGAGGAGAAACATGTACACGAACACGCTCAGCTTCGGGCATGACGAGGACATCGAGGCGCTGCGGGACCTGGTGCGCCGCTTCGCCCAGGACAGGATCGCGCCGATCGCCGGCGATATCGATCGCCAGAACGAATTTCCGGCGCATCTGTGGCGCGAGATCGGCGCGCTCGGCCTGCTCGGCATCACCGCCGACCCCGATTTCGGCGGCAGCGGCATGGGCTATCTTGCCCATGTGATTGCGGTGGAAGAAATTTCCCGCGCCTCGGCTTCGGTCGGCCTCTCCTACGGCGCCCACTCCAACCTCTGCGTCAACCAGATCAACCGCTGGGCGACGCCGGCGCAGAAGGAAAAATTCCTGCCGCAACTGTGTTCGGGCGAGCACGTCGGCGCGCTGGCCATGTCGGAATCCGGCGCCGGCTCGGACGTCGTCTCGCTCAAGCTGCGCGCTGAAAAGCGCAATGACCGCTACGTGCTCAACGGCACCAAGATGTGGATCACCAACGGCCCGGACGCCGATACGCTGGTCGTCTATGCCAAGACCGATCCGGAGCGCAAATCACGCGGCATCACCGCCTTCATCGTCGAGAAGGCGATGAAGGGGTTTTCCGTCGCGCAGAAACTCGACAAGCTGGGCATGCGCGGCTCCAACACCGGGGAGCTGGTGTTCGAGAATGTCGAGGTGCCGTTCGACAATGTGCTGCATGAGGAGGGACGCGGCGTCGAAGTGCTGATGTCGGGCCTCGACTATGAGCGCACCGTGCTCGCTGGCGGCCCGATCGGCCTGATGGCGGCTTGCCTCGACGTGGCGATCCCATACGTTCACGAACGCAAGCAGTTCGGTCAGCCGATCGGCGAGTTCCAGCTGGTGCAAGGCAAGCTTGCCGACATGTACACGGTGATGAGCGCCGCACGCGCCTATGTCTACGCCGTTGCCGCCGCCTGCGATCGCGGCCAGACCACACGCAAGGATGCTGCCGGCTGCGTGCTGTTCGCGGCTGAAAAAGCAACTCAGATGGCGTTGGACGCCATCCAACTTCTGGGCGGCAACGGCTATATCAACGACTATCCGACCGGCCGGCTGCTGCGCGACGCCAAACTTTACGAGATCGGCGCCGGCACCAGCGAGATCCGGCGCTGGTTGATCGGGCGCGAGATCATGGCGGAGGGGGCGTGATGTCCCCCTCCACCATTTCAGCCGAATGCGTTGGGCAGATCATCGGTTGGCTTGGCAACGATCTGGTGCGCGTCGCGCCACAGAACCTCGCGTTGGCGCGCCGACGTGATCGAACGCACCGGCAAACCACCCTCCTCGATCAGCCACGCGCAGTAGCGTGCACGGCTGATCGCTTCCTTGGCATCCGGTTCAAACCAGCAGATGCCCCAGATCGGGTTGCGTCGCTTGAAATGCCGGCCAACTCGGCCAGGAAGCGGCAAGTGCTGATTGAACCAGTCGAACTGGCCCTGCAGTTCGCCATGAATCCAGTCCGGGCAGCCGGTATGATGCAGATACCAGGACGCATGGAAGAAGCCTGTCTCCACCCGGCTGTCCGGGTGGATCAGCGGTGTTACGAACCGCACATACATGATGACACCCGCGGTGATCGCTCACACCGCGTTCCTTTTGCTCAAATTCGGGATGCAGAAGACCGCCCTTCGGCGGCGTCAGGCCATGGCCGAAGGGAGACGTCTGGTGAAATGCACAATCATGCTTTTCATCGTTGCCTCCGAGGAGTGTCAGTTGCAGGAGACCGCCGTGTAGCGAACGGCACCCACGACGGTCGGACGCGGGCTGATACAATGGTCGAGCTGAAGCATCAAGGGATTTGAGGAAGCGACAACACGATGGCTACGCTGCAAACCCAGATCTCCCCCTCCTCCGAAACCTTTCGCGCCAATGCCGAACGCATGCGCGCACTAGTCACCGACATTGCCGAAAAGGCCGCGACCGTCGAGCGCGGCGGCTCGGAGGAGGCGCGCGAGCGCCACATCTCGCGCGGCAAGCTGTTGCCGCGCGAGCGCCTGGCGCAATTGCTCGACACCGGCTCGTCCTTCCTGGAAATCGGTCAGTTCGCGGCATGGTCGATGTATGGCGAGGAGATTTCCGCGGCCGGCCTCATTGCCGGTATCGGCCGCGTCGAAGGCGCCGAGGTCATGGTCGTCGTCAACGATGCCACGGTGAAGGGCGGCACCTATTATCCGCTGACGGTGAAAAAGCATCTGCGGGCGCAGGAGATCGCGCTGCAGAACAATCTGCCCTGCATCTACCTGGTCGACAGCGGCGGCGCCAACCTGCCCAACCAGGACGAGGTGTTTCCCGACCGCGAGCATTTCGGCCGCATCTTCTACAATCAGGCCAACATGTCGGCCGCCGGCATCCCGCAGATCGCCTGCGTTATGGGGTCCTGCACCGCCGGCGGCGCCTATGTCCCGGCGATGTCGGACGAGACGATCATGGTGCGCAACCAGGCGACGATCTTTCTCGGCGGCCCACCGCTGGTAAAGGCGGCCACCGGTGAGGACGTCAGCGCCGAGGATCTGGGCGGCGCGGATGTGCATACGCGGCTTTCCGGCGTTGCCGATCATTATGCGATGGACGACGAGCATGCGCTCGCCATCTGCCGACGCATCGTCAAAAACCTGAATCGTAACAAGACTGTAAGCCTGAACTTACAGAGATCGATTCCGCCGCTTCATCCGGCGGATGAACTCTACGGCGTCGTGCCGACTGATCTGCGCCAGCCCTACGATGTGCGCGAGGTTATCGCGCGTCTTGTCGACGGCTCCGAATTCGACGAGTTCAAGCAGAACTACGGGACGACGCTGATCACCGGTTTTGCCCATCTCCACGGCATGCCGGTGGGCATCATCGCCAACAATGGCGTGCTGTTTTCCGAAAGCGCGCTGAAGGGCGCGCATTTCATCGAGCTGTGCTGCCAGCGCGGGATCCCGCTGGTCTTCCTGCAGAACATCACGGGCTTCATGGTCGGCCGGAAATATGAGGCCGGCGGCATCGCCAAGGACGGCGCCAAGCTGGTGATGGCGGTTGCCACCGCCAGGGTGCCGAAGGTGACCGTCATCATCGGCGGTTCGTTCGGCGCCGGCAATTACGGCATGTGCGGCCGCGCCTATTCCCCACGCTTCCTGTGGATGTGGCCGAACGCCCGCATCTCGGTGATGGGCGGCGAACAGGCGGCAACCGTGCTTGCCATGGTCAAGCGCGAGGGCATCGAGCGCAAAGGTGGCGAATGGAGCGCCGAGGAGGAGGCGAAATTCAAGAAGCCGATCCTGATGAAATACGAGCATGAGGGCCATCCGCTCTACTCGTCCGCCCGCCTCTGGGATGACGGCATCATCGATCCGGCGAAGACGCGCGAGGTGCTGGCGCTGAGCCTGTCCGCCGCGCTCAATGCCGAGATCGAGGAGACGCGCTTCGGCGTGTTCAGGATGTGAGATGAGCAGGGCGCTGGACAGGATCCGCATCCACACCGGCGACATTACGAAGCTGGATGTCGACGCCATCGTCAATGCCGCCAATTCGTCGCTGCTTGGCGGCGGCGGGGTCGATGGCGCCATCCATCGCGCCGCCGGCCGCGAGCTCGAGTTCGAATGCCGGATGCTGGACGGATGCAAGGTCGGCGACGCCAAGATCACCAAGGGTTACAAACTGCCGGCTCGGCACATCATCCACACGGTCGGGCCGGTCTGGCAAGGCGGCGGCAAGGGCGAAGCCGAATTGCTGGCGTCATGCTATCGCAGGTCGCTGGAACTCGCGGCCGCCCATGATTGCCGTTCGGTGGCGTTTCCCGCGATCTCGACCGGTGTTTACCGCTACCCGAAAGATGAGGCGGCCGAAATCGCTGTCAGCACGATCTGCATGATCGTCGAAGACAAAACCATACCCGAAACCGTCATCTTCTGCTGCTTCGACGAGCATATGGCGGAACTATACCGGCGAGCCGTTGCTGTGCTCCGGAAAGGTTGAATTGTATGGACCAATCGATTCATCAGCACAGGCGAACTCGGGCCCCCGACAAGGAACTGGCGGCGAGGACAAATATTCGCTACTGCTTGCCCCGCGCAATGCAATGGGGACAATGTGGACAGGGTGGAAATGAAACTGAAATATTTCCGGCGGACAGCTGCGTCGATACTTGCAGGATTACTAATATTAACGACAGCCGGCGCCAGCCAGGCGGGATCGCTCGCAGGAAGCAAGGGAGACGTGCGTTTTCCGCCGACCCTGGGCACGGGCGAATGCAACGTTGCCTACAAGGGCTACGTCGCGGCGAGCGGTCATTCGGCCTACGCCACAACCTTTTATTCGCGCGTCGTCGACCTCTACATCATCTGCGGGACGAAGCTCAACGCACCGTCCCAGAAGGCCGCGGAAGAGATCGCGCTGCGCAACTGCCAGGCCGGCTTGACGCGTTGGAAGCTCAAGACCGCGAGTGGCGGCTGCGCGATCTCGGCATCGAAATAGGCAAGTGCGCTTCGCTCGCAGAGCACTCCCTTGGTAAGGGAATGCTCTGCATCAAGTGCCGAACTGCAAGGCAGCATCCGGCGAAGGGAACGCCTGCCCGTATAGGTTTGCGGGACGGCGGGAGCGCGAAGGGACGCCTGGGGCGCTTTCATCAAGCCCGGGCTACGGAGGCTCCATGTTCAGCAAAATCCTGATCGCCAATCGGGGCGAGATCGCCTGCCGTGTCATCCGCACGGCCCGCAAGCTCGGCGTGCACACCGTCGCCGTCTATTCGGACGCCGACGCGAAAGCTCTGCATGTCGAGATGGCCGACGAGGCCGTTCATATCGGCCCCTCGCCCGTCGGTGAGAGCTACCTGCGCGGCGACAGGATTGTCGCGGCGGCGCTTTCGACGGGGGCGCAGGCCATCCATCCCGGTTACGGCTTCCTGTCGGAAAACCCTGATTTCGTCGACCAGGTGGTTGCGGCGGGGCTCACCTTCATCGGCCCGCCGGCGGCCTCGATCCGCGCCATGGGGCTGAAGGATGCCGCCAAGCGGCTCATGGAGAAAGCCGGTGTTCCCGTCGTTCCGGGCTATCATGGCGAGGCGCAGGAGATCGTGCTGCTTGCGTCCAAGGCACGCGAGATCGGCTATCCCGTCCTGATCAAGGCGCGGGCCGGCGGCGGCGGCAAGGGCATGCGGCGCGTCGAGCATCCCGATGATTTCTCCGAGGCGCTATCAGGCGCGCGGCGCGAGGCAAAGGCGGCTTTCGGCGACGACCGTGTGCTTGTCGAAAAATATGTCGACAAGCCGCGACATATCGAAGTGCAGGTGTTCGGCGACAATTTCGGCAATGCCGTTCATCTCTATGAGCGCGACTGCTCGGCGCAGCGCCGCCACCAGAAGGTGATCGAGGAGGCACCCGCCCCCGGCATGACGCCGGCGCTGCGCAAGGCGATGACGGAGGCGGCGGTGAAGGCCGCCAAGGCGATCAATTATTCCGGCGCCGGCACCATCGAGTTCATCGTCGATGCCTCGCAAGGGCTGAAGGCCGACCGCTTCTGGTTCATGGAAATGAACACCCGCCTGCAGGTCGAGCATCCCGTCACCGAGATGGTCACCGGCACCGACCTGGTCGAGTGGCAGTTGCGGGTCGCCAGCGGCGAAAGGCTGCCGAAGACGCAGGGCGAGATCACGCTTGCCGGCCATGCCTTCGAGGCGCGCATCTATGCCGAGGATGCGGCAAAGGGGTTCCTGCCCGCAACGGGCACGCTGCACCATCTGAGGTTCCCTGAAGCAGCCCCCGAAGATGCCACGATGCGCGTCGAGACCGGCGTGCGGGCCGGCGATGCCATCTCCCCCTATTACGATCCGATGATCGCCAAGCTGGTCATCCATGCAAAGGACAGGCAAGCGGCGCTGGAAGCGCTCGGTGTGGCGCTGTCGCAGACCGAAATTGCTGGTTCCACCGTCAACACCGGCTTTCTTGCCGCTCTTGCCGCCGATCCCGACTTTTGCGCCGGTGACGTCGACACCGGCCTGATCGGCCGGCATCAGGCGGCATTGACCGAGGTCGCGCCGCCGAGCGGCGAAATTATCTCGGCAGCCGCCCTTGCCGCCTCCGGTGCACAAGCTTTGCCACCATCGAACGACCCATGGTCGTCGCTGTCCGGCTACGCGCATTTCCACGGCGTGGCCCGGCGCACGCGGCTGAAGTTCGGCGAGACCGATATTCTGGCAAAGGTTTCAGCGCGGCCGGATGGGCGCTTCCAGGTGGCGCTCGATGCGCCCTATGACAGCGCCAATTCGCATGATTTCCGCGCCGCTCCCCGCCTCGCCCGCTGGCCTGGCCACATCACTGTGTTCGAAGGCGCCGTCGGCTACACATTCACGGTACCGGACCCGTTGGCACGCAGCGATGACGCGGCAGCCGCCTCCGGCAGCCTGCGCGCGCCGATGCCGGGTCTGGTGAAGCTGGTGCGCGTGGCCAAGGGCGACGCGGTGATCAAGGGCCAGCCGCTGCTGATCCTCGAGGCGATGAAGATGGAGCACACCATTGCCGCCCCGCATGACGGGGTGGTTGCCGAGATCGCCGTGGAAGGTGCGCAGGTTACCGACGGAACGGTGCTTGTGCGGTTCGTCGAGGAACAGAGCGCTCCGACCGCCGCCGCAGGCTGACAAACGGAGCGCATCGCGGACCGCAAAGCAAAATGGCCGGGGCGAACCCCGGCCATTTCTCTGGATCATCGCGTCAGGTTACTGCGCGATCGGCGCGTACTTGCCGTCATGCCACTGGTTGATGTCGTAGCTGGCATTCTTGAGGTCGCCCTTCTCGTCGAAGGTGACGTCGCCGACAACCGTGCTGATCGGCGTGCCGTTCTTCAACGCTTCGGCGACCTTGGCCGGATCGTCGCTGCCGGCGCGCTTGATGCCTTCGGCGAAGGCCTGGACCACGGCGTAGGAGAAAAGCGTGAAGCCTTCCGGCACGAAGCCGCCGGCCTTGATCTTCTCCACCGCAGCCTTGGCTTCCGGCTTTGCCTGCGGGTCCGACGGGAAGACGAACATGGTGCCTTCGCCAGCCGGGCCGGCAACCTGCCAGAATTCCGGCGAGGCGATGGAATCCGGCATGATCAGCTGGAACTTCAGGTTCTGCTCAGCCGACTGACGCAGGATCAGCCCGGCCTCAGGGTGGTAGCCGCCGAAATAGACGACGTCGGCCTTGAGATCCTTCAGCTTGGTGACGAGCGCCGAATAGTCCTTCTCGCCGGGATTGATGGCGTCATAGTAGACTTCCTTGAGGCCGCCCGTGTTCATGGTCGCCCTGACGGCATCAGCCACGCCCTGCCCGTAGGCGCTCTTGTCGTGCAAGATGACGACGTTCTTGCCGGCATACTTCTTGGCGATCCACGGACCGATGAAGGCGCCCTGTGCATCGTCACGCGTGTAGAGGCGCATGATGGTCGGCCAGCCGGCCTTGGCGGCCGCGTCGGTCAGCACCGGGTTCGAGGACGCCGGGCTCATCATCAGCGCGCCGGCTTCGGCATAGACGGCCGAGGCCGGAATGCTCGAGCCGGAGCAGGCATGGCCGTCAATGAACTTGACGCCGTTGGCGACGATGCGGTTGGCGACCGACACGGCCTGTTTGGGATCGCACTGGTCGTCCTCGATGTCGAGCTTGATCATCGAGCCGTTGACGCCGCCGGCGGCGTTGATGGCGTCGGCGGCGGCCTGTGCACCCTGCTTGAACTGGTCGCCGATGGTGGCGAGCTGTCCGGTCATCGGGCCGACCACCGAAACGGTGATGTCGTCGGCGAATGCGACCGGCGCACTCATCATCAGGCCGAAAATGGCCGCGCTCAAAATACTCATTTTTTTCATGGCAATAGAACTCCTCCACTCACGCGCGGCCGCCCCGGCCGCGCTTCTTCCAGAGAGGCGGGACAATTTCATCCTTCATTGGGCCTGTCTAGGCGCATTTGGCGCCGCTCGATTGGGCCTGTGAGCCCTCATCCACGCAAAAAAGCCACGCCAGCCTTGTTTCGGCCGGTCGTGGCTTTTTGCCTATCGGGCTGTTTCCCCAGCGCCCCCGCGCCGCGAACCCAACGTGGCCTTCCCTGTCTTCCCTGCCATGACCTTGTCCGAAAACCGGATTTCCAGGTTTCGGATCATGGTCCATCGTACGGGTTGGGCCGGTGCGGCCTGCCGCATTCTTGTCGTTGATGGCCTGTGGCCTGGCTGTCTGCGCAGCCTTATCCCTGTTTTGGCCCGACCGTCTTGGAGCGGTCTTGGCCGGAGCGTCCCCGTCTGCCGGAAATCTAGTGCATGGTCATCCATTCGCGGGCTTCGCGCAGCGCCTTGGCGATCTCGACCTTCGACATGGCGGCCGACAGTTCCGAGCGCAGTTCCGCGGCACGGGCCGAGCCCTTGATGGCGGCGATGTTGAACCATTTGTGGGCGGCAACGACGTCGGTCTCGCAATCGCGGCCGGTCGCATACATCATGCCCAGTTCGAAAAGGATGTCGGCCTGGGCAGTTGTCCCCATGGCGCCGAAACCTGCTTCAAGCATTTCAAAACGTGCCATTTTAGTCCCCTGTCTGGCTCCCGAGAGCTGCCTCCGTTCGTCTTGTCCGGGCCGCTCTTTCGATGCTTCCGAGAATGCCGATCAGGCTTGAATCCGTCGTTAAATGGCGTGCTTAATTTGAAGAAAACAAAGCTAAAACAAGAGGTAAACGCTGAAATTCGTTAAGGATACGAAGCCAGCAATTCAGCCGATTTTCGTCAAATTTGACGAAAATTCTCGGAGCCTCGATCAACACTCCGCTAACCACGGGAAACAAACAGGACACGCCGGTCGTTTTTCTTTCCTCGCCCACAGAGCCAATTCAGGCGGCTTCAAAATGCCGAAATCTTCCCTAGCGGCACCGCTTTTGTTTTGCCGGGAGCTGGATTAGCTTACGTTTGCGTAAGCGGCAGACCGGCGAGGCGGAGAATTCGGCCGGCTATCCAAAGGGAGCAAGACATGTTTCGAAAAGTGAGCCTGGCTCTTGCAGCCACATTGATCATGGTGGGGACGGCATGGGCCGATCCGATCGAAGGCAGCTGGAAGACGCAATCCGGCGAGACCGCAAGCATCGCCGGCAGCGGCTCGTTTTCCATAACGCTCAAGACAGGCAAGCATGCCGGCAAGACGATCGGCTCGCTCAAGCCGGCCGGCGACAACAAATATGCCGGCAGCATCACCGACCCGGCAAACGACAAGACCTATTCCGGCAAGGCGACGTTGTCGGGCACTTCGCTCAAGATGAGCGGCTGCGTGCTTGGCGGACTGATCTGCAAGAGCCAGACCTGGCATAGACTTTAATTCTGCAGAGTGCTATCGGGCGGTTTCCATACACGAACGGAGACCGCCCACCCATGCTACAGCCGCGAGACCTCAAGGGCCGCAACGCGATTTCCTATGCTCGCTGGTCATCCGGCAAGCAGGCCCAAGGCGACAGCCTTGCCCGACAGACCAAGAATGCCGAGACCTTCTGTTCTACGTTCGGCCTAATCCTTGACAGGCAATTGGTCGATGACGGTGTATCTGCCTTCAAAGGTGGCAACCTGGACCTGGAGGCGAGCCTTGGGACGTTCATTGCAGATGTGAAGGCGGGGGTTATCCCTAGTGATACCGTTCTCCTACTAGAGAACCTCGACCGCTTCTCGCGCATTCATCCTATGGATGCCCAGCCCGTCCTGTCCGAACTCCTCAAGACCGGCCTCACCTTGGTGACACTGCAAGACCAGAGGGTCCACACCTATACCGACTACCGCGCCAACTTCGCCAGCCTCATGATGTCTCTCATGTCCATGCAGGCTGCGTACGAGTACAGCGCCAAGCTGTCCCATCGGGTGGGCGAAGCATGGAGCCGCAAGGCCGAGAAGGCGCGGGCAGCTGTCGCAAGTGGCGGGACAAGGATCAAGGTTGCAAAGGTCCCCTTCTGGATTGACCGCGAAACGAACGAGCTCAATGGGCGAGCCGATGACGCGCGGCTGATCTTCGAGCTTGCGAAGGAAGGGCACGGGCAGCAGACCATCACACAGATGCTCAACACGCGCGGCATCCCCTCTCCCTCAGGGAAGACATGGGCTCAAGCCGTTGTAGGTGAAGTCCTCCGCTCTCCAGCCGCCTATGGGTGCCTTGTCCTTAAGGGCGAAGAAGTCCCCGGCTATTTCCCGACGCTGATCAGTGAGACCGAATGGCTGGCCACCCGGCAACGCACCAAGGCTCGGCGTCACAGTAGACAGGTGGGGCGCACGTCGAACCTGTTTTCCCGCATGGTCCACTGCGGACACTGCGGCTCTCCGATGGTCCTCACGTCTTCCAAGAAGGGCGGGATGTCGTGGGGCTATTTCACCTGCACGGGGAAGACGTTCAAGCGCACGGAATGCACCGCGCCTAACTGGCGCTATGACCAGTTCGAGCAAGAGATGATTGACCGCATTGGGTTCCTGGCAGTTCCTATACCGCAGGACCAGACAGGCCCCGATCTCTCAAGGGAACTTGAGGAAACCATAGGTGCCCTCGAGGCCAAGCGCGAGAACGCCCTTGCTGGTGCCCTCGACGCTGAAACCGCCGAAACTCGCAAGGCCTTCTCGGGGAAGGCCGATGAACTTACCCGCCAGATCGAGGCCAAGCGCCGGGAGATAGTAGTCATCCGTGAGAATGACGCGAGATACCGTGAGAGCGCGGCGGCTGTCGTGGACTTTGAAATGGATCAGGAGGAGATCAAGCGGCTGGCTGAGGAGGACCGGAAGGGAGCTCAAGGGCTCATCTCCAGCCTCGTACAGCGCATCGATCTTGAGAGCGACAGCAAGACCCTCAGGCGGGCGGTTGTCACCATGCGAAGCGGCTACAGCCACTCCCTTGTTTTCGACAGCACCGGAGAACCGGGCTGATCACAGCCTCATATGGAGTATAGAGACGGCGCATTAGCGACATCTAATTTCCTGCCATAATGTACATAGAACGCGCGCTCCTATCGGGCAGCGGCTGATTAGCTACTCATACTGCACATAGAAGCGCCCCGCCCTTAAGGTCAGATAAGAAAATTATTGCTCAACCCCTCCCGCAAAGAGGGGGTGGTTAGAACAAAATAATTACCCGCTCACATGGTACATAGAACGGGAAAATCTTCCTTTCCTTCTCTCCCGCAATATCCCTCCATACTGTACATAGAAACTCCTGCTATTGGGCGACTGCTGCCTCGCTGCGGAAATCGCCACGAGGGCACCCAGCGCCCCAAGGACACCCAAGACCTCAGGTCGACTGGTTCACCCGCCGCCACTCGGTCGATGCACTCAAGAACTTTGGGACGGCAAGGACGCATAGCGGCTCCTTGCGTCACCCGCGCCACCTGTAGCGCCGCCACGGCTTACCGCCCTCTGCTCCTCTCCTATACCCGCCCAACGCCAGACCTTCCCCAGAGACCTCCCTGTGCCCCCTGCGGCCAGAAAGAAAGGCATTCCATCACCATGACCATGCATAACAATCCCACGCCCGCCTTCGAGGGATGGATCAGGCAACAGATGTTGGCCGCTGTTGCCCGAGGCGGTCGGCCATTCACCGCCGCACAGGTGATAGCCGAGAGCCGCCGCTTCAAAGGCGGGTTCGATCGACCTCTCCTTGCTCGCGGAGAAATCCTCAACCCGGTCACTGGCGAGATCGTCACCGACTGCCTGTCACTCTCGAAGGCCCTTGATGTCCTTCGGGAGCGCCACGGGATCGATACCACCGTCCGAAAGCTGATTACCATGCTGGGACGCAAGAAACTCGTCGAGTTCCGCCTTGCCTGGCGCATGGTGCCCATGGCGACCGACCCTACCGCAAGGAAACCGGAGTATCGGCACGAAGCAATAGCCACCAGAACAGCGATGGACGACGGCCTCCTTATATCCATCGACTACGGACGGAACGGCGAGAAGTGGGTGCGGACCTTGGCGACCCCCGATGGACTTGCGTTTCTCGCCGGGCTCCTGAAGGCACCGGCGGGAGCCGTCAAGAAACCCAAGGCTCGGGATACTGTGCGGGCATTCCTGGCCGGAGGCAGAACGCAGGCCGAGATCGTTCAACTGAGTGGCATGTCCAAGCAGGTGGTCTCGTACCACGCAAAGTCCATTAGCAATCTCTAAGTCAAAAAAATCGGTCGTCGCTATACTATAGACGAGAGGTAACTGGCGTCCCTGTCAGACCCCATAAAGGAGATCACTGGCGGTACCAGTCGGTAAGCCCATGGCTGGAGACGGCTTCGCCGTTCATTGGATAACCGACCGTGCTGCCAGCTTCGCTGCGGAGACAAGATTGATGGTCATCACTGATAATCATTTCTTTTGTCTCACCTGAGCAACAGCTTCAGGACCGTCAGGACGCTCTATCGGTACGGGCGAAGCCCGTCTCTGCGATAGCCTACCTGACGATAACCTGAAGCTCGTGTCTCTGACTGCTTGAACCCCCCTGCGTCCTTGCTCCCACCTTTTTTGCTGGGTGGAGAGCGCCACGCTGGGCCACTCAGTACGCTCTACAGTTCGTATAGATGCCCGTACTTATGCACCTCACCTGGTTACCGCCAGGACGCGCGATAGGCGTCACCTGCGGAATGCCCATCTGGGGATACCGCATAGCAGTCGCGGCAGCCATTGCCTGATTGTTCGCGGCTAAAGTCGCAGCTTGCTGTTGCGCGATCATCTGCTCCTGCATTCGCATCTGCTGGTACATCATAAGCTGCTGATCTGTCATCGCATCGCGATAACCTGTCTGCTGAGCTTTTGCGTTCAGGCACATGACTCTGGTTGGAGAAATTGACTGCACACGGACACAGCTTTCGTCCCCGGCCATGTAGTAGGCGCCATTGTAAAAATTCGGAGCGGGGCTGGTCGCGCACCCCGTAAATAAAATCATGCTCAAAAGAGCCCAGCTGCGTCTCAAGATTTCAGTCCCCCGTGTCTGTGTAGTCAGGGTAGTAGTGCAGCCCGGATAGACGTGTTCTTAAATTGCGTTGTGCCAGCGATTGACGCAGCGGCAGGTACCTCAAGTCAACCCTCTGGTCCCGTGGAAGACCTCTGCATTGCCGTTGCCATTTGTTGACCTCTCGGCTTTAGTCTCCACGAACTGATTTGGGGGGCTCAACAATTGAACCAGCAGGCACTTTCGGCGTTCATCTGGTCCGTGGCTGATCTCCTCAGGGGCGACTACAAGCAGGCCGACTACGGCAAGGTCATTCTCCCCTTTACCGTGCTGCGGCGTCTGGACTGCGTGCTTGAGGCGACCAAGGAAGCCGTGCTGGCCGAACATGCCGCAAAGGTTGCCCAAGGCATGAACCCCGAGCCCTTCGTTCTGCGCAAGGCCGGGCAGACCTTCTACAACACCTCAAAGCTCGACATGCGCAAGCTGATGGGCGATCAGGACAACATCGCCCAAAACCTCTTCGCCTACATCCAGGCCTTCTCGCCCGATGTGCGCGACGTCTTCGAGCGGTTCGAGTTCGCGGTACAGGTGGAGCGGCTGACCAAGGCCGGGCTGCTCTATCAGGTCACCGAGAAATTCGCCCGCATCGACCTGCATCCCGGCAAGGTCGACAACCACCAGATGGGGCTGATCTTCGAGGAACTGATCCGCAAGTTCTCGGAACTCTCCAACGAGACCGCCGGTGAGCATTTCACGCCGCGCGAGGTCATCAGGCTGATGGTGAACCTGCTGTTCGTCGAGGACGATGACATCCTGTCGAGGCCCGGCGTGGTGCGCACGATCTACGATCCGACCGCTGGCACCGGCGGGATGCTGTCGGTGGCCGGTGAACATCTGGTCGAACACAACGACAAGGCCTCACTGGTCATGTACGGGCAGGAACTGAACCCGGAGGCCTACGCCATCTGCAAGGCCGACATGCTGATCAAGGGGCAGGATGTCGCCAACATCGTTTTCGGCAACACGCTCTCCGACGATGGCCATCAGCAAGAGAAATTCGACTACATGCTGTCCAATCCGCCCTTCGGCGTGGAATGGAAGAAGGTCGAGAAGGAAGTCCGCCGCGAGGCCGAGCAGCAGGGCTTCAATGGCCGTTTCGGTCCCGGCCTGCCGAGGGTCTCCGACGGGTCCCTGCTGTTCCTGCTGCATCTCCTTTCCAAGATGCGCCCTGCTGTCGACGGCGGCAGCCGCTTCGGCATCGTGCTGAACGGCTCGCCGTTGTTCACCGGCGGGGCTGGCAGCGGCGAGAGCGAGATCAGGCGCTACGTGCTGGAGAACGATCTGGTCGAGGCCATCGTGGCCCTTCCCACCGACATGTTCTACAACACCGGCATCTCCACCTATGTGTGGGTGCTGTCCAACCGCAAGCCAGCGCATCGCAAGGGCAAGGTGCAGCTCATCGACGCCTCCAGCTTCTGGCGCAAGATGCGCAAAAGCCTCGGCTCCAAGCGCAAGGAGATGGGCGACGACGACATCGCCACCGTCACGAAACTGTTCGGCGGCTTCCACGAGGCCCGTCTTGCAACTGTGCAGGATGCCGACGGCAAGGAAGTGGCGCGAAAGGTGGTGCTTGAGGGCGAGCAGCCTCCTCAGGCTGCCGAGGGCGGCAAGGTCAAGCTCGCGCCGCTGTCGCTGGTCTTCCCCAACGAGGCGTTCGGTTACCGCACCATCACCGTCGAGCGCCCCTTGCGTGACGACAAGGGCCGGGTGGTTCTTGGCGAGCGCGGCAAAAACAAGGGCAAGCCGCAGGCCGACAGTGCCTTGAGGGACACCGAGAACGTGCCGCTGGCAGAGGACGTGGAGGCCTATTTCCGGCGCGAGGTTGTGCCCCATGCCGGGGATGCATGGATCGACCACGAGAAGACCAGGGTCGGCTACGAGATACCCTTCAACCGGCATTTCTACGTCTTCGAGCCGCCGCGCCCATTGGCCGAGATCGACGCCGATCTGAAGCAGGTCACCGACCGCATCATGCGGATGATCGGGGAACTGTCGGCATGACCGGCAATTGGACAGAGACCCGGCTACGCTTCGCGGTCCAACTCAATCCTTCCAAGTCCGAGTTACAAGGAGTTACGGAGGAAACCGAGGTCACGTTCCTCCCCATGGAAGCCATAAGTGAAGATGGCTCAATTCGTCTCGATGCTACTCGACCGCTGAGCGACGTCCAGTCGGGCTACAGCTATTTCCGTGATGGTGATGTGACCATAGCGAAGATCACGCCCTGCTTTGAGAATGGCAAGGGAGCTCTCATGCATGGTCTTCTGGGCGGCGTCGGGTTCGGCACTACAGAGTTGATCGTGGCGCGGCCAAGAGCCAACGTCGCTGATGGCGCGTTCCTGTACTGGCTGTTCTCCTCACCGGACTTCCGCCGTTCCGGCGAAGGGTCGATGTACGGTGCCGGGGGCCAGAAGCGCGTACCGGATGACTTCGTACGAGACTTCCGGGTCGCCCTTCCGTCCCTCCCCGAGCAAACCGCCATTGCCGCGTTCCTCGACCGCGAGACAGGCAAGATCGATGCGCTGGTGGAGGAGCAGAAACGGCTGATTGAGCTGCTCAAGGAGAAGCGTCAGGCCGTCATTTCCCACGCAGTCGCCAAGGGGCTGAACCCCAATGTCCAGATGAAGGCCTCTGGCGTCGAATGGCTGGGCGACGTGCCGGAGCATTGGGAGGTCGTGTCCTTAGGAGCCCTTTTCCGGTTTGTGAAGCGTCAGAACGGCGACGAATACGAGGTGTTGTCGGTCTATCGAGATCATGGGGTCATCCCAAAGGCGTCTCGAGACGACAACATCAACAAGACGCCCGAGGACCTCTCAAAGTATCAGACGGTACTACCGGGTGACCTTGTAGTGAACAAAATGAAAGCCTGGCAGGGGTCGCTTGGCGTATCGAAACACACGGGCATCACCAGCCCCGACTACGCAGTGTTTGCTCCTCTCCACACTGCGGCGAGTGATTACCTGAACCTGATGCTTCGTTGCAGTCTGCTGCCCAGCATATATCGATCTATCTCGAACGGCATTCGACCTGATCAATGGCGTGTCGAACCCGACAAGCTCAAGGAACTCAAGGTCCCTCTTCCGCCCCGAAGCGAGCAAGATGCTATAGCCCACCACTTAGTTGCCTCGGTCGGTAGGTGGCACGAACTGAGCGATAACGCGGAGAAAGGCATCCTCCTTCTACAGGAGCGTCGTTCCGCACTCATCTCTGCCGCCGTCACTGGCAAGATCGACATTCAAGAAAAGGCTCAACCCGACGTGGAGGCGGCATGACCAGTCGTCCAGAAGGTCGCTCGCTCGAACTCTACTTCATCGACGGCAGGCCGGATGGCATGCTTACCGCCGAGGTCTTCAACTGGACCGGCCACATCCTTATGGCTCCCCGCACCCAGATCGGCACGGCGTTGGCACGGAGGGAAGCTCGACACGCGGGCGCTTACATTCTCTTGGGGGAACAGGGCGGCAAGCCGACGGCCTATATCGGTGAGGGTGACGACATTGGTCAGCGTATCAAGAACCATGACATCAATAAGGATTGGTGGACCAGCGTCGTATTGATCACATCGGCAGCTAACAATCTTCACAAAGCCCACGCGCAATACCTCGAAGCCCGACTGGTTGAAGTTGCCCGCACCGTTGGACGAGTGTCGCTGGACAACGGCAATAACCCAGCCCGACCGACCCTTTCGGAGGCGGCCACGTCGAATATGGAGGGCTTCCTCGACTATCTGTTCATGGTGCTACCCGCGCTACGCGTGGACATGTTCCTGGAGAATACGAGGCCACAGAGAAACGTCGGTGCGACAACCCCGACAGCTGCTACGCCCGTGTTTGAGCTGACAAGTCCCAAGCACGGCCTTCACGCAACGGCCCGCCTGGAAGGGGGCGAGTTCATCGTAGACGCGGGTTCACAGGCTCGCACGGACTGGGAGAGTGCCCGGGATGAACACACGTATGGACGACTACATGCTGAACTCGTCGACGCAGGTGTCCTAATCCTCGATGGATCACATCGAAGGTTCGCAGAAAGCTATGCCTTCAGGAGCCCGAGCGCCGCTGCTGCCGTAGTCTTTGGGCGGCCAGCCAATGGTCAAGTCGAATGGAAGATGAAGGGCACGTCCACGACGTACAAAGATTGGGAAGCACGGCAGATCGGGAGTGCATCGCCCGGAGAACCCGGATGAGCCTACACAAGGAGATCAGCTTCGAGGCCGAAATCTGCGCTCACCTTGCCGCCAACGGCTGGCTCTATGCCGACGGCGATGCCGCCGCCTATGACCGGACCCGAGCGCTGCTTCCCGCCGATGTGGTGGCGTGGGTCAAGGCCAGCCAGCCGAACGCCTGGGACACGCTGAGCAAATCCCATGGCGCAGCGTCGGAAGCGACGCTGCTCGACCGTATCCGAAAGCAGCTCGACGAACGCGGGACGCTCGACGTGTTGCGCCACGGCGTCGAGATGATCGGCCTCAGGGCGCCCCTGGCGCTCGCCCAGTTCAAGCCAGCCCTGGCGATGAATGCCGACATCCTCGCCCGCTATCAGGCCAACCGGCTGCGCGTCGTACGGCAGGTGCGCTATTCCCTTGCCAACCAGAACGCCATCGATCTCGTGCTGTTTCTCAACGGGCTGCCGGTCACCACCGTCGAACTCAAGACGGACTTCACACAATCGGTCACCGACGCGGTGGACCAGTATAGGTTCGACCGCCTCCCGAACCCCAAGGGCCAGAGCCCCGAACCACTGTTGAGCTTCCCGAGCGGGGCTCTGGTTCACTTCGCTGTCAGCAACGCGGAAGTGATGATGACAACAAGTCTTGAAGGCCCGCAGACGCGCTTCCTGCCCTTCAACAAAGGCAATGGCGGGGGCAAGGGAAACCCGCCGAACGCCGAGGGACACCCGACGGCTTACCTATGGGAGGACATCTGGCAGCGGGGCTCGTGGCTGGAAATCCTCGGGCGCTACATGGTGGCCGAGCGGGACACGAAGAAAAAGATCAAGGGCATCATCTTCCCGCGCTTCCACCAACTCGACGCAACACGCAAGCTACGCGCCTCGGTGCTGGCCGAAGGGGCTGGCGGCAAGTACCTGATCCAGCACTCGGCTGGTTCCGGCAAGACCAACTCCATCGCGTGGACCGCGCACTTCCTAGCCGATCTTCACAACGAGAAGCATCAGAAGGTCTTCGACACGGTTCTGGTGGTGTCCGACCGCAACGTCATCGATACGCAGTTGCAGGAGGCGATCTTCAACTTCGAGCGGACTACCGGCGTCGTCGTCACCATCAAGAGCGACAGCGGCGCTAAAAGCGGGCAACTGGCGGACGCGCTGGCTGGCGGCAAGAAGATTGTCGTCTGCACCATCCAGACCTTCCCCTTTGCGCTCAAGGCCGTGCAGGAACTGGCGGCATCGCAGGGCAAACGGTTCGCGGTCATCGCCGATGAAGCGCACTCGAGCCAGACCGGCGAGGCGGCGGCCAAGCTGAAGGCCGTGCTTTCCCCCGAGGAGCTTGCCGATCTCGGTGACGGCGGAGAGATTAGCTCCGAGGACATTCTCGCCGCCCAGATGGCTGCCCGGGCAAGCGACAAAGGGATCACCTATGTTGCCTTTACCGCCACGCCCAAGGCGAAGACCCTTGAGCTGTTTGGCCGTCGCCGCTTTCCAGATCAGGCTGCAAGCGAGACAAACCTGCCAGCGGCCTTCCACGTTTATTCCATGCGACAAGCGATTGAGGAGGGTTTCATCCTCGATGTGCTGCTTAACTACACGCCCTACAGCCTTGCCTTCAAACTTGCCCATGATGGTAAGGAGATTGACGACACCGAGGTCGAGCGCAGCGCTGCAGTCAAGTCCCTAATGCGCTGGGTGCGGCTCCACGACTACAACATCAGCCAAAA
The DNA here is from genome assembly GCF_016756495.1 of Mesorhizobium sp. 113-3-3. Lineage (NCBI taxonomy): Bacteria > Pseudomonadati > Pseudomonadota > Alphaproteobacteria > Hyphomicrobiales > Phyllobacteriaceae > Mesorhizobium > Mesorhizobium sp. 113-3-3. The sequence goes on from NZ_AP023243.1 coordinate 5,061,757, forward strand.
GGTTCAGGTGGTGGTCGAGCACTACCGGTCGCTGGTACAGCCACTGCTCGACGGCAAGGCCAAGGCGATGGTGGTGGTGGGCAGCCGTATCGAGGCCGTGCGGTGGCAACTCGCCATCAACAAATACATCAAGGAGAAAGGATACAAGCTGGGGACGCTGGTGGCGTTCTCGGGCGAGGTCAACGATCAGGCGAGCGGACCAGACCCGTTCAGCGAAACGAGCAAGGAACTCAACCCCGGCCTAAACGGACGCGACATCCGCGAAGCCTTCAAGCTGCCGGAGTATCACATCCTGCTGGTGGCCAATAAATTCCAGACCGGGTTCGATCAGCCCCTGTTGTGCGGCATGTATGTCGACCGGCGGCTGGCGGGCATCCAGGCCGTGCAGACGCTCTCGCGGCTCAACCGGGCGCACCCCGGCAAGGACACGACCTATGTCCTCGACTTCGTCAACAGCAGCGACGACATCCTCAAGGCGTTCCAGACTTACTACGAGACCGCCTCGCTGGAGAATGTGACCGACCCCAATCTCGTCTTCGACCTGCGGGCCAAGCTGGACGCCTTGGGGTACTACGACGATTTCGAGGTCGAGCGAGTGGTCAAGGTCGAGTTAGACCCGACATCAAAGCAGGGCGACCTCGTCGCCGCCATCACGCCTGTCACCGACCGGCTCTTGCGATCCTACCGGGACGCACAGGAGCTCTTGCGGATAGCTCGGTCGAAAGATGATACCAAAGCGGCCAAGGACGCTCAGGACACGATGGATGCGCTCGTGCTGTTCCGTGCTGACATGGGGGCGTTCGTGCGCCTTTATGCGTTCTTGTCTCAGATATTCGACTACGGCAACACCGCTATCGAAAGCCGCCATATCTTCTTCCGCCGCCTCATCCCTTTGCTGGAGTTCGGGCGCGAGCGGCAGGAGATCGATGTTTCCGGGCTGGTGCTGACCCACCACAAGCTGGCCGACAAGGGGAAGCGTACGCTGGTGCTGGGCGGGGAAAGCGAAAAACTCCAGCCGATCATTGAAACCGGCTCAGGCTCTATTCAGGAGAAGCAGAAGGCGTTGCTGGCAGAGATCGTCGCCAAGCTCAATGACTTGTTTCAGGGCGATGTGACCGATGATGATCAGCTTATCTACGTCAACAACGTCATCAAGGGCAAACTGATGGAGTCTGACACGCTCGCCCAGCAAGCCGCCAACAACACCAAAGAGCAGTTCGCGAACTCACCTGACCTGTCAAAGGCGATCCTCGACGCCATCATCGACGCCTTCGAGGCGCACACGACGATGAGCAAGCAGGCGCTGGACTCTGCAAAAATTCGCGAGGGTCTCAAGGATGTGCTTCTGGGACCGGGGCAACTGTGGGAAGATCTAAGGGACGCGCGGGAGAGCAGAGAGGCCAATCATGTTCAGCGATAAATGGTCTCCTACTCTCGCACTCACCGCTTTGGTATTCGCGGTTATTCAGTGGACCATTTCGCTACGGGCAGCGAAGCGAAAGCGCGACAGCGAACTTACTAACTGGGGCGGCGAAGTTATCCGTCTTATGGCTGAACTTGAGACGCTCTGCCATCCTATCGTGAAGGGGAGCAGTCTCGACCGGGTTGCTGTGGAGCGGCTCAGCTACCATGCGAGCGCGTTAGTCGACAAAGGTCGACTCTTCTTCCCTAACGTAAAAAGCAAATGGCGCACGCGCGGCGATGGTACAAGAACAAAAATCCTCGATGAAGTTCTGCGAGCTTGTTACGCGGCGCGACACTTGGCTGCGTATGGAAGCGGCCCGAACGACAGGCTGCATCGCGAACAGGTCTGGGCAATGCGCAAACGCTTTGTCGAACTTCTCCAGAAACAGGTGGGACCCACTCTTCTGAAAGTCGGGAAAGATGATGTTGGTCAGCATGTCGAGATGGATCCAGCGTTGTGGATAGACCATCGAAGAAAACTCGTATTGCCCGTTGACGCAGACGGCACGAAGCCGATCGATCCGGCCATCCGAGGGATAGCGTTGTAAATGGGAAAAGGTGGGTATCTCGGCGGCAGTACTGTAGTAGGTGGGTTTGGTTGGTCCTCCTTTGACCCTGCAAGTGGAAGGATGGCAAAAGGCAAGGCCATGCCAAAAAAGCAGTCGCCTCAGAAGGCGAAGGCTCAGTCTACGAGGAAAAAAGCGTCGGTTGAGCCGCCAAAGAAGATGGCTCAGAAGGAAAACCGGCAGCCTAACATCAACCTGTTTCGGCGGATATATCTTGAGGCTATCATCGACGCGGCGCTTCGAGCCATGGCCGCGCCTTTGCCACCGAAGCGCGCTCGTGAACAACTGAACGCGGAAACCCTGTTGGCTGGTGGTCCTGTCCGATGGGCGAAGGCCCAGCCCGAGTATCAGGTCACGTTAGAGCGGAAACAGCAGAGACTTGCCAGCAAGGCCCAAGCTCCTCTGGAGCAAGAGGGCAATGCCTCCGTGGTGAAGAAACGCATCTGGACGCTGGACGCCCCTCCCAAGGGATCGCGGCAGCGGCCGGTAGTTGAGGTCAACCGAGCCTCCGTCCAGTCTCTGTGTGAGGAACGGGCGCGACTTAGCACCGCTCTTGCTGCTGCCGAGGCCGACATCCGCAGGCATAGAGAGGCTATTGCCGAAATTGACCGGCGACTTGCGACGGCAAGCTCAAACCGAAGGTAGGACGGGACCCAATGGCTACGCTACCAGGAACACAGACCACTCAAATCACGAGTGGACTTCGGGACGCTCCCGTTGAAGGCGACTATACGCCAAAGTTCAGGAAGACGAAGTTCAAATGCCCACGCTGCCCGGTGATCGCCGCACAGACGTGGACGGTCCCTTACAAGAAGGAGCACAAGCAATTCAATCAGAAGTTAGTGGCTCTCGACGAGCAGATTTCAGACTTAGGGATTTCACAGTGCGTGGCATGTGGAGGTCGTTCACTCTGGTTCGAAGGAACCTTGGTATACCCGAGCCAGTCGGGCGATCATCCGATACCGCAAGATCTTCCTCCTCAGCTTCAAAAGGATTTCGAGGAGGCTGCAGCGGTCGCTGCGGCTAGTCCCAGGGCAGCGGCGGCTTTGCTTCGCATGTGCATCGAAGGCCTTTGCAAGTTTGCCGCCCAGAAAGACAACTTCAACGATGCGGTTTATGAACTGGAAAAGCAGGGCGTTCCAACGCAGATAACCGTAGCTATGGATGTCGTAAGAATGACTGGCAACGAGGCCCTACATGCTTCACGCCTGTACGGGACGGACGACGCGACGACGGTGTCGATTTTGTTCCGTCTCGCCAACTCCATTGTTCAATGGGCGATCACTGACAAGAAACAGCTTGAAGGATTAGTTGCGGAGATCGGCTCTGAGCGGTTCGCAAAGAACGCTGCAGCTAGGCAGAGGAACGCCGAGAAGGCCGCTCGTGCGGGAAGCTGACTGATCGGTTGCGGACCTTTCTGAGAAAAATTCGTATCCCCGAATGTTAGAGAGGTGTAGCCTCAGTCCCCCCGTGGGGGCGGCTGTAGTACCTAATGTCCACCTATACGACGATACCTTTAATCCGCACCAAATCACCGGCCCGAACTCGCTTTCCAGCTATGCGTCCAGCACATTCCGTAAAATAAAAGCTAAGTCTGGCACAAGCTCTGATCGACCCTATCCTTGTGATCTGACGACGGGGCCCAGCAGGCCCCGTTTTCGTTTTAGCGGCACGTCGAGCCCTGGCGCGCTCGCCCTGCCGGCTGTGGCCGCTTAGTTCCCGGCACCCGCTCAGATCCCGTCAATCAATTTGAACCGCAGATGAACGCCGGCATCAGAGCCGGTTCAGAGGCGTTGGGGCATTCTCCGCCGTGTTGAAGGAGACACGACCCCAATGCTTGCTCGCCGCTTTACCATCGTCTGCCTGCTGATGAGCCTGTTTGGAATGTTCTTCGCCATCCTCGTCGCCGAAGCGGGCCGTTCTCCCCGCTCCTGGGACGAAGCCAACAGACTATGCCGTCTCGCCTGCCCGACCAACCTTCGCCACTGAAACAAAGAAACCCGGACCTCGAAAAGAAAAGCTCAGAGATCATGACCCGCATCGCCGCCAACACCCTGAAGACCCTTCGGCTCCTGCCGCGGGCGGTGCTTATCCTGATGCTCCTGGCTGCTCCGGTCCTGGCGGTGCCGATGATGCGCGCCGATGCCGGCTCGACGATAGAGGCGCCGGCCCTGAGGAAGTCCGGCGTGGGTTTCGTGCTGCTGGTCAGCCTGCAGAGGGGATAAAGAAAAATGGCGCTTTGAGCGCCTTCGGCAGCGAGCCCCCTCCCAACCGCTCGTGCAAGTCTCTATATTGAGCCATGGAAAAGCGAATCTACCCCCAAGCCATCGAATCTGTCGTCATGCCGGAGCCTTTTGGCCGGCAAAGCTTTGACAACGCCGAAAAGGCCGTTGCCGCACTGCAGCTGCTTTACGACCGCAACACCAAGTTCCTGCGCGACGCCTTCGCGGCCCTGGCGGCCGACGGCGGCGACAGCAGCAGGCGCTACCGCGCCTTCTACCCCGAGATCGGCGTCACCACGAGTTCGTTCACCCAGGTCGACTCGCGCCAGGCCTACGGCCACATGCCAACGCCCGGCCATTTCGCCACCACGATCACGCAGCCGCAGCTGTTCGAGCGCTATCTGATAGAACAGCTGCGCCTGATCATGCGCAACCACGGTGTCGCGGTCACAGTTTCGGAATCGACCACGCCCATTCCGCTGCATTTCGCCTTCCTGGAGGGAACCTACGTCGACGGCGCCGCCGCGGAGCGCATCAAGCGGCCGATCCGCGACCTGTTCGACGTGCCTGATCTCGACGGCACCGACGACCAGATCGCCAACGGCACGTTCGAAGTGGCCTTCGGCGAACCGAGACCGCTGGCCCCGTTCACGGCGCAACGCATCGACTATTCGCTGCACCGCATGACCCACTACACGGCGACCAGCCCGCAGCATTTCCAGAACTTCGTGCTGTTCACCAACTACCAGTTCTACATCGACGAATTCGTCGCCCGCGCCCGAGACCTGATGGAGAAGGGCGGCGGCGGTTACACGGAATTCGTCGAGCCAGGCAACGTCGTGACCAGAGCCGGACAGAGCGCACCGAGCGAAGGCGTTGGACCGCAGCGCCTGCCGCAGATGCCGGCCTATCACCTGAAGAAGCCGAATCATGGCGGCATCACCATGGTCAACATCGGCGTCGGTCCTTCGAACGCCAAGACGATCACCGACCACGTAGCCGTGCTGAGGCCGCATGCCTGGGTGATGCTTGGCCATTGCGCCGGACTGCGCAACACCCAGGCGCTCGGCGACTACGTGCTGGCGCATGCTTATGTGCGCGAAGATCACGTGCTGGACGACGACCTTCCGGTCTGGGTGCCGATCCCGCCGCTGGCGGAGATTCAGGTGGCGCTGCAGGAGGCGGTCGCCGAAGTCACCGGCCTGTCAGGCTATGATCTGAAGCGCATCATGCGCACCGGCACCGTCGCCACCATCGACAACCGCAACTGGGAACTGCGCGACCAGCGCGGGCCTGTGCAGCGCCTGTCGCAGTCGCGCGCCATCGCGCTCGACATGGAATCGGCGACGATCGCCGCCAATGGCTTCCGCTTCCGCGTGCCCTACGGCACGCTGCTATGCGTTTCCGACAAGCCGCTGCATGGCGAGTTGAAACTGCCTGGCATGGCGACCGAATTCTACAAGCGCCAGGTGGCGCAGCACCTGACCATCGGCATCAGGGCGATGGAGAAGCTGGCCGAGATGCCCATGGAGCGGCTGCATTCACGCAAGCTCCGGAGCTTTTCGGAAACGGCGTTCCAGTAGGGCGGCCGCGACGCCTCGGCGAGGCAAATCGCCATCTTGCCCAGGACGCATTTTGGCCGATAAGCAGATGGAACGGATCGTCAGGCGGCATTCGGCAGACACGACCTCGATGATGACAGGCGCGCGCTTGAAAATGACGGCTGGGTTGGCATTCCTGGCAATGACGGCATTGTCGGCTGCGCTGTTGGCCGGGTTCTTCGGCACCCTGCATCCGGCTTTCGATTCCTTCTCGCATTTCCGCATGCACTTCAGCGTGCTCATGGCGCTTCTGGCACTGCCGCTGCTTGCCAGTTCGTTTCGGCTGCAAGCGGCGGCGGGGTTGCTGTTTGCCATCGCCTGCCTGGTCACGACGGCAAGCGCCCTGCCGAGGCTTTGGCCGCAGGCGGCGGCCGCCAAACCCGCCGACCAGATCGTCTACAGCCTGCTGCAGATGAATTTGCGCTTCAACAACCCGACACCGAAGAAAGTGCTCTCGCTGATCGGCCGCACCAATCCGGACGTGATCACCCTCGACGAGGTGTCGCAGATGTGGACGACAGAGCTTGGCACCATCACCAGTGCCTATCCCTACCGTATCCTGTGCCCTTACCCGAACGGGGCGTTCGGGGTGGCGTTGCTCTCCCGCCGGCCCTTCATGGCCGGCACGAAACCCAGTTGCGAGCCGCGCGGCGCGATGGCAACCGCCACCATCGACTTCGGCGGGATCGACGTCGATGTGGCCGCGATCCATTTGAGCTGGCCGTGGCCGAAGGAACAATACTGGCAGATCGGCGAACTGTCGCAGACATTGGCCGGGCTGGGCGAGACCGCGATCATGGCTGGCGATTGCAACGCCGCGCCGTGGAGCGCGGCGGTGCGTCGGGTCGCGGCTCTCGGCGGGCTGACACTTATGCCTTCGGCTGGCCCGACCTGGATCCACCGGACACTACCCGACGTCCTGCGCCGCTATGCGGGCCTGCCGATCGATCAGGTGTTCAGCAAGGGTGGCTTGACCATCCTGTCTTCGCAGCGGCTGGAGGACACCGGCTCCGACCATCTGCCGGTGCTGGTCGAGTTCACGCTACGCCCAGACGACAAGCAGCATGAGAATGACCACGCCACAGCGCTCGCGGCGAGCGACTTGTCGGCCAAGCCGCACGGCTGAATCCAATTCTTGTTTTAGTGCAATTCCGGACGGAAAACCGTTTTGCCCTGGTTCACGGTTTTCCGGTCAAGGCAGCGATCAGATGTTCGACATGGCCGCCATTGCTGTGTTCGCGCCGATCGAAGGCGTTTTGTTTGGCCTCATATTCGGCATAGACAGCCCGGATGCGCAGTTGCGCTTCGCGGCGCGCCTTGGAGCAGGACGGATCGTTTGCGATCCGCAGGCCGGTTATCGACTTCTCCGTGGCGCGCATCATCTGCCTGGCGATGCGCCCATGTGTTTCCTCATGGGCGCGAACACCTGCGAAAAACGCGTTCCAGCGTCTCTTCAGCGCCGGCGTCGCGGGGGAGGCAAGGCGCGGGAACGTATAGGAGAGATTGAGCGTGCCGTTGGCCCGCTGCACTCGGCAAAAGCCGTTGGCCTCACGGGCGTTGAGGTTCCAGTCGACGGTATAGGCCGTGGTGGCGATGGCATGCGTCATGAAGCCGTGCCTGGGGCCTTTGCTGTCCATCGCATCGACGAGAGCGGCCCCTGAGCTTCCCGTGACGTCGTAGGTCCGCGTCTGGACCACTGCCCTGGTGCCGGCCGAGGCCTCCTGCGCACAGAGCGCCCCGATGGCGACGAGGCATTTCAGAACTGTCCGGCGCATCGGCCTTCTCCCTATTCCTGGAGAAGGAACCATAGACCGGTGGCCGTTTCAACGGTCCTGCCGGCCTGCATGCCCACGCAGCCGGCCCCCGCCCGCATTTTTGCCGCCGAGTCCGAAACCGCCGGCGGCGCGACGTCACATACCCTGGTAGACCGGGCCCTCGCCGCCTTGCGGCGGCACCCAGTTGATGTTCTGGTTGGGATCCTTGATGTCGCAGGTCTTGCAGTGCACGCAGTTCTGCGCGTTGATGACGAAGCGCACATCCTTTGCCGCCGGATCGGCGGCGGCATTGCCGTCCTTGTCGACCCATTCGTAGACGCCGGCCGGGCAATAGCGTGTCGAAGGCCCTGCAAAGACATCGTGCTCGGACCGCTTCTGCAGTTCCATATCACCGACCAGCAGGTGGACCGGCTCGTTCTCTTCGTGATTGGTGTTGGACAGGAACACCGAGGACAGGCGATCGAAGGTCAGCACGCCATCAGGCTTCGGATAGGCGATCTTCTTGTGCTGGGCGGCCGGCTCGAGCGCGGCATAGTCGGCCTTGCCGTGCTTCAGAGTGCCGAAGGGCGAGATGCCGAACAGCGTGTTCAGCCACATGTCGAGGCCGCCGAGGCCGACGCCGACGATGGTGCCGAAGCGCGACCAGAGCGGCTTGACGTTGCGCACCTTCTTCAAATCCTTGCCGATGTCGGTCGCACGCCATGCTTCCTCGTACGAAGTGAGTTCGTCATTGGCGCGGCCGGCGCCGATCGCCTCGGCGACATGGTCGGCCGCCAGCATGCCCGACAGCACGGCATTGTGAGAGCCCTTGATGCGCGGCACGTTGACGAAGCCGGCAGCGCAACCCATCAGCGCGCCGCCGGGGAAGGACAGTTTCGGCACCGACTGCCAGCCGCCCTCGGTGATCGCGCGCGCGCCATAGCCGAGCCGCTTGGCGCCCTCGAATGTTCCCGCGATCGCCGGATGGGTCTTGAAACGCTGGAATTCCTCGAAGGGCGACAGATACGGGTTCTTGTAGTTGAGGTGGAGGACGAAGCCGACCGCCACCTGGTTGTCCTCGAGATGGTAGAGGAAGGAGCCGCCGCCGGTCTTCATGTCGAGCGGCCAGCCGAAGGAATGCTGAACCAGGCCCGGCCGGTGGTTCTCCGGCTTGACCTGCCAGAGTTCCTTGAGTCCGATGCCGTATTTGCCGGGCTCGCGGCCGTCAGAGAGTTTGTATCTGGCGATCAACTGCTTGGCGAGCGAGCCGCGCGCGCCTTCGCCGATCAGCACATATTTGCCCATCAGCGCCATGCCCGGCGCAAAGCCCGGCCCATGCGTGCCATCCTTCTCGACGCCCATGTCGCCGGTGACGACGCCGGTGACGGCGCCCTCTTCATTGTAGAGCAGGCCGGCGGCGGCAAAGCCCGGATAGATCTCGACGCCGAGCGCCTCGGCCTTGCCAGCCAGCCAGCGGCAGACATTGCCGAGCGAGACGATGTAGTTGCCGTGATTGTTCATCAGCGGCGGCATCAATATGTTGGGCAGGCGGAACGAGCCGGCGGGGCCGAGCACCAGGAAATGATCCGCCGTGACCGGCGTCTTGAAAGGATGGCCCTCCTCCTCGCGCCAACCGGGCAGCAGCCGGTCGATGCCGATGGGATCGACGACGGCGCCGGAGAGGATATGGGCGCCGACCTCGCCGCCCTTTTCCAGCACGACGACGGAAAGCTCGGGATTGACCTGCTTGAGGCGGATGGCGGCGGCAAGGCCGGCCGGACCGGCGCCGACGATGACCACGTCGAATTCCATGCTTTCGCGTTCGATATCGCTCATCAACCCCTCCGCACTGGCTTGCCGCTGTTGCGTATCTTGCTGGCTCCTGCGCTGCATAGCGCATCAATTGGCGACAGGAAACCGGCGCAGACGTGACAATGCGGATTTGGCCAAAAAGTCGCGCATCTTGCGGCAGGACAGCCATTTGCGCCTGATAAGACCGGCCCGCCTTGCTTTTTTAATTGTTCGGCGGCTTGCTTATCGGCCATACTTCCCGCCATGCGCTTTCCTGGGCCAGCGGGCTTTTCTTCGACGCGCTTTGTTTTCCCGCCCGGCCGGGCCTGCCGGGCGATTCTTCCGGCCCTTCTGATGTTGGCATCGGGGCACGCCGCCGCGGACGAGGTCAAGGTCTGGGCGACGGGCGCCTACTCCTTCTCCGACGAGCTTGGCGGCTTCCGCATCACCGGAGCCTCCGGCATCGGAACCAAGGACGATCCGCTGGTCATCACCGAGGAGCTGAATTCGGCAACACCCGTGACGCTGACCATCCGCACGACAAAGCCGATCGAGACATTCGGCAAGGCGGGCGAATTCGCCAATGGCATCATGTATATGCGCATCAACGTGCTCAACAACAGCGGCCAGGCCTGGATCGAATTCCAGTTCGAGCTTCAGGAGATACTGGATCAGCCGAGTGTGTTTGGTGATGGGCTGTCTTTCGACCAGCGCAACAAGACACCGGACAATATCTGGTCGAGCAATTTCGCCGATTTCGACCGCGACTTCGAACCCTATGACCGGCTGCTGTTCAAGAACGGCAAGGTCGACCCGCTGAAGACCGTCAGCTTCGAGTTCCTGATGACGGATTACACGCCACGCTGGACCTTTTATCTGGTGCAGGATCCGCGCATCCCGACGGGATAGGGCAAGCCGCCGGTCTTGCAAATTTCGGCCATGGGGACGAATGTGCGCGCCATGACTGCCGCCTCCCCCAACAGCCCGACCGATATTGCCGACATCCTGGCCTTCTATGCCAGCGCCGGTGTCGATGAGGCGTTGGAAGACGCCCCGGTGAACCGCTTCGCCGAGGCGGCGCCGAAGCCTGTCGAACGCGCACCGGCACCAGTGGCGCCCGCTCGCGAGGACACGGCGCCCGAACGGCCAGCGGCACCGCCCGGGCTGGATGCAAGCAAGGTGCCGGATGCGCCACCGGCGCGTTCATCGGTCGCCGCGGTGCCAGACGAAGCCCAGGCGGCGCTCGCGCGCCAGCTGGCGACGACGGCAACGACCCTGGACGAGTTGCGCCAGCACATGGCTGCCTTCGACGGCTGCAATCTCAAGGCCACCGCCAAGAACCTGGTGTTCGCCGACGGCAACCCGGAGGCCGCGGTGATGCTGGTGGGCGAAGCGCCGGGCCGCGACGAGGACATTGAGGGGCTGCCCTTCGTCGGCCGTTCGGGGCGGCTGCTCGATCGCATGCTGGCCGCGATCGGGCTCGACCGCACCTCGGTCTACATTGCCAACGTCATCCCGTGGCGGCCGCCGGGCAACCGCACGCCGACGCCGCACGAGACGGAAATCTGCAGGCCGTTCATCGAGCGGCAGATCGAACTGGTCAATCCCAAGGTGTTGATCAATCTCGGTGGACCATCGGCCAAGACGTTGCTCAACACCTCGGAAGGCATTTTGCGGCTGCGCGGCAACTGGCGTGTCCACACGACCGCCTCCGGCATCGCCATTCCAGCCATGCCGACGCTGCATCCGGCCTATCTCCTGCGAACGCCCGCTCACAAGAAGCTGGCGTGGCGGGATTTTCTCGAGGTAAAGGCGAAGCTGCGGACGCTCTCCTAGCGATAACCTCGGAGGTAATTGAAATCGCTGTGCCGCCGCCTTAATCCTGACCCATGACATCAGCCCAAACCTCCGCCGGCAGTCTCATCCGCGAATGGCGCACGCGCCGCCGCATGTCCCAGCTCGACCTCGCCACGGAAGCCGAAATCTCGCAGCGGCATCTAAGCTTTGTCGAGAGCGGGCGCGCCGCGCCGTCGCGCGACATGGTGCTGCATCTGGCGGAGCAGCTTTCGATCCCGCTGAGGCAACGCAACCAGCTGCTGCTGGCCGCAGGTTTCGCGCCGAGCTTCAGCGAACGGCCGCTCGGCGACACGACCTTGGCACCGGCGATGGCGGCGGTCGAGATTGTGCTCAAAGGACATGAGCCCTTCCCGGCGCTGGCGGTGGACCGGCACTGGAACCTGGTTTCAGCAAACGCCGCGATCGCTCCTTTCCTTGCCGATGTCAGCGAGGCTTCGCTGCTGGCACCACCGGTCAACGTGCTTCGCCTTTCCCTGCATCCCGGCGGCATCGCACCGCGCATCGTCAACCTCGCGGAATGGCGCACGCACCTGCTTGAGCGTCTCAAGCACCAGAACGATGCCAGCGGCGACCCGGTGCTGGTCGAACTGGAGCGCGAGCTGCGAACCTATCCGTCCGGGCTGAAGGGCAGCAGGCCAACACCGGTCGAGCCCAATGCCATCGTGCATCCGCTTCGGCTTGCCCATGGCGATCAGGTGCTATCGTTCATCAGCACCATCACCGTCTTCGGCACGCCGCTCGACGTGACCTTGTCGGAACTGGCGATCGAATCTTTCTTTCCGGCCGACGAGCAGACCCGCGCGGTGCTGGTGCGGCTGGCCAAGGAGCGGTCGGAACGGTCCTGATCAGCCTTGAGGCAGTGTTACCTTGCGCGTTCGCGTGCGCTCCAGGCCCAGTTGCCGCTCGCGCCAGATGATGAAGATGCCGGCGGCTACCACGATCGCACCGCCAAGCAGCGTGTTGAGCGAGGTCACGTCGGAGAAAATGAAATAGCCGACGACGACGCCGAGGATCATCGAGGTGTATTCGAACGGCGCCACTACCGAGGCCTCGGCATGGCGGTAGGCCGAGGTCATCAGGATCTGGCCAAGGCCGCCGCAGAAGCCGGCCATGATGAGCAGCGCCGCTTGCGCCGGCGCCAGAGCTTGCCAGCCGAAAGGCAGCGTCAGCAGCGAGAGCACGCTCGCCGTCGACGAGAACCATAACACGATGGTCGCCGTCTTCTCCGTCTGCACGAGATTGCGCACGAGCAGCATGGCGACAGCCGAGATCGCCGCCGCCACCAGCGCGGCCATCACGCCCAGCACCTCCTGGTCGTCGAGCGCTTCATCCGAGTTGAGCAGGGTCAGTTCCGGCCAGGAAATGACGAGCACGCCAATGAGACCGACGGCGACAGCGCTCCAGCGATAGATACGGATCGACTCGCCAAGGAAGATCGAGGAGAACACCACGACCAGCAGCGGCTGTGCGTAGTTCAAGGTGATCGCCTCCGGCAGCGGCAGCCTGGTGAGCGCGAAGAAGCCAAGCCCCATGGCGCCGACGCCGACAACGCCGCGCGCGACATGGTTGAAGGGACGTTTGGTGACGAATGCCGTCGCCAGCTGTCCCTTCAACGCCAGGAAGGCAATGATCGGAAAGATGGCGAAGAAGGAGCGGAAGAAGACGATCTGTCCCGCCGGCACGTCGCCGGCCGCCTTGATGCAGGTTTGCATGCCGACAAAAACCGCGACGGACACGATCTTGAGGGCGATGCCCCTCAGCGTGCCGTGGCCGGCCGTCGTTCCTGGTTCCACCCCTGACGTCACGCTGGCGATACGCTCCTGATCGCGGCCCAGATGCGCGCCGGCGTCGCCGGCATCTCGATATGCCTGATGCCATAGGCGCGCCACAGCGCGTCGGTGACGGCGTTGAGCGCCGCCGGTGTCGAGCCGATCGTGCCGGCCTCGCCGGCGCCCTTGATGCCCAGCGCATTGGTGGTCGAAGGCACGTTCCGGGTCTCGAAATGGAAGAACGGGACATTGTCGGCGCGCGGCATGGCGTAGTCCATGAAGCTCGCCGTCAAGAGTTGCCCATCATCGCCATGGATGGTGTTCTCGGTCAGCGCCTGACCGATGCCTTGCACGACGCCGCCATGCACCTGGCCGGCAAGCAGGATCGGATTAACGGTGACGCCGAAATCGTCGACGATGGTGTAACGGACAATCTCGGTCGCGCCGGTATCGGGATCGATCTCGACCTCGCATATATGGGTGCCGTTCGGATAGGTGCACTCGTCCTGCACGAACTCACCGAACCCCTTGAGGTCATCAGGCGTCTTCGCAGCCTTGGCGATGCTCGAGAAATCGATGCTCCTGTCGGTGCCGACGATACGGGCAACGCCATCGAACAGTTCGATATCGCCGGCCGAGGCCTCAAGCTCGTCGGCGGCGATGCGCTTGATCTTGTTGGCCAGATCCTCGCCCGCGCGGGACGCCGATACACCCCCCAGCGGAATGGAGCGCGAGCCGCCGGTGCCGCCGCCCGCCTTCAATTCGTCGGTGTCGCCCTGGCGGACATGGACCTTGTCGATGTCGAGATTGAGTTTTTCCGACAGGAACTGCGCATAGGCGGTGGCATGCCCCTGGCCGTTGGTCTGGGTGCCGATCTTCAACGTCACCGTGCCGTCGCCATTGAGCTCGACAAAGGCCGGTTCGGAGCCCGGAAAGGCGCAGGCCTCGATATAGGTCGCCATGCCGATGCCGCGGATCTTGCCGCCGGTCTTGGACTGTTCCAGCCGCCGCGGGAACGCCTTCCACTCAGACCGTTCGATGGCACGGTCCATATGCCCTTCGAATTCGCCATTGTCGTAGAGCCGGCCGGTCTGCGTGCGGTAGGGAAACTGCGCGGGCCGGATGAAGTTGCGGCGGCGGATTTCTTCGACAGGCAGGCCGAGATCATGCGCGCAGGCATCGACCAGCTTCTCCAACAGGAACGCCGCCTCGGGACGCCCGGCGCCGCGATAGGCGTCGACCGGGCAAGTGTTGGTGTAGAGGCCGGTCACCGAGACATCGAGCGCCCTGATATCATAGACGCCGGTCGACATGGTGATGCCGACATAGGGAATGAAAGGGCCATATTGCGAGACATAGGCGCCGATATTGGCGAGCAGCTCGACCCTCATGCCAAGAAAGCGCCCATCCTTGTCGAGCGCCATCTCGGCCGTCACCGCGTTGTCGCGGCCCTGCGCGTCGGTGAGGAAATGTTCGGTGCGGTCGCCGGCCCACTTCACCGGGCGGCCAAGCCGCTTCGCCGCCTCGAGCACCAGCGGATATTCGCGGTAAACGAAGCTCTTCGGCCCGAAACCGCCGCCGACATCGGGCGTGATGACGCGCAGCTGGTCCTTCTTGATCTTGAACACGCTGGCCAGGATATACTGCATGGAATGCACGCCCTGCGACCCGGTGGTCAGCACGAAGCGGTCTTCCCCGGCATTCCATTCGCCGATCGCCGAGCGCGGCTCCATATAGTTGCAGACGAGCCGGTTGTTGATGAATTCGATGCGGGTGACGTGAGCGGCCCCGGCGAAAGCCGCGTCCGTCTTTTTCCTATCGCCCATATGATAGGTGAAGGCGCGGTTGGAGCCGAGTTCCGGCCAGACCAGCGGCGTGCCTTCGGCAAGCGCCGTCGCGGTGCCGGAGGCGGCGTCCTCGCCGTCATAATCGACCTCGATCAGTTCGGCGGCATCCTGCGCCAAGGCACGGCTGTCGGCGACGACAAAGGCAACCGCATCGCCGACATAGTTGACGCGGTCCCGGCACAGGATAGGAATGTCGCGCGTCGGCGCTTTGGTGCCGTCCGGCTGTGCCTGCATGACGCCAGACTTGAGATCGCGCAGATGGGGGAGATCCTTGCCGGTCAGCACCAGATGGACGCCGGGTGCCGTCTTCGCCGCGTCGATCGAGCCGATGGTGAAGCTCGCCTTGGCGATCGGCGAGCGCAGGACATAGCCGTGCAGGACGCCGGCCGGCTGGATATCATCGGTATAGCGGCCCAGCCCCTGGATGAAGGCGGCATCCTCGCGCCGCAGCACGGAAGCGCCCATGCCGAATTTCGGTGTGACGACGGTCATGACTGCCTCGCGCGGATGTGGAGAAGGAATGCCTGAAATAGGCATCGGCCGAGTTTTGTCGAGGGACCATTTCGTGTAAAGAGCGCGGACTTCAAATTTCTTGGACCAGCGGGAATTCCGCGTCCAAAGCAATCGACAGGAAAAACAACGGAATGCGCACGGACACCGGCCAGGTCTTCAAGCTCGAAGACTATCGCCCCAACGACTATCTCATTCCGCAGACCAACCTCACCTTCCGCCTTTCGCCCGAGGCCACGATCGTCACCGCGACACTGACGGTCGAACGTCGCGACGGCGTAGCCGCGACCGCGCCATTGGTGCTCGACGGCGACGGGCTGACGCTCAAGCGCATCGAGATCGACGGCAAGAAGGCAAAACCGGCAGACCTTCTGGTGACGCCTGACCAGCTCACTATTCTCATGCCGCCGGCCGCGCGCCGCTTCCAGCTGCTGATCGAGACCGAACTGGCCCCTGCGGTCAACGAGGCCCTGATGGGTCTCTATCGCTCGAACAACGTCTATTGCACGCAATGCGAGGCCGAGGGCTTTCGCCGCATCACCTATTTCCTCGATCGCCCCGACATCCTGTCCGTCTACACGGTGCGGATCGAGGCGCTGCGCGACGAGGCACCGCTGCTCCTGTCCAATGGCAATCCGGGAGACAAGGGCGACGTCGGCGACGGTTGGCACTATGCCGTCTGGCATGACCCCTTCCCCAAGCCGTCCTACCTGTTCGCGCTGGTGGCCGGCAATCTCGGCCAGGTCGCCGACAGTTTCGTCACGATGTCGGGCCGCGAGGTCGAACTCGGCATCTATGTCGAGCGCGGCAAGGAGAAGCTGGCCGGCTACGCCATGGACGCCCTGAAGCGGTCGATGCGATGGGACGAGGAGGCGTTTGGCCGCGAATACGACCTCGACGTCTTCAACATCGTTGCCGTGTCCGACTTCAACATGGGGGCGATGGAGAACAAGGGGCTCAACATCTTCAACGACAAATATGTGCTGGCCGACCAGGAGACGGCGACGGACGCCGATTTCGCCAATATCGAGGCGATCATCGCGCATGAGTATTTCCACAATTGGACAGGCAACAGAATCACTTGCCGCGACTGGTTCCAGCTTTGCCTGAAGGAAGGCCTGACGGTCTTCCGCGACCATGAATTCTCCGCCGACCAGCGCTCGCGCGCGGTCAAGCGCATCGCTGAGGTGCGTACGCTGCGCGCCCACCAGTTTCCCGAGGACCAAGGCCCGCTGGCGCACCCGGTGCGGCCGCGCCGCTACCGCGAGATCAACAATTTCTACACGGCGACGGTCTACGAAAAGGGTTCCGAAGTGGTGCGCATGATCCGCACCATTCTGGGGGCAGATGCCTTCCGCGCCGGCATGGACCTGTATTTCGACCGGCATGACGGCGAAGCGGCGACCATTGAGGATTTCATCAAGGTGTTCGAGGATGCCTCGGGCCGCGACCTGTCGCAGTTCGCGCTCTGGTATCATCAGGCAGGCACGCCCAATCTGACCGTGAGTTCGACGCACAATGCGGCTGCCCAGGAATTCACGCTCGAAATCGAGCAGTCGGTGCCGCCGACCCCCTCCGAAAGCCGCAAGCGGCTGATGCATATTCCGCTCGCCTTCGGGCTGATCGGCGCCGGCGGCAAGCCTGTCGCGTATAGCGGCGTCGAGGGCGCCAGCGTCGAGGACGGCGTCATCCATCTGCGCAAGCGCCGCCACATGGTGCGGTTCTCGGGTGTTGCGGAACGTCCGGCGGTGTCGCTCAACCGCGGCTTTTCGGCGCCGGTGACGCTGTCGGTCGAGCAGAAGGCCGACGACCAGTTCTTCCTCGCCCGCCATGACAGTGATGCCTTCTCGCGCTGGCAGGCGTTCAACACGCTGCTTACCGATGCGCTGATCGCTGCCTTCCGTGAGTTTCTTGGCGGCAAGCAGCCGGTCTTCGCGACACGGCTTGTCGAACTCGCCGGCAGCATCGCCGCCGATGAGATGCTGGAACCTGCCTATCGGGCGCTGGCGCTGGCACTGCCCGGCGATGCCGACATCGCCCGCGACATCGGCAGGAATATCGACCCCGACGCCATTCACGCGGCCCGCGAGGCGCTGGCGCTGGCAATCGCCACCGCCAATGGCGCGGCATTTTCCAGCCTCTACCACAGCCTCGCGGACAAGGCTGCGTTCAGCCCGGATGCGGCCAGCGCGGGACGACGCGCCTTGCGCAACATTTTGCTGGATTATCTCTCGCTGCTGCCGGGCGGAGCAGCATTGGCGGCCGGGCATTTCCAGTCCGCCACCAACATGACCGACCGCGCGTCCGCCCTTGCCGTGCTTGCGTATCGCCACCATGGTTCGCCGGAGGCAAACAAGGCGCTGGCGGCTTTCGAGAAAAAGTACGCGTCCGACCCGCTGGTCATGGACAAATGGTTCCAGATCCAGGCCGGCGTGCCGGGACCGCAGGCTGTGGCCACGGTTCGGGCGCTAACCGCTCATGCGGCCTTCTCGATGGCCAATCCAAACCGGGTGCGCTCACTGATCGGCACATTCTCCAGCGCCAACCAGACGGGCTTCCACCGCGCCGATGGCGAAGGCTACCGGTTTTTCGCGCAGACGGTGCTCAAGGTCGAAAAGCGCAACCCGCAAGTGGCGGCAAGGCTGGCGACGGCACTGCGGTCGTGGCGCTCGCTCGAACCGGGCCGGCAGGCCAAGGCCCGGGAAGCGCTGCTTTCGATCGCCAGCGCCGAAAACCTGTCGGCGGATCTGCGCGATATCGTCGAGCGCACGCTGGCCTAGGCACCCTTGCCTTCTCCCATGCGGGGAGAAGGCCCGAGCCGTCGCGCCTCCAAAACCGATTATTTTAGTCGATTTTTAATCTTTTTTCGCCGGGCCACTGGACAAGGCGAATCACGTTTGATTCTTTACTGACGATTCGGAAGTGCGGCGTTTGCCGGATCACAAAGCAGCATAGGCAATTCGGGGAGTGCCATTTATGGCGAAGGCGGACGCGTGGGGCGCGCCCGGTGGGATGGTTTTTGCGCGTCGCGAGACGCGCAGCGACGGCCTTGCCGGGAATACGCGGCTCATTGCCGAACCGGCCTACAAGCGGCTCCTGGCCGCCGAACCGCTGCTGCGCCGTTCGATACCGGCCCTCATCATCATCTTCCTGCTCGTCATCGCGGCGCTTCGCGTGCTGTCGCTGATGAACGAACGCGACGATGTCGAGCGCGACGCCAAGGCGATCCTGACGCTGGCGGCGGGCCAATTGGCCAGTTCTCTGGCCACCACCTCGGACACGGTGCCCGGTGCCGTCCAGGACCTGCTGGAGACCACCAGCCGGCAGGGCGCGATGGGCCGCAGCCATGTGCTCGTCATCACCGACAGCGCCTTCCGGATCACCGCGGTGACGCCGCGCTCGATGCCGTGGCAAGGCCATTCGCTCGACGGCCTCGTCCAGGGCGGCCAACCGTTGTTCATGTTTGGCGACCGCGCCGGCGTCATGGAGGTCAATATCGGCGGCCGGGACTGGTACGCCGCGGTCAGCGTTGCCAAGGATCGGAAGGGAGCTGCGGCAGCGCTGGTGCCGCAAGAAGCCGTGTTCGACACATGGCGCAAGACCGTCTCGCTGAACGTCACCCTGTTCGTGCTGACGGCCGGCGTGCTGATCATCATCCTCTACGCCTATTTCGGGCAGGCGGCGCGCGCCCAGGCGGCCGACCGCATCTATCTCGAAGCGCATCAGCGCATTGACATGGCGCTGGTGCGCGGCCGCTGCGGCCTGTGGGACTGGGACATGGTGCGCGGCAAGATGTACTGGTCGCGTTCCATGTACGACATGCTGGGCTACGAGCCCTGCGAGACGATGCTGTCCTTCGGCGAGGTCGACGAGATCATCCATCCCGAAGACGGCGACCTGTTCGAGCTCGCCAACAGAATTGTCGCCCGCGAGATCGACCATATCGACCAGGTGTTCCGGATGCGGCATGCCGATGGCCAATGGGTGTGGATGCGCGCCCGTGCGCAGGTCATGGATCCGGAAGCGCCGGAAATCCAGCTAATCGGAATCGCCGTCGACGTCACCGAACAGCGCCATCTGGCCCTGCGTTCGGAGGCGGCCGATCTTCGGCTGAGGACCGCGATCGAGAACATCAACGAATCCTTCGTGCTGTGGGATTCGGCGCAGCGGCTGATCATGTGCAACTCCAAATACCAGCAGGACAACGGGCTGTCGGATCGCGACGTGATGCCGGGTGTGACTCGCGCTTCGCTGGAAGAGCGGATGCTGGCCTTCGCTTCCGAGCGCCGGCTTGCCAACACCAATGGTCCGCAAGGCGGCGCCACTTTCGAGCGGCAGCTGTCCGACGGCCGCTGGCTGCAGGTCAATGAACTGAGGACCCGGGATGGCGGCATCGTCTCGGTCGGCTCCGACATCACCCAGATCAAGCTGCACCAGGAGAAGCTGGTCGACAGCGAGCGGCGGCTGATGGCGACGATCCATGACCTGAGCCTCGCCCGCCGGGCCGAAGAGGAACGGTCGCGCGAACTCGTAGACCTCAACCGCAAATACATGAAGGAAACCGAGCGCGCCGAGGCGGCGAACCGGGCCAAATCCGAATTCCTGGCCAACATGTCGCATGAATTGCGCACGCCGCTGAACGCCATCATAGGCTTCTCCGAACTGATGGAACAGGGGCTGTTCGGGCCGCTGGGCTCGTCGCGCTACGAGGAGTATGCCACCGACATCAACAGCAGCGGCAAATACCTGCTCGGCGTCATCAACGACATTCTCGACATGTCCAAGATCGAGGCCGGCCAGTTCTCGCTGGACCAGGAGCAGATCGACCTCGGTCCGCTGATCAGCGAGACGGTGCGCGTCGTGTCGCTGCAGGCCGCGCAGAAGGCGATCACCGTGGAAACACGCATCGCCGACGCGCTGACGCTGATCGCCGATCGCCGGGCGATCAAGCAGATCGTCATCAACCTCCTGTCCAACGCGGTCAAGTTCACTGGCCAGGGCGGCCGCATATCGGTCAGGGCCCGCAACACATCGGGCGCGCTGATACTGACCATCGAGGACAATGGCTGCGGCATCCCGAAAGAAGCGCTCGGCAAGCTCGGCCGCCCCTTCGAACAGGTGCAGAACCAGTTCTCCAAGAACCACGCCGGATCAGGCCTTGGCCTTGCCATCTCACGCTCGCTGGCCGAGCTCCAGGGCGGCGCGCTGAAGATCCGTTCGACCGAGGGCGTCGGCACGATCGTGTCCGTGCGCATTCCGGTGAAGAAGGCGCCTCCGGCGGTCAAGGCCGCCGCCTGAGCAAGCAGGCTCCGGGCGATGTCGCCGGAGCCTTGGTCAAACAATCTTATTGGACGCTGCCGTCGTCATCCGATTGGCGGTGATGACCAAAGCGATGGCCCTTCGGCAGTTCGCTCTTCTCGATCTTGCCGTCATTGTTCTTGTCGAGCATGGCGAACACCTTCTTCTCACGGCCGGTAATGTCGTCCGCGGTCAGCGTGCCGTCGCCCTTGGTGTCGTAGCGGGCGATGATGCGCCTGGCCATCCGCTCGAAGCGCGCCTTCTCCAGCGCGTCGGCGAGTTGGGCGACGGTCAGCTTGCCGCCATTGTCGGCCACGAGCTTCTTCAGCCGCGCGTTCATGGCGTCGGAAAACTGGTCGAAGGTGATGGCACCGTTTGAATCGCTCATCGCCTTGTCCAGGCGGGCCATCATGCCGTGGCGCATTTTGGCGCTGGCATTGTTTTCGGCATAGGCGGTGGTGCCGACAGCGCCGGCGAGCGCTGCGAAGGCAAGGGCAAGCTTGGTTGACTTTCTCATGGTCTTCTCCTGTTGCATCGTCACCCCCGATGCGGCCGGACAACCGTTTCACGGTCGTCCGGTACGAAACAAAAGATCAAAGTCCTTTCTGACCTTTTGCGACGTCTCCTTGAGATGTGCTTCCAGCACACCGAAATCCGGCAGGTCGGTAACCGCCAGAAGCAGATCCGAAAGCCCCGGCGGAACGTCGTCGCGCTCGAACGGGCCGGTGAGGCACAGCCGGGTCATCTGGGTCAGCGCCAAATAGAGTGCGAAGGCGGCACCAAGCTCCTGCCTGATCCCGGCATCGGCGAAGCCAGGCGCGAGGCGGGACAGGATCTCGGCCGTACCGGTGACACGCGGCCCGGCCTCGACCTGCCCGGTGATGACGGCGACCTGGGCGATGAATTCGAGATCGATCAGCCCGCCAGGGATCAACTTGATGTCCCAGAGGTCACGCGGGGGCTTTTCCTTCTCGATCATAGCCCGCATGTCCGCGGCCTCGGTCTTCACCTTTGCCGCGTCGCGCGGCTGGCCAAGGACGGCGGCAACTTCCGCTTCGACCTCGGCGCACAGACCGGCATCGCCGCCAATGGCGCGCGCCCGCGACAACGCCATGTGTTCCCAGGTCCAGGCCTCCTGGCGTTGGTATTTCTTGAAGGCGTCGATGTGGGTGGCCACCGGCCCCTTGTTGCCGGATGGCCGCAGCCGCAGATCGAGTTCGTAGAGCACCCCTTCCGCCGTCGGCGCCGATACGGCCGAGATCAGCCGCTGCGTCATGCGGGTGTAGTAGTGGGAAGGCGCCAGCGGCTTGTCGCCGTCGGAGTCCTCGGCGTCCGCGTCATGATCGTAGAGCAGGATGAGGTCGACATCCGATCCCGCGGTCAATTCGCGGCTGCCGAGCTTGCCCATGCCGAGCAGTGAAACCACGCCGCCGGCAATCGTGCCGTGGCGCGCCGCGAATTCGGCGGTCACCGCTTGCAACGCCGCCTCGATGGTGAGATCGGCGAGATCAGAAAAGGCCCGGCCGGCCCGGGCCGGATCGATCGAACCGGCAAGCAGCCGGACGCCGATCAGGAACTTTTGCTCCGAGGCAAAGATGCGCAGCCGGTCTAGCACCTCCTCAAAGGCCCTGTCGCCTTCAAGGAAAGCCGAGAGCCGCGCCGAGAGATAGGCGCGGTCGGGCAGTTCGGTGAGAAGCGCTGGGTCGAGCAGGCCGTCGAAAACATGCGGCCGGCGCGTGATGATCGCCGCCAGCCGGGGCGCAGCACCCATGATCGTCGCTATCAGCTTGAGCAGCGCGGGGTTCGACTGCAGCAGCGAGAACAGCTGGATGCCGGCCGGCAGACCGGCGAGGAATTCGTCGAAACGGATCAAGGCTTCGTCCGCCCGGCGCGTTTGGCCGAAGGCCTTGAGCAGCGCCGGCGTCAACTCCGTCAGCCGCTCGCGTGCTTCCGCCGACCGGGTGACGCGATAGCGGCCGAAATGCCAGCCGCGGATGACCCGGCAGATGTCGCTCGGCCGCTGGAAACCGAGACCCTGCAAGGTCTGCAGCGTGTTGGGGTCGTCGACATCGCCGGTGAAGACCAGATTGCCGATGCCCGCCGAAAGCTCCGGGGCAGTCTCGAACAGTGCCGCGTAATGGCGCTCGACCTGCTGCAGCGAGGCGCGGAACGCCAGGGAGAACGCCGCCGCATCGGCGAAGCCCAGCATATGGGCGATCCGCTCCAGCCCTTCATCGTCCTCCGGCAGCGTATGCGTCTGCTCGTCAGCCACCATCTGAACGGCATGCTCGACGCGGCGCAGAAACCAGTATTGGCGGGCAAGTGCGTCACGCGCATCAGCGGTGATCCAGCCACGCGCGGCGAGCTGGCCGAGCATCGGCACGGTTTCGCGGCCGCGCAGTTCCGGGAAGCGGCCGCCGGCGATGAGCTGCTGGGTCTGGACGAAGAACTCGATCTCGCGAATGCCGCCGCGACCGAGCTTGACGTTGTGGCCCTTCACGGCGATCTCGCCATGGCCTTTGTGCGCGTGGATCTGGCGCTTGATCGAATGGACGTCGGCAATCGCCGCGTAGTCCATGTATTTGCGCCAGATATAGGGCTGGAGTTCCCTAAGGAACGCAGCACCCGCAGCGAGATCGCCGGCCACCGGGCGCGCCTTGATCATCGCCGCACGTTCCCAGTTCTGGCCGCGCGCTTCGTAATAGCGCAGCGCCGCCTCGACCGGGATCGCCAGTGGCGTCGAACCGGGATCGGGGCGCAGCCTGAGATCGGTGCGGAAGACATAGCCGTGCTCGGTGCGGTCCTGCAGAATGCGCACCAGGCGGCGCGTTAGCCGCGAAAACAGTTCGGTGGCGTCGAGCGGATCGACGACGGCCGGCGCTTCCGGATCGAAGAAGACGACAAGATCGATGTCGGAGGAGAAATTCAGCTCATGCGCGCCGAGTTTGCCCATGCCGAGCAGGATCCAGCCCGATGGCCGCGACGGGTTGTCGAGATCCGGCAGTTTGAGCTTGCCCTGGCCATGCGCGTCGCGCAGCAGGAAGTCGACGGCCGCGCGGGTGCAGGCATCGGCAAGGTCACTCAGCCGCCGCACCGTCAGCGATGTTTGCGCCTCACCGGCAAGATCGGCCAGCGCGATCAGGAAATGCGCCTCGGCCTTGCACTGGCGCAGCTCCATCATCAGGCTGGATTCGGAGATCGTCCCGGCCAGCGGCGCCTGGTCGATCGCGGCGGTGATCGCTTCCAGGCGCGCCTCGACCGGCTGGTCGAAAAGAGCATCCAGGATCCGGGGCCGGCGACGCGCCGTGTCGCGCAAAAACGGCGAGAGGTCGAAGACGGCAGCCAGGAAATCCTGGCCCTCCCCCTTGCCGGCCAGGAATTTGGCCAGCCGCGCCAGCCCTTCTTCACGTGCCGCGGTGGCGATCTCGGCCAGTTCCTGGCGCGCCCGACCTTCGTCGAGAGGGACAAGCCCGAGCGCCGGTTTCAGCAACCAGTCCGCAACCGCAGCCATCAGTGATCCTCCCGTGTGGGGAAACTCATGACCACGGATAGTCCCGGATTGCCAGGCAAGAGATCAAGCCGTCCATAGTGGAAGGTCATGACCGCCTTGGCGAGGCTGAGGCCAAGGCCGGAGCCCGGCTGCGAACGGCTCTTCTCCAGCCGCACGAAACGTTCGGTCGCCCGGGCCCGATCGGCATCGTCCGGAATGCCCTGGCCGTTGTCGGCGACGCAAAGCCTGATCTCGCCATGCGTCCGCTCGAGCGTCACACGAACCGCCGGCTTGGACGTTGAGTCCGTCGAATATTTGATCGCATTGTCGACGATGTTGGACAGCGCCTGGCCGATCAACTCGCGGTTGCCGTCGACGAGAAAAGCCCCATTCACCTCGGCTTCGAGCGAAACGCCGGCCTCTTCCGCCACCGGCTCGTAGAGCTCGACGACATCACGCACGGCCGCCGCCAGGTCGACGCGGTTGGTGTGTTCGGAAGAATATCCGGCCTCCAGCCGGGAGATCATCAGGATGGCGTTGAAGGTCTTTATCAGCTGGTCGGACTCGGCGATGGTGCCTTCGAGCGCCTGACGGTAATCGGCAGGCTTGTGCTTGCCAGAAAGTGTCGCTTCGGCGCGGTTGCGCAGCCGGGTCAATGGCGTCTTCAGGTCATGCGCGATGTTGTCGGAAACCTGCTTGAGGCCTTCGTTGAGCGTGGCGATCCTGGCCAGCATGGAATTGAGGTTTTCCGAAAGCCGGTCGAACTCGTCACCGGCGCCGGTCACCGGCAGCCGCCCCGAGAGATCACCACCCATGATGCGACGGCTGGCCTCCGACACGCTGTCGATGCGCTTCAGCGCGGCACGGCCGACAAAGAACCAGATGAGCAGTCCGCCGAGCCCCATCATCCCGAGCGCCAGCATCAGCGCGCGGCGTATGACGGCGCGAAAGCGCTCCGGTTCGCCAAGATCGCGGCCGACCAGCATGATCATCTGGTTGGGCAGACGAAGCACCAGCGCAATGGCGTTGTGACCCTTCTCGCCTTCGGTCTGCACCGTGTTCTCGCCGGTCGAAGGCGGCGGCGTCTGGTCGGATGTTCCGCTGCGAAGGCGATCAAGCTCGCCTTCGCCAAAGCGCTTGTAGGAGAACGGCTCGGTCGTCCAACCCTCCGTGTCGATCACCCCCGGTTCGAGGCTCTGCACGTTGCCGGTCAGGATCTGGCCATTGGCATCGGCGATGAGATAGAGGTTGGCACCAGGCTGACGGGAGCGGTTTTCGACCACGCGCACCAGCACGGGCAGGCCACCGCGCTGATAGGCGCGGGCGAGGCCCAGCACTTCATCGTTGATGGTCTCCTGCGTCTGCGCCGTCAGCATGCGGGCCGACAGCGACGTCATGTAGAAGACAAGCAGCACGGCGCAGAGCGCGAAGAGCAGAAGGTAAAGCGCCGAAAGCCGAGCTGCCGTCGTCCTCATGATGGCCGGCACGGAAAGAGCCATGCTGTCGCCTAGCTCTTTGTTGGAGCATGATCTCTGGACAAACGGAAACCGTTTGCCCGAGAAAACCGGTTCCCACTTTTCGGGATCATGCTCTAGCCGCCCTTCAGCATGTAGCCGGCGCCGCGAACCGTATGCAGGATCGGCTTGTCGAAGCCTTTTTCGATCTTGCCGCGCAGCCGCGAGACGTGGACATCGATGACATTGGTCTGCGGATCGAAATGATAGTCCCAGACATTTTCGAGCAGCATGGTGCGCGTCACCACCTGGCCGGCGTGGCGCATCAAATATTCGAGCAGGCGGAATTCGCGCGGCTGCAATGTGATCTCACGCGCCGCCCGGCGGACCGAATGCGACAGCCTGTCGAGTTCAAGGTCGCCAACCCGGTAGACGGTCTCGGCCTCCTTGGCGCTGGCGCGGCGGTTCAACACCTCGACGCGGGCCAGAAGTTCGGAGAACGCATAGGGCTTGGTCAGATAATCGTCGCCGCCGGCGCGCAGGCCGGTGACCCTGTCATCGACCTCGCCCAACGCCGACAAGATCAGCACCGGCGTCGTGTTGCCCCGGGAGCGAAGGCCGGCAATGACCGACAGGCCGTCGCGGCGCGGCATCATCCGGTCGATGACCATCACATCATAGTCGCCGGCGTCGGCCAGCGCGAAACCGGTTTCGCCGTCACCGGCGACATGCGCGGTATGACCAGCCTCGGCGAAGGCTTTCTGCAGATAATCGGCAGCCTCGCGATCGTCTTCTATGACGAGAATCTTCATCGGTCCGTTATACGCGATTTCGCTGGAAGGTTGAGTAGCCGGCATCTGCATTTTAGCCTTTGCCAAAGCGCATCGCGATCAAGATGATCGAGACCGCGCGCGATAAAATCTTATTCTATGGCCGTTTTCATCCCGGACATGTCTGTCCGGGGCAGGATTGTGCAATTGCCACCCGATCCTCCAGGCCAAGGCCCGAGGGAATGTTCCGGGCGGCTTCCAAAATGTGCGGCAGCGGGCGATGGGAGGCCCGCTGCCGCTGGAGGAGAGCACGATGACTGACTAACGTACCCGGCTCCATGCTTTCCCATGCGGCGGCTCGGGGGTGTTTGATACCGCCGCATCGGAAAAGTCGTTGTCAGCCCTTGGCGACCGGCAGCGCGACGAAACGATTGTTGTTGTCGCGGGTGATCTGCATCAGTACCGCCTTGCGGCCGGCCTTCACCGCGTCGGTCATCGCCTTGGTGACGTCCTCGGTGCCGTTCACTTCGTTCGAATTGACCGCGGTGATGATGTCGCCCGGCTGGATGCCGCGATCTGCGGCCTCGCTGTCGGGATCGACGTCGGTCACCACAAGACCCTTGCCGTTTTCGGACTTGGTGACGGTGAGGCCGAGATCGGCCAGTGTGTCGGGCTTTGCCGGCGTGGCGGGCTGCTGTTGCTGGTTGTTCGAAGCCTGCTTGTCGCTGGCCGGCAGCTTGCCGAGATCGACCTTGATCGTCTGGCTCTTGCCGTCGCGCCAGACTGTGACGTCGACCGACTTGCCGGGCGAATAGGCGCCGATCAGGCGGGCGAGTTCCTTCGGCGAAGCGACGTCCTTGCCTTCGACCTGGGTGATGACGTCACCGGCCGTGATCCCAGCCTTCTTGCCGGGGCCATCATCCTGGGCGCTCGACACCAGCGCGCCATTGTTGGACTTCAGACCAAGCGATTCGGCGATGTCGGATGTGACCGGCTGGATTTCGACGCCGAGCCAGCCGCGCTGCACCGCGCCGCTCTTCATCAGGTCCTCGACAACCTGCTTGGCGGTCGAGGCAGGAATGTCGAAGGCGATACCGACACTGCCACCCGAAGGCGAGAAGATCGCCGTGTTGATGCCGACAACCTGACCGTTGAGGTTGAAGGTCGGGCCGCCCGAATTGCCGCGGTTGACCGACGCGTCGATCTGGAGGAAATCGTCGTAGGGGCCGGCGCCGATGTCACGGCCGCGCGCCGATACGATGCCGGCGGTGACGGTGCCGCCGAGGCCGAACGGATTGCCGACAGCCACAACCCAGTCGCCGACGCGAACCTTGGAATCATCGGCGAAATCGACATAGGTGAACTTGCCGCCGCCTTCGACCTTGAGCACGGCGAGATCGGTGCGCGGATCGGTACCGACCAGCTTGGCGTCGAGTTCCTTGCCGTCATTGGTCACCACGGTGAAGGCGGTGCCTTCTTCGACGACGTGGTTGTTGGTGACGAGGTAGCCGTCCTCGGAGATGAAGAAGCCGGAGCCCTGTGCCACCGGGCGCGGCTCGTCATTGCTGCGGTCGCGGTGACCGAAGCGGCGATGGCCGTCATCATTCTGGCCGCCCTGATCGCCAAAGCCGCGGAACTCCTTGAAGAAGCGGCGCAGCTGCGGATTGTTGGGAAGATTGTTGAAGCCGTCCTGGTCATCGGAGCCATCGTCGGCGGTCGGCTGGATCTTGGCCTTCACCTTGACGCTGACCACGGCCGGCGAAACGCGCTCGACGACATCGGCGAAGCCTTGCACCTGCGGCGCCTCGACACGTACGGCATCGGCCAGGACGGGGCTGGTTCCGCTGGTCAGCGCGCCAACGCCGATCACGCCGGCAACGGCGACGGAAGCGGCGGCAGCCAGGAGACGCTTGCGGGTGCGGGAATATGAATTGGGGGCAATATTCATGGGTCTCTTATCCTCTTTCAAAGGGACGCTGCTTGATCGGCATCCTCGGGGAGAGAGAATTAGAGAGGCGCACATTACAGCGCCATTTCCGACACATGAAACTTTGGTAATGTTGGCGGCGCGGTCGTGGCCGTCAGTCGCGGCGAAGAATGGCGTCCAATGCCGCCTGCTCGTCGGGAGATAGCGATTTTGTCGCCAGCGTCCGGCGCGACCGCGCGGTCAGCACAATGAAAACGCCTCCGACCAGCAGCAACAGCACGGGCGTGCCCCAAAGCAGCGCGTTGCGCAGATCGAAGCGCGGCTTCAGCAGCACGAACTCGCCGTAGCGCGAAACGACATAGTCCATGACCTGCTGGTCCGTGTCGCCGGCGACGAGGCGCTGGCGCACCAGGATGCGCAGGTCGCGGGCGAGGTCGGCATCGGACTCGTCGATCGACTGGTTCTGGCAGACCATGCAGCGCAGGCCCTCCGACAGGGCCCGCGCCCGCGCTTCGAGCGCCGGATCGGCCAGCATCTCGTCGGGCTTCACCGCCATTGCCGTGCCGGCAAAGCCGAGCGCCAGCATCAGGACAAGCAGCGCGGCGGACAACCTTGCCTTCATGGCAGGGCCGCGGGCGCCACGGCGCTCGCCTGCTTGCGCCGGCGCGAGGGCGCGCCGACACGCAGGCGCCTGTCCATCAGCGACATGGCAGCGCCCGCCATCATCACCAGCCCGCCGCCCCAGATCAGCGTCACCAGCGGTTTCCACCACAGGCGCACCACGACCGAGCCGTCCTTGGCTTCGTCGCCAAGCGAAATGTAGAGCTGGGAAAAACCGAGGGTCTTGATACCGGACTCCGTCGTCGTCGTCTGCCGCACCGGAAAGAAGCGCTTGGCGGAACTGATTTCGCCGACAGCATTGCCGCTGACGCCGATCAGTTCGAAGCGGCCACGATCCTCGCTGTAGTTTGGCCCCTGCGCCGGATAAAGCCCGACGAAACGCAGCGTATGGCCTGACAGTTCCACGGTCTCGCCAGCGCGCATGGACAGGATCTTCTCGGTGCCGAAGGAGAGCGTGGCGACGATGCCGAGCAAGGTCAGGCCGAGGCCGAGATGAGCCAATGCCGTGCCGAAGACCGAGCGTGGCAGGCCGGCGAAGCGCCGGACCATAACGGCCGGCGCAACCGATCCGACGCCGGACTTGACGGCAAGGTCGGTAAGCGCGCCAGCGACCAGCCAGACAGCCAGGCCGATGCCGAGGGCAGCGAACACCGAGGCGCCATCGATAAACAGGCCGGTGACCAGCATTGCCGCCAGCGCCACCGCGAAGGCCGCCATCAGGCGCTGCGACGCGGCGATGATGTCACCGCGCTTCCAGGCCAGCAGCGGACCGAACGGCACGAGGACCAGAAGCGGCAACATCAATGGGCCGAAGGTCAGATCGAAGAACGGCGCCCCGACCGAGATCTTGTCGCCGGTCAGCGCCTCCAGCGCCAGCGGATAGAGCGTGCCGACGAGCACGGTGGCGGTCGCCGTGGTCAGGAACAGATTGTTGAGGACGAGTGCGCCTTCACGCGAGATGGGGTGGAACAGGCCGCCGGCCGTCAACCGCGAAGCGCGCAGCGCAAAGAGCGCCAGCGAGCCGCCGATGAACAGCGTCAGGATGCACAGGATGAAGACGCCGCGCGCCGGGTCGGTGGCAAAGGCATGCACCGAGGTGAGCACACCCGAGCGCACCAGGAAGGTGCCGAGCAGCGACAGCGAAAAGGTCAGAATGGCGAGCAGCAGCGTCCAGATCTTCAACGCCGAGCGCTTTTCCATGACGATGGCCGAATGCAGCAGCGCGGTGCCCGCCAGCCACGGCATGAAGGAAGCGTTCTCGACCGGATCCCAGAACCAGAAGCCGCCCCAGCCGAGCTCGTAATAGGCCCAGTAGGATCCCATGGCGATGCCGCCGGTGAGGAACATCCAGGCGACCAGCGTCCATGGCCGCACCCAGCGCGCCCAGGAGGCGTCGATGCGCCCCTCGATCAAGGCGGCGACCGAGAAGGAGAAGCAGATCGAGAAGCCGACATAGCCGAGATAGAGCAGCGGCGGATGAATGGCGAGGCCGAGATCCTGCAGGACCGGGTTGAGATCGCGGCCTTCGATCGGCGCCGGATTGAGCCGGATGAAAGGATTGGACGTCGCCAGGATGAACAGAAAGAAGGCGGCGCCGATGGCGCCCTGCACCGCCAGCACATTGGCGCGCAGCGTCGCCGGCAAATTGGAGCCGAAAGCCGCGACAAGCGCACCGAAGAAGGTCAGGATCAGCACCCAGAGCAGCATCGAGCCTTCGTGGTTGCCCCAGGTTCCGGTGATCTTGTAGATCATCGGCTGCAGCGAATGCGAGTTTTCCCAGACGCTCGCCACCGAGAAATCGGAGCTCGCATAGGCGCTCGCCAGGGCGGCAAAGGACAGCGCCGTCAGGGCGAAGCCGGTTATCGCGACAGGACCGCCGACAGCCATCAGACGCTGGTTGTCGAGGCGCGCGCCGAACAGCGGCACGATCGTCTGCACCAGCGAAAGCGCGAACGCCAGGACCAGCGCGAAATGTCCGGTTTCAACCATGGTTGTTCCCGAAATCCACGTTTGCTCTCCCGCCAGAGTTACTCACTTTTGCTCTCCTGCCAGACACCCTTGGCCTTCAGCCCGTCGGCCACTTCTTTGGGCATATAGCGCTCATCATGCTTGGCCAGCACGCTGTCGGCAACGAATATGCCATCCGGGCCGAAACTGCCCTCGGTGATGACGCCCTGCTCCTCGCGAAAGAGGTCGGGCAGGATGCCGGTATAGGTGACTTTGACCGATTTGTGCGTGTCGGTGACGGAGAAGGCGACCGTCGCGCCCTGCCCGCGCTGGATGGTGCCTTTTTCAACCAAACCGCCGAGTCTGATGCGCTGGCCGGGCTGGACACTCGC
Organism: Mesorhizobium sp. 113-3-3; assembly: GCF_016756495.1. NCBI lineage: Bacteria > Pseudomonadati > Pseudomonadota > Alphaproteobacteria > Hyphomicrobiales > Phyllobacteriaceae > Mesorhizobium > Mesorhizobium sp. 113-3-3. The sequence goes on from NZ_AP023243.1 coordinate 5,093,037, forward strand.
CGTGGTGAGGTCGGCCGGCATGTAGAAATAGGAGGCCTTCTGACCGAGCGCATAGAAGGTCAGCCCGGTGGCGGCGCCCAGGAAAGCCAAGCCACCCACGATCACCGACAACCGTTTCTGCTTGCGCGTCATGTCTACTCCGTCGCCGTCAGGCCGAGCGAGGCGGCAAAGGCGGTGAATTTCTTGGCTTCGTCGCTGCCGGCGCCAAAGACGGCGATGGCGCGCCCCAGCGCCTCGCGCGCCTGATCGGCCTTGCCCAGCACGACATAGGAACGAACGAGCCGCATCCATCCTTCCGGGTCACGCGGATTTTGCCGCAGTTTTTCATCGAGGCCGGCGACCATGGTGTTGATCATGGCTTCACGATCCTGCGGTGACAGGGAGGACGCGGCGTCGACATCAGCGGCATCGGGACCTTTCGCTGGCGCGCCGGACGCGACTTCGGGGCTGGCTGACTTTGCCAGCGCCTGTTCGACGGCGGCGCGCCAGGGCGAATCCGGCGGCAATGTGCCCAGCATTGCCTGCCAGGCCGCCGCGGCTTCCTTGTTTCGTCCTTCCTGCGCCAGGGCCATGGCCAGATAGAAGCTGGCTTTGGCATTGGCAGGATCGAGCTTCAACGCCGCCTCGAAGGCATCCTGGGCGTCGGCGGAAACTATACCGCCCGCGGCACCGGCAATCGCCTCGCCGAGGCCAGCCTGGCGAACGGCGCTGTCGCCGTCGAGGCGGATGGCGTTACGGTACGCGGCCGCCGCGTCGGAAAAGCGCTGCATGCGCAGATAGACCGGGGCCAGCACATCCCATCCCCTGCCGTCGGACGGGTTGGCGGCAAGGTGGGCCTCGGCCCGCGCCACCAATTCGTCGACGGAACTGTCGGCCGGGTTCTTGGCCAGCCTTTCGCTGAGCGGCTGCGCCGGCAGGTCAGGCGAGCCGATCTGGCTGTAGACACCCCAACTGACAAGCGGCACCGCCAGCACGGCGACGGTCGCGACAAGCCGTGCCGTGACCGAGGCCTGCCTGGCCGATGCCTCGCCGGCCGTATCGGCACCGTCGAGGCGAAGGATGCGGCGCGCGATCTCGGCGCGCGCCTCGGCCGCTTCCGCCGGCTGGATCAAGCCGCGGCCGGCGTCGCGGTCAAGCTCGGACAATTGATCGCGATAGACTTCCAGATCATGATCGCCGCTCGACGACGCGCCCCTGGCTCCTGCGGCCAGCGGCAGCAGCACCGCAAGGCTCGCGCCGAGCGTCAATATTGCGGCTATGACCCAGAACAGCATGGTTCTTCCAATAACGACAGAGCCCTGCCCTGCCAACACAAGCATCCTGCGACGCTTTGACGGTCAGCGCGCCGAAAGTCCTTGATCGACATCAACCGGCCTGAGCCCGAGCTGGATATCAGGTCAGCGGCGTCCAGCTGCCATCGGCGTTGCGGCAAGCGGTTCCGCGCGCCGTCACCCCGGCTCCGCCGGTGAACACCGTCTGCGTGTACTGGCGGCAGTCCTGCGAACCGACGCGGTAGGGCTGGGCCGGAACGACCTCGCCATAATGCGAAGCCTGATCGCCCTTCCATGCCACCTTCTGGCCGCTCGTCGTATACTCGAGCGCCTTGTACTCGGCCTCAAGCGCGCTGCGCTTCTCGGCATCGCTGAGGCCATTACCGATCGAGCCGCCGATGAGGCCGCCATCCATCGCCGAAATGATCGACTTGGTGACCTTGCCGCTTGTCGGAAGCGTCGAGGCAGGTGTCGGCGCGAGCGTTGGGCCCTTGCCGCTCAAGGTGGAGCAGCCGGAGACGGCCAGCAATGCGGAAACAAGCGCGACGCGAATCTTCATGCCAACAACCGGTTTTCTTGAGTTGGAGCCTGCCATGGATGCGCCGGGGGCCGCGTCATCGGAGAAGTAGGCGTGGCCATAGTATTGATATTTGTCGGAAATTTGGCCGCTGCCGGCCGGCTCAAAATCAATCGATATGCCGCCATAACATGGGTCGTCCACAACTGTCGATTGGCCTGGGAAAGCGTCACTGAAGGCTCCGCAAGCGTACCACTGCCTTCAATCCGCCCAGGCCGGACCGTTCGAGCGCGAGAACGCCTCCATACTCGTTGACGAGGTCGGCGACAATGGCCAGCCCCAGACCTGTTCCCGGTTTTGTCTCGTCCAGGCGCCTTCCACGCTTCAGCGCATCGCGTGCCTTGTCCTCGGGAATGCCGGGACCGTCGTCGTCGATGCTGATCTCGAAGAGATTGTCGTCCTTGCCGGCGAGGGGCGCCACAGTGACCGAAACCGCGCTTTTTGCCCATTTCATCGCGTTTTCGAGAAGATTGCCGAGCAGTTCCTCGAGGTCCTCGCGCTCGCCGGCGAAGACGATTTCGGTGGCCGGCAGGGTCAGCGACAGGCTGGTCTGCGGGTTGAGCTTCTGCAACACCCGCACCATGCGCTGGACCAGCGGCGCCACCGGCGTGCGGTAGACGACGCTGTCCCGCTGCGCCGCGACGCGGGCGCGCTGCAGATAATGGTCGACCTGCTTCTGCATCGAGGCGGCCTGCTCGGCGATCAATTGTCCCTTGGCGCCGCCAAGGGCGCGGCCTTCGTTGAGCAGCACCGCCAGCGGCGTCTTCAGCGAATGGGCGAGATTGCCGACCTGGGTCCGCGAGCGCTCGACGATGCGTTTGTTGTTTTCGATCAAGGCATTGGTCTCGTTGGCCAACGGCTCGATCTCGGCTGGAAAGCGGCCGTCGAGCCGCTGCGCGGTGCCTTCGCGCACCATGGCAAGGGCGTTGCGCACCCGGCGCAGCGGCTGCAGGCCGAGCAGGATGGCAATGGCGTTGATGGCGATCATGCCGACGCCGAACAGGCTGAGATAGGTCAGCAGGCGGCGCTGGAAGGTGGCGATCTCCTGTTCGAGTTCGCTTTGGTTGCCCATCACGCGAAAACGCGCGGCGCGGTTCTTGGCATCGAGCACGAATTCGCTCTCGAACACTTCGAGTTGCTCGCCGTCGATGCCTTCGGCCGAATAGCTGCGCTGGAAGCTGGCGTTGAAGGGCACCTCGGCGACGCTTGGCGACGGGATCTTGCTCGTCATCGACGACGAATGAAGGTCGCCATGCACGCCTTCCGAGGCCGGCTCGACCGACCAGTACCAGCCCGAATTCGGCTCAGAGAAGCGGAGGTCGCCAAGGTCGGGAGCGCCGGTGAGCGCTCCCGTGTCGGAAATGCCGATGGACCCGATCAGGTTGAACAGATGTGCCGAAAGCAGGCTGTCGAAGCCGCGCTCGCTGGCCTGGCGGTAGAGCGTGGTGATCAGGGTGAAAATGACGACAAGGGTCAGGATCGCCCACACGGTGGAAAAGGCGATGACGCGGAACGTCAGCGAACGCGGCCACAAACGCAGCGAAAGCGGCGCCCTTGCGGTTGGTTTGAGCGGTTCCGAGTTACGCCTCCGGCTCGCGCATGCGGTAGCCCATGCCACGCACGGTTTCGATCATGTCGATGCCCATCTTCTTGCGCAGCCGCCCGACAAACACCTCGATGGTGTTGGAATCGCGATCGAAATCCTGGTCGTAGAGATGCTCGACCAGTTCGGTGCGCGAGACCACCTCGCCCATATGGTGCATCAAATAGGCAAGCAGGCGGAATTCGTGAGAGGTCAGCTTCAGCGGCACGCCGTCGACATCGGCCTTCGAGGCCTTGGTGTCGAGGCGCAGCGGCCCGCAGGTGAGTTCCGACGAGGCATGGCCGGCGGCACGGCGGATCAGCGCCCTCAGCCGCGCCAGCACCTCCTCGATGTGGAAAGGCTTGGTGACATAGTCGTCGGCGCCCGCATCGATGCCGGAGACCTTGTCGCTCCACCGGTCGCGCGCCGTCAGGATCAGCACCGGCATCTTGCGGCCGCCGCGGCGCCAGCGCTCGACCACGCTGATGCCGTCCATCTGCGGCAGGCCGATGTCGAGCACGACGGCGTCGTAAGGTTCGGTGTCGCCGAGGAAATGGCCCTCCTCGCCGTCAAAGGCACGGTCGACGACATAGCCGGCGTCGACCAGCGCGTCCGCTATCTGCCGGTTGAGATCCTTGTCATCCTCGACGACGAGTACGCGCATGCGGAGATCGATACCTTTTGAAGGACTTGTTCAGATATAGGCCGATTCCGGCGGCCTGGGAAACGGGCGGGTCAGTCTTGCGGAACGACGATCTCGGAACGGCGCGGACGCTGACCGTCCTTGCCAGGGACCAGCACGACGATGACGCAGACCGGCTGGCCACCGCGTGTCGACTGCGAGGCCTTGGCCAGTGTCCCGCCATTCTGCTCGGCCACCTGCTGGCCGATCGCGTAGCAGTCGGATGCGGCCAGGATGATCGGGCTGGACTGGTCGGGCGCGATCATCGGCGTCGCCATCGCTTGCGACGCGAACAGCCCGGCGGCACAGAGCGCCAGGGTCGCGGTTCGAAAGTGGGAGCGAAGCGTTTTCATGGTCAGCGTTGTAACGCATCGGTGCTGAACGTGAAATGAACGGTGATCGATGCACAACCCATGCCCGCTACCCCCTGAACGCGAGACGACCGGCCGTGATTTCGACGCCCCAACCCGACGAAATTCCGGGGACGCCAGTGTAGACTCCGTTTCGGTCGGATTGAAAGCGCGTCAGGCATTTTCCTGCGTCAGCGCGCGAAACCGCAGCAGCCCGTGATGCACGAGGAGATCCTCGTCGTAACGGGCCTCCTCGAACTCAAGCGACAGCCGCGTTTTGCCGCGCGGGCCGACCACCAGTGCGGTGTTGGCAAGGCGGGCCTTGATGGCGGCCATGATGGCAAGGGTTTCGTCTTCACCGTGAGCTTTCGACCAGACATGGAGCGTAATCAACTGATCGTCGTTGTTCTCGGCGCCGGTGTCCCAGTCAAAGGCGCTGGTCTGACCAAAAGTCACGTAGGGAAAAGCGGCATTTTCGGTCGCCCGTTCGAGCAGCCCGGCGCCACCAAGCAGCGCGGACAGCGACTTATCGCTTTTGAGCCTTAGAAAAAGTGCCTGCAGCAAATCGCCGGGCGCGGTCATTTTGTCGTCCCCCTCCCTGTCACGCCTTCAAGCCATTCGCCGTACTGGCAAATTCGCACTTAGCGTAACCCAACTCGACAAGCCTGCGCCATACCGCATGATTCGTCTCGGCGATCATGATCGCCGATGATCTCGAAAATACGACCCTGTTATGAACAGATTGCCATGCCGGGCTGCCCCCCGCTTGAGGTCGGTGGGCGTATCCTGTCAGTATCGAGCCCGGCCGCCCGACATGTCGAAGACAGCGCCGGTGTTGAATGCGCTGGCATCCGAGCAAAGCCAGACCACGAGCGCCGCGACCTCGTTCGGATCGCCGAGCCGCTTCAGCGGACTTGCCGATATCATCGCGTCCACGGTCTCATTGCCGAGATCGCGGATAAGGCGCGTATCGATCGGACCCGGAGCGATGCAGTTGACGCGAATATCGGTGTCGCTGACCTCACGCGACAGCGCCTTGGTAAAGGCGATGACACCGGCGCTGGCGGCGGAATAGGCCGCAAGGCTCGGCAGTCCCTCTTTGCCGGCAAGGGATCCCATGTTGACAATACGACCCTTGCCCGCTCGTCGCATAAGGGGGAGCACCCGATGCGTTACTTCGAACGTGCCAAGGAGGTTGACCTGCAGGATTCGCTGCCATTCCACCGGTTCGAATTCCTCGAACGGCTTGTAGCTACCCAGCCACCCCGCATTGTTGATGAGAATGTCGACCCCGACTTCGCCCATGGCGGTCAGCGCCTGCATGACGCTATCGCGTTTCGTCACGTCCACTGAAAGAGAGCGTGTGCCTTCAAGCTCGACGGGCTCAATATCCCAGATCCAGACGTCCGCTCCACTCAACGCCAGCTTCTGGGCTACCGCTCGGCCGATACCACGGGCGCCGCCTGTGACGATGGCTGTCCGGCCCGTAAAATCATACGTCACCGACACCATCACCTCCATGAAACGCCAGTGCTTGGTATATTTTGCGCCGCGTCGTGGGTGAAGTCGAGGAGACAGGCGAAGCTCGGCCGCGCCTCGGTTTGTCTAGTGCCCGGCGCGCTGCCTGGTGACCACACTGCGCACCGCCAGCACCAGCACCGTGATGATGATCAGGATCACCGAGAGTGCAGCGATCGCCGGGTCGATGTTGTCGCGCAGGCCCATCCACATCAGGCGCGGCAGCGTGATGGCGTTGACCGAGGTGATGAACAGGGTAACGCCGATCTCTTCCCAGGACAGCACGAAGGACAAAAGCGCTGCCGTGACGATGCCGAACTTGATGTTGGGCATGATGACGCGGGTGGCGCGCTCCCAGACGGTTGCGCCGAGCCCCCTCGCCGCCAGGTCAATCCGCCGGTCGAGCTGGCTGAGCGAGACCAGGATCAGCACGGTTGCGAAAGGCACCGTCATGACCGAATGGGCCATGGCAACGCCGAGCCAGGTGTCGTAGCCGAAGAACGAACTGAAGCCCGAGATCGAGGTCAGCAGGAAGTAGAGCGTGATTGCCGAGACCACCGGCGGCACCACCATCGGCAGCAGCACGAAACCGACGAGCGCTGCGGTGAACCGGGGCTGGAACATCCAGACGCCGAGGCTGAAGCAGAGCGCCAGGACGGTGGAGATCGCGCTGCTGACTACGCCGATCCGGATCGACAGCAGGATCGACTGGAGCCAGCGCGGATCCTCGATCAGCGAGCGATAGTGGCGCAGCGAAAGTTCACCCGATGGCATGGCCAGCATGCGGCTCGGTGTCAGCGACACCGGAATGACGGCAAGCAGCGGCATCAGCAGGAACAGCGCCACCAGTGCGGCGAGGATCAGCGAGACGGGCCCGGGGCGATAGGTCGGCATCAGATCAACTGCTTGGGTTTGACGTAGCGGAACAGCAGGGCCATCAGCGCGCCGACGAACAGCACCAGCACGACGCTGATCGCCGCCCCCAGCCCCCAGTCCGGGCTCTGGAATATCCTGAGGTAGATCAGCTCGGCGATCATGACGCTGCGGCCGCCGCCAAGGATCGCCGGTGTGACGAAGAAGCCAAGCGAAAAGACGAAGACGATCAGCGCCGAGCCGATGATGCCGGAGCGGGTCATCGGCACGAACACCGTCCAGAAGGTGCGCATGCGGCTGGAGCCGAGCCCGCGCGCCGCGAGCAGCACGCGGTCGTCGAGGCTGCGCATGGCCGATGCCAGCGGGAAGACCGCGAAAGGAATGAGGAAATGCGTCATGCCGATGACGACGCCGAGTTCGTTGCGCACCAGCGTCAGCGGTTCGGAGATGAAGCCTAACGATTGCAGCCAGGTGTTGATCAGGCCGCGATTTGACAAAAGCGCCACCCAACCGAAGGCGCGCGTCAGCACCGAGATCCAGAACGGCACCAGGATGCAGAATTCGGCGATAAGGCGCTGCGCCGGGCTGCCGCGCACCCAGACGACCGTGATGGCATAGGCGGCGGCGACGGATACAACCGTGACGATCGCCGCGATGCGCAGCGTGCGGATGAACACCGACTGGACCAGATCGTCGGTAAGCAAGGCATTGTATTGGCCAAGTCCCGGCGTCGGCAGGGTGAAACTCCATTTCACCACGCCGAGAAACGGCCAGGCATAGGCGAGCACAAGGAACAGGAGCAGCGGCGCCATCAACAGCGCCGCGCCCATCCTGTCGGAGAGAACGCCTCTCATCTCAGATCAGCATCCAGCTCTCAGGCGGAGATGATCTTGGTGTATTCGTCGAGTGCGGCGCCGTAGTTCTTGGCGTACCACTCCATGTCCAGCGCGATCTGCTTCTTCATGTTTTCGGGATCGACCGGGTTGATTCGCTTCTTGTCGGCCGGGATCAGCGCGTCGGCCGCTGGATTGGCCGGGCCCTGGCCGAGCTTGTCGAACATGACGAGCTGCTTTTGCGGGTCCTGTGCGCTTGCGATGAACTTCATCGCCGCGTCCTTGCCGCCGGGGTTGTTCTTGAGCACGGCCAGCGCGCCGGGCGAGATCAGGCCCTGGTCCCAGATGAACTTGATCTTGCCGCCGGAATCCTGCTCGATCAGCGAAGCGCGGGTCGACCAGACGATGGCCATCGAGGCTTCGCCATTGAGCAGCACGCTCTGGCTCTCGGCGCCGCCACCCCAGTAGGCGACGACGTTTTCCTTGAAGGCGGCGATCTTGTCGTGGGCTCGCTTCAGGTCGAGCGGATAGAGCGAAGCCGGCGCGATGCCATCGGCCAAAAGCGCCGCTTCCCAGCTCGACACGCCCCATTTGTAGAGCGAACGCTTGCCGGGGAACTTCTTCACGTCGAAGAAGTCGGCCATGCCGGTCGGGGCATCCTTGCCGTATTTCTCGGAATCATAGGCGATGACATAGGAGAAGAAATAAGTCGAAGCCGCATACTCCCAGCCGAAGCCGGGCCGCATCTTCGTCTTGTCGACGATCTTGTAGTCGATCGGCTCGAGCGCGCCCTGGGCGCCGAGCGTGATCGCCGAAAACGGGTCGACGTCGACCAGATCCCAGGTCGGCGCACCGCTCTTGAACTGCGCCGAGATGGCGCCTTCGGTCGGGCCGGAGCCGTCCATCTTGACGGTGATGCCGGTGTCCTTGGTGAAGGCCTGGCCGTAGGCCGCATCATAGGCGGTGATGGCGTCGCCGCCCCAATTGACCAGCACGAGTTCCTTGGCCTGGGCAAAGGCACCGGTCGAGCGCAGCAGCATCGGTGTGCCGGCGAGCACGAGCGCTGCCAGCTGCGTGAACTGGCGGCGTGAAATCTCGCCGCGTCTGGTCCTTTCGGACAGCGTTTCGATGGCGTTTTTCTTGGTGTCGTTCATGTCAGTTCCCCTTTGTTTTCGTTGATTTCAGTCCGCAAGCCGGTGCGATAGGCCAGCCGCGCCGGTGTTCAATGTCCTCCGTGCGGGAGGAGGAAACCCTTTTCCGCCGGCCAGGTCAGCCAGACGGAATTGCCTTTGCTTAGTGCCGCGGCCGCGACTTCGTTCGGCACCGACACGGTTACTTTGGCGCCTTGTCGCGTCGTCAAATCAAGCTTGGTCGCGGAACCCATATAGGTCGAAGCGATGGCGGTCGCGGCAATGCCGTTCTCACCGACCATCGCCTCTCGCGCGATCGACATATGTTCGGGCCGGATCGCCAGGATCGCGTCACCACTGACTTTCTCGGCCTTGCAGTGCATGTTGACGGCGCGGTCCTCGCAGAGGCCCGTCGAGCCATTGTCGGCGGGCTTGACCCCCTTCAGCGGCAACATGTTGATCTCGCCAAGAAATTCGGCGACGAAGCGGTTATCCGGCCGGTCGTAGACTTCGTCCGGCGCGCCGACCTGCAGCAGTTTGCCGTGGTTGAAGATGGCGACGCGCGAGGACAGCGCCAGCGCCTCGCTCTGGTCGTGGGTGACGAAGACGAAGGTGGTGCCGGTTTCCTGGTGCAGGCGCTTCATCTCGGCCTGCATCTGGCCCCGCAGGCTCTTGTCCAGCGCCGAGAACGGCTCGTCGAGCAGAAGCACGCCCGGTTCGAACACCAGCGCGCGGGCAAGTGCCACGCGTTGCTGCTGGCCGCCGGAGAGCTGCGAGGGCAATTTCTTCTCGTGGCCGACCAGGCCGACGCGCTCGATCATTTCGCCAACGCGCTTCTTGATGTCGGCGGCCGATTTCTTGCGCACCTTGAGCGGGAAAGCAATGTTGGCCTCGACGCTCATATGCGGGAACAACGCATAGCCCTGGAACACCATGCCGGCGGCACGCTGCTCGGCCGGGCGGTCGGTGATGTCGGTGCCGTCGCTGAAAAGCTTGCCTTCGGTCGGCTGCACGAAGCCGGCCAGAATCATCAGGAAGGTGGTCTTGCCCGAGCCGGAGGGCCCGAGCAGCGTCAGGAACTCGCCGCGGCCGATATTGAGCGACAGATTGTCCAACGCACGGAACGAGCCAAAGCTCTTGCCGATTCCAATTGCCTTGATCTCTGCGGCCCGGCCGGGTTGCTGCATCCTGCCTCTTCCTCAGTGTCTGGTGAAATCGTAGGCAGGCTGGCGGCTCACCGCAACCGAATAGTTTTCGCCTGATCAGCAAATTTGATTCACGTCTGGGAGTTGGGACGCACCAAATCTCCGCCTCGAGGGGAGATTAAAGTCTGCTCTCCGATAGCTTCGCCCTGAGCCAGTCGCTGAAGGCGTTGAGCACGGGATGGCCGGCCTTGGCGTGTTCGAAGACCAGGAAATAGGAGCGTGGCGAGGGCACGGACGCTTCAAACGGCTTGACCAGCCGGCCCTCGCTCAGTGCCCGGCGGCCGGTCAGCTCGTCGCCCATGGCAATTCCCTGGCCGGCGACCGCCGCCGAGAAGACGAGGTTCATGTCGGAAAAGAAGATACCGCCTTCGGTATCGGGATTCTCCACCTTGGACAGCGCCAGCCAGCGCGCCCAGTCCTCGGTGTCGGAGAGATGCAGCAGGTTGGCGCGCAGGACGTCCGCCGGTTTGGAAAAGCCGCCGACCTTGTTGAGCAATGTCGGGCTGCAGAGCGGCGTGAAGTGGACTTCACAGAGCAGCTCCACCGCCCGGTTCGGCCAATTGCCGACGCCGAAGGCGATGAAGGCGTCGGCGTCCGGATTCGAGACGTCGTCGAGCCGGCGCGGCGTCAGCACCGAGAGCGCCACATCGGGGTACATCTGCTGGAACTCGCCGATATGGGTGCACAGGAACATGGAGGCGAAGCCGGGCGGGCAGGAGATGGCGAAGGAGCCGCCGACGCCGGCGCCGTTCGTCTGCGCTCCCGCGTCGCCAAGCACTGTCAGCGCCTTCCTGACATCGGCTGCGTAGCGCTGGCCGCGCGGCGTCAGCGCCACGCCCTTGCCGATGCGCTGCAGCAGATCGAAGCCCAGATCGCGTTCGAGCAGGCGCAACTGGTGGCTCACCGCGCTGCGCGTGAGATGCAGTTCGTCGGCGGCACGCCAGACGCTGCCATGCCTGGCGAAACTGTCGAGCGCGCGCAGCGCCTGTGTGGAGGGAATTCTCAAGAGGTGAACCGAATTTGCACGAACCGGGAAAACATATCACTTTTTGGCGAGCCGCTTCACTGCTTTCTTGGATGCATGGACAAACCGTTGACAACATCAGTGCAAGAGACGGCCCTTGCCTGCCTCGACGGCATCCAGCCGCTGCTGTCGGCGTGGACGCGCACCATCTTCGATTTCGGCGAGACCGCCTGGCGCGAATACCAGTCCGCGGCCTGGTACGTGGAGCGACTGAAGCGTGAAGGCTTTGCCGTCGAGGAAGGTTCCGGCGGCATGCCGACGGCGTTCTGTGCCCACTGGACGAACGGCGCCGGGCCGACGATCGGCATGTATGCCGAGTACGACGCCGTGCCCGGCAACTGCCAGGATGCGGCAACGGTGAAGCAGCCGCGGCCCGGTCTTGGCGTCGAGGCCGGCGGCCACACCGATCCGCATTCGGGGCTCGGCATGGCCAGCCTCGGCGGCCTGCTGGCCACCAAGGCGGCGATGCAGCGCCACGGCATTCCAGGCACGCTGCGCTTTACCGGCGAGCCGGCCGAGAAGGTGCGCGGCTCGAAGCCGATCCATGCGGCCAAAGGCTATTACGACGGCCTTGCCGGCATAATTTCCTTCCATCCCTTCTACATGCTGCCGCTCTGCAACACGGCGCGCTGGGACACGCATTGCGGTGCCGCCTACGCCATGATCTACCGCTTTGTGTGCGACGAACCCGAAAACTGGGTTCGCGCAGGTGACGGCGCACCGATCCCGCAGGCGCATTCGGCGGTCCGCGCGCCCGGCGCCAACGACGCGCTGATGACGATGTACATGGCCTCCAAGGCGCTGCGCGATTCGATGCTGCCGCATCAGGGCGGCTGGTCGATCAGCGAGGCGATCCTGACGGCGGGCCAGGCGACCGCCGACAATCTGCCGGCGGGGCTCGCCGAGATCCAGTACATGATCCGCGTGCCGACCATCGGCATGGCCGAGCAGGTGACAGCCGTACTCGACCGCAATGCGGCGGCTGCCGCCGCGATCAGCGGCTGCCGATACGAACGTCACTGGGTGTCGAAGTCGCGGCCGGGGCTGGCCAATCACGCCATGGCCGAGATCGCCTATGAGGCGCTGTCGACGGTCGGGCCGCCCCGATGGAACGAGGCAGCCAGGGCGATCGGCCGTGACATCCAGGTCAATGCCGGTGGCACGGCAACCGAGAATCCGTTCATCGACGAACTGGAGCGGCTGATTTCGCCAAAGGACGCGGAAGCGATCCTGCGCCGCGACCTGCCGCCTTCGCAGTTGAATTCGACCTCCGACGACTATACCGACATGAGCTGGCATGCGCCGACCGCGCGCTTTTATGTCGCCCGTCCGGCGCTGCGCTCGGCGGATGGCCACGCCTATCCCTCCTGGGTGATGAATGCTCTGGGCGGCATTTCCGCCACCATCGACCCGATGGTCATCTGCGCGGCCAAGACCGTCGCGCTGGCGGCGCTGCGGCTGCTCGAGGACGGGAAAGCCCGCGAGGCGGCGATGGACGAGTTCACCGCCCGCGCCGGCGGCGGCGTTGGCGGCACGAACTGGATCGCGCCGCTCTGCGACTACGAACCGCCGATCAACTTCCGCTGGCCGGAATATGTCACCACCGCACGCGGCCGCGACTGGTGGATCCCGCACAATGCATGACCCGAGCAACTCTTGAGAACAAGCTTACGAGGAGAACCGCATGACCGTTCATGATCGCATCGTCGCCGAGCCGTTTTCGCTGCAGCGCCGCAATCCGGCCGGCGGCACCAAGCCGCTGACGTCATGGGGCTTCGCCAACGAGACCGACGTCTTGACCGATGTGCTGCTCGGATCGCCGAATTTCCTGCGGCATCTGTCGACCAGTTCGCTGTCGCGCAAGCATCTGCGCGAAGCGCCCTGCAATGTCCAGATCGCGCAGGCGCAGCACAAGGACCTGGTCGCCGCCTATGAGCATTTCGGCGTCAACATCCACTGGCACGAACCGACACCGGAACTGCCGATGCAGGTCTATTCCCGCGATTCCAGCGTCATGACGCCCTACGGCGCCTTCATCACCGCCATGGCCAATTGGTGGCGGCGCGGCGAGAACTACGCGGCCATCCGCACCTATGAAAAACTCGGTATCCCGATCTACGACATGGTCACTGCAGGCACGTTCGAAGGCGGCGACTTCAATGTCATCGAAGAAGGCGTGGTGCTGATCGGCTGCGGCGGCGCCCGCACGCAGGAAGAAGGCGCCCGCCAGGTCCAGTCCTGGTTCGAGAAAGAGGGCTGGGAAACGCGGCTCGCCTTTATCGACGAATATTACGTCCATATCGACCTGATGGTGGTGCCGATCGCCGAAAAACTCACGGCCGTTTGCCTCGCCTGCACCGAACCCGGCATCGTCGACTGGCTGAAGGGCAAGGGCCACGAGATCATCGACGTGCCCTTCCAGGACACGATGGCGCTCGGTTGCAACTTCATGTCGCTGGGCAAGGACAGGGTGATCGCGCCAACCTCGAGCCAGACGCTCATCGGTCAGCTCAAGGCGCGCGGCTTCGAGGTCGCTGCCGTCGACATGAGCGAGATCTCCAAGACCGGCGGCGGCATCCACTGCATGGCGCAGGCGCTGAAGCGCGAGCCGGCCTGAACCGCCCAGGCCGCCTCTCATATCAGTCTCCCCGCCTGCGGTGACCGGGCGGGGGACTATCGGTTGCGACCGCTCCCCTGCCCCTTGCGCCAACAAACCTTTCAGCTGTGTCTTCGCTGCCCTTGTGAGCATCCCCAAAATGGATGAATAGTCGGGACAGGGCGCCGCCCTGAAATTGCCGGCTTGCGGTTTTCAGGTCACGCCACAGCCGAGCCGGGTTTTTGAATGGTCAGCCCTGAACCGCGCAAGAGAAGAGGTCCGATCGCGTCGCGCCTTCTGGCGCTGGACGCCTGGCTCGATTCCTCGCTCTACGAAATCGGGTTCAAGGCGCGGCAATTCTGGGAAGCCGCGACCATCTTCTCGCGGCGCTTTCGCCTGAAAGGCTGGCGGCGCGGCATCATCGAGATTTTGAGCGAAGGTTTCACGCTCGGCGCCGGCGGCTTCGTGGTGATGTTGGCGCTGGCCATTCCGGCTTTCCAGGATACCGCCGGCGACTGGCGGGCCCAAGGCGATTTCGCCGTCACCTTCCTCGACCGCTACGGCAACGAGATCGGCCAGCGCGGCATCATCCAGCGCGATTCGGTGCCGGTCGACGAGATGCCCGACCACGTCATCAAGGCGGTGCTTGCGACCGAGGACCGGCGTTTCTTCGATCACTACGGCATCGACGTGCTCGGCCTGTCGCGCGCGATCTTCGAGAATGTGCGGGCGAACTCCGTCGTCCAGGGCGGCTCAAGCATCACCCAGCAATTGGCCAAGAACCTGTTCCTGACCAATGAGCGCACCTTCGAGCGCAAGATCAAGGAAGCCTTCCTGTCGCTGTGGCTCGAAGCCAATCTGTCGAAGAAGGAAATCCTGCAGCTCTATCTCGACCGCGCCTATATGGGCGGCGGCACGTTCGGCATCGAGGCGGCGGCGGACTTCTATTTCGGCAAGAGCGTCAAGGACCTTAACCTCGCCGAGGCGGCGATGCTGGCCGGCCTGTTCAAGGCGCCGACCAAATACGCGCCCCATATCAACCTGCCGGCGGCGCGCGCACGCGCCAATGTGGTGCTGTCTAACCTCGTCGATTCCGGCTTCATGACGGAAGGCCAGGTGCTGCAGGCAAGGCTGCATCCGGCCGACGTCGTCGACCGCGGCGAACAGAAGAGCCCCGATTATTTCCTCGATTGGGCCTTCGATGAGGTCAAGAAGATCGCCAAGCCCGGCCAGCATTCGCTGGTTGCCCATACCACCTTCGACGCCAACATCCAGAAGGCGGCGGAAGAGTCCGTCGAGTTCCACCTGCGCCAGTTCGGCAAGGAGTACAACGTCACCGAGGGTGCTGTGGTGGTCATCGAGACCAATGGCGCGGTCCGCGCCATCGTCGGCGGCCGCGACTACGGCGCCAGCCAGTTCAACCGCGCGACCAAGGCGCTGCGCCAGACCGGCTCGTCCTTCAAGCCCTATGTCTACGCCACGGCGATGGAACACGGCTTTACGCCCAATTCGATCATTTCCGGCGGGCCGATCAGCTGGGGCAACTGGTCGCCGCACAATTACAGCGGCGAATCAGCCGGCAACATCACGCTGATCATGGCGATGGCCAAGTCGATCAACACCGTGCCGGTGCGGCTGGCCAAGGACCACCTCGGCATCGCGCCGATCAAGGCGATGGCCGAGGCGATGGGCGTGGAATCGCCGCTCGAGGCGCACAAGACAATGGTGCTCGGCACGTCGGGCATGACCGTGATGGACCAGGCGACGGGCTACAGCGTGTTCGCCCAGAACGGCTTCGTCGGCTCCCGGCACGGCATCACCCAGCTCGTCACCCGCACCGGTGACGTTGTGTATGACTGGACAAAGGACGCGACGCCGCCGCACCGGGTGCTGTCCGAGCAAGCGCTGAAATCCATGAACACCATGCTGGCGGCCGTGCCGGTGATGGGCACCGCGCGGCGGGCGCAAATCCCCAACATCGTCGTAGCCGGCAAGACCGGCACGACCCAATCCTATCGCGACGCCTGGTTCGTCGGCTTCACCGGCAACTACACGGCGGCCGTGTGGCTGGGCAACGACGATTTCACCCCGACCAAGAACATGACGGGTGGATCGCTGCCGGCGATGGTTTGGCAGCGCCTGATGGTCTATGCGCACCAGAACATCGACCTGAAGCCGATCCCCGGCATCGACAAGCCGTTCGTTGACGAGGACACCGCAGCCAAGGCCGCGGAAGCCCAGAAGAAGAGCGAGGAGCAAGCCGCGGCCGACGCGGCGGCCGAACGCCCGGCGGTGCTGTCCAGCCGGACCACGCAGACACTGAGGGACATGACGCAGCTGTTCCAGTCGGCACCCAAAATCGACGCCCCCGCCTCGCCCGAAACGCTTTCAGCGCTGTGAGTTCGGCCTCGGCGCGGGCCGGGCCAACAGGCAAATCCATCACGCCCGCTTGCCACAAGGCCCCGCGCCGCGATATCCCCGAACGGCAATCCTTCGCGCACGCGGCCCTTCATGCTCAAGAACGCCTTCCTGATGCTGCTTTCGCTTGCCATAGCCATTGGCGGCGGCGGCGCCAGCGTCTGGTATGCGCTGAAGATCCAGGATGGCGTCGGCGCGATCCGCATCGGCCAATGGACCGCCTTCCCCGATATCGGCACGCCGGCCGCCGACCCCTATTCCAAGGCCCGCGTGGCGCGCGAGGGCGTGCTTGCGCTCGGCCGCGCCGAGGGCCTGTCCTTCGTCGCGGAAACTGACGCTGCGGGCGACCAGCTCAAGCGGGAATGCAGCTACAGGATAGAGGGCGGATTTCCGACCGCCCGCTTCTGGACGCTCTATGCCGCGGACCAATCGCTCGGCGTCGTCGAGACCGGCAAGCCGCGACTTGCAGCCCTTCAGTCCTATGAGGTGCTGCGCCAGGCGGACAATTCGGTGATCATCTCGGTCGGGCATCACCCGATGTCCGGCAATTGGCTGCTGACAGACGGTTCCGGACGGATGTATTTCGTCCTGACCTTCTACGACACGCCGATCGCAAGCAGCACCGGCCTGTCGGATGTTTCGCTGCCCAGGATCGTGAAGGCCGGCTGCGATGCGTAATGTCCTGGCCGCACTGCGCCGTCTTTTTCACGCCGTGCTGCTCGGCCTTGTCGGCGCCGGAATCGTGCACATCGTGGTGCTGCTCCTGGTGCCGGAATTTTCCGAACGCGACGCCTGGTCGCGACTGTCCATGGCATCCGATCTCTACCGGATGAACCGGCTCGATGCCGAGGCGGGCGGCGCGCCGGTGGTGAAATCGGTCGACCCGCTGTTCTACGCCACGGCCTGCCGGTTCGATCTCGAGGAAGGCATGGTCCGGATCAAGGCGCCAGGGAACGTCCCCTTCTGGTCGGTGTCGGTCTATGACCGCAACGGCCACAACATCTATTCCTTCAACGACCATACGGCGACCGACGGCAAGCTCGATGCCGTGGTGCTGACGCCGGCGCAGATGATCGATGTGCGCAAGGACTTGCCGGAGGATCTGCAGGGAGCGATCTTCGTCGAAGCGCCAATCGACGAGGGTATCTTCGTCATCCGCAGCTTCGTGCCGGACGACAGCTGGAAGCCGATCGTGTCGCGTTTTCTCGATCAGAGTTCCTGCGAGCTACAGGAATTCTAGACTCTTTGTCTTTGACGCAATTTCAGACGGAAAACCGCTTCACACTTTTCCTGAAATTGCTCTTGGTCAAAGGCCCGAGGCCGATAACCCGACGGACCAGACCAAGGCTTCAGTGGTGAGGCACCGGTGTCCGTGGCGATCCCGGCTTGTCGGGCCCGGCAGGCCGCGCTTCGCCGGTGGCGGACCGCTCATAGCGGATGCCGGGAAAGATGATCACCGCCGCCGGTATTTCGGTGGTTTGCTTGGTTCGATTGGTCGGTGCCGCACGCGGCACGAAAGACAGTACCATGCCCATGATTCGCGCATTCCTCTCGGTTTCCCCGGAGCACAACGCAACGCCTCCAAATATCATTAAGGCAGGCAGAGGGTTAACGGAGCGCTAACGGATCACCGCTAACTTGATCTTTGTCTTGAGGTCAGGAGGTTCTGACCGGGGCAATCGCGAAACCGACACAGTCCCGGTTGAGCGTGATCAAGGCTGTGTGTCGAGTATCGGGTATCCTTCGTGTCATCTTCGGACTTCAGGCAAATCGCGATACGAACGGAATCGGGCAAGGCCGAAAGGCTGTTCCGCGCCGCGGTGTCGGCGTTCTGCTCGCTGACCCGCCCATCGCGCCGCGAGATCGGCCAGCTCGAAGACCTGACGCTGCCGCTGTTTGACGATGTGTCCGTCGAATCGCGACGATACGTGGCCGCCGCCCTTTCCGAATGCGAATACGCGCCCGCGGCACTCGTGCGCCGCCTGTGCGAGGAACCGGTCGACATTGCCGCGCCGCTGCTGATCCGCTCGCGCGCCGTCAGCGATATCGACCTGATCGCGCTGATCGGCCGCCACGGCCTGCCGCATGCGCGCGCCATAGCGCGCCGCAAGGACCTGAACCCGACCATTGCCGACCTGATCAGGGCGCTCGAACGGCCGACACTGGTGCGGGTGCGGGAAGCGGACGTGCAAGCCCCCACGGCGCCAGCCGCGATCACCGCAAATGCGGAAATGGCCGGAGAGAGCGCGACGAACCAACAGTCTCCCGGCATTGCCGCCGAGAATGCGCGGCGCAGGCTGCGCTCCATGATGCGCACCGGCGACGAAGCATCGGCGGCGAAGGTCGATGCGTTCCCCGGCTCGGATACCTATGTCAAACTGCGCGAGACGGCGCTGACGGGAAACGCCGCTTTCTTCCAGACCGCGCTTGCGGATGCTCTCGACATTGATTTCTCGACCGCGCGCTCGCTGACCGCCAGCCAGAACTATGCCTCATTGCTCGCGGCGCTGCGCTCGCTCGACTTCAGCGAAGACAGGGCCTTCCTGATCACGGTCGCCATCTACCCCGGCCTGTTCCCGCATCCGCAGGCCATTCGCACCTATCTCGACCGCTACCGCCTGCTGCATCGCGACGTGGCTCTGGACAGGGTGCGAGGATGGAAGGCCGAGGCCCTTTCCAGGATGGTTCGTGACGCCTCGCCCGCAAACAGCGACAGCCGCAAGGCATCGAACAGCGACGAAGCCGCGGCTCCCGCCCTCAGGGCGTCTTCACGGAAATAAGCTCCTCGACGGGAACGGTGCCGGCCTCGATCTCGACCACCCAGATGTCGGGATCGAATTTCTTTTCCTTTTCAAGACGGGCATCGAGCATGGCCGGATCATCACCGGCGGCGAGAAGGCTGAAAAAGCGGTCGTCGGGCTTTGCCGAATCATAGCTTGTCTGCGGCGCCGGCCCGTAGAGGGCGACGTCACCCAACCTGCCCCGCGTCAGCACGAAAACAGCACCGGCCTCGGTCGCGCCACGGTTGACCACCGCGGCAAAGCCGCCGGCGCTGAAAACCCGGCGCACCAGGGCAGAAACCCACAAATCCGATGTGACGCGCATGAAAACTCCGCAAACCGTGCGGGCTATCTAGCGATATTTCCGCCGCTCGGCGAGCCGTCGCTTCCCGATCAGTTGGTCAGGCCGATTTCGCGCATCTTGACGTAGACGATCTCGTCGGGTTCGCCGGTCTGCGGCAGGCCGAACAGCGACTGGAATTCCTTGATCGCCGCCTTGGTGCGCGCACCGACGACACCATCCAGCTGCATGTCGTCATTGCCGAACGCCTTGAGCCCGGCCTGGATCTTGACGATGCGGGGGTCGGGTCCCTGGGTCGGGCCGGCATCCGCCTGCCCGGCAGTCGTCTGCCCGGAATTTGTCTGCCCGGAACTTGTCTGCAAGGAAACCGGAACGGCGGCCTGCGTATCCGGCCGCGGCTGCGGTCTGGGCACGGAGGCGGTCTTCGGCGTTGCGCCAAGCTGATCGAGCAGAAGCGCATCGATCTCACCGGAAGCGTTGAGACCGACCTTCTGCTGGTAGGCCTGGATGGCCTTGCGCGTGTTGGGGCCGGAAATGCCGTCGACCGTGCCGGAATAGAAGTCGAGATCCTTCAATATGCCTTGCACCTGCTCGACCACCGGATCGCCCTTCATCGGGGCGGGCGCCGCATTGGGCCGCACGATGTTGATCGTCGTCTCCGGCTCATCGGAGGTGGTGTGCGGAAAACCCTGGAAATGCCGGGTGGCGAAGAACGCCCCGGCATGCGGGAAAGGCTGATACCACAGCGCATTCGCCGAGACATAGAACAGCGTCACCAGGAATGCCGTCGATCCGCCCACCAGGACGGGGTTGCGCGAAATCATCCCGCCGACGGCCATTGCGCCGTCCTGGAAGGCGTTGCCGCGGCGTTTGACCGCCTTAGGCTGTTTTGCGGAGCGAGCCATTTCTGTCCCCTTTCGCCCTCGTCACCGGCATCGTCAGCACCCCCGCCTCGTTCGCCGGGCGCCCCTTCGGCCCGTTGACCGGCAGGCTGATGGTCACCGTGGTGCCCTCGCCCGGCATGCTTTCGATCGACATGGTGCCTTCGTGCAGCGCCACCAGCCCCTTCACAAGTGACAGGCCAAGGCCGGTCCCCTCGAAACGGCGCGTATAGTCGTTCTGGATCTGCGTGAAGGGCTTGCCGAGATTGGCGAACTCCTCCTCGGCGATGCCGATGCCGGTGTCCCTGACCCAGAAATGCAGGCGCGAACCGATGCGCTTGGCGCCGACGACGACATCGCCGCCGTCAGGCGTGAACTTGATGGCATTGGAGACGAGATTGATCAGGATCTGCTGCACGGCGCGGCGATCGGCATTGATGTCGCCGGCGTCGGGAGCGATCTGCGTCTGCAGGTCGATGTTCTTGGCCTGCGCCTGCAGCCGCATCATCGACTGGCACATGTCGACGGCTTCCATGAACCGGAACGGCTCCGGGTCCGCCGTGTAGGCGCCCGCTTCGATCCTCGATACGTCGAGTATGGATGTCACGACGGCCAGAAGATGCTGGCCGGAATCCCGCACCAGAGTGACATATTCCTTCTGGCGCGGATCCTTGAAGGCGCCGAACATCTCGTGCAGCAGCATGTCCGAAAAGCCGATGATCGCGTTCAGCGGCGTGCGCAGTTCATGGCTGACCACCGCCAGGAACCGGCCTTTGGCCACTTCCGCGGCTGCCGCCGTCTCATTGGCCTGCGCGAGTTCCTCACGCAGCCGGGCCGTCTCGTCATTTTCGCGCAGCACCAGCGTGAAGACATCGCTCTGCTCCTCGCCACGCAGCAGTTCGAGCAGGAACGGCCGGTAGTTGTCGGCCATCGAGCGACTGTCATTTTGGCGCATGTCATTCTGGCCATTGCCGTTCTGGGGCAGCCTGACGCGCAGTTCCAGGCGGCGCGAGGCCGCACCATCGCGCATGTCCGCCAGGGCGCTGAGATAGGAGACACGGTCCGACAGATGGACACGGTCGAAGAAGCCGGTTCCGGAAAGCAGTTCCGGCGGCAATTTCAAAAGCGTGCGCGCCCTGGCGGACGCATCGAGCACCTCGCCGTGGCGGGCGACCCGCAGGATCACCGCATCGATGATGTCTTCCAGCCGGTCGCCGGTCTCGTGCGTATCGGCCGCACCGCTGCTGTCGCGAAACGCCGACAGGCGCGGGATCAGCGTCAGCGCCCAGGCCAGCGGCACCAGCCAATGCCAGGCCGCGATCTGCGCGCCCGCGAAGGGCAGGAAGGCCGCTGCCAGAGGCTGAAGGACAATGGCGGCAATGGCCGAGACCGCTCCCCACAGGGCCGCGCGCCGCGAAGCGCCGATCCACCAGGCTTCGAAGGGCAGCGCCACGGCAAGCATGGCGACGGGAGAGCTCAACCCGCCGGCGGCGGCGATGAGGCCGCCAAGGGCAACAGCCGCCATCGCCAAGGCGATTGGGGCGGCCGCGGCCATCTTGCCGGTCGCCGCCACCAGCAAGGCGACGAACCAGCACAGACCGAAGGCAGCGAAAATGGCGGCCATGGTCACAGCGGCGCCCATGCCTGACGTGACCAGCGTGACCGCGGCACCGGCGGCAAAGAATGGCGCCGCCAGCATGACGCCGATGAAACGGCGCTGGCGCTCGCGGCCGCTCTGCCCAAGAATGGAGGGATGGACCATACGTTCGCAACCGGCGGCAATCGCGCCAGGCAATTCAGCGTATCTGGCCTTGATCGGCATCAACTCAACGCACTCGCACTCATCGTGAACAGCTCTGCTTTTGCAGATTGTTTTGGTTGGCTCCGAAACTCTCATCCAGCGTTTAAGGAATGGATAAGGCAGGGCCGACCAAAGCCCGGCCTGTGGCAAATATCGGGATGCTTGCTGCCGAAAACCCGGGCAAATGCCGCCATAGTAAATGGAGGGTTATCTGCGAACGCTTGCCGTCAGTGGATCATGGATTGGGAGAGACCCGAGCGAATTCCAGGAAATTTCAATGGAAACAACCAAATAGATGGTTATCAAGAGGTAACGAAAATCGTCCCGATATGAAACAAATCCATGGCAAAACGCTTCGTTTCGAATTTGCCTAAAATTTGAGGAAAATTGTCGCTGTGCACGCAAGCCGTCCTTTGTGCCTGTGTGCCAACATCCTGCCCATAAAAGAGGTCATGCCATGATGCATGATCCGGTCACGACGAGAGGCAAGGCATGTTCTTCCTGATAAGAATGGCTTTCTGGTTTTCACTGGTGCTTTTGGCGCTGCCGCTGAGTGTCGGTTCCGACGAGCCGGGGCAGGAAAGCGTCGGGCCGATCCAGGCCCTGTTCGCGGCACGTGACGCGGTGGGCGACATTGCCGGCATCTGCGAGCGCAAGCCCGATGTCTGTGAGACCGGCAAGTCGGCGATGCACACCATCACCGCCCGCGCCAAGGAAACCGCCAAGATCGCGGCCGCCATGCTGGACGACAAGTCCACCGGCCCCGACACTTCGACAATGACGGGCAGCGTGGCGGAAGAGATCGTCCTGCCCGAGACCGTCAACCTGCCGGTCAAGAATTAAGCCGTCTCGACGGCGCACCGCGGGCAGTCTGCCCTCTCGACGCCCGCGGTGTCCTTGTTTTTTCCGTGACGCGGGGCTGCCGCGTGACTATATCCGGGTCATGACGACCACGATCCAGACGATCCGCGACGACTTCTCCTTCCTTGACGAATGGGAGGACCGCTATCGCTACGTCATCGAGCTCGGCGAGGCGCTGCCGCCCTTTCCTGATGAAGAGCGCAATGCCGCCAACAAGGTGCCGGGTTGCGTCAGCCAGGTCTGGCTGACCACCGAACAAGGACCGGGCAGCGATCCGGTCATCACCTTCACGGGGGATTCGGACGCCCATATCGTGCGCGGGCTGGTCGCGATCATGCTGGCGCTGTTTTCCGGAAGGACGGCCAGCGAAATCCAGAAAACCGATGCGGAAGCGACGCTGAAGGCACTCGGCCTGGACGAGCATCTGTCGCCGCAGCGCGCCAATGGCCTGCGCTCGATGGTCAAGCGCATCAAGCGCGATGCCGAGATGGCGCTCAAGCAGACCGCCTGACGCCGCTCCGGTCAGCCGGCAATCCTGTTCCCAAAATCAAACGGCGCCCGAAGGCGCCGTCAATGTCGGTTCGACCTGGCGAAGCAGCGATTACCGCGCCTTGCGCTTGCGGCCGAGGCCCATCTTCTTGGCGAGCTGCGAGCGAGCTGCCGCATAGTTCGGAGCAACCATCGGATAGCTCGGGTCGAGATTCCACTTTTCGCGGTACTGGTCCGGCGTCAGATCATAGTGGGTCATCAGGTGACGCTTGAGCGACTTGAACTTCTTGCCGTCTTCAAGACAGACAATGTAGTCGTCATGAACCGAACGCTTCGGGTTGACAGCCGGCTTCTGCTTGTCGGCAGGAGGCAGTTCGGCGGTTCCGCCCACGCGCCCGAGAGCGGCATGGACATCGGATATGAGGCTCGGCAATTCGCCGACCGGCACCGGGTTGTTGCTGACATAGGCGGCCACCACATCGGCGGTCAGCTCGATCAGCGCATCGTTGTTTCTGGAAGGTGTTTCGACAATATCCATGGTTTTCAGGCCCCAACAAGAGTTACGTCGATATGCCCTTTTTTACAGGCAGGGCATCGCACGAATTTTGAGCAGATAGAGTTTCCACGATTCGTGTCGCGGGCACATCAATGCGACCATGGAGCAAGTAAGTCAATTCGCCCTTTGCATAATATTTAGGAAAGTTGATCAACTATTCGCCAAACAGCTTCAATCTTTCGTGCATCACGTAATTTTTCGATATTTCTCTCGCCAAACCGACATCGCCTGACGTTACGTCAGCTGATCGTTACATTCGCGATAACTCACAAAACAAGTGTCAATGCTCTGCTTTGCTTTGCCAGGACGCCGTCAATCTTGGTTGTTCACATCTGTCCACAAAACCGCAGGTTGCCGCTCAATCTTTTTGCGGACAACCAGGCGGCATGTCCCGCCGGCGGCATCACGATTGATCGACGGCCGATGATCAATACGGGGTGATGTACTTGCCATAGGCCCAGCCGGTGACGAACTCACCGTTCTTGGCCGGGTCGTGCCAGACTTCGCACCAGCGAAAGCGAACCGTCTGCCGTTGCTTCCATGCCGGTTGACTGGCGATGTCGAGCAGGTTGACGCCGCCGGTACATCGTCCGGTCATCTGCAGGACCGTCCCGTTCGGGTATGCGGCCTGCTTCTGGGATGTGGCGGACGGATATTTGCGCAAGTTGAGCGTGTCGCCGAACGGTACATTGGCCACTTGCCAAGCCGCGAATACGGTCGCATGAGACTGGCCGGCAAAGACCAGAGCCAGCGAAGCAACGGCGAAGGCTGCTGCAATCCGAGATCGAATAGTCATCATCTTTCCTCCCGGCCCATTCTCATGGAGCCGACATCACCTCTAGGTGCGGCCCTTGAACCCACCCTGATCGGCGTGTTCATTCATCATTCAAGAAGTTCCCAAGCGAGACGCAATGACCAAGACTTCCCGATTTCCGATCGCCAGCCCGCCGACGCCGCAGAAGCGGCCGGTCTTCGACACGCATCACGGCATCACGCGAACCGATGAATATGCCTGGCTGCGGGCCGACAACTGGCAGGAGATGTTTCGGGATCCCTCCTTGCTCGATGCGGGCATCCGCGCCGAACTCGAAGCCGAGAATGCCTATCAGTCGAAGCTGATGGCCGACACATCGGACCTGCGGAAGCAGCTTTTCAAGGAGATGAAGGGCCGCATCAAGGAAGACGATTCCTCGGTTCCGATGAAGGACGGGCCTTACGCCTATGGGTCTTCCTTCAAGCTCGGCGGCGAGCAGCCACGCTATTTCCGCATGCCGCGCGACGGCGGAAGCGAGCAGATCCTGCTCGACGGCGACCTCGAGGCGGAAGGCAAGGCCTATTTCCGGCTCGGCGGCGTCGACCATTCGGCCGATCACCGCAAGCTGTTGTGGGCCTTCGACGACAAGGGCTCCGAGTTCTACACGCTGCGCGTTCGCGACCTTGCCGATGGCAATGAACTCGCGGACCAGATTCCCGCCACAGGCGGCTCGGGCGTGTGGGACGCAGGCAATGACGGGTTTTTCTACACGCGTCTCGACCCCAATCACCGGCCCTCGAAGGTGCTGTTCCACGCGCTTGGACAGGACCCTGAGACCGACCGCCTGATCTATGAGGAAACCGATCCCGGCTTCTTCATGAATGTCGACGGCACCCGCGACAACCAATGGATCATGATCGGCATCAACGATCACGAGACCTCGGAATATCGCCTGTTGAGCGCCAGCGATCCGTTTGCCGAACCCAGGCTGGTTTCAGCACGCGAGACCGGCCTTCAATATGAGCTGGAGGAAGGCGGCGACATCTTCTTCATCCTGACCAATGCGGACGGCGCCAAGGACTTCAAGATCATGACGGCGCCGGCAGGCGATCCGGTCCGCGCCAACTGGCGGGAACTGGTGCCGCATGAACCGGGCCGGCTGATCCTGTCGGTGATCGGCTTCAAGGACCATATGGTCCGGCTTGAGCGCAAGGAGGGCCTGCCGCGCATCGTCGTGCGCGACCGCGCCAGCGGCGAAGAGCATCTCCTGTCTCTCGATGAGGAGGCTTTTTCGCTCGGCCTGTCGGGCTCCTATGAATACGACACCGAGATCATGCGCTTTTCCTATTCGTCGATGACGACGCCGGCGCAGGTGTTCGACTACAATATGCGCACCCGCGAGCGGGTCTTGCTCAAGACCCAGGAGGTGCCATCCGGTCATGATGCGGACCACTATGTCACCAGACGACTGATGGCGCCCGCCGCCGATGGCGAACTGGTGCCGATCTCGCTTCTGCATCATCGCGACACGCCGCTCGATGGATCGGCACCTTGCCTGCTTTACGGCTACGGCTCCTACGGCATCACCGTGCCGGCGGCCTTCAACACCAACTGCCTGTCGCTGGTCGACCGCGGCTTCGTCTACGCCATCGCCCATGTCCGCGGTGGCAAGGACAAGGGCTACGGCTGGTACGATGACGGCAAGCGGGCGCACAAGATGAACACCTTCACGGATTTCATCGCCTGCGCGCGCCATCTCGTTGCCGAGCGTTATTCCGCGCATGACCGCATGGTCGCGCAAGGCGGTTCGGCCGGCGGCATGCTGATGGGCGCCATTGCCAACATGGCGCCGGACTGCTTTGGCGGCATCGTCGCCGAGGTTCCCTTCGTCGACGTGCTCACCACCATGCTCGACGCGACCCTGCCGCTGACGCCGCCGGAATGGCCGGAATGGGGCAATCCGATCGCGTCGGCCGACGACTACCGGACCATCGCAGCCTACTCGCCCTACGATAATGTCGCGGCCCTCGACTATCCGCCGATCCTGGCGCTCGCTGGTCTCACCGATCCGCGCGTCACCTATTGGGAACCGGCCAAATGGGTGGCGCGCTTGCGCGACCGCAAGAGCGGTGACAATCCGGTGCTGTTCAAGATCAACATGGATTCCGGCCATGCCGGCGCGTCTGGCCGGTTCTCACGCCTGGAAGAGATCGCTTATACTTATTCCTTCGCGCTGAAGGTGACGGGAAAGGCGCAGCTTGTCGAGGAGACCCTTAAATGATCGATCTGTCCACGTTGATTGCCTATATCGCCGTCGTGCTCGGCTTTGTCTTTATCCCGGGTCCGGCCACGCTGTTGACGATCGCCCGGGCAACGAGTTCTGGAACGAAGGTCGGGATTGCGACCGGCGCCGGGATCGCGGCCGGCGACATATTTCACACCGTCATGGCGATGGTCGGCATCTCGGCGATCATCGCCACGTCGGCGACGCTGTTCAGCATCGTAAAATATATCGGCGCGGCCTACCTCGTTTACCTTGGCATTCGCGCCATCATCGAGAAAACGCCGACCGAACCCTCGGCCGGCGCGCTCGCCATCTCCGCCGGCAAGGCGTTTCGGCAGGCCGTCCTGACCGAAGTGCTCAATCCCAAGACCGCGCTGTTTTTCCTGGCCTTCCTGCCTCAGTTCGTGCGGCCCGAAAACGGCACGGTGATGCTTCAGTTGGCCGTATTGGGCATTGTCTTCGTCGTGCTCGGTCTTTTCAGCACGGTCGTCTTTGCCGTGAGCGCCGGCCGCCTGGGCTCTTTCCTGCGCCGAAATCAGACCGTGATGAAATGGCAGGGCAAGGTTGTCGGCGGCATCTACTGCGCCCTGGGCGTCCGCCTGGCCTTGCAGCAACGCTGAGGGCTCGGGACAGCACGTTCACTTTTGGATTTGGCGATCATGACTTTTTGAATTCCGCATTGCTCATTTCCACTCGCAATTGCGACAGTCGCGCGTTACCCAAGGCACGGCTTTCCCGGGCGATGAAGCCCGTACTCGCACAAGGGTCCATTATGCTGCTCGTCGACGTCTATCTCGACAAATCGCCGATCCAGGGCATCGGCGTCTTTGCCAAGCACCACATCCCCAAGGGTGCGCTGATCTGGAAGCTCGACCCCCGCTTCGACCGGATCATCGACGTCGAGACCTATGAGGGCGAAACCGGGCCGGTGAAAAGCTATCTTGACCGCTATTCCTACCCGGACCGGCGCGATCCGGCCTACATCGTCTTCGAAGCCGACGACGCCCGCTACATGAACCATGACGACGAGCCGAATTGCGATGTCTCCTCGCCCGAGGAAACCTTTGCGCTGCGCGACATCGCACCCGGGGAAGAACTGACCTGCAACTACAATCATTTCTTCGAGACGGGCTTCGACTTCCTCGGCGACCGGCACCTCTAGAGCCTTTCACCGTTTCATGGAAACGGTGAACCACTCTAACTCTTTGTTTTGCCGCAATTCCCAAGGGAAAGCGCGCTATACGCTTTTCCCGGGAAAACCGCTCACACTTTTCCTGGATTTGCCAAAAGGCGGAATTCAGCTTGCCGGTTTGCGGGCCGGATAACCGTTGGGGTGCGGCGGTACGGCCTTGAGATAGGCGGCGATCGCGGCGCGGTCCCCTGCTGTCAGCTCGGCCATATTGCGCTGCACGTCGACCATCGCGCCGCCGACGGAATCGAAATTGGGTGTGAAACCGGTTTCGAGGTAGTTGGCTATGTCGGCTTCCGACCAGTTGGCGATGCCGCCCTTGCCCGATGTGATGTTGGGCACGACGCCTGGGCCTTCTGCTGCCACGGCACCCGCCAGCCACTCGCCTTTCTTCATCCCGCCGGCGAAGTCGCGCGGCGTGTGGCACTCGCCGCAATGGCCCGGCCCCTCGACCAGATAGCGGCCAGCCACCACCGGATCGGGCGCGCCATCGGCCAAGGCAACAATAGGCTGGTCGGCAAGGTAAAGGCGCTTCCACAGGCCGATGCCACGCCTGATGTTGAACGGGAACGCCAGCGAATTGTCCGGCGCCTTGCCGGCGACAGCGGGCAACGTCTTCAGGAAGGCATAGAGATCGGCAATATCCGACGGCTTCATGCGGGCGTAGGAGCCATAGGGGAAGGCCGGATAGAAATGCTGGCCGGATGGTGAAACACCCTTGAGCATGGCATTGGCGAGATCCTCGACCGACCACGCACCGATGCCGTCCTTGGGGTCTTGCGAAATGTTGGGCGGAACAAAGGTGCCAAACTGCGTCTTGAGTTGGAGGCCGCCGACCAGTTGAAGCCGGGCATCGCCCTGCGAACCCGGCTTGGCGTGGCAGGACGAGCAGCCGCCAGCATAGAAAATGCGTTTGCCCTTGGTCGCGTCGCCCGGCCCAAGCTGCGCCAGCGCCGCGGCATCGAGCCTGACCGGCGCCGACAGCAGCCAACCAGCGGCCGCGCCAGCGCCACCCAGGATGAGGGTCGCGCCGACGAGCTTCTTCAGCCATGCCATGTCAGGCAATCAGCTTTTCTTGATCCTGTAGCCCTGATGGCAGGTGCCGCAGTCCGAACCGATGGCGCCGACCTGCGCCTTCAGCGCGTCGACATCAGCGGGAGCCGCCGCGACGGCGGCCTTAACGTTGGCCAGATACTTGTCCTCGGCGGCCTTGAAGCCGGCCGTGTCTTCCCAGATTTTCGGCCCCGCCGTGGTGTCGCCGGCATCGCTGCCTTTCGGGAACAAGGTATCGACATCGAACTTTTCAGCATTCGCCTGCAGCGCCTGCAACTGCGTCAGCACGGCAGCGGCATCAAAGGAGTCCTCGCCCTTGGCGACCTTCGCCAAACCGCCGACGATCTTTCCACGCTCCTTCATCAGAGCCTGCCGGTCGAGGACCGGATCGGCAAAGGCCGCCGAACCGGCGAAGGCGAGCATTGAGATGGCGATGACAAGCTTTCTCATTCATTTGGCTCCGTGATGAAGGTATTTGGGACACGACGTTAACGATGCGGCGGACGGAATATTCCCTCTCCTCGGATGGTTTTTTCCGGGCCTTCGCAGCCACCGATATCGGCACAGAAAAGAAAAAGCCCCGGGATTGCCGGGGCCTTCTGATGATCGATTACTTCGCCTTTTCGTAGAGTTCCAGCACATGATCCCAGTTGATCAGGCTGTCGACGAAGGCCTCGAGATATTTCGGCCGCGCGTTGCGATAGTCGATGTAGTAGGAGTGCTCCCAGACGTCGACGCCGAGGATCGGCGAGGCGCCATGGACGAGCGGGTTTTCGCCATTCGGGGTCTTCGAGATCGCCAGCTTGCCGTCCTTGACGGAAACCCAGGCCCAGCCCGAACCGAACTGCGTCGTGCCGGCGGCGATGAAATCGGCCTTGAACTTGTCGTAGCCGCCGAGATCGCTGTCGAAAGCCTTCTGCAGCGCGCCCGGCAGCTTGTTGCCGCCGCCGCCCTTCTTCATCCACTTCCAGAAATGGATGTGGTTGTAATGCTGCGCGGCATTGTTGAAGAGACCGGCATTCTTGCCGAACGACTGCTTGACCACCTCTTCGACCGACAGATCACCCATTCCGGCCTCGGCGGCCAGCTTGTTGCCGTTGTCGACATAGGCCTTGTGGTGCTTGTCGTGGTGATACTCCAGCGTCTCTTTCGACATGTAAGGCTGCAAAGCCTCATAGTCGTAAGGCAGAGCGGGCAATTCAAAAGCCATGGGTAGTACTCCCTCGTGGAAAAATCCGGTGTCGATACCGGACTAACATAGGACTGGATTGAGCTGGAACAACTCCGGAAGTGAAGCGCCGGTTCCCTTTCTAAGCGGGTTCCGGAAAACTGTCACACGGTTTTCCTGGGGTGAAGCGCGCAGCGACAAAAAGGCCGAACCGACGCCTCAGCCGGCCGATGCCGACGAATGCGCCCAGTCCCAATAAAGCTCGCGCGCCTTCTTGGCCACCGGTCCGGGTTGCAGATTGCGATCCTCGATGCGGGTGACCGGCACCACCTTGGAATGGTTCCCGGTCGAGAATATTTCG
This sequence comes from Mesorhizobium sp. 113-3-3, assembly GCF_016756495.1. Classification (NCBI taxonomy): domain Bacteria; kingdom Pseudomonadati; phylum Pseudomonadota; class Alphaproteobacteria; order Hyphomicrobiales; family Phyllobacteriaceae; genus Mesorhizobium; species Mesorhizobium sp. 113-3-3. Next base: position 5,123,574 of record NZ_AP023243.1, read on the forward strand.
TCCGCTTCGAGGAAATCGCGCACCGACAGCGTCTTTTCCGTCGTCTTGAAGCCATACTCGCCCAGCAGCGTCATCGTGCGCGAACGTGTAATGCCGGACAGGAAGGTGCCGTTCGGCGCCGGCGTCAGCACGTGGCCATCCTTGACCAGGAAGATGTTGGAGCTTCCCGTCTCGGCGACGTTGCCCAGCATGTCCAGCACCAGCGCATTGTCGAAGCCGCGCATCTTGGCTTCGAGGATGGCGCGGCCATTGTTGGGATAGAGGCAGCCGGCCTTGGCGTTGGTCGGCATGGTCTCGATCGTCGGGCGCCGGAACGGCGACACCGTCACCGAAAAGCCGGTCGGCGAAATCATCGGCGATTCATAGAGGCAGAGGCAAAAACGGGTCGAAGCGGGATCGGCCGGCACGCCCATGTAGCCGCCATGCTCTGCCCAGTACATCGGCCTGACATAGACCGCGGTCTTGCCATCGAACTTCTTCAATCCGTCCCAGGTCAGCCCGACGATCTGTTCAGGCGACATGTTCGGCTTGAGGCCGAGCGCGATCGCCGAGGCATTGACCCGCCTGGCATGCAGGTCGAGGTCGGGCGCCACGCCCTCGAACCAGCGCGCTCCGTCGAAGACGCTGGTGCCAAGCCACATGGCGTGGCTGCGCGGACCCAGAATTGCGACATTGCCCTCGTACCAGTCGCCGTCGACGAAAGTCCATGTCGCGGATTGCGCCGCTGCCGCCAGTGTCATCGCGTTGTCCCGTTCCGATCAATCTTGTGTGACAACATTGGATGATGCTTGGCCGTGGCCGTCAACCGGCATCGGGGAGTTTTGTTGAGGCCAGCGGTGGTGCGATGCAATCAAGGCTTGCACCTTGCCCCGCCTCGCCTCAAAACTGTCGCCATGCAATACGCCGCCTATGTTTTCGACGCCTACGGCACGCTGTTCGACGTGCACGCCGCCGTGCGCCGCCATGCCGACCAGATCGGTCCGGAGGGCCAGTTGCTGTCCGAGATCTGGCGCGCCAAGCAGCTCGAATATTCCTGGGTGCGCACGCTGATGGGCGCCTATGCGGACTTCTGGCAGCTGACCGAACAGGCGCTCGACTTCGCCTTGCGCAAGGTCCCCTCCGCCGATCCCGGCCTCAGGACAAAACTGCTGGAAGCCTACTGGCGGCTGGATTGCTACCCGGAAGTGCCGGCCGTGCTGAAGGCGCTCAAGGCGTCAGGAGCCAGGCTGGCGATCCTCTCCAACGGCTCGCCCGAGATGCTGGAAGCGGCGGTCAAATCCGCGGCGCTCGACCAGGTTCTGGACGACATCTATTCGGTCGATACGGTGCGGCGCTTCAAGACCGATCCGGCGGTCTACGACATGGTCGCCACAGGCTGGCGCCTCTATCCCGGCGCTGTGTCCTTCCAGTCCTCCAATCGCTGGGACATTGCGGGCGCCACCAAATTCGGCTTCCGCACGGTGTGGATCAACCGCTCCAACCAACCCGAGGAATACCGGGACTTTCCGCCGGCCCTGATCCTGCCGACCCTCGAAGCCCTGGTCACCGCCTGAGCTGTCGACCTGTGGCCCTGGCGCCACAGTTGCGGCGCAGTCACAGCTTCGCCTTTGTTTGTCCACGTTCGGGCCAGAATCGGAACCGCCTATCGCCCCAGGTGTTGTCAGGCACCTGCAACGGTCGTCGGCGTATTGACGCTTTGTTGCGATTTGAGTCCTAAAGAAGGCAGCCATGTCCACAACCGAAATCGAATCCTATCGCCTGAGCCGTCGCGGCTTTCTCAACGCCGCAGCATTGGGCGCCGCATCGATCGCGGTTTCCGCATGCGCGACCACCGGGCCGGGACCGGTGGAGCCACCGCCGCCGACCTATGTCGAGCCCCCGCTTGCCGATTATGCGTCGATGTACGCGGCCGTCAGCGATGGCGGATTCGACCTCCCGCCCATCCCCTTCGACAGGATCGATCCGCAGTTCCTGCGCCAGATCGTTCCCGACCCGACCGGTCAGAAGCCGGGAACGATCGTCGTCGATACGACGGGCCATTTCCTCTATCTGGTTCGTCCGGGCGGCCAGGCGATCCGCTATGGCGTAGGTCTCGGCCGGGCCGGCTTCGAATGGTCGGGCGACGCTGTCGTACAGTGGAAGCAGAAATGGCCAAAATGGACGCCGCCGGATGAAATGATCGCCCGGCAGCCGGAATTGAAGCCATACAGCGCCGACAATGGCGGCATGCCCGGCGGGCTGAAGAACCCGCTCGGCGCCCGCGCGCTCTATCTCTTCCAGGGCAATGTGGACACGCTTTACCGCCTGCACGGCTCGCCGGAATGGAAGTCGATCGGCAAGTCGGTCTCATCCGGCTGCGTTCGCCTGATGAACCAGGACATCATCGACCTATACGACCGCGTGCCGTCGAAAACCCCCGTCATCGTGACCAGCGACGCCAGCCAGCCGATGGCGGCGGCGGCAGCGACGGCGAACCGCAAGGCCATCCCGATCGACGCCGGCGTGCCGGACGGATCGGTGCTGCTCGGCCCGGTCAAGGCGGTCACGAACGCGATCTTCTGAGCTTGTCGGGGGAGCGACGGCCAGCCGTCGCTCCTTTCATGCATGCCGGTGCCCACAGCCTGCGATTTCGGGGCCGGGGCATCCGTCAGAGGCCAAGCGGAGCCCTGAACGCCGCCAGCTCTTCGTCGGCGATCGCGACGACATGCTGCGGCTCGGGGTAGGCGCCCGTCTGCACGTCTGAGATGAACTCGCGATAGGCGGCGATGCGTTCCCGCTGCAGCCGCTCATACTCGGCGGCGAAGTTGCGGTAAGTCTTGGCGTGGCGCGGCTTGTGGCCTGAGGTGTGGCCAAGCACGTCCTCGCTGAACAGGTACTGCGCATCGGCATGCGGTCCGGCGCCCATGCCAAGCATGATCATCGGCGTGCTCTTGGTGATCAGTTCGGCAATCCGGTCCGGCACCACTTCCAGCTCGGCGCCGAAGCAACCGATGGTTTCAAGGCGCTTGACGTGGTCCCACACCGCACGCGCGCTCTCGGCCGTCCTGCCGACGGCCTTGAAGCCGCCGGTCCAGGTGCATTGCGAGGGGATCAGGCCGACATGGGCGACGACCGGCACGGCGTTGTCACAGAGCGTCTTCTGGATGTCGAGCGAGGCGGCACAGTAGAAGCAGTCGCCGCCGATGCGCATGAAGTGGTAGGCGGTTTTCAGATAGTCCGCCGCCGTGACCAGGTTGCCTGCGGGACCGTAGGGAAGCCCTACCTGCACGAAGCAGCGGCCGGCGGCCTCGCGCATCTCAGGAGAGAAGAAGCGGCCCTCGATCGAAAGCATGTCGACGCCGGCCGCGTCGGCCGCGGCCGCTTCTTCGAGCGAGGTGACGTAGAGCATGGAGATCTTTTGCCCGCGGCTCTTCATGGCTCGGATGTCGGCGACGGTGGGCCGGCTGTTCTTGGTGACCATTGTTTTTCCCTCAGACGGTGAAAGTTTCGCGAAAGGCCTGCAGGGCCACTTCAGGGGCACCGGAGGCGAATGCCTCCATGCCGACCGGCCCGCGATAGCCCATGTCCGTCAGCGCATGGGCAATGCCCCGGTAATTGATCTCGCCGCTGCCAGGCTCCATGCGTCCGGGCACGTCGGCCACCTGGACCTCGCCGATCCATGGCAGGCAGGCGCGGCACAGTTCAATCAGATTTCCTTCGCCGATCTGCGCATGGTAGAGGTCGAGATTGAGGCGCAGACCCGGCCGGTTGACGCTTGATACCAAGGCAAGCGTATCCTCGGCGCGCCCGAACGGCACGCCGGGATGGTCGACCGGCAGGTTCAGATTCTCCAGCGTGAAGGTCACGCCTTCCGCCTCGGCAAGGTCGGCAATGCGGTTCAGCGTGTCGCGCGCCTTGAGCCACATGGCGCCGGTGACGGTCTCGCATGGTGTGACCGGAAGGCCGCGATCGCCGAGCCCCGTCCCGTGCAGATTGAGCCGAGCGACGCCGAGGCGCTTGCCGACCGCGGCCGTCTCCTTCGCCGTCTTCAACAGCTCGGCCGCACCCTCATCATCGGCCAGCCTGCCGCGGAGATAGCCGTTCATGATCGAGAAGGTGGCGCCGGATCTTTCCAACATTGCGAGGTCATGCTCGGGCCAGTTCCACAGGCCCACCTGAAAACCCATTTCGGTGAGGCGCTTGACGCGCCATTCCATCGGCCTGTCGCGCCACAGCATCTCGGCGCAGGCGGCAAGCGTAAACGTATCGGACATGTCAGACCTCGATGTACACGCGGCCGTCCTCGACCTTGGTGGCGTAGGTTTTCAGGTTCACGCAGACCGGTGCGCGCAGCGCTTCGCCGGTCCGGTAATCGAACACGCCGCTGTGTTTCGGGCATTCGATCCGGTGTTCCATGACCAGCCCGTCGCTCAGATGCACCTTCTCATGCGTGCACAGCCCGTCGGTGCAGAAAAAGGCATCGTCGGGACTGCGGTAGATGGCGAATGTCCGGCCCTCGTGATCGAAGCGGATGACGTCCTCTTCGTCGATGTCATCGGTCGCGCACGCATCAATCCATTTTGCCATAGCCACTCTGCCGTCTGTTCTTTGGTTGGTCGAAAAGGCGGCCAGCGGGATTTCCGCCGGCCGTACAGGAAGATGCCCGGGAGGAGGAGATGGGCGTCTTCACTGGTCACGCATGGGTCGCGCCCTGCGGCGCATGCCCATCGTCAGCCGCCGAGAAGCTCTCGATCTCGGCTTCCAACTCCGCCATCTGCTCGCCTCCCGCCATAAGGTCGGTGATCGCCTCGCGGCTTTTCTCGCCCTTGCGGAAGTCGGCGGCCTTGGCGCCCCTGATGAGGACGGCGAAGTGGTCGCCGACGGTGAGCGCATGGACGACATTGTGGGTGATGAAGATCACAGCGATGCCCTTGCGCCGAGCCTGGAGCACAATGCGCAGTACATGCGCCGCCTCCTTGACGCCAAGCGCCGCGGTCGGTTCGTCGAGGATCAGCACGCTCGCGCCGAAATGCACGGCGCGTGCGATCGCCAGCGCCTGGCGTTCGCCACCCGACAATCCGCCGACGAGGCGATCGCCGTCGTCGATGCGGGTGATGCCGAGCTGGCGCATCTCGGTGACGGCGATCTCATTGGCCCGCTTGCGGTCATAGATGGTGAGCGGCCCCCAGCGCCGCGTCGGTTCCGCGCCGACGAAGAAAGAGCGGCCGATGCTCATCAGCGGGAACGTGCCGCCGAACTGGTGAACGGTGGCGATGCCATGGTCGCTGGCGTCGCGGGGGCTGTCGAAGGCGACGGATCTGCCGTCCATTTCCATCGTGCCCGATGTTGGCCTGTGGACGCCGGAGAGGATCTTGATCAGCGTCGACTTGCCGGCGCCATTGTCGCCGAGCAGGCACAGCACCTCGCCTCGGTTGACCTCGAGCGAGATGTCGTGGAGCACGTCGATCGGGCCGAACGACTTGTTGATTCCAGTCAGCCTGAGCAGGGGCGTCGTCATCAGCGGACCCTCGATTTGGTGCGCGGCGCGTAGGTGAGCGCCATGGTGCGGAAGGTGTTGTTCATCAACACGGCGGCGAGCAGCAGGACGCCGATGATCAGGCTCGCCCAGTTGGCGTCGAAGCCGGTGTAGAAAATGCCCTGGTTGACGATGGCGAAGGTCAGCGTGCCCAAAACGATGCCGACCACCGAACCGTAGCCCCCGGTGAGCAGCACGCCGCCGATGACCACCGCGATGATCGAGTTGAAGATGAAGGACTGCCCGGCGGCCACCTGGGCGCTGTTGTAGAGGATCGCCTGCGACATGCCGACGAAGGAAGCGCACAGGCCGCTGCTCATGAACAGCGCGATGGTCACCCGGTCGGTCGGGATGCCGGCATTGCGGGCGCTCACCGCGTCGCCGCCCATGGCCAGGATCCAGTTGCCGAAGCGCGAGAAATTCAGGATGAAGCCGACGATCAGGATGGCGGCGATCCACCAGAACAGCGTCACCTCGAACTTGCCGCCCAGATAGTCGCCGAACAGAAGCTTGGCAGTGGGGCCGCTCTTCAGCGCGACGCTGGTGCTGCCGGACAGGATGACCGAGAGGCCGAGCGTCAGGCCGGCCAATGCGAACAGCGTGGCGAGCGTAACGACGAAGGACGGCACCTTGGTGCGGATCACCAGCACGCCGTTGATGAAGCCGACGGCCAGCCCAAGGCCGAGCGCGGCGAGTATGCCGACGATGATCGGCAGGCCGTAATGGCCCGACAGGATGGCGATGGTCATCGAGCTAGCGGGAACCATCGAACCGACGGAGAGATCGAGATGCCCGGCGATCATCAGCAGCCCGATGGGAAGCGCGATGATGCCGAGTTCGGAGGCGACGTTGAGCCAGCTCGCCGCCCCCCCGGCCGACATGAAATTGGCGCCGCCGAAGATCGAGAAAAAGACCAGAACGGCGACCATGCCGATCAGCGAGCCGACTTCGGGGCGCCGCACCAGGCTGCCGATCGAGGGCATCGAAGAATGCTGAGGGGGTGGCGCGGTGGCCGTCGCGGATTGGGCTTGGGATGTCATCGAAATGTCCCTGGCGTTGTGGCTTGAAACGCGGCTCCCCTTCTCCCCTTGTGGGAGAAGGTGTCGCCGAAGGCGACGGTTGAGGGGTGTTCCAGCTTTGCGGTGACAGCATCCCGTCACGCACCCCTCAACCGTCTCGGTGCTACGCGCCGATCCACCTTCTCCCACAAGGGGAGAAGGCCAAGTGGCGCTAGCGAGCGCCGGCCGCGGCACCGGCCATTGTCGCGTCGACATTGGCGGCGTCGACGATCCCCGGTCCGGTCAGCACCGGTCTGGTCGGCAGGTCGAGCCCGTAATTGACGAAGCCGTTCAGCAGCGAGACCGCGAGATAGCCCTGCAGATAGGGCTGCTGGTCGACAGCGAACATCTGCGTGCCGGTCTTGATGCGCTGCAGGCCGGTCTCATCCATGTCGAAGGAAGCGAGCTTGACCTTGTCGCCGGCATTGGCCTGGCTGATGGCGTTGGCGGCGCTGTTGGCGTCGCCGGCGCTGATGGTGATGACGCCGTCGATGGTGTTGTCCTTCAGCACGGCGGCCTTGATCGCCTCGGCGACCGCGGTCGGATTGCCGAAACTGGACGAGGGCAACGGCAACTGGCTGGACTTGCCGCCACTCTTGGCGATGGCGTCGGCAATGCCCTTGCAGCGGTCTTCGGTGTTGGTGGCACCTGGCAAGGTGTTGACGCACAGAACGTTCTTGGCGCCATGGCTGCCGTAATAGGTGCCGCCACCGAGGCCCGCTGCATATTCTTCATTGCCGACATAGTTCATGGCGCCGAGGCGCTTGGCCGCGTCCATGCCCCCGGAATTGTAGATGATGAGCGGCACGCCGGCGGCAACGACTTCCTTGAAGGCGTCGTCCATCGCCTCCGGCACCCAGTCGGGGCCGACAATGGCGCTCGGCTTCTGGCTGAGCGCGGTGCGGATCAGCTTGGCCGCATCCGGACCGAGATTGTCGTAATTCTGCGGACCGAGCCAGGTCACGGAGCCGCCGGTCAGCTCGGCGACCTTGCCGGCATCGTCGGCACCCTTCTTGACCTTCGACCAGAACGGGTCGTCCGCCTTGCCGCCAATGACGAAGATCTTCGCCCCATCAGCCATGGCCGACGTGGCCGATGTCGCTGCCGCGCCCGCAAGCATGATCGCCGTCAGCAGTTTCGTGATCGTTTTCATTTCATTCCTCCCGGTTGCCGTCGTCAGACGGGTTAGAAAAACAGCTTCGTCGTTCCATGCGCGCCTCTCTCCCGATTGCGCGTCACGAATGCCTGACCCGGCGTTGCTCACGCCCTGGCGTTCATGCGTTCCTTCTTTTTCTGGAAGCGGGCGTCCATCATGGCTTCGCCCTCCCTGGTGCCGTCGTGCCAGGTGCCGAACCATCTATCGAGCGGGATCAGCCCGTCGCCGCCATAGTTCACCTCGAAATATTTGTGGTGCAGATAATGCGTATAGGCATGGCTGTTGACGGCCGTGTCCTCGGTCACCTCCAGCTTGTCGAAGCCGAGATGGCCATTGACGGCGCCGAAGCCGGCGACATGCAGCTGGAACAGCGCGACGATCGGATTGGACGGAATGATCAGGTGCCAGAAGGCGACCGCGTGATAGAGGAACCCTTCCACCGGATGCATCGACAGTGACGACCAGGGCGATGGGTTGATCGAATTGTGGTGGACCGAATGGATCCAGCGATAGAGCGGTCCCCAGTGGATCAGGCGGTGGATGAAGAAGAAATGCACCTCGTGGATGGCCGGCGCGATCAGCACCAGTGCGGCGAGGTAGACCGGATGATCCTGCCAACCGACCCACGGCGCGTAGCCATTGGCAAAGCACCAGAGGAAGATGACCTCAACCACTGTCCATAGCGGAATGGTGATAAAGAACGAGCGCAGGAAGTTGTCGAGGTTCTGGCTCTGGAACCAGAAGACGTCGGAGGGCGCATCGGCGGGGAACTTGTGGTTGTATTTGAAGCGCGTCGCCTGGGCGCGCTTGATGTAGTAGCGCAGCTCGAAGATGCCGTAGAAGACAAGGATCGCGGCGGCATTGACGGCATAGAGCCATAGCGCCCAGCCCCAGCCGATGGTCTTCATCGTCTCGACGCCAGGAACGATATAGAACCAGTAGAGCAGTGCCGTGGCCATGTGGAAGGCATTCCACGGCCAGATATAGCCGGGCAGCCACGCCAGGATTTTCGGCAGCCTGGGCGGCCAGTTCCACAAGGGCGCCCCCTCGATGCGTCCGTTCGGCTTCCAGTCGCCGCGCTTGTCGCGTACGCCGTATTTGAGATCGTCCATGCAATTCCTCCCGCGCCATGCCTGGGGATGGCCCGCACGCGCGCTGCCTCACACCGCTTGAGGCGGTGAGCGAGAAGCTGTCTGCGCTGTTTTGCTGCTATCCCTGGGCTGGCGGTGCTTCCGCCTTGCTTGCTTCCCGGAGATAAACATCTTGATCCAAAATGAATCAAGAATAGAATTTTTGTTCCAAATTGATTGTTTCATTCATATCAATCTCACTCGGACAATGATATTTTTGTATCAAATGCGACAGGCTGATGAGATAAAATGGATCAGGGCAAGCGGCCAACGATCAAGGATGTAGCCGCCGAGGCGAATGTTTCGGTGGCCACCGTCAATCGCGTGCTGAGCGGCTCGGGCGCCGTCCGCCAGGGCATGCGCGAGCGCGTCCGGCTGGCGGCCGAGCAGATCGGTTTTTACGGCATGGGCGCGTTGCGCAGCCGCGTGGCGGCCGCCCGCCCGCGCTACCGGTTCGGTTTCCTGCTGCACCAGCCCGGCCGCGCCTTTTACCGCAATATGGCCGAGGCGCTGCGCCTGGCAACCGAAACGATGCCCGACTGCGAGATAGAGCTGCGCACGGAATTTCTGGACGACCTGTCACCGCAGAACGTCGCCTCGCGGATGCTGGCGCTCGGCGCCGAATGCGATGCCGTCGGCGTCGTTGCAGCGGTGCATCCTCTCGTCACCCAGGCGGTGGACACATTGCATCTCCGCAACGTGCCGGTGTTTGCGCTGATCTCGCAGATCTCGGCGACCGGGCATGTGCGCTACATCGGACTGGACAATTGGAAGGTTGGGCGCACCGCGGCCTGGGTGTTCGAGCATGTCTGCCGTGCGCCCGGCAAGCTCGGCATCCTCGTCGGTAACCACCGCTATCGCTGCCAAGAGATGAACGAGAGCGGCTTTCGCTCCTATTTCCGCGAGCACGCCCCTGGCTTCACGCTGCTCGAACCGCTGCTGACCTTCGAATCCAGCGCCATTGCGCAGGAGATGACCGAGAAGCTGCTGAACGAAAATCCGGATCTGTCCGGACTTTATGTCGCCGGCGGCGGCATCACCGGCGCCATCACCGCGCTCCGCTCCACCGGCCGCGCCGGAAGCCTCGTCGTTGTCGGCTACGAGCTGATGGAGTCGACCCGCCCGGCGCTGCTCGACGGCACGCTGACCTTCATCATCTCGCACCCCCTCGCCCGCATCGCGCAAGAGACCCTGGCGGGCATGATTCGCGCTGTCTCAGCACCGAACGAAAGCGGGAGTTTTACAAACATCCTGCCCTTCGAGATTTACACCCGCGAAAACATTTAGCCGGCAGCGCCAGACACGCTGTCGGCCTGGGCTTAGCGCCCCCGCGCGAGACTCCCCAAAATCCCACGCACGATGGCGCGTCCGACCGACGAGCCGACCGAGCGCACCACCGACTTGATCGCGGCCTCGGCCACAGTCTGGCGATTGGACGGGCGTGGCGCCGGCGCGCGGCGACCGCCGGACTGCGGTGCGGGATCGTCATTGCCGAAGCCCGGAATGGTCCAGCGCGAGCCGCCGGTGCCAGCCTGCTGCGCCTGCGCTTCGGCGTCCTGCGCGTCCTTGGCCTTTTTCTGCAGGATCTCGAAGGCCGATTCGCGGTCGATGACTTGGTCGTACTGGCCAATGACAGGGCTTTCCGCGATCAGCTTTTGCCGCTCCGCGGGGGTTATGGGTCCAAGCCGCGAGGATGGCGGTCGGATCAGCGTGCGCTGCACCATGGACGGCACGCCCTTGGCTTCCAGCGTCGAGACCAGCGCCTCGCCGGTGGCGAGCTGGGTGATTGTGGTGGCACAGTCGAAATCGGGGTTGGGACGGAAGGTTTCCGCCGCCGTCCGAACCGCCTGCTGCTCGCGCGGCGTGTAGGCACGCAGCGCATGCTGGACGCGGTTGCCGAGCTGTGCCAGCACCTTCTCGGGGATATCCAGCGGGTTCTGCGTGACGAAATAGACGCCGACGCCTTTCGAGCGGATCAGACGGACCACCTGCTCGACGCGGTCGACCAGCACTTTCGGCGCCTCGTCGAACAAAAGATGCGCCTCGTCGAAGAAGAACACCAGCTTCGGCTGGTCAGGATCTCCCACTTCGGGCAGTTCCTCGAACAGCTCCGACATCAGCCAGAGCAGGAAGGTCGCGTAGAGCCGCGGATTCATCATCAGCTTGTCGGCGGCCAGCACGCTGACGGCGCCCCGGCCGTCACGCGTGGTGCGCATGATGTCGGAGATGCGCAAGGCCGGCTCGCCGAAGAAGTTGGCCGCGCCCTGCTGCTCCAGCACCAGCAGCGTGCGCTGGATGGCGCCCACCGATGGCTTGGTGACATTGCCGTAGCGGGCGCTGATCTCTTCGGCGCGCTCGGCGATGTTGGCAAGCAGCGCCTGCAGGTCCTTGAGGTCGAGAAGCAGCAGACCCTCTTCATCGGCGATGCGGAAGGCAATGTTCATGATGCCCTCCTGCGCGTCGGTCAGGTTCATCAGCCGCGACAGGAGCAGCGGGCCCATTTCCGAGATTGTCGCGCGGATGGGATGCCCCTGCTCGCCGAACAGGTCCCAGAAGATGACGGGAAATTCCTGGAAGTCGTAGGGGTCGAGCTTGACCTGCGCGGCCCGCTTGACCAGGAAATCCTGCGCCGTACCCATCATGGCGATGCCCGACAGGTCGCCCTTGATGTCGGCGCAGAACACCGGAACGCCGGCATTCGAAAACCCTTCGGCCAGGATCTGCAAGGTGACGGTCTTGCCGGTGCCGGTGGCGCCGGTCACCAGGCCATGGCGATTCCCGTATTGCAGCAGAAGCTGTTCGGGGCGCTGATAGCTGTCGTCGGGCTTGCGGCTGGCGCCGATGAAAATACTGGTGTCGTCAGCCATATCAAGGGTCTCCGCAAACTGATGTGTCAAAAGCCAGCCTTTGCCCGAAGGTATAGTGAGGCTGGCGCACAGCGACAATGCCCCATTGTCCGGAGCGGAGCCAATCGCCCCAATCAGGCCTATCGTCGAGATCGGATTTTGGAACTTGCGGATTTTGCTGGTGTTTGGCAATCGTTCATGGTTCGTCCATGCAAGCCGACCTATATCTGGTGGATCGAATTCAGACCCGGGATGCGCATTGCGATAACCGACCGGGAACCGTAGACTGAACCGCCCGGCTGGTGCGGCCATATGAACGAGGAAGATGGATGGGCGCCGGAGCCTTGACCAAGGATGTTGAACCAGCGGGCGCCGAGCGCCAGCGATGGCTGGCCCTGGCTGAAAAGGCACTGGCCGGCGCATCCTTCGAGGAAAAGCTGGTCTCGCACACCGACGACGCCATCCGCATCGAGCCCCTCTATGACCGCGCGACGGGAGCCGAACCGCTCGTGCGCGCGAATCCCCGATCGTCCTGGATCGTCAGCCAACGCGTCGACGACCCTGATGTCGATCGCGCCAAGGCCCAGGTTCTGGACGATATCGCGCAGGGCGCAACGGGCCTGTCGCTTGTCTTCGAAGGGGCACCGAACGCATTCGGCTACGGCCTGCCGAGAACCGCGCAGGCGCTGGAAACGGTGCTGGAGGGCGTGCCCCTCAACCGCATCCAGATCCGCATCGACACCCACCCCTGGAGCCGCCCCATGGCCGACTGGCTAGTGGCGTTCCTGAGCAAGCGCCGCTCCGATCCGGCAAAACTCAACCTGTCCTTCGGCATCGATCCGGCGGCGATCCTTGCCGGCACCGGCCGGCTGCGCATGTCGATCGAGGCGCTGCAGGAATCGATGCCGCAATCGCTGGCGCATTTCTTCTCGATGGGCGTTCCCGGCGTGCTTCTGGAGGCGGACGGTCGCGTCTTCCACAATGCCGGCGCCACGGAGGTGCAGGAGCTCGGCATCATGCTGGCCTCGGCGGTATCGTATCTGAGAATGTTCGAGAAGGCGCGGCAGCCGCTGGTCTATGCCGCCCCGCATATCGGCTTCGCGCTCAGCGTCGACCAGGACCAGTTCCTGTCGATGGCCAAGGTGCGGGCGTTGCGCAGGCTGTGGGCACGCGTGCAGGAGACCTGCTCGATCCCCAACTCCACGGCCAACATCCATGCCGAGACATCATTCCGCATGATGACGGCGCTGGATCCCGAAACCAATATCTTGCGCACGACGATCGGCTGTTTCGCCGCGGCAGCGGGCGGAGCCGATTCGATCTCCATCCTGCCGCACACGATCGCGCACGGCCTGCCGGCGCCTTTTGCCCGCCGCGTCGCGCGCAACGCGCAACTGATCATGGCCCATGAAAGCCACGTCGATCACGTCGCCGATCCCGCCTATGGCTCCGGCGCGGTCGAAGCGCTGACATCAGACCTTTGCGAGGCCGCCTGGGCGGAGTTGCAGGCGATCGAGGCCGAAGGAGGCGTATTGTCGAGCCTTCGGGACGGACACATCCAAAAGCGTGTTCGCGAAGCCGCCGCCCGGCGCGACGCTGCCTTCAAGGCCGGTGAGCGGGCCATTATCGGCACCACGCTCTATCCGCAGAAGAGCGAGCGCCCGGTTGAGACGCTGGATGCGGAGCAGCGGCCTGAATTCACCGAAGGTGTCGTGCTGTGCGAAGCGCTGTCTCCGGTCCGCATCGACCAATCCATCGGGGCCGCTTCTTGATCCCGGATTTCAGTCAAATCGGTTGGGCGCCGCCGCGCCGCGCACCTGTCGAGGTCAAGGGGCAGCGGACGACGCCGGAAGGCCTTATCGTCAAGCATCTCTACAATCAGGGCGACCTCAAGGGCTTGTCGCATCTCGACACCTATCCGGGCCTGCCGCCCTTCGTGCGCGGCCCCTACCCGACCATGTATGTCCAGCAGCCGTGGACGATCCGGCAATATGCCGGCTTCTCCACGGCCGAGGAATCCAACGCCTTTTACCGGCGCAATCTTGCCGCCGGCCAGAAAGGCCTGTCGGTCGCCTTCGATCTCGCCACGCATCGCGGCTATGACAGCGACCATCCGCGCGTTGCCGGCGATGTCGGCATGGCGGGGGTAGCCATCGATTCCATCCTCGACATGCGTCAGCTGTTCGACGGCATTCCGCTCGGCGACATGACGGTGTCGATGACGATGAACGGCGCGGTGTTGCCGATCATGGCGCTTTACATCGTCGCGGCGGAAGAACAGGGCGTTGCCCAGAAGGACCTGGCCGGCACCATTCAGAACGACATTCTGAAGGAGTTCATGGTCCGCAACACCTACATCTATCCGCCAAAGCCCTCGATGCGGATCGTGTCGGACATCTTCTCCTACACGTCGAAGAACATGCCGAAGTTCAATTCGATATCGATCTCCGGCTACCACATGCAGGAGGCCGGTGCGACGGCCGACCTGGAGCTCGCCTATACGATCGCCGACGGCATCGAATATGCGCGCGCCGGTGTCGCGGCGGGTCTCGACATCGACCGCTTCGCGCCACGCCTGTCCTTCTTCTGGGCGATCGGCATGAACTTCTTCATGGAAGTGGCCAAGCTCAGGGCCGCGCGGCTGCTGTGGGCGACGCTGATGAAGAAGAATTTTGCACCGAAGGACGAGCGCTCGCTGTCGCTGCGCACCCATTGCCAGACGTCCGGCTGGTCGCTGACGGCGCAGGACCCGTACAACAACATCATCCGCACCATGATCGAGGCGATGGCCGCGACGCAGGGCCATACCCAGTCGCTGCACACCAACTCTTTCGACGAGGCGATGGCGCTGCCGACCGACCATTCAGCGCGCATCGCCCGCAACACGCAGCTCATCCTGCAGAAGGAATCCGGCACCACGCGCATCATCGACCCGTGGGGCGGCTCGGCCTATCTCGAACGGCTGACGCATGACCTGGCGGCGCGCGCGCTGAGCCACATCGAGGAAGTCGAGGCTCTCGGCGGCATGGCGGCCGCTACCGAACAAGGCATTCCGAAGCTGCGCATCGAGGAAGCCGCGGCGCGCACGCAGGCACGCATCGATTCCGGCGAACAGATGCTGGTCGGGGTCAATGCGCATCGCCCCGAGAACGACATCGAGGTCGATGTGCTGAAGATCGACAATGCCGAGGTCAGGGCCCGGCAATTGTCAAAGCTGCAACGGCTGAAGGGCACGCGCGATGTCGGTGCCGTTGAGAGCGCGCTCGATGCGCTGACCCGCGCCGCGCAAGGCAATGAGAACCTCTTGGAGTTCGCCATCCGCGCCGCGCGGGCCAATGCCACGGTCGGCGAGATTTCGTTTGCACTCGAAAGGGCCTTTGGCCGGCACGTCGCCACGGTGCAGACCATTTCCGGCGTTTACCGCAAGGCGCTTGGCGACAGTCCCGTAGTCGACGGGCTGCAGGACAAACTCGCAGCTTTCGAGAAGAAAAACGGCGGCAAGCCGCGCATTCTCGTCGCCAAGATGGGACAGGACGGCCACGACCGTGGCCAGAAGGTGATCGCCACCGCCTTCGCCGATCTCGGCTTCGATGTCACCGTCGGCGCGATGTTCCAGACACCGGAAGAGATCGCCAAGCTGGCGGTCCAGCATGACGTCCACATCATCGGCGCCTCGTCGCTGGCCGCAGGACACCTCACGCTGATCCCGGAATTGCGCGATGCACTGAAAAAGCTCGGTCGCGGCGACATGCTGATCGTCGCCGGTGGCGTCATCCCGCCGCAGGACTACGACGCGGTGCTGAAAGCCGGCGCGGCGGAAATTTTTCCGCCAGGGACGGTTATTCCGGAGGCGGCGGACCGGTTGATGGACCGGCTCCTGGCGGGCTGAGCGAAACATTCCGTATTGCTGGAAAAGGTTGTGCCACAATGGCGGACGCAACCAAGGGCAACAGCAGTGAAGACTCTCGTCCACAAGCTCGACGACGGATCAGGAGCCGTGATCTTGCCACGGGAAGTGCTCGACAGCCTGAAGCTGGAATTGGGCGATCAACTCAGATTATCGAAACCGATGGCGGCGTCGTCCTAAGACCCATGGAGAGTAACGACGTCGAACGGCAGATGCGCGCTGCTCGCGATGTCATGGACAAATATGAGGTCGCTTTGCAAAGGCTGGCCAAGTAAACGAAATCAGCTATCCGACAGCTTGACGATTTCCCATTCCTTGCCGTTGACTGCGGCCACGTCACCGACCTTCTTGCCGAACAGGGCGACCGCCATCGGCGAAACATGCGAAATGCTTCCTTTGGTGGGATCGGCCTCGTCCTCGCCGACGATCTTCCAGTGCACCTTCTTGCCGTCATCGCCTTCCAGCGTGACACCCATGCCGAAGCGGACGACGTCGCTGCCGGGCTCGGGCACGGACAGTTCGGCGTTTTCCCGCCGCGCGGTCCAGTAGCGCAGGTCGCGCGACACGACCGCGATGCGTTCGCGGTCGGCCTTCCTCTCGGCTTTCGCCAGGATGTCACGCAGATCGGCCAGATTCTCCTCGATCTGCGCCAGGCCACGCTCTGTCACCAGGTTGCGGTGCGGGCTGATCGGCCGCTCGCCGACGCCGGCGATGGCGTTTTCGCTGTCTTCTTCGCGGGTAAAAGCTCTGCTCATAGCCTGAACCTAGGCCTCGAATGGCTGCTCGACAAGTCATTGTCGATAGCTCGCGAAGAGGAATGGAACATCTGGCACGATTCCTGCGGTCTCAGCATTGAACACCGGGATTCTGTGCCAATGTTGAACAGACGAACACTGCTGACCGGGACCGCCGGCTTTGCCGTCATAGGCCTGGCGCCTGGCAAGGCTGCCGCCGCCAGCCTGACCGGGATCGAGAAAGCCTCGATGCGCGGCTCGATCAATGCCACCGAACTTGGCGTGCAGCCCGGCACATTCGACGACCAGAGCAAGGCCTTCGCCAAGCTGCTGCGCGACGCAAACAGCCGCGACATACCGGTGTTCCTGCCGGCAGGCACCTATGTGGTTTCCAATCTCTCGCTGCCCAGCCGCGTGCGCCTTTCCGGCGTGCCGGGGGCAACGCGCATCGTCTATGGCGGCGACGGCCATCTCTTCATGGCCGAACAGGCCGATCATATCGAATTGAGCGGGCTGGTCTTCGACGGTTCGAACCGCTCGATGGGCGACTATGCGCAAGGGCTGCTCGACCTGCGCCGGGTCGGCCATCTCGTCGTCGACAATTGCCAGATAACCGGCAGCGGCAAGAACGGACTGGCGCTGGAACACGCCGCAGGCCGCATCGAACGTTCGGACATATCGGGCGCGGCGGACGCCGGCATCTATTCAGTCGAGGCGGCTGGACTGGCGATATCAGGCAACACGGTGTCCGACTGCGCCAGTGGCGGCATTCTGGTGCACCGCTGGCAGGCTGCTGAAGACGGCACGATGGTGACCGGCAACCGGGTCGAACGCATCGGCGCGCGCAGCGGCGGAACCGGCCAGAACGGCAATGGCATCAACGCCTTCCGCGCCGGCAACGTCATCATTTCGGGCAATGTCGTCTCGGATTGCGCTTTCTCGGCGATCCGCGCCAACAGTTCCAGCAATCTGCAGATTTCCGGCAACACCTGCTCACGTTCGGGCGAGACCGCGGTCTATTCCGAATTCTCATTCGAGGGTGCGGTCATCAGCAACAACATCGTCGACGGCGCGGCCAACGGCATCTCGATCGTCAACTTCAATGAAGGCGGCCGCATGGGCGTCTGCTCCGGCAACATCGTGCGCAACCTGTCGACCAGCGGGCCCTACCCCGCTGACCCGCCCGGCTTCGGCGTCGGCATCGGCGTCGAGGCAGACACCATCGCCTCCAACAACGTCATCGAGAACGCGCCGCTCTACGGCATGTCGATCGGCTGGGGACCGTATCTGCGCAATGTCGTGGCGACCGGCAACATCATCCGCAAGGCCGGCACCGGCATCGTCGTCAGCGTGGTCGAGGGTGCCGGCACGGCCGTCATCTCCGACAATGTCATCGACGGCGCGTTGAAGGGCGCCGTCATCGGCCAACGCTGGGCCGAGCCGGTGACGGCTGACCTCACCCAGTTAAGCAGCAGCGGTTTTGCCCATCTGACGGTTGAGCGCAACCGCGTCAGTTGAGGGCGGCCGTCGGCCTCAGCGAGCCTACCTTGGCGCCGATCCGGCTTTTGATCGGCGCGTTTGCCTGTTCGACGACCTTCGCCGCCAGGGCCTCGTCCGCGCGCAGCAGCTTGGCGAGCACGGCAGCAACCATGGCTTCACTGGCGCGGCCGGCGCCATCATCGCATTTGATCGCGATGCCGAGGCCAAGTTCAGGTATCGCGCTGCAGTGGACACCTTCGGCGCCGCCTTTCGCAAAGATCCGGCCCGGGGCTGCTTCCATCAGGGCGACGTCTTCGCGGCCGGTGCCGGCGACGAAGAAGGGCTCGGCCATGCAGGCGGCGAGCAGCCGCTTTGCCGCCTTGGCCCGCTCGGGGCCGAAACCATTTGCCGTGGCCATGCGGGCAAAGCCCAGCGCGAAGCTCCTGAGCGGCACCGCATACGTCGGGATCGAGCAACCGTCGATCGCCCGCTCATCGGCGCCATGGACAGCACCGGTGACCGACTGCATGGCATCGCGCACCATCTCCTGCAGCGCGTGCCCCGCCTCGACGTAACCATGGTGCGCAATGCCGGAATGCACGCAGGTGCAGAGGAAACCGGAATGCTTGCCGGAGCAATTGTTATGCAGCGGGTTGGGGGAACCGCCGGCGCGGGCAAGTGCGATCTCGGCGTCATGACTGGACGGCCAATGCGCGCCGCATTCAAGGGCTGACCCGTCGAGCCCGGCCCTGGCCAGCATGGACCGCGCCAGTTCGACATGCGCCGGTTCACCCGAATGAGAGGCGCAGGCCAGCGCCAGTTCGCGGTTGCCGAAGCCATAGGCATCCGCAGCACCCGTTTCGATCAGCGGCAGCGCCTGGATCGCCTTCACCGCCGAGCGCGGGAACACCGGTCTCAAAGTGTCGCCGATCTCCAGGACCGCCTTGCCGTCGGCATCGAAGACCGCGACGGCACCGCGATGCGCGCTCTCGACGATCGCGCCGCGCAGAACCTCGATCAGAACCGGATTTGTCATATCGCCTCCCGTAAATGCGGGCGGTTTACCTGATCCGGTCGAGAATGGAAACGTAGTTGGCGACCGCAGCGCCACCCATGTTGAAGATGCCGCCAAGCTTCGCGCCCGGCACCTGGATGCCGCCGGCTTCGCCGACCAGCTGCATGGCGGTCAAGACATGCATGGAGACGCCGGTGGCGCCGATCGGGTGGCCCTTGGCCTTCAGCCCGCCGGAGGGATTGACCGGCAAGCGGCCGTCCTTCCCCGTCGTGCCGTCCAACGCCAGCCTGGCGCCCTCGCCGGGCTTGGCCAGCCCCATCGCCTCGTACTCGATCAGCTCGGCAATGGTGAAGCAGTCATGCGTCTCGACGAAGGAGAGATCGTCGAGCGTCACGCCGGCGTTCTTCAGTGCGCGGGTCCAGGCCTGTTCGCAGCCTTCGAAGGAAAGGATATCGCGCTTCGACATTGGCAGGAAATCCTGCACATGTTCGTTGGCGCGGAAGGCGACGGCGCGGCGCATCTTCAGCGCGGTTGCCGTGTCGGCAAGGATAAGGGCGGCGGCGCCGTCCGAGACCAGCGAGCAGTCGGTGCGCTTCAGCGGGCCGGCCACGAAGGGGTTCTTTTCGCTCTCCTGGCGGCAGAATTCATAGCCGAAATCCTTGCGCATCTGCGCATAGGGATTGTCGACGCCGTTCTTGTGGTTCTTGGCGGCGATCATGGCGAGCGCATCGGACTGGTCGCCATAGCGCTGGAAATAGGCCTGCGCGATCTTGCCGAAGACGCCGGCAAAACCGGCCGGTGTCTCGCCGTCTTCAGGCAAATAGGACGCTTTCAGCAGGTTCTTGCCGATCTCGGGTCCGGGCGTCGTCGTCATCTGCTCGGCGCCGACCACCAGCACGATGCGGGCAGCGTTGGCGTCGATGGCTCGGATGCCTTGCCGGACCGCCGCCGAACCCGTGGCGCAGGCGTTCTCGACGCGCGTCGCCGGCTTGAAGCGCAGCCGGTCGTCGGCCTGAAGCACCAGGCTCGCTGTGAAATCCTGCGCCGAAAAGCCGGCGTTGAAATGGCCAAGCACGATCTCGTCGACCTCGTCGGGGCCGATGCCGGCATGATCGAGCGCATCCGTCGCGACCTTGACGATGAGGTTTTCGAGCGTCTCGCCTTCGAGCTTGCCGAAGCGCGAATGCGCCCAGCCGACTATGCATGCGGTCATGGCAATCTCCATCCGTGGCGCCAGCCTAGCATATCGGGCTCATGGCGCACTTCGCCTTTATTGTTCAAATATAAACATTCTCGCCCAAAGCGTGAAGAGCCGGAACAAGACAATCGCTTGGTACAGGTCGAACTCACGTCGATTTTTTGTTGATTGACCCGTCAATAAAAAATAATCTCCGCGCCAAAATCGGGAACAGCATGCCGAAAGTTGGAATGGAGCCACTGCGCCGCAAGGCGCTTATCGACGCGACGATCTCGGCGATCGGCGAGCGCGGCTCGCTTGACGTGACCATGTCCGAGATCGCCGGGCGCGCCGGGGTCTCCTCGGCCCTTGCCCATCACTATTTCGGCGCAAAGGACGAATTGCTGTTCGCGACGATGCGGTACATCCTCGCCGAACTGACCATCGACATGCGCCGCGCCCTGCAATCGGCCACATCGCCGCGCGAACGCGTTTCGGCCGTGGTCGCCGTCAACTTCTCCGACATCCAGTTCCAGGCCGAAACCATCGCCGCCTGGCTCGCCTTCTATGTCGATGCGCAGAAATCATCGGCTTTGCGCCGGCTGCTCAAGGTCTATGCGCGGCGGCTGCATTCGAACCTGATGAGCGGGCTGACCGGCATACTGTCCCGGACCGAGGCCGACCGCGCCGCCGAAGCGACGGCGGCGATGATCGACGGGCTCTACATCAGGCGTGCGCTGAAGGACGGCGTGCCCAACGCCGCGACCGCGATCGCGCTGGTCGAGGACTATCTCGAAACCAAACTCGGCGGGCGGCAAAAACAGTGACAGCGAAGCGACCCAATTTCCTGATCGTCATGGTCGATCAGCTCAACGGGACTCTTTTTCCCGATGGGCCGGCGGCGTTTCTGCATGCGCCGCATCTGAAAGCATTGGCCAAACGTTCGGCTCGTTTCAAGAACAACTACACGGCCTCACCGCTCTGCGCGCCGGGCCGCGCCTCGTTCATGAGCGGCCAGTTGCCGTCGCGCACCGAGGTCTATGACAACGCGGCCGAATTCGCTTCGTCGATCCCGACCTTTGCCCATCATCTGCGCGCCGACGGCTACCACACCGTGCTGTCGGGCAAGATGCATTTCGTCGGGCCGGACCAGTTGCATGGCTTCGAGGAGCGGCTGACCACCGACATCTACCCGGCCGATTTCGGCTGGACGCCGGACTACCGCAAGCCCGACGAGCGCATCGACTGGTGGTATCACAATCTAGGCTCGGTGACCGGCGCCGGCGTCGCCGAGATCTCGAACCAGATGGAATATGACGACGAGGTTGCCTTCCACGCGGTGCAGAAACTCTACGACTTCGCCCGCGTCTCCGACGATGCCGCGCACCGGCCCTGGTGCCTGACCGTCTCCTTCACCCATCCGCACGACCCCTATGTGGCGCGGCGGCAGTACTGGGATCTCTACGAGGATTGCCCGGCAATCGAGCCGGAGATCGGCTTTATTCCGTACGACGGCCAGGACCCGCATTCGCAGCGGCTCTACAGGGCTTCCGACTACGACAGTTTCGACATCACGGCCGAACAGATCCGCCGCTCGCGGCGCGGCTATTTCGCCAACATCTCCTATCTCGACGACAAGGTCGGCGAGCTGCTGTCGGTGCTCGAGCGCACGCGCATGCTCGACGACACGGTCATCCTGTTCTGCTCGGATCACGGCGACATGCTCGGCGAGCGCGGCCTGTGGTTCAAAATGTGCTTCTTCGAAGGCTCGGCGCGGGTGCCGCTGATGATCGCCGGCAAGGGCGTGCCGGCCGGCCTGATCGAGGCGCCGGTGTCCAATCTCGACGTGACGCCGACGCTGTGCGATCTCGCCGGCATCGACATGAGCGCGATCGCGCCCTGGACCGACGGCCAGTCGCTAACGCCGCTGCTGAATGGGAAGCCACGCAGCGCGCCGGTGCTGATGGAATATGCGGCCGAAGGCTCCAACGCACCTTTGGTGGCGATCCGCGACGGCCACTACAAGTTCGTCCATTGCGAGATCGATCCGCCGCAACTTTACGACATCGAAGCCGACCCGCATGAGTTGAGCAATCTCGCCGCCGATCCGGCGCATGCCGATCTGGTGGCGGCTTTCCTGGCAAAGGTCCGCGCGCGCTGGGACATGGCGGCCTTCGATGCCGCCGTGCGCGCCAGCCAGGCGCGGCGTTGGGTGGTCTATCCGGCGCTGCGCAACGGCACGCACTACCCCTGGGAGTTCCAGCCGCTGCAGAAGGCCTCGGAACGCTACATGCGCAACCACATGGATCTCAACGTGCTCGAAGAGCAGAAACGGTTCCCGCGAGGCGAATGATGACAGACCTTCTCGTTCCCTCGCTGGCCCACCTCAAACAGGCCTATGCCGTCACCTCCAGGGCGACGCAGGTCACACCGCTATTGGAGTCGACGGCTCTCGCCAGGGAGACCGGCGCGGCCCGCGTCTTCATCAAGCCGGAATCGCTGCAGTGGGCAGGTTCCTTCAAGATACGCGGCGCCTATTGGCGCCTGAAGCGGCTGTCGGCCGACGAGGCGAAGAAGGGCGTCGTCGCCTACTCCTCCGGCAATTTCGCGCAAGGACTGGCTGCCGCCGGCCAGGCGCTCGGCATTCCCGTCACGATCGTCATGCCGATCGATGCGCCGGCGGCCAAGCGCGACGCGACCGCGGGCTACGGCGCGCGCGTCGTGCTGACCGACCATGGCGAGCGCGCGCGTGAAGAGGTCGCCGCCGCCAAGGCGCGCGAGATCGCTCAGACGGAAGGGCTTGCCCTGCTGCATCCTTTCGACGATCCGGAGATCGTCGCCGGCCAGGCGGGCGCCGGCCTCGAAGCACTCGACCAGCTCGAGGCCAAGGATGCCAGCGCGGACCTTTTGTTCTGCTCGGTCGGCGGCGGCGGGTTGATCGGCGGCGTTTCGCTCGCCTTCCACTACCTGTCGCCGGCCACCGAGATCATCGGTGTCGAGCCGGAAGGCTTCAATGGCATGGGATCGTCATTGGCGCATGGCAGCATCGAGACGATGCCGATCGGCCCGAAGTCGATCTGCGACGGGCTGATGTCGCGGCGGCCGGGCGACGCGCCGTTCGCGGCGGTCAAGACCGCTGGCGTTCGCGGCATCACCGTCAACGATCAATCTGTGCGCAGCGCCATGCGGATCGCCTTCGAGCGGATGAAGCTGGTGCTGGAGCCGTCAGGGGCTGCGTCGCTGGCGGCGCTGCTTGGCGGCAAAGTGGATGTGGCGGGAAAGACCGTCCTTGTTGTGGCAACCGGCGGCAACGTCTCGCTCGCCGATTTTATGGCGCATATGAACCATGCTTGAAGCGGATTTTGTCATCATCGGCTCCGGCTCGGCCGGCTCGGCCATGGCCTATCGCCTGTCGGAGGACGGCAAGCATTCGGTCATCGTCATCGAATTCGGCGGCAGCGATATCGGGCCGCTGATCCAGATGCCGTCGGCGCTGTCGATCCCGCTCAATATGAGCCTCTACGATTGGGGCTTTGCCAGCGAGCCGGAGCCGCATCTCGGCGGCCGCGTGCTGGCGACGCCGCGCGGCAAGGTCATCGGCGGCTCGTCCTCGATCAACGGCATGGTCTATGTGCGCGGCCATGCCCGCGACTTCGACCACTGGGCCGAAGAAGGTGCGACGGGTTGGGGCTTTGCCGACGTGCTCCCCTACTTCAAGCGCATGGAGGACAATGACGGCGGCGAGGATGGCTGGCGCGGGCATGGTGGCCCGCTGCGTGTACAGCGCGGCTCGCGCAAGAATCCGCTCTACGGCGCCTTCGTGGAAGCGGGCCGCCAGGCCGGGTTCGAACTGACCGACGACTACAACGGCTCCAAGCAGGAAGGCTTTGGGCCGATGGAACAGACCATCCGTGGCGGCCGCCGCTGGTCGGCGGCATCAGCCTATCTGAAGCCGGCGCTCAAGCGGAAAAACGTTAGCTTGGTCAAGGGCTTTGCCCGTCGGGTGATCATCGAGAATCAACGCGCGGTCGGCGTCGAAATCGAAGCTCACAAACAGATTCAGGTCGTTAAGGCGCGACGTGAGGTGATCGTCGCCGCGTCCTCGATCAATTCACCCAAGATCCTGATGCTGTCGGGCATCGGACCGGCCGAACATTTGCGCGAAAACGGCATTGCCGTGATCGCCGACCGGCCCGGCGTCGGCCGCAATCTGCAGGATCATATGGAGCTCTATATCCAGCAGGAATCCACCAAGCCGATCACGCTGAACTCAGTGCTCAACCCATTCTCGAAAGCGCTGATCGGTGCGCAGTGGCTGTTCTTCAAGTCCGGCCTCGGCGCCACCAACCATTTCGAGGCCGCCGCCTTCGTCCGCTCACGCGCCGGTGTCGATTATCCCGACATTCAGTACCATTTCATTCCGGCGGCGGTGCGCTATGACGGCAAGGCGGCGGCCAAGTCGCATGGCTTCCAGGCGCATGTCGGGCCGATGCGCTCGAAGTCGCGCGGCTCGGTGACGCTGCGCTCGCCGGATCCGAAAGCCAAGCCGGTGATCCGCTTCAACTACATGTCGCATCCGGACGATTGGACAGAGTTCCGCCACTGCATCCGGCTGACCCGCGAAATCTTCGGTCAGTCGGCCTTCGATGCCTATCGCGGCCAGGAGATCTCGCCGGGCAGCCATGTGCAATCGGACGACGATCTCGACGTCTTCATCCGCGACCATGCCGAGAGCGCCTACCACCCCTGCGGCACCTGCAAGATGGGTCGCGCCGATGATCTGATGAGCGTCGTCGACCCGGAATGCCGGGTGATCGGCGTCGACGGGCTGCGGGTCGCCGATTCCTCGATCTTCCCGCGCGTCACCAACGGCAACCTCAACGCGCCATCGATCATGACCGGCGAGAAGGCATCCGACCACATCCTTGGCCGCACGCCGCTGGCGCCGTCCAACCAGGAACCATGGATCAATCCGCGCTGGCAGACCTCGGACAGATAGCGCATGATCCACGCGACAAATCGAGCTGCCCGATAGATTGAGCCGCCCATTTGGGCGCCGGACCACTTGGAGACCTCCCATGCGCGCCCAGCCCACGGCATCGCACTATGTCAACGGACGCTATATCGACGACGAGCAAGGGGCGCCGCTGCCGGTCATCTACCCGGCCACCGGCGAGACCATCGCCATGCTGCGTTCGGCGACGCCGAACGTGCTGGAGCTCGCCATCGAGGCCGCACGCGCCGCGCAGCCGGCCTGGGCGCGGCTGAAGCCGGTCGAGCGCGGCCGCATCCTGCGCCGCGCCGCCGACATTCTGCGCGCGCGCAACGCCGACCTCGCGCGCATCGAGACGCTCGACACCGGCAAGGCGATCCAGGAGACGCTGGTGGCGGACGCGCCGTCGGCCGCGGACTGCCTTGAATATTTCGGCGGCGCGGTTGCTGCCTATAATGGCGAGGCCGTCGATCTCGGCGGGCCTTTTGCTTACACGCGGCGCGAGGCGCTCGGCGTCTGCGTCGGCATCGGCGCCTGGAACTATCCGATCCAGATCGCCGGCTGGAAGTCGGCGCCGGCGCTCGCCATGGGCAACGCCATGGTATTCAAGCCGTCGGAGAACACGCCGCTGTCAGCACTGGCACTGGCCGAAATCTATAGCGAGGCCGGCCTGCCCGACGGGTTGTTCAACGTCGTGCAGGGCTATGGCGATGTTGGCGCAGGCCTGGTTGGCCATGATGTCGTCGCCAAGGTTTCGGTGACCGGCTCGGTGCCGACCGGGCGCAAGGTGTTGTCGCTTGCCGGTTCGAAGATGAAGCACGCGACGATGGAACTAGGCGGCAAGTCGCCGCTGATCGTCTTCGATGACGCCGACATCGAGAACGCCATCGGCGGCGCCATGCTCGGCAATTTCTACTCGACCGGCCAGATCTGCTCCAACGGCACACGGGTCTTCGTGCAGAGCGGCATTCACGAACGCTTTGTCGACCGTCTGATCGAGCGGACCAAGAAAATCCGCATCGGCGATCCGCTCGACCCCGAGACCCAGATGGGGCCGCTGGTGTCGAAGGCGCAGCATGAGAAGGTGGTCGGCTATATCGGGATCGGCAAGCAGGATGGGGCTGTTCTGGCCTGCGGCGGCAATGTGCCGTCGCTGCAAGGTTTTGACGGCGGTTTCTTCGTCGAGCCGACGGTGTTCACCGGTGTCACCGACAATATGCGCATCGCCCGCGAGGAGATTTTCGGACCGGTCATGAGCGTGCTGAAATTCGACGGTGAGGACGAGGTGATCGACCGCGCCAACGACACCGAGTTCGGCCTTGCCGCCGGTGTCTTCACCCGCGACCTGCCGCGCGCCCACCGCGTCATCGCTGAATTGCAGGCCGGCACCTGCTGGATCAATGCCTACAATCTGACGCCGGTGGAAATCCCATTCGGCGGCTTCAAGCAGTCCGGCATCGGCCGCGAGAACTCGCTCGCGGCACTCGCGCTCTACTCGCAACTGAAGTCGATCTACGTCGAGACCGGCGACGTGGCGAGCCCGTATTGATCCGGGCTTAGGCCGCCTTCTCCGCCGTCCCATCCAGATACTGCGTCAGCGCGCAGACCAGGTGGTAGAAGATGCTGGCCGGCACGTCGGTCGCCAGCGAACGGCCACGCTCGTCGATGCGGTCGATCCAGAGGCCGAGCGGGGCCGGGTCGATGTGCCAGCGGAACAGCCTGCCGACACGTTCCTCGATCTCCGGCTTGAGATCGGGGCCGCCCGAACCATCCAGCGCAATCGCCGCCTTGACCGCTTCGGCCTGCGGCCAGCTGCGCGAGATCAGGTCCAGCGGCAGGCCCTGCCGGGAGACGGCGCCATAGGCAAGGCCGGTGGCGCGGTTGAGGCCATTGGCGATGGCCGAGGCATAGAGTTTCCTGGCGAAGCCGTTCAACTCGGCCTGGCCGCTGCGTCCGGCGAAATCGACCAGCAGTGACGCCCATTCGAAGTGATGGCCGGGCTCGGTCCATGCGCCCTTGTCGCCGGCTGACGGCTTCCATTCATCATCGAAATATTCACCCAGCGTCCAGCTTTCCCGGTCGAAGAAATGGCTGCGGAAGAGATCGATGATGCGTGCCGCGCGGCGCAGATGGGCGCGCTCGCCGGTTGCCTGATGCCAGGCCAGGAAGGCTTCGAGCAGATGCATATGCGGGTTGGAGCGCCGCTCGCCCTCGCCGTCCGACGTTTCGAGGAAGCCGGTCATGCGGTGATCCTCGAGATGGGCATCAAGGAAGGCGAAGGTTTCCTCGCCAAGCCGCAAGGCATCGGGATTGCCCGACATGTGCGCATGCGCAAGCGCCAGCAGCACGCAGGAATGATCGTAGGCGTCCTCGGTGGCGTCGGCGACGGAGCCGTCGACATGCAAGGTGCGCACCCAGCCGCCCTTGTCGGTGCGGCCGTTCCTGACCATGAACTCGATGCCGTGGCTGATCAGCCGGTCGGCCGGGCCATCCCAGCCGCGCGCGCTGGCGACCGCGAAGGCATAGACCTGCCTGGCCATTGTACGCATGCGCTTGGGCTTCATCAGCGGCGCGCGATCAAAGCCCAACGCCTCATGGAAACCGCCATGGCGCTCGTCGACACCTGATGTCGACCACAGCGGCAAGGTCTCCTGGAACAGCCAGTGGTGCACACGCCGCCGCCAGGCGCCGCTTTCGATGACACGATCATGCGCCGGCGTGAACCTGGTTTCCAGGCGACCGGATTTCTCGAGTTGCTCGACCACCTTCTTGACATGCTGGCTGTGGCTGACCGGCGCGACGAAAGTGGCATCGGCGGTCGAGACGATGGCGACATCCTTCATCCCGATCGCCGACAGCAGGCGGCCGTCGCTGCGGATGTAGGAGTTCTCGCAATCGATGGCGACGACATCGCCGATGACGACATTGCCCTGGTCGTCGGCCGGGCCGACATCGAGCAGCGATTGCCAGGAGCCGAGATCGTTCCAGCGGAAGTTGGCCGGCACCATGGCAATGCCTTGCGCCCGTTCCATGATGGCATAGTCGATCGATATCGAGGGGATGGCCTCATAGAATTCCAGCGGCATATAGAGGCCGGACAGGTCCGAAGTCGCCGCCTTGTAGGCGACTTCGGTGGCCCGCCAGATGTCGGGCTCGAAAGCGGCGAAGGCGTCACGCATCGCAGCGGCGCGAAACAAGAAGATGCCGGTGTTCCAGTAAAAGCTTTGCGCCTTGAGATAGCCCTGCGCGGTGGCGAGGTCCGGCTTTTCGACGAAGCGCGTGACGTCGAAAATACCGTCCTGCGCGTCTGCCACCTCGATATAGCCATAGCCGGTTTCGGGTTGAGTCGGCTTGATGCCGAACACCACGAGCCGGCCGGCATGTGCCGCCTCGGCGCCGGCCTCGACGCCCTGCCAGAATTGTCCCGCGGTCGATATTTCGTGGTCTGACGGCACGACAAGGACCAGGCTGTCACCGAATTCGGACAAAGTGCGCAGCGTTGCCAGTGCGATCGCGGCGGCGGTGTTGCGCCCTGTGGGCTCGAACAATGGACCACCACCGGCGAGATCGAGACCGGCCAAGTCGGCATGGACGCGGTCGGCATGGCGCTCGGAGGCGATCAGGAAGATCGGCGTTTCGCCGGCCGGCCTTGCCGTCAGCCGGCGCAAGGTCTTGGCCAGCATGGAGCCATCGCCCGAAAAATCGTGAAACTGCTTGGGATTATCCTCTCGCGACAACGGCCATAGCCGCGAGCCGACGCCGCCGCTCATGACAAAACTGACGATGCGCTGGCTCATTCGGGTCTCATGCGCAGAAGGCTGTGGTGGCCGGTAGCTAGCACACATGCGCTCAGCGGTGTTAGTCCGATCGGGTGTGCGCTGCGATCCCAGCCAGACGTCTGGCGAAGGCTGATGAAATGCGACAGAAGTGCTGCCATTGCCGCTTGCAGGAATGAAGCATGGCGGCTATAAGCCCGCCGACTGGTCACGGAGTGTAGCGCAGCCTGGTAGCGCACCTCGTTCGGGACGAGGGGGTCGCAGGTTCAAATCCTGCCACTCCGACCAGAAAAACAGATACCTGGATATCTGTGTCTCCCGACACCCACAAAAAACGCGATATCCGGGACATGCCGATCCTCGGCAACCGGTCCCGTTGAGCGCCAACGCGCTACGCCAGTGAGTTTATTGGAAACGTCGACGACGTAGCGGCTGTCGGTCATTGCTCGTGAATTTTCATCCGTCGGGCGGCATTCAACAACGCCGCGCCGTCTGTCTCGATTCTGTCGACAAGTTCGCTTGCCTGGTCCGCGCTGATGCCTGTTTCATTGGACAGGAACCAGACGCGAAAGCTCCTGTCTTCAGGCGGAACAGAAGCAATGAACTTCTCGGCATCGTTTCGGTCTTCTCCAGATGGCCTGCGGCGCTTTCGCATTGTCCGCTTCGGCTGGTCACCTTCCGATAGAGGGTCAGCTGGCATGACTCAGCCGCGCCTACCGCAGACCGAAGAAGCTCAATATCGCTATGACGATGACCACCGCTCCGACGAGCCAAATGATGTTGTTCATGATCTTTCTCCTGTTGCCTGGAAAGCCCGCGCCTCTGGCGGAGGAACGTGGGCCGACCAACCCTTCCCGGCTGATCCTCAGCAGACACCAAGCGATGGTGCCGGCTGAGAGGAGAACTATTAGGCGAACCTAATGTTCCATCCATCAGCAAGATCGGGCAATGGCCCCGTGATTGCTTTTATATTAGCTATAGCGCATGTTTCCCGAGAGAATGGCAGAACGCCGGGGCCACTATGGAACGACTGGCTTTCACAGCAGCGGTATTCGCGTTTGCCTGCCATTGCGCGCCCTCCCACGCGGACGACGAGCGATCATGCCAAATCATGGCGACGGCGGCCCAGCTTTCAGGGAAGACCAACTGTAGAGACGGCGATATCGCCATCGTCTACGGCATGACCGCCAAAGACTTGCCGGACGCAATAGTACGATATTGCGATTTTTGGGCGCAGATCGTCGTGCTGCCCGACGCCGGCGCGACCGATGCATCGAGCCACTTCGTTCTTTGCAAATTCCACCAGCGTGAGGCCGCCCCCTCTCAGCCTTAGGCGATGCCGGATCGTCCGTCCTTCGACTTCCCGTACGCTTCCCTATCGTCCTTGAAAAACCCGGAACCAAAGGCCCCAGCGGCAGTTATCCAACGAAAGGCTAATCAAGGTAACGGAGAAATTGCAATGAAATCAATGATCATGTGCGCTTTGGCGATTTCGATCGGATTGCCGGCTGTCGCTTCGGCGGCAGAGACCGTAATCATCAAGACCCACCATCGCCACCACAGCAACGTCAAGATCATCAATGAGGACGGTCAGCGCCTGCATCATCGCCACCACGGTACGATGGCTTTTTACGATCACGGCCGCCGGTACCATCGCCACCACGGTACGGTCGCTTTCTACGATCACGGCCGCCGCCACCATCGCCCTGATGCTGTCGTTATTACGAACTCGGTGTCCAAGCACCATCATCGCCGCCCTATGGTAATCGAGAACAACGATTATTGATCGACCGACCGAAGGCCCGGTTCGTTTGCAGCCGGGCCTTCTGCAAGAAATCTGAACCATCGCGGGTGATCTGGCGTGCCGAGACAAGGCATTATCAAATGCGATGCCCCCGAAATAGATCGCGGAATCTCGCCACGTTGGCTGGAAAGCTGGCTAGGGCTTGCAGATATTCAGGGTTCGCCCGCCACGCGGGCGCGGCGGGCGAACCCTATCGGCGCAGGAAGGGACGTAGCTACGCCAATCTGCCAATATTCGTACTCTCGGATGGTCAGCCAAAGGCTATTGCGATTGCAATCAATGTGATGGGCATGGCGAAGATCACCGCAAGCAACCAGCGCGCTTGACCAACACTCTTGTCCATCAGCTTCCTCCCGAACGTGTAGCGGACAACGGCTACGAACGGCGGCCGTTCCTTGCAGAACCACGGGCAAGACCATTGCATCTTGCGGCCAGACAAAGGTCCGATGCGCCACCAGACCGAGGTCCGACCAGGGAACGTTTGCGCTTCGACGCTGTTCGATTGGCTGGGCGCGAGGACGATCAGACGAGGAAGCGAAACTGAATGAACGTCACCATGTCCAACAGTGAGGCCATACAATCCGATTTCTTGGGGGAGCGCGTGGCTGACCTCAAGGCCAGGATGAAGCAGGCCCGGATCACCATGAGCGAAATGAAGACCTTCCAAAAGGTCGCGGCCACGCTGGTCGACGGGCGGGGAAGCATTGATGGCGACGACTTGATCGCCGCGTCCTTCGTTGCCGATGGGTTGGTTGACGAGAAACCGCTCTGAGACCATGCGGACAATCAGCAAGCTTTTTGATTCCCACGCCGAAGCCGCCAGGGTTGCTGGAGAACTGGTTGCGGTCGGTGTTCCTCGCGTTCAGATCGCCATTATCGGACCCTACAAGGACGAACTGGCAGTTCTAAGGTCTCCGAGTGTCATCCTCTGTGCCGTCGGTGCGGCATTGGCGTGCATGAGCGCCTTGGTCGTCCACGCGGCCAGTTCCCTTCCGGCCGGACTGCCGGCAACAGCACTGGCTTGCGCGGTCTGCGGCGGCGGTGCCGGCGGGCTGCTCGGTGCCTTCATGACCGCGGCGGCAAAGCCGGATAAACGGAGCGTCGCCGATGGCATCGTCTTGGTGACGGCGCATGTCGATGAAAATGCAACCGACATCGCCCGAGCAGTGCTCGGCGGCCGTACTCCCACCGCAATCGCCGAAGCAGCCTGAATTCCAGGAAAGCTGAACGATGGCGCCGCACGAGGGCTGGTGTCGCAAACAGCGCGAACCGCCGAGGTGGCGCCGTCGGCCAAGGATGGACGAGGGGCCGCTCCGGCGTCAGCCGAGGCGGCCCCTCTTCGTTTCCAGTGATTGCATTTGGACACTCGACGCACACCAACTTCGAGTGGCCGAGAACGTTCCCATATTGGCTGGCCGCCGTCGGCCCATGCCCAGGGGTTCTTCGCGAGCGCAATCTTTGACGAAATAATCGTCGGCTCCAGATAGTTCGATGGATATGATGGGGCCAGTGAAACGGTGAGCCGGTGTGGACATGAATTCGATCTCGACGACGACCTCGACACCGGTTTTTGTGATTGTGGTGCTTCTCGTTGCCGGCTGCTCGTCGATCGGCAGGACCGCCGATCCGGCGAAGTACGAGAGCATGAGCTGTGTCGAGCTCAATGGAGCGCTGGGTGAGAACGCCGGCGAAATCTCTCAGACAGCCATTACCCGCGGCAAGGTGGCCAACACCAGTGTTCCGCGCTGGCTGCTTGGCGGCTCGCGGGTGAAGGCCGCCGTCGCCAACCGTGAAACAGCCAGGATCGACCGGCTGAAACAGCAGCAGGATGCCATTGCCGCCGTGCGGGAGCGCAAATGCCCGAGATCAGCCGGCTGAGCGGACGGGCGTCCTCACCTGAAGCGCCGTCTCACGCGCTCAGCCGAAAGCGCGTGACATCGATCGCGGCAGCCATCAGCGTCTGCGTGTAAACGTGCTGCGGATTGCTGAAGATCGCCTCGGTCGGCCCCTGCTCGACGATCTTGCCCTGCTTCATGACGATGATGTAGTCCGCCATGGCGCGCACGACCGAGAGATCGTGGCTGATGAAGAGGTAGGACAGTTCATGGTCCGCCTGCAGCTTGCGCAGCAGTTCGACGATCTGTTTCTGCACCGAGCGATCGAGCGCCGAGGTCGGCTCGTCCAGCACGACCATCTTGGGCTTCAGGATCATGGCGCGGGCAATGGCGATGCGTTGCCGCTGGCCGCCGGAGAATTCGTGCGGGTAGCGGTTGCGGGCGTTGGGGTCGAGGCCGACCTCGAGCAAGGCCTCGACCGCGCGCTGGTCGCGCTGCTTGCCCGAAAGATTGGGCTCGTGCACCAGCAGACCTTCGGTGATGACCTGGCCGACGGTCATGCGTGGCGACAGCGAGCCGAACGGATCCTGGAAGACGAGCTGCATCTGGCGCCGCAGCGGCCGCATCGCCTGCCGGTCGGCGGTGGAAATGTCGCGATCGCCGAACCGGATCAAGCCATCGCTCGGCAGCAGCCGCAACAGAGCGCGGCCGAGCGTCGATTTGCCCGAGCCGGATTCGCCGACAATGCCGATGGTCTGGTTGCGCTGCAGCCGGATCGAAATGTCGTCGACGGCGCGCAGCATCAGCGGCTCGCCGGCCAGAAACCCGCCGCCGATCCTGAACGTGACCTCGACATTCCTGCCTTCCAGCACCACCGGGGCATTGACGGGCGGCGCCGCCTTGCTTCCCGTCGGCTCGGCCGCCAGCAGCATCTTGGTGTAAGCGTGCTGCGGGTTGGCGAAGATCGCTCCCGCCTCGCCCTCCTCGACCACCTCGCCCTGGCGCATGACATAGACCCGGTCGGCGAAGCGCCGGACGATGCCAAGATCGTGGGTGATGAAGACGATCGCCATGCCGAGCTTGCGCTGCAATTCGGCGAGCAGCATCAGGATCTGCGCCTGGATGGTCACGTCGAGCGCCGTGGTCGGCTCGTCGGCGATCAGGATGTCCGGGTCGTTGGCGAGCGCCATGGCGATCATCACACGCTGGCGCTGGCCGCCGGACATTTCGTGCGGGTAGGATTTCATCCGCCGCTCCGGATCGGGAATGTGCACCAGACGCAAGAGCTTGAGTGCCTCTTCGCGTGCCTCGGCGGCATTCAGGCCGCGATGCCGGCGGATCGGTTCGATCAGCTGATTGCCGATCGAATAGAGCGGATCGAGCGAGGTCATCGGCTCCTGGAAGATCATGCTGATCTTGGCGCCACGCACCTTGTTCAGGTCGGATTTGCTTAGGGTCAGCAGGTTGCGGCCGCGATAGTCGACGCTGCCCGTGGCCTCGCCGTTCGAGGCGAGCAGGCTCATCGCCGCCATCATGGTCTGGCTCTTGCCGGAGCCGGATTCGCCGACCACGGCAACGGTCTCGCCCGCATTGACGTGGATGTTGATGCCCTTCACCGCTTCGACGGCGCCGTCGAGCGTGCGGAAGCGGACGCGCAGGTCCTTGACGCTGAGGATCGTTTCGGGCGTGGCCATGACGGTCCCCATCTTTACCGGTCTCTCGGGTCGAGTGCGTCGCGCAGGCCGTCGCCGACGAAGTTCAAGGCAAACAGCGTCGAGACGAGGAAGAAGGCGGGAAACAGCAGCAGCCAGTTGGCGGTGCCGATGTTCTTGGCGCCGACCGAGATCAGCACGCCCCAGCTGGTCATCGGCTCCTGCACGCCGAGGCCGAGGAACGACAGAAAGCTCTCCAGGATGATGACCTGCGGCACCAGCAGCGTCATGTAGATCACCACCGGACCGAGCAGATTGGGGATGACATGGCGCAGCAGGATGCCGCGCTGGCCGACGCCCATGGCTTCCGCCGCCTGGACATATTCCTGGCGGCGGATCGATAGCGCCTGGCCGCGCACGATGCGCGCCATGTCGAGCCATAGCACTGCCCCGACCGCCAGGAACATCAGCACGAAGTTGCGGCCGAAGAACACCACCAGCATGATGACGAAGAAGATGAACGGCAAGGAGTAGAGCACATCGACGATGCGCATCATCACCTCGTCGATCTTGCCGCCGGAGAAACCCGCGGCGGCGCCGTAGATGACGCCAATCACCACCGCGACGACACCGGCAAGCAGGCCGATGGCCAGCGAGATGCGCCCGGCCATCAGCGTGCGCGACAGCAGATCGCGGCCGGTGTTGTCGGTGCCGAACAGAAAATATTGCTGCTTGACCGACGCGCTCATCGTTGCTTCGAGGCCGTCGGCGGACTTGTCGACGATCTTGGTGTCATCAAAGGCGTCGGATCGGTCGAGGTAGCGGATATTGCGGTCATCGATCGGCTTGGTCGACTTGACCGTGACGAAGACCTGATCGCCCTCCTGGTGCCATTCCTTGATATCGACCCGCATGCGCTTGATCGCATCATTGAGCGCGGACTCGATCATGTCGGGCTTCGGATAGGCCATCAGGCTTGGCGGCATGCGCACATAGTCGGCATAGATGGTCGTGTACTGATGCGGCACGAACCAGGGGCCAAACACGCTGACGAGCCCGATCAAAGCGAGGTAGTAGAGGCTGAACATGGCGGCGCGGTTGGCCTTGAGGCGCGCCCAGGCATCGCCCCACAGCGAGCGGCCGACAATAGCGGGAGCAGTGGCTGCGATGTCAGTCATAGCGAACCCTCGGGTCGACGACCGCGTACATGACGTCGACGATCAGGTTGAAGACGATGGTGAAGATCGCGATCACCACCACCGTCCCCATCACCAGCGTGTAGTCACGGTTGAGTGCCGCATCGACGAAATAGCGGCCGACGCCGGGAATGGAGAAGATCGTCTCGACGATAACGGAGCCGGTCAAAAGGGCCGCCGCCGCCGGGCCGGTGAACGAAACGATCGGCAGGATGGCGCCACGCAAGGCGTGCTTGACCACCACAGACCAATCGGAAAGGCCGAGCGCACGGGTCGTGCGTATGTGATGGGAGCGCAACGATTCGATCATCGAGCCGCGCATCAGGCGGGCGACGATGGCGATCTGCGGCAAGGCAAGCGTCAGCACCGGGCCGACCTTGTTGATGAAGGCGCCGTCGCCCCAGCCGCCGATCGGCAGAAGCTTCCAGGTCAGCCCGAAAAGCAGCTGGATCACCGGCGCGATGACGAAGGTGGGGATGGTGCTGCCGGCCGTCGCCAGCGCAATCACCGTATAGTCGCCAAGCTTGTTCTGGTTG
This sequence comes from Mesorhizobium sp. 113-3-3, assembly GCF_016756495.1. Classification (NCBI taxonomy): domain Bacteria; kingdom Pseudomonadati; phylum Pseudomonadota; class Alphaproteobacteria; order Hyphomicrobiales; family Phyllobacteriaceae; genus Mesorhizobium; species Mesorhizobium sp. 113-3-3. The sequence continues at coordinate 5,159,383 of NZ_AP023243.1, forward strand.
AGCGCGGCAATGGTGCCGAGCACGGAACCGAGCAGCAGCGCCAGGATCAGCGCCGAGGCGCCGAGCTGGACGGAAATGGGCAGGCCCTTGGCAAACAGTTCGGTGACGGTGAAATCCGGCATGTTGTAGCTCGGACCGAAATTGCCGCGCAGCAGATTGCCGAGATAGTGGACATATTGCAGCCAGAGCGGATCGTTGAGGCCGAACTGGGCCTCAAGGTTGGCCTTGATCTCGGGGCTCAGCCCCCGCTCCTGGTTGAATGGCCCGCCTGGCGCGACGCGCATCAGGAAGAACGCCATCGTCACGATGACGAACAGCGTCGGTATGGCGGTTAAAAGCCGCCGGAATACGTATCGCAGCATCGGTGCCCCACTTGATCCGGAACACGCCTGTCCGATTGGACCATTGTGCTCCAGCCTTCAAATCTTCGCACCGGATTTTCCGAAAATCGATTGCGCTTCCCGGCCGATGCGATGGCAAACCAGCACCGCCGCGCACGAAGTGCGCGGCGGCTTGGCCAGGGATCAATCCTTGCTGACGAAACGCGACGGATGGACATCCATCACATTGTCGACGAAGCCATGCAGCTTCGAGGACACGATGTCGTGGTAGCTGTAGTAGAGCAGCGGGATCTGGCCGACGTCGTCGACGAGAATGCGCTCGGCCTCGGAGAGCTCCTTCATGCGCTCCTCTGGCTTGCCGCCGGCGGCGGCTGCCTTGTCCATGGCCGCTTCGTAGGCCGGGCTGTTGTAGTTCGAGTAGTTGTTGCCGCTCGCCTTGCGCGAGATGCCAAGGAAGGTTTCCGGGTCCTTGTAGTCGGCGATCCAGGCGGCACGCGCCACGTCATAGTCACCCTTCTGCTCAAGGAAGGAATAGTGGGTCTTGGTGTCGGTGTTGAGCAGCGTGACGTCGACGCCGAGCGGCTTCAGCTGCTCCTGGATGGCCACAGCGGTGTTCTTGTGGTTCTCCGAGGTGTTGTAGCGGATTTCCATCTTCAGCGGATGCTCGGGCGTATAGCCAAGCTTCTCGAGGATCTTCTTGGCGGCGTCCTCACGGTCGATCTGCGGCATGTCGGCGTATTTGGCCATTGCCGGCGTGTAGCCCTCGATGCCGGGAGGCACCATCGAATAGCCGGGCAGCATCGAGTTCTGCCAGACCTTTTCGGCGATGAAGTCGCGGTCGATCGCCATCGAGATGGCGTTGCGCAGTTCAGGATTGTTCCATGGCGCCTTATCGGTCTTGATCGCGTAATAATAGGTGCCGAGATACGGGCCGACATGGATCTGGGCGCCGAACTTGGTCTTGAGGTCGGCGAGCTGTTCGGTCGGCAGGTCGTCATAGCTGTCGAGTTCGCCGGCCTCGAAGCGCTTCATCGCCGATGAGCGGTCTTCGGTCGGGATGTAGTTGACCACGTCGAACTTGACGGTCGCGGCGTCCCAGAATTTCGGATTCTTGACCAGCTTCATGTGGTCGTTGGGAACCCATTCGGCCAGCGTATAGGCGCCGTTCGAGACGAGGTTGCCGGGCTTGATCCAGTCCGCGCCGAGCTTCTCGATCGAAGCCTTGCTGACCGGATAGGTCGCCTGATGGGTCAGCATCTCCAGGAAATAGGGGGTGGGCGCCTTCAGCGTCACCTCGAGGGTGTTGGCGTCGACCGCCTTGACGCCCATGTCCTCGGGCTTGCCTTTCTTGGTGTTGACGTCCTCGGCGCCCTTCACCGGATACAGCATCGAGGCGTATTCGGCGCCGGTCGCCGGGTCCTCCAGCCGATGGAAGGCGTAGACGAAGTCGTCCGCCGTCACCGGGCTGCCGTCCGACCACATGCCGTCCTTGCGCAGCTTGAAGGTGTAGACGGTGCCGTCATCCGATACCGTCCAGCTTTCGGCGGCACCCGGAATGAGGTTTGCCTTCTCGTCCTGCATGACCAGTCCCTGGAACAGGTCGCGCAGCACATTGGCTTCATAGACTGTCGAGGTCTTGTGCGGGTCGACCGATTCCGATTCAGCCGCGGTGCCCCGGTTGTAGACACTCTCGGCGAACGCCGGCGAGTAGAATGCGCCGGCGGCTACCGCCATGGTGGTGGCGAATACCGTCGCCTTCAGCATGTTTTTCAGCATGAAGTTCTCCCTGTCGGCGCTGCCGTTGGCGCGCCTTTAAGTGTTGACGCCCCGGAACCGATGCCTGGTTCCTTCGAGCGCGCCGCCGGTTCCCTCCGGCAGCTGGTGGCAGGAGACTAGACAGGAGGTAAGCTCTTTTCAACCGAGTACTGATTGACCCTAAGTCAATCCCTAGAATCGAAGAAGCAACTGCTAATTTAGAGCGACGTTTTCAATCGCAGGCATCCTCAGGTTGTACCCTGAGTTTTCGCTTTCTGCATGCGAACTTTGGCATGCTGGTATCATGGTTCAGAACCTCATTTCCAGGCTCCGAAGGCGCGCGTTCCGAACAGACAATTCGGGAACTTCAGCGGTCGAGTTCGCTCTGCTATCGCCGATCTTTATCCTTCTTCTGCTCGGGATGGTTGCGTACGGTATCTATTTTGGCGCCGCCAGCTCGGTCCAGCAGATCGCGGCGGATGCCGCGCGGACGGCCATAGCCGGGTTGAACCAGACCGAACGGCAGACGCTCGTCGCCGCCTTCCTCACCAACAATGCCGGCGGTTACCCCTTCGTGGACGCCAGCAAACTGACCTACCAGGCCAATGACAGCGTGGCCGACGGCAGCCAGTTCGTGGTGTCGATCTCCTACGATGCGCGCAACCTGCCGATCTGGAATCTCTTCCCGGGCATAGCCTTGCCGGCGACCACCATCAAGCGTCAGTCAACGATCAGGGTCGGGGGTATTTGAATGCTGCAGCGTGCGGGCAAGGGCATCGGCCGGCTTGCACGGTCGATGGTGGGGGACAGGAAGGCCAATTTCGCCGTCATGACCGCGCTGAGCGCGCCGGTCGCGCTGGCGCTGGCGGCGGTGGCCATCGATGAAGCATCCATCTACACCGAGCGCCGGCAAGCCCAGGCGATGGTCGACCTGGCGGCGATCACTGCCGCCTCGAACATCAACAATGTCAACACGGCGGTCGTCACCACGCTTACCGACAACGGCATGCCGGGAGTCGTCGTTCAAGCCTCGGGCCAGACCATTGCCCCGGCTGTCGGAAAGACGGTGGTGACGGTCACGCAAGGCCGATATGCCTCATCGACCACCAATGTCACCCAGCGCTTCCAGCCGGGCGTGACCCCCTACAATGCGGTGCGTGTGACGCTGGCGAAAATCCCCGCCCGCTATTTCGCGAGTTCGCTCATCCCCACTCCGGTCATCGGCACCCAGGCCACGGCCAGCATGACGCCGCAGGCGACATTCTCGGTGGGGTCGAGACTGCTCAGCGTCAATGGCGGCATCCTCAATGCTCTGCTGAGCGGGCTGCTGGGCGGCAATATCTCGCTCAGTGTCATGGACTATAACGGGCTGATCTCGGCCGATGTCAGCGTGCTGTCCTTCATCAGTGCCCTCGCCACACAATTGAACATCACGGCTGGCACCTATTCGGACGTGCTGGCCTCGAAAGCGACCGTCGGTCAGATCGCCACCGCCATGGCCAACGTCCCTGGCCTCGGCAACACGGCCAAGGTCGCCCTGCAGACCATCGCCTCCAAGTCGACCAGCACGGTCAAGATCCCGCTTAGCAGCCTTGTCGATCTCGGTTCCGTCGGCAGCCTGGGGCTCGGGCAACAGCCTTCCGGCCTCGGCGTCGACGCAAGCGCCATGGGAATGCTGACCGCCGCCGCCGTGCTCGCCAACGGCACCAACCAGGCTGCGGTCGATCTCGGCGCCACCATTCCGGGACTGCTCTCGACCAAGCTCAACATCGCCATCGGGCAGCCGGCGCAATCCTCGCCCTGGCTGGCGGTCGATGGCATCGGCACTGTCGTGCGGACTGCCCAGACGCGCATCAAACTGACGGCCTCCGTCGGTGTCGGCACGCCCGGCCTCGGTGGTGGCATCAGCCTGCTCGCCGTCAATCTGCCGCTCAATGTCGAAGTCGCCTATGCCGAAGCCAAGCTGACCGACATCACCTGCCCGACAGGGCCTTCCAGCATCAGCGTTTCCATCGCCGCACGCCCGGGTGTTGCCCAGCTGAATCTGGCCAACAGCAACAATCCCTCCGGCTTCGCCGATTTCAGCCAGCCGCAGACGTTCACCGATGCCGACATCGCCGATGTGAGCCTGCATCTGCTGCTGCTCAACATCCCGCTGATCCAGGTGATGGGGTTGGCCGCGACCGCTATCACCAACAACAGCCCGCAGACCTTGACCTTCAACGCGACCGACATCGCCAACAAGACGGTGAAAACCGTTTCGACGCGCAACATCTCGCAGTCGCTCACCACATCGCTGGTCAACAACCTGTCGCTTTCGGTCGGTGTGCTTGGTCTCGGTATCGATCTCACCGCCCTGCTCGGAACGGTCAAACCCGCGGTGGTGACGCTGCTCAACGGTGTAACGGCGCCCGTCGACGACTTGCTCTACAATGTGCTGTCGGCCCTGGGTGTCGGTGTTGGCCAGGCCGATGTGCGTGTCACCGGAGCGACCTGCGGACGGGCTGTGCTCGTTCAGTAAGTTCTGTGGCCAGGCGGTTGCCTGGCCGAGGCGCGGTCGAACCGCCAGTCATTCGAGCCGACCAAGGAAGCAACCGAGAGCCGGCAGCGAGAGCGCTTCTTCCCCGACAGCGACGGTGCCACCCAAGACAGCAGCAACCGCTCCGACATCCCTTGGCAACGGCCAGTCCACCGGCTCTCCGGCGAAATTGAAGACGCAGAGCAGTCTCTGCCCGCCGCCTTCGCGGATGAAGGCGAGCACGTCGCCTTCGGCGTCGAGAAAGCGGATCGAACCGCTGACCAGTGCTGGATGGCGCCTGCGCAAGTCGAGCGTCGACCGGTAGGCGGACAGCACCGATTGGTCGTTGCCGTTCTGGACATCGGCGGCGCGGGCGCGATGGCTGGCCGGGACCGGCAGCCACGGCTTGCCCGTCGAGAAACCCGCATTGTCGGCGCCGGCCTCCCAGACCATCGGGGTGCGGCAGCCATCCCTGCCCTTCACGCCGGGCCAGAAGCGGATGCCGACGGGGTCGCGCAGATCCTCATAGGCAAGCTCCGCCTCCTCCAGGCCAAGCTCCTCACCCTGATAGAGGCAGATCGAGCCGCGCAGGCAGGCGAGCAACATGATCGAGAATCTGGCCACCGCGTCGGCATCGCCGTCAGGCCCTGTCCAGCGGCTGACATGGCGCACCACGTCGTGATTGGAAAACGCCCAGCAGACCCAGCCATCGGCAACTGCATTTTCGAAGGCCTCGACGCAGCCGCGCACATGCGCCGCCGAAAACTGCGGACCGAGCAGATCGAAAGTGTAGCACATCTGCAGCTTGTCACCGCCGGCGGTGTAGGCGGCCAGCGTCCGCAGCGAGCGGCCCTCATCGCCGATTTCGCCGACGGCCGCGCGACCCTCATACTCATCCAGCAATGCCCGGAAACGCTGGAGAAAATTCAGGTTTTCCGGCTGCGTCTTGTCGAACAGATGCTCCTGGTAGAGGTAGGTGTTGGTCTCGCCATTGGTGCCGGCGACGCTCGACGCCAGAGGCGGATTGCTGCGCAGCCAGCGGTCGTGGACATAGTAGTTGACCGTATCGAGCCGGAAACCGTCGACGCCACGCTCCAGCCAGAAGCGCACTGTGTCCAGCAGGGCGTCCTGGACCTCCGGATTGTGAAAATTCAGGTCGGGCTGCGAGGCGAGGAAATTGTGCATGTAATATTGCCGGCGGGTCGAATCCCACTCCCAGGCCGGCCCACCGAAGACGGACAGCCAGTTGTTGGGCGCGTTGCCGTCGGGTTTCGTATCGGCCCAAACGTACCAGTCGGCCTTAGGGTTGTCGCGGCTGGTCCGGCTCTCGACGAACCATTCGTGCTTGTCAGATGAGTGCGACAGGACCTGGTCGATGATGACCTTCAGGCCCAACCGATGCGCCTCGGCGACCAAGGCATCAAAGTCCTCCAGAGTGCCGAACATCGGATCGACGGCGCGATAATCCGACACGTCGTAGCCCATGTCGGCCATCGGCGACTTGAAGAAGGGCGACAGCCAGACGGCGTCGACGCCGAGCGAGGCGATGTGAGCAAGCCGGGTCGTGATCCCCTTTAGATCGCCGCTGCCGTTGCCGGTCGTGTCCTGGAAGGAGCGCGGATAGACCTGGTAGATGACGCAGCCGCGCCACCATTCGGCCCCCTGCCCCGCATTGTTGTCGGCCATCACGAACCCTTCCCGGCGCGGCGGCCTGTTACGGCCTGGCGCGAACTCATTTTTTTCGCATCGGATTGCCCGAAAACCGGTTGCGACTTTTCGATCCGATGCTCTGTCATCAAATGGACGCTGCGGCCCGGCAGCGGCCGCGCAAGGTCGATCGCCTGCGTTTCGATCGCCGGCTGCCACCGAAGGCCTTCCCGATCGGGCAAGGTGAAGACGCATTGGCGACGATCGCCGTTGACGATGACGGCAAGCCGGCCGCCGGCATCGCCGAGCAGCATGACGAGGCGATGCCGCGCTGGGTCGTTCCAATCCGCCTCGGCAAGCGGCATGCCGGTCTCGGTCAACCAGGCGACGTCGGGGATGCCATCGGCCGGTTCTCCCGTGAGGAAATGCGTGTCGGCCAAGGCCGGAATGGTGCGGCGAAGCCTGCCGAGCGCCGATGCGTAGCGCTCCAGCGCCTGGTCGCGGCCAGCCCAGTCGAGCCAGGTGATGGCATTGTCCTGCGCGTAGGCGTTGTTGTTGCCCTTCTGGGTGCGGCCGAATTCATCGCCGGCGGTCAGCATGATTGTGCCGCGCGAGGCAAACAGCGTGGCAAGCAGCGCGCATTGATCGTCGAAGCGCGCCTTGGCGATCGCCGCGCTGTCAGTCTCGCCCTCGGCGCCATTGTTCCAGGACAGATTGTCGTTATGGCCGTCGCGGTTCTGCTCGCCATTGGCTGCGTTGTGCTTGCGCTCATAGGCGACGATATCGGCCAGCGTCATGCCGTCATGGGCGGCGATGAAGTTGACCGTGCGGCTGGCCGGCTGGCCGGCCTTGCCAAAAATATCGGATGAGCCGGCAAGCCGGGTCGCCAGCGCTCCAATCGCGCCGGCATCGCCACGCCAGAAGCGCCTGGCATCGTCGCGATAGCGGTCGTTCCATTCGAGGAAGCGCGGCGGGAAGTTGCCGAGCTGATAGCCGTCAGGGCCGATATCCCAGGGCTCGGCGATCAACACGCGATCGGCAAGCACCGAATCCCCCGCGATTGCCTTGAGCAAGGGTGCCGCAGGATCGAACACACCGCCGACGCGGCCCAGCACCGGCGCCAGATCGAAGCGGAAGCCGTCGACGCCAGCATGACGGACAAAGTGGCGGAGCGTGTCGAGCACGATGTCGCGCACCGCCGGATGGTCGCAGGCGACGGTGTTGCCGGTGCCGGTGTCATTGACCAGCCTGCCGTCCGGCTGGTGCCGGTAGTAGGCCTGGTTGTCGAGCCCGCGCAGCGACAGCGTCGGCCCCAGCCGATCGCTTTCGCCGGTGTGATTGAAGACGAGGTCGAGGATGGTGCCGATGCCGGCCTTGCGCAGCGCCGTCACGGTGTCACGCAATTCCTCGAGGCCGCCGGGCGCCAGACGCGGGTCGAGCGCCATGAAGGTGACGGGGTTGTAGCCCCAGGCATTGCTCAGGCCCAGCGGCGGCAGGTGCCGCTCGTCGATCGAGGCCGTCACCGGCATCAGTTCGACGGCTGATACGCCGAGCCCTTGCAGGTGATCGATGATTGCGGGGTGGGCGAGCGCCGCGATGGTACCACGCTGCCGTTCGGGAATGTCCGGATGCAGCTTGGTGAAGGCGCGCACCGGCACCTCGTAGACCAGGCCGCCCGGACGGAACAGCGGCGGGAGGATAGGCACAGCCTCGGGCAAGGCCTTCGCCACGGCCTTCGGCATCAGCGGCGCGGTGTCGGCGCCCTCGTTGCGCCGCGCGGCGAGTCGCCAGTGGTAGGCATAGGGCCGGTCGATTTCGACGGCATAGGGATCGGTGAGCAGCTTGTCGGGGTCGAACCACAACCCGCGATCGGGCGCATAGTCGCCATCAGCGCGAAAGCCATACCGCGTGCCGGCGGCGAGGCCGGGGACCAAGAGCGCATGCACACCCTCGCCTTCCGGTCGCAGTTCCAGCCGGTCGAGTTCGTGGTTTCCCTGCCCGTCGAAGATCGACACCCGGAGGCGACGGGCCGACGAGGACCAGGCGGCGAAGCGGATGCCTTCTGGGGTGACGGTGGCGCCGAGTTGGATCATGGGTGCGTACCCCACCCTCCCCCTTGTGGGGAGGGTCGCGAACGAAGTGAGCGGGGTGGGGGGCGGCGCAGGGAAAGCGCTTTACGAGCACCCCCACCCCGATCCGCTGCGCGGATCGACCCTCCCCACAAGGGGGAGGGTAAAATCAGCACCACCCTCAAGTAATCACGCTCGGCTTGTTGCGGCCGGTGTGGCTCTTGATGCCGGCAATGTCGTCGGCGGCGGCGATGAGGTCGGCAAGGGCTGCCTGGGTGTCGAGATCGTGCCTGGCCTTGTCCGGCTCGTAGCGCTCGATATAGACGCGCAGCGTGGCACCCGACGTGCCGGTGCCGGAAAGCCGGAAGACGACGCGCGAACCGCCTTCGAACAGGATCCTGATGCCCTGGTGCTCGCTGGTCGAACCATCGACCGGGTCGTGATAGGCGAAATCGTCGGCCTTGACGATCTTCAGGCCGCGCACGCTGGTGCCGGGCAGCGAACCGAGCTTGGCCCTGAGTTCGTCGACCAGCGCATTGGCGCGGTCGCTCTCGACCTCCTCATAGTCATGACGCGAATAGTAGTTGCGCCCATAGGCCGCCCAGTGCTCGGTGACCACCTGCTTGCAGCTTTCCCCGCGCGCGGCGAGGATGTTGAGCCACAACAGCACCGCCCACAGGCCGTCCTTTTCGCGCACATGGTTGGAACCGGTCCCGGCGCTCTCCTCGCCGCAGATCGTCGCCATGCCGGCATCGAGCAGATTGCCGAAGAACTTCCAGCCGGTCGGCGTCTCGTAGATGCCGATGCCGAGTTTTTCGGCGACGCGGTCGGCCGCACCACTGGTCGGCATCGAACGGGCGATGCCCTTCAGCCCGGCCTTGTAGCCGGGCGCCAGGCGGGCATTGGCGGCAAGCATCGCCACCGAATCCGACGGGGTGACGAAAATGCCCTTGCCGATGATCAGATTGCGGTCGCCGTCGCCGTCGGAAGCGGCGCCAAAATCCGGCGCGTCCGGCCCCATCATCTCGTCATAGAGATGTTTGGCGTGCACCAGGTTCGGATCGGGATGATGGCCGCCGAAATCCGGCAGCGGCTTGAAGTTACGGCAGGTGCCGCTGGGTGCGCCAAGTCGGTTCTCGAGGATCTCCTTGGCATAGGGACCGGTCACCGCATGCATGGCGTCGAAGCGCATGCGGAACCCCGATTTGAACAGTTTGCGCAGCGCGTCGAAATCGAACAGGCTTTCCATCAGCTCGGCATAGTCGGCGACCGGATCGATGATCTCGACCGTCATGCCGGCGGCCTTCACCGTACCGATCGTATCGATGTCGATCGGATCGATGTCCGATGTCTTGAAGCTCGAAATCGCCTTGGTCTTGGCGAAGATGGCGTCGGTGAGCTTTTCCGGCGCCGGGCCGCCATTGCCGGCATTGTACTTGATGCCGAAATCCTCATGCGGGCCGCCGGGATTGTGGCTGGCCGACAGGATGATGCCGCCGAAGGTCTTGTATTTGCGGATGACATGCGAGGCGGCCGGCGTCGACAATATGCCGCCCTGCCCGACCATGACCTTGCCGAAGCCGTTGGCGGCGGCCATGGCGATGGCCTTCTGGATGACCTCGCGGTTGTAGAAGCGGCCGTCGCCGCCGATCACCAGCGTCTTGCCCTGGAAGCCGTCGAGCGCGTCGAAGATCGACTGGATGAAGTTCTCGGCATAGTGCTCCTGCTGGAACACGGGCACCTTCTTGCGCAGGCCAGACGTGCCGGGCTTCTGGTCTGAATAGGGCTTGGTGGGGACGGTCCGTATCATGCTTCAGGCAACCCTTTTCGAAAGCAGCAGGCGATAGAGTTCAAGATATTTTTCCGCGCTCTTGTCCCATGACACATCGGCCTTCATGCCCTGGCGCTGGATGGTCTCGAAGGAAGCGGGATCGGCGTAGGCATCGGCCAGGCGGCGTATGGCGTGCAGCATCGCGCCGCCATTGTTGGGAGCGAACTGGAACCCTGTCGCGACGCCGGCCGCCATCGCCGCTTCGTTGGCGTCGACGATGGTGTCGGCGAGGCCGCCGGTGCGGGCGACCACCGGCACGCAGCCATAGCGCAGGCCGTAAAGCTGCGTCAGTCCGCAGGGTTCGAAGCGTGACGGGATGATGATGGCGTCGCAGCCGCCCTGCATGGTGTGCGACAGCCCCTCATCATAGCCGATGACCACGCCGATGCGGCCACGGTGGCGTGCGGCCGCGGCAAGCAGTGCGCCTTCGAGGCCGGCATCGCCCGAGCCCAGTATGGCCAGCCGCGCGCCGGTCGCGACGATGCCGTCGATGACCGTCGCCAAAATGTCCATGCCCTTCTGCCAGGTCAGCCGGCTGATGACGCAGACGATCGGGGCGTCATCGCGGTCGAGGCCGAAACGCTCCTCAACGGCTGCCCTGTTCGGCGCCCGCGCCTTGAGCGTGGCGGCCGTATAGTTCGACACCAGATGCTTGTCCGTCTCCGGATCCCAGATGGCGGTGTCGATGCCGTTGACGATGCCGTAGAGGTCGCTGGAGCGCATGTTGATCAGGCCGTCGAGGCCCATGCCGAATTCCGGCGAGCGGATCTCCTGCGCATAGGAGGGGCTCACCGTGGTGATCGCCCAGGCGGCCTGCAGACCGGCCTTGAGGAAGCCGACGCCGCCGTAATATTCGACGCCGTCGAGCGCCATCGCCACCGCCGGCAGGCCGAGCTCGCCGAAGATGCCGGCGCCAAACTGGCCCTGGAAGGCGAGATTGTGGACGGTCATCATCGACGGCGTGCCGACCGCCTTGCCGTAGCGCATATAGGCCAGCGTCATCGCCGACTGCCAGTCATGGGCATGGACGATGTCGGGCAGGTAGCCCGAGATGGCACCGCCTGCGATATCGGCGCCGGCCTGGCTCAGCGCCGCGAAGCGCCGCCAATTGTCCGGCCAGTCCGCGCCCGAAGCATTGCCGTAGGGACCGCCGGGACGGTCGAACAGATGCGGCGCGTCGAGCACGAACAGGTCAAGCCCGGCGATCTGCACGGCATGGATCGAAGCCTTGCCGCCCTGCAGCAGCGGATATTGGTAGACAGCCTTCTTTTTCTTGAAGGCGTCCATCACCACGGGAAAGCCTGGAATGAGCGTGCGCATGGTCACGCCCTTGGCCGCGAGCGCGACGGGCAGCGCACCGGTCACGTCGGCAAGCCCGCCGGTCTTGATCAGCGGGAATATCTCGGGCGTGACCGACAGAACCTGCATGCGTCTATCCCGATCCTGTCCAATTCTTCGTTTCCAGGCAACTCCCGGACGGAAAACCGTTTCGCACTTTTCCTGGAACTGCTCTAGAGCCCGAGTTTGTTGATCATGTCCTGCGTGATCAGGCAGATGCCTTTCTCCGAAACGCGGAAGCGCTTGGCGTCGAGAGCGGGATCCTCGCCGACGACCAGCCCCTCCGGTATCCTTACACCGTGGTCGATGACGACGCGCTTCAACTTTGCGTTCCGGCCGACATGAACGTCGGGCAGCATGACAACCTCTTCCAGCGTCGAATAGGAATTGATGCGCGCGCCGGTGAAGATCAGGCTCTTCTTCAGCGAAGCGCCGGAGACGATGCAATCGCCCGAGACCAGGGAGGAGACGGCCGAGCCGCGCCGGCCATCCTCGTCATGGACGAATTTTGCCGGCGGCTTCAACTCGGCATAGGTCCAGATCGGCCAGTCGCGGTCGTAGAGGTCGAGCTCCGGCGTGATGTCGGTCAGGTCGATATTGGCTTCCCAATAGGCATCGACCGTTCCGACATCGCGCCAATAGGCTTCGTTCTCGGCGGTCGAGCGCACGCAGGACTTGGTGAAACGGTGCGCGATCGCCTTACCATGCTGGACGATATAGGGAATGATATCCTTGCCGAAGTCGCGGCTCGAGCCCGGCTCGGCGGCGTCGCGGCGCAGCTGCTCCATCAGGAACTTGGTCTTGAAGACGTAGATGCCCATCGAGGCCAGGGCGAAGTCCGGGTTGCCCGGAATGCCGGGCGGATCGGCGGGCTTTTCGACGAAGGCGATGATGTTGTCCTTGGCATCGACATGCATGACGCCGAAGCCGGTGGCTTCCATGCGCGGCACTTCGAGGCAGCCGACGGTGACGTCGGCATTGGCGTCGACATGCTGACGCAGCATCATCTCGTAGTCCATCTTGTAGATGTGGTCGCCGGCGAGGATGACCATGTATTCGGGGCCATAGGCCTCGATGATGTCGATGTTCTGGTAGACGGCGTCGGCCGTGCCTTCATACCATTGCGTTTCCGAGACGCGCTGGCTGGCCGGCAGGATGTCGAAGCTCTCGTTTCGTTCCGGCCGCAGGAAGTTCCAGCCGCGCTGCAGGTGGCGGATCAGCGAATGCGCCTTGTATTGCGTGGCGACGCCGAGGCGGCGAATGCCGGAGTTGAGCGCGTTGGAGAGCGCGAAGTCGATGATGCGCGTCTTGCCGCCAAAATAGACCGCCGGCTTGGCGCGGCGGTCGGTCAGTTCCTTGAGGCGGCTGCCACGGCCGCCGGCCAGTACATAGGCCATGGCATCGCGCGCCAGCGGCTGGGTCCGTTTCAAGTCTGCCATTTCTACCCTCCCAAGTTACTCAAGTCTCGCCCTGTTCGTCGGCCTCGGCGACGAGTTCGAGCATGATCGTCGACAGCGGCGGCAAAAGCATCGTTGCCGAGATGCTCTTGCCTTCCGCCCTTGCCTCGACCATGCCGCCATTGCCCATGCCGGAACCGCCATATTCGGATGCGTCGGTGTTGATGATCTCGCGCCACTTGCCGGCCTTCGGCAGCGGCACGCGATAATTGTCGCGCGGCACCGGCGTGAAATTGGAGATGACAGCCACCGGGCTGCCGCCCGGCGCGTTGCGCACCCAGGCGAAAACCGAATTCTGGCTGTCATCGACGATCAGCCAGGAAAACCCTTCCGGCTCGCAGTCGCGGCCATGCAGCGCCGGGCGCGAACGATAGAGATAGTTGAGATCGCGCACCGTCTGCCAGACACCGCGATGCGGTCGGAAATCGAGCAGGTTCCAGTCGAGCGCGCGCGCCTCGCTCCATTCGCGGCGCTGCGCGAATTCCTGCCCCATGAACAGGAGCTTCTTGCCGGGATAGCCCCACATGAAGCCGTAATAGGCCCGCAAGGTCGCGAACTTTTGCCAGTCGTCGCCGGCCATCTTGCCTAGCAGCGTGCCTTTGCCGTGCACGACCTCGTCATGCGAGAGCGGCAGCACGAAATTCTCTGAGAAGGCGTAGGTCAGCCCAAAGGTCAGGTCGTTGTGATGGTGCTTGCGGAAAATCGGCTCCTTGGCAAAATACTCCAGCGTGTCGTGCATGAAGCCCATGTTCCACTTGAAGCCGAAGCCGAGCCCGCCTTCATGCACCGGCGCCGAGACCTTCGGCCATGAGGTCGATTCCTCGGCGATGGTCATGACGCCCGGATGGTGACCGTAGACTTCCTTGTTCATTTTCTGCAGGAAAGAGACCGCCTCGAGGTTCTCGCGGCCGCCCTTCTCATTGGGAATCCACTCGCCGGCCTTGCGCGAATAGTCGAGGTAGAGCATCGAGGCGACCGCATCGACGCGCAAACCGTCGACATGGTATTTTTCGGCCCAGAACAGCGCGTTGTTGACCAGGAACGACACCACCTCGCGGCGGCCGAAATTGTAGATCGCGGTGTTCCAGTCGGGATGAAAACCCTTGCGCGGATCGGCATGTTCGTAGAGCGCGGTGCCGTCGAAATGGGCCAGGCCATGCGCGTCGACCGGGAAATGCGCCGGCACCCAATCGAGGATGACGCCGACGCCGGCGCGGTGCGCGCCATCGACGAAACGGGCAAACCCGTCGGGATCGCCGAAGCGGGCCGAGGGCGCATAAAGGCCGGTCGTCTGATAGCCCCAGGACGGGTCATAGGGATGCTCGGAGATCGGCATGAACTCGATGTGGGTGAAGCCGGTCTCGACGACGTAAGGGATCAGCCGGTCGGCCATTTCGTCCCATGACAGGAAGGTACCGTCGTCGCGAAGCTGCCAGGACCCGGCGTGGACTTCGTAGATGGAGATCGCTTCGCGGCGGTGATCGGCATTGCGCCAGAAATTGCGGTGCGCTTCGTCGCCCCATTCATGCGCCGGCGGCACGGCAACGACCGAAGCCGTGGCCGGGCGGAGTTCGGATTTGAACGCAAACGGATCGGCCTTCAGCGGCAGCCTGACGCCATCGGGCCCGATGATCTCGTATTTGTAGGGCCGCCCGGCACCGATGTCGGGCACGAACAGCTCCCAGATGCCGGTGTCGCGGCGATCGCGCATCGTGTGGCGGCGGCCATCCCAGTCGTTGAAATCACCGACCACCGAGACGCGCCGCGCATTGGGAGCCCAGACGGCGAAATGCACGCCGGTGGCGCCCTCATGATCGATGACATGCGCGCCAATCTTGTCGAACAGCCTGAGGTGCGACCCCTCGGCGATATAGTAGTCGTCCATCGGCCCGAGCACCGGACCGAACGAATAGGGATCGGTCAGCCACCAGTCGCCGCCGGCGTTCCTGGCGTGATAGCGCAGCGGCTGGCGCTTCTTGATCGACAATTTGCCTTCGAAGAAGCCCGCGTCGTCCCGCCTCGACAACGCGCCGGCCTCGAGGCCCGTCAGCGTATAGGCGGTGACAGTCTCGGCATGCGGAACGAAGCAGCGGGCAAACAGGCCTTTGCCGACCTCATGGACACCAAGGATCGCGAACGGATCTCCGTGCGTACCGGCGACAATTGCCGCAACATCGCTGGCTGGCGCCAGTCCGTCCGGCCCGCTTGTCGCAGCGGTCGCGCGCGGCTTCCTCATCAGGCAGTGTCCCTCCCAGGGCACCAGGTGTCTATTTCTGGCTATGCGGGTTGGCATTCAACCCACGTCACCGGGACCACATTGTTCGTGGCCTCATGCAATCACATCAGGCAGGCACGTTCCAGATTTCTTTCGCGTATTGACGGATGGTGCGGTCGGACGAGAACCAGCCGACGCGCGCGACATTGCGGATTGCCCTGGCATACCAGTCCGGGCTGTTGCGCCAGACAGCGTCTACATCGCGCTGGGCGGCGGCGTAGGTGTCGAAATCGGCGGCGACCATGAACCAGTCGCTGTCATAGAGGCCGTTGATCAGGTCGCGGTAGCGATTGGGATCGTCGGGCGAGAAGACACCCGAGGAAACCGCCGCGACCGCCTGCGCCAGTTCGGAAGAGCCCTCGATCACGGCGCGGGGGTTGTAGCCATTGTTGCGCCGCTCGGCGACCTCGGCCGTGGTCAGGCCGAAGATGAAGATGTTGTCGTCGCCGACGCATTCCTTGATCTCGACATTGGCGCCGTCGAGCGTGCCTATGGTCAGCGCGCCGTTGAGCGCGAACTTCATGTTGCCCGTGCCCGACGCTTCCATGCCGGCGGTTGAGATCTGCTCGGACAGGTCGGCGGCGGGCATCAGCACCTCGGCCAGGCTGACATTGTAGTTCGGCACGAACACCACCTTCAGCAGGCCGCGCACCGCCGGATCGCGGTTGATGACCTTGGCGACGTCATTGGCGAGTTTGATGATCAGCTTGGCGTTGTGGTAGCTGGGCGCCGCCTTGCCGCCGAAGAATTTCACGCGCGGCATCCAGTCACGTTCGGGGTGCGAGCGGATCTGATCGTAGAGTGCGATCGCCTCAAGGATGTTGAGGAGCTGGCGCTTGTATTCGTGGATGCGCTTGACCTGGATGTCGAACAGCGCCGACGGGTCGACCTTGATGCCGAGCCGGTCGGCGACGAGATTGGCCAGCCGCGCCTTGTTCTGGCGCTTGACCCCGGCGAACTTCTCCCGGAACGCACTGTCGTCGGCAAAGTTGTCGAGCCCTTTGATGGCGTCGATGTCATCGAGAAAACGATCGCCGATCGCCTCGCGGGCGAGCGAGGTCAGCCCGGGATTGCACTGGATCAGCCAGCGTCGCGGCGTGATGCCGTTAGTCTTGTTGTTGATGCGATCGGGATAGAGCTTGTGCAGGTCGGCGAACACCGTTTCCTTCATCAGCTCGGTGTGCAGCGCCGACACACCATTGATCGAGTGCGAGCCGACAAAGGCCAGATTGCCCATGCGCACGCGGCGGTCGCCATTTTCCTGGATCAACGAAATGCGGCTGATCTGCTCGCCCGAGAACTGGTCGGTGGCGCGCGCCTCCAGCAGCACCTGCGCGTTGATGGCGTAGACGATCTGCATATGACGCGGCAGAAGCCGCTCGAACAGCGGCACCGGCCAGCTTTCCAGCGCCTCGGGAAGAAGCGTGTGGTTGGTGTAGCCGAAGGTGCGCTTGGTGATGCTCCAGGCGAGGTCGAAGTCCATGCCGTGGACATCCATCAACAGCCGCATCAGCTCCGGCACGGCGATCGCCGGGTGGGTGTCGTTGAGGTGGATTGCCGCCTTGTCGGGCAGCGACTTCAGGTCGCCATACTGGCTGAGGTGACGCTGCACGATGTCCTGCAGCGATGCGGTCGAGAAGAAGTACTCCTGCCGCAGCCTGAGCTCCTGCCCGGCCATGTGGGAATCGGCGGGGTAAAGCACGCGCGACAACGCGTCCGCCTTGTTGCTTTCGGCGAGCGCGCCGATGTGGTCACCGGCATTGAACTTGTCGAGCAGGATCGGATCGACCGGCATGCCAGACCACAGCCGCAGCGTGTTGACGCGGTTGCCCCGCCAGCCAACGACAGGCGTGTCGTAGGCGACAGCCAGGACATGTTCGGTCGGCTTCCAGACGTGGCGCTCGAGCCGACCGTCCTTTGACGTGATGGACTCCACCGAGCCGCCGAAGCCGACTTCGAAGGAGCGCTCGCGCCGTTCGAACTCCCAGGGGTTGCCGTGATCGAGCCAGGTTTCGGGCAGTTCGACCTGCCAGCCGTCATGGATCTCCTGGCGGAACATGCCGTTGGCGTAGCGGATGCCATAGCCGTGTGCCGGAATGTCGACGGTCGCCATGCTTTCCATGAAGCAGGCTGCGAGCCGGCCGAGGCCGCCATTGCCGAGCGCGGCATCGGGTTCGAGCGCGGCGATCAGATCGAGGTCGACGCCGAGCGACGACAGCGCCTCGCGCATATTGTCCATCAGGCCAAGATTGGAGAAGGCGTCGCGCATCAGGCGGCCGATGAGGAACTCCAACGACAGATAGTAGACGCGCTTTTCCTGCTGGTCGTAGGCCTCTTTGGTTGCCTGCATCCAGCGATCGACGATGCGGTCGCGCACGACCTTGATCGAGGCGGTCAGCCAGTCGTACTGGGTCGCAACGGTGGTGTCCTTGCCGACCCGGTATTTGAGGGCCACCAAGACTTCCCTTGCGAGCGTCTTCGGATCAGGATTTTCGAGCAGGGGCGGAAGGGTTTCGGATGTCATTGCGCGCGTCATGCTGCCTCTCGTGCGGTTGCAACGATCATACCGGCTTTCACCATTCATCCCAGCCTATGTTACTGCATTGCAGCATATATTCAATCGATTTAGATGAACGTGCTCCGGCTTACCCTGCGGCAATTTGACAATCAGGCGGCGAGCGCCGCCTCAGGAGGCGCCTTGGCGCCGGTCATGAAGGCGACGGCATCGGACATCGTATATTGCTTGGGATCGATGACTGCGAGGCGACGGCCGAGGCGATGGATGTGAACACGGTCGGCCACCTCGAAGACATGCGGCATGTTGTGCGAGATCAGCACGATCGGCAGGCCGCGTTTTTTCACGTCGAGGATCAGTTCGAGCACACGGCGGCTCTCCTTGACGCCAAGGGCCGCCGTCGGCTCGTCCATGATCACCACGCGGCTGCCGAAGGCCGCGGCGCGCGCCACCGCCACGCCCTGGCGCTGGCCGCCCGAGAGCGTCTCCACCGCCTGGCCGATGTTCTGGATGGTCATCAGGCCGAGTTCGGTGAGCTTGTCGCGGGCGCGCTTTTCCATGGCCGGGCGGTCAAGCATGCGCAGCCACTGGCCGAGGAAACCGGGTTTGCGGATCTCGCGGCCGAGGAACATGTTGTCGGCGATCGACAGGGCCGGCGAAAGCGCGAGGTTCTGGTAGACGGTTTCGATACCGGCTTCGCGGGCTTCCATCGGCGACTTGAAGGCAACGGTCTTGCCTTCAAGCCGGATTTCGCCCTCGTCGGGCACGACAGCGCCTGAAATCGCCTTGATGAGCGACGACTTGCCGGCGCCATTGTCACCGATGACGGCGAGGATTTCGCCGGGATAGAGGTCGAAGTCGGCATTGTCGAGCGCGGTGACGCGGCCGTAGCGCTTGACCAGGCCACGCGCGGTGAGAATGGGCTCCTGGGTCATGCCGAAACCTTTCTGATCCATTGGTCGACCGCCACGGCGCCGATGATCAGCACGCCGGTGAGCAGAACTTTCCATTGCGGGTCGGCGCCCAGCATGTTGAGGCCCATGGAGACGACGCCGACGATCATCGCGCCGAACAGCGTGCCCAGGATCGAGCCGCGCCCGCCGAAGAGGGAAATACCGCCGATCACCGTCGCGGTGATGGCTTGCAGATTGTAGTCGGTGACGGCCGCCGACGGCGAGATCGACCCGTTGCGGCCGATGGAGACCCAGGCGGCGAAAGCGGCGATCAGCCCGGCAAGCGTGTAGACCGTCACCAGCACCTTCTTGGTCTGGATGCCCGACAGTTTGGCCGCCTCCTGGTCGTCGCCGACGGCGTAGACATGGCGGCCCCAGGCGGTGTGGTTGAGCACGTACCAAAGCAGCAGCACCAGCGCGACCATGGCGATGACGCCGAGCGTCAGCACCGCGGTGCCGACCTTGAAGCTCAGGGCGAACAGATGCAGCAGCGGCGCCTGGGTGTCGACGTCGGTGTCGCGGATTGTTTCATTGGCCGAATAGATGAAGTTCGTGGCCATGACGATGTTCCAGGTGCCCAGCGTCACGATGAAAGGCGGCAGCTTCATGTAGGCGACCAGCAGCCCGTTGAGCAGCCCGCAGGCAGCACCGGCGGCTAGCCCGAGCGCCACGGCAACCACGCTCGGCAAGCCGTAACTGACGGCGCAATTGCCCATGATCACGGCTGAAATGACCATGATGACGCCGATCGACAAGTCGATGCCGGCGGTCAGGATGACAAGTGTCTGCGCAGCACCCAGAATGCCGACGATGGCGATCTGCTGCAGGATCAGCGTCAGCGTGTAGGACGAGAAGAACCGCCCGCCAATGGTGATGCCGAAGATGATGATCGACAGGACCAGCACGATCAGCGGCACCGCCGCCGGCGTCGAATGCAGGAAGTGCTGGACGCGCCTGACTGCCGATTTGTGTTCGTCGAACGCGGCAACGCTGGTGTCGCTGCCCGAGAGAACCTTCTCGAATTCCTGAGCTTGAGCCATGTTTCCTCCCCGTGAGGTGTCAGCCTAGCGCCGACGCCCGTCCACGCCTTTCCGGTCTGTTGCCGGGATTGTTCGCGGTCACGCGACCCATCGTCCACCCGAAGCGGCCGGGGATCAAGCCCCCGACCGCTCGAGTTCGATAATTGCCGGTCAGACCAGCATCAGCCCCAGCACTTGGCGAGGCCTTCCTTGGTGTCGATGGACTTCACGCCGTTGGCCGGCTTGTCGGTCACCAGGTTGACGCCGGTGTCGAAGAAGTTCTTGCCTTCGGTCGGCTTCGGCTTGGTTCCGTCCTTGGCGAAGGCGGCAATCGCCTCGATGCCGAGCGCTGCCATCTGCAGCGGGTACTGCTGCGACGTTGCGCCGATCACACCTTCGGTCACCGACTTCACGCCGGGGCAGCCGCCGTCGACGGAGACGATCAGCACCTGCTTTTCAAGGCCGACGGCCTTGAGCGCCTGGTAGGCGCCGACGGCAGCCGGCTCGTTGATGGTGTGGATGACGTTGATGGTGTTGTCCTTCTGCAGAAGGTTCTCCATCGCCTTGCGGCCACCCTCTTCATTGCCATTGGTGACGTCGTGGCCGACGATGCGCGGATCGGTTTCGTCGCCGATCTTGTTGGGGTCCTTCACGTCGATGCCGTAGCCCATCATGAAGCCCTGGTCGCGCAGCACGTCGACGGTCGGCTGCGACGGCGTCAGGTCGAGGAAGCCGATCTTGGCGTCCTTGGCCTTGTCGCCGAGAGTGGCGGCGGCCCAGGCGCCGATCAGCTTGCCGGCCTCGAGATTGTCGGTGGCGAAGGTCGCATCGGCCGCGTCGATCGGGTCTAGCGGCGTGTCGAGCGCGATCACCAGCAGGCCGGCGTCACGCGCCTTCTTGACGGTCGGCACGATGCCCTTGGTGTCGGATGCGGTGATCAGGATACCCTTGGCGCCGTCGGCGATGCAGCTTTCGATCGCGGCCACCTGGCTCTCGCTGTCGCCGTCGATCTTGCCGGCATAGGTCTTGAGGTCGACGCCGAGTTCCTTGGCCTTGGCGGTCGCGCCTTCCTTCATCTTGACGAAGAAGGGGTTGGTGTCGGTCTTGGTGATCAGGCAAGCGCCGACGCCGGCCGCGGAAGCCGATGATGCAAACGCCATCACGCCCAGGGCGGCCGCTGCAAACACGGTCGATTTCAACAATTTTGTATTGGTCACGATCTTCCTCCCAGTGGAACCATTCCGGATGCCGGCCACCGGCATCTACGGTGCATCCTACGAAATTTCTCCCAGCGTGGACGCCCCCTCAACAGACACCAGACCGAAGGCGCTGTCAATAATTAAATCACTCTTATTTATTATTGACAGCCTTGCGTCGTTCACTCATTCTGGCCCAAAAGCATTGAGGGGAAACGACGGGAGGAACTAGGGTGGAGACCGCCACTGCGAGGCACGGTTCGCCCGAAGCGAATGACAGCCTGATTCACCGCGGCACCAACCAGAGCGGCATGCGCGATCACAACGAGCGGCTGGTGCTCTCGCTGGTGCGTCAGCATGGCAGCCTGGCGAAATCCGACATCGCCCGCATGACCGGACTTTCGGCGCAGACGGTTTCGGTCATCATGCGCGAACTGGAGGAAGAAGGCCTGCTCGTGCGCCAGGCGCCGCTGCGCGGCAAGATCGGCCAGCCCTCCATCCCTATGGCGCTCAATCCGGAAGGCGCCTTCTTCATCGGACTCAAGATCGGCCGCCGCAGCGCGGAACTGGTGCTGATCGATTTTCTTGGGCACGTGCGCTCGATGCTGCAGCACTCCTATCGCTATCCGGCACCGCGCGAGACGGTTGAATTCGTCACATCGGGCATGAAGAAGATGCGCGACGAACTGACGCCGGCGCAGGACAAGCGCATCGCCGGCCTCGGCATCGCCATGCCGTTCGAACTGTGGAACTGGGCCGACACCGCAGGTGCGCCGCGCGATGTCATGGACGAGTGGCGCCACCGCGACATCAGGTCCGACATCCAGGCGCAATGCGATTTTCCGGTTTATCTGCAGAACGACGCCACTTCGGCCTGCGGCGCCGAGCTCGTTTTCGGCCAGGCGGGCGGCGCGCGCGACTTCGTCTATTTCTATATCGGCGCCTTCGCCGGCGGCGGCATTGTGCTCAACGGCCGGCTGTTCGGCGGCCCGACCGGCAATGCCGGCGCGCTCGGCTCGATGCCGGTGCCCGGACCGGACGGCAAGCCGACCCAGCTGATCGATGTGGCGTCGATCGCCATGCTGGAAAAAGCGCTCAATGCCCGAGGCGTCGAGGCCTCGCACCTATGGACCTCACCCGAGGACTGGGGCGAGATCGGCGCCGAGCTCGACGATTGGATCGCCAGCGCTTCGCAGGCTCTCGCCTATGCCATCGTCGCCGCATCCTCGGTCATCGATTTCGAGGCGGCGGTGGTCGACGGCTGGATGCCGCAGGCGGTGCGCCGCCGGCTGGTCGATGCCATTGTCGCCGCCATCGCCACAATCGATGGCGAAGGCCTGAAACTTCCCACCGTTCGCGAAGGAACCGTCGGCATCCACGCCCGGGCGCTCGGCGGCGCCAGCCTGCCGCTTTCCGAACGCTTCCTGATTGGCTCGACGACGATTTCCAGGAGCGCCTGAATGCTGATCGGAATCCCGGCGCTGCTCGGTCCGGACCTGCTGGCGACACTGCGCGCCATGGGCCATGGCGACGAGATCGCCCTTGTCGACGGAAACTATCCGGCAGAGGAGCAGGCAAGGCGCCTGGTCCGGGCCGACGGCCATCATCTTATCCCTGTGCTCGATGCGATCCTGAGCGTGCTGCCGGTCGACGACGCCGTTCCGGAAGCCCTGTTTCGCGCCTCGGTCAAAGGCAATCCCTCGATTGCCGATCCGGTCCATCACGAGATCGAGGCGATCTGCGCCAGGCGCGCGCCGGGCCGCAAGGTGGTTGCGCTGGCCGGCGCCGACTTCTATGCACGGGTCAAATCGGCGCATGCCATCGTCGCGACAAGCGAGCCCAGGCTTTACGCCAACATCATCATCCGCAAGGGCGTGATCTATCCGCCGGAGACCAAGACGCCATGATCCTCTGCTGCGGCGAAGCCCTGATCGACATGCTGCCGCGCATCACGACGCAAGGTGAGCCGGCCTTTGCCCCCTATGTCGGCGGCGCGGTGTTCAACACGGCCATCGCGCTTGGCCGATTGGGCGCGCCGGCCGGCTTCTTTTCGGGCCTGTCGTCGGATCTTTTCGGTGGCCAATTCAGGGACGCGCTGGGCGCAAGCAAGGTCAGCTCCACCTATGCCCATACCTCGCCCAGGCCGACCACGCTCGCCTTCGTGCGGCTGACCAATGGTCAGGCGACCTACACGTTCTACGACGAGAACACCGCGGGGCGCATGCTGACGATCGATGACCTGCCGTCGCTCGGCAACGAGATCGAGGCCATGCTGTTCGGCGCCATCAGCCTGATCTCGGAGCCAGCAGGCGGGGCCTATGAAGAGTTCATGCGGCGCGAGCATGCAAGCCGCGTCATGATGCTCGACCCCAACATCCGGCCGAACTTCATCCCGGACAAGGCCAAGCACCTCAGGCGCATCCGCGAGATGATGGCGATGGCCGACATCGTGAAACTGTCTGACGAAGACCTCCATTGGTTCGGCGAAGCCGGCTCGCATGAGGATGTCATCCGCAACTGGCTCGACCGCGGACCCAAGCTGATCGTCGTGACCCATGGCAGCGAAGGCGCCGTCGGTTACACCAAGGACCACACCGTCACCGTGATGCCGCAAAAGGTCGAGGTAGTCGACACGGTCGGTGCTGGCGACACGTTCAACGCCGGCATCCTCGCCTCGCTGCATGAACAAGGCCTGCTGACGAAGGCGGCCATCGGCGACCTTACGCAAGACGCCATCCGCAAGGCATTGGCGCTTGGCGCCAAGGCAGCGGCGGTGACCGTGTCACGCGCCGGCGCAAATCCGCCGTGGCGGCATGAAATCGCCTGAGCAGTGCTCACCTTAAGTTGAGCCAGCCGATCACTTTATGTTTCGCGGGGCCGCCCGGCGGGACTATAAGGGCGCAAACGCGCCCGACGAAGCCCGGATTTCCGGCATCTTGCTCATATACGCAGGAAATCGGAGGTAACAGACTGCGATATCCAGGCAATTGGCTGCCTTGGCTGTCCGGCTTTCTCGGCAAGCACAACTCTGGTACCAGCGGGCCGTTATCTGGCTAGACCGCCTGGTTAAAATCGTTTTTGAGGCTGACATGCAGTTCATCGATCTTGGCGCGCAGCGCGAACGCATCCGCGACCGGCTGAAGGCCGCGATCGACCATGTCGTCGAGGACGGCCGCTACATCCTGGGTCCGCAGGTCGCGGAGTTCGAGAAGAAACTCGCCGCCTATATCGGCACCAAGCATGTGGTGGCCTGCGCCAACGGCACCGATGCGCTGCTGCTGCCGCTGTTTGCCGCCGGCATCGGCCCGGGCGACGCGGTGTTCGTGCCGAGCTTCACCTTTGCCGCCACCGCCGAAGTGGTGGCACTGGCCAAGGCGGAACCCGTCTTCGTCGATGTCGACCCGGTGACCTACAACATCGATATCGCCAGCCTCGAGGCGGCCATCGCCATGATCAAGAAGGAAGGCCGGCTGCGGCCGAAGGCGATCATCCCGGTCGACCTGTTCGGCCTCGCCGCCGACTATGATGCGATCATGGCGATCGCCAGCCGCGAAGGCCTGTTGGTGATCGAGGACGCCGCCCAGTCCATGGGCGGGTCGCTTGACGGCAAAATGTGCGGTGCGTTCGCCCATGTCGGCTCGACCAGCTTCTATCCTGCCAAGCCGCTTGGCTGCTACGGCGATGGCGGCGCGATGTTCACCAATGACGACGAGATGGCCGACAAGCTCAGATCCTTCGCCTTCCACGGCAAGGGCGAGACGCAATATGACAATGTCCGCGTCGGCATCAATTCGCGGCTCGACACGCTGCAGGCCGCGATCCTTATCGAAAAGCTTGCCATTCTCGAAGACGAGATGGTGGCGCGCCAGGTGGTGGCAAACCGCTATGCCGAAGGGCTTGGCGATATCGTCACGGCGGCCCGCAACCTCGACGGCAGCCGCTCGGCCTGGGCGCAGTACGCCATCGAGACGCCCAAGCGCGACGGCCTGAAGGCGCACCTGAGCGAAAAGGGCATTCCGTCCGTCATCTACTACGTCAAGCCGCTGCATGCACAGGTCGCCTACAGCGACTACCCGCGCACGCCGACCGGTCTTGCCGTCTCGGAGGACTTGCCCAAGCGCATCCTGTGCCTGCCGATGCACCCCTATCTCAGCGAAGCCGACCAGGACCAGATCATCGAGACGATCCGCAACTATATCGGCTCGAACTCGGCGCAGGCCGCAGCGGAGTAAAAGGCAGCAGCAAGTCAGGCTGGGCTGCCGCCGGCCCCTGCCCTGCCACTGGCGATGAAATGCGGGTTGGCGAAATCCTCGTCATCGGCCTGGTCACGTTTGCCGTAGGCCAGGGGCTTGCCGTCCAGCGTGCGTGTCGTGCCGCCCGCCGCGCGCAGTACCGCGTCGCCGGCTGCGGTGTCCCATTCCATGGTCCGGCCGAAGCGCGGATAGACATCCGCCTCGGCGCTGGCCAGAAGGCAGAATTTCAGGGAAGACCCAACGGAAACGATCTCAGCTGCGCCGAGGTCGCGAATATAGGCTTCGGTTTCGGGTGTGTTGTGGGAGCGGCTGGCAACCACGGCCAGCGGCGATGCGGCCCTTCTCACCGAAATCGGCCGGCGTCCGACGATCTGATAGTCGCCATTGATTTCCAGCGCTTCCGCGCTGCCCGGCCGTCCCGAAAAGAAGCGGCCGGTGCAAGGTGCGAAGACGACGCCGACTTCCGGCACGCCATGGCGGACAAGCGCGATGTTGACGGTAAAGTCGGTGCGGCGATTGACGAATTCCTTGGTGCCGTCGAGCGGGTCGATGAGGAAGAAAGTGTCGCCGAGATCGGTCGGCATGATCCCTGCCGCCGTTTCCTCTTCGGCCACGCAGGGGATGTCGGGAAATGCGGCGCGCAAGCCGGCAAGGATGATCTTCTCGCTCTCGCGGTCCGCCTCGGTCACCGGCGAGGCGTCTGATTTCCGGTCTACGGCGCAGCCGGCGTGGAACACGCGCATGACCTCGCGCCCGGCCGCCAGGGCCAGTCGCTCGAAGGTGTCGAGCATCGACCTGTCGTCAGATACCGCCGCCATTGTCATATTGGTCTTCGGCAATGTCACGCTCGTTCAGCCAGTGTTCCAGGGCATCTACCATCTCTTCGGCCGATTTGCCGAGCGTCTTGAGATGGATCTCCGGTTTTTCCGGCGCTTCGTAAGGCGAATCGACACCGGTGAAGTTCTTGATCTCGCCATTCAGCGCGCGCGCGTAGAGCCCCTTCGGATCACGCCTGGCGCACTCCTCGAAAGGCGTGTCGACAAACACCTCGATGAACTCGCCATCGGCCATCAGTTCGCGCGCCATGCGCCGTTCGGCGCTGAACGGCGAAATGAACGAGACAATGACGATCAACCCGGCATCGGCCATCAGCTTGGCCACTTCAGCGACGCGGCGGATGTTCTCGACGCGGTCGGCATCGGTGAAGCCGAGATCGCGGTTGAGCCCGTGACGGACATTGTCGCCATCCAGGATATAGGTGTGGCGGCCGGTGGCGAACAGCTTCTTCTCGAACAGATTGGCGATGGTCGACTTGCCGGAGCCGGAAAGCCCGGTGAACCAGAACACGGCAGGCCGCTGGTTCTTCATGTCGGCGCGGACGCGCTTGCCGACATCGAGCGATTGCCAATGGATGTTCTCGGCACGACGCAGCGAGTGCACGATCATGCCCGCGCCGACGGTGGCGTTCGAGATGCGATCGATCAGGATGAAGGCGCCGGTGGTGCGATTTTCGGCGAAGGGATCGAAGGCGATCGGCGCCCGTGTCGAGATGTTGCAGATGCCGACTTCATTCATTTCAAGCGACTTGGCCGCCTCATGGGCGAAGTCATTGACATTGATGCGGTATTTCAGGTCGGTGACGGTGGCGCTGGTCTGGTCGGTTTCAGTGCGCAGGATGTAGGAGCGGCCCGGCAGCAGCGCATGCTCGTCAAACCAGACGATGTTGGCGGCGAACTGATCGGCGACCTGCGGCCTGGCCGCCGGCGAAACCAGCATATTGCCTCTGGAGACCTCGACCTCGTCGTCGAGAACAAGCGTGATGGCCTGTCCGGCCACCGCCTGTTTGAGATCGCCGCCATGGGCGACGATACGTTTGACATGCGAGGACTTGCCGGATTTGGCGACGACGACCTCGTCGCCTTGCGCAACGGCGCCTGACGCGATCGTGCCGGCAAAGCCGCGGAAGTCGAGATTGGGGCGGTTGACGTACTGCACCGGGAAACGGAACGGCTGCTCGACCGCAGCCTCTTCGACCGAAACGGTCTCGAGGTGCTCGATCAGCGTCGGCCCGGAATACCACGGCATGTTCTGCGAGCGGCCGCTGACATTGTCGCCGTAGCGGGCCGACATCGGGATCGGCACGATGGTCTGGAAGCCGAGATCGCGCGAGAACTGCCCGTAGTCCTCGACGATCCGGTCGAAGACCGCCTGGTCGAAATCGACGAGATCGATCTTGTTGACGGCCAGCACGATGTGACGGATGCCGAGCAGCGAGGCAATGATCGAATGACGCCTGGTCTGGCGCAGCACCCCTTGCCTTGCATCGATAAGCACGATCGCCAGGTCGGCTGTCGAAGCCCCTGTCGCCATGTTGCGCGTATACTGTTCGTGGCCGGGCGTGTCGGCGACGATGAACTTGCGCTTCGGCGTGGCGAAGAAGCGGTAGGCGACGTCGATGGTGATGCCTTGCTCGCGCTCGGCCTCGAGACCGTCGACCAGCAGCGCGAAATCGATGTCATCGCCGGTCGTGCCGTGCTTGCGCGAATCGCGTTCGAGCGCGGCGAGCTGATCCTCGAAGATCTGCTTGGTATCGGACAAGAGGCGGCCGATAAGCGTCGACTTGCCGTCATCGACGGAACCGCAGGTCAGGAAGCGCAGCAGCGACTTCTTCTCCTGCGCGGCCAGGTAGTCGCGGACGCTGTCGGTGGGGGCGAGGCTTTTTGCCATGATGTGACGCATGGTCAGAAATACCCCTCGCGCTTCTTCTTTTCCATGGAGCCTGCCTCGTCACGGTCGATGAGGCGGCCCTGCCGCTCGGAAGTGCGCGCGGTCAGCATCTCGCCGACGATGGCTTCGAGCGTGTCGGCATCGGACTCAATCGCGCCGGTGAGCGGATAGCAGCCAAGCGTGCGGAACCGCACCAGCCGGTTCTCCACCGTCTCGCCGGGACGCAGTTTCATGCGCTCGTCGTCCTTGAGGATCAGCATCCCGTCGCGTTCCACCACCGGCCGTTCCTTGGCGAAATAGAGCGGCACGATAGGGATGTTCTCCTGCAGGATGTACTGCCAGATATCGAGCTCGGTCCAGTTCGACAGCGGGAAGACGCGGATCGATTCACCCGATGCGATGCGGGTGTTGAATATCTTCCACATTTCGGGGCGCTGGTTCTTCGGATCCCACACATGCTGGGCGTTGCGGAACGAGAATATTCGCTCCTTGGCGCGCGACTTCTCCTCGTCGCGGCGGGCGCCGCCAAAGGCGGCATCGAAACCGTATTTGTCGAGCGCCTGGCGCAGCGCCACGGTCTTCATGACATGGGTGTGGGTGTTCGAGCCGTGGTCGAACGGATTGATGTTGTCGCGCACACCGTCTTCATTGACATGGACCAAGAGGTCGAAGCCGAGTTTTTGCGCCATCTGATCGCGAAAAGCGATCATTTCACGAAATTTCCAGGTGGTGTCGACATGAAGAAACGGGAACGGCGGCTTGGCGGGATAGAACGCTTTCATCGCCAGATGCATCAGCACGGATGAATCCTTGCCGACCGAATAGAGCATGACCGGCTTGGCGAAGGCGGCCGCAACCTCGCGGAAAATGTGGATGGACTCGGCTTCAAGCCGCTGCAGGTGCGTAAGCGCAATTGTCATGGACTGTAAGCGTTCTCTCGTGCCTTGCGACAGAAGACCTTGCGTCAAATCATCGAGCTTTGTGCCCGGTTTCAAGCTTCGCTTCTGGACAAAGTGTTTCTTGCGGGCGTTCTAGCAGATCGGCGCACGGCAGAACAATGCAAGACGAGCCCGGCACCGGTCAGTTCGGGAATGATTTTTCCATGCTTTTGGCAGAACCCGGAAATTTCTGTTCGCGAAGCTTGCAACCAGGAAAATGCTGGGAAAAAATTGCCCGGCAGGCCATCACAACAAACGCTTCTTGAGCCCCTCCCCATCGTTGGGCATGGGCAACCGATTTTAGGCGACGACAAGCTCCGCCGCACTATCGAAAAGACAGCCCAGCCGCTATACAACCTGCGGAAGCGGGCAAGATGCGTCATCAGGCATGGGCAAATTTCAACGCGAGCACATTCGGTTCCGTCGAACTGGATGTGCCGCATAGAGCTACTCGAGAATAGCGAGCCCGAAACTTGACCCGGCTTTCGTCTGCAAGACTGCAACTCACGCCTTCGCGGATCAATATCTACTTTTCCACCCTTTGCTTCTTTTTCCCACCGGTTCTGGGGTCGGTGGTCAGCTTCGTGTTCAATGGTGGTGCCCTGTGGTCCGTCCTGCTGATCGCCTTCAGGAAAAGACGCTTCAACATCGACCCGGCGATGATGGCGATGACGATCGCGATCTATGCCTATTGCGCGGCCAATCTGGTGGCGTCCCTTGTCAACAACGCGATCGCCAGGGATGCGCTGCACCTGATCCCGCTCGTGACCTTCCTGTTTTTCCCCATCTCCTATTCGACCTGGAGCATTACGCACAAGACAACGCTGGTGCGTATCATCGTGCTGAGCAGCATGGCGGCCTGTTTTGTCGCGCTGCTTCTGGCGATCTTCCAGCAACATTGGCTTGGTATCCGCGCCGAGGGTGGGGCTGGAAATGCAATCGTGTTTGCGGAGGTGCTCTGCCTTGCCGTGATGGTCTGCGTGGCCGGCGCCCTGTCGGATATCGCGAGACATCGGATCGCCCTCATTTGCGCGGCAATTGGCGGGACGATCGCCATCATCTACTCCGGCAGCCGCATTGTCTGGGTGGCAGTGCTGATTGCCGGTGTCGCCGTTCTGCTGATCAACCAGCATAGGCTGAAAGGGAGGAACGCCATTCGCTTGCTGGTGCTGTTGCTGGCGGCTGGCGCCGTGATCGCGGCTGTCGGCTTCCAGACAATATCCGGGCGTGTCGACTTCATGCGTTCCGACCTGGACGCGCTCGCCACCAATGGCGACCACACGACGCCTATCGGATTGCGATTCGCCGTGTGGGATATCGGCCTGAAGGCGTTTCGCGAGATGCCTTTGTTCGGACACGGAGTGGGGGCCACCCAGACCTTGATAAAACAGGGCTTCCGCGATCAGTTCGGGATGGATGCAGGCTTCAATCATTTCCATAACGGCTTTCTCACCGCCCTGGTGCAGGCGGGTCTCCTGGGTGCCGTGACGCTGGCGGCGATCTTTGTCGTTGCCGCCAGGAATGCCGCCGTGGTTTTGCGAAACAGCGCCGATCCGATCGAGCGCTTTGGCGCTACAATGATTGTCGTCGTGGTGATCACCTATCTCACGTCCGGGATGACAGGCATCCTGATTGGTCACGACATTCTGGACTCTGTGCTGATGGTCTTCCTGGTGTCGGGAACGTATCTCGCCTCGGGCCGTCAGGCTCCGCTGCCACAGGACCAGGCGCTTGCGCCCGAGACGAAAGAGCGAGTGCTGCCGCCTGTGACGGAAGACGCCCTTCTTCCAGCAATGGAAGACCGGGCGCTTCGATCCACCCGATAGCAGTCTGGGCAAGACCAATGAAAGTCCTGGTCACAGGCGCGACAGGCTTCATCGGCCGTCAGGTAGTCAATCGGCTTCGCGCGGCGGGTGCCGAGCTTCGCCTCGCGTCCCGCTACCCGCAGAGGCTAGGTCCGGGACATGACGCCATGCAAATGCCCGGTTTCGACGCGCCGACGGCTGCCTTCCTGGCGCTTGTCAGGGGTGTTACGGATGTCGTTCACTGCGCGGGCCTGAACAATGATGAAGGCGACGCCACCGAAGCCGATTTTCAGGCGGCCAATGCGGAATTGAGCACAAGGCTGGCGCAAGCGGCTGCCGAACAGGCAAGCGGACGGTTCATCCAGCTCTCCTCGATCCGCGCCGTGATCGGCGCGCGCGTCAGCGCAACGATCGACGAGGACACGATCCCCGATCCGCAATGCGCCTATGGGCGTTCGAAGCGCGACGCAGAGATCAGGGTTCTGGACGCCTATGCGTCGCGTGGCCGTTCCGACGCCACCGCATTGCGGCTGCCGCCGGTCTACGGAACCGGCATGAAAGGAAACCTGGCGACGCTGATGCGCCTGGCCGATACGGGCCTGCCGCTGCCGACAGGCGCGCTGACGGGAACCCGCTCGCTGCTGTCGTCGCAATCGACGGCAGACGCGGTGTGGCACCTGCTCAGCCATTCGGAACCGTTGCGCCCGATCTATTTTGCCAGTGATGTGCCGCCGGTCTCGATCGCCGACATTGTCGGCGCCTTTCGCAGCGGTTTCGGACGGCCGGCGCGCCTGATGGCCGTGCCGGCCGGGCCGCTGCGGGCAGCCGCGATCCTCCTGGGCAAGCGGACGTCCTGGGACAGCCTGACCGCGACACAGATATGCGCCCCTTCCCTTCTCGTATCCGAAGGCTGGCTGCCGGAAACCGGCACGCTGGAACGGCTGGCCGAGATAGCGCGGCTCAGAGATGTTCAACCGCCATTGCGGTAGAGCGTGCCAAACAGGATGCGAAGGTCGAGCCAGAACGACGCCGCCTTGAGATAGGCGGCATCCGTTTCAGCCAGCAGCCGAGGGTTCGACATGTCGATGCCCCTGATCTGCGCCATGCCGGTAATGCCCGGACGTGCCGCCAAAACCCCCAGCCGCCTGCGACGCTCGATCAGCTCCGTCTGTGTCGGCAGGCAAGGGCGCGGCCCGACCAGGCTCATCTCGCCGCGCAGAACATTCCAGAATTGCGGCAGCTCATCGAGCTTGAACTTCCGCAAGGTCCGTCCAACCGCGGTCACGGCATTCGCCGGCGCCTCGTGCGAGGGCAAGGACGGCGTTCCCTGCACCATCGTCCGCAATTTGTGGCAGCGAAACAACACACCATCGCGACCGACTCGCGTCTGCGAAAAAATCACCGGACCGGGCGACGATGCCCGCACCGCAACGACGCAGAGCAACAGAACAGGGGACGTCACCAACAACAGCAGGGCCGTCGCGACGAGATCGAAGGCTCGCTTCAGCTGCAACGTATCTAACCTGCTTGCCCGACAGTTCTCGAGCCAGTTTCCTGCGGCATCTCGGGCGCTGGTGGCTCCGGCTGATGGAGTTGCGCCAACACCCCGAGGGCGGAGGCCTTGTCCTGGTTCTTCATTGCCGCCTGCAGCGCGGCCAGCCCGGCCTGAACCGTCGGCCACGCCACCACATCGGTTCTCAGGCCGAAGATCTTGGCGATGTCGAGCGTGACGATCTCTTCATTGGCCCCTTGAAGCGTCTCATGCAGCTTTTCACCCGGCCTGATGCCGGTGAAGCGGATCGGGATATCGGCATAGGGCGTCTTGCCGGCCATGCGGATCATGGTTTCGGCGACTTCGAGAATCGGCACGGGTTTGCCCATATCCAGCATGTAGATGGCATAGTCGTCCTTGCCTTCACGAGACTGTGCGTCGGCGGCCGCCATGATGACGAGGTCGACGGCTTCCGCCACCGTCATGAAATAACGGGTCATGCGTCGATCGGTAATCGTGACCGGACCGCCGGCCTCGATCTGTGCCTGGAAGATGGTCGCCACCGAACCATTGGAGCCAAACACGTTGCCGAACCGCACGGCTATGAACTTGGTGCCGGAACGGCGCCCGTCCGGCGCGATTGCGTGGCTTTCGTGCAGGGCGCTGACAAGCTGCTCGGCGGCTCTCTTGGTGATGCCAAGCACCGAGGTCGGATCCACGGCCTTGTCGCTCGATATCAGCAGGAACTGTGGAACCCCACATTTGGCGGCAACCTCAGCGCAGACAAGCGTGCCGAAAACATTGGTCTGGATGGCCGATTCCCAGTTCTCCTCGAGCAGCGGGACGTGCTTCAGCGCGGCGGCATGAAAGATGATGTCCGGTTTGAATTCCGTGACGACACGGGTCATCTGGCGACGGTCCGCGACATCGACAATGCGGACCTTCAGGCGATCATGGTCCTTCTCGTCGACATACTGGCTCAACTGGAAGATGCCGAACTCGGAATTGTCAGCGACCAGCACCGCCCCTGCCCCCAGCTCCAGCGACCGCTTGACCAGCGTGCGGCCGATGGATCCGGCGCCTCCCGTCACCAGGACGCGCTTGCCGCCGACGAAGGCACCAATACGGGCGATATCGGACGGCACCGTCGGGCGGCGCAGAATCGTTTCCATCTCGACTTCGTCGAGAACGATCTTTCCCTCCTGCCCGAGCTGTGAAAGCCTCGAGAACTGCAGGACGGCTATGCCGCCATGCCGGGCGACACGCACAAGCTCGGAATACTCCTCGATCTCATGCTCGACGCCGCTGCCGAAAATAAGCAGGTCGATGCTCTTGGTGCCGGCGGCGTAGTCCTCCAGGACATCGATCAGGCGTGGCCTGGAAGCGACCACGGGAACACCTTGAATCCGGGTGCCCAACGGCGCGCCGCGCTCTGTCGCCATGATGCCGGCGATGGAATAGTCGGCCGGCTCTGCCGTGCGCGTGAAGCGAATGATCAGGTCGGCCTCGCCAAGCCGACCGACGAACAGCGCCCGCCTGGCCTGCACTTCATCGGCCTTTTGGGTGAGGATGCCCCAGCTCGCGCCGTCGCGAAGAAATCGGTAGAAAAGCCGAGGCGCCGATATGATGGTGAAGGAAACGAGGAAGAAGACGATGAATTGGCGCTCGTTGAGACCAGCCACAGGCTGGAAGAAACGAGACGTCAGCGAAAGAGTATAAAGCACGACCGTCAGAATCGCACAGCTCTTCAGAATGTTGAAAAAGTCCGGGGTCGAGGCAAAGCGCCAGATCGTGGTGTAGAGACCGCAATATCTGAACAGCAGGTGACTGATAAGAACGATCCCGACCCAGGTGAAGAGGCCTTCGTTGGAGAACGCATCGAACGAAAGATTTGACCTGGAAAGGACGAGACTAAGCGCCACCGCAACCAGAACCATGGCCATATCCTGGACCATGATGATCGCCCGCCGCATCTCCGGCCGACTTCCGGACACGGCTTTTACATAGGAAGTCATTGGCCAGTACTACACTCCAGGCGAAGGATTCGAACAGTACAACCTAGCGCGATCGAATGACATCCCCTCATCGATCGCTCGTTTCGAAGTTCTAGCCCTCAGCCCCCGCTGCAATCACCGCATAGCGTGGAGTTGCGGCCATCGCCAGAGTTTTTTTGATTTCCGGTTGGGCAGGCCCTTGGGCGACATGCATCAAGACCTGAACAGCTCAAACAATCCGCGCTTGAAGTTGTCATAGGCGAATTTCCGGGACGAAAGGGCTCTGGCGTCCTCCTGCCGGCGCACTGCAGCGGGGCGATCCGCGAGGATCGACACAACCCGATCGGCGAATCCCTCGCAGTCGCCGACATCGACCAAATCCAGGGAGGCCGATGCATCCCCCAGTTCCAAGGTAATGAGAGGAATGTCGGTGGCAACCACCGGCACGCCCAAATGCAGCGCCTCGGTGATCTGCGTTGGGAAGTTCCCTTCCATTTCAGATGTAAACAGCAGGCACAGCGCGTTCTTGTACAGATATCCGAGCTCGGCGTCGGTCAGCTCCGAAAGCGAAATCAGATGCTCCTCGGCTCCGGCCGCCGACTTGCCTGTCAAAGGCGTGGTCAAAATCCCGGTCAGTTGATCCTTGCTTCCGGCCGCCTTCAGCCGCTCGTTTACGATCGCCACGGTCTTCGCGAAATCCACGAGCCGCTTTGAAGGCCGGTTCCTGGTGGGATAAAATACGTAGTGCGCCGGCAGCGCTCCAATCCGGTCAAGGGATTCGGCGATACTTGAACCGTCGTTCAGGAACGGCAAGGGAATGTGGGCGATGGTCTCAGGCCGCGGGGCCAAGACGGTCTGAGGCAAATAGGACGCGGTGAACGCGGAGTTCGTCAGGATGCGGCGCGCCTTCGCGACCATCTTTTGACCGATCATGGCGGTTTGCTGCGTGGCCCCCATCTCGGCCGAATCCTTGTAGAAATGGGGCATATAGTCGGGAAGATAGAGAACGACGTTCTTGCCTTTCAGACGGGAAAGCTCGGGGAACATGTAGTAGTGCGGTATCAGAACATGATCGATGCCGGCGTCCGCGTTGATCACGTCGACATATCTTTCATGCGGAGCGGCATCACTCGCGAGCTTGACACTCGTCAATCGAAGTTGCGCCCTGCGGAGGGCCTTGAAGGCTCCAATGACCGCCGTCGATGCCAAAGCGCGCGGTACCCGCTTGAAATCCCTTGCAAGGTAGAGGGTCTTCAGATGATCGATGTTGGCTGAGAATGGCCGTGTCGATGCGATCCGGTTAAGGCGGTCGATTGCCGTCCCGCCACCAGCCATCTCGTCGTCGATCACCATGATTTTCAGATCGGGCCCGGCAGCGGGCGCGAGAAAGCCTCGAATGCGGCCGATGTCATCCTTACGACTCGTGACGACGATCTTGAAACCAAGGTCGGAGAGCGCACGAATGATCTGGCGGACAACGCGCGCGATCCCCTCCGCGCAGTGGTATTCGCCGTTGTGATGCACCACCAACGGTCCAAAGCCATGGAAGGCAACGAGCACCGTTTCGCCCGTCGGCGCCTTCCCCGTCGGCGTCGGCACACGGATCGGCCCGGACGCCGGATTTTCGCCAGGTTCGCCCAATGTCTTCATCATGGCCTCGTCGAACAGGGGCCAGACATGCTCCGGCTGATAGAGCTTCCGCACCTCTGTCTGGCTGTCGATGATGTCGTGCGCAAGCGAGCCATCGCCATTCCTCAGTTGCTCCGACCGCCGCACCAGATCTTCAATGCTGCCGACCCGACCGGGCGCCCCGGCAGGGAAGTAGCGCGAAAGCAGGGACCCATCCTTGAACAGCACCGGGCCGCCGAGCGTCATGTACTCTATCGGCGGCAGATAGCAAACGGTCGGCTCTTCATAATGATAGGCAAAGCCGCGCATCTGCGCCAACCGCCTGAGGAACTCCGGTCGCTCGACCGTGCCGATCACCTGGTCGTCGCGGACGGCCACCTTCTGCGCGCCAAAAATCCTGTAGCCTTCCGATGGGAAAGACCTCTTCAGGAGACGGTAGTTGTCCCGGTAGTAGGAAATGTCCATCGCCCGCGGGCAGAGCAATCCGATTTCCGGCGTCGATACGCCGCCAGCCCAGGTGTCCCGAAGGTCGACGACATCCTGCGCGACGCAATAGGGAACAACCATCATGCGCGATCGTAGCCAGTCGTCCTCTATGGCGGCCACTTTTCCGGAATGCGGCATGAACCAGAAATCGGCCCGCTCCGTGACGAGCGACAATCCACCCAAAGTGATGAGATCATTCGACAGGACGGAAGGCTGGCCATAGGTGCGGTAGATGACACTGCCATGATACGCTTTCAGGAAACGCACCAACCAAAGCGCATTGATCGTGACGATGGCGGCGTCAAAATAGGTGTTGAGAACCTCCGCTGCCTCCTGCGGAATCTCGTCGTAAAAGAAGTTGGTTTTTGCCAGGATCTCCTGGGCTTCCTTCGGCAGGCTTGAGTCTGGTGGAGTCCAATCGTAGATAGCGGATTGATCGTAGATATCGCTCAGATAGGGCGGATTGTACACTTCGTAGCCGAGAGCCCGCAGGCGAGGAAGCTCAGTCTGCGTGAGCACTTTGTGCGTACCCAGCCAAAAGACTCGTTTCTTCCTCATCCACCTTTTCCGACTCTTGAGGACGGTCTGGTATTGTAGGGCGTCATTGATTGTCAAACATGGTCCCCTCGACGACTGACGACTTTGGGACTGGCGGAAATTTGCAGATCGCAACGCCTCTAAATCAATGAGATGGAATATGACGCCCGGACAAACGGTACCCGATTGTCCGGCAAAACCGCTTCACACTTTTCATCATCATGCCCTAGCGTCCTGCCAGCCACCTGACGGCGCGCATAGAAAATCGCAGCGGCTCCGTGATGCGCCAGGAGGTTGAGGCATAGATCGTAGCGAGCCTGCCTTCCAGTGCATGTCTGGCGTGCCTTTCCGACTCCAGGGCGGATTCCGCGCCCCGTTGCTGAACCTCGAGCGAGGATTTCGCGTTTTGCTCCTCAGCCAGGCGTACTTCCAACGCGGCTCTGTCGTTGCGTTCCTCCGTCAGTTGTTGACGAAGGACGTCGATCTCGACATTCGCGTTGCGACAGAGCCAAGACGTATTGCTAGCCACGAACGCGTCGAAATAATTGGGGCCAACACCAAATTTCGACCTGAGCTCGGCGTGCGAATGGCTCAGATAAAATCTATTCAGACCGTCGAAATAGACAAACCAGTAGCCAAGATCCAGTAGTTCCGACTCCCAATTGTCGTGGTTCTGCTCCTGTGAATTTGGCTTGGTGCTCTCGACGACCACGACCCACGGTCGAGCCGTCGCGGGGAGCCAGCTTTTCATAACCTGTCTTTCCATGCCCTCGACATCGATCTTCATCCAGTGAATGTCTCGATCGCCGTGGCGCGATAGAATTGCCGAAAGCGGTTGGGACGCAACCGATACCGACCTTACTTTGAACCCGTCGCTCTCGTGCTTTCTGGCAATCTCCTCATCGCCTGTGCTCATGCCGGTGTTGGGGATATCGAAGAACGCGATTTCGCCGTCCTGCAGAGCGACAGCCACCTGAACACCTCTTCGTCAGGTCGCGCGGCACGGAGTTTTTCCGCATAATTGGCACTTGGCTCGACATGAATGCCCCGCCAGCCCCGCTCGTAAAATGCAAGGCTTACGGAATCGACGACTGGATCTTGAGCGCCGATGTCGATGTAGAACCCGCGCTCAACATGCTCCAGTGCACGCCAGAGGATGACGTCCTCAAAATTTTGGGCATAAGACGTGATCGGCATCGTCTACAACTTCTCCGCATTTATGCCCTGCAGTGACGGACCGCGGTCCGCGAGGGGTATTCTCTGCATCAGAAAATGCGTTCTGTTCGTCACCCCGCCTCCAGCTCAAGGGTGTTGAATCTGAAAGGCGCTGAACAACTCGGAAGGCGGCATGCCGGCCGCCGGATG
Organism: Mesorhizobium sp. 113-3-3; assembly: GCF_016756495.1. Taxonomy (NCBI): domain Bacteria; kingdom Pseudomonadati; phylum Pseudomonadota; class Alphaproteobacteria; order Hyphomicrobiales; family Phyllobacteriaceae; genus Mesorhizobium; species Mesorhizobium sp. 113-3-3. Next base: position 5,197,523 of record NZ_AP023243.1, read on the forward strand.
GCCGACTTCGTGGGCTTTAACATAAATGCGGTGCATTTCGGGTACGTAGGCATCGATCTCCGGTAGATGCTTCAATCGCATCAATACCCGTGCGGCATTGAAATAGGGACTGTTGTTGGCCCGGTCATTCTCGAAGATGTCCTTCCACATCATGGCGACAAGCCACAGCCGATTGGCCCGGCGCCGGTCGACTGCGCCCTGGTCTGCACCGTTGCGCTCCGCGAGATCCCAGGCACGCGGCAGTTGCTCAAGATCAAACAGCGTGCCGTAGTCTACCCAAGACACGTTCGAATTCACGACGAGTGACGGGTCCCCGATCCAATAGGCGGGTTCGTCCGGCATAAAGTTCAGCACGTAGTAGGAGGTTGGTATGCACGTCAGCATTGAGGAGAAGGGGCGACCTACCGTTTGTTGACAATAAGATCGCATGGCATGGTCGCGCCGATACACATGGGAGTAGATGGCAGTATAGAAATTCTCGTTTTTGGCAGCGAGTTCCTTCACCGTCGACAGTTCATCCGGCCCGGCCGGCTCCAGCACATTGTAGGCGTTGAGGAAGCCTTCGAGGTCAGTGATCCCTAGTGGATTCGCTTCCGATGTATAGCCGTAGTTGAGGTAGACGAGGCCGATGCCGGGGTGACGGTGCAGGACGTCCAACACCGTTGCTATGCAACCGGCTCGCGTCAGGTCGTCGTCGCCAATGATCCATACATACTCACCCCTGGCGCGCTGCGCTGTCACGGCCAGGTTGCCGAGCATTCCGACGTTCTTGGCATTTCGGTGGAAACGGAAATTCGGTCGGTCAAAGAAAGCGCTGACGACATCGGGAGTGTTGTCTTGCGAGGCGTTGTCCACAACGAGCACTTCAAGGTCTTCTCGCTCACCCGAAATTTGCGAGTAGATATTCGCAAGATTGCGCGTCAACCAGCCGGCGCGATTGTAGGTGCTGAGACAGATGGACAGCCTGGGGCGCCGGGCTAATTTGAGCGGGGACGTAGAGGCGTCCTGTCGTGGTTTGCCCAGCGGCCGCCGCACGTCGCCGAGCCGATCAGCGGCTAATTCCTCACACAGCGTTTGGGCATAGTCTGCCCAGGCGCGGACGGGTCTCGCCACAGCCTCCTCGCTGAGGGCCTCGCGCCATGCCGGCCGGATCATACGCACCAGCCCGTCGAACAAGCTGTTCCCGCTCTCGAATCCGACATTAATTGTGCCGGACTCCGGTTCGACATCGGCATGGCCGCCAACAATACAGGGCACCCCTTTCCAAAGGGCATCCAGCACATCTGGCTCGTCCACGCCAAACTTCCCCGCGTGAAGTACGAAATCGGCTTCCGCAAGGACGCTCTCCCGCTCCAGCCGGTCGCGCAAGTGGAGCGTAACCGGAGATCCTTTGTCCAGCACACCGGCCGTTTCAGGCCTCAAGGGATCGAAAATGGTGATGTCGAGCAAAGTGCCTGTCTGGCGCATGGCCTTGTCAGCCACATCGAGGATCCTCGTAAGAATTACTGGTTGGTCCGCCGGGACCCACATGACGCATTTCACCGCGCCCGCACCTGCCTTCCGGGGCCTGACGCCGCGCCGGATGCCGAGCCTTTCGGTCGGTCCTTCCAGGATCTTGAAGCGATCCTCGAGAGTGTGGACCTTGCCCCGCCAAGACAGCAGGCATCGGTACAAGTGCTCGTATCTGTCTGCCGAAAGCGCCAGAATCTTGTCCGCCCGCACCAGCCCCTCATAGGCCGACCATTCGATCTCCGAGAGCGTCCGGCTCATCGAGCGGTTCTCGTCTCCCAAGATGACTGCAAGCCGAAGCCCTCGGGCAGCCATGGAGGAGACTGCATCCTTGAGATCGCCTGTCGTGGCGTCTGCGGCGGCAAGTACCCATTGCGGGGCGTCGGCCGCCGACGGGTCGACCCAATCGCTCCACGCAATGGCTTCTCCGCCGCCGACAGGTTCGGCGGCCTCCAGTTTGCTGATGGCCGCATTCCATTTGACCGGAACGAGCCGAATTCCCATCTCGGCCAGAGTTTGCGCGAGTGCTTGTGCAAAGGCCAACCGAGGCGGAGAGGCGAGCGGGGGAATCCAGTAATACAAGGCATTGATGCGGCGAGCCGCGTCCGACGTCCGACGTAAAACCCCTCTTGTGAGCCGGACATAGTCCGACCAAGCGACGACATTCGAGCGGCCTTCCGCTGCGGGCGGCACGATGGTCTCGATTACAGGTCCCCAATCGGCGAAATGGTGCTGCGTGAAGATGGTGACAAGGTCATCAGCGGCTTCGCGAGATACTGGCAGCACGACATCAGCGAGGAGGAGTGCCTGCAGGTACGCCTCATGGGCCTGAGCTTCGCCTTGCTGGTTCTCTGGCCGGCGCAAGGCATCGGCGCCCTCGAAGATGAAGGCCGTACGCAAGCCGAGGCGATGCGCCTCCATAACAACATCGACGCCTACGAGATCCGTCGTCCCGGGGGCCGGATGCAAAGCCGCAGGCACCAAAAGCCAGCCTCCGCCGGAGCAGGAGGATGGGTCAAGAACCAACTCGTTCGATTGTGACGCGCCATCGATGTCGGTCGGGTGCAGTTTCCTCGATACGGTGCTCCAGACTATCGGGCGAACGTGGCCGCGTGCGGCCCAGGCCGTGCGCAGATGACGGAGACGTTCACTGGCAGGCTCGCTTAGCTGTTCATGCACCCCCAGGAGCAGAAAGACGTCATCGACATTGGCTCTTTTGCCGCGAGGCGCGACGACCTCCATGGGAATGCCAACACGAGATCGAGAAGGCCACACGATTTGCCCCGGCTTAACCGAGACGTCAGACGCGCGTGTGCCATTGTCGGCAGCATCCTGCGTCCCACGACGCAAGGCGTTCTGCGCGATCTGGTCTCGGCCGCGGCGAGTCTGGCGGAAGACATGCCGGATCAAGGGTGCCCGAAGGAGCCGCATCCGCCAAGCGAGTCCTGGCATCCCCGGGATGTCCACGCCGCGCTTTCGGGCCTCAGGCGATCTGGCAATGCCTAGAAGCACCACCCCTCGAAATTCGCCATGCTGGAGCCGGGACAGATTGTCTGCGGCCCCGCCTGCGTCGGGTGCCCTCCCCAGGACAGTCTCGTAGGCAGCGCGAATAAAGGCTTGATCATCCGATTCGGCGAGGATTTCGGCCGCCGTGCGAACCTTAAGTGTCATTCTCATCGCACTCCTTGATTTCCGCTGCCGCTCTGAACAAAGGAGCGGGCACCGGCGGCGAGATCCTATCCATCATAGTCAGCAAGAAGCTTGATGTGCATGAAGTTTCCCAACTCCAGCAGCGCGCGCACAGCCTGCCGGTCGAAGACTGCACCTTGCCCGCTTATATCGGCTTGGCGGTGTTGACCGCCTTCAGCGTTGCCGAAAAGGAGCGGCGATCCCTGGTATTCGCAACATCCGCTTGCGTGGCAATCTGCAGGAGCGGATTTGGCTCGTGTTGGACATGGGCAGGGTCAGCGAGGCACTTCAACTTGGTCTCCATGACGCGTATCCGATCGAAAAATTCCCCCTTGGGCAGGAAGCCGATATATCTGCCAGAAGCAACAATCTCTAGGCATGCCAGCGCCCGGGATCGCGGCGGATTGCCTCAATCATCCCCATGAGAATCGCTCCTTGATTCTTGAAATCGTGCGCATTCCGCCATTCCAGGGCAGCGCTACGCACCGACCGGCATTGCTGGGTATCGTGTTCCAGGTGACCGAGCGTCTCCGCGATGCCTTTTGCGATGTCGCCCGGTGAGACGCCCGGCATACGGAAAACAGCGTCCCCAAGTTCGTCGAAGATGGGAATCGGAGTGACCAATAGAGGACTGCCTGATGCCAGACTAAACCGAGCTGCTGCGCTGGCTGCCTCGCCGGTCGCCTGATAGGAATTCACGATCAGGTCCGCCTCTTGCAGCAGAAGCAGACACTGCTCATCCGACAGATAGTCCGTGCGGAGGTCGACCAGGCCCTCCAGGTCGAATTGGTGGATTGTTCTTCGGACCTTTTCCACCTCATCCTCCGAAACGCTGGCAGGATATTGCGCGTTCAGCATCAGCAGGCGCATGGAAACCCCTTGCTTAACCAGAATTCCGATGGCTTCGACCAGTTCGGGAAGCCCTTTCCCAGGCAGGCAGAAACCAAAGGAGGCGATGAGCGTGCCGTCCCGACTCTGTCGCGCTCTGGCCGGGCGATCCGCGCCGGCGATGACGCCCAGGGGAAAGAGCGTCACGTTGTCGATCAAGCCCATAGCCTCCAGTCGTGCCACATCGGCGGGAGCATGAGCGAGCAGGCGATGGCATTTCCTGAGGCCGGAGATCAGGCTGGCCAGTTGAAGGTTCGGATCGTCCTTCGAATGATCGACCGTAGAGTGGAGCTCCATGATCACCACAATTCCGCGTGCGACTGCTTCCTCGATAAATGCTGCGAGTTCGGTGTGGTTGTAGAAGCCATAATTGAAGTGGATGACCAACGCACCAACCTCGGCCTGCTCCAAATCATCGAGTATGGCAGACAGGCCATTCACGCCCTTGCCGAGCGACCATATCCTGCGGCAGTTTTCCGCGTCGGGCCGGGTGCGAGGCTCCTGGTGCGCGGCATAGACAACCACATTCTCTTGCGGCAAGCCGTCGATTAGATGCGCAGCCGCAGCGGCTATGCCGCATTTGACGTTCCACGTCGTGACCCATCCTACCTTGCGATGACGGCTCACCGATCTTGAGGCGGGACGTCCGGCCCTTTTGCTGAAAACATCGCGCTCGACCGATTTGAGCAGACTGAGCTTACCCGCCAAGTTCTTCAGGCGCTCTACAGTTGGCGGTGCCATCCCCATTTCCTGCAAGGCGAGTCCCGCTCGGCCACGCATAAGTTCCCGTGCGGCACGGATTGGACCTGTCAGCCGCCACGATGTACTGGCGTGCAATTGAGCCAATCGCGCTTTGATCTCGCCGGCGTGTATGGCTGCGCGCGTTTCCGCCTGCGCCCTGCGGGTCTCCGCATCTGCCGCGCGCGCCTGCGCTTCTGTCATACGTGCTTCTGCCTCAACTGAGCGCGCTTGTGCCTGCGCTATCTCTGCCTCTGCCTCTGCTGCGCGGGTTTCCGCCTGCGTCGCACGTGCCTCTGCCTCGGTGACGCGCCTGTCCGCCAACGCGACTGTCTGTCCTGCACGCGCTTCCGCCTCCCCGGCACGCCTTTCGGCGCCGACGATCCTGTTGAGATGCTCCGCGTCGGTCGCGCGGATAAAGTCGTCGAATATATTCGGCGGCGCCGCGAACGATGGCGCCAATTCGTCCCAGAGTTCCGCAGCAATGTAGAATCTGTTCAAACCGTCGAACCACACGAACCGGTAGTTTGCGGCCAAAAGTAGCGGCTCCCAAATCGCATGATTCTGTTCTTGCGAATTTGGCTTCGTCGCCTCGACCAAGACGATCCAAGGTCGATGGTTTGTGAAATCTGCTCCGGCCAAGACATCGCGCTCAGCCCCTTCAACGTCGATTTTCAGGAAATGGATATCTGCTGGAGCATACTCGGCGCAGATAGAAGCCAATGTCCGCGACGGAACCTCGTGTTCCCGGATCTCGTATCCGGCCAAACGATGCTGTTCGGCGATGACCCGGTCCATGGTCGACATGCCGGTGCCGACCACCTCGAAGAAAGGCACCTTCCCTGCACTGGCGCCGGCCGCGACAGCCAAAGTCACGTCGCGGGGGCGCGCGCCGGCGATGCGCGCGACATAGGGTGGATTGGCCTCGATATTGATCCCACGCCAGCCATGGTCGCTGAAGGCCCGCGTAACAGAGTATTCGTCCGGATGCGCGGCGCCCACATCAATCCAGAATCCTTGCGGGATATGCTTGAGAGCCCGCCAAAGCATAACATCTTCAAAATTCTGAGCGTATGAAATGAAGGTCAAAGGAAGTACCGTTGTGTCCGAATCTCGATTGGTAGCCAGCTCGGCTTAGTGTCAGGCGCAGTCTCTCGGCCCCCTAAGCGAGCGGTGCGAAGAGCGGGGTAGGCGAGCCGAGTCGGATTTGCTTTAGCGTACCGTCTCATCCATCGCGCCGTTGGCTGGGCTTCAGCCTACACATACATAAGGGCCTGCGATTGGCATCGTCTACAACCTCGTTGCATTTATTCTTGGTTCAAACACTCAACCGAAATAGGCAGGCAGGACCTCATCTGTAGGGCCGTCCATGCGCACACGGCCGTGTTCCATCCACAGGATGCGGTTGCAATTCTTTCGCAGCAGATCGCACGAATGGCTGGCAAGGACGAGGATCTTGGTCGTCTCCACGATCTCGCGCAGCCGCCGGTCGGCCTTGTGCTTGAAGTCCTCGTCGCCGGTCGAAAGCCATTCGTCCATCACCAGGATCTCCGGCCGGATCGCCGTCGACGTCGAGAACGCCAGGCGAAGCTGCATGCCCGACGAATAGGTCCGGAACGGCATATCAAGAAAATCGCCCAGTCCGGTGAACTCGGCGATCTCATCGAATTGCTCGCGCAATTCATTCGGCCGCATGCCCATCATCGCCGCCCGCAGCCTGATGTTCTCGCGCCCCGTTGCTTCCGGGTCGATGCCCAGGGAGATGTTGATCAGCGATACGCATTCGCCCTGGATCACCGCCGAGCCGCTCGTCGGCCTGTAGATGCCCGACAGCACGCGCAGCAGTGTCGTCTTGCCGGAGCCGTTGTGGCCGACGAGGCCGATGCGGTCCCCCTCGTTCACCGAAAAGCTCACATCCTCCAGTCCGCGCACGATGACATGGCCATCGACCCGACGGTCGATCGCGCCGCCCGTGGCCACACTCAGCACCCTGTTCTTGAGGGACCGGCTTGCTGCGTTGAAGACCGGAAATTCGACCGAGACGCCGGTCGGTATGATGGAAGCCATAGCAGGGATCATAGCCAATAGGGGATGCGATGACGATAACGGCCAAACAGCAACAGGGCGGCCGCCCAGCCAACGATCGCAAACACGATGCACGTCATCCAGCTCGTCGCCGACGCGAACTCGCCCAGCAGCGGGTCGCGCACGACACTGAGGAGGTGGTAGAAGGGATTGAGCTCCAGCAACAACCTTGAAATGCCCTCGGGCAGCGTTCGCGTCATCCACATGACCGGGGTCAGGTACATGACGACCTGCAGGAGGTTCTGCATCACCTGCGTCATGTCGCGGTAGCGCGCGCACAGCACCGCCACGATCAGCATGATCCAGAGCAGATTGAGCGACAAAATGACAAAGCCGGGCAGCGCCAGGAAAACCTGCCAAGTCGGCATGCGCCCGACAGCCAGCAGGACCAACGGGTAGATGAGAATGTTGTGGCCGAAAATGATGGCGTTGCGGTAGAGCACGCGCAACACATGGGTGAACAGCGGCATGCGCACCTGCAGGATGATGCCCTCGGCTCCGACAAAGGCCGTACATCCCTCGTTGATCGACGACGCAATGAACCCCCAGAAGATCAGGCTGACGCAGATATAGGGCAGATATTCCTGCATCGGCGTGCGAAAGAGCGTGCCGAAGACGAGCCCGAGCGCACCGATCAGGACGCCCATGTTGATGGTCAGCCAGAACGCGCCGACCCGCGAGCGCCGATAGCGCTGGGCCACATCCTGCCAACTGAACGTCGTGGCAAGGTGGTGTTTCTTCAGCGAAGAACTTATGTCGGCGAAGGCCTCTTCGAGGACGCCTGTCTTGGTCGGCAGCATATGTCGAGATGTCCCGATCGCGTGTTCTGCCCAGGCCCGGCGGTGTGCGACGGCTTCGATACATGATTGCCGTGTGCGCTTCAAGTTCATGAATGTCGAAGTCAAACCGATTGGGCAATGCGCAATTCGCGACGAAATCACGACGTGGGCCCTCCAGCCAGATGCGTTGGGGTCCTCGTCACCATGGCTCGCATTACACCTGGCGTACAAGATCCGCGCGTGTCGCAGCCATGTTGCAATGGAGTTCAACTCTGCTATGCGGAAGGAAGTCTCGCGCCAGGCATGAAATGTCGGGATCAATGCGGAAACCTGATATCACCACTGAAGTGCCCGCTATCTGCACCGCACGCAGTTCATTGTACCCAGATCGTAAATGAAAATCGGAATCGACGCACGCAACCTTGTGCCTGGCCTCACGGGTATCGGAAGATATGTCGTCGAGATGACGCGGGCGCTCGTCGCAGCCGAGCATCGACCGATTCTCTATCTCCCCGAACCGCCGGCCAAGGGGCTTGGCGAACTCGTTGGGGCCGATATGCGTGTCGCGGCTTTCCCAGGCGCTGCCGCTCGCATGATCTGGTCGCAAACGGCGCTGCCGCTCGCCGCGGTCAACGACGCGGTCGATGTCTTTTGGGGACCGGCACACCGGCTTCCCTTCCGTCTGCCAGCGCCGATGCCGCGGGTGGTCACGATTCACGATCTGGTTTGGGCCCATGCGCCTGAAACCATGCGTTGGCAGACATGGGCGGCGGAGCGCGCCTTTGTGGGAGCCGCGGTGCGCCGGGCTGACGCTATTGTCGTGGACTCGAATTCAACGGAAGGCGCGCTCAGGAAGAGATACCCCGGCCTGGAAGCTCCAGTGACAACGATCTATCCCGGCCACACCCGCCTCTTGCCAGGCGACATCGCGGCCGCGCGCGCGCGTTTTGGAATTGACCGGCCCTATCTGCTGTTTGTGGGGACCCTTGAGCCCCGCAAGAATCTGGTTCGCCTTTTGCAGGCCTGGGCCGGCCTTGACCCAGTGGTCCGTTCCGGGCATCTGCTGGTTATCGCCGGTGGGCAGGGTTGGCACCTCGGCGATCTCCGGTCTCGCCTGGCGGATCTCGGCATTTCCGACCAGGTGCGGCTTACCGGATATCTGGATGACACCGATCTGGCATCGCTTTATGCTGGAGCCCGGGCCCTTACCATGCCGTCGCTCTATGAAGGGTTCGGCTTGCCCATTCTGGAGGCAAATGGTTTTGGGGTACCGGTTCTGACCTCCAACGTCTCTTCAATGCCCGAAGTTGCCGGCGAAGGCGCCATGCTGGTCGATCCGCTGTCCGTCAGCGACCTCGCCGCAAGACTGCACCAACTGCTTGCCGACGATCGGGATCTTGCGCGACAAGCCGCGATCGCCAGGGCCAATGCCGCGCGTTTCGACTGGCACCTCAGCGCAAGGCGCTTGGTCGAGGTTTTCGACAAGGCCATTGCCAAGCGGAAAAGCCGCTGACATGCGCGTCCTTCACTTTTTCAAGACTTACTGGCCCGACACGTTCGGCGGCATGGAACGAGCAATCCATGCAATCGCATGTGGAACATCGAAACTGGGTGTCGAGCCAACGGTGCTCTCGCTCAGCCGCAAGCCGGAGGAGAACAGCGTCTTCTTCGATGGGCATTGGGCCTACAAGGCACACCTCGATCTGGAAATCGCTTCGACGGGTTTTTCGCTCGGGGCCTTCAAGCGCTTCGGCGAACTGGCGTCGCAAGTCGATGTGATTCACTATCATTTTCCCTGGCCCTTCATGGACCTGGTTCATTTCGGCATGCGGGTGCGAAAGCCAACCGTGGTCACCTATCAGTCTGACATAGTCAAGCAGAGCACATTGCTGCAGATTTATCGTCCGCTGATGCACCTCTTCCTCGACAGCGTTGATCGCATTGTCGTCGCGTCCCCCAACTATCTGGAAACGAGCACGGTCCTGCGAGGACAGCGTGCCAAGACAATCGTCATTCCGAACGGCCTGGATGTGAAGACTTATCCGGTCCCCTCCGAAGCACGGCTGCAACAATGGCGTGCGCGGTTTCCCGGCAAATTCTTCCTGTTCACCGGCGTGCTGCGTTACTACAAGGGTCTGCATGTGCTGATCGAGGCGGCACGCCTGAGCGGCTATCCGGTCGTTATTGTCGGCTCAGGTCCGATGGAGCAGGCCCTGCACGAGCAAGCTGACCGGCTGTCGAACGTGCATTTTGTCGGCGCACTGGACGAAGAGGACAAGACAGCACTTCTGACCCTGTGCAGCGGGGTCGTCTTCCCGTCCCATCTGCGCTCCGAGGCTTTTGGATTGTCTCTCGTCGAAGCTGCCATGTTCCGCAAACCCATGATCTCCTGCGAGATCGGCACCGGCACGAGCTTCATCAACCTGGACAAGGTGACGGGATTGGTCGTCCCGCCCGCCAATGCGCAAGCCTTCGCCGCAGCCATGGCACGAATATGGACGGACACGGACATGGCTCAACGCTTCGGCCAAAACGCAGCTGAGCGATACGAGAGCCTGTTCACGTCCGAGAAAATGGCGACCTCTTATATGAATCTCTACCAGGATCTCGTCGGCAATATCTAACACTCCTCGGCAGCATCCAATAAACCTCAAGTCACCACGCCTTCCACGTCAGGCGACCCAAGCAACGGCCACGATTCACCTCGACATTTATATTAATAAAGACTAACCATCGAATCGACTCCTGGACGGGCTCTTCCCATGGACGTGATATCCCAGGTCCTTTTCGCTTGTCATTCTCCGTTTGCAGCGAGTAGGAAATGGACTACGATTGCGCTGGGTTGCGGCATGGACAACTGCGAAATTGTATTCGATCTGAGATGCCTGCAAGATCCTTCTTACAGGGATCGCGGTGTCGGCAAGCTGTCGGCCAATCTGGTCAGAGCCGTTGGCCTCCTTCGGGGAAGAATCGGAGTATCGACTCTCGGGCTGGTTGATCCCGCCCTGCCACCGCTCGAGGATCGTTTCCGTCATCTCGTCGATCGGGTTCGTAGCAACGCCTATCTGGACGTCAAGGGAAGTTCGACAGTGTTTTTCGAACTGTCCCCTATGACCCACGATCCGTTCTTCCTGGGTCGCATCGTGAACGACCCGGATATTCTCAAGCTCGCGATTGTCTACGACTTCATCCCGCTCATGAAGCCGGAACGATACCTGCCGACGGCTTCCAACCGCCTCGACTATCACACCCAACTCATTTGGCTTTCTCGCTACGACCATTTCTTTCCCATCTCGCAGCATACATCCGATGAGCTTCGGCGCCTTCTTGGCGTGAACCCGTTGCGCATTACGAAGACCGGGGCGCCGATAGATAGCGCTTTCGAGCGCGCCGGCACTTCCAGGCGGCAGGAGGCATTTTTCGGGCGCTATGTCCTTGCCTGCGGCGGGGCCGAGCCTCGAAAGAACGTCGAGTGCCCTATTCTCGCCCATGCCGGAAGCAGCGTGATGCAAGAGGCCGGCATTCGGCTCGTGGTCACTGGGAACTACCCGCCGGTTTGGCAGGCAATCTTGCGCGATCTGCACACCGGAAATGGCGGCAGGCCCGAGCTTCTTGTTTTCCCGGGTTTTGTCGACGAGGATGAACTCGTATCGATCTACCGGGGCGCGCTTTGCACGGTCGTTGCAACGCATATGGAGGGGTTCTCGATTCCGGTCGTTGAGGCGATGGCGGCGGGCTCGCCGGTAATCGCGTCTTCCATCCCCGCTCACAAGGAACTGATCGGGCGCGACGATTTGATGTTTTCTCCAGACAGCGCGCAGGAACTCAGAAAGAAGCTCGAGGCGCTTATCGTCGATCAAACGGAACGCACCGAAGTCATCCAGGATCAGTCGACACGGTGGCAACGATTTCGGGCTGACAAAATCGCGGCTCAATTCTGGTCGACGGTGGGTGACTTGGTTACGCTTCGTCAGCCCAAGCGCGCAGGCATCCTCAGAGGCGCGCGACCACAAATCGCATTCCTCAGCCCGATACCGCCCGACCGGTCCGGAGTCGCTGATTATTCGGCCGCAACGATCCGCGAACTCGGCAAATTGGCTGATGTCCATGTCTTCTCAAAACACGCGCCTGTGACCACACCTGAGGGAGCAGCATCGGCGCAGCGGATCACCACCCTTCCCTGCTTGTCTTCGGGCTTTGATCGAGTGGTCGGGGTGATGGGAAACTCGAATTTTCATCTGGAGGTGTTTCAGATGCTTGAACGGTATGGCGGAGCTTGTATCGAGCACGACAATCGCCTGCTCGGCTTCTACGCAAGCCTCCTGGGTTCGTCGCGCACCCGGGCGGTTGCGGAGGGTGAGCTTGGGCGACCTGTGAGCGACGAGGAGATCGGTTCCTGGCTGCAAGACGAATCGAGGCTGCGAGCAACATTTCTCGGCGAAATCGCCGAATGGGCTTCGCCCATGTTCGTCCATTCGCGCGTGACGGCTAAAATCGTTCAGGACCGCTTTTCCAAAATGGCGATCTATCTGCCCTTTTCAATCTATCGGCAGTGGGAGACCGATCCGACCAATCAAAGACTAAAATCGGCGGCCAGGCTGAGGGCCGGCATCGCCAAAAAAGAATTTGCAATCGTATCGCTTGGCTATGTCCATTCCAACAAGGCGGCCGAGGAATGCATTTGGGCTGTTGACCTCCTGCGAAGCTGGAGCATTCCCGCGAAACTGTATTTTATTGGCGGATTTGCGTCGGATGAAAGCCCGTTCAGGAATTTGGTCTCCAGCCTTGGGCTGACAGATCATGTGGTGTTCTCGTCGAGCTTCGTCGATGAGGCGCAATACCGAGATTATCTGCTCGCAGCCGACGCCGCGGTTCAGTTGAGAACCCACTTCTTCGGAGGCTTGTCCGGCGCGCTGCTCGACTGTATCGCCGTTGGGCTGCCCACCGTTGCAAACGAGGATTTGGCGCTGGCAATGGAGGGGCCGACATATCTCGCTACCGTGCCCGATCATCCGAGCCCGGTTCTCATCGCGGAAGCGCTGGCCAAGATCAGCCAGCAAGACGCCAATCGATCTCAATTTGACGAGGCGCGGCGAGAATACTGCGAAGTTCATAGTTTCAAAAGCTACGCGCGGCAGCTGTGCGGGGGACTTGGATTCTGAGACCGTCGCCAATCGCCAAAGACCGGAAGAGAAGAGCATTGCCGCGAGCCCCAATCTTTGTCGATCTGACCGAGTTGACGAGCCATCCGTTGCGCACGGGGATCCAGCGGGTGGAGCGCGCGATCTTGCGCCGTTGGAACGGCCCACGGCCACTCGTCCCGTGTCGGTTCGACCCGGAGAAATTGGTTTTCTGCGCGCTCCCGGACGAAGTGGCGGAAACACTCACCGGCGACGGCAAGCACTCTGTCGATGAAGAAAGAGAACGACTTCTGCCTTACCTCCTGAAGGGCACCCCGATTTCATCGACCGATCTCAAAGCCGGCCTGCACAATCCCGAGGTGTTTTTCGATCTGCAACGAGCCGAAGCGTATCGGGCCCTGTGCCATGAGGGCGCCGCCTCGGTCAGTTGGCTGGTGTACGATTTCCTGCCGTTTCTTCATCCGCAGGATTGGGAGCCGCGCACGACAGGGCGACTGATGCACTATGTGCGTGCGCTTCGCGACGTGCCGCGCGCTGCCTTTATCAGTGAACAGACCCGTCGCGAGTACGTACATCGCGTCATACGAAAGGTTGGCCACGCAGGTCCGGCGATTCCACTTGGGGGCGACGGTGTTGCGGTGCCCAGGCAGGCATTTGATGCCCAAAAGCGAATGTTCACATATGTCGGGACAATCGAGCCAAGAAAAAACGTCGCCGATATTCTTGAGGCGTTTGAGCTGCTTTGGCAGCAAGATATCGACGTCGAATTGACCGTCATTGGTCGGATAGAAAGCCGCTCGACACGCGAGCCAGCGATCCTGGAGCGTCTCAAGGCCGAACCACGGTTCAGATATCTGGGTCACGCAAGCGATGATGCGATCAGGCAAAGTCTGCAAAAGACCAGGGCAACCCTGTTCGTCAGTTCACTGGAGGGTTTTGGCATTCCGCCCTATGAAAGCCTGGCAAGTGGCATCCCAGTCATTGCATCGGCGAACCTGCCAAGTCTCGATGTTCTGCCGCCAGGCGGCCGTGTCATCCTCGACGAGATAAGCTCCACGGCGATAGCCGATGCAGTGCGTAAACTGCTTGATGATCCGTTCGCGGAAAGGCTTTGGGATGAGGTGACGAGACTGCGGATACCGACTTGGGACGAGTTTGTGCAGACGCTCGCATCGTGGCTGCACGACGCAGGTTAGCGCTCCCTCGGCGGGTTCGACGCGATGGTCAGCGCCAGCGCTTCCAAGCTCCTCACGAGCTGCGCCTGCTCCTGACGCAATGCCTGGATGTCATCCGAGCGCGCATGATTTTCCAAGCTCATCGCAAGCTGCGCCTGCTCCTGACGCAATGCCTGGATGTCATCCGAGCGCGCATGATTTTCCAAGCTCATCGCAAGCTGAGCCTGCTCGTGACGCAGCACCTCAATCTCATTCGAGCGCGCGTGATGAAGGCCCTCATATGAGCGATCGAGCTTCTCGTGGACGGGTTGCAACAGAAATGTTCGGATCCGCCACATGACCGGACGCGCGAAAGGCCTGAAAAGAAGCTTGTAGACACCGAGAGCGCTCTTCTTCACGGTTGACCGTAGGCGACCTGGAGCAGGGCTGGAGGGTGGCTCAAAGCTAGCCGGCGAAACCATGGAACTCTCCATAGGAGTGATGTTAGTCGTGTTGCCACGCCCATTCTCATCGTAAAGCTCAAGGACGAGGCGATCGTAACGTGCGGCAAGAGAGGCTGCGGAAGCAAGTGAACGACGTTCCTGCTCCAGTTGTTCGGACAGGGCATCAACATGGGCAGTTAGACGCCTGCCCTCCTCCTCCGCCCGCTCGCGTTCTTGCTCCAGTTGCTTGTACTGGGCTGCCGCCTGGTCTGTCAGGCGCTGGCTTTCAGCCTCGGCTTGCCGCTGTTGTTGTTCCAGTTGCGCAGACAGGGCATCCGCCTGGGCTGTCAGGCGCTTGCGTTCGGCCTCCGCCTGCTTTTGTTCCCGCGCAAGGCGTTTGGACAGAGCCGCCGCGTGGCCTGTCAGACGCTGGCTTTCAGCCTCCGCCCGACCGATCGCCGCCGTGAGCTCAGCCAATCGGCTTTCAATTTCCGCGTTCTTTTGGCGTTGAGCTTCGGATGCTGCGGAAAATCGATCTCGTTGCGCAATGATCTCACTGCGTTCAGTCTTCAGCTGCTCCACGGTTACGCTTGAATGCCATTGTCCGAATGTCACATGGCCATCGAGAACGTTTACTGGCACCTGGAAGTGGCGAAGCAGCTCTTTGCTCTCTGCCCTCACATAAAAGACGTTGATACCATCGAAGTACGCACGCAAGAACCCGCTCGCGAGCAAGGTAGGCTCCCAATTCTGATTGACGAGCTCGTTCGACCACGGCGCCGTTGCTTCTATCACCAGCACCAGCGGGCGAATGGAGCTCCAGTCTGTCGCTCGAATGATTGCAGCTTCCGACCCTTCCGCATCGATCTTGAGAAAGTTGATTTCTCGTCCGGAGGCATGCCGGGCGACGAGACTGTCCAGCGTCACAGCCCGAACTCGAACTATCTGCCCTTCGCCGTCGGCCATACCAGGCCCGTCGGCCACCTTTGACATGCCAGGATCGGATTGATTCTCGACGAAATCAACCTGCCCCTCCTGGTCTGTGACCACGGCCCTGACATTTGTGTCGCGCGGTCGTTCCCGCACCAACTCGTCGAAAACCGCTCCCGGTTCAACGTTTATGCCGGACCACCCTCGATCGTAGAAGGTTTTGGTGACGGATCCGATGGTTGGATGATAGGCACCGATGTCGATATAGAAACCGGTCGCGGCATCCTTGAAAACGCGCTCGAGCAAAACGTCTTCACAATTTTGGGCGTAGCTGATCATAGCGGTCGCTGCCGGTGGGGGCGTTGCGTAAGCGCCCATGGTTTTTCCGTACATTTCATTCGAATCGAAAAAAGCCCCATTGATCCCGCAGCCTCCCTTTCTAGCTCAGCTGAAGCCATTTGACATTAATGGGAAACTGAGATGTACGGCAGTGACCCCGTATACCTCCAGTACAGTTCCTGGCCGGATCAATCTGGCCAGATTTCTCACCTCAATTCATGCGCGGTTTCGCGATCTGAAACGCGCCATAGCCGGGCAGCAATTTCCTGTCATATCGTCGACAAGTTATAGAGTTGGCGCATGTGCCGTGAACCGCCCTGGACAGTTCCTCCTAAGGAGCCTGCCTAACCATGACCTTCGAACAGCCGCTGACGGTCCTGATCGCCAACATTTATCTGACGGGCCGTTCGGGAACCGAGATCGTCACCCGGGAGGTCGCCTTCGCCCTCATGCGCGCCGGGCACAGACCGATCGTCTATGCGCCCGGCCTGGGACCGATCGCGGAAGAGATCCGGGCCCGTGGCATACCTGTCACCGACGACATCTCGACCATCGCCGCGGACATTGACATCATCCACGGCAACCACACCCAGGTTACCGCGATCGCCGCCGCGCGCTTCCCGAATGCCGCGGCACTCTATTTCGCACATGATTTCGTCGCCTGGCACAGCGCTCCACCGCTGCTCGCCAGCATCCGCAAATATGTTGCCGTCGACGACACGGTTGCCGAGCGGCTGCAGTTCGAGGCCGGCATTCCGGCCGACCGCATCGTTACACTGCTCAACGCTGTCGACACCGATCGTTTCCTGCCCGGGCCGCCGTTGCCGGAGCATCCGCGCCGAGCGCTGGCCTTCGCCAAGAACACGCAGCATTTGCACGCAGTGCGCGCCGCCTGCGCGGAGCGCGGCATCGAACTGGATGTGATCGGAGCGTCCATCGGCGGCATTGTGAGCGAACCCGAAACCCTGCTGCCGCAATACGACCTCGTCTTCGCGTCGGCGCTAAGCGCCCTTGAAGCCATGGCATGCGGACGCGCGGTCATCGTTTGTGACGGCCGCGGCCTTGCCGGAATGGCTCGTTCCGACACCTGGGATGGATGGCGGCGGCGCAACTTCGGGCTGCGGGTGCTGCAGGAGCGCCTGTCGCACGAGGCAATTGCAGCCGAGATCGACCGCTACGATGCCTTCGACGCGGCGGAAATCTCAAGGAGAACCCGCCAAGAGGCCAGCATGTCAAAATGGCTGGACGCTTGCCTCTCACTCTATGGCGACGCAATCAGCCAACACCGCGCCACACCTGTCGATAAGGACGAATTGAACCTTTCGCTGGCGCGTCACATGCAGGTCTGGCTGCCGAAGCCCGGGCCGATATGGCCGTGGATGACTGAGCGCGAGGATCTGTTGGCGCAGTTGGCTCGTATGCGGGCGGAAGTGGAGCGGGTCGAACTCGAGCCAGCCGGGCTGGAACCAGTCGAGGTGAGCAAGGTTTTGTCCTTGGCCCAGGTCGACGATCCCGAAAGATTTGTGCGCCTGACAGGGTTCTCCGCGCTTGAGCACTGGGGAGCCTGGACAGACGGCGACCTTGCGATGGTCGAGATCAAAAAATCCGCCGCGGCCGCGCCGACCTCGCTAAGACTGGGTTTGGTGCCTTTCCTCCATGAGAAGCACCCGAAACTCGTCGCCGAGCTTTTCATCAACGGAATATGGATTGAACGGCGGGTGTTTGGACCGATCGATTCTGGTGCGCCGCTTTTCCTTCAGCAGGACTGGCAAGTGACGTTGCCGCCCGAAACTGCGCGGGCACGGCGTCTCACTGTTGGCCTGAGGATCGAGAATCCGGCAAGCCCACGGCAGGTGGGCCTGTCGGACGACCAAAGGCGGCTTGGATTGGGGCTGTGCCTGATCGAACTTGGCGAATGAGGTTCTGATCTCTGGTCAGGAATGCTCGACCGGGACTCAAGTCGCCAGGTGCCTGGCCAACGGCTCGACATGGTCCCTGAAGCGAAGCACCGTCTTGTAGTAGCCGCTTTTCACGCGTTCCGTTCCCCAATGCTCATAGGCCGGCGGCTGCTCGGAACATTCTGAAATGTCCATGCCGTAGTCGACCGGGGTGAGGCGCTCCACACTGAAGCTCGTAAGACCATGCGCCGCGCGCAGACGGTCGGCTTCCTCGGTCAATTCCGGATACTTGTCGACAGCCCTGAGCTTGCGGTCGAATGCTTTGGCGTCGAGATGAAGTTCTATCCCCTCTCGGGTCGCGGTTTGGCGACTCAGTGCGGCCGACTCGAGCGGAAATTCGAGATTGGGCAGATCGCGACCATCCCGGTCGTGCAGCCGCGCCAACGCAGCATTGACGAGCAGCCGACAAACGTCATGTCCCGGATTGAAGCCCTCGACCGCGTCGGCGGCGACATACTCGATCGCCTCGCCGGCGAGAACCGCGGCCATTTCGTCAACGAGTGCTCTGAACATCTCCACGTCACCGTCCAGGATGGCCCGGTAGAGATCCCGATCCGCCATCCTGCCGAAGAACGATGCCGCCGGACGCGCACCGGCGCCGGCCAGCACTTCGGCCGTGCGATCGAGCCGGCCGGCGTCGAGATGGCCTGAACCGTCCGTCAGCACCATGACCAGAGGCCTGCTGGTCTCCATCCAATGGTGGACCCGCAATTCATGACCGGGATGGGCAACGACCAGCGCCGCCTTTTTGCCGCGCCACCAGCTTTGGTCGCTGCTAGCCATGCGTGCGCCTCGAGGCCATCGGATGCATTATCGCAAGCCTGGGTGCCGATTGGCGCAGGTTTCCCGCTGCGGGCTCGAGATGGGCGCATTCCGTGCGGGCACTGCCTGAATCTCCGTTATTTCTCCGTACATCTCATTCGAATCGTACGAGTTCCAGCGACCGCATGAATATTGATTGTTATTGTCGATCCTAGCCGGGATCGTTCTACCTGCATTCGAAAAACTATCAACCGAAATAGGCAGGCAGGACCTCATCTGTAGGGCCGTCCATGCGCACACGGCCGTGTTCCATCCACAGGATGCGGTTGCAATTCTTTCGCAACAGATCGCGCGAATGGCTGGCAAGGACGAGGATCTTGGTCGTCTCCACGATCTCGCGCAGCCGCCGGTCGGCCTTGTGCTTGAAGTCCTCGTCGCCGGTCGAAAGCCATTCGTCCATCACCAGGATCTCCGGCCGGATCGCCGTCGACGTCGAGAACGCCAGGCGAAGCTGCATGCCCGACGAATAGGTCCGGAACGGCATATCAAGAAAATCGCCCAGTCCGGTGAACTCGGCGATCTCATCGAATTGCTCGCGCAATTCATTCGGCCGCATGCCCATCATCGCCGCCCGCAGCCTGATGTTCTCGCGCCCCGTTGCTTCCGGGTCGATGCCCAGGGAGATGTTGATCAGCGATACGCATTCGCCCTGGATCACCGCCGAGCCGCTCGTCGGCCTGTAGATGCCCGACAGCACGCGCAGCAGTGTCGTCTTGCCGGAGCCGTTGTGGCCGACGAGGCCGATGCGGTCCCCCTCGTTCACCGAAAAGCTCACATCCTCCAGTCCGCGCACGATGACATGGCCATCGACCCGACGGTCGATCGCGCCGCCCGTGGCCACACTCAGCACCCTGTTCTTGAGGGACCGGCTTGCTGCGTTGAAGACCGGAAATTCGACCGAGACGCCGGTCGGTATGATGGAAGCCATAGCAGGGATCATAGCCAATAGGGGATGCGATGACGATAACGGCCAAACAGCAACAGGGCGGCCGCCCAGCCAACGATCGCAAACACGATGCACGTCATCCAGCTCGTCGCCGACGCGAACTCGCCCAGCAGCGGGTCGCGCACGACACTGAGGAGGTGGTAGAAGGGATTGAGCTCCAGCAACAACCTTGAAATGCCCTCGGGCAGCGTTCGCGTCATCCACATGACCGGGGTCAGGTACATGACGACCTGCAGGAGGTTCTGCATCACCTGCGTCATGTCGCGGTAGCGCGCGCACAGCACCGCCACGATCAGCATGATCCAGAGCAGATTGAGCGACAAAATGACAAAGCCGGGCAGCGCCAGGAAAACCTGCCAAGTCGGCATGCGCCCGACAGCCAGCAGGACCAACGGGTAGATGAGAATGTTGTGGCCGAAAATGATGGCGTTGCGGTAGAGCACGCGCAACACATGGGTGAACAGCGGCATGCGCACCTGCAGGATGATGCCCTCGGCTCCGACAAAGGCCGTACATCCCTCGTTGATCGACGACGCAATGAACCCCCAGAAGATCAGGCTGACGCAGATATAGGGCAGATATTCCTGCATCGGCGTGCGAAAGAGCGTGCCGAAGACGAGCCCGAGCGCACCGATCAGGACGCCCATGTTGATGGTCAGCCAGAACGCGCCGACCCGCGAGCGCCGATAGCGCTGGGCCACATCCTGCCAACTGAACGTCGTGGCAAGGTGGTGTTTCTTCAGCGAAGAACTTATGTCGGCGAAGGCCTCTTCGAGGACGCCTGTCTTGGTCGGCAGCATATGTCGAGATGTCCCGATCGCGTGTTCTGCCCAGGCCCGGCGGTGTGCGACGGCTTCGATACATGATTGCCGTGTGCGCTTCAAGTTCATGAATGTCGAAGTCAATTCGGTAGAGCAAAGTACGTTTGACGCAACAGTTGCCTAAGAGTGTTGTCCGGGGCGTATGAGATTGCCGTTGCCGTCTAGCCATGGCGCCAATCTATTTCGGATATACGCCAAAACCTCCGGTCTCGTATCGAACTTGCTGCGATCTGAAATATGCCGACGATGAAAAAAAGTCTCCTCGTCGTAGTAAGTCCACCCACCCTCTACCACCTTGCGTTTCTTGTCCTCGACCTCTTTCAACAGGTCCGAGACGCGGCGTTTGCTGAAATTGCGACAATCCTTCATCCATTCGACCGGACTGTAGTCGGGACAGGCATAGCGGCCAATTTTCCAGGTTGAGCGAAGTCTTCGGCCCTCAATTTCGTCTAGACTGATGACGAGTGAATGCGCGGCAATGCGTTCATAGAGGCGCATCCATGGCAGCATCACCGTGTCGATGACTTGCGTGGGTTCTCCACCGAATGTGTTTAGCCAGGAGAGAACCGCGATTTCGGGCTTTCTGATGGTGCAGATCGATTTTATGGAGCCATTCTGGAGCAAAGAGAGCAGTTCATCATCTGCGTCATGCGCCTTATAGATGGCGTGATTGGTCTCGCCAGATGTGAACTGTGCACGCCTGTCAGAAGTCACCGAGGCAACATCGCCTCGCCGGGACAGAGCTTGCTTGACTACATTGAAGGAATAGGTGGAACCGCTACGAGGCATCCCAGCGATGAAGATCAGCATTTGTGCAATCCATTTGGAGCGTTCGGGCTAGGTCAGTCGTTCAAAATACTCCTCATCGAAACATGACAAACTACCGCGCTGGCCCCTTCCCTATATGATCTCTATCTCGGGGAACGGGAAAATAAACCTGCCGCCGTCGGCGAGATATTCGCGTTCACGACGCAAGATACCGTCCTTGAAATGCCACGGCAGGACCAGGAAATAGTCCGGCTTCATCGCTCGCGCTTCGGTTTCAGATATGATCGGTATGTGCGTCCCGGGGGTCATGCGGCCGAACTTTTCCGGATTGACTTCGGCGATGGCCGGGATCTCGGCTTGCGTGAAGTTGCAGAATTGCAGGACGACATTGCCCTTGGTCGACGCGCCGTAGCCCAGCACCTTCTTGCCGTCGGCTACGAGTGTCCTGATAAGACGCGACAGGTCGTCCTTGTGCCGGAACACGCGCTCCTCGAAGTCGCGAAAAGGCCGCGGCGTGGACAGTCCCATGCGGTCTTCCTGTTGCAGCAACCAATCGATGACCGGTTGATCGGCTTTGAGACTCGTGTTGCCCTTGTGGGTAGCCGTGACCGCGAAGCTGCCGCCGTTGATGTTGTTCATGACGACGTTGACGACCTTCAGACCAGCCGCCTCCAATATCTTGGCCACAACTCCGAGGGAATAATACTCGATATGCTCATGGCAAATCGTGTCATAGGAGTTGAGTCGAAGCATGGACGGCATGTAGCTTTGTTCGAAATGCCAGATGCCGTCCTCGGCAAGGACCTCGGCCACCTGGCGCGCAAAGGCGATCGGATCTTCAAGATCATAGAACATCGCAATGGATGTCACGATCTTGGCCCGCTTTTGCGAGATGCTCCGATAGGCTTCGGCCGAGAAAAAGTCGGGCACCAGCTTTACATCGTCCGGATAATACTGCGCGAACTTGCGGCCCGTCGGATCGATGCCTATGCGCGTCAACCCCGCGGTCGAATAGGCCTTGAGGGTCGTGCAGTCGTTGCTCCCGATGTCGAGAACGACGTCACCGCCACGTGGCGAGGCGAGCCTCTCCAGGAAGCGAACCTTGTGCGTCAGATGATCGACCATCGACTGGTTGAGGCCCGAGCGATAGCCGTAATTGTCGCCGTACATTTCGCTCGGCTCATAGGAATGCCTCAGCTGCAGAAGTCCGCTGGAGGCAGACCAGACCAGTTCGAGCGGCCCTCTGGTCACTGGTTCGGACGCCGATTTGGGAAACACTCCGGTGAGTGCCTGCTCACCGAGATTGAGCACGGAGACGAGATCCTTGTCCTTGCCGACACGGCAGGTCTCGATGGCGTGATACCTTACCTCGTTCATGAATTCTGACTCTCAATTTGTTGGTGAAAGGGCATTGATTGCAGTTCTCTACGCTTGGGCTACTCGTGCGCGGCAATCCTTCAGAACCGCGGCAAGGGCCTCCTCGAACGGATGCTCGGGCATCCAGCCAAGACGCATTCGGGCGCGAGCTGCATCCCCCACAATGCACGGCAAATCACTCGGCCGCAGCCGCAGCGGATCTTGTTCGGTGACGATCTTGACACTGCTTCGCGCCAGGAGCTGCTCCAAAATATCTCCCATCCGCCATGAAATGCCAGATGCGACATTGAAGATGGTGTTCGGTGCGAGACCATCGCTGTTCAGGGCGACGCGCGCATAGGCACTGGCGACATCCCGCGCGTCCAGGAAATCCCGCTCCGCGTCAAGATTGCCGACGCGGATGACCGGCGGAGCCAGGCCTGCTTCAATCCGCGCGATCTGCATGGCGAAGGCAGGAACGGCAAATGCCTCGGTTTGCCCTGGCCCCGTGTGGTTGAAGGGGCGCATTCGAATGCATTTAAGGCCGTGACGGGAAAGCGCACCCAAGGCGAGGTCGGCCGCGGCCTTGGTCACCGCATAGTCATCCATCGGCGCAAGCAGTGCATTTTCGTCAACCGGCCGGCCGGCTTTCGCGGTCTCGCCATAAACCAGACCCGATCCGACATAGATCAACCAACAGTCCGGCGCCTCGTCGAGAATGGCGTGGGCCACGTTGAGCGCGCCCTGGACGTGGATGCGCCAGGTGTTCTCGGGATCGGCCTGGGCGGCGCCAAGGGCGGCGACGGCCGCCAGATGGACAAGGTGCGTCGGCTTGTGACGAGCGATAGCCTCACGAACAGCCGCCCTGTCCGTCACGTCGAGCGCTTCGACCTGACCGAATACGGGATGCGGCCCTCCATCCTTGGAGGTCGCAACAACCGTTGTGTCGCGACCGCAGATGCGGCGCAACGCTTCATGGACATAGGGACCGACAAAGCCCCGCGCTCCCGTGATCAAAACCCGCATGCCGACCTCGCTAACCGCGCCTCAAAGGTGTCGGTCACGTCTTACACGCTCAAGATCGGCTTCGACCATCTCAATCACGAGTTCCTTGAGGCTGGTCTTTGCCTCCCAGCCCAATTTCTCTTTGGCCTTGGTCGGGTTGCCATGCAGAACTTCGACTTCCGCGGGTCGCAGGAAGCGTTCGTCGATGGAAATGTGGTCCTCCATATTGATACCGGCATGATCGAAGGCCAGTTTGCAAAACTCCCGAACGGAGACGGTCTTGCCCGTCGCGACCACATAGTCGCTTGCCGTGTCCTGCTGCACCATCAGCCACATGGCTTCCACATAGTCACGCGCGTGGCCCCAGTCGCGCTTGGCGTCCAGATTGCCGAGCGCCACCTTTTCCTGCAACCCAAGCTTAATGCGCGCGACGGCGTCGGTAATCTTGCGGGTGACGAATTCGATGCCGCGCAGGGGCGATTCATGATTGAAGAGAATGCCGCTCGACGCGTGGAGCCCAAAGCTCTCGCGGTAATTGACCGTCATCCAATGTGCATAGAGCTTGGCCGCGGCATAGGGAGAGCGCGGATAGAAAGGGGTCTTTTCCGACTGGATCGGTTCCTGGATCAGCCCGAACATCTCCGAAGAGGATGCCTGGTAGAAACGGGTTTCGGGACACACTATCCGCACCGCTTCCAGCACGTTGGCCGCGCCAATGCCCGTCACGTTGCCGGTCAAAAGCGGCTGTTGCCAGGACGATTTGACGAAAGATTGCGCGGCAAGATTGTAGACTTCGGCCGGACGAACGTCCTGAAGCACCCGGATGAGGCCGGAGAGATCCGTCAGATTGCCATCGTGGAGTACGATCTTGTCCGCGATTCCAAGCCATTTCAGCCGCGAACCGACCACATCGGCCGAGGCACTGCGCCGCAAAAGGCCGTGGACCTCGTACCCCTTCTCAAGCAGGAACTTCGAGAGATAGGCCCCATCCTGACCGGTCACGCCAGTGATAAACGCTACTTTGGAATTCATGATGAACCTGTCTCTACTTTCTTGATCGCCAATTCAGGAATGCAAACCGTCTGCCCGAAAACGCTAAACGTACCCAATGTGCAGACGTGCCTGATGGGTCGTCCTCAGGTTAGGCGCGGCCATAAACATCATCGAACCGCACAATATCGTCTTCGCCAAGATATTCCCCGCTTTGCACTTCGATCATGACCAGCGGAAGAATGCCGGGATTTTCGAGGCGGTGCTTGTGGCCGCAAGGGATATAGGTGGACTGGTTGGTCGCCAGCAGGATCTCACTCTGGCCATTGACGACCTTCGCGGTCCCGCTCACCACGACCCAGTGCTCGGAGCGGTGATGATGCGCCTGAAGGCTAAGGCGCGCGTTCGGCTTAACCTCAATCCGCTTGATCTTGAAACGCGGCCCCTCCTCCAGGACGGTGTAGGTACCCCACGGGCGATGCACGGTGCGATGCACGGTCGCCGCCTCGTGACCCTCCAGCTTGAGGCGATTGTAGAGGTCCTTGACTTCCTGCGCCTTGTCCTTGTGGGCGATAAGAAGCGCATCCGGCGTGTCGACGATCAACAGATCCGAAACGCCAACGAGACCCACAAGCCGGTCTTCGCTGTGCACGTAACAGTTCGTCACATCATGGAGCATCGTTTCGCCGGTCGTGCGGTTGCCGCTGTCGTCGGCTGGAACAAGCTTCGAAAGAACGTTCCATGAGCCGATGTCGGACCAATCGAAGCTGCAGGGAACGAAACCCACATTCCTTGCTTTCTCCATGACAGCATAGTCGATGGACACGGCAGGAACGGCCGCGAAACCATCCTTGTCAATCTCGACGGTGACGCGGTCCGCGGCATCGCTTGTCCTGGCTTTCTCCAGCGCCGTGCGCGCATTGGACAACACGTCCGGACACAGTTCCTGCATCGCGGCGATCATGGAGCGGGCAGCAAAACAGAACATGCCCGAATTCCAGAAAAAACGGCCGCTGGCGATGAATTGAGCCGCTCGTTCCGCATTCGGCTTTTCCACGAACCGAAGGACCGTGTCCCCCTCGGCCTCGATATAGCCAAATCCGGTTTCAGGGCTCTCGGCCTTCATGCCAAATGTCACGATCCGTCCCGTGGACGCGATCGCGGCCGCCTTTGCCACGGCCGCGCCAAAGCTGACTTCGTCCAGGATCAGGTGATCCGCGGGCAGCACAACCAGAACCGCGTCTGGATTGTCGCGCGCGACCTGCAACGCTGCAAGCGCGATCGCGGCCGCCGTGTCACGACCGAAAGGTTCCAGCAGGAACGTGTTCTTTACCCCTGGCGCCGCCACCTCCGCATATTCGTCAGCCGTCAGGAACAGCAGATCGCGGTTGGTGACCGTCACAATCTGCTCAACGCCGGCAAGACCGGCTGCGCGGGCGTAGGTCCGGCGAATAAGGGTTCCCCCTCCCGGCAAGGGAATAAAGGGCTTGGGGTGCAACGCACGCGAAATAGGCCAGAGGCGGGAACCGACACCGCCACTTATGATGACAGGAACGATATTGGTCAAACTTCAGCTTTCCAGGATTTGAGTTCGGCTGAGGTCAAGACCCCAACCGAGCAATTCGTGTGCACGGGATTCTGTCTTAGCCTCGATATAGCACCGCAATTCTGGCGCGTTGCCTGACGCACGGAAGTGAACGACCTCTCCGTTGCCGGCGGTGATACGCACGCCGTCGCGATTGTCAATATCGGCGACGCCCCCGAGAATCTCGAAAAGAGCGCCGGCATAGGCGGTATCCGTCGACAATTTCTTGAGGAAAGACGCGCTGTCTTCCGCCGACACGCCTTCAAGCCGGCCGCTATCCGCGGCGAGGAACCCGAAACCAGCGGCGATCTCGGCGAGCGGGCGACCTGTCGCAGCAATCGTCGACAGCGCACACAGAATTGGCAACAGCGAATCCCGGGTCAGCAAGGCTGTGAGCGTGCGGCCATCCTTCTCGACGGACGAACCCAGAAGAACGCCGCCATTGGCTTCGAAGCCCACGACGCATTTTGCCCCTTGAGCAAGGGCCGTGCCGATGCCTTCGATCACATAGGGCGAGCCTATGCGTGTGCGCATCACGGTTGCGAAATGCCCGCAGCGCTCCAGGGCGGAATTGGAACTGACTGGCGTCACGATGCAGTCGGCATCGAGAAAACGCGCCGTGATCGCGCCGATCAGGTCGCCGCGCACAAAACTGCCATGCGCATCCGCCACAAGTGGCCGGTCGCCATCGCCATCGGCGGACACGATGGCGTCGAACGGCTCAGCCGCCGCCCAGTCCTTGAGAAGCACAAGATCTTCCTGCCTGAGCGCTTCGGTATCCACCGGAATGAAATGCGAGGACCTGCCCAAGGGCACCGCCTCAGCTCCCAGCGCCCGAAGGATATCGACAAGGACATCCCTTGCCACGGACGAATGCTGATAGACGCCGACGCGCACACCATTCAGGCTACCCGGCTGAAAGAAGCCAAGAAAATGATCCCGGTAACCTGCGGACGGATCCGAGCCCGGCTGTACCGGCTCAACGGATGGCTGCGACCGGTCGGCTCTCTGCAAGCCTGCGTGGATTGCCACAATTTCAAGCTCATCGCGCTTGTCGATCTCGCCGTCCGCCCGGTAGAATTTGAGCCCGTTCCTGTCGTCGGGGATGTGACTGCCGGTCACCATGATCGCCGGGGCATTCTTAGCCCCGGCATAAAGCGCCAGTGCCGGTGTCGGCAAGGCTCCGCAATCGACCGCCACCAGACCGGCTTCGGCGATCGCGGCATGGACAATCCCTGCAATGTCGGGGCTGGATGAGCGAAGGTCACGCCCTACGAGAATCTTGTCGCCCTCGTTCAACACACCACGCCCCACAAGCATGCGTGCGAACGCGATCGTATACGTGCGCGCCGGTGGCCCTCTGAGCTCACTGACGAGACCGCGCAACCCGCTGGTGCCGAACTTCAAAGTCACGGATTGCCACCTTTTTCCGGGAATCCGGCCCTGGCACAGACTGCGGCAAGGCCCCTCACCTGTCGCAGCCCGCGACAGCATGAAAGTTGGCGAGCGAGGTCGGACAGCGCGCCACTATAGATCAAGGCCGGCGACCTGATCTCTGTATAAGGGCAGTTTTTGCTTAGAGCCCGCTAATATTATTGGGTACAGCGCGTTCTCATTGCCTCGAGCAAGGATGATCCCTTTCAAGAAGCTCTCCGTGAATTGCCAAGCCCCCACCTGACACCCAAGTTGCCCGTGCTTAGGTTTCGCGCAATGGCTTGTCAATCTCGGACGCCGGACCGCACCCAATTTCAACAACGCCGTGGAATTCAGGCAACCTCGACGATGACAACCCTGCGGACCAAGCCTACGGTGTTTCAGGCAAACCGAATAACGGCTGGAATCTCAAGCGACCTGCTGACCATCCACGATGCGGCGCACGACCCTCTCGGTGGATTGTCGCCATTCCGGCGCGCTCCATCCGAATACGGACGCGAATTTCGCGCTCGACAGCCGCGAATTGGCGGGGCGGCGTGCCTTGGTCGGATAGTCCTTGGTCGCGATATCCCGCACCTGCGCCCACGGACCGCCAGCCGCCCGGCTGGTGTCGAGGATATGACGGGCAAAGCCGCTCCAGTTCGTCTCGCCTGTGCCGGCCAGATGATAGGTGCCGAAGGCAGCAAAGCTCCTCTCGCGATGCAGCATCGTCGCCGCATGCAGGACGGCATCGGCGATATCGAGCGCGCAGGTGGGATTTCCCCATTGATCGGCCACCACTGAAATCTCGTTGCGGTCGGCAGCCAGCCGCAGCATGGTTTTGACGAAATTCCTGCCGAACGGGCTGTAAACCCAGGCGGTGCGCAGGATCAGGTGGCGCGGGCCGGCGGCAGCCACCGCCAGTTCGCCAGCGAGCTTAGAGGCTCCATAAACGCCAAGGGGGGCCGTCGTGTCGGTCTCGACATAGGCGCGAGACCCGCTGCCGTCGAAGACGTAATCGGTCGAAAGATGAATGATTGGAACACCGAGCCGCGCCGCCGCTTCAGCCACCTTGCCGGCGCCGGTTGCGTTAACGGCAAAAGCGATGTCGGGCTCGTCCTCGGCCTGGTCCACGGCGGTGTATGCGGCGGCCGACACGACAATATCCGGCTTGCCGGCCGCAATGGCGTCGATGACGGCTTCGGGTCTTGCGAGGTCGAGATCCGGACGGCCAATGGCGACCACCTCCACGCCAGCATGCGCCTGGCCGGCCTCCAAAAGACTTGCCGCGACCTGGCCGTCGCGTCCGGTGACGAGGAGCCTCACGCGCCGGCCTTGCGCGCTTCGCCCAGCCGTTCACCGGCGTAGCGCTGTTCGCGGATCGGCCCCCACCACCATTTGTTGTCGAGGAACCAGTCCACGGTTCTGGTCAGGCCGCTGTCGAAGTTCTCGCTCGGCGCCCAGCCGAGCTCGCGGCCGATCTTGGAGGCATCGATGGCGTAACGGCGATCGTGGCCGGGGCGGTCGGTTACGAAGGAGATCAGCTCGCGATAGCGCTTGCCGCCGGCCCGGGGACGCCTGGCGTCGAGCAGGTCGCAGATCGTCTCGACGACGGCAAGGTTCGTCCGTTCCGAATTGCCGCCGACATTGTAGCTTTCGCCCGGCGTGCCCTTGGTGGCGACCAGTTCCAGCGCCCGCGCGTGATCCTCGACGAACAGCCAATCGCGCACATTGGCGCCGGCGCCGTAGACCGGCAGCGGCTTTTCGTCGAGCGCGTTGAGGATGACGAGCGGGATCAGTTTTTCGGGGAAATGATAGGGGCCGTAATTGTTCGAACAGTTGGAGAGCACGACCGGCAGGCCATAGGTCTCGTGCCAGGCGCGGACCAGATGATCCGAGGCTGCCTTGGAGGCGGAATAGGGCGAGGATGGCGCGTAAGGCGTCTCCTCGACGAACATGCCGCCGTCGAAAGGCAGATCGCCGAACACCTCGTCGGTGGAGACATGGTGGAAACGGAACCGGCTTTTCCTGTCGTCGGCAAGGCCGCGCCAGTATTCGAGCGCCGCATTGAGGATCCGGTAGGTGCCGACGATGTTGGTCTCGATGAAGGCGCCGGGCCCGTCGATCGAACGGTCGACATGGCTCTCGGCGGCAAGGTTCATGACGATGTCGATATCGTCGCGGCGCAGGAGATCAAGCACCGCCCTCTCGTCGCAGATATCGGCATGGGCGAAACGATAATTATGCGCATTCTCGATTTGCCGCAGCGAAGCCAGATTGCCGGCATAGGTAAGCTTGTCGAGATTGGTCACCCGATAGGCCGGATTGGCGCACAAATGCCGGCACACCGCCGAACCGATGAAACCAGCCCCGCCTGTCACCAGAAAATTCATGCCGCTATCCTCATGCCCATCAGGCAAACACGTCCGCTTCGGCCAGCATCGGCGCCTTGAGGTCCTTGTCCGAAAGCTGGAACCCGCCAGTCACTGAAGGCCATTCGATGCCGATGTCGGGATCATCGAAGCGGACAGACCGATCGTGCTCGGGCGAATAGGTATCGGTGACCTTATAGAGGACCTCGGTGTCGGGCACGAGCGTCACAAAGCCATGCGCGAACCCCTTTGGCACCAGAATCTGATTGCCCTTTTCGGCCGAAATCTCGTGAGCGACCCACCTCCCGAAGGTTTTCGATCCTCGGCGGATATCAACAGCGACGTCGAGGACGCTGCCGCGAATGACGCGCAGCAGCTTGTCCTGGGCTCGCGGCGCGAGTTGATAGTGAAGCCCTCGCAAGACGCCTGCCGCGGCGGAATAGGAGTGGTTGTCCTGCACGAAAACCAGGTCGATGCCTGCCTGCGAAAACCGCTCGGCATTGTAGGTTTCCACGAAGAAGCCGCGTGCATCGCCATGTCGCTTGGGCACGATTTCGAGCACGCCTTCCAGACCGAGGGACCTGATCTCCAACGCTCAGCCCTCTGACAGATCGGCGACGCGCCGCCGCAGATAGGCGGCATATTCGTTTTTGCCCAACCGGGTCGCGCGTTGCAGCACTTGTTCCGCCGTCAGCCAGCCCTGCTCGAAGGCGATCTCCTCGGGGCAAGCGACCTTGATGCCTTGCCGATGTTCGATCGTGCGCACAAAGGAAGACGCGTCGTTGAGGCTGTCATGGGTCCCTGTGTCGAGCCAGGCATAGCCGCGCCCCAATCGGTGCACCTGCAGCAGGCCGCGATCTAGATAGGCATTGTTGACCGCCGTGATCTCGAGTTCGCCGCGGGCCGAAGGCCGGATGGCCGAGGCGATGTCGACGACACTGTTGTCGTAGAAATACAGCCCGGTGACGGCCCAATTGGATTTTGGCTTTTGCGGCTTTTCCTCGATCGTCAGCGCGGTTCCGGTGGCCTTGTCGAAGGACACCACGCCGTAGCGTTCCGGATCGTCGACACGATAGGCGAACACCGATGCGCCGGTGTCGCGCGCGGCGGCGATGCGGCAAAGCTGCGACAGCCCGTCGCCGAAATAGATGTTGTCGCCCAGGATCATCGACACGCTGTCCTTGCCGATGAAGTCGCGGCCGATGATGAAGGCTTCAGCAAGCCCATTGGGGTGCGGCTGCTCCGCATAGGAGATATCCAGCCCAAACTCCGATCCGTCGCCGAGCAATTCACGGAAGACGGGCAGATCGCGCGGTGTCGAAATGACCAGGATTTCCCTGATATCCGCGAGCATCAGCACGCTCAGCGGATAATAGATCATCGGCTTGTCGTATACCGGAAGAATCTGTTTGGAGACCGCCAACGTCAGCGGATAAAGGCGCGTTCCACTGCCTCCGGCAAGGATGATTCCTTTCAAGAAGATCTCCCCGGCATGCTCAAATCCCCTCCGCAGCAACGGGTAGCCATACTACACCTGGAAAAAGCTGCTGCCAGCGCCCGCTTATATCCTGGAGTCGTTACTAAAATACGCCTGGTACCACTCGACGAACCGCCCCACCCCTTCCGACACGGATGTGCCGGGGCGATAGCCGACGGCATCTTGCAGAGCTGAGGTGTCGGCGAAAGTGTCCGGCACGTCGCCGGCCTGCAGCGGCAAGAGCTCGATGATGGCCTTGCGGCCAAGCGCGCTTTCCAGCGCCTCGACATAGGCGGTCAGCTTCACCGGATTGTTGTTGCCGATGTTGAAGATGCGCCAGGGCGCGCTGCTGGTTGCCGGATCCGGATGGCCGGAATCCCAGGCGGGATTACCGGCGGCAGGGCTATCGCTGGTCCGGATCACACCTTCGGCGATGTCATCGACATAGGTGAAGTCGCGCGTGTGGTTGCCGTTGTTGAACAGCTTGATCGGTTCGCCAGCCAGGATGCTCCTGGTGAACAGGAACAGCGCCATGTCGGGACGCCCCCAGGGGCCGTACACGGTGAAGAAGCGCAGCCCGGTGGTCGGCAGCCCGAACAGATGGCTGTAGCTGTGCGCCATCAGTTCGTTGGCGCGCTTGGTCGCGGCATAGAACTGCAGCGGATGATCCGCCGGGCGATGCTCGGAAAACGGCATGTCGGTGTTGGCGCCGTAAACGCTCGAGGTGCTGGCATAGGTCAGGTGCGCTATGCCGCCGCCGCGGCAGGCTTCCAATATGTTGGTGAAAGCGATGATGTTGCTTTCGACATAGGCGCGCGGGTTTTCCAGGCTGTAGCGCACCCCGGCCTGGGCTGCGAGGTGGATCACCCGGTCGAAACCATGATCGGCAAAGCAGCCATCCACGGTTCCTCTGTCGGCAAGATCGCCGTGGATGAAATGATAGCCGGAATTGATGCTTCGGCTGGCCTCGGCAAGCAGCCGCAACCGCGCCTGCTTGATCGCCGGATCATAGTAATCGTTGACGCTGTCGATGCCGACGACCTCGTCGCCACGCTCCAGGAGCCGCCTGGCGACATGATAGCCTATGAAGCCGGCGGCGCCGGTGACCAGAACCTTCATCGGAAGCGTCCGTCCTCGGGAATGGATCCCTGACGTCTATGGTACGCCAAGCTTCCTGCAGAGATCAGGAGCGCTTCAGCAGCGACCAGACGGCCGGCACAAGGCTGGCTGCGAGCGCAACCTTGATCAGGTCGCCGACGATGAACGGCACGACGCCGAACTGCCAGGACTTTTCCGGGCCGATCAGCAGCGCCAGCCAGGCAAAGGCCATCGCCATCATCACCACTTCAGCAACCAGCATCGCATTGAAAAGCTTGATCGGGTGGCGATCCCAGCCGCGATCCGCGGCCCAGCCGACAATCGCCGCCATGACGACAAAACCCGCGAGATAGCCACCCGTCGGGCCGACCATGTAGGCAAGGCCGATGCCCTTCTCAGGCGTGCCCTGGAAGACCGGGAAGCCCATCGCGCCTTCCGCCATGTAGAGCAGCAGCGTGGCGACGCCGAGTCGCAGGCCGAAGGCGGCGGCGATCAGCAGGACGGCGAGCGTCTGCATGGAGAGGTCGACGGGGCCCAGCACGACCTTGGTCTTGGCCGACAGGGTCAGCAACAGTGTTCCGGCGATCGCCAGGAAAAACTGTGTTGCCAGTCGCGCCGCGCCTTCCTGCGGCAAAGCCAAAGAAACAAGCGGGCGCATCGTCGTTGCAGTTGCCATGGTCTTCCCCAATCCGATCTGTCGCGATCCGATAATCGCGGTCTCAGCGTTTTCCTATATTGGCTTGCGTGCTATGCGGCAATCGGTTTTGCCGTTCCGGGAGCAATGTGCCGATATGGCGCTCAAATTCGATACCAGCTTCGATCCGCACTACGGCCAGGGCGTGAACGTGGCACCGGACGTGCAGCGCGTCACCGTCCGGAACCCCAGCCCCTTCACCTTTCATGGCACCAACAGCTATGTCGTCGGGCGCGACACGCTGGCGGTGATCGATCCCGGGCCGGAAGACGAGGCGCATCTTCAGACCTTGCTCGGCGTGATCGCCGGCAGGCCGGTCAGCCATATCTTCGTCAGCCATACGCATCGCGACCATTCCCCGCTGGCGGCCCGGCTGAAGGAAAGCACCGGCGCGTTGCTGATGGCGGAAGGGCCGCACCGGCCGGCAAGGCCGCTGCATATCGGCGAGACCAATGCGCTCGACGCCAGCGCCGACACCGCCTTCGCTCCCGACATCGCACTGCCGGACGGTGCGCTGGTCGCCGGCGACGGCTGGATGATCCGCACGGTCCTGACCCCCGGCCACACCGCCAATCATGCGGTGTTCGCGCTGGAAGGAACCGGCATCCTGTTTTCGGCAGATCATGTCATGGCGTGGGCGACGTCGATTGTCGCGCCGCCGGACGGGGCGATGGCCGACTACATGGCATCGCTGGACCGGCTGATCGAGCGCGACGACCGCCTGCTGCTTCCTGGCCATGGCGGGCCGGTGACGAAGCCGCGCGCTTTCATGCGCGGACTGAAGACCCATCGCAAGATGCGCGAGCGGGCCATATTGGAGCGGCTCCGAGCCGGGGACCGGACGGTTCCCGATATGGTCAAGGCAATCTACAGGGATACCGATCCCCGGCTGCATGGCGCCGCGGGACTGTCGGTGCTTGCCCATCTCGAGGACCTGGTGGCGCGCGGCACGGTATCGACCGACGCCGCCCCCGCCATCGACGGCATTTTCACGCCGGCCCCGTAGGCCTGCCGGCCCAGGCTCCTATTCGGCCGGCGCCGCTCCGACCTGGCCGGCGACTTCCTGATCCAGTTCCGCCAGGAAGTCGGTGATGCGCTGGGCATTGTCGCCGAGGTCGTAGCGGCCGTAACGCGAAGCCGACCGCATGTCGACGATGACGCTGTCGCCATCGTCCGTCACGCGGATCGCCACATCGGCGGGAAGGCCGAGCACGAAGCCCTTGGCGACAGCGGTGATGGTCACGTCGCTTTGCCCGGCAAGGTCGGGATAGGGTTCGGAAAGATCCCAGCTGCGCCGGTCGAGAACGGTTTCGACGGCATTGACGATGGTCTCGAATGGCAGGTCATAGCTGCGCGCGGTGACCAACGGATAGCTGTCGGCCTGCAACCTCTGTTCGCCTGGCGTAGATGGGGACAGCACATTCATGTCCTTTGTGCGCTCGCTGACGTCGAGCGCGGGCGGCTCGTCGAAATCGGTCGAGATGTCCCGGAGCGGCGGATAGATCGTCGCCCAGTAGGCGGCGACGCCATAGGGGACCAGCACCAGCAGTGCCAGCAAGGCGCCGACGGTCAGGTCGCGGCCGCCCCGGTCACCGAACTTCCACAGTCTCGAAAAGGCAAAGGCGGCGAACAGCAGCGCCAGCGCCGCCAGCAGCGCGACGATGCCGAGCACCCACAGGAACACCGGCGTTTCGACGAGATCGAAGCGGTGGCCGACGAAGTCGGTCAGCAGAAGCACCATTGAAAATGCGGCCGTGCGCCGCGACCAGCCGGCAGCCTTCGACGTTCGCCGTTCGGGAATGCTAACCATTGTTCTCTGCGTTGCCCCAACCCGGACGGAGGTTTAGTGAATTTTCGCGACGGCTTGAAGCCGAAACACGCAACATCCCCTTAATCCGTCGGCAAGCGGTAGTCCCTGAACTGCTGGCGCAAGGTGATCTTCTGGATCTTGCCGGTGGCGGTATGCGGTATTTCGCCGACGAAGGCGACATCGTCGGGCATCCACCACTTGGCCACCTTGCCATCCATGAAACCGAGAATATCCGCCTTGGTCGGCTCCTTGCCCGGCTTGGCGACGACGATTAGCAAGGGCCGCTCGCCCCATTTCGAATGATGGACGCCGATGGCCGCGGCTTCCGCCACGTCCGGATGGCCGACGGCCAGATTCTCGAGGTCGATGGTCGAAATCCATTCGCCGCCGGACTTGATGACGTCCTTGGCCCGATCGGTGATCTGCATGTAGCCGCCGGCGTCGATGTGGGCGACATCTCCCGTGTCGAACCAGCCGTCCTCGTCGAATTGTTCCACCCCGGCGCCACCATAATAGGCTCGAGCGACGGCCGGCCCGCGCACTTTCAGGCGGCCAAAGGTCTTGCCGTCCCAGGGTTGCGGATTGTTCTCGTCATCAGTCACCTTCATTTCGACGCCGAAGGGCGGAAAGCCCTGCTTCTGCTTGACATCGAGCCGGGCCTCGCCCTCGAGAGCGGCGTATTCCGGCTTCAAGGTGCACAGCGTGCCCAGCGGCGACATTTCGGTCATGCCCCAGGCATGGATGACCTGGACGTCGTAATTGTCCTGGAACTTCGTCATGATCGCACGCGGGCAGGACGAGCCGCCGATGACGACCTTGTTCAGGTAGGGAAGCTTCTTGCCGGTCTCCTCCAGATATTGCAGCAGCATCATCCAGACGGTCGGCACGGCGGCACTGAAGGTCACTTTCTCGGTGTCGAGCAATTCATAGATCGAGGCGCCGTCCATCTTGCAGCCGGGCATGACCAGCTTGGCGCCGATCATCGGCCCGCTCTGGCCAAGGCCCCAGGCATTGGCATGGAACATCGGCACCACCGGCAGGATCGTGTCGCGCGACGACAGGCCCATCGCGTCGGGCATGGCGGCGATCATGGCGTGCAGCACGTTCGAGCGGTGGCTGTAGACAACGCCTTTGGGATCGCCCGTGGTGCCCGATGTGTAGCACATGCCGGCGGCGGTTCCCTCGTCGAAGGTCTTCCAGGCGAAATCGCCATCGACCTCGCCAAGCCACTCCTCATAGGCGACGGCATTGGGCAAGGTCGTCTGCGGCATGTGCGCCTTGTCGGTCAGCACGATCACCTTTTTCAGCGATTTGACGGCGCCGGCGATCTTCTCGAGCAACGGTATGAAGGTAAGATCGACGAAGACGGCCTTGTCCTCGGCATGGTTCATGATCCAGACGATCTGCTCTGGAAACAGGCGCGGATTGAGCGTGTGATAGATGGCGCCGACCCCCATGATGCCGTACCAGGCCTCGAGGTGGCGCGCCGTGTTCCAGGCGAGCGTGGCGATGCGGTCGCCCAACCCATAGCCGTCCCGCTCCAGCCGCTGGGCGACCTTGAGAGAACGACGATGGATGTCGGCATAGGTGGTACGCTCGATCGGGCCCTCGATCGAGCGCGACACGATCTCGCGCACCCCGTGCTGCCGTTCGGCGTTGTCGATAAGCTTGTGGCACAGCAGCGGCCATTCCTGCATCAGCCCCAGCATCCGGTTCCTCCTCCCTCGCGCATTTTGCGTCGTAGCTTTGGCGCATTGTGAAGCGAACCGGCCGATTGTCCAGTCACCCGCTTGCGTGGGACACGAATTTCAGGGCGCGCGCCGCGACGGCAAGCGGTTGAATTCTGGCGTGTTTTGGATTTTGGACTGCACGGCATTCGTGCCAGCGAAGTGGCAGGAGGGTCAAACCCGCCACAGGCGCGACGGTGTCCCATAGCACGAAATGACTAGGAAATCCGCCACAATCCGGCCATCGTCGGCGTTAAGCTTCGTTAACGGGTAAAGGGGGCGATTGGCGACTGAAAGAGGTTCGCATGGACACGCAGCTCGACGACAAAGCCCTTGAGAGTACACTTGCCGAAAGCCTGGCCGATCTGGTGCCGGACGAAAAGACTGTTTCCGAAGACGAATTTGTTGAAGTTGTCGGCGGCGCGCTCGAAGCGGTCGGCGGCACGCTGCTGTTCAAGATGTGCGTCCAGAACGAAGGGGAAGGCCAGCACGTCGCGGCCGCATCCGTCGGCGCTGGAGGCAATCGCCAGTTCCTGCTGCTCACCTTGCCGACCGGCGGCGGCTCGCTGAAAGTCGAGACCGTTTCGAGGAGCAGCAACCCGGTGGCCGGCATCGCAGCCGCCTATGCCGGACTGATGGACGCATTCAAGACCGCCGCCTGAGACGCGGCTGTCATTAGAAGCGCTGCAGCGCCACGCCTCGGCGATTGGCGCGCCGGTTTTCGTGATGCGAACGGACCTTGCGCAACAGCTGTGCCCGCCACACTTTAAGGGGCCAGGCAAGGAGAACCAGCATGGACAAGATCGCCAACCCGGCACCCGGCTTCCAGCGCAACCCCGACAAGATCATCACCATCGAACCCTATGTCGGCACCGTTACGGTGCGCGCCGGCGATACGGTCATCGCGCTGTCCACCAAGGCCAAGGTGCTGAGCGAAGCGCCCTATTCTCCTGTCTTCTACATTCCGTTCGCCGACATCGATTTCGCCAAACTCAGCAGCACGCAGCACTCGACCCATTGCCCCTACAAGGGCGATGCCAGCTATTGGAGCGTGGTGCCTGCCGGCGAAACCGGTCAGAATGCGATGTGGGCCTACGAGCGGCCTTTCGACGAGATGACCGAAATCCGCGACCACGGCGCGTTCTACGCCAGCAAGGTGACAGTCGAAGCCACGCCGGGTTGAGCAGCAGGGTCAGTTCCAGGGCGTCCCTGCGGGATCAGTCGGTGGTGCCGTGATTGCCGGTGCCGTCGGCGTCGTCGAGGCGCACGAAGGTCATGCCCTTGTCCTTGAGCGCCAGCAGGCCTTGCACCACGCCCTCGCCGGCGGCATGGGTCGGCTGGTTTATGTGGGCGATGATGACGTCGCCGTCCTTAGCCGCCGCGATGCGCCTGGCGGCTTCCTTGGCGCCCAGCAGCGAGCCGCCATCGCCATTGATCGAGAAGCCGGCAATCTTGAAGCCGAGCTTGCGGATCATCGCGATCGCCGAAGGGCTGTATTCGGCGGTGGCGCCGCGGAACCATTTCGGCGCCGGCTGACCGGTCCTGGCAAGCGCCGCGGCCCCCGACTCGACCTCGGCCAGCACGGCATCCGGGCTGCCGGCGCTCTTTATGCCATAGATCCTCTGCGGCGTGTCGACCGCCGGAATGTGGCGGCCGCCGTGATTTTCCAGTTCGAAAAGATCGGGATGCGCCCGCATGATCTCGACGGCCGCGGTATTTCGCTTCAGCCAGATTCCGGTGACGAAAATGGTGGCCGGGATCTTGTTTTCCACCAGCGCCGAGAGGATGCGCGTATCGGTGTGTCCGTCACAGGCATCAAGCGTCAGCGCAACGCGACCCGCTCCGCTTGCCGCTGGCTTGATGTGCAGCGTGGGTTCGACCAGCGGCGCTGCATGAGCGCTGGGTGCAGCCGCCAGCGACATGGCGATCATGCAGAGATGTCTTTGCAGCAGACGCATCAAACCCGAATTCCCGATTGGCGATTTCAAGCCGGTATCCAAAGCCCCGCATGAAGGCGGAAATCGGGACGATGGATAGCAGAAAAATGCTCGGCGCGGCAATTTGACTGCCCGCCGCTGCTCAGACAGCGCGTTCCCGCTTCATCTCAGTGACAGGCTTCACCTGCAGCTATCCGCGCCCGGTTTTCGCCAGTTGCACCGCGGCCTGCGCCGCCGCCAGCCTGGCGATCGGCACGCGATAGGGCGAGCACGACACGTAGTCGAGCCCGACTTCCTCGCAGAAGCGGATCGATGCCGGGTCGCCGCCATGCTCGCCGCAGATGCCGAGCTTGATGTCCGGCCGCGTCGCCCTGCCCTTTTGCGCGGCCATGCGCACCAGTTCGCCGACGCCATCGATGTCGAGCGAGACGAAGGGATCCTGCTCGATGATGCCTTTCTGGCGGTAGGTCTCCAGGAACGAGGCCGCATCGTCGCGCGAGATGCCGAACGTGGTCTGGGTGAGATCGTTGGTGCCGAAGGAGAAGAACTCGGCGGATTCGGCGATCACATGGGCACGGATCGCCGCGCGTGGCAGTTCGATCATCGTGCCGGTGAGGTAATCGATCTTGACGCCGCTCTCTTCCATGACGCTCTTGGCGACCGCATCGATGCGCGCCTTCACATAGTCGAGTTCCTTCACCAGGCCAACCAGCGGCACCATAATCTCGGGCACTACCAACGCACCGGCTTTCTGACCGGCTACTACAGCCGCCTCGAAAATGGCGCGCGCCTGCATCTCGGCGATCTCGGGATAGGAGACGGCGAGACGGCAGCCGCGATGGCCGAGCATCGGGTTGAATTCGTGCAGGGCCTCGGTGCGCTGCCTGAGCTTGTCGGGCGATACATTCATGACGGCCGCGACCTCGGCGATTTCGGCCTCGGTCTTGGGCAGGAATTCGTGCAGCGGCGGATCGAGCAGGCGGATCGTCACCGGCAAGCCGGCCATGATCTCGAACAGTTCCAGGAAATCCGAGCGCTGCATGGGCAGAAGCTTCGCGAGGGCGGCGCGCCGGTCCTTTTCGGTATCGGCCAGGATCATCTCGCGCATGGCGACGATGCGGGCGCCGTCGAAGAACATGTGCTCGGTGCGGCAAAGCCCGATGCCCTCGGCGCCGAAAGAGCGCGCCATGCGGGCATCGAGCGGGGTTTCAGCGTTGGTGCGCACCTTCATGCGGCGCACGGCGTCGGCCCATTCCATGATGGCGGCGAAATCACCGGACAGTTCAGGCTGCAGCATCGCCACGGCGCCCTTCAGCACCTGGCCGTTGCCGCCGTCGATGGTGATGATGTCGCCCTTGCGGAAGGTCTGCCCCATCGAGAGCAGCGTGCCGGCCTTGTAGTCGACGCGCAGCGAGCCGGCGCCCGACACGCAAGGCTTGCCCATGCCGCGCGCGACGACTGCGGCATGGCTGGTCATGCCGCCGCGCGTGGTCAGGATGCCCTCGGCCGCATGCATGCCGTGGATGTCCTCGGGGCTGGTCTCGATGCGCACCAGGATCGCCTTGCGGCCCTGGGCTTTCAGATCCTCGGCCTCACCGGAGGAAAAGACAATCTCGCCGGTGGCAGCGCCAGGCGACGCCGGCAGGCCGACGCCGATGACATCGCGCGCGGCCTTCGGGTCGATGGTCGGGTGCAGCAATTGGTCGAGCGAGGCCGGATCGATGCGGGCGACGGCTTCCTCCTTCGTGATCAGGCCGTCCCTTGCCATTTCGACGGCAATCTTCAGCGCCGCCTTGGCGGTGCGCTTGCCCGACCGGGTCTGCAGCATCCACAACTTGCCGCGCTCGATGGTGAATTCGAGGTCCTGCATGTCGCGATAGTGCTTTTCCAGACTGTCGGAGATGGTGACGAAGGACTGGAAGGCATCCGGCATCAGCTTCTGCAGCGACGGCTTGTCGGAGCCCGCGGCGATACGGGCGGCCTCGGTGATGTTCTGCGGCGTGCGGATGCCGGCGACGACATCCTCGCCCTGCGCGTTCACCAGGAACTCGCCATAGAGCTGCTTTTCGCCGGTCGACGGGTTGCGCGTGAAGGCAACGCCGGTGGCCGATGTCTCGCCCATATTGCCGAACACCATGGCCTGGACGTTGACCGCCGTGCCCCAGCTTTCGGGAATGTCGTGCAGGCGCCGATAGGTGATGGCGCGGTTGTTCATCCAGCTCGAGAACACCGCGCCGATGGCGCCCCAGAGCTGCTCCTGCGGATCC
Organism: Mesorhizobium sp. 113-3-3; assembly: GCF_016756495.1. Lineage (NCBI taxonomy): Bacteria > Pseudomonadati > Pseudomonadota > Alphaproteobacteria > Hyphomicrobiales > Phyllobacteriaceae > Mesorhizobium > Mesorhizobium sp. 113-3-3. The sequence continues at coordinate 5,238,264 of NZ_AP023243.1, forward strand.
TGCGGGAACGGCCTGCCGAGTTCTTCCTCGACCTTGGCCTTGTAGAGCGCGATCACGCCTTGCCATTCGATGGCCGTCAGCTCGGTGTCGAGCTCGTGGCCGAGGCTGGCCTTCTGGTCTTCGAGGATCTCCTCGAACACCTCGTGGTCGAGGCCCATGACGACATCGGAATACATCTGGATGAAGCGGCGGTAGCTGTCATAGGCAAAGCGCGCATCGCCGGAATCGGTGGCCAGCGCCTCGACCGTCTCGTCGTTGAGGCCAAGATTGAGCACGGTGTCCATCATGCCCGGCATCGAGGCGCGGGCTCCGGAGCGCACCGACACCAAGAGCAGCTTCGACGGATCGCCGAACCGGCGGCCGGTCAGCCGGCCGATCTGATCGAGCGCGACCGCGACATCGGCTTCCAACCCCGCCGGATAGGCGCGGCCATTGGCATAGTAGGCATTGCAGACCTCGGTGGTGATGGTGAAGCCCGGCGGCACCGGCAGGCCCAGGCTGCACATCTCGGCCAGGTTGGCGCCCTTGCCGCCCAGCAGATTCTTGTCGCCGGCACGGCCTTCCGCCGCACCGTCGCCAAAGGTGAAAACCCATTTGGTCATGCTTTGCTCTCCGGTTGCAGGAGATTGGAAAGATTGGCGAAACGGAAAGTTCCACCCTGGTCCGACTTTGGAGCGATATGATGCTGCAGTGCGAAAGGCAAGCGCCCGGCGGAGCCGTCCCGCCGCTACAATCGATTAAGAAAAAGCCCTGCCCGGGCATGCGGCAAAAAGACTTGCCACCTCACGGTCAGATGACTAGAACATAAAGGGAACGAAGAGGTGTCCCATGAAACTGACCGGAAAAATCGACTATCTCGAAATGCCGGCGACCGGCGGCACGCTCGATCGGCTGAAGGCTTTCTACAGTTCAGCCTTTGCCTGGTCCTTCACCGACTACGGACCGACCTATTCGGCCTTTGCCGAGGGCCTGGATGGCGGTTTTCAGGCCGATGCCGCGGAAGCACCGGCCAAGCCGCTGCCCGTGCTCTATAGCGACGACCTCGAGGAAACGCTGAGCGCCGTCGAAAGTGCGGGCGGCACGATCGTCAAGCCGATCTTCCCGTTTCCCGGCGGCCGGCGCTTCCACTTCGTCGATCCGGCCGGCAATGAACTGGCTGTCTGGGGTGAGTAGCCCGCTCGAATGCGATCCGGCGGCGTTGTGGATTGCTCGATTTGGGCATTCCCGCCATCGCTCATAAGCATTGTGCTTTTCGGCCGCTCTGCTAAGAACGCGCCGCACAAGCGACTCTGACGGCTATTGGGGCGTCGCCAAGTGGTAAGGCATCGGTTTTTGGTACCGACATTCCCAGGTTCGAATCCTGGCGCCCCAGCCAATCAATGACTGTGTATCAAAGCTAATAACTTACTAAATTTTCGATCAGGGCGCCGGAACTAGGCTCTCTTGGCAACGAACCGCATGAACTGAGGCGATTGCTTTCCGCAGTTGAACAGCAGATCGAGGATCGACACCTGGTGTATGAACCCCGTCCAGAGCTGGGGATAGGTAGGATAACCCTCATAGTCGAACCATTCGAGATCGATGCCCTTGAGCTCGAAGACCTCGGGCACGATGTAGTCTTTCGCCGACGGCCCCGAAACGTAGACCGTCCCTCCCGCCTGGGTGCAGATGTCAGCCAACCGCTCGGTTTTGGCACCGTTGAGCTGGTACGCGCTGGATGAGGTGATGGCCGTGGTGATCCCCAGATAACCGCATATTGCCGCGAGAAAGCAGCGGTTCAGCTCCGATATATGCGTGTAGTGGCTGATATAGAGCGGCTCCAGCCATTCAGCTATTTCCGAGAAACAGCTTGCCCGGCGGTAGTTCTGCTGCAGCTGCCGCCAGTGCGATTGAGCCCAGTCGGCGCCGTCTATCTCGGTCTCGAGGATCTTCTGAAGGTATTTTCCCTTGGTCACGACAGGCACGGTCAGCCATTGCGCGCCGGCGGGCGTCTTGATCTTGTTGCGATTGCGCCAGTCGCGCCGTGTAAATTGCATGTCGTCGTAGAGGATGAACTCGTCGACCGATGCGATGAGGTCGAAATATCCCTTCCACGGGATATAATTCGACTGGAGAATGGCCACACGTTTCGTCATCTGCCCGCAGCTTCACTCACCCAAGAATCCCTGGAACAGCCCAACGTCCTTGCTGTTCAGTGGTGACCGGCGCCAAGCACCGCGGCCACGCCCTCCTGGGCGGCGAGACTGAGCCCATACCATAGCGGCAGCCTGATCAGCCGCGCGGCGGCTTCGGTGGTGACCCGCAGGTCGCCGTGTGTTCTGCAATAGCGTCGGCCGGCAGGCGCGTCGTGCAGCGGAACATAGTGGAAAATGGCGTCGATACCGTTTTCGCGAAGACGGGCCAGCACGCCACGCCTGTCAACGCCCTCAGGCAACAGCACGTAGTAGAGATGTGCATTGTGTTCGCATTCGGCCGGGACAATCGGGCGACGAAGCAGCCCGGCCTGCTCCAGCGGCGCCAGCAACTCGTGATAGCGGTCCCATACCCGCAAGCGCTCGGCGGTAATCGATTCGGCATCTTCGAGCTGGGCGAGCAGGAATGCCGCCAGCAAATCGCTGGGAAGATAGGAGGAGCCGACGTCCTGCCAGGTGTATTTGTCCACCTCGCCGCGGAAGAACCGGCTGCGGTCGGTTCCCTTTTCACGGATGATCTCGGCCCGTTGGCTGAGCTCGGGGTCATTGATCAGCAGCGCCCCGCCCTCACCCGAAATCAGGTTCTTGGTCTCGTGGAAGCTCAGCGTCCCCAGATCGCCGAGACTGCCGAGCGGCCGCCCCTTGTAGCGTGACATCGCACCCTGGGCGGCATCTTCGACGACCTCGAGGCCGTGCCGGCGCGCTATATCAAGAATGGTGTCCATCTCGCAGGCCACGCCGGCGTAGTGGACCACCACGATCGCCCGTGTCCTCGGGGTAATCGCGGCCTCTATCAGGCGCTCGTCGAGATTGAGCGTATCTTCCCTTATGTCGACGAATACGGGTACGCCGCCCCGCAGCACAAACGCGTTTGCCGTCGATGTGAAGGTGTAGGACGGCATGATGATTTCGTCGCCGGGAGCGATATCCAGGAGGAGAGCCGACATCTCCAGCGCCGCCGTGCATGAATGGGTCAGAAGCGCCTTGGCACACCCGACATGCTCCTCGATCCAGGCATGGCAGCGCTTGGTGAACGCCCCGTCACCGGACATGTGCTGGGCGACCCGCGCCTCCGCGATGTAGAGCATCTCCCGCCCGGTCAAGTGCAGGCGATTGAATGCAACAGGCAGCGACCCTGCAGTCCGCAAAGGCTTGTTCAAAGAATCGGACACTGTCATCCCCTGTCAAACGGCGCTACTGGTAGAGCCGAAAGAAAGTACCTCCTGCACTTCAACCGGGACAGTTCCATTAATTGCCGGCTTGAGCAAGCCAACTTGGGAAATTGGGCGCTAGAACATCCGATCCGGGTGCCGAGGGCGTAGAACGAAGGAAGCCAGGTTGACGGTGTTGCTTTTCCTGGGGCAACGATAGCTGAAATGAGACGTCGGGAGGAAGCGCCCGGCGCAGCAACGGACCTATTCCCCTCATGAAGCTTTCCGTCGTCAGCACGCTCTACAAGTCAGAGCCCCATATCGCCGAGTTTTGCGACCGGGTCTCTGCCGCCGCGCGCCGCCTGGTCGGGGACGACTTCGAGATCATCCTCGTCAATGACGGCTCTCCCGATGGCAGCCTGGATCTGGCCGTCGCGCGCAGCGCGATTGACCGGCACGTGACCGTTATCGACCTGTCGCGGAACTTCGGCCACCACAAGGCGATCATGACCGGGCTGGCGCATGCCAAGGGCGATCGGGTGTTCCTCATCGACAGCGATCTCGAGGAAGAGCCCGAGTGGCTGCTGCCCTTTGCCGACCAGATGTCGGACCGTAAGCTCGATGTGGTCTATGGGGTGCAGGAATCTCGCCGTGGCGGCTCATTTGAACGATGGACCGGTGCGATATTCTTCTCAGTCAATGACTGGCTGAGCGACTTCCATCTGCCGCGCAATCTGGTGATCGCGCGGCTCATGACGCGCGCCTACGTCGCCGCGCTCGTCAGCCACCAGGATCACGAGTTTATCATCGCCCATCTGTTCCAGCTGACCGGTTTCCGGCAAGATTCACAACTCGTCGTCAAGCACGCTTTGTCGCCAACGACATATTCGATCAGCCGCCGCATTCAAATGGCGATTCGCTATTTGATGACGACGTCAACCAAAATTCTTTACCTGATACTGTATTTCGGGTTAACCATTTCAATTCTATCCGTTCTTACTATGGCTTTTTATCTTATAAGATATGCAGTCCACGGCATAGGCGTTAGCGGGTTTACTTCCATAATCATTTCGATTTGGTTCTTTGGCGGCATGACGATGCTTGTCCTTGGCCTTCTCAGCGTCTACATCGCCAACATACTGTCCGAAACCAAACGCCGTCCGTACACGATCATCCGAGATATCCATCGCGGCGGCGCGACGGGCATCGAGGGGCAAGCCGATGGTGTTGCCACTGCGGAAGACCGGTCATCCCTCAGGTCGGAGAGGGCTCGCGACTAGCTGGTCGTCGGCGCCATCACACGGGGCATTTTGCACGGCCCTGCCAAGTGCTTTTTCCAGCCAGGCGACCACGGATATCCCCTCGGTCGCCGCCGCATCCAGCACCTGGTCGCGCAATTCAGGCGAAACGCCCTCCAATTTGCCGAAGTAGCGGGTTCGGTGCGATCCACCCCGTCGCCCGGGGAATGTGACGTCGAGATCGAGCGGCGGCTCTCCCTGGCCGTTCACGAAGCTTATCAGATAGAAGGATCCGCCGAGGATCCACCGGCAGGCAACCTGCCGCGCGGCGACCGGAATACAGTCCAGCGGCGCGCGATGGCGAAACAGGGGATTGGAGTTTTCCAGGATCTTGGCGAATTCGCTGTTTTCCAACCAGGGCGCGATTCCTTCGTCGCCAACCACGACCCGCCCGTTCGGCCTCACGACACGGTTGATTTCCGCCAAAGCTTGCCTGTGGTCGGGGAACAGGTTGAAGCCGCCGAAATGAAAGGCAGCATCGAAAAACCCGTCCGCGAAAGGCAAATGCATCACATCGGCGCAGAACAATTGCAGGCGCGAGGTGTCCTTTCCCGCACGGCGCAGGCGATCCTGGCCCGTCAGAAGCATTTCGAGGGACAGGTCGCCGGCAAACACGTCAATGGGCATATCGAGCAGATGGATGGTGTCGCGGCAGGTCCCGCAACCAATCTCAAGCACCCTGCTGTCCGGCCGAAGCTCGAGTTCAGCAAACATGTCCCTGCGCGTTTGCTCCTCGTCAGCAAGCAGGGTGGCGAACATTGCCGCGATGCCGCGATCATATTCGCTTGCCCGGTCGCGGTAATAGGCCTGGCTCTCGGAGGAGGCCTGCACCTGGCCGGAGCGGATGAGCAGTTGCGGAATGCCTTCGATCAGGGGATAGCGCTCATCCGGCCCGCCCAGCAAAGCGGAGCCGTCCGGCGCCTTTGTCAGCGGCTGCCTTGTCGAAGGGGAAGCAAAGCCCGATGCCCGTATCATTCGCGGCTCTGTCCACTTACTATCAATCAGGATATACGATTCTGTGCGCGACAACCCACCGATGGTTATGCCCATGACGTCTATTGACGCCCCGGCAACAGACAAGAGCGGGGCAATGTTGCTTGAAGTCGCCCGCTACTACGGCGACAAGGTGCAAGCGCACGGCCCCAGCCCCAAGGGCGTGGATTGGAATACGGAAGAAGGCCAGATCCTTCGCTTCAGACAATTGGCATCGTTGATCGACCTGCCGGGCGACTTCACGGTCAACGATCTGGGGTGCGGCTACGGCGCCTTGCTGCCGTTCCTCACCGATCGCTTTCCCGGCGTGCGATACTATGGCTGCGATGTGGCTGCAGAGATGATCGAAGCCGCGGCCGCACTCTTTGGTAACAATCCCCAGGCACAATTCGCCGTCGGATCCGTGCCGGCGCAGACTGCCGATTTCGGCTTCGCGAGCGGTATCTTCAACGTCAGGCTGACACGCCCGGACGATCAATGGGCAGCCTATCTGGAGGCAACGCTGGATGTTCTCCATGCCACCAGCCGGCGTGGCTTCGCCTTCAATTGCCTTACCTCCTATTCGGATCCGGACAAGAGAAGAGCCGATCTCTTCTATGCCGATCCAACGCGGCTTTTCGACATCTGCAAGAGAAAATACACGCAGCGCGTGGCACTGCTGCACGACTACGGTCTCTATGAATTCACCATCCTGGTCAGGAAGTCATGAAGCGGCCCATCGTCATATTCGGAGCAGGCGATATCGCTGAACTCGCCCACTACTATTTCACGCACGATTCCTCTTACGAGGTCGTCGCCTTCACTGTGGACAGTGCATTCCTGACCCAGGACCGGCTGGCGGGTCTTCCTGTCGTGCCCTTCGAGACGTTGACCCGGGACTATCCGCCGAGCAGCCATGGTGCGTTCGTGGCGCTCAGCTACAGCAAATTGAATGAGCTTCGCCGCGAAAAATATCTGGCGCTCAAGGCATTGGGCTACGATTTCGTGAGCTATATCAGTTCCAGGGCCACCGTCCTCAATGACGGCAAGATCGGCGAAAACTGCTTCATTCTCGAGCACAATGTCATTCAGCCTTTCGCATCGATCGGCAACAATGTGACACTGTGGAGCGGCAATCACATCGGGCACCACTCCCGCATTGCCGATCATTGCTTTCTTGCCTCGCATATCGTGGTCTCGGGCGGGGTCGATATCGGCGAGGCCTGCTTCCTGGGTGTCAACGCGACGCTGCGCGATCATATCCGTGTGGGCGAGCGGTGCGTGATCGGCGCAGGAGCGTTAATCCTGGCGGATGCGGAGCCCGACGGCGTCTATCTCGGCAACGCGACGGAGCGGTCGAAAGTGCCGAGTTCGCGGCTGAGAAAGATATGACGCGATCCCGTTTCAAGCGCGCCGGGTTGGTATGCCGGCCGGGCGGCTCGCCGTGGGAGCGGTCGCATTGCCAGAACCCCTTTGCCCAGAGGCTGGGCAACGAAAAATACCGCATTCATTTCGCAAGTCGTGATGACAGCAATCGCTCGCGTGGCGGCTGGGCCGAGGTCACCGCGACCGCCGACGGATTGACCCAGACCGTCCGCTCGGAGGGCCCATCGCTCGATATTGGCCAACCGGGGACATTCGATGATTCCGGCGCCATGCCCGGCTGTCTCGTCGAACACGAAGGCCGCTTGTTGCTCTACTATACGGGATGGTCGCTCACCCGCACGGTGCCATTCACCTTCTCCATCGGGATCGCGGAATCACGCGACGGAGGCCGTCATTTCGATCGCCTGTCCGAAGCGCCGGTGCTCGGCCGGAACCACTACGACCCCCTGCTTGCCGGCGCGCCCTGGGTGCTCGTCGAAGACGGCAATTTCCGTATGTGGTATGTGTCGGGACTGCGGTGGGAGGTCGACCCGGAAGGGAAGACTGCTCCGATCCACTACTACACCGTCAAACACGCGACGAGCCGCGACGGCATGAATTGGACGACCAACGAGCATGTCTGCCTGCCTTTCCATGAAGGAGAGCACGCCATCGCCCGACCGGTCGTCCAGAAGACCGATGCCGGCTACGACATGCTCTATTGCGCAAGGCGTTTGGGCGAAACGTACCGCGTGTACCGCGCCACATCCGTCGACGGGATTCACTGGGAGCGCGACAGGGTGCCACTGCTCGACACCAGCGCCAGCGGATGGGATTGCGAGATGGTCTGCTACGCCAGCCTGCTGCACACGGCCAAGGCCAGCTTCCTGCTCTACAACGGCAATGGTTATGGGAGGGATGGGGTCGGTGTCGCCATCCTGGAATCGTGACGGTCTACGATGCCGCGTTCGCGGCTCAGAGGGATATGACCCGGTGCGACGGGAGAGAAGCTCGGCCGCGTGTTCTGCTCGACCGGTGATACCGAGCGCGCATGGCACATACCGATCGCCAAGCGTGTTTCGGGCGCAGCGCGGCGCTCGCGTACCGGCCATGCCGTCGTTGACCGCTGCAGGTTCTATAACCGCAATGGGCACGGGAAGACCGGGGTCGGCCGGGCCGTTCTGGTCTAGCAGGGCTAGAGCGGACACATGATCGTTTGTCCGCGCTGCAGTCTGCACCAGGCGTCCCAAGACGCATTCTGTCCGGGCTGCGGGTTTGCCCCAGCCAGCCAGGACGGCTTCCCCGCCTGGGCACCCGAAATGGCAGACGAAGGCGGCGGGTTCCACGAGAGCTTCTTTCCCGAACTCGCCAGGCTCGAGGCGGGAAATTTCTGGTTCGAGGCCCGCAATGCCATCATCGTTCGCACGCTGCGGCGGTTCTTTCCGCAGTTCCGGTCGTTCCTCGAGATCGGCTGCGGCACGGGCTTTGTGCTGAGCGGCATCGCCCACGCGTTTCCCGACGTTCGGCTGGTCGGGACTGAAATCTTCATTGCAGGGCTGCCCTTTGCCGCCGCCCGCGTGCCGTCGGCAAGCTTTGCCCAGATGGACGCAAGGCGACTGCCCTATACCGCGGAATTCGATGTGGTCGGTGCGTTCGACGTGATCGAGCACATCGAGGAAGATGTCGACGCATTGAAGAACCTGAAACGCGCGGTGAAGCCTGGAGGCGGCGTGATCATTTCAGTGCCGCAGCACAAATGGCTGTGGAGTGAGATCGACAAGCAGTCGTTTCACTTCCGGCGTTACGAAAGGCGGGAACTGCATGAAAAGATCGAAGGCGTGGGACTTGAGATCGTCTACAGCACGTCGTTCGTATCGCTTCTGCTGCCGCTGATGTTCCTGTCACGGCGGCGCAAGAGCGAGAGCCCGGAGTTGGACGCCGGCAGGGAATTGCGCCTTGGACGGGCCACAAATGCCTCTTTGCGGGCCGTGATGCGCTTCGAAAGCCTGATCCTGGCGACGGGCCTTACCTTTCCCGTCGGCGGATCCCGGCTGGTGGTGGCAAGGCGCCCGTGACTGCTGCGGCAAAGGCGGCGCTTCGCGTATCACCGCACCCGACAAAGTGGCCTTTTGGGTTTCCCGCCGGCTTCGGTGCGCACCTTATGGCAACCGGGTCGCGGCCAGCATCACACCGAGGACAATCAAGCCATTGCCCGCAAGGGACTGCCAGCTGAACCGTTCGTGCAGGAACACGATCGAACCGGCGAAAATCAGGGGATAGGACAAGGCTGCAAACGGGAAGGCCACCGAGAGGGGAATTCTCGATACCCCTGCGTACCAGAAAAGACTGGAGGCCACGAGGCCAAGGCCGCCTATCCAAACCTTCCAGTCGGCGAGCAGGCCAAGCAGATAGGGCCAGCCCGCCTCAAAGCTGAACGGCACCGTCCCATGTTCAGTCAGGCGAGACTTGATGATGATTTGGGCCATGGTAAGCAAAATAACGGCCGCAACAATGAGGGCAACGCCGGTGGCACGGTTATCCAGTTTGCTTCTCCATTCGCTCGAATCGCCGGCGCTTTGGCGTTTTGGACTGTATCATGCCAACTGTCCGTTTGGGCTGCGTTGCCGCTGCAAGCGCGGGGCACCCTCGGGCAACCTCTCCATCCGGCAAGAACCGTTGTTGATACCAGCTTGGATTGTCCCGCGCAGGTTGACAAAGGCGAAGCCAAACGGTCCATCTAGGCCGGTTGTCGTGTCCGGCCCCGATTTCGAGCGGTGTGCACGATTCAAGGGGAGCTCAACCGAACCATGGCAATCCAGGAGCAGTCCCGGACAATTCTGGCTGAGCAGAATCTGCCGGCAGAGGACTTGTCCAAAGTGGGGTCCTCTTGGTTTCCCGCGGCTGTATTAATTCTGGCGATCAATTTCTGCTTCCTCGTATTCTACGTTTTCGTAAAATACAAAGGCCTTTTTCACTCCGACAGCGCGATGAAGGTTTTGCTGGCGCGAGAAATCGTCAGCAGTGGAAACTTCTTCCCACCGGGTTGGTATTATGGAAACAACGACATTGTCGTTGTTTTTGGCCATCTCTTCATCATACCGATCCTGGCTTTTCTTCCTGCCGGTTTCACAGCCCATGCGATCTCGGGCCTTGTCACATCGATACTCGTGCTGCACAGCGTCTGGCTGGCTGCCGGCCTGGCGCCGATCGGCAGAACACGGCGGACGCTGATAACAGCATCGGTAGCGGCGGGAATGTCCGGAGTCTTGGCCGAAAATCTCTACGGACAGGCGTCATACGGCACAATTCTCTACATGTCGCTGTATTCGATATACTGCCTCGTGCGGTTGATGAGAGAGAAATCGGCGAAGAACGTCGTCATATGGAGCGTTCTGCTGTGTGCGCTGATCACGGCCGAGTTTTGGGGTAATCCTCAGCGCGCGATCGTTACCGTAGGGATGCCGCTCATCGTCGCCACGCTGTGGTCCATCCACAGGCTGGGACTGCATCCCGCAGGTGTGGGGCGAGCATCCCTTGTGGGCGCGGCCGCTTCGATGTGCGCAGCGATAGGTGGCGGAAGCATCCTCTATGGAGTGACCTTTGCTCATGTAAACAATGCCGCGCGCGCCGCGTCCTCCGTCAAATGGCTGCCATACGATGCGATCGTCAGCAACCTTGCGGTCCTGGGCAAGGCGGTGCTGGCGGTTTTCGGCGGATCTCCGCCCGGAGACAGCGGACTTCTGACCGTGATCGGCCTCTACGGCGCCCTACGGTTGATTGTCGCGGTCATATTGGTGGCGTTGATCGTGCGTTCGGTGGCAACATCGGCGAGGCCGGGCGACGAGGTCAGGCCGCTGGCCATCTTTGGATCGGTGGCGCTTCTGCTGGTGTGCTTTCTGCAAGTGGCAACGACCATTCCGGACCTTTCCGATCCGATCGGCAGTTCCCGTTACCTGGTACCGTCGCTCGTCACGATGACCATCGTGGCGTTGGCCACACCTCTCGACATGCGACTGAGGCCCATCGAGTTCCTCAGCGTGGTGGTCGTTTTTGCCGGATTGCTGACAAGTGCTTACCCGGCTTTTGTCAGGTCGGATGCGTGGTCGCCTTTGACCTCGGGGCAGCGGAAATCCCCTGCCGTCAATTTTTCGGACTTGGCGCGCTACCTCCAAGCCAATGGGCTGAACTATGGCTACGCCACCTATTGGAACGCCGGCACGGTCAGCGTGTTGTCCGACGAACATGTCCTGGTTCGGCAGATCACGCTGGACGGCGCTTTGCCAATGCCCTTGCGTTTCCTGTCAGCGGACCGCTGGTACAATACCGAGACCTGGAAGGGCGAAACATTTCTTCTCCTGACACAGGATGAAGCCAACAAGGTCGACTGGAAACTGCTGGCGGAACTTGGCTTGCCGATTTCGCGGAAACTTCAATTCGGCAATCTCGGCATCTTTGTATTCGCAGACAACATTGCCACCAAGGTCGCGGGCTGGGACGTTGAATTCAAGCGGCCGACAACATTTCATGCCGATGCCGGCGCGCTTACCCAGGTGGGTTCACTGGAGCAACACGGAGGTGAGAAGGTGCTGGTGGCGCCCTCGAAATCGCCGGGTGCGCTGTACTATGGGCCATTTGTGAAGGTCGTTCCCGGCACGTATCGCCTCACCTTTGACGTCGAAGCCGGCAGCAATCCGGCTGCCACGCTGCGCCTTGACGCGGCCACGTCGCCGGACGGCATGGTCCTGGCGCAGAAAGACCTGACGGAAAGTCGTGGACCCCAACAGCTGCTCTTCTCGCTCGACCACACATCGATCATGGAATTTCGCGTCTGGGCTCTGGGCAATGGCGAGGTGACGTTCAAATCGGTCACCATCGAGCGCACAAGTCCGTAGCGATGGAAGCTCGTAGAATCTACTTCTTCGCTCGCGCGCTGAACCACGCGTCCACCGAGCGATACTCGTCCAGACCGAATCCCAGAATCTTCTTCTGATCCGCGCTCAATCCCGGGAAATCGGACAAGATCGACGGCAAATGAAGCTGCTGCCGCAGCATCGGGATGGTGAAGACGTGGTTCACGCCGCGCCGGTTCCTGTCGGTGTGGTTGGTCGATCCGGCATGGTAGAGCATGCAGTCCAGAATGATGAATGTCCCCCGCGGCACGGTTACCTGGGACTGACGCCGACGCACCGTCTCGTCCGAGGGAAAATCCTCGCGATGATGGCTGGCGGGTATGACCCGGGTGGCGCCATTTTCGGCCGTGAAATCGTCAAGCGCGAAAAGGGCGTTTATGGCAAGCGGCCGTGAACTGACGAAGTGCTGGTAGGGGAGATCGCGATGAAAGGACGCCTGGCCGTACTTGCTCCCATTGGCACGATTGATCAGCCCATTGACCTGATTGAGGATGTAGTAGCCACCGAGCATCCTTGAGAGCATTTGCGCCAGGCGCTCATTGAAGGCGATGGCCATGAACGCCGGAGCATATTTGGGAAGGACGCGGATCGTGTCGCGCTCGCCGATCGTCGAAAGGTCGTAGCCGGCGCTTGCGGCTTGCTCGGCGTATTCCACTTCAGCAGCGTCAAAGTCACTGGACAAAGCGTCCAACTGCTCGCCCGTCAACCCTGCGTCGAGCGTCGTATAGCCGGTGAGCCGGAGATCCTCGATCAGGACATCGATGTCGTCGCGTACGACCGCGGTTTCCTTGACCCCGTAGCGATCGATCTCGGTCACAGCTGCTCCTTGAGAAGGCTGGAAAAGAGGTAGGGATGGACGATCTGTGCGCCGCTGCTCCGAAACTTTCCGGCCACCACCGGCCAGCTTCGCGGATTGACAGCGGCCACCATGATAGTCTGGGGATGCGTGGAAGCATACTCGTCGGCTCTCAGCCACGGCCGGCCGTCGAGAGTTGTCGCGAGTGGCTCGTCCGTCAGGAATGCTTCGGCTCCCTTGACAAGCCGAGGAGCATAGGCCCGCAGCAGATTCCGGAACTCCCCGGCTCCAAAGATCGCGTAGGGCCTGTTGTCCAGCCACTCTGACGCGCCGGCATCAATTTCCGACCAACCCTTCAGGAAATCCGATCGCGCCTGCGCCAGTGACAGGTACCGGAGAGTCCCGGGATCCTGCGGTGCGCTCGTGCTGGGTTTCAAGAGGGTCAGTCGAAAGCCCTTTTGCTGTCCACGCAGCGCAATGCTTCCAATGACCTGCAGTCCTGCTGCCGCAGCGACCATCCGCAGCGACGGTTCGGAGAAACTCGAGACATGATCGAGGAACAACAGCTCCGTGTCGGCACTATCACCGTCCGGGCAGATCACCACCACGTGGCCTTTATCCGAGAGGGCCTGGCTCGACACGGAAAGGAAGGCCTGCGGGCTGAGAGCGTGCTCAAGGACGTTCACCGAAAGGCAGAGGTCGTACCGCCCGGCAATCGCACCGAGGGCCTCTTCGGCATAGCCCTGCCGGATTGTCGCGCGCGCGTGATCCCGACGCTGCGCTGCAGCGACCAATTGAGATGCCGCCTCGAAGCCCAGCGCTTCCGTCAATTGCCATCGCCGCGCCAGCTCTTCGAGCAGGGCACCGGTCCCCGCCCCGAACTCGACGACGTTTCGGGGGCGAAGAGCATGGCCGAACAGCGCGACCGCGGCTTCGTCCATGCAACCGGCATAGGCTTCGGCTCGGGCGGCATCGGCGGCCGGGTCAACCAGGCCGAGATTGTATCCGTCGCTGTACACAGCATCCCGATCTTCAGGCTTCAGTGGGGTGAGATGAAAGCCATGCCCGCATCTCAGGCATGAGGCCTTCTCAAGGGGGCGGCTGAGAATTGTGCCATCGCTCGTCATGGAAAGCGATGGATGGGGTAGCGCCAGCCTCATCGGTGCGCCGGCCCCGCAAGCAGGACAAACGGATTCACTCAAACTGTCGCCCCTCCGCCAATTCCATATTCGGCCAATGGCCATGCGGCGTAAATCCCCCAACGCGCCTCGAGGTCTCGCCCTGCCCGCGCGGGCGAAGGTTCGTTGCTTTTCTGGCCATGCGATGCAATCGTGGCGCTCTGCGCTGCCCTGCTTCGTGCATAGGAACCACCGGCAGGCTTCGACCTTGGCGGTCGAAATCATTGTTGGATCATAATGACATCCTGTTCAGCCGTCTTATGGGCCGCCTTCATCGTCACGCTCGTTGCGGTTCTGGTGCTCGCCCTTTTGCCCGTGCCCGAGCTTCAGGAATTCGGGCTCGACATCGGTTTCGACAATGACAAGCTCAATCATGCCAGCGCATTCGCCACCCTGGCTGTTCTTGGCGGTCTTGGGTGGCCCGGGCGCAAGGTCAGGCTGGCCATTTTCCTGGCTCTGGTCGGGGCGGTGATCGAGGTCCTTCAGGGCACCCCGCTGATTGACCGCGACCTCGACGTGTTCGATTGGGTTGCCGATTGCATCGGCACAGCGTGCGGCCTCGCGGTGGCGATGTGTGTAAACTGGGTCATGCACCGCAAGGGCTGATGGCCAATCGCACCCTGCCCTATGGGCTGGAAGCGCCAACCCGAACGCTTCAGCTCGCCTCGCGCATCGCCTCGGCGGCCTGCAGGTCGACCGAAACGAGCTGGCTGACGCCCTGCTCGGCCATCGTCACGCCGAACAGCCGGTCCATGCGCGCCATGGTGATCGGGTTGTGGGTGATTATGACGAAGCGCGTCTCTGTGGTCTTGGCCATCTCGTCCATGAGATTGCAGAAGCGTTCGACATTGTGATCGTCGAGCGGCGCGTCGACTTCGTCGAGCACGCAGATCGGCGCCGGGTTGGTCAGGAAGACGGCAAAGATCAGCGACATCGCCGTCAGCGCCTGCTCGCCGCCGGACAGCAGCGTCATGGTCTGCGGCTTCTTGCCGGGCGGACGGGCCAGGATTTCGAGCCCCGCCTCGAGCGGATCGTCGGATTCGATCAGCTGCAATTCCGCCGTGCCGCCACCGAACAGATGCGAGAACAGCCGCTGGAAGTGGCTGTTGACGACATCGAAGGCGGCGAGCAGCCGCTCGCGGCCTTCGCGGTTGAGGCTCTGGATCGCTTGCCTGAGCTTACGGATCGCCTCGATGATGTCCTCGCGCTCGGAGACGATGGTCTCCAGCCGGTCGGAGAGCTCCTTCTGCTCTTCCTCGGCGCGCAGATTGACGGCGCCGAGCCGTTCGCGCTCGATCTTCAGCCGGTCGAGCTGGCGTTCGATCTCGGCCATTTCGGGCATCGGGTCGTCGGCTTCCAGGCCGGTATGGCGGATAACCAGATGCGGCGGCGTGTTCAGCGTTTCCTGGATGCGCGCTTCGACCTCAAGCCGGCGCTCGTCGGCCGCCGTCAGTCTTTCCTCGGCGCGGGCACGGGTCTCGCGCGCCTCGGCCAGCGACTGGATGGCTGATGTGGCCCCCTTGTCCAGTTCGGCCTGCCGGTTTTCCGCTTCCTGCAGCCGGTCGGCGGCCGCCTTGCGCAAGGTCTCGGCCTCGGTGAGCTGCGACAGCAGCGCGCGGCGCTTCGCGTCGATCTCGTCGGGCGCATCGGCCAGCCGTTCGCGCTCGGCCTCGGCCTCGGCCTTGCGTTCACCGAGCGAGGCGATCTGCGTCGAGGCGTTTTCGGCGCGGACCAGCCAGTTGCTGCGCTCGGCGCCGATGGCATCGAGCCGGCGCGTGCGCGCCTCGGCCTCACGCCGCAGCCCTTCATGGACGGCACGCGCATCGGCAAGCGTGGCGCGATCGCGCGAGACATTGGCCGAGGACTGTTCAAGCTGCAATTGCAGGTCGCCGAGATCGGGCGCGTCCTGCAGCAGCATTTCGGCCTCGACGAAAGCCGCCGAGGTTTCCTCATGGCTGTCGACGATGCGCGCGCGGGCCTCATCTAGCGCCGCGCGCCGGCTCGCCAGTTCGCCGCCGGCCTTTTCGGCCTCGGCCAGCGCATTGCGGGCGGCGTCCAGCCGGTGCTGGGCGTCGCGCCCGGCCTGGCGCATGTTGCGTTCGGCCTCGCTTGCGTGGCGAAGCGCCTGCTCGGCCTGCGCCAGCGCCTCCTCGGCGTGACGCAGCACAAGTGTCGCCTGCACCGCTTCGGCATCAAGTTCGGCAAGCCGGTTCTTCTGCGCCAGCCTTTGCGCCGCGGCCGTCGGTGCATCGGCGCTGGCGGTCAGGCCGTCCCAGCGCCACAATGCGCCTTCACGGCTGACCAGCCGCTGGCCGGGTGCGAGCAGCGCCTGCAGCCGGCGGCCGTCGGCGGCCTCGACAATGCCGATCTGCGCAAGGCGGCGGGCGAGCTGCGCCGGGGCACGCACCACGCTGGCAAGGCTCTTGATGCCTTCCGGCAGGGCGGCGTCGCCGGGCTGGATCTGGCTCTCGCCCCAATGCGCGGGCGCGCTGCGGTCAAGCGGCACGTCGAGATCTTCGCCAAGGGCCGCACCCAGCGCCGTCTCGAAGCCGCGCTCGACGCTGATCTGCTCCAGCACCGAAGGAAAGAGATCGCCGCTGGCGGCATTGAGGATCTTGGCCAGGGTGCGTGCTTCGGTCTCGATCCGCGCCAGTTCGGCCCTGGCGTCCTGAAGCGGCGGGCGGGCAGCGCTTTCGGCGGCTCGGGCATCGATGACCGACTGCTCGGCCTGCGCCACGGCGGCCTCGGATTCTTCCAGAAGCGCCATGGCCTGTTCGACAAGTATCCGCTTCTCGGCCGGGTCCGGCAGGCCGGCGACCTTGGAGAGAATATCCGACAATTCGCGATCGACCTCGGCGAGCTGGCGTGCGAAGCGGTCGCGGCGCTCGGCGGTTTCGCGCAAGGTGCGTTCAATCTGGTGGCGCGACGCGGCGGCTTCGGCCCGTTCGGCGGTCAGCGCGGCGAGCCTGGCTTCGCTTTGCGCAAGCGTCGATGCCGCCTGTTCGAACGCCGCGCGCGTGGTGGCCTCGCGCTCGGCCGCACCGGCGTTCTCGGAATTGAGCGTGGCTTCTTCGGTGCGCAGGCGTTCGAGAACATCGGCATTGTCGCGCACCATCCGCTCCTCGCGGGCGATGTCGCCGTCGAGCTGCTGCAAGCGGCGCTCGATTTCAGCCTGGCGGTTGCGGATGCGCCCGGCCTCCTCCTCGATCTGCGACCTGGCGATCGACAGGCGCTGGAAGGCGGCCGCGGCGGCGGCTTCCGCGTCGCGCAGATCGGGCAGGCGATGAGCACTGATGCCCTGTTCCTTGGCCGCGTTCATCTGCGCGGCGGCGCGATCGCCGACCAGTGCCGTGGCAACAGCCAGCGCGGAACGTGCCTCGCCTTCCTGCGTCTTGGCCAATGTCCAGCGCAAATGCAGCAATGTCGCTTCGGCCTTGCGGATATCGGCCGACAGGTTCTTGAACCGCGAGGCCTGGCGCGCCTGGCGCTTCAGGCTTTCGATCTGGCCTTCCAGTTCGCCGACGACGTCGTCGAGGCGTTCCAAATTCTGTTCGGCCGCCTTCAGCCGAAGTTCCGCCTCGTGGCGGCGGGTGTGCAGGCCGGAAATGCCGGCCGCCTCTTCGAGCAGGGCGCGGCGCGCCTGCGGCTTGGCCTGGATCAGTTCGCCGATACGGCCCTGCCCGACCATCGAGGGAGAGCGCGCGCCGGTCGACTGGTCGGCGAACAGAAGCTGCACATCCTTGGCGCGCGCTTCCTTGCCGTTGATGCGGTAGAGCGAGCCAGCCTCGCGCTCGATGCGGCGCGACACCTGCAACTCGTCGGCGTCGTTGAAGGCCGCGGGCGCCGAACGGTCACTGTTATCGAGGAAAAGCGTGACTTCGGCGGTGTTGCGGGCGGGCCGCGTGCCTGAACCGGAAAAGATGACGTCGTCCATGCCGGACGCGCGCATGTTCTTGTAGGAGCTTTCGCCCATCACCCAGCGCAACGCCTCGACAAGGTTCGACTTGCCGCAGCCGTTCGGCCCGACAATACCGGTCAGGCCGCGTTCGATGACGAACTCGCCGGGCTCGACGAAAGACTTGAAACCAAGGAGGCGGAGGCGCGAAAATTTCATTCACGCCGCCCCATAGAGATGGGCACGCCGAAGCGCTGCCGCCTCAGCGCTGAGCTGATGTCAGAGCAGAGGGTCGATGATGGCCGACATTTCCTCAATCGACATCGCCCCTTTGTAGGTCTTACCGTTGATGAAGAAGGTCGGTGTCGAGTCGACCTTGAATTCATTGGCGCCGCGCTTCTGGACCGATCTCACATCGTCCAGAAGTTTCTGGTCCGTCAAGCAGGCCTCGAAGGACTCCTGTGTAAAACCGGCGAGCTTCGAGATTTGCAGCAGCGCATCCTTGGTGTTCGACACGCCAACCCAGTTCGCCTGCTGCCGGAACAGAACGTCGACCATCGGGAAATAGTTATCCTTGGCGCAGCGCGCCAGCATGAAACCGGCTTCCGCACTCGGGTCGAACGGGAATTCGCGCAGGATATAGCGCGCCTTGCCGGTGTCGATGTACTTCGTCTTCAGGTCCGGGAAGGTGGTTTCGGCGAAATGCGCGCAATGCGGGCAGGTCATCGAGGCGTATTCGACGATGGTGACCTTGGCGTCATCCTTGCCGAGCTGCTTGTCGGGCAGTGCGCCGGGCTTCAGCAGTTCCGCCATGTCGACATTGCCCTGGGACTCGGGAACCTTGGCGGCAGCCGGCGTGGCCGGCTTTGCGGGAGTGGCCGGATCCGCGGGCTTCACATCCGCCGCCTTGGCCTGTTCGCCGGAGTCGCTGCATGCGGCGAGCAGAGCCACCGCCGGAATGGCGGCCAGCGAAGACAGGACGTTTCTGCGAGACAGACTTTTGCCGAACGGAGGACGGTTCATACGAATCACCTGACAAGGGTTGAATTTTGCAATGCAAAGGCACGAAAAGGCGAGAGTTGGCGCGAATTAAGGCATCTCCATCCCCAATCCAATCGTGAAACCTGACAGAGGCGATCACGAATGCGAGATGTTGGCGACAAATCAATGACTGTCTTCAAGGGGTTTTTGACTTCCTTTCACCCAAAATGGTTGCGCCAAGCCTTTCCAGCGAGGCGCGCAGACCGTCATCCTCGATCCGTCCGACCGTAGTGGACAATCTGGTTTGCTCCGCCGCCGTCAAGGGCCTGAAGGTCGGTTTAGGCCGTCCTTTCTCCGCCGTCACCGGTTTTTGCACGATCCTGATGCGGCCTATTGCCGTAAAGCCGAGGAAAGCGTTGACCCGGTTGATGATCTCGCCGGTCTCGTGCTGCAAATGAAGGGCGGCCATGCCTTCGCAAGCAATGACCAGCACCGCCGGCTCGAACGGATCATCCTCATGCAGCCGGCGCGGCCACTGGATCTTTTCGGGACGCGAGCGGCTGGCCAGGCGCGGGCCGGCGATCTCTTCCCAAGACTGGACGAGACCAATCGAGATGCCTGCGCGTTTGCGCAGCACCGGATCGAGGATTTTGGTGGCGAGATCGCTCACCGGGACGGGATTGCCGTAGGGCGTTCTCCCTGCCATGTACGTTCTCCAGCCACGACCCCAGCAGATTACCGGCCAGGCCAATACACGATCAATGGCACCAGCAGACCCGACCCGCAAGGCCCAGACACGCAAGGCCCAAAAATCCAGGGCAATGCCGGACGACACTGCGTCGCGCCTGCTCGCCTGGTACGATGTGCATCATCGCGAGCTGCCGTGGCGCGTGAGCCCGCGCGAGCATGCCCGCGGCGTGCGGCCCGACCCCTACCGCATCTGGCTGTCCGAAGTCATGCTGCAGCAGACCACCGTCGAAGCGGTGAAATCCTATTTCCGCGCCTTTGTCGAAAAATGGCCCGATGTCGAAGCGCTGGCCGCCGCGCCGACCGAGGACGTTATGAAGGCCTGGGCGGGGCTCGGCTATTACTCCCGCGCCCGCAATCTCAAGGCCTGCGCCGATCTGGTGGCGGCGCGCGGCGGCCGGTTCCCCGACACCGAGGCCGGTTTGAGGGACCTGCCCGGCATCGGCGCCTACACTTCGGCGGCGATCACCGCGATCGCTTTCGACCGCCCCGCCGCCGTGGTCGACGGCAATGTCGAACGCGTCATATCGAGGCTTTTTTCGATCACGACGCCGCTCAGCGAAGCCAAGCCCGAGATCCGCGCCCATGTCGAGGCCATGGTGCCGGCGGCAAGGCCGGGCGATTTCGCCCAGGCGATGATGGACCTCGGCGCCACGATCTGCACGCCGCGTCGGCCGCGCTGCATGCTGTGCCCGCTGCGCGAGGGCTGCAGCGCCGTCGTTTCAGGCGATCCGGAAAATTTCCCGGTGCGGCTGCCCAAAGCCGACAAGCCGCAGCGGCGCGGCGCTGCTTTCGTCGCGGTGCGTTCGGACGGCGCCATCCTTCTGCGCAAACGGCCCGAAAAAGGTCTGCTCGGCGGCATGACCGAGGTGCCGACAACGGCCTGGACGGCGCGGGTGGACGGCGCCACCACGCACGCGGCTGCGCCCTTTCCCGGCGACTGGCGGCGCGCCGGCACGATCACGCATGTCTTCACTCATTTCGCGCTCGAACTCGAAGTCTTTCACGCCCACATCAAAGGTGATGCGCCGGCCGGGCATTTCTGGTCGCACGCCCACGAGATTTCCGGGGAGGCCCTGCCCACTGTCATGAAAAAGGCAATCGAGGCTGCGATACCCGGCGCGACGAAAAAGCAACGCCCGCATTGAAAGAGGCTTCATGACCGAGATCCGCCACATCGTTTTCGACATCGGCCGCGTGTTGATCCACTACGACCCGAACATTCCGTTCAGCCGCCTCATCCCCGATACCGAAGAGAGAAAGTGGTTCTTCGACAACGTCTGCACGCATGACTGGAACATCGAGCAGGATCGCGGCCGGACATGGGAAGAGGCAGAGGCGCTGCTGATTGCGGACTATCCCGACCATGCGGAAAACATCCGCAATTTCCGCCGCCTCTGGCACGACATGGTACCGCACGCCTATGATGACAGCGTCGCCATCATGCTCGGCCTGATCGAAAGCGGCCACGATGTGACCATGCTGACCAATTTTGCCTCCGACACGCTTGCCGAAGCACGCAAACGCTTCGATTTCCTCAATCGCCCACGTGGGGTGACCATCTCCGGCGAGATTGGCCTGATCAAACCGGACCGCGAAATTTACGACCACCACGTGGCTGCGTTCGGGCTCGAACCATCGGCGACACTGTTCATCGATGACAGCCAGAAGAATGTCGACGGCGCCAAGGCCGCGGGCTGGCATGCCGTGCTGTTCACCGATGCCAGGACGCTTCAAGCGGATCTTGAACGCTTCGGAATCGAGGCGCGATCTGAATCGCTTGCGGCGATCCGCTGAGATTCTGATTCAACGCGATGCGTGACAGTTCGGGCGGGGGTCAGCCCCCTGCCCGCTCCATGCCGAGACGGGCGATGCGGCGCAGTTCGTCGATCGGGGTCAGCCCGCCGCTGCGCTCATAGTGCCAGAAGGTCCAGCCATTGCAGGCGTCCAGGCCCTGCACCTCGGCGCCGATCTTGTGGATCGAGCCGGCGCTGTCGCCGATCGCCACCGTGCCGTCGGCGCGCACCTTGGCCGCCCAGCGCTTCTTGGCGTCGTAAAGCGTCGCGCCAGGCGTCACTAAGCCGGTGTCGATCAGGCTGACGAAGGCAACGCGCGGCTCGGCACGCTTGCCGGTCAATACCGTCAAATCGGCATCCTCCAGCGGCCGCACCGCATCGATGCGCTCGTTGGCGGCGTCGATATAGGCCTGCTCGCGCTCGATGCCGACGAAATGACGGCCGAGGCGTTTGGCGACCGCACCGGTCGTGCCTGAGCCGAAGAAGGGATCGAGCACGATGTCGCCCGGCTTGGTCGAGGCCATCATGATGCGGGCGAGCAGCGCTTCCGGCTTCTGTGTCGGGTGCAGCTTGTCGCCATTTTCGTTCTTCAGCCGCTCGCCACCGGTGCAGATCGGGAACAGCCAGTCCGAACGCATCTGGATGTCGTCGTTCGATGCCTTCAGCGCCTCATAATTGAAGGTGTAACCCTTGCCCTTCTGGTCGCGGGAAGCCCAGATCATCGTCTCATGCGCGTTCTGGAAACGCCGGCCGCGGAAATTCGGCATCGGATTGGTCTTGCGCCAGACCACGTCGTTGAGGATCCAGAAGCCCAGATCCTGCATCTTGGCGCCGACCCGGAAGATGTTGTGATAGGAGCCGATGACCCAGATGGTGCCGTTGGGCTTCAGCACGCGGCGCGCCGCCAAAAGCCAGGCGCGGGTGAAGGCATCGTAGGCTTCGAAATTCTCGAACTGGTCCCAGTGATCGTCGACCGCGTCGACCTTGGACTGGTCGGGCCGGTGCAGGTCGCCGTCGAGCTGCAGATTGTAGGGCGGATCGGCGAAAATGACGTCGACCGATTTTTCCGGCAGGCGGTCGAGGGCCGCGACGCAGTCGCCCTTGAGGATCGTGTCCAGCCATTCGGATTGCTGGGGAGCGTGGGACAACTCGTGGAGAAGACGCACGGCAGACATTTTTACACCCAAGGCACGCGTTACTGTTTACTCCCCGTTATGGTTACCGATCAGCGTAAATATTCGGTGAAGGCTCGCGGACAGGCCTGCCAGGTTTGCGAAGGCCGGGCCATTGGTGTATGCCGCGCCGCCCGAGGCCCTCAAGGCCGCCTCACCCTCACTTTGTCCGGATCGCCATGCCCCAGCCAGACCTTGTCATCTTCGATTGCGACGGCGTGCTCGTCGATTCCGAAATCATCGCCGCGCGGATCGAGGCCGAGTTGATAACGCTCGCCGGATATGAAATCTCGGCCGAGGAGATTGCCGAGAGCTATGCGGGCCTGACGTTCAAGGACATCCTTCTGCGGATCGAGGAGAAGTCCAAAATCCCGTTCCAGGCGTCGCTGATCGACCGCGCCGAAGAGCTCGTCGACCGCAAGCTGCGCAGCGACGTGCGCGCCATCGACGGCGTCCGCGAAGCAGTCGCCTCGGTCACCACGCAGCGCTGCATCTGCTCCAACTCACGCTCGGAGCGGATAGAATTCATGCTGGAGAAGGTGCATCTGCTGCCGTTCTTCGCCGGCCGCATCTTCTCGGCGCTGGAAATACCGAGCAAAAAGACCAAGCCGGCGCCGGACGTGTTCCTGCTCGCGGCGGAAAAGCTCGGCGCGAACCCAGCGAACACTTTCGTTATCGAGGATTCCGTGCACGGCGTCACCGGCGCCAGGGCAGCCGGTATGCGGGTGATCGGCTTCACCGGCGCCAGCCACAGCTATCCCGGCCACGCCGACGCGCTGACCGAGGCCGGCGCCGAAACGGTGATCCGCCGCTGGGCAGAGCTGAAAAGCGTGATCGCGGCGCTGTCGGAATGGTCAGCCGACGCCTGAGGCGCGCGCCGAGCTGAGCGCACGCTATGCCGATGACCGCTCAGTTCGTCGCCGCGGCCTTCTTCCTGCGGGTCTTCTTCGGCTTGTCGGTCGTCGCCTTCGGCGCGGTTTCATCATAGCCGGCATAGGCCTGATAATCCTGCGCCGTCGGCGCCGGCACCACGATATTGGAATCGGTGAAGACGAACTGGGTGGCGACCGACGGATCGGTGACCTGAACCTGATACTGGTGGATCTGCGAGTAGAGCACGTCTGTGCCGTGCATCACCGCGGTGCGGATCGGCATGGTGATGGTGCCGGGCGAGAACTTCGGTCCCGGCACGATCTTGCCGGCGACCGCGATCTTCATCGTCAGTTGTCCGTCGGCGCGGCTGCAATCGCGGGTCACGTCGGCAATCGAGGCCTGATAGATGATCCTCTGAGAATCGTCGGGTGCGGCCGCAGCGGCGGCGGCGTCGGCAGCGGCCTGTGCCTGTGCCTCCTGCGCCTGCTGGTCGGCTTCGGCCTGGTTCCTCGGCTTGCGCATGGGCTTGGACTTCGGCTTCGGCTTCTGGACGTCCTTGGAGTAGGTGTTGAAGAAGGCCGTGCCGTCGCGCACCGTCACGCGCGGGCAATAGGCATTCAACTGGCTGGCCAGAATCTTGGGATCCTGCGGAGGTGGCGGCGCGGCTGGATCCTTCTTGCCGCCCAAGCCGAGGTTCAGGATGCCATTGTCGCCCGATTGGCAGCCGGCGGCGGCGAGCATAAAGCCAGTGAGCGCAAGACCCGCCAAAAAGCGGCCACTTGATGTACGAAACGCCATGAAACTCCCACTTCCCTCTCGTAAAGCTGGTGACGTATATCAACGGCGCGGCAAAAATGCGACTGGAGCCGGCACAGAAATTAACCACCTTGTGGTGAACGGAAAAGCCAAGCGGCAACGGGACTGAGACATGCAATATGTGAGTACGCGCGGGGAAGCACCCGCGCTTGGATTTTCCGATGCCGTGCTGGCGGGGCTGGCGCGCGATGGCGGGCTTTACGTGCCGCGCGAATGGCCGCAGTTTTCGGCTTCAGAGATCCGCGCCATGCGCGGCCTTGCCTATCCCGACCTCGCCATCCGCGTGCTGTCGCCGTTCCTTGGCGGCGAAATCCCGGCGCCGGTCTTCGAACGCCTGGTGCGTGAAGCCTATGCCACCTTCCGGCATGAGGCCGTCTGCCCGCTGGTGCAGACCGGCTCCAACACTTTTGTCCTCGAACTTTTCCATGGGCCTACGCTGGCGTTCAAGGACGTGGCGATGCAGCTGCTCGCCCGGCTGATGGACCATGTGCTTGCCGAACGCGACCAGCATGCCACCATCGTCGGCGCCACGTCAGGCGACACAGGCGGTGCTGCGATCGACGCCTTTGCCGGGCGCAGCCGCACCGACATCTTCATCCTGTTCCCGCATGGCCGTGTCTCGCCGGTGCAGCAGCGACAGATGACGACGTCGAAGGCTGAAAACGTCCACGCGATGGCGATCGAAGGCAATTTCGACGACTGCCAGGGCCTGCTTAAGGACATGTTCAACGACCACGCCTTCCGTGACAGGGTGGCGCTGTCAGGGGTCAATTCGATCAACTGGGCCCGCATCATGGCCCAGATCGTCTATTATTTCTCCTCGGCCCTGTCGCTCGGCGCGCCGGACAGGCCGGTGTCCTTCACCGTGCCGACCGGCAATTTCGGCGATATCTTCGCCGGCTATGCCGCCAAGAAGATGGGCCTGCCGATCGAACGGCTGGTCATCGCCACCAACGACAACGACATATTGGCGCGCACCTTCGCCACCGGCGAATACCGCACCAAGGGTGTCTTTGCGACCACCTCGCCATCGATGGACATCCAGGTGTCGTCGAATTTCGAACGCCTGCTGTTCGAAGCCTCCAACCGCGACGCGGCGACCGTGCGGCGTTACATGGACGGCCTGAAGCAGTCCGGCGCCTTCACCATAGAAGCCGGCGAAATCAATGGGATGCGCTCCGAATTCGATGCCGGCCGCGCCACCATGGACGAGGTCGCCGCCACCATCCGCTCGACGCTCGCGGCCAGCAACTACCTGCTCGATCCGCATACCGCCGCGGCCATGCATGTCGCGGCCGGCAAGGCATCGGGCGCCGTGCCGATGGTGGTGCTGGGCACTGCCCATCCGGCAAAATTCCCGGGCGCCGTCGAGGCCGCCAGCGGTGTCTCACCCGCCCTGCCCGCATGGCTAGGCGGATTGATGACATTTGAGGAAAAATACACGGTACTTCCATCCGACCTGAAAATGGTGGAAGATTACGTCAGCCGCCGCGCGCGGGCGGCGCGTTAGGGAGTACGAACCATATGGGTGTTGAGGTAAGCCGTCTGTCGAACGGCCTGACAGTCGCCACCGAAACCCTTCCAAGTATCGAATCGGTTGCTCTTGGTGCCTGGGTCAAGTCGGGTGCCCGCAATGAACGTGACGACGAGCATGGCATGGCCCATCTGCTCGAGCACATGGCGTTCAAGGGCACGAAGCGGCGAAGCGCCTTCGAAATCGCCTCGGAAATCGAGGATGTCGGAGGCGAGATCAACGCCGCCACGAGCGTCGAGACCACCTCCTACTACGCCAGGGTGCTCAGCGATGACGTGCCGCTGGCCGTCGACATCCTTGCCGACATCCTGCAGGAGTCCGAATTCGACCCGCAGGAGCTCGAGCGCGAGCAGCACGTCATCCTGCAGGAGATCGGCGCTGCGCACGATACGCCAGACGACATTGTCTTCGACCGTTTCACCGAGACGGCCTTTCGCCACCAGACCATCGGCCGCTCGATCCTGGGCACGCCGGAAACCGTCAAATCCTTCACGTCCAAGCAGTTGCACGATTTCATCGAACGCCAATATGGCGCCGAGCGGATGGTGATCGTGGCTGCCGGTGACATCAAGCACGACAATTTCGTGCGCGAGGTGGAGAAGCAGCTCGGCGGCTTCCGCAGCAAGGCCGACAGCACCATCCCGCAATATGCGCAATATGTCGGTGGCGATTTCCGCGAGGACCGCGACCTGATGGACGCGCAGATCGTGCTGGGCTTCGAGGGCCGCGCCTACCATGTGCGCGACTTCTACGCCTCGCAGGTGCTGTCGATGATCCTCGGCGGCGGCATGTCGTCGCGCCTGTTCCAGGAAGTCCGCGAGAAACGCGGCCTGTGCTACTCGGTCTATGCCTTCCACTGGGGCTTTTCAGACACCGGCATTTTCGGCGTCCACGCCGCGACGGGCCAGAGCGACATCGCCGAACTCGTACCTGTCATCATCGACGAGTTGCAGAAGGCCGGCGAGAACATCCTGCAGGAAGAACTCGATCGCGCGCGTGCGCAGTATCGCGCCGGGCTGATCATGTCCGCCGAAAGCCCGGCCAGCCGCGCCTCGCAGATCGCAAGGCAATTGCTTTTGTTCGGCAGGCCGATCGCCAAGGAGGAATTGATGGAGCGCCTGTCGGCGCTGACGGTCGAACGGCTGACCGACCTGTCGTCGCGGATGTTCTCGACCAAGCCGACGCTTACCGCTGTCGGGCCCGTGGGTACGCTGGCACCATATGAGGCGATCCTCGATTCGCTTCCGGGCACGCAGACCACGGCCCGCAGGCTCGCCGTCTAAGTCCCCCAGGCGTCGTGTTCGCGCTCCCTTTCTTTCGCCGTGACCTGCCGGCGCTGAAGGGCAATCTCGTCACGTTGCGCGTGCCATACACCAACGACTATCGGGAATGGTCGGTGCTGCGCGGCGAAAGCCGGGCCTTCCTGGAGCCATGGGAGCCGCGCTGGACCCCCGACGAGCTCGACCGCACGGCATGGCGCCTGCGCATCAGCCGTTATCGCGAAGATTATGCGCAGGGAACCGCGATCGCCTTCTTCATCTTCGAGAAGTCGAGCGGCAAGCTGGCCGGCGGCATCACGCTCGGCAACATACGCCACGGTGTCTCCCAAAGCGGCCATGTCGGCTACTGGATCGGCGAGCGCTTCGGTGGCCGCGGGCTGATGACCGACGCGGTCAAGGTGGTGGCTCGCTTCGCCTTCGATACGCTGAGGTTGCACCGGATCGAGGCGGCCTGTATTCCCGACAACATCCGGTCGATCCGCGTGCTTGAAAAAGCCGGATTCCGGCGCGAAGGACTGTTACGATCCTATCTCAGGATCAACGGCATCTGGCAGGACCACTATCTCTACGCCCGGATCGCGGACGATCCGCTGGACGCAGGAACGAAGGACTGATTTTTGACGAATTTCCTGCGAAACGGGCCGCTGTTCGCCTTTGTCCTCGCGGCAATCCTGACGCTGTGCGCGGCTTCGTCGGCCTTTGCCGTCGAACCGATCAAGATTGCCCGCGACGATGTCGCGCTCGACCTGTCGCGCGCCTTCGAGATCTACCGCAACCAGGGTGAGAACTTTCAGGTGTCGACCGCGCCCGGGCCGGACGGCATCGTGCGGCGCATCGAGGTCGAGGCCAATGACGCACGCTCGACCGGCGACTGGGCGGTGTTCGCGCTGGCCAACACCACCGACCAGCAGCTCGACAGGCTGATCGTGGCGCCGCATTTCCGGCTGGTCAATTCCGGCATCTTCTGGCCCGATCTCGGCGCCACCCGTATTGCAGCTATCACGCCCAGCGAGGGCTTCGCGCTCGACCGCCAGACCAGCCCCGACGCCGACGTGTTCCGGGTGACGCTGAACCCGGGAACGGTGATCACCTTCATCGCCGAACTTGCCTCGCCCAAGCTGCCGCAGGTCTATCTGTGGGAGCCGGAAGCCTATAAGGACTCGGTCAACTCCTACACGCTGTTTCGCGGCATCGTCATCGGCATTGCAGGCCTTCTGGCGCTGTTCCTGACCATCCTCTTCGTCGTCAAGGGAACCTCGATGTTCCCGGCGACCGCGGCCCTTGCCTGGGCGGTGCTTGCCTATATCTGCGTCGATTTCGGCTTCCTCAACAAGGTCATCGAGATTTCGCCCGGCAATGAGCAGATGTGGCGGGCGGGAACGGAGGTGGCGCTTGCAGCGACATTCGTGGTCTTCCTGTTCGCCTATCTCAACCTCAACCGCTGGCATGGCCATTTCAGCTATGGCGCGCTGGTCTGGATCCTCGGGCTGGTGCTGATTGCGGGCGTCGCCATCGTCGATCCGGCGGTAGCCGCCGGCATCGCCCGCATCTCCTTTGCGGCAACAGCTTTGACCGGGCTGGGCCTGATCATCTTCCTCGGGATACGCGGCTATGACCGCGCTATCATGCTGGTGCCCAGTTGGGTCATGGTGCTGTTGTGGCTATGCGGGTCGTGGATGGCGATCACCGGCATGCTCGACAACGACATCGCCCAGCCGGCGCTCGGCGGCGGGCTGATCCTGATCATCCTGCTCATCGGCTTCACCGTCATGCAGCACGCCTTTGCCGGCGGCGCGCTGCATCAGGGGCTGTTCTCCGACCTCGAACGCCAGGCGCTGGCGGTTGCCGGGTCGGGCGACACGGTGTGGGACTGGGACGTGCTGCGCGACCGCGTCGTCACCAAGCCCGATGTCAGCATTCAGCTCGGCCTGGCGCCCAACAGTCTTGGGGGTGCGGCGCGCAACTGGCTGCCGGTGCTGCATGCCGACGACCGCGACACGTTCCGCACGACGCTCGACGTGGTGCTGGAGCACCGGCGCGGCCGGGTGGCGCAGAATTTCCGCCTGCGCGGCGCCGACGGGCACTATCACTGGTTCGCCTTGCGGGCGCGGCCGGTCATCGGATCGGACGGCGAGGTCATACGCTGCGTCGGCACCATGGTCGACGTCACAGAGCAGAAGAAGTCCGAGGAACGGCTGCTGCACGACGCCGTGCACGACAATCTGACCGGCCTGCCGAACCGCGAATTGTTCATGAACCGGCTGGAAGCGATCATCTCGATCGCCCGCACCGAAGAGAAGGTGCGCCCGACCGTCTTCGTCATCGACATCGACCGCTTCAAGCAGGTCAATGACGGGCTCGGCATCTCGGCCGGCGACACCATCCTGCTGACCATCGCGCGCCGCCTGCACCGGTTGCTCAAGCCGAAGGATTCGCTGTCGCGCTTTGCCGGCGACCAGTTCGCGCTGATGCTGTTGTCCGAACAGGACCCTGCCCGCATCGCCGGCGTGGCGGACGCCATCAAGCATGCGATCAACAACCCGATCACCTTCGCCAAGCGCGAGATCGTGCTGACCGCCTCGATCGGCCTGATCACCTGGACCTCGGCGCAGACCTCGGCCGAGGACATGGTCAAGGACGCCGAGCTTGCCATGCATCAGGCCAAGCGTTTCGGCGGCGACAGGATCGAGCCGTTCCGCCCGGCCTTCCGCACCGTCGGCACCGACCGGCTGCAGTTCGAATCCGACTTGCGGCGCGCCATCGAGCGGCGCGAATTCACCCTTGCCTACCAGCCGATCGTTCGGCTGGAGGACGGCAGCGTCGCCGGCTTCGAAGCCCTGCTGCGCTGGGACCATCCGCGCCGCGGTATGATCCCGCCGGCGGATTTCATCCCGGTCGCCGAAAGCTGCGGGCTGATCGTGCAGCTTGGGCTGTTCGCCATGCAGCAGGCAGCCGAGGACCTGGCCGGATGGCAAAAGCAGATCGGCGATGCGCCGCTGTCGGTCTCGGTCAATCTGTCCAGCCGCCAGTTGATCCGCCGCGACCTGGTCAGCGATGTCCGCTCGGTCATTGCGCGGGCCAATCTGAAGCCGCGCTGTTTCCGGCTCGAGCTCACCGAGTCCCTGGTCATGGACAATCCCGAGCAGACGGCGCACGTGCTGACCAAGCTGAAGCAGCTCGGCATCGGCCTGTCGCTGGACGATTTCGGCACGGGCTATTCCTCGCTCGCCTACCTGACGCGGTTCCCATTCGACACGATCAAGATCGACAAGAGCTTTGTCGACGACAGCACGCCGAAGCGCGCCGTGCTGCTCAAATCCATGGTCAACATGGCGCATGAGCTCGGCCTGTCGGTGGTCGCCGAGGGCATCTCGGACGAACGCGATGCGCTGGAACTGCGCCAGATGGGCTGCGAATATGTGCAGAGCTTCATGTTCGGCGCGCCGATGCCGGGCGACCAGGTGCTGAAGACGCTGAAGGAACAGTATCCGCTGACGCAGGCTTAGAGGCCTCTGCGCCGGCGTTATGGGTCAGGCGTGCCCGGCAGCCAGGCTCAAATGCGCCAGATCGATGCCGATCGAGGCGAGGATGCGGTCGTATTTGCGCTCGATGTCGGCGTCGAAGAGAAGCTCGGGACTGGCCGGGCAGGTCAGCCAGCCATTCTCGGCGATCTCGGTTTCCAGCTGGCCGGCGCCCCAGCCGGAATAGCCGAGCGCCATCAGCGCGTGACGCGGGCCGCGGCCCGACGATATGGCGCGCAAAATGTCGACCGTCGCGGTCAGGCAGATATCGTCGGAAACGGTCAGCGACGATTCCACGCGGTAATCGCCCGAATGCAGGACGAAGCCGCGGCTGCGATCGACAGGCCCGCCATTGCGCACGACGAAATCGCGGGCCTGCGCCGGCAGGCGGATCGCCTCCTGCTCGTTCATGATGCCGAGTTGCACCAGAAGGTCGGGAAACAGCATCTGCTGTGTCTGGTTGATGATCAGGCCCATCGCGCCTTCGTCGCTGTGCGCGCAGATGTAGATGACCGAGCGCGTGAAACGATCGTCCTTCATGCCGGGCATGGCAATCAGGAACTGATCATCGAGAAAGCCGCGTCCAGCAGCCGTCTTCTTGTGGCGCAACAAATCCATGACAGGGAAGGTACCGTGTTTCCCCGACGCCGAAAAGATGCGCCGCGCCTGATTCGACCAAAGCCCATGATGCCAGGCCGTCATGGCTTGCCCGCGAGGTCACGCAAATATGATATCAACAAAGCCCTGAGAACATAGCGCGGCCACGAACGGACGATCAAATCACCGCCATGCAAAGCTTGAAAATCCTGCTGCTCGGCGCCGCCATCGGATCGGCGAGCGCTCTCCCCGCCTCCGCCTCCTCGTCAGCCTGGTATAACAGCGAAGGCGGCAAGGTGCGGCTGGTGACATCAGGCAAGCCCGACGAGGCCGGCCGCATCCAGGGCGTTCTCGACATCGCGCTCAAGCCGGGCTGGAAGACCTATTGGCGTGATCCGGGCGACGCCGGTGTGCCGCCGCAGCTCGGTGTTTCGGCCAGCACCAATATTGCCGATGCCACAATCTCGTTTCCGGCACCCCAACGCCACGACGATGGTTATGGCAAATGGGCAGGCTATAATTATCCCGTCTCTCTGCCGGTGGTGTTCACGCTGTCGGAAGCGAAGGATCCGGCCGTCATTGACGCCGACGTCTTCCTCGGCATTTGCGAAACGATCTGCATACCGGTGCAGACGCGGTTGACGGTCGACCCCGGTTCCGACCCCGATAATGCGGACGATGCAGCCCTGGTGAAGGCGAGTTTCGCGGCGTTGCCGGCGCCCGCGAGATCGGATTTCGGCATCAACGTCCTGCCGGGCGATCACGAGACGCTGGTTGTCGAGGCGAGTTTTCCTGGTGCCTCCGAGGCGGCGGATTTCTTCGTCGCCGGCGAGCGCGACTACATGTTCGGCGCCCCTTCCCGCAGCGAGAAGGACGGCAAGCTGATCTTCACCGTGCCGATCCTCGACCGCCCTTCGACGACGCCGACGGATGGCGGGCTTCACTACACGCTGACGAGTTCGACGGGCGCGGTCGAAGGGCTGTTGCCTTTCCCTTGATCCAGTCTGCCCGAACGGTTGCAGGACGCCGCTGAGTTCGCTACGCAAGCATGCATCCTTCCCATTCCCCAAGCGAGGAACTCATGACCATTTCCGTTGGCGACAAGCTGCCCGAGGTGACCTTCAAGACGATGACCGCCGACGGCGCCAAGGCGATCACCTCGGCCGAGATTTTCCCGGGCAAGAAAGTGGTTCTGTTCGGTGTTCCCGGCGCCTTCACGCCGACCTGCAGCAACAACCATCTGCCCGGCTATCTCGAAAACCATGACGCCATCCTGGCCCGCGGCGTCGACACCATCGCCGTCGTTTCGGTCAACGACGTTCATGTCATGGGCGCCTGGGCGCACTTCACCGGCGGCGAAGGCAAGATCCTGTTCCTCGCCGACGGCAGTGGTGATTTCGCCAAGGCGGTCGGGCTCGACAACGACCTCTCCGCAGCCGGCATGGGCCTGCGCTCCAAGCGGTTTTCGATGATCGTCGACGACGGCAAGGTCACCGCGCTCAATGTCGAGACCAAGCCCGGAGTAGACGAGTCCGGCGCGGCTCACATTCTCGGGCAGCTCTGAGCTTCAACGGTCGCATCGGGCGAGGCGGCACGGCCGGCCTTGCCCGATAACCGCTTGTATTCCAGAACTGCCGGCTTTCGGGGGATCCAACGATGTTTGACATCTTCTGGCGCGCTGTCGTGATCGGCATCGGCGCCACGGTGCTGATGGATCTCTGGGCGATGGTGCTTCACAAGGCGTTCGGCCAGCCACGGCCGAACTGGGGACCGGTCGGCCGCTGGGTCTGGCACCTTGGAGACAAGGTCTTTCACGATGATATCGGCGAGGCGGAGCCTTACGCGCATGAAATGGCGCTGGGCTGGGCGTTTCACTATTTCGTCGGCATCGTCTACGGCATCATCCTGGTCGCGCTGGCCGGAACCGGCTGGCTCGCCGCGCCGACCTTCCTGCCGGCCTTCATCCTCGGCATCGTCACCGTCGGCGCCGGCTGGTTCCTGCTGGCGCCGGGCATGGGTGCGGGATGGGCAGCCTCGAAGCGGCCCAATCCGATGCAGATCCGCGCGCTCAACCTGGTCTCGCACACGGTCTTCGCGCTCGGGCTTTGGGGCACCGCGCTGCTGATCCGTTGAGGGTTTAGACCTGCTCCAGCCTGTCGATCGGCCGCCATCCATGGATGACGCGGCGGGCGCCGATATCATAGGCAAAATAGTTGCCGCCGCCTGCCGGTTGGTCCGCTTCGCGGCTGATTTTCTGCCCGCTGAGAGACAGCAGCAGGAGCGTTCCCACGCCTCCATGGCCGACAAAGGCCATGTCTCCGGTCCCGCCCTCATCAAGCACGGCCTCGACCTCGCTCACAATGCGTTGCTGCGCATCGCTGGCGCGCTCCCACCCCCGAATGCTCTTGTGCGGACTGGCGAAGAACTGGTCGGCGACCGCTTCGAACTCCGGCGGCGGCAGGAAGCCGGTCGCGGACCGGTCGTTCTCATGCATCCGTTCCCTCACCTCGACCGCAAGGCCGAGATGGCGTGCCAGGATTTCGCCCGTTTCTATCGCCTTGCGCTCACCCGACGAAACGATGCGCCGGATCGATCCGACCCATGGCTGATCGAGCATGGCGACAGCCCTCGCCCGTCCGATATCGGACAGCCCCCATTCCGGCACGGGAATGGCGGCATCGATCCGCACCTGGGGATGCGTGACATAGTAGAGGATCGGCACGATCGAGATTCCTGGCTGAAGCGGACCGGCCGCGGGAACTCAATAGCTCTGGGTCGAACGACGCGCCTTCGTAGCCAATGGCTGCTTTGCCTGGACATCCGGCTTCGGCGCTGAAACCGCCGGCTTGAAAGAGCCCTTCTTGAACGGCGCCATACCTTCCCGCGCGAGCTCGTCGGCGCGCTCGTTCTCGGTGTGGCCGGCATGGCCCTTGACCCAGTTCCAGGTGACCTTGTGGCGCCGGTTGGCTTCATCCAGCGCCTGCCACAGTTCGCCGTTCTTGACCGGCTTCTTGTCGGCGGTCTTCCAGCCGTTCTTCTTCCAGCCATGGATCCACTTGGAAATGCCGTCCATGACATATTTGCTGTCGGTGTGCAGCTCGACCGTGCAAGGCTCCTTCAGCGCATTCAGCGCCGAGATGGCGGCCAGCAGCTCCATGCGGTTGTTGGTCGTTTCAGCCTCGCCACCTGAAAGCTCCCTGGTGGTGCCGTTGAAGCGCAGGATGGCGCCCCAGCCGCCAGGGCCAGGATTGCCCGAACAGGCACCGTCGGTGAAGATTTCAACCTGTTTGCTCATGATACCCCGTATTCGGCCAATCCATATTCCGAAGCCGATTTGATTGCCCGATGGAACCGCATCCGCCTGATATATTCAGTCGGGTCGCGCTTCATCACCAAGCCGCCATCGGGAACGGTCAACCAGTCGTAGAGCCGGGTCAGCATGAAACGCAACGCCGAACCGCGCGACAGCATCGGCAGCGCCGCCTTTTCCTCTGCGCTCAGCGGGCGCACGCTCTGATAGCCGGCGAGCAGTGCCTTGCCCTTGGTGAGGTTGAAGGAGAAATCCTTCTCGAAACACCAGGCGTTGAGGCAGGTGGCGACATCATAGGCATAGAGGTCGTCGCAAGCGAAATAGAAGTCGATCAGGCCGGAGAGTTTTTCGCCGAGGAAGAAGACATTGTCCGGAAACAGATCGGCATGGATAATGCCTGCCGGAAGGCCCTTCGGCCAGTTGCGCTCGAAATCGGCGAAGTCGGCATCGACCTCGGCCGCCAGGCCCGGCTCGACCTCGTCGGCGCGGTTGCGGGCCGCGTTCCAAAGCTTGCGCCAGCCGTCGATGGCGAGCGCATTCGGACGGTTCATCGGAAAATCGGCCCCGGCCAGATGCAAGGCGGCCAGCGCCTTGCCGACCTCGGCGCAATGCGTCGCCGTCGGCCGCCGCAGCGAAAGCCCTTCGAGGAAGGTGATGATGACCGCCGGCCTGCCGGCCAGCGTGCCGATGACGCTGCCGTCATGCGCGGTCACCGGCAGCGGGCAGGACACGCCCTTGTTGGCGAGATGGCCCATCAGCCCGAGAAAGAACGGCAGATCCGCCTTGTCGACGCGCTTCTCATAGAGCGTCAGGATGTAGGAGCCGCTGGAGGTGTGCAGCAGGAAGTTGGAGTTCTCCGTACCTTCGGCTATGCCCTTGTAGGACAGGAGTTCGCCAACCGGATAGTGCTTCAGGAAAGCGCCGAGTTCGCCCTCCGCAACGTCGGTGTAGACCGCCATGTGCCTTACGCGGCCCCATTGACGAAGGCCATGTCGGCCGGCGTCAGTTCGACATCGCGCAGTACCCGCATGACCGGAAAATCCTCTGTTTCGGTGGCTGTGATGGCGAGGTCGATGGTGACATCGAAGCGTTGTCGGAACGCGTCGATGATCTCGTCGACGATGATCTCCGGCGCCGAAGCCCCCGCCGACAGGCCGAGCGTCGAAATATTGCCGATGTCATTCCACGGAATCTCGGCTGCGCGCTGCACGAGAAGCGACATCGTGGCGCCGGCACGCTCCGCCACTTCGACAAGGCGTCGCGAATTGGAGGAGTTGGGGGCGCCGACGATCAGATAGAGATCGGCGCCCGGGGCGGTGTCCTTGACCGCTTCCTGGCGGTTGGTGGTGGCGTAGCAGATCGATTCAGCCGCAGGCGCCTGCAGATCGGGAAAGCGGTCCTTCAGCGCACGGATGATGCCGGCAGTGTCCTCGACCGACAATGTGGTCTGGGTGACGAAGCCAAGCGCCTTCGGATCGGCGGGCACGAGCTTCGCGGCATCTGCTTCGGTCTCGACCAGCGTGACCGCGCCCTCAGGCAATTGCCCCATCGTGCCGATCACCTCGGGGTGTCCGGCATGGCCGATCAACAGCACATGGCGGCCAAGCCGCTGATGGCGCATCGCCTGCTTGTGGACCTTGGAGACCAGCGGACAGGTGGCGTCGAGATAGAAGAGGTTGCGCGCCTGGGCATCCGCCGGCACCGATTTCGGCACGCCATGCGCCGAGAAGACGACCGGCGACTGCCGGTGCTCGGCCGGGATCTCGGAGAGTTCCTCTATGAAGACGGCGCCAAGGCTTTGCAGCCCTTCGACAACGTAACGGTTGTGCACGATCTCGTGGCGGACATAGACCGGCGCGCCGTATTTCTTGAGCGCCAGCACGACGATCTGGATGGCGCGGTCGACGCCGGCGCAGAAACCCCGCGGCTGGCAGAGCCGGATCGTCAGCGGAGGCTTGTTGGTTGTCTGAAGCATTAAATCCTGGCCGGTTCGTCAGCGCCGAAATGAGGTGCCTACCCCTGTTCTGTCAAGAGCGGGCCCTGTCAAGGGTATCGATGGAAAGGAAGTGCGCTGCTTGCGTTCATTCCTCTTTCGCGGGACGGCGAAGCCGCAGGATGAGCACGGCGGCGAGTGCCGCTGCAAGTCCGTACCAGGTCATCGCATACTGCAGATGGCTGTTCGGCAGGTCGATGATGGTGACGCCGCCGACCGGCAGACCGCCGGGATTGGGCGTCTTGTCGGCATCGATGAAGATCGGCACCAGGGTGAACCCGGCTGGCAGGCCGGCACTTGCTGCCATGACGTCGCGGTCCTTCCAGTAGAAGATGTTCTTGGCCACGTCATTGTCGGGAAGCATCATCGACGGCTTTGCCGGCAGCGGATTGCGGGCAAGCCCGGTGATGGTAACCTTGCCTGTCACCTGCCCCTTGGCGCGCTTGGCGGGGTCTTTCAGATCATAGGGTATGAAACCACGATTGATCAGCACGAAGCGGCCATCGTCGAGCGCAAGCGGCGTGTAGACGTTGAAGCCGGCGTCACCATCCCAGGTCGCATAGAAATGCCGTTCGCCCGAATGCAGGAACGTGCCGGAGACGGTGACCGGCGTGTAGTCGACGTCGCCGGTCGAGGCGAATTGCTTCTCGACCTCGGCCAGCGGCTGCGGCGCCGAATGGGTGCGCTGGTCGATGGTCTGCAGGAGACCTTCCTTCCAGTGCAGGCGCTGGACCTGCCAGGTGCCGAGCGCCAGCAGGATCAAAAGCAGCACCAGGCCAAGACCGAGCAGCAATGCCGATCGTGGCCGCGAACGGCCGGTACTTTTGACGGATGCCTCGCTCATTCGCCGCGGTCCAGCCGGCCTTCAGCCGCCTTGTTGGCATATTGGAGAGTGAGCAGCACGCCCTTGATCAGCCGCAGCGCCGTCAGGCACAGCACCAGGGCCAGCGGGATCCAGACCAGCAGATGGAGCCAGAGCGGCGGGCTCAGCGTCACCTCGACCCAGAGCGCCAGGCCGACGATGATGAAGCCGATGATCAGGATGACGAAGACCGCCGGTCCGTCGCCGGCATCGGCGAAGGAATAGTCGAGGCCGCAATTGACGCAGCGTTTGCCGACGGTGAGGAAGCCCGAAAACAGCCGCCCTTCGCCGCAGCGCGGGCAGCGGCCGTGCAGGCCGGCCGATATCGGTTCGATCGGAGGCCAGATCGCCTTGTCTTCACTCATGGGTAGGGCCGCCACTCATCGCTATTGCTCGATCTCGATCGGTGTCCCATCGGCCACCATTGCCCAGATTTCGTCCATGTCGGAGTCCGTAACGGCAATGCAGCCGTCAGTCCAGTCGACCAATTGAAGCAGCCAGCCCCACCAGCCGAACCCATTCGGCTGGCCGTGGATCATGATCATGCCACCGGCGTCGATATTGCGCGCCTTTGCCGCCGCCAGATCGTCGGCATTGGGATACGAAATATGGATCGATCTGTGCGCGATGCTGTTGGGGTTGCGCCAGTCGAGCATATAGCGCCCCTCTGGCGTGCGCTGGTCGCCCTCCTGGTGCTTGTGGCCGACGGGATTTCCGCCAAGCGCGATGCCGTAGCTGCGCAGGACCTTGCCGTCACCGATCAGTTCCAGCCGCCGCTCCGCCTTGTGGACACGCACCAGATCGACCTTCTCGGCCCCCAGAGCCGGGAAAGCCAGGAGGATGAAGGCGCAGATCGCCCAGGGAATTGTCAGCCGCATCGGCAATCGATCGGCAATCATTGCGCCGAAAAGAAGAAGGCGGCCACGTCACCGCGGCCGCCTTCATGAAAATCGAAATGCTAAGGACCGGATCAGTGGCCTTCAATCACCGCGCCGACCGATCCCCAGACATAGATCGAGGCGAACAGGAACAGCCAGACCACGTCGACGAAGTGCCAGTACCAGGCGGCGGCCTCGAAGCCGAAATGCTGCTTGGGCGTGAAATCGCCCTTCATCGCCCGGATCAGGCAGACCAGCAGGAAGATGGTGCCGATGATGACATGGAACCCATGGAAGCCGGTCGCCATGAAGAAGGTGGCGCCGTAGATGGAATCCTTGAAGCCGAACGGAGCGTGCATGTACTCATAGGCCTGGACCATGGTGAACAGCATGCCGAGGCCGACGGTCAGCACCAGGCCGTTGATCAGGCCCTTGCGGTCGCCATGGATGAGCGAATGGTGCGCCCAGGTGACCGTGGTGCCCGACAGCAGCAGGATGATGGTGTTGTAAAGCGGCAGGTGGAAGGGATCGAGAACTTCCATGCCCTTCGGCGGCCAGACACCACCGGTAAATGTGTGGCGCGCGTAGTTCTGCACCTCGCCGGCAAAAAGGCTGGCGTCGAAATAGGCCCAGAACCAGGCGACGAAGAACATCACCTCCGAGGCGATGAACATGATCATGCCGTAGCGCAGATGCAGCGACACGACCCGCGTGTGATGTCCCTCATGCGCTTCCTTGATCGTGTCCGACCACCAGGCGAACATGGTGTAGAGGACGATCACCAGGCCGATGAAGAACAGCCACGGGTTGGCGATGTTGTAGCCGAAGATCGGGAAGGAGCCGCCCTTCAAATACTCCATGAGGCAGACGCCGCCGAAGGCCATGACGAGTGCGCCTACCGATCCCAGGAAAGGCCACGGGCTTGGGTCGACGAGATGATAGTCGTGATGTTTTGCGTGCGCGTCTGCCATATCAACCCCCGAGATTTGCTTCGGTATCTGAAACTGTCTTGCTGGTGCCCTGGACCGGCTCCGAAGAGGCAACCGGCTTGTTCTTCTCGACCGGGAACATCGTATAGGACAGCGTGATCGTCTTCACGTCCTTCAGTTCCGGCACATTCACGATATCGGGGTCCACATAGAACAGGACCGGCATGTCCAGCGTCTCGCCAGGCTTCAGCGACGTATCGGTGAAGCAGAAACACTCGACTTTGTTGAAGTAGGGCCCCGCCAGTTCCGGCTGCACGTTGAAGGTGGCGCGGCCGGTGACGGGGCGATCGAACTTGTTGGTCGCCTGATAATGCGCCTGCACCGTCTCGCCGATCTTCATGGTCATCGAGCGCTGGACCGGCTGGAACTCCCACGGTACGCCGGCGATGTTGGCGTCGAAGCGCACGGTGATCTCGCGGTCGAGCACGCGGCCGGCATATTGCTTCTCGACACGTTGCGTCGTGCCGCCATAACCGGTCGCCTGGCAGAACATCTTGTAGAGCGGCACGGCTGCATAGGCCATGCCGATCATGCCCGTGAAGAAGGCAAGGCAGACAGCCGCGACGACGCGGTTGCTGTTTTTGCCGACCGGCTTCTTGGACATCTCGACGCTCATCACATCGTGCCCAGATTGTGGCCGAACTTGACGATCGTGGCGATGTAGAAAATAACGACCAGCACCGCCAGCGCCACGCCTATGGCGATGGATCGGCTGCGCTGGGCCTTCCTCTGGCGATCGGTCAAGGTGACCGTCTCAAGCTTTTCCTCGACCATGATCATGCTCCACCCATGGCAAGCGCGCGTTCGACGACGCTGTCGGCCAGGTAGGCAGCGAAGATGGCGAAGAGATAAAGCAGCGAATAGGCAAACAGCGCCTTGGCCGGCTTCATGACGCGGTCGTCGTCGGCCATGCGGAGCACTTTCCACGCATACCAGACAAAGCCGAGCCCGAGCAGCATGGCGGCCACGCCATAGAAGGGCGTGGTGTAGCCGAGCAGCCATGGCGCCACGCCGACCGGGGCCAGCACCAGCGCATAGGCGAAAATCTGACGGCGGGTCGACGCCTGGCCGGCGACATTGGGCATCATCGGGATGCCGGCGCGCTCATAGTCTCCGGACTTGAACAGCGCGAGCGCCCAGAAATGCGGCGGTGTCCACAGAAAGATGATCAGGAACAGGACGATGCTTTCGAGGCTGACCGATCCGGTCACCGCGGCCCAGCCGATCACCGGAGGAATGGCACCGGCCGCGCCGCCAATGACGATGTTCTGCGGCGTCCAGCGCTTCAGCCACATCGTGTAGACGACGGCATAGAAGAAGATGGTGAATGCCAGCAGCGTCGCGGACAGCCAATTGACCAGCACGCCAAGCGTCATCACCGACAGCACCGACAGCACCAGGCCGAAGCTCAGCGCCTCGTGCGGCTGGATGCGGCCGGACGGCACCGGGCGGCTTGCTGTCCTGGTCATCACCGCGTCGATGTCAGCGTCGTACCACATGTTGAGCGCGCCCGAGGCGCCTGCACCGATGGCGATAGACAGGATGGCGATCACCGCCAGCAGCGGGTTGATGGTAACCGGTGCGGCGACCAGCCCGACAAAGGCCGTGAACACCACCAGCGACATGACGCGCGGCTTCAGCAGGGCGAAGAAATCGCCCGCCGTCGCTTCCGACATGCGGAAGCCCGCTTCGTCAATGCTGGTTTCGTCAACTAGGGCCATGCGTACTCGGTCCATCATTCCGTTGGCCAAAACCGCCGGCGAACCGGCGGTTTCGTATTCGGGCGGGTGCCGCCTTACTTGATCTTCGGCAGCTGCTCCCACTGGTGGAACGGCGGCGGCGAAGGCAGCTGCCATTCGAGCGTGGTGGCGCCCTCGCCCCACGGGTTGGCACCGGCGATCCGCTTCTTCTGGAAGGCTTCGAACACGCCGTAGAGGAAGATCAGGACGCCGACGGCGGAGATGTAGGAGCCGATCGACGACACGTAGTTCCAGCCGGCAAACGCGTCCGGATAGTCGATGGTACGGCGCGGCATGCCGGCGAGGCCGAGGAAATGCTGCGGGAAGAAGATCAGGTTGACGCCCACGAAGGTGACCCAGAAGTGGGTGTTGGCGATGACGGGCGAGTACATGTAGCCGGTCATCTTGGGGAACCAGTAGTACCAGCCGGCGAAGATCGCGAACACCGCACCCAGCGACAGCACATAGTGGAAGTGGGCGATGACGAAATAGGTGTCATGCAGCGAGCGGTCGAGGCCGGCATTGGCCAGCTGGACGCCGGTGACGCCACCGATGGTGAACAGGAAGATGAAGCCCAGCGCCCACAGCATCGGCGTCTTGAACGAGATCGACCCGCCCCACATCGTCGCGATCCAGGAGAAGATCTTCACGCCCGTCGGCACCGCGATGACCATGGTTGCGAAAACGAAGTAGCGCTGCGTGTCGAGCGACAGGCCGGTCGTGTACATGTGGTGCGCCCAGACGATGAAGCCAACGGCGCCGATCGCGACCATGGCGTAGGCCATGCCGAGATAACCGAACACCGGCTTCTTCGAGAAGGTCGAGACGATGTGGCTGATGATGCCGAAGCCCGGCAGGATCAGGATGTAGACTTCCGGATGGCCGAAGAACCAGAACAGGTGCTGGAACAGCAGGGGATCGCCGCCGCCATCAGGCGCGAAGAAAGTGGTGCCGAAATTGCGGTCGGTGAGCAGCATCGTGATGCCGCCGGCCAGGACCGGCAGGGACAACAGCAGCAGGAAGGCGGTGACCAGCACCGACCAGGCGAACAGCGGCATCTTGTGCAGCGTCATGCCCGGAGCACGCATGTTGAAGATGGTGGTGATGAAGTTGATGGCGCCGAGGATCGACGAGGCACCGGCGATGTGGATCGACAGGATCGCCAGATCCATGGCAGGCCCGGGCTGACCCGAGGTCGACAACGGCGGATAGAGCGTCCAGCCACCACCGACACCGTAAGCGCCCGGCGCGCTCGGCACGAACATCGAGGTCAGCAGCAGGATGAAGGCCGGCGGCAGCAGCCAGAAGGAGATGTTGTTCATGCGCGGGAACGCCATGTCGGGCGCGCCGATCATGATCGGCACCATCCAGTTGGCGAAGCCGCCGATCAGGGCCGGCATGACCATGAAGAAGATCATGATCAGCGCATGCGCGGTGGCGAAGGCATTGTACATGCTCTTGCCGCCGTCGACCGCGGCGTCGCCGTTCATGCCGTAGACCATCTGCGCCAGACCGCTGAAGATCTGGATGCCGGGCTCCTGCAACTCCATGCGGATGGCAACCGACAGGGCGCCGCCGATGATGCCGGCCATGATCGCGAAGATCAGGTAGAGCGTGCCGATGTCCTTGTGGTTGGTCGAATAGACCCAGCGCACCCAGCCATGATAAGGCTTGTGGTCGTGGCTGTCGTGAGCTGCAGCGTCTGCCATGTTCCGCTCCGTTCCCTAAATCTTGCTAACCCGCGGCATCAATTGCCGGCGGCCGCTACCTTGTTCTGGCCATCGACCTCGGCCATCAGCGTCTTGTTGGCGCCGGGCAGATCGGTCTTGGCCGCAGCCAGCCAGGTCTTGAACTGCGCGTCGGAGACGACGCGAATGGCGATCGGCATGAAGGCGTGGTCCTTGCCGCAAAGCTGCGAGCACTGGCCGTAAAAGATGCCTTCCTTCTCCGCCTTGAACCAGGTCTCGTTGGTGCGCCCCGGAATGGCGTCGATCTTGATGCCGAAGGACGGCATGGCGAAGGAGTGGATCACGTCGGTCGCGGTGACGAGCACGCGCGTCATCGTGTTGACCGGCACCACCAGTTCATTGTCGACGGCGAGCAGGCGCGGATAGACCTTGCGATCCTCCTTGCCGGCCTTGGCGCGATCACCATCCTGGAGGATGGCCGAATTGAAGGAGAGCGTGCTGTCGGTCTGGTATTCGTAGTCCCAGTTCCACTGATTGCCGGTCGCCTTGACGGTCAGCTTGGCTTCTTCCGGCGGCGTGTACTGCGCGGTCAGGAGCTGGAACGAGGGGATGGCGAGGCAGAGCAGGATCACGACAGGACCGACGGTCCAGATCACCTCGATCAGCGTGTTGTGGCTGGTCTTGGAGGGAACCGGGTTTGCGCTCGCGCGGA
This sequence comes from Mesorhizobium sp. 113-3-3, assembly GCF_016756495.1. NCBI lineage: Bacteria > Pseudomonadati > Pseudomonadota > Alphaproteobacteria > Hyphomicrobiales > Phyllobacteriaceae > Mesorhizobium > Mesorhizobium sp. 113-3-3. Next base: position 5,281,509 of record NZ_AP023243.1, read on the forward strand.
ACCTGACGATGCAGTAGGCGAGGAGAAGCAGCACCAGAATGGTGATCGGGACGATGAACCACATCGTGTAGTTTCCGAACCATTCGATCTGCCGCATCATGTCGGTCGCCGGCGCCTGGAAAGTCGTCTCCCACGCCACGGGCTGGTCGGCATGGGCGGACGTGCCGGCGAAAAGCGCGGTGGCAGCCCCAGCACTGGCTAGAAACTTGGCGTCTGCTAGGAAATTTCTCATCGCCCTCTTCGTCTCCCAGTTCCTCGCGGCCGTGCCAACGAGAATAACGAACAATGCCGGGACGGGAATCCCGACAGTCTCAAGGTGGTTCAAACCATACTCTTTTTCCCTCCGCAAGAAAGGAGCGGAGGAAACTGTGCGGCATTTTTGCGCGCAGGCTGAGATGGCTCTTGTGGGGCAGCGTCCATGGCGGCGAATCGCCTATGTTCGACAGGCAACCCGCCTCACACCGGCGACGTGCGCGAAGCGTCGTAATTCAGGCGAATTTGGTAGGGAAAAGCGCTGTATTGCCTGTTTCAGGACAGTTCGGCAGCGGTCTCGTCCTTTACTTGGCATAAGCGCGGCTTAAAGTGCCGTGATTCGCAATGGAGCCGTCATGAACTCTTGGCTTTCGGAACTGGGGCATACGAGACCGGGGCTTTCGAGCAGCCTGGTCAGGGCCATGTTTCTTGCCGCTTTATCCGCGGCCGGTCTGTTCGTCGCCGGTCAAGCCAATGCCGCCCAGCCAAGCGGCACGGTGCGCTCGACGCATGGCGCCTGGTCGATCATCTGTGACACGCCGGCGGGCGCCACCTCCGAACAATGCGTGATGATGCAGAATGTCGTCGCCGAGGATCGTCCGGAGATGGGGCTGTCGGTGGTCGTGCTGCGCACCGCCGACAACAAGGCCGAGATCCTGCGCGTGCTGGCGCCGCTCGGCGTGCTTTTGCCGAACGGGCTCGGCCTCAATGTCGACGGCAAGGACATCGGCCGCGCCTATTTCGTGCGCTGCTTCCAGGACGGCTGCTATGCCGAGGTCATCCTCGAAAAGCCGCTGCTCGACACGCTGAAGACCGGCACGTCGGCGACATTCATCGTCTTCCAGACGCCGGAAGAAGGCATCGGCATTCCTGTCGACCTCAAGGGTTTTGCCGACGGCTTCGCCGCCCTTCCCTGACGGCCAGGCGCTTGCGAAAAACCTGACCCTGACGCAGAATTCCCATGGGATGGGGTTTGGCGGTGGGGGTCATCATGCGTTCGTTTTCCTTGCTTTTCTCCGCAGGTCTGATTTTTACCGGCGCCGGTTCCGTTGCCTGGGCTGAAGATACCGAAATCATCACGGCGCCTGATCCGGCGGCAATTCTCGAAATCGCCAAGGGTTACGGTTCCGCCAAGCTGGACAAGGACGATGGCGGCGACCCGATGGTCTCCGGCCGGCTCGAAGGCATGAAGTACGTGATCTACTTCTATGGTTGCGAAAACCACGAGAAGTGCAAATCGATCCAGTTTTCCTCGGGCTACACCGATGCCTTCACGGCCGAGCAGGCCAATGCGTGGAACAAGAAGTACCGCTGGGTGAAGGCGTTTTCCGGCGACGGTTCCAACTTCAAGATGGATGTCTCCTTCATCGGCGGCATCACCAAGGCCAATCTCGAGGAACAATTCTCGAACTGGGATTCGATGACCACCAACATCAAGGATTTCATCAACCAGAAGTGACGCCGGCGGTCTGTCGGCGAAGCGCATTTGCCCTTGCGGCGCGTCGGGACGATTGTCTCGGCGCGGCTTCGCGCCTACATCGGGGGAAACAAGCTCTCTTCCGACGAATGGATGCGCCATGAACAGCCTGATCGGCCAATTCGATATTTCCGACGATCGCATCAAGCAGATCGTTGCCGACACCATCAACGGCGCCGACGACGGCGAACTGTTTCTCGAATACAGCGAGAGCGAGGCGCTGATGTTCGACAATGGCCGGCTGAAGACCGCCAATTTCAACACCGACCAGGGCTTTGGCCTGCGTGCCGTCGCCGGTGAGGCCAGCGGCTACGCCCATTCGAGCGACTTGTCCGAGGCCTCGCTGCTGCGCGCCGCGGCTGCCGTTTCGACCGTCAAGGGCGGCTATTCCGGTACGCTTGCCGCCGCGCCCGCTCGCACCAACCGCCATCTCTACGGCGACGAGAACCCGATCCCCTCGCCTTCCTTCGAGGCCAAGGCAAAGCTGCTGCAGGAAATCGATGCCTGGCTGCGCGCCGAGGATCCACGTGTGCGCCAGGTGACGGCCTCGCTCGCGGCGTCCTGGCAGCATGTCGAGATCGTGCGCGCCGACGGCCAGGTGGTGCGCGATATCAGGCCGCTGGTCCGCATTAACGTCTCCGTCGTGGTCGGCGACGGCGACCGCCAGGAAAGCGGCTCCTACGGCATGGGCGGACGCAAGGCGTTCGGCGACTTCCTGATCGAGGACAGCTGGAAGCACGCCGCCAAGGAAGCGCTGAGGCAGGCGCTGGTCAATCTCGAGGCCATCCCCGCCCCCGCAGGCACCTTCGACATCGTGCTGTCCAGCGGCTGGCCGGGCGTCATGCTGCACGAGGCCGTCGGGCACGGGCTGGAAGGCGACTTCAACCGCAAGAAGACCTCGGCCTTCGCCGGCCTGCTGGGCCAGCAGGTCGCCGCCAAGGGCGTCACTGTCGTCGACGACGGCACCATCCCCGAGCGGCGCGGCTCGCTCACCGTTGATGATGAAGGCACGCCTTCGGCCCGCAACGTGCTGATCGAGGACGGCAAGCTGGTCGGCTACATGCAGGACCGGCAGAACGCACGGCTGATGGGCATGAAAGCAACCGGCAACGGAAGGCGCGAAGGCTATGCGCACCAGCCGATGCCGCGCATGACCAACACCTACATGACTTCAGGCGACATGGAGCCGGACGAGATCATCGCCTCGGTCAAGAACGGCATTTACGCCGTCTCCTTCGGCGGCGGCCAGGTGGACATCACCTCGGGCAAATTCGTGTTCGGCTGCACCGAGGCCTACATGATCGAGAACGGCAAGGTGACGCAACCGATCAAGGGCGCCATGCTGATCGGCAACGGGCCCGACGCCATGCACCGCGTCTCGATGGTCGGCAACGACATGAAGCTCGACAACGGCATCGGCATGTGCGGCAAGGCCGGACAGGGCGTGCCGGTCGGCGTCGGCCAGCCGCATCTCAGGATGAACCAGATGACGGTGGGCGGCACCAGGGTTTGATCGAGACTGCATCGAGGTAAGCTCTGATGGCTAGCTCCGAAAAACCCATCACCACTGTCTCGACCGAGGGGCAAGTGGTCCTGCCCAGCGCGATCCGCAAGCGCAGGAAATGGGGCGTTGGTACCCACCTGGAGGTCGAAGATACGCCGGAGGGCGTTCTTTTGAAGCAAGCAACTCCCTTCGCCGCAACCCGGCCTCAAGACGTCTTTGGTTCCCTGCCCCACAGCTGCAGGCCGAAGACGCGAGGAGATGGACGGCGGCGTTCTCGCCGAGGCACGGCGGCGGCAAGCCAGCGATTGATACCAATGTCGTCTTTCGGTGCCTGGCAAGCCGCTGGGTTTGGGGATGTGAAAGAAGCATAGCGCGATGACGGCTTGGCGGAGTGCGTCACCCCGCGTTGCGTGCCCCGAACACGAACATGTTAACGCCTTCTTAAATGTTTAATTGATCGCGCACGATCGCCACATTAGCTTTGATCGATCCTCTCGTGCGATGGTGTTGCCAGTGCTGCGTTCCCTCGGCGTCCTGACTTCCTCGTTCCTGCTTGGCTGTGTTTCGCTGATTGGCGCAACGTCGCTGGATGTCAGTTCGGCGTCAGCGCAATCCACCTTGCCCCAGCAGCCGGCATTGTTCGGGAAGACGCAATCGTCCTCGGATGCCTCACGCTTTGCCGCGGTTGGCGGCCCCACCAGCATTCCCTACGGGTGGGTCGATTTCTGTCATCGCCGGCCAAAAGAGTGCAAGGTGCCCGCTCTACCGGCCGTCAGCGTCAAGCTGACGGCGCAGAACCTGCGCACCCTGAAGCGGATAAACCAGAAGGCGAACAGTTCCATCAAGCCCGTCAGCAATTTCGACCACTGGGGCACGATGGCCGACCACTGGGACTACCCGGTCGACGGCAAGGGCGACTGCAAGATCTACGCGCTCTACAAGCGCAAGCTTCTTCAGGAGGCCGGATTCCCCCGGCAGGCACTGCTGATGACCGTGGTCCACGACCTCGACAATGAAGGACACACCATCCTGACGGTGAAGACCGACAAGGGCGACCTGGTTCTCGACAATCTGGTCGACGAAATCCGGCCCTGGAACGCGACCGGCTACTACTTCGTCAAACGCCAGTCGCAGCAGAACCCGAATATCTGGGTGTCGATCAACCGGCGGGGCGGTACGCCGAAGACCCTCACCAACGTTGCCAAGCTCGTGGACTGAGCGACCTTTCAGGCCGCAGTGGTGCAGGCGCCGCGGATGGCCGGTGCCTTTCCAGCGCTCGGGATGGAATATTCGGCGACCGTGTCATGCGCCCTTGACCGAGCCCAAAGAACCCGGCTTCAGAGCAGAACCCTATTCATGTTTTCCGGAACTGCCGCCAGCCTCCCCCGGCGGGGAAGGCTGGCAACGATAGCCGGGAACAGGCGCTGATCAGGTGGCCTTGCCACCGTTCTTCTTGCAGTCCGCCCGGAATTTCTCGCGTGCCTTGCCGTGCAGCTTCTGGGCATCGGCGAGTGCCGAACATTGCTTCGAAATCGCGGTTTTCTCTGGCGTCATGACAGTCGTCTTTGCCTTTTTCGCGGGAGCGGCGACCGGGGCTGTGGTGGTGGTGGCGGGCGCCGTGGTGGCTGCCGCTGTGGTCGCTGCCGTGGCAGCTCCCGTCGCAATGAACCCGGCCACGGCGATGGATGTCAGAACGCTTGCAATCCGCATTGTGGTTACTCCCTTGGGCGCCCCACCCAATATGGACTCGTAACAGCGCGCCAAAGCGGCGCGCAATCTTGGCCTTGGGCAACCACGAAGTTGTGATGGCATCGTGTGTCGCGCGGCATCTTCGCGGTCCCACACGCTATTTCTTGCAAGCGGGCTCATTGGGGTGCCCGCAAGACGGCTTCTTGCCGGCCGGCGGCTGCGGCGGCCTTGGTTGTGCCTGCCGCTGCACCTGCTGCTTCGGCTGGGCATGGAACTCCGGCCTCTGCGGCTTGGGCTGACCCAGCACCTTCAGCTGAGGGTTGCCATTGCTGACTTTGAATTTCTGCTGGACATTGCCGCCACCGCTTCCGTTGGCAGCAAACTTGTGGAATTTGGGACCGTTGCCGTCGCCCATGGGCCCATTGCCTTGCCCATTGGCCTGGCCGAAGCCCTGATTGTGAAGTTTCTTGAGCTTGCCGTTGGGCGGGTTCTGGCCTGAATTCTGGCCATTGGCCGCCGATGGGTTGTTCACGCCATTCGCCGCTGGCGTGCCGTTGGCGCCCGGGATCTTGCGCAACTTGGCATCCTTGCCGGTCTTGCCGATACCATTCTGGGCCTGCCCGTCACCCTGGCCATTGGCGCCGTTTTGTCCATTCACCGCCGGGTTGCCGGTCACGGCGTTTCCACTTACCGTGGCCTGCTTGTTCAGGAGCTTCGTGGAGTTGTTCTTTGGCAGATTTGGGTTGTTGGGCAGGTTCTGTCCATTCAGCACCGGCTTGCCATTGACGAGCGGCAGCACCTTGCCGTCGGCACCGGGCAAGGCATGACCTGTCAGCTTGTCGGCGGGCAATGTCTTCGATAGCGGCGTGACACCGCCCGGCTGCTGGCCACCCTGCCCGGGCTTCTGCGGGAGGCCGCCCGGGTTCTGCTTAGGCAGGTTCGGGGTGTTGGGCAGGTTCTGTCCATTCAGCACCGGCTTGCCATTGACGAGCGGCAGCACCTTGCCGTCGGCGCCGGGCAAGGCATGACCTGTCAGCTTGTCGGCGGGCAATGTCTTCGATGGCGGCGTGACACCGCCCGGCTGCTGGCCACCCTGCCCCGGCTTCAGCGGGAGGCCACCCGGGTTCTGCTTGGACAGCACGGTTTCCTTTTTCTGCAGGAAGGCCGGCAACGCCACCTTCGTTGCCAGCGCGGCCGCACCCAGGCCCACGGCGCCAGCAGTCAGCTTCTGACCGGTGGTGAGGCCACCGCCCTGGTTATTGTTCTCGTTGATCGTCGTGTTGTTGACGATGGTGGTGTTGTGGATGTTGTTGAAGATGACGTCGTTCGGTGGCGGGAGGATGTCATGCGGCGGGTTCACCCAGGCCGGCACAGGCACGAAGACGGGCGTCGGCAGCAGGAAGATGCCGGCAGGCGGCGGCGGTGGCGGCAGTTCGATGAAGTCGCGCGGCCGTGGCGGCAGGAAGATCACCGTCACGGGCGGCGGTGGTGCGAAATCGAATTCCGGGTCGTCGAAATAGAGCACGGGCCGGTCGACATAGACGATCTCATCGGGTGGTGGCGGCGGCACGTCGTAGGCGTAGACCGCAAAACCCTGCGGCGGTTCGAGCGCGGCATCGAAATGTTCTAGCCGGCGGCGGGCATCCCAGGCGTGCGGGCCATGCGGATAGCGATCGAGATAGGACCAGTAGGCTTCGGGCGTGTCCCTCAGCCAGGTCTGGCGCCAGGTGATCGCCTCGCGCCGCGCCGCCAGGATGGCGCGCACGCGCCTGGCCAGGGGATCGTGGGGATAGGCGACCAGAAAGTCCTCGTAGCCGCGCATCGTGTCGCGATCGAGAGCGGCGATATAGGCGTCATGCGCGTCGAAGTCGCGGATTTCCTTGGTCCGCATCGTGCGGATCTCGGCGGATGAAACCTGCGGCGGCGGGGCATCCGGGCCACGGTCGAAGAAGAGGAAGGGCTGCGTGATCTTCGACTCGTCCCAGGGCAGTTCCGCGCCTTGCGTCACCTCGTTGACGCGCAGGCGCGTGCGATCGAACACATCGCCCAGTTGCAAGCCGCCATCCCTGATCATCTCGGCGAGCGCCTGCGCATAAGCGCCATAAGGACCCTTGCCGTCCGGCGCGACCGTGCCGGGGGCGGCGTTGAAGGCGATCAGCATGTTCGGGTCTGGATCGACCAGCGCAAGGCCGCCGGCCAGCGGCTGGTTCGACCTGGCGAAGGAATTTGGCCGGGCCGCGTCGAGCACGACGATGTTGACCTTGGTCGGCAGTGCTGCAAGCGGCTTGGTGAGGTCGGAGACCCGCACAGCGGCCATCGGAACGTCGGCGGCGTTGGCGATCTGCGCATCGACGGGCACGAAATAGTTCTCACCCTCGAACTGCAGGCCCTGGCCGGCCAGATAGACGAACACTACCGCGTCGGGACCGGCAGCCGTGACCTTGGCGAGGAAATCGCGATAGGCGCCACGCAGCGATTCCTGGTCAACATCGCGCGCGCCGACCACGTCGAACCCCGCCGCCTGCAATGTCTGGGCGATGAGGCCAGCGTCGTTGGCGGGCGTCGCCAGCGCGCCCGAGGGGTAGGCGGCGTTGCCGATGACGAAGGCGAGACGTTTTTGGCTCTGCGCCAGCGCCAGGGCTGTCGGCCCGAACGCGAAAATGGAGAGGGCAAGGAAAAAAGCGAGGAGTTTCGAGACCGTCCGCATTACGATCATCCGTCAGGTGAGAGTGCCGATGTTTCCGCCCCGGCCGGACTAGGCCGGGGCAAAAAGGCGGCTTTGCGGCGTCAATCCGGCCGCTTTGGGCCGGGAGAGGCTGAAGTGCCCGGTCTCAACCAAACGTGATCATCAGCCGGCTCAGCCGCGCCTTTTTCTCGGCTTTTCCAGCAGGGCGACCGCTTCGACATGGGGTGACCACAGGAACTGGTCGATCGGCGTCACGCCTTTCAGTTTATAGCCGCCGTCGATGAGGATGCGCAGGTCGCGCGCCAGCGTCACCGGATTGCAGGACACTGCGGCGACGAAGGGAACATCCGAGCGGGCGATCTGCTTGGACTGGTCCTCGGCACCCGCGCGCGGCGGATCAAAGACTAGTCCATCAAAGGCGTTCAACTCCTTGAACGTCAGCGGCCGGCGGAACAGGTCGCGGCGTTCGGCCGTCACCCGCTTCAAACCGGTCGCGAAACGTGCCGCCCGATCGAGCGCGGCGAGGGCCGCGGCATCGCCTTCCACCGCGTGCACTTCCGACTTCTCGGCCAGCCGCAAGGCAAAGCTGCCGCAACCGGCGAAAAGATCGGCGACCTTCTTGGCGCGCTTCAGATGTCCACCGACAATGTCGGCCATGGTCCGTTCGGCAGCCTCGGTCGCCTGCAGGAAGGCGCCGGGCGGCACGGCGACCGCAACGCTGCCGAACATCACCACGGGCTTGCGCGGTTCGATGATGATCTCGTCATCGATGGACAGCCTGGCAAAGCCCTGCGCCAGGACGAAATTGGAAGCGATGCGGCGCTGGTGTTCGCCGAGCTTGCCGGACTCATGCACCGCGACATCGAGGCCGGAGCCCGTCGCGGTGACGGCCATGCGGAACGATTTGGTGGTTGCGCATATCAAGTCTGCCAGCGCCCGCAACCGGTCGAGTGCCGCGACGATCTCGGGCAGCGAGATCGGGCATTCGGAGATGGAAATGATTTCCGGCGACAGATGACGGTTGAAACCGAGCAGCATGCCCGTCTCGCTGCGCCGGGCGGTGAGAACGACACGGCGGCGCGTGTGCGGCGCGCAGGCGACCAGCGCGTCGATGCCGCAATCAATGCCCTTCAGCGCGTGCACCACCTTGTCGCGTTTCCACTGGTGATAGGCTTCGGCCTCGAAATGCTGGAGGGCGCAGCCGCCGCATTCGGTGAAATGGCGGCAGGCGGGTTCGATGCGCAGCGGCGAGGCCTCCAGCACCGCCATCAGCGTGGCGCGATCCCGTTCGCGTGCGGCGGTGACGATCTCGCCAGGCAGGGTGAAGGGAATGAACAGGTCGCCGCTTTCGGTTTCGGCGATGCCGTCGCCCTGGGCGCCAAGTTTTTTGATGGTGAAGCGCGCGCTCATCGATCCTTGATCCCACCGAGCAGGAATTCGCGATTGCCGTCGCCGCCTTCGATCGGCGACAGGTGCAGGCCGAGCGAGCGCCAGCCGGGAACGGCGTCCAGCCAGTCCTGCAGCAGGCCGGCGACACGGGCGGCATCGAAGGGGTCTTTCAACAGCCCGCCTTTGCCGATCGCCTCACGCCCCGCCTCGAACTGCGGTTTGACCAGAAAGACCGCGGCAGCACCAGGCCTCGCAATGGCGAGCGCCGGCGGCAGCGCCAGTTTGAGCGAGATGAAGCTGACGTCGGAGACAATGAACCCCGGAACACGGCCGGCAAGATCGGCGATGGTGAGATCGCGGGCGTTCAGGCCCTCGATGACCGTCACACGCGGGTCCTTGCCGATATCGGGATGCATCTGGCCGTGCCCAACATCGATCGCGGTGACATGGGCAGCACCACGCTCCAGCAGCACCTGGGTGAACCCGCCGGTCGAGGCGCCGATGTCGAGCGCTTCGCGACCAGCCGGATCGAGGCTGAAGTGATCGAGCCCGCCGATGAGCTTAAGCGCCGCGCGCGAGACATAGCCTTGCGCCGGATCGTCGATGGCAACAAGGCATTGCGGTGAAACGTTCTGGCCGGGCTTGCGGGCAACGGTGCCGTCAACCGTCACCGTGCCGCGTTCGACCGCGTCGCGGGCACGCGAGCGGCTGGCAAACAGGCCGCGCTGGACGAGCAGGTCGTCGAGCCGCTGGCGGGTGTTGGCTGGCAGAGGCAAGTTCATCGGCCTTCATGGCGAAAGCCGGCAGCGAAGGCAAGGACATTGGGGCGGACGAAGGAAAGAGCGGCGAAAGCATTGGGCCGCGTGGCGGCTTGCGTGCATCGCATCGGGTCCGCAAAATGGGTAATAGGAGAACCTTCATCGTCGCAACTCGGGGGAGAACGAATGCTGACGGGAACCTGCCACTGCGGCGCAGCCCACTGGACGCTGGAAGGCGATCCCGGGCCGGTGACAGCTTGCAACTGCACGCTTTGCCGTCGCTATGGCACGCTCTGGGCCTATGACTATGTCAATGAGCGCATTCACGTTTCGGGGCTGACGGGCAGCTATACGCGCGCCGGAAAGGATGCGCCTTCGCTCGAAATCCTGTTCTGCCCGACCTGCGCCTGCGTGCTCGCTTGGCGCGGCCTGCGCGCCGGCACCTCCGGCCGAACGCGCATCGCCGTCAACGTCAGGCTGGCGCCGCCCGAGGCCGTCGCCGATCTGCCGATCGACCATTTCGACGGTCTCGACACTTTTGACGACCTGCCCCGCGACGGGCGTTGCGTGCGCGATATGTGGTTCTAGAAGATGGTCCGCGACACCTGGCGCTCGACGGCCGGAGACAAACCGTCGTCCCGATCCCCCGATGCCTGCACGGCAGGATGCTCGGTGGCGATGACGGGCGGCGTAACGGGATCCGGCAGGACCACGAGCTGCGGCACCTGCCTGTAAGAAAAGCCACCGCGGATATCACCCATCTTGCTGGCGACGATGCCCAGCGCCGCCTTTTCGAGATTGCGGTCATAGCGCGTCTCGGCGGCGGCGGGTGCAGCGATCATGGTCAGAAAAGCCACGCCGCATAGAAGCGTCTTCATTGTTTTTGTCTCCCTGCCTGACGCCGGTCTAGCAGGGTGCCGTTGAAAAACGGCCAAGGGATACGGTAAGCAAAACGCCAAACGGCAGTGTTAACAATGCGTTACAAAATCAAGACGGCAAACTGATTCAAGCGCTTGAGGTTTTGAATCAGGCACGCTGGGCGCGGGCCGTATGACCGAGCGCGGTGAAAACGGTGCGTACGATGCCGGCGGCGTCGAGCCCTGCATCGGCATACATCTTTTCCGGCTTGGCGTGGTCGGCGAACACGTCGGGCAGCACCAGCGGGCGCACCTTCAGGCCGCTTTCCAGCAGTCCCTCATGAGCGAGGAACTGCAGCACGTGGCTGGCGAAGCCGCCAATGGCGCCCTCCTCCACTGTGACCAGAACCTCGTGCGAGCGGGCGAGCCGGCGGATCAGATCCTCGTCGAGCGGCTTGGCGAAGCGGGCATCGGCAACGGTGGTGGAAAGCCCCGCCGCGCCGAGTTCCTCGGCTGCGATCAGGCAATCCTGCAGGCGCGTGCCGAAGGACAGCAGCGCCACCTTGGTGCCTTCCCTGACGATGCGGCCCTTGCCGAGTTCGAGAACCGAACCGCGCTCCGGCATGTCGACGCCGACGCCATTGCCGCGCGGATAGCGGAAGGCAATCGGGCCGCCATCATAGCTTGCCGCGGTGCGCACCATGTGGCGCAGTTCCGCCTCGTCGGCCGCCGCCATCACGACGAAGCCCGGCAGGCTCGCCAGGAAGGTGGTGTCGAACGCGCCGCAATGGGTGGCGCCATCGGCGCCGACGAAACCGGCGCGATCGATGGGGAAACGCACCGGCAATCTCTGGATCGCGACATCGTGGACGACCTGGTCATAGGCGCGCTGCAGGAAGGTCGAATAGATCGCGGCGAACGGCTTGTAGCCTTCCGTCGCAAGGCCGGCGGCGAACGTCACCGCGTGCTGTTCGGCAATGCCGACATCGAAGGTCCTTGACGGGAACACTTCGCCGAACAGGTCCAGCCCGGTGCCGCTCGGCATGGCGGCGGTGACGGCGACGATGCGGTCATCCTCGCGGGCTTCCCTGATCAGGCTTTCGGCAAACACCTTGGTGTAGGCCGGTGCGTTGGCCGGCGCCTTGGCCTGCGCGCCGGTGATGACGTCGAACTTGTTGACGCCGTGATATTTGTCGGCGGCGGCTTCCGCCGGCGCGTAGCCCTTGCCCTTCTGAGTGACGACATGGATCAGCACCGGGCCTTCGCCATTGTCGCGGACGTTCTTCAGCACCGGGATCAGATGCTCGAGATTGTGACCGTCGATCGGGCCGATGTGGTAGAAGCCGAGCTCCTCGAACAGCGTGCCGCCGGTGACATAGCCACGTGCATGCTCGACCGCTCTTGTGATCGCGCGGTCGGCGCGCTTGCCGAGATAGGATGTCAGCTTCTTGCCGAAGTCGCGCAGGCCGGCATAGGCCTTGCCCGAGGCCAGACGCGCCAGATAGGCGCTCATGGCGCCGGTGGGCGGCGCGATCGACATGTCGTTGTCGTTGAGGATGACGATGAGCCGGGCATCGAGCGCGCCGGCATTGTTCATCGCCTCATAAGCCATGCCGGCCGACATGGCGCCGTCGCCGATGACGGCGATGACGTTGTTGCGGCCGCCGGAGAGGTCGCGGGCGGCGGCCATGCCGAGGCCGGCGGAGATCGATGTCGAGGAGTGCGCGGCGCCGAAGGGATCGTATTCGCTCTCGGCGCGGCGGGTGAAACCGGACAGACCGCCTTCCTGGCGCAATGTGCGGATGCGGTCGCGGCGGCCGGTCAGGATCTTGTGCGGATAGGCCTGGTGGCCGACATCCCAGATCAGCCGGTCGTCAGGGGTGTTGAAGACATAGTGCAGCGCCACCGTCAGTTCGACCACGCCAAGCCCGGCGCCGAGATGGCCACCGGTGCGGGATACCGCGTCGACCAATTCGAGGCGAAGCTCGGACGCCAGTTGCGGCAGTTCGCTCTCGTCAAGCGCGCGCAAATCCGCCGGGATGCGGACCTTGTCGAGAAGCGGCGTATGCGGCGTTGCGTTCACGGTGCTCAGGCTTTCTGTTCAACGGCGGGATAGGCCGCCGGCCTGCGAAAGTAAATGCGTGTCTGTGACGCGGGTCTGCTCCCAAAAGGACAGCGCGTCGAAACAGTCTATGCCCGCGCTTTCAAGCCCTTGTTTTCATGCATATTGTGGTCCCGAAACCGGGCCGCTTTTGGGCGATATTCCTTAGTTTTCCGGCAGTGGGATGAACTCTTCCTCATCTCCAGGAACGATATCGAAGCGGCCCGTCTTCCATTCCTGCTTGGCCTGCTCGATGCGTTCCTTCGACGAGGAGACGAAATTCCACCAGATGTAGCGCTGCGAGCCGAGCGAGGCGCCGCCGAACAGCATGAAATGCGCACCGGTTTGCGACGATACGATGATCTCGTCACCGGGCCGGAACACCAGCAGCCGTTCGGCCGGAAAGACGTCGCCCGAAATCGCGACCTCGCCTTCCAGCGTGTAGATGGCGCGTTCTTCCGCATCGGCCGGGATCTTTATGCTGGCGCCGGGCGCCAGCCTGAGGTCGGCGTAGAGCGTCTCGGTATCGGCCCGCACCGGGGAGCGCAGTCCCTGGAAATCACCAATGACGATGCGGCCGCGGACGCCTTCGGCATCGATCTCGGGCAGCCGCAAGGCGGCGGTGTTCTCGAACACAGGCGCCACTTCCTCCTTGCCATCGGGCAGTGCCAGCCATGTCTGCAGGCCGGAGACCGACATCGGCGCGCCGCGCAATTCCTCCGGCGTGCGCTCGGAATGCACGATGCCGCGGCCGGCGGTCATCAAATTCACGTCGCCGGGCTGGATCACCATTTCGGTGCCCAGGGAATCGCGATGCCTGATCTTGCCGTCGAACAGATAGGTTACCGTCGACAGGCCGATATGCGGGTGGGGACGGACGTCGAGCGCCTGGCCCGCCCGCAGGATTGCCGGCCCCATGCGGTCGAAGAAGATGAACGGCCCGACCAGACGCCTCCTGGCGGTCGGCAAAGCGCGACGGACCTCAAAGCCGCCAATGTCCTTGGCGTTCGGGATAACCATCAGCTCGATCTGATCGCTGGCAAAGGCGTCGCCGGCTTCAGGGTCTTTCCCCGGGAAGAAGCTCATGAACTCTCCTTGTCAGCGCGCGATGGCCATTTTGGCGGCATCAGGCGAAGCGGATCGCCGCCTTTGCCCGCAATTTGGCCGCCACCTCTTCACGATTGCGCGGATGCTGGTTGGTTTCGAGTGAATCAAGAAGTTCGCGCGCCGATGCCGCGATGGCTTCGACGGCGAGATCGAACGCATGCTGGTTCTGTTTCGACGGCCGTGTCGTTCCGCTCAGCTTGCGGACGAACTGAAGGGCAGCGTCGCGGACTTCGTCATTGGTTGCGGGCGGGTCAAAATTGAACAGGGTCTTGATGTTTCTGCACATCGTTTCCGTATCTCCTATTGTCCTGGAGCCGTTTCAATCGGGACGAGCTTAATCCTCAGCCATGATCGTGTCCAAAAACCGGTAAGGCAAGACCGCCATTCAATCCGCGTCGAGCGGCTCGGTTCCGACCGGCTTGCCGTCGCGCGACAGCCTGATCTTCTCGACCTTGTCCTCGGCGGCCTTCAGCAGCCGGTCGCAATGCGCCTTCAGCGCCTCGCCGCGCTCGTAGATGCGGATCGACTGGTCGAGCGGTACGTCGCCGCGCTCCAGATCATCGACGATCTTCTCCAGCGCGTCGAGCGCCTGTTCGAAGCTCATCGCCTTGACGTCTTCGTTGGTTTCACCAGCCATCATTCACCCTTTCATCAGTCGCCCGACATGGGCGGCGACCGAAAATGCCAGTCCCTGCAGATCGTAGCCGCCCTCGAGCAGGCTGACGAGCCGGTTGCCGCTGTGGCGCGCGGCGCGCTGCATCAGCTGGCCGGTCGCCCAGTCGAAATCGTCCTCGGTCAGGTTGATCTCGGCCAGCGGGTCGCGGTGATGCGCGTCGAACCCGGCCGAGATGATGATCAGATCGGGCGCGAAATTGTCGAGCGCCGGCAGCACGCGCGACAGGAAAGCATCGCGAAACACCTCGCCGCCGGTCCGTGGCGCCAAGGGCGCGTTGACGATGTTGCCGACGCCGGTCTCGCTCTTCGCGCCGGTGCCGGGATAGAGCGGCATCTGGTGCGTCGAGCAATAGAGCACCGAGGGATCGTCCCAGAAGATATCCTGGGTGCCATTGCCGTGATGGACGTCCCAGTCGACGACCGCGACGCGCTCGGCGCCATGCTTCTTCTGCGCATAGCGGGCCGCGATCGCCGCCGTGTTGAAGAAGCAGAAACCCATCGCGGTGGTCTTTTCGGCATGGTGACCGGGCGGGCGGGCGGCGACGAAGACATTGTCGGCGCGGCCTGCAAAGACATCGTCGACGGCGGCGTTGGCGGCGCCGATCGCGGTGATCACCGCCTGCCAGCTCTTCGGGCTGGCGGTGGTGTCGGCATCGATACGGGCAAGGCCCTCTTCGGGGATTGCGGCGCGCACGCGGGCGACGAAATCGGCGGGGTGCGCGTAGAGGATGGTGGCCTCGTCGCCTTCCGGCGCCTTGACGCGATCAAGCGCGGCAAAGGCCTCGTCGTCGAGCACGCGCTCGATGGCGCGCAAGCGATCCGGCCGCTCGGGGTGACCGGGCGGCGTGATGTGATCCAGGAAGATCGGATGGGTGTAGAGACGAGTGGCCATGCCCCCTATCTAGTGCCCCGGCGCCGCGATGGCCATGCATTGCGGCTTGATGACTGGGGAAAATCGCGCCTGCGTCCATTGGCGTCGCTACGGGGATTGGCGCCGCCAAGGCTTCGGCGTAAGGTCGCAGCCACTGCCTGGTGCCCGCCAGTCTGTTTGTTTAGTCGCATTCTGCGACGCCGAGTGATTCCACTTGGCTGCAAATGCTCTGGCGGGAGAATCGGGAACACGGTTGAATTCCGTGGCGTGCCCAACGCTGTGAGGGGGACCGCGCCGGTAAATGCCACTGTCGATGACGGGAAGGCACCGGACGTGGGTTGATCCCGAGCCAGAAGACCGGCCTGGCAGGCATCGTCATCCGCATGGTCAGGCGGCTGGCATTGATTGCAATCGCAAGGGGACAAGCGATGCCGAAAACCATGACCGCTCCTATGGGCGACGGATTTGACCAGATGGCACGCGATGCGGTCTACCGCGCCATGTTCACGCGGCGCGATGTGCGCAGCCATTTCCTGCCCACAGGGCTCGACGACGAGGTGTTGGCAAGGCTGCTGCTTGCCGCCCATCATGCACCGTCGGTCGGCTTCATGCAGCCGTGGAATTTCATCGTCATCCGCGATGCCGCGCGACGGGCTGATGTGCGCGACCTGTTCCTGGCCGCGCGCGAACAGGAACTGCCCGAAATCGATGCGGAAAGACAGGGGCTCTACCGCAAGCTCAAGCTCGAGGGCATCTGCGAAAGCGCCCTCAACATCTGCATCACCTGCAACCGCCGGCGCTCGCAGGGTTCGCCGCTGGGGCGCTGGCACAATCCGGAGATGGATCTCTACAGCACGGTCTGCGCGGTGCAGAATTTCTGGCTGGCGGCGCGCGCCGAAGGCGTCGGCGTCGGCTGGGTCAGTATCATCGAGCCACAGGCGCTGAAAAGCCTGCTGTCCATTCCGGAGCACGTGACGCCGATCGCCTATCTCTGCGTCGGCCGGGTTTCCGAGTTCGCGCCCAAACCCGACCTTGAAACGCATGGCTGGGGCCGGCGGCTGCCGCTGCCCGAACTGATCATGAGCGAGACGTTTTGCGGGCAAGGCGAGGCATCGCTCAAGTCAGCGGTGGCACACCTAAACACCGCCGCCTGCGCGCCCGCATGTGCCCCCGATCAACGCGTTGCGCCGGCCGTGCCCCAGCGCGAGCCGCCAAAGGAGGCCAATGCCTTGTCCTTCAGTTCCCTGAACTTCGACGACGCCTCGGCCAGCCTGATGTCCCAGGCCGGATCGGGCACCTGGCCGGCGATGGTCTTGAAATAGACCTGCATCAGGCAGGCGATTGCGAAGGGTTCGATGAAGGCCGCCTTGAAGGCCCAGGCGAAAACGATGGCGAGCACGAAGGCCCAGCCGGCGAGTTGTCCGGGCATCATGAAGAGAATGGCGCCGGCCGGGGCCAGCATCAAAAGGAAGATCACGAAGGACACGCCCCACATGATGACCGCCAGCCAGACGGCGTTCTTCACCATGGTCTTGCCGTTCTGGGCGTAGAGCACGACGCCTTGCCTGGCGGTTTCGAAGGGCGAGGACGAATTGATGCGGATGTTGTAGCCGAGGATGATCTCGTCGACATAGGTCAGCGACAGGCGGATCACCGTGTTGATGAAGGAGACCAGGCCGCTCAAGCCAGGTATGGGCAGGAAGGCGGCGATGCCGCCGAGCAGGCCGGTGATGGCGCGGATGGCGCCCTTGACCAGCTGGTCGACGACGAAAAGGATGTTGGCCTCGGCGAAACGCTCGGTCACGACCTGCCTGGCATAGGCGATCTGGTTCTGGCCATCGGGCACATCCCGGCCGTCGATCAGATGGACCATGACGGCGATATGGCCGGCCTTGACGACGTAGAGGATGTATTCGCGGATCCAGTAGACGGCGATCGAAACCACGCCGAAGCCGACCACGCCGCCCCACAGGGCAAAGGACATCGGCCCGTCGGGATCCGTGGAGATATGGCCGACGCCATAGCCGACCGACGCGCCGGTGCCGGTCGCCACGATGTAGGCCAGCGTGATGCCGAAATAGACGATCATGCGAAAGACAATGAAAGGCCAGGTCCGCATCATGATGGACACCGACCTGCCGATATCGAAATCCCACATGTCCCGAATCTCCCCTCCAGAGATGGCTGGGGAGGATGCGCTCAACCCGGGGATTGTCAATCGCGGGCGGTGGACAGCGGCGCGCGCAAAGGGGATTTAGCTCTGCTGCGAAGCCGGTTTTCTGAGCAGTCCCTCGAGCAGTTGCTTGAACGCTGCAACCACCATCTTAGACGTCGCTTCGGGGTCGTTCGAATTGGCGATCCGCTGCGCCGCCTGGCTGCTCGCCCCATTGATCAGCCGCGCGGCGGTCTCGGGGTCGACGTCCGGGACGACTACCCCTTCCCCCTGCAGCGCGGTCAGATGATCGGTCATTGAACCAACGCAGGCATTGGCATTCGACCAAAGTGCTGGATCACCCAGCACGGCCGGACCGTCGCGGAACATGATGCGCTGGATTTCCGGCTCGAGCGCCATTTCGATATAGGTCGTGCACTCGTCGACGAAATGCTGCCAGCGGTTCGGCGCTCGCGACGCGACCTCATTCACCCGGGCCGCCATCTCGCCGTCGATTTCGGCTATAACCGCCTGCAGCAGGCCCTTCTTGTCGCCGAAGTGATGATAGAGCGCGCCGCGCGTCAGCCCGGCGGATGCGGTGAAATCATCCATCGACGCCTCGGCATAACCGATCGTGCCAAAGGCCTGGCGGGCCGCGGCGATCAGCTTTGCACGCGTTTCGGCGATCATTTCCTTGCGGGGTCTGTGCATTTCCGCCTGGTCCTATTCACATACGTTTCGTATGCCAATTGACATACGCCGCGTATGCTCTATCTATTTCTCATACGCTTCGTATGTAATTGTCAAACCGGCCTTTGTCGAGGAACCATCATGCAAAACCCCTATTCGGAAATTTTCCGCGCCCCAGGAGCCAAGGGATTTGCAGCCGCCGGCTTCATGGCGCGCCTGCCGATCGCCATGGCGCCGATCGGCATCGTGGCGATGCTGTCGCAGACGCGCGGCGAATACTGGCTGGCGGGCGCCGTCTCGGCGACATTCGCGCTGGCCAACGCATTCCTGGCGCCGCAGATATCAAGACTGGTCGACCGCCTTGGCCAGACACGGATCGTCGTGCCCACGACAATCGTCTCCGTGCTCGCCTTCATCACGCTGGTTGCGGCCGCCAATCAGGACTGGCCGGTCTGGACGCTGTTCGTGTCGGCGCTGCTGGCGGCGGCCATGCCCAGCATGCCGGCCATGGTGCGCGCGCGCTGGACCGAGCTTTTCCGGGGACGGCCCGAGATGAACACCGCCTTCGCCTTCGAATCGGCGGCGGATGAGCTGGTCTATATCGCCGGCGCATCGCTGTCGGTCGGCCTGAGCGCCGCCCTGTTTCCGGAGGCGGGCATGCTGGCGAGCACGCTGTTCCTTGCCCTGGGCTCGACGGCCTTCATCCTGCAGCGATCGACCGAACCGCAAGTGCGAGCGGTGGACCATGGCTCGAGCGGCTCGGCGATCCGCCTGCGGCCAGTGCAGATCATCACCTTTGCCCTGATCTTCATCGGCGCCACCTTCGCAACGACCGAAGTGAGCACCGTGGCCATCACCAAGGAGCTTGGCCAGCCCGGCGCCGCCAGCCTCGTCATCGGTGTCTACGCGCTGGGGTCGTTCGTGCTCGGCATCATTGTCGGCGCACTCAACCTGCAGGCACCGCTGCAGCGCCAACTCGCCATCGCGGTCGCCCTGGTTGCGCTCGGCACGCTGCTGCCGCTCACCGCCGGCAGCGTGCCGCTTCTGGCGCTGACTGTCTTCCTCAGCGGCGTGGCGATCTCGCCGACCTTCATCACGGCCTTTGGCCTGATCGAGCGGCATGTGCCTGAAGCGATGCTGACCGAAGGCATCACCTGGGTGACCACCGGGATCGGCATCGGCATGGCGCTGGGCTCCTTCGCCGCCGGCGCGGTGGTGGATGCGTTCGGCGCGCAGAACGGGTTCTGGGTCTCCGTGGCATCAGGCACGATCGCGCTGGCCACCGTGCTCGCCGGCCAGCGCGTCCTGGCCACCCATAGATGCGAGCTGGACGGGTGCGAAGCCGCCGCCGTTCCGGCAGAGTGACAGCCAGGAGATGTGCAATTGAGATGAGGCCGACCGGCCTCATCTCAATATCGACATATCCTAGAGTATCTCGGTCTTGGCGATGTGGATGCCAAAGCCTTCGAGGCCGACATAATGGCGCTCGCGCGAGGCGATCAGGTTGATCGAGGAAATGCCGAGATCCTTCAGTATCTGCGCGCCGAGGCCGATTTCGCGCCATTCGTTCTCGCGGCGGCGGGCCTCTTCGTGATCTTCGCGGTCGCCGCTCAGCGGGCGCTTGCGCTCCTGGTGCGCGACGCCGACGGAGCCCTCCCTGAGATAGACGATGACGCCACGCTTGCGTTCGCCCATCGCCTTCATGATGCCGTCCAGCCGATGGCTGGTGCCGAAGACATCGGTCACTACATCCTCGGAATGCAGCCGCACCGGCACCTCCTCGCCATCGCGGATGTCGCCGAAGACGACAGCGACGTGATGCATCGTGTCCCAGGGCAGCGTGTAGGTGAAGACCTGCGCCTTGCCGCCGAGCGTGTCGATATCGGAGCATGCGACGCGCTCGACCAGCGTCTCCTTGCGCTGGCGGTAGGCGATGAGGTCGGCGACCGACACCTGCTTCAGGCCATGCTCTTCGGCGAAAGCCTGCACCTGAGGGCCGCGCTTGACGGTGCCGTCGTCATTGACCAGTTCGGAAATGACCCCGATCGGCGGCAGGCCGGCGAGCTTGCAGAGATCGACCGCCGCTTCGGTATGGCCCGAACGCATCAGGACGCCGCCCTCGCGCGCGATCAGCGGGAAGATGTGACCGGGACGGACGAAATCGGAAGCGCCGACATTGCCATTGGCAAGGTTGCGCACGGTGAGCGTGCGGTCGTCGGCCGAAATGCCTGTCGTCGTGCCATGCTTGAAATCGACGCTGACGGTGAAAGCGGTGGTGTGGGCTGAATCATTGTCGGCGACCATCGGCTGCAAATTGAGCCGCTTGGCTTCCTCGCGCGGCATCGGCGTGCAGACGATGCCGGAGGTGTTGCGCACGATGAAGGCCATCTTTTCCGGCGTGCAGTGGACGGCGGCGACGATCAGGTCGCCCTCGTTCTCGCGCCCGTCATCATCCATGACGACGACGATCTCGCCGCGTTCGAAAGCGCGGATGGCTTCGACAATCTTCTTCTGGTCGTAAGGCATGGACGCTCGCTTTGCTCGCAGGGCAGTAGGGGAATAGGGCAGTAAGGCAGTAGGGGAAAGCAAAAATTTGGCTGTCTGGGCGCTGGGCGTAGCATGCCGCCCTACCGCCCTACTGCCCTACTCCCCTGGCCCGTCTGTCCCCTATGCCGCAAATAGTGGTCGGCAATCGCGCAGGCAACCATGGCCTCGCCGATCGGCACGGCGCGGATGCCGACGCAGGGGTCGTGCCGGCCCTTGGTCATCACCTCGACGTCGTTGCCATCCTTGTCGATCGACTTTCGCGGCGTCAGGATCGACGATGTCGGCTTGACGGCGAAGCGCGCAATGATCGCCTGGCCGGTCGAGATGCCGCCAAGGATGCCGCCGGCATTGTTGGACAGGAACACCGGCTTGCCGTCATTGCCGATGCGCATCTCGTCGGCATTCTGTTCGCCGGTGATGCGCGCGGCCTCGAAGCCATTGCCGATCTCGACGCCCTTGACGGCGTTGATCGACATCAGCCCCGACGCAATGTCCTGGTCGAGCTTGGCATAGATCGGCGCGCCAAGCCCCGGCGGAACGCCGTCGGCGACGATCTCGATCACAGCGCCGACCGAGGAGCCTGACTTGCGGATGCCGTCGAGATACTGGGCGAAGACGGGAACGGAAGCGGGATCGGGCGTGAAGAACGGATTTTCGGCGTCGCCGATGAAATTCCAGTTCCAGTTGGCGCGGTCGATCGATTTTTCGCCCATCGACACCAGCGCGCCGCGCACCACCATGCCCGGCACCACTTTGCGCGCCAAGGCACCCGCCGCTACCCGTGCCGCCGTCTCGCGGGCCGAGGAACGGCCGCCGCCGCGATAGTCGCGTATGCCGTATTTGACGTCATAGGTGTAGTCGGCATGGCCCGGCCGGTACTGGCGGGCGATCTCGCCATAATCCTTCGAGCGCTGGTCGACATTCTCGATCAGCATCGAGACCGGCGTGCCGGTGGTGATCATCGTCTCGCCGTCCTCGTCGAGGACGAAACCCGACAGCACCTTCACCTCGTCCGGCTCGCGGCGCTGCGTGACGAAGCGCGACTGTCCCGGCCGGCGCTTGTCCAGTTCTGCCTGGATTTCGTCGCGCGTGAAGCGGATGCCGGGCGGACAGCCGTCGACCACGCAGCCAAGCGCTGCGCCATGGCTTTCGCCCCAGGTGGTGACGCGGAAAAGGTGGCCGAACGTGTTGTGAGACATGGAAAAGTGCCCTGCCCGGCAGCGGAGCCGGTTGAAGCCTGCCTTCTATTGGCGTTTTTTGCGGTGGTCAAACTGTCATCCCCGCCGTTTAAGTTTTGACACATTCGGCTGGTTTCTGCTTTCTTCCATCCGCCGTTGAGGATCCGCCGCCACAGTGCCGGCGCAATGACCAAAGAGGACGATCATGCGTACCCTGATTGGCGCTGTTGCCGCCGCCCTGCTCTATTCCACCGCCGCCTTTGCCGGACAGACCGAAGGCCTGATCAAGAAGATCGACAAGGACGCGCTGACCCTGACGCTGGACGACGGCAAATCCTACAAGCTGAACGCCGAAACGGATCTCGACTCGCTGAAGCCGGGCATGGACATCGTCATCGCCTACGACGTGACCAATGGCGAGAATGTCGTGACCGATATGCAGCTGCCTGACAGCGACACGAACTAGGGAATATTTGTTCCGCCCCAGGCCGGCCTAAAGCCATTCCAGGCTCTGGCCTTCGAGTTTGAGCACGCGATCATGCGGTATCTCCAGGTTCGCGGCCTCGTCCTCGGCCATGTCGAGCACGATGCGGAACAGGGTGCGCATGACGCCGCCATGCGTTACGCAGACCGTCTTGCGATCGATCTCGTCGAAGCAGGGTTTCACCCGTTCGAGCAGCATCTGGTAGCTCTCCGCCCCCTCGCCGGGTGGCTGAAAATTCCATTTGTCCAGTGCGCGGGACCGACTTGCCCCGGGAGACTGCGTCTCGAGCTCGGCAAAGGTAAAGCTCTGCCAGTCGCCGAAATTGACCTCGATCAGCCTGACATCGGTTCGATAGGCCAGCGGATCGAGCTTCATCGCGGCGCGGATACGTTCCATCGTTTCGCGCGTCCGCCGCATCGGGCTGGCGACGAAATCGAAATCCTCGGGATCACCGACAAGTTGGGCCAGCCGACGCCCGTTTCCGGTCGCCTGCTCGCGGCCAAGGGCATTGAGGTCGGTGTCGGCTTGGCCCTGAAGCCGGAATTCGGCGTTCCACGCGGTCTGGCCGTGGCGCACGATATAAACCAGCGGGTACATCAGGTCTTCCGGAGGTCGGGCCAGGGCCTGGGCGGAGGATGAACGGAGGGGCTATTCCTTGACGGTCGAAATGTCAGGCGCGTCGACCGCCTTCATGCCGACCACGTGATAGCCGGAATCGACATGGTGCACTTCACCGGTGACGCCACGCGACAGGTCGGACAGGAAATAGACGCCGGAATCGCCGACCTCTTCCTGCGTGACCGTCTGCTTCAGCGGCGAATTGTATTCGTTCCACTTCAGTATGTAGCGGAAGTCGCCAATACCCGAGGCGGCCAGCGTCTTGATCGGGCCGGCGGAGATGGCGTTGACGCGGATCTTCTTGCCGCCGAGATCGACGGCGAGGTAACGCACGCTGGCTTCGAGCGCGGCCTTGGCGACACCCATGACGTTGTAGTGCGGCATCACCTTCTCGGCGCCATAATAGGTCAGCGTCAGCAGCGAGCCGCCATCGGTCATCAGCGCCTCGGCGCGCTTGGCGATGGTGGTGAAGGAAAACACCGAAATGTCCATGGTGCGCAGGAAATTGTCGCGCGTCGTCTCGACGTAGCGGCCGGTCAGCTCGTCCTTGTCGGAGAAAGCGATGGCGTGGACGAGGAAGTCGAGCTTGCCCCAGTGCCTGGCGACATTGGCGAAGACTTCGTCGAGGCTCGCCGGATCGGTGACATCGCAATGGCCGGCGACAAAGGCGCCCAGTTCAGCCGCCAACGGCTCGACGCGCTTCTTGAACGCCTCGCCCTGATAGGTCAGCGCGATCTCGGCGCCATGGTCGACGCATGCCTTGGCAATGCCATAGGCAATCGACCTGTTGTTCGCGACGCCAAGAATAAGGCCGCGCTTGCCGGCCATCAGGCCCTGTCCACCCGCCATGTGAGCGCTCTCCGCAAGGTTTGTGCTTTGTGGAGTGCCTATCGCACAGGCACACAGCCCCTTCAAGCGCTCAAACCGGACAGTTCGGGGGACAAGAGCGCTGGATCAGCCTTTTTGACCACGCATCAACGCTTCGAGAGCGCTGTCGCCGCCCTCCGGCAGCATGATGCGGACATGGGCGTAGAGGTCGCCATGGCCGCCGGCCTTTTCCGGCAGACCCCTGCCCTTGAGCCGCAGCACCTTGTCCGAACTCGACCAGGCGGGAACGTTGACCGCGAGCCTGCCGGTCGGCGTCTCGACCGGCACCTTGGCGCCCAGCACCGCATCCGCCAGCGATACCGGCAGATCGGCATGCAGGTCGCGGCCCTCGATGCGGTAGCGCGGATGCCGGCGGATATGGATCTTGACCAGCGCGTCGCCGGGCTGGCCCGGCCCCTGCTCGCCCTGCCCCTTCAACC
The DNA here is from genome assembly GCF_016756495.1 of Mesorhizobium sp. 113-3-3. Taxonomy (NCBI): domain Bacteria; kingdom Pseudomonadati; phylum Pseudomonadota; class Alphaproteobacteria; order Hyphomicrobiales; family Phyllobacteriaceae; genus Mesorhizobium; species Mesorhizobium sp. 113-3-3. The sequence goes on from NZ_AP023243.1 coordinate 5,305,851, forward strand.
GGATGGTCTGGCCATCCTCGACAAAGGCCGGCAGTTTGACCGCCACCTTGCGGCCATCCGGGAACATCGCCGTCACCTTTTCGGCGGTGGCCGCTTCCTCGATGGTGACGTCGAGCGTGACGTTCAGATCGGCCGCCGTCGCCGGCTGGCGGCGGTCGCCAGCGCCGCGCGCGCCGGAAAAGGCGTCGCCGAAAATCTGGCTGAAAATATCGCTGTTGCCGTCGAACGGATCGCCGCCCGGGCGCCCCGAACGGAATTCGAATCGCGAACCGCCGGCCCCTTGCTGGCGGCGAAACCCGGCAAAGGGGTCGCCGCCACCGGCGGCACCCTCAAAACCCTGGAAGCGCGGCTTGCCGTCGGCGTCGATCTCGCCGCGATCGAAAGCGGCACGATTCTTCTCGTCGCCGACGATCTCATAGGCCTGGTTGGCCGCGGCAAAACGGTCCTTCGCCTTGGGATCATTCGGATTCTGGTCCGGATGATGTTTCTTGGCGAGTTTCCGGTACGCCGATTTTATGTCCTTGGCCGATGCGTTCTTTGCAACGCCCAGGACCTCATACGGGTCGCGCATGCTTCCTGCCCTGGAAATGAGTTGAGTCCATACTTGCCCCCTATATGCGCTCGCATAGGAAGAAATTCCAGTAGCGGAGCGTCATATCAAAGGCGGAAATTAGAGCGCCTTGAAGCCCTGCATGCGCCAGCCGCCGGCGCTGGCCAGGCAGAGTTCGCCCTCGAACATGGCAACGCCGTCGAAACTTTCGCGCGAAGCCTTGAAGCGGCGGCAGGTCTGGCCCCTGTCCTTCAATTCCGCCAGTTCGGTGATGGAGCCGCGAGAGCCGGTGCCGGCATTCGCCCACGGCACGGCCTGGCCGCCAAGCTGCTCGATGTCGGCGGACGACACCGCGTTGCCGATCGTCGTCTGGTCTGAGTCGCGATCCGAATCGGCCGGCACCGATGAAGCCTGCGTGCTGCTGGTCAGGATCGAGCGGTCGACTTCGGCTTTTTCCAGGCTGAAGCCACCCGCGCCGCAGGCGGCAAGCGGCAAGGCCGCCGCCACGATCGCCGCTTTCGCGCTGGCCGAAGCGATAACGCCCCATTGCCTGCTGTCAAAAGCTTGCGCGATACGCGACAATCGGCAACCTCCCTGATCTCGTGACAATTTGAGAAAAACTATGAGTGACACAGAGTTAACAACCGGTGACTTTACCGAAGCGGCCGAGCCGTTTCGCCTTTTTGCCGCATGGCTTGATGACGCCACCAAGAGTGAGATCAACGATGCCAACGGCGTGGCGCTGGCGACCGTTGACGCCGAAGGCATGCCGGATGTGCGGATGGTGCTGCTGAAGGGGTTCGATGAAGGCGGCTTTGTTTTCTACACGAATTTCGAGAGCGCGAAGGGCCAGGAGATTCTTGGCAGCATGAAGGCGGCGATGTGTTTCCACTGGAAATCGCTACGCCGCCAGGTGCGGATTCGCGGCCCGGTGGAGATCGTCAGCGACGCCGAAGCCGACGCCTACTACGCGACGCGCCCACGCGGCAGCCGCATCGGCGCGTGGGCGTCGAAGCAGTCCCGGCCGCTGGAAAGCCGCTTTGCGCTGGAGAAGGCTGTCGCCGAATACACGGCGCGATACGCCATCGGCGAGATCCCGCGGCCGAAACACTGGTCGGGGTTCCGCATCGTGCCGAGGACGATCGAGTTCTGGCACGACCGTCCGTTCCGGCTGCACGATCGGGTGGTTTTTTCCCGTAACGCGAAAGGCGGCTGGGACAAGGCGCGGCTTTATCCCTGAAAGGGCAAGGCCTCAGCTCTTCTTCCTGGTCATGAATGCGGTGAGCGCGGCGCGCGCCTCGTCCGACTTCAGTCGCTCGCGGAAATGTTCGCTTTCCTCGCCGATGCGGGCGACGAGGTCGTCGCGCGAGCCGCGCATCAGGTCGCGCGCGATCTTCAGCGCCTGCGGCGGCTTGGCGGCGATCTGGCCGGCGGCGGCGAGCACCGAGGCCTCCAGCGCGGCCTCCTCGACCACCTCATAGATCAGGCCGGCGGCCTTGGCGCGTTCGGCGGAAAAACCCTCGCCGAGACCGAGCAGCGCAAAGGCGCCCTGCTGCCCCAGAATGCGCGGCGCCAGCAGGCTCGATCCCGCCTCGGGCACCAGGCCGAGGTCGACGAAAGGCGTCCTGAACACGGTGCGCGGCGTGGCGAAGGTCAGGTCGCAATGCAGGTTGATCGTCGTGCCGATGCCGACCGCGATGCCGTCGACGCCGGAGACGATGGGCTTTTCGACGCTGGCCAGCGCCATCAGGAAATCCCAGACCTCCGTGCCGCCATCGCCGCCGGTGGCGACAACCATGAAATCGGCAAGGTCATTGCCGGAGGAGAAGGCGCCGGGCACGCCTAGGACGACGTGGACGCGGATTGCCGGATCGGCGTCGCCCTCGGCAAGCGCCGCCGACATCTTTGCGTACATGGCGCGTGTCAGCGCGTTCTTCTTGTCCGGGCGGTTCACGCGGATGATCTGGATGGCGCCCTGGCGCTCGACGAGGATATGGTCTGTCACGGTCTTTTTCCCTGGTGAGCGCTGTGAGAATTCAAGCTGATATCAGCGTCTTGCCGGCGGCAGCGAGGCTCTCCGCGCCGTCGATGACGCGTTCCTTCAAAGTGCGTGCCTCGCCGAGCAGGTTTTCGGCGAAGAACCGGCACAGCGCGATCCGGCCCTGGTCGGCGAGCGCGCCGCGCGCCAGATAGGCGCCGCCGGCGGCAAGCGAGATCAGCCTGAGATACGGCGTCGCTCCCGCCAGCGCCTCCTCCATCCGGCCGTCGGCCGACAGTTTCTGCAGGAAGCGCGTCGCCTGCGTCAGATCGCTGAGTGCAGCATCAAGCGCATCGGCGGTGCGGCCGAAACCCTGCAGGTTGGAAGTGCGCACGGCATTGGCGACGGCGGCCAGTTCGCCGATGAAGCCATGGACATGTTCGCCGCCGCCGAGCGGCAGCTTGCGGGTCACCAGGTCGATCGCCTGGATGCCGTTGGTGCCCTCGTAGATCGGCGCGATGCGCGCGTCGCGGTAGAAGGCCGCCGCGCCCGTCTCCTCGATGAAGCCCATGCCGCCATGCACCTGCACACCGAGCGAAGCCACTTCGACGCCGACATCGGTCGAAAATGCCTTGGCGAGCGGCGTCAAAAGATTGGCGCGGTCGCGCCAATGCGCTGCCTCGTCACCGTCCGAGACCCGGGCCATGTCGATGGCGTGGGCGCAGGAATAGCTGATCGCCCGTGCCGTCTGCGTCAGCGCCTTCATGGTCAGGAGATTGCGCTGCACGTCGGGGTGATGGACGATTGGTGCCATGCCGGCGCCGGCATAATCCGCCGCCTTGCCCTGGCGGCGCTCATTGGCATAGGCCATCGCCTTCTGCGTCGCGGCTTCCGCGACCGCGACGCCCTGCATGCCGACGCAAAGCCGCGCATTGTTCATCATGGTGAACATGCAGGCGAGGCCCTTGTTCTCCTCGCCGATCAGCCAGCCAACGGCGCCGGGCCTGGCGCCCTGGAACCCGTCGCCATAGATCATGGTGCAGGTCGGCGAGGCATGGATGCCGAGCTTGTGCTCGAGGCCGGAACAGAACACGTCGTTGCGGCCGCCGAGCGAGCCATCATCGTTGACGAAGAATTTCGGCACCAGGAACAGCGAGATGCCGCGCGTGCCGGCCGGTGCGTCCGGCAGCCGCGCCAGCACCAGATGGATGATGTTGTCGGTGAAATCGTGCTCGCCATAGGTGATGAATATCTTCTGGCCGAAGATGCGATAGGTGCCGTCGCCGGCGGGCTCGGCGCGCGAACGCAAGGCGGCGAGATCCGAGCCCGCCTGCGGTTCGGTCAGGTTCATCGTGCCCATCCACTCGCCGGAGACGAGCTTTGCCAGATATTTCGCCTTGAGCGCCTCGGAGGCATGCTTGTCGAGCGCTTCCACCGCGCCCATGGTCAGCGTCGGGCCAATGCCGAAGGCCATGGCGGCGGAGTTCCACATTTCGAGCGCCGCGACGCCCAGCATGGTCGGCAGCGCCTGGCCGCCATAGTCTTCAGGGCCGGACAGCGCGTTCCAGCCGCCATCGATCCAGCGGCGATAGAGGTCCTTCCAGCCGGGCGGCGTGTTGACGGCGGCGTCTTTCAGCACGGCACCGTGTTCGTCGCCGATCTTGTAGAGGGGCGCCACCTCCTCGGTGGCGAAACGGCCGGCCTCGCCAAGGACGGCATCGACCAGATCCTCAACGAGATCGCCGAATGTGCCGGCATCGAGAGCGGATTTCATACCCGCCACATGCTTCAGCGTGAACGCGATATCCTCGACCGGTGCCCGATACATGCCGCTCGATCCTCCTGATGCATCGGCCTCGCCAACCTAGAGCCGGTGCGGCCGTAAAACCATCCGCCTTTGGGCGGTCTCCCGGTTTCTTTTTACGTAAACGTCAAACTTTGTCACGTGGATTTTGCAATCGCGCCGGCCTGTATTAAATTCAACGGACGCCGTATCAAGCCGACCCCCGACAGACCAGAACCAGCCGACCGGAACCGCCCATGCTCGCCAGACCCGACGCCTATCGCTGCATCGAATGCGGCTTGCCCTACCGCGCGACGGGATTCTGGCATCACGGCGGCCAGTTGGAGCACGGCGCGGCCTACTGGTCGGATCGCGGCATATTGTGCTCGCCGCAATGCTCGCTCGCCCACCACCGCAAGCGCGTCGCCGAAGGCACGCTCCAGCAAGAGCCCGCGCCCGACCCGTTCGAATTCCAGCCGTTCAGCCGGCGCTAGCCCTACGCCCCTGCATAGAGAAGCATTCCTTAACCATAGCGGTTCACCATCGGTGTTTGATCAACGGGGACCCCCTGTTTGAAAACGCCGGCGCATCTTCTTCGCCGCTCAGCGATCGCTCTTGCGGCGATGATGGCGCTGATATCGGCGGCAACGGCCTCGGACTTCTCCGAGCCATGGAAGAACGCCGACCGCGCTCTGGTCATCGACGCCTACGAGTACAATCCCATCGACTGGGGGCAGCTTGCCACCGACAAGCGCATCGCCGCCTTCATCAACAAGGCCTCCGACGGCATGCCGCCGCCCTATTTCTGTTTCGGCAGCGACACCGACGTGAAGCTGTGCAAGGCGCTGTGGAAGCGCCATGCGGTGACGCGCGAACTGTTCCAGACGCGCCGGGTCGTGGCCAAGGCGCTCGGCATGAAATGGGGGGCCTATCATCTTGCCCGGCCCGGCAATCCGGTCGAGCAGGCCAATAATTTCCTCGATTTCGCCGATCCCGCGCCGGACGATCTCATGGCGCTCGACATCGAAGGCATCGATCCCTCGCAATGGATGTCGCTTGACGATGCGGAGGAGTTCGTGCGCCAGGTGCACCGGCGCGTCGGCCGTTTCCCGGTGCTCTACACCAACGGCAAGACCGCGCAGTACATCGCCGACAATCGTTACAAATACCGGCTCCTGTCGCGGCTGCCGCTTTGGTACGCACGCTACAAACCTGATATCGACGTGCATTTCCCGATGGGCAACTGGCAGGGCTACGCGCTCTGGCAATTTTCGGCGCAGGCCAATTGCGGCCGCTTCCGTTGCCCCTACAGGGTTGCCGGCACGCCCAACAATATCGACGTCAACGTCGTGCCGACGGATGCCGCTACGCTGCGCCAGCAATGGCCCTTTGGCGGGCTGATCGACGTGCCATCCGACTATCTTGCCAGCGTGCCGGTGCCGCTCTCGCGCGAAGCCGCGCTCGCCGGCAAGACCACCCTCATTTACGCCGATGTGGCAACGCCGCCGACCTTCGAGGAAATGGTCTCGGTGCTCGGCTCGCGCTGGTCGAAATTCCGCGAGGGGTTCCACATGCCGGTCGTGAAGACGGTGCCGCGCAGGCCGGGTTTCGGCATCGTCCAATATGTCGCCTGGAAGCGGACCGGACAACGCTCACCCGAGCAGTTGAACGCAGCCTTCGCCGCGGCCGACCCGGTCAGCACCGGTTCGACCGAAATCGATCGCGGTCAGCCGTAAACCGAAATCTCAGCTCGCCCTCTCGCGCGCCACGGCCTGCCAGCCGATGTCGCGGCGGCAGAAGCCATCCGGCCAGTCGATCCGGTCGAGCGCGGCATAGGCCCGCTTCTGCGCCTCGCCGACCGTGGTCCCGGTCGCCGTCACATTGAGGACACGGCCGCCATTGGCGACCAGCGCGCCGCCATTGATGGCGGTGCCGGCGTGGAAGATCTGGACGCCGTCGCCAGCCGCGTCCTCGACGCCGCGGATGACCGAGCCTTTTTCCGGCGTGCCGGGATAGCCCCGCGCCGCCATCACCACGGTGAGCGCCGCCTCGTCGCGCCAGCGTATGGACGTGTGCGCCAGCTGACCGTCGACGGCGGCATTGAGCAGCACAAGCAGGTCGTCCTTCAGCCGCATCATCAGCACCTGGCATTCCGGATCGCCGAAGCGGGTGTTGTATTCGATCAGCTTCGGCCCCTTGTCCGTGATCATCAGCCCGGCGAAAAGGATGCCGGCGAAAGGCGCGCCAAGCTCGGCCATGCCGCGCATGGTCGGTTCGACGATCTCGCGCATGGTGCGCTCGACCATCTCCGGCGTCATCACCGGAGCCGGCGAATAGGCGCCCATGCCGCCGGTGTTGGGGCCGGTGTCGCCGTCGCCTACACGCTTGTGGTCCTGCGCGGTGCCGAAGGGCAGCGCTGTGGTGCCGTCGCAAAGGCAGAAGAAACTCGCCTCCTCGCCAGTCATGAATTCCTCGACCACCACCTCCGCGCCGGCAGCGCCGAAGGAACCCTCGAAACAGGCATCGAGGGCCGCCCTCGCCTCGTCCAGGGTCATTGCGACGGTGACACCCTTGCCGGCGGCGAGCCCATCGGCCTTGATGACGATCGGCGCGCCCGTCTTTTCGACATAGGCCTTGGCCGAGGCCAGATCGTTGAAACGGCCATAGGCGGCGGTGGGGATGTCGTATCGGGCGCAGAGGTCCTTGGTGAAACCCTTCGACCCTTCTAGCCGCGCGGCGGCCTTCGAAGGGCCGAAGACGCGGATGTTTTCAGCGCGCAGATCGTCCGCGATGCCGGCGACCAGCGGCCCTTCCGGACCGACCACGACGAGGTCGATCTTTTTCTCGCGGCAGAAGGCGGCGACGGCGGCGTGATCCGCAACGTCCAGCTTTACCAGTTCAGCCTCGGCGCCGATGCCGGGATTGCCGGGAGCCGCGTAGAGCTTGGTCAGCAGCGGCGAGGCGGCGATCTTCCAGGCAAGCGCATGTTCGCGGCCGCCGGAGCCCAGAAGAAGAACGTTCATGGCCACCTCTTGATGCAAACCCTGGAGAGCACCCGCTATTGCTCTCCGGGCGACGGGTCAAGGCATCAGGGTGTTTTGATCCGAATTGCGCACGGGAACGTTATCCAGCAGAAAATCGGCGGCGGCCATCGCCGCCGATTTTCTGGCAATTCGACTCAGCCGGGAAAAACGACTGGGAACCAGTCCTCACGCAGTTTCTGGCCCGGCTGCATGCCATGGCCGTGATAGGGCGGCGAGGTGCGGCCCGGCCGCTCGACATAATGGGCATCGTCGCCGACCCAGCGCAGCGACAGCGCCCGGCGCCGGGCCGCTGTCAGATTGCCGCGCGCGCCGTGCGCGGTGCGGAAATCGAACAGGATGGCGTCGCCCGGCTCCATCTCCCATTCAAGCACCTTCATCGACGGATCGTTGTCGGGATCGGGCACCGGCAGGTAGTCGCCCTCACCGGCATAAAAATTGCTGTCGTCGAGCCAGCGCACCGGCAGGATCATCTTGTCCCATTTGTGCGAGCCGGCGATCAGGCGCAGCGTCGCCTCCTTCACCGGATCGATGGGGATCCAGAAACTGACCGTCTGCTGGCCATCGACGAAATAATAGGGGATGTCCTGATGCCAGGGCGTCGGCTTCTGCGTGCCCGGCTCCTTGACCAGCACATGATCGTGGAAGAACTGCGCGGTGCGCGACTGCATCACCGCCGCCGCCAGTTCGGCGGCCGGCGACTTCCGCACCACCTCGACGAATTCGGGAATGCGCTCCCAGTTGCAGTAATCGTCGAAGAAACTGCCACGGCCATTGGCGATGTCGGACGCGGTGGCGCTGCGGTTCTGCATATTGCGCTCGATGCCGGCGGCAATCGTATCGACCCAGCCCTTGAAGGCGCCGCGGATGCAGACGGCGCCGTCACGCTGGTAGTCGGCAATGGTGTCCGCATCGATCAGGCCGGTGTCGATGGCGCGGGCGGCAGTCAGGGAAGCCATGGCGTTCTCCTCTTGGGATGAACCGACTATCGCAACATCAATTCATTCAGTAAAATAATAACTTCTCATCTGACACATAGAACAAAACTATGAACCTCACCCTCACTCAACTGCGCTACCTGGTCGCCGTCGCCCGCCACGGCAGCGTAACCAGCGCGGCCAAAACTCTGAACATCTCCCAGCCCTCGATTTCGGTGGCGATCGACGCGATCGAAAAGAATTTCGGCCAGAAACTGTTCGTGCGCCAGCGCGGAAGCGGCGTTTCGCTGACCTCCTTCGGCCGCGTCGTCGTGGCCAAGGCAAAACAGGTTCTTGCCGAGACGGATGAGTTGATGAGCCTGGGCTCGGGCAATTCAGCTGTCGGCGGCGAGCTGGTGCTTGGATGTTTCGAGGATCTGGCGCCGTATTTCGCGCCGGGTCTCATCCGCGCTTTCTCCGAACGCCATCCAAATGTCGATGTCATCGTTCGCGACGAGACGTTCGAGACGCTCGGGCGGCGTCTGGCGGATGCCGCCCTCGATCTCGGCCTCAGCTACGATCTCGGCCTGCCCGCGCATTTCGCTCGCATCCTGCTGCACGAGTTGCGGCCGCATGCGCTGTTGCCGGCCGGCCATAAGCTGGCTGACCACGCCGAGGTCAGCCTGGCGGACCTGGCCGCCTATCCGCTGATCACGACGGACCAACCGCAAAGCTGGCAGCACATGCTCGACCTGTTCCGCAGCCGCGGCCTCTCGCCGGTGGCCGACAGGGCGACAAGTTCGTTCGAACTCCAGCGCAGCATGGTGGCGAATGGTTTTGGTGTCGCCGTCAGCTACACCCGCCCGCAAGGCGACCGCAGCTATGACGGCCTGCCCTTGATCTGCAAGCCGCTGTCGGATCCGCTGCCGATGCAGCGCATCATCCTCACCTATGACACACACCAGCGCGTGTCGAATGCGGTATTGGCATTCGTCGAGACGGCGAAGGTCTGGTTTTCGACACGCGACATCTTCGCGTCGTGACAGGTTGACGGCCGCCCGTCGCCCGCTTCCCGCTTGACGGTTTCCGCGGCTGCTGCCACTCCATAGGTATGGAAACCATCCAGTCGAAAGCGGCCCAAGGCCGTGTTGCCGATGCGCCGAACGGCCATTGGGTCTACCGTGTGCTGCCGCGCGCGGTTTGGCCTTATGCGCAGCTTGCGCGATGGGACAGGCCTATCGGCTGGCAGTTGCTTTTGTGGCCGTGCTGGTGGTCGGCAGCACTTGCCGCGAGCGCCTATCCGCGTCCCGGCGACCCGCTGCTCTCGCTGCTGCCGGCGCCATTGTATCTCGTGCTGTTCCTGGTCGGCGCCATCGCCATGCGCGGAGCCGGCTGCACCTACAACGACATCGTCGACGAGAACATCGACAACCAGGTGGAGCGCACCCGCTCGCGCCCGCTGCCGTCGGGCCAGACCACGCGCCGGCGGGCCTGGGTGTTTCTTGTCCTGCAGGCCCTGGTCGGCCTTGTCGTGCTCCTGCAGTTCAACAGCTTCGCCATCCTGCTCGGCATCTGCTCGCTGGTGGTCGTGGCCATCTATCCATTCATGAAGCGGATAACCAACTGGCCGCAACTGTTTCTCGGCCTTGCCTTTTCCTGGGGCGCGCTGATGGGATGGGCGGTCGAGTTCGGCGATCTCGATGGCCCCGCCATCATGCTCTATATCGGCTCGATCCTGTGGGTGATCGGCTACGACACGATCTATGCGCATCAGGACAAGGAAGACGACGCCATTGTCGGCGTGCGCTCGACGGCGCGGCTGTTCGGCGACAACACCAAATCGTGGCTGGCCGGGCTTTACGGCGGCACGCTGATCTGCTTCGCCATCGCCTTCGCCTCGGCGCAGGCGCCGGTGGTGGCGCTCGCCGGATTGATCGCCGCCGGCGCCCATATGGCCCGGCAGATCGCCGTGCTGGATATCAACGATCCGGACCAATGCCTGCGGCTGTTCCGGTCGAACAACCAGGTCGGCTGGCTGATCTTCCTCGGCCTGATCGGCGGCGCAGTATGGGTGGCGCTGAAGCCGCTGGTGTAGTCTTCCTTCTCCCCGTCACTATACGGGGAGAAGGTGGCGGGCAGCCGGATGAGGGGCAGCACCAACCGTGAAGCGAGGTTCAGCGGCGAACCAGCGCACACTCAATTAGGTCTTAAGATGGTGGCCGAACACTTAGGTCAGCGCCGCCCCTCATCGCCCTGCCGGGCGTTCGTCACTCGAAAAGCCAAGCAGTTGGCTTTTCGTCCGCTTCGCGGACCGCTCCTCAACTCCCCGTATAGTGACGTGGAGAAGAAGGCTAATCGCGCGAAATGATCTCCTGGCCGTCGATGACCAGCCTGAGACCGAGGTTGCCGGCCCTGCGGCGGGCAAGGAAGCGCGGACGGCGCGTATTGGAAACGCGGCCCTTGCGGCGATCCTGCGGCGGCAGCGTCTTGATGGCGGCGCCGAGCGATTCTTCCAGCGTGCGGGCGACGCCGTCCGATTCGATCAACAGCATCGGCAGGCGGTAGGCATCGGCCCAGGCGCGCCAGTCGGCGGCGACATCGTCGAGATCGTCGGCCACCAGCAGCGGCACCGACAGCATCGGATCATTGTGCAGGAGTTCCAGGGTCACCGTGACATTGCCCTCCGGATCCTCCATTGCGCGGGCGGCAACGCCGCGGAACGCATTGGCCGGAAGGGCGATGATCGCCGGCACGCCGCTCATCTCGAGCATGCGGCGGATCACGGCGCCACGGTGGTCGATGGTGAACGTCACGTCGCCATAATCGTCGCGCGTGGCGTAGCTGACCATCTGGGGCAGTCGGAATGGGTCGAGGCGCATGTTGCGTCCCGCCCAGACTGGCTTCAGTCCGGTGTTCATAGAGTGCCTTCCTGTCTGTCTCCTGAGAGCCGGTGTCCGGTTCTCTCCGGGCCAGTTTTCCCGGCCTCGTTATGGGGAAACAGTAGCGTGGGGTCCTTACCGCCGCGCTTAAGAAAGTCGGTTAAATTTTGCTGATCTCAGGGATGGTTATCGGAATGCCACTGACCACTAGATGTTGAAAGGATCAGATAACCTTACCGGGATTCATGATGCCGGCGGGGTCGAAGGCAGCTTTCACCCGGCGCATCAGATCGATGGCCATCGGCGGCGCGGTGGCGATCAGTTCGTCGCGCTTCAGCTGGCCGATGCCATGCTCGGCCGAGATCGAGCCGTGGAAGGAGCGCACGACATCGTGCACGGCCTGGTTCATGGGATGGTAGAGGGCGAGAAACGCCTCGTCGTCGCCATCGACGGGCCGCGAGATGTTATAGTGGAGGTTGCCGTCGCCCATATGGCCGAAGCAGACCACGCGGGCACCGGCACTGACCGACGCCACCGCGCCGGCCGCCTCTTCGATGAAGCGCGGGATCGATGCGATCGGCACCGAAATGTCGTGCTTGATCGAAGCGCCCTCCGGCTTCTGGCATTCGGGCAGCGTCTCGCGGAAATTCCAGAAAGCGTCGCCCTGGGCAAGGCTTGCCGCGACCACCGCATCGCCAACGATGCCTTGCTCGAGACCATCCGCCAGCACCTCTTCGATCAGCGCCCGGCCGTCGTCTTCCGAGCGGCCGGAGGAAACCTGCATCAAGACATACCAGGGCCAGTCATCGGCCAGCGGCCGCACGACACCTTGACCATGGCTCAGCGTGAAATCGTAGGGTCTCTTGCCGATCAGTTCGAAGGCGGTGAGCGAAGCGCCGGCGCGGTCCATCGCGAGGCTGAACAGCGACAGTGCCGCTTCGGCAGACGACAGGCCGACGAACGCGACCTCGCGCCCCTTCGGCTTCGGGAACAGTTTCAGCACGGCGGCGGTGATGACCCCGAGTGTGCCTTCGGCACCGACGAACAGGTCCTTCAGATCGTAGCCGGTGTTGTCCTTCTTCAGCTTGCGCAGGTCGTCGAACACCTCGCCCGTCGGCAGCACCACCTCGACGCCGAGACAGAGTTCACGCGCATTGCCGTAGGCCAGCACGCCGGTGCCGCCAGCGTTGGAAGACAGGTTGCCGCCGATCTGGCAGGAGCCTTGTGCTGCGAGCGACAGCGGAAACAGCCGGTCGGCGGCATCGGCCGCTTCCTGCAGCGTCTGCAGGATGACGCCGGCCTCCGCCGTTACCGTATTGGACAGGACGTCGATTTCGCGGACGCGGTTCAGCCGCGACAGCGACAGGATGATCTCGCGGCCGGACTTGTCCGGCACCTGGGCGCCGACCAGCCCGGTGTTGCCGCTTTGCGGCACGACCGGCGTTCCCGTCTCGGTCGCCAGCCGCATGATGCGGCTGACCTCGTCGACACTGCCCGGCCGCAGCACCAGCGACGTCGCGCCGTGCCAGAGCCCGCGCCGCTCGACGAGGTAAGGCGCGATGTCCTGCTCGTCGCGCAGCGCGTATTTGTCGCCGACTATGGCCGCGAAGCGGTCGATGATAGCGGGGTCGAGTGTCGTTGCGATTTCGGTCATGCGGGAAAACTACGGTGTGGGCTGTGCGTTGTCACGGGGGGCGGCTGCACGCGAGAGCCGGTCGTTGATGGCTTCCCCCAGCCCAACGAACGGAATGGTCTCCACTGCGATGGTGCGCGCGCCGCTGCGATCGAGTTCCTGCATGTAGGCGAAAAGATTGCTCGCCGCTTCGCGCAGGTCACCAGACGCGGACAGGTTCAGGAAGGCTGCCGCATGGCGCCAGCCTTCGGCCCGCTGGCCGCCGAAGCCGAGCAACGCTTCGCCCTCGCCGACCCTTCCGGCATTGAGCCGCATGGCGGCACCCGGCGCATAGTGCGAGGCAAGCATGCCCGGCGCCTCGACGCCCGCCCCTCCACCGCGCAACAGCTCCATACCGATCGCCGCCTCGATCTCCTCGGCGGCAATGCCACCGGGCCGGAGCAGGCGCAGCCTTTCCCCTTCGGCCTTGACGATGGTCGATTCCAGCCCGACAGGCGTCGCGCCGCCATCGACCACCAGCTTGATGCGCACGCCAAGATCGGCCGCCACCGCTTGCGCCGTCGTCGCGCTGATCCTGCCGGAGGAATTGGCGCTGGGCGCGGCAAGCGGGCGGCCAAGTTTTGCGATGAGGTCGCCGCCAAAACCCCTCGGCATGCGCAAGGCGATCGTGTCGAGCCCGGCCGTGACCAGCGGATGGATGCCGTTGCCAGGCCGCTGCGGCAGCACCAGGGTCAGCGGACCCGGCCAGAACGCCTGTGCCAGTTTCTTCGACAGCGGATCGAACACGGCGATGCGCTCGGCCATCGCCATGTCGGCGACATGGGCGATCAGCGGGTTGAAGCGCGGCCGCCCCTTGGCTTCGAAGATGCGCGCCACGCCAATCCCGTTGGTGGCGTCGCCGGCAAGCCCGTAGACGGTCTCGGTCGGGATGGCGACGACATCGCCGCCCTCGAGCAAAGCCAGCGCCCGCTCCAACGCCTCGCCGACGGCAAGTATCTCAGCCACTCTCGTCACCTCGCAGATGCCGGCTGCGTAGTACGATGGCGGCTGTTGGGCAAGCGGCAGTTCGGCAAGAGAGGGTCTTGGCGATTTATCAATCCCTAAAATGCTATGTTTGTGGGAAAGCCGGCATCAATTCCGGCCTGCTATTGAGCAGCTTCTGGGCAAAGGGGAGCTATATCAGTGTCTGTGCGCGTATTGCTGGGAATGACTCTGGCCACGATGGCCAGCGGAGCTCAGGCCTCGTCGCTGGTCTTTCCCGGCGCGCCGGCCGCGACGCCCTCCATCCTGACCCTGAAGACAGCCGACATCAAGGCAAGCGATGTGGTGTCCGTAGTCGCGCTCGGCGAGCCCGACGTCACCTACGAGAAGGTGGCGGCTATCCCCGACGCGTCCGAGGCGCGGCACGGCTTCATGTCAAGCCCGATGATCATTCGCGGCGGCGTCGTCGGCGGCGACTTCTCGACACCGGCGCAAGCCAAGGCGCCAGCCGCGACCACCGCCGCCGCTCCCGCTCCCGCTCCGGCCCAGGCAACCGCCTCGGCGGCTCCGGCGTCGGGCACGCAGAAGAAGCCTGCCGCACCGGCAGCCGCATCGCCGCCCGTTCCCGGGGTCGGCAAGGTCAAGTAGCGGCCACGAATTGCTGGGCTGGCCGGATCGTTGACAGCTTGACGGCGCCCTGCGCACCATTGCCGAGCGAGTTCGTCCTGGCGTATCTGGCCGCTGGATGCCGCCGCCTGAATTTGGTCAAGCGATCGAGGCAAAAGACGGCAGACGAGCTTCGTCGTTTCAAAGGGGGTTGATCATGAGACTATCCAAGACCGTTACCGTGGCCGGGCTTTTGCTGGCATCGCTGTTGGGCGCCGGCGCAGCGCAAGCCGATGACATGCTTGGGTCCTATGTCGCGCGCATTTCCGATCGGGATCATCAGGCGAGCGACGGCTACGCGTTGGACAGCGCCGCGCAGATGGTGCGGCAGGACCGCGCCAACTGGCACAAATTCCATCGCCGCGACAGCGACGATGAGGGTGATGCCTGGTTCAGGACCAACGACCAGCGCGCTGACCTGCAGCGCATGTTGGAGCGCCCCGGCGCGATGAGTTCGTCAACCAAGCGCGCCATCGTCAATGGCGAACCGCTGATCCAGGTCGACGTCTACGAAAACAGCGTGCGCGTCAGCATCCTGGAGAACTGACAAGCGTCCGGGAAGATGAACAAAAAGGGCGGCGCCGATGCGCCGCCCCCTCTTCTCGACAGAACCGAAAATCTCAGGCCGCTTCTTCCTTGTCGTCGTCGTTTTCCTCGGACTCGTCGTCTTCGGATTCTTCTTCGCCCTCGTCGCCTTCGGCCTTCACGGCTTCATCGGCGTCGTCCTCGTCCTCATCTTCGTCTTCATCTTCATCGCCCGAGAGCGTGGCGGCTTCAGCGCCGTCTTCGTCGGACTCTTCGCCGTCTTCGTCGTCGCCTTCTTCTTCGTCATCAGACAGATCAGCGGCTTCGACAGCCGTGGCAGCGGCATGATCGAGGGCGGTTTCGGAAGCGGATTCAAGCGCCTCGGCGGCGGCCGAGGTTTCTTCAGTCACTTCGATGTCGTGATCGGAATTCATGGAAGCCTCCGTTGGGTTGGGGAACATGTCCCTTTTGCCACGGAGAGATCATCGTCATATGACTGTAAGCCGGCTCGAACGGCCGGCTCGCAGATATTTTTCCTGGGCCTGCGGCTCTTTTGTCTGGGCATGATCTCAGGACAAACGGAAACCGTTTGTCCGAGAAAACCGGTGCCCACTTTTCGGGATCATGCTGCTCAACCGGCGATTTTCGAGAAATCCGCGACCTGACCCGTGGCCGCGCGGATGCGCGTGAGGAGCGCCAGACGGTTGGCACGTACGGACAAGTCCTCATCATTCACGAGAACACCTTCAAAGAATGAATCAACGGGTTCGCGCAACGCGCTAAGCGCCAGCATGGCGGCGGAAAAGTCTTCGTTTTGAATCGCTTCGCCGGCTTGCTTCTCGGCCTGATTCACCGCAGCAAACAGCGATTTCTCGGCATTCTCCTTGAACAAAGCCGGCTCAACGGTCTCGGCGACCGCCGTTTTCTTCTTCTCCTCGGCAGCCAGGATGTTGGCCGCACGCTTGGTGCCGGCAAGCAGGTTCTTGCCATCCTCTGTGTCGAGGAAGGAGCCGAGCGCTTCCACGCGGCGCACGATCTGCAGCAGGTCGTCGGACTGCGGCGTGATGACGGCGTCGATGAGATCGTGGCGGGCGCCCTGGTCGCGAAGGTAGACCTTCAGGCGATCGTGGAAGAACGCCAGGAGGTCTCGTATCTGGTCCGCGCCACTGCCTGCGTAGCGCGCGCCGGCGCTCGCGAAGAGCGAAGACAGCCGCAATTGAATTCGGTCTTCAACCAGGATTCTGACTACACCGAGCGCAGCGCGACGCAGCGCATACGGATCCTTCGACCCCGTCGGCTTTTCATCGATGGCCCAGAAGCCGACCAGCGTATCCAGCTTGTCGGCAAGCGCGACGGCGACCGAAACCGGATCGCTCGGCACATAATCGGACGGGCCTTGCGGCTTGTAATGTTCCTCGATGGCCGCGGCCACGGATGGGTGTTCGCCCTGGAGCAACGCATATTTGCGGCCCATGGCGCCCTGCAGTTCCGGAAACTCGCCGACGACTTCAGTGGTGAGATCGGCCTTGGCGAGAACGGCGGCGCGAGCGGCGAGCGTCGGGTCAGCACCGACGGTCGGCGCCAGTTCCTCGGCGAGCCGCCTGATCCGCCCCACCCGCTCGCCCTGCGTGCCTAGCTTGGCGTGGAAGGTGACGCCGAGATGGTCGAGGCGGGCCATGCGCTGGTCGAGCGGCTTTTTCAGATCGAGCCCGAACTTCTTCGCCGATGCGTCAAGTTCGCCGAGATCGGGCAGATCGCCCTGGTCGGTCGTCCAAAAATAGAGCGCGTCGGACAGACGGGCGCGCACCACCTTGCCGTTGCCGTGCGCGATCTCCCTGCCGCCGTCCCTGGCCTCGATGTTGGAGGTGAGGATGAAGCGGTTGGAAAGCGCCTCGCCTTCCCCTTGCGGGCGCGTGACAAAGCACTTCTGGTTGGCGCGGATGGTCAGGCGGATCACTTCGGCCGGAATGGCCAGGAAATCCTGCTCGAACTCGCCCATCAGCACGACAGGCCATTCGACCAGGCCTGATACCTCTTCAAGCAAGCCTTCGTCCTCGACCAGATCGAGCCCGTTGGCGAAAGCGAGGTTGCGGGCATCGGCAAGGATGATCTCCTTGCGCCGGTCGGCGTCGAGCACGACCTTGGCCGCCTCCAGCTTGCTCACATAGTCGTCGAAGCGGCGCACGGTGATTTCGCCCGGCGCCATGAAACGGTGGCCGTAAGTGGTGTTGCCGGAGCGAATGCCGTCGATCTCGAAATCGACCACGACAGGCTCCTCGGTCTCCGGGCCGAAGGTGCACAGGATCGATTGCAGCGGTCGCACCCATCGCAGCGAGCCCGGCTTGGCCGAGGCCGGCCCCCAGCGCATCGATTTCGGCCAGGGGAAATTGCGGATGATGCCCGGCACAAGGTCGGCGATGATCTCTTCGGCCGCCCTGCCCGGCTTCGAAATATGGGCAACATAGAAGTCGCCCTTCTTCGGGTCGGAATGGACGTGCGCCTCGGCGACCGAGGACAGCCCTGCCTTGCGCAGGAACCCCTGGACCGCTTGCTCGGGCGCCGTCGTCGACGGCCCCTTGATCTCTTCGCGTATATCCTTCGAGCGCGCCGTCACGCCCCTGATGTCGAGCGTCAGGCGCCGCGGCGTCCAGTATTCGCGCGCCGCCTCATAGGTCAGACCCGCCTCGACCAGACCGTCGGTCAGCATCTTCTTGAGATCACCCGCCGCCTTGCGCTGCATGCGCGCGGGGATTTCCTCGGAGCGAAGTTCTAGAAGCAGGTCAGGCATATGGAGGCTCACGCAGCAATGGTGAGCGCGGCATAGCAACTCGGCTGGCCGCTGTCACCCTTTCCAGAAATTTTGGCCGCCCTGTCGGGACAAGGCGATCCGGCCCGTCCTTGGATCAAAGATTCCCATGAACCGAACGCAGCGCTGAAGCGACCCACGCTCAGGCAGGAAACTATTGGCTGAACGACCATGAAAACGGCATCCAGACTTGTGCAGATCCTCGCGCTCAGCGCCTGCTTCACCGCGCAGGTCCATGGCGCCTTCTCAATGCCGGGCGTGCGGCAAGCGCTAAGGACCATCGACGGTGCCAGCAGCCAGAACGCGCTGCCAGTCAGTTCAGCCGCCATATTCCTGACGGCAGTTGGCTAGGCAGCCAAACCACCGGCCTGCGTCTTCAAAAACGCCTCGCCGCAGGCTTTCGCCAGATTACGCACGCGCAGGATGTAGCTTTGCCGCTCGGTGACCGAGATGACGCCGCGCGCGTCGAGCAGGTTGAAGACATGGCTGGCCTTGATGCACTGGTCGTAGGCCGGGAAGACCATCTTGTGCATCGGCAGATTGTCGTTCGACGCCGGCGCGCCGGCCTCGAGCAGCGCCTTGCACTCGGCTTCGGCATCTTCGAAATGCCTGAGCAGCATCGCCGTGTTGGCGTATTCGAAATTGTGGCGCGAATATTCCTGCTCGGCCTGCAGGAAGACATCGCCATAGGTCACCTTGTCGGCGCCCTCGCGGCCGTTGAAGTTGAGGTCGTAGACATTGTCGACGCCCTGCACATACATGGCTAGCCGCTCCAGCCCGTAGGTCAGTTCGCCCGCCACCGGCGCGCATTCGATGCCGCAGACCTGCTGGAAATAGGTGAATTGCGAGACTTCCATGCCGTCGCACCAGCATTCCCAGCCAAGCCCCCAGGCGCCGAGCGTCGGGCTTTCCCAGTCGTCCTCGACGAAGCGGATGTCATGCAGCAGCGGGTCGACGCCGATCGCCTGAAGCGAGCCGAGATAGAGCTCCTGCAGGTTCGGCGGGTTCGGCTTCAGGATCACCTGGTACTGGTAATAATGCTGCAGCCGGTTCGGGTTCTCGCCATAGCGGCCATCCTTGGGGCGGCGCGAAGGCTGGACATAAGCGGCGTTCCAGCGCTTCGGCCCGAGCGCGCGTAGCGTCGTTGCCGGATGAAACGTGCCGGCGCCGACCTCCATGTCGTAGGGCTGGAGGATGACGCAACCATAGGCCGCCCAGTAATTGTGCAAGGTCAGGATCAGCCCCTGGAACGAGCGGCTGGGGTGCATATGGGCGGGAATTTCAATCGTCACGGGTGGCCTCGACAGCAAAGGCTAGAGCCTGTCCATTGAGCATGATCTTTCCGAAAACCGGTACCCACTTTTCGGGATCATGCTCTTGCCGGCACGTCCTAGAGACACGGCGGCGAAGCGTCAAGCAAGGGGCGCGCCCGATGCGAGCCGCCATGAGTATGCCGCGCGGTGTTGAAGGCTTTGCCGAGGACTGGCCTATTGCCGGCCTCGGGAGCCTGGGTTCTGTTTCGTCCCCTATAGCCCACAGCAACGACGACAGGTCCAGCCATGCCCAGTTCCATCATCGTCCGCCCGGTCACGCGGCAGGATTTCGACCGGTGGCTGCCGCTCTGGGATGGCTACAACGCGTTTTATGGCCGCTCGGGCGAGACGGCGCTGGCAAGCGAGATCACCGCGATGACATGGTCGCGCTTCTTCGACGCCTACGAACCGGTCCATGCGCTGGTGGCCGAAAGCGAGGGACAGCTCCTCGGCCTCGTGCACTATCTCTTTCATCGCAGCACGACGGCGATCGCGCCGAACTGCTATTTGCAGGATCTTTTCACCACCCAGGCTTCGCGTGGAAAAGGCATCGGCCGGGCGCTGATCGAAGGCGTCTACGAGCGCGCCCAAGCCGCCGGCTCAGGCCGGGTGTACTGGCTGACGCACGAAACCAACCAAACCGCCATGAAGCTCTATGATAAGATCGGCGAGCGCTCCGGCTTCGTCGTCTATCGCAAACTGTTCTGAGGACGCCACTCCAAACAAAACGGGGCCCTGAAAAGAGCCCCGTTCGTATTCACATAGCAGATCTCACCCCTTCGGGGCGGGGACCGGCTCCGGCTTGACCTTGGGGGTCTCCTGCGCCGTGTTGGACTCGATCGGCGGCAGGCCCTTCATCAGCTTCTGCTGCAAGGTGGCCAGCACATCGGGATCGGGCTTCAGGTCGCGGGCCTGGTTCCACTGGAAGGTGGCTTCCAGCTTGCGGCCGACGCGCCAGTAGGCGTCGCCGAGATGGTCGTTGAGAACCGGATCTTCCGGCTTCAGCGATACGGCGCGCTCCATCTCGCGCACCGCGTCATCGAAGCGGCCGAGACGGAAATACGCCCAGCCCAGAGAATCGACGATGTAACCATCGCTGGGCCTGAGATCGACGGCCTTTTGGATCATCGCCAGGCCTTCCTTCAGGTTGGTGTTCATGTCGACCCAGGAATAGCCGAGATAGTTCAGCACCTGCGGCTGGTCCGGCTGCAGTTCCAGCGCCTTACGGAAATTCGGCTCGGCCTTCGGCCATTCCTTCAGCCGCTCATAGGCGATGCCGCGCTGGTAGAAGATGTTCCAGTTGGCCGCGGTCGGCGTCTTCAGCACTTCGACGGCCTTGTCGTAGAGATTGGCGGCCGAGCGGAAATCCTCCTTCGAGGAATAGACCCCGCCAAGCGCCAGATAGGCGCGCATGTCGTTGGGATGAGCCTCGACGAAGGCCTTCAGATGGGTGATCGCCTCTTCATGGCGGTCGAGATCGGCAAGGTTGAGGCCAAGCTGCAGGTCTGAAAGCTCCTTCAGCGGCGACGAATCGGGGATGCGGCGATAGAGCGCGATGGCCCCCTCGCCGTCCTTCAGCTGTTCAGCGACGGCAGCAAGTTGCACGAGAGCCGCGTCGCTGTCGGGCCGCAGTGCCAGCGCATATTGCAGGTAAAGGCGAACGAACGGCTCGCCGCCGCCCCGGTTGAGCGCGGTGGCGAGATCGAGCAGGATTTCGGAAGCACCGTCGGAGGGACCGGAAACGAAGGGCGCGATCTTGTCGCCCTTGCTGATCCTGTCACGCAAAGCGACGATTTCGAGCTTGCCCGGCGAAAACGCCTCGGCCTGGTCGAGCACCGAGATCGCCTTGGCCTTGTCGCCCTTGCGGGCCAGGAACGAGGCATAGGCCTGGGCATTGCGCATCCAGGTTTCGGGCGCGGCACCGCCGGCGGCGGTATCCTGCATGGTCGCGGCGTAGATCGCCTCGGCCTTGTCGGGCATGTTGGAGGCATCGGCGACCAGGGCGCGGTGGAAGGATTTGAACAGGCCGAACCAGTCCGGTCCTTGCAGCTTGTCGATCGAAGCCATTGCATCGCTTGCGTGGCCAGCCCCCTGTTCAGCCCAGCCCGACATCACGCCGGAGATCAGCCTGTCGAGGTCGGATTCCAGCGACAGCTTGAGCCAGTACTGCGCCTTGGTGAAATCCTTCTTGTGGAAGGAATCGACCGCCAGCGCCAGGCGCGAGAAGCGCTCGACATCGGGCACTTCCTTGAGTTTGTCGGCATAGACCAGGGATTCGTCGAATCGGCCCTGCGCGATCAGCGACAGCATCAGGCTCTGCTGCAGGCCGGTGTCGCTCGGATCGAAGGCCAGGGCCTGCTTGTAGTAGGCGATGGCGCTGTCGAGGTCGTTGTCGCCTTCGGCGATCCGGGCTGCCAGATAGGCGCCAGAGAACGACGAGATCTTGACCGGTTCGGTGGATTGCTTGGCATAGGCCGGCAGAGCCGAAATCGCCATGCCCGTCACAATTGCCAGCCTTGTCAGCCAGCGCGCACGTCCTTGCTGCATCGTATCCCTTTCAGCCAGGCGCCATCTCCGCGTCAGCGGGATCGACGTAGACTCGATCTTTCCGGGCAAAGCATGGCCTTTTTGGGGTCGCGCTTCAATCCGCCTGAAATTCACAATCGGGTCAGCCGATTAACAAACCATGGCTGGAGTGGATTTTCGACCGAGGAAAGGCCGGCGTCAAGGTCAGCGCGGCACGACGGATCGCTGCACCTTCGTCTCGGCAAAGCCGCCGGCCGCTATCGCGCCGCACAGCTCGTTCCATTCGCAGCCGCCGCAAGCCTTCCGTACGCCACCAACGGAAAACGCCTGCCGCAGCCGCGCCAGGATTGCCGCGTCGAGATCGACGCGGACGCCGGGCTGGATTGGCAGGGCCAGCAGATCCGCGACATCGCGCGCGGCAAGCCGGTCCCGTTCGATGACGCTCTCGTTGAAACAATGCGGTTCCGGCCCATCGAGCAACGGCGCGCACACATCGTCCGGACCGGAGACGAGGAGGATGTCCTCGCCCCGGCTCAGGCGCTCCGCGACCGCATCATAATTGGCGGTGAAAGCGGGGCTGTATCCCTTGCCCACATAGGTGAGCAGGCAAAGGAGATGATGGGCGCGCAGCCTGATCGTCACGGATTGGCCGGCTTTGCCTTGCCGCGGGGGAGCGCCATCAGTGTCGCGGCACCAAGCGCCGACTTCAGCAAGCCGCCGACGATGAATGGCAGGAAGCCGTAGGTAATGGCTTGTTCGGCGCCGATCATGACGGCAAGCCATGCCGTGCCGAGCACCAGGCAGGCAAGATTGCCGAGCAGCATGGCGCCAAAGGCAAGCACCACCCTGTTGCCGTTCCAGCCGCGTTCGGCCAGCCAGCCGACGAGCGCGCCGACAACCGGGAAGGCGAAGAGATAACCGCCGGTCGGCCCGACGAAATAGGACGCACCGGCCGCGCCGCCGGCCAGAACCGGAAAGCCGACCGCACCTTCGACCAGCCATGCGGCGATGGTGACCGAGCCAAGGCGCCAGCCATAGAGCGCGCCGATCAGCGTCACGGCAAAGGTCTGCATGGTGATGGGAACCGGCGCCATCGGCACTTCGATGTAGGAGGACAGCGCCAGGAACAGCGTGCCGAGCACGACGGCGCCGACCTGCCAGGCGAGCGAGCGATCCTGCAGCCGGAGCGGGCTGAAGGACGGCTTGCTGGACGTGAATGCGATATCGGTCATAGGGATCCCTTCGGTCGATTTTAAATTATAGATAATTTCTGCTTTCGATCTATTATCGAATCCATATTTCTCGCGACATAGCAAGCCCTCCCACGTCAAAGGCCGTCCGAACTGCGTCGCGACGTGCTTCAGATCGTTGCTTCATGCATGTCGTGCGCCCAAAATCGGAGGGCCATTTCCGGGCGACAGATATCAGCCAACGATCGCGAACGCTTCACGCGTCGCGCCGGACGCGGTCTTGACCGGCTTGCGGCCGATCCATTGGACATGCCGCCCGAGCGTTGCCGCGGCCGATTCGGTGTTTCCCTGCCGCAAGGCGGTCAGGATTGCCCGATGATCCTGGTCGGTGCGCGTTTCCCACTCCGAGCGCCATGCCGCGAACAGGAAGCGGGCGCTGGCGGCATGCAGATCGTCGATGGTGGCGAGCAGGCGCGGCATGCTGCATGGCGCCAGGATCAGCCGGTGGAAGGCGCGGTTGGCTTCCTCCCAGGATCGGACGTCGCGGGATTTGTCGCCGGCCTTGGTCGCCTCCTCGGCAAGATCGAGAATGGCTGACGTCAGATGCGGCGCGGCATGGCGCAGCGCCAGCACTTCGAGCGCGGCCCGCATTTCGGCAACCTCCTTGACCTCGCCGAGATCAAAAGCCGCGACACGCACGCCGCGGCGCGGCTCGCTGACGGCTAGGCCTTGCGCCTCCAGGCGGCGGAAGGCCTCGCGCACCGGAACATGGCTGGTGTTGAATTCCTCGGCGACGTGATCCTGGCGCAGCCGCGCTCCAGGCTCGATCGCGCCTGAGATGATGCGGTCCGCCAGCGCCTTGCTGATGCGCACCGCGATGGTGTCGTCCGTGCCCTTTGCCATGTTTTATAGATAATTTGCGGCAAGGCAGCTTGTCGAGGCGGCGGGTGGTGTTCGCCAACGTTCTCCCCAGTACAAAGCGAGGGAAAACTCCGACAAAGGTCGGCCTGCTCAGTTCACCCGGCTGATGCAGAAATCGATGACGTCGATCAGCGCCGATTTCTGCGGCGTTTCTTCCAGCGGCGCCAGCGCGTCGCGGGCGATCTCGCCGAAATGCCGGGCGCGGCCGATCGTGTCGGCGATGGCGCCGTGGCGGGTCATCAGGCCGATCGCCTTTTCCAGGCCGGCATCGTCGACGACATTGTCCTCGATGGCGCGCTTCCAGAAGGTGCGCTCGGCCTTGGTGCCGCGCCGGTAGGCGAGGATGACCGGCAAGGTCACCTTGCCCTCGCGGAAATCGTCACCGACATTCTTGCCCAGATCCTTGCTGGTGCCGCCATAGTCCAGCGCATCGTCGATAAGCTGGAAGGCAAGGCCGAGGTTCATGCCGTAGGAGCGCAGTGCGGCGCGATCATTGCGCGTCGCCTGGGCGATGACCGGCCCGACCTCGGCGGCCGCCGAAAAAAGGGCCGCGGTCTTGGCCTTGATGACCGCAAAGTGCTCGTCCTCGGTGGTTTCGAGGTTCTTGGCGGCGGCAAGCTGCATGACCTCGCCCTCGGCGATGATCGAGGCGGCGCTCGACAGGATGTCGAGCGCTTCGAGCGAGCCGACATCGACCATCATGCGGAAGGCCTGGCCGAGCAGGAAATCGCCGACCAGCACGCTCGCCTGGTTGCCCCAGATCATGCGGGCGGTCTTCTTGCCGCGGCGCATGCCGCTCTCGTCGACGACGTCGTCGTGCAGCAAAGTCGCGGTGTGCATGAACTCGACCGAGGTGGCGAGCTTGACATGACCTTCGCCGGCATAGCCAAACATCTGCGCGGCGGCGAGCGTCAGCATCGGCCTGAGCCGTTTGCCGCCTGACGAGATCAAATGGTTGGCGACTTCCGGGATCATCTCGACGTCGGAGCCGGCCTTGGACAGGATCAATTCGTTGACGCGTCCCATATCGGCCGCCGTCAGATCGATCAGATCCTTGATGGAGGCGGGTTCCCGCTTCCCGTTTTCGATGTTGAGAACGACACCCACGACAATCACTCCCGTCTTGTTATAACGCGTGCGACGGCACCCTTAATCCCGATACGGACTCTAGGGCGGCGGACACGGCCACGGCAAGTGGCGAATTGGCGCGGCGTTGGTGACAGGCTGTTAACCGGCGCGGGGGCCGAGGCTCCGCCACGGAAATCCCTGCCCGTTTACATCAATGGCGCAAACTGCGAGTTTCATGCGATGATAGAGCTTGTCCGCACCAACGATGCCGTGATCATCTCCTTCGTCGAATCGCTGATGCGCGACGCCGGCATCGCCTGCTTTGTCGCCGATCAGAATATGAGCATTCTCGAAGGGTCGATCGGTCTTTTGCAGAAGCGCGTCATGGTCGACGCCGACCAGGCCGATGCCGCTCGTCGCATCCTCAGGGATGCCGGCATCGCCAACGAGATCCGCACAGAATAATGTCGGCCGCGCCAGCCGCCCCTGCCCTCGACACCCTTGGCCCGGACACGCCGGCCCATACGGTCGATGCCTTCCATCGCGGCCGGTTCTGGCTCGTGCAGCCCAAGCATGGCGGCCATCGCGCCGGCATGGATGCGATGATGCTGGCGGCGTCGGTGCCGTCCGTCTTTTCCGGACGTCTCGCCGACTTCGGCGCCGGCGCCGGTGCTGCCGGCCTGGCGGTGCTGTCGCGCTGCCCGGCCGCCAGGGCCGTTCTGGTCGAACGCGCGCCCGAAATGGCCGCCTTCGCATCGGCCACCCTTGCTCACCCCGGCAATGCGCATCTCAGCGATCGTGCCTCCGTGCTCGTCGCCGACGTCACGGCCTCAGGCCAGGCCCGGGTGGCGACAGGTCTGGCCGACAACGACTTCGACTATGTCATCATGAATCCGCCCTTCAACGCAGCCAGGGACCGCGCCACGCCGGACAGGCTGCGAAAGGAAGCCCATGTCATGGAGGACGGGCTGTTTGAAAGCTGGATCCGCAGCGCGGCGGCGGTGGTCAGGCCGCGTGGCGGGCTTGCCGTCATCGCGCGGCCCGAACAGCTCGGCGCTATTCTCGATGCGATGTCAGGCCGTTTCGGTGATGCCGAGATGCTGGCCGTGCACCCTCGCCCCGACGCGGCGGCGATCCGCATTGTCGTGCGGGCAGCGCTCGGTGCGCGCGGAAAACTTGCCATCCGCCCGCCTTTGATGCTTCACGCGCAATCGGGCAACGGCCCCGACGAGCGCAGCGAAATGATTGCCAACGGTCTCGCCTCGCTGTTTGGAGATTGAGCTATTCCTGGCCGCCGCATTGCCGTTGGCCGGGAAATCCCTACATGCCTGCAACGCAATCGACCGGAGACCGCGCCCTCGTGAAACGCCTTTTCAACCGCCTGCTGCCGAAATCATGGCGCTCCACCGTCG
Source organism: Mesorhizobium sp. 113-3-3 (assembly GCF_016756495.1). Lineage (NCBI taxonomy): Bacteria > Pseudomonadati > Pseudomonadota > Alphaproteobacteria > Hyphomicrobiales > Phyllobacteriaceae > Mesorhizobium > Mesorhizobium sp. 113-3-3. Next base: position 5,332,040 of record NZ_AP023243.1, read on the forward strand.
TCACCATTCCGGTCATCCGGCTGCACGGCACGATCATGTCGGGCGGCCAGTTCCGGCAGAACCTGTCGCTGGCCTCCACCGCAGGCCTCATCGAGAAGGCATTTTCCTTCGACGCGCCGGCGGTTGCCATTTCGATCAATTCGCCCGGCGGGTCGCCAGTACAGTCGCGGCTGATCTTCAAGCGCATCCGCGACCTGGCGGTTGAAAAGAACAAGAAGGTGCTGGTCTTCGTCGAGGATGTCGCCGCCTCGGGCGGCTACATGATCGCGGTTGCCGGCGACGAGATTTTTGCCGATCCGTCCTCCATCGTTGGCTCCATCGGCGTGGTTTCGGCCTCGTTCGGTTTCCCGGAACTGATGAAGAAGATCGGGGTCGAGCGCCGTGTCCACACCGCCGGCCAGAACAAGGCGGTGCTCGATCCGTTCAAGCCCGAGAAGAAGGAAGACGTCGAGCGGCTGAAGGCACTGCAGCTCGAGGTGCATGAAACCTTCATCGATCTCGTCAAGGAACGGCGCGGCACGAAGCTGAAGGACGATCCGGACATGTTCACCGGCCTGTTCTGGACGGGCAAAAAGGGGCTGGAGCTCGGCCTCGTCGATGCGCTCGGCGACATGCGCACGGTGCTGAAGACCCGGTTCGGGGCGAAGACCCAGCTGAGATTGGTCACGGCGCCACGCGGTTTCCTCAGCCGCTTTGGCCTGTTCGGCTCCAGCAAGGGCTTTTCAGCGCCCGATATCGCCGCCGCTGCCGCCAGCGGCGTCATGGATGCGGCGGAAGAGCGCGCGCTGTGGGCTCGCTTCGGGCTTTGAAAACCGCGCAAAACCGTTTAGCATGAGGGTTTGAAGTCCTATGCATGCCGTTTTCCCAAAACCGGACACAGTTTTGGGCGACACGCATTGACCGACCCGACCGGCCGCCTTCGCCGGCCCAGCGTGGTAGGAGTTGTGACATGCCGCAGATCATTTTCTTCACCGTCGTTGGCGTCGCCGCCTATTTCGGCTATCGCACCTTCGTGCGCGAGGCCGAGCGCGTGACCGCCAAGGTGCGGCGCACCGAAAAGCAGGCGGCCAATGGCGCGATGGGCACGCTGGTCAAGGATCCGAAGACCGGCGAATATCGGCTGGCCAAGGACTGAGCATCATCCCCCTTACGACTGACGCCGTGGACACCGAGATCGGTTCGCGCACCTGGCACGCGCATGCCAAGATCAATCTGGCGCTGCACGTCACCGGCAGGCGCCCTGACGGCTATCACCTCATCGACAGCCTGGCGGTGTTCACGCGCTTTGGCGACCGGGTCGAGGTCGCGCTCGCCGACAGCGACGATTTTGTCGTGTCCGGCCGCTACGCGGCGGCGGTTCCCCTCGACGCCGGCAATCTTGTGCTCAAGGCGCGCGATGCTTTGCGGCGGGAGGCCGGCCCTTCGCGGACCCCGCCTGTCTCGATAAAGTTGGAAAAGAACCTGCCGGTCGCCTCCGGCGTCGGCGGCGGGTCGAGCGACGCGGCGGCCGTGCTGCGCGGACTGGCGCGGACATGGGCCTTGGACATGGATGACGCCGAGCTGGCGCGGATCGGTCTCTCGCTTGGCGCCGACGTGCCGATGTGCCTGGCGGCAAAGCCTCTGGTGGCGCGCGGCATTGGTGACGAGCTGTCGATGGTGCCGGACTTTTCGGCGCTGGGACTGGTGCTGGTCAATCCTGGCACGCCGGTCTTGACGGCGGATGTCTTCGCGGCCCTGTCCAGCCGCGACAACGAGCCCCTGCCGCCGCTGCCGCGCAGCATCGATTTTCACAGCCTGCGCAACTGGCTGGAGGTCACCCGCAACGATCTCGAACCGGCCGCACTCGCGCTGCAGCCCGCCATAGGCCGGGCGCTTTCGTGGCTCGATAAGGCCGGGTCGGGGTTTTCACGCATGTCGGGATCGGGCGCGACCTGTTTCGGCCTGTTCGAGACCGGCAATGTCGCCAAGCGCGCGGCGGCCGAGATCCGCGGCCGCCAGCCCGGCTGGTTCGTCGCGGCGACGCGCAGCATGTCCTCGGAGGCTGAGTGAGATGGCTGGGATCAACGAGAGCCGTTCGTTCGTTCCGGTGCGCATCGCGGTGCTGACGGTTTCCGACACGCGCGGCCTTGCCGACGACAAATCCGGCCAGACGCTGGCCGACCGCATCACCGAGGCCGGCCACATCCTGGCCGCCCGCGATATCGTCACCGATGACCGTGACAAGATCCGCGACACGGTTCTGGCGTGGTCTCGGGACAAGAACATCGATGTCGTCATCACCACCGGCGGCACCGGCTTCACCGGGCGCGACGTGACGCCGGAGGCGCTAGAGCCGATTTTCGAAAAGCGCATGGACGGCTTTTCCGAAGTGTTCCACCGCATCTCCTATGACAAGATCGGCACCTCGACAATCCAGAGCCGGGCGACCGGCGGCGTCGTCAACGCCACCTTCGTCTTCGTGCTGCCGGGCTCGCCCGGCGCCTGCAAGGACGCCTGGGACGGCATCCTCAGGGCGCAGCTCGATTACCGCCACATGCCCTGCAACTTCGTTGAGATCATGCCGCGCCTGGACGAACATCTGCGGCGCGGGAAGTCGGCTCCGTAAAAGCCGAGGGCAAGCCCCGGTTTCACGCCGTGTTTGGCAGGTTGAACGGCGTCTGCGCCTTCGAAACGCCATTCCAAACCGGATGCCGGAGAAAGTACCTTCTCGTGGAAGGGCTATGGCCGACCACGACGGGGACGATGCGATGAACGAGCATGCCGGCGGATGCCATTGCGGCAACATACGCCTTCGATTTTCAACCAGACTCGATCCTTCGCAAATCGAAGTCCGCGCCTGCCAATGTTCGTTCTGCATCAAGCATGGCTCGCGCGCCGTCGCCGATCCCGACGGCAGGCTGACCGTCTCGGTCGGGGACGAAGCCCGATTGCACAGATACCGGTTCGGCCTGCGTACAGCCGACTATTTGATCTGCCGGGACTGTGGCGTCTACGTCGCGGCGGTCACCAACGATGACGGGGATCCAAGGGCGATCATCATCGTCAATGCCCTGGACGACCGGTTGCAGTTCAGCCGCGAACCGGTCGCCGGGGACTATGATGCCGAGAGCAGAGAAAGCCGCATTGCCCGGCGACAGGCGCGCTGGACGCCGGTGGAGATCCGGCCCGCCTTTACCGGATGACCGGCTCGCCATGGAAGCGTCGGCGAGAGGGGCGTGAGACGCCGAAGCCGACTTCCATCATGAGGCGCGGGGTGCGCGCCGGCACCGTGCCCATGTGGAAGCCGAACGGGTCCTCGACGAAGCCGAGGCCGGCTTCGCCGGTCAGCGTCACCGGGCTTTGCTCGCCATAGACGTCCAGCACCTCCTGGGCGGGATGGCCGACCAATAGCGTGAGCTGATGCTTGATGGCGCGGCGCTTGTGGCTGCCCCTGACATAGACATGCGGACCGGTGTCGGCGTCGACAGGCTTGAGGTAGAAGAAGAATTTCAACATGCGCCAGTCGTCGAGGTCGAAATGATACTTGCCGAGCGAGGCAAGGTTCTTGTCAGCGTCCGAGGCTTCGCCGGTCGGAAAGCTCCACCAGACGCGTGTCGTGATCAGTTTGGCCTGGCCGCCGAGATAGTGCGCGGCAATGTCGAGAAGCAGCGGATCGCGCTGTATGGCGAGTGCGGCCGGGCAGTCGAGGATGCGTTCGAAATAGTGTCCGCTGAGCAGCGAGCGGCCCAGGCGTTTCTCGGCCTGCGCATGTTCGCCCGGCATGAATTCGAGACGCCGGTCGAAATTGCCGAAGCAAGGTGTGCGCCACGCAAAATTCGCGATCTCTTCATGGATGTCCGATGGCAGGACCAGGCCTGAGAACAGGCCGTCGGAACGCAGTGCATCGACAACCGACGCCCGCTCGACACCGGAAAACATCGTGTCCCCGACATTGTCGGCGGGGCGGGCGCGTTTTGCGCCCAGCCAATGCATCCGGCGCCCAGCCATAGTGCGCGCCAGCATGAACATAGGCAACCAGGCGGGGTTTTCGCGCAAGTCCTTGAGGTAGGTCGGAATGCGCACGGCGATGCGCCGCAGCAGGCTGCCATTGCGCGCAATGGCCTCGAGACTGGCGGCACCGGATTTATCTGACGTTGAAAGGGTCATCGGGTCCTCGTCCATGAGGGTGACACCGATGCCGCATCGGTGCCCACCACTCGCATGACCCAACCCAATTCACCCGCTTCGAACGGAAGCTAATCTCACGTCAGATTTTGTGCAATGCACAATAAGCAGAGCAGATGCAAAAATCACTTCGGCGCGCGGTGCTGCTGCTTCGGCGGCGCCACCCAGATCTCGGCCTCGAGCTTCTTTGTCGCCAGGCCGCGCGCCAGCGCCTCGGCGCTGCCGGCGCTCTTTGACAGCGATGCGGCCTGGCGCTTGCTGATCACCAGCCCGTCGGCGAGCGCACGATTTCCCGAAAAGACCCGGGCCAGGAACGGCGTGCGGCTGCCGCGCGCGCGCGAAAACCGCGCCGCCATGGTTTGCCTAGCCGTGTGGGCGACGACCGCTTCGATCCAGCCTTCCACCAGCCGCGCGCCCGGCTCCAGCAGCAGCAGCCAGTCACCCTTGGCCTGCCTGATCCCGGCGGCAATGCCGCCGCTCGCCACATAGTGGCAGCCGGCATGCTCGGCGACATGATGCGTCTGGTCGGTGGAGCCGGCGTCGCACACGACGACCTCGCGCACCACGCCCTCCACCGCGCCACCAATCAGCGAGGCGAGCGTGCGGGCGAGAGCCTCCTCGTCATTGCGCGTTTCGATGAGAACACTGAGCATGTTTAGCCGAATAGCGGAAAGCCGCGCACAGCGCCAGTTTTTGCAGCGCAACATAAAAAGTTCTTGCTTTGTTCTCATTCGCCAAATAGGAATAATTTCATGAACAGAGCGATTCGACACAACATGGACAGTCCCTGGGAGCGGGCCAAGATGGAACCGATCGTGCGAGCCGACATTGCAGCTTTCGGAGCAGGACGAGCCGAAATGGCCAATGCGATGATCGAGCAGAGCGGCATGCGCATCCGTCCGGACCGCAACCGCGGCCGATCGGCGGGCATCAATCCGTCCGGCCGCTTCGAGCCGATCAGCCGGCATGTCTTCGACGATGGCTGGAGTTCGCTGGAGGAGCTGCCGCCGTTCAAGACCGAGGTGCAGGTGGAAAAGCCGCGCACCATCATCACCCGCAACGAATCGCCCGACATTTCCTTCGACCGGTCGATCAACCCGTACCGCGGCTGCGAACATGGCTGCGTCTATTGCTTCGCGCGACCGACACACGCATTCATGGGCCTGTCGCCGGGGCTGGATTTCGAATCCAAGCTGTTTGCCAAGCCGGATGCGGCGCGGTTGCTCTACAAGGAACTGTCGAAGGACGGCTACCAGCCGCGCACCATCGCCATCGGCACCAACACCGATCCCTACCAGCCGATCGAAAAACAGTACCGCATCATGCGCGAGATCCTCGAAGTGCTGGAAGCGCGCGGCCATCCGGTCGGCATCGTCACCAAATCGGCTCTGGTGACGCGCGACATCGACATCCTGTCTCGCATGGCCGAACGCGGACTGGCCAAGGTGGCGCTGTCGGTGACGACGATGGACCGCATGCTGGCCAGGACGATGGAGCCCCGCGCGTCGACGCCGACCAAGCGGCTGGAGGCGATCCGGCAGCTCTCGGATGCCGGCATTCCGGCTTCGGTCATGGTGGCGCCGATCATCCCCGGCCTCACCGACCAGGAGATGGAGCGGATCCTCGATTCGGCATACGCCGCCGGTGCGCGCGAGGCGGGCTACGTCGTGCTGCGCCTGCCGCTGGAGGTCAGTCCGATCTTCAAGGACTGGCTGCTGCGCCACTATCCCGACCGCTACCGCCACGTGATGTCGCTGATCCGGTCGATGCGCGACGGCAAGGACTACGATTCGGAATGGGGCAAGCGCATGAGGGGCGCCGGTCCCTACGCCTGGCAGATCGGCCGGCGCTTCGAGATCACCGCCAAACGACTCGGCCTCAATGCCGAACGGCGCACGCTGCGCACCGACCAGTTCGTCGCTGCCGGAAAAGACCAGGAGCAGCTGATGCTGCTCTGAAATTGCAATTCGCCGCGGCGGTTTGACCTGCCACGGCGCACAAAATCCCGTCCGGCCCGCCCCGGCCTGCAGACGGTGCCCTCCCGGTCCGGCGCCCCACCCGACCCGGAGGGACTTGCGGAGAATCGGAGCCGATGCGAACCTCGCCGCAACATGGCTCGCGCGCGTTCCGATTCTCCGCTTCTCTTCGAAATCGTCGAGAAACCCGATTTCTCCTTCGAGACGAAGGCGATGGCTGACGGCCTGTGGCCGGTGGCCGGGATGGACGAGGCCGGCCGCGGACCGCTGGCCGGACCTGTGGTCGCCGCGGCGGTCGTGCTCGACCCCGCCAACATCCCCGAAGGCCTAGATGATTCCAAACGGCTCAGCCACTTGCAGCGCGAAGCGTTGTTCCTGCGCATTCTCGGCTCGGCGCAGGCGGTTTCGATGGCCTCGATCAGCGCCGAAGGCATCGACGGCAGCAACATCCTGAAGGCGAGCCTCGAGGCAATGCGCCGCGCTCTGGTCGGGCTGTCGGTTCGGCCAAAGCTCGCGCTTGCCGACGGCCGCGACGTGCCGCCAGGGTTGCCATGCGACGGCCGCGCGCTGATCAAGGGCGACCAGCGCTCGCAGTCCATCGCCGCCGCCTCCATCGTCGCCAAGGTGATGCGCGACCGCATGATGTGCGGCTGCGGCAGCCACCACGACCGCTACGGCTTCGAAGTCCATATGGGCTACGCTACCGCACGCCACCGCACGGCGATCGAGACGCATGGCCCGGTCGCAAGACTGCACCGCGTGTCGTTCGCGCCATTCAGGCTGGGCGGTGCGGAAGTGGCTGAGGAAGAGAGCTTCGACGGCCTGGATTGAGATTGGCGAGCAATGACAGCTGCTCTCCCCCTTGTGGGATCCCAGTGAGGGAGATGTCCGGCACGCCAGAGGGGGGGGGCGCTGTCCCGCCGGCGTATCGATCGATGCCTCGACTTTCTGAACATGCCCAGCCAGAGGCAACCAAGGCCGGCATTCCTTCACGCCCCCTCTGCCCTGCCGGGCGTTCGTCGCTCGGAAAGCCAAGCAGTTGGCTTTCCGTCCGCTGCGCGGTCCGCTCCTCAACCCCCAACGGGGGGAAGTTGGCAGCTTCAGCGCACCGCCAACAAAAAAGCCGCCAGGTTGCCCGGGCGGCTTTTTGATTTCCAAATGTTGCGGGCTCAGTTCAGCTTGGCCTTCACATCAGCGAGCGAAGCCTTGAACAGGTCGGCTCCAGCCTTGACGTCGACCTTGGCGGCGAGCAGCGCGCGGGCGGCTTCGACGGCGATGTCGACGGCGCTGGCGCGCACCTCGGCGACCGCATCACGCTCGGCCTGACCGATCTTCTGCTCGGCAAGCGCGGTGCGCCTGGCGACGTAGTCCTCGGTCTTCTTGTGCGCTTCGGTGGCGAGCATTTCGGCTTCGCGCTTGGCGGCCGCGACGATGTCGGCAGCCTCCTGCTCGGCTTCCTTGCGCTTCTTCTTGTACTGGCCAAGCAACTGCTGGGCCTCGTCACGCAGCTTGCGTGCCTCGTCGAGCTCGCTGCTGATCCTGGCGGCGCGGGCGTCGAGCGCCTTGGCGATCAGGCCGGGCACCTTGATGTAGATGGCGACGCCCAGGAAGATGATCAGGGCAATCGTGGCCCAGAGCGTTGCGAGAGATGTAGCGTCCATGATGCGCTCCTCACCGGGCCACGGATTTGACCGCGGCCGCGATCTCGGCCTTGCTGGCCTTGCCGCCGACCAGGGCCTCGACGATCGCCGAAGCGGTGTCCTCGGCAATGCTGCCGACTTCCTTCATGGCGTTGGCCTTGATGGAAGAAATGCGCGCCTCGGCCTCGCCAAGCTTCTCGTCGAGAGCGGATTCGATCTTCTTGCGTGCGGTCTCGGCTTCCGCCTTGGCCGCTTCGGCGGCCTGCTGGCCGATCGAGTTGGCGTTCTTCTTGGCTTCGGCCAGTTCCTGCTCGTAAGCAGCAACGGCGGCGTCGGCCTCGCCCTTCAACTTCGACGCCTGATCGAGATCCTGGCTGATGCGATCGTTGCGAACATCGATGATGCCACCGACGCGCGGCACCACGACCCGCTTCAGGAAGAGGTAGAACAGCCCGAAAGTGATCGCCAGCCACAGAAGCTGCGACGGGAAGGTCGCAGGATCGAACGGCGGAAATGCGCCATGCGCCTCAGGCACGCCGGTGGCGGAGTGCGTGTCGCCTCCGGTCGCGGCATGGCTGGTATCGGCTGCTGGCGCGGACTCTTGCGCGAAGGCAGATGTCACGAACATGGACTATCCCCAGATATCAGGCCCGCCGCTCGCGCGGCCGGCCTGTCCAATCTTCCCAAAGCCTGGCTCAGCCGAACAGGGCCAGCAGCGCGATGAGAAGCGAGAAGATGCCCAGAGCTTCGGTCACGGCGAAGCCGAAGATCAGGCGGCCGAACTGGCCATCAGCAGCCGACGGGTTGCGCAGCGCGCCCGAGAGGTAGCTGCCGAAGATGTTGCCCAGGCCAATGCCCGCGCCACCCATGCCCAGGCAAGCGATGCCGGCGCCGATGTACTTTGCTGCTTCTGCGTCCATTTGTTCAACTCCTTTGGATCTGAAATTCCGTTGGTATTCCATCCGGCGCCAATGTTGGAAACCTTGGGCCGAAAACTCTTAGACCTAGTGCCCGGGATGCAGGGCGTCGTTGAGATACATGCAGGTCAACACCGCGAAGACGTAGGCCTGCAGGAAGGCGACCAGCAATTCAAGCGCCGTCAGCGCCACCGCCATGGCCAGCGGCAGGACCGAGCCCGCGACGCCGACCGCGCCCAGCGCCGAGAGGCTGACGACGAAGCCAGAAAACACCTTCAGCGTGATGTGGCCGGCGAGCATGTTGGCGAACAGACGAACCGAGAGGCTGACCGGGCGCGAGACGAAGGAGATGACTTCGATCAGCACCACCAGCGGCAGCAGGAACACCGGCACACCATGCGGCACGAACAGTTTCAGGAAACCAAGACCATGCTTCATGAAGCCGTAGACCACCACGGTTCCGATCACCAGGGCGGCGAGGCCGAAGGTGACGATGATGTGGCTGGTGACAGTAAAGAAATAGGGGAACAGGCCGAGCAGGTTGGCGACAAGCACGAACATGAACAGCGAGAACACGAAGGGGAAGAACTTCATGCCCTGCGTGCCGGCTGCATCGCGCAACATGTTGCCGACGAATTCATAGGCCATTTCGGAGATCGACTGCAGCCGGCCGGGAACCAGGCTGCGGCTCGACGTCGTCAGGAACAGGAACGCGGCGGCGACAACAACGGTCGCGACCATGAACAGTGCCGAATTCGTGAAGGACAGGTCGTAGCCGCCGATGTTAATCGGAACCAGCTTGATGATATGGAACTGGTGGATCGGATCGACCTTGTCAGCTGCCACGTTCTAACCCCGTCAATGCCGCGTACGGCCAAATTACCATTGCCGCGTAAGGGCGGCTATTTCCAAATGCCGCCTGAAAGGCGGTCATTTCCTGTCATCCCGGCCAGAGCGCGATTTATCGCCCTGTCCGAATTCTGCCACAACGCCTGCCGAACGCATGACATTGAGCACGCCGGCGCCAAAACCAAGCAGCAGGAAAACGATCAGACCCCACGGCGATGTCCCCGCCATACGGTCGATGATCCAGCCGATGCCGGCGCCCACCACCACGCCAGCGATAAATTCACTGGAGAGTTTGACCGCCTGGCCATAACCGGCCGCACTGCCCGCTTTCGCGTCGTCTTTCCCCTCGAGCCGGTTCGGCAGCCTTGTCGCAAGCGATGCTTCAAGTTCACGCCGACGTCGCTCAAGATCGTCGTCACGGATGCCGGATTCATGCTGCTTGCCGCGGCCGGTTTCTCCGGTTCCGTCTGGCCCATTCTTGTCGGCCATCGCAACCCCCCTGCCCGGTCAGACCGTCACCGTCCGTCCGCTTCTAAAGTCGCCGGCAACATAGTTAGAGGGTTTGCGCCCGTCAAGCCACGGGCGGAAGATCATTGCCATGTATTTTAGGCAATAAAATCAAGTAATTAGAGAGGTGCGACATCGTGCCCGCCGCCATGATGGGGATGCGCTGCGCGAATCCCCCCGGCAATGGCTCCCCGATCGAGCCCGTGGCTGGTGGAAAAGACCATCGGCGGGCGAGCCCTCAGCTCCAGCCGCCACCATAGGTGCGGTAGAAGATATGCAGGCCGATCTTGGTCATCTTCTGCATCGTGCGCGCCCAGCCCGGATGGACATATTGGGCGTAGTAGTGGGTCGACGATCCGACCTCGGGGATGAAGATCTTGCCGGCCGTGACGGCCATGGCAATGTCCTGCGCGGTCTTGTAGGCCGCCGGGCTGTCGATGCGTTTCTTCCTGCCGTCGCAAGCGAAGGAGAATTGGCAACGGTTGAACCAGCTGTCGTTCTGGTAGACGACACCGCAGATCGAATTGGGATAGGCGGGGTTGCGGACGCGGTTGAGGATGACCTGGGCAACGGCCGCCTGGCCGCGCACGGATTCGCTCCGCGCCTCGAAATAGATGCCATTGGCCAGGCACTTTTGCTCGGGCTTGGAGAAGACGCTGGCCGGCAGCGGGTTCTGGATCCACCAATGGTCACCCTTGGCCATCGGTGGAATGAAGCGGCCGCTGTTGGGCTGCTCGTCCTGCAGCAGAGCCTCGAAGGGCGAGGCCTTGGCGTAGTCCGGCTCGGATTGCGCATAGGCCGTCGCCAGCACATCGGGATGATCGTTGTTGACCAAAGCGGCAAGCATGGCCGGCACGCCGGGATCCGGCTTCTTTTCCTCACGCGCATGGAATTCCGCGGCGATCTGGATTTCCTTGCCTTTGATCTGCGGCTTGGCGAAAGCCATCTTGAGGTCGCCGTCCATGCTCGGCCGCATCAGGGAGGAGGTGCGCTGGAAGATCGAACCGGCGTTGAAGTTCTTTGGCGGCGCGACGGGAGACACCTGGACGATGCGACCCTTCTTGTCGGCGCGCACCACGCGATCCTCGTCGGGTGAGCCGCTGACCTTGCCACCCTTGCCGCGAAACGAGACGTTGCCGACGCCGGCCAGGTGAATACCCGATCCGGAGATCGAGCCGGTGACGTCGGAATCGACGAAGGGCATCTCGGCGGCATGGGTCGAACCGGCGACGGATCTCTCGACATAGGAATTCCAGCGCGCGGTCGGCGATTCGAGGCCGGACACAAGGCTGGTCATGTCCTGGTAGGCGGCAACGGTCGGGAAGCCGATCCAGATGCCGAGGCCGATGATGAAAGGAGACACAAAACTGCGTTTCTTCTCACCGGCGGCGGCAGCAAGCCGCTTCAACACGCGTCGATGCACGGAACTCTCTCCAGGAACGCTACTGACCCCACTGGAGAGCAAAATGATGCATTAACCTTGATGGGACGTTAACGGGATCGATCGGGTTTTCTCAGTCGGCTCAAGGTCGTGGTTTGGAAGTCGGGCGGTTTTGCGGCCGGGCGTTCAGGCCGGCCGCAGGAAGATCGGCCAGGCGATCAGCGCGCAGATGGCGGCCGACAGCCATACGGCGGGCCAGGACCAGAGATGCAGCAGCCCGGGAATGGCCACCGGCACAAGGAAGAAGCCGACGAAGACAAAGGTGTTGGCCAGGCTGAGCGCGGTTCCGACATGGCCGGCGCCGGCAAGCGTGGCAAGCTCGGTATAGGCGACGCCGTGCCAGGCGGACACCGAGATGCCCGCGACAATCAGCACCAGGGGAAGCACAGCGATCGGGAAGGACTGGTCGCCCGGCATTGCGGGACTGGCCAGGACCAGCAGCCAAAGCACCACAAAGGCCGACCCGCTGAGCGCACTGCACCAGCGCAGAAACTGGCGGCGATTGCCATGGCGGTCGGTGAAGCGGCCGCTCCAGACGCGCATCACCATGGCGCCGGTCTGCACCGCGGCGAGGCTCGTGCTGATCGCTGCCGTCCCCAGCCCGGCGAAGTCGTGCAGGAACACCGACGCGAAGGTGAGCACCGCCACCTGCGGGAAGCAGAGCAGGCCGATGGCGGTCGCGATGCGCCAGACCTCGATGTTGCGCAGCGGCGCCGGTCCGGCCACGGCGGACGCAGCGACGTGGCCCGCCGTCGGCGGTTCGTGCAGCCAACGCCAGGCGAACAGCGCGGAGAGTGCGGAGGCGCCCGCCAGCAGCCCGAACACCGCGGAAAAGCCGAAAGCCAAGGCGAGCGAAGGTAGGACCAGCGCGCCGAGGCCGCCGCCGAGCGGCACCGCCGTTTGCCTTATGCTCATGGCAAAGCCGCGCTCGTTTTCCCGAAACCAGCCCATGATGGCGCGGCCGCTCGAGCCGTTGACGCTGCCGCCAAGCAGACCGGTGACGAGCAGGCTTGCCGACAGGAGCGCGACATCGGGAATGCCCGACCTTGTCGGCACGACGAGCATGGCCATGGCAAGAAGCCAGGCGGCCGTCGCACCAAGCCCGATCAGCAGCACGCGGCGATCGCCCCAGCGATCGGTAAGCAGGCCCCAGGGCAATTCGCTGAGCGCAACGCCCAGGCCGAGGACGCCGAGCGCGACGCCAAGCTCGGCATTGCTCAGATGATAGCCCTGGCGAAGCACCACCGCCGTAGCCGGTATGCCGGAGAAGGTGGCCGAGAAACTGGCGTTGGCGGCAACACCGATGCCAAGGACCTTCCAGCGGTGGCCGGGACTGAATACCCTCTCGGCAGGACCGCCAGCCCTGTCCTTCAGGATTTGTGTTGGCTGTGGGTCGGTGCAGTCGACAATGGCGGACATCGTTTCATTCCCGTTGTGGTCCAGTCGCCTGGACCTTGACGGCATCTCCCTAGCGCCATAACTTCATCCTTAAAATCAGGAAGTTTTTGACTATCACTCCTGAAAAACAGGACATTCTGATGCAACGCGTAAACTTCGACCTCGATGTTCTGCGCAGTTTCGTCACCGGTATGGAGCTCGGCAGCTTTGCCAAGGCCGCCGACCGGTTGGGCCGCTCGACCTCGGCGGTCAGCGCGCAATTGAAGAAGCTGGAAGACCAGGCAGCGACGCCGATCTTCCGCAAATCGGGGCGCGGGCTGGCCTTGACGGAGGCCGGCGAGACCATGCTCGGCTATGCGCGGCGATTGCTCGAACTGAACGACGAGGCCGCGGCGGCGATCCATGATGTCGAACTGGAAGGCTGGGTGCGGCTTGGCCTGCAGGAGGATTTTGGCGAGGCGGTGCTGCCCGACGTGCTCGGCCGTTTCGCCCGCGCCCACCCCAAGGTCAAGATCGAGGCCAGGATCGCGCGCAGCCACGACCTTGCCGAAAGGGTGATGTCAGGCAGCCTCGACATCGCGCTCGCCTGGCACAGCGGCCAGACGCTGCCCTACAGCGAGCATGTCGCGGATGTTCCCATGCGCTGGATCGGCCCGGCAAAGCGGATCGAGACCAGCCTGCGCGACGGCGAACCGCTGCCGCTGGTGGCGCTCGAAGCGCCATGCCTTTTGCGGACGGTGGCGACGGAAACACTCGACCGCGCCGGCCTGTCCTGGCGCATAGCCTTCTCCAGCCCGAGCCTTGGCGGCATCTGGGCGGCCGTGGCTGCGGGACTTGGGCTGACGATCCGCACCGATATCGGTCTGCCGGCCAGCGTCAGCGCGATGACGCCGGAGATCGCCGTTTTGCCGGCGCTGCCCAAGATGGCGCTCTTTCTGCATCGCCGGGATGCCGAACCCGAGCCGGTGGCGTCTCGCCTGGGAGACATATTGCTGGAAGCGGCGCGACAGGCCTTGCCGGGCAATGCCCGGACTGCCGGCTTGCGTGCGGTCGCCTGATCAGACGAGCGCTAACGCTTAGCCGCGCTTCTTAGACCGGCCGGCAAACGGATTGTCCGAGGTGCGTAGCGCGATGCGGATCGGCACGCCCGGCATGTCGAAGGCTTCGCGCAGGCTGTTGGAGAGATAGCGCACATAGGATTGCGGCATCGCATCCGGACGCGAGCACTGGACCACGAAACCCGGCGGTCGGGTCTTGGCCTGCGTGACGTATTTGACCTTCAGCCGGCGCCCAGCGACGGCGGGCGGCGGATGATGCGCGAGGATGGCTTCCAGCCAGCGGTTGAGCTTGCCGGTCGAGACGCGGCTGTTCCACACCTTGTGCGTCTTGAGCACCGCATCCATCAACTTGTCGAGGCCGCGCCCGGTCTCGGCCGAGACCGGCACGGCCTGGATGCCGCGCACCTGCGGCAGCAGCCGCTCGGTCTTCTCGCGCAGTTCCGCCAGAAGCTCCTGCGGATGATCGATCAGGTCCCATTTGTTGAAGGCGATCACCGGCGCCCTGCCCTCGCGGATGATCAAATCGGCGATCTGCAGGTCCTGCTTCTCGAAAGGAATGGTGGCGTCGAGCACGATAATGACGATCTCGGCGAAACGGATGGCGCGCAAGCCGTCCTGCACCGACATCACTTCGAGCTTTTCGTGAATCCTGGCCTTGCGGCGCATGCCGGCCGTGTCGAACAGTTTCAGCCGACGGCCATGCCAATCCCAGTCGACCGAGATCGAATCGCGGGTGATGCCGGCTTCCGGCCCGGTCAGCAGCCGCTCCTCGCCGATCAGCGCGTTGATCAGCGTCGACTTGCCGGCGTTCGGGCGGCCGACGACAGCGATGCGCATCGGCTTGGTGTCATCATACGAATGCACGTCCTCGGCATCAGGATCGGCAATGTCCTCGCCGATCAGCACCTCGGTGGTGGCGATCTCGTCGTCTTCGCCGTCTTCGTCCTCACCGAAGGCGCGCGCCTCGCCAAGGGCTGCGATCACCGCATCGCGCAGATCGGGCATGCCCTGGCCATGTTCGGCGGAAACCGGGATCGGCTCGCCAAGGCCCAGTTCCCAGGCTTCCAGCATGCCGCCCTGCGCGCCCTTGGCCTCGGCCTTGTTGGCGACCAGCACGACCGGCTTGCCGGACCTGCGCACGATTTCGGCGAAGGTCCTGTCGTCCGGCAGCAGACCGGACTTGGCGTCGATGGTAAAGAAGATCAGGTCGGCTTCGCGGATGGCGATCTCGGTCTGCGCCCGCATGCGGCCGGGCAAGGTCGAGGCACCCGCGTCCTCGAAACCGGCTGTGTCGATGACGTCGAAATGCAGGTCGTAAAGCTTGGCGGCATGGACGCGACGGTCGCGGGTGACGCCCGGCGTGTCGTCGACAAGCGCCAGCTTCCTTCCCACCAGCCGATTGAAAAGGGTCGATTTGCCGACGTTAGGTCTGCCGATAATGGCGACTTTGAAGGTCATACGGTCCTACAATCATGCATGTCGTTGTCCCAAAACCGCTGCACACTTTTGGGCGACATGCATTTACGAGGCATTGCCCGAGCCGCGGATCAGCTCGGACATCAGCGTTGCCCGCTCGCGGGTGTTGCGCGGGGCACCGTCATCGGCGGCGATCTGGTCGAACAGCTTCAGCGCGTCCTGCGTCTTGCCTTCCTTCCAGGCGGCAAGGCCGAGCGCCTCGCGCGCCGTGTGGCGCAACGTGTTTGTGTCCGATGTCAACGCCTCGACGCGGCTGGAGACGTCGGCGAAGGAACCGTGATCGACGAGCAGCAGGGCTGCCCTGAGCCGCGCCATGTCGCGAATGCCCTGGGGGATGGCGGTGTCGGCGGCGACATCGTCGAAATCCTTGACGGCGGCATTGGTGTCGCCCTTGCTCGCCTTGACGGTGGCGGCGCGCATGCGGGCAAGCAGCGGGTAGGCGCCGTAGCCGTCCTTCTCGAGCTGGTCGAGCGCGGCCAGCGCTTCGTCATTCTTGCCGTCATTGGCAAGCTTCAGCGCCTGCGAGAAGGCATCGCCGGAGCGGTTGGCGCGCGTCTCGTCCCAATAGCGATAGCCGACGAAGGCAGCGGTGCCGAGCACCACGAGGATCGCGATGCCGAGCAAGGCCGGGCCGAAACGGTCCCACAGCTTCTGCGCCTGCTCGCGACGCATCTCGTCATTGACTTCACGGATAAAACTGTCGTCGGACATCAATCAAAACCACTTTTGCCCCGGGCCGGGGCGGTTCATGAGCCCGCGTTTTAGCGAAATTTTGTCGGCATGGAAGGGGTTCGGCCGGAAAATCGCCCATTCCCCCCGGGTCAAACAGATGTTTGTCCGGGGCAAGCCGATGTTTGCCCCCGGGGCAAGCCGATGTTTGCCTCCGGGGCAGACCGGCAAAAAACCCAATCGCACCCACGCCACATTTCGGGAATAGCCGGCTTTGTGACCGCCCGGAGCCTGTAAGTTTGCCGATGCCTAGTTTGTCCCGCGTTGCCGCGTTCGCGCTTGCCTCCCTCGCCTCTGCCGGCGCGGCCGTGGCCGATCCGCCCGCGCCGCCAATCCAGGCAAAGCCGAAGCAGGTGGTGATCATCTCGTTCGACAGCGCCCGCGACATTTCGCAGTGGAAGCGCAGCCGGGCGCTGGCGCAGCGCACCGGCGCGCATTTCACCTATTTTCTCTCCTGCGTCTTCCTGCTGTCGCCGGAGACGCGCAAGGAATACACCGCGCCCGGCAAAACGGCGGGCAAATCCAACATCGGCTTTGCCGCTTCCAAGCAGGAAGTGGCCGAACGGCTAGAGCAGATCGGCCTTGCCGCGCATGAAGGCCACGACATCGCCAGCCACGCCTGCGGCCATTTCGACGGCAAGGACTGGAGCAAGGCCGACTGGCTGACCGAATTCGCCTCGTTCGAGCACATTCTCGAGAATGCCTATGCGATCAACGGCATTGCGCCCGAACCCGATGGCTGGCGCGATTTCACCCGGCATGCCGTGATCGGTTTTCGCGCGCCCTATCTGTCGGCAAGCAAGTCGCTCTATGAAGCGCTGCCGGCCGCCGGCTACCAGTTCGACGCCAGCAGCGTCTCGCAAGGCCCCGCCCAGCCGCCGACCGCCGGCGGCATCACCCGCTTTTCACTGCCGCAGATCCCGGAAGGGCCGAAATCGCGGCCGGTGATCGCCATGGACTACAATCTCTATGTCAGGCATTCCGGCGGCTTCGAGCGGCCGAGCAAGGCCGGCGAATTCGCCGACCGGGCCTATCAGGCTTTCCGCGCCGCCTTCGACGCGCAGTATCAGGGCAAGCGCATCCCGCTGGAACTCGGCTTCCACTTCACGCTGATGAATGAAGGCGCCTATTGGAACGCGCTGGAGCGCTTCGCCGGCGAGGTCTGCGTCAAATCCGATGTCGAATGCATCAGTTTTCGCGATTATGTTTCGCGACAGGCTCAGAAACAGGCCTCGGTTGGCGGCTGAGCCGCCAACGCGCTTCGCATCAAACCCTTACTATGCCGGATCTTCGGCGCCCTGCCTTGCCAGATAGCGCTGGTCGATATCGGGCAGCGGCTCGCCCAGCAGCGTCGCCTCGAAGGCGCGCAGGCGCTTGTGGACCGATTGCAGTTCGACAATGGTCGACCACGAGGTCAGCAGGAACTGCAGCGAACCCGTCACCTTGCCGAAGGCATTCGAGATCTGGTTCAGCGCGCCGAACGTTATCTTGTGCGCGACCAGCGACGGACCCAGGATCAGCAGCGAGAAGATGTTGTCGGCTTGCAGGTAGGTGTACCGGACGACGTTGAAATAGATGTAGTGGAAATAGAGCCTGAAATAATTGTGGCGGACATTGGCGAACAACTCGGCGGTGGTGGCGGGCTGTGCACGGTCCGCATGATCCTCACCGTAAACCAGCTCCTTGCGGTAGGCGGCTTCGACGCGCTGGTTGCGGAACTGCAACCCCGGAAGTTTCAGGCCGGCAATCATCACCGAGATCGTTCCGAACAGACACCAGGCAAGTGCCGCGACCACCAAAGGCTGCGGGATCGCGCCGATGATCGGCAACTCGCTGATATGAGCCTGCAGTTGGATCATCACCGGCAGGAAGGCGATCAGGGTCATGATCGACTGGACGAAGCTGGAGCCGAGATCTTCCATGATCTGCGAGAACCGCATCGTGTCTTCCTGGATACGCTGCGAGGCGCCCTCGATATGGCGCAGCCTGGACCAGTTTTCGATGAAGTAGTTGTTCATCGCCGTGCGCCAGCGGAATATCCAGTGGCTGACGATGAAGGCATTGACCACCTGCACATTCATGCCGACCAGCGCCAGCCAGGAAAAGTCGGCCAGCCCGGTATAAAATTCGCCGTTGGTCGATTTTCCGGTGCCTGACATCAGGCCTTGCACGTAGTCGAAGAAAGGCCCGTACCAGGCGTTTACGGCGACGCTGACCTGCACATTGAAATAGATGAAGAACAGGATCACCGCCGTCATCAGGATCGACCAGCGCTGCCACGGGTGCGGCGAATACCAACTCCAGAATGCGTAGAAGATGGCCACGCAGGCCACGAAGTAGATGTAGAACCAGAGAAACGGCTTCGACACCAGCACGGCGATGCCGATGATCGGCGGCGCGTCGGCGGCGGCGGCCGGCAGGCCGAAAAAGGCGCCCAGTTGCTCGCCACCGAAAAACCAGAACAGGATTGCCGCAAGGCTCCAGATGGCGGCCGAAGAGAAAAAGAGCTTCGGCTGCGGAAAGAAGGATACGAACACTGTGGCGAATTCCTTGCTCGATGGGCAAATCAGCTGACTTCGGCGGGCATAAAGTCACACATTAGGGGGAAAGAAAATGCCTGCCCGACACCCGGCGCAGAGCAAGACCACAAATCATGGCGATTTTGGCGCGGCCGACCATGTGATGACGCCGGAGACCACCAGCATGGCCGCGGCGACGATCGAAGCGAGGAAGAAATCGCCCGACATCTGCGCCAGAAGGCCGGCGGCGATCGGGCCGATGATCTGGCCAAGGCCGAACGACGCCGTCATCGAGGCAAAGATGCGCCGGGGCGCCTGTGGCGCCTGCTGGCGGGCGGCCTGCAGGCCAAGCGCGGTGATGGCGATGAAGGTGCCGCCAAGCAGCAGACCGCCAAGCAGTGGTCCCGGATATCCGCCAAGGGCCACGCTGGCGGTGACGCCGATCACCTCTATGAAACATGCCAGCGCATAGGCGGCATGGAGCCCGATCCGCCCAGCGATCTTCTGCCAGAGCCAGGTCGAGGGAAAACCGGCAAGACCAGCGACCAACCAGACCATGGCCTCGAAAACGCGGCTGCCGCCGCCCTGGCGAACGATGGCGACCAGGAACGTCGCCGTCACCACATAGCCAAAGCCGAACAGGCCGTAGGCGATGATGATCTTCATCAGCGACCGGTCTTTCGGCAGGGCCGGCTCACGGACGGCTTGACCATTGGCGAGCGGGCCTTCGTTCGCCAGAAGCGCCACAGCCGCGAAACCACAAGCCGAAATCGCCGCCGACCACAACCAGCCCGCGGCCCAGCCGGCGTGCTCGGTCACCAGCACCGCCATCATCGCCGCGGAGATCGCGATACCGAGACCAACACCGCCGAAATGCCATGCCTGCAGGTCGCCACGACCAGCGGCATTGATATGGCTGAAAACGATGCTGGCCATGAACACCATGACGAAAGCGCTGGCCAGGCCGGCCAGAAAGCGGATGACGAGAAAGGCGACCATGGCGTCGGTCAACCCCATCAACGCCGCAAGGATGGTGCTGGCGCCAAGTCCAGTGAGCATCAGCAGACGCTCGCGGCCCTGCGCCCAGCCGCCCGCCGCCGCAAACGCGCCGACGAGGTAGCCGAGATAATTGGCCGACGCGATCCATCCGGCATTGGCCGGCGACAGATGCAGTTCTTCCATCATGCCGGGCAGGATCGGCGTGTAGACGAAGCGGCCGATGCCCATGGCCACCGCCATCGCAATCATGCCGGCGACGGTGAAGCGCAGCGCTGTTGAGGTGGCGGATCTCATTGCAGCGCACAATAAATGCGGGGGTCGCTGAAACAATCCGCTATCTGTTGGGCCAGCGGAGCGCAGAGACCCGCGACAGGTTCGACTTATACTGGAACCGAAGGCGCCTGCTCGGCTCAGCAGCGCCCGCCGAAACCGGCATGCAATGAAGCCGTCTCGTACACCGTTCGCCGCGCCGTCAGCCTGAACGGCACGTCGCCAAGCTCACGTTCCGACATGGTGTTCAGCACGGGATGCGACAGCGGATCGGTCAGCCATGTCTGCGTATCGCCCTGCGCGCGCGGCCCGAACGGCGCGTCGATGGCAAACAGAACCTTCAGCGATGACAACAGCCTTAACATTTACGGCTCCTTGAGCTTGGCTCACGTCGATAAAGTCTGCCGTTCCCTTGCGTCTTTCAATTGAGATTTCAGCCGGATCGGTTTAGAAAATCTCAAATGGCCATGCTCAACCGCGTCCATCTCAACGGCCTTCGCGCCGTCGAAACCGTTGCCCGTCTCGGCTCGCTTGCGGCGGCGGCGGCCGAGCTCGACGTTTCCGTCAGTGCCGTCAGCCAGCAGATAAGCCGCACTGAAAAGCAGCTCGGCCAGGCACTGTTCGAGCGCACGGCGAGCGGTCTGGTGCTGACCGAATTCGGCTCTGTCTTCGCGACCCGTCTTGGGGCCGGATTTCGCGAGCTTGCCCAGGCCGTGGCGCTGGCCGACGAAGCGACCCAATGCACATTGGTTGTCTCGGCGGCACCGGCCTTCGCTTCGAAATGGCTGTTGCCCAGGCTATCGCGTCACTTCGACCGGCACCCCAATGTGCTGCTGCGCATCGACGCGTCGGTGCGGCTGGCCAATCTCGATCGTTCCGACATCGATATCGCCATCCGCCTTGGCGACGGCAAATGGCCAGGCGGGCAAGCGGAACTGCTCCTGGCACAGGAAATCTTCCCGGTCTGCGCGCCTGACATCGCCGGAAAACTGAAAACGGTCGAGGACCTTGCCCAGACCTGCGCCATCACCGACGAGCGGGCGATGATCAACTGGGAGAGCTGGTTCGCGGCCGCCGGTATTGCGCCCGTCACCTTCCAGAAAGGCGCGCGCTTCACCGATCCGATGCTGTGCCTGGAGTCGGCGATTGCCGGCCATGGCGTGATGCTGGGCTGGCAATTGCTGACAGCAGATGCGCTGGCCGACGGGCGGCTGGTGGCACCGTTCGGCATCCGCGCGCAAAGCGGGCTCGGCTACTGGCTGGTGACCGCGTCTACCAAGGCCGAAAGTCGCAAGGTCCGGGACTTCAAGGCCTGGATCAAGGAAGAGATCGCGGCGACGATGGCGCAGTTCGGATCGCTCGAAAGCGCGGCCTAGGCCTGGCCCACCGCAAAGCTGGTGGAAAGGATCGCGGCAGCGGTCTATGTATGGGTCAGACCCCCACATCATGGCAGGCAGGATCATGACCACACATTCACGCGGCGTCTCCGCAACGATCGACCCGGTGAAGCTCGACAGGCTGGCGGAGGTCGCCATCAAGGTTGGACTGCAATTGCAGCCCGGACAGGATCTGGTGCTGACCTCGTCGATCGCCGCCCTGCCGCTGACCAGGCGCATCGTCGAGCACGCCTACAAGGCCGGCGCCGGGCTGGTGACGCCGATCTTCAACGATGACGAGATGACGCTGGCGCGCTACCGCTTCGGCGTCGAC
Source organism: Mesorhizobium sp. 113-3-3 (assembly GCF_016756495.1). NCBI lineage: Bacteria > Pseudomonadati > Pseudomonadota > Alphaproteobacteria > Hyphomicrobiales > Phyllobacteriaceae > Mesorhizobium > Mesorhizobium sp. 113-3-3. The sequence continues at coordinate 5,353,693 of NZ_AP023243.1, forward strand.
GCCAGCTTCGACCGCGCCGCCGGCTGGCTCTATGAAGGCATGGCGAAGGCCTTTTCCAACAATGCGGCGCGGCTTGCCGTGCGCGGCGAGGACCCGTCACTGTTGTCGGCGCAGGATCCCGCGAAAGTGGCGCGCGCCAACAAGGCGAACTCGATGGCCTACCAGCCGGCGCTGGAAAAGATCACCGGCTTCGACATCAATTGGAACATTGTCGCCTATCCCGATCTGGCCTGGGCCAAGCAGGTCTTCCCGGACGACGCCGACGATGTCGCGGTGGCCAAGCTCGCCGATGCCATTTTCGCCGCCTCGCGGGTCGACGTGGAAGACCCGATCGGCAACTGGACCGCGCACAATGCCGCGCTGCGCGGCCGCACCGAATGGCTGAACGGCCACAATTTCCACGCACTGCACTTCACCGGACCGGGCACCGACCTGACGGTCGGGCTGGCCGACGGCCATGAATGGATGGGCGGCGCCTCGACCGCCAAGAACGGCATCACCTGCAATCCCAACATCCCGACCGAGGAGGTCTTCACCACGCCGCACTCCAGGCGCGTCGAGGGTCATGTCTCCTCGACCAAGCCGCTGTCCTACCAGGGCACGCTGATCGACGAGATTTCGGTACGGTTCGAGGAAGGCAGGATCGTCGACGCCAAGGCGTCGAAGGGCGAGGATGTGCTGAAGAAGGTGCTCGACACCGACGAGGGCGCGCGCCGTCTTGGCGAAGTGGCGCTGGTGCCGCATTCCTCGCCGATCTCGGCCAGCGGCCTATTGTTCTTCAACACGCTGTTCGACGAAAATGCCGCCTGCCATATCGCGCTCGGCCAGTGCTATTCGAAATGCTTCGTCGACGGCGCCTCGCTCAGCCAGGACGAGATCGCCGCGCGCGGCGGCAACAAAAGTTTCATCCACATCGACTGGATGATCGGCTCGGACAAGATCGACATTGACGGCGTGAACAAGGACGGCAGCCGCGTGCCGGTGATGCGCAAGGGCGAGTGGGCCTGAGGGTTTCGGCAAAGGGAGGTCGAATGGCTTTCGACCTGATGGTCAAGCGGATTTACGAGCCGCCCGCACCCGATGACGGGCAGCGGGTGCTGGTGGATCGTATCTGGCCGCGCGGCGTCAGCAAGGAAGAGGCCGCACTGGCACTGTGGCTAAAAGAGATCGCTCCGAGCGACGAGTTGCGAAAATGGTTCGGGCACGAGGCTGCGCGCTGGACGGAGTTTCAGAAGCGGTACTGCGCGGAGTTGGACGGGAATGGCGAGGCGGTGGCGCAACTGCGCGGCTTTCTCCACCACGGCAAGGTGACGCTACTCTACGGAGCCCATGATGAGGCGCACAACAATGCGGTGGCGCTGGCGGGGTATTTGCGCGCGGGTTGAGGCGCTCGGAACTTTGGCAAGCAGGCGGGACAGCGCCCCCCTCTGTCCTGCCGGACATCTCCCCTACGGGGAGGAGATCGGACGTCACGACGCTTTCCGCCTACTTCCCTACCGCCTGCTCATAAGCCTCCGGCTTGAAGCCGACCAGAACCCGATCGCCGACTTCGAGCACCGGCCGCTTGACCATCGTCGGCTTGACCAGCATCAACGCCTTGGCCTTCTTTTCGTCGAGGCCCTGCTTGTCCTTGTCCGCCAGTTCGCGAAACGTCGTGCTCGCCTTGTTGAGCAACTTTTCCCAGCCGACCTTGCCGACCCAGCCATCCAGCCGCTTGGCGTCCAGCCCCTCCGCGCGGAAATCGTGAAACCGATAGGGCACATCATGGCTCTCCAGCCAGACGCGCGCCTTCTTGACCGTGTCGCAAGTGGTGATGCCGTAGATCGTAATCGTCAAAGCGCGCTTTCCTTGGGCTGACAGTCGAATCCCTCCCACAGCCTAAAACAGCCCTTCCCGCTTTGCCAGCGCCCAGGCCCGCAACCGCGGAATTTTCGGGCTTGCCAATACTAAGGAATTTTCCTAAGTATTTTCCAAACCACTTTTGGCAACGCCTCGGGACCGACCAATGACAAGCCTCCAGACTGCCAATTCGAGTCCTCCACCGATCGACGGCATTTTCCGCGCGCTTGCCGACCCGACCCGGCGGCGCGTCGTCGAGCGGCTGAACAGGAGCCCTGCCTCGGTCAGCGAACTGGCGCAGCCTTTCGGGATGGCGCTGCCCTCCTTCATCGAGCATCTCAAGGTGCTGGAAGGCTGCGGGCTGGTGCGATCGGAAAAGATCGGCCGAACCCGGACCTACCAACTGGCGCCCGAGCCGCTGCAGCTCGCCGAGAACTGGCTGGCCGAACAGCGGACACTGTGGGAGCGCCGCCTCGACCAGTTCGACGCCTATGTGATGACCCTCAAGGAGCAGGAAAAATGAGCTATCCCTTCAAGCCGGATCCCAGGCTGGACCTTGTGCTGGAGCGCGTCGTCGATGCGCCGCGCGAATTGCTGTGGCGAGCCTGGACGAAGCCGGAGCATGTCAAGCAATGGTTCACCCCCAAGCCGTGGCTGATCACCGATTGCGAGATCGATCTCAAGCCGGGCGGGCTGTTCCGCACACGCATGCAGTCGCCCGACGGCAAGGAGGTGAACGACCGCCATTGCTGCTATCTCGACATCGTGCCGAACGAGCGGCTGGTGTGGACGGATGCGCTGCTCCCGGGCTACCGGCCGTCAGGCGAGCCCTTCATTACCGCGGTCATTTCCCTCCAGCCGGATGGGCGCGGCACGCGCTACACCGCCACCGCCATCCACCGCGACGAGGCGACCCGCAACAACCATGAAGAGATGGGTTTCTTCGACGGCTGGGGCACGGTGGCCGATCAGCTAGCCGCTTATGTGAAGACGATTTAATCTCTCGCATGGCGGCCAGGACACCGTCCCGGCCGCCATGCTTGTTTCTCGATGCCGTGGCGAAGAGCCGCCTGCGAAGCCGGAGGTATATCCAGCCTCAATAGTAAAAGCGCTCTTCGGTGATCCTGCCGTTCTTGATGGTGTACAGGCCGACCTCGTCCATGGTGACACGCTGGCCGGTGGCCTTGGGCGTGATGTCGAACGTGAAGCGCACGGCGAACTGATCGCCATTGACATAAGGGCCCTCGACCGAGCCACCATGGACTTCGTGGTTCTCTTGCCACCATTGGCTTTTCTGCCTGAGGGCCTCCTTGCCATGGCTGACGGCCATCGGCCCCTCCATGGCTTCGTAACTGGCAATATCGTCGGCATTGTATTTCTCGGCGGCACCGTTGTGATCGCCCTGCTTGAGGAGCTCGGTGAAGTCCTTGGCAATGTCCGTGATGGTCATGTGTTCCTCCTGTTCTGACGCACTGCAATTAGGGAATAGCCTGCCTGTCTGCCACCGGTGCCCACATGACAGCTGACAAGGCGTGTCAGGACGATCGATATAGCGTGGCTCTGTGACGTCGAAATGCGGGGGCACGGGCAGCGGCCTCGGTTGCGGACACAGGCCAATTCCGCAATGCTAGGTGCATGTGCAACCTCTACAACATCACCACGACGCAAGAGGCGATCCGCCAATGGACGCGCGCCTTGCGCGATATCAGCGGCAACCTTGAACCTTCCGTTGACATCTATCCCAATCAGCCTGGCCCGGTCGTTCGCAACACGGCAGACGGGAAGCGTGAGCTGGCGAAACTGCTTTGGGGATTGCCGACGCCTCAAGAGCGTATGAAAGGCAAGGCCGACTACGGCACAACCAACGTTCGCAATCCGCAATACTCGCACTGGCAACAATTTGTCGGTGTCGAGAACAGATGCGTCGTGCCGGTCACCAGTTTTGCCGAACCCAGCCCGACACCGGGCGACAAGGACCCGGAAACAGGCATCCAGCGCAATTACTGGTTTGCCCGTGACGAAAGCCGGCCGCTGTTCTTCTTCGCCGGCTTCTGGACCCATTGGCAGGGTGTTCGAAAGGTCAAGGACGGACCTGGGGACTTCGAGTTGTTTGCCTTCATGACAACCAAGCCCAATGCCCTCATCGCTCCGATCCATGAGAAGGCCATGCCGGTAATCCTGACCACGTCGGAGGAGACGGAGGCCTGGCTGACAGCACCCTGGGCAGAAGCACGGCATTTGCAGCGAACAGCGCCAGACGACGCGTTGGTGATCGTTGAGAAGCCAGCCACGCAAATCAAGTTTCCGCAGCAGGCACCGGCCCAAGGGTCTCTTTTCTAGGCTGAGGGGATAGCCGCGTTCCTCACTCTTCGTCTCGCCATATCACACGGCGAACCATGCGGATTTCGACAAGGCGTCTGACACGAATTTTCAAGCGCTCAGCGGCACTCGGCAAAATTATGTCGGCATCAAGCTCGCGAAGCTTGCAGCGTTCGCACCGCATATGCCGCTCGACATCCCAAAAGGGAATGTCGCCGACAAGCTTGGCTAGATCGCCGGGCAGATAGTGCCGGGTGATATTGCAGTGCCGGCATCGGACGCGAATAAGTTGCCCCACCTCGTGCGCGAGGCATAGGGTTTGCACATTTCGGCGCGGTCGGGTGCTCATTTCCGGCATCAACTAATTTAGGAATGTCTTCCTAGATTAGTCAATTCCTACTTAACTCCATGGTCGTTTGTTAACAGTCGATCAGACCTGCCTGCGCGCCACCGTGCGGCCACCTTGCGAAGGTGAAGGCTAGCTCGCCAGCATGGGGCAGTTGGCGCCACGGCGCAGGCTGATATGCGCCACGTCGCCCACGCTGAATTGAAAACCCTCGGCCTGGCGCGGCGCATCGATGACAACCGGCAACCCCTGCCCCAGTTCGGCATGCAGCCGCAAGGTACGGCCGTGGAAGACGATGCTGTTGACGCGCGCTGGCGCCGTGCCGGGCGCGGCCTCGGTGGCCGCCAGCAGATCCTCCGGACGCACGCCGATGGTGCGCATCTCGCCTTCGCCGGGTGATTGGCCGGTTTCAGAAACGGCCTCCAGCGGCAAGGCGCCGGCAGCGAAGCGCAAACGATCGCCATCGCGACCCACAAAGCGCGATTGCAGGAGATTCATGGTGCCGATGAAGCTCGCCACGAACGTCGTGGCGGGCCGGTCATAGAGCGTCGCCGGCGGGGCGATCTGCTCGATGCGGCCCTTGTTCATCACGACGATGCGGTCGGAAATCGACAGGGCCTCGGTCTGATCGTGGGTGACCATGACGAATGTGGTGCCAAGCCGCGATTGCAGCCGCTTCAGCTCGACCTGCATCTGTTCGCGCAGATGCGCGTCGAGCGCCGACAGCGGTTCGTCGAGCAAGAGCACGCGCGGCTCGCAGACGATGGCGCGAGCAAGTGCCACGCGCTGACGCTGGCCGCCCGAGAGTTCCAAGACACGGGCGCGAAGCTTGTCGGCGAGACCGACCATGTCGAGGGCTTCACCGACCCGCTTTGCCTGCTCGGCACCGGTGAGTTTGCGCAGCGACAGGCCGAAGCCGACATTTTCGGCGACGTCCATATGCGGAAACAGCGCGTAGTCCTGGAACACGGTGTTGACCGGCCGGTCGAAGGGCCGAAGCGCGGTGATATCGCGGCCGTCGAGCAAGACCTTGCCGCTCGACGGGCTTTCGAAGCCGGCGATGACGCGCAGGCTGGTGGTCTTGCCACAGCCGGACGGTCCGAGCAGCGTGATGAATTCGCCGCTGACGATGTCGAGATCGACGGCATCGAGCCCGACGATGCCGCCTGGAAAAATCTTCGAGACCGACTGCAACCGGACAAGTGGATCAGGCGCCATCGCGAACCTCGGAGGGCTTCGTGGTGTTGACCCAGAGGATCTGGCATTGCTCGGCGCCGGGATTGCGGAAGGCATGCAGAAGCGTGCTCTTGAAGGCAAAGCTGTCGCCGGTCTTCAAGCCATATTTTGTCGAATCCACCACCAGCTCGACCTCGCCCGAAAGCACGTAGCCGAATTCGTGGCCGGCATGGGCATAGGCTTCCGCCGTGCCGCCGTCGGCCTCCACCGTCACCAGCATGCCGGTGAGCGTCGCGCCCGGCGGCGACAGCAGTGCCTTGGCGATGCCTTCGGACTTCACCGGGATGGAGCGCCGCTTGTCGGAGCGCACGCAGTAGAGATCGTTGACGGCCTCGTCGCCATCGGCGATCAGCGCCGAAGGCTCGATGTCGAGGGCGGCGGCGAGCGGCCAGATCACCTTGACGCGCAGCGAGGACATGCCGCGCTCGATCTGACTCAGCGCACCGATCGACACACCTGCCCTGGCCGCCAGTTCGGCCAGCGACAGGCGGCGCTCGAGCCGCAGCGCCCGCACGCGCCGGCCGACACGGATGTCGGCATCGTCCCTGGGTTTCTCGGCGGCCTCGTCAAGCATGTCCATGCATCGGTCCTTGTTGCGGTCTCTGGGGCCAGCACCTGACAATGGCCAGCCTCGGGATTGAATTCGCATTTTATCGGGCGTCGGCGCCGCCCCTCATCCGCCTGCCGGCACCTTCTCCCCGTATAGTGACGGGGAGGAGGAGGCTGGCCGCACCCTCGGCGCCTTTCTTACGACGTTGATGATTGGCGAAATCGGCGATGAGAGCGCCCCTCTCCCCGTCACCATATAGGGAGAGGATGCTGGCAGGCAGGGGAGGGGCAGCGCAAACCTCGACAATCAGTCATCCAATACAGCTGAAGCTCACCCGCCGGCCTTCACCTTCTCGAACATCTTGGCCACATCGTCGTTCTGCTTCATCGGTCCGGTGAAGATGGTGCTCTTCAGCATCACTTCGGGATCAGACGGCAGTTGCAACTTCTCCAGTTCATCCTTCGCCACGCCGGCGAAGGCGGTGCTGAGCGAACTGCCATAGCCATAGGACTGGATCAGGAATTTGCCCGAATCGGCATCCAGCCGGCTGTTGATGAAATCATAGGCGAGATCGACATTCTTGGCGTCCTTGAGCATGACGAAGCCGCAGGCCCAGGTCAGCATGCCTTCTTTCGGCTTCATGAACTCGACCGGCACGCCCTGCTTCTTCAGCGAGGTGGCCGATGCATTCCAGGTCATGGCGGCGACCAGCTGGCCGCTGGCCAGCGCCTGTTCGACCGAGGTCATGTCGGTGGTGTAGCTCGACAGCAGCGGGCGCTGCTCGCGCAGTTTTGCCGCGACCTTCTCCATCTGCTCAGACGTCATGTCGAACGGATTGACGCCAGCCAGAAGCGCGGCGACGATCGGCGTATCATGCACGGCGTCGATGGTCGCCATGCGGCCGGCATATTGCTTGTCCCAGAGCAGGTTCCAGCTCGCTTCCGGATTCTTCACCAGATCGGTGCGGTAGAGGATGGACGTGTTGCCCCAGTCCCACGGCACCATCCACACCTTGCCGTCGCCGGCCTGCAGATCGGGCAGGTTCTTGAACACCGGGAAGATCGAATCCCAGTTCTTGATGCGCTTGGTGTCGATCGGCTGCAGCAGGCCTTCCTTGTTCCAGCGCGCCACCTTGTCGTAGCAGGGATGCGCGATGTCAGGACGGAAGCCGGCCTTGACCTTGGTGAAGGCATCGTCGTCGTCGCCGAAGATCGAAGCCTCGACGCCATCGGGGTGCGCGGCAAGGAAGCTCTTGTTGAAGTCGGGCAATTCGTAGCCCGACCAGGTGAAATATTGCAGCTTTTCGGCGGCCAGCGCCACGCTCGACGACAAGGCGAGCGCCAATGCGGCGAGGCCGGCGCGGGCCTTTTGTCCGACTATCGATTTCAGGTGGAAGGTCATTTCTGTTCTCCTCTTCTTTGTTATGGTCAGGCTGGATTGCGGCGCGCGGCGCCGAGCCCGCGATGGCGCAGGATCTCGGCGGTGCCGGCGATGATGAAGGACACGACCAGGATCACTGTCCCCAGCGCCATGACGGTCGGCAGCGAGCGGGGAAAGCGCAGCTGGCTCCAGATATAGAGCGGCAGGGTCGGCTCGGTTCCCGCAAGGAAGAAGACGACGATGAATTCGTCGAAGGAAATCAGGAAGGCGAGCATGAAGGCCGACAGCACGGCCGGCAGGCTGAGCGGCAGCATGACGCGCCGGAACGTCGTCCAGTCGGAGGCGCCGAGGTCGAGCGCCGCCTCTCGAACCGTTTTCGGGATAGCGGCGAAACGGCTGCGCATGACGACCACGGTCGTCGGCAACGCCACCAGTATGTGGCCGAGCACGATGGCGACGCGCGAGGGCCCGAGGCCGATCAGGTTGACCAGGATCAAGAGCGATATGCCGACGATGACGCCGGGAATGAGGATCGGCAGCCTTGCTATGGCGCTGATCGTGGCGGCCAGCGGCGAGCGGCCATAGAGGTCCATGTAGGACACGGTGATGCCGCACAGCGTGGCGCCGGAAGCGGCGATGGCGCCGATGACGAGGCTGTTCAGGAGCGCGCCCGACAACGCCGGATTGCCGTAGAGCGTCAGATACCATTGCAACGTAAAACCCTGCAGCGGAAACGCTGCCTGGATGGAATCGTTGAAGGAAAACAGCGGGATCAGCAGGACCGGCAGATAGAGAAAGACCAGATAGGCAAGCACGTAGAGGCCGAGCCAGCTGCCATCCCGTTTCGTGCCGGCGCGGTTCGCTTTCATGGGCGGCTGCCAAATCTGTGGTCGGCGCCGCGCGCGACAAGCACCACGGCGAGAATGACCAGCATGACGCAGACCGAAAGGGCCGCGCCGAACGGCCAGTCATTTGCCTTGCCGAACTGCGACTGGATCAGCGTGCCGATCATGGTACTGGCCGGGCCGCCGACCATGGCCGGCGTGACATAGTCGCCAACGGTCGGCACGAAGACGACGAGCGCGGCGGCCAATACCCCCGGCATGGAGTTCGGCAGCACGACGCGACGGAATGCGGTGAACGGGCGCGCGCCGAGGTCGGAGGCGGCCTCGAGCAGCGATTTGGGGATGGTGTCCAGCGCGACATAGATCGGCAGGATGGCGAAGGGCGCGTAGGCATGCGCAAGCGTGACGACCACCGCGGCCGGCGTGTTGAGAAAGGCCAGCGTCGGCTCAGACCAGATGCCGCTTTCAATCAGCGCCGAGTTCAGGACGCCGTTATAGGCGAGCACGATCTTCCAGGCGAAGACGCGCAGGAGATAGCTGGTCCAGAACGGCAGCGTCACCAGGAAGAGCAGCAGGCTGCGCCGCCGCCCGGCGTGGAAGGCGAGATAGTAGGCGACGGGATAGGCGGTGACGACGGTCGCCAGCGTCACCAGGCCGGCAATGACCAGCGAGCGCAGCGTCACCGTCCAGTAGAGCGGATCGGTGGCCACGGTGACGAAGTTCCCGACGGTCAGCCCGACGCCGAGCAGCGAGCCGTCATTGCCACGGAAGGCGAGGAACAGCACCAGCCCAAGCGCGAACAGGATCAGCAGGAAGGTGACCAGCGCACCGGGCAGCAGCATGGCGAGCCGGAAGCCCGATGAAGACCGGGCCTCTGGCGCTTGTGCTGCAACGAAGGCCGACATCGACCTGCCCACCGAGATTTTGAAATTGGCTAAGACTTTTTCATATTCATGAAACTGTCAAGCGGAATCCGGCTTTCCTGAATTGGACGCAATCAACGTTCCAGCGACTGCGGGAACGTTTGGGCCTTGCCCGGAATGGTCGAAAAGGCGGTAGCCGGCCTGGCAAGCCTGCCGTTCTCCGCCGCGTTGGTCGGGTCGTCTCATCCGAATCGTTTGGTCGGGGCGCCTCGAACGCCTACGCGCACCGCGAACAGCCCGCCCTCCTGCGGGTTCGCCCGCAAATGACTCTCGCTCATGGTAAACCGCGCCGAGGTGACGAAGAGGGTGTCGAAATTCTCGCCGCCGAAGGCACAGCTCGTCGGCCAGCTGCAGGGCAGCTCCACCACTCTGTCCAGAACCCCGTCAGGTGAAATGCGAACCAGGCAGCCGCCGCCCGCAACGCGACAGTTCCAGACGTAGCCCTCCGCATCCATGCACGACCCGTCCGGCAGGCCGCGAGGAAAACCCGAAAAGAAAGGACGCCTGTCGGTTATTCGCGACCGCACCCTGTCCCAGTGGTAGCGAAAGATCTGGTTCTTCGTCGTGTCCGCCGTGATGAACGTATCATCCGCCGCCCAGACCATCGTGTTGGTGATGCCGAAGCGATCGGTACTGAGCGCCTCGACAGTGCCGGCTGTGTCGACACGATAGATCCGCCCCGCATCTCGCGAAATATCGCGCGCAAGATCGTCTGCGCCGATGTTGTTTTCCATCGTGCCGACCCAGAACGAGCCGTCCGGGGCGACCACGCCCTCATTCAAGCGTGTGTCAGGGCTGTCCGGTTCGATCGTCGCGATCGTCCTGAAGCTCTCTCCAAAATCCCACAGCGCCACGTCCTTTCGCAGCCCGACGATCGCGCCGCCGTCCCGGCGCAGGCCAATCGAGGTTGCGAGGTCCGGGGTCCGCCAGCTCTGATGATCGCGAGTAGCCGGATCGAACCGGTGAATGCGCCGCCCGATGATGTCCACCCAGATCAGTGCCTTCCTGTTCTCGTCCCAGAGCAGGCTCTCACCGACGATATCCCTGGCATTACACACCAAGCTCGGCTGTTTTTTTTTCGCTATCCACTGCCCTTCCCCTCCCAGCTGTCGCGCGGTCAATCGCTATTGACAGACAAGATTTCATAAAGCTATAGGCATTTCAAGAAAACATGTCATACAGGTTTAGGGCAAATGGTAAGCGATCGCAGCATAGAGCCTGACGAGACGAATCCCGGGCTGGTGAGTGCCGCCATTCAGGCCATCACCCAACACATCCGCGTCGAAGGCCTTGGCCCCGGCGACCTCTTGCCCAGTGAAGCCGACATGACCCGCAAGCTCAGTGTCTCGCGCACAGTGGTGCGGGAGGCGTTTCGATCGTTGTCGGCGATGCGTCTCATCGACATGAGCGCCGGCCGGCGTGCCAGCGTCGCCAAGCTCGACATTGGCGCCATGTCGATGGTGATTGAGCACGGCGTCACCACCGAACAGATCAGCGTCCAGCAGGTTTATGATGTGCGCCGCACCATCGAAATGCGCACGGTGGCGCTCGCCGCACTCCGGCGGACCGATGCGGAGGCGGCTGAAATACAGAAATGCGCGCAGCTGATGCGCGAGAATTACCGTACGCCCGAGATCGTCATGGAGTACGACATCGCATTCCATGAGGCGATCGCGCAGGCCTCCCACAACCCGGTGTTTTCGTTGATCATCAACGCCTTCAGCGGTGTCACGCGACGCACCTGGGTGATCGGCTGGCGTACGCGCGCCACCGAGGAAGAGCAGATCAAGATGATCGAGGGGCACGCGGATATTGCCCGGGCGATCGTCGCTGGGAACCCGCAACTTGCCGCCGAACATATGGCCGCGCATTTCGACAAGAGCGTCAAGGCATTGATCGACGCGGGGATCGCATGAAAATCCGCTCGATCGAGACCATCCGCATCGAAGAACGACCCAATCTACTCTGGGTCGAGGTGCATACGGACGAGGGCGTCACCGGCCTCGGCGAAACCTTTTTCCTGGCCCGCACGGTCGAGGAATACATCCACGAATATGTCGCGCCACGCGTCATCGGCCGCGATCCACTGCAGATCGATCTGCTTTCCGCAGATCTGGTTGGCTATCTCGGTTTCCGCTCAAGCGGGGTCGAAGTGCGCGGCAATTCCGCCTTCGACATCGCGCTCTGGGACATTTTCGGCAAGGCGATGAACCAGCCGATCGCGCAGCTTCTGGGAGGCTTTTCGCGGCAGTCCATCCGCACCTACAACACCTGCGCCGGCACCGAATACATCAAGGACGGCAAGGGACAGACCACCGCGAATTATGGTCTCGGCACAAGGCAAGGTTACGACGACCTGAACGGGTTTCTCCACCGCGCCGACGAATTGGCGGCGGAGCTGCTCGAGGACGGTATCACGGCCATGAAGATCTGGCCTTTCGACCATGCCGCAGAGAAAAGCCGGGGGCTAGACATTAGCGCCGGCGATCTCAAAGCCGCGCTGCAGCCCTTCGAGAAGATCCGCAAAGCCGTCGGCGACAAGATCGACATCATGGTCGAGTTCCACTCCATGTGGCAGCTCCTGCCCGCGATCAAGATCGCCAAGGCGCTCGGACCTTATGGCACCTACTGGCATGAGGATCCCATCCGCATGGACAGCCTCGCCGATCTCAAGCGCTATGAGGCCGCGAGCCCGGCGCCGATCTCGGCGTCGGAAACCTTGGGCAGTCGCTGGGCGTTCCGCGACCTTCTGGAGACGGGCGCCGCGGGCATCGTCATGCTGGACATTTCCTGGTGTGGCGGACTTTCCGAGGCACGCAAGATCGCAGCGATGGCGGAGGCCTGGCATCTGCCGGTCGCCCCGCACGACTGCACCGGGCCGGTGGTGCTGGCGGCGTCCACGCATTTGTCGCTCAACGCGCCCAACGCCCTCGTCCAGGAGAGTGTGCGGGCATTTTACAGGACCTGGTATCGCGACCTCGTGACCGCGCTGCCGGAAGTCAAGGACGGCATGATCACCGTGCCGCCTGGTCCCGGCCTCGGGCTGGAGCTCAATCCCGACCTCGGTCGGGCCTACACCGTCCATCGCCGGGTCTCCGACAAGACGGACATCTGAAGCACACTCAACGGGAGGAATAGAAATGAAACGACTGACTGCAACGCTTTTGCTCGCCACGACCCTGCTTGCCGGGCCTTCCGTCGCCAGTGCCGACGGGCTCAACATCGTCTTTACGCACCATTCGTCGGCCTCGAACACCTTCTGGCAGGCGGTGAAGAAGGGCTTTGACGATGCCTGCGGCAAGGTCGTGGCCAAGTGCAACATGATCTTCACCCAGACCGAAGGCTCGGTCGAACAGCAACTCGCCAACATGCGCGCCGCGCTTGCGGCCAAGCCGGATGCCCTGCTGACCTCGATTGTGGACAACAAGGCGTTCGACGACGTCATCAAGGAGGCGCGGGACGCCGGTGTGTTGGTGATTGCCGTCAATGTCGATGACACCGAAGGCGCCAAGGGCAATGCACGGCAGGCCTTCATCGGGCAAGGTTTCAAGCCGGCGGGCTATTCGCTCGGCAAAGCGATTTCCGAGAGCTTCCCGAAAGAGGGGCCGATCAAGGTTCTGGTCGGCATTTCCGCACCCGGCCAGAACTGGTCAGAAAGCCGCGGCGCGGGCGTCATGCAGTTCCTGGAAGAGTACAAGGCGGCCCACCCCGACCGCCAGGTTTCATGGGAGCGGATCGACAGCGGAACGGATCTTGCGATCACGTCCGATCGTGTCGGCGCCTATCTCAACGCGCATCCCGACACCACGGCCTATTTCGACACCGGCTTCTGGTGCGCGGGCGTTGCGCGCTCGCTGCAGGACCGCGGCGTCGCGCCGGGCAAGGTCCTGCTTGGCGGCTTCGATCTGGTGCCGGAAGTCCTGCAGCAGATGCAGAAGGGCTACGTCCAGGCTCTGGTGGATCAACAGCCCTACATGCAGGGCTTCATGCCCGTCATGGAAGCCTACCTGAACAAGAAGGTCGGTCTGGCCCCCTCCGACATCGATACGGGTCAAGGCATCGTACGCCCGGATCAGGCCGATGCGATCATGACGCTTTCCTCGCAAGGTCTGCGTTAAGCCCACACCCGCCATGTGTTCACCCGGCGGTCCGCGCACTGCCGGGTGGTCCCTTGCCTCGAATTCCTGGAGCCTGCCTTGAAACGCCTCTTCAAGACCTATCTGGAAAAGCCGGAACTGGCGGGACTGATCCTGCTGGTGCTTCTGGTGGTGATTTTCGAGATCCGCTCGGATGGCGTGTTCCTCAATCAGGATAACCTTCGCGGCATCCTCGGCATTCTGCCGGAAACGGGCCTCGTCGCCATCGGCGTCACGATCTTGATGATCAGCGGCGAGTTCGACCTGTCGGTTGGATCGGTGTTCGCGCTGATGCCGATGTGCATGGCGGTCCTCATGGTCGAAGGGCTGCCCTTCCCCCTTGCCTTGCTGGCCGGGCTTGTCGTCTGCGCGGTGATCGGATTTATCAACGGCTATGTGACGATCTGGTTCGAGATCCCGAGCTTTATCACCACGCTCGGCATGCTTTTCATCGCCCGGTCCCTGACGATCGTCGTCTCGGGCGGGTTTCCACCCTTGCTTCCCGCCGATCTGCCGAACTGGCTGTTCACCTCGTTCGTCGGCCCCGGCAACATGTTCCGCATGTCGTTCCTGTGGTTTGCGGGAATTGCGCTGCTGACATCCCTGATGCTTTCCAGAACCAATTTCGGCAACTGGATAAAGGCCACCGGCGGCTTCCACCCGGCTGCCGCCTCGATGGGCATCCCGACCGCGAGGGTAAAACTCGCATGCTTCGTGCTTTGCTCGATGCTGTCGGGTTTCGCCGGCATGCTGCAAGTGCTGAGGCTGGGCTCCCCCTTGCCTTCCATCGGCGAAGGTCTGGAACTCCAGGCGGTCGCCTCAGCGGTGATCGGCGGCGCTTCGCTCGCAGGCGGCATCGGCACGGTCGCCGGCGGCATCATCGGCACAATCCTCATCCGCATCATCGACAACGGGCTGGTGCTCTCGAATGTCGACGCGAACTGGTTCAAATTCGCGATCGGCTTCCTGACCATTTTCGCCGTCGTCGCCAATGCCTGGATGCGCAAACGCGCCAAGGCGATCAAGATGGAGGGCTGAGCCATGGAAGACGCAATCATCTCCGTGCGCAATCTTCACAAATGGTATTCCGGCGTCCATGCGTTGAAGGGGGTGAGCCTCGACCTGAAGCGCGGCGAGGCGCTCGGGCTGGTCGGCGACAACGGTGCCGGCAAATCGACGCTCATCAACATCCTGTCCGGCGTCCATACCGCTGACGAAGGCGAGATCCTGGTCGAAGGCAGACCGGTGCGGATCGCGAGGCCGCGCGATGCGATGAACCTCGGCATCGAGACCATCTACCAGTACAATTCTATGGTTCCCACCATGTCGATCGCCAGGAACCTGTTTATCGGCCGCGAACCGACGCTGTTTTCCTTATTCGGCGTCGGCATCCTGGATCAAAAGAAGATGGGCAGCGAGAGCATCAAGGCGATCGCCAATGTCGACCTGCATCTGCGCTCGCCCGACGCGCTGGTCGGTGAATTGTCAGGCGGCCAGCGGCAGGGTGTCGCCATCGCGCGCGCCATGCATTTCAAATCGAAGGTGATGATCCTCGACGAACCGACCAATCACCTTTCGGTCAAGGAGACCAGCAAGGTCATCGGCTTCGTGCGTGGACTGAAGGCGCAAGGGGTGACCGGCGTTTTCATCAGCCACAACATGCATCACGTCTTTGATTGCTGTGATCGCGTGGTCGCGATGGCGCGCGGCGAGGTCGTGCTCGACAAGCGCATCGAGGAGACCTCCATCGATGAAGTCCACAACGTGCTTTGAGGAGCGGGAACGGTGATGACGAACCTTTCCGGTAAAGGAGTGCTCCTGACGGGTGGTCTCGGTTCGCTGGGCCGCGCCCAGGCTGCCGCGCTTGCCCGCGCCGGCGCGCGCGTGCTGTTGCTTGACCGGCCGGAGAATGCCGAAGGGCCTGGAATCGCCGCGGAGCTGGCGGCGGCAAACAAGGGTACGATCGTCTATGTCGGTTGCGACTTGAACCAGCTGGCTGAAACCGAGGCAGCGGTTAGGGCGCTCGCCGACGCAGAAGGCACGATCGACATTCTGATCAACAACGCCGCGCTCATCATCAACCGTCCGTTCGAGGAATTCTCGCTTGGCGAGTACGAGGACCAGATCCGTGTGAATTCATCGGCTGCCTTCGCGCTGGCACGCGCCTGCGCCCCCGGCATGAAGAAGAAGGGCTGGGGCAGGATCGTCAACTTCTGCTCGGTGACGCTGAACGGCCGCTGGGAGGGCTACGTGCCCTATGTGGCCTCGAAGGGCGCCATGCTGGGACTGACCAAGTCGCTGGCGCGGGAATTGGGGCCACACGGCATCACCGTGAACGCGGTGTCGCCCGGCGCTGTCGTTTCCGAGGCAGAGGAGCGCGTCTTCGGAGAACGGCTCGAGGAATACAGTGACTGGATCCTCGCCAACCAAAGCCTTAAGCGGCGAATCGAGCCGCAGCATATCGCCGATTTGGTGCTATTCCTCGTCTCCCCGGCCGCGGACATGATCAGCGGTCAGAACATCAACATCGATGGCGGATGGTAGCCGTGGCGGCCTTTCGATGACCAACGACGATGAGATCGAACTTGCCGATGGGCGTGCAAGCCTCGTGGTGCGCCCCCGCGAGGGCGCCGCCATCATGCGCTACGACGCAATCCGACCCGGCCGAGCCCCCACGCCTCTCCTTGAGCCGTCGAGAGGCTTGCTGAAGTTCGGGTCGCAACTGCTGATCCCCTGGTCAAACCGCATTTCCGGTGGCGGCTTCGAGTTTGACGGGCGCTTCCATGCGATAGAGCCCAATGTCGAAGGCGAGGCGTTCCCGCTCCACGGCGACGCATTTCAAAGGCCGTGGCGGTTGACGAGGCGAACCCGCACCGAAATGGAGCTGGTCCTGGAGGATGGAGCGATCGGGCCTTACCGCTACCGTGCGAGCGTCCGCTATGCATTGGAGGATGGCGCGCTGTCCGCAGCGCTGACTGTCGAGAACCGAGCCGACATACGCCTGCCCTACGGGCTCGGTCTCCACCCCTGGTTTCCGCGCCGCCCGCGCACTTTGCTGCAAGCATCGGCGCATAGTGTCTGGCTGGAGGACGAACGACACCTACCGACGGGGGTGGTGCCGCTGTCCTCCCGGCCGGAATGGGATTTTTCGCAAGCCGCGCCGCTTCCCGGCGCCTGGGTCAACAATGCCTTCGAAGGTTGGAACGGGCACGCCTCGATCATCCAGCCGGATGACGCTATCGTCGTCACGGTCGAGGCATCGCCCTCGCTGAATGTCTTCGTCCTCTACTCGCCGGCACGAGACGCCGATTTCTTCTGCTTCGAACCCGTTTCACATGTGGTGGACGCCCATCACGGCAGCGGCCTGACCACGCTGGAAAAAGGCGCATCGACAAGCGCGCATTTGCGGTTACGTTGGGGCGAACTGTAGCGCCAAATCGGGAGTCGCGAAGCGGTGCGGCGACATGGTGGCAAGGACCTTTTCCGTTGATCGCCTGTCGCCTGGCACATGCTGCTTCAGGGCGTGTCGGCTTGAAGAGGCCATGCGCACCTCATAACATCGACCCATCCCGCGTAATGACGAGAGTGCAATGACAAACATGACGTTTCTGCCTGACGATGGCGTCTTTCTCGGCCGCGCTCGATCACCGGCTTCGCCCCATCCCCTGATCGTCACGGTGCGCGACGGCACCGTCCTCGACATCACGTCAAGCGTGGCGCCGACCGTGCGGGACGTCTGCGAGATGGCCGATCCGGCAGGGCATGTGCGCTCGGCCAAGGGCAAGCCGATCGGCGCGCTCGACGACATCGCGGCCAACGGTTTCGAGGCCAGGCGCGATCCGGCAAGACCCTATCTGCTCTCCCCGGTCGACCTGCAGGCGGTCAAGGCGTCGGGCGTGACCTTCGTCGTCAGCCTGCTCGAACGGGTGATCGAGGAACAGGCGCGCGGCTCGGCGGAAAAGGCCGACGCCATTCGTGCCGACATTGCCGGGCTGATCGGCCACGATCTGTCGAAGCTCAAGCCCGGTTCGCCTGAGGCGATGGAGATCAAGGCCAAGCTGATCGCGCGCGGTGCCTGGTCGCAATATCTGGAAGTGGGCATCGGCCCCGACGCCGAGATCTTCACCAAATGCCAGCCCATGGCCTCGGTAGGCTTCGGTGCCGATGTCGGCCTGCACCCGGTGTCGACCTGGAACAATCCGGAGCCGGAGATCGCCATGATCGCCGCCTCGAGCGGCAGGATCGTCGGCGCCACCATCGGCAACGACGTCAATCTGCGCGACGTCGAAGGCCGCTCCGCGCTGCTGCTCGGCAAGGCCAAGGACAACAATGCCTCCGCGTCGCTTGGCCCTTTCATCCGCCTGTTCGACGACACCTTCTCGATCGAAGACGTGAAGCGGGCCGTGGTGCGCCTGAAGGTCGAGGGCGAGGATGGCTTCTCGCTGGAGGGTGCAAGCTCGATGGCCGAGATCAGCCGTTCGCCGGAAGAGCTGGTTGCCGCCGCCATGGGCCCGCACCACCAGTATCCGGACGGGCTGGCGCTCTATCTCGGCACCATGTTCGTGCCATCGAAGGACCGTGGCGAAAAGGGCAAGGGGTTTACCCACAAGGTCGGCGACATCGTCACCATCTCGTCGGAAAAATTCGGCGCGCTGGTCAACCGGGTGCGGCTGTCGCCCGATTGCCCGCACTGGACCTACGGCGCCAGCCATCTCATGCGCGACCTGGCGAAGGCCGATCTCATCTAGAATCTGTCCAGAACGGCCGCAATCAACACAATTTTATGCAAAACCCGGATGACGGCGGACACAATCCGCTTCAAGATCGCGGTGCGGTCGGGGGGCCGTTCCGATGTCCGATTCGCCGATCCTGTTCGTGCGCAACGTCGCCAGGCGCTTTGGCGGCACGGTCGTGCTCGACGACATGAGCCTTATGGTCGAGCGCGGTTCGATCCACGCGCTGGTCGGCGAAAGCGGCGCCGGCAAGTCGACACTGACAAAGATGCTGGCGGGCATTGTCCGGCCCGACCGTGGCACCATCGAATTTGACAGCAAGATCGCGACGATCGACAGCCCCAACGCGGCGCGCAAGCTAGGCATTGGCGTGGTCCTTCAACAGCCGGGGCAGTTTCGCGAGCGCCCGGTGCTGGCCAATCTGTTCGTCAACCGCGAGCCGCTCCACAACGGGCTGATCTCGCGGCGCGAAATGGAGGCACGCAGCCGCGAGCTGCTTCGCCAGCTTGGCCTCGATGTCGATGTCCATGCGCCACTCGGCGATCTCGCGCCTGGTGAACGGCAGCTGGTCGCGATCGCCCGCGCGCTGTTGGAAAATCCGAGGCTGCTCCTTCTTGACGACCCGAATTCGGCGCTCGACCAGCGTCAGAGCGAGCGGCTGTTCGCCGTGCTGCGAGCGCTGAAAGCCAGGGGCATGAGCATGCTCTACGCGTCGAACCGGCTGGGGGACGCCCTTGCCATCGCCGATCAGCTGACGGTGATCCGCAACGGCCGCGACGTGCTGTCAAAGGCGCGGCAGGAGCTGACGGCGTCCGAGGAAGCGATGATCGGCCAGTTGCGCCAGTCGCTGTTCCCACTGCCGCTCAGGGTCCTGCCGACGCTTGCCGGCACGCTGCGGCCGCAGATCACCGTCGATGGGCTCGGCGGCGGCAGTCTGTCCGAGGTCAGCCTCACGGCCCGCACCGGCGAGATCCTCGGGCTTGCCGGTTCCGGAGCGCGGGACCTGCTTGCCTTGTTGTTCGGGCTGCGCAAGCCGCGCCAGGGCAAGGCGCGTTTTCCCGACGGCGACGGCTTGCCTAGGACCCGGACGGAAGCGGCGCGGCGCAATATATGCATGATTTCAGGTGAGCGCGGCAACGGGTTGATGCCGGAAAAATCCATCGCCTTCAACATGGCGAATGTCGTCGTCGGCGCACGCGACTGGGGGTCGCGCTGGTATTCGCCCAAGGCGGCGCTCGGCCGCGCCACGCGGCAGATCGAGGCACTGCGCATCAGGAGCGCGCCGGAAATGCCGGCGGGCTCGCTTTCGGCCGGTTGCCAGCAGAAGGTGATCATCGCCAAATGGCTGGAAATCGGCCCGCAAGTGGTGCTGCTCGACGAGCCCGCCCGCGGCATCGACATCGGCAGCAAGCAGGAGATCTACGCGCTGATCCGCCAGATGGCGGCCGGCGGCTGCATCGTGCTGCTGCATTCCAACGAACTGTCCGAGTTGACAGGGCTCTGCGATCGCATCCTGGCCTTCCACAAGGGCAGGCTGGCCGGCGAAATCGCCGGCGACGACATGGATGCGGGCAGGCTTCTGAAGCTGATCATTTCGGGCAAGCCCGCGGACGAAAACCGCCGGAGCAATCGGGAGAGCGCTGCATGACCAGGACCGAGACCGTGCCGCCGCTTGCCGGCTCGGTGAACCATAAGACCAGACGCAGCATCCGGCTGCCGGCCGAGACCGGTGCTGTCGTTGCGCTCGCCGTGCTGGTCGCACTGCTTGGCTGGCTGAACCCCTCCTTCCTCGAACCGGCCAATCTGCTCTCGGTGCTGGGCCAGGCCGCCCTGCCCGGCATTCTGGCGATCGGCATGGTGTTCGTGCTCTCGGCCCGCGAGATCGACCTTTCGGCGGGTGCTGTGTTCCATCTCACGGCGGCCTTCGCGGCCTTGCTGATGCTTGCCGGAATGGACCCCTGGCTTGCCTGTCTGGCGGGTGTCGCGGCGGGCGCTTGCCTTGGGCTGATCAACGGCCTGCTGGCGATCGTACTGCGCCTGCCGGCTCTGCTGGTAACGCTCGGCACATGGTGGATGACCCAGGGCCTGTCGCTGGTCGCCGGCAAGGGACAGACAGTCGTGCCGCCGGGCACGGACAGCGGCTTCTTCACGACACTGTCGGGCAAGGCGTTCTTGATGGTGCCGGCGACGGCCATCGTCTTTGTCTTGCTGGTGCCCGTAATGCATGCCGTGCTTCACCGCACGCGCTTCGGTTACCGGGTCCAGGCCGTGGGCAGCAATCCGCAGGCTGCCGCCTATGCCGGCATTCCAACCTCCAAGGTACGGCTGCTGACACTGGTGCTGATGGGCGCGATGGCGGGGCTGGCCGGGGTGATCCATGTCGGCGCGCATGGCGCCATTGCCCCCGGCGAGGGCAGCAATTTCACGTTGCTGGCGATCGCAGCGGCCATCATCGGCGGCACATCGCTTTCGGGCGGCCATGGCAGCGTCATCGGCGCCGCGATCGGCATGGTGGTCCTCCAGCTTATCCTCAGCGCCATGAGCATGCTTGGCGTTGATGCCGTGTGGAGCACATTTGCCGCCGGCGCCCTGGTCGTGCTTGCCCTTGCGGTCGACCGACTGGTCAAGCTGTGGCGCAGCCAGCGCGCCCGACACGATCATCACAATCCGCCCGGCTGAGCCTCGCCGCCAATCATCCGGGGTCCCGAAAAAATCACCTCGACTGATGCAATCTGATGGGACCGTTGATGGCGCCGCGTCGGGCGCCAACTACATCTGCAGATGGAGGCTTGCCATACGTCGAAAAAGGGAATGCTCTGAGGCATCCGAGCGGCGCTGGCAAAGACGCAAATCCGGCCGAAGCCGGAACAGGGACGGATCATCTTCAACCGGGAGGAAATCAAATGCTGAAAAGACTGAGACTTGTGCTCTACGGCCTGCTGGTCGCGCTGACGGTCATTCCGGCAGCCGCGCAGGCCAAGACCTTCTACTGGATTTCGCATGGCGGCCCCGCCGATCCGGTCTGGACCTACTTCCTGGCCGGAGCCAAGCAATGGGCCAAGGACACCGGCAACACCGTCAACACCTCGTTCCACAATGGCGACGTCGCCTCCCAGCAGGAAGCGGTTCGCGCCGCCCTCTCGGCCAAGGCCGACGGCATCGTCACCACCAGCCCCGATCCGGGCAGCCTCGTCGAGATCGTCAAGGAAGCCCGCGCCGCCAACATCCCGATCATCAACTTCAACACGCCCGATCCAAAAGCCAATTTCAACGCCTATGTCGGCGGCGACAACGTCACCTTCGGCAAGCACTGGGCGCAGTATCTGGTCGACAAGGGCCTGGTGAAGAAGGGCGACTTCGTCTGGATGCCGGTCGAGATCCCCGGCGCCACCTATGGCGTCCAGGAAGAGGAAGGCATCAAGAGCGTCTTCGGACCGCTCGGCATCACCTATGAAGTGACCGAGGCGACGCTCGACCAGGCCGAGGTGATCAACCGCATGGTCGACTACCTCACCGCCCACAAGGGCAAGGTCAAGGCCATCATCGGGCTGGGCGACCTGGTCACCGGCTCGATCAAGCGGGTGTTCGACCAGGTCGGCGTCAAGCCGGGCGAAATCCCCGTCGTCGGCTGGGGCAATTCGCTCGACACTACCCAGGAAGTGCTGAACGGCTACGTCAATGCCGGCCAGTGGCAGGATCCGCAGGCGACCAGCTATGTCGCGCTGTCGCTCGCCAACATGGCGGCGTCAGGCATTCCTCCGGGCTTCAACGTCATCACCGGCGCGCTCTATGAGAAGGACACCGCCGCCGTCTACGACAAGATCCTGTCCGGCAAATAAACCGCGATCCTGACGCCGCGCGCATCTGGCGCGCGGCGCCAGATATCTTTCTGCGCCGCGACCTGTCCATCGGAGGCGGTGGAGATCGCGGCCCGTTCCAACCATGTCGCGGGTTCCCAGTGGAAAATCATTCGCTTGTCCAACGCCTGATTGCGCGGCCTGAATTCGGTCCCTTCGTGCTGCTCGTCGTCGAGATCGGCGTTTTCTGGGGCTTCAATCACGACTTCCTATCGCCGCAGAACATTTCCAACACGCTGGCCTTCACGGTCGAGCTCGGCCTGATCGCGCTGGCGATGACCTTGCTGATGACGTCAGGCGAATTCGACCTGTCCGTCGGCTCCCTGTTCGGCTTCTCGCCGGTGCTGATGTGGACGCTGTTCAACAGCGGCGTCACCTCGCTGGAAATGGGCTTCGTCGCCGCGCTGGTGGTTGCCGCCTTGATCGGCCTGGTCAATGGCTGGTTCGTCACGCAGCTCAAGATCCCATCCTTCCTGGTGACGCTCGGCATGCTGCTCGTGGTACGCGGCAGCGCCCTTTTCATCACCGACGGTTTCCCGCAGCGCACCTGGAGCGCGGAAGGCAGCTGGCTGGCCGAAGCGCTGGTCGGTGACTTCTTCATCGGGCCGTTCCGCATCTACATGTCGCTGTTCTGGTTCATCGCCGCGGCGATCGCGCTCGGCTACGTGCTGACGCAAAGCCGAACCGGCAACTGGATCCAGGCGGCGGGCGGCAATCCCAACGCGGCGCGCGCCCGCGGCGTCAATGTCAACCGCGTCAAGATCGGGCTGTTCGTGCTGTCGTCGCTCATGGCTTCGCTGGCCGGCGTCATCTCCTCGCTGCGCACCTCGGCCGCCAACCCCAACAGCGGCACCGGCTACGAGCTCGAAGTCATCGCCATGGTGGTGATCGGCGGCACGGCGCTGACCGGCGGGCGCGGCACCATCATCGGCACCGTGCTCGGCATCCTGATCCTGCGCGTGATGCGCAACGGCATCGTGCTGATCGGCGTGCCGGGACTTGCCTACAACATCTTCATCGGCGCGATCATCCTTGGCATGATGGCGCTCCATTCATGGCTGGAACGCCGGCATCAGGCGGGGACTTGAACCATGGCCGAGCCATTGATCCGCATGCAGAACATCCGCAAGTCCTACGGCCGCGTGCAGGCGTTGGAGGATGCCAATTTCCATGTCAACGAGCGCGAGATCGTCGGCCTGCTCGGCGACAATGGCGCCGGCAAGTCGACGCTGATCAAGGTCCTGTCGGGCGCGGTGCCGCTGACCAGCGGCGACATCTTTATCCGCGGCAAGAAGGTCACCTTGCGCAGCACCAGCGACGCCATCGCGCAGGGCATCGAAACGATCTACCAGGATTCCGCGCTGGTCACGCAACTGTCGATCGCCCGCAATCTGTTCCTCGGACGCGAGCCGATCAAGCCGCCGCGTTTCCTCAACCGCATGGACCAGGAGGCGATGAACAATGTCGCCCGCGACCTGCTCAAACAGGTCGGCATCTCGAAGAACATTCCGCCGACGACGCCAATCGGCTCGCTGTCAGGCGGCGAGCGCCAGGCGGTGGCGATCGCGCGCGCCATGCATTTCGACAGCGACCTGATCATCCTCGACGAGCCGACCAACAATCTCGGCGTCGCCGAGACGCAAGGCGTGCTGAGCTTCGTGCGCAGCGCCCGCGATTCCGGCCATTCCTGCATCTTCATCGCGCACAACATCCATCACGTCTTCCAGGTGGTCGACCGCATCGTCGTCATGCGCCGGGGCAAGGTGGTCGCCGACGACATCGACCCGAAGAAGACAACCGTGACGGAAGTCGAACGGATCATCACCGGCATGTCGGACAAGGAAATCCGCGAGGCCATCGCCGACGGCAAACCGTCGCACTGAGGACGGCCGCCTTGTCGAAGCAGCCGAACGCTTGTCGCGGTGATGGGTGTCGATCGCCCTCCCCTCGGATCGCATCGGCTGGCAAATCGCGAGCCAAATCACGTGTCTGGCGCACGATCGCATCGGCGCATAGGGTTGCGGCATGAAGGCCACCGTCTCCGATATCGCCAGGAATTGCGGGCTCTCGACCGCGACGGTCGACAGGGTGCTCAACAACAGGCCCGGCGCCAGCGCCGCCAACCGGCAGCGCGTGATGGAGGCCGCCAAGCAGCTCGGCTATTTGCCGGTCGCCGACCAGGTGACGCTTCCATCCAGACCCGCAAACCTCGAATTCTTCCTGCCGATCGGCAGCAACGCCTTCATGCAGGATCTGGCAAGGCACATCGAGGACTATGCATCGCGCCTGCCGCTGGTCGCCTCCTGCCGGATCCATAGCCTCGCCGGCATCTCACCGAACGCGCTGCAGAGCGCGGTGGAAAACCTGTCGCTGAGGGCCAATGGCGTCGGCGTCATCGCCATCGACCATCCGCGAACCCGCAACATCCTGCGCGACATCGTCGAGGCCGGCATCCGCCTGGTGACGCTGGTGTCCGACATTCCGGCCGCTCCCCGCTCGGCCTATGTCGGCATCGACAACCGGGTGGCGGGGCGAACGGCGGCGCTTTTGATGGGTCGTTTCCTCGGCGGCCGCGAAGGCCATCTGGCGATGGTCGTCGGCTCGCGCTCCTATCGCGGCCATGAGGAGCGTGAGATGGGTTTTCGGTCAGTGCTCGGCGAAGAGTTTCCCAACCTCACCGTGACCAGCGCCGTCGAGATCAATGACGAGCCGGATGCCAGCTACGCCGAGACCATGAAGGCGTTGCACAACGAACCCGAACTGCTCGGCATTTATTGCGTCGGGGCCGGGCGCTCCGGCGTCGCGAGAGCCATCCTGGAAGCCAGGCCCAACCGCAAGCCGGTGTTCATCTGCCACGACCTGACGAAGGAGACACGCGGCTACCTCGTCGACGACCTCGCCGACGTCGTCATCGACCAGAACGCTAGGCTGATCGCCGAACAGTCGGTCATCCGCCTGCTCGGCTCCATCGCCTCATCGGCGCCCTATCTGACCCGCAAATTCATCGAGCCGCGCCTGATTTTCAGGGAAAACGTGCCGGTGCAGTAGGCGGGGACGCCTCGGAAAAGCCAGTTTCCCGGATTTGTCTGATAATTGACACGGCAAATCTGCACAGCTGCTATGCACAATTCATTGTTGCCGAATCATTGGGCAGCTCGTAGGTTCTGGTCGTCGGCCATCTACTCCTCCCAGATGCGATGCCGACGCTGAATGGGGTGCACCTCCTCCCGCGCCACATTCGAAATCGAGCCCGCTGCCACCTCCTCCCGGCAGCGGGCTTTTTTCGTTCAGACGGGAGGAATTACAGCGCCGCCCGCGCCAAAGGGCGCCGGGCATGGCCTCGGTCATACAACCGGCAAAGCGCCAACAAGCGTGGCGGATATCAACCGGCGGCGGCGCCCCGGAAGGAGGCGATCAGCCCTTCGGCCATGCGCACGAACTGTGTGCTTGGGCCTTCAGCGCCCACGGTCTGCACGCTGACACGAGCGCCCTCGAACAGCAGCGACAGCGTATCGGCAAGCAGTTCGGCCTGACCGATGCCCGCGCCCCGGCATAGCGCCACCAGGCGTTCGCGCTGGGCTTCCTTGAGCTCCTTGATCACCAGCCTCGCCGGATGGTCCGGCTCGGTCAACTCAGCGGCGGCATTGGCCATATCGCAGCCGCGGCCGTCGGCATTGAGCATGGCAGCCGCCTTGCGCACCCAGGCATGCAGTTGCGCGAGCTTGTCGCCGGGAAACTCGGCCTCGAAAGCGTCCCACATGGCGCCGGCCTTGGCCGCATTGGCGCGCAGGCACTCGACGATCAGTTCGTCCTTGGATTCGAAGTGACGATAGAGCGTCATCTTGTTCGTGCCGGCAGCTTCGGTGATGGCGTCGACGCCGACGCCCTTGATGCCGTGCTTGTGGAACATGTCGCGTGCCGTCTCCAGGATCCGATCCCGGGGACGAGAGCGCTCCACGACGCCGTCTGTCATCATGATCTCCTTTCGTTTCCAAAAAACCCTCGGCCACCTCTTGACTAGGGTGTTACCGGTCTGTAACTTCCAGAATGTTACTTACTGGTAACACCTATGTCGCCCGTCGTCAATAACAAGGCCGTGAACTGGTCCTGCCAGATGAGACGGACGAGAAACTGCCAATCATGCGGCTCCGGCCGGTGAGGAAATGAAAAACGGTTCGCGAGCATGGGCTGCGCACCGACAGACAAGGAGCCGGCCAATGCCACAGCGCCGCGATCTTACCATAGATGAGGCCGTCCGGGATCCGATGATCCGGCTGGTCATGAAGGCAGATGGGGTCGACCCCCGCGCTTTCGAGAAGATGCTTCGCTCGCTTGCCGATGGGCAGCGTCATGAGGTGCCGTTGCTGCGTTCACGGGAAGCCTCCCGTGACGGGCACGGCCAGTTGTCCAGACTTGCCAGCGCCTTCGGGCGGGCAACAGCAGCCGGCGAGGCATGTGTGTCGTGGTAAACTTCTTCATTCACCGTCCGATCTTCGCCTCGGCGATTGCCATCATCATGGTGCTCGCCGGGACGATTTGTTATTTCCTGCTGCCGGTTTCGCAGTTTCCCGACATCACGCCGCCCCAGGTCGTGGTCAGCGCCCACTATCCGGGCGCCAGCGCGCAGGTCGTGGCCGACACGGTGACGACGCCGCTGGAGCAGCAGATCAACGGCGTGCAAGGGATGACCTACATGTCGTCGACGAGCTCCAATGACGGCTCGTCGACCATCACCATCACCTTCGATGTCGGCTACTCGCTGAGCACCGCCGCCGTCGACGTCCAGAACCGCGTCAGCCAAGCGGCATCGTCGCTGCCGGCGATCGTCAACCAGGGCGGCGTGACGATCAAGAAGCAGAACCCGAACTTCGTGCTGATCGTCAACCTCACCTCGCCCGACAAGTCCGTCGATCCGGTGGCACTGTCGAACCTTGCCTATCTGCAGGTCGTCGATCCGCTGAAGCGGCTGCAGGGCGTCGGCGACGTTCAGATTTTCGGCGAGCGGCGCTATTCGATGCGCATCTGGCTCGACCCGGACAAGCTCGCCAACCTGGGCATCACCGCGGTCGACGTGCAGAACGCCATATCAGAGCAGAACGTCCAGGTTGCGGCCGGCAAGATCGGTCAGTCGCCGGCGCCTGCCGGTACCGCTTTTGAGATGCAGGTCAGCGCCGTCGGGCGCCTGAGCGACCCGAAGGAGTTCGGCGACATCGTGGTGCGCGCCAATACCGACACCGGCTCGCTGGTGCGGCTACGTGACGTTGCGCGTATCGAGCTCGGCGCGCTGCAATATTCGTCCTCGGCCTTCTTCGGCAAGGACCCGACGGTCGTGCTCGCCGTCTACCAGATGCCCGGTTCCAACGCGCTCGACCTTCAGCAGCGTGTCAAGGACAAGATGCAGGAGTTGTCGTCCCGTTTCCCGAAGGGCGTCTCCTATGCCATGCACTACGACACGACGCGCTTCGTCTCGGCGTCGATGCATGACGTGCTGATCACGCTCGGCGAAGCCCTGGTGCTGGTCGTCGCCGTGGTGTTCATCTTCCTGCAGAGCTGGCGCACGACGATCATTCCGACCATCGCCATTCCGGTGTCGCTGGTGGCGACATTGGTCGTCATGGAGATGATGGGCTTCTCGCTCAACATGCTCTCTCTGCTCGGCATGGTGCTGGCGATCGGCCTTGTCGTCGACGACGCCATCGTGGTGGTCGAGAATGTCGAACGACAGCTCGAGGCCGGGTTGAAACCACTGGCCGCGACCAAGGCCGCCATGGCCGAAGTCACCGGCCCGATCATCGCCACCACCGCCGTGCTGATGGCGGTGTTCGTGCCAGTCGCCTTCATTCCCGGCGTTTCCGGCAAGCTCTACAACCAGTTCGCACTGACGGTGGCGATTTCAGTCGGCATTTCCGCCTTCAATTCGCTGACGCTCAGCCCCGCACTCAGCGCCGCCTTCCTGCGCCATCGCGGCGAGACGCAGTTCATCCTGTTCCGCTGGTTCAATACCGGTTTCGACAGGTTGTCGCATGCCTACGCCCATGGCGTGCGCATTCTCATCCGCTTGCGCTGGATCATGCTCGGCCTGTTCGCGGCCGGCCTGGTCGCCACCTATTTCGTCTGGCAGAAACTGCCCTCGACCTTCCTTCCGGTCGAGGACCAGGGCTATTTCTTCGTCGTCATCCAGTTGCCCGACGGCGCCTCGCTCGAGCGCACCGACGCGGTGGCCCAGAAGGCGCGCGACATCCTGCAGGCAACGCCCGGCGTCGACATTGTCGGCTCGATCAGCGGCCTGAACTTCCTGACCAGTGCGGCGCAGTCGAACTCGGCGGTCGAGTTCGCCATCCTGAAGCCCTGGGAGGAGCGTACTCCCGACCAGAGCGCATCGAAGCTCGTCGCCGACGTGCGCGGCAAGCTGTTGCAGATACCGGAGGCCTTCGCGCTTTCCTTCGATCCGCCCTCGATCCCGGGTATCGGCACCACGGGCGGCTTCGAATTCGTCGTCGAGGATCTCACCGGTCGCGGCAGCACGGCCCTCAACGACGCGACGCAAGCCGTGATCGCCGAGGCACGCAAGCAGCCGGAAATCAATCCGCAGCAGCTGTTCTCGCCGTTCTCGACGTCGACGCCGCAGTTCAACTACGACCTCGACCGCAGCAAGGCGAAGCTCCTCGGGCTCAATTTGCCCGACGTCTTCAACACTCTGCAGATCTATCTCGGCTCACTCTACGTGAACGACTTCAACCTGTTCGGCCGCACCTTCCGGGTGACCATCCAGGCCGACAAGGATGCACGTGCGGGCGCCGCCGACATTTCGCGGCTCTATGTGCGCAACGCCTCGGGCGGCATGGTGCCGCTCTCGACGCTGGGCAAGCTCGTGCCCTTCGTCGGGCCGGAGACCGTGCCGCACTACAACAACAACGCGTCGGCCTCGATCAATGGCGGCGCCGCGCCGGGCTTCTCCTCAGGCCAGGCCGTCGCTGCCATGGAACGGGCGGCTGCCACCGCCTTGCCCAGGGATTTCGGTTTCGAATGGACCGGCATCACCTTCCAGGAGCTCAAGGCAGGATCGATCGCGTCCGTCGTCTTCGGCCTCGCCATCGTCTTCGTCTTCCTGATCCTGGCGGCGCAGTATGAAAGCTGGGCGATGCCGTTCATGGTGCTGCTGGCGGTGCCATTGGCCCTGTTCGGCGCGTTCGCGGCCCTGTGGATGCGCGGCATGCAGATCGACGTCTACTCGCAGATCGGTTTCGTCATGCTGATCGGCCTGGCGGCGAAGAACGCCATCCTGATCGTCGAGTTCGCCAGACGGCGGCGCGAGGAAGGCTTGAGCATCGTCGAGGCGGCAATGGAAGCCGCGCGGCTGAGACTCCGGCCGATCCTGATGACGGCCTTCGCCTTCATCCTCGGCGTGCTGCCGCTGATGTTCGCAACCGGCGCCGGCGCGGCAAGCCGCCAGTCGATCGGTACCACCGTGTTTGGCGGCATGGTCGCCGCGACCATCCTGTCGCTGGTGTTCGTGCCGGTCTTCTACGCGGTCATCGAACAGTTGCGGGAGCGCCGCGAAAGCGGCGAACCCGCCTCCAAGCATACTGAACCAACTGCCGAACCCGCCTTCCCTCCCCTGGCGGAAGCGGCCGAATAAGATTGGAGAAATATTATGCGTAAATGGAAAATTGCG
Organism: Mesorhizobium sp. 113-3-3; assembly: GCF_016756495.1. Lineage (NCBI taxonomy): Bacteria > Pseudomonadati > Pseudomonadota > Alphaproteobacteria > Hyphomicrobiales > Phyllobacteriaceae > Mesorhizobium > Mesorhizobium sp. 113-3-3. The sequence goes on from NZ_AP023243.1 coordinate 5,383,532, forward strand.
TTGGGAACGGCGGTCGCGCTGGGCGCGATCTCGGTGGCAAGCGTCCACCTGCTCGACATGGGCAACCTGAGGCTGAGCGCCGGCACGGCCGGGGCGGCGACACCGGCTCCGGCGGCATTCGTCATGCCGGTGCCGGTGGCAAATGTCGTCAAGAAGACGATCCCGATCTATCTCGACTATGCCGCCCGCATCGAGCCGATCCGCAGCATCACACTGCAGGCCCGCGTGCCCGGCTATCTGCAGGAACAGACGGCGCAGGATGGCGCGGATGTGCGGCAAGGCGACCTTCTCTACAAGATCTCGCCTGACGACTTCCAGGCCGCGCTCGACCAGGCGAAAGCCCAGGTCCAGCGCGATACGGCGACGCTAGACTATGCCCGGTCCAATCTCGGCCGCGGCACCGAGCTCGCCAAGAGCGGTTACCTGGACAAGGACAGCTTCGACCAGCGCACCAGCACCTTGCGCGAAGCGCAGGCATCGCTGGCACTCAACCAGGCGGCCGTGCGCACGGCGGAGCTCAATTTGAGCTACGCCGAGATCCATGCGCCGTTCACCGGGCGCCTGGGCCGCAACCAGGCTTCGGTCGGAACGCTGGTCAGCGTTGCCGGCACGGTGCTCAACACGCTTGTGCAGCTCGACCCCATCTACGTCACCTTCAATCCGAGCGAGACGGATCTGGCCGAGATCGAGCAGGCCCGCGCGGCCGGCCCGATCGATGTCGAGGTGCTGTTGCCGGGTGAGACTGAGAGCAGCCAGAAGGGCGAACTCACCTTCATCGACAACACGGTCGACCATTCGACCGGCACAATCACCGCACGCGCCACCATCGGCAACGCGAAGTTCACGCTGATGCCTGGCCAGTATGTCCGCGTGCGGCTGCATATCAGGCAGCAGCCCGACGCGCTGATGGTGCCGCAGACGGCGCTGGGTTCGAGCCAGCTCGGCAAATATCTCTATGTCGTCGGCAAGGGCAATACGGTCGACCAGCGGCTGGTCTCGCTCGGCCCGACCAGCGGCGACCTCGTCGCTATCTTGAGCGGCGTCTCGGAAGGCGACCAGGTGATCACAGGCAATCTGCAGAAGATCGGACCCGGAATGCCGATCTCGCCACTGCCACAGAAACCGGCCACCTGACACCCCCGCAGGCCCGGTTTCCGCGCGGCGCCCTCGAACTACCCACGGGTCGAGGGCGCCGTATTCACAAGCAGGCCGACAAGAGCGGCCACATCGGCGCGGTCGGCCTTGGCCGGCGGCATGAAGGCGCAATAGGGATGACCGAGACGCACCGAGACCGATGACAGCGCGATCAGGCGACCGGCCTCCAGATCGGCCTGCGCCATTACACGCTGGCCGAGCGCAATGCCCAGACCCAGCCTCGCCGAGGCGATCGCCAGGCTGGAAAGGCCGACACGCCGCCCATGCGACGGGTCTGGGGAACGGCTGGCGCCGCATGCCGCGAACCAGTCGGCCCAGCTCGGGTGCGAGGCATAGTTCGGCCCCCAGTTGGTGTGGATGAACAGGCTCTCATGCAGCTCCGTGAGACCCGGATCGCCATTGCCGTGCCGTTGCCAGAACTCGGGTGCGCAGACCGGCAGCACATCGTCATGGACGAGGCGCACCATCCGCAGGCCAGGATAGTGATAGTCGCCATAGGAGATGCGCAGATCGACATTTTGGCGCATCAGGTCGATCGGATCGTCCTCCGCGCGTACGTCGATCGCCATTTGTGGGTAGGCATCAAGCAGTTCGGCCAGCCGCGGCGCCAGCCACAGCTCCGCCAGCGAAAACGGCACGCTGACGACAAGCCGTGTCCTCAGGCCGCCCTCCAGCATGCGCTGGCCGATGGCGGCGATGTCGCCCAAGGCGCGCGCGGTCTGCGGATAGATGGCGTGACCGGCATCGGTAAGCGTGATGCGGTTGCCGGTGCGCACGAAGAGCTGCTTGCCGAACCAGGTTTCGAGATTGCGGATCTGCTGGCTGACCGCCGCGGAGGACACGCCAAGCTCGCTCGCGGCCAAAGTGAAGCTGCCGGCGCGGGCGGCGACCTCGAAGGCCTTGATCGCGTTCAGCGGCGGCAGTTTTTCCATGCCTGGCTCCATAAGTTTTTCTTGAGCAATCCTAATAATTTTCCCCGTTGAGAGAAAGAATTTTTTGCGGTCATCTGTGCCCAACCGATGGAGCACGCGACATGAAAGACATTCTCGATCTCGACCGCTATCCGCTCGACCGTGAAGGCAGCGCCGAATGGAAGCGACTCGTCGAACAGTCGATCGAAGCCCTCAGGGCCGACGGCATGTTCAATCTCGAGGGTTTTCTGAGGCCCGGTGTCGCCGAACAGGCGGTGCGGGAAATCAAGCCGGTCATGGACACGCAGTCCCATGTGCACAAGCGCATGCACAACATCTACTTCAAGCCCAGCATTCCCGAACTCGCGCCCGACCATCCGGCCCTGCGCAAGGTCGAAACCATCAGTCACACCGTCTGTGCCGACCAGATCCCGGGCAGCACGGTTCTGGCAATCTATGAATACGAACCGCTGGTGCGCTTCCTCGCGGCTACGATGGGCAAGGCAAAACTGCATGTCATGCAGGATCCGCTGGCCCGCACCAATGTCATGGCCTATCGCTCTGGCGAGGCTCTGAACTGGCATTTCGACCGCTCGGAATTCACCACGACGCTGCTTTTGCAGCAGTCGCAACGTGGCGGCGACCTCGAATACCGCACCGATCTCAGGTCGGATGACGACCCCAATTATGAGGGCGTCGCCAGGCTGCTCGAAGGGCGTGATCCCGACGCAAAGATCCTGCGCATGAAGCCGGGTACGCTCAATGTCTTCCGCGGCAAGAACACCGCGCACCGCGTCACCACGGTCGAAGGCGAGCGAGAGCGCATGATAGCGGTGTTTTCCTATTACGAGCAACCTGGCGTGATGTTCAGCGCCGAGGAGCGCTTCGGCTTCTACGGCCGGGCAGCCTGAGCCCCCGAACCGCATCCCGATCGGAAATGCGGGTGACGGCGAAAAATCCGAAAAGCCATCTTGTTAGATTGTCGACAATCTGATTGTCTTGTCTTCTGTTCCTCGCTGGAGTGGCCAGATAGTGAAGACGGATTTCAGCCCGATTGCCGATACGACGCGTCGCGCCGAAATCGTTGCGCTGCTGCGGCGCGCGATCCTGACCGGGCAACTGCAACCAGGCCAGAAGCTCAACGAGCTCAGGATCTCCGAACAGATGCGGGTCAGCCGCGCGCCATTGCGCGAGGCCATGCGCGAGCTGGTGCAGGAAGGCATCCTGACCAGCATTCCCTATGCCGGCACCTTCGTCATCAATGTCACCGCCAAGGACATAGACGATGCCTATTCGCTCAACCAGGTGCTGGACGAGTTCGCCATCGAACGGACATGGCCGCAGCGTGACCAGCGTTTCTTCGATGAGCTTGACCGGCGCCACGAAGCGGTGAAGCAGGCGACACGCAACCTCGACACCACAAGGCAGATCGAAACGGCGCTGCAGCTGCATGGCCTGATCTATGAATGGGCCGACAATTCAGTGCTGCTGGAAACCTGGCAGCGGCTGACCAGCCGGCTGCAGATGTATTTCGCGCTGCACCAGCATGCGCGCAACGAACCAGTGCCGGCCGAAGACGTCCATGAGACTTACGTGCACCTGATGAAGGGCGCCGATATGCGCGCTGCCCAGCGCCATGCACGCGAACATATCCACCTCGATTTCGAACAGCTGCTTTCCTACGCACGCAGCCTCGAACAGCGTCCGTCAAAGGGCGCCTGACCCATTCCCCAGACAGTGTAGCCAGCGGACAGACAGCGTGCAGATCAAATCCATCAAAGCCTACCATGTGGTGCAGCCCTTCTTGGATGGCCCCTACCGCATGTCCAAGGGGCGCCAGGCCGACGCCTTCGACGCGGTGATCGTCGCCATCAGCGCCGACAGCGGCCTGACCGGCTGGGGAGAAATGGCGCCGCTCGGCAATTTCTATTCGGCCGCGTTTCCGGCGGGAGCACGCGCGGGCGTGCCGGAAATCGCGCCGCATCTCATCGGCCACGATCCGCGCGGCCTGGCCAGCATCGGCCGGCTGATGGACACGGTGTTCAAGGGCCATCCCTACATCAAATCGGCGCTCGACATGGCCTGCTGGGATCTCGCCGCGCGCGCCGCCGATGTGCCGCTGGTGACCATGCTGGGCGGCCGCGAGAGCGATATGGCGGAGACCTACCGGGTGGTCACCCACGGCACGCTCGATCAGATGGCGGCACTGGCAAAAAGGATCATCGCAGAGGGTTGTCGCCGTCTGCAGGTCAAGGTCGGCGGCAATGTGCACGACGACATCGAGCGGGTAACGACCGTCGCCTCGGCCGTGCCGAAAGGCACGGTGATTTTCTGCGACGCCAATGCCGGCTGGACACCCTATCAGGCGCGGCAGTTCGCTGATGCCACACGTGGCATCGACTACACGTTCGAGCAGCCCTGCACGACGATCGAGGAGAACATGTCGGTGCGTCGCATGCTCGACAAGCCGATGGTGCTCGACGAATCCGTCATCTCGCTCGAGGCAATGCTGGAAATCCATCGCCTGGGCGCGGCCGACGGCTTGACGCTGAAGATCTCGCGGCTGGGCGGCGTGACCAGGACGCGCCAGATCCGCGACGTTGCCGTCGATCTTGGCTTCATGATCACTGTCGAGGACACTGGCGGCGCCGAGATCGACACGGCGGCGATGGCACATCTATCGCTGTCCACGCCGCAAGAACGCCGGCTGCATGCCATTGCCTTTCATGAATGGGTGACGGTGCGCACGGCCTTCAACGCCCCGCCGGTCACTGGCAGCCACATGGGCGTTCCAGACGGGCCTGGTCTCGGCATCGACGTGGATCCGAGCCTGCTCGGCAAGCCGTTCTTTGAAATCGGCGGCTGAGATGAAAATCCGCAGCATCATGGCAACGCCGATCAATCTTCGTCTCGAAGCGCCCTATGGCTGGGTGTTCGGCGAACTCGACGGGTTTTCGCAGACCATTGTCGAGGTCGAGACCGAGGATGGACTGATCGGCCTCGGCGAAGCGCCGACGCCGGCGGCAGCCACAATCATCAGCGATGTATTGGCCCCGCGTCTGGTCGGGCGCGATGCCCTCGACATCGCCGGCGCCGAACATGTCTGCCTGCCCTACTGGACCGGCGTGCAGTCGATCAACGACCGCACCCGCATCATGGCCTTCGGCGCGATCGAGATGGCGCTGTGGGACCTGCGCGGCAAGGCGTGGAAGCAGCCGCTCTACCAGCTGCTCGGCGGCGCCGTGCGCAAGGACATCCCGTTCACCGACTATTTCTCGCTGCGCGGCGACGGGCCCAAGGTGAAAGGCGAGACGACGCCTGAAGAAGTCGCCGATTATTGCGTCGAGCTGCACGAGACGCATGGCACGACCTTCTTCGAAGGCAAGTTCTCGACCGAGAACCCGAAAATCTCGCTGAGAATGGTCGAGCTGATCCGCGAAAAGCTTGGCGACGAGGCGATGATCCGCATCGATTCCAACCAGGCCTATTCGCTGGCGACGGCGCGGCGGCTGGCGCGGCCGCTGGAAGAGCTCGGCGTGCGCAACTGGGAGGATCCGGTGGCGACGATCGAGGAGATGCGGCAGTTGCGGCAGCATTGCTCGATCCCGTTCTCGACCCACAACATCGACATAGCACGCGCCATGGACCTCAAGGTTCCCGACGCCTTCGTCGGCAATCCGACGGCGCATGGCGGCATCGGCCGCCTCACGCGTTTCGTCGGCGCCTGCGAGCACGCCGGCGTCGATTTCTGGTGCTACAGCGGCGACAGCGGCATCGGCAGCGCGGCCTATCTGCATCTGTGCGCGGCGCTCGGCTGGATCCGGGAGCCGAACCAGTCGCTGTTTCGCATGCAGCCCATGGACATCACCGAGGAAGGCCCATTCTCGCCCAGGAACAATGTCGTGCGCGTGCCGGAAGGCCCCGGTCTCGGCGTCACCTTGTCGCGGAAAAACCTCGCGGCCTGCCATCGCGATTTCGTCGAGAACGGCCCGTGCAACAAATATCACGACCCGGCAAAGCCCGGCACATATCGCCGCCTGCCGCTGAACTAGGAGAACGAGAAGGAAAGGAGACTAGCCGACAACAAGGGTCCGCCGATGTGGATCGCCACGGCAGGACCTGACAGGTGAAAGCATGGCCTCAAGAAAATCTGACCCATGCGCCGCAAGGACCGGATGGACCAGAAAAGACAGCATGCTACAGTCCCGGTCGACCGACTTCGTTGACGACCGGGACGGGAGAACTCCTCGGAATTACGTCAACCGGACGTGCATTCTTCAGCCATAAGAAACAGGGGAAAGGGTTAAACCCATGAGCAAGAACTACCGCATTCTCGACCTGATCCGGCGCAACCGCTCGCCGCTCGAAAACCATCTCATCGATGGTCTCGTCGACGGCCGCGTCAGCCGCCGCGACTTCATTCGCCACGGCAGCCTGCTCGGCCTGTCGCTACCGCTTCTGGGCGGTATCACCACGGCCGCCGGATTCGGCGGCATGCCGTCGCTGGCGCGCGCCGCCGGCGCAGCCGGCGCCACCATCCGCGTCGCCAGCAGCGTGCCGGCAGCGGCCATCGACCCGGTCACCATTGCGGATGCCGGCGGCCTATTGGTCATGCAGCAGGTTGCCGAGTTCCTCTGCGTCGACGGCCCCGACCTGGTGCTCAAGCCGGCACTGGCCGAAAGCTGGAAGCCGAACGACACCGGCACGGTGTGGACCTTCAAGCTGCGCAAGGGCGTGAAATTCCACTCGGGCGGCGAAATGAAAGCCGATGACGTGGTGGCCAGCATCGATCGCCTTGCCGACCCGGCAAACTCGTCCAACGCGCTGTCGGTGTTCACCGGCATCCTGCAGAAAGGCGCCACCAAGAAGATCGACGACTACACGGTGGAATTCCATCTCGACGCGCCGAACGGCAACTTCCCCTACATGGTGTCGTCGGACAACTACAACGCGGTCATCATCCCGGCGAGCTACAAGGGCGACTACGAGAAGAGCTTCGACGGCACCGGACCGTTCAAGATCGAGAAATACACGGCCAAGGTCGGTGCGTCCTTCGTCCGCAACGACGACTATTGGGGCGAAAAGGCGCTGCCGGATCGTACCGAGTTCACCTTCTTCACCGATGTGCAGCCGATGATCCTGGCATTGCAGGGTGGGCAGGTCGACATCATCAACCAGATGCCCGTGCTGTCGGGCGTCGCGCTGCTCAACGATCCGAGCGTCGACATCATCAGTTTGAAGTCGTCGGCGCATCAGCAACTGCACATGCGCTGCGACGACGGCCCGTTGAAGGATGCGCGCGTGCGCCGCGCCATTGCGCTGTGCCTCGATCGCGAAAAGCTGGCCGCCGGTCTGATGAAGGGACGCTCGGCGCTCGGCAATGACAGCCCGTTCGCCGCAGTCTACCCGTCGACCGATACGAGCATCCCACAGCGCAAGCAGGACATCGCCCAGGCCAAGCAGCTGATGGAAGCCGCCGGCGTCGCTCAGGGCTTCAAGGTGACGCTGACCACCGAGCGCTATCTCGAAATCCCTGAATATGCCCAGCTCATCCAGAACTGGGTCAAGGAGATCGGTGTCGAGCTCGAACTCAACATCCTCGACCAGGGCGCTTATTACGGCGACGCCGTGTTCGGCAAATCGAACTGGCTGGATTCGGTGATGGGTATCACCGATTACGGTCACCGGGGCGTGCCGAATGTCTATCTCGCCGCCCCGCTGAAGAGCGACGGCACCTGGAACGCCGCACACTTCAAGAACAAGGACTATGACGCGCTGGCGGCGAGCTACATCGGCGCGCTCGATCTCGAGGCGCAGAAGGCCGACGCCGGCAAGATCCAGAAGCTGCTGCTCGAGGAAACGCCTGTCATCTTCGGCTATTTCTACGACTACCTGACGGCGACGGCGAAAGGCGTGGCCGGCGTGCAGCCGACCGCCATGTCGCAGCTGTTCCTCGAAAAGGCCTCGAAGGCGTAAGCAAAAGGGAAAGCCAATCCTCTAATAGCCAGCTCCCACTTGGGAGCTGGCTCCACAAGGAGTCTTAGCCATTCTCTCCTTCTTCGCCCGGCGTGTTTCCCTGTCGCTCGTGACGCTGTTCCTGCTGAGCATCATGGTGTTCCTGGGCGGCCAGGTACTGCCCGGCAATGTCGGGCGCGCGATCCTGGGGCCGTTTGCCGACCAGCGCGCGGTCGACGCGCTCAATCACACGTTGGGCGTCGATCGCCCGCTGCTCACCCAGTATGCGACCTGGATCTGGAATTTTATCCGGGGCGACATGGGCACGTCCTACATCTTCCGCTCGCCGGTGGCGCCGTTCGTCATCGATGCCTTGGGCAATTCGATGAAGCTGGCCGCCGTCGCCTTCGTGCTGGTGGTGCCGATCGGCATTCTGGGCGGCGTGGTGGCCGCGCTCAACCTCAACCGCCCGCTCGACCGCATCATCAGCCTGGGCGGCCTGTCGGTGACGGTGCTGCCGGAATTCGTCACCGGCATCATCCTGATCCTGATCTTCGGCGTGTGGCTGCGCTGGCTGCCGATCTCGGCGGCATGGCCGAAGGATGCCGGCTTCTTCACCCAGCTTTACTATTTGATCCTGCCCGCCTTGCCGCTGTTCCTAGTGCTGTTCGGCTATATCGCGCGCATGGCGCGCTCCGGCATGATCGAGGCGCTCGACTCCGACTATACGCGAACGGCGGTGCTCAAGGGCCTGCCCTGGCGCACCGTGATCTGGCGCCATGTGCTGCGCAATGCGCTGCTGCCGACCATCACCGTCATCGCCACCCAGACCGGCTATCTCATCGGCGGCCTGGTGGTGATCGAGACGCTGTTCCGCTACCAGGGCATCGGCTCGCTGATCTTCACCGCCGCGCGCGGCAAGGACTTTCCGATGCTGGAATCCGGCATCCTCACCATCGGCATCGTCTATGCGGTGGCGACATTGATCGCCGACTTCCTCTATTCCGTGCTCAATCCGCGCATCCGCCTGGGGTCAGACCAATGAGCGCCGTCCAGACCACCTCTCCTCCGCAAGACGACACGCGCCGGCGCAGCCCGATGGCGGAAGTCTTCTTCTCGCTCATGCGCTCGCGGACCTTCCTTGTCGGCCTCCTCATCGTGCTGTTCTGGGTCGCCTGCGCGCTGTTCGGCGAGCATTTCGCACCTTACGACCCGCTTGCCGACGACATCATCAACGCGCTGGCGCCGCCTTCGTCCGAGCACTGGTTCGGCACCGACCAGATCGGCCGCGACGTCTTCTCGCGCGTGATCGTCGGCTCGCGCGACATCCTCACCGTCGCGCCGCTGGCGACGCTGCTCGCGACGGTCGCCGGCACAGCACTCGGCCTGCTCACCGGCTATTTCCGTGGCATTGTCGACGATGTCGTCAGCCGCATCCTGGAAGCCTTCATGGCCATCCCCGTGGTCATTGTCGCACTGCTCGCCATCGTTGCGCTCGGCACCTCCAAGGCGACCGTCATCGTCGTCATTGGGCTGAGTTTCGCGCCGATCATCGCCCGCACCGTGCGCTCGGCGGTGCTGGCCGAGCGCGAACTCGACTATGTCGCCGCCGCGCAGCTCAGGCACGAGAGCGCCTTCCATACGATGTTCGTAGAAATCCTGCCCAACGTCATTCCGCCGATACTGGTCGAGACCACCGTGCGGCTTGGCTACGCCATCTTCGCGGTCGCTACCCTCTCCTTCATGGGTTTCGGCATCCAGCCGCCCTCGCCCGACTGGGGGCTTTCGATCTCCTCGAATTACGGCATGATCGGCGGCGGCTTCTGGTGGACGGTGCTGTTCGATGCACTCGCCATCGCCTCGCTGGTGATCGGTGTCAACCTTGTGGCCGACGGCGTTCATGGAGCGCTCAATGACTAATTCCGCCCCGACTAAGTCCGCAAAGGCTGGAAACGCCCTCGAACTCAGCGATCTGTCGGTCGCCTACCGGGTGGCCGGGCGCAACCGCGCCGTGCTGCGCAATCTCAGCCTCAACATCAGGCAAGGCGAGGCCTATGGGCTGGTCGGCGAATCCGGCTGCGGCAAATCCACCGTGGCGCTCACCGTCGTGCGCTATTTACCGAGGAACGGCTCGATATCGGGCGGCGCCATCTCGCTCGACGGCCAGGATGTCATGAAGCTCGATGCCGAATCGCTCAGGCGCGCGCGGGCCGAGAGCGTCTCGATGGTCTATCAGGATCCCGGCAAGGCGCTGAACCCGTCGATCCGTATCGGCCGGCAACTGACAGAGATCTTCGAGCTTGGCGGCATAACGGGCCAGGCGGCGACCGATCGGGCGATTGCCATGCTGAACCGAGTGCGTATCTCCGATCCGCCAAGCGTCATGCAGCGCTATCCGCACCAGCTCTCCGGCGGCATGCAGCAGCGCGTGGCGATCGCCATGGCCCTGGCCAACGATCCCTCGATGCTCATCCTCGACGAGCCGACCACCGGGCTTGATGCGACGGTGGAAGCCGAGGTGCTCGACCTCATCGCGCAGCTCAGGCAAGAGTTGTCGGCCTCGATCCTGTTCATCAGCCACAACCTCGCCGTCGTCTCCAACATGTGCGACCGGGTCGGCGTGCTCTATGCCGGCATGCTGGTCGAGGAAGGGCCGACGGATGTCGTGTTCAACGATCCGCGCCATCCCTATACGGTCGCACTCCTGCGCTGCCTGCCACGCGGCGGCCAGCGCAAGGACCAGGGCCGGCTCGACACGATTCCGGGCTTCCTGCCCGGCATAGGCGCCGACATCAAGGGTTGCGCCTTTGCTGACCGCTGTGCGCTCGCCGACGACCGCTGCCGCACCGAATTGCCGCCGCTCTACGATTTGAGCGACGAGCGCGGCAAGCGCCTTTCGCGCTGCTTCCATCACGACAAGGCGCAAGCCCTGCCGCGCGCCACGCCGAGCGATGTTGCGACAGCGCCCAAGCCGGCAGCCGCGCCGGTGCTGCGCGTCGCCGGGCTGAACAAGACCTATGCCAGCCATGGCCATCCCCTGCGCGCCGTCAAGGATGTCTCGCTTGATCTGCGGCCTGGCGAGACGCTCGGGCTGGTCGGCGAATCCGGCAGCGGTAAGACGACCTTCGCCAGGCTGCTGCTCGGCCTTGTGCCGCCCGATGACGGCGGCACCATCGAGCTCGAGGGCAAGGCGCTGGCGCCGAAGCTGGAGAACCGTGGCGACGACCAGGTCAAGGCGATGCAGATCGTCTTCCAGAACCCGGACTCCGCGCTCAACCGCTCGCATTCGATCCGCCACATCCTCGGCCGCGCCTTGAAGCGGCTGGCCGGCCTTTCCGGCAAGGCGCAGGAAGCGCGCCTCGACGATCTCGTCCGCTCGGTGCGCCTGACCGACCGGCATCTGGCCGTCAAGCCGCGCCAGCTCTCGGGCGGCCTGAAGCAGCGCGTCGCCATTGCACGCGCCTTCGCCGGCGATCCGCGCATCGTCGTCTGCGACGAGCCGACCTCGGCGCTCGACGTCTCGGTCCAGGCGGCGATCCTCAACCTGCTCGCCGACCTGCAATCCAAGGAAGACGTCAGCTACATCTTCATCTCGCACGATCTTGGCGTGGTGCGGTACCTCTCCGACAAGATCGCCGTGCTTTATCTCGGCCGCATCATGGAGATCGGGCCATCGGAGGAAGTCTTCTCCGGGCCGCATCATCCCTATACCGAAGCGCTGCTGTCGGCCGTGCCCAAGCTCGACCAGACCGAGACGGCGCGCATCCGGCTCGACGGCGAGATCCCCAGCGCCACCAACCCGCCCCCCGGCTGCGTCTTCAACACACGCTGCCCGCGCAAGATCGGCCCGATCTGCGAGCAGCAGGAGCCGCCGCTGGCCGAGGCCCAGCCCGGCCACTCGATCCGCTGCCACATCCCCTACCCGGAACTGGCCAGGCTGCAGAAGGCGGCCGTGATTGAGCCGGCATAACAAGGCATCGCCGTCCGGCTACCTCAGGCCGGCCATGCCCAGGGAACGGTCGCCCTCCGAGAAACCCTGTTCGCTGGTCCAGTCCCTGGCCAGCGAGCGCAAGCCCGTCAGCGCGACGTCGAGCACGTCAGACGAGACGGGATTCGAGGGATAGGCAAGATAGATCGGCCGCTGGAACACCGGCGCGTTGTCGATGCGCCGCATCTCGCCGCGCTCGATATGGCCGCTGACGGCGCTGAGCGGCAGATAGGCAGCCGCTTGCTGTGACAGCACATGCTGCAGGCCGATGAAAACCAGGCCTGCTGAAATGGCCGGCTTGACCATGCCGGCAAAGGCGCGGTCGTGCTCGATGCGGAATTCGAGCCCCCAGTCCATCAGTATGTAGTTTTCGGTCCACGGCCTGGCCTGCGCCGCATGCTGGACGAGCACCACCTGATCGACGGCCAGCGTCTCATAGACGATGCCGGGATGCGGGCGCGGCAGATAGAGGATGCAGATGTCGAGCAGGCCTTCCGCCAGTTGGTCGATCGCCAGATCCGGGAAACTGCCCTCGAGCCGCAGCGCCACGTTCGGCCGCTTGGCGCGCATCCACTCGACCCATGGCGAGGTGATGCGGTCCCACAGATAGGCGGGAGCGGTCAGCCGCAGCAGGCTCTCATAGCCATCGGGAACGGCGATGTCCTGCCGCGACTGCTCCCAGGTGCGGGTGATGGAGGAGGCGTGCGGCAGGAACTGCCGGCCGGCCGGGTCAGCGTGACGCCGTCGCGGTCGCGCACGAAAAGCCGGCGCCCCAACTGCTCCTCCAGCCCCCTGATCCGCGCGCTGACGGTCGACTGCGCAAGGTTGAGCCGGCCGGCCGCGACGGTGAAGCTGCCATGTTCGGCAACCTCCAGGAAGCTGCGCAGGTTCTCGGTATCCATGGCTTGCACCTTGCATCGAAAATTTCGATGACCCCTATCAAAAAATATCGCTTTCCGGTTGCGGTCAACAATGACCTAAATGGCCGATCCCCCCAAAGGCAAGCGAGGAATGCAGCCATGCCAAGGCATTTCATGACGATCGACGCCGCTCGCAAAAACCTGACGGCAATCGAAAATTTCGCTGTCGACGAATTGCTGGCCGGCAGGCTCGACCGCCGCGATTTCCTGCGCCATGGCAGCGTGCTCGGCCTTTCCCTGCCGTTCCTGGGCGGCCTTGTCGCCGCTGCCGGCCTCGGCACGCAAAAGGCCCGCGCCGAAGGCAAGCCCGGCGGTACGGTGCGCGCGGGCGTGGCGACGCCCGGCGGCGCCATCGATCCCGTGACCTACTATGACAGCGGCAGCTACCAGCTGGTCTTCCAGACCGCCGAATTCCTCTGCATCACGCAGCCGGACCTCACCTTGAAGCCGGTGCTGGCGGAAAGCTGGTCGCCCAACGCGGACGGCAGTGTCTGGACCTTCAAGCTGCGCAAGGGCGTGAAATTCCACAATGGCGAGGACTTCAAGGCTGACGACGTGGTGGCGACCTTCGATCGCCTCGCCGACTCGAACGGAGCCTCGAATGCGCTTTCGGTGTTCAAGGGCCTGCTGTCCAAGGGCGGCACGCAGAAGGTCGACGACCACACCGTCGCCTTCCATCTCGATGCGCCGAACGGCAGCTTTCCCTATTCTGTGTCGATCGACAACTACAACGCCGTCATCCTGCCGGCGAGCTACAAGGGCGACTACGAAAAGACCTTCGAGGGCACCGGACCATTCCGGCTGGAGAGCTACACGCCGAAGGTCGGCGCGACCTTCGTGCGCAATCCCGATTATTGGGGCGAAAAAGCGCTGCCCGACCGGCTCGAATTCAAGTTCTACGGCGATGTGCAGCCGCGTATCCTGGCGCTGCAGGCCGGCGAGGTCGACGTCCTCGACGCCGTGCCGCTCGACGTCAGCCAGGTGGTGCTGAACAGCCCCGACATCACGGTGCTGCGCGTCGCCTCGACCGCGCACCGCCAGCTGCACATGCGCTGCGACACCGGCCCGTTCACCGATAAGCGCGTGCGCCAGGCGCTGGCGCTCGGCATCGACCGCTCCAAGCTGGTCGACGGCCTGTGCCGCGGCATGGCGGCGACCGGCAATGACAGCCCGTTCGCCCCGGCCTTCCCCGCCAGCGACAAATCGGTGCCGCAGCGCGTCCAGGACATCGCCAAGGCCAAGCAACTCATGGAGGCGGCCGGCCTTGCGAGCGGCTTCGACATCACCCTGACGACGCTGCGCTATTCCGACATTCCGGGCTACGCGCAACTGTTCCAGAATTTCGCCAAGGAGATCGGCGCCCGTATCGCGCTCAACATCGAGGACCAGGACAAATATTACGGCAAGGCGGTGTTCGGCCAGTCGGACTGGCTGGACAGCCCGTTGGGGATCACCGACTACGCGCACCGCAGCGTGCCGAATGTCTTCCTGAAAAGCCCGCTGGTCAGCGACGGCCCGTGGAACGCGGCGCATTTCAAGAACCCCGCCTATGACGGCATGGTCACCTCCTACCTCAAGGCGCTCGACATCGGTGCGCAGCGCGCGGCGGCCTCCGACATCCAGAAGCTGCTGCTCGACGAGACGCCGGTCATTTTCAGCTATTTCCCGGACCTGCTGGTGCCGGTGCGCAAGAATGTCAGCGGCCTGCCGCCGATCGCCGCCGGCCTGCTGCTCGACCGCGTGTCGCTGGGATAGGGGCTGGATTGGACAATTCCACTTTTCGGGCGGTGGGGCGATCCACTTGCCGGGCTGCGAAGAGCGATGGGGGGCCATCGTTCGAGCCGCTCGATGCAAGGGAAACCCGCCGCCCGAAAACCCTCTCCGGCACCACAGTTCAATCCAGGTTCATCTCGCTGTGCGCCGACGCTCGATGACAAAACAAAAGAAACGGGAGACTACCATTCGCAAGCTTCATTTGCGCGGTCGCGGACCGCATTTCCCCCTGCTCGACACCATCGTGCAATACGAGTTCGAGCCGGGCTATGTCGCCTTCACCATGCCGATGCAGAAACGGCTGCGCGTGCAGGTGGGATCGATGATCGTCGCCGACACGACCAGGGCGCTGGTGCTCTACGAGAGCGACCATCTGCCGGTCTACTACTTCCCGATCAGCGATGTGCGCGAAGAATTCCTGCTGCCGAGCACGACGACGACCGAAAGCCCGTTCAAGGGCGTCGCCACGCACTATTCGCTGAACACCGGCATCACGCTGGTCGAGGATGCCGCATGGCGCTATGTCGATCCGATCAAGGGATCGCCTGACCTGTCGGACTACATGTCCTTCTATTGGCCCAAGATGACGCACTGGTATGAGGAGGACGAAGAGATTTTCGTCCACGCCCGCGACCCTTTCCGCCGGGTCGACTGCCTGCCCTCCTCGCGGCGGGTGCAGGTCATCCTCGACGGCGAGCAGGTCGCCGATTCACGCCGTGGCGTCTTCCTGTTCGAGACCGGCCATCCGGTGCGCCACTATCTGCCGATCTCCGACACGCGCCTCGATATGTTCGCACCCAGCCGATACATTTCGCGCTGCCCCTACAAGGGCATCTCCAACTACTATCACGTGACCACGCCCAAGAAGCGGCACGAGAACCTCGTCTGGTACTATCCCGAGCCGGTGCACGAGGCCGAGCGCATCAAGGGCCTGGTCTGCTTCCATCACGAACTGGTCGACAAGATCTTGGTCGATGGCGTTGAAATCCCGAAGGAATTCACGGCCGCCTCGAGCGGTTACTTCTGAGCATCGCCGCTCCCTTGATCGGCTCGCGCGCTGAGCGCTTGATCGAACCATAGCGTAGCGCATACCCTCCCTGCTTCAGGGAGGGCTATCGATGGATCTTTTCAAGCTGGACGGCAATGTCGCACTGGTCACTGGTGCCGGCAGTGGCATTGGCCAGGCGATCGCAATCGGATTGGCCGAGGCGGGAGCCGACGTCGCCTGTTTCGGTCATGCATCGAAAGGCGGGCTGGAAGAAACCGCGCACCAAATCGCGGCGCTTGGCCGCAAGGCTTTGGTGCTGACCGGAACAGTCACCTCGCAGAGCGATCTGGCGGCGGCAATCGACCGCGTCGAGGCCGAACTCGGTGCGTTGACCGTCGCCGTCAACAATGCCGGCATCGCCGGTTCGGAACCGGCCGAGACCTTGTCGCTCGAGACATGGCAGAAGGTGCACGAGGTCAACGTCGCCGGCGTGTTTCTGTCCTGTCAGGCCGAGGCCCGCAAGATGCTGGCGCGTCGCAAAGGCTCGATCATCAACATCGCCTCGATGTCCGGCACCATCGTCAATCGCGGATTGACGCAAGCGCACTACAACTCCTCGAAAGCCGCCGTCATCCACATGTCGAAGAGCCTTGCCATGGAGTGGGCTGATCGCGGACTGCGCGTCAATGTCGTCAGTCCCGGCTACACGCTGACGCCGATGAACAAGCGGCCCGAAGTGGCGGAGGAGATCAAGATCTTCAAGCGCGACACGCCGATGGGGCGCATGGCCGCGCCGGAGGAAATGGTCGGGCCGACGGTGTTCCTGGCCAGCCGCGCATCGAGCTTCGTCACCGGCCTCGACCTGATCGTCGATGGCGGCTACGTCTGCTGGTAGGACCGCATCGCGCGGAACTTTGCCTGCAGTCTGAATTTGTGCATCCGCGAAGCGTTAGTCGTTGCGCGAGATGAACGTTGGTATATATAATTTCACCCTATGAAACGGGTTGGCGAGAAGGGGCTTGCCATGCCGACAGCCGAGATCATGGGACCTTGATGGCTCGCACCTTGCAGGGCGCCGCAAGACTGACAATTGATCCGCAGACGATCGCTCCATCAGCGGTCTGTCGGCAGCCATGACGCGGGCGGCATATTCCCTCCTCACGAGAATTGAGCACCAACTTGCCTGCGCCGGCCAACGCCAGCGCGACAATTTCGGCGCCGACGGCCTTGCGCAGCGAACAACCTATCCAACACAATCAAGAAAAGCCGCAAGAAGGGAACGACCGATAACCGTCACAGCTTGAAGGAGAACAAGCATGTCACTTCGCAGTCGAGTTTCGAAACTATCGATGGGCGCCGTCGCGCTCGCGACATTAAGCCTGCTGACACCTTCCGCCCAAGCCGCCGCGCCGGAATCCAACGACCCGATCAAGATCGCGCTGTTCGACTGGACCAGCGTCAATCTCAACGCCAAGATCCTTGGCGGCATCCTGGAAAAGCTCGGCTATACCGTCGAATATCCGACCGCCGATTACCTCTCCAGCCTGACCACCGGCCTCACCAATGGCGACCTCGATGTCGGGCTGGAATTCTGGGACACCACTGCCGGCGAAGCGATGAAAGCCTCCGACGCCACCGGCCAGACCGAACGGCTGGGCAAGCTCGGCCCGAAGGCCAAGTAGGAATGGTGGTTTCCCGAATACATGAAGGAGAAATGCCCTGGCCTGCCCAATTGGGAAGCGCTGAAGGATCCGAAATGCGCGGAGGCTTTTTCGACGGCGGAGACCGCACCGAAGGGACGCTATCTCGGCGGCCCGGTGACCTGGGAAGGCTTTGACGACGAGCGCGTCGCGGCGCTGAAACTGCCCTTCACCGTCATCCATGCCGGCACCGATGCGGCGATGTTCGCCGAGCTGGACTCAGCCTACCAGCGCAAGGCGCCGATCATGCTGTGGATCTATTCGCCGCACTGGGCGCCAGCCAAGTACAAGGGCGAATGGGTGCAATTCCCCGAATACACGCCCGAGTGCTACAACGACCCGAAATGGGGCACCAACCCCGACGCCAAATATGATTGCGGCAAGCCGCATGGCGAGATCTGGAAATATGCCTGGAACGGCATGAAGGACAAATGGCCGGTCGCGTACAAGGTGGCCAAGGCCTACACGATCGACACCGACGAACTCAACAAGATGAGCGGCGATGTCGACCTCAACGGCAAGACGCCGGAAGAGGTCGCCGCCGCCTGGATCGCCGCGCACGAGGCCGACTGGAAAGCCTGGGCGCAGTGATCGTTCCGACTGGAAAAACGGGGCCCGGCCGTTGATCGGCCGGGTCTCAAGTCTTGATGTTCCAGAAGGACGATTGGATGACGACTGAACAGGGATCGGCCCAGCCGGGCACGGGTAGCCGTCCGGTCAAACTTGCCTGCCGCAATGTCTGGAAGCTGTTCGGGGCGAATGCGGCCAGTTTCATCCGCGAGCGCGACGGCAAGGCCAGCATGGCCGATGTCACTGCTGCCGGGCTGGTCGGTGCGGTGCGCGCCGTCGACCTCGAAATCCGCCAGGGCGAGATCTTCATCATCATGGGCCTGTCGGGCTCCGGCAAATCGACGCTGGTACGCTGCATGTCGCGGCTGGTCGAGCCGAGCCACGGCAAGGTCGAGTTCGAAGGCAAGGACCTGCTCAAGATTTCCGATGCGGCACTGATCGAACTCAGGCGCCATCGCATGGGCATGGTGTTCCAGAATTTCGCGCTGCTGCCGCATCTCAACGTGCTCGACAACATCGCCTTTCCCTTAAGCATCCAGGGGCAGGACCGGGCAACGCGCGAGGCGCGCGCCCGCGAGGTCATCGAACTTGTCGGCTTGCGCGGCCGCGAGCATTTCTATCCGCGCGAATTGTCCGGCGGCCAGCAGCAGCGGGTCGGCATCGCCCGCAGCCTCGCGACAAAACCGGAAATCTGGTTCCTCGACGAGCCGTTCTCGGCGCTCGATCCGCTGATCCGCCGCGAGATGCAGGATGAGTTGATGCGGCTGCAGACCATGCTGCACAAGACCATCGTCTTCATCACCCATGATTTCGACGAGGCGATAAGGCTCGCCGACCGCATCGCCATCATGAAGGATGGCGAGGTCATCCAGATCGGCACCCCGGAGGAACTGGTGATCAACCCGGCGACCGACTATGTCGCCGAATTCACCCGCGACGTCGACCGCGCCAAGGTGATTTCCGCGCGCAGCCTGATGCGCGCCTGCGATGGGTCGGAGCATGGCGGCACGGTTTCACCGGATGCCAAGATCGCCAGCTTCTCGGCCAGCATCGTTTCCGCCGGCAAGCCGTTCGCGGTGGTCAACGGAACCGGCAAGCCGATCGGTGAAGTGACGCCGCAAGCGGTGATCGATCTGCTGGCCGGCATCGAACGCGCGAGGGCCGGCGCATGACGGTGACGGCAAGCGCCAGCGAGCCAAGGCCACCGCTTCAGCGTTGGCTGCTTGTCTGGGCGCTTGCCCTTGCCGCCGTGCTCGTCATGTTCCTGCTGCAGGACATGGTCCCCTGGGCTGTCGACTATCCGGAGAGCGCCGTCGTGCCGGTCGCCGACTGGGTCAGTGCGCTGATGGGCTGGATCAAATCGAACCTGTCGTGGTTGACGCGCTCGATCACCGCGGTGCTCGGCGTGCCGCTCGATTTCGCGCTCAATCTGTTGGCCAAGAATTTCAAGATCGGCCACGGCGCGGACGCCTATGTCCTGCCGCGCCTGTCCTGGGTCGGGGTGTGCGCTGTCGCCTTCCTCGCCGGCCATGCCGTGGGCTGTCGCAAACTCTGCCTGCTGGTCGGCGGCTGTTTCCTCTACATCGCTCTGTTCGGCCAATGGACCAGCGCCATGCTGACGCTGGCGCTGATCTCGATCGCCGTGCCGTTCTGCATCGTCACCGGGCTGTTCGCCGGCATCTGGGCCTGGCGCAAGCCGTGGGCGGAAAGGCTGATCGTCTCCCCTGCCCTCGACCTGATGCAGACGATCCCGACCTTCGCCTATCTGATCCCGATGCTGCTCCTGTTCGGCAACAGCCCGGTGTCCGCAATGATCGCCACCGCCATCTTCGCCACGCCGCCGATGGTGCGGGCGACGATGCTGGGCCTGACGCGGGTGCCGCTGGAGATCGGCGAGTTCAGCGACATGGCCGGCTGCACGGCGCGGCAGAAACTGTGGCGGGTGCTGCTGCCCTCTGCGCGGCCGACGCTGATGGTCGGCGTCAACCAGGTGATCATGCTGGCGTTGAACATGGTCATCATCGCCTCGATGATCGGCGCCGGCGGCCTCGGCTATGACGTGCTCCTGGCGCTGCGCGCGCTGAAGGTCGGCGAAGCCATGGAAGCCGGTCTCGCCATCGTCGCGCTGGCCATCGCGCTCGACCGGCTGAGCCAGGCCATCGCGCACAAACAGGCAAAGGGCCACGTTCATCAGGCAGTGCGCTCCGGCTTCTGGCGGCGCTACCCCAATCTGACGTTGGCCATCGCCATCCTTGCCGTCACCACGCTGCTCGGGCTGTTCGTGCCGGCCTTCGCGGCGGTGCCGAAGGTCATCACCTTCACCACCGCGCCCCTTTGGAAGGCGGCGGTGAACTGGGTGACGATCAACTTCTTCGATGCGATCGAAGCCTTTCGCGTGGCGCTGATCCTCAATGTGCTCAACCCGGTGCGCGCCTTCTGCGAAGGCTTTCCGTGGCTGGGCGCGGTGTTCCTGCTCGGCCTTGCCGGCTATCAGCTTTCGGGCCTCCGCCTCGCGGCGCTGGTCGCCGCGCTGACCGCCTTCTGCGCCATCACTGGGCTGTGGGAAAAAACCATGGCGACGGTCTATCTCTGCGGCATCTCGGCCTTCATCGCCTGCCTGATCGGCATCCCGATCGGACTGATGGCGGCGCGCAGCGACCGTTTCGAGAAGATCGTCACGCCGATCATCGACACGCTGCAGGTGCTGCCGTCCTTCTGCTTCATCATTCCGGTGGTGATGCTGTTCCGCGTCGGCGATGTCACCGCCATGATCGCGACGATCGCCTTCGCCGTGGTGCCGGCGATCCGCTACACCAATCACGGCATCAGGCAGGTGCCGCCGGCGCTGATCGAGGCGGCCAAGGTGTCGGGCTGCACGCCGCGCCAGACCTTCTTCCGGGTGCAATTGCCGCTGGCGCTCCCCGAAATCATGCTCGGCGTCAACCAGACCATCCTGATGGCGCTGGCGATGATCATCATCTGCGCCATGGTCGGCACGCGCGACCTCGGCCAGGAGGTGTTCATCGCGCTGTCCAAGGCCGATTCCGGCCGCGGCATCGTCGCGGGCCTGGCCATCGCCTTCATCGGCATCGTCGCCGACCGGCTGTTCAACGCCTGGACGGCGAAGGCTCGGGCAAGGCTGGGATAGGCAGGACGATGCGCCGCGGCTATTCCGCCGCGACGCCCTTCACCTCGAGATAGCTCTCCATGGAATCGTCCAGCGCCTGCAGCCAGGGTGTATGGTGCAGCGGCGCCATGGTGCCGGTCATCAGTGAACGGTAGGCGTGGTCGCGGAAGCTCATAATGTCTTCCGCCTTGTGGTGTTCCCACTCCATGAAGGTCTGGTTGACCGCCTCGACGTCGAAGCCGGGATAGTCGGTCTGGTCCATCAATTCCTTGGTGTAGTCGCCCTGGAACCAGATCATCTGCTCGGCGTCTTCCAGCGTTTCCTCACGCGCCCGCCACTTGGCGCCGTGCGCGGCCATCGCCTCGGCGGAGGGCAGCTTGATGCGGCCCATGATGACATCGCGGGCAAACCAGGCCTGCGCGTCAAACATGTTGAAGGTGTAGAACTGGTCCTGCATGCCGATATAGGAGAGCTTCGGGTTCTTCTCCCAGACGACGCCTTCATAGAGGTCGAGCGGCCACATGCGGTTGGCGGTCTTGAGCTTGAGGTCGTCGGTGAGGAACGGGAAGGAATGCAGATAGCCGGTGCACAGGATGATGGCGTCGACATCCTTGGTGGTGCCGTCCTTGAAGTGGGCGGTCTTGCCGACGACCTTCTGCAGCAGCGGCACCTCTTTCCAGTTCTCCGGCCATTTGAAGCCCATCGGCTTCGAGCGATAGCTGGAGGTGATGGATTTGGCGCCGTATTTGTAGCATTGCGAGCCGATATCCTCGGCCGAATAGGAGCGGCCGATGATCAGGATGTCCTTGCCCTTGAACTCCATCGCGTCGCGGAAATCATGGCTGTGCAGGATGCGGCCGTTGAAGGTCGAAAAGCCCTCGAAATAGGGCACGTTGGGGACCGAGAAATGCCCGGAGGCGACGACGACATTGTCGAACTCTTCGGAATAGGTGACGTCGTTGGTGCGGTCATGCGCGGTGACGGTGAATTTCTGGGTCTCGTCCGAGAAGGTGACCATGCGCACCGGGCTGTTGAAGCGCACCCATTTGCGCAGGCCCGATTTCTCGACGCGGCCCTTGATGTAATCCCACAGCACGGCACGCGGCGGATAGGAACCGATCGGCCGGCCGAAATGCTCCTCGAACGTGTAGTCGGCGAATTCCAGGCATTCCTTCGGGCCGTTCGACCACAGGTAGCGGTACATCGAGCCGTGCACGGGATCGCCATGCTCGTCGAGGCCGGTGCGCCAGGTGTAGTTCCACAGGCCGCCCCAATCCGACTGCTTTTCGAAGCAGACGATCTCGGGAATGTCCGCGCCCTTGTCTTGCGCCGACTTGAAGGCCCTGAGCTGTGCCAGGCCGGACGGTCCGGCGCCGATGACGGCAACACGAGTTTTCATTTGCAGGGCCTCCTCATTTTTGATTTCCCCAGCGAAACAAATTTCACTGACAGTGACACTAATTGGCCCTTCGGTGCTGTCAACAGACATCTGCAGGAACGGCGTTTGCCCGCAACGGATTCCCAGTGAAAAACCTTCGCTCGCGGAATTCATCGGATCGGCGGATCGAACTTAAGACGGCTTGCCGACACCGCCGCGCTGCTGTATCGCCAGCTGACATGTTCACCTTGAGTGAAATAAATCCGCGAAGTCCGGGGGCGACATGGCGAAAGACAGTTCCAAGACCGGGTTTGCCGGCGCCAAGCCGAAGCCCCAGCCAAAGGTTTCGGCCGATGGAAAAACCATCCGGGCGCCGCTGACGCAGAATCCACACGCCATTCGCGACACACGCGAGAAAGTGCTGGAGGTGGCGATCGGCCGCGAGGTGCGGGCATTCCGCAAGAAGCTCGGCATCACCGTCGCCGATCTCGCCGTCGCCACCGACATTTCGCTCGGCATGCTGTCGAAGATCGAGAACGGCATCACCTCGCCGTCGCTGACCACGCTGCAGGCGCTGTCGCGGGCACTCGGCGTTCCCGTCACCGCCTTCTTCCGCCGCTTCGAGGAGGAACGCAGCGCCGTTTTCGTCAAGGCCGGCGAAGGCCTCGATGTCGAGCGCCGCGGCACGCGCGCCGGCCACCAGTACAATCTGCTCGGCCATATCGGTTCCAACACCAGCGGCGTCGTCGTCGAGCCCTATCTGATCACGCTGACCGAGGATTCGGATGTGTTCCCGACCTTCCAGCATGAGGGCATGGAGTTCCTCTACATGCTGGAAGGCGAAGTCGTTTACCGGCACGGCAGCAATCTCTACCCGATGAAGCCCGGCGACAGCCTGTTCTTCGACGCCGACGCCCCGCATGGGCCGGAGCAACTGACGAAACTGCCGATGCGGTATTTGTCGATTATTTGCTATCCGCAGAACAGCGCTGGGTAAGGTGTATTGCAATTCAGGTGAGGCCGGCCTGCAAATGGCGGCTTCCTGCGCTTCCGGTGCTCACGTACGAAAAGTACGCTCCGCTCCGGTTCTCGGAAGCCACCATTTTCGACTCGGCCTGACCTGAATATCAATACACCTTAGTCTGGACACCTTAGTCCGGCCCGAAACCGGGTGAAGTTGGGCTGCCGTCGTCCAGCTTCGACAGCCACTCCACTAAGGTGGGCCGGTACCGTGTCAGGCCCTTGTAGGTGGCGAGTTCCTCCGGCAAATCGCGGATGACGCGGTGCAGGCGGCGTGCCCATTTCGGCTGCGTCACCAGCTCGTCCATCTTGATCAGATAGCAGCGGATCGGGAAGACGATGCCGTTCGAGCGCGGCAGCCGCCAGAAGCTTTGCAATTCGACGCGCAGATGCACCTTGTCGCCGACATTCTCCGGCGTCACCGTGGTGCGGTCCGGTCCCCATTTGTGGTAATTTTCCGGGCTGGTGTCGAGGCGCGGATTGATGGTCATCGTCCAGTTCAGGCGCCGCGCCGGCTTGCCTTGCTGGATGTTGGTGAGGAATTTCAGCGCCCGCGTGAAAATGCCCTTCTCATGCGCCAGCGGCACCGGCGCGTGCCACTCAAAGAAATTCATGCCGATGTCGAAATCGAGCGACCAGTCGGCCTGGGTGGTGACCATGCCGGCATCCATCCACAGATTGCCGTCGCGCTGGTCGAGGATGCAGAAATCGCCCTGGCTCTGGCGTGTGATGTATTCCATCGGACCGTAAGGCAGTGTCGAGGTGTCGCCGAAGGTGAAGGTGTCGTCGATGCCGAGCGGCCGGTTGATCCAGCGCCAGCGGTCGCCGTCACGCGTCAGCGTGAAATGCTCGGGATAGCCCAGCGCCTGCTGTTCCATCAGCAATTCAAGCAGGTCCCAGCCGGCCAGCGTCATGTGCGGCAGCGACTGGCAGCGCAACGGATCCTCGGCCAACACCAAAGCGCGATCCTGCATCTCGGCGACATAGTGCTCGTCGACGTCGATCAGGTTTTCCAGCACGCTGCCCTTGGGCCCGACGACATGCGGCTCGATGTTGACCGCATACATGTAGGCGTCTTCATGGAACGGGAACGGGAACCGCCTGATGTGCTCCGGGCTGTTCCTGAAGGTGAAATCGTCGCGAAACGTTTCCTTGCGAAAGGTGATGCCCAAGCTCGCCTCCTATCTTTCCAAGACCAACGATTTGCCCTCGAAGCGCGATACGCACGGCATGATCTTGCAGCCGGAGCGATGGTCTTCCTCGCTCAGCCAGTGGTCGTTGTGGATGAACTTGCCATCGTAGGAGATGACGTTGGTCTCGCACTGGCCGCAGACGCCGCCGCGGCAGAGATAGGGCGGATCGACGCCGGCCGCCTCGATGGCTTCCAGCAGGCTCTGCTGCTCGTCGACCCGGATCGTCTTGCCGCTGACAGCAAGCGTCACATCGAAAGGCAGGCCGGGTTGGGGTGCCGCGAAATGCTCGAAATGCACGGCCTCCGACGGCCAGCCCAAGGCGGCCGCGCGGTCGCGCACCCAGTTGATCATGCCGGCGGGGCCGCAGACGTAGAGATGCGTACCGAGCGGCTGCGTCGACAGCAAGCGGTCGAGATCGATGCGCTCGTCCAGGTCGTCATGATAGAGCCTGATGCGCCTGTCGTAACGCTCCCGCAGCACGTCGGCATAGGTGCCGAGCGAGGCGGTGCGGCAGGTGTAATGCAGTTCGAAATTGCCGCCCTCCCCCGCCAGTTGCGCGGTCTGCGCCATGAACGGCGTGATGCCGATGCCGCCGGCCAGCATCAGATGCTTCTTCGCCCTGAGATCGAGCGAGAACAGATTGACGGGGTAGCTGATCACCATCTCCAGGCCCGGCTTGACGGACCTGTGCATGAACAGCGAGCCGCCGCGTCCGACATCGTCGCGACGCACCGAGATGGTGTATTCGCGCGTGTCGAGCGGCGAGCCCATCAGCGAATAGGGATTGAGCCTTGTGCGGTCGCCGTCGCGCATCTCGACCACGACATGGGCGCCGCCGGAAAAGGTCGGCAACAGCTCACCGTCGCGCCGGCGGAAATGGAAGCGGGTGACCAGTTCGTTGACCGGGACGACATCGCTGACCACGACATCGAGTTTTGTGGTGCCGGTGCTCATGGGAAGGCCTCCTCGATTGGAGGAATCTCCGAGCGATCCTCGGCGTTGATGCAGACACCCTGGAAAGCCGCCAGCCGCCGCGAATAGTGATCGCGCACCAGAAGCAGCAGGCCGCAATGCGAACAGGTGGCCGGCTGCGTCGTCACGTTCTCAGTGATGCCCTTGCAGTGCACGCATTGCATGCGCCGCGCCAGTGAGCCGCGATGCTCGGTCTGCATGGAGGTGTGGTCGATGCCGGCTTCAAGCGCCACCTGCATGGCCTGGCCGATCAGGCCCTCGGTGCCGGCAAGGTAGAGGCGCAGGCCCATATGTGCGTTGCTCAACGTCTGCTTGAGGCGTGGCAGCAGGCTGGCGAAGGATGGCGCCTGATGGAACTGCGCCGGCTTCAGCGCTTCGAGGGCGGTGACATGCTTGCCGTCGGGGCCCGGGATGAAGACGATTTCGGCGCCGTCGAAAAAGCCGGCCGGCGCTCTTGCGGCCATGTCTGTAATGGCGAGCGCACCTTCGGCATCGGCGATGAAAAGATGGTGTTTGCCGGGCTGCGGAGAGAGCGTTCCGTAGACCGGCCGACTGATGATGCTTTTGGCTGCCATTTAAGTCTTCGTGCCTCGAACCCCTCGCTGTTGATTATGCCTCAACCTTTCGCCGTGCGCTTGGTCTTCTTGGGATCGTCGAACGGCAATGGCTGCGCCGTCGCCTTGATCGCCCCGCTCTTGTTGCGGATTTCGAGCTTGGTGTCCTTGACCGCGGAGTCGACGTCGAGGCGGGCGATGCCCATCGATTTCTTGACCAGCGGCGAATACATGGCGCAGGTCACCACGCCGACCTTTTTGCCGTCGCGATAGACCGGCGCACCCTCGTCGGCCGGCTCCTTGCCGTCGAGCAGCACGCCATAGATCTTGAAGCGCTCCTTGCCCTTCAGCCGGTAGTGCTCTTCGGCGCCGCGAAAACCTGTCTTGCCGGGACTGACGGTGAAGTCGAGGCCGAGCTCCCACAGCGTGTCGCCGGGGCCTTCGTTCTCGAACGGATACTTTTGGGAATTATCGTAGGGATAGAACAGCAGGTAGCTTTCGACGCGCAGCATGTCGAGCGTGGTGAAGCGGCAGGGAATGATGCCGGCGCTCTTGCCCTCGTCGAGGATCCTGTCCCAGATCGTGCCGGCATCCTGGCCACGGCAGAAGATCTCGTAGCCACGCTCGCCGGTATAGCCGGTGCGCGAGATCATGACGGGGAACCCGAAGAGCTGGGTCTGCATGTGATGGAAATAGTTTAGGTCGCGGATCCCCGGCACATGCTTGGCGAGATAGTCGACTGACGTCGGCCCTTGCAGCGACAGATCATGCAGATTGTCGTCGAAGCGCAGCGAGACATCCCTGCCCATCGCGGCGCGCTGCAATTCCTCATGGCCGGTGCCCGAACCATGCACGACCATCCAGCTGTTCGGGCCGGTGCGGTAGAGGATGCAATCGTCGGTGAATTTTCCCGCCTCGTTCAGCATGCAGGCATAGGCCGACTTGCCGGGGTAGATCTTTTCCACGTCGCGCGTGGTGGCGAGGTCGATGAGGTGCGAGGCGTGCGGCCCTGTGATGTGCACCTTCTTCAGGCCCGACACATCCATCAGCCCGGCCTTGGTGCGGATGGCGATGTACTCTTCGTCAGCGTCCTTGTCGTAGGTCCAGGCGGTGCCCATGCCGCTCCAGTCTTCGAGCTTCGAACCCAGCGCGCGATGGCGATCCGCCAGGGTCGAAAATCTCCAGGATGCCGTCATCCGATCGTCCTCCGTTCAAAAATCCATTGTTCCCTGCTCCTTGGCGCGGAGGCCGGAGCTTTGGGTTGAATATTGACCGCAAACGCGCGAGAGCCGCAATCCCCTGAAAGCAAATAATTTCATTGTCAGGCAAAATTGGTCGCCCCAAGCAAACGGTTAACTCTACGTAAATTCGCCTTGACAATTGCCGTAAACGGCCTGAATTTATGAAAAAAATTTCACTCTCTTGAAAGAGGGCGGCGCGCGGCGGATTCGGAGCCGAACGTCGGAAAAAAGGGGAAAACCGATGTCAGACCTGCAGCAGCGCATCGAGGCGCTGTATCGCTCCGACTTGCGCGGATCCGCGTTGCTGATCATCTGCCTGTGGGCGACGATCCTCTTCGTCCTCTTCATGACATGGCCGTACATTCCCGACAGCGGCATCAAGGCCGTCGTCGCGATTGCCGCCGCCGCCGTGCTGATCTTCAACACCGCAGCGATCCTGGCGATGGTCAAACACTACAAGGAAGACAAGGACTTCATCTACGGGCTCGACATCAAGAATGCCGACGCGGCCCGCAATCGCAATACCTGAGGGGTCAAGAACATGCCGCGCTATACGCCGCCGGAGCAGAGCAAGGCCGGCCAGGTTTTCGATATCGTCGTCGTGGTGGTCGCCATCTTCGTGGCGCTGTGGCTGCCGTTGAAGCTCGGCCTTGCCGGAGCCGCCAAATCCATCGACGCGCTCGATGCCAAGACCTGGGAAGCGCTTGGCCAGAACCCGACCATGGCCGCAATCTGGGAGAAGCTCGGCTACACGCCCGAGACCGCGCATGACGTCATCCAGAACCGCTTCCACTATGTCATCGACTGGCCGACGCTGATCATCATGGCGGCGGTGCTGATCGGCTATTTCGTCTTCCTGTTCCGCGCATCCGACCGCGAATACCGCGACGTCATCAACGAAAAATTCGACGACAAGTAAGAGTTTGGACGGGGGACACGATCATGTGGATGGCACTCTCTTACGCATGCTGGGGCATCTCGGTCTTGCTCGCGCTGTGGATGCTCTACGACTGGTTCAAGGTCGATACGACCTATTCCGAGGACGTCCTGACCTCGTCGCGTGAAGGCGAACTTGAAGCCGTTTCCGAAAAACACCGGATCTGAGTGGGGATTGAACAATGACGACCGCACTTGAACCGGCAATTCACGGCGACAGGGTCTCACTCCTGCGGGTGCTCGGCCCGGCCCATGTCTGGGCGCTCGGCGTCGGCATCGTTCTGGTCGGTGAATTCACCGGCTGGAATTTTTCCGCCGACAAGGGCGGCGCTCTGGCGGCACTCATCGTCTGCTGGGTCGTCGGGTTGCTCTACACCTCAGTCGCCATGATTGATTCCGAGGTGACATCGACGGTAGCCGCCGCCGGCGGCCAGTACGCACAGGCCAAGCACATTGTCGGGCCGCTGATGGCGTTCAACGTCGCGCTGTTCCTGGTGTTTGCCTACACGATGCTGGAGGTCTCAGACGCCATCCTGCTCGGCGACACCATCGTCGCCAAGGCCGGCGTCGAAGGGCTCACCCACAATTCCTTCATCGCCGCCACCATCGTGGTTCTGGCGTGGCTCAATTATCGCGGCGTGCTGATGACGCTCAACGTCAACTTCGTCATCACGGCAATCGCCTATATCTCGATCGTCATCCTGTTCTTCTCGGTCAGCCCGTGGACGCAAGGCGCGGTGCTCAAGCTCAATGAGCTGGTCACGCCCGGCAATGCGCTGCCCTATGGCTGGATCGGCGTCATCGCCGCCTTCCAGTTCGGCATCTGGTACTATCTCGGCATCGAAGGCACCACGCAGGCGGCCGAGGAAGTGCGCTCGCCGGCCCGCTCCCTGCCCTATGGCACCATGGCCGGTATGATTACACTGCTGATCGCCGCCGCCATGACCTGGTATGTCTGCGCCTCGCTGATGCCCTGGGAATATCTCGGCATCACCTATTATCCGCTGTGGGACGCCGGCAAGCTGACGGGCAGCCCGTTGCTGGAAAACCTTCTGTTCATCGCCACGCTGCTGGCAGCGCTGGCATCGGCGAATGGCTGCATCAACGATGCGGCGCGCGCCTGGTTTTCGCTCGGCCGCGACCGCTATCTGCCGAGCTGGTTCTCGGCGGTGCATCCGAAATACCGCACGCCCTATCGCTCGATCCTGTTCCTGCTGCCGATCGCGCTGGCCTTCGCCTTCATCGCCGACCTCAACCAGGCGATCACCTTCTCGATCCTGTCGGGCGTACTGCAATACACCTTCATGAGCATCAACATCATGATGTTCCGCAAGAAGTGGCCGCTCGGCTCGATCCGCCGCGGCTACACGCACCCCTTCCATCCGCTGCCGGCGATCGTGCTGTTCTGCCTGTGCGTGGTGACCTTCTTTGCGATCTTCCTCGGTTACGGCTCGCAGCTGATTGCCATGGTCGCCTTCTACTTCCTGATCTCGCTGTGGTTCCATTTCTACCGCTACCGCTATGTGCGCCGCGGCGACCAGTTCACCATGCCGTGGCCGAAACCGCAGGGCTATTGATGGGAGACGGCCCGTCCGGATGCCGGATGGGCCAGGCATGATAAAATGTCCGAAGTGACATCAGCACTGCTCGCCGGGGCGATTGTCCTGGCTCTCGCCCTTCACCTCACGTGGCTGGCGCGCCGCAGCCGCAACAGGGCATTGGCGGCGCTCGCCGCCGACGAAGCCAGCATTCGCGCCGTCATCGCCGACGCCGCCGATGTTTCGGACGGCACCGCCGGCGTCGTCACCTGGGAAGGATCGTGGAACGGCCAGCGTGTTCAGTTGCGTACCATCGTCGATACGCTGGCGACGCGAAAGCTCCCGGCCCGTTGGCTCAGCGTCTCGATCACCGAGAAGGTGGCCGTGCCAGCCACCTTCGACATGATGATGCGGCCGGGCTCGCCGACGACCTTCTCCAATTTCGACCATCTCCAGCATACGCTGCCCAAGGCTCCGGGATTTCCGGCCGAGGCGGTGCTGCGGACCGACCGCCGCGGCACGCGTTTCCCGCAAGGCACCATCGCCGAACATCTGGAACCGTTTTCGGAAGGACGCGCCAAGGAACTGCTGATCACGCCAAACGGGGTGCGCATCGTCTGGCTGCTGGCCGAGGCCGAACGGGCGCGCTACGGCGTTTTCCGGCAGGCCGCGTTCGGTGACACGCAGATCGATCCGGCGCTGATCGAGCGGCTGCTCACCTCTCTTTCGGCGCTGCGCGATGCCATCAACAAAAGCGAACGGCAAGCCGCATGACCAGTTCGAGCCCACAGCCGACGCCGGTGAACCCCTATCTCGTCCTGGGCTCGGCAATCGTACTGCCGGGTAGCGGCCATGTCATTCTGGGTGTGCCGGTGCGGGGCTTGCAGTTTCTGTTCTTCATGGTGATCCTGGCCTGGGTGACCGCCAAGATCGCGCCGTCCGACGCCAGCTTCATCGGCCGCCATGCCGGCGGCTTCCTGATCTATGCGCTGTCTGTTCTGGACGCCTACAAGCTGGCCCGCATCCGCCATGCGCTATGGGTCCACAATGCCGCGCGGGACAGCGACAATTCACAAGGCGGCATCACGCCGCATACGTAACTACAGGAAAATTTTTTTCATATGATTGAATTCGAGCACCGCATTCGGTACATCATCTCTTAGCTACAAACGCCGGGAGGCTGACATGTGTGGAATTGTCGGACTGTTTTTGAAGGACAAGTCGCTGGAGCCGAAGCTCGGCGAGATGCTGTCGGAGATGCTGGTGTCACTCAGCGATCGCGGCCCCGACAGCGCTGGCATCGCCATTTATGGCGCGCCTTCCAAGAATGAAGCCAAAATCACCATTCAGTCGGCGAAACCCACGCGCGATTTTCGCGACCTCGATATCGAGCTTGCCAAGGCCATCGGCGCACCTGTGAGCATTGCGGTGAAGTCGACTCATGCCGTCGTCAGGACCGCGCCGGCCAAGATCGACGAAACCCGCGAGGCGATCCAGGCGTTGCGTCCCGACATCCGCATCATGGGCGCGGGCGACGTGGTCGAGATCTACAAAGAAGTCGGCCTGCCGGAAGCGGTGGTCGATCGCTTCGATCTGCGCAAGATGACCGGCACGCATGGCATCGGCCACACCCGCATGGCGACGGAATCGGCGGTGACGACGATGGGCGCGCATCCCTTCTCGACCGGCGCCGACCAGTGCCTGGTGCACAATGGCTCGCTGTCGAACCACAACAATGTTCGCCGCGAGCTGATCCGCGAAGGCATGAAATTCGAGACCGAGAACGACACCGAGGTCGCAGCCGCCTACCTCTCCTCGCAGATGGCGCATGGCAAAAATCTCGGCGAGGCGCTGGAAGGCACGCTCTCCGACCTCGACGGCTTCTTCACCTTCGTCGTCGGCACCAAGAACGGTTTTGGCGTGGTGCGCGATCCGATCGCCTGCAAGCCCGCCGTGATGGCCGAGACCGACCAGTATGTCGCCTTCGGTTCGGAGTATCGCGCGCTGACCAAACTGCCCGGCATAGACAATGCGAGGGTCTGGGAACCGGAACCCGCAACCGTCTATTTCTGGGAGCATTGAGTTCATGCCGGCAACCAAACTTTCCAAGGCGGCGACGCAGGACCAAGCCTCGCGGATCTTCGATCTCGATGTGTCGTCGCTGCGCGAGCTTAACCAGGCGCTGCACAATCTGACGCCCGGTTCGAACGAAACGGCGTGGGAAGTGCTGCACCCGAAGGGCAGCCATTCGGTCGCCGTCGGCGTCGACCAGCCCGTAAGCATCGATGTGCGCGGCAGCGTCGGCTACTACTGCGGCGGCATGAATTCCGGCAGCACCATTACCGTGCACGGTTCGGCCGGCCCTGGCGTCGGCGAGAACATGATGTCGGGCGCTATCATCGTCAAAGGCGACGCCAGCCAGTATGCCGGCGCCACCGGCAAGGGTGGCCTGCTGGTCATCGAGGGCAACGCCTCGTCGCGCTGCGGCATTTCGATGAAGGGCATCGACATCGTCGTGCACGGCAATATCGGCCACATGTCGGCCTTCATGGCGCAGTCCGGCAACCTCGTGGTGCTGGGCAACGCCGGCGATGCGCTGGGCGATTCCATCTATGAAGCGCGGTTGTTCGTGCGCGGCAAGGTCGACAGCCTGGGTGCGGACTGCATCGCCAAGGAGATGCGGCCCGAGCATCTGGAATTGCTGCAGGGCCTGCTTGACCGCGCCGGCGTCACCGGCGTCAAGCCGTCGGAGTTCAAGCGCTACGGTTCGGCGCGCACGCTCTACAATTTCAATATCGACAACGCCGACGCGTATTGAGGCAGCATGACCTATCGCAACCCGCCGACGACGCCGCGCAAATCCGCGACCTTCGACGACTACACGCTTTCCGAAATCCGCCGCGCCGCGGCGACCGGCATCTATGACATCAGGGGCGCCGGCGCCAAGCGCAAGCTGCCGCATTTCGACGACCTGCTGTTCCTCGGCGCCTCGATCTCGCGCTATCCGCTCGAGGGCTACCGCGAGCGCTGCGACACATCGGTGGTGCTCGGCTCGCGCCATGCCAAGAAGCCGATCGAGCTGAAGATCCCGATCACCATCGCCGGCATGAGCTTCGGTTCGCTGTCCGGCCCGGCCAAGGAAGCGCTCGGGCGCGGCGCGACGCTGTCGGGCACCTCGACCACGACGGGCGATGGCGGCATGACCGAGGAAGAGCGCGGCCATTCCAAGCAACTGGTCTACCAATATCTGCCCTCGCGCTACGGCATGAATTTGCGCGATCTGCGCCGCGCCGATGCCATCGAGGTGGTCGTCGGCCAAGGCGCCAAGCCCGGCGGCGGCGGCATGCTGCTTGGCCAGAAGATTTCCGACCGTGTCGCCGAGATGCGCACGCTGCCGAAAGGCATCGACCAGCGCTCCGCCTCGCGTCACCCCGACTGGACCGGCCCGGACGATCTCGAGATCAAGATCCTCGAACTGCGCGAAATCACCGACTGGGAGAAGCCGATCTACGTCAAGGTCGGCGGCGCCCGTCCCTATTACGACACCGCGCTTGCGGTGAAGGCCGGCGCCGATGTCGTCGTCGTCGACGGCATGCAGGGCGGCACGGCGGCAACGCAGGAAGTGTTCATCGAGAATGTCGGCCAACCGACGCTCGCCTGCATCCGCCCGGCGGTGCAGGCGCTGCAGGATCTCGGCATGCACCGCAAGGTGCAGCTGATCGTCTCGGGCGGCATCCGCAACGGCGCCGATGTCGCAAAGGCGCTGGCCCTCGGTGTCGACGCGGTTTCCATCGGCACGGCCGCCCTCGTCGCTCTCGGCGACAACGATCCCCGCTGGGAGGCGGAGTACAACGAGCTCGGCACAACGGCCGGCGCCTATGATGACTGGCATGAGGGTCGCGACCCCGCCGGCATCACCACGCAGGACCCGGAGTTGATGAAGCGGGTCGACCCGATCGCTGCCGGACGGCGGCTGGCCAACTATCTCAAGGTGATGACGCTCGAGGCGCAGACGATTGCCCGCGCCTGCGGCAAGAACAGCCTGCACAATCTCGAGCCCGAGGATCTCGTCGCGCTCACCATCGAAGCCGCCGCCATGGCCGGCGTGCCGCTCGCCGGCACCAACTGGATACCGGGGAAGAACGGCTTCTAAGACAGCATCCAAAATACCAAGCGAGGAACTATAATGGGGAACGATCTCGCCGCTTTCGCCAAAAAGAACGGCGTCAAATATTTCATGATTTCCTACACCGACCTGTTCGGTGGCCAGCGTGCCAAGCTGGTGCCGGCGCAGGCAATCGCCGATATGCAGAAGGACGGCGCAGGCTTTGCCGGTTTCGCCACCTGGCTGGACCTGACGCCGGCGCATCCCGACATGCTGGCGGTGCCGGATCCGGACTCCGTCATCCAGTTGCCATGGAAGAAGGAGGTGGCCTGGGTCGCCGCCAACTGTGTCATGGACGACAAGGAAGTCGACCAGACGCCGCGCAACACGCTGCGGCGGCTGATCGCGGAGGCCGCCGGCGATGGCATGCATGTCAAGACCGGCGTCGAGGCCGAATTCTTCCTGATCTCGCCCGACGGCAGCGTCATCTCAGACCAATACGACACCGCCTCAAAGCCCTGCTACGACCAGCAGGCGGTGATGCGCCGCTACGACGTCATCGCCGAGATCTGCGACCACATGCTGGCGCTCGGCTGGGGCCCCTACCAGAACGACCATGAGGACGCCAACGGCCAGTTCGAGATGAACTGGGCCTTCGACGACGTGCTCGCCACCGCCGACAAGCACTCCTTCTTCAAGTTCATGGTCAAGTCGGTGGCGGAGAAGCATGGTCTGCGCGCCACCTTCATGCCGAAGCCGTTCCAGGGCCTGACCGGCAATGGCTGCCATGCCCATATCTCGGTATGGGACAAGGCAGGCAAGACCAACGTCTTCGCCGACAATTCGATGGAACTCGGCCTGTCGGCCAAGGGCAAGAATTTCCTCGGCGGCATCATGAAGCATGCCTCGGCCCTGGCCGCGATCACCAACCCGACGGTCAATTCCTACAAGCGCATCAACGCGCCGCGCACGATTTCGGGCGCCACCTGGGCGCCGAACACGGTGACATGGACCGGCAACAACCGCACCCATATGGTGCGTGTGCCCGGCCCCGGCCGCTTCGAACTGCGCCTGCCCGACGGCGCCGCAAACCCTTATCTCTTGCAGGCCGTGATCATTGCCGCCGGTCTCGACGGCATCCGCTCCAAGGCCGATCCCGGCAAGCGCTACGACATCGACATGTACCAGCACGGCCATACGGTGAAGGGCGCGCCGAAACTGCCGCTCAACCTGCTCGACGCGCTGCGCGAGTTCGACAAGGACAAATCGCTCAAGGCGGCGCTGGGTGAGGAATTCTCGTCGGCCTACCTAAAGCTGAAGCACCAGGAATGGAATTCCTATGCTTCGCACTTCACGCAATGGGAGCGCGACCACACGCTGGACATCTGATGTCCTGCGTGGGGCGAGCGACCTCGGAATGAACTGATGAAATACTCGATCTTCTCGCTCGCCCGCGCTGCCCTTTCCGGCCACAAGAACTGGCAGCGCACCTGGCGCGACGCCACGCCGAAGGATCGCTACGATGTGGTGATCATCGGCGGCGGCGGCCATGGCCTGGCCACCGCCTGGTTCCTCGCCAGCGAATACGGCATCAAAAATGTCGCCGTGCTGGAAAAGGGCTGGATCGGCTCCGGCAATGCCGGCCGCAACACCACCATCATCCGCTCCAATTACGGCCTGCCCGGCAATACCGGCTTCTACGAATTGTCGATGAAGCTGTGGGAGCGGATGGAGCAGGACCTCAACTACAATGCGATGGTCAGCCAGCGCGGCGTCATCAACCTCTACCATTCCGACGCGCAGCGCGACGCCTATGCGCGGCGCGGCAACACCATGCGCATCAACGGCATCGATGCCGAACTGCTGGACCTCGCGGCGGTGAAGAAGATGATGCCGTTCCTGAATTACGACAATGCACGCTTTCCGGTGCAAGGCGGTCTGTTGCAGCGGCGCGGCGGCACGGCGCGGCACGATGCCGTTGTCTGGGGCTATGCCCATGCGGCGAGCGGGCTCGGCGTCGACATCATCCAGAATTGCGAGGTGACCGGCTTTGTCAGGGACGCCAACGGCAAGGTGACCGGTGTCGAGACCTCGCGCGGCAGGATCGGCGCCGGCAAGGTCGGCATGGCGGTGGCCGGCTCTTCCTCGCGCGTCGCTGCCATGGCCGGCCTGCGCCTGCCGATCGAAAGCCATGTGCTGCAGGCCTTCGTCTCCGAGGCGATCAAGCCGCTGATCCCCGGCGTGATGACCTTCGGCGCCGGGCATTTCTATG
Organism: Mesorhizobium sp. 113-3-3; assembly: GCF_016756495.1. Classification (NCBI taxonomy): domain Bacteria; kingdom Pseudomonadati; phylum Pseudomonadota; class Alphaproteobacteria; order Hyphomicrobiales; family Phyllobacteriaceae; genus Mesorhizobium; species Mesorhizobium sp. 113-3-3. The sequence continues at coordinate 5,419,828 of NZ_AP023243.1, forward strand.
TCAGCCAGTCCGACAAGGGCGGGCTGGTCTTCGGCGGCGACATTGACGGCTACAATTCCTATGCCCAGCGCGGCAATCTGCCTGTCATGGAGGATGTCTGCGAGGGCGGCATGGCGCTGATGCCGATGATCGGCCGCGTGCGGCTTTTGCGCCAGTGGGGCGGCATCATGGACATGTCGATGGACGGTTCGCCGATCATCGACAAGACGCCGGTCGACGGGCTCTATCTCAATGCCGGCTGGTGCTATGGCGGCTTCAAGGCAACGCCGGGATCCGGCTTCGTCTTTGCCCATCTGCTGGCCCGCGACACGCCGCATGAAGAGGCCGCACGGTTCCGCCTCGACCGCTTCCGGACCGGCGCCATGATCGACGAAAAGGGCCAAGGCGCCCAACCCAACCTGCACTGAGGGCGGCCGGAAAACCATGCGCATTGTCTGTCCCTTCTGCGGCGAGCGCGAACTCGGCGAGTTCACCTATCTCGGCGACGCCAAACCGGTGCGGCCGGCGGCGGATGCCGGTGAGGATGCCGTCTACGACTATGTCTATCTGCGCGACAACATAGCCGGCGTGATGAGTGAGAACTGGTATCATGGCGGCGGCTGCCGGGCGTGGCTGAAGGTCACCCGCAACACGCTGACGCATGAGATTTCGGCGGTCGAACCGGCGGCCGGCGCCGGCGCGGCAAAGGTTGGTGCGTGATGGCCGGCGCGCAGACGAACCGGCTGGACAAGGGCGGTCTCATCGACCGCACGGCGCCGCTGAATTTCCGCTTCGACGGCAAGAGCTTTTCCGGTTTCCAGGGCGACACGCTGGCGTCGGCGCTCGTCGCCAATGGCGTCAAGCTGGTCGGCCGCTCGTTCAAATATCATCGCCCGCGCGGCATCCTGACCGCTGGCTCGGAAGAGCCCAACGCGCTGGTCGAATTGCGCACCGGCGCCCGGCGTGAGCCGAACACCAAGGCGACGACAGCGGAGCTTTATGAAGGGCTCGAGGCCGCCAGCCAGAACCGTTGGCCGTCGCTCGCCTTCGACGTGATGTCGGTCAACCAGCTGTTCGCGCCGATCTTCGTCGCCGGCTTCTACTACAAGACCTTCATGTGGCCGGCGAAGTTCTGGGAAGCGATCTACGAACCGGCGATCCGCCGCGCCGCAGGTCTTGGCCGCGCTTCAGGCGTTGCCGATCCCGACCACTACGACAAGGCCTGGGCGCATTGCGATGTGCTGATCGCCGGCTCCGGTCCGGCCGGTCTGGCGGCAGCATTGGCCGCCGGCCGCAGGGGCGCCCGCGTCATTGTCTGCGAGGAAGATTTCACGCTTGGCGGCCGCCTGCTGTCGGATGGCGGCACGGTCGATGGCTTGCCGGCCGCCGAATGGTTGTCGCGGACATTGACTGAGCTGACGGCAATGCCCGATGTCCGCATCATGACCCGCACGACGCTGTTCGGCGTCTATGACGGCGGCACCTATGGCGCGCTGGAGCGGGTCAACGACCACCTGCCCTCGCCGCCCGAGCACCAGGTGCGCCAGCGGCTGTGGCGGATCGTGGCCAGGCGCTGCGTGGTCGCGGCCGGCGCGCTCGAGCGGCCGATTGTCTTTGCCGGCAACGACACGCCCGGCGTGATGATGGCCTCGGCGATGCGGACCTATGTCGCGCGCTATGCCGCCGCTCCGGCAAAACGCATCGCGCTGTTCACCAACAATGAGGATGGCTGGCGCACGGTCGAAACCGCACTCGGCGCCGGACTGCAGATCGCCGCGGTGATCGACGCGCGGCCGGACGTTTCGCCGGCACATCGCTCGCTGGCGTCCAAGAACGGCTTCACGGTGCTGCATGGCTCCGTTAGCGGCGTCGACGGCGGCAAGGACGGTATCAGGAAAATCGCGGTGTCGCTCACCGGCGGCGCGCGCGCCGAAGTGGAGGCCGACGGGCTTGCCGTTTCCGGCGGCTGGAATCCGGCGGTCGGGCTCACCTCCTATCATCGCGGCCGGCCGAAATGGCGCGACGACATCGCCGCCTTCGTGCCCGACGGCGCGCCTCCCGGCATGGTCGCGGCGGGTGCGGCGAATGGAGCCTTCGGCCTCGGCGCCTGCCTGGCCGAGGGCTTCGCAGCCGGTGCGGCAGCCGCGCGGGATGTCGGGCGCAACGGCACGGTCGGCTCAGCGCCGGTCGCCGATGACGAGGCTTTCTCGCTCAACCCGCTCTGGCACGTCGCCGGCAAGGGCAAGGCCTTTGTCGACTACCAGCACGATGTCACCGCCTCCGACATCGAACTTGCACAGCGCGAAGGTTTTGAATCGGTCGAGCATCTGAAGCGTTACACCACGCTCGGCATGGCGACCGACCAGGGCAAGACGTCGAATGTCGCCGGCCTCGCCATCATGGCGGCCGTAACCGGGAAATCCATTCCCGAGACCGGCACGACGATCTACCGGCCACCTTACGTGCCCGTCGCCATCGGTACCTTTGCCGGCCATCATCGCGACGAGACGTTCCATGCGACGCGGCTGACGCCCTCGCATCATTGGGCCGCCGAACAGGGCGCGATCTTCGTCGACACCGGACTCTGGAAACGCGCGCAGTGGTACCCCCGCGCGGGCGAGAAGGACTGGCTGGAATCGGTGACGCGCGAAGTCAAGGCCGTGAGAAGCGGTGTCGGCTTCTGCGATGTCTCGACGCTCGGCAAGATCGACGTGCATGGCCCGGATGCCGGCGCCTTCCTCGACCGCGTCTATATCAACACCTTCTCCAACCTTGCCGTCGGCAAGGCCCGCTACGGGCTGATGCTGCGCGAGGACGGCATCGTCTATGATGACGGCACGACGTCGCGGCTGGCCGAGGACCACTATTTCCTGACCACCACCACGGCCAAGGCCGGACTGGTGATGCAGCATCTCGAATTCTGCCGGCAGGTGCTGTTTCCCGAGCTCGACGTGCAGCTGACCTCGGTCTCCGACCAGTGGGCGCAATTCTCGATCGCTGGCCCCAAGACCCGCGATCTGCTGAAGGAGATCGTCGATCCGGCGGAGGACCTTTCCAACGACGGGTTTCCGTTCATGGGCGCGCGCGAAGTCGCCTTGCGCGGCGGCATCAGGGCGCGGCTGTTCCGCATCTCCTTCTCCGGCGAGATGGCATTCGAGATTTCCGTGCCGGCACGCCATGGCGAGGCGATGGCGCGCAATCTGATGCTGGCCGGCGCGCCGTTCGGCGTCACGCCTTACGGCACCGAAGCGCTCGGCGTGATGCGCATTGAAAAGGGCCATATCGCCGGACCGGAATTGAGCGGCACGACGACGGCCGCCGATCTCGGCCTCGGCAAGATGATGTCGACCAAGAAAGACTTCATCGGCCGCGTCATGGCCGGCCGTGAGGCGCTGGTGGCGCCGAACCGGCAGGTCGTGGTCGGCGTCAAGCCGACGGACAGAGTGCGCCGCCTGCGCTCGGGCGCGCACATTATACCGAAAGGGCAGACACCCGGGCCAGGCAACGACCAGGGCTATGTCACCTCGGTCTGCTTCTCGCCGACAGCGGACCAGTGGATCGGGCTGGCGCTGGTCGAGCGCGGCCGCGAACGCATCGGTGAGATCGTCCATGCGCATGACCCGATACGCGGCGAGGATTATGACGTCGAACTCTGCAATCCCGTCTTCTACGATCCGGATGGGGGGCGCCAGCGTGGCTGAGTTTTTCTGGGACGTTCGCAGCCCGCTCGATCGCTCGCTTGTCGCCGGGTCTTATGGCGCGGCTGGTGAAGCCGGCGTGGCGCTGACTGAGATCCGCAATTTTGAGTTGGTGCAAGTGATGGCGCGGCGCGGCAAGGCGGCGGAGCTGGCCACGGCTGCGATGGGCCGGTTCGGCGTTGCGCCTCCAGAAACGCCGAAGGCGGTGCAGACTTCCGGTGCCGCGCTGATCTGGTCGGGACCGGATCAATTTTTTGTCCTGTCGAAGGGTGGCAAGCACTTGATTGGGGCGCTTGCTCCTTCCTTTGCCGGTTCGGCTTCGCTCTCCGACCAGTCGCATGCGCGGGTGCTGATCAGCGTTTCCGGCGTCAAGGCGCGGGCGATGTTGGCCAAGCTGTCGTCGATCGATCTGTATGCCGATGTGTTCGCGATTGGCGCGGCTGCCGCGACCTCGATGGATCACACCAGCGTCACGCTGTGGCGGAGCGCTGATCGAGATGGATTGGCCGTGTTCAACGTTCTGGTGTTCGCGACTTTTGCGGAGAGCCTTTGGCATACGATGCTGGATTCGGCGGCGGAGTATGGTGTGGCGATCAGCCATTCAGAGAATTTCGCGTAGCGCTTGTGAGCGCCCTTCCTCCTCCCTTGTGAGAGAAGCTGGATCGGCGCACAGCGACGAGACAGATGAGGGGTGTTCCAGCGAAGTGAGACGTTCACTTTCCCTGGAGCACCCCCAATCCGTCGCCTTCTGCGACACCTTCTCCCACAAGGGGAGAAGGGGGAGCTTACATCACCCCCGCCTTGCCAAACGCAACCGTGCTGCTATTCTTGCTGCTAAAATAATTTCACACACAGGCAAACTTCGAACCGCAAGGCTGAGATGAGCCAGTTACCCTACCCCACGGTCACAGCCGGACCGCCGCGTCCGAGCCTCATCCTGAGGCCCGGCCAGATCGCGCTGCCGCCCGGCATGGAACGCTATACGGTCCAGGGCAATGGCGCGGTGCTGATCGAGGTCGAGGCCGGCGACACGATCACGGTGCGCAATGTCGAGGGTGGCCAGGCCTGCGAGCTGCTGGCCTGGGACAACACAGGCGCCACCGATCCCGGCATCTTAGGCGAAAAGTCCAACAGCAATGCCGCCGGCATCAAGGCGTTGCTCGCCGAGGGCGATGACAGTCTCGCGACCCTGCGGCGTGGGCTGGCGCGCCGGCAGGTGCCACTCGACCAGGCAAAGGCCGTGCGCGTGTTCGGCGCCACCACGCCGGCCGGAACGGAACAGAGTTTCACGGTCGTGCGCGATGGCTCGATGATCATCGCCGCGCCCGGCGGGCCGATGCTGGTCGATGGCCACGACACGGCGACACCGCTTACCGTCATCGTGCGGCGCGCCACGGTGCGCCTGAAATCGAAGTCGCAATTGGCCGATCCCTTCGCCGATCCGGTGCTCGACCTGCGCGTCCATTCGGCGACGGCGGAATCCTATTTCGTCAAGGCCGGCGACTATCTGCAGATCATCGACGTCGACGGCCGCCAGTGCACCGACTTCCAGTGCTTTTCGGCGCGCAAGCTGGACAGAGGCCTCGACCATCCGCTCGACGTGACGACGACGCGGACGTTGATGGGGTCGAGCTACCCGATGCCCGGCCTGCATTCGAAATATTACGACCAGGACATGGAGCCGCTGGTCGAGGTGGTGCAGGACACATGCGGCAGGCATGATGCTTTCGCATTGGCCTGCGCCGCCAAATATTACGACGATATCGGCTATCCCGGCCACACCAACTGCTCGGAGAATTTCAACGGCGCCCTGGCCGGCAAGGGCGTCACTCCCCGCGCCGGCTGGATGGCGATCAACTTCTTCTTCAACACGGCGATCGATGCGCATGGCGTGATGGTGTCCGACGAGCCATGGTCGCGAGCTGGCGACTATGTGCTGTTGCGCGCGCTGACCGACATCGTCTGCGTTTCCTCCGCCTGCCCCGACGACACGACGCCGGCCAATGGCTGGGACCTCACCGACATCCATGTGCGGACCTATTCCGGCCAGCACAAATTCTCGCGAGCGATCGCCAGACGCATGACGCCCGATTCGGAACCGAAAATGACCCGCGAGACCGCCTTCCATTCGTCCTTCGCCAAGCACACCCGCAACTTCGCCGAGTACAGGGGCTACTGGCTGGCCAATTCCTTCGCCAAGGACGGACCGATCGCCGAATACTGGGCCTGCCGGCAGGATGCGGTGATCATGGACCTGTCGCCGCTCAGAAAATTCGAGGTCACCGGCCCGGATTCCGAAGCGCTGCTGCAATACACGCTGACCCGCGACGTCAAGAAACTCGGCGTCGGCCAGGTCGTCTACTCGGCCATGTGCTACGAGCATGGCGGCATGATCGACGACGGCACGTTGCTCAGGCTCGGCAAGGACAATTTCCGCTGGGTCGGCGGCGACGATCTGTCCGGCGAATGGCTGCGCGAGACGGCCAGGAAGCTTGGGCTCAACGTATTGGTGCGCTCGTCGACCGACCAGATGCACAATGTCGCCGTGCAAGGCCCGAAGAGCCGCGACATCCTGAGAGAGGTGATCTGGACCTCGCCGCTGCAGCCGTCGATCGACGAGCTCGAATGGTTCCGCTTCGCGGTTGCCCGCATCGGCGGCGGCAATGGCATCCCGATCGTCGTCTCGCGCACCGGCTATACGGGCGAGCTCGGCTACGAGATCTGGTGTCATCCGCGCGACGCCGAGAAGGTGTTCGACGCGATCTGGGAGGCCGGCCAGCCGCATGGGCTGAAACCGATGGGCCTGCAGGCGCTCGACATGGTGCGCATCGAGGCCGGACTGATCTTCGCCGGTTACGAATTTTCCGACCAGACCGACCCGTTCGAGGCCGGCATCGGCTTCACCGTGCCGCTGAAGAGCAAGACCGACGATTTCATCGGCCGCGAGGCGCTGATCCGGCGCAAGGAAAACCCGCAGAACAAACTGGTCGGGCTCGACATCGACAGCAATGTCGATGTCGGCCATGGTGACTGTGTCCATGTCGGCCGCGCTCAGATCGGCGTGGTCACATCGGGTACGCGCTCGCCGGTGCTCGGCAAGAACATCGCGCTGGCCAGGCTCGACGTCACCCATGCGGCCACCGGTACGGAGGTCGAGATCGGCAAGCTCGACGGCCACGCCAAGCGGCTGCCGGCACGCGTCGTCGCCTTCGCCCATTACGATCCGCAAAAGACCAGACCGCGCTCCTGACTGCTGCTTTCCAGGCCGGCAAACCGCGCGCCGGTGGCGCCGCGAGGCGTATTGTTGCATGCGCGCGCAAGCGTGATGTGTACGGCGTCACAAAACGCTTGACGTGAAAGCGCGCCGGATCAATCTTCACTCCTAAGAAAAAAATACGACTGAGTGGAAACACCGGAGTCGTACGATCAAGTGCCGGGGAGCAAGCTTCGCAAAGCCGAGGCATCGCTGGCGGGGAACACGAGAAAAAGGGGAAGTCACTGACATGAGCACCATAAGCACGGCCCTCGAGCAGCCTGCCGAAAGCAAGCTGCTCAGGCATATCGACTGGCGCGGCGCCTTCTGGGTGGCGAGCGGCGTTCCGGCGCTGGTCCTGTTTTCGATCGGCGGCATCGCCGGCACGACCGGGACGCTGGCCTTCCTGATCTGGACGGTGTCCATGATCATGGGTTTCCTGCAATCCTTCACCTATGCCGAGATCGCCGGCCTGTTCCCGAACAAGTCGGGCGGCGCCTCGATCTATGGCGCCACCGCCTGGCTACGCTACTCCAAGTTCATCGCGCCGCTATCGGTGTGGTGCAACTGGTTCGCCTGGTCGCCGGTGCTGTCGCTCGGCTGCTCGATCGCCGCCGCCTACATCCTCAACGCGCTGGCGCCGGTGCCGCTGTTCACCGAGACCTCACCTGATGTCGTCGCCTATATAGCGGCGCATGCCGGAACGGCGCCCGCCGACGCCATCACGGCAGTGACCGCTGCCGCGACACCGGCGATCCGCAACTGGACGCTCTACAGCCACACGCTGGGGCCGGTCTCCTTCACGCTCAACGCCACCTTCTTCATCGGCGCAGTGCTGATGCTGATCATCTTCTCGATCCAGCATCGCGGCATCCTCGGCACGGCCAATGTGCAGAAATATATCGGCCTGCTGGTCATCATCCCGATGCTGATCGTCGGCGTCGTGCCGATCTTCACCGGGCAGATCAATTGGGCCAATTTCTCGCCGCTGGTGCCGCTGGCCGCCGCCTATGCGCCGGATCCAGGCGCCTGGAACATCGCCGGCTGGACGCTGGTGCTCGGCGGCATGTTCATCGCCGCCTGGTCGACCTACGGTTTCGAGACCGCCGTCTGCTACACGTCCGAGTTCAAGAATCCCGGCACGGATACCTTCAAGGCGATCTTCTATTCCGGCCTGCTTTGCATGCTTCTGTTCATCCTGGTGCCCTTCACCTTCCAGGGCGTGCTGGGTCTCAACGGCATGCTGGCGACACCGATCGTCGACGGCTCGGGCGTCGCCGACGCGCTGGCCGGCATGGTCGGCGGCGGCAAGATCATCCACAGCCTCCTGGTGATGCTGATGATCCTGGCGCTGGTGCTGTGCATCATGACGGCGATGGCCGGCTCCTCGCGCACGCTCTACCAGGGCTCGGTCGACGGCTGGCTGCCGCGCTATCTCAGCCACGTCAACGAGCATGGCGCGCCGACGCGGGCCATGTGGACCGACCTCTGCTTCAACCTGATCGTGCTGGCCATCGCCTCGGCCGACGCGACGAGCTTCTTCTTCATCCTCGCCGTGTCGAACTGCGGCTACATCATCTTCAACTTCCTCAACCTCAATGCCGGCTGGATCCATCGCATCGACAACGGCCATATAGCGCGACCGTGGAAAGCACCGACCTGGCTGCTCGGGATCGGGGCGATCTTCGCCTATGTCAACGCTATCTTCATGGGCGCCGGCGCCAAGGTGTGGAACCCGATGGCACTGTGGGCCGGGCTGATCACCGCGGCGCTGATCATCCCCGTCTTCTGCTTCCGCCACTACATCCAGGACAAGGGCAAATTCCCTGACCACATGCTGGCCGATCTCGGCATGACGGGGGCTGACCTGTCGGTGAAGAAAGCGGGCATGCTGCCCTATCTGACGCTGGTCGCCGGCGTGGCGGTGATGCTGATCGCCAACTGGTACTTTGTCATCTGACACCGCCAACCGATAAAAACGGGCGCGCTTCGGCGCGCCCGTTCCTTTTTTGCGCTGAGACGTCAACCGGACTTGCGAATGCCTGCTTCGGAGCCATCGAAGAACCGGTTGGGCGGCCGCTTCAGGCCGAGATTCTCGCGCAGCGTCGATCCCTCATACTGCCGCCTGAAGATGCCGCGCCGCTGCAGCTCGGGCACCACCTTCTCGACGAAATCGTCGAGCCCGGCGGGCAGATAGGGGAACATGATGTTGAAGCCGTCCGATCCCTCGCTGACCAGCCATTCCTCCATCTCGTCGGCGATGGTTTGCGGCGTGCCGACGAAAGCCAGGCCGGAATAGCCGCCCAGCCTCTGGGCAAGCTGGCGCACCGTCAGATTTTCGTTACGGGCGAGCTCGATGACGCGCTCGCGGCTGCTCTTCGAGGCATTGGTCTCCGGTATTTCAGGCAAGGGTGCATCGGGATCGAAGGCCGACGCGTCATGCCCAAGCGCGATCGACAGCGAGGCAATGCCGCTCTCGTAATAGACCAGGCTGTCGAGCTTCGCCCGCTTGGCCCGCGCTTCCTCGACACTGTCGCCGACAATGACGAAGGCACCGGGCAGGATCTTGATGTCGTCGCGCGAACGGCCGAGTTTTTGAGCCCTGCCCTTGACGTCGGCAAAGAAGCGCTGCCCGGCGGCCAGATCGCCATGGGCGGCGAAAATCACCTCGGCCGTCTCAGCGGCCAGTTGCCGCCCGGCCTCCGAGGCACCGGCCTGGACGATGACCGGCCAGCCCTGCACGGGACGCGCAATGTTGAGCGGCCCGCGCACCGAGAGGTGCTCGCCCTTATGATCCAGCACATGCAGCTTGGTCGGATCGAAATAGAGCCCGCTTTCGGCGTCGCGGATGAAGGCATCGTCGGCAAAACTGTCCCACAGGCCGGTCACGACATCGTAGAATTCCCGTGCCCGGTGATAGCGCTCGTCATGCTCGACATGTTCGTCCAGCCCGAAATTCAGCGCCGCGTCGGGGTTGGACGTCGTGACGATGTTCCAGCCGGCGCGCCCGCCGCTGATATGGTCGAGCGACGCGAAGCGCCGCGCAATGTGATAAGGCGCATCGAAGGTCGTCGACGCTGTGGCGACCAGGCCGATATGATCGGTGACGGCGGCCAGCGCCGACAAGAGCGTGAACGGCTCGAACGACGTCACCGTATGGCTGCGCCGCAGCGCCTCGACCGGCATGTTGAGCACGGCCAGATGGTCGGCCATGAAGAAGGCGTCGAACTTCGCCGCCTCCAGCGTCTGCGCGAAGCGCTTCAGATGCGCGAAGTTGAAATTGGCGTCGGGATAGGCGCCGGGATAGCGCCAGGCGCCGGTGTGCAAGCTGACCGGGCGCATGAAGGCGCCAAGCCGCAATTGCCGTTTTTCTGTCATGGGAAGACACCTTGATGAAGACGAGCGTTGCCGCTCCGGTGTCGCTCAGCATGGAACCGCTTTGCAGCCCTGGGAAGGAATTCTGTTTTGCGAAACCGGCAGCGGGGAGCATTTTCATCGGCGTGACGGATCAAGCCGTCACGCCGCATCATCCGCCATCGCCGACGGCGGATGATGCAATGAAGCCACTCTATTCCGCGGCCAGGGCCAGTTGCGGCCGCTCGGTCGCCAACTCTGGTTCGGGCGCCTGCTCATTGTTCACCACCTTCTTCGGCTCGTGGCCGAAGAACAGCGCGTAGCCGGCCGGCAGAACCAGGATGGTCAGCACGGTGGCGACCACGATGCCGCCCATCATGGCGTAGGCGAGAGGGCCCCAGAACACGGCGCGCGAGATAGGGATCAGCGCCAGAACCGCCGTCATGGCCGTCAGCACGATCGGCCGGAAACGGCGTACGGCCGAGCCGATGATGGCTTCCGAGCGTTCCATGCCCCTGGCGATGTCCTGGTCGATCTGGTCGACCAGGATGATCGAGTTGCGCATGATGATGCCGAGCAGCGCGATGACGCCGAGAATGGCGACGAAGCCAAACGGCGCACCGCTGATCAAAAGCGCGGCGGCGGCCCCGATGATGCCGAGCGGTCCGGTGGCCAGCACCAGCATCGCCTTGCCGAAGTTCTGCAGCTGGATCATCAGAAGCACGACGATGATCGCCAGCATGATCGGCGCCTTGGCGGCGATCGACGCCTGGCTTTCGGCCGAATCCTCGGCACCGCCCTGGATCTCGATCTTGTAGCCGGGCGCCAGGCCGTCACGCAGGCCCTGCATGTCCTTGTACATCTTGGTGACGACATCGTTGGACTGCACGCTATCGGGCAGGGTTGCCCGCACGCTGATGGTCGGCAGACGGTCGCGGCGCCATTCGATGCCTTGCTCCAGCACCGGCACCACCTTGGCCACCTGCGACAGCGGCACGAAGCCGCCGAAATCGGTCGGGATATAGACCGAGTCGACCGAAGACAGCAGGCTGCGGCTGGCGTCCGGCTCGCGGGCGACGATGGAGACCGTCTCCTCGCCATCGCGGAAGTCGTCGAGCGGCGCGCCGGCCATGGTCGCCTGCAGCATCTGGCGGATGCGCTGCGAGGTGACGCCGAGCGCCCGGGCGCGATCCTGGTCTATGACCAGCTTCATTGCCGGCACCGGTTCGAGCCAGTCGTCATGTACGGCGCCCAGCAGCGGATCCTCGCGGAACTTCGCCTTCACCTGGTCGGCGATGCGGCGCACCTCCTGACGATCCGGACCCATGACACGCATCTGTACGGGCCAGCCGGTCGGCGGTCCGAGGAACAGGCGATCGACCTTGGCCCGGATCGAGGGGAAATCCTCGGCCAGAACCGTGCGCAGCTTGACGATCAGCCGCTCGCGCGCCGGCTCGTCATTGGCCATCACCAGCATCTGGGCGAAGTTCGGGTTGCGCAGCTGCTGGTCGAGCGGCAGGAAGAAGCGCGGCGCGCCCTCGCCGATATAGGTGGCGATGAAGCGCTTGTCCTTGTCGTCCATCATCTTGGCTTCCAGCGCCTTGGCCTGCGTTTCGACCTCCTTGATGCTGGTGCCTTCCGGCAGCCAGAGGTCGACCAGGATTTCCGGCCGCGACGATTGCGGGAAGAAGTTCTGCGGGATGAACTGGAACGCCCACAGGCTGGTGCCGAAAGTCACCAGCGTCATGACCAGCACGATGATGCGGTGACGCACGGCCCAGCCGACGGTCGAGCGCAGCCGGCGGTAGAAGCGTGTGTCGAAGACGTCATGATGGCTGCCGGCATGCTTGCGCTGCTTGAGGATCATGTTGCCGAGCCACGGCGTGAAATAGACCGCGACGAACCACGAGACGATCAGTGCGATGCCGACGACATAGAACAGGGTGCGCACATATTCACCCGCGGTGGAGGCGGCAAAGCCGACCGGGATGAAGCCGGCGGTGGTAATGAGCGTGCCGGTCAGCATCGGGAAGGCGGTCGACGTATAGGCGAAGCTCGCGGCCTCGATCTTGACCAGCCCCTCCTCCAGCTTGCGCTCCATCATCTCGACAACGATCATGGCGTCGTCGACGAGCAGGCCGAGCGCGATGATCAGGGCGCCCAGCGAAATGCGCTGCAGGTCGATGCCGAGCTCGTACATGATGGCGAAGGTGGCGGCCAGAACCAGCGGAATGGCGATGGCTATGACCAGGCCCGAACGCCAGCCGATCGACAGGAACGAGACGACAAGCACGATCAGCAGCGCTTCGCCGAGCGCATGCATGAACTCGGCCACGGCATCCGTGACGACGCCCGGCTGATCGGAAATCTGGTCGACCGACACGCCATAGGGCAGCGCCTCCTCGAAGCGCTTGTAGGTCGCCTCGACATCCTTGCCGACATCGGTGACCTTGAAGCCCTTGGCCATGACGACGCCAAGCTGCACGCTGTCATGACCGTTGAAGCGGTATTTGCGCTGGAAGGGATCTTCGAGCCCGGAGGTGACGGTGGCGATGTCGCCGAGACGGGTCACCTGCCCGCCGGCACGCAGGCGCAATTCCCTGATATCGGCGGCCTTGGTGACGTCGCCTTCGACGGAGATGCGCACCGAATTGACGCCGGTGTCGACGGCGCCGGCCGGATCGACATTGTTCTGGCCCTTGATCGCGTTCTGCAGGTCAGGCAGCGTCAGGCCGCGCTCGGCCAACGCCTTGGACGAGACGTCGATATAGAGCTTTTCCGGCTGGTCGCCGATGATGACGGCCTTCTCGACGCCGGGCGTCGTCAACAGCATGTCGCGCGCCTGGATGGCGAACTTCTTCAGCTCCGGATAGGAGAAGCCATCACCGCTGATCGAATGCAGGGTGATGAAGGTGTCGCCGAATTCGTCGTTGAAATAGGGACCGAGCAGGCCTTGCGGCAGGTCGCCTGAGATGTCGCCGACTTTCTTGCGTACCTGATAGAAGGCGTCCGAGACCTCGGCGGCGTTTGTATCGCCCTTGATCTGCACGGTGATGATGGCGCTGCCGGCGCGGGTGAAGGAACGCACGAAATCGAGATGCGGCGTCTCCTGCAGCTTGCGCTCGATCTTGTTGACGACCTGGTCTTCCATCTCCTGGATGGAGGAGCCTGGCCAGATCGCCTGCACGACCATGACGCGGAAGGTGAAATCCGGGTCTTCCTTCTGGCCCATGCGCATCAGGCCGAGCGCACCGGCGATGATGATCAGCCCGAACAGGAAGCGCGCGATGGAGGGATGGCCGATGGCCCAGCGCGACAGGTTGAAGGGCCGCTTTTCTTCAGTGGAATTGGTCATCGGTACTCGTCCACTTTGTCTGCCGGCGCCTGGGGCCTCGAAGAAGCGCGGCGCGCGGAACGAAATCATCTGCGTTCGATCTGGCTTCCGGGCGGCGAGGCTTTCCGAGCGGAGAGACACTCATCGCGGTGGGACGCTAGGTCGATGCGGGGGTACATCGGCCGTGACGTCTCAGCCTTCGGGCGCACGCCGCCCGGAAACCTGCGGCCGCGGGAACGCGCGGCCGACCTGTCTGTCCTCAGCGCAGCCGGCTGGCGTCGTCGCCCTCGGCCGAGGCTGATTGCTGCGCCACACCGCCGGCGAGCTTGACCTTGAGATTCTCGGTCATGAACTGGGTGCCGGCGGCGACCACGATATCGCCGGGCTTCAATCCCTCGGCGACGCGCACACCATCGGCGGCGAACTTGGCAACCTTCACCGGACGGGCATGAACGGTGTCGGCGCCCCGATCGACGGTCCAGACGATCGACTGGCTGTCTTTCTCAGCCAACGCGCTCAAGGGGATCGAAACCAGCTGCTTCTCGTTGGCGGCCGAGGCCTCGATATTGGCGGTCATGCCGAGAAGCACGCGTGCATCGTTGGGCAGGCTGACACGGACGGCGAAGGTGCGCGACTGCGGGTCGGCACTGCCGGCGACTTCGCGGACCTTGCCGTCGAGCGTCAGCGTGCTGTCGGACCAGAAGCCGGCCTTGACGAGCTTACCGGGCTTGAATTCGGCGATCTCCATTTCGGGCACCGCGATCAGCACTTCCTTTTCGCCGTCGACCGCGACAGTGACCACGGGCGTGCCGGAGCCGACCACCTGGCCGACATCGGCATTGACCGCGGTGACGATGCCATCCCGGTCGGCCTTGAGGTCGGTATAGCCGACCTGGTTCTTGGCCTGATCAAGCGACGAGCGGGCGGAGTCGCGCGTGGCGACCGCCTGGTCATGGGCCAGCGTCGCCTGTTCGAGCTGCGATTTCGGTGCGAAGTTTTTGGTAAAAAGTTGCTCGGCGCGCTTGCGCGTGAGCTCCGTCGTCTCGACCTGCCGTTCGGCGGCATCGAGCGCGGCCTGCGCGCTCTTGACCGACAGGTCATAGTCGGTGGGATCAATGCGGGCGAGCACGTCGCCCGGCGCCACATGCTGACCGATGTCGACCAGACGCTCGGTGATCTTGCCGTTGACGCGGAAAGCCAGGGCGCTTTCGGTGCGAGCCCGCACGGACCCCGAGTAGGAGAGCATGCGGGTGTCATGCGCCTGGGCGATCTCGACGACCTTGACCGGGCGGATGATCTCCTTGACCTCGGCCTTCTCCTGGCTGCAGCCGGCAAGCACGAGCCCTGCAACGATCAGGCCCGCAACCGGCAGCCGACGGATGATGGAGTTGGACAAAGACATCGTGGTACTCCCGACTGGAGACGGACTGTCGACACCGGCGACCGGCGGCTATTTCAAGGCTCTGATGGCGTAGTCGATAAGTTCGTCGGGCATTGCCCGGTTGGTCTTGGCAAGGCACTGCGCCACCATCTGCGGATGGCAGAGAATGACGGTGGCGGCGCCGAAGCAGCGCGACGCCACTTCGTGATCCTGCTGCCTGAACTCGCCGGTCTCGACGCCCTCGCGGATCACCTCGGCGAACAGGTCGTGGATGCTGTTGACGTGCTTGTCGATGACGCCCCAGTCGCGCTCGAGCGCGACAATGACCATCTCATGGACCTTCTGCTCGTCGAGCATGGTCTCCAGCGTCATCTTGTATTGCGCATGGATGTAGCGCCGCAGCCGCTCCTCGGCGCTGATCGGCAGATGCATGATCTCGTAAGCCATCTTGTAGCTGGCGCCGAGCATGCGGCCGCAGACCGCCTGATGGATTTCGACCTTGGAGGCGAAGAAACGGTAGATATTGGCCGGCGACATGCCGAGCTCGCGGGCAATGTCGGCAACATTGGTCTTGCCGTAGCCGTAGTGCCGGAACAGGCGCTCCGCGCAGTCGAGAATGCGCGTCACATTCTCCTGTTTGGCGGCATCGGCCACGATGTTGGCGGCTTCGGACATGGCTCTTTCGTTTGACAAGTGACGAATTTCGATTTTCGTCAGTCGTAAATTGAAGGAGGCGCGATGTCAACGCGAAATCGACGTACGCGTATAGTTGGTGACAGATGGTGACAGTGGGCGAGCACGACAAGCGGTGCCCGCGATTGGCGGCAAACCTCATGAGTTCGTCATCCTAGGGCGAAGCAAGGAGCGAAGCGACCCGGCGCAGGCCCCCGGGGACCCATTCCGGCACTCTGGTCAAAGAATGTGGTTACTCAATGGTTTACGCCTCTAAGCGGTAAACCATTCTCGACCGCTGGAGCACGGGCGCGAGGTCGTGGCATGGATCCCAGGGTTTCCGCGACGTCGCTTCGCGACTGCTCCACCCAAGGATGACGAAGTTAGGTACGCTTCGCCATTTCCCGCAGCCGGAACTTTTGGATCTTGCCTGTCGACGTCTTCGGGATCTCCGCAAAAATCACCGCCTTCGGCACCTTGAACCGGGCAAGCAGCGCGCGGCAGTGCTCGATGATCTCGGCCTCGCTCGCCGCCTTGCCGGGCTTCAGCTCGACATAGGCAACCGGCACCTCGCCCCATTTGTCGTCCGCGCGGGCGACCACGCCACAGGATGCAACCGAGGGGTGTTTGTAGAGTGCATCCTCGACCTCGATCGAGGAAATATTCTCGCCGCCCGAGATGATGATGTCCTTGGAACGGTCCTTGAGCTGGATGTAGCCGTCTGGATGCATGACGCCGAGATCGCCGGAATGGAACCAGCCGCCGGCGAAGGCTTCGTCGCTCGCCTTGCGGTTCTTGAGATAGCCCTTCATGACGATGTTGCCGCGGAACATGACCTCACCGATGGTTTCGCCGTCGGCCGGCGTCGCCTGCATCGTTTCGGGGTCCATGACGGTCAGGCCCTCGAGCGCGGCGTAGCGCACGCCCTGCCTGGCCTTCTTGGCGCTGCGCTCGCCCTTTGCGAGACTGTCCCATTCGCCGTGCCATTCGTTGACCACCGCCGGGCCATAGGTCTCGGTCAGGCCGTAGAGATGGGTGACGGCAAAGCCGGCATCGGCCATGCCCGACAGCACGGCTTCCGGCGGCGGCGCCGCCGCGGTGTTGAAGGTCACCGTCTGCGCGAACGCGCGCTTGTCCTCATCCCTGGCATTGATCAGCACCGACATGACGACCGGCGCGCCGCAGAGATGGGTGACGCCGTGATCGGCGATGGCGTCGTAGATCGGCTTCGGCCGCACCCAGCGCAGGCAGACATGAGTGCCGGCCTGCACTGCG
Source organism: Mesorhizobium sp. 113-3-3 (assembly GCF_016756495.1). Classification (NCBI taxonomy): domain Bacteria; kingdom Pseudomonadati; phylum Pseudomonadota; class Alphaproteobacteria; order Hyphomicrobiales; family Phyllobacteriaceae; genus Mesorhizobium; species Mesorhizobium sp. 113-3-3. Next base: position 5,436,774 of record NZ_AP023243.1, read on the forward strand.
AGCGTCCACGGAAAACACCAGCCATTGCAGTGGAACATCGGCAGCGTCCAGAGATAGACGGCATGCTTGGCCATGCCGGCATGGATGGTGTTGGTGTAGGCCATCAGGGCGGCACCACGATGGTGATAGACGACGCCCTTGGGATTGCCCGTCGTGCCGGAGGTGTAGTTGAGCGAGATGGCGTCCCATTCGTCGTCGGGCATCGACCAGGCGAAATCCTCATCGCCGCCTGCGACAAAATCCTCATAGTCGAGCGTGCCGATCCGCTCCCCCTTCGGATAGGGTGCATCGGCGGCGTAGTCGGGATCGTCATAGTCGATGACCAGCGGCTTGACCTTGGCCAGATCGAGCGCCTGCCGGACGACGCCGGAGAATTCGCGGTCGACGATCAGCACCCTGGTCTCGGCGTGGTCGAGCTGGAAGGCGATGACCGCGGCGTCGAGGCGGGTGTTGAGCGAGTGCAGCACCGCCTTGGTCATCGGCACGCCGAAATGCGCCTCCAGCATTGGCGGCGTGTTGGACAGCATCACAGTGACGGTGTCGCCCTTGCCGATGCCGCGCTTGTGCAGCGCCGAGGCAAGCTTCAGCGAGCGGCGCCAGAAATCGCGGTAGCTGATGCGCTGGCGCCCGTGGACGATGGCGATGTGGTCGGGATAGGTCCTTGCCGCGCGCTCCTGATAGGTGAGCGGCGTCAGCGGCTGGTGGTTGGCCGCGTTCCTGTCGAGATCCTGTTCGTAAGGATTGCCCATCCCGTCCTCCCCAAAGTCCTTTTCGAACTTTCTAACCTTAGCACTCTCGTCAGGCCATCCCCCTGAATGGCCGAAAATGCTAATGCTATCCAGGCTTTGTAGAACGACCATCCCGGTTGCGTTCTGTTTAGAGGCGATCGCACTCGCGCATCCGAATTTGACTTTTGTCGAGAGCCGTGACTATTGTCAGCCAAGGAGACGGCATGGCGATCCGACCGGCAGAACAGATCATTCACAAAGCCGCGTGGCTCTATTACGCGCATGGCCTGCGGCAAGACCAGGTTGCAAGCCAGCTTAACATTTCGCGCGCTTCGGTGGCCATGTATCTGCGTAAGGCGCGCGAGACCGGCATCGTCAACATCTCGACCTCGACCCAGCTGTTCACCGACGATGTGATGGCGCGCAGGCTCGAGGACGCCTTGAAACTCGACGCGGTCTGGATCGCGCCGGAGAATGGCCATATCCCTGACCCCTCGACCGACATCGCCGTGCTGGCGGCAAGCGTCTTTCTCGAACTGGTCAAGAAGGGCGATCGCATCGGCGTCGCCTGGGGCCGCACTGTCTACATGATCGCCGACATCATGTCCTATGCCGACCTGCAGGACGTCACGGTGGTGCAGCTCTGCGGCAATCTCGGTGCGCCCTACTCCTACCGGCCCGACCAATGCACGATGGAGATCGCGCGCCGGCTCAATGCCAAGGGGCTTAATTTCTATGCGCCGCTGGTGCTGTCGACGGAAGAGCTGGCGCGGGCGCTGCGCGCCGAGCCGGTGATCCGTGAGCAGCTGGCCGGCATCAGCGATTGCAATCTCGCACTTTTTTCCGTCGGCACGGTCGATGCCGACAGCCATGTCGTCAAATGCGGCGCGCTGAACCCGGACGAGATGGCCGCGCTGCGCGGGATAGGCGCCGCCGGCGTGATCGCCGGACAGATCATCGACGCCATGGGCGAGGCGCTCGACTGCAGCTACAACCGCCGGGTCATTTCGGCTGAACTCGCTTCGCTCCGCGCCATCGAAAAACGCCTGATGGTGGTGCAGGAGGACAGCAAGTTCGAGCCCCTGCTCGCAGCGCTCGCCGGTGGGCTTTGCACGCATCTGGTGGTCGGCGCGCATATGGCGCAGCGGCTGCTCGATCATGCCGGAGCGGCACCACAAAAAGCATCCTGAAAAAGCAACCTTTCGCCGGCGCATTGTCATCAAGGCGTCGCGGCATTCCTGTTTCACCACCCAAGACAGCAACTGGACGAAGCGAACATGAAGAATCTGTGGAACGACGACGCGGCCGAGAAACTCGTTGCCGACTATGCCAAGAAAGGCGTCGGCCGCGACCTCGCGCTGCGCGTCTACACGACGCGGCTCTTGGGCGGCGTGCCGCAGCTGGTCCTGCATGGCGGCGGCAACACCTCCTGCAAGATCAAGGCGACCGACCTTGTCGGCGATGAATGGGATGTGCTCTGCGTCAAGGGCAGCGGCTGGGACATGGCCGTCATCGAGCCGCAGGGCCTGCCGGCGGTGAAGATGGGCGCCCTGCTCAAGGCCCGCGCGCTGGACAGGCTCGCCGACGAGGACATGGTGGCGCTGCAGCGGGCGAACCTCATCGACCCCTCCTCGCCCAACCCCTCGGTCGAGACACTGCTGCATGCCTTCCTGCCGCACAAATTCGTCGACCACACCCATTCAACCGCCATCCTGGCCATTGTCGACCAGGAAGACTCGAAGCCGCTGGTGAAGACGGTGTTCGGCACCAAGATGGGTTATGTGCCCTACATCATGCCGGGCTTCGACCTCGCCAAGGCGGCGGCCGATGTGTTCGATGCCGATCCGACCGTTGAGGGCCTGATCCTAGACAAGCACGGCATCTTCACCTTCGGCGACGATGCCAAACAGGCCTACGACCGGATGATCCACTATGTGAACGTCGCCGAGGAGTATGTCGCCAGGAATGCCAAGCCGAAGGCCGCCAAGGCGGTGCTGCCGGCAAAGCTCGCGACGCCGGCGTCCATCGCGCCGATGCTGCGCGGCGCCGTTGCGGTGGCGCGTGGTGAAGGCCGCTTCGACCGCATGATCTCTGATTTCCGCACTTCGGACGCGATCGTCGATTTCATCAATTCGGCAGCGATCGCCGACTATGCGGGACGCGGCGTGTCGACGCCGGATCTGTCGATCCGCATCAAGACCGGACCGATGGCGGTGCCGGCGCCCGATGCCGACAAGGCCGGCGACTACAAGGCCGTCATCAAGAGCCATGTCGACGCCTTCGCCAAGGAGTATCGCGCCTATTTCGAGACCAATGACGCGCTCGACGATGTCAAGCGCACCATGCTCGATCCGATGCCGCGGCTGACGCTGGTGCCGGGGCTCGGCATGTTCGGCCACGGCCGCACGCTGAAGGATGCCAGGATCGCCTCCGATGTCGGCGAAATGTGGATCGAGGCGGTGCGCGGCGCCGAAGCGGTCGGCCGGTTCCATCCGCTGTCCAAGGCCGATCTGTTCCCGCTGGAATACTGGTCGCTCGAACAGGCCAAGCTCGCCTCCAGCAAGCCGAAGCCGCTGACCGGCCAGGTGGTGCTGATCACCGGCGGCGCCGGCGCGATTGGTGCTGCGACGGCAAAGCTGTTCGCCGACAATGGCGCCCATGCCGTCGTCGTCGACCTCGATGGCGACAAGGCCGCCGATGCCGCCAAGAAGGCTGGCAACAATTCGATCGGCGTTGCCGCCGACATTACCGACCCGGCCCAGGTGCGGGCCGCCTTCGACAAAGCGGTCGCCGTCTTCGGCGGCGTCGACATTCTGGTCTCCAATGCAGGTGCGGCCTGGGAAGGCCGCATCGGCGAGCTTGACGACGCGCTGCTGCGCAAGAGTTTCGAGCTCAATTTCTTCGCCCATCAGTCGGTGGCGCAGAACGCCGTGCGCATCATGCTGGAACAGGGCACCGGCGGCGTGCTGTTGTTCAACACCTCCAAGCAGGCGGTCAATCCAGGTCCGAAATTCGGCGCCTATGGCGTGCCGAAGGCGGCGACTTTGTTCCTGTCCAGGCAATACGCGCTCGACTATGGCGCGCATGGCATCCGTTCGAACGCCGTCAACGCCGACCGCATCCGTTCGGGGCTCTTGACCGACGCCATGATCGCCAGCCGCTCGGGCGCACGGGGAGTGTCGGAGAAGGAATACATGTCCGGCAATCTGCTAGGCCAGGAAGTGACGGCGCAGGACGTCGCGCAGGCCTTCCTGCACCACGCGCTGGCCGAACGCACGACCGCCGATGTGACGACAGTGGACGGCGGCAACATCGCGGCAGCGCTGCGGTAGGCTTGTAAGAACTGTCCGCTGTAGCTACATTGTGGCTCAACGCAAGGGAGTTACGATATGGCTACAGATGCAGTGGTCCGCGCTCGGATCGACGCCGCGACGAAGGATCAGGCAACGGAAGCTTTGGCGGCCATGGGCTTGTCGGTCTCCGATGCCATTCGCCTGCTCCTGGTGCGCGTGGCCGCCGACAAGGAATTTCCTTTCCCGGTGAAAGTGCCTAACGCAACCACGCGAAAGGCCATGGCCGAATTGGAAAAAGGCAAAGGCAAGCGCTTCGCCTCGGCTGATGAATTGTTCAAGGATCTGGGGCTCTAGGAATGCCAGCGCCCATTCATTCCGGGCAATTTCGTCGGGATGTGAAGCGTATGGAAAAGCGTGGCAAGAACCTTGGGAAATTGCGCGATCTGCTAGGCCTGCTGATCGCCGGGCATGAACTGCCGCCGACGTACAAAGATCATCCTCTGAAAGGCGACTGGAAGGGCTTTCGAGACGCGCATATCGAACCGGACTGGCTCCTGATCTACCGCGTTGTCGGCGATGAATTGCAGCTTGCCCGTACCGGTTCACATTCCGACCTGTTCAACGAGTGAACTCCACGGAATAGCCGCCCACAGCGATCTGCTGCGGGCGGCTCTCGATGCGTGCCATTCGACACGCCGTAAAGTGCCGAAAGCTACTTCGCGTTCGGGTTCGGCATCCAGGCCGGCATGGCGACATCGGCATGGGCGAACTGCGGCAGCTTGGCCGACAGGTCTTCCATGTTCTTGATGTCCTTGTCGATCAGCTCCTTCTGGGTGATAAGCGTCGGCGGCACGATGACGTTGTGGCCGGGGTCTTCACCGGCCAGCAGCTGCGCCAGAGCGCGCACCGAGACCTGGCCGACGACGGCCGGGTTGGTGGCGGCGGTCGCCGCCCAGGCGCTGTCGGGCTCGCGCATCGCTGAGATGTCCGATGTCGAGATGTCGGCCGAATAGATCTTGATGCCCTTGTTCAGGCCGGCCTCGTCGACGGCGATCTTCACGCCCTTGGCGAATTCGTCATAGGGGGCGAACATCACCTTGATATCGGGATGGGCCGACAGCACCGAGCGCGCCTGGTTGGCGACGGAGTTGGCGATCGGGTTGTCGAGCGTGCCGAACATCGCGACTTCCTTGATGCCCGCATATTTCTTCTTCACGTCGACCCAGGTCTCGTTGCGCCGATCGAGCGGCGCGATGCCGGCGACATAGACATAGCCGGCGTTCCAGCTCTCGCCGTTGTCCTTCACCGCCTGCTCGAGCGCGAGGCGGGCAAGGTCCTTGTCCGACTGTTCGATCTGCGGAATTTTCGGGTTTTCGACATTGACGTCGAAGGCCACGACCTTGATGCCGGCGTCAACCGCGCGCTGCGCGGCGTCCTTCATCGATTCCGTCAGGCCGTGCTGGATGATGATGCCCTGCACGCCAAGCGCGATGGCCTGGTCGACCATGTCGGACTGGAGCGCGGCATCCTGGCGGCTGTCGAGCACGCGCAGGTCGATGCCGAGCGCCTTCGACTGTGACTCGACGCCCGAAAGGTAGGCCTGGAAGAAGTCGCCGGTCGAGAGATAGCGCACCAGTGCGATCTTGACGCCAGGCTTGTCGAACGGCGCCGGCTTGTCCGCGGCAAAAGCCGGAACCTGCATCAGCATGGTTGCGCCGGCCAGTCCGAGCGCCACCTTCCCCAGAAGTCGTCTTGTGATGTTCACCTTGTTTTCCTCCACTCTTGTTGAACCCAAAATCCTGTCCGGTCGGACTACCCCCTGCCCCTGCCCGAAAGGGCAAAGGTGAAGACAAGGGCGACGACCAGAACCACGCCCTTGACGAAATCCTGCGTGTAGTAAGGCGCGTTCATCATCGTCAGGCCTTGCAGCAGGATGCCGACGAACAGCGCGCCGACGGCGGTACCGAAGGCGTTCGGCTTGGCGGCGCCCAGCACCGCGTAGCCGATCAGCGCCGCAGCAACCGCATCGAGCAGCAGATTATTACCCGAGGCGATGTCGCCGCGTCCAAGCCGGGCCGCGAGCAAAATGCCGCCGATCGAGGCAAAAACTCCTGAAATAACGTAGGCCCAGATCTTGTATGCCTTGACAGGCGCACCGGCGAGTTCGGCGGCGCGCTCATTGGAGCCGACCGCATACATCATGCGGCCGAAGCGGGTGTATTCGAGGAAGAACCAGATCAGCACGGCCAGCACCAGCAGCACGACCACCGACACCGGAATGAGGTTCGGGATGAAGAAGTCGAAGCGGTGGCGGCCAAGCGCCAGGAAGGCGTCGCCGAATTTGCCGTTGGCGACCGAACCGTCCGGCATGGTCATGCCGGTGGCGATCGATCGGCCCTCGGTCGGGATGCGCTGCAGGCCGACCAGCAGGAACATCATGCCGAGCGTCGCCAAGAGATCGGGCACGCGCATATAGACGATCAGCCAGCCGTTGATCAGGCCGACTACGGCACCGATGAGCAGGCAGACGACGACCGCGACGACGGCGTTCTGCTCCAGCACCACCATGACATAGGCCGCCGCCATCATGGCGGATGTGGCGACCGAGCCGATCGACAGGTCGAAGCCGCCGACAACCAGAGTGGCTGTGACGCCCAGCGCCAGCACGCCGGTGATGGCCACCGACTGGAAGATGAAGACGGCACTTTGCGGCGAGACGAAACCGTCGGCGGCGATCGCGAAATAGGCGACCAGCCCGAACAACAGGACGATAAAGCCATAGCGGATGGCGTAGTCGCGCAGCGTCATTCAGCGCACCCGCGCGACGCGACCATTCTTGCCCAACTCAAACCCATAGTCTCTCCATTCCAATTCTACCCGCCGCCACGCTCAGGCAGCGCTGTGCAGCGGTCCGCCGGCAACCTCCGCCAACAGTCGATCGAGATCGACTTCGGCGTTGCGGTGTTCACCGACGATTGTGTGTTCCGACATCACCAGGATGCGGTCGGCCGTCTCCAGCGCCTCGTCGAGTTCGGTGACGAACAAGAGCGTCGCGCGGCCATTGGCGCTTGCCCTCAGCTTGGCGGCGATGTCGCGCCTGGCCGAGATGTCTACGCCCTGAAACGGCTCGTCGAGGATGAACAGCGCGGCATTCTGCGCCATCCAGCGGGCGACCATGACCTTCTGCTGGTTGCCGCCGGACAGGGCCGACATCTCGTCCTTCTCGGAGCGGCAGACGATGGAGAGTTCTTCGATCTGCCGGCGCGCAGTGGCGCGTTCGAGGCGGCGCTTGAGCACCCCCAGGCTAGACATCCGCTTGAGGAATGGCAGGCTGACATTGCGCTCGATGTTGAAGCCGCCGACGATGCCGCTGGTGGCGCGATCCTTGGCGACGAGGAACACGCCGGCGGCGATCGCGTCACCGGCCGAACGCGGCGCATAGGGCTTGCCGTTCATCGTCATGGTGCCGGCGAGCGGCTTGCGCACGCCGAACAGCGTTTCGGCAAGTGCCGTCTTGCCGACGCCGACGAGGCCGGTGATGGCGACGACCTCGCCATCGCCAAGCGTCAGCGAAATCGGCCTGGCGCCCTGCCCGATGCGCAGGCCTTCGACGGTCAGGACCGGTTTGGCGGAACTCCTGGCAACGATCTGGTCGAGATGGATCTTGCGGCCGAGCATGGCGTTGACCGCGCCTTCATAGTCGAGCGGCTTGGTGTCGAAGACACCGGAAATGACGCCGTCACGCATCGAGACGATGCGATCGGCAAGCCGCCTGATGTCCGACATACGATGCGAGATGTAGAGGATCGCCACGCCCTGCTCGCGCAGCCGGTCGACCAGCGCGAACAGCCGGTCGGCCTCGGCGCTGGAGAGCGAGGAGGTCGGCTCGTCGAGGATCAGCACTTTCGGCTGATGCGCCAGTGCACGCGCGATCGCCACCATCTGGCGATCGGCCAGCGAAAGGTCGTTGACGCGAGCCTTGAGATCGATGGCCAGACCCATGCGGTCGGCGACGGCCTTGGCCTCGCGGCGCACGCGGGCCGGATTGAACAGGGTCGGCACGCCCCGGCCGCTCAGCCGGTCAAGCGTGAGGTTGGTGGCGACGTCGAGGTCGGCGACGACACCGTCATTGATGTTCTGATGCACGGTGACGACGCCGGCGCGGATCGCTTCCGCCGGCGTGTTCGGCGCAAAGTCCTGGTCCGCGAGACTCATCGTGCCGCCGCCGCGCTCGTAGACGCCGCTGATGATCTTGACGAGGGTGGATTTGCCGGCGCCATTGGCGCCCATCAGCACGGTGACTTCGCCGGAATGCAGCTCGAGCGAGATGCCGCCTAGCACCTCGTTGCGGCCAAAGGATTTCCTCAGTCCCTCTACACGGAACACGGCATTGCCGACCATGCGTTCCTCCCTGACCATGACGCTATGGGCTACATCGGCAATTGTCAACACGATTGACAATTGCCAGATCGCTTCCTAGCTTGGCCCCGCCGTCAAGGCTCCCTTATGATCGGAGCACACAGGCGGGAGGGACACGAATGACCGGGAAATTGCCGTTCGAAGCACTGTCGGCGGAGACGCTTGCAACGCGCCTCGGCACGAACGAGGCGCTGTGCGCCAGGATCGGCAGGGACACGACACACTGGAAAGTCCGCGAGGTCGGCGACGGCAATCTGAACCTGGTGTTCATCGTCGAAGGCGCCAGCGGCGCGGCCGTGGTCAAGCAGGCCCTGCCCTATGTCCGCCTGGTCGGCGACAGTTGGCCACTGCCGCTGAAGCGCTCCTTCTTCGAGTATCACGCGCTGACAAGGCAAGAGGCGCGCGCGCCGGGCTCCGTGCCTGCGATCTATCATTTCGATGAAGGCCAGGCGCTGATCATCATGGAGTATCTGGCGCCGCCGCACGTCATTCTCAGGCGCGCCCTGATCGAGGGACGCCAGTTGCCCAACATCGCCAGGGACATCGGCCTGTTCATGGCCCGAACCCTGTTTCGCGGTTCCGACCTGTCGATGGTGACCAAGGATCGCAAGGCCGATCTGGCGCTGTTCGCCGACAATGTCGAGCTCTGCGACATCACCGAGAACCTGGTGTTTTCCGATCCCTATTTCGACGCCAAGATGAACCGGCATACGCCGCAGCTCGACAGCGTCGTTGCCGAACTGCGCGCAGACCGCGACCTCAAGGTCGAGGCGCAACGGCTGAAGCACATTTTCGCGGCCAATGCCGAGACGCTGCTGCATGGCGATCTGCATTCCGGCTCGATCATGGTCACCGACAGTGAGACCCGGATGATCGATCCGGAGTTCGCTTTCTACGGCCCGATGGCCTTCGATGTCGGAATGCTGCTCGCCAATTTCTGGATGTCGTTCTTCTCGCAGCGCGGCCATGAGGAGAAGGGCAAGCGCGACGCCATGCGCGCCTATCTGCTTGGGGTGACCGCTGAGACGTGGGCGGTGTTCCGCGCCGAATTCTCGCATCTGTGGCGCAGCGAGCGCACCGGCATGCTGTACCAAAAAAGCCTGTTCGAGGATCAGGGCGACAGGCTGGGCGCGGAACAGGCGCTTGACCATGTGCTGCACCAGATCTGGACCGATCTGCTCGGCTTTGCCGGCATCGAGGTGCACAGGCGCATCCTCGGCCTCGCCCACAATGCCGATTTCGAGACCATCGCCGATGAAGAGCTTCGCGCCAGTTATGAGGCGAAGGCGCTCAAATTCGGCCGCCACATCGCCGTCAACCGGCGCCAGATACACAGCATCGACGAGGTCAACACCCTGGCCGCGCTGATCGAACAGGAGAGCAGCATTTGAACGTCGGCGACCGCCACTACCGCACCATCTGGCTGAGCGACGACGGGCGTTCGGTCGAGATCATCGACCAGCGCTGGCTGCCGCATGATTTTCGCATCGAGACGATCGGCTCGGTTGCCGGCATCGCCACCGCCATCCGCGACATGTGGGTGCGCGGTGCGCCGCTGATCGGCGTCACCGCGGCCTATGGCGTCGCCATGCAGATGGCGGACGATCCTTCCGACGAAGCGCTTGATGGCGTGTGGGAAACGCTGCACGAGACGCGCCCGACGGCGATCAACCTGCGCTGGGCGCTCGACGAGATGCGGCGCTTCCTCAAGCCGCTTGCACCGCAACAGCGCGCCACTGCCGCCTATCGGCGCGCCAGGGAGATCGCCGACGAGGATGTCGGGCTGAACCGCGCCATCGGCGAGAACGGCCTTGCCATCATCAAGGCGATCGCGGCGCGTAAAGAACCTGGCGAGACGGTCAATATCCTCACCCATTGCAATGCCGGCTGGCTGGCGACCGTCGACTACGGCACCGCCACCGCGCCGATCTATCTGGCGACCGAAGCCGGCATCCCGGTCCACGTCTATGTCGACGAGACGCGGCCGCGCAACCAGGGCGCCCAGCTCACCGCCTGGGAGATGGCCGGCCACGGCGTGCCGCACACGCTGATCGTCGACAATGCCGGCGGCCATCTGATGCAGCGCGGCGCGATCGACATGGTCATCGTCGGCACCGACCGCACCACCGCCGACGGCGATGTCTGCAACAAGATCGGCACCTATCTGAAGGCGCTCGCCGCCGCCGACAATGACGTGCCGTTCTATGTCGCGCTGCCCTCGCCGACCATCGACTGGACGGTGCATGACGGGCTCCAGGAGATCCCGATCGAGCAGCGCTCGGCCGACGAGGTCTCGCTGGTGTGGGGCAAGACCGCCAGCGGCGAGATCGCCCAGGTGCGCATCTCGCCCGAAGCGACGCCGGCCGCGAACCCGGCCTTCGATGTGACCCCTGCACGACTGGTGACCGGACTGATCACCGAACGCGGCATCGCCAAGGCCTCGCGCGAGGGCCTGAAGGCGATGTTCCCCGAGAGGGGATAGTGCCGGAGCCGGCTAATAGAGCGGCTTGCTCATGTGACCCGGCGTCGGCCATTTGTCGGTAACGCCGGGCTGCACCGGACGCTCGAGATAGGTCGACAGCACCACATAGCTGCGCGTCGAGGTGACACCAGCCGTTTCGTACAGGCGCGAGAGCAGGCCTTCCAGCGCCCGCGTATCTTCCGTGCGGACCTTCAGCAACACGCAGGTGTCGCCGGCGACGGTGTGGATCTCCTCGACTTCTGGATATTGCGAAACCGCCATCAGCTCCGGGGTCTTGCCCCAGCCCCTGGTGTCGATATGCACGAAGGCGAGCAGCGGCTTCTTCACCGCCTTGGGATCGATGATCGCCGAGGTCGCGCGAATGGCGCCGCTGCGCCTCAGGCGCTTGACCCGTTCATGCGCCGCGGGCGGCGAAAGGCCGACGCGATCACCGAGTTCGGCATAGCTGACCGTGGCGTCGTCGACGAGAACGCCTAATATTTTTCGGTCAATTGCATCGACATCGCGAGGCGCTGGCGTGTTCCGCAGAATGCCATCTGTTTCTTCATCCATATCGACAATCCCGATTGCGACGGAATTTAATACGGCCATTATGGTGATATGTCGAACAGCAATCAAGCCACCGCCCTGCCCGTCGATGCCAGGCCGCCGATCCCGGCGCTGGCCTATCTGTTGACCGGATGCATCGCCGTGATCGGCTCGAATTCGCTGGTGCTCGGGCCTATAGCCCCGGCCGTGGCCTTGTCCTTCGAAAGCAGCGTCCCGACCGTCATGGTCGCGGCCGCCGCCTTTGGCCTCGGCACCTCGGCGAGCGCCCTGTTCCTGGCCCGCTACATCGACCGGCTCGGCGCCCGCCGGATGCTGCAAGGGGCATTGCTGTTGCTGGCCATTGCTCTCGCTGCCAGCGCCGCCGCACCGATCCTGATCATGCTGGTCGCGGCCCAGCTCGTCGCCGGCATCGCCGCCGGCGTCGCCATGCCGGCGATCTATGCCAGTTCGGCGGCGATCGCGCCGCCCGGCCGCGAAAGCGGCACCATCGGCGTCGTGCTGACCGGATGGACGCTCAGCATGGTGGCCGGCGTTTCGCTCTCGGCCGTGCTCGCCGATCTGGTGCATTGGCGCGCCGTCTTCGCCGCCGTCGCGGTGCTTGCACTGCTGGCGCTGGCCAGCCTCACCATGACGTCGCTGAGCGATGTCAGGAAGAGCGGCCCTGCACCCACGCCGCTGGCGGCGCTCGGCATTCCCGGCATTGTGCCGCTTCTCATCGCCTGCGCCGCCTTCATGACCGCCTTCTACGGTGTCTATGGCTATCTCGGCGACCACCTTCACAGCGGGCTAGGCAAATCAGTGAGCGCCAATGGCTGGGCAGCGCTCGCCTATGGTATCGGCTTCGGCACGGCTGCTCTCCTCGACGGCGTGATCGACCGGCTTGGCGCGCGTCGCGTCATGCCGTTCGCCTATCTTCTTGTCGCCGCCGTCTATGTCGCCATTGCCGCGACGAGCGACAGTTTCGGCCTGACGCTGGCCATGGTGGCAGTGTGGGGACTTGCCAATCATTTCGGACTGAATGTCCTGGTGATGCGCCTCTCGGCGCTGGATCCCTCGCGGCGCGGCACGATCATGGGCCTGAACAGTTCGGTGACCTATCTTGCGGTCTTTATCGGCACCACCGGCTTCGGGCCGATCTATTCCAGCTTCGGCTTTGCCACCTGCGCGATGGTTGCGGCGCTGCTGATGCTGGTTGCCGCAGCGGCGGCGGCCTGGCGCACGCGATAAAGCGTCCTATCGCGCAATTGCTCCAGTCGACAGAACGTGATTGGCCACCGGCCTGTCGCCTGGTTGACAGCGGCGGCCCTGCCCTTCCATACAGAGCCGTTAATGTTCTCAGGGCGGGGTGAAAATCCCCACCGGCGGTAAGGGTCTCGACCCAAGCCCGCGAGCGCTTTCCAATTGGAAAGGTCAGCAGATCCGGTGTGATTCCGGGGCCGACGGTTACAGTCCGGATAAAAGAGAACGAAACGGAAAACCGACCGCTCCGGCGGGCCGGATTTCCGTATCGTGCGTCCTGATTCTGGTTCGAAACGGAAGGATGGACCCATGAATCAGCATTCCCACAAAGACTATGAAACTGTTCGCATCGCCGTTATCCGCGCGCGCTGGCATGCGGATATCGTCGACCAGTGCGTCAACGCGTTCGAGGCGGAGATGGCCGAGATCGGAGGCGGCCGCTTCGCCGTCGATGTCTTCGACGTGCCCGGCGCCTACGAGATCCCGCTGCACGCCAAGGCCCTGGCCGAGACCGGCCGCTATGCCGCGATCCTCGGCACGGCTTTCGTCGTCAATGGCGGCATCTACCGGCATGAGTTCGTCGCCAGCGCCGTCATCGACGGCATGATGAACGTCCAGCTGTCGACCGGCGTGCCGGTGCTTTCGGCGGTGCTGACGCCGCACAATTACCACGACAGCGCCGAGCACCATCGCTTCTTCTTCGAGCACTTCACCGTCAAGGGCAAGGAAGCGGCCAAGGCTTGCGTGGAGATTCTCGCCGCGCGGGAAAAGATCGCGGCATGAAATCTTCCCGGCCGGGTGGAAATCGCGATAACACCCGGTAGTATTTGCGAAATACCGAGTTCGGGGAGGATGCCGGTGCAGACCAAGAAGATCATCAATGACGGCAACCGCGCCGTCGACGAAATGCTCGAAGGGATCCTGGCCGCGCATCCTCGCCATCTCAGGAGCGTGGACGGCAGCCCGCGCTCGATCATCGCCCGCGACGGGCCGCGGCCCGGCAAGGTCGGGCTGGTGATCGGCGGCGGCTCCGGCCATGAGCCGACCTTTCTCGGCTTTGTCGGCAAGGGGCTGGCGGACGCGGCGGCCATCGGCAACGTCTTTGCCTCGCCGCCGCCCGATCCGATCCTCGAATGCGCCAAGGCGGTCAGCGGCGGTGCCGGTGTCTTGTTCATGTACGGCAACTATGCCGGCGACGTGATGAATTTCGACATGGCGGCCGAGATGGCAGCGATGGACGACATCGAGGTGCGCACGGTGCTGACCACCGACGACGTCGCCTCGGCGCCGCGCGATCAGCGGCAGAAGCGCCGCGGCGTCGCCGGCAATTTCTTCATCTTCAAGGCGGCTGGTGCGGCCTGCGACCGGATGCTCTCACTGGACGAGGTCGAACGCATCGCGCGCAAGGCCAACGACCACACCTTCACCATGGGCGTGGCGCTGTCGCCCTGCTCGCTGCCGCAGACGCGGCGGCCGAATTTCGAGATCGGCGCGGACGAAATGGAGATCGGCATGGGCATCCATGGCGAACCCGGCATCGCCCGCGGCAAGCTCGGGAGCGCCGACGAAATCACCGACGAGATGCTGGACAAGATTTTTGCCGAGATGGCGCCGAAGCGCGGCGACAAGGTCGCGGTGCTGGTCAACTCACTCGGCTCGACGCCGCTGATGGAGCTCTACATCATGAACCGCCGGGTCAAGCAGCGGCTCGATGACATCGGCGTTTCCATCCACGCGACCTGGGTCGGCAATTACTGCACGTCGCTGGAAATGGCCGGCGCCTCGGTGACCCTTTTCCATCTCGACGCGGAAATGCAGACCATGCTCGACCACCCCTGCGACTGTGCCATGTTCCGTGCCGGCTGACGAAAGAGCGTTCCCGTGACCATCGACACCGCTGACTTGAAAAGAATGTTCGATACGATCGCGGTGGCGGTCGAGGCCGACAAGGACCGGCTCTGCCAGCTCGACGGCGTCATTGGCGACGCCGATCACGGCATCGCCATGGCGCTCGGCTTCAACGCCGTGCGCGATGCGCTGGCCTCGCTCGACCTTGCGGCGACCGAGCCGACGGCGCTGCTCAACACGGCGGCGAAATCGTTCCTCAATGCCGTCGGCGCTTCCTCGGGCCCGCTCTACGCCACGGCCTTCATGCGCGCCGCCGCCGCCGTCAAGGGCAAGGCGACGCTGGCGGACGCGGACTTCACCGCCCTGTTCCAGGCCATGGCACAAGGCATCAAGGATCGCGGCAAGGCGGAACCGGGCGAAAAGACGATGGTCGATGCCTGGCAACCGGCGGCCGAAGCGGCCGCCGCGGCCAGTGTCGCCGGCAAGACCCTGGCCGAGAGCCTCGGGGCAGCCCTTGCCGCCGCCCAGTCTGGTGCGGAAGCGACCAAGGACATGATCGCCGCCAAGGGCCGCTCCTCGCGGCTCGGCGAGCGATCACTCGGGCACATGGACCCGGGCGCAGCATCGGCCGTCACAGTGATCGGCGCGATACGAGACAGTCTCGCTTAGCCCTTGGCCGCGTCTAGCCTGTTGATCGCCTGGACATTGCCGGCCGAGGGGCCTTGTTCGTCGAACTCGGAGGCGAGCCACGTATCGACGATCGCCTTGGCCAGTTCCGGGCCGATGACGCGGGCGCCCATGGTGATGATCTGCGCGTTGTTGGATTTCGCCGCGCGTTCGGCCGAATAGGTGTCATGGGTGAGCGCGGCGCGGATGCCCGGCACCTTGTTGGCCGAGATCGAGACGCCGATGCCGGTGCCGCAGAACAGGATGCCGCGATCGTTCTCGCCGTCGATGATGGTCTGGGCGAGTTTCTGCGACAGGTCGGCATAGTAGCCGGCCTGGCTGAGATCGCTGACCGTCAGGCCGGATTTGGTGGCGAGATGCGCGGCGATGACATCGAGCAGCGGCTTGCCGGCGCTGTCGGCTCCAATGGCTATTTTCATGCTTCTGACCCTTTCGTGTTCGGATGATTCAGATCGCCGCCGAGGTGCGGCTGAGAATGTCGATGTAACCGTCCGCCTGCCAGGCGGAGCGGCCGATGAAGAGGCCGTCTATATTGGCCTGGCCAATCAGTTCGGCGGCATTGCCAGGATTGACGCTGCCGCCATAGAGCACCGGCGGCACCGACGGCAGCAGGCCACCAGCCACCATCTTGATCAACGCCTGCTGTTTGTCGGCATAGTCGGCGCTGGCCGGAATGCCCTTGTCGCCGATCGCCCAGACCGGCTCGTAGGCGAACAGGATTCTTGCGCCCCTCGCCTCGCCTTCGAGGAATTGCAGCGCGCCCTCGACCTGGGCACTCAGCACGACATCGGCTTGCCCGCTTTCGCGCTCGGCCAGTGTCTCGCCGACACAGATCAACGGGATCAGACCGTGCTTCACGGCGGCCGCCGTCTTCAGGCCAACCGTGCGGTCGTTCTCGCCAAAATGCTCGCGCCGTTCGCTGTGGCCGAGTTCGACCAGATCGAGCCCGCAATCCCTCAGCATTGGCGGAGAGATTTCGCCGGTCCAGGCGCCGGCATCTGCCCAATGCATGTTCTGGGCACCGACCTTGACGCGCGTCGACGACAGCACCTGCTTGACCTCGCGCACCGCCGTGAAGGGCGGGATGACGAAGGGCTGGATGCGGTCATCGAAACCGGGAATGAAGCCGGCCAGGCGCTCCGCGAAATCCAGCGCCTCGACGAGCGTCTTGTTCATCTTCCAGCTTGTACCGACCCAGTAGACCACGCGTACTGCTCCCTAACTTTGTTGATCACGGTCCGCCGATTTCAGGCATCATGATCCCTTGTCGACCACCGTCAGCGAAACGCCGGCGGCATCCAGCGCCGCGCGCACGCCCGGCTCGGGCGTGCGGCCGGTGAAGACCGTGTCGAATGCGCTGAGATCGGTGAGAAAATGCAGCGCCGTGCGGCCGAACTTGCCATGATCGACCAGCAGATATTTGCGGGTCGCCGCCGCCATCATCAGCCGCTTGGCCTGTACCACCTCCTGGTCCTGGTGGAAGGCGGAAGCGCCATGGATGGCCGAGGACGACAGGAAGGCGACGTCGGCGCGCAGCGATTTGAGCGAAGCCTCGGCCAGCAGGCCGAAGAAGCCGTGGAACTTCTTGCTGTACTGGCCGCCGAGCGCGATCAGGTTGATGCCGCCGGCGCCGGCGAGCTCCTGGATGACGGCCAGATTGTTGGAGATCACCGTCAGCGGCCGCAGGTCGGCGAGATGGCGCGCGATACCGCCCGCCGTCGAGCCGTCGTCGATGATCACCGTCTGGCCGGGTTCGATCATGGCCACGGCGGCCGCGGCCAGACGCTGCTTTTCCTCCGTCGCCTGCTTTTGCCGGTAGCGAAAATCGCTTTCGAACAGGCTGCTCGGCTGGATCGAGGCGCCACCGCGCACCTTGCGCAGGAAACCGCTTTCCTCGAGATCGTCGAGGTCGCGGTGCACGGTCATCTTCGAGACGCCAAAGCGCAAGGCGAGGTCGTCGACGCCGGCCTGACCGGCGTCCATCAGAAACTCCATGATGCCTTGACGCCTGACGTCGCTCTTCATTGCCGCTGACCGCCAAACGCCGAAGCGTGGCTCCTTGATCCAACTTCTGAATGTAACAGCTTCTATCGCAAAAGTATCATAAATTTTGTGATAATGGGATAATTCTCTGGGATATTCCGTCGACCTCGATCGCAGCGCTGTAACAAGAATTGCGGCCGGGACGGTCTGTCACGGTTGCGGTTGCGCGGAAATCCGGCCAGAAGCATCGGTGGGCTGGACGATGCGCGGACGGTCCGCAACCACCAGGTTTGAAACCAGATACGGGAGACTATTCGTTGGCTCGCATCACACTGAGACAATTGCTCGATCACGCCGCCGAATACGGCTATGGCGTACCGGCCTTCAACATGAACAACATGGAACAGGGCCTCGCCATCATGGAGGCGGCGGAAGAGACCAAATCGCCAGTCATCCTGCAGGCAAGCCGCGGTGCGCGCGCCTATGCCAATGACGTGGTGCTGGCCAAGCTGATCGACGCGCTGGTCGAGATCCACCCCGACATCCCGGTCTGCATGCATCTCGACCATGGCAACAACGAAGCCACCTGCGTCACCGCGATCCAGTACGGCTTCACCTCGGTGATGATGGACGGCTCGCTCAAGGAAGACGGCAAGTCGCCGGCCGACTACGCCTATAATTCCGGCATCACCAAGCGCGTCGTCGACATGGCGCATTGGGGCGGCGTGTCAGTCGAAGGCGAGATCGGCGTGCTCGGTTCGCTGGAGAGCGGCGGCGGCGAGCAGGAAGACGGCCACGGCGTCGAAGGCGCGATCAGCCACGACCAGCTTCTGACCGATCCGGAACAGGCGGTGCAGTTCGTCAAGGACACCCATGTCGACGCGCTTGCGGTGGCCATGGGCACCAGCCACGGCGCCTATAAATTCTCGCGCAAGCCCGACGGCGCGGTGCTGGCGATGAACGTCATCGAGGATATCCATCGCCGCCTGCCGAACATGCATCTGGTCATGCACGGCTCGTCCTCGGTGCCGGAGGAACTGCAGGAGATCATCAACAGATATGGCGGCCAGATGAAGCCGACCTGGGGCGTGCCGGTGGAAGAGATCCAGCGCGGCATCAAGCATGGCGTGCGCAAGATCAACATCGACACCGACAACCGCATGGCGCTGACCGGCGCGATCCGCAAGGTGCTGACCGAGAACCCCAGCGAGTTCGACCCGCGCAAATATCTGACGCCGGCCATGGCGGCGATGCGCAAGCTCTGCAAGGAGCGCTTCGAGCAGTTCGGCACCGCCGGCAATGCGCCGAAGATCAAGCCGCTGCCGGTCTCGGAGATGGCCAAGCGCTACAAGTCGGGCAGCCTCGACCCGAAGTTCGGCTGAATTTCCAGCGACTTCAATCTGAAGAGCTCAACGGGCAGGAGCCGCATCGGCCCCTGCCCGTTTTTATCAGGCCTTTGGCAGAAGACCGGACCTGCCGGTCTCGATGAACGGCGCCCAGTAGTCGACGGACTCGCGGATCATCGCGACGACCTGATGGTCAACCGGTTCGCGCTCACGGAACGATAGCTCGAGGCAGATTTCGTTGTCTGTGCCGCCGCCGCGCCGCACCGTCTCCAGCAGCTTTTCCGGGGTGATGCGGCCGTCCTTGTTGTAGGCCGACGTGAACGGCCAGTGGCCGCCCTTGTTCATCGACGATTGCTTGATGTGGATGATCGGCGATTTCCTGGGAAAGGCCTCGGCCCAGGCATAGGGATCGATGTCGGCGGGATTGCTCGAGGTGACGTCGCCATGGTCGATGTCGACCATCATCTCCAGCGGAATGGCCATGCCGGCGGCGTCGATCGCGCCTTGCAGCAGCCGGCAGTTCTCGATTGTGTGGCCGAATTCGCGGCCGACCGACATCGGCTCCCAGAACAGGTAGGTCAGGCCGGCCGCCCTGGCGTGCTCTGCGACCTCGCGCCAGCAGTCCAGCGCGATATCGAACAGCCGCTCGCGGCGCTCGAGGTCGTCAAAGTCACGATGGGTGAAGATGGCGAATTGCGTGCCCATGCCGCCGGCGCCAAGCTCTGCCGCAATGTCGGCAAAGGTCTTGAACCAGTCGACATAGTAGCGGCGCACGTCGGCATCGGGGTGGCCGAAATGATTGAGCCGGCCGTAGGGGCCGGTCATGCCGGAGGTGACACGCACGCCAGTGCGGGCGAGCGCGCCGCGAAACAGGCGGACGAATTTGACGATCGTCGCGGCGGGCCAGCCGGGATTGACGAACTCATGCGTGAGCTGCACGTCCCTTATGCCGATGTCGTAAGCAATCGTGTCGATCAGGTCGTCCGGATCGGCAAAGCGATTGACCAGCGGATTGGTGTTGAGGGAAAGCGTGAAAGCCAAGGCCGCTATCCCTCCCGTGACCACGGCTCGATGGAGCGGAATGCCGTCATTGCAGCGTCGCCCCCTCGCGGTTGAGCTGCTGCCGGTATTTCTCGGCGTCCCAGTTCAAGAGCTCGGCATTCTCATTCGGGCTGAGATAGTTGACGCGCGCCGTTCCATCGACGCGCGCGATGACATCAGCCAGGCAGCGCGCCATCGCTTCGGCGCCGGCATTGGCGTCCCGGCGCATCAGCACGCCCTTGCCGGGAAAGAGAATGGACGTCGGTGTGGCTCCAGTGCGGGCAACGACCGCCGCCGCGTCCTCGCCGGGACCGGCGATCACCGAGCCGACGCCAAGGAAGATCACATGATCCGGGTAGAGGCTGCCAGAGGCGGCGATGCGGCAACTGGCGAGATCGGTCGCGACGGCATGCGCGGCCGCCGATGCCGGCAGCCGGTAATCGCTGCCGGCGGCCAGCCTCAGCAGCGCGTCGAGATCGGGTTCTGGAGCCGGGCGCGGCGGCCGCGCGAGCAGCCCGGTCACCCGTTGCAGCAGCAAGGCTGCTTCGCCGACCGTGTCGGCGGCGACCACCAGCCCGTGATTGCCAAGCACGAGCACATTGGTCGCGGGCCTCAGCCGCTCGGCGATCGCCTGCGCCAGCGGCAGGCCAGGCCGGCGATAGGGCACGAAGGCCCAGTCGAGGCCGCGCAGGCGCTCCTCCAGCAAGGCTTCGGCATTGGCCTGCACGGCGATCGAGATCGTCTCGACACAATGGACGTGGACCACGATCTTCTGCGGCAGCAGTGCGTGCACCGTCGTCTCGATGGAGGGCCGCAACTGGCGGGGGTTGAGGTCGGCCAACGTGAACTGCCCGGCCGTCTCGGCCGCCGGGCTGCGATGCGCCACGGCATCCAGCAACGGCGCCAGCGCGACCGGCACCATGATCTCGTCGTCGCGCGCATTCTTCAACCAGGTGCCGGAGGCCTTTATCCACAGCACGCCGGCCTGCTTGATGGAGGTGTTGCCGCCGGCGCCCTGGACCAGCAGCGGATCGGCGCCGATGCTGGCGGACAAGGAACGCAGCATGCAGAATTCGCTGTGATGGTTGTCGCCCGAATGCGCCATCAGCCTGCCCTCGCCAGCCGGTTCGCGCACCAATGCTCGAAGGCCGCCCTCTCCTCGGCGGACAGATGCAGGCCATGCTTGGTGCGCCGCTCGAGAATGTCGGCCGATGTAACCGCCCATTCCCGGTCGAAGAGATAGCTGGCCTCGCGCTCGAAGAAATCCTTGCCGAAGCAGCGGCCGAGCTCATCAAGCGAACGGGCCCCACCAACCAAAGCCCGTGTCCTGGTGCCGTAGAGCCGGCCGTAGTGCTTCAGCAGGGATGCCGGCATCCAGGGATATTCGCCTGCGAGATTGCCGAGAAATTGTTCGAAATCGGCATTGGCGATGTCGCCACCGGGCAGATGCGCCTTCGCGGTCCAGGGCTTGCCCATATGGGGAAAGAACGGCGCGATCCTGTCCAGCGCATGCTCGGCCAGCTTGCGGAAAGTGGTGATCTTGCCGCCGAAGACGGAGAGCAGCGGGGCCTGCGCGTCCGGCGCGTCGAGCTCGAAAATATAGTCGCGGGTCACAGCGCTTGGGTTGTCGGCATTGTCGTCATAGAGCGGCCTGACGCCGGAGAAGGAATAGACGACATCGCCGCGCGCCAAACCGCGCTTGAAATAGCGGTTCACCACCCTGATCAGGTAATCGATCTCGCTCTCATCCGCCGCCACGTCCTCGGGCCGGCCGTCATAAGGAATGTCGGTGGTGCCGATCAGCGCCAGATCGTTCTGATAGGGATTGATGAAGATCACACGCTTGTCGCTGTTCTGGATGAGATAGGCTTGGCGCCCTTCCCAGAATTTCGGCACGACGATGTGGCTACCCTTGACCAGGCGCACATTGCGGCTGGAGTTCTGGCCGGCAACGCGGTTGACGATGTCGTTGACCCAGGGGCCGGCGGCATTGATCAGCGCCCGCGCCCGAACCACCGTCCTGATGCTCGTCCTGCCGTCCTGCATCTCGACAACCCACAGGCCGTTCTCGCGGCGGGCGGCGGTGCAGACGGTGCGGGTGAAAACCCTTGCTCCCCGCTCGGCGGCGTCGAGCGCGTTGATGACGACGAGGCGGGCATCGTCGACCCAGCAGTCGGAGTATTCGAAGCCGCGCCGGAAGGCGTCCTTGATCGGCGCGCCCTCCGGCGCGGTGCGCAGGTCGAGCGTGCGTGTCGCCGGCAGCCGCTTGCGTCCGCCGAGATGGTCGTAGAGGAACAGGCCGAGCCGCACCAGCCAGGCCGGCCGGTCGTCCGGGCTGTGCGGCAGCACGAAGCGCATCGGCCAGATGATGTGGGGTGCTGATTCCAACAGCACCTCGCGTTCGATCAGCGCCTCGCGCACCAGGCGGAATTCGTAATATTCGAGGTAGCGCAAGCCGCCATGGACGAGCTTGCCGGAGCGAGAGCTGGTGCCTTCGGCGAGATCGTCCTTTTCGCACAGGATCACGGAAAGGCCGCGGCCCGCCGCGTCGCGCGCGATGCCGGCGCCATTGACGCCGCCGCCTATGACGAAGAGGTCGACGATTTCAAGGCCGCCGTTCATCTCGCCATGGCCTCGATGCCGGTTTGATGCGTCATGGCGACCACCTCAGCACGGATTGACCGGAGGGAGGCCGGCGAGGTAGCGGCGTACCTCTTCGGCGGCCTGTTCGGCCGCATAGGTGACGGTGCGCACCGAAGCGCCGGCGATGTGCGGCGTCAGCGTCACGTTGGGAAGCAGCAGCAAGGGCCAGTCCGACGGCACCGGCTCGATCGCGAACGTCTCCAGCATGGCGCTGGCGATTTGGCCTGAAACCAGCGCCTCGTAAAGAGCGTCATAGTCGACCAGTGGCCCGCGCGCCGTGTTGATGAGAATGACGCCCGGTTTCATCCGCGCGATGGTGTCCCTGCCGATCAGGCCGCGCGTCTCCTCGGTCACCCGGGGATGCAGCGTGACGACGTCGGAGCGGACGAGGAGATTGTCCAGCGAGACGAGTTCGACGCCGGCATTGCGATCCTCGGCGCTCAACTGCACATAGGGGTCGCAAACCAGGACGCGGCAGCCGAAGGCGCGCAGCAGGCGCACCACCTTCGTGCCGATATTGCCATAGCCGATAACGCCGACGGTCATTTCACTGAGCTCGCGGCCGGTGCGGTCGGCACGGTAGAGGTCGCCGCGCCATTCGCCCTTGCGCAAGGCCTCGTGGCCGACACGGATCAGCCGCGTCTCGGCCAGGATGGCGCCGATGGTGAATTCGGCGACGGCGGTGGCGTTGCGGCCGGGCACGTTGACCACGGTGATGCCGTGCGCCCTGGCGGCGGGCATATCGATGTTGATCGGGCCGCCACGCGAAACCGCGACCAGCTTGAGATCAGGCAGGCGCCGCATCATGGCCTCCGACAGGGGCGCCAACTGGGTGACAAGGATTTCGGCGTCGCCGATGAAATCGACGACTTCGTCGGGATGGCCGAAATACTCCTTGACCTTGTCGAGCCCCAACGCCGGATTGCCGAATTCCATCGGCTCGTCGGGCCATGCCGTCTGCAATGTCCTGATGTCGAAGTCGCCAGTGGCAACCTTCTCGATTTCGGCGCGGAACACCTGCGGGAGCATGAAGTTGTCGCCAATGATCGCTATTTTCTTACCCATACTCAACTTCTCAATTTGCCTGCGATGCCGCCATTGCGCGCCAGACCGGCCGCAGCGCCTGGTGTGCCAACATGTAGGACGGGGTCATCTTGTCGTATATCGCGGCGAGGCTGCGGTCGCTCGGCTCGGCCTCGCCGAGCAACGGCGTCACCCATTCGCCGACGCATTCGTCCATTGATTTGTAAAGGCCGACGCTGACCGCGGCGATCATCGCCGCGCCCGCCGCGCCCGCCTCCTCGCGCGCGCTGGTGCGAATGTCAGCACCCAGCGCCGCACCCAAGATCTTGCGCAGCGCCGGGCTTCTGGCGGCGCCGCCGGTCAGGCGGACTTCGCGCGGCAACGGTCCCATGGCGGCGTAACAGTCGCGCGCGGCGAACGCCAGGCCCTCGAAGACGGCGCGGACAAGGTCAGCATAGCCGTGCCGCGAGGAAATGCCGACGAAGCCGGCCCTGGCATTGGCATCGACGAACGGCCCCCGCTCACCCGCTTCCGACACATAGGGCTGATAGAGCAGCGAGGCGGGCTGCGCGGCCGCGATCCAGGCATCGACCAGCGTGATCATCTCGCCATTGCTGCGTGTGAGGCCTTGCGAGGCGAGGATACCTGACGCGAGCCCCAGCACCCAGTCGATGTTGAGCGTCGCCGCCATGTTGGACTGCATCTGCGCGAACACGCCGGGCGCCGGCATCGCCATCGTATAACCGGTCGCCGCTTCGTTGAGCTGCACGTCGTCAGGAGTCTCAGCGAGCCGCATGTGCATCCCGGTGGAGCCGATGATCGAGCAGCCGGGCTTGCGCTGGCGATCGAGCAGGCCGGCGCCGAGCGCGGTGCAGACGACGTCGACATAACCGAGCACGACCGGCGTGCCGGCCAGCATGCCGGTGGCGTCGGCCGCCGCCGGCGACAGACCGGTGCTGTGTCTGGTGCCGTCGACGATCGGCGGCAGCAAGTGCCGGAGATCGGTGACGCCGAGCACGTCGAGCACCTCGTCGCTATAGTCGCGGGTGTGGAAATCGCCGAAGGTGAAGGTGCCCTCGGACGGATCGGTGGCGCGTTCACCGGTGAGCTTGAAATAGAGCCAGTCCTTGCAGTGGAAGGCGGTTGCCGCCTTGCCGAGCATTGCGGGCATGGCGCGCTTCATGAAGACGAATTGCGAACCCTGCTGGCAGGCGGCGAGGCCGCTGCCGGTCTTTTCGAAGCGGAGCCGGTCCTCGGGCCGCGCACGGATCTCCTCGACGACGCCGGCCGCGCGCGCGTCGAGCCAGAGCCAGCCCTTGGCCACCGGCTCACCCTTGGCGTCGATCAGCCAGGTGCCGTCGCCTTGCCCGGTGACCGCGATCGCCACCGTCCGGCTGGCGAGATCGGGCACCTTGTCGGCAAGCTGGCGCAGGGTCGTGGCGGCATCGCTCCATGTGCGCGCCAGATCCTGTTCGGCGCCGCCGCCCGGCAGCGTCTCATAATGGTTCGGGAGAGCCGCGGCGGCAATCTGCCGGCCCTTTATGTCGAAGGCGATGGATTTGATGACGGAGGTTCCGGCATCGATGCCGATCAGTATGTCACGCATCAGGCGAGCTCCATGCCGTGCGAGATCGCCTTGCCGCTGGCCTGGTCGAAGACATGCAGGTTTTTCGGATCGATGCTGACATTGATCGGCGCACCGAGATCGAGGCGGGTGCGGTCATGTTCGACCAGGACCAGCGAACCGCCGGCGAAGTCCGCAGCGATATGGGTCTGGTCGCCGAGCCATTGGTTGGCCGAAACCCTGGCGGGAACACCCTCCTTCGATCGCCGGACCGCATAGGGCCTGATACCGATGACGACCCGCTCGCGGCTGAGCAGTTGGTCACGAACCGGCGCGCTGAAGGCGTCCTTGTCGTAATCAAGCGACAGGCCGTCGGGCAGCTTGAGATTGATGCGGCCTGCGGTCGCGCCGACATAGGCCTCGAAGACATTCATCGGCGGCTCGCCGACGAAGGTGCCGGTGAACAGGTTCGCCGGGCGCTCCTTGATCCGGTCCGGCGTGTCGAACTGCTGCAGCACGCCGCCTTCCATCACCGCGATGCGGTCCGCAAGCGCGTTGGCCTCGGTCTGGTCGTGGGTGACCAGGATCGCGGTCAGGCCGCGCTCCTTGATGAAATGCTTGATGCGGCCGCGCAGCACGGCGCGCAGCTGCGGTTCGAGCTGCCCCATCGGCTCGTCCAGCAGATGCAAATCGGCCTCGCGGATCAGCGCCCGGCCAAGGCTGGCGCGCTGCTGCTGGCCGCCCGAGATGGAGCTGGGATAACGCTCCAATATATCTTCGATCTCGAGCAACTTGGCGATGCTGGCGACCTTGGCGTCGACCTCGCTCTTCGGCAGCCTTGCCGCCTTGAGCGCGAAGGCCATGTTCTCACGCACGGTCAGCGGCGGGTAAAGCGAATAGCCCTCGAAGGCCATCGCCACATTGCGCCTGACCGGCGGCAGCGTGTGAACCTGGCGGCCGCCGACCGAGATAGCGCCGCGCGAGACCTCTTCGAAACCAGCAATCATGCGCAGCGTCGAGGTCTTGCCGCAGCCGGACGAACCAAGCAGGGCGACGATCTCGCCCTTGGTGATTTCCATGGTCAGGTTCTTGACCGCGTGGACGCCGCGATCGATCGGGCCATAGAACTTGTCGACACCGGATATGGTGAGTGCGCTTTGGCTCATGCCGCTTCTCCATTGCGCAAGGCGACGACGTTCTTCGAACCGATGCGGTCGCCGCTGGCGTGATCGAACAGCAAGGCGCTCTTGCCGTCGACGGCGATATGGGCCTTGCCCTCGCTGCGGCCCGGTGTTCCGGCCGGGCGCGAGACCAGGATTTCGCGGCCGCGCACGGTGCGCACCAGCGTGACGATCTTTTCGTTGAGCGGCGTTTCGGCCTCGACCGTCACCGGAATGGCGCCGGGCACGCCTTCCTCGACGAAGCTCAACGCTTCGGGCCGCAGGCCGATCACGCAATCGCGGCCGACGGCCGTCTCATGGGCACCGGCGAGATGGACCTGGACATTCGACAGGCCGACATAAATCCCCCTGCTATCCCGCGCAGGCTTGACGTCGAGCAGGTTGATGGTGGGGTCGCCGAACAGCCTTGCGATCTCGATATTGGCCGGCTCGCGATAGATCTGCTCTGGCGTGCCGAGCTGTCTTATGACGCCTTGCGACATGACGGCGATGCGATCGCCGAGCGCCATAGCTTCCTTGTAGTCCTGGGTGACGTAGACGACGGTGGCGCCGCGATCGGCGAGCAGACGCGGCAGTTCGAGCCGCATCTCGAAGCGCAGCTTGGCGTCGACATTGCGCAAGGGATCGTCGAGCAGCAGAAGCGGCGGCGAGCCGACCAGCGCTCGCGCAAGTGCTGTACGCTGCTTCTGGCCGTTGGAGAGCGCGCGCGGCTTGTGCGAGAGCACATGGGCGATCTTCAGCAGCTTGGCGACGCTCTCTACGCCGGCCTTGATCGCGCCCGGCGAGGAACGCTTGGCCTCCAGCGGCGTGGCGATATTGTCGAAGGCGGTCATATGCGGAAACAGCGCGAAATTCTGGAAGGCCATGCCGACGCCACGGAATTCGGCGTCGACATCGGTCATGTCGTCGCCGCCGATGAAGATCTTGCCCTCATCCGGATCGATGACGCCGGCAACCAGCCTGAGCAGCACCGTCTTGCCGGCGCCGGACGGACCGAACAGAACGAGGGTTTCGCCATCGGCGACCGTCAAGGACAGATTGTCGAGGACGGTCTGGCTCTTGTAGCGCTTGACGATGTTTTTGAGTTCGAGGCTGGCCATGTCTATCCTTTCACCGCGCCAAGCGAGAGGCCTTCGACGAGATAGCGCTGCGCATAGAGGGCGAGCGCCAGCGTCGGCGTGATCGAGAGCACGATGGCCGCCGAGATCTGGCCGTACTGGATGCCCGAGGAGGTAATGAAGGCGAGCGCGCCGACCGTCACCGGCTGCTTGTCGGCCGAGGCCAGCACCAGGGCGAAAACGAAATTGTTCCAGGCGAAGATGAAGGCGAGCAGGCCGGCGGCGGCGATGCCGGGTCCGGCGAGCGGCAGCGCGATCTTGCGGAAGGTGGCGAACCAGGAATGGCCGCCGATGCGGTAGGCATATTCGATGTCGGCCGGGATATCCTCGAAATAGCCGCGCACGATCCACAGGATCAGCGGCAGGCAGATCAGCTGGTAGACCCAGATCAGGCCGATATAGGTGTTGGCGAGCCCGAGCTTCTGGAAATAAAGGGTGAGCGGCAGCAGCACCAGCAGCGCCGGCGCGAACTTGAAGGACAGCAGCGTGAAGGCGATGTCCTCCGAGCCACGGAATTTGTGCCGCGCGAAGGCGTAGGCCGCCGGCACGCCGAGCAGCAGCGAGACCGCCACCGAAGTCACCGACAGGAACACCGAATTCCCGAGATTGCGCATGAAGGCGATGTCGAGCGTGCCGGCGGCGGTCATCAGCTTGCCGGTGATCAGCGCCGTGTAGTTGGCGAGCGTCGGCTCGAAGATCAGCTGCGGCGGAATGCGCAGGATGGTCTCGTTGGTCTGGAACGACATCATGAAGATCCAGACGATCGGGAACATGAAGAAGATCACGACCAGCGTCAGCGCGATGCCGCGCAGGATGCGTTCGAGAAGCGAGGTGTGTTCCATCCCGGCCTCCTATGCCTGGCCACGGGCGCGTTCGCGCAGCCTGAGCCAGTTCTTGATGAAGATGTTGGAGAGAAAATAGGTGATTGCCCACAGGATGATCATCAGCGCCGCCGAGCGGCCGACATTGGTCGACTGGAAGAAGTTGAGATAGGCCTCGACCTGGAAGACGGTCAGCGTATCGCCCGGCCCGCCTTGGGTCATCGCATAGATGATGTCGAACTGCTGGATGGAATCGAGCAGGCGGAACAAAGTCGCCGTCAGGATGTAGGGCGTCAGCATCGGCAGCGTGATGCGGAAGAAGACGAAGCTTCGCGGCACGCCATCGAGTGCGGCCGCCTCGAAGGGCTGCGTCGGCAGGCTGCGCAGTCCGGCGAGCAGCAAGATCATGATGAAGGGCGTGTAGACCCAGATGTCGACGAGCACGACGGTGAACAGCGCCGTCGAGGGCGACGACGCCCAGCGGAAATCCTGCAGCCCGATCAGGCTGGCAAGATAGCTCAGCACGCCGAAGCCGGGATTGGTCATCAGTTTCCACATGAGCGCCGCAAGCGCGGGCGCCGTCATCAGCGGCATCAACAGCATGATCGAGATGAAATTGTTCAGCGTCGAGCGCTTCTGCAGCAGCAAGGCGATGGCGAGGCCGAGAAGCAGTTCCAGCACGACGGTGGTGCCGGCATAGAGCAGCGACACCTTGAGCGTGTTCCAGAATTTCGGATCGGTGAAGAAGGAGATGTAGTTGTCGCCCCAGTTGAACTGCCGCGCCCAGGGTTGGCTCAGCCGGTAGCGCTGGAAGGAATAGACGACCGAGGTCAGGAACGGGATCAGGATGCCGATGCAGACGAGCAAGGCCGGCAGGCTGAGCACATAGGGCAGCACCCTCTTGCTGATCCTGAAGCCGGATGGCTTGGGCCTTTGCGATACCACCGCAGTCATCGAGTTGCTCCGTTGTCGCTGTCGCTTCGCCCTGCCGGCCGCCCAAGGGAGCAAGGCGACCGGTCGGGCGAAATAGCGGTCGCCTTCCGGCACCCGCATCGCAAACGTGAAAGGTGTGACGAGGGCCGGCCCGCCAGGCAGGCCGGCCCCGTTGCGACTTAACCGAGACCGGCTTCCTTGAGCTGGCCGTTGATGCTTTCGGCAAGCTTGTCGAGGCCCTCGTCGACCGGCACTTCCTTGGCCACCATCTTCTGCAGCGTCGCCGCCCATTCGGTGGTGAGGTCGAAGAACAGCGGCTGCGCCGTGAACTTGATCGAGGCGCCGGGCGCCGAGGCGTCGAACATCTCGACATAACCGGGATAGCTCTTGTTCAGCTTTTCGCGGAACATCTCGTCCTTCCACACCGACTGGCGGACCGGATTGACGAAGTCCATCTTGGTCGCGCCGAACAGCCCATGCTCCGGCCCGGAGGCCCATTGCATGAAGTACCAGGTGGCGTCCTTGTCCTTGGAGAAATTGGACATTGCCAGCGACCAGATCCAGATGTTGGGGGTCGCCGCCTTGGCTGCCGGATTGGCCTTGAAGCTTGCGAAGGCGAGCTTGCCGGCCATCTTGTTGTCGCCGCCATTCATGAAGTAGCCGAGGATATCGGCGTCGAAGATCATCGCCGAGGCGCCGGCGCCGAGATCGGTACCGACCTGATACCAGGTATAGGTCGACCAGTCCTTGGGGCCGCTCTCCTGGATCATCTGCACCCACTGCTTGTGGAAGGCCTTGGATTCGGCGGTGTTCATGGCCGCCGACAATTTACCGTCGGCCGACACGTTGAGGTCCTTCTGGTCGAAATTGGCGTAGGCCGACAGGAAGCCGGGATGGATCGTCGCCCAGGAGCGCGAGCCACGCACGCCAATGCCGTAGACGCCGCCACCGACATCCTTGGTGAGCTTGGCCGCGGCAGCAACCATCTCATCCATGTTGCCAGGAATGGTGACGCCGGCCTTGTCGAACATCGCCTTGTTGTAGGTGATGTTGTTCTGTTCGAAGCCCCACGGAATGCACCACTGCTTGGCATCTTCCGAACCCAGCGCGCCGCCCGGCTTGCCATTCCAGGCACAGGAATTCTTCACGCCGGGCAGGAAATCGTCCCAGGCATAGTTCGGGTTGGTCTTGGCCGGATCCTTGATCCATTCGTTGAGGTCGGTGATCCAGCCGGCGGGACCATAGGTCCAGGTCATGTAGGCGCCGGTCATGAACGCGTCGTATTCTGGCGAGCTTGCCGAAAGGGCCGCCGTGACCTTGTCGAAATAGACGTCTTCCGGGAACACGTCATAGACGACATTCATGCCCGTCAGCTTCTTGAAGTTTTCCAGATCGGCGATCATCGCATCGGCATAGGGATGCTTGTTGAGCAGGAGCTTGATGGTCTTGCCCTTGTGCGCCTGCCAGTCGAAGTCCGCGGCGAGCGCGCGGCTCTGCCCCAGATTGAGCAGCGTGCCGGCTGTGCCGGCGGCAAGGCCCATGGCACCGAGGCCCTTTATCAGCCCGCGACGGTCAACTTGTCCGCGCAGGAAGGCGTCAATGAGGTCTTTCTCTTTCTCATGCATTTCGTCTTCTCCTCCACAGGGTAGTTTCAACTAAAACGTTGCCGGCTACCCGACCGGCGTCTCTTCCACGAGGGATCGCGCCGTCCGCTCGTCTGTTATCAGGCCCTTGAGATAGCGGCCCTCCAGCACCGACTTGATGGCGCGAACCTTGATCTTGCCGCCGGCGACGGCGACGATCCGGCGGCTGGCAATGTCCTCACGCGTCAAGGCCAGCGCCCGGTCGGAAACGGTCGTCGCCACCGCCTTGCCGGCCTCGTCGAAGAAATGGCCGAGCAATTCGCCGACGCCTCCGTTGCGGCGGATCTCCTCCATCTCGCCCTTTTCGATCATGCCGGTGGCAACCAGCGACGCCTCGCGTTCGGCGGTGCCGATACCGGCAAACAGCAGGTCGGCGGAGCGCGCGAGATCGAAGACCTCGCTGATGCCCTTCTGGCCGAGCAGGACGGTCCGGTCCTCCGCCGTGTTGGCGAACATCGGCACCGGCATGACATAGGCTTCGGCGCCGGTGCGTTCGGCGAGCCGATGAATAACATCGTGCGGGTTGGCCGAGAATTTGCGCGTCAGGCCGCCAAGCAGCGAGACGAAGCGGATCTTGTCGGTCGAGGTGCGCGGCAGATATTCCACGCAAGCGGCAAGCGTGCGGCCATGGCCGACACCGATCAGCGCCTCCTCGCCGCGCTCGATCTCGCGCTTGAGGAACTGCGCGCCGGCAATGCCGAGCGCCTTGAGCGGCAGATCCTCGGAATCGAAGTCCGGAACCACCTCGCAATAGTCGAGGCCGTAGCGGCGGGACAGTTCGTCCTCGAGCTCGACGCATTCGGAGACTTCGCCGTCGATATAGACCTTCACCAGCCCTTCCTGATTGGCCTTGGTGATGAGGCGATGGGCCTTGAGGCTGGTCAGTCCCAGCCGCTTGGCGACCTCGGACTGGGTCAGGCCGCCGGCATAATGAAGCCAGGCGGCACGCGTCGCCATGCTGGTTTCGTCGTCGCGCAGGAGACCGTTGCCGAACCCTACCATTTCCACCCTTTGATATTTTTATCAGTTGCTGCAAAATTTTTCACAACGAGCGATCGGAGTCAAGCAACCCCTGTGCAAATCGCGACATGGCGACCGAAGCGGGCTTCGGCCGGCCGTCTGGCGATGTCGGTGAATGGCGATACGAGCAGCCCTCTCCGGCGTGCAGATCAGCATCGCCGGCTGTTTGAGTATGTTTGGGATTGCCGCTCGATGACGCCGAGTTGAGCGCGACTTAGGCGTCAGCCGCCGGGTTGGCGTCCTCGGCGCGAACCAGCTTGATATCGGCGCTTGCCGCCCATGCGCCGACATCTTCCCGTCGCAAGGCCGCAGCCATCATGTCGGGAAACAGGTCCGGCGTGCAGGCGAAGACGGGGATGCCTAGTGCTGCCACGGAGCCCGCCATCTTCGGGTCATAGCCCGGCCTGCCCTGGTCGGTCAGCGCCAGCAGCACCACGACATTGACGCCCAAGCGGACAAGCGCCGCCAGCCGCTGCAGCAATTCCTGGCCGTTGCCGCCCTCATAGAGGTCGGTGATCAACACCATATGCGACTTGGTCGGCCGTTCGATACGGTCGGCGCAATAGGCGACGGCCTGGTTGATGTCGGTGCCGCCGCCAAGCTGCACGCCGAACAGGACCTCGACCGGATCGCTGAGTTCCTCGGTCAGGTCGACGATCGCCGTATCGAAGCAGACGAGCTTGGTCCGCACCACCGGCAAGGACGCCATCACGGCGGCGAAGATCGAGGCGTAGATCACCGAACTTGCCATCGACCCCGACTGGTCGACGCACAGCACCACCTCATCCAGATCGACCAGCCTGCGCTGCTTGCGCATGAAGCCGACCAGCTTTTCCGGCACGATCGTCTTGTGCTCGGCCTGGTAGTGGCGAAGGTTGGCCGTGATGGTGCGCGGCCAGTCGATGTCGCGCTGGCGCGGGCGGTTGGTGCGCTGCGACCGGTCGAGCGCGCCACGGATCGCCTCGGCGGTCTTCTGCTCCAGCCGCTGCATCAGCTTGGCGACGATATCGGCGATGATGTTGCGTGCGATATCCTTGGTCTTGGCCGGCATGACCGAGCGCAGCGAGATCAGGTCGGCGACGAGATTGACGTCGGCCTCGATCGCCTTGAGGAATTCCGGCTCCATCAGCATCTGCTTCAGATTGAGCCGCTCGAAGGCATCCTTCTGGACGATCTGCACGACCTGCGCGGGAAAGAACGACCTGATATCGCCCATCCACTGCGCCACTTTCGGCGCCGAGCGGCCGAGCCCGCCGCGCCGCTTGCGCGGATCGGCCGCCGCATCGCCGGCCCCATCGCCGTAGAGTGCATCTAGCGCCGCCGACAGCCGCTTGTCATTGTCGGACAACGCCGACGAAGATTCGTCATCCGCGCCGATCGCCAGGCGCCAGCGACGCTCCCGGTCGTCGCCGGCTGGCGCCGTTTCGCCGATATCGACGTCGTCATCCATTGCCGTTCCCACCCATCAGCAACGGTCCAAGCCGCTCAAGATGCCGGCGCCAGGCCTCATCGCCATTTGGCGTCGGCGTCAGCCCGGCAGGCAGGCGCCTGACACGGCCAAGTACGGCTTCGATCAGCCGCCGCCGCTCCATCGAATCCAGATGCGAAAACACCCGGCGCAGCAGCGGCAGATGCGCGATGAAGGCGTCCTCGTCGAGGGATTTGAGCCAGGCATCGACCGCGCCGCGCAGGCTTTCATCATAGATCAGCCTTTGACCGGCGGCGCTGAAGAAACCCTCGAAGAACCCAGCCGCTTCGGCGACTGGCGTGCCCGGCGACAGGCGCCGCTCGATCAGGCCCGCAGCGGCTTCGGCGGACAGGTGCCCGGCTTCGTAAAGCAGATGCGCGGCACAGCCCGCCACGAGTGCGGTCGATCGCGATCCGTCCAGCACCGCCGCCAATCCGTTGCGCCAGGCGTCCAGAACGTCCTGTTCCGGCTCGACCAGCTTTATCGCCTCATCCGCCTTGCGCATCGCGCCGACCAGCGCCGATGAGGCCTGGTTATCGAGGTCGCGCGCGGCGTAGGGCAGCGCGATGCCGCCTTCGATGATCAACCGCTCCAGCAGGCCGGACAGCCGGGCCGTTTCCGTCTTCCGAGCTTCGCCATAGCGGATGATGTCGGCGAGCGGCGGCACGGACGCCAGGATTTCCAGGCATTCGCTGCTGCGCGCCGCGCGTTCCTCCAGTGCCGCCAGGCCGGCCGTCGAGGCCTCCGACAAATTGGCCGTGATGGCGCCCTGGACCAGTGCCGCCAATGCGTCGAGCGATGTCGACGCGCCGATCATCTGGATCAGCCTGCCGTTGGCGGCCTTTTCGATGGTCGGCCCATGGACCAGGTTCTCGACCAGACGAACGGCATATTCCGGCTCCCATGAAAGGGTCCAGCGCTCACGAAACGTGCCGCGGCTGCGGCCGCTGTCGGTGAGCTTACCCCATTGCACGCCAAGCACGTTCAAGCGGTGCAGCAAAGTCGACCGGAACAGCCCGCTGTCGCTGCGCAGGTCGACCGACAATTCGCGCTCCAGCGCCTCGGGCTTCAGCCGCGCCGCCTTCTGGTTGCGTTGCAGATCCTCGATCAGCGGCGCCAGTGGAGTGTCGGGCGGAATTTCACCGACATCGGCGCCCAGCAGCAGTTCGGCTTCGACGAGTGCCCACAGCACCGCTTCGCCGTTGAACAAAGCGGCGATCGCGGCATCGCGCAATTCCTCGAAGCCGGGCTTTGGCCGCTCGCGGATCGCGGCCAGCGCGCGGGCCAGCCTTTCGGCCTCGATCAGCGAGGCGGTCGAGACCATGTGCCCCTTGGCCCGCAGCACCGCCGCGATCATGGCGAGCCACAGGGTCGCGGCGTCGTGCCGGCCCCGCGTGCGCCACAGATGTTTGCACCAGCCCGGTGCCACGACACCGGCGCCATAACCAAAACCGAGCGCCAGGCGCGGGCCGGTCCATGGCGCCCAGGTCATCGTGGCCTTGCGCCGGGCAAGCCCTTTCAGGATGGCCTGGTCCTCTTTGAGCGGACGTGTCGCCTGCAGTGCCGGCACATGGAAGGCGCCACAGACGACGGCGATCGGTCCGTCGAATTCCTTACGTGCGGCCGCGATTTCAAGCCGCATATGCGCTTCGCGCTTTGCCTCGAATTCTGCAAGCGGACCTTCGCCCTCGCGCAGCGTCGTCATTGCGTCAGCTATTGCCGCGAAGATCGGGCCGGGCTCAGGGTTTTGCTCGATGATGTCGGCCCACCAGCTCTCGCCATCCTCATAGCCGGCGGCCTGCGCCAGCGTGCCGATCGGGTCGCGCAGATGCGGCGCCGTCTCAGCCTCGACAGGGACTTCCGTTCCATCGGCTTTTTCCGCGGCCTCAACCGACGCTACCCGCGCCGAAGACGGCAGGTCGATGAAGCGCACTGCCGCCTTGTTGGCGACGGCCCAGAGCGTGGCCTGATACTCCGGCGAGAACTCGGCAAAGGGCCAGAAGCTGGTCGAGGCCGGATCGTCCTCAGGATAGCACAGCAGTGCCACAGGCGGCTGCATTTCGGGACGGGCGAGCAATGGCAGCAGCGCCGACGCGTCGGCCGGTCCCTCGATCAGCACAGCGACCGGTTTCAACTCCTGCAAGGCCTGCATCAGGCTGTCGGCGGAGCCGGGCCCGTGATGGCGTATGCCGAAATAGGAAACGTCGCTAAGCGCCATGGCGTCAGATCGCGGCGTTCAAGGCAGCGTAATAGCCGGCGTAGTCCGGCCGCTTCTTGAGCACGGTTTCCAGATATTCCTCCAGCACCAGCTTGTCCTGCACGGGATCCTTGACGATCGCTCCGACGAGGCTGGCGGCCAGG
Source organism: Mesorhizobium sp. 113-3-3 (assembly GCF_016756495.1). Taxonomy (NCBI): domain Bacteria; kingdom Pseudomonadati; phylum Pseudomonadota; class Alphaproteobacteria; order Hyphomicrobiales; family Phyllobacteriaceae; genus Mesorhizobium; species Mesorhizobium sp. 113-3-3. The sequence continues at coordinate 5,472,164 of NZ_AP023243.1, forward strand.
CCTTCAGCGCCGAGCTTGCCGCTGTCGAACCAGGCCGCCTGGCTGAGCCCGCCGACCATGGTGGCGATGGCTTCGGCCGTGGACAGCGACCCGGAGGGCGTCTTCAGTGTCACCTTGCCGTCCGCCGTTGCACCTGAACGCAACTCGCGGAAAATGGTCAGCACGCGGGCGATCTCCTCGCCGACATTCTTCGGCACCGGCAGGTCGAGACCGCCGGCCATCTCGCCAACGCGCTTGGAGACGATCGCCACCTCCTCCGCCATGTCTTCGGGCAAGGGCAGCACGACGACATTGAAGCGGCGCTTCAGCGCCGAGGACAATTCGTTGACGCCCTTGTCGCGGTTGTTGGCGGTGGCGATGATGTTGAAGCCGCGCTGCGCGTAGATCGAGGTGTTGAGCTCGGGGATCGGCATCATCTTTTCGGACAGCACGGTGATCAGCGTGTCCTGCACATCAGAACCCATGCGCGTCAGCTCCTCGAGGCGGCAGAGCTTGCCGTCCTGCATGGCGCGGTAGAGCGGCGTCGGCACCAGCGCCTCCTGGCTCGGGCCTTTGGCCAGAAGCTGCGCGTAGTTCCAGCCATAGCGGATCTGGTTCTCGTCGGTGCCGGCCGTGCACTGCACAATCAGCGTCGAGTCGCCCATGATGGCGGCGGCGAGATGCTCCGACACCCAGGATTTGGCGGTGCCGGGAACACCGAGCAGCAACAGCGCGCGGTCGGTGGCAAGCGTCGCCACGGCGGTCTCCATCAATCGGCGGCGGCCGACATATTTGGGCGTGATCAGCGTGCCGTCGTCAGCCTTTCCGCCGAGGAGATAGGTCAGCACCGCCTTTGGCGACAGGCTCCAGCCGGCGGGCCTTTGCCGGTCGTCATTGCGCGCGAGCGCCTGCAATTCGCCGGCGTAGGCCTGCTCGACCGGAAGACGGATGGCTGCGTTCATTTGCTGTTCTCCGCATGGATCATGTGTTGGTTCAAGGCCCGGCCAGGGATGCGTTGAGGCGCAGAAGAGCGAGCGAAGGCGCTGCCGGCGCCATGCCGGCCGCGACGACATCGCCGATCAATTTTTCCGCCGCCTCCGCGGTGGCGAGAAAGCCCAGCGTTTCCAGAAGCTGGTCGACGCCACGCTTCACGGCGTCATCGTTGCCCGCGACAGCGGTGCGCAGTGCCGGCAGCGTCTTGCCGTTGGTCAGGTCGGCCCAGTCCAGCCAGCCTGCTTCGACGCCCTCGGCCAGACTGAGCGCGCCAAGATATTGCGTGTCCTTCAGGATCACCCTGATCAGGACGCGTTGCCTGCGACTGTCCAGACGCGGCATCAAATGCAGGACGAAAAGCGCCGGCTTGCCACCCTCGGCGACAAGCGTGTCGGCCATGTGCGTGACCGCCGCATCGCTGCCCGACGCTGCGACCATGCGGGCTACAAGGATATCGACATTGTTGTCGGCGCCGAACTGCCATGCGCCGATGAAGTCGGATTCGGTGACGCCGAAACGCGCGGCAAGGTCGACCAAATTGCAGGTTTCGAACAGTTCAGCGCGGCGCCGTTCCTGCGCCGGGGATTTCAGCTTTGCCGGCGTGTAGGTGGTGCGGCGGCGGATGAAGCCGGATTTGCCTTCCGCGATGAAGGCGGCGAGTTCGGATATCGGATCTTCCGGCCCGCCATCGCCTGGCTGGCCATGCTGCCCCAACCGCGCCAGCAGCCGGCCGGCGAGTTCGCGGACCTTGCCCGAGCGATCGGTAGACAGGCTTTTCAGGAAGGGCACGTCATCGGGTCCCAGGCCGAAATGCATGAGTGCGATGAGCGCAAGCCTGACCTCCGCCGGCTCGGTTGATCCCCTGGTCTCGATCAACTGCCGGGCGACAGCCGGCGCGGTGCGGCGCATATCGGCCAGCGCAGTGCGGCGCGCGGCGGGATAGAATTCGTCCCAATTCTGCGACGTCAGTTGCTCCCGGCTCGTGTGTTTTTCGCCATCCACGCCAGCCTGCCAATCGATCCAGGGCGCGTAGACATCCGGGCTGGTCTGATCCGACGCGGCGGGCATCCAGTCCATCGGATGCAGCACGAAGCCGCGGCTGGCGACGACGGCCACCACGCGCGACTTGCTCCTTGCGTCGGCAGCCTGTTTCAGCGCCGCCCGCAAAAGCGGCCGCAACCGCTCGGGCAGCATCGGCAGGGCAAGTTCAGGCAGCGGCGGGCGACGCTTCAGCGTCTTCGGCGCTGCCGGCCGCAAGGCGATTTCGAGGGCTTGCGCGGCGATCGCCAGCAATCGGCGCTCACGCTCGTCGGGGTTGGCACCGGCGGCGATGTCCTTCCAGGCGGCCGGAGCCAGGTCAAAGCTGGTTCCGCCGGTGATCCAGCAATCGCGCATGGTCGCCAGACCCGTCTGCTCGATCTCGTTCACGACAGGTCAAGCCTCCCGAAGCCGCTTTGCGCCGCCAGAAGATGAAGCCGGCTGCCGCTCCAGAGCGCTGCCGTTGCCGCGAGGTCGAGACCAAGCAATGTCGGACTGACGGCATCGGCGATCGGCAGGGCGATGCCGTGCGGATCATCGGCGGATTGCCACCAGGCATCGCCGCGATCGTCGAGCAGGATCGCGCCGGGCGGCAGCATGACCGGACTATCGGTGAGCCAGGGGGCTGTGTCCTGGTGGGCGACATGGGCCGCCAGCGGATCGGCTACGTCAAAGCCGAAATCCGGCCATTGCGCTGACGACACATCGCCCTTGCGCTCCACTACCAGCGCCCGTAGCGGCTGACGCGCCGGATAAAAGACCAGCCTTGCATCGAAGCGATCACCCGACGTGAAGGCGTTCGACCGGCGGCCGGCAGAGGCGGGGAAATAGTCGAGCAGCAGAGCAAATTGCGGGGCGGCGCTGTTCAGATCGAGCAGCCAGGTCGAATGGCTGACAAGGCCGTCGCGGCGCGTCTCGATCTTCTCGCCAAGCACCTCCCAGACGCTTTCGACCTGGATCGCCTCGGGATTAGCCAGAACCTGCTCGCGGCTTTCCGAGGTTGACACCAGCCGTCTCAGTTCGGCATCGTCAGGCGTCGAGCGCCAGGCCTTGGCCAGCAGCACGAGCTTGCCGAGTTCGCGGATCGCCGCGTCCGGCCGCTCCTCGTTGCGCAGCCCCATCAGCCGTGACGGAATCTCGTCGATGCGGCCGGCGAGCGCCGTCGCCTTCATGTCGACCAGCCGTGCTGCAATGCGGCGGCACCGATCGCTGCTGTTGTCGACAAAACCGGCGAGACCAAGCCGCAACTGATCCGATATCCATTGATCGAGTTCGTCCAAAGCCGCCGAGACCGAGGACCGCGTATCCTCGGCGCGTTTGCGCTGCGCGGCTTCGCGGCGCTCGATCGCGGCTGCGTCCTCGACAACGGTGCTCTCTTCCTCGCGCGAGGCCTCGCCGATGCTCTTGCCGGCCACGCCGGGCGCCGGTGCGGCCGGCTGTGACGTGGTCTTCCGGCGACGGCCGAGCCAGTCGTTCACCCATTCCGGCGTCGAGCCGGCGGCGGTGAAACTCGCCGGCGCAGTGGCGGCGATCCACATCAGCGCCAATGTGTGCTTGCAGGGGAACTTTCGGGACGGACAGGTGCATTTGTAGCCGTGGTCGCCGGTGTCGACGACGACGCGATAGGGGCTGGAGCCGGAGCCCTGGCACTCGCCCCAGATAAGCGCCAACTGTTCGTTCTTTTCGAGCCTTGGCCAGTTCGATTGCCTGGTCAACTTGGAGGCCGCGCTCAACGACGCCTGGTCGGGCGCGAGCGCTTCGATGGTCTTCAAGTCAAATTCCAAGCCGCGCTTCCCGTCGCTCGAACGAATTCCGGTTGCCAGTATAGATGGCCCGATGTGACGGATTCTTGTAGCAGCAGAGGGATAGAGGTCGATACAGCGGGCTGCAATAGTTGCGCCGGCCGATCTGGCCCGCAGGCAGACAGCTGCTTTTCAGCGCTGTCTCCCGGGAGAATGCTTGTGCGACGGATATGCCTTACTGCAGCGTCCGCAACGGTGACTGAACAGCGCGGTCATGCGCGATGCCGGCATCGGCGTCGGCGATCGCCCTATCGAGGCCGGTCGCCACCACCGAGACCCTGAAACGGCCTTCCATGCTCTTGTCGAAGATGGCGCCGACGATGATGTCGGCATCCTCGTAGACCTCCTCGCGGATACGGGTGGCGGCCTCGTCGACCTCGAACAGGGTCATGTCGCGTCCGCCCGAAATCGAGACCAGCACGCCCTTGGCGCCCTTCATCGACACTTCGTCGAGCAGCGGGTTGGCGATCGCGGCTTCCGCCGCCTTCATCGCCCGGCTTTCGCCTGACGCCTCGCCGGTTCCCATCATGGCGCGGCCCATGCCGCGCATCACCGATTTGACGTCGGCGAAGTCGAGATTGATCAGGCCTTCCTTGACGATGAGATCGGTGATGCAGCTGACACCGGAATAAAGCACCCGATCGGCAATGACGAAGGCGTCGGCGAAGGTGGTCTTGGCATCGGCGATGCGGAACAGGTTCTGGTTCGGGATGACGATCACCGTGTCGGCGGCCTCGCGCAGCCGCTCGATGCCTTCCTCGGCCATCTGCATGCGGCGCCGGCCCTCGAAGGTGAAGGGCTTGGTGACGACGCCGACCGTCAGGATGCCGGCCTTGCGCGCCGCCTGCGCGATGACCGGGGCAGCGCCAGTTCCCGTGCCGCCGCCCATGCCGGCGGTGACGAAACACATATGCGTGCCGGCCAGATGGTCCATGATCTCGTCGAGCGATTCCTCGGCCGCGGCCCGGCCGATCTCGGGCAGCGAGCCGGCGCCAAGGCCTTCCGTGACATGCGCGCCAAGCTGGATCAGCCGTGTCGCCTTCGACATGGTCAGCGCCTGGGCATCGGTGTTGGCGGCGATGAATTCGGTTCCCTGAAGCTGTTCCGCGATCATGTTGTTGATGGCGTTGCCGCCACCGCCACCGACGCCGATAACGGTGATCTTGGGCCTCATCTCGGAGATTTCCGGCTTCTTGAACTCGGCCATGCCTGCTTCTCCTTCGTCAAATTCGCGCGCTTCACGACCCACAAGCAGACTGCCTCCAGGACATTGCAATCGAGCGGCATGACGCGAATCAGTCCGTTCGGATGGGTGTCCCAAAAAGCCAGAGAGCGGCCGGACGTGCAAGTGCGTGGAAGGTCAAGATTTGTGATCGCGATATTGCAGACGGCAACGGAGGTGCCGCGCGCCTGCATCTTTGCCACGCGACCTGCCCTTGGCCGCATTGTTAACAGCTTGCCGCATAACGATTGAGGCGTCTATCATGTGCCGATATATCGACTTCGGTGTCCCGCCGTCCTCGGCCGATCAGGATCAACCGCGGCTGTTGTCGTCAGGCCATATCTCAGAACGAATGAAGTAGCGCCCCCGCCAATGGCCGACAGAACACAATTCGGGTTGAGCGCCATCGACAGCGTGCCCCTGCATGAAAAGGTCTATCTGGAGCTCGTCCGGGCGCTGATGTCGGGCCAGTTCACGCCCGGCCAGAAGTTGACGTCACGCAAGCTTGCCAAGGAACTCGGCACCAGCGACATGCCGGTGCGCAGCGCCTTCATGCGGCTGCAGGCGCTGCGGGCGCTGAGCCCGATGCCGAACGGCAGTGTCGAGGTGCCGGTCATTTCGGCCGAACGATTTTCGCAATTGACCGCCGTGCGCACGATCCTGGAAGGCTCGGCGACCGAACTCGCGACAAAGCGCATCAACGGCAACAATCTGCGCACGATCCGGCGCCACAGCAGCGAATTGACCCTGGCGGCGCGCGAGGGCGACATCGACGATTATCTCAGGAAGAACTACGCCTTCAAATTCTCGATCTATCGCCATTGCGGCAACGAGCAAATGATCTTCCTGATCGAGACCGTATGGATGCAGGTCGGCCCCTTCCTCCGGAACCTCGCCATGGGGTTCGAGGACGATCTCGCCTCGATCCTCGACATCGATTATCATGAGGAAGTCGTCGCCGCGATCGAGGCGCAGGACGCGGCGCGCGCCCGCGAGGCCATCGTGCGCGACATCGAAGAAGGCGCCGCGCACATCTTGCGGCAGGCCAGATTTCCGGGCGCAGGGCGCTAGGATCGCCGGACGATAGGCGCTCGACCCAAAGACCGATCGTGCCTGCCCGGCGGCGAAGCCGGCTTGCCGAATGCCCCTTGGCTTTCCGCCTTCTTGCCTCTATGTTGCGATCGCAGATCGCACAATTGGTTTTGAAATGCCTCCCGACATCCCAGCTAGTGACTTGAAAAAATAAGGAAAAATATCCGGCATCAACCGGATAGGCTTTCCGAAAACTCACAAGCATTTTTATCAGGGATGGTGCAGCCGGCAGGGCTCGGGCACCTTCGAAAACCAGAGGTTTCAAATTGAGCGATGCAATTGCGGACGTTCTGAGCTGGCTTGAAAGCAGAAGCGACATACAAAGCCTGAGGGCGGCGGTGTGCGACCTCAACGGCGTCATGCGGGGAAAACGCATTCCCGTGGAGCAGGCCCGCAAGGCGCTGGAAGGCAAGCTGCGCATGCCCTATTCGCTGATCGGGCTCGACATCTGGGGCGAGGACATCGAAGGCAACAGTCTGGTTTTCTCGACCGGCGATGCCGACGGGCTCTGCCAATGGACGGGACGCGGCATCCTGCCGGTGGACTGGACAGCGCATCCGACGGCACTTGTCCCGCTCTGGCTCGCCGACGAAAGCGGCGCGCCCTATCTCGGCGATCCCCGGCGGGCGCTCGCCCGCATCCTCGACCGCTACAAGGCGCTCGGCCTGACCCCGGTCGCGGCGACGGAACTCGAATTCTATCTGGTCGATCCGCAATCGCAGCGGCCGGTCGGGCCGGTGTCACCGGTCACCGGACGGCGTCTGGATTCCGACGCGGCGCTGTCGATCGACGAGATCGACGATTTCGAGGCCTTCATCCATGACGTCTACGACGCCTGCCGGGCGCAAGGCATTCCCGTCGACACGGCGATTGCCGAAAACGGGGTCGGCCAGTTCGAGATCAATCTGAACCATGTCGCCGACGCGCTGCGGGCGGCCGACGATGCGGTGCTGTTCAAGCGCACGGTGAAGGGCATTGCCCGCAAGCACGGCTTTGCCGCCTGCTTCATGGCAAAACCCTACGGCGACCGGGCCGGCAACGGCTTCCACGTCCATTTCAGCCTGGTAGACGCCGAAGGCCGCAATGTGTTCGACGACGGCACCGACCAGGGCTCGCAAACCATGCGCCACGCCGTCGGCGGGCTGCTGGCGGCGATGGCCGAGAGCACGCTGGTGTTCGCGCCGCACTACAATTCCTACCGCAGGCTTCGCCCGCGCTCCTATGCGCCGACTGCGGTCGCCTGGGGCTACGAGAACCGCATGGTCGCGATCCGCATTCCCGGCGGCCCGACCGGGGCGCGCCGCATCGAGCATCGCGTGTCGGGCGCGGACGCCAATCCCTATCTGGTGCTTGCCGCCATACTGGGCGCGGCCCTGATCGGCATCGAAAGGCAGATGTCGCCGGGCGATCCGATCGGGAACGATGGCCAGGGCGTCGTGCCGGCCAAGCTGCCGCCGGACTGGGCCTCGGCAATCGCCACCTTCGAGAGCGGCACGCATGTGGCGGAGATCTTTCCGGCGATCCTGCGCGACTCCTTCATCGCCTGCAAACGCCAGGAGTTGAACACTTTCGCGCTCAACGTCAGCGACTTCGAGATCGAGACCTATCTCGAAAGCGTCTAGGCTCTTACGAGGACCGCTCGGCCTTCAGCACCGACACCGCCATCTCGCTGTTGTGGACATAGTCGTTGGCGTCCGGCTGCCTCTGCACCAAAAGGATGAACAGCAGATCGGTCAGCGTCAGCTGCGCGTCGCGCGCGGTGATGGATGAGGAGCGCGCACGCTCCTCATCCGCGATGGTGTAGAGGCGGATGTCGGCGACCCGGCTCAATGGATTGTCGTGCAGGCCGGTGACGGCGATCACCATCGCGCCGCGCTTGGCGGCGAGCTCGGCGATGCGCAAGGTTTCGATGCTGGCGCCGGAATAGGAGAGCGCGAACAGCACGTCGCCGGGCCCGAGCGTCGCGGCATTGGCCATCTGGATGTGGCTGTCGCTGTCATGCAGCACGTTGCGGCCGAGCTTCATCAGCTTGTAGGAGAAATCGCGCGCCACCAGCGAGGAGGCGCCGACGCCGACCAGATGGATGCGGCGCGCGCCGTCCAGCAGCTCCAGTGTGCGGCCGATGATGCGCTCGGTGTTGGCGGCGACGGTCTGCTGCATCGACAAAAGCTTGCTGCCGATCAGCTTCTTCAGGATGACCGGATAGGTGTCGCCGACCTCGATCGAACCGTGGATAACGCCGGCCGGCACCTGCCAGTCCTGCGCCTTGGCCTCGCTGACGGCGAGCTTGAGCTCCTGATAGCTGGCATAGCCGAGTTTCTGGCTGAACTTGACGACACTCGACTGGCTGCGGCCGATCTCGGCGGCAAGGGCCGCCGTCGACAGGCGCAGCATCCGGTCGGGATTGTCGACGATGTACTGGCCGATCTCGCGATCGCTGGGCGCCATGCCGTCGAGCTTCGCATGGATCTGCTTGAGAACGGACATGAACCCTCTGGAGCGCTTCGATGCTTTGAGGAATAAATTATTCCAATTTCGATTGACAGCCAAGAACGCAGAATTAATTCTCGAACTGGCCCGGTTCGGGAATCGAATGGCTCTCCCGGAGAGACCGGACCGCCGCCCGGCTTTCGCCACACAAGGGTTCAGCCATGGACAGATTGCGGATCGTCGGCGGACGAAGACTGGAAGGCGCGGTCACCATATCCGGCGCCAAGAACGCTGCCTTGCCGCAGATCGCAGCCGCCCTGCTCAGCCCCTACCCGCTCGAATTGAGCAATCTGCCCGCCGTGACGGACGTCGAGAACATGCTGGGTGTGGTGCGGCTTCACGGCGCTGAGGTGACGCGGTCGGCGCATGCCGCGACGATCGACACCAGTGCCGCCGTTTCGAAGGAAACGTCCTATGACACGGTCCGAAAAATGCGCGCGACCGTGCTCGTTCTGGCGCCGTTGCTGGCGCGGTTCGGCCATGCCCGGGTTTCACTGCCCGGCGGCTGCGCGATCGGCGCGCGGCCGGTCGACATGCATGTCGCCGCCCTCGCCGCACTTGGCGCCAGGATCGCCATCGAGAATGGTTTGATCGTCGCCTCGGCGCCGAACGGGCTGACCGGGACGCGCATCGTGCTCAGTTCGCCATCGGTCGGGGCAACGGAAACCGCCATGATGGCGGCGACCACGGCCAGGGGCGAAACCGAGATCCTCAACGCGGCGCGCGAGCCGGAAGTGGCCGATCTCGCCGCTTGCCTCAATGCCATGGGCGCGCGCATCGAGGGCGCCGGCACGCATCGCATCCTGATCGCCGGCGACACCGGCTGGCATGCGGCCCGGCACGACATCATCCCGGACCGCATCGAAGCCGGCACCTATGCGATTGCCGCGGCGATCACCGGCGGCCAGCTCGAGCTCACCCATGCCCGGCTCGAGCACATGGCCTCGGTGGTGCAATTGCTGGAGGCCACCGGCGTCAGCGTCTGGCCCGGCGACCGTGGCCTGATCGTTTCACGCGACCGGCCGCTCAAGGCCGCCGATCTCACCACCGAACCCTATCCGGGTTTTCCGACCGATCTGCAGGCGCAGTTCATGGCGCTGATGTGTTGCGCCGAGGGTGCGTCGCTGCTGCGTGAAACCATCTTCGAGAACCGCTTCATGCATGTGCCCGAACTTATGCGGCTCGGCGCCAACATCAAGCTGCAGGGCACCATGGCCTTGGTGCGCGGCGGCGAGAAACTGCATGGCGCGCAGGTGATGGCCACCGACCTGCGCGCTTCGGTGTCGCTGGTGCTGGCGGCACTGGTCAGCGAGGGCGAGACGATCATCAACCGCGTCTATCATCTCGATCGCGGCTATGAGCAGCTGGACCGAAAGCTGCGCCTTTGCGGTGCCGACATCGAGCGGCTGAGCCCATGAGCGGCCCGGACTATTTTCTCGGCGTCGACGGCGGCGGCACCGGCTGCCGGGCTCGTATCGAAGACGCGCAAGGCAACGTGCTGGGACAAGGCCTGTCCGGCCCGGCGACGACCCGGCTCGGCATCGACGCGGCCTGGGCCTCGATTGCCAAAGCCTTTGGCGCGGCGATCGACGAGACCGGGTTCGGGCCGGCCGAGGCCGCTCGGATACGCGCCGGCATCGGTCTTGCGGGTATCGGCCGCAAGGGCGCGCTGGAGGCGTTGCGTGCGATCGCGCATCCCTTTGCCAGCATCGATTTCGTCAGCGATGGCGTCGGCGCCTGCCTTGGTGCGCATTCCGGCCAGGACGGCGCCATCGTCATAGCCGGCACGGGCTCGATCGGCCTCGGCTTCGCCGAAGGCCGCGACCTGCGCGTTGGCGGCTACGGTTTTCCGATCTCGGACGAAGGCAGCGGCGCCGATCTTGGCCTGAAAGCCATGCAACTGGCGCTGCGCGCCCATGACGACCGGCACGAGCGGTCGGCGCTGCTGGCGGAGGTGATGCAGCGCTTCGAGGATGATCCGATGGAAGCGGTTGCCTGGATGGACCGTGCCAGCGCCACGGATTACGCCGCCCTGGCGCCGATGGTGATGCGCCATGCCGACCAGGGCGATCCGGCCGGGCGACGCATTGTGCAAAGTGCCGCCGAGCAGATCGACACGCTGGTGCGGGTGCTGTTCGAAAAAGGCGCGCCGCGCGTGACCTTGCTTGGCGGCCTCGCCAGCCCGCTCGAACCCTGGCTTTCGCCCGATGTCCGGCGCCGGCTGAAGCCCGCGGACGGCGACGCCGTTTCCGGCGCGATCATCCTCGCCAAGCGGTCGCTCTGCGTCCGGCAGGCCTAGCGAAGCTAGGAATAAAATATTCCAATATCCTGTTGACGATACGAATATCCAATTCTAAAAAGTTAACAAAGAAAGATTGCGATGACGTATCCAACGTCCGTGCGCCCTGGCGCGTCGGGCCATGTCGGACGCAGGCAGAAGAATTTTTGAAAGCACTGGAATGACCGAGCAAGGGTTGATGTCCGAACTGGACCTGCTGGTTTCCGAAGGCCGCAACCCGCGGACGATGGATATCGACCTGCTGCCGACCATCGATGTGCTGCGCAAGATCAATGACGAGGACAGGCTTGTCCCGGCTGCCGTCGAAAAGGTGCTGCCGGAAATCGCGGCTGCGGTCGACCGCATCGTGCTTGCCTTCCAGAAAGGCGCGCGCCTCATCTATATCGGCGCCGGCACCAGCGGGCGGCTCGGCGTACTCGACGCCTCGGAATGTCCTCCCACCTTCGGCGTGCCCGAGGACATGGTGATCGGCCTGATCGCCGGCGGCCCGGACGCCTTGGTGCAGTCGACGGAAGGCGCCGAGGACGACCCGAAAATGGGCGCCAAGGCGTTGCAGGAGATCGGGCTAACACCAGACGACGTCGTGGTCGGCATCGCGGTCAGCGGGCGCACGCCTTACGTCATCGGCGGACTGAAATATGCCAGGCAAGTCGGCGCCACAACAGTCGCCCTGTCGTGCAATCCGGCATCGACAATTGCCGGCATCGCCGATATCGCCATCTCGCCGGTCGTTGGCCCGGAAGTGCTCACCGGCTCGACGAGGCTCAAGTCCGGAACCGCGCAGAAGCTGGTGCTCAACATGCTGACCACGGCTTCGATGATCCGCATCGGCAAGAGTTTTCAGAATCTGATGGTCGACCTCAACCCGTCCAACAAGAAGCTGGTGGCGAGGGCAACCAGGATCGTCATGCAGACCACCGGCTGTTCCGCGCAGCAGGCCAGGCAGGCACTCCACCAGACAAGCAACGACGTGAAGCTGGCGATCCTGGTGACGATCACCGGCCTCGATACCGAGACGGCACGAGCCGCCCTCGGCAAGGCCGGCGGTTTCCTGCGAAAGGCAATCAGCGACCGGATGGCATGAAGCCGCGTGAGACAAGACGGCAAGAGGCCGCTTTAGACAAGACGGCGCGAAGCCGCATAGACTGGGCCGATACTCCGAAGCATGTGTGCCTTGGAAGCGGTCGGCGGAAACTGCAAGGCATCAAGTCAAATCATAATGGGAGACGAAAATGACAAGGCATCTCACAAGATCATTGCTGTCGGGCATCACGGTTGCCGCGATGCTCGGTATTGCGACGGTTTCGACGCAGGCGGCAACACTGCACATGGCCTGGTCGCAGGACGCAACCGGGCTTGACCCGCACAAGCAGACGGCCTTTTCGTCGCTGCGGCTCCTGGAACTGATCTATGAGCCGCTGGTGCGGGTCGACGCCAGCCTGCAGATCATCCCGGCAATCGCCACATCCTGGGAGTTCTCCAAGGATGGCAAGGAGTTGACCTTCAAGCTCGATCCCAAAGCGAAATTCCAGGACGGCACGGCGGTCACCTCCGCCGACGTCAAGGCGTCGTTCGAGCGCATTCTCGACGAGAAGACGGGCGCGGCCGCCCGCGCCAATTTCCTGTCCATCGCCGGCATCGAAACGCCGGATGCGGCGACCGTCGTGTTCCATCTGTCGCAGCCCGACGTGCCGATCCTGACGGCGATGAGCGACGTCAACGCGGCCATCGTTCCGGCAGCTGAAATCAAGGCCGGGTCGGTCGGCACCAAGGCGCTCGGCTCCGGCCCGTTCAAGCTCGACAAATGGGATCCCAACGCCAAGGAGGTGCTGAGCGCCAACAAGGACTGGGCCGGCGGCGCGACCGGCGTCGACGGCATCGAGATCAGTGTGCTGCCGGACGAGGCGGCGATCCTGGCCGCCATGCGCACCAAGCAGATCGATTTCGCCCTGCTCAACGATCCGCTGGTCGCCACGCTGGTGCCGAAAGAGGCCAGCCTGCAATTGAACCGCGTGCCGGTGCTCGCCTACCACGTGCTGCAGCTCAACCCATCGCGCAAGCCGATGACCGAGCTCCAGGTGCGCCAGGCGATCTCCTGCGCCATCGACCGGCAGGAGGTGCTGGACACCGCCTCGCTCGGCGAAGGCAAGGTCACCGGACCGCTGACCATACCGGCGCTGGCGACCGATCCGAGCCAGCTGTTCTGCTACAAGCGCGATGTCGAAAAGGCCAAGAAGCTGATGGCCGAGGCCGGCTTTGCCGACGGCCTTTCGGCGACCGTGATCGGCGCCACCGGCGAGCCGCCGACGGCGGCGGCGGAGGCGCAGGTCATCCAGTCGCAGTTGGCTGAAATCGGCGTCAAGCTCGACATCAAGATGATGGAGCTCAACGTCTATGTCGATGCCTGGCTGAAGGGTGATTTCGATATGGCGATCGCGCTCAATGGCGGCCGCGCCGACCCCTACACCATGTACAACCGCTACTGGACCAAGGCCGGCAATCTGCAGAAGGTGGCCAACTACATCGACGACACGCTGGACAGCCAGATGCAGCAGGGCCGCGCCGAGACCGACCCGACCAAACGCAAGGCGATCTTCGCCGAATTCGAAAAGCATCTCGCCGAGATGTCGCCGTGGATCTGGCTCTACACGTCCTACAGCTACACGGCCCAGCAGAAGAACATCGCCGGCTTCGTGCCGACGCCGACCGGCACGCTGTTCAGCCTGAGCAAGGTTACCATCCAGCAGTAGCGCTTCGGGCATTGGGCGAGAGGACTTCTTCGCGTGAACTATCTGATGCGACGACTGGCGACGTTTCCTCTCGTCCTGCTTGGCGTGTCCATCCTGGTCTTCGTCGCGATCCGGATGGTGCCGGGCGATTCGATCACGGCAATGCTCGGCACCGAGGCCGGCCTGCTGACGCCGGCACAGCGGGATTCGCTCGCCGCCTATTTCGGCATCGACCAGCCCTGGTTCGTCCAGTACTGGCGCTGGATCGGCGGCATCCTGCACGGCAATTTCGGTATCTCGGTTACCTATGGCAGGCCGGTGCTCGACGTCATTCTCGAACGTTTCCCGCTGACGCTCGAGCTGGCTCTGCTGTCGATGATCATCGCGCTTGCGGTCGGCATGCCGGCCGGCATCTATGCCGCCACGCACAACGAAAAACCGTCCGATCTCGTCGTGCGCATCGTCGCCATGATCGGCCAATCGACGCCGAGCTTCGTGCTCGGCCTGTTGATCATCTACACGCTGTCGGCCGGCTTCGGCGTGCTGCCGGCGATGGGTGAATTCGCCCCGCTGTGGCAGGATCCCTTGCGCAATCTCAGCCAGTTGATCCTGCCCGCCATCACGCTGGGCTTTGCTTTCGCCGCCTCGGTCACGCGCATATCGCGTTCGGCGATGCTCGACGTACTGAGCGACGACTATGTGCGCACCGCGCGCAGCAAGGGCGCGTCGGCGCGCAGCGTCATCTGGCGGCATGCCTTGCCCAACGCGCTGATCCCGGTGGTGACGCTGAGCGGCATCGAGTTCGGCTATCTCCTGGGCGGCGCCGTCATCGTCGAGCAGATCTATGCCTTGCCCGGCCTCGGACGCATGGTGTTGGACGCCATCCTGCAGCGCGACTACGCGCTGGTGCAGGGCGCCGTGCTGTTCATCGCCTTCAACTTCATGATCGTCAATCTCCTGGTCGACCTCGCTTATGTCGGGCTCGATCCGCGCATCCGGCTGGGAGAGCAGTGATGCACATCCTGCGCGCCATCTTCGGCCATGGCAGCGGCCGCATCGGCGGCGTCATCGTTGGCGTCTATCTGCTCATCGCCATCCTCGGCCTGGTCGGGCTAACGCCGCACAACCCGATCACGCAGTTCCGCATTGACCGGCTGCACGCACCCAACGGTGCCTACTGGATGGGCACCGATTTGTTCGGCCGCGACGTGGCCAGCCGGCTGATGGCGGGCATCGGCCAGTCCTTCACGGTCGCCTTCTTCTCGGTGGCCTTCGCCACCCTTGCCGGCACCGTGCTCGGGCTGGCGGCGGCCTGGCTCGGACGCCGCTGGGACGGCGTGGTGATGCGCATCATGGATGTGCTGCTGGCCTTTCCGGCCATCCTGCTGGCGCTGCTTATCGTCACCGTCGCCGGGCCGGGCACATGGACCAGCGTTATCGCCATCGGCATCGTCTACACGCCGATCTTCACGCGCGTGGTGCGCGGCCCTGCTTTGTCGCTCAAGGCGCGCGAATTCGTCGACGCAGCGCGCACCTTCGGCAGCAGTTCGAGCTACATCGTCACGCGCCATCTGCTACTCAACCTGGTGGCGCCGTTGACCGTGCAGGTGACGCTGGCGCTGGCCTGGGCGCTGCTCACCGAAGCCGGTCTGAGTTTCCTAGGCCTCGGCACGCAGCCGCCCGCCGCCTCGCTCGGCCTGATGCTGAGCGACAGCCGCAATCTGATGGAAACCGCGCCCTGGCTGATGATCTTCCCGGGACTGACCATCATGATCAGCATCCTCGGCTTCAACCTGCTGGGTGATGCCTTGCGCGATATCCTCGACCCGAGGATGCGGAGGGCGCCGGCATGACACCACTGCTGTCCGTCCACGATCTGCGTGTCGGCTTCGGCCGCGACCGCCAAGCCAATGAGGTGGTGCGCGGCGTCAGCTTCGACCTCGCCGATGGCGAGACACTGGCCATTGTCGGCGAAAGCGGCTCGGGCAAATCAGTCACCGCGCTGTCGATCAACCGGTTGATCGATTTCGGCGGCGGCCGCATCACCGGCGGCTCGATGCAGTTGAAGCGGGCCGATGGGACCATCTTCGACCTGATGGGCGCCACTGAACCTCAGCTGCGCGGCATTCGCGGCGCCGAGATCGGCATGATCTTCCAGGAGCCGATGACCTCGCTCAACCCGGTGCTGACCATCGGTTCGCAGATCGAGGAATCCTTCCGCCTGCATCGCGGCTTGACCGGCCGCCAGGCCACGGCGGCAGCCAGGGATGCGCTCGACCGCGTGCGCATTCCCGATGCCGCAAGGCGGCTGAAATACACGCCCAACCAGCTCTCGGGCGGCATGCTGCAAAGAGTGATGATCGCCATCGCGCTCGCCTGCAACCCACGCCTGCTGATCGCCGACGAGCCGACGACGGCGCTCGACGTCACCGTGCAGGCGCAGATCATGGCGCTGCTTGCCGAGTTGAAGCGCGAGACCGGCATGTCAATGATTTTCATCACCCACGATATAGGCCTGGTTGCCGGCATCGCCGACAAGGTGATGGTGATGCAGAACGGCCAGGCCGTGGAGCAGGGCGAACTGAACCAGATCCTCGACAAGCCGCAGCACCCCTACACCCAGCATCTGCTGCAGGACGTGCCGCATTTCGCCAGGGGAAGCGCCGCGCGTCTCGACGGCCAGCGCGACAAGGGTGAAAGTAAAGAACCGGCCTTGAAGGTCGACGGACTGGTGGTGCGCTTTCCTCTCAAAAGCAATTTCTTCAGCCGCGCCACCGGCGCGGTGCATGCCGTCGACGGCGTCGATTTCGACCTGATGCCGGGCGAGACCTTGGCCATCGTCGGCGAAAGCGGCTCGGGCAAATCGACGACCGCGAAGGCGATCCTTGGACTGGTGCGCTCGACACGTGGCAGCTTCTCGGTCGGCGCTCGAAAAGCCTCCGCCGAGCGCAGCGCCAAGCCCGTGCAGATGGTGTTCCAGAACCCCTATGCCTCGCTCAATCCCAGGCTGACCATCGAGAGCATCCTGGCCGAGCCGGTGATCGCCAACGGCGGCCGGGTGAATGCAGAAACACGCGCCAGGATGGCGAGCCTGCTGGAACGCGTCGGCCTGCCCAGCAATAGCCTGGAGCGCTATCCGCATGAATTTTCCGGCGGCCAGCGGCAAAGGCTGTGCATTGCCCGCGCGCTAATGCTCAACCCTTCCGTGGTCGTGCTCGATGAGGCGGTGTCGGCGCTCGACGTTTCGGTGCAGGCCAAGGTGCTGGAGCTGCTGGTCGACCTGCAGCGCGAATTCGGGCTGGCCTATCTCTTCATCTCGCACGACATGGCGGTGGTCGAGCGGATCGCGCATCGCATCGCCGTCATCTATGCCGGCCAGATCGTCGAAATCGGCGACGCGGCCTCGGTGCTGTCGAAACCGAAGCATTCCTATACGAAGAAACTGATCGCCGCGGTTCCGACCATCGACCGTCGGCGCGAGCATTTCGAGATCGACACACGCCAGGTGCCCTCGCTTGTGCGCCCGCAGGGGTTCGAGCCGGCGCCGGCGCGGTGGGAGCAGTTTGGCGGGGATCATATGGTGAGGGTGGAAGGGTGATGGCCCTGGGATATCCGAGGTTGGCGGGACAGCGCCCACCTCTGCCCTGCCGGGCATCTCCCCCACGAGGGGGGAGATCGGCAGCTTTGACCTTCCGCCCGCCTTCTAACGCAGAAGGTTGGCGAAAGCGGCGGCCGCATCCAATCTCCCCCCTCGTGGGGGAGATGGCCGGCAGGGCAGAGGTGGGCGCCAAGCGCCAATTTTCGAGTGGAGGCTGCCCTTGACCAACCTCGCCCCGCTCTTCGACCGAGCGTTCCAACCGCTCGAAGCCGCTGTATCCACCAAGCGCATTCCCGGCGGCGTGCTCGGCATTGTCGACAGCAGTGGCCAGCGCTTCATCAAGGCAATCGGCTCGGCGCAACTCGTGCCCAAGCAGCGACCGATGACCGCCGAGACCTGGTTCGACCTGGCGTCCCTGACCAAGGTCATCTTGACCACGCCGCGCATCCTGGCGCTGGCGGAGGGTGGCGTCATCGATCTCGATGCGCCGCTGATCTCGGTGCTTCCGGACCTTCGCCAATATGATGCAGGGGCCTGGGAGCGGAAGGTGACGTTCCGCCAGTGCCTCGGCCACCAGACGCCCTTCCCCGCCGTCGAACCGATCTACACTTACGGACGCGACCCCGACCTGCTGCGCGCCTTCATCCTGCAGCGCGAATGGCGAGCGCGGGAGCCGGTCTACTCCGACATCAATTTCATCCTGCTCGGCTTTGCGCTCGAGCGGCTGTCGGGCAAGACCATCCGCGACAAGGATCCCGGCCCCGGATTTGCCTGGTCCACGGAGCCGGATGCCGCCGCGGCGACCGAGGACTGCACCTGGCGTCATCGCGTGCTCTCCGGCGAGGTCCATGACGACAATTGCTCGGCACTGCACGGCGCCGGTCATGCCGGTCTGTTCGGGACAGCCGCTTCGGTGCTGGATTTCGCGCAGGGGCTTCTGGACGGCAGCGGTGCTTCCGAACGGTCGATCGCTCTCATGCGCGCCCCCTTGTCCGCCACCCGCACCCATGGCTGGGAACGGCCATACGAGGGCTGGTCCGGCGGCGCACGGTGCAGCCCCGGAACCATCGGCCATACCGGCTTTACCGGCACCGGTCTGTGGATCGACTTCGACAGGGGCCAGGCCTGGACCTTGCTCACCAACCGGATCCATCCGACACGTCATTTCGACAGCGGAATCGTTCAGCTTCGGCAAGCGGTCGGCGATCTCGTCAATGGACTTTAGGAGCTACATGATGGAACCAATCTGGGCCGTTGGCCTGATGACCGGCACCGTGCTTGACGGCAATATCGACGTCGCGCTGATCAAGACCGATGGCGAGCGCATCGACGATTTCGGCACCTACCGGCTGATGCCCTATCCCCAATCGATCCGCTCGCTGCTGGAAGAGACGCTGACGGCGGCGAGAGCCTGGAATTTTGTCGGGCCGGAACCGGCGATCTTCCGCAAGGCCGAGGAGGCGCTGACGCGCGCCCAGTCGGCGGCGGTCAAGGAACTCGTCGAAGGCTATGGCATGACGATGGCCGATATCGGCGTCGTCGGCTTTCACGGCCAGACGGTGCTGCATCGCGCGCCGCAGGTCGGACGGCTCGGCCAGACGCGGCAATTGGGCGACGGCGAGCTGATGCACAGCATACTGGGCACCAAGGTCGCCTATGATTTCCGCTCGGCCGACATGCGCGCCGGCGGGCAAGGCGCGCCCCTGGCCGCCGCCTATCACACCGCGCTGATGCGCAGTGCTGGCGCCAGTGGCGAAGTCGCCGTGCTCAATCTTGGCGGTGTCGCCAACGTCACCTGGTGGGACGGCGCCGACAATGTCGTTGCCTTCGACACCGGCCCGGCCAACGCGCCGCTCAACGATTTCATCAAGTCGAAGGG
Source organism: Mesorhizobium sp. 113-3-3 (assembly GCF_016756495.1). Lineage (NCBI taxonomy): Bacteria > Pseudomonadati > Pseudomonadota > Alphaproteobacteria > Hyphomicrobiales > Phyllobacteriaceae > Mesorhizobium > Mesorhizobium sp. 113-3-3. Next base: position 5,491,285 of record NZ_AP023243.1, read on the forward strand.
CCTCGGCGACATGGACCGCGACGGCGCGCTTGGCCGTGCCGGAACGGTCGACGAGGCAAGGCTCGCCAAGCTGTTGCAGCATCCTTATCTCAGCAAGCCCTACCCCAAGTCGTTGGACCGTTTCGACTTCGGCGCAGCCATGGCTGACGGCCTCAACGCCGAGGATGGTGCCGCCCTGCTCACCGCCTTCACCGCCGGCGCCGTCGGCAAGGCGCTCGACCTCTTGCCGCACCGGCCGAAGAAATTGGTTGTCAGCGGCGGCGGTCGTCACAACCCGACGATGATGGCCATGCTGGCCAGCCGCGCCGGCGTCGAAGTGGTGCAGGCCGAAAGCCTCGGCTGGAGCGGCGACGCGGTGGAAGCCGAGTGTTTTGCCTTCCTCGCCGTGCGCGTCCTGCGCGGCCTGCCGATCAGCTTTCCAAGCACCACCGGCGCGCCGCAGCCGATGCGCGGCGGAAAGCTGGCGGGATAGAGCGTTTCACCGTTTCACGGAAACGGTGAAACGCTCTATCCCCTTGTTCCAACGCAATTCCGGACGGAAAACCGATCACACTTTTCCTGGAATTGCTCTAAGCCAGCCTCTTCTGCAGGAAGATGCGGCTGCGGCCGACGGGGAAATCGGCCAGCGTGCCGAAGGGCTGATAGCCCTGGCGCTGGTAGACCTTGGCGGCGTTTGGATTGAAGGTGTCGATCCAGGCGTTGTTGCAGCCGCGCGCCATCGCTTCCTGCTCGGCCGCGTCCAGCATCTTGCCTGCCATGTGCTGGCCGCGCAGCCCTTCATCGACCCACAGCCATTGCACGTAGAGCCAGCCCCAGGCGGTGTAGCCCGAAATCCCTGCAACGACCGCACCGTTCTCGTCGCGTACGAACACAGCCAAGGCCTTTCTTTCGGACGCACCGACATCGCCGTCGTTGAATGCCGTCAGCCGTTCGGCGAGAAAGGCGAGTTCATCAGGCAAGGGGTTGGCCGTCGTTTCGAGGGTCGTGTGCATGGCTCTTTCCGGAATGCTCGGCTGGATGGGATGAAGCGTTACGAAGCGCAACGCCCTGGCGCAATGTCTATGTCTGCTCGCGAACAGGGTGCGGATCGCCGCCGTTGCGGAATTCGGATGCGGCAATACCGTAGCGCTTGAGCTTGTCGTAAAACGTCTTGCGCGGCACGCCGAGCGCGTCGATGGCGCCGCGCACATCGCCGCCATGCTCGCGCAGCGCATCGCGGATGAGTTGCGCCTCATAGTGGCCGACACGTTCGGGCAAGGAAGCCGCCGGCTCCGCCGATTGCGGGGAAACCGCCCTCGTCTCGTCCTCCGGGCCAAGACCAAGCGCGACCCGATCGGCGAAATGCGCGAGCTCGCGCACATTGCCCGGCCAGGCATGCGACTGGAGATGGTCGCTGACCGCGGCATTCACCTTGGCCACGGGCCGGCCGAAGCGTTCCGCCGCCTTGCCGAGGAAATGCCCGAACAGCATCGGGATGTCGCCGCGCCGCTCGCGCAGCGGCGGAATGCGCAACGTCACCACGTTGAGGCGGAAATACAGATCCTCGCGGAAATCGCCGCGCTGGTCCGGCCGGCCGAGATCGACCTTGGTTGCCGCCACGACCCGCAAATCGATGCGCCGGATCTCGTTGGAGCCAAGCGGCGTGAGGCTGCGTGTCTCCAGCACGCGCAGCAACTTGACCTGCAGGGCGGGCGGCATGGATTCGATCTCGTCGAGGAACAGCGTGCCGCCGCTGGAATGCTCGACACGGCCGATCCGCCGCCGCTGCGCGCCGGTGAAGGCGCCGGCCTCGTGGCCGAACAGTTCGCTTTCGATCACGGTCTCCGGCAAGGCGCCGCAGTTCAACGCCACGAAGGGTTTGGCCCGCCGCCGGCCCCATCGATGCAGGAGATCGGCCACCACTTCCTTGCCGGTTCCGGTCTCGCCTTCCACCAGCACGTCGACATCCATGTCGGCGATCTGCCGCAAGGTCTCGCGCAGGCGGCGGATGGCGGGCGCCTCGCCGATCAGCGGCAGGCCGTCGGCGGCCAGTGCCGCGGCTTCGCGCAGCCGCCGGTTCTCCATGACCAGCCGCCGTTTCTCGCTCGCCCGTTTGAGCGCCTCGACAAGGCGGTCACCGGCATAGGGTTTTGGAATGAAATCGTAGACGCCGTCCTTCAGCGCGGCCACCGCGAGGTCGACATCGCCATGCCCGGTGACCAGGATCACCGGTATGTCGGCGTCGATCGCCTTGATGCGGTCGAACAGCTGTAGCCCGTTCATGCCCGGCATGCGGATGTCGCTGACGACCACGCCGTCGAAATCCCTGTCGACGACGGCAAGTGCGGCTTCGGCGGCATCGCGCGCGACGACCGCAAAGCCGGCAAGCTCGAGCAATTGCGTGGTGGCGTGCAGCAGGTCGGCATCATCGTCGACGAGCGCGACCCGCCCTGATCCCTCGTTCATTCAATTCGCCTCAAATCGATGGTGAAGGACGCGCCCTTGGCGCTGTCGGGGTCGAGCCGCAAGGTGCCGCCCAATTCCTGGGCGATCTCCTGCGAGATCACCAGCCCGAGGCCGAGCCCTTTCTCCTTGGTGGTCTGGAACGGCATGAACAGATTGCCGGCCGCTTCCGGCCCGAGGCCGGGACCGTTGTCGCGCACCGAAATCAGCACCCTGTCGTCGCGCTCCGCGAGGTCGATCTCGATGCGGGGATCGGGCTGGTCCTTCATGGCGTCCAGAGCGTTCTGCAACAGGTTGACGAGGATCTGCTCCAATCGGATGCGGCTCGCCATCACCACCGGCGAGCCGGTGCCGCGCGGCTTGACGATGGTGACACCGGAATCGCGGATGCGGCCGGAGAGCAGCGACAGCGCCCCGTCGATCGCCTCGCGCACCGGCAGGGGCGAGGCGGCGACACCGGGCCGGCGGGCGAAGGTGCGCAGCGTATTGGTGATGGCGCCGATGCGCTCGGTCATCGAGACGATCGAGGTCAGATTGCCGCTTGCCGGTTCGGTCTTGCCGGTTTCGAGGAAGCGGCCGGCATTTTCGGCATAGGTGCGGATCGCGGCGACCGGCTGGTTGATCTCATGCGCCACGCCGGCGGCGATCTGGCCGAGGATGGACAGCCGGTTGGCCTGGGCGAGATCGTCGCGTAGCCGGCGGACCTTGGCCTCGGCATTCTCGCGCTCGGCGATTTCACCGGCGAGAGCGGTGTTGGAGCGTGTCAGTTCCGCCGTTCGTGTGCTGACCCGGCTTTCCAGCTCGGCATTCATGCGCGCCAGCGCCTCCTGGCGCAGACGTCGGGTGCGCCGCCGCCTGGTGAATACGTAGGCCAGCAGGCCGGTCAGCAGCAGCCCGAGCAGCGTCGTCAGCCGCGCCGTGTTGGCGGCGGACGAGAGGGCGGCGTCGGCGGGCGTCAGCAGCCAGAGGCGCCAGCCGGGGACCGCACCGGGCAGGTCCTGCACCACCTCGACGAACTGGCGCGGTTTTCCCGAGCTGTCGATCGTCGCCAGGCCGTCGCCGGCGCCGCGCCGTATCGGCAGCGGTTCGAAGGCGGCGTCGGTCAACTGGAGCTGCTCATGGGCAGCGGCGGCATCTTCAGCCGAGAGCGGCGCCAGCGCATGAAACCGCCATTTGGGCTCACTGGTGGCCAGCACCACGCCGCGTTCGTCGGTGACGAAAACAAGAAAACCGCTGGAACGCCAATTGGCTTCGACGCCGTCGAGTTCGACCTTCAGCACCGCGACGCCCAGCGGCTTGCCGTTGTCGTCGACGCGGCTCGAAAGATAGAGACCCGGCCGGCCGCTGATCGTGCCGAGCCCATACTGGCTGGCCGAACCCTTCACCATCGCCTCGTTGAAATAGTGGCGGAAATTATAGTCGATGCCGACAAAGCTCGTCGGCTCTCCGGCATTGCTGGCCGATATGGCGATGCCTGCCGTGTCAATGACATAGATGGCGGACGCCGAGGCATCTCCAGCGATCGCCTTGAGCTTGTCGTTGAGGGCCGCTTCCTGCATTTTTCCGGCCCGCCGCAGCGCCCCGCGCACCGCATCGTCGCGGGCCAGCACCAACGGCACCAGGCGCTGCTTCTCGATTTCGCCGGTGAGCGTTCCCGCCGCCAGCGGCAAAGCGGCAAGCGCTGCGTCGCGCAGATCGTCGGCCGCCTGACTGGAGGCGATGCGCCCGGCAATGGCGATCGCACCCGCAAGGATCGCAAGCGCGATAACAACGACAAGCCATCGGCCATCGCGCAGCCGCGCCGCCGCCTCGCGCAGCAAGTCGCGATCGGCAAACCCTGCGGGACCGCTATCGGCGCTTGCTTGCGGCGTCTGCCCTCTCCCTTTTTTCTCGCGGCCTCGCCGCCACTCTAATGCGAAATTCCGCCCAGGCAAACGTTGCCTGTGCGGAAATCCGCACAGGCATTTACCGCCGGCCCTGGCAGAATGGCCGAAATGCGCGGATTCCGGGCTTTCCCCGAACTGGCACAGCGCTTGCAAAACTCTTTCCAGCGGCGGGCGACCGGAGCGCCGCGATGGGAGAAGTCACGCAGTCCGTCCATCCGGCCAGGGAGAGTTCGATGCACATCGCAGACCAATCAGGCGCGGCCGCCGCGCAGCGCAAGCCCCTCTATGCCCAACTCTACGTGCAGGTGCTGGTGGCGATCACCGTCGGCATCCTGCTCGGCCACTACTACCCGTCGATCGGCGAAAGCATGAAGCCGCTCGGTGACGCCTTCATCAAGCTGGTCAAGATGATCATCGCCCCGGTCATCTTCCTGACGGTGGCGACCGGCATCGCCGGCATGAGCGACCTGCAGAAGGTCGGCCGCGTCGCCGGCAAGGCGATGCTCTACTTCCTCACCTTCTCGACGCTGGCGCTGATCATCGGCCTTGTCGTGGCCAATGTCGTGCAGCCAGGCGCCGGCTTCAACATCGACCCGGCAACGCTCGATGCCTCGACGGTCAACACCTATGCCGCCAAGGCGCATGACCAGTCGGTCACCGGCTTCCTGATGAACATCATCCCCGGCACGATCGTCGGCGCCTTCGCCGATGGCGACATCTTGCAGGTGCTGTTCTTCTCGGTGCTGTTCGGCGTCGCGCTGGCGCTGGTCGGCGACAAGGGCGCGCCGGTGTTCAACTTCCTGCAGGCGCTGATGGCGCCGATGTTCAAGCTGGTCAGCGTGCTGATGAAGGCCGCCCCCATAGGCGCGTTCGGGGCCATGGCCTTCACCATCGGCAAATACGGCATCGGCTCGGTCATCAACCTCGCCATGCTGGTCGGCACCTTCTACGCGACGTCGCTGCTGTTCGTGTTCGTCGTGCTGGGCGCGGTCTGCCGCTACAATGGGTTCTCCATCCTGGCGCTGCTACGCTACATCAAGGAAGAGCTGCTTCTGGTGCTGGGCACCTCCTCGTCGGAAGCGGCGCTCCCCTCGCTGATGGAGAAGATGGAGAAGGCCGGCGCCAAGCGCTCGGTGGTCGGTCTGGTCATCCCGACCGGCTATTCCTTCAACCTCGACGGCACCAACATCTACATGACGCTGGCCGCGCTGTTCATCGCCCAGGCGACGAACATCCACCTGTCGATGGGCGACCAGATCCTGCTGCTGCTGGTGGCGATGCTTTCGTCCAAGGGCGCCGCCGGCATCACCGGCGCCGGCTTCATCACGCTGGCCGCGACGCTTTCGGTGGTGCCTTCGGTGCCGGTCGCCGGCATGGCACTGATCCTCGGCGTCGACCGCTTCATGTCGGAATGCCGGGCGCTGACCAACTTCGTCGGCAATGCCGTCGCCACGCTGGTCGTCGCGCGCTGGGAAGGCGAACTCGACGAGGCAAAGCTGGCGAGAGCCCTGGCGGGCACGGCCGACGACAGCCTGCCGGCGGACATCGTTCCCGCCGAATAGGTCGCGCAGCCGCACACCAAATGGCCGGAGGCATCGCTGCCTCCGGCCATTTTCATGATGGCGTGTCAGCCATTGAAGTCCCGCCTCACTTCCGGAAACGTGCTTGGACCGACAGGCATGCGGGCGGCCAGGCTGCCGTCGTCGAACAGGACAAGGCTGGCGGCGCCGACCAGGCCGGCATGGCGGCCGAGCTGCGCCTGGACGACCGGCACGTCGCGATAGGCGCGCATGGCGCGCTGGCGGATGGTCGCCTCGATGACCGGATGCATCAGGTCGAGACCATTGGCGATGCCGCCGCCGACGACCAGCACGTCAGGCGAATAGAGATGCAGCAAATTGGTGAAGCCGACGCCCAGCCAGCGCGCCTCCTCTTCGAGCAGAGCCATGGCGAGGTCGTCCTGCAGCCTTGCTGCCTCAACCACGTGGCGCCCGGTGACCTCGGCGTTGGCCGAGAGGCGGCGCAGTGTCGAGCCGTCGAAGGCTGACGTCGCAGCATTGGCGCGGCGGCCAAGCGCGGTTCCCGAGGCGATGGCCTCGAAGCAGCCGACGACGCCGCATACGCAACGCTCGCCTTCGTTGGTGATGGTCATATGGCCGATCTCGGCGGCGAGGCCGCGGCGGCCATGCAGGATGCGTCCATCGGCAACGACACCGCCGCCAATACCAGTGGAAACCGTGACGAAGACCAGCGAGCGAGCGCCATGGCCGGCACCAAAGCGCCACTCGCCAAGTGCGGCCGCATTGGCGTCGTTCTCCAGCCGCACCGGCAGGCCGAGCCGGCGCTCGAGAATGTCGGCCAACGGCACGTCCTGCCAGCCGGCCAGCGTCGGCGGTCCGACGGCGATGCCGGCCAACGGATCGAGCGGGCCTGGCGCGCCGACGCCGACGCCGACAATGGCGAGGCCCGGCGCCTCGGCATGAACGGTCGCGGCCAGCGCCTCGATCTGGCCGATCACCACGTCGGGTCCGGCCTGCGCCTGTGTCGGCACGGCGGCGAAGGCCAGGATCTTGCCGTCGCGGTCGACCAGCGCGGCACGAAGCTCGGTGCCGCCAAGATCGATCGCGAGGGCGGCTTCCGTGCTCATGCCGCGACCTTCAGCCCATGCAGCCAGCTGATGCGGCCGGCGAGATCCTTGTCGCCGAAGGCGAGCGAACCCAGAACCACGGTTTCGGCGCCGGCGGCACGCAGCAGCGGCACGGTCTCGTGGCGGATGCCGCCGTCGGCGGCAAGCACGACGGCCTGCTCGCGGCCGGCCTCCCGTAGGATGGCGCGGGCCGCGCCCAGCCTGTCGCAGGCTTTCTCCGACAGGCCCTGGCCCTTGACGCCGATCGCGGTGCCCAGCAGCGTGACGAAGGCGACCTCGGAGACGAAAGGTTTTACCGCCTCGACCGGCGTCTCAAGCCTCAGCACCACGCCGGCCTCGGCGCCGAGTTCACGTGCCAGCCGCACGGCGCGCAACCCCGCTTCACCGTTCTCGGCATGGACGCTGATCATGTCGGCGCCGGCCTCTATGAACTGGCGCGTCTGCGCCTCGACGATTCCGGCATCGACCATCAGATGGACATGGATGGGCTTGGCCGTCAGCCCGGCGATGCGGGCGACGAGATCGGGAAAGAACAGGAAGGACGGAGCGAAATGGCCATCCGCCACATCGATATGATGCAGATCGACATGGGGCTCGATACGCCTGAGGTCGCTCTCGAAATTGGCGAGATTGGCCGACCAGAGCGAGAATTCGGCGATCAAGCGATCGCGCGGCAATGCAGCGATGGCGGCCGGGCCTGACAGGGGTTTTGACGTCATGATGGGTCCTGGTTGTTGAAATTTCTGTCGAGAAAGCCACCGATGGCGGCGCGGATTTCAGCGAAATGGCGATCCTTGTCGGTGGCTTTCGGCGTCACCTCGGCGAAAGCCGCATTGGGGATGGTCCCGGCGAGTTCGCGGGCGATCGCCAGGGGGTGGACGAGATCGATGCCGCTGCCGACGACCAGCGCGGGGATTGCGAGCTTGGCAGCCTCGGTCTGCGTCACGCCAGGCCCGTCATTGGCGATCGCCTGCATGACCTCGGCAAAGATGGCTGCGTTCTCGCGCGCGAAAAAGCCGAGCAGCGAGGCAAGATTATCCGGCGCTTCAGCGCGAAAACGGGCCGATGTCGCAGAGGACGCAAAGGCATCGCGGGCCTCAGCCAATGGCAGCCGGCGGATGAGATCGGCCACCTCCGTGTAAGGGCGCATGTTCTGCGGCGCCGCATCGAAGGCCCAGGCGGGACGCACCAGCGCCAAACCAAGCACGCGGTCCGGGTGGCGGGCGGCAAGCCGCAATGCGATGGCCGCGCCCATCGAAATGCCGCCGGCGACGAAACGGTCGAGGCCGGCCGCATCGGCGGTGGCCAGCACATCGTCGGCGAACATGGCGATCGAGAACGGACGCTTGCCGCCCGCGCCTGAGCCGCCCTGCGCGCGGCATTCGACGGTCAGCCGGCGATATGACGGACTGTCAGGAAAATTCTGCGCCACCTGGGCAGCATCGCCGCCGAGACCATGCTGGAAGACGACGGGAAGCCTGCCCTGCCCCGTGTCGAAGACATGAAGGGCGGCATCGTCGCGCAGCAGGATCGCTGGCGCGGCGCTCATCAGAGCAGTCCCTGCAGGAAAGCGGCGACATCGGGCGCCTCTTCGGCCGACAGCCCATGGGTGACGAGCGCACCGTCGAAGCCCACGGCTTTCAGCCGCGCGACGAAATCCGGGAAATCGACGATGCCTTGTCCCGCGGCGGCGAAGCGGCCGTTGCCATACCGGTCCTTGGCGTGTGCCATGGCGATGTGGCCTGCGGCCTCGTCGATCGCGGCGGCGACGATGGCGCGCGCTTCGTGCGACGTTGCGTGTTCGAACAGGTTCGCCGGATCGAGCACGATCTTCAGTCGCTTCGAGCGCATGTCGGCGATCAGGCGTGTCGCATCCCTGGCCGAGGTGACGATGTTGGCTTGCTCGGGCTCGATGCAGAGATCGATGCCGGCATCCTCGGCCAGCGCCAGCGCCTTGCCCATTTCGGCGGCCATGTCACACCAGGCGGAAGGCGTGGCATTTTCGGGATGATAGGCCCATTGATCGGCGATGTTGCGCGAGCCGGTGCAGAGCGTGACCAGCGGGATGCCGAGGGATGCCGCCGTCTCGATGACGACGCCAAGGCGCCGCAGGCCATCGTCGCGCGCGGTCTTGTCCGGATGCGCCATGTTGTAGGTGCCCGAGAGGGCTGCAAGCGAGACGCCCGATGACTGCGCGGCAGCGCGGATGGAAGCGATGGCATCTGCAGGCACGGCATCTGGCATCGACGGCAGGCCGGCGCAAGCGAGATTGAACTGCGTCGTCTCATATCCCGTCTGCCTCACCGCGGCCAGCACGGCGGCGGGGTCGGCGCCCGCAAATGTCTTGGCGAAGATGCCGAGGCGCATCAGACCGCACCCGAAACCGACGCGAGTTCGACCCGCTCGCCGGTCTCGACCGAGCGGGCAATCGCCACCATGGCGCGGATCGAGGCGATGCCGTCCTCGACATTGGCGCCGCGCATCGGCGTGCCGTTCAGCACCGTATCGGCAAGACCTTCCAGCTGACGGCGGAAGAAATGGCCGTCGGCGCCAAGCGGCTTGCGCGAGGTCGCGTCCTTTTCATGAAAAATATCGACTTCGCTGGCGCGGAAGTACCAAGGGTTGAAGGTCTTGGCGATGACCGAGCCGTTCTCGCCATAGAGCTGAAACCCTTCGTGCCAGTCCATACGCACGGCCACCGTCAGATCGAGATGGCCGAGCGCGCCGCTGGCGAATTCGGTTTCGACGAACCAGCAATAGGCGCCGAAGCGCTCGTTGAGACGCGCGCGCACGGCGGTTATTTCGCCGCAGAGGAAACGCGCGGTGTCGACGAGATGCGAGCCGTGCGCCAGCATGAAATATTGCCTGAGATCCGCCTTCGGATTGCCCGAAGGTTTCCTCGCCAGCTTGCTGGTGACGGGCAGCGGCTGCACGGCATCGGTGTTGGTGTAGCGGTGCGTGGAATCGCAGTACCAGGCCTTCAGCGCCAGCACCTCGCCCATCTCGTCGCGGACGAAGTCGCGGGCTGCCTCCAGCGCCGGATCGAAGCGCTTCATGTGGCCGACCTGCAGCACCTTGCCCGAACGCTTCACCGCCGCGGCCAGTGCCTCGCCCTCCTCTACCGAAGTGCCGATCGGCTTTTCGCAGAGCACATGCTTGCCGGCATCGAGCGCCTTGATCGACATCGGCACGTGATAGGCGTCCGACGTCGCGACGATCACCGCCTCCAGTTCGGGATCGGCGAGCATGGCGTCATAGTCGGCATACATTTTTTGCGGCTCATAGGTGGCGCCCATGCGGGCGAGCAGATCGGGCGCCGCGTCGCAGATGGCGTAGAGATCGGCATTGCCTGATTTGGCGCAGGATTCCAGATGCGCGAACTGCGCGATCGGGCCGCAGCCGAGCACACCGACTCTCAGGCGTCTGTCTTGTTTCTTGATCATCGTCTCGTTCTTCAGGCGCCGTAGCTGCGCATTGTCTGGCGGTTGGTTTTCACCGCGCCGGCGGGATCGGCGGCGGCCGTTTCGGATTCCTCTTCCAACACCAGCCAGCCATTGAAGCGCGGCGCGGTGTTTGCGATCTCGATAACCGCCGGAGTGTCGCAGACCCCCTCGCCCAGCATCGCCCAGGTGCCGTTGGCGTCGGCGTCCTTCAGATGGATATAGCGGATGCGGTCGCGATAGGTGCGCAGCGTGTCGGCCATGTCCTTGTGGCCGCGCAATATGTGTCCGGTGTCCGGCACCCAGCCGACCAGATCGGGGTCCAGCAAGGCAAAGATCCTGTCGTAGTCGGCGCGGTCGAACAGCAGCGTGTTGTGATGCGAACTCGGATGCACCGCGACCTGGACGCCGGCCTTGCGGCCGAGCTCGCCTGCCTTGTTGTAAACCTCGGCGGCAATTGCGAACTTGTCGCCGCGGGGCCCGTCGGACACCACGGTTGCCGACCCCATCGACACCAGCGCGCCGGGAAAGGCGGAAGCGAAATCGATCCAGCGCTGCGCCGCCTTGAGGTCGGCGCCGATCTGATCCTTCAGCGTGAAGCCGCTTTTCGAGCCGAAGGCGAAGGAGACAAGCGTCAGGCCTGACGATTTCAGCGCGGTGGCGAACTCGGTGGGTTTGTCAGCGTAGCGGCCGATCATCGTGTCGGTGATCTCGATGCCGGCATAGCCGCCATCGCCGATCGCCTTCAGCAGATCGTCGGGGCCGCCGGTGAACCGGTCTCCCAGCATTTCCCAGGTGAAGGTCTGGCAGCCGACTTTGAGGTCTTTCACGTTCATCCTTTCATTCCTTGATACCGCTTATCACTTGGTGCCGCCGTGGGATGGACATACTACTTGACCGAGCCTGCGGTCATGCCGGCGAGGAAGTACCTCTGGGCAACGAGGTAGATGAGCAAAAGCGGCAGCGAGCCGAGCACGCTCATCGCCATCATCTGGTTCCATTCGAAGGCGTGCTGCCCCATCAACAGCTGGATGCCGATCGGGACGGTGCGCATCGAGGTCGACTTCGTCAGCGTGAGTGCGAAGAGGAACTCGTTCCAGCACAGCAGGAAGGTGTAGACCGACGTCGCCACGATGCCGGGCAGAGAGATCGGGACGATCACCCGCCAGAGCGCTGTCCAACTGGTGCCGCCATCGACCGCCACGGCTTCATCGAGATCGCGGGGCAAGGTGTTCAGATATCCCGTCATCAGCAGGATCGCATACGGCAGTGTAAACACCAGGTAAGTCAGGATCAGTGCGACGTAGGTATCGAAGATGCCGTATGAGACGACGAGCCCGAAGAAGGGGATCAAAAGCGTGATCGGCGGAATCGTCTGCGTGCTGATGATGAGTGTGTTCAGGCTGCCCTTGCCGCGGAAATTGAAGCGGCTGAACCCGTAGGCCGCCAGCAAGGCGATCAGTACCGTCAGCACGGTCACCGCTCCGGCCACGAAATAGCTGTTGAAGAAGAAGCGCAGCTTTACCGGGTCGCCAAGGATGGCTGCATAGGCTTCCAGCGTGAAGGCCTTTGGCAGGATGGTTGGTGGCAGGGCAAAGATTTCGGTATTCGATTTGAACGAACTGCTCAGCATCCAGTAGATCGGGAATGCCGCGAAGAACAGCCCCGCGGCAAGCGCCACATGCAGCGCGACGGTGATCAGCCTGTCTTTCGGCGTATGCCTTTTCCTCATGGTGACTACCGAGCCTTTTGATAGCGAATGTAGAACAGCGTCAGGCCGAGAGAGATCAGCAGGATGACCACGGCGCTCGCCGAAGCCTGCGACAGGTTGTAGCTCGAAAACGCCAGCTTGTACGTGTAGGTGCTCAGCACCTCGGTCGAGTAGATCGGACCGCCGCCCGTCGTTATCCAGATCAATGGAAAGACCTGCATGGTCCAGATGAAGTCGAGCAGCGAGATGGAGATGATGATCGGCATCAGCTGCGGTATGGTGATGAAAATCAGCTTCTGATAGGCCTTCGCCCCGTCGATGTCGGCGGCCTCGTAGAAATCCTTGGGAATGCCCTGCAAGCCCGCGAGCAGGCTGACCATGAAGAGCGGATAACCAGCCCAGATATTGGCGAAGGTGACGGCGTGCAGCGCGGTCTCGGGCGAGGAAAACCATTCGATCTTGGAGCCGATGATGCCCAATTGCATGAGCATGCTGTTCACCACGCCATTCGGCTCGAGCAGGAGGCGCCAGATCACCGCGATGATGACCGCGGTGAACAGCCAGGGCAGTATGTAGAGCACGCGCAGAATATTGCGCAGCGTCGGGTTGATGCGGTCGCTGTTCAGCATGAGCGCGAAGATCATGCCGATGGTCATGTGGAAAACGACACTCATGCATGTGAAGTAGAGCGTGTGCCACAGCGAGGCCCAGAACACCGGGTCGTCGAAGATCGCCTGGTAATGTTTCAGTCCGGCAAAGGATGGGTCGCGACGCAGCACCGCGCTGTTCTGGAACGAATAGCCAATCACCGTCACCATCGGCAGCAGCATCAGAAGCCCGATTATGAGCAGCGAGGGCGACAGATAGAGGTAGGGTGCGACCGCTCGTTTCAGCTTGTGGTGGGAGCGCTTTTGCCGGGTCATGTGCCAACCTTGGGATACGCCTTCAAGAGAAGGTAAGCTTCAAAAACAGGTCCATCTCAAATTGCCGATCCGTTGTTGCCGGGTGGCCTGCCCGAAGCCAGGCCACCCGAACGAAGATAGCAAATAGGAAACAGGCCGATCAGAATTTCGCCATCCAGCCCTTCTGAGCGGCGGCGGCGGCTTGTTCCGGAGACTGCTCGCCGGCGAGCATCTTCTGGGCTTGCACGTCGAATTGAGTCATCAGGTCTTCAGCCACCGGCAGGCCCGTGAACTCATTGGCGAGATAACCGGTCTTGAAGATTTCGAAAGCCTTGCCGAAAGCCTTGTCCGAGGTCACGAAATCGGGCTTGGCGTTGACGTTGCCCGGGAAGGCGTTGGCAAGCGATACGAGCTTGGCGTTCACCTTCTCGCTCATCAGATATTGGACGAGTTTCCAGGCCTCTTCCTGATGTTTCGAGCTCGCGGAGATGCCGATGCCCCAGGAGGCATAGGGAAGGCCGCGCTTGCCCGTATAACCCTCCACGACCGGGACCGGGATGAGGTCGAACTTCAGATTGGGATTGCGCTTGCGGATGAGGTTCACATGCGCGAGCGAGTCGATCATCATGCCGACGCGGTCGTTGACGAATTCCTCGACCTTTTCCTGCTCGGTCTTGGTGGCGATGCCGGGCGAGATGGTGCCCGCGTCATTAAGCGATTTGACGAAGGTGAGCATGTCCACCACCGGTTTGCCCTCGAGAGCGGGCTTGCCATCCGCCATCATCGACTGACCCGATGCCCAGACCCACGACATCATGTCGTTCTGGACGCCGGACGGCGTTTGCAGCGACAGCGGCAGGACCCAGCCATACTGGTTCTTGTCGGCGTGCGTCATCTTCTTGGCGGCTTCGAGAAACTCCGCACGGGTCGACGGCAGCTTGGTCACGCCTGCCTTGGCGGCGAGGTCCAGATTGACGAAGACAGGATAGACGAAGGAAGCGACGGGAAACATCACCGCCTTGCCGTCCACCTTGATGATGTCGGCGACCTGGGCTTTGTCGAACTTGCTCGCATCCATCATCGGGTTCATGTCGGCGAGCGCACCCTGCGCGTTCAGATTGTTCACCCAGGCGCCGTCGAGGCCGACCACGTCGCTGAGCGTTCCGGTTGCGGCGCCAACCGAGATCTGGTCTCGCGTGGTCGCATAGGGACCGCTGACCAGCGTCACCTTGATGCCGGGATTGGCGGCCTCGAAATCGTCCATGATTTTCCGCAAGGAGCCTGCGGGCAATTCAGGCTCCCACCATTGGGTGAATTCCAGCGTCGTATCCGCCATGGCGGCGGTTGCGCCAAGCAACCATGCTGCCGCGGCTATTTTCAGCATCGCGGGCTTTATCCGAAACGTCATTTTTCTCTCCTCCTTCTATAGGATCGACCGCACAATGCAGCCGATCGCCTGCTTCATTCAGAAGTCTTCTTCCTCGTACTTTCGCAGGCGCCTCGCTCCCGCCTGCGGGCTCTGCCCACAATTCTTCAGATCGCCAGATGCGTTTCGGGATCGAAGAAATGGAGCTTGGTATCATCCAGGGCCAACCGGATTTCCGAACCGGAGCGGACTGCGCTGTCCGGTTCGAATCTCGCCACCGCATTCGACGTCAGGCCGAAATCCTGCACCGCGTCGGGGTCGCCGGAGTCCACCCGGATGGCGTCGATGTTCAGATGGACGATATGTTCCGACCCGAGTTCTTCGATCGAGGTCACCCTTGCCGGTATCGTCTGATACTTGCGGCCGGATTCGAGGCTGCTGTCATAGAGATCCTCCGGCCGTATCCCGAACACGACCTTGCGCCCCGCATACGACTTCAAACCCGGCCTGCGCACGAAGGCTGCATCCTGCAGCCGGATGGAAAAGGCACCGGACATCAGTTCGCCGCCCGTCATGGTCGCCTCGAAAAGGTTCATCGAGGGAGAACCGATAAAGCCTGCAACGAAGGCGTTCACCGGCGATTCGTAGAGCCTTTTGGGTGTATCGACCTGCTGCAGCACGCCGCCCTTCAGCACGGCGACCCTGTCCCCCATCGTCATCGCTTCGGTCTGATCGTGGGTCACATATATGGTTGTCACGCCGAGCTGCTTTTGCAGGCGAGTGATTTCGGCGCGCATTTGCACGCGCAGCTTCGCGTCCAGATTGGAAAGCGGTTCGTCCATGAGAAAGGCGGCCGGCTCGCGCACCATGGCGCGGCCCATGGCAACGCGCTGACGCTGTCCGCCTGAAAGGGTCGCGGGTTTGCTGTCCAGCAGAGACGTCAGCTGAAGGGTTTTGGCGATCTCGTCCACGCGCTTCCTGCGCTCGGCCTTCGGCTTGCCTGCCAGGCGCATCGAAAAGGCGATGTTTTCGAACACCGTCATATGCGGGTAGAGCGCGTAGCTCTGGAAGACCATCGCAATGTCGCGGTCCTTGGGCGGCATGTCGACGACGTCGACGCCGCCGATCCGAAGGCTGCCGCTGGTGACGTCCTCCAATCCCGCGATCATTCGCAACGCGGTGGATTTGCCACAGCCGGACGGCCCGACGAGAATCAAGAACTCGCCGTCCTCGACCGACAGGTTCAATTGGTCGATTGCGTGAAAATTGTTCCCGTAGGTCTTGCAGATATTCTCAAGAACGACTTCTGCCATATTCCTCCCTCCACAAGTCTAAGCCACTGATTTTTATGGTTATCCTCGGCTTGTGTTCACCTGTGAGATATTTGCTCGGATAGTTCGGGCTATGTGCCGGCATCGAGTTGCGCATGTTTCAGTTCGACTGCCGACGGCGCGTTCGTCGACGCCAGCAGTTCCGTGACCTGGTCGGCGGTCGGAAGCGCCTCGCGCCCGCCACGCCCCGTTATCGAAAGGGCCGCCGCCGCGGCAGCGAATGCTACCCGGCCTGCGGTGTCGGTTCCGCGCGTCAATGCATGGGCGTAGGCGCCATGAAAGCAGTCACCGGCGCCGGTCGAGTCGACCACGACAACCCGGTGCGGGGGCAAGTGCCAAAGCCCTGTCTCATCGCGTCCGCGATAGTATACGCCCCTGCCGCCATCGGTCAGAACCACGGCGGACCGCGACGGCGACCACAATGCATCGAGTATCTCGGCGGGCGATCCGCGCCCCGTGGCGGTCCGCGCAAAGCCGAGTGGAAGAATGAGATGGTCGCAGAGCGCGATCAGCCGCTCCGTGGCTGGGCCGCTGCTCCATTCAATATCGCCGAGGATCGCAAGGCCGAGATCGCGTGCCCGAGCCACGACATCCAGCGACCCGACGCCGTAACTGTCGACGATCAGGACGGTCGCGCGGCTGAGGACTTCGTCGGGAAAGTCCGGCGCGGTGCCCAGCATCGCTTCGTCGTCATACGCGATGAACCGCTCTCCGTCCGAGCCGACCGTGATACGTGAGCGCACCGGGCGCGCGTGCGGGTGGCGGGGCGCGAATGCGGTTTCAACACCGCTCTCAATGAGATCACACAGCACGGCGTCGTCGGCGGCATTGCCCAGCCATCCGACGAACCCGGCGCTTCCGCCGAGCCGCGCGACGGCGGCAAGGGCCGTCGCGACATTTCCGCCGAAAGCCCGGGCACTTTGCAGAACCTTCCCCTTGCCCGCCGACAACGGCTGATCGACATAGACGATGTCGTCGATCGCAATCGCGCCGAAGCCGAGGATTGAAGGGACGGTGGGCATCGTTCAGGCACCCGCCTTCGCCAAGGCGTCTTGCGCCGAAAGGCCGTCATGGATGACGCCCCGGAAGGCAATCGCTGCCTTTTCCGGATCGCCGTGTCCCCAGAGATTGCGGCCCACCACAGCACCGCGCGCGCCGGCACGGATGGCGTCCGCCGTCTGCTGAAGGGCGCCGAGCAGCGTATCGGTCTTCGGACCACCGGCAATCACAACCGGCACCGGGCAGGTTCGAACGGTCTCTCGAAACGACTCGAAATCGCCGGTGTAGCCGATCTTGATCACGTCGACGCCGGACTCGTAGCCGATGCGTGCCGCATAGGCGATCTCGTCGGGGGTGAAGACGATTTTTGCCCCGTCGGTGAAATCGCGAGGGTAGATATGCGCCACCACCGGCATGCCGTAGCGGGCCGCCGCATTCACCGAATCGGTCAGCCAGCGAATGTATTTGCCCTCGGTCGCGCCGCGCACCGGAATGGCCACGGCCAAGGCATCGGCGCCAGCGCGCACCGCATCCTCGGGCGTTGCAATCAGTTCACTGATGCGATCGTCCGGGGTGAAGCAGCCGGCCTGGATCACCAGGGAAGCCTTGCCCGCATATTGCGGCCACAGATGGCGCGCGGTGCCTGGCTGGATGCTGACGTAGTCGGGCTTGCCCACCATGACGCGGGCAAGCGCGCCCGGCAGGTCGGCAAGACCGCCTTTGCGCACGTCGCCATAGCCGACAAAGTGGTCGACCGCGCCGCCGAAAAGATTCCCCGACGGATGTGAGAAGAGGCGCGCAAGGCGCACTTTGGTTCCGAGGCTCATGAGTCCAAAATTCTCCAATCGATTGATTTCAAAATCCTGGATCTAGTGTTTGCGAAAGAAAGGATAAATGCAATCTTTCGAAATCTTTCGAATTCGCGTATTTTTGGCCGAGTGAACCGAGGCCAGGGCGATCGCCTGGCGCATGGAGCAAGGACAGGGCAATGTTGTCAGAGCAGAGACGCCAAGCGATCCTGGGTGAAGTGCAACGCAGCGGACAGGTCCGCATCAAGGACCTGTCAGACGATTTTGGCGTGTCGGAAGTCACGGTGCGCTCCGACCTCGAGATACTGGACCGCAAGGGACTGCTGACGAAGACGCGTGGAGGGGCCGTGACCCGGACCACGGATTCGACCACGGCCGCGTTCGCCCGGCGGATGCAAACGAATCTCGATGCAAAGAAACGCATCGCCCGGGCAGCGATAGAACTGTTCGAGGACAACCAATCGGTCATCTTCGACGGCGGCTCGACTCTGATGCAGGTTGCCATGCTGTTACCGCCGCTCAGCAATGTCGTGGTCGCGGCCACGGCAATGAATATCGTGCAGCATCTGATGCATCGGCCCGGCCTCGACGTTCACATGATCGGTGGCCGGGTCTATCCGGACACGGTGAGCACGCTGATCACCGATGCCGACACGGCTCTCGGCGGCTTGGTGGCGCATCAGGTCTTTGTCGGAGCGCATGCGATTGACTCCTCACTGGATGTGGTCGACGTGAACGAAGACATGGCGCGAACGAAGCGAAACCTCGTGCGCATGGCCCGGCGCGTTGTCCTCCTTGCGGATTCGAGCAAATGGGGCGTCAGCGGGACTTCCAAGGCATTTTCGCTGTCGAGCGTCGATGTCGTGATCACCGACGATGGCCTGTCCGGCCCGATACGCAGCCAGCTTGATAGGACCGGGGCCAAGGTGATCTACGCCTGACCCCGTCGCGGTCCCTGATCGCGGCGGAAATATCCAATGCGCACATGACCCATGGGATTTGCATCGGCGCCCGGCCGTTTTTTCATGTCTGTCATTTTCTCCTCCCAGGGCTGGCAGCCTCCCGATTTCGCGCCAGCATTTCCGCATGGTCTATAAAAATTTTACGCGCGTCAACATTTAAAATGTTGTATAGCGCTTTTCCAGAATGATCCGTTGCGGCGCAGCGGATCCGGCAGAACATGAGCATGTTGGGAGGACCAATCGAAAATGCAGGCAAAATCACAGGAAAAGCTTGGTATCGGCGTCATCGGATGCGGCAACATCTCGATGACCTACCTGCGCAATGCCGCCCTTTTCGGCGGCATGGAGCTGCGTGCCTGCGCCGATATCTCCGCCGACATGGCGGCGTTGCGGGCCAAGGAATATGGCATCCGGGCGCTCGGCGTCGATGCGCTGCTTTCCGACCCCGAGATCGATCTCGTCCTCAACCTGACCATTCCGGCGGCGCATTTCGACATTTCGTTTTCAGCCCTTTCGGCGGGAAAGCACGTCTTCACCGAAAAGCCGCTGGCGACGTCGGCCAGCGACGGGCGCCGCCTGGTGGCGGAAGCGACCAAGCGCGGGGTGCTGCTCGGCTCGGCGCCCGATACGTTCCTCGGTGCCGCCGGACGGCGCGCGCGCCGCCTGATGGATGAGGGCGCCATCGGCCGCCCGGTTACCGGCACCGCCTTCATGATGGGGCGCGGCATGGAGCACTGGCACCCGAACCCGCAATTCTACTACCAGCCGGGCGGCGGCCCGGTGTTCGACATGGGCCCCTATTACCTGACCATGCTGGTCAACCTGCTTGGTCCCGTCGCCCGTGTCATGGCGATGGCGACGCGTGGTCAGGAGGAGCGCCTGATCACGGCCGAGGGGCCGTTCAAGAACACCACATTCAAGGTCGGCACGCCGACCAACGTGCTGTCGTTGCTCGAATTCCGCTCGGGCGCCACCGTCACCTTCGGCGCCTCATGGGACGTCTTCAAGCACTCCAACCATCCGATCGAACTGCACGGCACGGAAGGCTCGCTGCGCCTGCCCGATCCCGACACGTTCGGCGGCACCGTCTCGCTGTCCGAACGTGGCGCGGAGTGGAAGGATTTCGCCAGCGAAGGCGACCTCTACGGCGCCCGCAACTGGCCCTACGCCGCGCCCGACCGCGCCAATTACCGCATGCTCGGCGTCGCCGATCTGGTGCGCTCGCTGGAGACTGGTGCGGCGCCTCGCGCCTCCGGCAATCTGGCGCTGCATGTGCTGGAGATCATGGAGGCGATCCTGCGTTCGGGCGAAACGCAAAGTTCCGTCGCCATCATCGGTGATGTCGTCCGGCCGGCGCTGTTGACCGAGGACGAGGCAAGCAGCCTGCTCGCCTAGGTACTTTTTGTCTTCACGCAATTCCCAAGGGAAAACGCATGCGCTTTCCCGGGAAAACCGCTGTACACTTTTCCTGGAATTGCCTTCGATGGAGATAGCGATGACGCTCGATCCTGATGCTTTGCGCGCCCTTGAAATCGGCCATGCAGCCGGTGGCGAGCCCTTCGAAAACGGCAGTGTCGCGGCGGCTCGGGTTGCCTACAACGCTTCGTTCCCGACACAGCAGGGCGAGCACGAGCCGGTGGCCGCGACCTCGCACCAAGAGATCGGCGGGCCGAATGGCCCGGTCACGATCCGTATCCATCGCGGCATCGGCGCGCCGCGGGCCGGCGCGCGCGCCGTGCTCTATCTGCATGGCGGCGGCTGGGTCATTGGCAATCTCAATTCGCATGACGAGATCTGCCGTTGGCTGGCCAATCTGAGCAACGCCGTCGTGGTCTGCGCCGATTACCGGCTGGCGCCGGAGCACAAATTTCCGGCGGGGCTCGAGGATTGCATGGCATCGCTCCGCTTCATGGCGGAGAACGCCGGCGAACTGGGCATCGATCCGGCCCGTATCGCCGTCGCCGGTGACAGCGCCGGCGGCAACCTTGCCGCCGTCCTGGCGCTGCTCGCCCGCGACGGGCTGACGCCGCCGCTTGCCGCGCAGATCCTGATCTATCCCAACACCGATGCCCGCCAGACCGCGGACAGCTACCGGCGTTTCGGCGACGGCTTCGGGCTCACCGCCGCCACCATGGCCTGGTTCCGCGACCATTATGTACGCACACCGGACGACATCACGGACTGGCGCGTCTCGCCGCTGCTGGCGTCAAGCCTCGCCGACGCCGCGCCGGCGTTTGTCGTGACCGCCGGCCATGACATCCTTGCCGATGAAGGCACGGCCTATGCCGAGCGCCTGCGGACCGACGGCGTGCCGCTGGTGCTGCGGCCCTGGCCAGGCCAGATCCACGGCTTCGTCTCGATGGGGCGCAACATTCTGGCAGCGCGGCAAGCGGTGAGCGAGGCGGCGGCCTGGCTGCAATTGCAGACGCGCATTCAGGCCGACTGACGCATCACCAGCGTCGCGCCAAGCTTGACGTTGCGCGCCAGGCCCTGGCCGGGCGTGTCAGCCTCATCCAGCAAAGCCAGCAGGATCTCGACGCTGCGTCCGGCCATGGCGGCAAAATCCTGCGCCATGGTGGTCAGTGCCGGGCAGGTGTAACGGCTCAGCGGATGATCGTCATGGGCGGCGACACGGAAATCGCAATCGGGCCGGCGGCCGATCTTCAGCCCGCGCGAAAAGGCCGCTGCCATGACGCCGAAAGCGAGACGGTCATTGGCACAGAGAAGCGTGCGCGCCGGCAGGCCGCCTGTCTCGAGCGTCCTGTCCATCCATTCATGACCGATGCGCTCGAAATCCCAGCTGTAGTCGCCCGCCGCCTTGAGCACGACGGGTTCCAGACCGGTAGCCCGCATCGTGTCGATATAGCTCTGCAGGCGCTCGCCCGAATTGTGGTTGACGTGCGGGATGTCGACATAGACCGGCGGTTCGCCGGACCGGCAGAGATAGTCGACGATGGTTGACGTGCTCTGGTGGTTGTCGTTGCCGACGAAAGGTGTGTCGCCCTCGATGTAGGTGTCGAAATAGACGATCGGAATGTCCTCGCTCATCCGCTCGAAGACGCCGGGTTCGGAAACCAACCCCAGCGGAGCGATGATGGCGCCCGCGACCTTCAGCGACATCAGCGTCTTGACCGATTCCGCCTCCAGCTTCGGCGACCCATGCGAGGAGATGACGATCGGCCAGAAACCTTCGTCGCGGCAGCGCAATTCGATGCGGCTGACCATTTCGGCATAGAACGGATCGGTGATCGTCGGCACGACAATGCCGACATTGCGGGTGCGCTTGCGGTTGAGATTGCGCGCGAAAACGTTCGGCTGATAGTCCGAGGATCGCAGCGCCGCCTCGATGCGCGCCCGCGTCGCCGGCTTCACACTGGCCGGATCGTCGAAATATTTCGACAGCGTCGGCCGCGACACGCCGGACGCCCTGGCGAAATCGTCCATCGTGCGGTGGGTCTTCTCCGCCATCGATATGTCCAGCCCCCTTGCCCTTGCCCGCGCCCGCCAACCTTCCCGGTCGGGCCAGAATCAGTCTTGCGGCCATCGCCGTGAGGCAGCATTGCTTGACCGAATTTGTTCAGTCAAATTTTCGCGTTTCCAGTACAACGCAAAAGAGTTGCGCGCGTCAAATTATTTATTGACGCTCCAAAAGCCGCGACTTAGGCTTTAAACACGGAGATTTAGAAAGGCGCCAGGCAATCGGGCGCCGCGCATCCGGCATTGGTGAGGACATGAAGAAACTGGTTTGCGCCGGCGAGATCCTGGTCGAGATCATGGCCGAGCGGATCGGCCAGAGTTTCCTCGCCCCCGGCCCGCTGGTCGGCCCGTTTCCCTCCGGCGCGCCGGCGATCTTCATCGACCAGGCGGCACGGCTCGGCCAGCCGGCGGGCCTGATCGCGGCGGTCGGCGACGACGATTTCGGCCATTTGAACATCGAGCGCCTGCGCGCCGACGGCGCCGACATCTCGGCCATCAAGGTCCACAGGGGCGCCGCCACGGGCACGGCCTTCGTCACCTATGAGACGGATGGCAGCCGGCATTTCGTCTACAACATCAAGCAGAGCGCCGCAGGCCTGATCGAGATCGGCGTCGAGGCACGCGCGCTGCTCGCCGGCGCCGATCATTTTCACGTGATGGGCACCTCCCTATTCTCACCCGAGGTGATCGAGGTGGCTCGCGAAGGGATCGAAACGGTCAAGGCGCGCGGCGGCACGGTGTCCTTCGACCCCAACATCCGCAAGGAGATGCTCGATCTGCCGGGGCTGCGCGACGCACTGCACTTCGTGCTGTCGAGGACCGATGTCTTCCTGCCGAGCGGACCGGAACTGTTCATCTTCGCCAGGGCGACCGACGAAGAGACCGCGGTGCGTGAAATGCTGGATCGCGGCATTTCCACGGTGGTCGTCAAGAAAGGCGCGCAAGGCGCCGTTCATTACGACCGGACCGGACGCATTACGTCGCCCGGCTTCGTCGTCGAGGAAATCGATCCGACCGGCGCCGGCGACTGTTTTGCGGCGGCCTTCGTCTCCTTCTGGCTGCGCGGAGAAGCACCTGAGAGGGCGCTGCGCATCGCCAATGGCTGCGGCGCACTGGCGGTGACCAAGAAGGGGCCGATGGAGGGCATCGCCTCGCTTGCCACGGTCGAGGCCTTCCTCGCGGCCGCCAAGACCGGAGCACCGGCATGAGCAAGGCGACGGACAGGCTTGCCGCCATCGCGACGCGCCGGGCGGCAGGCGAACGCAGCGGCATCGCGTCGATCTGCTCGGCCCATCCGCTGGTCATCGAGGCGGCGCTGCGTCATGGCAAGACGCGCGGCGCCGACGTGCTGATCGAAGCCACCTGCAACCAGGTGAACCATGAAGGCGGCTATACCGGCATGACGCCTACGGATTTCCGCCGCTTCGTCGAGACGATCGCCGGCAAGGTCGGCTTTTCCCTCGACAGGCTGGTGCTTGGCGGCGACCATCTCGGCCCCAATCCGTGGAAGCACTTGCCGGCGCCGGAGGCCATGACCAAGGCTTCGCGCATGGTCGATGCCTATGCCGAAGCCGGTTTCACCAAGATCCATCTCGATGCCAGCATGGGCTGCGCCGGCGAAGGTGCCGCACCGCCCGATGCGACAATCGCCGCGCGCGCCGCCGAACTGGCCGCGGTGGCGGAGGCTGCCGCCGAACGAGTCGGCGGCACCAAACCGGTCTATGTCATCGGTACGGAAGTGCCGGTTCCGGGCGGCGCTTTGGAAGCGATGGACCATCTGGCGGTGACGACCCCGGAGGCCGCGCGCGAAACCGTGCGTATCCATCGCGATGCTTTCAGCCGGCGAGGCCTCGACCAGGCCTTTTCACGGGCGCTCGGCGTCGTCGTGCAGCCGGGCGTCGAATTCGGCAATGCCGAGGTGATCGCCTACCGGCCTGAGCAAGCCCGCGCATTGGCCGGAACGTTGCGGGACCTGCCGCAATTCGTATTCGAGGCGCATTCGACCGACTACCAGCCGGTCTCGGCCCTGACCGCGCTGGTCGACGACGGCTTCGCCATCCTCAAGGTCGGGCCGTGGCTGACTTTCGCGCTACGCGAAGCACTCTATGGGCTGAGCCACATCGCCGACATTCTGGCTCCCGACCCGGCGCGCGAAAGCCTGCCGGCGGTGATGGAGCGCGTCATGCTGGCGGCGCCGGGCAATTGGAAGAACTACTATCACGGCTCCGAAGCCGAACAGCGGATCGAACGCCATTTCTCCTACAGCGACCGCATCCGCTATTACTGGCCGGCGCCGGCGGCGCGGCAGGCAACGGAGGCGCTGATGCATGCGCTGTGTGACCGCGACATCCCCCTACCCCTGATCAGCCAGTATCTCGGCCGCCTCGACGGCGCGGTGGCGAACGGGTCCGTGGCACCAAAAGCCGGGGAGTTGCTGATCGCCGGCGTCACGGAAGTTCTCGACATCTACGCCAGCGCCACCGGCTGAATTGAGGCCGGAAATTGGGAGGCGCACATGGCACCTCCCAATTCCGCATATCACTCGCCGCGCATCGTCGCCTGGAAGGTCGGCAGGTGTTTCTTCTGCGCTTCCAGCATGCGTTCGCGGTAGACGCCGTAGATGACGTCGGTGTCGTGCAGGGTCACACCGGCGATGGTCGGCGAGGCGAAGACCGGCAGCTCGATGCCGCGCTTGGCGAGCTGCTCGGCGGTGCGGGCGATCAGTTCATGCGCCAGGATCATGGCGAGCACGGTCGACGAGCCGGAGACCGGCCGGCTCCAGCCTTCGACAGGGACAATCGCGTCCTCGATCGGCGAGCAGGTGTCGATGACGAGGTCCGCGGCATCGGCCAGCCGCTTGCCGGAAGAGTGCGTCGCGGGTTTGTCCAAATTGTTCTTGCTGGTCACCGCGACGACGAAGATGCCGCGTTTCTTGGCATAGAGCGCGGTGTCGATGCCGGAGGAATTGCGGCCGCTGTGACCGAAGATGATGATCGAGTCGCCCTTGTTGAGCGGCTGGTGGTCGAGGAATTTCTCGGCGTATTTTTCCGTCCGCTCCAGCCACAAGAGTTCGCGCACGCCGCCGGCGCCGAGCACGTTGTGCCACATGACGCGCGGGTCGGTCAGCGGGTTGAAACCGACATAGCTGCCATAGCGCGGGAACACTTCCTGCACCGGCAGCACCGAATGGCCCGACCCGTAGAGATGGACCAGCCCGCCGCCTTCGAGCGAGTCGGCAAAGCGGCTGGCGGCCTGGCCGAAGGCCTCTTCATTGGCTTTCGCCGCCTGGTCGATGAGGGCGGAGAGACGGTGGATGTAGAGATCGGACACTTGGGTACTCCTGTTATGTGTCGGCTTGGAAAGGATCAGCTTCTGGGGGCTGACGGGACGCGCCCGGCGCGCAGCGTCGAACGGATTTCGTAGCGGTCGCCCCGCATGATCGAGACGGTGAATTCGAACGGACCGCGCTCGTCGGTGGTGATGCGCTCGACGACGAAGGCAGGGCTGCCCACGGGCAGGTCGAGCAGTTCGGCGTCCGCCGCGCCGACCGCGCCGACGCGGTAATTCTCGCGCGCGGCCACCGGCACGATGCCGTAGTGGCGCTCCAGCGCCTCGTAGAGCGAACCCTGCAGCAGGCCGGCGTCGAGGAAGCCCGGCACGCGCACGGCCGACAGCTGTGCCGTCTGGATGCCGATCGGTTCGTTGTTGCCGAGCCTCAGCCGCCGGATGCGCACCACCGGATCGCCTTCCTCGATCTCCAGCGCGCCGGCGGCGGCGGCATTGGCCGTGGTCAGGCTGCAGTCGAGCAGGCGTGAGCCGGCGACCACGCCCATATTGCCCATCTCCTGGGTGAAGCTGGTCAGTTCACGGGTGCCGGCGACCAGCGTGGTCGAGCGCACGAAGGTGCCACGGCCATGTTCGCGCCGCAGCAGCCCGGCCTCCTCGAGATTACGCAGAGCATGGCGCAAGGTGATGCGGCTCACCCCGAACAAAGCGCACAGCCTGTCCTCGGCCGGGATCTGGTCGCCCGTCGCCCATTCGCCGCTCTTGACGATGGCGCGGATCGCTTCCTCGACCTGATACCAGAGCGGCTCCGGCCTCCTGCGGTCCGGCTGCTGAAAGCTCGCTTCGCTCATCGCACCTGCCTCCACCCTCCCCCCACGCGGCCGGCCAGCGCCGCGCCGACTAGTCCCGCCCCCGGACCGAACTGGCCGGGCTGGATCTCGATGCCACGCAAATGCCCAGGCAACTGACGGCGCAGTGCCGCCAGCATCGGCGGCCGCATCACGTCCAGCGCCTCGGCCAGCCCGCCCGAAATCAGCACCGCCTGCGGGTCGAGCAGCGCCACCGTGCCGGCAAGCGCCGTGCCGAGCTGACGCGCCGGCACTTCAAGCAAGGTCTGCGCGGCCAGTTCACCGGCGCGGGCAGCGGCGATAAGCTGCCGGCTGTCGGCAAGCCCGATCTGGCCGGCAAGCGCATCGAGCGCCCGGCCGGAAGCGACGCGTTCCAGCCAGCCGCTGCGCTCCCCACCATGGTCCTTGATGTCGGCGCAGGCCCAGCCGAACGAGCAGGCGCCGCCATGCGCACCGGCAACGATGCCGCCATTGGCCAGCACCGCCGAGCCGATGCCGGTGCCGATCGCCAGCAGGATGGCGTCCGACATGCCCTTGGCGCTGCCTTCAACAGCTTCAGCCAGCAACGCGATCTGCGCGTCATTGCCAAGCGCGATGCGCAGGTCCGGAAACAGCGCCTGGAGATCGACGCCATCGAGAAATGGCAGGTTCGGAATCCAGCGGCAGACCGAGCCCTCGACCAGCCCCGGCACGGCGATGCCAAGCGCCTCGACCGAGCCGGCTTCCGCGCACAGTGCGTTGATGCGGGCGACAAAAGCGTCGAGGCTTGCCGGTGCCGGCTCGCGGCTCAGCACCTTCAACGCGCCGATGTCGCCGGTCGAGATGGCGGCGCGCAGATTGGTGCCGCCGAGATCGATGGCCAGAACGCGCGTCATCGGGCTGACCCTTTGCCGAAGGGTGGCGAAAACAGGCCGCTGCCGGCATTCCAGGAATGCGAGGCGGCAGCGAAAGCCTGGGCGTGGCGCGTGCCGCGCAGGCAGCCGCGCAGCCGGTAGAGCGCGCTGTAATAGTCGACATAGGGAAAGCTGCTCAGGCCTCGAGCCAGCTCGTATTCCTTGACCGCCTCGCTCCAGGCCTCGAAACCGTCGCTGACATCGACAAGATGTTCCGGGCGGAAGCCTTCATCGTCCTCCCAGTTCTCGCCGAACAAAAGCAGTTGGGGCGTGTGTGCGGCATGGTCGCTGGCAATGGTCGGCAGGGCGGCGAAGAAGATGCCGGTTTGTGTGAGATGCGCGGCGGCACGATGATCCTTGTGCCAGCTGCCGTGCCAATGGGTGATGACGATCTCGGGCTTCAGCTCGCGAATGACGTCGCAGACTTCGAGCGCCGTCTCATCGTTGGAAGGCAGGAAGGCATCGCGCAGGCCAAGGCTGCGCGAGGTGACGCCGAGCCGCGCGGCCGCCCTGCCCGCTTCCTCCTCCTTTTGCACGCAATAGTGCTGGGGGATCAGGCAGGGGTGGCCCTGTTCGCCCATGGTCAGGTGCAGGAAGGTCACCGTGGCCCCGCGCTTGACGGCGGCGGCGGCCAGCGGCCCGGCGATCACCTCGGCATCGAAGGCGTGTGCGCCGACCACCAGGATGGAGCGCGCGGCGTAGATCCTGTCCTCGATCATTTCATGCCTCCCCCGGCGCCGACGCCTTCGCGAATCTGGCGCGCCAGCAGACAATACATGATCAGGATGGGCGCCATGGAGATCGCCAGCGAGGCGAACACCAGGCCCCAATCGGTACGGAACTGGCCGACGAAGACGCTGATTGCCAGCGGCACGGTCTTGTAGCGGTCGTCGAAGATGAAGATCAGCGGGAAGAAGAAATCGTTCCACACGGCGATTGCCGTGAAGATGGCGACGATCGACACCGCCGGCTTCACCATCGGCAGGATGATCTGGAACAGGATGCGGACCTCGCCGGCGCCGTCCATACGCGCCGCCTCGTCGAGTTCGGAGGGCAGGACGCGCATGAAATTGGCGAAGATGAAGACGGCAAAGGGAATGCGGATCGCCGAATAGACCAGGATCAGTCCGGTCAGTGAATCCAAAAGCCCGAAATTGCGCATCAGCGTGAACAGTTCGACCGAGGCCAGCCGGATCGGCAGCATGATACCGGACAGGAACAGGCCGAGCATGACAGCATTCCAGCCGAGCCGGTAGCGGCTGAGCGGATAGGCAGCCATCGCCGAGACGACGATGGTGAGGATGACCGCGCCGCCGGTTACGATCAGGCTGTTGATGAAATTGTGGCCAAGATCGGCGCGCGTCCAGGCGTTGACGAAATTGTCGAGAGCCCAGCTCTGCGGCAGGCCAAGCCGGTTGTCGTAGATCTCCGCCGTGGTCTTGAAGCAGGAGACAACGAGGATATAGAGCGGCAAAAGCACGGCGGCCGTCCACACGGCGAGCACCGTCCAGCCCGGCAGCCGCGCCAGCTGCCGCGAGATCACAGGCCCGCCTGAAATCGCCAGTGCGCTCATAACTGCACCGTGTGGCGGTCAAAGAAGCGCAGCATCAGCAGCGTGCCGGTGCTGAGGATCAGGAACAGCATGGTGCCGAGCGCCAGCGCCAGCCCGATATCGGTGATGCCGACAGCGCCTTCCGCGCCGAAGGCCAGCCGGTAGAAATAGGTCACCAGCGTGTCGGTCGAATAGCTCGGATTGCCCTGCACGCCCTGCATCACATAGACGATGTCGAACTGGTTGAAGGTGTTGATGAAGGACAAAGTCGTCAGCGTGCCCAGCGCCGGCATCAGAAGGGGCAACGCGATCGAGAACAGCATGCGCGCATTGCCGGCGCCGTCGAGTTTCGCCGCCTCGAAGATCTGGCCGGATATTTGCCTGAGACCCGCAGTGTAGATCAGCACCGGCAGGCCCATCCAGTTCCAGGCATCGACGGCGATCAGCATGCCAAGTGCGGTATGGCTGTTGCCGAGTACGGTGAGACTGCCCTGGTGCAGGCCGAGCCCGTTGAACGCCCATTCGACGACGCCGCCCGGCGCCAAAAGCAGCCGCCACAGCGCGCCGACGATGACCGGGCTCAGCACCGCCGGGAAGAAAAACACCGACTGGAAGAAGGCGGCCCCCCGGTCGCGCAGGAACAGCAGCCAGGCGAACAAAAGCCCGATGCCGTTCTGGAAGACCATGATGCCGAAGAACCAGGCGGTGTTGTGCCACAGCGCGCCGTAGAGCCGCGCGCCGCTCGGGAAAACAAACAGCCGCGAAAAATTCGACAGGCCGGCGAATTCGACCATGCGCAGCCCCTTCCAGACGAAGAAGCTGCCCCACAACGACATCGCCAGGGGATAGAGAACGAACAGGGCGTAGACCGCCAGCGCCGGCAGGATGAACAGCACGGCCATGCGCTGCTGCGTGCGCTTCAGGCTGCTTGTGCGGCGAAGGTTGCTCATGCGCTGTTTGTGCCCGGTGAGAGGCCGGCCGCGATGCGGCCGGCCTGGCTCCTTACTGTTTCGGCTTGAACCAGGTGGCGACGGCGGCCTGCATGTCTGCCGCCAGCTTCTCCGGCGCGATGTTGCCTTCGACCATGTCGATGATCTCCGACTGCAGCACGGAGGATGCCGTCGGCGACTGCCAGCGGAAGCCGACCAGCGTCAGATAGGGCGTCGAATTCTTCGACATCGCCATCATCTGAGCCAGCACCGGATCCTTGACCGTGACATCGGCGCGGGCCGGCGGCCAGCCAAGTTCGTCAGCGAACATCTGCGCGAATTCGGCCGAGGCCATGAAGCCCAGCACCTTGGTCGCGGCTTCCTTGTTCACACTTTCGGAGACGAGCCCGTAGGAGCCGTCTGAAAAAGCCGAGGTGTAGAGCTTTGCTCCGGCATCGTCGGCCGGGAACGGAAAGATCGAGAATTTCAGCTTGGGGTTCTGCGCCTTAAAGCTGCCGTTCTCGAAAGAGCCGCCGAGGAACATCGCCGCCTTGCCGCCGATGAATTGCTGCGTGGCGGTGGTGTAGTCGATGCCGGCGAAGCCGTCGGGGAAATAGGGTTTCAAATCGGCGAAGCGCTTCAGTGCCGCGACATAGCGCGGATCCTCGAAGGTCGCCTTGCCGGTCATCATCTCGTCGTAGAAGTCAGGACCATAGACGGTCGGGCCGATGACACCGACGCCGATCTCCAGCTCCCAGGCCGAGCCATTGGCGCCGCCGGTGGCGATCGGGGTGATGCCGGCCGCCTTCAACTTCTCGCAGGCGGCGACGAAATCCTTGTAGGTCTTGGGGATTTCGATGCCCTGGGCGGCGAAAATATCCTGATTGTAGAAGACGCCCATCATCGGCACCGAATAGGGCACGCCATAGAGCTTGCCGTCGGTGCGGCCGCGCGCGCCGCCAAGCGCGGCATCCGCCATGTTCTTCAGCTCCGGCACGCTGTCGTCGAGCACGTCGAGATAGCCGGCGTCGACGAAGGGCTGCAATTCGCCATAGGCCTTAAGCTGGGCGATATCAGGCCCGCGGCCGCCGCGCAGCGCGGTGCTCAGCCGGTTCTGGTAGTCGGCGTCAGGCGTGAACTGGATGTTGACCTTGATGCCGGGGTTCTTGGCCTCGAAGGCATCGAAGATGCGGCGCATCGCGGCCTCGTCCTCGGTGCGCCAGCTCCATAGCGTCACCGTCCCGTCGGCCTTTGCCGGGAGGGTCGTGAAGACGCCGGCGCAGGCGGCGGCAAGGCCACCAATCAGGCCAAGGGCGGCGCGCCGGTGAAGTGAAAGCATGCTCATTGCCAGTCTCCCATTGTTTCTGTCCTTGGCGTCTCGCGACATTTCGATGCCGCGAGAGAGTCATTCGCTCGGCCAAGTCATTATAACGACATAGCATCATTCGCAAGAGGTCTGGCCGACCTTCGGGATGGCGCTGTCAAGGAATATCTGGCGGCTCGACGCAGACAATATGTTGTTTTTAAAAGATAAAATCGTGAGATTCGGTAACGCGAAGAAATCTGAAACCGGTCAACACCAAGCTTTTTCGCCGACAGGCCCTTGCGCCGTTGCCTGAACTTGTCATAACGTCATCGTGATCGATGGACCGAGGGGAGGATGAGGAATGTCGTTTGCCTGGACTTCGAAACTGGCGCTGGCCGCGGGGCTGGCCATCCTGCCCGCCACGGGCTGGGCGCAATCGGTCAACATCTCCTATCTGACGCACTGGTCGCCGGAGACGGTCGCGCTGCTGGAAGCGGCGGCGAAGGACTATGCCAAGACCAATCCGGACGTCAGCGTCACCGTGCGCGCCGTTCCCTTCGGCGATCTCCTGACCACGCTGCGCTCGCAAGGCGGCGGCGCGGACGGGCCGACGATCGGCGGCATCTACGATCTGTGGCTGCCGGAACTCGCCCGCGACAAGCTGGTCGCGCCCGCTCCCGAAGCGGTGGCCAGCGAGGTCAAGGCCTCATGGCCTGCGGGCGTCACCAGCGCCGCCTCTGTCGGCGGCACGCTCTACGGCATTCCCAACGAGATCGACGTCTATGCGCTGAACTACAACAAGGCGCTGTTCAAGCAGGCCGGCATCGCCGCGCCGCCCAAGACCTGGGACGAGTTCAAGGACGCGGCCAAGAAGCTGACCAACAAGGAGGCCGGCCAGCAGGGCTTCGGCATGATCAACAGTTGGGCGGCCGGTGTCGTCCACCCCTTCGCCTCGCTGCTGGTGTCCAATGGCGGCGATCTCGTCAAGGACGGCAAGCCCGCGCTGGACAGCCCGCAGGCCACGCAGACCTTCCAGCTCTATGAGGACCTGATCAAGTCGGGTGCCAGCGTGCCGGCCATGGCGACAGCGGATGCCAACACCACCGGCCCGTTCCTGGATAATTTCGTCTCCGGCAAGACCGGCATGATCATCATGGCCAATTGGTGGGAAAGCGCGCTGAAGACCGGCATGGGCGACAAGTTCGCCGACATCGCCACGGCCCCCATCCCCGTCGGCCCGAGCGGCGACAAGCCGCATTCGATCTCCTATTCCTGGATGACGGTGGTCAACGCCAATGCCGGTGCTGCCGAGCAGAAGGCGGCGTGGGACTTCCTCGCCTGGCTGAACAATCCAAAGTCCGGCAAGAACGGCGCCTCGGCGATGTCCGACATCTTGATGTCGATGGGCATCCTGCCCTCGCGCCTGTCCGATATCGAGGCGCACAAGGACAAGCTTGGCTCGGAATTCCTCTCCGGCTACGTCAGCGTGCTCACGGATGCCAAGCCGTTCCCGGTGGTGCCGGGCGGGCAGGAATTCTCGGAATCGCTGCAGCAGACGATCGAGGCGTTGCAGTATGGCCAGGTCTCGGCCAAGGATGCGCAGGCGACGGCGCAGGCCGACGCCACATCGATCCTGGAGCGCGCCGCCAAATAATGATCCAGAGGTACCGTGCCTCGGCGGGCATCATGCTTGCGCCCGCCGTGACGCTGATCGGCATCTTCATCCTTTTGCCGATGCTGCTCACCGTCTGGCTGTCCTTCCAGGACTGGTCGACGCAGACGCCGTTTTCCAGCGCCAGCTTCATCGGGCTCGACAATTTCCGCGAGATCTTTGGCGCCTCCTCGGTCGGGCGTGATTTCAAGGGCGCGCTCACCAACACCGCCATCTACACCGCGCTCTCCGTCATCCTCATCCTGCCGCTGTCGGTGGCCTTCGGCCTGATGGTCTACCAGCATGACGTGGCCGGCGGTACGGCGCTGCGAACGGTGCTGTTTTCCACCTACATGGTGCCGATGATCGCGGTGGCGCTGGTCTGGTCGAAACTCTATTCGCCCAGCGAAGGGCCACTCAACCAGATGCTCGGCCTGGTCGGCATCGGCCCGCAGCCCTTTTTGTCGTCGCCGCGCTCGGCGTTGGTCTCGATCGTCTTCCTCAATGTCTGGCAGCAGGTCGGCTATTTCACCGTGCTGGCGATCGCCGGGCTGACGCAGATCCCCGGCAGCCTTTACGAGGCAGCGAAGCTCGACGGCGCCAACCGATTCGAACAGTTCCGCTTCATCACGCTGCCGCTGATGCGGCGCACGCTTTTGTTCAGTGCCGTCATCGCCATCATCAACGCCGTGCAGGTGTTCGAGCCGGTGGCGCTGATCACGCAAGGCGGGCCGGTTGGCGCGACCAACGTGCTCACCTACCACATTCGGCGCGTCGGCATCGAACGCGCGCAGGGCGGGCTGGGTTCGGCCATGGCTGTCATGCTGATGCTGTCGCTGATCGTCGTGGTCTGCGCGCTGTTTGCTCTCGCCAACCGGAAGGATCAGGAATGAGCGGGGGATCGTCCAGCCGGCTGTCGCGCAAGCGCCCGTCGGGCCGCAAGGCGCTGCTGGCGACGCTGATGCTGCTGGTCGCCGTGGCCTCGGCCTTCCCGCTGGTGTGGATGGTGCTGTCGAGCCTGAAAACGCCGGCCGAAAGCATGCAGGTGCCGCCGGTGTGGATACCGCATACGCCGAGCCTCGACGCCTATGAAAAAGTTTCCGGCGTGGTCAATGTCGGCCGCTCGATGTGGAATTCCCTGGTCATCGCCTCGATCACCACCGCCGGCATCCTGATCACGAGCATGATGGCCGGCTATGCTTTCGCCAAATACCATTTCCCCGCCAAATCGCTGCTGTTTTCGGTGCTGATCGCCACCATGTTCCTGCCGCCGATCGTGACGCTGATCCCGCTCTACCGCCTGGTGGGCTCGATCGGCCTCAACGCCAGCCTCGCCGGCATCATCGTGCCCAACCTCGCCAATGCCTTCGGCATCTTCCTGATGCGCCAGTTCATTTCAGGCGTGCCCGACGATCTGATCGACGCCGCGCGCATGGACGGCGCTTCGGAACTGCTGATCCTGTTCAAGATCGTGGCGCCCAGCGTTGCGCCGGCCATCGCCGCGCTGGCGCTGTTCGCCTTCGTCTATCACTGGAACAGCTATCTCTGGCCGCTGACGGTCCTGCAGGGCAATGCCGACGCCTATCCGATCGTGATCAGCCTCAGCCGCCTGCTCAGCTACAACAGGGGCGCGGTGAACACCGGCCTGGTGATGGCCGGCGCGACACTGGCCGTGC
Source organism: Mesorhizobium sp. 113-3-3 (assembly GCF_016756495.1). Classification (NCBI taxonomy): domain Bacteria; kingdom Pseudomonadati; phylum Pseudomonadota; class Alphaproteobacteria; order Hyphomicrobiales; family Phyllobacteriaceae; genus Mesorhizobium; species Mesorhizobium sp. 113-3-3. The sequence continues at coordinate 5,525,397 of NZ_AP023243.1, forward strand.
TGCCGCCGCTCATCCTCTTCGTCCTGCTGCAACGCTTCTTCGTCGATTCCATCGTCGGCTCGGCCATCAAGGGATAGCTGCTTCAGTACGGCAGTCCGACATAATTCTCGGCGAGTGCGGTCGACGCCGCCTGCGAGTGCACGAGATAGTCGAGTTCGGCCTCCTGGATGCGCTGGCCGAAGTCGCCCGTGTCGGGAAAGCGATGCAGCATGGTGGTCATCCACCAGGAAAAGCGCACCGCCTTCCACACGCGCGCCAGCGCCTTTTGCGAATAGGCCTCGATGCCAGCTTGCGACTTCTCCAGGTAGAACTCGCGCAAGCCGGCGAAGAGATAGCGCACGTCGCTGGCGGCGAGGTTGAGGCCCTTGGCGCCGGTGGGCGGCACGATGTGGGCGGCGTCGCCGACCAGGAACAGTCGACCGAAGCGCATCGGCTCGGCAACGAAGGAGCGCAGCGGCGCGATCGACTTTTCGAAGGACGGCCCGGTGGTGACACTGGCCGCGGTCTGTTCCGGCAAGCGGCGGCGCAACTCGTCCCAGAAGCGGTCATCGGACCATGCCTCGACGCGATCGTCCTGCGGGCACTGCACATAGTAGCGGCTGCGGTGCGTCGAACGCATCGAGCAAAGCGCGAAGCCTCGCTCGTGATTGGCGTAGACCAGTTCGTGATCGGCCGGCGGCACTTCGGCCAGCACGCCGAGCCAACCGAACGGATACTGCCGCTCGAAGGTTTTCAGCGCAGCACTCGGCACCGATCTGCGGCTGACGCCGTGATAGCCGTCGCAGCCGGCGATGAAGTCGCAATCGACGCGATGGCTGATGCCGTCCTTGTCGTAGGTGACGAACGGTGCGACGCCATCGAAATCATGCAGCGCGACATTTGCGGCCTCATAGACCGTGACGAGGCTAGCCGCCTCGCGCTTGTCCATCAGATCATGCGTCACTTCGGTCTGGCCATAGACGGTGACATGCTTGCCGCCGGTGAGCGCGGCGAGATCGATGCGGTGCAGGCGTCCGTCGAAAGCCAGTGAAATGCCGGAATGCGGCAGGCCTTCGGCATGCAGCCTTGCGGCAACACCAGCATCTTCCAGCAATTCGACCGTGCCCTGTTCGAGCACCCCTGCCCGCACGCGGCCAAGCACATGCTCGCGGCTCGAGCGTTCGAGAATGACCGTCTCGACGCCGATGCCGGCCAGAAGCTGCCCATGCAGCAGGCCGGAGGGTCCGGAGCCGATAATGGCGACCTGCGTGCGCATCAGTGACCGAGGCTTTCGACCTGCGCGGCCAGTTCGGCGGCAAGGCGCAGGGATGCGGCGGTGGCAACGACAATCTGCGGCAGCAGCAGCCATTCCAGCGTCCAGGCCGCGCCCGAACGCTCCTGCTCATGCAGCAGCGCCTGATGCATGCCGGAAAGCTGCGTGGCGTTGAAGCGGGCCAGCGCCACCAGCGCCTCGGCCTTCACCGGGTTCTGCTTGTGCGGCATGGCCGACGAGCCGCCACCGCCGGAAAGCGCGATGTCGGCGCCACCCTGCGCCATCAGCGCAATGTCCTGGCCGAACTTGCCGAGGCTGCCGGTCAGCAGCGACAGCCAGCCCGCGAAATCGGCGAGCGCATCGCGTTGGCTGTGCCATTGCGGTGCGTCGGCAAGGCCGAGTTTTGCGGCAAGCGCGGCGCGCACCGCCGGCCCCTTGTCGCCAAGCTTTTCCAGCGTGCCGGCAGCGCCCCCGAACTGAACCACCAGCAGGCGCCTCGCCTGTTCCGACAATCTCTCCTGATGCCGCTTCAGCGGTGCTCGCCAGGCGGTCACGCGATCGGCCACTCTGATCGGGATCGCTGGCTGCATCCGGGTCATCCCGGTCAGAGCCCTGCTCCCGAAGCGCTCCTCCAGCGAGGCAAGGCGCAAAATCGTCTCGGTCAGCAACAGGCCGAGATGCTCGAGGATCGATTTCAGCCGCAGCACCAGGCTCGTATCGATCACGTCCTGGCTGGTCGCACCGAGATGAACGAAGCCGCCATGTGGTTCGCCGACCGCCGCCCTGATCTGGCGCACCAGTTCCGGCACCATGACGCCGTCCCTGGCGACGGCGGTCCGCAGCAAGGCGGTGTCCGGCCGGAACGAGCCGAGCACCGCCGCGATCGCCGTTGCCGCGTCTCCGGCGATGATCCCGCTCTCGGCCTCGGCTTCCGCCAGTGCGCGCTCGAACGCCAGCGCCGCCGCGATCTCCGCCTCGACGGAAAAGAGCCTCGACGCTTCCTCGTCGCCGAGAAGAGCGGAAAGCAGAGGATGGTCGAAGGGCGATACGGTCATGTCCTGTTCTTCCTGACCATCAGCTGTCGAAGAAGACCGTTTCCTTCTCCCCCTGGAGATGGACGTCGAAGACATAGGTGTCGCCGTGGCGCTCGGCGATCAGCGTCGGCACGCGAACGCGATGCTCGATGCGCGCCAGGATCGGATCCTCGCCATTGGCTTTTTCCTCGTCGGAAAAATAGAGTCGTGTGTGCAGGCCGAGATTGATGCCGCGCGCGACGATCCACAGCGTGATGTGCGGCGCCATCAGGCGACCATCCCGGAACGGCACGCGGCCGGGCTTGATCGTCTCGAAGGCACAGACGCCCGTGTCCATGTCGGTCGGGCAGCGGCCCCAGCCGAAGAAGTTCGGATCGGCCGCGCCGCGCAATTCGGCCGGCGAATTGTAGAGCCCGTCGGCGTCCGCCTGCCAGATCTCGATCAGCGCATCCTTGAGCGGCGTGCCGGTGCCGTCGAGCACGCGGATATTGAGAGCGATGCGCTCGCCCCTGGTTTTGTCGTTGACCATGGTCGAGCCAAGATCACTCTCATAGACGCCGCTGATGCCGCAGAAATTCGGCGTCAGCCCGATATGGACGTACGGCCCGGCTGTCTGCGAAGGGCTCTCCTTGAGCCTGTCGAGCGACTGGCTCATCAATTGCCCTCCAGCCGGTTTTCGAACAGTGACGAACGGCGGCCGCGCAGCACGATGTCGAACCTGTAGGCGAGCGCATCCATCGGAATGGTCGCCTGCGTGTCGAGGACGGCTGTCAGCGCCTCGATGGCCGCCTTGTCGGCGATACCGCGCACGATCGGGCATTTCCAGATCAGCGGGTCGCCCTCGAAGTACATCTGCGTGATCAGGCGCTGGGCAAAGCCATGGCCGAAAACCGAGAAATGGATGTGCGCCGGGCGCCAGTCATTGGGTCCGTTCGGCCAGGGATAGGGCCCGGGCTTGACGGTGCGAAAGGCGTAGAAGCCATCCTCACCTGTAATGGTGCGGCCGCAGCCGCCGAAATTCGGATCGAGCGGTGCCAGATAGCCATCCTTCTTGTGACGGTAGCGGCCGCCGGCATTGGCCTGCCAGAATTCGAGGAGCACGCCGGGAACGCCAACCCCGCGCTCATCGAGCACCCGCCCATGGACGATGATGCGCTCGCCGATGGCGCTCTCGCCGGGCCTGGCGAAATTGTGGATCAGGTCGGCGTCGAGTTCTCCCAGCATGGCATGGCCGAAAACCGGTCCGGCAATTTCCGACAGCGTGTTGTCGAAGGACAGAAGTGCCTTTTGCGGCGAGCGCAGCACCGAACTTTTGTAGCCCGGCGTCAGCGCCGGCGGATGCCATGTCCGGTCGCGCTGGAAGAAAGCGCCGGTCTCGGGCCTCCGGTTCGAGCCGGACTCAGCGGGCATTGTCGGCTCCGTCCATTTCCGAAAACAGGTCCTTGGCTATTCTGAAGGCACGGTTGGCGGCCGGCACGCCGGCATAGATGGCGACATGCAGGAACGCCTCGCAGATATCGTCGCGCGTCGCGCCGGTGTTGGCGGTGGCGCGCACATGCAGGGCGACCTCCTCATCATGGCCGAGTGCGGCCAGCAGCGCCAGCGTGACGATCGAGCGCTCGCGCTTGCTGAGGCCCGGCCGTGCCCACACCGTTCCCCAGGCGGCCTCGGTGATCAGTTCCTGGAAGGGCTGATCGAAATCGGTGGCAGCGATCTCGGCCCGATCGACATGCCGATCGCCGAGCACCGCGCGGCGCACCGCGAGACCAGTGCGATACCTGGCTGCGTTGCCGGGGACTTCATCCATGGTTTTGTGCTCCAGAGGCAAGCGACGCGACAAATTCGCGGATCAGGGCGACCAGCGCTTCAGGCTGTTCGACGCAAGGGATATGTCCGGCGTCGCGGATGATCTCGAAACGCGAACCGGGGATAAGGGCGGCCAGCGAGCGGACGAGAGGAGGAGGCGTCGAGCCATCCCGCTCACCGACGACGCAGAGCGTCGGCACCGAGATGCGGCGCGCCGCGTCGGTGAAATCGGCGTCGCGGATAGCGGCGCAGGTTCCGAGGTAGCCGGCGGGTGCTTGCCGCGTCATCATGTTCCAGTAGCCGTCCAGCTCGGCCACCCGCGCGGTGTGGAAGGCCGGAGTGAACCACAGTTTGAGCACGCTATCGGCAATGGCCTGGATGCCTTTGCGCTCGACGACCGCGATGCGGGTGTTCCAGCTCTCATTCGTGCCGATCTTGTGGGCCGTGTCGCACAGGATCAAGGCCTCGACGATCCCGGGGCGCCTGGCATAGAGGGCTTGTGCGATCATGCCGCCGACCGAGAGGCCGCACAGCACCACCTTCTTCCACCCGAAATGATCGATGAGGCCCGAGAGATCGTCGACATGATCGTCGATCGACTTGATGTCGCCGATGTCGGACAGCCCGTGGCCGCGCTTGTCATAGACCAGCAAGGACATTTCGCCATCAAGTGCGGCGACAACATCGTCCCAGATCCGGAAATCGGTGCCCAGCGAATTGATGAATATGATCGCGCACGCATTGCCGGTCGCCTTGACGTGGCGATGATGCAGCGTGATGCCGCCGATGGTGACGAATGGCACGATTTCGATCCTCCTCCCCCACATTGCACAAGGCATTTGGTTCGGTAAAATGATATTTTTCGCCATTCCATTAACTCAGGGGTTATCAAATCCATGGCCGAAAGCCGCATCCGCTTCCGTCACCTGCAGGCATTCCTGGAAGTCGCGCGGCAAGGCAGCGTGGCCCGCGCCGCCGACTTCCTGCATGTCAGTGCGCCTGCGGTGACCAAGACGTTGCGTGAGTTGGAGGAGGCGCTCGGTGTCGCCGTCGTCGAACGTGACGGGCGCGGCATTCGCGTCACAAGGCTCGGCGAGATCTTCCTCGGCCATGCCGGCTCGGCGATTACGGCGTTCAAGCGCGGCGTCGATTCCGTTCGCCAGGACGGCGCCATCAATCGCCATCCGATCCGCATCGGTGCGCTGCCGACCGTGTCGGCCAAAGTCATGCCGCAGGCCATCAGCCTGTTCCTCGGGGAAAATACCGGGGCGGCTATCAAGATCGTCACCGGCGAGAACGCCGTGCTGCTCGAGCAATTGCGTACCGGCGCGCTCGATCTGGTCGTCGGGCGGCTGGCGGCGCCCGAAAACATGACCGGCTTCTTCTTCGAGCATCTCTATTCCGAACAGGTGCTGTTCGTTGTGCGCGCCGGACACCCCCTGCTCGAACCGGGAGCGGATATCTTCGCACGGCTCGACGAATTCCCGGTGCTGATGCCGACCCGGGAATCCGTCATACGCCCCTTCGTCGATCGCCTGTTCATCACCAATGGCATGACCGCGCCGGCGACCGAGATCGAAACCGTCTCGGACTCTTTCGGCCGCTCCTTCATGCGGCAGAGCAATGCGGTGTGGATCATCTCTGCAGGGGTCGTCGCCAACGAAATCGCCAGTGGCGCCTTCGTCGCCCTGCCGGTCGACACCGAGGAAACCAAGGGGCCGGTCGGCTTGACGATGCGGACGGATACGGCGCCCTCGCCCGCCTTCACAATCCTGCTGCAAACCATTCGCGAGGCGGCAAGGCCGGGCAAGTGAGGCGTCGGACCGTTCGGGCCGGGCTGCATCCTCTTCAGAAATTCGCTAACCCCAGGGTTAATGAAATACCGCAAAATATCATTTTACCGAACCAAAACGCTGGTGCACTGTGCCGATGGAGGACTACAGAGGGAGGAATGCATGACCTACGTTAGCGGTAGCAGATCCAGTATTCGTGGCGTGTCGCGGCGCCAGTTCATCGCCACCTCGATCGCCGGCGGCGCGGCACTCGCGCTCGGCGGCAGCAAGGCCTTCGCCCAGGCAGCCGGCACGCTCAAGGTCGGCTTCGTCAGCCCGCGCACCGGGCCGCTGGCCGGCTTCGGCCAGACCGACGGCTATGTGCTCGACCTTGCCCGCAAGGCACTCGCCGGCGGCCTCGAGATCGGCGGCAAGAAGTATAGCGTCGAAATCCTCGACCAGGACACGCAGTCCGATCCTTCCCGCGCGGGCCAGCTCGCCAAGGACCTGATCAACAATCAGGCCATCGACCTGATGCTGGCGGTGTCGACGCCGGAGGTGATCAATCCGGTGGCCGACGCCTGCGAGGCCGCGGGGGTGCCCTGCCTGTCGACCGTCATGCCGTGGGAAGCCTGGTATTTCGGCCGCGGCGCCAAGCCCGGCGCGCCCTCGCCGTTCAAGTGGACCTATCATTTCGGCTTCGGCGTCGGCGAATTCTTCAAGGCCTATATCTCGCAATGGAACCTGATCGAGACCAACAAGAAGGTCGGCGTCATGTATCCCAACGACGCCGACGGCAACGCCATCCGCGCCAATCTGGCGCCGCTCTTGGCCAAGCAGGGTTTCACCATCGTCGATCCCGGCGCCTATGAAACCGGCACCACGGACTATTCCTCCCAGATCGCGCTGTTCAAGCAGGAAGGCGTCGAGATCTTCAACTCCTTCCCGATCCCGCCGGACTTCGCCGCCTTCTGGCGCCAGGCGGCACAGCAGGGGCTGATCAAGCAGATCAAGATCGCCCAGGTCGCCAAGACCGGCCTGTTCCCCTCCGACATCGAGGCGCTCGGCGATCTCGGCATGAAGATTTCGAGCGCCGCCTACTGGCACAAGGCGTTCCCCTATAAATCGCCTCTCACCGGCGTTTCGGGCACCGAGCTCGCCGACGGCTACGAGGCGGCAAGCGGCAAGCAGTGGACACAGCAGCTCGGCGCCTCGATGTCGCTGCTCGACGCCGGCTTCGAAGCGCTGAAGGCGAGCTCCGACGCCAAGGACAAGGCGGCGGTAGCCAAGGCGCTGAGCACGCTGAAGACCGAGACCATGATCGGCAAGGTCGATTTCACCAGCGGCCCTGTCGCCAATGTCTCGCCCGGTCCGATCATCGGCACGCAATGGGTGGCCGCCAAGGAAGGCAGCAAATTCCCGCTCGACTATGTCGTGACCGAGAACGCCACCGACCCGAAGGTGCCTGTCGAAGCCAAGCTTCTGCCTTACAACGGCTGATGGACCGCTGACGAGGATCGCCTGGTGACCCATCCGCAACAACAGGCTGTTCTCACCGCTGCCGGTATCCACAAGCGCTTCGGCGCGCTTGTGGTGCTGGATGCGGTCGACTTCACCATGTCGGCCGACGAAGCGGTCGGCATTGTCGGCCCGAACGGCGCCGGCAAGACGACGCTGCTCAGCGTGCTCGCGGGTGCCTTTCCACCGAGCTCAGGCACGGTCCGCTTCAAGGGTGGTGACGTGACGGCGCTGCCGGCGACGCAGCGCTGCCGGCTTGGGCTGGTGCGCACGCACCAGGTGCCCAAACCATTCAGCGGCATGACCACATTCGAGAATGTCTTCGTCGCCGCCTCGCATGGCGCCGGCCTTGCCCGCGATGAAGCCTATGAAGAGGCGCTCGGCTCGCTGAAACTGTGCGGCATGCTCGGTGTCGCCAACCGCCGCGCCGAAACGCTCGGCCTGCTCGACCGCAAGCGGCTGGAACTGGCGCGCGCGCTTGCGGCAAGGCCGACGCTGCTGTTGCTCGACGAGATCGGCGGCGGCCTGACCGACGGCGAGGCCGGCGAGCTTGTCGACACGATCAAGGAATTGCGCCGGCGCAAGATCGGCATCGTGTGGATCGAGCACATCGTCCATATCCTGCTGCAGGTCGCCGAGCGGCTGATCTGCATGGACGCTGGGAAAATCATCGCCGACGGCGATCCGCAGGCCGTCATGGCCGATCCGGAGGTCGTGCGCGCCTATCTCGGCGGAGGCCCGAAATGAGCCTGTTGTCGGTCGAGGATCTCGTTGTGCGGCATGGCCTCTTACAGGCGGTGCGCGGCGTGAGCTTCACTGTCGAGCGCGGCGAGACTTTGGCGCTGGTCGGCGCCAACGGCGCTGGCAAGACAACGCTGCTCAGGGCAATCGCCGGCGCGCATCAGCCGGCCGCCGGGCGCGTGCTGCTGGACGGAGCCGATCTCACCAGCGTGCCGTCGCACAGGCGCGTCGGCATGGGCATCGCCCTGGTGCCGGAGGGGCGAAAGCTCTTCGTGCAGATGACGGTCGAGGAAAACCTTCTGCTCGGCAGGACAGCCGGCCGGACGGGCGACTGGAGCGTCGACAAGGTACTGGAGATGTTTCCGAACCTGAAGCCGCGCCGGCACGCCAAGACCGGCCATCTCTCGGGCGGCGAGCAGCAGGCGACGGCGATCGGCCGCGCGCTGATGAGCAACCCGGACGTGCTTTTGCTCGATGAGGTTTCGCTCGGCCTGTCGCCGCTGATCGTCGACCGTGTCTATGCGGCCCTGCAGGGGTTGATCGCTTCCGGCACGACCATCATCCTGGTCGAACAGGATCTCAACCGAGCGCTGTCGGTTTCCGACAGGGTGATCTGCATGCTGGAAGGTCGCATCGCGCTCGAAGGGCCGAGCAAGGCAGTGTCGCGCGACGATGTGACGAAGGCCTATTTCGGCCTGCACCGGAAAAGCCCCGGGAGCGTTCCGGCATGAGCAATCAGATCATCCAAGGCGTTCTTCTCGGCGGCTACTACGCGCTGATCGCCTGCGGCCTGTCCTTCATGTTTTCGGTGATGCGCATCATCAACCTCGCGCATGGCAGCCTTGCCGTGTTCGCCGCCTTTGCCCTGTGGTGGCTGGCCTCACGGTTCCATATCTCGCCGTTCATCGGCCTGCTCATCGTGCTGCCGCTGATGGCGGCGATCGGCTGGGCGCTGCAGCGCTTCCTGCTCGAGCGCAGCGCGCGCGGCGGTGCGCTGCTGCCGATCCTGACCACGTTTGGCCTCGCCATCGTCATCGACAACATGCTGTTCGAGCAGTTCGGCGCGGACACGCGTTCGCTGGCGCCCTATATCGGCAGCCTGTCCTATGATTCCTGGGAGTGGCCGGGCAGCATCTATGTCGGCAAGCTAGCCGTGATCATGTTCGCCACCGCCGTGATCCTGCTCGGCGGGCTGCAACTGTTCCTCACCCGCACAAGGCTTGGCCGCTCGATCCGTGCCACCTCGGAAGATCCCGACACAGCCGGCCTGGTCGGCGTCGACGCGCGCCGCGCCAATGCTATCGCTGCCGCTATCGCCATGGTGACGGTCGGCCTTGCCGGCGCTTTCCTGGGCATGCGCGCCACCTTCGATCCCTATGCCGGCGCGCCGCAATTGCTGTTCGCCTTCGAAGCGGCGGTTATCGGCGGCGCCGGTTCGCTGTGGGGCACGCTGATCGGCGGCATCGTGCTGGCGCTGGCGCAGACGCTCGGCGCGCAGGTGCATCCGCAAGGCTTTCTGATCGGCGGCCATGCCGTGTTCCTGGTCGTGCTGTTCGTGCGGCTTTCGACCTCCGGCCTCGGCCTGCGCGGCCTGTTGCGTCTGCCTTCCCGGAGCGCGTCATGAGCGCCGTCTCCTCCTCACCGGTCATCGAGCGCGGCACGACGGCGTCGCGGATCGCGGCGATTGCGGTCGCCGTCATCATCGCGCTGCTTGCTTTCGCCCCACAGGTCCTCTCGGCCGGCGCGGTCGACCGCATGACGGCATTGTTCATCTATGTGATCCTGGCGGCGATGTGGAACGCGCTTGCCGGCTTTGGCGGCCTGGTCTCCGTCGGCCAGCAAGTGTTCTTCGGGCTCGGCGCCTATTTCGCCATCCGGTTGGCCGATGTCGGCCTCAACCCCTTTGCCGCGCTTTTCGTCTCGGCGATCGTTGTCGGCGCGGTCTCCTGGCCGCTGTCGCTGTTCATGCTGCGGCTGAGAAACGGCGAGTTCGCCATCGGCATGTGGGTGATCGCGGCGCTGACGCATCTCCTGGTCAATCTCGACCGGCTGGTGCAAGGCGAGACCGGGACGTCGCTGATCTCGCTCAATGTCTACGATGCCGGCACCCGACGGACTGTTATCTACTGGCTGGCGCTGGCGTCGATGACCGCGCTGCTTGCCATTCTGTTCGGCCTGCTGCGCGGCAGCACGGGTGCCGCCATCCGCGCCATCCGCGACAATGAGGATGCCGCCGCCTCGGTCGGCGTGCGCGTCACCGGCACGAAGCGGCTTTTGTTCGTGCTTGCCGCCTTCGGCATCGGCATTGCCGGGGCGCTGTGGCTGGCGACCTCCATCACCTTCCAGCCGAAGACCTACTTCAACGTTCAGTGGACCGCCTACATGATCTTCATGGTGCTGGTCGGCGGCATCGGCACGTTCGAGGGCGCCATTCTCGGTGCACTGGTGTTCTTCCTCATCGAGACCTGGTTCGGCGGCACCGGCGTCTGGTATCTGGTCGGCCTCGGCGCCACGGCGGTGCTGTTCTCGCTGTTCCTGCCGCGCGGCCTGTGGGGGACGATCGAGGAGCGCTTTGGCTTGCGGCTGCTGCCGGTCGGCTACCGCGTCAGGCTTCTGGCCACCGCTGTCGACGGCGACGCGACACCCTCGCCACAACAATCCACGACATCTCGGGAGAAAGCATGACCATGCTTTTCGGCAAGACGATCCTCATCACCGGCGTCGCTTCCGGCATTGGCGCGCGCACGGCGGAACTTGCCGGCCAGCTTGGCGCCGATGTCATTGGCGTCGATGTGCGCGAGCCGGCGGCAGCGGTGGGCAGTTTCGTCAAGGCCGATATCTCGTCGAAGGCCGGCGTCGACGAACTGGTCGCACGCCTGCCGCAGCGCATCGATGCGCTCTGCAATGTCGCCGGCCTTTCCGGCAACACCGGCGCGGCAGCGACGCTGGCCGTCAATTTCTACGGCCTGCGGGCACTTTCGGAGGCATTGGCGCCAAAACTTCGTGAAGGCGGCGCCGTCGTCAACGTCGCCTCTATCGCCGGCTATGGCTGGCGCGCCAATCTTAACCGTGCGGCCTCGATGGTCGGCATCGAGGGTTTTCCCGATGTCGCTGAGGTGGTCGCCAATCACGCGGTCAAGAACGAGGAAGGCTATCCCGTCTCGAAGGAACTGCTGTTGCTGTGGACCTTTCGCGCGGCGCACCAGGACCTGTTCAAACGCCGTGGCATTCGCGTCAATGCGGTGAGCCCGGGACCGGTCGAGACGCCGATCCTGAAGCAGTTCCGCACCGTGCTTGGCGATGCCCGCGTCGACAGCGACATTGCCAGGGTCGGACGGGCCGGCACATCCGGCGACATAGCGCCTGTCGTACTGTTCCTGTGTTCGGACGGCGCGCGCTGGGTCAACGGCGCCAATGTGCCGGTCGACGGCGGCCTCGAAGCATCTATCAACGCCGAAGTGCTCGGCTTCTAATCACGAAGCTCCACCGGAGCGAGGGAGACAATCATGGATATCGGACTTCTGATCGACGGCGACAAAAGGGATGCGTCCGGCTCGGCCTCTTATGAGCGCATGGACCCGTTCACCGGCAAACTGGCAACGCGCGCCGCGGCGGCGAGCGTCGCCGACGCCAATGCCGCTGTGGAAGCCGCGGCCGCGGCCTTTACGACCTGGTCGAAGACCGGGCCTGGCGAACGCCGCGCCCTGCTGTCCAAGGCGGCAGATGTGATGGCCTCCAAGGTCGGCGAATTCACCAGGCTGATGATGGAAGAGACCGGGGCCACCGGTCCCTGGGCCGGCTTCAACGTGATGCTGGCGGCCAACATGCTGCGCGAGGCGGCGGCGATGACGACGCAGATTTCGGGAGAGATCATCCCCTCCGACAAGCCGGGGACGCTGGCCATGGCGATCCGCCAGCCGGCCGGCGTGTGTCTCGGCATCGCGCCGTGGAATGCGCCGGTCATTCTCGGTACCCGCGCCATCGCCATGCCGATCGCCTGTGGCAACACCGTGGTGCTGAAGGCCTCGGAAATGTGCCCGGGCACGCACCGGCTGATCGGCCAGGTGCTGGTCGAGGCCGGCCTGCCCAAGGGCGTCATCAATGTCGTCACCAACGACCCCAGGGATGCCGCTGCGATCGTCGAGGCGCTGGTCGCGCATCCCTCGGTCAAGCGCGTCAACTTCACCGGCTCGACCAAGGTCGGCCGCATCATCGCCGAGCTCGCCGGCCGGCACCTGAAGCCGGCACTGCTTGAACTCGGCGGCAAGGCGCCGCTGCTGGTGCTCGACGATGCCGACATCGACGCGGCGGTCAATGCCGCCACCTTCGGCGCCTTCATGCATCAGGGCCAGATCTGCATGTCGACCGAGCGGCTGATCGTCGACGAGAAGGTCGCCGACGAATTCGTTTCCAAGCTCGCGGCCCGCGCCTCGCAGCTGCCGGCGGGCGATCCGCGCGGCCATGTGGTGCTAGGCTCGCTGATCAGCAGCCAGGCGGCCGACAAGATGGAGGAGCTCGTGGCCGATGCTGTCGCCAAGGGCGCCAGGCTTGTCGCCGGCGGCAAGCGCACTGGCACCGTTGTCGAGGCAACGCTGCTCGATCATGTCACGCCGGCCATGCGCGTCTATGCCGAAGAATCCTTCGGGCCGGTCAAACCGGTCATCCGGGTGAAAGGCGAGGACGAGGCCGTGCGTGTCGCCAACGATACGGAATACGGCCTGTCGTCGGCCGTGTTCAGCCGCGACATCAAGCGAGCCATGGCGGTCGCCGCGCGCATCGAGGCCGGCATCTGTCACATCAATGGCCCGACGGTTGGTGACGAGGCGCAGATGCCGTTCGGCGGCGTCAAGGGCTCGGGCTACGGCCGCTTCGGCGGCAAGGCCTCGATCGCCGAATTCACCGATCTGCGCTGGGTGACGATCGAGGATCCCGGCCAGCACTATCCGTTCTGAGCCGACCCTCGCTGCGGGCATCGATAGCAAAGGTCAAACGGCCAGGGACGGCGTGAAGCGAACGCTGGCGGATCGCATCAGACCGGGCGCCAGCACGATGCAGCCAGTGTCGATACGGCCGCCGGCGCGGTTGAAGGCATCCGTGATGTTGCTGACCGGCTCGACGCAAAAGAACGGCTCGCCTGGCGGCGTGTAGAGGACGAGGAAATCGAGCGGCGCCTCGGCCTCGATGTCCAGCCGACGCCCCTGCTCCGGCCAGGTGATCCGGGCACGGCGCGCCCATCCGGTGAAGACCGTGTCGAAGTCCGCTTCCGATACGTCAAAGCCGATGGACGGGTCGGCTCCAGCTGGCGGCAGGACGTGCCTGACGGGCAGGACCTCCCCATCGATTTCCCACATGCCCGACACCGGCGCCTGGACATGCGTCCACGGCGTCGACGGGAAATAGGGATGGAGGCCGAAGCCGACCGGCATCGGCGCGTCCGACAGGTTGCGCACTGTCACGGTTATGCAAAGCATGCCGTCGGCCAGCGTGACCTCTTGCTCGGCCTCATAGCTCCATGGCCAGGAATCGGCGGCGTGGCGATAGCGCAGGACGATCGTGCTCGCTTCATGCCTGACAACCGCCCACGGGCTGCGCCAGCCATGGCCATGCTCATGGTGCGGGTCCTCGGGTCTGCTGGGGAGCTGGACGGTACGTCCAGCGAACTCGAAGCGGCCACCCCTTATGCGGTTGGAATAGGGAACGAGCGGGAAGCAGGCCATGGCGCCGGCATCGCGGCCGCTGATCGCCGCCGGATCCGCCGGGCGTAACCAATCCACAGCGGCGCCATCTTGCCACCATCGATACGACGCCAGCGCGCCGCCGGCGGCCGGAGCAATGTCGACTGTCGCGATGCCGTCGCTGATCGAGACCAGTTCCGAGTGCTGCGCGGCAATGGCAGCAAAATTCTTTGTCATCGGCGCTCCCCCGTCCCTTGACTCCAATAACCACGGCATTAAGACATATCATATGAATAGTATGAAGAATAAGAAATCTTTTAGCACGGCGCGCACGTCGCGGGTTGCCGTGGCGGTTTCCAGCGGCTCCACCGCGCTGCACGCGACCGTCGTCGAGCAGATCGGCCTGCGCATCGTGCAAGGCGACTTCCTGCCCGGCGAGGCGCTGCCCAATGCCGACGATTCCAGCGTGATGCTGGGGGTCAGCCGTACGGTGCTGCGCGAGGCCATCAAGGTGCTGGCCGGCAAGGGGCTGGTCGAATCGCGGCCAAAGACCGGCACACGCGTGCGCCCGCGCTCCGACTGGAATTTCCTCGATCCGGACGTGCTATCCTGGCGCTACGCCGGCGGCGTCAGCGCCGATGATGTCCGTGCGCTGTTCGAACTGCGCCGCGCCATCGAGCCCATGTCCGCCGCGTTGGCCGCCCAGCGCGCCACCCCGGCACAGATTGCCGAGATCCATGCTGCACTGGCCGAAATGGAAGCGGTGAGCGATGACGGCGACCGCTTCGCCAAGCCCGATCTGGTGTTCCACCAGACCATCCTGCGCATGACCGGCAATGAGCTGATCGGCTCGCTGGCGGCACTGGTTGAAACCGCACTGGTGATGAGCTTTCGCCTCTCCAACGACAATCCGGAGGGCCAGCGCCACTCCTTGCCGCTGCATCGCGAGGTGGCCGAGAAGATCGCTGCCGGCGACGCGGCCGGCGCGCAAAAGGCCCTGCTGGTGCTCATCGACAATGCCGAGGACGACGTGCGCCGCAGCGTCGAGAACCGCAACAAACGCCGCACCGACCGGGGCCAGCAATCGTGACCGAGACCAAACGCAAACTGCGGTCCGAAGCCTGGTTCGGCGGTGAAGGCAAGAACGCCTTCATGCACCGCAGCTGGATGAAGAACCAGGGCATCCCAGCCGACGCCTTTGACGGCCGCCCGGTGATCGGCATCTGCAACACCTGGTCGGAGCTGACGCCGTGCAATGCGCATCTCCGCGCCCTGGCCGATCACGTCAAGCGCGGCGTCTACGAGGCCGGCGGCCTGCCGCTGGAATTCCCTGTCATGTCGCTGGGCGAGAGCAACATGCGCCCCACCGCCATGTTGTTCCGCAATCTGGTCAGCATGGATGTCGAGGAATCTATCCGCGGCAATCCGATCGACGGCGTTATCCTGCTGGTGGGCTGTGACAAGACCACGCCGGCGCTTCTGATGGGGGCCGCCTCTTGCAATTTGCCGACCATCACCGTCTCCGGCGGGCCGATGCTCAACGGCAAGTTCCGTGGACAGGATATCGGCTCGGGCACCCATGTGTGGAAGTTTGCCGAGGAAGTGAAGGCCGGCCGCATGCCGGTCGCCGACTTCCTCGCCGCAGAACAGGGCCAGAGCCGGTCGGCCGGCAGTTGCATGACCATGGGCACGGCCTCGACCATGGCCAGCATGGTTGAAGCGCTCGGCATCGGCATGCCGGACAACGCCGCGATCCCTGCGGTGGATTCGCGCCGTGGCGTGCTCGCCCAGCTGGCCGGACGCCAGATCGTCGATCTGGTCCACCGGGACGTGAAAATTTCGGACATTCTTACAAGGCAGGCGTTCGAGAACGCCATCCGCGTCAATGGCGCGATCGGCGGCTCGACCAATGCGGTCCTGCATCTGATCGCCATCGCCAACCGCGTCGGTATCGATCTCAGCCTCGACGACTGGGACCGTCTTGGCCGCGACGTTCCAACCATTGTCGACCTGATGCCGTCAGGCCGGTTCCTGATGGAAGATTTCTACTATGCCGGGGGGCTGGCTGCGGTCATGGCGTCGCTTGATGAAGTGGGGCTTCTTCATCGCGACGTCATGACCGTCAGCGACAAGACGATCGGCGAATTGATCGACGGCGCGCCGAACTACAACCGCGAGGTCATCCGGCCGCTGAGCGAGCCGCTGACCGAGCAAGGCGGCATCTCGATCCTGCGCGGCAATCTGGCGCCCAATGGCGCCGTCATCAAGCCTTCGGCGGCAACACCCGAACTGATGCAGCATCGCGGCAAGGCCGTCGTCTTCGAGAACATCGAGCATTACTACGCCCGCATCGACGATCCGGATCTGGATATCGATGCCTCCTCGGTGATGGTGCTGAAGAATTGCGGGCCGCGCGGCTATCCCGGCATGGCAGAGGTCGGCAATATGCCGCTGCCGGCGAAACTGCTCAAGCAGGGTGTCTCCGACATGGTGCGCATCTCGGATGCGCGCATGAGCGGCACCGCCTACGGCACGGTGGTGCTGCATGTCGCGCCGGAGGCCGCGGCCGGTGGCGCGCTGGCCCTGGTGCGCGACGGCGATCTTATCGAGCTCGATGTCGCCGGCCGCCGGCTTGAGCTGCTGGTGTCGGATGAAGAGCTGGCGATCCGCCGCCGCGACTGGAAGCCGCCGGCGCCGCCCGAAGGCGGCTACCAGAGCCTCTATGTCGAGCGCGTGCTGCAGGCCGACAAGGGCTGCGATTTCGACTTCCTCGTCGGCCGGCGCGATGCCGGCATTCCCCGGCATTCCCACTAGAGAGGCGCGCGATGACGGATGAGATCGGCAGCTACGCGACCTACCCGAGCCTCAAGGGCCGCAGCGTCTTCATCACCGGCGGCGGCAGCGGCATCGGCGAAAGCCTCGTGCGCCATTTCTGCGCGCAAGGCAGCCGCGTCGCCTTCGTCGATCTGGCGGAGGAGCCTTCCAGGCGCCTGGTCGAGACGATCGGGGCCGAAGGACACTCCGCGCCGCTGTTCATTCCGTGCGATCTGCGCGATGTCGAGCAGCTGCAGGCGGCAACCGTGCAAGCGATGCAGCACAATGGCCCGATCCAGGTGCTGTGCAACAATGCCGGCAACGATGACCGCCATCAGACCAAGGACGTGACGGTCGCCTACTGGGACGACCGCATGGCGGTCAATCTGCGCCACCAGTTCTTCGCCGCGCAGGCGGTGCGTCCGCAGATGAGCGCGCTGGGCGGTGGCTCGATCATCAATTTCGGTTCCATCACCTGGATGGTCGGCGATCCCGATTGTCCGGCCTATGTCACCGCGAAGGCCGCTGTCTACGGCATGACACGGGCGCTGGCCCGCGAACTCGGCCCCGAGCGCATCCGTGTCAACTGCATGGTGCCGGGCTGGGTGATGACCGAGCGCCAGATGCGCCTGTGGCTCAATCCGGCGGGTGAACGCCAGATCGCCGAGAGGCAGTGCCTGCCCGACCGGCTGCAACCCTCCGATATCGCGCGCATGGCGCTGTTCCTCGCCGCCGACGACAGCCTGATGTGCACGAGCCAGCAGTTCATCGTCGATGCGGGCTGGGTGTGACCCGTACAGCTCCAAGGGAAGAAGGGTATTTCATGCGTCTTGTTCAGTACAGAATGCCGGATGGCAGCAGGGGGGTCGGCCGTGTCTCCAAGGATGGCGATCATCTGCACCCGCTCACGGGAACGAGCACCGTGCTGGAGTTGGCGGAAGCCGCGATCGCGCGCGGCCTTTCCATTGCGGCGCTCGTCGAGGAGCGCACGACGGCCGAGCAGATCGACTATGACCAGTTGCTGAGCGATGGCCGCGTGCTCGCTCCCGTCGACCACCCGGAGCCGGCGCGCTTCCTGGTTACCGGGACCGGCCTGACCCATACCGGAAGTGCCGCCGCACGCAACCAGATGCATGTTCTGACCCATGGCGACGGTGCCGAGGAATCGGATTCGCTGAAAATCTTCCGCATGGGCCTGGAGGGCGGCAAGCCTGGCGCTGGCAGGATCGGCATCCAGCCCGAGTGGTTCTTCAAAGGCGTCGGCACCTGCGTTGTGCCGCCCGGCGCCGAGCTGCCGATGCCGGCATTCGCGAAAGCCGGAGCGGAGGAAGCCGAGATCGTCGGGCTTTACCTCAATGGCCCGGACGGCCATCCCTATCGCATCGGCTACGCGCTCGGAAACGAATACTCCGACCACGTGACGGAGGGCGAGAACTACCTCTACCTCGCTCACTCCAAGTTGCGCTCCTGTTCGATCGGACCCGAGCTGCTGATCGGCGACCTGCCCGAAGAGGTTCGGGGCCAGTCCAGCATCCTGCGCGACGGCACTGTCATCTGGGAGCAGGAGTTCCTGTCTGGCGAAGCGCACATGTCACACTCGATCGCCAATCTCGAACACTTCCACTTCCGCTACCCGATGCACCGAAGGGCGGGCGACCTGCACGCCTATTTCTTCGGCGCGGCGGTGATGAGTTACGCCTCCGGCATCAAGACAGCTTCCGGCGACGAGTACGAAATCCAGGCACAGGCATTCGGCAAGCCGCTGCGCAACCGGATGGTGGCGGTGCCGGACGAGGGACTGGTCACCGTCACCCAGTTGTGACGGCAGAGGTCCGGAAATTACGGTCCACCAGAACGACAATGGGAGATTAAAAATGGGACTGAAGAAAGCGTTTCTAAGACTGGCGACAATCGGGCTCGGCATCGGCCTGATGACATCGGCGGCACTGGCCGCGAACCTGCGGGTGCTTGCGTGGGACGGCTATGCCGACGCGGACTGGGTGAAGGATTTCACCGCCGCCACCGGCATCGGCGTCGATGTCGTCTTCATCGGCAGCGATGACGAGATCTGGGCCAAGATCAAGGGCAGCGAAGGCCAGGATTTCGACGTCTTCGCCGTCAACACCGCCCAGCTGCAGCGATACATCAAGGCCGATCTGGTGTCGCCCATCGACATCACCAAGCTGCCCAACCAGAAAGAGGTTCTGCCGCGCTTCCGCGATCTGTCTCAGGTCAGCGGCGACACCAAGGACGGCAAGGTCTACGGCATTCCGTTCTGCTTCGATTCCATCGGCCTGATCTACGACACCGACAAGGTCAAGCCGGCGCCGACGTCGATGTCGGTGCTGTGGGACCCGGCCTATAAGGGCAAGGTCCTGGCCTACGACAATGGCGAGCACAATTTCTCGTTCACCGCGCTGACGCTAGGCTACAAGGATCCGTTCAACCTCGACGCCGGGCAGATGGCGGCGGTCAAGGCCAAGCTCGTCGAACTCAAGCGCAATGTGCTGAGCTTCTACACCACCGCCGACGAGGCGCAGCAGATCTACCAGAACAATGACGTTGCCCTGATCTGGGCCAATTACGGCCAGCAGCAGGTCAAGGCGCTGCAGAAGATCGGCGCCCATGTCGCCTACGTCAATCCGAGTGAAGGCGCTCTGGCCTGGCTCGACAACTGGGTGATCTCCAAGGGCGTGCGCGACAATGCGGCGGCCGAGAAATGGATCGACTTCATGCTGACGAAGAAGGTCAGCGGCGAGCTTTCCGAGCGTACCGGCTTCGGCAACACCGTGGTGGAGTCGAGCAGCGCCGGCAGCAACGACAAGCTGGTCTGGCTGAACAATGTCGAGGACCCGCTGAAGCGGTCGGACATGTGGAACGAGATCAAGGCGACGCCCTGATCCTATCCGCAGCCCGATCTGGAAGGACCCGGCGGTCCGGACGTTCCGGACCGCCGCAGCGCATGCGAGACCATATCATGAACCAGAACACCGACCTGCTGACGCTGCGGTCCGTCTCGAAATCCTACGGCACGGTTCCCGTTCTGCACGACATCGACCTGTCCATCCGGGATGGCGAGTTCCTGACCGTTCTTGGACCGTCCGGTTCAGGCAAGACCACCGTCTTGCGGCTGATCGGCGGGCTGGAGCCGCTGACCGCGGGCGAGATCCACCTCGACGGCCAGGACATCAGCCGCATGCCGATCAACAAGCGGCCGTTCAACACCGTGTTCCAGGACTATGCGCTGTTCCCGCATATGACCGTTTCCGGCAATGTCGGCTATGGGCTCTCGGTGCGCCATGTCAAGCGCAAGGAAATCGCGCGCCGCGTGGCGGAGGCCCTCGAGCTGGTGCAGCTCGGGCGCTTCGCCGACCGTTTTCCGGCGCAGCTTTCCGGCGGTCAGCGCCAGCGTGTCGCGCTCGCCCGCGCGCTGATCTGCCAGCCGCGCCTGATCCTGCTCGACGAACCGCTCGCCGCGCTCGATCTGGAGCTGCGCCGGCAGATGCAGGAATTCCTGAAATCCATCCAGCGCGAGATCAAGACCACTTTCCTGTTCGTCACCCACGACCAGGAGGAAGCCATCGGCATGGCCGACCGGATCTGCGTCATGCAGGCCGGCCATATCCGCCAGCTCGGCACGCCGCACGAGCTTTACTATAAGCCGAATTGCGAGTTCGTGGCGCGCTTCTTCGGCGAGAACAATCTGGTCGCCGGAAAGCTCGGTCCTGTCCAGGGTGATCAACGGACGATCGAGACGGCACTTGGGCGGCTTGTTTGTTCGATCAGCAACCAACCGCATCTGAAGGCCGCAGCGGATGGCGCCGGCGCCTTCGCGGCGTTCCGTCCCGAGGCCTTGCATCTTGCGGATGCTACGGACTGCGGCAACCGCTTTTCCGGCAGCATCGCCGACCTCGCCTTTGCCGGCTCGTCCACCATCGCGACCATCACGGCGGGGGCGGACACTGCCGCGCAACGCCTGCGGCTGCGCATGCCGAGCCGGATCGACGGCAGCGCGCTGAAATCCGGCGAGACGGTTTCGCTTTCGTTTGCGCCGCATGAAGGCCATCTGGTGCTGGCATGAGCGCGGCCGGCTCGATATCTTCCGCCGAACGGCGCTTCTCGCTGCTGGTGACGGTGCTGGCTTTCGCCCTGCCGGTGATCTTCGTCCTGGTGCCGCTGGCGATCTTCCTGGTCTACAGTTTCTTCAGCGTCGACCAGGGCACGATCGTCTACACGCCGACGCTCGGCAACTATGTCAGGTTCTTCACCGATCCGATCTTCCTGCCGGTGTTCTGGAACACCATCGTGCTGTGTGTGTCGGTCGCCGTCATCTGCATCCTGCTTGCCTACCCCGCCGCCTATTTCCTGACGACGCTGAGGGGGCGGTGGCGTTACGCCCTGCTGATGCTGCTTCTGGTGCCGCTGTTGATGAGCTACGTCATCAAGATCTATGCGATCCGCAGCATCCTTGGCCTCAACGGCTTCCTCAACAAGGCACTGGTGGCAATCGGCATCCTGCACGAGCCGTCGACGCTCTTCGTGTTCAACATGAACGCCATCCTGTTGACGCTAAGCCTGCTTTTGATCCCCTTCGCCATCCTGCCGATCTTCCTGTCGCTGGAGCGGATACCGCAGACCTTGCTGCGTGCCTCCGACGATCTTGGCGCCAGCGGCCTGCAGACGTTCCTGCGCATCACCTTGCCGCTCAGCCTGCCCGGCGTCGCCTCGGCGGCGAGCTTCGTCTTCGTGCTGGCGATCGGCGATTTCCTGACGCCGCAAATGGTCGGCGGGATCAGCGGCTTCACCTTCGGCCGCATCCTCTACAGTCAGTTCGGCACGGCCTATAACTGGCCGTTCGGCGCGGCACTCTCGGTGGCGCTGGCGATCGTGGTGATCTGCGCCATCCTGGTCGGCGAACGGTCCGGTCGCAACCGGGGAACGTCGCTATGAACGCGCTGCCCCGCCCCTCCACAATCTTCCTGGCAGCGATCACGACGCTCGTCGCGGTGCTACTCTACAGCCCGCTGTTCGTGCCGATCGTGTCGTCGTTCTTCGCGATTTCGCATGGCAATGTCGACTGGTCTTCGCCCACGCTTTCGACCTATGTCGCGCTGGCCGAAAACCACGATATCCTGGCTGCCTTGCGCACCACGCTGATCGTCGGCATCTGCACCGTCATCCTGTCGGTGGTCAGCGGAACGCTGCTGGCGCTCTATTATCACGGCCGCCGCTCCGGGCGCTCGATCCTGCAGTTCATCATCTTCCTGCCGTTCCTGATGCCGCCGATCATCAGCGGCCTGGCGCTGCTGATCTTCTTCCGCGAGATCGGCCTCGAACGCTCACTGCTGACGGTCGTCATCGGCCATACGGTCTTCGTGCTGGCGATCGTCTACCGCACCGTGCTGATGCGGCTGCAGTCTATGAGCCGCACGCTGGTCGAGGCGTCCTACGATCTCGGCGCCACCGGCTGGCAGACCTTCTGGCGCATCATCCTGCCGAACCTGTCGAGCGCCATGGTCGGCGGCGCCATCCTGGCCTTCGCCCTGTCGTTCGACGAGACGATGATCACCATCCTGGTCACCGGCACGCAAAGCACGCTGCCCGTCCGGCTGTGGGCCATGATGCGGCTTGGCTTCTCGCCCGACATCAATGCGCTGGTGGCGCTGATCCTGATGTTCACCGTGCTGCTGTGCGTGCTCGCCGCCCGTTTCCTGATCCCCAGGCAGATGGCAACGGAGCGAAGCTGAGTGCCGGCTACAGGCCGACGCTTATCATCGGGCAGCTGGATCGAGGTCGAAGACACGTCCCGGATTGAGGATGTTCTTCGGGTCGAGCGCCGTCTTCAGCCGCCGCATCGTGGCGATTTCGGCGTCGCTGCGCACCAGATGCAGCCACTGCTTCTTGTCGAGGCCGATGCCATGCTCGGCCGAAACGCCGCCTCCCGCCGCCGCAACGCCGCGATAGACGATGCCGTACGCGGCCGCCGGATCCGCCGTCAGAACCTGATAGTGCAGATTGCCGTCGCCGAGATGACCGAAGACATAGATGTCGGCGCCGGGGTCGACGGCATGGATGGCGGCGTCGGCTTCCTGCAGGAACGCGCCCATGCGCGCCAGCGGGATGCTGATGTCGACGCCGATCAGGCCTTTGATCGAAAACAGCACGCGATTGGCGTCCTCCCGCACGTCCCAGAGCGCCCGGAATTCACGCGGCGACTGCGAGACGACGACATCGTCGACCACGCCGTCCTCGACCGCCTGCATCAGGACTTCGGCGAAGCGCTCACTATCGCGCTCGGGCTCGCTGCCCTGGATTTCGGCCAGCACATAGACGGGTGAGCCAACCGGCAACGGTGCCGGCATCGCCATGCTGGCCGCCATGACGTCATAGAGCGGCGCGAAATTCACCTCATAAGCGGACAATAACGGGCCGAGCCTTTGCCGCAGCAGCCCAAGCAAGGCGATCGCCGCATCGAGCGAAGCGAGCGCGCAGAAGGCGTTCACCTCGGAGGCCGGCTTTGGATGCAGCCTAAGCGCGGCGCGGGTGACGACGCCAAGCGTCCCTTCCGCGCCGATGAAGAGCTGGCCAAGGTCGTAGCCTGAATTGTCCTTGGGCAGGCCTTTCAGCGAGGTCAGCACGCTGCCGTCGGCCAGCACGGCCTCCAGCCCCAGCACCTGCGCGCGGTACATGCCGTAGCGCAGCACGCGGATGCCGCCGGCATTGGTGGCAATGTTGCCGCCGACCGTGGCCGAACCGCGCGCGCCGATATCGACGCCGAACATCAGCCCGGCGCCGTCGGCCGCCTCCTGCACCGCCTGCAGCGTCGCGCCGGCTTCGGCGACGATGGTGGCGGCTTGAGTGTCCGGCACGGCGAGGCCGCTCATGCGCTCCAGCGACAGCACGATCTCGCCCGGCTGGACACGCGTGCCACCGGCCAGCCCGGTGCGTCCGCCCTGGATGACGACCGGCTGGCCGACAGCGTTGCAGCCAGCGAGCGCTGCCGCTACACCAATAGTATCGCGCGGACGCAGCACCACTTCGGGCAGCACGCCAAGTTTGCCGTCGGGATCGTCGCGATAGCGCTGGTCGACATCGGAGCCGGCAAGCACACCGCCCGCGCCCAGCCGATCGCCAAGGGCAGAGAGAAGCCGTTGCGTTTCGGGCGACATCGGCTCACGCGCCTGCGTGGTGAAGCGCGTCGTCCAGCGACCGGATGGGCCGATGAGTATTTCCGTCCGACACGCTCGCCATCCTTCAATTGCAGCCAGCCGATCCTATTCGGGATCGCCTGTCGTGCAAGCGATATCGCCTGCCCCGGGTGACACCGGCATCAATCACGGCAAGACGCGGTTGATGCCGGCGTCATTGTGCCTGCTTACTGAAGCTTGGCCTGCAGCGCGTTGACGTCGTCGGTGGTCATTTCGCCGTCCGTGGTCACCTTGCCGTCGATGATCTTCCACAGCCGGAATGGACCGGTGATGTCGCCAAATTTGTCGAAGGCGACCGGACCGATGACGCCTTCGTAGCGGATCGGCTTGCCGTCCTTGATCAGGCCGAGCGCCTTGGCGAATTCCTCCTTGCCGGCAAAGATCGGCGTGCCGGCCGGATCGACCGCCTTATACATGGCGTCCTTGATCTTGGCCGGATCCTCGGAGCCGGCAATGGCGATGGCGAGGCCAACGATGGCGCCGGCATCATAGGAACGGTCGGCTGCCGGGTTCGACGGTTCGATGCCGGAGAACGCCTTGTAATTCTTGGTGAAATACTCGGTCGATGCGGTCGGGCTGGTTCCCGACGACGTGCCATAGGCGTCCTTCAGATAGTCGGCGCCGACGGACTCGATGAAGTCAGGGCTGTTCATGCCGTCATTGAGCAGGAATTTCTGCACGCCGCCCTGCGAAATCCAGGTGCGGGCGACGGTTGCGCCGTCGACCGGCGTGCTGACCAGATAGAGGCCGTCCGGCTCGCCGGCCATTGCAGCCGTGACTTCCGAGGCATAGCTCGACTGCTTCTCGTTGTAGGGCGTGTCGGAGACGATGGTGCCGCCGAGCGCTTTGTAGGCGCGCGAGAATTCGGCCACCATGTTGACGCCGAAATCGTTGTTGACGTGGATGATCGACAGTTTCTTGAAGCCCTTGTCGATGGCGTATTTGGCGGCGGCCACACCTTGCAGCGCATCGGACGTGATGGTGCGGAAGAAGATGCCGTTGGTCTTGCCGTCGCGGCCGAGCGCGGTCAGCGTCGGCGAGGAGGACGCCGGCGAGACCTGGACGATCTTGGCAGGTGCTGTGACCGAGGTCAGGATCGGGATCGACACCGACGAGATGATGCCGCCGATGATGACCGGCACCTTCTTGACCTGCACCAGCTGGGTCGCGGCGTCGACGGCAATGTTGCCCTGGCTCTGGCTGTCGCGCGTATCGGTCACCAGATCGCAGCCGCGCACGCCGCCGGCGTCGTTGATATCGCGAAAAGCCATTTCGACCGACTTGGCGCCGGCCTGGCCGTATTCGCCGGCCGGACCGGTCAGCTCCATGACGAGGCCGACGGTGATCTTGCAATCGGCAGCCTGCGCGGCACCCGCCATCGTGACGAGAGCAAGCGCGGTGGTGAGTTGGAGTATCGTCTTTCTCATTGTTGTTCCCCTTTCGTTACTCGACACTAATTTGATCTCTGGAGCCTGTTCAGCGTTCCGGCACCTGCAGCCAGGTTTCATGCAGGTGTCGCCATTCGACGCCGTTGGGCGCCGATGAACTGGTGGTGAAGACAGCGCTCGACTGGCGGCGGCTGTGCTTGCCGCCGCGCAACTGCGCCTCCACGTAAAGGACGACGATGGAGTCCTCGGTTTGCCAACCGGGCCTGATATCCTCGATCGAAATGGCAAAGCCTTCGTCGCATGTGGCGCGGCTTGAGCGGACATGATCAATCACGGCGTCACGGTCCAGGATCTGGCCGCTCGGAGCGATCAGGGTCAAGCCTTCGCCCATGGCACGCTCGAATCGCGAGAAATCCACCATGTCGGCACGCGCGGCGACGAACCAGTCCACGAAGAAGCGATGCAGGCCGACGACCTCGGCGCTGGCCTGCGAAAACAGCGTGGGGTTGCCGGCGCTCATGTGCGGCCTGCGTTCAAATTGTAGTGCATGATCGAGCCGTGGCGGCCATGCCGGTCGCGCTCCAGCGTATAGACGTCGCCCAGGGGACCTTGGCTTTGCGCGATCACGGCTGCGATCTTCGCGTGGTCGTCGGCATCGAGTGCGACGTCCATGATCTTTGCATTGGCCAATGCGTGAGCCTGGTTACGGGCGCCGACGATGACAGCCGCCACTTGGCGCTGTTCCAGCACCCAGGCGCTGGCGATGGTGGCGATGTCGACGCCGTGGCGGTCGCCAATGGCCTTCAGTGCCTGCAGCAGTTGCTGGAACAGGTCCCAGCCGCCGAAATCGTCGATGATCAACTTGTATTTGACCAGCGAGCGGTTTTCGAGCGGCGTCGCGGGTTCGGCGACCCCAAGCCATCTGTCGCTGAGGAAGCCGCCGGCCACCGAACCATAGCAGAGGAAGGAGACGCCGTTTGTCTTCGCAAGCGCTGCGAGCTTGTGTGCTGGCCGCTGATCGAGCACCGAATACTGCAGTTGCTGGCTGACCAGCGGAATGCCGGCGGCGAGGATTTCGGCGAGCCGCGGCGTGTCGAAATTGGTGGTGCCGAGATTGCGCACCTTGCCCTCGCGCCGAAGCTCGTCGAGCCAGCCCATCGCCTCGACATAGCGAGGCTGGTCATAGTCCCACCAATGGAACTGCACGAGATCGAGCCGCTCCGTCTTCAGCCTGCGCAGCGACTGATCGACGATGCCCCTGATGTAATCCCGGCTGATCGTGGCCAGCCTTTCGAGGTCGGGCACCAGTTTGGTGTGCACCTTCATTCTTGCGGCAATGTCGAGGCCGCGCGCGCTGGCCAGGCGCAGGCGCGCGGCGCCGATCAGTTCCTCGACGCCGGTGTAGATGTCGGCGCAATCATAGGTCCAGATGCCGGCATCGAAAGTGGCGATCAGGTCGGTCACCGCTTGGTTGCGGTCGATGGCGCCATGGCCGCCGGCAAGCTGCCAGCCGCCGCGAATGACGCGCGAGATGGTGTAGCCGGGGCCGAGTTCGAAAGTCTTGGCGGTCATCCCTTGTCATTCTCCTTCGGCAGCGGCACGGCCGTGGTCTCGGCATGGCTGAACCGCCGTTTGCCGGTCCTGACGATCCTGAGCCGGCTGGCGCAGTTGGGGTCGGGACAAGCGATCTCGGCATCCGAGGTCATCCAGTCATTGGCGTCGGTGGGGCGCTGCTTTGCCGCCAGCAGCGGCAGCACAGCGGCGAGCGAGTAGATCGAGAAGCCCTGCCCTGCTGGCATCGACAGCATCTCGCCCTTCAGCTCGAAATAGTCGCCGGCCCTGGCGCCGCAATAGATCGGCTTGCCCTCGGGGACGACCGCCTCGACGCGAAGGTCGAAGAGTTCGAAACTGTCGTCGGCCATGTCAGGCCTCCACCAGGCTGAAGGTGACATCGCAGGCGCCGTTGCGGCGGATTACGCCACAGGCGGCGGCGAACTGCTCACGCTCCTGCGGCAGCACCTGCGCCACCACGCTGCCGGCCAGCCAACCGATCGGGAACAAAAGCCGCGCGCCTTGCCCGTAGTACAGGCCGATGTCGAAAATGGCATTAGGGTTGCCGCCCCACATGCGCGGCGGCACATAGGACAGCACGATGTCGCCCGGCTGCGGGGTCAGCGTCGCGTTCTCCGCCGGCAACGGTTTGGCGAAGGACCGGCCTTCGAGATCCACCGATGGAACCGGGCAGGAAATTTCTGGCCCGGTCCACATGGCATGGATGCCGGGGACCACGCGTGGCGTGGCGAGGTAGGTCTGGAGAAAGGCAGCGTTTTCCGGAGCCTTTTCGGGCAGCAGCAGCGCCGTCACGGAAAGCTTCGAGCGCGGCTCGGTGATCCTGATGGCGGGCGTTGTCATGTCAGGTCTTTCGTGGACTGGAGCTTGTCGCGCAGGAAGGCAAAGGGTCGGCTGATATCGGCCACCAGCGCCTCGCGCGCCGCTTGCGCATCCTGCTTGGCGAGAGCCGCGACGATGCTGCGGTGATAGTGCGCGGTGTCCACCTCGCCGGCGTCGGAAAAGGCGTAGATGGCGACGCGGATGCAGGGGCCCGATTGCAGCCACAGGCTTTCGATCATAGGGATCAGCACGGCCGAACCGCAGCAGCGGTAGATCTCGAAATGGAAGCTCTGGTTGAGCGTCGCTTCGCGGTCGATATCCTTCTTGTGCTTGAGGGCCCGCATCTCGTCCCACTCGCCGAGCATGGCTTCAATCGAAGCGATCTGGCGCGGGTTCATGCGCGTGGCGGCAAGCGCGATCGCTTCGCCTTCGATGAGTGAGCGGGCGCGCAGAAGGTCATCGATACGCTCCAGCGTGATCGGCGGCACGCGCACCGAGCGGTTGGGCAGCGCCTCCAGCGCCTTTTCCGTGATCAGCCGGCCGAGCGCTTCGCGCACCGGCATGGTCGAGGTGACCAGCGCATCGGCAAGGCCACGGATGGTCAGCACCTGGTTCGGTTCGAAAAGCCCGCCAATCAGAGCGCGGCGCAACTCGGAATAGACGCGATCCTGAACGGTCTCGCGGCCGACCGGCGTGAGCTGGGCTGCGATCGTTTCGTTGTTTCGCTCGATGGCAGCCTTCTGCATTCCCGGCTTTTGCCCCGTTTTCGGCTTGCGGATGAAATTAAAGCCGAATAGCGTGATCAAAGCAAGTGTGATCACAAATCAAAAATCAGGAGGCGACAACGATCGTCTTCGGCCAGAGGGTTTGATGAGCGAGGCAACCGAACGGCAGGGGAAGGAGACCCGTGCGCCGGTTCTGACGGCAAGGAATGTCGTCAGGCGGTTCGGCGGCCTTGTTGCTGTCAACGATGTGTCGTTTGACGTCAAAGCAGGCGAAATCCTCGGCCTGATCGGGCCGAACGGCGCCGGCAAGACGACGATGTTCGACCTGCTTGCCGGCAGCCTGTTGCCGACCAGCGGCGATATCCTGCTCAACGGCGTGCGCGTCTCGGGCGAAGCCGCGCATCTGCGCATCGGCCGTGGCCTCGGCCGCACCTTCCAGATCCCGCGCCCGCTGCCCAATCTGACGCTGATCGAAAACATCATGCTGGCGGCACAGGGCCAGGCCGGCGAAAAGCTGCTGGCCAACTTCGTCACACCGTGGCGGGTGGCGGCTCAGGAAAAAGCGGCCAGGGCAAAGGCGCTCGACCTGCTGGAACTGGTCACCCTCACGCATCTCGCACATCAGCCCGCGCGCGTGCTTTCCGGCGGCCAGCGCAAGCTGCTCGAACTCGCCCGCGTCATGATGGCCGACCCGGCGATCATCCTGCTCGACGAACCGGCGGCGGGCGTCAACGCGACGCTTCTGGAAGTCATCATCGACCGCATCCGCGACATCAATGCGCGCGGCATCACCTTCCTGCTGATCGAGCACAATATCGACATGGTGACGCGGCTCTGCCACCGCGTGCTGGTCATGGCGAGCGGCCAATTGCTCAGCGAAGGCACGGCGGAAGAAGTCGCCCGCGACCCGCGCGTCATCGAAGCCTATCTCGGGGGCACGGCATGAGCGAAACCGTCCTCGATGTCCGTGATCTCGAAGCCGGCTACGAGCCGGGTGTGCCAATCGTGCGCGGCGCTTCGATCACCGTCGGCAAGGGCGAGATCGTCGTCGTGCTCGGCCCCAACGGGGCCGGCAAATCGAGTTTCATCAAGGCGATCGCCGGTCTCGTCCCGATCACCGGCGGCACGGTGTTTTTGGACGGTAAGGACATTACCGCCGCACCCGCCCACACCATGGTACGGCTTGGCCTGGCCTTCGTGCCGCAGACCGAAAACATCTTTCCGCTGATGTCGGTCGAAGACAATCTGAAAGTCGCCTGCGGAATCCTCGAGCGGCGTGAAATCCCTGCGCGTATCGACGAGATGTATGCGGCCTTCCCAGATCTCGTGCGCCAGCGCCGCACCGCCGCCGGCAATCTGTCGGGCGGACAGCGGCAGATGCTCGCGGTCGCCCGCGCCTTGATTGTCCATCCCAAGGTTCTGGTGCTCGACGAACCGTCAGCCGGGCTGTCGCCGAAATTCGTGTCGATGGTGTTCGAGATGCTGGCCGGCATCCGCAAATCCGGCGTCACCATCCTCTTGGTCGAGCAGAACGCCAAGGCGGCACTGGCCATCGGCGACCGCGCCTATGTGCTGGTCGAGGGCAAGGACCGGCACGAAGGCGTCGCTTCCGAACTGTGGAACGACCCGGTCGTCGCCGAGCTGTATCTTGGCCAACGCCCTTCTCGCGCCGGCAAGGGAGGCGCGGCATGAGCCTGCAATTTGTCGTCGACGGGTTGCTGACGGGGTCGATGATCGGCCTTGGCGCGATTGGCGTGACGCTGACCTATTCGATCCTGCGCTTCTCGAATTTTGCCCATGGCGACTTCATGGCCTGGGGCACCTATGCGACTTTGGCCGTGGTCAGCGCCATCGGCGCCACCTTCGGCAAGGTAGCACCCATCGCGCCGCTATCCTTCGGCTGGCCGCTCCTGGTTGCGATGGTCGTCGGCATGGCCTTCACCGCCCTGCTGGCGCTGCTGCTCGACAGAGTGCTGTTTTCGCGGCTGCGTTCGCAAGGCCAGGCGATCATTGTGGTGATGGCGAGCTTCGGTGCGTCCATGGCGCTGCGCAGCCTGCTCGAATTCACCTTCACTTCGCGTCCGACCTATTTCAGCCGGGCGATCCAGATCGCCATGCCGGTCGGTTTCGGCATCCGCATCACGCCCGACCAGATCGCGCTTCTGCTGCTGACCGCGGTGCTTGTGCTCGGCGTGCATCTGTTGATGACGCGCACGCAGACCGGCCGCGCCATGCAGGCGCTGAGCCAGAACGCGGCACTGGCCCGTATCGTCGGCATCGACGTCGCCAGCGTCGTGCGCGTCACCTGGGTCATCGGCGGCGCGCTTGCCTGCGTCGCCGGCGTGATGATCGGCATCCTCGTGCAGATCCGCCCGTTCATGGGCTTCGACATGCTGTTGCCGATGTTCGCCGCAGCCATCCTGGGCGGCATCGGCAGCATTCCGGGCGCAGTGCTCGGCGGCCTGATCATCGGGCTGGCCGAAGCCGGCGCGGTGCAGCTGATCGGCGCCGAATGGCGCGCCGCCGTCTCCTTCATCATCCTGATGGCGGTGCTGTTCGTGCGGCCGATCGGCCTTTTCGGAGTTCGGGAAAGATGATCGATCTCATCGGCTACGGCGCCTTTTTCCTGACCACCGCGCTGATCTTCTCGCTGGTCACGCTCGGGCTCAATCTGCAGTGGGGGCTGACCGGCCTGTTCAATGTCGGCCTCGCCGGCTTCGTCGCCATCGGCGCCTATACCTCCGCGCTGCTGACCACGCCTGACGATGCCGCGCGGCTCGGTGGCTTCGGCCTGCCGATCCTTGTCGGCTGGCTCGGCGCCATGATCGTCGGCGGCATTGCCGCTGCGCTCACCGGCATGGCGACACTGCGGCTCAGGTCCGACTATCTGGCGATCACCACCTTCGGCGTTGCCGTGGTCGTGCAACTCGTCGCACTCAACGCACAGAAGCTGACCGGCGGGCCGTTCGGCATCGGCTTCATCCCACGCCCTTTCGGCAGCCTTGCCGAGACGCCGCTGCTGTTCAACCTGTCGAACCTCGCCGTCGTCTGCGCGGTGACGCTAGTTGTCTTTTTCGCTTTGGAGCATCTGTCGCGCAGCCCCTGGGGACGCGTGCTGAAGGCCTTGCGCGAGGATGAGCGGGCGGCGATCTCGCTCGGCAAAAGCGCGCGCTTCTACCGCGTCCAGGCCTTTGCCGTCGGCGGCGCCATCATGGCACTGGCCGGGGCACTGCAGGCGCATTTCACCGGCTTCATCGCGCCGGACAATTATCTGCCGATCCTGACCTTTCAGGTCTGGGTGATGCTGATCGTCGGTGGCTCGGGCAGCAATCTTGGCGCGGTCATCGGCAGCATCCTGGTCTGGGGAATCTGGGCCGGATCGGGGACACTGACCAGCGTGCTTTTCGCGCCCGAGCAGCAGGCGCGCGCGGCCTCGCTGCAGATCGTCGCCATCGGCGTCATGCTCTGCGTCATCCTGCTGATCCGGCCGAACGGGCTGTTCGGCGACAGGCTACAGCGGCTACGCGGCAAGCGGGCGAAACTGGCTGCGGGCGAAAGCGGCTCCGATTCATGAATGCCCTCGGTCGAGACGGGACGCATGGCGCTTCGCTCTGGCACGCCGTCAGCCGCAACCGCCGGGAACGGCCGGCGCTGCAAGGCGGGCTGGATGTCGATCTGGCCATCGTCGGCGCTGGATTTTCCGGCCTGTCGACCGCGCTGCACGCCGCCGAAAAAGGCATCTCGGTCGCCGTCCTCGAAGCCGAAATCATCGCCTGGGGCGCGACCGGGAGGAATGCCGGTTTCGTCGTGCCGAACTTCGCCAAGATGGATCCCGACAACATCCTTGCGCATCTCGGCCCCGAGCGTGGCGAACGCCTGATCGACTTTGCCGCCGGCAGCGCCGACCTGGTCTTCGGCCTTATCAAACGGCACGGCATCGACTGCGACGCCGTGCAAAACGGCTGGATCCAGCCGGCGCATTCGCCGGCAGCGTTCGAGAAGGTCAAATCGCGTGCCGGGCAATGGGCGCGGCGCGGCCGGCCTGCCGTTATTCTGGATCGGCAACAGGTCGAGGCGCTGACAGGGGCGCGCGGCTATGTCGGTGGCTGGATGGACCGTTCGGGTGGCGTGCTCAATCCGGTCGCCTATGCGAACGGACTGGCCGATGCGGCGGAGAAGGCCGGCGCGCGCCTCTTTGAGCAAACGCGCGTCACCTCGGTCGATCGCGTGGCCGATGGCTGGTCGCTGAAAACGCCGTCGGGCTCGGTGCGTGCCGGCAAGGTGCTGATCGCCACCAACGCCCATGGCGGGTCGCTCAATCCGCTGCTGCAACGAAGCTATTTTCCGCTGAAGATCTTCCAGATCGCGACCGAGCCTTTGCCGCGTGAAGTGCGGGCGCGTCTGCTTCCCGGCGGGCAAGGCGTCGGCGACACCAGGCGCAATCTCTTCACCTTCCGCTTCGATGCCGACAACCGGCTGATCAGCGGCGGCATGCACATTCTGGGCGCCGGCGCCGACACGCGCGTGCCGCAGACGATCTGGCGGCGGCTGGCCAGGCATCTCGACCTGCCGGACCTGCCGCCGCTGGCCCATGGCTGGTCGGGAATGGCTGCCGTGGAACCGGATTTCCTGCCGCACCTGCTGGACCTCGGGCCGGGGCTGATCGCCGGCCGCGCCTGCAACGGGCGCGGCATTGCCATGACGACGGCGATGGGCAAGGTGTTGGCCGACTGGGCTGCGGGAATCGAGGCTCGTGATTTGCCGCTGCCGTTCGCACCGCCGGCGCCGATCCCCTTCCATGCGGTGCTGCGGCACGCGCCCAACATGCTGCTCGGCTGGAGCATGCTGCGCGACCGGCTGGACGAGACCGGATAAAACGATCCCTTCTGGTCGCGCGGATCAGGCCGTCATGCGCAGATTTTCGGAAAGAACCGCGGCTGCCACGGCGATGTCCTGTTCAAGAGAGATCCGCACAGCCGGGCCATTGCGCTGCTCCAACGCGGCAACAATCCGACGATGCGCATCGTTCGACAGCGGAATGTAGCGATCGGCCTGCATCAGAAGCTTGAGATAAGGCCCGACGCGGCCCCAGAGGTCGCGGATCATGTTCAACAGGATCGGCGCGCCGGCATGCTGGTAGATGGCGAAGTGAAACGCCTCGTTCAGCGAGAGATAGGTCCTGGCATCGCCGGCTTCGATGGCGCGCTGCATGCCGGCGAGCGTCGTCTGGATCTCGACCAATCCGCTTTCGCTCATCCGCAACGCGGCCATCTCGCCCGCCAGTCCTTCGACGGCGATGCGGATCTGAGTCAGTTCCTCGAAGGCAGGGACGGATAGCAGCGGCACGATTATCGAGCGGTTGTTCTGCATCTCGAGCAGCCGCTCGGCGACCAGCCTTTGCAGCGCCTCGCGGATCGGCGTCGTCGAAATGCCGAAGGTCTCAGCAAGTTTGCGGATGACAAGCGTCTGGCCCGGGCTGAAACCGCCTGAAATCAACTCCTGCTTGAGCGCGCCATAGGCGCGGTCGTTGAGGGTTTGATGTTCGAGCTTCAGCATGCGCGGTCCAGATCACCAGTTCGACAATGCGCGATCGAGCGTCTCGGCCAGTTGCTCGGCATTGTCCCTGGCGAAGGGCAGCGGCGGCCTGATCTTCAGCACGTTGCCGCGCGGACCGCAGGACGAGATCAGCACGCCGCCCTCGCGCATGGCTTCGACTACAGAAGATGTCTTGCTCGCGGCCAGCGCCTCGTCGCCATCGGCCGTCAGCTCGACGCCGAAATAGAGGCCGTTGTGCCTGACGTCACCGACCATGCGGTGCCGGGTCTGCAAATTGCGCAGCAACTCAGCTGTATAGGCGCCGACCATGCGTGCGTTCTCGATCAGTCCTTCGCCTTCGATCACCTCCAGAACTGCGATGCCGACGGCGGCGGCGACCGGGTTGCCGCCGAAAGTGTTGAAATAACCGGTGTTGGAGCCGAAGGACGAGACAAGCCGCGGCCGCACCAGCACCGCGCCCATCGGATGGCCGTCGCCGATCGGCTTGCCCATGGTGACGATATCGGGCTCGAGGCCGTAATTGGCAAAACCCCACATGCCCTGGCCGAGCCGGCCGAAGCCGGACTGAACCTCATCGGCAATGACGATGCCACCGGCCTTCCTGACGTGATCCGCCGCCTCGCGCATGACAGCCGCATCGGGGAAGAAAATACCGTCGCTGGAAAAGGCCGAGTCGAGCAGCAGTGCCGCCGGGCGGATATTTTGCGCACGCATGTCCTCGATGGCGGCGGCGACATTCTTGGCGAAGTCATGCGCGGCGCGGCCATGGTCGCGGAACGTGTCGGGCGCTGCCACGGTGCGGTGGTGCACGGGCACGCCCTTGGCGCCGACCGCCGCCGGCGACAGCTGCGCGGTGGCGATCGTGGCGCCGTGATAGGCGAAGTCGGTGATGATGACGCCGGTGTTGCCGGTGGAATGCTGCGCGATGCGGATGGCGAGGTCGTTGGCCTCGCTGCCGGTGCAGGTGAACATGGCGTGGCCGAGATGGGACGGAACGGTACCAAGCAGCTTTTCCGCGTAGTCGAGGATGATCTCGCTCAGATAGCGCGTGTGCGTGTTGAGCGTGGCGGCCTGCCCCGACAGCGCCTCGACGACGCGTGGATGGCAGTGGCCGACCGAAGCGACATTGTTGTAGGCGTCGAGGAATTTGCGACCGCCCGCATCGTAGAGCCAGACACCGCTGCCGCGCACCAGATGGATCGGGTTACGGTAGAAGGCGCGGTAGGTTGGCCCAAGCAGCCTGGCGCGGCGTTCGAGCAGCGCGCGATCCTGTGCCGAAGCGTCGGTCTCTGTAAAGGCGTTTGTGGGTGAGGACTGAGACACGGGCATCTACTCCGGATTGGAATGGTCGAGAAAATAGCGGCGGGCCTCCGCCGACGACAGCCCATCGAGCCGTTCGAGCGAAGTCCAGACCTCGGTGATGAGGCGCAGCACATAGTCGCGCTTGGCCGGAAAGCGTTCCGCCTGCCAGCTGGCGATGTTGGCGATGAGCGCGAGGCGAGCGCGGATCAGATCGAAAAGGATGCCAATCTCCTCGGCCTCGAGCGGCTGCACCGACTGATAGCCGGCGACGAAACGCGCGGCCGGTGCCAGCGGGTGCCCCTCCGCCGGCCAGCGGTAGACGGCGCCGATGGCGAGGTCGCAGATCAGCGGCGAATGGATCATGTCGCCGAAATCGAGGATGCCGCTGACCACCTCCGGCCGCGAGGCGTCCATTACCACATTGTAGGAGTTCATGTCGTTGTGGACGATCTGCGCGCGCAGGCTCGGGATGACCGGCGCCGCATGCTCCTCGAAAGCGTCGATGACGCGCTCGACCATGGCCCGGTGGCCGGCATCGGCGATATGCGCCATCATCGGCCGCGTCTTGGCGACCTTGCGGATATCCCAGAGCAGGTCGCTGCCGGCCGCCGGATGGAAGAAGCCGCGCAGTGCCCGGCCAAGGCGGGCGAGGAAAATGCCGAGATTGCGATCCTGCGCCGCCGATGTGGGCGAACGCGACAGCAACTGGCCGGGCAGATAGGTGACCAGCCGGATGATGCGCGGCGCCGATCCGCCGACGCCCACCGTGAACTGCGCTTCGCCCGCAAGGCTCTTGCGCACCGAAGGAACCGGCAAGGTCGGGTCGACCGCAAGGATATGGTGGAGCGCCTTGTTCTGGAAATCGGTGAAGCCGGCCTCTTCCGCCGGGTGGGAGACCTTGAGGACGAACTCGCCCTCGCCGTCGGTCTGAATGTGGAAATTGTGGTCGCGTTCCCCCGGCAGCGGGCGCGCGCTGCCGGTCAGTCCATAGTGCCGGCGCAAGATGGCGAGCGCGTCGGCAATCGAGACATCGGGCGCGTCCTCGGCCAGCGTTTCGCCGAAAGCGTCAGTCACGGCTGCGTTCATGCGCTCGCCTCCGGACCGATGGGCTCTAGACCGCACCAGTCGGCGATGAACAGCGCGATGGTCTGGGTGACCTTGCGCACCGAATCCAGATCGACGGCCTCGTCATAGCCATGCGGCATGCGGCAGATCGGGCCATAGACGATCGCCGGCGTGTCGGCATAGAGGCCGAAGAAGCGCGCATCGGTGGTCGCCGAGGTGACGTGTTCCGTCAGCGGCTCGCCCCACACGGCGACATGGCTGCGGCGCAGCACGGCTTCCATCTCGTCGGCGCCCTCCAGGACATAGCCCTCGGCCATGAAGCCGTTGTAGCTCATCTTGGGCGGGCGATTGGCCAGGAAAGGATCGGCACGCGCCGCATCGGCGATGCAGGCTTCGAGTTCGGCCCTGGCGTCCTCGAGCTTCTGGCCGGGATAGGTCGCGACCCGCATCTCGAAGACGCAGCGCGCCGGAACGCTCGACGTCCATTCGCCGCCTTCGATCTTGCCGAGGTTGAAGCGGATCGGATGCGGATGATCGCAGAAATGCTTGTCGTCGACCTTGCGCGCATTCCAGACGATTTCGAGCTGCTTCAGCGCCTGGATGATGAGAAAGGCCTTTTCGATGGCGTTGGCGCCGGCCGAGAAAGCGCCCGACGCATGCTGCGGATCGCCGTCGACCTCGACCCTGAACCAGATCGGCCCGACCTGCGCCCGCATCAAGCGCGGTTCCAAGGGCTCGGGAATCAAGGCGGCGTCGGCGCGGTAGCCGCGTTGCAGGCAGGCGAGCGCGCCATTGCCGGTGCATTCCTCCTCGACCACCGACTGGAGGTAGACATTCGCGGCCGGCTGATAGCCGAGGCCGCGCAAGGCGGCGAGCGCATAGAGACAGGCCGACAGGCCGGCCTTCATGTCGCCGGCGCCGCGGCCATGCATCCAGCCATCCTCGATGGCCGGGTCGTAGGGATCGCGCACCCAGCGGTCGAGCGGCCCCGTCGGCACCACATCGATATGGCCGTTGAGGATCAGCGAGCGGCCGGTAGCGTTCCGTGGCGTGTGGGTGGCAACGACGTTGAAGGCGTCGTCGTAGGAGACGGCAACCGGCGAAAACCCCGGCAGGTCGCGGATCGCGTCGACATCGACACGCCACATGTCGACCGCATAACCGTCGGCCTGATAGGCGGCCGCCATGAAGGATTGCGCGGCGTGCTCCTCGCCGCGCTGGGAAGGAAAGCGCACGAGGTCGGCCAGGAATGCAACTTGCCGCGCGAAGCCGTCATCGACCGCGCGCAAAATGGCTTCGTCGGCAATCCGCTCAGGCATGATATTCCGCTTTCCCGTGAATGGTGTATCATATCTCATATACCATCTTAGGGAAAGGCGAAGAGACAGGTCGGGCCAAAACGATGGCCCAACCCGGGAAGCTCTTGGCAGGCGGGCTCGGAGTTGGCATCAGCTTCCTGCATGCCGGCGCAACTGCATGGCAGAGATCGAGGACAAATGCTGGTCACCGAAGGCCCATTGCCGGATGAAATCACCGATCTCACGTCCGGCTACCGGCGCGTGCCGGCCGGCAAGATCGTCAATGCGGTGACGTGGATGGAATCGCGCGCCCCGATGCGGGGTCTCGCCCAGCCCTTGGCAATGACCCGGATCACCAAGCCTGACGGCGCCGCCTACCGCGCGATCTTCCTCGAGATCGGCGCTCCCTGGCTGTGGGACCGCGCTGCCGAAATGTCGGATGCCGAAGTCGCCGCGCACTTCGCCGACCCGCGCCAGCATCTCTATTACGGCCATGATGAAAGCAGCCGCCATGTCGGCATGGTCGAATTCCGCGTGGCCGATGACAATGAGATCGAGATCACCTATTTCGGCCTGTTCCCGGCCTTGACCGGCCGGGGTCTCGGCAAGCGGCTGATGGCCGGTGCGCTCGACCAGGCATGGCGCCTCGACCCTGGCCGCATCTGGCTGCACACCAGCAGCATCGATCATCACAGCGTCATCGGTTTCTACCGGGCTTGCGGGTTCGAGCCCTATGCGGCCGGTTTCGAAATCACCGACGATCCGCGGATCAAGGGAACCCTGCCGCGCGATGCAGCCCCGCAAATCCCGTTGATCGAAACGGAATGGGTGCCCGGCGCCAGATGAGACCGTCTTCGCAACCGGCCGGCCAGGCATCGCCCCACCATCGCCGGTGGGTGCGGCGCGAGAGCATCCTGTCGAGGTTGGAGCGGCATGTCGATACGCGCATCGTTTTGTTCGCCGCGCCCGCCGGCTTCGGCAAGTCGACGACGATGGCGCAGTGG
This sequence comes from Mesorhizobium sp. 113-3-3, assembly GCF_016756495.1. NCBI lineage: Bacteria > Pseudomonadati > Pseudomonadota > Alphaproteobacteria > Hyphomicrobiales > Phyllobacteriaceae > Mesorhizobium > Mesorhizobium sp. 113-3-3. The sequence continues at coordinate 5,563,946 of NZ_AP023243.1, forward strand.
GCAGCTGAGGTCGCGCGCCACGGCCGGTTGACCGCATGGCTGTCCTGCGAGGCGACGGACAATGACGAAGGCGCCTTCCTGTCGCATCTGGTGGGAGCGCTGCGCCATCTGGTCCAGAACCCGGCCGAACTCGACCTCGCCTTCCAGTCGAGCCCGATCCCGCAGCTCGACGTGGTGCTCGCAGCACTGGTGGCGGGTCTTGCAGCGCGCGACGCCGAGATCACCCTGTTCTTCGACGACTACCACGTCATCGAAGCGCCGGCGGTCAAGCGGTTCATGGAGCGGCTGACGCGGCAGGCGCTTGCCAACGTCGCCTTCGTCATCGGTTCGCGCAACCTGCCCGACCTGCAACTCGGCAAGCTCAGGGTGCTTGGCGACGTCTTCGAAATCGGCGCGGACGATCTGCGCTTCGCTTCCTCCGAAGCCGAAGCCTTCTTCAACGATAAATTGGGCCTCAGCGTCAGCAGCGGCACCGTCGAGACCTTGTGCTCGCGGACCGAAGGCTGGGCCGCCGGCCTGCAGCTCGCCTCGCTGTCGCTCAGTGCCGCGCATGCTCCGGAAACAGTCATCGGCAATTTCACCGGCGCCAACCGCAACGTCGCCGATTTCCTGATGGGCGAAGTCTTCCTGGGGCTGCCGCCGGCGCTGGCGAAATTCCTGCTCCACAGTTCGATCTTCGAGCGCTTCAGCGCCGAGGCGTGCCGGGCGGTCTTGCGCGCGGCGGACGCCGAGGCCGACATCACCGAGATCGAGACCCGCAACCTGTTCCTGGTGCCGCTCGATGAGGAGCGGCGCTGGTTCCGCTATCATCACCTGTTCCACGACTTCCTCAGCCGCGAAATGGAACGGCGCGAGCCGGAGATGATCGCGCCGCTACATCTGGCCGCGGCCGAATGGTTCGGCGAGCGCAAGATGCTGACCGAGGCGATCGGGCATGCGCTCGCCGCCGGCGACCAGGCCCGCGCGGCGGTGTTCGTCGAGAACAATGCGCTCGAACTCATCGCCCAGTGTCAATTGCTTTACGTCAGGCAGTTGCTGGCACTGCTGCCGAGGAACCTGGTCGATCAGCGCATCCGGTTGCAACTCGTCGTGCTGTGGCTGGCAGTGCACTCAAGCCAGCCCGAGATCGCCCAGCAGACGCTGGCCAATGCGCGCAAGCTGGTTGAGACCGGGCCGGCCGACGGCAAGGATCCGGGCACGCTGACCGGCACCACGATCGAGGCCGAAATCGCCGTCCTCGATGCCGCCGTGCACAGCACGCTGGAGCAGTTCGAGGACGCGCGGGACACAGCACTTGCCGCCCTGCGCATCATCGCGCCCGACGCCTGGTTCATGGAAGGCGCGACGGCCAATGTCATCGGTTACAATCTCTACGCGCTTGGCGACCTCGAGGGTGCGCGGGCGGCAGCGGAGGCGGCGCGCAAGGCGCATGAGCGAAGCGGCAGCCTACTCGGCGTCACCATCGCCAATTGCTACATGGCCGTGATCGAGCGCTCGGCCGGCCGCCTGCCCGCGGCGGAACGGCTGCTGCGCAATACGATTATCGAGGCGAGGACGCGGATCGGCGCGAACTCCTATGCCGAGGCACTGGCCGGAACGCTGCTCGCCGAACTCGCCTATGAGACCAACGCATCCGGCGAGGCGCTGACGCTTGTCGAGAATCTCGGACCGCTGATCGAGGGCGCCGCGGTCATCGTCTATCCCCTGGCCAGCGTGCCGACCTATGCCCGCGTGCTGCAGCTGACCGGTCGCGCAGACCAAGCGCTCGACATGCTGGAGCGCGTCTACCAGCGCGTGCGCGGTTCCGTCTACCGCCGCCTCGCGTCGGTGCTGGTGCATGACCGCATCCGGCTGCTCATCGATCAGAACCGCGTCGCCGAGGCACGCGCCCTGCTCGACGAGCATCGCCGCGAAAGCGCCGAGACCGCCCCCACCGTCGCCAACGAATTCGAGTTCTTCGCCGAAGGCCGGCTGCTGACGGCGGAAAAATCCTACGCAGCTGCCGCGGCGCTTTTCGACGCGCTGCTGGAGCGGACCAAAAGCAGCGGACGCATGCGCCGCCACATACTGGCGCTGATCCTGCGCGCCAAGAGCGCCAGGAATGACCAGCGCGAGGCCGACCGCCATCTTCTCGAAGGGCTGCGCCTTGCCCAGCCTTCCGGCTTCATCCGCTCCTTCGTCGACGAGGGCAGGCCTGTCGTCGAAGGATTGATGCGGCTGCGCGCGGCGCAGGCGAAGAGCGACCCGTCCCTGTCGGCCTATGCAACGCGCATCATCGATGCCGCGCAGACCATGCCTGTGGCGATGCGGAAGCAGGCGGCACCGGCAGCGGAAAAGGAACAACTCACCCAGCGCGAGACCGAACTGCTGCGCTGCCTGTCGGAAGGCATGTCCAACAGGGATATCGCGTTTGCGCTGTCGGTGAGCGAAACGACGGTGAAATGGCATTTGAAGAACATTTTCGGCAAGCTCTCGGTATCGAACCGCGTCCAGGCCGTGCGCGCCGCGCAGGCCGCCGCGAACCTCCGTCCCCCTCCGAAAGGAGGGGCATAGGCATCTGGAACAACCCCCTCTTTCGGGTCGGGCCATGGGATCGTTAGCCTGCTAGCCTCCTCTGGATTGCAGAGGACGCTGCTTATGGCGACAGGTTACGTTTTTCACGAACAGCTGATGTGGCATGACACCGGCCCCAGTGCCGACATGATGCCTCCCGGCCGTTTCGTGGAACCCGGCCGGCACCTGGAATCGCCCGGTTCGAAGCGCCGGCTGAACAACCTCATCCAGGTCAGCGGCCTGGCGCGCCATCTGGTGCCGATCCTTGCCGAGCCGGTGACGGTCGAGGATCTGCTACGCGTGCACACGCAGCGCCATGTTGACGACATCAGGATGCTCAGCGAACGCGGCACCGGCTTCGCCGGCCCGCAGGCGCCGATCGGCCTCAACAGTTTCGACATTGCCCTTTTGTCGGCCGGCACCACCTATGCCGCGATGCGCGCGGTGCTGACTGGCCGCGTCGACAACGCCTATGCGCTGGCGCGGCCACCGGGGCACCATGCCGAGCCCGACCAGGCGATGGGCAACTGCCTGTTCTCCAACATCGGCGTTGCTGTGCGACGGCTCCAGCATGAGGGCCTGCTTGGCCGCGCGGCGATCGTCGACTGGGACGTGCATCACGGCAACGGCACCGAGACGGTGTTTTATTCCGATCCGTCGGTGCTGACCATTTCCCTGCACCAGGACAATCTCTATCCGACCGGGCGCGGCGCGCTGGCCGACAATGGCAAGGGCGAAGGGGAAGGCTACAACATCAACATCCCGCTGCCGGCCGGTAGCGGCACCGGCGCCTATGAGGCGACCTTCGATCGCGTCGTCGCTCCGGCGCTGCGCGCCTACAAGCCCGACCTTGTGATCGTCGCTTCCGGTTTCGATGCGTCGGGCTTCGATCCGCTCGGCCGCATGATGCTCAACAGCGAATGCTTCCGGCGCCTCGCCGCCCGCATGGTGGCGCTGGCTGCCGAGACTTCCAACGGACGGCTGATGATGACCCATGAAGGCGGCTACTCCGAAGGCTATGTGCCATTCTGCGGCCATGCCGTCATCGAGACGCTGGCCAACCATCGCACCGAAGTGGTCGATCCGCTGTCGGACCATATCGACGAATGGGCCGGCCAGGCCTTGCAGCCGCATCAGGCTGCGGTGATCGACGCCGCCGAAGGCCTCCTCGCGGGCCTGCGCCAACGCCTCGCAAGTGCTGCCTGACACGATGGATTTTGTCGTCACCACACTCCTCAACGCGCTGACGCTGATCAGCATCCTGATGCTGGTCGGGCTCGGGCTGGCGATCAGCTTCGGCCTGATGAACGTGACCAATCTGGCGCATGGCGAGTTCGTCACCGTCGGCGCCTTCGCGGTCTATTTCGTCCAGAGCGTCGGCGGCTCGTTCTGGCTGGGGCTGGCCGCCGCTCCGATTGCCGGAGCCATAGTCGGCTGCATCCTGGAATTCGCCATCATCCGCCACCTCTATTCGCGGCCGGTCTCGACCGTGCTCGCCACCTGGGGCGTCAGCCTGATCCTGCAGCAAGGGCTGGAACTGACCTTCGGCCTCGGCGCCAAGCCGGTGACGCCGCCGATCGAGGGCACGCTCGATCTGTTCTTCACCGCCTATCCGGCCTACCGGCTGATCCTGATCGCGATTGCCATGCTGACCTTGCTCGGCGTCGTGCTTTTGATCAGCCGGACCTCCTTCGGGCTCGACATCCGCACCGTCATCCAGAACCGCGAAATGGCCGAGGGCGTCGGCATCAACACGCGGCGCACCTATGCCATCGCCTTCACCTTCGGCGCGGCCATTGCCGGGCTCGCCGGCGGCCTGGTCGCGCCGCTGGCGATCGTGCTGCCGCAGATGGGCGTGAACTATCTCGCCAACGCCTTCTTCGTCGTCATTGTCGGCGGCGTCGGCTCGATCGGCGGCCTCGTCGCCGGCAGCGTCTTCGTCGGCGGGCTGACCAGCGTGCTCAACTACCAGATCTCGCCATCGCTGGCGCAAGCGATCGTGCTGCTGGCGGCCATCGTCGCCGTGCGGCTGCGGCCCAACGGCCTGTTCAACGGAGCGTCGCGATGATCGCCCGCGACCGCAACTGGCTGCTGATCTTCGCCGTCTGCGTGGCGCTCGCGGTTCTCTATCCGCTCTTCGCCGACGGCTATCAGTTGACGGTGATCCGCGACGCGCTGATCTTCGGCCTGTTTGCCGCAAGCCTCGACTTCTTCTGGGGCCGCACCGGCATCCTGTGCTTCGGCCACGCCGCCTTCTTCGGCATTGGCGGCTACATCATGGCGCTGGTCACGCTCAACGACGCCATCCCCTTCGGCAGCCTGCTCGGCATCATGGGCGCGGTGGCCGGCGCGGCTTTTGTCGCCGCCATCATCGGCTACTTCCTGTTCTTCGGCGGCATCCGCGGCAGCTATTTCACCATCGTGACGCTCGCCATGGGCGTCATCTGCCAGCAGGCCGCCGTCTCCTGGAGCTCGGTCACCGGCGGCGACAGTGGCCTGATCGGCATCCCGCCGATCGAATTCGATATCGGCGGAATGCATGTCGATCTCAGCCAGGATCTGCCTTCCTACATCTTCGTTGCGTCCATCGTCGCGGTGGTCGTGCTGGCGCTGTGGTCGATCAGTCGCGGCCGCTGGGGCACGGTGCTGACCGCCATCCAGGACAATGAAGTCCGGGCGGCAGCGCTTGGCCACAATGCGCCGCTGCGGCTGCTCGTCACTTTCGTCCTGTCCGCCGCGATCGCCGGGCTTGCCGGGGCGCTCTATGTCTGCATGGCCGGGCTGGTGGCGCCCGATTTGTCCGGGCTGCTGCTGTCGACGGAAGTCATCGTCTGGGTGGCGGTCGGCGGGCGCGGCACGCTGCTTGGTCCAGTGCTGGGCGCCATCGCCATCCAGCGCGCGCAGCAGACCATCTCAAGCTTCAACCCGAGCCTGTGGCCGCTGCTGCTCGGCTGCGTCTTCGTCATCATCGTCTTCGTGCTGCCCGACGGCATCCTGTCGATCTATGCGCGGCTGAAGAGCCTGTTCAAAGGCCGGAGGCGCGCGCTATGAGCGATGTGCTGCTCCAGGCCGAGAATGTCGGCATCCGCTTTGGCGGGCTGCAGGCGCTGGAAGGGTTGAACCTGACGGTGTGCGACAGGGAGCTCTGCTGCATCATCGGGCCGAACGGCGCCGGCAAGAGCACCTTCCTCAACCTTTTGACCGGCACGCTGCGCCCGACCAGCGGCAGCGTGCGTTTCCTCGGCCACGACATTGCCGGCCTGCCGCTGCACCGCATCGCCCGGCTCGGCATTGCCCGAAAATTCCAGATTCCGTCGGTCTTTCCGAGCCTCTCGGTCGAGGACAATCTCAAGGTCGCACGGTGGGGCGCCCCCTCCCCGGCTCGTCCGGTCGGCGAACTGCTTGACCTCGTCGCGCTTGGCAGCCGCGCCGCCACTCTGGCCGGCGAACTCGCGCATGGCCAGAAGCAATGGCTGGAGATCGGCATGGCGCTGGCGATCGAGCCAAGGCTGCTTTTGCTCGACGAACCGACCGCCGGCATGACACCGCAGGAAACGCTGGCGACAGCCGAGATGCTGCTGCGGCTCAAGGGCGAGTTCTCGATCGTGGCGGTCGAGCACGACATCCGCTTCGTACGGGCGCTGAACTGCGAGACGCTGGTGCTGCATCAGGGACGCCGGCTGCGCAGCGGTCCTTTCCACGACATCGAGACCGACGAAATGGTCCGCGACGTCTATCTGGGGAGGCGCTGACCATGCTGCGGACATTGGCGGTCTCGGCAGGCTACGGCCTGCTCCCGGTGCTGAACGGTATCGACCTCAGCGTGGCGTCAGGCGAAGTCGTCGGCCTGCTCGGCCGCAACGGCGCCGGCAAGACGACACTGCTGCGCGTCATCGCCGGCGGCCTGAAGGCAAGCGGCGGCGCGGTGGTTCTCGGCGACCAGGACCTTACCAACGCGCCGGCCTTCCGCCGCGCGCGAGCCGGCATCGCGCATGTGCCGCAGGGGCGCGGCATCTTCAACCAGCTGACCGTGCGGCAGAACCTCGAAGTCGGCACGCGCGCCGCCCGGGACCGTGGCGACGGCGGCATTCCTGACGACATCTTCGGCTATTTTCCGATCCTGCGCGAACGCGAAGCGCAAATCGCCGGTACGCTGTCGGGCGGCCAGCAGCAGATGCTGGCGATCGGCCGTGCGCTGTGCGGCCTGCCGTCGGTGCTGCTGCTCGACGAGCCCTCGGAAGGCATCCAGCCGAACATCGTGCAGTCGATCGCCGAGCTGGTGCCGCGCATCGCGCGCGAGCGCGGCATCGCGATCGTTCTGGTCGAGCAGAATCTCGATCTCGTTCTCAAGGCGGCGGACCGCTGCCTGGTGATGGAGAAGGGCAGGACCGTGCACGAAGGCACGCCGGAGGCGTTCGCCGACGAGAGCCTGCTGAAGGATTTGTTGGCCCTATAGGCGCGCCCTAAGCGCGCCTGGGACCTGTTGACTTTGTAAGGCGTGCATGGGGCGCGCCTGGACTGGAAGGGAACATAACAATGATAAGCAGAAGAACGATCCTCAAATCCGGCGGCGCTGCCGCCGCCTTCGCCATGGTCGGCGCGCCGTCGATCCTGCGCGCCGCCGACACCGTCAAGGTCGGCCTGTCGATCCCGATCACCGGATTGCAGGCGATCCTCGGCGAGACGCTGCTCAACTGCTACAAGCTCGCCGCCGCCGAACTCAACGCCGCCAACGGCATTGGCGGCCGCCAGGTCGAACTGTTCATCGAGGACAACCAGACCACGACCAAGGGCTCGATCGACAAGGCGCGCAAGCTCCTCAACGAGGACAAGGTCGACGTGATCATGGGCACGATCATTTCGCCCGAGCGCAGCGCGACGCTGTCGGTGACCTCGAAGGCCAAGAAGCTTTTCTTCTACCCGACCAATTTCGAAGGCGGCGAATGCAATCGCTACTTCGTCGCCACCGGGCCGATCCCGATGCAGCAGGTCGACCCGATGATGCCGTGGGTGGCCGAGAATCTCGGTAAGACGATCTATGTCATGGCCTCCGACTATGCCTGGCCGCAAAAGATGACCGAGGCGATCACGGCGGCCTATGAGAAGGCCGGCGGCAAGATCATCGGCGCCGACTACTATCCATTCGGCACCACGGATTTCGGCCCTGCCTTCCAGAAGATCAAGTCGCTGAAGCCCGATGTCGTCTGGTCGATGGTGGTCGGCAACGACGCCGTCACGCAGCTCAAGCAGTATCGCTCCTTCGACATCAAGCAGCCGCTGATCGCGCCGCTCGACGAGGTCTTCAACAAGGACGCGCTGCCGCCCGGCGTTGCCGCCGGCACCTACGCGCCGCAGCCCTACTGGATGGCGCTCGACAATCCGGTCAACAAGAAGTTCATCGCCAGCTTCCGCGAAAAGTTTGGTCAGGAAAAGATGGTCAACGGCATCGGCGAGGCCGGCTATAACGGCCTGCATCTCTACGCACTGGCCGCCGAGAAGGCCGGATCGTTGAAGGACGACGATGTGCTCAAGGCGCTGCCGACCATCGAGTTCGACGCCCCGCAAGGCAAGATCCGCGTCGATGCCTCCAACAACCACACGCTCTGCCATTCCTATGTCGGCAAGGCGGCGGCGGACGGCATCAGCTACGAAATCGCCAAGGATTTCGGCACCATCGCGCCGGTCACGCCCTACTGCAAAGTGTAGGCCCTCGCACACAACCAATCCTGACGGCGGCTTTGTCGCTGCCGTCAGGCCTTCACCGGCGCCGGCAGCCGCTCGCGCAATTCGTCGACGAGCACCCTGGTGTTTTCGGAATAGTCGATCGGCACGACGACGAGATGCACGCCGCCGCCAGCAAAAGCCTGTTCCAGCGCTGGCCGCAAGTCGGCGATCTCCGCAATCCTGGTCCCTTTGGCGCCATAGGCTTCGGCATACTTGACGAAGTCGGGATTGCCGAAGGTCATGCCGAAATCCGGGAATTCGTCGACCGCCTGCTTCCAGCGGATCATGCCATAGGCGTGGTCTTCCAGCAGCAGGACGACGAGGTTGAGCTTGAGCCTGACGGCGGTCTCCAGTTCCTGGCTGTTCATCATGAAGCCGCCGTCACCGCAAATGGCCATGACACGGCGCTGGGGATAGAGCAGTGACGCCATCATCGCCGACGGCAGGCCGGCGCCCATCGTGGCCAGCGCATTGTCGAGCAGCAGCGTGTTCGCCATGCGCGTGCGGTAGTTGCGGGCGAACCAGATCTTGTACATGCCGTTGTCGAGGGCGAGGATCCCGTCCGCCGGCATCACGGTGCGCACGTCGTGCACGATGCGCTGCGGCGTGAAGCGATCTTCGGTGGCGCGCGCTGCGATCCGGCTCAAGATGCCCTCCCTGAGCGGCAGCAAGGCCTGCGCGTTGGGGATCTTGCCCTTGACACGGTCGGCCAGCAGCGCCAGCGAAGGGCCGAGGTCGCCGACGATTTCGGCTTGCGGGAAATAGACCTGCTCGACATCGGCCGTTTGATAGCCGACATGGATGACCTTGGGCCCGTTGGCGCCCATGATGAAGGGCGGTTTCTCGACCGTGTCGTGGCCGATGGTGATGATCAGATCGGCCTGTTCGATGGCTTCGTGCACATAGTCGCGCTCCGAGAGCGCCGCCGTTCCCATGTAGAGCTCGGTTCCGCCAGGCACGGTGCCCTTGCCCATCTGCGTGGTGAAATAGGGAATTTGCGTGCGCAGCACGAACTGGGCGACATCGGGGGTCACGCGCGGCCGCGACGCCGCCGCGCCGAACATCAGCAGCGGACGCTTGGCCTCCATGATCATGCGGGCGGCGCGGTCGAGCGCAGCGGCGCTGGCCGTGGGCAGGTCGACCGGATGCGTCGGCACCAGCGCGACCGGTTCGCACTCCGCCGCCGCAATGTCTTCCGGCAATTCCAGATGCACGGGTCCGGGCCGCTCTTCCTGGGCAACGCGGAAGGCCTCGCGCACCAGCGACGGGATCATTTTCGGCGAGACGATCTGGCGCGACAGCTTGGTCAGCGGCTTCATCGCCGCGACGATGTCGACGATCTGGAAGCGCGCCTGCCGCGATGACAAGATGCCCTTCTGGCCGGTGATCATGATCATCGGCATCGCGCCGAGCAGTGCGTAGGCCGAGCCGGTCGTCAGGTTGAGCGCGCCGGGGCCGAGCGTGGTGATGCACACGCCTGCCTTGCCGGTCAGCCTGCCATAAGTGGCGGCCATGAAGGCGGCCGCCTGCTCGTGGCGGGTCAGGATCAGCTGGATCGACGAGCGGCGGATGGATTCGACGATGTCCAGGTTTTCCTCGCCCGGAATGCCAAAGATCCGGTCGACCCCTTCATTCTCGAGGGCCGCGACGAACAGATCCGAACCTTTGGTCATGAACCGCCTCTCCTGCAATGCGTACGTTCCGCCCTCATATGCCATTGGAAAGCGGCGCCTCAAAGAGCGCAAGCCTGCTCTGTTGGCAATCAGCCCATCAGTTTCGGCAAGTCGGCCGCCAGCGCATCGACGGCGAGCCGGACCTTGAGCGGCAGATGCGGCGTCCGCAGCCACAGCGCATGGCAGTCGTAGGGATAGCGCGGCTGGTCCGGCAACAGCGCGACCAGCGCACCGGCCTTGATGCGCTCGCGGACCAGCCACCAGGGCAGCCACGCCAGCCCCATGCCTTCGACCGCTGCGTCGGCGATGGCATCGAGATCGTCGAGCCGCAGCCGGCCGCTGGGCATGATCTCCTGTGCGGCTTGCCCTTCACGGGGAAACAGCCAGGGCTGAACGGCCTGGCCGAGTCGGCGGTAGACAATGGCCTGATAATTGGCGAGGTCATCGATCCGCCGCGGTTCGCCATGAATTCCGAGATAGGAGGGCGCGGCGCAGACGACCATGTCCTGCCGCGCAACACGCCGCGCGATCACGCCAACCTTGTCGTCCAGATCACCGGTTCGGATCGCGAGATCATAACCGTCCTCGGCGAGATCGGCGAAGCGGTCGCTGAGCGACAGGTCGAGCTCCAGCATCGGATACTGTCGCGCCAGCTTCAGCAGTACGGGGGTGACGCAGTGACGGCCGAAATGCGCCGGCATGGTCACCCGCAGTCTGCCTCTCGGTTCGGCAAACTGGTCGGCGGCGAGTGCATCGGCGGCTTCCGCCTCGGCCAGCACGATGCGGCAGCGCTCGTAGTAGGCGCGGCCGAAATCGGTCAGGCTCTGCCGGCGCGTGGTGCGGTTGATGAGGCGCACGCCGAGCCGTTCTTCGAGAAGCCGGACATGTTTGCCAACCATCGGTCCGGACAGGTCGAGCGCGACCGCCGCGGCGGCGAACGAGCCGAGGTCGACCGCCTTGACGAACACGGCCATGCTCTCGAGCCGATCCATATTCGAAACCTCTGGTTTCTACTGCTTTATCCCTACGTCCATTTATCCATGAATCCTTTGACTGCATAGCTCATTCGGTTCAGATAATTTGGAGTAGACCGAATGACACGTGTAGTTCGCTTTCACCGGCATGGTGGCCCCGAGGTTCTGTGCATCGAGGATATCGACCCTCCCCCACCTGGTCCGGGCGAGGTTCAGATCCGCGTCAAGGCACTCGGCCTCAATCGTGCCGAGGCGCTGCTGCGTGCGGGTATCTATATCGAGACGCCCGCCCTCCCCTCCGGGCTTGGCCTTGAGGCGGCGGGCGTTATCGAGGCAACAGGCGAAGATGTAACGGGTTTGGCGCCGGGCGACGCTGTCAGCGTCATCCCGCCGCAATCGATGGTGCGCTGGCCGGCCTATGGCGAGATGGTCACCTATCCCGCCACGCTCATCGCCAAGCATCCGCCATCGCTCGACTGGCAGACGGCGGCGGCTGTCTGGATGCAATATCTCACCGCCTATGGCGCGCTGATCGACATCGCCAGACTGCGTGGCGGAGATGCCGTCGTCATCACCGCAGCCTCAAGCAGCGTCGGGCTCGCGGCGATCCAGATCGCCAACAGCGTCGGCGCGACAGCGATCGCGGTGACGAGAACATCGGCCAAGAAACAGGCCTTGCTCGGTGCCGGAGCGGCGCATGTTGTCGTCCTGGCCGAAGAGGATCTCGCCGCAACGCTGAGCGAGATCGCGGGACCGCAAGGCGTGCGCGTCGTGCTCGATGCAATCGGCGGCCCGATCTTCGAGCCGCTGACGGCGGCGATGTCAAAGGGCGGCATTCTCATCGAATATGGCGGGCTCAGCCGCGAGCCGACGCCGTTCCCTCTGGCTGCCGTCCTGGGCAAGACGCTGACGCTGCGTGGCTACCTCGTCCACGAGATCACCGGCGATCCAGAGAAGCTGGAAGCCGCCAAGGCGTTCATCCTCGAAGGCCTGGAGACGGGCACGCTGCGGCCGATCATCGACAGGAGCTTTGCCTTCGACCAGATCGTCGAGGCGCATCGATATCTCGAATCGAACGAGCAGTTCGGCAAGATCGTGGTGACGATCTGAGATCGTGGTGACGATCTGAGATCGTGGTGACGATCTGAACAACGGCGACGGCGAACAAATCATTCCTGCCGTCAATATCGCCCTTGAAGGCCCGGCTGCGCATTCCTAACTGTCTGGTGCGGGCCGGGCCCCTCTGACGATCGCTTCTGGTGATTGTGATGTCGGACCGCTTCAACGGGCCCGTTTCCACCCTTTTGGTCAAGCGGGCTCAATCCTTTCGGTTTGGAGCCCCGTATGACATCTTCCCTTCTTGGTCTGGTTTGCCCTTCCTGCCGCGTCGCCCTCACAATGAGCGAACGCCAGGGTATCGAGATCGATTATTGTCCGCAGTGCCGTGGCGTCTGGCTTGATCGAGGCGAACTCGACAAGATCATCGAGCGGTCCGGCAGGGAGGCATCGCCCGCGCCGCAGCCACAGCCGGCAGCCTTCTCGCAGCCGCAACATGCCCATGGCCGCGATGACGATTATTCGCGCTCGCAGGGCCACCGTTATCCAAAGCGGAAGAAATCGTTCTTCGAAGAATTGTTCGATTGACCCCGTAGCGCCGCCCGCTGCGCGAGCCGGCGTTTGCTGAAAGCTTCTAAAAATCACACCGATAAAGGTTCATCTCCGATGATGTCTCGCACCAGCCGATTTGCAGCCCTGTTTGCAGGACTGTTCCTCGCATTCTCCATGGTCGCGATCGATCATGCCGAGGCTCGGCGCGGCGGCAGTTTCGGCAGCCGCGGCACGCGCACATTCCAGTCTGCGCCGCCGACCAGGACCGCGCCGGCGCCGACCGCTCCGGTCGAGCGTTCGATGACGCCCAACACCGGTGTGAACTCTGCCGCCCGGCAGCCGCAGGCCGGCCCGCAAAGACCCGGTTTCATGAGCGGCTTCGGCGGCACGATGATGCGCGGCCTGCTGATCGGCGGCTTGATCGGCCTGCTCGTGGGCCAAGGGTTCGGCGGCCTGGCCGGCATGTTCGGCTTCCTGCTTCAGGCCCTGCTCATCGGTGGCGCGATCATGCTGGCCATCCGCTTCTTCCGCTCGCAATCCGCGCGTGGCCCAGCGCCCGCGCTCGCTGGTGCCGGCAATGCCCAGGCGTCGCGATTTGAGAACCGCGGAACGTCACAGCCGCAGACTGCGGGCTCGTTCACGATCCCCGGCTTTGGCGGTGGTTCGGGCGGAGGCTCTCCGGCCGATGTCTCCGAGGAGATCACGCTGGCTCAGACCGATCTCGCCGCCTTCCAGCAGTTGCTGACCGACGTCCAGGAAGCATTCGGGCGCGAAGACCATGCCGCGCTCCGCCGGGCGACGACGCCCGAAATGGTGTCCTATTTCTCGGAAGAGCTGGCCGACAATGCCCAGAAAGGCCTCAGGAACGAGGTCTCCGACATCACTCTGCTGCAGGCCGACATCGCCGAAAGCTGGCGCGAGGACGACCGCGACTACGCCACGGCCGCGTTGCGCTATGAGTCTCGCGACGTGATGCGTGAACGGGCCAGCGGCAAGGTCGTCGAGGGTGACCAAGACCGTCCGACAGAGACGACCGAGTTGTGGACGTTCACGCGTCAGAATGGCTCGAACTGGAAGCTCTCGGCAATCCAACAGGCCTGAGACCAGGCCAGTTTGTCCGAGGGGTCGCAGGCGCCCCAGCGCACGATCCTGACGCACATCGGCGTGCCGATTTCGACGGCGCGTCCGTAGTTTCCGCGCGCCGAGAATAAGGCGCCTCCCGGTTCAGACTGCCGACAAGACCAGACAGGCGCTGCGCAGGATTTCCTCTCCTGCCCGGCCGCGCTTGAGCGCGCCAGGCTGCCAAAAATTTCGGCTGTCGTCGCTTGCAACGTAAACCCATATGTGAAAATACTATTTACAAAAGAAGATTGGCGGGAGGAGACGTCTTGCATTCAGGCGCTTCGAGGCGTGTTCCAACGATTGCTGGGGAACTCCTGCGAGATCGCTGGAGCCAGCCATGAGCGACTTCGCGCCGACCGTCGGTGTCGCCTCGACACACCCCAAGAACATGCCTGAGGCGCACGCCGCGCTGCCGGTGTGGAACGCCGAAAACTGGTTCTACGAGGACTGGCCGGTCGGCCAGAAAATCCGTTCGTTGCGGCGCACGATGGCCGAGGGCGACAGCCACCTCTTCAACACGCTGGTGCTGGACATCCACCCCTATGTGCAGGACCAGATGTTCGCCGAAAGCGAAGGCATTTTCGGCAAGCGGTTGATCGCCGGCGCGTTCGTCTTTTCGGCGGGGCTGGGGCTGGTCGCCACCAACTGCGTCAACGCCTTTTCCTATGGCTACGACAAGCTCCGCTTCATCAAGCCTGTCTTCATCGGCGACACGATCTATTCGATCCGCTCCAACCTCGACAAGAAGCCGCGCTACAAGGAGATGGGGCTGATCCGCGCCAGCTACGAGGTGTTCAAGGGCGAAGGCGAGCTGGTTTTGTATTGCGAGCATTTGCAGACGGTGAAGTACCGCAACCCGGCCGAGTTCGTCGGCAAGACGGAGAAATGAAGATGCCGGCTTTGGCCGAATTGCCGCTTGCCGGCCTGACCGTCGTCGACATGAGCCAGTTCCTGTCCGGGCCCTACTGCTCGCTGCGGCTGCTCGATCTCGGCGCGCGCGTCATCAAGATCGAGCGCCCGGATGGCGGCGACCTGTCGCGCCGGCTCTATCTCAGCGACACCGAGATCGGCGGCGATTCCACCATTTTCCACGCCATCAACCGCGCCAAGGAAAGCTTTGCCATCGACCTCAAGAACGAGGCCGATCTCGACGCGCTGCGCGGGCTTCTGGCCAAGGCCGACGTGCTGATCCAGAATTTCCGCCCGGGCGTCATCGAGCGGCTGGGCCTCGATTATGAGGCTGTCCGCAAAATCAACCCGCGGCTCGTCTACGCGTCGATCAGCGGCTATGGCGAGGACGGGCCATGGGTCAAGCGGCCGGGCCAGGATCTGCTGGCGCAATCCCGCTCCGGCGTGATGTGGCTGAATGGCGACGAGGACCAGGGACCGGTGCCATTTGGGCTCGCCATCGGCGACATGCTGGCCGGTGCTGCCTGCGCGCAAGGCATTCTGGCGGCACTGGTGCGGCGCGGCATCACCGGCCAGGGCAGCCATATCGAAACCAGCCTGCTGGAAGCGCTGGTCGACTTCCAGTTCGAGGTGCTGACCACGCATCTCAATGACGGCCGCCGCTTGCCCAGGCGCTCCAGCTTCCGCAGCGCACATGCCTATCTCTCGGCGCCCTATGGCGTCTACCCGGCCAAGGACGGCTACCTCGCCATCGCCATGACGCCGATCCCCAAACTGGCCGACCTGCTGTCCCTCGACGAACTGGCGCCTTACCGCGACGAACCGGCGTCGTGGTTCACCGCGCGCGACGACATCAAGGCGATCATCGCGCAAAGGATCGCCAGCAAGACGATCGATGAGTGGCTCGATATTCTCGAACCGGCCGACATCTGGTGCGCCAAGGTGCTGACCTGGCCGGAAATGCTGGCCAGCGAAGGTTTTCAGTCACTCGACATGCTGCAGACGGTGACGCGCGAGGACGATGTCTCGATCCTCACCACCAGGTCGCCGCTCAGGGTCGACGGGATCAGGGCCAAGGTCGATCGCGCAGCACCACGCATCGGCGAGCACAGTGCCGCGATCCGCGCGGAGTTCGGCCTTTGACCAGGCTCAAGGGCATGACCTGGAGCCATCCGCGCGGCTACGATCCCATGGTCGCCTGCTCGTCGCTGTGGGAGCAGAAGACCGGCGTCGCCATTGAATGGGACAAGCGCTCGCTGCAGGATTTCGAATCCTTCCCGGTCGAGGAACTGGCGCGCGCCTATGACCTGATCGTCATCGACCACCCGCATGTCGGCCAGATCACGGCGGAAAGCTGCCTCGCGCCGCTCGATGTCGCCGGCCGCGAGGCGGAGCGCGCAGCGCTAGCCTCAGGCAGCGTCGGCCAGTCCTATCCAAGCTACGCCTGGCAAGGGCGGCAATGGGCGTTTCCGATCGATGCGGCCAGCCAGGTCCAAGCCTGGCGGCCGGATGCGCTCGATGCGCCGCCGGCGCGCTGGAGCGAGGTGCTCGATCTCGCCCGGCAGGGCCGTGTGCTGTTGCCATTGCGGCCGCCGCATGTGCTGATGGTGTTCTACACGCTGGCCGGCAATCTCGGTCATCCCTGCGCCACCGACCCGTCCCGTGATCTCATCGATATCGCGACCGGCAGTCAGGTCTTCGAAGCGATGCGCGAGGTCGCCGCCCTGGTCGAACCAGCCTGTTTCGAGATGGATCCGATTGCGGTTTCCGAACGCATGGCGGCGGCCGATTCCAAGATCGTCTGCGCACCGCTGATCTATGGCTACGTCTCCTATGGAATATCAGGATTTCGTGCCCACCGGCTGGCCTTTACCGACATAGCGGCCGTCGGTTCCAACGGCCCAATCGGTTCGGCGCTCGGCGGCACGGGCATAGCGGTGTCGGCCTTTTCCAAAGCCCGGGATGCGGCGGTCGACTTTGCCTACTGGGTCGCCAGTGGTGAAATCCAGCGCGGTCCCTATGCCGCCGCCGGCGGACAGCCGGGTCATGCCGCCGGCTGGGAAGACCAGACCGTCAACGCCGCGACCGGCAATTTCTATCGCGACACGCGCGCGACGCTGGAGGGTGCATGGGTGCGGCCGCGCCATGACGGCTACATGGCGTTCCAGCAGGCAGCGTCCGACCGCCTTCTTTCCGGCATCACCGGCAGGCACAAACCCGCCCAGGTCGTTGCCGACCTCATCAGCCTGTTCCGAGGGAGTGCCACGCAGGTGTCCTGCGCTGCCGGCGGAGGAGCCTGAACGAAAGCGAACGGCGGAGAACGTCTGGGGCTATGCCCCAGCGAGATACCGAGGCAATCCAACTATTCCAGCCGCCACAGCATGCGGGCATTGCCCGACAGCAACCTGTCGCGCTCCGCGATGCTGCAGCCGGAAAGCAGCGCGTGGGTCGCGGCAACCCAGGTCGACAGGCCGCCGCCAAGCGTGCAGACCGGCCAGTCGCTGCCCCAGACGACACGGTCCCAGCCGAATGCGGCGATGGTGTGCTCGACATAGGGCCGCAGCGTCGCGACAGTCCAGCTGCCGGGATCGGCATAGGCGACGATACCGGAAATCTTGGCCATGACGTTCGGGCGGCGCGCGATCTCGCTCATGTGCTCGCGCCAGGGATGCTCGCCCTTGCCCTTGATGTCGGGAACGCCGCAATGATCGAGGATGAACTGGACGTCGGGCGCAAGGTCCGCCAGCGCAATCGCCTTGGGAATCTGGTGCGGCAGCACGACGAGGTCGAAGGTCAGCCCGGTGCCGCCAAGCTGCTTGATGTTGTCGCGAAACACCGCGCTTTCGGACAGATCGTCCGGCACGACATGGAGCACGCGGCGGAAGCCCTTGACGAAAGGCGTTGCCCGCTGCCGTTCGAGATAGGCCGGAAAGTCCGCATCTTCCGGCCGGCAGGACGCGATCGCCCCCACCAGCATGCTGCCAGCCTGCCGCGACAGACCTTCGACCCGTGCGGTCTCGGCTTCGATGTCGGCCGGATCGACATCGACCTCCATATGCAGCACGCGCTCGACGCCGACGCGCTGCGCCTCGGTGGCGTATTCCTCATAGGAGAAATCGCGGTTGAGCGGCGGCACGCCGGCAAGCCAAGGATAGTGCAAGGCCGAGCGATCGATGAGATGCAGATGGGTGTCGATGATCACTGGAGTTCCTCTCAATTGTCTTTGTCAAATCATCTCACGGAGGAATTCTTCATTCAAATAAGAATTTACGCTGCCGAGCCCACTGCCGACCCAGCCAAGTGCGACAGCTTCTCGCAGGTTGCCAGCAACAGTTCGATGGTCCTGGTAATGTCGGGCGCGGATGGAGCGTTGACCACGGTGATGTAGGGGATCGACAGCGCGGCGAGCGCCTTGCCGTCGGAACTGCGCACCGGCGCCGACAGGTTGAAGACGCCGGCGGTCTGCATCGAGGCCATCATCTCGTAGCCACGGTCGCGTATCTGGTCGAGCCGCGTGAAGAACTCGGTCGACTGCGCCGTCTTGTCGGTGCTGCGGACGTGTTCGGAAATCATCATCTGCCGCTCTTCCTGCGAGCGGAACGCAAGCAGCACATGGCCTGAACCGGTGTCGAACAGGCTGATGTGGGAGCCGACGCGGATCGAGATCCCCCAGTAGTTCGGCGCCTCCTGCTGGGCGATAACGACGGCGGAACCACGATCAAAAACAACGAGTTGGTTGGCCTGCTGCGAAGTCTCGGCAAGCTCGCGCATCAACGGCGTGGCGTAGGAAACCAGCCGCCGGACGGGAGCGTGCAATTGCGCCAGGCCGAAAAGCTTGAGCGTCAACGAGTAGCGGTCGCCGTCAAGCCTGGTGACATAGCCGCGCCGCACCAGCCGGTCGAGCATGCGGTAGAACTCATTGGGGCTACGGTCGAGTTTCTTGGCGATTTCGGCCTGTGTCAGGCCACCGTCGACGCCGGCCAGCAGTTCAAGGATGTCGAGCCCCTTGTCGAGCGCCGGCGCGCGATAGCGCTCGTCTTCGCTGTCGTCCATGGGGCATTTCTCCAGTGAAATCGATTCTTCATATACGCATAAATGGAGCCGGCGGAAACAAATTTCGCCTTGACGTATCTATGAATGTTTTGTTTGTATATGAATGTCGCGCTCTTGCCACACGGACAACGTTGCGGTCGCCGCCAGGCGTCCCTAGGGAGGAAACCAAATGAACAGACTGCTTTCCGGCGTGTGCGCCGGTGCATTGGTGCTTGCGTCAGGTGCAGGCACGGCCCTTGCCGGCGACCTGCCTGGCAAGTTTGAAGGCGTCACCGTCGACGTGAAGCTGATCGGCGGCCAGCAATATGAAAAGCTCTATGAGCGCATTCCCGAATGGGAGAAGGCGACCGGCGCCAAGGTCAACATCCTGACCAAGAAGAATGGCTTCGACATCGACAAGGAGCTCAAATCCGATATCGCCTCGGGCAGCACCAACTGGTGCGTCGGCTGGAACCACTCGTCCTTCGCGCCGCAATATACGGGCCTCTACACAGACCTCAGCAAATTGCTGCCCAAGGAAGAGATCGATGCCTTCGTGCCATCGACGATCAAGGCGGCAACCATCGACGGCAAGCTCGAAATGCTGCCGCGCGCGCAGTTCGACGTCTCGGCGCTCTACTACCAGAAGAGCCTCTACGAGAACGCCGACAACAAGGCCAAGTTCAAGGCCAAATACGGCTATGACCTGGTGCCGCCGGACAGCTGGAAGGAAGTCACCGACCAGGCCGAGTTCTTCGCCAACCCGCCCAATTTCTACGGCACGCAGTTCGCCGGCAAGGAAGAGGCGATCAACGGCCGCTTCTACGAAATGGTGGTCGCCGAAGGCGGCGAGTACCTCGACAAGGACGGCAAGCCGGTCTTCAATTCCGAGGCCGGCATCCGGGCGCTCGACTGGTTCGTCAATCTCTACAAGGCCAAGGCCGTGCCGGCCGGAACCACCAACTATCTCTGGGACGATCTCGGCCAGGGCTTTGCCTCGGGCACCGTCGCCATCAATCTGGACTGGCCGGGCTGGGCTGGGTTCTTCAACGATCCGAAGTCGTCGAAGGTGGCGGGCAATGTCGGTGTGAAGGTCGCGCCGAAGGGCTCTTCTGGCAAGCGCACCGGCTGGTCCGGTTTCCACGGTTTCTCGGTGACCGAGAACTGCCCGAACAAGGAGGCCGCGGCTTCGCTGGTGTGGTGGCTGACCAATGAGGACAGTCAGAAGCTCGAGGCCGCCGCAGGCCCGCTGCCGACCCGCACGGCGGTGTGGGACTGGGACCTGAAGCAGGCCGAAAACGATCCCTACAAGAAGGAGGTTCTCTCCGCCTTCCAGGAAGAAGCCAAGCACGCCTTCGCCGTGCCGCAGACGCCTGAGTGGATCGAAATTTCGAACGCCGTCTATCCGGAACTTCAGGCGGCGATCCTCGGCGACAAGACCTCGAAGCAGGCACTGGATGAAGCGGCCGCCAAGGCGACGCAGATCCTGCAGGACGCCGGCAAGCTCTAGAACCGTCTCCCAAGGCTGCCTCCCCCATCAGGAATGGGGGAGGCAATCGCGTCTTGTCGCAATGCAAACACCCACAGGATTCTGATGAAGGGCTTCAAGCCATCGGCGCCGTTCCTGCTGCTGCTTCCAGCCATCATCGTGCTGGCGGCGGTCGTCGTCGTGCCGCTGCTTCTGTCGCTCTATTCCAGCTTCACGCCGTTCCGCCTGACCAAGCCCGAAACGTTCTTCATCTTCGTCGGTTTCCGGAACTATCTCTCGATCCTGGCCAACAGCGATTTCTGGTGGGCGTTCGGCCGCACGGTGCTGCTGCTGACCATCGCGCTCAACCTCGAAATGCTGCTTGGCCTTGGCCTTGCCATGCTGGTCGAGAAGGCGACGCGCGGCCAGCGCATCCTGCGCACGCTGATGATGTTTCCGATGATGTTCTCGCCGATCCTCGTCGGCTTCCAGTTCAAGTTCATGTTCAACGACAATATCGGCCTGGTGAACAACGCCCTGCAGTCGCTAGGGCTCACGCAGGACGCCATCCCGTGGCTGATCGAGGGCCATCTCGCCTTCATCGCCATCTCGATCGCCGAGATCTGGTCGTCGACCGCGATCTTCGCCATCCTGATCCTGGCCGGCCTGCTCGCCATGCCCAAGGAGCCTATCGAGGCGGCGCGCGTCGACGGCTGCACGCCCTGGCAGACGTTCCGTTATGTGACGTGGCCGTTCGTCATGCCGTTCGCCTACATCGCCATGACCATCCGCTCGCTCGACGTCGCGCGCGCCTATGACATCGTCAAGATCATGACCGATGGCGGACCGGCGGGCCGCACCGAGCTGTTGTGGACGCTGGTGGCGCGCACCGCCTACAGCGACGGGCGCATGGGCATGGCCAATGCCATGGCCTATTTCTCGATCCTGCTGTCGATCGCCTTCACCGTCTATTTCTTCAACAAGCTCGCCGCGGCGCGCACGCAGATCGGTGCGGAGTGGTGATGGACGAGAATTCTTCCGCCCGCCTCAAGCGCCGGCTGCTGAGCATCGTCCATCGCGTCGGCCTGTTCCTGGCGATGCTGACCATCTGCCTGCCCGGCCTCTGGATCGTGCTGTCGTCGCTGCGGCCGACCGTGGAGATCATGGCCAAGCCGCCGGTGTGGATTCCTCAGGAGATTTCCTTCGACGCTTATATCGCGATGTTCTCGGGCATCGGCAAAGGCGGCATCCCCGTCATCGAATATTTCCGCAACTCGCTGATCATCTCGGTCACCTCGACGGTCATCGCGGTGGCCATCGGCATGGCCGGCGGCTATGCCTTCGCGCGCTATCGCTTCCGTGGCAAATCGAGCGTCTTCCTCGGCCTGATGCTGACGCGCACGGTGCCGGGCATCGCGCTGTCGCTGCCGCTGTTCTTCCTCTATGTGCGGCTTGGCATCATCGACACGCATTTCGGGCTGATCCTCGCCTATGTCGCGCTCAACGTGCCGTTCACCATCTGGCTGATTGACGGCTTCTTCCGCCAGGTGCCGAAGGACCTCGCGGAGGCCGCGCAGATCGATGGCTGCACGCGCTGGCAGGCGTTCTGGCAGGTCGAGTTCCCCCTCGCCGGGCCTGGCATCGCATCCGCCGCCATCTTTGCCTTCCTGACCTGCTGGAACGAATTCGCGCTGGCTTCGCAGCTAACCCGCTCGGTCAGCGCCAAGACGTTGCCGGTCGGCCTGCTCGACTACACGGCCGAATTCACCATCGACTGGCGCGGCATGTGCGCGCTCGCCGTGGTGATGATCATCCCGGCGCTCACCCTCACCTACATCGTCCAGAAACACCTTGTCGGCGGCCTGACCTCCGGCGCGGTGAAAGGCTGATCCCATGGCAACGGTTTCCCTCAAAAAGCTGACGAAGCGCTACGGCAATATCGGGATCGTGCACGGCATCGATCTCGACATCGCCGACCGCGAATTCATCGCGCTGGTCGGCCCGTCCGGCTGCGGCAAGTCGACGACTTTGCGCATGATCGCCGGGTTGGAGGAAATCAGCGCCGGCTCGATCGAGATCGGCGGGCGCGTCGTCAACGATCTGCCGCCGCGCTCGCGCAACATCTCGATGGTGTTCCAGTCCTATGCGCTCTACCCGCATATGACCGTGCGCGAGAATCTCGGCTTCTCCTTGAAGATCGCCGGAGCGGCCAAGGAAGAGATGGACCGCCGCGTCGCCGAGGCCTCGGCGATTCTGGGCCTCGACACGCTGCTCGACCGCCGCCCGTCGCAACTGTCGGGCGGCCAGCGCCAGCGCGTCGCCATGGGCCGCGCCATCGTGCGCGATCCCGACGTGTTCCTGTTCGACGAGCCGCTCTCCAACCTCGACGCCAAGCTCAGAACGCAGATGCGCACCGAAATCAAGAAGCTCCATGCCAAGGTGCAGTCGACGGTGATCTACGTTACCCATGACCAGGTCGAGGCGATGACGCTGGCCGACCGTATCGTCATCATGCGCGATGGCCATATCGAACAGGTCGGCACGCCCGACGAGGTCTTCCGGCGCCCGGCGACGCGCTTCGTCGCCGGCTTCATCGGCTCGCCGCCCATGAACCTGCACGAAGCGACGGTCGATGACGGCCAGCTGGTTTTTTCCAGCGGCGAGAAACTGCCTTTGCCCGCCCAGTTCAAGGCCAATGTCGCCGCCGGCGACAAAGTCGTGTTCGGTCTGCGGCCTGACGATATCTATCCGACCGGGCACGGCATCAGTTCCGGCAGCGCCGCCGACGTTCACCAGATCGAGCTGCCGATCACCGTCACCGAGCCGCTCGGCAACGAGACACTGGTGTTCGTCGAGTTCAATGGCACCGACTGGGTGTCGCGCATGCTGAACCCGAGGCCGCTGCGGTCGGGCGAGCGGGTGGCGATGAGCCTCGACCTGTCGCAGGCGCATCTGTTTGCCGCCGGGACCGGAAAGACATTGCGGAGCTGACCGATGGCCAGGATCGAGAAAATCGAACTGCGGATGGTGGACCTTGTGCCCAAGGTCAAGCGCACGGACGCCATCCAGAGTTTCGTCAGCCAGGAAACGCCTATCGTCACGATCACCGATTCCGACGGCGCGGTCGGCACCGGCTACAGCTACACGATCGGCACCGGCGGTTCGTCGGTGATGCGGCTCTTGTCCGACCATCTGGCGCCGCGACTGATCGGCCGCGACCCCGACATGATCGAGGCGATCTGGCACGATCTCGAATTCGCAACGCATGCGACGACGATCGGCCCCATCACGGCAATCGCGATCGCTGCGATAGACACGGCGCTTTGGGATCTGAGGGCGAGGAAGCAGAAGCTGCCGCTGTGGAAGCTGGCCGGCGGCGCCAAGGACCGCTGCCCGCTCTACACCACCGAAGGCGGCTGGCTGCACATCGAGACGGCCGCACTTGTAGACGACGCACTGGCCGCCAAGGCCAAGGGATTTCGCGGCTCGAAGGTGAAGATCGGCAGGCCGCACGGGTCGGAGGATCTCGCCCGCCTGTCGGCGGTGCGCAAGGCGGTGGGCGACGGCTACGAGATCATGACCGACGCCAATCAGGGGTTTTCGGTCGACGAGGCGATCCGGCGCGCGGCGCGGCTGCGCGACCTCGACCTCGCCTGGATCGAGGAACCGCTGCCGGCCGACGACATTGACGGCCATGTCAGGTTGTCCCACTCGACGCCGACGCCGATCGCCATTGGCGAGTCGCTCTATTCGATGCGCCATTTCCGCGAATACATGCAGAAAGGCGCCTGCTCGATCGTCCAGGTCGATGTCGGCCGCATCGGCGGAATCACGCCATGGCTCAAGATCGCCCATGCGGCGGAGGCCTTCGACATTCCGGTCTGCCCGCATTTCCTGATGGAGCTGCATGTCAGCTTGACCTGCGCGGTTCAGAACGGCAGGTATGTCGAGTACATTCCGCAACTCGACCAGTTGACCGGCAAGCATATGCGCATCGAGGATGGGCATGCGCTGGCGCCCGACGAACATGGCATCGGCATCGACTGGGACTGGGATGCGGTCAAGGCCATGAGCATCGCCGAATTCACCACGGCGATCACCAAATAGGAGTCGGATATGCAGCGAATGGGCATGGTGCTGGGGTTGAAGCCGGAAAAGGTCGAGGAGTATGTCCGCCTGCATGCCGCCGTCTGGCCCGACGTGCTGACCATGATCTCGGCCTGCAACATCAAGAATTATTCGATCTATCTGAAGCGGCCGGAGAACCTGCTGTTTTCCTATTTCGAATATCACGGCACCGACTATGCGGCCGACATGGCCAAGATGGCCGCCGACCCGAAGACGCAGGAATGGTGGGCGGTCTGCATACCTTGTCAGGAGCCGCTCACGACCCGCAAGGAGGGCGAATGGTGGGCCAGCATGGACGAGGTCTTCCACTATGACTGAGGGCGGTTTCGACCCCGCCTCACTCGTCCAGTCCTGGCCAAAACCTTCAAAACCCCGTCCGATCGTCACTTTCGGTGCCGGGTCGATCGTCGGCGACGCGCATTTTCCCGCCTACCGCAAAGCGGACTTTCCGATTGCCGGTCTTTATGATCCGGACCAGGCCAAGGCGAAGATGCTGGCCGAGAAATGGGGCGTGACGGCGTTCCGCTCCATCGACGAAGCCACGGCGGTCAAGGATGCGATCTTCGACCTGGCAACGCCTCCGGGACGGCACGCCGAGATCCTGAAATCTCTGCCGGACGGTGCGGTCGCATTGATCCAGAAGCCGATGGGCAACTATCTCGGCGAGGCAACCGAAATCCTCGAAATCTGCCGCGCCAAGGAACTCAAGGCAGCAGTCAATTTCCAGTTGCGCTTCGCGCCGATGATGCTGGGGCTCAAGGATGCCATCGCCAAGGGCTGGCTCGGCGAGGTCGTCGATTTCGACGCCTGGCTGGCGCTGTCGACGCCGTGGGAATTGTGGGAGTTCCTGCTCAAGGCGCCGCGCGTCGAGATCGCCATGCACTCGATCCACTATCTCGACCTCATCAGGCAATTGCTCGGCGATCCCAAGGGCGTCCACGCCAAGACGCTCGGCCATCCCAATCACAAGGTGGCGCAGACGCGCACCAGCGCCATTCTCGACTATGGCGACACCGTGCGCTGCGCGCTGTCGATTAACCACGACCACAAGTTCGGCCGCCGGCACCAGGCCTGCGAGTTCCGCATCTGCGGCACGGAGGGGGCGGCCTATCTCAAGCTCGGCCTCAACCTCGACTATCCCCGGGGCGAACCGGACATATTGGAAATCCATCCGAAGGGCGGAACGGACTGGATTGCCGTACCGCTCGCCGGCGAGTGGTTCCCCGACGCTTTCGTCGGGCGCATGGCCAATGTACAGCGCTTCGCCACCGGCGAGGACGATGCGCTGGTCAGTTCGGTCGAGGACGCCTGGAACACCATGGCGCTGGTGGAAGCCGCCTATAGATCGAGCGCAGCGCCGGCGACACCGATCGCGGAAAGACCCTGATGGAACAGATCACCTATTTCGAGGACTACGAGATCGGCTCTTCGCGGCTGACCAGCGGCCGCACCATCACCGAGACCGACTTCATCGTCCATGCCGGCCACACCGGCGATTTCTTCCCGCACCACATGGACGCCGAGTACATGAAGACGACGCCGTTCGGCCAGCGCATCGCGCATGGCACACTGGTGTTCTCGGTCGGGGTCGGCTTGACAGCGAGCATCATCAACCCTGTCGCCTTCTCCTATGGCTATGACCGGCTGCGCTTCGTCAAGCCGGTGTTCATCGGCGACACGATCCGCACACGCACCACCATCACGGCCAAGGAAGACGATCCCAAGCGGCCGGCTTCGGGACGCGTGATCGAGCGCTGCGAGGTGATCAACCAGCGCGGCGAGGTCGTGCTCGCGGCCGACCACATCTACATCGTCGAACGCAAGCCGGCCTAACGAAGTCCGCGCTAAGCGCCGGTGGCGCGCTTGGTGATGCGCTCCAGTCCGAGCAGCAGGACCAGCGTCGCCGCCACCAGAATCATTGTGAGTGCGGCACCGGCAAAGATGTCGCCGCGATCGGTGAGGCTGAAGATCGACACCG
This sequence comes from Mesorhizobium sp. 113-3-3, assembly GCF_016756495.1. Taxonomy (NCBI): domain Bacteria; kingdom Pseudomonadati; phylum Pseudomonadota; class Alphaproteobacteria; order Hyphomicrobiales; family Phyllobacteriaceae; genus Mesorhizobium; species Mesorhizobium sp. 113-3-3. Next base: position 5,590,115 of record NZ_AP023243.1, read on the forward strand.
GCAGCGTCACCCAGCCCGGCGGATAGACCATAACCGTGGCGCCAAGTTCGCCCATCGACAGCGCGAAGCTCAGGCCGAAGGCGGCGACCAGATAGGGGGCGAGCAAGGGCAGCGTGACATGCCAGAGCCGGTAGGCCGGCCGCGCGCCGAGGCTCGACGCCACCTGATCGAAATCGGGCGATAGCCGCGCCAGACCTGCCGAGACATTGCCGAAGGTGAAGGCCGAAATCAGCACGAAATGCGCGATCATGACGATCGCGATCGTACCGTTGAGCAGCAGCGGCGGATGGCTGAAGGCAACCAGCAGGCCAAGGCCGACGGACACGGACGGGACGGCACTGGGGATGAAGAAAAGCAGGCCTAGCAGGCGCTTCAAGGCAGGTCCTTGCAGGCGAAGGGACAGGGCCGCCCATGCGCCGCTGACCAGCGCCAGCGCGCTGGCCAGGAAGCCGGTGATGAGGCTCGCCTTGACCGAATTCCATGCAGCGCCGCGGATAACATCGGCGTAGTGCTCCGTCGTCAGGCCGTTCGGCAGCACGCCGTTCCACTGGTCGGCGAGGCTGGACAACAGGATGACCGCCAACGGCGCCAGGAACAAGACGCCGAAGATCAGCGCGAACATTACCCACAGCACGATGCGACCAGGGCGCGACCAGACCAGCATGGCTAGACTCCCAGCCGGCCGGCGGCGAAGCGATAGAGGCCGAACAGGCCAAGCGACAGCGCGATGTTGACCACGGCGATGATGCAGGCGACCTGGTAGGCCGATTCCTGGATCGCCTTGCCGTAGATCAGCAGCGGCAGCGTGATGACGCCCTTGGCGCCGATGAACAGCACGATGCCGAATTCATTGACGGTCAACAGCAGGCAGAGGCTGCCACCGGCGACGAGTGCGGGAATTGCCGCCGGCAGGATGACCTGGCGCACGATGCGGAAAGGCCGTGCGCCGAGCACGCTTGCCGCTTCGATCTGGCCACGGTCGACGAGCGAGAAGGCAGCAAGAAGCGGCCTCAGGATGAAGGGCGTGTAGACGGTGACTTCAGCCAGCACCACGCCCCATGTCGAATAGAGGAAATCGACGGGCGGCAGCGGCAGCGAGAAGGCCTCCATCAGCCCGGTGTTGAGCATGCCGGCGGAGCCGTAGAGGAAGGTGAAGGCAAGCGTCACCAGGAAGGTCGGCAGCGCGATGAAGGTGTCGATCAGCCGGGCGATGAAACCGCTGCCGGGGAACGGCACGAAGGCGAGGATCAGCGCCAACACGAGGCCGACGATCAGACACCCGGCCGTTGCCGCCACCGAGATCGTCACCGTGTTGATCAGCGCGTTGAGGAAGAAGCGCGAATGCAGCACGCGAAAAATCTCGGCGGCATTGGCGACGCCACTATCATCAAGGAAGGCCTGCCGGGCGATCAGCGCCAGGGGATAGAAGAACAGCAGCGCCAACAGGGCCGCAGGGGGCACGATCCAGAACTTGCCGGGTTCGCGCCTGACCGCCGGCGCGCGAAGGGCGACGGCCTCAGACACCGGAATCTTCCGGAAGCAGCGAGGTGTCGGCCGGCGCGAAGAACAGCGGAACCCTGGCGCCGGGTTCGGGCAAGGCGATCGGCAATTTCGTCGCCGAGACGCGCACCGGCGTGCCGTCGACATCGAGCACGAGGTGGGTGAGTTCGCCCTGCCAGTGCACTTCCTGCAACGTGCCGACGATGCGGTTGATGTGCTCGTTGTCGGCGGTCAGGCTCAGGTGCTGCGGCCTGATACAAAGCAGGCTTTTGTCGCCTTCCTTCTCGTCACGGCCGGCACCGGTGAGCACCGCGTCGCCATGCCTTGCCGTGGCAAAGCCTTTCGACCCGGCAGGCTCGGCGACCGTCACCGGCAGAAGATTGGCGCGGCCAAGGAATTCGGCGGTGAAGCGGTTCGGCGGGCGGCGGTAGAGTTCCGTCGTCGGCCCGTGCGAACAGACCCTGCCGTCACGCATGATGGCGATCTTGTCGGCGAGCGTCAGCGCCTCTGTCTGGTCGTGGGTGACGTAGAGGATCGTCAGGCCCGGCAGGCTGCGGTGCAAGCGGGCGATTTCCTCGACCATGTTGCGGCGGATCTGCGCGTCGAGCGCCGACAGCGGCTCGTCGAGCAGCAGCACGCGCGGCCGCACGGCAAGCGCGCGGGCAATCGCGACGCGCTGCTGCTGGCCGCCCGAAAGCTCTCTGGGATAACGCCGGGCAAAAGTCGCCATGCCGACGGTGCCGAGCGCATCCTTGACCCGCTCGGCGATCAGCGCCTTGTCGGCGCCCTGCGCACGCAGGCCGAAAGCCACGTTGTCTTCAACCCGCATGTGCGGAAACAGCGCGTAGTTCTGCACCACCATGCCTAGGCCTCGCTCGTAAGGCGGCAGATCGGTGACGTCGGTGGCGCCGATGCGGATGCGGCCGCTTGCCGGCCGCACGAAGCCGGCAACAGCCCGCAAGGCGGTGGTCTTGCCGGAGCCGGAGGGGCCAATCATCGCCAGGATTTCACCCGGCGCGATGTCCAGGGTCAGCGGATGCAGGACGACATGCGCGCCATAGGCGACGCTGACCTTGTCGAAGTGGACATTGGAGCCGGCGCCGCGAATTTTCGCGGCGTCGATGTCCATGACACTGGTACCAGTAAAGGCGACGGCCGACATGGCTTGGTCCTCCGGATTTCTGCCCTCGGGTGTCAGCTTCCGGTCGCCTCGTTCCACTTCTTGACGTAGTCGGGAAGCTTGGTCAGCGCTTCGTCCCAATTCGGCGACCAGATGGTCAGGCCCTTCATCGCCTCCTGCAGCTTGGCGAAGTTGGCGTCGGACGGCGTCACGTCCTTGCGGGCGGGCACGCCGATGGCAATCGAGCTGACCGTCGACTGCGCTTCCTTGGACAACAGGAAATCGATGAGTTTCTTGCCGTTGTCGGCGTTGGGCGCGCCGGTGACCAGGCCGATTTCATAGGGCAGCGCGAAGGTGGAGCGCACGCCGTCAGGACCCGCCGGCCAGAACACCTTGATGTTGGGATTGCCGGCCATCTGCGACATGTTCATCTGCAGATCGCCGTTGGCGACGTGCAATTCGCCCTTGTTGACCAACGCGGTCAGCTTGCCGGTCGAGGCGGATGGGCCGACATTGTTGTCCTGCAGCTTCTTCATGAACTCGAAGCCGGCATCCTCGCCGCCGAAGGCATGGATGATCTGCAACATGACGGCAGTGCCGTCGCCAGCCTGGCCGGGCGTCGAATACTGGATCTTGCCCTTGAATTTGGGATCGAGCAGGTCGTTGTAGCTCTTCGGCGCTTCCGACAGCACGGCGCTGTTGTAGATGAAGTTCATGTAGTTGTTGACGACAGGCCGGTACTTGTCGGTGCCGCCGTCGATCTGGTCGGCGCCTTGCGGCTTGTAGTCCTGCAGCAGGCCGTCGGCGGCGGCGCGCTGGACGAAGGGCGGCAGCGTCACCAGCACGTCGGCCTGCGGGTTCGACTTTTCCTTGGCGACACGCTCGACGACACCGCCGGAGCCGGCCTCGATATACTGCACGGTGATGCCAGTGGCCTTGGTGAAGGCGGCGAATTCGGTCTCGTACCAACTGCCGTTGCCGTCATGCAGGCCGTCGGCGGAATAGATGGTGACGACGCCGTCGGCGAAAGCTGGTGAGACGAGAGCCGACGACGCCAGGAGCGACGCAGCGAAGGCCATGGCGATGGTGAGATTGCGCGATTTCATGGATCAGTTCCCCTGTGATTGTTGGCACATTCTGCGATGCACTATGACCAACCGGCTTCGGTCTCTGGCGGACGTTGAGCCGACTGGATGTCGTCGTTGTGCCAACTCTGGGGACTGATGATCGATAAGTAAAATCTATTTATTTTATGACAGGCAAATTTCTTCTGATGTTTGTCATGGAACTGTCGCATAGATGTTGCGGGCGCGGCCGTTCCCTTGCGAAAGGCGTCTATCCAATTGAAAAATAGAGACTATCAGGTGAAGGAAACGCCCGAGGTCTGCGCCCGCAAACGCGCATCATGCGAGCGAATGGTCACGAGCCGACCGTCAAGAATCTCGACGCAACGCGCGAGCGTGTCTTCCTCGAGCCGGCGCATCGCCTCATGCGTAAAGAAGGTGAGATGCGGAAACAGGATTACATCGTCACGGCCAAACAGCGCGCTCATCGGATGGCCTGATCTGGCCAGCGGTTCGACCGAATAGACGTCGAGCCCGGCGCCGCCGATCCGGCCTGCCACGATCGCCTCGACAACGGCCGCCTCGTCAATCAGCGCGCCGCGCGAGACATTGATAATGATCGCGGTGGGCTTCAGGCACGCGAGCTCGGCCTTGCCGATCAGGCCGCGAGTCTTGTCGTTGAGCACGCAATGGAGGGAAACGAAATCACAGGCGCGCAACATGGACCGGAGGTCGTCAACCTTCTCGATGCCGGCGGCATGCATGGTCGCGGCATCGACACCAGGATCGAAGCCGAGCACACGTGCGTGAAACCCCTGGCCGGCCATGCGCGCCATGCTGCGGCCGATCTTGCCGCAGCCGACGAGCCCAAGCGTGGCGCCTGATATGTCGTGCCCCAGCCAGCGCTGCGCGGGCCAGACCCAGCCGTCCCGGGCCACCGCCGCGGTGATCGCCGGCAGCCGCCTGGCGAGTGCGATCATCAGGGCGAAGGCGCCTTCGGCGACGGTTTCCTCCGCATATTCGGGCACATTGACGACGGGAATGCCGCGCCGCATCGCGGCCGGAATATCGATGGCATCGATGCCGACGCCGTATTTGACGATGCCCTTCAATTTCGGCGCCGCGTCGATGACCCGTGCCGTGATCGGCGTGTAGCACATGAGAAGCAGATCGGCGTCGGCAACGGCGTGCATCAGATCCGCCTCGGCAATGCCATCGGGCAGCGTCACCAGTTCGACGCCCCTAGTCCGCAAGCCGGCATCGATGCCGGGGCATTCAAGCTCCTGGTCGGTACGAACGGCCTTCATCATCAGGCCGCGAGCACCGCAACCTCGACAATGTCGAGGGCGCGGTCGAGATCGGTCTTCGAAATGACCAGCGGCGGCGACAGCGTCAGCACATTGCCATGGCTGACCTTGAAGCTCAGGCCCTGCTCCAGGCACGCGTAAAAGACTCGCTCGGCAAGGTCCCGCGCGGGCTGGCGTGAAGCGCGATCCTCGACGAGTTCGACGCCGACCATCAGCCCCCTGCCCCTGACGTCGCCGACATGGGACGAGCGGTTCATCAGGTCCTGCATGCGTCCGAGCATGTGCCGGCCGAGTTCGGCCGCGCGCTCGACCAGCCCTTCCTCCAGGATGATGTCGATCGTCGTCAGGGCGGCGCGCGCCGTCACCGGGTTCTTTTCGTGGGTGTAGTGACCGATGGCGAAGCCGCCTGTCACGTCGAGGTCGCGGCGGGCAATGACGGCGGCGATCGGCAGGATGCCACCGCCCAGCGATTTGCCGAGGACGACGATGTCGGGTGTCACGCCATCATGTTCGTGGGCGAAGAATTTGCCGGTCTTGCCAAGGCCGGTCGGAATCTCGTCGAAGATCAGCAGCGTGCCATGCCGGTCGCATGCTTCACGCACCCGCTTCCAGAAGCCGGGCGGCGGCGGATTGGGCGTCGCCCGCATCGGTTCGGCGACGACCGCCGCCACATCCTGCTCGCGGCCGAGCACATAGGCGATCATGTTGGCACAGGCGAGCCCGGACGCTTCCAGGGAATTGTGGCCGTAGGGGCAGCGATAGCCGTCCCAGGGCGCGACATGCTCGGTGCCCGTCATCATCGGGCCAGCAATATGCGAGCGGAAGGTCGCTTCGCCGCCGACGCTTGCGGCACCAAATCCGGCGCCGTGAAACGCATCCCAGAACGACACCGTCTTGAAGCGGCCGGTCGCGGCGCGCGCGATCTTCAGCGCCACTTCGATGGCATCCGAGCCGCCTGTCGTGAACAGCACCTTGCCGAGATCGCCGGGCGCCAGTGCCGTCAGTTTCTCCGCCAGTTCCACGGCGGGTTCGCAAGTGAAGCGGCGTGGCGCAAAACAGAGGTCGTCGAGCTGCTTCTTGATCGCCGCCACCAATCTGGGATGGCCATAGCCGAGGTGATGCACGCTGTTGCCGTGGAAATCCATGAAGCGGCGACCGGCGGTGTCCTCGATCCAAATGCCTTCAGCCTTGGCAATCGTCGAAAGGCAAGGGCTGGACAGGCTCTGGTGCATGAAGGCGGCCGCGTCGCGGTCGAGCAGGCCGCGGATGCGGGGATCGTCCTGGCCGGCGTCCCACCGTCCGCGGGCCGCCGTCGTGTTGGAATCGCCCTCGGTATGCACAAGTTCTTTGATCGCGGCCATCACCGTCTCCGAAACGCGAATGAGGGAGCGTCGGCCGCTCCCTCGTAATCCTGCCAGTCATTGCTGCCCGATCACGACCAGGGCAGCGAGAAGGTCTTCACATTGGTGTAGCTCTTCATCGCCTCGATGACGCCTTCCTTGTAGCCATTGCCCGAATCCTTGATGCCGCCGAAGGGCGACATCTCGATGCGGTAGCCCGGCACTTCCCAGATGTTGACCGTGCCGACCTGGAGGCCGGCGATGTATTTCTGCATGCGGGGAAAGGAGTTGGTGCAGACGCCCGACGACAGGCCGAAGGCGGTCGAGTTGGACAGTGCGATCAGCGCGTCGTCGTCATCCGGCGCACGCACGATCGGGATGATCGGCCCGAAGGTCTCTTCCATCACCAGTTCGGATGTGTGCGGCACGCGATCGACGACGATCGGCGGCAGAAGGGCGCCCTTACGGCCCGGATTGTAGAGGATTTCGGCGCCTTGCTCGCCGGCCATGTGAACACGGGCCTCGAACAGGGCCGCCGCCTTCTCGTGCACGACGGTGCCGAGGTCGGTAGAGCGATCCATCGGGTCGCCGAAGCGGATCTTTTTCGCTCGTTCCAACACCAGCGGGACGAAGCGGTCTGCGACACTTTCCTGAACGAGGATGCGCTTGACCGCGGTGCAGCGCTGGCCGGAGTTTTTCGTCGCTCCGGCCACTGCCAGGTCCGCCGCCTTTGCCAGATCCTCGTCCGACAAATCGTTGAGGATGATCAGCGGATCGTTGCCGCCGAGTTCCAGCACCTGACGCTTATAGCCGGCGGTGCGGGCGATCATCTTGCCAACCGGCACGCCGCCGGTGAAGGTGATCAGGTCGATGTTCTCGTTGGTGATCATCTCGTTGCCGATATCGGCCGGCCAGCCGGTCACCACCGACAGCATTTCGGGCGGCAGGCCGGCTTCGTAGAGAATGTCGGCCAGAAGCAGCGCCGTCATCGGCGTCAGTTCGGTCGGCTTGACCACCACACAATTGTTGGTGGCGATCGCCGGCGCCACCTTGTGCGAGACCATGTTGAGCGGGTGGTTGAACGGCGTGATCGCCGAGATCGCCTTCAGCGGCTCGCGGGTGGTGAAGATCTTGCGCGCCTTGCCGTGCGGGGTGAGATCGCAGGAGAATATCTGGCCGTCATCCTGGATGCACATCTGCGCCGACAGCGTGAACACGTCATAGGCGCGGCCGACCTCATAGAGCGAATCGGCCTTGGAGATGCCAAGTTCGAGCGTGATGAGGTCGGAGATCTCTTCCCGGCGCGACGCCAATGCCTCGGCGGTGCGAAACAGGATCTGCTGGCGCTCATAGCGCGTCAGCTTCGATTTGTAGCCGGCGGCGATCTCGAAGGCCTGTCGCGCATGCTCGGCGCGGCCTGCCGGCACGGTGCCGATAACGGTGTCGTTCCAGGGATAACGCACCTCGACGACGCCATCGGCATCGATCTTCTTGCCGGCGATACGCATCGGCTCGTGGCGAACTTTGATGGCAGGGTCAAGCTTGGTCATGGTCTCTGCTCCAGCAGACTCTGGGATACGTCGCGGCGGAGGATCGCCCCCACTCCGGCCCTTCGGGCCACCTCTCCCCAGATCGACGGGGGAGAGGAAATCAGGCGAGGTCGGCGCTCCAATGTTGACGGGCTAAGCCCCGGCTGGATCTGGCGCCTTTCCTCTCCCCCGTCGATCGGGGGAGAGGTGCCGAGCGAAGCTCGGCGGAGTGGGGGTCGACAATCACGCTCGACATCACGCCAGCGCCGCCGCCATCGTGGCGTAGTAGAAGGCGTCGAAATTGCGCAGTGTCGGCTCGTTCGGCAGATCGGGCAGCACGCGGTTGACGATGAACGGCACCTCCTGCTCGGTGAGCCCGCCATGCGAGCGCAGTGGCTCGTTGAGGGCGGCCAGATCATGGCGATGCTCCGAGGTGCCGATCGTCTTGTTTTCGGTCGAGATCAGCACGATGTCGCCGATACGGTCGGCAGGAAGCTCGAAACGCTCGCAAGCCGTCGGGCTGTCGACGACCAGCATGATGCCGTCGACCTTCGCCAGCCGCGCCATGATGCCAGCCTGGTCGGCACCATCAGGCAGATAGGCGGTGGCGAAAGAGCCGAGCGCGCCGTGATGCACGACATAGGGGTCGGTGATCGGCAGGATGACGCGCGCGGCGTCCTTGCCCAGCCACTCGTCGAGCAGGTCCTGGACATAGACGACGTCGGGCGAACCATCCGCCTTGTGCTTGGGCTTCATGCCATGGTCGGCGGTAACGACGATGGCCGCGCCCAGCGCGTCGAGTTCGGTCAGATACTTGTCGAACATTTCGTAGAAAGCGTTGGCCTGTGGCACGCCCGGCGCATATTTGTGCTGCACATAGTCGGTGGTCGTCAGATACATGATGTCGGGGCGGAACTCCTTGAGCAGTTGCACGCCGGCCGCGAAGACAAATTCCGACAGCTCCGCCGAATAGACCTCCGGCACCGGCAGCCCAAAGTGCTTCGACGCATTGTCGATGCCATGCTCGGCCCTGGTTGTGGTGTCGGATTTTTCCGCCGAGAAGCACAGCGCACGGCCTTCGTCGAAGGCAAGACCCTTGCCAAGCAGCGCCCGCAGCTTGTCCTTGGCGGTGACCACGGCCACCTTGGCGCCGGCATCGTAGAAGGCCTGGAAAATGGTCGGCGCGCGCAGGAAACGCGGGTCGTTCATCATCACTTCCTTGCCGGTCTCGCGCTCGTAGAGGTAGTTGCCGCAAATGCCGTGCACCGACGGCGGACGACCAGTGGCGATCGACAGATTGTTGGGATTGGTGAAGCTTGGAATGACCGAGTGCGCAAAACGCACCGTGCCCTTCTGCTTGATCCTGGCCAAAGCCGGCATCAGCCCGGCATGAATAGCCTCGTCGAGATAGGCCGGCTCGCAGCCGTCAAGGCAGATGGCGATGGCCGGCACGCGCGGCCAGGCGTAGGTGCGGCCGTTGACGGCGACGTTGATGGGAGACATCTGGTTCATCGGAATTCCTTCGAAATGGTGCCGCTTCAGGCGGCGAGTTTGGCGCGTTCGGCGATTGCCGCGGCTGGCGGAGCGGCGGTATCGACGCCCATCTCTTGCAGCGAGGAAGCCGCCGCCTCGACGACGCGGCGCATGACATGTTCGTCCATCTGGCCGATGCAGCCGACGCGGAAGGAATCCACGACCGTCAGCTTGCCGGGATAGATGATGAAACCCTTGTCCTTCATCAGCTCGTAGAAGCGGTCGAAGGCGAAATTGGCATGGGCCGGGTTGAAGAAGGTGACGATGATCGGCGACAGCCAGCGATCCCTAAGCAGCGTTTCAAAGCCGAGGTCGCGCATGCCGGCTACCATGACGTCGCGGTTCCTGGTGTAGCGGGCGCCACGGCCGGCGACGCCGCCTTCGGCCTCGTGCTGGCGCAGTGCCTCGAGAAAGGCGGCGACGACATGGGTCGGCGGCGTGTAGCGCCACTGGCCGGTCTTGTTCATATGCGCCCACTGGGCATGGACATCGAGCGACAGCGAATGGCTGCGGCCCTTGGCAGCTTCCAGTTCGCTCTTGCGGGCGATGATGAAGCCGAAGCCCGGCACGCCCTCGATGCATTTGTTGGCCGAGGAAACCATTGCCTCGTAGCGGATCTCGTTGACGTCGAGCGCGATGGCGCCGAAGGCACTCATGGAATCGACCAGCAGCTTGCGGCCCTTGGCATGGACGGCTTCGGCAATCTCGGCGACCGGGTTGAGGATGCCGGAGCTGGTCTCGCAATGGATGGCGATCGCATGCGTGATGGCCGGGTCGGCCTCGAGAGCGGCCGCCACCTCGTCACCGCGCGGCGGCAGATAATCACCCTTGTCGATCAGCGTATAGGCGCGACCGAGATACTGCATGGTCTGCGCGGCGCGCAGACCATAGGCGCCGTTGGCCAGCACCAGCACCTTGCCGTCCCTGGGCACGAACGAACCCAGCATCGCCTCGACGCAGAAGGAGCCGCTGCCCTGCATCGGCACGCAGTCGAACTCGTCCTTCGCGTCCCCGGTCAGCGCCAGCAGGCGGCGGCGCATGTCTGATGTCATGGCACGGAAATCGCCGTCCCACGATCCCCAGTCGCGCAGCATGGCCTGCTTGACCTGATAGGCCGTGGTGAGCGGACCCGGCGTCAGCAGATAGGGCTCGCCCAGCGCCGGACTGGCCAGCGGCTCCGCGGCAAACTTCGTCTCGGCGCGCATGGTGTCCTCCGACAGATCGCTGCTTTGATGTGGCTTTATTCTTGGCCGGAACGACATATTTGTAAAATCGTTATTTTGTATCGAAGTATCGATTTCTGCGATGGTAGAGTGAACCACCCGGCGCAAATTGCATCTCGGTCATGACACGGTTGTGAAGCCGGATAAGTTCACCTGTTTAGCATAAGCTAAATCGTTCGTTTCCACCTTCAGGAAATCTGGCCTTATGATAACTTGCCTCACCATTCCGCGTCTCGAAGGTGAAAAAGAATGCGCTACGTTCAGCTGCGGGCCTTTCATCAGGTGGCAATCTCAGGCGGTTTTTCGCGGGCCGCCGAAGCGCTGTTCCTGACCCAGCCGGCCATATCGGACCAGGTGCGCAAGCTGGAGGAAGAGTATGATGTGCTGCTGTTCAACCGCAACAAGAAGCAGGTCACGCTCACCCATTCGGGCCAGAAGCTGCTCGAGATAACCCACCGTATGTTCGACACCGAGCAGCAGGCGCTCGAGCTTCTGACCGAGTCACGCGCGCTGCGCTCCGGCACGCTGCGCATCGTTGCGGATGCCGCGCATCATCTGCTGCATATCCTCGGCAGCTTCCGTGCCCGCTACCCAGGCGTGCAGGTTTCGGTGCGCGCCGGCAACACCGAGACGGTGATCAGCAGCCTGTACAGTTACGACGCCGATATCGGCGTGCTGGGCGAGGTGCCGGCCGGGCGCGACTTCGAGGTGCTGAAACTGAACTCGACGCCGATCATCGCCTTCGCTTCCATCGACCATCCGCTGTCGGGCAAGAAATCGCTGACGCTGAAGCAGCTCGCGCAGGAATCGCTGGTCATGCGGGAACGCGGCTCGAAGACGCGTCAGAAACTCGAAGACCTGGCTGCGGCGTCGAAAGTCGAATTGAGGCCAGTGATCGAAGCCGAAGGCCGCGAGGCCGTGCGAGAAATCGTCGCCTCGGGCGCCGGCATCGGCTTTGTGTCGGCGGCCGAATTCGGCCAGGATTCGCGTCTGGTGCCGATCGCCATCGATGCACCCGAGACGCTGATGGACGAGGCGCTGATCTGCCTGCGCGAACGCAGCGGCGGCAAGCTGGTGCGCGCCTTTCTCGACATGGCACGGTCGATGTCGACGGATTGAGCGTCTCTACGCAGCCGCCCTCACCACGACCGCGTCGGCCTTCACGCGCTCCGACTTCGGATCATAGGGGCTGCGCAAATGCGCCGTCGCGGCATGGCGAAGGCCGGCGAGGTCGATCTCGAAGCGGCCGCCGGTGAGGAACGCGGCATCGACGCCGACTTCATTCCCGATCAGCCCGAGCGCCACCGAGCGTCCCAACGTGTGACCATAGGCTGCCGAGCGGACTTCGCCGACCGGTTTGCCGTCGCGCAGGATCAGTTCGCCGCCCCAAAGCATCGGTTCGGCATCGTCGAGCGTGAGCAGCACGATGCGCTTGGTCGGCGCTGACGACTTTGCCGCGACCAGCGCGTCACGGCCGATGAAGCCGCCCGGCTTGTCCATGGCGACAGCGAAGCCAAGCCCGGCCTGCCAGGGGTTGATATCCGGCGTCAATTCCCGGCCCCAGGCGCGAAAACCCTTTTCGATGCGCAAGGCGTCGAGCGCGTAATAGCCGGCGTCCAGGAGACCGAACTCACGACCCGCCTCGTGCAGCGCCTCGTAGACGCCGACGGCGAATTCGGTCGGCACGATCAGCTCCCAGCCAAGCTCGCCGACATAGGTCATGCGGTTGGCATAGGCGGTGGCGTAGCCGATATCGATCTCGCGAATGGTGCCGAAGGGGAAGCCGGCATTGGAGAGATCCGCCGAGGTCAATTTGCCGAGCAGATCGCGCGAGCGCGGCCCCATCACAGCCAGCACCGCATAAGAGGAAGTGACGTCGGTCAGGACGGCATGGGCCTCGGTCGGGATGTTCTTGACGATCCAGTCAGCGTCGTGGACCGCCTGCGCGGACCCGGTGACGATGAGGAATTTTTCCGCGCCGATTCGCATCACGGTGAGATCGCTTTCATGGCCGCCGCGCGCATTGAGAACGCCCGTATACACCGACGTGCCGACCGGCACATCGACATTGCCGGCGCAGATGCGGTTGAGCACGGCGCAGGCGTCGCGGCCCTGGACGAGGAGCTTGGCGAAGGAGGTCTGGTCGAAGATGGCGACGGCTTCGCGCGTCGCCCTCATCTCGCGCCGCACCGCCTCGTGCCAGTTCTGGCGGCCGAAGGCATAGTCGTTCTCGGCTTTCTCTCCTGCGGCCGCGAACCAGTTGGCGCGTTCCCAGCCCATTTTCGAACCGAAACAGGCGCCCTTGGCGGCGAGCCGATCATAGAGCGGCGAGCGGCGGAATGGCCGTGCGGTGTCGAGTTCGCGGTTCGGCCATGGCATGGCGTAGTGCAGGCCGAGCGTCTCCTTGACCCGGTCATGCAGCCAGCGCGGATTGTTGTTGAAGGCGGCGAAGCGCCTGATGTCGACCGGCCACAAATCCATGGTCGGCGCGCCATTGACGATCCATTCGGCCAGCGCCCTGCCCGCGCCGCCGGCGCTGGCGATGCCCATCGAGTTGAAGCCGGCGCCGACATAGAAATTCTTCAGCTCCGGCGCCTCGCCGAGGATGAAATTGTTGTCAGGCGTGAAGCTCTCGGGGCCGTTGTAGAATTTCTTGACCTCGGCCTCAGCCAATTGCGGCACGCGGACAAGGGCGTTTTCCATCAGGATCTCGAACTGGTCCCAATCGTCGGGCAGCAGCGCGAACTCGAAGTTTTCCGGAATGCCATTCATGCCCCATGGCTTGGCATGCGGCTCGAAGCCACCCATGACCAGGCCGCCGACCTCTTCCTTGAAGTAGATGAAACCGTCAGGGTCGCGCATCACCGGCAGATCCGGGTGCACGCCATCGATCCGGCCGGTGACGATGTACATGTGCTCGGCCGAATGCAGTGGCACCGACACGCCGCACATCAAACCGACCTTGCGCGCCCATTGGCCGGCGCAGTTGACGACAATCTCGGCGGCGACGTTGCCGCGATCAGTCTCGACGCCGCAGGCGACGCCATTTTTCACCGTGATGCCGGTAACCTTCACTCGTTCGAAAATCTTCGCACCGCGGTTGCGCGCGCCCTTTGCCAGCGATTGCGTGAGGTCTGTCGGGTTGGCTTTGCCGTCTCCCGGCAGCCAAACGGCACCGACCAGATCGTTCGTTGCCATCACGGGCCAGAGATCGCCGGCCTCCCTGGGCGAGATGACGTCGATCTCGACGCCTTGAGCGCGCGCCGATGCAGCCGTGCGCTTCAGCACCGTCATGCGGTCGGCCGTGCGCGCCACCGACAGCGAGCCGCAATTCTTCCAGCCGGTGGCGAGCCCGGTCTCGGCCTCCAGCTCGCCATAGAGCTGCGTCGAATATCGGATCAGGCTGGTCATGTTGGCATGGCTGCGCAGCTGCCCGACAAGGCCGGCAGCGTGCCAGGTGGTGCCGCCACTGAGTTGTCCCTGTTCGAGCAGCACGACATCGGTCCAGCCGAGCTTGGTCAGATGATAGGCGACAGAGCAGCCGATGATGCCGCCGCCGACAATGACGACGCGTGCCTGGGTGGGAAATTCATGTGCCATGAGTGTTCCGCCATTTGAAGGGATGGCGGACACTAACACAGGAAAACCAAATATCAACTCAAAAAGTCACAAAATATCACATCAAGTCGCAACGATGAGTTCAGGACCTTTCCGCAGAAGCGCCTCGACAAGGGCGGGTTCAGGACTGGCGTCGACGATCACCCCGGTGGCCCGTTCGAAATTCGGAATCCTGAGCGGCGTCAGCTTGCCGAACTTGCTGCTGTCGAGCACGAAATAGGCCTTGCCGGCGAGCGCGATCATGCGGCCGCGCTGCTCGGCCCCGGCGCGGGTGAAGTCCGTGACCTCGCCATCGGGCGACAGGGCGCCGCCGCCGAGAAAGGCGATGTCGACGCGAAAGCGGGCCATCGCATCCAGCGTGTCGATGCCGGAAGCCGCCTCCTCGCCTGGATCGATCTCGCCGCCCAGCATATGCACGCGCATGCCGGGGACATGGCACAGATGCAGCGCGATCTTCAGGCTGGCGGTGCAGATGGTGAGATCGCGCAGGTCCGTCATCGCCTGCGCGACGGCCATTGTGGTGGTGCCGGAATCGAGAAAGACCACCATCCCATCCCTCACCAGATCAACGGCAGCCCTGCCGATCGCCGCCTTGCCACCGGCGTTTTCCTGGCTGCGCAGGCTCATCGCCGGTTCGCTCGGCTCGAACCGGGCAGCACCGCCATGCACGATGCCGAGCCTGCCCTGGTCCGAAAGCAGCTTCAGGTCACGACGGATGGTTTCGCGCGAGACATCGAAGAACTCGGCCAGTTCGGCGACGCTGACCGAACCCTGGGCGCTCAGCCGCCTGAAAATTTCATCGTGGCGACGCGGAGCAAGGGCGCGTGCCGGCAGGCGGCTGACGGGAGACATGGCGATTCCTCATGCCGAGAATTGATGTTGCAATATGTGGCAGTGAACCTACGTACAAGCAACCGGACCTAGGCTGCCGTGGCCGGCCTATCCTTGAACAGGATCGGATCAGCAGCAGCCGGCTCCGCATATCGTATACGCAAGCGCAAGAATGGCGCTTCGATGCAGGTGTAGCTGAGATAGCCGATCGGGATGGTCGCCAGAAAGCACAGCAAGGACCAGAGGCAGGCAATGTAGAGATTGCTTATGTCCATGACGTTCGTGTTGATGAACGCCGCCAACTGCATGACGAAGAACAGGTGCAGGAGGTAGATCGAATAGCTGTAAGCCCCCGCCTTCTCCAGCATCTTGAAGGGCAGGCCTGCTCGCTGCCTCGGGAAGCTGGTGTCGTAATAAGCGATCCCAAACGAATAGGCCGCCGCCTCCACCGTTGGCAGGATGATCCATATCCAATGCGGCGAGGGATAGCGCTCAAGTTGGTAAAATCCTCCCGCAGCATCCAACCACCAGAAGAATCCCGAAAAGGCCAGCAGAACGGCCAGCGCGAGCCAGTGCCGGCCCTTCGCATGGGCGCGGAGATGGAAGGCAAGGATGCCGGCGAGGAATTGATCGGCATGGCCAATAATGGTCCAGGCCGCCACGGACTGCACCTCGCCGAGCTGCACGTAAAGCGCCCACCTCAGCAGAATGGCTGCCGTGATGAACAGCAAGGGTGCGAACAGGAAGCGTGCGGACGCCATCAGCAGGAACGGCAGCAAGATGTAGAAGTGGGCTTCCACGGTTATCGACCAACCGCCATTCGGGAGGGTGGGAAAGATCAGCCCCTTCCCGACGTCGGTGAGATACGCACCCAGGGGCTGGCCCGCCGCATATCTGCGGCCAGCCTCGATGGCTATCACGGCCAGCAGGAGCGGAAGCAGCCTCAGCGCCCGGTTGGCGAAAAAGGGCAGATAGCTGACCCGTTTCCCATCAAGAAGCTTGGCGAACAGGTAGCCGGAGAGCGTCATGAACAATGCAACGCCGGTGTACCCTTCATCCAGAAGGCTGAAGATGGGCAGAGCCGGCACGAAATCGTAAGGCACCGGCCCCTGCGGAGACTGGTGGAGGAAATGCCAGGTGAAGACCAGGAAAGCCGCAAGGCCACGAACATGGTCCAGCGCCGGATAGTGTTCTCCAGTCGAAGATCTCATGATTCAGACCAGGCGCCCGGCGTTCAACGATCATCGCCATGTCGCGCAGTCCAATGCCCGCAACGATGGCAGCAGAGCGAGGGTCCGCTTGCCGAGCCTAGTTTGTCTGCCTCTCGTTAATTTAAACTTCCATCCGATGCAGAAAATCCGGCGCGGCCAGCCGCAACTGCCAGAGACCGCGCCGCATATGCCTGGACGCAGCCGCCTTCGATCAATCGACCTCCACGGCCACCACCGCCGCGCAGTCCCCAGCCTTGACCAGGCCAGGAAAATGCCGCGCCGCCAGCATGCCCGACATTTTTGCCCGGATCTCTTGCGGGGCAATGCCGGTGCGGCCGGTGGAATGGATGCGCGCCAGCACCACGCCCGTTTCGACTGGCTCGCCGAGATCGACCATGGTTTCGATCATGCCGTCCTCCTCGGCGAAGGAAAAGCAGTCGCCTGACGGCATGTCCAGCCATTGCGTTCTGCCCTTCTCGACCGCGCCGGCAACGATGCCTGCATGACGAAGCACGTTGAGAATGCCGCGCCGTGCTATCCGCACCGTTTGCGCGCGCGAGGTGCCGCCGCCGCCAAGCTCGGTGCTGACGAAGACCTTGCCCATTTCCTCGGCCGCCGTGTCGTACATGCCAACGGAATCGATCTCGATCATGCGCATCGAGAACGGTGCGGAGAATGCCGCGACAGCATCGAAGGCTTTCTGCTCCAGCGCCTTGTCAGGCAGAGTGTGGGCAGCACAGAACGGGACGAAATCCAGCGTCTTTCCCCCGGAGTGGAAGTCGAAGACGATGTCGGCGCGAGGCAGCAATTCGCGCTGGAAATAGTCGGCGATCTTTTCCGTCACCGTGCCATCCGGCCGGCCGGGAAAGCTGCGGTTCATGTTGCCCTTGTCGATCGGCGAGGTGCGGGTACCGGCGCGGAAGGCGGGATAGTTCATCGCCGGCACGATGATCACCGTGCCGTTGACGTCCTTCGGATCGAGCGTGCGGGCAATGTCGTAGAGCGCCAGCGGCCCTTCATATTCGTCGCCATGATTGCCGCCGGAAAGCAGCGCGGTTGGGCCCTTGCCGTTGCGGATGACACAGATCGGGATCATCACCGACCCCCAGGCCGAGTCATCGCGGCTGTAAGGCAAGCGCAGGAAACCATGCTGGACGCCGTCACGATCGAAATCGACGGTCGGCGCGATCGGCGACGGGCGGAGGCTGGACATCGGGCTCAATTCTTCACCACCAGTTTGCGCGGTACATTGGCCAGGCACTCTACACCGGTTTCGGTGATCAGGATGGACTCGGTGATCTCCAGCCCCATCGTCTCCAGCCACAGGCCGGTCATGAAGTGGAAGGTCATTCCGGGCTTGAGTTCTGTGCGGTCGCCGGGGCGCAGGCTCATCGTGCGCTCGCCCCAGTCCGGCGGATAGGACAGCCCGATCGAGTAGCCGGTGCGGTTGTCCTTGACGATGCCGTATTTCTTCAAGACGGCAAAGAAGGCATTGGCGATGTCCTCGCAGGCGTTGCCGGGCTTTGCAGCGGCAAGCCCCGCCTCCATGCCTTCCAGTGTCGCCTTCTCGGCATCGAGGAATTCCTGCGTCGGCTTGCCGAGAAAGACGGTGCGCGACAGCGGGCAGTGGTAGCGGTTGTAGCAGCCGGCGATCTCGAAGAAGGTGCCCTCGCCCCGCTTCATCGGCTGGTCGTCCCAGGTCAGATGCGGCGCCGAGGCATCAGCGCCGGACGGCAGCAGCGGCACGATCGCCGGATAGTCGCCGCCAATGCCGTCGACGCCGCGCGTGCCGGCATCATAGATCTCGGCGACGAGATCGCATTTGCGCATGCCGACCTCTATTCTGTCGACGATGCGCTGGTGCATGGCTTCGACGATGCGGGCGGCCTTGCGCATATAGTCGATCTCGGTCGGGCTCTTCACCGCGCGCTGCCAGTTGACCAGGGCGGTGGCATCGACGAAGCGGGCGTTGGGCAGATGCTTCTGCAGCGACGCGAACGCAGCGGCCGAGAACCAGTAATTGTCCATCTCGACGCCGATGGTGAGCTTGCCCCAGCCGCGATCGATGAGCACGCTGGACAGGAAATCCATCGGATGGCGCTCGGTCGACTGCACGTAATGATCGGCGTAGCCGACGATGTTGTCATGCGCGAGATAGGCGGTACGCTTGGCGCCGTTGGCGTCCTGGCCGCGGCCGTACCAGACGGGCTCGCCCGATGGCGGCACGATGACCGCCTGGTGCACATAGAAGGACCAGCCATCATAACCGGTGAGCCAGGCCATGTTGGAGGGGTCGCTGATCACAAGGAGATCGACGCCCTTGGCCTCCATCGCCTGCCGCGTCTTGGCGAGGCGATCCGCAAATTCGCCGCGCGAGAATTTCAGGTTTGGTTGCATTGTTCTTGGTCCTCGTTTGTTGGGCCTTGGAGCATGATCTGGTCGGAAAACCGGTTACCCCTTTCCGGATCATGCTTTGCGGCCAGCATCAGCTTTCAAAAATGGTTCCGGCATTGGTTGCCCGTGCGCGATCGCGCGCGAGCGTGGCAATCGCGGTGTCCTGCACACCCGTACCGGTGAGGTCGGCGATGGTGATGTCGCTGGCCGAGCGTCGGCCGTGTTTTGTGCCGGCGATGATCTGGCCGAGCTCGGTCACCTCGGCATCGGCCGCCATTACGCCGGCCGCGATGGCATGATGCAGTTCGCCCAGGCGCCGCGTCTGGCGCGCGCTGTCGGCGACATAGAGGTCGGCCATGCGCAGGATGGCGGGGGCAATCTCGTTCTTGTGTTCGGCGTCCGAGCCCATGGCGGTTATGTGCTGGCCGGCGGCGACGAAGCCTGCCTTGATCAGTGGCTCGATCGAAGGCGTGGTGGTGACGATGATGTCGGCGCCGGCGACGGCATTCGCCGCGTCTGATACGGCGCGCACGAC
Organism: Mesorhizobium sp. 113-3-3; assembly: GCF_016756495.1. Classification (NCBI taxonomy): domain Bacteria; kingdom Pseudomonadati; phylum Pseudomonadota; class Alphaproteobacteria; order Hyphomicrobiales; family Phyllobacteriaceae; genus Mesorhizobium; species Mesorhizobium sp. 113-3-3. The sequence continues at coordinate 5,609,320 of NZ_AP023243.1, forward strand.
AATGCCCAGTTCTTCGCGCAAGCGGGCAGCGGTGGCTTCGGCCTTGGCGGCGTCGCGCGCCCAGATGCGTGCTTCCGCGATCGGCCTGACAAGACGCAGTGCTTCCAATTGCAGACCTGCCTGCAAACCGGCGCCGAAGATCGCGGCCACGGTGGAGTCCTCGCGCGACAGATGCTTCGCCGCGACCGCGCCAGCCGCGGCGGTGCGGACATCGGTGAGGTAGCCATTGTCGAGCAGCAGCGCCTCGACCACACCGGTCCTTGCCGAAAGCAGCACCATCATGCCGCCACCGCTTGGCAGGCCGAGCTTGGGATTGTCGAAGAAGCCGGAGCTGATCTTCACGGCGAAGCCGTCAATACCAGGCACATAAGCGGATTTCACGTCGACCTCGCCGCGATGCTCGGGAATATCGAGGCGCAGGATCGGCGGCATCGCCACCGGCAGCGTTGCCAGCGCGCGGAACGCGTTCTCGGCGCAAGCGACGGCATCGAGATCGAGCTTCACGATCTTGCGTAGCTCGGCCTCGGTGAGGATCGTCATACGGCTCATGCGGCGCGCTCCCCGATTGCCTCGCCGCAGACGATCCCGCGGTGCGCATTCATGTCGATGTTGCGGCCGGAGAGCAGTACAACCACCGGCCCGTTCGTCCTGACCTTGCCGGCGAGCAGTGCCCCGATGCCGACCGCGCCGGCGCCCTCGACGATCTCGCGCTCCTGCGCATAGGCGTGGCGGATGCCGGCGGCGATCTCGTCCTCGCTGAGCAGGATGACGTCGTCGAGCAGGTCGCGGCACATGGCGAAGGTCAGCCTGTTGTCGAGCCCGATGCCGCCGCCGAGCGAATCCGCCAGCGTCGGCAGTTCCTCCACGGCGACAGGCCTGCCGGCGTCGAGGCTTGCTTTCATCGCAGCGCCACGCGCCATCGAAACGCCGATGACTTTTGTCCTGGGGTTGATCCCTTTGACGGCCGCGGCCACGCCGGAGGCCAGGCCGCCGCCGGAAAGCTGCACCAGGGCGAGACCGGCATGCGGGACCTGCTCGATCATCTCCAGCCCGAGCGTGCCTTGCCCGGCGATGATGGCGGGATGGTCGAAGGGCGGCAGCATCACCAGGCCCTCATCAGCCACCAGCCGCTCGGCCTCCTGCTGGGCGTCGTCCTGGCTGTTGCCGACAATGCGAACCTCAGCGCCGAGCCGGCGGATTTCGTCCAGCTTGTTCTGGGGGACCAGCCGCGACATGCAGATCACCGCGCGCATACCTTCGAGCTTCGCCGCATGCGCCAGTGCCCGGCCGTGATTGCCGGTCGAGGCCGCGACGACCCCGCGCGCTTTTTCTTCCGGGCTGAGCGAAGCGACGGCGTTCGAGGCGCCACGCAGCTTGAAGCTACCGGTGGTCTGGCGCTGCTCGAGCTTGAGGTGAACGGGAACACCGAGACGCTCGGAAAGGCTCGGAGACAAAACGGCCGGCGTGCGCTCGACCTTGCCGGCAATGCGGTCGCGAGCTGTGCGGATATCGCCAAGGGAGACGGTTGCCATGGTCATCAATCGCGCGGCAGCGACAGTGTCATCAGACGGCCGAATTCGGGACGCGGCGTCTCATCGCCACACAGCCGCAGGCAGTTCCAGGCGCTGGCCTGGTTGCTGGTCACGACGGGGCGGCCGATTGCCTGTTCCATCCCTGTGACGGCAAGCGCTCCGCGCAGCGCCGTACAGGACACGAACAGGGCGTCGGCCTGTGGGTGGGTCGTCTGGCGCGCGAGATCGACAAGGGTTGCCGGGGGGATTCGCGCCATCTCGCGGTCGTCCTCGAAGGCGAGACAGGTGAAGCTGGCGATCTCAAAACCACGCGCGGCGAAGTAGGCCGCCATCGGCCTGGACGTTTCGACCGTGTAAGGGGTGAGGATGCTGATCCGGCGCACGCCGAAAGCGTTCAGCCCGCGCACGCCGGCCATTGGCGGCGTGACCACGGGCACGCCTGGCTTGGTGGCCTGGACCGCCACCTCGATCTCGGCATCGCCGATCACCACCGAGGCCGAGGTGCAGGAGTAACAGATCGCATCGAGTTTCTCGTCGGGCAGGATGAGCGCCGCGCCCGCCGTCAGCGCCGGCTGCATCTTGCGCAGGTTTTCCGGCGTCGTCGGATTGGCATAGGGAATGCGCGCGACATAGACACCGATGCTTTCGCTCGCCACCATGCGGCGAAAGTCGGGCTCGCTGGTGTGATCCGTGGCCAGGATGATCAGACCGACGCGCTTGTCGAGCGGACGATCATCGAGCGATGGGCGCTTCGGATGGACCTTGATTTCGGGCAAGGGTTTCATCGGCTATCTCTCGATCTTGCCGTAACGGCGTTCCAGCCAGCGCAGCAGCACGACCGAACAAAGGCTGATGGCGAGGAAGAAGGCGCCGACCAGTGTGATCGGCTCGATGTAGCGATAGTAGGTGTTGGCGACGCTCTTCGCCTGGTTCATCAGCTCCAGCACGGTGATCGCCGAGAGCAGCGGCGTCTCCTTGAACATGGCGATGAAATAGTTGGCCAGCGCCGGGATCATCGGCGGAATCGCCTGCGGGATGATGATGTGCGTCCAGGTCTGCCGGGCAGAGAGATTGCAAGCCTTGGCGGCCTCCCACTGGCCACGCGGCACATTGTCGATGCCGGCGCGGTAGACTTCCGCCGTGTAGGTGCCGTAGTGCAGCCCAAGTCCGATGACGCCGGCGACGAGCGGCGGAAGCAGGATGCCGATGTCGGGCAGCACATAGAAGATGAAATAGAGCTGCACCAGAAGCGGTGTGCCCCGAATGAATTCGGCGCCCCAGCCGACGGTGCGCGACAGCGCCTTGTTGGGCGAGCGGCGCGCCAGTGCAATGCCGAGCCCGACAATTGCCGCCAGCACCGAGCCGAGCAGCGTCGCCAGGATGGTGATCTTCACCCCCTGGATCAGCGTCGGCAGGATCTGCCGGACAAAATCCCAATCCCATTCCATCAGGCGCGCACCCCGTCCAGGCCGCGCGCCATGCGGCGCTCCAGCGAGCGCACACCCCATGAAATGAGCAGCGCCAGGATGAAATAGATGACCAGGATGGTGGTGAACGGCACCATGGTGTTGCCGGTCTGGGCGCGCACCACCTGCGCCTGGAAGGTCAGGTCGGCAAGCGAGATCAGCGAGACCACCGAGGTCGCCTTGAGCAGTTCGATGGCGTTGTTGCCGAAGGTCGGCAGCATCACCAGAAAGGCCTGCGGCAGGATGACGTGGCGCAGGCCCTGCCAGCGGCCGAGATTGAGGGCGATGCAGGCCTCATGCTGTTCGCGGCCGATCGACTGCACGGCGCCGCGCACCACTTCGGCGGCATAGGCGCCGACATTCAGGCCCAGCGCCAGCACGCCGGCCTGCAGCGGGGTCAGTTCGAGGCCGATCAGCGGCAGCACGAAATAGGCGAAGAACAGCTGCACGAAGATCGAGGTGCCGCGGAAGAATTCGATATAGGCTGTGGCGAGCGCCCGCAGCAGAAAGAAGCGTGACAGCCGCCCCATGCCGGCCAGAAAAGCCATGATCAGGGCAAGCACCGACCCCATCAGCGTCAGCTCGATGGTGACAAGCGCTCCCTGCAATATCAGGCCTAGATAGCCGGACCACTGGGTCATGTAGATTCCAACGTTTGATCTTGGTCCCTTCTCCCCGTTTCACGGGGAGTTGAGGAGCGGTCCGCGTAGCGGGCGAAAAGCCAATTGCTTGGCTTTTCGAGCGACGAAAGCCGGCAGGCAGATGAGGGGCAGCGAGAACTTATGAAGGTATGCGCCGCCCCTCATCCGCCCCTTCGGGGCACCTTCTCCCCGTGAACGGGGAGAAGGCAAAAGTCATTTCGCCGAGCAGAGCTTGTCGCGTGTCGTCGACATGGCGGCGGCGGCCGAGAAACCGTATGGCTCGATGATCTTGGCAAATTCGCCCGACTTCTTCATCTTGGCGAGCTCGACGTCGAAGGCGTCGCGCAGCGCTTCGTCGCCCTTCTTGAAGGCGGCGCCGTCGCAATAGACCGGGGCGCCCTGCACCGGTGCGATGACTTCGAGGTTCGGGTCATTGGCCTTCTTCATCAGATCGTTGATCGACAGGACAGGCAGCGAATAGGCGTCGATGCGGCCGTCCTGCACCATCTTCAGGCCGCTCTGGCCGTCCGGCACGACGATGACGCGTTCGCGCGGCACGCCGGCGTTGAGCGCCAGCTTCTCCTCGGTGCCGCCGCCGGGCGCGCCGATGGTGGCCGACGTGTCCTTGGCGACGTCCTCGTAGCTCTTGAAACCCTTCGGATTGCCCTTCTTAACCAGCATCGCCTCGGCGTCGCAAAGCACCGGTTCGGAATAGGCGACAGCCGCGCAACGCTCGGGCTTCATGAACAGGCCGGCGGTGACGACGTCGAAGCGGCCGGCCTTCAAGCCGGGGATCATGGCGCCATATTCCGAGATCGAGGCGACGATGTCGCCGACGCCGAGCCGCTTGAAGATCTCGCGCGCCACATCGGGCGCCGCGCCCGAAACCTTGCCGTCGGCGGCGACCGCCGTGTAGGGCGGCTCATTGGCGATGGCGACACGGGCGAAGCCTTGCGACTTCAGCTGCTCGAGCTTGCTGTCCTCGGCCGAGCCCGGGATCGAGGCGGCCAGAACCGTCGTCAGTGCCACGCCGGCGACGCCGGCCAGAATGCCAAGTTTCTTCATTGTTCCCAACTCCTTGTTTCTTGTCTTGGTTTGTCTGGGGCGTTCTTCCGCCCCCGCAAAGCGGTCAGACGCGATGTCCGGCCGCGATGATCTTCTTCAGGAAGCCTTGCGTGCGCTCCTGCTTGGGATTGCGGAAAATCTCGTCGGGTTTGCCTTCCTCGACGATCTTGCCGCGATCGAAGAACAGCACCCGGTCGGCAAAGTCGTGGGCAAACCCCATCTCGTGGGTGACCAGAAGCATGGTCATGTCGGTCTCGGCGCAAAGCCGCCACAGGACGTTGAGCACCTCCTCGACCAGTTCCGGATCGAGCGCCGACGTCACCTCGTCGAACAGCATGATTTTCGGCTGCAGAGCGAGTGCGCGGGCGATCGCCACGCGCTGCTTCTGGCCGCCGGACAGTTGCGCCGGCATCGCCTTGGCCTTGTCGGCCATGCCGACCATGTCGAGCAGTTCCATCGCCCGCTTTTCGGCGGCGGCGCGCGGCGTGCCCTTGGTCAGCATCGGCGCCAGCGTCACATTGTCGATGACGCTCTTGTGCGGAAACAGGTTGAACAGCTGAAAGACCATGCCGATTTTCTGGCGCATCCGCGCCAGATGCCGCTCGTCGGCGGGCAACAGCTGGCCGTTGCGCTCCATATGGTAGAGGTGCTCGCCCTCGATCTGGATGTGGCCGCCGTCGATGCGCTCCAACGTCATCAGGATGCGCAGGATCGTCGTCTTGCCCGAGCCGGACGGACCGATCAGCGCCAGCTTCTCGCGCGGCATGACTTGCATCGACAGGCCGTCGAGCACTTTGAACGAGCCAAAGCTCTTCGAGATGGCATCGACCTTGATGATGGGTGCGGACAAATGAATTTCCCCGTGCTGGAGAAGCCTGTGCCCTTAACGATGCGGAACGCGCCAAATCATGTCAATTGGGAAAATAATATCATGACAATATTTCCCATTCCGCACAATTGTTGAGCAATCGGGGCCAAGGAGTGCGCCGCTAGATGGCAAGCAGCAGATGCTCGGGATCGCCAAGCAAGAGCTTGGTGACAACGCCGAGGCCGGCGCGCAGTTCCCCTTCGGTGGTCGAGCCCAGCGAGATGCGCACCGCCGGATGCCAGGGCGCATCCGAAATGCGGAAGGATGTGCCGGGTGCAATCGCCACGCCCTGCAGCCGGGCCTGCGCGACAAAGCCCTCCTCGGCGCGGTCGTCGGGCAGTTGCAGCCAGACATGCAGCCCGTCGCGCCGGGCGCGGTAGTCGATCCCTGCAAGCACTTGCGCCGCGATGTCCTGCCGCCGCCGAAGAGCGGTGCGCTGCCAGCGCACCAGGTCCATCGCGGTACCGTCGGTCACCCATTTGGTGGCGATCTCGGCCACCAGCGGCGTCGCCATCCAGTTGGAAACCAGGTGCCGGTTGGCGACAGCGGCGACATAGCGGTCGGGCGCGGCGAGGTAGCCGATGCGCAGGCCGGGCACGGTGATCTTGGTGAAAGAGGTGACGTAGAGCGTGCGTTCCGGCGCGAAAGCCGAGACCGGCGGCGGCCGGTCCTCGACCAACGGCCCCAGCACATCGTTCTCGATGATGGCGATGTCGTGCTTGCGTGCAACCGCGGCGATCTCCTCGCGCCGCCGTGCATCCATCAGCGTCGCCGTCGGGTTGATCACCGAGGGCTGCACGAACACCGCGCGGATGTCGGAAAGCCGGCAGGCCTCGTCCAGCGCCTCCGGGATCAGGCCATTGTCATCGATCGGCAGGCCTTGGAGGTTGAAGCCCAGATAGCGCGCCAGCGGCACCAGCGTGTGGTGGCCGATCGCCTCGGTGGCGACGGTCGATCCCGGCGGCGCCACGCTCATCAGCGCTACCGTCATGCCGGCGGTGGCGCCATTGGTCAGGCTGATGTTCTGCGCGGAAGCATCGAGCCCGCACAGTTTCAGCCATTCGACCGCCACGGCGCGATGGCGGGGAAACACCATGTTGGGCCGGAAGGACAGGGCCGAACTCGACGGCAGGTTTTCTGCCAGCCAGCCCAGCGCCTGCTTCAGCCGCTCTAGATGCATCGGCTCGCAGACCGGCTTCAGGATGGAGAGGTCGATGACCTCGCCAAGACGCTCCGGCAGATAGGGCGGTTCCGGCTCGCGGCGCTGCGTCTGGACGAAGCTGCCGCGGCCGATCTCACCCGAAATCAGGCCGCGCCGGATCAATTCCTCATAGGCGCGGCTGACCGTCTGCACCGATAGCTTGAGGTCGTCGGCCAGCCGTCGATGCGTTGGCAGCCGCGCGCCATTGGCCAAACGCCCGTCATGGATGGCGCGCGCGAACTGGTCGGCCAGCGATTGATAGGCCGGCCGCCTTATGAGCGCGGGATCGGGTTGCCACAATGTCATGACTTATTAGAGATCGAAATCAGTGCAATTGACAATCGAAATAATGCGCCATCATGGTACTGTTGACGAAAAAGTGGGCCCTGATGACTGCTGCGAAACTCGACGCCATCGACCTCAAAATCCTCGACGCCATCCAGCGCGACGGGCGCATCACCAAGCTGGCGCTGGCCGAACAGGTCGGGCTGTCGCCGACGCCGTGCTGGATGCGGCTGCGCAAGCTGGAGAAGGCCGGCATCGTTTCGGGCTATCACGCAAGGATCGCCATGCGCGTCGTGGCGCCGGTTGCCACCGTGCTGATGGAGGTGACGCTGGCCAGCCACCGCCAGGCCGATTTCGACCGCTTCGAGCGCGTCATCCGCGACATTCCCGAGATCGTCGCCTGCTGGTCGGTGGGCGGCGGCGTCGATTATGTGCTCAAAGTGATGGCGCGCGACATCGATGCCTATCAGCGGCTGGTCGACAGCCTGCTCGAGCGCGAGATCGGCATCGACCGCTACTTCACCTACATCGTGACCAAGACGGTGAAGGAAGAGATCGCGCTTCCCATCTCCGAGTTGCTGCCGGCGTCGCCGTAATGCCGGAGAGATCGTCTGCCGAGACGGCACAATAGAGAGAATCTCTCTCCTTCAGGGCACCCAAACAGCCTCTCTGTCCGCGCATGGCGGATACTCTCCGGCATCAGACCAAACCGGGAGGCTTCGACCATGTCCGCGCATTTCGCCCGCTCGCATCGCCATGAGGCGCTCGACCGCCTCGCCGACCGCCGGCTGCTGCGCGAACTCGCCTATGTCGACGGCCACTGGACGGCCAGCGAGGCGGCCGAAAGTTTTGAGGTCACCGATCCGGCGACGGGAAGCACGGTCGCCTTCATTGCCGCGCTGGACGCGCGGCAAACGACAAAAGCGATCGATGCCGCCGCCCGCGCCTTCCCGACCTGGCGATCGCTGCTGCCTCAAGAGCGCTCGAAAATTCTGCGAAAATGGTTCGAGCTGATCATCGCCGCGAAAGACGACCTCGCTTTGCTGATGACGCTGGAACAGGGCAAGCCGCTGCCGGAATCGCTGGGCGAAATCGATTATGCCGCCTCCTTCGTCGAATGGTACGCGGAGGAAGCCAAACGCCTGAACGCCGAGAGCGTCACCAGCCATCTGCCCAACGCTGAAATGATGGTGCGGCGCGAGCCGCTCGGCGTCGTCGGCATCGTCACGCCGTGGAATTTTCCGTCGGCCATGTTGACCCGAAAGGCGGCCGCCGCCCTTGCCGCCGGCTGCTCCATCGTCGCGCACCCGTCCTCGGAAACGCCGCTGTCGGCGCTGGCACTGGCCGAGCTTGGCGAGCGCGCCGGCTTGCCGCCCGGCGTCTTCAACATCGTCACCGGCAAGGCCGCGACGATCGTCGGGCGCATGTGCGAGGACCCACGCGTCCGCGCGATGAGCTTTACCGGCTCGACGGAGATCGGCCGGCTGATCGCCGCGCAGAGTGCCCCGACGATGAAGCGCTTGGTCATGGAGCTTGGCGGCCACGCCCCGCTGATCGTGTTTGCCGATGCGGATCTCTACAAAGCGGTCAGTATCGCCATAGACGCCAAATTCGCGACATCAGGCCAGGATTGCCTCGCCGCCAACCGCATCTACGTCCAGCGGCCGATCTACGACCGCTTCTGCGCCGCCTTTGCCAAGCGCATCGAGGCATTGCGGACCGGCAACGGCCTTGACGACAAGACTGACATCGGGCCGCTGATGCATGAGCGCGCCGTCCAGAAAGTCGAGGAGCAGGTCGCCGATGCCATAGCCCAAGGCGCGCGATGCCTTGTCGGCGGCAAGCGGCACCCGACCGGGCCGCTGTTCTACCAGCCGACGCTGCTGGCCGACGTTTCCGACGCGGCGCTGATCATGCGCGAGGAGACTTTTGGACCGGTCGCCGCGGTGACGCCGTTCGACGGCGAGGACGAGGTGATCGCCCGCGCCAACGCCACCGAATATGGCCTGATCGCCTATGTCGTGACCGAAAACGGCGCCCGCCAGCAGCGCCTGGGCCGCGCGCTCGACTATGGAATGATCGCCATCAACCGGGTGAAGATCACCGGCGCGCCGATCCCGTTCGGCGGCGTCAAGCAGTCCGGCATCGGCCGCGAGGGCTCGCGCCATGGGCTCGAAGCGTTCACCGATCTCAAGTATCTCTGCCTGGACGTCGCATAAGCTCGCCCCGGCCACATCTCAAGGAGTAGAAAAATGCTCGACCAGTCCAACGAACTCGCCGCCTGGGATCGCGACCACTTCTTCCATCCCTCGACGCATATGGGCACGCACGCGCGGGGTGAATCCCCGACCCGCATCATGGCCGGCGGTGAAGGCGTCACCGTCTGGGACAACAATGGCAGGAAGAGCATCGATGCCTTTGCCGGCCTCTATTGCGTCAATGTCGGCTATGGCCGCCAGAAGATCGCTGATGCCATCGCCACCCAGGCGAAGAACCTTGCCTACTATCACGCCTATGTCGGCCACGGCACCGAGGCTTCGATCACGTTGGCCAAGATGATCATCGACCGCGCGCCCAAGGGCATGTCGAGGGTCTATTTCGGCCTCTCCGGCTCGGACGCCAACGAGACCAACATCAAGCTGATCTGGTACTACAACAATGTGCTGGGCCGGCCGGAGAAGAAGAAGATCATCTCGCGCTGGCGCGGCTACCACGGCTCGGGCGTGATGACCGGATCGCTGACCGGGCTCGACCTCTTCCACAACGCCTTCGACCTGCCGCGCGAGCCGATTCTGCATACCGAGGCGCCCTACTATTTCCGCCGCGCAGACCGCTCAATGAGCGAGGAGCAGTTCTCGCAACACTGCGCCGAGAAGCTTGAGGAGATGATCCTGGCCGAAGGCCCCGAAACCGTCGCCGCCTTCATCGGCGAGCCGATCCTCGGCACGGGCGGCATCGTGCCGCCGCCCGCCGGCTATTGGGAGAAGATCCAGGCGGTGCTGAACAAGTATGACGTGCTGCTGGTCGCCGACGAGGTGGTGACGGGCTTTGGCCGGCTGGGCACCATGTTCGGCTCCGACCATTACGGCATCAAGCCGGACCTGATCACCATCGCCAAGGGCCTTACCTCGGCCTATGCGCCGCTGTCGGGTGTCATCGTCGCCGACAAGGTCTGGCAGGTGCTGGTGCAGGGATCCGACAAGCTCGGCTCGCTCGGCCATGGCTGGACCTATTCGGCGCATCCGATTTGCGTTGCCGCCGGCGTCGCCAATCTCGAACTGATCGACGAGATGGATCTGGTGACCAATGCCCGTGAGACCGGCGCCTATTTCCGTGCTGAGCTCGCCACGGCCGTCGGCAGCCACAAGAACGTCGGCGACGTGCGCGGCGACGGCATGCTGGCGGCGGTCGAGTTCGTCGCCGACAAGGACGACCGGGTGTTCTTCGACGCTTCGCAGAAGATCGGGCCGCAAGTGGCGACAGCGCTGGCCGCCAGCGGCGTCATCGGCCGCGCCATGCCGCAGGGCGACATTCTGGGATTCGCGCCGCCGCTCTGCCTGACCCGCGAGGAAGCCGACATCGTTGTTTCGAAGACGGCGGATGCGGTGAAAAGCGTGTTCGCCAATCTTTGAGATCGACGATGAATGCCATGACCAGAACCGTCCCCGCCACCATGGCCGCCGTGCTGCTTACCGGGCACGGCGGACCGGAAAAGCTCGTCTACCGCACCGATGTGAAAGTGCCTTCGCCCGCACCTGGTGAAGTGCTGGTCAAGGTCAGCGCTTGCGGCATGAACAACACCGATGTCTGGGTGCGCCAGGGCGCCTATGGCACGGAAGAGGATGCGGCCGCCGTGTCGACCTGGCGGCGGCAGGGAAACACGCTTGTTTTCCCACGCATCCAGGGCACCGACACGGTTGGCCACATCGTTGCCGTCGGTGACGGCGTTTCGCCGGACCGAATCAGCGAACGGGTGATGGTCGATTTCTCCATCTACAACCGAGACGACGATTCACTCGCCGACATCGACTATATGGGCCATGGCCGCGACGGCGGTTATGCCGAGTACCAGACCGTGCCGGCTGAGAATGCGCATGTCGTCGACACGGATATGAGCGACGTCGAGCTCGCCACCTTCTGCTGCGCCTATCTGACCGGCGAACAGATGCTGGAACGCGCTGGCTTGAAGGCTGGCGAGCGCGTGCTGGTCACCGGCGCCTCGGGCGGCGTCGGCTCCGGCATCGTGCAACTGGCGCGGGCGCGCGGCGCCATTCCCTATGCCGTGGTCGGCAAGGGCAAGGAACAGGCGGTGCTCGACATCGGCGCCGAGGCCGTCATCACCCGTGGCGTCGCCGACCTGCCGCAGGCGGTGATCGAAGCGACCAACGGCCAGCCGATCGACGTGGTGGCCGACCTCGTCGGCGGCGCGATCTTCAACGACCTGCTGCGTATTCTCAGGCCCGAAGGCCGCTACACCACCGCCGGCGCGATCGCCGGTCCGGTCGTCCAGCTCGATCTCAGAACCATGTATCTCAAGCAACTGCAACTGCATGGCTCGAGCCAGGGCACGCGCGCGGATTTCCGCCGCATCGTCGGCTACATCGAGGCGAAGAAGATCCGGCCGCTGGTCGGCGGCGTCTACAAGCTCTCCGATTTTCATCGCGCGCAAGCGGACTTCGTCGCCAAGGATTTTGTCGGCAAGCTGGTTGTGGTGCCCGACGCCATCGCCGAGCGGCCGGCATAGTTTCCTGACCCTCGCTCTGGCCGCCGTCTCGCCTCTGCCCCAATGGGAATGGCTTGCAGTCGCGTCTGCGAGCCGTCACAAACGGCGACGCCCGTTGTAATGCTGGTCCGGGCATCTGGTCACAGGATACAGGCGAGACATGACAGCCCGGATAGTATTGCTCGATGCCAAGCCGCTCGGCGTGGCTGACGTCGCCGAGATCGCACGGCGCAATGCCCGGCTGATGCTGGGCGAGGAGGCAATGCGCCGCATCCGGGCAAGCCGCGCCCTGATCGAGCATCTCACCGGACTTGGCAGACCGATGTACGGCGTCACCACGGGCCTCGGCGCCTGTGTCGACACGCCGCTCGCGCAGGCCGACCTGATCGCCTTCCAGCACAGCGTGCCGCTCAGCCACAGCATGGGCATCGGACCGGCGCTGCCTACAGAGGCGGTGCGGGCACTGATGACCGCGCGCATCTCGGGCATGGCCGCCGGCGGCACCGGCACCTCCGAACGCGTGGTCCTGGGCCTCGTCGCGGCGCTCAATGCCGGTGTGCATCCGGTGATCCCGACCTGGGGTTCGATCGGCGCGGCCGACCTTGCCCATCTCGGCCATATGGCGCGGTCGCTGCGCGGCGATGGCGAAGCGGAGTTCCAGGGCAGGATCATGCCCTCCGTCGAAGCGCTTGCTCTCGCCGGGCTCGAGCCGCTCGACCTGCGCGAAAAGGACGGCCATGCCATCATCGTCGCCAACAGCCTGTCGACTGGAACGGCATGCCTGTGCCTCGAGGACGTCGCCCATCTCATCGACTGGGCGCTAGCTGCCGTGGCGCTCAACTACGAGGCGTTTCGCTCTTCCCTCACCGCAATCGACGAGGATGCGCTGGCTGCGCGGCCGGCCTTCGGCCAGCGCGAGATCGGAGCCCGGCTGCGCGCCGAGTTGGCGGGCAGCGGTCTGTGGCAGGACAAGGCGGCGCGTCGTCTGCAGGATCCGCTCAGCTATCGCTGCGTGCCGCAGGTCTGGGGCGGCCTGCTCAATGCGTTCGAACGGGCGCGGCTGGCGACAGAGATCGAACTGACCCATTCCGGCGACAATCCCGTCATCCTGGCGGAAGGCGAACGGGTGATTTCCAACGGCAATTTCGACCTGACGGCAATGACGCTGGCCTGGGAGCAGCTCGGCCAGGCGCTGGCGCATTGCGCGGTCGGAACGGCCAACCGCTGCATGAAGCTGATGTCGCCGATAACAGCGGAACTGCCGCGTTTCCTGTCGGCGAGAGGCGGCAGCCGCCAAGGCTATGCGGAACTGCAGAAACCATTGTCGGCGCTGGAAGCCGAGATCCGGCACCTGGCCAATCCGATGTCGCTCAGCCCGCTCGCCGTTTCAGACGGTATCGAGGACCAGTCGTCGATGGCGCCACGCGTGGTGGCCAAGACCGCCGAGATCATCGAGCGCATGCGCTATCTCGTGGCGATGGAGCTGATCTTCGCCGCCACCGGCGTGGAGTTGCGCGGCGTCGTCGACAGCATGGGCGAAGGGCCGCAGCGCACCTTCGCCGCCGTGCGCGCGCTGGTCAGCCCGCTCGACGACGACCGCGAGATGAGCACCGACATGACGCGGATGGCGCGAATCGTGGCCGGCCCCCGGTGCTGAGCCAGCGCCCCCTCCGCCTGCTCCAGCGCCAGGTCGAGCCTATTGGTAAGGACCTCTGAGGTTCAGGCCCTCCGCCAGAAGGCAGAAGCGGTCGATCAGCCGGACGAGTTCTTGGCCCTGTTCGGCTACGACCTTGCCGCGTTCTGCTGGCGGCGTGTCCGCCAAAGCCTTCCACAACCGGCTTTGCCGATCGCAGAGATCCGCCAGTTCGGAGCATTCGCTGGCGGTCAATTTAAGAAGGTGATCCGCCGTCACCGGCCCGATGCCTGGGGGCGTCGTCGCCCCCAGGGAAAGATAATCCGCAGGCACGGTGCCCTTGGCATTGCTCACCGATTTGCGGCAGATGACGTCGAACAGCTGGTCGACTGCCTGTTTGGCGCCGGCGACACGTGAGGGATGGTCCGTATCGGCAGCGGCGTGCGGCAGAAGTTCGAGTTTGTCGCCATGCTTTTCGACGAGGTCGAGATAGGGCAGCATCGGGCCTGAAAGAGCGCCGGTCGAGACATTCCTGAACAGATCGGCGTCGATAGCGGCGTGGCGCACCTGCCCGGCATCGAGGGCGTCGCCGAGCGCCGCAACGTCGACAAGCTCGCCGCGATCGTAGTTGACCAGCACCGCGCCCTTGTTCATGCGAGACAGGACATGCTTGCCGATGAGCCCGGCATTGGCGTAGCGGCCGGTCTGCGCATCCTGCTTGCCGAGGCCGACATGGACGCTGAGCACATCGGCGCCTTCTGCCGCATCGATAAGGTCTGGCGCGAAGGCAAAGCCCTCCGCTTCGATCCAGTCGCGGTGCCGTGGCCTTGCATGGATCACCACGCGCATGCCGAAGGCACGGGCGAGCTTGGCCACCTCCCTGCCGATATTGCCGTAGCCGATGATCGCGATCGTCTTGCCTTCGAGTTTCTCGGTCGGGAAATCACGCAATTCCCTGCCGGTGTCGAAAGCGCCGCGCGCCACCCGGTCGTGAAGCAAGCCGACCGGGAGATCCGGCAGCACTTTCAGGATCGCCTTCATCACCATCTGCGCCGTCGCGCGGCTGTTGATGCCCGGCGTGTTCATCAGCACAGCGGTGCCGCCCTCGCCGCTGCCGCCGCCCCAGGAACGAGAACCCATATTGCCGGTGCCGGCGCCGATCCGCACACCGGCCAGCGCAAAGGCCGTCTCGGCGGGCAGGAAGGTCGCGGCCGCGATGACGGCGTCATAGCGCCCGTCGCCAGCGGCTTGGATCAGCTCGTCGCTTGTGCTGAGATCCGGCTGGTAGAAGAAATGCACCCGGCCACGTTCGAGGCCTGTTTTGTCGCCAAGTGCGGACAGGTGGAAGCGGCCGCCCTTGGCCTCGATATGCGCGCGCACCTCGCTCGGGTCAGGTTTGCCGTCGGGTCCGAAGCGCAGGCCGACCAGATCGCAGATCAGCACGGCGTAGACGCTTTGCGGGTCGATCGGCTCCAAGGCCTGTGCGCTGGTGTTTGCGGTCACGTCGTTTCCCCCATGCAAGGCCTGCTGCGACACCAAGGAGGTGTCCTGAACAATCAGAACCTATCCGCCCGGAAGGGCGTCAGATCGATCACAGGCGGCAAACCGGCGGCAAGTTGCGACACGATCTTGCCGGTGACGGCGTCGCCAATGAGGCCCTGATGGCCATGGCCGAAAGCATAGATGATGTTTTGGCCCGTGACGCCGGACAGCCCGATCTAGAGGCTGGGTCCCAGCTTGATCAGGCTGCCGTCGCTGAAGCGGGATTGACGGAACCTGCGAAGATCATGTCCGATCTCGTTTCCCTGGACGAGGTCGGACACGACGCGGCCCATGCCGGGCCCGATGCCGAAGCCGTGGCCGCTCATCCCGGTGGCGATAACGAGCCCCGGAATTTCGGCGGCACGATCAACGACCGGCACTACATCCGGCATCGCATCGATCATGCCCGCCCAGCTTGCCTTGATCGGCACCGTCTTGAACTGCGGGAACAGCGCGGTGAATTCGCGGTCGATATCGCGCAGCGCCGAGGCTTTGGGGGCGGGATTGAGGATGCGCATCCGTTCGAACGGGCTCTCCTCGTCCGCGTGCCATTTGCGTGGCGTTGACCAGCCGTCCGGAAACCCTCGCGGTGCCGCTGGCAGATAGTGGGTGCCAAAAGGATTGGCCATCAGAGCGGGAACATATTTGCGCGCGTGGCGAAAAGCGTCAGGCCCGATATACAGCTGATTGGAGCCTCCGGATGCCAGCGTGTAGCCGCCATCCTGCCTGCGCCGGAACGCAATATGGTCGTCGGCGACGGCACCCGCATGGATATCGGGCATGGGTCCGGTCGCGGCGACGGTCGCCCTGACGCTGAGCTGCGGAATGGAAACGCCGTGCGCGCGCAGGAACAGCGACGTCCAGGCACCACTTGCCACGACAGCGTTCGAGGTGGCGATACGGCCCTGCTCGGTCCAGACCCCGCTGATGCGTCCGGCCGATAAGTCGAGCATGCGCGCCGCACAATTCTCGATAATCGTGACGCCCTCACGGGCGGCCAGGCGGGCAAGTGCCGGCACCGCGACCCAGGGCTCGGCGCGCATGTCCGATGGGGTGGTCATTGCGCCCTTGAAAGAGCGCGACATGGCCGGGATAAACTTGGCTGTCTCTGCCTGGTCGAGCAGACGCGTGTCGACGCCGTGGCTCTTGGCTACTTCCAAGAACTTGGCGAAGCCGGCCATCTCCTTGTCCGTTCGCGCAAGATAGGTAACGCCGGTCTGCTTCAGTCCGATGTCCTCGCCGCACTCCTCGGCCAGTTGCCGCCAGAGGCGTTGCGCTTCGATGACAACCGGCAGTTCATCGGCATCGCGACCCTGCTGCCGGATCCACCCCCAGTTCCGCGACGACTGCTCGCCGGCGATGCGGCCCTTCTCCAGCAATGTCACCGAAATGTTGCGCCGCGCCAGGAACAGGGCCGTGGTGACGCCGATGACGCCGCCGCCGATGACCACAACCTCGCAAGCCTTCGGCAGCGGCGCCTGAAACTGGATCGGCATGGCCTCGGTGAAGGGAAAACTTGTCAAGGAAGACTGACCTCTTGCTAAAGCCGCGCCAGCCCGCGCTGCCTGACCGGCGCTTGCGTGGACTGTCGGCGCTGCGTGACAGAACTGATAGTCCGTCGAGGCTGGGTCTCGCTGGAGAATCTGCGCGTCAAAGCCACAAAATTGTTTAGGCCAGTGGATGTCGCATCGGCGCCATGACATGAATTTGAGGGCAAGGCGGCGAACGCCGGCATCGCCCGTCAGGCACAGTGCGATGGCGCCATTGGCCCCTTGAAGGGCCAAGCCGGACACGCGTAACATCACGCGATCAGAACTGAGTCTGCTTCATTCGTCCGGGCTAATGTCCGGATTGGACTGGATATTTTCCTTGCCTACGGATGCAACCAGCAGCGCGGCGAAGCGCGGCAAATCGTTTGCCCATGTGGCGGAAGCCTCCTGGGGCAAGGGCCTCAGCACCTTGCTGCGTATCGTGCGCATGACGCTGCGCCATCCCTGGCAGGTCGCCATCACCCTGATCTCGACCTTCATCGCCGCGACGCTGCAGCTTTTCATCCCACGCCTGCTGGGACGCGCCATCGACCAGGCGCAAGGCGTGATGGCTGCCAATGGAGGCACTGTCGCGGAACAGGCACTATGGCACACGGCGCTGACGCTGCTGGTCGTCAGCGTCCTGCGCGGTCTCTTCACCATGGCGCAAAATTACTATGGCGAGGCCGTCGGCCACCGGACCGGCTATGAATTGCGGCTGGCCTTCTACGAAAAGATCCAGCGCCTGAGTTTTTCCTACCACGACAAGGTCCATACCGGCGATCTGATCACGCTCGGGCTGCTCGATCTCGATGGCGTGCGCATGTTCTTTTCCACCGGCATATTGCGCGTGGTGCTGCTCGGCGTGCTGATCGGCGTCGGCGCCTATCTGTTGATCAGCACTGATCTCGTGCTCGGGCTGCTCAGCCTGAGCTTCGTGCCATTCGTCGCCTGGCGCTCCTCGGTGACCCAGCTCAGGCTGCGCAGCACCTGGCTGACGCTGCAGGAGCGGCTGTCCGTGCTGAGCCGGGTGATGGACGAAAATCTCGGCGGCATCCGCGTCGTGCGCGCCTTCGCGGCGCAGCGGCATGAGCTCAAAAAATTCGACCGCGCCAAGCAGGCTGCGCTGGAGCTGGCCAATGAGCGCGTCGACATCCGCGTCTCCAACACCAGCGCCATGAATTTTTCCTTCCTGGCGGCGATGGGGCTGGTGCTGTGGTTCGGCGGCCAGAAGGTGATCGCGGGCCAGATCAGTGTCGGTACATTGGCGCAGTTCCTCACCTTCATGACCATCCTGCAGATGCCGGTGCGCCAGCTCGGCCTGATGGTCAACTCGTTCGCGCGCGCCTCGACCTGCGGCACGCGGCTGTTCGAACTGCTCGACGCTGAACTCGACATCGAGGACGCACCCGATGCCAGGGATCTCGTCATCACCGAGGGCGTGCTGCGCTTCGACAATGTCGGCTTCCGCTATGAAGGCGCGGGCGGCCGCCCGACCCTGTCCGGCATCTCCTTCGAGGCGAGGCCCGGCGAGACGATCGGCATTGTCGGCCCGCCCGGCAGCGGCAAGTCGACCATCGCGCATCTGATCCCGCGCTTCTACGATGTCACCTCCGGCGCGATCACCATCGACGGCCAGGACATACGCAAGGTCACGCTGCAATCGCTGCGCAAGGTGGTGGGCGTGGTGCAACAGGACGCGTTTCTGTTCACCACCTCGATCGAGAACAACATCGCCTATGGCAATCCCTGGGCGCGCGAGACCCGCATCGGCCAGGCCGCCGAGTATGCGCAGCTGCACAACTACATTATCGGGCTTCCGGCCGGTTACACCACGGTCGTCGGCGAGCGCGGCGCGTCGCTTTCCGGTGGGCAGCGGCAGCGCCTGACCATCGCGCGCAGCCTGATGCTGCGGCCATCGGTTCTGGTCTTCGACGATTCCACCGCGGCCATCGATGCCGGCACCGAACAGCGCATCCGTGCGGCGATGAAGCGCTTCGCCAAGGATCGCGTCACGCTGATCATCTCGCACCGGCTGAGTTCGCTGATGCATGCCGACCAGATCCTGTTCGTCGAGGGCGGCCGCATCGTCGAGCGCGGCACGCATGAGGAACTGCTGGCGCTGGGTGGGCGCTACCGTGCGCTCTACGACCTGCAGGTGCGGCCGGATGATGACCGACTCGAGGGAGCCGCGTGATGTCGACGCCGGACGACGACGAGAAGGACGACAAGAGCGGGCGGCCGACCAAGGCGGTCGTCGGCTCGCACCGCGACGAGGAAGAGGTTTTCGGCAAGGTCTACGATCCGCGCATCGTCAGGCGCATCTGGAGCTTCGTCAGGCCCTATCAGGGCCGGATCTTCATTTCGGTGGCGGCGGTGCTGGTGTTCACGCTGACGCAGCTGGCGATCCCGCTGGTCATCCGCTACGCCATCGACCACGGCATGGCACCTGGCAGGCTCGACCGCTCGGTGATGATCTCCGCGATCGTCACCTTCACCGTGATCATCCTCATCAACTACGCCGCCAGCCATGTGCAGGAAAGCGTCGTCGGCAAGGTGGCGGAGAACGTGCTCTCCGACCTGCGCCGCGCCATGTTCAGCCATCTGCAGCGCGTGTCGCTCAGCTTCATGGACAAGACCGAGGTCGGCCGGCTGATGTCGCGCCTGCAGGGCGACGTCAATTCGATGCAGGAATTTCTCGAGACATCGGTGATGTCGGTGGGCGATATCGTGCTTCTGTTCGGCATCGTCACAGTGCTGCTTTGGCTCGATTTCCGGCTCGGGCTGCTGACGTTGTCGACCATGCCGATGCTGTTCATCGTGCGGCTGTTCTGGCTGCCGCGCGCCAAGGTCGCCTTCATGGCCGCGCACGAGACCAACTCCATCGCCAACGGGGCGCTCGCTGAGGGCATCCATGGCGTGCGCACGGTGCAGAGCCTGGAGCGCCAGCACGTCAATTTCGACCTCTATGACGAGAAGGTGCTGGCCAACCTCAACGCCCATCTGCGGTCGGCGAAATATGCGCAGGTGATGGTGCCGATCGTCGACACGCTGACCGGCATCGCCATGGCGACGGTCATCGTCGTCGGCGGCTCGATGGTGCTGTCGCACAGCCTCGACGTCGGCGTCATGGTGGCGTTCCTGTTCTACATCCAGCGCTTCTTCGACCCGATCCGCTCGCTCACCATGCAGTACAGCGTCATGCAGCGCGCCATGGCGTCAGGCCAGCGGATCTCCGAAGTGCTCGACGTGCCGGTGGATGTCAGCGGCAAGGACAATGCGGTGACGCTGTCGCGCGACACGGACGGCTCGGTCGAGTTCAGGAACGTGACCTTCGGCTACCGGCCGAACCAGCCGGTGCTGAAGAACATCTCCTTTCGCGTCAATCCGGGCGAGACCGTCGCCCTTGTCGGCCCGACCGGGTCGGGCAAGTCGAGCTCGATGGCGCTGGTGCACCGCTTCTACGATGTCTGGTCGGGCGAGGTCCTGGTCGGCGGGCACGACGTGCGCGACCTGACGCAGGATTCGCTCGGCGACCAGGTGGCCATGGTGCTGCAGGAGCCGTTCCTGTTCTCCGGCACGGTGCTGGAAAACATCCGCTACCACAAGACAGCAGCCAGCCGCAAAGAAGTGGTGCGCGCGGCACAGGCCGTCGGCGCGCACGACTTCATCGAGCAGCTACCCGATGGCTACGACACCGAACTCGAGCAGCGCGGCGGCAACCTTTCGCTCGGCCAGCGCCAGCTGATCAGTTTTGCGCGGGCGCTGGTGGCCGACGCCAAGATCCTTGTGCTCGACGAGGCCACGGCCAGCATCGATTCCTACACCGAGATGCTGATCCAGAAGGCGCTGATCACCTTGCTGGAGGGCCGCACCGGCCTGGTCATCGCCCACCGGCTCGCCACCATTCGCGGCGCCGACCGCATCATCGTGCTGCAGAATGGCGAGATCGTCGAAAGCGGCAACCACGAACAGCTTATGCAGAGGAAAGGCCTCTACGCGCGCCTCTACAACATGAACTACGCTTCGTTCGACGACATTTCCGAGGAAGAGATGGGACTGGACGCGGCGGTCGGCAAAGCGACGTGAGGGGTGCCGGTAGGGGTTCGAACCGCCCCTGCCCTCCCGAGAAGACTTTTGCGAGATCCCTTGGCGCGGCCGCTGACCAGCACGCTGTCCTCGGCACGCAGATACAGAAATCCGGGAATCGAGATCAGCGGGATGATCGCGGTCAGCATGGCTCCCACTGGGTCAGCAACAGTTGAGTGCCCCGGGGCTACGCCATTTCGGGACGTCTTGACGCTTCGCGGATCGCCTTGTGCACGCCGCGCTGCAGATCCATGAAGGCCGGGGTTTCCATCACCTCTTCCCGGCGCGGCCGCTCGATGTCGACATTGAAGGTCTGCATGATGCGCCCCGGGCCTATCCCCATGACGACGATGCGGTCCGACAGGTAGACCGCCTCCTCCACATCATGCGTGACGAACAGGACGGTCAGCCGGTGTTCCTCCCAGATCTGGGTCAGCAGTTCCTGCATCTGGTGCCGGGTCAAGGCATCGAGCGCGCCGAAGGGCTCGTCCATCAGCAGCATCTTGGGCCGATAGGACAGGGCACGCGCAATGGCGACGCGCTGTTTCATGCCGCCCGACAGTTCGGACGGATAGCGATCGGCGCTTTGCGAAAGCTTGACGAGGTCGAGGTGCTCGAGCGCGATCTCGCGGCAGGCCGTGCGATCGTAACCGGCGGCCTTGAGGGCGAACTCGATGTTCTGCCGCGCCGTCAGCCAGGGAAGCAACGTGTAGGACTGGAAGACGACGCCACGATCGAGACCCGGCTGCAGGATCGGCGCGCCATCGATGCTGAGATCGCCGGCATCGAAATCCTGCAGTCCGGCGACGATCGACAAGAGCGTGCTCTTCCCGCAGCCCGACGTGCCGACAAGGGAGACGAATTCGTTGTCGGCAAGATCGAGGTTGATGTCGCGCAGCACCTGCGTGCGCCGCTCGCCCGTGCCGAAACTCTTGTCGAGACCGGCGATGCGCAATTTGGGAACGGTCATCGGCGGTTCCTCATTGCGAATGGCCATCCTGCCGGAACAGCACCTTTTCCAGAGCCTTCATGACCTGGTCGGTGATGAGGCCGAGCACGCCGAGCAGCAGGATGTAGCCGATGATGGTGTTGGTCTGGAAATAGCGCTGCGACACGGTGATGCGATAGCCCAGGCCGGATGTCGCCGCGACAAGTTCGGCCAGCACCAGCCAGGTCCAGGCCCAGCCGAGGCTGATGCGCAGCGTATCCCAGATGCCGGGCAAGGCGCTGGGTACGACGATGCGCGTCAGGATCTTGCGGTCCGGCAGGCCGAGCGTGCGGCCAAGGCCGATGAAATCGGCGGGAACCCGTTTCACATTGTCCATGATCATCAGCACCTGCTGGAAGAAGGTGCCGATGAAGATGATCAGGAATTTCTGCGTGTCACCGGTGCCGGCCCACAGGATGGAAAGCGGCACGAAAGCGACGACCGGCATGTAGCGGATAAAATCGACCAGCGGCTCGATGGCCGCCTCCCAGGAGCGGAAGCTGCCGATCAGCACGCCGATCGGGATCGACAGGGCCGAGGCGATGAGGAAGCCGACGGAAATGCGGTACGCCGAGGCAGTCAGGTCCACCCACAGCGTGCCGTCCGCAGCGAGCTTGGCGATCTGGGTCGCGACGCTGCCCGGCGACGGCAGGAAGATGGGCTTCACCCATTCGAGCCCGGTCGCCGCCCACCAGGCAAGGCCAAGCCCGACAAAGACGGCCACAGCGATCATCAGGAAGCGCGACCTGGCTATGGGCACGCCGATCCCCGAGGATCGGCGGCGCGTTGCCTGTTTCGTGGCCGCCTTTGGCGCGGGATGACCCAAGCCGGTTTTCGCGGGAGGCTCCGCGGGCATCTGCGTTACCACCGCGATCCGGCCTTTGTCATTGCGCCGCCTTGACGAAGGATGGGTCGATCATCTGCTCCGGCGTCACGTCCGCCTGCAGCAGCTTGGCGTTTTTGGCGGCCGCCTCGACATCGGCGAAAGTCTTGGTGGTAAAATCGCCGGTGAGCGCTGTCTTGTTTTCGGCGAGCGAGTAGTAACGCACGCCGTCGAAAGCGGTGTTGAGGTCCTTGACGTCGGAGCCGACCGCCTTGGCGATGATGGCGCGGCCCCCGGGCGTATCTGATTTGTAATCCTTGAGCGCTGCGTCCCAGCTCTTGATCATCGCCAGCACTTGGCCCGGCCGCGACTTGATCACCTCGTCACGCACCACCAGCACGTCGCTGATCAGGCCGGGATCCTCGCCGGCGGAAAACAGCAGCTTGACGTCCTTGTTCTGCGCCATGGCGACGGTGAGGTATGGTTCGTAGGTGACCGCGACCGGCACCTGACCCGCGATCAGCGCGCCGCCGGCGTCGGACGCCGGCATCGGAACGGCTTTCACATCGTCGATCGACATGCCGTTCTTGGCGAGCGCGTATTTGAGCAGGATGTCGCTCGTCGTGCCTTCCTCGAAAGCAACCTGCTTGCCCTTGAGGTCGGCGATGGAGGTGACGTCCTTGCCGGCGATGATGGCGTCAGCCGTCATCGAGACATCGAGCAGCAGCACGATCTTCACCGGCAGGCCGGCCGCCACCATGCCCATCGCCGTGTGGGTCGCGATGTTGGCGGCATCGAGCTGGCCGCTTGCGAGCGCCGCGTTGATGTCCTTGTCCTCGGCGAAATTCACGATCTGGACGTCCGGCAAGCCGTTTGCCTTGAACAGGCCCTTGGCATCGGCGACGTGCCACTGGCCGTAGCCAAGCCAGGGTTCGATGCCGATCTTGAACGGTCCGGCCTCGGGCGTGGTGGGAATGGCCGCGTCGGCCGCGCGGGCCGCGGGCGCGGCAGCGAGCCCAATGGCGGCGGCCATCATGAGCGCACGAAATTGTCCTGCTAGGTTACGCATCATCTAGTTCCCCTTGATGATCAGACCGCTTTTTTACCCAGGCATCCGGTCTGGTGAGACTGCGGGTTTCCGCTCTTGCGGCACTGTGCCTCGGCGTCTTGCCCACCACTTCATGGTTGAAGTGCAGGGATATTTCAGCGTCAGCGGAAGCGGATGTCAAGGCTAAAATACATACATGCATATACAAGTTGGCATGACTCCGTTTCCCCTGAGATCAGGCGCGTCCGGCCGCCCTTTCAGGATCGATGAAGTCGAGGAAATCCGTCACCCGATCGGCCCCCGCATCGGGTTCGCTGCCGACCATGACGGCGACTGAAAAGGCGATGAGAGAAGAGACCGGCGTGTGGCTGCGCGCGCCGGCCCGCAGATTCATGACCAGGGTCGGCGACAGGAAAAGCCCCGAGCGCAGAACCGCCCGCCAGTCTGCCGGCAGCATGCCGCGTCGGTTCAGTTCGCGCAGCAAGGGCTGCCACAAAGCGCTCGCCTTGACCTGCAGCAGGTCGCGACGGACCGCGCTCAAATCCCAGTCCGTGTCGACATGGAGCATATTTCCTTCCAGCCGCGCCTGCGCGCGAAAACTCTCCGTCGCGCTGGCCGGATCGTAGAGCCAGAATGGGTGGGCGAAGATGTTGTGGAAGGTCGCCTTCACCTCGGCCAGCAGCGTCGGGATGTGCGAGCCGGCAAAGGCCGGATCGAAGAAGGAGAGTTCCGCCTTCCCTGCCTTTTCGGTGTACCAGACATTGGCATTGTGGGCGTCGCCATGGGCGACCACGCCGCCAGCATCGGCAAGCCGATCCGGCCGCAAGCGCGCGGCCGCGGCGTCGAAAAGCTCGCCGATGCTGCTGGCGTAAGGCCGGCCGTTGATGACGAATTTCAGCCGGGAGAACCGATCCCAGTCGAGTTCCACGCCGGGAAAGATAAACGGCTTGCCGATATAGAAATCGGCCAGCCTGCCGCCCGGCGACAAACGCGTATCGGCGTCGATCAGCCGTTCATGGAACAGCCGGTGGATCGGCTCAGCCGAGACCTCCGCGACGGTCACCGGATGCAGCGTCCCGAGATAGACCTCGAGCAGCCTGGCGGACAGGTCGCGCTCGGCAAGAACCGCCTCGCGCCGCTTGCCGGCATTGTCCTCGCAATCCAGCGCGAACAGCACATCCGAAAATCGCGGATCGGTGCGGCGGCGATAGACAAGGATCTGCTCGCCGGGCTGGGCCGACATATGGACGGGCTGGTCGACCGGCAGGCCGGCAAGCGACAGGATCTCGGCTCGATAATACTCGCCGGTCATGCCCTCTTCGCGTTCCTCCTGATGGAACTTGAAGAAGTAGGCCTGGCCGTCGCTGTCGAAGAAACCATTCAGCGAATTCAGGCTGTATTTGTCGACATTGATGCGGACGTTATTGGCGGTCATGCCGAACAGATCGCCCAGCAAGGCCGCCAGCGCACGCTGCGCCTCGGCGACATCGTGCTGCGCCAGAGCGCGAATCCCAGCCGTGCGGCTCTGTGTCATCGGTCGCCCCTTTCGACCAATCCGTTCATCAAGGGTGAAAGCGCCTTTATCAATACATGTATATACATCTGTAGGAAAACCTCTGCGAGTTACCGTCGCCCTGTTGGCATCAGTTGGTCTTCGTGGGGGAATACCGGCTGCCGAGCGAATAGCGGCTGCCGGCATAGGTCAGCTTGCTGATGGTGGCGACGACCGCGCCAGTCCATGTGCGGCGGTGCAGAAACAGGCAGCAGCTGCCGAGATCGATGTTGAGATGCCGCGCCGTCTCGGCGTCGGCCGGGATGGCGGAAATGATGTGCTCGACCTCGGTCACCGGGGTCTTCTGCATGAGGTAGTCGTAAGTCGCCGTCTTCGAAAAATCCTGCTTGTCATAGTCGGGGATCAGGCTCGGATTGACGAAGCGCTCTTCCAATTGCACCGGCAGATCGTTCTCGAAATTGACGACGACCGAGTGATAGATCGAGACGCGCTTCGGGAACTCGAAGGACAAAGCGAGCTCCTTGGTCGGCATGATCGTTTCCAGCACGAGGACTTCGGAGCGATGCCTGTTGCCGCGCTCAATAATCTCGGCGGCGATGTTGTTGATCTCGATCAGGGTCGATTGCGGCCGAGGCGGCGCGATGAACGTGCCGACACCTTGCAGCCGGATCAGGAACCCCGCCGCGGTCAGTTCCCGCAAGGCCCGGTGGACCGTCATGCGCGAGACACCCAGCGAAACCACCAGCTCGTTCTCGGACGGCAGCTTGCGATCCTTGCCCCACCGGCCCGTTCCGATGTTGGTCAGGATGTAGTCCTTCACCTTCTCGTAAAGGGGGCTCGCCGTGTCGGGCAAATCGATCATGTCAAAATCCTTTCCGGCAATTTAGCGAAAATCACGCCGGCTCAACAGGTTGCCGCATGCGGATGATTGTTTTCAAGCCATCGCTTTGCCCCGCCAACAGCCGCTCATAGGCGGCCGGAATGTCGTCGAGATTGATCTCGCGATCGATCAGGGCCAGCAGCGGTTCGCTCAATTCACCCAGCATCCGCACCGCGTCAGGCAGTTCGTCGGCGAAGGCATGGCACCCCAGCAGCGCGATCTCGCGTTCGACCAGAAGGTTGGGGTCGATGTCGAGACGGCCATGGAAGATGCCGACCATCGCCACCGCGCTGCCGGAATCGAGAACGCCGAGCAACTGGGTGAATGCAGCAATGCTACCGGTCGCCTCGACGGCCGCCAGCAGTTGGGCATTGTCGGTCGCAGCGGCAATCGCAGCGCGGTCGAGGTCGACGCTTGTTGCGCCAGTCACCCGCGCCACGCGGGCAGAGCGCGCCTCGTTGCGGTCGGTGACAAGCACCGTGCCAGGGAAAGTCCGGGAGAGCAGCAGCGCGGCGAGACCACCGATCGGCCCGCAGCCGACGACAAGCACCGAACCTGCCGTCTTCGGTAGACGCCGCACCGCGTGCAGTGCCACCGCGAGCGGCTCGGCCATCGCCGCGACCCGCTCGTCAAGTGCTGCATCGACGACATGCAGCAGACGCGCGGGCAACACCGCCTGTTCAGCAAAGCCGCCGTCGCAGACTTCGCCGACGAAGCCCAGCGAAGCGCAGAGATGGCGCCTGCCGGCACGGCATTGCGCGCACTCGCCACACCAGAAACGGGAATCGGCGACCACCCTGTCGCCGACGGCGATGGTCCCGACGCCCTCGCCCACCGCGATCACCGTCCCGGTCAGCTCGTGGCCGGCCGTCGAGGGCGACCGGCTTATCCATTGGCCGGTGCGGAAATTGTGCAGGTCCGAACCGCAAATGCCGGCGGCGTCGACCCTGAGCTTCACCCAGCCGGCATCCGGAATGCCTGGCGGGGCAACGTCCTCCACCCGCAGATCGCCGGGTCCATAAAGCCGTGCCGCCTTCATCGCCATCGTCTCCGTTCAACCGGCGAGATAGCGGTCGCGGATTTCCGAGACCGCATTTTCGTGCGAGCTGAAGCCCTCGTAACGGGCGAGCCTGCGGGCATGTTTCGCCAGTTCCGGATAGGCGGCCGAGGTGACATAGCCGACCGACGAGCGCTTGACGAAATCCGTCACCGAAAGCGGCCCATAGGTCCGCGCCCAGCGGCTGGTCGGCAGCACGGCATTGGGCCCAAGGACGAAGTTGGCAAGCGTCACCGGCGTGTGCGGTCCCATCAGGATCTCGGCCGCCTCGGTGATGTGTCCAAGATGCGCGAACGGCTCCTTCGACAGGATTTCCAGATGTTCGGGCGCATAGTCGTTGATAAAGCGGTAGCTGTCTTCCAGCGACGCGGTCAGCACGATGCCGCCGCGCTTTCCGGTCAGCACCGCGCGCGAAAATTCCACGCGCTGTTCGGTCATCCGTGACCAGTGTTGCGGGAGTGCGGCGAGTGCTGCCTCGGCGACCTTGCGGCTGTGTGTCACCAGATAGGCCGAGGAATCCGGTCCGTGCTCGGCCTCGATCAAAAGATCAAGCGCGGCAAGGCCACCATCGACACTGTCATCGGCAAAGATGATGGCTTCCGACGGACCGGCCGGGAGACCGGTGTTGATGATCGAGGACAGCACACTTTTGGCCGCAACCACCCATGGGCTGCCGGGGCCGACGATCTTGAGCGCCGGCTTCACCGTTTCGGTGCCGTAGGCGACGGCGGCGACGGCCTGGGCGCCGCCGCATTTGTAGACAGTGTGCACGCCGGCGAGGCGCGCGGCGACCAGCGTCGCCGCATCCACCGAACCGTCCGATGTCGGCGGCGTCACGATCGCGATCTGCGGCACGCCGGCAATGACGGCCGGAACCGAGGTCATCATCGTCACCGACGGAAAGGCGCCCTTGCCGCGCGGCACGTAGAGCGCGACCGAGGCGATCGGCGTGTATCGGTCGCCGGCATAGGCGCCCGGCCGGACTTCCTTGAGCCACATCGTTTCGGGCTTCTGCTCCTCATGGAAGCGCCGGATGTTGTCGATGCCGAAGCCGATGCTTTCCACGACATCCTTCTCGACCCTGTCGAAGGCCGCCTCGAACTCGGCTTCCGAGACTTTCAGCCCGCCTTCGGCGACATTGGCCTTGTCGAGTTCCCTGGCAAAGCGGACCAGCGCGGCGTCGCCCTCATCCTTCACGGCCTGGATGATCGGGCGGACCTTTTCGACGAAATCCGACAGATCGCCCTCGGCGCGTTTCAGCAAGCCGGCTCGCTGGTTGGCGTCGAGCGATGACAGATCGTGGAAGCTGATGTCGGACATGGATATTCCTCTTTGTTGGAACGTAATGTGCCGGCCGGTCACATTGCGGAAGACTTTGATTTCGAGCCTGTGGCGAGCCTCAAATCGATGCCAGGAACCCGCCATCCACCGGAATGGACTGGCCGGTGATGTAAGCCGCCGCATCCGAGGCAAGGAAGACGGCGACGCCGTGCAGGTCACCGAGATCGCCGAAACGGTGCTGCGGGATCTTGGCGAGCATGGACTGCTGCCATGCCTCGTCGCTGTAGAACACATCGGTCATCGCCGTCCTGAAGTAACCCGGGGCGATGGCGTTGACCCTGATGCCAAGCCCCGCCCACTCCGCCGCCAGCGCCCGTGTCATGCCGAGCAGGCCAGACTTCGACGAGCCGTAGGGCACAGCGGTGGGAATGCCGACTTCCGACGTCAGCGAGCAGAGATTGATGATGGCGCCGCCACGCCCCGCGTCGCGCATCTGGCTTGCCGCGGCCTGGGCGCAGAAGAACGCCCCCTTGAGATTGGTGTCGACGATCCGGTCCCACAGCGCCTCGTCGACGTCGAGCGAGGGCCTGACCTCTTCCATTCCGGCATTGTTGACGAGGATGTCGAGACCGCCAAGCAGGCCGGCTGCCTCGGCGGTGGCTGTCCGGCAGCGGCCGACATCGGTGACGTCGAGGGCAATCGCATGCGCAACACCGCCGGCGGCACGGATCGCCGCTGTCGTCTCCTCCAGCGACGCCAGGCTACGCGCGGTGATCGCGACGTCGGCGCCGGCCGCGCTTAGCGCCTCGGCGATGCTGCGGCCGATGCCGCGGCTGGCGCCGGTGACAAGCGCCTTCCTGCCGGCAAGATCGAACAGAGAAGCATTGCGCATGTGATCCTCCTTGCCGGTGCCGAGCTTCCTCTTCCACGGCGAGACTATCAGATCAAGTTACATATACAAGCATATACAAACCGTTTCGGCTACGCTACTCCTCAACAAAATTCGCGGCACCGGCGTGCCTGTCGGTGACCTGGCGCGCCCGTGGACGATGCAGCGAAACCCGGTGTTTGAGAACCCGGTCGATGACGGGAGTCGACCGGCAGCAGAGGAGCCCGCCCGTGTCGAAAGCCGCAAATATAGTCCGAACCGAAGTCATGCGCCTGTCGCCTTACAATTCCGGGCTGACCATCGCCGAGGTCATGCAGCGATATGCTCCAGCCAGGATCGCCAAGCTGGGCTCGAATGAAAACCCGCTTGGTCCGAGCCCGACGCTCGCCACGATGATGCAGGCCGGCGCCGAGATGTTCCGGCTCTATCCAGACCCCGCCGGACGCGCACTGCGCCAGGCGATCGCCGCCAAATATGAATTCAGCGAGGATCAAATCATCCTCGGCAATGGGTCGGAGGACCTTCTTTCCGTTATCAGCCGTGCCGTGTTGCGGCCTGGCGATACAGTCGCCACGCTCTATCCGTCGTTTCCGTTGCACGAGGACTACGCGACGCTGATGGGCGCGAGCATCAACCGTGTCGCCGTCAATGACGATCTTACCATCAATGTCGACGCCCTGATCGAGGCGGTGCACGAGCGCCCGCGCATGCTGCTGTTCTCCAACCCGACGAACCCGGTCGGCAGTTGGCTGTCCGCCGGCGATTTATCGAGGGTTCTGGACGCGGTTAGCGACGAGACGCTGATTGTCGTCGACGAAGCCTATGCCGAATATGCCGAGGGCGACGACTATGCCTCGGCGTTGCCTGACCTCGGCAAACGCGACCAGCCCTGGATCGTGCTGCGGACATTTTCCAAGGCGTTCGGACTTGCCGGATTGCGGATCGGCTTCGGCATCGTCGGTGACCCGGAATTGCGCGGGCTGCTCGACAGGGTGCGCACGCCCTTCAACGCCAATGGCATGGCGCAGGCGGCCGCGCTGGCGGCGCTGGCCGACGAGGAACACCTTGCAAGGGTCGTCGCGCTGGCCAAGGCGGAAAGAACAAGTGTCGAGAA
Source organism: Mesorhizobium sp. 113-3-3 (assembly GCF_016756495.1). NCBI lineage: Bacteria > Pseudomonadati > Pseudomonadota > Alphaproteobacteria > Hyphomicrobiales > Phyllobacteriaceae > Mesorhizobium > Mesorhizobium sp. 113-3-3. The sequence goes on from NZ_AP023243.1 coordinate 5,639,487, forward strand.
TTTCCTCAGGAGCAAGGGCGTCGAAGTTGCCGCTTCGCGAGGCAATTTCCTGTTCTTCAACTGCCGGCAAAATGCCAGCACGTTCGCCGAGGGCCTGTTGCGCGAAGGCGTCATCGTAAAACCCTGGAAGCAGGACGGTTTTGACAGCTACGTGCGCGTCAGCATCGGCTCGCCTGCGGAGAACGACCACTTCATGGCGGCGCTGTCGCAGCAGTTGTGATTTCCCGAAAGCCATGCTGAATTGACTGGTGCGCCCGGCACGATATTCGAGGGTCTGCCGTTCCCTCTTGAGTTTCTCGCAGGTGGTACATCGCCTTTCGTCCAATGCTTCCACCCAGCCTCTCTGACCTGCGTCCCTATCGGTCACTTTGACGATGTCCAATATGCTCGAAAGCAGCCCACCCCGGAGCCTCTACCGCGAAACGGCCGGGGGCACCGGCAAATACCCCGCCCTTGCCGGCGCGCAGCGGGCAAGGGTCGCCATTGTCGGCGGCGGCTTCACCGGCCTTTCCACCGCTCTGCACCTGGCGGAAGCCGGCGACGACGTTGCCGTGCTCGAAGCCCAACAGCCGGGTTGGGGCGCTTCGGGCAGGAATGGCGGCCAGGTCAATCCCGGCCTCAAATACGATCCCGACACGATCGAAGCGATGTACGGCCCTGAGCTCGGGCCGCGGATGATCGATTTCTCCTATGGCGCGCCGGATTTCACCTATGGCTTGATCAAGCGCCTGTCGATCGCCTGCGATGCGCGGCAGAACGGCACCATACGCGCGGCGATCCGGCCGAAGCCGGAAGCCGCGGTGCGGGCCACGGCCGCGCAATGCGAGCGGAGGGGAATGCCGGTCAGCGTGCTGGACGCGCAGGCGATGGCGGCGCGTACCGGAACGGACAGATACATAGCCGGCCTGTTCGACGCCCGTGGCGGTGACCTCCACCCCCTGAAATACAGCCTTGGCCTGGCAGAAGCCGCGCGGAGCGCCGGCGCGCGGATATTCGGCGGCAGCGAAGTCGTCGCGCTGAAGCGGGAGGCTGGCCGATGGGTCCTCAAAACCGCGAACGGCTCTGTCAGCGCCGAGAAGGTGCTTGTCGCGACCAACGGTTACACCGGCTCCCTGTGGCCAGGCCTGGAGCGGTCGCTGGTTCCGGTGTTCAGCGCGATCGCGGCGACCGAGCCGCTTCCGCCGGCGGCCGCGGGCCAAATTCTCCCCGACAGGCCCGTCCTCTACGAAGCCGGCAACATCACGGTGTACTACCGTGTCGACGCCGAGAGGCGTCTTCTCATGGGCGGCCGGGGACCGATGAAGCCCATCGGCGACGCGTCCGCCATCCGCTACCTCACCGACTATGCGCTGCGGCTGTGGCCGGCGCTCGAGGGAATACGCTGGACGCATGGCTGGAACGGCCGGGTTGCGATCACCAAGGACCATCTTCTGCACATCCACGAGCCGGAAGACGGCGTGCTGATCTGCCTTGGCTACAATGGCCGTGGCATCGCCATGGCCTCGGCGATGGGCGCTGCCCTGGCGCAACGCCTGCGCGGCGACGAGACGTCGCCGTTCCCCATGCCGATATCGCCGCTCAAGCCAATCCGGTTTCACCGCTTCTGGCCTATCGGGGTGAAAGCGGCGATCCTTTCGGGGCGGCTGAAGGACCGTTTCGGCCTCTGACGCGAAGGGCTCGCCCGGCCTGTTCTCTTATCGATATTTCGGAAACGTGTTGCCGGCCGGCGCGTTGGCCCAGCTCTGCAAGGTCTGGCCGCCGTCGATCAGCCAGTCGACGCCGGTGACGTGCCTTGCCTCATCCGAGGCGAGGAAGGCCACGGCGGCCGCGACATCGTCCGGCTGGCCGACGCGGCGCAGCGGGATGCGGTCGGCGAAATGCTGGACGCTGCTCTTGAAATCGCCGTCGCCGGAGGCCGGCACGCCGAGCGTCGTCTCGATCACACCGGGGCAGATGGCATTGACGCGGATGCCATAGGGCGCGGCATCGAGTGCGGCGACCCGCGTCAGCCCGACCACGCCATGCTTCGAGGCGACATAGCCGGCACCGCCGGTAAGCACATCCCAGCCCGCCATGGACGATCCCATATTGACGATCGAGCCGCCAGTCCCGGCCTTGATCATCGCTTGGAGCGACGCCTGCAGGACGAGGAAGATGCCGCGCAGATTGATGCGAATGATGGTGTCCCAATCCTCGACAGGCAATTCGTGCACGGGAGCAACGACGCCGGAAATGCCGGCATTGTTGAAGACCACATCGAGCCCGCCCAATGTCTCGACTGTGGTTTCGACGGCGCCGCGCACATCCGTCTCGTTGGTGACGTCGGCTTCGATGGCGATGGTGTTGTCGCCGAGAGAGCCAGCGAGTTCCCGGGCGGCAGCCCCGTTGCGATCGACGATGGCGACCCGCGCGCCCTCATCGAGGAAGCGCCGGACCGCGGCGCTGCCGATGGCGCCGGCGCCGCCGGTGACAAGAATCCTCTTCTGGTCGAACCGCTTCATCCCTCGGTCTCCGGCTTTGGGTAGGAACGCCATGAATGCTCCGGCGCGAAGCCGAGCGTCTGGCGCGCATGGACCGTGTCCAGCACGGAGCTGAAGCCAGCGATCGGCCGGGACAGTGCGACGCCTGGATAGGCGCGGCGCACCAGCGCCTCGGTCTCCTCCTCTATGAAGGTGTCGGCGGCGCTGAGCAGGACGCGCAGATGACCGTCGCCTTGCCATTCCATTGCCCGCAGGAAACCCTGCCCGGCGTCGCGCGCGTCGAGATAGGCCCACAGGTCGCGGGCGCTGTCGGCGGTGGCGCGGCGCGGGCCGACGCCGGCGAAGAAGGATTGCGGGGTCTGTATCCAGGGCATGCGGATGCTGACCGCCGAGAAGGCGCCGCGGCGCACCGCCGCGTCGACGATTTCCTCACCCAGCCATTTCGACAGGCCGTACGGATCCTGCGCGCCGACCGGGTGGTTCATGTCGACCGGCAGGTAGGGCGGAATGACCGTCTTCTCGAAGAAAGGATAGCCGAAGACGCTGAAGGACGAGGCATAGACGAAGCGCCCGATACCGGCCATGGCAGCAGCCTCGACGACATTGTAGGCGGTCGCGACATTGGTGTTGAACACCTCGCCGCCGGCACGCCCGGTCGGCCGCGGAATGGCCGCGACATGCACGACGGCATCGCAATCGCGCACCAACTGCAGGGTCGACCCAAGATCCGTCAGGTCGGCGGTGGCGTGCCGCCATGCACCCCCGGGCGGCGCCACGGTATCGATGCCCAGCACATCATAGCCGGCGGCAAGCAGAGCCTCCGCCACATGACGGCCAAGCAGGCCACTGGCGCCGGTGACGATCGTCTTCATATCACGGCCCTCGGCTCGGTAAGTTCAACGGCTCGAATATCATTGATGGTCATACAAATCGAGCACATGGTTGCCACCCCTTGTCAAGGCCATATCGCGCCGGACAAATAGCGCATACGCTTCTCGCAGCGGCGTGCGCAAGCCCGCTGACTACTGCTTAGCGCCGGACGGGATTGACTTGGCACCCGCCAGGGTTTTTTGTATGAGCATCAACGATCGACCAAAGGAGTCCGCCATGGCCGTGGACGTTTTTTCCTCACATCGGCACGATGACGCGATGCGCCTTGATCCGAAGCGTGCAGCCATTGTCGTCATCGACATGGTCAACGAATTCTGCAAACCGGGCGGGGCCATGGTGCTGCCTGGATATGAGACGCTGGTCGGGCCGCAACTGGCCGTCATCGAGGCGGCGCGCGCAGGCGGCGTGCCGGTGATCTGGGTTCACGACGCGCACCGGCCGGGCATGCGCCGCGAGCGCGAATGGGTGAAGCGTACGCCACACTGCCTGGAAGGCAGCTGGGGACCGGAGATCATCGAAGATCTTGGCGCCCGCGATGACGAGATCCACGTCATCAAGCGGCGCTATTCGGCCTTCTTCCAGACCGACCTCGACCTGACACTGAAGGACATGCAGATCGACCAGTTGGTCATCTTCGGCGTGGTCACCAACATCTGCGTGCGATCGACTGTCCACGACGCGTTTTTCCAGGGCTATGAAGTGGTGGTGCCGAGCGATTGCTGCGCGGCGACCGGACCGCGCGAACAGGAAAGCTCGCTCTACGATATAGCGACGCATTTCGGCGTGGTCAGCGATTCGGCTGATGTCGTCGCGGCGCTTCGCGATGGGGCGTCGCTGCAACCGATCGAAGTCGCGGCTTGAACCATTCAGGGCCCGGCGTGCGACACAGGCAACAGGAGTCCGGTTTGACGACCGAAAAGAAATCCAAGAAAAGCGCGACGGCGAAGCAGCCGGACGGCAATGCGGAACCATTGAGCCGCGAGCAGGTGCTGGAGCGCTACGCCGAGACCGGATACGCGTTGGACCTGCACCCGGCGCATATCATCCGCAAGGCACATCAGCGCGCGACGCTGCGTTTCCAGCAGGTCATGGCCGGCGAGGACCTGTCGCCGACCCAGTTCGCGGCCCTTGCCACGATCCTCAAGCATGGCGAGGTCTCGCAGAACCATCTCGGCCGGCTGACGGCGATGGATCCGTCGACCATCAGCATCGTCATGCGCAAGCTGCTCAAGCACGGGCTGATCACGCGCAGCGCTTCCGACACCGACCAGCGCCTGTCGATGATCGCGCTGACCGAAAAAGGCACCGAATACACGCTCGAGCGGCTCGCGCGCAGCGTGGAGGTCGGACGCCGCTTTCTGTCGCCGCTGTCACCCGCCGAGCAGACGACGCTGCTGCGCCTGCTCAAGCGCATCAATGACGACGATCCATCGAATGGCGACGGCGGCAAGTAAGCCGCGCCAAGACCTTCCAGATCAGCAGAAATGAGAACCAATGCCCTCCGACCCCAAGTCGTCTGCCAACACGCTCGTCATCCGCAATATCGGACTGCTGCTGAGCGGTGACCTCGGCCAGCCGATCCTGGATGCCGATACCATCGCCGTGGCGGAGGGACGCATTACGGGCATTGGCAAGGCAGGCGACGTCGACGGCGGCGATGCGGCGACGATCATCGATGCGATGGGCTGCGCTGTGGCGCCGGGGCTCATCGACAACCATGTCCATCCGGTAGCCGGCGACTGGACGCCGCGGCAGAACCAGATCGGCTGGATGGATTCGACCGTGCATGGCGGCGTCACGTCGATCATTTCGGCGGGTGAGGTCCACACGCCGGGCCGGCCGCGCGACCTGGTCGGGCTGAAGGCGTTGGCGATCGCGGCGCAGCGGACTTTTTCCAACTTCCGGCCCAACGGCATGAAGATCCTGGCCGGCGCCCCCATCCTGGAACACGGCCTGGTCGAGGATGACTTCCGGTACCTCGCCGAAGCCGGCGTGACACTCATCGGCGAGGTCGGACTTGGCGGCGTCAAGGATGGTCCGACCGGCCGGCAGATGATCGCCTGGGCGCGCAAATACGGCATGACCTCGATGACCCATACGGGCGGCCCTTCCCTGCCCGGCTCCGGCCGCATCGGCGCCGATGTGGTGCTGGAGGTCGACGCCGACATCGTCGCCCACGTCAATGGCGGACCGACGGCACTTCCCGAAGCCGAGATCCGGCAGATCTGCGAAAACGGCTCGCGTGCGCTGGAAATCGTCCATAACGGCAATCTGCGCACCGGCTTGTTCGTGCTCGACCTGGCCAGGCAGCGCGGCGAGCTTTCACGCGTCATCCTCGGCACCGACAGCCCGGCCGGGTCCGGCGTGCAGCCGCTCGGCATCCTGAGGACGCTGACCATGCTGGCGTCGCTGGGCGGCATTGCGCCGGAAGTGGCGTTCTGTCTCGCCAGCGGCAACACGGCGCGCGTGCGCGGCCTGACCGACCGTGGCATCATCGACGTCGGCCGCGCCGCCGACCTGATCTTCATCGATCAGGCGATCGGCGGCGCCGGTGACGGACTGCTTGACAGTGTCTCGCTTGGCAATCTGCCGGGCATCGGCATGGTCGTCATCGACGGCGAGGTGCGGACCGGCCGCAGCCGCAACACCCCGCCGGCCATGCGCGTGCCGGAGGTCAGGGCCGCGTAGCGGCCTTCGCTGGCATCAGCTCACACCGTCGACCCCGACGATACTTTCCTTGGTCAACCCGCCGACGCGCGCGTGCGGCCTGCCGGAATCGGTGACGGCGATGGCGACGACGATCTCGTCGGCGCGCGGCGCATCGGGGACACGGACCTCCATGCCGTCGAAATGGCTGCGCACCTTCGCCGCATCCTTGTGGCCGAGCGGAATGTCGAGCGGCACGCCGAGGCCGCCGCGCTTCTTCGACGAGGGAATGAGCGCGGCGCCCTTGCCCAGCACATCGCGGAACGGCGCGCCGAGCTTTGGATGAAGGATGGCGGCGGCATGTTCGAGTTCGCCGTCGGCGCCGACCGCGGCGGCCTTGCCGAAGCTCTCGACCTGATCGCCGGCAATGCCAAGCGCCGCCACCGCCCGCCTGGGCAGGATGTCGCCCAGGGCTTCGCCGATATCGACCAGCACCGACAGATTCTCGGCAAACACGCCGGCATAAGGGTTGCGGATCACCGCGATGGCCGCGGCACGCCGAGTCGGCGGGTCGACGGGGCGGCCGCCTTCGATCCGGGTTTCCTCGACGATGTTGATGATGCGGCGGATTTCCGCGCTCATCGCAATCCGTCCTCGCCCTTGATGTCGGCCGCCGCCAGGCCGCCGACCCGCGCATGGATGCGCGGGCCGGTCGTCATCGCCAGGATGACCGCCATCTCGTCGCTGCGCGGCGCATCGCCAACGCCGATCTCGATCGCGTCGAAATGGCTGCGCACATAGGAAGCGTTGATGTGGGTGATCGGAATGTCGATGCGCGTTCCAGGAGCCCCGACCTTCTTGGTCGAGGGTACGATAGCCCTGGCGTTGCCGAGCAGCTCGCGCATCGCATAGCCACCCGGATTGTGCCAGAGCGCGCCATGTTCAAGCTCGCCGGCGGCACCGACGATGGCTCCCTTGCCATAGCCTTCGACAGCGGCGACGCCACCGCCCATGGCATCGATCAAGCGCCGCGCCATTTCCAGGCCGAGCGGCTTCAGATCTTCCATGAAGCCAGTGATCTCCTCGACGTAACGTCCGGCAAAGGGATTGGCGATGACGGCGACGATCGCGCCCCGCTTGAGCGGATGTGCCGCGGGCGGCCCGCCTTCATGGAAGACCTCTTCGACCTGGACCAGAAATTTCCTGACCACCACAGCTGGCATTGCGCGTATCCTTCGTCCCGTCATTCATGAAAACTCGTTAGAGTATCAACAATTATGCATCACCGATATTTGTCAAGCACCGCGGTAAGAGGATGCCAATGACAGGCCCGGAAAACTGCATCGGATGACGATTGACAGCCTGTCGGGCCGCTCCTAAACTCATATGACCATCAACGAAATTGCCAGCATTCCGGCGGTGTGTGAGGATGGTCAAGGCGTGGCTTCAAAAGCTGAAAAAAGCTGAAGGGGAATGACATGAAAAGGGCGCTCAAGAGTTTATTTCTGGCCGGCACGATGCTGGCCGTTTCGTTGGGGTCGGCCGCCGCACAGGCCAAGGTTTCGGTGGCCGCCATCTCAGGATATTTCGCACAGGGCTTTGGCGTTTCGATCGTCAACGGCCTCAACAAGGCCAAGGCCGATTTCGGCATCGACCTCAAGCTGGTCGACACCGGCAATCGCGCCTTGGACTATGAGGAGCAGTTCGAGAACCTCGCCAAGGGCAAGCAATACGACCTCATCTTCGTCATGGGCTGGGAGCTGGTGGATTCGCTGCAGAAGGTCAGCAAGAAATATCCCGACCAGCGCTTCGTCTTCATCGATGGCGTGCTCGACAATCCCAAAATGATCTATGCCAACTTCGCCGAGGAACAGGGCTCCTTCGTCGCCGGCGCGCTCGCCAGCATGATCGAGGCCAAGGGCAGTGAATTTCCCAAGATCGGCGACGGCAAGGCAATCGGCTTCGTCGGCGGCCGCGACATCCCGGTGATCCGCAATTTCCTTGGCGGCTATGAGCAGGGCGCCAAATACGCCGCGCCCGATGTGAAGGTGAACTCCGTCTTCGCCGGCACCTTCGATGACCCGGCCAAGGGCAGCGAGCTCGCCCAGGCGCTGTACGGCCAGGGCTCCGACATTGTCTACAACGTCGCCGGCCCGACCGGTGAAGGCGTGATGCAGGCCAGTGCGGCCGCCGACAAATATTCGATCGGCGTCGATATCGACATGTGCGGCACGGCTCCCGGAAATGTGCTCGGCAGCATGCTGAAGCGCGGCGACATCGCCGTCTATACGCTGATCAAGGATGAGGTCGGGGGAAACAAGGTCACAGCCGGCACCCGCACCTTCGACCTTGCATCGGGCGGCGTCGAGTTCAAGGTCTGCGACGACATCGCGCCGAAGATCCCGGCCGACGTGACCACCAAGCTCGACGAGATCAAGAAGGGCATCCTCGACGGCAAGATCGTGATCGCCAAGGCGAAATAGGCAACCGCGCATCCCTCCCAAGAAAGCGCTACGCTGATCCGCCGCGGCCTGCCGCGGTGGATCAGCGTCCAGTCTGCCAATCTGCGAGAGCATCGTGTCGAACGCGCCGGGGTCCCCGACCCTCCACAGCACAGTAGCGATGGCCGTCGAATTGACAGGCATCACCAAGCGCTTTGGCGCCTTCATCGCCAATGACGGCATCGATCTTGCCGTGCGCCGGGGTGAGATCCACGCCATCATCGGCGAGAACGGCGCCGGCAAGACGACGCTAATGAACATCCTTTTCGGCCTGCTGCAGCCGGACGAAGGCTCGATCCGACTGAATGGCGAGGCGACGGTGGTCGCCGACCCGGCCGCCGCCATCAAGGCTGGGCTTGGCATGGTGCACCAGCATTTCAAGCTGGTGCCTTCGCTGTCGGTCGCCGACAATGTCTTTCTCGGCATGGAAATCCGGCGTCATGGATTGATCGACCACGCCGCGCAGATCGCACGCACGCAGGAACTGTCGAAGCGTTTCGGGCTGCATGTCGATCCGACCGAGCGCGTCGGGCTGCTGTCCGTCGGCATCGAGCAGCGCATCGAAATCCTGAAAGTCCTGGTGCGTGGCGCCCGCACCATCATCCTCGACGAGCCGACCGCCGTGCTGACGCCGCAGGAAAGCCGCGAACTGTTCCAGACGCTGCGCAGCTTCGTGGCCGAGGGCATGACGGTGATCTTCATCTCTCACCATCTGGAAGAGGTGATGGAGGTGTCCGACACGGTGACGGTGCTGCGCAACGGCAAGAAGGTGGCGACCCGCCCGACATCGGAACTCAATAGGGATGAGCTGGTGCGCATGATGGTCGGCCGCGAGGTCAGTTTCGACCGGCGGCCGCGCGCGGCGCTTGACGGCGACATCGTGCTGGATGTCAGGGATCTCTGGGCGCGCGACGATCGCCGGCTGCCGGCCGTTCGTGGCGCCAGCTTTGTCGTCCGTTCCGGCGAGGTGGTGGGCATTGCGGGTGTCGCCGGCAATGGGCAGACGGAACTGGCCGAAGTGCTTTCGGGCCTGCGGCCGGCAAGCCATGGCGAGGCCCGGCTGAAAGGCCAGGACCTCACCACGCTCATCCCCGCCGCGATCCGTGAGGCCGGACTTGCCCATGTTCCGGGCGACCGTATGGTGCGCGGCGTCGATCGCAATGCATCGATCGCGGCAAACACGCTGATGGGCCGCCAGCACAGCGCGCCGTGGAGCCGCAACGGCGTGCTCGACTGGAAGGCGATTGCCGCAAATGCCGCAGCGCTGATCAAGAGCTTCGACATTCGCGCGCAAGGAGCGGGCGATGCCGTCAAGCGGCTTTCCGGGGGCAACATCCAGAAGGTGGTGCTGGCGCGCGAATTCACCAATGGCGCCGACTTCCTGCTGATCGACCAGCCGACGCGCGGCGTCGACATCGGCGCCCAGGAGGCCATCCATGACGAGATCATGCGCCAGCGCGCGGCGGGCCGGGCGATCCTCTTGATTTCCGTGCAGCTCGACGAGTTGGCGGCGCTCGCCGACCGCATCCTGGTGATGTTCAATGGGCGGATCATGGGCGAAGTCGCCGGCGACGATGCCGATGAAGACCGGATCGGCATGATGATGGCGGGCGTGTCGCCGCAGCTGGAGCCCGCACGATGAGCGACCGTTTGCGCGCCTTTTCCGGCCAGATCATCGCCGTGGGCGTCGCCTTGCTCTTGGGGGCGATCATCATCCTCCTGGTCGGCGAAAGTCCGATCCATGTCTTGATGACGCTGCTGCGCGGCGCCTTTGGCGATCAGGAAAAGATTGCCGGCACGCTGCTGCAGACGACGCCGATCCTGATCTGCGGCGTCGCCGCCTGCATCGGCCTGCGCGGCGGCATGTTCAATGTCGGCATCGAGGGCCAGCTGTTCCTCGGCGGTTTCGCCGCCGCCTGGGTCGGCTTCACCTTTTCCCTGCCCGCTGGCATCCATATGCTGGCGGCGCTGGCACTCGCGGTCGTCGCGGGCGCGGCCTGGGTTGCCATCCCCGCCTTTTTCCGCGCCCGCTACAACACCAACGAGGTCGTCTCGACGATCCTGTCGAACTACATCGCGGTGCTGCTCACCTCCTACTTCACCATCTTCCTGTTCAAACGGCCCGGCGGCTGGTCGGAGACGCCGCCGATCCTGGCGACGGCCTATCTGCCCGAGATTTTTTCCTTCTCGCGGCTGAACTGGGGGCTGTTCATCGGCCTGGCGCTGGCGGTCGGCGTCGCGCTGATCTTCCGCTACACCAGCTGGGGCTATGGTGTGACCATGGTCGGCTCGGCGCCGAAATTCGCCGAATATGGCGGCGTCAACGTGAAGCGGCAGGGCTTTGTCGTGCTGCTGCTTTCAGGTGCCGTCGGCGGCCTCGCCGGCGGCGTCGAGACGCTCGGCGTGCATCACCGCTTCATGGAGGGCTTTGCTCCAGGCTTCGGCTTCGACGGGCTGATCGCCGCCCTGCTCGCCAATGGCTCACCGGTCGCCACCATCGTCACGGCGCTGTTCTTCGGCGCGCTTCGCAGCGGGTCGCTGCTGCTCGAGGTCGACACCAGCGCCTCGCGCGAAATCATCACCGTCATCCAGGCGCTGATCATCCTCAGCGTATCGGCGCAGGTTCTGATCAAACGCCGCGGCGACAGCCAGGCGGGGGAGCGGCGATGGAAATTCTAGACAAGCTCATCAACGTCGCGCTGATCGCCGCGACCCTTCGCACCACCGCGCCGATCCTCTTGGTGGCGCTCGGCGGGTCGTTCACCACCAAGGCCGGCATCTTCAACATCGGCCTCGAGGGGCAGATGCTGGCCGGCGCCTTCTTCGCCGTCATCGGCTCGATCTGGACGGGTTCGGCATTCGCGGGCGTCGCCTGCGGTGTCGCCGCGGCACTTGCCTTCGCGCTGGCGTTTGCCGTGCTTGTGGTGACGTTCCGGGCTAATGAGGTGGTCGTCGGGCTGGCGCTCAACATCCTTGCCGGCGGCATGACGATCTCGCTGATGAAAGCGATTTTCGGCACGCGCGGATCGATCGTCGGTCACGGCATTGTCGGCCTGCCCAAGGTGCAGATACCAGGCGCCCAGGCGCTGCTCGGCTCGTGGGCGCCGCTGATCTCAGGGTTCACGCCGATCGTCTATGTCGCGTTCATCGCGGTGCCGCTGCTGGTGCTGTTCTACAACCGCACCCGGCTCGGCCTCTACATCCGCGTCGTCGGCGAAAAGCCCGAAGCTGCGGAAGCACTCGGCATTTCGATCACCCGCGTCCGCTACATCGCCTCGCTATTGTGCGGATTGCTGGCGGGGTTGGCCGGCGCGCATCTGTCCCTCGGCTACATCACCATGTTCACCGAGAACATGTCCTCGGGCCGCGGTTTCATGGCGGTGGCCATCCTGATCTTCTCCAATGGCGATCCGCTGAAGGTGCTGGCCGGCTGCCTGCTGTTCGGCTTCGCCGATGCCTTCTCGCTGCGCCTGCAGACCTTCGGTTTCCCGTCCTATCTGGTGCTCACCGTGCCCTATGTCGTCGCGCTGACGGCGCTGTTCGCACTGTCCTACCGGGCACGGCCGAAAATCATCAAGGAGACGCTGGCCTCGATGCAGAAACTTCTGTCGGTGGACAGGAACAGCGCCCCGGTCGACAAAAATCCCTAGTGAAGGAACTCTCATGGAACGCATAATCCTCGACGTGGATTCTGCCGGCGACGACATTCTCGCCGTGCTGTTTGCCGCGGCGAACCCGAATATCCGGCTCGAAGGCGTCACCACCGTCACCGGTGCCGCAGGCCCGATCGAACAGGTCACCAATGTCGTGCTCAACACGCTGACGCTGGCCGGGCGCGACGACATTCCGGTCCATGCCGGCGCCTGGCGGCCGATCGTCGGCAACGCCAAGGCCGACATGGAAGCGCCGGTGCATTTCGAGAAGCGGCTCGTTGCCCGCTTCGGCGACCGGCTGAAGAAATTCAACCCGCCGGCGCCGCCTCCCTCCCGCCCGGCAACGCCGGGACACGCGGTCGATTTCACCATCGAGACGGTCATGGCCAATCCCGGCGAGATCACGCTGGTGACGACGGGGCCGCTGACCAATGCAGCGATGGCGCTGCTGCAGGAGCCGCGCCTGACGGGCGCGTTGAAGCGGCTCTTGGTGCTTGGCGGCAACTTCCAGACACCGGGCAACATCACACCGCTGTCGGAGTACAACATCTGGGCCGATCCGGAGGCTTCGCGCATCGTGCTCAACGCCGATGTCGAGAAGATCCTGGTGCCGCTCGACATCTGCGAGGACAACCGCGTCGCCGCTTCGATGCTGACGCGCGACGATATCGCCGACATGCAGGCCGTTGCCCGCAAGAACGCCGTCTTCGACATGATCGCCGACAGTTTTCCGATCTACATCGACATCTGGCGCGAGTTCTTCGACCTCGTCGGCTTCCCGATGGACGACGTCATCACCGTGGCGCTGGCCTTCGACCCCAGCCTTGCCACCATGACCGAGCCGCTCTTCGTCGATGTCGTGCTGGATGGGCGTCTGGCACGCGGCCAGACGGTTGCCCATCGCGGCCGCCAATTGCTGCCCGGCGGCGGGCCGAAGACCACGCGCATCTGCACCGATCTCGACGGCCGCCGCTTCCTGAACATCTTCAAGCAAACCATCGCGCGCTACGAAGCCGCGTGAGGACCGACAAAATGACCATTGCAACACCCATCCTGTTCGACTGCGACCCCGGCCATGACGACGCGATCGCGCTGGTCATGGCGCATCGCTCGCTGGCCATCGAATTGCTCGGCGTCACCACCACCTGCGGCAACGCCGAGGTCGAGAAGACGACGGCCAATGCGCTGCGCATCCTTGAATATATCGGTGCCGGCGACGTGCCGGTCGCGCAAGGCTGTCACCGTCCGCTGGCGCGGCCGCTGGTGCTCGGCACCGCCGACGGTCCGAGCGGCCTCGAAGGCTCGCCCTATCTGCCACAGGCGACGATCAAGCCGGTCGACCAGCACGCCGTCGATTTCCTGGCCGACAAGCTGCGCGCCGCGCCCGAACCGATCCTGGTCGTCGCCACCGGTCCGCTGTCCAATATCGGCCTGATGATCCTCAAGCATCGCGACGTGCTGCCCAAGATCAAGGAATTGATCTGGATGGGCGGCGTCTTCTACCGCAAGAGCGAGATCATCACGCCGACGGAGTTCAACGCTTTCTGCGACCCGGAAGCGCTGAAGATCGTGCTGGACAGCGGCGTGCCGATCCTGATGGTCGGGCTCGACGTCACCATGCAGGTGCTGATCGAGGCGCCGCAATATGCCGAGCTCGCCACCATCGAAACGCCGCTCGGCAAGCTCGTCAACGACTGGCTGCTGTTCTACGAGAAGCTGCACCGCAACTCGATGGGTGTCGGCGGCGCCATGCACGATCCGTTGGCGCTGGCGCTGGCAATCGATCCGACATTGGTGCGCACCCGTCCGGCCCATATCGGCGTCGATCTCACAGGCACCTATGCGTTCGGCGCGACAGTCGCCGATTTCTGGGGCGAGCGCGGCGAGAACGACAATGCGCGTATCGCCCACGAAGTCGACGCGGACCGTTTCTTCAAGCTGATGTTCGACCTGTTGCGGGATTAGGCCCGCTCGGGACAATCCCTTGGTTCAGCGTGGATCGGACAATCTCTGGGCATGCCATTTCAGATGGTCGTCCATGAATGTCGAAATGAAGAAATACGAGTGGTCGTAGCCGTCCTGCATGCGCAGCGTCAGCGCAATGCCGGCCTTGGCGCAGGCCGCTTCCAGCAGCCACGGCCTCAGCCCGTCCTTGAGAAAGCCGTCCGACGTTCCCTGATCGACGAAAAGTTCCGGGAAGCGGTGGCCATCCTCGATGAGCAAGGTGGCATCGTAGCCCCGCCATGACGCCTCGTCCGCGCCGAGATATTTTTCGAGGGCGGGCCGCGACCAGCCGGCGGTGCTCGGCTGCACGATCGGCGCGAAGGCCGAGCAGCTTTTGAAGCGCTCGGGATTCTTGAGCGCGATCGTCAACGCCCCATGCCAGCCCATCGAGTGGCCGAAGATCGCCTGGCGCGTCATATCGGCCGGAAATTCCTGGGCGATCAACGCCGGCAATTCCTCGGTGACATAGGAATACATGCGGTAGTTCTTGGCGTAGGGCGCTTGCGTTGCCTCGACATAGAAGCCGGCGCCGCAGCCGAACTGCCAATTGTCCTTCTCGTCGGGAACATCGGCGCCGCGCGGGCTGGTGTCGGGACAGACGACGATCAGGCCAAGCTCGGCGGCCATGCGCCTGTACTCGCCCTTGTCCATGACATTGGCATGGGTGCAGGTCAGGCCGGAGAGGTACCATACGACAGGGCAAGGCTTTTCACCGGCCTGCGGCGGCACGAATACGGCGAATGTCATGTCGCAGGAGCAGGCATCCGAAGCATGGGAATAGACGCCCTGCACGCCGCCATGCGACTTGGCCGTGGAGATGGTCTTCATCCGGTCCGACATGTTCTTCTCCGCCATCGGCAAACGTCACGGCCGCCTGTCTAAGGACCACGGTTGCCAGGCGCAAGTCCCGCCTATTCCGCCGCCAGGGCCGTCACCTCCCGCCGGAACGGCAGCGCATCGCCGATATCGTCTTCGTCCAGTTCACGTGCGAAGCGGTGGCCGGCATAGGTTGCCCAAGCGATCGGCCCCGGCGCCTCGGCATCGCCGATGACCTTGATCGAACTGATACCATTGTCGGCCCATTCGTCGCGCCGCGCTTTCAGGTCACGCCAGACCTGATCGTCCTGCTGGCGCGACGTCACCAGCACCACGGCGTCGGCGGCAATGTCGCGTTCCGCACCAGAATAGGCACAGGCGGTGGCGACGCCACCTTGTACGATGCGCGTCACGGTCCGGTTGAGCACGATCTCGACGCCGAGCCCGGCCAGACGGCGGTGGATGGCGCCCTGCTCCAGCGTGTTGCGGGTCCAGTCCGAGACATAGGCGGACGGCGTCACCAGCGTTACCTTCGCGCCCTGACGCGCCATCAGCTCAGCCAGAACGCCGCCCATAAAGTAGTGGTCGTCGTCGAACAGCACGACATTGCCGGTCGGCACGTTTCCAGCCATCAGATCGTCCGGCGTGTAGACCGGCATGGCCGGGTCGATCGGCATCGGCACGACATGGGCGCGCGCCACGCCGTCGCGGCGCCATGTCGAGCCGGTGGCAAGCGCGATGTTCTGAAAACCGAAGGCCAGTATGTCCTGCGCCGACAACCGGCTATCGAAATAGATGTCGACATTGGACATCTGGCTGAGCTGGTACTGGCGATAGTCACGCACGCGGCCCCAGGCCGACAGGCCCGGCAAGCGGCATTCGCGCGCGACGCGGCCGCCAAGTTCTGTGCCGGCCTCGGCAATGGCCACCTGGTAGCCGCGCAAGCCGAGCGCACGGGCGGCCTCCAGCCCGGCGGGGCCGGCGCCGACGATCAGCACGCTGTCGCTGTCGCCCTTGGCCTGCATGCGTTCGGGATGCCAGCCCTTGCGCCACTCCTCCATGAAGGTCGGGTTCTGCGTGCAGCGCGAGATCGACATGGTCATGTCACCGGTGATGCAGATGTTGCAGCCGATGCATTCGCGGATGTCCTCGATGCGCCCCTCCTCCACCTTCTTCGGCAGGAAGGGATCGGCGATCGACGGGCGGGCGCAGCCGATGAAATCGAGCGTGCCGGATTTGATCATCCTGACCATCACATCCGGCGAGGTGAAGCGGCCGACGCCGACGACCGGCTTCGAGGTCAACGTCTTGATGCCGGACACCAGGCTTTCCTGCGCGGCCTCTTCCTTGAAGCGCGACGGTCCCGAGCAATCCTCCCAGGCGCCATGCGCCAGATCCCAGAGGTCGGGCAATTCGGCATGCATCTCGATCATGTCGCGGACTTCGGAATTGGCGAAGCCGAGCTCGCCGATCATTTCGTCCAACGACAGCCGCAGCGTCAGGCCACAGGTGTCACCGATGGCATCCCTGCCCTCCTCGATCAGCTCGCGCATCAGCCGCGAGCGATTTTCCAGCGAGCCGCCATATTCGTCGCTGCGCTGGTTGGTGGCGGTGGACAGGAAGTGCTGGATGATGCCGAAGCCGTGCGCGCCGTAGAGGCAGACCAGATCAAAGCCCGCCAGCTTGGCGCGTTTGAAGGCGTTGCGGTGCCAGCGCCTGAGGTCGCGTATATCCTCTCTGTCCATGGCGCGGGCCTGAACCGGATCGTTGGTGAAGGTGCGGATGGGCAGAGCCGACGGCCCGCGCGGCACTTCCTTGGTGTAGAGGTTCGGGCCGTTGATGCCGGAATAGGCAAGCTGAATACCGGCCAGCGCGCCATGCTGGTGCATGGCCTTGGCCATCTTCGCCAGCGCCGGGATGTCGGCGTCGTCCCATAGCCTGAGCTCGATGAAGGGCGTGATCTCCGAAGTATGGTGCATCTCGGTCTGCTCGGTGAAGATGACGCCCCAGCCGCCTTCCGACTTGATGCGCCGCATCTCGGCCGCGGCGGAAGGATCGCGATAGCCGCCGCCATTGCAATGCGGCACCTGGTAGAAGCGGTTCTTCGCGGTCACCGGACCGATCTTCACGGGCTCGAACAGAATGTCGTAGCGTGGATCACGCATGGTGCTTCCTTCCTGCCAGCGTCGCATCTCGGCATGCGCGGCGATGGTTTTGGCGCAAGCCGGTCCGCCCCGTGGGTAGATGCCTTGAACCTACTCATAAGTTGCGACGCGTGCCGGAAAACTACAGATTTCTTCTGTGCCGATTAGGACGCGCCTAATCAGCCCTCGCCGCCTGGATTAGCATCCGGCAAATCCCGGCTGAGCCAAATGCGACTTCAAGGCCGTGGTCGCGCGATGCTAGATAGCGTGCACGGCCAATGAGACGCGAGACGCATGGACAGCATCCAGATCCTTGAAAAGCTGATCGGCTTTCCGACAGTCAGCCGCGACTCGAACCTCGACCTCGTCAGCTACGTGACGGACCTGCTTTCGGCACAGGGCATTGCCTGCCAGATCATCCGCAGCGCGGACGGCCATAAGGCCAACCTGTTCGCCACCATCGGACCGGCCGACGCTCCCGGCGTCATGCTGTCCGGTCACACCGACGTCGTTCCCATCGAAGGGCAGGACTGGACGCTACCGCCTTTCGAGATAACCGCACGCAACGGCAGGCTATACGGCCGTGGTGCTGCCGACATGAAGGGTTTCGTCGCCTGCGCGCTTGCCGCCTGTCTTAAGGCCGCGAAAATGAGCCTGCAAACGCCCTTGCATCTGGCGCTTTCCTATGACGAGGAGATCGGCTGCATCGGTGTGCACAGCCTGATCGACATGTTGCGTACGGCGCCGCACCGGCCATTGCTGTGCATCGTCGGCGAGCCGACCAATATGCAGGTGGCGACCGGCCACAAGGGCAAGCTCGCGGCACGCGCCGTCTGCAAGGGACGGGAAGGCCATTCGGCACTCGCTCCCCTGGCGCTCAACGCCATTCATCTCGGCTGCGACTTCGTCTCCGCATTGCGCCGGGAACAGGACCGGCTGGCCAGCGATGGCGCGCGCGACGGCGACTATGACATTCCCTACACGACCGTCCATGTCGGCAAGATCAACGCCGGCGTGGCGCTCAACATCGTGCCGAACCTGTGCCAGCTCGACTTCGAGATCCGCAATGTCGCGGCCGACAATCCCGACCAAATCCTCGACGGGCTGCGCGCGGAGGCGCAGCGCATCGCCGCTGCTGTTTCAGCGATCGCGCCGGAAGCCGCCATCGACATCGAGATCACCAACACCTATCCGGGGCTGGACACGCCGGCGAATTCGCAGGCCGTCGCCTTCGTCAAGTCGCTGACCGGCGCCAACGACACGATCAAGGTTGCCTTCGGCACCGAAGGCGGATTGTTCAGCCGCGACCTCGGCACGCCGACCATCGTGTGCGGACCCGGATCGATGGCACAGGGACACAGGCCGGACGAATTCGTCAGTGTCGAACAGTTGCGCCGCTGCGACGACATGCTGGAAAACCTGTTGCGGCGGCTTGCCGATCACCGGCTTCAGGCAATGTGACTGACCACCCGGCCGCTGCCGAACACACCCTGTTCGACGACGAAACGGCGGCAGTGGTCGATGAAGGCCTGCACCGTCTGCGTGCGGTGCTCGGCGTTGGGCAAGGCAACCCCCATGGTCAGAGGCCGCAAATCCCCCGCCAGCGGCACGAAGACCAGCGGCTTGCCGTCCGGCGCCAGCGTGTTGAGCGGCCGCATGTTGGCGATGCCATAGCCGAAGCCGTTCGCGACCATCGACCGCATCACCGCGATGTCGCCGGTGCGCTCGGCAATGTTCGGCCGGATGCCGCGCATCTGGAAGGCCGAGAGAAAATATTCGCGGCTGTATGGCAGGTCGAGCAGCACCATCGGCTCGTCGGCCAGCTCTTCCGTCGTGATCGAAGCCTTGCCGGCGAAGCGGTGCCCCTGCGGCAGCATGACATAGGCCGGCACCAGCATCAGCGGTTCGAACGTCGTGTCCTGCGACAGTTCGAGATCGTAGGTCAGCGCCGCGTCGATTTCGCCGCGCTGCAGCATTTCGAGTAATTGACCCTGGTTGCGTTCGAACTGCCGGAACCGCACGTCGGGATAGGCGCGCTCGAACTTCATGCGCAGCGTCGGCATGACGATCTGCGCGAAGGTCAGCAGGCATCCGACCGCCAGCGGTCCGCGCACCTTCTCGGCGATGTCGCCGGCGATATCGTGCAGGGCGTCGGCGTCGGCCAGCAGCCTGGCGGCCTCCTTCAGGAAAACCCGCCCGCCAGCCGTGAGCGACAGGCCATGCGAATGCTTGCGGACAAAAAGCTGGACGCCGAATTCGGCCTCCAGTTGCGCGATCGACGCCGAGATCGAAGGCGGCGAAACATTGACCTGCTCGGCCGCCTTGGTAATGGAGCCGGCTTCGCCGACAGCGACGAAATATTCCAATTGTCTCAGGGTGAAGCGTAGCGGCATGGGCTTCTATGTTGCCGGTTTGGGCGCCGCGATCAAGCGCCCGCGCGGCTTCAGTACTTGATCCATGTCGTTTTCAGCGCGGTGTACTTGTCCAGCGCATGCAGCGACAGGTCGCGGCCGAAGCCGGATTGCTTGACGCCGCCGAATGGCGTCATCGGGCTCAACGCATCGACCGTATTGACGGAAACCGTGCCGGCGCGCAGCCGGCCGGCAACGCGGTGCGCGCGCGAAAGACTGTCGGTCCACAGCGAGGCGGCCAGCCCGTACGGGCTGTCATTGGCGATGCGGATGGCCTCCTCCTCATCGTCGAAGGCGATGACCGAAAGCACGGGCCCGAATATCTCGTCCCTGGCAATCGGATCGTCATGGGCGACATTGTCGAAGATGGTCGGCTGGATGAAGCTGCCGCGGCCGTTGACCGTGACGCGATCGCCGCCGGCGACCAGGCGCGCGGTCTTCTTGCCGGCCTCGACGAAGCGCATGACGTTGGCGGCGTGGCGGGCATCGACCATGGCGCCCATTTTCGAGGCCGGGTCGAGCGGATCGCCGGGCTGGGTGGCCGCCGCGCGCGCAACCAGCTTCTCTACGAAGACATCCCTGATGGAGCGTTCGACGAGCAGGCGCGAATTGGCCGAACACACTTCGCCCTGGTTGAAGAAGATCCCAAACGCTGCCATGTCGGCCGCCGCAGCGAGATCGCCGCAATCGGCGAAGACGAGGTTCGGGCTCTTGCCGCCCGTTTCGAGCCAGACCTGCTTCATGTTCGACTGACCCGAATATTGCAGGAACATTTTGCCGACCGCAGTCGATCCGGTGAAGGCAAGGCAATCGACATCCATATGGCGGCCGAGCGCCTGTCCGGCCGTCTCGCCAAGGCCAGGCACGACATTGAGCACGCCGGCGGGCAGGCCCGCCTCCATGGCGAGTTCCGCCAGCCTGAGCGCCGAGAAAGGCGACTGCTCCGCCGGCTTCAGCACCACCGAATTGCCCGCGGCAAGCGCGGGCGCACATTTCCAGGTCGCCATGTCGAGCGGGAAATTCCATGGCACCACGGCACCGACCACGCCGAGCGGCTCGCGGCG
This sequence comes from Mesorhizobium sp. 113-3-3, assembly GCF_016756495.1. Classification (NCBI taxonomy): domain Bacteria; kingdom Pseudomonadati; phylum Pseudomonadota; class Alphaproteobacteria; order Hyphomicrobiales; family Phyllobacteriaceae; genus Mesorhizobium; species Mesorhizobium sp. 113-3-3. The sequence continues at coordinate 5,660,097 of NZ_AP023243.1, forward strand.
TACCAGCACCAGATCGCCGCCGCCGGTCGGCGCCACTTCGTCATAGATCTTGTCGATGGCCTCGCCATACCACTGGAAGATCGCCGCCGAGCCAGGGACGTCGACGGTCGCTGCATCCGTGACCAGCTTGCCCATGTCGAGCGACTCCAACAGGGCAAGCTCCTGCAGGTTTTCGCGCAGCAGTTTTGCCAGCCGCAGCAGCACCTCCTTGCGGTGCGCCGGGCTCGTGCGCGACCAGACACCGGCCTCGAAACTGCGGCGCGCCGCGGCAACGGCCAGATCGATGTCTTCCTCGCCGCATGACGCCACCTCGGCCAGCGTTTCGCCGGTGGCCGGATTGATGCTGGCGAAGGTTCGGCCCGAACGCGCGGCAACCGTCTTGCCGTCGATGAACGCCTTGTCGCGAAAACGGATCGCCGATGCCTTGCCGATCCAGTCCTTGTGACTGAGTTCGCTCATGCGGATGCCTCCCCCCTGTATGCCGGCTGCTTGCGTGCCGGCTACTCGTCGCCCGGCACGCCGTAGCTCGGCGCGTCAGACGGATTGATCGCGCGGGTCACATAGGCATCGAGCTGCGGCTTGTAGCGGTCCCACAAGGCCGCCAGCTCCTCGATCGGGCAGTTGTCGGTCCAGTCGCAGCGCAGGTCCGCGACCGGCCAGGCGACCTCGCGCACCAGCTTCAGTCCGGCCGAATGGACCGGGCCTGCCTCGCCCCCCGCTTTCAGCGCGGCGCGCATGGTGGCGATCAGGCGGTCGCCGAGATGCCCTTCCGAGGCCAGGAAGGCCTCGACCATGGCCTGCGGCACGCCGTCGTGAGCCAGCATGTTGCCGCCGCAGGCGACATTGTCCGAGCGCGCTTCCGCCCAGATGCCGAGCGCCTTGGGTCCGGAATGGATCGCCGTCGTCCCGGCGGCATCGACAGCCAGCACCTGCCGGTATTCGCTGTAGGCGCCGGTGCGCTTCAGGATGGCGACCGCCTCGGCGGCCGAGGCGCCGCGCGCCAGCAACTCAAGCCCCCTCGTGCCGAGCGTCGGATCGGTGACGTTCTGGCTGGCGACCGCCCCTACGCCCGCCTGCGCGTAGGCGCAGCGCGCCGCCACCGCCGGTGAGGAAGACGACACCGCGACGCCGAACATGCCCGTGCGGCTGCACCGCGCGACGATCGAGAAGGTCATGGCGCTCAGTCCGGAATGACGGCGGTACCGTCGATCTCGACCAGCCAGTCCGGCCGCGCCAGCGCCGACACGACGAGGCCGGTCGAAACCGGATGCACGCCTTTGATGTACTCGCCCATGGTGCGGTAGACCGCCTCGCGATGGCGCACGTCGGTGATGTAGACCACCACCTTGACCAGATGCTCCATGGTGCCGCCGCACTCCTCGATGAGTTGCCTGATGTTCTGCATCACCTTGTGCGTCTGCTCGGCCGGATCGTGGCTGCCGATATTCTTGGCGGTGTCGAGATCCTGCGGGCACTGGCCGCGCAGATAGACCGTGCGGCCGCCTCGCGTGACGACCGCCTGGCACAGATCATTGTCGAGCTTCTGCTCGGGATAGGTGTCCTTGGTGTTGAACTTGCGGATTCTCGTATGCGCCATGCTGGTCTCCATCAAATCGGGCTAGAGCGTTTCGCCGTTTCACGGAAACGGCAAACCGCTCTATCTTTTTGTTTTTACGCAATTCCGGACGGAAAACCGCTCACACTTTTCCTGGAATTGCTCTGGCAGTCGTCAGCTCTGGTCAGGCGTCCACTGTCTCGCGCCGTGCTGCAGCGTGATAGGCCAGATATTTGCGCTGAGTGGAAATGCGGTCCGCGACATGCTTGGCATCGTGCCAGACACCCCAGATGAAACTCGACCCTCTTCGCGATTGCCAAGGCAATCCCAGGAAGTAGATCCCGGGCTCGGTCGAGACGCCGCGCTGATGCCTCGGCCGGCCCTTCTCGTCAAAGGCATCGACCTTCAGCCAGCTGTAATCGATGGCAAAGCCTGTCGCCCAGATGATCGCCGCTATCCCGGCGCCGGCCAGATCGAGCTCGCGAAGCGGGTTGGCCAGGCAGTCCGGATCCGGGTCGATCCGACGGGCCGCGGGCTCCTCCGGAAGGTCGAGCCCGTTGCGCGCGACATAGGCGTCGGCCTCGTCGAGCAGCGACATCAGGTTGGCGTCACCGCGGGCAATGTTCTTCGCCAGATCGGGCGCGAAGGTCAGCACACCGTCCTGATATGTCTTGGTCATGCCGACCAGGGTAAGCCCCTGCGCGGCCAGCCGACGGAAATCAATGGTCTCGCCGCCACGCGCGCCGCTCACCGCGATGGTGACATGTTCCGTGCCAGGCCCCGGGGTTTCGAGGTCCCATTTGCCGAGAACGCCAAGCCACCAGCAGAAATCGCGCCCGCGATAAGCGCGCGGCGGGCGGTCGTGTGGGCCGACCGAGAGGTAGACGCGCCGGCCCGAGCGCTGAAGCTCATCGGCGATCTGCACGCCCGACGATCCCGCCCCGACCACCAGCACCGCGCCCTTCGGCAACTGCCCGGGATTGCGGTACGCGCTGGAATGAATCTGCAGGAGATCTGCATTTGCAGGGACAAGGGCGGGGATGACGGGGACCTGGAAAGGCCCGGTCGCCGCCACGATGCTGTTGGCCTCGATCACCCCGTCCGACGTCTCGACGCGGAACCCGGGCCGCCCGACATTTCTTTGCGCGAGCTTGACCTCGACGCCGCAGCGGATCGGCGCCTTGATCTGCCTTGCATAGGCAGCGAAATAGTCGGCAACCTCCTCCTTGGAGGGAAAGCCGTCAGGGCCCGTCTCGGGAAATTCCATGCCCGGGAAGCGGTCATGCCAGGCCGGGCCATTGGCAACGAGCGAGTCCCACCGCTGCGAGCGCCAGCGCTCGGCGATCCGGCCACGCTCAAGAACGAGATGCGGCACGCCGCATTTGCTCAGATGCTCGGACATAGCCACCCCCGCCTGGCCACCGCCGACGACAAGCGTGTCTATTTTTTCCACCGACATTTCTGCGTCCTTTCCCCCCAAAGAGTTTCCGCGGATGCGAGGAGCTCAGATCGCTGGTGTACTGGAGGGACTGATTAGCGAAAATTACGATTTCATGTGGCAGTGGTTAGCTTGTCCCTAAACGCCAGGAGACGAGCCAACGCGAGACTACGACAGCATCGCCCTGGCTGCTTTTTCGCCGATCATCATGGACGGCGCATTGGTGTTGCCGCCGATCAGCGTCGGCATGATCGAGGCGTCCGCCACCCGCAGATTGTCGAAGCCGCGCACCTTCAGGCCGGCGGGATCGACCACCGCCATGGCGTCGGTGCCCATCTTGGCCGTGCCGACCGGATGATAGACGGTGAGCGCCTCGGCGCGCAGATAGGCGAGGATCTCGTCATCGGAGACGACATCGGGTCCCGGCAGGATTTCCGGTCCGCGAATAGCGGCAAAGACCGGCGAAGCCAGAATGGAACGCGCGACCTTGATGCCCTCGACCAGGGTCAAGGCATCCTGGCCGTCACTGAAGAAGCGGTGATCAATCAGCACGTTGCGGCGGGTGCCGTCGTGCTCGAGCGTGATTTCGCCGACGCTTCCGGGCCTGAGCACGCAGATGTGCACGGCATAGCCATGGCCATATTCGACGAGCCGGCCGCGATGGCTACGGTAGCCCGGGACAAAGTGGAATTGGACATCGGGAATATCGCCGGCATATTTCGTGCTGGCGAAGCCGCCGGCCTCGACATAGTTGGTCGTCAGCATGCCCTTGCGCCGGGCGAAATACTGAAAGGGCGCGGCCAGCATCGCCGGCAGGTTGGCGAGCGACAGGCCGAGCGTCCTGGTGCTGTTCGACCGCACGGTGATCATGCCGTCGACATGGTCGCGCAAATTCTTGCCGACGCCGGGCACGTTCATCACCGGCTCTATCCCGGCCGCCTTCAGCTCTTCGGCCGGGCCGATGCCGGAAGCAAGCAGGATGCGCGGCGATCCGATCGCGCCGGCGCTGAGCACCACCTCGGCGCGGCATGACAGCCTTTGGGCTGCTCCGTCCCTGGTCACATTGACGCCGGTGACGCGCCCGTTTTCGATCGCCAGATCAAGCACCTCGACGCCTGACAGGACCTGCAGGTTCGGGCGGCCGAGGACCGGCCGGACGAAGGCCGAATAGGCCGAGAAGCGCTCACCCTTGTCCTGGGTGACGTTGTAGATGCCGAGGCCGAGTTGGCCATCTCCGTTGAAGTCGCGGTTTTCGGGCAGGCCCACGTCTCGGCCCGCCTCGACCCACAGGCGGGATACGGCGTTGGGGTCGCGTGGATTGTCGACCAGCAGTTCACCGTCGAAGCCGTGATAGGCCGGGTTCTGCGACAGGAGATTGCGCTCCAGTTTCTTAAACACCGGCAAGACATCGGCATAGGACCACCCAGCGCAGCCAAGTGCCGCCCACTCGTCGTAGTCTTGCGCTGCGCCGCGGATATAGACCATCGAATTGATCGAACTCGACCCGCCGAGAAGCTTGCCCCGGTTGACCGGTATGCGGCGGTTGTCGAGCAGCGGCTGCGGCACGCCCTTGTAGCCGTAGTCGAACTTCGGATTGCCGTAGAGCGAGAGGATGCCGGCCGGCACGCGCACCCTTGTGCGGTCGTCGCTGCCGCCGGCCTCGATCAAGCAGACACTGCTAGCGGGGTCGGCGCTCAGCCTGTTGGCCAGGACACAACCGGCCGAGCCCGCGCCGATGACGATATAGTCGAATTCCGCGGCCGCGATGCTCATGCCGGTTTTCGTTTCATGCATGTCGTCTTCCCAAAACCGAGGTCACTTTTGGGCGACATGCATTAGTGCTCGTCGTCTTCGTCGTTCTTCAAGAGTTCAAGGATTTCCCGCTTCATGGTGATGAAGTTCGGCTCCATGACCAGGTCCATGCTGCGCGGACGCGAGAAGCCGACGCGGATTTCCTTCTTGATCTGGCCGGGCCGGCCGGACATGACGAGCACCCGATCCGCCAGCAGGATCGCCTCGTCAATGTCGTGGGTGACGAAGAGGACGGTTTTCTTGGAATGGTCCCAGATCCGCAAGAGAAGCTTCTGCATGGAGTGGCGGGTCTGGCTGTCGAGCGCGCCGAAAGGTTCGTCCATCAGCAGCACCTGCGGATCGTTGGCGAGCGCACGTGCGATCGCCACGCGCTGCTTCATGCCGCCCGACAGCTGCGAGGGATAATGGTTGGCGAATTTCGCTAGGCCGACCTCATGCAGGAAATGCTCGACGATGGCCTTGCGCTCGGCCGCCGACATGCCTTTCCGCTTCGGGCCGTATTCGACGTTCTGCGCCACGGTGAGCCAGGGAAACAGCGTATAGGCCTGAAACACCATGCCGCGATCGGGGCCTGGCTCGGTGACCGGCTTGCCGCCCACGGAGATCATGCCGCCGGTGCGCTCCTCCAGACCGGCAATGAGATAGAGCAGGCTCGACTTGCCGCAGCCGGATGGGCCGACGATCACGCAGAACTCATTGGGCACGACATGGAACGAGATGCCGTCCAGCGCCAGCACCGCATTGTCGCCCGTGCCATAGCGCAGGGCCACATTGTCGATGGCGATGTCGGAGCTCTTCGGTTTTGTCGCGAGTGTCACGGCATCCATGTCAGCGAACTCCTCAATTGGCCCAGGGAGCGACGAGGCGGCGGATGCCCCGGAACAGTTGGTCGGTGCAAAGACCAAGGATACCGATCAGGGCGATGGCCATGAAGATGACGTCGACCTGGAAGCCGCGCATGGCCTTGAGCGAGATGTAGCCAAGCCCGCTGCGCGCGGCGACGAGTTCGGCGACGACGAGATAGGTCCAGGCCCAGCCCATGGTGACGCGCAGCACGTCGAGCACGTTGGGAAGCGTGGCCGGAAAGACGATATGGAAGACCGTGTCGCTGCGTTTCGTGCCGAGCGTGTAGGCGGCATTGACCAGGTCGCGCTGAACGCTGCGGGCGCTGTCGGCGATCATCACCAGTTGCTGGAAGAAGATGCCGAAGATGATGACGGCCACGCGCTGCTCGATGCCGATGCCGATCCAGAGGATGAAAAGCGGCACGAAGGATGTCACCGGCAGATAGCGGATGAAATTGACGAGCGGATCGAGCGCGGCCTGGACGATGCGGTAGGTGCCCATCGTCAAGCCGAGCGGCACCGCCACGATGCTCGAAAGGACGAAACCGATCAGCACCACCTGGACGCTGGCCAGCACGTGCTCCCACAACGATCCGTCAAGCGCCATCCTGATGGTGGTGGACAAGACGGATTCCGGGCGCGGCAGGAACATTTCCTTGACCGCTCCGGAATAGGTCAAGGCGAACCAGCCGCCAATGACCGCGACCCAGACCAGGACGCTGAGCGTGATGGAGAGAGGACGCGACACAGCCTGGAAAGGCGTGGCGACAGCTTTCCAGGCGGATCGACCGGGCTGATTTTTATCCACGCTCGTGGTCACGATATGGCTGATGGGAGATGTTGCATTCGGTGCCAGTGTCACAGAAAAACCCTTTGGGCTGGATGGACCGCAGGCGCGAGGCTCGGCCCACGGTCCAGCGATCTCACTTTACAAGGTGAGATCACTTCGCAAGGCCAGATCACTTTGCAAGGAAGGATGGATCGACGAGGTCGTCGAATTTGATGTCCATCTTGAGCTTGCCGAAGCCGCCCCAGACATCGCCACCGAGCTTGATCAGCTTGCCGGATTCGCCACTCTCGCCACCGGCGAAAAATTCTGCGTTGCGGTCCTTGCCGTAGAAGTTCACGCCCGCGGCGGAAGAGGCGAAGTCCTTCGGATCCTTGAGCCAGCCGCCGACGCCCTTGGCCATCACTTCATAGGCCTTCTCGGGATTTTCCTTGATGAACTCGTTGGCCTTGTAGAGCCCCTTCACCAGCGCTTCGACATCCCCGGGGTTCTTGGTGATGTAATCGCAGTTCAGCGCCACCACGTCGACGATCAGGCCGGGCGTCTTCGAGGAGTCGATCAGCACCTGGCCCTTGTTTTCCTTCTTGGCCAGCGTCAGATGCGGCTCCCAGGTGACGGCAACGGGAATGCGGTCGGCCATGAAGGCGGCGGCGGCGTCATCCGCGGTCATATTGGTGACCTTCACGTCGGCCTGGCTGAGACCGGCCTGCTTGAGCAGGATGTTGAACCAGAACTGCGACACCGAGCCCTCGTTCAGTCCGACTTCCATGCCCTTGAGGTCGGCGACGCTCTTGACGCTGCTCGGCGCCAGCACGCCGTCGCCGCCATGGCTGTCGTCCAAGGCATAGACCGATTTGAAGCAGACGTCCTTCGAACGGTACTTCATGATTTCGTCGATGGTCGAGGCGCTGCCGTCGAGTTCGCCGGCGGCGACGGCCGCCATGTACATCGACGCCTCCTCGATGATTTCGAGCGAGACATCGAGGCCGCCTTCCTTGAAGTAGCCCATGTCGCGCGCAAGGAAGAGCGGGCCGTATCCGACCCAGGTCGTCATGCCCAGCTTCAAGCTGCCGGCTTCGGCGTGGAGGCTCACCGAAAGCGCGCTCAGCGCAATGCCGGCCGCCAGTGCGGTACGGCGAAACTTCGAGATCATTGTCGTCATCACGTTCCCCTGTCTTTTTTCTGAGGTCAGGCGCTGCCCGCGCCAAAACAACCCGCTTCGGACGCATCGCCGAAGGCTGCCGCCTGACGTTCTTTTTGTTCTCTTTCAGCCGGCGGAGGGAACAAAGCACGCTGTGTGCGATGCACAAATAATGATTTTCGATAATTCTGCTTAGGCTGGGCCTAACCAGGGCCGGCGGAGGCGGACCGCCATGGCCGGGCTTGCCTGCAGTTGCGCAGCCCCCGCCAGCCGGTCAAAATCGAGATAAGGTTGACGGCTTGGCCTTTGCGATTGCCGAACGCGGGAGCGAGATATGACGATACGGCCAATCGTGAGATTTCCCGACCTTCGCCTGCGCTCCCTCGCCGAGCCCATATCGGTCTTTGACGAAGACCTGCGCCGGCTTGCCGGCGATCTCACCGATACAATGCGCGCCGCTCCAGGGATCGGCATCACCGCCCCTCACATCGGCATCCTGAAGCGGCTGGTCGTCCTCGAACTGTCGCCGGCGTCAGGCCCACGCAGCTACGTCAACCCCGTCATTCTCTGGGCATCGAGCGAAATGATCCGCCATGTCGAGGGCAGCGTGTCCATGCCAGGGGCTACCGAGGAGATCGAACGGCATGCGCGCGTCCGTGTCGGCTACCAGACCCTGGATGGCGACGAAGCTGTCGAGGAGGCCGAGGGCCTGCTCGCTGTCTGCCACCAGCACGAGATCGACCAGCTCAACGGTCTGTTCTGGATCGAGCGGCTGTCCCGCCTGAGGCGGGAGCGTCTTGTCAAACGATACCAGAAACAACAGCGGGGCTCGCCGCAAAGCTCTTCAAATGCACTCATGAAATCTTGAAGAGCGTACCGTAGCCTGAGATGCTTCGGGATTGAAGCCGTGCGCCCGATCAATATCGGCGGCTTCGGCATCCGCGGGACGCCGCAGATGGCCGCGGCATTATTGGCGCGGATCCTGCAGGATCATCTCCGATGCCTTCTCGGCGATCATGACGACGGGAGAGTTGGTGTTGCCCGAGACGATTGTCGGCATGATCGAGGCATCGACCACGCGCAGTCCGGCAAGCCCGTGAACGCGCAGGCGATCGTCGACCACCGCCATCGAGTCCGGACCCATCTTGCAGGTACCGACGGGGTGGAAGATCGTCGTGCCGATATCGCCGGCCTTGCGGATGAGATCTTCGTCGCTGTCATATTGCGTGCCGGGCAGCATCTCTTCGGGCGCAAAGCGTGCCACGGCCCGTGCCTTCATCAGGGTGCGGACATGGCGTAGCGAAGCGACCGCGACGCTACGATCTCCCGTGGTGGAGAGATAGTTCGGCCGGATCTTGGTCGCCTCGCGCGGCTCGGACGATGCCATATGCACGGTGCCCCGGCTTTCCGGGCGCAGATTGCAGACCGACACGGTGACCGCCGGAAAGCGATGCAGCGGCTCGCCCAGACGGTCGGTGCTCAGCGGTTGCACATGATATTCGAGATCGGGCGTCTCGAGACGCGGATCGCTCCTGGCGAAGATACCGAGCTGGCTCGGCGCCATCGACAGCGGCCCGCTGCGTTTGAGCGCATATTCGACGCCCATCGCCGCGCGGCTGATCAGATTGTGATAGCGCTGGTTGAGCGTCGCAGCATTGGCGACCTTGAAGACCGTGCGTATCTGCAGATGGTCCTGCAGGTTTTCGCCGACGCCCGGCAAGGCGTGACGAACCTCCACGCCGATGCTCGAAAGCAGATCAGGGCGCCCCACCCCTGACAGTTCGAGGATCTTCGGCGAGTTGATGGCGCCGGCGGCAAGGATCGTCTGCCCGGCGCTGACCCTGTGCAAGCGGTCACCCTGGCGGAAGACCAATCCGGTGACGCGCCGGCCGTCGAATTCGAGCCGTTCCGTTTCCGCCCCGATCACCACGCGCAGGTTCTTGCGCGCCGCAATGCCGCGCAAAAACGCCTTGGACGTGTTCCAGCGCACGCCCTGCCGCTGGTTGACCTCGAAATAGCCCGAGCCTTCATTGGTGCCGGTGTTGAAATCGTCGGTGCGGGGAATGCCGAGTTCCTCGGCGGCGTCCCGGAACGCGTCGAGGATCGGCCAGGACAGACGCTGGCGTTCGACCCGCCACTCGCCGCCGCTGCCGTGCATGGCGCTCTTGCCGCCATGATAGTCTTCCGACTTGCGGAAGTACGGCAGCACATCGTCCCAGCCCCAGTCGACATTGCCGGCCTGCCGCCAGCCCTCATAGTCGGCGGCCTGGCCGCGCATGTAGATCATGCCGTTGATCGACGAACAGCCGCCCAGCACCTTGCCGCGCGGATAGTTGAGGCTGCGTCCGTTGAGACCGGCCTCCGGCTCGGTCTTCATCATCCAGTCGGTGCGCGGGTTGCCCATGCAGAAGAGGTAGCCGATCGGGATATCGACCCAGTGATAGCGATCGCTGCCGCCGGCTTCGAGCAGCAGCACCCGATTGCGCGGATCGGCCGACAGCCGGTTGGCGAGTACGCAGCCGGCGGAGCCGGCACCGACGATGACGTAGTCGTAATCGCCGAATGGAGATGATGAAGTTTCGCTCACGTGCGCGCCTGCCGTGCGGCGATGCGCTCCCACATCGGAATCATCGCCTGGTTGATCTCGCCATACAGGCGATACCGTCCTGCGTAGGCCTCGGCAACCGCAACGTTGGGCGCGAAGTGGCGGGCGGCGGCCGTCATGGCGGCAGCGCCGGCGCTGTAGTCCGCGAAGATGCCAACGCCGGTGCCGGCCGCTATCGCCGCCCCCAGAGCGCCGGTCTCACGGCTGCGCGCCACGGTTACGGGCACGCCAAGCACATCGGCGAAGATCTGCGGCCAGACGCTGCTGCGCGAGCCGCCGCCGGACAGCACCACGCTGTCGAAGTCGGCGCCGGCCTTGTGCAAAGTCTCGACATGGCGCCTGTGCTCGAAGGCGACGCCCTCGAACAGCGCGCGCAGCAGATGCGCTCTGCCGTGCCAGCCGGCGATACCGTAGAAGCCGGCACGCGCATGGCCATTCTGCTGCGAGCCGTAGAGGAAGGGATGATAGATCGGGATGTCACCGTCAGGATCGACGGACGCGACGAGCTCGCTGCACAATTCGAACGGCGATTTGTCCGCCTCGCCGTCATGTTCGAGGAATTCGCGAACGATCCATTCCAGATTGGCGGCCGAGGTGGCGCTGGATTCGATCGCCAGATAGCGCCGGCGATCGAAAGTCGACAGCATGAAGATCGAAGGGTCGCGGATCGGCTCGTCGGTGATGACCTGGTTGATGCTCCAGGTTCCAGCGATGACCGAGGCGGCACCGGTCCTGGTCACGCCGGAGCCGACCGCGCTGGCGACGACGTCGAACAGCCCGGCCACCACGGGCGTGCCGGCACGCAGCCCGGTCAACGCTGCCACCTCCGCGCTGACATGCCCGGCAATGTCGGCCGATTCCAGCACCGGCGGCAAAAGGTCGATGCAGTCACCGAGCCCATAGGCGGCAAGCAGGTCCGGCTCGTAGCGGCGGTCCTGCATCTGCAGCAGGCCGCAGCCCGACATGTCGGAGGTATCGCTGCAGCGTGCGCCCGTCAGCCGATTGACGACGAAATCCTTGCACAGGAACACCGTGCCGATGCTGGCGAAAAGTGCCGGTGAAAAGCGCTTGAGCCAGGCAAGCAAGGTCGGTGTCTGCGCCGCCCATGGCCGCTGCAGGCAGTGCGCATAGGTGCGGTCGCCGACATTTTGTTCAGCCCATTCGGCGACAATGCCGACGGCGCGGGTGTCGAGCGACTGGATGCCGATCAGCGGCGCGCCCGCGCGATCGAGCGCATAGAGCCCGTTGCCATGGCCGGCGCAGCCGATGGCGACGATCTCGCCGGCATCGATGCCGGCTTCGGCTATGCATTGGCCGATGACCGAAACCGCGTTGCGCCAGAGTTCGTCGAGGTCGCGCTCGACATGGCCGGGCTTCGGCATGGATGAGCGGCCATCGCGGGCGGCGAGCGCCAGCTCGCGTCCCGACAGGTCGAACAGGATGGCCTTGATGACGGTGTTGCCGGCGTCCAGACCGAGAATGTAACTTGCCATTGGCGCCTCCCGATGCCGCGACCTATGCCTGGTTGTACAGGTCCCAGGCGACGGCGCCATCGGCATCGTCATGAATGATCGCCATCAGCCCGCGCACGACGGCGCTCGGGTTGGCGTGCTGGTAGATGTTGCGGCCATAGACCATGCCGAGCGCGCCTTGCGCCATCAATGCGGCGGACTTGTCGAACACCGCGCGCAAATCTTCCTTGCCGCCGCCGCGCACCAGCACCGGACAGCGCGCGGCCTCGACGACACGGTGGAAATCGTTGGGATCGGTCGTCGGATCGGCCTTGATGATGTCGGCGCCCATCTCGCGCGCCAGCCGGGTCAAGGTGACGATCTTCTCGGCATCGCCATCGACCATGTAGCCGCCATGCTCGGCGACCGGCAGCATGGCCAGCGGCTCGATCATCAGCGGCAGGCCGTATTTCTCGCAATCGGCGCGCACACGGGCGATGTTCTGCACGCATTGCCTGAACAGGTCCGGCTCGTCGGGCAGCATGAACAGATTGACCACGACGCAGGCCGCATCCATCTCGATGGCGCCGAGAAGAGGCTCGGCTTCGTTCTGCAGCACGGCCCACATCGCCCGATGGCGTATCTTGTTGTACGGATTGCCCATATCGATGCGCATGACCAGCGCCGGCTTGTCCCTGCCCGGTACGGCCTGCAGCAGATCGGCCTGGCCATAGTTCATCTGGATGGCGTCGGGGCCGGCCTTGACCAGTTGGTTGACCACGCCGGCCATGTCTTCGAGGCCGGCCAGGAAGCTCGGCTCGTTGCAGACGCCATGATCGATGGCCACGTCGAGGCAGCGGCCGCCGCCGAACAGCCGGTTCATGCGGACTTTCTTGTTTACGCGCATAGGGCGCTCCTTTGATGCGTCTTGAGGTCGATGCCATGCCGGTCTGCCAGCAAGGCGAGGAAGGTCGAGCATTCGGCGGCGGCCTCGCCGGCGCTCCAGCCCTTGTGCGCCGCCAGCATGTCGAGAACGGCGTTGATGAGGTCGAAGCTGAGCTCACCCGAAATGGCGATGGTGGTGCGGCGCAGGAACAGGTCGGCGAGGCACTCGACCTGCTCATGCTCGATGATGTGCCGGATTTCGCCCGCCGAATAATCCGACCGCGGCAGCATCTGTTCGGCTGCCGAGTGCGCAACGATTTTCCCGGCCGATGTGCCGTAGCGCTGCAGAAGCATCCATGCGCGCTCGACCGGCAGGCCGTGTTCAAGGGCGAATGACGCGCACCAGCTTTCCGGATCGGCCGGATAGTCGCGGCCACCACCGATGGCCATGTCCTGCGTGCCCACACTGCGTTCGAGCCCGAGGCGCTCCAGCACACTGTCGGCCGCCAATGCGCCGAACGAACGAAACGTCGTCCACTTGCCGCCGATCATGCAGAGCGTGGCCGGCAGATGTCCGTTCGCCTCGACGAATTCGCAAAAATGGTCGCGCGGGATGCGGCTCGTGAAACTGTCCTCGCTGGCCGGCAAGGGGCGCACGCCGGAAAAGCGGAACACGATCTGGTCCTCGGTGATCCTGATCGAGGGAAAGACGAAGGCAAGGGACTGGAGGATGTAGCGCTGCTCATCCTCCTCGCAGCGAACCTGGTCCGGATCGTCGACGCGGATATCGGTCGAGCCGACCAGCACCTTGCCGAGATAGGGAAACAGGATGCAGATGCGGCCATCCTCATTCTCGTAGTAGACCATGTGGCCGCCAAGCGCCTCGAGCAGTTCGCTGCTGTCGACGATAAGGTGTGAGCCCTTGGTGCCGCCCATCATCGTTGGCGCCGAGGCACCGATCGCCTTGTTGGTGAGGTCGATCCAGCCGCCGGTTGCGTTGACGACCAGCTGCGCCCGCACCGGCAATTGCTCGCCCGTCAGTGTGTCGGTGACGACCAGTCCGTTGCCGGTCGATGTGACCAGCGCATAGTTCAAGGCGCGCGCGCCGCTGGCGGTGGCATCGAGCAGCATCTCCAGGCCGAGGCGCTCGGGCCGGCTCACCCAGGCGTCGTAATAGGTGGCCGAATTGCGGATCGCCGGATTGATCGCCGGCCACGTCTTCAGCGTCTCGGCGCGTCCCCTGAACCTGTGCGTCGGCATCAGGCGCCGCGCGGCGGTGAACAGGTCATACATGGCAAGTCCGGTCTTGATGACGAGCGCGCCGCGCCGGCTGGGCCTCCGCGTCAGCCCGAGGAAACGCACCGCGCCATTGGCGAGACCGGAGAAGATATCGAAGATCGGCACCGTCGTCGGCAGTGGCGCCACATAGTGCGGCGCGTTCTTCAACAGCCGATCCCGTTCCAGCAGCGATTCACGCACCAGCTTGAACTCGCCGTTTTCGAGATAGCGCAGGCCGCCATGAACCATGCGCGAAAGCGCGGCACTGGCGCCGCTGCAATAGTCGCCCTTCTCCGCCAGCACGACATCGACGCCTTGCAAAGCCAGTTCGCGAAAGACGCTGATGCCGTTGATGCCGCCACCGATGACGAGCACGGCAATGTCCGGCCGGTCGCGCAGACCTGCAAGTGTATGGCTACGGTTCATCGGGGTTCTTGCCTTTTGCTCAGGCATCCATCGCGGTGAGGTGCGCGGCGGCCGCGGCGTCGATGGCCGCAAGCTCGTCTGCTTCGAGCGTGATCTCGCCGGCCCGCGCATTGTCGAGCGCCTGTTCGGGATTGCGCGCGCCGCAAAGGGCGAAAGTGACGCCGGGCTGGGCAAGCGTCCAGGCGATGACGATCTGGGCCATCGACGCCTGGTGGCGTTCGGCGATCGGGGCGATGGCCCCCTTCAGCTTTGCCACCTTTTGCCGGTTGTCCATGGAGAAGCGCGGATTGTCCTTGCGCTGGTCATCGCCGCTGAAGGTGCGCGCCGGATCGACCGTGCCGGTGAGGAGACCCAGCGCCAGCGACGAATAGCTGAGGGTGGCGATGCCGTGCCTGCGGGTGATCGGCAGCAGGCTCGCCTCGATGTCGCGGTCGATAATCGAATAGCGCTCCTGGATCGCATCGAGCTGGCCGGCGTCTATATAGCCGCCGAGATCCTCGGCGCTGATATTGCTGGCGCCGATGGCGCGGATCTTGCCGGCCTCCTTGAGCTTCTCCAGCGCCGCCATCGTCTCGGCGATCGGTGTCGTCGGGTCCTGCCAATGGGTGATGTAGAGGTCGATATGATCGGAGCCGAGACGCCGCAGGCTCTGCTCGACCTCATAGGCGATGCCGTCGGCGCCGAGGTAGCGATGCACCGGCTTGCCGTCCTGGTCGAAGAAATGGCCGCCCTTGCCGGAATGCCAGTTCAATCCGCATTTGGTCGCGATCACCACCTTGTCGCGCTTGCCCTTGATGGCGGCGCCGACGATCGCCTCGCTGCGGCCAAGGCCGTAGGCGGGTGCGGTGTCGATCAGGCTGACGCCGGCGTCGATCGAGGCCTCGATCGCCCGCACCGACTCCTTCTCGTCGGTGCCACCCCACATCCATCCGCCAATTGCCCAGGTACCCAGGCCCACAGCCGACGCCGATATGCCGGACTTGCCGATCTGCCGCTGGATCTGTCGAGAATTCATGCTGCCTCCTGTTTGGCCAGCTCGAGGATGTGGAGCCCGGTGGCCTCGTCCGTGACGATGGTGTCGAGATGGTTTCCGCGCATGGCGGCGAGGATCGGCGCGACCTTGCTCAGTCCACTGGCGATGCCGATCGAGCGCGGGATGGTGGCAAACTCGTCAAGCGTCAGCGAGACCAGCGACCGGTTGAGCGAGTAGTTGCAGAGCTTGCCCCGGCGATCGATGAGATGGGCCAGCAACTCGCCCGTCGCCCCTGACTTCTCGATCGCCTGGCGGTCGGCATTCGAGGAGGGATGCAGGTCGTAGTAGCTGGAATCGTCGGTCAGGATCGAGCCGACACCCACCACCGCGACATCGGCCTCGCGCGCCTTGCGAAACACGTCGGCGACCGAGCTGATGCCCATCAGCATCTCGCGCTGCTGCGCGGTATCGGCAAACAGCGGCGCATGGATCTGGTAGGCGCGGCCGCCGAGCTTGTCGGCCATC
Source organism: Mesorhizobium sp. 113-3-3 (assembly GCF_016756495.1). NCBI lineage: Bacteria > Pseudomonadati > Pseudomonadota > Alphaproteobacteria > Hyphomicrobiales > Phyllobacteriaceae > Mesorhizobium > Mesorhizobium sp. 113-3-3. The sequence goes on from NZ_AP023243.1 coordinate 5,675,818, forward strand.
AGCGAGGCAACGTGGTTGACGTCGGTATAGTGCTTGCCCTGCACCAGCCCGGTGGCGGGGATGATCTCGACGTCGTAGCGGCGCCCCGGCTTGAGACCGGCGACCAGCGCGCTGACGCCCTTGCCGCCGGTGATCGAAATGGTGTCGCCGTCCTTGATGGTGTCGAGCAGCAGCCCCGCCGCCGCCTCGCCGACCCGCTGCAGCGCCGTGTGCGGATTTTCGGAGACCGATGGCACCACCATCGCCCGTTCGATGCCACCCAGCGCCACCAGCCGCGCCTCGAGTTCAACCAGATGATCGATCGGCGACTTGATCTTGATCTCGACGAGGCCAAGCTGATGGCCTCGCTTGATCAGACGGTTGACGGTGGCGTGCGAGATGCCGAGTTCCACGGCGATCTCGGCCTGGGTCTTGCCTTCGACATAGTGCAGGACAAGCGCCTGGTGCATCTGGCGGACAGCGGCGATGTCGTCGCGGGTGTTGGGAGGGGCCATGGTGTTGCTTCGGTGCGTTTGAGGTCAGGACTTCTTGCGGTGCAGGAAGTGATCGATCGATACGGCAGCGAGCAAGATGCATCCCTTGATCATGTCCTGCCAATAGACCGAGATATCGAGCAGGATGAGCGAGCTTGTCACCACCGAAAGCAGCGCCATGCCGAGGATCGCCCCGAAGATGGTGCCCGAGCCGCCATTGAGCGAGGCGCCGCCGATGACGGCGGCCGCGATTATGTTGAGCTCCATGCCGGCGCCGAAGGTCGGCGTCGCCGCGCCGAAGCGCGCCATGTAGATGACCCCGGCCAACCCCGCGAGGGTGGAGCACAGCACCGTGACCCAGAACTTCACCTGCTTGGTCCTGATGCCCGAGAACTGCGCGGCCTTCTCGTTGGAGCCGGTGTAGAAGACCTTTCGGAAGGCCGTGGCGCGGCGCAGCAGGAAGTCGAAGATCGCCACCACGACGACGAAGATCATGATGACATAGGGGATGTTGTTGAAACTGCCCTGGCCGATCGCCTTGAAGGAAGGCGGCAAGGTGAACAGCGACAGCGGCGTGCCCTTTGTGACGACCAGGCACATGCCGCGCACAATGACCATGGCCGCGAGCGATGTGATGAAATGGTTGAGACCTATCACGGTGACGAAGAAGCCCATGGCCGCGCCGATCAGCGCGCTGACGCCGATGCCGATCAGGCTTGCCGTCCAGGGGTCGAGGCCGGCAAGGAACAGCGCACCGGAGACCACCATCGAGAAGCACACGACCGAGCCGACGGAAAGGTCGATACCGCCGACGATGAGCAGGATGGTCATGCCGACGACGACGATGCCTTCGATGGAGAAGCTCATCAGCATGGCGCGGAAATTGCCCCATGTCAGGAAGTGCGGCGAGGCAAAGCTCATGGCGATGCACAGCGCCAGGATGATGACGATCAGCCCGGCTTCGCGCAGCGATGCGAGGCGGGCGAAATTGATGCGGCGCGCGGCACCGGCGGCCTTGATCTCGGCGTGCACGAGCGCTTCTCCTGATTCCCTAGGCGACATTCTGGGCTTGCCTTTGCATTGAACTGTCCTTGACGCCCGAGGCGAGCATGATGATGGCTTCCTCGCCGAGTTCGCCGGCGCCAAGTTCGCCGGCGATCCTGCCTTCGCGCACGACCATGACGCGGTCGCACAGGCCGATCAGTTCCGGCAGTTCCGACGAGATGACGACGACGCCGACACCGCTGTCGGCGAGCTGGCGCAACAGCCTGTGGATCTCGACCTTGGCGCCAACATCGATGCCGCGCGTCGGCTCGTCCATGATGATGACCTTGGGGCTGACGGATAGCTGCTTGGCGATGGCGACCTTCTGCTGGTTGCCGCCGCTCAGTGTCGAAACGGCGGCCTCGATACCAGCCATGCGCACACCGAGCCTGCCGGTCAGGTCCCGCGCCTGACGATCCTCGGCCTTGCGGTCGAGCAGGCCGAGCGGCCCCGTCAGCCTGGCGAGGTCGAGCGCCGAGATGTTCTGGGCGATCGGCAGATCGAGGAACACGCCGGAACCTTTGCGGTCCTCCGAGAGATAGACCAGCCCCGCCTTGACCGCATCGCCATAGCCGCGCGGACGCAGTGGCTTTCCGTCGAGCGCGACGGTTCCTGCCGTCATCGACCTCAAGCCGCAGATCGTTTGCGCGATCTCGCTGCGGCCGGCCCCGATCAGGCCGCCTATGCCGAGGATCTCGCCGGCGCGAAGCTGCAGATCGACTTCGGCGAAGCGGCGGCCATCGGAAAGGCCCTCGACCGAAAGCAGCAAGCGCCCAGGCTGTTTCGGCGCCAGCTTGTCAGGGTAGAGCTGGGTGATTTCGCGGCCGACCATCTTGCGCACCACGTCATCGGGCGAAACGGCGGCGATCGGGTCGGTCGCGACGTAGCGGCCATCGCGAAAGACGGTGACGCGGTCGCACAGCGAGAAGATCTCGGCCATGCGGTGGCTGATATAGACCACTGAGATGCCGCGCTCCTTGAGCCCGCGCACGATCGAAAACAGGCGCTGTGCCTCGCTCTCGGTCAATGCCGCCGTCGGCTCGTCGAGCATCAACACCTTGCAGTCGAGCGTCAGCGCCTTGGCGATCTCGACGAGCTGCTGGTTGGAAATGGAGAGGTCGGCGACCTTGGTGCGCACCGGAATGGGCGCAAGCAGGTCCATGACCTTCTGGGCATCGGCGTAGAGCTTCTGGAAATTCATCAGCGGCGCGCGCCGGCTGTTGATCGCGGCCATGTAGATATTTTCGGCGACCGTCGCGTCCTGGCAGAGCGCGATCTCCTGATGGACGAGTGCGATGCCGAGGCGTTGGGCGGCCGCGGGCGACGGGATCGAAACCCGCTCGCCATCGATCAGAATGTCGCCCTCGTCAGGCTGCAGCACACCGGCGATCATGTTCATCAGCGTCGACTTGCCAGCGCCATTCTCACCGCACAGCGCGTGGATCTCGCCGCGCCGCAGCTCGAACTGCACGTCGCTCAGCGCCTTGACCGGGCCAAATGCCTTGGACAGGCCGCGGATTTCAAGGATGGGCGCCTGGGTCACGCCATGCTCCTGCGATGAACCTGGAGGGGAGGAAGGAGGCCGAAGCCTCCTTCCCGATTGGTCCGGCCGGAGCCGGAGATCAGGGATCGAGATTATTCCTCGATGCCCTTGGTGCCGCGACGCTTGAGGTACTTGTCCCAGTAGAAGTCGTCGGCATTGTCCTTGGAGACGATGGAGAAGCCATTGTCGACGAAGGGCACGCTCATCGGGTTGAAGCCCGAGCGCTTGGCGTCGTTCATCGGGTCGATCAGGCCGGGATGCTTGGCCATCCACAACAGCATGAAGCCCATATAGCCCTGCATGCCCTGGTTCGGATTGACCGAGCCGAAGATCTCGCCGGCCTTGATCATGTCGAGTATCTTGGCGTTGACGTCGGCGAGCATGACGCGGATCTTGCCGCCGCCTTCCTTGGCGGCCTGGGCGGCGCCGATGGCGGAGTTGGCCTCCGGCATGAACACCGCACCGAGGTCGGGATGCGCCTGCGCCAGGCTCAGCACCGCCTGGTAGGCCTTGGTCGGATCCTGGTTCGAAGCGGCGCGGCCGACGAGCTTCATGTCGGGCCATTTGGCTTCCATGCGGGCGACGAAGGCGTTGACGCGCTTGTCGTGATTGTCCTGGCCCGGATTCTCCAGCACGGCATACTCGCCCTTGCCGTCCATCGCCTTGGCAACGGCGTCGGCGGCATAGGTGCCTTCGGCGATGTTGTCGGAGGTGATGTAGGAGACGCGCTTGGAATTCGGCGAGTCGGCGGCAAAGGTCACCACGGCGGTGCCCTGCTCGATGGCGCGGTTGATCGGCTCGATGAACGGGTCGGAGTTCATCGGGTGCACCAATATGCCGGCCGGCTTCTGCGCCAGCGCCTGGTCGAAGGTGGCGATCTGCTTGTTGACGTCGTATTCCGGCGTACCCGTATAAGCGGTCTCGCAGCCGAACTGCTGGCCGGCCTGCTTGAACATTTCATAGACCGGGAACCAGTATTCGACGCCCGAGACCATGACGTTCATGACGTATTTTTCACCCGGCTCGCATTTGAACGGGTTGGGGGTTTCGGCGCGTGCCAGCATCGGCCCAAAGCAGGTCGATGCAGCCGCCGCGATTGCGAGCGTGCTCAGAAATTTGCGCAAGTTTCCTCCCTTGGCCGAAGCCATCCTCAATGACCGTCGCAGACGCCCTGCGAGCGCTGCCGTATGGATTTGATGAAGCCGACCTTCCTCCGAAAGCCGACGAACGGGACATTACAGCCCCGGTGCGATCTGTCAATATAATTCACATAATGAAATATATTTCAGTCGTGAACAGCAACGACCAGGATCAGACCCGCGGCGTCCAGCGCATCGCGCACGAACAGAGGTGCGCGCCTGAAGAGGCGGCTCGTGGCAAGCTGAAGGGGTGGCTTCCCTGGTCATCGATCTTCCCCGCTCATGATGGCCCCCAGGGGCAGTGGCAAGGCATGATCGTGTCTGCGAAAGTCAGCTCGATCCCGCTACGTCGATAACGGCCTTGATGAGACCCGACTTCTGCCGCGCCCATATCGCGATGTCGCGGGGGCTGTGACGCAGGGTCGTGCGGTGCGTGACGAGCTGATCAATTGGTATTTTTCCAGCGCGGATCGAGGCAATGACGTGCTGGAAATCGCTGTGCGTCGCGTTGCGGCTGCCGATCAGCATCATTTCCCGCTTGTGGAATTCTGGATCGGAGAAGGTGATGTCGCCCTGCACAACGCTGACCATCACCATGACGCCGCCATGGGCAACATAGGCAAAGGCGGACTGCATCGAACGGCTGTTCCCGGTTGCGTCGAAGACGACGTCGAAGCCGGTTTTGGCGGTTCGCTCCGCTATCGTCTCGACGATCGATCCCTTCGAACCATCGATTACCAGGAAACCCAGTTGCGCCGCGAAGGCAAGCCGCTCGGTATCGACGTCCATGACGGTCACGCTCTGTCGCGCTATCCGCGCGAAAAGCGCTGTGCCGAGGCCGATTGGTCCGGCGCCGACAACCAGGGCGCGATTGCCCGGACCCGCCATGGACCTGCGGACCGCGTGAGCACCGATGGCCAGAAACTCGACCGTGGCCGCCTCGACCAGCGACAGGCCGGTCGCTGGCATCAAGTTCTGCGCCGGCACGAGGATCTGCTCGCTCATGGCGCCGTCGCGGTGCACGCCAAGCACCTCGATGGCGACGCAGCAGTTCGGCTTGCCCTGGCGACAAGCGGAACACTTTGCGCAGGCAAGATAGGGATTGATGAGAACTTGCTCTCCGACCGCCATGTCCCCTGCCGCGTTGATTGCCGCTATTGTTCCTGAAAACTCATGGCCCATGACACGGGGATAGGCGAGGAAAGGATGCTTGCCCTCGAAGATGTGGTAGTCGGTTCCGCAAATGCCGACATGGGCGACGTTGACCAGTGCCCAGCCTTCCGGCGGACTGCCTGGCGCCGGCCGCTCTTCGAACAACAGCCTGCCGGGCTCGGCGCAGCGGACGATCTTGATGGTGGGATCCATGGTGCAGTTCCCCCCTTTGCTAACGTGATTTTCGAAGTCGGCAGCAGGAAGCAGTCCGGCGGAGCGATCCTCCGGACTGCTGGTGGATCATTCGAAGTCCTTGACGTTCTTCAGCGTCACCAGGCCGGCGCCGGTGTCGACATTGGCTTCGACGGTTTCCCCGTGGATCGCCTTGACGACAGTGTCGATGCCAAGCTCGCCCATTTTTGCGGGGAACTGTGCAACGCTGGCGTCTTCCGCACCGGACTTGATCGCTTCGATCTCACCACAGCAGGCGTCGAAGCCGACCAGGATGATCTTGTCGTTGGCAATGCCAGCATTGCTGATCGACTTGACGGCTCCCGGGATTGGCGGGCCGCAGGCCGAGTAGATAGCCTTGAGATCGGGATTGGCGGTCAGGATGTCCTCCGTTACCGAGGTGCCGAGTTCGAGCGTGCAGTTGGTGGCCCCCTTGCCGACGACGTCGACCTTGACGTCGCCAAGCCCCTCCATCATGCCGGTCACCCGGTCATCCAGCGCCGGGACACCGGGCACCCCTTGCAGGATTCCGATCTTGTCGCCGCTCTTCAGCACGGTCTTCAGGTACTCTCCGGCGATCTTGCCGCCATTGAGGTTGTTGGTCGAAACCAGCGCCGTCTGGCCTTTCCAGTTGGGGATGCTGTTGTCGACGAGAACGACCTTGATGCCGGCCGCGACGGCCTTGTCCAGCGCCGGCGCAACGGTCGGATCGACCGGGGTGATCGCCAGCCCCTTGACGCCTTGCGTGATCATGGACTCGATCAGCGCGATCTGGCCTTCGATGTCGGTGGCAGCCTGGCCCTGGCCGGTGACCAGCTCGATTTCGGGATGAGCGGCCGCGTATTTCTTGGCGGCATCCTCCATGGTCGAGTAGAACGGCACCGGGAATTTGGTGATCAGGCCGACCTTGATCTTGTCGGCGGCCGAAGCCGGCATCGCAAACGCAACGGCGATCGCCAGCCCTGCGAAGAGTTTTCGGTTCATTGGCATTCCATTCCTCCCTTGGATTGAGGCGTCTTCCGGCGGAAGTCGCTTCAGCTATTTGCGGACCGCAAAAGTCCCCAAATTTCGAGCGAGTCAGGCTCCAACGATCATGGAGACCAGCTCCTGCTTGTTGTCCTTGGTCGGCACCAGTTCGCCGACCTTGCGGCCTTGGCGAAGCACCACGGCGCGGTCGGCAAGTTCGGTGACATGTTCCATGTTGTGGGTGATCAGGATGACGGCATTGCCCTGGTCGCGCAGCGTCGCGACCAGGTTGAGCACTTGCCGCGATTCACGCAGGCCAAGTGCCGCGGTGGGCTCGTCCAGGATCACGACCTTGCGGGCGAATACGGTCGACCGGGCCACCGCAATGGCTTGCCTTTGTCCACCCGACATCATGGCGACGACGGCGTCCAGCCGCGGCAAGGTGACCTTGAGGTTCGCCAGCAGAACGCGGGTCTCGGCGTCCATTCTGCGCTGTTGAAGAAATCGCAGGCCGCGCGGGAGCCATCGCGGTGCGGCCAACTCGCGACCGGCGAAAAAGTTCTGTCCCGGCGTCAGATTGTCGAACAGCGCCAGATCCTGGTAGACGGTCTCGATGCCGGCGAAACGCGCGTCCGCAGGGGAGCGTATCTGCGTCAGCGCACCGTCCAGAAGGATCGCGCCGGCATCGAGTTGGTGCACCCCGCTGATGCATTTGGTGAGCGTCGACTTTCCAGCGCCGTTGTCACCAAGGAGCCCGAGGATCTCGCCGCGTCGAACCTCGATGCTGACATCGTCGAGCGCCACAACCGAGCCGAAACGCTTGGTGGCGCCGCGCACCGCCAGTACGGGATGTTCCGCGTCGGCTGCATGATCGAGGCTGGCCGGAGCGGCGCTCATGATTGCCTCCCGGCCTGCATGACCCGCACACGCCCTTCGAGGTAGTTGCGCAGCACGTCGGACTCGACCGCGATGACGATGACCACGCCGATGACGATAAGCTGGAAGAAGACGTTGACGTTGAGCAGGTTGAGCGCGTTGCGGATGACGCCGATCATGATGGCGCCGATCAAGGCATGGCCAAGATGGCCGCGGCCGCCGAGAAAGCTGGCACCGCCGATGATCACCGCCGCGATCGTATCGAGTTCGAGCAGATTGCCGAAGAGCGGCGAACCGGCGTCGGTGCGTCCGGCAAGGATGACAGCGCCGATGCCGGCGCACAGCCCCGAGATCACATAGACCGAAACCAGGACCCAGGACACGGGAATGCCCATGCGCAAGGCAGCGTCGGGCCGGCCGCCGACGGCATAGATCCAGCGCCCCCAGACCATCGTCTTGGCCATGACGAAAAGGACCGCGGCAACGCCGGCAACGACAAAGACCGATCCCGGCAGGCCCCAGACCGCCTCGCGGCCAAGCGCGTCGATCGAATCCGGCATGCCAGGAATGGCGCGGCCGTCAGCCAGTTGCAGCGCCAGTCCCTTGGCGATGCTCAATGTAGCCAGCGTGATGATGAAGGGATGCGGCAGCCGGCCGAAGACGTAGAAGAGCCCGTTGATGGCGCCGATCGCGGCACCGCAGCCAACCATCACCGCGATCACCACGAAGGCGGGAGCGCCGGCATGAAAGCTCAGCGCGCCGACAACGGAAGCCAGCGCAACGTTCGAGCCGACGGAGAGATCGATCCCGCGTGTCAGGATGACCAGATGCTGTCCCATCGCCACCACCGAGATGACGGCGGTCTGGGCGAGGATGTTGCTGAGGTTGCGCCCCGTCAGGAAATAGGGCGACAGGAAACTGAGAACGGCAATCAGCATCACCAGTATGACGACCGGACCGGCGCTCAGCAGGGCCAGGCCTAGCGCGAGGCCGGGAACGCCTTCCTGTTTCTTCGGTGCTCGCAATGCGGCCTCGCCGACAGTGATGTCGGTGTTTCCCGTTTCAGGCAAAAGTTCCCCTCCCCGCCGGGGCTTTTGTCAGCCTCGTCGTCAAAAACTTCTTCTGTATTTCAGCTTCCTCTTATCGATAAAAAACAACCCCCGTGACTTGGTCAAGTTGTTTTTTATGGATAAAGTTCATGATAAAAGAACAAGGTGTTGCTTTGAGGACGATCCGATGCGAACCGACACTGTCTACAAGAAGGCTTTCAACCGCGTCGCCAGTATGCTGCGCGAAGGACAATTGGCCGGCGAGCTCCCTTCCGAAAATGAACTTAGACGGAGGATGGGCGTTAGCCGCACGACCGTGCGAAAGATTCTGGGAGAACTTGTCCAGCGCGACCTCATCGCCGAGCGCGGCGGCGTCCGGAAGACAGGCCGCGCGGTCGAGGACAGCGACTACTATCCCGACGCCGAAACCACGTCCCGGGCCAAGCATGTCGAACAGCAGTTCATGGAGTGGATGCTGCGGGGTGACACAAGGCCTGGCACCAGCATCAACGAGCTCGAACTCGCGCGGCAGTTCGGTGTCGCGACCAACGGAATTCGCGAGTTCCTCATTCGATTCAGCCGCTTTGGGCTGCTGGAGAAAAGGCCGAATACCGGCTGGCTTTTCAAGGGCTTTACGGAAGATTTCGCCCTTGAGCTGTTCGAGATCCGGGTGATGTTCGAACTGCGCTCGGCGCATCTGTTTTCACTGCAACCCGACAATTCTTCCCTGTGGGAGAAACTTGCCGCGCTCAAGGTTGCGCATACCGAATTGCTGAAACAGATTGAAAGCCGTTACCACGACTTTTCCGGCCTCGACAACCGGTTTCACCGGCTCATAAACGAGGCGTCGCCGAACCGCTTCATCGACGATTTCTATGATATCATCAGCTTCATTTTTCACTATCACTATCAGTGGAACAAGCAGGACGAAAAGCAGCGCAACCAGGCGGCGATCCTTGAGCATCTCGCCTATATCGATGCGCTGGAGAGCCGCGATCCCGACCGAATTGAGCGGGCCTGCCGCGCGCATCTGGCTTCGGCGAGAGCAACGCTGATGCGTTCGCTGATCGGGTTTGACGAATGACGGAAATCGACGCGCCGCAGGCAGGGAATCGACGCGCCCCTTCGGAGTGCGCCGGGACAAAGGCTTCAGGCGTCGCGGATTTCCGTTCCCGGCGCCATCGGGCTCAATACCCGTAGTAAAGGCCGAGACCTCGCTGCAGGGCCGAAGCCAGATGTGCCTGCATCGCCACCGCGGCCGCCTCCGGGTCGCGTGCCTTGCAAGCCAGGATGACCTGCATGTGCTCGCGCAGGGATTGCAGCACGAGAGGCACGGTGACTTTTCTGTCCAGCCGTATCAAACGAACGTAGTTGTGCAGCCGTTTGTAGGAACTCTCGATCAGGGGGTTGTTCAGGCTGGCAACGATGGAGTGGTGCAGCAAGGTCTCGAGTTCCTCGAGGTCGGCTCTGACATGGTCGGTGAGCCCGCCGCGCTCGATCTCTTCGATGGTTGCCAGATGTCGTCGTTCCAGTTCCGCCAGTTCCGCCTCTTCGGCGGTCTGCGCGTAAACACCTGTCGCCGCCCGTTCTAAAATGCTGCGAAACTGATAGGTCGCCCTGGTCAATTCGAACCCGGGTTTGACGAACTGGATGCCCGACCGTGAGTGGATGATGACGATTCCCTCAGCCTCGAGCAGCTTGAGCGCATCGCGTAGCGGCGCTACCGGGATATCGAGCATTTTGACGAGATCGCCTTGCGACAGGAAAGCTCCCGCAGGGATCTTCCGCTCAAACAGCGTTTCGAGAATTCGCGTGTAGGCGCGGTCGCCAAGGCGCTGACCCGACGCCGCCCCGTCGTTCCCATCGGGCATCCCTTCGCGCTCAGCCACCTTCTCTCGTCTCCTCGCGCCTGAAATATCTAAACCAACCTCTGGAATATTACAGAGCATGCCCATCTTAGAATATCGCCTTGCCCATTATCAATTCGCTTGTGACCGACCATGAATGACGGGAGTGGGATCGTGCAGCACCCCGGGATTTGGAGGTATTGAATACCCGCTCGAGATAGAAAGGCGCTGACACGCGCTCCACGACAGATCCAGAATTCACGCGCAAGCGCGTTCGCCAAGACGTTGTCCGCCGTACTGGCGCGCCTGCCGCACTGCTCTTTTGCGCCTGGCCACTTGCCTCTTTGCGATATCTGAAATATCTAACGCTTTTTCTGACATATCAGAGACCTCATATGCGCATTGAAGAGTATCGCATCACCCGCTTTCAATTCGCTCGCGACCGGACTATAGGCGACAGCCAGGTGCGCATTGACACCGCGCATGTCGCCGCGCTTGAACTGATAAGCGAGAACGGCCAGGTCGGGCTGGGCTTTGTCCAGAGCCTGTTCCATCCGCTGCCGGAGCAAGCGGAGATCGTTCGGGTTTTCGAAGAGGAGGCCTGGCCCAATCTTGTCGGGCAATCGCCTTTGGCGCTGGTGCATCGGGTCCAGCGACCTCGCGGCGGAAACAGGCGCGCCTTCGGCCTGCCTTTCGAGGAAGCCCTCCAGGTTGCGTTGTGGGATCTGAGTGCCAAGCAGGCCGGCCTGCCGTTGCACGACCTTCTGGGAAGCCGGCGCAAGCGCGTAAGAGCCTATGCGTCAGGTCTCGATTTCCACCTTCGCGACGATGAGTTCCAAGCCTTTTTTGCCCATGCCGATGCCCTCGGCTACCGCGCGTTCAAGATCAAGGTGGGGCATCCCGATTTCGATTGGGATATGTCCCGGCTGGAGCTGTTGAAAAAGACAGTGCGGCCCGGCTCGTCGATCATGGTTGATGCCAACGAGGCCTGGGGGGCCAAGGAGGCGTCGGTAAAACTGCATAAAATTCATAGCCTTGGTTATGATCTCCTCTGGGTTGAGGATCCTATTCTGCGGCACGACTTCGACGGCCTTCGCAGCCTCAAGGCGGCAACGCCCTGGACCATGATCAATTCAGGCGAATATCTCGATGCCGCCGGCAAACGCCTTTTGATGCAGGCCGGCGCCACCGACATGCTGAATGTTCATGGGCAGGTGACGGACGTGATGAGGATCGGCTGGCTGGCGGCTGAACTCGGCGTTCCGGTGACGCTTGGCAACACGTTTCTGGAGATCGGCGTGCACATGGCGTGCGCGCTGCCCGAAGTGGAGTGGCTCGAGTACTCGTTCCAGAACTTCGATCACCTGGTTGAGCAGCCAATCGAAATTCGTGACGGCTGGATTTATGCGCCGGATCGACCGGGTCATGGGCTGGTCCTGTCGGAGACCGCGCGCCGGGATTGGGCGCGCCCCGAAATCCTGTCGCGCGAACAGCTTGGTGACGCGCCCGCCAACCCGCGGGTTGGTGGAGGCCTCAAAGATCGCGGCGCGCGCTGATTGAGCAAAAGCCTGGTAGACAAAAAGGGAGGAACAACGTGCAGAAACTGCAGATAGTGACCGCCATCGCGGCGATGATGATGGCCTCGCCCGTGCTGGCGCAGGAGATCACCGTATGGGACGTCAACGTGGACGATGCCGCCCACGCGACATACTACGATCATGCGAAGGCCGCATTCGAGGCCGCACACCCGGGAGCAACTCTCAACCTCCTGTCGCAGCCGGACGCCGAGTATTACACCTTGCTGGGTACGGCGCTCGCTTCAAAAGCCGGCCCAGACGTCATCTGGGCCAATGGCGGCGCCCAGGCCAAGGCCTTGATCGGCGGGCTGATCCCGCTCAACGACAAGCTGCCGGACCTGATCTCGAAGCTTGTTGGCAAGTCGGCCTTCACTGGACCTGACGGCAAGCTGTACTTCATCCCGACGACGCTGCAGGGCCACGTCGTCTACTACAACAAGGCGCTCTACAAGGCCGCCGGCCTCGATCCGGAGAAGCCGCCGACGACATGGGCCGAACTGACCAAGGTCTGCGACGCCTTCAAGGCGAAGGGCAAGCCCGCCTGCTTCATGATGGCCAACAAGGAAGGTTACAACGCTGAATTCTTCCTGTCGGAAGCCGCGAACCAGTCGTTGACCGCGCAGCAGCAGGCCGATTGGCTGGCCGGTAAACTCCATTGGTCGGATCCGCCGATCAAGGCGATCCTGCAGGCCTGGGTCGATACCGCCAAGAACGGCTGGTATCAGGAGGGCGGTAACTCGCAGACCATGTTCATGGACGAGTTCGCCCTCTTCGAGCAAGGTGTCGGGGCCAATGTGATGGGGCTACTCTCCAACGTCGCGCACTGGAAGCAGTTCGAAAAGAACATGGGTGTCGACAAGGTCGGCGTCTATCCTATGCCCTCGCCGACCGTTGCCGCAGACCAGCACGAAGGCGCTCCCGGCGTGCCGCTTGATGGCGGCGTCGGCTATGGCGTCAACAAGGACTCCCCCAACATCGAACTCGCGGTCGACGCGGTGCGTATCCTCGCTTCGCCGGAGGTCCTGTCTTACCTGGTCAACGACACCGGTTCGGTGCCGGCGAACACCGAAGTCAATACCTCCGGTATCGACAGCCCCGGTCTCAAGCAGATCATGGGCTGGCTTGCGACCAGGGCCGTTCCGACCACGCACGCGAATTCCTCGGCGGCGGAGCTCGACGAATGGCACCGCCAGAGCCAGCTTCTGTACAACGGCGAAACCTCCGTGGACCAGGCAGCGGCCGCGCTGGACAAGGTCCAGGCCGAAGCCAAGCCGCAGAAGTAGTCCTTTCAGGAACGAGTGGGAGCGCGACCATGCGCCCCCACCTCCAAGCTCAGTGACCAGTGCATGACCGCCAATTCGTTACGCCAGATGGGCCAAGCCGCGCCGACCCGTTCCCGCCGAGGTCGGGGCCGCCGAGCAGAGGCGCGCGTCGCACTGCTGTTCCTGCTTCCGGCAATCCTGCTTGTTCTGGTGTTCCGCATTTTCCCGCTGTTCTGGGGTTTTGCCATCTCCCTGACCAGCGCGACGTCGACCGACCCTGGCCAGTTCATCGGCGCGGGCAACTATCTACGGGCGCTGGACGATCCGAATTTCCGTTCCGCCATGGCGAACGCCGTCGTGGTGCTGCTTTCGGTCCCGATCTTTGTGACCATTCCGATGCTGCTGGCGATCCTGATCCACCAGGGCGTGCCGGGACGCACGTTTTTTCGCTCCGTCTATTTCTTTCCGGCCATTCTCTCGAGCGTCATCATCGGTTCGATCTTCAGCGTGGTGCTGAGCTTCAACGGCAATCTCAACGCATTGCTGAACCTCGCGGGCATAGGGGGCGTGGACTGGCTGGGGCACTCCGCGACCGCCCTTCCGGTGACACTCGCGATCCAGTGCTGGTCGACCTTTGGCATGGGGGTGCTGATCTTCCTTGCCGGCCTGTCGACCGTTTCCAAGGACATGGTCGAGGCGGCCCGTCTCGACGGCGCCAAGATGTGGCAGATCTGGTGGCATGTCATCATCCCGGAGCTTCGCCCGATCATCGAGTTCTCGACGGTGATTACCACCATCGGCCTGCTGACCTCGATGTTCGGCCTGATCTACGTGCTGACGGGCGGGGGACCCGGAACGTCGACGACGGTGCCCGAATATCTCATCTGGGCCGCACAAGGCAGGCTGAACCGGCCCGCTTATGCCGCGGCCATCTCGATGGTCCTGTTCTTCATGACCAGCATCCTGGCCTGGTTGCAGATTCGCATCCTGTCACGCAACGCAAACATCTGAGGGCATGGTGTCAGGCGCAGGAAAACGACAGAGGCTGGCGCTGAGGATTGCGGCGGTCCCGATGGGGCTACTGGCGCTCAGTTGCCTCTATCCGATCTTTTTCGCGGTCAACAACGCGTTCAAGACCCGTGACGATTACATGCGCGACCGCTTCGGGTTGGCCACGCAGCCCACGCTCGACAATTTCGTCCAGGCCTGGACCCGCGCGCACCTCAACGAATACTTTCTCAATTCCGTGATTGCGACGCTCGGGGCGGTCATCCTGTTGATGGTCGTGTCATCCATGGCCGGCTTTGCCCTGGCGTCGCTGCGCTTTCCCTATCGGCGCTTCCTGTTCGCGGTAATCCTGTCGTCGCTGATGATCCCCGTGCAAGTCGTTCTCGTGCCCTTCATGCGCACCATGCTTGCCCTGAACCTCGTCAACACGCACATCGGACTCATCCTGTCATACACCGCATTTTTCCTGCCTTTCTCGGTCTACATGATGACGGCGTTCTATTCGGGGCTGCCGCGCGAGCTGATCGAGGCGGCACGGATCGACGGCGCGAAGCTGCTGCAGGTCTGGTGGCATGTGATGCTGCCCCTGGGCATGCCGGCGTTGGTGACGCTGGCCATCCTCAACACCCTCAGCTGCTGGAACGACATTCTGATTTCCCTTCTGGTCATGCAGAAGCACCGCACCCTCATGGTGGGGATTTCGGCCCTCAAGGGCCAGTACTCGGACCAGATACCCCTGTTTACGGCGGGCATCGTCATCGCGGCGGCCCCGATCGTCGTTCTATACATCCTGTTCCAGCGGCGAATTGTTTCGGGCATCGCCGTGGGCGCAGTGAAAGGTTAGTCGATGGCGCGCGTGGAACTGAAACATGTCAGCAAGAGCTTTGGATCGACGAAAGTCATCCACGATGTCTCGATGTCGATCGAAGAGGGTGAGTTCGCCGTGTTCGTGGGGCCTTCGGGCTGCGGAAAGTCGACGCTGCTGAGGATGATTGCCGGGCTCGAAGAGACGAGCGAGGGCGAAATCTTCATCGGCGGCGATGACGTGACCGACGAGGAGCCTGCCGACCGGGGTGTGTCGATGGTGTTCCAGTCTTACGCGCTCTATCCGCACATGACGGTAGCGGACAATATGAGCTTCGGCCTTCGGATGGCGCACCGCCCGAAGGCGGAGATAAAAGACAAGGTTGGACGCGCCGCCAAGATCCTGCAGCTCGAGGAGTATCTGGAACGCAAGCCCGCCCAGCTCTCGGGAGGACAGCGCCAGCGGGTGGCTATAGGACGTGCGATCGTGCGCGACCCGAAGGTGTTCCTCTTCGACGAGCCGCTCAGCAACCTCGACGCCGAGCTGCGGGTGCAGATGCGCGTGGAACTTGCCAAGCTCCACCGGGTTCTTGGCAACACCATGATCTATGTGACGCACGACCAGACTGAAGCGCTGACCATGGCGGACCGGATCGTTGTTTTGCGCAGTGGGCGCATCGAGCAGATCGGCACGCCCGACAGCCTCTATCAAGATCCCGACAACGCGTTCGTCGCGGGCTTCATAGGCTCCCCCCGGATGAACTTTCTAAAGGCGACGGCGCAGGCGGGCGGCCGTCTCGCGGTTGGCGGCAGGGAGGTGGACAGCCCGGTGCGGACCACGCTCGAGCCGGGACGGAAACTGCAGCTGGGCTTAAGGCCCGAGCACCTCGACCAGAACGAGGGCATCGGCCTTGAGGCGAGCGTAGAATTTGTCGAATCGATGGGCTCCACATCCTTCGTCCACGCCACGCTGGCGAGCGGCGAGACCATCATCGCGGAGCGGCGGTCCTCGCAGCCAAGGGCCGGCGACAAGATCACCCTGCATTTCGCGCTTGCCTCGGCCCGGCTCTTCGGAGACGACGGAGAACGCATCCGGTGAGCGTTCGCGCTCCGACATAGGCTTCCGTCGGCGACAGGTTGATATAGGTGCCGCCGGCGAGTGTCACTTCCGGCTCGCATGCCCCCCGGCCCCGACCTTCTTGCCGCGCACGACACCGTCGACCGCGATCAGCATCTGGACGCCATGGCGGATCGTGAAGATCGGCTTTTTGGTCTGAGACCATGACACCTGAACTGAGGGGAACGATCCCCGCTGGCGGCAAAGCCCGGCGAAATGATCGGCCTCCACATGCGCGAAAAACGGCGGCCGGCCGCGTTCGGGGAATGTTGCAGGACGACGATCGGAGTCAGATCATCCAGACGGCTGTACTAAGCCATTGATTTTGTTATCTCTACTTTTCGGTTTTTGTCTTGCCACAATAGAATCAATTCACAGACAAATAGGTTAGCCGAGCAGGCAAATGGATGGCTTCAGGACATGGGTGGCTGTGCCATGGCCAAAACGGAGGGTGGGGGGATGATCGCTTTCAAACGCGATACGAGCGGCCTTTATCTGGCTGAGATCCCTGCCAACGCCCGCGTCGTCTTCCTGTCCCCAGGATCAGTCGCGCACCGACCCGACCTTCGATCTGACCGCCCAGGGCTGGATCGATCCTGGCCAGCTTGGCTACATCGCCTTCTTCGTGCCGTCGGCAACACGCGACTGGGCCGCTTTCGAGGTCGGCGTCCGCAAGGCCTTCGCTGCCAATGTCGGCACGCAGATCGGCTGGTTCCCCGAGCCGCTGAGCATCGCGTCGGTTCTGGTCTCGATCACCGGACAAGGTACGTCGTCACCAACCGTTGCGGAATCCTTCTCGCTGACATTCCGGCAAAGCGTGACGTTCCAGGTCCAGCCGGATTTGTTCGAACTGTCGACGACGGTGCTGTTCGAGGACGCGTCCAACAGTCTGCAGATCGCCAACAGCCCGCCGGCCACGCTGCTCTTGACGGCGACGCCGCCCGCCGGCGCCACCGTCACGTTTCAGTCGCAAGCGCCATTCACGAGCCTGGCGCTTTCCGGGCCGTTCGCCGGCACCGCCAGCACGGCGTTTGAACTGGCCATCGCCGACCTCGTCCAGTTCGAAGCCGGCATGATGTATTTCAGCCCGCCGGTCGATGGCGGGCTGGTCAATGCCTTGAGCTATCCGGTTTTTCGCGGCGCCGGCGGTTCGACGACGCCATTCGGCTTCAACGTGACGCTCGACGTGCTCGGCCCGCTCGATGCGGCGCGCAGCTTCTTCCAGTTCACCGATCCGCTGGTCGGCTCGACTTTTGTCACCACCAATGGAAAGCCGTTCGCCCTTGCCACCGTCAACACCGGCGATATCGTCACGGCGAGCCGTCTCATCTTCCGGCCGGCCGCAGCAGTCGCCGAGCGAACAGCGCTATTACTATCTGACGCCGGCGGGACAGTTCGGCCTGGCGCCCGACACCAGCATCAACAAGGCCACGGCCACGACATCAGAAACCGTGCAGATGCTGTGCGGCGTCACCGGCACCGAGTTCATGACCGTCAATGTCGGCCAGACACCGGACAAACTCGAGTTCGTGCCGGCCCAGCCGGCGTATCGCATCCAGCCTGCGCAAGATTCGCCAACCAATCCCGCCTTTCTCGACGCCACCGCGACAACCTCGTGGCGCAGCTTGTCTCCGCGCAAGGCACTTACGTATCGCAGCCGGAGCGCGCGCCGCTCTACAAGCAGCCGGACAGTTCGGCCGCGATGCTTGCCGGCGCGGCGCTGGACATATTGTGGGTGCCAGGTGGTGATCCCGATGCGCTCGCAAGGATCATGAGCGACCCGGCATCGCCCTATCTCGCCTACCTGCGCAAGGTCGAGAAACATGCCAAATGGGTCTGTTCGGTCTGCGAGGGTGCGCTGTTGCTGGCCCGGGCCGGACTGCTCGACGGTCACAGGGCGACGACGCATTGGGCATTCGTCGATTGCCTGCGCCGCTTTCAGGCAATCAAGGTGGCGAGGGGTCACCCGCGTTTTGTCGAGTCAGGCAACCGGCTGACCGGAGGCGGCATATCGTCGGGCCTTGACGAAGCGCTGCACCTCATCGCCCGACTTTTCGACGACAAGACTGCTGCCGATGTCCAGACAACGACCCAGTATTTTCCAGTGCCTCCGGTTGCCTGCAAAGTTCCGTCCAGGACACCGACATGCATGGTCCACTGGTGATCAGGCATTCGCCGTTGGAATCCTGCTAGACGAGCAGACTGACGAACGAACGGTTCCAAGATCGTGCGCCCTGTTCGAAGCTCGACCGCGAGTTCGACCGGAAGGAAATCGGCGCGCCTTTCTCCTGAGGCGAATGGAGGTTGGCGGGAGACCTCTGCCTGGTGGCCGACATTGAGGTACCTGATAAGGGGGAGGCAGCAATGCGGACAAATCTGTTCGTTTGGGCCGATGAGTCAACGTCGTTGCGGCCGCGATGATTAGCATGTTAACTTCTTTCGCAATTGCATGGGCGCGCCAGTGCGCCTCAATCCCACGACAAGATGGGAGCGAAGCGAAAATGGAGGAGACTATGACAGCCCATCACGTGAGCGTCGCTGACGGCGAGGCTTTTCTGTCCGCATCGCGGATGCTGTTCGGCCCGATCACCCAGCGTTTCTCGCGCGGTGAGGCGCCGTCGCTGCCGAAGCTGGTTTCGGTGCATCTCGGCTCCTGCCGGCTATCCGAGATCAAGGCCAGGTCGCATCTGGTCATCAGCGATCGCACCATCTGGCGCAGCTTCGATCCGGACGCAATCAAGATCCTGATGCAGCTCAGCGGTCGCAGCCGCTTCGAGCAGCGGCAGGTGGCGGTCGATCTCGGCCCCCGCGCGGCAATCATCTATGACCCGATGCGCAGCTACTCGCTACAGAACCTGTCGGATGTCGACCAGCTTATCCTGCAGGTGCCGCGCTCCACCTTTGGCGACGAGACGCTGGCGCGGCTCTCAGCGCCGGTGCCATTGCCCGGGGACGACGACAGCCTCACCCATATCGTTTCCGGTCTGATGCAGATGGCGATCGGCACCGCGCATAAGCTCGATGAGGCGGGCTGTCGCCGTGTCGGGGAAAGCCTGATCCAGCTCGTCAATGGACTGATTCAGGCAAAGCCGATGGCGCCGGAATTCCGCCGCTCGCCGCTGGAAGCGCTTCGCGAACGCATCGTCGCCTTTATCGACGCAAACCTGGCGCGCTCGAACCTGTCGGCCGAGGACATAGCCCGCCACATGGGCTGCTCGCGGCGCTACCTGCACCGCGCCTTCGAAGGCGAAGGCGCCACACTGGAGCGCTTCGTCTGGGATAGGCGGCTCGAGCGCAGCAAGGAGGAGTTGCTCTCTCCCGCCCGCGCATCAGCATCGATCTCAGAAATCGCGTTTGCGTGCGGGTTCAATTCCAGCGCGCATTTCTCGCGTGCATTCAAGAGCAAGTATGACGTGGCGCCCCGAGAGTTGAGGGAGAGGGTGGGCATGGTTGTGCATTAGGGATGGGCGGCGAGCCGCAAGGTTTGCGGAGACCTCACCCTGTTTGCGCCAATACGAGGCATGACCCATCACGCACCATCAGTCGGTTTTTGAGTTCTTTCAGTCCAGACTGGCAGCTTTTAGGCCCGACAATGCGCGTCGCATAGTGCTCTACCCTCAGGCCGCCCGCGCGCTGCCCGCAAAGCTCCGCATCAACCCCTTCGGCAGGAACAGCATCGCCAGGATAATGGTCAGGCCCGAGATGACCGGATGGTAGTCGGGCACGACAATGCGCGCGAGGTCGAACACCGCATACATGACGAAGGCGCCGAGGATCGGGCCGAGCAGCGTGCCGGTGCCGCCGACCACGGTCATCATCAGCGGCAACAGCATCCAGTCGAGGTCGAAGACGGAGTCCGGGCCGACATGGAAGATGTAATAGGTGTAGAGGCTGCCGGCGATGCCGGCGATGAAGGCGCTGCCGGCGAAGGCGGCGACCTTGACCCTGAGCACATCGATGCCGTTGGCCGACGCCGCCATCTCGTCGTCGCGCACGGCGATCAGCGCCAGGCCGTAGCGCGAGCGCATCAGCAAGTGGATGGCGAGTGCCGTGCCCACCATCAGGCCGAGCCCGACCAGATAGTGCGGCAACAGCGTGTCGAACGTGCCAGCGGGCGCGACGACGCCGAAGGCGCCGCCGGTGAAGTCGCCTCCATTGATGAACATCACCTTGACGATCTCGCCGAAGCCGAGCGTACCCAGCGCGAAATAGTCGCCGCGCAATTTTGACAGCAGCGGCAGGCCGATGATGATGGCGGCCACCGCCGCGACCAAGCCGCCCAACACCATCGTCACCGGGTCGAAATAGTAGATGCGCGGATAGGCGTCATAGAGCGAAGCCCAGAGATAGTTGCCGCTCCACAGGATGGCGGTGGCGTAGGCGCCAAGCCCGAAGAAGGCATGGTTGCCCAGGCTGATCTGGCCGCCAAAACCGGCGACCAGGTTCCAGCCTTGCGCCATGATGGCGTAGATGAAGACGAAGAACAGGAAGGAGAAGGCGTAAGCGTCGATCGCGCCGGGCAGCAGCGGCAACAGGGCGAGCGCCGCGACGACGGCAATGGCGATCCCCATCTTGGCTTGCTTGTTCCGGGCTTGTTTCGGCAAGGCTTGCTTCAACATGGCGCTCAAGCCTTCTTGTAGGGCCGGCTGAACAGGCCTTCCGGCTTGAACATCAGCACCGCCAGGAACACCCCGTAGGCGATGGCGTTGGTCCAGCCACCGCTGATGAAATACTGCACATAGGCCTCGATCAGGCCAAGGATGATGCCGCCGGCCAGCGCGCCTGCTACATTGCCTATGCCACCCAGCGCCAGCGCCACCAGCGCCTTGAGGCTGAAGATGAAACCGGCGAACGGGTTGAACGGGAAGGTGGTCGCCACCGCCACACCGGCCGCGCCTGCCAGCGCAATGCCGATAGCGAAGGCGATGGCGTTGACGCGGTGCGGACTGATGCCCATCAGCGTCGCCGCTTCCATGTCCTCGGAGGCAGCGCGCACCGCCTTGCCGACAATCGTCTTGCGCAGGAACAGCACCACCAGCCCGGTGCCGGCAAGCGCGATGAGAAAGCCCATCGAGCGCGTGAAGGAGGTGCGCACGCCCAATATCTCTATGCCGCTCGCCGTGTAGGAGGTGACGACCGCAGCGGTGTTGCCGCCCCACACCACCGTCATCAGGTTCTGGATCAGGAACATCAGGCCGACCGCGATCAAGAGCGAGATGTTGCGGTCCTCTTCGGCTGCCGCGCGGCGGAACAGGCCCTGATAGACCACCCAGCCGACGCCGAGCCCGACTGGCACGACGATCAGCAGCGACAGGAACGGGTCGATGCCGAGCCCATAGAACAGCGCCCGCACGAAATAGGCGGCGAGGATGATCATGGCGCCCTGCGCCAGGAAGATCAGCCGCATGGTGCCGAAGATGAGGCTCAAGCCCACGGCGGCGACGCCGTACATTGCGCCGCCCAGCGCGCCGTTGAGCGACAGCTGCAGCAAGATTTCGGGAGGCGGGAGGTTGGCCATCATTGCACCTCCAACACGCCCATATAGGCCTTCTGGATTTCGGGGTCAGCGATGAGTTCGGCGCCGGTGCCTTGCATGGCGAGTTCGCCCGTCTTCAGCACGAAGCCATAGTCGGCCACCTTCAGCGCCTGATGGATGTTCTGCTCAACCAGGAGGATGGTGACGCCCTGTTTGTGCAGCGTCTCGATCAGCGCGAACATCTGCTGCACCACAATGGGGCTGAGGCCCAGCGACGGCTCGTCGAGGATGAGCAGCGACGGATCCGACATGGTGGCGCGCGCGATCGCCAGCATCTGCTGCTCGCCGCCGGAGAGCGAGCCGGCCTTCTGCCCTGCCCGCTCCTTCAGCCGCGGAAACAGCGTGTAGGCCTTTTCCAGCGACTGTTTGAAGTGCTTGCGCACCTTGGGCTGGAAGGCGCCGAGCTCGAGATTCTCCAGCACCGTCATCTGCCGGAACAGGCCGCGCCCCTCCGGCACATGCGCGATGCCCATGCCGGCGATCTCCTCCGGAGCCTTGCCGGCCAACGGCACGCCCGCGAGAAAGACCTCGCCGCGCTTCGGCTTCAGCAGGCCGGAGACGGTCTTCAAAAGCGTCGTCTTGCCGGCGCCATTGGCGCCGACGATTGCCACGATCGTGCCGGGGTCGACATGGATCGACACGCCCCACAGAGCGCCGACGTCGCCATAGGCGACTTCCAGGTTTTTCACGTCAAGCAGCCGGTTCGCCAAGATAGGCCTCGATCACTTTGCGGTTGGCGACGATTTCGCGTGGAGTGCCGTCGGCGATCTTCTCGCCGTGGTCGAGCACGATCACCCGGCTACAGACTTTCATGATGGCGTCGACCTTGTGCTCCACCCACAGGATCGAGACGCCCCGCTCGCTGCGCACACGGCGGATGACATCGACCATGCGCTGGATCTCGGTCGGGTTCAGCCCCGCCATCGGCTCGTCGAGCAGTAGCAGCGCCGGGCTGGAGGCGACGGCCCGCGCGATTTCCAGCAGGCGCCGGTCGGACAGCGTCATATGCGCGGTGCGGACATCGCGTTTTGCGGTCAGCCCCACCAGTTCGAGTGCTTCCTCTGCGGCGGCCGTCGCGTGCTTCACACGCCCGCCCGCGCCATAGACCGCACCGACCATGATGTTCTCGAAGGCGGTCATGGTGAGGAACGTGCGCACCAGCTGGAAGGTGCGCGCAATGCCCAGCCTGCAGATGCGGTGCGGTGCCGTGCCGGTGATGTCCTGGCCACGGAAGCGGATACGCCCTTGCGTCGGCGTGTAGAGCGCGGTGATCAGGTTGAACAGCGTCGACTTGCCGGCGCCATTGGGACCGATCAGCCCGATCAGTTCGTTAGCGCCGACGGCGATGTCGATGTTGTTGAGCACGACAAGCCCGCCGAACCGCTTCTGGACCGCCTCGAGGCGAAGCAGGGTTTCGTCAGGCTGCATCGTGTCTCCGTTTCTCCAGTTGTCAGATGCTTGATATCGCGGCGGGCGCCTGGCTTCGCAAATCAGACGCCCGCCTCCGCTGCCGCCGTTTTCAATCGCTCAGCGCTTGTCCCAGGCCGGCGCCGGCTTGTAGGTCCAGTTGCCGTCCGGGAAGATCAGCTGATGCTTGCCTTGCCACCATTGCGTGGCGACGCTGGGGATCAGCGCAAAGCCGGTCTGGTCGAATTTGAGATCGCCGACCACCGTGTCCTTGAACTCCTGGCCGAAGATCGCGTCGTGGATCGCGCCGGCATCGGTCGAGCCCGCCTTCTCGATCGCCTGCGCCAGCACCTGCGCATTGGCGTAGAAGGCGCCGACGGTGACGGAGTCCTTCTTGAACTCGGCCTCATAGCGGTCGCCGAGCTCCTTGGCGCCGTGGTAGGGATAGCTCGACGACCAGAAGCCGTCGGTCAGGATGTAGTCGGAATCCGCCCCGAGTGCTTCGTGGAACTCGCCCGTCCAGGTGCCTTTCCAGCCATGCAGGTAAGGCACGGAGAAGCCGAGCTCCTTCATCTGGCGTAGCAGCGTCACCGTATCGGCCGGCGAGCCGAACACCAGCATGGCATCGACATTGGCGGCCTTGAGCTTGGTGATCAGCGCCGAATAGTCGGTGGCGCCGATCGCCCAGGGATCGTCGACGGCAAAGGTGTAGCCGTATTTCTTGGCCGCCGCCTCGAAGGCGCCGCCAAAGCCCTTGCCGTCGGGCGAATCCTCGGAGACCAGCGCCGGGTTCTTCGGCTTCTCATTGGCCGGCAGCTTGTCCCAGATCTCGAACGGTACTTCGGCGCCCGGCCCCGGATGGAAGAAGAACAAGGCGGAGTATTTCAGCTTCAGCGGCTGCCATTCGAACGGAAAGGCCGTCGTGATCATGTAGAATTTTTTATACTTCTCGGCGACGATGGCGCCGGCAATGTTCATCGGCCCCGAATGGGTCGACAGCAGCGCATCGACCTTCTGCACCTTGATCAGGTTTTCCAGCGCCGACGCCACCTTGCCTTCCGAGCTTTCGTCGTCGGCGACGACGAGGCGCACCGGCAGCTTCTTGCCGGCCGACTTCACCATGATGCCGCCGGCCTTGTTGATGTCGGCCACCGCTTGCTCATAGGCCCATTTCTGTTCCTTGCCGTCACCGGCCAGCGGCCCGGTCAAGGAGATCGGCGCGCCGATGACGATCTCGGTGTCGCCGGCATTCGCCAGGCTGGTGTCGCCAAGCGCAATCGCGCTTGTCAGGGCCAGGCCCGCCAGCATAGCCTTCAGACTGTTTCCCATTTCATCCTCCCAGGTTTTTCGATCGGGCGGACACGGTCGTGCCCGGCCGCATGCCCTCAGACCGTCGCTGCCGCGACCAGGCTGGTGTCGGTGAACTGCTCGAAACTGAGCGCCTTGCCGTCCTCCATCTCCCAGACATGGACGACGCGCGCCGACATCGGCTTGCCGGTCTTTTTGTGGACACCCGAATAGGTACCGATGCCGACGATGGTGGTGCCGCCATCGACGAGCTTTTCGAGCTTCAGGGCGTAGCCGTCCCACTCCTCGCCGATGCGCTTGAAGACGCCTTCGATGATGGCGTCGGGGCCGACATAGGTGCCGGCATAGGGAAAGCCGGCCATCTCGGTCCAGGCGGTGCGGCTGGTGACCGGCGCCATCATCGCCGCCAAATCCTTGGCGTCGGAGCCGGCATAGTGCGCCTTGATCGCTTCGTAATTCTTATTCATGGCATTCCCCCCACTCGGTCAGACCGGCGCCTTGTCCTTGTCGTAGGCGGTTCTCGATTTCTTCTCGATACGGGCGCCGGCCGGCTTGTTCTCGATCTTGCCCTGGCTGGTCACGCCGAGGAATTTCCCCGTCGAGCGCATGACGTCCCAATTGTAGAAGAACAGCGAAGCGACCGGGATGATGAACTCGCGGAAGCCGAACACATATTGGTTCTCGGCGAACTTCCAGGTCGTCGCCAGGTCGACATCGCCATGGCCGCGCTGGATGCCGACGAGGTTCTGCCAGGCATAGCGCTCGGAAGAGAGATAGATGTGCTCGTAGACGTGATTGGGGCTGTATGTGTAGTGCGCGGTAAGCCCGATCAGGTCGCGGGTCGGTGCCGGCGCGATGCCGCCAGGCGCCACGCTGGGATCGCCAAGCACGCCGGCCGACCAGGTCTGCGCCACGCGCGGCTCGCCGGGCGCCTCGCCGGCTTCACGCACCCGTTCGCGCACCGACAGCACGCGGCGCGTGCTGGTGTTGACGATGAAGGCCTCGTCTTCCGTTGGCCGAGCCGAGAAGATCATGTTGATGAAGAACACGTTGGAGGCGACTTCCAGCGCCTCGTACCAGTCGGCGCCCGCCTCGCTGCCTTCGCTCCACGCCACCGTGTCGAGCGATGTGAAGGCGAGGTCGATGGTGCGGCCGGTGTCGAGCGTGACCTTGAAGGTCTGGCCGCGCAGCGCATCCGTTGTCGCCAGCCGGTTGGTGGCGATGCCGGCGGCGAAATCGTCAAAATGCTTCCAATCCGCCGGTCTGTTCTGGTCGGTCATCGCACTCTCCACATCAATCGACAAAGGCCCCAATCAATCCACGAAAGCCAACGTCGGCAGGTCGACAACGGTGGCGCCGCCATCGACCGTCAGGATCGATCCGTTCATCATCGCCGCCTCGCTCGAGGCGACGAAGCAGATGACGTTGGACACTTCTTCCGGTGCCGCCGGCCGGCCAAGCGGTACGTCCTTGGTGACCAGCCGGTAGGCCTCCTCGATCGAGCCAAGCCCGTGCTTCTCGACGATCACCTCCATCTGCTCGTCGGCCATGTCGGTCGACACCCAGCCCGGGCAGATGATGTTGGTGCGCACGCCCTTGCGGCCATAGTCGCGCGCCAGCGATTTGCCGAAGCCGATGCAAGCATGTTTCATGGTGACATAACCGGCCGCGTCTGGCCCAGCGAACAGGCCGGCGATCGAGGCGACAACGACGATATTGCCCTTTTGCGCAATGAGATCCGGCAGGCATTCGCGGGCGCAGACGAAGGCGGTGTCGAGATTGGTCCGCATCGCCAGGCTCCAGGTCTCGTCGCTCATCGAAATGGTCGGGCCGACGCCATGGCCGCCGGCATTGGCGACAAGGATATCGACCGGTCCGATCTTGTCGTGGACCTCGGCGAGTGCGGCGCGCACCGCTTGCGGATCGGCTGCATCGCCCTGCACCACCAGCCCGCCAATGTCTTTGGTCACGGCTTCCAGCGGCTCGCGCCGCCGGCCCATCAGCACCACTCTGGCGCCGTCCGCCGCCATGCGCCTGGCGACCGCCGCACCGATGCCGGTGCCGCCGCCGGTGATGAAGGCCGTCTTTCCCGAAAATCGCATGGTTCCATCCCGATTGCTGAGCGCGCCGGCTGAGCGCCGATCTTCGCTGGGGATAGTGCGGCATCCCCGATTTCTCGTCTTGTCCGAGCGGGAACTTTGTTTTGACTGAGCGCGCACTTCGCGCCTTCCTGGCGGAGTGCCGCGCGACCTTTCGATCGCGCGGCGCCCGCCACACCCCCGCAAGAGCAATTCCAGGAAAAGTGTGAAGCGGTTTTCCGTCCGGAATTGCGTCAAGGCAAAGAGGTCGGCCTATTTCTTGACTGCCTCGAGATCGATGACGATGTCGACATCCGGGCCGAGGCCGAAGCCGGCGGCGGCCTTGGCCATCGGGAAGTCGGCGGTGCTGACCTTGCCGGTGGCGGTGAACGCCGCCTTGGTCAGCGTCGCATCCCAGGGCGCCGGCGCTTCGTTGACCAGCGTCACGTCGAGCGTGATCTCCTTGGACACACCGCTGATGGTGAGGTTGCCGGTGACCTTGCCGGTCTTGTCGCTGACCTTCTCGACCTTGGTGCTTTCAAACGAGATCGCCGGGAATTCGGCGGCGTTGAAGAAGTCAGGGCCTTTCAGATCGCTGTCGCGCTGGTCATAGGCGGTGTCCACCGAGCTGACATCGAGCTCGGCCTTGACGCTGCTCTTCGACGGATCGGCCTTGTCCATCACGATGGCCCCCTTCACCGCGTCGAACTGGCCATGCGCGGTGCCATAGATGCCATGCTTGATGGTGAAGGTGACCCAGGCGTGCTGGCCGTCGATCTCGTAATTCTCGGCATAAGCAGCCGATGCGAAGGCGCACATCGAGGCTAAGGCAAGTGCGGCCGTCAGTTTTCTCATTGTCACATCAGTCTCCCCATTCTTGGTTGTCATTCCCTGGCTCAGGAAAAGCCAAGCGCGGCTCCATGCGGCGCAAACAGGAGCGCCGTCAGGATCGCCAGTATCGCCGGGATGGCGATCAGCAGACCGGCAACCAGCGGCCGCAACGGCCGGGCGTCGGGAACAAAGCCCCGCAGCGGGCCGGGCACGAGCACAGCCACGGCGAGCGGCAAGGGCGAAAGCATGAGCGCGACCGGGTTCGCCTTCGGCGCCAGCAACGCCACCTGGATCAGCACCGTGGTGGCGGCAAAGACGAGGATCACCTCGGTGCCCTTGCTCCAGGCAGTGGCCGACCCGCCACGCATCACGGCGATATACTGGACGAGACACCAGCCGCCGCCGAGCGCGGCGAGCGATCCCAGCAATTGCCCGGTGACAATCGAGGCGCCGAGCACAGAGATGATGGCGCCGGCCGCGCACATCGCGAGCATCGCCGCCGGCATCAGGAACGGCTCCTCGGCCGGAGGCGACGACGAAGTGCGCAACGACAACAGCAGCGCTGCGCCGGCGATTGCCAGCAGGCTGGCGATAAGGGCCGCCATCATCTGCAGGTCGAGTGCACCGCCGGCGATACGGCGCCAGCCGAGCCACAGCAGCGCGGCCGCAAGGGCGGCGGCGACAAGATTGCCCGCGACGTCAGCGCCGAGCAGGCGCTCGGGCAACAAGCCCGCGACAATCCCGGCAAAGCCGAGATAGATCAGCTTCTGGCTGGCGGCGACCGGCGGCACCACCGGCGGGCCAAGCGTGTCCCAGTAGAAGAACAGCAGCAGGGCGGCCGCCACCAGCGAAAGCACGGGCGAGGACGGCGGCAGGGCAAGCCGCGCCAGCAGCGCCATCACCGCGCCGAGCACAAAGGGCAGTGCCGCCGTGGTGACCATCGGATTGCCCAGCAATGCGCTCAATGGCCGACACCTCTTTGACACCTGGCAGGCTCGCGCAAAACGCGCGGCGTGATGCGACCTTGATCTTGGCCAACCGATCGCGAAGCGTCTTGTCCGAGCGGGAACTTTGTTTTGACTGAGAGCGCACTCGTGCCGCTTCGGCTTGAAGCTGGTCGATAGGCTCCATAACCCTCGGCACAACTTTTCATCAGCAATCGAGGAGGATGGCGTGAACGAGAGAATTGTGCCGCCGATCAGCGCCGCCGCTGCCGCTTTCCTGGCGCGTTCGCATCGGCCCTTCATCGATGGCCGTTTCGTCGACGGGCTTTCCGGCGAAGGCCTCGCTGTCGATGACTCCGCCTCCGGCGAGATCGTCGCCCGCGTCCCCGAAAGCGGCCCCGAGCTTGTTGACCAGGCGGTGCGCGCGGCACGTGCCGCGCTTGAAGGGCCCTGGGCCTCGATGCGGCCGGTCGACCGCCAGAAGCTGATGCTGAAGCTCGCCGATGCAGTCGAGGCCGACGCCGATCTTCTCGCTGAAATCGAAAGCATCGAGAACGGCAAATCGCTCGGCGTCGCCCGCATGCTGAGCGCCGGCGGCACCGTCGACTGGCTGCGCTACTATGCCGGCTGGGCGACCAAGATCGAGGGCTCGACCTTCCAGGTCTCCATTCCCGTGCCGCCCGGCGCCAGGCACCAGGCGATGACGGTGATGGAACCGGTCGGCGTCGTCGGCGCCATCGTGCCGTGGAATTTCCCGCTGCTGATCGGCATGTGGAAGATCGCGCCGGCGCTGGCCTGCGGCTGCACCGTGGTGCTGAAGCCGCCGCAGGAAACCCCGCTCGGCCTGCTGAGGCTCGCCGAACTGATCGAAGTGGTCGGCTTCCCACCCGGCGTCGTCAACATCGTCACTGGCAGCGGCGCGATCACCGGCGAAGCGCTGATCCGCCATCCCGGCATCGACAAGCTGACCTTCACCGGCTCGACTGAGGTGGGCAAACGCGTCGGCCACGCCGCGGTCGACCGCGTCGCCCGCTTCACGCTGGAGCTGGGCTCGAAATCGCCGATGATCCTGCTCGCCGACATGGAGGAAGGCATCGAGCCGCTGGTTGCCGGCCTCGGCATGTTCTTCAACCAGGGCCAGGTCTGCACCGCGGCCTCGCGGCTGCTCATCGAAAAATCCATGTACGACCGCACGCTGTCGCGGCTGGCCGAGATCGCCGACAGCATGACGCTGGGGGCCGGCCGAGACGCTGGGGCTGAGATCAACCCGCTTGTCTCGGCCAAGCATCGAAAAAGCGTCGAGGGCTTTGTCGAGCGTGGCCTCGCCGCCGGCGGCGAGCGTATCAGCGGCGCGCGGGCGGTGCCGGCCAGGGGTCACTATGTGGCGCCGACCATCCTGCACAATGTCCGGCCCGACATGGAGATCGTGCGCGAGGAGGTGTTCGGGCCGGTGGTAGCGGCGATGCCGGTCGCCGATCTCGACGAGGCGATCCGTATCGCCAACGACACGCGCTACGGCCTGTCGGCCTCGATCTGGACCCGCGACATGGGCAAGGCAATGACCGCCATCCACGGCCTCAAGGCCGGCACGGTGTGGGTCAATTCGCACAACACGCTCGACCCTGCGGCACCCTTCGGCGGCTTCAAGCAGTCCGGCATCGGCCGCGAGCATGGCCGCGCCGCGATCGACGGCTATCTCGAGACCAAGACCGTCATCATGCGCTACGCCTGACATGAGTGATGCGTACGACTATATCATCGCCGGCGCCGGTTCGGCCGGCTGCACGCTGGCCAACCGGCTGGTCAATGCGGGCAAGCGCGTGCTGGTGGTCGAGGCCGGCCCGGCCGACAACACACGCCTCATCGACATGCCCGCCACCTTCGCCAAGGTGATCGGCACGGCGCGCAGTTGGATCTACGAATCCGAGCCTGAACCCAGCGTCGGTGGACGCCGATTGCCGATCCCGCAAGGACGCACGCTGGGCGGCGGCTCGTCGATTAACGCCATGCTCTACATCAGAGGCCAGCCGCAGGATTATGATGGCTGGCGCGACCTTGGCTGCGACGGCTGGGGCTGGGACGAGGTGCTGCCGGTGTTCCGGCGGCTGGAGCGCAATGAGCGCCTTGCCGGCGAGCGCCACGGCACCAAGGGACCATTGCCGGTCTCCGACCCGCGCCACCGCCATCCACTGTCATTGGCCTTTGTGCAAGCCGCGCAGCAGGCAGGCTACCGTTACAATGACGACTTCAACGGCGTCGCGCAGGAAGGCGTCGGCTTCTACCAGACGACGACCGCCAATGGCGAACGGCAGTCGGCGGCAAAGGTGTTCCTGCGGCCGCTGGCCGGCAACGCCAACCTCACCGTGGTCACCGATGCACTGGTCACCGGCGTCACCTTGGAAAACGGCGCGGCAAGCGGCCTGGCCTACACCTCCTCGGACGGGCACAACCACGCGGCGACGGCAAAGGCAGAAGTGATCCTCGCCGCCGGTGCACTGGCGACGCCCAAGCTGATGATGCTGTCAGGCCTGGGGCCGGCCGAACACCTGGCCGGGCTTGGCATTCCCGTCATCCGCGACATGCCCGCGGTCGGTTGCGACCTGCAGGACCACGTCGCCGCTCCCGTCTATGCGCTGACGCGCCAGCCGATCTCGCTGCTCGGGCAGGACGGTGGCCTAAAGGCGCTGCGCCACGGCCTGCAGTACCTGATGTTCCGCACCGGCCTGCTCACCTCCAACGTCGTCGAGAGCGGGGGCTTCTTCGACACTGATGGCGACGGCCGGCCCGATATCCAGTTCCACGTCCTGCCGGTGATGATCGAAAGCGCAGAACACGGCTCGATCGAGCGTCACGGCATGGAGTTGAACCCTTGTGTGCTGAGGCCGAAATCGCGCGGCTCGGTGCAGTTGCGCTCGCGCAATGCAAGCGATCCGATCCGCTTCACCACCGGCTTCCTCTCGCATGCCGACGATCTCGCTCTGCTGCTTGCCGGCATGAAGGTTGCGCGGACCATCCTGCGCCAGCCGGCGCTGCGTGAGGTCGTTGCCGAAGAGCTCGCGCCCGGCAATGCCGATGATCTCGGCGACGCGGCAATCGTCGACCACATCATCAGCCACGCCAAGACGGTCTACCATCCTTGCGGCACCTGCCGAATGGGAACAGATGGCCAGGCGGTGGTTGATCCGCAGCTTCGCGTGCGTGGCGTGCCGCGCCTGCGTGTCGCGGATGCTTCTATCATGCCGAGGCTGACCAGCGGCAACACCAACGCGCCGGCGATCATGATCGGCGACCGCTGCGCCGATTTTATTCTCGGCCAATGATGCGCGGGCGAGACTCCGGCCGGGTCAGCCTTTGGAACAAATTGCTGCGCGGCTGCATACACGCCGTATGGGCCAGTATCGGGCAACGACGCTTCTGCCGACGGTGCTGATCGCTAGCCATTCCCCGAATTCGCCAAACTCTTTGACGTATTCTCGGCGACGATCGAGCAGGCCTGAATTATTCCCACTCGATTATCCAATCGGCATATAACTCATTGAAGTCACTGCCAAATGTCTTTCAACGCCACGCAAACTCCGACATCAAAACCGTCAAAAAGTTACGCATTTGATTTCAAAGGGAAAATCGCAGCAAAAAATGTTTTGAGGTTTCACCAACTATCGAGACCAATCGGCGATTTTTTGCACTTTATGGCGTTCGACGGCGCGCCCCAGCCGTCTCGAAAATTACCATCATCGATGGAACCAGAGCATTTATTCGTTGCAAAATCAATGGTCATGGTGGCCCGGAAAGTGCCTTAAAGTCCTTGATTTCATTGAGTTTTTCGTGGACCAAAATCAGACATTTTCCCGTATCGTTCCGTATCGTCCCGCAGTGCCTTTTACCAGTGCCTGTACGCTGAAGATTGGCCTAACCAGTCACAGGAATGCGTTTTGATCATTGCGAAGACACGAACGGCCCCAACGAGCTCTATTCGAAAGAGTAGGTAAATCCTTCCGACGAGGCACCGACGGTGACTTTCGTCATCTTCTTGCCCTCCAGCGAGCGATTGAGCACGCCGCGGCTGAGTTCGGGCAACAGCGTGTTGGTGAGGATGGCGTCGATCATGCGTCCGCCGGATTCGATCTCGGTGCAGCGCGCCTTGACCATGTCCATGACACCGTCGCCGATCACCAGCTCGGCATCGTTGGTTGCCTTGAGGCGCCGCGCGATCTTGCCGAACTGGTGCCTGGTGATCGCCTCGATCATCGCGTCCGAGAGCGGATAGTAAGGGATTGTCACCACGCGGCCGAGGAAAGCGGCCGGAAACACTTTCAGCAGCGGAGCGCGCAAGGCGGTGTCCAGGTCGTCCATGCCGGTGCGCAAGGCGCCGTTCTTCGTTCGGTCCATGATAACTTCGGAGCCGACATTCGAGGTGAGCAGGATCAGCGTGTTCTTGAAGTCGATCCGGCGGCCTTCGCTGTCATCCATCATGCCCTTGTCGAAGACCTGGAAGAAGATCTCGTGCACGTCCGGATGCGCCTTCTCGACCTCGTCGAGCAGGATGACCGAATAGGGCTTGCGCCGCACGGCCTCGGTCAGGATGCCGCCCTTGCCATAGCCGACGTAGCCGGGTGGCGCGCCCTTCAGCGTCGAGACCGTGTGCGCCTCCTGGAATTCGGACATGTTGATCGAAATCAGGTTCTGCTCGCCGCCATAGAGCGTTTCGGCAAGCGCCAGGGCCGTCTCGGTCTTGCCCACGCCCGAGGGGCCGCAAAGCAGGAACACGCCGACCGGCTTCTCCGGCGCGCCGAGGCCGGCGCGGCTGGTCTGCACACGTCTCGCGATCATCTCCATCGCATGGTCTTGACCGACGACACGCTCGGACAAGGTGGCGGCCAGTTTGAGCGCCTTCTCGGTCTGGCTGGACAGCATCCGTCCCGTCGGGATGCCGGTCCAGTCCTGGACAACGGCGGCCACGGCATTGCGATCGACCGACGGCAGGATCAGCGGGGTCTCGCCTTGCGCCTCGGCAAGTTCCGCCATCAATTCGCGCAGTCGCGCCAGATCGGCGGCGGAATCCGGCGCAGCGACAGGCTCGTGCGCGGCGACGGCCTCCGTCTTTGCCGCCTTTGCTTTCCCGGACTTGGTCTTCGAGCCCTTGGGTTCAGCCGTCTCGGGTTCCGGCGTTTTGGCCTCGGCTGCCTTCCCTTCATGCACCTCGGCAGCAGGCACGGCGGCAGCCTCGCCCGCAGCAGCTTCCCCGTCCTCCACCGCGTCAAGCGGCATGCCCTCGCCACGGAGTTTGGCGCGCAGGTCGAGAATCTCGGCGACCAGCGCCTTTTCCCGATCCCAGCGCGCCTGCGCTGCCGCAAGCGCGGTCTCGGTTTCCGCCAACCCGGCCTCCACGCGAGCCTGTCTGTCGGCCACTTCGATGCCGATCGCCGCCTCGCGGCCAATGATGCCTTCCTCGACCTCGAGCGCCTGGCGCCGGCGCAGAATGTCCTCGACCTCGGCCGGCGTGGCGTGCTGCGAGACGGCGACGCGGGCGCACGCGGTGTCGAGGAGGCTGACCGCCTTGTCCGGCAGTTGCCTGGCCGGAATGTAGCGGTGCGAGAGCGAAACGGCGGCCTCTATCGCCTCGTCAAGGATCTGCACCTTGTGGTGCTGCTCAAGAACACCGGCGACACCGCGTAACATCAGCACGGCCACCGTTTCGGAAGGCTCGTCGATCTTGACCACCTGGAACCGACGGGTCAGCGCCGGATCCTTCTCGATATGTTGCTTGTACTCGGCCCAGGTCGTGGCGGCGATGGTGCGAAGCTCGCCGCGCGCGAGCGCGGGCTTGAGGAGATTGGCCGCATCGCCGGTTCCCGCCGCGCCGCCGGCGCCGATCAGCGTGTGCGCCTCGTCGATGAAGAGGATGATCGGCGTCTCCGACGCCTGGACCTCGTCGATGACGGCCTTCAGCCGCTTTTCGAACTCGCCCTTGACACTGGCGCCGGCCTGCATCAGCCCGACATCGAGCATGCGTACGCTGACATTCTGAAGCGTCGGCGGCACGTCGCCCTGGGCGATGCGCAAGGCAAAGCCCTCGACGACCGCCGTCTTGCCGACACCCGCCTCGCCGGTCAAGATCGGGTTGTTTTGCCGGCGCCGCATCAGGATATCGACAATCTGGCGGATTTCAGGATCGCGGCCGACGACCGGATCGATCTTGCCGTCGCGGGCACGCTGGGTCAGGTCGGTGGCATATTTGGCGAGTGCCGAATCCCCGCCCGGGCCGCGTTTCATCGGTGTTTCGGCCGCAGCAGCGGCCGGAGGGGAGCCGGCTTCGAGCGAGCCCTCGGTGACGTCGGCGAAGCGGGCAATGACCCCGTCCGCGTCGATCTTGTCGAATTCGGTGCTGATTTTCGAAACCAGCCCTTCCAGCGCAGGTGTCTTCAGGCAGGCGAGAAGAATGTGCGCGCTGCGCACCTCCTCGACACCGAATTCCAGCGTGGCCAGGCTCCAGCCTTCCTGTATGGCGTGAAAGATGTGATCGGAGAATTCCTCCACCGAGGTCGCGCCGTAGGGCAGCTTGTCGATGGCGCGGGTCATATCGGCCGTCAGCCGGCTGGCATCCAGCCCGGCGTCGGCGACGATCATCTGCACGTCCGAGCGCTCGGACAGCACCAGTTGCTGGACGAAATGGACGAGCTCGACATAGGGGTTGCCGCGCAGCTTGGCCGTGTCCGCGGCGGCCTTGAAGGCGCGCATCCCCGTGGGATTGAGCTTTGCAACGAGTTCCTTGCGCTTGAAACTCTGCGACGATCGGCGCTGTTCCATTTGAACCTGCCCCCGAAATCTGCTGCCCCTACCCTGCCATAGAAGCGGCTGCTTGACAAAGCCGTGTGCCGAACAAGGCCTTCCGGCCCGGTTCGGGCGGCACCTCGTGGTTACACAAGCCCTGCAAACTCCTGCAAGAAACCCGGATTGCGGTCCGAACCACGCGAGCCATTTCACAGACGCGGCCCGCCAATCGCGCTATGGGTTTGGTTGAAAGACTATGGGAGCATTCAGCTTCTGTTAGTTTTTGAAGAAGTGCTCAATTGTCGTGGCATGGCACCGATGATAACGTTGCGTCACTTGGGTCACAGGGCCCTTGCTGGGGGTAGGTGTGATTGATCTCGCACTCTGGCTGAAGCCTCTGGACGGTGCGAACCCGTCGGGAGAGGATTTACGCAACGACCCGGCTTTTCATGAGCTGGAGCGGCTCACGGAAGCCCAGCTCAAGGTCGTGCACGACGGTGGCAACAAGGCTTCGCAGTCAACCAGCTCGGTCGACTGGGCGGCCGTCCTCGAAAAATCGGAAGAATTGCGGTCGCGCGGCCGGGATTTGCGCCTTCTGGTCATCGTCGCGCGCGCGCTGGCCAATGAAGAGAAGCTCGCCGGCCTTACCCAGGGGCTGACCCTGATCGCAAGGACTTTCGACCAGTATTGGGACACCATGCATCCGGCTTTGCGCACGAGTGCCACGCCCCGCGACGCGGCGCTGCGGCGTATCAATGCGCTGCTTGACCTCCAGAACGGCCAGGAAGGCCTGCTGGCGAACCTCAGGCAGACCGTTTTCTTCTCGCCGCGCGCCATCGGGCCGATCAGCGGGCGGGACCTGGAGCAGGCAGCGCTCGACGAGCGCATCATGCTCCAGGAAGCTGCCTCCGGCCTGGGAACCGCCGAAAAGGCGGCGCTGACGGCCGCCCACAACCAGCTGCTGAACCGGGTGCGCACGGGATGCGCGGCGCAGATCGATCAGGGCGCCGACGCTGTCACGACACTTTTGGCCGATGCGCGCGCCGCGATTGATGCGCTGGAGGCGGTGGATACCGCGCTCAATGCCCGTATCGACGGCAACGGTGCGGCGGTTCCCGATTTGAAGAAGTTCCTGCAGCGCTTGCTGACGACGCTGGAGCGGAATTCCAGCGCCGCCGCCACGGCCAACGGCGCGGCAAAGCCTGCCCCGCAGCCGGCTCAACCAGCATCGACGCCCACCCAAAACGGACATGGAGCCGAGACGATGGCAAGTGTGGCAAGCTCTGTGGAACCCGGCGCCGGCCTGCCTGACCGGATCACCTCGCGCGACGAGGTCGTCCAATGCCTCGATCTCGTGGTCGCCTTCTATGACCGCACCGAACCGTCCAGCCCTATCCCGCATCTCGCCCGGCGCGTGCGCAGGATGGTGCACATGGATTTTGTGGAACTGATGGAAGATCTCGCCCCGTCGGGGCTGAAGGAATTCCGGCTGCTTGCCGGTGTCGCCGATCCCAAGAAGCCGGCCCAGAAGGATGAAAGGTAACGAGCATGCCAGCAGAGAGCAAAGCCAAGGTCATCGAAAGAAACCGCGCCCCGCGCGTGCAGATCGCCTACGACGTCGAAACCTACGGCAGCCCCACGACGATCGAGTTGCCGTTCGTCATGGCTGTCATGGCCGACCTTTCGGGCGCCTCGCAGACCAAGGAAGCGTCGAAGTCGGTTCTGGACCGCAGTTTCGTCGAAACCGACGCCAATCGCTTCCCCAAATTCATGGAAGCGATGGGACCGCGCGTGAAGGCGCGTGTGAAGAACACCTTGCCGCAAGCCGAAGGCGCCGAGCGGGACGAGGAATTGGCGATCGATCTCACCTTCTCCAAAATGGGTGATTTCGCGCCCGACAAGATCGCCGAGCAGGTGCCGCAACTGGCCGAGATCCTCAAGATGCGGCGTCAACTCGAGGAACTGCTGGGCTTCATGGATGGCCGGGTCGACGCCGAAAAGCGCATCGCGCAGCTTCTGAACAACGAGCCGCTGCTGAGCAAGATCGCCACCCAGGCGATTTCCGACGGCAAAGGCGAGGAGTAAGTCATGGCCGAACAGCAAAAGACCGCAGCCGCCACCGCCGAGGCCGAAGCCATCGATCTTGGCGAATTCAGCGGCCTCCTTGAAAAGGATTTCAAGGTCAAGAAGGACGACAGCGAGAAACTGCAGCAGTTGGTGCGCAACCTGGCGCTGGCCGCTCAATCCCGTTCCGAGACGACGACCATCTCGTCCAACGCGATCAAGTCGATCAAGTCGCTGATCGCGGGGATCGACAAGATGCTCACGACGCAGGTCAACGAAATCCTGCATGCCCCGGAAGTGCGGGAGATGGAAGGCACCTGGCGAGGCCTTTGGTATCTCATCAACAACACCGAGACGGATACCAAGCTGAAGATCCGGGTGATGAACATCTCCAAGGAGCAGTTGGCCGACACGCTTGAAGACTATGAAGGCCAGATGTGGGACCAGAGCCCGATCTTCAAGAAAGTCTACACGGACGAGTATTCGATGCTGGGCGGTGAGCCGATCGGCTGCATCATCGGCGCCTACGAGTTCTCCAACCATCCGCGTGACGTCGGCCTGCTGCGCAACATCTCGGGTGTCTGTGCCTCCGCGCATACGCCATTCATCGCGGCCGCCTCGCCGCGGCTGTTCCGCATGGACAGCTGGCAGGAACTGCCGAACCCGCAGGACCTGCAGATGATCGTGAACAACCCGGCCTATGCCTCATGGCAGTCGCTGCGCGAAAGCGAGGACGCCCGCTATATCGGGCTCACCATGCCGCGCGTGCTGGCGCGCCTGCCCTACGGCTCGGAAACGGTCCCGGTGAAGGGTTTCACCTTCGAGGAAGAGGTGGGCGGCGACCACAACAAATATGTCTGGATGAATGCCGCCTTCCCGATGGGCGTCAACATCAACCGCAGCCACAAGCTCTATGGCTGGGGAACGCAGATCCGCGGCGTCGAGAACGGCGGCACGGTGCTCAACCTGCCGGTGCACGCTTTCCCGACCGACGACGGTTCGATCGCAATGAAATGCCCGACCGAAGTCGCCATCGACGACCGGCGCGAGGCGGAACTGGCGAAGCTCGGCCTGATGCCGATCTTGCACCGCAAGAACACCGATCTCGCGGCCTTCATCGGCGCGCACTCGCTCCAGGATGACGAGACGCGCGCCGGGCGTCTGGTCGACCCCGACGCCCAGTCGAACGAACGGCTGAGCGCCAACCTGCCCTACCTCTTCCCGGTGTCGCGTTTCGCGCATTACCTCAAGGCGATCGCGCGCGACAAGATCGGATCGTTCAAGGAACGCACCGATATGGAGATCTGGTTGACCGAATGGATCAACCGGTACGTGCTGGCCAATCCGGCCTTCGCCGACGACAAGGCGCGGGCCAAGCGGCCGCTTGCCGCGGCCGAGGTTCAGGTCGACAGCGTCGAAGGCCGGCCCGGTTACTACAATGCCCGTTTCTACCTGCGTCCCCACTACCAGCTGGAAGGCATCAATGCCTCCCTCCGGCTGGTATCGGAACTGCCGTCGGTGAAGGGGTGAAGTCGCAGCGAAGTCATCTTGTTTCGTTTAAAAGCGGTGGAGAAAGACAATGCCGACCACAGAGAGAAGCGATGCTCCTTCGATGAAGATCGATGGTTTTCTGAAAGTTCCGGACATCAAGGGCCCGAGCAAGCGCGACGGCCATGAAGACGAGATCGAAGTGCATGGCGTCGACTACAAGATGATCGCGCCCTACGACCCGAATTCGCTGTCGCGACGTGGCCGCGTGTCGATGGGAATGATCAAGTTCATCAAGCACTACGACAAGTCGTCGCCATACCTGAAGAAGGCGCTGTTCGAGAACAAGGCGCTTGACGAGGTGGTGTTCTCGGCACGTCGCACCATCGACGGCGAGACCAGCGACTATCTGGTCGTGACGCTCACCGACGCCTCGGTCATGGAATACGATATGCGGCAGGCCCCCGACGAGGCCGACCTCATCGAGGAAGAAGTCAGCTTCGCCTACAAGAAGATCAAGTTCGTCTACGACAAGGACGACGAGATCGAAATGGACGTCTATGTCGGCAAGTGAGGCCAAGCGGCCTGCCGCCAAGTCGCAGCTTGCCGGCAGTTCGCGGACAAAACGCGAGGCGGTCCAGCCTTCGCTCTGGGACCGCCTTGTCAACGACTTGCCGGGGCTGGCGTCGGAGATCGACGGGCTGCGCCGCCTGCTGGATGAAGAACTCGGCGCCGAACGCGTCGAGGCTCTTCTTGCCGGCAGCGCGCGCGCCATCGATACCGACGCCGAACTCACGCCTGAGCAGAAACGGCGCCTGCACCGGCTGGTCTTCCAGACCGAGCATCGCGCCGAGATCGAAAGCCGCGGCGTGGTGGTTTCGGCACGCGTGCTGAGAG
This sequence comes from Mesorhizobium sp. 113-3-3, assembly GCF_016756495.1. Classification (NCBI taxonomy): domain Bacteria; kingdom Pseudomonadati; phylum Pseudomonadota; class Alphaproteobacteria; order Hyphomicrobiales; family Phyllobacteriaceae; genus Mesorhizobium; species Mesorhizobium sp. 113-3-3. The sequence goes on from NZ_AP023243.1 coordinate 5,715,230, forward strand.
AAGCCGTGCGGCGCGACATCGAGGCGCTGTTCAATACCGAGCGCTTCGAATCCGTACCGATGCTCTCCGATGCCGAACACGAGCAGCCCCTGGAAGAACTGCCGTCGCTGGCTGACTTTCCGGAGGTGCGCCGCAGCGTGGTCAATTATGGCGTTCCGTCCTTTTCCGGCCGCTCCTCGCGGGATTTCGACCGCGATGCGCTGGCGCGCGAAATCCGCGCGGTGCTTGCCACCTTCGAGCCGCGCCTGAAGGAGAGCGCCACGACCGTCAACGTCACGCTCGGAGACAAAACCGTCGGCCTCAAGATCGAGATCGACGCGGTGCTGATCATGGCCCCGACACCGGAGCGTATGCGGCTGCGCACCACGATCAATCTCGACAACGGCCTGGCACGAACAGAATTCCGGGAGACCTGAGATGGATCGGGTCTTCGTGGAGTATTACGAAGAAGAACTGACCCATATCCGGGCGTTGGCCGCGGAATTCGCCGACATGCATCCGGCGGTCGCCCGCAATCTTTCCCTCGACACTGTCCCATGCCCCGATCCTTATGTGGAACGGCTGCTCGACGGCGTGGCCTTCCTGGCCGCACGCACCCGCCTGAAGGTCGACGCGGAGCGCTCGCGCTTCTCGCGCGCCGTGCTCGATGTGCTTTACCCCGATCTGGTAACGCCGGCGCCGGCGACGGCGATGGCTGTGCTGAAACCCGGCCAGCAGGTGCAGTCGATGATTGCCGGTCACGCCGTCGCACGCGGCACACGGCTGGTCTCCGGCCTCAATCCAGGGCTTTCGACGCGTTCGACCTTCACCACCGCGCAGGAGGTCACGCTGTGGCCGATTGCTATCACCTCGGTCAGCTATTTCCAGGATCGCAGCGCGCTCGCCGCCGCTGGAATCGCGCCGATCGGCGGCGCGCGCGGCGACGCGGCGTTTCGCGTCACCCTCGCCCGGACGGGAAAGGGCAAGCTCAGTGAACTGTCGCTCGACCGTCTCGACCTCTATCTCGCCGGGCGTGCCAGGGCGCCCCTGCTTTTCGATGCAATCTTCGGCGCCTGCTCGGCTGTCGGCGCACGGGCGGAAGGCAAGACCAACCCGCTGACAGCGCTGCCCGAGCCCGAAATGATCGGCATCCGCGACGACGAAGCGCTGATGCCGCGCACCCGTCCGACCTTCGAAGGATATCGGCTGCTGCGCGAATATTTCATGATCCCGGAGCGCTTCCACTATGTGCGGGTCGCCGGCCTCCAGCCGGTGGTGCGCAAGTGCGATGCGGGAATCGAGATCATCTTCCTGTTCCGGCGTCCGGTGCCCGAACTCGCCGATGTGACGGTTGCCGACTTCGAACTGTTCGTGACACCGGTCATCAATCTCTTCGAACGCGAATGCAACGTCATCGAGATCGATCCGCGCAGAACGCGTCAGGTGCTGCACGCCGACCGCACCCGGGCGCGGGATTTCGAGATCTTCCGGGTCACCCGGGTCGAGGACGCCGACGCCGAGAGCGGCGAGGCGACAATTCCCGAATTGTTCAGCCTGGGGCAGAACCGCGGCAGCGGCTGGGTCTATTCGACCGAGCGACGTCCGCGCCGCGCCACCGAAGACGAGCGGCGCGAGGGCCTGACCCGCACCTCCTACACGGGCGACGATGTCTTTATCGCCGTCTCGCGGCCGGCAGGAAGTTTCCCGAACCGGCCGCTCAAGCGTCTTGACATCACGGCGCTGTGCACCAATCGCGACCTGCCGATCCTGGACGACACACCGACGCTGACGCTGGAGACGGCCGATCCGGTCGAAGCGGTGCGCCTGCTTGGAGCGCTGCGGGCGCCGCAGCCGGCAATTCCGGCGTCCCTCCCGGCCAGCGCGGCAGGCGAATCCCGCGCCGACAATCTCGCCTGGCGGCTGGTGGCGCAGCTCTCTCTCAACTTCCTCAGCCTTGCCCAGGAAGGCCGTGGCGTCGATCCGCTGCATGCCTTGCTCGACCTTTATGCCGATCGGGGCGATCCCAGCCTCGCTCGCAACGTGCATTCGATCGTGCGCATCGATTCACGGCCGGTGATCGAGCGGCTCCAGATCGACGGGCCAATGTGTTTCGGACGCGGCACTGAGGTGACATTGCATGTCGACCAGTCCGTGCTGGCGGGGCAAAGTTCGCTGCTGCTTTCGGCCCTGCTTTCACGGCTGTTCGCCCGCCATGCAGGGATAAACGGATTTGTGCGAACCCGCACGCGGTTGCTGCAGAAGCAGGAGGATGTGCCATGGCCGATGACGCCCGGCAATCGCTACCTGATCTAAAGGAGCCCGCGACGGTTGCGGCCGAACCGTTGCTGGAGAGCTCCGACTTTTTCGAACTGCTGCGGCGCCTGGAGCAGCGCGGTGGATTGTTCGGCCATTCCGGAACCGCCGACCGCGAGCCGGCGAGACTTGGCCAGCATGTACGGCTGAGCTTCTCGGCCCGCGATGTCGTCAAGCTCCAGGACGCCGGGGAGAAGGCCGTCGCGCGGGTGACCGTCGCCAATCTCGGGCTGCTCGGACCGGAAGGACCGATGCCACTGCATCTGACACGCTGGGTGCTCGACCGGCTGTCGCAGCGCTGGTTCACCGGGGCCGATGCTGAGCAGACCAGCGACACGACGTTCGTCGATTTCATCAACATCCTGCAGCACCGCATGATAGCCCTTTACTATCGCGCCTGGGCCGACGCGCATCCGGCGGTGCAGGTCGAACGATCCGTCGGCGGGCGGGTTCGCGCCATGCTGGAGGCAATGACCGGGATCGGCCTCCCCGGCACGCAGGATCCCGAACTCGACACCGTACGGCTGCGACAGGCCGGATCGCTCGCCAGCCAGGTCGACGGCGTGGAGCGGCTGACGCTGTTTCTCGCCACCGCCTTCAAGGTGCCGGTGCAGATCAAGGAATTCGTCGCCGCCTGGATCACCATTCCGGCGGCACTGCAGACACGTGTCGGCAAGGCTTATGCCGGGCTCGGACGCGGCGCGACGATCGGGCCGCGGGTCTTCAGCCGCCAAAGCAGGATCGAATTGCGCGTCGGTCCGCTGAGCCTCGACGACTTCAGGTCGTTCCTGCCCGGCGAACGGCGTCTTGGCCTGTTCAAGAAGGCGGTGCGCGACATGATCGGCGAGACGCTCGACGTCGATTTGCGCATCGTGCTCGCGCGCGACGCCGTGCCCCCGCCACGGGTCGGAACCGTCCAGCTTGGCCGGACGGCCTGGCTGGCGCGTCCCGTCGAAAAGGGTGACGCCGACGATCTCAGGCTGCACACCATTGTCGGCTGGCGGCCGCAAATGGCGGAGGCGGCCGCATGAGCCTGCTGCTGACGCTCGAACAAGGCCCGCGCTCGCAAGTGGTCAGGCAGACCCGGCTGGACGAGGGCGAATTGGTGATCGGGCGCAGCGCCGATGCCGGCTGGCAGATCGACGACCCGGACATGTTCGTCTCGCGCGCGCATTGCAAGATCAGCGGCGGCCGGGATGGCTATTTCATCACGGACACGTCGAGCAGCGGATTGTTCGTCGATGACTCCGACAGCCCACTGGGACCTGGCAGGTCGTTGCGGCTGCAGAGCGGCATGCGGCTGCGCATGGGCGACTATGTGATCCATGTCGAGGTTCAATCCAAAGCGGCCCGGACGTCGGTTGGCCCAGCCCCGCTCGCGAGCTCCACGCCTGCGTGGTCATCGCCGGGAGCGCGGGCGCCTGCCAGCATCGGCGGCGACGACTTCTTCTCGGCCAAGGTCGAGGAAGAACCGCGCCCGCCACGCCCGGCGGACCTGCCGAACCCGTTCGAACAGCCTGTCCCCGGGGCTTATGATCGCGCATCGAACCAACGCAGTTCGCCTGCCTTTGACGATCCGTTCAGCCTCGACCCGGTGGCGACGTCGCAATCCAGTGATATCGCTGCTCCAGGTGGTCAGCCGGATCCGTTCGGGTTCGGCGAAATGCCTTCGCGCAACGATGCGTCCGGGCATGCGGCAAAGCCGGCCAGCTTCGATGACGATTTCAGCTTCGGGCCGGCCGCCGCTCCGCCTCTCGCCAACGGCGCCGACCCGGCGGGACGTGTGCAGCATCCGGCTGAAAAGCCGCGCGCCGGGCATCCCTGGGATGCGCCGGTGCAGGCGGCCGAGCCCCCGCCGCGCCGCGCCGCGCCGACGCCCAGGCCGGCGCGCCTGGCGCAGCCCGCACCCAGCGACATGGCGCTTCGTGCAGCGTTCCTGCGCGGCATGGGCGTCGAGGAGGCCGATTTTCCCGGCCGCGATCCGATCGCCGAAATGGAAAAATTCGGGCGCGAATACCGGCTGATGCTGGATGGCTTGATGCAGCTTCTGCGCAAGCGCGCCGAGGAGAAGGGAAGCGCGCGCGTCGCCCAGACGGTGGTCGGCGCTTCCGAGGTCAACCCGCTCAAATTCCTGCCGACGGCGGAGGATGTCATCGTCACCATCATCTCGGAACGCAGTCCGGGCTTTCTCTCCGGCGAGGCGGCGATCGACGATGCGGTAAAGGATCTTGCACAGCATCACGTACGCGCCTGGCGAGGCGTTCAGGCTGCGCTTCGGCGCATGATCGACCGTTTCGATCCGGCCGCGATCGAGGAAGAGCTCAAGTCCAATTCCGCCATCGGCAATCTGCTCTCCGGCGGACGTAACGCCAAGCTGTGGGAGCTCTACCAGAAACGCCATCGCGACATCGCCCAGAGCGCGGAATCGAGCTTCCTTGGCGAGATCGGCGCAGACTTCAGGAACGCATATGAAGAGGAGGAGTAGGACATGATCGACAGACGCGAATTCGTCGTTGCCCTCGGCGCTACGGGGCTGCTTGCGGCTTGCCAGAGCGGCCCGCCGAAACCATCGGTTATCACGGTCAACGTGACCGGAGGCGCCGGCATGAATCCAGGACCGGGCGGCGGCGACAGGCCGGTGACGGTACTGGTGATGCGGCTTGCCAGCACCGGCAAGTTCAACTCGGCCGACTATTTCGCGCTGCAGGGCGACGCGGGCTCGGCGCTCGGTGCCGATCTCATCGGCTCCGACACGATCTCGGTCGCGCCAGGCAAGACGGCGGCCAAGACCATCACGGTGGAGCCGAACGCCGCGGCGCTCGGCTTCGTGGCGCTGATCCGCGAGCCGGGCGGACGCAACTGGCGCACGACCAAATCGGTATCGCCAGGCTCGAAATTCACCATCAACGTCAGCCTCGGCAAAGGCGGCATTTCCGCCTAGCGACAGGGCTGGAGATGGTTGTGTGCAGAAAGTAGTGGCATGAGCGATGCAAACAGGGTGCTGTGGTCGGAGGGTCTGTTTCTCAGGACCCAGCACTTCCAGCAGCAGGATCGGTTCTTCGAGGGCATGGTGCGCGGCGCATTGCAGGCCGGCCAGCTCCATACTTTCGGCTTCCAGCAACTGACCCTCGACCAGTCGCTGCTCGACGCCGGCCAGGTCTCGATCGTGTCCGCCCGGGGCATTTTCCCGGACGGCACGCCTTTCGCCATCCCGGAACTGATGGATGCGCCGAAGCCGTTGCCGGTCACGGCCGACACCGGCGCCGGGCCGGTGCTGGTCGCATTGCCGCTAGAGCCACCCGGTGGCGTCGGATTCGATCCGGCGCATGCGGCATCGACGGGCGCGCGCTACCACGGCAAGATCGTTTCGGTGCGCGACGCCGTCCAGAGCGGCGCCGATCCGGAAGAGATCGAGATCGCCCGGCCGCAAGCCGCCCTGCTCGCGCCCGGCAAATCGGTCGGCGGTTATACCGCCTTGCCGATCGTCGACATAAAGGGTGTGCGCGCCGACGGCGGCATCTCGCTCGATGAGACGTTCCTGCCGCCGACGCTGATCACCGGCGCGGTTCACTGGTACCGGCAATTGCTGCAGGAGGTCGTCACCGGCCTCGACCAGATCGCCGAAGCGCATGGCAAGATGGTGATGGGCGGTGCCGGCCGCAGCGTCGAAGACCTTTTGATGCTGCACCTCGCCAATGCCGCTCGCCCGCGGCTCGCCCATATGCTCGCGCAGGATGTCTTTCATCCGGCCGAACTCTATCTCGAACTGGCCGGTTTGGCCGGCGAGATGGCTACCTACGGCTCGAGCTCGCGGCGGCTCGGCGAATTGCCGGCCTACGACCACATGGCGCCCGGCCCCGCCTATATGGCGCTGGCCGACGCCTTGCGTTCGCTCATCCTGAGCCTGCGCTACATCGAGCCGAAATCGCGCGCGCTGCCGGTCATGCGGCATGCGACCAATGTCTGGAAAGTGCGCATCGACAACCCGAAGCTCCTGGTCGCCAGCCGCATCGTCATCCGCGTCGGATCGGAACTGTCGGAAGACGCGCTGCGCAAGATCTTCGTCAACCAGGCGACAGTCGGCTCCGCTGACCAGTTCGAAGGTCTTTGGAAGTCGCGCCTGCCGGGCATACCGCTGAAACCGCTTCATTCGCAGCCACGCGAGATTCCCTATGATGGCGACCGGCTGTGCCTGGAGCTTGACCAGAAGAGCGAGCATTGGGCCTCGTTGCTCGACGCCCCCGGCTTCGTCATCGGCGTTTCCGGTGTCCTGCCGAGCGAGCCGCAGGTCGACTGCTACTCAGTGAACAGGTGAGGCCATGAGCCGGGATGATCCTTTCGGACTGTCGGAGGATCGCGAACGCACACGCATCAGGCTGGCGGGCGCCGCGCCTCGGCCGATGGCGCCACTGGCACCAGGCGCGCCGGTCAAAAGGGCGCGCGCCCATCCCAACACGCTCATCAACATCTTCGCGCCACTGCTCGAATTCGCGCCCGAGCTCGAAAGCGCGCTGGCGCCGGAGAACCCGGAAGCGATGCGCACGCGCCTGCTCGACGAATTGGTTCAGGCGCGCGACGCCGCGATGGCAGCGGGCTCCTCCATGGAGCGCGCCGACCAGGCGGCCTGGGCCGTGGCGGCGTTGCTCGATGACCTCGCGCTGAACACGCCGTGGGGCGGCGCCAGCGCCTGGCCGCGCCAGCCGCTGGTGGTCATGCTGCGTGGCGACGTCGATGCCGGCACCCAGTTTTTCACCCGCCTTGACGAGCTGGAGCGCCATCCCAACCGCGACCGCGAAATGCTGGAGCTTCAGTATTACTGCCTGGCGCTCGGCTTCCGCGGCAAGTATCGGGTGCCCGGCCGCGCCGGCGACCGCTCGCTCAATGCCGTACGCGTGGCGGCGGCGCGCTTCCTGCGCAATGCCGACGCCGAGGACGCGCCGCTGTCGCCGAACTGGAAAGGCGTGATCGCTTCCGACGAGCCGCAGCGCTTCATCGTTCCGATCTGGGTGATGGCGCTTGCCGCCATTGTCGTCGCCGCTGTCGTTTATATCGGCCTGTCGATGGGCTTGAGCAGCCAGGCGGTCGAACTCTCCGCCCTCGTGCGCACGCTGCCGCCGGCCTCGCGCGCGGACGTTGCCCGCGCCGCGCCCAAGCAGGATGCGCCCGCACCTGAACCGCCGCAGCCAGTCGATTTCGCTCTGCTGCCCGCGTTCAAGGCCGGAGCGCCCGCGGGCCTCAAGGGCGCGCTCAGCGGCACCGAGAGCGTCTCGCTGGCCAAGCTGATCGTCCAGTCCTCCAACCCGGAGCTCTTCCAATCTTCGCGGCCGACACTGTCGCAAGGCTATGAGCCTCTGATCGAGTCGATCGCCAAGGTGATCCTCGCCAATCAGGAGCTGATCGGAAACATCACGATCGTCGGCCATACCGACAATGTACGCCTGCAACGGTCCAATCCGCTGGCGAGCAATCAGCGGCTCTCGGAGGCACGCGCCCAAACCATAGCGGACCTCCTGGTGCAGGCCGGCGTGCCACGGGAGCGCATCCAGTCCGAAGGCCGCGCCGACACCGATCCGGTGGCCGACAACTCGACGCGCGAGGGCCGCGCGCTCAACCGGCGCGTCGAGGTCCTGGTCGAGAAGAGGCTGTGAGATGTTCATCCTGCGCTTCCTCTGGGCGGTCATCACCTCGCGCTTTCTCTGGACCCTGATCGGCATTGCGCTGCTTTCGCTTTTGATCTGGGTGTTCGGCCCGATCGTCCAGGTCGGCCCGTACGCGCCCTTCGAATCCGACAATGTTCGCATCGCCATCATCGCGGGGCTGATCATCCTGTGGCTGATCTGGCTGATCATCGCGCAACGGCGCGCGATCCGCGCCAACCGCATGTTCGTCGCCGAGATCGCGGCACCCGTGGCCGAAAAGCAGCTCACCCCCGGCGAGGAGAGCGTTGCAGCCGTCGGTGCCAAGTTCGGCGAGGTGATGGCCGAGCTCAAGCGGCGCAAGCTCGGCGGACGGAAGTTCCTGCGCGAGATGCCGTGGTATGTGATCGTCGGGCCTCCGGCCACCGGCAAGACCACTGCGTTACGCCAGTCGGGCCTCAATTTTCCAATCGACCTGACCGACGATCTGCAGGGTGTCGGCGGCACGCGCAACTGCGACTGGTTTTTCTCCGAGAACGCGGTGCTGATCGACACGGCGGGCCGCTACGTCCAGCAGGAGAGCCAGCCGGACGTCGATGCCGTGGAATGGCTGGGCTTCCTGGACCTTCTGAAAAAGCATCGGGGTCGCCGCGCGCTCAACGGCGTCATTGTCGCGCTGTCGATCGATGCGCTCTCGGACGGCGACGAAGCGATCAAGGCGCACGGCCGCAAGATCCGCCGCCGGCTGGCGGAGCTCAACGATCGGCTGGAGATCCGTCTGCCTGTCTACCTGATGCTGACGAAAGCCGACCTGATCAAAGGGTTCGAAGCCTTCTTCGGCGGCTTGTCGACAAGCGCGCGCGAGCAGGTGTGGGGAACCACCTTTGCGCTGGATGCCCGCGTCAACGCCGGCATGATCCAGGCGGAGCTGGCCAGGCTCGGCACCGAGCTGGAGCGAAGGTTGGTGCCGCGCCTTGAAGACGAGGAAAAGCTTGGCTCGCGCGCCGAGATCTTTCGCTTTCCGGCGCAGTTGGCGAGCCTCTGCGGGCCGATCCAGGTGCTGATCGAGGCCATGTTCGGCGAAAGCCGCTACGAGGAAGCCGCGTGGCTGCGTGGCCTTTATCTGACATCGGCGACACAGGAAGGCGCCCCCATCGACCGCCTGACGGCGGCGTTGTCATCTTCCTTCGGGCTGCCGCCGCGCCGCGCCATGCCGGCGGCGCGCGTCGAGAAGCGCAGCTTCTTCCTCAGGAACCTTCTCACCGAAGTGATCTTCAAGGAGGCCGGCCTCGGCACATTCGATCCGCTGGCGCAGCGCCGCCGCGCCTGGATCTGGCGCGGGGCCGCGGCCGCCTGTGCGCTCGCGGCCTTGCTGGCCGGCGGGCTGTTCACCTGGTCCTACCTCGACAACCGCAATGCGATCACCGAACAGGCCGGCCAGTTCGAAGCCCTGCAAGAGCCGCTCACCCAGGTCGCCGCCATCCCAGCCGCGGTCGAGCAGCCGACCATGGATGGCGCGCTGGCGGCGATGGACGCGGTGGCGGCCTCCCGAACGCCGCCACCGGACGCCGCCCATAACCTGCTCGGCCCGACCGCTTCGCCGGAGCTGGTGCGCGCGCAGACCGATACCTACGACCATGCGCTGCGCAACGTGCTCGAGCCGCATATGGTCGCCCTGCTCGAGGCCACGATGTGGCGGCAGATCCGCGATCCGGATTTCATGCTCGGCGCGCTGAAGACCTACCGGATGATGACCGGCCTGTCGCAGATGGACACCGATTTCGTCCAGAACTGGTGGGTGAACAGCCTGCCGCAATTCGCGCCGGCTCCGCCTTTCCCCACGGCCGACGCCGAAGAGCATCAAATCGCCGCCATCCGCCGCATGGCCGTCGACGACAGCTACATCACCCCGGACAAGGCACTGGTGGCGGAGGCGCTGAAGACCGTATGCACGATCTCGCTGCCGGAGCGCGCCTACAAGCAGCTCCTGGCCGACCCGGAGGTAGCAGCCGTCAAGGAATGGGTGCCGGCCAATTTCGCCGGGCCGAACGGCGCCAAGGTGTTCGCGCGCCGCTCCGACAAGACGTTGCGGGTCGGTGTCCCCGGCCCCTACACCTATGCGGGTTTCCACGACGCGATCCTCGACCGGGTCGAGGATGTCGCGGGACAGGCGGCCCTCGATCGCGCGGTGTTTGCCGGCGGCTGCTCGGAGAACTCGGAGACGTCGGTTTCGGCGCTCTCGCAGGATATCTTGAAGCTCTACTACGACGACTATATCGCCCAGTGGGACTCTTTTCTGCGTGACATGCGGCTTGCGCCGCTTACCGATCTCAACATCGCCAGTGAAAACCTCAAGGATCTTTCCAGCGCCGACTCCGCGCTGAAGCGCCTGTTGACGGCAGTGGTGCAGGAGACCGACCTCATCCGCTCCGACGAGGCGCCGGCCGACGACAAAAGTGGCGCCGCCGCCAAGACCGGCTCCAAGCTGCTCAGCAAACTCGGCAAGCTGGGCAAGGTGGTGACCTCGGGCGCCAAGCTCCTGCCGCGCGCCGGCTCCGCCAACCAGGTGGACATGACCGGCAGCCTGGTCGCCGAGCATTTCAAGCCTCTCAAAGGCACCATCGCCCAGGTCGACGGCCAGCCGCCGGCGCTCGACGCCGCTGTCGTGGCGCTGACGGCGCTGTCGAATGTGCTGCAGACGGTGACCGCCAATCCCGACCCGCAGGATGCCATCAAGAAGCAGGGCGGCCTCGCCGAACTGACGGGCGCGGTCGCCAGGCAGGCGCAGATCCTGCCTTCGCCGATCAACGAGTGGCTGGGCGGCATCGCCGGCGACACCAGCGGCCTGTCGCAGAAGGCCGTCACCAACGAGCTCAACGCCATCTGGCGGGCCGACATACTGCCCTTCTGCCAGGCAGCGCTCAACAACCGCTATCCGTTCAGCCCGGACAGCGCGGTCGATGTCAATGTGCGCGATTTTCAACGTCTGTTCGGACCGACCGGCCTGATCGATGCCTTCACCAACGACCATTTGATCAACTATGTCGACACCGCCAGCGAGCCATGGAAATGGCGTGCCGATTTCGGCCTCGACCCAGCCGCGCTCGCAGCGTTCGAGCAGGCGAGGCATATCCGCGACGATCTGTTTCCGGGCGGCACCGGCCCGGTGATGAACTTCACGCTGGAGCCCAAGGACCTCTCCCCCAACGTGACGCGTGTCACGCTCAACCTCGATGGCCAGAGCCTCGTCTACTACAACAACGCAACCAGACCGCAGCCGATGACGTGGCCCGGCAAGGATGGCACCGGAGTGATCTCGCTCGCCTTCCAGCCGGTCGACGGCTCACCCGAAGTGATGCTCAACGAGACCGGCAGTTGGGCGTGGCTCAGAATGCTGCGCGGCGGCCGCTTCGCCGCGACCAAGCTCAGCGATGTCTACAGCCTGCGGCTCGGCACGAAGGGGATGTGGGCCGATTTCGAACTCAAAGCCGCCAGCGTCGAGAACCCCTACACGCTCGAAATGTTCAAGAAGTTCACATGTCCGCCGCAGATCTGATCGTGCCCGGCTTCTATGGCAAGATGCCCGCCACCGGCGATTTCGTGGCCCGGCGGCTGCCGGCGGATTTCGTGCGCTCTTGGGACCGCTGGCTGGCGCAGCACATCGTGCCGCTGTTCGGGGTGGAAACCTGGCCCCAGAGCAAGGCGTTGCGTTTCCTCAGTGGGCCTGGCTCCTTCGGCGCCTCGGCCGGCATCGTACTGCAAAGCGCCGACAGGGTTGGCCGGCAATTTCCATTGAGCGTCGTCGCAAGGCTCCCGGAGGCGCCTCTTAAGCTGGCTTTTGCGGACGCATGGTTCGAAAGCATCGAAAAGGCCGCCTTCGCCGCGCAACGGGGCGAGATGACGCCGGACGAACTCGACGCGGCGTTGGCCGCCCTGCCCGTTCCGCTTATCGATGGCGAGGACGATCTCATCGACGCGTTCGTGGCGTGGACGGCGCATACGGATATTTTCGACGTCGATCCGCGGGCGCCGCAGCCGACCTTGGAGCAGATCCTCGCCGCAAGCTGGGAGACCAGCTGATGCAGATCTGGGACCAGATGGGCTATCCGCATCAGTTCACCATGGGCATGGATAAGGCCGGCCATCAGTGGATCGTGGTCGTGGTCAAGGGCACTTTCGATTTTCCCACCACGCCCGGCGGACTGGTGCAGAAATCGACCGAGCAGGTGCCATTGGTCATGGCCGACACCCAGACCGGCGTGCCGGGCTATTCGGCGACGCTGTGGGAGACCGATTTTGCCTTCCGCAAGCCGCGCTGCGATGTGGTCGCCAATGGCTTCGCCTATGCACCGGGTGGGCGCCCGGCCGAGCGGGTACCGGTCGGCATCAAGGTTGGAAATTGGTCAAAACTGTTCGAGGTCGTCGGCGACCGGGAATGGCGCTCCATCGGTCCGGTCTTTACCGCCACGTCGCCGCAACCCTTCCTGAAACTGCCCATCTCCTATGACGTTGCCTGGGGTGGCGTCGACAGGCTGGATCCAGAAGACAAGCTTCCCGCCAGCTATAAGTACAACCCGGTCGGAACCGGATGGTCGCGCACCAGGAACCAGCGTCTGGTCCCAGGCCTGCGGCTGCCCAACACGCAGGCGGTCGGCGAGGAAGTGCGCTCACCCTTTGGCGACTACAGGCCGATGAGTTTCGGGCCGATGGGGCGCGGCTGGCCGGGACGCATCGAATATGGCGGCACCTACGACCAGAACTGGATCGACAATATTTTTCCGTTCCTGCCGCCGGATTTCGATGAACGTTATTTCCAGATGGCGCCGCCGGACCAGCAGATCGACCATCCGCGAGGCGGCGAGGATGTGGTGCTGGTCAATCTGACGCCGGCAGGCAAGGAAAGCTTCCGCATGCCAACGACAGCGTTGCCGCTGACGCTGTTCAAAGGTCGCGAAAAGGCGTTCGTGGGCGAGCTTCTGCCGGATACGGTGCTGTTCGATCCGGAGAGGCGGCGGTTTTCGCTGGTCTGGCGGGTGCAGCAGCGCCTCCAGCGCACGCTCCTCGATTTTTCAGAATGCTGGATCGGGCCGCCGACACCCGGCATGCAACGCGCCTATGCCAAGCGCAAACGCTACATCCGCAAGTTCAACACTCCGCTTCGCGATGACGAAGAGGAGGCCGCATGAATGAACGCTGACCTCGACATCGTCTCGGCGGGCATGGTGACGGCAGTCGGCCTCGACGCGCCATCAAGTTGCGCAGCGATGCGCGCGCGTCTCGACGGTTTCCAGGAAACGCGTTTCCTTGGCGCCGCCGGCGAGTGGCTGATCGGTGCGCCCGTCCCGCTGCCGCGCAACTGGATGGGCGCAAAGCGCCTTGCCCATATGGCCGCCGCGGCGATTGTCGAAGCGTTCGAAGCGAAGCCCGAGGCCCGGGGCAGGACGGCCCTGGTTCTTTGCCTGGCCGAGGAGGACCGTCCCGGGCGTCCGGCGCCTGACAGCCGAAACCTGCTTAGCCAGATCGAGCAAATCACGGAAATCGTCGGTCCCATTGCCTCGCGCGTCGTCGCGCATGGCCGCCCGTCCGGCCACGTTGCGTTGGAGGCGGCCCGCCGCCTGCTCGCCTCCAATGCGGCTCCTTTTGTGATAATTGTCGGGGTGGACAGCTATCTGACCTCCCAGACCGTTAACCACTATCTCGCCCGTGAGCGGTTGCTCACGCCAAAAAACTCGAACGGCTTCATTCCGGGGGAGGCCGCTGCGGCGATTCTCTGCGCGCGCACGGGCGGCACCATGCACCTCACGGGGCTCGGCCTGGCACGGGAGGAAGCTCATATTTACAACGAGACGGATCTTCCCTTCCGAGGGCAAGCGATGACAACGGCTTACAAGGAAGCGTTTGCCGGGTCAGGGTGCCTCCACTCGGATATCACTCTCAAGATGGGAGATTTCGTCGGCGAGACATACTGGTTCCAGCAATCTGCCCTTGCCATGCTGCGCACACAACGCGAGCACTCGCAGGTGCGGCCAATATGGGCGCTGGGCGCGAGCCTGGGGAATGTCGGGGCGGCCGCTGTCCCGGTGATGCTGGGGTGGGCGCTGTCGGCGATACAACGCGGCTACGCGCCATCGGGGCCGATCCTGATCGAGGCCTCGGGCGATGACGGCGCATGCGGCGCTGCCGTGGTGGAGGCAAGATGACTGTCTACGCGAACGGGCGAGAGATTTCGGCAGAGGCGCAAGGCTGCAAGGTCATTGCGGATTTCCCCGACACATGTTTCACCCCGCCCGAGAATCCGGCGACCCCGCCGGGCGTGCCCGTCCCGTACCCTGATTTCGGGTTCGACTCCGATCTGACGTCGGGTAGCGGAACCGTGAAGATCGGCAACAAGCCTATCAGCCAGGAAAACAGCAGCTACTACAGCAAATGCAGCGGCGACGAGGCCGGGGCGGCGGCCAAAAAAGGCATAATCACCTCAAAAAATACCGGCAAGGTCTACGCACACGGCTGGTCGTCGGACGTCAAGGTCGAGAGCAAGGGTGTCGTTCGGCTTGGCGACATGGCCACCAGCAATCACGGGACCGATCCCGGCGATGCGCCCCCAATGGTGATCGTCGGAAAGCCGGCATTCGGCATTCCTGGCGATGAAGACTGCATGGTCGGCAGCTTCGAGGACATTCACGAAAAGTGTAACGCCAAAAAGGACCCTACCGATCCTTTGGCCAAGCCAGGTTCACAAGGTGTGGCTCACCAGGCTCACCATATCGTTCCGGACCGCTGTTTTCGCGTCAACAGCGAAGATCGAATGGCGAACCCGCCGTTTCCCAGCAGGGATCAGGGCATTTGCATCTGCATCCCTCGCGTGAACCACTCGGCGGCTCGGCCGCCGAGTGGCGAAGACGTCACCGTGCACCATCACCTGGACAATGCTTTGACCGAACTCGGCGAGGACGTCGCAACAAGAGCCAACCCGCGCGGCGTCGAGAAAGTGGAAAAAATAAGAAAGCAATGTTTGGATGCTCTTGCCGAACTGGTCGATGATCCGGTGTCCGCGGACTGCTACCAAGTGGCATGTGAAAAGGTGACCGAGCAAACACAGCCAATCAAGGACAAGTATGCTCGAGCGGAGAAGAGCTCCAGCAATATGAGTCCTGCCGCCAAGGGCGTGCTGAACAGGCAGCATCTGCCAACAGCATGAGATCGATGCCAAGGGAGTGTTGAGCGACCGATGAGGCGAAAACCAGAGATAACAGGAGGTGTCGTGAGCGTGGACAGGACCCTTTACATCCTGTTCAAAGCGATACCGGGCGAAGACGATGACCGGCTCGTCGCCTCCGGTCGGGTTGCCGATGGTTCGGTTGTGCTTCGGCCTCGAGAGGAGGTCGCGGACCTGATCTCTTTCACGGCCCTGCAGCCGCCCTTCGAAGCCCAGGCCGTTGGACTGACTGGAGAGGGCGAGGTGGTGTATTTTTTCGAAGCCGTCAGTCAACGCGAGCAGATACCCGGAGCCGGTTTCGCCTCCGAGAATGCGATGAAGCTCGGCCGCATGACAAAGATACTGCAGATCGGCAATCGACTGTTGGCGCTCGGCTATGGCGGGCAAGTCTACATGCGGACGCCTTCGGAGGGCTGGAGATTTCTCGCAGGCCCGAAAGGCAGCGATGACGGGTCGACAAACCTGGTCTACTTCTGCGCCGTCGCGCACAAAGGCCGGCTGTATTTTGGTGGAACGGAGACGAAGCGGTTCAGGAGCACGGCGGAGATTGACGCTGCGAGCCAAGCCGGCGATGGCCGGCGTCTCGCGCGTGCCATCCTGGCGGCGAAGGTACCGGACAAAGCTGTGGTCGGGGCATACGACGGTTCATGGAGCCAGGTGGATTTTGATCATCCCGGAACTGTCGTCGAGATGCTGGAGGCAGGCAAATCCATCGAGATTTTCACAACCAATGGGCGCATTGTCTCGACACCCGATTTTCAGGAATTCAACGACGCATTCGCATTCGGCAAGAAGAAGTCGTTTTGGGATATAAAAAGAACGGAGCAAGCGATCCTTGTGTATTTCGACGGCACACTTTTCCGGTGGACCGGCGAGATGGAGCCGTTCGAACCGCCGCTGCCTGGCGTTGACGAAAGTTTCATAAACGTTTCGAGCTATGCCGGATTCCTGGCGGCGTTCGCCCCGCATCAAATCTACACGCTGGATGAAGACGATTGGGGCGAAGTTACTTACACCTTGTCGTAAGTGGCGGCGGGAAGGTCGTATAAAACTCTTCAGATATCGGCCGCCGGCAACTTGGCGGCCAGGTATTTGCGCACCTGGTCGAGGTTCAACTGCTTGAGAGGGAGAGGACTGGTCGCCTCCAGCATCCGGACCACAAAAAGCTCTCCAGCTTCCGAAAATTCGTCGAAACGCTCCTTTGCGATACGCTTGCCTTCGACACCCGCAACACGCAGCCCAAGCAGATGTGCTTCCAGCCGCTCTATGAGCCGCTCCACGTGCTCCTCGTCCATCTCGGGGTTTTCGCCGGGATGCAGCAGATGGTGGTCGTAGACCGTCCAGAGGAAGGCCGCCATTTCCGCGTGCTGACGTACGATATGTTCGAGTATCGGCGGCTTTGGCATCAGTTCAGATTCACGGAGCCGCCACGGATACGGTTGGAGGCGCTGGCGTGGCTGACCAGGTTGGTGCCTCGTATGGTGAGATGGCCATCCTTTTCCATAATGATGACCGACTTACCGCACCTCAGCTCAAGCCGCTCGCTCGAACTGATTTTCACCGTTTCACCGTCGCGCACGACATGACTGTTGTCCCGGCTGTTTGTCTGTCGTTTTGCGGGGTCGACAATACGCCCCACGATCAGCGGTTTCAGCGGATTGGCATTTTCGAACAGCAGTGCGACTTCTGACCCGATCATGTCGGACGACAGTTCGGTCAGACTTCGCGCCTGCAGGGCCACCTCCTCCCGATTTCCGGGAAACACCACGAGTGGCGCACCTTGGTCGAACCCAAGCAGCAAGCCAATCACCACTCCATCGATCCGTTCGTCAATATCGCTCATGGGTGCGTCCTCAGTTCTGCTTTATCTCCGAGCCTTTCATGATGATGTCGCTCGAAGCATTGACGTCTATCTTTCCTGAACCCTTGATGGTGATGTCTTTGCCCTTGATGGTGATCGTCCCATCCTTTTTCATGATAATTTCGGCACTTCCTGTTTTGATCGTGACCGACTCCTTGGCCTCGATGGTCAGGTTCTTGCCGACCACGATGCCCGCGTCCTCGCCGACCTGGATAAGGCTCTTTTTCCCGACCTTGAGCTCGTGCGCCCCATTGACCTGAGTTGAGGCATCCTCGCCGACCTTGATGATATGCGTTTTGCCGATTTGCGTGTTCTGGGCCCCGCCGATCTTGACGCCCTGATCGGACCCGATCTCAATGCCTTGGCTTGATCCGACGTTCCAACTGTCCGACGCGCCGATATCGTGGCTCTGGCTGATGCCGACCGTGACCGAGCGGGCGGCGCCAATCGTGTTGGTCTGAACGCCGCCTACGGTTCGGGTCTCGGCGGCGCCCACCGTGTCGATGCGTGCCGCGCCCACGGTGACCGTCTGAACCAGTCCCACGGTCTGCGAATGGTTGGCGTCGATGTTTTCGGTCGAATTGGCGACGACGTGGATCGTCTCGTTCGCCATCACCGTCAGCGAGCGGTTCGCGCCCACCGTCTCCGTGTCGTTGCTGCCGATGTTCGTCGTCTGGTCGACGCCGATCTTGACCGTCTTGTTGTTGCCGACGTCTTCATCGAGGTTATGGCCGACGGAATGCTTGGCGTCATGGTCGATGCGGTCGGACTGGTCGTGCTGCACCGTCTTATTGCGGTCGTGCTTGATCAGCAGATGATGGTCCTTCTGCGCCTGGAAATTGACCAGTTCGGAACCAGCCTTGTCCTCGAACATCAGCTCGTTGTAACCGCCGCCGCCTTTCGAGGAATTGGACTTCCAGCCCGATTGCGTGGCGTTGGCCGGCAGCGCATAAGGCGGCATCTCGGAGGCATTGTAGACCCGGCCGGTGATGATCGGCAGGTCCGGATCGCCCTCGATGAAATCGACGATGACCTCCTGGCCGATGCGCGGGATCTGGATGAAGCCCCAGCCGCTGCCGGCCCAGGTCTGCGACACGCGCACGAAGCAGGACGAGTTCTGGTCCTTCTTGCCGAGGCGGTCCCAGTGGAACTGCACCTTCACCCGCGCGTATTTGTCCGTGAATATCTCCTCTCCCGAAGGGCCGACCACCGTTGCCGTCTGCGGGCCGCGCATGATCGGTCTTGGCGTGATGCGCGGAGGCCGATAGGGCAATTTCGTCGGCGCCACGCCCAGCACTACCTTGAAATTCTCGATGTGGGCCTCGTTCTGGGTCCGGTAGCCCGGATCGAACAGCCGGTATTCGGCGCTCACAACCAGATATTCCGTGTTCTGGTCGTCGCGCGGAAAGCTTTCGAGCGTGAACTTGCAGCCGGAAAAAAGGCCGCGCACCGTACCCACGGCGGTGTTGCGCTGATGCTCGGCCTGGAGTTCCTCGCGGCGGACCCCCGCGATCGTGTCGCCGCGCCCGACATCGAGATGCGCTCCGGGCTGGCGGTAGTTTTCGCCCGAAGCTTCCTTGTGGCCGAAGGGCTGGGCGGACTTCGCCATCAGATCGGCGCCCGGCTTCTCGAAATCATAGTCCGTATGGGCGTAGGCGCCTGGCCGCACCGCACTGCCCGGAATCCATTCGGTGATGTATTCGACGTCGCGTCGCGAGCCATAGCCCTCGGAATTGTAAAGCACCTTGTCGTAGCCTGGAGCCGGCTTCAGCTTGCTCATCGCATCGCACAGAACCAGCGTGTGCTTGTCCTCGTCATGCTCGAAGAAATAGAAAATACCTTCGTGCTCGAACAACCGCTGCACGAAATCGAGATCACTCTCGTCATACTGGACACAGTATTCGCGCGATGGGTAGGAGCCCTGCAGCCGCTTCTCGAACTTTGCGATGCCGTATTTGGAAAAGATCTTTTCGACGATCTCCACAGCGGTCATGTTCTGGAAAATGCGGCAGTCGGTGGTGTTGCCGAGAAACCAGAGCCATGGCCTGACGGTGGCCTCGTAATAGGCCAGCCGGTCCTCCACGCGCGTAAGCTTGAAATCCGACACCAGGCCGCTGAACCAGCGCTTTGGATCGGCTTCACCTTCGACCGAAACGACGCCGCCCAGCATCTTCAGCGGATCGACGTCACGGCTCTTGCTGACGAACCCGACAGTATAGGCAAAACTTCGGCTGATCTCATCACGACCGACGAGATGGGTGAAGGTCAGCACGTCGGCGCCAACCGGCGTGTGTACAACCGTGGCACGTTCGTTCGGCATGGGTCGTGCCCCTCCTGGACGCCGCCGCCAATGTGATGGACTGAAGCTCCCGCTCCGGAAACCGCATCACGGTCGGGAGGTCTTCGAATTCACCGCATCGGACCGCCGCAAGCGTAGCATATGTTTGATGGAGGCCAAACAGAAGCAATGTCTAAACCGTGGCGTGCATTCAAGTGAACGCACCTCTCCCACTGCGATGGCAAGATGCTAGAATGTCTAGGATTTCAGCTTTGCCAGTGGCGTCGAATGTTCATTTCGCTTCAGATCAGCAATGTTGACAGCTTGCCGCCAGGCATCGCGGCGAGCTATGCCGCGCGCGACCGCAGCTTCGAGATCGGGCGCGAAAATTGCGACTGGACGCTGTCCGATCCCGACAAGGTCATCTCGGGCCGGCATTGCGAAGTCCGCTATCAGGCGGGCTCGTTCTGGCTTCATGACGTCTCGCGCAACGGCACTTTCGTCAACGGTTCCAGCCAGCGCATGAAGGCGCCGCATCGGCTGACCCAAGGCGACCGGTTGCTGATCGGCCGTTATGTCGTCGCCGTTTCGGTCGACGAAGAGCGCGTCGCCACCGGATATCCGCAAACCAGGACCGGTTCGACGCAACGCGAGTTGCCGCCCTCGACGGGAACGCCGCTGGAACCCGGCAGCGCATTGTTCCACAATCCGGCGGAGCAGCGCCCGGCCGAAGTCATGCCGGTGTCTTCGGCGCGGCAGCCCAGCCCGAATGTCCCGGCCAGGCAGCCAGGGGAAGCGGACGGTCTACTGCGCGATATCGCCAGGGCGGCCGGCCTGTCGCCGGAGCTGCTGCAGTCGCGCGACCCGCATGACGTCGCTGCCGAGATCGGCGCGGTGTTGAGAACTACGGTCGAGCAACTGTCCCTGCTGCTCAAGGCGCGCGCCGCCGCCAAGGTGCTCGCCAAGAGCGCGCACCGCACGATGATCGGCGCCGAGGACAACAACCCGCTGAAATTCGTGCCGGGCACCGACGACATACTCGAAATCATGTTTGCCAGGCGCAGGGCCGGCTATCTCGATGCCAGGCATAGTATCGAGGATGCGTTCCGCGACCTGAAGACCCACGAAATCGCGACCTACGCCGCCATGCAGGCCGCGCTCTCGCGGCTGCTCGACGACCTGTCGCCGGAGGCGATCGCCAAAAGAATCCCGCCCGCGTCCTTTTCGTCCAGGAAAAGCCAGGCCTGGGATGCGCTCGTCGCAACGTGGCGGACGATGGAGGACAGGCACGAAAACGGCATGCTGGATGTCTTCCTCGCCTATTTCGCCGAAGCCTACGCCAAGGCCGACAAGCAGAAATAGCCGCGCTCGTCGGCAACGCCCTTACGGGCTGTGTGAGGGACCCCGTGGAAGAAGCTGCTTCCTTGATCATCCTGCTTCCCGGTTTCAATCGGCTTCCGGTCCGACTAGGATAGCGCATGGGTGCTTGCCTGGCTGGCAGAGCGGCGTGGCTTGGGGCGTGTGCAGGAATGTCATGTTTCGGCAAGATCAGTCTTTCCATTCGGCTTGCTGTTGATACCCGGCCTGGTACGCGCAGCTCACCCCGCCTGGAAGATGCCCCTGCCCCCTCGACGGTCGCGCGCCGATGAGCTCGAAGGACGATCCCTCCGAGCCGCCGGACAAAACCGTCATCCGCGCGCCACGGCCAAGGCAAAAGCCGCGCGCGGCTCCCGACAGTTCCGCTGCTCCCTCACCCACCAGGGAATCGACGGTGTTCGACCCCGGCCTCGGCCGGCAGATGCCCCCCGGCTGGTCGTCCGGGACCGTGGTCTTTCAGGGGGCCGGCCAAGGAGCTGGGCCTGAAGCGGCGCCGGCGTTGCAGCAGGACGCCTTGCTCAACGCCACCGCTGGCGTGAAGTATGCCGCGACAAATCCTATCCTTGCCGCCGCGGCTCCCCTGCTCATGCTGTTCGGCCAGCTGCGGCTGATACCGGTCGAACGGCAGGCCGCGGCCCTGGCGGAGCATATCACGGACGCCCTCGAGACCTTCGACCATGCCATCGCCAAAGCCGGCATCGGGGAAGAAGACGCACGGATCGCGAAATTTGCGCTTTGCGAAACCGCCGACGATTTGGTCGGCAACCTGCCCTGGACGAACAAGGAAACCTGGCTTGAGCACAGCCTGGTGGCGCAGTTCTTCCACACACGACCGACAGGCACCGGCTTCTACGAAGCGCTGAACAACCTCCTCGCCAGGCCTGACGCGCATTACGACCTGCTCGAATTGATGCATGCCTGCCTGTCGCTGGGGTTCGAGGGCCAGTATCGCGGATTGTCGGGCGAACGCAACGCGCTCGAGCGCGTCCGGCGCGACGTCTACGACACGCTGCGCTATTTCAGGCCGCGCGCCGCCGAGGACATTTCGCCCCGGTGGCAAGGCATGGCGGCGGCAATGGCCAGGCCAGGGGGGCGGCTGCCTCTGTGGGCGATCGCAGCCGCCGCGGCGACCCTGGTGACGGCGGCCTTTTTCGGGCTGCGGATCCTGATCACCGATGAAGGCGATGCAACCGCCGGCGCGCTGCTGGCGCTCAATCCTTCCACCCCGGTTACCATTGAACGCGCCAGCGTGGCGGCGCCCGCCGAACCGGTGCAAGCCAAACCGCCGCCACCCGCTCCCCCGCAAACCACGCAGATCGACCGCATCCGCGCCGCACTCGCCCGGGAGATCGCCGCCGGCGGACTGAACGTCGGCACGAAGGGCGACTTCATCGTTGTCGAGATCAGCAACCAGCTTCTGTTCGCATCCGGCCAGGCTGAGTTGAAGGCGCAGTTCCAGCCGATCGCGGCCGATATCGCCACGGCGCTCGACGCCGAATCCGGACCGGTCAGGATCGTCGGCCACACCGACAATGTGAAGCCGAAGAAGTCGAGCGCGTTCAAATCGAATTTCGATCTCTCAGTCGCCCGCGCGAAAGCCGTGCAGGCGATGATCGCCACGCAATTGAAGGATCCATCGCGCCTGAGCGTGGACGGCAAGGGCGAAGACGAGCCCATCGCCGACAACGGGACGGCGGAAGGCCGCGCCAGGAACCGCCGCGTCGACGTGATGATCCCGAAACAGGAGACCTTGCAGATCGGCTCGGCGGAGAACGGCAACTGATGCGCTGGGGGCTGCGGATATTCAGCGTGTTTGCGCTCGCCGGCTTCTCGGCCGCCGTCTGGTATGCCGGACCGCTGATCCGCTTCGCCGATACCCGCCCGCTTGGATCCGTGTGGCTCAGGGCGCTCATCATCGGGGTGACGGTGGCCGTGTTGGCGTTGTTCTATGGCATCGGCTTCTGGCAAAGGCGCAAGGCGCAAAAGGCGCTCGAGGCGGCCATCGTGCGCAGCGACGAGCGCAACGACGATGCACAGGTGCTCGAAGCGCGTATGAGCGAGGCCATCGCGACGCTGAAGCGGACCAGCGGCAAGCGCAACTTCCTCTATGATATTCCCTGGTACATCATCATCGGCCCGCCAGGCGCCGGCAAGACGACGGCTCTCGTCAACTCCGGGCTGAAGTTTCCGCTTGCGGGCTCCGGCAATGCCCAGCCGGTGGCCGGCGTCGGCGGCACGCGGTCATGCGACTGGTGGTTTACCGATGAGGCGGTGCTGATCGACACGGCCGGCCGCTACACGACGCAGGAATCGGACCGCGAGCGCGACAAGGCAAGCTGGCTTGCCTTCCTCGGATTGCTCAAGAAAAACCGCGTAAGGCAACCGATCAACGGCCTGATCCTGGCCATCAGCCTCGCCGATCTCATTGGCCTCGACGACCAGCATATCGAGGCGCATGTCACCGAGATAAGAAGCCGTCTGCGCGAATTGCACGAGACGCTGAAGATCCAGTTTCCCGTCTATCTGCTTTTCACCAAGGCCGATCTCGTCTCCGGCTTCATGGATTATTTCGGTCAATTCGACGAAACCCGCAGGCGCAAGGTGTGGGGCGCGACGTTCCAGACCGCCGATCGCACGAGGAACATGGCCGGCGAGGCGCCAGCCGAATTCGACGGGCTGGCGAAGCGCTTGGCGGAGGAAGTCGTCGATCGCCTGCAGGAAGAGGCCGACCCGGTGGCGCGCATTGCCATCTTCGGCTTCCCGGCTCAGTTCGGTGCCCTGGGGAACCGGATAACGCATTTCATCGCCAGCCTGTTCGATACGTCTCGATCGCATGTCAATGTCAGCCTGCGGGGCCTCTATTTCTCTTCCGGTACTCAGGAAGGAACACCGTTCGATCAGGTGCTGGGCGCAATCGGCCGCAGCTTCGGCAGCACCTCGCAGGCGCATCTTTCCGGCACCGGCAAGAGCTTCTTCCTGCATGATCTGCTGACCCATGTGATCTTCCCGGAATCGGGCTGGGTATCCTTCGACCGGGCGGCCGAACGGCGCGCCAGGCTTGCGAGATTTGGCGGCCTCGCCGCCATTGCGCTGGCGGCCCTGGCGGCTCTCGGCGTGCTTGGCCTCAGCTTCTTCGCCAACAAATCGCTGATCGCCTCCACCAGGCAGGCGATGGCACAGTATCGCGACAGCGCCGAGCCGCTGCTCAAGAGCACGACGGTGACCGACGTCGACCTGGAAAACGTCATCGGCCCGCTCGACCAGTTGCGCAACCTGCCGGCCGGCTTCGAGAACGGCGACCAGGCAAAGCCGATCGAGGAGACGTTCGGGCTCAGCCAGCGCGAGAGGCTGTTGTCGGCCTCCAGGACCGCCTACCGGCAAGCGCTCGAGCGGACATTCCGCTCCCGGCTCCTGGTGCAGGCCGAGCGCACCATCCAGGCCAAAATGGCCGATCCCATCGCGCTCTACGAACCGCTGAAGATCTACCTGATGCTGGGCGGCAAGGCTCCGAAGGTCGATGACGAGTTGATTGTCTCCTGGATGAGGCAGGATTGGGAAGAGAACCGCTATCCCGGCGAGAACAACCGCGAGGGCCGCGCCCAACTCGAAAAGCATCTGCGCGCCATGCTCGCCCTCGACGACGCCTACGATCCCGTCTTTGAGCTCAACCAGCCGCTGATCGAAGCCGCGCAACGCTCGCTTGGGCGCATGAGCCTTGCCGACCGCGCTTCGGCGCTGATCAAGTCGGCGGTCTACGCCGCAAGGCTGGAAGACCTTTCCGTCGCCGCGAAAGCCGGCCCTGAGGCGCAGCTCCTGTTCGAACGCATGGACGGCAGCGACCTCGCCGATCTCAACGTTCCCGGACTTTACACGCGCGCCGGCTTCAACCGCTTCTTCCTGCCGCAGCTCTCACGCATCGCGCAAATGCTCGTCAACGACCAGTGGGTGCTCGGCGGGGGCGGCGAACAGGGCGGCATCGACCAGGACCTGCCCAAGCTCGGCCCCGAACTGATCGACCGCTACGGCAAGGAATTCTCCTCCGCATGGAACCGCGTACTCGACCAGCTGAAGTTCAAGCCGCTGCTCAAGGACAAGCCGCAGTATCTCGCGCTTTCCGCCCTCGCCGCGCCGGACTCGCCTCTCGATCAGCTGTTCACGGCGATCGCCGATGAGACTGCATTGACGAAGCAGGACACCACGGCCGAGGCCGGCAGCACGGCGCAAGAGGACCCCGCCAGCATGGCCAAAGGCCTGGCGCGCATCGGCCTGCAGATCGCCGGCGGCAAGTCGCAGAGCCGGGCCGGATTGGATTCGGCTGTCGCGCAGAATGCCGGCACGGGGGTCGAGGCGCAGTTTCGATCGTTCCAGGCCCTGGTCAGCGGCGCCAGTGGACGGCGGCCGCTGGATGCGCTGACGCGGAATTTCCGCGACATATTTCAAAGCCTGAAGCTTTCGGCCGATGTCCCTTCACAGACCGAACGCGTCAATGCCAACCTGCAGTTGCAGATCTCCACGATGCGTGCCAATGCCTCGCGCCTTCCCAAGCCGCTCGCGCGCATGGTCAATGCGGCGGCGGACGAGTTCGAAGGCAATGTCGCCGAAGCCTCGGTGGCCAACCTCAACCAGAGCCTCGACCAGACGGTCACACGAGCCTGCGAGGAGGCGGTCAACGGTCGCTATCCCTTCGCCGGTGACGGCACGGAAGAGATCTCGATGGCGGATTTCGCCAGGCTCTTCGCGCCGGGCGGGCTGATGGACCGCTTCTTCGCGCAGAACCTTGCGCCGCTGATCGACATGACCGGCCAGGAATGGACCTGGAGACAGGATGCCCGCTCCAGCCGCGACCTGGCGAAGTCGACCTTGAAATCATTTCAGGCGGCCGCCGAAATCCGCAGCGCCTTCTTCCCTTCCGGCGGCTCGGTGCCGTCGGTTTCGATCACCATCACGCCTTTTTCGCTGAACAGCGACGCAGACAGCGCGGTTCTCAACATCGACGGCCAGACCGTCCAGAGCAGTCAGGCCGGAAGCGCGCCAAGCACCGTGACCTGGCCGAACGGCACGGCCTCCGGTGCCGCCAGCCTCAGCCTGTTGCCGGAAATGCCAGGCCGCGACTCCGCCCTCAAATTCGAAGGACCGTGGGCCCTGAAGCGTCTGTTGGACAAGGCGACCATCATCGCCAACGGCGCCAACACCGAAGCCCGTTTCGTGATCGGCGGACGAGACGTCGCCTACACGATGCAGGCCGGACCGGGGGCCAATCCCTTCCTGCTACCGGCCCTGTCGGGCTTCAGCTGTCCGAAGGCGTTCTGACATGGCTGTGTTCCAGCGCACCGCCGGCCACGGTCCTCATTTCGGTACTCTAATGTATGCGCTTGTGGCAAAGTGGCCCGGGCATGCTGTCCATGCTTGGTCACAGAGGACGCTCGCGAAGCGCTTGGTGGCAAATTGAGCACCGTCGCCCTTCCCATCGAAAGTTTCGGCGTGAGCCACAAGGGCTGCGTGCGCGACCACAACGAGGACAACTACCTGATAGAGCCGCAGACGGGGCTCTGGGTGGTGGCCGATGGCATGGGCGGGCACGAGGCCGGCGAGGTCGCGTCGGCCAGCATCGTCGATCATCTGGCCACGATCGGCATTGCCAGCTCGGCGCCGGACCTTCGCGCGCGCTTCGAGGACCGGCTGAGCCGCGCCAATTCCGAGATCCGCGACATCTCGCGATCGCGCGGCATCACCATCGGCTCCACCTTCGCGGCCTTGCTTGCCATGGACGGACGCTTCGCTGGCCTGTGGGCCGGCGACAGCCGCATCTATCTGGTCCGCAACGGCGCGATCTTTCAGGTCTCGAAGGATCACACCGAGGTCCAGGAACTGCTGGACCGCGGCATGATCAGCGCGGAGGAAGCGCTCAACTGGCCGCGCCGCCACGTCATCACCCATGCCGTCGGCGTCAGCGATGAGCTCGAGATCGATTTCCAGCAGGGCGAGCTGATGCCGGGGGATGTTTTCGTTCTGAGCACCGACGGACTGACGGCGCATGTCAGCGACGCCGAGATCGAAGCCGCCGTGAAATCCGCAACGCCGCAGGCGGCGTGCCGAAGCCTGCTGGAGACGGTGCTGGCGCGCGGCGGAACCGACAATGTGACCATCGTACTCGTGAAGATCGGCGGCGGGCGCAACGGTGCGCTCCATTCGGATCGGTCCGGAGCGGAGAGCCTGGCGAGATGAGCGACGACGACAAGACCCGCATATCGACGAACGACACCTATGCCGGCGTCGGCACGCAGCTCAGCGGCATTTACGAACTGGACGAGAGGATCGCCTCCGGCGGCATGGGAGAAGTCTATCGCGGCCACAACATCCAGACCGGCGACCATGTGGCGATCAAGATCGTACTGCCCGAATTCGCCCGCGATCAGACGATCCTGTCGCTGTTCCGCAAGGAGGCGTCGATCCTCAACCATCTGTCGCATGACGCGGTGGTGCGCTATCACGTCTTCACCATCGATCCGAGGATCGGCCGCCCCTATCTGGCGATGGAGTTCGTGGACGGCCAGTCGCTGTTCGACGTGATGCGTCGCGGGCCGATGCCGGCGGAAGAAGTGCGGCGGCTTTGCCATCGCCTGACGTCGGGGCTCGCCGCCGTGCATCGGGCGGGCGCGGTTCACCGCGACCTCTCGCCGGACAACATCATCCTGCCTGGCGGGCAGGTGGAAGCCGCCAAGATCATCGATTTCGGCATCGCCCGGTCGGCGGCCGTAGGCGGTGAAACGCTGATCGGCGGCAAGTTCGCCGGCAAATACAATTACGTCTCGCCCGAACAGCTCGGCCTCTATGGCGGCGAGGTCAGCGAGCAGTCCGATATCTACAGCCTCGGACTGGTGCTCGCCGCGGCGTTGCGCGGAAAGCCGCTCGATATGAGCGGCTCGCAGTACGAGGTGATCGAGAAACGCCGGACCGTGCCGGACCTGTCTGACATCGACCCCGATTTCCAGGAGCTCATTGGCGCGATGCTGCAGCCGGATCCGCGCGATCGGCCGGCCAGCATGGCCGAGATCGCCAGGGCAACGCGCGGCGAGGATGTCGAGGTGACATTGCCGCCGGCATCGTATGGTCCGCGTGACCGCTCGGGCCTGCCGCGCGCCGGCTGGACGGCGCTGACCGAGCCCGGGCCGCAGCCTTCGACGCCCGCCGGCGAAAAGCCCTTTGTTGAACATGTGCGGCCGGCGCACCTGTCACAACCGCGGCCTGCGCCGGCGCCCGCGCCGGTCAGCACGCCCGTGCCGGCCGCGGCGCGAAAATCGTCGCGGATGCCGGCTGTCGCCGGCGGCCTCGTGACGCTGGCGGTCCTGTTGGGGGGCGGCCTTTACTTCAGCGGGATCCTGGCGCCGCCGCCGGCCGAAGAGAAACTCAAACCGTTGACACCGAAGCCGGCGCCCAAACCCGTTGTGGAGGCCCCCGGGCCGGTGGCTCAAACGCCGCAGCCGGAAGCTCAGCCGCCGGTGCAGCCGGCGGAGAACCAGGCGGACGCCGCGGGCGAACAGAAACCGGAGCCGGCCAAGCCCACCGAAATCCCCACGCCGACCCCCGGGCCCGCGGTGGCGCCGGCAACAGAAGCCCGGCAACCCGCCGAGCAGGCGCCGGCAGCGCCACCCGTCGAGAAGCCGGCGCCGCCTGCGGCCCAGCCCGATTTGACGGCCAACAATCAGGCGCAAGTGCCTCCGGTCGAGATCAAGCCTGCCCAAACGCCGGCGCCAAAGGCCGAGGAAAATACGAATCCGCCGAAGACGTCCGCGCCAGGCCAGGCGGAGGCAGAACCGGCGCAGGAGGCAAACCCGCCGGCGACAAAACCCAGCGCAACGGACATCATCGATATCATTTCCAAGTTGACCAAGCCGGAGGCTTCCTCGCCGCCGGCCTCGGAGAGCCAGTTGCCGGCGCAGCCGACCAGCCCGCCGGCCAAACCGGCATCCTCGGCGCCGGCCGCCAGCCAGCCGACGCCATCAACCTCGCCATCGGAGCCGACACAGACAGCCCAGCCGTCCCAGCAACCGCAGCCGCCGGCAGCCAAGCCGCCCGAAAATACCGAGGTCGCGATCAATGTGCCCAAGCCGGCGGTACCGCCGGCGAAGCCGGTCGACGAGACCGCGCAACGCGCTTCATGGGTGCGCGACTTCAGCGGTGGCGACTGTTTCTATGCGTCCCTGACATCGCAAACCGGCAGCGCCGTCGCCATCGAAGGCTTCGCAACAGCCGTGCGGCCCTTCGAGCAGATGCTCAATGATTTTCGCTCGAGGTTCCATCTCGAGCCGGACATCAACGTCCGCCTCATCGAGCAGCCGCAGTGTGAAGTGACCAACTTCCTGCGCGTCCTTGACCGGAACCAGGTGGACAGTCCGCAACTCGTTCTCGACCGGACATCGGTGCCGGATGGCGCGCCGATCAGCGGCACGCTGACAACGCATGGCGGGCTGGTCTCCAACGTCATGCTGATCGACCACAAGGGCATCGCCTTCAACCTCGATGACCGCATCGTGGCGCAGACCGACAAGGCGATCTTCAACATTCCGATCGGTCTGGCCGCCGCCGACAAGGCGGCCGGCAAGGCGCTGCCGCAGATCATGCTGGTGATCACCGGGCCGAAGGACATCCAGGCAGCGATGTTCTCGAGACCGACACCGGTCGCCGAGCTTTTGCCAAAGATCATCGAGGAGATTGGCGCCGACGGCTCGCGGTTCTCCGCCACCGCCAAGTATTTCCGGCTCGGCGGATAGATATGAACGCCGATGGACCTTCGCCCCTCGCATCCATTTTGCCGGCCCTCGTCACGCACAAAGCGTAGCTGGTTCCGATTGTTGCCGGACTTCCGCGGCCGCCTGGCATCTTGCGCGCTGTTCGGCGCGGCGCTGCTCGTTGTCCTCTCGACCAACAGGGCGCATGCCGAATTCACCGTCTGCAACCAGACGCTCGACGTCGTCAACCTCGCCGTCGGACAGAAGGTCGACAATGCCGACCAGACCGACGGCTGGTGGACCATCGGCGCCAACCAGTGCGTGAACGTCATCCGCGAGGAACTGGCCAACCGCTACATCTACCTCTACGCGACCGACGTGTTCGGCCATGCGATCCTCAACGGATCGACCGAGATGTGCGTTGATCGGCGCCGCTTCTCCATCCGTGGCATCGACGAGTGCTGGCAGCGCGGTCATATCGCGGCGCGTTTCGTCGAGGTCGATACGCTGGAGCAGGTGCGCTGGACGTATTTCCTGACCGGAAACAGCCCGTGACGCACAGCATCGACACGAGCTTCAAACGGAAGAAACTGGCGCGCCTGGCCGAGCGCAGACGCAAACTCTGGCGTCGCGTTGTTGCCGGCGTCGCCACGCTCGCCGTCATCGCGATCGCCACCGGCTTCTACCTTACCAGGGACAACTGGTCGTTCGGCGACGAGGATGAGGAGTTGCATCCCGTCGAAGGCATGGAAGACGTGCCGCCCGACGCCTCGGTCTATGTGCCTGCCATCATCGACCTTGCCGGTGACCCGATGTGGATCACGCTGGCGCCCGATGCGGACGCCGCCACGAAGGGCCACACGGTTGCGCGCCCGGCCGAACTCGACAGTTCCGGGGCCTCGCCGCAGATCGAAATTCTTTCCGATGTGATGCTGAGCGCCAGCGAGAAGTTCATGACGACGATCCCGTCGACGCAGGAGGATTTTGCCTTCTTCAAGGCGCAGCGGCAGACTGCACCGAAGCCTTCGACCGCAGCCCCGGACGATCAGCAATCGACCTCCCCCGCACCGGCCGCGGCGCCCGGCGACCAGGCTGGCGATCTGGCGAACGACCTGCAGGCGCCGCCGGACGCGGGCGAACCCTCCGCCGGTTCGGCGCCCAAAGCCGACGCGGACGACCCCGAGGCCGGCTGGGGCGAGACCATCGACCAGGGCGAGGCAGCGCTCCCGGCCTTCAAGAAAACCCCGATCGAGAACAACACCACCGTAGCGACCGTCACCAGCGAATATCAGCGCTTCGCGGCGACGGAGGACACTTTCGTGAAAATCCTCAACGACCGCAGCCTGGACAGCGTGGTGCTCGATGCGCATTTCTCAGCCGACGATGCCAGGCTTGCGGGCGAAGCGCTGAAAGCGCTGTTCGGGCGCGATGGGCTCGAGGCCGGTTTCGTGGTCGCCATGCGCGGCTTCCGGCCGAACCGGGAGACGACGGCGATGTCGCTGATGCAGGTCTCGGTCTACGCCAGGAACGTCTATGTCGGTACGCTGACGCGCAACGCGGCGGGCGCCTTCGTTTCAGGCGTCGACCCCTGGGTTCGCGAGGACCTCTTCAATTATTCCGGTGCCTCGGACCAGGGCGGGCCCAAGCGGCAGTACCGGCTGCTCGACGCAATCTACTCGACCGCGGCACGCAACAAGGTGCCGACAAGCGTGATCGGCGAAGCGATCATGTACCTGTCGAGGGGACAGGATCTCGACGCTTTCGCCAGCGAGGACCAGCGCCTGGTGATGATCTACTCGCAGACGCCGCGCGGCCAGGGCGAGATCTCCGGACGGGTACTTTACGTCGGCGTCCTGGGCAAGGACAAGAACCTCGACTGCTTCGTCTTCCTGCAAAGCGACGGCCAGTATGCCTGCGTGACCGGCGATGATCAGGTTCGTTCGCTGAGCGTCACCAACGGCATGGTCACGCCGGTCGCAGGCGTGATGACGTCGACCTTCGGCCCGCGCAAGCATCCGATCCTCGGCACGGTTCGGATCCACAAGGGCGTCGACTGGGCGGCTCCGGTCGGGACGCCGGTCATGGCCGCTTTCGACGGCGAGATTTCCTTCCAGGGCGATGGCGGCAGCTATGGCAATCTGGTGAAGATCACGCATGCCAACGGTCGCGAGACGCGCTACGCGCATATGCAAAAATTCGCCATCGCCAGCGGCATCGGCACCAAGGTCAAGGCCGGCGACGTCATCGGCTATATCGGCACAACGGGGCTTTCGACCGGCCCGCATCTGCATTTCGAGCTCTACGAGAACGGCGAGGCGATCGACCCGCTGGGCACAGTCACCGCGGTCGCCACCGCCGTTTCCATCAGTTCCGGGCCCGGCGATTCCGCGGTCGAGACCCTGACCGACCGGATCGTCCATGTCGAAAGCGGCGGCAGCGCCCGCGCCAAGAACCCCAACTCGTCGGCAACCGGCGCCGGCCAGTTCATCACCAAGACCTGGATCCGGATGATGAACACCTATCGCCCCGACCTTGCCCGGTCGCTGTCGACCGCCGACCTGCTCGCGCTTCGCTATGACGCGACGCTGTCGCGCGAAATGGTGCGCAACCTGGCGCGCGAAGGGGAGGCTTATCTGCGCGCCCGCGGCCACCAGATCACTGCCGGTCGCCTGTATCTTTGCCATTTCCTTGGCATGGAGGGGGCGCATCAGGTGCTGGCGGCGCCGGGTTCGTCGCAATTGAGCGCCGTTCTGGGCGCAGCCGTCATCCAGGCCAACCCGTTCCTGACCGGCAAGACCGTCGGCTACGTCATCGATTGGGCCGAGCGGAAAATGGGGCAGAAAGCGCCGCGCATGGTGACCGATCAGACCCAGCCGGCGACTACCACGACCGAGGTCCGCCAGACGTCGCCGGAGTTCGAGAAGTACAAGCAGGCGATAACCGCGCTGCTCAATTCAATCCAGGAGACACTTGAGCCGGGCTAGTGATCGTCCCGGCTCAAAGCGGCACGACGATCGCCTGGTCGATCGGTTTTGACCCTGACGACTGGCGTATCGGCAAATATTTGCAGCGGCCAGGGTACTTCCGGTGAACCTAAACCGCCGTCGGGGCGACATAAGCCTGAGAGCCATTTTGGCTGAAGCGACTTTGTCGCTGAGCATGCGCAGAGATCAATAGCGTGCCCCGATGAGCGGAGGGCTGATCCATGAAATCGTTTGCCATCCTTTTGAGCGGACTTGTCCTTTCCATCCTTGCCGCCTTCGGTGTCCAGGCCGCAACAGCCGAGGGTAAGCGTGTCGCGCTGGTCATCGGCAACAGCAAATATGTCAACGCCGTTGCCTTGCCCAACCCGGCGAACGATGCCCACCTAATTGCGTCGACGCTACGCAAGGCCGGCTTCGAAGTGATCGAGGGCGTCGACCAGGACAATGCCGGCATGCATGGCTTGATCAGCAAATTCACCGAAGAATCCTACAACGCCGACCTTGCGGTCATCTTCTACGCCGGCCACGGCATGCAGGTCGACGGCAAGAACTATCTCATACCGGTCGATGCCGATCTGACCTCGCCCGCCTATCTCAAGACCCGCACGGTTCAGATCGACGAATTCATGGCGGCGCTGCCTGCCGATCCCGCCGTCGGCGTCATCATCCTCGATGCCTGCCGCGACAATCCGCTGGGTCGTACCCTGGCTGCGGCTCTGCCCAAGAGCCGCTCGCTTGGCGCCGGCCTCGCGCCGGCGGATGCAAAGGCAGACGGTATCGGCTCCGGCGGTGTCCTGATTGCTTATGCAACGGATCCCGGCGCGATCGCTTTCGACGGCGACGGCGTCGACAGCCCCTACTCGCTGGCGTTGGCCAGGCACCTGACAGAACCAGGCGTCGAGATCCAGAGCGCGCTGACGCGCGTGCGCGGCGACGTGACGGAGGCCACGCAGGGCCGGCAGCGGCCGTGGCACAATGCATCGCTTGGGCGCGAGGTCTTCCTCGGCAAGCCAGCGGCACAAGCAGCCCCGCCCGCCGCAGCGCCGGTGGCCGACGCCGGCAAGACGGCGGCAGCGCCCGCCCCCGTGGCCAGCGAGCCGCCCTCCTGGGAGGTCGAGCAGCGCCTTTGGGACGAGGCTTCGAAGAAGAATGCCATTCCCTACTACGAGGCCTACCTCGACCAGTTCCCGAACGGTAGTTTCGCCACGGTGGCGAAGCTCAACATCGACCAGTTGAAGGACCCGACGGTGGGTAAGCAAGTCGCAGCGCTCGACACGAACGCAAATCCAGGCTCGGCCGTTCGTACCTCGGCCGCCGACCAGGTTCGCACCGCACCACCGAAAAAACAGGTCATACAGAAGACCCGCACGTTGAAACCGGTGGCGCAGCGGAAACCTCGAAGACAGCAGATCGTCGAGCGCCGGCGCAACAGGGAGATTGTGATGCGCGACGAGCCGCGACGGAGAGACACCAATGACTTTCTGACCAAGGCGCTGATTTTCGGCAGCGGCGTCGTGATCGGCGGCGCGATGAGATATTGATCATAGCCAGTCAAAGGGAACCCGCGTTGGACGAGTTCCCTTTTGCCGCTAGAGCAATTCCACGAAAAGCATATCGGCCTGGCGGCGACCGCCTACTCGGTCCTGATGCGCATTTCCACCCGCCGGTTGACCGGATCGTAAGGGTTGGCGACCCGCGGGTGCGACTTGCCAAGGCCGATCGCTTCGAGCCGCGCCGATTCAACGCCGTTCGCTTCGAGGAAAGCCGCCACCGACTGGGCCCGCCGCTGCGACAGATCCTGGTTGTAGCGATCCGGGCCGGTCGCATCGGTATGACCTTCTACGACAAAGCTGAACGTGCTCAGCCGATTGTCCTTCAGCGCCTTGGCGAACTCGTCGAGCTCGGCGCGCGCCGTCTGGTCGAGTTGCGCGGAATCAAGGGCGAAATTGATCATCATGTCGAGACCGGTCTTCTGTTGAGCCGAGCCAGTCTTCTCGGCCTTGCTCTTGCACTCTTCCTCCGTGCCGACGCAGATGCCGCGCGCGGCACCCAGATTGCCGGTCTGTCCGGCGAAGAACTTGACGATGTCTTCCGATTTCTGAAGCGGATCGGCGAAGGCGTGCGCTGAAAGAAGCATGGCCGCCAATGCCAAGGCTGAACTGCCCCATCGCATGACCGTCACTCCTGTCTGAGAGTATCTCGCTGGCGCCTATCATACCAAATCGGGAAGCGGTTGTCTGTGAACAAACGCATGCCGCCCGTGGCGCTCGTGGCCGCCACCTGCCGGCAACTGGCGCTTGACCAGCGCCCGGCCACAGGCTTGAGTGCTGTTCTGATGGCTCTTGGGGTGTAGCAGCCATGGCCAATGAACTCGGATACAGAACGGCAAGGGATCTGTTTCTTGCTTGTCCCGCCATCGCCAGGGACATGAAATCGCTGGCCACCGGCCAGCCGCCGCTTGATTTTTGCCGGACCCTGCTTGCCGGGCGCGTGCCGGAAGAAGCCGTCACGTTCTGTGCCTACCTCCTGCCCGAGCGAGCCGCCGTCTGGTGGGGACATGAATGCCTGAGCCATCTCGCCGAGCTGCTCGCGGACCGAGATCTCGAATTGCTGGCGCTTGTCCACGACCGCGTCGGCGAACCGGACAATCCTCACCATCAGGCAGTCTTGAGCAAGTCCCTGGACCTGCCGCCGGCGACGCCGGCCGCCTGGATCGCCCTGGCAGCGGTATGGCGCGACCCGACCCTCGATATGGTGGCGACCGGATTTCCTGCCGCCCATGCCGTCAATGCCGGAATCCTGGCCGGGCTGGCCCGCGCCTCGCTGGCGGACCGGTTTGCCGTGCTTTCGGCCTTCGTCGAAATGGGCATCCAGATGGCGGAGATGGAGGCGTAACGGCATTCGCGGATCCCCTGCGCGCCGTCCGCCATCGCCTGCATCAGGCCGGCATCATTGGCAGCCGCCTTGCGCCCATCTGGCCAGCGCGACCTTGAAGCGGGTACCGAGCGGATGCTGCAGGCGCAGGACCGAGACGTCGTTGGCGGCGAAATTCTTCGCCTGCTCGCAAAGCCGGGCCTCATTCCACTCATGGCAGGTGTCGCAGTGCTTGCCTTGCCAGACCGATTTGTCGAGGCCTTCCACCGGACTGAAAAGCGGTTCGCTCTTGATCAGTTGGGCGATGCTCTTGCCGTCGATCGCCGGGTCGCCGAACTTGACGGGGCGATCGAAAAGGATGGGACCGTCGCTAGCCAGCTTCGGGATTTTCGCACGCAGGGCATCAAGCGCAAGCTGGTCGGCATTCTGGCCTGACGAAGCGCCGGTGTTGCGCGTGTCTGAGCCGGCTTCGGCTTGCGGGGTGCTCGCTTCGCCGACGATCAGCGGCGCATTGAGATCGACGTTGTGCAGGACAACCTCGGTGGTCAAGGAGACATTGATCCAGGGGCGTTGCTTGCCGGCGGTCGCCTTGAAGACGTCGCTGGTCACCCTGTTCATCGCCTCGGTGATGGAGACATTGGATTCCCCAATGTGCTGAAGCAATGCCGTCGTGAAGGGCGAGTGGTCGCCGGATCCGTCATAGGCGAGCTGGTTGGGACTGGCGGCGAAGGCGACGAGCGTTCCGGCGCCGCCGTTCTCGATCGGAATTTCCGCAAGGCCGCTGCTTGCACCCTTGATGCCGGCGGTCTTTGCCAGCACGTCGGCCAGGGGATTGTCCCGGCACGCGTCCAGGAACACCAGCCTTATGCTCGTCTCGCGGGACATCTGGCGCAAGATGAAATCGACCGACACGGCCTCGAAGTCGAGCGAGGTCTCGTCCTCGAG
Organism: Mesorhizobium sp. 113-3-3; assembly: GCF_016756495.1. Lineage (NCBI taxonomy): Bacteria > Pseudomonadati > Pseudomonadota > Alphaproteobacteria > Hyphomicrobiales > Phyllobacteriaceae > Mesorhizobium > Mesorhizobium sp. 113-3-3. The sequence goes on from NZ_AP023243.1 coordinate 5,751,422, forward strand.
CGCGGCATCCACCGGAAGCAGATAGTTCTTGCCCGAAACCTGCAGGCCATGGCCGGCATAGAAGAAGAGCGCCACATCGGCGCCGCGCACCTGCTTGGCGAACTGGGCGACCGTGGTCTGTGTCTGCTGCTTGGTGAGGTCGAAGCCGGAGACCACCTCGAACCCAAGGTCCTGCAGGCGCTCGGCCATCGCCTGGGCATCGCGTGCGGGATTGGCGAGCGGCGCGGCGTGCTGATATTGCGAGTTGCCGAGAACCAGCGCGATACGGCGCTCGGCGCTGGCGGCCGTCAAAGTCAAAAGCAGGACAAGCGCGACAAGGCCGGCGCCGCGAAGCAAGACTGCGCAAGACGCGATTGTCCGGGAGCCCACCCCGACCTCAGTTCGCGAGTTTCGTGGCGGAGAATTCGATCCGCCGGTTGAGCGCCTTGTTCTTCGGCGTATCGTTGGCGGCGACCGGGCTCTCCTCGCCATGGCCGGCGGCACTGATCTGCTGACGCGGCACGCCATCGGCGACCAACGCTTCGGCAACCGCCTGCGCGCGCCGTTCGGAGAGCGCCTTGTTTGCCTCGGGCGAGCCGTCCGAATCCGTGTAGCCGGACACCTCCACCTTCAGGGTCGGGCATTTGCCGACCACACCTTCGACTTCGGCGAGCAGCGGACGGCTCTTGGCGTCGAGCCGGGCGCTGGCCGGGCGAAAATAGATGGCGCCGGTGCGCGACAACACGGCAAACCGGTTGAGGCATTCCTCGTCGCTGAAATTGGCTTTGGCGGCATCGGTGGCCACGGGACCGACATCGGCGGTCCCGGCGGCGACCGTCTTCACCGCGGCCGGCTTGCTGCCGTCGGCGACAAAGACGAAGTCGAAAGAAACCGAGGCGGTGGGCACGATGTTCGTCACATTGGCTGCCTGCTGCAGCTTGTCGACGTTCGGCAGCAGGCCGAAGTCCTCGACATGCACCGCGACGGGAGCCTCTGACGCCACAGAAACCTGAGTGTCGCTGATCATGGTGACGACGACGCTCGCTTCCAGATCCTTGTCGACGCCATGCAGGCTAAGCCGGAACGGCAAGGTAGCCTTGATCCGGCGTTTGGCCGGCAAGTCGGCAAAGGCGGCCGGGTCGACCTTCGCCGTCAGTTCGGCCGTGGGAAACTTGAATGTCTCGAAGAACAGGAAGCGCATGCGCACATTGCGCAGGTCGACGCCCGTGTCGACGGAATTGAGATCGAAGCTGACCTTGGCATCACCCGCGGCGCTGAGCGTGCCGGTGATATTCCTGATCTTGTTGGTCTCGACGATCGTGTTCTTCTTGACCGACTGATAGGTGAGCACCGAGGCGTCAGGGTCGAGCGTCCAGTTCGGCGCGGCGTTGGCGGCGTGCGGTCCGAAGACCAGCAAGCCCAGCAGCGCGGCAAGCACCAATCCCAGGGCTGCTGCCTTCGCCCGCACTTTTCGACAGAATGCGACGCCTTCGAACATGGAACGCCCCCGCCAGGACAACCTATCTCGATACCGCAGGAGACGAGAGCATAGTGCACTTGTCCTTGCTTGGCGAGCGGTTCGAGTCAGCCTCGACAAGTGACGCCAGCCTGCCGTGCGCGGGCGAAATGCCTGCTTGGTCATGTCTCGCACTGGGAACAATGCTCGACGAGCTTCGTCGATCGCGAAAAGGCGCTCATGGAACAGGGCGGCGGCCGTCACGCGCACCGGAATCCGACGCGCCGTCCGTCAGAAAGCTACGCTTTTGATTATAAAGGGAAAATCGCCGCAAGAAATATTTTGGGGTTTCACCAACTACCGGGACCATTCGGACGATTTTGCACCCTTGCGGTGTTCCACGGCGCGGTCAAGCGGCCTCGAAAAGCACCGTCAGCCCCTCATCGTCAGCACGTCAACGCCTACAGCCCGGCGGGGCTGGTCTTGTCTAGATGGACGTCCGGCCCCGGCGCGTGCCCGTTACAGGCCTGACATCGAAACTCGGGCATCGCCAATCGATTGTCGATGTCGTTATTTCTGGCGAAACGCGGAGTGGAACGACACAACCAGCGGGCCCAGAATGTAGTCGAGTGCTGTGCGTTCCTCGGTAACGATCATGACGGACGCCGGCATGCCCGGATAAAGAGCAATCTGTGGGGCTGAGGCCAATTCCACCGGATCGACCGCCACGTCGGCAAGATAGTAAGGAAACCCGGTCTTGCTGTCGGTGATTCGATCCGCCGAGATGCGGGTGACGCGTCCATGGATTATGGGTATCGAACGCTGCTTGTAGGATGTAAAACGAACTTCGGCGGCCATGTCGGGTCGCAGGTTTGATATATCCTCGACGCGAACCTGCGCCTGGACGATCAGCGAATTCTCGGTCGGAACGATGTCGAGAATGGTCTGGCCCGGCGCCACGATCGCACCGATCGAGAAGACACTGAGATCCATCACCTGGCCATCGTAAGGCGCGCGCACTTCGGCCCGGTCCACGGCAGCCTGGGCGGCAAACATCTTGGGCACGAGGTCGGCAAGGTTCGATTGCGTATCGATCAGCATGGCCGACAGTTTGGCCCGGCGCTCATTGGTCAATTGCGCGATCTGGCTCTCGAGTTCGGCCTTGCTCTGCTGACTGCCGCCGATTGCGCCGAGGTTGTCGTCGATCAGGCCCTGCAGGTCCGAGGCGGACCTTTCCAGTTCCAGGATGCGCGGGCGGGTCGTCAATCCGGCCTTGAGCAGCTTCGACAGGCTGGCCTTCTCGTCGATCGTCGATTGCAGCTGGGCCTGGTAGGATTCAACCCGAGATTGCTTGCCCCGTATCTGCTCCTCGAGTTCGGCAATGCGCCGCTCGAGTATCTGTTTGGCGCCGGCCATCGAGGCACGCTGGCTTTCCAGATCGGCGATCTGGTTTGCCATTGCATCGTTGAGATAGTCCTCGTGCTCTTTGAGAATGTCTTTGGGAAAGGCAACCACCTCGCTGCCGTCCAGTTCGGCCCGGATCCTGGCATCGGTTGCGCGCAACAGTGCATATTGCTGTGCATAGAGGTTGAACTCGGACCGAACCCTGGTGTCGTCCAGCTTCAGCATGATGTCGCCCTTCCTGACGACGTCGCCATCCTTGACGCGGATCTCCTTCACCGTACCACCGTCGAAGTGCTGTACGCTTTTTCGATTGCCTTCCACCTTGACGATGGCGTCGGCGAGCACGGCGCCGTTCAGCGGAGCAAAGGCCGCCCAGCCGCCGAAAATGCCGAAGAAGGCCAATACGATCAGCAGACCGACATAGACCGGCAACCGAATCGAATCCGGGGCCAGGATACCGGCCTCGCCAGGCAGGCTTCGGTAGGTAAGAACGCCGTCGCTCATCGATCTCTCCGGCCACAGCTCATTGGGTCGCCACCGCGATGGGAGCCGCGCGCTGGTTGAGCAGCGCCACGATCTCGTTTCTCATCCCGAAGGCCTCGACGGCGCCATCGCGCAACAGAAGGATCTTGTCGACATTCGCCAAGGTAGAAGGCCGGTGCGAGACAATGATCACCGTGCTGCCGCGGCGCTTCAGCTCAATTGCGCAGTCGCTCAGCGCGCGATCGCCATCGGCGTCGAGATTGGAGCTGGGCTCGTCTAGAATGATCAGTTTCGGCATTCCGAATACCGCCCTGGCAAGAGCGATCCGTTGCCGGTATCCTCCTGAAAGAACTGCGCCGCCTTCGCCGATCTGGGTCTCGTAACCCTGCGGCAGTCGAATGATCATCTCGTGCACGCCGGCGAGCCGCGCGGCCTCAATCACCTCCTGGTCGACATTGGTCTTGAAGCGGCCGATGTTGGCGGCGACGGTATCGGAGAAGAGTTCGATATCCTGCGGCAAGTAGCCGATGTGGTCGCCCAGCGCGTCGTGCCCCCATTGCGACAGGTCGGCCCCATCCAGCCTGACGGTCCCGCGGCTGGGTTGCATGACGCCCGCGAGATGACGCGCCAGCGTCGACTTGCCCGCGCCCGAAGGGCCGACGATTCCCAGAGCCTCGCCTGCCTCCAGCCGGAACGATACGTCCCGGAGAAGCACTTTCTGCTGGCTGGCGATCGCAAAGCTGACCTGCTCGACCGAGATCTTGCCGCTGGGCTTCGGCAGGTTGAACGATCTTTCGTCGCGCGCACGTCCGTCGACCAGCTTCTCGACCCTCGTCAATGCCGCTCGCGCAAGGACCAGGCTGCGCCAGAGCCCGACGATCTGTTCCACAGGCTGCAGCCCCCGACCGAGCAAGAGGCTCGCCGCGAACATGGTGCCGCCGGTAATCTGCCGTTCAATGACCAGATAGGCGCCGAGGCCGAGGATCAGCGACTGCATGGTGAGCCGCAGGAACCGGATAAGGCCCGACATCAACGCGGCACGATCGCTTGCCTCCGCCTGGCGCCGCAGCGCCAGGTTGCGGTCGCGCCCCCAGCGGCGGATGAGACCGTCGATCATCCCCATGGCGCGAACGACTTCCGCGTTCCTGAGGCTCATCTCGGTAAAGTTATAGTTGTTCGTCGCCAGCTCGTTTGCCTGCTTCAGCGGCGAGCGCACGAGATACTCGTTGAGCACCGCCATGGCGATCAAAAGCAATGAGCAGCCCAATGCGAAGAAGCCGAGCCACGGATGCAGCAGGAAGATGATACCGATGTAGATGGGCGACCATGGCAGGTCGAACAGGGCGTGGATGCCGCTGCCGGTGATGACTTGCCTGAACGTGTCGAAGTCGCGGATAGGCTGGCTCGGCGAGGAGCCGGGCGATGGGGTTTCGACCGACGCGGCGAGGATCTTTGCCGACAGCAGCCGGTCGAGCCGCGCGCTGGCACGCGTCAGGATCCAGGCGCGCATCAGATCGAGGCCGGCCAACGAAAGAAAGGCGGCCAGCAACACCAGGGTCAGCATCACCAGCGTGGTTTCGCTGCCGCTGGTGACGACCCGGTCGTAGATCTGCAGCATGTAGAGTGGGGAGGCCAGGTAGAGCAGGTTGATCGCGAGGCTGAATGCTGCCGCAACCAAGAAATAGCGGCGGCATGCCCGAAGCGCATCCTTCACAATTCGAGACCTGCTATCCAATTCCAGAACCCCACTCGTTACTCGTCAGGCCAGGGGAGCCGCCGCTGCCGGCGGCTCTTTTCACTCACATCACCAAGTCGCTTGAAACCGCCCCGCTGCCGATACCCGTCAGCGTGAATTCCGCCGGATTGTACGAAACGACGGTATGGCCCTGGCCATCATCGGCAAGCTTGAAGGCGGTCGCATCATAGCTGCCGACCAGATGCAACGCGGCGCCGTGAGTGCCATCCGAAACGGTCAGCGTTCCGCCGCTGCCATCCTGGTTTGCCTGATAAACGGCCGTCGTTCCCGCACCGAACAAGATATCGTGGAGATCCAGCCTGTCATCATTGGTAATGCCGCCGATCCGGCCGCTATAATCGAAGGAATCGTCGAGTTGCAGCGTGCCGGCAGCATCGTGTCCGAAGATGACGTCCGTCGACGAGGCGCCGCCGAACTCGAGCTTCGACAGATTGCCGATCGTGGCATCGCCGTCGCCCGTGACCTGGCCGTGGATGACGATGTTGCCGCCATTGGCCCAGAGCATGCCTGAATTCGCCAGGCCGCCGGTGATCGTCAGACCGCCGGAACCCGTTGCTTCCAGCGTTCCGGAGTTGATGGCGACGCTGCCCCCGGTATCGATGACCAGCGCGTTCGAGCCGGAGGCGCTGATGGTCCCCCTGTTGTCGAGGCTGAGCATGCCGCCGCCCAGCTGGCCGGCGCCGGAGATCGTGTTGTCGACATTGACGAGAGTGACGTCCGGCCCGGTGCCGGAGATGATGTTGGTGGCGCTGTCGGATAGCAGGATCTGCCCGCCACCCTGCAGGGTCACGCCATGCTGGATGACCTGCAGCAGCGTATCGCCGCCGGTCGAGTCGAGCGAGATGAGGCCGCTGTTGTTGATTATGCCGCTCAGCGGCAGCAGAGCGCCGTCGCCGATCGTCATGGTGCCGGAGTTGTTGACTACCGGTGTCTGGTCGAAGACGAAATTGCTTCCAGTCAGCGCGCTCGAGTGCACGCCGTCCAGCGTGATCGACTGTCCGTCGCCGAGCGTTATCACTGCATTGCCATTGGCATCGTCGGCGATATGCGTCTGGAGGTCGGCAAAGTCGGCCAATCCGTTGTAGCCGATAAGGTCAATCTGATCGGCCGCCGCGTCGAAATTGTGCACCGTGTCGGCGCCGATCGGCTGCGAGAAGACGAAGAGATCGTTGCCGTGGGAGCCGGTCAGCACGTCGTCGCCGGACCAGGCAAAGATCGGCGAACCCGGCGCGTAGGCCTCGACATTGTCGGCGATCGACGCAGTGCCCACGGTGCCGTCGGCGTTGGTCCAGGTCATCTGGACATCGAGCACGGCTGCCCCGGTAAAACTGGCCGGTGTGGTGACGGTCAGCGCATGCAGGTCGCTGGTCTGTGTCGTCCAGCTTCCGTCAGCGTTATGAGTTGCACCATCGATGGTCCAGCCCGAAGGCACGTCCTTCACCGTGACGGTGATGAGCGCACCTTCATGTGATGGATCGGTCAGGGCGAGATTGATGGGCTCGCCGGACGTGCCGGCGGGAGCCGTGAATTTTGTGCTGCTCCCGCCCCCACCGTTGGTTTTGAACGTGACACTATCCACGGCCGTGGCGGAATTGTGCGCTGTGCTGCTGTCGGTGACGACTGCGCTTATCTGATGGACAGAGTTGCTGACCAGGAACGGAGCCGGTCCGTCATCAAAGGTATGAACATAGTTGCCGCTCACCAATCCAGCAGCCAGCTCTGCAGCAGTCATGGTATAGATGAGAACGGGCGCGGCGCCGTTGATGCTGTCATACAATTGGACGCTCTGGATACCGCTGGCATCCGTCGCATGGACAGTGAAGGTGGACTGTTGCTGGCTTGAGCTCAGCGCGTGACTGATCGAAACGCTCGGAGGCGTGACATCGCTTCCCGTTACGTTGATCGTCGCCGTGGCCGTGCCGGTGTCCGTCCCACCATTGGCCGTGCCATCACCATCCACCAATGTATAGGTGACGGTCTTGGCGATCGTGGCGCTTGTCGCGTTCGAATAGAGGATGTGATCGGCAAGGGCCTGCGCGGCCGCAGGGGTGGCGTTGGCATTGAACGTTACGACCAGGTTCGACCCGTTCGTGCCGCCGGTGAAGGTACCGATGATCGTGCCAGCATAGGTGACATTGCTGCCGGTGACGCCGATTTGGCCGGCGCCGACACCCTGGTTCTGGATCGTCAACTGGTCCGCTGACGTACCGTTTGCCGTAAACGCGACAGTCAACGAGCCTCCGTTGAAATCGGCGGAGTCGATGTCCACTATCGTCCCTGAAGGAGCGATGGCGGTGGCGGCGGACCCGGTCGTGTAGCTCAGGGTTGTTGAGAGCCCAGCTGAAGCGCCATTCAGATCCACTACCGGCGCGTCATTGGTGCCGTGGATGGTGACGGTGATGAGCTGCGAGGTGCCGTCAGCAGTCGCAACCGTGATGCTGTCGGTGTAGTCGGTGCCGCCCACGAACTCGTCATGGGCTGTGTTCATGGCGTAGGTCCAGTGACCCGTAGCGTCGATCGAGAACGTGCCGTAGCCGTTGCTGCCGGCCACGTTGGTCTGCGTCACGAAGGCGTTCGAGCTGTCTGGATCGGTGGCAACCAGGGTGCCGCCGGTGTTCTGCGCCGCATTGGTCTCGGTCAGTGCGGTCGTGCTCGTGCCGGAGATCACCGCGGCGTCGTTGGTGCCGTTGATGGTGACGGTCACCACCTGGGGCGTGCCGTCGATGGTGGTCACGGTGAAGGTGTCGGTGAGATGCTGGCCGACATTGAGGGCCTGGACCGCCGCATTGTTGTTGTTGAGCGTAAAGGTCCAGATACCACCCGTGGTCATCTGGTAGGTACCGTAGCCATTATCACTCGCGGCTCCGGCCGCGACTGCCTGGAACGTATTGGGCGTGTTGTCGACGTCGGTGTCTGTCAGCGCACCGCTGGCGGTCGGCGTCCCCGGGATGGCGTTGCCGACGCCGCCGGCCTCGACGACCGTGCCTGTAACGACACCGGAGATCACCGCGGCGTCGTTGGTGCCGTTGATGGTGACGGTCACCACCTGGGGCGTGCCGTCGATGGTGGTCACGGTGAAGGTGTCGGTGAGATGCTGGCCGACATTGAGCGCCTGGACCGCCGCATTGTTGTTGTTGAGCGTGAAGGTCCAGACACCACCCGTGGTCATCTGGTAGGTGCCGTAGCCATTGTCGCTTGCGGCTCCGGCCGCGACCGCCTGGAACGTATTGGGCGTGTTGTCGACGTCGGTGTCTGTCAGCGCACCGCTGGCGGTCGGCGTCCCCGGGATGGCGTTGCCGACGCCGCCGGCCTCGATGACCGTGCCTGTAACGACACCCGAAATCACCGCGGCATCGTTGGTGCCGTTGATCGTGACGGTCACCACCTGGGGCGTGCCGTCGATGGTGGTCACGGTGAAGGTGTCGGTCAGGTGCTGGCCGACGTTCAGAGCCTGTACCGTGGCATTGTTGTTGTTGAGCGTGAAGGTCCAGACACCACCCGTGGTCATCTGGTAGGTACCGTAGCCATGATCACTCGCGGCTCCGGCCGCGACCGCCTGGAACGTATTGGGCGAGTTGTCGACGTCGGTGTCTGTCAGCGCACCGCTGGCGGTCGGGGTGCCGGGAATGGCGTTGGCCACGCCGCCGGCTTCGGTCACGCTGCCGCTCGTGGTGCCGGAGATGACGGCCGCGTCATTGGTGCCGTGGATGGTGACGGTCACCACCTGGGCGGTGCCGTCGGCGGTCAGAGCGGTGAAGGTGTCGGTGGTGCTGTCGCCGACATTGAGCGCCTGAACCGTGGCGTTGCTGTTGTCGAGCGTGTAGGTCCACTGGCCGTCGCTGTCGAGCTGATAGGTGCCGAGACCGCCGGTGCTGGCCGTTCCGGCGGCCGCCGTCTGCCAGGTGTCGGGCGTGTTGTCGACGTCGCTGTCGTTGAGATCGCCGCTGGCGGTCGGGGTGCCGGGAATGGCGTTGGCCACGCCGCCGGCTTCGGTCACGCTGCCGCTCGTGGTGCCGGAGATGACGGCCGCGTCATTGGTGCCGTGGATGGTGACGGTCACCACCTGGGCGGTGCCGTCGGCGGTCAGAGCGGTGAAGGTGTCGGTGGTGCTGTCGCCGACATTGAGCGCCTGAACCGTGGCGTTGTTGTTGTCGAGCGTGTAGGTCCACTGGCCGTCGCTGTCGAGCTGATAGGTGCCGAGACCGCCGGTGCTGGCCGTTCCGGCGGCCGCCGTCTGCCAGGTGTCGGGCGTGTTGTCGACGTCGCTGTCGTTGAGATCGCCGCTGGCGGTCGGGGTGCCGGGAATGGCGTTGGCCACGCCGCCGGCTTCGGTCACGCTGCCGCTCGTGGTGCCGGAGATGACGGCCGCGTCATTGGTGCCGTGGATGGTGACGGTCACCACCTGGGCGGTGCCGTCGGCGGTCAGAGCGGTGAAGGTGTCGGTGGTGCTGTCGCCGACATTGAGCGCCTGAACCGTGGCGTTGCTGTTGTCGAGCGTGTAGGTCCACTGGCCGTCGCTGTCGAGCTGATAGGTGCCGAGACCGCCGGTGCTGGCCGTTCCGGCGGCCGCCGTCTGCCAGGTGTCGGGCGTGTTGTCGACGTCGCTGTCGTTGAGATCGCCGCTGGCGGTCGGGGTGCCGGGAATGGCGTTGGCCACGCCGCCGGCTTCGGTCACGCTGCCGCTCGTGGTGCCGGAGATGACGGCCGCGTCATTGGTGCCGTGGATGGTGACGGTCACCACCTGGGCGGTGCCGTCGGCGGTCAGAGCGGTGAAGGTGTCGGTGGTGCTGTCGCCGACATTGAGCGCCTGAACCGTGGCGTTGCTGTTGTCGAGCGTGTAGGTCCACTGGCCGTCGCTGTCGAGCTGATAGGTGCCGAGACCGCCGGTGCTGGCCGTTCCGGCGGCCGCCGTCTGCCAGGTGTCGGGCGTGTTGTCGACGTCGCTGTCGTTGAGATCGCCGCTGGCGGTCGGGGTGCCGGGAATGGCGTTGGCCACGCCGCCGGCTTCGGTCACGCTGCCGCTCGTGGTGCCGGAGATGACGGCCGCGTCATTGGTGCCGTGGATGGTGACGGTCACCACCTGGGCGGTGCCGTCGGCGGTCAGAGCGGTGAAGGTGTCGGTGGTGCTGTCGCCGACATTGAGCGCCTGAACCGTGGCGTTGTTGTTGTCGAGCGTGTAGGTCCACTGGCCGTCGCTGTCGAGCTGATAGGTGCCGAGACCGCCGGTGCTGGCCGTTCCGGCGGCCGCCGTCTGCCAGGTGTCGGGCGTGTTGTCGACGTCGCTGTCGTTGAGATCGCCGCTGGCGGTCGGGGTGCCGGGAATGGCGTTGGCCACGCCGCCGGCTTCGGTCACGCTGCCGCTCGTGGTGCCGGAGATGACGGCCGCATCATTGGTGCCGTGGATGGTGACGGTCACCACCTGGGCGGTGCCGTCGGCGGTCAGAGCGGTGAAGGTGTCGGTGGTGCTGTCGCCGACATTGAGCGCCTGAACCGTGGCGTTGCTGTTGTCGAGCGTGTAGGTCCACTGGCCGTCGCTGTCGAGCTGATAGGTGCCGAGACCGCCGGTGCTGGCCGTTCCGGCGGCCGCCGTCTGCCAGGTGTCGGGCGTGTTGTCGACGTCGCTGTCGTTGAGATCGCCGCTGGCGGTCGGGGTGCCGGGAATGGCGTTGGCCACGCCGCCGGCTTCGGTCACGCTGCCGCTCGTGGTGCCGGAGATGACGGCCGCGTCATTGGTGCCGTGGATGGTGACGGTCACCACCTGGGCGGTGCCGTCGGCGGTCAGAGCGGTGAAGGTGTCGGTGGTGCTGTCGCCGACATTGAGCGCCTGAACCGTGGCGTTGTTGTTGTCGAGCGTGTAGGTCCACTGGCCGTCGCTGTCGAGCTGATAGGTGCCGAGACCGCCGGTGCTGGCCGTTCCGGCGGCCGCCGTCTGCCAGGTGTCGGGCGTGTTGTCGACGTCGCTGTCGTTGAGATCGCCGCTGGCGGTCGGGGTGCCGGGAATGGCGTTGGCCACGCCGCCGGCTTCGGTCACGCTGCCGCTCGTGGTGCCGGAGATGACGGCCGCGTCATTGGTGCCGTGGATGGTGACGGTCACCACCTGGGCGGTGCCGTCGGCGGTCAGAGCGGTGAAGGTGTCGGTGGTGCTGTCGCCGACATTGAGCGCCTGAACCGTGGCGTTGTTGTTGTCGAGCGTGTAGGTCCACTGGCCGTCGCTGTCGAGCTGATAGGTGCCGAGACCGCCGGTGCTGGCCGTTCCGGCGGCCGCCGTCTGCCAGGTGTCGGGCGTGTTGTCGACGTCGCTGTCGTTGAGATCGCCGCTGGCGGTCGGGGTGCCGGGAATGGCGTTGGCCACGCCGCCGGCTTCGGTCACGCTGCCGCTCGTGGTGCCGGAGATGACGGCCGCGTCATTGGTGCCGTGGATGGTGACGGTCACCACCTGGGCGGTGCCGTCGGCGGTCAGAGCGGTGAAGGTGTCGGTGGTGCTGTCGCCGACATTGAGCGCCTGAACCGTGGCGTTGCTGTTGTCGAGCGTGTAGGTCCACTGGCCGTCGCTGTCGAGCTGATAGGTGCCGAGACCGCCGGTGCTGGCCGTTCCGGCGGCCGCCGTCTGCCAGGTGTCGGGCGTGTTGTCGACGTCGCTGTCGTTGAGATCGCCGCTGGCGGTCGGGGTGCCGGGAATGGCGTTGGCCACGCCGCCGGCTTCGGTCACGCTGCCGCTCGTGGTGCCGGAGATGACGGCCGCGTCATTGGTGCCGTGGATGGTGACGGTCACCACCTGGGCGGTGCCGTCGGCGGTCAGAGCGGTGAAGGTGTCGGTGGTGCTGTCGCCGACATTGAGCGCCTGAACCGTGGCGTTGTTGTTGTCGAGCGTGTAGGTCCACTGGCCGTCGCTGTCGAGCTGATAGGTGCCGAGACCGCCGGTGCTGGCCGTTCCGGCGGCCGCCGTCTGCCAGGTGTCGGGCGTGTTGTCGACGTCGCTGTCGTTGAGATCGCCGCTGGCGGTCGGGGTGCCGGGAATGGCGTTGGCCACGCCGCCGGCTTCGGTCACGCTGCCGCTCGTGGTGCCGGAGATGACGGCCGCATCATTGGTGCCGTGGATGGTGACGGTCACCACCTGGGCGGTGCCGTCGGCGGTCAGAGCGGTGAAGGTGTCGGTGGTGCTGTCGCCGACATTGAGCGCCTGAACCGTGGCGTTGCTGTTGTCGAGCGTGTAGGTCCACTGGCCGTCGCTGTCGAGCTGATAGGTGCCGAGACCGCCGGTGCTGGCCGTTCCGGCGGCCGCCGTCTGCCAGGTGTCGGGCGTGTTGTCGACGTCGCTGTCGTTGAGATCGCCGCTGGCGGTCGGGGTGCCGGGAATGGCGTTGGCCACGCCGCCGGCTTCGGTCACGCTGCCGCTCGTGGTGCCGGAGATGACGGCCGCGTCATTGGTGCCGTGGATGGTGACGGTCACCACCTGGGCGGTGCCGTCGGCGGTCAGAGCGGTGAAGGTGTCGGTGGTGCTGTCGCCGACATTGAGCGCCTGAACCGTGGCGTTGCTGTTGTCGAGCGTGTAGGTCCACTGGCCGTCGCTGTCGAGCTGATAGGTGCCGAGACCGCCGGTGCTGGCCGTTCCGGCGGCCGCCGTCTGCCAGGTGTCGGGCGTGTTGTCGACGTCGCTGTCGTTGAGATCGCCGCTGGCGGTCGGGGTGCCGGGAATGGCGTTGGCCACGCCGCCGGCTTCGGTCACGCTGCCGCTCGTGGTGCCGGAGATGACGGCCGCGTCATTGGTGCCGTGGATGGTGACGGTCACCACCTGGGCGGTGCCGTCGGCGGTCAGAGCGGTGAAGGTGTCGGTGGTGCTGTCGCCGACATTGAGCGCCTGAACCGTGGCGTTGTTGTTGTCGAGCGTGTAGGTCCACTGGCCGTCGCTGTCGAGCTGATAGGTGCCGAGACCGCCGGTGCTGGCCGTTCCGGCGGCCGCCGTCTGCCAGGTGTCGGGCGTGTTGTCGACGTCGCTGTCGTTGAGATCGCCGCTGGCGGTCGGGGTGCCGGGAATGGCGTTGGCCACGCCGCCGGCTTCGGTCACGCTGCCGCTCGTGGTGCCGGAGATGACGGCCGCGTCATTGGTGCCGTGGATGGTGACGGTCACCACCTGGGCGGTGCCGTCGGCGGTCAGAGCGGTGAAGGTGTCGGTGGTGCTGTCGCCGACATTGAGCGCCTGAACCGTGGCGTTGTTGTTGTCGAGCGTGTAGGTCCACTGGCCGTCGCTGTCGAGCTGATAGGTGCCGAGACCGCCGGTGCTGGCCGTTCCGGCGGCCGCCGTCTGCCAGGTGTCGGGCGTGTTGTCGACGTCGCTGTCGTTGAGATCGCCGCTGGCGGTCGGGGTGCCGGGAATGGCGTTGGCCACGCCGCCGGCTTCGGTCACGCTGCCGCTCGTGGTGCCGGAGATGACGGCCGCGTCATTGGTGCCGTGGATGGTGACGGTCACCACCTGGGCGGTGCCGTCGGCGGTCAGAGCGGTGAAGGTGTCGGTGGTGCTGTCGCCGACATTGAGCGCCTGAACCGTGGCGTTGCTGTTGTCGAGCGTGTAGGTCCACTGGCCGTCGCTGTCGAGCTGATAGGTGCCGAGACCGCCGGTGCTGGCCGTTCCGGCGGCCGCCGTCTGCCAGGTGTCGGGCGTGTTGTCGACGTCGCTGTCGTTGAGATCGCCGCTGGCGGTCGGGGTGCCGGGAATGGCGTTGGCCACGCCGCCGGCTTCGGTCACGCTGCCGCTCGTGGTGCCGGAGATGACGGCCGCGTCATTGGTGCCGTGGATGGTGACGGTCACCACCTGGGCGGTGCCGTCGGCGGTCAGAGCGGTGAAGGTGTCGGTGGTGCTGTCGCCGACATTGAGCGCCTGAACCGTGGCGTTGCTGTTGTCGAGCGTGTAGGTCCACTGGCCGTCGCTGTCGAGCTGATAGGTGCCGAGACCGCCGGTGCTGGCCGTTCCGGCGGCCGCCGTCTGCCAGGTGTCGGGCGTGTTGTCGACGTCGCTGTCGTTGAGATCGCCGCTGGCGGTCGGGGTGCCGGGAATGGCGTTGGCCACGCCGCCGGCTTCGGTCACGCTGCCGCTCGTGGTGCCGGAGATGACGGCCGCGTCATTGGTGCCGTGGATGGTGACGGTCACCACCTGGGCGGTGCCGTCGGCGGTCAGAGCGGTGAAGGTGTCGGTGGTGCTGTCGCCGACATTGAGCGCCTGAACCGTGGCGTTGTTGTTGTCGAGCGTGTAGGTCCACTGGCCGTCGCTGTCGAGCTGATAGGTGCCGAGACCGCCGGTGCTGGCCGTTCCGGCGGCCGCCGTCTGCCAGGTGTCGGGCGTGTTGTCGACGTCGCTGTCGTTGAGATCGCCGCTGGCGGTCGGGGTGCCGGGAATGGCGTTGGCCACGCCGCCGGCTTCGGTCACGCTGCCGCTCGTGGTGCCGGAGATGACGGCCGCATCATTGGTGCCGTGGATGGTGACGGTCACCACCTGGGCGGTGCCGTCGGCGGTCAGAGCGGTGAAGGTGTCGGTGGTGCTGTCGCCGACATTGAGCGCCTGAACCGTGGCGTTGTTGTTGTCGAGCGTGTAGGTCCACTGGCCGTCGCTGTCGAGCTGATAGGTGCCGAGACCGCCGGTGCTGGCCGTTCCGGCGGCCGCCGTCTGCCAGGTGTCGGGCGTGTTGTCGACGTCGCTGTCGTTGAGATCGCCGCTGGCGGTCGGGGTGCCGGGAATGGCGTTGGCCACGCCGCCGGCTTCGGTCACGCTGCCGCTCGTGGTGCCGGAGATGACGGCCGCGTCATTGGTGCCGTGGATGGTGACGGTCACCACCTGGGCGGTGCCGTCGGCGGTCAGAGCGGTGAAGGTGTCGGTGGTGCTGTCGCCGACATTGAGCGCCTGAACCGTGGCGTTGCTGTTGTCGAGCGTGTAGGTCCACTGGCCGTCGCTGTCGAGCTGATAGGTGCCGAGACCGCCGGTGCTGGCCGTTCCGGCGGCCGCCGTCTGCCAGGTGTCGGGCGTGTTGTCGACGTCGCTGTCGTTGAGATCGCCGCTGGCGGTCGGGGTGCCGGGAATGGCGTTGGCCACGCCGCCGGCTTCGGTCACGCTGCCGCTCGTGGTGCCGGAGATGACGGCCGCGTCATTGGTGCCGTGGATGGTGACGGTCACCACCTGGGCGGTGCCGTCGGCGGTCAGAGCGGTGAAGGTGTCGGTGGTGCCGTCGCCGACATTGAGCGCCTGAACCGTGGCGTTGCTGTTGTCGAGCGTGTAGGTCCACTGGCCGTCGCTGTCGAGCTGATAGGTGCCGAGACCGCCGGTGCTGGCCGTTCCGGCGGCCGCCGTCTGCCAGGTGTCGGGCGTGTTGTCGACGTCGCTGTCGTTGAGATCGCCGCTGGCGGTCGGGGTGCCGGGAATGGCGTTGGCCACGCCGCCGGCTTCGGTCACGCTGCCGCTCGTGGTGCCGGAGATGACGGCCGCGTCATTGGTGCCGTGGATGGTGACGGTCACCACCTGGGCGGTGCCGTCGGCGGTCAGAGCGGTGAAGGTGTCGGTGGTGCTGTCGCCGACATTGAGCGCCTGAACCGTGGCGTTGTTGTTGTCGAGCGTGTAGGTCCACTGGCCGTCGCTGTCGAGCTGATAGGTGCCGAGACCGCCGGTGCTGGCCGTTCCGGCGGCCGCCGTCTGCCAGGTGTCGGGCGTGTTGTCGACGTCGCTGTCGTTGAGATCGCCGCTGGCGGTCGGGGTGCCGGGAATGGCGTTGGCCACGCCGCCGGCTTCGGTCACGCTGCCGCTCGTGGTGCCGGAGATGACGGCCGCATCATTGGTGCCGTGGATGGTGACGGTCACCACCTGGGCGGTGCCGTCGGCGGTCAGAGCGGTGAAGGTGTCGGTGGTGCCGTCGCCGACATTGAGCGCCTGAACCGTGGCGTTGCTGTTGTCGAGCGTGTAGGTCCACTGGCCGTCGCTGTCGAGCTGATAGGTGCCGAGACCGCCGGTGCTGGCCGTTCCGGCGGCCGCCGTCTGCCAGGTGTCGGGCGTGTTGTCGACGTCGCTGTCGTTGAGATCGCCGCTGGCGGTCGGGGTGCCGGGAATGGCGTTGGCCACGCCGCCGGCTTCGGTCACGCTGCCGCTCGTGGTGCCGGAGATGACGGCCGCGTCATTGGTGCCGTGGATGGTGACGGTCACCACCTGGGCGGTGCCGTCGGCGGTCAGAGCGGTGAAGGTGTCGGTGGTGCTGTCGCCGACATTGAGCGCCTGAACCGTGGCGTTGCTGTTGTCGAGCGTGTAGGTCCACTGGCCGTCGCTGTCGAGCTGATAGGTGCCGAGACCGCCGGTGCTGGCCGTTCCGGCGGCCGCCGTCTGCCAGGTGTCGGGCGTGTTGTCGACGTCGCTGTCGTTGAGATCGCCGCTGGCGGTCGGGGTGCCGGGAATGGCGTTGGCCACGCCGCCGGCTTCGGTCACGCTGCCGCTCGTGGTGCCGGAGATGACGGCCGCGTCATTGGTGCCGTGGATGGTGACGGTCACCACCTGGGCGGTGCCGTCGGCGGTCAGAGCGGTGAAGGTGTCGGTGGTGCTGTCGCCGACATTGAGCGCCTGAACCGTGGCGTTGTTGTTGTCGAGCGTGTAGGTCCACTGGCCGTCGCTGTCGAGCTGATAGGTGCCGAGACCGCCGGTGCTGGCCGTTCCGGCGGCCGCCGTCTGCCAGGTGTCGGGCGTGTTGTCGACGTCGCTGTCGTTGAGATCGCCGCTGGCGGTCGGGGTGCCGGGAATGGCGTTGGCCACGCCGCCGGCTTCGGTCACGCTGCCGCTCGTGGTGCCGGAGATGACGGCCGCATCATTGGTGCCGTGGATGGTGACGGTCACCACCTGGGCGGTGCCGTCGGCGGTCAGAGCGGTGAAGGTGTCGGTGGTGCTGTCGCCGACATTGAGCGCCTGAACCGTGGCGTTGTTGTTGTCGAGCGTGTAGGTCCACTGGCCGTCGCTGTCGAGCTGATAGGTGCCGAGACCGCCGGTGCTGGCCGTTCCGGCGGCCGCCGTCTGCCAGGTGTCGGGCGTGTTGTCGACGTCGCTGTCGTTGAGATCGCCGCTGGCGGTCGGGGTGCCGGGAATGGCGTTGGCCACGCCGCCGGCTTCGGTCACGCTGCCGCTCGTGGTGCCGGAGATGACGGCCGCATCATTGGTGCCGTGGATGGTGACGGTCACCACCTGGGCGGTGCCGTCGGCGGTCAGAGCGGTGAAGGTGTCGGTGGTGCTGTCGCCGACATTGAGCGCCTGAACCGTGGCGTTGCTGTTGTCGAGCGTGTAGGTCCACTGGCCGTCGCTGTCGAGCTGATAGGTGCCGAGACCGCCGGTGCTGGCCGTTCCGGCGGCCGCCGTCTGCCAGGTGTCGGGCGTGTTGTCGACGTCGCTGTCGTTGAGATCGCCGCTGGCGGTCGGGGTGCCGGGAATGGCGTTGGCCACGCCGCCGGCTTCGGTCACGCTGCCGCTCGTGGTGCCGGAGATGACGGCCGCGTCATTGGTGCCGTGGATGGTGACGGTCACCACCTGGGCGGTGCCGTCGGCGGTCAGAGCGGTGAAGGTGTCGGTGGTGCTGTCGCCGACATTGAGCGCCTGAACCGTGGCGTTGCTGTTGTCGAGCGTGTAGGTCCACTGGCCGTCGCTGTCGAGCTGATAGGTGCCGAGACCGCCGGTGCTGGCCGTTCCGGCGGCCGCCGTCTGCCAGGTGTCGGGCGTGTTGTCGACGTCGCTGTCGTTGAGATCGCCGCTGGCGGTCGGGGTGCCGGGAATGGCGTTGGCCACGCCGCCGGCTTCGGTCACGCTGCCGCTCGTGGTGCCGGAGATGACGGCCGCATCATTGGTGCCGTGGATGGTGACGGTCACCACCTGGGCGGTGCCGTCGGCGGTCAGAGCGGTGAAGGTGTCGGTGGTGCTGTCGCCGACATTGAGCGCCTGAACCGTGGCGTTGCTGTTGTCGAGCGTGTAGGTCCACTGGCCGTCGCTGTCGAGCTGATAGGTGCCGAGACCGCCGGTGCTGGCCGTTCCGGCGGCCGCCGTCTGCCAGGTGTCGGGCGTGTTGTCGACGTCGCTGTCGTTGAGATCGCTGCTGGCGGTCGGGGTGCCGGGAATGGCGTTGGCCACGCCGCCGGCTTCGGTCACGCTGCCGCTCGTGGTGCCGGAGATGACGGCCGCATCATTGGTGCCGTGGATGGTGACGGTCACCACCTGGGCGGTGCCGTCCAGTGTGTGGACGGTAAAGGTCTCAGTGAGATGCTGGCCGACATTGAGGGCCTGAACCGTGGCATTGTTGTTGTTGAGCGTGAAGGTCCAGACACCACCCGTGGTCATCTGGTAGGTGCCGTAGCCATTATCACTCGCGGCTCCGGCCGCGACCGCCTGGAACGTATTGGGCGTGTTGTCGGCGTCGGTGTCGGTCAGCGTGCCGCTCGCCGTCGGCGTCCCGGCAATGGCGTTGCCCACGCCGCCGGCCTCGACGACCGTGCCGCTCGAGGTGCCGGAGATCACGGCAGCGTCGTTGGTGCCCTGGATCGTGACGGTCACCACCTGGGGCGTGCCGTCGATGGTGGTCACGGTGAAGGTGTCGGTCAGCGTGCCGCCGACATTGAGCGCCTGGACGGCGGCCTTGCCGTTGTCGAGCGTGTAGGTCCACACGCCACCGGCCGTCATTTCAAAGGTGCCGTAGCCATGGTCGGTGGCCGCCCCGGCGCCAACCCCCGTGAAGGCGTTGGGCGTGTTGTCGACGTCGGTGTCGGTCAGCGTGCCGCTCGCCGTCGGCGTCCCGGCAATGGCGTTGCCCACGCCGCCGGCCTCGACGACCGTGCCGCTCGAGGTGCCGGAGATCACGGCAGCGTCGTTGGTGCCCTGGATGGTGACGGTGACAACCTGCGCAGTGCCATCCTGTGTGTGGACGGTAAAGGTCTCAGTGAGGTTCTGGCCGACGTTAAGGGCCTGCACTGCCGCATTGTTGTTGTTGAGCGTAAAGGTCCAGACACCCCCCGCGGTCATCTGGTAGGTCCCGTAGCCGTGATCGCCCGCGGTTCCAGCCGCGACCGCCTGGAACGTATTGGGCGTGTTGTCGACGTCGGTGTCGGTCAGCGTGCCGCTCACCGTCGGCGTCCCGGCAATGGCATTGGCCACGCCGCCGGCCTCGATGACCGTGCCGCTTGAGGTGCCGGAGATCACCGCGGCATCGTTGGTGCCCTGGATCGTGACGGTGACAACCTGCGCAGTGCCATCCTGTGTGTGGACGGTAAAGGTCTCAGTGAGGTTCTGGCCGACGTTAAGGGCCTGCACTGCCGCATTGTTGTTGTTGAGCGTAAAGGTCCAGACACCCCCCGCGGTCATCTGGTAGGTCCCGTAGCCGTGATCGCCCGCGGTTCCAGCCGCGACCGCCTGGAACGTATTGGGCGTGTTGTCGACGTCGGTGTCGGTCAGCGTGCCGCTCACCGTCGGCGTCCCGGCAATGGCATTGGCCACGCCGCCGGCCTCGATGACCGTGCCGCTGATCGTGCCAGTAATGACGGCCGCGTCATTGGTGCCGGCGAATTGCACCGTAGCGGTTGCCCAACTGAGCGTTCCATTGCCGAGTTGGATCGAGTAGATGAAGGTGTCAGTTAGATATTGTCCCGCATTCAAGCCCTGCAGCTGCGCCTTGAAAGCGGCTGACAAGGTCGCCGCATCGTATCCCACGCGTCCGTCGGCCGTGATCCAAATCTTTGCGCCGTTTAAACTTGTGTCGGGGCTGATACCTTCAGTGCGCCCCAAATCCTGAGTCAACAAATCACCGGCGACATATCCACCCATCGCGCCTGACGTGTTGATACCGTTATCGACCGACCAGAGGGTCTTGGCGTTTCCGCCGAGATCGTTGGACATTACATTCAGGATTAGGACACCTGTGGTGTCTTCCGAATAAGTGAACAGGTCATCCTTCGCCTGCGGTGTATTGGAGAACGACGTCGTTGTGCCGCCGGCACCGGTGACCTGAGTAGCCATTTTCAACCCCCCTTATTTGTATAAAAACAGATGCCCAACCATCTGCTTCATTGACAGTACTGAACGGCCGGCTGCTTCCAGCCGAAGAACAGTCGTGCGAATCCGGGCAGGTAATGAATTGTCGCCGTCATCCAGACACACCGCCGCGCTTAGAACAGCCGCCTAAGCTGGCTATTCCCGGACGGATATTGACTCGATGCTGGTCGGCCCGGCGACACTGGTCGTCGCGCTGCGTTCCCTACCCAAGTTACATCGTCCAACTCGTGGTTATTGGCCACGAACTTTAGACGCCCCTTATATTAGGAGATTATTAACTCTCATTACGGGGAAGGGTCAACATCCAACTTGGCGGAACAGTTAATAGTTGAACATAGGGCCACAGCCGCCCGGATCGGGCGGCGGAGATCGATCGAGCGCACGCCGGATACAAGCCTGGCGGGGTGGAACGTGGAGGAGCGTGATGAGGACCCGCCTGCGCCCGGAAGTTTCATGCTCTTACCCACGGACATCGCTCCAAGGATGACGAGGCGCGGAACAGATCCGCCTTTGGGCACACCGTTCTACGCTGTGCCTCTCTCTTTTTGAGAGGTCTTTGTTTTGAGAGGTCTTTGATTCATAAGAGCCATGGGTGCAGATCGGGCTTGCCTGATCTGATATGGAGAAGGCGAGTTCAGCGAAAGTGAGATACGGATACGAAAACAATTTTCGATAGCGAAAGTCGTCACCGAAACTACGCTACCGCCGCCGTTTCCATGCTTCATTCCCACTCGATTGTTCACGGCTCTGTTAACGCATTGAATTTACTTAAGAAAATGTTTTTGAGCCCGAATACTACCGACCTGCGGGCCGTCAAATAGCTACGCTTTTGATTTCGTTGTAGAATTTCTCGTGACGTCCATCGGCGCAAGAACCGCCCGTCAAAACGAACCAACGACAAGGTCGATCTGAAACGGAGGACCATGGTCCACTCATCACGACGACAAGCCATCTAGCTCGACCGCCTCCGTTCCTTCAAGGTTAGGTGATCGCGCATTCTCATGTCGCACCCGATCGGATGATCGCGGAGTTCACGAAGGCGCTGACGACGCATTATGTCGATTGCGGATCATTCGTGCGCTTACTCATGACATCAAGCCGGGAGCGCTTCTTTCGACCCTTCGCGATCATCGACTTGATCTGGCCCAAAGCAGACCTTGACTAGCCATGCTGCATAGCGTTCAGCGCCATTGACGTTGCCACGCTTTGCCGAAGCGGCTGCAATGCGCTAGCCTGCAAACATGCGAAGTCGCTGATAGATCATTTCGCTGAGGGGGCGAAAATTCATGGAGATGCAGCAGGTCCGCTATTTCCTGGCCCTGTCCAGCACGCTTAATTTCACCAGAGCAGCCGAAGAGTGCAACGTTACCCAACCTGCGCTCACGCGTGCCATCAAGACGCTGGAGGAGGAGTTGGGAGGCGAACTCCTCCGGCGCGAGCGCCAGCATTCGCACCTTACCGAACTCGGTCGGCGCATGCTTCCCCTGCTGCAGCAATGCTACGATGCCGCCACTTCCGCCAAGTCACTCGCCAAGGCCGTGCAAAGCAGCGACGTGGCGCCTCTTAACGTCACGATTTCCAACAGTGTCAACATTGCGCTTCTGGTGTCGCCCTTTACGGAGCTTTTCCGGGCCTATCCCGGGGTGCATCTCAAGATCAACCGGGGCTCGCCGACCGCTGTCGTCGAGGCCCTCAAGAACGGCGAGGTCGAGCTCGCCGTTGCCGGGCCCCTGGGCCAGGCCTGGGACCGGCTCGACACATGGCCGCTTTTCCAGGAGGGCATTGAACTCGTCGTCAATTCGGATCATCCGCTTGCCCGTCGCAACGAGGCAGATGTCGCACTGAGCCAGCTGGTCGGGGAGCCCGTGCTCAGCCGGATCGATTGGGAAACCAGCGAGGAACTGTCCCGCTGCCTCGCCGCGAAGGGCCTGACGCCTCGCACCGCCCATGAAGTCGAAACGGACCACGATCTGCTGGCATTGCTGGAGGCCAACGCCGGTGTGGGCTTCGTCTCCGTGACGGCGCCACGGACGCCGAATATCCGCAGGCTCAAGCTGCGGGACGTCGATATCTCTCGGGTCGTCGCCGTCTACGCGGTCGCCGGCCGACATCGCTCGCCCGTGGCCACGACGCTGCTCAACCTGCTGCGGTCGACCGACTGGTCTTCTTTCGGCGTCAGCGAGCCCGCTTGAGCGCCGCGATCAGGTCGTCGATGTCCATCCGCCGACGGTAGTCGGGATCGACGAAACGATCCGTGATGATCCCGTCGGTTCCAACTATGAAGGTGGCGGGGATCGGCAGGAACCAACTGGCATTGCCCTGGTAGTTTGGAAGATCATAGGCAACACCCATCAACCGCTCCATCTCGGCCCCGATCCAGATCGCAAGGTTGAGGGACAGGGCGTAGCCATTGTCCATATCCGTCAGGAAGGGGAACGTGGCCCCGACCGCAGCCTTCATCGCCTTCGCGAATCTGCGTCGCTCGGGCATGATCGCGACGACCTGGCCGCCCAGCGCTGCAATCTCCTGCTGAGCCTCGACGATGCCAATCGCATTCAAGCGGCAATAGGGGCACCAATGCCCGCGCTGAAAGGTGACGACAGCGGGGCCTTGTAGAAGGATCTCGGCCAGGCCAACCAGTCTGCCCTCGTCGTCAGGCAGCAGGAACCCGGGCATGACATCGCCAGGAGCCGGCGCCATAGCTCCAGCCCCCTGTTGTTCCAGTCGTCCCACCAGGCGGTCCACGGCGTCGGCGAAATCCGCGTTCAAGCGGCGCACCGCCGCGGCAATCACCGCCAGCCGCTCGTTCAGGGACGCATCGAGTTCAATGGCAGCCTGGACGGCCTGTTCAAATGTCATTGCCTGGTCGTCGACGGCCATTTCTGCACTTTCATGGACTGCGTGCACCCTACCATTGGAGCCCCTCGGTGAGGGCTATGCATTCCTTGCATCGTTTCGATGCCCAAGATGCATCGGAAGGTGCCGCGTTCGTATTCTGTTCGCAGCCTCGTCTCGGTTCGTTACATCATGTTCCTGATATCCGACGAGAAGGTCGGGAAGCCGTAGACCGTGTCGGATAATTGCGATGCCGTGATGCCGTGTTTCATGGCAAGTGCGAACAGATGGATCAGCTCTTCCCCGGCATGACCCACGATGTGAGCGCCAACGATCCTGTCGGTGGTCTCCTCGACGATGATCTTCGACCACGACACTGTCTCGCCATAGGTCCTCGCGGACAGCCAGCCACGCATGTCGTTGACATGGACCTTTACGCCAAACCCTTGCTCCTTCGCCTTGGCCTCGGTCAGCCCGACGCCGGCCAAGGCGGGGACTGTGTAGAGCGCGGATGGTATCTGGCCATAGTCCGGCCGGTGTCTCGGTCCGTCGACGATATTGCGGCCAACGATACCACCCTCGTAAGTCGCGACAGGTGAAAGCTGCGGCGAATTCCACACCGCGTCGCCGCAGACATAGACGTCAGGGTTCGACCGCGAGCGCAGATGATCGTCGATCTCGATGCGGCCTTCACGATGCACGATGACGCCGGCGCCAAGATCGAGCCGCTCGACATTGGCCACGCGTCCGGCGCAATTCACAACTCTGTCCGCGTCCACGGTGCATTCCGCGCCATCGGCGACAAAGGCGACGCGCAACCGTCCGTCGATCTTCTCGATCGTCCTGACCCAGGCCAAGGTGCGGACATGCATGCCTATTCGCTCGCTTTCGCCAAGGATCCGAGCGACGGCATCGGCATCGAATGCCGCCAGCAGATGCGGCAGCGCCTCCAGAATGGTCACATCAACACCGGCGCGCGCATAGACCTGGCCCAGTTCGAAAGCGATGACACCGCCGCCAATGAAGACAACAGCTCCGGGCAGCTCCGGGTCGCCTAGAACATCGTCCGAGGTCGTCAGATGCTCGGCGCCCGGGATAGGCAGCGAGCGCGGCTTCGAACCGGTGGCGATGACGATGTTCCTCGCCTCTAGTTTTCGTCCATCGACACGGATGGCGTTGCCGCCAATGAAGGCGGCCTCGCCGAAGATAACGTCGACGCCACGTCTGGCCATCAATTGCGACAGCCGGGCCGGAATGTCCCTGACAATGTCCTTTTCCCGTTCAATCAGGGCTCGCCAGTCAAGCCTCGGCGCACCGACAGTGATCGCATGCTTATCGGCTCGTTCGATCTCATCCAGCGCATGGGACGCGGCGACGAGCACTTTCTTTGGCGTGCAGCCGCGGTTGGGGCATGTGCCGCCGAGGTCGCGGGCTTCGATCATGGCGACGGAGAGACCTGCAGCACGCGTCGCCACCGTCACCCCCATTCCGGCATTGCCGCCGCCAAGGATCACCACATCATACTTTTCCATCGCACCGCCTCCGCCGTGCTAGTGAAGCTTGATCCGAGGCCTGGCGCGCCTGGCTATCGTCTCGCCGATCGCAGCCAGAGCGGTCCTGGCAAGGCCATGCACAGCCCTGAGATGCATCTTGTGGAGCGAGCGATAGACGACCCTTGCAAGCAGGCCTTCGATCTTCAGCCCGCCTATCAGGCTGCCGAACGCACCATAGTCGGCCAGCGAGACAAGCGAACCATAGTCACGGTAGCGGAATGCCGGCACGGCCTGTCCCGCGAGACGCGCGGCAACCACCCTCACCAGATGATCGGCCTGCTGGTGAGCTGTCTGGGCGCGCGGCGGCAGGGCGTTGTCATGACCCGGCAGGACGCAGTTCGCGCAATCCCCGATCGCGAACACATTCTCGTCTCCGACAGCCCGCAAGGTCTCGTCCACCATCAGGCGGTTGATGCGATCTGTCTGAAGACCATCGAGCCCTTTCAGGAAATCCGGCGCCTTGATCCCGGCCGCCCAGACGACGAGCTCCGCCGGCACGAACAGTTTCCCACCGAGCCTGATGCCGTCTTCCCTCACCTCGCTGACTCTGATGCCGCACCGTATCTGGACGCCGAGCTTGACGAGCAAACGTGCGGAAGCCTGCGCGATGTGCTCCGGCAAGGCCGGAAGGATCCGTGGCCCCGCTTCAACGATGGTGATGCGGATCAGTCTCTCGAAGTCGATGTTGTCGAGATTGTGCGAAGCAATCTCCCGCATCGACTTGTGCAGTTCCGCGGCCAGTTCGACACCGGTGGCGCCGGCGCCGACGATGACGCAATGGAGCTGGCCGGGCGAAAGCTGCTCATATTGAGCGTTGGCACGCAGGCACGCGTCTATCATGCGTTTGTTGAAACGGGCGGCCTGCTCCGCCGTATCGAGCGAAATGGCGTGGCGCGCGGCGCCCGCCGTGCCGAAATCGTTGCTGACGCTGCCGACAGCCATGACCAGCGTGTCGTAGCCCAGCACGCGCGGTGGGATAACCTGCCGGCCGTCATCGTCGAAGCTGGGCGCAACAAAGACCTGGCGTTTGGCACGGTCGATTCCGACGACCTCGCCAATGCGGTACCGGTAGCCGTGCCGGCTGGCATGGGCGATGTACTCGACAGCGTCATGCGATGCGTTCAGCGCGCCGGATGCCACCTCATGCAGCAACGGCTTCCAGATATGGGTGCGGTTGCGGTCGACGAGCGTGACGGAAAGCCGCCGCTTGCCGAACTTGCGGCCGAGACGCGCCGCCAATTCCAGCCCGCCCGCGCCGCCGCCGACGATGACCACGCGATGCAGCGACGTGTCCGCATGGGAAGGCGTCTCTGGAATCGCGCGGAAAAGAGCCGCGTCGTTGGCAAGCACCGCCTCGGGGACGAGCCGCATGCCGGGCGTGATGATCTGCATCGATATTCTCCATCGTTTCCGAGGCGTTGGACCGTCATTCCTGCGATTCGTGGATCACGATGCCTTGCAGCATGTCGACCTCGCACTCCCACGGCTTTTCCGAGAGCACGCGCTGGCCATGTTCGTATCCCGCCTGCCAGCGCGTTCTGATTCCGGCGCGCGTGAAGTCGATGTCCTTGGTGTGGTCCTCGCCATCCAGGCGTGGCGAAAGCAGTCGAACGAGATGCATGACAGAGGGACAGCCGTAGGATGCGAGTTCCCTGAACATCGGATCATCACGCCGTTCCTCGGGAACCAGCTTTCCCATTTCGCGCACGACGTGGCGCAGGCGATGCAGTTGCTCCTGGCGGGCAACGTGGCTTCGGCCGCGGCTGGCGTATTGGAGATCCTTCTGCCGTCCCATGACCTGCCAGATCGATTTCGGCTCGGTCGCGCGCGGCTGCCACATGTTGACGGCAAAGATCAGCGCGTCGCGCCGCGGACGCTCGTCCAGCACCACCTCGATGGGCGTGTTCGAATAGATGCCGCCATCCCAGTAGGGCTCGCCGTCGATGCAGACTGCCGGGAAGGCCGGCGGCAAGGCGCCCGACGCCATGATGTGCGCCGCCGACAACGGCATAAGGCTGCTATCGAAATACTTGAGCTCGCTGGTGTTGACGTTGACCGCACCGACCGTCAGTCGCGTATGGCGCTGGTTGAGGCAATCGAAATTGATCAGGTTTTCCAGGGTCCGCCTGAGAGGATCCGTGGTGTAGTAGGAGGCATTCTCCACACCCACTTCGCGATTGACCCCGAACATGGCGCTTGGGTTCGGTTCGAAGAACCCCGGTATGCCGCGCATCACCGTGCCCATATTGGCAAAGATGTTGCTCGGAACCATCATCCGGAAGAACTCGTCGAGCGGGCTGCTGCGGCTGACGCCGTCCCAAAACTCGCGCAGCCTCGGCAGGCGGTCCTGCGGTTCATTTCCGGCGATCAGTGCCGCGTTGATGGCGCCGATCGACGTGCCGATGACCCAGTCGGGTTCGATCCCGCCCTCGACGAGCGCCTGGTAGACGCCTGCCTGATAGGCGCCGAGGGCGCCGCCGCCCTGCAACACCAATACGGTCTGTCGCTTGGCCGAACCGTCGGCCATTAGGACGGCCTCCGGCACGGGTTCCGACGCCGAGGGATTTCGAGAGATCTTGTTCATGGCGTTTGCGTTCCTCCTTGCCGGTTTCAGTGGGCGGTCCAGCCGCCTTCGATCGGCATGATGGCGCCGGTGATCGAGGCCGCATCGTCCGAGGCCAGGAACAGGCAGAGCGACGCAACCTGCTGGACCGTCACGAACTGCTTGGTCGGCTGTGCGGCCAGGAGCACATCCTTGATCACCTGCTGTTCGGTGATCCCGCGCGCCCTGGCCGTGTCCGGTATCTGCTTTTCCACCAGCGGGGTGAGCACATATCCGGGGCAGACCGCGTTGACCGTGATCCCCTGCTCTGCCACTTCCAGTGCCACCGTCTTGGTCAGGCCGGCGACGCCGTGCTTGGCGGCGACATAGGCGGATTTGTATGGCGAGGCGACGAGGGCGTGGGCCGAGGCGACATTGATGATGCGGCCCCATTTGCGCTGCTTCATCGCCTGCAGGGCGCGCCGGATCGTGTAGAACGACGACATCAGATCGATCGCCACGACGGCCTCCCACTTCTCGATCGGGAACTCGTCGATCGGCGCCACATGCTGGATGCCGGCATTGTTGACCAGGATGTCGATGGCCCCGAACTCGGCGATGGCCTTGTCCATCATGGCGGTGATCGCGCCGCCCTTGCTCATGTCCGCATTGTCGTAACGAACGGTCACCTCGTTGTCGGCGGCCAGCCTCGCCCGCAGCCGTTCGATCTCTTCGGCATCGCCGAAGCCGTTGAGAACGATGTTGCAACCCCTGGCCGCGAAGGCCTCGGCAATGCCTTGGCCGATGCCGCTGGTCGAGCCTGTTATCAGCGCCGTCTTTCCTCTGAGCATCGTCGTTTCCTTGTGTTGAAGTCCGGCAGAACCACTCTGCATCCGCTGCGGGCAACGGGTTTGCGCGCCCAGGTCAGAAATCCTGATCAAGTATGGCGAGCAGCCCGAAGCAGCGGAAATGCCGTTGAGACATGGATTCGATAGCCGACGGTCTGACCGATGCGACGGCGATGTAGACCTGCAGGCCGGGTTGTTTGACGTTGGGGCAGCTAGTAAGATTGGGCCGCAAAACGGCCGTGCCGTATGCTCGCCCGTTGAGGGAGTTGCCGTGGAGATCAGCCAGGTCAGATATTTCTTGGCCGTTGCCAAGGAGCTGAATTTCACCAGGGCTGCCGAGCAGTGCAACGTCACGCAGCCGGCGCTGTCGCGCGCAATCAAGCTGCTCGAAGATGAATTTGGCGGGGCGCTTTTCCACCGCGAGCGGCGCTTCACCCATCTGACCGAGCTCGGCCGCTTGGTCGAGACCTATCTCGAGGGTGTTTTCGAGAACTCGCGCCAGGCAAAGCAGATTGCCGAGCAGTATGTGCATCTGAAAAAGACGCCGCTCAGGGTTGGCATCATGAGCACGATCGCTCCGGATGAGATCATCGAGCTCATCTCGTCCGTCCGCACCCATCACCCGGGCGTAGAGCTGCATCTTTGCGATGCCGACGCGCCGAGCTTGCGCCGACGACTTCTGGAGGGTGATCTCGAAGCCGCTATCTACGCATTGCCTTCGAACATACCCGACGAAGAAGTGCACTCATTGCCGCTTTTCCGCGAGCAGATGGTGATGGCCGTCCATCTGACCCACCGCCTCGCCAACCAGCGTAGCGTGCAAGTGAAAGACATGAGCAATGAAAGCTACATACACCGCAACAATTGTGAATTTGCCGGCTATGCCGATGCCATCCTCGCCGAACAGGGCGTCACCGTCAGCCCGGTCTACTGGAGCGATCGTGACGACTGGACGCTGGCGATGATCGCCGCCGGGCTTGGCTTCGGTTTCATGCCCGAACATACCGCCAAGCACCCGGGCGTGGTGCCCTTGCCGATCACCGACCCGGAATTCTGGCGCGAGGTCAATCTCGTCACCGTGCGTGGCCGCCGGCATTCGCCGGCGGTTGGCGCCCTGGTGCGCGAGGCCACGCAGAAGCGGTGGTTCGGCGAACGGGCGAAGGCGTTATCCGCGGCCGAGTAGCCTCGTCGCGTGAGGCAGGCTGCCTCGCATGCACGGGCGGCGGATCTCCTTCACCTCATCCGCACTCAGTTCTTTTTGATCGTCGAGGTCACGGACTGGATGACTTCGGTCGCCATCTTGAACTGGGCCTCGCGGTCGGTGATGCCATGCCGCTTGGCGATCCAGGCAAAATCACTGTAGGCGGCATAAACCGTTCCATCCGCGGTCTGGTAGACCAGGACGCGGACGGGCCAGTCGAGACCGGCCTCGGGATTGGAGGTGATGAAGGTCGTGCCGAGCGCCGGATTGCCGAACATCACCAGCCGCGACGGCTTCACGTCGTTGCCAGCGTCCTTGCCGAGCTTTGCCTGGTCGATGACGCCGAAGAACTTTATGCCCTTCTTGAAGACATCCTTCTTGATGCGGGCGACGGTCTCCGCGACGGAGTAGTCGCTCTTTACGGTGACGACACCATCCGAAGCGGCCGCCGGGACGACGACGGCCATCAGCACGGCGGCGCCGGCAATCATGGTCTTCACGTAGCTGTTCATGTCAGTCTCCTTTGTTGGATTTGCCTGGTTTGGTCTTCAAATCTCAGGTCTTTGGCGTTTGCAGCACGCGCGCCACCGCGATGGCGCAAGCCAGGACCGCGGCGAGCACGGCCACACATGCGGTCCAGCCGATCCGGTCGTAGACCTGTCCGATGACAAAGCTGCCGGCGAGCCCGCCCGCATAGTAGGAGGCGAGATAGATGCCGCTAGCGGCGGCGCGATCATGCGACGCGGTCCGGCTGACATGCCCGGTGGCGATTGCCTGCGCCAGGAAGGTGCCGATGGCGACCAGCGCCATTCCTGAAAGCACCACCGGCAGGCTGCTCGCCAGAAGCAGGAGCAAACCCAGGATGGCCAACGCAAGTGTTGCCCCTATCCCGATCCTTGGCCCGAGCCTCGCGGCAACCCGCCCGGCGAGCGGGGTGGTCAGCATGGAGGGCAGGAAGACGAAATACACCAGTCCGAGCGCCATCGGCGACAGCGAAAGCGGCGCGGCGACGAGCTGGAAGTTCACATAGGTGAAGGTGCCGATGAAGACGAAGAGTATCAGGAAGCCGATGGTGAAACAGGCACGCAGCTCGATGTTCATCAACGGCCCTTTCCAGGCGGTGCGGGCCGGCTCGCTCCTGGCGTCAGCGCGCATCATTGCCGATGTCTTCTGCAGGGTGAGCCAGACAAGGGCCGCGCCGATCAGATTGAGAGCGGCGAATGTCAGGAAGTTGGTGGATATGCCAAACGTGTCGGCGACGGCGGCCGACATCAGCCGTCCGAAGAAATTGCTGGCGACGTTGCCGGTCACATAGGCCGCAAGTGCGCCGGTCGTCTGCCGCGCGGAAAAATGCTCGGCGAGATAGGCCATTGTCAGGGTGAACGCGGTCGACATGCACAAGCCCTGGACGACGCGCAGCAGGGCAAAGATCACGATGCTGTTGGTGAGCGACAAAAGCGTTGTCGGTATCGCCAGCACCGCAAGGCTGATCCAGATGCCATTGCGGCGATCGATACCGCGCCCGAAAAGAGCCACGGCAATGCCGGCCACCGCCATGCCGAACGTGCTGGCATTGACGGCGAAGCCCGTGGTCGCTCGACTGACGCCGAATTTGATCACCAGCGAAGGCAGGATGGCCTGGGTGGCGAACAGATCGACAAGCGTCAGAAACGCGATCAGCGCTATCAGGCCGAAGCGCCAGCTGTCCGCGGCAACCATGCGAAGCCGCGCTGGTCCAGTGTGTTCGCTTGTCGTCATGGCAGGAAGCTCCCGTTGCGCACGTCCCCGGGCGATCACCCGAGGACGCGCTTTCAGATGCCGGTCATGAAAAGATCGCTCGAGAACGACGTTCACATCATGTGATCGTCGTGCATCGCAGGCGGCAGAACGTCGGCGGAATAAAGCACGGCCGGAACCTTGCCGTTGTTCTTCCACCAATGGGCGAGTTGGCCGAATTCGGCCGTCACGTCGCCGGCCGTATGTTCGATGCCGACCTTGCAGGTGCTGCGGTATTCGGTGATCGAGCCCTCGACGATCAGGATATTGGCGGGGCGGACATTGTGCTCATGCCACGGAACGACGCCGCCGGGCTGAACGACGAGCTTGCGCAGGCGCAGCATGTTGCCTTTCCAGGCCTCGCCCTTGCTGCTCAGATCGATCGCCGAGAGAACCGTGTCGACAACGCCGACCGGCTTGCTGGGATGCTCCTGGATGTCTGTCGTGGCCGCCTGGCCGGCAGGGCAGTCGCCGGCAAAAGCCGGGGCCACGGACAACGCAGCGGTCGCGGTAAGCAGTCCGAGTGTCAGCGCCAGATTCAGCGACGCCCGCGATGCAATAGTCTTGGAAGCCATGTTATTTCTCCTTTGTCAGTGCCCAATCGCACAGGCGGGGCATGGGAGGAGAGTGACGGCAGCCTCGAAGAAAGAGAAATGCTGACTGGCTCTTAAATCGATACCTGAAAACTATGGTGGGACATCACGACGCGCGAAAGTGCGCGCGAGATTCTGTCGCGCAACGCAGGAGTTTATTTGATTTTTATTCAGGCCGCGGTCTTGCGGATTGCTTGAGCCAGGGCGCTCTCCGGCCAGCCATGCGCCTTGACGCTGTTGACGAAGGCAGATGCCGCCGGCGAGAATCTGCGCCCCGCCACGACCACCAGAGACACTTCCCGCCAGACCTCCGGATCGATGACAGGCCGGACCTGCAAGCCCGGGATCACCGCGCTGAACTCGGGGATGAAGCAAATCCCGAGACCTCCTGAAACCATGTTCTGGATCCAGTCCTCACGCTCGCTTGCATAGGAGATCCTGAGCTTGACGCCACGGTCGTTGCACAGACCTGCGAGATGATCGCGATACTCGCAGTTCAGCCGCCTCAGGTAATTCTCGCCGTCGAGTTCGGAGATGGCGACATTGTCGTTGCGGGCCAGCCTATGGCCGTTTGGAAAGGCCAGGACGAAGCGCTCGCGATAGAGCGGCGTGACATCGAACCGTTCCGGAAAACTGTCGCTTGACGCCATAATGGCGACGTCGATTTCACCGGATTCGAGCAGTTGCGAAAGCGAGGCGGGCACACCTTCCACCAGCTGCAACTGGATGCCTTGCTGGCGCCTGTTGAAATCGGCCAGCAGGCCGGTGAAGCGGCGCGGACCGATGGTGCACATGACGCCAACCTTGAGGTTGGCATTTTCCAGGCACAGGAATCTCGATGCCTCCTGCCGCACTCCGGTCAGTTCGTCGAGGATCTGCTGAAACCGGGGGCGCAGCAGCGCGCCCAGGTCGGTCAGGTGTGTCAGGTTTCGTTCGCGGCGAAACAGCAGGCCGCCGACCTCCTCCTCGAGCTGCTGGATAGCGCGCGACAGCGCCGGCTGAGTGACGTTGCACTTTTCGCCGGCGCGCGTGAAGTTTCGCGTCTCGCACACGGCCAGGAAGTAGCGGATGTGATGAATGTCCATGCCGATTTGTCCCGAATTGCAAACGAGGCCTTCGTAGCTTCGGAGCGTGCAGCAAAGCTTGTCCCGGCGCCAATGCACTGCCGCTATAAAGTCGATAGCGGTCCGTCATGGGACGACAATCGCGCGTGGCGGGTTTGTGTGGGCGTGGGACTTCGCCGAAATGATGATGGCGAGCAAGCTGCTCGCCATCATCATGGTCCCGATGTTGCCCGGGACGGCCGGAACAGCTTAGTTGGCGCCGCCGAGCGCCTGCAGGTTGGCGCAGAATTCGGCGTGCGGCTTGCTCATCGCCGCATCCTGGCATTCCTTCATCATCGCGCCCTGCTTGTCCTTCGCCATTGCGTCCCAGGCGGCCTTGAACTCGGCCTTGGGCTTCATCGTCTTCATGCTGGCGTCGGTGAAGAAGGGCTGCATGTTGGACGGTTCGTCGAGCGCGCCGGCGAACGAAACGCCGCTCAAGACGGAAAGTGCAAAAGCGCCGAGGCAGATAGCTTTGATATTCATGGTAGGATCCTTCTCTGGAGTTGAGCAATCGTCCCATCGACGACCGCGGTAATGATCGGCAGCAATTTAAACCTCTGTGGTTCCTCCTTGCCGAGATGGACTTTGCTGCAACCGGCCGCCAACTTGCCAATGCCATCTGCGTATGGAGTTTATGCCGGTTCTGCATCCAGACGTTGATGGCCTGGACTTGCGGCTAGTTGGCGCCACCCAGCGCCAGCACGTTTGCGCAGAACGGCGCATGGGCCTTGCTCATCGCCGGGTCGTTGCAAGCCTTCTTCATTGCGTGCCGATCTCGCTTTGGCGTGGCACGCCACGCCTTCTTGAACTCAGCCATCGGCTTCATCGTCTTCATCCCGGCATCTTTGTAGAACGACGGGAAAGATGCCAGGTCGCTGAGGGGATCGGCGGACGCGCCTCCCGCAAGAACACCGAGAGCAATAGCCCCCAGATACAAGGTTCGTATTTTCATGACCCGCTCCCTTTAGCTGTTGAACGATCGCCCACACGACAGTCGCGGGGCCTGGTCAGGGCGACCAACCACGTTGGTTCGCCTGGCTGGCAGAATCGTGCGACGCGCGCGCGATTGCAGCCAATGCAATCTGCCTATGGAGTTCATGCCACCTTGGCATTTCGCCGACAGAAGAAGTTGCGGCAGTCTTTCCATCAAACGCCCAGCATGGCGTTTTGGGATGGAGACTGAAAATGCATATCCAGACCGGAACCGAGACCGACCAAGCCGTCATTGCAAGACCTGCAGTGGATGACCGGCAGGTCGTGGACATTGTCCTGGCCAGCGACGCGCACGGCGCCTTCGTCTGGGGCGTCCTCGACCGCTTGCTTGACGAACCCAGCCTTTCCATCGGCAACATCACCGCGTCCGGCTTCGGCGCGATGGAGGCCGCGGTTCTGGCCTATGGCCTGGCGCTGGGCGGCCGGCGCGGCGCGCGGACCGCGCTCGCCAACTTCTGGCGACGCGTCAGCCATGCATCGATGTTTACCGCCGATGCGGCAAGTCCGCTGCGATCGATCCTGGAGCAGTCGATCGATATTGCGGTGATCCGCAGCAAGGGCGGCCCGCTGCAACTGAGCATCCTGGCCTCCAATGCCCGCACCGATGCGGTGAAGATCTTCGCCGGCGATCAGGTGTCGATCGACGCGATCCTGGCGGCCGCCACGATCCCGTTCCTCTTCCCGGCCGTCGAGATCGACGGCGAAACCTATTGGGGCGACGGCGACCTTTCGGCTTCGCTGGCCCTGCCGTCGGATACCAGCCATCGACTGCTGGTCACCGGCAAGCCTGCACTGTTCATGACGCCGTGCGCGGATCGTCGCCCCGCCGCCACTCCTTGTGCGATGAAGTGCGCCCCAACC
Organism: Mesorhizobium sp. 113-3-3; assembly: GCF_016756495.1. NCBI lineage: Bacteria > Pseudomonadati > Pseudomonadota > Alphaproteobacteria > Hyphomicrobiales > Phyllobacteriaceae > Mesorhizobium > Mesorhizobium sp. 113-3-3. The sequence continues at coordinate 5,785,851 of NZ_AP023243.1, forward strand.
CACGCCATCTTCGACAGCCAACACCGTGCCGGCGCGGCCCTGTTCACGAGGCCCTGGACCGACTGGGGTGAGCTGACCGACATGCGTGACCGGGGACGCGAACGTGCCGGGGACTGGCTTTTCGCCGAGCACTCCGTCGCAGACGAATGCTCGGCCGCCGACGGCGAGAACCGATACATCTAGGCGCCTCCTTCCCGCCTAGCCGCGCCTGCTTCGCAGACTCCCGAACGCAGGCGCCAAGCCCTCCGGTGCCCCCGCCGGAGGGCTTTTTGCGTGCGGCCTCTTCAACATAGTGGCCGCGTATCAAATCCATGCCGAGACAGCATTTCAGCTCGCCATCCGGATCGGGGACACTGCTTGCAGACAGGTCGCAAGGCCAGTCTTTCCCTCGGAACGCAAACAGGAGACACGACCGTGATCAACACCAGGACCCTTATCGGATCGGCCCTCGCGGCCGCCACTTCGCTCGCCGCCACGGCGGCCTATAGCGGCCCCGCCGCCAAGCCCAGTTTCTCGTTCGAGAAATGCTACGGCGTTGTCAAAACCGGCCAGAATGACTGTCAGACGGCGACGCATTCCTGTGCCGGCACCGCCACCGCCGACAACCAGCCGGATTCCTGGCTCTACGTGCCCGCCGGCAGCTGCGCCAAGATCGCCGGCGGCAGCGACAAGCCGAAAGCCTGAACCATCCGGACTTCCAGCCACCCCTTGAAAGGAGCCGACCGATGCCCCGTGCGTTTCAACCCCTCGCGATTCCCGCATCGGCGGGCATCGGTCTTCGCTCCCCACACATCGGTGAAATGCTGACCCGAAGGCCTTCCGCTGGCTGGCTCGAGGTTCATGCCGAGAATTACATGGGAGACGGCGCCGGCGTCGAAGCGCTGGAACGGTTGCGCCAGACCTATCCGCTGTCGGTGCACGGTGTCGGCCTGTCGCTGGGCAGCGCGCGAGGAGTGGATCGCGATCATCTGGAGCGGCTGCGCAGAGTCTGCGAGCGCTTCCAGCCCGATCTCGTTTCCGAGCATCTTGCCTGGAGCGTCGCCGACGGCGCCTACCTCAACGATCTCTTGCCGCTGCGCTATGACGAAGAGGCGCTGGCGATCGTGGCGCGCAATGTCGCGACCGTCCAGGACAGGCTGAAGCGCCAGGTGCTTATCGAGAATCTGTCCGCCTATGTCGCCTTTACCGACTCGTCGATGAACGAGGCCGAGTTCCTGAGCGAACTGGTGGTGCGGACGGGCTGCGGTCTGCTGCTGGACGTCAACAATGTCCAGGTCTCGGCGCATAATCTGCAATATGACGCCAAGGCCTTCATCGATGCGCTGCCGGCCGATGCCATCGGCGAGATCCATCTCGCCGGGCATGCGCTCAATCAGGTTGGGGCCGACACCGTGCTCATCGACGATCATGGCTCGCGTGTGCCGCCGGTCGTCTGGAGCCTCTACCAGCATGCCATAGGCCGGCTCGGGCCACGCCCTACCCTGATCGAATGGGACACCGATGTCCCCGTTCTCGATGTGCTGCTTGGCGAAGCCATGTGGGCCGACATGCTCAGCGCTTCGATCATGTTCGACCGCAAGCGGACCGCGAGACAGACGGCGGCGGCCAAACCCCAGCCACAGTCCACACTCGTTTCCATCGAAGCCGAGGCGAGGACAGGCATGCCGGTGCTTGCGGCATTTGCCGTCGCCAGGGCCGGACCGGCCGTGCCGTTGGCATTGCCACCAATACAGGGAGGATATCATGCTGCCGCTTGAACACCTGCAGACCACCATGGCGCGCTCGGTGCTGGCCATTGAGCCTTTGGCCACGGCGAAAATTCTGACCGCCGGCAAGGCCGATCCGCTGGCGCGCCTGCGCATCTACCAGAACAACACCCGCAGTTCGCTCACCGCGGTTCTGATGGCGGTGTTTCCCGTCACCGTGCGCCTGGTCGACGAACGCTTCTTCCGTTTCGTGGCGAGCGAGTTCATTCGACGTCATCCGCCGGTGGAGTCGCGGCTGGCGCGCTACGGCGCCGGCTTCCCGCGCTTCCTGAAAACGATCGACACGCTTACCGATATGCCTATCGTCGCCGAAACGGCGCGGCTCGAATGGGCCATTGCCGAGGCACTCGACGCGGCCTCGCTACCGCCTCGGACCCTGGCGGAATTCGACAATACCGATCTGGGGCCATCGCCAGATGTCCTGTTGCAGCCTTCGCTGCGATTGATTGTCTCGCACTGGTCGATCCTGTCGGTGTGGACAGCGCATCAGCAGGACGCAGTCATCGACCAGCACAGCGCCTGGACGAGGCGACCCGAACGCGTGGCGTTGTGGCGTGCGGGCGACAGCGTCCGGCTGGTTCTGCTCGATCGCGCGAACTTCGCCTTCCGGCATTCCCTGAAGCACGGTCTTGGGCTGGAGCACGCAACAAGCCGTGCCCTCGCCCTCGATCCGGCGTTCGATCTCGTGGCCGCACTCATGCGCCTGTTCGATGACGGGCTCGTCACAAACCTGCGCATCGCCGCACATCCCCGCTCGAACTGATGGAGACAATCATGACCGCATTTTCAGATCATTCCTCGACCAGCCCCGCCGGCTTCGTCGGCTTCTACCGGCGTATCATGCAGCTGCCAGAGCGCATTCCATTTTCGCTGGTTCAGCTCGCGGTCCGTGTCGCGGTCGCCCATGTCTTCTGGCAATCCGCACAGTCGAAGCTGGCATCCTGGCCGGTGACGCTGCAGCTCTTCGCCAATGAATACAATCTGCCGTTCATCGATCCGTCGATCGCGGCGCCGCTCGCAACGGCCGCAGAACTTACCGGCTCGGTCCTGATCTTCCTCGGATTGTTCTCACGTCTCGCGGCCCTGATGCTGCTCGGCGTCGTCTCTGTCATCCAGATCTTTGTCTATCCCGAGAACTGGGCGGAGCACCTGCTGTGGGTGTCTTTGCTGCTTCTCGTGCTGACACGGGGCGCCGGTGTGCTCTCGCTCGACTACGTCGCGGCGCGGGCTCTCACGGCGTCTGGAAAATGAGCATTTCGACCCAGTGGAAAAGCCCGGTGCGCATCTTTATCGTTCACGCCCACCCCGAGCCCAACAGCTTCAACGGCGCCCTGACCCGCGCGGGGCAAGCGGCGTTGTCCGGGGCGGGACACGAGGTCGTTGTCTCCGATCTCTACGCCATGGGCTTCAATCCGGTATCGGATCGTCGCAACTTCACGACGGCGAGCGACGCGAGCTACTACCACCAGCAATCAGAGGAGGCGAACGCGGCTGCCCATAACGGGTTCTCGCCGGACATCCAGGCCGAGATGGACAAACTCTTCTGGTGCGACGCCTTGATCCTGCAGTTTCCGCTCTGGTGGTTCGGGCTGCCGGCAATCCTCAAGGGCTGGGTCGACCGAGTGTTCGCGTCGGGTGGCCGCATCTACGGCGGCGGCAAATGGTATGATCGCGGTGTCTTCGCAGGGAAGCTCGCGATGTGTTCCGTCACAATTGGCGGCCCGCCTCCGATCTATTCGAGCGGCGGACTAAACGGCCCAATCGCGGAGATCCTGTTCCCAATCAACCACGGGATGCTCTACTTTGTCGGCTTCACCGTGATCGAGCCCTTCCTCGTGCATGCACCAGCGCGCATTGGCCACAGCGAGCGCCAGGAGTGGCTCGTTCGATACCGCGAACGCGTCCTCGGCCTCGTTCGTGCCCCGACGATTGCTTATCCGAAGCTCGCAGACTTTGACGACACCTATGTCTTGAAATCGATATGAAAGAGGCCTGGCGCTGTTCGCCAGGACAGAGGACCGCGCGCTGGCCACAGCCGCAGGAGATTAGTCTAAAGGCTGAGTGGGTCCTTGGCGTCCGGCGCCATCCGCCAATCATACTCCATGACCGCCTTGACGAATGCGGAGATAGCGGGCGACGGCGAGCGCTCCGCGACGGACACCAGCGACACTTCGCGCACGATCTCGGGGTCGACGACCAGCCGGTGGCAGACGCCGGGCTGGCTGGCCGAGAATTCCGCGATGAAGCAGACGCCCATGCCGGCCGCGACCATGGCCAGGATCCAGTCCTCGCGCTCACTGCGATAGGCGCTTCTTATCTCGAAGCCGAGATCCTTGCAGAGCTCGTCGATGTGGTTGCCGTACTCGCAATTGATGCGCTCCAGATAGGGCTCGCTGCGCACATCCGTCAGCTGAAGCGTGTTTCGGGTCTCGAAAGGATGACCGGTCGAGAAGGCGAGGCCGAAGCGTTCCATATAGACGGGCTCAGCCTTCAGCCGGTGGTCGAAGGGCTCTGGCCGTGCCAGCAGAGCGATGTCCAGCTTGCCCTTCAGCAGCAGATCAGTGAGGTGGTCGGCGGCGCCCTCGATCACGGTCACCTCGATGCCGGGATAGCGTTCGCGAAAGGCGTTGAGGAAACCGATGAAGCGCAGCGGGCCGATGGTGCACATTACGCCCAGCGTCACCGGCGCCGTCTCGAGCGACAGGAAGCTCCTGGCAGTGCGCTTGGCGTGCTCCGAGCGCTGCGCGATCTCGTCGAGGTGACTGCGCATCAGCAAGCCGAAATCGCTGAGCTGGACATGGCCCTTGTCGCGATGGAAGAGGAGGCCGCCGAGTTCCGCTTCAAGCTTCTGGATGGCGCGCGTGAGCGCAGGCTGGGTGACGTGCACGAGGTCGGCCGCGCGACGGAAGTTGAGGGTCTGGCAGGCGGCCAGGAAGTAGCGAATCTCGTGCATTTCCATGACACATCCCCGCTGATGCCCGGCATGCATCGCCGCAATCAGAAATCAGCATTATCGACGGCTCCTATCCTTAGGTAAACTTTCTCCGCTGTCCATGGCGAGGCCCGGCGGGAGCAGGATTGTCGCCCTTGGCGAGTGTTTGGGATCGAGCTGGAGGAGAAAGCCGATGCTGGAGCGCAACAAGGACAATCAGCCCGATCAGGAAAAACTGGAGGCGCTGCTGGGAAGGATGGTCGGCGATCTTGGCGCCATCACCACAGGGGCCGCTGTGCTGCTGGGAGACAGGCTTGGCCTGTTCTCGGCGATGAGCGAAGGCGGCAGGATGACCGCCGGACAGCTTGCCAAAAGGACGGGCACGCAGGAACGGCTGGTCCGCGAATGGCTCTCGGCACAGGCGGCGGCAGGTTATGTCGAATATGACGAGGCCGGCGACAGCTTCTACCTCAGCCCCGAACAGGAACAGGTTTTCGTCAATGAGGACAGCCCGGCCTTCATGGCCGGCGCGTTCGAGGTTGTCTCGACGCTGTGGCTCGACGAGGAGAAGGTCAGGCAGGCCTTTCGCTCCGGCAAGGGGCTCGGCTGGCACGATCACAGCGCGTGCCTGTTCCGCGGCACGGAACGCTTCTTCCGGCCGGGCTACAATGCCAATCTGATCGGCTCTTGGCTGCCGGCTCTCGACGGGGTGGTCGAGAAGCTGGAGCGGGGCATAGACGTCGCCGATGTCGGCTGCGGCCATGGCGCCTCGACCGTGCTGATGGCGAAGGCATTCCCGAACTCACGCTTCACCGGCTTCGACTATCACGCCCCGTCGATCGAACGCGCCCGCGCCGTGGCAAAAGAAACCGGCGTCGCCGGCAACACCCGCTTCGAGGTGGCGCAGGCCAAGGATTTCCCTGGCACCTATGACCTTGTCGCCTTCTTTGACTGCCTGCACGACATGGGCGATCCGGAAGGCGCGGCCAAACATGTGCACAAGGCGCTTAAGCCGGACGGCACCTGGATGATCGTCGAGCCCTTCGCGAATGATAAGCTTTCCGCGAACCTCAATCCGGTCGGCCGCATCTACTACGCCGCATCGACCTTCATCTGCACGCCGGCCTCGCTGTCGCAGGAGGTTGGACTGGGGCTCGGCGCGCAGGCCGGCGAGGCAAGGCTGCGCAAGGTGGTGTCGGGCGGCGGGTTCAAGCGGTTTCGCCGAGCCACCGAGACACCGTTCAACATGGTCCTCGAGGCTCGCCCTTAGGGTTCATTGTGCAAACAATTGGAGGAAGGCATGACTGCTTACAACGTCGTTCGGTTCCGTACCAAGCCCGGCAAGGAACAGGCGTTCATCGATGCGCACAAGAAGGCGACCCTCGACGTCAAGGGTTTCCGTAAAGGTGTGCTCATCAAGACCGGCGACCGGACATTCTGCGTCGTTGGCGAGTGGAACGACATGGACAGCCTCGCGGCGGCACGGCCGCAAATGATCGGCCTTCTGGATACGATGCGCGACATGCTGGAGGATCTCGGCGGCGACCTCGGCGTGACCGATCCCGTCTCGGGAACGGTCGTTGCCGACTTCGCTACCTGAGGGCCGAGCTGCGGGCTTTGCGTGCACACTGCTCGACCAGGGCGGCGAGTCAAAAAAAGGTTGGCGGTCAAGTCGGCCGGAATGACAAGCGGTGCGAAGGAGATCCGCCTTTGTGCACGCCGTTCTACGCTGTAGCCCTCTCCCTTTTTGAAAAATCTTTCCTTCATAGGGGACGTGGCGCAGATCAGACACCAGGACCGTCAAAAAGTTGCGTTTTAAAGGGAAAATCGCCGCAAAAAGGTATTTTGACGTTTCACCGACTATCGGGACACCTTACTGCGTCCGACGGCGTCCCCAAGCCGTCTCGAAAAGTGCCGTCACCGCTTCAACTAGCGCATTTTTCGGCGCAAAATCAATGGTCATGGCGGGCCCGGAGGATATATTAAAATCTTTGATTTTATTGAGTTTTTCGTGAGCCAAACTCAGAAATCTTCCCGTATCGTTCCGCATGGTCCCGTGTCGCCATAAGGTCACTTTAGCCTAACCTCCTTTGAGAATGTTCGGAGCCATGCTCCAGAACGGCCGTCATGGGGCCGTTAGCGGTCTGCCCGCCTATCGATCACGGATGGCCATAAGCTGCCATTCGCCTCTAAGTTCGTAGGTCACCAGAACCGCTCCTCCTCACGGAAATGCCGAGGTGCCCGTGGAACAGCGCGACGAAATCGCGTTGATCCCGAAGCCGGATGGCCTTGTCTAGCTTGGCTGCTACGTCGAGGCACGCTCCCCCGATAGAGGTCGCCGGGGTGACTTTCTCATGCGGCTGACGTTGCCTGAACATCTCGTATTTCGCGCGATTCCGTCCATGCCACCGATGAAGACCGCCGCGCTGAACTCGGGTTCCTTGAACATATGACGAACCGCTCCACGACTTTGTCTCGGGCGGTTGCAGACGACAAGCGGAGGTCCGGCATTACGGCTCACCGTGCCAGCAGGCGTTTACCTACCGAGCCAGGCGACAATTCCACTTGCCAAATTATGGTAGAGTGATCATACCAGTATATAAGATGATGATCGCGCGGTGATCGCCCAGAATTCAAGGGAGCAAGGCCAGATGACAACGATTGCGCTGTTTGGTGCGGGCGGGAAAATGGGCTACCGGCTGTCGACCAATTTTCGCGGATCGGGCTACACGATCCGCCATGTCGAGATCAGCGAGGCGGGCAAGGAGCGGTTGAAAACCGGTCTGGGCTTCGACGCGGTCGGCGTCGATGAGGCACTCAAGGGCGCCGAGGTCGTGATCCTGGCGGTGCCGGACACGCATATCGGCAAGGTCGCCGCCAGCATCGAAAGCAAGCTTGCGTCAGGCACGATGGTGATCGTGCTCGACGCGGCGGCCCCTTTCGCCGGTCACCTGCCCGATCGTCCCGACCTTACCTATTTCGTGACCCATCCCTGCCATCCGCCGATCTTCAACGACGAGACCGACATGGCCGCCAAGAAGGACTTCTTCGGCGGCGTCAAGGCCAAGCAGCATTTCGTCAGCGCCCTGATGCAAGGGCCGGAGGAAGACTACGCCAAGGGTGAGAAGATCGCCCAGATCATCTGGGCGCCGGTGATGCGCTCGCACCGGGTCACCGTCGAGCATATGGCGTTGCTGGAGCCTGGCCTTTCGGAGACAGTGTGCGCTTCGCTGCTCGTCGTCATGAAGGAAGCACTCGATGAGGTCGTGGCGCGCGGAGTCGACCGGCAGGCCGCACTCGATTTCCTGCTCGGTCACATGAATGTGCTCGGCGCCGTCATCTTCGGTGAGACCAAGGGCGTGTTTTCCGATGCCTGCAACAAGGCCATCGAATTCGGCAAGCCGGTACTGATGCGCGACGACTGGAAGCGCGTCTTCGAGCCGGAGGAAATCGCCGCCAGCATCCAGCGCATTACGTGAGTGGGCGCGCCTTCCTCCACCGTACCAAGACGTGCGGTTAGATACAGATCATCTGAATTAGTGATTGACTCATCATACCAGTTGGCTAAGCTGTAAACGCACTCGGATTGATCGTTCTTTGCGGGGACAAAGATATCGAAGCGAGCGGAGGATGGCGGGGAGCGGGCGCGAAAATCGGTTCGGTCGAAAAGCCTGCAAACGGCTGCCGATCGAGGCGGCGTGCGCCGCTGCACTGCCTAACGAATTCAAATGGAGACAGAGGCCTCGACTGGTCGAGGCCCGTGTTTTTTAAAGGGAGGACTTCATGAAACTTACTCGCAGAATGACGCTTGCGGCTTTCGCCGGCGTACTGGCACTCGGCACGGCGGCGCCGGCCTTCGCGGCCGACTTGATCGCCATCATCACCCCCTCGCACGACAATCCGTTCTTCAAGGCGGAAGCCGTCGGCGCCGAGGCAAAGGCCAAGGAGCTCGGCTACGAGGCGCTGGTGCTGGTGCATGACGACGACGCCAACAAGCAATCCGAACTGATTGACACCGCGATCGGCCGCGGCGCCAAGGCGATCATCCTAGACAATGCCGGCGCCGACGCCACCGTCGCCGCGGTGCAGAAGGCCAAGGACGCCGGCATCCCCTCCTTCCTGATCGACCGCGAGATCAACGCCACCGGCGTTGCCGTGGCGCAGATCGTATCAAACAACTACCAGGGCGCCCAGCTTGGCGCCCAGGAATTCGTCAAGCTGATGGGCGAGAAGGGCAACTTCGTCGAACTGGTCGGCAAGGAATCCGACACCAATGCCGGCATTCGCTCCAAGGGCTATCATGACGTCATCGACGACTATCCGGACCTGAAGATGGTGGCGCAGCAGTCGGCCAACTGGAGCCAGACCGAAGCCTATTCCAAGATGGAATCGATCCTGCAGGCCAATCCCGACATCAAGGGCGTGATCTCCGGCAACGACACGATGGCGATGGGTGCCTATGCGGCGCTCGCAGCCGCGAACCGCAAGGATGTCATCGTCGTCGGCTTCGACGGCTCCAACGACGTGCGCGACTCCATCACCTCGGGCGGCATCAAGGCGACGGTGCTGCAGCCTGCCTATGCCCAGGCGCAGATGGCCGTCGAGCAGGCCAACGACTTCATCAAGAACAAGAAGTCGCCCGAGAAGGAAAAGCAGCTGATGGACTGCGTGCTCATCAATGGCGACAATGCCGCGAAGCTGGAAACCTTCGCGCTGAAGAACTGAGCCGGCGCAACGCAAACAGCGAGGGGCGAACCCAGGGTTCGTCCCTCGCCGCCATTTCAATGGGAAGCTTTGACCGCCATGCTCAGTAAGCCGATCGGGCCGATTAAGGCAACTTGGCCGATACTCGCGCTTGTCGCCGGCATCGGCCTCAGCGCCTGCAAGATCCTGCCGACGCCATCGGCGCAAGGCGGCGCAGGCAACGTATCCGGCTTCAATGCGGACAAGATGGTCGAGGAAATCTGGGCCTCGAAGGTCATCCCCCATTTGCAAGAGAAGGCCGGGCCATTTGCCGAGGTCCATGCTCTGGCGAAGACCGACCAGGCGGCGGCCGGCGCCAAATACGGCAATCCCAAGAAGCAGGCGAATTCGCCATGGACCTTCGCGGTGCGCGTCGAAGGCAAGATCATCGCCGCCAACACCCAGTCGCGCGCGGCAACGATGGACATCGACGTCGACGGCGACGGCAAGGCGGATGCGCGCGTGCAGATCGGGCCAGCGATGCGTGGAACCGCACTGCGAGACAGCCTCGATTTCGTCCAGTTCAACGATTTCACCAACCAGATCGACTTCGCCCAGTTCGGCAAAGCGTTCAACGCCTATGCCGACAAGACCGTGCTGTCCAAGCTGCCGCGCGAAGCGCTGGAGGGCCGCACCGCCAAGGTGCTCGGCGCCTACACCATCGAAGGCGGCCAGGACCTGCCATTGGTGACACCGGCGGAGGCCGAGATCGGGCCAAAGCCATGACCACGGCACTTGATCATGACGTCATCCTGAAGCTGGAAGACGTCTCGAAAGTCTATGCCGGCACAATCGCCGTCAAGCAGGCCAATTTCGAGGTGCGTAAAGGCGCCGTCAATGTGCTCGTCGGCGAAAACGGCGCCGGCAAATCGACGCTGATGAAGATCATCGCCGGCGTCGAACAGCCGACGGCCGGGCGCATCCTGCTCGACGGAAACGAGATTTCCTTCTCCTCGTCAGCCGATGCGATGAACCGCGGCATCGGCATGGTGTTCCAGGAGCTGAACCTGTTCGGCAACATGACAGTCGCCGAGAATATTTTCGCCACCCGCGAGATCACCAACCGGTTTCGCAAGATCGACCGCAAGGAGCAGGAGCGGCGGGCCGGCGAATTCCTCGATCGGCTCGAAGCCGGTATCCGCCCGGACATGCTGGTCGAGGATTTGCGCATCGGCCAGCAGCAACTGGTCGAGATCGCCAAGGCTGTCTCGCTCGACGCGCGCGTCCTGATCATGGACGAGCCGACGTCAGCGCTGAGTGCGACGGAAGTCGAGATCCTTTTCAAGGTGATCGCCGACCTCAAGGCGCGCGGCGTGGCGATCGTCTACATCTCGCACCGGTTGGAGGAGCTGATCCGCATCGGCGACTACATCACCGTGCTGCGTGATGGCCGCATCACCGGCCAGGAGGAAGTGAAGAAGGTCGACACGCAATGGATCGTGCGGCAGATGATCGGCTCGGACGCCAAGGATTTCGCCAAGGCCGACGGCCATGTTCCAGGCGAGGAGATCTTCCGCGCCGAGGACATCTGCCTGCCGCGCGTCACCGGCGGACTCGCGGTCGACCATGTCTCGCTGTCGCTGCGCGCCGGAGAGATTTTGGGCATTTACGGCCTGATGGGCGCGGGGCGCAGCGAGCTGTTCGACTGCATCATGGGCCGCCACGGCCATGCCAGCGGCAAGATCTTCATCGACGGAAAACAGATCAGGGAACGCGATACGACGCGGCGCATACGGCGCGGGCTGGCGCTCATTCCGGAAGACCGTCAACGCGAAGGCCTGGTGTCGATCCTCTCGGTCGCCAGCAATCTGACGCTGGCGAGCCTGTCGCGCTTCGTGCGCCTGTTCCATATCCGTGGCGGCGCCGAGCGGCAGGCTGTCAGGCAGATGGTGCGGGAACTTTCGATCAAGGTCGCCGATCCGACGCAGGAAGTCTCCTCGCTGTCCGGCGGCAACCAGCAGAAGGTGGTGATCGGCAAGGCGCTGCTCACCGGGCCGAAGGTGCTTTTGATGGACGAACCGAGCCGCGGCATCGATGTCGGCGCCAAGGCCGACGTCTTCCGCACCATGCGCAAGCTGTCGCGCGATGGGCTCGGCATCCTCTTCGCCACGTCCGACCTCGACGAAGTGATGGCGCTGTCCGACCGGATCGCGGTGATGAGCAATGGCAAACTGACCGGCATGTTCGACCGCGCCGAAGCGAGCGAAGCCGCGATCGTCGCCGCATCGGCGCTCGGCCACGGACCCGCGCATCTTGCCCCCGCATATGGAAAGCAAAGCTGATGACTGACATTCCGGCCAGGGCGGCTCACTCTTCGGCCTCCAGCGGCTCCGCGCTGCTGACGCTGATGAAGCTCAGGACCTTCATCGCGCTGATCGCCGTGCTGGTGTTCTTCTCCATCGCGGCGCCGAACTTCCTCTCGGCCGCCAATCTGATCCTGATGGCCAAGCATGTGGCGCTCAACGCCTTCCTCGCCATGGGCATGACCTTTGTCATCATCACCGGCGGCATCGACCTGTCGGTCGGCTCGATCGTCGGCCTGTGCGGCATGGTGGCCGGCTATCTCGTGCTCAACGGCATCGACCTGCAGATCGGTTACACCATCTATTTCAACGTGGTGGAGATTGCATTGATCACCCTGGCGGTCGGCATATTGATCGGCGCCGTCAACGGACTGCTGATCACCAGGCTCAACGTCGCGCCCTTCATCGCCACGCTCGGCGTGCTTTACGTGGCGCGCGGCCTGGCGCTGCTGTCATCCGACGGCCGCACCTTCCCCAACCTTGTCGGCAAGCCGGAACTCGGCACCACCGGTTTCGGCTTCCTCGGCGCGGGCCGGCTCGTCGGTCTGCCCGTCTCGATCTGGATCCTGGTCGTGGTGGCGCTGGGCGCGGCCTATCTCGCCCGGTACACGCCGCTCGGCCGCCACATCTTCGCCGTCGGCGGCAATGAGCGCGCGGCACGCATCTCCGGCGTGCGCGTCAACATGGTCAAGATGTTCGTCTACATGTTCTCCGGCTTCTGCGCGGCGATCGTCGGCCTGATCATCTCGTCGGAGCTGATGGCCTCGCATCCGGCGACGGGCGAGAGCTTCGAACTGAATGCGATCGCCGCGGCGGTGCTTGGCGGCACCTCGATGTCGGGCGGTCGCGGCACGATCGGCGGCACTATCGTCGGCGCCTTCGTCATCGGCATCCTGTCGGATGGGCTGGTGATGATGGGCGTGAGCTCCTTCTGGCAGATGGTGATCAAGGGTCTGGTCATCATCGTCGCCGTCGTCGTCGACCAGGCGCAGCGCCGGCTTCAGCAGCGTGTCACCCTGATGCAGATGGCAAGGGCGGGTTGATCATGGGGAATTTGAGCGGAGCGCTGATCGGCTGCGGCTTCTTCGCCGTCAACCAGATGCATGCCTGGCGCGACATAGAGGGCGCCTCGATCGTCGCCATCTGCGACCGCGATCCGGAACGGCTCAGGATCGTCGGCGACCAGTTCGGCGTGGCGCGGCGCTACACCGATGCCGAGGCATTGTTTTCGGCCGAGACGCTCGACTTCGTCGATATCGCCACCACCGTCGGTAGCCATCGACCACTGGTCGAGATGGCCGCCGCCCACCGCGTCCCGGTGATCTGCCAGAAACCCTTCGCGCCGACGCTGGCCGACGCCAAGGCGATGGTCGCGGCCTGCGCCAAGGCCGGCGTGCCGCTGATGGTTCACGAGAATTTCCGCTGGCAGTCGCCCATCCAGGCGGTGCGCGCCGTGCTCGACAGCGGGGCGATCGGCACGCCTTTCTTCGGGCGTATCTCCTTCCGCTCCGCCTATGACGTGTTTTCAGGTCAGCCCTATCTGGCGACGGGAAAGCGCTTCATTATCGAGGATCTCGGCATCCACATCCTCGACATCGCGCGTTTTCTGCTGGGTGACGTGTCGAGCCTCACCGCCCGCACCGCGCGCATCAACCCGGCCATCGCCGGCGAGGATGTCGCCACCATGCTGATGGATCACAAGAGCGGCGCCACTTCGGTGGTCGATTGCAGCTACGCGACCCGGCTTGCGGCAGAGCCGTTTCCCGAAACGCTGATCGAGATCGACGGAAGCGACGGCACGCTCCGGCTGGCGCAGGGTTACCAGCTGACCGTCACCGGCAAGAGCGGCACAACGGTCAGGGATATCTCGCCGCCGCTTCTGCCCTGGGCCTCGCGGCCATGGCACAACATCCATGAAAGCGTGCTGGCGATCCAGCGGCACTGGGTCGACTGCCTTGCATCCGGCAAGGAGCCGGCGACCTCGGGCGCAGACAACCTCAAGACATTCGCGCTGGTCGAGGCCGCCTATGCCGGCGCCGTAAGCCGGCAACCGGTGCAGATCGACGACCTGCTGAAATGACCTGGGATCGCTTCCTCCTCAGCGGTACACAGGCGGCGGAGACCGAACCGGTCCGACTGACCGCGGGTGCCCTCAGCGCCGATTTCGTCAACGGCAATCTGCGCACCATCCGCCACGGCGGCACGGAGGTGCTGCGTGCCGTCGCCTACATCGTGCGGGACCGCGACTGGGGCACCTACGAGCCAGTGCTGACAGATCTGACCATCGACCAGGGCGCCCATGCCTTCTCCGTCACCTACACGGCGAGTTGCACGGGGCCGGGCGGAAGCCGTCTCGCCTTCCGCGCCGTCATCAAAGGCTCCTCTGATGGTCGTCTGGTCTTCGATGTCAGCGCCCTGCCCGAAAGCGATTTCGAGACCAGCCGTTGCGGCTTCTGCGTCCTGCATCCGATCGCCGGCCTCGCCGGCAGCCCGGTGACGGTGGAGCACACTGACGGCAGCGTGGTGGCGACGAAACTGCCAGACCTGATCGACCCCTGGCAGCCTTTCAAGGATTTACGCGCCATCACGCATCAAGTGCGACCCGGCGTCACCGCCGAATGCCGCATGGAAGGCGACGTCTTTGAAATGGAAGACCAGCGCAACTGGTCCGACGCCTCCTACAAGACCTATGTGCGGCCGCTGGCACTGCCTTGGCCCTATATGTTGCCGGCCGGCGAGACCAACCGCCAAACGATCAGCCTGCGCATTGCCGGCGACGGCACGATGCCGGCTGTCGCTGCAGGATCCGGCCCGGTCCGTGTGACGCTCGGCGAGTCCGGTCCGGTGCTGCCGGATGTCGGGGTGATCATCTATCCCGGCGGTGTCGAGACAGCGCTGGCGAAACTCGCCACCCTGTCGGCGCTCGGCCCGCAGCAACTGCTGTTTCACTACGATCCGACGCGCGGCCATGGGCTCGATGCCTTGCGCTCTTTCGCCCGGCTCGCCGCCGCTTGTCCCGCCCGCACAACACTCGAATGTGTGGTGGCGTGCACCGGCGATCTCGATGCCGAACTCGCACAGGTCGCCGGGCTGGTGCGCCAGGCGAGCCTGCGGCTCGATGCCATCGCGGTTTCGCCTTCGGTCGACCGCCAGTCGACGCCGCCGGGCAGTGCCTGGCCGCCCTGCCCGCCGCTGGAAGACGTCTATGCCGCGGCGCGCCGCGCCTTTCCCGATATCCGTCTCGGCGGCGGCATGTTCAGCTATTTCACCGAGCTCAACCGCAAGCGCGTTCCGGCCGGGCTGCTCGATTTCGTCAGCCACTGCACCTGCCCGATCGTGCACGCCGCCGACGATCTCAGCGTCATGCAGTCGCTCGAGGCGTTGCCGTTCATCACCCGCTCGGCGCGGGCGATCTTCGGCGACAAGCCCTACCGGATCGGGCCTTCAACCATTGCCATGCGGCAGAACCCCTATGGCGGCGCGACCAAGGACAATCCGCAGGGACAGCGCATCGCCATGGCGAGCCGCGATCCGCGCCACAACGGCGTGTTCGCCGCCGCCTGGACCATCGGCTATGCCGCGCGCATCGCGCCGGCGGGGCTGGAGATGCTGACGCTGTCCGGCTTCACCGGGCCGTTCGGCGTGCTGGCGGCATCCGGTGAACCTGCCGCCGAAGGATCACCGCGGCCGATCTTCCAGGCCATCAAGGCGCTTTGCGAGCTGGCTGGTCTTACCCATGTGTCCGCCAAGACAAGCGACGAGACGCGGATTGCGGCACTGGCCGGCCGCTCCGCCTCCGGCGAGACCATTGGGTGGCTGGCAAACCTGACGGCGGACAATGTCGCCGTCGATGCCTCCGCGCTTGGCCAGGGCCATCTCGTGATGGCGCCCTATGCCATTACCCGGATCGGCTAGGCCTACTTATCGGAATTCATCACATAGAGCGCGCGCGAGCGTTCGAGATGCTTGATCATCGCCTTCTCGGCGCCATCGGCATCCTTCTTCTCGATGCGGCCGATTATCTCTTCGTGCTCCGTCAGCGTGAACTGTTCCTTGCCGGTCCAGATCAGCATTTCGGTGTGATACTCCTTCAGCCAGCCGAGCATCGCCTCGCTGACAGCGACATAGATCGGGTTGCCCGATATCGTCGCGATCTGGGTGTGGAATTTCATGTCGGCGGAAATGAAGGCTTCGGAATCGCCGCGCGCGGCACGCTGCTCGGCGACGGTTGCCTTGAGCCGCTGCACGTCCTCGACTGTGGCCTTCTCGGCAGCTTCCCTGACCATGCCACGCTCGAAGAAGATACGCGCGGTCTTGAGGTGCTCGAGCGTGTCCTTCGACGACGACAGGATGATCTTGGCCGCGCCGTCGACCTGTTTGATGATCGACTTGGCGGTGAGCTGCAGCACCTTGGCCCGCTCGCCATGCGAGATGGCGACAAGGCCCATATTGCTCAGCGCCTGCATCGCCTCGCGGATCGCCGGGCGGCCGACTTCGAAACGCTCCATCAATTCACGCTCCGACGGCATGTCGTCGCCCGGCATCAACTCGCCGCTGGTGATCAGGCGCTTCAGCCGCAAGAAGACCTCGTCGGAAAGCTTGCGTCGGACAATCGGTTCCGAACGGTTCATCGTGGCGATCACTCCCTTGACCCGGCCCTATCTAACACCGCCGCCACAATTCGCGGAAATGCCGGCTCTCGACCTCGCAAAACCTTCCGGCCCGGATATGTCTTGCAATACTTATGTACTCATTATACCAGATTTCAGACACCGGTGAACCTTTTTCGAACGCCTGGGCTTGAGACAGCGGACATGATCACCCTCACCTATCGCATCGAAACGCCTGAAAGCATCGAGGCCCTGGCGGCCAAGATCGCCAGCGATCAGTCGACCGGCACCTTCGTCGCGCTGCCCGGCGAAACAGAGGAACTGAAGGCCCGGGTGGCGGCGCGCGTCCTGGCGATCCGGCATCTACCCGACGCCGTGCAGCCCTCCATTCCGGAAGCCGGCAATGGACCATTCAAGCGCGCCGATGTCGACATCGCCTTTCCCTTCGACGCTATCGGCACCGACCTCTCAGCGCTGATGACCATCGCCATCGGCGGCACCTATTCCATCAAGGGCCTGTCGGGCATCCGCATCGTCGACATGAAGCTGCCTGATGACTATCGCGGCGCCCATCCCGGCCCGCAGTTCGGCGTCGCCGGCAGCCGCAAGCTGACCGGCGTCGAGGGACGCCCGATCATCGGCACCATCGTCAAGCCCGCGCTGGGCTTGCGGCCACCCCAGACGGCCGCGATGGTGGGCGAACTGATCGAGGCCGGTGTCGATTTCATCAAGGACGACGAAAAGCTGATGAGCCCGATCTATTCGCCGCTGGCCGAGCGGGTGAAAACGATCATGCCGCTGATCCTCGACCATGAGCAGAAGACCGGCAGGAAGGTGATGTATGCCTTCGGCATCTCGCATGCCGATCCCGACGAGATGATGCGCAACCACGATCTGGTGGCGGAGGCCGGCGGCAATTGCGCGGTGATCAACATCAACTCCATCGGCTTCGGCGGCATGGCCTACTTGAGAAAGCGCTCCAGCCTGGTGCTGCACGCCCATCGCAACGGCTGGGACATCCTCACCCGCCACCCCGGCCTCGGCATGGATTTCAAGGTGTGGCAGCAGTTCTGGCGATTGCTCGGCGTCGACCAGTTCCAGATCAACGGCATCGCTTCAAAATATTGGGAGCCGGATGCATCCTTCATCGAATCCTTCAAGGCAGTGACGACGCCGATCTTTTCGCCTGATGATTGCGCGCTGCCGGTCGCAGGGTCCGGCCAGTGGGGCGGGCAGGCGCCCGAGACCTACGAACGAACCGGCCGCACGGTCGACCTGCTCTATCTCTGCGGCGGTGGCATCGTCAGCCATCCGGATGGGCCAGGCGCCGGCGTGCGCGCCGTCCAGCAGGCCTGGCAGGCCGCTGTCGAAGGCATCCCGCTGGCGGACTATGCCCGCAGCCATGCCGAGCTCGCGCGCTCGATCGAAAAGTTCGGCGACGGTAAGGCAGCGTGAGCGCGGTCATGCAGAACCTGCTGCTTAGCTACTATGGCGACGACCTCACTGGCTCGACCGATGTCATGGAGGCACTCGAGCTTGGCGGCGTGCCTACCGTGCTGTTCATGCGCCAACCCGACCAGCACCTGCTGTCGCGGTTTGCGCAGTGCCGTGCGGTGGGACTGGCTGGCACGAGCCGCAGCGAGACGCCGCAATGGATGGACGAAAACCTGGCACCGGCCTTCAAATGGCTAAAAACCCTCGAAGCGACGGTTTGCCACTACAAGATCTGCTCGACCTTCGATTCCAGCCCGGCGATCGGCAGCATCGGACGCGCCATCGAGATCGGCCGGCGCGTCTTCGACCAGAAGAGCGTGCCGTTGGTTGTCGGAGCACCTCAGCTCAAACGCTACACGGCGTTCGGAAACCTCTTCGCGGCGTTTCGCGGCACCTATTTCCGTATCGACCGCCATCCCGTCATGAGCCGGCATCCGGTGACGCCGATGAAGGAGGCCGACCTGCTCGTCCACCTCCATCGCCAGACCGATCTCGGTTCCGGCCTTGTCGACCTGGCGGCGCTGCAGGCGGATGGCCTTTCGCAAACGGTCGACCAGGCCTTGCAGGACAAGGAGATCGTCCTGTTCGACGTCGAAAGCCGCCAGACGCAGACGCGCGTCGGCGAGCAGATCTGGCGGATTTGCGAACAAGGCCATGGTTTCGTCGTCGGATCCTCGGGCGTCGAATATGCACTGCTCGCCGAATGGGCCGGCAAAGGCATCGCCGCAGGGCACGCGTCCTTCGTGCCGCCCGGTCCGGTGGACCGGCTCGCCGTGGTCTCGGGCAGTGTGTCGCCAACCACCGAGAAGCAGATCCGCTTCGCGCTCGCCAATGGATTCGACGGCGTCCAGATGGATGCCATGCAGCTGGTTTCGGACGGCGCCGGGGGGGCAATCGAGCGCGCCGTCGCGAGCGGCCTGGCGAGCCTGGCAGCAGGGCGCAGCGTCATCCTCTACACCGCCCTCGGTCCGCAGGCCGACCGCAGTGCCGAGATCGACCATATCGAAGGCGCTCGTAACCGGCTTGGCCGGGCGCTCGGCGACATTCTGCGCCGGCTGGTCCTCGAGCAAAAACTCGGGCGCGCTGTGATCGCAGGCGGCGACACCTCCAGCCACGCGCTGGGACAGTTGTCCATCGATGCGCTGACCGTGCGCATGCCGCTGCCGCAATCACCGGGTTCACCGCTCTGCATTGCCCACGGCGGTGAGGTGGACGGCCTCGAAATCGCGCTGAAGGGCGGCCAGGTCGGAACCGATCGCTATTTTAGCGCCATTCGCGACGGCCTCGGAGGTTGACGGGATTACCTAGCGGCAAATGACTTCATCAGCTAAACGGCGGCGCGCGTCGCGGCCTGCAAAAACGCGAAAGCGCCGTGTGGTCAGCGCCGTGAATGTCGCGCACGACGTTTGTCACTACCCCGGCAACGCTGGCGACCTCGACCGCAACTGTCAGCACCTCATCCCAGAAGCCCGCGACGCGACGACGGGCATGCTGGCGCGTGGCTGGCAGAACCACCCCTTCCCGGACGGGCTTATCGCAAACATCAATCAGATACGGCTTCCCGACGCCGGGTCGAAGAAATGTACGGCTGACTTTCGTACGGAAAGCATGACGATCTCATCCGGCTTCAAAGTGACGCGTTCGCGCAGCACGCAGACGAGTTCGTGGCCCGCCATTTCGGCCGAAAGATGCGTCTCGGCGCCCGTCGGCTCGACGACGATCACCTTCGCCGCGGCACCGGTTTCGCTATCGATATGAATGTCCTCCGGACGCACGCCCAGCACGAGGCGCCGCCCTGCGGCGGTGGCGGGAATGGCTGACAGCGGGATGATTGATCCGTCGTCCAGTTCGAGGCCGGGATGCGGATCATCGCGCACTGTTCCTTCGACGAAATTCATCGCCGGCGATCCGAGGAAGCCGGCGACGAACATGTTTACCGGCCGATCGTAGAGCTCGAGCGGGCTTCCGACCTGCTCGATCCTGCCGCCATTGAGCACCACGATCTTGTCGGCCATCGTCATCGCCTCGATCTGATCATGGGTGACGTAGACGATGGTCGATTTAAGCCGCTGGTGCAGCGCCTTGATCTCGGATCGCATCTGCACGCGCAGCTTGGCATCAAGGTTCGACAGCGGTTCGTCGAACAGGAACACCTTGGGATCGCGCACGATGGCCCGGCCCATGGCGACGCGTTGGCGCTGGCCGCCGGACAGCTGGCGCGGATAGCGTGCGAGCAGCGGCTGCAGCCCCAGGATCGATGCCGCCGTGTCTACCTTTTCCTTGATCTCGGCTTTCTTGGCGCCGGCAAGTTCGAGGGCGAAACCCATATTCTGCGCGACGGTCATCTGCGGATAGAGCGCATAGTTCTGGAACACCATGGCGATGTCCCGTTCCTTTGGCTGAAGATGGTTGACCACCCGCTCGCCGATCGAAATCTCGCCCCCCGAGATGGTTTCGAGCCCGGCTATCATGCGCAGCAGGGTCGATTTTCCGCAACCCGAAGGGCCGACGAGGATGACGAACTCGCCATCTTCGATGTCGACGCTGACCCCATGGATCACGGGGGTCGCGCCATAGGACTTCTTCACGTCGGCGATCTGGACAGAAGACATCTCGTAACCCCGTTTTCTAGCGCCGCGGCCTGACGCGGATGGCTTGATAGGGCTTGCCGGGCAACTCGACCCCGAAAGCCGCGTCCGCCTTGCCCCCACGCACGACCGAGCCATGGCGTGTCGGATGCGGTATCGGCGCCGGCACTTTCGTGGCCGGCGTCACCGTCATGGCCCATGTGTCGATGATGTCGATGTCGTAGTGGCCATCCTGCAGCGGTAGGCCGGAGGACCAGACGACCGGCTGATGCTCGCCAAGATAGATGTAACGAAGCTTGCCGTCGCTGGCGCCGGAGACGCGGCTCCAGGGCCATTCGGTGTTGTGGCCCATCGGCTCCAACCCGCTGCTGACGTCCTCTTCGATGACGTCGCGCAGGAAGCCGATCCGCTTCCACGCCTCGCCGTAGAGCCGGCCGCCCTTGGCCCACCAGATCAGATCCTGGGGGTGCATGTAGGTTTCGCCGTGCCCGGCATAACCGCCGCGCATGACGGTGAGCCAGAACCTGTGCACCAACTCCTCGGCCGTGATGTTGCCCCACGGCTGGATGATGTTGCCTTCATATTCGGGCTCGTCGTTGACGACCGGCTTGCCATAGGCTTCTCGCCATTCGGGTGTTCGTTTCACGTCCCAGTTCTGGATGCAGACATGGCTGACCCACGGTTTGCGATGGTCGAAATTCATCGACTGCTCGCCATTGTGGATGGATTTCAGATGTTGGTAGGGGTCATTCTCCTCAAGGATATGGAAGTAGCGGTCCCACTGCGCCATCGGCTTGGTATCGAGCAGGAAATCGTATTCGTTCGCCAGCGACCACCAGACGTTGCGATAAGCCGCGAGCCGTGCCGCGAGGTAGGCGACGTAGCGGAAATCCTGAGCCGCGCTCATGTCGGCGTAGCCCCACCGATCATAGGGATGGAAGATGATGATGTCGGCCTCGATGCCGAGATTACGCAGTGCCCCCACCTGCGTCTCAAGGTGGCGGAAGGCGACCCGATTCGGCCGGTCGAAATCCTCCTTGCCGTCCGCCCCTGTCTCGAAAATCGAATGCAGCGCCGGATTGGTATTGTAGGGATAGTCCTTTGGGAAGACACCCATGCGCAGCTTGTTGAAGCGCGCTTTCTTCAACGTTGCCAGCGTCTCGGCCTGCATCTCGAGCGGCTGGTGCGTCCAGGCATAGCAAGTGGTTCCGAACGGGAAGTAGGGTGTGCCGTCGGCGTAGGCGAAATGGAATTTGTTGCGCACGCGCACCGGGCCATGGTTGCCCGCCGCCGGCGCCACCGCCTCGAAGGCACCGGTATTGCCTGCCAGCAACGGGCTGTTGGACTGCGTGACGTAGCTCCAGCTGCCTTCATTGTCCGGCATGAAACGGATGCGGTAAGTGCCGTCGCCATCGTAAAAGCCCGGGACCGCGATGCTGCGGTTGGCTTGCGAAAAGCTGGCGGACAACTCGATCTCGACAAAGGGATTGCCATCCGCAGGCCCCTTCAGTTCGATCTCGAACATGTCCCATTTCTCGACTGTCGTGCCGTCGGTCATCCGTGGTTCCTTGCGTTGCTATTCCTTGACCGCGCCCGACGTCAGCCCCGAGACGAAGTAGCGCTGGAAGATGAGGTAGACGATCGCCGCCGGCAGCACCGTCATGACGATCGCCGCGTTGAGTTGGCCGTAGTCGCGGGCGAACTGGCTCTGGAACGACATCAGGCCGAGCGGCAACGTCCAGCGGTCCGGATCCTGCAGGATGACCAGCGCCATGGCGAACTCGTTCCAGGTGGCGACGAAGTCGAGGATCAGCAGCGCCGCAAGCACCGGCAGCGACACCGGCAGGAAGATGCGCCTGAACACGGTGAAATGCGACGCACCGTCGATAAGCGCCGCCTCGCTCAGTTCCTTCGGCACGTCCCTGAAGAAACTGTGCAGGATGAAGACCTGGTAGGGGACGCCGAAGGCGAGATAGGGCAAGATGATGCCGACATAGGTGTTGATCAGCCCGAAGCTGTTCACCTGTTTGAAGATCGGCGCCAGCATCACCTGGAACGGGATCATCGTGCCAAACACGATGGCGAGGAAGACCACTTTGTGTCCCCAGATCTGGATGCGGCTCAGCGAATAGGCGGCCATGGCCGATATCATCAGCCCGAGCGGCACCTTGATGAGGGTGATGATGGTGCTGTTGACAACCGTCGTGCCGAAATCGCCGCGCCGCCAGGCATTGGTAAAATTCTCCCAGGCGAGGCTGGTGGGCGGCGCGAATGCGCCGGTCCCCATTACCGTGGCGTTCGATTTCAGCGACGTGAAGATGATGAAGACGAATGGAGCGATCCAGACCATGGCGACGATGATCAGCGCGATCCACAATGCCACCAGCAGCGGATCCACCCGCTCCGCGCCGGCCTGTCGAAAGGGGCTGGCGACGCCACTCATTGATACGCCTCCTGCCGCTTCAGCGTCCAGCGCAGATAGGGGATGACGATGGCAACGGTGATGAGCAAGAGCACGACGGAGATGGCGCTGCCACGACCGAAGTCACCGAGTTGCATGGCCTGCGTATAGGCCCACATAGCGAGCATCTGCGTCGATTGTGCCGGGCCGCCGCCGGTCATGCCGTAGACGATGTCGAAGGCTTTCAGCGAGTTGATCAGCGACAGGATCAGGACGATGGTGATAGTGGGCCTCAGCGCTGGAAGCGTCACATAGCGGAACAGCTGGAAGCGTCCTGCGCCATCGATGCGGGCGGCTTCGATCAGCGTCTGCGAGACGCCTTGCAGCCCGGCCAGGAACAACACCATCGAGAAGCCCGCGACCTCCCAGACATAGCCGATGAAGACCGAATAGAGCGCGATATTGCGGTCGCCCAGCCAATCCTGGATCAGGTTGGGCCATCCGGCTGCGGAGAGCAAACTGTTGAACAACCCGAAGAAGGGGTCGAACATCCAGCGCCACATGGTTGCCACCGCGATCGGTGCGATGATCACGGGCATGTAGAACAGGGCGCGCAGCGGCGATCGGCCAGGGATGTTCTGGTTCAGGCCGAGCGCCAACCCAAAGCCGATCAGCGGCGGGAAGATTACCGACAGGAAAGTCCAGATCAGCGTGTTCTTGAAGGCGACCCAGAACACCGGATCGTCGGCGAGCACGTAGCGGTAGTTGTCGAGCCCCACCCAATGCTTGTCGGCGTTCAGTCCATTCCATTTCATGAAGCTGAGCTGGATGACGTCGATCATCGGATAGAAGGCAAAGACTGCGTAGGCCAGCACCGCGGGCGCCAACAGCATCAGTCCCTGCAAGGTCGGATCCTGCAGTTTCCGGCGAAGCTGGCCTGACCGGGCAGGCATTCGCGCATGGCGATCGGCGGCGGAAATGTTCACGGCCATGTATCGTCCCAGGAGCGGTGCAGGAGAATCGGCTGGCCGGCCCCGGCCTGCGGCTTGTCGGGGCCGGCCATCGCGAGGTTCAATATCAGCTGCGATTGCCGATGAATTTCTGCAACTCGGCGGCTGCCGCCTTGGGATCGAGATTGTCGCTTGCTACCTCGTTGATCACCCGGAAGTATTCGGTGGTGACGTCGAGCGGAAAAGCCTGGTCGCCATTGACGAACGTCGCGGGGAACTTGCCAAAGATCTCGATCCATTTCTGGTCGAGCGGTTCTGTGCTCGTGTATTTGACGTTCTTGTTGACCGAGATCGAACCGAAATCGCCTAGGTGCTTTTGCTGCACGTCGGTGGATTCAAGATAGTTCAGGAATTTGGCGGCGATGTCGGGAACTTTGCTCTTGGTCGAAATGTAGTTGTACTCGGCGAAGCCGTAGAGGCGGTCAGTACCGGTCGGGAACGGGAACAGGCCAAAATCCGCGGTGCGGTTTTCGCCCTTGAGCTGCCCCACCAGCCAGTCGCCTTCAAGCATCATGGCGGCTCGACCGCCGAGGAAGAGATTGAACGACTGCGCCTGATCGATCCCCATGAACGGCTTCAGCGTGTAATTCGATGTCCATTTGTGGAATTCCTCGAATGAGGCCGTGGCGCAGGCCTCGTCGGCCCAACTCACCTGCATGCTCATCAGACGGTCATGCTTGTCGACGCCGCATTTGGTTTCCAGGATCATGTCCATGAGACGCATGACGTGCCAGTTGACGGTCCCGCCAAATGTGATCGCCGGGATGCCGGCGGCTTTCAGCTTCTCGGCGTCCGCGACAAGTTCATCATAGGTCGCGGGGGCCGTGGTAATACCGGCCTTCTCGAACAGCGCCTTGTTGTAATAAAGCGCCTCGCCGTGGAATGTGTAGGGCACGCCGTGCCTGCCACCCTCATACTGCTTGGAGAAGGAAAGCGCCGGCGAGAGCAGTTCGTCGTCCCATTTGTATTCCGAGTAGTATTTGTCGAGCGGCAGGCTGAGCCCCGCCTTGACGAATTCGCCGCCAAGGCCAAGACCGCCCCACATGAAATAGATGTCCGGTCCCTGGTCGGAACCTGAGGCGACCCGTAGCGCCGACTTGTGTTCATCGGTGCCGCGGCCTTCCACCTTGATGGTGACACCAGGATTGGCAGCCTCGAATTCCTTGACGATGTCAGCCCATGCCTTGTTGGCGGAATCATTGGCGAAGGTCAGGGTCCAAACCTTGACTTCTTGCGCCGACGCTTCACCCGCGACCACCATGGCGATGGCACCCAAAAGCGCTACGCGCCGAAGTTTCCTTGACGTTTGCATAGTCTCCTCCCTTGACCGTGTACTCGCATCCGCCGAACCCTGGTCAACCTTAGCGGCAGCCATCATCATGTCAACTGGTATGATGAGATGAAGAGCGGGAGGATGCTTGCGGGTGATCAAAACTGCCTTCCAGGTCAGCAGCCTGGGCGGGCAGCAACGTGCCCAATCCGCCAACGATCAGCACCTTGCGAGGGCGTCGATCCACTTCATGTTGGCGAAGGTTCGTATCGTCTCATAGGTCGAGGAAAACGAGGCAGCTGCGCGCCACCTCGTCCAGCCCGGCTTGGGAATCATCGCCCGTGCCCGTGCGCACCGGAAAATTGCTTCTGAAACCTAAGACGCTCATGAAGAGAGCGTCCGCCATTTGGTGGATACGGCTTCATCGCCAAGGAGATCTGGCGCATGCGCAAGCCCGGAGGCTCTTCAACCCCCCGCAGTCGCGACTTGACCCAGCCGATCAGCCGAGCGAGAGTTCCTTCGTCTGGTGTCTCAGTACGAGGCCGACCGCGCCCAGCAACGCATCGTTCTCGGTGTGCTTGCCAACGATTATCCGCGTGCGCAGGGCCGGAGCGACATCGCGGGACTTGATGAGCGTGTGGCGTTCATAGGACGCGATCAGCGGCGTCAACAGAATGTCACCCGCCAACGCCATCTGGCCCCCGATGATGATGAGCGGCGGGTTGAGCACCGAGCCGATCAAGCCGAGACCCCGGCCGGCAATCTCGGCGGTATCCTCGATCATCCGCAACGCCCTGACGTCGCCCTCCTTGGCCATCATAATGACATCGTCCATGGTGACCTGCCGCCGCACAACACGCGAAATCTGTTCCAGTGGCCGGGCAAAACTCGCATAGAGCTCCAGGCATCCGCGATTGCCGCACCGACAAAGATCGCCGCCGGGATCGATGCTGATGTGCCCGAATTCGCCGGCACCGCCGGCAATGCCCGTCACCAGCTGGCCATGCTGGACAATGGCGCCACCAACCCCCAGATCGATCTTGAACAGCACGAAATCGTCTTGGCCGATGGCCGCACCCCACATCAGCTCGGCAATGGCCGAGCAGTTGCTCTCGTTGTCGGCGAAGATCGGCCGCTCCAGGACGGGTCCAAACACATCTCGTATGTTGACGCCAGCCCATGTTGGAACGATGCTCGCGCGCAGGACCACTCCATCGCGACTGACAGGACCAGAGACGGAAATCCCAACCCCCAGGAGTCCCGCCATCGGCAGACCATTTTCTTCGTAAGATTGGGCAATTGCCGATTTGGCCATCTGGGCCGCCTGCTGCGGTTGGTAGTCCAGTGCCATGGGGATAGTTTGTTCGGCAATGACGGAATGTGAGACATCGGCGACGATCAGCCTTATCTGCTGAAGCCCCAGATGAATTCCGACGCAGGTGCCCGCTGTCGGATTGAGCGTCACGGCCGCGGCCGGCCTGCCAATGGCTCTGATCCCCTCGTGGCTGGTCGGGGCTTCGATTACCATGCCCGATTTTCTCAAGCCATTGAGCGCGGTTGAGACCGTCGAGCGCGCCAGACCGGTGACACGTGCGATCTGCGACGCCGAGAGGGCGCCGCGCTCACTCAGGCAACGCACAATCATGCTCTCCGGCGATGCGGGCGGCCTGTCGATCAGCCAGGTTCTAAGCGAAGGTTTTGTCATGGACCAACATAAACATCGTTGACTGATAGCTCCAATATGTCATCTTGGAAAGAACTTGAGATTAACGCATCTCGCCGGCGGCGGCTTCAAACCGCGGCCATAAGCGGTCGATACGAACCGTGCAACACCATATGGGAGTGAAACTATGAAATGCATCATGACCGCCCTCGCGGCCGCCGTTGCGTGCACCTTTGCCGCCGGGGCAGCCTTCGCCGAGCCCAAGACGAACCTGCTGCATCAATGGGCGACTGGATCGGACGCGCAGGCGATCGCCAAGCTCGGCGAGATGTTCACCGCCAAGGGCGGCAAATGGGAACAGACCTCGATCGCCGGTCACACGGCCAATACGCTGGCCAAGCTGCGTGCCGACGTGATCGCCGGCAATGCCCCGCCCGCCGTGCAGCTGAAAGGTCCGGAAATCGCCGAGTGGAACAAGACCGGCATGACCGCTGATCTCGACGAACTGGCGGCTTCGGAAGGATGGGAAAAAGTGGTCGCGCCGGAATTGCTTCCGGTGATGAAGCCGACCGGCAAATGGGTCGCCGCCCCCATGAACATCCACCGCATCAACTGGCTGTGGGCCTCGCCGAAGGTCATGCAGGCCGCCGGCGTGACGGAAATGCCCAAGACCTGGGCCGAGTTCAATGCGGCCTGCGACAAGATCGTCGCGTCCGGCAAGATCTGCATCTCGCATTCGACCGCCGACTGGACGGATTCGACGGTGTTCGAGGTCGTGCTCTACGGCCAGGATATCGATCTCTACCGCAAGGCCTTCGTCGAGGGCGATGTCGAATCCATGCGCAGCCCGGGGATGGTCAAGGCCTTCCAGCAGATGCGCCTGATGACGACCAAGTACATGGATCCGGGCATGGTTGGCCGCGACTGGGATTCGATGTCGGCGCTCGTGGGCAAGGGCGACGCGGCTTTCCACATCATGGGCGACTGGACGATCGGCCTGCTGACCGCCGCCGGCTTTAAGGAAGGCACCGACTATGTCTGCGCCCAGGCGCCGACCGATTGGGGCAAACCCGGCTTCATCCTCAACTCGGACTCGGTCGTGTTCTTCAAGCAAAAGGACCAGGATTACATCGACGGCCAGAAGCTGCTTGCCAGCCTGATCCTGTCGCCCGACTTCCAGACGGTCTTCAACCAGGCCAAGGGCTCGATTCCCGCACGCCTGGATATCGATCTGTCGAAGGGCTTCAATCCGTGCCAGCAGCTCTCGCAGAAGGATCTCCAGGCTTCGATCAAGGACGGCACGCTGGTCCGCTCGATGGCGCACAACATGACCATCCCGCAGAAGATGCGCGGCGCGATCATGGACTCCATTACCGAGTTCGTAGCGACGCCCGACATGTCACCGGAGGACGGCGCCAATGCGATGGCCGACGCGGCCGAAGCACAGAAGTAGACAGGAACGGCCGGGCGCAGTTTCTATCCGCACCCGGCCATCCTCCATCCAGTTCCGCGCCGCAAATGTCAAATCACGACCTGATCCTGTCGACCCCGGCGCCCGCCCGCCCCTGGCGCGAGCGGCTGGGCTCCGCGATGCCCTTGCTGGTGCTCGGCCCCTCGCTTGTGGCGAGCTTCGTCTACGTTTTCGTGTTCACCGGCTGGACGCTCTACATCTCGCTCTCCAACTCCTCGCTGCTCCCGACCTACGGCTTCGTCGGTCTGGACAACTACGCGTCACTCTGGGCGAACCGGCGCTGGAACATCGCTTACACCAACCTCTTTCTCTTCAGCGGTTTCTACATCGTCGGTTCGATGGCCGTGGGGCTGCTGCTGGCGATCCTGATCGACCAGCGTGTGCGCGGCGAAGCGGTCTGGCGCACGATCTTCCTCTATCCGCTGGCCGTCTCCTTCATCGTCACCGGCACGGTCTGGAGTTGGCTCTATAACCCGACCGACGGTATCCAGGCGATGGTGCGCGGATTGGGCTGGACGAATTTCAGCTTCGCGCTCGCCAGCGACCGACACTATGCAATCTATGCGGTGATCATCACCGGTGTCTGGCAGGCCTCGGGCTTTGCCATGGCACTGTTCCTGGCGGGTCTGCGTTCGGTCGATTCGGACCTCGTCAAGGCCGCGCAGATCGACGGCGCATCGACCTTCCGCATCTATCGCAAAGTGCTTCTGCCAACGATTGCGCCGATCTTCCTGGCGGTCGCCGTCATCCAGATCCAGTTCGCCATCAAGACCTTCGACCTCGTGGCGGCCCTCACGAAAGGAGGCCCGGGTATCTCGACCACGTTCCCTGCCATCTACGTCTATGACCTGATGTTCCAACGCGGCCAGATCGGCGAAGGCGCCGCGGCGGCCATCATGATGCTTGCCGCTCTTGCCGTGGTGCTGGTGCCCTATTCGTTCTGGGTGGTCTGGCGCCGGCGCAAGGAGGCCGGCCATGGCTGACGTCTCGCTGGACCAGGTGCAGGATCATCACGCTGCCACAGTTGCGGCGCGCAGGCATTTCCTCACCCGCTTCGTCATCTATGGGCTGCTGGTTATCTTCGCGGCGATCTACCTGGTCCCGTTGTTGGTCGTGGTGCTGAATTCATTCCGCGACCAGCAAGAGATCGCGCGCAACGGGTTGATCTCGCTGCCACGGAGCTTCCGCCTTGAAGCCTGGGGCCAGGCCTGGAGCACCTATTGCATCGGCGGCACCTGCGAGGGCATGCAGCGCAACTTCTACAACTCTCTGAAAATGACGATCCCGGCGACGATCATCTCGACGGCGGTCGGCGCGATGAACGGTTACATCCTGTCGAAATGGCGCTTCAAGGGTTCGGAAGCGCTGTTCACCTGCATGCTCCTCGGCGTCTTCATTCCGGGCCAGATTTCGTTGATGCCCTGGGCGTTCATCCTCGGCAATCTGGGCCTCAGCAATTCGACCTACGGGCTCATCGTCATACATGTCATCCAGGGCATTTCGTTCACCACGCTGTTCTGCCGCAACTACTACGTCAGCATCCCCGACGATCTGATCAAGGCGGCACGCATCGATGGCGCAGGCTTCTGGCGCATCTTCCGCAAGATCATTCTCCCGCTCTCCTCACCGATCCTGATCGTCACGGTGATCTGGCAGTTCACCGGCATCTGGAACGAATATCTGTTCGGTGTCGTCTTCACCTCCGGGCAGCAACAGCCGATCACGGCCGCACTCGTGGCGCTGACGGCAAGCGGCACGAATGTACGCGCCTACGATGTCATGAGCGCCGCCGTGCTGATCGGCGCGCTGCCGCCGCTGCTGATCTATCTCTTCGGTGGCAAGTATTTCGTCCGCGGCCTGACCCAGGGTGCGATCAAGTGACGGGAGCCTATCTGATGTCGCCGACGGCCCCGACCGCCAAGAAAGGCATCGCATGTCGACATTGACCATCCGATCCCTGCGCAAGAACTACGGCGCGGTCGAGGTGCTGAAGGGCATCGATCTCGAGGCGCAGAACGGTGAGTTTATCGCGCTGGTCGGACCGTCCGGCTGCGGCAAGTCCACATTGCTCGCGATGATCGCCGGACTGGAAACCGTAACCTCCGGCGAGATCCGCATCGACGGCCGGCTGGTCAATTCGGTTGCACCGAAGGACCGCGACATCGCCATGGTGTTCCAGTCCTACGCGCTTTACCCGACGATGACGGTGCGCGAGAACATCACCTTCGGCATGGAAAGCCGCCGCGTACCGAAGCCGCAACAGGACGAGGCGGTCAAACGGGTTGCTGCGTTCCTGCAGATCGAACCGTTGCTTGGGCGCAAACCCGGACAGCTTTCGGGCGGCCAGCGCCAGCGCGTCGCG
The DNA here is from genome assembly GCF_016756495.1 of Mesorhizobium sp. 113-3-3. NCBI lineage: Bacteria > Pseudomonadati > Pseudomonadota > Alphaproteobacteria > Hyphomicrobiales > Phyllobacteriaceae > Mesorhizobium > Mesorhizobium sp. 113-3-3. Next base: position 5,816,464 of record NZ_AP023243.1, read on the forward strand.
ATGGGCCGGGCGCTGGTGCGTGATCCGAAACTGTTCCTGTTCGACGAGCCGCTCTCCAATCTCGACGCCAAGCTGCGCGTCGACATGCGTACCGAAATCAAGAAACTGCATCACCGCGTCGGCAAGACGACGGTTTACGTCACCCACGATCAGGTCGAGGCAATGACGCTCGCCTCGCGCATCGCCGTAATGCATCAGGGATCGGTCCAGCAATTCGATGAGCCGGCCACGATCTACAACCGTCCGGCCAACATGTTCGTCGCGGGCTTCATGGGATCGCCGGCGATGAATTTTCTGCCGGCCGAACTGAGCGAGGAAGGCGGTCGCCCTGGCGTTGCCTTGCAGGCCGCCAACGGCAAGACGGCCGTCCTGCCGATCGTCCAGACCCTTCCATCCAATACGCCGCGACAGCTCGTGCTTGGCATCCGGCCGGAGCACATCTACCGGTTTGATCCCGATCTTCAGCGTCGCAAGCCAAGCATCGCGCAAATCGATGCCGTGGTCGAACTGGTCGAGCCGACGGGTGCGGAGACCATGGCCGTTCTGCGCCTGGGCGCCAAGGAGATCACCGGTCGTTTCGATCCCGACGGTACGCCTCGGATGGGTGAGACGGTGACCCTCGGCATCGACATGGCGCGTGCGTGCCTGTTCGACCCGACGACCCAACGCCTGATCTGACCCAACGCCTGATCTGAAGAGAGTTCGCATTTGCCCTTTGCCACCTATCCGAGCCTGGCCGACCGTGTCGTGCTGATTACCGGCGGCGCGTCTGGCATCGGCGCCGATACGGTTCGCGCCTTCACCGCCAATGGCGCACGCGTCGCGTTTCTCGATCTGCAGCAGGAGGCCGGCGAAGAGCTCGCGCGAGAACTCGGCGCCACGGCAGCGCACCCGCCGCTGTTCATGCGCTGCGACGTGACCGATATTGCCGCCCTCCAGGCTGCGATCGGCACGGTGCGCGACCGCCTCGGACCTGTCGCGGTGCTGGTCAACAACGCCGCCGACGACAATCGCCACCCGGTTATCGACGTGACGCAGGCGTACTGGGACCACGCCCAGGACGTGAACCTCAGGCACCACTTCTTTGCCGCCCAGGCCGTGCATCCGCACATGAAGGAACTGGGCTTTGGTTCGATCGTCAATTTTTCCTCGATCGCCTGGCGTTTCGGCGCGGCGGACATGGCGCCCTATGCGACGGCCAAGGCTGCAGTGGTCGGATTGACATTCGCGCTGGCGCGGGCGTTTGGTCCCGACAACATCCGCGTCAATGCCATCGAGCCGGGCGCCGTCATCACCGACCGGCAACGGCGGCTTTGGTACAAGACGCAGGCGTCGATCGACCAGGTGGTGCAGCGCCAGATGATCCGCCGGGTTCTGCTGGGCGAGGAGATCGCGCGTACGGTGCTGTTCCTCGCCGCCGACGATAGCCGCATGATCACCAAGCAGTCGATCACCGTGGATGCCGGTCTGCGATGACCCCAGCCCCATCAAAGGATCGCTCCATGCTCCAGGTCGGCCTGAACCCCTACGGTCTGACCTATCATCTCGGCCTCCAGGCCCGCGGCACGCCACGCGCCAATCCCAAGCCGGCAGGGCTGGAAGGTTTCATCGCGCTTGCGACCGAACTTGGCGCGCGGGTGCTGGAGATCTGGGTGCCATGGCTGACGGAGCTTTCCGACGACGCGGTGATCGCGCTGCGCGAAAGGCTTGCAGGCCTTGGGATCACACCGATCGTCAGCGGCGGCCTTCTGGTGGGCGAACCGCTCGACGCGGCATTTCGAGCCGCTCGCCTGCTGAGGGTGAAAATCATCCGAACCGCGCTGACGCCGGTTCTGTGTGGCGACCGCAACGCCGCCGGCGAGAAATGGGGCGAGTTCGCCGGCACCATTCGAGACAGATTGAAGGAATGGGGCCCCCGCGCGATTGCCGAGGGCCATGTGCTTGCGATCGAAAACCACCAGGACTTCACCAGCCAGGAACTCGTCGATTTCTGCGCGCTCGGCGGCGAAGGCATCGGCGTCACTTTTGACACCGGCAACACATTCCCTGTCGGCGAAGCGCCGCTCGATTTTGCGCGGCGGATCGCACCTTATGTCCGCCATGTCCACCTCAAGGACTACCGCGTGCAATTCACGACCGAAGGCTACAGGCTGATCCGTTGTGCCATCGGCGATGGCGCAGTGCCGTTTGCCCAGCTGTTCGCAGTTCTTGCCGAACATCACGATCGCATGACCGCCGTTCTGGAACCAGGCGCATTGGAGGCGAGGCATGTCCGCTTTCTCAGCGACGACTGGTGGCACGGCTATCCGCCGAAAACGGCGCGCGAATTTGCCGCCTGCCTGCGGGCCGCGCAGCGCAATCGCCTACCCGACGACGCTGACTACCGTACCCCTTGGGAGCGCGAAGACGACGGTTCCCTCGTTTCCTATGAGCTCGACATGATCCGGCGCAGCGCCGCCAACATGCGCAACCTTGGTTTGATGAAAGTGGAGAAGATCTGATGGCGACACGTGAACTCGATGGATTGACCGCCTTCGTCACCGGCTCCGGTCGTGGCCTTGGTCGCGTGATGGCCGAGCGCCTGGCGGAACTCGGCGCCAATGTCGCGATCCATGACATGGATGAAACAGCACCGGCCAAATATGGCGAGTTCGCCAATCTCGGCGAGGTGGTCGAGCGCCTGAAGCGGCATGGCACGAGGGTCACTTCGGTAACCGGAAACATTGGCGACCAGAAGGCAGTGGCCGAGATGAAGCGCAAGATCGAGGCCGATCTCGGTGACGTGCATGTGCTTGTCAATTGTGCCGGCGGCGACATCGGCGCCAAGGGCGGCAAGCCGACCCCCAACAACGCCCTCGACATCGAACTGGAAGACATCCGCGTGCTCACGGAGAACAATCTGATCGGCACGATGCTGGTCTGCCAGGCTTTCGTGCCGCCAATGAAGCAGCGCGGCGGCGGTTCCGTCATCAACATCGCGTCGGCGGCAGCACATCTCGGCGTCTCACCCGAGGTCGTCTACTCGACGTTGAAGGCCGCGGTCGTACATTACACGCGCTGTCTCGCCAAAGAACTGATTGACGATGGCGTGCGTGTCAATGCGGTCAGCCCCGGCGCCACCAAGACGGCCCGGTTCCAGGCGACCCGAGTGGTAGATCCCACGCGCATGGATTCGAGCAAGAAATCGCTGAACCGCTATGCGGAGCCGGAAGAAATCGCCGAGGCAGTGGCCTTTCTCGCCGGTCCGCGCGCGCGCTTCATCAACGGCCAGGTCATCCGCGTCGATGGCGGTTTCACTATCTTCCCAGGCTAAATGGTCGCTGTTTGGCGATGTCCGCTGTCGAAGGGACGCGGCCGCAGATTGACGTATGTTCGGCGGCGTCTGAGTGGTCCCGTCATTCCCACTCAATTGTTTTTAACCCAGCTAGGTCTTTGATCTAGCTGGGTTTTTTCTTGTTTGCGACGCACAACGCCGCCCTATGGACCGTCAAAAAGTTACGCTTTTGATTTTAAACGGAAAATCGCCGCAAAAAATATTTTGAGGTTTCATCAACTATCGGGGCCAATCGGACAATTTCCTCATCCCACGGCACCCGACTGCGGGTCTAAGCCATCCCGAAAAGTACCGTCACCACCCTAAATAGCGCATTTTCCGATCGCAAGCGCAATACTTTGGTAGGCCGGGAGGACGTCTCTCGCACGCTTCGACAATTGAAACCTGGGGCATCGAAGGGCGACCGCCGGTTGACGAGTTCAATCGCGCCCTGTCAGTGATAGTAAATATCCAGGCGATTGCAGTCCCTGACCGACATAGCGATATCCCAGGCGATTTTCGCTCGCGTTCCGGCAGAGCGTCGCGCCACTGCCTGAGCCCGCGTCTGAGCCCTCGCAGAACCCCATTTGTCCACCAAGCGCGTCGCTATCGCTTGCACGTTGGTCTCGTACAAAAGGTATTGCTGTAGGTCGCGCAATTTGATGCTAGGCCTCACACCCAAGCTCCATTTCAACAACTTCCAGGCTCCATGCCTAGCCGCGACCACCGACCAGTCCTCTCGTTATCCCTTGATCGAACCGGCCATGAGACCGCGCAGGAAGTATCTGCCCGCGAAGACATATATCGCCAAAGTAGGCAGCGCGGTCATGACCACGGAAGCCATATCGACGTTGTAGGCTTTGACGCCCGTCGTCGTGTTCACGACATTGTTTAGCGCCACCGTGACCGGAACATTTTCACCAGACGTAAAGGTCGTCCCGAAAATGAAATCGTTCCAGATGTTGGTGAACTGCCAGATGATCGACACGACGAAACAGGGTATCGAAATCGGCAGGATGACGCGCCAGAGGGTCTGATAGAAACCGGCGCCGTCGACCCGCGCCGCCTTAACCAGATCCGACGGCAGCGAAAGGAAAAAATTCCGGAAGAACAAGGTGGTGAAAGGGATGCCGTAAACCACGTGGACCATTATGAGTCCGACCATGGTGTTGGCGACGCCGATAGCGCCCAGGGTTCGCGCCATCGGAATCAGGATGATCTGGAATGGAATGAACACGCCGAACAGCAGGATTGCGAAAATCAGATCCGCGCCGCGGAATTTCCACTGCGTCAGTGCGTAGCCATTGATCGCTCCAACCGCCGTGGAAATCGCCACGGAAGGAACGATCATCGCCACGGAGTTGATAAAGAAGTCCCTGAGGCCCGCGCAGCGCAATCCTATGCAGGCCTCGGACCACGCCTGGCGCCAAGGCTCAAAGGTAACACGCTGCGGAAGCGACAGGATCGATCCGTTGCGGATATCGTCAAGGTCCTTCACCGAAGTCAGGACCACGACCAGCAGCGGCATAAGATAGACGGCTGCGAAGAGGATGAGGCAAACATAGATGAAGATGCGGGCGACTTGATGCGACGCGCCGCGCTGCAGAATGATGGCATCAGCGCTCATTGCGGTTGTTCCTGATGTCGATATAGAGATAGGGAACGACGATAGCGGCCACGGTCATGAGGATCATGATGGCGCTCGCGGCACCCACCGCCATTTGATCACGCCCGAATGTCTGCGTGTACATGAAGGTCGCTGGCAGATTGGTGCTGTTTCCAGGGCCGCCTGACGTCAGTGCGACGACGAGGTCGAAGCTCTTCACGGCTTGTTGCATCAGGATGACGCCCACGGTCATGAAGGTCGGTCCAAGCTGAGGTATGATGATGCGCCGATAGATTTGCGTCGCCCCTGCCCCGTCGAGCCTTGCAGCTTTGACAAGATCCTCATCGATGCCGCGCAACGCCGCCAGAAACAGGGCCATTACAAAGCCCGAAGACTGCCACACACCGGCGATGACCAGGGTGTAGATCGCGTATTCGGTATTGACCAGCCAGTCGAACCTGAAGCTTTCCCAGCCCCACATATGGAGCATACGCTCCAATCCGAGACCTGGATTGAGGATCCACTTCCAAGCCGTCCCTGTGACGATAAAGGACAATGCCATCGGGTAGAGATAGACGGTCCTGAGGAAGCCTTCCGCGCGGATTTTCTGGTCGATCAGGATCGCCAGAGCGAGGCCGATTGCCGTCGAGAAACCAATGAACAGAAAGCCGAATATGAAGATGTTGGACACAGCGATCTGCCATATCGGGTTAGACCAGAGACGACCGTACTGGGCCAATCCGACAAAGCTGTAGTTGGGCAGCATTTTGGACGCAGTAAGCGAGATCACGCCGGTCCAAACCATGAAGCCGTAGATGACAACCAGCACGATTACCACCGATGGAGCCAGCGCCAGTTGAGATGCGTTCTTGGCCAGCCACAGCCGAAGATCGGACTTTGGCTCGCTATGGTCGGCGAGAGCGCCGGCATCGGGAAAACTCATCGCCACGGTATGGCCTTTCTGCATGTTCCGGATAGCGTCCCCGCGGTGCGGCGAGCGGGCATGCGGCGCGATCTGCGAAGTCGTTGAGGCAGCGCCCCCGAAACTCCGGTTCGGGGGCGCTGCCTCGGCTCGAATGCTGTTACTCGGCCGACTTCAACCCGGCCACGAGCTGATCGATCGCCTGCTGCGAGGTCATCGTGGGCGTTTCGAAGAAGGTCGAGACCACATCGAGGAAGACGCCGGTCTTGGTGGCTCCTGTCGCAGCATTGTGCGTAAGCGACGGCAGCGACGTGTTCGTCTTCTGTGCCTCGGCGCGATCGGCATAAGCCGCTTTGCCGCAGAAATCGAACTTGTCCATCGAAACGTCCACACGGGACGGGATCGACCCCTTCTTGATGTTGAAAGCCTCCTGGAAATCCTTGTCGAGAATCGCGGACGCCATCTCGATCTGGCCCTTGACGCGGTTTTCATCCTTCGTCGTGAAGAAGCCGAAATTGTCGGTAAGCCAGACATAGTCGCCCTTGGTGCCGGGCGCCGGCGAGCAGCCATAGTCGACATTCGGCTCCATCTTGGCGAGCGACAATTCGCCCTTTGCCCAATCGCCCATGATCTGCATGCCGGCTTCGCCCTTGATCACCATCTGGGTCGCCAGGTTCCAGTCGCGGCCGGGGTAGTTCTTGTCGACGAATTTGTTCATGACGCGAAGCTGGTCGAACACCTTGACCATCGTTTCGCTCTTGATCGCTTCCTGATCCTGCTCAATCAGCGCCTTGCGGTAGAAGTCAGCACCGCCCAGGCCAAGCACAACGTTCTCGAACAGATCGGCTTCCTGCCAAGGCTGGCCGCCAAGCGCCAATGGCGTCACGCCTGCGGCCAGCAGCTTCTCGGAGACCTGATTGAATTCGTCCCAGGTGGTTGGCGGCTGGACGCCGGCCTTGTCGAAAACCTTCTTGTTGTACCAGAGCCAGTTCGACCGATGGACATTGACCGGCACAGCGACGGACTTGCCGTTGTACGATATGAGCGGCACCAGCTCCGGAGCGATGATCTTGGCCCAGTCCTCTTTTTTGGCCAGGTCGCTGAGATCGGTAAGCACACCCTCTGCAGCCCAGGCCTGAACCTGCTGCGCATGCATCTGCGCAGCTGACGGCGCGGTATCGGACGCGATACGCGCACGCAGGACCTGCACCATGTTCATTCCGGTACCCCCGGCAACCGGAGAATCCGACCATGAGACGCCGCGCTTCTCGAGCAACTGTTTCAATACGTCCAGACCTGCCGCCTCGCTGCCGCTGGTCCAGTAGTGCATGACTTCAACATTTTCTCCCCCAGCAAGCGACATCGTTGAGGATGCCGACAACATGATAGAAGCAATGACAAGACTACGTGTGATCATCTGAATTCCCCTGTTTAGTTTTCTGACAATTTTCGATCAAATCAATCCATTCAGCGCCTGCAGCAGACGACATTGTGTTTCGTCGATACAGGAATTGCCGATCGGGATGTTTGCAGTTCTAGCCCGACTTTCTATCGGCTCGGTCAATGTGCTCGCATCGCACCAGCGAGCCGCACCCTCCAGTTGGCGACAAATGTCTGACCATGATGTGTATATTTTACATATCTGTCAACAATTGTGGCTCACCAAAATAGCCTCAGGCGCAAATTTTTGGCGACGGACAGCACATAAAGCCCATTAACATGCTGAAAATTATGAGATAACGCCAGAATCTTGATTTCCTGGGTCGCCTGTTTTCTGTGAGGCTTGTTGACAAATCAATCCGTTGTCAGACAATTGCGTAGGCGAGCCACGACACAGAGCTGCGGCTCGGCGGAAAATCAACAGGAAAGGAAACAGGATGGCCGATACCGTTGTCTGGGGCCTGATCGGCGCAAGCACGATCGCACGCGAGTGGATGGTGGATTCCATCAGGAAACATCCGTCCGGGAAGGTAAAGGCGATTGTCAGTTCGGATTTGGACAGGGCCAAGGCCTTCGCCAGCGATAAGGCTATTGCCGCCAGCTATGCGTCAGTCGAGTCCATGCTTGCGGACCCTGAGATAACCGCCGTCTATATAAGCACGACCAACGAGCGGCACGTGCCGGACGCCTTGGCCGCAATTGAGGCTGGCAAGCACGTGCTGTGCGAGAAACCCTTGGCCCTTGAGATCGCGGATGCCCAGAAGATCGTGGATGCGGCTCAAGATAAGGGAGTCGTTCTGGCGACCAACCACCATCTTCGAAACATGGAGAGCCACCGAGCCATCAAGAGCCTGATCGACCAAGGCGCGATTGGAAATGTGAATTCGATCCGCGTCTTCCACGCTGGGGAACTTCCAGACAGCCTGAAGACCTGGCGACTGCACGACAAGGCTGCTGGCGGTGGCGTGATCTATGACATTACCGTTCACAACGGAGACCTGCTTCGTTTTTACCTTGGCGCCAACCCAATCAGGATAGCGGCCATCGCCGCGACTTCGGGAGCAGGCCCGAAACGCATCGAGGACAGCGTGATGTCTGTCTGGGAATTTCCGGGCGACATCCTCGTGCAATGCCATGACAGCTTTGTTGTCGGTCACGGACCGCGTGGCGTGGAAGTTCATGGCAGCAAGGGCAGCATCCTGGGCATCGACGTCATGTCCCAAGCGCCCGGCGGCCGTGTGATCCTGCGCACGAAGGACGGCGACCGCGAAATTCCACTGGAACTGAAAGTGACCTATGACAGGGGCATCTCCGATTTCATCGCGGCCATCCAAAACAGCGGCAAACCCTCCTCGTCTGGCGACGATGGCGTCTGGAGCCTGAAGCTGGCAAAGGCGGTAGCCGAATCGGCAGCGACGGGACGAACGATTTCGATAGAACAGACCTGAATCTGGGTGACCGCATCATGCTGACCATTTCTACACTTGGCCACGCCGACGCGGAGCGCGCCGTCAGGGTGATCTCTGATTCAATCCTGGCCGATGGCAAATGCGCAGTCATCGCCGTGGTGGATCAGCAGGGTGAATTGATCGCCCTGTCTCGCCTCGACGGTGCACCCTATCCATCCATCCTGATTGCAGCCAATAAGGCATGGACCGCCGCACGCGAGCGCCGGCCCTCGATGGATGTCGGGCAGGCAGCAAGAGCGCCGGGCGCGGGCTTTGACATGGGTTCCTATGGCGACAGCCGTTACACCGGCTTTGGCGGCGGACTTCCTGTCATTATCGATGGAAAGGTGGTCGGGGCCGTCGCCGTCAGCGGTCTTTCCACGCAGGAAGACATCGATCTGGCCAAAACGGGAGTGGACGCCATCTTGCAGGGCTGATTGCGCTGCCAGCTGCAGCCATCGTCCACTACGGCTTTCCAAAGACCGTCCCCAGTTCCTCGACCTGGGCGTCGGTAAGATAACGCAACTTCATCGATCGCAGCACGATGAGCAGTTTGGCCGTCTCTTCCAGCTCTTCGGCGGCGAATACTGCGGATTCCAGATCCCTACCCGCGACGACAGGCCCATGATTGGCGAGCAGGACGGCGGCATATTTCCCCCCCAGATCATCGATCAACTTGCCTGCCTTTTGGTCGCCGGGCCTGACATAGGGAAGAATCGGGACCTGCCCGACCCTCATGATGACGTAAGGCGTCAGCGGAGGAATACAATCGTCGGCGTCGACATCGGCCAGGCACGAGAGCGCCGTGCAGTAGGTCGAATGGAGATGGACGACTGCGCCAGTCGCCGGCCGGCTTTCGTAAAAGGCGCGGTGCAGGAAGACCTCCTTTGACGGTTTGTCGCCGGATATGTGGCGCCCATCCCGGCCGATCTTGGAAATCCTGTCTGCGTCGAGGGATCCCAGCGAAGAATTGGTAGGAGTGATGAGAATGCCGTCTTCCACCGCGCAGGAAATGTTCCCCGCCGACCCGACGGAAAACCCGCGGTCGAAAAGCGACTTTGACAGCCTGACAATGTTGGCCCGAACCTGTTCTTCGCTAGTCATCGTCCCGCCATTCGTTGAAGTGCCTTGGAAAAGAAGTCGCGCGATCCGAAGTTGCCGGATTTTAGCGCGAGCGCCATGGAAACCGGCGCTGCCACGGAAAGCACAGGCACGCCTGGATCGATTTCCATGCCAATCGCGACGCTCTCGACTGCCAGCGCGCTGACGACCGCACCGGAGGTTTCACCGCCAGCGACGACCAGCCGCCTGACCCCGGAATCGACGAGGTCGCGGGCGGCATCGGCAAACAATCGATCCAGTCTATCGGCGACCGCCCGCCGACCGTACCGGGCTTGCGCCGCTTCCACGTCGGCCGGCGTTGCGGATGAGTAGGCGATGGGCTCGCGCCCTATATTTGCCAAGGTGAATGCCACGATATCCCGCTTGGTCATCGTGCCGGCCATCACGTCGTCGACCGCTACAGCGAGACCGGGATGCGACTGAAGGTGGAAGTCGATCTGGCCGCGCGTCGCGGTGGAGCAACTGCCGGCAAGGATCGCCTCGGGACCGTCGACGCTCGACTTCTCGGGCAGCGCGCCCGAAGCCTTTTCCTGTGCTATGAAATTGGCGGGCAGGCCGAGGGCTATACCCGATCCGCCGGTTACAAACGGGCTGTCCCGGACGGCGGCGCCTATCGCAAGCAAATCCGCATCGTCGATAGCGTCGACGATCGCCAGCACCTCTCCGCTTGTCGCCGACGCCCTGAGCGCATGCGCGACCGCGTCTCCGCCCGCCTTGACCGCAGGCCAGGCGATATGACCAACCGGGCTTGCGCACTGTTGCTGGAGCCAACGTCTCAGGTCCGGATCGGTCATCGGGTTCAAGGGATGATGCTGCATGCCCGATTCATGAAGAAGCCGACCTCCGACAAACAGATGGCCCTGATAGACTGTTCTGCCAGCTGTCGGAAACGCAGGACAGGCGACGACGCCCCTGACGGCAAGCGCCTCTGCGATCGCCTCGGCGACCGGCCCTATGTTGCCCTCCGGCGTGGAATCGAAGGTAGAGCAGTATTTGAACACGAACTGCTCACATCCCTGTTTCCGCAACCACGCAACGGCCGCCAACGACTGATCGATAGCCTCCTTGGTCGGGACGGATCTGGTCTTCAGCGAAATGACGCCGGCCTCGATGTCGGGCTTGGCATCCCGCACCGGAACGCCGAGAAATTGGGACGTCTTGAGCCCGCCCTGGCCGGGAAGGCCCTTGGCGATCGTGTTGGCGATATCGCTCGCGCCGGTAAAATCGTCGGCGATGACACCCAGAAGCATGAGGTACTCCGCGAGACCGAAATTCGTGAAATGGAGGCAGCGATGCCCGCTTCTAGTAAATCGCGTCCACGCCGGCTTTGTTCACGCCAGACGACTGTCGACCTCGCGCCGAGCCGCAAGACTTGGCGATGAGGTCGGAGGCCACTAGAGCGTCGCGCTGTGTAACCTCCCGGTGCGTCAGGAGGCGCAAGCGCCCTTCCTTTACCGGCGAGATGCGCAAGCCGCTTTCGAGCAATTCGGAATGCAGGTAGTCCACGTCGAACTCACTTTGGGGCAGATTGACGAACACGATGTTGGTATCGACGGCGGATGGATCGACATCCAGGCCCGCGTCCCTCAATCGTGTGGCCAGAAGTTTTGCGTTCTGGTGATCTTCCGCGAGGCGATCTACCATCGTTCGCAGTGCGACCCGCCCGGCCGCGGCTATCACCCCAGCCTGACGCATGCCACCCCCAAGAATCTGCCGCCAACGCCGGGTCTGCTCGATGATCTCGGAACTCGCAGCAACGACCGCACCGAGCGGGCAACTCAAGCCCTTGCACAGGCAGAATGTGGTCGTGTCGACAGGCTGAACGAAATCGCTGACCGGTCTGCCAAGGGATATGGCGGCATTGAAGATTCGCGCACCATCGAGATGGACATTAAGGCCGCTCTCATGGGCGATGCCAGCCAGAACCGCGAGATCCTCCGGGCTCATCACCCTGCCGCCAGCCGCATTGTGAGTGTTTTCCAGGCACAGCAAGCTTGCAGGTGCGCTCAGCCGCGACTGCCCCACAGCGATCGCGTCCGCGAGCGCCGTCGGGGAGATCATGCCGCCTATTCCCTGGATGGGGCGTGGTGTCAGACCGGCAATCGTCGACGGCCACCCGCTTTCCTTGATGTGGATATGCGCGGCCGCCTCCAGGATGATCGAGGTTCCGCGTGGCGCCAGCGCCATGGCTGATACGACGTTTCCCATCGTGCCGCTGATCACCAGCATCGCACTCTCGACCCCGAGCAGATCCGCGACTTCCGCCTCGAAGTCGAGCACGGTCGGATCGTCGCGGAAGAAATCGTCCCCGAGCTCGGCGCGCGACATCGCCTCGATCATTTCGGGGGTCGGAGTGGTGACCGTGTCGCTGCGCAAGTCGATCATTTTATTGGAAGCCTTCATGTTGTCTAAGCTCCCCATGCGCCGCCGGGCTCGAGATCCCGGAGCGCACCGATGAACCCGATGCGGGGACTGGTCAGGATCGGAACCTCGGTCTTGCCGACGAGGGGCAATGCGGCAGCCATCGAGGCCTGTGCCAGCACAACCACGTCGGCGTCGAGAGTGGCTGCGGCGATGCCCTGCGCCACCGCGTCGAGATAAGAATCGATGTTGCCGCTCAGAAAAAGCTGTCTCGCTCTGTCGAGCACGACGGAATCGATATCGGGCTGACGGCCTGCGACCCTGGCTTCCGCCTCGATAAGCGCAGCGGTCGGAGCAATCGTGGTGCCGAGCGTCGCCAGGACCAGAATGCGGCTCGCAGTCCTGACGCTTTCGCGAGCCATGGGCCGGTCGATGCGCAACACAGGCTTGCCCGACGTCGAGTTGGCGACATCGGCGGCTGCCCCGATCGTGGAGCAGGTGCAAATCACGGCATCGGCCCCCAGCCGGAACTCAGCCAGCATGGCTTCGGCGGCAGCGGCTATGATTTCGGGCGTAGCGCTGCCGCACTCGATCGCGGACTTCAGTAGATCCTCCCGCACCGTATGCTTCAGCGCTATTCCCGCGCCGAACTCCGTCGCAAGGCCGTCGAACACCGCGACCAGCGCAGGCGCGGTGTGAAACATATGAAGGATCAAGGGGCGGGATTGGCTCACAGTCGCCCTCTCAATCCACGCTGACGGAGTACCTGAGCAGCGTGTCCGATTTCTATCGACGGCTGTGTCGTCTGTTCCCGCCTTCCCAGGATGGCATCCGCGCCGCGCTCTCCGATCATGATGGAGGGGGCATTGGTATTGCCGCTGACAAGCGTCGGCATGATCGACGCGTCTATGACCCGCAGGGCGTCGACGCCACGCACCTTCAGGTCCTTATCAACGACCGCCATATCGTCGCTTCCCATCTTGCAGGTACCTGCCGGATGGAAATCGGTCTTGGACCATTGCCTTATGTATTCGGTGATTTGCTGGTCTGAGCGCACATCTTTGCCGGGCAGATGCTCCGCCTTGTAAAGTCTGGTGAAACTCGGCTGCGACAGGATTTCCCGCGCCAGCTTGAAGCCTTCGATGCTGTGGCGCAGATCATTCGGATTGGACAGGAAATCCGGGTCAATAAGCGGATCGTCCATGGGATCTGTCGATGCCAGCGTCACCTGGCCGCGGCTCTCCGGGCGAAGATAGGCGGTGTTCAATGTCATGCCATGCCCGGCAACGCGCACGCGGCCATGATCGATTACATAGGCCGGCAGGAAATGCATCTGGATGTCGGGCCAGCCATTGTCGCCTGTTGTGCTGACAAATGCGCCGCCCTCGCACACATTGCTGGTGAGCGGGCCGGTTCCAAACATCAGGAACTGCAGGCCGTGCCAGGCGGCCATCGGGCCCCGGTCATGACCGTTGTAAGACGCGCGCTCCTTCAGGCTGACGCAGCAATATACATCCATGTGGTCCTGGAGGTTTTTGCCAACACCTGGAAGGTCAATGACCGTCTCCACGCCTATGTGGCGCAGTTCCGAAGCAGGTCCAATCCCTGAAAGCAGCAGTAGTTTCGGCGAATTGATCGCGCCGGCGGAAACGATTATCTCACTGCCGGCTCGAACAATCGCGGCGCGGTTTGAACCTGGCGCGAGATAGGTGACTGACCGTGCCCTGCCATGCTCAACGTCAATCCTGGTGACCCGCGTTTCCGTCACCACGGTCAGGTTTGGCCGTGACAGGTTTGGGTAGATGAAGGCGGCTGCCGTGCTGCTGCGGCGAACGGCCCGCTGCGTCACCTGATAGTAGCCGACGCCATACTGATCGCGCCCATTGAAATCCGGGTTGTGATTGAACCCCGCCTCCTGGGCCGCGCGGACGAATTTCCGTGTCAGATCTATGGGCAGGCGCTGGTCCGAAACCCCCATCGGCCCATTGGTGCCGTGGAAGGCGTCGGCAAACCGCTCATTATCTTCCGAGCGGCGGAAATAGGGCAGCAGATCGTCATAGCCCCAGCCTTCGTTACCCTGCTCAAGCCAGGAATCGTAGTCTTTCCGGTTGCCTCTGATGTACACCATCGAGTTGACCGAACTGCCGCCGCCGAGGAGCTTGCCTTGCGGAAACAGAAGCTTCCGGTTGTTGAGGTGCTTCTGCGGAACCGTTGACCATTCCCAGCGAACCTTGTTGCCTTGCAAGCGGGAATAACCGGCCGGCCAGCGCACCAGCGGGGTATCGTTCCTGGCGCCGGCTTCCAGCAGCAGCACCGTCACGTCAGGATTTTCGCTCAGGCGGGAGGCAACGACACAGCCGGCCGATCCGCCGCCGACAACGATGTAGTCATATTCGGGCTTGATCGTCGTGTCAGGCATTGGGAGCCTCAATCGCCTGTCCAATCCAGCGCCGGGAATAGCCGCCGCTGCGTATCTGGACTGTTTTAATATCTGTGAATTCCTCGACGCCAAGCTTGCCGACTTCACGACCGATGCCGCTTTCGCCCACACCGCCGAAAGGAAGCTCGGCGGGGCCGTCGAGATAGGTGTTGACCCATACTGTGCCAGCGTTGAGCGATTGCACTGCCTTCATCGCGTGCGACACATTTCCGGTCCAGATGCCGGCGGACAGGCCGTAGACGGACTCGTTTGCCAAAGCGATTGCATCCGCCAGTGTCTCGAATTCGAGGATCGATACGACCGGCCCGAAAATCTCTTCTCGCGCTATGCGCATATGCGGTCGCACGCCGGTGAAGACCGTAGGGTCGATGAAATACCCGCCATTCTCTTCGCGATGTGTGCCGCCCAGCGCCAGTGTCGCGCCCTCTGCCTTGCCGACGGCGATGTAGTCGACGATCTTGTTGTACTGATCCTTGTTGATGATCGGGCCGAGCAGCATGCCGTCAGCCTGCGTATCACCCACTGTCACTCGCGCGGCGCAATCGACGAATTTCCGCGTGAATTCCGCCGCGATGGAGGACTGGAGCAGAAGTCTGCTGCCCTGGTTGCAGGATTGACCTGCATTGAGAAATGCTCCGTGCAAAGCGGCATCCAGCGCATCGTCCAGATCGGCATCCGCCATAACGATGTGCGCGTTCTTTCCACCCAATTCCAACGACACCTTTTTCATGCCGTCAGCACCGACACGCATGGCATGCTTGCCCACTTTGGTGGAGCCGGTAAACGAGATCATGTCGATGCCGGGATGATGCAAGAGCAGATCCCCACAGGTCGCACCAGACCCGGCGACGATGTTGAGGACGCCGTCCGGCAGGCCCGCCTCTTGGAGGATTTCGCCGAGCAGCAAAGTCGTCGCGCTGGTCAGTTCGCTTGGCTTGACCACCGCGGCGCAGCCGGCGGCAAGCGCGAATGGCAATTTCTGGCTGATGATCAGAAACGGGAAGTTCCAAGGCGTGATGATGGCGGCGACACCGAGCGGCGCACGCACGGTCGCCGCAAAATAACAGTCGCCGAGCTGGCCAAAACTATCGCCTGTGATGGAGCGCGCCTGCGTTGCCGCATAGTCCCAAAGCATGGAAGAGCGCTCTATCTCGACGCGGGCCTGCTTTGCGGGCTTGCCGCTTTCAGCCATTTCGAAAAAAGCCAGTTCATCCGCACGACGCCAGATGATATCGGCCGCTCTCGCGAGCACTGCCGAACGCTCGGCTCCGGTCGCACCGGCCCATTTCGTCCTGAACGCTTTTTTTGCGGACAAAACCGCCATGTCGACATCGGCTTCCGTAGAATCGCGAAATCGCGAGACCAGAGTGCCATTGCTTGGATTGCGCCGCTCGATTTCGGGCCCTGACGCCTGACGCCAGCTTCCATCTATCCAGTTGCCGAAATTTCTTGTCGTCGTAAATGTCATGTCAATTTCCGAAACAATTCAGAATTCCTTTCGGCCCAGATTTCCCAGGGCCTGACCCCGTAGACTTGCGACCGGAACGAACGCGCCATCCGGCGATTCCCGGCATGTCGCGCACACCTTGGACAATGCTGCCCGTAGAATTGCGAAGCCGCACTCCCGGCGCCTTACCCCCGACGCGCCAGGCGCGCTGAGTTAAGAGCCGGCCACATCAACAGTCATTTTATTTTACATATTTGTCAATTAGAATTCTGTTTGTCATGCGAAATTCGTCGAGAGAATCCCAGGAGAAAGCAAAAAATTCTGGCTACAAGATATCGCTGCTTTCGAATAATATGAACGATTTCAATGTAATAGCATAAAAGCACAAGGACTTTCGCCTTTCCACGGCGACGTCCTCGTCGGGGCAGATACCGGATTGACATAGCCATCTTAGTCAGACAAACTACCTTCAACTCCGTTCCCAAGGTAGGCCATGAACACGCAAATGAACCGTGTGTCCGTCGACATCGGCGGTACCTTCACAGATGTCGTGCTGGAAATAGCCGGCGAACGCTCTTCCACTAAAGTGCTGACGACGAAGCGGGCACCTGAGGAAGCGGTGCTGGAAGGAGTTGAAAGTCTCCTGGGGCAGAAAGGCCTGTCATTCGCAGATCTCGATCTCTTCCTGCACGGCACGACGTTGGCGACGAACGCCATCATCGAACGGCGCGGGGCGAACACTGCGCTTGTGACCACCGACGGCTTTCGCGATACGATCGAGATCGGCTCTGAAAGTCGCCACGACCAATACGATATTTTTATCAAGAAGCCTCAGCCCCTTGTCGGCAGGAAACACCGGTTCGTCATAGGAGAGCGTGTCGCCGCCGATGGTTCGGTACTGAAACCGTTGCCTGAGGATCAGGTGGCAGAACTCGGCAAAACACTCAAAACCGCAGGCATCGAAAGTGTTGCCATCTCGTTCATCCACGCATACGCGAACCCGGCACACGAGCTCAAGGTCCGGGAAGTCCTGTCGGCAGCCTTGCCGGACGTGACTTTCTCGCTGTCCTGCGAAGTCTGTCCGGAAGTTCGGGAGTATGAGCGCACCTCGACCACTGTGGCCAACGCCTATATCCGCCCGATCATGGCCGGCTATCTCGGCCGTCTCAAGACGGAACTTGCCCGTCGTGGGCTGCGCGCTCCCCTGCTGCTGATGACGTCGGGCGGCGGGCTGACGACCGTCGACCAAGCGGCAGCATTCCCGATACGCCTTGTTGAATCAGGCCCCGCCGGCGGCGCCATTCTTGCTTCCAAGATCGCCGGCGACTGCGGTCTGAAGGAAATCGTGTCCTTCGACATGGGCGGCACCACCGCAAAGCTTTGCCTGATCGACAACGGCACACCCCTCAAGTCCCGCAGCTTCGAGGTCGACCGCACCGAACGGTTCCTGAGAGGCAGCGGCCTTCCGGTTCGCATTCCGGTCATCGAAATGGTCGAAATCGGCGCCGGCGGCGGTTCCATTGCCCAAGTCGACAGCCTTGGTCGCCTGACCGTGGGGCCGGAAAGTGCGTCGTCGGAACCAGGTCCGGCTTGCTACAACCGCGGCGGCAATCGCCCCACGGTCACGGACGCCGATCTGGTTCTTGGCCGCATCGACGCCACGAATTTCGCCGGCGGTAAGGTCGGCCTGCGCCGCGACCTCTCTGAAAAGGCGCTGGGCGACCATGTCGGCTCTCCGTTGTCCCTAAAATCGGTGGTCGCAGCCTCGGCCGTGGCAGCCATCGTCGAGGAAAACATGTCGAACGCCAGCCGCGTGCACGCGGCGGAGCACGGCAAGGACCTGCGCAAGCGCGCCATGATCGCATTCGGTGGTGCTGCGCCGATGCATGCAGCCCAGCTTGCCCGTAAGCTCGGCCTGGAAAAGGTCATCGTGCCGATAGGCGCGGGCGTCGGATCAGCCATCGGTTTCCTGGAGGCGCCGCTGGCCTATGAGATCGTGCGAAGCCGCCACAGTCGTCTTGCCGACGTGAACGACGGCGTCATCCACGACCTCATCTTGCAAATGCAAGCCGAATCCATGTCCGTTGTCGAGCCGGCGGCAAACGGGCGCCCGGTCGAAATACGCACGTCGGCATTTCTGCGCTATGTCGGTCAGGGCCACGAGCTGGAAGTCGACCTGCCGCTCGATACATCGGCCAACATCGATCCCACCAAGCTGCGCCAGCGTTTTGAAGAGCACTACAGCGCAGTGTTTGGACGCTTCCTCGAGAATCACGCAATCGAGATTCTGACCTGGGCGGTCACCGCGACGGCGCACCAGCCTTTGCGTGAGACTGTGAAGGAAGTTCGACCAATGAGCGCCAAACCAAAGCCGAGCGGCTGGACGGATTTTGTCGATTTCGACGGCAAATCGGTCAAGGCGCCGGTCTATCTGCGCGCCAATCTTTGCAGCGGCCATTCCATCGCCGGCCCCGCGGTCATCACAGAACCCGAGACCAACACGGTCGTGCCTGCGCATTTTGAAGTGGCGATCGACCGGCTGGGTCATCTTGAACTTACCAACACCGCCATCGGCGTCGCGGCGGCCGCGGAATAATGGAGACTTCCATGCAACAGACTGACCGGCCGATGCCCGCTATCGAGGAGATCGAATTCCAGATCATGTGGAATCGCTTGATCGCGGTCGTCGAGGAACAGGCCCAGGCGCTCCGGCGCACAGCCTTCTGCCCAATCGTGCGAGAGTCCGGAGATCTATCCGCCGGCTTCTTTCACCCGGATGGGCGGATGATCGCGCAGGCGGTGACCGGTACGCCAGGCCACGTCAACACAATGGCAGCATCGGTTCGTCACTTCCTGGCGCGGTTTCCCGCGTCGTCCATGAAGGATGGCGACGTCTACATTACCAACGACCCATGGCTTGGCACCGGCCATTTGCATGACTTCGTCGCCGTCACGCCAGCTTTCTTTGCAGGGTCGATGGTGGGACTATTCGCTTCCACCTGCCACTTCATGGATGTGGGCGGCATCGGCTTCGGACCTGACGGCCGTGACGTCTTCGAGGAGGGATTTTATGTTCCTCCCATGAAGATGATCGCCGAGGGGAAGCGCGACGAAACGTTGATAACGCTTGCGCGAAGCAATTCGCGCTATCCCGCCGAAATGGAAGGCGACCTCATGTCCCTTGCCGCCTGCAATGCGATCGGGGTGGGCCGTTTGCGCGAGATGTTGCGCGAATTTCCGCTGGGCGATCTCACGCCGCTCTGCGACCAGATCGTCAGCCGCTCACGCGAAGCAGCCATTGCGGCGATCGCGGGCCTGCCGGCCGGAACAACCACTGCGGAAATGATGATCGACGGTTACGACAAACCGGTTGCTTTGGTTGCCTCGACAACCATTTCCAACGATTTGATCAAAATTGACTTCACGGGCACCTCGGGCCTTTCGGCACGTGGCATAAACGTGCCGTTGAGCTACGCACAAGCCTATTCCACATACGCGATCGCCTGCGCGCTCTTTCCCCAGGTGCCCAACAATTCGGGGTCGCTGTCGGTGGTAGAGGTCACCGCGCCAAAAGACACGATCGTCAACGCGCAGCGCCCTGCCCCGGTCTCTTCACGGCATGTGATCGGCCAAATGCTTCCGGACGTCGTCTACGGCTGCCTGGCTCAGATCGTACCTGACAAGGTGCTGGCCGAGGGTGCATCCTCGCTCTGGAACCTCATCCTCGAGGACGCACATGACGCCTGCTTGACCCAAGGCATCGGGCACACTGCGAGGTTCTCGGCACTGTCGGTCCAGACAGGGGGAACCGGCGCCCGCCCCAATGACGACGGGCTAAGCGCCACCGCCTTTCCGAGCGGCGTTTCGGGCGTGCCGATCGAGATATTGGAGACCATGACGCCGCTGGTGTTCTGGCGCAAGGAATTGCGCGCCGGAAGCGGCGGACAGGGCCGCTTCCGGGGCGGGCTCGGCCAGACCATCGAGATCGGCCACCGCGACAACCATCCGTTCTACATCTATGCCGCACTTGATCGGATCGAACACATGGCGCGAGGGCGGTTTGGTGGCGAACAGGGCGGCGCAGGCTATGTTGGGCTGAAATCGGGACCGCGGCTGCGCGGCAAGGGCAAGCAACTCGTACCAGCAGGCGATACGCTTGTCGTCCAGACACCCGGCGGCGGTGGATATGGCCCGGCCGGCGAACGCGACAGCGCCAGAATTGAGGCCGATCGCATCAACCAGCTCGACAACTGAAAACGGGCAGTCTTCCGTTTCATGTTCCGTAGCCGGCAGGTCGTGCTGACCAAACCGGCAAACGACGATAGCCACGGCTATCTCCGAGACATTTCTTCTATTCTTTTCTCGTTGAATGGGTGATGTGCGCCCGTGCCGAAATTCGACATATAGGTGTCGTGGCGATAACCGCGCGCCTCAAGGACGACAGCGATCAGTGTGTAGAGCACGGCAAGAAGCGCCAGAACCACTCCTACGCCATGCACCCAAAATTGTGAAAGCCCAGTGGCGACCGCGGCCAACGCGCACGCAATCGTCAGCCAGCCGGCCGTCTTGTGATAGGCTTCAAACCAACGCCGTCGTGCCGTCATGTCATAGTGATCGCCGTGCGGAGCAGGAGGCTCGTTAGTCGCTGAAGCTGCCGGATTACGGACGCCGTGCGAGCCGCGGAACCAGGCGCTGACGATCTGCAAAACGCCAAAGACCACTGTCGCGATGCCGAATACGGAGTGAAGGGTGGCGCTGAAACCTCCGCTGGCAGCAACGGCGATAACACCACCGACAATGCTGGCCATGGCAAGCACCGACAAGCCGACGCGGTGCATGGTGAACCAGAAAAGCTTACGACCAAGCCTCGGGCTTCCTTTCGGGATGCCGATCAGCGACGGCGCCGGTTTGCCAAAACGCGTCAGCAGCAGGACGGCCGGCACCAGCACGATCCAGATCGTGAACATCAGCCACGCGTGATAAATCCAGTGCGGGGTCGTCCCAAATACCTCGTCATAAAGCGATTGCAGCAGGTTCATCAGGGAAAGTCCTCATGTTGACCGTATTCGCGTCGAATCGCAGTCGCGGTTGCGGCAACACGAATGCGCCCGCCGGCCATTGCCTCGTCCCGACTCAGGATTGCCTGGCATTCGTGCACGAGCGAGTGCCCCCCGCCCTGCACAATGCTGTGCCAAACGCAGATTCTCCAGGTCAGGCCTCTGGCAATGCGTGCCGACGGGCGGTTTTCTGCAAGCTGGTGCAGAGGGAGGACTCACACCACGCTCAACATCGAACAAAAATGACAATGTCTGACTTTAAAGCACAAATCAAGCTTGAAATCTGACAAATGACGTGTAGATTTACAAATATGTAATGAGGCACTGGGATGGCTTACGCCCAAAGGACGAAACTTTCGGAACGACTCTACGAGACGATGAGGCAACTCGTCGACAGCGGGCAATGGTCCGAGGGAACGCGCATCCCGACCGAGATGGAGCTTGCCGAACAGCATGGGGTGTCCCGGCCGGTGGTACGCGAAGCCCTTATCCGGCTGCGCAATGAAGGCATTATCAACTCGAAGCGGGGTTCAGGCAGTTTCGTCCTGAATGGCTCCGAAGCGCCTACAAAAGGTTTCCGCCCCATCGAGAACGTCGCCGATCTGATCCATGCATTCGAGTTCCGGCTCACGATCGAATGCGACGCGGCGGCCGTGGCTGCCCTTCGCCGCCGTGACGAGGACATGGATGTCATCATCGCGGCACACAATGCTTTCGAGGAAGGCATGAGCGATGAGGCCTTTGGCGATCTCGACCTGGATTTTCATATCGCGGTCGCGCAGGCTTCGCAGAACTCCATGTACGCCAGCACAATGTCCATGCTGCACAAGCAGATCGTTTTCGGCATGCGGTTGATTGGTCAGTTCACGAACGCCGCGACCCAGACCCGGCTGGAAGTGGTTCGCGTCGAACATGCACCGATCGTCGATGCTATCGCAGCCAAAGAGCCGCTTCTGGCTTACGAGGCGATGTTCAACCATTTGACCTTGTCCCGGCGCAGACTGCTGGGCTTCGATGCCGTTCTCGACTGGAAGAGATCCGGACCGACCGTTCTGATCAACAAGATGGGAGGGCCTGACAGCTAATCCCGCTCTCGGCCGCAAGCGTCACCCTCGAATTCTGGTCCAATCGGCTGCCATACCCGAACCGTGCTCCAAGCGGAGTGCGAAGCCTTTGTTTTGTCGTTGCCACCCGTTCACAGGGCCAGTTGCCCGTACACAAGGTATGTCGATGTCATCCCTCGCCCTCAACCAGATCAACAAATTCTATGGCCCGAACCTGGCGGTGCTGAAGGACATCAACCTGGAAATAGATTCCGGCGAGTTTCTCGTCCTGCTTGGCCCTTCCGGCTGCGGCAAGTCCACATTGCTGCATGCGATAGCAGGTCTTCATGGAGTTACCTCGGGCGAGATCAAACTGAATGATAGGGTGATCAATGATTTGCCCTGCCAGCACCGCGACATCGCAATGGTGTTTCAGTCCTATGCGCTCTATCCATCGATGACCGTGCGACAGAACATCTCGTTCCCGCTGGAAATGCGGAAAGTGTCCAGCGAGAAACGTGCGGAGGCCGTACAGGGGGTCGCCAAGCTTTTGCAAATCGAGCACCTGCTGGACCGCAAACCGTCGCAGTTGTCGGGGGGACAGCGTCAGCGCGTTGCCATCGGGCGTGCCCTTGTCCGCGAACCCAGCATCTTCCTGTTCGATGAACCTCTTTCCAATCTCGACGCGCTGCTCCGGGTGGAGATGCGAACTGAATTGAAGAAGCTGCATCAGCGGATGGGCAAGACCACCGTCTACGTCACCCATGACCAAATCGAAGCGATGACGCTGGCAACGCGCATTGCAATTCTGGACAAAGGCGCGCTCCAGCAGGTCGGGACGCCCAACGAGGTATATGACAGGCCCGCCAACACATTTGTCGCTACCTTTATCGGCGCGCCGCGCATAAACCTGATTGATGGCAGCGTGGTCAAGTCCGGCAGCAGCCTGACGGCAAGGTTTGGCGACGCACCGGACAGGATACCGGTGCCCGCGGCGTTGGCCACGCCTCTTTCGCGAGCGGCCCCTGCCTGCACCTTTGGCATCCGCCCCGAGAACTTCTCCACCGTTGCGGGAAGCCCTGGCGAGAACGATGTCGATATCGACGTCGTCATCGAGTTGATCGAGCCCACTGGTTCAGACGACGTCATCATCTTCAAATTCGCCGGCGCCGAGCTGACGGCGCGGCTGCGTGCCGGTTCGATCCTCGGACTTGGCCCGACCCGGCTGCGCCTGAACACCACGAAACTAGTCGCCTTCGACAGGCAAACCGGCAGCCGGATCGGCTGACCGCGACCGGAGTTTTCTCTCCATTCTGCAGTCCGGACGCTCTCCGGTGTCAGCGTGGATCCCCTCTATGACCATGAATTCCAGCAGGAAGAAATCGATGAGCAAAATTTACAAATGGGGATTGATCGGCGCCAGCCGGATTGCGGAGGAGTGGCTGATACCGGCCATCAACGGCGATCCGAACAGTGAGGTCGCTGCAGTGTTCTCCTCCGACACGGCCCGTGGACGCGCCTACGCGGAGCGAAACGGTATCCCCCAAGTCTACGACACAATCGAAGCGCTGCTTCGCTCGGATGTCGACGCCGTCTACATAAGCAACACCAATGAGAAGCATGCTCCCGACGCGATTGCGGCAATCGTGGCTGGCAAACATGTGCTCGGCGAAAAGCCGATGGCAATGACGGTCGCCGAGGCGGAAGCCATGATTTCGG
Organism: Mesorhizobium sp. 113-3-3; assembly: GCF_016756495.1. Lineage (NCBI taxonomy): Bacteria > Pseudomonadati > Pseudomonadota > Alphaproteobacteria > Hyphomicrobiales > Phyllobacteriaceae > Mesorhizobium > Mesorhizobium sp. 113-3-3. The sequence goes on from NZ_AP023243.1 coordinate 5,840,382, forward strand.
CCGCCGAAACGCACAAGCGCGTTTTAGGTATTAATCACCATCTGCGTAACATGGCGACCCACATCAGGCTCCACGACTTGGTGAAGAATGGGGAGCTGGGCACGCTGGTCGCGGCCCGCATGACGTTCGGTGTGCTGCTTCCGGTCGCCAATCGCGGCTGGAGAACAGATTCCGTGACCGCCGGAGCGGGCGTGTTCTTCGACCTTACCGTGCATGACGCAGACCTTTTGCACTACATCCTGGGTACGGAAGCGCAGGAGGTCGTCGCGATGACAGCCAACAATGGAATAACGTCGAAGGAAGTCGAGGATACGGTCGCGATCGTCGCGCGAATGAAGACCGGCACCATTGTTCAGATCACCGAGAGCTTTGCCATCGATCACGCTAGAACGACGGTTGAGCTCTTTGGCACCAAGGGTTCCGTGTTTGCGGACGACGTTCTGCTCCAGCGTGGTGGCGGACGTGTGTTTGTGCGCAGGAATGGCGAACAGGTCGAAGAGCAGATCGATCATGTGAACGCCTACGACAAGGTTGTCCGCGACTTCAATGCAGCCATGGCCGGCAAAGGCTCGCCAACGGTGACAGGCCACGACGGTTTGCAATCCTTGAAATTTGCCGTGGCCGCACGCGAAGCGGCCAGGACTGGCCGCTCGGTGCAGATATGAGGTTCAAGGGATCACGGCTGGCGACTCGTCGAACTTTCGACGACGGACGTCCGCTTACTTTGCAGGGCGGGGAATCCAAAATCATTAGGACGAGGCAATAGGACGCGCTATTTCCTGTACATCGCAGCGACCGAACGCTCAAGCGCAAATCCGAACCCCGCATCAGGGTGGTCCTTGAGAAGTGCGGCTTTCAGCTCGTCGGCGGATTTGCTTACCGCCAAGGCCTTTTCCCAGCTGTCGAGATAGGATCGTGTATAGGCAAATATCGACGCGTCTGAACGGCTATCCGGCTTGCGATGGCCCGGAATGACGGTTTTCGCACCGATGGCCTCCAGTTTTCTCGTGCTGTCGCGCCACTTGCCGATCTGGTCAGGGCTTGTGTTTTCTTCCAGCCAGAGATGCGTGTCGGTGTATCCGACATCGGCCGCGATGAGGGTGTTCAGCGAGGGAATGTGGACGGGTGTCACGAATTCCGTGTCGCCATGCATGGGGTCCAGGATTTCGATGCGCTCGCCTTCCAGCAGCAGATGATCCTTGGTCAAGGCATCGGGCACGATGAGCTTGTCCGGGAAAACGCCCTTCGGCGCCTGTGCGGCCAGGGCCTTCAGGGTCGGTGCGGACGCTTTGTTGATCATCCCAAGCACTGCCGGATGGGTGACAGGCTTTGCGTCCGGGAAGCGATCCAGCAACACCGACAGGCCGAGAAGATGGTCCGGATGGTAGTGGGTGATCAGGATGGTGGTGACCTTTTTCCCGGTCGCCTGGATGACATCGGCAAGCGCCTTGGCATTGGCTACCGTGAACTGCGCATCGACGACGATTGCCGATTTCTCGCCGACGATGACGGTGCTGTCGACCATCACGCCTGCTTCATCGGCCGTGAACACCTTTGTGTCGGCGGCAGCAGCGAGCGAAAGCCTGCCTGCCATCGCCGTTGCGGTGCCGGCTGCACCGAGTGCCAGAAGATTTCGTCTGTTGAGAATGAACATGGATCTGTCTCCGCGTTGCTGGCGGCATTGCTTCGCCCACCAGTCAGGATTTCCAGGAGTTGGTTGCATCGATGAGGGTTGCGAAGTCCTTTAGGCCGCTATCTTGGTCACAAGCGGAGATACGGCCTTGAGAGCACCATCCATGGAACTCCTTCGGGCATCCTCGCCGCGCGACATGTTTTCCGCGCGGATGAAATCGAGATCCTTGATGCCCATGAAGCCGAAAGCCGTCTTGAGGTAGCCCTCCTGGAAGTCCATGGGGGCCATGGGGCCGGAAAGATAGGAACCTCCGCGGGTCGAAACGATCACGACCTTTTTGCCGCCAACGAGACCAATCGGCCCCGTATCGGTGTACCGGAAGGTTTTACCGGGCTGGATGACGCGATCGAGCCAGGCCTTCAGCTGGCTGGCAACCGAGAAGTTGTACATCGGCGCGCCGACGACAAGCACATCGCTGGCGATCAGCTCGTTCACCAGTTGATCCGATCGCGCGTGCTCTCGGCGCGTCGCCTCATCGGCTACGTTGAAAGCGAGCGGTCTGAAACCCGCCCCGATCGGTCCGTCCAAGTGCGGGATCGCCTCCTCCACCAGGTCATGATACGTCACCCGCGCGCCGGGATGCTGGTTGAGCAAGTTCGTCACGATGGCTTTGGTGAGTGTGCGAGAGGCGGACCCGTCTCTCAGGATGCTCGAGTCGAGATGAAGGATTTGCATGACACATTGGCTCCGTTGAAGTGTGTGAGCCATACTTATGCTCGCCCGTCGGTGTTGCGCCAGCGGGGTAAATGGCACAGATTGTTCTACTGATGAGACAATCAAATGCCCGGAGATCGAAGGTGGAAGACCTCAACGAATTGACGATGTTCGCCTCGGTGGCGCGTCACGGCAGCTTTTCGTCGGCGGCCCTTGCCCTGGGCATACCCAAGTCGCGCATCAGCCGACGCATTGCAGCCCTGGAGGCCCGCATCGGCGTTCGGCTGCTGCAGCGATCGACCCGCTCGGTCAATCTCACATCCGTGGGGCAGGAATTCCTCAAGCACTGCAATGAAATGATCGATGCCGCACGCATGGCCTTCGAGGTGGCCGATCACGCCGGCGAGGCGCCGGCGGGGCGCCTGCGGGTAAGCTGCCCGGTTGGCATTGCTCATATTTTCGTTGCGCCCGTCCTTTGGAAGTTCATGCGGGCCCATCCCGCTGTAAGGGTCGACCTCGAGCTTACAAACAGGCGAGTCGATGTTATCGCGGAAGGCTTTGACATTGCCTTGCGGGTTCGCTCGACCATCGATGATTCCCAGTTGATGATCAGGCGGTTGGGAACCAGCGAGCAGTGGCTCGTGGCGAGCCCCGAGTTCGTTTCATCTTGTGGACCTTTCAATGCGCTCCAATCACTTAGACTTCAGCGAGGGCTTGGTCCGGCGGGGGTGAGAGGCGAACGAAGCCTGTGGCACATCACGGCGCCCGATGGGCAAGCCATCGACATCGAATATGTCCCGATCTTGGCCACGGATGATATCCATATGCTCGGCCAGGCCGCTCTGGCGGGAATGGGCATCGCTCAACTGCCACGCAACCTGTGTGGTGATGCGGTCCGCAGAGGCCGACTGGTCAGGCTGTTGGCCGACCACACTTTGCCCGCGCATCAACTCCACGCCATATTCCCGTCCCGGCGCGGACTTGTGCCGGCCGTCCGCGCCCTACTCGATTTCCTCGGCCACGAATTGCCGCTGCTGACCGCCCGGATCGAGGACGGCTACGCTACGGGCTCCAACGATAGTGGTTCGCTGACTTTGTGAAGCTTGGCTCGCCAACAGCAGCCAGTTCAGGTTTTTGGCGGGAGCAATCCCAGTCCCCGAAGCGTCGTTTCGCTGAGCAGCCATAGATCGTCCTCGTCCCGGACGACTTTCGAGAGAACATTCAAACCGATCATCAGGTTTTGCAGCGCCAGCGCCAATACACGTACATCGGCATTGCCGTCGATTTCACCATGTTCACGGGCGGCAGTCATCAGTTCTTCGATACGGCTGGTCGAACCGGCGGCCAACCTGGCGAGCATAGGCGCTGGTCCATCCGTGGACGGGCAAAGCTCGCTGATGGAATTTACAATGATGCATCCGCGTCCTTCCGGATCGGCTGTGCGAACACGACAAATGTTGCGCACGACCTCATGCAAGACAGGCAAGACGGGGCCTTTGACCTCGCCATACAAAGGCGCGTCCGGTGCCGTCAAAGAATAGCGGGCGATGATTTCCGCGAAAAACGCCTCGCGTGATCCGAACGCATTGTAAAAACTCGATCGGGAGATGCCGAGACGCTCGGACAGAGCCTTTACCGAGGCCTGTTCGTACCCGCCGGTCCTGATCGCCTCCGTGGCGATGTCCAGTGCCTCGTTGCGGTCAAACTTGCTGGGTCGTGCCAACTCCCACCTCTCGATCTTGTGTTTTGTACATATGTGGACAAAACAGCTGGAATGCCATATCGGCCGAACGTCTATGAATGATTTTCACATCAGGAGATGAAAATGACTGCACTCGTTCTTGTCCAGGTTCGCCCGAAGGCAGGTGATAAGCTGGCTCAGTACTCGGCTGCCTCCGCGCCCACGATCGCCGCTTTTGGAGGCGAATTTATCCATCGTGGCAAGTTGCATGAGGTCCTTGCGGGTGCCGACACCGCTCCTGGCCTCGGGATTATCCGCTTTGCCGACGTAAAGGCCGCCAAGGACTGGTTCGCGTCACCGGAATACCAGGCCATCGTGCCGTTGCGCGACGAGGCAGCGGATATGAGCTTCATCCTTTACGAGACCGCCGGCTGATTCCCCAAGCCATAGAGTTTTCTCCCACCGACCAATCCGCGTAGCGCGGACCCAAGGAAGGATCGTTTATGCCTACAGCAAGTGCATATCCAGAGATTGTCGAGACCCAAGGAAGGTCGAGAGGCGGCCAACTGCTGAGAAGCATAGTAGGCGGTGTCCTGGCCCTGGCATTGACCATCGCGGTCATGCTTTTGCCGATCACCGCACGGGCTGCCGACACATCGCATGTTCGAAACATCGTGCTGGTGCATGGCGCCTTTGCGGACGGATCGAGTTGGTCGGACATCATCCCGTTACTGGAAGCCAAGGGCTATCACGTCACTGCCGTGCAGAACCCTTTGACATCGCTTGCCGATGACGTTGCCGCGACACGCCGCGTTCTGGAGCGACAGAAGGGTGACGTACTGCTCGTCGGTCATTCATGGGCTGGCGCCGTCGTGACCGAGGCCGGCAATGCCCCAAATGTAAAGGGCATCGTCTATCTGTCCGCGCTTGTTCCCGACAGCAGCGAATCGGTCGCGGAATTGCTTCAGAAGCGCAATGCGCCCATGGACGGCATGGCGCCGGATGCCAACGGTCTTATCTGGCTGGACGATCCAATGGCCTACGCCCACGTCATGGCCGGCGACGTCGCTGCGAAGCGAGTTGCTCTTCTGGCGGCTGCCGAGCAGCCGATAGCAGCCAAGAGTTTCGGGGAAAAGGTCCAGCAAGCTGCTTGGCAGAACAGGCCCACCTGGTATCTCGTTACCCAGGGCGACAACGCAGTTCCCACGCCGGTGCAAAAATGGCTCGCCGACCATATTGGAGCTAAAACCGGGACCATCAAATCCAGTCACATGTCGATGGTGTCCCACCCTTCCTTTGTCGCAGACTTCATCGCGAAAGCGGGTAAAGATGCCTTGAAGTAGCCAACAACGGCCTGTAATGGCGGCTTCCTCGAACATGCCCGGGCATGTTCGAGGAAGTGTTTCTACACGCCGGGAACCGCTACAACGAATTGCAGGTGGTCTGACAACGCCAGCATCTGGTCGCTGTCAATTTTCCTTGATGCGCTCCTTCCAGCGCCGCTTATATGGCATAGTCGAGTGCCGCGTGCTCAGCGGGCCTCAATACACCCTCCTTGCGTGCTTCGGGGCACCTTATTCGCCAAACTTGGCGCTGCGAGAGAAATCGCGCATTGACCTAGTGATTTCGAATTCCCGGAGTCGGTCCAATCCCGCTCGACTCCGAATGCATCATGAGCACGTCGGCGCGGCCGGATGAAGAAATGGCCAGGGACTTGCGGCGGCGCGTGATGCGACATCTCATGGCATTCCTAAAGCTTGTCTTCTCGAAATGACGTTTCTTGTGCTTCAAATCGCGAATGCAAAGCTTTGCTTGCGAAATCGCCCTTTAGCCCCGCCGATGTAAAATAGTGAGGTGGGGGAGATCAGCGCGCAGCGGCGCTTGCCGCCCACCTCTGCAATAGTTGATCTGAGGGGATTTAAATGAGATCGATTGATATTCGACCATACTTTAAAGCGGCCGTCGTGGCTTCTGTAATGCTGGCTGGCAACATCCTCGCCGCAAATGCGGACGCGCTCAAAATTGGCGTCTCGAACGCATATGTCGATACTTGGCGGTCGCAACTTCTTGATACGCTGAACAAAGCCAACAAGCCGTTCGTCGAAAAGGGCATCACTGAAGACCTGATCGTCCAGAGTGGCGCCACAAACGTTCAGGGTCAAATCGGCCAAATCCGCTCTCTCATCAACGCTGGCGTCAATGTCCTGTTCGTTATCCCCTCCTCGGAAACAGCGCTGAATCCTGTGCTTCAGGAGGCGGTGGACGCTGGTGTCCAGGTCTTCTCCATCACACAAGCTGTTACCTCGCCGAAGGTTTACGGTGTCATGGTAGACCAGAGCAAATGGGCTACCGGCCACGCCCAATGGCTTGCCGATACTCTTGGCGGCAAGGGAGATATCGTCCTCTTGAACGGTTTGGCAGGAGCTCCGGCAAACGAGCAGCGCGTTCGCACCATCGCTGAATTCCTGAAGGGCTATCCGGAACTCAAGGTTCTCAACACCGCCAATGGCGATTGGGATGTGGTCAAGGCGCAGCAGGTCATGTCGAGCGTCTTTGCTGCGCAACCGAAGATCGATGGCATCTGGGTCTCCGGGGCGATGTCCGAAGGTGTGTTGCGCGCGCTGGTTTCCGCCAATCCGGAAAAGTGGCCAGCCGTGACCGGCGACACGAACCTCGGCTATTTGCGTCTGTGGAAGAAGGCGCTGGAAAAGCAGCCCAGTTTCCGCTCGGTCGGTGTATTTGATCCTCCTGGCATTGAAGCAACCGCCGCGCTCAAGATCGCAATCAAGCTTGCCGAGGGCCGCAAATTCAAAGACGGCGTCCTTGAAGGTGAAAATCACAACTTCATTTTCGTGAAGGATCCAGCTCCTATGGGCGCCGACAAGCTGGATGCCGTCCTTGCCGAGAACAAGGACCGTCCCGACAGCTTCTTCCTTGATTACGAAATGCCTGACGCCGATATCGAGGCGCTCTTCAAGTAAATCATCCCGCATTTCGCCCGAGCGGGGGGGACACGAAGGCCCCCCGCTTGGAACTTCTCGGACTCAAAAGCGGTGCTCGCGGCCGGCCGCTAGGGATGGAATCTACCGTGAACTCGCCATCGCTCGTTGCTGAAGCAGTATCAAAGAGATTCGGTCCGACCCAGGCGTTGGACAACGTCTCGGTCGTATTCGAGCCTGGGTCGGTCCATGCCCTCATGGGCGCCAACGGTTCAGGCAAATCGACCTTGACCAAAGTGCTGGTCGGCCTGGTCAGGCCGGACCACGGCGAGGTCCGCTATGACGTTGGGACTTCTGGCGGCGTCGAGGATCGTCACTCGGCCGTGGCCGCCGTCTTTCAAGAGACCAGTCTGATCCCCGATATGACCGTCGAGGAGAATGTCTGGCTGACGCGCGAACCCAAGAAATTTTGGGGCGTGGATCGAAAATTGCTTCGCCAAAGAACCGAAGAGATCGTCGATATCTTCTCCGATGTCGCTCCCACTATCCACCCTACAACTTTGGTGAGCGACCTCGGACCCGACGCCCGCCAAATTGTCGAGTTGATGAAGGCGCTGTCGCAATCGCCTCGATACATTATTCTCGATGAGGCGACTGCCAGTCTGGACGCGCGCCAGGCCGCGCGTGTTGCCGAACTGGTGCGCAAATGGCGCGAACAGGGCCGTTCCGTCATCCTGGTCACCCACCGCATGCCGGAGGCATTGGCGCTTGCGGATACGATAAGCGTCTTGCGAAACGGCAAGCTGGTGACCACCGAGCCGCGCGCCTTCGTCGATGAACAGCGCATCGTCGATCTGATGGTCGCCTCACATCGCCGCCCTTCGATTGCAACGAAAGTCAGCAAGGACATTGCGGTCGACGCTTCAAGTCTGAGCGCGACTATCGACGTCGGCAAAAGAGGCAAAGCCTTTGGGTTAACCGTCCGCAAGGGAGAGATCGTCGGATTGGCGGGCCTTCAGGGACAGGGGCAGTCGCGCGTGCTTCGCGGGCTGTTCTCAGGGGGCACTGGGATCCATGATGTTCAGATCGACGGGCGCAGAGCAGAGATCTCCCATCCCTCCGGTGCGGTGAAACTTGGCATCGCTTTGGTGCCAGGCGACCGAAACACCGACGGGCTCTTCGGTCCGCTCCCGGTCTCAGAGAACATAATGATTTCGTCTTGGCGCCAACATGGGCGCTTTGGCTGGCTCAACCTCAAGAGCGCCATGGCGGTGGTTCAGCAAACCATCAAGGATTTGAAGCTTAAAACCGCCTCGCCTGACGTGTCTGTTCGCACGCTTTCCGGGGGCAACGCTCAGAAGGCCGTCCTGGCGCGCTGGCTCGCAACAAAGCCGCAATACCTGTTGCTCGACGACCCCACGAAGGGCGTGGACGTCGGCGCTCGAGCAGACTTCTACGACGCACTCTACAGGGCCAAGGACCAATCCGTCGGAATCCTCGTCTATTCCAGCGACGAGCATGAACTGGAAATTCTCTGCGATCGCGTTCTGGTCATGCATGAGGGGGAATTGGTGACGGCCCTCGAGGGCGCCGACATAGAGGCCGAAAAGATAGCCCGCGCCGGCATCATGGGGGTTTAGGATGCACAATTTGCTACTCGCAAATCGCCGCAAACCGGACTGGGCCGTCAGCGTCTTGGTATTGACGCTAAGCACAGTCGTTCTGTGGCTGCTGCTGCCAGGGTTCTTCCGAGCAGCGAACGTCGCCTCCGAAATCCGGACTTCGTTGCCGACGCTGTGCCTAGCGATGGGACAGATGATTATCGTGTCGGCTCGAGGTATAGATCTGTCACTTGGAGCGCTTTTGTCCCTCGCATCGTCGGTGATGGTCTGGCTCTTCGGATCCGATCCGACCTGGCAAGTCAGTGTCGTCGCCATCTCGGCGGGTATTGGCGTTGCCGTCGCCGGCGGAGCGACGAACGGGCTGCTGGTAGCTTACTTCCGCGTCCAGCCGGTTATCGCCACCTTTGCCACATCATTCGTCTGGGCCGGACTTGCCCTGTGGGCCTTGCCGCAGCCAGGCGGGGTTGTACCGGAAGGACTTTCATCCTCGCTACGCGTCGGCGCTTGGGCGCCGCTCGTGGTAATCCTGGCAATCGGGGCGGTATGGCTGCAATTCAGCCGATCGTCGAGATACCGAGGCTTGCTGGCAGTAGGTGGAGAACCGGTCGCAGCCACCAATAGTGGCTTGAACCTCGGACTTGTCCAGTTCTGGACTTACGTTGCGGCCGGATTGCTGACTGGGATTTCTGCCGTGCTCCTGTCTGCCGACATCTCTTCTGGCGATCCGCTCATTGGTGCATCGCTGACCCTGCCAACCATCGTGGCCGTCGTTATCGGTGGCACCAAGTTGACCGGCGGCAATGCCACCTATGTCGGAACAGTTGCCGGCATCCTGCTTTTGATCGTCCTCCGAAACATCGTGTTCGCAGTCGGCCTCCCTTACGAATGGCAGCCATTGATCGACAGCGTGCTCATTCTAGCCATGCTCGCCGTTGGCGCCATCCTGAACCTGCGGAGGAAGAAATGAGCATGGGCGGCGTGGCGCGAGCCAATACGGCCGGATTGATAAGACGCATTGCAAGTCCGATCGCAATCGTTCTAGCGGTCACCGTTCTCATGCTCGCGATAGGCGAAACTATGCGGCCAGGCTTTGCCCAACCTTCGCAATTGGTATCCCTCCTGAGGATCGCGGCATTTCTCGGATTTATCGGCGCTGGCCAAACCCTCGTAATACTGAGTGGGAACGAAGGCATCGATCTTTCTGTCGGTTCTATCGTCACCATGAGCGCGATCATCGTTTTCGGCCTCAACGGCACTCTGGGGCTGCCGATGGCGATCTCCGCTGCACTCGTAGCCGGAGCGGTCGTCGGCTTTATCAATGGGGTCGGTGTGGCAACTCTTGGACTGCAGCCGCTAATGATGACCCTCGGCATGGCCGGCGTCGTGAAAGGTTCGGTTCTAGTGCTCACTGGTGGTCGTCCGGAAGGTTCGGAGAACCAGAGCCTAACCGCATTCGTGACGGAACCCTGGATCGCCGGCGTCCCTGGCACCGTGCTTTTGTGGCTCCTGCTCGGTATCGCCATGCATCTGTTGCTGTCGCGCACCGCATGGGGAAAGTCGGTTTACGCGGTCGGAGCGAATTCGAGAGCCGCAAAGTTGGCTGGCCTGCGCACCAAGGCCGGCACGATCGCGGTTTACGTCTGCTCAGGCATGTTGGCGGCAGTGGGAGGCATTGTGCTGCTTGGTTACACTGGTTCGGTCTTCATCAACCTTGGCGAACCCTACACGCTGCCCTCTATAGCGGCCGTGGTTATCGGTGGGACGCTGCTCTCAGGGGGCATCGGTTCCTATTGGGGTACGATGGCTGGCGCGTTGATGCTGACGGTCCTGCAGAGTTTTCTCATCATGTTGGGCCTACCGGAGTTTGCTCGGCAGATCGCCTACGGCGTGATGCTTGCAGCGGTTCTCAGCGTGTATTCAAAGCTCTCGCCTACATAAACGAGGCCGGCAGGCACGCGATGGCAGGCCAGCTAATGCAACATGCCCCACAATTCTCCGAAGGCGGACGTAGAGCTATCGTTTTCGGATTTGTTGACCGGACCCGGCATGCCGTCGGGTGACATTGACCGAGGCGCAAGGCGCCGCTGGAGAACCAATCCGTGTTAGAAATTCCAAAGCGCTTCGCAGGTCAACCTGCCTGGCCCTCAATAGACGACCGCAAGAGCCGCACCGCGATCTTTTCCATCTTCTTCCTGCATGGCTGCACCTTCGGTACCTGGTCTTCACTTGTGCCGACAATCAAGGCGCGCCTCTCGATACCAGACAGTCAATTCGGCTGGTCGCTGTTCATGATTGTCGTGGGCTCACTCTTCGCCATGCTGGCGAGCCGGATTCTCATCAAGCGTTTCGGCAGCAAACAAGTTGTTCGAGTGTCGGCGCCCCTTCTTCTGGCGACGGTCGTGCTTGCCTCGTTCACGAATGTCCCAACCCTGTTCCCCCTAGTCCTGCTGATGCTGGGACTTGCGGGCAATTTCATGGACGTCGCCATGAACGCGCAGGCGGTCGAGGCAGAGCGCTTATCCCAAAAAGCCCTTATGTCCACTTTCCACGCTATGTGGAGCCTTGGCGGGCTTACAGGTGCTGCCTCTGGGGGCCTGCTTGTCAAATTTGCGGGGAGTTCGTTGGGTGCGCTGATAGCTGCGCTACTGCTCTCGATTCTCTTCGTGGCAAACCAGAGCAAGCTTCTTGCGGCAAGGCCAAGTGACGGCGCTACGGCAGCCCGGCCGATCAGTCCAAAGTGGCTGCTAATTGTTGCAGGCCTGCTTGCCGGTGTGTGCATGGCGACAGACGCAGCGGTGCGTGACTGGGGCCCCCTTTACCTTACTGGCCATTTTGCGCTCGATTTCAGCTTCTCGGGACTTGGCTACGCGGCGTTCGCAAGCTCGATGGCGATCTGCCGACTGGCTGGCGATCGCGTCAGAACGTTCGTGGGCGAGAAGCAACTTCTTGCAATCTCGACAGGCCTCGTGATCGTCGGTCTCTCGATTGTCGCCTTTGCCAAGACCGTGCCTATGGCGCTATTCGGGTTTGTCCTGTTGGGCGTCGGCGTATCTAATATCTTTCCCACACTGTTGAGCATGGCGGGACGACGCGGTGACGCATCAAGCATAGTGGCGGTCTTCGCCACGGGTTACATAGTTGCCCTGGCGGCTGCGCCCAGCTTCGGGATCCTCGCCGAGGCAACCGCCTTATCCAATATTTACCTGCTGCTGGCCGCTATGTTCTTGCTTGCTGGAACGGCTTTCGTCCGCGTCGCCAGTCGCTTCTGAATTGTGGAAATCCCTCCCACTCGATCGGTGGCGGCTCTTAGGCAAGGGGCTCTCCTCAGACCTACTCAGGGCAAAGGTATGTTTTGATTGAGCCGACCATATATCGTCCAAAACCCATTGACAGCTGAATGTAAACGTTTACAAACGAAATGCGACGCAGTCGGCACTTGGCGGCTCGTCATCGAGAGGCATTAAATGAAAACCCCTCAAGTGCGCGCCATACAAATCCACACGCCCAATGTGTTCCGGCAGATAGCGAGACTTTGCACCGCTCTTCTCGCGCTTCTAATCTTTGCAGAGCTTAGCCCGACCGTGATGGCGATGCTGGCCGACCAAAGTGTTCAGCGCGGCATGATCGCCCAGGCGCAGGCCGAGGCGGCCGAGCATTATCTGTCGATCCTGCTGAACTAAATCAAAGCTCGCTTCGATCCGGTGACGTGCCCGTCGAACGCGATTGCCCTTAGCAAACGTATGACAGGCGGCACGCACCAACCAGATGTGGCTCCAAAAGGCGATAGCCTTTGAATTGTGTAAACGTTTGCTAACAAACCTGGAGGCGCGAGTGCATCTCGATACGATCGGAAGCCATCCCTCGTCCTTTCAAGGCGGAATTCAGGGTCTGATCAATCAGGCTGAGATGATCGTCGACCTTGAGGCAGTGCGGGAAAATTACAGGCGACTGAGCGTCATGGCGGGCGGGGCCGATTGCGCTGCCGTCGTCAAGGGCGACGCCTACGGCCATGGCATGATCCCGTGCGCGCTGGCGCTAGGCAAAGCAGGCGCCAACACCTTTTTCGTGGCAACGGCCAATGACGGCGTGGCGCTACGGGCTGCTCTCCACGAAGAAGAGATTTGCGTGCTCGGCGGCTTTCTGCCCGAGGAAAGGGAGGCATTCGTCGGGGCGAACCTGGTGCCGGTGCTCAACAGTCGCAACCAGATCGAGGAATGGGAAAAGGTTGCCGGCCGGCTGGAGCGTCCTCTCGCCTCGATCATCCATTTCGACACGGGGATGAACCGCCTCGGACTGCTGGCCGATGACGTCGCGTGGCTGCGCCAGAACTTGCCGTTGCTGTCGCGGATCCCGCCGATCCTCTACATGTCGCACCTTTCGGCAGCCGACGACCTCGATTTCGACAGGTGCGAATTCCAGCGCGGGGCTTTCTTGAGCGCGGTGAGCGGGCTTCCTATCGCGAAAATGTCGCTGGCCAATTCGGCTGGCACCTATCTGGGCGCGGACTACGCGTTCGACATGGTCCGGCCCGGCAAGGCCACGTTCGGGATAAACCCGCTGACAGGGCGCCCAAACCCCATGGTGCAACCGGCCCGCGTCGTCGCGCCGATCATTCAGGTCAAGACGATGAAGCGCGGTGCCCCTGTCGGCTATAGCTCAACTTACCGCCTGACCGAGCAAGCCAAGATCGCGACGGTCGCGATCGGATACGCGAACGGCTATTCCAGGGCCGGCTCAAGCCGCGCTACGGTCTCCGTTGCGGGTTTTGCCGCCCAGGTTGTCGGACGCGTTTCCATGGACCTGCTGACCGTCGACGTTTCGGGGGTTCCCGACTGGGCGCTGGTACCTGGAAGTCCGGTCGAAATCCTCGGGCCCCATGTTCGTGACCACGATCTGGCGAAGGCCTGCGGAACGATCGAGCATGAAGTCTTGATTTCACTCGGCCATGGCTGTGCGCGGCGTTACGTCAACGAATAGCGCGTGCCATGGCATTGGGTGCTGAAGCAGAGGCCCGCCCCCAGCCTACGTTCGGCACTCTGCCGCCAACGGCATTACAATGCGGCCGTTGGCGGCCCAATCGGCGAGCCACGCACGAGGCGCGCTGCTCTATTGAAGCGCGTGATTGTCATGACCGCATCGTTATCGCATGAGCCAGCCATTTATCGCCGCCTGCCCGAGCTCATCGCCATGCTGGAAGCCATCCTGCTGCGCCACGGGACGTCCGACAGCGTCGCCCGAGTCCTGGCGACGAACTGCGCGAGCGCCGAACGCGACGGCTCGCGCAGCCATGGCCTATTCCGGATGGCGGGCTATGTGAGCAATCTCAAGAGCGGCTTCGTCGACGGTCGTGCCGTCCCGCAAATCCAGGACGCAGGAGCCGCCTTCCTTCGCGCCGACGCCGGCAATGGCTATGCCAGACCAGCGCTGGAGGCGGCCATGCCGCAAGCGATCGACAAGACGCGATCGGCCGGCGCCTGTGTGCTCGCCATCGGAAATGCCCATCATAACGGCCCGCTCTGGCTGGATGTCGAGCCATTCGCGGAGGCAGGGCTGGTCGCGCTCAGCGTCGTCAACAGCGTCACTTATGTCGTCCCTCATGGCGGCCACAAGCGGCTCTACGGAACCAATCCGATGGCCTTCGCCGTGCCGCGCGCCGATGGCCAGGTTCTCCTGTTCGACCAGGCAACGGCAGCAATGGCTCATGGCGAAGTGAGGGTTGCGGCGCGTGAAAACGCGGTGCTTCCCGATGGGATAGGCCTGGACGGCTCGGGCCTGCCAACCACGAGCCCGCAGGCGATACTTGACGGGGGTGCACTGCTGCCTTTCGGCGGACACAAGGGGTCCTCCATCGCAATGATGATCGACATCCTTGGCGGGGCGCTGACAGGCAGCAACTTCTCCCATCAGGTCAATTCGTCGGCCTATCCCGGGGCCGACTCCGCTCATACCGGCCAAACCATCATCCTGATCGACCCGACGAAAGGAAATGGCTCCCTGAGAATGTTCACAGAGAGGATCGAGGTATTGGTCGAGGCGATGGCCGAAGCCGGGCAGACGCGACTTCCAGGCGAACGCAGGCTTGCTGCCCGCAAATTGGCGGCAGAGCGCGGCATCGCCATCGAGGCCGAGACATGGAAACAATTACAGGCCCTTTGACAGACGCAAGGCGCGAATGCGTGATTGGATCGAGGGCGTCAACGCTGGGCGGCGACACTTCGCTTCAACGGGTTACCCAGACCAGAAGGTACATGGCCGCTGTCGCGACCACCATCCAAAACCAGCCCCAGAAACGGGCTCGTCGTTCGGCGGCGTTATCCTCGTCCTTTCGCTCGATCTCGTTCTTGCTGTCCATGTCAAGATTCCACGGCAGGGGTTCAGATGTCGTTGAGCATCCGCAACGCAGCCTCATGCAGGACGGCATTTGCCGAGGCCAGAACGTTGCCACCCCGCTCCGGGCGGCCGCCGTCGAAGCGGCTGACGACACCCCCGGCAGCCTCAATGAGCGGAATAAGCGCAACGATGTCATAGGCTGTCAGGGCGAGTTCGACGCAAATATCGATTTGGCCGGCGGCAAGCATGGCGAACGCGTAGCCATCGCCGCCGTAGCGGGTGAATTTGACCGACGACGCGAGCCGGGCAAAGCCACGGCCCGGACGGCGCGCGAACGGCTCGGGAGAGATCGTATGACAAATAGCGTCGGAAAGAAGTTCAGTGCCGCTTGTCCTCAATACGGTCTCGCCACGGGCTGAATGGCAGATCGATTTCGAACCATCGGACCAGAAGGATTCCCCGATATGAGGCTGGTTCATCATTCCCATTGCGGCGCGGCCATCGACAGTGAGGCCAATCAGCGATCCCCAAACCGGAAGCCCGCATAGGTAGGATCTCATCCCGTTGATCGGGTCGACCACCCATTTGACCGGCCCCGATCCCGACTGGCCGAATTGCTCGCCCAGTATTGCGTGCATCGGATACTCGGCCGATATGATACCGCGGATGGCTCTTTCAGCATTGCGTTCGGTCTCCGTGACCTGATCGTATCGAAGGCTTGGCTTGACCTCGGCTTCGGCCGCCAACCTGTTGCGAAAACTCGGCATCGTCTCGAGAGCAGCCGCATCCGCGAGTTGTCGAAAAAACTCTATGGTGGGGAACAGGTCGCCGTCCTGTCGGGAAGCACGACTGAGCTTGGGGAGCGAGGATTGCCTGGCCATCAGAAGCCGCTCTGCTGGAAGAGGCTGTTGAGCCGCGCGGCTGACTTTGCCAGCTGATCGCCATGGCTTGAGAGGATTTCCTTGCGGGCTTCTTCCGTCCCTGCAGACGACAGTGCGCCGTAGATGGCGGCGAGCCTTTCGCTCAAGCGCCGGCCCTCCTCCAAAGTCGTGCGATCGGCCATGATTTCGCTGAGCCTGCCAGCCGAGGGCTTGCCGATGCCAGCCACCGTGCAAGGCCCACCGTCGACATACCCAACCGGAAGCTCGCCCTTCCGGTTGACGACCCGGCGGCCAAGAATCGCATTGAGTATCTGGTCAACAGCCTGCTTCGCCCCCGCCACGCGAGACGGGTGGTCGGTGTCAGCAGCCGCGTGGGGCAGAAGCTCGAGCCTGCCAGGGAATCGGAGAGCGAGGTCGCGATACGGAACCATCGGGCCGACAAACGAGGAGGTCTGGCCGTCGAAGAAAATATCGGCGTCGACCGCAACGTGGCGGACCTTTCCGGTTTCCAGCGCGGCGGCCAGCGCCGCAGCATCGACGATCTCGCCGCGATCGTAGTTGATGACCACCGCCCCGTCGTTGAGAAGCGAGAGTATCTCGCCGTTGATCAACCCGACATTTGCGAAGCGTCCCTCTGCCTTGTTGAATGCGCCCAGGCCGGTGTGAGGGCTGATGAAATCAGCGCCGCGCGCGGCATCTTCAAGGGTCGGCGCGTATCTGAACCCCTCGGCCTCGATCCACTCGCGATGCCCGGGACGGGCGTGCACGCAAATGCGCATGCGCAGCGCCTTGCAAAGCTTCGCCAGTTCGCTGCCGATGTTTCCATATCCAATGATGGCGACCTTCTTGCCTTCGATCTTCTCGGTCGGGAAATCGCGCAGATTCCTGCCGGTGTCGAAGTGTCCGTCGATCACCCGTTGATGCAACTCATCAACCGGGAGATCCGGAACGACTTTGAGCATCGCCTTCAGTGCCATCTGTGCAGTGGCCCGGCTGTTGAAGCTTGGCGTATTCATCAAAGGAGCCACGCCGCCGCCATTTGGACCGCCCCACGATGACGATTGCATGTTGCCCGTACCTGCACCAATGCGCACGCCGCCCTCGCTGAAGACCGCGCCTTGCGGAATGACCGTCGCCGCCGCAATCACGGCGTCGTACTGGCCCTTTTCTGTCTGTCGCAGGATATGGGCCTCGACACTGAGGTCGGGCTGATAGGAAAAATGGACGCGGCCCGGTTCAAGGCTTTCCCGGCAGATCGGGCCGACATGGAAAACCCCGCCCCTTGCCTCGATATGGGCTTGCACCTCGCTGTGGTCGGGCGTCTTGTCCGGCCCGAACTTCAATCCGATCAAGTCGGCGATGAGAACGGTGTAGGACCGGCCGGCGTCATCTCCACGGCCACGGTCGTCGACCTCGAATTGCTCGTCGGATGGCTCTCCAAGCCTGGCCAGTTCTTCATCAATGACCGCAGCTTTCGCCCTAAGATAAGCATATTGCAGATTTTCCAACAGGGCGACGACATCATCGGGCGCGCGGACACCACCGATCCATGCGCGATAATCGCCCGGCGAGCCAGGAAATGCGTTGACATAGCGGGCCACATCAAGCCCGGCCTCGTGACGGCCATCCGGGTAGGTTATCCCTTCGTAGCCAAGGAGCTGCTTCGAGCGCGCAATGATACGCGCGTGGAGGCCAGAGCCGTCCAAAGCTGGATCAACTACCTTCAACAGGGTCACTGCGGCGCCTCGACGTTCGGGGTCGGTGACACAGAGCCGAAATAGCGCGCTGCGTGCCACCCAACCGTCGATCGCATCCCGATTGGCCGTTGAGCGGCGGTTCACGTCTTCGACGCGACCCAGGCGTCGCTCGGACCGCAGCAGGCCGAACGTTGTCTCGGCGAATGCCAGTGCGGAATAAGTGTTGATCACTCCGCCCAGCATCCTATCGGCTTGGGGGTCGTATATCGGGCCAGCGGCAACACTCCGCTCTCCACTCAGGGGGCGTCTGGCGTCCACCGGCACCGCGATCTTGAGCTGGCGCGGTATGGCCCAGGACGGATCGCGCTGATTGCGTTCGATCAAGCGCAGCGCCGCCGGAGTGAACGTCGCGACAAAATAGCCGGAGACGCCGCCGATGGCCTTCTGGAACGGCATGAACATGCAAGTCCTGGCCACCAGTTCGCGCACCAGGTGATCTGCCCATGGCATCGCCCCGAGCAGCGATGTCGCGTCGAGCACAGCGTGATGGTTTTCAGGATCGCTCCTCAGCCATTCGAGGAGATTAGCGATGTCCTGCGAAGTATAGGTCGTCGCACCGGTCGTCTCATGACCAACGCCAACAACTATCTGGATGCCCATGCCGCGCAGACTATCCGGCGACGGCATTGTTCCTTCCTCGGTAGCGAAACGAATGCGCCGCTCATCGCCCCGTTTGGAATAGCGATGCAGCTCGAGAAGCTGAGCGCCCCAAGACTGCCTGAAGAACCCGCCGGAAGCAGCAGCAGCCGTCTCGGGCGCCGCGGTGTCGACATAGACCCTTTGTCTGTCGTCGCTGGCGTTCATTAAATGCATGAGGCAGGCCGTGAAGCCGCTGTGGCCGCCGCCCAGGCCGACCGCCATCTGGTTCGTCTTCGGGAAGCCGAAATAGCGATGGATTTCGCGCATCATGTCGAGCAGGATTTTGTCAGCCGGATAGCCGCGATGCATGCTGCGGCCGATCTGCGCGGTCGTGAACGGGCCGATATCGTTGCCCCTGTCGTCAAGCTTGCGGTAGTTGCTCTCGAGCCAGGCGTCGAACTCGAAACGCAGCAGGCGCGCGTCGACCTCGTCCAGGGTGAGATCGGTGATAGGGCCGACGCCGAAGAACGGGTTGGCGGTTCGCCGCGGTTTGCCGGCTGCCGTCAAACGCAAGGCGCTCAGCCGTTCTTCCCTCAACACTGCAATGGATGTCATTGACTTCCCTCAGAACCGACAGGGCGCCCGCGAGCCCGCGGGCACGCCGATATCCCGCGAAGGGCTGATGGCCGGGCCTAGAGGGGCCGGGCCACCGCGTGGATCAGCGCAGCTGGATCCAGATGGCCTTAGTCTCGGTGTACTGCTCGTGCGCTGCCAGGCCCTTGTCCTTGCCGCCGAAGCCCGATTCCTTGTATCCGCCGAAGGGCACGGCGAAGTCGCCTTCCGAATAGCAGTTTACGGAGACGGTACCGGCGCGGATCGACTTGGCGACGCGATGCGCCGTGTTGAGATTGTCGGTGTAGAGCGATGCGGCCAGGCCGTAGTTGGTGTCGTTCGCAATGCGAACCGCTTCGGCCTCGTCCTTGAACGAGATCACCGAAAGGACAGGCCCGAAGATCTCATCACGGGCAATCTGCATCGTGTTGGAGACGCCGTCAAAGATCGTCGGCTCAACGAAGCTACCACCTGTTTCGGCCAGCACACGATTCCCACCCAACGCGACCTTGGCGCCTTCATTGCGTCCGGTCTCAATGTAGGACAAGACCTTGGCGAGGTGATCCTCTTCGATCATCGCGCCGATGCGCGTCGAGCGCTCGAGCGGGTCCCCGACCGTCCAAGACTCGAACGCCGGCTTCAGCTCATCAAGGAGGCGGTCCTTGACGCTTTCATGGACGATGAGGCGGGAGCCGGCAGAGCAGTTCTCGCCCTGGCAAAAAAGAATGCCCGTCGCGACATTCTCGACGATCGGCGCTAAGTTCTTCACGTCGCTCATCACGATTGCCGGGCTCTTGCCGCCGCACTCGAGGATGATCCTTTTCATGTTGGAATCGGCCGAGTATTTCAGGAAGAGCCGGCCGACCTCGCCAGAGCCAGTGAAACTCACGCAGTCGATATCCCTGTGCAGGCCGATCGCCTGCCCGGCAGTCGGTCCCAGACCCGGGACGACATTGAAAACGCCGTCCGGAATGCCTGCCTCGGATGCCAGCGCCGCGAGCCTGATCAACGACAGAGACGTCTGCTCGGCCGGCTTCAGGACGAGAGAATTCCCCCCCGCCAGGGCGGGCGCCAACTTCCACATCGCGACGAACAGCGGGAAGTTCCAGGGAATGACGCCGCCAACCACGCCGATCGGCTCGCGCACGATCATCGAGACGACGTCGCGCGGCGCCGGCGACATCTGATCATATATCTTGTCCGTCGCCTCCGCATGCCAGCGCAGCGTCTCGACGGAGTCGGGCAGATCGACACTGATGGAATCGTTGATCGGCTTGCCGCAATCGAGCGTCTCGATCAGCGCGAGTTCGGCGCTGTGTTTCTCGATCAGATCCGCAAAGTGCAGCAGGATCTTCTTGCGCTCCCGCGGCGGCATGCCCGACCAGCTGCCGGCCTCGAAACTGCGGCGTGCGGCCCTGACCGCAACGTCGACGTCCGCAGCGCCGCCGGCGGCGACATTGGCTAGAAGCTTGCCGGTGGCAGGATTGACGGTTTCGAACGTCTCCCCCGATTTTGCCGCCACATAGGCACCGTCAATAAAGGCCCGTGTTTCGAATTTCAGCTTTTCGGCTTGGGCGTGGAAGTCTGCGTGCACGTTCATCTTGAACTCCTGCAAATGGCATTGAAAGATATTGGTCAGGCACCAGGCCAGGTATCGGAGAGTGTGTAGCCCTTCGGAAACGGATCGCTGGGGTCGAGCACGAACTGATGGAAGCCGGTGATCCAGGCCCGTCCGGTGATGGCGACAGACACGGCGTCGAGATCTCCGACCCGGCTCCTCGCGAATATCTCGCCGACGAATTTTGTGCCGATGATCGACTCATGGACGAACTGTTCGCCGGCAGCGACTTCACCGCGTTCATGGAGCAGCGCCAATCGTGCACAGGTACCGGTCCCGCAAGGCGAGCGGTCCAGTCTGCCTGGTGAGACGATGACCCCATTCCTGGATGTCTTGATCCCGTCGCTTAACCCGAGCGGACCGGCAAAAAGCGTCTGGTTGATTGTGTGTATCTCTGGATTCTCAGGATGCACGGATGGCAGTTGCTCGGCCGCCGCTCGCTTGATTTTTTCGCCGACGTCCGAAAGATCGCGCGCTTCGGACGGCTCGATCTCGAAGCCGCAGTCCCTGGCATCGACGATCACATAGATCATCCCCCCGTAGGAAACGTCGACGCGAAGCGAGCCTATGCCTTCGACCTCGATCGTCCGGTCCCGGTGCATGACAAAAGACGGCTGGTTCCTGAACTTGACGCTTTCGCACTTTCCGTGCCGGCACCATGCTTCGACCTCAATAAGACCGGCCGGCGCCTCGAGCGTCAGCTTGGTGACGGGCTCCTGCATCGGGATGATTCCGGTCTCCAGGAGCACGGTCACGGTGCATATCGTGTTCGTGCCCGACATCGGCGGATAGGAGGCCGGTTCGATGATGACGAAACCCATCTGGGCGTCAGGGTGGGACGATGGCAGCACCAGGTTGGTGCAAAGCGTGACCTTGCCGCGGGGCTCATGCAGGAGAAAGGCTCGCAGGTCGTCGCCTTTGGTCTCCAGCCATCGTGCCTTCTCGAACATGGTCTTGCCCGGAACATCGATGACACCGCCTGTAATGACGTCGTTCGGCTCGCCCTCGGCGTGGGCGCCCACAACGTTGATCATCCTCGACAACCGCATTCCTCAATCCTCTCTGCCGGGCCGGCCCTGAAATCGTGCAATCCGATGCTGGACAAGGAAAAACGAATATCCAGGACCAGTTGCAGCAGCCGGATCCCCCGGGGTAACGAAGCCCCGGGGACGACCGGATCGCGTCAGGCAGCTGCCGCTGCAAGCGCCTTGTCAACCAGCTTAACCTCCTCCGCGGTCAAGGGGAGCACCGGGAGCCGACACTCACCGACAGGACGACCCGTCTTGGTGCTTGCTGCCTTGGCGACTGGATTGAAGGGGGCGGTCCAGAGCAACAGCGACAAGGGACGCAGCTTGAGCCACAGGGCTGTCGCTTCGGCCAGGTTCTTGCTCTGAACGAGATCGTAGAGCCGCACGAGCTGCTGCGGAACAGCGTTGCCGGAGCCGGTGAAAACACCCGGCGCGCCGCTCAGCAGGCTGTAGAAATTCAGATAGTCGCAGCCATTGAACACCTTCGCACCCTGGGCCGAAAGCTGGTCGATGCGCATCATATTGGACGTGCTGTCCTTGATGTACTTGACGGTGTCGATCTCGCTGAAACGCTTGTAGACATCAGGCGTGATGTCGAAGCCGGTGTACTGAGGAATATTGTAGACCATGATCGGGGTGTTTACGGCGCTGGATATCTGTTCGTAGTGGTAGCGAACCCCTGGCTCGCCCGGCCCCTCGAAGAAGGGCGGCAGGATAAGCAATGTGTCGGCGCCGGCGTCGCGAGCATGCTTCGAATTTTCGATGGCGTCTTCAGTGCGCAACGCGGATGTCTGGACGATCAGCTTGGCGCGGCCGCTGATGCGCTTGCCGGCAACCTCCGCGATACGCCGCTTCTCGCTTTCAGTCAGAAACGGGAACTCACCCGTCCCGCCATTGACCGCTATGATGTGAATGCCCGCATCGATCAGCGAATCGATGTTTGCGCCTAGAGCGCCCTCATCGAGGGCCACGCCATTGTCTTTGAATGGCGTGCAGATCGGCACGCAGATTCCTTTTAGTTCACTCACGTCCATGCTCCTTTTTCGAGATCGGATTAATTCGGGATTTCAACGAAGACCGTGGTCAGAAACGGCGACCCCAGCTGCAGCTTCAAGCATAAATTTGTCGATATACTGCCTTATCTGCAGTTTTTCCGTAGTAATATTTCTCTCCATGTGTTTTTATTTATGTAATCGTTTTCATAATAGATATCAAGCATCCTCGACATTGTACCCTGACTGTCTTCAGGCGGTGTGGTACGGCTGCGGATCCGCAGGCAACACGACCCGGCCTCGGATGGCGTCCGCCACCTTCTCCGCCATCATGATAACCGGCGCATTGAGATTGCCGCTGACGATCTCGGGCATGATGGAGGCATCGACAACTCTGAGACCCTCTATGCCGTGCACTTTTGCGTCCTTGTCGACGACGGCGTCGTCGCCCTCGCCCATTCGGCAGGTGCAGCACGGGTGGTAGTTCGTGCCGGCAACGCCGCGCAGCCAGTTGGCGATGTCATCGTCGGTCGCAACGGAGGGCCCAGGCATTTCTTCAACGCCCCGGAATTCGTCCCAGGCCTGCTGACGGACCACGTTGCGAATTGCCTTCACGGCCTGGACCGCCTGCACCATGTCGTCGGGATGCTGCAGATAGTTGAAGACGAATTTTGGCGCGGCAGCCGGATCTGCCGAGTCCACCCAGACGCGCCCTTCGCTTTTGGGACGCATGAGGCTGAGGAAGTACTGAAAGCCGTTCTCAAGCTTGACGTTGCCATGCTGGAATTCACCCAGCATCGGGACGAACTCGAACTGGACATTGGGTACGGCCTCTTCGTCTCGCGTGCGCATAAACGTACCCACCTCGAAGAAATTCGTCGCACCGAGCCCCTTCTTGAACAGCAGCCACTGAAGGCCAATCTTGGCCTTACCAAAGGTGGACAAGTCCTTTGCGGCCGAGACGTCCTTGGTCGCGCGATACATGACCGGCGCCGCGACGTGATCCTTCAGTCCGCGGCCGACACCCGGCAGATGATGCTTCACAGCTATGCCGGCATTCTTGAGATCCTCGGCCGGCCCGATGCCGGAGAGAAGCAACAGTTGCGGCGAGTTCAGGGCGCCGCCGCACAGAATCGTCTCACGCTCCGGCTCAAACTGCTGAGCGCCGGATTTCGTGGTAACCGCAACTCTTACGACGCGCTTGTTGCTCGTCTCTATGCCCGTGACCCTTGCGCCGGTCAGCACGGTGAGATTGGGTTTGCGGGGTTGCGCATGGATATAGCCCTGCGAGGTGCTCCAGCGGATGCCGTCATGGACGTTGCGCTGGGTTATGTGAACACCTTCCTGCTGATACGCATTGTGGTCGGCAACATGCTTCAGCCCGCTTTCAACTCCGGCGTTGAGGAAGGCGTGATAGAGGGGATTTTCGGCCTTGCAGGTTTCGATCTGCATCGGCCCTGCCCCGCCGCGATAAGCGTTCGCTCCCTTGTCGAATGTCTCGGCTTTCTTGAAGTAAGGCAGGCATTCGGCATACGACCAGCCGCCTGCTCCGATGCCTGCCCAATTGTCATAGTCCCAGGGATTGCCGCGGACCCAATTCATGCCATTGATAGAGGACGAGCCGCCCAGCACGCGCCCCCTCGCCTCGTGAACGATCCGTCCCTGCAAATATGGTTCCGGCTCCGAATTGTAGAACCAGTTGAAGCGGTCGTTCATCAGCGGGAAGCCGAGCGCCGCCGGCATGCGGATGTAGATATGCTGATCCGAAGGCCCTGCTTCCAAAAGAAGAACAGTCGTGGAGGGGTCTTCGGCGAGGCGAGAAGCGATCACCGAACCTGCCGAGCCGGAGCCGATGACGATATAGTCGAACGTCTTCTTGTCTACCACCGAAGGTCACTCCTTACGTGTCAGTTCGCCAGGGTGTGCGGCAATGCCTGCTGACGTTGTCCCAGCTTGATGAAGGTCGACTTCACCTCGGTGAACTCGAGCAATCCGTCCTGACCATTTTCACGACCGATCCCGCTTTCCTTGAATCCTCCGAATGGCAGCTGAACAGCAGTCTCGAGAAAGGTGTTGACGTACACCGTCCCGCTGCGGAGTTCGCGTGAAACGCGGATCGCTTTGTCTATGTCCTTCGTCCAGACACCATTGCCGAGGCCATAGTTCGTGTCGTTGGCAAGGGCGATTGCCTCATCCACGCTGGCAAAACGGGTGACAGCCAGCACCGGCCCGAAAATCTCTTCGCGAAAGATCGTCATATCCGGGGTGACATCGGAAAAGATCGTGGGGGCAACATAGAAGCCCTTGCCCAGCCCGTTGTCCGTGACACGCTTGCCACCGAGCAAAAGTGTAGCGCCCTCGTCTATGCCGCTCTGGATGTAGGATAGCACCTGTTCCATGTGCTTTTCATGGATCAGCGCTCCGACGTCCGCTTTTTCATCCGTCGGCAGGCCGAGGCGGATCTTCTTCGAGCGCTCGACCAACTTTTCCAGGAAGCTATCCGCGACGCTGTCCTCGACCAGCAGCCTGGTACCTTGAACGCATTCCTCACCTTGGTTGAGGACATAGCCAAGCAGGATGCCATCCAGCGCGGCGTCGATATCGGCATCGGCGAAAACGATGTTCGCCGCCTTGCCGCCCAGTTCGAGGCCAACGCGTTTGACCTGCTCGGCGGCGCGCTGTGCGATCCTGATGCCGACCGCCGTCGATCCGGTAAACGAGATCATGTCGACCTTTCGATGCCCGGTCAGCATTTCGCCGACGGTGCGGCCGGAACCGGTGACCACATTGATAACACCGTCTGGAATGCCCGCTTCTTTTGCCAGCCTGGCGATTTCCAGCGTCGACCCTGAGGTCAGCTCGGACGGCTTGATCACAACCGTACAGCCTGCAGCGAGCGCGAAGGGCAGCTTCTGGAACAGCGTGACCAGGGGGAAGTTCCAAGGCGTTATCATTCCGATCACGCCGCGCGGCTCACGGGTCACAAGGCCGAGATTTGCGTCCCCGATATTGGAGACCAGGTCACCCGGGATTTGCCATGCAAGTGCTGCAGCGTAGCGCGCAAGCTCGATCGACCACTCGACCTCGGCCTTGGCAAAGCGGATCGGCTTGCCAACTTCCTCGGCTTCAATCAGGGCAAGCCTGTCGATCTCACGGGTCAGCAGATCCACCCAGCGCCCGAGGGCCTTGGCCCTTTCGGCGCCGGGAATGGCTGACCACACGGATCGGTTATCGAAGGCCTTTCGGGCACCTTCGATCGCGGCGTTGACGGCGTTCTCGTCGCTCTGCGCGAACCGCGCAAGCAGTTCGCCATGGGCCGGTGACTTGCGTTCCACCTTGCGATCGCACTTCGCCCAGGCGCCATCGATCCAGTTCTCGTATTCGCGCACGTCCATCAGCTCACTTCCCCGATCAGTTACGCGCGACGAGCCGGCTCTTGCCGGGTGTTACGGCCACGCCGACAACGTCGCCGATCTTGGCTTCGGTGCGATCTGTCACGACGATGAACTTGTGACCACCGCAGTCGACGTAGACATTGGTTGTCTGTCCCAGTGGCTCCACGAAGTCGACATTTGCCGAGGCTGCGCCTTCAAGTCCGTCGCGCACGATCATGAGATGCTCGGGTCGAACGCCGACATAGAATTGTCCCTGGGCGTCGGCAAAGCTGCTGGCCCTGTCGGCCACCTCGCCAGACAGACTGTCGGCGAATGGCTGCACGGAAGCGGCGATTCCCTTCTTGCCGTCAAAGTGGGCAGGGAACAGGTTCATGGGAGGCGACCCGATGAAATCGGCAACGAACTCGGTCCTCGGCCTGTCATAGATTTCGAGCGGAGTGGCGACCTGGACCATGTCGCCACGGCGCATGACGGCGATCCTGTCGGCCATCGACATGGCTTCGATCTGATCGTGGGTCACGTAGACGGTGGTGATGCCGAGGCTCGTCACGAGTTTCTTGATCTCGGTGCGCATTGTGGCTCGCAACTTGGCATCGAGATTCGAGAGAGGCTCGTCCATCAGGAAGACACGGGGGTTGCGAACCAAGGCCCGCGCCAGGGATACGCGCTGCCTCTGCCCACCGGAGATCTGCCCCGGTTTGCGGTCCAGATACTCGGCAATTCCCAGTTTCTCCGCAGTCTCCTGCACCTTCTTTTTGCGCTCGCCCTCGGCAATCTTGCGCACCTTCAGCGGGAACTCGATGTTCTGGAATACCGACAGGTGCGGATAAAGTCCGTAGTCCTGGAACGCCATCGCGATGTCGCGGTGGCGCGGTTCCTCGTAGGTCACGTCGCGGCCATTGATCTTTATCTGGCCGTCACTGGGGAGTTCCAGTCCGGCGATCATCCGCAAGGTGGTGGTCTTGCCGCAGCCGGAGGGGCCAAGCATAACGAAGAACTCGCCGTCCTTGATGTCGACCGAGACGCCGTTGACGGCGGTAAAGGCGCCAAAGCGCTTGTATACGGATTTGACTTCGATACCCATTATCTCTTCCTCATCCCTTCACGGCGCCGAGGGTCAAACCCCTGACCAAGTATTTTTGCATCAGCAGCACGAGCACGACGACGGGCAACGACATCAGCACGCCCGCGGCCGATCCCAAGCCCCACGAGATGGCCTTGGCCTTGATCGAGCTCGCCGCGATGACGGGCAAGGTGCGCGCTTCCGACGAGGTCAGGATGCTTGCGAGCAGGAATTCGTTCCAGGCGAACATGAAGATGATCACCATGGTCGCCGCGAGACCCGGCAAAAGCAGAGGCAAGGTTACGCGCCAGAAGCACTCGAACCGGCTGCAGCCATCGATCAGCGCGGCCTCTTCGATCGACTGTGGAATTTCCTGGATGAAGACGCGCATCACCCAGACCACAAACGGCAAGCCATTCAGCGTGTAGACGGCGATCAACAGCCATGGCGTGTCGAAGATGCCGAGTTGCTTGGCAATGATGAACAGCGGAATGACGCTGACCATAGGCGGCAACATGCGGATCGACAGCACCTCGAAGGCAATGAAGTTCTTGTTCTTCACGTCAAATCGGGCCAGTCCATAGGCAGCGAGCGTGCCTGCGATCATTGCAAACAGCGTGGCCAGGCAGACGATGAAGGCACTGTTGATCAACGCATCCATCGCATTCAGTTCGGTGAATAGCTTGCGAAAGCTCTCCAGTGTCGGCGAAAATATCCATTTCGGCGGATAGGCCGATATGTCGACATCCGACTTGAGCGAAGAAAGCGTCATCCAGACGATGGGAAAGGCGAAGAAGGCGGTCGCGATCAGGGCCAGCAGATAGTAGCCGATACCGCTGAAGAGCGATCCACGCGGCGCGGTCGAACTCGACATCAGCGTGCCTCCTTTTCGTTCACCATGCGCATGAAGCCGGTGTACTTCACGAAGATGAGCACCACGGCCAGGATGATCAGCAACGTAAGCCAGGACAGTGCGGCGCCGTATCCGAGATTGAAGAAACGGAAATTCACGCGCGCCAGATAGACGCTGAGCAGATCGGTGGCGAAGTCGGGGCCGCCCCGGGTGATGATGTAGACCGTGTCGTAGGTTCGGATGGCGTCGACGATCCGCAGCAGACTTGCGATGACGATTACCGGCTTAAGCATCGGAAGCGTGACCATGAAGAAGGTCTGAACAGGCGAGGCGCCGTCAATTGCCGCTGCCTCGAAGGGACTCTTCGGCAGCGCCGACAGGCCGGCAAAGATGATGAGGAACATGAACGGCGTCCATTGCCAGACGTCGACCAGCACCATGGAAGCCATGGCGCTGACTTTTTCGCCAGCCCACGGCTGCGGCGGGATACCCGCGAGGCTGAGCACGTAGTTGAGCACGCCGAGATCAGGCATCATCATGATGCGCCAGGTGATGCCGACCGCGATCGGCGTGATCAGCATCGGGACGATTATGATGGTCCTGAGAACAGTGAAGCCTCTGAGCCTGAGGTTGAAGAGCAGTGCGAGCAGAATGGCCAACGTAAGGGACAGTCCGACCGAGAGCACCGTGAACAGCAGCGTCAGTAGGATTGAATGCAGAAACTGGGCGTCGGTGAGCGCATCCGCATAGTTGCCGAGACCGACAAATCCCTGAAACTTGTCCGGATCCGCCGGTCTATAGCCGGTAATGCTCATGTAGAGGGAGTGGAGGAGTGGAAACAGGCCGACAACAGTCATGATGATCATGGTCGGCGCAAGCAGGACCACGCCCGTATAGCGCTCCCCGGCGCGCTGGGCGCGGTCGCTTGCGATTGGCAAACTCTCTAGGCTGACTGTCATGGTTCCTTGCTCTCCAGGGCGCACGCGGGAATCGGCCCGCGGCGCGTTCCTGTTCAACGAACGTCGGGGTACCCGACGCGCCGGTGCGGCGACTTCAGCCCTTGACGAGCTTGGCCACTCGATCAACGGCATCGACCATGGCAGTCTTGGGGGTCTTTCGCCCTGTCACGCCCGCGAGGACCTCCTCGTAGATTGCCCGCTGCACTTCCACGGCGTTGGTGAGGCGGTACGGCGGGATAGCGATCGGCTGAGTACCGCGGGTCTTGAAATCCTCAAAGACGTGAAGTCCGGGGATCTTCTTGATCATCTCGGGATTTTCCAGATCCGGCTTGTAGCAAATCGACGTTTCGCCAGCTTCCGAGAAATATTTGTAGCCACCATCGGCAAGCCAGGCCAGGAACTTGTAGCCCTCGGCCTGCTTCTTGCTCGCGGCATTCAACACCACGGTCCAGCCACCAATCATCGACTGCTGGAACTTCTCCGTGGGTGCCACCGCGTAGCCAAACTTGCCGGCGTGCGGTCCAGTCTCAATTCCGGAGAGCGCGTCCGACCAGGATATGATCATGGCCGCCGTACCTTGGCCGATCGCAGACTGACCTTCAGGATAGTCGAACCCGGACACGCCCTGCGGGCAATACTGCAAGACCTCTTTCAGCCTCTCGATGGCATGCTCGCCCTGCCCTTCCGAATTGAAGACGGGTTCATTGGCATCGTTGAAGCAACCGTCATCCGTGGGCGCCAGCTTCGTCATACCCATGACACGAGTCATCCAGTCGCCGGACATGTGGGCGTCCTGCCCTCCCAGACACAGCGTGTTTCCGGCCACATCCGAACTGTGCAGCTTTTTGGCGGCCGCGACATACTCGTCCCAGGTGACAGGCACCTTGTCGATGCCAGCCTTCTCGAACAGGTCCCGGCGGTAGATGAACACGGGAATTGTCATGGCAAGCGGCAGGCCGTAGTGCTTGCCCTGATAGATCGAGTACTGAAGCGATCCTTCGGTGACGTTGCCATAGTTGATGTCGGGAAGGCCCGGGGTCGCGGCCTTGATGTCCTCCATCGTGGGCGCCCACTTGTTGCGCTGCGGCTGGCGAACCCAGAGGCTGTCGGTGGTGATGATATCGAACGTCTCCGACCCCTGCGAGAGTTCGATCAGCATTTTTTCGTAGTGGGACTCATAGGGATTGGACTCCCCTGTGATCTTTGCGCCCGTATAGGCCTTCGCCACCTGGTCAGTCAGTGCCCCTGCCCACACCGAGTTGCTGTTGAGGATGTTGAGCGTCACCTCCTCCGCATAGGCCGACGAAGCGCGATACGCTGCCATTGCCGCGGCAAGACCGGCGGAAGCCTTCAAAAAGTTGCGACGGGAAAAGGGCAGTCTGATCGGGGCTGTCACGTGTTGCTCCTCCTGTTTTCATGCAAGGCGAAACGAGTACGCCTTAGCGTTCCCAAACCGTGTAAACGTTTTCATTTTTACGACCTGATACCCCCTTGTCAAGCGGCAACCCTGAAAAATGAAAACGATTTCATCCCAAGGCGCTTTAAGACTTGTCAAGCCGTGCGAAGTCGAAGACAAAAGGCTGAAGATCGATGAAACCAACGATCATGGTGGCGGCGTATGCCCGGTAAAAAGACGAAACAGCCAAGGCTCAGGAAACGAGCGGGCGTGTTCGATGTCGCCCGGGAGGCGGGCGTATCCGTCGCGACAGTGTCGAGAGCCTTCAATCTGCCGGATGTGGTCAGCGAGGATGTGCGGCGGCGCGTGCTGGCGACCGCGCAACGCCTCGGCTACGCCGCCAACCCCGCCGCCAAGGCGCTTCGCTCGCGCAAGACACACATTGTCGGGGCGGCTATTCCGACGCTCGACTATGCCATCTTTGCAAAGATGATCAATCACTTCCAGGATGCGTTCGCCCAGCATGGCTACATCACGATTGTCGCCACGACAGGTTTCGAGCACGCCAACGTGTTCGAGAAGATCAAGACGCTGGTCGATCGGGGAGCCGAAGCGCTGCTGCTGGTTGGCGCGATAGAGGACCCGGCATTGGTGCGCTATCTGAAGGAGCCGCATATTCCGGTCGTCACGACCTACTCCTATATCCCCGAGGAGATCGTGCCCTGCATCGGTTTCGACAACTACGCCGCTACCCAGAGCGCGATGGAATATCTCGCGGATCTTGGCCACAGACGTTTTGCCATGATCGCCGGCAGTCCGAAGGGGAGCGATCGTCAGCGCACCCGAATTGCCGCCTATAGGGATTTCATAGGGGAAAGAAAGCTGGAGGGCGAGGAGAACATCATCATTCGCGACTTCACCATCCGCGACGGCGCCGAAGCGATGCGCGCCCTGCTGGATAAATATCCCGACACAACCGCATTGGTTTGCAATACCGACGTGGTCGCCTTCGGCGCCCTTAGCGAAAGCCGCCGGCTTGGTATTCGCATTCCCCAGGATATCTCCGTCGTGGGGTTCGACGACGCGGAGTATGCCGCACAGTTGGACCCGCCGTTGACAACGATCGCCGTGCCCGCCGAAGAAATGGGGCGCCTGAGCGCCGAGATGCTCCACATGTCGCTTTCGACAGGAGATTCTCCTCGCTTTGTGCGACTGGACTCTCATCTGATCGTGAGAAAATCGGCTTGCCCCCCGCGAGGCCTGAAGCAACTGCGCCTCGCGAGCGCCGTGTAGCCCATCGGCTCGGCTGCCTCGGAAACGGCGTGACAAAGAGGTAAGGCGTTGCTGCCCCATAAGACATTTCTTCCGATCCGCCCTGCGGCGATAATTTTCGATTTCGACGGCGTCATTCTGGATTCGGCCGAGATCAAGGCTCAGGCTTTTGCAGAGATTTATTCAGAGCACGGCGAAGAATGGGCTGCTTTTATCCTCGACTATCAGCGCATGCATGGAGGCGTATCGCGCCGGGAAAAGTTCAAACATTTTGACAAAACGATACTCGGCCAGGAGCCGACCGAGGAAAGGCTTTCTTTCCTTTCCCAAAGGTTCACGGATATCGTCTTCAAGAAGGTACTTTCCGCACCTTTCATTCCCGGGGCCAGATCGCTGCTGGATGCGGCTCGCGATCACTCTCGGCTTTTTGTCGTCTCGGGTACGCCACAGGAAGAGCTTGTCGAGATCGTCCGACAACGTGCCCTGGATTCCTATTTCGAAATTGTCATCGGCGCGCCCACCAAAAAGCATGATGCTTTCACCCGGATCCTTGCCTTGGGCCTAACCCGGGAAACGGTGGTGGCTGTCGGCGATTCCATCACCGAATGTTCGGCGGCGCTAGAACTGGGAATACCGTTCCTGGGAATCCGCAACGGCCCATCGCCCACGAATTTCCCGGAAGGAGTCCTGCCCCTTCCCGACCTGACTGATGCTACCCGACTGCTTGGATTTTGAAGCCCACTCACACGCCTTCGTCGCTCCCTACACGTCGAACATGCGCTCGTTCGACAGTGAACAGCTGCGCTTGAGCCGATAAGCATTTCACCTCAGCCAGTGCCGCCGCCCGACGCTACAAGGGATCGCAAGAGCGTTTGCTTGGCTGATGCCAGATGCGCATTGGCAGCCATTTCCACGCGCATCACATCGCGGCTCAACAGCGCATCGATATAGGCTAGGTGCTCGATCAAGGCCGCGTGGTTGCGCTGCTTCTCGTCGCGCTTGTTCCATTGATAGTGGTAGTGAAAAATGAAGGTTATGATCTCGTAGAAGTCATTGATGAAGCGGTTTGGAGAAGCCTCGTTGATGAGGCGATGGAACCGGTTGTCGAGGCTGGAAAAATCGTGGAACCGGTGCTCGATCTCGCCAAGCAAATCGAGGTGCGCTCGCTTCAGTGCCTCCAGCTTGCCCCAGAGCGGAGCGTGGTCTGGCTGCCTGGCGAAAAACCGCGCTGACCGCAGTTCGAACATCACCCGAATCTCGAACAGCTCAAGTGCGAAATCCTCTGTGAAGCCCTCGAATATCCATCCCGAGTTCGGTCGCTTCCCGAGCAAGCCGAAACGGCCGAAGCGGATCAGGAATTCGCGAATTCCGTTGGTCGCCACGCCGAACTGCCGTGCGAGGTCCAACACGTTTATCAATGTTCCAGGCTTGGTGTCGCCACGCAGCATCCATTCCATGAACTGCTGCTCGATGTGAAGGTTTCTCGGCATCGTCTCAATGTCGGGAAAGTAGTCGATGGGCTGGATCCGCCTGTCTTCGGGCCGTGACCTTTCGGCACCAACGACAACGCCGCGATCAACCAGTTCCTTGAGCACCTTGCGGATGGTCGTGCGGCTGACGCACAGTCTTCGCCTCAGCTCATTCTCCGACGGCAACGGATCTTCGATATCCCCCCGGACCATAAGATCGAGCGTGCGGTTAAAACTCTTTTTGAAGACGGTGTCGGTTTTCATGAAGGCCAATCCTCCCCGGGGCTTGTCCTTTTTGGTGAATTTTTATCCATAAAAAACAACTTGCGTGGTCGCGGATAGTATTGTTTTTTATCGATAAGAGGAAGAGCGAAATACAAAAGCCAATATTTAGGTCGGAGTGCAGGTCACTCCCGACGGCGGGGGTTATTTGCCAAATCTAGCGAATAAACGTGAAGAACATATCGTCGGTGGCGTGGCCGGCGCCCACGACACGCGCACAAGCACGTTATCGATCGGCCTTGCCATTTTGAATTTCGGACCTGCGCTGATCCTTGTGTTACTGATCGCCGTATTGAGCTTGTCGTCTCCTTACTTTCTCACCACGCGCAACATCAGCAACATTCTCGCGCAGACCGCCGTGATCTCGGTTGTCGCCATGGGGCAGCAACTGGTGATCCTGACGCGCGGCATCGACCTGTCCGTCGGCTCGAATCTTGCCCTGGCGTCGGTGCTGGGCGCCCTGGCATTCCACGCGGGAGCGTCAGCCTCGCTGGTGATCGCGGTGATGATCGCGTCCGGTGCCGCCGTCGGCGCAATCAATGGCGGCTTCTACGTCTTCGGCCGCCTGCCGCATCCATTCATCATCACGCTTGCCACCTTGAGCATAGCCAAGGGCGTGGCGCTGCAGCTTGCCGACGGCCGCGCCATTCCGGGCATGCCACCGGCGATCAGCGCGCTCGGCACCGATGCGCTCGGTGGGCTGCCGGGCTCGGTCTTCGTGGTGCTGGCTGTCGCCGCAGTCTTCTTCGTGGTGACCCGCACGATGGTCTGGGGCCGCTGGATCTACGCCGTGGGCGGCCGGCCGGATGCCGCGTTGCGCATGGGCATTCCGGTATCCTGGGTGCTGGTCTCGACCTATGTCGTGTCGGGCACCTGCGCGGGTATCGGAGCAGTGATCCTGGCCGGCCGGACCGACGCGGGTTCGCCGCTGTTCGGCAACCTGCTCGAGCTCGACACGATCGCCGCCGTCATCATCGGCGGAGCGAGCTTTCTGGGCGGGCGCGGACATCTGGGCAACGCGCTGATCGGCGCCCTGATGATCGGCGTCATCCGCAATGCGCTCAACCTGCTCAACGTCAACATCTTCTTCCAGCTGATCGTTATCGGCGTGGTCATCGTGATCGCCGTCGAATGCGACGTTCTGCGAAATTATCTCGAAGGGCGCGTTCGGGTGATGCAGGCGGGAAAGCACTCATGAGCACGAACTCCGCCACCGCTCACGAGCACGCCGGCGATCTCGGCAGCCCGGTCCTTTCTGTACAAGGGGCAACCAAAAGGTTCGGCTCGGTCCTGGCCCTCAGCGATATCGACATCTCGGTGAGGCGCGGAGAAATCCTCTGCCTTCTCGGCGACAATGGCGCCGGCAAGTCGACCCTGATCAAGTGTATCAGCGGCGTGCATCGCCTGGACTCGGGCTCGATCGTGCTCGACGGCCAGGTCACGCCGATCCGTTCGCCAGCCGACGCGCGCACTGCAGGCATCGAAACCGTCTACCAGGACCTGGCGCTCTTCGACAATTTGACACCGGCGCAGAACTTCTTTGCCGGCCGCGAGATCGCGGCGCCGCAATGGCTGCCGCGCGGACTGCGCTTCCTGAGCCAGCGCCGGATGGATGCCGAGACCAAGTCTCTGCTCGCCAACCTCAAAGTGACCTTGCCCAGGAACGATGCCGTTGTCGCGATGATGTCCGGTGGTCAGCGACAGGCGATCGCGGTGGCGCGATCGACGGTTTTCGCCCGCAAGGTGGTTATCCTGGACGAGCCTACGGCGGCGCTCGGCCTGCGCGAATCCCGGCAGGTCCTGGATCTGGTGGCGAGGCTGCGAGACCAGGGCAACGCCGTCATCCTGATCACCCACAACATGGAACATGTCATCGAACTGGCGGACCGGGCCATCGTGCTCCGGCAGGGGCGCAAGGTCGGCGAACTGGTGCCTACCGCCGACAACAAGCAGCAGCTGGTCGCCATGATCGTCGGGGCCTGACAGCAGGTTTTGCAGGCTGCAGGGGCAGTCCGCAAATGAGGGGTCACCCTTCCTTCGGAGGGGGCCCAAAAAGGAGGAAACGAGCATGAAATTGCAAGCAGGAGTTTTGGGCGGGCTGGCGATCGCATTGGCGTTCGCGATGCCGTCCCATGCGGCCGACAAGATCAAGGTCGGCCTGATCACCAAGTTCCCCGTCCCCTTCTATTCGACGATGGAAGAGGCCGCCAAGAAATATGCGGCCGCTCATCCCGAGGTTGAGCTGGTCACCGGACAGGGACAGGCGGCGACTGACATCGAAGGGCAGATCTCGTTGATCGAGTCCATGATCACCCAAGGCGTCAAGGGCCTGGCCATCACGCCTGTCGATCCTACAGTGGCGCCGGCCCTCGACAAGGCCGTGGCGGCCGGCATCAAGGTGGTGCTGGTCGACAACAGCATACCGAACTGGAAGGGATCGAGCGCGCTTGTCTCCACCAACAATCTCAACGGCGGCAAGATCGCAGGCGAATACCTCAAAACGGTTCTCAAGGCGGGCGACAAGATCGGCATCCTGCAAGGCGTGCCGGGCGTGCCCGCGCTCGACGATCGCGTCACCGGCATGATGGAAGGTCTCGGCGACCTCAAGGTGGAGGTGGTGGGCAAGGGAGCGACCAACTGCACCCTGGAACTGGGAACGTCGGTCGCGGAGGACATTCTCACCGCCAATCCCGACCTGAAGGCGATCTACGCCGCTTGCGGACCGCCCATCCCGGGCGCGGCGAAGGCAATCGCCAATGCCGGAATCGCCAACGACAAGTTCATCCTCGTCGGCTTCGATGCGTGCTGCGGGGAAATCGAGGCGATCAAGTCGGGAGCGGAAGACGCCAGCGTCGCCCAGTTCCCTGCCAAGATGGGTGAACTCGGCATCGACACCGTGGTCAAGGCGATACGCGGTGAGAAGGTCGAAGCCAATGTCGACACTGGCGCAGGTTTGGTGACGCTCGCCAACGTCAAGGACTTCGAATAGGCGAGCCTTTGCCCGGCGGCCCGCGCCAGCGGCCGCCGGGAGGTCTCGACCCAGTGGCGGAGACTGCCCTTTCGCTCCGGCGAGCCGGCGCGAACAGACGGCGCCGCAATCGGCCCTCCACGCCCCCTTGCACTCGGAGTTTCCTCGCCATGAAAGCCGTCGTTTGTCTTGCGCCTGGCGAGCTGGTTCTCAGGGATCTGGCCTGGCCCGCGTCGCCACCGCCCGGCTGGGCATTGCTGAGCGTGAGCCACGTCGGGATATGCGGCACCGACTATCACATCTTCGAGGGCAAGCACCCCTTTCTGACTTATCCGCGCGTGATGGGCCACGAGGTTTCCGCCACGGTGGCGGCCGCCGGCGAAGGTGTCGACCTGGCAACCGGCCAGGCGGTAATCGTCAACCCCTATCTGGCCTGCGGCCGCTGCATTGCTTGCCGTCAGGACAAGCCAAACTGCTGTGTGGCCATCGAGGTGCTGGGTGTCCACCGCGATGGCGCCATGTGCGAGCAGATCCTGGTCCCCGCAGCCAATCTCTATCCCACCAAAGGGCTTTCCCTTGGTGATGCCGCGGCGGTCGAATTCCTGGCCATCGGCGCTCATGCGGTTCGCCGATCCGCGGCCGGCAAGGGCAAGCGGACCCTGGTCATTGGCGCCGGTCCCATCGGTCTCGGCACAGCCCTGTTCGCCGGAATAGCGGGCCAAGAGGTCACGATCCTCGACATCGATCGTGAAAGGCTGGACTTCGCCGAGCAAGGCCTGGGGTTCGCAGTCGTCGACGGCTCTCTGGCGACAGCCGCCGAAGCGCTTGGAACCCGTACCGCCGGCGAGGCTTTCGACGTTGTCTTTGACGCCACCGGAAACAGCGCGTCGATCCGGGGCGCCTTCGCACATGTGGCGCATGGCGGCGTGCTGGTCATGGTCAGCGTGGTAAAAGACGAGATCTCCTTCTCGGATCCCGAGTTCCACAAGCGCGAGATGACGCTGATCGGCAGCCGCAACGCCGCCAGGACGGACTTCGACCAGGTGGTCGCCTCAATCCGGAACGGCGCCATACCGATTGCCAAACTCGTCACGCATCGCACGACACTGGCAGACAGCCCGCGTGACATCGCTCATTGGGCACACCGGAAATCAGGATTGATCAAGGCTGTCATTGCCGTTCATAGCGACGGCTGACTTCGTAACGGCCGTCAATTGTCGGCATGCGGCGCCGTCGCATGTAACTCCTGTTGCAAGACATCCCGTCGCCAGGATCAAGACGTTTTTGGGGGATACAATCCGGGAATGAGTTTGCCGGGATTCATGATGCCGTTCGGGTCAAAAAGACCCTTGATAGCGCGCATGACGTCCAGGGCAGATCCATGTTCCGCTTCCATATATCTGAGTTTGCCCAATCCTATGCCGTGTTCCCCCGAGCAGGTCCCTTCCATTGCCAAGGCGCGATAGGCCAATCGGGAACTGATGCCGCTCGCGATCTCGTATTCTTCCTGGCTATCCGGATCGATGACCAGACCAAGGTGGAAGTTCCCGTCGCCCGCATGTCCGTTGAGACACACAAAGAACGGGGCCTTTTCGATATCGGCCTTTGTATCCACGACACATTCGGTCAGCCGGGAGATTGGCACGCAAGCATCCGTCGGCATCACCTTCGCGCCGGGCCGGCTGGCCAACAACGCATTGTGCATTCGGTGGCGCGCGCGCCATAGCACCGCCCGGCTCTCCTGATCCCTGGCCCAACGAAACTCGCCTCCGCCCATTTCGGCGGATATCGCCCCGACAATGGCTATTTGTTCGGCAACGGCTTGGGGCGCGCCCGCGAATTCGAAAAATAAGGTAGGCCGTATTTCATAGTTGAGTTTGAAGTACTCGACGCATGCCCGCATGGCGGGCTCGTCCATCAGTTCCGCTCGCGCAATCGGCAAACCCAGCTGAATTATCTGGGTCACGGTTTCGACCGCGGCCTTCAGCGAAGGATAGCCGCACACGGCCGCGACGGTCTCTTCTGGGACGCCATGCACGCGGATGGTGAGTTGCGTGATTACGCCGAGAGTGCCTTCCGAGCCGATGAAGAGCTTGGTCAGGTCGTAGCCTGTCGACGATTTTCGAGCCCGGCTCCCCGTCTTGATGACCCGGCCATCGGGCAATACCACACGCAAGGACAGCACGTTCTCGCGGATTGTGCCGTAGCGCACGGCATTGGTGCCGGACGCACGCGTCGCCGCCATCCCGCCTATCGTTGCCTCCGCGCCGGGATCGATCGGGAAAAACAGCCCCAGATCCTTCAGATGCCTATCCAGTGCCTGTCGCGTGACGCCCGGTTCGATGACCACGTCCAAATCGTCAGGATGCACGGCGAGTATTCGATTCATGCGGCTGACATCCAGGCTGACGCCGCCGTGGACGGCGCTCAAATGCCCTTCCAGCGACGTTCCCGCGCCGAAGGGAATGACCGCTACCCCATGGGCATTGGCGCTCTTGAGGATCGCCGCGACCTCCGTTTCGCTCTCGGCAAAACAGACGGCGTCTGGTGCGTCCACCGCGTGGAACCCCTCCCCGCCGCAGTGCTGCCGCCTGAGCACCGAGTTGGTCGTAAAGCGGTCGCCAAGCAGCTTTGCGACCTCGTGGACAAAGGCAATCGGCAGCGAACGCTTCGACACTGACATTGGAGATCCCATCGACTGTGAATGTTTGTCCTGGCTCATGTGACGGGGTTGGAGCGGCCGGCCGGCTTGCTCGCGCGATTATCCCTTGACCGCGCCGGCCGTGAGGCCCCGGACGAAATACCGTCCGGACAGGACATAAACGATCAGCGTGGGAAGCGCGGCAATCAGTGCCGCCGCCATGTCTACGTTGTATTGCTTGCGCCCAAGGGTCACGTTCACGACGTTGTTCAACGCGACGGTGATCGGTGAACTGCCACCGGCGGAAAACGACACACCAAACAGGAAATCGTTCCATATCGACGTGAACTGCCAGATGCAGCAGACGACCGCGATAGGAATGGCCGTAGGCAGGGCGATGCTGAAGAATATTCTGAAGAAGCCGGCGCCGTCGACCAACGCCGCCTTGGTCAACTCATCCGGGAACGAGACAAAATAGTTCCTGAAAAACATTGTCGTGAATGCGATGCCATAGACCGAGTGCACCAGTATGAGGCCGGCGGTGGATCCTGATAGCCGCAGCATCCCAAGCACCCGCGCGATAGGGAGCAACACGGCCTGCAGCGGGAGGAAGCACCCGAACAACATGAAGGCGAAAAACAGATCCGCTCCGCGAAATTTCCACTTCGTCAGGGTATAGCCATTGATGGCGCCGATAGCGGTGGACACGAAGACCGCGGGGATGGTGATAATCAGCGAGTTCAGAAAGAACGGCGAAAGCCCGACACAGTTGGTGCCGATGCAAGCCGTGCTCCACGCCTTCGACCACGCTTCAAACGTTATCTGTTTCGGCAGCCCGATAAGCGAGCCGGAATAGATCTCGTCCAACGGCTTGAAGGATGTGATCAACATGACCCAGAGCGGCACCAGGTAGAGCGTGGCCAGAACAGCCAGGCACCCATACACAAACAGCCTGCCGCCGTAGCGCTCGAGCCTGCGCATTTTAGTGATCATTGCTGGGTTTCCGAAGTTCGGTGTAGAGATAAGGGACCATGATCGCCACCACCGCGGCCAGCATCATCATTGCGCTGGCTGCGCCGACCGCCATCTGGTTCCTTTCGAACGTTGCCGAAAACATGAACATTGACGGCATCTCCGTCGCTCCGCCGGGCCCTCCATTCGTCAGGGCGAACGTCAGGTCGAACGTTTTGATAGCGATCTGCCCAAGCAGGACGATCACGCTGAGAAACGCCGGGCGCAGCATCGGCACGACAACGCTGACATAGATACGGGCCTGCGAAGCCCCCTCCATCTGAGCGGCTTTTATTATAGAGTTGTCGATGCCTCTGAGGCCGGCGAGAAAGATGGCCATCGCAAAGCCGGATGACTGCCATACCGCGGCGATGACGACGGTGTAGAGAGCGTATTTAGGGTTCACCAGCCAGTCGAAGGTGAAGGAGGTCCAACCCCAGTCACGAACCATTTTCTGAAGACCGAGGCCAGGGTTGAGGACCCACTTCCAGGCGACGCCAGAAACGATGAAGGAGAGCGCCATCGGATATAGAAAGACGGTCCTGAGAAAGCCCTCGGCCCGGATCCGCTGATCGAGGAGAATGGCGATAAAGAGGCCAAAGACGGTGGCGATTGAAAGGTAGAGTGCCGAGAAGACAAACAGGTTCTCGACGGCTACGTGCCATCTGGGAGTCGACCAAAGGCGAACAAACTGCTCCAGACCTACGAAGTCGTAGATCGGCATCACTTTGGACGAGCTGAGCGATATACTGGCAGTCCACGCGATGAAGCCGTAAATCGCGATGAGGATAATCACGCCGCTCGGCGCCAGCACGATCTTAGGCAACTGTGCAGCGAAATATCGCTTGATCTCAAACATTCTGGTCATTCGGTCTCCCCGGATCCGCCAAGGCAAATCATGCTCGGCAGCAGCCCGCCGGAAGGCCAACAATGGCCTTCCGGTCTTCGTCGATGGCGCTTAGCGCGCGTTGTTGATTTCGTCGGCGAGGAGCGTCACCGCGTCCTGGGCGCTCATGTCCGACACGAAGAACTTCGCCGCGACTTCCTTGAAAATCGAGGCGAACTGAGGTTCCGCGGCATAGCCGCCGGACAGCGTTCCCAGGAACGACTTGTGCTCGATCGAAGCCTTCAGGTCCACGGCAGCCTGCTTGGCGCAGTCGTCGAATTTCGACATGTCGACATCGAGCCGAGGCGGGATGGAGCCCTTGATCAAG
Organism: Mesorhizobium sp. 113-3-3; assembly: GCF_016756495.1. Classification (NCBI taxonomy): domain Bacteria; kingdom Pseudomonadati; phylum Pseudomonadota; class Alphaproteobacteria; order Hyphomicrobiales; family Phyllobacteriaceae; genus Mesorhizobium; species Mesorhizobium sp. 113-3-3. The sequence continues at coordinate 5,881,291 of NZ_AP023243.1, forward strand.
TTGAACTTGATCTGCACCTCCGGATCGAGAAGCACCTTGACCAGTTCGTCCTGCGCGGCACGCAGGCTCGGATCGGTGGTTTCGAACATGGAGAACGAGTCCATCGCCCAAAGGAAATTCGGCGTCGACGTTGGGGTTGGGAAACAGAGGAAGTCGACACCGGGCTTCAGGTTCTTGGCCAGGAATTCGCCCTTTGCCCAATCGCCCATGACCTGCATGCCGGCCTTGCCGCTCGCAACCATCTCCGTTGCCACCGCCCAGTCACGGCCCACGAAATTGTCGTCGACCAGGCCTCTAACCTGGCGGAGCTTTTCGAACACCTTGACCATCTGCGGGCTGCGAATGGCCTTGTCGTCCACCTTGAGAGCGACTTGCGTGTAGAATTCGGGTCCATTCAAATCCACGATCAGGCTATCGAAGATTTTGGCGATCTGCCAAGGCTCGTCGCTGGCCGCCAGGGGGATGATCCCGGCCTTGCGGAGTTTCTCGCCGGACGCGATGAGTTCGTCCCAGGTCTTGGGAACTGAAACGCCGGCCGTGTCGAAAGCCTTTTTGTTGGCCCAGATCCAGTTGGAACGAAGCAAATCGATCGGCACCTCAACCCACTTGCCGTCAGGGGCCGCCAGACGCCTGTAGTCGGCCGGCAGCGACTGAACGCCGCCGCTGGCGGTCTCCAGATCGGTCAGGTCCCTCAGAACACCTTCCTTGGCCCAGGTGGCGGCGTCGTAGCCCAGCATCTGCATTGCACCAGGCGGATTGCCGGCGACGATACGAGCACGCAGCGACTGCGCCGCGTTGGCGCCGTTCGCTCCGCCTATGGCGGTGTCCTTCCAGACGACGCCGCGCTTTTCCAGTTCTTGCTTGATCGTGTTGACGGCGGCCACCTCGCTGTCAGACACCCAGTGGTGGATGACCTCGATCGACTTATCCTCAGCGTGGGCCGTCGCAGAAATCATGCCGCACATGGCCGCGCCCAGTAACAAAGACCGACTACGCATTTGCTCTCCCCAACTATCTCCGAATTGCGATGAGTACAGACCGCTTAGAACCTGTGTCCCGCGCCTGCCCCGGTAGGCTCGCCACGTAGGTTTTCCGCCTACCGGTACAGAGGTTCATACAACGGAACAGAGCCAGCAATTGCGCACCCGGTAAGAAACTGACGCTATGTGATGCACATAACCGCGGTTACTGCGAAACACCGGGATTTCCAACAAGTTCGCTCATCGAAATTCCTCTTGACAAAGGCTTTAAGGCGGAGCGATTTTGCGATAGTTGATATACTGTTTCATTGAATGAAACGATAGGCGCGGTCGCCCAAGCATATCATCGACACCGGGGCCGAGTGGTCCCGCTGGTTTCACAACGATCCCTCTCAGCAGGAACTGCAAAATGGTTGAACCACTAAGGCGCGAAGAAGTCAGAGGCGTCATTACACCGATCGTGACGCCGTTTAATCGCGATGAGACAATCGATATCGCATGCTTTGAACGCGAACTTTCGTTCATGGAAGCATCCGGCATAAAGGTGATCATCATTGGCGGCAGCACCGGATCCGGAAACGAGCTGAACGCCGAGGAGTTGGCGTCCTTGATCCGCACCGCGACGAGCAAGAGCAATCTGCGCGTCATCGCCGGCATCATCCCCGATACGACCAGGGACGCCATTCACCGGTCTCTGCTTGCGAAAGAGGCGGGCGCCGCCGCGCTGCTGCTCTGTCCACCGACCTACAACGGCATGACAGACGAGTCGGCGCTCGCCTTTATAACGGATGTCGCTGCCGCTGCCGGTTTGCCAATCGTCTTTTACGACCACTTCAACTACGCAGTCGATCTCTTGAAGACGATCGCTCGGCTGCGTGAAGTCATTGCGATCAAATGTGTATTCCAGAACATAGGGGAGCTTGTGCAGACTGTCGGCGAGCACGTGACGGTAGCTGCCGGCTATGACCCGATCACACTTGCAGGCTATGTGATGGGCGCGGAGGCTTCGATCTGCGGCGTTCACGCGGTATTGCCGAAGCAGAATGTCGACATCTATAGGGCGTTCAAGGACGGCGATATCGCGGAAGCCATGCAGTTGACAAAATCCATCGGCCCGATTTGCCGAGAAGTCAGTCAGTCAACCAATTTTCCCACCCGCATAAAATACGCCATCAGCCTGCTTGGCCGAGATGTCGGGACACCCATCCGCCCGTTGGACCGGATTGGCGAAACTGATAAAGCGGCCATCGAGGGCGCTCTCAAGGTCGCCGGATTGCTCTAGAGGATTTCCTCGCCGGGGTCGTCTCACCTTCTATGTCGAGGTAGGCGATCCCGCGCTATATATTGGGGCGATCTTTCGCTCTCAATGGCGTCCCATGCTCAAACGCCGTGGCCGGAATCCCTTCTGCCGGCGAATCCAATCGCTCGCGACAGTTGCGCAGTAGCCTCGACCAGATAAGCCCCCACGGACGGAATCGCATCGTCGACAACGCGGGTCGTCGGACCGGAGATGCTGATTGCTCCAATCGGGCGACCGGAGGCATCGAATATGGCTGCCCCGACACATCTGCTGCCGATCGTTGCCTCTTCATTGTCCACGGCGTAACCCAGTTCGACGATCTCGGGCAATTCGGCCAAAACCTTGGCTGCACTGGTCAATGTCCGCGGCGTAAAACGGTCAAAACTGCATCGCTGCAGCAACCTGTTGGCTTCGTCGCGATCGAGCCATGCCAATATGCTTTTGGACAGGGACGATGCATGCCAGGGGTTGACCGAACCAACCGCTCCGCCCTGCCTCAGCATCTGTGTTGTCTCGATGCTGTCCACGACCACGACTTCCTGGCGAACAAGTAGTGCCAGGTTGATGGTTTCATTGAAGTGTTCATACAATTTCTGCAGATAAGGGCGAGCAACGGCGCGAATGTCACGGCGGTGCAAAGCCTTTTGCCCCAACATAAAAAGATCGATACCCAACGTGTAGCCGTTCCCGTCCACACGCTCGATGACCCCATGGCCGACCAGGCTTGCGAGATATCGCAACGTCGTTGGTTTACCGAGGTCAACCTCCCTGGCGATCGCGGATAAAGACAGTGGCCCTTCCGCCTTCTCCAGGACGCGCAGTATCGCCATTGTCCGATCAACAGCGTCGAAACGGACTCTCTCGGCCAGGTTCTGTGATGGTTCTGTCAACTCGCCAACTCCAAATGAGCGCATGGGCAGAGGCTGGCAAAATCGGCCAGAGCCTACGCTAGCAAGCGCTCAATCAGAGATATTCAGTGGTGACGCGGTCCGCTGCTCCAATGCCCGGGACGGGGCACCTCGACAGTGGTGCAGCGACTCGTATTTTACACCTGCTGAACAACGATATCACTCACCAAAACGGTGAGCAACAACCGAACGAAGTTCCGCGATCTGCTGTACGCCAAGCGGCGTGCAGGATGTCAGCCTTTAGCCGCCCTATTGGCTACGGCGCCGGACCAGCCGTTGCGCCTTCAAGCCGAGGCGTTCGAGAGACCCGCGAACTCAGCACTGTTGCCGAAGATCTGCTCGATCTGTTCGGGGAGCAGAACACCCTCGTCTTCAACGACCTGGCGCAAATTTCTCTTGCCTGCCAAGGCGCGCTTCGACAGTTCCGCAGCCTTGCTGTAGCCGATGAGTTTCGCCAACGGCGTGGCCAAGGCAAGGGATTGGTCCAGCAGGGCTTTGCAGCGATCCTCGTCGACTTCGATCCCGTCGACGCAGCGCTCTTTGAAAATCCGCATTCCTCTCGTCAACAGCCGCATGGACTGCAGGATGTTCAAGACGATCACCGGCTCCATCGCATTCAACTGAAGCTGCCCGGCGCTTGCGGCGAGCGTTACGGCAAGATCATTCCCAATGACCTGGAAACTGAGCTGATTCATCATCTCCGGAATGACAGGGTTAATCTTGCCCGGCATGATGGAAGAGCCGGCCTGTACCGGCGGCAGGCGAATCTCCCCGAGGCCGCCGAGCGGTCCGCTGCTCAGGAGGCGCAGATCGTTGCAGATCTTGGTCAGCTTGACCGCAATGCGCTTCAGCATACCTGAAAAAGACACAAAACCGCCGGTGTCGGATGTCGCCTCGATAAAGTTGCGCGCGGCGATAAGCTGGATCCCGGATATCTGCGACAGATGACGGCAAACGATGCCGGGGAACTCGCGGGGCACGTTGATCGACGTGCCGATCGCCGAGCCGCCGAGGTTGATTTCCAGCAACAATCTCGATGCCGATTGAAGCTGGATGATGTCCTCGTCGATGAGTTCGGCAAAGGCCCCGAACTCCTGCCCGACTGTCATCGGAACGGCATCTTGAAGCTGAGTTCTGCCGACCTTCAGGGCATTTGCGTGCTGCAGCGCTTTCGCGCGGAAGGCCTCACGCAAGCCGACCTGTGCGGATACCAGCCCCTCGCAGGCTCGCAACACCGTCAGCCGGATTGCGGTCGGATACACATCGTTGGTCGACTGGGAGAGGTTCACGTCGTCATTGGGGTGCAGTCTCGTATAGTCGCCAACGGCTGCGCCGAGCTTGAGCAAGGCTAGGTTCGTTACAACCTCATTGACGTTCATGTTGGTGGACGTGCCGGCACCGCCCTGCATCATGTCGACGGGAAAATTCTCTTCGATCGCCCGAAGCCCGATGAGCTCGTCACAGGCATATGAGATGGCCTGTGTCTTTTCGGGCGAGAGCAGTCCGAGTTCCATGTTCGCCTGGCCGGCGGCCTTTTTCACCATGGCCATCGACTGGATGAGCTCGGGGAAATCCCTCAGGCGCAGCCCCGATACGTCGAAGTTCTGCTCCGCTCGTCGGGTGTGCACCCCGTAGAGCACATTGCCAGGGATAGCGAGCGGTCCAATCAGGTCGGATTCGATGCGTTCGACAAACATGGTTGCTTCCTCTCTCAGGACAGGGTTCGGCGCCACGCACCGCCCCATCGCTCGCCTCTGGACCCGATCGGCCTGACGGGGCCGCCGAAAGTCTCCGACCCGAGCCTCTGCGGGCTACGACGCGCAGGTTCTCGGCGTCCCACCACAGGACTCGCCTTCAGCGGCGTCCTCTCTGCCGCGGGAGATGACACCGTCACCCTTGCCTGATGGCGGCGCCAGCCTTGATGGCGAGGGCAGCGACGGTCAGTGCGGGGTTAACGGCCGCTGATGTGGGAAGTACCGAAGCGTCGGTCACGTAGAGGTTTGAGATTTCGTGCGAACGGCAATCTGTCGACACGACCGACGTCTGCGGATCGTTTCCAAGTCTGGCGGTGCCGCACTGGTGCGACGTCGTCTTCCTGCCGAAGGTTCGGGTGAGCACGATGGGGAAGCCGGCCTTGCGCATGACGTGACGCGTCTTGCGGATAAGGGTCTCGTGCGCCTGCATGTTGCTGCGCACCCAATGCATGACGATGCGGCCATCGCTGACCGTGACGCGGCTGTCGGGATTGGGCAGGTCCTCGCTGGTCAGGAACCAGCCATAGCAATTGCGGGCTATCAGCCCGGCCACCCAGCGCGGCAGCAATGGTGCGTTGGCCTTCAGGATATTTCCCGTAATGTGTCCAAGTAACTGGACGTTTCCAAGCGGAAATCCGGTCTCCGGGTCGGCATTGTAGAAGTCGTTGAACGCAAGCGTCTTCTGGTAAACCGATGTGTTGGCGGATAGCGGATCGATCGCCAGCATGGCGGTGGTGTTGTGGTTCATGAAATTGCGGCCGAGTTGGTCGGACCCATTGGCCAGCCCGCGCGGGTGGGCGGCATTGGCGGACCGCAAGAGCAGCGCCGCGGTTTGGACCGCTCCGGCCGCAACGGCAAACACGCCTGCGCTTATGCGTTGCTCAACGCCATCCTTCACAAACACCGCGGCAATCACCTGCTGGCCGGCCGGATCAGTCTCCAGACGCAAGACATTGGCGCCAGTCAGGATACTGACGTTGCCGTGCCTGAGAGCCGCCGCCAGCGGGCCGGCCTCGGCATCGATCTTGCCGGACCCGGTATTGGGAAACGCGTCCCATCCGGTCTTGGCGCGGCGAAGCCATTCATCGATGTCGATAGCCAAAGGAAGACTGGAGGGGTGCACGCCTGCCTTGTTCAGGCGAGCGCGCACAGCGGCGATCGCGGGCTCGTCCTGAACCGGGGGAAAGCGGTAGGGGCTCGCACGAGGCGGCTCGGTCGGGTCCTGCGAGGCATCGCCGCGCACCTTGAAGATCGCCTCGGCCCGCTCGTACCAGGGCTCGAGTTCGTTATAGGTGATCGGCCACCCCGGCGAAGCACCGTCCATGTGTTGGCGAGGCGAGAAATCCTCCAGTCTGTAGCGGTACAAGACCGCGCCAAAGAATTTGGAATTGCCGCCGACATAGTAATAATTGCCTGGCAGGAAGGTCTCGCCGTCGGTGCCAACCCACTCTTCCGTCGAACGGTAGAAACCCTTGAGGAATATCGCTTTGTCATCGCGCGCCTCGGGGGTATCCCGAAGGTGCTCGCCACGTTCCAGAATTACGATACGCCTGCCGCTATCGGCAAGGCTGTAGGCCAGGGACGCGCCCCCAATCCCTGACCCGATGATGACGATATCTGCTGTCTGATCCAAGTCGGCGCCTCAATCTATGCGTTGTTCGGTCTCGGCATCGAACAGCACGATCTTGGCGGTATCGACTGCAAGGGTCGCGGGCGTGCGGGCTGAGACGGCCCGTGGTGGCACGCGCGCCGTGACCTCGACGCCGCCTGCCTGGAACAGCGCAAGCGTGTCGGGTCCGGTTGGCTCGACAACGTCGATGTTCACTGACAATTTCTGCGCGGACTGCGCGCCGGCGACGCTGAACAGTTCAGGCCGAATGCCGACGAGTATGCCGCGGCCGGCGTATTTCGCGGCCGCTTGCGAAGAGACTGGGATTCCGGCGAGCTGAGCCGACGCCACGCCAGGGATGTCGATGATAGCGACCGCGCGCCCCTCCGTTACCTCGAGCTTCGCCGGGATGATGTTCATGGATGGCGAGCCAACGAACTTGGCCACGTAGACGTTCGCCGGCCGGTCGTAGACCGACTGCGGATCGTCGAGGTGCTGGACCACGCCGTCCTTCATCACCGCGACGCGCGTCGCGAGCGTCATCGCCTCGATCTGGTCGTGGGTGACATAGACGATGGTGGTTCCCAAGCGCGCGTGGAGGCGCTTGATCTCCGTGCGCATGTCGACGCGCAACTTGGCATCCAAGTTGGAGAGAGGTTCGTCGAACAGGAACAGCTTGGGTTGGCGCACGATCGCGCGCCCCATCGCCACGCGCTGGCGCTGGCCGCCGGAAAGTTGCGACGGCTTCCTGTCCAGAAGATGCGTCATCTGCAGCAGATCGGCCGCGGTCTTCACGGCTTTGTCGCGCTCGGCCTGCGACACTCCGCGTATCTTCATGCCGAACTCGATGTTCTGGCGCACCGTCATCGTGGGGTACAGCGCGTAGGACTGGAACACCATCGCGATATCCCTGTCTTTCGGCGAGAGGTCGTTGACCACCTTGCCGGCGATGCGGATTTCTCCGCCGGATATCTCTTCCAGGCCAGCGATCATGTTGAGCAGCGTTGACTTGCCGCAGCCCGAAGGTCCGAGCAGTACGAGGAAGTCGCCGGTGCCGATGGAGATGCTCACCTCCTTCAGGACTTCGAGGTCACCATAGAGCTTGCGGGCACGATCGATTTCGAGAGTTGACATAGGATCAGCCTTTCACGGCGCCGGCGGTAAGGCCGCGCACGAAATATCGTCCAGCGACGACGTAGACAAAAAGGGTCGGCAGCGCGGCGATCATGGCGGCAGCCATGTCGACGTTGTATTCCTTGCGTCCCATCGAGACGTTGACGATGTTGTTGAGGGCTACGGTGATGGGGGCATTTTCGCCGGCGGTGAACGAGGCACCGAACAGGTAGTCGTTCCAGATCTGGGTGAACTGCCAGATGCAGGACACGACAATGATCGGCAGGGCCGCCGGCAGCATGATCGACACGAAGATCCGGATGAAGCCGGCACCGTCGATCTTCGCCGCCCTGACCAGTTCATCGGGAATGCTGACGAAATAGTTGCGAAAGAAGAGCGTCGTGAACGCGATGCCGTAGACCGTGTGAACCAGAACGAGCCCTGGCAGAGACCCGGCGAGACCAAGGATTCCCAAAGTTTGTGCCATGGGAAGAATCACGGCCTGAAAAGGCAGGAAGCAACCGAACAACAGCAGCCCGAAAATCACGTTGGAGCCGGGGAAGCGCCATTTGGTAATGACATAGCCGTTGATCGCGCCGATGCCGGTCGACATGATCACGGCCGGGATCGTCAGCAGCAGCGAGTTGATGAAATAGGGCTTCAGTCCCTTGCAGGCGGTTCCGTTGCAAGCCTCCGACCACGCGGTGCGCCAGGCGTCAAAGGTAATTTGCTGCGGCAGGCCGATGAAGGAGCCGGCATAGATCTCATCAAGATGTTTCACCGAGGTGGTGATCATCACCCAGAGCGGCATCAGGTAGAACGCAGCCATGAAGAACAGACTGCCGTAGATGACGGCGCGGCCGATACGATGCTGTCGACGGAAGGAGGCGGCATTATTGGCCATCGCGGGACTCCTTCAGCTCTGAATAGAGATACGGAACGATGATCGCGGCGACCGTCATCAGCATCATCATCGCACTGGCTGCGCCAACCCCCATCTGGTCGCGCCGGAAGGTGGCGGAGTACATGAAGGTGGAAGGCATTTCGGTCGCGGAGCCGGGGCCGGTGTTGGTTAGCGCCAGAATGAGATCGAAGCTCTTGATTGCGATATAGCTGAGCAGAACGATCACGCTCAGGAAGGCGGGGCGCAGCATCGGCACGACGATTGTCCGATAGATCCGCGGCAGGCTTGCGCCTTCGATCTGTGCAGCCTTGATGACCGAATTGTCGATGCCGCGCAGTCCGGCCAGGAAGATCGCCATGGCGAAGCCGGTCGATTGCCAGACGGCGGCAATCACCACGCAATAGATCGCGAAAGTCGGCTGTGCGATCCAGTCGAACACGAAGCTGGTCCAGCCCAGATCATTGACGACTTTCTGCACGCCCAGAGCGGGGTTGAGAATCCACTTCCAGGCGGTGCCGGTGACGATGAAGGACAACGCCATCGGGTAGAGAAAAATCGCCCGCAATGTGCCTTCAACGCGGATCTTCTGATCGAGAAGGATTGCCATCAACAGTCCGAGGCCGGTGGTCAGTGCCAGGAACAGTGTTGAAAAGACGAACAGATTGAAGACCGCCGTGTGCCAGCGCGGCGTCGACCACAGACGGACATACTGGTTCAGGCCGACGAAATCGTATTTCGGTACGATCATGGAAGACGAGAGCGAAATCCAACCCGTCCAGCAGATGAACAGGTAGACCGCAACCAGCACAACCAAAAGGCTGGGCGCCAGCACCAGCCGTGGCAACCAATTCTCGATACGGTTCGATAAAGGGGTGGATCTGCTCATCGGCTTGCCCTCAGGTTGGGTCAATGGAGCTGCGAGAAAGGCGCTGCCGGGACCTCATGGGAGGCATTGCCCCGGCAGCGAACGCACGCCTCAGCGTGCGTTGTTGATCCCGTCGACCAGGGATTTGACCGCGTCTTCGGCGCTCATATCGGTGACGAAGAACTTGCCGACGACGTCCTGGAACACGCCGGAGAAACGCGGCTCGACAGCAAAGCCGTCGGTGAGCGATCCGTAGATGGCGTTGTTCTTGATGGCAGCGACGCGGTCCGAAAAGCTGCGCTTGGCGCAGTCGTCAAAATCGTCCATCGCCACATCCAGACGAGCCGGGATCGAGCCCTTGATCAGATTGAACTTCTTCTGCACTTCTGGGTCCATGATCGCTTCCGCGACGGCATCCTGCCCTTTTTCGATATCGGCATTCTTGATCTTGAAGCCGCCGAATGTATCGAACACGAACTTGTAGTTCGGCGTGGCGGTCGGCGTCGGGAAGCACAGGAAATCGACGCCCGGCTTCATCCCCTTGGCAAGGAATTCACCCTTCGCCCAGTCGCCCATGATCTGCATGCCCGCCTGGCCGTTGGCGACGAGGTTGGTCGCAGCCGCCCAGTCACGGCCGGTGAAGCCGGCGTCATGCAATCCACGCACCTTGCCCAGCAGTTCAAACGTCTTGATCATTTCCGGGCTGGACAGCGCGGTTTCATCCAGATCGATGGCGGCTTTCTTGTAGAAATCCGGGCCGTTCACGTCGATGAGCATGGATTCGAACAGCTCTTCGATCTGCCAGCTCTCGTCGCTCATCGCGATCGGCGTAACACCAATCGCCTTCAGCTTTTCCGCACTCGCGATCAGCTCGTCCCAGCTTGTGGGAATGGCGATCCCGGCCTTGTCGAAGACGGCCTTGTTCGCCCAGACCCAGTTCTGGCGATGCATGTTGATCGGGGTCGAGAAGAAGGTGTCGTCCTGCTGCAGGAATTGCAGCATGACCGGCGGAAGGGCGGCTTTCCAGCCGTTCTTGGCATACAGGTCATTCAGCGAACGCAGCACGCCTTCCTTGGCCCAGCCCAGGCCTTCGAAGCCGAGGAACTGCATCACCGCAGGAGGATTGCCGGCGGCGACACGAGTGCGCAGCGCCTGCTGGGCATTGGCGCCATTGGCGCCACCAACCGCGCTATCCTGCCACTCGAAGCCCATGGTCTTGAGCTTGTCGGTAATCACCTTCAGCGCTCCGACCTCGCTCGCCGAGGTCCAGACATGCAGGCCTTCGATTTTGGTTTGTGCCATTGCCTGGCCTGCAAAGGGCAGTCCAAGCGCGGCGGCGAGCAGCATTCTCTTGAGTTTGGTCATCGTCATTCCCCTTTTGAGGTTAAAATGCCCGGTCGCATTTTCGCTGTTATCGGGCGGGTTGGAGTCAGCTTGGATCGGCCGGCATGGCATAGCCGACGTTCTTTCTGCCGTAGCGGCGCACCCGGATGTTGGCTTGTTCGGCGTGTCCGGCGAACCCTTCCATCAGGCACAGACGCGAGCCGTACTCTCCGATGAGGGCCGAGGCCTCGTCGGTCAGGATGCGCTGATAGGTGCAGGTCTTTAGGAACTTTCCGACCCAGAGCCCGCCGGTGTAGCGGGCGGCCTTGTTGGTCGGCAGTGTATGGTTGGTGCCGATGACCTTGTCGCCAAACGACACGTTGGTGCGGGCACCGAGAAACAGCGCGCCGTAGTTCTTCATCTTCTCAAGGAAGTAGTCCGGATCACGCGTCATGACCTGGACATGCTCCGAGGCGATGCGATCGGCCTCGGCCACCATTTCGTCGATCGTATCGCACAAAATGATCTCGCCGAAATCCTCCCAGGCCTTGGCTGCCACAGCCGCGGTCGGCAGGATTTTGAGCAGACGCTCGATTTCATCCAGCGTGTCTCGAGCAAGTTTCTCCGAGTTGGTAATCAGCAAAGCGGGAGAGTTGATGCCATGCTCGGCCTGGCCAAGCAGATCCGTGGCCACGATCTCACCGTCGACACTGTCGTCGGCAATCACCAGCGTCTCGGTCGGACCGGCGAAGAGGTCGATGCCGACCTTGCCGAACAGCAGCCGTTTGGCTTCTGCGACGTAGGCATTGCCCGGGCCGGCAAGGATATCGACGGGTGCGATCGTCTCGGTGCCGTAGGCCATTGCGGCGATCGCCTGGACGCCGCCTAGGCAGTAGATTTCGTCGGCACCGGCGAGGGCCTGTGCGGCGACAATCTTGTCGGCGATCTTGCCCTGAAACGGAGGGGCGCAAGTTATGACGCGCTCACAGCCAGCCACTCGGGCAGTCAAGACGGTCATGTGGGCGGACGCGAGCAGCGGATATTTGCCGCCCGGAACATAGCATCCGACATTCTGGATCGGGACGTTCTTGTGGCCCAGAACCACCCCCGGCAGCGTTTCGATCTCCAGATCAAGAAGGGTCGCACGCTGGGCTTCGGCGAACCTGCGCACCTGGTCCTGCGCGAAATCGAGATCCTCGCGTTCGCGCTTGGTCAACGCGTTGATGCATCCGTCGATCTCGGCTTTGGTCAGGCGATAGTCATCCCTGTCGAACTTGTCGAAGCGGACGGACAATTCACGCACCGCCTTGTCGCCGCCCTTCTCGACCTGGGCCAGTAAAGCCTGAACCGTCGCGGTGATTGCCGGCTGACCATCGTCTGCGACATTGCCTCGGGCGGACTTGACGCTGCGTATCATGACAATAACTCTTCGTTCGCGAGCGCGTAGGCGCCGCATCCTCAACGAAATAGGTGGCGAAATTCGAGGGCGGGGCCGGCCCGCCCTCGCGTCGATCCTGCTAGAGGTGCTGCTCGCGTGCGCGCATCTCGGCGTATCCGGCCTGTTCCTTTTCATAGTAGGCCGGCGACGGGAAATCCCACCAGCCGGTCGCGAACGGTCCTGCCGCGTCGCGCGAGACAATGACCTCGACAAGAGCCGGGCCACCGCATTCCAAGGCTGCCTTCAAGCTGCTTTCGAGGTCTTCATCCTTCTCGACTTTCCAGGCCTCGAGCCCGAATGCGCGGGCGGAGGCCGTGATGTCGGCAGAGTAAGGCTGGCCGTTGCCGGAGTGATGGGTAAATTCGGAAGCGATGTGGCGACCCATGAACTTGCGCTGGCCACCGCGGATCGACATGTAGCCCGAGTTGTTCAACACGAGGAACACCACATTGATGCCGTTCATCACGGCAGTGCCCATTTCGGGCAGCGACATCATAAAGTCGCCGTCGCCAACGATCGCCACGACCTGACGATCCGGGCATGCAAGCTTGGCACCCAACGCGGCCGGGACCGCCCATCCCATCGGCGAATAGGAGCCGGAGGTCAGATGGGTGCGCGGCTCGTAGACCGGGAAGCTTTGCTTCACCGAACCCTGGGTGTTACCCGAACCGACAACCACGATACCATTGCGGTCCAGGACCTTGCGCAGAGCAACCAGCGGGCGCTGCGACGTGAAAGGCGTTTCGCGGCTGTTCTCGCGCGGCGACACCAGGGCGACCCAGTCAGCCTTCGCCTTCTGGACGTCGGCCAGGAATTTCTCGCGCTTCGCCAGGGCCTTCTTGGCATCGGCCTCGGACAGCAAGGCCAGGATTGCCTCCAACGCCACCTTTGCGTCGGCAACGATGCCAACCTCGGTCGGATAGGTTTTGCCGATCTCGCGCGGGTCCAGATCGATGTGGATCAGCTTGCCCGGGGGAATCGAGAACGAAACGCCCTTGGCGTAGGACGAGGCCGACCAATCCGTGAAGCGGCAGCCTACCGAGATTACGACGTCGGCGGACGCGGTGATCTTGTTGCCGCATGTCGTGCCGGTCTGACCGACCGCGCCGACGAAGAGCTCATGATCTTCCGAGATGGCGCCCTTGCCGTTCCAGGTGATCGAAACCGCCGCGCCGAGACGCTCGGCCAACCGCGTCAATTCGTTCGAAGCGTTGGCTGTGATGGCGCCGCCACCGGCGACGATGACCGGCCGTTCGGCGTTCAACAGAAGCTTTACGGCCGCCTCGATCGCGCTCGGATCCGGGTAGGCCACACCGATCGGCAGACGCTTGTCCAGCGGATGGATGCTCACATCCGCCGCTTCGACCTGCACGTCCATCGGCACTTCGACATGCACGGGACCCGGACGGCCGGTCAGCATCTCGTTGAAGGCGCGATGCATGATGGTCGGCAGAACCTGGACGGACTGCGCCTGCCAGGCGCGCTTGGTTACCTGCTCAGTGATGCGCGCAAAGGCGTTGTCCTGCTGGCGCTCTATCTCCTGCATCGTGCCGTGACCATGCATGTAGGTCTGTGGCGAACCCGAGACATAGAACAAGGAAGTCGAGTCGCAATAGGCTGTGGCAAGCCCTATGATCGTATTGGTAGCGCCGGGTCCGACCGACGTCGAACATGCCATGGGCTTGCCGCTGGCGCGGAAATAGCCGTCCGCCATGTGAACGGCGCTCTGTTCATGCATGACCTGGATAAAGGGCAGTTGCGAGCCTTCCTCTAGAAAAGCATCGAACAGTGCCCAGATGCCATGTCCAGGCACGCCAGCCACATATTCGACGCCATATTCCTTGAGCGCTCTTGCGACGATCTGCCCACCGGTCAGTTTCATTGTTCGACCCTCTTATCTTTTTGGCTGACGAGGCGGTTGCGAGATATGCTCCTCGTCCATGCTCTTATTAAGCAGCCATGGAAGGCCCAGCGACAAGTTCGCAGGGTAGGTTTATTCGAAGCAATGTGACGCGCTAGCAGAGAAGATTTGCGACAGTAGGGGTTGACCGCTTCCAGCCGCCGGCGAGCGAAATATGCCGGGACTGGCTTCTGCCAAGCGCAACACCTGTCCGGGTTCCAGGAGATCTTCGACGCGATATAACGCGATAAGTGCTGCATATCGCGCAAGAATTCGCACTGCCGCGCAATTCCGCCTCAACAAGGCGTATGGCTTGCTTGCTGGCAATGTCAACCACTTATGACGGACGAGGCCATGTCCAAGCGCAACCAGATTGTCCTGCATGCACTCGTGGCGCGATACGGCACGCTGGCGCTTGACCTCGATATCGCCCAGCAGATCGGTTTCGATGGGCTGGAAGCCTCTGGCGCCAAGATCCGTGCTTTCCTGGACGCAGGTTTCAGTCCCCAGGAATTGCGGCGACTTGTCGGCGACACTTTCATTCCAGGAATTGGATTTCTCCTCGACGTGGAACGCCACGGCGACGCGCGAAAGGACTTGCTGAAAGACGCGGAAGCTTTGACGGACCTTGCCTCGGCGGTTGGATCAAAGGGCATTCAGGTCATTACGGGTCCAATCAGTCTCGAGGCTCTCGATCCCAGCAGCGTTATCCGGCGACCCGATCTCTACCGGGGCGTGGTTGGCCTGCCTATAGAGGAGCAGATCGACATCACGGCGTCTGGATTGGCCGCAGTCGCCGACATTGCCGCCCAGCGCAATCTGGTTATCTATCATGAAGCGCTGTCCTGGACGCCGCTCAACACGCTGGAAAGGCAGCTTCGCACCATCAGGAAAGCAGCGCGCGACAACATACGCCTCGTCGTCGACTTCTGGCACTGTTACACCTCAGGCGACGGCCCCGAGCAAATCTCGCGATTGGACAAGGATTTGATTTACGGCGTGCATATCTGCGACTCGCTGCCGTTTGCAGGCGGAGTACCAAACGAGCCAGTGTTGCGCGACGTGGAAACAGGCAAAGGCGCCCTAAACCTCAAAGATTGGGTGTCTGCCGTGAAGTCTACCGGCTACGACGACTGGTGGAGCTGCGAGTTGTTCTGCAACAAGCAGCATCAGATGAACAGCTACGACGTCGCTCGCGATCTCAAAACCCTCATGCAGAATCTTGTTTAAGGTCCTTAAGTCGTCGATCGCCAAGGCTTCGATTTGACCGCTTATGCGCGGTGGATCACCGTGCCCTGCTTGCCAAACAATTCGACGGTCTCGGCAGGCAACTGGGCCCCGACCACCAAATGGTCGATGGTTCCAGGTCCCGAAACTTGAAAAGGCGCTACTCTCGACATCCCATCGGCGGCAGCAAAAACCACCCGAGCGGCGCTTCGCCTGCACATCATTCTTTTGATTTCAGCCTCGGCAAGGTCGAATGCGGTCAAGCCGACGGAAGCATCTATGGCACAATCGGTGGCAAAGAAGAGATCGGCATGGAACTGCTCCAACTGCGAAAGGCAGACGGGCCCAAAAGAGCATCCTTTGTCTCGGTCGTACAGGCCGCCCAACAGAACCACGCGCGCTTGGCGATGCCCTGCCAATGCCGTCGCGACAGCCGGAGCGTTCGTCACAACCGTCAAGTCCATGTCACGGGGCAGAGCGGCAGCGCATGCAACGCTTAGGGCTGCTTGATCCATCAGGATCACTGCGCCTGGCTGCACGAGATTGGTTGCGGCAGCAGCCAGCGCCGCGAGATCGGTGGCGGAGATTTTCAACCGCCCGCCTCCCGTGCCGGCCGCCGATGATCTGGCCAGCGCTCCGCCGTAGACCCTGCGACAAAACCCGGCCTTGGCAAGATCGCGAAGATCGCGGCGCACGGTGTCTTCCGACACACGGAATTCGAGGGCCAACGCGTTGGCCAGAACCTTGCCTTGTTTCGCCAATCTATCGCGTATGATCGCCTGGCGCTCTTCCGAAATCATCACCCAAACCTCCCAAGCAGATCATGGGCAGCTTCTATTTCCGTCCTCATGGCTAGCGGATATAACTCTCAAGAGAGCCTGGCGACAATGTCATCATGAGCCGGCACCGCCAGTCCAGCCAGGGCGCTGTTCGTCGTTCATATGGTCGATAAGTCTCACCTGCCGCTCACCGACGCAATTTCGCACAGTCATCATTCCTGACGCATTTGGACGTTCATTTTCGATGTCGGAAATGAGGGAAAGCTGGTCGTGGAGGCCTCCGAGATATCCTATCCACCAGACCAACCCAGGCTGCCGTGACCGCTTACGAGGTGCACATATCATCGCGCCCGAGCGGCGCTCAACTGGAGCCTGGACTGGGTGTTCCGATGGACAGCGATTAAGGTGCATCGCGTCACTGTGCGTCACAGATTGAAGCCCTGCGAACTTGTCGCTCGATCTGGGCAAGTGGAAGGTATTCTGGACCGTTCTTCAGCACAGCCGCTGTCGAATAGGACGAGTACAACATCCGTCTCCGACCGGGACCACCTATGAGCCTTCTAACGAATGACATCCCCCGCAAACGTCGTCTTCGCGCCGGAATGGTGGGAGGCGGTCGTGGTTCATTCTTTGCAAGCCGCCACCGAACTGCCATGCGGCTCACCAATCGTTTCGACCTGGTAGCTGGCGCCTTTTCGTCCGACCCGCAGACTTGCCTTGAAGCGGGCGAGGCGCTTGGTGTAGCTGCGGACCGCAACTACCTCAGTTTCCATGACATGGCGGCCTTGGAAGCAGCGCGCGACGATGCGATCGAAGTCGCGATCATCGTCACGCCCAACCATCTGCATTTCGAACCGTGCAAGGCGTTCCTCGAAGCGGGTATTCCCGTCATCTGCGAAAAGCCATTGGTCCATTCGTCGGAGCAGGCGCGCGAGCTTCAGCGGATAGCGGCGGCAAACGACACGTTCTTTGCCGTGACATACACCTATACAGGCTATCCCATGGTCCGAGACGCCCGCGCTCGTATCCGCGCGGGCGAGATCGGGCAGGTTCGCTTCATGCACGTGGAGTATCTGCTCGAATGGCTGGTCAACGACCCGTCGAAATTGGGCAAGGGCGGGATATGGCGCGGCGACCCGGCAAAGGCGGGACCGACGGGCGCGCTGGGGGATATCGGCACTCACGCTTTCAATATCGTCGAGTTTGTGTCCGGGCTCCGATGCACAGCACTCAGCGCCAATCTGATGCGAACTGTCGACTCTTTCGGGTTGGACGACACTGACTTGATCCAGCTGGAATTCGAGGGCAACGCCAACGGCGTCTTGTGGTCCTCCTTTGCCGCTCCTGGCCATCGCAACGGCCTGCGCTTCAAGATCGTCGGCTCCAAAGCCACCATGGAATGGCGGCAGGAGGCACCGGAAACGCTCAGTGTCTTCCGTCTTGGCCAGGGCGACCTCACCTATCGTCGCGGAAACGGCGACGTGTCGGCCGACGCGAAAATGGCGACCAGCCTGCCGGCCGGCTCTCCCGAAGGCTATCTCGAGGCGCTCGCTGTGTTGTACAGCGACTACGCCACGGCGCTCGAGGCAGGCCCTAACTGGCGAGAAGCTCTGCAGGTGCCGGTTCCCGACATCTACGAAGGGTTGAGGGGCGTTCTGCTTTCTGAGATCAGCGTCACGTCTTCAGCGTCGAAATCCTGGGTTCCATTCCCAAGTTCGTAAAGCAGACAAGGGTCAATGATTGGGTTCCGGTTGGCACGCTGACCGCACATGCCCCCCATCTCCGCCTCATTCCTCCCGGGCTGCGCGGTTTTTGCATCGAACCAGTCGCTTTTAGAGCCAAAACAAATCAGGACTGACCAAAATGGACGACCTCTCCCGCGACGCCTATGCTGTACTGCTGCCCGCTTTTGACAAGGTTGAGTTCACTGAGGCGTCGACGTCTTTCTTCAATGCCGGCGGCGTCGCTTCCCTTCTCGGATCTACACGCGAGGAATATGTGGCGCGTCGCATGTCGGCGGCCAGGCAGCAATCGGAAACACCGCAGCTTCTCATGGACTACCACGACCGCGCGCGGGCTCTCGCAGGCGACGTGCTGATCGCAATCGATTACGAACTGGGAGGGGTGCACCGCCTCCATGCCCTCGGACCCCAACTTCCTCATCCGCGCGAAGTTCTGGAGATGAAGGAGACGGAGATCGAGCATTTTGGAATTGAGGCCGCTCGCGCGGCCAAGTCCTGTGGCATCAACTTTTTCCTGGCGCCCGTCGTCGACCTGGTGACCGGAAGCAACCCGTGGCTGCGTGACAGAACCTTTTCCGTGGATGCCGACTTCGTCAGCCGCGCCGCGTCCGCATTCATCAGAGGCGTTCAAAGCCAAGGGCTTGCGGCAACAGCAAAGCACTTTCCCGGGCATCCCCATGTGCCTGAAGACCCGCACGACAGTGCGACTGTGACGATCACTGCCTCGCTGGACGAGCTCAAACCCAATCTGAAGTGCTTCGACGCGGCCATTGCGGCAGGTGTACGTGCCATCATGACAGGCCCCATACCGGTCGATGCGATCGATCCGGACGAGCCTTCGTCGACATCCGCAAAGGTGGTCGCGATGCTTCGCGGCGCTCACAGATTCCAGGGCCTGATCGTCTCTGACGATCTCGATCTCCCCGGGACGTTGCGCGGCCGCACGGTTCCGGAAGCCGCGGTGGCGTCGCTCAAAGCCGGCGTCGACCTACTCCTGTTGGCGGGCGGACCGCAGGTTGATGAGGTGGCGCGCAGTATCATCGCCAGTGTCCGCGCCGGCAAACTCGAACGAGACGTCGTTGCCCGTGCGGCGAGCGCAGTGCGTCTGCTGGCTGCGGATTCTGATCGGTCCATGCAGGCGGTCTGAGGACCGACCGGTCTAAACCCGCCAGCCTGTGCTGGATGCAATTGCCGGGCGCCTGTTCTACACAGGCAAGACGGCGCGCTTCAAAGTTGGAACTCGATCCGGCGATTGACCCAGGTGGCGGCCGCATCGACTAGTTGGAGATGGAACCCATGTCAAAGCTCCCGGACTCGTCCTTCCTGCACCATCTGGCTGATTTGGCGGATGCCGAGACCCTGCCCCGCTATCTGGTCGACCTCGCCGTAGAGACGAAGGTGAAGGCCGGTTACAGGTTCGATCCGGTAACAGAGGCAGATCGCGAGGCCGAGATCGCGTTGCGCGCCGCCATAGTCAAAGAGTTTCCGGACCACGCGGTACTCGGCGAGGAATTCGGTGAGACGGGCGGCGGCAGCGACTGGCGATGGGTGCTCGATCCCGTTGACGGAACGCGTCCTTTCATCTGCGGCATCCCGGTCTGGGGGACGCTTATCGGTCTAACCAATCGCGGCCACGCCGAGATGGGGATGCTCAGCCAGCCCTATATCGGCGAACGGTTCTGGGCGGACGCAACGGGCGCATGGCGCCAGCGCGCCGGCGAGCGCAAGGCGCTCAAGACGCGCGACATCGACGATCTGTCAAACGCCATTCTCCACACCAATTCGCCCGAGCACTTTCATGGCGATCTCAAGGCTGGTTTCGAACGCCTAAACAGCGCGGTAAAGATGACCCGGTATGGCGGCGAATGCTACGCCTTCGCCATGCTGGCGGCGGGTCGGATCGATCTGTCGCTTGAGCCGTCTTTGCAGCCCTACGACATTGTCGCCCTTATCCCGATCATTGAGAAGGCAGGCGGAGTCGTCACCCGCATCGACGGTGGCCGCGCCGAAGAGGGAGGGCCGGTCCTGGCCTCGGCCACGCCTGCGCTGCATCGCTTGGCGCTGAATGAGCTTGTCCATAACGCCTAGGCCAAAACAGGTCGTGTCCGTACCGGCAACTGTTTGCCGCCATTCGGTACCAGCAAGGCTCTGGACGGCTTGGAATGTGACAGCGATCGCGGTCCCACTCCATTTGATGCCGCACGCCGGGGCGGTTTGCAGGTCCTGTCCAGCGAGCAATTGAAGCGCGATGGCGCGCTATATTCCAAAGCTTTGGCGCGTGACCTTAACTCGCGCGGCCGTGTCGACGTGACTGGGTCCCTGGATACCACAGCGCGGCGAATAGAGTCCTCTAGGCAGGCGCCCTCGAGGCTGCCGGAGCAAAGAGCCTGATGAGAAAATAGGCCAAGATCGTACTGACCGCCAAAATGTAGACGACCAAGGCGCTTATCGAGGGCGAAAACCCAAGACGCATCATCCCCCACAACCGAACTGGGAACGTGTTTTGGCCGCCCGTCAGCAGCAAAGTGACGATCGTTTCGTCGAAAGACAGCGCGAAGCACAAAACAAACGAAGCCAACAGAGCAGGCTTGAGATTGGGCAGAACGACCCACCAGAAGGTCTGAAGCCGGCTGGCCCCGAGATCGAGCGAAGCCTCGACCAGCGAAGCGCCCATCTCACGCAGCCGAGTCACAATCGTCCGGTATGCAATCGCAAGCAAGATTACGACGTGACCAGTCAACACCGTCAGGAGAGATCTCGGCACGTCTGTCTCACGGAAGAATATGAGAAGAGAAAGCCCGGTGATGATCGGCGGCATCACGAAGGGCAGGAAGATCAGGAATTCAATGAACTTTCTGCCAAAGCCCGTCGAGGGAGCACAGTAAAGCGCAAGACCGGTGCTTATGGCCAGGGCGATGGTTGAAGCCACAATCCCAACGACCAACGTAAGCCTAAGCGCATCGAGAATCTCACTGTTGATGCTTCTGAACGCCTCTATCGAAGCCTGGTCCCATTGGAATACGCCGCCGCGGATAGGGATGAAGGCCGTTGCGATAGCCATCAAAATCGGGAGGAACAACATGGTCAGGATGAGACCAGTGACCAGGCCGAGGAAGATGATGGTGGCAGGTGCAGGCTTCAAAACGTGACCTTTCCGGGCGGGCGGATCCTAGTGGCCAAGGCGAGCGCAATCGTTACGATCAGCATCATCAAAGTCGAAAGCGCCGCTCCGAAAGGCCAGTTGAAGCCGAGACCGAACTGGCTGAAAATAATGCGTCCGAGGGTAAATCCGTTTGGGCCGCCCACCAGTTCCGGTGTGATGAAATCGCCGATCGCAAGCACAAAGGTGAAGGTCAGCGAAACCGCCACTCCCGACAGACTCAGCGGAAAGATTACCGTCCAAAAGATTCTTGTACGACTGGCGCCGAGGTCAGCCGCCGCTTCGACGAGGCTCTTCGGGATCCGATCCAAGGACAGGAAAATCGGAAAGACCGCGAACGGCAGCAGCACTGAGGTAAGTGTGAGAAACACGCCATAGTAGCTCAACGTAAAGAATTCGAGAGGCTGAGAGACAATGCCGGAAGCGACCAGGAAGTGGTTGATGACGCCGTTGGTGCCCAGCAGGTTCCTGATCGTATAGATCTTTATGACATAGCTCATGAGAAGCGGCGCCGCGAACGCCACCATAAGCAATGGACGCCGCTTCGGGCTCAGGATTTTTATCAGATAAGCTGCAGGGTAGCCGAACAACGTGCATATAACGGCGGTCGCGACACCAATCACAAGGGTCCGGCCGATGACCATGCGCACCGTCGAGTCAGCGAATATCCTGATGTAGCTTGAGAGATTGAAATCGAGCACAACTGTCGAGGCTTCGACACGTCCGAAACTAATGACAAAAAAGATGCAGAACGGCCCGAGTATCAAAATTATCGGCAGTACATAGGCGGCAGCAATCAGACCTTTGATGAGGAAAATCTCGCTTGAAAAGCCCAGTTGCGAGGTCCTCGTGGCATTCACTTGCGGATGACCCACGTCTCTTCCCTCTTCCACGAGACGGACACGCCAGCGCCGGGTTCCAGTGATGTAGCCAGTTGGCTGCTCAACTGTTTGATGTGGATGACCGCACCAGGTGATTTTGCGGACTCGACTTCGATAACGGATAGCGGTCCAACAAAGGAAACCGATCTGACGATTGCAATCGGCTCGGAACCCTCGGCCGGCGCGAGAGCTACGTTTTCGGGCCGCACAGCAATGATGACGGGGGCACCGACGTTGAACTGCGTTTCACGATCCCGCGTGGCTAGAGCTGAGCCGAAAGGTGTCTGCACGGTCAGGCCGTCGAGTCCAACCGCTGTCACATGGGCATCGATCAGATTGTTGTCGCCAAAGAAATCCGCCACATAAGGATTTCTCGGGCGATAATATACCTCACCCGGCTGTCCTACCTGGACGATCTCGCCGTGATCCATGATGCAAATCCGGTCGGCAAGGCCGATGGCCTCCTCCTGGTCATGCGTGATGAACAGGAACGAAGTCTGGATTTCTCGTTGTATCGACTTCAGAAACGTCTGCATCTGATGGCGAAGGCCGGCATCCAGGGCTGCAAGCGGCTCGTCGAGCAAAACCAGTCGTGGTTTGCAAATGAGGGCGCGGGCAAGTGCCACGCGTTGGCGTTGTCCGCCCGACATTTGCGCGGGATATCGCTTGCCAAGATGGCCAAGCCCGACCAGATCGAGTGTCTGCGCGACCAGCTTTTTGGCCTCATCGGCTGCCATGCCTTTGACACGAAGACCGTAGCCGACATTCGCGTCAACGGTCATGTGCGGGAAAAGCGCATAGTCCTGGAAAACGGTGTTGAACGGTCTGCGGTTGACCGGAATGCCATTGATGCGTGACCCATTCAGCAGGATGTCACCACTGCTGGGTTCGACGAAGCCCCCTATCATACGAAGGATGGTGGTTTTACCGGAGCCGCTCGGTCCGACAACCACGAGGAACTCGTTCTGGCCTATCTGCAGGTTCACCTCACGCAGAACCGTATGGCTGCCATAGGTCTTGCCGATGTTCCTCAACTCGATGAGAGGCACATCGTTCATCGAACTTTTCCTGTTCGGCCTGTCAGCGGGTCGCGGCGTCATTAACATCAACGGGTCTCTGTCTGCGCGTCCAGTCACGTCGAAAAGTTACCTATACGATGTGCATGCAGAATGCAATACTCCTCGGTTGGTTCGACTTACCTGCACCTCTCCCAAATCTAAAGCAGTTTCCTCCTCGCTCCTCCGCGGCGTTCCCCCACTGAAAGGCATGACCATTCTGCCTCTCTCGGAAATGTGATGAACGGACTGTCGAGCGCCAATCCGGACAATCAGCAGGCTCTTGACTCCCAGGATTGAAGACTGCACTCTGCATACACTATAACAGAGTTTGAATCCTAGGCGGAGGGCCTGGCAATAGCTTTCAGGCCAACTGAGCGTCGATTTCCAAATCAAATCCAGAGGAGACAAGAATGCACGTTAAACTCATCAGTCAGATCGGGAAGCTGCTGGCCGTGTCGTCAGTGGCCGCGCTGGCATGGGCCGCGCCGGCAAGCGCCTCAGGCAAGCTGCGCATCCTGACGTGGGACGGCTATGCCGATAAGGATTGGGTCGCGCAGTTCGAGAAAGACAATGACGCGACCGTTGAAGTCGTTTTTGCCGGATCCAACGACGAAATGTGGGCCAAGATCCAGGGCAGCCAAGGAAAAGATTTTGACATCTTCGCCACGGCCGCTGCCGGCATGCAGAGATATTATGAGGCAGGGCTGCTCCAGCCAATCGACCTGTCGAAGATTCCGAACCATGCCGGGCAGTTGCCTCAGTTCCAGGATCTTTCCAAGATCGGCGGCGCCGTGCACGACGGGAAAACCTATCTCATTCCCTATGCCTTCAGCCCGATGACGCTGATCTATGACCCCGCAAAGGTGAATCCTGCTCCCACATCATGGTCCGTAATGTGGGATCCTCAGTACAAAGGCAAGGTGTTGCTCTATGACGACGGCGAAAGTGCCTTCGCAACCGCGGCGATCATGGACGGAGCGCAAACGCCCTTTCACCTGACTGACCAGCAGTTCAAGGACGCCCTGCCGAAACTCGTGGACCTGAAGCACAATTCCGCAAGCTTCTACACATTCGTCCAGGACTCGGTTCAGCTGGCGCAAAACAATGACGCGCCGATCATCTTTGGCGCTTACGCGGAGCAGCAGATCAAGGCCTTGTCCGCCGGCGGCCTCAATTACAAGCAAGCCTATCCGAAGGAGGGCGTGATCGCTTGGGTCGATACCTGGGCGGTCACGAGCGGTGCCAAGGGCGAGTCCTACGACCTGGCTTTGAAGTGGATCAATTTCGTGATCAGCAAGAAAATCGCTGCCGAGCTGACCGAGAAATCCGGCTACGCCAATTCGGTTACATCGACGGATTCCATCCCGGCCGGCACCAAGATCTTCTGGATGCAGCCGGATGAAGATCCCACCAAGCGAACCGACCTCTGGAACCAGGTCAAGGCGACGCCGTGACGTTGACTGGTCGCATCCTTCGTGATGTGACCAGGTTTCCCGGAGCGAACACCTGCCGCCGTAGCAAGAGGCCCAACCACCGATGACAAGAGTGCGACGAATTCTGTGCTACGGTGACAGCAACACGCATGGATCAGCTCCTGCGAAGAGCTGGTTCGATAGCCGGCGATTTGATGAAACGACACGATGGCCCAGCGTGATGGCGGAAGCCTTGGGGAAAGGCTTCCTTGTCATCGAGGAGGGTCTGCCCGGTCGCACGACAACGCATGACGATCCCATCGAGGGTGCTTCGCGCAACGGACTCACCTACCTCAAACCTTGCATCGACAGCCATCGACCTTTGGACGCCGTCGTGCTGATGCTCGGCACCAACGATTTGAAAAGCCGGTTCAGCCTGACGCCAGAAGACATTGCTCGTGGCTTGTTTGCGCTGCTTGAGTACATCGTCTCCAGCAATGCCAGCTATCCCGGCTCCAACCCTGCTGTCTTCGTCGTCGCGCCAGCCCCGATCGACGAGGTGGGCTTCCTGGGAGAGATCTTTTCCGGTGGCGCAGCCAAGTCACGCCTGCTCGCTGGAAAGTACCGTGAAATCGCGGCGCATTTCGGAGCGCATTTCATCAACGCCGGCGAGGTTGTCGGCGTGAGTCCGGTGGATGGCGTTCACCTTGAACCTGAGCAGCATATCACTCTCGCAGCGGTAATCGCCAACAGGTTGCGGACGGCCTTGAATGCCGAGCCAGTCGCGGCGCGATAATTCTCCTCGGATTGCGAGCCCTGATGAATATTTCTCGGCAGCTAACTGATCCGGGGCCGGCGAGTGCGCGATGCATAACAATGGTCCGCATCACGCCGACATGATCAAGTTGGGCACGCCGGAAACCGATCTACGGAGTGTCGGTCTGTATGATGTGCACGGCCCGCCCAGCCTTGAGGTGCTCCGACATCATTTCTGCAGCTGCTCTGCCGTCTCGTTTGGCTAAAGCATCCGCTATCCGTGAGTGCTGTTCGGCCAGCAAAGGCAGATCACCAGCCGACACCCTCTTCCACCAGTCACCCAGCGCGGAACTTGACAGGCCTTTTAATATGGCGAACGCTGGCAAGTTACCACTTGCACGAGCTAAGATGAAATGAAATTCTTTGTCCAGGTCCAAAAATGATCGGACATCGATCTGCGAACGATGCGCAAGATCCATACCGTCCCGTAGTTCGAGCAGCCGCTCAAGATCTTTACTTGATATCTTGTTTGCACCCAACTCCGCAACGAAACACTCTAGCGCCCACCGAACATCATAGAGCTGTTCCGTCAACTCGCGGCCCCGCCCTTCTTGCCTGAACGCATCTTGAACGAGCGGATGGAGCACATTCCAGTCGCCGCTTTCCCGAACCAAGGCACGCTTTCCGTGCCGCACGGTGATCAGCCCGACTGCGCCGAGGACCTGAATTGCCTCACGCACGACGGCCTTGCTGACGTCCCTTTCATTGACAAGTTCGATCTCCGCCGGAATGGTTTCTCCCGGCAGAAGTCGCCCGGACACTATCTCGGCCGCCAGGTGGAGTACCACCTGCTCACTTAACTTTGACTTTGCAGAAATTTTCATTTCGCAATCTCCCTCATCCTGGGCGACGGATCGCCGGGACAACGTTTGCGACTCTCGTTCAAACGGCCGATTGTCTTCAGATATCTGATATCATCTATCACAAGGCTGTGAGAGCCACAACGCCGTGGTACCCGTGCGCCCGCGTTGACCAGATATAAGATACCTGATATCTGATATCTGTTCTGCCGCTTGGTTGCGGGAACTTTTGGAGTTGGAGGGACCTATGAGTTCAAAAAAAAATGAATCATCCTTACAGACAAACCGCCGCGGCCTGCTTGGCGCCGGCGCCATGTTGGCCGTCGGGTCTTTGGCATTGTCTGCTCGACGTTCGAGTGCGGCCGAGGCAGCCGCATTCGATCCTTCCTTCGAAGGGTTTATCTTGAACGACAAGATTCAAGACGACTCCCTCGTTCGGATTCAGCAGGCCGGCGTTCTGCGTGTCGGGATATCCGATGATCCCCCGTATTCCTTTGTTGACCAATCTACGGGGCAATACTCGGGAATTGAGGCCGATATCGTTCAGTACATCATGAAGATGCTCAAAATTCCGCAGTATAAGGTCGACACAGTCTCATTCGACGGTCTCATACCGGGCCTTCTCGCAAGTCGCTACGACATTATCGGCGACTCGATGCACTACACTGCACAGCGGGCGAAGGTGGTGGATTTCAGCTTTCCGACGTATTTCTATGCCGAATGGCTGATGGTGCCCAAGGGCAGTCCACAGGAGGGGGCGACATCCATTGATTCCCTGGGCGGACGAACAATTGGCAGCCAGTTGGGCAACGATTATTCCGAATGGCTTAAGGCGACGCCCGGTGTTGTCTACAAGGGCTACAAAATGCCCGAGGATATGATTAACGACCTCCGCGCCGGGCGAATTGACGGCATCATTTTCGACCTGCCGATCCTGGCTGTTCTTGCAAAAAAGCATCCCGAATATGGTCTCGTGCTGGCGCCCAATTATAAGCCGCGGACTTTCAAGAATCCCGCTCATTACAGTCGTCATATCTTCCGAAAGGAAGACGTGCAGTTCAGGGAAGCTTGGTCTCGGGCGCTCCAGTGGATGCAAATGAACGGCAAGATATCGGAGATATTGGATCGCTACGGCTTGGCCGAGTACAGCAATTAAGCAGTTAGTCGCGGCCGCTGGAGCTTGGTGGCTCCGGCGGCCACTCCGAACGGACATAGGGGAGCAACATGCTCGACTATCTGCGTAGTCTTTATGAATTCTTGCCACCATTACTTAACGGCGCCGCACTAACGGTCTTGGTTTCGGTCGTATCATATGTGCTCGCCCTTTTCGTCGGTCTGGCAGTCGGCTTGGCACGGCTTTCCAAATTTTGGCCAGTGCGGCTTTTGGCGGGCGTTTATGTTCAATTCATTCGCGGAACGCCGCTTATTCTTCATATATTCGTTATATATTATGTCTTGCCGTTTTCCGGGATAGTTTTCTCTCCATTCGTCGCCGGTGTACTGGGGCTGACTATTAACTGCGGCGCCTACATGGCGGAGGTGTTCCGCGCCGGCATCATCGCCGTCCCCAGGGGTCAGCGCGAAGCCGCGATGTCGATTGGCATGTCGAATTATAAGATGATGACGATCATCATACTTCCGCAAGCGATAAAGATAGTCATACCGCCATTTGGAAATTTTTTTGTTGGGATATTTAAAGACTCTGCGATGCTATCCGTCATAACCATGAACGAATTACTGTTTACAGGAGAGCAATTGGCCGCCGCAACCTACAGAAATTTTGAAATTTTTGCTATGGTTGGCCTGATATATTTCGCGATAAGTTACCCAGCAGCCATGATCGTTGCTTTGGTCGAGAAGAAGATGGATTTGAATCAGCCGACCGGCGGAGCCTTGTCCAGATGATCGAGATAACGTCGCTTCATAAACATTTTGGCCCCCTGCACGTACTAAAGGGGATCGATATATCGGTCGAGAAGGGAAAGGTTTGCGCGATTATTGGTCCCAGCGGGTCGGGAAAATCCACGCTGCTCAGATGCGTCAATTATCTCGAAACGTACGATGAGGGTCTTGTCACGGTTGATGGTGATCTTGTAGGGCGCCGCTTGGTCGGTGGTCGAGCAATTGCCGACAGGGCTGACAATATCCAGCATGTCCGCAAAAAAATGGGAATGGTGTTCCAGCAATTCAATTTGTTTCCTCATCTTACCGCACTTCAAAACGTCGCAGCGGGACCTGTCCATGTGCTTGGTGTCGACAAGGTCAGCGCCAACAAAGCTGCGTTGGAGCTGCTGGCTAGAGTGGGGCTGAGCGACAAGGCAGGCAGCTACCCGCAGGCCCTGTCCGGCGGGCAGCAACAGCGTGTAGCGATTGCGCGGTCGCTCGCGATGCAGCCGAAGATCATGTTGTTTGATGAAGCCACGTCGGCGCTTGATCCAGAATTGGTCGGAGAGGTCCTCGCTGTAATTCGCCAGTTGGCAGATCAGGGCATGACAATGATGCTTGTGACGCATGAGATAAGCTTTGCTCGAGAGGTTGCCGACCAGATCGTATTCATGGCGGAAGGTGTAGTCGTGGAAAGGGGGGCGCCCGCGCAGGTGCTCGAGTCCCCATCAACCGAGAGGACCCGGAGCTTTCTGCAGCGATTTCGCACATAGGTGAGTGCGGCCGCAGGAGCCCTGACGAACGTAGGAAATGTGAGCCCAATGACAAAGAAATCGGTAATTTCTGGAATCATCACCGCAATGCTTACTCCATTCAGAGACAATGACGTTGTTGACTACGACGCAGTGGCCGGAATAGTGGAGCGACAAATCGGTGCTGGCGCAGGGGGCATACTGGTTGCGGGAAGCACTGGCGAGTTTTTCACGCTCTCCAATGCTGAGCGCCGATCGCTTCTTGAAATCACCACCAACGTATCCGGTGGCAGATTGCCGATTATCGCCAATTCGAGCGCTCCGAGCACCCGCGAGACAGTTCAGTTGAGTCAACATGCCCAGCAAGGTGGGGCCGTTGCCACCCTGGTCATGCCTTGGTCCTATGAGCCAATGCCGGAGCAGGCGTTGATCAAACTCTATGAGGACGTGGCTTCCTCGATTGATATTCCCGTGGTCATCTACGACGCGCCTGTTGCCACCCGGCTGCACCTGACAACGGAACAGAGGGTTCGGCTGGGTGAAATTCCAGGTGTTGATTTCATCAAGCTTGGAAGCCCCAACTTCGTGGACTACTGGGACTTGCTGCAGACAAAGGATAGGAAGATCGAACTGGTGAGTGCGTGCGATACGCTTACCTTTTCGAACCTTGCCGCTGGTTCACCAGGCGTGATTTCCGGAGCCCCAAACATCTTTCCGGAGCTTTGGGTCGCGCTCTTCAATATGATCAATGTCGAGGGCGATGTTCGAGCCGCCAGAACGATCTGGGATGTACTCTGGCCAATTTGCCACTTCCTCGATCGGAACCCTTATGTTTCGACGCTGAAGGCAGCGGCCGCTCATCTTGGCAACGGTCTTGGTGAGGTCCGTCGACCGCTGCTGCCCTTGCCGGAGGACGCCGTCATGCAGTTGGGCCAAACCCTGGACGCGGTCGCAAACGCGGCCCACCAACTCGCGCTGCCGACCGCGGCTTAGCCATCGCCGCGCCGAAACGCTTTCGAAGCCCTCGGCGGCGACGAGAGCCAATGCCGCTACTATCATTTGTTTGCCTGCAACACCGCGCCGGCTATTACGACGACGATTGATGCCGGTCACTTAGGCGACCGGCTACATACCCTGAAAAAGGAGCTCACCTTGAACGACACCCTGTTGCGCGACGCGCATGCCGTATTTTTACCCGCGTTCGATAATTGGGATTTCGGAAAAGTTATGCACCCGTTCATCGCCAACGGGGGCTGCTCGATCCTAATTGGCGAGTCTCGGCATGAGTACGTTCAGCGCAAAATGAGCGCGGCTCGCCTTCGCTCGGAATCTACCTCGCAGTTCAAAAACCACATCGACGCTCTGAGGGCACAGGCCGGGAAGTTGATCGTGGCTGTTGACCAGGAGTTGGGCGGGATTCGCCGCTTGGAAGGCCTGGCTTCGGATTTCCCCTCTCTCTCATTGGCACAAGCACTTAGCGACCCGGAACTTGAGGCCAGGTGCTTTGAGAGCGCCAGGTCGGCGCAGGAACTCGGGGTCAGTATGTTTCTCGCCCCTATCGTGGACACCGTGGACGGCGAGAACGCGTGGCTCAACGGCCGAACGATGAGCTCGGACGTCAATACGACAGCTCGAATGGGTGCGGCATTTGTCCGGGGCGTTCAGCGCGCGGGTATCACGGCAATCACCAAACACTTCCCCGGCTTCAATCATATGGATGCCGATCCCGCGCTAACCGATGTGGCACTGGCCACCGAGCTTGACCGCATAATAAGCAATGCCGCGACCTTCAAGGCGGCTATCGCCGCGGGAACAAAGGGGGTTATGGTTGGACCAGCGCCAGTTATTGCGCTCGACTCCGAGAACGCGGCCTGCGTTTCCAAACCTGTTGTCGATTTGCTGCGCAATACTTTCCAGTTCAAAGGGTTGATCGTCAGCGATGATCTGGATGCCCCTGCAACGATGCGAGGCAACAGTCTCCTGGACACGGCGATAAAATCGCTCAATGCCGGCGTGGACTTGCTCCTGGTGGCCGGGGGCGAGCATCTGCAGGATTTGTGCTTAGGCGTACTGAAAGCGACGCAGAATGGAATATTGTCGCCCGACCGGCTGCATGACGCGGCGCAAAGAGTAAGGGCTCATGCGACAACATAGTGATCCCACACCGGCTAGCTTTTGCTTTGGTGAGCGACCAGTTTGCACGACCGCAGATCGGACCTGACCGATGTTTGGTAACGGCCGCAACCGGTGAAGGAAGACTTCAAAAACGGTCTTAGCTCTTGCCAAACCGGCCGTGAGCAGAGTGATCCGTGGGGGCCGCCATTTCAGCGAATATCGCTGCGGTGACAGTCCGATGAAAGCGATGTGTCCCGTCAGATGTCGCGCTTGTGAACGTAGCCGTCCTTGATAGTAACCCGGATACCACTTCCATCTTCCTGGAACACACCAATATCGTCGAGGGGATTTCCGTCGACGATCAGGATATCTGCGAAGGCGCCCGGTATGAGTTCCCCGAGCTTGCCCTCTTGCCGCACGATTTCGGCATTCACTATCGTGGCCGAATGCAAGGTCTGCGCCGGCGTCTCGACCGCCGAACGGATCTTGAACTCTTGCAGCTGGTAGTGGTGCATGACACCTTCCAGATCGGTGCCAAAACCAAGCTTCACACCGGCGTCGCGGCAGATTTTTACCGCCTCGACGCCGCGGCGCAGCATCATCTTGACCTGTTCGACGATGTGCGCAGGCGTGCTTAGTTGATCGGCGTAGAAGATGCTTGCCTCAAACGTCGCAAGCGTCGGCACCACATACGCGTTCTTTTCGGAAACCAGGCGGGCGGTGTCCTTGTCAATAAGGTTGGCATGCTCGATGGTGCGCACACCTGCCTCAAGCGCTCGGCGGATGACGTCAACGCCATAACAATGCGCCATGACATAGGTGCCGAAATCGGCAGCTTCCTGCACTGCGACCCGTTGCTCTTCCAGTGAAAAATGCGGTGAATAGATCGAGGACTTGCCCGAATTGCCGCCGCCAGCCATCAGCTTGATCTGGTGAGCGCCTGCCGCGATCTCCTCGCGCACGGCGCGGCGGACAGCATCGACCCCATCGACGACGCGGCTGATATTGCGCGTGCTACGGCAGTGCGGGCAGCCTTGCTCATGCTCGGTGCGGACACGGAAATCCCCCAAGCCGCCCGTTACGGCGAGCGCCAATCCGGGAACAAAAAGACGTGGACCGGGAAACAGATTCAGTCGCGTTGCTTCCGCGAGCGCCGCATCCGCGCCCCCCGAATCCCGCACGGTGGTGAACCCACGCCGCAGATAACCGGCAAGGATTTTTGAGGCGTGCGCAGCAACGAGGTAAGGCGCGGTGTTGGCCAGAGTGACCTGATTGTTGACGTGGGCCATCGCATGAACGTGTGCGTCGATCAGGCCAGGCATCACAACGCGGCCACCGGCATCGATTTTCACCGTGTCGTGTGGGGCCTCGACCGATCCGGCGATCTCGACGATCTTTTGACCTTCGATCCTGATCTGCTGACCCGAACGCAACTTCGCTTCTCGAGGATCGAGGACGGTGGCGTTGATGATTACGATATCACTCATGGCTGTTCCTGTAGGTTTGCCGGGCATCCGCCGATCAGCGTGCGGGCCCTTTGATCAGCGACTCTCCGCCGTCGACCACGACTGCCTGGCCGGTCATGAATCGCGCATCCTCCGAAAGGATGAATCGTACGATGGCACCGAACTCCCCGACGGTGCCCATGCGATGCAAAGGCACGAGTTCAGGAACTTTCTGCAGAAAAGACTCGCGACCGCCAAACATCTCCCAGACCGGAGCATTGAAGGGTGTATCCACCCAACCCGGGCAGAGGGCATTAACGCGGATGTTGTCGCCGGCATATTCAAGCGCGAGTTGCCGGGTCATCGTCAGCAATGCCGATTTCGATACGATATAGGGGAGCGAACCCTTGGCCACCATGATGGATGCCGCAGAGGCTGTGAACAGCAGGCTGCCGCCGCCAGCCTCACGCAGCCGGGGAAGAGCGGCGCGCGCCAGAACCGCATTGGCCCGCACATTGAGCGCGAAGCTCAAGTCGAATGCTTGAAGTTCCATGCTCTCGACCGTGCCGACATGGCAAATGCCGGCATTGTTCCAAACAGCGTCGAGGCCACCCAGATGCTCGCCGGCCTTGGCTACGACCGAGCCGATTTGATCGTCGTCAGCAATGTCGATCGTCAGCACCAACTCGGCGCCCAGATCGTGCGGCGCCTCTTTTCTGTCCGCCATGACGACCCGCGCGCCCACAGCGGCGAGAGCGCGAACTCCTGCCTCGCCCATACCGCTGGATCCGCCGATGACGAGAACACGCTGTCCCTGAAGGCTCATCTTACGGCAATCTCCCGTGGCGTTTGGGTCAGGCGCACAGGGCCATTTTCGGTGACCAGAACCGTTTCGCTGAAAGGCATGCCTTCAGAATAATGGATGACGTGAAACACCATGTTGGGCTCCAGCGCCCACGTTTCGTTTGGCATGAATATCCGGGTGTGGTCGGAGGTGCGCGGTACGGCGTGATAGCCAAGCGTATAGGCCGAGACCTGCGGATAAGTCTTCTTCAGGCCTTCGCGAAGCATTGTCTCCCGGGCAACACGGTCGATTTCGCCGGAAATCGCGCCGGGGACCATCGCGGCAATGAACTCGTCCTGAATCTGAACGATGCGGTCGGCTATCCTTCGGTGACGGTCAGAGACATGTCCAACCGCCATCGGACGCGCGATCCGGCCGGAATAGCCGTTGACTTGCGGCACCGCCTCAATGAAGTAGAGCTCGCCGGCCTGCATGATCCGTTCACCCAACCGGCCATGCATATTGGCGACCGTGCTGCCGTAACCGAACACGGCAACGCGACCATTATCCGCACCCAGCTTGATTGCCTCGCGGTATGTGGCGATGGCCGGCTCGCGCTCCGATCGGCCAACGGAGATGGCATCGGTCCCGGCCTGGACGGCCGCGTCAGCTATGGCGCAGGCGCGGCGCAAAGCCTCAATTTCGGCCGGCGATTTGATCAGCCGATGTTCCCAGATGACCTTGCCGAAATCCACAAACGTCAGCCCTGGCATTTCAGCCTGAATACGCTCGTATCTTTGGATCGTGAGGAAGTGGCTGTCGGTCTCGACAGCCAGCACTGGTTCGCCGCTATCGCGTATCAACCGTGCCAAAAGGGCGATTTCGTCCTCGTGGTCATCGAAGGTGACAAAGGCGTCCGCCGCAGCCTGACGCCTCGCTCCGACCTGATCGGCCGAGCGGACCAAAAGCGTCACGGCTCCCGAGGGCGAGATCAAGGCCGCCTGATAGCGGGCTCCAGAGTGGCTGTAGCCTGTCAGATAAGCC
Source organism: Mesorhizobium sp. 113-3-3 (assembly GCF_016756495.1). Taxonomy (NCBI): domain Bacteria; kingdom Pseudomonadati; phylum Pseudomonadota; class Alphaproteobacteria; order Hyphomicrobiales; family Phyllobacteriaceae; genus Mesorhizobium; species Mesorhizobium sp. 113-3-3. The sequence goes on from NZ_AP023243.1 coordinate 5,915,284, forward strand.
AAGCTGTCGATCTGGTCCACGAGCAGCAAACCAGCGCCGCGAGCGGTCACCTCCGAAAGGACACGTGCCACCCGCCCACGGAATTCGGCACGATCGAAGGGCAGTAATGACTGTACCCCGCCGGCGCCAGAGGTCATGCCGCGTCCCGGTCGAAATGGAAGCCAAGATCGGCCCAGGTCTTGCGCTCGCTGGGCTGGAGCCGCCGGCCATATTTCGCCTTGGGGAAATAATCGCGCGAAAGCTCAGTTTTGGCGACCGTCTTCATGATCATGCTTTCGCGCGTGTGAAGCGTGGCGACACGCGCATCACGCATCAGGCGCGGGATGCTGCTCCAACGAAACACAGCTCGGGTCCCGACGATCTCGAAGGCCTTGGTCGAAACCATGCCCACGGTTGTCTTGGCCATATGAAGGCCCATGAGGGTCGCGTGCGCGGCCTCGCCCCACATTTTCTGATCGTAGAGATGCTGCGCATACCACAGCTGCGACCGCGTCGCGGCGATGGCTGAAGCCATTTCGCCGAGGGAATACATGTTGGTGTCGTCCTGCTGAAGAAAGGGCCGAGTCGCTACGACGTCCCTCACCTCCTCGTAGATCCCCTGCGCGGAGCCAAGCGAATGCGCCGCGTAGGCAAGTTCGAACGTGTAGGGGTGGGTCTGATTGAAATCACCAGGTTCGCCAAGGACGTTTTTCCAAGGGATGGAGACGTTGGTGAATTTGGCGCCGCCAGACAGCGATGCGCGAATGCCGGTCGCCTCTTCCCAGCCTGCGACGAATTCGACGCCCGGGTTTGGCAACTCGATCACAAAGACGCTGGCTCCGACATCGGGGTCGTCCGTCCCAGGTGCCAATGCCCAGAACAGAAGGTATTTCGATGCCGCGCCGCCGCTGGTGAAACCCTTGAAGCCATTGGCGAGGAAGCCGCCTTCGGTCGGCGTCAGATCCGATGCGAACGAAATCTTGCCATCCTTATGCGGAACCACTTGTGAACGGCCGGGCTGCACCTCGCTGCCAACCGACGCCACGCCGACCCCGTTCTGCGCCACGTCGCCCAGGATGCGCCGTTTCTGCTCCTCGTTGGCGAGCCCGGCCACCAACCCGAAGCAGTGATACTGGTTCTGGATGATCCAGCCGGTGCTCCCACAGGCCGACGCGAAGATTTCGACCACGGCATGGCAAAGATTGCTGAAGCCGGCATCCTCATCGGCATAGCCGCCATATTCTTTTGGAATGCCGAGCTTCAGAAAACCGCCATCGACCATGTCGCGCCAGTTTTCGTGCGGCCAGCCCCCCGCCTCGTCAACCTGCCTTGCCCGCTTGGCGAAGACCTCCTTGAGAGCTCTGGCTTTCTCGATCCATTGCGCACCTTCGGGGGTCGTCTTGAACGGGTACATTCCTTCTTCCTTCCTGGGTAGGCGAACAATAGTGCATGCAGTATGCAATCTTCATCACTTCTCGTCAATGGCCTTCTGATATGTTTCAAGCGCTCGAACGACCAACCGATGGTCATCGATCGAGGCCAGGCCGGCGCATCCAATTGCGCCAACCAGCGTCGAACCAATACGGATTGGCACGGCGCCCCCGCAAAGCACGTACCGGGCTGGGTCAAGCGCACGCTCTTGAGCAAAATCAGGTTCTACCCGGGCTTGGAGCTCGAGCTGCATAGACGCCTTGCCAAAGCGGCGTACTGCCGCGAATTTCCTTTCTATCCAATGCTGATAGTCGGCGCTGGTACCAGGCGTGGCGGCACGCAGGATTATCTGCTCGCCGAGGTCGACGCCGATAGCCACCGTCAAATCCTCGCTTTCGGCCAGCGCAAGCAAGGTCTTGCCTAGCCTGAGCGCGTCGGCCTGGCCGAACACGGTGAAGACAAGCCTGCGGGTCTCTTGCTCGATCTGATCGATCTGGTCACGGATAGCTTGCAACGGTGTCTCTCCTTAAATCGGAATTGTATGCAGCACTGAGCCTACGCCCGCATGATGGAGGAGGGACAAACGCCCCTCGCCCCGAAACAGATCGGCGTTGTTTATCGTGGTATTTCAGTCATCTATGCCGGCCGGGACTTCGGATTGGTCGAGACATGTGTTGTGCGGCCCTCTGCTCCGGACCGCATGCAGTTAACTCTCGCCGAGGACCAGCGCTGCTGCCTTCTCACCGATCATCATAGTGGGCGCATTGGTGTTTCCAGTCGTGACCACCGGCATTACGGACGCATCGGCAACCCGCAAGCCGTCAATGCCGATGACCCGCAATTGCGGGTCGACCACGGCCATCTCATCGGTTCCCATTTTGCAGGTGCCGGATGGGTGATATTCGCTCAAAAGGTTCCTTCGGTTATAGGCCTGGATGGCGTTGTCGGATCTGATATGCAGACCTGGATCGATTTCTTCGCCGGTGAAGTCTCGAAATGCATTCTGGGCATTGATTTCACGAACCAGGCGCAAGCCCTCGGTCAGGGCCCCGACGTCGGCGGGATCGGCGAGAAAATTGTGCTGGATTGTCGGCGGCTGCAACGGATCAGTGGATCGCAGCCAAAGCGAGCCACGAGATTTCGGCCGCATCAAGCCAAATTGCAGCGCGTAGGCGTTGAATGTTCCGACCTCGCCCTTAGGCGATTTCAAGTTGCGGCTAACGGGATAGAATTGCACCTGCAGGTCCGGCCGTTGCTGTGCGGGACTGCTTCGCAGGAAGGCCTGCACCGACATTGGGAAAACCGCAATCGGACCCGTTCGCCTGAAGACGTACTCTGCTGCCGCCTTGAGGCCACGAACCGGATTCTTCAACGAATAGTAAGTCAACGGCTTTGTGCAGGCGAACTGGGCGAAACTGCCGCAATGATCCTGCAAGTTCTGGCCGACGCCGGGAAGGTCGGCGGTCGGACGGACGCCGACGGCCTGTAACCGATCCGCAGGGCCTATACCCGCCAGCATCAGAAGGTGCGGCGACATGTATGCTCCGGCACACAGGATCGTCTCGCCGGCTGCGACAGAGTGGTCGACGCCGTGGCGGACATATCGCACTCCGCTGCAGCGCTTGTCCTGCAGGATCAGGCCAGTGACATGCGCATCCGTGATGACGGTCAGGTTCTTGCGGCCGCGGATCGGCTGGAGGTAGCCGTGCGCGGCGGAGCAGCGAACGCCGCGCCTTGAGTCAATATTGTATTGAACCCAATCGAAACCTTCATGATCGCCGGTGTTGTAGTCGTCGACCACCGGCATACCCATCTCGCGACCAGCTTCGAGAAACGCTTCGAACAAAGGCGTGCGATAACTTCCATAGCTGACGGCAATAGGCCCGAATGACCCACGGTCCTGCGATGAAGGTCCTTGCCAGGTCTCCATTCGTTTGAAGTAGGGCAGGACGCTGTCCCAGCCCCAGCCGGTGGCGCCGGCGCGCTCCCAGTCGTTGAAGTCCTCTGCGTGCCCTCGCACAAAGATCATGCCGTTGATCGCAGATGACCCGCCAAGCACCTTGCCGCGCGGAAGGTTGAGGCGCCGGTTATCGGCGCCCGCCTCGGGCTCACTCACCAGTTTCCAATCGAGCTTGCTTCCGACCGTGTAGTTCACCCCAATTGGAATCCGGATCAGGGGATTGCGGTCCCGTGGACCAGCTTCGAGCAGAAGAACCTTGGTCGCAGGGTCGGCGCTGAGCCTGTTGGCCAGCACGCAGCCGGCGGATCCGGCGCCCACGATGATAAAGTCATAATTTGCGGTCACGGACATTTCCTGTGGGATGCGAACCTGGCAGATGGCTGGGTCCAGACGATCATGATTTGGCTCACCAGTCCTGGCCGCTTCAACCCTTGATGGATCCAGCGGCCAGCCCGCGCAGGAAGTAGCGCCCGGCAAAGACATAGACCAGCAGAGTCGGCAGGGCAGTCAGGAATACCGCAGCCATGTTGACGTTGTATTGCTTCGTTCCAGTCGTCGATGCGACCATGTTGTACAGACCGACCGTCACCGGAGAGGTCAGGCCGGACGTGTAGGTCGTGGCTAGAAGATAATCGTTCCAGATGTGCGTAAACTGCCAGATGACCGACACAACAATCGTCGGAATGGCAATCGGAAGCACGATCCGGCGGAAAATCTGGAGGAATCCGGCACCATCCATCCTGGCAGCGCTGACGATCTCGTGCGGAACGGTGACGAAGAAGTTGCGAAAGAACAGGGTTGTGAACGCAATGCCGTAGATGACGTGCACTAGAACGAGCCCCACCACGCTGTTTGCGATACCGAGAGAACCCATCACATAGGCTAGAGGGATCAAAACGATCTGCAACGGTATGAACACGCCGAAAAGCAGGAAGGCGAAGACCCAATTGTGCCCGGGGAACTTGAAATGGGTCAGCGCGAAGCCGTTGATCGCACCGATCGGCGTCGACAAAATGACCGCGGGCACGACCATGGCGACCGAATTCAGAAAATAGGGCGCCAGCCCGTTGCAGCTCGTGCCGATGCAAGCATTGAACATCGCGTCGCGCCAGGGCTGTAGTGTGGGAGACGCAGGCAGGTCGATCATCGTGCCGCTGCGGAGTTCCTCAAGAGATTTTAGCGACGTCAGCACAACCACCAAAAGCGGAAAGATGTAGATCACCGCCATGAACAGCAGCGCACCATAAATAATGACTCGCGTTGCCCGGTGCGCAAGACCGGTTCCAAGCACCACGTCATGCGTGCTCATTGGAGCCCTTCCGGGTCGAAGCGTAGAGATAGGGTATGACGATTGCCAGGATTGTCATGAAGATCATCACCGCACTGGCTGCTCCGACACCAAGTTGCGATCGCTCGAAAGTCTGCTTGTACATGAAGGTCGCGGGCAACTGGGTGTTGTTGGCTGGCCCGCCATTCGTCAGCGCTATCACCAGGTCGAAGGTTCGCAAGGCTTGCTGTACAAGCACAACCGCGACAGTCACGAATGTCGGCCCCAGGAGCGGGATGATTATGCGACGATAGATCGATAGACCTCCCGCCCCGTCCAGCCGCGCCGCCTTGATCAGATCTTCGTCTATTCCTCGCAAGCCGGCGAGGAAGAGCGCCATAACGAAGCCAGATGCCTGCCACACACCGGCTAGCACAACTGTGTAAAGGGCGAAGCGCGGGTTGACGAGCCAGTCGAAACGGAAGCTCTCCCATCCCCACATGTGCATGACGCGTTCTATGCCGAGACCTGGGTTTAGGATCCACTTCCAAGCAGTCCCGGTAACGACGAAGGACAGAGCCATCGGATAGAGATAGATGAGACGCAAAGCGCCTTCAGCACGTATTCTTTGGTCGAGCAGGATGGCGAGAAAGAGACCGACGACGGTTGTGATCAAGATGTAGAGAAACGTAAACACCACGATATTTTTGGCCGACTGGATCCAGACCGGATTTGACCATAAATTATAGTATTGCCTCAAGCCGACCCAGTGATAGTCGGGCAACATGCCGGATGCGCTGAAAGATATATATGCTGTCCAAATCATGAAGCCGTAGACGAAAATCGACGCGATCGCGATCGAGGGCGCCAAGGCAATCTGCGACGCGTATCTGCCCAGAAACGCGCGCGCACTGCCGCTTACCAAACTCGGACGCGCAGTAAAGGATTCGGACTTGAGCGATAGCAATTCCATCCGCCTTGCCGCCAACCGTTGCTTTAGATTCCTGACCTGCAGCGCACCGCAAATCGTTTCCTGCTGGAACAATCCACGGTGCGGCAGTATGGGGACGCCCCTACTATTCCGAGATTGACTTCAGTCCGCTCGCGAGTTGATCCACGGCGGCCTGGGACGTCATCGACGGCTGCTCGAAGAAGGTCGAGACGACATCCATGAAGACGCCGCTCTTGGCCGGGCTCCAGGCCTCGAAGTGTGAGATCGCAGGAAAGGCCTGGCCTAGCGATGCCGCATCTTTTTGGGCCTTGAAGGAGGCTTGGGCGCAGAAATCGAGCGCATCGGCGTTTACATCGGTGCGCGCCGGCGTCGCCCCCTTCTTCAGGTTGAAGGCTAGCTGCACTTTGGGATCGAAAACAACCTCGGCCAATGCGTCTTGCGCGGCCTTAACCGCAGCGTCCTTGTTCTTGAAGAAAACAAAGGCAGTGGAAACGCTGAGATAGGTCTGGGCATTGCCGGGAGGCGGCGCGCAGCCATAATCGATATTCGGCTTCAGATTGGCCAGCACCATCTCGCCCTTAACATAATCGCCGAGCACCTGCATGCCAGCTTCGCCGGTCATGACCATCTTGGCGGCTATGTTCCAGTCACGTCCCGGATAGTTCGGATCGACATACTTGTTCATGTTGCGAAATTCATCGAAGACCTTGATCATCGTGTCGCTTTTCAAGGCCTCCTCGTTCTGCTCCACGATGGCCTTGCGGTAGAAATCGGGACCGCCAACAGCGACAAGCACGGTCTCGAAGAGTGTCGCCTCCTGCCAGTTGACGCCGCCTATCGCCAAGGGGATCACTCCAGCGGCCTTCAGCTTGTCCGCTACCGCATGGAACTCATCGAGCGTGGCGGGCGGCTGCAGACCCAACTTATCGAACACCTTCTTGTTGTACCAAAGCCAGTTGGTGCGCTCGATGGTGGTGGGCACGCCATAAAAGGCGCCGTTAAGCTTCAGGTGGGGGATCAGCCCCTTGGACATGACATTGTCCCAGTCGCCCTTTGTTGCCACCGCCGACAAATCAGCCAGCGCGCCCTGATCCACCCACTGCTTGACTTCATTCGAGTGCATCAAGACCGCATTCGGCGGGGAGCCTGCGGTGACGCGAGAGCGCAGCACCTGGTTGAGGGTATCGGTACCAGTCGCAGGCAAGTCGACCCACGAATAGCCATTTGCGGTAAACGCGTCCTTGATGGTGCCAATGGCCGCTGCTTCGGAACCGCTGGTGAAGAAATGCAGAACTTCCAGCTTCTTTTCCTGCGCGTAACTCGCCGTAGTGGCGGCTACGAACATCGTTGCGGCCAGAAGGGTCCGCACTACGCTTTTCTGCTTCCCATTGATCATTGCCAATCCCCTTTTAGCTTTGAGCGAAGGCCGTACGCTCACACAAAGTGGCTACAGCATTCAGACGACACTTGAGGACAAAGGGACCGAGGTTGTCAAGTCCCCGGGTGGATTGTCACGAACCACGAGCATCGTCTTACGACAAAAATGCTTGCATATCGGGCGAATATCCCGGTTTTTGCCTTTTCTGCCGGCACCACGACCTCACAACCCTATTGGCAACCCGGGCATTCTCCTGTACTGAGTTCAGTATTCACTTTCGGAGAGAAGCGTGACAATGTCGGCACAAGTGTATACCCTCTTGTCTGCCGTGCCATTTCCGCAGTCCTCCTTGGATGCGGCGATAGCGAGGGGCATTTTTCCAGGGTTTGCTGGCGACCTGACCGCCCCCGCAACCTTGGAAGATGCTGGATGCCTCGTGGACCTGACTGCGAGCGCAGTGACGTCGGTATCGTTGAAGCCGCCGCTCCTTGCTGCTTGCCTGGAGAACTGGGATTCACTCTCGAACTGCAAGTCACGAGGACGTGGGTGATATGGTGCGGGTCGGTATCGGTGGGATTTTCCATGAAACAAATACATTCGCCGCGCCGACCAGCCTCGGCGATTTTCAAGTTCTGCGTGGCACCGAAATTTCGGCGTTCAGCCGATCGACGCGAACCTATCTTGGGGGCCTGATCGACGAAGCGACAGCGCTTGGCTTCGATGCCCTTCCGCTTCTTTACGCGGAGGCAACCCCGTCAGGCACGATCCGGCGCCAGGACTACCTGTCACTACGCGCGGAATTGGTCGAGCAGGCGGCCCGCTCTGATCTCGATGGGCTCCTTTTGTCGCTTCACGGCGCGGGCGTCGTGGAAGGGATAGATAGCCTGGAGGAGGACTTGTGCGAGGCGTTGCGGGAGCGCCTGGGTGACAAGGTGCCGATTGTAGCGACCCTGGACCTTCATGGGAACATTCGGCAGCGCCTTGGCGATCTTTGCTCGGCGCTATTTCCGGTGCGCTTCAACCCGCATGTCGACCAGCACGAGCGGGGCGTCGAGGCTGCACGTTGTCTTTCCGAAATCGTGCTGGCGCATGCCTGCTATGACACTGTAGTCGAGCAGGTGCCAATGCTGTTCCCCCCTGTTCCGACCAGCTTGCTGCCCCTTCTCGAACTCGACAGGCTTTGTACGGAAATCGAAGCGGAGGGTGGCGTCGCTTGCGCACGCATCATGCACGGCTTCCCCTACGTCGATGCGCCTCATATCGGCGCCTCGATTGTCGTTGTGGCCCGCCGGGACCAGGACCAAACCCCACGACAGTTAGCGCAACGGATCGCAAAGGCCCTTTGGGAGCGGCGGGAGCGCATTAAGGTAGAATGCCTGCCGGCTGAAGGTGCGGTCCAGGAGGCAATACGCGAGGCGCGCCCGGTCGTCGTCAACGAGTTCTCCGACAATACAGGGGCTGGTAGCCCAGGTGATGGCACTCACCTCTTGTCCGCCCTTCTGGCGGCTGACGTGCGATCCTGTTTCTCGCATGTCTTTGACCCTGGCACGGCGGCGCAAGCGGCTGCAGCAGGCGTAGGGTCGTCAATCCAGGTGGAACTCGGCGGACATAGCCACGCGCTGCTGGGCCAGCCCGTTAAGGCCCAGGCGGAAGTTCTCGGGCTGAACAGGGGGCTTTTCCATGTCAAAAGCCCAATGGGGACTGGTGAAACGATCGACCTTGGGCTGCTCGCGACGCTGCGGATCGGAAATGTCGACATAATCGTCTCGAGTGGGAGGCGGCAGACACTGGACGATGGACCGTTCATCAAGGCCGGCATCGACATATCGCAATTCCAAATTATCGCGCTCAAGTCGAGCCAACACTTCAAGGCTTGGTTTGAGCCGTGCGGCGCGCGGATCATCACGGCCGACCCGCCGGGTCTCTCCCCTGTCGACGTGAGCAGACCTCATCGTAACCGTTTGAAACGACCTACATGGCCGATCGACGCGGCCGTGGAATATCGACCGGATGCCGAGGTCAAGGGAAACCCCGCATGAACAAGCTGGCGGCCGATGTGACCTATTCGCCCCATGGATCTTTGGATTTTGAGAAGGCCGAATATCAAGCCCGAATCCGCGCAATCCAGCTTGAGATGGAAAAGCGCGGTGCAGAGATCCTCCTGGTGGATCAGATCGATCATCTTGCATATCTCTTCGGCTACCTTGCCACGGCAGCTCGTTATCAGGCGGCTTTGATCCCATCGGCGGGGGAGCCTTGGTTGATCGTGCGGGAACTGGATCTTGGCACCTTCCTCGACCAGTCCTGGTCAAGGTCTTTCGAAACCTTCGCCGACGACGAGGATTCGCAGGACAGGGTGACAAGAGCCATCGCGCGGCTGGGGCCGAAAAGGCTGGCTGTCGAAAAAGACAGCAACATCCTGACGATAGCGCGGCTGAATCAGATCCGGGCCGGGAATCCAGGCATGGAGATCGTGGATTTCTCGGGCGTGATCTGGGAACACCGGCTGACCAAGTCCGAGGCTGAGCTGGCCTATATTCGGCATGCCGCCGCGATCGGCGACGCTATCGTGTCGGCCGGAGCTCACTCCATCAAGGTGGGGATCGACGATCGTGACAGTCTAGCTGCCATGTACGAGGCCGCCATCTTACATGGGGCCGACAACACTCGCGCGGCTATCGTTGGGAGAATGACGGGAGCGGATGCCTTGATTGGCGGCGTGAAGGGCGCACCCTGGGCGCATGGCGAGCGGGTGTTCCTCGAGGCGACACCACAGTATCGCGGCTATTGCGCACGTCTTGTCCGGCCTGCCATGGCGGGCAAGGTCGGCGACGCCGACAGGGAGATCGCCAGACAGCTGGTTTCGATACAGGATCGCCAGATCGCGGCGATGGTCCCTGGCGCAAGCGGCGGGGAAGTCGACGCAATCTGCCGCGACGAGGTCCTGCGCAGCGGGGTCAAGGCAGTCTTCACTCAAATCACGGCTTACACGCTTGGCTACCAGGCCGTGCCTCGAGTCAGCGATCATACGCGGATCATGGCCCCTGGCCAAACCTGGACCTTCAAGCCAAACATGGTCTTCCATGTGGTGCTCCACACGCCCGAACTGGCGTTCAGTGAGACTGTCGTGGTTACCCAAAACGGCCCCGAGCGGCTGTCGATGCTGCCGCGACATATCCTGTCGGAGTAGCCGTAGATGCGTGCCTATGAAGTCACCAAGAACGGCTTGAGATTATCCGGGCGGGATCGCCCTTCACCCGGCCCGGGCGAAGTTGCGATCCAGGTCGAGGCGATCGCCCTCAATCGCGGCGAATGCCGAAGCGCGGTTCAGGGAGAGTTTCCCGAAGGCATTGTGCCGGGATGGGATACGGCCGGCATAATCAGCAACATTGGAACCGGTGCCGAGGCCCCGCCCGTAGGTACACGAGTCGTCGCCCGTGGCCTGAGCGGAGGATGGGCCGAGTGCCGAATCGTACACGCCGGCGATATTGCCATAGTGCCGGACGAGGTCGATCTCGGCGACGCCGCTGCGCTTGCGACCGCCGCCACGAGCGCTCTCGCGGTCCTGACACGGAGCGGACCTATTTTGGGACGTTCGGTGCTGATCACCGGCGCATCGGGCAGTGTCGGACGATTCGCCGTTCAACTGGCCCGCATGGGCGGCGCCAAGGTAATCGCAGTGACGCGTCGAGAAGCTGATGTCGACGCCTTGGTCGAGCTCGGCGCGCATGAGGTTTTGACCGACCTCGACAGTGCCTCGGGCGCCGATCTCATCATTGAGACCTTAGGGGGAGCGCCGTTGGTTCAGGCCGTCGGTCTGCTCAACCCCGGCGGGATACTGCAATCCGTTGGTTGGAGTTCCGGCCAGAACGCGACTTTCACCGATTTCGCTCACTTGAGGAAAAACGGCGGTGCGATTCAAGGCTTTGCCATTGGCGAATATCGCGTCGGCGCACTGCTGACGCAGTTGATCCGGCTTGTTCAATCCGGCGCATTGAAGACCTCGATACAAATGCGCCAGCCGTGGGAAGAGTTGCCTGCTGCCGTTGCGGCAGTTTTACGACCCGGCTTCCACGGCAAAGCCGTTCTCAACTTGAAAGATTCGGCCAAAAACCAAGCGTGAATACAGAATTATTTTTTCACACCTGCAAGAAAGAGGGAACACCGTGACACCAAATAATCTCAAAGCAGCACTGGGGTCCGGGCTGCTGTCCTTTCCAGTCACCCATTTCAATGCGGAAGGTCGCTTTTCTCCCGAAAGCTACAAAGCGCACGTGGCATGGCTTTCGAGCTTCCAGGCGCCAGTACTGTTCGCTGCCGGCGGCACCGGAGAATTTTTCTCGCTCACCCCTGACGAGATCCCTCAAGTGGTGAAATCGGCCAAGGAGGCCGCAGGTGATACGGCTATCGTTTCGGGATGCGGCTACGGAACAGAGATCGCCGTTGGCATCGCCCAGGCTGCACAAACGGCAGGCGCCGACGGGATTCTGCTCTTGCCGCACTATCTCATCGATGCGCCCCAGCAGGGGCTCTACGAGCATGTGCACAAGGTATGCCAATCGGTCGATATCGGGGTCATGGTCTACAATCGCGACAACTCCATCATCCAGGCCGATACGCTAGCCAGGCTTTGCGACGCTTGTCCCAATCTCATCGGCTTCAAGGACGGCACGGGCGATATCGGGGCCATACGACAGATCACAGCCAAGCTGGGAAACAGGCTTACCTATCTCGGCGGAATGCCTACGGCCGAGCTTTTCGCCGAAGCCTATCTTGGCGCCGGCTTCACGACATATTCCTCGGCCGTGTTCAATTTCGTCCCCGCCCTTGCACTCGAGTTTTATCGCGCGCTTCGCGCCGGCGAGCGGGCGCGATGCGAAACCTTGCTCAACGAGTTCTTCTATCCGTTCATGGCCATCCGCAATCGTGCCAAGGGCTACGCTGTCGCGGCGATCAAGGCTGGTGTCCGGCTGAAGGGCTTCGACGCCGGAAAGGTCCGAGCGCCGCTTGTCGATCTATCCAGCGAAGAGGAAGACTTGCTCGCTGGTCTGATCGCTCGCCAAGCTTTGCAGTAAGGAGCGTCGAAAAAGTCAATCGTCACCACAATACAGAACGATTGCAATATCGACGTTTTGACCTTGGAGCGAATAGAGGCGCCTGACCACTTGTCCTCGCCCTGCCCCACGGAACTAACGCCACACATCGTCTGATCGTCGCGCTGACAGACCATGGCGCAAAATCAAGGATAACCTGATGTCCTCGCTTACACTCGACAGGGTCAATAAGCACTACGGCAACCAGCTGCATGTGCTGAAGGACATCAATATCGAGGTCGCCTCGGGTGAATTTCTGGTTCTGCTTGGGCCGTCGGGCTGCGGCAAGTCAACCTTGCTGCACGCGATCGCCGGCTTGCACAGGATCAACTCTGGCGAAATCAGGCTTGGACCTCGTGTTCTCAACGACGTGCCATGTCAGAGCCGTGACATTGCGATGGTGTTTCAGTCTTATGCCCTCTACCCATCCATGACTGTACGCCAGAATATCTCGTTTCCGCTCGAAATGCGGAAGCTCTCCCGGCAAGAGCGCGACGAGGCGGTGGAACGCGTCGCAGGGCTTCTGCAGATTGGGCACCTTCTCGATCGCAAGCCGGGTCAATTGTCGGGTGGCCAGCGACAGCGCGTCGCCATCGGCAGAGCTCTTGTGCGCGAACCAGCCCTTTTCCTTTTCGACGAACCTTTATCCAACCTCGATGCGCTCTTGCGAGTGGAGATGCGGACGGAATTGAAAAAGCTGCATGAGCGCATGGGTCGCACCACGGTCTACGTCACACACGATCAGATAGAAGCGATGACCCTGGCGACACGTATCGCCATTCTGGACAAGGGAACGGTGCAGCAGCTTGGCACCCCCAGCGAGGTTTACAACAAACCGGCGAACCTCTTTGTCGCGACATTCATAGGCAGTCCGAAAATCAACCTGATGCCCGCGGTCACAAATGGCGGACGCCTGACCCTTGAAGGCACCGGCGCGCACCTTCCGATCCCCGATGAATTCCGCGCGGCCGCCAAGGTCGAAGGCTGCAAGGTCACGGTTGGGATCCGACCGGAACACATTGCTGTTGGGGGAGGCAAGGCCGTTGGCGCATCAGAGGTGGAACTGGACGTCGACGTGACCCTGATCGAACCCACCGGTGCGCATGATGTCGTCATCTTCCAGCACGGCGGCGTCGAGCAGTCGGCGCTGCTTAGCGCTGGCGCGATCTCTCGAACGGGCTCGACACGCCTTCGGATCGATGCCTCGCGCCTGAATCTTTTCGACGCCAGCACCGGCGTCCGACTGACTTGATCCGAAGTACTTCCGGCTAGCCAACATTCTCGATCAATCTAATCATCACGGGTACCTCACCTATGTCGCATGTCTCACGAGCCAATCTGGAAGGCGCGCTAGCGCTTTTGCCGCGCGCTCGCCTCGCGCATCTGCCAACGCCGCTTGATTTCTGCCCAAGGTTGACCGAGGCGCTTGGCGGACCCAGAATCTGGTTCAAGCGCGACGATTGCACGGGCTTGGCATTTGGTGGGAACAAGGTTCGTCAGCACGAATACATCCTGGGTGACGCTCTTAGCCGAGGAGTGGACGTCGTCGTCCAAGGAGCGGCTTCACAGTCGAACCAGTCCCGGCAGTTAGCGGCTGCAGCCGCTCGCCTTGGCCTGGACTGCATCCTGATGCCACGGAAAGATGCTCATTTCGAGCATGTGCAGGGCAATCAGTTGATCGTACGCAGGTTCGGAGCCACAGTGATCCCTATCGACGCCAACACCTCGGCGAAACAAGCCAAGCAGGACATGGCCGCTCGGCTTGAGGCAGAGGGCCGCAGACCAATGATTCTGGGCATGGGGGCGGAACGCGCTCTGACGCTCGCCTCGGTCGCCTATGTCGGCGCTTATTTGGAGTTGTGGGCGCAACTTGAGGCCCTCGACGAACCGATGCCAACGCACCTCTATGTCACGTCGCAAGTCAGCACTCAGGCCGGGCTACAGGCGGCGGCCGAATTGCTGGGCCACAACGTGAAGATCTGCGGGATCAATCCGATGGACGCTCGCAACGAAGCGTACGAAAGCCCGGACGAGATCGCTGCCCGGTGTCGCGCGGCAGCGGATTTGCTGGGCTTCCGGCTGGCAATCGACGCCGAGCGCATCAACAATTCCACTGATTTCGTCGGAGACGACTATGGCAAGCCCTCGGCCGCCGCCCAGGAAGCAGCGGAGCTGTTGGCGCGCACCGAGGGCATTCTTGTGGACCCGGTCTATTCGGGAAAAGGTCTTTCGGGGCTGGTGAGCGATATCAAGGCAGGATCGTTGAGAAAGTCGGACCGCGTGGTGTTCCTGCATACCGGCGGCTTGCCGGCGATATTCTCGTATTCGTCCCAATACCCCTTGTAGCAGACACGCGGTGGTGGCCCCGGCATTTGGCGATGGGCTCAGAGCGACCAATTCTTCAGAAGCCACCGCACGAACTGATCGTGTTGATTATTCAGCGCAGCCACAAGCCTGGCAGAGTCACGAGACCGCAAGGCTTCAAGCTGATCCTTCAACATCCAGTATTCGATCTTCAGCCATTCCCCGTCGTTGGTTGCATGAACGGCATTGCGGATACGTGTCAGATGGTCATGCAGCTTACCCTGCATGCTTCGTAGCAAATCGTTGTCGCAATATTGTCTCAGTATCTCCTGCAGGAGGAAGAAGGCATCCCTGATGAGCGACGGATCGTCCGCCTCCATAGATTGGTGAGCCTTATCGAGAAACGCGCCCAATTCATCGATCCGAGCGGCCGGGATGTTGCCAATAGCCTGTAAAGCGCATTGCGAATCGAGCGCCTTCCGAACCTGATAGGCATTGCTGATATATTTCGCATCCAGCGGGGCTACATACGGCACCTTCCACGCTTCGCCAACCACCAGCCCGTCCTCCTGCAGACGTGTGAGAGCCGCCTTCACGGGCGAGCGGCTGACACCCAGCTGCTTTGCCAAGACGCTTTCCGGGACCGCCTGGTTTGGCGGCAGCGCGCCGTCCGTTATCATCTTCTTGATAATTTCGTAGACGCGCTCGCCCAGAGGAATATTTCGCTCAACCTCCTGCATGACTTTCCTTTTTCGGCCGAAGTCTCGAATCGTTCGCGCATAATGAAGGGTCGACGATACAGTGGCAAGACCTAGAGTGGATGCACTTGGTTGCTCCTTGATAAAGCTTGCCCTTCGACAGCGACCGACGTGAACACCCGACCGCCCGGAATTTCCTGGTCATGCAATTGGCGCCCGAGAAACGCCGGTGCACATGCTCCAGACCATAAAGAACGCGCTCGACACCACTTTTCTGGCGACTGGTAGCCCGTTCCAAAGCCGTTCAATAGCCTAGATTCTGAAGAGCCGAGGCTCACCAACAACATTGGAGATCGTGCCTTCCACCCAGTTCTACCAACCGCCAGACTGTATTCAGGCGACAGAAATGGTGCCCTCGAGGCAAAAACACCAGGATGGCTCAACGCCCATGTCGAATGCAGTCCACCACTGACTTAGGGGGCTTCGTTCCGTGGATAGGCGCCGATCGCTAAAACCGGTAACGCAATTGCATTCTGCGTACAGTATGCTACGGAGACTCTCGCCTTCGACATGTGACGCTGGTGAGAGCTGCCTGGTCCAACCATGCCGCCTGGCATCACTTGGCGAGGCTGTCACGACACGCAACCAAGATCTCCCGCTGCTCAGGCGCTGAAGGAAAGATGAAATGACCGGAGCGTTCTCCTACAGGGGACATGAACTGCCCGCCTATCAAGAGCCGGCATATTGCTACACATCGGTTATGGTGCATGACGGTCAGGCCTGGGTGAGTGGCAGCGTGCCGAAGACCGGCGATAGCGACCTCCATCCCGGCAAGGTCGGCGCCGACGTGACAATCGAACAGGCGAAGCAGGCAGCTGAACTCGCTGTCCGCAATGCGCTGTCGTCCTTAGCGCACGCGATCGGCGACCTCGACAACGTCGAGCAGTTGCTCAAAATCACGGTATTTGTTGCGTCAGCCCAGAGTTTCAACCAGCAGCCGCGCGTCGCGGACGCCGCGTCTATACTGCTTCGCGAAATCCTCGGGGATCGAGGCAATCATGCCCGATCGGCCGTCGGCGTCGCCGAACTACCACGCAATTCCTGTGTAGAGATCGAACTGGTCGCCGCCGTCCGGGCGAGTTGAACCTCGGCCCGGCCAAGGGCCGGGCGCAGCAGTTTCTTTGGGTAGCTAATGAGAAGGTAAAGCAGTGAGCGATTACATCATGTCGGACGCCACGCACGCCAAGCTGAAGAAAGTTTCGACAGCTTCGATCGCGACCGCGCTCTATAAGCGCGGTCTGAGGAACCAGTTCATTCAGGGAGTGTTCCCTGTCCGTCCCAAGCAAGAGAATATGGTCGGGCCAGCCTTTACCTTGCGCTACATTCCAGCGCGCGAGGACCGCAATCCGATCACGGTCTTTCGCAACGCCGACCATCCGCAGCGTGTGGCAATAGAGACTTGTCCGGTGGGCCATGTGCTAGTGATGGATGCGCGAAAAGATGCCCGGGCAGCAACAGCCGGCTCGATCCTGATTACTCGCCTGGCGCTCCGCGGCGCTGCAGGCGTCGTGACCGATGGCGGTCTTCGCGACGCGGAAGGAATCGCAGCGCTGGACATGCCGGCGTATTTTGCCAGGCCGTCTGCACCAACAAACCTTACGCTGCATGAGGCGCTTGACATTAATGTTCCCATATCGTGCGGTGATGCACCAGTGTTTCCGGGGGACATTCTGGTCGGCGACAATGATGGGGTGATGGTCATCCCTGCTCATCTTGCGGATGAGATCGCAGAGGAATGCGTCGGAATGGAAAGCTTCGAGGACTTTGTGCTTGGAGAGGTCCGCAACGGAGCAGCCATCATCGGTCTTTATCCGTGCACGAAAGAAGACCATCAACAGAGATATGAAGCCTGGCGCAAGAAGAACGGGCGATGAGCCCGTATCAGCCCTGCCCTTCCCGATCTGACCAAGGCTGAGCCATTTTTCCTTGGCCCCTCAGGCCGATGAGGCTACGCGGGGCGGGTCGAAAGGCGTGGCCCGGCCGGTTGTCATAACTCAGCGACGACTACGCATTCCGCGCTACCCGACACTTGAACAAAGTTATTTTGCCCGCCCGCCGGGGGCCGCTACATTCCTACGCGCTGATCAGCTCGCTCATCTGCCTGTGCACCTCTCGCGCGACCTCGTACGCATCTTCCTGATGCCATTTTCGATAGAACGACTCGCAGCCCCACCAGTCGTCATATCCGGTCGCCTTTACTGCGTCGGTCCATAATTTGAGATCAATCGCACCCGACCCCAGTCGGACGTCGCGCAGATCGCTTTCAAGCGGGATGCCCCCAGAAAATGACCGTGAGTCGCCGATGTGCACTCCATACAGGAGATCCTTGTTCAATCCTGCCACCACGTCAGGAGTATCTCCTGCCGTGAAGCAATGCCAATAATCGATGATCAATCGAATATTGTCCCGACCGGCGCGGTCGATGATCTCCACATTATCGGCAATCCTGTTCAGAGGGGTCCACGACATTGGCTCCAGATAGAGAAGAAGATTGAACTGGGCAGCCATATCCGCGATCCGGCACAGGTTCCTTACTGTCACCGCGACCTGATCTTCGCGCGAGAATCCCAGCATACCGGTGTAAAGATCTGTAGGTACGCCTTTCGAATGGGCAATCACGGCCCGTACGTCCACGGGCCCTGTCATAACCTGTATGCCCCTAGCCCCAACGATTTGAGCCAATTTGAAGGTAGCCTCGGCTTCGGTCATCAAGTCGATCTCGGAAGCGCCTTGCCGTTCAATATCAAAGACGGCTCCGAATCCCGGAATGTCGATGCCGTCGAGCCTGGCGACCAGGTCCTGCTCGGTAAAACCCGCATTGAGGAAATCGCGCAGTTTCCTGGTGGAGGGGTCGATCCCGTCAAATCCGACCCGTCGTGCGACGTCGACGTCCATTGTCACCGGTACGTTCCACGCCACTGAGGAGTGCAGGATCAGCCTATTCTTCTTCTCGGACATTCAGACCTCAGGACCAAACCGTTGGTGAGCAGCTGCTCCCACCGGGGCAACCCGGCCAGAAGTCGCTTATAGTATGCAGAATGCAATCCCAAAGGCAAACTGTCAACGCTATCTGCCAAAGAAGCGTATGCCCGTTATCATATTGAAACATATTACATCTACGATGAGGGTTTATGCTCCTCTCAAACCTTGACAGATATAGGCTTTGATTGAATACTGCGTTCAATGTGCCATTTTTTGGCAGTCGCGTTCACGCAAATTTTACGCGCTCCAACTGCAGACTGACAGGGTAACAATGACCAACAGAGATACGTTCGGCCGCAGGCTGCGGCTTGGCATGGTGGGCGGAGGAGGTAGGAGCTCAATAGGCCCGAGCCATGTTTCGGCGGCGCGCCTGGATGGTCGCTGGGATCTGGTCGCCGGCGTTTTTTCGCGCACTCCGGAGAGAACCCAACAGGTCGCGCGAAAACTCTTTGTCGATGTCGATAGAGCCTATGCGGACTACCGCGAGATGGCAGCGCGGGAGGCTGAGAGGCCAGACGGCATCGATGCCGTCACGATCTGCACATTCAACGAAACCCACTATGAAATCGCCGATGCATTTCTTTCCAAAGGCATTCACGTAATCTGCGACAAACCTTTGGTCGTCACCCGCGAGCACGCTCGGGCTCTCAGTGCGAAAGTAGCTGAGACGGGCTTGGTGCTAGCGGTAACCTACACCTATTCGGGCTATCCCATGGTCCGTATGGCACGGGATATGATCGCCGAGGGCAAACTTGGGGACATTTTGTCTATCCAAGTGGAATACGCCAGCCATTATCAGACCCAAGCGTTCAGCAAGAAGGACTGGCAGCATGATCAGGCAAAGACGGGCGTGTTGGGTGTCGTGGCGTCGCTTGGCACGCATGCGTTCCAACTGGCAGAATATGCGAGCGGACAGCGCGTGGAAGCACTCGCCGCAGATCTTGCAGGTTTGCGTAACCCGTTGGACGACCACGCCAACATGTTGCTGCGCTTTCATGGCGGCGCACGCGGCGCTCTTTGGACCACTTCCGTAGCTCACGGTTGCCCGAACGGTCTGACGCTTCGCATCTATGGCACTGACGCTGCGCTCACCTGGCATCAGGAGCACCCAGAACAGCTGACTTTCTCGGCTTCGGGACAGCAGCCTGTTCTGCTTGCCCGCGGCGGCGCGGGGGTCAGTGCCGGCGCGAGAGTCGCCTCCAGAACCCCTGCCGGCCATCCAGAAGGCTACCTTGAGGCATTCGCCAACATCTATTCGGCAGTAGCGCGCGCTATTGCAGAAGGCCGAAACACTCCGGCCAACGAGGATTTTCCGACAGTCAACGAAGGCGCGCGGGGAGTGGGGTTTATGTTCACTGCGCTAAAATCAGCTCAGCTCGGAAGCATTTTTGTCCCTTACGAGCTGTAAGCGCCAAGTGTGCGCGCATCCATGACAACTGACCATGTGCGTCCACTGCTGGGCGAGCGAAGCAGAATACCATTGGGCACTCTACAGGCCGCTGGCGCATACGAGGTTGAAGAGCATTGCCGCGTCGGGAACGGCCTGCAAAAGGCCAGCGACGGGCCGGATTCTGCCAAGCGGCTACTATCCGGCAGATGCTCCGCCCTGCGGTGCTTTAGAGTCTTGGGTCGTATAGGAAGAAGCCCAACTCTGAAGAATCCAGCGCCGGAACATATCCATGTGAGCGGAAAGCGTCGTCGCGAGCCTGCTGGCGTCGCGAGCCCTCAGTGCATCAAGTTCGTCCTTCATTACCCAGTATTCGATGTGCAGCCATTCCCGATCGTCCATGGTGCGACTAGCAAATCTGACGCGAGCAAGGTGATCCTGTAGACGAGCCAGAACCGAGCATATGAGATCGTTCTCGCAGTACTTAATAAACATGCGCTGAAGATGCTCGTAGGCATCACGAACCGGATAGGGCTTGCCCGCTTCAACGTCGCCTCGGATGCCCTCCAAAGCCGCCGAAAACTCCTCGATCGCGGCGGTTGGTATGTGGTCGATTGCCTGGACAGCGGTTTGAACCTCCAAGGCTTTGCACACCTGGTAGACGTCATCGATATATTTTCTGTCGAGGGCAGCGACCCGACGCGAATTGCCAGCGCCTTGGCAGACTAGACCGTCTGCAACAAGGCGCGTCACCGCTGCTTCAAGGAGTGGTGAGTCGACATCGATGTACGCGGCAAGATCGTCCTCTTGAGCAGACTGGCCTGGCCGCAACCTGCCTTCGATGATCATCTTTTTCAGCGTCACATAAGCCCGTTCGCCAGGCGCTGCATTCTCTTCAAGTTCGGACACGGTCAATTCAACTGCTCCTTTATCTTCCGCGCCCGCGGAGGCCGCTCTTAGAGTGGCTGGCGATGGCAACTCCAACCCACGAGTGCCAAGCAGGTCTAACCACGGACGCAATCGGGCCCGATGGCAATTTCAATTATCCTTTGCCGAAGGCACGTTCACCTTCCGGGCACTGCCCGGATGGGCAGAAAGCAAAGCATAGTTGCGCGCATGGTACACCAAGGGAGACGCGTCGGCCGCAGCGCCAAACACCAGGCGTCCGACCACGATTGTGTGGTCCCCGGATTCAATCAGCGAATCCACCCGACACTCGGCATACGCTCGCACGTCCTTGATCACCGGGGCGCCGGTCGCCTTTCCAACGATCCAATCCACCCCGCTGAATTTGTCCCCCTGCCCGAATGCGAACTGGTCCGAAATCCATGATTGATCGCTAGCCAGGAAGTTCACTGCAAATCTCTGCTGTGCCCTAATGACCTGCAGGGTATATTTCGAAGACTGCAAGCAGATAACCAGCTGTGGCGGATTCAGGGACAACGACATCACAGCGCTGACTGTGAGGCCAACGGGTGCCCCATCGGCATCGGTGGCTGAAACGATCGTCACTCCACTCGGGAAGCCGCCGAAAATGCCGCGAAAAGTTTCAGGATCGACCTCCGCCTTGTCGTCAACGTCGGAATCCTTCGGTGCCGCAACGATTGAGTCAGGTCCAACTCTCATCTGTGAGCCTCGATAGCATACTGCATTCTGCATGCAATACCTCTCCTTGCTCCGATTTGCAATCCTATTCCTGACGAAAGGGATTTTGGCGCGCCATAAACGGGCCAGCAAAATTCACGTTGGACAGGATTTCCGCGCTAAAGGGGTGAGATGGCGCGAAAAATTCTCATTGTCGCGTCACCAATCTTCCGACTGCGAATTGCAGGGCCATAGTTCAGCATCTTACTGATGCATGTACAACAGGAACCGCAGGCAGATTTGGCATCAGGCCCTCTGGCCAGACGAATGCCGCAACTAGTGCCGCAACGACTGGAGCGTCGACGGTATCGCACCTGTCAGTGGATCCGGTCTCGACGCCACTGCGTTGGAGAGACCAAGGTGGTTTGGCATCCAAAATGGCCCAGCCACACCGAACCAGGCACGCCGCATTCAGCCTTTCTTGTGCCATTCCGCGAATAGCGTCAGCCGACCGCTTCGTACCGTCAAGGCTTCGACACTACATCTGGATCATGTCGGAGCCATCCCCGAGGTACTGCAGCACCTCCCTGGGAATGCTCGGATCACCCCTATCGATCACTGTAAGCTCCTTGAGGTGACGGCGCTGGAGCAGGCCGGGTCCCTTGTAGTGCAAAGCAACCTTCGTCGAGTAGGGTTGACGAAAGGCATTGGCCGCGATGCCGCTGGCAATGCCGAACATGAACCGCTTGGCGTTTCGCTTGACCTGGGCATAGACGCCGAAGGTGAGTTCGTTGCTCTGAATGCCTTCGAAATCGGCTGTGAACAGCCTGTCCGCCACCGGGAAACTAAAACCGTAGTACTTAAAAACATACTCCGTCTTCCCGGGCTTGTCGAAGCTTGGGAAGCGCTCAATATAGTAATGCTGCAGGAATTTGTCCGATCTATACAAGCAGAACGCCGATTTCAGGATAAAGCCTTTGTAGATCGAGGAAAACTGGTACCGATCATAAACGCCCAGGATCTCGGAATCCTGCACGGTGCTGTCAAAAACAATGTTGGAAAGGAAATTCACAAACTCAGGCAGATGCCGGGCAGTGGACATCGCATGAAAAAAATTACCGTCGATCAGCGTTCGAAATTCCTCCGGGTTGGAGAAAAGGATCGGAACGCTCAGCCCGAAGAAGTTCGCGATCGTGCGCAGGTTGGCGCTCGACGGCACATGGGCGCCGGACAAATATTTGTTAAATTGTTGCCGGTTGACGTTTAATTTGCGACAAACGGCTGCCACAGACCCGTGACGGTCGCAAAGGGTTCTCAAATTCGCCGCAAGCGCGGCATTATCCCCTGCGAGGTGGTTCAATCTGGCGGCCTTCCCCGGTGACGCGAATAGACGCTCTGTCTACGCCACTTTAATGCATAACTCAATCACATGCGAAGTTGGCTCCGCGATGCGAATTCGCCCATACTTGGACCGAATAAGGAGCGCCCGGCATGGCAACTCACGGCAAGACGGGGTGGTCGGTTATGGGTACCGGCACCATCGCCACGGAGCAGATGGTCGCCGGGATCAGGGCGCAAGGGCATACTCCCTTGTGGGTGGTCAGTCGGCGCAAACTGGATGCCGCGCATTTCGCCCAGGACCTGGATATCCCACAATGGACAACCAACTTGTCGAATGCGCTAGGCGACCCTAACGTCGAGTTCACCTATGTCAGCGCGCGCATAGGGCGCCGAGGACACTATATCACGGCCGCGGCGCAGGCCGGGAAAAACGTACTTTGCGACGGTCCGATCTCCGAAAGCAGCAAAACCGCGGCCGCTTTGGTGCAGATATGCGATACGGCCGGGATCGTGCTTGCCGTACATCATCCGTTCCGAGCTTCGGCCATCCACCAGACCATGCGCAGACTGATCGTCGACGGCGAAATCGGCAAGGTTCAATCGACCCTTATCACGCGCGAAGGACCATACAAGCCGTCAGCCAAGCGCAGGAAAGACGATCTCGAAGGCGACAGCGACATCTATCTCGATATGTCCGTCGACGACATCGATCTGACCAGATTCCTTACCGGCGCGGAGCCTCTGGAAGTTTCAGCCCTTGGCGCGAATGAAGGCGGCGCGCCCAACCAGATTTCCTATGCATTCAAACTCGACGATGGCAGCATATTTCAATCGTTCGAGAGTTTCGCGATCATGGACATGGAAAGCATGGTCGTGGTCGCCGGCGATCGCGGCACGCTGATCGCCCATGGCACTTTGAACGGGAAGGCTTCGGGCACGCTCATGCGACGCCATGGAGCCAAGAACGAGCTTGTTCCGGTTCGTGATGGCGACTCTCACATCGCGACTGTCGAGGATTTCGTTAGCGCCGGGGAGCGACAAATGTCCTGGCTGGCGCGAGGATCGGATAACGTCGCCGCCCTACGGGCTGCGGAGGCGGTAGCTGCGGCAGCTACAAAGCGCCGAACAATCGCAATAAGGCCGTAGCGCGCCGCGCTCGGCTGTCGAAGTGACCGGCAACGGCTGTGACGCCGTCGATCACTTGCTCTCGATGCTCAGCCGGGAATCTTTCCTTCATATCCCATGGCGTGCGATATCTGATCGGCGATCTCGGCAACGCGCTTGCCAGTCGAGGGGAGATCCTCGTCGGTGACGCGCGCGATCGGCCCGCTGATGCTGATCGCGCCGAGCGGGCGTCCGGCTTCATCGTAAACAGGCGCCCCGATACAGCGACCACCTATCGCAGACTCTTCGTTGTCAACCGCATAGCCGCGCTCCCTAATGAGCGGAAATTCGCCACGCAACTGGTCCAGGGTGACAAGGGTATTTTGAGTGTAGCGGGGCAACCCCGATGCCTTGATGAGCCTGTTGACTTCTTGCGCATCCAGCCACGCGAGGATGGACTTACCCAGCGAGCTGGCGTGCCATGGATTCGTCACGCCTACGGATGCACCCTGACGCAACGTTTGCATAGCCTCGATACAGTCCACGACAATGAGCTCATCGCGCAGCCAGAGAGCGAAGCTGACCGTCTCATTAAACTGCTCGTGCAAGGTCTCGAGATAGGGACGGGCTACCGTTCGTACATCTCTTCGATGGAGGGATTTCTGCCCCAGAATGTAGAGCCCGATGCCCAGAATATAGCGGTTGCCGTTTACCTTGGCGATAAGGCCATGACCGACAAGACTAGAGACATAACGCGACGTGGTTGGCTGGCCTAGCCCGACCTCGCGGGCAATCATGGACAGCGACATCGGCTGGTCCGCCCGTTCGAGAACCCGCAGAACGGCAACCGCCCGATCGACGGCGTCGAAACGGGCACTCTTCGGGTCATCGGTGGCAAGGTCGTTTGGCAAGATCGCTCCGGCGAATCTCCATGACAATCGCCCTCTTGGTGCTCCAAGAAGAGGTTGCCGTCAATTAAGGCGCGGCGCGGCGTCCAGCAACATCTTCGTGTAACGATCCTGTGGCGAATGGAGGACTTCGTTCGTTCGCCCGGCCTCAACGATGTTCCCGTCCTTCATGATGATGATGGACTGTGCAATTTCCGAGACCAGTGGCAGGTTGTGCGTTATGAACAACATCGCAAGGCCATCCTTCTTCAGATCGAGCAGAAGCTCGACGACCGCTGCCTGCACAGACACGTCGAGAGCCGACGTAATCTCATCACAGACCAGAAGCTTCGGTTTCAACGCCAGCGCCCGGGCCACCGCGACGCGCTGGCGCTCGCCTCCAGACAGATCCGAGGGATACAGGTTGACTACTCTTTGCGGCAGTCGAACGCGGTCGAGCAGCGACCGGACCTCCGCGCCGACCCTCGCCTTGTCTGTCATCCCGGTCAGGCGAACGGCGCGTGCGATGCTTTGAGCGATCGATTCCTTGGGGTTGAGCGAGCGGTCAGGGTTCTGGAACACGATCTGCATGGCACTCAGATCAGCCTTGGAACGGCTCGACACGGCGAAGGGCATCGCATGGCCTTCAAACAACAAGGTGCCGGTGGCATTGCCGTGCAAACCCGTCACGCACCGGCCTGTCGTGGTCTTGCCGCTGCCGCTGCCGCCGACCAGCCCCACGCATTCGCCTTTGCCGACGGAGAATGAGATGCCGTGCACGACCTCGACGTGGCCATGAGAGGCGCGCAGGTTCTTCACCTCGAGGACGTTCTGGAATTCAAGAGCGCTGTCGCTCCTGGCATCAGCCGCAGGACCTGGACCATCAGTCACCAGTCGGGGTATGGCGTCGAGGAGCATGCGCGTATAATCGTCGCGCGGCTGCGAAAACACCTGCTCGCGGCCGCCTTGCTCGACAATCCTCCCAGACAGCATGACCGCCACCCGGTCGGCCACGACGTTCACAACCGCAAGGTCGTGGGTTACGTAGACCACGCTGGCATTGCTGGACTTGACCAGCCTGGCGATCAGCTCAAGGATCGTCTGCTGGGTCGAGACATCAAGGCCCGTCGTTGGCTCGTCCATCACGATCACCTGCGGAGACGTCATGAAGGCCATCGCAATGGCGATGCGCTGAAGCTGTCCGCCGCTCAGCTCGAAGGGATAGCGTTTCAAAAACCGTTCATCATCGGGGAGGTCGACGTTGCTCAGGGCCTCGGCCAGCAACGGCTTGAGGCTGGGTCCCGCGTGACCATGCGCGGTAAGAAGTTCAGCCATCTGCTTGCCAATGGACATTCGTGGACTGAAGCTGGTGGTCGGATTTTGCGGTACCAGCGAGACCTTGCCGCCCTGAAAGGCACGCCTCTCGCGCCCCGAAAGCGAGAGGATGTCGGTACCGCCAATCATGATCTTGCCCGACGAAATGCGCATTCCCGGTCGCGCAAAGCCAAGCAAGCTCAGCGCGACAGAGGTCTTGCCCGATCCCGACTCGCCGATGATGGCCAGGACTTCGCCGCGTTTGACGGCTATGGATACGTCGCTGACGATTTCGCGGCCATTGAGATCGTGCATGAAAAGCGATTGCACGACGAGCGGAACTGCTTCGGGCATTTCAAATCTCTTTCGAGCGACCAACCGAGCGCGCAAAGCTGTCGGTCAGCACATTGACGGCAACGGAGAAGACGGCAATCGCTAGCGCCGGCGCGATGGCAATCCATGGCGAGATGGTGATGCCAATTCGGTTTTCGCTGATCATCAGGCCCCAGTCGGCCGCCGGCGGCGGCAGACCCAGGCCTAGATAGCTAAGCGAGGCGTACAGAATGATCGATCCGCAAAGCCGCACACCGAAGTCGGCGAGAACCGGCGTCAGTACGTTGGGAAGGATGTCGAGGAAACAGATCGCCGTCCAGCTTTCGCCGCGGGCAAGGGCCGCCTCCACATACTCGTTCTTGGAGATATCCATCGTAATCAAACGCACGATGCGGAAGATGCGGGGAGAGTGCAGGATAACGATGCCGACTATGACGGTTGGCAGGCTGGGCCCGGTCGAGGCGAGAAGCACCAGGAGGAAGATGGCCGGCGGCAAGGCATAGATGACATCGGAGACTGCGATCAGCAGGACATCGAGAGGCCCTCGCCGCAGCCCGGAATAGATGCCGAGCGGCACGGCCACGATATAGGCCGCGATGGTCGCGCACAGTGCGACCACGAGCACCGTCCTGCCGCCGTAAAGGAAACGGCTGAAAGTGTCGCGGCCGAGGAAATCGGTTCCGAGCCAATGCTCGTGCGTTATGGGCGCGAACGGAGCGCCGACGATTTCATCAAAGGCGTAGGGGCTGAAATAGGGTCCAAGCGTTGCAAGAGCGACGATGGCCACGACCAGGATCAGGGCGATGCGCGCTGCGGGCTTGGCCAGCATAAGGCGCAGGACAGAAGTGGACATGGACCAATCTCCCCGGCTCAGTTCTTCCCGCGCGCGACGCGCAGTCTTGGGTTCAGGAGAAGGATCAGCGCTTCCGACACCAGGTTGATGAGCACGTAGGTGGCGGTGATGATCAGCGTGATGGCGAGCACTGTCGGCATGTCACGGTTGATCACCGCATCTGAAAGCGCGCTGCCGATTCCGGGCAGTTGGAAGACGGATTCCGTGACCACGACCCCACCCGCCAGCCAGGCGGCATTCAAGGCGATCGTCTGAATGGTCGGGGTGATGGTGTTGGGCAGAACGTGCCACATCAAAACCCGCGCGGGACTAATCCCGCGTAGCCGCACCATGTAGATGTACTCGGCGCTCAGCACTTCGAGGGCCACTGCCCGAACCATGCGCACGACCTGTGCGAGTGTCGTGCCGAGCAGCGTCAGCACCGGCAAGATGAAGAGCCTGGATTGGGATGAAAGAGGCAGGCTGTCATTGATCAGCGAAACCGGCGGCAGCCAGCGCAGATAGACCGCGAAAAGCACGATCAGCACGGTGCCAATGACGAACTCGGGCAAGGCAACCGTGACGATGGTCGGGACAGATATCAGGTGATCCGCCAACCTGTCCTTGTAGATCGCCGCGACAATGCCAAGGACGAATGAGAGCGGTATCAGCAGCAGCAGCGAGGTGACCGTCAGCACCATCGTGTTGACGGCCCTTGGCCCGATCGCTTCCCATACCGGCCGGCCAGAGGGAATCGATCGTCCAAAATCCCCAGTGAGGGCGCCTTCGATCCAGCTGAAATACTGCACGACCGCAGGCCGATCCATGCCGAATTCGCGCCTGAGCGCCTCGACCGCCGAGGGGTCGGCCTTCGCTCCGAGTGCAGCACGGGCCGGATCTCCCGGCAGATATTGGGTCGCGGTGAAGACAACGACGGAAACGGCAAACAGCGTGACGAAAGCCAGGACTATTCTCGTCAGCAGAAGCTGCAGCAATGGCTTGTTCAAGGGCTATCACTCTTCAAATGAGAGGAAGCCGCCGTGGCCCTATTGGCGCCACGGCGGCCTTGCTGTTTACGCGAGATAGACACTTTCGAATTGATAGTAGCCGAGGTTTCTCTGGGTGGAGGGAACGATGTTCTTGACCTTGGCGCTGGCCGCGTCGAGGAGATCGCGGAAGCCCCAGATAATATAGGCTCCCTCGTTCCAGAGCACCTTCTGCGCCTCCACGTAATATTCGCGGCGTTTGGGGGCGTCGAATGTGGTTCTCGCCTTGCTGACCCATTTGTCGAACGCGTCGCTGGTCCAATCCGGTTCGTTCCAGTAGGCGCCGCGTGCATAGCCCTGGCCGAATTGGGATTCGAGGGTGTGCTGCCCCCAGTCCGAACTTCCCATCTGGGTCTTCTTGAAGTTCGGGCCGGAATAGTAGCTGTCAGGCGGGACGACCATGAGCTCGATGTTCACGCCGATTTTCTTCGCCTGATTGGCGATGAGGGTGGCCGACGCCTGCATGCCTGGAGCGGCGTCGGACGTGTAGAGCGTGATTGACTGGCTGTTGTCGTAGCCCGCCTGCTTGAGCAGCGATTTGGCCTGATCCGGATCGTACGTTCGTTGCGGGAGTTCGGATGCATAGTCCGGATCGGTGATGCAATGCAGATCGTTGCCGATCCTGCCATAGCCGGATAGCGCATTGTCGAGCAGTTGCTGGCGATCGACCATGAGCCTGAACGCCTGCCGCACCTTCACGTCGGTAAATGGCTTCAGGTTTGTCATCATGAATTGATCGGTCGTGGCGCCGCTTTTGGAGCGTAGGAGCACAAGCGCGGGATTCGCTTCAATGAGCCGCGCCAAGCTTCCATCGAGCTGGGCTACAGCGTCGACCTGGCCGGCCACAAGCGCATTCATGCGGGCGGTGGGGTCGTTTATCGCGATGAACTCGACCCCATCCAGATAGGGCTGACCTGCCGTGCGATAATTGTCGCTGCGTGCCAGTGTCACCCGCTGGCCGCGCGACCACGACACGAACTTGAAGGGTCCGGTGCCGATCGGCCTTTCGAAGTCGGTCGTGCCGTCCTTGATGAGGAACATCACCTTGCTGCCCAGCACCTGCGGCAGGAGGGCATAAGGCTGCTTCAGCTCGATTTCGACGGTGCTGGCGTCCAATGCGCGCACGCCCTTCGGTTCCAGAAGCGGAGCCAGGTTGGGGTATGCATCGGCTTTGTTGTCGGGATTGAGGATGTACTGGATGGTGTAGGCTACATCCTTGGCGGTGAAGGGGGCGCCGTCGTGCCACACCACACCTTTCTTGAGCTTGATCTTCCAGATGTTGCCTTCAGTGTTGTGGGTGAAGTCATCGGCCAGCTTGTTGTACAGATTGCCGTCCTTATCGAAGTCCGTGAGCCGATCGAAGATCGACTGGGCGACAGCGAAATCCATATCGCCGGTCGAGATGAAAGGGTTGAGCGACGACTTCGCGCCGGCCGCTCCAAGGCCGACCCGGAGGGTCCCTCCCCGTTTCGGTTCGTCGGCAAGGGCCGGGCGAAGCCCGACCCCCGCAAGCACCATGCCCGTGCCCATCAACAATCCCGTTTTCAATAGATCGCGGCGGCCGATAAGCGTCGGATCAGCGTAAGGGCGATTGATGTCCTTGCTCATTTCAACATTCCCTCTGTTTTGATTGTTTTATTTGCCTGTTTTAGTCGACGAACGGACGGGCAGTTGCAGCCGATCCCGGCTCAGGTAAGCAGCCCGGCATGCTTGAGAGCCTTGAGGATGTTGTCCTGATCCTCCTTCGCCAGGTTGCCATTCGGCAGGCGCGGTTCACCCACTTTGCGGCCCTGGGCATTGATCGCGAACTTGATGCGGGCGGGAAAATTGACCCCCTTGGTCATTTCGCGGGCGAGCGGTGCGATCTTGTCCGTAAGCCGGCGGCCGAGCGCGTAGTCGCCCGCCGCATGCGCGGCATGAATCTCGACATATTGCTTCGGGATGACGCTGTTGATGCCCGAAATCGAGGCCTTTGCCCCGAACAGGAAGCTCGCAATGTTCACGCTGTCGGCACCCGCGGCGATGACAACCCGGTCTCCAACGGTCTGGACCAGCTCGGTCACGGGCTCCAGCGCCACTTCCTTCAGGCAGATGACCTCGGGCAGCGTGGCAATGCGCTGCATGACGGCCGGCGGGTTGAAGAAATGATTGTAGTAGATGATGGGAAGCGAGGTCGCCACCCCGACATCCTGGATGAACTTGTCCAGCCCATCTCCCGACGGAGTATTGTAGATCGGCGGTCCAAGCATGAGGGCGCAGGCGCCGTTCTGCTTGGCGATTTGACCACGCTTTATCGCGTCGCGGGTAGTCGTCGTGATTATCCCGGCGATGACGCGCAGCTTGCTGCTGGTTGTTGCCACGCCCACCAGGATCCCGAGTTCTTCGGCGGAAAGTTCATCGCCTGAACCGGTGCTACCGCCGACCACGGCGAGGTTGATGCCCGCGCTCTCCATGAACTTCAGTTCGTCCTTGAACAGCTCAAGGTCCAGATCACCATCGGGTTTGAAGGTCGAAACGAGCGGCGGGATGATCCCCTTGATCTCGTCTTTTTGAAGCACAGTCGTCATCGCCATTCCTTATTTCACTCAGTGAAAGTAACTATTACTGAATGAACATCTCGTGAAGCGCTTCGCTTGTCAAGAGCGTTTTGCACAACGGGCTAGAACGACGTTTCCCCGGTCGGCGGAAAGAGGCCTGGGATTCCGTCCATCGACGCGGATCGCGGGTACTTTGTTCCATGGAAGGAGCTGGAGCTTGCTCAACGACGATACGCGCAGTCGATTGACTTCGTTGCCTCAGCGCGCGCCAAGGGCAGACTTGAAAGCTCGCCGATCATTGTGCAATTCGAATTAGGGGCCGGCGAGTCTTGCACCCGTGCTGCCGAGGATAGAGGGCGAGTCCTTACCGCCTTGGATGTCCCAACCTTCGGAGATTGGCGCATCCTGTGCGCCATTTCGCTTCGATTGTTTGTCGGTTGCGATATGGCAGCCACAAACGAGGATAGATAATTATACAAAATCTATAGACAAACAGGCATCCTCAATATGGTAGTCGATACGCCGGAGCCAAGGATAGCAGCCAGCACCTCCTGGCCCGTCGGCCTCATAGCCGCGGCTATAATCACGATCATAGGGCTTCAGGCCATGTTGACCGTGATGACCAGTCCACAAATGCAGTGGCCGGTCATCGCACAATACGTCTTTGCACCCATAATCGTCATTGGGGTTGCGACCACGATAGTGATCACATTTGGGGCATGGCTAATTGGCCTTTGCGGCGGCCTTCTGATCGTTTTCCTGCGATCCTCCCGCATTCGCCTCTTACGCATAATTTCAGTATCTTATGTCTCAATATTGAGATCTATCCCACCTTTGGTGCAGATACTATTTTGGTATAATCTTGCTACATTTATTCCGACGATCAGCCTTGGAATGCCAAGGTGGAATCTCGGCTTTTCGATCCCCACAAATACACTTCTTCCTCCTCTTGCCGCCTGCCTGATCGCACTGGGGCTTAATCAGGCAGCCTACATGAGCGAAATCATCCGAAGTGGGCTGCTTGGCGTTCAGGCCGGTCAAAAGGAAGCAGCAAGGGCCCTGGGCATGACGAATGCCAAGTCCTTCAGACGTGTCGTGGCGCCTCAAGCCATTCGAATTGTACTGCCCTCGATTGGCAACGATGCCGTCAGTTTGATGAAAGCTACCTCGTTGGTCTCGGTCGTCGGCGTGGGCGATTTGATGACACGCGCACAGAGCATCTACTCGGTTAACTACCAGGTCATTCCGCTGCTGATGGTCGCCAGCCTTTGGTACTTGGCGCTTACGACCATCATGGTCGGCTTGCAATTCTGGTTGGAAACCAAACTCTCCAGAGGCTTCAGGCCCGTAGACGAGAAGCGCAGCCTGCCCAGGTCCCAATAGCTGTGGCACCTAACCGCCTTGCACACGCTCTCGAACTCTTTTCGAGGATTTCATGACCAAGACCGACTCGCATCGAGACCGCCCACAGGCGGGCGCCAGTGCTCTTGTCAGATTGCACAATGTCTCCAAGAGCTACGGTGGCCGAAAGATTCTGGATGGGATCACGCTGAATGTGCGGGAAGGAGAGACACGCTGCATTATCGGCCCTTCTGGATCGGGCAAAAGCACACTCCTTCGCTGCATCAATGCCCTGACAGACTTCGATGAGGGATCAATTTTCGTAGCTGAGCGCAGAGTCGGATATAGCCAGGCGCGGCTCAAAAACACACTTCGCCCTTGGAGCGAAGCCGAGGCTTCCGCATTTCGCAGCGGAATCGGTTTTGTCTCTCAAAGCATCAATTTGTTCCAGCACCGGACAATCCTCGACAATGTCGCGGAGGGACCGATTCACGTTCTTTCAATCCCCCGCGCCGAGGCTCGCAGCCGAGCTGAAGCCTTGCTCGCATCGGTCGGTCTCTCCGACAAGATCAATGACTATCCAGTGCAGCTCTCGGGGGGAGAGCAGCAGCGCGCCGCGATCGCCAGGGCCTTGGCGATGAAGCCACGCATAATGCTCTTCGACGAGCCAACAAGCGCCCTCGATCCCGAACTCGTCGACGAAGTCCTCGCCGTGATGAGGGCCCTTTCGCAATCGGGCATGACGATGCTCGTGGTTACCCACGAAATGCAGTTTGCCGAGCAGGCCGGTGACACGGTGACCGTGATGGATGCCGGAAAGATAGCCGAGGAAGGACCCGTTCAAGAGGTCTTTTCGCGACCTCAAAGCCTCAGGGCGATCTCGCTCCTGAAGAGAAAATCACTGCAAGCGTCATTCATATCAACTTGAAAGGAAAGCAGCATGACTTCTAGGAAAATCTCGTCCGCTATCATGACATCGATGATCGGAGTGCTGGCCTGGGGAAGCTTCAGTGCGACTGCGATGGCCGATGACGCGGAGCGGCAAGCGGCCCAGAAGCTGCTGCCGGCGCAATACCGCGACGCCGGCGTTTTGAAAGTTGCCGCTTCAGTCGTCTACCCACCGCATTCGTATCTCAAGGAAGGCACAACCGAATGGACCGGATATGAAATCGATCTGTTCAACGCCATCGCGGCTGTCCTCGATGTCAAGGTTGAATACGTCCAGGCGCCTTTTCAGCAGTTGGTAGCGGGCGTCGCGTCTGGCCGATCCGACGTCGCCCTCGGAGATCTTGGTGATAACGACCTGCGCCAGGAAAAGGTCGACTTCATCGACCATAGCCAGATCACTTTCCAGCTTTCGGTTCCAGCGGGCAATCCCGAGCACATCAAGACCGTTTTCGATCTTTGCGGCCGGGAGCTGGGCACCGTGCAGGGAACGACTGACGTTGTAAAAAAGGCCCTTGAAAAATGCGAGTCCAAGGGCTTTCCAGCACCTAAATTCATAGCCTTTCCGGACGAAACGTCCCGATATCAGGCCCAGCAGTCGGGTCGTATCCCGCAGACAAGTGACCAGCAGACCGATACCGCGCGTTACTTCAAGAAGAACGGCATCTTCAAGGAACTTGACTACGTCGCGGCTCCGGAGTTCGGCAATCTATACATCGGCTACATCGTCAATAAGGGAAATGCCGGACTGTCGAATGCTCTTCTCGCTGGTCTCGAAGTGCTCATCCGCGACGGGACTTATGCAAAGATCCTCGCCAAGTGGGATGCGAGCGATAACGCGCTCAAAAATGCCGGGATCAACATAGGGAGTGAGGCCACGAACTGGAAGCAGCCTCGCGTTTAGGAGGAAGCGCATCCACCCGCGCGACCGCTTGTCAAAGATATCCATCCGTGAGCAAGGAGACTGCCTGTGATCAAACTTGGCGTCATCGTCGATTCAGGATCACATGTCGCCGCATGGCGTCATCCTGATGTGCCAGCAGACGCGGCCTGGAGCTTTGATCACGTGCTCAACGTGACGCGGACTGCAGAGGCCGGACTATTCGATATGGTGTTCTTCGCCGACGCGCTTGCTGCCGAGCATGTCGGCGACGACCGCACTGCCGGGTTCTCGGAGCCTGCCAAGCACCTCGAACCCCTGCTTTTGCTGGCAGCTTTGGCCGTGAGCACGAGAAAGATCGGCCTCGTGTCAACGGCAACAACTACTTACTATCAGCCCTTTCATCTCGCCCGCTACTTCGCAACGCTGGATCATATAAGTGGCGGACGAGCAGGATGGAATCTCGTCACGTCCCTAAATCTTGGAGAAGCCGTAAACTTTGGTCTCCATGAGCACCCTAGCCGGGAGGAGCGTTATCTACGTGCCCGAGAATTTTTCGGCGTCGTCCGGGACCTGTGGGGCAGTTGGGATGCGGATGCATTTGTCTACGACAAACAGAGCGGATCGTTTTACGACAAACAGAAGTTCCGGCGCATTGACCACCAAGGGGCATTCTTCAATGTGGCCGGTCCGTTGAACGTTCCTCGTTCGCCCCAAGGCAGACCCGTCGTCACCCAGGCAGGCTCGTCCGCGGCAGGCATGAGCCTCGGCGCCGAAACAGCCGATGTCATCTTCACCGCGCAGGTCGAGCTAGGAGCCGCTGTTGAATTCGCCACGGACATCAGGAAGATGGCGGCGGGTTTCGGCCGAGACCCCGCTTCGGTTAAGATCATGCCCGGTATTG
Source organism: Mesorhizobium sp. 113-3-3 (assembly GCF_016756495.1). Classification (NCBI taxonomy): domain Bacteria; kingdom Pseudomonadati; phylum Pseudomonadota; class Alphaproteobacteria; order Hyphomicrobiales; family Phyllobacteriaceae; genus Mesorhizobium; species Mesorhizobium sp. 113-3-3. Next base: position 5,949,823 of record NZ_AP023243.1, read on the forward strand.
TCCCGTTCGTCGCCGCCAGCAAGGAAGAAGCTCGACGCAAGCTCGACCGTCTGGACGACCTGGTGGACCCCTCTTTTGGGACGGCAATTCTATCGGAACTACTCGGCGGGACAGACCTGTCGGGCCACGATGTCGACGGCCCCTTGCCGCCTCTGCCCGCCAGCAACGCCAGCGTGGGCCGTCAATCGCTTTTTGTAAGGCAGGCGCAAGAACAGGCGCTGACGATACGGGATCTCTACAAAAAAGCATGCGTCGCCAATGGCCATCGCCTGCTGTTCGGCACCGCATCGGAAATCGCAGATGAACTGATCTGCTGGCATCGCGCAGGTGCCGCGGACGGCTTCGTGCTGATCCCTGCCTGGCTGCCAGGCGGCCTTCAGGACTTTGTTGCGGAAGTGGTCCCGATACTGCAGGAGCGCGGCTATTTCCGCCTCGCTTATGAGGGAAACACTTTGCGGGCAAACCTCGGGCTCGAGGTTCCCAACTGATATCTAAGGAATACCGCCGGGCCGTCGCAAAAATGAACGGCCCGGCTTTCGCCAATCAGTGCAGGCTTAGCTATTGTCCGTTGCGCAGATCACCGATCTTGCCGACTGAAAGTTTGATGTCCGAGAAAACAGCGGTCGTCCCCTCGCCCGTGGGTGATTGAACCCCCATGCCGATACGGATGGGTCGCCTCGCAATGCCAGGCAGCGTGAACCAGCGCAGGAAGTTCCAATATTTGCCGTCCGCTGAAAAATGGAGGGCGATTGCTTCTCCGTCGCTATAGGCGCGCAACCAGACATGGTCGCCGGGAAAGGCCGGGCCGTCAGAATCGTCTGATGTGGTGCGCGTGACCACGCTGACGATGGTCGGCTTGCGCGCGGCTGAGAACTCGAAGGCGATCTTCGCCCAGTTGTCGCCATCGCATTCGATGAAGAGAGCGCCACCGTCATAAGGCGACGCGAATTCGACAGAGACCTTTGCAGAAAGTGCGAAATGCTGGTCTTCGATCTCACGCACCAGTCGCGTGACATTTGCCATACGGCTGTTGCCGCTTGGGGCGAAGAACCAATCGGTCTTTCCATTGACACGAAGCCGCACCACGCCGTCCTGGATGGTCGCCGTGCCATTGTCGGTGCCCTCAACGAGCAAGCTGTCGAGTTTCATCAGTACTTCCTTTCACGTTACAAGATTGCGTGCCGTTTGGTCATGCCCGGTTCTCAAAGGCCGAGCGCCAGCGACCGGCGCCGGGCGCAATCCCAAGCCCTTCGATCCGCTCTGAAGCAGGATTGTAAGCCTTTGGATAACCGATGGAGATATGGCTGACTGTGGTCGCAACGGCGTTTTGCAAGAAAGGCTCGCGGGGCCATGGCCGTGACAGCTGTTATGGATGGAGTTCGATCGCCAGCCAGACCGAGTCGGTATCCGCGTAGTAGCGATGCCAAGGGTAGGTCCACTGGTTCTTGCCGGTAACCCGACAAAACGGATCATGCGAGTAACCGACAGGCATGACCACGTCTTCGTAAATCGTGGCTTCGTCGCGCAGTCGAAACTTTTGCATGCGGCCACTGCCATGGATCTGGGTATGCGTTTCCAGGAACGGGTGCTCGTTGTGGATGAAGCAGTCCGTGTCTCCCGGTGACCACCACAGGTTCAGCTTGAGCGTGAACGTCTGCGGCGATCCTGGGGCGGCACGCTCATTGGTGAAGACCAGCGGGTCGGTCGACACCGTGCCGATCTCGTCCTGCGACGAAATGAACAGCGGCGTATCGCGCGGGAAGCTTTTGATGCGATTGCCCAGCCAATCCCAACCGCGAAACATGCAGCCGCCAAGATTGGTGGCTTTTCGCACCTTCAGGATAGCCGCGCGCTCCGCGGACTTGATTTGCCCGCCCTTCAGCCATGTCGATTTCCAGGCAGGCACGATTGCCGGATGCTCGTCCCCGGTGATCATGGCGCTGGGGCTGATGTTCACAACGACGGCGTCTTCGACGGCATAGTCGCGGACATCTTCCACGAGTTTGGCCAAGATGAAGTCGTCGGCAAACGAAAGGTCTCTCGTTTGGTTGGGCACGGGTTTGTCGTCCATCCTGAGGGTGACTTTCGCCATACCAGACCATAACGCGGCAGCTGAAAGAAGTGCGCGTCATGACGATTCTTGTCGTGACCTGATGCCCTTCATGCGTCGATTCGCGAAGGGCTTTACCCTTCGAGAATGGCTCTGGCGCCATCCGCTTTCCAACTATCGCCCCGGGGCGGTCAAACCTGCCGGGCGTCCTATGCCTGAGCCAAGGCGCGACGCCTCTCTCGGCGCGTCATGTTGCGTCTAAGTTCGCCATCCTGCGAACTTGTCAGTGATGCCCGATGTTTGCCTACTAGCCGCCGACGCCTCGGTATGTCGAGGTTCGCCGGGGTCGATCAAACGTTGAGCGCCGCGCCCTGGCCCTGAAACCGGGGCCGCTGTTTTAGGATCTTGACCCATGACATCGCATGGCTCGGCCCTCTGGGGTATACGTCCGCAGGAAGAAGTGATGCAAACCAATTGCGACTACATCGTCATTGGCGGCGGCTCGACCGGCTGCGTGATTGCCTCGCGGCTTTCTGAAAATCCCGATGCCTCGGTCTTCCTGTTGGAAGAAGGGCCGCGCGACTTCAATCCTTACATCCATATTCCGGGCGCCTACTACAAGACTGCTCAAGGTTCACTCCTGAAACGAATTGCCTGGGAACCGACCTCAAGCCAATCGCGAACCGAGCAGCCGACCATGGTCCAGGCCAGGGTGCTGGGCGGCGGTAGTTCAGTCAACGCAATGATCTATATCCGCGGCGCTCCGTCCGACTATGCGCGGTGGGAGGCGCTCGGCGCAGATGGCTGGAACTACGCTGAGGTACTGCCCTTCTTTCTGCGTTCCGAAGACAACAACCGGTTCTGCAATCAGGCTCACGCCGTGGGCGGACCGCTAGGCGTTTCCGATATCGACCACATCCATCCCCTCACCCGCGCCTGGCTGCAGGCCTGTCAGCAGGCTGGACTGCCCTATAATCCGGATTTCAATTCGGGCGACCAAGCGGGCTGCGGTCTTTACCAGATCACCGCCAAAAACAAGCGACGCAGCAGTGCTGCAACAGCCTTCATCAAACCCGCCCGCCGCAGACCCAACCTCCAGATTCGAACCGGTTCCACGGTCACCCGCATAATCGTCGAGAAGGGGCGTGCCGTTGGTGTGGAGTACGTCGCAAAAGGCCGCAAATGGGTGCTTATGGCCAATCGCGAAGTCATCCTGTCGGCCGGTGCGATTGCCTCGCCGAAATTGCTGATGTTGTCCGGAATCGGCCCCGCCGGGGCCTTACACGAACATGGCATTCCTGTTGTTGCCGACTTGCCGGGCGTCGGGCAGAACCTCCAGGACCATATCGAGATATCTCTCGTCTACCAGTTGAACGGCCCCCACAGCTACGACAAATACAAGAAGCCGCACTGGAAGGCCGCTGCCGGTCTCAACTACCTCCTGTTCCGCGATGGGCCCGCTTCGTCGAACCTTATCGAAGGCGGTGCGTTTTGGTGGGGCAATACAAGCGAGGACATCCCGGACGTGCAATACTTCATGGTCGTGGGCGCCGGCATCGAGGAAGGCGTAGACGCCGTCCCGGGCGGGAATGGTTGCACCATCAATCTTGGGCAGATCAGGCCGCGATCTCGAGGGGAAGTGACGCTGAGAAGTGCCGACCCCTACGAAAATCCACGCGTTGCGCCGCGATATTTTTCCGACACGTACGATCTCGATGCGGTGGTTGAAGGAACGATGGGGGCGTTCGATATCATGGAGCAGCCGGCCATCCGTCGCTACATCGCGTCAAGGCAGGTCCCGTCCGCCGGCACAGCGACGCCGCTGCAGGTGAGAAAGTTCTGCCAAGAGGTCGCGCACCCGGCGCTGCATCCCGCCGGCACCTGCCGAATGGGCAAGGACGGCATGGCAGTCGTCGATCCCGAGCTTCGCGTCCACGGTGTAGAAGGTCTTCGCGTGGCCGACGCATCGGTGATGCCAACCCTTATATCCGGCAACCCCAACGCTGTGTGCATCATGATCGGCGAGAGGACCGCCGACTTTATCCAGCACGGCAAATAGGAACGCTCCTCAGCCTTGAGTATCAACCTCACGCGCTCGCCAGCCTGCAAGCCGGATGATGATGAAAAGCAGACCGGAGTCCTACGACAGTGAACGATGTCTCGACGATATCCCAGGGCATCCGACGCAGCCGCTTCTTTTGCAGCCTTTTCTTCCTCGGCGGCGGCCTCGGGATCGGGGCCTGGGCTTCGTCCCTTCCAGTCCTCAGCATTCAAATGAACCTGGATAAAGGGCAACTCGGGCTGGTCCTGATCTGCTTTGCTCTCGGCGCCATCTCGATGATGACCAATATAGGCCGCTTGGCAGCGATTGTTCCAAGCAGTGTCCTGAGCTTACTGGGATCCATCACCTTTGGCGCCACCCTGATAGCCCTCCCATATGTCGGTGGCGTCTGGCCGCTGGCGGCGATCGTGTTCCTTGCGGGAGCCGGATTTGGTACGCTCGACGTTTCGATGAATATCGATGCCTCGGCACTGGAGCGCCGCATGCGGCGGCAGGTGATGTCGTCGTTCCATGCCGTATTCAGTTTTGGGAGCTTGGCCGGCGCGTTCGCGGTCGGTCAAATACTGTCCCATGGTGGCGCTTTGAGCGTATGCCTTGGCGTCACGGGGGCTGGTGTGGCGGCCATCGCGCTTGTCGCTTGGGCGGGGTGGAACAATGCAGCCCGGTTGGACGGTTCTGCTGACGCGATAGAGGCGACGGACGGCAAGTTCGATAGCGCATTGACGAACCATCTCTACCTGCTGGGAGGCCTCGCATTTCTGGGGATGCTCGCCGAGGGCGGGATGATGGATTGGAGCGCTATTTACATCGTGACGCAATCCGGCGGAGCAGAAAGCACAGGCGCCTATGGCTTCGCGGCATTTGCGACCATGATGGCAACCGGCCGTCTGTTCGGTGACGTCATCGCCAACAGGATCGGGCAGATGGCAATGTTGAGCTACTGCGCAATGATTTGCGCCGGTTCAGTGCTTGTACTTATCTTGATGGGCGGCAATCTTCCCGTTGTCCTGGTTGCGCTCACGGTCTGCGGTCTCGGCCTTGCCAACGTCGTGCCGACCCTTTTTGCGGCAGCGGGCCGAGCGGGAGGCGCATCGGCCGCTCGCGCAATGTCTATCGTGACAACGATGGGGTACGCTGGATTGCTCCTTGGGCCTGGTTTGCTCGGCCTGATCGCTCATGTCTCGTCGCTGGCCGTCAGTTTCTGCGTCATCCTGCTGGCGTTCATCGCCATCTCGGTTTCAGCACGCTCGGTGCGGCGCGCGAAGGCTTGATCGACGCGAAACGCGGCGAGTCCGTCAGACAGCGGATTTTCATTACAACCAGGCGCGCACACGCCGCGCGATCTCGGCCGTTGATATCCCATATCGATCGTGGAGTGTCGGCAGTGCGCCCGCGTCGAGGAACTCGTCCGGCAAGCCTACCTGCCGGAAGACCGGGTACACGCCTTCGCGCATGAGAAGTGCGGCAACGCCTTCGCCGAGCCCACCGATGATGGTGTGGTTTTCAGCAACGACCACCAGCCTCCCGGGCTTGCGCGCGGCTGACAGTATTGCTTCCGTATCGAGCGGCTTGATCGTCGGAACGTGCAGGACCGCACAGCCGATCCGGTCTGCCTCCATCGCCTTTGCCGCCTCCAGGGCACGCATGGTCATCAGACCGCTGGAAATGAACAGCACGTCCTCACCTTCGCGCAGCAGCCGCGCCTTTCCGATCTCGAACCTGTAGTCGTATTCGTCGAGCACGACCGGAACCTTGCCGCGCAGCAACCGCATGTAGACGGGTCCCTTATGGTCCGCGATAGCTTCGGTGGCCTGCTCGATGTCAAGTGCGTCGCAAGGATCTATGATGGTCAGGTTCGGCAAGCCGCGAAAGATGGCGATGTCCTCCGTGGCCTGATGGCTGGGACCATATCCCGTGGTCAACCCCGGCAGCGCGCACACAATCTTCACATCGAGATTCTCCTCGGCGATCGCCATGCAGATGAAATCATAGGCGCGGCGCGAGGCGAAGACGGCATAGGTTGTAGCGAAGGGCTTGAAGCCTTCTCGCGCCAGGCCGGCGGCCGCACTCATCAGCACCTGCTCCGCCATGCCCATCTGATAGAAGCGGTCCGGATGCTGCTGCGCGAAGACATGGAGATCGGTGTATTTACCGAGGTCGGCCGTCAGCCCGACAATCTCCGATCTGAGATGCGCCAGGCGAGCCAATGTATGACCGAACGGAGCATTGCGCGTAGGGATGCCATCCGGCGCGATCGAGGCGATCATCGCGGATGTTGTCTTGCGCGCCTCTTCGTCGACGGCGACGCGCGGCTCGAATTTTGACAACCTCACAGCGGATGCCCCTTTTCCAGAGCCTCGAGCGCCAGTGCCCATTCGTGGGGCTCGACACGAATGAAATGCGTTACCTCGCGGGATTCCAGGAACGGCACGCCCTTCGCCATACGTGTGTCGCAGACGATGATACGCGGACGCGGCCCTTTAAGTGAGCGCGCGCGGTCGAACGCTACGCGCACCGCATCGATATCGTTGCCGTCTACGCGCTGTGCATGCCAACCGAACGCCTCGAATTTGTCGGTCACCGGCTCGGAGGACAGCATGGCCGTCGACGGACCGTCGGCCTGCTGATTGTTGAAATCGACGATGGCGATGAGATTGTCGAGGCTGTGGTGGGCTGCCGACATTGCCGCCTCCCAGGTCGAACCCTCTCCAAGTTCACCGTCGGACAAGAGATTGTAGACCAAGCTGTCGCTCCGCTTGCGTTTCAGCCCCAGGCACATGCCTACGGCAATGCCGAGGCCGTGGCCGAGTGATCCGCCGGTGATTTCCATACCGGGCGTGTATGCCGCCATGCCCGACATCGGCATGCGGCTGTCATCGGTGCCATATGTTTCGAGCTCTTCTTCAGGCAGCACGCCCGCTTCAATCAATGCGGCGTAGAGCGCTATCGCATAATGGCCGATGGACAGCAGGAAGCGGTCGCGTTTCTCCCACAGAGTGTCCTCCGGTCGGTAGCGCAAGGCATGGAAGTAGGCGACGGCAAGCACGTCGGCCACTCCCAGCGCCTGCCCGACATAGCCCTGGCCCTGGACTTGCCCCATGCGCACGGCATGCCTGCGGATGCGATAGGCGCGTTCAGCAAGGCCTACATTGCTGCCGGCTCGAGGCATCTCGGTTTCAGATGCCGCATCAACCATGGATCAGCATCCCGCCATTCACATCGATCACCGCGCCGGTGATATAGCTGGCCAGGTCCGATGCCAGGAACAGATAGGCTCCGGCGACGTCGCGCGCGACGCCAAGCCGGCTCAGCGGGATTCCCTTGATGATGTCGGCGCGCATGGCCTCGGTCAGCTTATCGCCGGTGATGTCGGTCTGGATCAGGCCGGGTGTCACGCAGTTGATGCGGATGCCGTCAGGTCCGAATTCGCGTGCCATGGCCTTGGCGAGCCCGAGCACACCCGCCTTGGCGGCTGAATAATGCGGGCCGCCGAAGATGCCGCCGCCGCGTTGCGCGGAAACCGACGACATGCAGATGATCGAGCCGCCGCCATTTTCACGCATATGCGGGATGAAGGCCTGGCTGAGATAGAGCACGCCGCGCAGATTGACATCGAGGATGCGGTCCCAGTCGACCGGGCCGATTTCCAGTGTCTTTACGGGCTGCGTGATCCCGGCAATGTTGCACAACACCTCGACCCTTCCGAACGCTTCGGTCACTTCTGCCGCAGCCCTCTTGCAGGCATCGAGGTCGACGACATTGCAGGCGAGGCCGATGTGCTTGGGTCCAAGCGACGCCGCGGCGTCACGGGCCTGTTCCTCATCAAGGTCAAGAATTGCAATGCGCGCGCCTTGCTCCGCCATCAGCGTTGCCGTGGAGAGGCCAATTCCCCGGGGGCTCGCGGCACCCGAAATCACCACGGCCTTGCCCTTCAGCAACATTTCAAAGTCTCCTGCTGTTTCCAATTGTTTCGGCGGATGATCTAGAGCCGGTAGTAGCGAGCGGCGTTGTCATGGAACAACGCAAGCCGCTCCTCGTGCGGGTAGTTTCTTGTGATCTCCTTGAAGGTGTTCACGACCGCGTCGAAGCTCGAGAAGAGCTTGTCTACCGGAAAGTTCGTCGCGAACATGCTGCGGTTGACCCCGAAGGCCGCGATCGCTTCCTCGACATAGGGACGGATCGAGGCCGTGGTCCAGGACCAGTCGCCCATACCCAGACCTGAGATCTTGCAGGCGACGTTCGGCGCTTGCGCCAATCGGTGCATGCCCTTTTTCCAAGCATTGAAATGCTTAGGCCCGTCGACCTGCATGCCGGTGTGATTGAGAACGATCTGGACGTCAGGAAAGTCGTGCGCGAGCTGGAGAAACTCTTCCATCTGCCAATAATAGAGCTGCAAGTCGAAGCTTAGCCGGCGCTTCGCCAGTTCCTTGAAGCCACGCCGCCATTCTGGCGTCCGGCTGACCTCGGGCCGCGCCTGATAGGTCTTGGCGGGGTCTGCATGATAGTTCATCGACTGCCGGATACCCCGAAAGTTCGGATACTCCATGTGCCGGTCGAGGAGGTCGCCGACATCGGGTTTGGACAGGTCGGCGTAGCCGACAATGCCATGCGGAAAGCCCCGCTTGTCGGCGATCTCCTGCAGCCAGCGGGTCTCACCGACCGGATCGCTAGGATCGAACCCAACGTCGAGGTGCACGGATTTCACCAGGTTCTGATTTCTGGCATCGTCCAGATAGTCGTCGAGGAGATAGCTCTTGCGGATTGCCTCGTAGTTACCGAAGGCCGCCGGCTTCACCCCGTCGGTCAGCCATGGATAGTAGTGGGTCTCCAGGTCCCAAAGGTGATGGTGCGGATCGATGAACGGCAGCTCGGCCACGGATCGGGTTCCTTGCTCGGGTGGTGGACCCGCCTGCCTGTGCCGGCGGGTCCGTTCGGTGACGGTCAGTTGCTTGGCGGGAAGACGCGGGCGATGACCTTCTTGGCCTCGGCGCTGTCGACCTTGTCGGCGGTGACGAGCGGCATGACCAGCGCCAGGTCCTGGGTCACCTTCGCGCCCGTCAGCGCATTGTAGACCTGCTGGGTGCCATCGATGCCCTGGCCCACCGCCTCCTGGAAGAAGATGCCCTGGATCGCGCCCTTCTTGAGCAGTGCGATCGTGGTCGGCGAGCCGTCGGCGACGGTGATGCCGATCTTGCCGGTCAGGCCGCGGGTTTCGACCACCTTGGCGGCGCCGGTGCCGGCTTCATCATACATGCCGTAGATGGCCTTGACGTCGGGATTGGCGGTCAAAAGGTCGTTTGCCTGGGTGACGGCCTCGTTGATCGTCAGGCCGCGCGTCTCCAGCATCTGGACGAGGTCACATCCGTCGGCGGCAAAAGCCTCCTTGGCGCCCTTGAGATATTTTTGCGCATTCTCGCGATCTTGCGGCAGCGACAGCATTCCCACCTTGTTGCCGCCGCGCTCCTTGGCGAGCTCGCAGGTGAATCTGCCTTGCGCCTTGCCGGTCTCGTAATTGTTCGCGGTGACCGCGGATGTGTAGTTGGTCAGGCCCGGCTGCGGCCCGATGCCGGCGAAGGCGATCGGCACCTTCTGCTTTTCCAGATAGTCGAGCAGCGGCGGTGTCGACGTCGAGCTGACCGGGCCGATCACGATGGCCGCGACGCCCTTGGTCACCGCGGTCCGTGCATTGTCCATCTGCTTGGCCGGCGAGTTCTCCGACGTGTACTCGACATAGTCCATGCCGAGCTCCTTGGCCTTCTGCTTCACGCCGAAGCCGACCCATTGCCAGTAGGAGATGTCCAGCGACGGGGCGATGTAGGCGACGGTCTTCCTGTCCTCGGCGTGAGACGTGCTGGCCAAGGCGGTCGCCGCCAGTGCTGCAAGTAGTATGGTCTTCAACTTCATCTTGGTTCCTCCCTTTGATGATCTAGAGTCTGCTCTTGTTGCTGAAGCGGTCGATCAGCACCGCAAGCAGGATTGCGGCGCCGGTGACGGAGCCTTGCCAGAAGCTGTTCACCCCGACGAGGTTCACGCCGTTCTGGATGCAGGTGATCATCAGTGCGCCGAGCACCGCACCGATCGCGCTGCCCGTTCCGCCAAAGAGGCTGGCCCCACCGATGACGACGGCGGCGATCGCCTGCAGCATCAGGCTGGCGCCTGCCGTGGCCTCGGCGTTGAGGATGTAGCTGACGGTCAATAGCCCGGCGAAAGAGGCAAGCAGGCTCGAAGCGACATAGGCCGCGAACTTGATGCGAAGCACCGGGATGCCGAGCAGCCGGGCGGCGATCGCCGACGAGCCGACGGCGTAGAACCAGCGCCCGAGCACGACCTTGCGCAGCACATATTCCAGCACGACCATCAGGATGACGCAGAACAGCAGATGGTTCGGGATGCCGGGAACCATCTCGCCGGAATTCAGCAGCCAGAAATCCGGTGCGCCGATCGGCATCGAGCGACCGTTGGTAACGATGAAGGCCAGGCTGCCCGCCACCGCGTAGGTGATGAGCGTGACGACGAAAGGGGCGAGCCTGACGACTGTGACGAGAAATCCGTTGATCGCTCCGAAAACCAGCCCGACGGCGAGGCCGGCAAGGCTGGCGGTAAGACCGTCCGCGCCATTGGCCATTGCCAGCGCCGTCACCATTCCGGTCAGCGAGAACACCGAGCCGACCGAAAGATCGATGCCGCCGGTGACCACGACCAGGAAGACGCCGAGCGACATGATGATGAGCGGCGCCGCTGCCTGGATGATGTTCTGGACGTTGCCCATGCTGAGTGCCGCGGGCACGAACATGCCGACGGCCAGCAGCAGCACGACGATCGCTCCGGCGATCGCGGCCTCCGTGCGGTAGACCAGGAGAATTCCCGGAGCGCGCGTCTTGGTGCTGCGGACCTTGCCGGTCGTTGCGGCGCCGTTGGTTGCGTCGGTCATGCTGCCATCCCCGTCAGTTCGGCGAGCCCGTCTTCGGTGTAGTGGTCTTCCGGCAGGAATCCCTTTGGCCGCCCATCGGTGTCGAAGGCAAAGATGGCATCGCACAGTTCGAGCAGTTCGACGTTCTCGGTCGACCACCAGACGATGATCGCGCCGGCGTCCGCCATCTCGCGGATCAGTGCGTAGATGTCGTGCTTGGTACCGATGTCGACGCCACGCGTCGGCTCTTCCAGCACCACCATACGCAGCGGCAGCCCGAGCCAGCGCGCCACGATGAGCTTCTGCTGGTTGCCGCCCGACAGCGAGGCAGGCAGGTCCCAGATCGAGCCGGCCTTCAATTTCAGCGCCGAAACGAGATCGCTGCATTCCTGTCTTTCGGCGCCGCTGACGATCCGTCGCCTGTCGCGGACCCTACGCGCGGCAAGCACGTTGTCGACGATCGGAAGCTGCGAGAGGATGCCTTTCGTTGCACGGTCACCCGAGACGAAGCCGATGCCGGCGCGCGCCGCCGCCGCCGGGGATGGGAAGCTTTCGCCAAACCCGTCGCCGGCGAGGCGCCAGCCGGCGCCCCTGCCGGCACCGACAAGGGGAGCGATCAGGCCCGTCGGACCCGCCGGTGCACCAGCCAGGCCAAGGATAGTCCCCGGCCAAACTTCCATCCTGGCATCGTCCGGCCCGAGGAATTCAATCGGGGTGCCGTGGGGGACCTGCCCCTGCAATCTGTGCCGGGATCCCGAACGTTGCGCTGGCTGTCCCATCTGCTGAACGATCTGGGCGTCGCTCAGCAAGGCAATCGAGGTCGCATTCGCAACCGTGACGCCATCGCGCAGAATGGTGCAGACATCGCAGAGTTCGCGGATTTCCCGCATCCGGTGCGAAACAAAGACGATGCCGATGCCCTCCTCATGCGCCAGCCGCCTGAGCACCGAGAAAAGCTTGGCCGTCTCGCCGGCGGTCAGATTGGCGGTGGGCTCGTCGAGAAGCAGCACCTCGGCGCCTGTCGAAAGCGCGCGGGCGATCTCGACGATCTGCCCTTCATGCAGGGACAATTTGCGCGCCGGCAGATCGACGATCTCTTCGCCGATCTCCGGATCGATCAGGCGCAGCGCATGGATGGCAATCTCGCGCATGTGGCGCTGGCTGCTGCGCGAGAAACCGGACCTTGCATGCACGATCCCGATGTTCTCGGCGACCGACAGTTCGGACAGCAGCGCCAATTCCTGATGCACCACCGCGATGATCGGGCCGGCATTGCCGGCCTTGGTGGAAGCCAAACGGATGTCGCCGCCATCGCGGGACGTGAGACCGGTGATGATGCGGATAAGGGTGCTTTTGCCGGCGCCGTTGCCGCCCAGGAGCGCGTGGATTTCACCAGCCCGGACCTGAAAGCTCACGCCCCGCAGGACATGGGTTGCACCATAGCTCTTCTCGACATTGGAAGCCTCGATCAGAAGCTTGTCGGTGAATACCTGTCCGGCCGCCGGCACAGTGCCGCCGCCGCCCAGGTTCTGGGCCGGTTCCATCCTGCATCTCCTCCCGAGATCGCAGGAATGATGCGGCCGATTGACATTCGGCTCAATTCTCGATTCTTAACATTTTGTGTAGCTGAGCTTAACTGACGAAGACGATGTCCGACATCAAATTCAATTCGATGACGCATTTCGAGGCGGTCGCACGGCTCGGCGGCGTCGCCAAGGCGGCGCAGGAATTGCAGGTGACGCCTTCGGCCGTCAGCCAGCAGTTGCGCTTGCTCGAGCAGCAGCTCGGCGTGCGCCTCTTCCAGCGCGAAAAACGCCATCTCTCGCTGACGATCGACGGCGAACGGCTTTTTCAAACCACCACACAGGCTTTCGAGTCTATACGCGAGGTGCGAAACGCCATCGTGCGGCAGCGCGAGAGCTTTCAGCTCAGCATCCGTGTCAGTCCGTCTTTCGGCGAGAAATGGCTGGCACCTCGATTGGCCGAATTCAGCAGGGACTATCCCAGCTGGAATTTGCGAGTCGATGCGACACCCAATTTCTCCGACTTCGAAACGGAGGTCATCGATCTCGACCTTCGTTACGGTGACGGCGGTTGGGCCGGCCTTTATTCGGATTGCGTCGTCAACGACCTGATCCTGCCCATGTGCTCGCCGTCCTATCTTGCCGAACTCCGCGCGCTCTCCTCCGATCCCCGCGAGCAGCTTCGCCAAGCGAGACTGATCGACAGCGTGAAATCTTATTTCCGTTGGGACTACTGGCTGCCGCGCAACGGTATCCAGGGCGCCCGTATGACCTACCCCTATCGTTTCGACCGCTCGTCGATGTCGGTTCAGTTGGCTAAGGATGGGGCGGGAGTGGTCCTGGAAAGCACATCCATCGCATTCGAGGATCTGTTGTCAGGTGTTCTGGTGCCGGTCTCGACCGAGTTCGACGTCATAGAGTTTCCGGGCTATTGGCTGGTCTGTCCTTCGCGGCATATGAACCGGCGCGCGGTTCGCCTGTATTCGGAATGGGTGTCACGAGTCGGCAAGCGCGATACCGACCTGGCACGCCAGTTTCTGGCGGAGAAGCAACTGCGAATTTCGTTCGAACGACGCCCGCATTTCGGCACATCCGCCTAATACGACCAGAGACGGCGAGAGCACAAAGCTGTCTGGCCTCATTCTGTGACACAAACCCACTAGTCTAGCGCCTTGTCTCGCGTCAATGTGCGGTGACTTAGGCATCCAATGGTTCAGGTATTCGCAAGTCTGGGCGACAACACAAGGACGGCCTAACAATTCTCACGAGTCATATTAGCCCATGAGGATCTGAATCCGCGGCTATTTCTGGCGACCGGAGAACGTCAGGTCGATTGTGTGGTCGTGCGACTTGACGAGCTTCCTTGAGCTCTCTGCTTTCGGCACTGTCATGCTTCGACATCTCCTGCTTGCCTATCGCCCCGAACAAGTCGTCGGTGTGCCTCGCCATATTCCCGGCCCAGTCGTTTGACGACATCGGCAGCAGGCTCGAAGCTAGTTGCGGCGCCGATGCCCTGACCCGCACCCCAGATGTCTCTCCACACCTTTCTCGCAGTGCCCCCCTCGCAGCTGACCTACGGAATCGTCTGCAGGAGATTTTCCGGATCGAGGCCTGCGTTCCAGATCGACGACTTGAGGTAGTTAGCGCTTATCCCGGAGACGAGAGGCGCATAGACGATGTCGTCGGCGGTTCCGTTGACGACCATCTACTTGTGTCCGAGGGTCGCGTTGGCTTCCTGTGTCGCGATGAACGCCGAGCCGACATACGTAAGGTCGGCGCCTAGCGCTTTGGCTGCAATTATCGCCCGTCCCGTCGCAATCGTGCCCGACAGCGCCAGCGGGCCTGCGAACCATGACCGTGGCTCCTGCACCAGCGCAAAGGCGCGATGGTGCCCGCATGCCGCCTGTGCCTGCAGCGACCGGACCGACAGCGCCTTGCGAAGGGGCGTTGTATAGATTTCGCAACTCATGCCCCAAGGGCGGCAAATTCCTCATCATCGGCGGCCTGATACCCCGCGCAACGGATCCGGGGAGGTTGTTCGCATTGGCATTTTCGGTATCGACAACCGTAGTGCTTTTCTTGCAAGCGATGCGTAATTGCTCGTGCGACGGTGTTGCAGGGACGAGCAGTCGCGCACCGAGGTCGGCGATACCTCGGGCGGTGACATACTGCTCAAGGTAGATGGGCATCAGCAGCATCGGCAACCAGAGTGTGAGGCATCTGCCGGCAATGCTGTTGCTGTCGTTGGAGATGCATATGCTTGCTGACGCCAAAATGCTGTCGATGTCGGCCGCCGCCCATATCGCCATCTTGATGCGCCTGCCCCGGGACCGGCTCCTAAGTCAGCCCCTGTCGTCGAATCGGCCGCCGGGTTCGAAAGGGTCCGCTCGGCCAGCTTGGCGTGCAGTTGCCGCCAGCATGAAAAAACTCAAATCTAAGCCTCTTCCTTCTTTGCTTTGGCAAAGCCGCGATCGGCTGCGATAAACCGCTCAAGCATCGGCACGATCAGGCGCGTTGGATTGGCAGATGACTGCCCGGTCTCGCGCCCAAGGATTTCTGCGTATTTCACCAAATCGCGATGCAGAGGCGCTGGCAGCTCGACCGTGATCTTGACAGGCTTGTCGTCGGCGATCGTTGCGAGTTTCAATTTGGCCATGTCAACTTCCGTATGGTTCGAGCGCAAGATCGCGGGTAACGAGGACACGCAGGGGAAACCCAGGTCGGATCGTAATCGTTGGCGCGATGGCGAGTTGCTGCTGAACCACCTGTTGGCCTACCAGGTTAAGGCTGTTGGAAGCGCCGTCGCGAAGAGCCCGCACGATATCGCCTTCCTGGTCGGACGAACCCGCCTGCGCGCCGACGCTCAGAACGGTCGACAAAGCCGCGGCCTTGAACAACTCAGCCCAGTGATAGTCGACTTCGTCCGCCAGGCCGGCATAGCCCTGAGGATCCGTGCCAGGTTGACGCTCCAGAACTATGGAACGTCCGTCGGGAAAGATCAGCCTGTTCCAGACCAGCAGCACGCGACTCTGACCCGAACCAATTCCGTTATCGTACTGCCCGACAATACGAGTGCCTTGTGGGATGAGCAGAAAGCGGCCGGTGGGACTATCATAGACATTTTCGGTTACCTGAGCGCTGATCTGGCCGGGCAGATCCGACCGGATACCCGTAATGAGCGCGGCCGGGATCACGGCGCCGGCCTGGAGCATATAGGGGGACGCCGGAGGCGTGACGTGATCCGGGGCCACGGTCCGCCGATCAGCGGCGGCGGACAGGAAGGAGAGCTGGCGATCCTGCGCAGTTGGCTGACCGACCTGACTGACAAGGTCGTTGGCGGCAGGGGCGGACGCTTCAGCGGTCCTGGTGTCGCCTTGCCCTGTCTGGAAGAAGACGCGCGAGGTTCTTGCGGCCTCCTCCTCAGCCCGCCGGCGCTGCTCGGCTTCGTCAATCACGGGGCTTGCGATCGACGGCGGGACGGCCGCCTGTCCCTGGTTCTGGGCATCGAGGATCGGTCTGGCGAGATCGCCAGGCAGCGGCGGCCCAAGGACCGGGCTGGTATAGTCGCGCGGCAGGCTTGCCAGCCCGTCAGCGGGCGGCCGGTTGGATGTAGGGTAGAGCTCTTCACCCTGCTTGATCGTACTCGCGTCCCGCAGAGCGTAAATCAGCGCGCCCCCGATACCAAGCGAGGCCACGAAGCCGATGCCTGCGAGCATCTTGCGCGACAGACGCGTCACGCGCGGCGGGTCGGCACGAAGGCGCATGGGTTCCACGGGCGTGTCCTTCTCGTTCATGGCTGCGTCGCTCCGCTGTGCGTTGAGTTCGGCACCTTGGACGCGACGCTGTCACCAAGCCTCCGCCAGAATCCATCGGTTCTTCGTCCGTCGGTGCGGACGATCCTTACCGTCTGCTGCCGCTTGCCGGCGCCAAGACGCAGTTCTGCCGCACCAAAAAGGCGGTCGACAATCAGGACGTTTTGATAGACGCGGCTGTTGGCGATTTCAGCCTCGCCGTCCGGGCCGATGACGAAAATCGGCGGCAGCTCGCCTTGCACGATGCCACGCGGAAACTCGACATAAACCTTGCGGCCGTCGTCAAAGGCGCTCACTGGCTTCCAGGGCGGGCTGTCGCCGGTGAGGCCGTAGCGATAGTTGCGCATAGCAACGTCTGGTATGACCGGTGTTGGCGCGGCGGCCTGAAGGGTTGCCGCTTTCTGAGCCGGATAGGACCACGCAACAGCGGGCATGTACGGCTTCGCGCCTGCGCGCAGCTCAAGCATATAGCTGCGCCGATCCGTGGCGATGATGAGGTTCGTTGTGATGTCCGCCCGCGAGGGTTTCACCAGGACGTGGACGCGCCGGGCAATGCCGGACCCGCTTTCGGTATCGCCGATGATCCAGCGCGCGGTATCGCCCGCCGCGATCGGACCGTCTCCTGTCAGGCTCTCGCCCGGCTCAAGCGCGATGTCCGTTATCTGGCCGGGCGCGGCGTAGACCTGGTAGAGCGCTCCTTCGCTCCACGGATAGATTTGAATGGCGTTGTAGTAGCCTTCCCGGCGCGGTTCCACGCGCGCTGCAGCGTTTGCGTTCTCGACACGGGCGGCCGGCGTTTCGCCAATGGCGCCGCCTTGCGCGGGCGCCCAGCCCGGTGGCAGGCGAAGGGGTTTCGGCCCTTGGTCGGTCGCGGCGACCGGTGCCGGCGGCAAAGGCGGAACATAGGTATCGTAGCTGATCTTCGGCGGCTTCTTCGGCTGAGTGGCGCAACCGGCAAGCAGCGTCGTCCCCGAGACCAGCATGGCCGACAGCAGGCATCCTGAGAAAATCGTCTCGGCAGCAAGGCGCGATTTCGGGCTCATTGGCTCATCTCCCGCGACCAGTTGATGGCGTTGACGTAAATTCCGAGCGGATTGGCCCGCAGCCGTTCGGCGTCGCTCGGCATCTGCGTCACGATAGTCAGGATCGCGGTCCAGCGCTCGGTGCCGGAAAGCTTGCCGTTTTCGTAGCGACGCTCGATCCAGGCGACACGAAAGGAGCCCGGCGAAGCCCGGATGACCGAAGAAATCTCGATGGCGACCTGCTGCTTGCCGATCCTGGAGAATGGATCGTTGGCGCGAGCATAGTCGTTGAGCGCCGCAGCGCCCTGGTCGGTCGTCCAATCATAGGCGCGCATCCAATCCTGGCGCAGGATTATCGGGTCATCGGGAATAGACCGCACCTGCTCGATAAAGCGGGCGAGATGCCACGCAATCTGCGGATCAGTTGGCTTGTAGTCGGCGATCGCCGGCGCTACGGCCTCGGCTTCGCCCAAACGATCGACTTGAACCACCCAGGGCACGACTGTGCCACTGCCCAACTGCCAGACAAGGGAGGTGGCAAGGCCTGCCGACAGGACCAGCGACCCGAACGCCATGACGCGCCAGTTCCGCGCCTGCAGGCGGGCGGAGCCGATGCGTTCATCCCAGATCTGCTCCGCCTTTTGATACGGTGTTTCCGGTCGAGGGGTCTTGCCGTAGTGAACGGCGGGGCGCCTGAAGATATTCATTTTGGTCGTTCGCCTTCAGAAAGAGAAATCGAAGCGCCGCCACCATGGCTGTCGCCGGCGCCCACCGCGTGGGCGGCGGTCTGGGCGCCGTTAGCGAGGCGCTGAGAGCGTTGCAGGCGTCTGGCCCATTCGGGCTGTGCCTGAGTGCTAGAGGGCTTGCCCACGCCGGACGCAGGAGCCACGGCTGACGACGCGGCGCCTCCGGTCGTTCCCATGGTCGACGAATCGCCGGTGATTTCGGTGGTCGAACCGGCGCCTGCTGCGAAGCTTGACTTAAGCGATTGACCAGTGTTTGCGGCGGCCCGCTTGAGAGGGGAGACTGCCGCCGAAGCGCCAGCGCGCGCAATGCCGCCCAGGCCGGAGGCGATGCCTGCCGCGCCAGCCTGGCCGGCAGCGCCACGCCCATAGGCAGCCGACGCGCCGCCAGCGAGCGACGTGGCGCCACGCGCGGCCGACAGCGTGCCCGAGAATGCGGCTGTCCCACCGCGCGCCGCCAGGCCGGCTGCGCCATAGCCCGCAACCGCCATGCCGCCCGCGGCAAGGCCAGTGCCGACGGCCGCGCCGGCGCCAAGCTGCGGTCCACCCGCGACGAGGCCGTTGGCGATGCCGGGACCGAAGATGCCGAGGCCAAGCAGGGACAGCGCCGCCAGCACGATCGCCATGGCCTGGTCGATGGTGGGGTTCTCGCCGCCGAAGCCTTGTGTGAATTGGCCGAAGAGCGTCGATCCAATGCCGATGACGACGGCAAGCACCAGAACCTTGATGCCGGACGAGATGACGTTGCCGAGCACGCGTTCGGCCATGAAAGCAGTCTTGCCGAAGAGACCGAAGGGGATCAGCACGAAGCCGGCCAGCGTCGGTGCGTGTTCGACGTTTTCGGCAAGCGAGATCTCTTCGGCGAGGATTGGCCCGGACGGATCGCCCACGACACAGGGAACAGATGCGGTCTTGGCAAACCGCTTCTGTTTCACAAGCATCTCGAGCGCGCGGTAGCGGCGCCCTCCGGCGGGGATCTCGAACATTCCGGTCTCCTCGCCGCCGGCATCGAGCACGGGACGAACATGAATGCTCTGGATGAGACCGCGGCGGGCGATCGAGGCCGCGAGTTCCTCTATCGAGACGCCGGCCTTGATACGTCTGACATTGGTCTGGGCAAGCACCAGCTTGTTGAATGGAATGTCGCGCGAAGGCGACAGGGTGATCTTCTGAACGGCGTTGGCCATCGAGGTTTCTCCGCGACGGGCGTCGAGAGCCTCTCTCTCGGTCCTGAACCCGTCACAAAGCCCCTCCAACCCTCTCCCTCTCCTGCCACCACGATCTAGCACGCCGTTGGTCGACAGCCGAGCCGGCAGGGCGCGCACGCTTGGAAAGGCTTGTGGCCGTGAACGCGGTTTCCCCATGAACCGATAATGAGAGGCGATGGATGAAACGCGGCTAGCGCTTGATCCCTATGCCGAACGGCAGAGCCGCCGGGTGCAATTCCGATTCGGAACCCTGCGAGTTCAAGACCTTCCGGCCGGTGGTCGACGGGACCGCGCTTGCACTGTTCCGGTTAACGAAGGTTATGCTGCCCTTCTATCATTGCCTTCGCCCGCCTCGATGGACGTTTCGACCTCTTCCGGCAGGTGGCCAAGAAGCCACTCCGCCGCCTTGCTGGCCTGGCTGGCGGCACGAACGATGGCACGATTGTCCTCGCGCAGAACCTCTAGCCATGAGCCGATATAGTCCGCATGCCGAACAGTGGGCACGATGCCCATGGCCGCGCAGCAGAAGGCCGCGTTGATCTCTGCCACGAGTTCCTCGAACGCATATTTTCTGGAGGCGGTAGAGCCGGAGAATTTGCGATCCAGTCGTGAACTGTGACCAGTGGCATGTCCGAGTTCATGCAAAGCTGTCCGATGCCAATTGATCGGCTCGAAGTAAGCTTGGGGCGGAGGCACCTGGATGTAATCGTGGGCAGGCACATAGAACGCTCTGTCGCCGCCAATACGGAAGTCGATACCGGTGGCCTTGATCAGCGCCTCGACCCGCGGTTCGATCGGGCTTGCCGCCGACAGCGGGGCCGAAGCTGCGACTTCGTCAGGTAGCCCTTCACATTGCTCGATGTTGAAAACGGTGAAGCGCTTGAGGAACGGTATGGCTTGAGCATCCTCGCCCGTCTCGCGAGCGCGCTTCTTCTCGTGATCCGGGACAAAACGATCGGCATAGACGACATTTGTCCCGTGCTCTCCTCTGCGGACGTTCCCGCCGAGCGCGAACGCCTGTCGATAGGTTATCCAATTCTGCGTTGGGAACCCGTGTTCGACGACAGCACCCCATAGGATAAGCACGTTGATCCCGCTGTACGCGCGATGCGTGCTGGCATTCTGCGGCAGGGAGAGCGACGCTTTTGTCGCGGACGTCCCCCATGGCTGAACCCAAGGAAAACGACCCGCTTCCAGCTCGGCAATTATCTTGCAGGTAATCTCGTCGTAGAGGTTCGACCGGTCGGCGACAGGATGAGTTCGATTGGTCCGGACAGACATTGCGGTTCTCCGCGACGGGCGCCGAAGGCCTCTCCTTCCGCTTTCAACCCGTCGCGAAAAACCCGCCCTTCCTCTGACTCTCCGTCGGGAGAGCCCCTGCTCTCCCGACCAATGTGAAAAAGGGCGTACAAGGCGGAAGCACCGAAATGTCCGTCAGCGGGAATAAGTCAGTTCGGTGCTGGAGCAGGTTCGTGGCCCTGAGACCGGTTCAAACAGGGCGGCCGAAGGAGCATCAGCATAGCGCCGCCGTGAGGCGGGATGCGGGACCGACCGCCCCCGGCGAAGGGCGCCATATGAAACTTTGCTCGCTAATGTAACCGCAGAGCAGGAAGCGATCCGCCGCGCATGACGCCTGTGGTCGATCCGGGCCACAGCTAATCCTCACCTGCCGATATTTACGAAATGACCGCCCTGCATACGCTTGCCGGCTTTCGCCATTTCCTTCCCTGAAGACCATCAGCTTCAATCGTCTGCTTAGCGATGGAGGAATGGCGCCATGACTGGTCCCGGGAAAAGTGCAACAAAGCGGACGATCCGCCGCAAGGAGCTGCGCGAAATCGTACCTCTGGCCGACAGCACAATCTATGAAATGGAACAACGCGGGCAATTTCCTCGACGCTTCGCTCTCACCCCTCGGTGCGTGGTATGGGATCTGGCCGAAGTAGAAGCCTGGCTGCAAGCTCGCAGGGCAGTTCCGATCCCCCGAGCGAGTCCTCCTGATGTGCGTCTACGGAAAACCTCTCCTGTCAGAGCGTGAGATCGGGCACAAATACCGTAAACTTAGGGGACGATCGCGACGGCGCGGTGTCGATGATCAATCCGTTCCGGCATATCTGCCGCTGCGGCGGACGCATGGAGCCGCAAAGTCCACTGGCAAATCCAACGCCCTAGTGAAGGGGCTTCAGGTAGGCGTCCATGACACCAGATTGAGCGGTCGCGAACGTCGAAGCTGCTAACCCGAGAATCGGGACATCTGTGATAACCATCCACCCCGCCGAAGATCACTGATGGTCACGTCGGCACAATCACGCCGGCGGCATGATGGCGATGATGATCAGGAGCAAAGAGCTTGCTGCTCGGCATGATGCCGTCTGATGTCACGGTCATCAGACCCTCGAAAACAGCCATTATATAAGCTATTTTCCTCACAAAAGCTCGAAACAGCTAATTTGTGAGGCGAAAATGATCGACCTGAACGATCTTGGCAATGAGATTAAGAATGCCAGAAAGCAGCGCAAGCTGACACGGGAAAAGCTCGCCGAACTTTCCGGGCTCAGCCGGGCGAGGATCGAGGCGCTCGAGAATGGCAGGCTATCCGACATGGGTTTCAAACGCGTTCTTACGCTCATGAACATTGTAGGGCTCGATTTCCGGCTGACGACCTTCAACAACAATCGCCCGACACTCGAAGACATCATGGAGGAAGATGATGCTGCGCGTTTGGGTAGGTAGCAGAAGCCAGTCGGCGGCCTGGACGATGGTCCGTCGGCCCAAATCCCGAACTGATATCGGCGGATGCCGCCTAAACGTGCTGTCTCTTAGGTGTCCTCCAGCGCGCCTAACCCTATTGTCGTCCAGCAATAATACCGGCTCCACAAAGTTTCATATTAATGCGTAGCAGGAACAACGAACTCGGCGAACCTCGGGCCAGAACATGCGTGATGCGCCATACAACCCTTATATGGAATCAAAGGGCCGGATCAGGCTCCAAGATCGGCATCGATGGCGGGATCAGCGTCGGCACATGTTTCTTGCCACCGACCCAGGCATCGACGATATCCGACCATTCCTGCATCATGTGGCGGCGTTGCACCTCATATTCGGCCTTGTTGTAGACACCTCGCGATGAGCGCCCGTCCTCATGGGCCAAGCATTTCTCGATCCAATCGCTGTTGAAGCCAAGCTCATTCAACAGGGTCGAGCCCGTTCGCCGCAGGTCATGAACTGTAAACGGCTCGAGAGGCAGTCCGTTCGCCTTCGCCCGTTCAACGACTGCGTAGGTGATCCGATTAAACGTGGCGCGCGACATCGGGGCGTCCGCATCGTACCGCGATGGAAGAAGGTATCTGGAATTTCCCGCACAGGTCTTCAGGGCAATCATGATGTCGAGCGCTTGGCGTGACAGGTAGACGTTGTGCGCCTTTGATCGCTTCATGCGCTCCTTCGGGATCGTCCAGACAGCATTCTCGAAATCGACCTCGTCCCACACCGCGTCCTGCAACTCGCTCTTGCGCACCATGGTGAGCAGATAAAGCCGCATTCCCAAACGGATCGTGGGAATTGTGGCAACGTGCTCCAGTTGCTTCAGCATCACGCGAATTTCTGAGGGCGAAAGCGAGCGGTCCTTCGGCACGAAAGTAGCAATTGACGCGGGCCCAACCTCATCAGCCGGATTGGCCACCTTCTCCCCGTGCAAAATCGCGAAGCCGTAGATTTGCTTCAGGATGTCTCGAACGTGGATGGCGGTCGCCGGAGCGCCACGCTCAACGATAGCGCCGCAATGGGCTCGCAGGTCATCCGGCGTAATCTCCGTCAGCAAGCGATTGCGCCAGGATGGAAGAAGCTCCCGTTCGAAGATGGCGCGCCGCATGGCGCGCGTGCTGTCTGCCATCGGCGCAGCAGTGAGCCATTTCTCGCCGAATTCGCCAAAGCTCTTCGCCTCTTTCAGGCGACGCTTGTTGCGCTGCTTCTCGATCGCCGGCGATCGGCCATCGCCAATAGCGCGCTTTGCGTCAAGGCACTTTTCTCGCGCCAACGCGAGCGAGATTCCATCTCTCCCATATCTGCCTAGATAGACCGTCTCGCGGCGTCCATTCAGCCTGTAATCCAGCCGAAACGAGATCGCGCCACTGGGCATGACGCGGACGTACATGCCGTCACGGTCAGCAACCTTGTAGATTTTATCTTTTGGTTTCAGCGCTTTAAGAGCGATGTCCGTCAACATTCCCATTGCCTCCCGAAAAGTACCGTCAGGACAATTTAGAGGCTTCGTGACAGGAAATTCCCTTTATGTTCAATGCCTTAAGGCACAAAAAAGTACCGTCACGAGCCTCATTGACTGTGACGGTACTCAGAAAAAATCGGGTGGGCAATATGCGGAAGGTCCGTCAGGCGGTCCGTCAAAGGCAATCGCTGCGTGCCGATTGACGCTGATAGTTACTGAAAGGATTTGTTTTTGTTTTCAGTACTTTACGTCGCAGATTGGCGCATTTTCGGCGGCGTTTGAGTGGGCCTGAATCATTCCCACTCGATCGTACCAGGCGGCTTCGACGTTACGTCGTAGACGACGCGGTTGATGCCGCGGACCTCGTTGATGATGCGGGTAGCGGCGGCGCCCAGGAAGGCCATGTCGTAGTGGTAGAAATCCGCCGTCATGCCGTCGACCGAAGTGACGGCGCGCAGCGCGCAGACGAATTCGTAAGTGCGGCCGTCGCCCATCACGCCGACTGTCTGTACAGGCAAGAGCACGGCGAAGGCCTGCCAGATGGCGTCATAGAGGCCGGCCTTGCGGATCTCGTCGAGATAGATGGCGTCGGCCTCGCGCAGGATCTCGAGCTTCTCGCGGGTGATGCCGCCCGGGCAGCGTATGGCGAGACCCGGACCCGGGAACGGATGGCGGCCGATAAAGCTTTCAGGCAGGCCGAGCTCCTTGCCGAGCGCCCGCACCT
Organism: Mesorhizobium sp. 113-3-3; assembly: GCF_016756495.1. NCBI lineage: Bacteria > Pseudomonadati > Pseudomonadota > Alphaproteobacteria > Hyphomicrobiales > Phyllobacteriaceae > Mesorhizobium > Mesorhizobium sp. 113-3-3. The sequence goes on from NZ_AP023243.1 coordinate 5,974,102, forward strand.
CGTCCTTGAACAGTTCGCGCAGCGGTTCGACCAACTGCATGTTCATGCGCTCGGGCAGGCCGCCGACATTGTGGTGCGACTTGATGGTTACCGACGGACCGCCGGTGAAGGAGACGCTTTCGATCACGTCGGGATAGAGCGTGCCCTGTGCCAGGAAGTCGGCGCCACCGAGTTTCTTGGCCTCTTCCTCGAACACTTCGATGAACAGACGGCCGATGGTCTTGCGCTTCTTCTCCGGGTCAACCTCGCCTTCCAACGCCGAGATGAATTTTTCCGAGGCATCGACCAGGATCAGCGGCAGATTGTAGTGCTGGCGGAACATTGCCACGACGCCGGCCGCCTCATCCTTGCGCATCAGGCCATGGTCGACGAGGATGCAGGTGAGTTGGTCGCCGACCGCCTCATGGATCAAAAGTGCCGCGACCGAGGAATCCACGCCCCCCGACAGCGCGCAGATGACCTTGCCCTTGCCGACCTGCTTGCGGATCGCCTCGACCGCGTGCTCGCGGTAGGCGCGCATCGTCCAGTCGCCCTCGATGCCGGCGATGTTGTGGACGAAATTCCTGAGCAGCCTGGCGCCGTCGGGCGTGTGCACCACCTCGGGGTGGAACATGATGCCGTACATCTTGCGCTCGACATTGCCGAAAATGGCGAAGGGCGAGCTTTCCGACTTGCCGAAAACCTGAAAACCCGGCGGCAGGGCGATGACGCGGTCGCCATGGCTCATCCAGACCTGATGGCGCTGGCCGGTGGCCCACAGGCCGTCGAACAGCGGACTGTCCTTCTCGATCTCGACGAAAGCGCGGCCGAACTCGCGGTGGTTGGAGCTTTCGGCGACACCACCCATCTGCACGCACATGGCCATCTGGCCGTAGCAGATGCCGAGCACCGGCACGCCGGCATCGAAGACGATCTGCGGCGCGCGCGGGCTGCCGATATCCGATGTCGAGGCCGGACCACCCGACAGGATGACGGCTTTGGGATTGATGCGCTTGAAGGCGGCTTCGGCCGATTGGAACGGCACGATCTCGGAAAACACGCCGGCCTCACGGATGCGGCGGGCGATGAGCTGCGTAAACTGGCTGCCGAAATCGACAATCAGGACGGTGTCGGGATGATTGGCTGTTTTCATGGCGAGCGTTTAGAGAAAGAAATGAGTCGACGCAATGGGTTGAGTAGCCTGACTTTCAGACTGGCCTGGGTTGGTCATTGGACGGAGCGGTCCGCAGCAGGCCCGAGCCGATCGCCTGTTCGAGGCGCATGACGGCGCCGGCCAGCCTTTCATCGATGACATGGAGATATTCGGTCCAGTCGCCGACATGCCTGAGATCGGCGGCGCCGTCGGAAATGCCGCGCAGCCCGATCAGGGGCACATCGAACAGCTGGCAGGCGCGCAGGCAGGCAAAGGTTTCCATGTCGACCATGTCGGCCGCAATCGCATCATAGGCCGCGCCGGTGATGACGGCGCCGCCGGTCGACAGCGTGGCCTGCTTGATTTCGGGGATGCGAAATGGCAGCGGCACGGTGACCGGCAGGTCGAGAAACGGCGTCGCGCCTTTCTCGAAACCCAGGGGCGAAGCATCGATGTCGCGATAGCTGACAGCGACGGCTTGATAGATTTCCGTCTGTTCCAGGGTCCGGCTGCCGGCTGAGCCGATCGAGACGATGAGGTCCGGCAGCGCCTTTTCCGACTTCAGCCAGGAGAGTTCGGCGCCGAGCCGGACACCGGCTTCGACCGGTCCGACACCCGTCATCAGCGGCGTGAACAGTTTTTGCAGATGCGGGCCATATTCGGCGTGCGCCGCCATGACGAAGAGGACATCCTTGCCGCCAATTCGAGTCGTGTTTGCCATCAGCCAGCAATCCCATCCCGGCCAACAACCGTCATCATCGTGCCCGTCATGGTGGCGATGAGCTTGGCCTCGCCATCGGCGGCGAAGGCATAGGCTTGGCCGTCGGCGACGATGATGGTGCGGCCGGGCTTGGTCACCGAGCCCCGGAACAGGAACCGCTCGCCCCTGCCCGGCGCCAGGAGGTTCACCTTGAATTCGATGGTCAGCACGCCGGAATTCTCCGGCATCAGCGAGAAGGCCGCGTAGCCGCAGGCCGAGTCCAGCGCCGTCGAGATAACGCCGGCGTGCAGGAAACCGTGCTGCTGGGTCAGCGCCGCCGAATAGGGCATCTCGATCTCGATGATGCCGGGCGTCACCAGCGTCAGTTCGGCGCCGATGGTCGCCATCGCCTGCTGGCGCGCGAAGGACGCCCTGACGCGATCCTCATAGTCCGGAGCCGGTACGATCTTTGCTGCCATCGCAATTGCCTTCAGTTTTGCCGGGAAAGCTTATCGCAGAGGCACGGGCGGCAGGCAAATGCTTTTGCTGCACTGCAACAAAACGACATTGGGGTCCTAGTTCAGCAGGAGAAGCGAAGCGTTGAGCACGGTGGCGAAGGCTACCCATGCCGCGTAAGGCACGAACAGCCAGCCGGAAAGCCTGTCACGGTTCCAGACGCTGGCGATGAACGCTACGATGCTGGCAAGAAGAAGCATGATGACGACCAAGGCGGATCCCATCATCTTCGCGCCGAAGAAGGTTGGCGACCACACGAAATTCAGCACGAGCTGCACGCCCCAGATCTGCATCGCCTTACCCGTCGGCTCGCGCACCCAAGTCCGCCAGCCGGCCACCGCGATCAGCACATAGAGCAGTGTCCATGCAGGCGCGAAGACCCAGTTGGGCGGATTGAAGGGCGGCTTGACCAGCGATGCATACCAGGCGCCCGGCAACGTTGCGTAGCCGATCAGCAGGCCTCCACCGAGCACCAGGACAAGGAAAAGCAACAGCGACAGCGACAGCGACAGCGACAGATATTTCTTCAAGAATCCCACCCCATAGCGGCACGGCGCCGCGCAACTGCAACTGGGGCACGATCGCTGCCTGTCAACGGCAGCGGTCAACGCGCCTTGCGCATGGCGCAGAAATAGAACCCGTCCGTGCCGCTCAGTGCCGGGGACAGCGATATATCTCCGCCAGCGCCGATCCGCACGGCCGCCTCATGACCCGGAAAATGGCGATCCCACAACGCGCGGTGTTCGACCGGAGCAAAGCCGCTGCTGCGCTTGCGGAACGCCGCGATCTGCTCGCCATTCTCCTCGTCGAAAACCGAACAGGTGATGTAGACCAGCAGGCCGCCGGGTTTGACATAGGCTTGTGCCGCATCGAGGATCGCCGACTGCTCACCCTTGCGGGCGTCGAGCTGCCTTTGCGTCAGTCGCCATTTGGCATCGGGACGGCGGCGCCAGGTGCCGCTGCCGGTGCAGGGCGCGTCGACCAGCACGATGTCCATGTGATTGGCCAGCGGAGCGAGTTCGGCCGGCTTGGTGACGACCTGCACATTGCGGTTTTCGGAGCGGCGGATGCGGTCGAAGATCGGCGCGAGGCGGGCCTTTTCGGCATCATGGGCGAAGATCTGGCCGCGATTGTCCATCGCGGCCGACAGCGCCAGCGTCTTGCCACCGGCGCCGGCGCAGAAGTCGAGCACCTGCATGCCGGCCTCGGCGCCGGCAAGTGTCGCCGCTATTTGCGAGCCCTCGTCCTGGACTTCGAACCAGCCTTTCTGGAAGGCCGGCTCGGCCTGCACGTTCGGATGCCTGCCGTCGCCGTCGATGGGCGGAATGCGAATGCCGAGCGGCGCGATCCGCGCGGGCTGCGCGCCCGTATCGGCCAGTTCCTTGAGCACCTTGGCACGATCGGCCTGCAGCGTGTTGACCCTGATGTCGAGCGGCGGGCGGGTCGCAAGTGCCGCCCCCTCGCCGACCCATGCCTCGCCAAAAGCCCGTTCGAAAAGCGGTTCGCACCAGTCGGGGATGTCGGCGCGCACCGCGGGCGGCGCGTCGGCAAGACGGCGACCGGCGACCGTTTGCAGTTCGGTGGCGCTGAGCAGCGGCGGCGCGAACTTGTCGCCGTCGAGCGTGTCGTTGAGCGACTGCGCCGTCTGGCCCCATTCGAGCAGCAATGCACCGAAGCCGATAGCGCGTGGCGTGTCCTCGCCGAGCAGCCAGCCGGCCGAGCGCTTGTGGCGCAGCGCGTCATAGACGATGTTGCCGATGGCCGCGCGATCGCCGCCGCCGGCGAAGCGATGCGACAGGCCCCAATCCTTCAGCGCATCGGCCACCGGCCGGTGACGCCGGCCAATGTCCTCCAGCACTTCGATGGCCGCAGCCAGCCGTCCGCCCAGTCGCATCGGTCATTCCATCAAATCGAGATCTATCGCCTGCTCTTAGAGCCTTTCGCTTCCGGATTGAACCCCGCTCCATCCAGCGACGAAGAGGCAGCCTGAAATCTGTCCGATCCATAAATATCGCGGGCTGGCGACAGCACATCGATCAATAGATGCAAGGTCTCTAATGTTCGTAACTGGCGAACGCAAGCACGGCCTGTGGCGCAACCGCTCTGCTTTCCAAGTTTTTCCGTTGGGAATACTCTTCACACCATGATTCGCGGCGTGGAAAACGCGGACCGGCGGATCGCTACGAGGAGAGGGCAATGAAAACTTATCTGGCGGAAGTTCTAGGCACATTTCTGTTGGTGTTCATCGGCACGGCGTCGGTGGTGACGGGCGGCTTCGGCGGCGCGCTGCCGCTCGGCCAGGAAGGTATTGGTCTGGCATTCGGCATCGGCCTCATCGCAGCAGCCTATGCGATCGGCCCGATTTCGGGCGCGCATCTCAATCCGGCGGTGACGCTCGGCGTCTTCCTTGCCGGACGGCTGCCGGCCAAGGACGTCATCCCCTATTGGATCGCCCAGATCATCGGCGCCATCCTGGCTTCGCTGGCGCTGTGGGTCATCGTTTCCGGCCAGGCCGGCGGTCACACCACCGGCTTCGGCGCCAATGGCTGGGACGAAACGAAATGGGGCATGAGTTCGGCCTTCCTGTGGGAGCTGATCGGCACCTTCACCTTCGTCACGGTGATCCTGGGCGTGACCGCTGAAAAGCACTCGACGGCGTTTGCCGGCCTGGTCATCGGCCTGACACTGGCGGGCATTCACTTCGCCATGATCCCGGTCACCGGCACCTCGGTCAATCCGGCCCGCTCCATCGGCCCGGCGCTGTTCACCGGCGGTGCAGCACTCAGCCAGCTCTGGCTGTTCATCGTCGCCCCGCTGATCGGCGGCGCCATCGCCGGCGTCGTCGCCAAGGCACGCATCTTCGAGAAGGACTGACCTCGAAAGCCTGAACGAAAAAGGCGCGGGCCACGGTCCGCGCCTTTTTTATTGGATAGAGCTTTGTCTGGATCAGCCGGCGATGTCGAAACGGTCGGCGTTCATCACCTTGGTCCAGGCCACGACGAAGTCTTTCGCGAACTTCGCCTTGGCGTCCGCCGTCGCATAGACTTCGGCCAGCGCGCGCAGCTGCGAGTGCGAGCCGAAGATCAGGTCGGCACGGGTGCCGGTCCATTTGACTTCGCCGGTCTTGCGGTCGCGGCCTTCGAACACGTCCTTGGCATCCGACGTCGCCTTCCACTCCGTGCCCATGTCGAGCAGGTTGACGAAGAAGTCGTTGCTCAGCGTTTCCGGCTGTTTGGTGAACACGCCGTGCTTCGACTGCCCGGCATTGGCGCCCAGAACGCGCAGGCCACCGACGAGGACGGTCAATTCCGGCGCCGTCAGCGTCAGCAACTGCGCCCGGTCGACCAGCGCCTCCTCGACGGTCAGCCGCTGCTTGCCGCTCACATAGTTACGGAAGCCGTCAACAGTCGGCTCCAGCGGCGCGAAGGAGTGGATGTCGGTCTGCTCCTGCGAGGCGTCCATGCGGCCTGGCCAGAACGGAACGTCGACGCTGTGGCCGGCGGCCTTTGCGGCCTTCTCGATTGCCGCGTTGCCGCCGAGAACGATCAGGTCGGCAAGCGAGACCTTCTTGCTGCCGGTCTGCGAAGCGTTGAAGTCCTTGGCGATCGCCTCGAGCTTGCCGAGAACCTTGGCGAGCTCGGCCGGCTGGTTGACGGCCCAGTCCTTCTGCGGGCTGAGGCGGATGCGCGCGCCATTAGCGCCGCCGCGCTTGTCGGAACCACGGAAGGTCGAGGCCGAAGCCCACGCCGTCGAAACCAGCTGCGACACGGACAGGCCGGAAGCCAGGATCTTGGCCTTGAGCGCTTCGGCATCCTGCTCGTCGATCAGCACATGGTCGACCGCCGGGATGATGTCCTGCCAGGGCAGCTCTTCCTTGGGAACCAACGGGCCGAGATAGCGGGCGACCGGGCCCATGTCGCGATGGGTCAGCTTGTACCAGGCGCGGGCGAAAGCGTCGGCGAACTGATCCGGATTCTCATGGAAGCGCTTCGAGATCGTTGCGTAGGAGGGATCGAAACGCAGCGCGAGGTCGGTGGTCAGCATGGCTGGAGCGTGGCGCTTGGCCGCGTTGTGTGCGTCCGGCACCGTGCCGGCGCCGGCGCCACCCTTCGGCGTCCACTGATGCGCGCCTGCCGGGCTCTTGGTCAGTTCCCAATCGAAGCCGAACAGATTGTCGAAGAAGTTGTTGCTCCATTTGGTCGGCGTCGTCGTCCAGACGACTTCCAGACCGCTGCCAATGGCGTCACCGCCCTTGCCGGTGCCGAATTTGCTCGCCCAGCCAAGGCCCTGCTGCTCGATATCGGCGCCTTCCGGCTCGACACCGACAAGGCTCGCATCGCCCGCACCATGGGTCTTGCCGAACGTATGGCCACCGGCGATGAGGGCTACCGTCTCCTCGTCGTTCATCGCCATGCGCGCGAATGTGTCCCTGATGTCGCGTGCCGCGGCCAGCGGATCCGGATTGCCGTTCGGCCCTTCCGGGTTGACGTAGATCAGGCCCATCTGCACGGCGCCGAGCGGGTTCTGCAGGTCACGGTCGCCGCTGTAGCGCTCGTCGGCCAGCCACTTGCCTTCGGGGCCCCAATAGACGTCCTGCTCGGGCTCCCAGACATCGGCGCGGCCGCCGGCGAAACCGAAGGTCTTGAAGCCCATCGATTCCAGCGCGACGTTGCCGGTGAGGATCAGAAGGTCGGCCCAGGAGATCTTGCGGCCATATTTCTGCTTGATCGGCCACAAGAGCCGGCGTGCCTTGTCGAGGTTGACGTTGTCAGGCCAGCTGTTCAGCGGCGCGAAACGCTGCTGGCCGGCCCCGGCGCCGCCACGGCCGTCGGCTATGCGGTATGTGCCGGCGCTGTGCCACGCCATGCGGATGAACAGCGGCCCGTAATGGCCGAAATCGGCCGGCCACCATTCCTGCGAATCCGTCATCAGCGCATGCAAGTCCTTGATGACGGCGTCGAGGTCGAGACTCTTGAATTCCTCGGCATAGTCGAACGCTTCGCCCATCGGGTCGGACAGGGACGACTGCTGGTGCAGGATCTGGACGTTCAGCTGGTTCGGCCACCAGTCACGGTTGGTCCTGCCAACGGCTCCGTGCGCGACCGGGCATTTGCCCGCGCTTTTGTCATCGGTGTTCGCGTCCATCTTCAGTCTCCGATTTTGCCGAGGTTTGATTTGATTTTTTGCCAGGATTTTGGGGCCGGCCAGCGACCGCACCAATCTGGAATGATTCCAGACTAGGCCGCATTGTTGATAAAAACAAATTGCCTTTCCTGTTCATTTCGATAGGATTTTCTTATGATAGGATTGACAGTTCGCCAGATGCATTATTTCGAGGCGCTGGCGCAGACGCTGCATTTCGGGCGTGCGGCAAAACTGGCCGGTGTCAGCCAGCCGGCGCTGTCCTCGCAGATCGCGGAGATGGAACAGAGGCTGAACTGCCGGCTGTTCGAACGTGGCGGCAAATCGGTGCGCATGACCGACGAAGCGATCGCGCTTTTGCCGCGCATCGAACGCATCCTGGCCGACATACGCGATGTCGAAACGACGGCCAGGCGCGGCCGCACCGCCATGGAAGGGCGCTTCCGGCTGGGCATCATTCCGACCGTCGCGCCCTATCTCCTGCCGCGCGCCCTGCCCGGGCTGAAACAGCATTTCCCGGCCTTGCTGCTCGAATTGCGCGAGGCGGTCACCGCCTCGCTGGTCGACGACATCGCCTCGCGCAAGCTCGACGCTTTCATCGCGGCCCTTCCGCTCGACCATCCCGGCCTGGTCACCGAGGCACTGTTTCCCGACCGGTTCTTCCTTGCCGTGCCGGCCGGCGATCCGGCCTTCGCCTCGCCGCCGGTTCCGCCCGAAAGTCCGGCGCTGGAACGGCTGATGCTGCTGGAGGAAGGCCATTGCCTGCGCGAACAGGCGCTCGCCGTCTGCGGCAATGTGCGGCCGGTGGCCATGGCCAGCTACGGCGCCACCAGCCTTACCACGCTCCTGCAGATGGTGGCGCATGGGCTCGGCGTCACGCTCATCCCGGAAATGGCGACCGGGCCCGCCGGCACCATCCCCGACCTCAAGATCGTGCCCTTCCAGGAGCCGATGCCGCAGCGCATGATCTGCCTCGCCTGGCGGCGGAACAGTGCAAGGCATGGCGAATGCGTCGAACTCGCCAAGATCATCCGCGGGCTGGGCGCGGCAATGCTGGCAGCTTGAAGCCAAGCATCAGAGAACCCGGGACAGGAACTCGCGGGTGCGCGGCGATTGCGGGTTGGCGATCATCTCGCGCGGCGATCCGCGTTCGACGATCACACCGCCATCCATGAAGACCAGCTGATCGCCGATCTCGCGGGCAAAGCCGATCTCGTGGGTGACGACGACCATAGTCATGCCGCTCTCCGCCAGATCGCGCATCACCTGCAGCACCTCGCCGACCAGTTCCGGGTCGAGTGCCGATGTCGGCTCGTCGAACAAAAGCACCTTCGGCTTCATCGCCATGGCGCGTGCGATCGCCACGCGCTGCTGCTGGCCGCCGGACAGTTCGCGGGGATAGCGGTCGACCTTGTCGGCGAGCCCAACGCGGCGCAGCAGGACTTCCGCCTCGGCCTTGGCCTGGTCGACCGGGGTGCGCCGCACCTGCGTCGGCGCCTCGATCAGGTTCTCCATCACCGTCATGTGCGAGAACAGGTTGAACGACTGGAACAGCATGCCGATCTCGGCCCGGCGCTGACACAGGAGATCGTCCTTGACCTCGTAGAGCTTGTCGCCCTGGAGGTCGTAGCCGACGAACTGGCTGTCCACCAACAGGATGCCGCCGCTCAGTTTTTCCAGATGGTTGATGCAGCGCAGGAACGTGCTCTTGCCGGATCCTGATGGGCCGATGATGCAGGCCACCGAGCCTTCGGGCACGTCGAAGTCGACGCCCTTGAGAACCTCGAGCGACCCATAGGTTTTGCGCACGCCGCGTGCGAACACCATGGAATCGGCCGGCACGCCGAAGCGGCCGCGATTTTCGGACTTCACATCGCTCATCGGGCAACGCCGCGCAGGCTGATCAGATTGCGCAAGGCGCGCATCGTCACGGGTTCGCGGCGCGTGTCGCTGCGGCCGAAATGGCGCTCCAGGAAATGCTGCCCCACCGACATGATGCTGACCACGGCGAGGTACCAGAAGGCGACCACGATCAGGAGCGGGATCGTCTCGAAGGTGCGCGCATAGATGCTTTGCGCGGTATAGAACAGGTCATCGACCGCAATGAAGGTCACCAGCGACGTCATCTTCAAGAGGTTGATCGCCTCGTTGCCGGTCGGCGGCAGCACGAAGCGCATGGCCTGCGGCAGGGTGATGCGCTTCAGGATCATGCGGTAGGGCATGCCGAGCGCGCTCGCCGCTTCCGACTGGCCCGAGGGCACCGACTTGATGCCGGCGCGGATGATCTCGGCCATGTAGCCGGCCTCGCACAGCGAAAGCGCGACGACCGCGGAGAAGAACGGCGTCATGAAATCATTGGTGCGCACGGAAAACAGCGTGCCCAGGAAAGGCAGGGTGAGCGAGATTTCGCGCACCAGCAGAGACAGGTTGAACCAGAAGATCAGCTGGATCAGCGCCGGGACACCCCGGAAGAACCAGACATAGACGCCCGCGAAGCCACGCAACACCGGGCTTGGCGACACACGCATGATGGCAATGACGGTGCCGACCACGATCGCCAGCAGCATGATGATGACAGTGAGCACCAGCGTGTTGCCGAGGCCGCGCATGATCGAGGGGTGAAAGAGATAACCGGCGGCCGTGCCCCAGGCGAAGGCCGGGTTGCTGGCGAAGGCGCGGATGATCAGGAAGGCCAGCAGCAAGGCGAACGCCGTGCCGATCCAGATGCCATAGCGGCGCTGCGGCACGACGGTCAGCCGTGACACGGCGGCGGCAACGCTCGGCTCGACGCCGATCTCGGTTTGGTGGGCCATGCCCATCAATGGTCTCCTGGTTGTGGCCGGCGCCTGATCCTGGACCAGGCGCCGGGGAATTTGTTATTCGGCGCGCAGTGCGTCCATGGTGCCGACGAAGTAGGGTTCCTTGATCGTGTAGGCGCCCATGCCGTACTTTTCCAGGATAGCCTTGTAGGTGCCGTTCTTGAACAGTTCGGCGAGCGCTGCCACCATCATGTCGGCGGTCTCCTTGTCGTCCTTGGCGATCGCCATGCCGAGCGGCGCGACATCGTAAAGCGTCGGCAGCACCACCAGTTGGCCCTTGCTCGTCACCTCGAAATAGCTCGAAGCGGTTGCATCGTCCATGCGGGCGTCGACACGATCCGACAGCACGGCCTGGACGATATCCGTCGAGGAGTTGAAGACTGACTTCGCGATGGCCGCCTGGCCCTTGTCGGTGCACTCCTTGCTCAGCTTGTCGACCAGGAAGTCGGAGGCGCTGCCGGCCGAGACGCCGATGCGCTTGCCGCAGAGCGGGGTGTCGCCGCTGAAGCTCGCCTTCTTGTCCGGCGACGTCGAGACGGCGAGACCCGCCTTGAGGAACATGACGAAATCGACCTGCTTCAGCCGCTCGGGCGTGGCCGAGAACGTCTCCCAGGCGATCTTGAAGCGGCCGGCGGCAAGGCCGGGGATCATCGAGGGAAACGGCGTGCGCTGCACGTCGAGCTTGGCGTCGACGAGCTTGGCCACCTCGCCGGCCAGCTCGATGATGATGCCGGTCTGCTTGCCGTCGGCATCGAGATATTCGAACGGCGCATAGTCCAGCGTGTTGGCGACGGCGAGCGTCCCGCTCTGCTTGACGTCGGAGGATTTTGGCACCTCGGCGGCCCGGGAAATCCCGCCCCAGGCCATGGTGGATATCGCCAGCGCAAGGCCGGTCATTCGCAGATATGCATTCATTGCTGTTCCCCTTTCTTTTGCTTGCCGTTATGCGCCGGCGGCTTCCGCCGCCTTCTTCTTGCGGTAGTGATAGTTCTTGTCGATGCGCTCCATCAGATAGTCGCCGTAGAGCACCGGCCCGTATTTCGGCTGCGTGCCGGCCGGCACGCAGACCGGCAGCGCCTCGATCGTCTCGTCCATGGACGGATCGAAGAAGAAAGGCTGCGAGTAGCGCTCGCGTCCCGAGCGGTTGATGACCCGGTGCGGCGTCGAGACGAACTGGTCGTTCGACCAGCGCGCCAGTATGTCGCCGACATTCATCACGAAGGAATCCGGGACCGGCGGTGCCGGAACCCAGTCGCCGGCCTTGTTCTTGACCTCGAGGCCGCCGACATTGTCCTGCGCCAGCAAGGTGATGAAGCCGTAATCGGTGTGCGGCGCCGAACCGAAGAGCCCCTCTTCCTGGGGCTGCGTCGGATAGTGCAGCAGCCGCAGGAATGTCGTCGGCTGCTCGAAATAGCGGTCGAGGCTGTCAGAGGGCAGCCCGAGCGAGAGCGCGATGGCGCGGACCATCTTGCGGGCGAGCGTGCCCATCTCCTGGACATAGCGCTCGATCGTTTCCCTGAAGCCGGCAAGCGCCGTCTCGTCCGGCCACTGGTTGGGGCCTTGCAAGGGTTTGTCGGCCAGGGCCCGAGGATCGTCGGCGCCGACCTCGTGCATGAAGAAGATCGATTCGCTCTGGTTGGGCTTGCTGACGGTGGCCACCGACGAGGTCACGATGGTCGAGCCGGCAAAGGGCAGGAAGCCTCGGAAATTCTTGTCGATCTTCAGCTTCGCCTTTTCCTCCTCGGGCAAGGCAAAGAAGCGCTTGCTGGCTTCGCGCACGGCTTCGACATCGGCGCGCGGAATGGGATGCCCGGTGACATAGAGGAAGCCGATCGTCTCGAGATAGCGGCGCAGCGTCGCCGCCGTTGCCCGGATCGCCCCCTCATCGTCGCCATAGAGCGCCGAAACGTCGAGGATCGGAATTTCGGAAAAATCGCCGCGCTCTTGTGCATCCATTTTCGAACACCCTGTCTTGAACATAAGATACAGTACTGTATTTCTACACATCCGAACGGCCTCATCAATAGGCTTTCGATCGCAAAAGGAAGAGCGCTGAAACATGGCACCACGCAAGATCATCATCGACACCGATCCGGGCCAGGACGACGCCTTCGCCATCCTCTTCGCGCTGGGCTCGCCGGCCGAACTCGACGTGGTCGGCATCACCACGGTCGGCGGCAATGTGCCGCTTGCCCTGACGTCGAAGAACGCGCTGAAGGTGGTGGAGCTTGCCGGGCGGCCCGATGTGCCGGTGCATGCCGGATGTCCGGCGCCGATGGTGCGCAAGCTGATCACGGCCGAATATGTCCACGGCGAAACCGGCCTCGACGGCGCGGACCTTCCCGAACCGGTGACGCCGCTGCAGAGCGAACACGCGGTGAATTATCTGGTGCGCACCATCATGGAAGCGCCGGAGGGCGAGTTGACCGTCTGCACGCTCGGGCCGATGACCAATCTCGCCATGGCCATGACCATGGAACCGAGGATCGTGCCGCGGCTGCGCGAAGTCGTGCTGATGGGTGGCGGCTTCTTCCAGGGCGGCAACGCCACGCCGGCCGCCGAGTTCAATATCTTCGTCGACCCGCATGCAGCGCACAAAGTGTTCGACAGCGGCGTGCCGGTGACCATGGCCGGCATAGACTGCACCTACACCGCGCTGATGACGCCCGAATGGCTCGACCGCCTGCGCGCCACCGGCAGCCGCGCAGCGATCGAGGCCGCCAATCTGGCCGACTTCTACCGCCAGTACGGCACGCACAAATTCGAAACGCCGGCGCGCCCCATCCATGATGCCTGCGTCACCGGCTATCTGCTGGCGCCGCAGATCTATGAGCAGCGCCAGTGCGCGGTGACGGTCGACATCGTCTCGCCGGAGACGATCGGCATGACCGTCGTCGACTGGTGGCATGTCACCGGCCGGCGGAAGAACTGCAACGTCCTGCGACGCATCGATCCGGCGCCGTTCTTCGAACTCATGCTGGAGCGGATCAGCGCATTGCCCTGAGCCCGGCGTTCCGCGATAGATGGGCGCTTGAAGAATCGCGAAGCGCATCGAAGCCGGCGAACGGGTTGCAGGCGTCGCATATGGCGATGAAGGTCTTGATCAGATGAAAGCGGACCCTGCCCCGGCCCGGGCCAAAAGACCGACCAAGGCCGCCCCGCCAGCGAAGCCGGCGCGGCAGACGCTCAGCCGCGAGGCCTGGATCACGGCCGCGCGCAAGGTGCTGGAGAAGCGCGGCATCGGCGAGGTCAAGATCGACCGCCTGGCGCATCAGTTCAAGGTGACGCGCGGCAGTTTCTATTTCCACTTCGCCAGCCTGGCCGACCTTCGCGACGGCCTGCTGCAGGAATGGCGAAACACCAATTGCGCGCCCTTCTGGGCGATGCGCGACATCCACGACATAGACGGCCTGCAGTTCTTCACCGACATCGTGCATGTCTGGGTCGATGAGGCGCCGTTCAGCCCGCTGCTTGATCTGGCCGTACGCGACTGGTCGCGAACGTCGAAGAAGCTGGCGCAGGAGGTCAAGGACATGGACGATCTGCGCATCGCGCTGTTGATCCGCTCCTTCCGCGCCATGGGCTATCCCGAGGACGAAAGCCTGGTCAGGGCCCGCATCACCTATTTCCACCAGATCGGCCAGTATGCGCTGTCCTTCAAGGAGGATCCGGCGGTGCGCAGGAGCTACCAGCCGCTGTTCGGCGAGGTGCTGCTCGGACCGCTCGTGCAAGAGCCAGGCTCGGCCCCACGGCCATCGGAGATGCAGAGCGGACGGCGTTAGCAAGCAATGGCGGGCTGCGGCGCGTCCATCGGACCTCCGATGATCTAGGAAGCAGCCGCATCACCTGCCATGGCGCGAGTGGCTTCCTGGTGGGGACGTAGCAGAAAATAGAACGCGGCGACGTGCGTGATCATCAACAGCGGCACGTAGATGACCGGGATGGCGTAGGTGGCGCCAAACAATCCTGCATGGGCAGGAAGGTCGGCCTGGATGGCGTGGTAATAATCGACGATGAGGTCGACCATCCCCACGACATTGAAGGCGACGACGAACGGCCAGAAGAGCTGGCGTATCCGCACCGAGAGCAACGCCAGCATGGCCAGCACCCCGGTTGCGAAGTCGCCATAGGCGGCAAAGGTGGCGAATCTGGCCGGCAGATCGGGGCTGACGACGCCCGGAAGCATGAAGACCAGTCCGAAGAAGCGGAAACTGTGCAGCGTGGCGATAGCGCGTTGCGCCGCCATCCGATCCATCGAGTTGAGCCATGGCAGGCCATACGCGCCGAAGCAGAGCAGCCATGCGATATAGCCTAGAACGAGATGGGTCTGGAACAGTATTTCCGTAGGCATTTTGACCTCCTGTCGGCAGCTGACGCGCGGCCCCTGGCTTCTTCTGATGATCTAGACCCGCTTCCATCGTTCGACTATCCGCTGTAATCACAACAAGCCATGAAGCAGAACTACACAATACGGCACGGGGCGCTGGAGGGCGTCGAGGTGTTCCTGGCTGTCGCCAGGCGCCGCAATTTCCGCCGCGCCGCCGCCGATCTCGGTGTGACGCCGTCGGCCGTGAGCCAGGCGGTGCGCGCGCTGGAAGCCCGCATCGGTGCGGCGCTGTTTGTCCGCACGACGCGCAGCGTCGGTCTGACCGAGGCCGGTCAGCGTTTCCTCGACCGTGCCGGCCCCGCCTTCGAGGAGATCGTCGCGGCCGGCGAGGCCGCGCGGGATGTCGGCCAGCGGCCGACCGGCCTGCTGCGCCTGTCGGTGCCGCGCGCCGTCGTGCCGTTGATCCTCGAGCCGGTGATCGCATCGTTCTGCCAGGCCTATCCCGAAGTCGAACTGGAGATCGCCGCGAGCGACGAGATGGTCGATCTGGCGACCGGCGGCTTCGATGCCGGCATTCGCCTTGGCCAGTTCATCGCAACCGACATGGTGGCGGTGCGGCTGACCCCGTCCTTCTCGTTTGTCGTCGTCGGCAGTCCCGACTATTTCGAGCGCCATGGCCGCCCCGAGCGTGTCGATGATTTGCGTCACCACGCCTGCCTGCGCCTGCGCCGTTCGAACGGCGCGATCGCGCCCTGGACGTTCGTCGACGGCAACGAGGCGATCGAAGCGATGGTCTCAGGTCCGCTGATCGCGCATGACTACCCGACATTGCTCGGGGCAGCGATGCGTGGGATTGGGCTGGCGCAGATCCCTCGACCGGTCGCCGGGGGTCCGATAGGCCAGGGAACACTCGAGCCGGTGCTGGACACCCTCGCCGCGACGACGCCGGGCGTCTTCCTCTATCATCCCGGCAAGCGCCAGATCCTGCCGAAGCTGCGCGCCTTCATCGACCACCTGAAATCCGGGATCTGAGATAGCGAAGGATGCCGGAGCCCGATTGGTCACTTGTACCAGGCTCTCAAGGTATAAATATCAGAAACACATAGGTAAAAAAGACGACAAGATGAACCATTCCGGTCAGAAACGTCGTTCTTTCCGTGCTGAAGCTTACATTGCATATGAAAAGCGCCAGGACCAAAAGGACCGCATCGGCAGCCGGCAGCCCCAGGGTCAGTCCCCTCCCCGTCAGCAGGCTGGCGGCCGCGACTCCCGGTATGGTCAGGCCGATCGTGGCGCAAGCCGACCCCATAGCGACATTCAAGCCGCGCTGCAGCTCGTTGTTGAGTGAAGCGCGCACCGCCGAAATGGCCTCCGGCATCAACACCAGCCCCGCGATCATTGCCCCCACAATGCTGTCAGCCTGGGTAACCTGATAGGCAACGAGCGTATCTTCGACACTTGCCGCGACCTGCTCGGCGAGCATGACAATTCCGATCAGCCCGGCCATCAGCAGCAGAGCGCTGGCGGAGATGTTCTCGTGAGGCGCGGCGCGCACAGAGACGTCGTGTGGCTGCCCCTGGATAAAGTCTTCCCGGTGTCGGACGGTCTGCGCGAACACGAAGCTTGCATAGAGCAGCACTGAGAGGACGCTGACGAAACCAAGTTGGGCCGCCGAAAACGTGCCGGGATCCGTGGCCTGGGTGTAGGTCGGCAGAATAAGCGTCATGACGGTCAGCGCGATCAGAACCGCCAGATAGGCACTGGTCCCTTGCCGCACGATGGCCTGCTTGCGATGACGCCAGCCGCCAAGCGCGAGACACATGCCGACAACGCCGGTGGATGCGATCATCACCGTCGAGAAGACGGACTCCCGCGCCAGCGTCGGGTTGTTCTCTCCATGCAGCATCATGGAAACAATGATCGACACTTCGATTGCCGTGACGGCAAACGTCAGCACCAGCGTGCCGTACGGCTCCCCTACCCGCCGAGCTACCGCCTCGGCGTGGTCTAGCACCACGAAAATGGTGACGAACATGATCGCACACGACAGCGCGCCGACAAGGATCCTGGCGTTCAGCGCACCCTGGTCCACCGACAGCCCGCTGGCTCTGACCGCGACAGCCATCGCCAGCGCGGCGAGGGGCATCGCGTAGGAAATCGCCGATCGTCCGAAACCAGTCATTCAAGCCCCTGTGCGCTTCTGCGACCTTGGCTGCATTCACGCACCGACAGATCGAGGCGCCCACCCCTCACGCCGTCTTCTGCGTCACCAGCCCCAATTCCTCCACCATCGCCTGGCGCATCAGGAACTTCTGCGGCTTGCCGGTCACCGTCATCGGCAATTCGGTGCGGAAGCGTATGTGGCGCGGGATCTTGTAGTGGGCGATCTGGCCGGCGCAGAAGTTCCTGATCTCCTGTTCCGTGGCGATCTGGCCGGGCTTCAGCACGATCCAGGCGCACAGCTCCTCGCCATATTTTGGGTCGGGAATGCCGAACACCTGCACCTCTTTGACCTTGGGATGGCGATAGAGGAACTCCTCGACCTCTCGGGGATAGACGTTCTCGCCGCCGCGGATGACCATGTCCTTGACCCGGCCGACGATGTTGCAATAGCCCTCAGCGTCGATGGTCGCGAGGTCGCCGGTGTGCATCCAGCCGTCGGCGTCGATCGCCTCGCGGGTCTTTTCGGCGTCGTCCCAATAGCCCTTCATCACCGAATAGCCGCGTGTACAGAGTTCGCCCGGCGCGCCGACGGCGACAGTGGCGCCATCGGCATCGATGGCCTTGACCTCGACATGGGGATGGATGCGCCCGACGGTCGAGACGCGCTTTTCCAGCGGGTCGTCGACACCGCTCTGGAAGGACACCGGGCTGGTCTCGGTCATGCCGTAGGCGATGGTCACCTCCGACATATGCATCAGCGACACCACCTTCTTCATCACCTCGATCGGGCATGGCGAGCCGGCCATGATGCCGGTGCGCAGGCTGGAGAGATCGAAGGTCGGGAAATCCGCATGGTCCAGCATGCCGACGAACATGGTCGGCACGCCATAGAGGCCTGTGCAGCGCTCCTGCGCCACGGCCTTCAGAGTCGCGCCGGGGTCGAAGCCCTCGCCCGGAAACACCATGGTCGCGCCCTTGGTGACGCAGCCCATCGTGCCCATCGACATGCCGAAGCAATGATAAAGCGGCACCGGGATGCACAGCCGGTCGTCGACGGTGAGCTTGATCGCCGAGGTGACGAAATTGCCGTTGTTGACGATGTTGTGGTGCGTCAGCGTCGCGCCCTTGGGGGCGCCCGTCGTGCCCGAGGTGAACTGGATGTTGATCGCATCGTTCGGCTTCAGCCCTTCGGAAATGCGGTCGAGGCTGTCATGCTCGTCGCGGCCGGCCATGGCCAGCACATCGGCGAAATTGAACATGCCCGGCGAATTGTCCTCGCCCATGCGGATGACGATTTTCAGCGCCGGCAATTTTTGCGCCTTCAGCTTGCCCGGCGTGGCCTTGGCGATTTCCGGTGCCAGCGTCTCGATCATGCCGAGATAGTCCGAGGTCTTGAAGCTGGCCGCGGTGACCAGCGCCTTGCAGCCGACCTTGTTCAGCGCATATTCGAGTTCGGTCAGCCGGTAGGCCGGGTTGATGTTGACCAGGATCAGGCCGACGCGGGCGGTGGCGAACTGCGTCACCAGCCATTCCCAACGGTTGGGCGACCAGATGCCGACGCGCTCGCCTTTCTCGAGGCCCAACGCCAGGAAGCCGGCGGCGAGCGCATCCACCGTGTCCGACAGCTCGCTCCAAGTGAAGCGCTTGTCCTGGCCGACGAAGACGGCGGCATCCTGCGTGGCGTATCTGCTGGCGGTGTCGGAGAAAAGGGCTGGAATGGTCTTGTCGAGCAGCGGCACCTTGCGCTCGCCCGACACATGCGCCCTGCCGTCGACAGGTGCGATGAAAACGCTGCCGGCGCGCGCGCCGCGGCCGCGCAGATTGGTGGCGTTCTTCAGCTCGTCGAGATTGACCGGCATCGCTGTTTCCTCCCCAGGCGCGCCCGAGTCTATCAGCCCGGCACGGCAGTGGAAATCCTGTCGATGGTCGATCCCTCCCCCTCGAGGGGAGGGTGGACAGCCGCCGAAGGCGGATAGACGGGTGGGGTCTCTCATGCAGTGGTCGACGTGGGGGACGGCCCCACCCGCCTCGCTTCGCGAGGCACCCTCCCCTCAAGTGGGAGGGAGGGCACCCATCTTCGCAGCGATGTCGCGCAAAACCGTTTCATCAGCCACCGAACGCGATTTGCGCGACGCGACCAGACAGGCCTGTGACTTCAACACGACACCGTCGCCCAGCACCTTGAGGTGATTGGCGCGAAGGGTCGAGCCGGTGGTGGTGATGTCGACGATGACGTCGGCCAGCCCGGCCGCCGGCGCGCCTTCGGTGGCGCCCAGGCTTTCGACGATGCGATAGACCTGGATGCCGTGTTTTTGCGAAAAGAACTGCTGCGTCAGCCGCCAGTATTTGGTGGCGATGCGCAGCCGCCTGCCGTGACGCTGGCGGAAATCGGCGGCGACATCGTCGAGATCGGCCATGGTATCGACATCAAGCCAGATTTCGGGCACCGCCACCACGACATCGGCGTGGCCGAAGCCGAGTCGGGCGACGATTTCGGCGCGGGCCTCCCAGTCGGCGAGATTTTCGCGCACCAGATCCTCGCCGGTGATGCCGAGATCGACGGCGCCCTGGCCGATTTCGCCTGCAATCTCGGAAGCCGACAGGAAAGCGACCTCGACATTGTCCAAGCCTTCGACGCGGGCGTGATACTTGCGCTCGTCGCCGGGCAGGCTGATGGCGAGGCCGGCCTTGGCCAGCACGTCCAGCGCCTGTTCCTTGAGCCGGCCCTTCGATGGGATCGCCAGCGTGATCATCGTGCAGTCTCCCGCAGCGCCTCGATGCGGTCGAGCCAGACGGAAAAGCCGACGCCGGGGATCGCCGTCCTGGCGCCAAGCAGCGTCAGCAGCCGGTCATAGCGGCCGCCGCCGGCCAGGGGACGATCGCCGCCTTGCGCCGCGATTTCGAAAACCACGCCGGTGTAATAATCGAGCGGACGGCCGAAGGCGGCGTCGTAGCGGATTTTTTCAGCCGGCAAGCCATGGGCCTCGATCGCCTTGGCACGGGCGGCGAATTTCTCCAGCGCGGCACCCAGCGACAGCCCTGCTCCGGCGGCAAAGCTTTCCAGCGCTCCAGCCGCGCCATCGAGCGGCACGTCGATCGCCAGAAAATTCTTCAGCGCCGCGAAGGCCTCGTTCGACAGCCGCACGCTGCGCAATTCGGCTTTCTCGATCAGCCGCCGTGCAATGTCCGTGGGCGAGCGTCCGGCCGATGCCGAAAGGCCGGCCTGTTCCATGCCGCCGGCGATGTGCGCCGAAAGACCTTCGAGATCACCGTCGAGGACAAGGGCAGCGACTTCGCCGGAAAGCTGGCCGTTGCGCGGCGGGTTGGCGAGATCGGCGAGTGCCGCCTGCAGCATCGGCGCCGATCCGAAGGCACGGGCCAGCCGCATGCGCCAGCCGCGCGGCAGGCCGAGTGCGGCCAGCACCGCTTCGAAGATGCCCTGATCGCCCAGTGTGACCGCCAGTGACCGGCCGGGCAGCACCAGCGCCAGCAGCGCATGCGCGTCGGCCACCGAGCGGGCGTCGGCCTCAGCGGTGTCGCGGTCGCCGAGATCCTCGATGCCGGCCTGGAAAAACTCGTTGCCACCTTCGCGGCGCTGGCGAAACACTTCGCCCAGATAGGAATAGCGGCGCGGCGTGCCGGCCTGCGAGCTTATGTGGTCGAGACAGACCGGAATGGTGAATTCCGGCCGCAGGCACAGTGTCTGCCCGGTCTCGCTCTCGGTGAGGAAGATGCGGCGGCGCAGATCCTCGCCGGCCATGTCGAGGAACGGATCCGCCGGTTGCAATATGGCGACCTCGACCGCGTGCGTGTTGCGCGCCGCGAAGAGCTTTGTGATGTCGGCAGCGATGGCGGGGAAGCGGGAGGTCACTGGCCGCGCTCTTATTTCGCGCGGTCGGCAGCCTGCGCCGCCAGGATCTTCTTCACCTCCGCAACCAATTCACCTTCCGCCACCGTCACCTGCGCCGGGCGCGCGGCGCGCCATTCGGCGTTGTCGGTGATTTCGGCGGACATGCGCGCGCCTTCGATCAGGTCCTTGATCTGCAGCTCGCCCTTGGCGCGCTCGTCGCCGCCCTGGATGATGGCGACTGGGCAACCACGCCGGTCGGCATATTTCAGCTGCGCCTTCATGCCGGCGCCGCCGAGATACATTTCGGAACGGATACCGGCGGCGCGCAATTCGCTCACCATCTTCTGGTAGCGGCCGAGGCTTTCGGTGTCCTTGTCCATGACCAGGACGACGACCGGTGCGATAACATCGGCGCTGTCGAGCTTGCCGAGGTTCTTCAGCGCCGTCATCAGCCGCGACACGCCGATCGAAAAGCCGGTCGCGGGCACCGGCTCGCCGCGGAAGCGCGAAACCAGGCCATCATAGCGGCCACCGCCGCCGACCGAGCCAAAGCGCACGATCTGGCCGTCCTCGTTGGGGATTTCGGCCAACAGCTCGGCCTCGAAGACCGGGCCGGTGTAATATTCCAGCCCGCGCACCACCGAGCGGTCCATCGCGATGCGGTCTTCGCCATACCCCGCCGCCCTGACCAGGGCTTCGATGGTCGCGAGTTCGCCGACGCCCTCCTGATAGGTCGCGTTCGAATTGACCATGGAATCCTGGCCGGCTTGCGCGTTTCTCGCGGTTGCCTGGAGAACTGCCTCGGCTTGCCCGTTGCTCAGCCCGGCACCCTTGGCGAAATCGCCCTCGCCTTCCTTGCCGCCATCCCAGCGCCCCGGGCCGAGCAGAAGCTTCACGCCATCCGGCCCGAGCTTGTCCAGCTTGTCGATGGCGCGCAGCACGGTCAGCCGGCGGCCGGCATTCTCCTCGCCGCCAAGGCCGATCGCCTCGAGCACACCGTCGAGCACCTTGCGGTTGTTGACGCGGATGACGTAGTCGCCGCGCTTGATGCCGAGCGCTTCCATGACATCGGCCATCATCATCGCCATTTCGGCGTCAGCGGCGACGCCCGGCGTGCCGATCGTGTCGGCGTCGAACTGCATGAACTGGCGGAAGCGGCCGGGGCCTGGCTTCTCGTTGCGGAACACCCAGCCGGAGCGGTAGCTGCGGTAGGGTTTTGGCAGGCGCTCGTAATTCTCGGCGACGAAACGCGCCGTCGGCGCGGTCAGGTCGTAGCGCAGCGACAGCCACTGGTCGTCATCGTCCTGAAAGGAGAACACGCCCTCGTTCGGCCGATCCTGGTCGGGCAGGAATTTGCCGAGCGCATCGGTGTATTCGATCAGCGGCTGGTCGGCGGGTTCGAAACCGTAGAGCTCATAGACCGAGCGGATCGTCGCCATCATCTTCTCGACGGCGCGGATGTCCTCGGCGCTGCGGTCGGCAAAACCGCGCGGCAGCCGCGCTTTCGTCTTTTCGGATTTATCGGCCATGAGATGGGCACCCGGTGTTCGTAGCATTGCGTCGACAGGAAATTCCTATTCCGCAGCGCGCGTTTCCTAACCGATGCTGCCGATAGCGGCAAGGGTAGGCACCTCGCATGACGCCCGACGAGGATCGGGAGAAGTCGAACCTCTCTGAAACAGAAACGCACCGAAAATGAAACAGTCCCGCCATGGGCGCGGCATCGTGCCGACACAATCGGAGCCGATATAGCGCAGGACATCAAGGGGTTCGGGACATGACCAGCGCAGTGAAATTCCATGCCAACAGCGACGCCAGCGAATTGCCGGCGCGGCTGCGCCCGGCCGGCACCCATGCGCCGAAAATGATTGGCCAGACTGCCGGGCCGTTCGACGTGCCGGCCGACACCGGCAAGGGGCCCTCGATGCGCGACGCATTGGTGACTGGCCTGCTGGTGATCTATCCGACGGTTGCAACGGTGGTGGCGATCGTTGCCGGGCTGTTCCTGGCCAGCGTCAACGGCACCTGAAACTGCCCGCCTCGCCGGGTACCATATTTCTGATCGGGGGATTGAGCATGCGACTGGGCTACGCATACGCACTTGGCTGCGCATTTTTACTCGCGGTGGCCAACCCGGCCGGTGCCGCTGGCTGCAAGCCCGGCGATGCGGGCCTTGCCGGCCACTATTATCTGCGTGGCGTCATGGAGGTCGGCTCCGAACTGCTGCTCAAGAAGGACGGCAGCTTCGAATTCATGCTCGCCTATGGCGCCAATGACCAATACGGCAAGGGCTGCTGGGTCAAGAAGGGATCGACCGTCGAGGTCATCCCGGCCGGCCGCAGTTCGGCATCGACACATCACACGCCCGACGACAGCGGCTTCAGCGGCCTGGTGCTGACCATTTCCGGCGGCAGCCTGGTGTGGGACATCAATGGTAGCGGGCATAAGGGACGGTTCGAGAGGTGAACCCTACGTCGGCCGTTTGAAGGCCTTGCGTTCCTTCTCGACCTGCTTGCGGCAGACACAGCCTTCGAGATGGTCGTTGACCAGCCCCATGGCCTGCATGAAGGCATAGACCGTGGTCGGCCCGACAAAACTCCAGCCGCGCTTCTTCAGTTCCTTCGAGATCCGCACCGAGACCGCCGTCGTCGGATTGGCGCGCAGATGGGCGAGGTCGACAATTTCAGGCCGCTCCGCCTTGCCGGGTTCGAACTTCCAGAACCAGGCGGCGAGCGAGCCGAACTCGTCGACCATTTCGCGGGCGCGTTTGGCGTTGTTGATGGTCGAGACGATCTTGCCGCGATGGCGGATGATGCCGGCATTGCCGAGCAGGCGCTCGACATCCTTGTCGGTGAAGGCAGCGACCTTGTCGAAATCGAAACCGGCGAAGGCCTCGCGGAAATTCTCGCGCTTGCGCAGGATGGTCAGCCACGACAGGCCCGACTGGAAACCTTCAAGGCAGATCTTTTCGAACAACCTGCGGTCGTCGGCCACCGGCCGGCCCCATTCATGATCATGATAGTGCAGATAGTCGGGCAGGTTGCCGTGCCAGAAGCAGCGGGCGACCCCGTCGGGACCGGCAAGCAGGCCGGTGTTTTCATTGCTCATAGCGAAAAATCCATCCGTTAACGCGCTTTTGCGCTGCCTTTACCGCGGCTTTACCAGATTCCTGAACCCGGCGGTAACCACACCAAAAGGTTTACTGACAGAACCGCATTTTACGCATTCCGATTCATGTTTCGGTTGCTGCTTGCGCGCCAATGATCCGCCGAGCCGGGGAGCGTTTCCACCCGGTTGTATCAGACGATCAAGGTGCGTTCCCGATGAAGAGAGTTTTGTTTTCCGTGCTCGGCGCCGCGGCTCTGTTTGCCGGCGTCACACCCGCGGCCGCTGGCGACCGCTATGCCGACAGGCCGCCGGTGATGGTGAGCCCGGACCTTTCCGCCCCCTGGGTGCTGCAGCTTGGCAATGCGCCCGGCATCGTGCGGCAGAACCGCCAGGCCGTGCAGCAGCCGCGCCTGCGCTATGCGCAACCGGCGCAGCCAGACCGTGTGCAGACGGCGGCCGTGCAGCAGCCGGCAAAGCGCATGGCGATGCGCCCGCAGATCAACCCGATCTACCTGCCGCAGGAAGTCGCCTATGACGGCCCGCAGAAGCCGGGCACCATCGTCATCGATACGACGCAGAATTTCCTCTATCTGGTCGAGAAGAACGGCAAGGCACGGCGCTACGGCGTCGGCACTGGCAAGCCCGGCTTCGAATGGTCGGGCACGCACAAGATCACCAATAAGCGCGAGTGGCCTGACTGGCGCCCGCCGGCGCAGATGATCAAGCGCGAGGCCGCCAAGGGCCGTTATCTGCCGACCTATCTGGCCGGCGGTATCGAGAACCCGCTCGGCGCCCGGGCGCTCTATCTCGGCACGACCGAATATCGCATCCACGGCACCAACCAGCCATGGACGATCGGCGGCGCGGTGTCGTCGGGCTGCATCCGCATGCGCAACGAAGACGTTGTCGACCTCTACGAGCGGGTCAATGTCGGAACCACGGTCGAGGTGATATAATAGCGTCAGCGAATCACTTGGTCAGGAAACACATCGTTTCCTAAAGCCGGAAGGAATAACGGGGGACGGGCCGTATGGGGATGCGGTCGGTCAAGAAGGGCAGCGCGGGAAACCGCGCTGCCCTTCTTTTTTGATCGGCGTCCCGTAGCTGCGACAAAGCCCGCGTCGTTGCGTCGCGCAGAAGGCATGGCGCTTCGCTTTCATGCTGCCATTTTCGACGGTCTTTTGCTATGTCGGCGCCAACGCAAGAAAAGAGCCCATCCCCATGTCCCTGCCCGACGACAGCCGCTATCTGAAGGGCGGCCCGGTTGCCCAGCGCATCATCGCCGCCGTGCGCGAGGATGCGGCGATTGCCAAGGCCGAGGGTTTTCCACCAAAGCTGATCTCGATCACCGTCGGCGATACCGATGCGGTTGACGTTTACGTGCGCAACCAGCGCGCCAAGGCCCAGCTTGCCGGCATCGATTTCGAGGAGCGGCGTTTTCCCGCCACCATCACCTCGGGTGAACTGGAAGCGGCCATCCATGGCCTGAACGCCGATCCGCGCGTCACCGGCATCATCATCCAGCGGCCGGTTCCGGCGCATATTTCGGTCAAGACGCTGCAGGCGGCGGTGCATCCGCTCAAGGATGTCGAGGGGATGCACCCGGCCTCTATCGGCAACATCGTCTACAACCAGCTCGATCTGGCGCCCTGCACGGCGGCCGCCTCCGTCGAATTGCTCAAGGAAACCGGGCTCGACCTCAAGGGACTGGAAGTGGTTGTCGTCGGCCATTCGGAAATCGTCGGCAAGCCGATTGCTTTCCTGTTGATGAGCGAAGGCGCGACGGTGACGGTCTGCCACCACATGACGCGCTCGGTCGCAGCACACGCGCGCCGCGCCGACGCGCTGTTCGTCGCGGTGGGCAAGCCTCGGCTGATCAAAGCCGACATGGTGAAGCCAGGAGCTGCCGTCATCGATATCGGCATCAATTCCGAGATCGGACCCGATGGGACGAGCCGCATCGTCGGCGACGTCGACACCGACAGCGTGAAAGACGTGGCCTCCTGGATCACGCCGGTGCCGGGTGGCGTCGGCCCGATCACCGTGGCGATCCTGCTGCGCAACACGATGGTGGCGCTCAGCCGCCAGCGCGCGCTATACGAAGCGACCTACGGTACGGCGGACCGGCTCGCGGCGGAATAGGACAGGGCGGCGCCAAGCCCCCTCACCCAGCCTCCGCTTCGCTCGGCTGACCTCTCCCCCGAGGGGAGAGGAGATTGTCAACGCCGGCGCGCTTCCTCTTCTCCCCTCGGGGAGAAGGTGGCCGCGCAGCGGCCGGATGAGGGGGACCGCCGCCGATCTCAGGGCGGCAACGCGGACCTTACTCAGCCGCGACCTCTCTCTTCAGGAACACCATCCGGCTTCGGCCCGCCATAGGCCCAGTCCAACAGCTTGATCGTGTGCACCACCGGCAGCTTCGCCGCGGAGGCGATCTGCGTGATGCAGCCGATGTTGCCGGTGGCCACGATCGAAGCGCCAGTGGCCTCGATGTTTTTCACCTTGCGGTCGCGCAGCCTGGCCGAAATCTCGGATTGCAGGATGTTGTAGGTGCCGGCGGAGCCGCAGCACAGATGGCCTTCGCGCGGCTCGCGCACGACGAAGCCGGCCTTGGCCAGCAACTCCTTCGGCTGTCGGATGATCTTCTGGCCGTGCTGCATGGAGCAGGCCGAGTGATAGGCGACGACCGTGCCCGGCTTGCGCATCGGCTCCGGCATATCAAGAGCGGCCAGATATTCTGTGACATCCTTGGCCAGCGCCGAGACGCGCGCGGCCTTGTCGGCATAGGCCGGGTCGAGCCGCAGCATGAAGCCATAGTCCTTGATCGTCGTGCCGCAACCGGACGCGGTAATGATGATGGCGTCGAGCCCGCCCTGGTCGATGGCGCCCGTCCAGGCATCGACATTCTGCCTTGCCGAGGCAAGGGCTGCCTCTTCGCGCCCCATATGATGGACCAGCGCGCCGCAGCAGCCCTCGCCCGGCGGCACCACGACCTCGACGCCGAGGCGTGTCAGCAGTGAAATCGTCGTGTCGTTGATGGCGGGATCGAGCACCGATTGCGCACAGCCGGTGAGGATGGCGACGCGGCCCTTTTTGGCGCCCTGCCCGGCATGAACGCCCGGCAACGCATTCGGCGAGGCTACCGAGATCGAGGCCGGCGCGAGCTTGAGCATGGCGGCGAGCGGTTTCAATGCCGGAACTTTTTCGAACAGGCCGATGAAGGGCTTTCCCAGCTTCGCCAGTTTGAGCGCGGCGCGAAAGCGCTGGGGATAGGGCAGCACGAAGGCCAGCATGGCGCGGGTCAGGCGGTCGAGCAACGGCCGCTTATAGGTCTCCTGGATGTGCGCGCGGGCATGATCGACCAGATGCATGTAGTTCACGCCCGAGGGGCATGTGGTCATGCAGGCAAGGCATGAAAGGCAGCGGTCGATATGGGTGACGATCTCCTTGTCGGCCGGACGGCCGTTCTCCAGCATGTCCTTGATCAGATAAATGCGCCCGCGCGGCGAATCGAGTTCGTTGCCGAGCGTCACATAAGTCGGGCAAGTGGCGGTGCAGAAGCCGCAATGCACGCACTTGCGCAGGATCTTCTCCGACTCCGCGACATGCGGGTCGGCAAGCTGGGCGGATGAGAAATTCGTCTGCATCTTGAAGTCCTAAGCCATACGGCCGGGATTGAGGATGTTCTTCGGGTCGAATTCCCGCTTCAGCCGCTGGCTGAGCGCGGCCAATGCCGGCGGCTGCGGCTCGAAGACAGGCAGGGCGGCGCGATGGGCGGGGGCGGCGCGCACCAGCGTCGCATGGCCGCCGCCATGTTTGCGTAACAGCCCGCGCAGCAGGGCGGCTTCCGGATCGCCCTCTTCCATGCGCAGCCACACCAGCCCGCCCTGCCAGTCGTAGAAGGCGCTGACGGCAGCCTGCATGCGCAAGGTCAGGACCATCTGATGCGCGTGAAAGGGAGCCATCGACACGCGCCAGACCGGTTTCTCGGTGCCGTCGGCGAAAGGCCTGACATCGCGGACATCGCGCCAGATCAGTTGCGAAACCTCGCCGCCAATCTCCTCCAGCGGCCCGGCCTTGCCGAGCAGCATCTTCAACGCGGCGATGCGATAGGCAACGGACGGGCCAAAGCCCTCGACACGCAGCAGCGTGGCGGCATCGCTGCCGAGCGCGCCGCCGGCAACGCGCGCGGCCATGCGTTCCGGCAAATGGGCAGCACTCGACACTTCCGCGCTGGAGCCGAGCGCCAACGCCATGGCGCTTGCCGCGGCATCGTCGAGCAAACCTCGAATGGCGAGCGTCACCTCGGTCTCGGCTGATGGCAGCACCTTGAAGGTCACGTCGGTGAAAACGGCCAATGTGCCCCAGCTGTTGGCCATCAGCTTCGACATGTCGTAGCCGGTGACGTTCTTGACCACGCGGCCGCCCGACTTGAAGGCCTCGCCGCGGCCGGACACGACGTTGATGCCCAGTATATGATCGCGCGCCGCACCCGCCTTCAGCCGGCGCGGACCGGAGAGGTTCGCGGCGAGCACGCCGCCGATCGTGCCTCTGCCGGGCTCGCCGCCAAGCAATAGGCCGTAATCCATCGGCTCGAAGGCCAGTTGCTGGCCGTTGTCCGCCAGCAGCTTCTCGATCTCGGTCAAGGGCGTGCCGGCTTTTGCCGACAGCACCAGTTCCGCAGGTTCGTAGAGGGTGACGCCGGTGAGTTTCGACAGGTCGAGCGTGTGCTCCGTCTGCAGCGGCCGGCCAATGCCGCGCTTGGAGCCGTGACCGAGGATCTCGAGCGGTGTCTCTTCTCCCACCGCCCAGGCGACGGTGGACAGAACCTCGTCTGACGTGGCCGGGGTGAAAGTCGTCAAAGCCTGTGCTCCCTGAGCTTTTCGAGCACGGCTTCGCCCCTCGGCGACAGCCGGTAGCCGACATCGAGGCTCTCGGTCAGGCCGAGTTCCTTGAGCTTGCGGACATCCTGCTTGAACTTCAGCGTTTCGACACCGGCCGCCGCAGCCAGCTCAGCTGCCCGCATTTCCGGATGGGCGCCTATTGCTTGCAGGATCGACGGGAAATAGCCGGGCGCCGCCTTGTCCCAGCGGGCAAAGCGCAGAGTCAGGGCATGCCAATCCGCATCGGAAAGCGAGGCTTCGCCGCGCAAGCCAACCCGTTCGTCGCTTTCGATGCCGTTGAGTTCGATGCGGTAGACCGGGGTGCCGTCATCAGACCCAAGCATTTCCCTCAGGGCTGCGAGTGTCGGAAAGCCGGCCGCGCTCGCGTCCTTTTCGGTCAGTGCGTGCATATCCACGACCGCAATGTGGCCAATCAGCACGACGCCCGACGCCGTCCTCACCCGCCCGCCGGCCTTCACCGTCGGCCGCCTCCAGCGGCGAAAGGCGAGCGTCACTTCGCCCGACGCAATGGCCGCAAGGATCTGGCTCCGGAACAGCATCCCCTCAAAACCTCGGAATGTCCGGAAACGCCACCTGCCCCCGGTGCACATGCATGCGTCCAAGCTCGGCGCAGCGGCGCAGTTGCGGGAAGACTTTGCCCGGGTTGAGCAGATGGTTGGGGTCGAAGGCACATTTGACGCGCATCTGCTGGTCGAGATCGACCTGGTTGAACATTTCCGGCATCAGGTCGCGCTTCTCGACCCCGACCCCGTGTTCGCCTGTCAGCACGCCGCCAACCTTGACGCAGAGGCGCAATATGTCGGCGCCAAAACTCTCGGCCTTGTCGAGTTCGCCGGGAACATTGGCATCGTAGAGGATCAGCGGATGCAGATTGCCGTCGCCGGCGTGAAAGACATTGGCGACGCCGAGCCCGTATTTCTCCGACAGTTCGCGCATGCCGGCGAGCACGCGCGGCAGTTCCTTGCGCGGGATGGTGCCGTCCATGCAGTAATAGTCGGGCGAGATGCGGCCGACCGCCGGGAAAGCCGCCTTGCGGCCGGCCCAAAAGCTCAGCCGCTCCGCCTCGGACTGCGAGATTCGGCAGGTGGTCGAGCCGTTGCTTATGGCGATCGCCTCGACGGCGGTGATGAGATGATCGACCTCGACGCCCGGCCCATCGAGCTCGACGATCAGCAACGCCTCGACATCGAGGGGATAGCCGGCGTGGACGAAATCCTCCGCCGCATGAATCGCCGGCCGATCCATCATTTCCATGCCGCCGGGAATGATGCCGGCGCCGATGATGTCGGCGACGCACTGGCCGCCTTGCTCGCTGGTTGGGAAGCCGATCAGCAGGGCGCGCGCCGTTTCCGGCTTCTTGAGGATGCGGACCGTGACCTCGGTGACGACGCCGAGCAGTCCTTCCGAACCGGTCATGACGCCGAGCAGGTCGTAGCCTTCCGCATCGAGATGGCTGCCGCCCAGCCGCACCACCTCGCCATTCATCAGCACCATCTCGATGCCGAGCACATTGTTGGCGGTGAGGCCGTATTTCAGACAGTGCACGCCGCCGGAATTCTCCGCGACGTTGCCGCCGATCGAGCAGGCGATCTGGGAGGATGGATCGGGGGCGTAATAAAAGCCCTCCTGCTCGACGGCTGACGTGATGCCGAGATTGGTGACGCCCGGCTGGGCGACGACGATGCGGTTGGGAAAATCGATCGCCAGGATGCGGTTGAAGCGGCTCATGACCAAAAGCACCGCGTCTTCCAGCGGCAGCGCACCACCCGACAACGAGGTGCCGGAGCCGCGCGGCACGACGCGGATGTTGCGGTCGTTGCAGTATTTCATCACGCGGGAGACCTGCGCCACGGTCTCGGGCAGAACGACGACCAGCGGCAGTTGGCGATAGGCGGTCAGGCCATCGCTCTCGAAGGCGCGCATGGCATTGGCCGCGTCGACCACGCCCTCGCCCGGCACGATGATGCGCATGTCGGCGACGATCTCGTCGCGCCGGCGCATCGTGGCGTCGTCTGGTTTCGGCATGGCCAGGCCGGACATCTGCAGCCTCACTTTGCTTGACTGGTCAAAATCTTTTACCAGTGAGGCGCATTCTTTGCAAACGCTACGGTGATGCAGCCTCCGACATCAAGGTTGGGACAAGCTTCCGCAGCGGCAATCTGCCGCTATCCGCCGGGATGCTTCGCCGGTTCGGAATGCATCCGGCGCACGCGGCGCACGCCCCACCAGACCAGCAGGATGGCGACCGGCACCGAGGCGGCGGTGACGACTTCCGGCGCGAAGGTGTGGCCGAAGATCGAGGCGCCCTTGGCAACGTAGCCGATGAGGCCGACGACATAGTAGGAGACGGCGGCGACCGAGAGGCCTTCGACGGTCTGCTGCAGGCGCAGTTGCAGGCGGGCGCGATTGTTCATCGAGGCGAGCAGGTCGCGGTTCTGCTTTTCGACCTCGACATCGACCCAGGTGCGCAGCAGCGTCGTGGCGCGGGTCAGTTTGCGCGACAGATTGGCTTGCCGCTCCTCGACCGAGCGGCAGGTGCGCATGGCCGGAGCAACGCGGCGCTGCAGGAACCCGCCCCAGGTGTCGTAGCCCGGCACGGCCTCTTCCTCGAGTGCCTCCAAGCGTTCGACGACGATGCCGTCATAGGCGCGGCTGGCGCCAAAGCGATAGAGGCTCGACGCGGCGTCGGCCTCCAGCTCGGCGGCAAGTTCGGTCAGGTCGGCGAGCAAAGTCTGGCTGTCGCGGGTTTCGGCGACCTTCATTTCCAGCGTGGTCTGCGCCAGCCTGTCCTCGATGCGGCGGGCGCGGCCCGACAAGGTCAACGCCAGCGGCAGGCCGAGCATGGCGAGCGTCCGGTAGGTTTCGATGTCGATCAGCCGCTGTGACAGCGCCCCGGTGCGCGCCGCCGTCAGGCCGCGGTCGAGCACCAGTATGCGGGTCATGCCGTCGCCATCCTGGCGGAAATCGGTGACGATGGCCGCATTGCCGCGCTCGACCAGCGAGTAGCACAGGCTGGTCGGGTCGAAAGCCGCGATCAGCCGCTCGCTCGCCTGCGTCCATTTGCGGATCTCCAGCCGGATCCCCGAGATGACGGTGCCCGGCGGCGAAAAGCCGTTGCCGAAGGGCGTATCCTCCTGCGCCCTGCCGCTTTCGGAAAGCGGGCCTTCCCAGAGATAGGTCGAGAATTCCGTATGCCGTTCCCAGCGCAGCGAACCCTTGCCCCATTTCATGGCGTGATGGCGGGCCTGGCGGTCGGGCGCGGCGATGCCGAGACGCCGCGACAGTTCGGAAAGCACGGCATGGTCGACGCCGGAGCCGCCCTCGGTCATGAAGGCGAGCTGCACCAGGACGCGCGGCTTCTCGATCAGCGGATGCGGCCTGGCATGGACCTCGCCCAGCGCACCGGGCCGGCCCTCATGCGCGGGGAAACCCATGACGCTGCCCTTGGCGCGCGGCTGGAATTCGAGATTGGACGGGTCGTCTGACACGGCTTGTCCCCCGGGGTTCTCTGGACCCTCTTTCTCTGACCTTTTGGCAGTCGCGTCCCTCTAGAGCCAATAGGCGGATGACGCAAACAGCAAAGTTTAGCCGAAGGTGATATGGCATCGCGTGGCGAAACCGACGTGCTTCGACCAATTGGATAAATAATTTGACCAGTTGGCGACCCAGGCTTTATCCTGCGCGACACCGGTTCAATTCCCAGGCACAGCTGTTGAGCGACATTTTTTCCAGGATCGAGCATTCGCGCACCGCTGACGAGGTGGTGCAGCAGATCGAGAGCCTCATCCTCGAAGGCGTGCTGCGCACCGGCGACCGGCTGCCGGGCGAGCGCGAGCTGGCGCGCCAGTTCGACGTGTCGCGGCCGATCCTGCGCGATGCGCTGAAGGCGCTGGAAGGGCGCGGGCTGCTGACCACCAAGGCCGGCGGCGGCACGCATGTCGCCGACATTATCGGCCAGCTGTTCACCAAGCCGGTGGCCGACCTGATCTCGATGCATCGCAAGGCGGTGACCGACTATCTGGAATACCGCCGCGAGATCGAAGGCATTGCCGCCGAATACGCGGCGCGGCGCGCGACCCCGGAAGACCTTGCGCTGCTCGACCGCATCATGGCGCGCATGGACGAGGCGCACCGCACCGGCGATTTCGACGACGAGGCCGAGATCGACGTCGAGTTCCATCAGGCGATCTGCGAATGCGCGCACAACATCCTGCTCTTGCACACGCTGCGCTCGTGCTACCGGCTTTTGTCGGAAGGCGTTTTCCAGAACCGGCTGCTGGTCTTCACCGTGCCCGGCGCGCGCGAGGCTCTGCTGGCGCAGCACAAGGCAATCCATGCCGCGGTGAAGGCCGGCGATCCCAACGCTGCCCGGCACGCGGCAATGGATCACATGACCTATGTCGAGCGGTCGATGGCCGAAGCCGAGCGCAGCGGCGACTGGCAACGCGTGTCACGGCTGCGGCTGCGGCAGCGTTCGGAAGCCGGCGATACCGAACCGGCGCGCAGGCGCTCCTAGTAGCAAGATCAAGCGGGAACCAGCATGAGCGACATTCTCACCATCGCAGACCTCAAGGATCTCGCCCGCCGGCGCGTGCCCAAGATGTTCTTCGACTATGCCGATTCCGGCGCCTGGACCGAGAGCACCTACCGGGCCAACGAGGAAGACTTCCAGAAGATCAAGTTCCGCCAGCGCGTGCTGGTCGACATGAGCAACCGCTCGCTGGAATCGACCATGATCGGCCAGAAAGTGTCGATGCCCGTGGCGCTGGCGCCCACCGGCCTGACCGGCATGCAGCACGCCGATGGCGAGATGCTGGCGGCGCAGGCCGCCGAGGAATTCGGCGTGCCTTTCACCCTGTCGACGATGAGCATCTGCTCGATCGAGGATGTCGCCTCGGTGACGACGAAACCGTTCTGGTTCCAGCTCTACGTGCTGCGCGACAAGGATTTCGTGTGCGATTTGATCGACCGCGCCAAGGCGGCGAAATGCTCGGCGCTGGTGCTGACGCTCGACCTGCAGATCCTCGGCCAGCGCCACAAGGACGTGCGCAACGGGCTTTCGGCGCCACCCAAGATGACGCTGGCCAACATTATCGACCTGGCCAGCAAGCCGCGCTGGTGTCTGGGCATCGCCGGCACCAAGCGCCGCACCTTCCGCAACATCGTCGGCCACGCCAAGGGTGTCGGCGACGTCTCTTCGCTGTCGTCCTGGACAAACGAGCAGTTCGATCCGCAGCTGTCGTGGAAGGATGTCGCCTGGATCAAGGAGCGCTGGGGCGGCAAGCTGATCCTGAAAGGCATCCTCGACAAGGAAGACGCGCTGATGGCGGCCAAGACCGGCGCCGACGCGATCGTGGTTTCCAACCATGGCGGACGCCAGCTCGACGGCGCATCGTCCTCGATCATGGTGCTGGAGGAAATCGCGGACGCGGTCGGCGACAGGATAGAAGTGCACATGGATGGCGGCATACGCTCCGGCCAGGATGTGCTGAAGGCGCTCTGCCTCGGCGCCAAGGGCACCTATATCGGCCGGCCGTTTCTTTACGGCTTGGGCGCGCTCGGCAAGGAAGGGGTTACCAAAGCGTTGGAAATCATCCGCAAGGAGATGGACATCACGCTGGCTCTGTGCGGAAAGCGTCTGGTCACCGACATGGGCAAGGACCAGCTCCGGCGCTAGCGTCCGGTGACAGCCTGACCACGGAGACCACGAGGCGTTGGCGGAACCCGGCATCCATTTTCTCGACGCGCATGGGCCGAAGGGTGTGCGTCTTTACGCGATCGGCGACGTGCATGGCCGGCTCGACCTGCTGGCCGCCATGCACGGGCAGATCGAGGCCGAGATCGCGAGAGACCAGGTTCGGGACTGGCGGGTGATCCACCTCGGCGACTATGTCGACCGCGGACCGGACTCCAAGGGCGTCATCGATTTCCTGATCGCGGCGCGGGAACGCGATCCGCGCCATCTGATGCTGGCCGGCAACCACGACATCGGCTTTCTCGATTTTCTCAGAACCCCCGAACCGGAGGGGCTTTTCATGCGCTTTGGCGGCGTCCAGACGGCGTTGTCCTATGGTGTTTCCCTCACCGCCGACGCCAGCTGGTTCGGCAAGATGGAGACGATGAGACGCGGACATCAGGCCCTGCTCGAGGCAATGCCGCCCGGCCATGTCGACTTCCTGCGCTCGCTGCCGTTCTCGGTGACCTCAGGCGATTTCTTCTTCTGCCATGCCGGCATCAGGCCAGGCATTGCGCTGGACAAGCAAAACCCGCAGGACCTGATCTGGATCCGCGACGTTTTCCACGATCACACCGGCCTGTTCCCAAAGATCGTGGTGCATGGCCACACACCCGTGCCCGAGGCGGAAGTGATGGCCAACCGCGTCAATGTCGACACGCTCGCCTGGCAATCAGGCATGCTGACCGCGCTCGTCGTCGACGGCGCGGACAAACGCATCCTGGAAATGGCGATAAAGGGAGCCTGAGCCCAGCCGCGGCGCAGGAATGCGTCGCGAGCGAGCCGGCTTTTAGCGAAGCGAGGCGGTGACGCCGTAGCCGTCGACGGCGTTGTGGTTGTTGGCGGCATCGGCGGAATAGATGCCCAGACCGCACAGCACGATGGCGGACAACATGGCAAAGGACAGAAGCGCTGCTTTCACGGACGTCATCTCTTGTTGAGCTTCGTGCATCTGTGCACCAGGCGGTTACCAATGCGTTGAAACGGAGAATTCGCTTCAAAGTTTCGACGATTTCGCGCTTCTAGGCGCGTTCTGTATCGGTGGTGTGTCGGACGGGCCACACAAATGGTTCATTCCCGGTTGCACAGCAGATGCAGAGCGCGCGCCTTCTAGGATGGCGGTCGGACACAAGCCAAGGATGAAAGGGGTTTTCCCCAGCCGGTTTCACGGCGGCGTGCCAATTATGTCACGCGATGACCCGGGGGCAGGCGCTTAGATCGTAGCGACCCAGGCGCGGGCAATGGCAATACCGGCGGCATCGGCGTCGGGTCCGTTAAGGGCCATTTCGCCATCGAGCTTGTCGGCCCAGTCGGGATGCCGCGAAGCGATGGTCGACGCGAAGGAGGTGCTCCAGTCCTTCACCATCGGCCGGTCGGCCTCGAAATGGAACTGGAAGCCATAGATGGCGCGGCCGACACGAAAGGCCTGGTTTTCGGCGACTTCGTTGCCGGCGAGCCGGACGGCATCTTGCGGCAGTTCGAACGTGTCGTCGTGCCACTGGAAGATCGGGAACTTTTCCGGCAGGGCGCCCAGCACCGGATCGGCCTTGGCGTCCGGCGTCAGCGACACGCCGCGCCAGCCGAATTCATTGGCGCCGCCGATGCGGTTCTCGCCGCCGAAGGCACGGGCGACCAACTGGCTGCCGAGGCAGATGCCGAGCACGGCGCGGTCCTTGCCGGCAAAATCGCGGGTCAGTTCGAGCAGCGCCGGGAAATAAGGATATTCGTCATCGGCCAGCGCATTCTGGCCGCCGCCGAGCACCACCATCGCATCGTGCCCGGTCGCGTCTTCCGGCAGCGGATCGCCCTTGTAGGGCAAGCGCACGTCCAGATCGGCGCCGGCTTCCGCAAGCGCCGCACCGACCTGGCCGAGGCCGGTATTGTCGTAGTTCTGGACCACCAGCACCCGCATCGCAAAACCCTGCTGACATGAAAATGACGGCACGAGCGATATCATGCCGTCTATATCGCAGCCAAGAAGCGTGTTGGAGAGAAAACTATGCCACTGCAGAACCGGGTCGATCCGTTCGGCGCCATCCACGCCGTGCCCGAGCGCGGCCTGTTCACCGGCAATCGCGGCATCATCCACGACCCCGCGACCAGAACACTGCTGAAGAAGCGCTGGGCGCTTCAGGCCTGGATCATCTGCGTGTGCCAATTCCGCAATGTGCGGCGCGAGCCGATGGGCCGCAACCGTCCTGGCGGCAAAGCCGGCTGGACCGAGCTGTTCTTCCTCGACGAGGTGACGGCGCTGGCCGCCGGTCATCGCCCCTGTTTCTTTTGCCAGCGAGAACGAGCCAGGGATTTTGTCGGCCGCTTCGGCGAAGCCTTCGGCATTGCCGAGCCGCGCGCGCCGCAGGTCGACAAAAGGCTGCACAAGGAGCGGCTGGCGTCGGGTGGCAAACGCCCTGCTGTGGCAATGCACGAGCTGGCCGGCCTGCCCGACGGCGCGGTGGTCGCTACTGGCGGCAACGCCTATGCCTTGCGTCACGGCAAGGCGTTGCGATGGTCCTTTGCCGGATATGGTCCACCCGCCGGCCTTGGCCAACTGGAAGACACGGCGCTTATGCTGCTGACCCCGGAGACAACGCTTGCCGTCCTGAGGCGTGGCTTTCGACCGGTGTGGCATCCGTCCGCCGAGGCTTGACGGAGGCGGCCGGCTCGCTCATTCCTCGGCGATGCGCGCCAATTACAAGATGCAACGTCTGTTCGTGCCTGACGACCTCGGGCCGGATGCCGAGTTCGATGCCGACCGGCAGCAGAGCCATTATCTCATGCATGTGCTGCGGCTTGGCGAAGGCGCCGAGATCCTGGTCTTCAATGGCCGGGACGGCGAATGGTCGGCGGCCATCGCGGCAAAGTCGAAGAAAGCGGTCAAACTCAAGGCTTTGGCGCTGCAACGGCCGCAGCCGCCCCTGCCCGATCTCATCTATTGTTTCGCGCCGCTGAAACAGGGGCGGCTCGACTATCTCGTGCAGAAAGCGGTCGAGATGGGCGCCGGCATCCTGCAGCCCGTCATCACCCAGCACACGCAAGTGGCCAAGCCGTCCATCGACCGGCTGCGTGCCAATGTCGTCGAGGCCGCCGAACAATGCGGCATACTGGCGGTTCCGGAAGTGCGCGAAGCGGAAAAATTCGAACGCCTGCTGACCGGCTGGGACAAGGAGCGGCGGCTGATTTTCTGCGACGAGGACGCCTCGACCAACAATCCGCTGCCTGCCTTGCAGCAGTTGAAGGAGAAGAAACTTGCGCTGCTGGTTGGGCCGGAAGGCGGCTTTTCCGACGATGAGCGCAAGATCCTGCGCGCCCTGCCCTTCGTGACCGCCATTCCGCTCGGCCCGCGCATCCTGCGCGCCGATACGGCGGCCGTGGCCGCACTTGCGGTGATGCAGGCAACTGTTGGAGACTGGTAGGACGTCACGTCTTGCAAGAGGCCGCCCGGATCGTGGCCTTCAATTCCTCTTGACCTGTGGCTCAGGATTTTTCGCTTGATCGGCTACTGACATTTCGTCCATTTACCGCCGGCGGTCGCCCGACCGCCTCTGAGGGCTTGATCATGGCGCGCGACACAACCGATTTCCGGCCGATCGAAGGCATCGACGAACTCGTCGAGCACCTGGCCGAAGGCAACAAGCCGCGCGACAAGTGGCGCATCGGCACAGAGCACGAGAAATTCCCCTTCTATGTCGATGGCAACGCGCCGGTGCCCTATGGCGGCGAGCGCGGCATCCGCGCCATCCTCGAAGGCATGCAGTCAAAGCTTGGCTGGGACCCGATCATCGACGACGGCCGCATCATCGGCCTGGTCGAACCGACAGGCCAGGGCGCGATTTCACTGGAACCGGGCGGCCAGTTCGAGCTTTCCGGCGCGCCGCTGGAGACAATCCATCAGACCTGCCGCGAGGGCAATGCGCATCTGGCGCAGGTGCGCGAGATCGCCGAGCCGATGGGCATCCGCTTCCTCGGCCTCGGGGGCAGCCCGAAATGGTCGCTGGCCGAAACGCCGAAAATGCCGAAGTCGCGCTATGAGATCATGACGCGTTACATGCCCAAGGTCGGCACCAAGGGCCTCGACATGATGTACCGCACCTGCACGATCCAGGTGAACCTCGACTTCGAGAGCGAGGCCGACATGCGCCGCAAGATGAAGGTCTCGCTGAAGCTGCAGCCGCTGTCGACGGCGCTGTTCGCCAACTCGCCCTTCACCGAAAGCCGGCCGAACGGCCTGCAGAGCTGGCGCGGCGACATCTGGCGCGACACCGACAACCAGCGCTCGGGCCTGCTCGAATTCTGCTTCTCGCCCGAGTTCGGTTTCGCCGACTATGTCGAATGGGCGCTCGACGTGCCGATGTATTTCGTCATCCGCGACGGCCACTATCACGACATGACGCACATAACCTTCCGCCAGTTCATGGCGGGCGCCGCGCGCAACGAAGTGCCGGACGGGCTGCCGACCATGGGCGACTGGGCGAACCATCTGTCGACGCTGTTCCCCGACGTGCGGCTGAAGCGTTTCCTGGAAATGCGCGGCGCCGATGGCGGCCCGTGGCGGCGCATCTGCGCGCTGCCGGCCTTCTGGGTCGGGCTGCTCTATGACGAGGCAGCGCTCGACGCGGCCGAGGCGTTGACCGCGAGCTGGACCTACAAGGAAGTGCTGGCGATGCGCAACGCCGTGCCGGAACTCGGCATTGCCGCGCCCTTCCGCAACGCCACGCTGCGCGAGATCGCACGCGACGTGCTGGCCATTTCGCGCACCGGGCTGAAGAACCGCGGCAAGAAGAACCGCGACGGCTACGACGAAACCTCGTTCCTCAACACTTTGGACGAGGTGGTTGCGCGCGGCACGACCAGCGCCGAGGAAATGCTTTCGGCCTACCACACGCGCTGGGGCGGCTCGATCGAGCCGGTGTTCATGGAATACGCCTATTAACCCAGCGGCAAAAGCCGCTTCAATCGACCGTTGAAACGAATTAGGCTCCCTCCCCGAGGAATTCAGGAGGAGACGCCGATGCCCACCTTGTTCGACATGCTGACGCAGGCCCAGAACGGCAACGGCATGCAGGCGCTTGCCCAGCAATATGGGCTTTCGCTGCAGCAGACACAGGCAGCGGTCGGAGCGCTGCTGCCGGCCTTTTCGCAGGGGCTGCAACGCAACACCGCCGATCCCTATGGGCTCGGCGCCTTCATGACGGCGATGGCAAGCGGCCAGCACGCCAAATATTTCGAGGATGCGACCCGCGCCTTCTCGCCGCAAGGCGTTGACGAAGGCAATGGCATTCTCGGACACCTGTTCGGTTCGAAAGACCTGTCGCGCGCCGTGGCCAGCCAGGCGGCGCAGGCGAGCGGCGTGAGCCAGCAGATCCTGCAGCAGATGCTGCCGGCGATCGCCTCGATGGTCATGGGCGGGCTGTTCAAGCAGACGACAAGCCAGATGCAGGCCGCCGGCGGTTTCGGCGGCGGCAACAATCCGCTCGGCGAGATCATCGAGCAGATGATGCGGCAAGGCGGCGGCATGGGCGCGCCGGCGCCACAGCAGCGCCAGGCACCGCAGCCCCAGAACCCGATGGACAACCCGCTCGGCAAGGTCTTGCAGGACATGTTTGGCGGCGGCGCACCGCAACCGCAAAGCCAGCCGGCCCCCAATCCCTATGGCGACAATCCGCTGGGGAAGGTGCTGCAGGACATGTTCGGCGGTGGTACCCCACAGCCGCAAGGCGGGGCGCAGCCGCAGCCCCAGCAAACGCAGAGCCCCTACGGCGACAACCCGCTCGGGAAGATCTTCGAAGAGATGCTGCGCGGCGGTGGCGGCTTCGGCATGCCCGGCGGACAGCCGGCGCCGCAGCCGCAGGCACCACAGCAGCGCCAGGCCCCGCAGTCACAGACCAATCCGAGCGGCCGGCCAAGAAACCCGTTCGACGATCTGTTTGGCAAGATGTTCGAAACCGGCGCCCAGCAGCGCGACGAGTACCAGAAGGGCGTCGAAAACATCTTCGACCAGTTCAAGCGGGACATGGATCGGCGGTAATTCAACTGGGCTACGGCCATTTCCGAGTGGACCAGAAAAAGAAAAGCCCGGTCCTTGGGAGGACCGGGCAACGTGCAGGCAGGCCGGCGGGGAACCGGCAGGGAGTGGGGAGCCTGCAGAACCTTGGTCGCGCTGAACCCTGAAAAGGTTCAGCAGGACCGAAAATCAACCGATCAGGCCACCTTGCGGGCGATGTCCTCGATCGTTTCCACGCGATCGCTGGCGATTTCGCGCAGCATCGCCGTCGGGTCGCGGCCGAACGGCACGTCGATGGCAACGTGGAGGTCGGCGCGCGTCAGGCCGATATCGGCGAGCTCGGCGTCCGACATCTCGCCAAGACGGTAGAAGGCGCGACGGTTTTTCCAGGCGCGGTAGATATTGAAGACGGTATTGGCCACGCGCATCGCAACGGCCGGACGCGAGGTGATGCGCGAGGTCTCGGTGGCGAAATCGATCGTGGTCATGTCGGTCTCCTTCAGTTTCGAACGAACAAAGCCAAGCGGTCGGCGCTGGCGACAGCGTCCGTTCCGGCTTCGATTCACATGCCTTCATGTGGATGTCGGCAATTTGCCATCAGCCGATTGATTAATCCAACGAATGTTTTTAATCCTAGGCATCAACATCAATGATGGATTGGACCAATGAAAGCGCCACTCGATCTCGATCAGTTGCAAACCTTCATTTCAATTGCCGATACCGGCAGCTTCACGCGGGCAGCCGAAGAGGTGCTTCGCACGCAGTCGGCGGTGTCGATGCAGATGCGCCGGCTCGAGGAGCGGATCGGCAAGCCGTTGTTCGAGAAGGAGGGCCGCAACAACAAGCTGACGGAGGAAGGCGACAAGCTGCTCTCCTACGCAAGGCGGCTGCTCTACCTCAACCGCGAAACGCTCGCCGCCTTCGACGACCAGCGGCTCGAAGGGACCATCCGCATCGGCACGCCGGACGACTATGCCGACCGCTTCCTGCCGGAGATCATGGCACGCTTCACGCGCTCCAACCCGCGCGTGGAACTGACCGTCATCTGCGAGCCGACGCCGGGGCTGGTCGAGCACATCAGGCGCGGCAATCTCGACCTGGCGCTGGTGACGCACAATGATGTGCGCGGCCAGTCGGAAGTGGTGCGGCGCGAGCCGCTGCTGTGGGTCACCTCGGCCAACCATGCGACACATGAACAGGAAACGCTGCCGATGGCCTTTGGCCGGCCGAATTGCATCTGGCGGCGCGCCGCCGTCGATGTGCTGGACCAGCAGAACCGTGACTACCGCATCCTGTTCACCAGCTTCTCGGCGACCGTGATCACCGCCGCGGTGCTTTCGGGCCTGGCCATCTCGGTGCTGCCGGAATGCGCGCTCCGGCCCGGCATGCGGGTGCTGGGCGAGGCCGACGGCTTCGGCGCCCTGCCCGACTGCCGCATCGGCATCATGCGCGGCCAGACCTCTCGGCCGGAGATCGTCGACGCGCTCGCCCGCCACATCTCGGAGAGCCTGGACAACATCTCGGTGCCGCTCGTCGAAGAAGCCGGGACGTTCGATTTCGCGGCA
The DNA here is from genome assembly GCF_016756495.1 of Mesorhizobium sp. 113-3-3. Taxonomy (NCBI): domain Bacteria; kingdom Pseudomonadati; phylum Pseudomonadota; class Alphaproteobacteria; order Hyphomicrobiales; family Phyllobacteriaceae; genus Mesorhizobium; species Mesorhizobium sp. 113-3-3. The sequence goes on from NZ_AP023243.1 coordinate 6,016,060, forward strand.
CTTGCCTACGCCAAGATCAGGCGGACAAAGGCCAACCAGATCCTGCCGGGCTGGTAGGCGGGTCTCAGGCGCGGGCAGTGGCCTGACCGCCCTGCTCGCCGGGCAAAGCCAGGCCCGGCAGGCCAAGTAACTGAACCGGCTCGAGCGGCGGTGACAGCAGGTAGCCTTGCAATTGATGGCAACCCATGCCGACGAGCAATGCCTTCTGCTCCTCGGTCTCGACGCCTTCGGCGGTGACATCGACGTCGAGCGCGATGGCAAGGTCGATCAGCGCATTGACGATTGCCGTCGAATTGCCCTCGGTGCCGAGCAGGCGCACGAAGGAACGGTCGATCTTGAGCTTGTCGATCGCATGGCGCCGCAGATAGCTCAGCGACGAATAGCCGGTGCCGAAATCGTCGAGCACGATGCCGATGCCGGCCTGGCGCAGAGCCGCCAGGGCCGCCGCGGTCATATCGCTGTTTTCCAGGAGGACGTTTTCGGTGATCTCGAGTTGCAGACGTGCCGGCGCGAGGCCGGTCTCGGCAAGGATCGCCGCGACCATTGCGGGAAACCCGGCGTCGCGCAGTTGCAGCGGCGACACATTGACCGCCACCCATGGTAGCGCCGTGCGAACGGCGAACCTGCAGGCTTCCAGCAGCACCCATTTGCCGAGTTCGCCGATCATGCCGCGTTCCTCGGCGATGGCAATGAACTGCGCCGCCGGTAGGGCGCCATGGACTTCGTGGCTCCAGCGGATCAGTGCCTCCGCGCCAAGGATCGCCCGGCCGTCAGCGGCAAACACAGGCTGATAGTTGAGCTTGATACCGGTGCCGCCGATCAGCGCCTTGCGCAGTTCGCTTTCGACCTTGCGCTTGCGCAGCAGCAGATCGTCCATGTCGCCGGCAAAGACCTGGTAGCGGCCGCGACCATTTTTCTTGGCCTCGTAAAGCGCGATGTCGGCCTTGCGCAAGAGATCGTCGGCGTCGGCCTCGGGCCCTGTCGACAAGGCGATGCCGATGCTGGCACTGACAAAGACTTGGTCGTCCATCAGTTTGAACGGTTCGCGCAACCGTTGCTGCAGTCGCTCCGACACATCCTCGGCATCGCGCACGCCGTGGATGTCGATGAGAATGACGGCGAACTCATCGCCGCCAAGCCGCGCCACGGTATCGACATCGCGAATGGTCCGTTGCAGCCTGGCCGCGGTCTGGCGCACCAGTTCGTCGCCAGCCGGATGACCGAGTGTATCGTTGACATGTTTGAAGCGGTCGATATCGAGGTAGAGCAGCGCGACCTTGGCGGCATCATGGCCGGCGATCAGCAGGGCGCGGCGCAGCCGGTCCTCGAACAGCGCTCGGTTGGGCAGGCCTGTAAGCGTATCGTGAAAGGCAAGATACTGGGCTTCGTTGCGGCTGGTCTGCAGCGCCGTGGATGCGCGGCGCAGACGCCGCAGTAGAAATGCCAGCACGCCCGCCGCGAGGAGCATCGCGACGATCAAGGCCGGGCCAGCCTTGCGTATCAGCGTCAGGCCGGGTCGCTCCTGATCCCAAGCGATATAGCCCAGGATAACGCCACGCGAATCAAGCAGCGGAATGGCCGCCGAGCCTGTCGGTTGCGACAGCGACAGGAGATGCGCGCCATCCAGCAGATATTTCCGGGCGATCTTGTCGATAACCGTGTCGTTGATGAACTCGACGGAGACATGAAGATATTCGCTGCCCCGCGCCTGGGTGACGCGGTCGGAGCTCGGTATCAGCGGCATGATGCTGAGGATGGCCGGCTTGCCGCCGAGCGATATTAGATCCTCGGCAACCATCTTGACCGGACCGCCGCCCCCAGTCTCCTCCGGCGGCCGGGCGATCAGGCCACGCAGCTTTTCGATGGTGGATCGCAAGGCGGTTTCGTCCTCGGCATAGAGGTCCGGCGCCACCACCTTTCCCTCACGCATGACGTGGATGGGACGGTTGGCATCATCCAGCACGTAGACGCGGTTGTGGCCGTAGTAGGAGTACATCCAGACACTGAGGTTTTCGGCCATCCACGTCTGATTGCCTGATTTGGCATTGGTGACGGCATCGTCCCAGACCGAGACACTCTCCTGCTCGCGTTCGACGGCGGCGATCTGGTCCTGCAAGCCATTGGCGAAGAATACCTTTTGGCGTTCAAGCGAAACGTGGTCAGCCTGCACGGCGGCGTAGAACCCAAATCCCACGAACATGACGAGCGCGAAGGCGGCAAGCGCCAGCACGGTCAGCGTGACCTGATACGTCAATGGGCTCCGATGTGCGCGTGTGCTCATGCTTCCTTGGCCAGCTGCGTTGCGCGGCAGTCAACTAAACTAGGCTTAAGATCGCGATAAGATTGCGTTATGACATGCGGGCGACGCCGGCGCCTTGACGTGCGGCGCCAACCGGCCCCCAATCGACCGATGAGCGAAGCAGCATCCGAATCACGCACCAACGCCACCGAATACACGGTGAGCGAGATCTCCGGCGCACTGAAGCGCACGGTCGAGGACGTCTTCGGCAATGTGCGGGTGCGCGGCGAAATCTCCGGCTATCGCGGCCCGCATTCCTCCGGCCATGCCTATTTCGCGCTGAAGGACGACCGCGCCCGGCTCGACGCCGTGGTGTGGAAGGGCACGATGAGCCGGCTGAAATTCCGCCCCGAGGAAGGGATGGAGGTGATCGCCACCGGCAAGCTCACCACCTACCCCGGCAAGTCCAACTACCAGATCGTCATCGACAATCTGGAGCCGGCCGGCGCCGGCGCGCTGATGGCGCTGCTGGAAGAGCGCAAGCGCCGGCTGCAGGCGGAAGGGCTTTTCGACGCCGGCCGCAAGCGCCGGCTGCCCTTTATGCCGCGCGTCATCGGCGTCGTCACCTCGCCGACCGGGTCCGTCATCCGCGACATCATCCACCGTATCAAGGACCGCTTTCCGCTGCATGTGCTGGTCTGGCCGGTGCGTGTGCAGGGCGAGACGTCAGGCGTGGAAGTGACCTATGCCGTCAACGGCTTCAACGCGCTGGCCTGGGATGGCGCCATCCAGCGCCCCGATCTCTTGATCGTCGCGCGCGGCGGCGGCAGCCTCGAGGACCTCTGGGGCTTCAACGACGAAGCGCTGGCCCGCGCCGTCGCGGCCTCCGGCATTCCGGTGATTTCGGCTGTCGGTCACGAAACCGACTGGACATTGATCGACCTCGTCGCGGATGTGCGGGCGCCGACACCGACGGGCGCGGCCGAAATCGCCGTGCCGGTGAAGGCCGACCTCGAAGCGACGCTGGCCAGCCTCGGCGCGCGGCTCAAGGCCGCTGTGCTGCGCAATTTCGAACGCAAGCGGCAGGCCGCGCGTGCGGCGGCGCGCGCACTGCCCTCGCCCGATCAATTGCTGGCACTACCGCGCCGGCGCCTCGACGAGGCGACATCCAGGCTCGGCCGCGGCCTGTCCGTGAGCGTCGATCGCAAGCGGGCGCGCCTCCAGGGCCAAAGGCTGACGCCGGCGACGCTGTCGCGGCGCATCAACGAGGCCCGCACGCTGACCGGGCGTGACCTTGCCCGCGCGCAGGCGGCGTTCTTTGCCATTGTGCGCGAACGGCGCGCACGCTTCGCGCGCACCGCGACGCGGCTGTCGCCCGCGCCGATCGCACGCCGGCAGAAACTGCAAGGGGATGCTCTGGCGGCCCTCGCCAGGCGGCAGGATCGGGTCATCTCGCTGCGGCTCGAGCGCCTGCGCGGCCAGTTGAGCCAGGCCGAACGGCTCTTGACCACGCTGTCGCACAAGGCCGTGCTCGCGCGCGGCTTCGCGCTGGTGAAGGATGCCGACGGCGCCGTCATCAAGCAGGCGGCCGACGTGGCATCGGGGATGGCGCTTTCGCTGGAGTTCGCCGACGGCACGGCGGATGCGGTGGCAACCAGCGGTGCGGCAAGGCCGAAGCCGGCTGCCAGGCCGGCGGCCAAGGCGAAGGAACCCGGCAATCAGGGGTCGCTGTTCTGACCATGACCGACAATCCGAACCATCTGGCCACGCCATCGGGCAAGCCTCGCGCGCGCAGCTTCGGCATCGGCTTCGACGGAACGCCCGGGCCGTTCAACGCGATCACCGACGTGCCGGGCGTCGCGGTCGGCTATGCGACGCTGATTTCAGGCGATGGCGCGCTGGTCGTCGGCAAGGGACCGATGCGCACCGGTGTCACCGCGATCCTGCCAAGACCGCTAGCCGACCTGGCTACGCCGGTCTTCGCCGGCATTTTCAGCCAGAACGGCAATGGTGAGCTGACCGGCTCGCACATCATCGAGGAAACCGGCGCTTTCAACTTCCCGATCACCATCACCAACACGCATTCCTGCGGCGTTTCACGCGATGGCACGCTGCGCTGGATGAACCAGGTGCTGCCGGCCGCGGTCGACAGCGCCTGGGGCCTGCCGGTGGCGGCGGAAACCTATGACGGGTTTCTCAACGACATAAACGGTCACCATCTGACATCGGAGCATGTTGCTGAAGCGCTGGACAGCGCGGCCGGCGGCCCGATCGAGGAAGGCAGCGTCGGCGGCGGCACCGGCATGATCACCTTCGGCTTCAAGGCCGGTTCGGGCACGGCGTCGCGCATGGTCGCGTGGCAGGGACATTCCTACACGGTCGGCGCCTTCGTGCAGTCGAATTTCGGCAAACGGCGCAATTTTACCCTGCGTGGCCTGCGTGCCGGGTCCGAACTCGCGGAGCCGGCGATCCGCGAGGGGACGCCGCGCGCCGAAAAGGGTTCCATCATCGCCGTTGTCGCCACCGACACGCCATTCCTGCCGCACCAGATGAAGCGGCTGGCTCGCCGCGTGCCGCTCGGCGTCGCCATGACCGGCGGCTTCGGTTATCACAGCTCGGGCGACATCTTTCTCGCCTTCTCGACCGCCAATCCTGCCGCCGCACTGGCGCCGTCGGGCCGGATCGCCAAGGCCGATTTCATTCCCGATACCGACATCGATCCGTTCTTCGACGCCGTGATCCAGGCGGTGGAGGAATCGATCCTCAACGCCCTGGTCGCCAATGACGACATGACCGGGCGCGACGGCAACTTCGTGCCGGCGCTGCCGAAGGTTTGGCTGAAAGAAAAGTTTGGGCTGAACGAAAAGTTCGGCTGAGACGAAAACGCGGGCCAAGAAGCCCGCGCATTCAGACAAACAGACGTTCCGGTAAAATCTATTCCGCGGCCTTGCTGGCCGCCTGCTGGTGCTCGTCGGCCTCGGCGGCCTCCTCGAGCCGGGAGGCAATGAGTTCCTGGATGTCGCCGACTTCTTCCTGGATATCCTCCAAGGGAATACCGACTTCCGCAGCCTTGGCGGCGCATTCCCGGGCCAAGGTCTCGGCCTGCTTGTCGATCCTGGCCTGGGACTGGCAATGGACCTTTTCGCCGATCCATCCCCGCAAGAACTCGATCGCGTGTTCACTCATACTGCTGTTCCCTGGCGGCAAAGCCGGTTGGTAATCATAAACGTCGGCATCCCGCAAAGGATGCATCCTGCCATTCCAGCCGAGTCGCGGCCAGCCGGCAAGTCAATGCCGTGCAGGGTCCACAGAGCCGAAGGAAATCGAGGGTTCAAGCACATTTCTGATTCTGGAGGGTTGCTTCCGTGAGCTGGATCAACCCAGCCTCGCGCCACTGTTTCTATTTGCTTTTCCGGTTTTCCAGCCGTTTTTTCGTCACAAATGATGGCGCAATGCGTAACACATTTTTACAGTCGCTCCGGAGGGCTGCACTGGGGCGCGCCGGTCGAAGCCGCCGCTATATAGTGATATCCCCACGCAATGTCGACTCCCGCCGATCTTGCGCAGGGATGCGGAACGTCGCACCTCTCCAGCACCATCAGAAGGTCTCGACCCAGGGCCTGAGCTCCATTTCCCAGGTCCAGGCGCTGCGGTGCTGGCGATGAATGGAGAGATAGGCCTCGGCGATCGCGTCCGGAGACAGCCGGTGATCCTGCGGCCCGGCCTCTTGTCCGGACGCGCCCGAGGCAATGGCGCCGTCGATGATGAAATGCGCGACGTGGACGTTCTTCGGCGCCAACTCACGGGCCATGGACTGCGCCAGCCCGCGCAAGCCGAATTTCGGCATCGCAAAACCGGCGGAGCCGGCGAACCCCTTCACGCTGGCCGAAGCTCCGGTGAAGAGAATCGAACCCGAACCCAGAGCCACCAGCCGGCGGGCGGCCTGCTGGCCGACCAGGAATCCGCCATAAGCCCCAACCAGCAAAGCCTGTCGGACCGCTTCGGGATCGAGCTCGGCTATCGGTCCGCGGGCGCGTCCGCTGGCGTTGAAGACCACCAGCGAGAGCGGACCGGCTCTGTCGGCGACATCGAACAGACGCTCCACCGATGCGGGATCGGAGACATCAGTCGCCACGGCCTGCGCACCGGTCTCAGCCTGCAAGGCAGCGAGTTTCTCGACGTTGCGGGCGGCCAGTACGACGCGGAACCCTTCCTTCGCGAGAAGGCGCGCCAGCGAGGCGCTCAAGCCGGAGCCCGCACCGGCAATGATTGCGACTTTGGATGTCATGAAACCTCTCCTTGTCTCCACGGGACCGCAGCCGATGGCCGGCGAATGAGCAGTGTTGAAACTTGCCGGATCGGCGCGGCGACGGCAACGCGCTAGACGCCAAGAAAAAGGCCGGGCGCGAAACCGGCCCGGCCAAAAAGAAGGTCATAACCTTCAGAGGGGAACACCGCTCGGCGAAATGGGAGGAAAACACCGAACGGATTTTTCTCTTTTGAACCGATTCGTGGGCAGATACGACGAACTGTTTTCTAAAAATCGGCCAGAACTGCAAAAATCCTGTCCTTTCTTGCCGCAAGGGCTCAGCCAATGCGGCTCTCCGGCTCGAGCAGATCCGCATAATGGCGCCGGGCGACGTCGGGATGCGAGCGCAGTCGGCTTTTCAGCACATTGGTTCCGACATCGCGAAACAGCGGATTGTCCGGATCGCTGGCCGGCCCGCGCGCCTGCGCCGCCAGTTCCTCGGAAAGGCCAAGCAGCGGTATCGTCGCGTCGAGCCTGGCGCTGAAGAAGAACGGCACGGAAATACGCTCGACGCCGGCGGGCGGCGTCACGACGCGATGCACGGTCGCGCGCAGATAGCCGTTGGAGGCCAGTTCGAGCAATTCGCCGATGTTGACGACGAGCGTGCCGGGAATGGGGTCCACGTCCACCCAACTGCCGTCATAGTCGACCTGCAGCCCCCTATTGTCATCCTGGAGCAGCAGCGTCAGGAAGCCGCCATCCTTGTGCGCGCCGACACCCTGATCGCCGCCGGCCGCGTCAAGGCCGGGGTAGCGCACGATCTTCATGCGATGGTTGGGCTCGCTGCTGTAGATGGGGTCGAAGGCATCCTCGGGCTGATCGAGCGACTGCGCGAAGGCTTTCAGCAGCCGTATCGCCACGGCCGTCACCTTGCTCTGCCAGGCAAGCAGCGCCGGTTTGAGATCCGGCAGCGCCGCGGGCCACTGGTTCGGGCCCTGCAGCCGCGTCCAGGCGGGAATTCCCGGCCCTTGCGCGATTGCCTGGCGCTCGACGCCGATATCGAGCTGTTCGCGCCAGTCCTCCTTGCCCTTGGTCAGTTCGCCGCCGGCACGCGTATAGCCGCGAAACTGCGAGGACTTGACCATTTCGATCGCCAGCTTGTCGGCCTCAGGCAAGGCAAAGAACCGACGCGATGCGGTGAGCACCTCGCTGATCTCCGCCCATGAGATGCCATGTCCGGCGAGATAGAAGAAGCCGATGTCGCGCGAAGCGGAACGAAGATCCGCCAGAAATGTCCGGCGTTCAGACGCGCCTTGTTCAAGGCGGCTCAGATCGAGCACGGGCACAATTCTTGGCATATCAAGCTCCTTTCCCAGTGTTTTTCGGATGTTGCTTGAAATTCCGTCCGAAAAACCCGGCCAATTGAACATGCAGGCACATTTCAGCGACCATGGCCGCGATCCATGCGCGCAAGTCTCCGCGACTTCGGATTGCCGGGAAAGGAACGATCGGTCCTTCGGCGCGGCCGCGACGAACAATTTTTCCATTCACGGGGGCAAGTGGATGATGATCGCGATCGGACCGGCGCTGGACGCGCCCAATCGCCCGCAGCCCGGCTGGGCCGCCCTCAACAGCATATGACGGCGGTGATGGTGTCGGCGCCCTCGGCGGCCTCCTGGGCGGTGGCGGAGGCGGTCACGTCGAAACCGAGACAGGCGAGGTTGCGGGGGTCTTTCCTGGCGGCGGCGCGACCGCTGTCGTAAAAGCGGAGCTTGTCGATGCCGAGCAGCGCTTTGTGGGCCGGCAGCGCGCCGATCGCACAATGTCGATATCTCTTCATTGTTGACCTTATTTAAAATCACTGTAATAGACTCTACACAAGAGGCGGAGAGCCCAACACCTGTTTCGGGGAGGCCAATGGCGATACGCGATGTTCTGATGCGCGGGGATCTGGCGCTGACGCCGTCGGAAGAGAAGATCGTCCGGTTGCTCCTGACGGACTATCCGACCTCCGGCCTCGGCACGGCCTCTTCGCTTGCCCGGCGCGCCGGCGTCAGCGATCCGACCGTGGTCCGGCTGGTCGTCAAGCTTGGCTATGAAGGCTTTCCGGATTTCCAGGCAAAGCTGCTGGCCGAGGTCGAGGCCAGGTTGCACTCGCCGCTGTTGATGATGGAGGCGAAGCGCCAAAGCGGCTCCAGCGACAGCGCCGTGCTTGCCTATCTCGATTCCGTCACCGCCGCGCTGCAGAAAGCCGCTACCGCGACGCCGGCGCGGACCTACGAGCGGGCCGCCCGCCTGCTGATGGAGGCCAAGGGCGAGATCGTGCTGGTCGGCGGCCGGTTCAGCCGCCACATCGCCGGCATGCTGGCCGGGTATCTCGTGCAGTTCCGCACCGGGGTCCGCGACCTCGGCGTGCTCTCCCCCCAGGTATTCGACACCCTGGCCGACCTTAGCCGCCGCGACGTTCTCGTCGTCTTCGACTATCGCCGCTACCAACTCGACGTGATGGCCTATGCAAGCCAGGCGGCGGCGCTCGACGTGCGCATCCTGCTTTTCACCGACCAATGGCTGTCGCCAGTATCGGATCTCGCCGAAGTCACCATCGTCAGCCCGCTGGAAGTCGCGTCGCCGTACGACACGCTGGCGCCGGCGATCGCGCAGATGGAAGCGCTGACCGCCCACATCGTCTCGACGCTGGGCGACGATGCCCGGGCGCGCATCGAGCGGATCGAGAAGGTGCGGCACGCCAATGCGGTGACGCTCGACAGCGATCCGCAAGCGAACGGCGCGCCCCAGGCAGCTGGACCACGCAAGACACCCGGACCCAAATTAGCAAAGCAGGACGACCAAGCATGACCCAAGCCTTACCGAAGCGAGACGAAGCCTTCCGTGCCGGCGAGACGGCGCTGCTGCTGGTCGACATGCAGCGCATCTGGCTGGAGCCGGGCGCCGACCCCTCGCATCCGGAGCGCGGCCCCGACCATTATTTCTACCGGCAGACATCCTCACAGACGATCCCGAACCAGGAGCGGCTGCTGGCGGCGGCGCGGGCCAATGGCGTCGAAGTGCTGCATACCATCATCCAGAGCCTGACCGAGGACGGCCGTGACCGCTCGCTCGACCACAAGCTGACGCCGATCCATATCGCGCCGAGCCTTCCCGAAGGTTTGCCGGTGGCATCGCTGGCGCCGGTCGGCGACGAGATCATGCTGCCGAAGACCTCGTCCGGCGTCTTCAACTCGACCAATGTCGACTACCTCCTGAAGAACCTCGGCATCCGCTACCTCGTCGTGGTCGGCGTGCTCACCGACCAGTGCGTCGACATGACCGTGCGCGACGGCGCCGATCGCGGCTATCTCGTCACCTGCGTGTCGGACGCCTGCGCCACCATCACCCAGGAGCGCCACGACATCGCTCTGAAAGCCTTCGGCGGCTATTGCTGGGTCACTGATACCGACACCGTCGTCGACCGTTTCAACGCGCTGGGAAAAACGGCATGACATCGACCGTCGAGCCCCTCGTTGCCGTCGTCACAACAGATCTCTGCGCCATCACGCGGGGCCGCTTCGTTGTCGAAAGCAGACTGCAGAAGACCGCCACGACCGGTGTCGGCTGGCTGCAGGCCAATCTGTCGATGACGCCGTTCAATTCCATCGTCGTGCCCAATCCCTGGGGCTCGTCGGGCGATCTGCGGCTGATCCCCGATCTCAAGGCGCGCTTTCGCACCGAGCGGACTGGATCGGCGACGCCGTTCGATATGGTCGCCGGCGACATTGTCGAGCTCGACGGCAGCCCCTGGCTCGGCTGCACGCGGACCATGCTCAGGGATGCGCTGGCTGAGCTAAAGGCCGCGACCGGCCTCTCCGTCATCGCCGCCTTCGAACATGAGTTCCACATCGCCGATGGCAGTTTCGCGCCGGCGCATTCCATGTCCTTCGCCGCGCTGCGCCGCACCGATCCCTTCGCCCCCAATCTGATGGCGGCGCTGGAGGAAGCTGGTGTCGGCCCCGAAGTGGTCATCGCCGAGTTCGGCGACGAGCAGTTCGAAGTGACGCATGAGCCGGCCGATGCGCTGACGGCGGCCGACCGCGCCGTCGCCATCCGCGAAATCACCCGCGAAGTGGCGCGCAATGCCGGCTGGCGGGCGAGCTTCGCGCCCAAGACCGCGCCCAATGCCGTCGGCAACGGCGTGCACATCCATTTCAGCTTCGTCGACGAGGCCGGCAAGCCGGTGACCTACGATGCGGCGCAACCTGGTGGTCTCTCCACCAGGGCCGGCGCCTTCTGTGCCGGCGTGCTGCGTCATCTGCCAGCGATCACCGCCATGACGGCGTCGAGCGTGTCGTCCTTCTACCGGCTGAAGCCGCACAGCTGGAGTTCGTCCTACACCTGGCTCGCCGACCGCGATCGCGAAGCGTCGCTGCGCATCTGTCCGACAGTAACGATCGGCGGACGCGATCCGGCACGGCAGTACAATGTCGAATACCGGGCCGCCGACGCCACCGGCAATCCTTACCTGTCGCTGGCGGCGATCATCCGCGCGGGACTGGAAGGGTTGAAGGCGGACCTGTCGTCACCGCCGCTGGTCACCGGCGACCCGACGCTGATGAGCGAGGCGGAACGGGCGGAGCTCGGCCTGGTGCGGCTGCCGGAAACCTTGCCGGCGGCGCTGGACGCGCTTCTTTCCGACAAGACCGTGACGGGATGGTTCGCGCCAGTCTTCATCGAGACCTTCGTGGGTCTGAAGCGGCATGAGGTCGAGCGGCTGGCCGGCCTCGATCCGGCCGCCATCTGCGACCTCTACCGGACGCTTTATTGATGACCGTGCTGACTGAAAAAGATTGGCCCGATGCCGTCGAGGTTCTCAACGAGCGCGGCCGCAGCGACATCGTCCTTTTGTGCGAGCATGCCTCCAACCACATGCCGGCGGAATATCGCCAGCTCGGCCTCGACGCCAGCCATCTGCAGCGCCACATCGCCTGGGATATCGGCGCCGCGGCGGTGACACGGCTGTTGTCGGCACGGCTCGATGCACCGGCGTTCCTCAGCGGCTATTCGCGGCTGCTGATCGACCTGAACAGGCCGCTGGGCACCCCCGGCAGCATTCCCGTGCTGTCGGAAGACACCGACATTCCCGGCAATGTCGGTGTTGATGCTGCGGAGCGGGACCGGCGCGCCAAAATCATGTTTTCGCCGTTCCATGACCGCGTGGCGGCGCATCTCGATCATCGCGTGACCGAGAGGCGGCCGACGCGGATCGTGACGATCCACTCCTTCACGCCGGTGTTCCTCGGTGTCGCCAGGCCATGGCACGCGGGCGTGCTGCATGACCGTGCCGCCGATCTCGCCGAAGCGATCCTTTCGGGCCTGCGCACCGACGCGGCACTCAACGTCGCGGCCAACGTGCCCTATGTGATCAGCCGCGACGCCGATTACGCCGTGCCTGTCCATGGCGACGATCGCGGCATCCCCGCCGTCCTCATTGAGGTCCGGCAGGACCTGCTGGCGAACCAGGCCGGTATCGAGGAGTGGGCCGACCGGCTGGCGGCGGCACTGCCCGCGCGTGAGACGGAGGCAGTTTCGTGAGCACAGGCGCCTGACGCTGTGGCAGCCCATTTGAACTGAGCCGTGAAAGAGCACTGCCCCATGGCCGCGCGAAAGCCCGCGCCCCTGGCGGAGGCGCGGGCTTTTCACTGCCACCCGGGCGGCTCAGGCCGCGCGCTGACTTTGCTTAGGCCGCAAATTCTGGTTCATGCGGAACAGGTTCAGCGGGTCATAGCGCTGCTTGATCTCCAGGAGCCGCTGGTAATTGCCGCCATAGGCCGCTTCGACCCGGTCGACCTCGTCCTCAGGCATGAAGTTCACATAGGCCGTGCCGGCAGCATAGGGCTTGGCCGCCTCATAGAGGCTGCGCGCCCAACCGATGCAGGCCCTGTCCATTGACGGTTCGCGCCAGCGGGCATGGACATTCATGACGAAGTGCGAGCTGCGTTGCGGAAACGCCGTCGCGTCCTGCGCCACACGGCCCGCCGCACCACCGACATGGCCGATGAATATCTCGCATTCGGGGCCGGGCAGCTCACGTATCGCTTCGGTGAGTATCTCAACTGCCCTGTCGGGAAGCTTGGTGAAGTCATGACTCTTCCAGTAGTTGCGGGCGCCGGGGGTAAGCAATGGGTCGAATGCCTGCTGCCAGCCGGTGAACGGGTTGGGGCCGACGACATCGACAATCGGCGAGCCGATGGCGCGAAGCTTCTTCGTCGCCTTTTCACCTGCCTGGAGATCGCCGCAATAGCACATGGCCAGCACCAGGACATCCTTGCCGTGCCACTCGGCCGGCAAGAAGGGCAGCGGCGGCGCTTGCCGCATGACCACCCAGCAGGTCAGTTCGTCGGGCGCCGTTTCGAGCGCGTTGCGATACGCCTCCAGCACCTTCTCGGCATCGGCGAAAGGATGGACGACAAGCCCCGACAGAACCTGCGGACCCACCTGATGGAGCTGAAACTCGAATGCCGTGACAATGCCGAAATTGCCGCCGCCGCCACGCAGCGCCCAGAACAGGTCCGGATTTTCCGTCTGGCTGGCGCGCAGCAACTTACCGTCGGCGGTGACCACATCGGCGGAGACAAGATTGTCGATAGTCAGGCCGAATTTCCGGGTGATCCAGCCAAAGCCGCCGCCCAGGGTCAGGCCTGATATGCCGGTGGTCGAATTGATACCGGTCGGCACCGCCAACCCAAAGGCCTGCGTTTCCCGGTCGACATCGGCGAGCGTGGCGCCGGGGCCGACCCATGCCCGCCTTGCGGCGGGATCGACCCGCACCGACTTCATCGGCGATAGATCGATCATCAGGCCGCCATCGCAGACGGCACTGCCGGCAATGTTATGGCCGCCGCCGCGCACGGAGACGAGAAGCCTGTTTTCCCTGGCGAAATTCACGGCACGGATGACGTCGGAGGCGCCGACGCAACACACGATCAGCCCCGGCTGCCGGTCGACCGTGGCATTCCAGATGGCACGGACTTCGTTGTAGGCAGCATCCCCCTGCTGAAGCAGAGTGCCGCGTAATTGTGCCGAAAGCGCTTCTATGGTTGTGGCGTCGACTGTCGCCTTGCCGCCTTCAAGCGTGGTGAGGCTCATGGTATTCATGGTTTCCTCCCAATTTGTTGCTTATGAGCCGTTCTCCTTCAAACGCCTTCAATTCTGCTCTTATATTAGATATCGCGCAAGTAACGACGCTTTGAAGCGGATGGGTGGCCGCCGCTTGGCGTGCATCGACAGTGGCGAACGGTCGAAGGTGACTGGTCGACGCCGCAAAGCGTGCTGGAGCCGCTGAGGGAACGGCGCATGGCGGACAAAAATCCTGGCGTGCATGTCACACTGGCAGATGTTGTCTCGTCATGTGGTCGGCACCAACAGAAGGAAGCCCATCATGACCGCAAAAATCGACCTCTTCGCCGCCGCCCCTTCCCTGATGAAGAACTGGCAGCGTTCCTCGATCGAGCTCTCCGCCGCCGCCAGCCTCGAGCACAGCCTGACCGAACTGGTGAAACTGCGCGCCTCGCAGATCAATGGCTGCGCCAACTGCATCAATCTCCACGCCACCGAGGCGCGCGAGAATGGTGAAACCGAGCAGCGCATCTATCTGCTACCGGCCTGGCGCGAGGCCCCTTGCTACAGCGACCGTGAACGCGCCGCACTGGCCTGGACGGAGGCCTTGACCCGGCTCTCGGAAGGTAGCAGCCATGCAAGCGCCTATGAAGAGCTGAAGGCACCCTTCACGGAGGAAGAGCAGATCAAGCTCACTTTGACGATCAACATCATCAACGCCTGGAACCGCATTGCCGTCGGTTTCGGCCTGTATGCCGACCCAGCTGCCGTGAAGGCCGCCCGGGTGGCCGCAGCCTGATGACGAGTACGGCGACCGACGACGACGCAGCAGGCTTCGCCCCGCTGCGTCCCAAGCTCATGCGCGTCGCCTACCGCATGCTGGGCTCAGTGTCGGACGCCGAGGATGCCGTGCAGGAGGCCTTCATCCGCTGGATGAAGGCCGACCGCGCCTCGGTGCGCGAACCCGAAGCATTCCTGCGCCGCACGGTGACGCGTCTGTGCCTCGACCAGCTCAAATCCGCACGGCACAAACGCGAGACCTATGTCGGCCCCTGGCTTCCCGATCCCGTGGTGGAAGAGGACGAGGTGGAAGACGTCACCTTGCCGCTGATGCTGGTGCTGGAGCGCCTGTCTCCGCTCGAGCGGGCGGCCTTTCTGCTGCACGATGTGTTCGGACTGGGATTTGACGAGGTCGCGGCCGCCATCGAGCGCGACCCGGCGGCCTGCCGCCAGCTCGCTGCCCGGGCGCGCGGCCATGTCCGCGAGGCGCGGCCCCGCTTCACGGTGGAACGGCAACGCGGTCTGGAGCTCGCCGAGGCTTTCTTCACGGCCTCGCGCAGCGGCAACATGAGGGCGCTTGGCGCGATGTTGAGCGCCGACGTCGTCGCCCATGCCGACGGTGGCGGCAAGCGTCCGGCGGCCACGCAGCCGGCCCTCGGCTTCGATGCCGTCATGACGCAATACGAACGTGTGGCGGCCTGGTTGCGCACGCATGGCTCGAAGCTTGTCCGCTTCGGCTTCATCAACGGCTTGCCGGGGTTCGTCACCCTGGAAGCCGATGGCGAACTCCAGACCACCGCGCTCGACATCGAGGACGGCAAGATCGTGGCCATCTATGTCGTGCGCAATCCCGACAAGCTCAAGCATCTCCACTGAGGGACAGGCTCGTCAAGCCAACCCGAACTGCTCCACGGCGCGCATGATGCCACGCAGTTCGGCGAGGCCTTTCAGGCGGCCTATCAACGAGTAGCCGGGGTTGATCTTCTTCTTGCCGATGTCGTCGGCGAGCAGGTGGCCATGGTCCGGCCGCATCGGGATGCGCCAGTCGGCGCGGCCCTCCTTGCGGCGGCGCGTCTCCTCCTGCATCAGAGCGAGGATGACATGCGCCATGTCGGTGCCGCCCTCGAGATGCTCGGCTTCGTAGAACGAGCCGTCCTCCTCGATGGTGATGTTGCGCAGATGGACGAAATGGATGCGGTCGGCGAATTCCTTGACCATGGCGACGATGTCGTTGTCGGCGCGCGTGCCGTAGGAGCCGGTGCAGAAGGTCAGCCCATTGGCTGGGCTGTCGACGGCGTCGAGGATGAAGCGGGCATCCTGCGCGGTCGACACGACGCGCGGCAGGCCATAGAGCGAAAAGGGCGGGTCATCCGGATGGATGCACATGCGCACCCCTTCCTCTTCGGCAACTGGAATGATCTCGCGCAGGAACCAGGCGAGGTTGTCGCGCAACTCCTTCGGCCCGATCCCGTCATAGTCCGCCAAAGCCTCGCGGAAACTGTCGCGGTCATACTTGCGCTCTGTCGCCGGCAGGCCGGCGATGAGGTTGCGCTCGATCTGGTCGACCTGCTCTGGCGTCAACACTTTCAGTCGCTGCTCGGCCTCGGCGATCCGCGCCGGCGTATAGCTGGCCGCGCCATCCTTGCGCTGCAGCACGAAAAGGTCATAGGCGGCAAAATCGATGGCGTCGAAACGCAAGGCATAGCCGGTTGTCGGCAGGCGATACATGAGGTCGGTGCGGGTCCAGTCCACCACCGGCATGAAATTGTAGCAGATCGTCTTGATCCCGGCCTTGGCGAGCGCGCGGATGCTGTCGCGATAGTAGCCGGCGTAGCGCTCGCGTTCGGGCGCGCCGATCTTGAAGGAATTGTGGACCGGGATGCTTTCGACCACCGACCATGTCAGGCCGGCGGCCTCGATGACGCGCTTGCGCTCGAGCACATCGGCCTCGGGCCAGGCCCTGCCATCGTAGATGTGGTGAAGCGCCGAGACCACGCCGGTGGCGCCGGCCTGCTTGACATGATCGAGCGTCACCGGATCATCGGGACCATACCAGCGCCAGCACTGTTCCATTACCGCTTTCCTTTTTGCGAGAGACCGGCAACCTATTGTTTGACACCAATGAGTGTCAAACTCAGAACCACGTTTTTATGGCGCATGAAGGAGCTTCCGCGATGAAGGATTTCGACGGCAAGGTGGCATTGGTGACGGGGACGACCGGCATCGCGCTCGCCACCGCAAGGCGGCTGGCGCAGGGTGGTGCGGCGATCATCGCCTGCGGCATCGATTGGGCCGCCAATGCTGCCATGCAGGAAAGCCTTGCCAAGGCCGGAGCGGATGCATTGGTGCAAACGGTAGACGTGTCCGTTTCCGATCAGGTTCGCGACGCGGTCGCGGCCGGCGTCGCGAAATTCGGCGGCATCGACGTCATCGTCAATTCCGCCGCGGTGCATCCCTACGGAACCGCGACGACGACCGACTGGGAAACCTGGAACCGGGCGATGACGGTCAATGTCGGATCGATCTACCTGACCGCGCATTTCGGCATCCCGGAAATGATCAAGCGCGGCGGCGGCGCCATCGTCAACGTCGCTTCGGTGCAGGGCTTCGCCTGCCAGCAGAACGTCGCCGCCTATGCCACGACCAAGGGTGCGATCCATACGCTGACACGCTCGCTGGCGCTCGACTATGCGGCATCAGGCATAAGGGTGAATTCGGTCAGCCCGGGCTCGATCCGCACGCCGATCCTGGAGAAGGCCGCGCGCGGCGACAGTGGCAGCGATGCCGATGTCGAGGAGGCCTACAGGCGCTTCGGCGCGGCCCATCCGCTCGGCCGCATCGGCGAGCCGGAGGAAGTGGCCGAGCTCATCGCTTTCCTGTGCTCGTCCAAGGCCGGCTTCTGCACCGGCGCCGACTACAAGATCGACGGCGGACTGACCGCCGGCATCGGCGTGAAGTAGAGCCTCGGCGATCGGCCTGCCTCAGGGATTTTGAGAGCGCAGCGTCCGCAAGGTGATCGAGTAGCGATGCTCGGCGAGCGGCGGGATGCTGTGCTCCCACTCCGTGCGCGAAGGCCCGGCCATGAGATAGGCTGATCGTGGCTCGACGACGACGGTCCGGCGCTCCCATTTGTCGCCGCTCTTTCGCCGCAGGCGGAAGCTGCAGGGCGCAAGCAGCGAAACGCCGGCGACGTCTTCGAAATGAGGCTTGTCGCGATGCCAGCCGATACCGGCGCCCGGCTGAAATTCATTGATCAGCACCTGCGCGAAGGCCTCGACAGACCGGCGCGCAAAGGCCGCGACCTTCTCGCGCACGGGCAGCAGGAAGTCGGGGATCGGCGCCGCTTCGACGACTTCGCGACGGTCATAATCATAGCGCAGACCGAACCCGACGACGCGCCGGTTCGCCAGATGGCCATGGAAGTCGAACGCCTGGAACGGCAGTCCCTCAAGCTGCCGGGCGAGCTCGGTCTCTTCCTGCGGGGTGATCAATCCGGGCTGATAGGCAAAACCTTCGGGCAAATCCTTGGGATCACCAAACAGATCATGCTGGAATGCTAAGGTGCTGCCGGTTGTTTTCGGTTTGAGGTGCGACATTCCGCCTAGATGGTGAAGGCTGAACGGTAAGGCAATATCGAGCCGCGCTTGCTTGCGCGGCAGATCGTGCGGTCGCTAAGGCAGGGAACCGGACCATTTCTGGCGGATTTATCTGGCTGAGCAGTCAGGTTGCCAACATGCCATCGACAGCGATCCGAAACACCCAATACGATCCCGCGACCAGAACCCTTTCCGTCTGGTTCGTGCCGAGCGGCCATCACTATGACTATGCGGACGTTTCCCCGGCAACCTATGCCGCTTTCAGGAAGGCTGCCTCGAAAGGCCGCTTCTTCAATGCATTCATCCGCGATCACTACAGCTACCGCCGCGTGGCATGACGCGGAGGTCGGCGGCCTTTCACGCCTTCTTGCCCAGCTCCGCCGGCGCCTGGTCCGACGCCGGTTCCCAGCCAAAGACACTGCGGCCGCCAAGCAGGTGCGACTGGTCGAATTCTCCGGCGACGATTTCCTTCAGGCTGGGTCCGGTGACATATCGCTCGACCTGCCGCGACTGATCGTCGAGCCGCTTCAACGCGCCGATTTCCTCTTCGCGGCCGAGCCTGGCTTTCTGCACCGCGGACTTCAGCACGCCGATCGTCTCGTCATAGACCTTGAGCGGAACGGGGAAAGGGTGCCTGTCCTTGCCACCATGGGCGAGTGAGAACCGGCCCGGATCGGAAAAACGGCACGGCGCGCCGTGCACCACTTCGGCAACGAGGGCCAATGCGCGCACCGTGCGCGCGCCAACGCCGGGAACGAGCAGAAGCTCGGAGAAATCCGCCGGACCGCGTTCGGCGGCCGCCGCCATGTTGCCATGCAGGCGGCGCATGACGACATCGCTTTCGCGGACATCATGGTGGGCCGGCATCACCAGATGCGGCAGCAGCGGTTGCTCCGGAGCCGTTGCCGTGCCGGCATCCAGGGCAGCGAATTCGCGCAGGATGCGGTCCGGGCCAAGGTCCTGAAGCAGGTCCAGCTGTCCCTGGCGCGAGGCCTCGGCGCGGCGGTCGGTCAGGTTGACGATCTCGCCCTGATTGGCGCCCTCGATGGCGGCGTGCGGCTGATCGACGAAACTCTTCAGACCTTCGGACAGCCAATGGTAGCGGCGCGCCACCTTGCTGTCGCCGTTCATGCCTTGCTGCACCACCACCCAGTCGCCGTCATTGGTGACGATGAAGCCATGCAGATAGAGGTCGAAGCCATCCTGAACGGCGGCGCTGTCTACCTTGGCGACAAGCCGGCTGACGGTTGCCAGGCGCGTTCCGTCGAAGCCGATGCGCTCGCCGATAGCGGCAAGCTCATGCGGGGTCTTGCGCGAATGAGCGCCACGGCCGCCGCAGACATGAATGCCGAGCTCGCCCGACAATGGCGCCAGACCGCGCTTCAAGGCGCCGACGACGCTGGTCGTGATACCCGACGAGTGCCAGTCCATGCCCATGACGGCGCCAAACGACTGGAACCAGAACGGATGCGCCAGCCGCCGCAGCAATTCGTTGCGGCCATAATGATGGATGATCGCCTCGCACATGACCGCGCCAAGGCGCGTCATGCGGTCGCCCAGCCATTTCGGCACGCGCCCGCCGTGAAGTGGAAGATCAGCACTGCCCGATCGTTGCGCCAATTCGGTTGCCTGTTCCGGTGTCTGGTGTCTGTCTTGTCTCGACAGATAGGTATCCCAGCTCGCGCGAAGAAGCACCTGATGCCTTTGCCTCCTCAGCGCCTGGTGACATCAAGTCCAGTTCGAAAGAACCGTCTCCATCTCGACCGTTTCGACCTGCTGCGCGAAACGTTGGTGATAGACGGTGAGCAGCGCGTCATGAGTCGCATCGGAAGAACTGCACAGCGCGTCCGTGACCAGAACGACACGATAGCCAAAATCGATGGCGCCAAGCACCGTTGCCAGGACGCACACGTCGGTTTCACCTCCGGTGACGACCAGCGTATCGATCTCGTGTTCCATCAGGAAGGCTCGAAGACGGCCTTCAAACCAGGGCGAATAAATATGCTTGTCGATGACCGCCGCCGGGGGACAGCAGGCGGCCAATGACGGCAGCAGCTCGACCATTTCCGGGCCGATATTGTCGATCGCCATCGAGGCCCAGCGCTCATAGTAGCGCTTCCATGTGCCAACACCCCGCCCCGGTTTCTGCGCGGGCACGAAACGCGTGAAGACCGTCTGTTTTGCCCGCGCTTCGACCAGCCTCTCAATCCGAGGGAGGACACGCGTGATCCAGGGTGTCGCCCACGGTGACGGTTCGGCAAACAGCCGCTGCATATCCACGCAGACATGCATGCACCCGTGACCCAACGGCCCATATGCCAAGCCAGGCACCGACATGACACGGGAACGTCACAAGCCGGGACTCGTTCCTGATTGGGCCGCGGTGACTGACGCAACCGGCCGACGCTCCGCTGCGGTGAAGGGAGTACCATCGGAGAGGCCGTGGGTTGCATTTTTCAGGGCTGCCGCCGAGGGTTGGCTGCGGAACAGACCTGCCGCGTCATGATGCCAAGGAGCGATGGTGGATCCCCCCGCCGACATTGCGGCTTTGCGCGCCGAACCCTGGCTATCTCACCACGCGTTTTTCGAGCTTGCGGGCCAGGGTGCGCCGATGCAGGCCAAGCCGGCGCGCGGTTTCGGAGATGTTGAAACCGGTCTCGACGAGCGTCTCGTGGATACGCTCCCATTCGAGATTCTTGATCGAGGTGGGCCGGTTGCTGACCGAAACCGAAACATCGCCCTCGGTCCGGCCGAAGGCGATTTCGATGTCATCGGTGTTGGCGGGCTTGGCCAAATAGTGACAGGCGCCAAGCTTGATCGCTTCGACCGCCGTGGCGATGCTTGCGAAGCCGGTCAGCACGACGATCCTCATCGAAGCATCGCGGGCGCTGAGCAGCTTCACGCATTCCAGCCCCGAGCCGCCGGCGCCAAGCTTGAGATCAACGACCGCGTAGGCCGGAACAGTCGTTTCGAGGGCGCCGAGCAATTCTTCCCTGCCGTGGCAGACCACGACGTCGTAGTCGCGCTTTTCAAAGGAGCGCTTCAGCGTCTTGGCGAAGGTGGCGTCGTCCTCGACGATAAACAGGGATCGATCAGGCTTCATGATCATCTCCAGCGGTCAGCGCCGCGAGCGGCAGCGAGAGCGTAACACAGGCGCCCTGCTCCATGTTGCGCGCCGAAAAGTCGCCTCCCAGCTTTCGAACCACGTTGACGACAAGGAAAAGGCCTAGGCCGCCGCCAGGCCGTCCCTTGCTCGACATATAGGGCTGGCCGAGCGCAGCCAGAATACCTTCGTCAAAACCCGCCCCGCGGTCGCGCACGGAAATCACCAGTTTGTCGTCCTGCCGCTCGGCCGTGACGCCGACCCAAGTCTGCGATGCCTCCAGCGCATTGTCGAAGACGTTGAAGATGACCTGCTTAAGCGCCGTGTCGGAGACGATCTGCTCGTCGGGTTCGAAATCGTTCTCGTACTCGAGATTGAGCGGCTGGCGGCTGACACGCCACTCCTGGACCAGATCGTCGAGGAAATGGCGGATGCTGGTGCGGATAGTGCCCTCGCCCCGCGCCTGGCCCGATGACATCAGGATGCCCGACACGATGCTTTTGCAGCGTTCGATCTGCGCCTGCATTTCGGCCACGTCCCCGGCCAGTTCGCGATTACGGGTGACGCTGCGCATCTGGCGCCAGTCGGACAGGATGACCGAGATGGTCGACAGCGGCGTTCCCAGTTCATGTGCCGCGCCCGACGCCAGCAGGCCCATCCGCACGATGTGGTCCTCCTCTGCCGAGTGCTGGCGCAGATCGGCGAGATAGGCGTCACGCTCGCGCAGATTTCGGTTGATGCGCGTCATGAAAATGACAATCAGGCCGGCCGCCAGCACGAAGCAGATGAACATGCCCCTGATATGCAGGGCCAAAAGGTCGCTGCCGCCATGATGCGGAATGGCGATCGGCTGGAACTGGAAGGTGAGGAAGACGAAGCAGGCCGAAGCGGCGGCCACCAGGCTCCAGGTGAACCACGGTGTCAAAAGCGCCGCGCCAAGCGTGATCTGCAGGAGATAGAGCGACACGAACGGGTTCGACGCGCCGCCGCTCAGGTAAAGCTGGGTGGTCAGCGCGGCCATGTCGAAGATGAGCGCGACGAACAGCTGCGCATTGCTGATCGAGCGCTGGCCGCGCGAAGCGAGCAGGCTGAAGATGTTCAGCCCGACCAGGAAAAGCACCACGCCGGCCATCTCCGCCAGCGGCAGCGGGATATCGAACCAGTATTCTGTCACCAGGATGGTGAGCACCTGGCCCGCCACCGCCAGCCAACGCAGCTGGATGAGCAGGAGCAGGTTCTTCCTGTTCGCCGCGTCGGGATCCGAGGCCGTGCCGCCGTTACCCGCAAGGGATACGGCGAAGGATTTGTCGTTGCGAAGCGTTTGCGTCGGGGCGCTCATCGTGCCGGTCCTCGCCGCCCGCGGCGGCCGATCATCGGCGCGGCCAGGGCCGCGGCAAGCATCGCAGCGAGCGTGAACCAGGTCAAAGCATAGACGAGGTGGCTGTTGCGGAACGTCACGACGGTCAGGCCACCGCGCGGCCAGCCGTCAACGCCGGATGCCTCCGCATCGACGAAATACGGGGCGACGTCCGTCAGGCCGCGCGTGGAGGCGATGGCGGCGACGTCGCGCGAATACCAGCGGTTGCCCGCCGCATCGTTGTTGCGCAGGAAGCCGCCACCCGGCTCGCTCATGCGCAACAGCCCGTCAATGACGGTCGACGAACCGAAGCCGCCGCTCTCCTGTTCGAACTCGGGCTTGCGCTCCTGGGGAATGAAGCCGCGATTGACCAGCGCGATGAAGCCGCGATCGGTTCGCATCGGCGTCAGCACCCAATAGCCGCCGCCAAGCTCCGTCACCGCCTGCACCAGAGTGTTCTTGCCGCTCAGAAATTGCCCAGCCAGTCGCACATGGCGGTATTCATTACTGGCTGCGGTCATGCCGCTCCAGTCCACTGGGCCGGGCGCATCGACAACGGGAGCATGAACGCGCTGCTCGACGCGGGCGATCAGGTCGAGCTTCCAGACCCGCCTTTCCAGCTGCCAGATGCCGAGCCCGACAAACACCAGCACGCCGAGGAGGCCGAGCAATACAAGGAAAAGCCGTGACGCGGGCGACCTGTCGGCGTCCTTTCCTGGCGCGGCGGACAGATCAATGCCGGCCTGCCCGATCCGGGCTTCGACAGTAGCCCTCCCCGCGCCCGGCGCCGGGCTCATGGCATCTCGCGCATGTCGTGCAGTCCCGGCATCATGTTGGCGTTGAGGTGGTACATCACCCAGAGCGAGCCGGTCAGCACGATGACGACCAGGATCAGCGTGAAGATCAGCGCCAGCATCGACCATCCGCCCTCCGAGGCGGTGTTCATGTGCAGGAAGAAGACCATGTGGACGACGATCTGCACCACCGCGAAGGCCATGATGACGATGGCCGTGACCTGCTTGTTGTCGATGGCGCCGCTCATCACCAGCCAGAACGGGATGGCGGTCAGGATCACCGACAGGACGAAGCCGGTCAGATAGCCCTTTAACGATCCGTGCGCCGCGCCGCCATGGGCGTGGCCGTGACCTTCGGCGTGATCATGAGTGCTCATCGCAACATCCCCATCAGATAGACGAAGGTGAAAACGCCGATCCAGACGACGTCGAGGAAATGCCAGAACATCGAGAGGCACATCAGCCGGCGGCGATTGGCCTCGGTGAGGCCGAACCGCGCGACCTGCGTCATCAGCGTCACCAGCCAGACGATGCCGAAAGTGACATGCAGGCCGTGCGTGCCGACCAGGGTGAAGAAGGACGACAGAAAGGCGCTGCGCTGCGGCGTGGCGCCTTCATGGATCATGTGCGTGAATTCGTAGAGTTCGATCGACAGGAAGGCCAGGCCGAACAGCCCGGTTACGGCAAGCCAGGCTTGCGTCGCCGCGACGCGGCCCTTGTCCATGGTCAGCATGGCAAAGCCATAGGTGATCGAGGAGAGGAGCAGCATGGTGGTGTTGACCGCCACCAGGTCGAGATCGAACAGGTCCTTCGGCGCGGGTCCAGCCGCGTAATTGCCGCCGAGCACGCCATAGGCCGCGAACAGCATGGCGAAGATCAGGCAGTCGCTCATCAGATAGAGCCAGAAGCCGAGCATGGTGCTGCTGCCTTCAGCGTGCACGTGCTCTTCCTCCAGGTGGAAGACCGGCTCAGGGCCGGCCGTGATTGCTGTCGTAGCCATGCTCATACCCTAGCCTGGGCGGCGAGGAGCGTCGTCCTAGCCTCCTCCGTCTGCGTGACCTCGGCAGCCGGAATGTGGAAGTCTCTGATATAGTTGAAGGTGTGACCGATCGCGGTGGCGATGAGGCAGACGAAGCTCAGCGCGGCCAGCCACCAGATGTACCAGATCAGGCCGAAACCGAGCGCCACGCTGAAGGCCGCCAGGATGACGCCGGTTCCGGTGTTTTCAGGCATATGGATCGGCTTGAAGCCGGAAAGCGGCCTGACGTAGCCGGCCTTCTTCATGTCCCACCAGGCATCGTTGTCGCGCACGACCGGCGTGAAGGCGAAGTTATAGGCGGGCGGCGGCGAAGAGGTCGACCATTCGAGCGTGCGGCCGTCCCAGGGATCGCCGGTCGGATCGGTCAAGGCCTCGCGCTTGCGGATGGAGACGAAGATCTGGATCAGGAAGGCGGCGATGCCGGCAGCGATCAGCACCGCGCCGAAGGCGGCGATGACGAACCATATCTGCAGCGAAGGGTCGTCGAAGACGCGCATGCGGCGCGTCACGCCCATCAGGCCGAGTATGTAGAGCGGCATGAAGGCGAACCAGAAGCCGACCACCCAGCACCAGAACGACACCTTGCCCCAGAACGGATCGAGCTTGAAGCCGAAGGCCTTGGGCCACCAATAGGCAATGCCGGCGAACAGGCCGAACAGCACGCCGCCGATGATGACGTTGTGGAAATGCGCGATCAGGAACAGGCTGTTGTGCAGCACGAAGTCCGCCGGCGGCACGGCGAGCAGCACGCCGGTCATGCCGCCGACGGTGAAGGTCAGCATGAAGGCCATTGTCCACATCATCGGCAGTTCGAAACGGATGCGGCCGCGATACATGGTGAACAGCCAGTTGAATATCTTCGCTCCCGTCGGGATCGAGATGATCATCGTGGTGATGCCGAAGAAGGAATTGACGCTGGCGCCGGAGCCCATGGTGAAGAAGTGGTGCAGCCAGACGAGGTAGGACAGGATGGTGATGACCACCGTGGCGTAGACCATCGAGGTGTAGCCGAACAGGCGCTTGCCGGAGAAGGTCGAGGTGACCTCGGAGAAGACGCCGAACAGCGGCAGGATCAGGATGTAGACTTCCGGGTGACCCCAAATCCAGATGAGGTTCACATACATCATCGGGTTGCCGCCGAAGTCGTTGGTGAAGAAGTTGGTGCCGACATAGCGGTCGAGCGCCAGGAGCGAGAGCACCGCCGTCAGCACCGGGAAGGAAGCGACGATCAGCACGTTGGTGCAGAGCGACGTCCAGGTGAAGACCGGCATGCGCATCATCGTCATGCCGGGCGCGCGCATCTTGATGATGGTGCAGATCAGGTTGATGCCCGACAGCGTCGTGCCGACGCCCGCCACCTGCAGCGCCCATATGTAATAATCGACGCCGACATCGGGACTGTAGCCGATGCCGGAGAGCGGCGGATAGGCGAGCCAGCCGGTGCGGGCGAATTCGCCGACGAACAGCGAGGCCATGACCAATATGGCGCCGCCGACCGTCATCCAGAAGCTGAAATTGTTGAGGAAGGGGAACGACACATCGCGCGCGCCGATCTGCAGCGGCACGACGAAGTTCATCAGCCCGGTGACGAAGGGCATCGCCACGAAGAAGATCATGATCACACCATGCGCGGTGAAGATCTGGTCGTAGTGATGCGAATTGAGATAGCCCTCCGAGCCGTTGAAGGCAATGGCCTGCTGCAGGCGCATCATGATGGCGTCGGAGAACCCGCGCAGCAGCATGACGAGGCCCAGCACCATGTACATGATGCCGATCTTCTTGTGGTCGACGCTGGTGAACCACTCCCGCCAGAGATAGGTCCACAGCTTGAAATAGGTGATGGCGGCGAGAAGGGCGATGCCGCCGAGAGCCACCGCGACGAAGGTGGCGACGACGATCGGTTCGTGCAGCGGCAGCGAGTCCAAGGTGAGACGGCCGAAGATGAATTTGGTCAGCGTATCGGGCATCTTCTGTCACTCACAATTCTTGCCGCAGCAGGCCGAGCGACGGCGTATCCGCCTCGGCGCGGCGGCTCTCGGCCCCGGGCCTGAGCAGCCCTGCTCCGCGCAGCGGGGAAAGATTTTTGGCCGGCCAATCGGTCGGCGCGGCAGCGCTGGCCGCGCGCGCGGCGGCCGCCGCCTCCTCCGCCGTGCAGATGCTGGCGACGTAGGACGGATCGTTGCCGAACACCGCGCCGCGCCGGGCGAGCTTGTCGTATTGCAGCGGCAGCGTGTTGCGCACACCCGCAAGACCGAGGCCGCCCTTGGCGTCGATCGACATCATCTCGTTCATGCACATCTTGCCGCGCTCGACGCACAGGTTGAGGATGGCGCCATAGAGGTCGGGATCGACGGAGGCATAGTGGCGGACCGGCTCGTTCTCGCTCGGCTTTTCAAGTTCGAGATAGTTGTCGCGGCTGAGCGTCGCCGTCGCGCTCCTGGCCTGCGCCACCCACTGGTCGAAGGCCTGGCCGGACAGGCCGTGGAAGGCAAAGCGCATGCCGGAAAAACCAGCGCCGCTGTAATTGGCCGAGAAGCCGCTATAGGTGCCCGGCCGGTTGATGACGGCGTGCAGCTTCGTCTCCATCGCCGGCATGGCATAGATCTGCCCGGCAAGGGCTGGGATGTAGAAGGAATTCATCACCGCCGACGAGGTGATGCGGAAGTCGATCGGCTGGTTGACCGGCGCCGCCAGTTCGTTGACCGAGGCGATGCCGTAGTCCGGATAGATGAACAGCCATTTCCAATCGAGCGCCACGACCTCGACCCGCAGCGGCTTGTGCGCTTCAGTGACCGGCTGGCCGGGCTCGATGCGATCGATCCGGCGATAGGGGTCGAGCAGATGCGTGCCGAGCCAGGTCAGCGCGCCGAGGCAGATGATGATCAGCAGCGGCGCCGCCCAGATCACCAGTTCCAGCTTCGTCGAATGATCCCAGTCCGGCGCATAGGTCGCCGCGGCGTTGGACTGCCGATAGCGCCAGGCGAAAAAGACGGTCAGCGCCATGACCGGGATGATGATGACCAGCATCAACAGGGTCGAGACCACCAGCAGGTCGCGCTGCTGGGCCGCGACATCGCCGGCGGGTGCCAGCACGACCAGATCGCAGCCGCTCAACAGCCCGGCCAGGGGGAACAGAAGCAAGGCTCCAAATCGTTTCATCAAACGCTGCCCTCGATGGACCGCGGCAACCATTCATGTTGCAGTGCGGTATCGATCAAGGGCTACTGCTCGCGACGCTGTGGTAACATTGGACAATTTGTCCAATGCCCAGCCGGCATGGCTTTGGCGCAGTGTGCAGTGCACAATGGAACCCTTGGGGAATCCCCAGAATTGGGTCCTGGACAGTTCATTCCACGCGGTGGCGACGGATAAGATGGCTCAGACTTCGACTGCCGAAACCAACAGCGAGCTGATCGGCTCGCATCATGGCCAGGTCAGCGCCGGCGATATCGCGGTCGGCGTGATCGTCGGCAGGACGTCGGAATTCTTCGACTTCTTCGTCTATGCGATCGCGTCGGTCATCGTGTTTCCCAAGCTGGTGTTTCCGACGCACGACCCGCTCGTCGGCACGCTCTATTCCTTCTGCATCTTCGCGCTGGCCTTCGTCGCGCGGCCGTTCGGCTCCGTGCTGTTCATGGCCATCGATCGCGCCTATGGCCGCGGCGCGAAACTGACGATCGCGCTGTTCCTGCTCGGCACGTCGACCGTCGCCATTGCGTTCCTGCCGGCCTATGGCGACATCGGTGCGATCGCGGTGTGGCTCTTGGCGCTTGCCCGTATCGGCCAAGGGCTGGCGCTCGGCGGAACATGGGACGGACTGCCCTCGCTGCTGGCGCTGAACGCGCCGCAGAACCGGCGCGGCTTCTATGCCATGATCCCGCAACTCGGGGCGCCGATCGGCCTCATCGTGGCGAGTTCCCTTTTCGCCTTCTTCGTTGCCAATCTGTCGGCGGACGACTTCTTCTCCTGGGGCTGGCGCTATCCCTTCTTCGTTGCCTTCGCCATCAATGTCGTGGCCCTGTTCGCCCGGCTGCGCATTGTCGTCACGCCTGAATTCTCGAAACTTTACGAGAGCGGCGACCTGCAACCGACACGCATAAGGGACACGATCCGGGCAGAGGGCCGCAACGTCGTCATCGGCGCCTTCGCGCCGCTGGCGAGCTTCGCCCTGTTCCACATGGTGACGGTGTTTCCGCTTTCCTGGGTGTTCCTGTTCACCAATGAGGGGCCGGCGCGCTTCCTGATGATCGAGGCGGTGAGCGCGCTGTTCGGTATCGCGGCCATCGTTGCGTCGGGCCCGCTGGCCGATCGCGTCGGACGCCGTGCGCTGCTCGGCGGTTCGGCGATCGCCATCGCCACCTTCAGCGGCTTTGCCCCGCAGCTTCTGGACGGCGGCGCCGTCGGCGAAGCACTGTTCATGGTGCTGGGCTTCATCCTGCTCGGGCTGAGTTTCGGGCAGTCGTCGGGCGTCGTCGCCTCGAGCTTTTCCCGGCGGCATCGCTATACCGGCTCGGCGATCACCTCGGATCTGGCATGGATGTTCGGCGCCGGCTTCGCGCCGCTCGCCGCCCTGCTGCTGGCCGGCAATTTCGGCCTCATCGCCGCCGGCGCCTATCTGCTGTCAGGTGCCGCCTGCACATTGCTTGCGCTGTGGATCGACGGGCGCCGCCCGGCCGCGGACCATCTGGCCGACTAAAGCGCGTCGCGTTGAAACGGATTCATGCGACGCGATTTAGGTCTTTGATTTCATGCATGTCGCTCTCCCAAAACCGAGATCACTTTTGGGCGACATGCATTAGCCCCGCTTCGGGATCTGGACATCCTCCAGCAGAAGCGTCAGCGCCATGGCGACGAAATAGAGCGCCGCCACCCAGACGAACATCACGTTGAAGCCACTGGAATAGTGGGCGAGCACCACGTCGCGGATCGCGGCCGGCAGGCTTGACGCCAGATGCGGGTTCAGCCCGGTCAGGCCCTCCGGCAGCAGGGCGGCGGCATTGGCGGGAAGCTCCGAAGTCTGCCCGTTCAGGGCCCAGGTCATCACCGCGCCGTTCAGCGCCAGTCCCAGCGACGCGCCGATGGTCCGCGCCTGGGTGATCAGCGACGACACCGCGCCGATATCCTGCAGGGGTGCTGCCGCCTGGATCGCCACGATCAGCACCTGGAACTGCAGGCCCATGCTGATGCCGAACAGGCCCATCATCACCGCCAGCACCCAGATCGGCGTGTGCGAATTGATGAAGACAAAGCCAATCATCAGCAGCCCGCCGATGCCCATCGCCACCACCGGCATCCATTTGTAGCGGCCGGTCGCGGCAATCACCCGCCCGGCGACGATCGAGATGACCATCGAGGTCAGGGAAGCCGGCAGGAACAGGAAGCCGACTTCGGCCGGACTGAGCCCCGTCAGCGTCTGCATATAGAGCGCGAAATAGAAGAACATGCCGAGCGTCACCGATCCGGCGACCACCGACACGCCCGAGACGATGCGCACCGTCGAGGAGCCGAACAGCCGCAAGGGCACGATCGGCTCCTCGGCGCGCCGCTCGACCAGGATGAACGCGGCGATTGCCACCAGCGCGACGACAGGCAGCGCGAAAGTGAGCAAATCCGGCCCGGCGGGGTCGAGCAGATGATAGCCCCAATAGACGATTGCCGTGGTGCCGATGGCTAAAAGCAAGCCGCCCAGATAGTCGATGCTATGCCGCTTCTCGTTGAACCGGCTGCGCATGGCGAATGCCAGGATCGCCAGCACGACGATGCCAACCGGCAGATTGACCAGGAACACCCAGCGCCAGCCGAACAGGCTGGTGATGTAGCCCCCGGCCAAGGGCCCGAGGACCGACGACAGCGCGAACACCGCCGAACTGTAACCCTGGTATTTGGCACGGTCGCGCGGCCCGAACAGTTCGCCGATCATGGCGAAGGCCGAGACCATCAGGCCGCCGCCGCCGATGCCTTGCAGGACGCGCGCCGCGATCAGGCTCTCCATCGACCAGGCCATGCCGCAGACCAGCGAACCCACCAGAAACAGGGCGATCGCCGTCAACACCACGTTCTTGCGGCCGTACATGTCGCCGAGCTTGCCGTAGAAGGGCGCGACGGCGGCGGTCGACAGCAGATAGGCGGCGCCGACCCAGCCGAACAGATGCAGATTGCCGAGTTCGCCGGCAATGGTGGGCAAGGCCGTGACGACGATCTGCATGTCGATGGTGGCCATGAACATGGCGATCAGCGCACCGGAATAGACGATCAGCGTCGTAAGGTCGGGCCTGGCTTCCGCCTCCGCGGGCGCCGCATCCGGAAGGGTCGAGTCGAGAGTCATGGGGATCTCCGCAGGCTGGGCGCGGTTTATGTGCCAGTGGCAGATATATGTCAATATCAAATATATGCTACCAGCATGCAATTGACATCGGCATGTATTTTTGTTAGCGCGCTGTAATATGAGAAGCAGCGATGCCGAGCCGGGCAAGCCCGACCGATTTTCCGCCCTGCACCAAACGCATGGCGATCAGGACCTTGCCGATCTGGCGCGCAGCAATGGCATGTCCGAAGCGGCCGCCGACGCCGTCGCCGCCATCGATGCGGTGATGAGCAAGGCGCGCCGTTCGGTCCAGCGCAGGGATTTCGGTCGTTTGATTCTCGCGCGCATCGATCCCTCGCTGGAAGTGAGCCATCTCGACGCGATCATCGCGCTCAGCGCGGTCGTCGGCGACACCCCAAGGGACGAGGTGACGATCGGCGTCATCGCCGAGCGCATGGGGATCGACCCCTCCCGCGCCAGCCGCATTTCGGCCGACCTCGTCGAGCGTGGCTACGCCTTCCGCGTCGCCTCGCAGCTCGATGCCCGACGCATTTGTCTCAAACCCACCGCCAAGAGCGAGCGCCTGGTGATGGCGGTGCGCCAGACCAAATGGCGGATTTTCGCCGGGGCGCTGGCGCAATGGGATGAGCAGGAACTGGTGGAGTTCGCTCGCCTGCTGGAACGCTTCGCCGGCTGGGCGATCGACGAAGCGGGGATGAGCAGGGCCGCCGATGCCGTCAAACAGATGATGGACGAGACGGAACCGGTATAGGCGCCCGGTTGTTTCGACCGCCAGCCGAAGCTTGCATGAACCGATGAAGCGCACGACAGGACATCGCAGCGGCCGCGCGATTGCTCGAGGCGCATATGACCACGCTACCCTTTGACGCGCGCATGGATCATCGTCTCCCGAAGCGATGGAGCCGTTGAAGAGTTGTTCGTGCCCACCCTCGGCTAATGCCGAGTACAGTGCCTCGACACCATGAATTCTCCGCCACCTTTCCATGCCGGCGATGCAGCACCGTGGATCGCATCATTCGAAAGATGCTCGATCCGTCCAGCATTCACTGTCCTTGCGCAGTGTTCTTTTGTCTCCTCCAAAAATATGTCTGTGGATATTGGCTCTGCGACGAGAGCCTGTCGTATCGGCCAAATGAAAGGTGAGTAACGATAAGCAACTTGGCTCGGGGGACTCATGAAACGGTTGCTTTTTGGCGCGGTAGTGCTTGCCGCGAGTGTCGTTGGCGCAGATATTTCTGCTGTCTCTTATATTAGAGAAAGCGCGGGGATTGCAGCACTTGCGCAGGAGAGCCAAAGCTCTTCCGCGACTGCAGGAAACTCCGCCGCCGGTTACGGCAATGGTGGAGCGGCGCTGGGAGCCGGCGGACAGGCCGCGGGCAGCCCGTCGGGCTCGCCGTCGGCGCAGTCGACCGGAGATGGTTCATCAGCGACCGGCAGCCCGGATGCGGCGGCCAAGGTCGGCGCGAAGCCGGCTGATGCCAAAGCCACCGACGGCACCGGCACTCCAGATGGCACCAAGGCTGCCGACACCAAGACGAAGGCAACCGGCAAGGGGGCCGAGACCAGCGATACCGAGGCCGCACCTGAGGAGCCAGCGGCGCAGGCAGTGGCGGCAGCGGCCGCGACGACCGACAGCGGCGATCCCGAAGCGATCGGCACGCCGAAGGTGGATTTGCCGAAGACGGCCGGCAACGGCAATCTCGGCTATTCTATCGGCATCGACATGCCCGCCTTCCACGGCATCGAGCCGCAGATCGCGCTGAACTACAATTCCTCGCGCAAGACCAAGACCGGCGGTCTCTATCAGGGCTGGCTCGGTTATGGCTGGGGTCTCGATGGCTTTGACGTCATCGAGCGAGCGACACCCGGCTATGGCATGCCTGCCTATGACGCCAACGACATCTATCTGCTCGACGGCCAGGCGATGGTGGCCTGCACTGCCGGCATGGTCTCGCCCTCCTGCGCGACCGGCGGCACGCATGCGACCGAGAATGAGAGCTATCGCCGCATCGCGCTGAACAGCACAACCAATGAATGGAAGGTGACGGACCGCGACGGCACCGTCTCGACCTTCCGCTCTGTCGCGGCAGTGGCAAACCTGACGCCGACCGCCGGCACGCCGGCCTATGACCTTGCGATGAGCTATCGCTGGCTGTTGACCTCGGTGACCGACACCAACGGCAACACCGTCACCTACAGCTACACTTGCCCGGCCAGCCCGGTCTGCTATCCCGCCAGCGTCACCTACAACGGGACCAGCATTACCTTCTACTATGAGACCCGTCCGGACATGATCCTGATGGGCAATGGGCTTGATATCTCCGAGACCAGCCAGCGCATCAAGACGATCGGCGTCACGGTCTCCGGCGCGGTGCGCAGCGCCTACAAGCTGACCTACGACCAGGCGCCGTTCTCTAATACCTCGCGGCTGACTCAAGTCACCCGCTACGGCACGGACGCCACCGGAGCCGCAGACGGCACCATTACCGGAGGGACGTCGAAGGTGCTCGGCCAGATGACGTATCAGAATACTGATGGGGTCTATGGGACGGTGAACTCGGCTATTTATGATCAGCCACTCGTATGGGGTCAAAGTGTAATTACCAGACCAAGCCAGGTTGGCGATCTCGACCTTGACGGTCGGGACGAAGTCTTTGGACGTTACGCCGAGCAGAAAACAATAGGGAACACCACCACAGGCAAGACCTACAAACGGATAATAAAATTTAACTCCGGCGGTGCCTTTGCGGACACTAAGGTCATCGAATCCGGTGGATTGACTATGGGCGACTTGGATTTCTCAGAACCCGGTCGCTTCCTCGACACTAAGAACACAATGGACTTCGCCCACTACTATTTTATCGGCTCAGCATATAGCTCATTGCTTCTGACAGATGCGCAACTTGCAATGACCAAAGTGGCCTGCAGTCCGACACCGCCTGCGGGCTATCAATCGGTCTGCAGTGCTTTGCCAAACGGCACCTTCACAACGCCTCCCGACGCGCCAACATTCGTTGCCGATCCTGAAGGCGACGGCGTTGATAATGTCAATGTCGACAGCAATCCCTCCAAGCCTATCGGCGTGGGAGATTTTCTGGGCAACGGCAGACAACTGCCGCTGTACGCGGGTCCGGTGAAGAAAGGCGTGCTTTCAAATGGCAAATGGCAGGCCGGTGGGATGTCGTTTTCCATCAACTGCGCCGACGGCACTTGCGTCCTGGCCGATCTGAACGGCGACGGGGCGACGGATATCTTCCGATATCGCAGCGACAATGGTGGCAGCAGCGGAATCTGGCTGTCCACCGGGATCGGCTTCAAGAGCTATTCGACCAGTTCGATGCCCGCGAAGGTCTCAATCCTGCGGGATTTCGACAATGACGGGCGGATGGATGTCATCACTGTCGATACCAACGTCAATGGATATCCTGGCTTCCCCCTCACTGGTACCACAAAGGTTTACTCGCTTCGGCCATCCTCGTCCACCTACACGGCCGACCGCTTTTACCTTCCCGCAGCAATGAACGCTGGCAATATAGTTGGCGATTTCAACGGCGATGGGCTGCCCGACTTCACCGACTGGAGCCATATGTTCGGCTCGAACGCAGGCAAGGGCAATCCGAACCTGCTGCGCTCGATTACCACGGAGCTCGGCGGCACGGTCGCGGTCGAGTACACGCCGTCGTCGACCTGGCAGAACAACTACCTGCCGCAGGTGGTGCATGCGGTGACGAAGCTTTCGGTCAGCGATGGCCGCGGCCAGACGGCGGTGAGCACTTACGCCTATGCCGGCGGCAAGTACGATCCGGCGGCGCGCAAGTTTTTGGGCTTCGCCTCGATTGTCGAGACCAGACCGCTGGCCAATGGCGAGACGGCGCCGTCGACCATCGAAACCACCTATCGCCAGGACCTGGCCAGCTACGGCCTGCCGTCGCTGACGGTATGGAAGGATGGCGCGGGTGCCGTGCACAAGCAGGTGGCCGAGACCTATGCGGTCAACACGGCGAGCAAGCCATACACGGTGCAGAACACGGTGACCGACACGACGCTGACCGAGAATGTCTCGCGCACGCTCAGGGTCTTCCGGGGCTTCGATGCCTACAACAACATCGTCGGCCTCAAGGACTATGGCCGCACCGATATCAGCGGCGACGAGACCTGGACGGAGCGCTTCTTCTCGCCCAACACCTCGGCCTACATCGTCTCGGCCCCGATTGTCGAGCGCACCCATGCCGGGCTCAATGTCACGGACCCCTATGTCGCCTACAAGCAAAATTTCTATGACGGCAACACGACCGACGTGTGGGCGGTGCCGACCAAGGGCAATCTGACCCAGGTACAGAGCTTCAGCGCTTTGACCAATGCGGTGACCCAGTATTTTGCCTATGACACCTACGGCAACAAGGTCTCGGCAACCAACAGCCTCGGCCACAAGACCGAGTGGGACTATGATGCCACCTATCATCTCTATCCCACAACAGAGCGGGCGCCTCGGTACTTTGCGACGGGCGGCCAGACAGCCGACACGCGCTTCGTCTCGAGCGCCACCTACAATCCCGTCTGCGGCCTGCCGGCCACCAAGAGCGATCCCAACGGCCTTGTGAAGACTTTCGCCTACGATCCGTTCTGCCGGCCTTACCAGGTCTCGCAGAGCGTCACCGGCGCCTATGCCAAGACGCGCTTCGAGAACGAAGGCAATCCAGCGACACAGGCGTTGGTCAAATACACACCGCTGCCCAATGGTGCGGGGGAAGACTTCACCCGCTCCTGGTATGACGGCCTTGGCCGGGTCTACCGCGTGGAAACGCCCGGAGAGACAGGGGCCGGACCAAGGCGCATTGCCGACACCGACTATGATCTTCGCGGCAATGTCCTGCGCACCGCCTTCCCGCGCTTTGTCGGCGATACCGCGCAGTGGACCACCAACAGCTATGACTGGGCCGACCGGCTGGTGCTGACGGTCAATCCGGATGCCAGCCAGCGCTCCTATGCGCACAACCTGGCGACGGTCGATCTCGTCAACCCGCGGCTCAACGGCACGACGATGACCGACGAGCTCGGCCACCAGACCCGGACGGCATGGTCGACGCATGGCGATATCGCCGTCATCGTTCGCGACGTGGGCGGCCTCAATCTGATGGAGACGCGCAGCTACGACGTGCTCGGCCGCTTGATCGGGGTGACCGATCCCGGCGGCTCGACCTGGTCCTACACCTACGACCTGCTCGGCAACCGGCTGTCGGCGACCGATCCCGATCTCGGCACCTGGACCTACACCTACGATGCCGCCAACCGACTGATCAGCCAGACCGATGCCAGGGGCACCGTCACCAATCTCAGCTACGACCAGATGGACCGGCTGACGCTAAAGACGGCCACCGCTCCTGGCGGCAGCCCGGTGACGCTGACGCAGAACAGCTACGATCAGTCAGCCGCCGGCTCTTACAACATAGGCCAGCTGACCACATCGCAGAATGCAGCGGCCACGCAGGCTTACAAATATGACGGCTTCGGCAAGGTCGCCCGCCAGGATGCCACCATCGGCACACTGACCCACACCACGACCAGCGTGCGCGATGCCTCGGGGCAAACACTGGCGACACAGTATCTGCCAATGCAGCTCGATTTCGGCACGCTTGCCGCCCCGCTGCAATACACCGCCGGCAACAGGCTTGCCTCGGCACCCGGCTACATCACCTCGATCATTTACGAGGCCGATGGCCAGACCAGGGAGATCACTTACGCCAATGGCGTGAAGACGTCCTTCACCTATTCGCCGACACGCCGCTGGCTGACGCGCATCACCACGGCTCTTGGCGCCGCCACATTGATGGACCGGCAATACACCCGCGATGCCCTCGGCCGCATCACCAGCATCGTCGGCGCCTCCGCGCCCGGCAGCTGGAACTATGTCTATGACAATGCCGACCGGCTGATCTCGGCGGACAATCTCGGCGACAACACGCTGGACGAAACCTTCGTCTATGCCGCCAACGACAACATGCTCTCACGCACGCGTGTCGCCGGGACGTATGTCTATCCCGCGGCGAGTGCTGCTCGTCCGCATGCACCTGTCACCGTCGGCGCCAATGCGATGGC
The DNA here is from genome assembly GCF_016756495.1 of Mesorhizobium sp. 113-3-3. NCBI lineage: Bacteria > Pseudomonadati > Pseudomonadota > Alphaproteobacteria > Hyphomicrobiales > Phyllobacteriaceae > Mesorhizobium > Mesorhizobium sp. 113-3-3. The sequence goes on from NZ_AP023243.1 coordinate 6,052,748, forward strand.
CTATGATGCCAACGGCAATCTCACCTCGGACGGCAGCCGTACGCTGACATGGGACGAGGCCAACCGGCTGAAGACGGTCAGCCTTGCCGCCAACACCGTCAACCTTGCCTACGGCCCGGACGCAGCGCGCGCCAAGAAATCCTCAAGCTTCGCCACGACCCTCTATCCCGACGCCAATGTCGAGATCATTCCGGCGACGCCCGGCGCGGAAATCTACACCCGCTATCCGCATCCCGACATCAAGGTGGTCGGCACGGCAAAATACTTCCTGCACCGCGAGCATCTGGCCTCGGTGCGGCTGGTCACCGACATGTCGGGCGCCGTGGTCGAAGGCACCACCTACGCCACCTATGGCGAGCAGCTCAACACCGGCTTCCAGACTCAGAAGTCCTATATCGGCGAGCGCTTCGATGCCGAGACTGGGCTGCTCTATCTCAATGCACGGTACATGGATCCGGTGTTGGGACGGTTTATTTCGCCGGATGATTGGGATCCGACGCTCGCCGGCGTTGGCACGAACCGTTATGCCTATGCCCAGAATGATCCCGTGAACAAGAGTGACGCGAATGGCCACCAGATGGCTACCGCTCTTGGGTGGGCGGCCGGTGAAGGTATCGGCGCGAGGGGGCTTGCGTGGTTGGGCGGTCCTCTAGTCGGGGTTGCCGTCGCCGTGATGACACCAACAGAAATGGGCGATGCGGAATGTCCTTGCGTTTCGCCTGCAACTCCTTCTGATCAAAATGGAAAGAAAGACGAACCTCGAGCTCTCACACCAGAGGAAAAGGCGTCCCTATCCGAGGCTGGCAAAGAAATGTCAAAGGGGGGGCGCACTGAAGCCGGCCGCGCGGTAGAAAAGCACGGACAGAGAGAAGGTTCTGTTTTCCCACGACCCACCGGTGTAGCGGAAGACATAAACGATTTGGGTCAACGAGAGTTGGATGCCATTCTTGACGATCCGGGTTCAAAGATTTCGGTAGATCAGGCAGGGCGTATCACGGTTACCGCACCCGATGGGCGAGCTGTTCAGTACAGACCGGATGGCAAATTCAAGGGCTTTCGTGAGCCGGAGGATCCGCGGCTTAGCAAAGAGACGCCCTCGGACAAAACCTCTAAGGATGCCTCATCGTCGCCGAAAGGAGAAAAGCCCAGTGACAATTCTGCGCCAAAAAGCCCACGTAGCAGCGAATGATGCATAAGAGGTCTGTATTTACGTTGCCTAGGAGAGATTGATGCAAAAAGAACGACGTTTTGAGATATCCGTTGGATCGGAGCGGGCATATACAAATTTGATTGCTGAGATAATATTCAAAGATAAGAAACTAGGCCTAATATTAAGTCAGGAGCGTTCAAAAGAAGATATTGATGTATCTGTATTTTCATTGATAGATAACTGTACTGATCATTTTTATAATTCAGATCGTGTAGATGACGTAACAATCGATATTGACACACTTATTGAGGCAATTAACGAGGCAAAGGAGAGACTTAGACTTCTTGACGTTCCACGAGAATAGATTCTGAATTACGGCGACAGTGGACTTTTTGCCATCTCGGCCTAATCGCCTAATCGGAATTACGGTGACAGTGCACTTTTTACCCTGTTCGCCTGGCTATGGTCGCGTGTAGACTAACCGCATGGCTCGCCTTGCCCGCATCGTCGCTCCCGGTCTGCCGCACCACGTGACCCAGCGCGGCAACGGGCGCGCCAAGGTGTTTTTCACGCCCGAGGACTACGCGCTCTACAAGACCCTGCTGGTCGAGCATTGCAGCGCCGCCAATGTCGGCATCTGGGCGTGGTGCCTGATGCCGAACCACGTGCACCTGATCCTGACACCAACCGACGCCGATGGCCTGCGGCGCGCGCTCGCCAAGGTGCACCGCGCCTATGCCGGCACCATCCATGCGCGGCAAAAGAAAACCGGACATTTCTGGCAAGGCCGCTTCGGCGCCGTCGCGATGGACGAGGATCACCTTTTGTCGGCGATGCGTTATGTCGGACTGAATCCGGTGCGCGCGGGGCTGGTGAAGCAGGCGTCCGATTGGCCTTGGTCAAGCGCTCGTGCGCATCTGACAGGTGAGCCCGATGGTGTCACCGATCTGCAGCCGATGCGGGACCGCCTGCCATCGTCGACCGGGCTGTTCGATTTGGTCGAGACGGATGCCGTGGCCTTCGACGCGCTGCGCAAAGCCGAGAGCATCGGCCGGCCGGTGGGCGGCGAGGCGTTTCTTGGCCGGATTGCCAGGCAAACCGGAAGAGCTGTGAAACCAGGAAAGCGAGGCCGGCGGAGCAAAATTAGTGCACTGTCACCGTAATTCAAAGCTGCTGAATATGACGCGGGAGGAGTCGGAGATCAGCAACCGCACTTCAACGTAGGACTAGCTGGTCAAAAACTAAGAGATCATTTCTTTTTCGGAGAGAAGAAATAGGAAACCATGAAGATAACTGATCTTACTCCTGATATTTTTGATGGACGTGTTAATTTCAATTTTGATATGCCTAACGGTGTGGAGGTTTCTGTGTGGAGCCTTCGTTCCGAACGGCAGTTTGATGCTGATCCTTTTCCAAATCACAAGGCCTTTAATATACTAAAGTATGTGCATCGTCAGATAGGCGGTCACTTTTATCTCATTGTTTGCGGGAACGATTTATCGCCACGCTCTCAATTTAGAAGCAAGAAAGGCATTAAACTTTCGAAAGGCATAAAGAATAGCCCTCATATAGATTTCGAAAGAGAAGATAAATCGATCGAAATAACAAGGCTTTGTTCTATTTTTTTAATAGATGACCTCCAGTATGACGATAATGACGACGCACTAACAAACTTTGTATCCTCTTGCATCGTTTTTTTTGACGGCGACATCGAGTCGCTACACGAATCCGTTAAGGAGTGGCCATCGATAGACGAGTCTGTATGGTATATAGACTACAGTGAGGTGGCCAAAGCTGTTTCTTTGGATAAAAGAATTTTGGTTTTAAGGTATTTCCATGCAGACAATCGGCGCACCGAGAAAATTCTTGCTATATATAAATCTGGATTTGACATAGACAGAATCCGCAACTCGATTGTCTCATCCGGAATTTTCTGGTGAGTAAGGAATTGCGGTGATAGTGCCCTCTCCCACATCACGTTGAATTACGGAATTACAGTGCACTTTTTACCTGTTCGCCTGTCTATCGCCGCGCGTAGATTGCCCGCATGGCTCGCCTCGCTCGCATCGTCGTTCCCGATTTGCCGCACCACGTGACGCAGCGCGGCAACGGGCGCGCCAAGGTGTTTTTCACGCCCAGGGACTACGCACTCTACAAGACCCTGCTGGTCGAGCATTGCCGCGCCGCCAATGTCGGCATCTGGGCGTGGTGCCTTATGCCGAACCATGTTCACCTGGTCCTGACGCCGGCCGACCCCGACGGTCTGCAGCGCGCGCTCGCCAAGGTGCACCGCGCCTATGCCGGCATCATCCATGCGCGACAAAAGAAAACCGGACATTTCTGGCAAGGCCGCTTCGGCGCCGTCGCAATGGACGAGGACCACCTCCTGTCGGCGGTGTGTTATGTCGGACTGAAACCAGTGCGCGCGGGGCTGGTGGAACAGGCGGCGGACTGGCCCTGGTCAAATGCCCGGGCGCATCTGACAGGTGAGCCCGATGGCGTCACTGATCTGCAGCCAATGAGGGACCGACTGCCATCGTCGAGCGGGCTGTTCGATCTGGTCGAGACGGACGTCGCTGCCTTCGACGCGCTGCGCAAAGCCGAGAGCATCGGCCGACCGCTGGGCAGCGAGGCATTTCTTAACCAGATTGCCGGGCAAACTGGAAGAGCTGTGAAACCAGGAAAGCGAGGCCGGCGGGGCAAAATTAGTGCACTGTCACCGTAATTCACTGTCACCGTAATTCGAGAAACATCTCTAAACCCATTTGACGCTGCAGGGGCGTATTAAGATGAAAATCCGTAATAAAGGCCGCCACAAGACACACGACGTGTACGCGATAGCAGTTTACACATCGGAAGATTTCGGGCTTAGAACTAGGGCCGTATTCTATGCATTTGAAGACGGTATGCTTGGTTTGAGCGCTGAGTCTTTTGATGAAATCGACATTGTTGATTCGAATTTGGGCGCTGATTTCAAAATTCATCCCATGGCGCACAACAAAGGATTTATGATTCTGTGGGACTACTTTGATGACATCGATCATCTTGCGAGACTTATTAATCTGGAATCCGATACGCTGGAAACATTTGAGAAGGCGCGATCCGATCGCAAGTTACGGTGACAGTGCACTTTTATCTCTGTTCACATGGTTGCCGCTGCGTATAAATTGACCACATGGCTCGCCTTGTCCGCATTGTCGTTCCCGGTCTGCCGCACCACGTGACACAGCGCGGCAATGGGCGCACTCAAATGTTCTTCGCGCCGAAGACTACAAATTGCGGTGACAGTGCACTTTTCCCTGACGGTTAAAGCCACGCCACCTCTGTAGCCCAAGGGGCAGTCCTGAGCGAGATCACGTCTCCTGAAGTAACACCCGTCCTCCACCAATATCCAGCGCTCCCATCCTAACCCGCCCCCTCCCCCACCTACCCTGTGGATAGACCCCAAACACCGCCATCATTCCCGACATCGGCTTGCAAGAAGCCCTAGACTGAAGCCCCAGGGGAATCGGGTGGATGTCGAGCAAGCCGAGTCATTGCGTCGTGTTGTTCACGCTGCTGGCTGTTGCCGGCTGCACCTCCGCGCCGGGCAAGGACTTCTTCACCGAGACCATCGACAGCCTGCATGCCAAGAATTCGCCCCTGCGGGCGGGCTATACCGGGCCTGCCGCCGTCACTTCGGCGTCGGGCGCGGCGCAGCGCTTCAACGGCGCGCAGTATCAGGGCACCGGCCAGTTCGTGTCGTCGGGCGCCCCGGTCACCAAGGTGACGAGCGACGGTTCCGGCAAGTTCGAGCTCAATCTGGTCAATGCGCCGATCGCCGACGCGGCCAAGGCGGTGCTGGGGGACGCGCTGCACCTCAACTACATCGTCGACCCGCGCGTGCAAGGCACGGTGACGCTGCAGACCTCGCAGCCGGTGTCGCAGGATGCGCTGGTCGACATCCTGCAATCGGCGCTGGCGGTGAATGCCGCCGGCATCACCAGCCGCGGCGGCACCTACCAGATCGTGCCGCTGTCCGAGATCATGGCCTCGACGCCGCCGGTCAGCGTGCCGTCGACCTCGCCGTCCGGGCCCGGCGTCAAGGTGCAGGTGCTGCAGCTGCAATTCATCGCCGCCGACGAGATGAAGACCATTCTCGAGCCGATCACCCGCCAGGGCTCGGTGCTGCGCGTCGATTCCACCCGCAACATCATCACCGTCGCCGGCAGCGACAGCGACCTCAACGCCATTCGGGAAGCGGTCTCGGTATTCGATGTCGACTGGATGCGCGGCATGTCGGTGGCGCTGCATCCCCTGAAGACCTCCAAGCCGGAAGCGGTCGCCGCCGAACTCGATTCGATCTTCGGCACCAAGGAGGGGCCAGGCGCCAAGCTCATCCAGTTCATCCCCAATGACCGGCTGAATTCGGTGCTGGTGATCACCTCGCGCCCGGCCTATCTGGCGCGCGCGGCGACCTGGATCAACAAGCTCGACAGGCTGGCCGAGACCAATGAAAGCCAGCTCTTCGTCTACCAGATCCAGAACCGGCCGGCCAAGGAGCTGGCATCGGTGTTGAGCTCGGTTCTCGGCACCGCGGTGAAGACCGAAGGCCAATCGGGCGGCTCGAACGTGTCGCCCGACCAGACGCCGATCGCCATGCAGTCGGACGGCGTCACGCCGGCGCCGCTGACCGGGCCCTCGCCCTCGCTGCCTCAGCAAGACAATGAGGCGCCCGCCCATGCCACTGTTGTCGCCGATGTCGAGAACAATGCGCTGCTGATCCAGACCACGGCGCGCGACTACCAGCGCATCGAGCAGATCCTGACCAAGGTGGACGTGCTGCCGACGCAAGTCATGCTGGAAGCGGTGATCGCCGAAGTCACGCTCAACGACGATTTGAAATACGGCCTGCGCTGGTTCTTCGAGAATGGCGGCACCAAGGTCTCCGTCACCGACCTGGCCAAGGCCGCCGCGGCCGCCACCCTGCCCGGCTTCAACTGGAGCTACGCAACCGACAACATCCAGGTGACGCTGAACGCGCTTTCCAAGGTCACCGACGTCAACGTCATTTCGGCGCCCACCATCATGGCGCTCAACAACCAGAAGGCGATCTTGCAGGTCGGCGACCAGGTGCCGATCCTGACCCAGCAATCACAGGACACCGGCAACGGCAGCGCGCCGATCATCAACTCGGTCCAGATGAAGGATACCGGCGTCATCCTGACGGTGACGCCGCGCATCAACAATGCCGGCAGGGTCATGCTCGACATCCAGCAGGAGGTCAGCAACGTCACCAAGACGGAAAGTTCCGATATCGACTCGCCGACCATCCAGCAGCGCAAGATCCAGACGCGCGTGCTGGTCAATGATGGCGAGAGCCTGGCGCTGGGCGGCCTCATCCAGCAGAACAACAATGTCGACCGCAGCCAGGTGCCGATCCTCGGCGACATCCCGATTCTCGGCAATGCGTTCAAGCAAAAAGACGATTCCATCAGGCGCACCGAATTGATTATCTTCATCCGGCCGCATGTCGTTCGTGATATCAACGAGGCCCGCGAGGTGACCGACGAATTCCGCGGCAAGATCAGCCTGCAGACGCCGATCCAGAAGCGCCGCGGCGGCACCAAGCTGCAGCAGGATTTGAAGAGGCTGGCGTATTGACGATGGCCACGCACCCCTCTCTCGTGCTTGCCGCCACGATCGCCCTGGCGGCTGTGCTCGCCGCCATTTCGATCACCGATTTCCGCCGGCAGATCATCCCGGACGGGCTCAACCTGGCGCTCGCCTGCATCGGCCTTCTCTATCAGATGGCGGCGGACGCAAACGGTCTGCCGGTGCAGATCCTCTTCGCCGCCGCGACCTTCGCTGCTGCCTGGCTGCTGCGGCGCGGCCATTTCCTCATGACCGGCCGCATCGGCCTCGGCCTTGGCGACGTCAAGATGCTGGCGGCCGCTTCATGCTGGATCAGCCCGCTGCTCCTGCCGGTGCTGCTGTTCATCGCCAGCGCCAGCGCTCTTTTGTTCGTCGGCGGACAGGTGGTCGCGACAGGGCCGGCGGCGGCACGGGCCCGCGTCGCCTTCGGTCCGTTCATCGCCATCGGCCTCGGCTCGAGCTGGGCGCTGGAACAATTTGCAGGTCTGGACATGGGACTGCTCTGATGATGCGCTTTCTTCAACTCTCCGAAAAATGCCGCCGCGCCGGCAAATCCGCCGGCGAAAGCGATAGTCGCGAAAGCGGCTTCACGCTGGTCGAGCTTCTGGTCGTGCTCGCCATCATCGCGCTGATCGCCACGCTGGCGGCGCCGCAGGTGCTGCGCTATCTCGGCGCGGCCAGGACCAATGCGGCCAAGGCGCAGATCCGCAACATCGAAAGCGCGCTCGAACTCTACTATGTCGACAATGCGAAATACCCGACCTCCGAAGAGGGGCTCAACGCCCTGGTCGCGCAGCCGGCCGGTGAAACGCGCTGGAACGGGCCTTATCTCAAGGGGACAACCGGCCTGAAGGATCCATGGGGCAGGCCCTACTCCTACGAAGTGAAGGCCGATGCCAGCGGCGTGGTCATCCGCAGCCTTGGCAAGGACGGCAAGCCCGACGGAACCGGCGAGGACCAGGACGTCACCAACTGACGGTGGTCGAAGAGCGCGCGCTCAATTCGTTCGAGGCGGTGCGGTGCCGGCCAGATCGAGGCGGGCAAAACCCCGCGATGAATAGGCCGCGCCATCGCGCACCACCGAGAGAGTGAAGCGCACGGCGGCCGGCAGCCGCCGCGGCGCATTCCAGCCCGGCAGCCACGATGGCGGCGCCAGCGCATTGTCGAGATATTCGAATTTCATCGCACTCACGCCGCCGATCAGCCTCACCGGTTCGCTCGACACCGATGCGCCGGGTTTGTTGCCGCGCCGCGTTTTCTGAACGATGGCCAGAGCGGCACCGGCCTGGCCACCATCGGCAAGCGAAACCACGATTTCGCGCAATGCGGAGGATTTGAAGCCGATCGCCTGAACGGCATTGAACTCGATAAGGGCACCATCGCCGCTGAGATAGAGCACCTGGTCCGGCGACGATTTCGACAGCGGCAAGGGCTCGGCGTGGCTGATCGCCGTCTCGAGGAAGCGGGATGCGGCGTCGACCTCCATCTGGAACTCGGTCGCCTTTTCGATGCGCATCATCGTTCGGGCCTGGCCGAGAAAGACCATCATCAGCGATGTGATGACGCCGATCAGCGCCAGCCCCACCAGCACATCGATGAGCGCAAAACCCGCCACCGATGCCGGGGATTCCGGATGCGCATTGCTGCCTGACGAAGCTGCGCCTGCAAGACGGCGGCGAACGGCGCGGACCCTCCGCCGGACGCGGGAGAGCAGCCAACTCATGGCGCGGCCGGGCCTTGCGCCGGTACAAAGGTCAGGAACGGCCCGCTTGGAAACGCCCCGCCCGGCTTCTCGATGAGAACGGCGGTCACCTTCGCTTTGGCGACATCTATCGTGCGGGTCTTCAGGGTCCAGCCGGGTTGCGCGGCGGTTTGTACCCGGGCCTCGTAGTCGGCCAGCATCATGCGAACCGTTCGGGCCGCTTCGACCTGGCGTTTGGCCGCGGCAATGCTGCGGCTGGCCAGCACGATCGACTGGCTGGCGATGCCCAGCACCAGCGCCAGGATCGTCATGGCGACGATCATCTCCAGGATCGAGAAGCCGGCTTCGGACGAGGATTGGGGCGCCGGCGCCGTCATGGCAGGGTTCGCCATGTCGGGAGCCCTGTCAGCCAGTTGACCGCGATGCGCGCGGTCCGTCCCTTTTGCTGCAGCGCGATGTCCATGCCGGAAGCGCGGCCGTCAGGAAGGAAAGTCAGGACCGTCTGCCGGTCGGCGACGACAGTCTCCTGGCCCGTGACGACGGTCATCTTGACATCGTCCGGCAAGGCCAGGCTGTCCCGTTCGCCGAAGCGGATGAGACGGCTGCCCAGATCGACAACGACCAGCCTCGGCCGGGCGGTGGCGATCGCCGATGTGCGCGACAGGCGCAACCGCATGGTGATCTCGCCGGCCACCGTCTCCAGGCTCTTGGTGCGATAGTGGCTGACCAGCCCCGGCGCGGCGATGGCCGCGACAAGCGCCATGATCGCCAGCACCACCAGCATCTCGACCAGGGTGAACCCCGCCGTTGCGTGTGCCTGTGTGTCGACTCCGCGAGCGGCGGTCATTGCAGCGCCAGATCGTTGATGCTGAGGATCGTGGTCATCACCGAAATGACCAGGCTGCCGACGAGAAAGCCGAGCGAAATGGTCAGCGCCGGCGTCAGCAGCTTCAGCACGGTGTCGATCCGCCGCGCTAGCGTCAGCTGAAGCATCCTGGCGGCGCGATCCAGCACCACGGGAAGCGCATTGGCCTCTTCGCCAAGGGAGACCAGCGACATTGTCGCGTGGTCGAATATCCCTGCCTTGACGATCGCGCCGTGCAGGCGCGCGCCATTGGCGACATTGTCTTCGATCGATGCGAAGCTCGCCGCCAGTGAACTCTGCCTGGAAACATTGGCGGCAAGGCCAAGCGCCTCGGTCATCGCCACGCCATTGCCGAGCAGCAGCGCAAGCGTTTCAAGATAGCGCGCGATCACCGCGTCCCTGACCAGCCCGCCGATCAGCGGGACCTTCAACAGCCCATGCGAAAGCTGTCTTCTGGCGCCTGCGGAACGGGACACCAGGAGATAGCACAGCAGGCCGAGCACCGCCGCCAGCGGGAAAACGAAGGGGTAGTCGCGGAACACCGTGCCGAAGGCGGAAAGCATGGTCATGGTGAAGGGCTTCGGAGCGGATGAGCCCTCGAAGATCGGCTCCAGTGCCGGCACCAGAACCGTTGCCAGAATGACCAACGCCCCGCTCATGACCAGGAGCAGGAAGGCCGGATAGGCCAGCGCCTCGATGATCGCGGCGCGGCGCTTGGCCGTCGCTTCGAACGTGTCCGCCAGCCGCTGGCAGATATAGGCCATCTTGCCGCTGCGCTCGCCGCTGGCAAGCAAAGCGGCCACATCCGGCGTGATGCCCGGCAGAGCGGCGAAGGCTTCGGCGATCGGCCGGCCGCCGGTCGTCAGGTCAAGCACCGATTGCAGTTGCTGGCGCCGCTGCCGGTTGGCTTCGCCGGAAATGACCGCGCCCAAGGCGCGGTCGACCGTGAAGCCGGCGTTCAGGAGAACCGAAAGCTCGGAGAACAAGCGGCTGAGGTCGACCTTGCGGGTCAGCGTCAGCGCGCTGCGCCCCGGCAGGCGAAGCTGCGGCCTTTCGCTGTTTACGGGCGCAAGATGATAGGATCGGCGACCCTGCTGCGCCAATTTCCGCGCTGCGTCCTGTTTGGTCGACGCATCGAGAACACCGGCCTCCGTCGAGCCGTCGGCCAGGTAGGCGCGATAGGCGAAGGCCGGCATCAGTCACCTCCCGCCAGATCGATGACACGCCGGACCTCGTCCATCGTGGTGACCTGCGATCGGGCAAGGCCGGTCGCGTGGGCCGACATCGGAACGAGGTCGTCCTCGGCGGCAACGCGGCCGATCTCCATTTCGCCGGCGCCCTGGTCGATGAGTTCGGCGATGCGCGGCGACACTTGCAGCATTTCATAGGTCACGGTGCGGCCGCTGTAGCCGGAGCCGTTGCAGGTGCGGCAGGCCGGGCCGGTCTGCTCCGCGCCCCGGCAGGTCGGGCAGATACGGCGCAACAGCCGCTGCGCGATGACGCCGCGGATCGTCGCGCCAAGCAGATAGCCATCGATGCCCATGTCGCGAAGGCGCGTCAGCGCGCCGGCGGCGCTGTTGGTGTGCAGCGTGGAGAACACGAGGTGGCCGGTGAGTGCCGCCTGGACCGCGACCTGCGCTGTCTCGCGGTCGCGGATTTCGCCGAGCAGGATGATGTCGGGATCCTGGCGCAGGATCGAGCGCAGCGCGGCGGCGAAGTCGAGGTCGATCGCCGGATTGACCTGCAACTGGGTGATGCCGGCCATGCGATATTCGACCGGATCCTCGACCGTGAAAATCTTGACGTCCGGCCGCGAACGCTCGGCAAGGATCGAATAGAGCGTCGTCGTCTTGCCGCTGCCGGTCGGCCCGGTGATCAGCACGATGCCGTTGGCCGATTGCGACATGGAGCGGATCTTGGCCTGCGCGGCGCCGTCGAAGCCGAGTTTCTCCAACTTCAGTTCGACGCCGGCGCGATCGAGAATGCGCAGCACGATGGCCTCGCCGTGAATGGACGGAATGACCGAGACGCGCAGGTCGACATCCCTGCCGCGCACGGCAATGCGCATGCGTCCGTCCTGCGGCAGGCGCCGTTCGGCGATGTTGAGGCGCGACAGGATCTTGATGCGGGTCGAGATGCCGGACAGCATCGCGATCGACGCGGTGTCGACGGTGGACAGCATACCATCATGCCTGAAGCGGATGCGGACATGGTCCTCGAGCGGCTCGATGTGGATATCGGTGGCTCTCGCATCGACCGCCTTGTGGATGGTCTCGGCGACGAAGCGCACGATCGGCGCCTCACGGGCAAAATCCTTCAAGCGCTCGAGGTCGTCGGGGCCGAAATCCAGGATTTCACCATTGCCGCCGCCATTGGAAACGGCAGCCAGCGCCGATTGCTCGATGCGGTCGATGCATTCGGCGATCAGGCGCCTTGGCAAGATGCGCAGCGCCAGTGTCCGTTCATAGTGGAAGGCCAGCGCATCGATGGTGGCCGAGGAGAAAGGATCGGCCACGGCGACGACCAGCCGCTCGGCGTCCATCTGCAACGGCAGGATGGCGTTTTCCCGGAGATAGGCCAGCGGCACACTTGCCAGCATTTCGGGGCTGACCTGCTCGGGGATCTCGACCGGCGTCGGCGCTTCGAGATAGCGGCTGAGGCTGCTGGCCAGCTCCTGCTCGCCGATCAGCCCGAGTTCCGTCATCACCGTATCGAACGGGTGTCCCGATGTTCGCGATGCCCCCAAGGCGCGTTGAGCGGCATGCGCGGTCAGCACTTTCTCGCCCTCGAGAAAGGCGAGAAACGCCTCGATCCCCTTCGTCTGGGCGGAAGCGTTCATGAGTTCAAACCCCTAAGGATCCGCGCCGCCTCGGTGCCGAAAAGCACCTCGCAGTCGGCGGTGCCGGCGACTGGCGGCAATGCCCCGGCTTCGGCGGCCGGGCTGCGGGAGACGCGGGAGAATGCCGCGCCTGTCGGCGATTTTTCGATGATGAACCCGGCCTCGCCCGCAATCCCGGAGCTGTCCCGTCTCACCACCACGTCGACCGTGTAGGCAGACGCATCGGCCAGCGCCTGAACGACCGAAGCGCTGGAGCCGCTCGCAAGGGCGGCGCGAAGACGGCTTGGCGCGCGATCGGCGCTGACCGTGCCACGCTTCGAGTTAACCGTGAAAACGCCATTCAAGGTCCGCAGCGGTATCGACGCAAGTGCCGGAAATTCCTGCAGCTCGGACACGGATTCGAATGGCGCCTGCTTGTCTTCGGCTGGCCCGACGGCGCTTCTCGATGGCGGCAGGCCGACGAACAATTTGGCGCTGTCGCGAAACCGGATCGTGGCCTTCGCCAGCTCCTCCGATGTCTGCTGCTCGAAGCCGAGCGCCGCGAAGCCAAGCTCCAGCAGGCTGTCATCCGCGGCATTGAGATCGATCAGCCCGCCATGATCCTGGACGCGCACAGCGAAGCTCAACTCTCCCGACCGGCATGATGCCGGCGTGGAATCCAGCGGAACCTTTTGCCCGCCGGAGGCGCCGGTCAAAGTGCTCGCGACCACATTGCCGAGGCCTTCGGCAAGCAGCGACAGGCGCTCCTGTTCGACCTCGCTGTTGGCGATCATCAGCCGTGTTTTGGCCGTCACGGCAAAGGGGACGACGATCGCCGAGACGATCAGCATGAATACCAGCACGGCGACCAGCGAAAAGCCGCTACGGGCGCCTTCGTCCGCTGCATTTGCGCTGTCATGGAGGGCGCGGTCGCTCATAGTTCCGGCGCATTCGGGGTTGGCGCAACATTTTTCCAGGGCGGATAAAGCGGGATGCGCGCCACCTTGCCGTCCCGCTCCAGCACGGCCTGATCCTTGTCGATCGCCGACACCGTCCAGCCGTCGACGGTCTCGCCATTGCCATACCAGACCGCGGTTCCGCTGCCGGCGACGCGCAGCAGGGCCTTTGCCGCACCACCGTGAATGGCGATGCCCAGCAGCGATGGCGCGACGGCCGGCGCGGCTTCGGGTGGTGGCGGCGCCGGCGGCTGCTCGACCGGGGCGACGGCAACCTCGACGGGCGGCGGTGGCGCGACCGGCGGGGGCACGAATTTCCGGCGTGTCGGCGTGAACAGCGGGCGCTGGAACGTCTCGCTGAAATCGCCGGCCTCGGGAAACTGCAGCGATCCCGCCACTGAAGTCGGCCCGCCGTCATGCCCCTTGCCGGAGGCGACGGGCGTAATGTCGACGGGCGTATCGTAGAGCGCCACATTGACCAGAGCGAGGGCGGCGATCACGGCTGCAATCGCGAGGCCCGCGAATTTCCCGGTCATGGCTTGACCCCGGCGGGCGCCATCTGCGTCTGCAACGGCCCGTAGAACAGGATCTCGGCGAAAAGCTCGGGGTCGCCGGTCCGTCCCGCGGCGGGTCCGACATTGGTGGTGCGCAAGGTGGCCTCGCGGATGAACAGCACCGGCAGCGACGTCTCGATGGCGAGAATGGCGTTGTGAATGCCTTCCAGCGGCCCCGAGAGGTTGGCCCGCAGCCCGATGAAATCGACGCCGGCTTCGCTGAGCATCGGTGCATTGCCGGCCGACAGCACGCTCACCCCATTGGCGGCGGCAATCGCGTTCAGCCGGGTCTGCAACCCGCCGCGGATGACCGCCTCGCTGCCGCCGGTGAGAAATTCGGGGTTGGCCGCCGCTTCCGGACTGGCTGATGTGTCGAGGCGCTTTGCCAGGGCGGCCACGCTCTGCAATTGGCCGAGAAGCTCGCGCTTTTCCTCGATCCCGGCCTGCGCGGAGGCGACGCTGTCGAACGCCGCGAACACCACCCAGGCAAGCACGCAGGCGGTGACCGCGGCGATCGCCAGCGCGATCAGGCGGCGGATCGTCGGCCTCGTGTTGAGGATGGCGGAGAGCATCGTCAGAGCGCTCCTATCTTTGCCGAAATGGTGAAGTGCTCGCCGTCCTGACCGGGAACCTTGACCACAGGCGAGGCGAATTCAGGCGCCGAAAACAGCGGCGAGGCGTCGATGGGCTGGATCAGTTCGGCGGCCGAGGTGGAAAAGCCTGATATGGTCAGGTCGTCACCCTTGGCCGAGAGATCGGTCAGCCAGGCGGTGTCGGGCAGCAGATGTGTCAGCTCGGCCCAGACGCGCACCAGCGACGCCGTCGTCTTCTTTTCCTCACGGATCTTTTCGATCCGCTCGATGCCGGCCTGGCGCTTCTGCAGCGAGGTGCGCGCCGCCTTGGCCAGCACCTGCGCATCGGCGATCTGCGTGTCCAGTTCGGCCTCGGCCTGCCAGGCGCGCCAATGCGCATGCGCGAAGGTCACCAGCACGGCGCCGGCCAGCACCGACAGGGCCACAATCCAGGCGGTCCGGGCACGCCGGTCACGCGGCGTCGGCGGCCAGATGGCGGCGAGGCTAAGCGGGTCGGCGCGCAGCGTTCCGGCCGGCCGCGCCAGCGACAGGCAGCGGACCGACCCGCCGGCCCGGTGGACCGCCTCCAGCACGGCGGCAAGCGTCTTGGCCTTGACGACATGGTAGGCGCTGTCCTGTTCGGCCGTCGCGGCGAAGACGACATGCACCTGCGCCGGGTCGATCGGCGTCGCGGCCAGAAGGTCGAGTTCGGCCATGTCGCGCGCCTGCCGAACCGGCAGACGCCGCGCCGCGAGCTGCCGGGTCAGGAACAGGCCGGGCTGGACCGCGATATCGAAGCTCGGCCGCCGGCGCCGGGACCCGCCCTGCAGCAGCGCCAGGATCTCGTCGGAGGAAGCCGTCAGCGCCAGCGGGATCGACTGGAATTCCGGCGCCTTGGCCTCGCGCACGCGAATGCCGTCATCCGCCAGGCTGACGATCCAGTCGGCGGTCGAAGCTTGCTCTTTCCTGGGAACAACCCGCGTCCAGACCCCTCGCAGCTCATCGAGCCACCAGTCGAAGAAATCCAGAACCTGCGCGTTGAGTGTCGCCACAATCAACCACCCGCCACCCCGGCTGATTCTCAACCAGGGTTTTCAGGGAAAGACTACTACAGATGCTGGTGTGATGCGGATATTTGCGAAGGCGCGGGAGAGGGATTAGCCACAGCTTTTGTGGGAGAGCCAGGAGATAGCGAGAACTACGCCTCTCGAACGACCCGAAGGCGGCAAGCCGACGGCGCGGACCAAGGTCAGTTTTCGCTCCGGCATGCAGCAACCCGGCTGACCTTGCGCCATTCAGTCAGAGCGAGTCGTAAACGGCGTCGATCAACACTTTGCGGCGTGGGTCCATGTCGTCAAAGCCCAGCATGCGGTTGGTGACGTAGCCAAAACCGACGCCGGCATCGGGATCGGCGAAACCGATGGCGCCGCCCCAGCCGGTGTGACCGAAGGTTTGCGGCGACGCGCGGCCGGCATAGATCGGATCCTCCATCTGATAGCCGGCAGCGAAGGCCGTTGGAACCGCGAAGCTGTCATCCATGCCGCGAAAGCGCGGACGCGTTGCTTCCCCGATCGCCGCGCTGCCGATCAGAGCCTTGCCCTCCCAGACACCGCCGGCCGCCATCATGCCGTAGATGCGTGCCAGTGCGTGCGCCGCCGACTGACCATTGCCGCCCGGCACCTCGGCTGCGCGCCAGACGCGGTCGTTGGGGGCCAATGCACGAGGTGCTGGATTGTCGCTTGCATGGGGAAATGGCGAGGCGCGGACAAAGTCGACCCAGTCCGAGGCGCCAGGGCCTTCGATCATCTCGGCGACCCTGGAATCCTCGCTGTCCGGCAGACCGACATGAAAATCGGCTCCAAGCGGGCCAGCGATCTCTTCGGCGATGAAGCGGCCGATGCTTCGCCCGTCGACGCGGCGCAACACCTCGCCGGCAAGATGGCCATAGGTAAGGGCGTGATAGATGCAGCGGCTGCCGGGCTCCCAGAGTGGCGACATGGCCGCGAGCGCGTCGACTAAGGGCGTCCACGCGAACATGCCCGCTTCGTCCATCGGCACGGCAAGACCATTCAGCCCGGCCTGGTGCGACATCACCTGGTCGAGCCTGATGTGTTGCTTGCCGCCAGCCGCGAATTCCGGCCAGTAGCGGGCAATGGGTGCGGCGTAATCCAGTTTGCCGCGCTCCACCATCATGGCGATCGCCAGCGCCACGACGCCCTTGGTGCAGGACCAGACATTGATCAGCGTGTCCTGCCGCCACGGACGGGTGCGCGCGGCATCCGCATGACCGCCCCACAGGTCCACGACAGTCCTGCCGTGGACGACGACGGACACGCCACCGCCATGTTCCAGCCCTTGGGCGAAACACTCGGCGAAAGCCTGGCGCACGGCGGCAAAGCGCGGATCGCAGATACCATCTATGTTCATGGATGAAATTCCTACCAGATGCGGACGCGACGTATGCCGCCGTTGAGCCCATTCTGGCTCGGCGGGAACCCACCAGTCCAGCGAATTGCCGGCTCCGGCCTACTGCTTCACCGAGGTGGAAGTGCCCCAGGTATCCGACAGCACGTAGCCCTGGGGATAGGGATCGGTCGGATCGAGATAGTAGCTGTGCTCGCCGGTGATCCATGCCCGGCCGGTGATCTCCGGAACGATCGCCTTGCGCCCGGCAATTTCCGTCAGTTCCACGGTCCTGCCGGTGAAGCGCGAGCCGATGATCGATTCATGGATCAACACGTCGCCAACGCCCATCATGCCGCGCGCCTGCAGCACGGCCATGCGGGCCGATGTGCCGGTTCCGGTCGGGCTGCGGTCGGAGCGTCCCGGCGAAACGATGCAGGTGTTGCGCGTGACATTGCCCGGCCCCTGGAACGGCATGGCGAACTGAACGATCGACACGCCGCGCACATGGTCGAATTGCGGATGGACGACATCGAGCTGTTCGCGCGCGGCCCGCCTGATCTTCTCGCCGGCCACTGCCAGCTCGCGCGCCTCGTCGGGGGCGACCGAGAAGCCGAGCGCCTTGGCATCGACAATAGCGTAGAACATGCCGCCATAGGCGATGTCGACGATCAGCGTTCCAAGCCCTTCAACCTCGATTTTGGCATCGAGGCGGTCAACAAAGGCCGGCGCGTTGCGCAGCGTGATCGAGACGCATTTGCCGTCACGGCACTCGGCGCGCACCTCGATGACGCCACCCGGCATGTCGAGCTTGAAGCGCGTCTCGGGCTCCTGCATCGGTACCATGCCGGTCTCCAGCAGCACCGTAGCGACGCAGATCGTGTTGGACCCGGACATCGGCGGGTACTCGGTCGGCTCCATGATGATGGCGCCGGCGGCGCAGTCCTCGCGCGTCGATGGGACGAGCAGGTTGACGTGGCGCGCGACGCTGCCGCGCGGCTCGCAGATCAGCATGCGCCTGATATGGTCGTGATCGCGCTCCATCGTGATCATCTTGTCCATCATCGTGCGGCCCGCCGGCGGCAGCACGCCGCCGATGATGACGTCGCCGACCTCGCCTTCGGCATGGCAGCCGACGACACGAATGCTGGTTTTGCTGCGCATTGCTGTTCCTGCGTTGGTCCCTGGCGGCCACGACTATTTTGCTTGGCAAGCCGTGCCGCTTCGGGACAAACTGATCAATCCGCGTGCCAGCCTCAAGGAGAATCCGTGATGACCCCTAATGTTTTTTCCGGCTGCATGCCGGCGTTGATGACCCCATGCACGCAGGACCGCAAGCCCGACTTCGACGCGCTGGTGCGCAAGGGACGCGAACTGATCGCGGCCGGCATGTCGGCCGTCGTCTATTGCGGCTCGATGGGCGACTGGCCGCTCTTGACCGACGAGCAGCGCATGGAAGGCGTCGAACGCCTGGTGAAGGGCGGCGTGCCGGTGATCGTCGGGACCGGCGCGGTCAACACCGCCAAGGCCGTGGCGCATGCGGCGCACGCCCAGAAGGTCGGCGCCCGAGGCCTGATGGTGATCCCGCGTGTTCTTTCGCGCGGGCCCTCGGTGACGGCGCAGCGCCACCATTTCAAGGCAATTCTTGCCGCCGCGCCCGATCTGCCGGCGGTCATCTACAACAGTCCCTATTACGGCTTCGCCACACGGGCTGACCTGTTCTTCGCGCTGCGGGCCGAACATCCGAACCTGGTCGGCTTCAAGGAGTTCGGCGGACCGTCGGATCTGCGCTACGCAGCGGAAAACATCACCAGCCGCGACGATGAGGTGGCGCTGATGATCGGCGTCGACACCGCCGTCTTCCACGGTTTCGTCAATTGCGGCGCGTCCGGCGCCATCACCGGCATCGGCAACGTCTTGCCGAAGGAGGTGCTGCACCTCGTGGGCTTGAGCCAGGCGGCGGCCAAGGGCGACGTCGAGGCCCGCCAGCGCGCGCTGGAACTGGACGCCGCGCTCGCCGTGCTGTCGTCCTTCGACGAAGGCCCCGACCTTGTGCTCTATTTCAAGCACATGATGGTGCTGAAAGGCGCTCCCGAATACGAGCTGCACTTCAACGAGACGGATGCCCTGACCGACAGCCAGCGCGGCTACGCCGAGGCTCAGCTCAAATTGTTCGACAGCTGGTATGCCCAGTGGTCGAGGCAACCCGGCGTGATTGCAAGGTCTGCCGCCTGACCCGGCAAGTGCGACCAGGCGGCTATGATACGGCCGCTGGTCGCATTGTAGGTGCGGCTATCTAGACTAGTGCCTGACCATCCCGGCATCGACATTCAGCGTCTGGCCAGTGATCCAGCGAGCGTCTTCGCTCGCCAGGAACGAAACCACATCGGCAATATGCTCGGGCTGGCCCTTGCCCTTGATCGCCTGCAGCATCTCGACAAAGCCGAACGCCTCGTTGTGCGGGCTCGCCTTGACGCCGTCGCTCTCGACCAGGCCGGGCGTCACCGCATTCGCCGTGATGTTGTATTTGCCGAGTTCGGTGGCGAGCGCCCGGGTGAAGCCGATGACGCCTCCCTTGGCCGCGACATAGGCGGCCATGTTCGGCGTGCCGGCAAAGAAGGTGTTGGAGGCGATGCTGATCACCCGCCCGGCCTTGCCTGCCGCGCGCATCTGGTCCGTACCGGAGCGGGTGACAATGAAGGTGCCGGTCAGATTGACGTCGATGATCTTGCGCCAATGGTCGAGATCGACATCGTCCCAGGCGACGAAGGGCACGATGCTGGCATTGTTGACCAGGATATCTATACCACCGGTCAGGGCCTGGATTTCGGCGAAGAGTGCCTTGACCGAGGCCGGATCGGAAATGTCGGCGGCGATCGCCCTAGCCTTTCCGCCGATCGCCGCAGCGGCAGTCTTGGCGCCTTCGGCGTTGATGTCGCTGACGATGACGGTCGCCCCGTCGGCGGCAAGCCGCGCCGCGATCGCCTTGCCGATACCCTGTGCGGCGCCCGTCACCAGGGCCGTCTTTCCCGCAAGCCGTTCAGTCATGAAAATGCTCCCTCAATCCGTGATCTGGTGATGTCGGTTCAGGCGTCGGCATCGATAACGGCCAGCGCCGCCTCGATGCCTTTGCCGATCTTTAGTTTCTGACCGGCCGCGTTCACGGCGCCGCCAAGCGCGGTGAGTGCGGCGATCGCATAGATCGGCTGGGCGGTCGGCCCCATATGGCCGATGCGCGTCAGCTTCCCCAATGTCTCGCCGCGCCCCGACGAAAACACCACGCCGTAGCGGGCGCGCGCGGCCTGGCGAAGCGCCTTCTCGTCGACACCTTCGGGGGTGCGGACGGCGGTGGTGGTCGGCGACGCGATGCTGTCGCTGGCGGCCCAGATCGACAGGCCCATCGCGGTGACGCCCGCGCGCATGGCCCTGGCGGTGAGCGCGTGGCGCGCCCACACCGCCTCCGGCCCCTCATTGAGATAGAGGTCGAGCGCGACGTCGAGCCCGTTGATTTCCGAGACCGACGGCGTGAACGGAAACGGCTTGTCCCTCGACCAGGCATTTTCCCAGTCGACGATGCTCAGCATCGACGCGCGCGGCGCCAGGGGGTTGGCCTTCATCTTGGCCCAGGCCCGCTCGCTGACGCCCATCATGGTGAGGCCGGGAGGGGCGCCCAGGCATTTGTTGGGGCCGGTGACATAGATATCGGCCTTGCAGTCTTCCGGATGTGTCTTCATGCCGCCAAAGGAAGAGACGGCATCGACGATCAGGTAGCCACCATGCGCCGAGATCAGCGTGCCGATCGCGTCGATCGGATTGATGGTGCCCGACGGCGTGTCGTGATGACAGACCGACACGATGGTGATTTCCGGATGCGCCTTGAGCATGTCGGCGACCGCCTGCGGATCGATCGCCTCGTTATAGGGCACCTCGATCTCGAGCAGATGGGGTGAGTAACGTTTCGCCCAGTAGCCAAAGCCCTTGCCGTAGACGCCCGAGGCAAGGTTGAGCACGACATCGTCTGGCGTGATCAGCGACGCTGCCGCCGCCTCGAGGCCGAGCACCGGCTCGCCATGCAGGATGACCGGTTTGTTCGACAGGCGCATCGCCTTCTGCGCCTTGTCGACCACACCCTCGTAGAAGAGCTGGAATGCTGGATCGTAATCGTAGAGCACCGTTCGGCCGAGGCCGCGCAGGACTTCTGGATAGGCATTCACCGGCCCCGCGGTCAGGGTGATGACGGGATCGGCGTGTTCGGGATAGCGCATCATCTTGTCTCCGGATTGGCGGCGATCAGCCGTAGAATTGCGTGCCGGTCCTGTAGGTCTTGAAGTTGTCCATGTCGTGCGAGTACATCAGCTCGGCGCCATGGTCCTCGGCGAGCTTCCTCACCTTGCGCATCGAATTGACGCCCGCCACCGGGTCGATGTGGAAAGCAGCCTGGCACAGCGTCTCCAGGCTCTTCTGGGTGTAGGCGGCGTCGATGGTGAACAGGATCGGCTTGCGCTTGGGGAACTCGACCAGCAGGCTGTAGTGGCCGATCGAATGGCCTGGTGTCGAGATCAGCTTTACGCCCCGGGCGAGATCGACGTCGCCGTCGATACCCTCGAAGGTCGAGTTGGCGCGCGTCGTGCCTTCCAGCAGTTGCGCGGTGGCGCCACGCGCTTCGGCGGCCTCCACCGAGAAGCTCAGGTCGGAATAGCCGAGATGCTCGAAAGGCTGCGGATCGCAGGCCTGCGGCACTTCCGAGCGATGGCAAATCTTCTTGGCGTGCGGAAAATACTTGTTGCCGCCGCAATGGTCGAAGTGGAAATGCGAATTGACGACGACGTCGATATCCTTGGGCTCGAGCCCGAGCAGGCCAAGCGCGCCAGGGATGGTCTGGTGTTTTTCCTGAATCGGCTTTTCGAAGGGCAGCACCTTCATGACATGATCGTAGTCGTAGCCGGTGTCGATGAGGAAACGGCCCTCGGCATGCTCGATCAGGATCGAATAGACGGGGAAGCGCACTTCGCCGCCAGGGCCGCGGTTCCAGAACACATGATAGCCGTCGAGAACGAGCGAGCCGCCGTCGAGCAGGTAGACCTTGGTATCAGACATTCTTGCCTCCTTTTTTGACGCGGGTCCCATCCGCGCATGATTGTTGTCAGCGCGCGCCGCGCTCGTATGGAATGCCAAGTGCCGCCGGCAGGCTGGCGCGCCGGCCGAACAGCACCAGCATGATCATCACCGCCAGGAACGGCAGCATCTGGATGATGTCGGTCGGTATGTTGATGCCGGCCACCTGCATGGCCGTCGTCAGCGACAGGCAGACGCCGAACAGCAGGGCGCCGAACAGCACCCAGACCGGACGGCCGCGCGCCAGCATGGCCAGCACGATGCCAAGGAAGCCGGCGCCGTTGGTGATGAATGGAATGAACAGGCCCGCCCCGACATTGGCGAGATAGGCGCCGCCAAGCCCGGCCAACGCGCCGGTCGTCAGCACCGCGATGGTCCGGGTCCTGATGACGTCGATACCGGCGACGTCGAGCGCGGCCGGCTTGTCGCCCGCAGCCTGCAGATTGAGGCCGAGTTGCGTGCGCCGGTAGAGGTAGCCCATGGCGAACACCAGCGCGACCGCCAGGTAGACGATCAGATGATGCTTGAAGAAGGCGGGGCCGATGACAGGAATATCCGACAGCAGCGGAATGACGGTGGCTTCCGCCGCCGGCAGGCGGGGATAGCTGCGCGAGAACTGGAAATGATGAAGCAGCGCCGTCAGGCCTTCGAGGCCAAGCGTCAGCGCGATGCCGATGACGATCTGGTTCAGCCCGATGCGCACGCAAAGCAGCGCCATGACCAGCGCCACGGCGACGCCGCCGGCGGCACCTGTGAGAAAGCCCAGCCATAGCGATCCGGAATAGAAGGCGCCGACGAAGCCGAGATAGGCGCCGGCCAGCATCATGCCTTCGATGCCGATGTTGAGCACGCCGGCTTTTTCCGACATCTGCTCGCCGAGCCCGGCCAGCAGCAGCGGGATGGCGGCGGTGACGGCGCCGAACAGCAGCGCGCTGAGAAAGACTTCGCTGAAGAGCCCGGTCATGCCCTAAGCCTTTCTCGACTGGTTGTAGCGATGGTCGACATATTCGGCGAGCGCCAGCACGATCAGCACGATGGAAACCAGCACCAGCGTGAAATGATTGGGCACGCCGAGCCGCCGCGCCGCGCTTTCGCCGCCGATCGACAGCACCGAGAGCAGGAACACGAAACCGATGGCCGCAAAGCCGTTCATGCGGGCGAGGAACACGGCCGGAATGACCGCCAGCCCGTAGGCGGGGTTCCAGTCGGCGCGGACATTGCCTTGCACGCCGATGATGTCGACGGCGCCGGCAAGGCCGGCGAGCCCCGCTGAAATGGCGAAGACAGCGACGGTCAGGCCGGGGACGCCCAGCCCCGAATGGACCGCCGCGCGCGGATTGGCGCCGACGATCCGCAGCTTCAGCCCGAACGCCGTGCGCGTCATCACCAGATGCACGATAATGATCGCCGCCAGCCCAAGCAGCAGGCCGCTGGTGATGGTCGTTTCGAACAGGCGCGGCAGCCGGTCTTCCACCGGCAGTGTGCGGGTCTGCGGCACGGTCGTGGTGGGATCACGAAATGCCAGCTTGACCAGCACATTGGCGAGCGAAGTGCCGAGGAACGTCATCATCAGCGTGGTGATGATCTCGTTGACACCCTGATAGGCGCGCAGCAGAGCCGGCACCAGCGACCAGATCATCGCCACCACCATGGCGATGAGGAACGAGCAGATGAGCGCCAGCCAAGCCGGCAAGATCTCCACCAACACCGGAGCGCTGGCGGCTGCCGTCACCGCACCGAGAAGGAACTGGCCGTCGCCGCCGAGATTCCACATGCCGGCGCGGAAGGCGACGATCAAGCCGGCGGCGAGGAACAGCAGCGGCGCCATGCGCGTCAACGTCTGCTGGATACCGAGCGGCGAGAACAGTCCTTTCTCCAGCACAAAGCCGTAATAGGCGAGCGGGTCGACGCCGACGGCAAGCAGGATGCAGCCGGCGATGACGAGTGCTATGAGGATCGGGCCGAGTGTCATCAGCAGCCGGTGCAGGATGTCGCGGCGCGTCGCCGCCGCGCTCGTGGCATCGAGTGCGGTGGCACTGGCCGTGGGTGAGGTGTCGATGCTCATGCGGCAAGTCCGATCATCAGGCGGCCGATCCTGGTGCGGGCGTCGTCGGTGTTCTCGACGGTGCCGACCAGCGCTCCATTGGCGATGACGGCGACACGATCGCACATGCTCAGCAACTCCTCGAGGTCAGTGGAGATGAGCAGCACGGCGAGACCGCGGGCCGCCGTATCGCGGATGCGCTGGCGCGACGCCAAAGTGTTGGCGAGATCGAGCCCATAGGTCGGTTTGTTGAAAATCACCACCTTGGCACCCTCGGCCAGTTCTCGTGCCAGCAGCACCTTCTGGATGTTGCCGCCGGACAGCCGGGCGACCGGCGTCTTCAGGCTTGGCGTGCGCACGTCGTATTCACGCACGAGCTCTGCCGCGCGCCTGTCGATCTCGCCACGCTGCTCAACGCCGTGGCGCCAGAACGGGGCCGCGCCGACCTGCTTGAGGAAGAAGTTGATCGACACCGGGAAGGTGCCGACAGTGCCTTCGCCCAGCCGGTCATCGGTCAGGTAGCGCAGACCGCGCCGGCGGCGTTCGCCGACGCTCAGCGCCTCGATGGGAATACCCTCCAGCCGCACTGAACCGCCGGTCGCCCCGCGTTGGCCGGCCAGCGCTTCCGCCAACTGCTTCTGGCCGTTGCCGTCGATACCGGCGATGCCCAGGATCTCGCCCGGGCGGATGTCGAAGGAGATCGACGAGAGGCCGGGCGCATTGTCCGTCGGCGCGACCGCCAGATCCGCGACCTGAAGCAGCGGCGCCGCATCGGCCTGGACTGTACGGACCGGACGCTCGACAGCTTCCGGATCGTCTTTCCGCTTGCCGAACATCAATTCCACGATCTCAGAGATGATCGCCTGCTCACCCAGTGCGCGAAACCGCTCGGGTGGAATCTCGCCGACCTTGCGGCCGAGCTTCAGGACCGAGATGCGGTCGCCGAAGGCCGCCGCCTCCTTGAGCTTGTGGGTGATGAAGACGATCGCCAGGCCCTGCTCGACAAGGCGGCGCATCAGCGCGCCCAGTTCATCGATGCCTTTCGGTGTCAGCATGGAGGTGGATTCGTCGAGGATCAGCAGCCGGCTGTTGCGCACCATGGCGCGCAGGATTTCGACCTGCTGCTGCTCACCCAGCGAAAGCTCCGAAACCTTGACATGCAGCTTCACCGTGATGCCGAGGCTGCGGGTGATCTCGGCGACGCGCGCCTCAAGCTCCTCGGTCCGGGGGCGTTGCCACCACGGTCCGCCAAGCAAAAGGTTTTCCGCCACCGTCAGCGTCGGCACCAGCATCATGTGCTGGAACACAGTGCCGATGCCCAGCGCCAGTGCATGGCGCGGCGAGGTGATCGGCGTTGGTTTGCCGTCGACCAGTATGCGTCCCTCGTCCGGCTGCTGCAGGCCCGACAGCATGCCGATCAATGTCGATTTTCCAGCACCGTTCTCGCCGAGCAGCACATGCACTTCGCCGGGGCGGATCGACAGGTCGACGCTGTCATTGGCGACAATGCCGGGGAACCGTTTGGTCACGCCTTCCAGCGCGACGATGTCGCGCTTGTCGACGGGCGATGAAGAAAGACTGCTCATGAAAGCCCAGCCCTGAAAACGGGAAACGTCCGGAGGGGCGAACCGATCGCCCCTCCGGTAGCTGATTTCTGGTCGCCTTACTGGGCGACGCTGGTCATCAGCGCCCTGACGGCGGCCGCGTCATAGACCGGATCGACCTTGATCTTGCCGGAAATGACGTCCTCGCGCAGCGCCTGGATTTCCGTCCAGACCTTGTCCGGAATGGCAGCGGTTTTCAGCAGCTTCACCGAGTCGTCCTTGAGGCCGATCGTGTAGTGTTTGGTGCCGAACGTGTCGGCCTTGAGGTCGGCGATCATCGCCGCATAGACAGGCTCGATGTTCCACACCACCGACGACAGCAGGAAGCCCTTGTCGATCGGCGACTTGTCGCCGATGACGTCGATGAAATAGACCTTGCCGCCATCCGCTGCCTTGGTCGTTTCGACCGCCTGCAGCATACC
Source organism: Mesorhizobium sp. 113-3-3 (assembly GCF_016756495.1). Lineage (NCBI taxonomy): Bacteria > Pseudomonadati > Pseudomonadota > Alphaproteobacteria > Hyphomicrobiales > Phyllobacteriaceae > Mesorhizobium > Mesorhizobium sp. 113-3-3. The sequence continues at coordinate 6,078,587 of NZ_AP023243.1, forward strand.
GAAGCTCGAACCGTTGCCCTGGCCGAAGATGATGTCGGCGCCCGACGCGATCACGCTCTCGGTGACGCGCTTGCCGCCGGCCGCGTCGCTGTAGGCGGCCGGGCCGATCACCGCATAAGTGATCTTGACGTCCGGGTTCTCCGCCTTCACGCCTTGCGCGAAAGCCGCCGACTGCGAATTCCACGATGGCGGTTCGCCCGAGACGACGATGCCGACCGACTTGGAGCGCGACATCTTGGCGGCGAGACGGCCGGCGAGGTAAGCGCCCTGGTGGCCGCTCAGCGTGTAGTCGGCGACGAGGCCCTTCTCCAGGCCGTTCGGCGTATCGACGATTGCCACCGGAACCTTCAGTTCCTTGGCGATTTCAGGCGCCGAGGTGTTGTAACCGCTGGCATGGGCGATCAGCAGGCTGGCGCCGTCGGATGCAAGCTCGCGCAAGGTCGGACGAACGTCGCCGTAGCCGAGGCCCTGGGCCACGACCACTTCGACGCCGGCGGCCTTGCCCGCCGCCTTGGCGGCGTCGATGCCTTGCTGGTTCCAGCCGTAGTCGGTGCCTTCTTCAGGCGTCAGGATAGCGATCGACTTGACTTCGCCGGCAAGCGCGCCGCCCAACAAGACACCGCTCAGTATAACTGCACTTACACTGCTCTTAAGAATCTTTAACATGTTACCCTCTCTGTTTGATTTCCCAATCAATATTCTTATTGTTATTGCGCAGAAGCGAGATAGACTGCCCGATGAAAATCTACCCATGGAGATCGGGCAAAGTGAAGATTCGTTATGTCCTTCCGGTGATGCTGGCGCTCACACCCTTCGCCAACGCGGTCGAGTTGCACCATGTCATCGTCCGCAAGGGCACCGACGGGCTCGCCATGGTGCCGTTGACGATTTCGAATGCGGGCAATGAAGGGCTGTCCTGCAATGCCGACTTCGCCCACTGGTATTCGGCCGGGATCGCGACGGTCGAGCCGGGCAAGAGCGCCCGTGTCGAGCTCTGGTTCGACGCCAAGACCGGCACGTTCACGATCCTCAACGACAAGCGCGAGAACCTGCCGGTCGAGCGGCTGTGGTGCGGCCTGTCGGGCCGCGCATATGCCACGCGGGTGCAGATCACGCTCGACCGCATCGACGCGGCCAAGGGAGCGCGCGCCGTGTCCTGCGGCGTGGAGCAGGACCGGCTGGCGTGCCGATAGCCGCTCATCGACCCGTTGGCCCGCGACATGGCGCGACCTATTCCTTGGCCAGGAATTTGTCGGTGAAGACGTCGTCAGCCGACAGGGCCGCCTTGAGCACGCCTTGATCGGTGAGCGTCTTCAACGTTTCTTCCCACTGCGTCTTCGTCATCCAGCCAAGGCCGTGTTCCTTGGTGTCCGGGCTGGTGAAGGTCGACGCGATGTCGGCGTTGATCTGCGCCAGCAGCACATCCTTCTTGTCGGCGTAACCGGGTGCGGCCTTCGCCGTGATCTCGGCGGCCTCCTCAGGGTGCGCCACGACATAGTCGAAGGCCTCCCTGTACGCCTTGACGAAGCGGGCAACGATTTCAGGCTTGTCCTTGATCATTGCCTGCGAGGTGAACAGGCCGGAGCCATAGGCCTTCCAGCCATGGTCCGAGCCCATCATGATGCTGAGAGAACCGGGACCGCCCGCCTTGGCCTCCAGTTCGGGGACCTCGGCGTCGACATAGCCGACCACCGTCTGGACCCGGCCCAGAAGCAGATAGCTTTCATACGGTGGAGAGACGCTGTTCAGCGTCATGTCCTTCTCGGTCAGGCCGTTGGCCGCCAGGAAGCCCTTGAAGAAGATGTAGGTCGAACCGGCCGGATGAATGCCGATGGTGAGACCCTTGAGATCCGCCGGCTTGGCGAGCTTCAGCGTCTTGGCCAGCGAGATGATCGCCAGCGGCGAGTGCTGGTTGACGGCGGCCATCGCCACGACGGGAACGTTCTGCGACCGCGCGACGGCAAGCGTGGGAAGATCGCCGAAACCGAAATCCGCATTCCCATTGCCCACCAGCCGCATGGCGTCCGGCGAGCCGGAGCCCTTGCGGATTTCGGCGACGTCGATGTCGTTCTTGGCGAAGAAGCCCTTTTCCTTGCCGACGAAGAACATGGCGTGGTTGCCACGCACCACCCAGTCGAGCTGGACGTTGACCTTGTCCGCCGCCAGGGCCGCGCCCGAGAAGCCGAGTGTCCCGACACACGCCGCAAGCGCGGCTGCCTTGATGAGTGAGCGTCTGAGCATTTTTGTTCCCTTTTTCATTGGTTGAGAGCGGACCTAGGACTGGCTGAATTTCGGCGCCCACGGCACCACGATGCGTTCGAGAATTTCGGCCGCGTAGTAGAAGGCGATGCCCAGCACCGAAACGAGGAGCAGGGCCGCGAAGACCAGCGCGGTGTCGAGCTGGGTCGAGGCGAACTGGATGACGTAGCCGAGCCCGTCCGAGGCACCGGCGAATTCGCCGACGATGGCGCCGATGACGCTGAGCGTCGCGGCGATCTTGGTGCCTGCCATCAGGTTGGGCAGCGAATGCGGAACGCGAATCCTGAACAGGATCTGCGTACGGCTGGCGCCGACCGAATTCATCAGCGACAGCAGCGAGCGGTCGACCGACTGCATGCCCGCCAGCATCGACAAGGTCACCGGGAAGAAGGCGATGACCAGGATCAGGCCGATCTTGGGCGCGAGCCCGTAGCCGAACCAGAGGATGAAGATCGGCGCCAATGCCACCTTGGGCACGTTCTGGAACAGCACCACCAGCGGATAGAGCGCTCGCCCCAGCCAGTCGAAACGCACGATGACCAGTGCAATGGCAATGCCGACCACGACGGAGACAAGGAAGCCGAACAGGATCTCGCCCGCCGTCACCAGCGTCGCCTGCATCAGCGTTCCCCATTGCGCGACCAGCGATTGCGCGATCTCGGACGGGGCGGGAATGATGAAGGCGGATATGGCGAAAATCCGCACCACGGCTTCCCACACGACGATCGTCACCAACAGAAGGATGACCGCCGGAAGCCAGCTGCCTGTCGCCGCCCCCCAGGTCGAGGCAAAGCGCGACTCAGGCCGCGACTCGGAGAGATTGGTGAAGGGTTGATCGCTCATGACGCGCCTCCCGGTTGGTGGCTGGCGCGCAGCATGGTGCGCAGTTGAACCACCAGCCTGACGAAATCCGGATCTTCCGTGACCGACAGGTCGCGCGGATAGGGCAGAGCAATGTCGAGGCTCTCGGTGATGCGCCCAGGCTTGATCCCCATCACGTGGACATGGCGCGACAGGTGAATGGCCTCGTCTATCGAATGGGTGACGAGGACGATGGTCTTGCCGGTGCGCTGCCAGATCTCCAGCAACGACTGGCCCATCGCATCGCGGGTGATGGCGTCGAGCGCGCCGAACGGCTCGTCCATCAAAAGCACCGCCGGATCGAGCGCCAGGGCCCGCGCGATGGCGACGCGCTGGCGCATGCCGCCTGACAATTCATGGGGGCGCTTGTGGGCGCTGTCGCCCAGCCCCACCAGTTCCAGCATCTGCTGGCCGCGCGCCCGCAACTCAGCGCGCGAGAGCGACTTGTCGGCAATGCCAAGCAGCATCGAGGCGTTGTCGACGGCGTTCTTCCAGGGAAGCAAATTGGCGTCCTGGAAGACGAGGCCGATCATGCGCTTGCGCGCCGCCTCGACCGGCGAAAGCCCGGCAATCGAAACGCTGCCGCTCGTCGGATTCACAAGTCCGGCCAGGACCTTGAGCAAAGTGCTCTTGCCGCAACCGGACGGACCAATAAGGGAAACAAACGACCCTTTCGGCACCGAAAGATCGATATTCTGCAGAACCAGCTGCTTGGCCATCACCACCGAAACGCCCTTGGCGGAAATCAGATCGTCATCGTGGCGGATATGGGCTGGCCGACCGCCTGCTGCTCGAATGGGTTCCATGCGCATGGCTACTCCCGGCCCTCCAGGATGCGCCGCACCGCGACGAGTTTGCGCGCCCGTTCGCCTTGCAGTGCCTTGGTCTGCTCGGGCGTGTAGGAGAACATGCCCTCCCCCGACTTGATGCCGAACTTCGACGCGTTGGTCTTTTCCAGCACCATGGGCGCGACGTCGTCGCGATTGGAGAGATCGGCATTGAGGAAGGAGGAGACGGACTTGTAGATATCCAGCCCCGCCATATCGAGCAGCGCCATCGGCCCGATCACGGCGATCTTGTAGCCGATGCCCCACGACACGCAGGTGTCGAGATCTTCCGGATCGATGACGCCGCGCTCGACAAGGTCGACCGCCTCGCGCAGCAGCGCATAAAGCACGCGGTTTTCGACGAAGCCGGGAACATCCTTCTTCACCACCACCGGCAGCAGGCCGATCGAGCGGATCAGGTCGCGGATAACAGCCACGGTCTGCGGCGCGGTGTTCTCGCCGGCGATCACCTCGATCATCGGGATGATGTGCGGCGGGTTCGACCAGTGCATGCCCACCATCCGCTCGGGATGCGAGATATGCGCCTGCAGCTTGGTGATCGGGATACCAGACGTGTCGGAGGCGACGATCGTGTCGGAGCCTATAAGGCCATCGATCGTGCGATACACATCGGCCTTGACCGAAATGTTCTCGGGAACGTTCTCGATGACGAGGTCGGCCCTGGATACCGCATCGCGGATATCATCGGTGAAGCGGACCGTTCCGGTGCCAGCCGACGGTGGCGCGATACCCAAGGCGTCGAGAACGGTCTCGGCCACGCCCAGCATGGATCGCGCGCGCTCGATCGCTGCCGGGGCGACATCGTAGGCGACCACCTGCAGGCCGCCTCTGGCGAGACGCGCGGCCATGCCCGGCCCCATCGTACCCATACCGACGATGGCGATATTTCGGATCATGACACTGCCCCGCTTTGTTTTGAGCTCGCGATGAGGTCGGCGGCTTTCTCGGCAATCATGATCACTGCCGCGTTGATGTTGCCGCAGACCAGGTCGGGCATGACGGACGCATCCACCACCCTGAGGCCGTCGACGCCGCGAACCCGCAGTTGCGGGTCAACGACCGAGGCCGCATCGGCCCCCATCCGGCAGGTCCCGGCCGGATGATGCACGGTGATGGAGGTCTTGCGGATATGCTCGTCGATCTCGTCGTCGCTCTGGCACTTCGGACCGGGAAAGAATTCCGCCTCGATGAACGGCTGCATGGAGGGCTGCGCGGCCAGATCCCTTGCCACCCGGAAACCGGCCCGCAACGACTCCCAATCCTTCGGCGACGCGAGGAAATTCTGGTGGATCAGCGGCGCCGCCGAGGGATCAGCCGACGCCAGTTTCACCGCTCCCCGGCTCTCAGGCTGCGTCGCCACGATGCGCGTCGCGAAACCGTCCGCGAACGGCGCCTTGAACGGCTTGAAATAGGGCCATGCGGCGAGCGGCGCCGCCGTGAAGAGCAATTGCACGTCCGGCAACGGCCGCGCCGGACCGCTCTTCAGGAAGGCGACAACACCGCCGGGCACATCGCCGGAAAAACCGCGTCCCGTGAGGTAGGTCTTGACGAAATCGAAGCCGATGCGATCGGCGCGCATGTTGCGCAGGAAAGGGCCGCCCGGAGCCCGGCGCCGGTACATGAGGATGACCGAGACGTGATCCTGCAGGTTCTTGCCGACGGCCGGCAGGTTGACCCGCGTCTGGATCCCGTGCGCGGCAAGCTCATCCTGTGCCCCGATGCCCGACAGCATCATGAGTTGCGGCGTGTTGATCACGCCGCCGGCAAGCAGCACTTCCTTGCGGGCGAGAACCGTGCGTTCGCCGCCACGATGGTTGATGGTGACGCCGGTGGCACGCGTACCCTCCAGTACGATCTTCGTCGCGCTCGCTTCCGTCAGGACGGTCAGGTTGGGCCGCTTCAGCACCGGCCGCAGATAGGCTGACGCAGTGGAGGCGCGCCGGCCTTTTGAAATCGTCATCTGGAGGCGGCCGAAACCTTCCTGCCGCTCGCCATTGTAGTCATTGGTCTGCGCATAGCCTGCCTGCACGCTGGCTTGCGCGAAGGCGTCGATCAGCGTGTCCTTGTAGCGGCAGTACTGGGTGCTGACCGGGCCGTTGCCGCCACGATACTGGTTCGCGCCGCCTTCCCAGCTTTCCTGCTTGCGGAAATACGGCAGCACCTTGTCGTACGACCAGTCGCTGAGCCCTGCGGCTGCCCAACGGTCGTAGTCACCGCGATTGCCCCGCACATAGGCCATGGCGTTGGTCGACGAGGATCCGCCGATGACCTTTCCGCGCGCGCACTCGACCCGACGCCCGCCGACATTGTCTTCCGGCTCGCAGAAATACATCCAGTCATGGCGACGCTCGGTCAGGATCTTGCCCCATCCAAGCGGTATATGGATCATCGGATCGCGGTCCCAGCCGCCGGCCTCCAGCAACAGTACCGAACATCCCGGGTCGGCGCTCAGCCGGTTGGCGAGCACGCAACCGGCCGATCCGGCCCCAACAATGATGTAGTCGTAGCTTTCAGCGTGCGGCATGGTGCGTTTCATTGCCTTCGGCTGACGCCGTGGCGTCAGGGAACTGTTGAAAACCGGGCCTGGAAATCCCGGCACGGGCCGGGACCACCTAGGTATTCCACAAGGCGACCGGCTCTAGATCAGGCCAGCCTCTCTCAGACGCTGCGACCAGTGGTTCCACCCCCGGTCGATCTGAGCGCCGACGAGCTTTCCCGCCGTCTTGACCTCGCCTGGCGACAGATACTTGATCTTGCCGATCTGCAGGCCGGCCGTAAGCGCCTTCGCTTCCTGCTCGAGATAGAAGGCTCGGAAGACGACCTCGCGCACGGAGTTGCCGACATTGACGACGCCATGACGGGCCATGAGGACCACGGTGCTGTCGCCGAGGCTTTCGGCGATATCCGCGCAGACATCATGGCCACCGCCGAAGAGATCCGTCTCGTCGCCGTGCTTGTCGCGGATCTCATAGACTGGAACCGACTCGCCCATGAAAGCTCCCATATGGGTGACCGGCCGAAGCGGCGTGTCGACGAAGCAATAGGGCAGCACGGCAGGGGAATGGGTGTGGAGCACGCACTGGACGTCGGGCCGCGCCCTGTAGATCTCGCTGTGGATATAGCGCTCCAGATAGGACGGCCGGTTGTCCGACGTTTCGCCGTCGAGGTTGAAACGCTGCATGTCACCGGCCGTTATCAGGCTTGGAGCAAGCTTCTGCGCCAGGAAGAAGCTTGCGGGATCCTCGGGATCACGGGCACTGATGTGCCCGAACGTATCCAGGATGCCTTCGTTCAGAAGTATCTTCGTCGCTGTAACCAGCTCCTCGAAAACCTTCTGGTGTAACGGGCTGTTGTCTGTCATTTCCAAATTCTCCCATTGCGGCGATGGCGACCATTCTTGTTGTTGTTATCGGTCGCCAGGGCCGCGGATTTCACTTGTTTTCGTAGATGCCGACGATCCGATTCTGCTCGATGATGTTGCCGGCATATTTCTGCAGGAACTCCTCCCGGGTGGGCGTCCCTTCGACCTTCGTGTCCAGGGCATAGACCCAGAAATAGTAGTGATGTTCTCCATGGCCAGCGGGCGGCTGGGGTCCGTAATATTGCTTGCCGCCGGCGCCGTTGGGGCCGACGCGGAACTTTTCCTGCGCGTCCGAAAGATCCGTCGTCGAGGGATCGATGCCGTAGACCACCCAATGGGTGAAGCCGTTGGCGAGCGGCGCGTCCGGATCGTGGCAGATGATCGCGAGTTCCTTCGTCCCTGCCGGGACGCCGCTGACGGTAAGCCTGGGCAATACGTTGCCCTTGTCGCCGGCATGTTCGTCGCGCAGTTTCCCGAGCGGCTTGAAATCCGCCGACGTGATCTTGAGGTCCTTGATGTTCAAAGGCATGAAATTTTCGTCCTTTCAGCAATTCGATCGAGCTAGACGCCGGCCTTGAGGTCGGCGACGGATTTGCCGCCGACGCGCTGGTGCACGCGCGGACCCGATGCGACGGCGACGCAGATTAGAAGCTCGTCCGGGCGCGGGGCATCCGGCACGGAAAAGGTGACGGCGTCATAGTGGGAACGGATGTAGAGCTCGTCCTTGTGGGCAAGCGGGATGTCGATGGTCGTGCCGGCGACAGCGACCTTGCTGACCGACGAAATCCAGGCCTTGCCACCGCCCACCTGCTGGCGCAGCGGATCGCCGAACACAGTGGTTATGCAGGCGACGACATGCTCCTGTTCGCCTGACGTACCCGCGATACCGCCCTTGCCGTAGCTTTCGACCGGCCTGTTGCCGAGCAGCGCCACGGCTCTCTCGCCGAGCGCATGACCGATCGCTGCGCTCGGATTGGTCAGATCAGACAGTTCGGCGACGAACTTTCCGGCGAAGGGATTGCGTATGACAACGCCAGTCGCGACTTTGACAAGGGTTTCGCCAGGCGTGCCGCCGTCATGCCGGCTTTCCTGGACGCAGGCGTACCATCCCCTGACATCATAGTCTCTTTCGACTTCACTGGAATAATTCATCTTTATCTCCTGAAAGGCGCGCGCTGTTTCCGCACGCACCGATTAATTCGTTGGCCGGTTTGCCCGACGCTACTGCGGCCATGAGAACACACGGCGCAGCGGGTCGTAGCGGGCGGCTTCCAGTGCTGCCGGCGTGAACATGTTTCCCTTCGAGAGCGAGCGGTTTGCCGCGTAGTCGCCGGACAGGGCCTGGCAGCGATCGGTGATCGGGCGGATGCGCGTCTCCCACGCGACGAGCGCATCCTCGACCGAAGAACCCTCTTCCAGGTCCTGCGACAGGCTGAAGGCGTTGACCATCGCACAACCGGCACCCTGGGCAAGAGCCGGGCACATGGCATGCGCGGCGTCTCCAACGAGGGCGACCTTGCCTCTTGTCCAGCTATCGAGCTTGGTTGTTTCGTACTTGTCGTACCGGGCGGTTTTCAGCTTGGCCGCCTCGATCAGGCATGGCTCCAGGAAAGGAAACATCTCGACCCAGACTTCGAGATCGATCGGCACGCTCGATCCGCGCGGATCGGCGGCCGGAGCCATCAGGCCGAGATAGAGCTCGTTCTCATTGCAGGGCGAATAGAGAATGCGCTGGACGCGCGGCCAGAAGTTCCACATGTCGATGGTGTTGTCCCACTCGCCATGACCAAGCTCTTTCTTCATGCGCGGGACGATCAGCCGGATAAGACCATCTTTCGAAACCCAGCGATCCTGTTTGAAGCCGATGGAATCCCTGACCTTGGAGCCGACGCCATCGGCGCCGACGATCAGGTCGGCTTCGAGAACCTCTCCGGTCTGAAGCGTCAGGCGCCCTTCCGGATCGGCGGCGACGGCCTCGGAATTGACGCTTATGTCGACGCCAAGCGCACGGGCACGGTTGACCAGGGCATCGTGCAGGTGGCTGCGGGTCATGATGCGCCAGGGGAGACCGTTGAACGTCTCCTTGGAAACCGACTTGTTGTGCATCCAGGTCTCATAGGTCGGAGGCGTGTGCGAACCCTGGAGAACATCGTCCAGGGCGCCCAGCCCTTCGAGCACGCGAAGGCCATTGTGCCAGAGATAGATGCCCGCGCCGAACGCCCGCAGTTCCGAGCTCTTTTCGTGCAGCCTGACATCCCAGCCATTCTGCTTGAGAGCGATGGCGGCGGTCAGGCCGGCAAAGCCGCCGCCGGCAACCTCGGCACGTCGCGTCTTGCCCGGAGTCTTGTTTACATTGGCCATTTTCTATCCTGATGCTGCGTACAAGAAGACGGCGCGTCTGGCCGTCAGGCGTCTATAAAGTTGGTGATGGCTTTCAGCGTGATCTCGGGAGAGACCTCGTTGACGTAGTGGTCGGCGCCCGGGATGACGACGACAGGCAGATCGGGCCGCAGCTGGCTTGTCTTGGCCAGCGCCGCCGCCGAAACCAATTTGCTCGACTCGCCGCGAACGATGAGGACGGGCTTCGTCACGTCGCGGTAGGCCGGCACCAGGTCCGCTCGCAGGCCCCTGGCGGTCTGCGCCATCGCCGCGGGCGAGGCCAATGGACGCAATCCGCCGTCGACCGGCTGATAGCCGCTTTCAGCTCTGATCCTGATGGCGTCGGCGGGAATGTTCGGATAGCGGCCGGCGAGGTATGCCTCGACAGCCCCGACATCCTCGAAAAGCTGGCTCCCCGCGTTCACGCGCGCTTCCAGCGCGTCCAACGCTTCGGTCTCGATATAAGGCGTAAAGTCGATTGCGACGACCGAGCGCACCAGATCCGGGTATTTCGCTGCGGCCGTGACGGAATTTCGAGCACCAAGCGAATGCCCGACGAGGATGGCACGGCCTCGATCGAGCGTGCGTATCAGGCCGGCGATGTCGTCGGCATAGTCATTCGCCTCGTAGCCGGTTTCCGGCTTGTCGCTGAGGCCATGCCCCCTCTGGTCAACCGCTATCGTCGTGAACCGGTCCGAGAGCCGAGCCATCAACGGCTCGAAGACGGCGGAGTTGGAGGTGATGCCGTGGAAGAACAGCATCAACGGGCCGCTGCCCCTCTGGCGCACGTTCAAGGCGATGCGGCCGATGTCGACGCGTCGCGAGATGAAGTGGTCGGAAGCACCCTCTGCCGCCATGTCCATGATCCTCTCCTCCGCTGCCCGTCTCCAGCAAAAGGATCATACAGACCGTGGCCTCGTCAAGCAGATTGTCTGACATTCTTGCAATCTTCGGATTTGACAATCTGTCTATCCTGCTGTCAAATTTCCATGGCGTGGCGTATGCTGCTTCAGTTTTGCGACTCAAAGGCCATGAGACGTTACCTATGCCCCCAGATTTGAATTTGCGAATTTCGCCACGGACCGTGCAACGGGAGACCGTCGACAAGTTACGGCTGGCGATCTTCTCCGGTTTGTTTCAGCCGGGAAGCCGCCTCATCGAAAGTCAACTGTGCACACAACTCGGCATCAGCCGCCCCTCGCTGCGGGAGGCTTTGCGCAGTCTTGAGGCCGAGCGCCTGATCGAGATCGTGCCCAACCGCGGGCCGTCGATACCGGCGCTTTCCTGGGAGGTGGCAACCGCCATCTACGAGGTTCGAGAGCTGTTGGAAGTCGAGGCGGCGGGACGATGCGCGCTGAGGATTTCGCCGGAACAGTTGCGTGAACTCGAGAAATCCCTTTCGGCGTTCGAAGAGGCCGCATCGAGCAATGACAGCCTGGCGCAGGTCATGACCGCCGCGGACTTCTATTCGATCATACTGGCGAACTGCGGCAATCCGATCCTGGAGGAAGTCCATCGCGGTCTGGTGGCCAGGATCAGCTTCTTTCGAGGACGGTCGATGTCCCTGGAGGGTAGAGCGCAAAGCAGCCTGGCGGAGATGAGGGAGATCTTCGAATCCATCGCCGCCGGCGACGAGAAGGCCGCCCGCAAAGCCTCGAAGCATCACGTCCTGAGGGCGAAAGCGGCCGCGAAGATATCCATGGACCACGGGATTTGAGTTCTTCGATCGACTGTTGTTCCGTCTGAAGACTCGACGTCCTTCATGACGTTTTCGGATCGGCCGAACGCAGATCGGTGCGCGGCTTTCTTCATGTCGGTGTCAGACATGCCGGCCATCGAAGCCGGCAAATGGCAGATGGAGTGATGATGACCAGGGCCGATGTCGAGCGTAGACCGAATTGCGATATCGTCATCGTCGGCGGCGGGTCAGCCGGATCGTTGCTTGCCGCGCGACTGAGTGAAGATCCGGACAGTCGCGTTCTGCTGATCGAGGCAGGCGAAGAGGCGACGGATCCCGACATCTGGAACCCCGCCGAATGGCCGGCGCTTCAGGGCCGCAGCTACGATTGGGACTATCGCACGGAGCCGCAGGCCGGCACCGCAGGCCGGGTGCATCATTGGGCGCGCGGGCGGTTGATCGGCGGCTCGAGCTGCCTGCACGCGATGGGTTATATGCGCGGGCATCCTGCCGACTTCCAGGCCTGGGTCGATGCGACCGGGGATCGCCGATGGAGCTGGGATGAACTGCTGCCGGTTTTCCAGTCTATCGAAGACCACCCGCTTGGTGGCGACGGCATTCATGGCAAAGGCGGGCCGCTGCCTGTCCATTTACCGGTGGACGAAGTCAGTCCGCTTGCCCGTGCCTTCATCGAGGCCGGCGCATCGTTGGGCCTGCCTCGCCTTGAGGGCCACAACAGCGGAGAGATGATCGGCGTCACCCCGAACTCCTTGAATATTCGCGACGGGCGGCGGGTCACAGTGGCGGACGCCTGGCTCACAGAGGCGGTTCGCGGCCGCAAGAACCTGACCATCCTTACGGGCTCCCGGGTGTGGCGGCTCAAGCTGGAGGGCAATCAGGTCCGCAGCCTCGAGGTCGTCGGGCGACAGGGATCGGTCGAGATCTTGGCGGATCGAGTCGTCCTTTGCGCCGGAGCGCTGGAAAGTCCGGCCTTGCTGATGCGTTCGGGCATCGGTCCGCGCGATGTGCTCGATGCGGCAGGCGTCGGCTGCCTGATCGATATGCCTGATATCGGTCGGAACCTGCAGGACCACCTGCTTGGCGCCGGCAACCTCTACGCGGCCCGCAAGCCGGTGCCGCCATCGCGCCTCCAGCATTCGGAATCGATGGCCTATATGCGGGCTGACAGCTTCACCGCTGCCGGGCAGCCTGAAATAGTCGTTGGCTGCGGTGTCGCGCCGATCGTGTCGGAATGCTTTCGGGCGCCCGCCGCCGGCACGGCATACTCGCTGCTGTTCGGCATCACCCATCCGACGAGCCGCGGCAGCGTGCGCATAAGCGGGCCTGAGCTCGGCGATCGATTGATCATCGATCCGGGATACCTGCAAACCGGCCGCGACCGCGAGTTGTTTCGCCAAGCGCTTGAGGCGGCACGGACAATCGGGCATGGAGAGGAACTCGCAGGCTGGCGCGAGCGCGAACTCCTGCCAGGCAGCCTGAACAGTGCGGCCGAGATCGACGACTTCATCGCGCGGTCGGTCATCACGCACCATCATCCCTGCGGTACATGCAGGATGGGCAAGGACCCGGACGCCGTCGTCGATGCAAATCTACGGCTGAAGGCGCTCGACAATGTCTTTGTCGTGGACGCGTCGATCATGCCCAGGCTCACCGCGGGACCGATTCACGCCGCGGTCCTCGCGATCGCCGAGACTTTCGCCCGACGGCACTAAACCACCGAAGCCGCCGGCTCGGCTTGCGGTACGGAAGACCGGCGCGCCGCACTGGCATATTTCTGGGCGATCATGGCGCAGACCATGAGCTGTATCTGGTGGAAGAGCATCAGCGGCAGAACGATCGCGCCGACGCCCTGGCCGGCGAAGATGACGTTGGCCATCGGCACGCCGCTTGCCAGGCTCTTCTTCGAACCGCAGAAGGTGATCGTGATCTGGTCGGCCCTGTCGAAGCCGAGAAGCCGGCTGCCATAGGTCGTCAACAGAAGCACCAGGCCGAGGAGCACCATGTCGGCGACGACGACCACGGCAATGTCGCGCAGCGAGAACATTTGCCAAAGCCCCTCGGCGACCGCCGTGCTGAAGGCCAGATAGACGACCATCAGGATCGAGCCGCGATCGACAGGCATCAGCAGTGTCTTGCGGGCGCGTATCCAGTTGCCGATCCGCGGTTCCAGCAACTGTCCGAGCGCAAAGGGCAGGAGCAGCTGCACCAGGATCTGGCTCACCGCATCCCACGAAAATCCGCCGTGACCACCGATGGAGAAGAGCAGGCCGACGAGCAGGGGCGTCAGGAACATGCCGAAGATGTTGGAGGCGGAAGCCGAGCAGATGGCCGCGGGGACATTTCCGCCGGCGATCGAGGTGAACGCGATCGAGGACTGCACCGTCGACGGCAGGACACAGAGAAACAGAATGCCGAGATAGAGCGGCTTGGGCAGGATCGAAGCAGGCAGATAGCCAAGCGCAAAACCCAGCAGCGGGAACAGGCCAAAGGTCGTCAAAAGGATCACCAGGTGCAGGCGCCAATGCATCAGGCCGGCGACGACGACATCGCGCGAGAGCCTCGCGCCATGCAGGAAGAACAGCAGCGCCACGGCAAGATTGGTCGCGATCGCGAACCATCCCGCGAATGTCCCAGTCGCGGGCGCCACCGACGCAAGCGCGACTGTGCACAACAGGAGGATCAGAAAGGTGTCCGGCAGAAAGCGGCGCATGACATGTTTGCTCCAGAACGGCGGCGCCGTCTTCTCGCGCATTGCGAAACAGGATACAAGGAATAACAGTTATCGGTATCTGAGATATCAATGCTCGACCTGGTCCAACTGCGCAGCTTCGTCACCGTCCAGCAGATGGGAAGCTTTACCTTCGCGGCCGAGAGGCTGGGGCTCGGGCAATCCACCGTCAGCCAGCACATCAGCAAGCTTGAGGCCGCGCTTGGCAGGCAGTTGCTTGCCCGTGATACGCACAAGGTGATGCTGACGCCGGACGGCGAAGCCCTGCTCGGCCATGCCCGGACCCTGTTGTCCATAGAGGGGCAAGTGCAGGCGTTGTTCACCGCGCAGCGGCTGCGGGGCACCTTGAGGCTCGGCGTATCCGAGGACCTGGTGACGAGCCGGCTCCCGCTGGTGCTGGAGGATTTCGTCCGGTCTCACCCATCCGTCGATCTTGAACTGACCGTCGCGTTGAGCGGCGTGCTCTACCAGATGCAGGACAATGGCGAGCTCGATCTCGTTCTGGCAAAGCGCCGGCTGGGCGACAGCTGTGGCCGGTTCGTCTATCGCGAGCCGCTTGTCTGGCTCGCCCGCGATCCGGAACACGTCCTGTCGCTCGCGGCCTTGCCGTTGATTGCCTTCCCGGCGCCCAGCGTCACGCGCAGCATTGCGCTGGAAGTGCTCGAACGGCACCGCATGCCGTGGCGCATTGTCTGCACATGCGGCAGCCTGAGCGGGCTGACAGCCGCCGCCCGCGCCGGCATGGGGGTTCTGGTGCAACCGCAAAGCATGTCGCCCTCGGGTTTGAAAGAGATCCCATCGGGGCGCCTGCCGCCGTTGGAGGATGTGGAATTCGTCCTGATCCCCAGCAAGGGCGCCGACAAGGCACTCGTCTCGGCGCTGACGGAAGATATCCTGACCAAGGTGAGAGGCTTGCGCTGACCTTGCTAATATAATTTGGTGATCTCAGGCGAACGAAGATATGGATTTGACATGGACCTGGATCCTTCGACGCTAAATCGGGCGCTGCCGCTGCGCGATCAGATCTATCACAAGATCCGCAATCTGATCGTCGTCGGACAGATGAAGCCGGGTGAAGTCATCAACGAAGTGGCCATCGCCGAAGCGCTCGGAGTCTCGCGCACGCCGGTGCGAGAAGCGGTCAAGCGCATCAGCGATGAAGGCCTGGTGAAAATCCTGGCTCAGACCGGCACCTATGTCGCGCCGATCAGCCGCGCCGACCTGGAAGAAGCCTATGTCATCCGCAGGGCGCTGGAGATGGAAAGCGCCAGGCGCGCCGCCGCCAAGTTGACCCCGGCGTCCGCCGAACTGCTGGAGGACAATATGGCGGCGCACAAGCTCGCCATAGCGCGCGGAAGGTTTGCCACCGCGATCCAGCTCGACGACGTCTTCCATCGCACCATTGCCGAGATCTGCGGCCTGCCGATGATCTGGCGGGCGGTCGACATCTCCAAGGCGCAGATGGACCGCGGCCGCTATCTCGCCATTCCCAAGCCCGGCTATGGCGAACAGACGATCGAGCAGCACCAGGCCATTCTCGACGCGCTGAAGCTCCACGATGCCGAGGCCGCCGCGCGGGCGATGGAGAATCATCTCGAGACGTCACTTCGAAACACGCTCGAAGTCGCCGCCGAGCTTCTCGGCTGACGCTCGCCATTGATCTCAGAAGTCGCGTCGTCCCTCGTTCATCGCGT
The DNA here is from genome assembly GCF_016756495.1 of Mesorhizobium sp. 113-3-3. Classification (NCBI taxonomy): domain Bacteria; kingdom Pseudomonadati; phylum Pseudomonadota; class Alphaproteobacteria; order Hyphomicrobiales; family Phyllobacteriaceae; genus Mesorhizobium; species Mesorhizobium sp. 113-3-3. The sequence continues at coordinate 6,094,416 of NZ_AP023243.1, forward strand.
CGACGCGCGCTCAAGCACTCCTGCGCGTCCTCGGCATCCGAACGTCATTGAACGTGCCTACGTCAGTCGTGCTCGCGTCGTGCGCGGCGTGGCGAGGAGCAGGCTCGTTTCGCTGCCCGTGATTCCGGCGATCAATCGGATGCGCCGCAGCACGGCATCGAAATCGGTCAACGAGGCCGTCCCGAGTTCGACCACCAGATCCCACCGGCCATTGGTGGTATGGATGGTCGAGACTTCCGGGAAGCCGCCCAGTGCCCGGACCACGCGGTCGGCGGCGTGGCCCTCGATCTCGATGAGCATGATGCCGCGGATGCGCTGATCGACGGCGTCGGCGCGCAGGACCACCGTGTAGCCGATGATGTCGCCCGAACGTTCCAGCCGCTCCATGCGTGCCCGCACCGTGGCGCGCGAGACGCCGAGATCGACGGCGAGGTCGGATACGCTGCGCCGGGCGTCATGCCGCAGCAAGGTGACGAGCCGTTCGTCCAATGCATCCATCGGGATTACCATTTTGATAAATTCTTCCGCCATTATGATAGATGATGCTTCGCGGATTGCCAATTCTACCTGTTCATATTGCCGGCTCGCCATGGTCTGCTGTCGCCCATTCGAACTTTGGCCGCGGGAAAGACAATGCGTTGCAAGATCGTCGGGGCGCCGGTGCAGGACGGCGCTGGCAGAATGGGCTGCGAAATGGGGCCGAGTGCGCTGAGGACGGCAGGGCTTGCCGAGGTGCTGTCCGGCCTCGGCCATGTCGTCGAGGATATGGGCGCCGTCCAGGCCATGCCGGTGAAACGCGTCGTGCATGGCAACCTCGCCCTGAAGGCCTTGCCCGAAATATCGGCCTGGACATCAGCCATCGCAGCGGCCGCCTATGCGGCGAGCGAGGACGCCATGCCGATCTTTCTCGGCGGCGACCATTCGATCTCGGCCGGTACCGTGTCGGGTCTCGCCCGCCGCGCCGCTGAGGCCGGGCGTCCACTGTTCGTGCTGTGGCTCGACGCGCATCCGGACTTCCACACGCTGGACACCACCGCCAGCGGCAATCTGCACGGCGTTCCGCTCGCCTATGCCAGCGGCCAGCCCGGTTTCCATGGCTACTTTCCGGACCTGCCGGCGGCGGTCGACCCCAAGCGTATCTGCACCATGGGTCTGCGCAGCGTCGACCCGGCCGAGCGCAGCGCGCTCAACCAGGCGGGCGTGACCGTGCACGACATGCGCGCCATCGACGAGCATGGCATCGCGCCGCTGCTGCGCGCCTTCCTGGCGCGCGTGTCTGATGAGAATGGGCTGCTGCATGTCAGTCTCGACGTCGACTTTCTCGACCCGTCGATTGCACCGGCTGTCGGCACCACGGTTCCCGGCGGTGCGACGTTCCGCGAGGCGCATCTGGTGATGGAGATGCTGTCCGACAGCGGCCTCGTCTCCAGCCTCGACCTGGTCGAGCTGAATCCTTTTCTCGACGAGCGTGGCCGGACCGCGACGCTTATGGTCGACCTGACGGCGAGCCTGATGGGCCGCCGCATCATGGACCGCCCGACCCGCAGCCATTCCGGGAGCTTTTGACCATGACCACGGCAAAACTGAACATCGTCCCCTTCGTCAGCGTCGACCGCATGATGAAGCTGGTCATCACCATCGGCGTCGAGCGCTTCCTGACGGAGCTCGCCGGCTACATCGAGGAAGATTTCCAGCGCTGGGAGCTTTTCGACAAGACGCCTCGCATCGCCTCGCACAGCCATGACGGCGTCATCGAGCTGATGCCGACGAGCGACGGGCGGCTCTACGGCTTCAAATATGTCAACGGCCATCCCAAGAACATGCGCCAGGGTCTGCAGACGGTCACCGCCTTCGGCGTGCTTGCCGATGTCGGCAGCGGCTATCCGATGCTGCTCACCGAAATGACGATCCTGACCGCGCTGCGCACCGCCGCCACATCGGCCGTCGCGGCCAAGTACCTGGCGCCGCGCGGAGCGCGCACCATGGCCATTATCGGCAACGGCGCGCAGTCGGAATTCCAGGCGATCGCGTTCAAAGCACTGACCGGCGTCGACCGGCTCAGACTCTATGATATCGATCGGTCTGCTTCGCAAAAATGCGCCAAGAACCTGGCCGGCATGGGATTCGACATCACCATCTGCGAAACCGGGCAGGAAGCGGTCGAAGGGGCCGGGATCATCACGACCGTCACCGCAGACAAGCAATGCGCCACCATTCTCACCGACAACATGGTCGGCGCCGGCGTCCACATCAACGCCGTCGGCGGCGATTGCCCCGGCAAGACCGAACTGCACAGGGACATCCTGCTGCGCTCCGACATTTTCGTCGAGTTCCCTCCCCAGACACGCATCGAGGGCGAGATCCAGCAATTGGATGCCGACCATCCGGTGACCGAGCTTTGGCAAGTGATTGCCGGCAAGACGCCAGGCCGCCGGGACGCCAAACAGATCACGCTGTTCGATTCCGTCGGCTTCGCCATCGAGGACTTTTCGGCGCTGCGTTATGTGCGCGATCAGCTGCAGGCTACGGGCCTCTACGAGGAGCTCGATCTGCTGGCCGATCCGGACGAGCCGCGCGACCTCTATGGCATGCTGCTGAGAGCGGCCATGCAGACCGCGGCATAATAACAACCGGTGAGCTGCCGCAGGCGATCCCGCAGGCGTTGATAAGTGACTGCGCTCTTGTCGATCGTCCCTTCGACGAGATGAAAGACCATCGGCGTTGCCGTCATTCGTCGTGCTTGCGAAGTGATCCTGGAGAGCGTGCGTCCGGCGCTGGCGAGTCTGCGTCGTTAGCCGCGTGAAGCCCCCGACGAACAGTTCGTTCGAATGATGCGCTTGCGTCGGCCCGGGCGCATGTTGAGGCAGCCGGCAAACCAAAACACACCCAACAGCCGGTTAGGCCCGGCCGCCTGATGCCCCCCTACAAGAGGCTGTCGGGCCGCTTGATCTGTCTGAGGCTTGCACGCGAAAGCGCTCCTGACTGCCTCGCGTGCCGACAAGCGAGCGGCGCTGGGGTCCACGCAGCAAAAGACGTCAATATGAACACGAGAGGGACCATCCAACGCAAAAGCCATCCTCGGTGACCGGCGACCGCCAAACAGACGACTTGCTACCGCTTAAGCACTGAATTGCCATCAACTGGCATCGTTTGATTGCACGAAGACGCGGATCCGATCTCTCGATACAGAAGGAAGCTCAGTCCGCGCCTTTCTGGGTCCAGGCATGCGGAAAGGGGATGCAGGGCATGAAGTTCCGGGATCTGATCAGACGTGCCGACAACAATGTGGAGAGGTCATTCGAGGATCTCGAAGCTGACTTGGCTAATGCCGTCGACGAGTGCCTTGGTCTGGAGGACCTGTCAGCGCTGGCAATGGACGATGTCGCGGACGAGCCGCCAATCCCAGACGACAACAGCGAACAGGACCACGGTGCGCAAGCCGAGGACGATGCGGGCACCGACGACGCCCGCACTCCCGAACCCGTGCGACGGCTGACCTCTCATACGCAGAGCCGCATGGCTGCCTTGAGTTCCTTTGACGGGCTGTTTCGCGATGCGAAGCCCCATTTCGAGGAGATCAGCGCGAAGCTGTCCGAGATCGCGAGCACACATCAGCTGACCTTTGAATTCTTTCACATCCTTCATGCCGACATTCTCCGCGCCAACGAACTGGAGCTGGCGAATCTAAACCTGACGGCGGAGCAAAAGAGCCTGTCGGACAAGCTCAATGATCTGAGCCGGAAGCAGTATGAGCGTGAAAGCATGGTGGAGGCCTTGCAGCAGCGCGAGGCAAGCCTGGTTCAGGACGGCGAGGCGCTTCGTAGCGCCTTGGCCGCGGCAAGGCTGGAACTCGTGGAGGCTGCGAACACCAACGCAAAAAACGAAGCGGAATTCGGAGACCTCACAAACACGCTTGCCGCCGCAACCGTCGAGGCCGACAGGCGCGCGCGCGAGAACAGGCAGCTGCGTGAAAAGAATGTCAGCCTGTCGATCGACCTGGAAAAGGCGCTGAAACGGGAGGACGAGGCGCGGCACAGACTGGACGCCTTCTCCACGCTCCATGCCAACGAAGCCGCGCGAAATTCCGAAATGCTTGGTGCGCTCGGCAAGAGCGAAAAGGAAGCGACACGGCTCCACACCGCGCTCGAGGCCACCCAGGCGAAACTGTCGGAATTGACGGAAACCGCCAGGATCATGGAGGCGGACAAAGCCGCCGAGCTCGAACGCAGCCGTGCCGAGATACGAGGATTGCGTTCCGAAATTCAGAACCTCAATTCGCGACTGGAGCACGCATCGAACGCAAACAGCGAGGCCTCGGCCGAGATCGCCAGGCTCAAGCTTCAATGGAGCGACGCCGTGGCTGAAAAACAGGTGGCGGACGAAAGGTTGGCGGCACTCACCAAGGAGGCCGAAACCGACAAGCTGAACCTTTCGAAGATAACCGCCAATTTCTCACAGCTTTCGCTGCAGCGGGCCTCCGATCAGATACAGCTCGATATCCGCCGGCAGGAATGCGAAGATCTGCGGGCCGAAATTGCGTCAGTCAACGCCCGGATCCGGGAATTGCTGCCCTACGAGAGGCTCCATGGCGCCACGAACGCCTTGCCGCATAAGAATGATGTGGCCAAGCTACAGGTGACGGCGGAGCGAACCGCGCGTACGGCTCGCCGCGTTCGTCGGAGGGCGCTCACCGCGTCGTAGGAGGACGAGCCAGCCGGTCGTATTTGCGGCTTGCTTCCAACCGTTCGTCACGTCATTGGCGGAAAGCCCTGGACATCTGATCCGTGAGAGGCTTCAGCAGATAAGACCAGACGCTGCGTTCGTCCGTGCTTATGTGAACCTCCGCCGGCATGCCGGGTTTGAGCACCTTGGCATCGGTCAGGCAGGCCGCCTTGTTCTCGACGTTGATGCGCGCCGAGAAATACGAAAGCTGTTTTTGCTGGTCCTTGATCAGATCCGCCGAGATGCGCTTGACCGACCCCTGGCAAGCAGGCGTGGTGCCGGCATCGAAAGCCGGAAACCGGATCGAGACGCGCTGACCTGGACGAACGTCATCTATGCGCGACGGAGGGATCAGCGCGTCGACGACGAGGTTGTCGGTGTCGGGGACAATCATCATGATCACCTCTCCCGGAGCGATTACACCGCCGATTGTATGGATAGCCGATTCCTGCACCGTTCCGGATTGCGGAGCGCGGATGTTGGTTTTGGTCAGTTCGTCTTGAGCCACGACCTTGCGCTCGCTGAGTTCGGTCTGCTTGGCTTCCGTTTCACGAAGTTCGCTCGTGACTTCGCTGCGCCTTTGCTCATCCAGCTGAAGAATTTGCAGTTCGGTCTCGCTGACCCGGGCCTGTGCCTCAGCGACCGCCGCCGCGAGGCGTCCTGATTCTCCGTGCGCTCTGGTGGCATCCAGTCTGATGTTACTCAGTCGCTCCTTGGACACCAACTTCTTTGTATAAAGCGCCTGGACATCGCCAAGATCTCCATCCAGCAGGACCACGGACTGGTCTTCCGCGGCCTGCTGCGCCTTGAGGCCATCGATCTGGCGTTCGAGCTGCTTCGAGCGGCTTTGCAACTGCGCCTTCTGCCCCGTCAACGCCGTTGCGCGGCTTTCGAAGAGGGTGCGCTCTCCCCTCACCAGTGCAGCCAGTTCCGGGTCGCCCATCCGTGCTTGAAGGTCGGACGGAAGCTGCATTTCCGGCAGGCCTTGCCGCTCGGCCTCCAGCCGCGCAAGCCGGACGGTCGCACGATCAAGATCCTCACTGACTATTTGCAGGTTGGCCCGCGTCAGCGTGTCGTCCAGCCTGGCCACCACATCGCCAGCCCGCACGTGGTCCCCATCTTGCGCGAAGATGCCGCCGATCGTGCCGCCGGTCAGATGCTGGACCTTCTTTATGTTGCTTTCGACCACCACGGTGGCAGGCGCTATCACCGCGCCGGCGATCCTGGTCAAACCCAGCCAAAGCCCGCCGCCGACAACCAACATGGCCGTGACCGCCGCGCCCAGGATCAGGTTGGACCTGATATCATCCCGCGCCTCGGCCGCCTCGGCCCTTCGGCTCCCGTTGTCGATCGGAGCATATGAAACCATTGTGACGTCAGACACGATTCAACACCTTACGCATGGCCACTCACCCCTTTCTGCATCGGAACAACCGACGCCGGCCGTTCGGCAGGCGAAGGGAAGGGCCGGATCACATTGGCCAGGACCTCCTCGCGCGAGCCGAAGGAGTGAAGCATCCCGTTCGACATGACGAGCACCTTGTCGATATTGGTGAGGGCAGAAGGACGGTGCGCAACAATGATGACGATGCCTCCACGTCGGCGCACCCCCAGGATCGCGCCGGCCAGGGCGGCGTCGCCGTCGACGTCCAGGTTTGAATTCGGCTCGTCGAGGACGACCAGGAACGGGTCGCCATAAAGTGCCCTGGCAAGCCCGACGAGTTGCCTCTGTCCGGCCGACAGGGCTGCTCCTCCCTCGCCTACGCGTGTTTGAAACCCGTTCGGCAGCCGCATGATCATCTTGTCGACGCCGGCGGCCCTGGCAGCCGCCAGCACACCCTTGGCGTCGTCCTTGCCGCCAAATCGCGAAATGTTGTCGGCAACCGTCCCGTCAAACAGTTCGACGTCCTGCGGCAGGTAGCCGATATGGGCGCCAAGCTCTTCCGGGTTCCATTGGTCGAGCGAGGCTTCGTCCAGCCGAACCCTTCCGCGAGCTGGCTGCCACACTCCCACCAGCGCGCGCACAAGTGTCGTTTTCCCAGAACCGCTCGGGCCGACAATGGCCATTCCCGTGCCCCCGGACAGGCTAAAGCTGACATTGGCCACTGTCGGTTTTTGCTGGCCCGGCGGCGCTATTGCCAAGTCCTCGACCGCAAGCATCGCCTGCGGGCGCGGCAGTTCCATAGGTTCCTCATTTCCCCCGACGGCAGCCAGCGCCGTTGCCAGTTGGGAATAGCTTTGCCGGAAGGCCGCGAAGCCCCGCCAGTTTGCGAGCGCGGCGTCAACCGGAGCCAACGAGCGGCCCAGCAGTATCGAGGATGCTATGATGACGCCCGGAGACGCTTCCCCGCCGATCACAAGATAGGCGCCCAGTCCCAGAACAGAGGACTGCAAGGCCATGCGCAGCGCCCTCGAGAGCGCGCCGGTGGCACCGACAATGTCGGAAAGCCGTTCCTGGTGCGTGAGATAGGCGTGATTGATGTCGCTCCAGCGGCGGGCAAGCCGCCCGGAAAGGCCCATGGCGCGCACAACCTCCGCGTTGCGGCGCCCGGAATCGGCAAGATTGCGTTGCGACACCAGTGTCTCGGACGCGCGCGCAGCGGATGCGCGGCCAAGGACTTCCGCGATCACCGTGAGCAGCACGACAACAATCGCACCGCTTGTTGCCAGCAGGCCGAGCGCGGGATGCAGAAGATAGATGATCAGCAGATAAAACGGTATCCACGGCGCGTCGAAGATGACGGTCGGCCCCAACCCTGAAAGGAAGCCGCGGATCTGATCCAGATCACGCAGCGGCTGTATCCGGTTCGCATCCTGCCCGCCGATAAGCGGCAAGGACAGCGAGAGGCCAAACACCCTTTGCTGCAGATTCTTATGGAGACGATTGCCTATTCGAACCAGGAGGCGGAGGCGCACGAAATCCAGCAATCCGTAGACCGCGTAAAGGCCCAGCATTCCGATCGTAAATCCGACAAGTGTCGGAACGCTCTGCGAAGGCAAAACGCGGTCGTAGACCTGCAGCATATAGACGGAACCGGTCAGGGCGAGAAGGTTTATGACCGCCGAGAAGACGCCGACACCTACGAGCCCGGGTACCGCGCCCAGCATGGCGCCACGCAGATCGGGCGAACGTATCCCTCTGGAGCTCATGGCTTGCGACCTCCGGTGAGAAATCGTTGCGCAAGCTCGCTGGCCCCGTTGGCCACGGACAATTTTTGGGTTTTCAGGAGCGTATCCCTCTTTACCTTCTAATATTACGCCCCACTAACGTACTTGGCCTTCGTTCAAAATGTAGCGAAATCGTGACGCCAGCCCGGGAAACACGAATCTGACGCATTAATTCAGGGGAAAACCGCCGTTTCAGGGGATAACAAGAAGGTTCTGGCGGTCACGCTCCAGGCCGTGAGAGCGACGCCATGGCGTCGCTTTGGGGGTGAGTCGCGCCTTGCGCAAACGCCTCCGCGGCCGTTTTCACGGAGCCATTCGAGTGAGCGATCCCCTCTAGCGCTTCTTCGCGACAACCAGGAAATGTTGAGCCAGTTGTCCAGGAATGCGAAGGGTCCTGGACACCTTCTCGAAGGGTTCCATCAACGCTTCACAGACCCCTGGCAACAGGTTTCCCGGCCGAGGCAGATAGCCGTAAGGTATCATCTCCTCGACGAGAAACCCCGACGCGGTCAGGAGTTCGCTGAACCTCGCTACGCTTAGCGTGTGGCGAATTGTGCGTCTAAACGACCGATTGAGCAGCCGGCAAACCAGGCCGATGGGCGAAGTCGCATTCATGTGAACGTTGCACACGAGTCGCCCGCCATCCTTCAGATGCTCATTGATTGCCTTGAGCGCATCCCGCTTCAGCTGATCCTCTGCGTTCAGGAAGAAGCGAAACGCGGTTGTGACGTCGAAGGTCTCGCCGAGGGGCTGTGTTGTCATATCGATGTGAACCAGTCTCACATTGGGCGGAACCTGCGCGCAGTCGAGCATGGATTTGGAAACGTCGGCGCCGACCACCTCGCCGAAGAGCACGGCTGCAACGTTGGCGATGCGGCCTGTTCCGCATGCGAAATCGAGGCAGGTTCGGCCGGCCCCGCCCATTGGGCGAAGAACGTCCATGATCAGAGGCTTTTCGATTTTCTCCCAAAGCGCGCCATAATAGCCGGACTCATGCGTTTTGTTGTAATGCGCGCCGTAGCCCGGGGCGCAATGGCTGGCCCTGTAGTCGTCCGACACCCGGTCGCCCTGCGTGTGGATCTGCTGGTTGGACGTCAGTTCCCGCCAAATTCCAGGCTCACCGTTCCGCGGCTTGGCTTGCGAAAATCGCGCTGCCAAAGGCGTGTCGAAAGCGGACTGAGCCATTTGAGCCGCGTTCGTCGGCGGCACCGGCTTCATCCCTTGCCTGGAATTGAGCCTCACCTGTATCTCCCGTGCGGTTCTGTTCGACTGCCCGGTCGAACAGTAAGCACCCCCCATTCATTTTTTCGGACTGCGACTGAGCGGCCTATTCGATCGCCGCGCTTTGCAGATCGCTGCTGAACCTGGCTTCGACGGTGTCCCCAGGCATCACGACCGTATCTTCGTCAGCCGACAGCTTGCGCCATTCATCGCCGACCTTGCGGACGATCGTGACCTGAGCCCGGATTGTTTCGCCGGCAATCGGCAATGGCTGGGTGGATGCCCCGGTCGGTTGCAGCTTCTCGCTGGCGGCGTGGAGCCTGGCGGTGACATCGGCCAGCCGCGCGTTGGTTTCCTTCAGATCCGTAAGCAAGGCAATCTTCTTTTGATTGTCATTGCGTTCGTGCTGCCTGACATAGTCCTCCTGCTGGCGCCGCGCTCTCATGAGCTCGACCGTGGTTTGCAGTGCACCGCTCGACGACAGAAGCAAGGCGCGCCTGACATCGGCGAGCCGGGTGTTGGTCAGATTGCCTGCGTCAAACGCCTTGGTTACCTTCGCCAAATCTTCCTGATCCGCCTTCACGCTCTCGGCCTCGACCTGTTCGCGCTTCTGCAAAATCTCGATTTGATCAGCCGCATCTTTCTCGCCCTTCTCGAGAAAGGCCTGCTCCTGCTGGAAATCGCTCAGCGCAATCTTCAGCCCGTCAGCTTCAGCCTGGGCGATCGAGGCTCCGACGCTGGGCGACAGGGGCGACCCCTGCGGCGTCTGCTTGTCGAAATCCGCCTGCCCCTGAAGTTCGGCGCGGACACGGGCAGCGTGAAAATAGTCTTTGGTGTAATCCCCCCAAAGTGTCTCGTAATCGCGCCTGAGATCGACCGGATCGGGTCCGGTCTGGCCTGCGCGTGACCGCAAGAGGCTGAAGCCGCCGGAGACGGCAAGCGCCTGCCGTACCGTCATGAGCGGACGGTAGGCCTGTTGTCCCGGGGTGAGCACGTCGCCCGTGACGTAGATCGGGCGGTAGTCCACGATGATGGCGGTCACGTCGTCTGGCTTGACGACGACCATCTGCCCCCGCCCATCGGCCAGGCGCGCGTGAAAAATCTTGGTCGGCAAAAGCGCTTGCATGCGCGTCTGCAGTTGAGACGCCGTCAGGCCTGCGACCATGACCATCCCGACTTCGGGAAGAGCGATATTGCCGTCCATCTGGACCACGGCACGCTGGGTCCGATCCGGGATTGGCGCTATCCCTATCTCGACGGTATCGCCCGGTGACAGTTGATAGGGCTCGGCTTCGCCGGCGGCGGCCATCGATGTCATGGACATCGCGGCGATCGCAGCGAGAACGGTTCGTTTAGCGAAGGCCATTTGCGACAATCTCCTTCTGGTTCTGCACCGGCTCCAAAGGCCATCCGACACGGGTAACGAAATCGTATACCGGGCCACCGGGCACACCCCAATTGCTCGACCAGACCACCTGTGAGCCGTCTGGCGACGGCGAGCCATGCGTCTCGCTCCAGTAGTCGAAGTGGGCGTTCTGCGTGTCCACGATACGGCGGACCTCTCCGCTGCCGTCCAGACGCAGCGCAATGACCTGCTGCGCGTAAGGCGCCCAATCCGGGTGCTGCGATACTTCGGCTGGCGTGCCGCCATAGCTCAGAAACACCCAGCCGGGCCTGTCCAGGGACCTGAGCGACGCATGCATGGCCTCGCCATATTTCATCAGCGCGGTGACCTTGCCATCGGCCAGTCGGCGCTTGATCACCTGATATTTGTCGGGATCCGATTTGCTGATCCCGACAGAGATTTCGCTGCCGTCGGCATCGACCGTCATGTCGCCGTGACCGGGCCGGTGGTGCTCCATCCACTTCTGGCGCAAGACGCCGTCGATGGAGAAGATGAAGGTCGGCTCATGGTCGTCCGACAGAGCCTGTGTGCACACAATGTTGAGCCCGAGCGGGGAGATCGAGCAAGAGCCGGTGGTTCCTGGAAGCTGGGTAAGATCGATGTCCGGGAATTTCCGCCGCTCCTTGAGGTCGTAGCCAAACACCACCGCTTTGCCGTCATTGCGCGTTGCGCGCACCGCAATGCGGTTGCCGTCGCGGCTCGGATTGCCTTTGTTGGGCCCGAACTGAAGCTTGCTGTAGGCTGCCGAGGTGAACACGACGTCTTCGTGATCGGTGCGTGGCGCCCAGGTCGAGATCTGCCGGCCAGCAACGCAGATCATCAGCTCGGGATCTTTGGGATGCCATTCGCATTCGGTCGAGCGGTCGCGGTGGAACAATGGAACGTAGGTGCGCCCGTCGAGAAAGCACATGCCACCGCAACCATTGACGATCAGGAGAAGGCTCTGGTCGGCATTCCAGGCCTGTGCGCTCGAGTAACGGTGGGTGCAGTATTTCTTCCCGCAGACACCCGCGAGGCCGAGAATTCCGGGCTCGGTGATCCGTACGAGAACCATACCGGACCACGGATCCGTCGTTTCGCTCAGATAACCCGGCAGGTTTTTTGCCACCAGTGTGGCCGACGGTTGCGATGCGCTGCTTTCGCGACCGCCGGCCATATAGATACTGGGGAACATGGCACCGGCTATCAACAACAGTGCCAACATGTGTCGGCGGTGCAGGGTCATGTCATGTAGCCCATTTCGCGCCGCACCCGGCCTTCGCTAAGGCGCGCGCGCCACCACGCGATCGTTCGCTCCAGGCCATCGCGAAGGCTGGTCTGCGCCCGCCATCCGGTCTCGCCTTCAAAGCGCGAGGAATCGGCGAGCAAGGCGCGAACCTCCGAATTTTGCGGCCGCAGACGCCTTTCGTCACGATGGACCGGTTTCTTGGAACCGCTCAATTCCAGGACAAGGTCCAACACGTCGGAGATGGTCGCGGCGCGTTGGCTGCCGGCATTGTAGGCCTGGCCGAATTCGAGCCTGGCCAGGCCCGCGGTCAGGAACGCTGCCGCAGTGTCTTCGACAAAGGTCAGGTCGCGGATCGGGCTTGTATCGCCGACCATGATCGCCGGGCAATTCGCATCGAGGGCCTGCCGGATGATGGTCGGCACGATCGCGCGCTCACTCTGGCGCGGGCCATAAGTGTTGAAGGGCCGCATGATGACCACGGGAACATCGAACGACCTGGCGTAAGACTCGGCCATCATGTCTGCGCCGATCTTGGATGCCGAATAGGGTGACTGTCCCTGTAACGGATGCGCTTCACGGATGGGCATTGTCTGGGCGGTTCCATAGACCTCGCTCGTGGAGGTATGCACCACCCGCTCCGTCTCCCATTGACGCGCGGCTTCAAGAACGTTCACCGTGCCCAGGATGTTGGTTTCGACATAGGACTGGGCAGCCGCATAGGAATATGGAATCGCAATGAGCGCGGCCAGGTGAAACACGACGGCCTGGCCACGCACGATCCGGTTCAGGAACGCGCAGTCGCGCACGTCACCGCGGACAAGCTTCAGCTGGCTGCGGATCTTGTCCGGCAAATCGTCCAGCCATCCATGGCTGTCGAAGGAATTGTAGAGCGCCAGAGCCGTGACATCCGCGCCGTTGCGGACGAGCGCTTCAGTGAGATGCGAACCGATAAATCCATCCGCGCCCGTCACCAGAACTTTCTTGCCGTTGTAGCTCATGACTGCGCATTCCCTTGGCTGACTGGAGCGCTTTCCTTTTGGGGTTCATACGTCGATCGGCTGCGATGGAACCCAGCCGACAACCGCCAGCACGCCGCGCGCCATCCACACGATGTCGGAGACGATGGTACGCTGCGGATAGTAGGAGAGGTCGAGCCTGGCTTTGGCGGGGAACATAACCTCCCGATAGAACAGGATCGGATCCGTGGATCGGGGAAAGAAATGCGCCTCGTGCCGGAAGAGCACCTGGGTTGGCCCCAGCAGGCCAGGCTTGAATTGCAGGACGGCCTCGAGGCCGCCCCGGAAACAATCGGCGAAAGCCATGCTCTCGGGTCGCGGCCCGACGATCGCCATCTCGCCTTTGAGGACGTTCCACAGCTGCGGCAACTCGTCGAACTTCGTTGCCGCGAGGAACCGGCCCACCGTCGTCATGCGGCTGTCGCCCACGACGGTCAGTGCGAGGCCTTGGGGATCGCAGTTCACACCGAACTTGCGAAATTTGTACATGCGGAAGGGTCGGCCGCCAGCGCCCATGCGGGTCTGTGCGAACAAGATCGAGCCACCGCCTTCGAGCAGAAGCGCTCCGGCGATCAAAAGCATCAGCGGTGCAAATATGATGGTCGCGGCGCCCGCGACCGCGAGATCGATCGAGCGTCTTACAAAGCCGTGAGCGGGGCTTGAGACGAAGCTCCGCTGAAGGGAAACATCGAACGCGTTCATGCGGCAGTTCCTGTTTGGGCGCCGCCTTTGAGTGCGCTTGCGAGTGCAGCCACAACCGCTTCGGCGACCGGCGACGTGATCTGGGGATGCAGAGGAATTGTCAGCTCTCGCTGAGCAAAGTCCTCTGTGCGCGGCAAGGCAACGCCGGGGAAACGCTCGCGATAGTACGTCATTTGGTGCACCGGCGGATAATGAATCGTGGTCTGTATCCCCTGCTCCCGCAGTTCGTCGATAACCTCCTGCCGCCTCGCGTAGCGCGGCAGGAGAACCGGCATTATGTGGTGAGCCGACGTGCGGGGTTCGCTGAAGGGAATGGTCACGGCCGGGCAGTGTTCGGCGATGAGGCGCCGGTACAGGACGGCCAGGATACGCCTGATTTCGTTCCACTCCTGCAGGTTTTGCAGCTGGACCAGGCCAATCGCCGCCCGCATCTCGTCCATGCGGTAGTTGAACCCGAGCATCGTGACATCATATTGCGGGGTACGACTGTTCAGCCGCTGATGCGTCCCACTGGTCATCCCGTGGCCGCGGGCCTGGCGGATCTTGTCGAGCAGATCGGGATCACGGGCGATCACCGCGCCCCCTTCCGCCGTTGTCATGTTCTTGTTGCCGTAGAAGCTGAAGGCAGCCGCGGCGCCGAACGTTCCCACCTCCCTCAGGCCGGGCGCATGCGCGGCGTCCTCGATGATATGGAGCCCTCGAAGCCGGGCGAACCGCTGCCAGTGTTCCCGATTGGCGAGATAGCCCGCGAAGTGAACGAGAATGACCGCCTTTGTGCGTGGTGTGCACCGCGCTTCGGCTTCCGCGAGCGACATCAACGGTACGTCGACTGACTCGATATCGACAAAGACGGGGGTAGCCCCAACATAGAGCACCGCATTCGCGGTCGCCACGAAGGTCAGCGACGGGACCAGTACTTCGTCGCCCGGTCCTATCCCCAGTGCATGCAGGATAAGATGAAGTGCGGCGGTGCAGGAACCAACTGCCACGCAATCTCGCGCGCCATGCATGTCGGCAAAGGCCAGTTCGAATGCCCGCACCTGTTCCCCCATGGTAAGCCAGCCGCTGTCAATCACCTTTGACAGGGCTGCCTTCTCGGGTACGCCTAGGATCGGGGCGCTCACCAAGAGCATCTTGACCTCCTAAAAATCCTTACGGTGGGTTCGGCCTCTACATCCGGATTTTCATGCGGCCGCAGCCGCGACCTCGATCGAGGTCGACTGCTCTTCCCAGGCAATCGCCTGCGCATTCTGGAAGTCATCGACGCGACCGATGTCGAGCCAGAGACCGTCATGCTTGTACACGTGCACGGTCGTGCCGCCCTGCATCATCTGCAGCATCAGGTCATCGAATCCGAATGGGATGCCGGAAGGAATGAAGCGCAGGACATCCGGGTTCATGCAGTAAATTCCCATGCTGACGAGATGGGAAAGCGTCGGCTTTTCCCGGAAGAGCTGAACGGCATTGTCGATCTCGTCGATGACGCCGAAGTCCATCTTGATGAGACGGCAGGCCGTGGCGATCGTAACCGGGTCCTTGTGCATGCGGTGCGCGGCCACGAACCGGCTGAGGCTCAGGTCGGTGAGAACATCGCCGTTGAGCACGACAAATGTGTCGTTCAGTTCATCCCTGATCAGAGAGAGAGGCCCGATGGTCCCCAATGGCTCCATTTCCTGCGTGTACCTGATCTTCAGATTCCATTGCGATCCGTCGCCGCAGACGCTGCGGATCAGATGCCCGAGATAACCGGTCGTGATATAGACCTCTTCGATGCCGTTGCGCCGCAGCCACTTCAGAAGCAGCTCAAGAACAGGCCTGGCCCCTATCGGCATCAAGGGTTTCGGCAGGACCGACGTGAAGGGCCGAAGGCGTGTACCCATCCCGCCACATTGAATCACCGCTTTCATCCGATCCTCCCTGATTTGCAGTTGGCTGTGTCCGGGCATTTCGTGTTCGAGCTCATCTGGACCTGGCATCCGTCCAATCCGGCTCGACCCTCGGCGGCAATCCGAACATCATATTTGAAGCGTATGTGACAGCCGGGGCGGCTGTCGTCGTGCATTCGAATGGTACCGATCCAAAGCGTTTCCGGTATTAGATAACCGCTTGATCAAGGACCGACCCAAGCATCCGGACCTGGCCATGAGACCAATGAAGCCGAACGAATCTTGCGATCAAAAAACAGTGATCCGCCACGTGCCGGAACAGGCCTGCGCACCCGACGGGCACTCGATGTCGCTCGGCAGGCAGGCACGGGACGCCAGCGTTAAAAAAAATAACGACGCGTTTTCGAAAATTAGTATTATATTAGTCATTCGTGATGTGCGTGGGTTGGGACGCTGCGAACATCACGGTGATGCGATGACCAGCGGTAGGCCACGACTTCAGGGATCACCGCGGTTCCGACCATCACAAAGGAATGGGAGGTTCCAGCGGATATTCCCGTCGGGAACCGGGTAACGCGTTGGGGTAGTTCAATGTATCGGATCGTCATCGCCGACGATCACGGCTTGTATCGGCGCGGCCTCCGGCTGGCACTTATGGCTGGAATTCCAAGCGCCGAAATATTCGAGGCCGCGTGTTTCGATGCTGTGGTCAATCTTCTGGAGGAGCAGGCATCGATCGATCTCGCGATCCTCGACCTGAACATGCCTGGCCTGTTTAACCAGGAGGTGCTCAGCGACGTTCTCTCTGCGTATCCCGACACACGTTTTGCCATCGTTTCCGGGGACGATTCCCGCTCGGAAATCCTGACCGCTCTTTCGATCGGGCTTCACGGCTACATCGTCAAATCGCAGAAAGACGAAGAAGTCGTGCTGGCGGTGAATGAGATCCTTGCGGGGCGGATCTATGTACCATCACTCTTGTCTCGCACGTCTGCCGACCAGAGATCGTATGCCGCCCTGCCCTCGGCGAAAAATCCAATCCGTCAGCGCGTGGGCTCAAGCGATCTTGGCAGACTGACATCGAGGCAAAAGGACGTCCTCAAGCTGATGGCGGAAGGGTACTCGAACAAGGAGATCGCCCGCAATCTGGACATTGCCGAAGCGACAACGAAAATCCACGCCGCCGCCATTCTGCGCGAGCTCGGGGTGCGAAACCGGACTGAAGCAGCCGTTTTGCTGCAAAGCTGGCTGTCGAGAAATGTGAGTTGATGTTGCCGCCGAAGCAGGGTCGTTCGGGGCAGCATGCGCTACAATTCAATTTCCTTCCGCGATATCCGCAACGAATATCGCAGCCCATATTCCGATATTTCCAATTTCGGGGAATGCCCGACAAGCGGCGTGCCGTCCACGCCGATTATCATGGACCCGAACCCGTGGCGCACGACGTTTGCGTTCTTCCGACGTCCAGATTCCACCCAATCGAACATGAGATCGTCGCCTGCGCCGTCGGATGCGAATTGCCACTTGACCTCGACCTTGCCTTGAGAGTCACGCAACGCGCCGTGTTTCACCGAGTTTGTCGTCAGTTCGTGAAGGATCATCGCAAAGCTCTCGGCAACGCCACTTGGAACCGTGAGTGAGGGGCCGCTGATCGATATGTCCCGTGTCTCCTTGAAGGGCTGCAATTCCTGAGCCACGAGATCGTGGAGCATCCCCGACAGGCTGGTATGACGAGACAGGATGAGATGCGTCGCTTCCAGCGTTCTGATCCGATCGATCAGCATCTCCTTGTATTTGGCAACGTCGTTCTCGGGAACATTGATCATCCTTACCAGGGCCGTGATCACCGGGAACAAATTGCTGAACCGATGGCGGTCTTCGAGCATGATGCGCTCGCGCTTCTTTACGGCGGCGCGAAGAAGCGTGGTCTGCCGACGTTCGGTCAGGTCGGCCGCCACCCCGATGCGCACTGCGCGGTCGCCATGTTCTTCCTGCCGTCCGCGCAGAGCAACCCAGCGTACGTGCCCATCCGTCCGCCTGACACGAATCTCGACGTCGTAGTTCACCGCCGATGAGGGTTTTGCCGGGGCAGCCAATTTCGGCCAGTCGGCCGGATGGATCACGGCCGAGAGTTCCTCCAGAGGGCGGACGGGCTTGGAGGGCAGGCCAAGAATGTCCCAGAACTTGCCGGAGCCCGCGACTGTCCCCTCCTTGATATCTATTCGCCACGTGCCCAGGCGTCCGGCCGACAGAGCGAGATCGAGCCATTCCTTCTGAGCCCGAAGAGCCTCGCGCGCGGCTCGCCGCTCGGAAATATCGTCGACCACCACGAACACGCTCTCGGTGGATGCCTCGTCAGGCCGCGACGAGGACAGCGACATACGGGCCCAGAATGCCTTGCCGTCCTTGCGCAACACGCGAATATCGGCCGCGGACGACGCGGCGCCATTGTCCAGATCTTTCAACAAGGCCCGCACGGCATCTCGATCCTCGGGAAGAACGAGCCCTTCCAGCTTCAGCCGGGCAAGTTCCTTTTCTCCGTAGCCGGTCATCTCAAAAAGACGCCTGTTCGATTGCAACAGTTCGCCGCGTCGATTGGCATTTGCAAAACCCAAGGCCGCGCGCTCGAACGCCCAACGATAGCGGCTCTCGGCTGCGTCGATGGCGGCGAGCCTCGTTTCTGCAACCTCGAGCGCGCCTTGCAAATCCTGTCGCAAGCGGTGGAACACGGACGCGACCAGGCCGCCCGAGACCAAAAGGAAGATGGCGCCGGTCCAGTCTTCCGCGGAGAGTTGGCCATTCAGGACGCGTCGCATCCACAGACCGGCGGCGGCCATGAGAAGCGTTGCGGCGATGGCAACCAAACGTCCCTCAAGATAAACTATAACAATAATTATGGGAATTAGCGCAATAAATGTTACGCCCTGGCCAAAATATATTGTATTTATTGCCTCAAATACTACCGCCGCCGCAAGCACCAGTAGAGAAGCTACATGAGCCAACGGGGTGTTTGACATGTTCGATTTGAGCCAGCGCAGGTAGGAGCCCATACGCCAGACTACAACCTTCTATCTAGTTCGTCGAGACTAGGCCTCGCCGGGACAGCCTAATACCACTGCCGGATTGCCACGCCTTTGCCGGCGAGTAGAATCACGGTCGGCAGGGCTCTTCAGGAAGGCATATTCAACTAACGCTGCGGAACAGCCTTCCGCAGATCTCTCCAGTTGTGTCGAAATTTCAAACTAAGGGAGCGCGTTCCTCGTCGATATGTAGGGTTTAAATCAAGTAAATTACGCACAATTTACTTGGGTCGGTAGCAACTAGGGTTGGGGTAGAAGCGATGACACTGATCGAGAGGCGCAACGAGACCGTTGCGGCCAGCCAATACATTGTACTCAAAGATGTTCGTCACACACGTCCGATAAACCTGTCGGATCGACCGGACGCCAAACCTGGCGGACCACAGCGACGCAGTTTGGAATCCATAACCGGCATGCTTGACCGCATCGGCTGCGGCTATCTCGTGCTGGACCGCGACCGGAAAGTCATCGAATGGAACGCAGCCGCGCAGGACACGCTTGAGCGCCAGGGCGAAGCGGCCGACACGGCCGTCGAGCTGTCCGCGGGGCTAAGGCGGCTGGTCGCGAATGTTCCGGTCCATTTCCAGCCGGGCTCCCTCTCATGGGTGGTGATCCGCAGCAGAGGCGACAGGCCCGTGATCCTGAATGAGACGGGCGTCGTCACACCCGACGGCACGAGCATCGTCGCATTGCTGGACCGGGAGAACACATCGGCGGCCAACCCTCAGACCTTGCAAAGGATGTTCGGTCTGACCAGCGCGGAAACGCAGCTGGCGTTGCGCCTGGCGCAAGGCGATGCGCCCCTGGAGATCGCCCGCAGCTGGCATCTCAGCCGCACCACGATCCGCTCCCAGCTTGCCTCGCTGTTCGCCAAGACCGAGACAAGGCGTCAGGCTGAACTGGTGGCTCTTCTGGGGCGCATTTCGGTCCTGCCATGAAATAGCGATTTCGGCGGGCATCAGGACCCGCCAGAATTCATCAAACCGAGACATATGCCATGGCATCGCGGCTGCACATTCTGCGGCCGCGGTCGCGCTGATGGCAAAACTCGCGGTGCCATCTCCAGCCCTTCGACGCACCATCGAACTCAGGCGGAGCGCGGACTTTCGCAATTGGAGTAACTTGCCATGGGCGAAACAAATTCGGCGGTCCACGGGTTGGCGGATGCCGCGCGTACGCGGTCGGATGGAGCTGTCTTGAAACTTGCGCGCGCGGGGCCGATCATCGTCACAGGTGCCGCCGGATTCATCGGGTTTCATGTCGCGTCGCGGCTTTTGCGGCGCGGCCTTGTCGTCATCGGCGTCGACAATTTCACGCCCTACTACGACGTCGGGCTAAAGGAGGCGCGATTTGCGCAACTCTGTGCCGAGCCGAGGTTTACCCCCATGCGGATGGACCTGGCGGACCAGGCGCTGGTGAAAGCCCTGTTTTCAGACTTCAAGCCATCGCACTTCGTGCACCTCGCCGCCCAGGCCGGGGTGCGTTATTCGCTCGCCGACCCGCATGCCTATGTGCAGTCGAACATAGTCGCGTTTCTCAATGTGCTGGAGGGCTGCCGGCACGCCGGCGTCAGCCATCTCGTCTATGCCTCGTCGAGCTCCGTCTACGGCGCCAATCGAAACATACCGTTTTCCGAGCACCATGGCGCCAGCCATCCGGTCAGCTTCTATGCCGCGACCAAAAGCGCAAACGAATGCATGGCGCATTCCTACAGCCACCTGTTCGGCTTGCCGGTGACCGGATTGCGCTTCTTCACCGTCTATGGTCCCTGGGGCAGGCCTGACATGGCGGTCTATACGTTCACCCATGCCATCGCCGAGGGGCGGACGATCGAGATTGCCAATGCCGGCCGCGTATGGCGGGATTTCACCTATATCGACGACATCGTGGAGGGCGTGGTTCGCGTGCTCGCCGCGCCACCTCGTCCGGATCCGGACTGGGACAGCCGCGCGGCTGATCCGGCCACCAGTTCGGCGCCATATCGGATCTACAATATCGGCAATGACCGGCCCGAAGAAATCAACCGTCTGATCGCGATCATCGAGACCGCCCTCGGCCGCCGCGCCCTTCGCGTCAACGTACCTTTGCCTCCAGGTGACGTCCTGAAAACCCGCGCCGACGTCAGCGATCTCCGCCGTGCCGTCGGCTTCGCACCGGCGACGGCACTCGAGGACGGCGTGCAACGTTTCGTGGAATGGTATCGGGATTTCCATGCAAGCCCCCTCGACCGGGAACGACAAGCGTTCGTTCGGGCATAGGCGATGGCACGACGGCCGGACGACTGGCACAACACCGGTTCATTTGTCCGGGCTTACGGCTGAGGGCATGGGACCAGCGGCCGCGCGCCGATCGATACGCCGGCGCCGTCACGAAGACATCATCAATGGATCGGCCGCTTCATTTGCCGGCCCTCAACAGCCAGTTCCATTGTTGGCCGCCAATCGCGCTCAGCCTGATCGAGAGCACGGCAGACACCAGACCAGGCAGGATTTTCAGTCGCTTGCCGATATAGACGGCCATGGCAACGTTCCAGATGGCCAGGGCAAGCGCGACACCGACAGCGGCGCCAATTGGGCCGTATATCTCGACGCCCACGGCGCAGGCTATGATGTTGGCCGCCGCACCGGCGATCATGGTCGTTGCCGCGGCCCATTCGTTTCCGGTCATCGCCAGCAGATTCTGCTGAGGCCCGCACAGCGCAACAAAAACATAGCCCAAAATGAGAACCCGCGCGATCGGCGCTCCGGCAGCGAAGCCCTCGCCGAAGAAGGCCAGGAACGGCTCGGCAATCAACATCATCGGGATGGCCACCACGATGGCGCCGCCCGCGGACAGCAAAGTTGCCCGCGCGAACAGCTGCTGCAGGCCTTTTTGATCGCCCCTGGCATGCAGATCGGCTGCCGTAGGCGAAAACATGGTAGCGACAGCGATGCGGGAAAGTCCCACAAGCATCGCCACGTTCAACGCCAGGGCGAATATACCGGCCTCGCGAATATGGTTGGTCCAGCCCAACACCAGAACGCCGGCGCGACTGACGAAAACATCGAGACCGGTAATGAGCATGAGCGGCGGGACGGCAAGCCACCATCCCCTCGGTTCGTAAGCGGGCTGAGCCTGCCGCAGGCCAGGTGGCTCGAGCTTCCTGGCGGTGATGAACACCAGCCCGACCGTAATGGCGGAACTTGCCAGCACCGCCAGCATCACCTCCGGCGCGTGCACCGCCCACAATCCGGACTTGGCCATGATCGCCACCAGTATGAGCAGCAGCCCGTCTCGCACGATGCGCTCCGGCAACAGCGCCGAGACGACGCCGCCGAAGGCACGCACCAGCGTGGCGCCAATGGCATAGGCGGTAATCAAGGGCACGGCCGCCATGCCAAGCAAGATGCTTAGCTCAAGTCCTCTTTGCGTATGATCCGGTTGCGCCTGCTCTGAAAAGAAGAGGACAAGGCCAGCACCCGCCATCCCGAACAGCGTCGCCGCTAGAAGTGATCTCTGCAGGGCGAATTTTATCACCCCTCGCGCCAGATCAAGCCTGCCATTGGCTCTATAGGCGGGCACGAAACGCAACAATGACACATTGAAACCAAGCGTCGCCAGATAGGCGAGCACGGAGGTCCAGGCCAGAACGTAGGCATAGATGCCGTAGTCGCGAGGTCCGATGAGGCGAGCAATGGCCAGCTGTGCAAGGCTGGTCAGCCCGGCACCTCCGATATAGATCAAGAGGGCGAAGACGCTCGCCCTCGCGAGCCGCGAGCCGACGTCCTTGTTTCTCCGAGGTGTGGCCGTTGGAACACCACCGGCGGGATGGCCCGGAGACTTCCGAGACACGCGACTATCGATAAATCCGGCATGCGCAACGGGTGCGCTTTCCTGGTCTCGATTTGCGCATGCCTTATCCATCCGTGAAAGCGCGGAAATGACTTGCTTCTCGACCTTACAAATACTTTTGAGGCCTGATTGACTGTCGGCGTTCTCGGCGGAAAAGACTTTTCGGCCAGAAATCGCGAGGAGATCGTTTATGGATTCGAACACGCCGAAGGAGCTCATGTTGACGTTCAAGTCGGCCTCGAAAATCCGTTCCGCCGGCGGCTCGTTCTCCATCCGCTGCCGCAGGCGGCTCTCCACGACCGCGGACGGCACCACCAGCCTGACGGTTAGGTCGGCCGGCGGCGCGAGGCTGAGCGCCTTTTCGAGCGCTTCGCGGTCGGTGCCTCCATTGAACATCGCCAGCGATCCAATCGCCTGAACGTATCCTTGATCGAATATGACAATTTCCGGTGATTTCTTCGCGGCATTCCAGCGACGCGAGAGGTGCAGGATATATCGCCAGATTCGGGCGCGCCATATTCGCTTCTTTGGCGGTATCAGCCTCACCATCGACAACGAACCGGAAATATCGTCCAGTCGCCCGATTGACGAAAGCAATATTCCCGCGGTCGAAAATAGCGCCGATACTATTCTTGAGACGAACAGAAAGATGCCAAGATCGAAGCTCCCGGCCCTGGTGCTGGGCTTGTAGCTGAGAGCGACCTTGGCGTTATAGCCTTTCCCACGCAGCTGCTCGGCGAGCGTATGCGCAAATGTTGTTTTGCCGGACCCTGGCGGTCCGAAAAATTCAATGATCATTCTGAGACAGGCCGGGTTGCGGGAACGCAGTGGTTCCCTGTGGCATTTCTTTGAAGAGCGGAGACGACGGTCCTCATCAAACCCTCTCCAACAGAAGGTCTGCGTTGTCCTCGAACCTGGAACCGGCGTACCTCTTCAGGTTCACTTGGGTAAGGACACTCCCGACTGGAACGGTGACGGATCCACCGGCCCGGAGCGACTCCAGAACACCACGGGCGATGCTGCGCCTCGTCTTGGCCCAGCGAACGGCAAAAAGCACCGCATCGGCCCAGCGCTTCAGGAGCCTGGTCTCGGGGCCTCCAAGTCCCAGCGGCCCGTTGATGATGACGACGTCGTAGACCGAGAGCAGTTCTTCGGTGAACTGGGATTTGTCGACCGTGGACAGAAGCGTCAGCAGATCATCCGAAGGTGCTGGGGCAGCCATGAGATCGATGCCGATTTCCGGCATTCTCGTGATTGCGTCCTGGAGCACGCAGCGTTCACTCACATAGTCGCCAAAGGAGTTGTGAGCCTTGATGGTGCCGAATTCGCCACGAAACTCGTTCGTAAGGCGCGTGTCCTTGCGGTCGAGGTCGAGGAAAAGCACCCTTCCTCCCAGTCGCGTTGCCGCCAGCGCCAGGCTCCACGCCAACTCTGTCTTGCCGTCGTCAAGGATGCTGGACGTCACGAGGATCATATGCGGCGGCTGCCCCCTTCCCTGAGTTGGCGCCGCGGTGACCAGAAGGGATGTCGCGGCACGACTGAACGGCGAGTTCTGCTGGCCCAGAACCAGATGCCGCAGCTGTCTGGCATGGAGTCCCGAAACCTTGGGAAGCAGTCCTACGCACGGGATTCCAAGTTCGGCTTCGGCTTCGGCTTCGCCGCGCAAGGTCTGGTTGAACATGTTGCGGACCAGGACGAAGACCGCCGCCATCAGGCCAAACACGATCATGCCGGGTGGAACCAGGAAAATTCTCGACAGGGTCTTGGAATTTGACGGCGGCCATGCCGTCGACAGGACCGCTACACCTGGCGAGGGAGCGGCGATGCGCCGTATCAGATCCTGCTGCCGTGCAAGGAGTTCATTGTAGTGCTGCGTGACGATGGCCACCTGCGGCTCAAGGGCACGCAGGCCGGAAAGTTGATTCGCGGTGTCGGCGACGGCCGAATCTTGCACCCTCTTGCGGTCCTCGAGGGCCGCAACCTGGGCGCGGTAGACGTTTGCCTCGGCGGCGATGCGCGCGATGCCCTGTTCTATTTCAAGGGAGATCGCCTTGCCCAGAGCGTCGTCCGCAGTCGTGCCCGACTGGCGCGCCACGAGATCGGCCAACACGGGCGACCCGATTTCCTCGGCGATGGCCGAGACGGGCGCGCCCGCCTTTCGCAGATCCTCGATATGGCGAAGACGCGATTCCGATGCGGAAAGATTTGCCTTCGACAAGAAGATCTGTCGGCCTAGCTCCGCTGTCTCATTGGCTGCGTTGTTGGCCGCACTTTGATCGACAGCGCCATGCGTCAGCCGGTACGTCTCCAGCCGATCCGTCGCGTCGACCAGATCCCTTTGTACTTGCGGCAGGCTGGCGACCAGCGATTCCAGTTCGCGCTGATCCGATGCACGCCGTTTCTGTACGAGATCTTCGATGTAAACCTGAGCAAATATGTTCGCGACAAGCGCGGCACGCGCCGGACTGGCATCGGTGAAGCCAATGGTGATGACGCGTGAGCGCAGCTCTTGTCCGACCCTCATACCGCTCCACAGCGTCTTCAACGCGGCGGCATCCGCGGCTTCCGGACTTTCCGCCGCGGGCTTGCCCCGCGACCAGATCCGGTTCAGCAGATTGCCCACGAACGAGCTTCCGGTGGGTGGAACGGCACTGATGCCGCTTTTTGCGGCGATGTCGGCTGCCTGCGGTTGACGCAATGCCGCGAGAACCCGACGCAGATGGGCTTGCGACGAGAGCATCGTCAGGTGGTCATCGATGCTCGAATCCAGCGAGTCCTGAGCGGTCGCCGTGGCGTTCGAAGTGCCGGTGCTTGGGGCGTCGATGATGATCTGGGTCGTCGCCTCGAACAGCACCGGGCGAGCAAAGCCCGCGAGGCCGGCCAGTATGCCGCCCAGCAGGGCGACGGCAAGCAGGAGCCATTTTCTCGTCGCCAGGGTGACGACGAGTTGATGGAAGGGAGACGGCGGCTGCACGGGCTCGCGTGGCGGTCGCCTCATCCGCGGATTGGTGTCGAGCGTGGCGACGGCCATTTGCGTTGCACGCGGAAGCCTGGCGCGGCTGGCTATGGAACCTTCCATCTCAATCCCCTGTCAGTTCGATATCGTAAGAAGGACGGGTTGCCGGCACCGATGGCCGCATGGCTTCGTTGCGCCATGCTTGGAACATCAGCAGCGGCCACAAGTCGCGGAAATGATCCTGGTTTCCTTGCAGATGATCGCGCCAACATGCGTCGACCTTCGCAGAGTCGATGACCCCGTCTCCGGAGCGGCGTGTCGTGGCAATGATATCCGATGCCCAGTCGCGCAGGGGGCCTCTCAGCCAGGCTCCGACCGGAACGTCGAAACCCTGCTTGGGCCGATCCACCAATCGGCGCGGTACATAACGATCGAGGAGCTGGCGAAGTATCCATTTGCCCTTGCCGCTTCGGACCTTGGCATTGGTTGGCAGGCGCCAGGCGAATTCGACGACGCGATGGTCCAGAATCGGGCATCGCCCCTCGAGGCTGTTGGCCATGGTGGCGCGATCGAGCTTCACCAGGATGTCGCCGGGGAGATAGCCGGTCATGTCGTCAAACAGGAGGCGTGACAGCAGGTCGTCGAGTTGTGCCGCGCTGGCATTGGATGCCGCTGGCTTGTGATGAAGAAGCTTGTTGGTCGAAGATTCCGTCAGCCGCTGAAGCAGTTGGTCCTCGTTTGCCGCCTCGAACAGGCGGGCGAGGCGGTTCAACCGGTCGCCGCGCAATCCGTGCCGCATGGTCGCCGAAAGCGGCAAGCTGCCGAAGATGTCTTTCTGGGAGGCCTGGGCCAGCAATCCAGCCCCGGCCGCCAACATCCGGCGAAACGACGACGGCAACTCATGCTGCCTTCTGAGGCGGGTTGCGAGGAAATGGCGGGAATAGCCCGCGAAGCACTCGTCGCCACCATCGCCCGACAGAGCCACGGTTACATGTCGCCGGGCGAGGCGCGACACCAGCAGCGTCGGTATCTGCGACTCATCGGCGAACGGCTCGTCCCAAATTCGCGGCAGCTCCGGAATGACCTCAAGCGCCGCGGCCGGTGAAAGATGCAGTTCCGTATGATCGGTGCCCAGGTGCCGCGCGACCGCGGCCGCATGGGGAGCCTCATCGAACCCGCTCTCGCCGAACGCTATGGTGAACGTGCGAACGGGCGTCCGGGACTGTGCCTGCATCAGGGCTACGACCGCCGAGCTGTCAATCCCCCCCGACAGAAAGGCGCCGAGCGGTACATCGGCAATCATGCGTTCCTTGACGGCAAGGCGAAGCAGCCTGTCGAGCTCGGTCGTAAGGTCCTCGTCGCTGCCGGTGATCGGATCCCGCTGCGCCTTGCCGGCGACATCGGCCAGCGACCACCAGCGGCGAATGCGATGCGCGAGCGTTCCGGCACCGCGGCCATTGGCGAAATCCGCCGCCGTCACCGACAGGACCGAACCGGGCGGCAGCTTGAACACGCCCTCCCAGATGCAACGGTCATCCGGCACCCACCCTTTCGAAAGCATCATCGCAGCCGCATCGACATCGAGTTCAGGGCTGAAGCCCGGAAAACAAGTGATCGCCTTCAGCTCCGAGGCGAAGACGAGCGCTTCACGTGTCGAGGCGACATAGAGCGGCTTTTTGCCCATGCGGTCGCGGGCGAGGTGAAGAATCCGGTCCTTCAGATCCCACAATCCGAAAGCGAACATGCCGGCGAAGCGCTGGAGTGCCGCATCGAGGCCCCAGCTCTCGATCGCGCAGAGCATGACTTCCGTGTCGCTGGTGCCGCGGAATTGGTGGCCCGCCCCTTCCAGTTCGCGGCGCAGATCGCGAAAATTATATATTTCGCCATTGAACGTAATGACATACCGGCCGCTCGCGGAGTGCATCGGCTGGCGACCCGCCTCCGACAGGTCGACAATGGCCAGACGCCGGTGGCCGAAGGCGATCCCGGCTTCGCGGCTCGTCCAGAATGCCTCGCCGTCAGGCCCGCGATGACGAAGGGCCATCGTCATCGGCCCGATCGACCTGAGCGCGTTCGTATCGGCGGCATCGGGCGCCAAGAGAATTCCGGCGATCCCACACATTCTAATATCTCCTCCGGCGAACGATCGCGGGGATCGCCTGCGGCTTTCCAGCGACAAGGGAGAGGGTCAGACAGAACCACAGGATCGGATGACGGATGATCAGGTGCGGTGCACTGAAGACAGCGATCGATGCCACGAGCGCCACGAGGGCGTCCTGTCTCGCACGCCAGGCGGACCAGCCGGCCGAGCCGAGGATCCACAGCAGGGCCAGGACCGAAATCAGGCCGCCCTGAGTGTAGAGATCGAGGATCGTGCTATGGGCCTCGAAAGGCCGCGGCAGAAACTGCTGGTTGACGATGGGGGGACGATCAAGGTGCGGGCCTGGTCCGAGACCCAGCGACCCGGATCTTGCTCCCTTGTTCAATGCCTCGTCCCAAAGGTAGAGGCGAAGTGCGGCGGTTTCCGCGGTCGCTTCCCCGCCCTTGTCCTTGGTGAGGCTCTTGGCGAAGTCTTCGGCGCTGGCGGCCTCGCTGAGGGCGTAAGGCGCGATGGAGATTGCCAGCGGAACGAACGCAATCGTGAACAGGAGGGCAAGTTGCCGTGAAAGGCTGACCTTGCCGTCGCTTGTCAGCCATGCCCGAACCCGCAGTCCCAGAAGGATCAGGCAAGCCAGGACCGTCGTATAGAGATAGGTATCGCTCTTTGTCAGCCGACCGACATAGAAGGTGAGGATCAGGCTGCACAGCGCAAGGCATCTTCCCCAGTTATTGCTGGTGGTTGTGGCAAGATGCAGGGCCAAAGGACCGAGGAGCGCGCAGTAGAGCGCAAGCTGGTTCGGATTTTCAGACCAACCGGAGAAGCGGTCCCAGTACCAGGGGTGGACGCCAGACTGATGGATCCAGCCGAAACCAACCCCGACCTGAATGACAAAGCCAGCATTCGCGACAGCGATCATCCACCAGGCGATACGGCGCAAACGGACAGCCGCGTTGGGCTCCGCGGCAGCCAGGCAGGTGACGCAGGCCAGCAGCACGTAGGCCATCGTGTCATGCAACAACGGATCGAGGAACAGTGTGGTCGTCAGAAAGCCGACGATGGAGCCCACGCCCAGGGCAAGCGTCAGGATCACCCAGAAAAGGGCAAGTTTGGTGAGGGCCGGCGTAACCTCCAGTCGGCCGCCGGCAAGAACCCGCGTGATCGACAGCAATATCCAGAGCGAGAGGAACAGTTCGCTGTAGCCGAACGGCAGCCCCGGGATGCCGAGTTGCACCGCGTAGGACATCACGATGCCGATGGCCAGGATCGCGTCACGGATCATTGCCGCGCCTCACCCAGTCGAGGGGCCCGCGCACCCTCTTCCCTCACGATCGCGGGTGCGGGCCGAGCAAGACTGCCGCGGTATTTGCCACCGAGGACGGTCTTGTACAGATCGCAGTACTGGTCGACGACCCACGACAGCGAAAAGCGTTCCCGCACGAGGCCGACCGAACGGCTGCCCATGATCTTGCCGCGGGCGCGGTCGGACAGAAGATCGATTATTCTGGATGCCAGGCCATCGGCATCGCGCGGCGCGACGAGATAGCCATTCCAGCCATCTTCAACGACGTCATTGCAGCCGGGCATCCTCGAGGCGACGATTGGCAATCCCGACAATCCCGCCTCCAGCAGGACGCGCGGAACACCCTCGCGATACTGTGTTGGAAACGCGAACAGATCGGCCATGCCAAGGAGAGCTGGAACATCCCGCCTTGGTCCCAAGGCGACGACGTAAGGGGCATATTGCTCGATATCGGACCTGCTGACTGCGAACGGACCTTCGGAGTCCTGCGGACCGACAAGCACGAAACGTGCATTAGGCCTCTCGGAGAGGACGCGGGGAACCGCCTTGATCAGGGTCGGAATCCCCTTCTGGCGAGTCAGCCGACCGACAAAGATGATGACTTCGGCCGACTGAAGCCCAAGCGCCTCGCGCATCATGGCGGCCGAAGGGCCACGATACCTTGCTGTCGAGAATGCGCTCGGGTCGATGCCGGAGCTCCGGATCAGTCGCCCCTTGCCGCGGCCCAGCAGCCGATAGCGCTCGAAGAAGGCCTGGTCGTCGCGATTCTGGAAGACCGTCACGGCTGTCCAAAGCGACGCCAGTCCCTGCAGGCCACAAAAGACCGGGCGCAGCGCCAACGCCCGCGGTTGCCGTGACGAGAACGTCCAACCAAGCCCATTGATGGTGCGGATGACCGGAACCTGCCCGCGTACGGCCAAAGGGGTCAGGAGGTTGGGCTTGGTGTCGAAACTTTGAACAATGTCCGGACGCAATTCGGACATCAATTTACGGATCGCGCCGACAGCGCCCCATTCTCCACCGCCAGTGGCAAAGCGGTCGAACCCAAACCGCCGATGCGGAATGCCGTAAGGTGAAAAGGCGTCTCCGGCGTCGCTCGAGACGGCAGTGACCCGAAAGCCCCTTTCACGCAGTGCCAGAAGGAACGGAATTCTAAGCCGGTGATCCTCGCCTCCAATGCAAACCAGATGCGGACTCATCCTGTCCCTCCTGGATGCCGGCAGAATCCCAACCGCGCTAAACCGCTGGCCCTATGACCTGTTTTCATGGCCCGGTTTCATCGCCCCAGTACGCACAACACCCAGGTTTCACGCTAGGAGCAGGCTCACGCGTTGTCCTCGTCTGTTTAAATGAAGCAAGGGGTTGGGCGATGCGGCGATGTAGCGGCAACGGCCGCCGGATCGATGAGTTGAACTGGAACTCATTCGTTCTAACGATGCCACGGTCAACGGGGTCGCGTACGACACGGCAAATCCAGTCAGCAAACAAGGGGGCTGTGTTGGAAACGTCGGGGCACCCGCGTTTAGAGAGCCGTTTTCCACGCGCCTTGCCATCCGTTGGGGGACCGACAACGGATCAAGATGTTGTGATGGCCCGCAACATCAGCCCTCCAGACGGCTTCACATGGAAACGGGCCTCCACCCGCCCTCTGGACATGGACGGACCAACCAGCCGTCCCTTCCCGCGGATGGGCGACGACTTCTCCGAAAAGTCGGCGTTCTCGCACCTCGAGCGGACCGTCGAAAAATACCCGGACAAGATCGCGATCAGCGACGGCTCCACATCCCTCAGCTTTTCGGAACTGCTCAACGCAGTCCAAAACCTGGCAAGTGCGATTGCAGGTTCGGCCCCACCGGGCAAGGCGGTCGGTATCCTCATCGGAAATACACTTTGGTATCCGGTGGCCATGCTCGCCGCCATGCGTGCCGGCAGGCCCGCCGTGCCGTTGAACCCCCGGGATCCATTTCAGCGCCTCGCCGCGATTGCCACCAGCGCGCGGCTGGCTGCGATCATCAAGCCAGGGCCGGGCAAACCGGCAGACTGGCCGGATGCCCCCTCGCTTGAATGGATCGATGCGGCAAGTTGCATGGCCGCAACGCCGGATGGCAGCCTGTCGGCGTTGCCGTCCGACGTGTCGGTCGATGCTCCTGCAATCGTTCTGTACACCTCAGGCAGCACCGGGGCGCCGAAAGGCGTCGTGAACAGCCAGCGGGCGATCCTCCAACGCGTTCAGCAATATGTGGATGCCTGCCACTTCGGCCCCGACGACGTATTCATGCCACTGACTGGGCCTGCAACGATCGCCGGATGCCGCGAGATGATGACGCCGATGCTGTGCGGCGCCACATTGTACCTCTCGGATATCGAGAGCGCCGGTATTCGCGCCGCCCGCGACAATTTTCAGAAATGGCGGGTAACGGTCGTCTATCTCGTGCCAGCGCTGCTGCGTGTGTTGATGAATGGTTCCGCGCCCGACACATTCTCTTCCTTGCGGATCGTGCGGGTCGGCGGAGAAAAGATCCTATGGTCCGACATCGATCGGCTTCGCGGCAGCGTTCCCGAGTCCTGCCTCGTCCAGATCAGCTATTCGTCCACGGAAACGACCGGCACGCAATGGTTCCTGCCGAGGGGCTACCAAGAGCGCGGCGCAACGGTGCCCGTCGGCTTCGTGCTGCCCGGCATCGAATACACCATCGTGGATGAGGACGCATGCGAGGTCGCCCCGGGCGATGAAGGAGAGTTGCTGATCAGAGGCAACTACACCACGCTCGGCTACTGGGCGGATGGAGAAAACGTCCCTCTTCAGGCGAACTCCGGCAACCCCTGGCTTCGAACCTTCGCAACGGGTGATCTGGTCAAGATCGACGACACCGGAATGATGTGGATCGTCGGACGAAAGGGACGCCAGATCAAGATAAACGGGAGGCGGGTCGAACCTGCCGAACTGGAACTCGTCCTGCGCCGGGCGCCTCGGGTGGATGATGCTGTTGCGGTGGTGACGGACGCGAACGAACTGGTGGCCTTTGTCGTCCCCGCGAGACCGGCCGGAAGCGAGTTCATTGCCGGACTGCGCGACCTGATCAGGGCGGGCCTGCCGCCGGCTGTTCACCCGACGCGACTGCACAGTGTTGCCGAGATACCGCGGCTCAAAGGCGGCAAGGTCGACGGTGTCACGCTGCGGGAACTGGATCGCGCGCTGAGCGCGCAAGAGAACACGCCTATCGCCCGGCAAGCGGCCAACCCGCTCGATGTCGAGGGCACCGCGGCGGCCGTATGGGAGAGGATACTCCCGGGCAAAAGGGCGGCTGGCAGCCGCTGGGACGATGCCGGTGGCGATTCACTGAAGCTGCTGCAATTCGTCATGGAACTTGAGACGGCGCTGGGGCGGGAACTCAACCTGGACGCCTTCACCGTCGGGATGAGCTTCGCCGATGTCGTCCGGGCAGCGTCTCCAGGGCAAGACACAAGCAACTCGCTTGTCGAGGTTTCCGACCCGAGACCTGTTCTGTTCATCGTGCCCGGATCGATCGGCTATGGTCCGAGCCTGGCGGCCTTCGGTGCCGAGATGGGCGATGTCGCCAGGGTTGTTGCCGTGCGCTATGGGGATTTGAACGATCTGCTGAAGGGACATGGCACGATACCGCGGATGGTGGATGCGGTTGTCGACCAGATCAGCCAGGTCCAGCCCGATGGCAATGTGAAACTGATCGGTTATTCGCTTGGCGGCGGCGTCGCCTTCGAGGTTGCCGCCAAACTTGTTGCCGCCGGTCGGTCGGTCACGTTCCTGGGAATCCTCGACACCAATATCGGGCCTGGACAGCACAACTATCGTGAAAGACTCGCACGCACCGCCCAGCGCATCCGCACGCATCGAGTGACGGTGGATCGCATGATTTTGCGGGCTCTGGCAAAATTGTTCGCCCAATTTGGTGCCGAGGCTGTGCTTGCGAGGGGCATCGACTGGCTGAAATGGAGGAGCTTCGCCAGAATAAGATTCATCTTGCGCCTTGAGCTGGAAGAAATCCTGCGGATGCGTGCATTTGGTCAGTGGCTGGCGCAGCCGAAGCCCGCATTGCCGATTACCGCCACCCTGTTTCGGTGCAGGCGCACAGGCGTTCCGTCAGACCTTGGCTGGAGTGCTTTCGTCACCGGCCTGAACATAATTCCGATCGTCGGCGGGCACCTGGACATGCTGGTTGAACCCTATCTCAGCCACAACCGTCCGCTGATAGAAAGAGCGTTTGTGGTGAGCGGCGCATAGCCGATGATTCGCGCTCTCGGAGCTGAAATGGACAGGATGCTCGTGCATCCTCCTGACGGATCCACAACAAATCCGGCAGCGATACCGCCATGGCGACAACAGCCTGATCCTGCGTCGCCGTGCTGAAATATCCCTAAACAATCAACAAGTAACAGGACCAGGGCAGCCTTCCCGTCGCGTAGGCTCTCCTTGCCATGATCAAGGATTCTATCAAGGGGCACCGGTATTTGATTTGGCCCTAATATACCCTTTCCAATAGGCAGGCACGGGGCACCACCGAATTGGACGAAGGATATTTGCATGACAACCCTCCACTATGCCTCGGGTGGGTCGGCCTCCGAGGTCGCAACCGCCGGATTCAATCTTGTCGATGTTTCATCCGTGGACGAACTCAACGCTTTGCCGGATGGCACGAAAGGTCTGGTCTGGCTCGATGAAGCCAATGGCGCAACTTCGTCTTTCATTCAGAAAGTCACGCCCTTCATCGGCAATCCGAAGGTGTTCGGCTTCTTCCTCGTCGACGAGCCCGATCCCACGGGCAAATGGGGAACCTATGCCACGGCCGACAACCTGAAGGCGGAATCCGACTGGATCCACAACAACCTGCCCGGCGCCAAGACCTTCATCACCATGATGAACATGGGATCTTCGGAAAATCCAGATTTTTCAAACACTTATAATCCCGCCAACACGCATATCGACTATTACGGCCTGGATCCCTACCCAGTGCGCACCGGCACAAGCACCGTCGACTACAACATGATCGACAGGACCGTAGCCGCGGCGGTCGCCTCGGGCATCCCGCTCAGCCAGGTCGTTCCGGTCTACCAGACGTTCGGCGGCGGCAATTACACCACCGACACGGGCGGCCAATATGTCCTTCCCAGCGTCGCCCAGGAGCAGACCATGCTGGATCACTGGGCCAAGGTGGCGCCATCGCCCGCCTTCGACTATGCCTATGCGTGGGGCTCTCAACAGGGCGACACCGCGCTTGGCAACTCGCCGGAGCTGCAGGCCCTCTTCCTTCAGCACAACCAGAGCACCACCAGCGCGCCTTCGACCGGCGAAGTGACCCCGCCCACCAGCACCGTGCCTCCGCCCACCAGCACCGTGCCCCCGCCCAGCACGGTGCCCCCGACCAGCGACCACACTTTCTATGGCACGGGCGGCGCGGATGTGCTTCACGGCACCACCGGCGCCGACACGATGATCGGCGGTGGCTACAACGACACCTATTATGTCAACAACGCCGGCGACAAGGTGGTGGAACTGCCGGGCGGCGGCAACGATACCGTGCTGGCATCTGTCAGTTATGTATTGTCGGCCGGCTCGGAGATCGAACATCTCGCCACCACGAGCAAGTCCGGCACCCTCCCCCTCAATCTCAAAGGAAACGAGTTCTCCCAAACCATAGATGGCAATGCCGGCAACAACTTCATCAACGGCGGTGGCGGGAAAGACGTTCTCACGGGAAATGGGGGCACGGACGTCTTTGTCTTCAATTCCGCCCTCAAGAACAGCAATATCGACAAGATCACTGACTTCAATGTAGCCCAGGACAAGATCCTGCTCGACCACAATGTGTTTACCGGCCTTCAACCGGGCGCCCTTCCCACCTACAGCGCCCTTCCCACCTCGGCATTCCACGTCGGCAAGGGTGCGCATGACAGCAGCGACCACATTATCTACAACAGTTCGACCGGCGCCCTCTCTTTCGACGCGGATGGCGCGGGCGGCGCACCCCAGATCCAGTTTGCCACTGTTTCTCCGCACCTTGCGCTGACGGCGTCCTCGTTCATCGTAATGTGAGCCTTGGGGAACGTCAGGCCCGATCATGGGGGCCTGACGTTTTCTTGAACACATCCGGCGGAACGAAATCTCTCGAACGCTCGTTAGTCCATCATGAGCGCTCGGGGCATCGAATTCCTGCAGAAGTGGGTGGAGGACAATGTCCCACCCTATTCCAACTCCGATCCGACCCTGGCGGCGAGACTCGCCGACCAGGTGACGGCGGACGCCATCAAGGCGGGAATTCGCCTCGAGGAAATCTCGGAAGAAGTCGGAAGCATGCTGACCACCATGCTTGAAGTGCTCGACCAACGCGATACAAAATGATTGCTCGGCCGGTTGCATTGGCAACGCCGCAGAAGCCCATGGTCGACACACCTGCTGCTCACCGAAGTGCGGTGCCTACCAACTTCATGATTGCCAGCCAAGCCAGTGGTTTGGCCAGTGGCTTGGCTTTTGGTCAAACCGGGACGGTCTCGTGCTGTTCCAAGACCCGCGTGATGACCTTGTCGAGATCGTGAGGTTCAGCACCGTTGACTTGCATCAAGGGCCATCCATCCTGGCGCAAACACTTGCCGATCTCTCTTGAGATATCGGCCTGCCTCAAGCCTTTGTCCACGCCGAGTTCGAACAGGAGGACCTCCAGGAGCGGTTGCTGCGCATGCCGATCCATAAGACGGCGGCGCAAGGTTTCCTGCGGCGCATCGAGCTGGATAAGCAGGTCTGGCCGCGGCAGGAACGCCAGGCAGTCACGAACCACTTCGATGCTTGGAGTTCGCGCCAGCACAACCAGCGCACACAAAGCCTGGATCAAGCCCTCTTCGAAAATGAAATAACCTTCCGATTGCTGCGCCTGACGCCAGGATTCGCACAGCAGGGCGACGTCGACCTTCATGCGCCATGACCATGTGCGGCTTCGCAGCGGGATTGACGCCAGCAGCCTGGCCGCGACACCATCCTTCGGCAGGGTCGACAGCAGGACCGGGCCGGAGGTGGCAATCTTTTTGCCAATACGGCCAATGCCATGGCGTACTTCCGGACCGTCTTCCTGGGCCGACCCATATTCAATCAGGCGATACCCGTTCACTGTCTTCACGTTGATGCCGTGTTTCGCCATCCCCTGGCAGAGGCCGCGAAGAAGTGTGGTCTTGCCTGCACAAGGCGGTCCAAACAACTCGATGATCATGGCGGTATGCCCAACCGTCTCCCAACAAGCAGTCATTCGTCTGCGAATCAAAGCTTAGCCAGATTACAACCCACACCAACGTTCATTTGAATGACCTTTCATATCCGCTGCCGAAGGCACGCGGGATTGGCCCTTGGTAAGCGTTTCACGGTCGGCATCCCGGGCGAACGGCCGTCACAGCAGGGAAATCAGAGAACTTCCGGGAGGCCAAGGGCGGGAAAGCGCTGCCTGAACAAGATCGAGGCATCATCCGAATGATTGATGAAAATATTTCGGTGGCAAGTGATGGTCGACTTTCAGCTTGGTGGGGCCCTGAATGTCTTCAGCGTATTTGCAGTCTGAAGCGGTGGATCAAGATCGACGGTTGGATTGTCGACCGACGACGACCCGCGGATGGTCAGATATTCCCGAATATGCTCTTGACGATGGGGGCCCCCTCGGGCGCCGGTATCAACAGATGGGCGCCGGTTTTGCGGACATTCCCGTCTTCGATCACCTCAGAAACGTCGCCAGTCAATATCCCGACAAGCTCGCGATTGGCGACGGTGCCAATCGCCTGACTTATTCCGAGCTTTTCCGGGCTGTCGAGACATTATCGCACCGTATCGCCGCCGTCGTTCCCGAAAGACAGGCGGTCGGAATCCTTCAGGCCAATTCGACCTGGTACGCTGTGGCGATACTGGCAAGCATGGCGGCCGGGCGGCCTTCGGTTCCGCTGAACATGAGAGATCCGGGCTCTCGGATCATCGAGATTGCGAACGCCGCGCGGCTCGGCGCCATCATAGGCGCTGGAAACGTTCGCCCCATCGATTTGGCGCCGGAAGTCCTATGGATCGATATTGCCGCCGGCGTCGCACCGAACGGTCAGCAGGCATCACAGCAGCCGAAGCTCCCTTCCGTTTCCGTCGATGCGCCCGCGATGGTGCTTTACACATCAGGTAGCACGGGACGTCCCAAGGGCATCGTCAACAGCCAACGCAGCCTGCTGTGGCGGGTCCGGCAATATGTCGAGGCGTGCCATATCAACGCGGATGACGTTTTCCTGCCTCTGACCGGGCCTGCCACGATTGCCGGCTGCCGGGAGATTCTTACGGCGCTGCTGACAGGCGCCACGTTGCATCTTCTCGAGGTGGAAGCGGTCGGCCTGCGCGCGGTCCGCGCTCGGGTTCAAGCCGAAGGTGTGACGATCGCCTATCTCGTGCCGGCTCTGCTGCGGGCGCTGTTGACCGAGGCCCCCGCTGACGCCTTCCAGTCGCTCCGGGTGGCCCGGATCGGTGGCGAGAAGGTGTCCTGGACGGACATCGCGTTGCTGCGCAAGGCCGTTTCGGATCAGTGCCTGATCCAGATCGGCTACTCGTCAACCGAGACCACCGGCTCGCAATGGTTCCTGCCGCAGGATTGGCCGGAGCAGGACGCATCGATCCCCGTTGGCAGGCTGCTCCCTGGGATGGCATTCGCCATTGTCGACGAGGCGGGTCGCAATGTTGGGACAGGCGAGAGCGGGGAGCTTCTGATCAGAAGCCCCTATGTCCTGCTTGGTCATTGGGAGAACGGTGTCGTCGTTCCCGCGCGGCCCGACCCTGACGATCCCGGTGTTCGGGTTTTTGCGACGGGCGACCTCGTTCGGCTGGACGGTGATGGCCTGTTGCGCATCGTCGGCCGCAAAGGGCGCCAGATCAAGATCAATGGTCGGCGCGTCGAGCCCGCCGAGCTCGAACGGGTCCTGCGCTGCGCGCCTTCGGTGGCGGATGCCGTGGCAATCGTAACGCCGGCCGAGGAACTCATCGCATTCGCGGCTCCGCAGCACTTTGCCGGAGCCGCTTTTGCGGAGGAGCTTCGCCAACTCGTCAGAACGACGTTGCCGGCGCCGCTGCGTCCCTTGCGGTTGCACACCATCGCCGAGATCCCCCGCCTGCCGGGAGGCAAGGTCGACCTGGCAACGCTCACCGAAATGGATCGCTCGGAGAGAGAGACGGCGCCAGTCGCCCAGCCGACCACTGCCCGGCCGCTCCCCGTGGGAGGCGAACTGAATACAAGGCAAATCGTGCAGCACGCGTGGATGCAGGTTCTCAACACGGGCGCCGCGGCGGGGAACTGGGATGACGCGGGAGGAGATTCGCTGCAGCTGCTGCATTGCGTCATGGCGATCGAAAGCGCCATCGGGCAAGAGCTCGGCCTCGAGGCCTTCACCGTCGGCATGAGCTTCGACGAGATGGTTGAGGCGGTCGTGTCCGCACAGGCAGGGGAGCAGCGCGCCAAGAAGCTGCATCCTCCGATGCTTTTCCTGTTTCCAGGATCCGTCGGCTATGGTCCGAGCCTGGCTGCGTTCGCAGCCGCCATGGGCAAAGTCGCCCGGGTGAACCCGATCCGGTATCCTGGCCTCGCCGCGATATTGGACGGACACAACAGTCTCGCCGCCATGGCTGCCGCCGCGCTCGGGCAGATAGACCGCGCCCAGCCTACCGGCCCCGTGCGGCTTCTCGGCCATTCGCTTGGTGGCGCGGTTGCGTTCGAGGTCGCCGCGCGGCTTCTGGCAGCCGGCCGATCGGTAAGGTTTTTGGGTATCCTCGACACGAGCCTTCTGGACGAGCCGAGCAACCATTGGGGAACGCTCACCCGCACGTTCCATCGCATTCGCACGAACCGCATTTCCGCCCACCGCATGGCTTGCCGAGCCCTCGCGAAGATCACCGTTGCCATGGGCTGCGAGGCGTATCTCGCGAGGATTCTCGACCGCTTTGCCAAGGGAGAGTTCAGCCCGACAAGCTTCAGAACCAAGCTGGAACTGCAGGAAGTCATGCGGGCGCGGTCGTTCTTCCAGTGGCTGGAGGCACCCAAACCGGCGCTGCCCATCTCCGGCACCTTGTTCCGCTGTCGACGGGAGGGAATGCCCCGGGCCTTGGGCTGGGACAGCGCCCTGGCACATCTGGACGTGGTGCCGATCATGGGCAATCACATCGACCTTGTCATAGAGCCCAATCTTGCCACCAACCGTCCGCTCATCGAGACGGCCGTCGTGCAGACCTACTCCGCGGCCGAGTCTCGCAAAAGGGAGGATCTGTCATCGACGTGATCTCACACTTCAGCAAGGACGCGTTGCTGCTCGATGCCCGTGCGGAGGTCGATCGCATCGTCGACACCTTGCGCAAGCAGGTTCTTGGCACGCTCCATCGTCGCGGCGTGGTTGTCGGCCTTTCCGGCGGCATCGACAGCTCCGTCGTCGCGACCTTGTGCACACGCGCCTTCGGCAAGGACAAAGTCCTGGGGCTGTTCATGCCGGAGCGCGATTCCTCCGGCGACTCGCTCAGACTTGGCCGCCGTGTCTCGGCACAGCTGGGGATTGAGAACATCCTGGAAGACATAGGCCCGGCAGTAGAGGCCGTCGGCGCCTACCGTCGGCAGCTCGAGGCGATCCGGACCGTCGTTCCCGACTATGGGGACGGCTGGAAATGCAAACTGGTGATTGAGCCGGTGCTCGCCAGCAACGGCCTCAACATCACCCGGCTCACCGTCCAGGATCCAGAGGGCAAGGTCGACACGGTGCGTCTTTCGCCAGCCGCCTATCTGCAGATCGTCGCGGCAACCAACTACAAACAGCGCCTGCGCAAGATGACGGAATATTACCACGCCGACCGCCTCAAATACGCGGTTGCGGGGACACCAAACCGTTTGGAGTACGACCAGGGGTTTTTCGTCAAGCAGGGCGACGGAACCGCCGACGTGATGCCGATCGTCCACCTTTACAAAAGCCAGGTCTATCAGCTCGCGGAATATCTTGGCGTGGACGAGGAAATTCGCCAGCGGCCACCAACCACCGACACATTCTCCATGGCGCAAAGCCAGGAGGAGTTCTACTTCGCGCTGCCCTATCACCTGATGGATCTATGCCTTTACGGCCTGAACCATGGGATCGCCAGAGATGAAGTCGCGGCGGTTGCCGGTCTCACCGAGCTCCAACTGCAGAAAGTCTTCAAGGACATCGACGCGAAACGGCGGGCCGCCCACTATCTTCACGCGCGGCCTTTGCTGTCCATGGAAATTGGCGAGGATTGACCGGGGATGTGCGGCATCGCTGGAATTGTGGCGCTGAACGCCGCGGCGGCTTCTCCTTCGCGTGAGGCGCTGATACGGATGGTGGGCGCGCTGGCGCATCGCGGCCCGGACGAGCGCGGCCTTTACCGGGACAAGCGCGCGGGGCTGGCGCATGCCCGCCTGTCCGTCGTCGATCTCTCCAGCGGCCAGCAGCCGCTCGCGGACACAGGCGATACGACCTGGATCGTCTTCAACGGCGAGATATTCAACTATGTCGAGCTGCGCGAAAAGCTGATTGCGCTCGGTCACCGCTTCCGAACCCGCAGCGACACGGAGGTCGCGCTGCACGCGTATCGCGCGTGGGGCGAAGCGGCCTTCGAGCGGATGAACGGCCAATGGGCAATAGCAATCTGGGACTCAATGGCGGGTCGTCTCGTCTTGTCGCGCGACCGGTTCGGCATTTGCCCCCTGCATTTTTGCGAGCATGCGGGCCGGCTTTATTTCGCCAGTGAAGTGAAGGCTATTTTCGCCGCCGATCCGACCATCCCTCGCGCTCTTGATCCCGCCGGCCTCGATCAGACCTTCACGCTCTGGACGGTCGTTCCCCCGCAAGGGGTATTTCAGGGCATCCATGAACTCGTGCCAGGGCATGTCCGCACTTACCAGGACGGCACCGTTCGTGACCACGCCTTCTGGCAACCTTCCTATCCTGAAAATTTCGGATCGCCGCAGGGCGAGTTCACCGGATCGTGCGATGAGGCCGTGGACCGCGTGCGCAGCGCGCTCGAGGCCGCGACGGCGCTACGAATGGTGCGCGCCGACGTGCCCGTCGGCTGTTACCTTTCCGGCGGGCTGGACAGTTCGCTTGTGGCGACACTGGGAAGGCGCTTCGCCGGCCGGCGCTTCCAGACCTTCTCCTTGCGTTTTGCCGACGCCGAATACGACGAGACCCGCTTCCAGCGCCTGGTTGCCGAAGCAACCGGCAGTGAGCACCATGAGGTGGTGGTTTCGCGCAGCGATATCGCCACGATCTTTCCAGAGGTGATCTACCACACCGAACGCCCGATACTGAGGACCGCCCCGGCGCCGCTGTTCCTGCTTTCGAAGCTGGTGCGTGAGCGTGGCATCAAGGTCGTGCTGACCGGCGAAGGCGCCGATGAAATGTTCGCCGGCTACGACCTGTTTCGCGAAGCCAAGGTCCGCCGGTTCTGGGGGCACCAGCCGGCATCGACACGACGCTCGCGGCTGCTGGAGCGCCTTTATCCCTATCTCACCCGCTCGCCGGTGCAACAGCAGGCGATGGCGCGCAAGTTCTTCGGGCGCGGCATCGAGAGCCATGACGCCCCCGGCTTCGCCCACGACACGCGCTGGCGCGGCACCAGCGCCATCAAGCGCCTGTTTTGCGCGGAGCTGCGCGCCGAAACCCAGCGTCATGACACCGTTTCCGAATTGCTCGCCGGCCTGCCCGAGGCGTTCTCGCGCTGGAGCCCGCTTGCGCAGGACCAGTATCTCGAGGTCCAGACCTTGATGTCGGGATATCTGCTTTCCTCGCAGGGCGACAGGATGCTGATGGCCCACTCCGTCGAGGGGCGCTTCCCCTTCCTGGACGATGAGCTCGTGAGCCTCGCGAATTCGCTTCCGCCTTCCTACAAGCTGCGTGTCCTCGATGAGAAGCACGTGCTGAAACGCGTGGCGGAGCCGATCGTGCCCGCCGAGATCGTGACCCGCAAGAAGCAGCCATTCCGGGCGCCCAACGCGCTTTGCTTCGCCGACGAAACCGCACCGGAATATATTCGCGAAGCGCTTTCGGAGACGGCGATACGCAAGGCGAATGTTTTCGATCCGATTTCGGTCACGCGCCTGCTCGGCAAGTGCCAGGCCAGGACCGGCGACGGTGACCTTTCCAATGCCGACAACATGGCGCTCGTCGGCGTGCTGTCGACCCAACTCCTTCACCAGCAGTTTGTCGCAAGCTGTCCCAGTGCAGCGCGCGTGCATGGGCTGAGCGTCGATGTCGACCACGAACATCGGGAGGAGCGCTTGCATGTTGCATGATGCCGTACCCCTGCTGCATGACTATCTCGCGCACTCCGCCGGCCGGCTCGGCGACAAGGTGGCGCTGGTGTGCGGCAAGCAACGTGTCACCTATGGCGAGCTCGAGGCGCGCGCCAATGCGATCGCCGGGGATCTGGCCGCATCAGGGGTGGCACGCGGCGATCGCGTGATGATCTTCGCCGACAACACCGTCGAGACGGTGGTGAGCTTCTGGGCGGTGCTCAAGGCGAATGCTGTGGTGTGCATCGTCAACCCGCTGACCAAGAGCGACAAGCTTGATT
This sequence comes from Mesorhizobium sp. 113-3-3, assembly GCF_016756495.1. Taxonomy (NCBI): domain Bacteria; kingdom Pseudomonadati; phylum Pseudomonadota; class Alphaproteobacteria; order Hyphomicrobiales; family Phyllobacteriaceae; genus Mesorhizobium; species Mesorhizobium sp. 113-3-3. Next base: position 6,136,635 of record NZ_AP023243.1, read on the forward strand.
ATCTGCTCAACGACTGCCGACCGGCGGCGCTGATCACGGATGCGCATCTGCACTCCATCTTCCGCGAGCCGGCGCGCAATTGTCCGTCACTTCTGCGGACGATCGTTTCCGGATCGATCGACGACACCGAACTCTCCCGATTGCCGCAAGCCGTGCGCTGGGAAGCCGCGGTCGCCGCCGGCGACGCACCGCCGTCGCGGCGCTGCATCGATATCGATCTTGCCGCCATCATCTACACCTCCGGCTCGACTGGCGAACCCAAGGGTGTGATGCTGACGCACAGGAACATGATGACCGCGTGCACGTCGATCGCGTCCTACCTCGAGCTTGCCGAGGACGAGGTGATCCTCAATGTCCTGCCCCTCGCCTTCGACTACGGTCTGTACCAGATGATCATGGCGTTTCGCACCGGCGCCCGGCTGGTGCTCGAACGCTCATTCGCCTTCCCGGCGCAGGTGCTTGCGCTGATCAGGCAAGAGAGGGTTACGGGGTTTCCCGGCGTGCCGACCATCTTTGCGGCGCTCTCCGAACTCAAGTCCCTCAGGGACCAGGATTTCTCAAACATTCGCTACGTGACAAACACCGCGGCCGCGCTGCCCCTCAAGCATATTCTCATGCTTCAGGAGCTGTTTTCGAGCGCACGCATCTATTCGATGTACGGCCTCACCGAATGCAAGCGTTGCACCTATCTGCCGCCGGAGGATCTCAAGCGAAAGCCATTGAGTGTCGGGATCGCGATCCCGAATACGGAAATGTGGATCGTCGACGAACATGACAGGCGGGTCGGCCCCGGCGTCGTCGGCCAGCTCGTCATTCGCGGCGCAACGGTGATGAAGGGATATTGGGGCAAGCCCGAGCCTACGGCCAGGAAGCTCAAACCCGGCCCGCTGCCCGGCGAGCAGGTCCTGTACACCGGCGACTACTGCCGGATGGACACGGAGGGCTACCTCTACTTCGTCGGCCGTGGTGATGAGATCATAAAATCGCGCGGCGAGAAGGTGGCGCCGAAGGAAGTGGAGAACGTGCTGATGGATATTCCGGGGGTCCGGGAAGCCGCGGTCATCGGTGTTCCCGACGAACTCCTTGGGCAGGCGGTGAAGGCGTTTGTCGTGATGGAGAACGGAAGAACCATCGGCGAAAAGCAGTTGCAGATGGAATGCCAGAAACGACTGGAGAACTTCATGGTTCCGAAGTCCATCGTCGTCGTGGCCAGCCTGCCGATGACGGACACGGGCAAACTCAAGAAAACGGCCCTGTCATGAGGCGGGGTCGCTAAATCGGTGGTGTCGCCACGGAGGGTGAATTCATGTTGACTGTCAAGGACCGAACCTACAGCGAGCAGATCCGCAGTTTCCTGGTTTCGAATTTCTACGTGAGCGACGTGAAGGCGTTGGTAGACGACACGTCCTTGCTCGATCAAGGCATCGTCGACTCGACGGGAGTGCTTGAGATTATCGGCTTTATCGAGGAGACCTTTGGCATCACCGTCGAAGACAGCGAGCTCTTGCCTGAAAACCTCGATTCCATTCAAGGGATCGAGCAGTACATCATCCGCAAGATGAACTGATCGCCGGCGTAAAACCCGGAGCGGTCCCGCAATTGCTCAGCTGTCCGCACGCTCACGCCTGCGCCTTGGCTTGCCCCAGAACCACCCGGCCCTCGCCCGCTTCGTTCGATACAATGCGGATGTTCTCGTATGCCTTGCTGCGTTCCAGCAGCCCGATCACCTGCCGGTCCTGGCCTAGGCCGACCTCGAAGAGCAGGATGCCGCCAGGCCGCAAGTATCGCGGCGCGTCTTTCACCACCCGCATATGGATGCTCAGGCCGTAAGGGCCGGCCGCGAACGCTTCACGCGGCTCGAGTTCGACCAGATGCGCGCGGTCGCCCTCGAGCCGCTTTTCCGAAATGTAGGGCGGATTGCAGACGATCACGTCGATCGTCGCGTCAAGCTCGAGGCCCGAGAGCGCGTCGAACAAGTCGCCCTGAAGCACCGAAACACGGTCAGCCATGCCGTGATGGGCGGCGTTACGGCGTGCCACGTCGACGCATCCGTCGGTGAGGTCGCTCGCCCAGACACGCGCGGTGGGACTGCGGTGGGCGATGGCACACGCCAGATTGCCAGTGCCGCAACACATGTCGACGATGCGCGGCGCCGGCAGATTCATTTGATGCAAGACACCGAGGGCCGTCGTGCCCAGCAATTCCGTCTCTGGCCGGGGGACGAGCGCGCCGGGCGCGACGAGCAGCTCAAGTCCCATGAAGACGGCGCGGCCCGAGCCATAGGCGTCGGCGACACTGAACTCTTTGCTCATCGCGAACCCCTGACCTTCCCAGTATAGGCGTTCGGCATTCGCACGCCAGTCAAACCTGTCATTGGAGAACCCCGGCAAGCCGCCAGCCGATCAGTCTCTTACATCCATGTCGAGCGCGGCAATGACGGCATTCAGGCGCTCGGCTGTTGGATCGTTCTTCAATCGCCGCAGATTGAAATCGAGGTGTTCCTTCTTGAACATGGAGACCAACGTGATGCCCGCCGAATTCGATGCAAATGCGTAGTCGGCGAGAAACGAGACAGCAATTTCACGGGGACTGCCGCGGTATCCGAGATCGCCAAGAGCGACCAGTATCTCCTTTTGCGCGTTGAACTTCGCGACGATCCGTTCGAGGGCCGAGAATGTCCCGTGCGTTACAAACGTTCTGTGGCGGTGAGCACGCGCCTTCAACTTCCCGAGGTTTGGCTCCAGCGGGGTATTGGCAATCTGCACGAACCGATAAGGCAGCGATTCCTTGAAAGCCGTCATTCCAGCCTCGAGGTCTCCTGCGACCGAAATGGCCCGAGCCTTCCCGTCCTGAACCACGCGCTCCACAGCCCGGATGATATCCTCGCGAACAAGTTCCTCCGCGGTTGGACGGTGCAGCGCGAGGACATCGACATAGTCCGTGCGAAGGCGCCCCAGGCTCTCCTCGACACTTGATCTTATCAACTCCGCGGACAGCGGCACCTTGAAGGGCGTGGGGCGCACTTTTGAGGCATAGCGCTTGAGCGCCGGAGCCGCCGCAACAGCGATCCGCGACAACGGCTTCATCAGTCGCATGGTGGCGGAGGTCTTCGGCGGACGCATGCCAACCTTGGTGCAGACGCAGACGCGATCGCGCTTGCCTGATGCAAATTCGCCCCAGATAGATTCAGCCATCCCGTCGCCATAAGAAGGCGCTACGTCGTACCATGTTACCCCCGCTTCGTAGGCGCGTTCGAGCGTCTCGATCCCCTTGCGAACTCCGATGCGAGAACCAAGCGAAGCACAGCCAAAACCGATACTTGATACGTTGCTGCCGATGGCTTCGACAAAGACCCGCTTCATGGCTAAGACCCGTTTTCATTCCGGCATTAAGCCAGCTGGAATCTCAATGATCTTTTGTCTTTCTGTCAAAGACAGGCATGAAGCGCATCATTCATTTGCTGCTATTGCTGCTGGCGGTCTATCCAGCGCAAAGGCAGCATGGACAGGACTTTGATGATTGGCCCAAGGCCCTTTTGGTGTGCGACTAGGGCGCGCTTGTCACGACCGGCGAGCGGTCCTTCTGCGTCACCGGTGAATGGAACGACATGGACAGCCTCGCGGTGGCGAGAACCCGGTCTATTCAGATCTACAACTCCCTGATGCGAATATCCGTCGCCTCGAAGACGGCGTTGGCAATGGCCGCGGTCACGTTCAGAGCGCGCCGGTTGGCACCGCGCCTGCCGAAATGTCATCGCCGTCCCGGAGCCGTGCGAGTTGACCTGGACCTGTCAGCCGAAGTGCGCGGGAGCGAAGTTCTCGATATCGCCATTCACACGGGAAATGCGCCATGCGGGGGGTCGGAAATCTTGATGATATCGTCGACAGGCAGACCAGTGTGTGCCGCCTGGCGATCAAGCCGCAGTTATTTCCCAAGTGTCAGGTAGAGTTTAGGTAGCATCTCCGTCAATCGCTCGACCGTGGCAATGTTGATGGCATTCCTCTGCCCGAAGATGCGTTCCAAGGAGCCCTCCGGGGTGGAATCCAGGCCGACGCAGAACGTGTTTACGCCAAGGCGGCTCAATCCCTGAACAGCCCTGCGCGCGTCCTCGACGAGGTAGCGGCGGTCCTCGGTATCGATATCTGACGGCTCGCCGTCGCTGACGACGAGCAGCAGCCGTCTGTAGCTGCGCTGTTTGGCGAGGTCGGCGCCGGCGTGCCGGACCGCTGCGCCGAGACGAGTCGAAAAGCCGCTTTGCAACCCCGCCAGCCTTGCTTCCACGAGACCGTCATAAGGCTGAGCGAAATCCTTGATCCGGAAATAACGCACATCCTCGCGCCGGTCGGAACAGAATGCGGCAATGGCGAAAGGATCGTCGAGACCGGACATGGCCTGCGACAAGAGAGCCGCGGCCTGTCGCTCGACGTCGAGCACGGTGTGGCGCCGGTTTCCGACGAGATCGCTGGTGGATTGCGAGACGTCGAGCAGCAAAAGCACAGAGAGGTCACGGCTGCGGCGTTCGTAACGGCCATGGATGCGTGGGCTGGGCGGTTCGCCTATGCGCCGCGCGATCGCGGCGTCGATGCATGCGTCAATGTCGAGGAACTCGCCCTCGGACTGCCGGCGCAGGCGCTCGGCGCGACTCACCTTCGCGGAACGGATCAGCGCGGTGACCCTGTTGGCCAGATCTGTTCTATCGTCGCGCAGCCTTGCAACCTGCGCGGCTGAAGCGGCCTGCGCCGGATACTCCTTGACCGAAACCCAGTCCGGCTGTTCGCGACCGGTGACATAATCGAACTCGCCATAGCGCGCCACCGGCACGCCTTCCATGAGCGCCGGCTGGAGCTCGACACGCCCCGCCTCGCCGTCAGGCTTGTTCTCCTGCTCGGTGCGACCGGGATGTTCGTCGTTCTCCTCTCGCCGGATGCGCGCCGATGACAAGACCTGCTCGGCATCCTGCGCCTGGCTGTCGTCGTCGCCGAAATCCCAAAGGGCGAGATTGTCGTCGCGATAGGGCGGCTGCACGACATAGTTTTTGGGATCGAACTGGACGCGCATCTGGCCGAGGTCATTGCCCAACAGATTTCCGATGCGCCGACTGAGCTGCTGGTCATGAAGCTCTTCCCCGGCAAAGGCTTTGCGCGCTTTGGCGATCCACGGGTTTGGATCTGCATAGGATGGATCGGCCAGTGCTCGCGACAGCCGGGCGAAAAGCGCCGGTGCGGTGACGGCGCTGGACGGTTGCGCGCTGTGGAGGGGCAGGAACAGCCGCGCCAGTCCCGGCAGCTCGAGCATCGCAAGTTGCTCGACGCGAGCATCCTCGATCAGCGACACCAGAGCAACCTGCGCCGGCCTCAATCCACCGACCGGAAAACGGTCACGCGTGAAACGCAAATGCGCGGCTATGTGAGCCGCGGCTGCCCGGTACAGGTGTTCCGCATCGCGGGCTTGGAAGCCTGGGAAAGACGACGGCAGACGCACGATGCCGCCATCAAAGCCTGCCCGCCGACGTGCCTGCTCGGGGGCGTTGGCCGGCGTTTCGCGCAATGGCGGGCTGTCTCCCCACAAGGCAGTGAGGAACGGCCGCAGCCTGGACTCCATATCGGTGAAGCCGGTCTGTCCGCTCGCCCGCTGCAGCCACCGGACGGCGGAGGGGTCCTCCAGCCGGAAGAAGCGAAGGCGCCGCTGCTTATCTCCCTCGGCCATCCTTATGCCGATGCGCGTCCATGTTTGCAGACCTTCCAGGCCTATCTGGGTGAGAAGCTGCGGCGTCTGTTCAAGCAAATGCGCCAGCGACTCGGAGGCTTTTAAACCGACGTCCTCGACAAGTCGCAGCCATCGCAGAAACCCGTCTTCTCCGAGCATTACCGCGACCGAGACCGCTTGCTGCGGGAGCAGCTCAGCCGCGACCCTTCCGGCGCGGATGGCAACTCCCGAAACAGTGCCGGCAAGATCGACAGCCGCCTGCGGCGACACGAGCAGCGCAAGTCGCGGTGACGAGCGGACATAGGCTTTGGCCACCGCCTCGCCATAGCCGGCGCCGGCCAGCCGGCGACAGGCACGAATCCAGGCTGGGTGCAGGTCGCCGGGAAAAGCGTTCCGCGCTTCCTGGCTTAAAGCGTCCTGATGGGCCATGTCGCGTCTGTGCGCATGCTCGACCATCCTAGATGCAGGCCGCGACCGCGGCCTTGAGCGCGTCGCGCATGTCCGGATCGTCGGTTATGGGCAGCACCAAGGCGACTTCGCACGCTTCGGCCAAACCAATGCCGTGTCGGGCGAGCAGTCCGGCATTGATCAGCATGCGCGTCGATGCGCCCTCCTCCAGACCATGCCCTTTGAGATTGCGGGCCCGGTGCGCGATGCGCACAAGCGTCTGCGCGACGGCGCGATCGACGCCGGACTCGGTTGCGACGATCTCAGCCTCGATCGCTTCCTGCGGATAGGAGAAAGCGATGGCGGCGAAACGTTGCTTGGTCGATTCCTTGAGATCCTTCAGCACGCTCTGGTAGCCGGGATTGTAGGAGATCACGAGCTGGAAATCCGGATGCGCCTTCAGCACCTCGTTCCTCTTCTCCAGCGGCAGGATGCGGCGGTCATCGGTCAGCGAATGGATGACGACGGTGGTGTCCTGGCGGGCCTCGACGATCTCGTCGAGATAACAGATGGCGCCGGTGCGCACAGCAAGCGTCAGCGGCCCGTCATGCCACACCGTGCCGTCCGCATCGAGCAGATAGCGGCCGACGAGATCGGAAGCAGTCATATCCTCATGGCAGGACACGGTGATCAGCGGTCGCCCGAGCCGCCAGGCCATGTGCTCGACGAAGCGCGTCTTGCCGCATCCGGTCGGACCTTTCAGCATGACCGGCATGCGCGATGCGAACGCCGCCTCGAACAGCGCCACTTCGTTGCCTACCGGTCGGAAATAAGGCTCGGAAGCGATGCGAAAATCCTTCAGCGCATCGTCCTCGCGCGTTGCCGTCCCCCGATTCATGTCAGTCTCCAGATGCACGTCGCAAAGCCGGGCGCGCCGCGCCCCTCGTCAGGCCGCGGCACTTGGGATGAGCCATCGCCTCAGCGGTGGGCCGCCACTTTGTTGGGGATGCCTTCGATGGGGCTCTCCGGCGTGCCGACAGTCTGGCGGGTCATTGCCTCGACGCGCTCGCGCGTGCCTTCCGGATCCGTGATCCACTGCTTGTAGAAATTGTACGGACATACGGCGTGCCCGCGGGTGTCGTCGCCGGAGTTGATGAGGCCGGTGTAGCCACGATGCAGCAGCTTGAAGAGATGGTTCTGCGACTGCATGTTGCGACGTGCGTCGCGCAGCAGCGAGGTCGAAAGCTGCGCATACTGGATGCCGTTTTCCTCGGTGCCGCATTCGCCCAGCGTGCGTCCGTCGAAGCCGATGATCGCCGAATGGCCAAAATAGGAATAGACGCCGTCGAAGCCGGCCGCGTTGGCGACGGCGACATAGACGTTGTTGGCCCAGGCCATCGACTTCGAAATCAGGATCTGCTGCTCCTTGGCCGGGTACATGTAACCCTGGCAGCGGATGATCAATTCGGCTCCGCGCATGGCGCAGTCGCGCCATATTTCCGGGTAGTTGCCGTCGTCGCAGATGATCAGGCTGATCTTCATTCCTTTCGGGCCTTCCGAGACATAGGTGCAGTCGCCGGGATACCAGCCCTCGATCGGCACCCAGGGCATGATCTTGCGATACCTCTGCACGATCTCGCCCTTATCGTTCATCAAGATCAAAGTATTGTAGGGCGCCTTGTTAGGGTGTTCCTCATGCCGCTCCCCGGTCAGCGAAAAGACGCCCCAGACCCGGGCCTTCTTGCAGGCTTCGGCGAAAATCTGGGTCTCTTCGCCGGGGATGGACGAGGCGGTCTCATACATCTCCTTCTGGTCGTACATGATGCCGTGGGTGGAATATTCGGGAAAGATGACCAGATCCATGCCCGGCAGGCCACGCTTCATCCCTTCCACCATCTCGGCGATGTTGCGGGCGTTGGCGAGCACCTCGTCGCGCGTGTGCAGGCGCGGCATCTTGTAGTTGACGACGGCAACACCGACCGTGTCTTTGCTGCTCGAAATATCGCCGTGATACATGTCTTACTCCTCCTTGGGTTTGCCGGTGTCCGTCTAGACAACCAGATGCTGGTGGATCATCTCGTCGCTGAGCTGGCCGATCGGGCCACTGACAGCGACGCTGCCGCGATTGAGAATGGCGAAACGCTGCGACGCGCGGCGGGCAAAGGCGATGTTCTGCTCGACAAGCACGATCGTGAGCCCGCGCGTACGATTGAGGTCGATCAGCACGTTCTCGATCTGCTCGACGATGTTGGGCTGGATGCCTTCCGTCGGCTCGTCGAGCAGCATGATCTTGGGATCTGACAGCAGGGCGCGCGCAATGGCGAGTTGCTGCTGCTGGCCGCCGGACAGGTTGCCGCCGCGGCGACCAAGGAATTCCTTGAGGATCGGGAAAAGCTCGAGCACCCATTCCGCGATCCGCCCGCCGCCTTTGGCGGCGAACGTTCCCACCATGAGGTTTTCCCGCACCGTGAAGCCAGGCAGGATGCCGCGCCCTTGCGGCACGTAGCCGATACCGGCCAGCGCGCGCTTGTGCGTGGGTTGGTCGACCAGTTCCTCGCCGTCGAGTCGTATCGAACCGGTCGTGCGGCTCATCAAGCCGAGGATCGTGCGCAGCAGTGTCGTCTTGCCGACGCCGTTGCGGCCCAGCACGGAAAAGAAATCGCCCGCGCCGACGTTCAGCGACACCGACTGCAGCGCACGGCTGCGACCATAGAAGCCATCGACATTGGCAAGCTCAAGCATGGCCGATTCCTCCCGAGCCGAGATAGGCGTCACGCACGGCTTGGTTGGATTCGACCTCGGCGATCGTTCCTTCGGCGAGCAGCTTGCCCTGATGCATGACTGAGATGGTCTGCGCGATGTCGCGCACGAAGCCCATGTCGTGCTCGACCACGATCAGCGTGTGCTTGCCGCGTAGCCGGCAGAAGAGGTCGGCAGTCTTCTTCGTCTCCTGCTGAGTCATGCCGGCGGTCGGCTCATCCATCAGGATGAGCAAAGGATCCTGCGCCAGGATGAGTGCGATCTCGAGCCACTGGGTCTGTCCGTGCGACAGATGCGCGGCCGGCGTCGCCAGTTCCTCCTCGAGGCCGACAAGCTCGGCCAGCCGTTCGATTTCGGCCTTGTCACCACCCTGGCCGAAACTGAACAGATTCGCCAGAACGCCCGGCCTGCTCGAGCGACCGATATGCAAATTGTCGCGCACGCTGAGATCGCGAAATACGCTCGGCACCTGGAACTTGCGACCGATGCCGGTGCGGGCGATGGCGTGCTCGCTGAGGCGATGGATGGGCTTGTCGCGGAAGTACACCGCACCCGCCGCCAGCCGGGTCTTGCCGCAGATCAGATCCAGCGCCGTCGTCTTGCCGGCACCGTTCGGCCCTATGAGGCAGCGCAGCTCGCCCTTCGCCACGCGCAGCGTCAAGTCCGACACGGCGACGAAGCCGCTGAAGGTGACACGCGCCTGGTCGATCAGAAGCTGGGCCTCGGTCATGACAGGCTCTCCAGATGGCGGGGATTGCTTTCCACGTCCTTGCGCTCCGGCTGTTCGGTGGTTGCTAAGCGCTTGCGCTCGAAGCGGCCTCCGATTGCCTCCAGAGCGCCGGCGATGCCTTTCGGCAGGAACAGCACGACAAGGACAAAGAGCAGGCCCATGACGAGCGTCCAGCTGTCGAGGAAAGTCTCCGATTCGGACAGCGCGCCTTGCATACCGGCCACGACGAGCGCGCCGACCATGGCACCGACCAGGCTCTGGCGGCCGCCAACGGCAACCCAGATGACGACGGAGAGGGAAAGCGGCACACCCATGAAGGTCGGCGAGGCGAACTCCATGACGATCGTGTAGAGCATGCCGGCGAGGCCGGCGATGGCGCCTGAGACGGCGAAAATGAACATCTTGTAGAACGCGACGTCATAGCCGAAGAAGCGGACGCGATCTTCCTGATCGCGAATTGCTTGCACGATGAGGCCGGCTTTGCTCTTGGTCACCGCCAGGGCAATGAACAGCGAGGCTGTCAGGCAGATCGCAACGAGGTAATAGCTCGCCGAGCCATAGGCATCGAAGGCAAAACCGGCGACATCGAACTGGGCCAGATCGGTGATGCCGTTGAAGCCGCCTGTGTAGGCCTGCTGATCGATGATGACGAGTTGCACCACGACCATGGCGGCCAGCGTGATGATGGCGGCATAGACCCCGGTGACGCGGCCACGGAACATGAACCAGCCGAGAAGTGTCGCGAACAGCACCGGCACGACAATGCCGGCCGCCACGCCAAAGCTCATCGAATAGAAGGGCTTCCAGAACCACGGCAGTTCCGGAACATTGTTCCAGACCATGAAATCGGGCAGCCCGTCCGGACCGGTATGGACGGGGATGGTCTTCAGTTTCAGCGCCATTGCCATGCAATAGGAACCGAGGCCGAAGGTGGTGGCCTGGCCGAGGTTAAGGATACCGGCGTAGCCCCAGGAAAGGCTCAGCGCGATGGCGAGCATGCCGAGCACGAGATAGCGCGCGTATTTGTTGAGCAGGAACGCGTCGTCGAGGAAGACGGGCACGACCAGGATCGCCAGGCATACCAGCGCGCAGATCGCGATTTCTGTTTTTGTCTTGCCGGACACTATGCTGTTTCCCTGGTTCTGATCGGTAACGGTTCAGGTCCGCACGCGCGCGGTGAAGAGACCTTGCGGCCGGAAGCGGATGAGGACGACTATGGCGAGCAGGACGAGCGCCTTGGCGATCGTGTCGTTGGAGTAGAAGGCGAGGTAGCCGGAGAGCTCGCCAAGAATGCCGGAGCTTGCCAGCGTTCCCATCAGGCTTTGCGTGCCGCCGAGAACGACGACCATGAAGGCATCGACGACATAGCCGGTGCCCATCTCGGGTGAGACGCTCTTCAGCGGCGAGACCAGCGCGCCGGCCAGACCGGCAATACCCGCCCCGTAAGCGAAGGTCAGCCGATAGATACGGCCGGCGTTGATGCCGCAGCTCGAGGCGACGGAGCGGTTCTGGGTAATGGCCCTGAGCTTCAGACCGAAATTGGTGTAGCGGTAGATCCCCCAGGTCAAGCCGAACAGCGCAAGCGACACAAGCAGTATGAAAAGGCGATAGGCCGAGTCCGTCGCGCCGAGGATGGTGACACTTTTCGAAAGAGACTCCGGCATCTGCACGTAGCGAAGCTCGCCGCCCACGGCCAGGCGCACCGCTTGCTGCGCGATCACGCCAATGCCCCATGTCGCCAGGATGGTATCGAGCAGCCGGTCGTAGAGCCGGCTGATGACCAGCACTTCCACCAACCAGCCGACGGCAGCCATGATGATGAAGATCGGCAGCAGGCTGGCGATCAACCCCATGCCGAACTGGGTCTGCAGGGCCCAGGCGGCATAGGCGCCGAGCATCACGAACTCGCCATGCGCGAGATTGATGACGCCCGTGACGCCGTAGATGATGGCGAGGCCGAGCGCCACCAGCATCAGGATCGATGCGATGCTGAGGCCGGTCATGAGCTGCGATACGAGGATGTCCATTTCACGCCTTTGGGCACACCGTTGGAAAGGGCGGCGCCGCGGGTGGCGCCGCCAATGCGAGTTGCGGTCTCAGATCTGCTTGAGGCCTTCGGCCGTGCACTTCTGGTTCGGGTAGGCCTTGTAAGGCACCGGCTCCAGCCAGTCGGCGGACTGCTTCAGGATCTTGAACTGGCCGTCGGCCTGGCATTGGCCGATCTTCGGCCACAGCCAGGTGTGGAGGTTCTCCGGCTCGATGCGGACCTTGCCTTGCGGCGCCACCATTTCCTGGCCCTTCACAGCCTCGCGGATGGTGTTGGGCGTGATATCGCTGCCTGCCAGCTTCTCCACCGCTTGCTTGAACAGGTGGACCTGGAAGTAGGACGGTTCGGAGACGAAGTGCGTGACCTTGTCGGCGCCCCAGCGCTTCTTGTAGGCGTCGACGAATTTGTGGTTCTCGGGCGAGTCCCACACCATGAAATACGGCGCGGAGGTGAAGTGGCCCGCCGCCGCCTCGCCGCCCATCGCCGCCACTTCGTTTTCGGAGGTGGTGAGGCTGGCCATCGGCATGGTTGCGGGATCGAGGCCTGCGGCATGGTACTGGCGGTGCAGGGCAACGACGGAGTCGCCGACGACTGTCGAGAAGATGACGTTCGGCTTTTCGGCCTTCAGCTTGTTGATGACGGAAGAGAATTCCGAATGGCCAAGCGGAACATATTCCTCCGCCACGACCTCGGCGCCAAGCTCGGCCAGCAGCTTCTTGCAGTAATTGTTCTCTTCCTTCGGATAGATGTAGTTCGACCCGATCAGGTACCAGCGCTTGCCGAACGTCTTGACCAGCCAGGGAACGAAATCATCCTGCTGCTGATTGGGCACCGCACCGGTATAGATGACGTTCTTCGAGCACTCGCGGCCCTCATAAAGCGTCGGGTACCAATAGAGGTTGTTCTGCTTCTCGAACACCGGCAGTACGGCCTTGCGGCTGGCCGACGTATAGGAGCCGAACACCGAAACGCATTTGTCGGACAGCACCAGCTTGCGCGCCTTCTCGGCAAAGGTGGCCGGGTCGGACGCCGGGTCCTCGACCACTGGTACGATCTGCATGCCGTTGATGCCGCCGGCGGCATTGATCTCCTCGATGGCCATGATCGTCGCCTTGTTCAGCGATTCCTCGATGATGGCGGTCGTGCCGGTCAGCGAGAAAAGCACGCCGACCTTGATCTGGCCGTCGGCCGCGCGTGCCAGTGAAGCATTCTTGTTCCAGATATGCGGGAATCCAACGAGAGACACTGTGCCGAGCGCGGCGGTGGCCTTCAGAAAACTGCGACGGTCCTTGTTCATTTTTTCTCCCCTGAAAATGAAAAAAGGCCTCGAAGCGATCCGCCGGAGGCAGATCGTTTCGAGGCCTCATTGCCTTTGATGTGCGCGGCTGGACGCCGCTCGCGAACCCTGTCGTTCGCAACAAAAAACCCCACGTTCCGCTTCCGCGAATGCCGTGAGGTTCCGTTACCTGTATTTCGCCAGCGGCATCGTTGCCGCCAATTCAAAAACGCTAGCTGAGAAGATCGTGCGAGTCAACAATGGCATTGGCAACGGCGCCGATCGTGACGCGTCGCTCCATCGCTTGCCGGCGAAGATAGTTATAGGCCTCTTCCTCAGTGATGTTCTTCACGCGCATCAACACCGACTTTGCCCGCTCCACACTACGCATCGTACGCAGGCTCTCGTCGAGCTTGTCGATACGGCCGCGCAGGCGGCGCTCGTAGAGGAAATGGCTTCGCGCGAGTGATAGCACGGCCTGGACCGACCGCGCCGTGGTGGGATAGTGCAACACGCCATGCGCTGCGCAGTTGTGCAGAAGCTGCAGATCGAGCGGACCGTCGCCGCGGTCCACAACGACAAGCGCGGCGCCCGGCTCACCCGGTATCCAGGGCAGCCTCTGCGGCAGGTCCGCCGACAGAGCGCAGAAGACAGCATCGCAGTGCGCCGGTATCTGCGGTGGCATTGGCCATTCGTGGTGAATCTGGCAGCGCAGCCTTTGCAGCTCGCGTATCAGGCGCTCGCCATCATCGTCGCGCTCGACGACGACGGCGACCTTGAGATCCCAAAGCGACTTGGCCGCGGGGGATGCGACTGTCTGGGCGTAGACGCCGCCTTCTTTTCGCTGCGGCCCGCCCTGCCCCGACTTGTCGCGACTAATGTTCATCATGTCGACGGTTTCTTGCATGATGGTCCTCCCTTGCTGCCGTCGGTCAGGTCAGTTCAAGCGTTTGCTGGCGAAGGCTTCGGCCGTACCCCAGCAAATAAGGGTCGGACAGAACACAGCTCTGCGATTCATAGACGAGGTCGAACTGGCCCTTTCTGTTGGCACGACCGATGCGCGTCCACAGATCCGCGTGGCCCCAGAGCGGGTTGATGACGACATCGCCTTGCGGCGCTTCGAACTCGGAGCCCATCACCGACGCCCGCAGAATCTCGGTATCCATGGAGTCCGTCTGTTCGAGGGTCTTGGCGAAAACATTGACCTGGAAGTACGAGGCCTCCAGGCACATGTTGGTTGGCTCATCATCGCCATAGCGCTTCTGATAATGGCGCACGAAGGTCGAGTTGCGCTCGCTGCCAACGCCCTGGAAATAGGGAGCGGCGGTGATGTGGCCTTCGCCGACATCATGGCCCATGGCGCGGATCTCGGCCTCTGTCGTGGTCAGGCTGGCGATCGGCATCACCTTCGGATTGAGTCCGAGATCGGCATAGGCCTGGTAGAGATAGACAGTGCCGTCCCCGACCACGGTCGAAAAAATGACGTCAGGCTGAGCGCGTTTGACGTCGCGCATGACCGGCAGGAAATCGGCGCGCTTGGCGCCCATGCCTATATAGGATTCGCCGATTACGCTGCCGCCGCTGTTGCGGATCAACTCACGCATGATGCGATTGGATTCGCGCGGATAGATGTAGTCCGAGCCGATGAAGTAGAAGCGCGTGCCATAGGTCTGCATGAGCACGCGACAGAGCTCCACGCTGTTCTGGTTGGGCGTGGCGCCGGTGTAGATGACATTGGGAGAAAACTCGAAACCCTCATAAAGGGTTGGGTACCAAAGTAGACCATTGAGCCGTTCGACAACAGGCAGCACGGCCTTACGGCTGCTCGACGTGTAGCAGCCGAATATCGTGCTGACGCCGTCCTCCACCATAAGTCGCTTGGCGTAGCGGCCGAAGGCGCTGGCCTGCGAACCCGGATCGTAGCAGATCGGCTCGATCGGTCTGCCGTTCACGCCACCTGCGTCGTTTATTTCCTCGATCGCCGTCAGCGTGCCCCGCAACTGCGTTTCCTCGATGAGGGCCATGAAGCCCGAGCGGGAAAAGAGGACCCCGACGCGCCAAGGTTCGGAGGTATTGCTCGATCTGGTCAATCTACGCTCCCATGGTTCCCCAACATCATCCCGTGTCCCCAACGTCGTTTTTCTGATTGTGCGGACGCGGCCGCCCATATCCTGCGGGCGGCCGCGATCGCGGTCAACCGGCCAGCAATTCCTTCAGTTTTCCGTCGAGGAACTTGACATCCTTGGGGCTGGTGCCTGGGCCGCCGGCGAAATGACCCCAGACGGATTCGATCGGAATGAATTTCGCATTGGGCATGTTGGCGACCTCCATCTCGCTGTCTTCCGGTGGGAAATAAAGATCGGTACGACAGGGCATGACATAGGCTTTCGGCTTGATGGCGCCGAGCGCCTTCTTGAAATCGCCATGATAGACTTCGTTGTCGGAGATATCGCCGTTCTGCCAGGTCCATAGCATGGCAAGCAGATTGTTGGCATCGCGCGCCAGGAAATGTCCCTCCCAGAAGGCAACCAGGAAATCCTCCAGGCTGGAAAAGCCGAGATCCTTGAGATCGAGCTCCTGACGATAGAACGCTTGCGAGAAACCCCAGCCGGCATAGACGCGGCCGGCGGCACGCAGACCGCGGGTCGGGCGCGTGTCGTACCAACCTTCAGCCCACGTCCCGTCGGCGGTGAGCGCTGCCTTGACGCCCTCCAGAAAGACGAAGTTGTGACGCGAGCATTTGGCCGAGCCGCAGAACGGCGCGATGAGGTCGATCATATCGGGATAGAGTGCGCCCCACTGGAAGGACTGCAAGCCGCCCATGGACCAGCCGACCACCATCCTGATCTTCTTGATGCCGAACTTCTCGGTGATGAGCCGGTGCTGTGCGCGCACGTTGTCGTAGATAGTGATCTTGGGAAAGCGCGGTCCGTTGTAAGGTTCGGGCGTATTGCTCGGCGAGGATGACAGGCCGTTGCCGAACATGTTCGGGATGATGATGAAGTATTTGGCCGGATCGAGGGCCATGCCCTTGCCGATCAGCCATTCATTGTCCTGTTGCTGACCTGAATACCAGGTCGGATAAACAATGACATTGTCCTTCTTGGCATTGAGCTTCCCGAAGGTTTTGTAGGCAAGCTTGGCGCCGCGCAAGGTGGCTCCACGCTGGAATTTGAAATCGCCAAGGTCGAAGATCTCGTGGTCTGCCATTTTGGTTTCACTCTCTTTGCGTATGGGGCGGGACCGCCGGAACGCTCCCGCCCGGGTCAATTCAAGCTGCGGCGCGCACGGTCTGCGGCTGCCGACCGATGACTGCATAGGCGATACCGCCGGCCAGCATGGCGCTGATGGCAGTCGAGAAATGCGGCGCATAGAACTCGACAATCAGTGCGACGGCCGATCCAATTGCCCAGGCGATGAAGGCGTTTGGCCGCCAGTCTTCGCTGATCTCGGCGTTCTTGCGGTAAAGGTACTGGTCGACCAAGACGATGGCGCCGATCGGTGGCACCACGACGCCGAGCAGCGACAGCCACTGGATGAAGAAAGCCCAGACATTGCCGGCGGCAACGATGATGCCGATGACGCCCAGCACCACGGCCATGACGCGCATGCGTGTATGCAGAATGCGCGACCAACCCGTTGCCGAATTGTAGAGGCAATGCGCGCAGACCGAGCCGAGATTGCAGTAGAGGAACAGGAAAGCCAGCGCGCTAAGCCAACCGATCTGCCGCCCGTTCATGTAGCCGAAGATGTTGTCGGCGCCGAACGGATTGGCGTTGGGCACGGCGAGGGCTGCGGTCATCACGCCACCGACCAGCATCGCCAAGACGTTGGCGAACGGAAAGGCTGAAAAGGTCGCGATGATGGAACTGCGGGAGTCCTTCGCCCAACGGTTGAAGTCGGCAGTGACGGTGCCGGCATCGATGAAAAGCGCGATGACGACGGTGAGGCCGATGCCCATCGTCATGCTCGCGGCACCGTTGTTGCCCGGATAGTTCAGGATGGCAGTCCATCCTGACGTTGCCGCGGCATCCAGCGCAACCCAACCGCCGAGGATCACGAACAACGGAACCGACACCAGGCCGATGAGATGCAGGCCGCGCACGCCGATGAAGGTGATGCCGATATAGAGCAGTCCTGCGACGGTGGTCATGGCGACGTAGTTCAGCCCATAGGTCGAACTGATGAGGGCGCCGGTGATGCCGGTTTGAACGGCATACCAGCCGAGCAGCAACGTCGACAGCAGGCCGGAGGCGAAGACATAGCCCTTCTTGCCGAAGACAATGGAGGCAAGAAGCGCAAAGTTCATGCCGCGCCGTGTGCCCAGAACGCCGAGCGCGCCGACATAGGCAAACATGATGAGGTTGCCGATGATCATGGACCAAAGCGCATTTCGGAACCCCATGCCGAGCACGAGGATGGATCCGGTCATGGCGCCGGTGATGATCATCGG
This sequence comes from Mesorhizobium sp. 113-3-3, assembly GCF_016756495.1. Classification (NCBI taxonomy): domain Bacteria; kingdom Pseudomonadati; phylum Pseudomonadota; class Alphaproteobacteria; order Hyphomicrobiales; family Phyllobacteriaceae; genus Mesorhizobium; species Mesorhizobium sp. 113-3-3. The sequence goes on from NZ_AP023243.1 coordinate 6,153,994, forward strand.
GAAGCCGATCCAAACGGTCGTCACAGAAAAAGTGCTTCGCCTGGCCGAAGCGGGAACGGGTTCGTGCTCGTATTCGTCGCCGAGGACGTGGTCGACTTCATCGAGCTTGTCGATGTCCGAGGTTTTCGTCATTGCACCCTCCTGGGTCAATCGCGTTGCGTGGAGGCCCGTCGTCGCGATGAGACGCCCTTGTCCGTGCCCGCGCTTCCTCGGTTAAGTGCCTTTGGCCATGAATTCGGAAACGGATCGCAGCAGGCTTATATGCCTTCCGCGCCTCTCCCCATTGTTCTGGCCAACCGGCGCCTGTTCCCCTTGGCTTCTCGGTCGGTATCGCACAAACGACAAAGGCCTCCCGATGGCTCCTGAAGCGGAGACAAAGGGAGGCCCTTTTGCCTTGATCTGAAACGGTGGCCTCGTTGCCACCTGCCTGCTCAACAGGCAAAACAAAAGCTACAGGCACTGCGGTTTCAAGTCAAATGCTATGTCCGGCGTGCCCGAATTGCTGCCGGAGCAAGCACATAGCGTTGGCCCGAAGCATAGTTCGACCTGGGCCATTCAGTGTCGGAGATGCAAGGGAGTTGGAGATGCAGGGGACTGGGCGAGGCGTTGTGCGCGGCAGGCCGCTCCACGAGCAGCGATCCGCAATTCGTCAGCCACAGCAACAACCCCTCGCCCTGAGGTTGGGCCGTCAAAACCGCTCGAACGGTCGCCGGTTCCTCTCCTGACTGAGCGGAGACCTAAACACCGAAAACAGGCATCCGGACATGCGATGAGGGTCGGTAGGAAACCCTTTCCTCAAGGCCTTCGCAAACGATGCCTCGATCAAGCAGATGGCTCAGGGCGATCTCGGTGATCGTCGTCGCGAGTACGGCGCTAGGGCAGGCATGCACGCCGGCGCCGAACTCCAGGTATCGTCTGTGGTCGCGAAATATATCAAAGCTATCCGGATCAGGGTTGATTGCCGGATCGCGGCTGGCCGCCGCCAGGGTTACGATGATCATGTCATTGGCCTGCATCTCTTGCCCAGCGACGAAGCCATCGCGGGCCACGAAGCGAAGGGTACTGTGTGTTATCGGATCGAACCGTAGCACCTCCTGAATGGCCAGCCCAAGCACGGCGCGATCGCGGCGGGCAGCCGCCAATACATCGGGATGGCGTGCCAACGCGATAAGGGTCGAGCCGATCAGGGCGGAGGTTCCGGCAAAGCCTTGCGCCATCAGCCCTATGCCGTTGGCGATCACCAAATCCGCATCCAGCCGGTTTGAACAGGCCGCTTGGCGCGACAGCATGGCAAACAGCGAGCAATCATCAACGCGCAGGGCTTCCACCATGCTGCGAAACAGATCGAGCAGCTTGGCCGAACTGTCAGCGCCGGCTTGTAAAATGGCAGCGGTGAGCGTCGGAACACCCGTAACCGCTGCCGTTGCCGCCGCGCCGTAGTCGCCCATCCAGCGTGAGACGTCCGAAAAGCTGTCGGCCGGAATTCCTAGCAGACTCATGATGACCTGTGCCGGCAAGGCAGAAACAAACTGGTTCAGCCGCTCGCCGCCGCTCTCCGGCATGATGGTTGCCGCCAGGTCCTTCGCCAGATCAGCCGTGAGATCTGCGATACGCCGTTCGCTCAAGCCTTCGAACGTAGCCGTCACCGCGCTTTTCAACGGACAATGAATTTCTCCATCATTCATCCGCACGAGGCGGCTGAAAATCTCGGCGACAGGCGTACCGATGAGCGGCTCGGGCACCCGGTTGACCGCCGGCCTCGTCAGACAAAGCGGGCTGGTCAGCACGGCGTTCACCGCTGCCGCGCTGACGACGACCCAAGCCTCGCCCGGCCCCTCTCGATAAATCGGCGCGCCAGAAAGCAGACGAGAATAGAAGGGATAGGGGTTGGCGTGTGCCGGCGCCGCCCGCACGTGAAGCGGTTCATCGGCGCCGCTCGGCATGAACTCGCCCAGACCTGTAGCGCTGGGCGCCTTGGATGTATCAGCATCGTCCTGCGGATTCGCCAAGTCAGATCTCCTTCACAAAAACCGATTGATCAATGCCGGGTTGGCCTGCGCGTGTTGCCGCTCTCAATCCACGCACCAAATCCTGCTTGAGGTCTTCGATGTCCTCGAGGCCTATTTGCAAACGGATCAGCGCCCCCTTTAAAGCGCCGGAAGCGACGGTCCGATCCGCGAGATCGACCTGCATGGCGAGGCTGCCATAGCCACCCCAGGAAAAGCCCAGGCCGAATATCGTCAGCGCATCGAGAAATGCATGCGCCTGCGGATCGCCTTCGAGAACAATCGAGAAGACCCCGCTCGCACCGGAGAAATCGCGCTTCCAGATGGCATGGTCGGGATGGCTCGGAAGGGCGGGATGGCGCACACCCGCAATGCCGGGCTGATGCTCGAGCCACGACGCGATTTCGATCGCGCTCTTCTGGTGGTGGGCGAGCCGCACCCCCATCGTGCGCAGACCACGCAGAACTTGATATGTGTCATTGGGCGCGGCGGGAATTCCGAGCGCCAGGAACATCGCCCAGAGCCTTGGCCAGGTTGCGGCATTCGCTGAGGCCGTGCCAAGCAACAGGTCGGAATGGCCAGCGGGATATTTCGTCGCCGCATGGATCGAGATATCGACGCCATGGTCGAGCGGCCGGAAGAACAGCGGTGTCGCCCAGGTGTTGTCCATCATCACGACAGCGTTGCCCGTGTGAGCGCCTCTGGCGATCGCGGGAATGTCCTGCACTTCAAACGTGTTGGAGGCCGGAGACTCGGTGAAGACGACTTTGCTGTTTGATTTCAAAAGCCGTTTGATGCCGGCACCAATGCGCGGCTCATAATACTCGACCTCTATCCCCATGCGGCTCAACACGGTATCCGCGAGTTGGCGGGTCGGTGCATAGACGGAATCGGTGATCAGCACGTGATCACCGGCCGAAAGAAAAGCCAGCAGCGATAGGGCGACGGCCGCCTGACCCGACGGGACCAGGACCGTGCCGGCCGAACCTTCCAACGCATCGATGGCATGGCAAAGTGCCTCGGTGGTTGGGGTTCCGTGTGTTGCATAGATGTACTTCTGGCCCCGCTCCGCCATCGTTCGAGCATTGGGGAAAAGCACGGTCGATGCATGCACCACGGGCGGATTGACGAACCCGAAATAGTCACTTGGCTCGTAACCGATACGCGCCAGCCGCGTGTTCATGCCCGTCTGTGTCGGACTCTTTCCGTCGGGCATCATGTGGTCTCTCGACAGCGGCGCAGTTTGAATTGGGTGTACGGCATCAGCGCAGGGGCGGCGCATATTGCAGACCGCCATTGGTCCACAAAGCGTTGATGCCGCGGGCGATCTTCAACGGGCTCCCGGCGCCGACATTGCGTTCGAAAACCTCGCCGTAGTTGCCGACGTGCTTGACGATGCGAGCAACCCAGTCGCTATCGAGACCAAGATCCGCGCCCAACTTGCTGTCCGCTTCCTGGCCGAGAACGCGTTTCACTTCAGGATTGCCATTAACTTTCATGTCCTCGACGTTGGCCTGGGTTATGCCCAGTTCCTCCGCAGTCACCATCGCGTAGTGGGTCCAGCTGACGATATCGAACCACCTGTCGTCGCCTTGGCGGACCGCCGATCCAAGCGGCTCCTTTGAAATAACCTCGGGAAGGACAATGTGGTCGGCCGGATTGGCGAGCGTCAGCCGGACGCTGTACAGCGCCGACTGGTCGATGGTGACTACATCACAGCGTCCGGAATCGTACGCGGACTGGATTTCCTCGAGCTTTTCAAAGACGACGGGATTGTACTCGATCTTGTTGGCCTTGAAGTAGTCGGCAACATTCAACTCACTGGTCGTGCCCGTCTGAATACAGACCGAAGCACCGTCCAGCTGCCGGGCAGATTTTACCGCCGGCAACTTCTTGGAATTGATCATGAAGCCTTGGCCGTCATAGTAGTTGACGGCTCTGAAGTTCAGGCCAAGGGCGGTGTCGCGGTTGAGAGACCATGTGGTGTTGTATTGAAGGATGTCGACCTCGCCCGACTGGATGGCCGTAAACCGCTCCTTGGCCGACAAGGGGGAAAATTTGACCGCATTGGGATCATCGAAAATTGCAGCTGCAACAGCGCGGCAAAGATCGACATCGAGACCGGACCACTCACCCTTGTTGTCGGGTGTTGAAAACCCGGTAACGCCTGTACTCACACCGCATTTGACGAAGCCGGCGGCCTTGACATTCTCAAGCGTGTCCGCCGCCGCCGCCGCGAATACAAGCAGTGGCACGGCGAGCACCAATCTCAGCAACTTGGTCACTTCCATTCCCCCTTTTTTGAACCCATGGATTCGATCGGAGCATCGGGGCCGCCGATCTCCGCATTCGTCTTGGTTTGCCTGCGTGAAATGGCGCCTGCGAACACGGCGACGCGCCGGCGATCCGATCACCTTGAGGCGGTCATCTTTGAGAAGAGAGCGTTCAGTTCCTGCTGGCCGATCTGGTCGGCCGCGAAATTGATGGTGCCCTGGTCACACAATTCGCGGACACTGCGGCGCACAAGGCCAAGCGCGGATCGTGCTATGCTGCCACCGAGACTGACCCGTTTCACACCGATGTCGAGCAACACCGGCACGCTCAGGGGCACGGTGCCCCAACCGATGACAATGTTGAGCGGACCATTGATTTCGCGGACCAAGGTTTGGATCGTGTCCAGATTGTTGGGACCGCAGGGATACACACAGTCGGCACCCGCCTCGAGGAACAGGTTCGCCCGCCTTATCGCTGTCTCCAGCGGATCAGGCACCCCGACAAGGAATGCATCGATCTTGGCGTTCAAGACAAAGGCGCCGCCGCTTGCCTCGATCGCACCTCTGGCCGCCCTTATGCGCTCGACGGCAACCTTCTCCTCGTAGAGGCCTTCGGTACGAGGGTTGTTGTCTTCAATGTTGCCGCCAGCAAGGCCCGCCGCGATGGCAAGGCTTATCGTTTCGGCAACCGATTGTGCATCGCGGCCGTAGCCGTCCTCGAGATCGCCGTTCACCGGCAAGACGACGGCGTCGACGATCTGCCGAAGCCGTTGGAACATCTCTTCGCGTGTCAGCACGCTGCTTGCATCTCGAATGTCAAAGTCGGGCTTGCCTAGCGAGAAAGCGATGCCAGCACTGGTGGTGCCGAGTGCCGGGACGCCGCCTTCGGCCAGGACGACCGCGCTTCCCGCGTCCCATGCATTGGGCATGACGAAACCACGTTCCGTCGAGTGCAGCGCCTTAAATGCTATCGCTTTCTCAACCTGGGTGGCCATGACCGTCTCTCCACTGGAATTTGCAGACGAGGACATTGCTATTTGGCTTGACCCCATTCGTCCAATTTCTAATATTTCTCTACCTCATAAATTCTATTTATAGGCGAAAATGGACGCTGAAGCACTGAACACCTTTCTGACGGTCTATCGGCAACGTGGCTTTTCGACAGCGGCTCGCGTTCTGAACCGGACACAGCCAGCCATTTCGCATCGTATCAGCCTGTTGGAGCAGGAGCTTGGCATGCCGCTCTTCGAGCGGATGTCCAATGGCATCGCGCTGAGCCAGGCGGGGCGCGTCCTGCTGCCCTATGCGGAGCGCGCGCTTGCCGCCCTGCAGGATGCCGAGGCCGCCGTTCGAGCACTCAAGACGGAGAACGCGGGTCCCGTGTCCCTGGCGGTCGTGGGCACTCTGGCCAGCACCCGCCTTACCGCCATACTGAAGCGCTTCGCAGCCGGTCATCCGTCCGTGGACCTGGCGCTGCAGACAGTCCGCAGCACCGAGGTCAGCGATCTGGTGCGGCGTGGCGAAGCCACAATTGGCATCCGCTATGACCGGGATCGCTCAGCTGACCTGCAGTATGATTGCCTCGGCGTGGAAGGATTGCAGGTCGTCTGCTCAACCGATCATGCCTTGGCTGGCGGGTCGATCCCGTCTCTCTCCGGATTGGTCGATGAGCGGTGGATCGCCTTCCCCGAGATCCCGGGGCAGCGCGAAATTTGGGCGTCGCACGTCTTCAGCATTTTCCAGACACTTGGGCTGGGCGACGTCGACTGGACGCCTGTCGACAGCCTGACCGCGCAAAAGCGTCTCGTCGAAGCAGGCTTTGGTCTCGCCTTGATGGCCGAAAGCGGTGTCGCCGAGGAACGCGCCGCCGGAACGCTCACCACGATCGACGTCAGGGATTTGACGCTTACCATTCCAATTTTCATCGTTACGCGTCGAGGTGGATTCCTGAGTGCGGCCGCCAACAGGTTGCACGAACTGCTTAGCACAGACTATCTCGGCCACGACCCGGCCAACCCGTCTTGAGAACCTCGGCGGCGGCTCCCGAGACCGGGGGGATGCATATGTGTACCCCTTCCTCTTCGGCAACGGGAATGATCTCGCCCCGCATCGGGCCGAAGATTCCGTCGCTGCGAGCCATTCGGCAGAATTTCTCGAGATGAGTGTTTTCAGTCTTCGATCAGGTTCAGTTTCCTGCGCCGCGGGGCTGTGATGACTGCTGTTTTCAATCTTTCCCAGATCAAGAACGTGCTCTCCGGCATCGATGTCGTGAGCGAAATGGAGACGGCATTCGATCTCTATTCAAAGGGTTTGGCAGTCGTTCCGCGGACTGCGCAGACCTTTGCTCTCGATCAAAGAATGCCCGGTTCGTTCTGCTAGGCTTTTGAACCAATTGAAGGGAGCCCTACGGCAAGGAGTGTTCGCGGCGAGGTCGACTATGGTTCAGCGAGATGCGTGGCTCAGTGCCGCCTCCTCTGAGTCTTCTGTCGAATTGACAGTGCACTGATTGAAGTCAGACCCTGGCACGACACCGGCGATAGTGCAGGAATTAAAGGAAAGAGTCCGGTTTGGGAGGATAGCATGGGCGGAAACCTATCCGGTCATCATGCCGATCGCATTCAGGCCGCCATCGCTTCGGATGCAGCGGCGAAGTCAGCACTGGTCGCATCTTGGCGGCGGTCTTCAAACTTGCATCGGCTCAACCCGGCCGACTGTAGTTCCCCACGCTACCTCACCGAGACCGAACTGGGACAGGCCCGACAGCGCGTCGAGTTGCTCGTCCGGGTTGCCCAATCGAGTCTCGACCGTCTCTATCTTGCTGTAGGCGGCGTCGGATGCTGTGTCCTGCTCGCCGATCGTGACGGTGTGCCGGTAGAACGGCGCGGCGCGCCTGTGGATGACGAGACGTTTCATTCCTGGGGCTTGTGGACGGGCTCCGTCTGGAACGAAGAAAGCCAAGGCACCAACGGGATCGGCACCTGTCTGGTCGAACGGCGCGCGCTGACAATCCACCGCGACCAGCATTTTCATACACGCAACACGGGGCTTAGTTGCACAACCGCTCCAATCTACGATCACCAGGGAGAGCTGGTAGCTGCGCTTGACGTGTCTTCCTGCCGGGCCGACCTGACCGAGGCCTTCGCCAATCTCATTTCGGTTGCCGTGGTCGACGCGGCGCGTCGGATCGAGGCGGAAAACTTCAAAATGGCGTTCCCGAAGGCGCGCATTCTGCTGGCGCCGGTGACTGACAAAGGTTCCGGCGCGCTGATCGCCGTCGGCGCCGATGACCTTGTGGTCGGCGCGACACGTTCGGCCCGGCTGGCGCTTGGCATCACGCAACAGTGTCTCGACAAGCCGATGCCCGCGACCGATCTACTCGGCTGGGGCGAAACCGGCCCGGAAATCCTCGCCGAGGCAGAGCGCGGGATGCTGCAGCGTGCGCTGGCGCGAGCGGGCGGCAATGTCTCGGCGGCTGCCCAGGCGCTTGGCATCAGCCGCGCGACGCTTCACCGGAAGCTCAACCGCCTGGATGTCCACCGGCCTCACTGACCTTCGACCTCCAGCATGAGTGTCGCAATTCTGCGACACATACTTGTCGCCCACGGTCCTCGGCACGGTGACTTGGTGGCGGAAATCGCAAAATCTCCTTTCCGAAACGTCGCATCCCGCGACGTCCGTTTGGGAGGAAGACACATGAACAAGGTTGAATTCTCACGCCCGGTGAAGGCGCCCTTCGACAAGCGTTACGGCAATTTCATCGGCGGCAAATGGACCGAGCCCCGCTCCGGCCGCTACTTCGAGAACCATTCGCCGGTGAACGGTCAGTTGCTGTGCGAGGTGGCGCGCTCGGATGCCCAGGACATCGAGGCGGCCCTGGATGCGGCCCATGCCGCCAAGGACGCGTGGGGACGCACCAGCGTGGCAGAGCGGTCGCTTATCCTCAACCGCATCGCCGATCGTATGGAAGAGAACCTCGATCTCCTCGCCTGCGCCGAAACCTGGGACAACGGCAAGCCGATCCGCGAAACGACCGCCGCCGACCTGCCTCTGGCCATCGACCATTTCCGCTATTTCGCCGGTGCCGTGCGCGGCCAGGAAGGCAGCCTTTCGCAGATCGACGACGACACCGTCGCCTATCATTTCCATGAACCGCTCGGCGTGGTCGGCCAGATCATCCCGTGGAACTTCCCGCTGCTGATGGCATGCTGGAAACTTGCTCCCGCGCTTGCGGCCGGCAACTGCGTGGTGCTGAAGCCAGCCGAGCAGACCCCGGCCGCCATCCTGCTCTGGGCCGATCTGATCGGCGATCTGCTGCCGCCAGGCGTGCTCAACATCGTCAACGGCTTCGGCCTCGAGGCCGGCAAGCCGCTCGCGTCGTCACCGCGCATCGCCAAGATCGCCTTTACCGGCGAAACCACAACGGGCCGGCTGATCATGCAATACGCCAGCCAGAACCTCATTCCCGTTACGCTGGAACTGGGCGGCAAGTCGCCCAACATCTTCTTCAAGGACGTTGTGGCCGAGGACGACGACTTCTTCGACAAGGCGATCGAAGGCTTCGTCATGTTCGCGCTGAACCAGGGCGAAGTCTGCACCTGCCCGAGCCGCGCGCTCATCCATGAATCGATCTACGACGGGTTCATGGAACGCGCGCTCAAGCGCGTCGAGGCGATCGTGCAGGGCGATCCGCTCGACCCGACGACGATGATCGGCGCCCAGGCTTCGTCCGAGCAGCTTGAAAAGATCCTGTCCTACATCGACATCGGCCGCCAGGAAGGCGCCGAGGTGCTGACTGGCGGCGCCCGCAACGTTCTGCCTGGCGACCTGGCCGGCGGCTACTACGTCCAGCCGACCGTGTTCAGGGGCCACAACAAGATGCGCATCTTCCAGGAGGAGATTTTCGGGCCGGTGGTTTCGGTTACCACCTTCAAGGACGACGACGAAGCACTCAGCATCGCCAACGATACGCTCTATGGCCTCGGCGCCGGTATCTGGAGCCGCGACGCGAACCGCTGCTACCGCTTCGGCCGCGCCATCCAGGCCGGCCGCGTGTGGACCAACTGCTACCACGCCTATCCGGCGCATGCGGCTTTCGGCGGCTACAAGCAATCCGGCATCGGCCGCGAGACGCACAAGATGATGCTCGACCACTATCAGCAGACCAAGAACATGCTGGTCAGCTACAGCCCGAAGAAGCTCGGGTTCTTCTGATCAGCTTCCTGTCGGCAGGCACGGCCCCGCGAGGGGCCGTGCCCAAGCCCTCGACGCCGCTCGCGCTCAACAGGCGGGTCCATTATGCCCACCGAAACGCGGAGTGGAATTTGCCGAAAGTGCAAGCGTCATAACAAACTCGGCAGCGCGATCATCCAACGCGGCCGTTGATGTCCCGATCGTGGGCCACAGCGCGCGCCAGATGATGCAGCAACCGGGTCCGCATAGCTCCGGTGGGATCATCGATCCCTGGCACCGTGTATCCTCGGCCAACGAGGAGCGGGATCGATCCGCGCTGGCATCTCACGACATCAAATCAACTACGCTTGCGTCATGCCCTGGCAGATCCCTCCCAGGGACAACCGATCTGACAGCCAGTTGTCAGCTTCGCTATGGGATATTGCGTTCGAAACCACCTTCCGGACTCTCGGCTCAACGTGGAATTGGACACCTATGAAACAGATTGCCTTATCGCTCTTTGTGCTCGCATCTTCAGGCGCCTACGTCTGGGATCAGGCGGGCAAGGGTCCTGCCGCCGACATGATCGACGCAGCAGGTGCCGCCAACGCTGCGGAAGACAGGGACAGCGTGTTGCAGCCAGTCGATCCGGCGCCTGCTCCGGCGGGTGCCATTGCGCCACCCGCCCTGCCGGCTTCTGCGATTGAAGAGCAGGGCCTGCGGCTCGAGCCGCCGGCAAGCCGACCAGCCGCGGCCGGCAGCGAAACCACCACCGCGATCGCCCAAGAGAAGCAAGCGGCAAAGCCGGTCGCCGCTGAGAAGCAGCCGCTTGCGGTCAGTCAGCCTCAGCTTTCGAAGGCACCCGCCCCACCGCCGAAACAGACGCCGACCCAATTCATCGCCGATGCCGCGCCCCAGGCAGCATCCTTCGCCATCACCCCGGCGGTCTACATACCCATTCCCCAGCCGAGGCCGAGTTATCCGCAGGCATCCGCCCACGTCATCAAGGCCGGCATGAAGCTCTCCGTGAATCCCAGCACAAAGCCGGCTGGTCACGGCTTTGCCGACGGGACCTACACCGGCCCCGTCACCGATGCATACTACGGCCTCCTCCAGATCCAGGCGTCCATCCAGGGCGGCCGTCTCACATCCCTCAAAATCCTGAAATACCCGAATGACCGCCGGACCTCGATCAACATCAACAGGCAGGCGCTGCCGATGCTGCGCGATGAGGCGATCAGCGCGCAAAGCGCCAACGTCGACATCATTTCGGGCGCGACACTGACCAGCAGGGCGTTCATCCAGTCGCTTGGCGGCGCGTTGAAAAAAGCATCGTCCTGATCCATGCGCGAGACCAGGATATTGATGGGGATGCCCATCACTGTCGACATCGGTGGCCCCACGGGCGCGGCACTTGTCGACACCGTCTTCGACTATTTCGGGCAGATCGACCAACGCTTCAGCACCTACAAGAGCGACAGCGAGATTTCGGCCATCAACCGTGGCGACCTTCCGGTCCGCGACTGGAGCGGCGGAATGATGGAAGTGATGGCTCTCGCCGAACATACCAAAAGTCAGACCGGTGGATATTTTGACATCCGTAAGCCCGACGGTTCGCTGGATCCGTCCGGCATCGTCAAGGGCTGGGCCATCCGCAACGCAGCCGAGATCGTCCAGCGGGCCGGCGTTGGCGATTTCTTCATCGAGGCCGGTGGCGATATCCAGTCCCGTGGCAAGAACGCTTCTGGCCTCGACTGGAGCGTCGGCATCCGCAATCCCTTCAAAGCCGATGAGATCATCAAGATCGTCTATCCGCGAGGACACGGCGTCGCCACCTCCGGCACCTACGTGCGCGGGCAGCACATCTACATTCCACCTGGGATTGGCGATTACGTTTCGCCTGGGATTGGCGATCCGGTCACCGAGATCGTCAGCCTGACCGTCATCGGGTCGGATGTGTTGGAAGCCGACCGTTTCGCCACTGCCGCCTTCGCCATGGGCCGGGAAGGCATTCTGTTTCTCGAGCAGGCGCCTGGCCTCGAAGGTTACGTCGTCGACCGAAACGGTCGAGCGACGCCAACGAGCGGCTTCGGAGCTTTCTGCCAGCCATGATCAAGACCGTCGACCGGCTTCTCGACCATCAGACCATGTACCGGCTGGTCCTCTACTACCTGATCGCCCTGCTGGGCTCGGCTCTCGTGCTCGATTTCTTCCAACTGTTGCCGCATGACCCTATCGCCCTCGCCTTCTCGACGGGATTGATCTTGGCCGTCTGCTGGATCACCAACAGGGTTTTTGCCGCCTTCTTCAAGGTTCCCGCCAACAACGAGTCGGTCTACATCACCGCCCTCATCCTGGCGCTCATTCTCGATCCGGTGGCCACCACGGACGTAAAGGGGATATGCGCGGTGGTGTTCGCCTGCGTCTGGGCGATTTCATCCAAATTCATTCTCGCCATCGGAGGGAAGCACCTGTTCAATCCCGCCGCTCTGGGCGTGGCACTGACCGCGCTGCTTCTCGACCAGCCGGCCAGCTGGTGGGTCGGAGGTAATTTGCAACTACTCCCAGTCGTGCTTGCCGGAGGCCTCCTGATCATGCGCAAGCTGCGGCGGCTCGATCTGGTCGCCACCTTCGTCGCTGTCGCGCTTGCGACAATCCTGGCGACCACCGACCCGTCGCAATACGCCTTCGCGCTGCAGGAGACGGTGGGCTCGTCGCCGCTGCTGTTCTTCGCCTTCGTGATGCTGACCGAGCCGTTGACAGCGCCGACGACGCGCTGGCCGCGCCTCGCCTTCGCCGCCATCGTCGGCTTCTTGTTCGCGCCCAACATCCATATCGGCTCGTTCTATTTCACGCCGGAGCTGGCGCTCCTGGCGGGCAATCTTTTCGCCTACGCCGTGAGCCCGAAGGGGCGCCTTGTGCTAACGCTCGAGCGCATCGAGCAATCGGCGGCCGACAGTTATGACTTCATCTTCAGGTCGCCGCGAAAGCTTGCCTTCCAGGCCGGCCAGTATCTTGAATGGACGCTCGGTCTCGACCGCTCGGACAATCGCGGCAATCGTCGCTATTTCACCGTCGCATCGGCGCCAACGGAGCAATCCATACGACTTGGCGTCAAGTTCTATCCGCAATCGAGCGCCTTCAAGCAGGCGCTGGGCACGATGAAGCCGGGTAGCACGATCCACGCCTCTCAGCTCGCCGGCGACTTCACCCTGCCGGCCGATCCTGAAGCCAAGATCGCCTTCCTGGCCGGCGGTATCGGCATCACGCCATTCCGCTCGATGCTGCAGTATCTCATCGACAGTCATGAAAGACGGCCGATCGTCGTTCTCTACGGAGCCGAGACCCAGCAGGACATTGCCTATCGCGATGTGCTCGGCGCGGCGAGACGGGAACTGGGCATCAAGACAGTCTTTGCCGTGGCCAGGGGCGCCGAACGCGGCCAGTATCCCGGCTATATCGACCAGCGGCTGGTGCGCCTCGCCATCCCAGACTACCTGGAGCGGACCTTCTACATTTCCGGGCCTCAGGCCATGGTCAAGGCAACGCGCGACAAGCTGCTGGCCATGGGCGTTCGCCGTTCGAAGATAAAGGTCGACTATTTCCCGGGCTTTGCCTGAGTCAGCCGTGGCGGGGCAAGGCTATGGTCACCACCAGGCCTGGATCGGCGTTGGTCATGGTCAGGCGTCCGCCATAGGCTTCGACAATGTCCGAGACGATCGCCAGGCCCAGCCCGCTGCTGCCGCCCTTGCTGTCCAACTGCACACCGCGCGACAAAGCGGATTCGCGATCCGCATCGGGAATGCCAGGGCCGTCGTCAGCGACGGCGATGGACACCTCGCTGCCGCTCGCCCACGCATTGACCTGGACCGAGGATCTTGCGAAGCGCGCGGCGTTCTCGACCAGATTGCCCAGCATCTCCGACAAATCACCCTCGTCGATCGGCGCCAGGAGATCCTCCTTGACGTCGATCAGGAATGCGAGCTGCTTGCCGCCGGGCGTGCGCTTGATGACGGCGATCACGCCGGCAGCGGCTTCCCTGACCCGGCACGATGCCTTGCCGGAAACGCCGGGCGCCAGACGGGCGCGAGCGAGTTCGCGCTCGACATGACGCCGGATCGCTCCGGCGCTCTTCTCGATCTCGTCGGCCAGCTCGGTTTCGCCCTTCGCGCGCAAGGCACGGATATCGGTGGACAAGACCTGCAGCGGCGTCTTGAGGCCGTGCGCCAGGTCGGTGGCGCGCGAGCGGGCGCGCGCAAGGGCTTTCTGCTGCGCATCGAGGAGGCGGTTGATTTCGTCGGCAAGCGGCTGCACCTCGCTCGGCGCCGTCACATCCAATCGTGCCGCCCGCTGCGCGATGACGTTTCGAACGGCGACCCTCAGGCTTTCCAGCGGCGCCAGGCCAACGGTGATCTGAATGAAGAATGCCACCATGAGGGATGCCGCAAGCACGACGAGCGCCGGCACGAGATCGCGGACATATTCGTGCACCGAGAGTTCGACGGTGCGATGGTCTTCCGCGACGATGGCGCTAAAAGACCGGCCGTCGGCATCGGTTATGGTGCGCACGACGGCTACGGTGAGTTCGCCACCCGGCCCTTTGAGCTCCTCGATCTTTCTCATTCCGCCGTTTGCCGCTCGGTCGGGCAATGCAAGCGTTGCGTCCCATAGTGAACGCGAGCGTACCAGGCTACGGCTAGCCCGATCTTCCACCTGCCAGTAGTGACCGGACAGCGGAATGGTGAAGCGCGTGTCGTTCAGGTCCGGTGCAACCGAAAGCCGACCGTCAGCCGCAAAGCTGGTCGCGCCGATCAGTTCGTTGAGATCGACGGTCAGTTCACTGACCATACGCCGCTCAACGTTCAGTTCGAACAGGTAGCGTAACCCGAATCCAGCGATGGCAAGGGCGACAACGATCGACAGGGTTGCGGCCAGCCAGAGTCTGAAGCGGATCGAATTGCCCATCAGGACGGTCCGTCGGGCACGAAATAGCCAAATCCACGCCGTGTCTCGATGACATCGTTGCCGAGCTTGCGGCGCAGGCGTCCGACGATGACCTCGATTGCGTTCGGATCGCGGTCATTTCCGGAATCATACAAATGCTCGGCAAGCTCGGTCGGCGCCACCACGCGCCCGGCATGATGCATCAGGAACGCCATCAGCCGGTATTCCAGCGGCGACAGCGCGACGGGAACGCCGCGCAGCGAAATGCGCATCTGGCGCGTGTCGAGAAGCAGCGGTCCGGATTTCAGCACCGGTGCCGCCTGGCCGGTCGAACGGCGAAGGATCGCGCGCAGCCGCGCCAGCAGTTCGTCCATTTCGAACGGCTTGGGCAGGTAATCGTCGGCGCCGGCGTTGATGCCTTCGACGCGCTCGGTCCAGAGGCCCCGCGCCGTCAGGATCAAAACGGGAAAGCGGCGCGTGTTCGCCCGCCAGCGCTTCAGCACCGTCAGGCCATCGAGTTTCGGCAAGCCGAGATCCAGGATCGCCGCGTCGTAATTCTCGACATCACCAGCGAACCAGGCGGCTTCTCCGTCGCGCACCGTATCGACCGCCATTCCCGCGGCCTTGAGCACCTCGGTGATGTCGCGTGCGATGCGCGGCTCGTCTTCGGCAAGGAGTATCTTCATCAATCGCCGCCCCTGCCGCGCATCAGCACTCCGGCGCCGGCGTCCACGTCAACGATCCTGCGGCGTCCGTCAGGGGCAACGACCTGGAACCGATAGACCCACCTGTTGCCCAACCGAATAAAATCGACCGCCACGATGTCGCCGGGAGCATCGGCATGAACCACGCCCAGGATGTTTGCCAAGCCTCTTATTTCACCACGCTCGTAGAGGTCCCGCGCCCGATCGTGATCGCCGTCACCATCCTCGTCCGCGCGGGCGTGGAGCGGTCGAAGCAGAACAAGCCCGACCAGGCTTGCCGTCGCCAAACGTTTCAATATCGGTTTCATCCAAGGGCCATACGGCAGTCCTTGTGTTTCGCTCCGGCGCCTCATCGGGCCAGCCTCCGGGTTCCGAAACACTCCAAAGAGCATCGGGGCTACCCACATTTGACTGAAATAGTCTGAACCGCGATCAAGAGCCACTTGTCCCCGGCAGCATTCGCTTGAGAACGTCGTCCCTGCGGACATAATGATGCCACAGCGCAGCCGCCGCGTGCAGTCCAGCAAGGATAAGGATCAGATTGGCGCAGAGGCTGTGCAGTTCCCTTATGGTTCGGGCCGTTGCGCTGTCCGCGGACACCGGAGCCGGGATGGTGAAGAGGCCGAAGAAACTCAAGGCGTCGCCCCTGTACCAGGTGAGCAGAATGCCAAGAACCGGTATAGCGACAAGCAGCGCGTAAAGCATGAGATGTGCGATCTTAGCCACCCATCTTTCCAGCTCTGACATTTCCTGCGGTAGCCCCGGCGTTCCCAGCGTGAGCCGCAGGCCGACGCGCATCACAACCAGCGCAAAAAGCAGCAGCCCAAACGAGACGTGAAACCACCAGACGAACGCGCGACCGGGGCTGGCGCGGGGGAAGATATCGGCGAGATAAGTCAGGACGTAAAGGCCGATGACCAGTACAAACACGACCCAATGAATGGCTTTCTGGGAGCTGGTATAGCTAAGGTTCATTGGAACATTCCAGTTCAGGCAAATCTTTACGCGGCAGCGATCTTGTCAGAGCCCTCGGGCGGACAGCTGGCGTATCGTGGTTGCGAAGACACCTTTGAGGACCAACGGCATGTGATAATTTCATTTGTCGACCACGCTTTCGGATAGCCAATCCTAGCAGCGTGGCGAACACTTGGCTCATCGAACCTGTCAGGACGCTGACAATCGTAGAGCCGGAATGCTTCAGCTACGGAATCAACGATCGGCGCGGGGGATGGCTTTGCGGCAATCAGGCAAGCCTCTGCGTCCAGTTCGGGCAGCATCGAAACAGGGACCTCGGCTCCCTTCGGTTGTCCGCAGTGCAATTCAGTTCACCCTGTTTGTCGGTCGGATGAAGTCTGCCCGGTCCGCCGTCCGAGCACCTTGCGCTAGCGCAAAGTTGCGCCGGGTCGTGGGCGCTATTTTGTAGGCCGAAGTCTTTCCAGGAAGGCAAGCAGGCAGAAAGGGAACGCGCATGCCATACAATCTCAAGGATGAACCTGCCGAAGCCTGGCGGTTCGCCATTTCCTTTCTTGTGGACCGAGAGCGGAGCAAAGCTGCCAAAAGAGAATTTTGGGCGCAGGGTCCGCACAAATGCGCGGGAATCTTGCACGACCTGGGTTTAACGCGAGCCGAGTTCGACGACGCCATGCGGCTCCCTTATGCCTCGGAAGACCTGCTTACGCCGGCCATGCGTTCGGTCGGCATTGATCCAGACAGCTTTCAAACCTTGGAGGCTACACGCGGCGGCATGTCGCGCACCTGCATGACCTGCCCACATCGTCGCGAGTGCCGTGGTCTGCTGGCCGTGTTCGATTTTGAAAACCACTATCAGGAATTCTGCCCCAACAGCCGGGGTTTCGCAAAGCTTCTGGAAGGAGGACGCACCTGATTTAGATGCGCGGTTGTTGGTGAAGGGCCTATGCCAGGCAGCAGCCGCAGTTCTTGCTTTCTCTTTGCCCCATCGCAACGAGCACTCCAGAAATTCAGGCAGAATATCCGCGACCAATGCGCGGATTAGCAGCCATGAAACGCAGATTCAGCGATGAGATGACGATGGACGAAATCATGCGGATGTCGCCCGCCGTCATCCGGATCCTGCTTCAAAACGGCATACTTTGCGTCGGCTGTCCGATTGCATCGTTTCACACGATTTCGGATGCGGCGCGCGAGCATGAGCTCGACGAAGAAAAACTGGGCTGCGAGCTGAGGACTGCGGTTGACGGTTCCGACTAGCCTTTCTGCGTCCTGCCTTCGGCGATCAGCAGGAGCTGATGCGGCGCGACCACGGTCACCTTCTGGCGTCCGCTTTTGACCAGCTGCTGGTCTTCCCAGGCTGATAGCAATCGGCTCACCGTGAACAGCGTCGTTCCGGTCATCTCGGCTATGTTCTGGCGGGTAATCGGGAAGTCGATCAGGATGCCTTCTTCCGTCTTCTTGCCCGCCTGCTTGACGAGTTTGAGCAGGGCATGGGCGACGCGCTGCTCCACCTGTTCCGTGGCCATCTCGATGACGCGTGTGTGTGCGTCCTGCAGCCTGCTGCCGACGGTCTTATAGGTATTGGTCCCAAAACGAGGATAATCGGCGGCAAAAGTCGGCCACAGGACGCTCGGCCAGGCAAGAACCACACAATCGACGGCAGCAATGGCATTTGCCGGATAGGTGGCTCGGCCCAGTGCGTGAGCGATCCCCATCAACTCGCCCGGACTGATGTAGCGTACCGTCACCTCCTGACCTTCCGGGGTCGATTTGACGACGCGCACATGGCCATCGAGTAACAGGAAAAACGAGTGCGCTTCCTGCTCCTGCTCAAACACAGGCTGGTCCTTGGCGATCCGCAGCGACCTGGCCTGGCCGACAATGCTCTCGAGATCCGCCGCGCGCAGCCCTTCAAAAACCGGAAGCCCGGCAATAAGCGATGGATCGAGGCTACCCACGTGCGCCTGCTTTGAAATCGAAAGGCATTCAATAGATCCATCGCTAACCGATCACCGACTGTGTCATGGGCGGCCGACGAGCAGCAAGAGGCATCCGCGTTTCCGGAAATTCTCATCCGTGTTTGCGCAACGGCAAATTGAGCTTGCTCCATTCAGGATAGAACCCCTGGATTGGCCGCCGCCGATCCATCCTTTCTCATCGGCCGGCCGTCGTTGTCTTAGGAGATGTCATGGCAATTCCACGCACGCGTCCGGGCGCCTACCCGGCCATTCTCTCCTACGGCTTCCGGCCATTCTTCTTGCTCGGCTCGCTCTTTGGCGGCGGGGCGATCCTCTTCTGGCTGCCATTGTATTACGGCAAGCTCGAGACCTTCAGCGCCTTCTCGCCAGTGGACTGGCATGTGCATGAGTTGCTGTTCGGCTATCTGGCAGCGGTCGTGACCGGCTTCCTGCTGACTGCAATACCGAACTGGACCGGTAGGCTGCCTTTGCAGGGGCTGCCGCTGCTTGCCCTGGTGGTGCTCTGGGGTACCGGGAGGCTGGTCGTCTTCTGTTCAGTGCAGACGGGCTGGGTGCTCGCCGCCGTCATCGACTGCGCCTTCCTTCTAGCGGTTGTTACCGCCGCCGCGGTGGAAATCGTGGCGGGCAGGAACTGGAGAAACCTCAAGGTCCTGCTCCCGGTGACGGTGCTTCTTGCGGCAAACATGATGTTTCATGCCGAGGCGCATTATCAAGGCGTGACGGACACCAGCCGCCGGCTCGCCCTTGGCGCCGCAATCGTGCTGGTCATGATCATAGGCGGCCGGATCATCCCCTCCTTCACCCGCAATTGGCTGGCGCGTGAGCGGCCGGGGCGGCTGCCGGTGCCGTTCGGCCGGTTCGATGCGGCGACAATTCTTCTTTCGGCTTGCGGCCTCCTTGGCTGGACGTTCTTTGCCGACCAGGCAGTCACCGGGTCGATCCTGATCGTGGCGGCGATCCTCAATGCCATTCGGCTTGCCCGCTGGGCTGGAGACCGCACACTGCGCGATCCGCTGGTGCTGATCCTTCATGCATCCTTCGCCTTCGTCCCGGTCGGGCTCTTCCTGGCTGGCCTCGCCGCTTTCCTTCCAGAGGAAGTGTCCGTGGCTGCGGGCATTCATGCGTTCGGCGTCGGAGCTTTGGCCTCCATGACGCTTGCGGTGATGTCGCGTGCAACACTCGGCCATACTGGCCGTGAATTGCGGGCGACAATCGGTACATGCGCGGTCTTCGCCGCGATTCTGGTAGCGGCAATGCTGCGAATACTGGCGGCGTTCGTGCCGTCTCCCGGGACGCTTCTGCACGTGGCGGCGGCGCTTTGGACAATCGCCTTCATCGGCTACGCGGTGCTGTTCGGTCCAATGCTTGTCAGGCCGCGTCTGCAGGCGCGTCGCCCTACGAACGCGGCCTGAGAAAGCTGCCGAGACTGCGACCGGCGACATGCTGCGAGGCAGCTTGAACATTCGCTGATCAATTTGCGCCAGCGCAAATCGCACAATCGCGACGCAGCTTATAAGGGATGCAACGGTCGAAGCCGTGAACAACTCAAGAAAGGATTTCCCGATGAAACTGCCTCTGATCGCCGCGGCCGTCGCGCTGCTCTCCCTTGCCGGCGCGGCAAATGCCGAAGAACACGTCGTTCAGATGCTGAACAAGGGAGAGAAGGGCGCGATGGTCTTCCAGCCCGCCTTTATCCGCGCAGCACCCGGCGACACGGTCAAGTTCGTTCCGACCGACAAGTCCCATGACGCCGAGACCATCAAGGACATGATCCCGGATGGCGCCGAGCCTTTCAAGGGAAAGCCGAGCGAAGAGATCACCGTCACCCTCACCAAGGAGGGCTTCTACGGCGTCAAGTGCGCTCCCCATTATGGCATGGGCATGGTGGCGCTGATCCTGGTCGGCAAGCCTGTCAATCTGGAGGCGGCGCAAGCCGTCAAGCAGATCGGCAAGGCCAAGCCGGTGTTCGCCGAACTGTTCGCTGAGGCCAGCAAGGCCGCTGCCAACTAGACGACGACCGTTTCATAGATACCCCCTCCGTCTTGGCGAAGTCCGGAGAGGGAAGGCCGGGCGGACCAGGGGAGAGGTCCAGTCCGGCCTGTTTCGTTTTGGGCTTGAACAAGCGGCCGAAGACATCGCCACGGCATAAAATGAAGTATTCGAAAAATCGAAGGACGCTCACTCATCTCGTTTGATTTGCGTTAGCGCAAAGAAATATGCGCCGTAGAGAGTAATCTGGAGGCATCAACGGGTTTGGAACCAAGGAGAAGACGATGCTTACCAGACGTGAAGCTTTGTTGGGATCTGTTCTCACGGCAGCAGCTGTTGCCACCATAGGCGCAATGCCGACAGCGGCGAGCGCGAAGGACGTCGCCGGACTTCCGCGCGAGAAGGTCACCTTGGTGGCGCCGCCTTTCGTGCATGCCCATGACCAGGTTGCCAAAGGCGGCCCGAAGGTCGTCGAGTTCACCATGAAGATCGAGGAGAAGCCTGTCGTCATCGACGCCGACGGCACCCAGCTCAACGCAATGACCTACAACGGCTCAATCCCGGGCCCGCTGATGGTCGTCCATGAAGGCGACTACCTCGAGCTGACGCTGATCAATCCCGATACCAATACGCTTGCGCACAACATCGACTTCCACGCCGCAACCGGCGCGCTCGGCGGCGGCGCGTTGACGCTGATCAATCCCGGCGAGCAGGTAACATTGCGGTTCAAGGCTACCCGGGCCGGCACGTTCGTTTATCATTGCGCGCCCGGCGGCGCGATGATCCCCTGGCACGTCGTGTCCGGCATGAGCGGCACCGTCATGGTCCTGCCCCGCGATGGCCTGAAGGACGACAAGGGCAGACCCGTTCGCTACGACCGCATCTACTATGTCGGCGAAAACGACTTCTACATCCCGCGCGACGACCAGGGCAAATTCAAGAAGTACGACTCGGCCGGCGACAATTACGACGACACGGTCAAGGTGATGCGCGGCTTGATTCCCACCCATGTCGTCTTCAACGGCAAGGCAGGATCGCTCACCGGCGAGCACGCGATGAAGGCGAAGGTCGGAGAGACGGTCCTTATCATTCATTCCCAGGCCAATCGTGATACCCGCCCTCACCTCATCGGCGGCCACGGCGACTTCGTATGGGAACAGGGAAAATTCGCCAATCCGCCGGCAAGGGATCTCGAAACCTGGTTCATTCGCGGCGGATCGGCGGGCGCGGCGCTCTATACGTTCCTGCAGCCGGGCGTCTACGCCTATGTGAACCACAATCTGATCGAAGCGGTCGAACTGGGCGCCACCGCGCACTTCACGGTGGATGGCGGCAGCTGGAACGACGACCTGATGATGCAGGTCGAGGCGCCCAAGGCGATCGCCTCCTGAGCGAACGGATGGTCGTGCAACCCTGCAGCTCGGCGGGGTTGCACCGGAAATCGGGTGCCGTGCCATGTCCTTCGATCCCGTATTCACTTTCGGCGTCATTGCGGCTGCCGCGTTGATCGGCCTGGGTATCGCCAATGAGGCCAACGACAGCCGCGACTTGACGCCTCCATCACCAGTGACGGCAATCCTGGAGCCCGGCACATTCGATCACTCCAGACCAGGCGAATTCCTCAAGGCCAATCACCCGGTCAAGGCGCCCGTCGTGCACGAAACAATCGCTGCGCCGCTCGAGATCATGAAATACCAGGTGAGTGTCTGGGAATACGCGCGCTGCGTTGCGGACGGCGCCTGCAAAGCGGCGGATCTGCGGAAGGTGGGCGACGCCCCAGTGACAGGTGTAAGCCACATCGACGCGGAAGCTTACGCAAGCTGGCTTTCAGAGCGCACCGGGGAAACGTGGCGCCTGCCGACCGATGTCGAGTGGGCTTATGCCGCCGCCGAACGTTTTCGCGGTGACATAGAGGCAAATGCAAATGACCCGAACAACCCGGCGCAGCGCTGGCTCGACCAATATCGTGCTGAATCGTCACTTGAGCGCGCACCAGATCCCGAGCCAAGGGCGCAAGGGGCCTTCGGATTCAACTCGAAGGGACTGGCCGACATTGCGGGCAATGTCTGGGAATGGACCTCGACATGTTACGTCCACACGACAATCGTCGGCGATGACGCGGAAACGGGAAGCTCGATCGACAATTGCGGCGTGCATGCCGTCGAGGGTTTCCACCGTACCTACATGTCGAACTTCATCCGGGACGGCAAGAGCGGCGGCTGCGCCGTCGGCACCCCACCTGACAATCTCGGCTTTCGCCTTATCCGCGAGCGGTCAAGCATGATGCAAAGCGCGTTGTGGCGCATTGGGTTGTCTTGACAGCGGCGCGATATCGCCGGCGCTCCGAACAGGGCACAAGCTGCTTCTCAAACAGGTCGAACGGATAACAGGATCGCTAGGTCTAGGGCTTAGGTCCTGGAACTCGCGGGCCAATAGTCCAACACTGTCGCGAAAGGGGTCCTGCATTCGCTTTCCCAGGGCTTTGCCGGGAAGATATCCGGCTTGCCTGCGTTACGCCAATGTGTCGAGAAGGAGGACCATGATGCAGAAATCAACCTTGAACCGCGTTTGCCTGCTTGCCCTGAGAGCCTCCACTGTACTGGCCTTGGTCGCCGCGCCCTATCACCTTAGCTTTACCAGCGGGGGCAAGGTCGTGCCGGCCGCCGCTCATGCCAAAAGCGAAGGCGGCGGCGGCGGGAATGGCGGGGGCGACGGCGGCGGAAATGGGGGCAACTCCGGCTCTGGCGGCGATGGCGATCACGGTGGCAACTCTGGGCCTGGCGGCAACTCTGGCTCGCGCGGTGGCGACGATGGTGCTGACCATGACGCCGGCGATGATCACGGACGGGAACATGTGAATGCGGCTGGCGACAAGGTTGAAATGTCCGATGACAAGACCGAGGTCACCCATGCCGACGGTACCAAGGAAGAGATTGAGAATGGCCGCCTTGAGGTGAAGGACGCTACCGGCCGCACGATCGTGGAACGACCGGCAACAGCCGAGGATATCGCGCGGCTGCAGGCGCTTTAGGGATAGGACCGGAGCCGACATCACCTCCGCCCGCTTCTAATCGGCGGAGGTGACTTTGAGGGGGCCGGGCCAGCAGGATAATCCGTTTCCGTAAGTCGTTCGCCGCAGAGGTTCAGAGGCTCTCGATCGCCCTCGATAGCGCCACACGAACATCCATTGCGGCAGGATCCGAAGCGGCCACTGAGGGTAGCGGGTCCACCGCGAGCACCTTGACGGCGTTGTCACCGCTTTCCGACAGGAACACGTTACACCAGACGGCGGTTGCCACGCCATTCTGCCCCGCGAACATGATGTCGGGGTTGGAGACGCCAAGCACCCTGAAGCCACCGGTTCTGGAACCGTCCTGAGCCCGCTTCTGGCTCCTCATGCCCACGGAGTGCACGACTGTGAACCCTTGACCGGCCAGTTTGTCACTCACGTAAGGCACAGCCTTGGCAAGTGTCATGCGGATCATCTTGCTGAGGCCTGCGGACATGAAACGATGCGCTCCGATGCTTGCTCATCGCGTCTCGCATGGAAGCGCCGTTTCAGCATTGATCTAGCGCAATCGTCGATCCACCGTAGTCGACGAAGCTTGCCGGCGATCCGCGCGGTCGGCGAGAACCCGCCTCCCCTCGAGCCAGCGATCAAGCGACGTAGCGCTTCTCGGCAGGGTCATCCGGATAGGCAGACTTCACCTCGAGGAATTCGTTGGAAGCCGCCAGCAGCGCCTCGACGCATCGCGGGTCGAAATGCGTCCCGGATTGCGCCTTGATATAGGCAAATGCCCGATCGGTCGGCCATGCCTTCTTGTATGGGCGCTCGGACGTGAGCGCGTCGAAGACGTCGGCCACGGCAGCAATGCGTCCGACCAGCGGAATGGCTTCGCCCAGCAAGCCGTTTGGATATCCGGTCCCATCCCAGCGCTCGTGATGCGTCTCGGCGATTTCGGCGGCGAGTTGGAGAAGCGCGCATGCGGATCCGGCCAGGATGGCCGCTCCGATGCGCGTGTGTTCGTTCATGCGCAATTTTTCGTCACTGCTGAGCTGATCCTGCTTCAGCAGAATCGCGTCGGGGATCCCGACCTTGCCGACGTCGTGCATCGGCGCGGCAAGCAGGATGTCGCGGCACTGGTCCGCGGAGAATCCAAGCTGGTTGGCCAGAACGGAACTGTAATGCGCCATCCTGGTCGTGTGCATGGCGGTTTCGCGATCCTTGTAGCCGGCGGCGAGTGTCAGCCGGTTGATGATTTCTTCCTCGCGATGGCGCAGTTCCTGCGTGGCTTTGTCCACTTCGATCTTCAGCCACTCCGCGCGATGAACAAGGTCCCGTTGCGCCTCGCACAATCTGACGAGGTTCCGCATGCGCGCCTTGAACTCCACTGGCTCGATAGGCTTGTGGAGAAATTCGGTGGCGCCGGCGTGGATGGCATCGATGCGCGTACCGGCGTCGCCATCGGCCGTCACCATGACAAAGGGCGTATCAGCAAAGCGTGGCTCGGAGCGGATGCGCTCGATAAGTTCGATGCCGTTGATTTCCGGCATCTGGTAGTCAACGATGGCGAGATCGAAGGCCAGCGTTGGCAAGTCGCGCAACACGTCAACCGGCGACATGTGGCTGATGGCTACGCAATTCGGGATCTGGCCGACCAGCATCTCCATCAGCATCCGGTTCGTCCGGTTGTCCTCGACGATCAATATTCTGGTGGCGTTTTTCATGGCTCAGGCCGCGCTCCTCTCGCTGCGGTCGATACGCGCCATTTCCCGCGCAATATCCTGGGTCACATCGGCGTCCAGCGGATGCGCACGCCCCTCCTCCGCCAAAGCCGCGAGGGCCGTCAGCCCGATATTGGCTGCGGCTCCTTTGAGCGAGTGGAGGGTGCGGTCGGCGAGCGCGCGATCGCTGGTCGACAATGCGCGATGCAAGTCACGCAGCAGTGCGGCCGAATCCTCCAGGAACGCATCCATGAGACGATCGAAGGCATCCTTTCCCAGGATGTCGATCAGTTCCCGGGCACGCGGATCTGCGGCAGCGCCATCCTCTTGGGATGTGGGACCGGGTGGGCAAATCGTTTGGGGCGCAGCGCCGGCGGGTCGGGCCAGCCCTGCCAGCAGCGCCTCGAGCCTTGCCATGGTGATCGGCTTGGCCTCGAACCCATTCATGCCGGCAGCTAGGCAGCGCCTGCGATCTTCGTCGGACGCATTTGCGGTCATGGCTATGATCGGCACAACGCAGCCCGCCGCCCTTATGGCCCTCGTCGCTTCGATACCGTCCATGACTGGCATCTGCATGTCCATCAGGACGAGGCCGAACTGCCGCTCGGACGCAAGGCGCACGCCTTCACGCCCGTCCATGGCAAAGGTCACGCGTTGGCCCAGCAACTCGAGAAACTGCTGCGCCACCTCTCGGTTTATCGGATTGTCCTCGACCACGAGGATGTCGAATGATGGCAGCACCACGGCCTGTGGCTTCGAGCCAAGCGGTGGATCGCTGCGCCTGGCCGGCACCTCGAACCAGAAGCAGGATCCAACGCCCGCAGCGCTGTCGACGCCGATCGTGCCGCCGAGCCCCTCGACCACTTTCTTGCAGATGGCGAGGCCGAGCCCCGTGCCGCCGAAGCGCCTGCTGATCGTGCCATCGACCTGACTGAAGGGCATGAACAGGCGATGGCGCGATTCCGTCGGGATGCCAATGCCAGTGTCGGAAACCTCGAAGCGCAGCCCGGTGCCATCCCCGCTCTCAGCCACGCTGAGGCGTATTAGGCCGTTCTCGGTGAACTTGACCGCATTGCTCAACAGGTTGAGCAGCACGCGCCGCAGGCGCGTCGGGTCGCCGACATACCATCCGGCATGGCCCACACAGCCATTCCTGATTTCGATGCGATCGTGCTGCTCTTCCGCCCTGCCCTCCATGACGCTGGCGACGTCCAGCAGCATTGCGGGCGCGTCGAAGGGGACTGCCTCCGCAGCGAGGTCGCCATGCTCGATCTTGGCGAAGTCGAGGATCTCGTTGATGACTTCGAGCAAGGCCTGGCCCGAACTCGTGACGATGCGGACACTTTCCCGGTCGCGAGGCGCGAGCTGCGATCGCGAGAGTAGCTCGGACATGCCGAGAATTGCGTTGAGCGGTGTGCGAATTTCATGACCGATGGTGGCCATGAACTCGGATTTCGCGCGGTTGCCGATCTCGGCCGCGCGATAGGCCGTCGCCAGTTCGTCGGCGGTGGCCTCGAGTTGGCGGCTGGTGACCTGGACGATGCGCAGCTGCCGCATGAGGTTGAGAATCAAGAGACCGATAGAGCAGCCAAGCGCCATAACGACGATCGCGGAGAGCTGCTGCAGCCGCATGACTTCGTCACGCGCATCGGCGCGCGCGGCCGAAACCGAGGCGTTGGTGTAGCTGAGCAGGGACTCGGTGATTGTCAGCAGACCGCCGAGCGTCTCGGCAGTCGCCGCCAGCGTGGCGTGATCGAGCGTCTCGTCGGCAGCGATCCGGTCGAACACCGGCGCAAGGCCAACGACAATATCACGCACCTGCACACGAACGTCGCGAAAGGTCTCGCTGGTTTCGAAGAATGACGCATATTTGGAGTTGTCCAGGATCGAGAGCCGCGAATAGAGGATGTCATAGCGCAAGCTGAGCGCCTTGACCTCGTCGGCCCTGACGCTGCCCTTCCCGGCCAGCCGGTCGGTCGCCTGAGCAAGCGTTCGCGCCTCGCGGTCGAGCTGGTAAACCGCCCATAGGGCATCCTCGCGAATGCCATCCTGCAGCGTGTTCTGACGGGCGGCCAGGTGGGCGAAGGCCCCACCCAGCGCAACCATCAGCCCGACGGAAACCGCGATCAGATAGCGTGTGGCCTTACCGGCCTTGCGAACCGCCTCGCGGCTCTCGAACAGATCGGGCGTCAATCGACGACCTCGATTTCCTTGATTTGCCAAACCGAGCGCGAGAAGTACTTCTCGTTGTAGAGTTCGTGGTTCTTGTCGAAAGGGTAGATCATGAAGAGCGGACCCTTGTCGCGAACCGACATCGGCCTGCCATTCATCTTGAGGGCGAGGATGGTTTCGTAGTCACTGGCATCGGTCATCGGCACATCGGCCGAATAGTCGTTGAGGGCTTTCACCCTCAGTGTTTTGCCGTGGGCGCCGGCCGCATCGAGCACTGCTTTCAGGTAAGGACCCTCGAATTCGGTGGCGCCGTTCGTCCATGGTGTGTCCATGACGGCTTGTCGGCCGGCAAGCGCCTGCAGCATCGGCAGATCGAAGGTCGCCGAATTCGCCGCGTTCGTATTCTGGATATCGCCGGTGATCGTCAATACGACAGCCCCTTTCGGCGCCTCCAGGGAGGCGCACATGGCGTCGGACACCGGCAGCGCGCCAAGCAGCGCAGCCGCAATCAGGAATTTCATCGAATTTGTCTTTCGGTTGCCGGCGCAGCGCGCGGCGGCAGGCACGGAATGCGACTGTGGCGTCGCTCTTGTGCAGTGGAGATCGCAACCGCCGGCTTCAAACCGGCACGGACAAAGCGGCATCATGCCTTCGCCTGATGGCGATCGTCCGAGGTAATGGCTCAGTCTTAGCGATGACAGATTTCAATTCGGTAAAAGCTAATCAAGAGATTGTGCATATTGCCGAATTTCAAGTATCGGCCGCGCAAATCCGTCTGGCCACGAATTGATTTCGCACAAGGCGGGCGGCCGTTGCGACGCTACGGTCGGGCGATGTTCGCAAACCTGCTTGTCGGCACAGTCGCCATCAGCCTGACGGTGCTTGTTCACACCTTCGGCCTCATCGGCGTCACCCGTGCGATGACCCATATGGTGGCGCGGTTCCGTATGCATGGCCGCCGCAGCCGCATTGTCGCGATGATCAGCGTCGTCATGGGCCTTTTCGCCGTCATGACTGTCGAGGTGTGGCTGTGGGCAGGCCTGTACCGTCTTCTCGGAATCCTGCCGGATTTCGAAACCGCCCTTTACTTCTCGACGACCACCTTCGCCACCGTTGGCTATGGCGACATCGTGCCTGCCCACGACTGGCGGATCCTGGCGGCGCTGGAGGGCGTGAACGGCTTTCTGCTGATCGGCTGGTCGACCGCCTATCTGATTGCGGCCGGGACCCGGATCGGTCCCTTCAGGGTTGGCGAGCACTTCTAGGCTGGCCTGAAAAAGCGTTTCACTCAAACGGCCAGCGAATGCTTGCCTGTTCCATTTTGAAGATACTTGTCGAACTTCGCCGCCACCACCCTGACAAGCGGCCTGCCATCGATGGGCACGACGAAATGGTCGCCCTCAAGCTGAAGTAGTGCGCCGGGGCCGTTCGCCAGACGGCTGGCGGTAAGCAGCAATTTCTGCCCGACATCGCCGAAGCGCTCTACGAGATCGAGCGCCGAGAACGCAAAATCGCACATCAGGCGCTCGATGATCCAGCCTCTGGCCAGATCGTCTGGGCTGAACGCGATGCCGCGCGCCGTCGCCAGCAGTCCCTTGTCCACCACCTTCTCATATTCGCCCGTTGCAACGATGTTCTGGGCATAGCCTTGGCGGAACCTGCTGATCGCCGAGGGGCCAAGACCGATCAGGGTTTCACACTGGTCCTCGGTATAGCCTTGGAAATTGCGCCGGATGATGCCGGTGCTGGCCGCGATGGCAAGCGTGTCGTCCGGCCTGGCGAAATGATCGAGCCCGACAGCGTGATAGCCGCGTTCGACGATCAGCCGTGCAGCGAGTTGCGACTGCGCCAGGCGCGCAGCGGGATCGGGCAGCCACGCCTCGTCGATCATCGTCTGGTGCTTCTTGAACCAGGGGACATGCGCATAGCCGAACAGTGCCAAGCGATCCGGATGCAGGCTCAAGGCCTGCGCGACCGTCGCGGCGACACTGTCAAGGGTCTGGTGCGGCAGGCCGTAGAGCAGATCGAGGTTCACCGACTTCACGCCTCGCGCGCGCACCGCCTCGACCACGTGCCTGGTCGCCTGGAAGCTCTGTTCCCGGTTGATGGCCTTCTGCACCTTGGGGTCGAAGTCCTGCACACCAAGACTCGCCCGTGTCATGCCGATTCCGGCGAAGGCGTCGAGACGGCCCGCATCCATATCATTCGGATCGATTTCGACACTGAGGCTGGCACCGTCGAGGAAGCCGAAGCTGTCGCGAAGCGCCGCTCCAAGCGCCACGATGTCCTCCGGCTTCAGCATGGTCGGCGAGCCACCGCCCAGATGTACTGCGCGCACTCTGCCCTTGCCGCGCATAATGGTCCCTACAGTCGCGATCTCCCTGTGCAGCGAGCGCAGGAAAGTCGCAACCGGGGCATAGTGTCGGGTCTGTTTGGTGTGACAGGCGCAGAACCAGCACAGTCTGTCGCAATAGGGGATATGCAGGTAGAGCGAGATTTCGTTCCTGGCTTCAAGCGCGCTGATCCAGCCGCGAACGGAGCCGGCGTCGATCCCCGGATGGAAATGCGGAGCAGTCGGATAGCTTGTGTAGCGCGGCACAGCCTCGGCCAGGCTGGCGACAGGTGTCGAGGGCATTTCTCTGGCGGCTGAAGATTGCATGGCCGCCAATTTGCCGGCGCCACGAAGACAAAACCTTGATTTCAATCAAGGCTCGCTGGAACCCGGACAAACTGCCGCAACAAACTTGCGAGGCGGTGGTGGTATTGTGGAGCAACACTCACTCCAGGCGACGAGATGACCATAAGACAGGACGTTCACAGTTCTGGTATCCCCGTGCTTTGCCAGTCATGCGAAGCGCGGCACCGCGGCGTGTGCGGGGCGCTCGACCCGGACCAGCTTGTCGGGCTCGCCAAGACCTCGTCGAAACACCAGGTCGCGGCCGGGGTTGAACTGGTCGGTGACGCCGAGACCGTCGGCAGCTATTCGAACGTGCTGTCCGGCGTCGTGAAACTGACGAAAAGCCTTTCGGACGGACGCCAGCAGATTGTCGGCCTGCAGTTCGCGCCGGACTTCCTTGGCAGGCCGTTCAAATCGGAAAGCGGCATCAATGTGGAAGCAGCGACGGCCGTCGCCCTGTGTTCATTTCCGAAGACGACGATCGAACGGATGATCAAGGAATCGCCGGAACTTGAGCATCGCCTGTTCAAGCAGGCCTTGAACGAGCTTGATGAGGCACGCGCCTGGATGGTAACGCTGGGCCGCAAGACCGCTTCGGAGAAAGTCGCAAGCTTCCTTGTCATGATAGCCAGGAACATCGATCCGGCGGCGGATTCCGATGCCCCATCAGCGCGCTTCGACTTGCCGCTGACGCGTTCCGACATCGGCGATTTCCTTGGCCTGACGATCGAGACGGTGAGTCGCCAGCTGACCCGACTGCGGTCCGAGGGTGTGATCCGCATCGAGAACTACCGGCACCTGATCGTGGACGACATGAAAAGGCTTGAGCAGCGCTGCGGCGACTGAGGCGCGCGAGCGATCTGATCGACGCCTCTAAAACGACAGCCTCAGCGGTCAACGATGCGCGGCAGGATGTGCTCGCGCTCAAAGGCGATATGCCGTCGCAAGCTCTCGAAGAACCCCCGGAGCATAAATCCCAGCGCCTCCGCATTCTCGACCGCACGACCGCGCCCGATCCCCAGAAGCTGTTCGGTCACCTCGTCCGCGAAACATTCGTCCTCGACATGTTCAGCGCGTAGCCGGCTGGTCGAACTGAAATCGGCACCCGTCAGGCTCGAGGCCGCCTCATAGGCGGGGAAAATGACGGTCTCCTCGAGCCTATGGCTGTCGCGCAGCAGCGGGACGATGCTGTTTGCCATGCCAAGGCAGCTGAAGCGATCGACATTGGGCAAAGCGTCGGCAATGCTTTCGAGTGCATCGCAAAGCCGCAGTTTTTCACCATGCAAGCGCGCCATCGTAGCGGCTGCTGTAACCTCGATCACGATCCCACGCGTCCGTTCCGGTTTTCCGCACCGCAAGCGATGCGATGGCAGGCCCTGCAATTTCCTCTTCAATCGCGACCTCCTGGCTAGACCGGGCTCGACGCTGCCCAAAGTAAAACCGCCCGGCTTTGACATGGATCAAGGCGACTGGCGGCCGGCTGCTGAATTCATGCATCGCGGATTTGGCATCCGCCGGAATTCGAGATCGGGGACTTGCGATGAAATTTGGCAGAGAGATCTTCCTTCTAAGCCTGTTTGCGTTCGCGGCGATTGTCGCCGCGGGCTTTGGAGTCGATGCACCGTTCCGTCAGCATATGTGGGTGCTGTTCCTCGTGCTGGCCGGCTTCACCGCCATTCTTCTGCGCAACACGAATTTCAAGCCGGAGGTTCCTGTCGACCCTTCGGCCTACATGGATGGGCCGATCCGCTACGGCGCCATCGCCACCATGTTCTGGGGCGTTGTCGGCATGCTTGTCGGGGTGGTCATTGCGCTGCAGCTGGCCTACCCCGACCTCAACATCCAACCATGGCTCAATTTCGGCCGCCTGCGGCCACTGCACACATCGGGCGTGGTCTTTGCCTTCGGCGGCAACGCGCTGCTTTGCACGTCTTTGTATGTCGTACAGCGCACCTGCCATGCCCGCCTCTTCGGCGGCAATCTCGCCTGGTTTGTGTTCTGGGGCTACCAGCTCTTCATCGTCATGGCCGCGACCGGCTACCTGCTAGGCATCACCGAAAGCCGCGAATATGCCGAGCCTGAATGGTATGTGGATATCTGGCTGACCATCGTCTGGGTCGCCTACCTCATCCTGTTCCTCGGCACGATCCTCAAGCGCAAGGAACCGCACATCTACGTCGCCAACTGGTTCTACCTGTCCTTCATCGTGACCATCGCGATGCTGCACGTGGTCAACAACCTGTCGATGCCGGCTTCCTTCCTGGGCTCGAAGAGCTATTCCGCCTTCTCCGGCGTCCAGGACGCGCTGACGCAGTGGTGGTACGGCCACAATGCCGTCGGCTTCTTCCTCACCGCCGGCTTCCTCGGCATGATGTATTACTTCGTGCCCAAGCAGGCGAACCGACCGGTCTATTCCTACCGGCTGTCGATCATCCACTTCTGGGCGATCATCTTTCTCTACATCTGGGCGGGGCCGCATCACCTGCACTACACCGCGCTGCCTGACTGGGCGCAGACGCTCGGCATGGTGTTTTCCATCATGCTGTGGATGCCCTCCTGGGGCGGCATGATCAATGGCCTGATGACGCTGTCCGGCGCCTGGGACAAGATCCGCACCGACCCGATCATCCGCATGATGGTGATGGCCATCGCCTTCTACGGCATGTCGACCTTCGAAGGCCCGATGATGTCGATCAAGACCGTCAACTCGCTGTCGCACTATACGGACTGGACCATCGGCCATGTCCATTCCGGCGCGCTCGGCTGGGTCGGCATGATCTCGTTCGGCGCGATCTATTACATGGTGCCGAAGCTCTGGAACCGTGAGCGTCTCTATTCGCTGCGCCTCGTCACCTGGCACTTCTGGCTGGCGACCCTTGGGATCGTCGTCTACGCCGCCGTCATGTGGGTGTCCGGCATCATGCAGGGCCTGATGTGGCGCGAATACGACGAGCAGGGTTTCCTGGTCTACTCCTTCGCCGAAACCGTGGCCGCCATGCATCCCTACTACGTCATGCGCGCCATCGGCGGCGCCATGTATCTCTCCGGCGCCCTGCTCATGGCCTGGAACATCACCATGACCATCCTCGGCCATCAGCGCGAGGAGCAATCATTGCCGGGTTCCGAGCCCGCCCTGCAGCCAGCCGAATAAGGAGCCAGACATGGCCTTGATGGACAAACACGCGATCATCGAGAAGAACGCCACGCTGCTTCTCGTCGGATCGTTGCTGGTCGTGACTGTCGGCGGCATCGTCGAGATCGCGCCGCTCTTCTACCTCGACAACACCATCGAGAAGGTCGATGGGATGCGGCCCTATTCACCGCTCGAGCTCGCCGGCCGCAATATCTACGTTCGCGAAGGCTGCTATCTCTGCCACAGCCAGATGATCCGGCCGTTCCGTGACGAGGTCGAGCGCTACGGACACTACAGTCTGGCTGCCGAGTCGATGTACGATCACCCTTTCCAGTGGGGATCCAAGCGCACCGGCCCTGACCTTGCGAGGGTCGGCGACCGCTATTCGAACGACTGGCATGTCCAGCATCTTAGCGATCCGCGCTCTGTCGTGCCGGAATCGATCATGCCGAAATACGCGTTCCTGAAGGACACACCAATTCAGGTGAAGGATTTCTCGACGCATCTGGTCGCGAATGCGCGCGTCGGCGTTCCCTATTCCGATGACATGATCGCCAATGCCAATGCCGATCTCATGGCGCAGGCCGATCCCAGTGCCAACACGTCCGGCCTGGAAAAGCGCTACCCAAAGGCCAAGGTCGGCGACTTCGACGGCAATCCGCAACAGGTCACCGAGATGGATGCCCTTGTGGCCTATCTCCAGATGCTCGGCACACTGGTCGATTTCAAGAATTACGACGAAGCCGCCGGCTACCGCTGAGGAGAACGACCCATGGAGTACAATCTGATGCGGGAATTCGCCGATAGCTGGGGTCTGCTCGCCATGGCGCTCTTTTTTGTCGGATGCATTGCCTTCGCGCTGCGACCGGGCGGTCGCAGCCAAGCCGATGAAGCCGCCCGCATTCCCCTCAAGGATGACTGATCATGAGCTCAGAACACATTGATGACGTGTCGGGCATCCCGACCACCGGCCACGAGTGGGATGGCATCAAGGAACTCAACAACCCGCTGCCTCGCTGGTGGGTGATAACCTTCTACATAACCATCGCCTGGGCGATCGGTTACATGATCGCCTATCCGGCCTGGCCATTGCTGTCGTCGGCGACGAAGGGCGTGCTGGGCTATTCTTCGCGCAACGAGGTCAAGAATGAGCTCGCCGCCGCGGAAGCAGCCAAAGGCGAATTTGTCACCGCGATCCAGGGCAAGTCTGTTTCCGAAATCCTCAGTGACGACGCGTTGCGCGAGTTCGCGATCGCCGCCGGCGCGGCCACGTTCAAGGTCAATTGCGTCCAGTGCCATGGCTCGGGCGCGCAAGGATCGAAGGGCTTTCCGAACCTCAACGACGACGACTGGCTTTGGGGTGGCAAGCCCGACCAGATCCAGCAGACGATCATGCATGGCATCCGCTTCACATCCGACCCGGATACAAGGCAATCGGCGATGCCCGCTTTCGCCGACATCATTACCCCTGACCAGGTCGCCCAGGTCAGCGCCTACGTCGCCAGCCTCTCGGGTAAGATCGGGGATGCGAGCCTGGTGACGCCCGGCGCCAAGGTCTTCGCGGACAATTGCGTGGCCTGTCACGGCGACAACGCCAAGGGCAACAAGGAGTTTGGCGCACCCGACCTGACCGACGCCATCTGGCTCTATGGATCGGGCGAAACAGCCATCGCCGAGCAAGTGCGTGCGCCCAAGCACGGTGTCATGCCTGCGTGGCTTGGTCGCCTGGGCGATACCAAGGTCAAGGAGCTGGCGGTCTACGTGCATTCGCTTGGCGGTGGAGAATAGATGGGGGTCTATTCTCTGGCCCTCACCGTACAGGCGACGAGGCCCGGCCAGCGCCGGGCCTCGATCTGTTTCCAGCCCCCACTTTGACCTGCATCAACGCGGTGCGGTGTGACCTGCGGCTAGAACCTACCAGGCAATGTCGTTGCGCCGGTGGAGAATGCAGGTGTTGGATCAAACGCAGGTCGAACGGCTCGAGGCTGAGGCGGTCAACTCGGCCAAGACGCGACAGCCCCTCTATGCAGCGCGCAAGAAGATATTCCCCAAGCGGGCCTCCGGGCGTTTCCGTCAGTTCAAATGGCTGGTGATGGCCATCACGCTCGGCATCTACTACCTGACCCCCTGGTTGCGTTGGGATCGCGGCGCCTTCGCTCCCCACCAGGCGGTTCTGCTCGATCTGGCCAACCGCCGCTTCTATTTCTTCTTCATCGAGATCTGGCCGCAGGAATTCTACTACGTTGCCGGGCTCCTGATGATGGCAGGCGTCGGCCTTTTCCTTGTCACCTCCACGGTAGGCCGCGCCTGGTGCGGCTATGCCTGCCCACAGACGGTCTGGGTCGACCTGTTCCTGGTTGTCGAGCGCGCCATCGAAGGTGACCGCAACGCCCGCATCAAGCTCGACGCCGCGCCATGGAGCGCGCGCAAACTCATGCTGCGTATATCCAAGCATGCCATCTGGCTGGTGATAGCCGTCGCCACCGGCGGCGCCTGGATATTCTATTTCGCCGACGCGCCAACGCTTGCGCTCGATGTCGCACGTGGCAGCGCCGCGCCGGTCGCCTATGTGACCATTCTTATCCTGACAGCCACCACATACGTCTTTGGCGGGCTCATGCGCGAGCAGGTGTGCACCTATATGTGCCCATGGCCGCGCATCCAGGCCGCCATGTTG
The DNA here is from genome assembly GCF_016756495.1 of Mesorhizobium sp. 113-3-3. Lineage (NCBI taxonomy): Bacteria > Pseudomonadati > Pseudomonadota > Alphaproteobacteria > Hyphomicrobiales > Phyllobacteriaceae > Mesorhizobium > Mesorhizobium sp. 113-3-3. Next base: position 6,189,414 of record NZ_AP023243.1, read on the forward strand.
GATGAAAACTCGCTGACCGTCACCTACAATGACTGGCGCGGCGAGCCTCGGTCGCGGCATGCCAAGAAGAGCCTCGCCGCCGGACAGTCGGTGGGCGACTGCGTGGACTGCAATGCCTGTGTGGCGGTCTGCCCGATGGGGATCGATATCCGCGACGGCCAGCAGTTGGAGTGCATCACCTGCGCGCTGTGCATCGACGCCTGCGACGGCGTCATGGACAAGCTCGGCCGCGAACGCGGCCTGATCGCCTATGCCACGCTCTCGGACTACAACGCCAACATGTCGCTCGCGACCGCCGGCGGCACCAGGCCGGTGAATCCGGCTCTGGTCCGGACGGCCACGGGTGCGTTCGCCGACGGGCTGGCACGCTTCCACCTGCGCAACATCTTCCGCCTGCGCACATACATCTATCTCGGCACATGGTCGGCGATCGGGCTGGCGCTGGTCTATTCTGTGCTGACGCGCGAGCGCCTCGAGCTCAATGTCCTGCATGACCGCAATCCGCAATTCGTCACTTTGTCGGATGGCTCGATCCGCAACGGCTATACCGTCAAGCTCTTGAACATGATCCCTGAGCCGCGGACGATCGAGGTCAGCTTGCAGGGCCTGCCGGGCGCCGAAATGAACGCCGTCGGTATCGACCTTCCGGCATCCCAGTCCTTTACCACCGTGGCCGACCCTGACCGGTTGAAGATGCTGAAAGTCTTCGTGCGCCAGCCCGCCGGGCAGATCGCGAGCGCCGCACAGACTTTCAAATTCCAGATCAGGGACCAGGGCGGCGTCGAGTCGGCCGAATACACCGCCACATTCAATGCACCGGAGATCGCCAAGTGAGCGCCCAACCGCAGAAAATCCGCGAGTTCACCGGCAAGCACATGCTGTTCACGATCGTCGGTTTCTTTGCCGTCATCATCGCCGTCAACGTCACCATGGCGACGCTGGCAAGCACAAGCTGGACCGGCCTGGTGGTCGAGAACACCTATGTGGCCAGCCAGCAGTTCAACCAGAAAGCCAAGGAGGGACGCGCCCAGGCAGCCCTTGGCTGGACAGCCAAACTGACGATCGCATCGGGCGAAGTCGGCTATTCATTGACCGATGCGACCGGCAAGCCGATCGCCTTGCACGCGGTCAAGGTGCTGTTTCGCCATCCCGCCTATGAGTCAGAGGACAAGGTTGTCGTTCTGACGGCAGGCTCAGGTCAGGAATTCAGTGCGCGGCATACCCCGAAGGACGGTGTCTGGATTGTCGAGATCGATGCCGATGCCGGCCTCGCCGAGCCCTATCGCGACGTTCGCAGGATCATGATTTCGAAGGGAACGATGCTATGAGCTGCTGTGCGCCCGGCGCGGAAATGGCATTGGACTATACCGCTGCCGTCATGCCGTCGAGCGCCGAGATAAAACTGGCAAGCCGAGCGCTCGGTGGCGACCTCCACCAGACTGACCTTTCGGTACCCTCCGTTCATTGCGCGGCTTGCATCCACACGATCGAAACGGCACTCTCCAAGCTCGATCACGTCGAAAGCGCGCGCGTCAATCTGTCGACAAGGCGCGTAACGGTGCGCTGGCACGGCGAGAATGTCCCGCCCTTGTTCGCAGCCCTTGGGCGCTCAGGGTACCCGGCGCATCTTTTTGATCCCGAGGTGCCCGGCAAGGACAAGACGCTATCCGAACTGATCCGCGCGGTCGCGGTCGCCGGTTTTGCCGCTGGCAACACCATGCTGCTGTCGGTTTCGGTCTGGTCGGGCGCCGAGGGCGCGACACGGGATTTGTTTCACTGGGTCTCGGCGCTGATCGCCATCCCTGCCCTGTTCTTTGCCGGTGGAATCTATTTCCGCTCGGCAGCCAATGCCCTTCGTCACGGGCGCATGAACATGGATGTGCCGATCGCGGTCGGCGTTTCGCTGGCTTACGCCATGAGCCTTTACGAGACGATCAACCACGGTGAGCACGCCTACTTTGACGCTTCCGTGTCACTGCTGTTCTTCTTGCTGATAGGCCGCACGCTCGACCACGTCATGCGTGAGCGGGCGCGAACGGCCGTCAACGGCCTTTCGCGGCTCGCACCGCGCGGTGCCGTCGTCCTGAACGGCGAAGGCGGCCGCGAGTATCTGCCCGTCAGCGAGATCGTGCCGCATATGCACCTGCTGATCGCGGCCGGCGAGCGTATCCCGGTTGACGGCACCATTGTCAGCGGCACCTCGGATCTCGACTGCTCTCTGGTTTCCGGTGAGAGCACGCCCAGAACCGTGGGGGCTGGCGCGCCCATCCAGGCCGGCATGCTCAATCTCACCGGTCCCCTCACGATGGAAGCGACCGCCGCCGCGAAGGATTCCTTCCTGGCGGAAATGGTCCGGTTGATGGAAGCCGCCGAAGGCGGTCGGTCGAAGTACCGCAGGATTGCCGACCGGGTCTCGGCCCTCTATGCGCCGGTTGTCCATCTTGCCGCCTTGCTGACATTTCTCGGCTGGATGGCGGCCGCCGGTGACTGGCATCGGGCAATGACGATTGCGATCGCGGTTCTCATCATCACCTGCCCCTGCGCGCTGGGGCTCGCCGTGCCGATCGTGCAGGTCGTCGCGGCGCGGCGCCTGTTCGAAGCCGGTGTGATGGTCAAGGACGGCTCGGCCATGGAGCGTCTGGCCATGGTCGACACCGCGCTGTTCGACAAGACCGGAACGCTGACGCTCGGCCAGCCGAGACTGATCAACGCTTTGTCCATCGACCCGACCATGCTGGCGATCGCGGCCGACATGGCTGCGCATTCCCGCCATCCATTCTCAAAAGCGATAGCCCGCTTTGCGACTTCACCCTCGCAGCTCAGGCTCGAGGCTGTGAGCGAGCACCCGGGCTTCGGCATGGAGGCTGTCGCCGAGGGCAACACCTGGAGGCTTGGCCGCCGCGGCTGGGCCGGCTGGAAGGCGAGGACGGGCGGCGAGGGCAAGGCTGGTGGTTATGGCGGGACAGTCCTGACCAAGAACGGGATGATCGTCGCCACATTCGCGTTCGAGGATGCCGTGCGCGCCGATGCCAAACTGGCCTTGAGCACGCTGCGCGACAGCGGCGTGTCGATCCAGATGCTCTCTGGCGATACCGCCAAGGCCTGCCGCGAAGTCGCCGGTGCTTTGGGCATCGAGGACTACGCCCCTTCTCTCCTGCCCGCCGGCAAGGTCGAATGGGTCGAAGCCCTGACCAGGCAGGGACACAAGGTGCTGATGGTGGGTGATGGCCTGAACGACACGCCGGCGCTTGCGGCAGCTCATGTCTCGATCGCGCCGGCGACGGCCGCCGATGTCGGCCGCAATGTTGCTGACTTCGTCTTCCTGCGCGAGAGCCTTCTCGCCGTGCCGCTCGCCGTCGAAGTCTCGCGCAAGGCCGGGCGACTGATCCGTCAGAACCTTGGTATCGCCATCGTCTACAACGCGATTGCCGTTCCGATCGCCATATCAGGGCATGTGACGCCGCTGATCGCCGCGATCGCCATGTCCGCCTCTTCCTTGCTGGTGATTGGAAACGCCATGCGTCTGCAAGGCTTCTCAAAGGGTGTGTCGTTTGCAGGCCCGTCAAAGGGAGGGCGCGGCGGCGCCGACGCCGCCGCCCGGCCGTCATGACAACGCTCGTCTACCTCATCCCGGTGGCGCTGTTCTTGGGCGCTCTTGGACTTGCCGGCTTTCTGTGGGCCCTGAGAAGCGGTCAGTATGAGGACCTCGATGGCGCCGCGGAGCGGATTCTCCTCGACCGCGACGAGCTGCCTAAGTGACCGGGGTGCCGGCGGAAATGACGCAGATCAATGCTGGCTGTTCCGTTTCATCCGAGAAGGGGTTGGATAGACACCAGGAGGCGGGTATGCGGGCCGAAGCCATAATGACCAAACCGGTCGTGACCGTGGGCCCAGGCGCTTCGATAGCCGATGCGGCCGAACTCATGCTTTCGGGAAAGTTCGGTTGCCTACCGGTGGTCGGTGACGACGGATCCGTGGCAGGTATCCTCAGCGAAGGCGATTTCCTGCGTCGCAAGGAGCTTGGCACCCAGCAGGTTCGCCCACGCTGGCTGGAGCTGGTCGCGGGTCCCGGCAAGATCGCCAAGGACTACGTTCTGGCCAACGGTCGGCGCGTGCACGAGGTGATGACAAGGCAAGTCGTGTCAGCGCCTCCGGAGGCCACGCTTGCCGAAATTGTCGGACTGATGACGGCAAACAACGTCAAGAACATCCCCATCATCCGGGCCGGAAAGCCCGTGGGAATCGTTACGCGGACCGACCTGATGCGCGCGCTGGTTCGCGCCCTGCCGCAATCGGGCGCGACCACCGCTGATGACGAATCCATTCGCAGGAATGTCTTGCAGGAGCTGCGGGGCCAGGCCTGGAGCGGCGGCGACTTGATCGGCGTAAAGGTCGATCACGGCACGGTCGAGCTAAGTGGCGCAATTTTTGACGAGCGTCAGCGCGAAGCGGCCGTGGTGGCGGCCGAGAATGTGGCAGGCGTCAAGGCGGTAAAGGACAGCCTGTTCCGCGCTGGACCATTTTCGGTGTTGCTCATCTCATAGTGGGCGACGCCGCCGAATGGGGATCGCGCCGGCCTCCGCCCCTACACACCACCCTTTCTCAGGTCGCGATCGAAGCAATGAACGGCCGAAGCAGCAGCATTGCGAACGCAACAAGCGCCGCGCCGGCGACCCGGTCTGCCAGTCTTCCGTCGTCGCCAAGCCTGCTGCCAAGCAGCACCCATACCGATCCTGTGGCAGCTGTGATCACCAACAGCACGATCCAGTATATCGCCTGCGCGCGCGGCCCAATATCTGCCGGCACGATCGCCAGACAATAGACAAACGCCTTTGGATTGAGGGCACTCGTGGCGAACACGGAAATTCCGTCAGCCTCACCAGACGGGTCAATCCGGGCACTCATCAGCAGGCGCACGCCAAGGACCGCGAGCCAGAGCGCCGCGATGAGCTTGAGGGGTTCGATGGCCCCGGGCGGCATCAAGGGATGCAGGGAGAACCAGAAGCCGCCCGCGATCCCGTATCCGCATGCCTGTGCCGTCAGCAGCATCAGCGTCCTGTGTCGCTTGATGCCTCCCGCCAGCAAGAGGGCGTTGGTCGGTCCCGGTGCGACAAACAGCACGAAAGCTTCGAGAAGAACGAGTGTTTCCAAACGGCCTGATCCTATGGACGCAGAGTCATCGACTGCAAGAGCAGCGGTTGCGTTGATGCGTGTCAATCCAAAGCGCCAAATGCTTTACGCTCGGGAGCACGGCGGCGCGGATTGCGACCGCTAACGTTTGCCGACGCCCGAAGGCCAATAGCGGCTCGAGGTCTACCGGGTTTTGCTTTGCTCCCAAACGCCCCGGGCCTTCAGGCCATCGGCGACGTCCTTGGGCATGTAACGCTCATCATGCTTGGCCAGCACGCTGTCGGCGATGAAGACGCGATCCGGACCGAAGGTGCCTTCGGTGATGACGCCCTGCCCCTCGCGAAAGAGATCAGGCAGAATGCCGGTACAGGTAACCTTCACCGACCTCTGCTCGTCGGTGACGAAAAAGGCGACGCTGGCGCCTCGCCCGTGCACGATGGTTCCCTTCTCGACAAGACCGCCGAGCCGGATGCGCTGGCCAGGCTGGACGATGGCCGTGGCGAGCTCGGCGGGCATGTAGAAATAGGAAGCCTTCTGGCCAAGCGCGTAGAAGCTGAAACCGGTGGCTGCGCCCAGAAAGGCCAGCCCGGCCGCGATCACCGACAATCGCTTTTGCTTTCGCGTCATCTTTCACTCCGTCGCCGCTACGCCGAGCGCGGCGGCAGCGGTGGTGACCTGTTTTGCTTCATTGCTGCCATCGCCAAAAGCAGCGATGGCCCGCTTTAGCGCGTCGCGCGCCTGCACTGGCTTGCCGAGCACGGCATAGGATCGAATGAGCTGCGTCCAGCCTTGCAGGTCGCGTGGGGACTGCTTCAGCCGGCTATCGAGGCCGGCGACCATGGTTTCAATCATCGCCTGGCGGTCCTGCGGCGGCATCTGCTGCGCCGCTACCATTTGCTGGACGTCGGGACCGTTAGCCTGCGCTTCGGCCGAAACCGACGCCTCACCTCCCTGGCCGAGCGCTTGCTGGACGGCGCCAAGCCAGGGAGAATCGGGTGGCAAGGTCTCAAGCATCTTTTGCCAGGCCGCAGTCGCCTGCGCCTTCTTGCCTTCCTGCGCCAAGCCCATTGCCAGGTAGAAGCTTGCCTTGGCATTCGTCCGCGCCGCATGATTTGTCGGCGTTCCGCCGGAATTCGGCGAGCAAGCCTACACGACTTTCCGGCTTTCTTGACCGCCTGGAGATGCCCGCCTTAGCGATGGTCCGAAACGGACTGCAAGCGCGCGATCAGGCCACTGTTGCGGCAATAGGCAGGAGGATGATCCGCGTGCTGCGTTTCGTCGAGCCATGCCGCACATTCCTCCTGATGGCCGCAAGACCGGCATCTGTCCACGGCACGATTCGAGACGGCAACGTGATCGGCCACGACCTTCAGCTGCCTGTCGACGCCCAGCTTGCGCATCATGCGGTCCATCAAGGCCGTTCTCGCGTCAACCGTGATCAAGTAATCGAGAAGACTCATGTCGTTCGCTCCTTGCCTTCGGTTGTAGCCAATTTGTGGTGTTCGGCATTGATCTGGATCATTTGGCGAGCGCTAAGCTTTCTCCGGACCCGATGCCGGTGCGGCAACCTTTTTTGCTGTCTTCGGCCGGGCGCTGCCACGGCTGCCCTTATCGAACAGCCAACGCTTCGTGAGCTCGGACGCGACGACATAAAGAGCCGTGATCCCCACCAGACCCACGAGCACGGGCAGGGGCAGCGCGACGAAGCCGAACCACGGAGCAAACGGGCTATACGGAACAAGCACGGCTACGACGGCAATGCCGAGCGTAAGGCCGGCAAGCAGGCGGCTCGGGTGGCTCACCCAGAAAGCCTTCTGTGTGCGTACGATCAGCAGGATGGAGAGCTGGGTAAGCAAGGATTCGACAAACCAGGCTGTCTGGAATGTGGTCACGGCGGCGTGCACGATAAGGAGAAGAAAGGCAAAAGTCACAAAGTCGAACAGCGAGCTGACAAGCCCGAAACTTATCATGAACCTGCGCACGAAATGGATGTCCCAATGGCGGGGCCGCCGCAGCTGATCCGCATCGACATTGTCGCCGGCTATGGACAAAGCGGGGATGTCGGAGAGGAAATTGTTGAGCAGGATCTGCTTTGCCAGGAGCGGCAGGAAGGGCAGCACCAGCGAAGCGGCAGCCATGCTGATCATGTTTCCGAAATTGGCGCTGGTTGTGATCGATATGTATTTCATCGTGTTGGCGAAGGTCTTTCGGCCATCGTCGACGCCGCGCACCAGGACAGCGAGATCCCGCTTGAGCAAGATGATGTCGGCGGCTTCACGCGCAACATCGACGGCGGTGTCGACCGAGATGCCAATGTCGGCCTCATGAAGCGCCGGCGCGTCGTTGATGCCGTCGCCGAGATATCCGACGACATGCCCATTTCTGCGGAGCGCTTCGACGATTCGCTCCTTCTGGTTGGGGTCTATCTCAACAAAGAGATCGGTAGCCCCCACGCTGGCGAAAAGACCATTCTTCGTCAGTTTTGACAGGTCCTCGCCGGTCATGATCTTGTCGGCGCGAAGACCCACGGCTTGCGCCAGATGCGCGGCAACGTAGCGGTTGTCGCCGGAGATGACTTTTACCGCGATTCCGCGACGGGCAAGTGCCGAGAGCGTTTCCTTCACGCCCTGTTTCGGTGGATCGAGGAAAAGCAGAAAGCCGGCAAAGCCCAGGGCGCATTCGTCGCTCCTGGTGAACTTCGACTGGCCGACGAAACGCCGGACCGCGAGCGCAAGCACACGGTAGCCCTGCGCGCTCCAACGCCGGAACTTGTCGTCAATCGCAGCCCGTTGCCGATCGTCCAAAGGGCCAAGCTGCCCATCGGCGCCGAGGACGAAGTCGCAAACCTCAAGAATGTTCTGCACAGCGCCTTTGCTGATCAGAAGCCGTTCGGCCTTGTTGTTGAGGACCACGACGGACAGACGCTTGCGAATGAAGTCGTAGGGAATTTCTTCGACCTTGGTGAATGCCGACGGATCGAGGTCTCCAAGCGGAGTGGTTGCGATTGCCTCGTCGAGCGGGTTCTTCAGTCCGGTCTGAAGCGTTGCATTGAGGTGGGCCCACAGCAGGATACTGCCTGACGGGTTGCCTTCGACATCGAGGCATCCGTCGAGATGAATAACGCCCTCGGTCAAGGTTCCTGTCTTGTCCGTGCAAAGAAGGTCCATGCTCCCCAGATTCTCGATGGCGTCGAGACGACGCACGATGACGCCGCCCGCCGCCATGGTCCGAGCCCCTCGGGCAAGTGTTACGCTGATGATTGCAGGCAGCAGTTCCGGCGTAAGCCCGACGGCGAGCGCCAGGGAAAACAGAAGCGATTCAATCAGCGGCCGTCCAAGCATCAGATTGGCGAAGAAGACCACGATGACGATAGCCAGCATGATTTCGGTCATCAGGTAGCCGAACTGCCTGATGCCACGGGCAAAACCGGTTTCTGGGATGCGGCGTTCGAGAGCGCTCGCGATAAGCGCGAACTCGGTGGTCGATCCCGTGGCCACGGCAAGCACCCTCGCCGTGCCGCTACGAACCGAAGTGCCGGTAAAGACGGCGTTGACCCGCTGCGCGATACCTGCCTCGGGGGCGGAGCGTCCCGCCGACTTCATTACCGGGAAGGTCTCACCTGTCAGCACGGCTTCGCTGACATTGAAATCCTGCGATTCCAGAACGACGCCGTCGACCGGGATGAGATTTCCAGCCGAGAGGCTAACGACGTCGCCTGGGACGATATCCTGAGCGTCGATTGAACGTTCAAAGCCATCCCGCAACACGCTGGCCTTGCGGGAAATGCGCTGCTGAAGCGCTTCCATGGCGCGTGATGCACCATACTCTTGCGTAAAGCTCAGGATGCAGCTCGCCAGCACGATCACGCCGATGATCGCGGCTTCATTGCCTTCGCCGACGAAGCCCGACACGGTCGCTGCAAAAATCAGGATGAGAACCAGCGGGCTGCGGAACTGGCCGGCGAAAACAGCCGCGGCCGATCGTCCAGACCGCGACGTCAGCGTATTTCGACCGAATTTTGCCAGCCGGGCCGCCGCGTCCGCACCGGACAGCCCGGACTTGGACGTCTGCAGTTGCTTCACCAATTGCCCTGCATCAAGCGACCAATAGGCATCCGGCAAGCGACGAGCGGGCTGCGTGTCGCCTGCTTCGTATCTCGAGTGTCGCGCCAGATCGATCTTGCCGATCGACATGACAGCCTCAGTACGACATCAGACGATTGATGCCGCTCTCCCGCACAAGCGTCCGGGTCATGCCGCCGAACGCCCATTCCCGCAACCGGCTGTGACCATAGGCGCCAGAGACGACCAGATCCGCGTGGATAGAGCGCGCAAACGCCAGGAGCTGCTCTCCATTCTCCTCGCCCTTGAGGATTTCGGTCCTCGCCAGGATGCCATGATGCTCGAGATAAACCGCGACGTCCGCGAGGCTGTCACGGACACCGTCGTCGGGATTGCCATCGATCGTGACGACCACGACCTCGTCCGCCTTCGACAGAAAGGGCAAGGCATCGGCGACGGCCCTGCGCGCCTCCCTGGTATCCTTCCAGGCGACGAGCACGGTCTTGGCCAGGACATGTTCGAAATTGGTGGCTGCAACGAAGACAGGCCGACCGCAAAAGAGCGCCAGGCTACCGATATCGACGGCGCGGAATACATTTTCGCCCTCCTCTCCGCCGGTCACGATCAGGTCGCAAGCGCGGGCGGCTGTGCTGAGCAGGCGGGTCGGACTGCACACTTGCTGCATCCATTCACTACTGATTGAGGACGGAACCAGCCTCTCGAAGGCGCCGCGCAGTTCGGCAAGCCTCTTCTCGATTTCGGTGCGCTGGATCTGCATGACCTCACCCTCGTAGACCAAGCCCTCGCCGGTCGAGACCAAGGGGGGAACATCCGCCGCCGCAAGGCCGATCAGATGAGCGCCGAAGCGCCCGGCAAGGCCGGCGGCAAGCTTCACGATGGGTGCGGGATCGGCATCCACGGCGAGATTGACGATTATTGACTTGTAGGACATGAGACGCCTCGCGCTTACGATGGTCGGTGCGCCAAACTTTGCATCGGGCGGCCGCCACCGCCTTGATGCGGGTCAAACGACGCTGGCTGGCCTGTTCCACAGGCCATGGCTCTTGGATCGGTTTGCGTGCGACGGGATGGGTGCTACATCAGCCGGCATTGCCGGTTCTCAACTCAAGGGTTGCAAGTGAGCAAGAAGGCGCCGCCAGTCTCATCCGACCGCGATACCGCGCCGCCAGTCCTTTCCGAGGGTAACCGGAAGGAACCGCGCGGGGCCGCGGAACATGAGCTTCTGGCCCTGATGTTCGACCAGGCGCCCGGTTTCATGACCTTGCTGAGCGAACCCGGCCATATCTTCCAGCTGGCCAATGCCGCCTATCAAAGCTTGATCGGCCATCGCCAGGTCATTGGCAAATCGGTGCGCGAGGCCTTGCCCGAGCTTGAGGGTCAGGGCTTCTTCGAACGGCTCGATCAGGTAAGCGAGACTGGTGAGCCCTATGTCGGGCGAGGCATCAAGGTCGTCCTTCGAAATGCGCAAGATGGAACCGCGGAGCAACGCATCCTCGACTTCGTCTACCAGCCCATCAAGGCTGAGGACGGTCACATCACCGCGATCTTCGTCCAGGGCACGGATGTCAGCGACCTTTCCTTCGCCAATGCTGCCCTGCAGTTGCGCGAGGACCATCTGCGCTCAATTCTGGCGACGGTTCCCGACGCAATGGTGGTTATTGACGAGCAGGCGCGTATCCAGTCCTTCAGCACCGCTGCTGAGGCGCTGTTCGGCTATAAGTCAAGCGAAGTCATCGGCGCCAATGTCAGCATCCTCATGCCGTCACCCTATCGGGAGGAGCACGATGAATATTTGCACCGGTATCTGAGTACCGGCGAGCGCCGGATCATTGGTCTGGGCCGAACCGTAACAGGGATGCGCAAGGACGGCTCGACGTTTCCCATGGAACTTGCCGTCGGCGAGATGCACCCGGGGACGGGACGCTTCTTTACCGGCTTCTGCCGCGATCTCACTGAGCGGCACAAAGCGGAGGCCAGAATACAGGAGCAACAGCAGGAGCTGCTTCATATGGCTCGCTTCACCGCGCTGGGCGAGATGGCTTCGACACTGGCCCATGAGATCAACCAGCCTCTGACGGCAATCACCAACTACCTCAAAGGCAGTCGCCGGCTTCTCGAAAAGAGCAAGGACGACAATGCCGACATGCTGCGAGAGGCCGTGGAACGGGCTGCCGAGCAGGCCTTGCGCGCCGGAGACGTCATCCGGCACCTGCGGGATTTCGTCGCCAGAGGCGAAAGCGAGCGTCAGGTCGAGCGTTTGACGACAATTATCGAGGAAGCCTCGTCCCTTGCCCTGGTGGGTGCCAGGGAAGCCGACGTGCGCGTCAGCTATGAGCTCGACCCGGCAGCAGAACTTGTCTTGACCGACCGTATCCAGATCCAGCAGGTTCTGCTCAACCTGATGCGCAACGCGGTGGAAGCCATGCAGGGAGCGCCCCGTCGTGAATTGCGAGTGGTCACCAAGACACGCGCCGACGGTATGGCGGAGGTCAGCGTGAAAGACACGGGACCGGGCCTGGCACCTGAGGTTTCGTCACAGCTCTTCCAACCGTTTGTCACCACCAAGAAACAGGGCATGGGCGTGGGCCTGTCCATTTGCCGCACTATCGTCGAATCGCATGGCGGTCATATCTGGGCAGAGGCAATGCCTGGGGGTGGAACCGCGTTCCGGTTCACCCTGCGCATTGTCGAGAAGGACGAGGTCGCTCATGACAGGCAATGAAGTCGTGCACGTGGTCGACGACGACGTCGATGTTCGTAAGTCGCTGGGATTTCTTCTCGCTACGGCCGACTTTGCCGTGCGCCTGCACGAGTCGGCCACAGCCTTCTTGGCCACAGCGACGAAGGATATCGAAGGCTGCATCCTTACCGACGTGCGCATGCCAGGCATCGATGGCATCGAATTTCTGCGACAGCTGAGAGCGCGCGGACATACTGTCCCTGTGATCGTCATGACGGGTCACGCCGATGTTGCGCTGGCTGTCCAGGCGATGAAGGAGGGAGCCGCCGATTTCATCGAGAAGCCATTCGATGATCAGATCCTGATCGACGCAATCCGCCTGGCTCTGGACAATCGCAGCCAGGCGGCTGTCGCCCACCCGCAAGCCTCGGAGATCCATAAGAGCCTGTCCAGCCTTTCGGAGCGCGAGCGGCAGGTGCTTGACGGTCTGGTCTCGGGCCTGCCGAACAAGACAATCGCCTACGACCTTGGGATAAGCCCGCGCACGGTCGAAATCCATCGTGCGAATGTCATGAGCAAAATGGGCGCCGGCAGCCTTTCGCATCTGGTGCGGATGGCGTTGATTGCCGATTCCAAACATTAAGATGAGGCAGGTCGGGGATCCGCCTGCCTGTTGCCTGGCTCCCAGTCGCGCCAATGGGTCGGACGGATGTCGACGCGAGCGCCAGTCGTGGCGTCTTTCCAACCCTCCCGTCCTTTCTCACACGGAAATACGAGAGTGTGCGGGCCGTCTTCATCGATGACGGCCAGTTCGAGGCTGCGGCCATATGGGGCGCTTGCGATCGGATTCCACATCGCGGCATTGTGACCGAATGGCTTTTGCCACGCTTTGATTTGAATCATTTTTTCGGCCGTCAAATGCCGTCCAGGGCGCTATAGCCGCCGTCGACCAGGTGATAGCTGCCTGTGATGAAGCCGGCATTGCTCGACAGCAGGAAACAGGTCAGCGCCGAAACTTCCTTTGGCGTTCCCAGGCGGCCAGCCGGGTGCAGGCTTGAGAGCTGTCCGATCGCTTTATCGTCCAGATTCTTCGCCAGCAGCGGAGTGTCTATACCCGAGCCAGCGCCGGTCACGATTGCGGTTCTTCCTGAAAATTCCTTCATGGGCTGGCTCCATCAATCAGAGCCGAACTCCTAGCGCCTCCTGAAACGCTGGCGTTGATTGACGTCAAACAGCGCGACGAAACCGCCGGCCCATCTTTGATCGTGATCAAAGACCTCGCTCGGATTGCGAATACCGTTGCGACTCGGACAGCGCTTGTGACCAAGCCGCAGCAAAAGGATAGTTTTCCATGCAAACGCAACATGCCGTCGCCTGGTTGGACCATTGCGAGGCGAAGGTTTTCTTTTTTGATCGCGAGGGCTTTGAGAGCGTAGAGCTCTCCGCCACGCTGACACATCACCAGACCCACAACAAGGCAGGAACTGTCGATGGCAAACGCGCCCCTGAAAACCAGGCTTTCTACCGCAACATTGTCCTTGCCCTGCAATCGGCGAAGGAGTGGCTGATCCTCGGGCCCGGGTCAGCAAAGGACGAATTGGCAAAACATGTTCGCGCTCACTTCCCACAGTTGGAAAATCGGATCATCGGCGTCAAAACCGCCGATCACCCGACGGAAGCCCAGATCGTGAAGTATGCGCGGCTGTTCTTCAGGGCCGCCGATCGCATGTTGTCCGGGATGCGACTGGATTGAAGCGATGGCTCTCAGAACGGTCCTGGTCCAACTGGAGATCGATGCCGCCACCAGACCCATCGTGTCGGCGGCATGGGATCTTGCTCGAAGACATGGGGCCGACCTTATCGGCTTTTGTGCCGCCGAGCCCCATCTTGTCTTGCCGACCGGCACCGATGACGGGGCGGTCTCAAAGGCGATGTGGTCTCAGGTTGAAGACATAGAGGCGCGCCTTGATGACTTGAAAGTGGAATTCTTCACTGCCGTGGGGGGCGACAATCGCGCTTCGTGGCGCGGAGAGATCGGGAATCCGACCCTTCAGCTTGCGCTCAATGCACGCGCTGCCGATCTGATTGTCCTGGGCGCGCCGGCACGTGGCATCTTGCCTGATCGCCGCCGCGCCGTTGATCCCGGCAGTCTCATCCTAACGGCGGGACGTCCGCTTCTCGTTGCTTCCGATAAGCCGGGGCCGATCAAAGCGGAAACAATTTTGATTGCGTGGAACGACACGCGCGAGGCCAGACGCGCGGTGGTCGACGCGCTGCCCTTGCTCGTTGAAGCGCGCGATGTGGTCATTGCAACCGTCCACGATGGAGAGTTGCCACCTTGCGAGAACGTAGCCGACGTCAAGCTCTTCCTGGGACGCCACGGCGTCAAAGCCCGCTCGGAGCTATTGGAAAAGCGCCTTGGCGAGCCTTCGGAAGCGCTCCTTCAATTGGCCAGCAATATTGACGCCGATCTCATCGTGCTGGGTGGCTATGGCCACAGCCGTGTGCGGGAAAGGACGTTCGGCGGCATGACGCATTCAGTGCTGAAGGCGCGGTCCTTCCACAGGCTGATCTCCAACTGAGATAGGCCGCGTTGGTCAGTGACTTAAATTTACACCTCAAGCCGTCGATCGTTTCCATATACGTTTGATCTGACCGCCTTCAATCCGATTGGTCGTGAGAATCTCCGGGTTTCGGAGGTTGCACGGTTTTGGCGTTCTTTTCGGCCTCGCGCTCCGCTGCCTCCAGTTTTTGCCTCTCAAGGACCAACAAGCGTTCGATGGTCTGCCGCTTTTCGGGATCTGTTTCCCTGGCCAGCAAATCCTCGAAATGGGCAATATTGGAGCGCGCAACGAACCGGTCCACGACAAACCCTCAATGTCGAGGTGGGTCCTCAACTGGACGGACCCTACTCCCAATACGCCGATCGCAAAAGCGTGTGCGAGCAAAACCGGCCCGATTGGGACACCATGTCGATCGCGTCAATTGACCTGGCGCAATGCGCGCCTGGCCGCCAGGCGCGAAGGTCAGGCTGCGAGCCTCGACAGTGTGTCGCGGCCATTTCGCCCTGCGGGAGACTGTGACATGAACTACCAGCGGTTCTTCGAAGAAGCGATCGACCAGCTCCATGCGGAGCGTCGCTATCGTGTCTTCGCCGACCTCGAGCGCATCGCGGGCAAGTTTCCGCGCGCCATATGGCGTTCCAACGGCCGCGCCGAGGAAATCACCGTCTGGTGCTCCAACGACTATCTCGGCATGGGCCAGCACCCCGACGTCATCGCCGCGTTCCAGGACGCGGCCGGCAAGATGGGGTCGGGCGCCGGCGGCACCCGCAACATCTCCGGCACCTCCAACCCCCTGGTGGAACTCGAGCATGAGCTTGCCGACCTGCACGGCAAGGACGCGGCCCTGGTCTTCACCTCCGGCTTCGTCTCCAACGAAGCCTCGATCTCGACCATCGCGCGGCTCTTGCCCAATTGCCTGATCATCTCGGACGAACTGAACCATGCCTCGATGATCGAAGGCGTGCGCCGCTCGGGCGCCGAGAAGAAGATCTTCCGGCACAATGACGTCGCGCATCTGGAAAGCCTGCTTCAGGCGGCGGGCCGCGAACGCGCCAAGCTGATCGTGTTCGAAAGCGTCTATTCGATGGATGGCGACATCGCGCCGATCCGGGAGATCGTCGAGCTCGCCGAGCGCTACAATGCCATGACCTATATCGACGAGGTCCATGCTGTGGGCATGTACGGGCCGCGCGGCGGCGGCATCACCGAGCGCGAGGGCCTGGCCGACCGCATCGACATCATCGAAGGCACGCTCGCCAAGGCGTTCGGCACGCTGGGCGGCTACATCACCGGCACCAGTGCGGTGATCGACGCGGTGCGCTCCTATGCGCCGGGCTTCATCTTCACCACGGCGCTGCCGCCGGCGATCGCCGCCGCGGCCACCACCTCGATCCGCCATCTCAAGAACTCTCAGGCCGAGCGTGACGCCCAGCAGCAGCAGGCAGCGCGCACCAAGCAGATCCTGTCTGCGGCCGGCCTGCCGGTGATGGAGTCTCCGACCCACATCGTGCCGGTGCTGGTTGGCGACCCGGAACTCTGCAAGATGGCCAGCGACCGCCTGCTCGGCGTGCACGGCATCTACATCCAGCCGATCAACTACCCGACCGTGCCGCGCGGCACCGAACGCCTGCGCATCACGCCGACGCCATTCCATTCCGACACGCTGATCGCGGGACTGCAGGACGCGCTGGTCGAGACCTGGGATGCGCTCGGCATCCCCTACGGCTCCGCAGGACGGCCCGCCGTGGCCAAGAGCGATCGGATCGTTCCGCTCCTGGTGGCGAAAGCAGGCGGCTGAAACCGACCCCGATGCTTCCGCAGCCTGGCAGCGGCGAGGGAATTGGAACGTTCTTCGGAGGAATTTGATCCGGCTCAATGCTCAACGCTTCCCGGCGCCCAAGAATGGATATCAGATCTCCGAGGAGCAACGCCATGGGTCATTGTTCTCACACGTCCTTCGCCGACTTCACGCACGCCGGCCAGCAGGCGCAGCAATGGGTCAAGGAACTTGCCAAGGACCTGTGCTGGAGCGAACCGAGCGCGTGCCGCCTCCTGAGATCCGTTCTGCACACGCTGCGGGACTGGCTATCGCAAGCGGAAATGGCCGATCTCGCGGCGCAATTGCCTGTCTTGGTACGCGGCATCTATTTCGAAGGTTGGAACCCATCGGCGCCGGCCCGAGAGCACAGGAAGCGCGACTTTGTCCTCAGCGTCAGAAACAGTTTCGGCTATGATGAGGAGATAGATTTCGACCTCGCTATCAACGCGGTGTTCAAGCTTCTGGACCGCCATATTTCGCATGGCGAGATCGTGCAGGTCAGAAACTCGATGAAGAAATCGCTGCGAAAACTGTGGCCAGTGGATTGAGCGATGTTCCGCGACCGTCAAGAGGCTGGAATGAAGCTCGGCGTTGAGCTGGGAAACCTTCAACTGCATCAGCCTGTTGTGCTGGCGTTGCCGCGTGGCGGCGTGCCTGTCGCGGCGGAAGTGGCCAAGGCTCTCAATGCGCCTCTTGACGTACTTATCGTCCGTAAGGTCGGCGCGCCCGGCAATCCCGAGTTGGCTGTTGCCGCAATCGTCGATGGCGACCCTGGGGAGGTCGTGTTGAACCGGGAAATTGTCGAGACCTACTCGCTCGACGAAGGCGAACTCCGTGTCCTGATTGCAAACGAGCGTCCAGAACTCGAACGCCGGCGCGTTGCCTATCGAGGCAAGACCAGACCAATCTCGATCGCGGGAAAGACCGCGATCATCGTCGATGACGGGGCCGCGACCGGTACGACCATGAAAATCGCGATCCGCGCCCTCAAGCGTCGGTCACCACGGGAGATCATCGTGGCAATTCCTGTCTCACCACAGCAGACACTCTACGAACTGGCACAGGAAGCGGACCGTGTGGTCTGCCTTAGCCAACCAGGACAGTTTCGCGCCTTGGGGCACCACTATCTGCGGTTCCCGCAGCTTTCTGACAACGACGTTGTCTGCGCCATGGATGAGGCTGCCCAGCGCTACAAGACCAGCCAGCGGCACGTTGCCGGCCACAGTTCAAAAGCCGAGAAAAACAGGAGATCGCACTGATGCTGATCCGCACGCTTTCTGCCTTGGAGTGTACCAAACTGCTGACAGCCAATCGTGTTGGCCGCCTCGCATGCGCAAAGGACGGGCAACCATACGTGGTACCCCTCTATTACGCTCATTCGGATGCTCATCTTTACGCGTTTTCAATGCCGGGAAAAAAGATCGAATGGATGCGGGCCAATCCGCTGGTGTCCGTCCAGGTTGACGAACACGGCCAAGGGCGAGGATGGAGAAGCGTCGTGGTTGATGGCCGATACGAAGAACTGCCTGACCGGATCGGCCACAAGCTTGAGCGAGATCATGCCTGGTCGGTCTTGAGCAAGCACTCCGACTGGTGGGAACCTGGCGCGCTCAAGCCCATCGTTCCTCCCACAGCCGACAGTGCACCGCACGTTTTCTTTCGGATCCTGATCCAGCAGGTATCCGGACGAGAGGCGAGCGAGTAGTCATCCCATCAAGTCTTGCGAGAAATGAAAAAGGGCCGGCGCACGATGTGCACTGGCCCTTTCTCCTCCCGTTGATTTGCTATCGCGCCATCAAGACCGGCAGCGATTGACGCTCAAGCATCGACTTGGTGACACCGCCGAACATGCGCTCGCGCAAGCGGGAATGACCATAGGCGCCCATCACCATCAGTTCAGCCGCAACGTCACCGGCATGCTGGCGAAGCACGTCGGCGACCGAATGGCTCGAGCTTGAGAGCCGTTCGACAACGACCTTCACACCATGCCGGGCAAGATAGGTCGCGGCGTCAGCTCCCGGCTCCGCACCATGATGGAATTCGTCCTCGATCGGGTCGACCATGACGAGGTGAACCTGTTCTGCGCCTTTCAGCATGTCGAGCGCCTCGCGAACGGCGCGCGATGACTCAAGGCGAGCGTCCCATGCAACAAGGATGCGTTTCGGCTTCAGCGTCGGGCGCGAACCCTCGGGGACGAGCAGAATGGGTTTTCCCGACGAGAACAGCGCGCCCTGGATGACTTTGTCCCTCAGCGCAGGGCTTGCCCGCAGACCCGGCCCGATAATGGTCAGATCGGCGTAGCGGGCACGCCTTCCGATGACGTCGTCCGCCCATCCTGTGTCGGGGTAGTCGTCGCACATATCGGCCGATAGGGCGCTCTTGGAGAGAAACTCGGCGACATCAGAAATTCGTTTCTCCAACCTTCTGAGTTCGGCCTGACGTTCCTCGAGCCAAGCTGGTGAGACAACAGCAGCATACTCACCGCCCGATGGAGGGGCGGCAAGCTCGAGAACGAGCACGGAAAGGTGCGCATCGATCTGCTCAGACAGCTCAGCGGCGAGCTTGAGATCGCCCTTGCCCTGGTTCGGTCCGGTAACCGTAAGCAGCGTTCTGAAAGTCACAGCGGCAACTCCTCATTTCGGGTGAAGGTTCAGTCGTGATGTCAGTCACTAACAACGATGCGACGTGGTTTCATTGCGCTCAGTCAAACGCCGTGACTGGCGCTGCATTTGATCCGCATCAACGTGCGGGCAGACCAGCGCAGTAGAGTTCAGTCGATCAATCGAGGAAACGTTGATGAGGTTCCTGGTCGTGTCGGCACTCGCAAGCTTGGCCTTCAACGCGGCTGTCGCCCAGGAACTCGGCAATGGCAAGGCGGAATACATGAACTCATGCGCCGTCTGCCATGGCCCCGAAGGCAAGGGCGATGGCCCGTTGGGCGACGAGTTGTTGAAGCGGCCGAGCGATCTGACGCGCCTCTCCAGACGGAATGGCGGCGAGTTTCCGTATTGGCGCGTCTTTGCCGTGATCGACGGCCGCGGCACGGTGCCGGCGCATGGCGAGCGCGACATGCCGGTGTGGGGCAGCCAGTTCCTGCCCGGCGACGTGAAGAGATATGGCCCGAACGCCGGCGAAATCGTCACCAGGGAGCGGATTCATGATCTGGCCGGTTATGTCGAGACGCTGCAGCAATGAGCGCGGATGGCGCGAACAAGACACATCAAGGAGGCCGGCGATGATCGTTGACGACCAGCAAGCTGCTGCCTCGTTTCTGCTTGACCCCGCCTCATATGGCGCGACCGGACCCGTCGAGGCGATCGAAACCCATATCTCCCGTATTTTTCTGATCGGCGAACGCGCCTTCAAGATGAAACGCGCGGTCAAGCTGCCCTATGTCGATTTCTCGTCGCCTACCCTTAGGCTGGCCGCCTGCGAGAAGGAGGTGGAACTCAACGCGAAGACCGCGCCGGGTCTCTACCTGGGTGTGCGGCACATCACGCAGGAGGCCGACGGCAAACTGGCTTTTGACGGTCCGGGGCAAATGGTCGATGCGGCGATTGAGATGGTCCGGTTCGATCAGGCCAAGCTTCTCGACCGCATGGCAAGTGCCGGCGAACTGACGCCGGCGTTGATGACCGCGGTCGCACGCATGATCGTGGGCTACCACCGCGCCGCGCCGACGATCCACAATGGCACCGGCTCGTTCAATCTGACGGGCGTTCTCGACATCAACGAAGCCGGCTTTGGCACCAGCCACGTATTTACAAAGCCAGAGATCGAGACGTTTGCCAGGGCCTTCCGCACTGCGCTTGCCCGGTATTCCGGGTTACTCGACCACCGGGAGACCGCGGGGAAGATCCGCCGGTGCCATGGCGATCTGCACCTGCGCAACATCTGCCTCCTCGAAGGCGCGCCTCGCCTCTTCGACTGCATCGAATTCAATGACCAGATCGCGAATATCGACGTTCTGTACGACCTTGCCTTCCTGTTGATGGACCTCTGGCATCGTGGTTTTCCGCAGCTCGCCAATCTGGTCATGAACCGTTATCTTGACGAAGCCGACGACGAAGACGGTTTCATCCTGCTGCCCTTTTTCATGGCCGTGCGGGCTGCCGTGCGCGCCCACGTCACCGCGACGCAAGTAGAGGAAGGCAGCGCCGATACCGACAAGCTGACTGCCGAGGCGAGATCCTATTTCGACCTTGCCCAGACATTTCTCCGTCAAACACCGTCCAGACTTGTTGCCATCGGCGGCCTCAGCGGCTCTGGCAAGACGACGGTTGCGGAAGCGCTCGCCGCCCATGTCGGTGCGCCACCTGGCGCCCGGATTGTCGAGAGCGATCGCATACGCAAGGCGATGCACGGTGTGGCCGCCGAGACCAAACTGCCAGGCAAGGCTTATCGGCCAGCCGTGTCCGAACGGGTCTATCGCCAGATTGCCTGGCGTGCGGACCTTATTCTTTCACAAGGCGGATCGGTTGTTGCCGATGCCGTCTTCGACAGGCCGGTTGATCGCCACAGGATCGAACGCGTCGCCGCTGAAAGGGGTATCCCCTTTGCCGGATTTTGGCTGGCGGCCGATCCGCTTGTGCTTTGGCGCCGCGTCCAGGAGCGCACGGGCGGGCCGTCCGATGCCACGGTCGACATCCTCTCTCAGCAAATGCAGCGCAGTGTCGGCGCTTTGAACTGGTTGAGGATCGAGGCCGACCGGAGCGTCGCTGAAATCGCGGCGCAGATGCAGAGTCTCCCTGCGGCCACGACTGAAGTCTCTGCAGGCGAAGGGTCACTTCCATCCGCACCGTCTTTATTAAGCAGGAGAGATCATACGCCTCAACGTCCCGTCCCGTAGCCAGAATTGATGATACAGGGCGGCGACGGCATGGATGCCGATGAGGATGATGAAAGCGGGCTTGTTCAGCGAATGGATGTCGCCCCACGGATCGCCGAGGTAGAAGGCAAGCAAGCCCACGATCGGCGTCGCCAGCAGCAGGAGGTAGAACAAGCCGTGTGATGCATGGGCCGCGAGTTGCATCCAGCGCGGATTGTCGCCCGCCGGCGCTGGCGCACCGTGGAAAAGCCTCAGGATCAGGCGCAGCAGAACGAAGCCAATTATCGCAATGCCTACCCAGTAATGGGCCGACGCCAACAACTGATCGCTTGCCGATACGGTTTGGCCTTCGCCGGCAGCATCGACGACGATGGTCATGGTCTCGCCGTAGAAAACCTGGAATAAGACGAGCAGCGCAATAATCCAGTGCAGAGCGATCTGATAAATTGAGTATCCCTGTATAGTTTTATGCACTTCTTTCTCCCTCGGATTTGAAAACACACTGCGATGGCATTGAAAAGACCGCTGAAGATTGGCCGAAATTCGCCAGAATCCTCCCGGAATTGTGGCGGAGAGCTTACACTTTGGTATGATGGACTTGGTGCGTGGACACCTTGCCGTCGCAAAGACGCGTCGTGTCGCTTCGTCACCGGACATCCAACGTCGCAATCGACAAGCCGGTTTCGCTGGGGTGATGGACGATTGAGAACCCGGCCTCGCGGCACATCGCGAGCATCTTGGCATTTTCACCGAGCATGATGCCCTCGATCCGGCCAATGCCATCGGCCTTTGCATAGTCGACGATCTGCCTGAGCAATTCCCAGCCTAGGCCGTGACCCTGCAGATCCGTGCGCACCAGCAAGGCATATTCGGCGACGGAGTGGTCAGGATCGCAGGCGAGCCGGCTGATACCCGCCAAAGCGCCGGTGCTTGCTTCCAGAGCGACGAACGCCATGTTGCGGTCGTAGTCGAGCTGGGTGAAGCGCTTCAATGCCTGGTCGGAAAAGCGCTTGCGCGGCGACAGGAAACGCAGGCGCAGATCGTCTGGCGAAATCCTGGCAAGGAATTCGGGATAGAGCGCGATATCGGCCGGCTTGATTGGCCGGATGCGATAGTGCGCACCACCTGTCGAAAACTCCTTCTCCCAACCCGATGGATAGGGCCTGATGGCAAGTGCGGGATTGGGTCCAGGCTCCTCCAAGCGTTCAGGCTCGATCTCGATGCGGGCATCGAGCGCAATCACCCCAGCGGCGTCCGCCAGCAGCGGATTGATATCCATTGAAACGAGGCACGGAAAGTCGACAACCATCTGCGACAGCCCGTTGAGCGCCGCGATGATCGCCTGTCGATCCGCCGCCGCGCGATCGCGAAAGCCGTCGAGCAGTCGGCCTATCCGGGTTTGCCCGATCAGATCCCCGCCAAGAACGTCGTCAAGCGGCGGCAGCGCGATCGCCGTGTCGTCCATCACCTCGACCGCGACGCCGCCGGCGCCAAACAGGATGACCGGCCCGAAGATCTTATCCCGTTTCATCCCGAGGATGAGCTCCTGCGCCTGTTTGCGCACGACCATCGGCTGAACGGCATAGCCTTGAATATCGGCTTGCGGTGAGTGCTTGCGCACGCGCGCCTCGATGGCGCGCGCAGCCTCACCGGCGGCAGCGGCAGAAGCAATGTTGAGCACCACCCCGCCAATATCCGACTTGTGCGAGATTACCTTGGACAACAGCTTGACCACAACCTGCTCGGACGTCTCGAGGAGCCGGCCGGCCGCCGCTTTCGCTTCCTCAGGAGATCTGGCGACGATCGTCTCGGGGACCGGGATTCCGTAGGCGGAAATCGCCGCCTTGGCTTCGGGCTCGGTCAGCATTCGCCGCCCTTCCCGCGCGACCTGCCTGAATATGGAAAGCAAGGCTTCCCGATCGACCGCGACGTCCTCGCTGCGGCTTGAAGGGGTACGCATCAATGCCCGCTGGGCACGCGACCATTCACTGAGGTAGGAGACGGCCGTTGCCGCGTCAGCGGGCGTCTCGAAACTCGCTATGCCAGCCTGGTGCAGGATTTGCCGCCCTGAGCGCGCCGTGTGTTCCCCGAGCCAGCAGGTCAGGACCGGTTTGCCGCCGATCATCCCGTCTCTTGCGAGTTCTGCCACCGCACTTGCCGCGGCCAGCGGCGAGCCGAGCCCCGTTGGGCAATTCATCACCAGGACGACGTCCGTTCCGGGATCGGCCGCGACGGCTCCAACGGCGGTGGCGTAGCGTTGCGGCGGGGCGTCACCGATGATGTCGACCGGATTGGCGTGCGACCATGTCGGCGGCAGAGCGGCGTTCAGCCGTTCCATGGTGGCAGGGGAAAGCGCGGCCAATTCGCCTTTCAAGTCGATGAGCCGATCGATGGCCAAGACCCCTGCCCCGCCGCCATTGGTGACAATGCCGACGCGGGCCTGCTTGAGGGGAGTGAAACGGGCGATCGTTTCGGCGGCATCGAACAGCTCGGCAAGCCCATTGACGCGCAAGACGCCCGCGCGCAGCAACGCCGCGTCGACGACACGATCGGCCCCCGATAGCGCGCCGGTATGTGTCGCGGCCGCTTTGGCCGATTGCTCGTGCCGGCCCGATTTGATCGCGATGACCGGCTTGACGCGTGCCGCCGCGCGGGCTGCCGAGATGAACTTGCGCGGATTGGGAATGGTTTCCAGATACATCACGATGGCGCGTGTGTGCATGTCACCCGCCAGCATGTCGAGGCAATCGCCCACGTCGACATCCGCCATGTCGCCGAGAGAAACTATCTGCGAGAAGCCGACATTGTTGTCGGCGGCCCAATCGATCAGCGACGTGGCGATGGCACCGGATTGCGACAGCAGTGCGATGTTGCCCGGCCTGGCGGCCATGTGCGCAAACCCGGCATTGAGTTTCAAGGGCGGTATCATCAGCCCGACCGTGTTCGGCCCGATAATGCGGAACAGATCGGGCTTGGCGGCATCGAGCATCGCCTGACGCAAGCCGTTTTGACGTGTGAGCCCAGCGGTGATGACAACAGCTGCGCGCGTACCCTTCGCGGAAAGGTCGCGCACGATGCCGGGAACCGTCTCAGGCGGCGTCACGATGACGCCGAGGTCCGGTACCTCAGGCAGATCGGCAGCCCTGGCATAACAGCGCCGACCGGCGACTTGCGAGTATTTTGGGTTCACTGGCCATATCTCGCCCTCGAAGCCGCCGGTCACGATGTTCTCGAAAACGACGCGTCCGACAGAGCTGTCGCGCCCCGATGCCCCGACGACGGCAACCGACTTTGGGGCGAATGCATGTTCGAGGTTTCGGATCGTCACCTCTTGTATCTCCTGTTCGTTGCGACAATCGCCTGTCGCGCTCGCCGGTTCGTTGCGTTGGATCAAAGCCTCCCGGCATAATCGGATTACACATTGCGCACATTGCACGCGCTCGTCGGCGCCTGCGAAATTGGCGAGCAGCGTTCAAAATCGGGAAGCATCGCATGAACGAGTCCACCCTGCGACGCGCATTGCTGGTCATTGCCATCCTGGGTCTCGCCCTCGGCATCGGCGTCTGGCGAACCGGGCTCGGTCCTCTTGAGGCCGACACGATCTGGACGATAGCGACTTTGCCCGTGGTAGCGGCTCTCGCCATCTCCATTCTGCGTGATTTCTGGATCGGCCGCTTCGGTGTCGACGCGATTGCGCTGGTGTCGATGTCGGCCGCGCTGCTTCTTGGCCAACCGTTGGCTGCAGTGGTGGTCGCCATCATGTATGCCGGAGGCACCGTGCTCGAGGATTTTGCGCGCGGCCGCGCGGAGCGGAACCTCAAGGCACTCACCGACCGGTCGCCGCGTGTCGCTCACCGGACCTCAACGCCAGGGGCCGAGACCATCGCCGTCGAAGAGGTTGCTGTCGGCGATGTGCTTTTGGTTCGCGCAGGCGAACTGCTCCCTGTCGACGGCATTTTGCTTGATGCTTCGGCCTCACTCGACGAGTCGGCCGTCACAGGAGAGCCGCTGCCAGAACGGCGCAGCGCAGGGGATGTGCTGCGCAGCGGCACCGTCAATGCCGGCGAGACCTTCAGCATGCGGGCCTCTGCCGTCGCGGAACAAAGCACCTATGCCGCGATCGTGCGCATGGTCGCTGCAGCGCAGACCGCTAAATCCCCGTTCATTCGCATGGCCGACCGCTTTGCCCTGTTCCTTCTGCCGGTCACGTTGCTGGTTTCCGGCGCGGCCTGGTATGTTTCCGGCGACCCAATCAGAGCGCTTGCGGTGTTGGTCGTCGCCACGCCCTGTCCGCTCATCCTCGCCGCGCCCGTGGCCTTTATCGGCGGTGTGTCGCGCGCAGCACGTGCCGGCATCCTCATGAAAGGCAGCGCGGCTCTGGAAGCGCTTGCACAAGTCCGAACCGCGATCTTCGACAAGACCGGCACCTTGACCATCGGCGGCGCGGAACTCCTCGAGATCGAAGCGGCACCCGGCTGTGACTCGGACCATCTGCTGCAGCGGTTGGCATCGCTGGAACAAGCCTCGCACCATGTGCTTGCCGACTCGATCATCCGGGCGGCGCACGGCCGGCAGTTGATCCTTTCTCATCCGCGCGATGTCCGCGAGCATCGCGGAGCCGGACTGAAGGGCTGTGTCGACGATATGTCGATCGCGGCGGGGTCTCGGGCTCTCGTACTCGCCGAAAAGCCGTTGCCCGGCTGGGCGAAAGGCGGTGAGGACCGCTACCGGACCGAAGCGGTGCTGAGGGTCTTTGTTTCACTCGACAACCAGCTTGCAGGCGTTTTTACCTTCGGCGATGCCGTGCGCGCCGATGCACAAGAGACGCTTGTCAGTCTGCGGTCGGCCGGCATCAGGCGTATGGTCATGCTGACGGGCGATGACAGTACGGCAGCAAATCGTATTTCTTCCAGGCTGGACCTGGATGTTGTCGTCGCTGATGCCGTTCCCGCGGATAAGGTGGCGACGGTCGAAGCCGAGAAAGCCTTGGGACCGACAATGATGGTCGGCGACGGCATCAACGATGCCCCGGCGCTGGCGGCCGCTACGGTCGGTATCGCCATGGGCGAACGTGGAGCGACGGCCTCTTCCGAGGCCGCCGATGTCATCGTTCTCGCCGGCCGGCTGGCGCCCGTCGCCGACGCCGTGCGGATTGCCCAGCGGACGCGCGCGATCGCCCTGCAGAGCATCGTCGTCGGGCTGGCGCTGTCGGCCCTGGCCATGCTTGCGGCTGCCATGGGGCAGATCACGCCGGTAGCAGGCGCATTGCTTCAGGAAGGCATCGACGTGGCGGTTATCGTCAACGCGCTGCGCACTCTTGGCGACGGACGTCTCCGGCGCGCATAGTATGTGACCGAAAGTTGGTGACAGGCCATGGCAGAGCAAAATTTGGTGGTTTGCTGCGAATGCGGCGGCGTCAACCGCTTGCCACCCGCCCGCAACGCGCGGGAGGCAAAATGCGGAAAGTGCGCAAGCAGACTGTTTTCGGGTCACCCGCTGGACGTTGACGCGACGTCGTTCGACCATCAGGTTGCGCGCAGCAGCATCCCCGTTGTCGTCGACATCTGGGCACCCTGGTGCGGCCCCTGCAAGGCGATGGCACCCGCATATGAGGCGGCTGCGAGCGAGTTGGAGCCGCATGTCCGCTTGATAAAGCTCAATTCCGACAATGAGCAGGCCGTCGCGGCAAGGCTCGGCATTCGCGGCATCCCGACGATGATTATGTTTCATGGCGGGCGCGAAGTCGCGCGCATATCGGGCGCAATGACGGCAGGCCAGATCGTCAGGTGGGTTCGCGACCGCCTGCCGACAGTTGCCGCCTGACAGTCCGCACGCCAATGGATCCGCTCATTTCCCGGCTTGGACTGGCGCTGGCGATAGGTCTCCTCGTCGGCCTGGAACGTGGCTGGCAGGAGCGCGATGCGCCTGATCGCAGTCGCACGGCCGGAATTCGCACATTCGGCATATCGGGCCTGCTCGGCGGCGTTCTCGCCGCACTCGCCAATGCGCTCGGCGCGGTGTCGGTACTGGTCGGCGGGTTCATCGCTTTTGCGGCAATTTTCGCCTGGTACAAGGCGCGAGAAGCTGCCCACGACGAGGATTTCAGCGTCACGAGCGTGATCGCGGGCCTTGGCGTTTTCGCGCTTGGCGCGCTCTCTGTCGCCGGCGATTATCGTGCCGCCGCAGCCGGTGGGGCGGCATTGGCGGCACTCCTGGCCAGCCGTGAGCTCCTGCACGGTCTGTTGAAGCGACTGACCTGGGTCGAGCTCCGCTCAGCACTGATCCTGGCGGTAATGACCGCGATCGTCTTGCCCTTGCTGCCAAACCGGACACTGGACCCGTGGGGCGGTTTCAATCCATGGGAAGTCTGGTTCCTGACGGTGCTGATGGCCTCGATCTCTTTTGCCGGGTATGTCGCTGTTCGCATCCTGGGAACGACGCGTGGCCTGCTGGTCAGTTCGCTCGCCGGCGCGATCGTCTCTTCCACTGCCGTCACCTTGGCGCTTGCCCGCAACGCCGTCTCGGCGAGCAACGCAGTGCCGCTCGCAGGGGCAGCTTCGCTGGCTGCGATGGTTTCGGTGCTCCGCGTCTGCGTGGTGATTCTGATCATCGAGCCAAGCGTGTTCGCGCCGGTCGGCGTTCCGGCGATTGCCGCGGCGCTGGCCTTCGCCGCCTGCGGGGCATTGATGCTGTCTCGCGGCAATGGCGATGGCGAAAGTGGCGCTGTCGCGCGCAATCCATTCGAATTGGGTCCGCTGCTGCTGTTCGCCCTGCTCTTCGCGTTTGTCGCGACCGCGAGCGCTGGTCTGGCCGCGCAATTCGGCGGGCGCGGCCTGCTGGCAACCTCGGCGCTGGCAGGCACGTTCGATGTCGACGTCTCGGTGCTCGGTGCGTTGCGGCTGATCAGGCATTCGGTGCCCGTGGAGACGGTAGGCAAAGCGGTACTCGCGGCGTTGGCGGCAAATGCAATTGGCCGTTTGCTGCTCGCAATTTCTGCCGGTCCGGTCAGCTTCTGGCTGCCATTGGCCGCGGCAACCCTCGTCGCCGCGACTATCGGCATCGGCGCCATGTTGTTGACCGGCTTCTGAAGAGCGCGAGATTTCGAGCGATCTTTGACACGGATCAAGGTCAGCCGCCGCAGCCACGCTAAGATACTCCACAAAGGAGTACACCATGACCAGTCCGCAGGATCTCACCCCGAAATTCCGCCACGTCCGGCTGTTGCTTGCCCGCGAAAAAGGCCACCCGGGAGGCGATCGCGAAGAGGGCTATGACGTGCTCGCTCCCTTGACCGGCGAAGGCAAGATCGATGCCGAGGAATGGAGGTCGCACCGGGCTTCCTGCCGTGTGCGCCGCTTCCGCACCGGCGAGGAGGATCTGATCGGCCGGCTGAGGCGCAAGCCCGGCGGCCAGTGGTTTTTCGACTATGCTGACGGCGACCGCGACGACGAAATCGGCTTCCATCTCGGCGACGAGCGATTCGTGACCGGTGAGTACGTCTCGATCGAACGCAACGGCGCCATGCACACCTACCAGGTGGCAAGGGTCGAGCGCCCCTGACGCTGCACCACTACCGGCCCTTGGGAAGAGACCATGTCGATGCGGCGTATCCTGATTGTGGTCGGCCATCCCGACCCGTCCCCGGACCGGCTCTGCCGCGGTCTTGCCAAGGCCTATGGCGAAGGCGCGGAAGAGGCTGGTCACACGGTGCGCAGAGTCGATCTGGCGGCGATCGATTTTCCCATGCTGCGGACAATGCAGCAGTTTGAACACGGCAAAGTTCCTGACGAACTGAAAGAGGCCGCGGAGGCGATCGTGTGGGCCGAGCACATCGTCTTTGTCTTCCCGCTGTGGCTGGGCACGATGCCGGCATTGCTCAAGGCTTTCCTCGAACAGGTCATGCGGCCGGGAACGGCTTTCGCTTACCCGGACAAGGGCGGCGGTTTCACCAAGACACTGCTTCGCGGCCGCTCCGCGCGCGTCGTGGTGACGATGGGCATGCCCTCCACCCTTTACCGGCTTTGGTTCCTTGGCCACGGCATCGCCGGTATGCGGCGCAGCATTCTGCATTTTGTCGGCATCAGTCCCGTGCGCGAGACCTTGTTCGGCATGGCCGCCGGTGCAAGCGATGCGACCCGAACGAAATGGATCCGGCAAATGCGTGCACTGGGAGAGCGGGCCAGGTAACGCTTGGCGGTCGTCGTCGCGGCAGCGGCCTAGCCTTGTTAAGCATCTCGTTTCGTCGAAGGACTGCCTGGGTTCTGGGCCTATGGATCAACGGTGAATTCGGTCCACATGCCGGCTCCATAGTGACCCGGTACGTTGCAGATAAGCAGGTATTTTCCGGCCTTCAATTCGACGGTCAATGTGCCTGATTTGCCAGGATCAAGTTCCGAAACCTCGCCCTTGTCGCCCGCCTTGTCTTCGTCGACCCGGTTCTCGGCCTCAACGTACGGAAGCGGCTTGCCGGGATCGGCAAGGTACATCACGATCATTTCGTGGATGGTGTCCTTGGAGTCATTCTTCACATTGAATGTGACCTCTCCGGCCTTTACCGCACCTGGCAAAGCCTTGATCCCCATGGTCGCCTTGGCGAGATCGAAGCCTGGCGTTGCATAGGCAAGCCCCATCGGCATCTCCGTACTCGCGCCCTTGTCCCACAGCGAGATTTGGACAAGCGAAGCAGCCTGGACGGCGCCGGCACTGCCGGCCATGAGCATCGCCGCCGCGAGCCCGAGCGCTGCTCTCCTCGACATGGTTTTCATCGTGATCCTCTTTCAGGATGGCAGCAGAAGCGCTCTACATCCTGGCCGTCATCCTGCTTGCGGCATCACCCGCCGTCCTTGCGCCAGATCAAACCGATCGGTGCGAGCCCGATCGGCGGTGCCGACCCAGCTGTCAGCCAGTTGTCAGGTTGAACGGGTTATTTCGACCGATGACGGTCAAATCGCCGTCTGACAGGTCCGATCGAAATCCCACCCGCAGGCGCAAGATCGGCGCCCAATCCCGAATGGAGCCATTATGTATCGCACACTCGTCCTCGCCGCTCTCGCTGGCATGATTGCAGGACCAGCGCTCGCCGCCGGCGGCAGCTGCAGCACCGCCCCGAAATCACAGTTCAAGCCCAAAGCAACGCTCGAGGCGCAATTGACCGGCGAAGGGCTCACCGTCCGCCAGATCAAGGTCGAGAAGGGTTGTTATGAAGTCTACGCGGTCGACAAGGCCGGCAAGAAGGTGAACCTGGCCTACAATGCCGAGACCCTTGAAAAGCTCGACAATGCCGAAGCCGGCGAAAACTGATCGAAACGTTTCCATAGCCGCGGACGCGCAACCATCGCCGCAGATGGTGCGCGTCTGGGACCGGGCCGTGCGGAGTTTCCACTGGGCGCTTGTGCTCAGCTTCGTCACGGCCTGGCTCACCTCCCATTCCTCCGAGGACATTCACCATTGGGCCGGCTACACCGCTGCCGCGCTGGTCGCAATGCGGCTCCTATGGGGTGTTCTGGGCACGCCCTATGCACGGTTCTCTCAATTCGTGCGCGACCCGGCGACGGTGCTACGCTATTTCTCGGCAATACTGAGCGGTCGCGAAGCCCGCTACATCGGCCACAACCCGGCCGGCGGCGCAATGGTGGTCGTGCTGATCGCGGCGATGGGGTCAACCGCATTGACCGGTTGGCTGATGACAACGGACGCCTATTTCGGCGTGTCGTGGGTCGAAACGGCGCACAGCCTGAGCGCGCACGGCCTACTTGTGCTGGTCCTTTTCCATATAGGCGGCGTCGCGCTGGCAAGCTTTCGCCATCGCGAAAACCTGGTATGGGCGATGATCACCGGGCGAAAACGCAAAGCCGAGCCGGCGGACATCGCCTGACGACCTACCAATAGACCAAATCCGATTTGCGCCCTGGCTAATTTCGGGGGGCGCAAGTCGGTCGCTCCTTGTTCAACATGGCCCTGGAAGCGCGCGATGCGACAAGGGCGGCGCGGACAAGATAAGAGCCGGCATTGGTGCGTCGACCCAGAAGCCGGAACACCCAGCGCCACTCTTTTTATTCAACAACCACTTATTGACCCGCATCAAAGCTGCCGGGCCTATCTTCCTGTCTATTGCCTCCCATCAGAGCCTTCAAATTGGGGAGAGCATCATGACTACGGCTGATTTCAACATCCCTGCTGCGAAAGTCGCGACCGCGGAGCCAACGAAACTTCGATTGGGGTCCCTGACCGCATTGGTGATCGGTTCCATGGTAGGCTCCGGTGTGTTCAGCCTGCCGCAGAACATGGCTGCTGGTGCTGGTCCCCTCGCCATCCTGATTGGCTGGGCGATCACTGCGGTCGGCATGCTGGCCCTGGTCTTCGTCTATCAATCGCTTGCGACGCGCAAGCCCGATCTCGATGCCGGGCCCTATGCCTACGCCAAGGCCGGTTTCGGCCCCTTTATCGGCTTCAACAGCGCCTGGGGCTACTGGATCAGCGCCTGGGTCGGCAACGTCTCCTACGCGGTGATCGTGTTCAGCGCCCTGTCCTACTTCTTTCCGGCCTTCGGCGATGGGAACACCTGGCAGGCGGTGCTTGGCGCATCGATCCTGCTGTGGCTGATCCATGTCTTGATCCTGGCCGGCATCCGGCAGGCCGCCGTTGTGAACCTCATCGTCACGGTTGCAAAGATTGCTCCGATCGTCCTGTTCGTCGGGGTTGTTGCCGTCGCCTTCAAACTGCAGGTCTGGTCGCTCGACTTCACCGGTCTCGGCAACGCCAGTCTTGGCTCGATCACCGCGCAGGTGAAGAGCACGATGCTGGTGACGCTCTGGGTGTTCATCGGAATTGAGGGCGCCAGCGTCTTTTCCGGCCGGGCGGAGCACCGCAAGGACATCGCCACGGCGACAGTTCTCGGCTTCTTCACCTGCCTCGCGCTCTATGCCCTGGTGTCGTTGCTGTCGCTCGGCATACTGAGCCAACCCGAACTTGCGACATTGAAGAACCCTTCAATGGCCGGTGTTCTGGAGGCCGTTGTCGGCCCCTGGGGCGCCATCCTCATCAACATCGCGCTCGTCGTATCCGTGGTCGGCGCCTTCCTGAGCTGGACGCTGCTTGCGGCCGAAATTCCGCATGTCGCCGCCAAGGACGGGACAATGCCGAAGTTCTTCGGCCACGAAAGCGAACGCGGCGTGCCGTCGACCTCGCTCCTGATCACCAACTTGCTCGTCCAGGCTTTCCTGGTGATCACTTTGTTCGCGCAAAGCACCTATCAGGCGCTGTTCTATATCGCGTCGGCCGCCATTCTGGTTCCTTACATCTTTTCTGGAGCTTACGCGGCCAAGCTCGCGCTGACCGGCGAGAGCTACAAACCTGGCGAGGGCCGCGCCGGTCCGCTTTTTGCGGGATTGCTGGCAACGGTTTACGGGCTGTGGCTCGTCTATGCGGCGGGACCCGCATACCTGTTCATGTGCGCGATCCTCTATGCGCCGGGGATCATCTTCTTCATCTGGGCCCGTCGCGAAAACAAGCAGCGCGTGTTCCATACCGCCGAGGCCGCCCTCGCCGGAACCCTCATCGCGGTCGCCATCCTCGCCGTCTACGAGATGTGGACCGGCGCCGTCAGCCCACTTTGAAGGGATTGGCTCGATGACGAAGCTGGGTGTCCATTCCGAAGTCGGCCGTCTGCGCGAGGTGATGGTCCATCGCCCAGATCTGAGCCTGCGCAGGCTGACACCGGAAAACTGCAAGGCGCTGCTCTTCGACGACGTGCTGTGGGTCAAGCGGGCTCGCCAGGAACACGATGTCTTCGTCGATGCGCTGCGCGAACGCGGCGTGCTGGTGCATGCCTTCGGGGAACTCCTGGCCCAGACAATGAGCCTGGCCAGGGCCCGCGACTGGCTTCTTGACCGCCGGGTCCATCCAGGCGTCGTCGGACTCGACATGGTCGACGAGTTGCGCGGATGGCTCAACGAGATGCCGCCGGAGCAACTGTCGTCTTACCTTGTCGGGGGCATTGCGCGGGCGGAGCTTCCTTTCGAGCCCAAAGGGCTGACCGGAAGGACGCTCGCCCCTCAGGATTTCGTACTGCCGCCGCTGCCGAACCAGCTGTTCACACGCGACAGCTCCTGCTGGATCTACGGCTCGGTCTCGGTCAATCCCATGTACTGGCCCGCGCGGCGCCCGGAAGCGGCCAATGTCGAAGCCGTCTACCGGTTCCATCCCCGCTTTCGCGACAGCGGCATACCTTTCGTCTCGCCGGACCTGGGCTCCGGCACCAGCCTGGAGGGCGGTGACGTCATGCCGATCGGGGGCGGAACAGTTCTCGTCGGCATGGGCGAGCGCACCACACCGCAAGCGGTAGGCGATCTCGCGCGCAACCTGTTTGCTGCCGGCGAAGCCACGCGCGTGATTGCCGCCTTGATGCCCCGCGACCGCAGCTTCATGCATCTCGACACTGTCTTCACCTTCTGCGACCGCGACCTTGTCACCCTGTATCCGCCGGTGGTCGACCGGTTGCGCACCTTCTCGCTGCGTCCGGGCGATGCAGAGGCGGCGGTCGAGGTCATCGATGAGACAAAGCCCTTCACGACGGTGGTCGCCGAGGCCCTTGGGCTGAAGACACTACGCATCATCGCCACGGGCGGCGACCGCTACGAGGCCGAGCGCGAGCAATGGGACGATGGAAACAATGTCGTCGCGGTCGAGCCCGGCGTCGTGATCGGATACGACCGCAACGTCTACACCAACACGCTTCTGCGCCGCGCCGGCATCGAAGTGATCACCGTCGAGGGGGCCGAACTCAGCCGCGGTCGCGGCGGCGGCCACTGCATGACCTGTCCCATGGCGCGCGACCCGATCTGACCAGAAAGGATTCTCCGATGTCGATCAATCTTCACGGCCGCTCCGTCTTGACGCTGGACGATCTGACCGCAGATGAGATTCGGTTTCTTCTGAGGCTGGCGGCTGACCTCAAGGCGGCCAAGGTCGCCGGACATGAGATCCCGCGTCTTGTCAGAAAGAACATTGCGCTCATCTTCGAAAAGGATTCGACACGCACCCGGACGGGATTTGAGGTGGCAGCCTATGACCAGGGCGCCCACGTCACATATTTTGGCCCGAGCGGCAGCCATATCGGCCACAAGGAATCCATGAAAGATACAGCGCGGGTGCTGGGCCGCATGTATGACGCGATCGAGTATCGCGGTTTTGGCCAGCACCAGGCCGAGCTGCTTGCCGCGCATGCTGGCGTGCCCGTTTACAATGGCCTTACCGACGAGGCGCATCCAACGCAGATCCTTGCCGACTTCATGACGATGCGCGAATTCACGCACAAGCATCTGTCGGACATGACCGTCGCCTTTGTCGGCGAGGGCCGCGACAATGTCGCGCTGTCTTTGGCACTGGGTGCAGCCAAGGTCGGCATGGATATGCGCATTGCCTCGCCAAGGGACCTTTGGCCCGACGAAGCGTTCTGCGCCCATGTCAGGGAGCTCGCAGTACAAAGCGGCGGCCGATTCAGGCTGGATGAAGACGTGGCGAGCTGCGTCCAGGACGCCGACTTCGTCTACACCGATGTATGGATGTCGATGGGCGAGGACAAATCCGGCTGGGCGGAACGCATCCGCCTGTTGACGCCATACCGGGTCACGGGCGCAGTCATGGCAGCGACGGGCAACCCCCACGCCAAATTCATGCACTGCCTGCCGGCGTTTCATGACACCGAAACAGAAATCGGCGCCTTCATCGCCAAGGAGTATGGCATCGACTGCATGGAAGTGACCGACGAGGTCTTCGAGTCGTCGGCCTCGATCGTTTTTGATCAGGCTGAGAACCGCATGCACACGATCAAAGCCCTGCTCGTCGCCACGATCGGCACCTGAGATGCGCATCGTGGTTGCCCTTGGCGGAAACGCGCTGTTGCGGCGCGGCGAGCCGATGACCGCAGACAATCAGCGTGACAATGTCAGGCGTGCGGCATCGGCGCTGGCGGCTTTGATCGGCGAGGGCCATTCTATCGTCATCACGCATGGCAATGGGCCCCAGGTCGGGCTGCTCGCACTCCAGTCGGCGGCAGGCCCTGACGGCAGCGCCTTCCCGCTCGACGTGCTCGGCGCCGAGAGCGCCGGCATGATCGGTTACATGATCGAACAGGAGCTCGGCAACCTCATCAAGCACAGACTGTTCGCGACACTGCTCACCCAGGTCAAGGTCGACCCGACGGATCCTGGTTTTACGCATCCCACAAAGCCGATTGGGCCGGTCTACGATGAGGACACGGCGCGACGCCTCGCGACCTCGCGCGGCTGGGCGATTGCCCCGGACGGCGACAAATGGCGCAGGGTCGTGCCCTCCCCACGCCCGCTGGAGATTCTCGAAGCGGCGGTCATCGCCTACCTGGTCGATCACAATGTGACCGTGATCTGCACCGGCGGTGGCGGCGTTCCTGTGGTGGCGCGTGACGATGGCAGCCTGGGTGGCGTTGAGGCCGTCATCGACAAGGATCTGGCGAGCTCGCTACTGGCGCGGCAGCTGACAGCCGACATGCTGCTGATGCTGACCGACGTCGATGCGGTCTATGTTGGCTACGGCACAGCCGGTGCGCGTGCCCTGCGTCGTGTCAGGGCAACAGAGATATCCGGGCGCGATTATGCGGCTGGGTCAATGGGACCCAAGATCGATGCCGCGATCGAATTCGTCGATGCAACCGGCAATCCGGCAGCGATCGGCCGGCTCGAGGACGCGGTCGAGATCGTCAAAGGCCGGCAAGGCACTTGCTTCTACGCATAAGCCGCTGTCGATCTCTCGGTCCCCAGACGCGAAGGCGCAGCGGCGCGGCCTGTCGACCATAGGCGCAGGACAGGTCTCACCTGCGATTCAAGCTCTTGATGTAGGATACGATGGCGTCGATCTGACTGGGCGTGGCGACGAATTCCGGCATGTCAGGGTGGCCAGTGGAAATCCCCTCGCCGAGCGCTTCTTCCAGATCTTCAATCGGATAGCGGCTCGACAAAGTGCGGAAGGGCGGCGCATCGGGATGGGTGCTCTCGCCATTCAAGCCGACGGCATGGCACCGCGAACAGTTCGCCTCGACAAGCCTCTTGCCGCGAGCGGCCTGCGTATCGTCAGCTGCCCATGCCGGCGTCGCACAAAGAAGTGCAAGTCCAAGCAAAAGAGAGCTCCCAGCTACGGATCGAGGTTTCATTATTTTAGGATAGACGAGCTGCGAATACCCGCCTTGATCTGGCTCAAATCCGGCACGGGCGCAAGCCGGTGCCGTCTCGTTGGCAGCGTGTTTCGCAGAGCCAGGCACCTCAGGCGGCAGCGGTCGCGGCAGTCATGTCCTCGACGGTGTTGCGTGCCTCCTTGCGCATTTGGCCGGCCGCTTGCGCGGCAAACCTGGCGCCGATCGAGGCGACCTTGCCGATTTCATTCGCGTAGGAGGCGGTAGAGTTCTGGACAAAGTTGCCGACGATGTCGAACGCATCGGCAAGATCGTCGCGGGCGATCAGAGTCTCGACCAGGTTCAGGCCGGCTTCAAACCGACGGTTGAAGAAAAAAAGACCTTCGATCTGGCAACTGATCAAGGCCCCCGCCGCCTGCGCCTGCAGGGCGGCGTTCATTTGCAAAACCTTTTGCCCGGCCTTCATGAACGGAAGAAGCTCCGGCGCGCGCAACGCTTCACCCAAAACTGCGTCGGCATCCTGCAGACCGCGAGTCGTCATATCAAAACCTCACCTTCACCCGAAGCGGCCGGGTGTGACGGCCAAAGCCATAATTTATCGAAGACGGCACGCCTCTCCTGGCCGAAGCAAGTTCGAAGCAAATCGAGACACCAGCGACATAGGCAAAGCCAAGCGCGGCAGCCCATAGGACGATAGCATCTGCAGACACGGTCGTATCCTTTCGTTAATCCTGAACAGGAATGACAGAACAGCCGCCCAAAACATTGATCCCGATCAAGCCGATCATGGTCGAGCAACCGTCATGACAGCCCCGGCGCCTACGGCCGACGAGCCTGCGCGACGGATGGCGCGACTATGGCGTAGATGGTTGACCGGTGCCTGAAGCACCGCATATCCAGCGTCTTTCGCCGCCTTTGATCGCCGTCAAGGCAAGCGCAAATCGCGCAAGCTAGTTTCAGACATCGAAACAATGATCAGGCGCGATGCAAATGGGCTACAAATCCATCCTCTTGAACGTCGACATCGACGGCCCGATCGAACCGATTGCCAAGGCGGGGATAGATCTCGCCAAGAGATTCGATGCCCGGCTGATCGGGTGCTGTGCGGCCGACGCGCCCTTACCGGTGACAATGGCACCGGAGGGCGCCGAGTTGGCGGCCGAGTTGTGGGAGCAGTCGAAGGAAGAAATCCGGCAACGATGCAAGGATCTGCGCAGCCAGTTCGATGGCCTCGCCGCTGGGAGGGTGTCGACGGAATGGCGGGGCGCGGTGGACAATCCGAACCACAGCCTGGCCATCAATGCGCGCGCCGCCGACCTTATCCTGACGAACGCCTCCCAAGGCGTATTGACTGGAAATGCCTACAGGGTTGCCGACCCGGCAACGGCGGTGTTGCGCGCCGGCAGGCCGGTGATTGTTGTCGCGCATGGCGCCCAGGATGTGCCGGCGCGCAAGATCGTGGTCGCTTGGAAAGACACGCGCGAAGCAAGACGAGCCATGGCGGACGCCGTGCCGCTGATGCTCGGCGCCAAGGAGGTCGTGCTGGCAACGATCGACCCTCATCCAACCGACTGGTTGGAGGAGAGCATGAAGGATGCTGCGGGCTTCCTGCTCCATCATGGCGTCAGAGCGCGCACGGAAGTGCTAAAGGCCAAGGACGAGCCCGCCGCGCTCAGTGATTTCATCCGCTCGGTCGGCGCCGACCTGATCGTCTCGGGTGCCTATGGCCACAGCCGCCTGAGGGAATGGGTTTTCGGCGGGATGACCCGTTCGCTGCTTGACGATGTCTGGCTCAGCCGCTTCATGTCGAGCTGATTGCGTCACGGACCTCGGCCTTGACGCCCAAGCCCTGCGTAACGTTTTGACCCGAGGCGCGACGCGCGGCTGCGCGGATTTCATGCGTACGCTCTGCCTATCAAGGTTCGGTGCAACCAAGCGACTAAGTAGTTTCCCTTAGGGACATAAACGAATTTCGGCCGGTTCGAATTTGCGCGATTTCTGTTGTCACGGATCAACCGGGAACACAGCCATGTACGCTCAACAGATCGCCAATATCGAACTGCCTACGCAGCAGAACCCTTTTGCTCTGCTCGATGCGACGCAGCCGGTAAGCTTCTTCCCGGCGGGTACGGAGATCTACGCCCAAGGCGAAAAGGCAGGGCCGCTTTACCAAGTCGAATTCGGCGCCGTGCGTGTCTACCGCCTTCTGGCCGATGGCCGCCGGCAGATCAGCGCCTTCCATATGGCCGGAGAGACATTCGGCTTCGAAGCCGACGCCACCCATCATTTCTTCGCCGAGGCGATCAATGCGACCGGCATCCGGGTTTTCCGGATCGCCGCGGCCGCGGATATGTCCCGGCAGCTGCTGCCACTGGCGCTCAAGGGTCTCGTCAGAGCCCAGGAACATCTGCTGGTGCTTGGCCGCCAGAATGCCATCGAGCGCGTCGCGGCCTTCCTGGTCGACATGGCGGAGCGCCAGGGCGGCCTGCGCCAGGTCGAGTTGCCGATGTCGCGCATGGATATTGGCGACTATCTCGGCCTCACCATCGAGACCGTGTCGCGGGTGTTCACCCGCCTGAAGGACAAGGGCGTCATTCGCCTGCTTGGCCTGCGCAGCCTCGAGATCCTCAAGCAGGACGTGCTCCTCGACATGGGCGAATAAAGCGGCGCGGCCACAGCCTCCCAGACCAAAATGCCCGCAAGGGCAAGCCAAGGACCGAAGACGATGAAAACCATCCTTACCACGCACTCAGGATTCCGCTTTGACGTTCGCGAGGCCCGCCCCGAGGACGAGCCGACACTTGCAGAGTTCTTCACGCACGTAACGCCCGAGGATCTGCGCTTCCGCTTTCTTGGCGCCGTGCGGGAAGTTTCGCACGAGAGGCTGGTTGCGATGACCCGCTCCGACGACGCGCATATCCATAATTTCCTGGCGTTTGGACCGGACGGAATGTTGATCGCGGTGGCGACGCTGGCCAGCGATCCGGCCGATCGGCGCGGCGAGGTCGCCATCTGCATCCGCGATGACCGCAAACATCTGGGCGTCAGCTGGGAATTGCTCGCCCACGTCGCGCGCTACGCGGACAAGCACGGCCTCGAAACGATCGAATCGATCGAAAATCGCGAGAACCGGGCGGCGATCGAACTTGAGCGCGAGATGGGTTTCACGGTCACGGCTGACCCCGACGATGCGACCCTCGTTCTGGTTCAGCGCAAGCGTGGCGCCAGCTTGCCCGCATAGGTCCGTGAATCCCATCCAGCCGCAAGAAGACCTGCTTAGAATGCAAGCAGGTCTCGCGCCACGGCGACCTCC
The DNA here is from genome assembly GCF_016756495.1 of Mesorhizobium sp. 113-3-3. Lineage (NCBI taxonomy): Bacteria > Pseudomonadati > Pseudomonadota > Alphaproteobacteria > Hyphomicrobiales > Phyllobacteriaceae > Mesorhizobium > Mesorhizobium sp. 113-3-3. The sequence goes on from NZ_AP023243.1 coordinate 6,228,993, forward strand.
TCATCGGCCGGAATGACAAGAATATCGACACGTGACGTCGCGGCGCTGACGAGTTCGCCGCCGCTTCGGTTCAACCCTTCGTCAAGCGCCAGGCCAAGCCATGCGGCAGCCTCGCAGATCTTGTGCCGGATCAGGGGCGCGTGCTCACCAATACCTGCGGTGAACACCAAAGTGTCGAGGCCGCCTAGCGCGGCAGCCAGCGATCCGATTTCTCGCCCGACGCGATAGACAAAGAGATCGACGGCTTCAACAGCCGCAGCGTCTTTGGAGTCGAGCAAAGTCTGCATGTCCCCGGAAATGCCGGACACGCCCAGCAGGCCTGAACGCTCGTAGAGAAGGTCGTTCAGTTCATCGGCAGATAGGGTCTTGCTACGCAGAAGATGAAGGATCACGCCCGGATCGAGCGCACCGCAGCGGGTGCTCATGACGAGACCATCGAGCGTCGAAAATCCCATTGTGGTCGCCACACTTGCCCCTTCCCGCATGGCACAGAGGCTTGCGCCGCTGCCGAGATGGGCAACGATCGCGCGACCGCCGGCGCCCGTGCCGTACCGTTCCCGCAGCATCCCCGCGATGTGACTGTAAGACAGTCCGTGGAAGCCGTAGGAGACGATTCCCTGCTCCGCCAGGTCGCGCGGCAGACCGTAGATCTTGGCGAGCGCCGGCCGGGTCGCATGAAATGCCGTATCGAAGCAGCCGACCTGCACGGCATGCGGCAGCAGCTCAGCTGCCAGCTTCACGATCTCAAGATTGACCGCCTGGTGGATCGGCGCAAGTGGCTCCAGCCGGCGCAGAACCGCAAGAGTTTTTGCCTCGAGCCGGACCGCATGTGTGAAGGTTTGGCCGCCATGAACGATGCGATGGCCGATCTTGCCGATGCGGCCGAGGAGATTGCGATCGGCGAGCAGCGAGGCCACCACCGAAAATGCGTCGGCGATCGCGATCGGCCCATCGCCGACGCTCGTGTCGATGGCGGACGCCGCCGCCGTGGCCATGGTGCGCAGTCTGGGATTTCGGCCGAGTGAAGACACGCTGCCGCGCAACAGCAGGGGAAGCGTCCCCTGCTCCTCGAAGACGGCGAACTTCAAGCTGGATGAGCCGCCATTAAGAACCAGCACCGCATCAGTCATGGTCGGCCTGGCGCCAGCTTACGGGACCCACTTCCAGCCGAGAATCTCCGGCATGTCCTGCCCGTGGGCGCGGATATAGGCGCGATGCTCAATCAGCTTTCCTTCCATCGCGTGTTTGAGCCCGACATGGGCGCCGCTCGGCTCGGGAATCCGGTCGAGCACGCTGAGCACAAGATGATACCTGTCGAGGCCGTTGAGTACAGTCATGTCGAAGGGCGTTGTGGTCGTGCCTTCTTCATTGTAGCCGCGCACATGAATGTTCTGGTGGTTGTTCCGTCGGTACGTCAGGCGATGGATGGTCCAGGGATAACCGTGATAGGCGAAGATCACTGGCTTGTCCTTGCTGAACAGGGCGTCGAAGTCGCGGTCCGACAGGCCGTGCGGATGATGTTCCTTGGGCTGCAGGGTCATCAGGTCGACAATGTTGACCACCCTGATCCGCAGATCCGGAATATGCTCTTTCAGGATCTGCACCGCGGCAAGCGTCTCCAGCGTCGGCACGTCGCCGGCGCAGGCCATGACCACGTCCGGCTCGGCGCCGTGGTCAGTCGAGGCCCACTCCCATATCCCCACGCCCGCGTTGCAGTGGACGATCGCCTGCTCGAGGCCCAGCCACTGCCAGGATGGCGCCTTGCCGGCGACAATGACGTTGATGCGGTTCCAGGTCTTGAGCACATGATCGGTCACGCACAGCAGGCTGTTGGCATCCGGCGGCAGATAGACACGCACGACATCTGCCTTCTTGTTCAGGGCGACGTCGATGAAGCCTGGATCCTGATGGCTGAAGCCATTGTGTTCCTGGTGCCAGACGTGACTGGACAAGAGGTAATTCAGGGACGCAACGGGCTGGCGCCAAGGCAGCTTGCGGCAGGCATCCAGCCATTTGGCATGCTGGTTGAACATGGAATCGATGATGTGCGTGAAGGCCTCGTAGCACGAGAAGAAGCCATGCCGGCCGGTCAGCAGATAGCCTTCCAGCCAGCCCTGGCAGGTATGCTCGGACAGGATCTCGATCACCCGGCCGTCTCGCCCGAGATGGACGTCCTCTGGAAGGATCTCGTCCATCCAGGCGCGTTCCGTCACCTCAAAGACATCCTGGAGCCGATTGGACGCCGTCTCGTCGGGGCCAACGATGCGGAAGTTCCTGGCATCCTGGTTGAGCGCCATCACGTCGCGCAGGAAGTGGCCCATGATCCGCGTCGATTCTGTCTTCACGGCGCCGGGGCGCGCGACCGCTATGGCATGCTGATCAAGGCCGGGCAAATCGAGAGAACGCCGCAGCAGGCCGCCATTGGCATGCGGGTTGGCGCTCATGCGCCGTGAGCCCTGCGGAGCAGTCGCGCGGATCGTCGGCGCTGGAGCACCTGTTGCGTCAAACAGCTCTTCAGGCCGGTAGCTGCGCATCCAATCCTCGAGCATCTTCAGATGCGCCGGGTTTTCGGCGAGACCCGACAAGGGAACCTGATGCGCGCGCCAGAAACCTTCGGTCTTCAATCCGTCGACTTCCTTGGGCCCGGTCCAGCCCTTCGGGCTGCGCAGCACGATCATCGGCCATCTCGGCCGCGACTGGACAATGGCGCCGCTGCTGCGCGCAGTTTCCTGGATCGCCTTGATGCGGTCGAGCGCTTCGTCGAGCACGACCGCCATCTTTTCATGCATCAGGGCCGGGTCGTGGCCTTCGACGAACAGCGGCTCATAGCCGTAGCCTACGAACAGCGCGCGCAGTTCCTCTTCGGGGATCCGGGCGAGAATGGTCGGATTGGCAATCTTGTAGCCGTTGAGATGCAGGATCGGCAGCACCGCACCGTCATGCGCCGGATTGAGGAATTTGTTGGAATGCCAGGCGGTGGCAAGCGGTCCGGTTTCCGCCTCGCCGTCTCCGACCACGCAAGCGACGATGAGGTCGGGGTTGTCGAATGCCGCGCCATAGGCATGCGAGAGCGAATATCCCAATTCGCCTCCCTCGTGGATTGAGCCCGGCACATCCGGCGCCGCATGGCTGGGGATGCCGCCTGGAAAGGAGAACTGGCGAAACAACTTCTTCATGCCGGTTTCATCCAGCGAGATGTCCGGATTGAGCTCGCTGTACGTGCCCTCCAGATAGGTGTTTGCAACCATGGCAGGCCCGCCGTGACCGGGGCCGCAGACATAGATGACGTTGGCGTCGCGCTGCCTGATGGCGCGGTTGAGATGCGCATAGATGAAGCTGAGACCAGGCGAGGTCCCCCAATGGCCAAGCAGTCGCGGCTTGACATGCTCGAGCCGCAGAGGTTCGCGCAGCAGCGGATTGTCGAGCAGGTAGATCTGGCCGATGGTCAGGTAGTTGGCGGCACGCCAATAGGCGTCGAGATCGCGCAGCTCCTGTGCGGACAAGCGGTTGGCGTCAGCCGCGGGTCTCGAATGATCGTCCATTTTCCTGTTCCTCTGCATTCGCGAAAATCCTGGCTACCGTCCAACGCAAACCAGCGGGTTGAGTTCGTTTCGACGCTTTCAATCCGATGTCGGCGGGAACCGTCGCACACATCTACCGCGACTCTGTGACCGTCGCTGTCACCTAACGGCTGCGATCCTTTCTGGATCCCAGCTGAAATCCCGGTCGACTGGTTTCGTTTCTAGGTCGGCGGGGTGCGCGCGGCATTGATGCAGCGCAAATGCGCCGTTCACGGATTTGCCAGTTGAATGCCCGGCCGGCCGATGCGGGTTGTCCTTCCAAATCTCAAAGGACACGTTCCACGACGCAGCGGGTCACTGAATGGTGGGCCGTTGATGTGCGTCAATTCGCTCAAAGCCTTGGCATGGCACTAATCCGTCATGCTCCACGCCGTCTCGAATTGCCAAGACAATCGCCCAATGGTGCCGGAACAACCTGACGGGTCCGACCTGCATCCCATTCCTACATCGGCAGCGCCGGGCAGCACGGCACTTTGCCAGGCGCGAACCTTTGCCGCCCCCGGCCTGCGTGCCGCTATAGCGCTCCAAATGGTGCGTTCGGTCCTGCGACTTGCCTTCACCGGCCTGTCTGCAATCTTCGTCGGCGAGATGATCACGGGAGACGCCAATTTGCCGCTCCTCGGAGCGGCATTGGCTACCCTGATCCTCGTTTCCACGATCGGCCTTTTGACAGACCGCGCTGTTGCCAATACGGAGCTGAAGGTCGCCAATGGGCTACTTGGGACGGCGCGCAGCGCCCTTGCCGCGGCGCAGTCCCGCGACATCCAGGCAATGCCGCTCGGAACGTTGATTGCCGGACTGCAACGCTATCCGCAAGCCGTCGCAAGTCTCGCAGTGGGACATCGCCTGGCCTCGGTCATGCTGGGGCTCGGCCCACTGGTTGCCGCGGCAGCAATCATGGCGGTCTCTTGGCAAGCTGCGTTGGTACTTGTGGTTCTAACGCCGGTGATGATTGTCTTCTTTATCCTGATCGGCCGTGCGATCCGGATCGGCGCCGAGGCACAGGAGAAGGCCTTCGGCCGCCTCGCAGCACAATTCGCCGATCGAATCCGGGCGTTGCCGACAATTTTGGGAAACCATGCACTGCCGCGTGAGAGCCGCAAGCTCGCGACGCGGATGGACGCCTATACATCGGGCACGATGAGCGTCCTCAGGGTCGCCTTCCTCAACGCTGGCATCATCGACCTCTTCGCGTCGCTTTCGATCGCGATCCTTGCCGTATTTCTCGGCCTCGGACATCTCAAGCTGATGAGTGTTCCCGGCTTTGCCGGGCTGCAACTCTGGCAAAGCCTGTTCATACTCATGATCGCGCCCGAATATTTCGCTCCGTTCCGCCGTTATGCCGAGCAGTATCACGCCAAGTCGGAGGGGTTCGCAGCCGCCACGGCGCTCGACACGCTTGTTCTGGCAGCGCGTCCGCAGTTCGCGGACTTCGAAGCGGCTATCTTGACCCGCGAACTGCTTGGCGAAGCATCGCTCCTGCCTCGGACGGGGCTGGTGGCCATCACCGGGGCGAGCGGATCAGGCAAATCTACCTTGCTGCGCCACGTTGCCGGGCTCCGTTCAGCACTGCCGGATCAAACGGAGCGCGACCAGCCTGGCATCGCGTGGTGCTCGACCGAGATCTATGTACCCGAAGGCACCCTTGGCGACGCCATCGGCTGGGAAGCTGGACCGTGTTCCCGGACCCGCTTGTTCCTGGCTGCGGGCAGTGTCGGCCTCCTCGACGACGCGCTTCTGCCTGGAGGGATCGATGCATCGATCAAGGCCGGCGGCGAAAACCTTTCAGGCGGACAACGCGTGCGTATCGGACTGGCGCGAGCGCTGCTCTCGGGCCGCGACATCTTCGCCGACGAGCCGACCGCCAAGCTTGATCCCGCAAATGCCGCGATGGTCCGCCGCGCGCTCGCCGATGCGGCGCAGACCCGCCTGGTTCTCGTCGCAACGCATGACAGGGCCCTGGCCATGCTTGCTGGCAACACGATCGACGTTGGATGGCACAACCGGCAGGCACAGGAGAAGGTCGCGTGAAAGACAACGTTTCCTCGATCGTCAACCTGCCGCAGGCAAGCATCCGGCAGACGGCGCCATGGCGCCTCGCCCTTGTGTTCGCATTTGCGGCCTTGGCGGGAGGGATCTTGCTGACGAGCGTATCCGTATGGCTTTTGGGCGCTGTCGCTCTGGCTGGAATGACACCCGCCGCTTTGACGTTCAGCTTTCAAATGCCCGCCGCATTCATACGGCTGTTCGCCCTGACCCGAACGGCGGCCAAATATGGCGAGCGTGTTGTCGGGCATCGGGCGGCGCTGACGGATCAGAACGTGCGCCGATCGGCGCTTTTCGCCGCGATGGCCGCCGCCCCGTCCGTTCGCAGGGCCAGTTGGCAACTTGGCAACCAGGATCGCCTTGCCGACTTTCTCGACGATGTCGAGGACGTGGACTACGCACGCCTGCGCGTCAGCCTGCCGTCGGTGACCCTTTGTGTTGCCCTTCTCTTGCTTCTGGCAACAACTCTTTGGATGACCCCGTTGGCAGGCGTCGCTATTTTGATCCTCTTCGCGGCGAGCGCCGCCGCGGCCGTCTACCTCGCCAGCCGGATTGAAGCCGATCAGGCTGCACTGCGCCTAAGCCGGCGGCACGCCTCGCGCCTGCTTGGCGCCGCGATGCAGGCCGTGGTTCCGTTACATGGCGAAAGGCGCTGGGACGCTATGCTTGGCGAGCCGTTCGGCGGTTATACCGATGCGCAGAACCGCGCGCTGATGCTTCGCCGCCGCCAGGCGCTGTTGGACATGCTGGCCAGTTGCATGGCGCCATGCGCCATGCTGAGCGTTCTGGCATGCGCGTGGCTGGCGGGCCTGCGCGGCGCGGCTCTGTTGCCACCGGCGCTCCTGGCATTCGCCTGGCTTGCCGTCGGGGACTCTCTCCAGGGCGCATCGAGGATTCTGATTGCCTTTGTACGCGCGAAGGCAGCGAAGGCCGCGCTGGCGAAATGGCTTACCGCTCCGGACGCACCGCCACGTCGATATGCCCAGGATCGCATTTCCACGCTTTCCCTGGACGGCTTGCCGCGCTGTGCTCCAGATGGCCGACGGATTGGACGGCCTCTCGCCGCAGTGTTCAAAGCGGGCAGGCCGACAGCCCTGCATGGCCCCAGCGGCTGCGGCAAGACCTCCCTGCTCAAGCAGATCGCCGGCTGGCTGGATGCCGGTGATGGACGCATCGCGGCAGATGGCGTGGGGCTGCGGTTGGAAGCACGCCGGTCCATGACTTGCTTTTGCCCGCACGACGCGACCGTTTTGGCCGACACGGTGCGCGAGAACCTGTTTGCCCCAAACGCCACCGACGAAGAATTGTGGGCTGCGTTGAACGCGGTGGAACTGGAGGGCAGGATCAGCGCAGCCGGCGGCTTGGACAGCTGGCTCACGCAAGGCGAGCTGTCGCTCGGCGAGGCGCAAAGGCTGAACCTCGCCCGCGCCTGGCTTTCCGACAAGCCTATCGTGCTGTTGGATGAACCGACCGAACATCTTGATGCCGAACAGGGCGAACGCATCCTCAGCATCTTGCTGCATCGGCTGCGGCAACGCATCGTGATCCTGTCGAGCCACGAGCCATGCGGAATGGCTTCGGGGGGTCTCGTCTTTCGTCACATTGCGCAAGGGTGAGCTGGACGATGGTGCAATCGCCACTGCCGGCCAGTAACCGCGGCGTCTTCAACGTCGTCAACGTCATAGAAATCGAGGAAAAGACCATCCAAAGGGAATGAAGCTTTGTAAACGGCCTCCTTTAAAACAAACAGGCAGCGGGCATAAAGTGGAGACATGCCAAGGCGACTGCGTTCGCCATTTGTCGTCACGATGTCGATGAGATCTTTGGGCAAGGTTTCTGCTGGCTCGATATCAATACCGAGAGTCAAAAATCTGCTTTTCGGTGAAACGGCCGCCACTGCTGTTTTTCGATCATGCGCCAATGAACCCACAATTCCTCTGGGCCAGATTGGTGGTCCACCCGTTGACTTGTTGATCGCTTCGCAGGCCTGGCCCAACTCTTGGAGCAATGATCGGGCAACGATTCGAGCAGCACCACTTTGTCTGCGAACTGTGTTCACCGAATTGCTATAAGAAACCGCCTCCGAGGGGAGGAGGGCGTCCTCCTCCCCTGCGCATATAGGTCGACGGCCAACGAGTAAATCAGACTACCACCAGAAACTTTCGGCCGTGCTCGTGGGCGAAATCCCCAAGGATCTTACAGGGCATTCAGCGCATGAGATAGAGAAGGTGGTTGCCGCCGCGTAGTTGGATGGGTGCTCCTGGTCTTTTTGCCTGCAGGCGACATGCCAGGCACCCTCCTTGGATATTTTGAGATTTGCACGGGTGTGTCTCGATACACCCGTGCCCCAGGGAATGCGTTAGCCAGCCGGTGCGCCCCCAAGTCACAAGATTGATGTCAGGTCTAAGCCGGTCGACCATACTGCGTGGCCCGCACTATGATTGGGGAACCTGGTTCTTGCGAAGCCGTTGTGGACTGTAGATCGAGGTCCTGCGCTTGAGCGAACCAGCCCCAGATATCGAGCGAAGGCCTCTCGGCAGTCCCTGCCCTCCCCCGCCGACTGGGATTAGCGGTGCATCCGCTCAAGACAAATACAGCCTTGTCGCGGTGATGCTTGTGGCATGCCTCGTTCTCGGCTTTGGGGTGCTCGCCGAGGAGGTCCTGGAAGGCGATACGACCAAATTTGACCTGGCGATCATGTCGACCCTTCGCGCTGCCGATCCCGCCAACCCGATCGGTCCGCCATGGCTACAGGAAGCAGCCAGGGATGTGACCTCAGTCGGAAGCGTGGTGTTTCTTGGATTCGTGTTGGTGGCAGGGGTTGTCTATCTTCTTCTCATTCACAAGCGGGCTCTCGCCATTTGGATGGGGGTGGCGGTGACCGGCGGCGAACTGCTTGGCACCATCCTGAAATTGAGCTTCAACCGGCCCAGGCCGGAAATCCCTCATGTCACGCGGGTATTCACCGCAAGCTTCCCGAGCGGCCATGCAATGCTCTCGGCGATCACGTTCCTGACCGTGGGCGCCCTCCTTTCGCACGCAAATCAGGATCGGCGTCTCAAACTGTATTTCATGGCGCTCGCTGTGTTTCTGACGGTGGCCGTTGGCGTAAGCCGGGTTTATCTCGCGGTCCACTATCCCACGGATGTGTTGGCCGGCTGGTGCATTGGTTCAGGCTGGGCGATCCTGTGCTGGATAGTCGCTTTATGGTTTCAGGAAAGGCCGAAGCGGGGGCCAAAGACTTGAAGGTCATGGCACTCATCAACAAAAGGGCCGGCGCTGCGGCGCGCAAGGGCGACATCGAGAGAGCCGTACGGGATGGGTTCGCCGAACGTGGCGTCGAGGCGGATGTGCGATTGGTGGAAGGGCGAGAGGTTGGAGAACTCGCCCGGCGCTTCGTTGCTGACAACAAGTCGACTTCCGGCGATCAATCAATATTGGTAGTGGGCGGTGGCGACGGCACTCTCGGCAGCGCGGCCTCGGCGCTGGCGGGGACGGATGTGGTGCTCGGTATTCTTCCGCTCGGCACGCTAAACCACTTTGCCAAGGATTTGGGTGTGCCGCTCGACCTGACTGCGGCGATCGGTACAGTCGCGACGGGCAAGCCTGTCGCAGTCGATGTCGCCGAGGTCAACGGCCGAGTCTTTCTCAACAACTCATCGATCGGCATCTATCCCTTCTTTGTAGCAAAGCGTTCAGCCGAGCAGCGGCACCGCGGGTTCGGCAAGCTTGCCGCCATCGGTCCCGCCCTGATGAGAACGTTGAGATCCGCCTCCTGGCAGGCTGTCCACGTCGCTGCCCAGGGCACCCGCGAGAGATTGCGGACCCCTTGCGTATTTGTCGGCAACAATTTCTACGACATCGCCGATCTTGGCCGTCGCGGCAGCCTCACGTCAAAAGAACTGTGTGTCTATGTCGTCAAGCAGCAGTCCTGGTTTGGACTCGCACTGCTTCCGTTCAAAATCGCGTTCGGCATGATCGACTCCGCCCGAGATCTGGAAATCTATCGGGCTGGTTCACTTCAAATCACATCGCATCGCCACGCCATGCTGGTTTCTCTGGATGGCGAAGCCGTCAGTATGGCCATGCCCCTGAACTTTCGGATTCGACCAGCGGCCTTGCACGTCCTTGCACCTGCCAAAAGAGACCAGAACCGGTGACCGTCGCTGAAAGCGGAGAACTTCAGTGAAAACCCTGGTCCACCTTTCGGATTTGCACTTCGGAAAGACAGAGAGCCGGCTTGTGGAGGCGATTGCGACGGAGGTTCTTGCGGTCGACTCCGATTTGCTCGTCGTGTCAGGAGATCTGACGCAGCGCGCCCGGAAAGAGGAGTTCCTGCAGGCGCGGGCATTCCTTGATTCCCTTCCTGGCCCCCGCATCGTGGTGCCAGGCAATCACGACGTGCCGCTCTGGAATCTCTTCGCGCGTGCCATGACGCCTCTGTCGCGTTACAGGCGCTACATCGAGGCGGACACCGACCCGTTCTATGCCGACGGCGAAATCGCCGTGGTCGGGATCAACACGGCACGATCCCTGACAATAAAGGACGGCAGGATCAACGTCCGCCAGCTCGAGGCGGCGACGGAAAAATTCGCACATATGTCCGATGACGTTACCCGGATAGTGGTCACGCATCATCCTTTCGAAGGGCTGGACCTGGAAAACGACGACGGCATCGTGGGCCGGGCTGATCTGGCAATGGACGCCTTCTCGCGCAGCGGCGTAGACGTAATATTGTCTGGCCACCAGCATCTTCACCGCGCTGGTTCGAGCGCACGGCGCTACCTTATCGACGGCTATGCGGCACTGCTTATTCAAGCGGGAACGGCGGTTTCGTCGCGGGTACGCCAAGCTGCAAATTCGTTTAACATCATTCGCGTCGAGCAGCCGAGGATCTCCATCGAATGTCGGGCATGGCAGCCTTCGCAGTCCGGGTTCGAAACCTCAGCCAGTTATTCCTTTCGGCAAGGTCCAGGCGGGTGGGAACCTGCTTGAATGGCGGTTGTGGAGAGCGTCAACATTCCCAGAATCCGCCGACATACGGCTAAAGCTGAGATTCGATGGGGAGGTGCCTGACCAAGGCGGCCAGTATGCGGCGGGACCATGCTGCCTCGGGTTCGCGAGTGTAGGTTTGCGGCCTGCCTTCATCGCTGCCATGCCAGCGAAGAACCTCGTTCTTCAATTCGAGCCGGTAGCTCGCTTCCGGCGCTATCTCCGATTTGAACCTGTGCCGCAGTTCCGCGACCAGATTCTCGTGTTCAAAAAGCACGCCCATTTCCGAATTCAGGGATACGGACCGCGGATCGAAGTTGAAGGATCCGACGAAACCGATCCTGTCGTCGACGCTGAACGCTTTGGTGTGCAGGCTGGCGCCCTTGGATCCAAATACGGAAATCTTGGGCTGCCGGCTAAAGGGTTGGAGCTCGAAAAGCTGCACGCCCATTCTCAGCAAGCGCTTGCGATAGTTGGCGTATGCCCCGTGGACCGCGGCGACATCGGTCGCGGCCAAGGAGTTGGTCAAAACAGAAACCTGCACTCCATCGTCGACGAGGTCGCCGAGGATTTTTGAACCCTTCTTGCCGGGGATAAAATACGGGGACACGATTTCCACCCGCTTGCGCGCCGACTGAATGATTGGAAGCAACTCCTTCATCAGCCAACCGCGCGGTCTCCAGCCTCGGACCTTTTCCGGAGGGTCGGAGATCACGCGCACGCGCTCGACCCAATGTACGTTGCTGCTCGCCGCTATGAACTCGGCGATGGAGCCCTTGTCCCTGATACCGCTCAGAAGCGTCGATTCGGTTTTCTCCTCGCTTCCGTCGAAATACGAGGCATGCGAGCCTGGAACGGATGCGCCGAGTTCAGCTATTGGCTTGGCGTCCTGACATACCCAGAACGTTTGGAAGATCTGTGCGGTTTGCTGGACGGCGGGACCGAGAAGCAGCATGTCGAGGTCACGGAAATTCGTCTCCGCTGCGTCAAAATACGCATCGCCGATATTGCGCCCACCGACAATGGCGATGTTGTCGTCGGCAATCCACGCCTTGTTGTGCATCCGCCTTGTCAATGCAAAGAGCCGCAAGAGGACTTCCGCGCCGCGCATGAGGCCGCGCGCTCTGATGCCGCTCGGGTTGAACAATTTGAGTTCGATGTTTGGATGGTTGCTCAGCGCCAAATAGGCGGCATCGCTCTTGCGCGGATTGACGTCGTCGAGCAGCATTCTGACCCGCACGCCTCGCTGGGCCGCCCGGACAACTTCCTGCAAAAGCAAGCGCCCAGTGTGGTCGTCATGCCAGAGATAGTACATGAGATCGAGAGTGCGAGCCGCGCCCCTTGCCGCTAAAACACGCGCGGCGAACGCATCGTAATTGTCCGAAATCAGCAGCAGGCCGCTCTTACCTGCTTTGATTTTATCGGCCGATGTTTGCGTAATCGAGACGTCCATGGATTGACCAGTTTCGGAGGAGAACGAGGCGCCGTTTCATTACGTCAAGAACCCGCGAGCGCTGATCTGGTTGCACGGGGGCTTTCAGCCTGCTGAGAGCGCACGGACAGTTCGCCCGTAGGCAATCAGGTGGCTCGCTCATTTCGTTGCGCTGCTTCTTGTTCGAGCAACGCAATCTTTTCGCGGATTTCCTCCGGCTCGGCATGTTCCAGGCCGACAACGTCGTTTCTGGTCTCGTCCAGTGAAACGATGATCTCATCAAGCTTGGCGTGGATGGCGGCGGTATCGCGATAGCCCTGTATCAGGACAACACCGGTGATCACAATGGCGGCCACCGAAAGGGCATAGGTGACTGCGTTGGTCAGTCCGAATGGCACCAGCGCGGTGCACAATACCATTGCGACCATCATGACGTAGAAGCCCGGCGGGCGGGAAAGGAAGTCCGCCGCCACAAAAAGGATGCGGTTCATTCAAGCGTTCCCATAATTGCGCGGCCGGGGACTCGATCTCGCGCCGAACGCCGCCGAGGATACAACCACATCATCATATCTTGGCCAGAGTGAATGCGGCTATCAGCGCGGTGAGACCGACGCAAATGGGCACAGCCAGGAGGAAACCGGCCTCTATGAAGCGAGTCTTTTTGTCATTGAACATCCACCCGTCGCTGGCCAAATTGAAGTTGACGGGTTCGCTCGCCGCTAATGCAGCGAGCGAACCGTTATCAGCGCAGGAAGGGACATAGCTGCGCGGATTTTGAAGTGTGGGGTATCCAGATTCAGCCAAGGGATAATCCAACCATGAGCAGGGCTATCGCCAAAAAGAAGACTGGCGCCAGCAACCACCGCGCTTGACCAACACTCCTGTCCATAAATTCGTTCCTCCGGTTCCTTCGCTGGCAACTTCCAGGACATCCTACCGTTCCAAGCTGAGCGGCCGGCAAGACCCTTGCGCCATTCGACCGGACTTTGGTCCAACCATTTCGCCCGACTGAAGTCCACCCAAGGGAACGATTGCACCCACGCCAAGTTGGCAGCTGAGCTTCGACATCACCGATCGGAGCCAATCTAACGAGGAGCAAGACTATGAAATTGCATCTGTCTGCCGCAGCCGCGGCATTTCTTCTGCTCGCAGGGGCCGGCGTTGCGGCGGCCGAGGACATCATCATTCAGCCGGAGCAGGAAACGGTTATTCGTGAATATGTGAAGAAGCAGCCGCTTGCTTCTGTGAAGGTTCCCGGTGTCGAACTCAACATCGGCACGGCGCTGCCCGACACGGTCGAACTCCACGAAGTTCCGAACGTCAAATACCGCTATGTCGTGATCGACAACCGGACGGTTCTGGTCGATCCAAGCAGCCACAAGATCATCAAAGTCTACGACTGACCGGCCTTGCCGGCCAAAACCCGTCGCCTCTGCCGGCGACGGGTTTTCATTGAAACGGGAGCTCACATGACCGCGAGATCTCGCAAAATCCGATGCCTTGGAAATGCGCGTTGAAACCTTCGGACCAAGTTCGCGGACGCGAACATTACCGGCGACGACCTGATCGCCGCTTCTTTTCTCAATGACGATTAGCTCATTCCTGGCCATTGGCCTAAGGTGGTCCAGCCGGCTGCGTCTATAGCGTCGGAGTGGAACAAGGAAACGCCATGACTTCGACAGCAGCGCTGATCTGGTATCTGGTGATTGCCGGCCCGCAGGGCGGCATGGCGGTGTTGCCGAGCACTTTCGACAAGCGCGAACAATGCACGGCCGCCATTGCCGAATACCAGAAGCAGCCAACCCCGCCGGGCTGGACCCTGCAGTGCGTCCCCAGCGCTTCCCCATTCACCAACAATGGATCCGCCGAATAGCGGGAAGCGCAGCCAAAGGCCCGGCAGAGCTATCACCTCCTCTGGCGCAACCTCCTCCTTACGCCTTCGGCTCGACCGCCGCCCCTAGAAGGTGGATATGTTCGGTCGCAATTTTGAGCAGGGTTTCCGCGGTCTCTTGCGCTGTCCATCCCTGGGCCTCCGATTCAGCCACCAAGGCCGCGAACGCCGCTTCCAGGGCCACCTCACAGTTGACCGCCCGATCCGGACTTCCTTCCGGCAATATCGGTGGTTGAATTGTCTGGGACATGCGCGATCTCTTCCAAAAAGGGGAAACCCGCGCCCTTAGTGAAGAACGCGGGCCGATCAAGGTTTCTGGCCCGATCTTCAGCAAGTAGCGCGAGGGAGCGTTGCCTGCCGCAATCACCAACCCTCGGAAGTCACATATGTTCCAGATCAACGAATCGAAAGTCGCACGCATCGACCACGGTCGGTCCAGCGACCTAAAATCGATTCGAACTCGGGTTCACTTGCGAAAATCAGGCGAGGGATGCTCGATGGCATCGAGGATAGTGCGTCCCAAGAATCCTGCGTAGAAGCGTGCCGCAAAAACGTGTTGCCACGCAATTGTTTCACCAAAGGGTTTGCCCCCGCCTGTGTTTGCCTTGTCGCTCGCGCGCGACGATAGCCCGAACTGCCTCGGCCGACGCATGGGCAGACCAGGATGATCCTGTCGCAGCATGAGCCGACATGGCCCTCGCCCTTCTCCCATATCAATTCGCTCTTCAGGATGCCGAAGCCAGGATCGGTCACCTCAGGGCGCCTACCTTCCCGTGGATTGCTTCCAGAGCAACTCACGCACCGCTCTCGAATCGCAGCAAAGCCAGCGCCCATATTGGTAGATCAACTTTCAAATAGCCGTTCGGGTATGTCAAAGTGAAATGACAGGCCGGGCGAACCGTTGCATAGCGGGGTGGTCAGCGGCCAAATGATGGGCTCCGCTGCTTGGGAGCGACGATCGCACTCTCGCCCGTAGTGGAGGCGCCTGATGCTTGACCGACCTATTCGCTCACATAACGAGGGGTTTTACCCTAATGACCTCGAGACGCTGAAGGTGGCCTTCGACGCCCTTTGTGTTGAATTCAATGTTCTTCCCGACACAGCTGGTGCGCATGGGCTTGCAGCCGAGCTGATAAGGCTCTTTCAGACCGGCATGACGAGTGAAGATATGCTGATGATCGCAGTGCGTGGCCGTTGGCAAGACGAATGGAAGATTGCTGGTTAGAGCTTTCCCCTCTCGTGAATGCCGACATCCGGCTAGCTTGCCGGCAAGGAGGCGACAGAATGGAATTCGTACATGTGGCTACCGAACTTATTGCTGGTCCCGCTTAAGTATCCTGGCCTCGCGGACGAGCGAAGAATGATCGTAACCGACTATTGAAATGAGGTAACGTACCTGCGGCTCTGAAATACCGGTCTCGTCAGCGACCTTGCGCACAAACTCGGCCCTTGGGTCGAATATTTTTGGCAATTCGGTCATCAACAGCTTCCTTTGTTTCACCTGAGCACTTCTAACGCGCAACGCGCGCGGGACAAAAAATGAAGGCCGGAGCAAAAGCCCTCAGATCACCAGACTAAGCTGCGCATAGGTCTGCTCGGTATCGACGATGCGCTTCTTGGTGGCCAATGCGTTAGTGGCTGGCCTTGCGAGCGGCCTCGGCCTCGAGGACATCCACCGTATAGACAAGTTCACCCTTTTCGTCCGAGACCCGGACCAGCCAGCCGGACAGTGCATCGGTCCCGGGCTCCAGATCGACCAACAGATCGACTGCGCAGCGGATTGCTTCGGCCCGTGCAGCTTCGAGGCTTGGCATACGGGAGGGAGGTATCCGCCGACTGGTTTCGCCGTCGCGATAGTCGAAGAGATAAACATCGCCCCCCGTATCGCTTGCCGACGTCACCGCGACTTCGTCGAAGTTTCCATTGCTGGTTGCGTCATACTCGTTGGCGGCAAGACCGAATGTGGCGGTTTGGACGAGAATGGCCTTTGCGCGGGTCAGAGCAAATTCCTCGTCTCCATCGACATTAGCCATATCCACGGTAACGCATTCACTGCCCTCGCCGCAAAAAACCACGCGCAGGATCGCTTGGCCGTTCAACGCGGTGGCATTCAAGACTTGAGTCCGAACGATTTCCATTTAGGGGCTCCTAGCGTCGGTGATGGCGGGGCCGGCCCGAAGCCGGCCACCAGTTTCAGTCCAGATGTTCAGGCATGTCTTCCAAATGATGCTTGGTCCAAGTCGTTACGGCGTGGATGGCACGTCTGCGTCACGCATGAAGTCCAGCTGGTTGGCAGCGACAGCACCGGCTTGGCGCCGATTCCGAGAAAGCCGCCGACATCGATGACAATCTGACTGCCGTGCAGATGAGAGACGGTGCCAATTTTTTCGTCGTCAGCGCCATAAATGGTCGCGCGGTCAAGAAACTCCGGTGTCAGTTCATTGCCGGCAAGCCGCGTGTGACTGGTATGGTCCATTGGTGCATCTCCTCAGTGCGTGGGTCAGTCCCAATCTATGAACAGGCTAAGGGTTCCAAATCGAGGAAGACCGTTCACCGTGACCAACTTCAAAAACCCGGAGGTCAAATCAATGATGGCCGTGACGCCGCCAGTCGATGCAACCGCTACCGGAACCAAACGAGAGCGATCAAGTTAGCCTTCTGCGCACAATCAACGCATCAGCGTCTTAGGGCGCGAACAGGAGTAAGACATGGGCGTTCTCAGCAAATTCTTCTCTGGCCTGGGTCGCAAGGCGCCAGCCGACAAATCGAGTGGAGACATGCGCAAGGCAACGGGCGCCGGCCCAGCGATTGCTGCTCATTCCAAGGACGCCAAGACGTCGGCAGCGACCGGTCAAAATCCAGCGGCGGCCAAGAAGAAATCAGCCAGCTGACGCCGACGCTTTACACGTCCTGTCACAGGCTTCAACAATGCCCGCAATGGAAAATTCCAGTCCATCCGCCGCGGCTCTCACTGATCAATCGCCTCCGCAATATATTCCTTGAGATTGCCGATTTCGTCCTGAATGTCCTCGGCGGTCGGTATCGTCCGCGAGCACCGCCTCCGATGTTAGCTCGGCTTCGCTCAATGCCTTCATCTCTTCATCCTCTGGTAGGCACTTCGCCAAACGTCGATGTGTCTGAAAAGGATGCGCGCCTACCGAAAAATCGTTGTGCAGCCCAACGACATGGTCGATCTTTCAGGAATAGCGGGAACAGCTTTGCTGTTTAAGACGTTGAGGAGATAAAAGCCCGGGCATGAGGAGGCGAATTGGTGGAAGCGCTCGACCGCAACCCAACTCCGGGTCAAGGGAGGGACGCACCGGCGACACACTCTAAAGTCCTGGTCGCATGTGGCGGCCAGTGAGACCAGAGCATTGACGTCGGGAGCGAACCGGGCTCAGCAGCCACCCGGAAAAGAGGCCTCGTTGATCGATGGAGAGGCCGCCAGTCGCGCTGCATCGACAACGGAAGACAGCAAGGCAGCTCTGAGATCGGAAGATGGCGATCGCGGCCGCGAGGCGGCCTGGCCGTCCCAGATCCCCGCGCTTGGCTGGAAAGATATTTTCTGGCGCTTGTGGGAAGAATTTAACAAGGACCGGGTTCTGCTCGTCGCGGCCGGTGCCACGTTCTACTTGCTGCTGGCGCTGTTCCCGGCTTTGGCCGCTTTCATTTCAATTTATGGCTTTGTCGCGGACCCGGTTACGGTTGCGGACCATGTCGCGTATCTCGGCGGATTGCTTCCGTCAGGGGGGCTGGACCTCATTCGTGGTCAACTGCAAGCCCTGGCCAGCCAGAAACCCGGTGCTCTCGGCATAGGCTTCTTCATCGGCCTTGGTATCGCGCTGTGGAGTTCCAACAGCGGCATGAAGGCCCTCTTTGATGCCATGAACATCGCCTATGAGGAACGCGAAAAACGCAGCTTCATAACGCTCAACCTCATGTCGATCCTGTTCACAGTTGGAGCGCTGCTGATCGGCATCGTGCTGTTGCTCACGGTGGGCGTCGTTCCGGCACTTTTGGGCTATTTCTATCTTGACGCGTGGACGGAAACGCTCGTCGCGGTATCTCGGTGGCCGATCCTGGTCGGTGCGATGCTGACCGGAATTTCCTTGCTCTATCGCTTCGGACCGAGCCGCGAGCGAGCCAAGTGGCGCTGGCTGAGTTGGGGCGCGTTGATTGCGACGGTGGCATGGATCGCAGCGTCTTGGCTGTTCTCGTTCTATCTGCAGCATTTCGCGAACTACAACGCCACCTACGGGTCGCTAGGGGCTGTTGTCGGTTTGATGATGTGGACATGGATTTCCGTCATCATTCTCATTGCTGGCGCAGCCATCAATGCCGAGATGGAGCATCAGACAGCCGTGGACTCGACCACAGGCCCTCCCCTGCCCATGGGCAAGCGAGGTGCTGTGGTAGCGGACACGTTGGGCAAAACCGCAGACTGACTATCGAACGAACAGGCACTGTCAGCGAGGATGCGTAGTCGGGTCCCGTCAGCGCGCCTGGCTAGATGTTTCTACTTTGCGTCCTATGCGGCTTTGCTCTTGCGTGATTTTGCATGTGCTGGTCTTGGTTGCGAGCGGGATCGTGCGTTGAAGGAACCGTGCTCATCGCGATAAGCTCTGCGGCAGGGTTAGGTTCCGCCTTACTCAACCTCGATAGTCTTTCGGGCTGGCTTCCTCGCGGCTGCTCGACGACGCCTGAGGAGAGCCGGGTTATCAACCGGTGGTTCAGCCAGAAGGCGCTGTGCTCTAAGCCGCTCCGTCTTGGCAATTCTGGCTACGCGCTCGGCCTCGATCGCCAGTTTCGATTCACGATCTGCACGCTCGATTCGTTCCTTGTCGATCCGACGTTGGGTCAAAGAGAGCCTCCCTTTGCTAACAGACCAAATGAATGCCGACCTGCCAAAAATGTTCCGTCTTTCTGGAATGGATCATCGCCCGTTGCACGCCGTTGATTCGATCACCGCAGACTCGTCGAGTTCGGCTTCCAGTTGATGGCCGACAGGCCCGTTTTTGGCTCCGCCGGGTGCAGAGAGTCTTCAAAACCCTGCAGCCATGCCTCAGCCAACACCTGCCAGTAATCCGGCAAGGCGTGTTCCTTGCCTTCCGTGCGCGCCTGTGCGCAATACGCCGAGGCGACTTGCGCACAGCGTCGCCGATGAAGGCCTAGCTAACGGCCGGCGCGATCGGCCCTCGGGGCGAAGCCTTCAACCAGTTCGTCGATGGGCCGCTGCGGCATTTGCTGTCGCGCCACTTGGAGACTATCCCTGCTAGGCCGGCCTTGCCGAGCAGCCGGAAAACACTTCGGCTTCGCCTGGCAGCGCTCGCTGAACTGAATCCGGCTGCGAGGCTCGATCATGCCGGCCGGCAAACGCGGATCACCCCGATATGGCGAGCCGTGGTTTTTGGGTTTTTGCACCGCGGAAGAGGCGCGCGCGACCGGTTGGCGAAGGCGCGTCGGAAAAATGCTGATTGGCGAAGAGGAGGTTTGCCGGCTGTTTGGATCAGGAAGGTTACGGCGTAATCGGCCCTTGAGCATGCTCAAGACAGAAGAACCCGCCACGGAAGCCCCTGGCGGGTTCTATGAAGGCTGATCCACCCAACCCTCGCGAGGAAGTGCCTGGCCGAGATCAAATTCTGGATGCTCTATAGGTTCCAAATCAGTTGAGGAGGCGCCTCACTTAGCCGTGAAAAATGTGAGCAGGACTTTACCTTTTTCCCCGAGCAAGCAGACAAAGCGGTCTGGCGCTCCGGTTTTGCCGCCTCGAGCGATGTAGGCTTCGCCCAGAACAACCGTCTTGACAGGGACGTTCTCGACAGTCGTGTCGGCTTTGCTCAGCGCGACGCTTTCCATGTCGATAACCAGGTCGCTGATGTTCTTGTCCGTCTCCTGAAGAGCCACCAAGCCGGTCGACTTGCAGGCACCGAGCGCCGGATCGTCGGGTGTCTGCGCAAGGCAGCTTCCGGTCAGCAACCCCATAATTACGGACGACGCGAACATATTGTGAATCATATTGGTTCTCCAAAGGACGAGCCAACTTGCGAGTAGCCCTGCCACCACGAAGCAATGGCGTCGGGAGAAAAGTCACAGTCTCGAAATTCGTTCCTAGCGGGGAGGAGATAAACGTGGGCCGGCAGGATTTTGAGTGTTGGGATCGATCAACCAGCACTTCTTCGCCGCAATGCGCGCGCTGGCAGCCTCCTCGGAAAGCATTCAAGAGAGGCTGATCGGAGCGAATGTGAACATTCTGAATGTCACGATCGACAAATTCGTCGGCGAACGCGAACTCAAAATTTGCAAAATTGCTTGACCTTCTGGCTGTTGATCAAGACGATTTGGAGACGGTCGCAGTTGAGAACGCGGCGCACATGTCGGACTTCGAAGCTGTGAAAGTCGCCGATCTGATCTACGATTTCTATTGCGAGATCACCTAAACCGCGGTGGCTGGCTAGCAGGCTCACTCCATACGCCAGATGTTCGACCAATGCGCCAACGGAAAAGCCCGCCGCCGAGCAAGCGACGACGGGCTCTGCTCGCTCGCTCGGTCGAGGGAGAACCGAGCAGACAACGAACCTCATGGGCGCGAGTTGGTTCCAGACAACCGATGGACAATAGCGGTACCTGCGGAATTGCGGGCCATGGCTTCTTCGTCATCCGGCCAACAAATGCCCCAGCCGATCACAGCGAGCAGCACCCCTCCTAGCAGCATGCCAAGGACAGGCTTCCCTATTGCCGCTTGCGCTCTGTCGTTAATCATGTACCTCATCGTCAGAATTGGTGGCCATCTCGGGGATGCGCGGGCAAGGTTTCCCCTGGTCAAGCGACCGCGCCGCTGAAAAGTCGGCCGCCGCCTGCACCAACCATTAATACAAAGGTATGTTCCAGAAATAAAAACCCGCCGCTCTGAGGGAGAGCAGCGGGCCAGGGTCATGGAGTGCTGGGATCAACCAGCATGGGTCAACGAGCGGTGGAAGTGTTGGTTGCGAAGGAAGCCGAAGGTTGACGGCGATTTTTCACAGCACTTTCCGACCGGTCTTGACGGCCAAAATCGCGAGACCCATATCGCCGTCGGCGCTGACCGTTCGTGGCGCGCCTATATCAAAAATCAATTGTTCGTTCGACTTGGAGGATCCTATGAACGATCGGATGTTTGACAGCCCTGTCTTCGTGAAGAGCGGCGGGAACCTGATCCAGGAAATTGCTTGCCTCGAGGACGCCCTGGAATTTCTTTACGATTGGCCGAAAGAACGGCGGGGAGTTATCTACCAGACCGCCCTTCGCGCCTGTCAGCGCGCATTCGACGCCGGCTATCCGCTCTCAGGCGCTCGCGAAGCATTTCGCGGTTTCGCTAGGTCGGCCAAAATCCATGAAGAAAACACCGTGCCTTGGGCGAGGGCTGGAAACCGGAGCCAGAGCGGCGGATTGGTCGCTTAGGCTTGCGAGGGAGGCAGATCGCGATGCTATCAAAACCTTTTGAAAAACCGGTTCGCGTCTGGGTTGGATTGGGTTTCCCCCGCCAACTCAACACAGTCGCCGACGCCTATCAATTCGCAGTGGAGTGGTGCGGCAATAGCCCGGAACAGAAAGCGGCTATTCGAGCCTGCAAAGCCGCGTTGGTCGGTGATGTCGACCCTGAGACTGCACGAGGCGTTTTTACAGCCTTCGCGCGGAAGAAAGACATCCTGATGGAAGATGTGGTCACGCCCCCGTCCCTCGGAAGATGGACGCCCAGCCACGTCTAAAGGCCACGAAAGGCGGTTGCCACGACGAGCGGCCGCCTTTCCCTGATCTTTCATTTTCAAGAGAACGTTAATGGCAAACGAAGCCACAGTTAGATCCCCTGCCCATGAGGTAAACGCAACTCCGTATGACGCTGATTGCCAGGATGCTCTAGCTTCCCATGTCGACGAGCTGATAAGCCGCGCTGAAGCAGCCGGTTGGAACCGAACTCGTGTAGCTTCAGCACTAATGTACTTGGGTGCCAAGCGGCTTACTTCGACCTAACAAGTCGATCGCTCCACTTAAGCGGTCGTTTGGAGGGGCCGGAGGGTCAACGTTTCCTAAGGCAATCAATACGTTACCGCATGGTTCGCCAACCCATTTCCTTCGTATTCTCGTATGGTCGGGCGAACCTAAGAACGACGAACGAGATTAACTACTGGCTTCGAGATGCCGACGCTGTGGCTGCGGGTCGCCAAGAACTTCCTCCTACTGAATGACGGACGCGATCAAACAACTAGTTCGACCCGGCCGCGCCGACCGTGTCTTGATGGCGTTGACCAAATCCGGCTTGCCACATCGGGATCACCTTTACCGTTCAGGCATGGCTCTCGATGAAACTTAGAACGGCCCTGTTGAAGCCTTCCGGCCGCTCCCAATAGGCCGAATGTCCACAATCGGATACGAGAACCCTCTCAGCGCGGCAACGCGGCTGTGGAGGAGACGCATCATCGACGGCGGCATATAGAGACCGGCGTCACCGGCCATGATGAGCACAGGAAGCGTCCAGGCCGCCAGATGATCCCACACCACCTTGTACTGGTAACCCTGCACTTTCATGTCACCAACCTTGGCTTTGCTCAAGCTCATTCCAAAGGGCGCGACCTGCCGTATCGATGTGCCGATAGGAAGGACCAAGCTCCTTGAAATCGCCCGGCATCGCGTCGAAACCCTCTGGCCATAACAGTTTATAGATGGCGCGATAGTCGTCATTGGTGATGCCCACAATCGTATTTGCAAGCACCAGAGACCGGACCCGGTCTTCATCAGAGACAGTAAAGTCGGTCGCGATCATGCCGCCTGCCGCGGTGCCAACGAGATGAAATTTGCCGAGGCCGAGATGATCCACAAGCTTGAGCAGATCTTGCGAACCAGTACCAGGCTTGGCCATTCGCTGCTGACCTCGCGGTCACCATGCCGGATCGCGCACAAAGAGACCCGGTGCAGCCATCGCCCCAGCCAACAGAGCGCTACCACCACGCCAGCTGAGACTGAACCCACACCAAAGAAATAGAGAAGAAGCAGGGAGGCCAATACAGCGCAGGATTCGCAGCTACTATCGCGAAATTCTGCAGCAAAATCAATATCTTATCGGAACAATTGATGGTACCGTTGGCTGGGATCGAACCAGCGACCTCCGGATCCACAATCCGGCGCTCTAACCAGCTGAGCTACAACGGCACATTTGCCTGAGCGGAATCGGTGCGGAAATTCGTTCCACTTGATCCGCTCTGTCGTTCGGCGATGCGTCCATACGGGCTTATGGATTTTAATTCAAGGCCTTTGCGAAGCAAAGGCCACTTGCCCACATCTCGCCGCATCGCGCGATATCACCGGGCAAAGAAAAAGGCCGGCGGGAGGAGGTGCCGGCCTTTTCCTGTTACGAGCCAGCGGGAGGAGGCGCTGGCTGGTCACCCCGGGAGCAGAGGGAGGAGGTTCCACTCGCCGGGTATTCCTTGATGGCCATCATCATACGCCTGATCGTTTTTAAGAAAATGCGACCTTTTGTTGCATCTTCAGATCATGCGCAAATATTAGGCAGCCTTGATGTCCTTGATCGCCTTCTCGAAGGCGGTCTTGATCGGCTTGGAGACGTCTTCGGCCGCCTTGGAGGCAACAGCCTGGAAGTCCTTGGCCTGCTCGACCGTCAACTCGACGCGCTTGCGCAGGAAAGCGGTCTGCAGCTCGACGACTTCCGACAGCGACTTGGCGCCGATCAGGGCTTCGAGATGCGAGAAGCCGGCTTCGGCATTGGCGCGCAGCGTCGCGATGGTCTTGAGCGACAAGTCGCTGGAAACAGTCTTGGCGGTTTCGTAGGTCGACTCCAGAGCCTTCTGGGTCTCCTCGGCGCCGGTCTTGAGCTTGGCATAGGCCTCTTTCGACTGCTCAACGCCCTTCTCGGCGAATGCGCGGATCTGGTCGGTGGCCTTGGAAGCATCGAAGCTCGGGAATTCAACGTTTTCGATCGTGTCGGCAGTCTTGGTCCTGGACATTTTCCATCCTTTTCAGCGGCAGCGGCTTTGACGGAAAGCCGTCTCGTTCAGTTATGATGGCAATATAAAGGCAAATTTTGTGCATTGCAATATCTTTGTTGCAGTGCACCATAAATTTCTTTCCGGCCGTTAACCAAAAGCCCAGAAACCAGCCTTTGCACGTTCTGGCTTGTGGACCTTCGCGGCTGCGGCTTTTATTAACAAAGCGTTAACTGCAAATTTCGCCGCTCCGTTAGGGTTCGCCAAGCGCATGCCGTCCGAATATTCCTTCCTCGACGTTGCCGTGCTCGACGCGGTGCGCCAGCGCTTTGCCGCCGGCGACGCGCTCGCGATCCTGTCGGTGGACCTGGAGCAGGTGATCTGGGCCAATGGGCCGGGCGCCGCCCTGTTCGGCTACCCCGACATCGAAGCGATCATCGGCGCCTCGGCACAGTTGCCATTGATCGCCCGCCGCCAGATCATGGCGACCAGCGGTTTTCCCGAGATCGGCAGCGATCGCGGCATTACCGTCAGGCTGGCGACGGGCATGACCAGCCGCACCATCGGCTTCCAGGCAAGTGCGGTGACGCTGCCCGACGGCGAGAAGGCGATCATGCTTGCCGTGCCAGCGGCCCAGACTGGCTCGCGCGGCGCCGCCGAGATCGCCAGTCGGGCGATCAGCGGCTTCACCGAGGACGGCCATTTCATCGCCTTCATCGATGCGGTGGGTAATGTCGAGGCGGCGTCGGACGGCTTTTCGAAGCTCGGCATCCTGCCCGCGACGCTGGCCGCTCTGGTGGCTGATGTGGCCGCCGAGGGCGAGCGCATCGTCAAGCGCCTCGTTCCGGGCGGCAACACCTCCTACCCGGCCGGTCTCGCGCGGCTGACGCCGGAGCGGCATCTTCTGGTGGTGATCGATGAGGATCAGCTCGAGGACAACGCCGCTGCTTCAGGGGCGTCGGCAGACAGTCCCTCGGCAGCAACGGAAAACCCCGCCAACGAGATTGACCATGCAACAGCGGCAGAAGGCGCCGCGCAATCCGATCCTCACCAGGACAATCAGCCAACGGCGGATGTTTCGCAGGCGGAGCCTGTCGAACGGTCGCCCGGCACTGCCGAAATCGAGCAGGAGCCCGCCTCTTCCGAGCCCGAGGCCGAAGACAGGCCGGAACGGGCAGCACAAGAGGTTTCGGAGCCAACCGGCCCGGCGCCGGTTGCCGCCGACAACGATCAGCGGGCCGCAAGGGGCACACCGGCACAGCACGATCACTGGTACTTTAACGCCGGTGAGGATGACGCGCGACCCGCGCCTGCCGCGCCGGAAGCGAAAAATGCGGACCAAGCGGCCGGCGCCGAGGCTTCGGTGGGCAGCGCGACGCCGGACGAGGCCGCCTCCCCGGCTGCATCGACCGCGACCCAAGCTCGCACGATAGACCGCTCGGCGGCGCCGCTGCGCTTCGTCTGGCGCACCGACGCAGAAGGCAAATTCAGCGCGCTGTCGCCGGAATTCGCCGACATTGTCGGCAAGCCGGCCGCCGACGTGATCGGCCGGCGCTTCAGGGATGTCGCGGCGGCCTTCGGCCTTGACGCGTCCGGCGAGATCGCCGGCCTGCTGGAGCGGCGCGACACCTGGTCCGGCCGCTCCGTACTTTGGCCTGTCGTCGGCACCGACCTGAAGATTCCCGTCGACCTGGCGGCTTTGCCTGTCTATGGCCGCAGCCGCGCCTTCGAGGGTTTTCGCGGCTTCGGCGTCGCGCGCGCCAGTGATGCGGTCGTCGATCCAGAAGCGATCGGCATGGCCCTGGTGCCCAATGGCCGGGCTCCGGACCCGGAAGCGGTCGAGCCTGCCGCTGAAGAGCCTAAAGCGAAAGAGCCGAAGACCGAGGAACCAGATGCGGCGGACCCGTTCAAGGGCGAGGTGCCGGCGCTGACCATCGTTCCGAAACAGGAGCGGCGCTTTGCCGACAAGGTCATCCGCCTGGCCGAACACCGGCAGCCGGCCAACGACAAGGGGTTGTCGACGCTGGAACGCAGCGCCTTCCGCGAGATCGGCGAGCGGCTGAAGAAAGACAGTGCGCCGGCCGAGCCGCCGGAAGCGGAGAAGCCCGGTACCGAAAGCCTACCGGTGGTCGAGACACCGGCTGAGCCCGCGGCTGAAACAGCAGCCGAGGCGCCGGTCGCGAAGACGGAAGCTCCGATCGAGTCCGCTGGCGAGATTGCGTCGACGCCCGATGCTGTCCCGGATCAGGAGCCGGCAAAGGCCGGCGAAATCCCGGTTGCAGAGCCAGACAACGACGCGGTGCCGGCCGAGCCATCCGAAACCGATGCCGAGGACCAGGCGGATCTCGCACGGCTCGACGGCGCCCATCCGGACGACGCGGTTCACGAGGAGGAGAGTGACACGCGGGCTGCTGCCACAGGCTCGCTGCTCAGCTACGCCGACCGCGAAGACGAGCCAGGCCCCGTTGCGGACAATGACGAGCCCACGGCCTCTCAACCGGAGCCTGTGGAACCGGAAGCTGCCGAGCCCGACTCGATCGACGATGAACCGGCAGCTGCAGACGCCGGACATCTCGCGGCCGATGACGACAGCATGACGTCGGCCGATTTCCGCGATGCCGAGGACAATGAAGACTGGGTCGATGGCGAGAAGGCCGTAGCCTCTAACGGGCGGGCCGCCGCGTTCAGCCGCGAAATCGCCGGCACAGCCGACGCTGTCGAGAGCCCGGCTGGACGGCCGCGTCTGCAAGTGCCGCCGCTCAAGACCGAAGGGATCGTGCCGTCGGCCTTTTCGATCGGCGACGAAGGCAAGGCTCCGGACACTTCGCTGCTCGGCAAGCTGCCGGTGCCGCTGCTCATCCATTCGGGCGACCAGCTGCACTATGCCAATGAGGAATTCCTCGACCTGACCGGCTACGACACGCTCGAGGATCTTGAGGATGCCGGCGGCCTCGGTGCGCTGTTTGCCGATCCCTATGCCGATGACGGTGCCGCCGATGGCAGCGACCGGGCGTTGCGGCTGAAGACCCGCGACGGACAGGAGTTCCCGATCGACGCCATCCTGCGCTCCGTTCCATGGCGCGACGGCAAGGCGCTGATGCTGGTCGTGCGCCGTTCCGGCGAGGATGACGCGCCCGCGGCCCTGCACGTGGTCGGCGAAGAGCCGACACAGCCCGACATTTCCGAGCTCAAGGCGCGCATTGCCGAGATGCGTACCATCATCGACACCGCCACCGATGGCGTCGTGCTGATCGGCAGCGACGGCACCATCCGCTCGATCAGCCGGCCGGCCGAAGCGCTGTTCGGTTTCGACAGCGACGAGGTGACCGGCAAGCCGTTCGCCTCGCTGTTTGCCATCGAAAGCCAACGCGCGGCGCGCGACTATCTCGCCGGCCTGTCCGAACCCGGCGTGGCGAGCGTCATGAATGACGGCCGCGAGGTGATCGGGCGCGAGGCGCAGGGGCGCTTCATCCCGTTGTTCATGACCATCGGCCGGCTGCCCAACGACAGCGGCTTCTGTGCCGTCGTGCGCGACATCACGCAGTGGAAGCGAGCGGAAGAGGATTTGACGCAGGCACGCGCGGTGGCCGAACGGGCGTCCTCGCAAAAGACCGATTTCCTGGCCCGCATTAGCCACGAGATCCGCACGCCGCTCAATGCCATCATCGGCTTTTCCGAATTGATGGTCGACGAAAAGTTCGGGCCGGTCGCCAATGACCGCTACCGCGACTATCTCAGAGACATCAACCGCTCGGGCAACCATGTGCTCGATCTGGTCAACGACCTGCTCGACATCTCGAAGATCGAGGCCGGCCAGCAGGAAATGGCCTATGAGGCGGTGTCGCTCAACGACACGCTGGCCGAGACCGTGGCGATGATGCAGCCGCAGGCCAACCGCGAACGCGTCATCATCCGTTCCAGCTTCGCCTCGCGGCTGCCGGAAGTGGTGGCCGACCTGCGCTCCGTGCGCCAGATCGCGCTCAACATCCTGTCCAACGCCATCCGCTACACCCAGGCCGGCGGCCAGGTGATCGTTTCGACGGCCTATGAGACTTCAGGCGACGTCGTCATGCGGGTGCGCGACACCGGTATCGGCATGAGCCAGGCCGAGATCGAACAGGCGCTGAAGCCGTTCAAGCAGATCAACGCGCTGAAGCGCGGGCGTGGCGACGGCACCGGCCTTGGCCTGCCGCTGACCAAGGCGATGGTGGAAGCAAACCGCGCCCGCTTCACCATCAATTCGACGCCCGGCGAAGGCACGCTGGTCGAGGTCGCCTTCCCGTCGACGCGCGTGCTGGCGGAATAGCAAGCCCAAAAGAAAAGGCGCCCAAAGGGCGCCTTAAGAGATGGGATTGCTGTCACAACGGGGGCTTGAGCGAATTCAGATCCTCCGGGGGCTGAGGAACGGGATTTCTCCCTCAAGTTACATGCGACTATCGGGGCCGGGCCTTAACAAGTCCTTACCGGACCGCTGAAAGATTTACGAATGTGTACCACTCGTGAAATCTAGGTAAATTCCCGCGACATGGTTCGTTAACCATGCCGGTCGGGATCACTCGGCAAGCTGCGGCAGGTTCCTGAACAGCTCCAGCGCTTCCGGGTTGGCGAGCGCTTCCTTGTTCTTGATGGCGCGGCCATGCACCACGTCGCGCACGGCAAGCTCTGTGATCTTGCCCGACTTGGTGCGCGGAATGTCCGACACCGCGACGATCCTGGCCGGCACGTGGCGGGGGCTGGCGCCACTGCGGATCTTGGCGCGGATGCGTTTTTCCAGGTCCTCGTCCAATTGGACGCCCGCGGCCAGCCGCACGAACAGCACGACGCGCACGTCATTGTCGAAATCCTGGCCGATGCACAGCGCCTCCAGGATTTCCGGCATCTGCTCGACCTGGTTGTAGATCTCCGCCGTGCCGATGCGCACGCCGCCCGGATTGAGCGTGGCATCCGAACGGCCATGGATGATCATGCCGCCATGCACGGTCCATTCGGCGAAATCGCCATGGCACCAGACATTGTCGAAACGCTCGAAATAGGCGGCCTGGTATTTCTTGCCGTCGGGGTCGTTCCAGAAGCCGATCGGCATCGATGGAAACGCCTTGGTGCAGACCAGTTCACCCTTCTCCTGCCGGATCGGCTTGCCGTCATCGTCCCAGACATCGACAGCCAGGCCGAGGCCCGGTCCCTGGATCTCGCCGGTCCAGACCGCTTGGGTCGGCACGCCGAGCACGAAGCAGGAGACGATGTCGGTGCCACCGGAAACCGAGGCCAGATGCACGTCCTTCTTGATGCCGTCATAGACGAAGCGGAAATCCTCGGGCGAGAGCGGCGAGCCGGTGGAGGCGATCGCCCGGACATCAGACAGATCATGGCTGCGGATCGGCTTGAGGCCGGCCTTGCGCACGGAATCGATGAACTTGGCCGAAGTGCCGAAGAAGGTCATCTTCTCGGCATCGGCGAAGTCGAACAGCACATTGCCGTCGGGGTAGAAAGGCGAGCCGTCGTAGAGCAGAAGTGTCGCCCCGGAAGCCAGGCCCGACACCAGCCAGTTCCACATCATCCACCCGCATGTGGTGAAGTAGAAGAAGCGGTCGCCGTCAGCGAGCCCGGCATGCAGCCGGTGTTCCTTGACATGCTGGATCAGCGTGCCGCCGGCCGAATGGACGATACATTTGGGGATGCCGGTGGTTCCTGATGAAAACAGGATGTAGAGCGGATGTGAAAACGGCAGCCGCTCGAAGCCGACGGCTTTTTCCACGAAAGGGAACAGCGCCTCTTCCATCGCCATCGCCTTGTCGATGGTTGCGGCCACATCGGCCGAGGTGCCGAGATAATCGACAAGCAGGACCTTGCGGACACTGCCGAGCTTGGCCGCGACCGCGGCGACCTTGTCGGCGACCTCGATCGCCTTGCCATTGTACCAATAGCCGTCTGGCGCGATGAAGATGACGGGTTCGATCTGGCCGAACCGGTCGAGCACGCCCTGTTCGCCGAAATCGGGGGAGCAGGATGACCACACCGCGCCGATGGAGGCGGCGGCAAGCATGGCGGCGACGGTCTCGGGCATGTTCGGCATCATCGCGGCAATGCGGTCGCCCTTCTTGACCTTGAGCGACAGGAAAAGCTGCTGCAGGCGCGACACCAGGCCATGCAGCTGGTTCCACGACAGCCGTCGCTCCACCTTGTCCTCGCCGCGAAAGACGATCGCCTCGCCGGCACCGGTCTTCTTCAACAGGTTCTCGGCGAAATTCAGCGTTGCGTCGGGGAAGAAGGAGGCGCCCGGCATCTCGTCGCCATCGGCCAGCAGGCGCTCGCCCTTGTCGCCGACGATGCCGGAAAAGTCCCAAACCAGGCTCCAGAACGCCTCGCGATCCTCGACCGACCAGCGGTGCAACTCGGCGTAGGAGGCGAATGTGGCGCCGGCTTTCGCCTCAGCCGCCTTCAGGAAAGCCGTCAATGGCGATGCGTCGATCCGGTCTTGCGTCGGGGTCCAGAGCGGTACTTCGGCAGCCATGATCGATCCTCCCACGGTCGTCATCGCTTATGCATATCGCAGCGCAGCAGAGCAAGATTTTGTTGGGCGCAAGCGGCCAGGTGTGCGCAAATGCCATCGCCGGGCCATAAAGACTTGAAATGCCTCAGTCTTAAGTCGTAGTGACGGCTGGGGTTACACACCGGGCGATTAATCGGAACGCAAGCAGACAGGGCGAGATGCCATCATCCTTGATCCGCCGCGGAGTATGGGCGATCGGCGCTGCCGTGATCGTTATCGCTCTTGTGGTCGCCACGCTGCCGCTGATCGCCTCGACGCGCATCGTGCGCGACCGCATCGCCTGGGAAATGAGCGCCTGGAGCGGCTTCCGGGTCGCCATCGAAGGCTCGCCGCGCATCGAGGTCTGGCCGAAATTCCGGGCAATCCTGAGCGATGTGACGCTGTCGAAATGGACGGACACCGACGCACCACCGGTCGTCGAAGCCGAACGGGTCGAAATCGACCTCTCGGCCATGGCGGCCTTGCAGGGCGACGTGGTGTTTTCCACGGCGCGACTGGTGCGGCCGACGATCCGGGTCCAGCGCACGGCGGACGGCCTGTTCCTGCCCACCGCGCCGACGGGCGGGCGCATCGCGCGCTCCATCGACACGGCGCGCGGCGTGGTCAGCGCCGACCCCGCCAAGCCCGACCTCGACAAGCTGCCGGCAGATGCCTTCGGCACGGTTGAGTTCAGGGACGGACGCATGGTGGCTTCCGTCAACGGCAAGGACGTGGAGATCCTGAGCAGCCTCAGCGGTCAGGCGACCTGGGCGGCGATGAACAGCAATGCGACGCTGTCTGCAACCGGGATCTGGCGCGGCGAGAGCGTCGCCCTCGATGCCGCCTCGCAGAAGCCGCTGGTGCTGTTTGCCGGCGGCATGGCACCGCTCACTCTGTCTTTCAAGGCTGCCCCCGCCACCTTCTCCTTCGACGGCACGGCCAGCATGTCCGACAACGCCTATTTCGACGGCCAGGTGAAATTCGCCGCACCGTCGCTGCGCCGCGTGCTGGAATGGTCGCAGGCCGGCATCGCACCGAGTGCCGCGATCGGCTCGGTCGGCATTTCGAGCAAGGTCACGGCGTCGGCCGGACGCGTCAAATTCGAGAACACCGCGCTGACGCTGGACAACAATCCGGGCATGGGCGCACTCGACCTGTCGCTTGGCGACGCCCAACCCGTGATCTCGGGCACGCTTGCCTTCGACACGCTCGATCTCAGGTCCTTCCTGTCGGCCTTTACCCCGCTGGGGCCGGCAAGCGGGGGCGGACCAGGTGACGTGGAGGCAAGTTTCGCCGACCGGGTCAATCTCGATCTCAGGCTGTCGGCGGCGCATGCCACGGCCGGCGCGATCCAGCTTGCTGATGTCGCCGCCACCGCCCAGGTCAAGGACGGTCTTTCGGTCTTCGACATCTCCGACGCCTCGGCCTTTGGCGGCAACATTCAGACCAGCCTTCGTTTCGACCGCAAGCCCGAGGGCACACAGGTCGAGATCCGGCTGCTTGCGTCTGACGTCGATGGCGGCGCGTTCGGCACGGCGGCCGGCATGACCCGGCTCGTGCCGGTCGGCACGGGCACCGTTTCCGTCATCCTCAAGGGGCCGGGCAGGACCTGGGATTCGATCTTTGAAAACGCCGACGGTTCGGTCTCGGCGACCTTCGGCCCCGGCGCGCTCAGCAAGTTCAACCTGCCGGCCTTCCTCAAGCATACCGAACAGGGCGGCTTCTTCGCGCTCGACGATGTCTCCGACGGCACCCTGCCGATCGATGGCGCCGAAGTGAAGGCGACCATTTCGCGAGGCGTGGCAAGGCTGGACAAGGCCGAGGCCAATTCAGCGAAGTACAAGATCTGGCTTTCCGGCATCGCCTCCTATGCGGGGCGTGGGCTGGCACTGTCCGGCGGCGTCATCCAGCCGGACCAGGCGGCCGCACAGAAGACCGGCCAGCAAGGCCCCAACCAGTCTTCCTTCTTCGTCGGCGGAACCTGGAGCACGCCGTTCATTTCGCCGATAAGCCGCGGCGTTTCGGGCGAATAGCTCGCGATCTCCTCAGCCGCGCTGCGCGGCCTGTTCGTCGAGTTGGCGCTGCACTTCGCGCCGCTTGTTGGCGATCGATGCGATGATGACGCCGACAGCGACGACGGCGATCAGGATGGTGCAGGCGGCATTGATCTCCGGCGTCACGCCGAGACGGACCTGGCTGTAGATCTTCATCGGCAGCGTCGTCGCCCCCGGCCCGGAGGTGAAGGAGGCGATGACCAGATCGTCGAGCGACAGCGTGAAGGCCAGCATCCAGCCGGACACGATCGCCGGCAGGATGACCGGCAGCGTGATCTGGAAAAAGGTCTTGGCCGGCGTTGCGCCGAGATCCATCGCCGCTTCCTCCAGCGACCGGTCGAAGGAAACCAGGCGCGACTGCACGACGACCGCCACGAAGCACATCGTCAGCGTGATGTGGGCGAGCGTCACCGTGAAGAAGCCGCGGTCGAGCCCGACGGCGACGAACAGCAGCAGCAGCGACAGGCCGGTGATGACTTCCGGCATGACGAGCGGCGCGAAGACCATGCCGGAAAACAGCACCCTGCCCCGGAACCGCGTGTAGCGCGTCAGGGTTAGCGCCGCGAGTGTACCGAGCACCGTCGCCACGGTGGCCGAAATGACGCCGACGCGCGCCGTGACCCAGGTGGCGTCCATCAGACCCTGATTGTGGAACAGCGACACGTACCATTTGGTCGAGAAGCCGCCCCAGACAGTGACGAGCTTGGATTCGTTGAAGGAGAAGACGATGAGCAGCACGATCGGCAGGTACAGGAAGGCAAAGCCAAGCACGATCGAGGTGACGTTGAAACGGCTCCAGGTGGCGTTCATTTACCCTGCTCCTGGGCACGCGCCTGTGCCTGCTGGAAAAGCATGATCGGCACGGTGAGCAGCAGAAGCAGGATGACGGCTACCGCCGACGATACCGGCCAGTCGCGGTTGGCGAAGAACTCGTTCCACAGCGTCTTGCCGATCATCAGCGTGGACGAGCCGCCGAGCAGATCGGGGATGACGAACTCACCGACGGCCGGGATGAACACCAGCAGGCAGCCGGCAATGACGCCCGGCAGCGACAGCGGGAAGGTGATCTTCCAGAAAGCCGATGTCGGCGGGCAGCCCAGATCCTTGGCAGCCTCGATCAGCGAGTAATCCATCTTTTCCAGCGACGAATAGAGCGGCAGCACCATGAAGGGCAGATAGGAATAGACGATGCCGATGAAGATCGCCGTATAAGTGTTGAGGATGACCAGCGGCTGGTTGATGATGTGCAGCGACAAAAGCAGTTGGTTCAGCAAGCCCTCGGGCTTGAGGATGCCAATCCAGGCATAGACGCGGATCAGGAACGACGTCCAGAACGGCAGGATGACCAGCATCAGCAATGTCGGACGGATGGTCGCCGGCGCGCGTGACATGCCATAGGCGATGGGGTAGCCGACGATCAGCGTCAGCACGGTCGAGATCGCGGCAATGATGACACTCGTCACATAGGCCTTGAAATAGAGCGCGTCCTGCGTCAGCCAGACATAGTTGTCGAAGTTGAGGTCGCGAAACCCGGCGAAGAAGCCGGAGACGCCGTCGCTGAAATCGAGCACCGGCGTGTAGGGCGGCATGGCGATCGCTGTCTGCGACAATGAAATCTTGAAGACGATGACGAAGGGGATGAGGAAGAAGAACAGCAGCCAGAGGTAGGGGACGATGATGACGAGCCGGTTGACGAAGCCGGCTCCCAGGCGCGTCAGGAACGGCTTGGCGGCGGTCGGTGGCGCGGCGGCAGCGGTGACGGCGATGTTGGACATCTCAGCCCCCTACCGTGCCAGCACGACGCCGGCGTCGGGCCGGAAGGACACCCAGGCGCGGTCGTTCCAGGTCAGCGGATCCTCGGTCACGCGCGCCGCGTTCAAGGCGCTTGCCCGCACGATCTGCCCGTCGTCGAGCCTGATGTGGTAGACGGTCATGTCGCCGAGATAGGCAACGTCATAGACCTCGCCTTCCAGCGCGTTGACGGCATCGGCCGGCTTCTTCGACGACACCTTGATCTTCTCCGGCCTGATGGCGAAGACGATATCGGCATTGGCCGCGGCGGCCGCACCGCCATTCTCGACGAGGATCTGGGCTCCACTCGATCCGGTGATGCGGGTGGTGTTGGCCGACCGCTCGGCGACCTTGCCCTCGAACATGTTCACGTTGCCGACGAAATGGGCGACGAAGCGCGAGGCCGGGGCCTCGTAGACTTCCGCGGGCGTCGCCACCTGCATGACCTCGCCCTTGTCCAT
This sequence comes from Mesorhizobium sp. 113-3-3, assembly GCF_016756495.1. NCBI lineage: Bacteria > Pseudomonadati > Pseudomonadota > Alphaproteobacteria > Hyphomicrobiales > Phyllobacteriaceae > Mesorhizobium > Mesorhizobium sp. 113-3-3. The sequence goes on from NZ_AP023243.1 coordinate 6,263,744, forward strand.
GATGGCGATGCGATCGGCCATGGTCATCGCTTCTTCCTGGTCGTGGGTGACGACCACGAAGGTGAGACCGAGCTCCTGCTGAAGATCCATCAGTTCGAACTGGGTTTCCTCGCGCAGCTTCTTGTCGAGCGCGCCGAGCGGCTCGTCGAGCAGCAGCACTTTCGGCCGCTTGGCGACCGAGCGGGCGAGCGCGACGCGCTGGCGCTGGCCGCCAGAGAGCTGGTGCGGCTTGCGCTTGGCGAACTGCTCCAGCTTGACCAGCTTCAGCATCTCGGCGACGCGCTTTTCGATATCGGGCTTGGGCATGCCTTCCTGCTTGAGGCCGAAGGCAATGTTGTTTTCGACCGTCATATGCGGGAACAGCGCATAGGACTGGAACATCATGTTGACCGGCCGGCGATAGGGCGGGATGCCGCGCAAATCCTGACCGTCGAGCAGGATGCGGCCGGCCGTCGGTTCCTCGAAACCGGCAAGCATCCGCAGCAGCGTCGATTTTCCGCAACCCGAGGCGCCGAGCAAGGCGAAGAACTCGCGCTCGAAAATGGTCAGCGACAGATTGTTGACGGCGGTGAAGTCACCGAACTTCTTGGTGACGTTGTCGAACTGGATGTATGGCTTGGCGTTCGGGTCGTTCCATGGCGCGAAGTCCCTGCGGATGCTGCCAAGCGATTTCATATCCCCACTCCGTGCTGTTTCCTGCTTCATGCCCCAAAAAGACGCGACCCCGGCTTTTGTTCGCCGAGGTCGCTTCAGATCCTTATTGGCCGGTGACGATCTTGGTCCAGGTGCGCGTGATGACGCGCTGGGTCTTGGGATCGTAAGGAGAGACCGTGTAGAGCTTCTGCAAGGTCGCGTCGTCCGGATAGACGGCCGGGTCGCCCAGCAGTGCCTTGTCGACGAACTGCTGCGAGGCCTTGTTGCCGTTGGCGTAGAGCACGGCGTTCGACGATTTGGCGATCACTTCCGGCGTCATCATGTAGTTCAGGAATTCATGCGCTTCGGCGACATGCGGCGCATCGGCGGGAATCGCCATCTGGTCGAACCACATCTGCGCGCCTTCCTTCGGCACGGAATAGCCGATCTCCACCCCCTGCTTGGCGTCGTTGGCACGGTTGCGCGCCTGGAAGACGTCACCCGACCAGCCGACCGCCAGGCAGATGTCGCCATTGGCGAGCGCATTGATGTATTCGGACGAGTGGAACTTCCGGATGAAGGGGCGAACCTTCATCAAAGCTTCCTCGGCCTTGGCGATATCGTCGGGCGAGGTGCTGTTCGGGTCGAGGCCGACATATTTCAGCGCTGCCGGAATGATGTCGGCAGGCGAATCCAGCACATAGACGCCGCAATCCTTCAGCTTGGCCAAGCTTTCGGGGTTGAAGAACACGTCCCAGCTGTCGATCTTGTCGGTGCCGAGCGCTGCCTGCACCTTTTTGATGTTGTAGCCGATGCCGACCGTGCCCCACATGTAGTTGATCGAATACTCATTGCCCGGGTCGTATTTGGCGGTCCTTTGCGAAACCGTGTCCCACATGTTGGAGAGGTTCGGCAGTTTCGACTTGTCGAGCTTCTGGAACACGCCGGCCTGGATCTGGCGTGCCAGGAAATTGCCGCTCGGCACGACGACGTCATAGCCGCTGCCGCCGGCGAGCAGCTTGGTCTCGAGGATTTCGTTGGAATCGAACGTGTCGTAGACGACCTTGATGCCGGTCTTCTTGGTGAAGTCGTCGATGATCGTCGGGTCGATATAATCGGACCAGTTGAAGACATTGACGACGCGGTCCTCGGCATGCCCGGCAGGCGTGAACAATGTCAGAAATACCGAGGTCGCCGAAAGCCAGAGCGCTTTGCGGATCATGCTATTCTCCTTTGGTGAGTGTTCCATCGCCGGCTCGTCGCGACATGCGCGCGGCCGGGCATTTGTTTCAGACTATTGAGCTTTCCAGGGGACAACAAGCGCCGATTGGCGCGCCGGTTGCGGCCGCGCGATCGTCTGGATCTGGAAGGAAGCACGGCGTCGTCAGAAGCTTTCGCCGCCGCGCGGACAGGAATACAGAAATATGGTCCGGTCTCGATCTGACCGGCGGGGAGACTTGGCAAGATACGCCTGTCTTGTTGTTGCCGTGGCCCCAGCCTGCCCGGGCGGCAGCAACATTGTCAATGGCAAAGCTTCAGCGGCCGGCATCAATTCGGCGATGGCACCCCGGTGACCCCTGCCCGCCGCGGCCGTGCCTGTCGCTTGAACTCGAGCCCGATATGGACGAGCAGCGCCGTGACCACCACGGCGCCGCCGATGATGGTGCGCCCGGACGGCACCTCGGAATGGACGAGCCAGACCCATATCGGCCCAAGGATCGGCTCGAATGTGCCGAGCAGTGCCGCGATGGCCGCCGGGATCAGCCGCGCGCCGGTGGCGAAGAACGCGAGACCGATGCCGAGATTGACCACGCCGAAGGCGAAAAGAAAGCCCATGTCGGCGGCCGACACCGTGAAGGTCGATGCCTGCGAGGCGGCAAAGCCCGCGGCCAGGAGCGTGCCGAGACAGGTCGCCGGCGTCATCCGCACGCTGGCGAAGCGTCTTGTGATGACGGTGGCGATCGAGAACATCAAGGCGATCAGCAGCGCCAGCCCGTCACCTATGGGCGAGACGGCGCCATCAAGCGATTCCGACACCATGATGGCAACGCCGGCAATGACGGCGGCGATCGCCACCCAAGTCACGACACCGACCCGTTCGCGAAACAAGGCCCAGGCCAGCAGCGCCGCCAGAAGTGGTACGCCCGCCTGCATAAGCAAGATGTTTGCGACGGTGGTGTAGGCGAGCGCCACGACGAAGGCGGTCGACGCGATGGCGAAACAGAACCCCACGGCAAGGCCAGGCAAGCCCATGTCGCGAAACGATCTCAGCATGCCGCGCCAGCCGTCGCGCCAGGTCATGAACAGGAGAAGGAAGGCGGCGGCCCAGACGGAGCGCCAGAAAATGACCGTCCAGCTGTCGCCGACGGTGATGAAGCGGGCGATGGTGCCGCCGAAACTCCACATCAGCGCCGACAGGAAGACCAGAAGCATGCCGATGCGTTCCTCGCGCGGCGAGGCGGTCGATACAGCAAGGCCTGCTGATGATGCTGCGTCTGTCATGGGCGCGAGTGTCGAGCTTTTGTGGACGGGACGATGCGCAAGAGGCGACAAAGAACTGCTCCGTTCGCGTAACGCAAAGGCTTGGAGAGCGGGTGATCCAGACACCGGCGACGATTGTGGCACCTTTGCCGCCGCGCTACTGGAAGTCGAAAGCGCTCAGGCCCGTCACCATCTCGTCGAGGCCGAGCGGACGTGTCACCGGCGGTTCGGCGCGCGCCAGGCAGCCGACGCGCTCGCAAAGCCGGCAGGCGGGTCCAACCGGCGTCGCCGTCGGAGCGCCCAGTCCAGCCTTACCACCGCCCGCCGCGCCGGGCAGAGCGGCGCCATAGACGATGTCGTCGCGAAAGCCGATATCGCAACCGATGAGCAGCGCGGTGCGGCGCGGACGCTCCGAGAACGCACCTTGCGGCCCTTCCAGTGTGCGGGCGACGCACAGGAACTCGGCGCCATCGGGCATTTCCACCGCTTCGACGAAAACCTGGCCCGGCTGGGAGAAGGCGGCATGCACGGGCAGCTTGGGACAACCGCCGCCGAAGCGGCTGTGCGGAAAGCCCTGGCTGCCGGCCCTGCGAAATCGGTTCCCGGCATTGTCGACCTCCAGCATGAAGAAGGGCACGCCCGACGCGCCTTGCCGCTGCAGCATGGTCAGCCGGTTCGCCGCCTGCTCGAAGGAAACGCCGAAGCGCGAGCGCAGGACGTCGATGTCGTAGCGGGCGCGGATGGCGGCCGCATGAAAGGCCTGGTAGGGCATCATCAGCGCATGCGCGGCATAGCGGCCGAGCTCGAAGCGGGCAAGGCGGCGGGCTTCATCGGTGGTCAGCTTGAGCGCCTGGATCTCGCCGGCGACTGCGACCGTCATGCGGATCAGGCAGGCCTCCATCGCCACCTCGCGCAGCTGGTCGAACGGCGACAGCCGCTCGGACAGGAACAGGCGCTGCGAATGGCGGTCGTAGCGGCGACGCCAGTTGGGCATGGTGGCGACCGGCAGCACCTTGACCACGATGCCGTATTCGCGCTTCAGCCAGGCTTTCAGCGCACCGAACAGATCGTCGCCGGGATCGAGCACCGAGGTGAAAGCCTCGGCCTCTTCCTCAAGTGTCGAAAAATGGTTTGGCCGCCGCTCGAAGGTCTCATGCACCTCGTCGATCGGCAGGCGGGCGCCGGACAGCGCGGTGGCGCGGCCCTCGCGCGCCAGGAGTTCGTTGAGGTCCGACAGCCGCTCGGCCTGCTCGCGATAGGCGCGGAACAGTTTTATCACCGCGGCGGACGCATTGGGCGCCGCTTCGGCAAGCTCGATCAGCTCCTGGTCTCCCGGCAGTTCGCCGACCAGCAGCGGATCGGTGAACACTTCCTTCAATGCCGCGACCGACCCTCTCGCCTCGCCCTGCAACTCATGCGGGTCGACCTTGTAGACAGAAGCCAGCTTGAGGATGAGCTGCACCGTCAGCGGCCGCTGGTTGCGCTCGATCAGGTTGAGATAGGACGGCGAGATGCCGAGCCCCTCGGCCATCGCCGTCTGGGTCAGGCCCTTGGCGTTGCGGATGCGGCGGATGCGCGGCCCGGCGAAAATCTTCTGCTCAGCCATCGACTGCCCTTGACAGGAATTTACATGACATTCGCGACAATCCCGTCGCCCGCATCTTTACAATCATGACAAGTTTACAGCAGCGCTCTGTCAAACACAACACAGGTTTTCCCTTATCTCCGGCCTCATTGGTTGATTTTTCTGGCTGATTTTGCGCCGCAATGTAAATTCAGTCACATTCCAAGGCGCCAGGAGCATGGCGCGCGGACAAAGCACAGCAATCCTTCGGAGTGACTCATGACTGATTTTTACAATCTCGTTCCCTCGGCGCCGGAAGGTCGCTTCGACGGCATCGAACGTCCCTATTCGCCGGAGGATGTGAAGCGGCTGCGCGGCTCGGTGCAGATCCGCCAGAGTCTCGCCGAAATGGGTGCCAACCGGCTATGGAAGCTCATCCACGAGGAGGATTTCGTCAACGCACTCGGCGCCATGTCCGGCAATCAGGCGATGCAGCAGGTGCGCGCCGGACTGAAGGCGATCTATTTGTCGGGCTGGCAGGTCGCCGCCGATGCCAACACCGCCTCGGCGATGTATCCCGACCAGTCGCTTTATCCGGCCAATGCGGCGCCGGAACTGGTCAAGCGCATCAACCGGACGCTGCAGCGCGCCGACCAGATCGAGACCTCCGAAGGCAACGGGCTTTCGGTCGAAACCTGGTTCGCGCCGATTGTCGCCGACGCGGAAGCCGGCTTCGGCGGGCCGCTCAACGCCTTCGAGATCATGAAGGCGTTCATCGAGGCGGGCGCCGCCGGCGTGCATTACGAGGACCAGCTGGCGTCGGAAAAGAAGTGCGGCCATCTCGGCGGCAAGGTGCTGATCCCGACCGCCGCGCATATCCGCAACCTCAACGCCGCGCGGCTGGCAGCCGACGTGATGGGCACGCCGACACTCGTCGTGGCGCGCACCGACGCCGAAGCCGCGAAGCTTCTGACATCCGATATCGACGAGCGCGACCAGCCCTTCGTCGACTACGATGCCGGGCGCACGGTGGAAGGCTTCTACCAAGTCAGGAACGGTATCGAGCCCTGCATCGCGCGGGCCGTCGCCTATGCCCCTCACGCGGACCTGATCTGGTGCGAGACCTCGAAGCCGGACCTGGCGCAGGCCAAGAAATTCGCCGAGGGCGTGCGCAAGCACCATCCGGGCAAGCTGCTCGCCTACAATTGCTCGCCCTCGTTCAACTGGAAAAAGAACCTCGACGACGCCACGATCGCCAAATTCCAGAGGGAACTCGGCGCCATGGGGTACAAGTTCCAGTTCATCACGCTCGCCGGCTTCCACCAGCTCAACTACGGCATGTTCGAACTGGCGCGTGGCTACAAGGAACGGCAGATGGCGGCCTATTCCGAGTTGCAGGAGGCCGAGTTCGCGGCGGAAGCCAATGGCTACACCGCGACCAAGCACCAGCGCGAGGTCGGCACCGGCTATTTCGACGCCGTTTCGATGGCAATCACCGGCGGCAAGTCGTCTACCACCGCCATGCATGAATCGACCGAGCATGCGCAATTCAGGCCGGCCGCCGAATAGCGGATCAGAAAACACCGAGGAAACGCCCAACAGGGCTTCACACACAGGAGAAGACCAATGGCATCGATAAGCCGCGTCAAGGAACGGGCCGAAGAACAATCGACCACGATGAGCGTCGACCAGCAGGCGACGATCCGCATGCTGGCCAACGATCTGCACAGGCTCAACCAGTCGGTGATGAAGGCGGTCGAGGCGGGCGTCTCGGTGGAACTGGTTCGCTCGGCGAGGCACCATGGCGGCGACGGCAATTGGGGCGATCTGCTGATCCCGGTGATCGTCACACAACAGAGCCATGGCTGACCGGAAATCGTTGCAACCCAACCTTCACCTGCGCAGCGTATGCGCAGGTGAATTTTATTTTTATGCAACCAATTCGTGGACAGGTCAGTACAGTACTGTTGCTTGACTCCACTGTCGCAGGAGGCGTTTTCGGAAGCCTTTTATTTCACCTTGACATGGGGTGCGATCTCACGCCAATTGTCGCCCAGATTCAACTCTGCATTGAAATAGGGGCGAGCTTCTTGGCCGACTTGGGTGCCCAGTGAGTAACGAGGGCGAGACCGCAAAACATCCGAATCTGGTGACCCAGGATTCAACCACCGAGACGATACGCAATCCCTCGCAGGTGCTTGTTGTCGGGAAATCGCCGATCAATCGCGTGGTGGTATCGAAGATCGTCGAACGATCCGGGCTCAAGCCGATCTCGGAACCGCCCGATATGGCGGCGAAGACCTTGCGGACAATGGTGCCAGGCGTGATCGTGCTGGATGGCGGCGCGGACAACAAGGATTGCGACACGCTGATGTCCGGCATCGAAACGTTGCGGCGGGCTTCGGGAAAATCGTTTCCGCCCGTGATCCTGCTTTCGACCAAGACCGGAACGCCGGAGAGCCTGGGCCTGTCGAACGTGATCGACGTGGTCGTCGCCAAGCCGATCACGCCCGAGCGGCTGCAACCGGTGATCGATCGCCTGATCAGCCGCTGAAGCGCGTCAGCTGACGCATTTCAGGACCTCGTTCCATGCATGTCGACCTCCCAAAACCGCGGTCGGTTTTGAGCGACATGCAAAACGCGATCAACTTCTCCGAGTGATGTTTTGCACCAGCTCGGGCAATTGCCCGAGATCGGATATCTGGCGGAACCGCGGCTCGGCGTGCGGCGCTTCGACATGCTCGAGCACCCAGGTCAGTTCGTGCGGCACATGGACGCCCCAGCCGCCGGCCTCGATGGCCGGCACGACGTCCGATTTCAGCGAATTGCCGACCATCATGCTCTTTGCAGGGCCGTCGCCGTGGCGGCTGAAAAGACGGGAATAGGTCGCTGCATTCTTGTCGCTGACGATCTCGACCGCGTCGAACAGGTCGCCAAGGCCCGATCCGGCCAGCTTGCGCTCCTGGTCGAAGAGGTCGCCCTTGGTGATCAGCACGAGCCGGTATGCGCCGGCAAGTTTCTCCACCGTCTCGCGCACATGCGGCAAGACCTCGATCGGGTGGCCCAGCATTTCGCGGCCGGCCTCGAGGATCTCCGCTATGACCGAAGCCGGTACGCGCCCGTCGGTGACCTCGATCGCCGTTTCGATCATCGACAGGGTGAACCCCTTGATGCCGAAGCCGTAGACGGCAAGGTTGCGCCGTTCGGCCTCGAGCAATCGCGCCGAAATCTGTTGCTCCTCGCCATGATCGGCAAGCATGGCGGCAAAACGCTTCTCCGTCATGCGGAAGAACTGTTCGTTCTGCCAAAGCGTGTCGTCGGCGTCGAAGCCAATGGTCGTCAGTTCGTTGTTGTTTCGCATCGATGCCTTCCGTGTTGCGAGCCGCCCGAACCTAAGCCGGCCGGCGTGATTTTCAACCGGAACGGGGAATGCCGGCAGCGCCTCCCTTCCCTTCCACAGTGGGGCACGGCTATACTCGGAAATCCGCAACCCAATCTGGTGAATGATGCCGCCTGCAAAAAAGGAAGTCCGTCCGTCGAGCCGCGGAGGACGGGCGCGTACGCCTGCCTTCGTGAAAAACCTGCGTGGTGTGAAGAACTGGAAGGAAGTCAGCGACTGGCTGGAATGGCGCGGCATCGAGGACATTGAATGCATCACGCCCGATCAGGCGGGCGTGGCGCGCGGCAAGATGATGCCGTCGAAGAAATTCACCTCCAACACCTCGCTGGCGCTGCCTTCGGCTGTCTTCATGACGACGATTTCCGGCGGCTATCCCGAAGACGGCAACGGCTTCCACTATCCGGAAGACGACGGCGACCTCAAGCTGATGCCGGACCTGTCGACGCTGACAGTAGTGCCCTGGGAAGAAGACCCGACGGCCGCCGTCATCTGCGACCTCGTCCACCAGGACGGACGCTCGGTCGAATTCACGCCGCGCAATGTGTTGAAGCGCGTGCTTGCCGCCTATGACAAGCTCGGGCTGAAGCCGGTGGTGGCGCCCGAGATCGAATTCTACCTGGTGCGCAAGAATCCGGACCCGGACTATCCGCTTACCCCGCCCGTCGGCCGCTCGGGCCGCGCGATCGGCGGCGGCGCCGGCTATTCGATCGCCGGCGTCAACGAGTTCGACGAACTGATCGACGACATCTACCATTTCTCCGAAAGCCAGGGCCTGGAGATCGACACGCTCATCCATGAAGAGGGCGCCGGCCAGCTCGAGATCAATCTGCGCCACGGCGACCCGATCGAGCTTGCCGACCAGGTGTTCATGTTCAAGCGCACCATCCGCGAGGCGGCGCTGAAACACGAAATCTACGCCACCTTCATGGCCAAGCCGATCCAGGGCCAGCCGGGTTCGGCCATGCATATCCACCAGTCGATCATCGACAAGAAGACCGGCAAGAATATCTTCTCGGCCGAGGACGGCTCGGAGACCGAGGCGTTCTTCCATTTCATCGGCGGCATGCAAAAGCACGTGCCGAATGCGCTGGTGATGTTTGCGCCCTATGTCAATTCCTACCGCCGGCTGACACAGGCGGCCTCGGCTCCGGTCAACAACAAATGGGGCTATGACAACCGCACCACGGCGTTCCGCGTGCCGCGTTCGGATCCGGCGGCGCGGCGCGTCGAAAACCGCATTCCGTCCTCCGACGCCAATCCCTATCTCGCGCTGGCGGCTTCGCTTGCCTGCGGGCTGATCGGCATCACCAGGAAGATCAAGGCCGAGCCGCCAGTGCTGACCACCGCCAATGCCCACGAGATCGACCTGCCGCGCAGCCTGCTCGAGGCCGTCGACCTGTTCGAGGGCGACGAGGAACTCTGCGCGCTGCTGGGCAAGTCGTTCGCCGCCACCTATGCGGCGATCAAGCGGGCGGAATTCGAGACCTTCATGGAAGTGATCAGCCCGTGGGAGCGGGAGTATTTGTTGCTGAATGTTTAGGGGAATAAGGGAGTAAGGCAGTAGGGCAGTAGGGCGAGGATGGCGGCCAAGATTGAATCGTACAGAGATTTGATTGTCTGGCAGCAAGCTATGGATCTGGCGGTTTCGATCTACGAAACAACCAGAGCCTGGCCAAAGGATGAGCGCTACGGGCTGACGGCTCAGGTACGTCGTGCAGCCACCTCCGTTCCCGCCAACATTGCCGAGGGTTACGGGCGAGAAAGCCGAGCCTCTTATCAGCAATTTCTCAGGATCGTGCAGGGATCTCTCAAAGAGTTGGAGACTCATCTGCTGATCGCGCAGCGCGTCGGAATCGCCTCTCATGAGGCAGCCGAACCACTGATGAGCCGGAGTGAGAGCGTCGGAACCCTCTGGCGACTTCTCATCCGGAAATTGTCTCCTGAATAGTCCTACCTACTGCCCTACTGCCCTACTGCCCTACTGCCCTACTCCCCTACTCCCCTACTCCCCTACTCCCCTACTCCCCTACTCCCCTACTCCCCTATGAGCACCATGCCCTATCAATCCCCCATTTCCCCCGGCCGCTCGTGGTATGAAGACACGGCGGGGCCTAGACCAGAATATCCGGCGCTGGATGGCGACCGAACCTGCGACGTTGTCATCATCGGCGGCGGCTTTACCGGTCTGTCGGCCGCAACGCATCTCGCCAAGGCGGGAACCAATGTCGTTTTGATCGAAGCATACCGTTTCGGTGACGGCGCATCGGGCCGCAATGGCGGCCAGCTCGGCACCGGCCAGCGCGCCTGGGCCGAGGACCTGGAGGCCGAATACGGGCTGTCGCGCGCCAGGGCGCTGTTCGATCTTGCCGAGGAGGCGAAGGCGCATCTCATCGAATTCGCCGCCGCCAACCAGATCGATATCGACTACATGCCGGGCCAGCTCTCGGTGGCGCACAAGCCGCGCTATGTCGACGACTACAAGGCGCATGCCGAGATCATGGCCAGCCGTTTCTCCTATCCGCACATCTCGTTCATGGATGCGAAGGAGACCGCAGAGCGGCTGGGCTCGACCGCCTATTTCGGCGGCACGCGCGACACCGGCACCGGCCATATCCATCCGATGAAGCTGGTGATCGGCACGGCGCGGGTGGCGGCCCAGGCCGGCGCGCAGCTGTTCGAAGGTACGCCATCGACGGGCATCGTTTCCACTGGCGGCAAGGTCAGGGTTTCCACGCCAAGAGGCACCGTGACCGCGCAGAAATGCCTGATCGCGGTCAACGCCTATGGCGGCACGCTCGAACCGGTGAGTGCCGCGCACATCATGCCGATCGGCTCCTTCATCGGTGCGACCGTACCTTTGGGGACGGATTCGAACGTGCTGCCCGGCGGCGAGTCGGTCGATGATTCCCGCTTCGTGGTGCGTTATTTCCGCAAATCGAGGGACGGCCGGCTGCTGTTCGGCGGACGCGAGGTCTATGGCGTCAACGACCCCAAGGACATCCACATCCATATCCGCCGCCAGATCGTGGAGCTCTATCCGGCGCTGAAAGATATCGAGATCACCCATGGCTGGGGCGGCTATGTCGGCATCACTGTGCCGAGGAAGCCGTTCGTGCGCGAAGTGATGCCGAATGTGATCTCGGCCGGCGGCTATTCCGGCCACGGCGTCATGCTGTCGAACTTCTTCGGCAAGCTCTATGCAGAGACCGTTGCCGGCAATCGCGACCGGCTGAAACTGATCGAGGACTTGAAAATTCCGCCATTTCCCGGCGGCCGGCGTTTCCGCACGCCGCTGCTTTTCCTGGCGCTCAACTGGTTCGCGCTGCGCGACCGGATCTAGGGCATATCGGGGCAAAAATGCCCCCGGTTAGGGGAACTATACGGGCCAGAAAGTGAGTCGCATGACCTGTTTCGACGCGACGCGCCTCGTGCTGGATCCAATCGCCATCACGATCTGATGTAATATTGTAATATTCATTGCCCTGGCGGCACATTGCGGAAATGCCGGTAAAGGCGCAGAATCCGCTATAATGGCGTACTGATGCCACAATCAGGGGCGAAAGGTTCGCGCTTCTGGGCGACTATTCGGGGATTGCTGCGGGCTTGCCCGTGTTGATTTTTGGGACCGATGCCGATCAGACGCCGGACTTCCGGCAACGATCGAAAGAACATTGGCCCGCTTATGGAGGTGGCGAGAGTGAGAGAGCCCTTCAGTTTCGGTGTTCCGGAACGTCGGCGCTTTGCCATGCAGTTTGGATACGACATGCGGCCGTCCTTCTGGCAGGAAGTCCGTTCGAACTCGCATCTGGTGATTGCAGCGGTCGGCACCGCCGCGCTGCTCGGCGTGGCCGCGGTGGCGCTCTGGCTGGCATTGCCAACAAGCGAGCGGCAAGCAGCCGCCAGCCAGGAACAGAGCATTCCGACCATTCCGGTGAAAACGACGAAGATCGTGCCTGCCGGAACCACTGTGGCCGCGGCGACCGTGCCGCAGCCCGCCCGCAAGTCCGACCAGGTCTCACCGACGACCGTGGCGGCGGTGAAAGCCAACATACAAGCGCTTGCCGCCAATAACCCCCGTTGGACCGAGGCCCAGCCGAAGCCCGCTTCGGCGGCATCCGATCAGGCGGCCACCCCTGACCAGGCTGAACCGGCGCCGGACAAACCGGCCACCGCCGCGGCATTCGCACAATCGGCGACCGATACGGACGCTACTGCCGAACTTGCCAAGGTTGCCGCGCCGGCACCGGCGGCAGGCAGCAGTCCTGATGGAGCGAAGACCGCCGCCATCCCGCAAGTGCAGCCGCAAGCACCCGAGCAGCAGCCGGCGGCGAGCGATGACGATGGCAGCAACGCCAAGGCCAAGCATCGCAAAGTGGCGGCGGCCGGCAATGGGCGCATCCTGAGGGCAGTGACCATGCGCAGCGGCCCGAAGAAGAACGCAGCCGCCATCGGCACCGTGCCGGCAAGGACGTCGGTGCAGGTGATGAACTGCAAGCAATGGTGCCAAATCGTCTACAACGGCAAGACCGGCTGGATCTACAAGAGCTACATCAAGGCCGGCGGCTGATGCCTCTCTGATGCGCTTCAGATGCAGCGGCCGCCATCGACCTCCAGCGCCACGCCGGTGATGAAGGCGGCTTCATCCGAAGCCAGCCAGAGTGCGGCATTGGCGATGTCGAGCGGGGTCGAAAGCCGGCCGAGCGGGATCGAGGCGCGGAATGTCTCGCGAATCTGAGGCGTATCAGCGCCCATGAATTTCTCCAGCATGCCGGTTTCGCCGGCGACCGGGCAGAGGCAGTTGACGCGGATGTTCTTGGGCGCGAGCTCGACCGCCATCGACTTGGTGGCGGTGATCGCCCAACCTTTCGAGGCATTGTACCAGGTGAGGCCGGGCCGTGGCCTGAGCCCCGCGGTGGAGGCCGTGGTCAGGATGACGCCGCCGCCTTGCCGCTCCATGATCGGCACCACGGCAAGGGCCGCGTGATAGATCGCCTTCATGTTGACGGCGGTGATCAGGTCGAAAGTCTCTTCGTCGACCTTGAGCATGTCGCCGTTGCGGTGGGTGTAGCCGGCATTGTTGACCATGATGTCGATGCGGCCGAAGGCGCTTTTGGCGGCATAGACCATCTCGTCGAATTCGGAGCGCAGCGAGACATCTGTCTGCGTCCAGATCGCCGCCTCGCCGATCTCGCCGGCAACGCGCTCCGCCCCCTTGGCGTTGAGATCGGCGACAACGACCTTGGCGCCCTCTTCGGCAAAACGCTTGGCCATGCCTTCACCGAAGCCCGATGCCGCGCCGGTGATGATGGCGACCTTGTTTTCCAGACGCATGCTTTTCCCGCTCATCGATATCTTCCGGAATCAGGCGGCGGACCGCCATGGCCCATGCCGCGACAGACAATTTCTCCCTTAGCTTTCGTCACATTCACGTTCTATGCTGCACCTGCGAAAGCTTCCGGAGTCTTCGTTCACCGACAAGCCTCCGGCAAGCGCCAGTGTCAAGCGCACATGTGGACCCAATCAATATCCAGCGATTGGTCCTCGATGTGACACCATGGCACTGGAAAATTTAAATCGATTAGAATATATCAGCCGCGTACTCGCGACCGGCGTCAAAGCGGACAGACCATGACCAGCCAGATCATTCCCGTCGACCCTTTCGACTTCATCATTTTCGGCGGCACCGGCGACCTGTCGGAACGCAAGCTTCTGCCGTCGCTCTATTATCGCCAGCGCGACCATCAATTCTCCGAGCCGACGCGCATCATCGGCACATCGCGCTCGAAAATGAGCGACGAGGAATTCCGGGCCTTCGCCAGCCAGGCGATCTCCGATCACGTCAAGCCGGCCGACATCGACGCCAAGGAGCTGAAAACCTTCCTGGCGCGGCTTTCCTATGTCTCGGCCGATGCGACGAGCGGCGCCGGCTTCGACAAGTTGAAGAAGGCGATCGGCGAGAGCGAGAACATCCGCGCCTTCTACCTGGCGGTGGCGCCGGCGCTGTTCGGCGATATCTCGCACAAGCTCAAAGAACACAAGCTGATCACGCCGAACTCGCGCATCGTGCTGGAGAAGCCGATCGGTCGCGACCTTGCCTCGGCGCGGGCGCTCAACGATCTGGTCGGCGACGACTTCCACGAAAGCCAGATCTTCCGCATCGACCACTATCTCGGCAAGGAGACGGTGCAGAACCTGATGGCGCTGCGCTTTGCCAATGCGCTCTATGAGCCGCTCTGGAACTCCGCCCATATCGACCACGTACAGATCACGGTCGCCGAGACCGTCGGCCTGGAAGACCGCGTCACCTACTACGACAAGGCCGGCGCGCTGCGCGACATGGTGCAGAACCACATGCTGCAGCTGCTCTGCCTCGTCGCCATGGAGGCGCCGTCGTCGATGGACGCCGACGCCGTGCGCGACGAGAAGCTGAAAGTGCTGCGGGCGCTGAAACGCATCAACGGCAACGAAGCGCCGAAGCACACAGTGCGCGGCCAGTACCGCGCCGGCGCCTCCGCCGGCGGGCCGGTCAAAGGCTATGTCGAGGAGCTCGGCAAGGACAGCAACACCGAGACCTTCGTCGCCATCAAGGCCGAGATCGGCACCTGGCGCTGGGCGGGCGTGCCGTTCTACCTCAGGACCGGCAAGCGGCTGGCGACCCGGGTTTCGGAAATCGTCATCGAGTTCAAGCCGATCCCGCATTCGATCTTCGGCGACAGCGCCGGGCCGATCTTCGCCAACCAGCTGGTCATCCGGCTGCAGCCCGACGAAGGCGTCAAGCAGTTCATCATGATCAAGGATCCAGGTCCGGGCGGCATGCGGCTGCGCCAGATCTCGCTTGACATGAGCTTCGCGCAATCCTTCGACGGCCGCGCGCCGGACGCCTATGAACGGCTGATCATGGACGTCATCCGCGGCAACCAGACGCTGTTCATGCGCCGCGACGAGGTCGAGGCGGCGTGGAAATGGATCGACCCGATCCAGAATGCCTGGGAAGGCGCCAAGCAGGAAGCACAGGGCTATACGGCGGGCACTTGGGGGCCGTCGGCCTCGATAGCACTGATCGAACGTGACGGGCGGACATGGCACGAGAGCAATTGAACGGCGCCAGCTACAACTGGAACGCTTTCCCCGACCGGCCGCAACTGGCCGCGGCGCTGGCCGGCCGCGTGGCCGATCGCCTGGTGAAGGCGATCGCCGAGCGCGGCACGGCGGTGCTCGCCGTCTCCGGCGGCACCACGCCGGCAAAATTCTTCGCTGCCCTCTCAACGGCGCCGATCGCCTGGGACAAGGTGATCGTGACGCTGGTCGACGAGCGTTTCGTGCCGGCCTCCTCGCCGCGCTCCAATGCCGGGCTGGTGGCCGCCAATCTCTTGCAGAATGCGGCCAAAGCCGCGCGCTTCGTGCCGCTCTACCATGAGGCGTCAGGCATCGAGGATGCGGCGGCATCGGACGATGCCGCACTGCGCTCCCTGCCCTGGCCGCTCGATGTCGTGGTGCTCGGCATGGGGCCGGACGGCCACACCGCCTCGTTCTTTCCCGACGCCGACGATCTGGCCAAGCTGCTCGATCCGGCCTCGGACAGGATCATCCTGCCGGTTCACGCGGCCAGTGCGGGCGAGCCGCGGCTGACCCTGACGCTGGCGCGCATCATCGATGCAGGCTTCATCGCGCTGCACATAGAGGGAGAGGACAAGCGCACCGCCTTCGACGGCGCGGTCGCGACCGGCCCGCGAAAGCCGATCCGTGCCGTGCTCGACGCCGCTCCCAGGCCCGTAGAGGTTTTCTGGGCGCCTTGATTTTATGTTTAGTGGTCCCGGCAACGGCGGGAGGATGTTTCCGGGACCTCGCTTGAAAGGACCGACCGCCATGACCGCAAGACGCGACATCGAAGCCATCACGGAACGCATCCGCCAACGTTCGAAGGTGGGCCGCGAGCGCTATCTCGGCCGTATCGCCGAAGCGTCGAACCAGACCGCCAACCGGTCGGTGCTGTCCTGCGGCAACCTCGCGCACGGCTTTGCGGTGTGCAGCCCCTCGGAAAAGCTGGCGCTCGGCGGCGACAAGGTGCCCAATCTCGGCATCATCACCTCCTACAACGACATGCTGTCGGCGCATCAGCCCTTCGAGACCTACCCTGCCCTGATCAAGGAAGCCGCGCGCGAGGCCGGCGGCATCGCCCAGGTGGCCGGTGGCGTGCCGGCGATGTGCGACGGCGTCACGCAGGGCCAGCCCGGCATGGAGCTGTCGCTGTTTTCGCGCGACGTGATCGCCATGTCGGCGGCGATCGGCCTGTCGCATAACATGTTCGACGCCGCCGTTTTTCTCGGCGTTTGCGACAAGATCGTACCGGGACTGGTGATCGCGGCACTCACCTTCGGCCATCTGCCGGCGGTGTTCATTCCGGCCGGACCGATGACGACCGGCCTGCCCAACGACGAGAAGGCCAAGGTCCGCCAGCTCTATGCCGAGGGCAAGGCGGGGCGCGCCGAATTGCTGGAAGCCGAGTCCAAATCCTACCATGGGCCGGGCACCTGCACCTTCTACGGCACCGCGAACTCCAACCAGATGCTGATGGAAATCATGGGCCTGCACACGCCGGGCGCCTCCTTCGTCAATCCCGGCACGCCGCTGCGTGAGGCCCTGACCCGCGAAGCGACGAAACGCGCACTCGCCATCACCGCGCTCGGCAATGCCTATACGCCGGTCGGGCGGATGATCGACGAGCGTTCGATCGTCAACGGCGTCGTTGGCCTGCATGCCACCGGCGGCTCTACCAACCACACCATCCACCTGATCGCCATGGCGGCGGCAGCCGGCATCGCGCTGACCTGGCAGGACATTTCCGACCTCTCGGAAGCTGTGCCGCTCCTGGCCCGCGTCTATCCGAACGGGCTTGCCGATGTGAACCATTTCCATGCCGCCGGGGGGCTCGGCTTCCTGATCCGCGAACTGCTCGACGAGGGCGTCCTGCACGAGGACGTGCAGACGGTGTGGGGTGAAGGCTTGCGCCCCTATGCGGTTGAGGCCAAGCTCGGCGCCGATGGCTCCGTGGTGCGCGAGGCCTCGCCGCAGGCCAGCGGCGACGAAAAGGTGCTGGCGCCGTTCCACAAGGCCTTCCAGCCGACAGGCGGCCTGAAGGTGCTGGCCGGCAATCTCGGCCACGCCGTCATCAAGACGTCCGCCGTCAAGCCGGAACGGCGCATCATCGAGGCGCCGGCCAAGGTGTTCGACAGCCAGCAGGGCCTGAACGAGGCGTTCAAGGCGGGCACACTGACCGGTGATTTCATCGCCGTCATCCGCTTCCAGGGCCCCAAGGCCAACGGCATGCCGGAATTGCACAAGCTGACCACCGTGCTCGGCATCCTGCAGGACCGCGGCCAGCGCGTCGCACTGGTCACCGACGGACGCATGTCCGGCGCCTCCGGCAAGGTGCCGGCGGCGATCCATGTGACGCCGGAGGCGGTCGAGGACGGACCGATCGCCAGGATCCATGACGGCGACATCATCCGCCTCGACGCCGATGCAGGAACGCTGGAGGTGCTGGTGCCGGGAACCGAATTCGCGCTGCGCCGCACCGCCGAAGCCGATCTCATCGGCAACGAATTCGGCTTCGGCCGCGAGCTTTTCGCCGGCTTCCGGCAGCTGGTGGGCCGCGCCGACCATGGCGCCAGCGCTTTCGGGACGGCCTGAGTTTTCTGGTCAAATAAAAAGGGCGGCCTTGAGCCGCCCTTTTTGCGTGTCCTGCTGGAGCTACTCTACCTTGAGCTCGCTCCGCTCGCCGGCCTTGACCGTGAAAGGCGTTTCCTTGTCGGCCTTGTCGGTGGTGAAATTGGTCACGAGCACGTAGTCGCCCGCCGCCAGCGTGGTCTGCATCTTTTCCCCGTAGGCGTAGGTGACCTGCTTGCGCTCGCCCTGGATGTTCTTCTTGGCCTCGAAGATCTTGAAGCCGTCCGCGCCCGGCGCGTCGACAGCCAGCACGCCCGCGTTCAGCGTCACGTTGACATCGGTCATCTGCCCGACCGTCACGCTGAAAGGCTGTTCCGTGGACACGGCCTGCACATCGACGCCCATCACATAGTCGCCCGGAGGCAGATCGAACTGGCTGTCGGGGCCGTAGGCGTAGGTCACCTGATCTCGGGTGCCGTCGAGCTTCTTGGCGGCCTTGTACACTTTCCAACCCACATCGGTTTCGGCCTTCTCGCCGCCCTGGGTGTAGAAGGCGTTGGCCTTGGCCTTGCCGACGCCGACGATGATGTCCTTGTCGACGACCTGGCCGGCGGCAAGCTGCATGGTCTCGCTTGCCTCGCCGGCTCCAAGCTTCACGGTGACCTTGGTCTCGCCGGCCGGAACGACGTACTTGACCTCGCCGTAGTTGCTGTCCGAGGTGCCGCCGGGATAGGCGATGCTGATCTGCGCATTGCGGTCGACTTCGGCCCCCGGCGCCGGTCGGGCATGGATCGAGAGTTCGGCGGCGTTCAAATTGAGTGCGAGTTCGGTTGCCTTGTCCGCCGTCAGCGTGACCTTCTGCTGCGCCTTGGCGGCACCACTCGAGGCGACGACGATATAGTTGCCAGCGGGAACGTGGAATTTGACAGCGTTGTAGCCGTCGTTGACATGGTCTCCACCGACACCCTTGGCATCGTCCGGAAAGACTTCATAGTAGACGTCGATCTTCGGTACCTCGCCGCCCTCTTTCAAGAATGCCTGGGGAATGAGGTTGTAGTCGACCTCGGCCGCTTTCGGTGCAGGCGCGGGAGCCGGGGCTGGTTCGGGAGCCGGGGCCGGAGCTGGTGCCGGTGCAGCGACGGTTTCGACCAGCGCTTCCTGCAGCGCCTTCTCGTCGGAGGCCTGGATGTACTTGCCGCCGGTGTTTTCAGCCAGGCACGCGATCTGCTTGCCCTCGTCGGCCGTCAATCCAAAGCCGACGACGTCGGCGGTGAAGTCGACGCCGGATGCCTCGAGTTCCTTGCCCAGCGCGCACGGGTCGCCGCCGCAGGTCTCGAGCCCATCGGTGATGAGGACGACGGTTGCCTTGTCCTCGGTGTATTTCAGCGCTTCGGCCGCCTGCTTGACGGCCGCCGTCAACGGCGTCTTGCCGAGGAATTTCAGACTGTCGGCGGCATCCGTGATGGCGCTTGCCGAGCCCGCCTGGGGCGGCACGATCAGCTGAATGTCCTCGCAGCTGCCTTTTTCGCGGTGGCCGTAGGCCATGAAGCCGATCTCATCGTCGGCGGGAACCGATTGAAGCACGGTCCTCAGCGATTCCCTGGCGATTTCGAGCTTGGGCTTTCCGTCGATCTGCGCCCACATCGAGCCGGAAGCGTCGAGAATGATGATGACCTTGTTTGCGGCAAAGCCGAACGTCGTCATCGACAAAAGGAGGATCGCCGCAGCGATGCTCCGTGACAATCCCACCATCAAAATCTCCTGAGTAGCCGCCCCGCCTGCGACCCAAAACTATTTGAGCGCGTGTCGGGACACAAGCCCGGACGCAGCCATGTGGCTCAGGCGCCAACCGGCGGGGCCGGCCTGAAGCCCTCATGCTCGACGATGGCGCGATATCGGGCATCGGCCCGCAACCCCTTGAAGGCTGGCTCGATGCGGATGCCCAGCATATCGTCCTCCTTGCGCCGCATCGCCTCTTCGAGGTAGCGGATCGCCTCGTCGTTGCGCCCCAGCATCGCCGCCGTGCACGCCACCTTGTAGGCGGGCTCCAGGTTCCTTTCATACTGGCGGATCTGCTCGCCATACATGGCCGACAACAGTCCCTCGCCGCCGGCCTCGCGCAAGCCTTTCTCGGCGGCGTCGGCAATGGCCAGGCGTGCGCTGTTGTTGGCGATCCCGGCGGCGCGCCGGTATTCGCGCAGGAAATCGGTGAAGCGGCCCTGATCGAGATAGATGGTGGCCAGATATTCGGGCGGAGACCGTAAATTCGGTTCGGCCTTGGCCAGCTGCTGCAGGATCATCACGGCATCATCGACCCGGCCGGCATAAAACAGGATGAGCGCCTTGTTGGCGATGATGGCGCGCGATTCCGGGTTCAGCGCCTGGGCCTTGCCGATCTCGGACAAGGGGGTGGCGGTCTCGCCTGTCACCATAAGGGTCAGAGCGTACCAATGGTGGGTCTGCGCGGCATTCGGATCGAGCCGGATGGCACGCTCGAACAACTCCCTCGATCGCTGGAAATCCTTCGTCCAGTAGAAGGTGGTGAAGGCAAGGGCGGCATAGGCGCCGGCATTGTCGGGGTCGAGCGCGATCGCTCGTTCGGCGGCGGCGACGGCGCGTGGATAGGCCTCGTTGGCCGGCATCAGCGTGAACTGGCTGATCGTGTTGTAGGCCTCGGCCAGTTTGACATAGGCATCGGCATAATTCGGGTCGAGCGTCGTCACCTCGGTCAGCAGCTGGATCGCATGGGTGAAGCCATCGGCCTGTCGGGTGCCGAGATGATAGACGGCGTCGAGGTAGAGATCCTGGACCCGGGAATCCGGGCGGTAGATGATCCGTGCCGGGGATGGATCGACATGTTGCATGGCCAGCGTGCCGGCGACCGCGAGCAACACCAATCCAGCCGCACCAAAAGCGAGCAGCGAGATTTGGGGCCATTTCGAAAATCCGGCAGAAGCGGCTGGGGCCGTCATCTGCGCAATCGCAGCCAAGGGCGGCGCGACCGGTTCCTCGACCAGGTGCTCGGCGTCATCGGATGCGATCGGCTCACCGCCACGCAGCCACGTTTCGAACTCGTCCGTATAGGCAAACACCAGGCTCCTGGCGCCGCCGGAAATGCGGTGCACAGGCAGCCCGCGCTGTTGCTCCCAGCGCCGCACCGTGCGCTCGTCACGTCCGAAGAACGCGGCAATTTCCTTCCAGTCGCGAAGGCGACGGTCGCGCTTGCTCGTCAAGGCCATTGTCCCCTAATGCCCGTATCTGCCCGCATTCGCCTGATGCCCTCCAACACCAGGCTGGACTAGCATCGCCATCGACATCAGTGCTTCGATGCCGCCGACGGCCCTGCCGGCGGACAGCATTGCTTGGCCTATCGCGGGTTTCAACCCGGCGAAAAGGTGGGGGCGTTTGCGCTGCTTCCAAGCGGCTCAGTAGGTGGTGCGGCGCTCTTCCGAGGGAGGCCTGCCGAACTGCAGCCGATAGCTCTGGGCGAAATAGGAATGCGAAGTGAAGCCGGTCGCGATCGCCACGTCGAGGATCGGCATATTGGTCTGGCGCAGCAATTCGCGCGCCCGCTCCAGCCGCAGCCGCATGTAGTAGCGGCCCGGCGTGACATTGAGGTGGCGCAGGAACAGGCGCTCCACCTGGCGCACCGAAAGACCGGCCGACTTGGCGAGTTGCACCGCCGAGAGCGGTTCGTCGAGATGATCGGCCATCAGTTCGACGATGCGCCTCAGCTTCTCCGACTTGCCGGTCAGGTCGCGTTCCGGCCCGACGCGCTGGCGGTCTCCGGCCGAGCGAATGCGCTCATGCTGGAACTGGTTGGCGACGCCATTGGCAAGGTTCGAGCCAAAATCGCCGCGCACGATCTCCAGCATCAGGTCGATCGAGGTGGTGCCGCCGGCGCAGGTGTAGCGCTTGCGGTCGATCTCGAAGACATTTCCGGTGCAGTTGATGTCGGGGAAGCGCTCCATGAAGCCGGCACGATTTTCCCAATGGATGGTGCAGCGGTAACCGTCGAGCTGGCCGGCCTCGGCCAGCAGATAGGACCCGACCGACAGCGCGCCAAGCGCGTTGCCGCGGCGGCCCCAGCTGCGCAGGGCCGCCAGAACCTTGCTCTTGCCGGGAAATTCGGTCGTCAGGCCGACCGAGACGAAGAGAATGTCGACAGGCGGCAGGTCGGCGACGCTGTAGTCGATCTTGAGCGGCAGGCCATTGGACGCCATCACCGGATCGCCATCGGCCGACACCGTCGTCCAGCCATAGAAATCGCGGCCGAGCAGGCGGTTCGCCGAACGGAACGTGTCGATCGCGGCGGCCAGCGAGAACATGGAAAACTTGTCGACCAGCAGAAAGGCGAACTGCCGGCCACCTTGAACGGGATCAGTCACGACCGGCCGTTCCGGGGAAATGGTGGGGTTCGGCAAAACTGGCGCTTTCAGGGTCAACCCGGGCTCAGAAGGAGGGCCGCTTCAATCCGGCCGCAAGGTAGGCAGAAGCTAACGTATTGGCCATCAGCATGGCAATGGTCATCGGCCCGACACCGCCGGGCACCGGCGTGATGGCGCCGGCTGCCTTGGCCGCCTCGGCATAGGCGACATCGCCGACGAGGCGCGACTTGCCCTCGCCCTTCTCGGGCGCCGGAATGCGGTTGATGCCGACGTCAATGACGGTGGCGCCGGGCTTCACCCAATCCCCCTTGATCATTTCCGGCCGGCCGACAGCGGCGACAAGAATGTCGGCGGTGCGGGCAAGCGCCGGCAGGTCCTTGGTGCGGCTGTGGGCGATGGTGACGGTGCAGTTGGCGGCCAGCAGCAGATTGGCCATCGGCTTGCCGACGATGTTGGAGCGGCCGACGACGACGGCGTTGAGGCCGGACAGGTCCTTGCCGCGCACGCGCTCGATCAGGAGCATCGAGCCGGCTGGCGTGCAGGGAACGAAGGCGGTGTCGAGTTCGCCCGTGCCGAGCTTGCCGACATTGATGAAATGGAAGCCGTCGACATCCTTCTCCGGCGCGATCGTCTGGATGATCTTGCCGGCATCGATATGGGCAGGCAGCGGCAGCTGCACCAGGATGCCGTTGATGGCGGGGTCAGCGTTGAGGTCGCCGATGATCTTGAGCAGCGCCTCTTGGGAAGTTTCGGCCGGCAGCGTGTGCTGGAGCGAATGAAAGCCGCATTCCTTGGCCGTGCGCGACTTGGACGCGACATAGACCTGGCTCGCCGGATCCTCGCCGACGATGACCACGGCGAGACCGGGCTTGGCCTTGCCCTTGGCGACCAGCTCGGCGGTCAGCGCCTTGACCTTCCGCACCACATCCTCGGCAACGCTCTTTCCGTCAATCACTTCGGCCATGAACCATCCTCAACCCTGTTTCGCCCGACGCCGCTTTCGAGACCGCAATGTCCTGGCGCCGGCAACATGCAGCGCGGCATTGTCACGAAAATTCCGGCACGCAATCCCGTCAAAGCGCCGTCCCATGCCGTTTACGCGAAAACCAGGATGGTTTTGTTCGGCCTCGTCGACGTATCTTGTGGCTCAGAAGTAGCGGCGGCGGGCGCGGCTCTCGGTGAGTTCGCGCACCGCCTCGCGGAAATCGCGCAGGCTGGCGCGGATTTCCTCGATCGGCGCCTGTTCGGCGGTTTCCTCAACCTGCGAAGGCTCGGCCGGCGGCTGGGTTGAATAGGCCGGTGACTGCGGCGGCGCGGGCTGCGGCGGGTACGGCATATGCCCGGCATAGGGCGCGGTGCCCTGGGCGTAGGGGCTGCCTGCCGGCGGCGCCTGCCAAGGCGGCGGATAGCCCGCCTGCTGTGCAGAGGGATAGGATGGCGGCGGCGGATAGAGCGGCTGCAGCGGCATTATCGGCGACCGCGACGGCGGCCCCATCGGCTGGGAATAGGTGGCATCGAAGCCTGGCGGGAAATGCGGCCGCGCATAGTCCGACGACCGCGGCATGAAGGAGGACTCCGGGTTCGGGAAACCGGAGGGCGCGACAGCATCCGCCGGCCGCACATTGCCGCCGAAGGCTGTGAATTCACTGTTATCGTCCGCCTCGGTGGATGGCTTGCGGGATACGGCGTTGCGCAGTCTCGCCATCAGCCCGGCGATGCGCCCAGGCCGTTCGGCGGGGGCAGCTTCGGCCTGTACCAAGGGCGGCGGCGGTACAGGCGGCGGGGGTGGCGCCGGCGGCACCGGCGCTGCCGGAATTGGTGGCGCGGGCGGCGGCGCTGCCCGGAATGCCTGCTCTTCCACAGGCGCCTTGCGGTCGCGGCGCGAACGCGATGTCGCTGTCTCACGCAAGCTTTCATAGGCGCCACGCATGGCGCCGAGGCCAATTCCGGAGGCAAAGCCCAGGAACAGGCCGGCAAGCGCCATCACGACCCGCGATGGACCGTTCGGCTCAAGCGGAACGGAGGGCGGCGAGATGACGGTCATATTGGCGGTATTGATACCCTTCTGCTCGCCAATTTCCTTGGCGCGCAGCAGATATTGTTCATAGACCGAGCGCTTGGCCGCGGCGTCGCGCTCCAGTTCGCGCATCGAAACGAGGTCGCTGTTGACGTCGCCGCTACGGACCTTCATCTGCGCCAGTTGCGACGCCAAGTCCTGTTGGACCTGGATCGAGCGTTTCAGGTCAACCTGCAGCGACGAGGCGATGCGGCTGAGTTCCGCGGCAATGCGATCGCGCGCCCCGGCAATCTGCGCGTTGAGCGCCTGGAGTTCGGGATGACGCGGACCCAGCCGGACCGCCGCTCGATCCGCCTCCTGCTTGAGCGTGGCATATTGGGCGCGCAGATCGCTCATCGTGTTGGAATTGATTTCTTCCGGCAACGTACCGCCGAGCACCGAATTGACATTGATCGAGCGGGCAGAGGCAGCGCGGGCGTTCAGCTCCGCAGTGCGGGCACGAGCAACGGACAGTTGCTCGTTGACCTTGAGCATTTGATCATCGCTGATCAGGTGGCCCTGCGCGTCGACAAGGTCGTGCGTGGCCCTGAAATCCTCGACCTTGCGCTCGGCCGTCTCGACGCTTTTGCGCATCTCCTCAAGTTTCGCCGTCAATTCGTTGTTGGCCCGGCCGGCGGTGAGGGATTGAAATTCACCCGAGGTCTGCAGAAAGACATCCGTCATCGTTTCCGCGATCAGCGCCGATTTCTGGGCGTTCTGCGTGGTGACGCCGATCACGATCGTGGAGGTCTTGCCCGCGCGCTCTACCGAAAGGCTTTCGGCCAGATTGCCGACGGCAAGCGACAGGCGACGCGGTTCATCGCCACCGCCCGGTCCGTCGTGGCGCAACAGGATCGAGCGGATCAGTGACATGACACCCAGACCGCCCGTGCCTTGGCCATTGAACTCCGGGTCGTCGGCAAGATTGAGCTTGTTGACGACCTTGCCCAGCACCGTGCCCGAGGTCAGCAATCTGATCTGGTTTTCGACATTGACGAGTGTCGCGTCGGGAACAACCGCCATCTGGGTGAGATCACGGTCCGAGAGTTTCAGGTCGCGCGGATCGACGACCAATTCGGTCATCGATTCATACTTCTTCGGCGTCGACAGCGCGATCGCGATGCCGAGCCCAGCACCGATCAGTGTGGTCGTGATGATCAGCAATTTCGACCTGGCAATGCCGCGCACCACCTGCATCGGATCGATCAGCGGCTTCCACTGCTGATCGTCTGCGCGATCGCCGGAGGATGCATCCGCTCCGCCCTGACGGCGGGATCCAGAGGTGTCATCCGGGCGAGTGCTGAGGGAAGATTCTTCAAAAGACTGCCTTGAGTACGGCTTGGCCGGCGGCAGATCGCCGGTGTCGGCGTCCGCCTGTGAGCGCCAGGTGTCGTCCCGTGCAGCCGCTTCCGGCGGCTCGTCCGGCGATAACCGCCCTGCCCCGGCGGCGGACTGCGTTGGGTTCGCCCGCGCCTCACGCTGCGAGCGGGCAAGGCGGTGGCGCGTGGCGGCATCCTCGCGCCATGCCGAATCCGCGCGATCGCCTATCGAGACCAGGGATGCGTCATCCTCACCGCGCATGGCCTGGCCGAGCGCCAGCAAGGAACGCTCGCGCCTCCAGTCCTCACGGTTTTCCCTGTCGACCATGTTCTTGGAGCTTCACTCTTTGGCCGCTGGGCAGCGGCGGTCGGCTATTCGTTAAACCACGCTAAACAAGCATAGGAAACAAAAGGTTAATTTTGGCCGGCCAGTGGGTAAGCTTTTCATAACCTCAAGCGCTGGAATTTCAGCGCATCCGGGCCCCAGAACGGCACGTTAAGCTTTCCCGCCTATGGCTTCCCCAGATATGACCGAAGCTCGCGGCATACCGCAAAGGCGTAGTTTCGCCCGGATCGGCACTTTCGTGGCCGAGCGACGGGGGCTGGTGCGCGACTATTTTTCGGCGATCAGCGGCGCCGGCGGGCGATTGGTGTTTTCGCTGGCCTATTTCATCGCGCTCGCCAACACTTTGTCCATCTCCGAATTCGGCATGTTCGCCACCGCATCGGCGGCCGGCGTGATGCTGTCGCGGATCCTGGCCTTCGGTTTCATCTCGGCACTCTATCGTACCGCCACCATCCGCCCCAATCTGATCGGCACCTTCACCGCCGGCTTCCTGCTGCTCGGCATCGTCTCGCTGCCGCTCCTGGCCGCAGCCTCGTTCGGCGTCTACCTGATCTTCTTCGCCGGCACCGTGCCGCTGTCGGTGTTTTCGGCAATCGTGTTCGCCGAAGCGCTGTTGTGGCGGCCGGTGGAGGTAGCGCTGATCGTCAACAACGGGCTGAGCAAGTTCGGCCGCGCCGCCATACTGGCAATCCTTGCAACGGCGCTGCGGGCGCTTGGCGCGGTGCTGTTCATGGTCTCGGCGCAGCACAGCATCTGGGCATGGTCGTGGTTCTATATCGGCGCCAACGCCGTCTCGCTGGTTGTGGCTTTCGGCTGGTTCTATCCGCGCCAAAGACTGCGGCTGCGCATCGAACTGTATCTGCGGCGGCTTGCCGATTCCATCTACGTCGCCGGCGCCGAAGTGCTGTTCTACCTGCAGTCGGAATTCGACAAGCTGCTGGTGCTGGCGATCGGCGGCCCGCATCTGGCCGGCATCTATGCCATCATCATGCGGCTGGTCGACCTGACCGCGATCCCGATCCGCACCTTCTCGATGATGCTGGTGCAGCGCATGATGCGCGCGCCGGACCTCTTGTCGCGGCTGGCGGTCAAGAGCGGCATCGAGGGCGGTGTCTTCCTGGTTTCGACGCTGGCGCTGCTGGCGCTCGGCATCGTGCTGCATTTCTTCCCCAACGCGCTCGGCAGAAACGTCTCCGAGGCCGCGCCGCTGGTGGCGTTGGCGATCTGCGTTCCGGGGCTGCGCAATCTGGTCGAATACCAGGCGGAGCTTCTGTTCGCGCGCGGCCAGACAGCGGTGCGGGCGCTCAATCTCGGCCTGCTCGCCGCGCTGAAGGCGCTGCTTTTGACCTATGTGCTGACCACCATCGCCGATACGTCGACGCTGGTGCTGTCGCTCAACATCGTCTTCCTGCTGCTCTATCTCGCCTCGATGCTGCTGACCTATTCGGCGCTGCGCAGGCCCGCGAAGGCGATCTAAATTCAGCCAGCCAATCCGATCAGGCGGCGGATGCGGCCGATATCGGTGCCGATGAAGGATTGCATGCCGATCGCCACCTGCTCCGGCGCCATGCCGGCAACGAAGCGGCGGAACTCATCGTCCGACAACGCCTCGCCCGTCCAGTGGACGCGGCAGAATTCCTCCGAACCGTGGAAGTGCCCGCCGCCGTCCAGCAGATCGTCGACATAGCGGCCATAGATCATGCATTCGGAGAATTTGCGTGCCGAGCCGACGACTTCGACCCAGTCGCGGCCATGGGCCTTCTCGATCTGGCCGCACATGGCAAGCACGGTGTCGCGGCGCCAGGCGATCAGGGTCGAGATATAGTCGTGAGCCGACGTCCGCGACGAGTCGATGCCGAGCGCGGAACCCGCATTGCGCGACCAGATGCGATGCTCGTCGTGACCGCCATCGGCAAGCACGCCGTCGCGGCGGAACAGCCGCACTTTGCCGTCACGCCAGAAAACCGAGCAGTCGAACGCCTTCAGGAACGCGACGTCGGAATCGCAGAAGACCAGAACGTCTTCCCTGGCATGCGCCGCGATGGCGATGCGGCGCAATTGCTGCACGTGCCAGCCGCGCAGCGGCTGCGTTTTCAGGCTGAGCCAGACGCGCCGGCGAAACAGGCTGAGCGGGTCGTCGAAAGCGCGCAGCCAGCGCGGCAGCAGGTCTCGCTCGTCGACAACAGTGCGCCGGCTGGTCTCCAACTGACGGAAGAGCGCGACATCGCGGTGTTCGACCAGGATGTAGTGGTGCGCGGCCCCGGAAACATGCCGGTCAAGCGTCTCGCACAACAAGCGGCAGCGCTCGAAATCCGGCGCGTAGCTCGCCGTCACCACGGCCGCCGTCGGCGTCTTCGGCAGCAAGCCGGGGCCGGCAAGGGTGTCTGGAACGAACCTTTTGTTCAACGGCGCTCTCCGGCCGTTTGCGCGCCACGCGACCATCTCTGCTTGACGACCCGCCACAGGAACACTGGATTGCCGACCACGTAGCGGCGCCAGAGCCGGGCCGGCTCGACTGCCAGCCTGAACAGCCATTCCAGGCGCAGGCGGCGCATCCATAGCGGCGCGCGCGGCACCGAGCCGCTCAGGAAGTCGAGCAGCGCGCCGACCGCGACCGGCATCGTGCAGTGGCGTTCGTCGATATGGCGTGCGATCCACAGTTCCTGGCGCGGAACGCCCATGGCGACCAGCAGCATGTCGGGCCGCAACGCCGCGATCCGGCCGATGATCTCCGGCTCCTGCGCGGCGGAGAAATAGCCGTCATGAATGACCACGAAATTGTGCTGCACGGCAAGGGCCGCCAGCTTGACCGACGCGGCCTCGGCGTTGACGCGCGTCGCGCCGAGCAACCCCACGGTCAGCGGCCGCGTCGAGGCCTGCAGGAAGGCCGGCACGAAATCGGTGCCGTTGAGATTGTCCGGAAACGGCGCGCCATAGAGAAGCTTTGCCGCGAGATCGACGCCGATGCCGTCCGGCAGGATGAGGAAATCGTCGAGCGCCTCGGCGAAGTCGGGGTCCGAACAGGCGATGTTAGCATTGTGGGCGTTGAGGAAGCTGACCTTGGTGAAGCGCCGCTCGGCGATCAGCCGGTTCAACAGGGCGACGGCATCGTCCCAGCGGATGGCAAGCACCGAAATGCCGAGGATCGTCTTCAACCTGTCGAGCCCGAAGGCGGCGCGGGCGGTGTGCATGTTCATGCAAACACCTCCTGCCTGACGGCCCCGAGTTTTTCCAAGCCATGCCGGATGGCGACATCCAGTGCCTTGACCTGCTGGCGATGGAAGGCGCCGCCATCGACGTCCCTGATATCGGTCGCCGCAGCCTCCAGGGCCCTGGCGAAACCGGCCGGATCGTCGGAGACGACGCAATTGTCGGGGCGATGCTCGATGCCGCGCAGCGAGCGGCTGGTGGCGACCGAAGGCAGGCCGAGCTCGAAGGTCTCGATGGTCTTCAACTGCACGCCGCTGCCGGCGGTGCTGATCAGCGGAATGACGGCAGCACCCGACACGAAGGACGTGGCATCAGGGACACGGCCGACAAACGCGACGCCCGGATGTGTCGAGGTGATACCGGACGGTATGTGGCCGGCAATGCGGATGCGGAAATCGGGACGCAGATGCGGCACCACCTTTCCCAGAAACCAGTCGAGGCCGATGCGGTTCGGCTGCCAGGTCCAGGTGCCGATCAACGCGGCGTCGCAGTCGATCCGGCGCGGGCCATTCCGACCTGGCGCTTTGGCGCCGGTCACCAGGGGCAACGCCGCCGAGCGGTCATCGGAGGCGACGCCGAGTGCCGCGCGGTCTTCCTCGGCGAGCGTGAAGACAAAGCGCGCGCGGCGGCAGAGACGCTCTTCCACGATCTTTAGCAGCCTTGCCTCACGGCTGAACAGCAGGCGCTGGAACAGACTACCGGCGGCAGCCGCGTTCTCCCGCGCCGAAAGATGCTCGACATTGTGGGCGACGAAGATCGAAGGCTTGTCTTTGAAGAGCTTTTCGAAGGCGCCGGCGAACTGCACGGAATTCAACACATAGCCATCGAACGGACCGGCTCGTTCGAGAGCGGCCTGGACATCGCGGTCGGACACCGCGCGCAGCTTGACCGACGCGAAGGTAAGGCCCGACAGCATTGCCTTGCCGACCCAGGCGAGCTTTTGCAGGGCAGAAGCGCTTTCGGTGCGCACGTCGATCGCACCCAGCACCACGGTGTCTTCCGGGTCGGCCGCGGCCTTCCCGGGCCAGGTGAAGCCTATGACCGTGACGCGCGCGCCAGCGCGCCGCAAAGCAGCGATGATCGCGGCATTGGCGATCTCGTAGCCCGAGGCGAGAGCGCCATCGGGCACGATCGATGTGGCGAACAGCAGATGCATCTCACCTATCCTGTGGTGTAGCCGGTAGCAAAGCGCGGTGAACCCTTGATTAAGCGAGCACGGTCAGTGCCCGAAAGCCCCTGCCTGGCGGGCCTCTCCGCGCAAGGTGATTAACGAAACCTTATCATCGTGGTGCTACCAGAGCGCGACTCACCATGTGGCTGGACACGGATGATCCCTTTGCCATCGGATGGTTCGGTATCGATCGCTGGACGGTCTCCCCGGCTTAACGTCGAGGCTGTCGAAGCGGTCGTCACCTTGCCGACCTTCAAGCGGCCCGAACAGGTGCTGGAAACGCTGGCGTCGCTGCGCGCCCAGCGGACCGGCAGGCGCTTTGCCGTCATCGTCATGGAGAACGAAGCCGAGGCGCGGGAAGGCGCCAAGGCGGTGCTGCCGCTGTTGGAGCACGGCGAGATGCCGGGGATGGTCATCATCGCGCATGAGCGCGGCAATTGCAGCGCCTACAATGCCGGCTGGCAGGCGGCGGTTCTGCACTTTCCCAACTTCAGGCATCTGCTGGTCATCGACGATGACGAGATCGCCGATCCGCACTGGCTGGAACGCATGTGCACGGCTGCCGAGACGCTCGGCGCCGATATTGTCGGCGGCCCGCAGGTGCCCGTCTTCGCAGACGCTGCCCATGTGAGATGGGCCGAGCATCCGGTGTTCGCGCCGCCCTACCGGGAAACCGGGCGCGTGCCGGCGCTCTATTCGTCCGGCAATCTTCTGGTCGGGCGCAACGTGCTGGTCGCCATGGGACCGCCCTTCCTCGACCTGAAGTTCAATTTCATGGGCGGCGGCGATTCCGACTTTCTCAGCCGGTCGGCGCAAAGAGGCTTTGTGCTCGGCTGGTGCGCGGAGGCCAAGGTTCGCGAGACCGTCCCGGCGCGGCGCGTCGCGGCCGACTGGATCCGCGCCCGCAGCCTGCGCAACGGCGTCATCTCGACACTGGTCGAGAAGAAGAAGCGCGCCGGCACGCCGCTGGCCGGCGCCAAGGTGTTCGCGAAGAGCCTGGCGCTGCTTGCCGCCGCGCCGTTTCGCGGCCTGATCCGGCTGGCACGGACCGGATCGCCGGCGATCGCCATCTACCCCGTCCATGTGGCGCTCGGCCGCGTGTTGGCCGAATTCGGATATGCCAATGAGCAGTATCGCCAGCCCGAGAAAAACTGAGCGCGCCCCGCTCAGCGACGCGTTCACGCGCGACGGCGTGGCGACGGCTGTCGCCGCACTGCTGTTCACCGTCATCATGGTGTCCTTCCGCCCGTTCCAGCCGGCCGGTGCCGAACTTACCGGCGACGGCGGCGACATCGTCAACCAGCTCGGCTTCGGTTCACTCGGCGCCATTTCGATCTTCTCGCTGCTGGCCTTTGCCGATCCGCGCATCGTGCGCTCGCTGCTCAGCCCGTCCTGGGTGCTGATGTTGGGCTTCTTTTTCCTGTCGGTCGTGCTGGCGACAGACCCGCCCTCGGCGATGCGCGCCGCGTCCTTCACCATGATCGGCATCCTGACCATGGCAACGATCCTGGCGCTGCCGCGCGATGCCGAGTCCTTTTCGAAAGTGATCATCTTCACCGCCGTGGTGGTGATGGGACTTTCCTATGTCGGCCTGATCGTCTTCCCGCACGAAGCGCTGCACACGGCCGATTCCCAGGAGCCCGAGCATGCCGGCCTTTGGCGCGGCGTGTTCACCCACAAGAACATCGCCGGCCCGATCATGGCCTGCTTCAGTTTCGCCGGCCTCTATCTCTACCGGCGCGGGCAACGCTGGTGGGGCGCGGGCATCTTCTGCGCGGCGATGATCTTCATGCTGCACACCGGCTCCAAGACCACTGCCGGCCTGGTGCCGTTCTCGATCCTGATCGTGATGTTTCCGAGCCTGATGGGCATGCGGCTCGGCACGCCGATCCTGTTTGCGCTGGCGATCATCGCCACCGCAGTCGGCACGCTGGGCATCGTCTTCCTGCCGCCGGTGAAGCATCTGGCGGCGATCTATTTCCCCGACCTGACCTATACCGGGCGCACGACGCTGTGGGAGTTCGCCGGCTCGATGCTGGCGAAGAAGCCATGGACCGGCTACGGCTATGAGAGTTTCTGGGGCACGCCGCTGCTGCTCAACCAGGACCAGCCCTTCGATAGGCCGTGGGACATCCGGACCATCGTGCACGGCCATGACGGCTATCTCGACATCGCCGTGCTGATGGGCATCCCTGCCCTTTGCGTGGCGGTCTACACTTTCCTGATCGCGCCGCTGCGCGACTACATGCGCATTCCGCTGCGCAAGGAAAACATCTATCTCGGCGACTTCTTCATGATGGTGGTGCTGTTCACCGCGCTCAATGCTTTCCTCGAAAGCTTCTTCTTCCATCGCGGCGACCCGGTCTGGCTGTTCTTCGTGCTCGGCGTGCTTGGCCTGAGGCAGGTGTCGCTGCGGCCGATCGCGGTGCGCAGTCTTTCCCGGCCAGCCTGACAGGGGCTTCCCCAGAGAACCGCGAGCGTCTATGTCAAAGCCTCCTTCGGAGGGCTTTCGATGACGATCAGGCTTGTTCTCGCCGGCTGCGGCAATATGGGTTACGCCATGCTCTCGGGCTGGCTGAAATCCGGCAAGCTTGCGCCGTCGGCGGTCTTCGTGGTCGAGCCCAATGCGGAGCTGCGCCAGCGCGCTGCAACGCTTGGCTGCGCCACATCAGCGGATGCCAGTGAGATTCCAGCCGATGCGGTGCCCGATCTCGTCGTCATCGCGGTAAAACCCCAGGTGATCCGCGACGTCACCGCCGACTACAAGCGTTTCGGCGACGGCCGTACCACCTTCGTCAGCATTGCCGCCGGCACGCCGGTCGCCACCTTCGAGGACATCCTCGGCAACCGCGCGCCTGTCGTGCGCTGCATGCCCAACACCCCGGCTTCCATCGGCAAGGGCATGATGGTGGTGTTTTCCAACCCGCTCGTCTCCGATGACACCAAGCGCTTTGTCGCCGACCTGCTGTCGGCGAGCGGCGAAGTGGCCACCATCGACGATGAAGGCCTGATGGATGCGGTGACGGCCGTATCGGGATCGGGGCCAGCCTACATCTTCCATTTCATCGAAGCGCTGACCGTGGCCGCCGAAAAGGCGGGACTGCCTACGGCAACCGCCAGGCTGCTCGCCATGCAGACCGTCTATGGCGCCGCCTCGCTCGCCGTCGAAAGCCAGGAAGACCCCGGCGTGCTGCGCCAGCAGGTGACCAGCCCGAACGGCACGACGGCTGCAGCTCTTGGCGTTCTGATGGGCGAGGATCGGTTGACCAATTTGCTGACTCAGGCGGTTGAGGCGGCGCGACTGCGGTCGATCGAGCTGGGGAAGTAAGCCCTCAGTTCGCTCCGTACAGCATCTCGTCCTGCAGCCGGCGCAAGGCGAACAGCCTCGTCGTCCGGTCGGGCGCGGCATTGTCGGCGGTCAGCAACTCGCCCTTCCTGACCTGTTTCAGCACCTTGCCGCCCTCGAGCAGGCCGACCGGTACGGCGTGCTGGGCGCGGGCTTCGCCGACGGTCATCGTCCAGGAGCGATAGCAGGTCTCGCCGATCGCATCGAAGCTCTCGCCGGCTGCCAGGTCGCGCTTGGCGACCGCGCAGACTTCGGCGACCGGCCTTGGCAGCGGCACCATGTCGGGCTTGCCGGACAGCATGATGCGGGCGGCGGTCAGCGGCACTTCCAGTGACGTCAGATGATAGGGCCGGAACAGGCTGTAATAGGGACCGTGGCCGATATGCAGATCGTCCATGCGCTCGATGATGCGCGGATGCGTGGCCTCGACGATGACGAAGACGCCGGGCGCCACGCCCTTGCCGATGGTGTAGTCGACGACGCCTTTTTTCAACAACAGCCCGCCATCCTCGCGCGGGATCAGCACCTTGACGAGATCGTCGCGGTCGGCCTTCGGGCCGTGCATGCCCGGCACGTCGGGCACCAGGCCGGTGGCGTTGGCGATGGCGCACATCTCGACCATGGTTTTCGAGCCGTCGACGAACTCGACCAGCATGCGCGGGTTCATGTTGCGGCGGATCGCTTCCTCGCGATAGTCGTCGGGCATGGCGTCGTGGTTGAGCGGATTGTTCTTGCCCTTGCCGGCCGAGACGATGGTCAGGCCGAGTGCGGTGGCGAACTCGATCAGCTCCATGCAGCTCGACGGCTCGTCGCCGGCGCCGACCGAATAGACGACGCCGAGCCGATCGGCCTGCTGCTTGAGATAGCAGCCGATGGTGACGTCGGCCTCGACATTCATCATCACCAGATGCTTGCCGTGCTCCATCGCCATCAGGTCGAAATCCGCGGCGACGCCCGGCTTGCCGGTGGCATCGATGACGACGTCGATCAGCGGATTGGTGACCAGCATCTCGTTGGAGGTGATGGCGATCTTTCCCGCCTCGATGGCTGCGGTGACTTTGGATGCCG
Organism: Mesorhizobium sp. 113-3-3; assembly: GCF_016756495.1. NCBI lineage: Bacteria > Pseudomonadati > Pseudomonadota > Alphaproteobacteria > Hyphomicrobiales > Phyllobacteriaceae > Mesorhizobium > Mesorhizobium sp. 113-3-3. The sequence continues at coordinate 6,298,392 of NZ_AP023243.1, forward strand.
CGTCTGCCTCGACCGCCATCGCCTCGTCGCCATAGGCTATGCGGATGGCGTCACGCGCGGTGTGCGGGCGGCGGGTGGAGACGGCGCAGACCGAAATGCCCGGCATCAGCATGCCTTGCGTGACAAGGTCGGTGCCCATTTCGCCCGAACCGATGACGCCGATGCGCACCGGACGACCCTCGGCGGCACGGCTGGCGAGATCGCGGGCAAGCCCGGTCAAGGCGACATTGGTCATGGGTGAGATGTCCACAGCTTCTTCGTTTGCGGCCGGATTAGCAGGGACAGGTCGCGTGTGCCAATGAAACCGCGCGCGAGCGGCGATTCCCGGCGAAAATGACCGGGGAAAGGCATCTGCGCCCTGGCCGATTGGCCCAAAGGGTTGCCAATTGACATTGTTGTGAACAGCCCCAATAAAACATTCGTTTGCTAACAAAGGCAAATGTTCACTGGACGAACGCTCGGAGGGGTATTCGTCTCACGGCAATCTGGGGAGTGCCTTTGCGCCGAGCTGGCGGCAAAGGCGTTGAATGAGATCAAGGAGCATCGCGAGGCATAGGCTCGGGGCTCCAGGGAGGAAGAATGGATACTGTTCTCGCTGGCCTCAAGGGGGCCATCGACACGCTCGGCGCGACAATCCTGCTGCCGATCGTCATTTTCATCATAGCCGTGGTCTTGGGCGCCAAGGTCAACAAGGCCTTTCGTGCCGCCGTCACCATCGGCGTCGCCTTCATCGGTATCAATCTCGTGCTTGGCCTGATGTTCACATCGATCGGTGACGTCGCCAAAGCCATCGTCACCAACACCGGCATCCATCGCGACATCATCGATGTCGGCTGGCCCTCGGCGGCGGCGATCGCCTTCGGCTCGTCGGTCGGCCTGTGGGTCATTCCGGTCGGCATCCTGGTCAACATCGTGCTCTTGCTCACGCGCATGACGCGCACGCTCAATGTCGACGTCTGGAATTTCTGGCACTTCGCCTTTGTCGGCTCGCTCGTCGTCGCCGCCACCAACAATCTGGGCTACGGCATTGCCATTGCCGCCCTCGTCGCGGCACTGTCGCTGCTGTTCGCCGACTGGTCGGCGCGCGCGGTGCAGCAGTTCTACGGCGTGCCCGGCATTTCGGTGCCGCATCTCGCCTCGGCGCAGATCCTGCCGATCGCCATCATCCTGAACTGGATCATGGACCGCATTCCCGGCATCAACCGCATCAACATCAACACCGAAACCATCGAGCGCCGCTTCGGCGTGTTCGGTGAGCCTGTCGTGCTTGGCCTGATCATCGGCCTCGTGCTCGGCGCCATCGCCTTCTACAATGCGGGCGATCTCGGCACGGTGCTGGCCAAGGTGCTGGGCACCGGCATGACGCTGGCGGCGGTGATGCTGCTCCTGCCGCGTATGGTGAAGATCCTGATGGAAGGCCTGCTTCCGGTTTCCGACGCGGCGCAGGAATTCGTGCGCAAGCGCACCGGCGACCGCGAGCTGCTCGTCGGCCTCGATTCGGCGATCCTGATCGGCCATCCCGCGGCGATCTCGTCGTCGCTGATCCTGGTGCCGATCGCCATCATCCTGTCGGTGATCCTGCCGGGCAACCGCGTCATCCTGTTCGCCGACCTGGCGGTCATCCCGTTCATCGTCGCCATGACCGCGCCGCTGGTCAAAGGCAATGTGTTCCGCATGGTGGTGATCGGCACGGTGACGCTGGCGATCGGCTTCTATGTCGCCAATGCGCTGGCGCCGCTGTTCACAAGTGCGGCCGTCGCCTCGGGCTTCAAGCTGCCGGCGGATGCACTTCAGATCACCTCGGTGGTCGACGGCTTCCTGTGGGTTCCCTATGTCATCATCGAGGCGATCCAGGGGCTGGGGCTGGTCGGTATCATCGTGATCGCCGTGGTCATCGCGGCGCTGTTCGTCCTCTATCGCCGCAATCCGCTCGGCTGGGAGCGGGCGGCGGGCGCCGAGGACGAGCCGGCCGAAGGCACCGCCTAACCGCCATCGCCTTCAATTCGAAACGATCGTGCGCCCTCTGCGGGCGTACGATCCACAACGGAGCAAGACATGTCCGACGGCCTCTTGCAGCTTCTGGATCCCGAAGCGATCGTGCTCGGATCCGATGCCTCGACCAATGAGGAGATCATCCGCGTCCTGGCCGGCCGGCTGGAAGCACTGGGCTATGTCAAAAGCTCCTATGCCGATGCGGTCGTGCGCCGCGAAATGACCATTCCGACGGGGCTGCCGCTGGAGCGCGCCGACAATGTCGCGGTGCCGCACACCGATCCCGAACATGTGCTGAAGCCCGGCATCGCCATGGGCACGCTCAAGAAACCAGTGACCTTCGCCAACATGGAAGACCCCGACGAGAAGCTGCCGGTGGGCTTCGTCTTCCTGCTTGCCATCAATGACAAGGACAAGCAGATTGAAGCGCTGCAGTCCGTCATGGCCACCATCCAGAATCCCGACGCATTGGACGGCTTGAGGTCGGCCAGGACGCTTGACGACGTGCGCGCCGTGCTCGGCTGAAACCCAAGGAGAAGCAAGAGATGTCCAGACAGAAAACAATTCTCTTTGCCTGCGGCACCGGCATCGCGACGTCGACCGCGGTCAACGTGGCCGTCACCGAGGCGATGAAGAAGCGCGGCCTCACTTTCAACGCCCAGCAGGCGAAGGCCACCGAAGTGCCGGGGCTGGCCGACAGCGTCGACTTCATCGTCGCCACCACGCCGATCTCGGCTTCGGTAACCAAACCAGTCATCAAGGGCCTCGCCTTCCTCACCGGCGTCGGAAAGGACAAGGTGCTCGACGAGATAGAGGCGCAGCTGCGCAAGTAGTCGCGGGCGACGCAGCCTGGCGACCAGGCTGACCTCAAACCACTCTGACGTAGCTCGTCATGCCCGACTTCTGGTGCTCGATGATGTGGCAGTGCAGCAGCCAGTCGCCGGGATTGTCGGCGACGAAGCCGAGGCTCACCTTCTCGTTGGGCTGGATGAGATAGGTGTCCGATATCAGCGGCTCAACCTGCCGCGTCGAGGACGACAGCACCTTGAAGCTCATACCGTGCAGATGCATCGGATGCGATTGCGGTGTCAGGTTCTCCATGTCGATGACATAGCTCTTGCCGAGCTTCAGTTCGGCCAGCGGCGCGGTCGGATCTGATGTATCGCCTGGCCACGGCACCTTGTTGATGGCCCAGAAACTGTAGCCCAGCGAACCGCAGATGCCGTCGCTCGGTACGTTTTCCGCCGTGGCGCTGAGCGCCAGGGAAATATGATGGGCGGCTGTAAGATCGACCTCCGCCACCGGATTGACCTCCAGCGGAGCAACTTCGCGAACATCCCGCTTGAGCGAACTGCCCGTCGCGCGCAGGGTCGCCAGGATCTTGGGCTTGGTGCCCCTGACATCCCGCAGGCTCACCAGTGCGCCTTCCTGGTCGGGCATGCGGATGGCGAGTTCCATCCGCTGCCCCGGCCCAAGCAGCAGGGCATCGGGTGAAAAACGCTGGGGCACGGGATTGCCATCCAGCGCCATCACGATCGCCTCGGCGCCGTCGACGCGAAAGGCATAGATGCGCGTGACGTCGGTGATGGCGACGCGCAGCCGCACCAGCCCTCCGGCCGGGGCGTCATAATGCGGCTGATCAAGCCAATTGGCGGTGCGCACCGTGCCGTATGTGCCGGTTTTCGCGGCATCGCGCGGCCGGAACTGGTCGATGAACTGGCCGTCGTCGCCGAGACGCCAGTCGCGCAGATTGAGGACGAATTCGGCGTCGAATTTCGGATCGTTCGGATTTTCCACCACGATCACGCCGGTCAGGCCGTGGCCCATCTGCTCCAGCGTGTTGCAATGCGGGTGGTACCAGAAGGTGCCGGCATCGGGCGGGGTGAAGGCGTAGTCGAAATGATCGCCGGTGTAGACATAGGGCTGCACCAGGAAGGGCACGCCATCCATCTTGTTGGGCACGCGAATGCCGTGCCAGTGGATGGTCGTGGGATCATCCATGGCGTTGACCAGACGCGCCGCGAAGGGTTCGCCCTTCTTCATCCTCAGCACCGGCGGCATTCCGGCGTTGCCATAGGTCAGCACATTGTTGGTCGGGCCGATGTCCATCAGCCTCGCCTGGACCTTGGCCGTCTGCAGCACTACCGGCTCCGGGCTGGCGGCCGCCAAGCTGGCAATCCTGCCGATGGCCGAAAGCCCAACTCCGGTTGCGCCAGCGACGGCGGCCGTTTTCAAGAGCCCGCGGCGTGTCCATCCGGTCATTCGGCGCTCCAACTGCAAAGCCTGGGATTTATCGTCGCCTTGGATCACAGGCGAGCCGCCAGTGCAAATGCCGATATTGGCACACCGCGTCTCGCCATGACGGCAGGATGAGACGACAGAGCCTCCCGCCCTACTCCGCCGCTTCGGCATACTGCGCGGGCACATAGTTGAGGATAGGCCCGAGCCAGCGCTCCACTTCCGCGAACGGCATGTCCTTGCGGCGTGCATAGTCCTCAACCTGATCGCGCTCGACCTTGGCGACGCCGAAGTAATAGCTTTCGGGATGCGCGAGATAGATGCCGGACACGGACGAGCCCGGCCACATCGCGTAGCTTTCGGTCAGGCTGACGCCGGCATTGCGCTCGCCGTCGAGCAGCCGGAACAGCGTTGCCTTCTCGGTATGGTCTGGCTGCGCCGGATAGCCCGGCGCCGGGCGAATGCCGCGATAGGGTTCGCCGATCAGGTCGTCCGGCGCCAACTTCTCGTCGGCAGCATAGCCCCAGAATTCCTTGCGCACCTTCTCGTGCATACGCTCGGCGAAAGCTTCGGCAAAGCGGTCGGCCAGCGCCTTGACCATGATCGAGGAGTAGTCGTCATTGGCCCGCTCGAAACGCTCTGATATCGCAACTTCCTCGATGCCGGCGGTGACGATGAAGCCGCCGACATAATCGGGCTTGCCGCTCTCGGTCGGTGCCACGAAATCCGAGAGCGCGACATTGGCCTTGCCGTCGCGCTTGGTCAGTTGCTGGCGCAGCGTGAAGAAGGTCGCCAATTCCTTCGTGCGCCCCTCGTCGGTGAACAGCCTGATGTCGTCACCGACGGCATTGGCCGGCCAGAAACCGATGACGCCACGCGGCGCGAACCATTTCTCGGCGACGATCTTCTCCAGCATCGCCTGCCCGTCCTCGAACAACTGGCGCGCTGCCGGCCCCTGCGCCTGGTCTTCCAGGATCTTGGGATAACGCCCCTTCAACTCCCAGGTCTGGAAGAACGGCGTCCAGTCGATATAGCGTGAGAGCTCGGTCAGATCCCAGTTCTCGAACACCTTTACGCCCGTGAAAGATGGCTTCGGCGGCTGGTAGGCGGACCAGTCGACCTTGTGCGCATTGGCCCTTGCCTTGGCCAGTGGCAGCCGCTGCTTGTCGGCCTCGGAGCGGGCATGCGCGTCAGCAACCTTCTTGTACTCGGTGCGCACCGTCTCGACGTAATCCGCCTTGCTGTCGTTGGACAGCAGCGCCGAAACCACGCCGACAGCTCGGCTGGCATCGGTGACATAGATAGTCTGCCCCCTGGCGTAGCGCGGGTGGATCTTCACCGCCGTGTGCACGCGGCTGGTCGTTGCGCCGCCGATCAGCAGCGGGATGTCGAAACCCTCGCGCTCCATCTCGGCGGCCATATGCACCATCTCGTCCAGCGACGGCGTGATCAGGCCGGAGAGACCAATGATGTCGACATTTTGCTCGCGCGCCGTCTGCAGGATTTTTGCCGCCGGCACCATGACACCGAGATCGATGATCTCGTAATTGTTGCAGGCGAGAACCACACCGACGATGTTCTTGCCGATGTCGTGGACGTCGCCCTTCACCGTCGCCATCAGGATTTTTCCGGCCGTCTGGCGCTCACCATTGTCGATGCCGTTGGCGGCGTTGGCCAGCTTCTCGGCTTCCATATGCGGCAGCAGCCCGGCCACCGCCTGCTTCATCACCCGCGCCGACTTCACCACTTGCGGCAGGAACATTTTTCCCGCGCCGAACAGGTCGCCGACGACATTCATGCCGGCCATCAGCGGGCCTTCGATGACATGCAGCGGGCGCTCCGAGGCGAGCCGAGCTTCCTCGGTGTCGGCGTCGATGAATTCGGTGATGCCGTTGACCAGCGCATGCGAAATCCGCTGCTCGACTGTCCATTCGCGCCAGGCGAGATCGCGCTCCTGCGCTTCCTTACCCGCCGTGCCCTTGAAGCGTTCGGCGATCTCCAGCATGCGTTCCGTCGCGGTGCCGCCGGCCTTGGGCATGCGGTTGAGCACGACATCCTCGCAGGCCTCGCGCAACTCCGGCTCGATCGTGTCGTAGACGGCAAGCTGGCCGGCATTGACGATGCCCATATCCATGCCGCGCTGGATGGCGTGGTAGAGGAACACCGCGTGCATCGCCTCACGCACCGGCTCGTTGCCGCGAAACGAGAAGGACAGGTTCGACACGCCGCCGGAAATGTGGGCATGCGGCAGCGTCGAAGTGATCTCACCGGTGGCCTCGATGAAATCGACGCCGTAATTGTCGTGCTCCTCGATGCCGGTGGCGACCGCGAAGACATTGGGATCGAAGACGATATCCTCGGGAGGGAAGCCGGCCTGTTCGGTCAGGAGCTTGTAGGCGCGGGTGCAGATCTCGACCTTGGGCGCCTTGGTATCGGCCTGGCCGGCTTCGTCGAAGGCCATCACGACCACGGCAGCGCCATAGGCTCGCACCAACCTGGCATGATGCAGGAATGCTTCCTCGCCTTCCTTCAAGGAGATCGAATTGACCAGCGGCTTGCCCTGCACGCATTTGAGCCCAGCCTCGATGATCTCCCATTTCGAACTATCGACCATGACCGGGACGCGGGCGATGTCCGGCTCGGCGGCGATCAGGTTGAGGTATTCGACCATGGCCTTCTTCGAGTCGATCAGGCCCTCATCCATGTTAATGTCGATGATCTGGGCGCCATTGGCGACCTGATCGCGCGCCACGTCGAGCGCGGGAACATAGTCGCCGGTCGTGATCAGCTTCCTGAACTTGGCCGAGCCGGTGACGTTGGTGCGCTCACCGACATTGACGAAGGGGATCTCGTCGGTCAGCGTGAATGGCTCCAGTCCGGACAGGCGCATCTTGCGCTCGATCTCGGGGATGGCGCGGGGCGGATATTTTTTCACGGCCTCGGCGATGGCGCTGATGTGGTCGGGCGTCGAGCCACAGCAGCCGCCAACGACATTGACCAGCCCCTCGCGCGCAAAGTCTTCGATCTGCGCGGCCATGAATTCCGGGCTCTCGTCATACCTGCCGAACTCATTCGGCAGGCCGGCATTCGGATAGGCGCAGACGAAGGTATCGGCGGCACCGGAAATCTCGGCCAGATGTGCGCGCATGGCATTGGCGCCGAGCGCGCAGTTGAGACCGATGGTGAAGGGGCTGGCATGGCGCACCGAATGCCAGAAGGCGGTCGGCGTCTGGCCCGACAGCGTGCGCCCGGAAAGGTCGGTGATGGTACCCGAAATCATCACCGGCAGATGCACGCCCTTCTCAATGAAGATCTCGTTGCAAGCGAAGATCGCCGCCTTGGCGTTCAGCGTGTCGAAGATGGTTTCTATCAGGATGATGTCGGCGCCACCGTCGATCAGGCCGCGCAGCTGCTCGCCATAGGCCAGCCGCAACTCATCGAAGGTCACCGCGCGATAGCCGGGATTGTTGACATCAGGCGACATCGAGGCGGTGCGGTTGGTTGGTCCGAGCGCGCCGGCGACGAAGCGGCGCTTGCCGTCTTCCTTCTCAGCCCGCTTCGCCGCCCGGCGTACCAGCCGCGCGCCGTCGCGGTTCAGCGCATAAACGGCATCCTCCATGCCGTAATCGGCCTGGGCGATCGAGGTCGACGAGAAGGTGTTGGTCTCGAGAATATCCGCACCGGCAACGGCATATTGATAGTGGATCTCCTCGATCGCTTTCGGCTGTGTCAGGATCAGCAGGTCGTTGTTGCCCTGCTGGTGGCAGGCGCAGCCGGCAAAGGCCTCACCGCGGAAATGATCTTCGTCGAAGCCAAGCCCCTGGATCTGCGTGCCCATGGCGCCGTCGAGAATGAGAATGCGTTCGCGTGCCACCGCGGTCAGTGCCGCGAGCACTTCCGAGCCGTCGGGTTTTGCCACGACGGGGCCGAACAGGTCATCCAGCGAGGCGGAATGCTGCGACATTTTCTATCCTTTTGGCGACCATTCTGCCCATGTCACATAAGGATATCTTTATGTCAATATACGCTTCTCGCTAGACGGAGTCACGCGCCATTGCAGGTGCCAGAGCAACAAACGTCAAAAGCGACCGTTGCCGGGGCGTCCATTGCCCATCCAACTGGACACGCGGCACTCCTGTGTCAGTTCAGATCAGCCAGCAAGGCTTGCGCCTCGGCGAGGTTCTTCTCGGAGCCTGCGGTGAGGTCGTCCATCTTGCGCTCCCTGAAGATGACCAGCGCCTCCTGGCAAGCGGCGATCGCTTCCTCGGCCAGCGCCTTGTCCTTGCGGGCAGCGCCCAGGTCGGTCAGCACGTCGCACAGGCTGTCCTCGGTGAAGGCGACAGCCGGAACCGAATTGATCTTCTTCTGCATGGCGATGGCCTCGCGCAGGATCGGCACCGCTTCCTCGAAACGGGCGACGTTGTTTTCCGAACGGCCGGCCAGCGTCAAGGCATAGCCGACCTCGTTCTGCAGGCTCGCCCAACGGTCGGGGTCACGAGCGCGGCCGACCTCGTCGGCCAGCTCCCGGTTGACGGCGATCGCCTCGTCGAACACTTCAGGCGACGGCGCCTTCGCGCCGATCATACCAAGCACATTGGCGAGGTTGCCCTGCGTGGTCGCCCAGCGCTCGGGATCGCGGGCGCGGCTGCGCACCGCCTGGATGCTGCGGTAGATGCCGGCCGAGCGCTTCAGCAAGGCGACGTCGTTGCGCCAATAGCCCAGCGACGACAGCGCGCTCGCCAGGTTGGACTGGTTGCGCGTCCAGCCATCGGCATCCTTGTCGCGGGTCGTCACTGTCAGCGCCGCCTCATAGGCCTGCACCGATTTCGCCATGATGTCCGGATCGGACGCGGCACTTGCCTGCATCATGCGGGCATTGCCGAGATCGCTTTCGACCGAGGCCCACGGCGTGCGGTCCAGCAGGGTGGCGTAGACGGCAAGGGCAGCCTCATGCGCGGTCGCTGCCTTCTGGTAGAGCGACGGATCGTTGCTCGCGCCAGCGAGGTAGTAATAGGCGCTGCCGAGATCGTTCTGCAGTTGGGCGTGATCCTGCGGTACGGCGGCAAGATCGTAGAACGGCAACGCCGCTTCAAGCGCCGTCACCGCCTGCTTGAATTCGTCGCCGTCCTGCACCCGGTCGCCCAGCACCAAAAGGACATGGCCGAGCCCCCATTGCGTTGCTGCCCAGGCGTCGGGATCGCTGTCGCGGGTCTGCACCTCGAGCGCTACGCGATAGGCCGTCACCGAGCGTTCGAGCGCTTCGGTCGGCCCATCGGCCTTGCCCAACATGGAGAGTGCTGCACCCAGCCGGTATTGTGTCTTTGCCCAGTCTTTCGGCGCGCCGTCCTTGGTCCGCACTGTGAGCGCGGCGTCATAGGCGGCGACCGCCTGTTCGAGCACCGATTTGTCGCCGGCGCGATCGCCCCAGGTCGACAGCGTGCTGCCGAGACTGTGCTCGATCGAGGCAAACTCGGTGGGCGCGGCCGTAGCCGTGTAGACTTCGGATGCGCTGCGATAAGCGGTTGCCGACTTTTGCAGATAGTCTGTTCCCGTGTCGCGCTCGCCGAGCGAAGCATAGGCGGAGCCCAGATTCTGTTGCAGCGAGGCCCAGTCGAGCGGCAGTTTTTCACGCGGATATTCCGAGAGTGCGGCCTCATAGGCGGACACCGCCTTGAGCAGTGTCGCCGTGTCGCCCTGCTTCACGCCGAGGCGCTGCAAGGCATTGCCGAGCGTCAGCTGGCCGTTGGCCCAGCTCGCCGGCGCATGCTCGCGCGTCCACACGGTGAGTGCCGCTTCGGCCGCTTCGCGCGCGTGCTGCAGCGTCGGGATGTCGCCATTGATCTCGCCGATCGTCTCCAGCGCCGAGCTCATATTGTTCTGGATCGTCGCCCATTGCGCCGGCGCGCGTTCCCGGGTCATTTCCTCCGTCGCCGACTGGTAGGCGGCGACCGCCTGCTCAAGTGTTGCGACGTCCTTCTCGCGCGCGCCGAGACGAAACAGCGCCGCACCGAGATTAACCTCGCTCAAGGCCCAATCGAGCGGCACGCGCTCGCGGCTATACTCAGTCAACGCGGCGCGATGCGCCTTGATCGCAGCGCGGAAACTGCCGCTGCTCGTTTCGCGCTCGCCGAGCTCCGACAGCACGATGCCGAGGTTGTTCTCAGTCGCCGCCCATTCGAGCGGCACCTTCTTCGCCCCCTGCACCTCGAGCGCCGCCCGGAATGTGGCGACCGCCTTGTCGAGCAGCGCGGTGCCACTCTCGCGCTGGCCGAGCCGCCAGTAGACCGTACCGAGATTGCCTGAGGTGGACGCCCAATCGTCCGGATAGGTTTCCCGCGTATAGACCGTCAGCGCCTGCTCGAAGGCCGCGGCCGCCTTGTCGAGGTTTTCGCGCCCGGCCTCGCGCTCGCCCAGCGTGGAGAGACTGGTAGCAAGATTGTTCTGAGTGGCCGCCCACTTTCGTGGCGTCTTTTCACGCGACACATAGGTCAGGCTCTTTTCATAGGCCGCGACGGCCTGGACTAGAAATGCGTTGTCGCCGGAAAACGTGCCCTGATTGGAAAGCGCCTCGGCTTCCGCCCCCTTGTAGAACCACGCATCCTCGTCGCTCCATCTCTCGGCTTCGTCATAGGCCTTGGCGTAGTCCTGCGCGGCCTTGAGATAGTCGAAAGACAGCTCGTAGGTCTTTGCGCTGCTGGCGAAGACTTCCGCGAATTCGAGCCGACGCGCCTTGAGATCGGCTTCAGCCTTGTCGACCGTATTGGACAATTCGCCGACGCGGGCCTTGGCTTGTTCGTGGAATTTCTGCGCGGCATCGAGCGCACCTTCCTGCACCGCCTGGTCGGCCAGTTTCGACAGGCGCACGATCTCCGGGTCCTGACTCTTCAGCGCGGCCTGCTCGGCCAGAACCTGCTTCAGCCGCTCGGCCTGGCCGCGCAGCAATTTGTCGAGTTCGGCCGGGTCCTTCGGCGTGTCGGCGCCGAGCGTCTTCAGCATGGCATAGAGCGCATCCATCGGCACGCCGCCGTCGCGCGAAATGGTTTCGATCTGGCGGCGTTCCGGGTCGGGCAGCACCGAAATGGTGAGCAGCAGCCGGCGGCGCTCGCTGAGGATTTCGCCCTCATCGCCCTTCGGCGCTTCGGCCGGCGTACCGAAATACAGCAGCCGGCGCAGGCTCTCATTGACCCATGGCCGCTGCTGGCCGTTGGTCTTGAGATAGACCTCCTCGCCGATCATGCGCAGCACGGTGCCGAATTCCTCGCCGCCCATCGTGTCGATGTGGCGCAGGATCGCCGCCGCATAGGGGCTGTTGCCGTCGGCCGGCCCGTCGAGCGCCACCTTGCCGGGTTCGGCGGCAAAGCCGATGACCTGGCCGAGGCTGTCGTCGGCCGAGCCGTTGACCGGCGCATTGCTCTTCAGCGCCACGACGCTGCGCGTTTCGCCGAGACCGCCGGCGCCGATCGGCTTGCCCTCGTCATCCGGCGCCAGCTTCAGCAGCGTGCCCGGCGGGAACGGATCGTTGCGGCAGGCGTCGAGCAGCACGATGGTGACCGGCACCCTGGCCTTGAGTTCGGCAACGATCGACGACAGCGGCACCAGCTTCTCGCCGGCGTCGTCGAGCGCCGAGACATCGGCATCGACGGGGATCAGAAAGTTTTCGCCGCCGGCCTCGATGCCGTGGCCGGAATAGTAGATGACGGCGACGTCGGCGCCTTCGGCATCGTCGACGAAGCCTTCGAGATCGCGCCGCAATTTGCGCGCATCGCGGTTGGTGGCCACGGATGTTTCGAAGCCGAGCTTGTCGAACATTTCCTCGATGGCGCGGGCGTCATTTTCCGGATTGGGCAGTTTGCCGACATGCTTGTAGTCGGACTGGCCGATGACGAGTGCCACGCCTTTCAGCGCCTTGGGCTCCTCGGCATGAGCCGGGACCAGCGCGCACAGGCACAGAATCAGCGCCGCGGCGAACGCCGCGCAAATGCGCACCCTTTCGACTGCTACTCGCCCAAGCTGCATCGCCAACCCCGGAACCCGCAAGGCGCGATCTTACCTCGCGAGATGGCATCATGATGGCCGGCGCATGGCAAGGCCTGGGGTGAACGGTGTTCTTGTCGTGAGGCGCGGATGCTGGCTGGTTTTCACGCCGTGAGCGGGTAGTCTTCAGCAAAGGGCTTCAGAGGAGGTTGCGATGAGTGATTTCACGCCAAAATTTGATTTGGCTGGCAAGGTGGTGCTGGTCACCGGCGCTTCGCGCGGTATTGGCCGCGCCTGCGCGCTGGCCAGCGCCGGCTCCGGCGCCGACATGATCGTCGGCGTGCGCAACAAGGCCGACGGTGCTGCGCTTGTCGCCGAGATCGAACGCATCGGCCGGCGGGCGCTCGCCGTGCAGATGGATGCGACCGATCTTGCCACGGTGCGCAAAGGTGTCGCCGACGCGCATGCCGCCTTCGGCCGCATCGACGTTCTGGTCAACAATGTCGGGCTCGGGCCGGAAAACCTGGCGGAGAACGTCACCGAGGAGGATTTCGACCTCACCGTGAACGTCAACCTCAAGGGCACGTTCTTCACCACCCAGGCGGTCGGAAAGCTGATGATCGCGCAAAAAGGCGGGCGCATCATCAACATCAGCTCGCAGGCCGGCACGGTGACGCTGAAGGGCGAGGCGATCTATTGCATGACCAAGGCGGCGATCAACCATCTGACGCGCTGCCTGGCCGCCGAGTGGGCGCAGCACAGGATCGCCGTCAACAGCGTGGCGCCGACCTTCATCTGGACCGATGGCACACGCCCCTCGCTCGCCGAACCGGATTTCCACGCGCATGTGCTCGGCCATATCCCGCTCGGCCGCATCGGCGACCCGATCGATGTGGCGGGAACCGTGGTGTTCCTCGCCTCACCCGCAGCGTCGCTGATTACGGGAGCGAATATTTTGGTCGATGGTGGCTGGTCGGTGGCGTAGGCTTGCGCCGGCCCTAAGCCTTGTCGACGCTGGCCAGAAACCGCGCGAAGATCGGGTCGAAACGGTCGGGCGAATCCCAGAACGGCGCATGGCCTGAATTGTCGAGCAGATGCGTCTTGCCTTCCCACAGGTTGGAAAATTTCACGGCCGAGACGAAGTCGGTGTTGACGAAGGGTTCGTCGATGCCGTTCAGCACGGCGATCGGCGGCGTCTTGCCGGCGACGATCTCGCGCTGGTTGCGGCCGGTGCCGGCCGAAAATTTCTCGAACATCAGGCGCCGCGCCCGCCCGTCGGTGCGCGCAACCGTGTCGATGAGAAACGGCTCGAACGGCTCCCCGCAGGTGCTGCGCGCATAAGCCTCGACATCGGCTGCAGTGAAGGTCTCCTGCCCGGCAAGGTGCATGTGCGGGCTCGGCTTGAAGCCGTTGCCGACTTCCTCGGGCGCCACTGGCGGGGTGCCTGTAATCATCAGGCCGAGCAGGCCTGGAAAGCGGTCGATCATCTCCAATCCGATATGGCCACCAAGCGACCAGCCGAAGACGATGGCCTTGTCGATACCGAGCAGGCCCAGCACTTCGGTCATCGCATCGGCATAGCCCTCCATGCTGTAGGAGCGGTCCGGATCGATCGCATCGCCTGATGCCCCATGCCCCGGCAGATCGGCGGCGATGATGCGGTAGCGCTCGCCCAACGGGCTCTCGAGCTGGTTGCGGAAAACAGCACTCGATGACGAATTGCCGTGGATCAGCAGGACGGCGGTGCCTTTGCCGCCGGTCTCGCGAAGGGCGACCCTGCCGTGGCTGGTTTCAAGGATCTTCTGCGTGATCGTCATGGTCCGCTCCGTCTGGAATTGCCTTGTTTAAGTGCAGGTGCGCAGCAAAGCGCCACGGCTTCCATACCTTTTCGGGAATCGTGTTCCCGATCAGGATGCGTTGAAAAATCCTTTTCAAATAAGAACAATTATGCGTAGATTGTCAATTATCCAACTCCCGATGAACGGGAGGAAAACAGGGAACAGCACGATGAAATCCAAATCCGCCGCCACCAGAATCCGCCATATGCTGATGAGCACCGCGCTGATCGGCATGTTTGCCGTATCCGCCGTTCCCGCCTTTGCCGATGTCGTCAAGATCGGCCTGCTGGCGCCGATCACCGGGCCCGCCGCGGCGGACGGCCAGGAATTCCAGCGCGGCGTGCAGATGGCGATCGATGAGGCAAACGCCGCCGGCGGCGTCGCCGGCAACACGTTCGAACTGGTGGTCGGCGACGTCAAGGATCAGTCCGCCGGCAACGTCACCAGCGCCGTCGAGCGGCTGCTTGGCGATCAGGGCGTGCAGTTCATGCTCACCGGCTACGCCAGCCTGACGAATTTCGAGATCGACAACATGGCCGAAGCCGAGATGCCTTATATGCTGGCTGCCACCTCGCAGCAGACCAGGGACATCATCGCGCCGCACCCGGACAAATACATGTGCTGCTGGTCGCTGACGCCGTCCTTCGACGCCTACAACACCGACGTCACCCTGTTCGTCGAGAAGCTCGCGGCCGACGGCAAGATCACCTTGCCGTCCAAGAAGGTCGCCATCATCTCCTCCGACAACGCCTATTCCAAGACCATCTCCGAAGGCATGAAGAAGACCTTCAAGGAGAAGGGCTGGACCATCACCGTCGATGAGATCGTCCCCTTCGGCGAAGTGACCGACTGGCGCTCGATCCTGGCCAAGGTGCGCGAGAATGTGCCTGATGTCGTCATCAACACCGACTATCTGCCGGGCAATTCGGCATCCTTCCTCAACCAGTTCCTCGAGCAGCCGACCAAGAGCCTGGTCTTCCTGCAATACGCGCCGAGTGTCCCGGAATTCGTCGAACTGACCGGCAAGAAATCGAACGGCGTCATCTACAATCTTCTGGGGGGCGCGCTGACCACGCCGAAGAACCCGCGCGCCGACGAGGTGGCGGCCAAGTTCAAAACGAAATTTGGCGTCGAGAGCGGCACCTATGGCGTCGCGCTCTACGAAATGACCAATGTCTATTTCGACGCGGTCAAGAAGGTCGGCGGCGCATCCGACCACGCGGCGATCATGAAGGCGCTGTCGGAAACCGACAAGCAGGTCGCCGAAGGCCGGCTGAAGTTCGATCCCGCCACGCACCTTGCCACGCAGGGCGACGACTATATCCCGATCACCTTCTTCCAGATCTGGGACGGCCAGCGCACGCTGATCTCGCCGGAGAAATATGCCACCGGCGCCTTCAAGCTCCAGCCCTGGATGCAGTGAGGAATGGCCCTGCTTGAACTGGACGACGTCTCGAAGGCCTTCGGTTCGCTGAAGGCCGTCGACGGCGTGTCGTTCAAGGTCGAGGCCGGCGAGATCTTTGGCATCGCCGGCCCGAACGGCAGCGGCAAGAGCACGCTGTTCAACATCATCACCGGCATCCCGTTCGGACCAGACCGGGGCCGCATCCGCCTCGACGGGAGCGCAATCAACGGCAAGTCAGGGCATGCCATCGCGCGGCTCGGCCTTGCCCGCACCTTTCAGCGCGAGACCAGCTTCGACGGGCTGACCGTATTCGAGAACGCCTTGATCGGCGCCAGCTACGGCAAGCAGGAGAAAGCGGCCGCAGTCGCCCGCGATGTCGCCGCCGAGGCGCTGGAATTCGTCGGCCTGGGGTCCGTGTCCTTCGGACGGCTGGCCGGCGAACTGTCCGTCTTCGAGCGCAAGTGCCTGATGCTTGCCACCGCGATAGCCATGCAGCCGCGCATGCTGCTGCTCGACGAACCGGCCTCAAGCCTGACCAAACCCGAGATCGAGACATCGATCGGGCTGATCCGCCGCACCGCTGAGCGCGGCATCACCATCCTTCTGATCGAGCATGTGCTGACCTTCCTGATGAGCCTGTCGCAGCACCTTCTGGTGCTCAACAATGGCCGCGTGCTCGCCGCCGGCGAACCGGCTGATGTGATCGCCGACCCGCGCGTCATCGAAGCCTATCTCGGGACTAGGAGGGCGGTGGCGTGAATCCCATCCTCACCGTCGAAGGCGTCACCGCCGGTTACGGCCGCGTCACCGTGCTGCACGACATTTCCCTGGAGGCCGGCCGCTTCGGCAATGTCGGCCTGTTCGGCCCCAATGGCCATGGCAAGACGACGCTGCTGCGGGCGATCTCCGGGCTGCTGCAACCAAAGAGCGGCCGCATCCTGTTCGATGGGCAAGACATTTCCGGCCGCAGCGCCCGCGCCATCGTCGGCACCGGGCTGATCCATGTGCCACAAGGCAACCGGCTGTTTCCCGATCTCTCCATCGCCGACTGCATGGCGCTCGGCGCCTATTCGCCGCGTGCCCGCCCGCATGAGGCGGAGAACCGCGAGAAGGTGATCAAGCTGTTCCCGAAGCTGGCGGAACGCTGGCGCCAGCGCGTGCGCACCCTGTCGGGCGGCGAGCGCCAGATGGTGTCGATCGGCACGGCATTGATGAGCCACCCGCGCTTGCTGATCCTCGACGAGCCGACGCTGGGGCTGGCGCCCAAGATCAAGGATGAGCTGTGCGCCTCGGTCATGGACATTTCGCGCGGCGGCGTGCCGCTCATCGTCGTCGAGCAGGACATCGAATTCCTGCTCGAACTGACGCAGCAGCTCTACCTCGTTAATCACGGCGCGGTGGCGACCGAGATCAAGCCGGGCGAAAGCCTCGACCACGGCGAGATCATGTCGATGTATTTTGGCCACTAGGATTCTGAGATGAGCGCATTGGCGGAAATCCTGTTCGGCGGCCTTTTCCAGGGCTCGCTCTACGCCATGATGGCGGTCGGGCTGGCCCTGGTCTGGACGACGATCGGCGTGTTCAATTTCAGCCATGGTGTGTTCATGATGCTGGGCGCCTACATCGCCTGGCAACTGGTCGAGCTCGGCCTGCCGGCAGCGGTCGCCTTTCCGATCGCCGTCGTGGTCATGGCCGGCGTCGGCTGGATCCTGCAGGCGAGCGTCGTGCGGCCGCTGATCGGCCGCCCCAACATCGTGCTGGTCGTCGTCATCACCACGCTTGCCGCCGGATCGCTGATCGAGAACGGCGCCCTGACCATCTGGGGGCCGCGCTCGAAGCAGATCCCGGCGCTGATCGACGGCAACGCCACAATAGGCGGCGTCGGCGTCTCGCTGCACCAGATCGCCATCATCGTCATCACGCCGCTGATCCTGGCCGCGCTGTGGATGTTCCTCAACCGCACCCGGCTTGGGCTGGCGTTGCGTGCCGTGGCGCAGAACGAGGATGCCAGCCATCTGGTCGGCCTCAACGTCACCGCGCTATATGGGCTGGCCTTCGCCATCGCCGCTTCGCTGGCGGGACTCGCCGGCATCTTCATGGGCGGCTATCGCTTCATGTCACCTGTCATGGGCAGCGACCCGCTGCTCAAGGCGCTGATCGTCGTCGTCTTCGGCGGCATATCGAGCATATCGGGACCGATCTTCGCCGCCTATCTGATCGGCTTCTTCGAGGCTGCCTGCAGCTACTATTTCGGCCTCTACTGGACGCCGGCGCTGCTGTTCGGCGTGCTGATCCTGACCCTGATGGTGCGCCCCGAGGGCATTTTCGCCAGCCGCTCACGAGGCCTCGCATGACCGACACGACCTCGACGATGCCACCAATCCGTACAGCGGCGGCAATTCCGATCGCGCCCGGCCGCACACCCTGGAAACATGAGGCCGTCGGCTTCGTGCTCGGCTTCGCGCTGCTGGCGCTGTTGCCGTTGGTCTTCGGCGACACCTATGCCCGCCACATCCTGATCATGGCCTTCATCTATGCTATCGTCGCCTCGAACTGGGACCTCAGCCTCGGCTATGGCGGCGTCTTCAATTTCGGCCATCTGGCGCTGTTCGGCATCGGCGTCTATGCCTACAGCCTGCTGACCAAGCTGGCCGGGCTCGACCCCTGGATCGCGCTGTTTGCCAGCGGCGTCATCGCCACGCTGGCGGCGATCCTGGTGACCATCCCGATCCTGCGGCT
Organism: Mesorhizobium sp. 113-3-3; assembly: GCF_016756495.1. NCBI lineage: Bacteria > Pseudomonadati > Pseudomonadota > Alphaproteobacteria > Hyphomicrobiales > Phyllobacteriaceae > Mesorhizobium > Mesorhizobium sp. 113-3-3. The sequence goes on from NZ_AP023243.1 coordinate 6,316,578, forward strand.
GAAGGGCATCTACATCATCCTGGTGACGTTCGGCTTCGCGCAGCTGGTGATGCAGGTGATCCTCAGCCAGTCCGACATCACCGGCGGCACGCAGGGCATCGTGCGCATCCCCGGCCTCTACTGGTTCGACCACAACATGGTCCGCGACGCCAAATTCGCTTATTTCTACATCGCGCTGGCGCTGCTGGTGGCAAGCACTTTGTTCCTGCGCGTGTTCGTGCGCTCGCGCGCCGGCGCCAGCATCGTGGCGTTGCGCGACAATGAGGAATACGCCATCAGCCGCGGCGTCTCGATCGTGCGCCAGCGCATGCTGACGCTGGCGGCCAGCGCCTTCTTCACCGGTGTTGCCGGCGCCTTCTACGCCGCCTACCAGCGCAATGCCTCGATCGACGTCTTCGGCATGAGTCTGGCGACCATCATCCTGTCGATGGTGCTGCTGGGCGGCACCAGCACCATCTACGGCGCCATCATCGCCTCTTTCGTGCTGACGATCTTCGCCGAGTGGATGGCCGATTTCGGCGCATGGCGGCCGATGATCACGGCGGTGCTGATCATCGGCGTGATGCTGGCCTATCCCAGCGGGCTGGCCGGCATGATCAAGGCCGCATGGGGCGCTGTCGCCGGCCGCCTGAGGCGTCCGGCCTGACCCTCAGCGCACGCCGCACCAGTCGATCACCGAAGCGGCGATGACCTTGGCGGTCTCGACGACAGACTCGACCTCGACATATTCGTTGGCGCCATGGAAACCGTCGCCCGACGGGCCGAAGATGACGCCATCGACGCCAGCACCCGCATAGTGCGCGGCATCGCAAACGGCAACGAAGCCGCGCGCCTGCGGCGCCTTGCCGATGGCGGCCTTGCGCTTCATCAGCGACGTCACCAGCGGGTGGTCGACCGGGGTGTTCATCGGCGGGAAATGCAGTCCGCCGAGTTCCCACTGAATGGTCGGCGGGTTGTCGCGCAGCCAGGCATCGGTCTGGGCGAAATGATGGACGAACGCCTCGAAATCGCGGCGATAGTCGACCGAGTTCTCATCCGGCAGGAACTTCATGTCGAGGTCGAGCACGGCGACATCGGGGATGATGGCCGGATTGGTCATCACCGTCGGCAGGCCATGCTCGCCCAGACCGGTGCCGCCATGCACGACGCCGATGTTGATGGTGTTCATGCCGAGCGGCAGCAGCGGATGGGATTTCGCCCGCGTCCGGTCGAGCTCATACTGGCGCACGGCCCCAATGAAGCGGGCGGCGAGCTCGATCGCGTTGACGCCCGGCTTCAACCGGTCCTTGTCGTGGCGCTGCGGATAAATCTCGTTGTAGCGCAGCGCCGAATGCGCGTTGCGGCCGCGGATCGTCACCCGCGCCCATTCAAGCCCACCCTCGACCGGCAGGACATCGCCCCAGGTCGGCTCGGCGACGAGCACCGCCTTGGCGAGCTTGCCCTTCTTCACCGCGTCTATGGCGCCGAAGCCGCCGGCTTCCTCGTCGACGACGGAGTGGATCGCCAGCCGGCCCTGCAGCGTGATGCCGGCCTTTTTGATCGCGCGCGCGGCGGCGACGCAAGCCGCGACGCCGCCCTTCATGTCGACGGCACCCCGGCCATAGAGCCGGCCATTGGTAATCTCGCCACCGAACGGATCGACCGACCAGTCCTTCATCTCGCCGACCGGCACGACATCAATATGCCCGCACAGGATCAGGCTGCGGTCCTCGTCCCCGGCCCATTCGCCGACCAGATTGGGCCGGCCAGGCAAGGCGTCCCACTGTTCGGTGCGAAAGCCATCCTGCTTGAGGATCGGTTCGAGCAGCGCCTGGACATCCGCTTCGCGGTTGATCGCCGGATTGGGCTCGAATTTGGGATTGACCGAAGGGATGCGGACCATTTCGCGGGTCAGCCCGATCAGCCAGTCGCGGTCGGCCTCGATCCCGGCCTGCACGGCGTCGATGATGGTCTTGATATCAGGCATGATTGTTCCTTCCTCGCATCGCCGCATCGGGCGTATCGACGTTATTTCCGTGGGGTTTTGGGTTTGGCGCTCTCGCTGTCCGGCGACAGGGCGGCATCGAGGGTGACGGCATTGGCGCTGCGGATCTTCTCGATGTCCTCGATGCGCTTGCGCACGCCGGCGCCATGGCCTTCCAGCGCATGGGCAAACACCGTCTCCATCTGGGCGACGGCGGTGGCCAGCGTGTCGAAAGGCGAATTGGCGTCGATCGCCGCGACCATGGTCAGGTCGGCGATCTCTGATATCGGCGACAGCCACACATCGGTGAACAACAGGATGGAGACGCCGCGTTCATGCGCCTGTTGGGCAAAGCGCACCACGTCCGACTGGTAGCGCCGATAGTCGAAGACGACGAGGAGGTCACGCTTGCCAAGGTCGATCAAGAGGTCGAAATCGGCCGGGCTCAGCGAACCAATGTCGCGCACGCCGGAGCGGAATTGCAGGAGGTAACCGGCAAGCATGGAGGCGATGTGCCGGCTGAAACGGCCGCCCAGCAGCACCACCTGCCCCTTGGTTTCGAGCAGCAGATTGACCGCCCGCGTATAGGCCTGCAGCGGCACCGCGGTGCGCGTGCGCTCCAGGCTGTCGGAAACCGAGTGGAAATAGGCGAGTGCGGTGCCTTCGCTGGAGCCGCCCGGCCGCTTGGCCTCCATCATCAGCAGCGGCGAATGCAGCCTGGATTCCACCTCGGTAAGCAGCCGCGCCTGGAAATCGGCAAAGCCGACATAGCCGAGCTTGGTCATCAGCCGCGTCACGCTCGGATCGCTGACCCCGGCGCGTCGCGCCAGCCGGGTCGCCGTGCCAAGCCCCGACATCGGATAATCGGCAAGCAGGACCTGGACGATCTTTTCTTCCGCCGAGGTGAAGGCCAAGGTGGTGTTGGCCAGTTCTTCGCGGATCGACATGGTCATCGCCTCTCGCTGACGGAAAGACGATTATCTTACAATTTCACTTTCAATTGTCAAATTTGGAAAATGTCTTACAGACCCGCATGAGCGGTCCCAGTATGGATTGCGCAACGACGTGACGGCACAGGCCATCCGCATTGCGCGACACCATAGCGGATCGAACGGGAGCGTTCGCCCCCTATTTGAAACTGGCGATGGGCAGGAATTTCACGGCGGAGCCGGTGAAGCGGCGGTGATCAGACGTCTGTCCCCGCGGCTGGAAACCGTCGAGATAGACCTTCTCCGGCGCCGTGCGGATGAAATTGGCTGCGACGACAGGCGCCGCTGCCGAGCCGGTTCCCCCAGAAATGCCGCGACCGGAGACGGGCACGATCACGGCGGTGGCCTCGGGATCGAGGCGCGGCTGGACGCGGTCGGCCTTGGGGCTCGTCCTGACGCGGTCCTCGGGTTTCGCTGCAGGGACGGCAACCTGCCGAGCGGCCAGCCCATCAAGGCCGGTATCGGGATGATGCATGGCCAGCAAGGCGGCGACGGCATCGGCGGATTTGGCTGCTTCCGGCTGGCGCGCCGGGCTCGTCTGGCTTTGCGGTCGCCATGTCGGCAAGGGGATGTTGAGCGCCACCATGTCGGGCGCGGCACTCGCGGTAGCGGTGTCCGTCTTGCCCATTTCGGCATTGGCCACCACCGGCTTGGCCGCGGAAAGTTCGGCCTGCGCCGACACGCTGGCCATCGCCAACGGCGCGGCTTGCGGTGTCGGAATGCTGGCCGTGGCTGCGGCGCGCGGGGCGAAGGCCGGCAACGGCACTGTTTCGGGCGCCATGGCCATGACGATCGCTTCGGGCGTCTTGCCGTTCTCCTCGGCGAGCGGTTCTTCGGCCGCATCGGCGGAAGCCACCTGGATGTCCGCGCGCTGGGCTGCCTCCGGCGGCACGATGGCGATGCCCTGCCCTGGCGCCTTGGGCTCGACCGACTTGGCCGGTTTGCGCGGCGCCGGGACCGCTTCCGCGACATCATCCGCCTCGTCCGTGCCGCGGCCCAGAAGGGTCGCCAGCAGGCCACGCGACTTGCGCTGGTCGCCGCCGGCGCTTGCCAGCTCGATGTTGGGCGTGCCGGCGGCCTTGCGCGATTTGTAGGCGGCAAGCGCCTGGTCATAGCCGGGCAGCGGCCTGCCGTCGCTCGGCACATGCAGCGTGTTGCCATTCGGGAAGACCCTGGCGAGTTCCTGGCGGCTGATGCCTGGCCAATGCCGCACATTGCCGACATCCATGTGAATGAAAGGCGAGCCGGAGGTCGGATAATAGCCGACGCCGCCGCCCTGCATTCTGAGGCCGATGTCGCGCAGCTTCTTCAGCGGCACGTCAGGCAGGAAGAAATCCATGGCGCGGCCGACCATGTGCTGGCTTTCGCGCGCCACGCCCTTCGAGCGGCTGCGCAGCATGGCGTTGGTCGCCGGCGAACGATAGGCGCTGACCACATGGATATAGCCGCTCGAGCCGCTGGCGCGATAAGCCTGCCAGACGAGGTCGAACAGGCGCGGATCCATCCTGGTCGGCTCGTTGCGGCGCCAGTCGCGCAGCATGAAATTGATCTTCTTCAATCCCGCCTGATCGTAGCGCCCGTTGCGCTTGAAGACGATCTCGGCCTTCTCGCCCGTGTGGAGATGCTGGATCTTCAAGGCGCGCGTCTCGGCGAACGCACTGGTGACGCACAGGCAAAGCAACGCCAAGGCAATGGCCGGCAACCATGTCCAACGATGGGAGGCGCCGGGCGCGGTCTGTTGGCTTTCAATCACGGTCATGCCTTGCACATTGTTGCAGTTTCGGGCGATTTGACGTCTTCGCCGGATGCGGAGCCTTCTTTTCGAACCCCTCGACCGGACAAGCAGGCTTGACCGGCAGACGGGCATCCATCCCCGCCCTATCGATGAACAGCATCTTGGTTAACGAATCGTGTTCGAATGGGCCTTCCCTGCCTCGAACGGATTCAACCGGTCGCCTCATCGGAACAGATATTTCGAGACTTCCGGATTGCCGCGCCGCCACATCACATTGTCCAGGAAGTAGTGGTGCACGTTGATGAATATCCAGGCGATGAAAAGGAAAAGCGACGAGCCGAGCACCGCCTTGTTGTAGGGAACCATGGCCGTCAGCGCCATCGGCACCAGCCAGAAACCGAGCGCTCCGAGAATTCCGCCGAAGACGACGAAAGCCAGCACACGCAGCCTGTACACCGGTCCAAGCGGGGACAGGACCTTCGGTCGCAACCGCTCGACGGCATCCGCGCGGTCGCGCTCGACATTGGTCTGGTAGCGCCAGACCACGGCCAGATACTGCAGCGAATGCATCGCCGGCACGACGAGCAGCCAGAGCGGGTTCAGCGTCACGAACAGGATCCAGGCGTAAAGCGACACGACATAGGCGACGACGCCGTTATAGGGCAACGCGCCACCATGCTTGCGCCAGCGATTGATGAACATCACGGCGGTTGCAGCCGAGGAGGCGGCCGCGATCGACATGGCGACGGTGATGAGCCATGGCGGAACCGCGAAGGTGTAGTAGTCCAAACCCCAGAACTGCCTTTGGGTGATCACGACGTTGGTCTGGAGCCAGGCGAACAGCCAGACGGCGTAGCCGTTGAACAGCAACACCTTCTTGTCCTGATCGCTGAAGAATTTGCGCTTCAGCACGGCATCCACCATCAGCATGCCGTAGCCCTGCTTGACGTAATGCCAGCCTACGAAAAAGCCCATGGCGTTGGTCGCATAGCCGAGCAGCCGGGCGTTGCCCGTCAGCGCGCCATAGGCAAAGAAGGCGATCATGGCGAGCGGAACGACAATGCCAGCCAGGATATAGCGGATCTGGAGTTTTCGGCTGTAGCCGTCGCCGCGCACCTTGCGCGCGAAATTGCGATAGAAGATCTGGTACGAATGACCGAAATGCGGCTGGTTTATGAGGTGCGAGAGCACGAACATCGTCAGCGTCACGGTGGCTTCATACCGTAGCGGCAGGACATACAGGATCGGCAGGATGAGAAGCGCGCTTCCGCCAAGCATGAAGAAGTCGATGAACGGGCCAAAGAGATATTTTTGCGGAGTGGCTGCTGCCGAAGCCGAGGCAGCCGCCGAAAGGTGAAGTGCCATGGTGCCTTCTCCCTGTGATCGTTTATCTAGCCATCGCCAACGATCAATCCGACAGGCAGCCTAACCGCCAATCGATAGTCCTATTATCATATCCAAGCCTGCGATTCGCGCATAGCCGCGTGTAGTCTATCAAGCAAGAACTACATCGCTATAGCCCCGCGTCGCCGACGATGCGGCAGGACTCTAGTTCAGCTGATTCAGGATTCCGGAGCTGGTTGCGACCATCAAGGCGGAGTATATCTGCATGGCCATTGCGCAGATGGCAGCGGCCGATATTGGCACGCCAAATGGCACGACGCCCTTGCGGTCCATGTGCTGCACATAGTGGCGAAATATTCCCGCCGGCAGCAAAAAGGGATTCTTGACCAGCGCGGCCGTGGCGATTGCAAAGACCAACAGCAGCACGGAAAAGACGGCAAGGTTGCTTCCGCCGATCAGAAAGGGCGTGACGCTCAACAGCTTCACATCGCCGGCGCCAATCTTGCGCAAAAGCCAGAATGGAAAGAGCGCAACGAACAGAATGAGGCCACCAAGCGCACTGATGCCCATCTCCAGCCACGAACCGGTCTGCAGGGAGTGCAACTGCAGCGCGCCAAGCCCCAGGCAGAGCAGTAGCAACACGTTACGGTTGGTGATCTTCTGCACGGTGAAATCCGTCCAGGCTATTTTTGCAAGGAGCAAGATGGCGACGGCTTTAAACAAGAGCGAAACGGTGAGCAGCATCGGACAGGCTACCGTTCTATATTCTGCACGCTCGACGACAGCAGCTTCAGATTGTTGGCGACGGTCGGATCGTTGGGCGCCAGTTCATAGGCCTTGAGGAAGTTGCGGCGTGCGTCCTGCAGCTTGCCGCGCAGCAGGTAGGAGTAGCCGACATTGTTGTAATATTCCGGCGACGCGCCAACCAGCTTGAAGGCCCGCGCATAAGCCCGGTCGGCAAGGTCGAAGCGGCGGATGCGGTCGCATGATGCGGCCAGCCCCATCCAGGCGCCGCCATCATTGGGCGCCAGCTGCGTCGCCTTGAAGAACAGCGCGCCGGCATTGCCATAGTTTTCCGCGCGGAACTGGTTCTTGGCTTCGGCGACGGCCTGGTCGGAGGCGTAATATTCGACGTCGCTGACGGTCTTCAATCCGTCGAAGGCATCGCCAAAAGAGGTGACGTCGCCTTTTGACGGCTCGTTGGTGCGAACGACACCGTCGGTGGCATCCGTCTGGCAGCCGGCAAGCAAAACCGTCAACAGGCAGAACGCCGCCGCGATAGCCCTCTTCATACAGATTCCCCCAAGGGTCTCAGACCTCATATTAGAATCAGATCATACACGCAATTAGAAGATAATGCCCTTCATACGGATGATCACCGGCAACATGATAACCATCATAACCACAGGGAAGATACAAAGCCCCAACGGAATCATCATCTTTACCGGTAGAGAATTGGCGCGCTCCTCGGCGCTCAGAATTCTCTGGCCACGCATCTCGGCGCTATAAACACGCAAGGCATCGGTGAGGCTGGTGCCGAGTTCTTCCGATTGACGGAACAGGACAGCCAATGCCCGCGCCTCGTCAAGTCCGATGCGATCCGAGAGTTCGCGCAGCGCTTCCCGCAACGGTTTGCCAGCCCGCAACTGCAAGTTCATGATCGACAGCTGTATTCCCAGCCACTTGTGGGTGGCGGCCATTTCATGGCTGACGCGTTCGACTGCCCCCTCCAGGCTCATGCCGGCATCGGCACAGGTGATCATCATGTCCATGAAGTCGGGGAAAGCCCGACGATAGATCTGTTTCTGGCTGTTCTCGAAACGGTCGAGCAGAATGGAGGGAATTACAATACAGGCGAGGCCGAACAGGGCAGATCCGGCAAGGGTGATGAAACCCGGCAGGTTCGGCGGCAGAACACGCGACAGGAGTGCATACATTGCCAGAAAACCGATGCAGACTGCAGCGAGGCGGGACAGCGTATAAATCAGCGGTGCGCTTGATTGATAAAAGCCGGCGCGAAACAGCTTCGCTTCCAGGGCGTTTGGGGCTTCCCGTTCCTTCTCGATCGACTTGAAGTAGGCATCGACCGGCCGTTGCGCCGCAAGCTTGGCGAGCTGGTCTTGTCCGAGCATCGATCGGCGGTCTGTACTTCCTTCACCCATCAGGCTCTGCGCGACGAGCTTTCGTGTCTGCAGCGCCGGCAAGAAGACCAGAGCTCCGAACAGGAAGAAGGACACCGCCGTCACAAAGACGGCAATGGACACCAAGAAGCCCAGGTCCTGAATGTTCGAAAACAATTTCTTCCGCGCTCCCAGTCAAAAATCGAAAGTAACCATCCGGTACATGATGAAGTCGCCAAGCAGCGCCCATACGCCAAAGCCCAGAAACACAGGCATAACCATCGGGTCGTGCCACACCTTGCCATAATAGGAGGGCGCAATGACCTGCAGGATCAGGAACATCACGACCGGAAACAAGGAGATGATCCACGCGGAGACGCGACCTTCGGCCGAAAGCGCCCTGATTTTCATCCGCAATTTCTGCCGTTCACGCAGAACCGAGGAAAGATTGGACAGAATTTCGGTCAAATTGCCGCCCGTCTTGGCCTGGATCGACAGCGATACCGACAGCAACTGAAGGCCCTCGAAGCCGACACGCTGTGAAAGCTTTCGCACGGCCTGCTCGATGCTGAGGCCAAAGGTGATCTCATCGGAAACGATGCCGAACTCGGTGCCGAGGGGATCGGCCATCTCGCGCGCGACCAGAGCGATCGCGACCGAAGCCGGGTGTCCGGCGCGCAGCGAACGAACGATCATATCGAGCGCATCCGGCAGCTGTCTGGCAAATTTCCGGATCCGTCTGTTGCGGGCGCGCCGGAGGACAAGAAGCGGCAGGACAAGTCCTACGACCAGAAAGGTAAGGAGCGACGCCAAAGTAGAAAAATTGAAGAGTGCCAGCAGCAACGCCATCGCCAGCCCGGCAAGCAGGAATGTCGCGGCGAAGGTCAACGGATTTCCAGTAATGCCGGATTGAGTATAGAGCCTGTTCAACCAGACCATTCCAAAAAGAAAGTCGCCAGTGTCAGTGAGGCCACGCTCCCGCAGCAATCCCTGCAACGTTTGCTCGGCCGGAACCTCGCCAGCGAGCCGCTTCAATCGGCGATTGACTGCCATGGATCGAGAGCGGCGGCCGGCAAAGGAAAGATAGAGAGCTTCGCCTGCCAGAATGACTGAGGCTGCCGCCAGCATGTAGATGAAGTACAGCAGAGCTTGACCGGTCGGCATCAGAGGGCAACCTGCGGATTGAAGGCGTCCTTGGCAAAATGATGGCCAAGCGTCGCGGCCTCCGGAGCGAAGCGCGGACGGACGCCGGTTGCGCGAAAATCTCCGATGACTTTGCCTTCGGCTGTGACCTCGCGGCGGACGAAATGATAGATTTCCTGGAGTTGCACGATATTGCCCTCCATGCCGGTCAGTTCCGATATGGAGGTGACACGCCGGCCGCCGTCCGAAAGACGCTGCGTCTGGACGATGATATCGATGGCGGAGGCAATCTGCGCCCGGATCGAGTCGTGCGTCATCGGCATGCCGGCCATGCCGACCATCTGTTCGAGCCGCGAGATCGCATCGCGCGGCGTGTTGGCATGGATGGTGGTCATCGAGCCTTCGTGGCCAGTGTTCATCGCCTGCAGCATGTCGAAGGCTTCCTCGCCGCGCACCTCGCCGACGATGATGCGGTCCGGCCGCATGCGCAGCGCGTTCTTGACCAGTTCGCGCTGGCGAATCTCGCCCCTGCCCTCGACATTGGGCGGGCGCGTCTCCAGCCGGCCGACATGCGGCTGCTGCAATTGCAGTTCGGCCGCATCCTCGATGGTGATCAGTCGTTCCTTCGAGGGTATGTAGCTCGACAATGCATTGAGCAAGGTGGTCTTTCCGCTGCCGGTGCCGCCTGAAACCACGATCGATTTGCGCGCCTGCACGGCGATGCGCAGCAGTTCGATCATCGGCGGCCGAATCGAATTGAATGCCATCAGACGTTCGAGCGAATAGGGATTCTTGGAGAATTTGCGGATCGAGACCAGCGGGCCATCCACCGAGACAGGCCGCACCGCGATGTTGACACGCGAGCCGTCATCCAGGCGGGCATCGACCATGGGCGACGATTCGTCGACACGCCTGCCGATGGCCGAAACGATCTTGTTGATGACGCGCAGCAGATGCGCCTCGTCGCGAAAACGAATCGCTGTCTCTTCGATCATGCCACGCCGCTCTATGAAGACGCGCCTGTGGGTGTTGATCATGATGTCGGTAATCGAATCGTCCTTGAGCAGCGGTTCGATCGGCCCGAGACCCAGCATCTCGTCGGCGGTGTCGCTGGTCAGTTGGTCGAGTTCGCGCGCGTTGAGCGGAACGGCGCGGCCGCGCACGAACTCGCGTACGATCGGCCGGATCTCATTGAGGATTTCGGTCTTGGACGCGTTTTCAAGGGCTGTCAGGTTGAAGCGGTCGATCAAATGGCGGTGCAGCTCGACCTTGAGAGTCAGGAAATCGTCGCCATGGGACTCGATGTCGGCTGCCGGAGAAAGGGCTGGCGCAACGGGCAGCACCGTGAGTGGCTCAGGTTTTGAGACCGCGGGCTGCTCGCCCGCCCCTTTGATAAACCGCCCCAGCATAATCCCCTATGCTCCCCTTCGACGCATATTAGACGAAACTAATCATTAACCACCTAAGGCACAAGCGCCCGAACGCCCGCGCGCACGCAATACTTTCAACATAGTTAAAGACAGGCGCCGGAAAATATCGTTTTTATTCGCACTCAGACATGAGAGCGTTTTAAGCTGTGGATCATTCCGCAACCCTTGCGTGCTCCGGAGGCATGGAGCTTGCCGGAAATCCGTACTAACCCCTTAGATATAAAGGATTATGCTATCTCACTAAAGTAGCTATAACTTAATTAGCTTGACGACATAAATGTGAACGAATGGTTAAGAGCGCTTGAAAAACTAGACGAATCAAGCTCTTGCTGGAATTTAACGTCGCCCTGAACTCCACAGTTCATGTATTGGAAAGTTAAGGAACTGTTAATCCCGTTTGACACCGCAAATTCTCGAGACCTAGGATCGAGGTGACGGGGGATGCTTGGGTATGGGGTACATCCTTGGCTCTGTCTCGTCGGGTTCAAACCTCCAAAGGGAGAAATTGACATGAAGAAGCTCATGACGATGACCCGGCAGTTCCGCGACGATGAAAACGGCGCTGCCATGGTCGAATATTCCATCCTTATCGGCATTATCGCCGTTGCATCGATCCTGACGGTCCTCGCCATCGGCGGGTGGGTGAACGGTCGCTTCTCGGCGCTCTGCACCGCGCTCGATGGCCACCCGACCGGCACTTGCAACGCTGCCACCGGTGTCGGCAGCTGATCGCCTGACCACGTTCAGGCCCGGATCGTTCGAGCCGGGCCTGAACCCGATCGCAGCGGGCGAATCCCGCATTGGGGCTTGGGGCTTGGGACATGCGCGCCAATACACTTATCATGATCGTACTCGCCGGGGTGTTCGGCGTCCTGGCTGTTGTCCTGGTCAATATCTGGCTTGCGGGCCAGCGAAGCGCCATGGCGCAAACGGGGGTCGTGCAAGGCAGCATGGTCGTGGTTGCGGCAATGCCGCTGAAGTTCGGTGACGCTCTGAGCGCAGATAAACTGCGCGAAGTCGCATGGCCGGCGGGCGCGGTTCCAGCCGGGGCATTCAAGTCAACAAAAGACGTGTTAGCTGGCGACGGTGCCAAGCAGGCATTGCAAACGATCGGCGTCAATGAGCCGATTCTTGCTACCAAAATCACCGGCCCCGGCCAGCGCGCCACGCTTTCAGCGGTTCTCGGCGAAGGCATGAAGGCCGTGTCCATCCGCGTCAATGACGTGCTCGGTGTGGCCGGCTTCGTCTTCCCGGGCGACCGAGTAGATGTGCTGCTGACGCGCACGGTGCGCGACACTGACGGCGCGGACAAGAGTTTTGTCGATGTATTGCTGCAGAGCATGAAGGTGCTCGCCATCGACCAGGTGGCCGACGAGAGCAAGGATAACCCGACTGTGGTCAAGTCGGTGACGCTCGAGGCCAGCACCAAGGATGCGCAAAAACTGACACTGGCGGCAGGCGCCGGCCAATTGTCGTTGGCGCTGCGCCAGGCTGCTGCCAGCAAGGGGGAGACGACCGAGCGGGTGACGCTTTCCGACCTGACCGGCGAAACGCCGGAGGACGTCGCCAAAAGGCAGGCCGAGCTCGACAGGAAGGCAGCCGCCGAAGCTGAGGCCGCAGCCGAGCGCAAGCGCGCCGAAGACAGGATTGCTGGACTGACCCAGGCGGTAGAGCGCGTGGGAAACCGCCTTGATGAGTTGGGCAAGGCCAAGCCGGCTCCGGCGGTAGCCTCGGCCCCGGAAGCCAGGGAAGTCGTCAAGGAAGTGGTGAAATATGTGCAGCCTGAACCGCCGAAGAACGTGACCGTGGGCGTATTCCGGGGTGTGAAGCTCGAGACGTATGACGTGCCGCGACAACCGTGATATAAGGCGCAGCTAATAATAAGGTGGGGGCTGCCATCGGCAGCAATCGGGGAGACGGGGATGCACGGGTTTTGGGTTAGGGTGGCGACGGCCGCTTTGTCCTGTGTGGCGGCGCTGCTGCTATCGAGCCTTGCGGCCGACGCAGCCGACCGCTTCATCGACGTGTCGAACCCCAGCGTCCATCGTATCTTCCTGCCGGTGTCGCAATCGGTGACGGTGCAGGTGAGCGCCAATCTGGGCGATATCGTCGTCGGCGACGAGAAGATCGCCGATGCCCAGCCGATGACCGACCGCACGCTCTATGTCATCGGCAAGGGCGCCGGCACCACCACGGTCAATCTGTTTTCCCCGGACAAGCGCTCGCTCGGCGTCATCCAGATCGAGGTCGGCCTCGACGTCAGCGACATGGCGCAGGCGATCCGCCAGGTGGCGCCAAAGGCGCGCATCGAAATCGGTTCGATCAACGGCAGGGTCAGGCTTGGCGGCCACGTCAGGGATGGCGCCACGCTGGCGGCCATCATGGAAGTCGCGCAGCAATATGGCCCCGATGCCATCATCAACTCAGTCACCGTCGATGATAGCCAGCAGGTCAATTTGGCTGTGCGTATATTGGAGGCGAAGCGCAACGCAGGCCGGGATCTTGGCGTATCGATCAAGAGCACCAACAGGAGCGGCACGACCAAAGTCGGAACCGGCGACGCCGCTGTCGACGCGGATGGAACGGTGCTCGGAGCGGGAGACCTTGTCAGTGGTATTCTTTCGAAGGCTAACCCCTTCGCGGCACTGATCACCCGGGTTATCGACAGCAACATCAAGGTTGACCTCATCATAGAGGCGCTCGAGGCAAAGGGCGTGGTGCGCACGCTGGCAGAGCCCAACCTCACCACGCTTTCAGGCGAGCCTGCCAGCTTTAATGCTGGCGGCGAAGTTCCGATCCGCAGCGTCGACGCCAATGGCCAGGTCCAAATCCAGTACAAGCAATTCGGCGTCAACCTTCTGTTCACGCCGGTGGTGCTGGAAGACAACAAGATCCACATGAAGCTTGCTCCGGAAGTCAGCGACCTGACCAGCTTCACCACCGCCGGCGACCCGATCTTCACCAACCGTAAACTGTCGACCGTGGTTGAGCTGCGCGACGGCCAAAGCTTCGCGGTGGGCGGACTGTTGTCGAGCAAAACCACCAAACTGCAGAACCAGGTGCCGTGGCTCGGCCAGGTGCCGGTCATCGGATCGCTGTTCCGCAATTCGAGCAACCAGAAGGAAGAGACCGAACTGGTCGTGATCGTCACGCCGCATATCGTGCGGCCGGTGAAACCCGGTGAACAGCTGGCGACACCCTTCGACAAGACGCGGCCGGCCAATGACCCGGAACTCTTCGTGCTCGGTCAGCTCGAGGTGAACAAGGACATGATCCGAAAATACGAAACGGGCGACGGCGTCACCGGCCCCTATGGCCACATGCTGGACTTCAAATCGAAGGACAAGATGCTCTATGTCAAGAAATAGCGCCTTGATCCTCGTTCTGTGCGCCGCTTCGCTGTCGGGCTGCGCCGCGGACTATCTGAACCACTACGACTCGGTGACCTTGGCCGCCGGCGACACGCAGAAGTTCAATTCGATGCTGCAGACGGTCGACCCGCTCAATCCGGCTTCGAGGAACACGCATATCGAGGGCGACGGCACGCGCGCTGCCGCCGTTGCCCAGAGCTACAAATTTCCACCGCCACCTCCGCCACCGCCAGCGATCACGGTCAATGTCGGGGGGGCGGGCGTGACAAAGCAGTGAGCTGAACGGAAGGATGCGGAGGACGCCGGGCATGCGAGGGGCCTTGGCGCGAGAAAGCAGAGAGTAAGGTCATGTTGGGGACCATTCGTGCCTTCTGGAACGATCAACGCGGCATAGCGATGATCCTCGTGGCTATCATGCTACCGGTGCTTATCGGCTTCGCTCTGTTGGCCATCGATATGAGCCGGGCCAACGGACTGCATAACGATCTGCAGAAAGGCGTCGATGCCTACGCGCTTGCGGCAGCCGCTGAGCTCGACGGCAACAGCGATGCGATCACACGGGCCGACCGCGCGATCGACAATCTTCTTACCAATGGAACCAAGTTTTCAACCTCGGGCGATCACACGCTGGCGCGCGCCGATCTGACGATCAAATATCTGACGGGTATACCTGCCAGCGACAGCATAACATTGAGTGCCGCAGGCGTTGACGGGAATGGCGTCAATTGGGCCAGTACCGATCCCAAAGCCGTAAAATTCGCCGAGGTGACGGTAAACGCCTCCGGCGTGGCGGCTGGCGCGGGTGCCTTTGCGACGATCTTCCCCGCGAGCTTCATCGGCGGCACCGACACGATGGACATTCAGCCACAGGCTGTTGCGGGGTTCACCAACGCATTGTGCCAGTTCACCCCGATGTTCATCTGCAATCCCTTTACCAACAGTTCGACTTCTCTAAGCGATTTGCAGACCGCCTTGTCAGGCACCAAGAAGCCGATGATCTGGCTCAAAGAGCAGCAAGGTGGCAACAGCGCCCAGTACGGCCCGGGCAATTATGGTTTCCTATCTTCGCCGGAAGGCGACAAAAATACCGGCGCGATTACTAAAATGTTCGCGGTGACCAATCCGCCGGCCTGCTACGGCCAGAGCGGGGTGACGACCCGTCCGGGCAACATTCCCCCGGTCAACGACGGCATCAACACCCGCTTCGATATCTTCTCAAATGGCGGTCCCTACAAAACCGATCCGACCATCAATCCGCCGGCGCCGAACGTTCGTAAAGGGATGGTTGCTTCAAACGCTGGCAAGAAAAATTGCAGCTATGGTGCACCCAATAGCGGCCAGGCCAAGAACTACAAGGCATTGCCCAGAGACGATTGCTTCTACGCCAATGGAGGTTGCTCGCACGCGGGGGCCCTCGGTGACGGCACCTGGAATTTCTATCGAGCCCCCACGGATCCAAAATTTGCGACGGATCCTGGCTATTGGAACGTCAATCATCCGAGTGCCACCACCGCTGCCGTGACAGCCGCCTGCGGCGCAGCACCAAGCCGGTACTGCGTCTACAAATTCGAAATCAACAATCCCGGCTTGAACAGCGGTTCGGAGGCGACAGCACCCCAGTGCAACACGACGACGCAGACTGCGGACAGGCGACTGCTCTACGTGGCAGTCATCGACTGCACCGCCAACAACGTTCATGGCGGCGGACAGACCTTGCCGGTCCAGGCGTTTGCCAGCGTGTTCGTCACCGAACCCGCTGGGGGGGCGCCCAACGCCGACATCTACGGCGAGATGGAGGATATCAGCACGGTGGTTGGATTGGGCACTCTGAAGAAGCTTCAGCGCAACGAAGCTCAATTGTATCGATAGAGCCATGCTGACCGCGCTTAGACACACGATCAGGAAATTTCATCGCGACGACAAAGGCGCCGCCCTGGTCGAGGTGGCGATCGCGGCTCCCTTGGTGCTGCTGCTGTCGGCGGGCGTGTTTGAATTTTCCAACATCATCAATACGCGGCTGCTGCTTGCTGCTGGCGTGGAGGACGGGGCTCGCTATATGGCGCGCTGCAGCGACAGCAACTGGAACAATTGCGTTACGTTGGGGACAAATCTCGCCGTGAACGGTGCCGTCACCGGCGGCAGCGCCAGGGTCACTGGATGGACCACGCCAGAAGTCCAAGTCACCGTCGCCCATACGCAGGCGGTCGACGGCAGTGGGAACCAGCTCTACCTGAGCAACACGGGCAACGTGGATGTCGTCAAGGTCAGCACCACGTTGCCCTACAGCGGCGGCGTGTTTTTGGGTTTTCTGGGTTTTGGAACGATCGACATCACCGTATCGCATCAGGAGCGCGTTTTCGGATGGTGACTGAGAAAAGCAGATTCGGGGCGGAGCAGTCGGGCGCGACGATGGTCGAGATGGCCATCGCTCTGCCTGTGCTGCTTGTACTTGTGCTCGGATTCGTGGACTTCGGCTACGCCTACTACCAATGGAACGCGGGCAACAAGGCAGTGCAGGCCGGCGCAAGACTGGCGCAGATTTCCACACCCATCGCCATCGGACTTCCGCTGGAAGCACAAACGCCCAGCGATTCCACCCAGGTCGGAGCCGCGGTGCCGGCCGGCACCTATGATTACACCTGCACTGCGAGCGCAGCAGGCGTCGCCTGCTGCAGTATCGGCGCAGGCACGTGCCTGGCCGCGAATGCGAGCCAGGCCTCGTTCGATGCGATCTATAACGGCACCGCCCACCGTGCCGGAATGCAAAACTTCCTGCCGATGCTGGAAAAGTCCCAAGTGCGGATCGAATACGCCGCGTCGGGCCTCGGCTACTGGACGCGCCCTAATGGCCCGGTGCCGACCATCACGGTCAGCATTACCAACCATCCCTTCCAGTTCTTCTTCCTGGGCGGACTGCTCGGGTTCGGAAACATCACCATGCCCTCCATGCTGAGCACGGTCACGGGCGAAGATCTGAAGAGTACCTATCCATGAACGCCATCAACACCAAGGTTACACCAACCAAGCGAAAGCAGGTGGCGCTGTTCTCGTCGGATCCGAATTTCAAGCGCGACGTGGCGACACGGCTCGATGCGCTGGCGATCTATGACGTCAGGGTTTCCGAGACGGATGATTTTCTCAAAGGGCCGCCGGCCGATACGCGCCCGGGCATCGTCATCCTCGATCTCGGCGGTGGCGAGCTGCTCGGCAGGCCAGGCATCGTCGAGGCGCGCGCGCTGTGGGCGGCGGTGCCGCTGATTGCGGTTTCCGATGAGCTGACGTCGGAACAGACACGCGTGCTGGTGCGCATGAATGCCTCGGACTGGCTGCACAAGCCGCTCGACGGCAAGGAACTGCTCAACGCGGTGACCTTTCACGATACCGGCAACCAGGGCACCAAGAGCCGGATCGTCACCTTCATCAGCGCCAGCGGCGGTGCGGGCGCCACGACGCTGGCGCTGTCGGCGGCCGAATTCCTCGCGTCGAAATCGGCTGAGCGCGCGGCTTCGACCTGCCTGGTCGATCTCGATTTCCAGAGCGCCAATTGCGGCGCCTATCTCAATCTGTTCAACCAGTTCGATCTCGCGGGCATCATCAGCCAGCCGGAAAGGCTCGACGTCGAGCTGATGGATGTCATCAAGCTTACGCGCCCGTCCGGTCTCACCCTCTATGCGTTCGAGCGGCCGCAACTGCCCTTCGAGCCGCACGGCAGCGACTTCGTCTTCCGGCTGCTGGATCTCGTCGCCTACCGCTTCGACGACATCGTCATCGACCTGCCCAACATCGAAACGCCCTGGCACAATTCGGTGCTATCGACCAGCGACGAGATCTTCATCGTATTCGAACTCAACGTCGCTTCGCTGCGGCAAGGCAAGCGGCTCTACAAGAAGATCCGCGAGCTGCGCGGCAATGCGGTCAGCATCACGCTGGTCGCCAACAAGCACAAGCGCAAATGGTTCGGGAACCATTTTTCGCGCAGTGAGCTCGAGAAGATATTCAAGGCGCCGCACATCAAATCGGTGGCGCTGGACAACGCCCTTCTAACCGATGCCTTGAACCGGGCGATCCTGCCCGCCGAAGTGGATGGCCGGGCGCGCTTCAACAAGGATCTGAAGAAGATGTTCAAAGAGCGGCTCGATGACGCTGCCCGGTAGAGATGGCACCGGTGCGAGGCTGGCCGGCGCCTGCGTGCTCGGCCTGGTACTGACGCTGTCAGCCCAGGACTTCGCCCAGGCACGGTCGGGGCTTTCGGATCGGCCGCCACTGCCGGCAATGGGTCCCAGCCTGCGCAAGGCGGTTGCCTTCGCGACCACCGAGCAGCCGGGAACGATCGTCATCCGCAAGAGCGAGAAGGCGCTTTACCTGGTGACCCGCCAGGGCCAGGCGCTGCGCTACCAGATCAGCGTCGGGCGTGACGGATTTGGCTGGACCGGGGTGGTGAAGGTCGGCGCCAAGACGGAATGGCCGCAATGGCGCCCGCCCCGGGAAATGCGGGCCCGCCAGCCGGAACTGCCGGAACAGGTGCCGTCGGGTCCCTATAATCCGTTGGGCGCGCGGGCGCTGTATCTGCTGCGGGACGGCCGCGACACGCTCTATCGCATCCATGGCACCAACGATCCCTCCGGCGTGGGATTCGACGGCACGTCGGGCTGCTTTCGCCTTACCAACACGGATGTGATCGATCTCTTCAAGCGCGTGCCAATTGGCACCAAGGTGGTGGTTCAATGACGACGATCAGTGACCCGCATGTACCGGCCGTAGCCGCCGAGCCGATGGAGCCGAAACTGCTCGACAGGGATGCCAGCCGCTCGCGGCTGGCTGTCGTGGTCGGTGTCGGGCTGACGCTGTTTGCCGTGCTGAACGCGACCGCCGCCATCTACCTCTATCGAGGCATCAATGACCTGCGAACCGTGGAGGGGCGTCTCGAGGAACTCGGTGCGTTCGAGCAGCGGATCGTTGCCCGGCTCGACACGGTCAACAACGGTTTTCAAAGCCGGTTTGAAAAGCTGGACAGCCAATTGCAGGGCAGTTTCAACGAAATCAACGGCAACATAGCCCGGTTGGAACAAAACTCTCCCTTGGCGCGTGAGGACAGCGGCACAAGCGCGGCGGAACCCGTCGTCGTCACCAGCACCGTGGCGGACGCATCTTCCGACAACAGCGATGTCGCGGGCGAGCCCGCGGCTGTCGAGACGCCACGGCCACTCAAGCGCAGGAGCGCCGCGCCCACCGGCCCGAACCCCGCCTACCAGCGAACGCAAACGCCGGATGGCAAGGTCTATTATCGCAAGATCGATTGAGGCGGCCCGGATTCCGGTGAAGCCGGCCCGAGCCACACGCCCTCGAAGCTGCTGGCGTCCAGGGATATTGGCGCTCTCTCGAAATGACGTGTGCGCCGGCTAAAGATCCCGTCCCAAAGTCATGAGACGCAGAGCCAGGGACTCTGCGCGCAGCCGCGTCTCGCGAAGGAACGCGACATGACAGTATGCGCAGGCCGCGAAGCCCAGGACGAGCACCAGGCTGTTTTGCCCGGTAAGATCGATCTTCAGGGCGAATTGCAGGCCGTTGTACATCGGAAATCCCGCGACCGTGCTCGCCGTCTCCGAATGACTGCTGGAAGCGATCATCAGTCCGGCGAAAAGCAAGGCGACGTGGTTGGCCAGGAAGAAGGCGGCCGCCGGCCGCACACGGCAAGCGCTCCAACACACCAGTGCCGCGGCAACCAGGATGACGGCGTCCAGGGCCATCGAACTGTAGAGATACAGGTCGACCTGCTGCCAGAACATCGCCGACAAGGGGCGCAGTTCAAGCCAGATCCTCCACATTGCGGGGCTGGCGGGATAGCTCCCGAGCAGCATGGTCGCCATTCGCTCGCAGGCCAGGACCATCAGGATGAAAGCCGGAAAAGCGAAGAGTAGTATCGGCCTGCGCTTCATTTTGACCTCGACAATCTGGTATCAGCATAGATTGCAGAGATTGAGCGAGGCTTAACGCAAGGGCGCCACTTATGTCCGTGCTTGGGAGTTCATCCGGGCAGCCCTCAATTCAGTATCGGCCCTTCATGCCGCGGCCGCATGATCTTTGCCGGACGCCTTCAAATTTTCACGGCTGCCTGCCGGCCCATGTGGGCCTCAGACGATTCTGGCTGGATTGTGCCGTAGGTGCGCCTGGACTTTTCCACACCAGGCGGCGTTTGGCTGAAGCCGCAGCCAACCCATTTTGTGCCATTTTTGCTACATTTCTCAACCTTATGGCTCAAAAAACTAATTTAGGCTGCCCTAAATTAATAATCGCTCACATATTTCTTGAAATTGTTGGATAGTCGCCTGAGACAGGCTCAGGCTTGGATCAGCGCCCGCAAAGGGCGCGGGGGAAATGTTGGGGCGGGTTAGATGAATACGACAAGCATCTCGACTATGGGCAAGCGCCTTGGTCTTTTGATGGCGGCTACGATGCTGAGCTGCGCAAGTGCGAGTGCACTTACGCTCAAGGAAGCGATGGCGGTTGCCGTCGAATCCAATCCTGAAATCGGCCAGGCCATAGAAAATCGCGAAGCAATCGAGTTCGAATTGCGCCAGGCGAAAGGGCTTTATCTCCCCAGTGTCGACCTGGAGGCGTCAGCAGGGGCTCGCCGCCTCGACAACTCGTCGCGACGCGCACTCGGCATAGAGCACGACGCGCTTTATCCGGCGGAAACCGATCTGACGGTTTCGCAAACGCTCTATGACAACGGCGCAAGGCGGGCCGAATTGAACCGCCAGGCCTCGCGCGTCGACGGCGCGTCGTTTCGTGTGCTGGAGCGGTCTGAATTCATCGGGCTCTCGGTTGTCCAGGACTATCTCGAATACATGCTTCAGGCTTCGATCGTGGTTGAGGCGAAGAAAAACCTGGGCTTCCACCAGGCAATCCTGCACGACATCCAGGAAGGCATTGCCGGCGGCGGGTTGAACGAGGCCGACCGGCAACAGGCCGAAGAGCGCCTGTTCGCGGCCAAAGCCCGCATGCAGGAAGCCTCGGAGGAACTGGAGGCCTCGAGGATCCGGTTCTTCAAGACAGTCGGGAAGCCGCTGACCAATGCATCGAGGCCGGCCGATGTTTCCGGCGCGCTGCCGAGGTCGCTGGACGATGCGATCGGCCTGGCGCGGGAGAGCAATCCGCGCGTCCATATGGCCAACAGCGATATCGCCGCCGCCGCCTCGCTGGTGGACGCGGCCCGTGCGAAATACGGCCCCTCGATCGTCGCCGAAGGCGTCGCCCGGGCCGGGTATGACATCGACGGCGACAATGGCGACACATCCGACCTGCAGGCGCGCCTGGTGCTGCGGTGGAACCTGTACCGGGGCGGCATCGACAAGGCCAATGAGCAGGAACAGATCCGTCGCACCAGCGAGCAGCGGCTTGCGCAGCACCAGGTGCTGCGGGAAATCGAAGAAGCCGTTCGCACGTCGTGGGATCGCCGCTTCCGGCAAGCCGATCTGGCAAAGACGCTGAGACTGCAGGCCGCTTCCAACGAGAAGCTGGTCGCGTCCTATCGCGAGCAATTCAAGGTCGGGCAGCGCTCGCTGCTCGATGTGCTGGATGCGCAGAATACGCGGTTCAACACGGCGACACTGGCCGACACCGCATCCTACGCCTCTCTCTTTGCCCAATATCGGCTTCTCGCGGCCACCGGGCAGTTGCTGAAAACGATGGACATCCGCCCGCCAAAGCAGGCTGCGGCCTACGCTCGGACCGAGTTCGACGCACCGGAAACGGCCGACACGGAAACCTATGCGCGCACGCCGTCGGAACAGAAGAACGACCTGCCATTCGATATCCTGGCACCGGTCAGGAAAAAGTAGGCGGATGTAAGGACCGATCGAAAGTCCCTAAGGGCGGATCGTGAACCAGCAACCCAACATCCTCTCCCCGAAGGAGGCGTTCAAGGCCTGCTTCTCGGCCGTTGCCGGATATCTCGGCAGGCCGAGCGCGCAAACGGTGCTGTTCGCCGGCGTGCCGCTGTCGGACACGCGCATCGACATCGACGCCATCAGGCATATTGCCGAGCGCATCGGCCTTGAAATCACCGAATTCAGCCATCGCGAGTTTCTTCGGGGACGCATCGACCTCCCGGCAATCGTGTTTCGCGTCAGTCAATTGCCGGTTGCCCTGCTGGCCGAAACCGAGGACGGCGCATTCACCACCGCTCCCCAGGAAGACGGCCGCGTAACCATCACGAAATCCGAACTGGCCGCCAGCACCATCAGTGGCGGCGTTTCCTTCTCGATAACATATGCCAACGCCGCCGAAGGGATGAACGTCGGTTCGGCGCCGAAGATCGAGCGGCGGCATTGGCTGACGGGAACGATGGGCCCGTTCTGGCGCACCTATTCGAAGGTTATCCTGGCGGCGATCTTCATCAACATGCTGGCCATCGCCTCGCCGATCTTCACCATGAACGTCTATGACAGGATCTTGCCAAACAAGGCGATATCGACGCTGTGGGTGCTGTCGATCGGCATCGGCGCGGTCATCCTGTTCGACCTGCTCCTGAAAACCGCCAGAGCGTCCCTCATCGACTATGCCGGGCGCAAGGCGGATCTGCGCATTTCCTATTTGCTGTTCGAGAAAGTGCTGAACTCGTCGCTGTCGGCACGGCCAGGCTCGACGGGCGAATACGCAAATCGGGTGACGCAGTATGAGTTCGTGCGCGAATTCTTCACGTCGAACACCATCAGCGTGTTTATCGACACCGCCTTCGTGTTCGTCTTTCTCCTGGTCATCTATGCGATCGGCGGATGGCTGGTCATCATACCGGCGCTCGCCTTCGTGGCTTCCGTGGTCGTCGGGCTGATCACGCAGCGGCGCATCGGCAAGCGTGTCGCGGCCTCCATGAACGAGGCCTCGCAACGGCAGGCCCTGCTGGTCGAATCCATCTCAACGCTGGAAACGATCAAGTCGCTGCGCGCCGAGGCGTATCTGTTGCGAAAATGGGGAGAGCATTCCAAGAATGCGTCCAATACATCCGAGAAGATCAAGCAGCTTTCGGCGGCCGCCGGCAATATAACGCAGGCCATCCAGCAGCTGGTCACCGTCGCTCTGATCGTGGCCGGCGCTTATGCCTTCTCGGAAGGACACGTCTCCACCGGAGCTATCATCGGCACGGTCATGCTGGCCAGCCGGGCCGTGTCTCCACTCGGCCAGATCGCCATCACCTTGTCCAGGCTTCGCCAGGCCATGCTCTCGTTGCGCATGGTGAACTCGATCATGGCGCAGCCGGAGGATCGCCCGGATACGGTGGGTTTCGTCAACCGGCCCATTCGCAGCGGCGCCATGGCGTTCAGGAATGTCGGCTTTGTCTATCCGGGCTCCGAGAACGAGGTCCTGACCGGCCTGAATTTCTCGGTGAAACCAGGTGAGCGCATCGGCATCATCGGCCGAATAGGTTCGGGGAAGACAACGATGGGCCGGCTGATCGGCAGGCTGTTCCTGCCGACATCGGGCGAGTTGCTGCTGGACGGGATCGACATCCGCCAATACCACCCTTCGGAGGTTCGCGCCGCGGTCGGGATCGTCGCGCAGGCCAACGATCTGTTTTCGGGCACCATCAAGGAGAACCTCCTGATGGCATGTCCGGAGGCGACCGATGAGCAGATCGTCGAAGCGGCCAAGGCTGCCGGCGTCGACGATTTCGTCTCCCGCCACCCGCGTGGCTACGACATGAATGTCGGCGAGCGCGGCACCAATCTCTCGGGCGGCCAGAGGCAGACGATGGCGATTGCCCGCCTGTTGCTGACCAGACCGAAAATCGTCTTCCTGGACGAGCCTTCGGGTTCGATGGACCTGGCGTCCGAGCGGCAACTGATCAAGCAGCTCAAAGTGGCTTTCGACCGGAACACGACGCTGATCGTTTCGACGCACCGCTTCAGCATGCTCGAACTGGCCGACCGCCTTATCGTCATCGAGCAAGGCAGGATCGTTGCCGATGGACCAAAGGATCAAGTGATACAGGCGCTGCAGAAAACAAGCGCCTGAGAAACAGACTTATTGAACGCATTCAATGCGTTGGGGTTGTAGGACATGCTTGCAAGGGAAGACCGGCCGCCGCTTTTCGCGTCGGCGTCCTTGTTCATCATAGGGGCACTCTTTGTGTCTTCCGTCGCCTGGGCGTCCTTTGCCGAGGTCGACGAAATCGCGCGCGGCGACGGCAAGGTCATACCGGCTTCCAAGACCCAGATCATCCAGGCCAGCGAGCCGGGCGTCGTTCAGGAAATTGCCGTGAAGATCGGGCAGATCGTCAAGAAGAACGACCTCATCATCCGCCTCGACAACACCATGAACACGTCCAGCCTCGGCGAGCAGCAGGCCAAGGCACGGGCCCTCGAGACGCGCATTGCGCGGCTGAAATTCGAGCAGACCGGCAATATCGACGGTCCATTTCCCTGTCCGCCCGAAATCCAGAAGGTTGCGCCGGAAATCTGCGACAACGAGCAGAAGCTGCTCGTTGCGCGCCGTGACAACTTCCAGGTCAAGCTGTCGGTCCTCAAATCGCGTCTCGATCAGCGCCTGAACGAACTGGACGAAGCCAACGCCAATCTCGATCGCCTCACCAAAAACCTCGAAGTCAGCGACCGGGAAACGGCGCTGGTCGAATCCATGGTCAAGAAGGGGCTGATGGCCAGGACCGAGCAGATCCGCGTCGAGCGGGAGCAGACCGAACTGCATGGGCAGTTGAACCTCGCCGGCGAAACCATCAAGAAAGCCAAGGGGGCCATCACCGAAGCCCAGCTTCAAGTCAACGAGCTCGGCCTGCAGCTGCAACAGGAAGCGCTGAGCGACCTGACGCAGGCACTGGCCGATCTTTCGGTGGTCGATGAGACCATACGCGGCGCCACCGACAAGGTGGCGCGCACGGACATCCGTTCGCCTGTCGACGGTATCGTCAACACGCTCGACATCAACACGGTCGGCGCCTTCGTGCAGCCAGGCGCGGTCGTGGCCGGCATCGTGCCCACATCCGAGACGCTGCTGGTCGAAGCGCGGGTTTCACCGCGCGACGTCGCCTTCATCCGGCCGGACCAGGACGCGCTGATCAAGATAACCGCCTATGATTTCTCGATCTTCGGCGGCATCGAGGGCAAGGTCTCCAACATCACCGCCGACAGCCTGGTCGACCAGAAGACGGGCGAGCCCTACTACCAGGTACGCGTCGCAACCGAGAGGTCGACGCTGACACGGGACGGCAAGACCTATTCGATCATCCCCGGCATGATCTGTTCGGTCGACATCAAGACCGGACGCAAAACCATCCTCACCTATCTGTTGAAGCCGATCAACAAGGCACGGGAGGAGGCAATGAGTGAACGATAGCGTCACCTCTCCCGCCGCCGATCGCGAGCGGCTGCTGCCACCCATGGCGACAGAGGATTTCGGGCTGGAATTCCGGGTTGTGGCGCGTGGCGGCACGCGACGCGGCATTCGTCTGGAGCGGGCGTTCTGGACCACGCTGAAGCAGATGGCCGAAAGCCGCAAATGCACGATCGGCATGCTGATCGACGAGATCGCCGAAAGCCACGCCCACACAGGAAACCTGACATCGGCAATCCGGGTGGCCTGCATGCGCGGACTGGCCGACGAAAACCAGACCTTGCGAAGGCTTGCATCGATCAAGACGATCAATGCCATTCTGGTCGCCTGTCCGTCACCGGCCTTTGCGCTCTCGTCGTCGAAAAGGATCCTGACCTTCAACGCGCCGTTCCAACAGCTGGTCAGGCGGCAATTGCCGGTCGCCCCAAGCGAAGATGCGCGCCACGACCTGAAGCTTGCCCTGGATCTCAATGTCGCCGACATTTTCGCGCGGCTCGACGCCAATGGCGAAACGCCGGTCGCCACCGGTTTCGTCATCGGCGCCGGCGACCGCCGCTACCGGGGGCAGTTGAACGCGGTGCGGGCGCCGGTGCTCGAGCCGGAGCTGCTGATGGCATTCGTTTTCGGCGGCTGATTCATTCGCCCGAAAGCGACCGCTGCGAGACGACAAGAGAGCGAAGGCGTCCCGAACCGGCCGCTTCGCCTGTCTCGGGAATGCTATGGCTGCAGGCCCTCGCCGGGCGCGACCGTCGCAAGTCCGCCCTTGATATCGGCGACCTGGGCCGCACCGGGTCTGGTGCCGTGGATCCACGCGCGGTCGGTGCTGAACGAATACAATGGCACGTAGTCGGGAAGATCGCTGTCGCGCGAGACGACGTTGCTCAGGCTGTCCAGAATGAAGACACCGCTGCCGGTGCTGACGGACAACACGGCATGAAAGAAACCGCGCTTGCGGTCCTGCAGGACGACGAGCGACATGCTCTGCGCCGGAATGCCGGCACGCAGCAGCGCCGCCATCTTGAGAATGGCGAAATCCTCGCAGTCGCCCGCCCGATGCTCGAGAATTTCGGAAGGCTTGGCCCAGTAGTCGAGCTTGCCGTAAACCACGCTGTCCTTCCTGTAGGCGATCGCGTGATTTACACTTGAGTTGATGAAGGACAGCTTGTCGACAAACCGCTTGTCCTTGGCGGCATTGACGATCGCGGTGAAGATGCTGTTCTTGCCGTCGCACGCAGTGCCCGCGGAACAGTCGACGATCGCCTTGTAAACCGGCGCCCAACGCGCGGAAACCGGAAAATTGTGCATGGACAGCGCGACCGATCCGAACACGCCGGGGATAATCGACGCCGTCTGGACGGGATCGATCCCGGCATTGCCTTGCGCCATCGAAGAGCCGGTTTCCTGATCGACGGCAGCAGGACCGTAGCTGTCGAGAACCATGCCGATCCTGTAGGCCGAGGCCGGCTGCCAGGGCCGCGGCCGCAACAGCGAAATGCCACCGAGGGCAGGAGGCGTTTCGACCTTCGCCAGCAGCGGATCGACACGCTCGGCGCCCGTTGGGAAAGTGCTCGCGGACGATGGCTGCGGCAGGCCCATAATGCCGATTGCCAGCAGCAGCGCTTTGAGCCCGGTTGCCCCCAGGGCAGATTTTTCTTTTGTCATAACGCCCACCTTTGACTGTGGACGCTACCAATCTCGTCTCAAATTATTGGAAAGGAAGGTGGATAAGGTTCCTGTACTTCATGCCGTCTGTTTTGTGTAAAATTTTATACAAGTTTATACTTCTGTTTACCAAGCGATCACAGCCTGGGGCCGCCAAAAGGACCGCAGACCGGCCAATGTATATGGGGTTATATGTTTCGAGTTTACCACGCATAAAAAATGCCGAAGCCCGCATATCAGAATATATGAAACAGATTGCGGGACGGTTGCAAAGTAGAAGTGGTCCCTGTCTCTTTCCGGGAAATGCCGGAGGGGTTTGGCTATGACCACCAGTAACGATTTGGACACCGTCTCTCATTCATGGGACGAGCACTCTGAACATAACGGCCTGCAGGCGCAGATTCAGGTCGCGGAGGCCTCTGCACAAAAGCCGGCCCCGGCGGCCGCCGAACCGGTTCCCGTCGATGTCGGCAGCGGCACGCCCGTCAAACCGGAAGCGCCCGCGGAGGCGAAGGCACCGGCGGCAACGGCACCGCATGAATATGTGGCCGACGCCAGCAATGTGGTGAAACTTCCCGCCAATGTCTCGATCGACAACATCAAGGTCGACGGCCATAACCTCGTGCTCGAGCAGGCGGACGGTTCTGTGATCGTCATCAAGGATGGCGCCCTCAACGTGCCGACCTTCATCATCGGCGATGTCGAAGTGCCGCGCGTTGCCTTGATCGCGGCGTTGGAAGCAAGCCATGTCGATGTCGCTTTTGGCGCCGATGGATCGATCTCGGCAGGCCCCGGCGGTTCACCCGCGAGTGCCGGCGGAGACTTCTCGGTTCCCCCCGGCGGCATCGGCGACGGGTTCGGCCTGTCGGCGCTTTTGCCGCCGACGGATCTGGCGTTCGGCCAGCCGGAACATCGCGAACTGTTCCCGTCCCTGATCGACAGGCCGGTTTCGGTTGTGGCCACGTCATTGCTCACGCCGGACCAGGCGGCCAGTGAAACCGGCCTCAACGGCGGCCCGTCGCAGTCGCCGGGCAGCGACGCGCCGAGCAACGCGGAAACCTCCGGCGTCGGATCGATCACTGTCGACGCGCCGGATGGAATCGGGTCAATCGTCATCAACGGCGTCGCCGTCACCGCCGCCGGCCAGCAGATTCCAGGGCAGTTCGGCTACATCACGATCCTTTCCTTCGATCCCAACACCGGCCACATCGACTACGATTATACGGTCACCCAGTCGGTCACTCATCCGGATCAGACAACCGGATTTGATCCCAACGACACGGTTCCCGACAATTTCAGCGTCACGGTTACGGATGTTGACGGCGATTCGGCCAGCACCACCTTTGCCGTCGCTATCGTCGACGACGTGCCGACGGCGGTTGCCGATACGGACAGCATCACGGAAGGCGGCACGGTAAACGGCAACGTGATTGCCGGGCTTGGCAGCGACGGCAATCCGGCTGGCGCCGACACCAAGGGCGCCGACGGCGCCTCGGTGAGTGGCGTCACGGGCGCCGGGGCAACGACGGTGGTGGGCGGCGATTTCCATGTCGTTGGCCAGTACGGCACGCTGACGCTGAGCCCGGACGGGACCTACAGCTACGTTGCCAATGCCAACATCAACAACGCTTCGCCGGTGACGGACACGTTCACCTACACGCTGAAGGACGGCGACGGCGACACCTCGCAGACGACGCTGAAGATCACCATCAGCGACGGGATTGACCCATCGGTGCTGACCAACGCGGTCATCACGGTGGACGAGGCAGGGCTCGGCACCGTCAATGCGACCGGCAGCGCTGCCGCGACCAATGTCGAGGACGGCAGTGGAACGGTATCGTTCCATGCCGGTTCAGACAATATTACCGGGGTCGCGTTCACGTCGGTTGCCGGCATCACGGCTGATGTCAACGGAGTTGCCGGCGCCGATATCGTCTGGACACTGGTTGGCCCGACGCAGATCACCGGTTCGATCAACGGCGTCGATGCCATCCATATCGACCTGGTCGCGTCGTCGCTGCCGATCCTGGCGGGCACAGACGGGTCCGCCACCGTCAATGTGACGCTGCTCGACAACTTCCCGCATCCTGACGCGGGTGGGCAGAACGTCATCAACCTGACCGGCATCAATGTGGTCGCCACCGATACGGATGGCAGCCAGGCGAGCGCAACGGTACAGATCAACGTCGTCGACGATGTGCCGACGGCCCACGATGACGGCCCCTACGCGGTCGTCGAGGACGGCGTCAGCACGGTCTCGGGCGATGTGCTTGCCAATGACGCCTCGGGCGCCGATGCCCCCAAGGGCTTCGTGGCCTGGTCGGGAAGCGACGCGGCGACGATCGCCACGCTCAACACCTACGGCTCGCTGACGCAAGGCGCCAACGGCAGCTGGAGCTACGTGCTCGACAACTCCAAGGCGGCAACCCAGGCGCTGACCTCGGGCAGCCATCTGAGCTACGACCTGCATTACACGATGACGGACGCCGACGGTGACACCTCGCCGGCAACGCTGACCATCACCATCACCGGCACCGACGACACCGCAACCGTGACGACGGCACACGCCCAGGGACCGGACAACACGGTCTATGAGGCAGGCCTCAACCCGAACGGTTCGGACGCGGCCTCCAGCAGCGAGACCAGCACCGGTTCCTTCGCCATCTCGGCGACCGACGGCATCCAGAACATCGTCATCGGTGGCACCACCTACACCATGGCCGAGATCCAGGGCTTCAACGGCACCCAGACCATCAACACCGGCGAAGGCGTGCTCACGCTCACCGGCTACACCGGCGACGCCCATTCGGGCACGGTGGCCTACAGCTACACGCTGAGCGCAACCATCGACAATGACAGCAAGGTGCCGACCGGCAACGACAGCGTCAACGGTTCCGGCTTCAACGACAGCGTCGCGCTCACCGTCAACGGCGTCGGCGGCACCACCGCCAGCGACAATCTCATCGTCCATGTCGTCGACGACGTGCCGACGGCCCACGATGACGGCCCCTACGCGGTCGTCGAGGACGGCGTCAGCACGGTCTCGGGCGATGTGCTTGCCAATGACGCCTCCGGCGCCGATGCCCCCAAGGGCTTCGTGGCCTGGTCGGGAAGCGACGCGGCGACGATCGCCACGCTCAACACCTACGGCTCGCTGACGCAAGGCGCCAACGGCAGCTGGAGCTACGTGCTCGACAACTCCAAGGCGGCAACCCAGGCGCTGACCTCGGGCAGCCATCTGAGCTACGACCTGCATTACACGATGACGGACGCCGACGGTGACACCTCGCCGGCAACGCTGACCATCACCATCACCGGCACCGACGACACCGCAACCGTGACGACGGCACACGCCCAGGGACCGGACAACACGGTCTATGAGGCAGGCCTCAACCCGAACGGTTCGGACGCGGCCTCCAGCAGCGAGACCAGCACCGGTTCCTTCGCCATCTCGGCGACCGACGGCATCCAGAACATCGTCATCGGTGGCACCACCTACACCATGGCCGAGATCCAGGGCTTCAACGGCACCCAGACCATCAACACCGGCGAAGGCGTGCTCACGCTCACCGGCTACACCGGCGACGCCCATTCGGGCACGGTGGCCTACAGCTACACGCTGAGCGCAACCATCGACAATGACAGCAAGGTGCCGACCGGCAACGACAGCGTCAACGGTTCCGGCTTCAACGACAGCGTCGCGCTCACCGTCAACGGCGTCGGCGGCACCACCGCCAGCGACAATCTCATCGTCCATGTCGTCGACGACGTGCCGACGGCCCACGATGACGGCCCCTACGCGGTCGTCGAGGACGGCGTCAGCACGGTCTCGGGCGATGTGCTTGCCAATGACGCCTCCGGCGCCGATGCCCCCAAGGGCTTCGTGGCCTGGTCGGGAAGCGACGCGGCGACGATCGCCACGCTCAACACCTACGGCTCGCTGACGCAAGGCGCCAACGGCAGCTGGAGCTACGTGCTCGACAACTCCAAGGCGGCAACCCAGGCGCTGACCTCGGGCAGCCATCTGAGCTACGACCTGCATTACACGATGACGGACGCCGACGGTGACACCTCGCCGGCAACGCTGACCATCACCATCACCGGCACCGACGACACCGCAACCGTGACGACGGCACACGCCCAGGGACCGGACAACACGGTCTATGAGGCAGGCCTCAACCCGAACGGTTCGGACGCGGCCTCCAGCAGCGAGACCAGCACCGGTTCCTTCGCCATCTCGGCGACCGACGGCATCCAGAACATCGTCATCGGTGGCACCACCTACACCATGGCCGAGATCCAGGGCTTCAACGGCACCCAGACCATCAACACCGGCGAAGGCGTGCTCACGCTCACCGGCTACACCGGCGACGCCCATTCGGGCACGGTGGCCTACAGCTACACGCTGAGCGCAACCATCGACAATGACAGCAAGGTGCCGACCGGCAACGACAGCGTCAACGGTTCCGGCTTCAACGACAGCGTCGCGCTCACCGTCAACGGCGTCGGCGGCACCACCGCCAGCGACAATCTCATCGTCCATGTCGTCGACGACGTGCCGACGGCCCACGATGACGGCCCCTACGCGGTCGTCGAGGACGGCGTCAGCACGGTCTCGGGCGATGTGCTTGCCAATGACGCCTCCGGCGCCGATGCCCCCAAGGGCTTCGTGGCCTGGTCGGGAAGCGACGCGGCGACGATCGCCACGCTCAACACCTATGGCACGCTGACGCAAGGCGCCAACGGCAGCTGGAGCTACGTGCTCGACAACTCCAAGGCGGCAACCCAGGCGCTGACCTCGGCCAGCCATCTCAGCTACGACCTGCATTACACGATGACGGACGCCGACGGCGACACCTCGCCGGCCACGCTGACCATCACCATCACCGGCACCGACGACACCGCGACGGTGACGACGGCACAGGCTCAAGGCCCCGACAACACGGTCTTCGAGGCCGGCCTCAACCCGAACGGTTCGGACGCCGCCTCCAGCAGCGAGACGAGCACCGGCTCCTTCGCCATCTCGGCAACCGACGGCATCAAGGACATCGTCATCGGTGGCACCACCTTCAGCATGGCCCAGATCCAGGGCTTCAACGGCACCCAGACCGTCAACACCGGCGAAGGCGTGCTCACGCTCACCGGCTACACCGGCGACGCCCATTCGGGCACGGTGGCCTACAGCTACACGCTGAGCGCAACCATCGACAATGACAGCAAGGTGCCGACCGGCAACGACAGCGTCAACGGTTCCGGCTTCAACGACAGCGTCGCGCTCACCGTCAACGGCGTCGGCGGCACCACCGCCAGCGACAATCTCATCGTCCATGTCGTCGACGACGTGCCGACGGCCCACGATGACGGCCCCTACGCGGTCGTCGAGGACGGCGTCAGCACGGTCTCGGGCGATGTGCTTGCCAATGACGCCTCCGGCGCCGATGCCCCCAAGGGCTTCGTGGCCTGGTCGGGAAGCGACGCGGCGACGATCGCCACGCTCAACACCTATGGCACGCTGACGCAAGGCGCCAACGGCAGCTGGAGCTACGTGCTCGACAACTCCAAGGCGGCAACCCAGGCGCTGACCTCGGCCAGCCATCTCAGCTACGACCTGCATTACACGATGACGGACGCCGACGGCGACACCTCGCCGGCCACGCTGACCATCACCATCACCGGCACCGACGACACCGCGACGGTGACGACGGCACAGGCTCAAGGCCCCGACAACACGGTCTTCGAGGCCGGCCTCAACCCGAACGGTTCGGACGCCGCCTCCAGCAGCGAGACGAGCACCGGCTCCTTCGCCATCTCGGCAACCGACGGCATCAAGGACATCGTCATCGGTGGCACCACCTTCAGCATGGCCCAGATCCAGGGCTTCAACGGCACCCAGACCGTCAACACCGGCGAAGGCGTGCTCACGCTCACCGGCTACACCGGCGACGCCCATTCGGGCACGGTGGCCTACAGCTACACGCTGAGCGCAACCATCGACAATGACAGCAAGGTGCCGACCGGCAACGACAGCGTCAACGGTTCCGGCTTCAACGACAGCGTCGCGCTCACCGTCAACGGCGTCGGCGGCACCACCGCCAGCGACAATCTCATCGTCCATGTCGTCGACGACGTGCCGACGGCCCACGATGACGGCCCCTACGCGGTCGTCGAGGACGGCGTCAGCACGGTCTCGGGCGATGTGCTTGCCAATGACGCCTCCGGCGCCGATGCCCCCAAGGGCTTCGTGGCCTGGTCGGGAAGCGACGCGGCGACGATCGCCACGCTCAACACCTATGGCACGCTGACGCAAGGCGCCAACGGCAGCTGGAGCTACGTGCTCGACAACTCCAAGGCGGCAACCCAGGCGCTGACCTCGGCCAGCCATCTCAGCTACGACCTGCATTACACGATGACGGACGCCGACGGCGACACCTCGCCGGCCACGCTGACCATCACCATCACCGGCACCGACGACACCGCGACGGTGACGACGGCACAGGCTCAAGGCCCCGACAACACGGTCTTCGAGGCCGGCCTCAACCCGAACGGTTCGGACGCCGCCTCCAGCAGCGAGACGAGCACCGGCTCCTTCGCCATCTCGGCAACCGACGGCATCAAGGACATCGTCATCGGTGGCACCACCTTCAGCATGGCCCAGATCCAGGGCTTCAACGGCACCCAGACCGTCAACACCGGCGAAGGCGTGCTCACGCTCACCGGCTACACCGGCGACGCCCATTCGGGCACGGTGGCCTACAGCTACACGCTGAGCGCAACCATCGACAATGACAGCAAGGTGCCGACCGGCAACGACAGCGTCAACGGTTCCGGCTTCAACGACAGCGTCGCGCTCACCGTCAACGGCATCGGCGGCACCACCGCCAGCGACACTCTCCTCGTGCATGTCGTCGACGATGTGCCGACGGCCCATGCCGACACCGGCAACGTCAATGAAGGCGCGCTCTTGACCGTGGCGGCCGCGGCGGGCGTGCTGATCAATGACGTGGCCGGCGCCGACGGCGCCACCATCGACGGCGTGCGTGCCGCCGGCGGCAACACCACAACAGCCGTATCGGGCGGTGTCGGCACCGACATTGCCGGCCTGCACGGCACGCTGCACCTCAATGCCGACGGCTCCTACACCTATCAGTCGACGGCCAACAACATCGCCGCCAACACCACCGACGTGTTCGTCTACACCATCAAGGACGGCGACGGCGACCTATCGACGACGACACTGACCATCAACCTGACCGATGTAACCATCACAGCACCGGCCGACAGCGACGTGACGGTCAATGAAGCCGCACTGGACCTGGTAAAGGCTGGTGCCGATCTGGCGGCCGGTACAGTAACCGGCTCGCTGCCGGCCCTGATCACCGAGACCGACGCGACCAACCAGCTCAACGCCTCGGGCGGCGTCGGCACGCTTCACTACCAGCTGGTCAGTGGCGGCAACGCGGCAACCGCTGGTACCTACGGCACCATCCAGGTCAATGACGACGGCACCTATGTCTATACGCTGACCAAGCCGTTCGACACCTCACCAGACGCCAACAATGGCACCAACATCGAGAGCGCAGAGAACTTTACCTACAAGGTCACCGACGGCAACGGCAACACCAGCACCGGAACCATCACCGTCAACATCGTCGACGATGTGCCCACGGCAAACGCCAATTCGGGCAACGTCAACGAAGGCGCGCTGCTGACCGTGACGGCCGCGGCCGGCGTGCTGGTCAATGACGTGGCCGGCGCCGATGGTTTCGCCGCCAGTGGCGGCGTGGTCGGCGTACGAGCCGCGGCCGGTGACACCACCACGGCGGTGACGACCGGCGCGGGCACCGACATTGCCGGCCTGCACGGCACGCTGCACCTCAATGCCGACGGCTCCTACACCTATCAATCGACGGCCAACAACATCGCCGCCAACACCACCGACGTGTTCGTCTACACCATCAAGGACGGCGACGGCGACTTGTCGACGACGACGCTGACCATCAACCTCACCGACGCAGGCCTCGTCGCTCCCGCCGACAATGACGTGACCGTCAACGAAGCCGCCCTCGACACCACGACATCGGGTGCCGACCTCGCGCACGGCACGGTCACCGGCTCGCTGCCCAGTTCGACCGCCGAGACCGATGCCTCAAACCAGCTCAACGCCTCGGGTGGCGTCGGCGCGCTGACCTATACCGCCCAGACCATCGTCGGCACCTACGGCACGATCCACATCAACACCGATGGCAGCTATGTCTACACGCTGACGAGCAACTATCTGAATGCGACGGCGAACAATGGCGTCCAGACCATTTCCGGCCTGGAGAACTTCACCTACACGGTGACCGACAGCGTCGGCAACACCGCCACCGGTTCCATCACCGTCAACATCATCGACGACGTTCCGACGCTCGGGGCCTTCACCGCTGCCACGATCCCGAACGAGATCGGATCCGTCGCCGGTCCGTTCTCACTGGTCCCGGGCGCAGACGGTATCGACCATTTCAGCATTACGGGGCCTGCGATCACGGGGATCACTTACAGCACGACAGTCGCAGCCGACGGCACGACGGTCCTGCACGGAAAGTCGGGGGTGACGGAGGTCTTCTCCCTCACCGTGAAGCCGGACGGAACGTATCAGTTCGATCTCGTCACGCCGCAGGCATCGACCGTGGTCACTTCAAGCCTGGCCAACCTGGCCTCAGGCAACAACAACTGGACGGAATTGGCAGACGGCAGCATCGAGTTTTCTTCGCCGGGCAGTGTCAATTCGTCCACGCAAGGCTTCGGCGTCGGCAACAATTTCCTGAACAGTGGTGAAACCTTCACCATGGAGTTCCATACCGCCGGAACCGGAGTGGGTGTCGACAACACACCCGCGAGCAATCCAAACTTCGTCGACGCCGTCAATTTCACCGTGAATTCGGCCAATGCAGGCGATGCGGTCACGTGGACGGCCACCGACACGGTGCACAACGTCACACAATCTGGAACGGCTTTCGTCGACGCCTCGGGAACACATCTGCTGATCGACCCGACGATCTCGTTCAACCAGCTTGTCGTCACAGGAGCCACCTCCGGCGAGTCCATGCGACTGACCGCGGCGGCGGTGACGCAGACCATCCTGCCGTCAGACCTGAACCTGCAATTCCAGGTTACGGCCACGGACAAGGATGGAGACACCACCGGCGCGCAGTCTCTGAATGTTCACGTGGTGGCAGGGGACTCATCGGGCAACTTCACCCTTACGGGCACGGCCGGCAACGATGTGATAGCCTCGAGCACACATACAGACACGATGACAGGCGGAGCCGGCGCCGACATTTTCATCATCGGGACCGGCGAATCGACCCCAGTCATAGGCGGAGCCGGCAATGCCGGCACGATCTCCGGCTATGACATCATCACCGACTTCGTGGCCGGGACCGACAAACTGACCCTGCCCGGCACGCTGGTGGCCGCCACTGCCGGCCTCGTCGACGGCGCGGGAGATTCCGTCCTGACAATCGGTGGAGACACGGTCGAGTCCCATTCGGTCACGAACGGCATCGCCAGTTTCTTCGGCACCGATGCCGGCACCTCGCCCCTGGCGATCACCACGACATCGGGCGTGGCCGCGGCGGTCCAGTATCTCATGGGCACCGACATCGGCAATGCAGGCGCAACGCTCGCATTCACGGCAACGATCTCCGGGGTCAATCACACCTATGTCTATACCCAGACAACCACCAATGCCGGCGTGGGAGCGCTGGTCGATCTTCAGGGGGTCACGGTCGCGAACCTCAACACCTTGATCGGTGGATCTGTCGATCCCGTCATCCTCGATCTGAACCACAATGGCTTCACCTTCTCCGATGTCAGCCATGGCGTTCAGTTCGACATGAACGGCGACGGCACCAAGGAGCAACTGGCCTGGAACACGTCGAAGGACGGCATGCTGGCGGTCGATCTCAACCATGACGGCAAGATCGACGACGGCACCGAACTGTTCACGCCGAACTTCGGTGGCGGGCATTTCGCCAGCGGGGCGGCCGCACTGGCTTCGCTCGACAGCAACCATGACGGCGTCATCGATCACAACGACGCGGCGTACAGCAGCCTGCTGATCTGGAAGGACGGCAATGCCAATGGCACCAGCGACGCCGGAGAACTGTCGAGCCTTGCCGACAACGGGGTTGCCTCCATCAGCACGGCAGCGCACCCGGCTGTCGGCGAAATCGACGGGCAGGCCGTGACCGGCAACGGCACCTTCCAGATGGCCGACGGCACGACCGGCAACTACGTGGAGGTGGAACTCGATACATCGCTGGTTGCCCCGGCGCAGCCGTCGGTGGCCTCCGATGGTACCAGGACATTCGCCATCGGCTCGCTCGAAGTCGCCGATCTGATCGCCGACTTCCACGACGGCGCCAATGGCGACAAGATCGATCTCTCCGCGCTGCTGAAAGGCCTGGCCGGCGTCACCGATCTCGAAGCCGGCGGCTTTGTGGAGATCTCGCAGTCTTCCGCCAATGCGGCGAATGCCGAAGTCAAGGTCGACACAAATGGCGGTGGCGACAACTACCATACGGTCGCCGTGCTGGAGAACTATACGTTCCACAGCGCTGCCGAAGCGGTGAAAATACTTTACGATGACAGCCACGGCACCAAGACGGACGTGGCCTAAGGGGCGAAAGGGACGAGGTGACGAGCATGAACAGAGTTTTGCGTGTGGCTTTCGGGGCCGGGCTGCTGTCGATTGTTGCGACGGGGCTTGAAGCCGCCGACATCATCGAAGGTCCGACGGGCGACTATTGCCGCGTCGTGGGCACGTCCAACCTGGTGCTGAACGACGACATCGTCGATCTCAAGCAGCAGGTGGTGAAGCTGATGGACGAATCCGTTGCCGTCGCCAACAGTTCGGAATGGATCAATTCATCCCGGCCCGCCTTCGTCTGGGCTTCGGAAGCCAAGGTCGCCTGCGGCATGGCCTATGGCTATCTGAAGACGAACTACAAGGACGAAGACACGCTCAACAAATGCGAGTGTTTCCACGACCGCATGGTCGAGTACATGCACTGACCGGATGGGCCACGCCTGTTGGCCATCATGACACCAGACGGATCAATTTCATGGGCGATCGCCGCAACGATCGCTCTGCCCAGTCTTGATCTGTCCGCCGCGCGGGCTGGCGCCAACTGGCTGGGCCTTCCGATTGCCGGCACCGCGTGTTCACGCCCGGGCCACGACATGACATGCTGCCAACTATCGCACCGCCAGGCGCGTCAAGGCGCCTGCTCCCGGCTTTCGAGGCTAAAGAACAGCAAGACGGCGCGCCAACTCCGCCGTAACATGAATTGAGGACCAGACCGGGAAATATCCGGCGGCAGACGGGGTGGAGCAATCATGGAAGCTGTCCGGCAGGGCCGCAGTCCGCAGATCTGGGCAGTCGCCCTGGCGCTCGCCATGCCGTTGTCGGGATGCCAGTCGAAGGGCGGCGTTTCCGAAGTGCTCGATCCCGCGGCGGTCGCCGCGCCCGCAGGGCAGAATGGCGCCGCCAACGCCGGTCCGGCTCAGGCGAGCCAGTCGCTCGGCACCGGTTCGGCCAAAGTCACGATGCTGCTGCCACTGTCCGCCTCCGGGACGTCAGGGGAAACCGGCCGGAAGATGCTCGACGGCGCCAAGCTGGCGATGGCGGATATCGGCAATGGATTGCTGACGCTGACGATAGAGGACACGAAAGGCGACAGCGCTCAGGCCGGCAAACTGGCCGTGCAGGCCATCACGACGGGATCCAAGGTCGTCATCGGTCCGACCGAACTGTCGGCGGCCCAGCATATCGCCACGCTGTCCGGCTCGAAACGGCCACCGGTTCTGGCGCTTGCCGACAATTTCGCCGGTAGCGCCGGGGTTTATGCCGTGCGCCTCAGCGAAGCCGACAGCGCCGCGGCGGGCGCTGCGGGGCTCGCCGCGAAAGGTCGCAAGAAGTTCGTCTTGCTTGTGGCGGAAGGCTCGAACGCCAGCGCCGTGGAGAAGCGGGTGGCGAACGGCCTCAGCATCTATGGCGCGACGCTCGCGGTCACCCTGCCCTATTCGGCCGGCGACGGTGGCGCCAGGGCGGTCGACCAGATGGGCTCGCTCGTCGACGCTCCCGACGCGGTCATTGTCGCCAGCGGCGACTCCAGCCCCGCGCCCGTGCTTGCCGCCCTCAAATCAAAGGGCATTCCGGGGAAGGCGGTTTCAGTCGTCGGAACCGACCGTTGGCTGGAGCGCCCGATGGATCCATTGTTCGAGGGGGCATACATCGCCACGCTCGATCAAAGCGAAACCGGACCGATCGCCGACCGCTTCAGGACGACATACAACTACCCTGCCGACGTCAATGTGGCCTATGCCTATGATATGGTTGCCCTGACGGCAGGGATTGCCAGCGCGGTCGGACCCGACGGCTTCAGCAAACAGACCCTCGAAAATCCGAACGGGTTTCGCGGATCGACGGGTTTGTTCCGGTTTCGGGCTGACGGATCCAGTCAAAGGTCGATGCCATTCTATCGGATAGAAAAGGGTGCGCTCAAACTGTTTGCCAAATCGACGTCGGGTTTCTGACCGGCCGCCGGCAGGACCTTGCGCGAACGCCGCGCCGGCTTGATGGGCTGGCATGCCCGCCTCGCGATCGGGGGCCTCGAGCTCGTGCTCGGAATTGCCTTGATCCTGCAGGCGGGAGCCTGGCTTTCTCTCGAGCGGCCCGCCCGCGCGCCATCCCCGGAAATAGCCGGCGAGCAAGCCACCCCGGCGGCCGCGGCTGGCGGACAATTGCGGGAACCGGCGCGGCGGATTGCCGAGAGCCTTATCGCTCCGCCGCCGGTTGACGTGACGGAAATCGAGCGGGTCGAAGCCCGCCCGCCGCTCGGAAACCTCGGCCTCGCCGTCCGCCCCAAGACACCAATGCCGCAAGACTGGCGCGAAACCCTGCTCTACCGCCCGATCGCAACGTCGTCGGCGATTTTCGAATCGATGGGATGGAAGGTGGTCATCAGCGGGGCTCAGGACATCGGCGCGGCCCAGACCTGTTCGTTCCGCGACGAGGTCTGGCCCTGCGGCCAGCGCGCCCGCGCGGCCTTCAATGCCTGGCTGCGGGGGCGCGCGCTGAACTGCTTCCTGCCGCCGGAAACCGAGCGTTTTGCCATCGCCGCCCCATGCCGGCTGGGCAAACAGGATGTCGGCGCCTGGCTCGTCGCCAATGGCTGGGCGATGGCGCTGCCGGGCGGCGTCTACGGCAAGGCGGAAGCAGTTGCCAGGAATGCCGGGATGGGTATCTTCGGGCCGCCGCAGTAGGCAGGCCGCAGATGACCGCCAAAAGGCAGGGTTTCCGCAAACGGGCTTCGTCCAGGGCATGACGAAGACGCCATCCGGCATTTTCCATAAAATTGTACGGTTCGGCGAAACCGAAATTACGGCAGGCAGGCCTTATACAAGCCGACCTGACAGGAGATTGCCAATGACCCGACCAATGGCGACCACCACTGCCCAGCCCTGGAAGCAGGTCGCATGGCTGACATTGCTGGGGACCGCCGGGAGCCTCGGCCTTTCCCTCGGCCTCAACTACCTGCTGCTGTTCAGCGACGCGCTGACGCCGTTCGCCCGCAGCATGATCACCGCGGGACTGCTGCCGGTGATCATCGGCCTGCCGCTGTTCGCGCTGATCGGCTGGAACCGCGTCGAAATCCACCGCTACCGCCAGGAACTCAACAAGTCCGGAACGTATGACAGGCTGACGGGCTGCCTGAACGGGCCGGTCTTCACGTCGATGGTCGAACGGCGGGCAGCCAGGCGGCCGGGGCCAGGACCGCGCTCGGGCGCCTTCCTGATCATTCATCCGCAACACCTTCGGTCCATCAACATGCGCTTTGGCCTTGAATGGGGCGACGAGGCCTTGCGGCTCATCGTCTCGACCATACAATCGTCGGTGCGCGAGGAGGACCTGATCGGGCGCATCGGGGCCTCGATGTTCGGGGTTTTCCTCTCGGGCGCGACCGAAGCGGAGGCCAAGGAGATCGGCGAGCGCATCCGCACGCGCATCGCGCAAGTCTACTTCGCGCCAAAAGGCACCGAGGATGTCCTCACCATCAAGGTCGGCGGCGTGATGCTGGAGAACGAGATGGAATTCTCGGACATGTTCCGCTCCGCCGAAGAACACCTGTCCGACGCGCAGGACGAAGCCGCCTTCGAACTGACGCATCTCCACAGCTGACAGCCGGGCGCCAAAGCAGGCCAGTTCGGGGAATCAGGAAATCTGGTGCTGCGAGAGAGGATTGAACTCTCGACCTCTCCCTTACCAAGGGAGTGCTCTACCACTGAGCTACCGCAGCCGCTGATGGCGGGGCTTCTGCCATATCGAACCGGCAAGCGCAAGGCCAAGAACAACGCTTCTGTGAAAGGCTTTGCCGGATAGCTTTCCATGACATGGCGGCGCCACAATGTTGGCTATCCCTGAACGGCAGGTTTGGCCGGTCGCCGGCCGGGATAGGACGATGAGCGACAAGACGATTTCACCGAAAAAAGGCGGCACGGACCGCAAGGACCGGCTCGCCGAGCAGTTGCGCGCCAATCTGCAGAAGCGCAAGGCGCAGTCGCGCTCGCGCCGCACGGGTGAGGCCGACCAGAGGCCGGACGGGCTCGGTTCAGCCAAGGAAATACGGAAAGATTAACTCAAATCAGCCACTCTTGGCCCGGATGCTTGGA
This sequence comes from Mesorhizobium sp. 113-3-3, assembly GCF_016756495.1. NCBI lineage: Bacteria > Pseudomonadati > Pseudomonadota > Alphaproteobacteria > Hyphomicrobiales > Phyllobacteriaceae > Mesorhizobium > Mesorhizobium sp. 113-3-3. The sequence continues at coordinate 6,358,399 of NZ_AP023243.1, forward strand.
AATCCTATTTCTTGAACCAAGCCGGCCGATGGTCTAGACGGGCCGATACTCAAACGATTGAACCGGCCTTTTTGGCCGAGAGGGACGTTCTCCAATGGATCGCATCAGAATTGTCGGGGGCAACAAGCTCTCCGGAAGCATTCCGATTTCGGGCGCGAAAAACGCCGCCTTGCCGCTGATGATCGCCTCGCTGTTGACCGACGACACGCTGACGCTGGAAAACGTGCCGCATCTGGCCGATGTCGAGCAGTTGATCCGCATCCTCGGCAATCACGGCGTCGACTATTCGGTCAACGGCCGCCGCGAGAAGCAGAATGAGGGCTATTCGCGCACCATCAACTTCTCCGCCCGCAACATCGTCGACACGACGGCGCCTTACGAGCTGGTGTCGAAGATGCGCGCTTCGTTTTGGGTGATCGGGCCGCTGCTGGCCCGCATGGGCGAGGCCAAGGTGTCGCTGCCCGGCGGTTGCGCCATCGGCACGCGCCCGGTCGACCTCTTCCTCGAGGGCCTGCAGGCGCTGGGCGCCGATCTCGACGTCGACACCGGCTATGTCATCGCCAAGACCAAGAATGGCCGCCTGATCGGCAACCGCTATGTGTTCCCCAAGGTCTCGGTCGGTGCCACCCATGTGCTGATGATGGCCGCCTCGCTGGCCAAGGGCGAAACGGTGCTGGAAAACGCCGCCTGCGAGCCCGAAATCGTTAACCTCGCCGAATGCCTCAACGCCATGGGCGCGAAAATTTCCGGCGCCGGCACCCCGACCATCACCATCGACGGCGTCGAATCGCTGTCGGGCGCGCGCGTGCGCGTCATCCCCGACCGCATCGAGACCGGCACCTATGCCATGGCCGTCGTCATGACCGGCGGCGATGTCGTGCTCGAAGGCGCGCGGCCGGAGCTGCTGCAGACCGCGCTCGACGTGATTTCGCAGACGGGCGCCGAGATCACCCAGACCAATTCCGGTATCCGCGTGAAGCGCAACGGCGCCGGCATTTCGCCGGTCGACGTGACGACAGCGCCCTTCCCGGCCTTCCCGACCGATCTGCAGGCGCAGTTCATGGGCCTGATGACCATGGCCAAGGGCAAATCGCGCATCACCGAGACGATCTTCGAGAACCGCTTCATGCACGTCCAGGAACTGGCCCGGCTCGGCGCCCACATCACGCTTTCGGGCCAGACGGCGATCGTCGACGGCGTGGCGAAGCTGAAAGGCGCGCCGGTCATGGCCACCGATCTTCGCGCTTCCGTCTCACTGGTCATCGCCGGCCTCGCCGCCGAAGGCGAGACCACGGTCAACCGCGTCTATCATCTCGACCGCGGCTTCGAGCGGCTGGAAGAAAAACTGTCCAACTGCGGCGCGGTGATCGAACGGATTTCCGCCTGACGATCGAACGGCCGCAGCTTCGGAAGGAAACTGGCCCGTACGACCTTCATTGCCTTGCCGGCACCGCAAACCCGAGGCAATTGCCTCGGGCGCAAGTCGTGTCCCGGTTGCACCGGCGGGAAAGACCGCCTAACAGAGGGCTGAAACCAACCTTAGGTACGAATTCCGCATGGCCCTCAAGCTTATCGCGCTCGACGACCAGGATCTGAGCATCGTTTCGGCCCATGTCCAGGATGCCGTGATGAAGGTGTCGGACCTCGAATTCCTGCCTGCGGCCAAGCGTTTCGTGCTGACCATGAACCGTTTCGTCTGGGAGGCGAAGTCGGGCCTGTTTCGCCAGCACAATGAGCGGCGCCAGGCCGTGCTGCATTTCGACCGGGTGCTGGGCGCCAAGACCAACGGCATTGCCCGCGACAAACCGGCCGAGGTGCTGTCCCTGCTGGCGATCAGCTTCATCGAGATCAGCAAGCCTGCCGGAATCGTCGAACTGATCTTTTCGGGCGGCGGCACCATCATGCTCGATGTCGAATGCATCGAGGCCCGCCTTGCCGACATAGGCGGCGCGTGGGAAGCCACGTCGCGACCCATCCACAAGGCTTGAGCGTCCCATGGCCATCACGCTTCGCCAGTCCGACGCCGATTTCGAGCAGCGCTTTGCCGCTTTCCTGACAACCAAGCGGGAAGTGTCCGAGGACGTCGACGCAGCGGTCCGCCAGATCATCGCGCGTGTGCGCGCCGAAGGTGACGCGGCGCTGATCGACTACACGCAGCGGTTCGACCGGGCCGATCTGACAAGCATCGGCATTGCCGTGTCGAAGCAGGACATTGCAGCCGCCTACGAGACGGCCGACCCAAAGGCGATCGAAGCGCTCGAATTCGCGCGCGATCGCATCCGCTCCCACCACAAGCGGCAGCGGCCGAAGGACGATCGCTACACGGATGCCGCCGGCGTCGAGCTCGGCTGGCGCTGGACGGCGATTGGAGCCGTCGGGCTCTACGTGCCGGGTGGCACGGCGAGCTATCCAAGCTCGGTGCTGATGAACGCCGTGCCGGCCAAGGTGGCCGGCGTCGAGCGCGTCGTCATGGTCGTGCCGGCACCGGGCGGCATTATCAATCCGCTGGTGCTGGTGGCGGCCGACATATCAGGCGTGACCGAGATCTACCGCGTCGGCGGCGCGCACGCGATCGCCGCCCTTGCCTATGGCACCGAGACCATAAAGCCGGTTGCCAAGATCGTCGGACCGGGCAATGCCTATGTCGCGGCGGCCAAGCGCCAGGTGTTCGGCACGGTCGGCATCGACATGATCGCCGGCCCCTCGGAAGTGCTTGTCGTGGCCGACGGCAGCAACAATGCGGACTGGATCGCCGCCGATCTGCTCGCCCAGGCCGAACACGACGTGTCGGCGCAATCGATCCTGATCACCGACGATCCGGCCTTCGGCCAGGCGGTCGAACAGGCGGTCGAACGGCAATTGCTGAGCCTGCCGCGCGGCGAGACGGCCGCGGCCAGCTGGCGCGATTTCGGCGCGGTGATCGAGGTTGCGACCATCGAGGCGGCGCTGCCGCTGGTCGACCGCATCGCCGCCGAACATGTCGAACTGGCCATCGACGATGCCGAAGGTTTCCTGTCGCGGATGCGCAATGCCGGCGCCGTCTTTCTCGGCCGCCACACGCCGGAAGCCATTGGCGACTATGTCGGCGGCTCCAACCACGTGTTGCCGACGGCACGCTCGGCGCGCTTCTCGTCAGGCCTGTCGGTGCTCGATTTCGTCAAGCGCACCTCGATCCTGAAACTCGGGCCGGAGCAATTGCGCCTGCTGGCGCCGGCGGCGATCACGCTCGCCAAGGCGGAAGGGCTCGATGCGCATGGCCGCTCCGTCGCTATCCGGCTGAACATGTAGGCCGGGATGACGGGCTCCGATCAAACCCGCGCAAAACTGATCGATGTCGAACTCGATGAATCGATCGGCCGTTCGACGCCCGATATCGAGCATGAGCGGGCGGTGGCGATCTTCGATTTGATCGAGGAGAACAGCTTTCAGCCCGTCAACGACGCCGGCGCCGGTCCCTACCGGCTGAAACTGTCGTTGGCCGAGCAGCGCCTGGTCTTCGCCGTGACGCGCGAGGACGGCACCGCGGTGGTCACCCACATCCTTTCGCTGACGCCGCTCAGGCGCATCGTCAAGGATTACTACATGATCTGCGAGAGCTATTACGACGCCATCCGCTCCTCGACGCCAAGCCATATCGAGGCCATAGACATGGGCCGGCGCGGTTTGCACAATGAAGGTTCGCAGACGCTGATGGACCGGCTCTCCGGCAAGATCGACATCGACTTCGACACGGCGCGCCGGCTGTTCACGCTGGTCTGCGTGCTGCACTGGCGGGGCTAGCCCTGGTACCCGGCGCCCTGCCCCGCTCGATCCTGTTCGTGTGCGGCATGAATGCCGTGCGCTCGCCGATGGCCGAGCAGCTGGCGCGCCGGATGCTGCCGGCCACCATTTTCGTCGCCTCGGCCGGCGTGCGCGCCGGCGAGCGGGACCCCTTCGTCGATGCCGTGCTGGCGGAGGAGGGCCTGTCGCTGGGCGAGCGTCACCCCAGGACGCTGGACGACCTCGAGGACGACTATTTCGACCTGATCGTCACGCTGGCGCCGGAGGCGCATCATGCCGCGCTGGAGCTCACCCGCTCGCTCGCCGTCGAGGTCGAATACTGGCCGACACAGGACCCGACCAATGCCGCCGGCACGCGCGAGCAGATCATGGCGGCCTATCGCGACGTGCGCGAGCGGCTGAAGTTGCGCATAAGCCGTCGTTTTTTGGCTTCAGAAGCAGAAAAAGCGACGGATTAAGCGTGTTCACAAGCGGACGATTATCATATAGGTTCCGCCGAAATTCCGGCTAGAGTCGGATGATTTCAGGTCTGTTCGACCTGAAATCTGAATCCGGCTCTAAACCAAGAAGTAGAGCATGATGTCGTCCGAAAGCCGCTCCACACTTTTCGGCATCATGCTCTAAGCGCTGGAACTGCCATCCAAGCAAAGGTATCGAATGCCGAAGGAAGAAGTCCTCGAGTTTCCGGGTGTCGTGACGGAATTGTTGCCGAACGCGATGTTCCGGGTGAAGCTCGAAAACGAACACGAGATCATCGCCCATACGGCCGGCCGCATGCGCAAGAACCGCATCCGCGTGCTGACCGGCGACAAGGTTCTGGTCGAGATGACGCCATACGACCTGACCAAGGGCCGCATCACCTACCGCTTCAAGTAAGATCGAGCCCGACTGGTCCGCGATGAGCATTTTGCAGAAGCTGGTGCTTGCCTCGGGTTCGCCGCGCCGCATCGAACTGTTGCAGCAGGCCGGCATCGAGCCGGACCGCATCCTGCCGGCTGATATCGACGAAACGCCGCTGCGTGCCGAGCATCCGCGCTCGCTGGCCAAGCGGCTGTCGAAGGAAAAGGCCGAGAAGGCGTTCGCGTCGCTGAAGACCGAGACGGATTATGCGCCAGGCTTCGTGCTGGCCGCCGACACCGTGGTCGCGGTCGGCCGGCGCATCCTGCCCAAAGCCGAGACGCTTGACGATGCCGCCAACTGCCTCGGGCTGCTGTCCGGCCGCTCGCACCGGGTCTATTCCGGCATCTGCCTGATCACGCCGGGCGGCAAGCTGCGCCAGCGGCTGGTCGAGACGCGGGTGCGTTTCAAGCGGCTGCCGCGCGAGGAAATCGAAGCCTATGTCGCCTCGGGCGAATGGCGCGGCAAGGCCGGCGGCTATGCCGTCCAGGGCCTCGCCGGCTCGTTCGTCGTCAAGCTCGTCGGCTCCTACACCAACATTGTCGGCCTGCCGCTCTATGAGACGGTGGCGTTGCTGTCGGGCGAGGGCTTCAAGATCCATCAGAATTGGCTGACCGCACGGCCATGAATTCCGACTCCAAAGTCACGCCGCTGCGCCCAAAGCGCCCCTGCCCCGAATGCGGCAAACCGTCGGCGCGCGACACGTTTCCGTTCTGCTCGACGCGCTGCAAGGACATCGACCTCAACCGCTGGCTGAAGGGCGCCTACGTCATCAAGGCCCGCGACGACGAGGAAGAACCCGACGCCGACGAGCCCAAGTAAGACTGAGATCGCCCGTCAGGCGGCCTCGGTCTTGCGGCTCACGCGCGCCCAGGCCGGCAGCCAGTCGCCGTGAGCGGCCAGGAGATCATCGACCAGTGACCAGATCTGGTCGAGGTCGAGTTCGGCCGCCGTGTGCGGATCCATCATTGCCGCATGGTAGATGTGCTCGCGGTTCTCGCTCATCAGCGCCCGCACCGTCAGTTCCTGGACATTGATGTTGGTGCGGATCAGCGCCGTCAATTGCGGCGGCAGGTCGCCTATATAGGTCGGCTGGATGCCGGAGGCATCCACCAGGCAGGGCACTTCGGCAGCGCAGTCGCGGGGCAGCGAGGTGATGCAGCCATTGTTGCGGACATTGCCGTAGATCACCGACGGCTCGCCGGTCCAGACCGAATTCATGATCGAAGAGGCATACTCCCTGGACTCCTCGACCTCGATGCGCTGGGCCGAGCGGTAGGCCTGGGCCTGGTCTTTCCAGCGCTCGATCTGCTCGATGCAGCGCTTGGGGTATTCGTCGAGCGGGATGCCGTATTTCTCGATCAGATCGGGGCGGCCCTCCTTGATGAAATAGGGCGTGTATTCGGCGAAATGCTCCGAGCTCTCGGTGACGAAATAGCCGAGCCTGGTCAACATCTCGTAGCGCACCTTGTTGGGGCAGCGCGGATTCCAGCCCGGCTTGGGCGCGCGGCCTTCGCGATAGGCACGCACGAGGTCGGGATAGAGGTCGCGGTAGGAGCCGTCGGGCTGGCGGTGCTCGAATTTCAGGTAGAAGGCCATGTGGTTGATGCCGGCCGACCGGTAGCGGATCTCGTCATAAGGCAGGGAGAGGTCGTGGGCGAGTTCCATCGCCGTGCCCTGCACCGAGTGACAGAGCCCGACCTGCTTGATGGTGGGATATTTCTCCGAAATCGCCCAGGTGTTGATCGCCATCGGATTGACGTATTGCAGCATGATCGCTTCGGGGCAGACGGCGAGCATGTCCTCGCAGATCTTCCACAGATGCGGCACGGTCCTCAGGCCGCGCATGATGCCGCCGACGCCGAGCGTGTCGGCGATCGTCTGGCGCAGGCCGTATTTCTTCGGCACTTCGAAATCGGTGACGGTGCAGGGCTCATAGCCGCCGATCTGGAAGGCGGCGACGACGAAATCGGCCCCGGCAAGTGCCTTGCGCTGGTCGGAATAGGTCTCGGCCTTTGCCTCCACGCCGAGCGTCGCGATCAGCTTGTTGACGACGATGGCGCTCTCTTCCAGCCGCTGCGGATTGATGTCCATGAGCGCGATCGTCGCGCCCGAGAGTGCCGGCCGCTGCAGCACGTCGCCGACGATGTTCTTCATGAACACGGTCGAGCCGGCGCCGATGAAAGTGATCCTGGGATGTCTTGCCACGTTAGCCTCCGGCATATGTTCAAGCCACTTCGAAAGCGGCTCGGACGAGCCGTTCGGTGTAGGCGGTCTTGGGATTGGTGAGGACCTCGTCGACGGGTCCCTGCTCGACGATCTTGCCGTGCTGCATGACGATGACGCGATGGCACAGCGCGCGCACCACTTTGAGATCGTGCGAGATAAAGAGGTAGCTGAGGCCGCGCTCGTCCTGCAGCTTGCGTAGCAAGTCGATGATCTGCGCCTGGACGGAGAGGTCGAGTGCGGATGTCGGCTCGTCGAGCAGGATGAATTCGGGCTCGAGCGCGATGGCGCGGGCGATCGCGACGCGCTGGCGCTGGCCGCCGGAGAACTCATGGGGAAAGCGCGACAGGATATCGCCCGGCATGCCGGCGCTGATCAGCGCCTCGCGCACCCGGTCGACCCGCTCGGCCCGCGTCGCCCCCAAGCTGTTTACGATCAGCCCTTCCTCGATGATCTGGCCGATCGTCATGCGCGGATTGAGCGAGGAGAACGGATCCTGGAAGACGATCTGCATGCGCGAGCGAAACGGCCGCATCTCGTTGCGCGACAGGCCGTGGATCGGCTGACCGTCGAAACGGATTTCGCCGCGCTTGGCGTCGGCCAGCTTGAGCAGGGCGAGACCGAAGGTGGTCTTGCCGGAACCGGACTCGCCGACCAGCCCCAGCGTCTCGTGGCGGCAAAGCCTGAGGCCGAGATCGTCGACGGCGACCAGTTCGCGCCAGTCCGGCTTCAGGAAACTGCCGTGGCGCAGCATGAAGCAGACGCGCACGTCATTCGCCTCGAGGATGGCGCCGCTGCCCCCAGGAAGCGGTTGCGGACGCCCGCGCGGCTCCGAGGCGAGCAGGCGCTGCGTGTAGGGATGCTGCGGGTTTGCAAACAGCCGCTCGGTGACGTTGTGCTCGCACATCGCGCCGTGCTGCATGACATAGACGTAGTCGGAGAATTTGCGCACCACGGTGAGATCGTGGGTGATCAGGATCACCGCCATCCGCAACTCTTTCTGCAGATTGCGGATCAGGTTGAGAATCTGCGCCTGGACCGTGACGTCGAGCGCGGTGGTCGGCTCGTCGGCGATCAACACGTCAGGATTGTTGGCCAGCGCCATGGCGATCATCACGCGCTGGCGCTGCCCGCCCGAAAGCTGGTGCGGATATTGCTTGAGCCGCGCTTCCGGCTCGGGGATCTGGACGTGCCGCAGCAATTCGAGCGCGCGCGCCCAGGCTTGCCGGCGGCCCACCTTGCGGTGCACCCGGATCGCCTCGACGATCTGGCTGCCGACCGTATAGATCGGGTTGAGCGAACTCATCGGCTCCTGGAAGATCATCGAGATGCGGTTGCCGCGCAGCTTGCGACGTTCGCTCTCGGGGAATTTCAGGATGTTCTGGCCGTCGTAACAGATGCTCGATCTCGGCGACACGGTGGCGCGCCGCGACAGCAGTCCCATGACGGCGCGCGCCGTCACCGACTTGCCTGAACCGGACTCGCCGACGATGGCAATCGTCTCGCCGCGATAGAGCTGGAATGAGACATCCTTGACGGCGTCGACGACGCCATGTTCGACCTTGAAGGCGACCTCGATGTTGCGGGCATCGATGATCGGCTGGTCCTGGCGCCCGTCATGGTCATGACGAACGACGGGCGCAAAGGGCTGGGCGAGTACGACGGTCATCCCGGCCACCTCAATACGGATCGACGGCGTCGCGCAGCCCGTCGCCCAACGCGTTGAAAGCAAAGACGGTGGCGAGCACGAAACCGACCGGCGACAGGATCCAGGGATAGGTGCCGATGACGGAATAGGTCGCGGTATCCTGCAGCATCAGGCCCCACGAGATCAGCGGCGGCTTGACCGCAAAGCCGAGGAAGCCGAGGAAGCATTCGAGCAGCACCACCGTCGGGATGGCCAAGGTGACGGCGACGATCACGTGGCTCATCACGTTGGGCAAGATGTGCTGCAGGATGATGCGCCGGTCGGTGGCGCCGACCGCCATGGCGGCGCGCACATACTCGATGCGCGCCAGCGCCAGCGTCTTGCCGCGCACCTCGCGCGACATCTGCGCCCAGCCCAGGGCCGACATGACGATGATGACAAAGGCGAGGAAGACGTTGGTCGGCGCGGTGACCGGGATCAGCGTCGTGAGCGCCAGATAGAGCGGCAGCTGCGGGAAGGCGAGCACCAGTTCGACGAAACGCTGCATCCAGACGTCGAACCGGCCGCCGAAATAGCCGGAAACCATGCCGACGGTGGTGCCAATGACGGTTATGATGAAGACGACGGTCAGCGCGATCATCAGGGAGACGCGCGAGCCGTGGATGGCGCGCGACAGCACATCACGGCCGAACTTGTCGGTGCCCAGGAAATGCACCGGCTGGCCGTCCGTCGAGGCGAAGAAATGCCGGTCCGCCGGGATCAGCCCGAAGAGCTTGTAGGGCGCGCCCTCGACAAAGAAGCCAAGCAGCCTCGGATGGTCGTAGTCGGGGCCGACGACGGGCTGGAAGGTGACCGGATCGAGGTCGGCCGAATCGGCCAATGCATAGACCCGCGGCCGAGCGGTGAAGTTGCCGTCCTTGTCGTGGAAGGAAGGCAGCTGCGGCGGGGCGAAGCCGACATCGGTCGCCTTCGGGTCCATCGGCGCCAGGAATTCGGCGAACACGGCCATGACCAGGAGCAGCACGACGAGCCAAAGCCCGGCCATTCCGGTCCAGGAGCGCTTCAGCCGGCGCCAGACGAGCGCGAGATAGCTCTCATTGCCGCGCGCCGGTTTGGCGACGATGGGTGTGTCGGCCGGCAGCGGTGGGGGTGACGGATCGCGGGCCAGCATCTAGCTCTCTCCGTATTGGCGGATGCGCGGGTCGAGCAGGACGAGCAGCATGTCGGCGATGATGTTGCCGACGATCAGTGTCGCCGCCAGCACCATCATGAAGGTTGCGGTGACATAGACATCGCCGACCGCCATCGAGCCGACAACCGCCGGGCCGACGGTCGGCAGCGCGAAGATGATCGCCGTCTCGATCTCGCCGGTGAGCATGTAAGGCAGCACCACGCCTTGGTACATGACGAGCGGATGCAGCGCATTTGGCACGGCGTGACGCATGACGACGGCGCTGCCGGTCAGGCCCTTGGCTCTCGCGGTCTCGACATATTGCGCGTTGAGCGTATCCAGCAGATTGCCGCGCATGACGCGCATATTGTAGGCGAGCCCGCCGAAAGTGGCGATCGCCACCACCGGCCAGACATGCTTGACGAGGTCGGCGAACTTCGCCCACGACCATGGCGCACCGCCATATTGCGGCGAGAAGAACGAGCCGATTTCCGAGACGTTGAACTGGAAGACCAGCAGATAGACGATGATCAGCGCCATCAGGAAACGCGGCACGGTCATGCCGAGGAAGGAGATGGCCGACAGTGTCGAGTCGATCCAGGTGTACTGCCTTGTCGCCGCCCATATGCCGAAGGTGATGCCCAGCACCGAAGCGAGCAAATGGCAGACCAGCGCCAGGAGCAGCGTCCGCGGCAAGCGCTCGCCGACCACATCGGCCACCGGCTTGTTGTAATAGAGGCTGTAGCCGAAATCGCCGCGGGTGACGATGCCGCCGATCCAGTTGAGATACTGGACGGGCAGCGGCTTATCGAGGCCGTGTTCGACGCGGTAGGCCTGGGCCTGCGCATCGGCCTCGGCGAAGGAGGCGCCGCCCTGGTTGATCAACTGCGAGCGGATGTAGTCGGCATAGTCACCAGGCGGCGCCTGGATGATGGCGAAGGTGACGAGGCTCAGGATCGCGAGGACCGGTATCGCCGACGCTATGCGCATAGCCAAGAATCGCAGCATGGACGGTCGGCTTCCTCATTTCGCCCGACGCCCCGTTGAGGGCCGTTCGGAGGGTTGGTCTGTCCCGGCCGCGCCAGCGGCGCGGCCGGGTCTCTCTTGGTCAGGGGAGGTAAACTTACATCGGGCCCTTGTCTCCGGGTTTGCCGGGAAGCTCTTGCGGGAACAATTCGTATTTCGCCTGCTTGTCGGCCGCGACGAAGACCCGTTCGCGCACGATCGAATCCTCGGCCCAGTTGAACATGAAGATCGGCGTGCCCTGCGGAATGTTCGAGAAGCGCTTGTTGACGATCAGCGCGCCGGGATATTCCGTCAGGCCGACATTGTAGACATGTTCGGTGGAGATCTTCTGGAACTCCTTCATCAGGCTGGCGCGTTTGTCGTTGTCCTCCGACGCGACGAACTTGTTGACGATATCGACCAGGTCCTTTTCGAAAGGCATCAGGTCGACCTCGCCGCTTTCAGGCGCGCGGTGGTTCCAGCTGGTCTTCGGGCCGACGGGCGCGAGCTGCTCGGTGTTCTGCACGACCGAGGTCAGTTCCTGGTCGTTGCGCCGGATCAGCCAGTCGAAGCGGCCCGAATATTGCGAGGCATCGCGCTGGGTGCCGTTGAGGCCCTTGAGCACGACCCGAAGCCCGAGCTTCTCCATCTGGGCGACGACGCCTTCGGCAAGGCTCTTGTCGGTGCCGTAGTCGTTGTTGACCAGCATGACGATCTCGACGTTCTTGCCGCCGGCGGTGCCGGCCGGGAAGTTCACGAAGCCGTCGCCGTCGGTATCCTTGAGGCCGGCCTTTGCGAGTTCAGCCTTGGCGCCCGCGAGGTCGAACGGATAGTAGACGGTCGACTTGCGGTCATAGAAGCTGGTGCCCGAGGAGAAACCGCCGGGATAGATGGCGGTGAACGGCCCCTTGACCAGGGAGTCGCCCAGCGCCTTGCGGTCCAGCGCCATGGTGACGGCCTTGCGGAAATCCTCGTTGCGGTTCAGTTCGCGGACGGCCTGGCTGCGCTCGTCCGGATTGCCCCAGCCATTGGCGGAGAAATTCATGCGCAGATTGTAGCCGATGAGGCGTGGACCGAAGGCGAGCCGTGCCGGCGCGTTCGCTTCAGCGGCGCGCTTCAGCGAGGCGACGAAGTTTTCCGGCTGCTCGAGGTTGGAGAAGTCACCGGAGCCGGCAACCGCCTGGACGTCGCGGTCGGCCCAGGTCGACAGCTTGTACTGCAGCTCGTTGAGGTAAGGCAGCTGATTGCCCTTCTCGTCGACCTTCCAATAGTAGGGATTGCGGCGCATCACGATGATGTCGTCCGGCCGGTATTCGACCGGTACCCAGGCGCCCATCACCGGCATGTTCATATATTCCGGCGGGAAGGCGTTCTTGAACTGGTCGTAGGTGTTCTTCGAGTATTTGGGATGCTGCGGTTTCAATATGTGCGCCGGGCCGGGGCAGAACGTGCCGTAGGCCATGGCGTAGAGATACTGTTTCGGGAAGGCGTCCTTGAAGGTCCACTCGACGGTGTAGTCGTCGATCTTCTTCAGCGTCGTGCCGACGCCGAAGGTTTCCGGTGTGGCGCCATTGAGCGGCGAGACGTTCGGGTCGACCACCTCGTCATCCCAGTAGAACATGACGTCGTCGGCGTTGAAGGCCACGCCATCGGACCATTTTGCGCCTTCGACAAGATGCATGGTCAGCTTGTGACCGTCCTTCGACCAGTCCCAGCTTTTGGCGAGGTTCGGCAGCGGCTCGGTGTCCTTGGCCTCGACCTGGAACAGCGGCGCCGTGCGCGTCAGGCATTCGGAGAGGCCGATATCGATGCCGCCCCAGCCTTGCGTCTGGCCGGCGCCATAATTCCAGCCCTCGGGACGGCCGCCGATGACATGGCGCATGGTGTCGCCATAGACGCCGACACCGTCAGGCATGTTGGCCGTCTTGAAGACCAGCGGCTCCTTCGGCAACCTGTCCTTCACCGGCGGCAGCTTGCCGGTCTTGACGTATTTTTCAGTCACCCAATCCGGCTCGTGATATTCGGGCAGGGCCTTGAACTCCAGGATGGAGTCACGCGCCACGTATTTGATCTTGCCCTCGGCCGGAAAGGTCGCCGGCACCGGCGGGACTGTCGGCTCTGAAGCGAAAGCGTTGAGTGCCGGAACAGAGACGCTCAGCGCCAGTCCGGCGGCAATGCCAATGCTGCGTAGGTTTCTCATAATCTCCTCCCTCATGTTCAGACGTTTTCTGCTGCTCGTCTTCTGCCCGGAATGCTGACTGCGGTGGACCTGCCTCCCGTGGATCCGCCGCACCCGGGCTTTTCAACCGGCTTGTTTCAGCGCGGCTTTCTCGGCGCGCAATTCCTCGATCGAACGCACGTTTCGCCGTGCGGCGCCCGCCCATTCGCGGGTCTTGACCGCGGATTTCGACAGCCGCTCCCTGGCGGCAGGAACCGCATGCGCATATTGCGGCAGCCATTGAGCCTGGGCGACGACCATTTCGTCCACCATCTGCCAGACTTCCTCCGGCGTCGACACCGCACCGACCAGCGGGTCATGCAGCACGGCCAGTTTCAAGAGATCGATGTCGCCCGATACCGCGGCATGGACCGACATGCGCTGGACGTTGATCGAGGCCATGCAGGTGGCCGCGCAGGCTTCCGGCAGCGTGATGCCGGCAGCCATGTTGATGCCGAAACGGTCGACAAAGCCGGGCGATTCGATGATGGCGTCCTGCGGCAAATTGGTGATCACGCCATTGTTCCTGACGTTGAAGTGGCCGCGATAGACGCGGTTGGTCTCCAGCGCCTCGAGAATATGACTGGCATGTTCGTTGGAGCGATTGGCCGGATCGATCGGTTTCGACGCCGCGTCGAGGAATTGCGGATATTCCGTCTCGAACCAGTTGCGGGTTTCGGTGGAGTAGCGGAGATAGCCGCCGGTCTCGCCATGGATCCAGTCAGACATATCGATCCAGCGGGTGATCTCGTCTGGCCGCTTGCGGTACCAGGGCAGATATTCGGAGAGATGACCGTTGCTCTCGGTCGAATAGACGCCGAAGCGCTTCAAGACATCGATGCGCAGCTTTTCCTGCTGGGAATAGACCGGATGCGCCTCGAAGGCCGCAACCAGTTCATCCTTGCCGATCTTGCGGCCGTTCAGCCGCAGATCGATGAACCAGGTCTGGTGGTTGATGCCGGAACAGACATAATCGAGCTCGTGCCTGGACTTCGCACCCAGCACCTCGGCGATCTGCTCGGCGCCGTGCTGGACGCCGTGGCAGAGGCCGACCGTGTCGACCTTGCCATACTCGATCGCCGCCCAGGTGTTCATGGCCATAGGGTTGGCGTAGTTGAGGAATTTGGCCCCCGTCGCGGCGACCTCGCGTATGTCCTTGCAGAAGTCGAGGATCACCGGGATGTTGCGCTGGCCATAGAGGATGCCGCCGGCGCAGATCGTATCGCCGACGCACTGGTCGATGCCATATTTCAGCGGAATACGGATGTCGTCGGCGTAGGCCTCCAGGCCGCCGACCCGCACGCAGCTGATGATATAGCGCGCGCCTTCGAGCGCCTTGCGGCGATCGGTTGTCGCCGTCACCCGGGTTGGCAACCCGTTCGCCTCGACGACCTTGTCGAGGATAGCCTTGATCATCCCGAGATTGTGCTCGCTGAGGTCGGTCAGCGCGAATTCGATATCCCTGAATTCGGGTACGCACAGGATGTCGGTGAACAGTTTCTTGGTGAATCCGACGCTGCCGGCGCCGATGATAGCGATTTTGAAACTCATCAGCTGCACCTCATCCTATTCCAATGACAGGTCGGGAATGACAGGGATGGGTTGCAGCCGCATGCCGTGGCATGTGTGCACGACAAGCCGGATTCCGGCCTGCCACCTCCCTGTCCGCTCCTCGCCTGCGGATCTCTCTCGCTTTTCGAGGGGGAGTATGCCCTTATTCACGAGCGCGACCAGAGAAGGATTATGCTTTCAAGGGTAATTTTGTGCTACGAGATTTGATCGCCAACGGACAGTCGATGCGCACGATCTCGCTGCCGCGCGGCCGGCAGCGCCTGCATGCCATGCCGACAAGCACCGGCTACGAGGTGCGCGAGGACGAGATCTATGACTGGGACGGGCGCAGGCGCGGCCAGACGCCGTTCACCGTGCTCCAGCACACCATCAGCGGCACCGGCCGGCTGCGCTACGAGAACCGCAACTACCGCCTGCAAGAGAATGACACGCTGCTGGTGCTGGTGCCGCACAACCACCGCTACTGGCTGGCGAGCGACGAGCGCTGGGAATATTTCTGGATCTCGATGAACGGCGAGGAGGCGCTGCGCATCCACAAGTCGATCCTCAGCATCTCCGGTCCGGTGTTCCGGCTGCAGCCGGCGACAATCGATCATCTTGCCGATTGCAGCCTGCGCCTCATCAAGGGGGCGGCCTCACCGGGTGCCGCGTCCGCTATCGCCTACGAGGCGGCGATGGCGCTCTACGACGATGTCTTCGGCTCGCATGCCTTTGCAGAGAAACTCAGCGCCATGCAGCCGGTCATCGATCATATCAACGCCAATCTCGACAAGCCGCTGCCGGTTGCGGACCTCGTCCAGATCAGTGGCCTCAGCCGGGCCCATTTCTCGCGCTGCTTCGCGGAGAGCGAAGGTCTGCCGCCCGCCGAGTTCGTGCTGCAGCAGCGCCTGCAGCGGGCGGCGAAGCTGTTGACCAAGGCGGACTTCCTGCCGGTGAAGGAAGTCGCCATCCTGTGCGGCTTCGAGGATGCGAACTATTTTTCGAAGGTCTTTCGCCGCCTCTACGGCACCACGCCCAGCCAGTTCCGTACCACCGGCATGTATGCCAGTCTGCGAACCCCGACCAGGGGCGGCGTCAGGGTGTCTGATAACGAGACCTGACGCCGCTTCGGGCCTGCATTGTCAGGCCGCGTGCAGGCTGCCGCCATCCAGCCACTCGAGATCATCAGGCGAAAGCGCGATGTCCAGCGCCCGCAGGCTGTCTTCCAACTCGCCCAGCGTGCGCGGCCCGATCAGCGGAACCGACGGGAAAGGCTGGTTGAGCACATAGGCCAGGGCAACGTGGATCGGGCTCTTGCGGAGTCGAGCGGCGAGATCGATGGCGCGGTCGCGGCGGCCGAAATTGCGCTCCGAATACCAGACCCGAACCAGTTCCTCGCTGTCGCGCCGGTCGCGCCCGGCGCGGTCGGTGAAGAAGCCGCGTCCCTGGCTCGACCAGGCGAAATTCGGCATCTGCCTGGATGTCAGCCAGGCCTTCCAGTCGTCGGTGGACGAAGCCACACAACCCGCCCAGATCGGCTCCAGCATTTCTGCCAGCGAAAAATTGTTGGAGAGCGCGCCGGGCTTCTGCTTGCCGGTGCGCTCGGCATAGGCAATCGCCTCGTCCATGCGCTGCATCGTCCAGTTCGAGCCGCCGAACGGGCCGCGGATGCGGCCTGCCTTCACCTCACGGTCCATGGCATCGACGAACTCGCCGACCGGCACGTCCGGATTGTCGCGGTGCATGAAATAGACGTCGACATGGTCCGTCTGCAGGCGGTCGAGCGATTGGGCAAGCTGCTTGCCGATCACGTCGGGATAGCAGAGCGGCGAATGCGCGCCCTTGGCGATGATCACAGACTGCTCGCGCACGCCGCGGTTCTGCAACCACTGGCCAAGCAGCGTCTCGGTGTAGCCGCCACCGTAGACATAGCCGGTGTCGAACAGATTGCCGCCGGCCTCGAAGAAGGCATCGAGCAGGATCGAGCCCGAGGAGAAGGTGCGGAAATCCTCGAAGCCGAGCGCCACCACCGATGCCGGCTTCGCCAGGCCCGGAATGGCGCGCTTGCCGATCGCCGTTCCGCCAGACCGCAGAGGCCGGCCGGAGATGGTGCCGGTGCGCAGCGGGGCCTTTTCGATCTCATATTCCAGCCCGACGGCAGCGCGCCATCCGTCAAGCACGCGCAAGGTGCCGAGACTGTCGGCCCAATCCATGCCCGGCCAGGCGAATTCCTGCCGTCCGGCGAGGATCGCCTCGCCGGCGCCGTCGACCTCGAATGAATAGACATGGCGTTTTTCGTCGACGCTGATTGTCTCGCGCGAACCGTCGGCGCCGATCACATCGATCCGGCCGAGGCCGACATCGCGATTTCCCCCGGCGAACCAGAAGTCCGGCACTTCGATGCGGCCCTTGGTGCCGAGGACGCGCAACACATTGTCCTGGTTCAGCGAGATGCTGCAGGAGACTTCGGCGACGATGCCGCCGGCAAAGTGCAACAGCGCCGAGGCCCATTCGTCGACGCCGGACTGGCCAAGGTGGGCTGTACCAACCACCTTGTCGGGCTCGGCAAAGGGGAGGCCCGCCGCCGCCCCGGCAATCAGCCGCACCATCGAGACGGTATAGCCGCCGACGTCCAGTATGCCGCCGCCGGCGGAATCGTTGGCGTAGAGCCGGTGCTGCGGCATGAAGCCCGGCATGGCAAAGCCGAAGCTCGACTTGATCATCCGGACCTCGCCGATGACGCCGGACTTGATCAATTCCACCAGCTTCAACGTCTGCGGGTGCAGCCGGTACATGAAGGCTTCGCCGAGAAAGGTGCCGGCCTTGCGCGCGGCATGGAACATGGCGTCGGCCTCGAAGGCGGTCAGCGCCAGCGGCTTTTCGCACAGCACATGCTTGCCCGCTTCCGCCGCCCGGATCGCCCATTGCGCATGGCCGGGATGCGGGATCGCGATGTAGACGGCATCGATGTCGGAATCGGCAAGCAGCGCTTCATAGCCGTGGACAATACGGGCGCCGGGAAATTTCTCGGCGAGGCCCGGCTTGGCGGGATCGCGTGCGCCGATGGCGACCAGTTTTCCGGTGCGCGAAGCGGCCACGCCGCCGGCGAAGGCCTGGGCGAT
Source organism: Mesorhizobium sp. 113-3-3 (assembly GCF_016756495.1). NCBI lineage: Bacteria > Pseudomonadati > Pseudomonadota > Alphaproteobacteria > Hyphomicrobiales > Phyllobacteriaceae > Mesorhizobium > Mesorhizobium sp. 113-3-3. The sequence goes on from NZ_AP023243.1 coordinate 6,376,017, forward strand.
GCTGCCCGGGCCGAGAATGCCCCAGCGAATGGGCGTGGTTGCGGTCATTGTCATTCTCCTTGAAGGCTGGGAGGGGGCGGCCGGTCAGCGCAGCCGTAGCCCATTTTCGTCGAACAGGTAGGATTTGCGGATGGAAACGGTGACCTCGGCGGTGGTGGGGACCTTCGCCGCGTCGCGCTGGATCACCACGTCTTCGCCATGGGCCGTTCGGGCGTAGAGAAAGCTCGTGCCGCCCAGGTGCTCGACCACGTCGATGGCAACGACAAGGTCGGTGTCACCCTCCCCGGCGCCGCCGAAATGCTCGGGCCGCACGCCGACGATGACCTTGCTGCCCGCATCGGGCGCAGCGCCTGTCAAAGGCTGGGTGATACGGGTCTTCTCCTCGCCCGCCAGCTCGACCACGACCCCACGCGCATCGTGCCCGACAACATGTGCCTTGATGAAGTTCATCTTCGGCGAGCCGACAAAGCCGGCCACGAACAGATTGTCGGGATCGTCATAGAGATCGAGCGGCCGGCCGATCTGCTCGATATGGCCGGCGCGCAGCACGACGATGCGGTCGGCGAGCGTCATCGCCTCGGTCTGGTCGTGCGTGACGTAGACCATCGTCGCGCCGAGTTCCTTGTGCAGGCGCGAGATCTCGACCCGCATCTGGACGCGCAGTTCGGCATCGAGATTGGAGAGCGGCTCGTCGAACAGGAACACTTGCGGCTCGCGCACGATGGCGCGGCCGATGGCGACGCGCTGGCGCTGGCCGCCGGAGAGTTTCTTCGGGCGCCGGTCCATCAATTCGCTGATGCGCAGGATCTCGGCCGCACGCTTCACCCGCCGGTCGGTGTCGGCCTTGGGGTTGCCGGTCATGCGCAGGCCGAAAGACAGATTCTGCTCCACGCTCATATGCGGATAGAGCGCATAGGACTGGAAGACCATGGCGATGCCGCGGTCGGCGGGCTCGACATCGTTGACCAGCTTGCCGCCGATGGCAATCTGGCCGCCGCTGATGTCCTCAAGCCCGGCGATCATCCTGAGCAGGGTCGACTTGCCGCAGCCGGACGGACCGACGAAGACGACGAACTCGCCGTCCTTGATGTCGATGTTGGCGCCATGGACGACCTCGAAGGCGCCGAAGCGCTTGACCACATTGCTCAGCGTAACGGTTGCCATGCTGCCTCTTATTTGACTGCGCCGGCGGCGATGCCGGCGATGAAATGGCGCTGCAGGAGGACGAAGACGATGAGCATCGGCACGGTCAGCATCACGGCCCCCGCCATGATACCGCCCCACGACACTTTGGTGAGGCCGATCAGCGTGCCGAGCGCCACCGGCGCCGTCATCGAACCGGGTTGGCTGTTGATCAAAAGCGGCCAGAGGTAGTTGTTCCAGGAGGAGAGGAACAGGATGATGGCGAGTGCGGCCAGCATCGGCCGCGCCAGCGGCAGCGCGACGAAGAGGAAGATGCGCCACTCTTTCACGCCTTCGACACGGGCGGCGTCGAACAGATCGTCCGGCATCATCGAAAAACTCTGCCGCATGAACAGCACGCCAAGCGAATTGAACAACGGCGGCACGATCAGCGCCACCCAGGTGTTGGCGAGCTGGAAGTCGCGCGCCACCATGATGAATTGCGGGATCAGCACCACCGCATAGGGCAGCGTGATGGTGCCGAAGATGATGCCGACAACCACGCCTTTGCCGAAGAACTGGTAGCGCGCCAGCGCCCAGCCAGCCATCGACGTCAACAGCACCGACAGGAAGGTGTAGGTCACCGCTACCGAGACGGAGATGCCGATGGCGCCGACGAAGTTGGTGTCGCGCTGCAGATTGTTGAAATTGTCGACGAAATTGCCGTGCGGCAAAAGCTCGATGCCGGGGCTGAAGATGCCGTTGTCGGGCATGGTCGAGAACACCACCATCATCCACAGCGGGAACAGCCAGATCAGCGCCAGCGGGGTGAGGAAAAGATGCAGCGCAATGCTGCGCCTCAGGCGGGCGGAAGAGAGCGAGCTCATTGCTTTTCCCTCGTCAGCCACAGTTGCACCAGCGTGATCGCGATCGCCAGCGCCGCCATGGTGTAGGCGACGGCCGAGGCATAGCCGAAATTGAGCGACCGGAACCCCTGGCGATAAAGTAGCAGGCCGAGCGTCTCGGTGCCGCCACCCGGCCCGCCGCGCTCGGTGATCAGGAAGGGCTCGGTGAACAATTGCATGGTGCCGATGATCGACAGCACCAGGCAGAAGACGATGACCGGCTTCAAGAGCGGCAAGGTGATGTGGAAGAACTGCTTGAGCTTGCTGACCCGGTCGAGCGTCGCCGCCTCGTAGACATCCTCGGGGATGGATTGCATGCCGGCCAGCAGGATGATGGCGTTGTAGCCGGCCCAGCGCCAGGTGACCGCGATCATGATCAGCGCCATGGCCGGCGTGACATTGGAGAACCAGTCGATCTTGGGCAGGCCGATGCTGTTCAGGAGCTTGTTGACGATGCCGAAATCGAGGCTGAACATCAGCCGGAACACCGCCGAATAGGCGACCTCGCCGACGACGACGGGAGCAAAGAAGGCGAAGCGGTAGAGCCCCCTCGCCTTCAGAAGCGGCGAATTCAAAAGCACGGCCATAACCATGGCCAGCGCGATCATCACCGGCACCTGGATGACGAGGATGAGCAGCGTATTCTTCAGCGCGTTAAAAAACGCCGGATCGCCGATCAGCCGGCCCCAGTTGAAGCCCGGCGCGAAGCGCCAGGGCACGGTGCGCGTCGCCTGGAAGGAGATCATGAACGAAGAGATGATCGGCCACACCCAGAAGACGGAAAAGATCAGGAGATAGGGCGCCAGGAAACGATAGGCCGTGGCGTTGCGGTTGCGCATCTTCCTCCTCCCTCATATCCGGTGTTTCAGACAAGCTCGCAGGCGCAGGGCCCGGGCGGCAAGAGCCGTCCCGGACCCCGTCCCTGGGAGGTTACGATTTGACCGGCAATCCGGTCGCCGCGGCAATCTGTTTTGCGGCGTCGTCGAGCGCTGCCTTGGCGTCGGGATAGCCGCCGCCCAGATATTTGGTCTGCACCGCGCGAACGATGATTTCGGCATCGCTCTGGAACTGTGTGCCGCGGCTGGGGACGACCTTGGGCAAGGTGCCCAGAATATCCTTCCACACCGCCTGGCCACCCCAGTAGGGCAGGCCTTGCGAGACGTATGGATCGTTCAGCGCCGAGACCAGCGAGGGGACGAGGCCGAACTCCTTCAGCATGGTGATCTGGCCTTCATTGGTTCCAAGCGTGTATTTCAGGTACTCGTAGGCCGCTTCCTTGTTCTGCGAGGCTGAGGTGATGGCCAGCGACGACCCGCCGAGATTGGCGGCACGCGGACCGTCTGATGTAAGGCTCGGCATCAGGTAGACGCCCCATTTGCCGTTCTCGCCTGCCGATTCGGTGCGGATGGTGCCTTCATACCAGCCGCCATAGACCTGGGTGGCGACGGTGCCCGCCGTGTTGTTGGTGATCTTGGTGCCCCAGTCGGCGGACGAGACGATGCCGGCGTCCTTCATCTCCTTGACCTTGGTCATGGCGTCGACGCATTTGGGCTCGCTGACCGTGATCGACTGGCCGTCCTCGGCGAAATAGGCGCAGCCCTGCTCGTTGGAGATCATGCGGAAGAATTCGGTGTCGCCGTTGAAATCGGCGTTGGTCATCGAGACGCCCGGATTGGCGGCCTGGATCTTCTTGCCGGCGGCGATGAAATCGTCCCAGGTCTTGATCGATGCCGGATCGACGCCGGCCTTTTCGTAGAAGTCGCGGCGATAGAAGGCGGCGACCGGGCCGGAATCCCACGGCATGGCATAGGCCTTGTCGCCGACCTCGAGTTCGGTGCGCTTGAAATCGGGGAATTTCTTCTGGTCTTCCGCCGTGTAGCCCAGCGTGTGCAGGTCGACGAAGCAGTCGGGGAACTGGCTCCAGTAATTCTCCGCCTCGCCATTCTCGATGGTGACGATGTCGGGCAGGCCGACGCCGCCGGCGGCACATCCGGCGATCGACTTGTCGTAGGTCGGCTGGTTGCCGAGATCCTGGACGGTGACCTTGATGTCGGGATGCAGCTTGTTGAAGCCGGCCACCGTTGCCTTCAGCGACGAAGCGGCGACATTCCAGCTCCAGATGGTGATTTCGCCGGACTGCGCAAAGGCCGGGGCTGAGCCCAGGGCAAGCGCGAGCGCGGCGCAGGTCAGTGTGATGCGCATTGAAATCCTCCCATTTCATTTGCTCTCTCTGCGAGCGTGGCTAGACTATGCAGCGCGGAAGGCTTGTCGCCGACAAAGGGAATACGAAATTGGCGGAAAGTAAGATGCCCGAACGGCCGTTTTACCAGCCGGGCGCCAGCAGCGTCGAAGGCCTCCCGCTGCTCCTGCAGATGTTTCACACCGCTCCGCTGGTGATGCTGAAGCCGCATTGGCATGCCCAGGTGGAGGTGAATTTCATCGTGCGCGGCAGCGTGCACTACCGCATGAACGAGCACGAAATCTCGCTTTCGGCCGGCGAGATGTGCTTCTTCTGGGGCGGTCTGCCGCACCAGATGGACGATCTCAGCGACGACGCCATCTATGCCGGCGCGCATCTGCCGTTGGTGCATTTCTTCCGGCTGCATCTGCCGGCCGACGTGCGCCACCGGCTGATGACCGGTGCGACGCTGGTGACCGGCGCCACCGACCAATCCGACAACGACAATTTCTTCCGCTGGAACAGCTATGCCCGCTCGGGCGATCCGGCCAGGGCCGAGCATGCCGTCAACGAGCTCCTGCTGCGGCTGGAGCGGGTGCGGTTCGAACCCTACCGGCTGGTTCCCGAAACCGCGGCCGGACAGGAAGCCGGCAGTGCCTTCGACCAGCAATCCTCGCGCAATGTCGGGCGTATGTGTGACTTCATCGCCGAGAATTTCCTCTACGACATCGATTGCATGAACATAGCGGCGGCGGCCGATATCCATCCCAAATACGCCATGAGCCTGTTCAAGAAATCGACCGGCATGACGCTCAACGAATATGTCAACCTGTTGCGGCTGAGCTATGCGCAGGCGCTGTTGATGCATCAGGACGCCAATGTGCTGCGCGTCGCCATGGACTCCGGCTTCGGCTCGCTCAGCGCCTTCAACAAATCCTTCCGCAAGCTGGCCGGTATGACCCCCTCCGACTTCCGCAAGGGCGTGGCCGGCGCCAGGTAGAAGCAACAGCCCCTCGCCGCTTGCAGATGATCGGAACACATTGGCCTCCCGATTGTCGGCTAAGGACGGCCCCCGGCGGTCACAGTGCGCCATGGCGGCGCCGGGACGGAGGCCAAAGTGCCGAAAGAGGCCAATCACGCCCCATTGTGGTGACGAAAGCGCCTGATGGGGCCGGCCTTTCCACAGGCTCGCTTTTCCTGCCGGAAATCGCCACCTAGGCGCTGGACAGGCAAAATTCCCGTGCTATAACCCACGCGCTTTCAAAGGGTGCCCCGCGGCGCCTTCATGAAATCCGGCTCACGCTTTTTCGTTTGCCGGAACAGGCCCAGATAGCTCAGTTGGTAGAGCAGCGGATTGAAAATCCGCGTGTCGGTGGTTCGAATCCGCCTCTGGGCACCATCCCCTCTTCTCCCGACAGTCCCTTTCGCCGAAGCTTCTACTCTCCTGTCTCGGCAACTAGCTGAAATACTTACTGATTTCGCTGCCCAAAGCGCGGATGGTCGGGTTTCGTGGAATTTCGGCGCAGTTGGTCCAACGAGGCGGGGGGCTGGTATTTTCGCTGGTATTGGAGATCCTGATGGTATCGATGCAGCCAAATGGAGGTCCCGAAAATGGCTCTTTCCGACGTAAAATGCCGTAATGCCCGACCCGCTTCCAAGCTCGTGAAATTGTCTGACGGTGGCGGGCTCCAGCTTTGGGTGCAGCCTACCGGATCTCGCCTATGGCGCCTCGCCTATCGTTTTGGCGGCAAGCAGAAGCTTCTGGCGTTGGGCAGCTATCCCCTCATCTCCCTCGCTGAGGCACGCGAGGCGCGCGATACCGCCAAACGTCTCCTCCTACGTGGCATCGACCCCGCACAGGAGCGTAAGTCGCAAAAGGCTTCGGCGGAGGACACCTTTCGCTCAATCGCGGAGGACTATGTCGACAAGCTGAAGAAGGAGGGACGTGCCGACCGGACCATCACCAAGGTCAAATGGCTGCTCGACTTTGCCTATCCAACGTTTGGGGACAAAAGCGTTCGGGAGATCGATCCGGCCACAATTCTTGCCGCTCTCCGCAGCGTGGAGGTTCGTGGTCGATACGAGTCGGCCAGGCGAATGCGCTCCACCATCGGCAGCGTGTTTCGATATGCAATCGCAACCGCACGCGCCGATGTAGATCCGACGATCGCCCTGAGGGGCGCACTCGTCGGTCCGACGGTCACGCCCCGTGCCGCGGTTACCGATCCTAAGGCCTTGGGAGGCTTGCTGAGGGCGATTAATGCATTTGACGGACAGCCTACAACCCGAGCCGCTCTGAAGCTGATGGCCCTGCTATTTCCCCGCCCCGGCGAGCTGCGCGCGGCCGGATGGGACGAGTTCGATTTCGAAAGCTCGGTGTGGAGCATCCCTGAAGGACGCATGAAGATGCGACGGCCGCACCGCGTACCTCTTTCCACGCAGGCCGTCAGCGTCCTGACCTCACTTAGAGAAATCTCTGGTGGTGGATCGCTGTTGTTTCCTAGTGTTCGATCGGGTTCGCGTCCGATTTCCGACAACACGCTTAACGCCGCCCTTCGCCGTATGGGCTATGGCAAAGAAGAAGCTACCGCGCACGGCTTTCGAGCAACGGCATCAACTCTGCTAAACGAATGCGGCAAGTGGCACCCGGACGCCGTAGAGCGGCAGCTGGCCCACATTGAGAACAACGACGTTCGGCGCGCCTATGCCCGGGCAGAGCACTGGGAAGAGCGCGTCAGGATGATGCAATGGTGGGCCGATTATCTGGATGAACTCGAGAGCAAAAACTCGCGGGTGGTCTCAATCGGGGGACGCGAGGCAAGCCTGCTGTCCATACATCCTCGCGAGGGTCTAGTTTGGAAGCCAACAGCGACGGTTCGCCAAACGACGAGACGAACCTCCAATCTCCGAAAATCACACTGAACCCCGTCGAAAACACCGAAACTGGGCGACCAATGTTGCAGGCCCGGAGGGTCATCGTTTTCCACAGGAAATCAATTGGCCACACATTTCCTTCGTATTCTCTCGTATGGTCTGGCGAACCTAAGGACCAGGAGGAGGACTAGTATTCCCTCCGCGGTGTCTCGTCGTCCACAAGAAGGGTCGATTAACCCGTGACGAACGTGGCTGGTTTGGGGCCGTGTCCAGACGGTCCGGTTGCGGCAAACTCGCGGCAGTAAGCTGCCATTCCGCAGCCGACGCCATTGCGGTCATTTGCTCTTCTTCGGAACAACGACCGGGCCTAAAGTTGCCCCTTACATTGGGATTTGAGAAGTCGAAGGGTGTGAGAGCTGATGTGCCTACCTTGGCGCTGATCCTCGTGACCCGTCCTGACAATGGACAAGATTGCAGTCTTACAAATTTTTCTACAATCAGTCGTACCGAAAAACTATTGGATGCACTATTGGGAGATGCACTGCTAATGAGGATCATTTTTGCCTGCGACGAGTCAGGTGCGAAGGGGTACGCGGATCGCGACGAGGCATTCGACGGTGAAGTTGGCCTCTTCGCAGGTGTCATGGTGCCCGAAAGCCATCTTGCAGCGGTAGAGGCCGACCTGCAAATCGTCGTGCAGAGGTATCAGACTGACGCTCAGAAGCTGCATATCGCCGACTTACCGCCTGACCGACAGGGAGCTCTGCGCGATGACATCTATGCGGTCATTCGCAAACATCAACTTCCTTGCTTTTGGTACGCCATCCACGTCGCCGGCTTTCATGCCTGGCACCTCAGCCAGATCGAGGCACGCAAGCAGGCGAAGGCCCTGCCCGCCGCCGCTTCAAGCCAACCTCCGCGCTATAAGGGAGGCAGTCCAAGAGAAACCCCGGATTCGTTGCACGTCGCGATTTTTGACGGTCTCTACGCCCATCTTGTTGCCTTCCTCGAGGAGCGCGGCTGCAAGGATGTCGAGATCGAGGTGCGGACCGACCGTGTGGACAATCCTATTGTTAAGGATTTCATCGCGGTCGCCGAAAGACTATTGGGCGACATGACTTTCACTAGGACGTCCCGCCGCTTCGATACGGTTACCAAGACGTTGGTCGATAGGCAAATCCGCATCTGTACAGTTCTCCCTCCCGAGTTGCAGATTGAGCTGCAGGTGAGGAGCCTCGAGATCAACGCTGTCGATCACGACAGTGACGGTCTGGTGCTGGCTGCAGACGTGCTGGCAAACAGTCTCGCCTACCTTTTCAAACAGCGCATCGGCACCGAGAAGTACACTAGGCTGAACTGGCCCGATGCCGTGACCGGCCACCCCTTGGAGGAAAATCTACTGACCTTCAACAACTGGGGCGACGGCGACCTCGTCGGGGACGTTCTCTACCGGCATCCTAAGGCGGTTGCTGGCTAGACCTGCCACGGCGCGGGGGACCGCTACTGGCGCGCAGCAGTCGCTAATGCCTCTACATAGGACTCACCCCAGTCCGGCCGTAGGCGTCCGGCCGCCTTGCTGCACATTGGGAAATGGACGCTTCGAGCTTCCCGAGCGCTCCGATCGAAACTGAAGGATCTCAAACTGTATCAGCCGGCAGCGCCGTGAGGCTCGCGAACTTGCATCTCCACTTGCAAGCCGGCGGCAGCAGCCATGTTGACCAGTGCGTCGAGGCCGAACAGGTCGACTTTGCCGCGGGTAAGGTCTGAGATCCGCGGCTGGGTCACCCCAAAGACTTTGGCCGCTTGAGACTGACTTAAATGCGTGCGGGAAATATGCTCTTTGAGCGCCGTCATGAGCACCGCGCGTAACTTTGCGCTCTCGCTCTGTTGCGGGCTCGGCTCGGCAGGTGCCGCCGGCTCCAGATCCTTCACCGGGCCTGCAGACGATTCGCTATTCGCACCGATGTCCAGCAAGAATTGCTCGTTGGCGATACTGGCGATTTTCGCGGTGAGGCCGATCTTCTCTTCCGCCTTTGCGCGAGCATGATCCGACATGAAGGCGAGAAGGCGCTCCAAGCCACCCTTGTCCGATACGGTTACAAAATCCTTGTTCTTGTTCACGAAGACCACGGACTTCTTCTTTTCTCGAAGAAGCTCGATGACATTGCTTAGTGTGCCGGTGCTTTTGCAATCCCAGACCATGAGGCCATAGTCGCTGTTGCGCGCCATCTCCAGGTCTTTGGCGGTAAAATAGGCGCGCGTGCCAGCCTTCGCCTTCGAGACGACCCTGTGGACCGGCCATTCTGCGACATTGTTCCGGGGCGAATCGCCGGTGCAATACACAGTCACCTTTCTGGCTTGGTACTGCTGGAGGCATTCTTGAATTGAGGTATCGGCACCATCGGCATCTCCGACCACGACGTCGAAGTCTGAAGATACGATCTTGTTGATCCTATCCGCCACCTTCTCATGCAGGCGACTGATGGAGATTGATCCGGCGATGAAGACAGTGGTCATGGCATTACTTCCATGTGATCGAAGCGGCGTAGATATGGTTGATTTTCTTGTACGTGCGCAGCGTTTTGCAGACGGCGTCCATCGTGGCGCCCGTGTCGAAAAGGTCATCAAGGACAAGCGCGTTCCAACACCCTTCGTTGGTGATGGACGGGTTGATGCTGAACCGTCCCTCCAATGCGGCGTCCTTAGCCTCGCGGCCATGCAGATTCTTGAGCTGCGGGCTACCTTCCGGCGCTGGCGCCTTGACGATGATATCATCGAACACCGGCGTTTTCGTCAGTTTGCCGAGTTCGTTGGCGATCTCATTGACCGGCTGGCGCGCGCGCACCGTGGAGGCCGGCATCGGGATAATAAGGCCAATCTTGCCGAACAAAGGCAGCAAGGATTGCTGCACTTGCGCTGCGAGCGCTTGCACCTGATTCCAATCGGCTCGATATTTAAGCTGGTATAACGCCTCGCCGGGCTCTGAGCGCGTCGTGTCAAATCGAGGGTGGCCGTATTCGTCGTCGCCCAGGTAGACGCTCGACAGCGTATGCTTGTGCAGCGCGTAACCGAGATCCCAACTGCCTTCGAGCTTTCGAACCTGAACCTTCATGATGATGAGTATTCCTTGCAGGCCCTGGGAACGCCAACTGCGCGCCCACCTTATATATACAAAATATTGTATGAGACGCAATGGCCCCGGGGCGGCTCGTCAATGGCATCCGGAGCTCACGGCGCCAGCGTAGTCACGTCGGGGATTGACCAATTGCGTAAGGTTGCATAATGTTGCCGTATGTCACAGAATGATGCCCCCGATTTCCTGACCCTTGCCGAGGCCGCAGAGTATGTTGGCGTCTCGAAGGACACGCTTCGACGGTGGGATGCCTCGGGCAAGCTCAAGCCCGTGCGCCGTCCAGGGAGCGGCTATCGCTTCTATCGCCGGCCTGACCTTGAGCCCTTCCGCCTCGAGTACCGGCGCGCCGAACAGGCCGCCAACGAGCCGGACCATATGTTTCAGACCCTGACCGCAGATATTGAAGCGAACCCCAAGATACGCGAGCCGCAACAGGGCGCGCACCGGGCAGTGCGGACCCACTTCGAAGCCTCGAACGAGCCGGTGATCCTGCAGATACCCGTCGGATGCGGAAAGACTGGCGTCATCGCGACATTGCCCTTCGGCGTCGCCAAAGGGCGCGCGCTCGTCATCACACCGAACCTGACGATACGGTCGGGTGTCGCGGAGTCGCTCGACATCAGCAACCCGAAGAATTTCTGGCGGCGGACAGGGGCGCTCCACGATTTTTCCGCGGGGCCATTCCGCGCTGTTTTGGATGGCGTTGATGCCAATCTCCACGACTGCAACGCAAGCCAGTTCGTCGTGACCAACATCCACCAGTTGGCCAGCTCGGCCGATCGTTGGCTCCCGCAGTTTCCGCCGAACTATTTCGACATGATTATGATCGACGAGGGCCACCACAACGTGGCGCCGAGTTGGGCGAAGGTCTTCGACCGCTTTCCGAACGCCAAGGTCGTCAGCCTGACGGCGACGCCGTTCAGGGGTGACGGAACGCGGCCGGTCGGCAAGGTGATCTATCGCTACCCGTTCACTCGGGCGATGGTGAAGGGGTACATCAAGCAGATTCACTCTCGGAACGTCGCGCCGTCAGAGCTGTCCTTCACCTACCGTGACGACATGAAGCGGCACACACTGGAAGAGGTGTTGGCCTTGCGAGAACATGCCTGGTTCCGGCGAGGTGTCGCGTTGGCGCCCGAGTGCAATCGTCACATCGTTGATGCCAGCATCAAATATCTCCAGGAGCTGCGAGAGCGCAGCGGTGTCCGTCACCAGATCATCGCCGTTGCCTGTTCCGTCGACCATGCCCGCCAAGTGCGAGGGCTGTACGAAGAGCGGGGCCTGAAGGCGGCCGAAATCTATGGTGAGATGGATCGTGAAAAGCAGGACGTCGTTCTTGCCGATCTGCGCAGCGGCAAGCTCGATTGTATCGTGCAGGTGCAGATGCTCGGGGAGGGCTTCGATCATCCGCCTCTGAGTGTCGCGGCCATCTTCCGGCCGTACGCGAGCTTGTCGCCTTACATCCAATTCGTCGGGCGCGTGATGCGCGTCGTCCACGAGGCGAAGCCGGACCACCCGGACAACCACGCATTCGTGGTCTCCCATGTGGGCTTGAACACCGACGCCCATTGGGACGATTTCCGGGAGCTCGACTTCGACGATCAGGCGATGGTCAAAAAGTGGCTGGAGGCCGGTGACGAGAATGGCGATGGCGACGGCTCAGGAGAGCCCCGTCGCTTCGATATCGGTATGCTGGTCGATAACGAGATCGTCGGCTCATTCATCAATCGGTCGTTCCTTGATCCCGAAGACGATCGCGTCCTCGAAGAAATGCTGGATCATGAGATCGGCGCAGGCCTCCGCCTGCGCGACGTCATCGCGAAGGACAAGCTCCGGGAGACGCTGCGCCGAAAGCAAGCGGAGCTGTCCCAGGTCAGCAGTTCCGGTGACCTTCCGGTGCAGCCGCAGGCGCGGCGGGTCGGCGCGCGCAAGCGGCTTTCCGAACGCACAGGCTCCGTGGTCGCCCGCATTCTCAAGGACCTGAAGCTCTCGCCCGCCGGGCGCGAGGTCGGCCAGCGAGACAAGACCGTCGCGGGGCGTGACAACCGGGCCGCCGTTACATCGCTGCTGAACAAGGCGATCAACGAACATCTCGGGATCAAGTCCGGGAGCCGCAAGGCACCCGACGCGGGCGACAATGAGGACGCTTTGGCTGCGCTCGATATGCTGGGAGACAACGTGCGCGACGCCCTGAAAGGGAAGAACGATGGCTAAAGTCAGGGACATTCTAATCGACGTGAGGATCGAGCAGGCGCAGCGCCAGCGCAAATGTCGAAGGAACAGCTCCCACGTCATCCCGAAGGGCGAGTGGTGTCTCGTTGTTCGAACCAACGCGACCAACGATGACTACAGCTACAGCCGAGACGCTGCGAAACCCATGCTCGATGCGGCTTGGGCGAAGCTCAGGACCATCTACGAAGGACTCGGAATGTCACCGCCTGATGGCTAAAGGACGGGGGAATGAGCGACGGATACAACTTTCAGCAACTCAAGGCCGCGATTTTAGCGCTGAGCCGGGCCACTGATTGGGAAGTGGCCAAAAAGGAGTGGCGCCTCGTCGAGATTTCCGAAGCCGACGAGCCCGAGACCTGTCTGTGCGGCCATTTCCCAATCATCGAGTTGTGCACCATCTCCAATGCTACGACCCGAAAATCGGTGGACGTAGGCAACGTCTGCGTGAAGCGGTTCTTGGGTTTCCGCTCCGATTTGATTTTCCAGTCTCTGAAGCGTGTCCGAGCCGACCCAGATAAGCCGATCGGCCCGGATGCCACCGCGTTCTTTCACGAACGCGGGGTCATCAACGATTGGGAGTATCAGTTCCAGCAGAGCACCATGCGGAAGCGCAACCTGTCTCAACGGCAGTTGGCGACCAGGCGTTCGATAAATCAGAAAGTGATTGCGGCCGTGCGGCGTCGTGGTCTTTCATAATCCCGGGGCGACGCCGGCTCCCGGCCTCTCTCCTACGAGCCATAAGAGTGCGGCTGCAGGAACTCCGTCTCCTGCTTGGTCAGCACCCTCCAGAGGCCCGGCCGCGGTCACACCTTAGCAATAAGGTACAGCTCGACGTTGAATCCCAAAAATTGAAAGCCCTCCGCAACCGCGATTGGCGCACCACTCTCAAGCTGGCCGTGAGGTCTGGGCACAAGGGCGACTTCGGTCGTCGAGATGGCGTCGTACACCAAGCTGCTCGGACGGCGGCTTTCAGGATCGCTGGCTGGGGTTGGGAACGAGGGAAATCGAGGCGCTAAGCGGACGCTCCAGATAGGCTGCGCCGCCGTGCTGCAGGCCTGCAATTTGCTCGATACTTCAGTCAGATATGAGCAATGCCAAGAAGATTCTGTGGTCGCGTTCATAAGAATCAGATCAGATATTGTCTGGTGCGTAAGAATTAAGGACAAAAGGAGCACGCAAGCGCAAATGGCGAGGGCTCCCAGATACTTCGGCGCATGGGGCAACGTGCCCGTAGATGATGATGTGCGGCCGTTCAGCATGATCAATCCCGTGGGGAGCAATGCCAACCGGACCAACCGCCGACATCACTTTATCTCGGCCGTCTATATGAACGGCTTCGCGGATGACCGGGGCCGAGTGCTGGCCTATCTTTGCGAGGCGCCCGAAGACCCGCTGCCGCCAATGAATCCACGGGCCATTGGTTTCGAGCGAGACTACTATTCCCAGAAGCTGCCCGGGGGTGGTCAGGAAAACCATTGTTTCGAGGATCTGTGGAACACCATCGAGACCGGATGGCCGGAAACGGTGCGGGCGCTCGCGGCACGCCGCCTGTCGGCCGCCATCTCCTTCAACGTGCTCGGCATGCAAACGATCTTGCGCGCGCGTGTTCCGGCGACGCGCGATCGGCACGCGCTGATGATCGAGGCCAAAATTCGCTGCGAGCACAAGATCGGCGAAGAACTCGGCGTCCTTCCTCCGCCGCTCGAGCGCTATGCGGGCCAGTTCGACACCGTGCCGATAGGCGTCAACCCACATGAAACGCTGCTGGCAATGAAAGGTGAGTTCAAGGATTTCGGCGACCTCTGTTTCCGCCTCGGCTTCGAGGTGCTCCACAACAGGACAAGCACGCCTTTCCTCACATCGGACAATCCGGTCTGCAGCTACGATCCGCGTCAGGCGTTCCATGCGCGTACGCCTTACGAGCATTCCGGCGAGGTCGAGCTGATCTTCCCGGTTTCGGCGCACATGCTTGTGCGCGGTTCCAGCAAGCGCGGGCCGGTGAACATGATCTCGCGCCATCGCGATATCTCCGACAGCCACAAGGTGCGGCAACTCAATCGCACGATCGCGCAGTTTTCCTATCGCATGACCATCGGCCAGGATCGCTCTAGCGACGACCTGATCCGCGCCCATGGCGCGATCGTGCCGACCATCACCACTAGAGTGCGGCGACTTGGGAAAGAGGTGCATATCATCTGCCGGAATGTTTTCGGTCCCCGGCCGAGGTTATCTCAATACATCGACACGCCTGAAAAGGCCGCGCGCCTTGAGGCCAGGATGGCTGCTACATCGAGCCACGCGGACCCGATCCTCGAATGACCGGATTGATGGAAGAGCCTTCCGTTTGCGCGGTGTTTTGGACTGCCGGGGTCAAATGCGACCATTCGCGGCATCACCGGAAGGCGACAGATGGTATTTCCCACCCAACCATGCCCGTAACAATCACGCGGTTTTGTCTCTCACGCGAGAACACCCCTGATGGAGAAAGCGAAGCTCTCCGAGTTGAAAAAGCTGCGACATCTCAACATCGAAACCTTGAATGGTCGGGTCATCAACATGATGCCGCTCTTGGGAGGACCGATCCTGGCACCTCTGGATTCCGAACCTCGATGGCACGCTGATGGAGATGTGTCCGGTTGACGCCGCCCATTCGCCTATTGGGGAAAGAGTGCCGCCCGCGACGAAGACGTGTGCTTCGGCCTGCTCGAGATATTGTGGCAACGCGCGAGCTTTCCAGACGTTGTGCAGGCGTATTTGCTCTTGTCGGCGCGTACCTATTGTGGGTTCAAATCCAGCGTCAAAGACGCCAGTTGCGATTTGAGAGCGAATGGATCGCGCTCAAACGCAAACGTGAGAACCTGGCGGCCCGCATCGGGCTTCCACACGCGCTCGCAGAGCTCAGCAGATATTGGGCTGCCTCGTTCGAGTCCTCGCGCAGCCTGGTCGCAGCGTCGCGTGCTTCCGCAATCTCTGGAGAATCATTTGGAGTCGCCTGTATTTTCCTGGTCGTATATCCTAGCCGGCGCGACCGGCGAAGTTCGGCCAAGCGATCGGCCAAATCGACCTACCGATCGCAAATTCGTATATGCTATCAATGCGCTAAGCATAGCGAATATCGGCCATCATCGGCATCGGCATTGGCGTCGTCGATCAACCGTCTCGGTGAAGCTGAGGTAGCGCCTAACATCGGCCAAATGATCGGCCAGTTATGGGCGCTCAGCTAAAATTTCTGTTGACATATACGTACTTAGCGCGATCTAACATCGGCCAATCATGGAAGAGACCGTACAGCGCATCGAGCCGGCGCGCCTGGAAGACGTTGCGGAGCCTATCTCCGACGCGCTGGCTGAGCTGTCAGCAAGCTCGGCGGTTCTCGGCGCCAAGCTGCATCCGCGCACGGCCGCGAACCTGGCGGATCTCGTGCGCATCATGAACACCTATTACAGCAACCTGATCGAGGGCCACAACACGCGCCCCCGCGACATCGAACGCGCCCTCGCCGGCGAATTCGACAAAGACCAGGAACGACGCAACCTGCAGGTGGAAGCCGCGGCCCATGTTCGACTGCAGGGGGAAATCGATCGCCTGGCCGCAGAGGGTCAGCTCCCAGAACCGGCTTCGCTTGATTTTTTGCGCTGGCTGCATGCGGAATTCTACCGTGACGCCGATGAGGCGATGTTGCGCATTCGCGGCGCAGACAGAGAATTCTTGATGGTTCCGGGTCGGTGGCGATCACAGCCCGAACATGATGTCACTGTCGGCCGCCACCAGCCGCCGTCAAGCGATCGCGTCGAAGCGTTCATGGAGCATTTCGCTAGCCGGTACCGCTTCCAACGTACGGGCAAAGCGGCTAGGATATTGGCGATTCCGGCCGCGCATCATCGGTTCAATTACATTCATCCCTTCCCAGACGGCAATGGACGCGTCAGCCGCTTGATGAGTCACGCCATGGCCCATGAGGCAGGAATAGCCGCGCATGGGCTGTGGTCGATTTCCCGAGGCCTGGCGCGGGGTCTGGAAAGCCGCGGCGACTATAAACGCATGATGGATCACGCCGACATGCCACGCCAAGGCGATCGCGACGGCCGCGGTAATCTTTCTATGCGGGCGCTGGCGGATTTTACCTTATGGTTTCTACGCGTATGTATCGACCAGGTCAGTTTCATGTCGAGCCTGTTCGATTTGAACCAACTAGCCCGGCGCCTGCAGCGGTTCGTTCAACGCTACGACCTGAAGCCCGAAGCTTTCCGGCTGCTCGAGGAGGCGCTTCTGCGCGGCGAGTTCGATCGCGGTGAGGCCTCACGTATCGCTGGCTTGCCGGAACGTACGGCCCGCCGCGTGTTTACCGAGGTGCTCGAGCTTGGCCTGCTTGCGTCCGATACCCCGAAAGGACCGGTATCGCTACGCTTCCCGGTCGACACGTTGGACGAACTGTTTCCTAAGCTATTTCCGGAAACTTAGCGTCGCATAACTGCGCCTACTGTTTCCCCGCCCCGGCGAGTTGCGAGCCGCCGGATAAGAAGAGTTCGACTTCAAAGGTTCGGTGTGGACCATCCCGGAAGCACGCATGAAAATGCGGCGGCCGCACCGCGTTGCACTTTCGAGGCAGGTCATCAAAATCCTGACCGATCTCAGAGACATTTCCGGCGGCGAGGCGCTGCTGTTTCCAAGTGTGCGATCGGGTTCTCGTCCGATTTCCGACAATACACTTAACGCCGCCCTGCGTCGCATGGGTTACAGCAAGAAAAAGCAGCGGCTCACGGTTTCCGAGCAACGGCATCAACTCTGTTGAATGAATGCGGCAAGTGGCATCCAGACGCAAGAGAGACAGCTGACCCATATTGAAAAGAACGACGTTCGGCGCACTTACGCCAGGGCAGAGCACTGGGAAAAGCGCGTCAGTATGATGCAGTGGTGGGCCGATTATCTGGACGAAATTGGGTGCACGAAACCTGCAGTTGAACCCAAACAAGTGTAACTGCAACCCCGTGTCCGCACCTATCGTGAACATGAACATCAGCTTTGCGTACGTTATGACAATGGCCGCGTCTATGTTGGGGCGGAACCGGCGACGCAGTCCTTCGAGGGACAGGGGCTTTTCACAAATCTACGTCAAGCGGCTTAACTGGTTGTGGAGCTTCAATCGTTATTCCGAGTCGGCTGACGGGAGGCGTCAGCACAGCGTCAGGAACAGCGGTCTGGCTCAGCGTTCCGGCTTGTCGTCCCGGAGGATGCGCTCAGCGGCTCCGTCAAGATCCTCATATTGGCCACTCTTCAACGCCCACAGAAAGCCAGTCAGCCCCAGTGCGCCAAGAAATAGGGCGACTGGCATGAGGTAGACGAGTATCGTCATGATGACCGCGCTGATGGGTGAATGCCGGAATGCGTTGCCGAAGAAGCCCTCGTCAGCTCGGCGAGCCTAAAGCCCTGCAGGCGCAGCGCGTTTCCGATGACCAGCAGCGATGAGGCCGACATCGCGATCGCCGCGATCAACGGCGTGACGTGCCCGAGAATGGCAATCGGCACGGCGACAGCGTTGTAGACGATCGCAATGGCGATATTCTGCCGGATCAGCCTTCCCGCTTGCCGCGAGACATCCAGCGCCAGGGGCACCGCCAGCAGGCTTTCGCGCAGGAACACGAAATCGGCGGCGTTGCGGCCAATATCGGCGGCGGTTGCCGGCGCGATCGAGACATGCGCGGCAGCGAGGGCCGGCGTGTCGTTGAGCCCGTCGCCCACCATCAGAACCTTGTGGCCCGCCCTGGCCAGCACCTCGATCCGCTCAACCTTGCCGGAGGGAAGCAGCGCCGGAACGAAACTCTCGATATCCAACGTCCCGGCAACCTCGCCGCAGGCATGGGCTATATCCCCGGACAGCATTTCGACCGACACGCCGGCATCCTTCAATTGCCCGACCGCCGCCTTGGCGTCGGCGCGCGTAGCGTCCTCGAACGTGAAGGAGGCGACGATCCTCCCATTCTTCGAGAGCACCGTCCCGCCATAGCCGCCATACTTGCCTTCGCCACCGGTCCGGGCTTTCCATCCGGCCCAGCCGCGCCGGCCAAGACGCCAGGTGCTGTCCGCGGTCGTCGCTTCGATGCCGAGACCCGGGTGCTCGCTGACGGCTTCCAGCTTCGGCTGGCCGGCAAAACCCGCGAATGCGGCGATCGCCTTCGAGAACGGGTGACGGGAGTGCGCCGCCATGTCGGCTGCGATCGCCAGCATCGCCGGATCGATGGTCGACGCGTTGACCAGCCTGGGCTGACCGAGCGTTAGCGTGCCCGTCTTGTCGAATACCGCCACGTCTATCGCGGCCAGGCGCTCCATGGCCGATCCGTCCTTGACCATCATGCCGGCTTCGAACAAGCGGCGCGCCGCGACCACTTGCACGATCGGCACGGCCAGACCGAGCGCGCACGGGCATGTGATGATGAGAACGGCGATCGCGATCGTCACTGCCCGGTGCCAGTCGCCGGTTACCGCCATCCAGCCAAGGAACGTCACGAAGGCGGTGAGATGGACCACCGGCGCGTAGAGCGCCGAGACACGGTCGGCGATCCGCCGATAGTGCGCACGACCACCTTCGGCGGCTTCCATCAGCCGAACCATTTCCGCCAGGAAGGAGTCCTTTGCGGCAGCGGTCGCTTCGATGGTCAGCGGGCCGGTAAGATTGAGCGTGCCGGCCTGAACCTGTTCCCCGGACGCCACGGTTTTCGGTGTGCTCTCGCCGGAAACCAGCGAGCAGTCGAGATCCGACGCGCCGCGAATGACCCTGCTGTCGACAGGCACCCTTTCGCCGGCGGCGACCAGCAGTTGCATGCCCGGTTCGATCTCGCCAACCGGCAGGTAGTCGCGCGCGCCATCGCCGCGCAGCACCATGGCGCCACGTGCGGCCAACTGGGACAGGCCTTTCACGGCGGTCCGTGCCCGTTCGCGCATGACGTGATCCAGGGTGCGGCCGATCAACAGGAAAAACAGCAGGGATACGGACGCGTCGAAATAGGCGTGATCGCCATGATTGATCGTCTCGTAGAGGCTCATGGCATAAGCGAGCGACACCCCAACCGCGATCGGCACGTCCATGTTCATGCGGCCGTGGCGCAGTGCATTCCAGGCCGAGCGGAAGAAGATGCCGCCGGCAAAGGTGAGCGCCGGGATGGCGATCAATGCAGAGACCCAGTGAAACAGGTCGCGGGTAGCACCTTCGGCGCCGGACCAGACCGAGACCGAAAGAAGCATGATGTTGCCGGCGGCGAACCCGGCGACCGCGACCGCGCGGATCAGCTCGGCAAGCGTCTTGTCCTTCTTATCAGCGTCGGCTTCGAACAGGTGCGCCTGAAAGCCCAGCCGTCCCAGCGCGGCGACAAACGGAGGCACAGAGTCCCCACGCCACCGGATCGCGACCCGTTTCGTCGACAGGTTGACACGAGCGCCTTCGACGCGATCGAGCCTTCCGAGAGCCGTCTCGATGGCCTGGATGCACGCCGCGCAGTGAACCGTCGGCACTGAAAGGTCGGTCTGCCAAAGATTGTCGCCAAGCGATCGGCTCGCCAACCTGATCTCCTGGCTAGACGGCAGGACCGATGTGGTACTGGTCAGATCCAGCGCCAGTTCCGCGCTGGGTGCACAACAGCTCATTGCAGCGCTCCTTGCGAAATCATGATCCGGCGAACGTCGCGATAGGGCTCTGTCAGACCGGCATCGGCGTCGACTTCGACGATCCAGACGCCATCCCTTGGCAAGTGCTGCGCGGCAAATTCCTGGTCCGAGACGAGGGCGAGAGTGACGGCCTTGTCCCCAGCCTCGTAGGCGGAATGACGAAACAGTATCTTGACGCCATGCAACGGGACCGGCTTGCCGGTGGCATCGCTCAAGCTGTAGCGGACCTCACCCCGAGCGATCGTCAGTTTGCCGGTCCAGCCGAGTGCCGCCTGCGCGCGCCCTTCCTCGGCCTTTCGGTTGAATTGCTGGCTGGCCACATAGGTGTTCTCGACGACAAGGCCGGTCCAGCTCGTACTGGCGAGTGTCGCCATCGTGAGATTGACCGCGATGATCACGCCGAAAAAGCCGAGAATGGTGAGCAGCATGTGCCTGCCGGTGAACTCACGCGTCTTTTGCGTATTGGTGCTCATCTGGCGATCTCCGGTGCGTTGAAGGTGGCGGTGTATTCGTCCGATTCGAAGCTCGCTCTGTCCTCGACGCGGAACTTGAAGGTTTGTGCAGCGTGCCGAACCTCACCCGCTGGCTGGCGCACGAAGACCTTCAGCATGTTCAGCCGGTCGGGTTCGACCGCGATGGCGAACAAGCGAGCTGCCGGCAGATCACTGCCGACGACGCTCATTTCGGCTCCCTGCAAGCCCTGCATCGTGACGACGATCGTCCTTGGCTCGGGGATCATGTTAAGCAGCTTGACGGTGTAACCGTTGCGGATCGAGCCGTCGGACAGGGTCACGAATTGCGGATTGCGGTCGTGCAGGACGTTGATCTCGAGTCGGTCGCGCGTCAGCAGCGAATAGATCAAGGCAAGCCCGACCGCCGTCCACGCGCCCATGTAGAAGAAGGTCCTCGGCCGGAAGATCTTGCTAATATGGAAATGCGCCAACCTGGCGGAAAATGTGCTGTCGGCCGTTCTGACGAGTGAAGGGTTCACCCGACCGGAGCCGCCTGCGGTCGCCACCGCCATGTTGGCGTTGTAGTCGGACAGCGTCGCATAGGAGATCAGCCCGCGCTCCTTGCCGAGCTTGTTCATGACGCCGTCGCAGGCATCAAGGCACAGCGCGCAAGTGATGCATTCGAGTTGCTGGCCGTCGCGAATGTCGATCCCCATCGGGCAGACTGCGACACAGGCATTGCAGTCGACGCAGTCACCGACCGGCTGCCCCGCAGCCTGGACCTTCTTGGCGTGCCGCGAACGAGGTTCGCCACGCCAGTCATTGTAGGTCACGGTGAGCGAATTCTCGTCGAGCATGGCAGCCTGGATGCGCGGCCACGGGCACATGTAGGTGCAGACCTGTTCCCGCATCAGCCCGCCGAACGTGTAGGTGGTCGCTGTCAGCACGGCGATGGTGACGTAGGCGACCGAAGCGGCGGTGCGGTTGAATACGTCGCCGATCAGCGTCGGCGCATCGGCGAAATAGAGGATCCAGGCGCCGCCGGTAGCTGCCGCTATGACCAGCCAGATGGCGTGTTTCGACACACGCAGCACCAGTTTGCGCGCGGTCCAGCGGCCGGCGTCGAGCTTCATGCGAGCGTTGCGATCGCCTTCGATCGCCCGCTCGACAACTAGGAAAAGATCGACCCATACCGTCTGCGGGCAGGTATAGCCGCACCAGGCGCGGCCGACGGTGGACGTGATCAGGAAGAGGCCGATGCCGGCCATCATCAGAAGGCCGGCGACATAGTAGAATTCCTGCGGCCATATCTCGATGAAGAAGACGTAGAAACGGCGGTTGGCAAGATCGATCAGCACGGCCTGATCAGGAGCAAACGGACCTCGATCCCAGCGCAACCAGGGCATCAGATAATAGATGCCCAGCGTGATCGCCATCACCAGCCATTTGAAGCGGCGAAAGCTGCCCGAGGCGCGTTTAGGGAAGATTTTCTTGCGCGGAGCATAGAGCGGCTGTCGTGTCTTGGCGGAGTTGACCGCTTTTGCCTCGAGCCGCTCCATCTGCGTTTCATCCAGCACGTGCATCTCCACTCGCGCGCGGCCTATGACATCGTTGTGCGACGGACTTGTCAGCTTCGACAGACGTCCGGTCTGCAGTGAGCCCGCTTCGCCGTGTGGGCCGCGCCGCCTTGCTGCAGGTCAATCGCCGCATGCCGGAATGGTGTCGGGGCCCGACTCGTGCCGGGCCCCGTCGCTTGGCGGGGAGGGCCGAGAATAGGCTTCCGTTCCTATTCTCCGCCGCCAAGCGAATGGACATAAACCGCAAGTTCCTTAACCTTGGT
Organism: Mesorhizobium sp. 113-3-3; assembly: GCF_016756495.1. Taxonomy (NCBI): domain Bacteria; kingdom Pseudomonadati; phylum Pseudomonadota; class Alphaproteobacteria; order Hyphomicrobiales; family Phyllobacteriaceae; genus Mesorhizobium; species Mesorhizobium sp. 113-3-3. Next base: position 6,398,413 of record NZ_AP023243.1, read on the forward strand.
CTCGCCGAGACGCCCGATCCAGGCCGGCATGACACCGTGCTTCGGCGCGCGGACTTGGACGGCGATGGCTGTCTCGCCGGGTGCGTAGAGCCAGATCGCATCGGTCAGATTGGGCGCGCCGAGCTCTTTGTTGCCTTTCGCATTATCGCCATGACAGGCGACGCAGTTTTCCGCGAATACCTTGGCGCCGGGCTCGATAAGACTTGCATCCTGGACCTTGCCCGAGAGGCTGGCGACATAGGCGCCGACCTGTGCGATCTGTTCGGGCGTGATGATGTCACCGAAGGGGGGCATTTCCGACTGCCGAGTATCTGGGTCGGATGCGAAACGGATGCCGTGCGCGATCGTTTGCTGGATCTGCTCGGTCGTGCCGCCCCACAGCCAGTCATCGTCGTTCAGGTTTGGAAAGCCCTTCGACCCTTGGGCGCCCGAGCCGTGGCATTGCACGCAATTGACCTTGAAGGTAGCTCCGCCGGCCGCTACCGCGAATTCACGCAGCGCGTCGTCGGCTGCGATCTCGGATACGGTCTTCTGCTGGATGGCCGCGACATATTTGCCCTTGGCGGCTTCGGCAGCCGCCAGCTCAATCTTGACAGCGTTGCGGCTAGAATAGCCAAGCACACCCTTGGTCGCGGAAGACAGCATCGGCCAAGCCGGATACGCAATTGTATAAGCCACCGCCCAAGCGACGGTGATGTAGAAGGTTATCACCCACCATCGGGGCAATGGGTTGTTGAGTTCCCTTATCCCGTCCCATTCATGACCGGTCGTTGAGATGCCCGAGACTTCATCGATATGCTCGCTGCTCATGATCAGTCGTCCTTGAGTGGAATCTGGGCGGCTTGATCGGCCTGTGTTTTGCCGCCGGGACGCAAGGCAAAGGCAATGCAGCCGACGTAGAAGAGCGCCATGGCAAGCAGACCCCAGCTGTCCGCGAATTCCCGCATCAAATTATAGCTCATTGCGTCCCCCTCAGCGGTAGCCGGCTGCATCGTCATAGGTCTTGAAATCGACCAGTGTTCCCAGCATTTGCAGATAGGCGACGAGGGCATCCATCTCGGTCACCTGCTGCGGATTGCCGTCCAGATCACCGAGTTTGGCTTTCGGATAGCGTTTCTCGACGCCGGAGGCATCGGCATTCGGGTCGGCCTGGGCCATCAGATCGGCATTGGCGTGCGCGATCATGTCATCGGAGTACGGGACGCCAACACGCGCGTTCGCAACCAGATGCGTCGAGAAGTCCTTCACCTCGATCGGAGCGTCCTTCAGGAACGCATAGCTCGGCATGATCGATTCCGGCACCACGGAACGTGGATCGGAAAGATGTGCGACGTGCCATGCGTTCGAATAGCGGTCACCGACCCGGGCGAGATCGGGCCCGGTGCGCTTCGATCCCCATTGGAAGGGATGATCGTACATCGACTCGGCGGCCAGGCTGTAGTGGCCGTAGCGCTCGACCTCGTCCCGGAAAGGCCTGATCATCTGGCTGTGGCAGAGGTAGCAGCCCTCGCGCACATAGATGTTGCGTCCGGCGAGTTCCAGTGGCGAGTAGGGCCGCATGCCTTCGACTTTCTCGATCGTGTTGTCGAGATAGAAGAGCGGCGCAATCTCGACGATGCCGCCGACGGTCACCACAAGAAGAGAGCCAACGAGAAGAAGCGTGGCGTTCTTCTCGATGATCGCGTGTTTGTCCATCAAGCCCATTGTCTGGCTCCCTATTCGGCAGGCCGGAGGGCGGGCTCGGAACCTGGCATTGGTTGCTCTTCGCGCTCGTGGCCAAGAATGGTCATGGTCACGTTCCAGGCCATGAGCAGGGCGCCGGTGAGGTACATCGCACCGCCGATGGCGCGCATGACGTAGAAGGGATGCATGGCGGCGACGGTTTCGGCGAAGGAGTAGACGAGGAAACCCTGCTCGTTGTATTCGCGCCACATCAGGCCCTGCATGACGCCGGACACCCACATCACCGCGGCGTAGACGACGATTCCGAGCGTCGCCAGCCAGAAGTGCCAGGTGACGAGCCGCAGCGAATAGAGACGTTCACGATTCCACAGTTTCGGCACCATGTAGTAGATTGCGCCGAACGAGATCATGCCAACCCAGCCGAGCGCGCCGGAATGGACATGGCCGATGGTCCAGTCCGTGTAGTGCGACAGCGAATTGACCGTCTTGATCGACATAATCGGACCTTCGAAGGTCGACATGCCGTAGAAGGCGACTGCCATCACCATCATGCGGATGATCGGATCGGTGCGCAGCTTGTCCCAGGCGCCAGACAGCGTCATCAGGCCATTGATCATACCGCCCCATGACGGCATCCACAGCATGATCGAGAACGCCATGCCGAGCGTCTGCGCCCAGTCGGGTAAGGCGGTGTAATGCAGGTGGTGCGGGCCGGCCCAGATGTAGAGAAAGATGATCGCCCAGAAGTGGACGATCGACAGCCGGTAGGAATAGACCGGCCGGTTCGCCTGCTTGGGCACGAAATAATACATCATGCCGAGGAACCCGGCGGTGAGGAAGAAACCGACGGCGTTGTGGCCATACCACCATTGCGTCAAGGCGTCCTGGACGCCGGAGAAGGCGGAGTAGCTCTTCGAGCCGAGGAAGGAGGCCGGCATCGACAGGTTGTTGATCACATGCAGCATCGCGATGGTCACGATGAAGGACAGGTAGAACCAGTTGGCGACGTAGATATGCGGCTCCTTGCGCTTCAGGATCGTGCCGAGGAACAGGATGAGATAGGCGACCCAGACGATGGTAAGCCAGATGTCCACATACCATTCGGGTTCGGCGTATTCGCGGGCTTCGGTGATGCCGAGCAGGTAGCCGGTCGCGGCCATGACGATGAACAGCTGGTAACCCCAGAACACAAACCAGGCCAGTTTGCCGCCAAACAGCCGGGCGCGGCACGTGCGCTGCACGACATAGAGAGACGTGCAAAGCAAAGCGTTGCCGCCGAAAGCAAAGACGACGCCGGATGTGTGCAGCGGCCGCAGCCGGCCGAAATTGAACCAGGGTTGGATGTTGAGGTGAGGGTATGCCAGCTGCAGGGCAATGATCACACCGACGAGCATGCCGACGACGCCCCAGAATACCGTTGCAATGGCTCCGTAGCGGATTGGGCCATCCATGTAGGCGGAGGTGTCGACCGGAGCCGCCGGCTTGAAATCTGTGTTGCGCAGCAGGATCGCGGTAAAGCCAGCCACGGCGACGAACAAAACCCCCATATGCTGGCGAAAAGGTCCTTCTACGCCGAAGCCGGCAGCCACCAGGGCCGCAAAAGCAAACAGGCTTAGGACGACGATCTCCGTGCCGAATTTCATGACATGTCCCCGACCAGGATTCCAATGCGCGGACGCCAAATCCGCGGTGCATTAATTCCGTAGTTGCCGCCTGCTCGCCCTGATCCATGTCAGAGCCGCACGATTTTGCTTCGGGCAGCATCGAGTTCGGTGCAATCAGAAGGTGGCGATTTGAACAAGGAAACGCAGCACGGGCCAACCCGCTCATGGACAAGTGCGGCTTTCTCGCGCCAGGCCGGCACAGAGGCGATTCCGGGCGAGGTCATGAAGCTTGCCCATCGGGAAAAGCTGGAGCTCTGCTTCTCGCTGGAAAGCATTGCCGATGCACTGCCGAACGTCGACCGCCTCAAATGTCTTGGAACGGCCAAGAAGATCGTTCCGCTGCTCCGTGACATTCATGGGTTTGAGGAGAGGGTGATTTTCCCTGCGTATGAGGCGCACTTGACCCCGGCCGAGACCAAACTTGCCTCTACCAGCCGGTTGCGCATCGAGCACCTTGAGGATCAATGCTTCGCTGGCGAGGTGGCCGAAACGCTCCTAGCGATCGGTCATGGTGATCCGATAGAGAGCGCGGAAGCTGTCGGATTCATGCTACGCGGCTTCTTCGAAGGCTTGCGGCGACACATCGCTTTCGAACGCGAGCATGTCCTGCCGCGGATCGTAATAAGCGACGAAGGCCCCGACGCTTAGGTCTCATTCAAAGGCCGGTTGCCGCGCGCCTCGGCCGCCGCAGCGCTGCTCCAGCCGGCTCATGCTGTCGACCGTTACATGGCGTTTGCTCTCGATCCGGATCACGCCGTCAGCCCGCAATCGCGTAAGCTGGCGGCTCACGGTCTCGTTCGTCAGTCCAAGGAAATCAGAGATGTCGGCACGTGTCAGCGGCAGATCGAAGCATGCCGACCCAGCCGCCGGGTCGATACTGGAATCCATATTCCGGGCGATCATGAGGAGAAAGCTCGCCACCTTCTCCGGTGCGGTCTTGCGCCCGAGAGTCACCATCCATTCAAGTGCCTCGTCGAGTTCGTCCAGCGTCTGCTTGAGCAGGCGATGCTCGAGTCCCGGTGATTCCTTCATTATCCGTTCAACGGCCGCCTTCGGAAACGAGCACAGCGAGACGGAGGTTGCCGCTTCCACATTGATCGTGCTTTTCACCTTGAAGGGCCGTCCCAGAAAATCCGGTGCGAACCGAAGACCGACAATCTGCTGGCGGCCGTCCGAAAGGCACTTCGTCAGCTTCACAACGCCTGAAAGCAAGTTTGAATAGCTGTCGACGGCCTCGGCGTCGGCGATCAGTTCGACCCCCGGCTCGAGCTTGTGCCGCGACGAAGTTTTGGCGAGCCCAACCAAATGGTTTGGATCGAGCGCAGCGCAGACGCCGCGAAGTCGTGCTGCGCAAGACAGGCAAAGAACGGGAATGCCGGAACTGTGAATGTCTTGCCGTACTGTCATTACGCTCGCGCTACCGATCCCAAGTTTCGACAGGATAGCAAGCGATGGCAGAGAAATCCTTGCGGCAGTTTGTCCGTGCTGGAGGCTGACCGAAATCAGGGCATTGGCTCTTCGACGCGTCCAGACTTCCGGCGAGGCAAAAACGGCGGACCACCAAATGAGACCGGAATTAGCTGCCAGGCTTGGCGAGAACGTCCCGCGTTATACCAGTTACCCGACCGCGCCGCATTTCCATCCTGGCGTCGACGCTGATGTCTATCGAAGCTGGTTGAAGGCGCTCGAAAGCGGTGACGAGGTCTCGCTCTACCTGCACATCCCTTATTGCGACCGGCTGTGCTGGTTCTGTGCGTGCCATACAAAGCAGACCCGCCGCTACGAGCCGGTGGCTTCGTATCTCCGCTCGCTTCACGCGGAGATCGCGACTGTCGCCGGTCTTGTCGGCGGCAAGGCCCATGTCCGCGCCGTGCATTTCGGCGGCGGCTCGCCGACCATGCTGAAGCCCGAGGATATGATAGCCTTGGGAACTGTCCTGCGGGATAGCTTCGATTTTCTTGCCGATGCGAAGATCAGCGTCGAAATCGAACCCAACGACATGGACGAAGCCCGCCTTGATACACTTGCCGAGATCGGCATGGCGCGGGCGAGCCTCGGCGTTCAGGATTTCGATCCGAAGGTGCAGAAGGCGATCAATCGCGAGCAGAGCTTTTTGCAGACCAAGGCGGTTGTAGACGGCATTCGCTCTCGCGGCGTAGGGTCCGTGAACCTCGATTTGCTTTACGGCCTGCCGCATCAGACCAGGGAGAGCGTCTGTTCCACCGTGGCGCAGGCGCTGACTCTGGAGCCGGACCGGATGGCGCTGTTCGGCTACGCGCATGTGCCCTGGTTCAAGAAGCATCAGACTATGATCGACGAGGCATGGTTGCCGGGTCCGGCCGAACGGTTCGCTCAGTGGCAAATTGCCGCCCGTCTGATCATGGGCGCCGGATACGAGGCGATTGGAATAGACCATTTCGCCAGGCCGGATGATGCGCTTGCAGTCTCGGCTCGCGCGGGAACAATCCGCCGCAATTTCCAGGGCTACACCGAGGATCGCTGCGAAACACTGATCGGGCTCGGGCCGTCATCGATCAGCCGGTTTCGACAGGGCTATTCGCAGAACATGCCGTCGACAGCCGAATATGGACGCATGGTCGAGGGGGGACATCTGGCCACGGTCCGCGGCATCGCGTTTTCCGAAGATGACCGTGTTCGCGGCTGGATCATCGAGCGCTTGATGTGCGATTTCGGCTTTTCAGCAGCCGATCTGGTGGAACGCTTCGGGGAAGCCGGACAAAAGCTTCTTTTCCAAGCAAGCTCCATCGCCATTGGCGACCCTGCTCGACCGCTTGAACTCCAAGGTGACAGTTACGTCGTATCGGCGGAAAGTCGTCCCTTTGTAAGGAGCATTGCAGCGAAGTTCGACAAATATTTCGAAAGTGGAACGGCCAGGCACTCAGTGGCAGTCTGAGTGCCACAGACGAACGTCACCGTCTTCAGTCGATCGCGAACCTCCTCAAAATCGCCGAAACCAGCAGCTAACAATTCGATAGTGCATATGACGCCACTTTACGATGCTGTGACGACGCGGGTATTTCCCAAAGGGGGTCGCATGGCAGAGGGCTGGGACCCGCCGGAACCCTGCAAGCAGGGCTCCACTTCGTATCCGCCCAAGCAGGTTGGATTGTTCGGCCCAGTCTTTCACTGAATGTCAGCGACGCACCCCATTGCGGCTTCCGCTACTCAGCGCTGCGGCTCTTGAATGCCCCTTTGAGATGAGCTCATTCTGAGTAACAACCGCACGGCGTTCCCACGGGTCTGAAACCATGCATCAGTGCGGCTAGCACGCCCTGCGCCTGTTCGCGGTTTCCGGGCCGCCCAGGCACTTACTTGACCTCCAGCTGCTCGAAGTTCGCGCATAGGCCTTACATGACGGATCGGTAGGCCGCGACCGCCGGGAAATTAGGCACCCGGGCGGCTGCGCCAATTGACCAACTTTATGCTTCGATTACTCGGAATCTGAACCTGACACGCGTCGCGATTTCTCTGACATGCCGGCGGGCAAGCTTTCCTTTCTGGCCTTGGCAAACGCTCTGTCACCTTCCAGAAACCCTGCCAGCATGAAAGGTATGAGTTCCGCTACCGTTTCAGACTCGCCATAGGTCTGGCGGTAAAGCGCCGCATAGTCCTTGAGTGCTTGGTTCAGGTCCGCGCTAACGGTGATGGTCATCTTCGAAGGTGTCCGGTCCGGAAGCTTTCCAAGTTTCAGATCTGCCATGATTACTCCTGTTCAAGTCGGGTATGGGCGCAGCACAAGATCCTTGTGTACAATCACGCGTAGGGGCCAACCGGGGCGGACGATAATGGTGGGTTGAATATTCAGGTTCTTTTCGGTGATGCGCTGGCCGGCTTGACTGATGTTTTGCTGAGTGGATTCCCGGATCGCCTTAACTAGGTCGCTTTCGTTTTCCCCAAAGCTCAACTCGGTACCAACGCCCAGTAGCGTCGCTAGAGCAACTCCCTTGATCAGCTGCCAGGTGTGAAAATCGACCTTGTCTTCAAGCCCAGCATAGCCGGCAGTATCCGTCGCTGGCAGATTGTCGATTTCGATCGAGGAACCGTCGGGCAGGATTATTCGCTGCCAGACCAGCAATGCGCGCCTCTGCCCAAAAGCCACGACGCTGTCATAAGTGCCGATGAGGCGTGAGCCTTGCGGAATGAGCACAATGCTGCCGGTGACTGTGTCGTGCACATTCTCGGTGACCTGCGCGACGACAAGGCCAGGCAAGTCGGAATTTATGCCGGTGACGAGACTGGCCGCGATCACGCTGCCGGCCATCAGTTGGTAGGGCGAGGCCGGCGTCTGCAGCGCATGCGGATTGTAGATCCCGCTTGTGTTTCGCTGACTGACCAAATCGAGCTTGCGCTGTTGGTTGTTCTGGTCACCCTCGGCTGGGGCAACGGAAGCTGACGTGCGCCTCGCTCCGGATTGCGGAAGCGCCTCAGACGGCTGCTGCGCACTCGGCCCGCCGCCGGCGACATCTGTCTGTCTGGGTCGATTGTCGATCCGGAACAAGACTTGCGACTCGCGCGCCTCAATTGCTTGCTGGGCAAGGCGCTGCTCCTCGGCGGAGATATCCTGCCCTGGCGCGATGCCGAGCTGACGTTGGCGTTCAAGGATGGGGCGACCGAGGTCGCCGGGCAGTGGCGGTCCGAGCACAGGGGCCTTCGGCATGATCCCGGAATAGTCCTTGGGAAGCGCTTCTAGTCCCTCGGCGGGTGGCTTGCGCTCGGTGTTATAGCGGTCCTCTGCCTGGTGCTTGATACGCCATGCCGGTCCTTGAAGCGCCATCATCGTGACGCCCAGAATGGCACCGGATCCGACTGCAGCGATGGCGATGATCACACCGCGCCTGAATCGGACAGCGCGGCGGGGCGAGGCTCGCAATTGCAGCTGCTCGGGATCGAGTTTCGGCGGCGCATCGGATCGGGAAGTATCGGTCATGAGCGCTCCCCTCACCTGCTGGGCCGCGCAAAGAGCGGAATCCGCCGCGGCGGTTGCCGGCCGTCAGTCCTGGTGATGCGCACCACCTGCTGCTGCTTGCTGCCTAGACGCAGTTCTGCAGCGCCAAAGAGGCGATCGACGATGTAGTAGTTGCCGCGCATGCGATAATTGACGAGCTGGCTGTCCCCATCGGCACCGACGATGAAGAGAGGAGGCGCTTCACCCTGATCAATGCGACGGGGGAATTCGATATAGACCTTGCTGCCATCGTCGAAAGCGCGCGTCGGCCTCCAGGGTGGTGTGTCGCCGGTGATTGAATACCGAAAGCGGATATTCTCGAGCGCCACATTCGACGCCACCGGCGTGGCAGCCTCGGCTTGGGCGTTGCGCTGGCGTAGCGCGATGATCTGGTCCTCGCTATAGGTCCAGGAGATCGCCGCCATTGAGGTCTTCTCGGTGCTTTGAAGCTGCAAATGGTAGGTGCGTCGTTCCGTGGTGATCACCAGATTTGTGTTAAGTCCCGGCGCGAAGGGTTTTACCAGCACATGGGTGCGCTGATTGTCACCGGTGCCGCTGACGGTATCGCCGATCACCCAACGCACCGTGTCGCCGGCCGACACGGCTGTTAGCTTCTCGCCCGGCTGGAGTGCGATATCGGTAACGCGCTCCGGCGCGGCATAGAGCTGATAGAGTGCGCCATCGGCGAATGGATAGACCTGAACCGCATTCACGTACCCATACCTGGTGGGTTGCTGCGTCGCTGCTTTATTGGCATCGGAGACCCGTTCTTCAGGAGAGCGCTTGTCATCGGCCACCCTGCCCGGATCGGGCTGTAGCTGACCTGGCAACGGCAGCGGCTTTGGCACTTCGACTATCTTGACCGGCTTCTCCGGCGGCTTCTCGATTGCGGCTGGTTTGAAATCGGCAGCATCATAGGAAATCTCAGGCGGCGGTACCGGCTTCGACGCGCAGGCGGAGAGGACTGCTGTAGAGGCCGACAGGATCAGCACGGCACGGACCGACGACATTCTATTCTTCATTGGTGGACTCCTTTTGGGGAAACGGACGTCGGCGCAGCACTGTCGAGCTCGCGCGACCAGTCGATCGCATTGATGAAGACGCCGAGCGGGTTGTTGCGCAGTTGGTCAGTATTACTTGGCGGGCGGATCACGATGGTGAGGATCGCGGTCCAGCGCGTCGTGCTGGCAAGGCTGCCGCGCTCAAAAACCTGCTCGGCCCATTTGACCTGGAACGAGCTGTCGGAAGCCCTGACCACGCTGGTCACTTGCACCGACACGCTGCGTGTGCCGATCTGGCCGAAAGGATCGTTCGCCTTGGCGTACTCGTTGAGAAAGAGCGCCGCGCGGTCGGTGGCGAAGTCATAGGCCGAAAGCCAGTTCTGCCGCACCAGCACCGGATCGGTGGAAACGGAACGGACATTCTGAATGAAGCGGCCGAGATGCCACGCGATCTGGGCATCGGAGGGCTCGTAGCCCCGGATTGCCGGCGCAACGGCGCGTGCCTCGCCGAAGCCGTCGACCTCGACGACGTAAGGCACGACGCGGCTCTGCATCGACTGCCACACGAGTCCGCCGGAAAGTCCGGCCGCCAAGGTCAGACAGCCAAGAGCCATGAACCGCCAGTTGCGGGCCTGCACTCGAGATGAGCCTATGCGCTCGTCCCAGAGCTGCGCGGCCTTCTGATACGGCGTGACCGGCTCGGGCGTCTTGCCGTAACGTTGAATGGGTCGCTTGAATAGCATTTAGTCGTCCTTGTCGTTGAGAGAGGGATTGGCGCTGCCTCCCGGCCTGTCGCCTTCACGGACGGCCTGCATGGCGGTGTGACGGTGGGCACGGGCTGTCTGTTCGGAACGCAGGCGCCTGGCCCAGCCGGGCGCGGCATCAGCGACCGGACCAGTAGGGCTTCCGGTCATGGATGCGGTCGGCGCACCACCGGTCGCGGTCCAGGCAGCTTCGCGCCCGGCATCAACGCTGCGCCCGAAGCCTCCTGCGGCAGATCGTGCCGCCCGCATTGCGGCGCCGCCGGCGGCGCTGGTCACACCATGCATTCCAGCAGCTACACCGGACAGGCCGGACTCGGGCGATGTTGCGCGCCCGATCTGCCAGGCCGTAGAAGCCGCTGACCCCATGGTCGTGCCGGCACGGAGTGCGGTGAGACCGCTGCCGGTTGCCGTGCGCGCGCCGGCAAATGCTGCGCCTGCGGCAACGAGCGATGCACCGGCTGCGGCTGCCGTGGTTCCAAGTGCGGCGCCCGCGCCAAGCTGCGGCGCGCCCGAGACAAGACCGGAGGCTATCCCAGGTCCGAAAATGCCGAGACCAAGGAGCGCCAAGGCGCCCAGGACCTGTGACATGGCGGCGGCCAGATCCGGCTCCTTGCCTTGCAGCGCGGAAGCGAACTCGCCAAAGAGCGTGGAGCCGATGCCGATGATGACGGCCAACACCATTACCTTGATGCCCGACGAGATGACATTGCCGAGCACGCGCTCGGCGAGAAACGCTGACCGGTTCCAAAGCGCGAAGGGCACAAGAATGAATCCGGCCAGAGTGGTGAGTTTGAATTCGAGGATGGTGATGAAGAGTTGGATGGAGAGGATGAAGAAGGCGATGATGACCAGGAACCAGGCCACGAGCAGCACGAAGATGGTGAGCGCGTTGCCGAAGATTTCTGGGAAGCCGAGAAGCTGGCTTGCCTGATCGAGAAGCGGCCAGGCGCCCTCGAAACCGGTTGCGGCAATGCGGCCCGGATGCAGGAGATTGTCGGCGGAGAGATTGCCTGAGGACGCATTGATGCCGAGGCCAGCGAAGGACCGATAGATGATGTCGGCGAGGTTCTTGAAGTTATTCAAGATGAAGGCAAAGACGCCGACATAGAGCACTTTGCGGATGAGCCGGCCGAATATGTTGGGTTCGCCGCCGAATGCCCAGGCGAGGCCGGCAAGTGTGACGTCGATGCCGATCAGGGTCGTGGTAAGGAAGGCGACATCGCCCGAGAGCAGACCGAACCCGCTATCGATGTAGCGGATGAAGGTCTCCATGAAGCGATCAATGACCCCAAGGTCGTTCATGCCGCCTTCCTCGTCGTCAAGAGATTGGTGATCAGTTGCCGGGATAGGCCGTGCCTGTGCCGAGGAAGCGCTTTGTCGTCTCGCGCGCGGCCTCCTCGGACTGCGCCTTGCGCGCCGCATCCTCGGCCTCAGCGCGGAACTGCGTTGCGAGCAGCGTCTGGATCTGCATCTGCTGCTTGGTCGAAAGCGCAAGGAGCTGGTTAGTGGCCTGACTTGCCTGAAGCGCACCGGCCGCGCCTTGGCTGCGGTTGACGAGATCGGCAAGCAGGTCGCCATCACCGCGAACATTCTCGACGATCTGCGACTGAACACCCATGGTCTGACGGAATGCCTGCATTGCGCTTTGCCAGCGGTCACGTGCGGCGCTCGCTACATCGCTGACCTTGATCGTGGCGTCGTAGCTTTCCGGATATTGATTACGCCACTGGTCCTGAAGCTTGTTGAGATCAAAGCTCAGGCCACTTGCCTGGTCCATCAGACCGTCGATCCGTTGGAGCGAGCCGGTAAGCTGACCCACGGAAGAAAAATCCAGACTCTGAAGATTGCGTGCCATGTTCTGCAGCACGGTCGCCTGGTTCTGGAGCGACTGGATCTGGTTGTTGATCTGCTCCAGCGAGCGCGCCGCCGTGAGCACGTTCTGAGCGTAGTTCGACGGATCGAACACGATGAGCGCGTAGGCCGGCTGCACGTAGTCGGCCATCGGCTTGGCGATCAACGAAAGGGTGATCAGGCCCGAGAGAAAGCGGCGCCGCATCATGACGATTGCTCCTTGGTTGGTTGAGGGAATTGCTGGAGAAGCTCGGCCGCCCAATCGAGGCCGCGGGCGCCGAGGAAGCGAAAGACAAAGCTGTCCTGCCCGTGCTCGGACAGGACCCTGTCGATCAGGCTTTGCGCGGCTGGACCCGAGGCGCCGCAAAGTGCAAGCGCGATGGGGCCGAGCCCGAGCTCGAAGAGACGGTTGCCGCAGCGCGACTGCAAATAGTAGTGCCGCTTCGGCGTGGCCCGGGCGATCAGTTCGATCTGCCGGTTGTTGAGACCGAAGCGCTCATAGGCAGTCCGTGCCTGCGGTTCCACGGCACGATCATTGGGGAGAAAAATGCGCTGTGGGCAGCTCTCGATGATCGCCGGCGCTATTGCAGAGCCGGCGATGTCGGCAAGCGACTGCGTGGCGAAGATCACCGATACGTTCTTCTTTCGCAGCACCTTCAGCCATTGGCGGATGCGGGCAGCAAAAAGCGGATTGTCGAGATAGACCCAGGCCTCATCGAGCATGAGCAGCGTCGGTCGCCCGTCGAACCGCTCCTCAAGGCGATGGAAGAGATAGGTGAGCACAGGCAGCACAGCGCTTTGGCTATGCATCAGCTCCTCGGTCTCGAAGCACTGCACATCCGACAAGGCCAGCCGATCGTCATCGGCATCGAGCAATTGGCCGAAGGGACCGTCGAGCGTGTAGGGCATTAAGGCGGACTTCAGTGCATTGGACTGAAGCAGGACCGACAGACCGGTCAGCGTGCGCTCCTGCGCCGGCGCGGTGGCGAGGCTGTTGAGCGCCGACCAGATCGCCTCCTTCACCTCCGGCGTGAGGGTGACGTTCTCATGGGCAATCAGGCCGGCGATCCATTCAGCTGCCCAGCTGCGCCTACCCTGATCACCGATATTGCGCAGTGGCTGGAAGGCAAGCGCACCGTCCGAACCCAAGACATGATGCTCTCCACCCATGGCGAGCGTTGCCGCGCGCGCCGAATTGCCTTTGTCGAAGACATAGACCTGCGCGCCGGCATAGCGACGAAACTGCAGGGCGATCAGGGCAAGCAGCACCGATTTTCCGGCGCCGGTCGGTCCAACGATCAGCATGTGGCCGACATCTTCGACATGGGAAGAAAGCCGGAACGGAGTCGACCCGCTGGTTTCGGCGATGAGGAGCGGCGGGGCCTCTCGTCCAGTGACTTCAGCCAGATGCTCGTTCGCCGCAGGACCGGCCCACACCGAGGAAAGCGGCATGAGATGGGCAAGGTTCAGCGTGTGAACGAGCGGCTGACGAACGTTGGCATAGACATGACCCGGCAGCGAGCCGAGCCAGGCTTCGACCGCATTGACGCTTTCGCGGATGGTGGTGAACCCGAGCCCATTGATGATGCGCTCGACCGCGCGAAGTTTCTCAGCGGCGGCTTGGCGATCCTCGTCCCATACCGTCACCGTTGCAGTGAGATACCCGAAGCCGACATGATCGCCGCCCAACGCCTGAAGTGCTTCATCGGCGTCGAGCGCCTTATTGTCGGCGTCGCTGTCGACGAGCGGAACGGGTTCGTTGCTTACAACCTCGCGCAGGATTGCGACGATCGATTTGCGCTTGGCAAACCACTGCCGGCGCAAGCGGGTCAGCGTCTTGGTGGCCTCGGTCTTGTCGAGCGGAATGAAGCGCGTCATCCAGCGATAGGCGAAATCCTGATGATTGAGGGCATCGAGGATTCCGGGCCGGGTGAGGTTCGGAAAGCCGAGGATGGTAAGTGTGCGAAGATGTTGCACACCCAGCATCGGCTCCAAGCCGCCGGTAAGCGGCACATCGACCAGGATGCCGTCCAGATACATTGGCATTTCCGGCACGGCGACCGGATGGCGGCGGGTCGAGATCGTGTCGTGCAGGTATGTCAGCGTCTCGGCGTCATCGAGCGGACGCACTTCGGGCATGAAGCCCGACAGAAGATCCAGCACACGGTCGGTCTCGTCACGGAACCGCGCCATCTCCTGGCGCCAGTCTCTTTCGCCTTCTGAATGATGCGAGTCGACGAGCGCGCTTTCCGCCCGCGCCTGGGCGTCCGGTGGCGGCATGGACAACAAGGTCAGGTGATAGCGGCTCTCGAAATGCGCGACCTTGCCTTCGAAGGCAGCACGCCGTTCTTCATCAACCAGCCATGACGCCGCGTCCGGGAAACGCGAGGACGGATAGCCCAGCGCTTCGATGCGCTCGGCCTCGAAAAACAATGTCCAGCCGGAGCCAAAGCGTCTAAGCGCATTGTTGGCCCGGGCGCAGATGCCGATGAGTTCGGCTTCGGTCGAGCTTTCCAGATCGGGCCCGCGAAACCGAAGAGTCCGCTGAACGCTGCCGTCCTTGTTGAGCACGATGCCGGGCGCCACCAGTGCTGCCCAGGGCAGATGGTCGGCAAGCCGGTCGGCCTTGCCGCGATATTCCGAAAGGTTCAGCATGCGAGCCATCCCCTCAGGCGAAGGTGACGGACAAGCACGCTGGCAAAGTCGGGATCGCGCCTTGCGGCAAAGACCGCGAGCGTGTGGCCGCCAAGCCAGAGCACTAGCCCGGCAATCCATTGCTGCAAGCCTAGTCCGATGGCCGCAGCCACCGTGCCGTTGAGGATCGCCACCGCCCGCGGCGCGCCGCCCAGCAGGATCGGTTCAGTCAAGGCCCGGTGAACGGGAACCTCGAAGCCCTCGATATGTTGCACTCCGGCGGCCATCAGACGAGCGCCCCGCCGCCGAAGGAGAAGAACGAGAGGAAGAAGCTCGATGCGGCGAAGGCGATCGACAGGCCGAAGACGATCTGAATCAGCCGGCGGAAACCGCCTGCAGTATCGCCGAAGGCAAGGGTCAAGCCGGTGGTGATGATGATGATCACCGCGACGATTTTGGCGACCGGTCCCTGCACCGATTCCAGGATCTGCTGCAGCGGCTGTTCCCAAGGCATGCCGGAGCCGGCAGCGTGCGCCGGAACTGTGAGAAGAAACGCGAGCGCGGCAAACGAAAGAAAGCGGAGCTTCTTGCGCATAAGGGGGCCTTTCAGAGTTGCTGGAGTTGCGGAGGCGTGAGTGGGGTGAGGGCGTAGTCGCCGCTGCCGTCGAGACCTGTGACCTCAGCGATTGCATCGATGCGGCGCGACGAGCCGCGCCCCGCGATGAAGACGATGAGATCGATGGCATTGGCGATGAGGCGGCGCGGCACGGTGACGACAGCTTCCTGTGCAAGCTGCTCGATGCGATAGAGGGCAGAGCGCGCCGAATTGGCATGAACCGTGGCGATGCCGCCGGGGTGCCCGGTGTTCCATGCCTTGAGCATGTCCAGCGCTTCCGCGCCCCTGACTTCACCGACGATGATGCGGTCGGGGCGGAGCCGGAGCGTCGAGCGCACGAGATCGGCGAGTGTGACCGAGCCCCGCCTGGTTCTCAGGGCAACGCAGTCCTTTGCTGCGCATTGCAGTTCGCGGGTGTCCTCGATGAGGATCACTCGCTCGTCGCATTCGGCGACTTCGGCCAGCAGCGCATTGGCAAGCGTCGTCTTACCCGACGACGTGCCTCCGGCGACAAGGATGTTGCGCCGTTCTCGGACTGCCTTTATCAACGCATCGGCCTGCAGCGGCAACATGATGCGATCCGCAACATAGTTGGCCAGCGTGTAGAGCTTTGCGGCTGGTTTGCGGATGGCAAAGCAAGGCGCCAGCACGACAGGCGGCAGCAGTCCCTCGAAGCGTTCGCCCGATGGCAATTCGGCGCTGACAATCGGATTGTCCGCATGCGCCTCGGCACGCACGTGGGAAGCGACCAGGCGGATGATGCGTTCCGCCTCGGAAGGATGCATATGCACGGCCGTATCGATTCGGCCTTCTCCCAGCCGGTCGAGCCGCAGCGCACCATCGGGATTGACCATCACCTCGATGACCAATGGATCGGCCAGCGCCTCAGTGATCGTCGGACCCATGGCGGTGCGCAGCATGGCGCGGCGTCGGTGGTCGGCCTCTGGATGAGCGCTCATCCTTCCCCTCCTCCGCCATTGTCTTTGCCAAACGAGCGTTTCCCCGATGCGATCTGGCGACCGACCTGCTCGACGAATTTGTCGAAACGCTCCTGAGCAATCGCCTGCGTCGCCTTGTCCGGAACAGGCGTGTGGGCATGAAGCGTGATCGAAAAGCGGATGAAGAGCGCCAAGCTTTCCAATGTCATGTCGACATCGCGCCTGACGTGACTGAGGTCGCGGGAAAGACGGTCCAGCCTCATGCCATAGCGCCGATCGAGTTCATTCTCGCCACGCCGCTCGATGAAAGCTTCTACGGCCTTCGCGACGACCGCGGATTTTGTGGTCGAGGGATCGCGGCTGAGGTTGTCCAGCTTCTCGCTCAATTCCGGTTCGAGCAGAAACTGGTGACGAATGCGGTGGGGCTTCATGCGCTTGTTCCAACTGGCCGGCGCTGGCGGGCCGGCGGCGGAACAAGCATTATCGAGATGCCCAAAATTGCTTACGGCCGTTATCTACGCTGAGATACGCCCGAGCTGCGGAAAGCGTTCAGAAGCCGGGGACGATATCCTTATCATCGTCCCTTCCCTCGTTGATGCCATAGGCACCTGCGACGGTGGAGATCCGGTCCATGACGCGCTTGTCCGCCATCGCCTCGCTATCATCGTCTGCGGGTCTGGACAGATCGTCCTGGTCCGGTTCCTGGGTGACGGCGGTATGTTCTTCGGGTAGGCCAGGATGGCGCTGCTGCTGAACACCTCCCTCGTCCGCAAGCGCGGCGCCAGCGCTTTCATCGTCGGACGCAAGACGACGGTCGACGCCGCGTACTTGCCCAGTCCAATCGTCCGGCCGCGACATCGGGCAGTCCGCGTAGGGTCCGTCGCGCAACACCGGCGAAGGCAGCACCCGCTCGGTGAAATTGTGATCCTCATAGTATCGCAGCTTTTTGGCCCGGATGGGGGGCAGTCCCGAAACCAGCACCAGTTCGTCCGCGGGCGGCAATTGCATCACCTCGCCCGGTGTCAGCAGCGGGCGGGCGGTTTCCTGGCGGCTCACCATGACATGCGAGAGCCAAGGTGCCAGCCGGTGGCCCGCATAGTTGCGCATGGATCTGAGTTCCGTGGCCGTGCCAAGCGCGTCCGAGATTCGCTTGGCCGTGCGCTCATCATTGGAGGAAAAGGCAATTCGCAAATGGCAGTTGTCCAGAATGGCGTTGTTGTCGCCATACGCTTTGGAGATCTGGTTCAACGATTGCGCGATCAAGTAGGCACGAATTCCGTAACCGGCCATAAACGCGAGCGCGGTCTCAAAGAAGTCGAGGCGACCGAGCGCCGGAAACTCATCCAGCATCATGAGCAGTTGATGCTTGCGGCTCTTCTTTGGGTCACCCTCGAGGCGCTCCGTCAGCCGCCTGCCGATTTGGTTCAGGATCAGTCGCACCAAGGGCTTGGTGCGCGAGATGTCCGATGGCGGCACGACCAGATAGAGCGACATCGGCCACTCCGCATCCATCAGATCGGCAATGCGCCAGTCGCAGTCCGATGTTACCGCCGCCACGGTCGGATCACGGTAGAGGCCGAGAAAAGACATGGCGGTCGAGAGGACGCCTGAACGTTCGTTCTCCGATTTGTTCAACACCTCTCGTGCCGCCGAGGCCACGACGGGATGGACCTCAGGCTTATTGGCCGAGCCGAGATGGTTGGTCGTCATCATTCGCCGCAAAGTCGCGGCAAACGAGCGTTGCGGGTCCGACAGAAAGGTGGCGACGCGGGCAAGAGTCTTTTCCTCTTCGGCGTAGAGCACGTGCAAGATAGCGCCGACGAGGAGTGAATGACTGGTCTTCTCCCAATGATTCCGCCGCTCCAGCGCGCCTTCCGGATCGACTAGAATGTCGGCGATGTTTTGGACATCGCGAATCTCGTCCGAACCTTTGCGTACCTCCAGCAGCGGGTTGTAGCGGGCCGATCGCGGATCAGTCGGATTGAACAAAAGGCAATGCGAGAACCTCGACCGCCAGCCGGAGCTCAGCTGCCAGTTCTCGCCTTTGATGTCGTGAATGACGGCCGAGCCGGACCAGGAGAGAAGGGTTGGGACAACCAGTCCGACGCCCTTGCCGGAACGTGTCGGCGCAAAGGCCATGACGTGCTCAGGCCCGTCATGACGCAGATACCGGTCCTTCAGTTTGCCGAGGAAGACGCCTGCCGGCTGAAACAGCCCTGCTTTCTCGATCTCCCGCGTCGCCGCCCATCGAGAGGAGCCATAGGTGGTGACCAAGCCGCGCTGGCGCGCGCGCCAGAGGGAACCAGCGATCGCAGCGGCACAGCCCATGAATCCACTGGTGCCCGCAAGCATGCCCGCCTTGTCGAATACCTCGGGCGCATAGGCATCGAATTGGAACCACCATTCCAACAGTTTCCACGGCTCGTAGATCGGCCAGCCAGCCGCGACAAACCATGGCGCGCCGAGTTGTTCCTGAAAGGCTAGCATATGAGCGCACCATTGCGTGGCAGCCCACACGCTGAGGAGAACGATGGCGAACACAATGGCGATCTGCCCAATCAGAAGCTTCGTGGGCGTCACTGGCTTGCTCCGCTGTTCTGGAGAGATGGATCGAGCATCGCCCGGGACGGCCGGAACAGGAATGCGCCCTATGTACGACTTGGTGCGATGAGAGGCTGTTTGGCGCGCCGTTTGCTCTCCTTCGAGGTGTATCAATATTCGCGCATTCCCGAGGACTGCTACGTCGGAGGGGACTCATATCGGTCGTGCCTATCGTGAGCACGTGGTCGGCGAGCTGGCGGTGGCGTGCGGGCAAGCCGCTGAGGAAATTCTGAACATCGAGTCCGGTCTGAGGTACAACAAGCCTATCGAGATCGGATCGCGAGGTAGCCCTGCCCGCCATGGGAATTCCTCAGGCGAGTACCGACTTATTGGGCGCTGCCTTATAAGTGGAAGGCGCCTTCCCGTTGCCTCTATCCCAGATAAGTTACCTTCCGGCCTTCAGTTGCCAAGCATATGACCGGCATTTCGCAACGCGTCTAGGAAGAGGCCGGCATGGTGAGTGACATCGAATTTGGCCTGCATTGACACCGGCATGCTGGTCCAATTCTCCAACGGTGCAATGAAGCGGGAGAAGGTATCGTCGATGACGCAGTAGCGGCTAATAAGGCCTTGTCTGTCCAACGCCAGCACACCAATCTGCCCGCCTCGATATCGGATGGCTGCGAGCCGTTGGACCTCGGCGTCATCATCGATCCGCACATCGAAAAGCAGGTTTCCGCGGCTCCTCGCGGCTATCTCCGCCGCTTTGTCATTGAAGCTCAAGCAGAGTGAGCGGACGCTTTCCACTGCCATCTGGAAAACCAACAAATCCAGTTCATTCACGGCCATGTGGGCAGTTGAGCCAATAAATGGATGATTGCAATGTCGCACACGGCTTGTTCACAGGTGTCGGCGACTGATTGTTCGTGGCTTTCTGTCCGCTGCCGGCGATGGAATATTTGAAGGACGGCGGGTCCCGTATTTCCTGTCGCGTTGGCAACCGCGGCGGCCACCTGCCGGGCGGCAGCGGCAGAGACAATGTCATAGACAGGTGGAAGCGTGGGCTTTCTGCCCTTCAATAGTTCCCTGACCATACAGATTTGCACGCGCGGCCGCAGCTTGCCGCCCGCCTCAACGGATTCGGCTTCTCTGGCAGCACGTTCCATTGCTGCGGTCGCCTTGTTGAGCGTCACCAGAACGCCAAGCTTCGTGGCTGGCAAGATCGCCAACTCGCTCAAGCTCACGACCTCTATTCGATGGACGGGCACGGCCGTGCATCGCCGCGGCAGGGGACAACATCGTCGTGACCGACCCTCAAGCCCTATATCGTGTCGGCGGGATCGTTCAGCAGGAACGGCGAGATCGCCGTGGAGGGCAAGCCCTTCTACATCGTGGCCGGCGGCGGGAGCGGCAAGATCCACGATCAAGCAGCTGAGAAAGATCACGCATATAGCCACGATCCCGCGGTCCAGCCGATCTACATTTGAGGACGACCAGATCAAGCAGCGCGCCCTGTCGAATTTGGGTCCGGGATTGGCAGTTGGTCTATCCCTTCCTGACGATGGAACGCTCGATCCAGTCATGGCTTATAAGGCGGAGACCAGAGCGCAGATGAGTACGCGCCTACTACGAGATCGGCTATCGCACCAATTCGAGCGGATCACGATCGATGCGACACCGTGGCTTTCTTCGAGGGCGGGAAGCCGCTTGAGGCCTGCTACGCCGGCGAAGGCTGTGAAATCCTGACCTCGAAGAAAGGAAACCGCATGGGCGTCAAATTTCGCTTCGGCGTCGCCTTGGCCTCCTCACACTTGGTTGGCTGACTCAGCGGGCAACCCGGTCGAGAAAAGCGTCGAATGCGGCAGCGACAACGCGCATCGCAAAGCGATGCTGCCGCCTTACGCGGACAAAACCCTTTTCGATGTCCACAATCCCGTCCTTGGCAAGCATCGCCAAGCGTTCAGCTGAATCGAGAAAATGGATCGGATCAGATCCGTGGGCGGCACAGATTGCCGGCACATCGGCCTCGAGATCGCACATTAGTCGCTCGATGATTGCGGCTCGCGCGCGGTCTTCGTCGGTGAGACGGTAGCCCTTTGACGTCGCCAGACGGCCAGCCGCGATGTGCCGGCAGTAGGAATCCCGTGTAACCTCGTTCTGAACGTAGCCCTCGCCGACACGCCCGATAGCCGACGCGCCGAAACCGATCAGGGTTTTGCAGGTGTCGGCCGAGTAGCCCAGCGAGTTGCGCCGCAGGCGACCGGTTTTCTGTGCCAGCGCGAGATCGTCGTCCGGCAAGGCGAAATGGTCGAGCCCGATCTCTCGGTAGCCGGCGGCAATCAGCGTCACGGCAATGGCCGCATCCTGTTCGGCGCGGGCAGCGCTGCCCGGAAGCGATGCCTCCTCGATGAGGCGCTGATTCTTAATAAAGGACGGAATGTGCGAGTAGCCGAACACCGCAAGCCGGTTGGGGCGCATGGCGACCGCCGCCCTCGTGGTCTCGACGCAAGACTGCACCGTTTGATGCGGGAGACCAAAGATGAGGTCGAAGTTGATGCTTGTCACTCCATGCCGACGCAGCATTTCGACGGCAGCCGCCGTCTGCGCCTCACTCTGGACCCGGTTGATCGCTCTTTGAACAATGGGATCGAAGCTCTGCACGCCGAGGCTCGCGCGGTTCACGCCGGCTGCTTGCAAGGCTTCGGCCATATCGGCCGTGAACGTGCGTGGATCGATCTCGACGGCGATCGTAGCTGTTTCCGCAAGCGCAAAGTGGCGGCGCAGGAATTCCGTCAGGGCGAGGAACTCAACTGGCCCCATGAGAGTTGGCGTTCCGCCGCCGAAATGCACATCGCTCACGGGCAGCGCCTGCGGCGCGTGCTCCGAGACCAAACGTATCTCGTCACGCAGCGCCGCCAGATAATTAACGATCGGCGCATCATGGCGGGTGATGGTGGTGGGGAAGCCGCAATACCAGCACTTTGATCGGCAGAACGGAACGTGCAAGTAGAGTGACGCCGGATCGTTAGCCGGTAGGTTCCTGAGCCATTCCTCATAAGCGTCGGCGCCGACCGCCCCAGAGAACTCCGCGACAGTCGGATAGATGGTGTACCAAGGCAGGTGGGCTTCGCGATGTTTTGTGGTCTGCAACAGTTACCGTCCCATGTTGTTGCCTTCCATCCTTACCACTGCGCTCTCCTGTGTCTTTGCGCTATATCAGTCCGGTCCGCTTTGGGCCCGATTATTTCGCAGCGATAGCCCCATTCAGCCTTGGCTGGACAGCGATGGTATGAGCACGCGCTGGTCAGCGACAAGCGCCGTGGGTTTCCCGTCGAGACTTTCCCGCACACCGTTTGGTGCTACTATCCTATCCTATCCCCTCCCTTCAGCGTCCGATGGAACGCAGCATGCCCCGTCCGACCAGTCGATTCGGCGTTGGGACCAGACTTTTGCTCGCCGGCTGGTGCGTAAGACGGCGTCACGTAGCGATACCTGGCATCTCGATGAGTTCGTCGTATTAATTGCCGGCACGAGGCTTTGGCTGTGGCGCACCGTCTGTCAGAGCGGGAATTGTGCTCGAGGAGACCGTCCAGGTCCGCCCCTGCCAAGGCTGCAAGCCTGATGAACCAATTTAGAAAGTAGCGCTACGCCAGGCGCATGATCACCGACAAATCGCGCTCCTGTGGCCCGGCAAAGCGCCGGAGTGAAGCGCAACTCAAGCATCGCTCGCAGCTGACAATCGAGCGAATTCGCATGTGCTTCCGTAAAAACAAAAATGGCCCATGCACGGCTTCCGATTCAGAGAGGGGCTTACAACGGCTCGTCTCGACCTTCCCGCCTTTCGGAACCACTTTGTCCGGACTAGCTGGACAGCTGGTGCACCTCGCCACCGCCGAGGTGTGGCCCTTCGCCCTAACGAGGACGCTTACGCCTAGGCATGTCGGCATCAGTGGGGCATCTCGGCTGACGTACCGAGCGGTGCACTCGCATGATGTCAACAATGTCGAGGCTCAAAACAAACAAAAGCTATCGCCATTGAACGATACTGTCGCGAAGCGAACAGACGAACCATGTCCGAAACATTTGCTTTTCGTGCTCAGCTTGACCCTCAGAGCAGAAAAGGAAACGCAAGCCAAGGTCCGACGGCAAACTTGAGTGTCAATCGTAGCTTGGTCGTGAGGTTGGCACGTCGCTTGCGGGGTGATTTTCTGAAGCCGGTACGCCCGCAGCTATCGGAGATAATCATGGCGATCGACCCAGAAGTGTTTGATTCCTCCCCCGGGCATTTCAAGCAGGTGATATGAGAACAACATCTTATCGCGTGGAAGTATGATTCAGATTCATCGCCTCTGTTGTTGAATCATTATTATGACCCGTGCGTCATACTGCGATGGGCGCAGCGCGATGTGCATCGTTTTCGATTGTGGGACAGGAAGGGCTGGCTCGTTCGTTGACGTCCCCTTCTTTAATATTTGAACGGAGATCAAGAATGAACATCAGGAGCCTCCTGCTCGGCTCAGCTGCGGCCCTGATCGCCGTTTCCTGTGCCCGAGCCGCCGACGCCATCGTCCTGGCCGAGCCTGAGCCCGTTGAATACGTCAAGATCTGCGACGTTTACGGCGCTGGTTACTACTACATCCCCGGCACCGAGACCTGCCTGCGCATCGGCGGCTATATCCGTTACGACATCGGCCTCGGCGATGTCGTGTCGCATGACAAAGCTAGAGCCACGGATGTGAAGACTGGCGAGGCCCAGGGCATATGGCAAAACCACACGCGTTTCACATTCAAAACTTGGACCGGGCAAGAGACCGAACTCGGTACATTGCAGACCTACATCGAGACCCGCATGAACTACGGCAAGCACACGGCCTATTCCGGTTCGGACAGTCCTCGATACTATGCCTTCAGCCAAGGCATCACGTTGACTTTCGCCTGGGTTCAGCTTGGTGGCCTCCGAGTTGGCAAGGACTGGTCCGCCTTCGACATGTTTAATGGCTACGCGGGCGACGTGCTCAATCAGATGCTTATCCCGTACGGCGCCTTCGATACTAATGTGGTTCAGTACTACTTTGACGCCGGTAACGGCTTTTCGGCTGTGGTTTCACTCGAAGAAGGCTCGGGCCTGGTCGGCACCATCGACAGCTACGTTCCGCACCTAGTCGGCGGAGTGAAATACACACAACACTGGGGCGCGATCACCGGCGTTGTCGCTTATGATAGCAACTACGAATCGGTCGCGGGCAAGGTCCGCATCGACGTCGATGTTACCGACCAACTCTCGCTATTCGGAATGTTCGGCTACGGCTCCAGCGGCAAGCTCAACGATGACGTCACTAACGCAATCGACGCTCATGGTCGCGGGTTCTACAAAAGTTGGGGCGGTAACTGGGCTTTCTGGGCCGGCGCCACTTACAAGCTCAATGAGACAACTTCGTTGAATCTTCAGCTCTCGGGTGATCAGCTCAGGAACTATGGTGTCGCTGCAAACGTCGCCTATACGTTTCTTGCAGATTTCACAATTACAGCCGAACTCGACTATGACCGCTACGGCGACTTCGCCGTCGGCAAGGTCGACCCTTCCATTAGCTGGGCGAATGCCAACAAAAAGAGCAGTGTCGGCGGCATCCTCCGTTTCGAACGTTCATTCTAACGGGAGGAAGAGCTTCATCTCGGTGCCTCAGGCGGCGAATGACGATTATGCGGGGGACCTGCCACGCCTGCGGCAGATAAGCGCTGGCACGTTTGCAATCGGATACAGCTGCGATTAGGGCGCGGCCGATGCCCCGCCTGCCGGGATGTGACAGCTGGCAAAGCGTTGCGGCAGGTTTGCTGGCGGTCCCGGCACTTGCGCTGACGCGTGCGGCGCAGTCCGGCGACACGGTGGAGGCCGCCGGCAGATGGGTGGGCGCGTGATCGCCGAAGCAATCGCCGAACTCGCCTAGTATCCCAGCTTCGATAACGACTGAATCGGCGGCGACTCAATGCAACCTTGGCTTCCGGAGACCGCGCTGACCGCCGCCGGCCTGACCGCGCTCGCCGCGCAGGATGCTTCGGACAAGCAAATCACCTGCGTCAAGGCGCCCTTCAAGTCGCTGATCGACCATGTCTTTATCTCGCCCAATCTCCTGCCGTGCGGCCACGATTTCATGATCCTCGCGCTCGACCGAACCATCGAGCGGTTCCTGGAAGTGTCCGATCATCGCCCGGTCCTCTTGCGACTGGCCGGGCCTATCGGTGAGCGTTAGATCCAGAACGAGGTTACACGGGATTCCTACAGCCCGCACATCGCAGCTGGCCGCCTGGCAAAGTCAAAGGGCAACCGTCTCACCGACGAAGACCGCGGCGAGCCGCAATCATCGAGCGAGGACGAAATAGGGACAGCGAAGGGTTTTATCCGCATGCGGCAGGAGGATCGCTTTGTGGTTAGCGCTATTGCTGCGTATTCGATGCTTTTCTCGACCGGGTTTGCCAGTAGGCACAGCCAAGCAGCGTGAGGGGAGGCCAAAGGGATAACCAATCGTCGCTAAACGGCATGCTCCAGCAAATAACGGCAAGGCGGTAGCGGCGCGCTTGAGCCCCGGTTGAAGTGCTTGGAGTTTTTTCCGAATGGGCGAGCGTTGCGACTAATGAAGGCGTCACATCATTCGACGGTGACTGATTTTGCCAGGTTGCGTGGCTGGTCGAGATCTGTGCCCATGAAGAGCGCCGTGTGGTACGCAAGAAGCTGTATCGGCAGCGAGAAGATCATCGGCGCGATAATCTCGTCGGTGGCCGGCAGCACGATCGTGTGCATCGTATCGAGTTTCGATGCGGCTGCCCCTTTTCCATCGGTGATGAGGATAATGCGCCCTCCGCGGGCGGCCACTTCCTGCATGTTGGAGAGGGTCTTGTCGAAAAAGCGATCATGTGGCGCGATGACGATCACTGGCATGTTCTCGTCTATCAATGCGATAGGACCGTGCTTCAATTCACCCGCCGCATAGCCTTCGGCGTGGATGTAGGAAATCTCCTTGAGCTTCAGCGCCCCCTCCATCGCCAGCGGGAAATTTGTGCCACGGCCGAGATAAAGGACATGATGACACTTTGACAGTTCGCGCGACAGAAGCTCAATCTCCGGCTGGATGCTGTCCAGTACCTGCCTCATGAGGCGCGGCATTTCGGCGAGGCTCTCGACGAGCGCCTGCACCTCATCTTCGGTCACGGTTCCGCGGGCCTTGGCTGCGTGGATGGCGAGTGCGGCAAGAGCGGCTAGCTGGCAGGTGAAGGCCTTGGTGGAGGCGACGCCGATCTCTGGGCCGGCAAGGATCGGGAAGACCACATCGGCCTCCCGAGCGATGGTCGATTCGCGCGCATTGACGACAGCGCCAATTTTCAGCCCAAGCTGCTTGCAGTACCTCAGCGATGCCAGCGTATCGGCGGTTTCGCCCGACTGTGAAATGAACAGAGCCGCAGACTGCGGCGACAATGGAATCTCGCGATAGCGGAATTCGGATGCAACATCTATTTCGACCGGCAGGCGCGCATAGCGCTCGAACCAGTATTTTCCGATCAGCCCGGCGAGATATGCGGTGCCGCAGGCAGAGATCGCCAAGCTCGGGATCTTGGCGAAGTCGATGCCAGAAACCGCATCGGCACCATTTTCGATGAAATTGATATAATGACCGAGCGCATCGGCGATGACCTCGGGCTGCTCGAGGATTTCCTTCTCCATGAAGTGGCGATGGCTGCCCTTGTTGGCCAGAGTGGCCACGGCCACGGAGGTCTGGCGCGGACGCGCGACGGGGTGGCCGTCGTAATCAAATATATCAGCGCCCGTCCTGCCGACAACGGCCCAGTCACCGTCGATGAGATAGGTGATTTCATTCGTGAATGGAGCAAGCGCGATCGCGTCGGAGCCCAGGAACATCTCGCCGTCGCCGTGACCGATCGCCAGCGGTGGTCCATTGCGCGCCGCGATGATGGTCGACGGATCATCCTCAAAGAGGATGGCAAGCGCGTAGGCACCCCTGACGCTTTTCAGCATGGCATGCACCGCCTCACCACGCCTCATGCCCTCCCGGCGGTGCCTTGCCAAGAGATGCGCAAGGACCTCAGTGTCGGTGTCGGTCTGGAACTCGGCTCCCGTCGCCGCCAATTCGTCCTTCAGTTCGGCGAAATTCTCGATGATGCCGTTATGGACGACGGCCACACCATCCGTGAAGTGCGGGTGTGCATTGCGTTCCGTCGGTGGCCCATGGGTTGCCCAGCGGGTGTGGGCGATGCCGATGGTACCACCCAGCGGCTCTTCCTTGAGTCTCCTCTCGAGATTGACGAGCTTGCCCTCCGCGCGCCGGCGGTGCAAGGTGCCATCGGTGATCGTCGCAATGCCGGCCGAATCATAGCCGCGGTATTCCAGACGCTTCAATGCGTCGACCAGGCGTTCCGACACCGGCTGTTGCCCAACGATGCCAACAATTCCGCACATGTTCTTCTCCGAAGTCTTCCCGGCAGCCTTAGCCGACGCAGACGAGGGACGCCGCCCGGCATGCGCTCAGTTAGAGTCTTCTAATGGAATCCAGTCAGTTCGGTAAAATTGATTGTTGGGATAGCCATCATCCACGCCATGGATGAACTAAATCTCAGTCCAATGCGGGTGATGTGAACCGGGGCGTACGCTTCCGCCTTCAACGGGCTGCGCATATCATGGCCGGCGCCCTCACCTGCGTTAATAGCATGCAAGCCGGCCGGAGGAGACGGGGAATACTTGGGCCGAGTGCGAATGGGTAGCCCCAGCGCACTCTTTGATCTCGCCGTTCAATTGTGCGGACGCTGCTTCATGCATCATTCCTCGGTTTGCTTCTCCAGGCCGGACGCAATGACTCCTTTCGGCGACGAGAAGCAAACCCTCTCTTCCGATCCCTGGGGCCACGCACCACGTCTTAGCTACCGCATGGGCCGTGCGGCAGGCCGAGAATCGGTCGCCACAGTACCGGCCCATTCAGACGTCCCCTCCAGCGGATGCGCAACAGGCTGGCGTGAGAGATCTCGAGAAACCCGGCCACCGCCTCCGTTTTGCCGACGGGCTGCGGCTTTCCGATGCGCGACAATGGCCACGTTGCGAGGCGAAGGATCCGTTCCATACGCGTATCGGTCACCGTCACGATCCGGGTGAGATTGTTGGCCAAGCCGAATTCGATCATGCCGGCGAAGAGCTCGTAGGTTGCTTGGGCAAGGCCGCCTGCCGCCTTGGGCGTTGATGGGGGCAAATCGAGCGCGAAACGGCTGCTTTCCCATATGTCGGGACTCGCGGGCGCCACAGCTTCACCCAGCAGCGCCGGGAATGTGTCGCGCAACATGGTCGGCCCAGTGGTTGGCAAGAGGCGCACGCAGCCACGAATTCGCCAATCGGATCCCTTGAGCAGCAGATAGACAGGCTTCAAGTCGTCAAAGGTGTCTGTTTCCATTTCGCCTCCGGTCTGAACTTCCCAATCGAGCCTCTCCTTGAAAACCCGATATCTGAGCCCGTGCATCTCTTTGAGCTCGCCTGCGAATTCGCTGTAGAGGCCAGGTGTGATCAGCTGAATCATTCGTCGCCTCCGTGCGGGTTGTGTTCCCGCCATCGAAGGGCAAAGCGCACAGCGATGCAGCCTGTGGACGTTTACAGCTATCCTCGCGGAAGGATCCGGATCTCGCCTGACCGGAGGCAGCCAGCCTGGCAACCGCATGGATCGTCCGAACGCGAGCTTTGCTTGGCATTTTCCAGATGGAAGGTCCCCTTGCCCTTTGAGACCTGCTTTCCAAGGCGTATTCGCGAGTTTTATCCATGCCTTTATGGTCTTGGGAGCGTGGCGGGCAGGCTACACAGTGGGTGGCGGAGAGGTCGGGAATCAGTTGGAATGGAGGAATTCGTCTCGCCAAAGAGGGGATCCTTTGCAATGCACTGCCTGCCCGACACTCCCGCTTCAACGTTACGCGCCACATACCGCCGAGTAACAGCCGGACCGGCGACGCCGGCTGTGCTGGTTGTTGGCCTGATCAGCGGCGGCACGGTGAATCTGAGCCACGTCGCCAGCCATTTCCACGGACCGGCGAGCGTAGCCTCCAACGATCGCCGGCGGCGACGCTTCTTCCAGTTTACCAGTTCGACGAGGACTGGCTGGCGTGTACGCTGGTGGCGCGGCTCAACCTACGCCCGCCCTTGCGGCTGTGCCTTGACTGCACCAATTGGAAGCAAGGACATAAGGTTCGCATCAAGGAGCGAGGCAATATGCATCGTCGTAACCTGATTAGAGCATTCATCGCGCTGGGCGTGTGCCCGATCTGCGCCCAGACCGCGCGTGCGGCCAGCGCCCATTGGGGATATGGCGGCTCGGTCGGGCCGGAGCATTGGGCCGATCTGGACACGAGAAATTTCGCCTGTTCGGCGGGCAGGCAGCAGTCACCCATCGACATCGCCGGCACGGTAAAGGCGGATATACCGCGCATCGACATCAGTTGGCTCAAGGGCGGCGGCAGGATGGTGAACAACGGCCACACCATTCAAATCAACATGCCGGAAGGCAGCACCTTGACCCGCGGGGATCGCGTCTACCAACTGGCACAGTTGCATTTCCACGCGCCGAGCGAGCATCACGTGGCGGGCATGAGCTTCCCGATGGAAGCGCATTTTGTCCATAAAGACACAAAGAGCGATACTCTGGGTGTGCTGAGCGCCCTTCTTATGCCTGGCGCGACAAATAACAGCTTTGCCGGTCTCGCCAAGGTCTTTCCGGCCCGGCCCGGCGAGGAGATGGCAGTTGACGAGTTCGATCCCAACGGGCTTTTGCCGGCCTCGCTCGGCTATTGGACCTATGAGGGATCATTAACGACTCCGCCCTGCACCGAAAACGTGGAGTGGATGGTTGCAATGGAACCGGTCGAGGTCGACACCGCAGACATCAAGCGGTTTACGACGCTTTACGCATCTAACGCGCGGTCGATCCGTCCCTCCAATCGGCGCTTCATCCTAGGCCTCAGCTAAGGTCATCGCGCGCGTCAAGCAAAACCGCGGTAACAATCGGGGGGTTTCGAACAGTACGACGGCACCCTGGTGGCGCTGGCATCGACCATAATGCCCTAGTACTACTGTGTCATAAACTTCGTTAACGATTGATTGCGAGAATGGCGATTCAAGCTTCAAATGGAGGGAGCGATGAATCTCCGAGACGGAATCGAAACGAGTGAATCGCGTTTTGCGGCCTATGTCGAGACGCTCGCCTCGGCATTGGGTCATGCTGACCGGGTGGCGCCGCTGAAGGCCTATTGCACCGGGCTGCTTTTGCCAGGCGAGCGCAAGAGCGTCGAGCCGATGGCGGCACGGGTGGAGCCTGGGCGTGTTCAGGCGGCGCACCAGTCTCTGCATCACTTCGTGGCGAAAGCGGACTGGTCGGATGATGCCGTGCTTGGCGTCGTGCGGGCGCAGGTTCTGCCGGCACTTGAGGGTCAGGGGCCGATCCGCGCCTGGATCGTCGACGACACCGGCTTTCCCAAGAAAGGCAAGCATTCGGTGGGTGTGGCGCGGCAGTACTGCGGCCAGATCGGCAAGCAGGACAACTGCCAGGTCGCGGTCAGTCTGTCGGTTGCCACCGAACAGGCGAGCCTGCCGGTCGCCTATCAGCTCTATCTGCCGGAAGGCTGGGCCAACGACCCTGACCGGCGCGCCAAGGCAGGTGTGCCGGAGGATGTCATCTTCCGCACCAAGCCCGAAATCGCACTCGCGCAGATCCGGGCGGCGCTGGCGGCCGGCGTCTCGCCGGGCGTGGTGCTGGCCGATGCCGGTTATGGCAACGACAGCTCCTTGCGCACCGGGCTGACGGAGATGGGCTTGACCTATGTCGTCGGTGTCCAGTCCTCGATCCGTCTGTGGCCGCCGGACACGCAACCGCTGCCGCCCAAGCCATGGAGCGGCCGCGGCCGCCCACCTTCGCTCGTCCGACGCCAGGCCGACCACGCGCCCGTTTCGGCCAAGGACCTGGCGCAAGCGCTGCCCGAGGGCGCCTGGTGCCGCGTCACCTGGCGCGAGGGCTCCAAGGCGCCGCTCGCCTCGCGCTTTGCCGCCGTCCGCGTCCGCCCAGCCCATCGCGACTACTGGCGCTCCGCGCCACGAGCTGAGGAATGGTTCCTGATCGAGTGGCCGCAGGGCGAGGTCGAGCCGACCAAGTATTGGCTCTCGACCTTGCCGGAAGATACCGAACTCGCCGGCCTCGTCGACCAGGCCAAGCTGAGATGGCGGATCGAACGGGATTATCAGGAACTCAAGCAGGAGATCGGCCTTGGCCATTATGAGGGCCGAGGTTGGCGCGGCTTCCATCACCACGCCACGCTCGCGATCGCCGCTTACGGATTCCTAGTCTCCGAACGGAGTCTGATTCCCCCCTCAGCCCCACGCTCAGCGCCGCTCCTCAAGGCACCTGCGCTACCCGAAGATTATCGACCCCGCGGCGCCGCCGCTCCGTCCCGAACGCCACGTCAGCAATTCAATCGCCACCGTCAGGGTTAGACTCGCCCACGCCTTGGCGCGGCGTCTGCCACGATGTCCATGCTGCCAACATAGTTTTATGACACAGTAGTACTAGAGCGGGATGAATTTGGATTGAATCGAAGGGGATTCCCAAGGGTCTGCAAATCAGATTCAAGATGCTGGCTGGGAGAAGGAGGCCGGCATGGATGGGCAAGCCATATTCAAACGATCTTCGGGACCGGGTTGTCGCTTCGGTTGAGCAGGAGGGGCTTTCGCGCCGGCAAGCAGCGGCGCGTTATGATGTCGGCATCAGCTCGGTAATCAGATGGGTGGGGCGCTTTCGAGAAACAGGCAGCGTCAGCCCCGGCCAGATCGGTGGACACAAGCCCAAGAAGATCCGCGGCGCCCACCGCGACTGGTTGGTTGAGCGCTGCCGCAATGAGGCCTTCACCTTGCGTGGGCTGGTCGCGGAACTGGCCGAACGCGGCCTGAAGGTGGACTATCGCTCGGTCTGGGCCTTCGTTCGCGAGGAGAAGCTTAGTTATAAAAAAAGACGCTGGTCGCGGCCGAACAGAGGCGTCCCGACATCGCGCGCCGGCGTCAGCAATGGTTGAAGTATCGCGCAGCGATCGATCCTTCACGCTTGGTGTTCATCGGCGCCGTTGCGCGGCTGGGCGCCGGTCGGGGAGCGGCTCTATGCCGAGGTCCCGCACGGCCACTGGCAGACCATGACTCCTGGCGGCACTGCGCCATGATCGCCTGGACGCGCCATGGCTGATCGACGGACCGATCAACGGCGAGCGGTTCCGGCTCTATGTCGAGCAGGTTCTGGTTCCGACCCTTAAACCCGGTGACATCGTGATCATGGACAATCTCGGCTCGCACAAGGGCAAGGCAATGCGCCGCGCCATTCGCGGCGTCGGTGCCAGACTCCTGCTCCTGCCGAAATATTCGCCCGATCTGAACCCGATCGAGCAAGCTTTGCCAAGCTCAAGCACTGGCTCAGAAAGGCGGCGCGCCGAACCGTCGATACTGTCTGCAGCGCGATCGGCGAAATCCTCGATGGCCTCACCGCAACCGAATGCAACAACTACTTCGAAAACGCCGGATTTGTTCAACCTAAAATCATCCCGCTCTAGGGTTCACAACAGCATGACCGGATCATGGGGAACTTGTGGGCCGCTTGCTTGCGGAGAACTGGGTGGCGTCACCGACACCCGTACGCTCCGGCCTGGATCTGCTTGATCAGGGATTGATAAATCCGACGCGTCGCTCCCGTGCTGCGAGAACCCTCCTCATACTGGACCAATTAAAATCTCCAAAAGTGGCAGTTTAGTTTGGACCAGTGAACTGCAATATTGGCTTGCAGTCAGGGAAGCGATCGTGACTGGTCGCGCCGGTCATGGATTGCTTGCGCTCGAACTGATGGAGTTGCCTGGATGTTTGAGGGTCCCATCATCGACGCTCGAATTAAGAGTATTGCATCGGGATTTAGAGCCGTGAGCGTCTACGTCGATGCCACTTCAGCTGAAGAAGGACGTTTCGATCCCCGATTGCTTGGTGAAGCCTGCGATTGCGCGTTGGCGGATGGCCCGGCTTGGGCAGAAGCTCATCTGGCGAGTTGGTCCGACGCCTACGCCGTCTTTGGCGCGAAGCCTAACCGTACGCCGTGCTCAGCCCAGGCCCTCAGAAAGCGGGTTCTGAAAGACGGCACTCTTTCGACGATCAACCCGATCGTCGATCTCTACAACGCCATCAGCCTGAAATACGCAGTCCCGGTGGGTGGAGAGAATTTTGACGCCTATGTCGGAAGACCCCACCTGACGATCGCTGACGGGAGTGAGACGTTCGACACCATGGTGAATGGAGAGGCGGTCAACGATCCTCCCTTGCCCGGTGAGGTCATCTGGCGCGACGACATTGGCGTCACCTGCCGACGCTGGAACTGGCGACAGGGCACTCGAACCCGCCTGAAGACCCTAACAGGCCGGATGTGGTTCGTACTGGAGGCGTTGGAGACCATGCCGGACGATGCATTGGCAGAGGCGACGGATGCCATGGTCGGAGGGCTGAATGCCTTGATGCCTGGCTGCAAAATCGCGAGCCAAGAAATTGCCATCGCCGGATGAGGTTTCCGGTCGAGCGAGTGGATCCATGGCCGCCCGGGGCATCCGGCGCGATCGATCCGATCGAGATTATCAAGGGCTGAGAGAATGAATGTCGATCTCCATCAGTTGCTCATCGTCTTTGCTGCATATGTCATTGCCGCGGGGAGCCCCGGCCCGAGCAACATGCGCATTATGGGGGTTGCGATGGCGCGCGGCAGAGGTGCTGCGCTCATGCTCGCCTCCGGCGTCGTCAGCGGCTCGATCTTTTGGGGTTTTATGGCCTCCACCGGCATCTCCGCCCTGTTGGCCAGGTACGCCCAGGCACTGCTCGTTCTGCAGGTTTTCGGGGGGCTTTACCTGCTATTCCTCGCCTTCAGGGCGGGACGGTCGGCGCTTACGTCGAACGAGAAGCTGGCGGTGCGCGCATCGACCGACCAAGTCGCTCTTTCGCGGGGTGAGCTCTATAGGAAGGGCCTCTTGATGCATTTGGCGAACCCAAAATCCGTGCTGGCATGGATCGCGCTCGTCACGCTGGGGATCGGTCCGAATTCATCGTGGCAAAGCATCGCAGCGATATTGGGTGGCTGCGCCATCCTAAGTGTCACGATATTCTGCGGCTACGCCATTGTCTTCTCCACACCGCCTATGGTGGCTCTATATCGCCGCTGCCGCCGCTGGATCGAAAGTCTGTTGGCGATGTTCTTCGCGTTCGCCGGGCTGCGTATGCTGCTTTCCCGTATGTAGTTTCGAAAGGAATGGATGATGACTTTGTTTCGCGGCCTGTCGGCGTTCCCCCTTACGCCAACCGATGCGGAAGGGCATGTCGACACCGAGGGTCTGGCTCGTTTTCTCGAGCGTATTCAACGCGCCGGAGCGGACTCCATCGGCCTTCTGGGGAGCACGGGCGGTTATGCTTACCTCACCAGGGAAGAACGCAAGCGTGCCGTTCAGGCTGCCGTGGAATGCATCGGCGGCAAAACGCCTCTTGTCGTGGGTGTGGGTGCATTGCGTACCGATGAAGCTCAGGCTCTGGCGCGCGATGCCAAATCCGCTGGAGCTGACGGCCTGCTCCTGGCACCGATGTCCTACGTTCCCCTGAACGAGGACGAAGTCTTCCAGCACTTCGTCGCGGTGGCCGAGGCGGGGGAATTGCCTTTGTGCATATATAACAATCCAAGCACCACGCGCTTCACATTCAGCGACGCATTGATCGCCCGGCTGTCAGAGGTGTCCAACATCGTCGCGGTGAAAATGCCTCTGGCGGCGAATGACGATTATGCGGGGGAACTGGCACGTTTGCGGTCGATGACGCCTGACACGTTCACAATCGGATACAGCGGCGATTGGGGCGCGGCGGATGCCCTGCTTGCCGGATGTGACACCTGGTACAGCGTTGCGGCAGGTCTGCTGCCGGTCCCGGCGCTTGCGCTGACGCGTGCAGCGCAGTCCGGCGACGCGGTGGAGTCCACTCGGTTGAACCGCGCTTTCGGGCCGCTCTGGACCTTGTTCAAACACTACGGCAGCTTCCGCGTTATGTTCGTCATCGCCGACTACCTCGGTCTGGCGCACGTCCAGCCACCGCGCCCTATTTTGCCGTTGCCGGAGGACGCCGGAGATGACATTAGGCAGGCATTGGAGAAGCTCGAATAGCCGAGCACAGGGCATGCCCAGTGCAACTGCGTGCGGGCGAAGATGTCGAGCGGGAACTGCCGGTCCTCTCGACCTTTCTCGGCCACGCCAATGTTCGCGACACCTACTGGTATCTATCCGCCGCGCCGGAGCTAATGACCCATGCCGCGCGACTGCTGGATGAGCGGTGGGAGGTTCGCTCATGAGTGCCTCGAACGATCTGGCCGTGCTGATCGAGCGGTGGTTCACCGATCGGCTCATGCGACATCGAGGCGTAAGCTCCAACACCATCGCCTCCTATCGCGACACCTTCCGGCTCCTGTTTGCATTCGCGCAGACACGCCTTGGCAGGTCTCCGTCGCAGTTGACACTGCGGGATTTGGACGCGCCTTTCATCGGTGCATTCCTGGAGGACCTTGAGACACTGCGATCCGCCTCAGTGAGGACCCGGAACCTCCGCCTCACGGCCATTCGGTCTTTCTTCAGATATGCGTCGTTCGAGGAGCCGGCCCATAGCGCCCAGATTCAACGCGTGCTCGCGATCCCGAGCAAGCGATGCGACAAGCGACAGCTTCAGTTTCTCACCAGGCCCGAGATTGAAGCGATCCTGGCCTGTCCGGATCGCAGCACATGGCTGGGACGGCGTGATCACACTCTGCTGTTGCTGGCCGCGCAAACGGGGTTGCGGGTCTCGGAGATCATCGATCTCGACCGGGACTCGGTGATGCTGGGGCACGGTGCCCACGTGCGATGCGTTGGCAAGGGCCGCAAGGAGCGAAGTACGCCGCTCACCAAGGTTGCACAGCAAGCCCTTCGGGGCTGGCTCAACGAGCCCAGGAAGCGGGGCGCAACGGCTCTCTTTCCGAACACGCACGGCGGCAAGCTGAGCGCCGACGGCGTGCAGGCGCTGCTGAACAAATACCCAAATAGAAGGGCGTCTCAAACCAAAAGGCACGGACATCAAACGCCATCAGAGCCTCGCCGCTACCCCCGTGGCGGAAGGTTGCGTACAGACTTGCCGCACAGAACCCCAAGGCGAGTGAGCACGCGATGCTAATGGCTATGTTGGGGGACGTCGTTTTTGTAGAAGACATTGTTCCATGGCCGAATTAGCCGTGCTGATGCTGCGCTTGCTTCAGACACCGAACCGAGGTCGCGATGCCGACGCTCGACAGATCGATGCCGCAGCGGGTGGTGCGATGCTTGCATCGCGCCACCCGGCAGACGTGGATTTTGAAAGTTTCACTAAGCAGCTACGTCGACGGCCAGGGAATTGGAAACAGCAAGGCCGTGAACGGAATTCGGGAGAGGAAGCGTTACTGCCATGGCCGAGACCTCAACGGCCGGTGCGATCTCTGCTTCTCCTAGCCTCCATTAGATCCTCTCGGGCGTGATTGTAGGAGTGGCTTGTGTCCCGGCCGACTTGACCACCCCGCTGCAGCTGTTCGTGGGAGGTTTGCGGGCCAACTGTATCACGGACTGCAGCCCCAATACCTGCTATGTGGGCGTCCAGATCCGCACTGCGTTCCTCTGCTGCATGCCGCGGAGGAGGC
This sequence comes from Mesorhizobium sp. 113-3-3, assembly GCF_016756495.1. Classification (NCBI taxonomy): domain Bacteria; kingdom Pseudomonadati; phylum Pseudomonadota; class Alphaproteobacteria; order Hyphomicrobiales; family Phyllobacteriaceae; genus Mesorhizobium; species Mesorhizobium sp. 113-3-3. The sequence continues at coordinate 6,434,842 of NZ_AP023243.1, forward strand.
ATCTGCGGCAAGATGTCTTGCATGCCGGGAATTGAGTGAGCTTGGCCCTGTTGATTTGGATCTAACTGGTGATACATCGCGTACATAGCATTGGATGCTGTCGACCTGACGTGGCCATCCGGATCGGTAGCCAATTCAGCGGCCTGATCAAAAATGCGAGCTTTATTTTCAGCGTTAAACTTGCTGAAGTTTTGCGCAGCGTAAAGCGCTCCGATAGCTTGCGAAGGTGGATCCATGTTGCCAATGCGATTAACAATACTATCTTGTGTCTCTGGCCGAAGGTAATGAGACACATTACTGACTGCTCTGAATTGCTCCAATGCTACTTCATCCGAGGTGTGTCCCAACCCGGCAGTCAATTTATCTCCCAGATCGACGGCTGATCGTCCAAGCTGATTGGTCCGCGTTTCAAACTTCGCGAGGTCAGTTTCTGGCTCGGTTCGAGTGCCCCGAACGGCTATGCGCTCTCGCCTCCCGAGTTCTTTGAAGGTCCCAAGATTTCGCGCTGTATCGCGCGGGTTTAGCGCTTACCAGCCGTTCTGCAACATCGGTCAATGGTCCGTATGGAAGGTCACGGAGGGTACTGCGATTCCCCACGTCTTGGGATGAACTTGCAGCTGCGCGTGCCCGTTTGTTATCGCGATCCATTGCTCGGCCTCCAAAGTCGTTAAGTTACCCAATCAGGGTACCACCGACGCTTGACCTGCTAAACCGATATGAGGTTACAGTTGTAGTCTGGCAGAAGCTTCTCCCAACTCTGGGATACGCCGAGAGCCGTAACCGGGGCAGATTTCCGGGCGGAAGGGGTTTGCGGCGAGAGCGTTCGTGATTCACCGTTTGCGTGACGCATCAGGATCGTCTCGTAAAAGAGAGTCCGTCGCGATACGCCCCGCGAATGACGATGGTACCTTCGGCTTGACTTATCCTTCGCGCTCTGCGGGTCCGACGAGAAAATCAGCCTACCCTTGCTGAGACTACCTGCGGAGGACTTGCCGCTACGGCGGTCCTGCTCGATCTCGTACTTGATCTTCTGCCCATCAACGAGGTTTGAAAGTCCAGCCCGTTCTACAGCTGGAGTATGGGCGAAAACGTCCTGACCGCCGTCATCGGGCTGGATTAAGCCAAAACCTTTGGTGCTGTTGAACCACTTCACTGTTCCGGTCGCCATATCTGTGTATTCCTCTGTGGCCAGTGCGAACCAGACGGGCCGTGAAGCCGATCCTGTTCATATTTCGTAGAGTTAAACCCAGCAAAAACCAGAATTACCCACCTCGGGGTTGCGGCGCGAAAAGCCATTGCTCTGTTTGGGAACGCACCGAACAGGTGCCGGTGAGCTTGAGCGCAACGCGCTGCAAGACGCTCGAGTGCCGAGGAATCTCTCCGACAAGGATACGTCTGAGCCGCCCAGTATGCCGGCTCGGCAACCACTCGAATGGATCGAAGCCGATCTGCAAAACGGATGGTGAGAGCGGTGGCTCGTTTCCAACCCATCCTGTCTCACCAGCGCGGACGCCTGGACGGATGTCAACGCCGGAAAAAGAACCGCATCGATTGGTCCCGCTTGCGGCCAGCTCCAGTCGGCCGCTCGATCGCAAGCGTGGTTCGAGGAGGAAGCTCTCCCAGGTGCAATGCGAGGAGACGCTGGTCCAACTCCTTGTCGGCTGCCGTAAGGCGGTGGTTCAGGCGAAGGTAGTCCATCCAGGTCGGGGTGCGGAAGGTTTCTGTCCAACGCGAAGGCTGCTGGAGGTCGCGCTGGAGATTCCAGTGTCGCGCACCAACGCCGCTTTGTACTCGCCGCCGTTCCCGCATCTGCTCCAGGAACGCTTCGACATTTGCTTCGGGTATTGAATATTCGATCTTGGCGACGATCGGCCCGCTTCGGGGCTTCAAATCCAGGGCAACCTGAGGCGTTTCGAAGCCAAGAGGAGCCTGATCGGAATCTTTCCATTGACGGATGGGCAGCAGGAAGCCGGTGCCAGCGACCAGCAGCAGCGCGCCACCTGAAAGCTCCAGAGCCGAGCTCAGCGAATAGCTCTCGGCCACCGTACCCCACAGCCAGCTGCCAGCCGCGATGCCGCCGGATGAAAGGGCGTAATAGATCGAGAGCGTGCGACCAACGACCCACCTTGGACTCGCCAACTGGACGCTTACGTCCAGCCCGGTCCAGGTCACGACCCAGCCCGCGCCGCCGAGCGCCAGCGCGATAGCCGCCACCGCCACCGAGGGGGTGAAAGCAAGCGATAGACAACAAGCCGCACAGGCGATGCACGACAGTGTCGTCAAACGTTCCTGGGACAGCCTCCGTCTCAGAATGTTGTTGCAGATGCCGGCGAACAAGGCGCCGGTCCCGAAGCCGGCCATCAGGATGCCGTAAACGACTGGCCCTCCCCCCAGCTGATCGCGGGCGACGAGAGGCAAGAGCGCTAGTATAGAGATGCTCGTCAGCCCAAAGAGGGCACCGCGGGCAATTGCTGCCTTGATTTCGGATGACAGGGCAGTGAAGCGCGCTCCGTCATGGATCGCCGTGGTCAATGGTTCACTCGGCAGCGGTGACGGGCGAACTTGCCATTTGCAGCGCCCTATGGTCCACAGCAGCATCAGATATGTAAGCGTCGCCACTGCGAAAGCCGTCAAAGGGCCAAAGGAAGCAACGACGACTCCACCGAGAGCGGGACCGATGCTTCGGACGGCGTTATATCCGACCGAAATAAGCGTGACGGCGGCCGGAACATCGCGCTTTCGCAGGATATCGCCAACCGACGCGTGCCAGGCGGGGTCGGTGAAAGCGGCGCCTACTCCGGCCAAACAGCTGAATGCAAGAACCATCCATGGATTGAAAATTCCGAGACCTGCAAGAACAGTCAGCATCGTCGAGGACGATGCTATCACGCACCAGCCAGCGAACATGAGATTGCGGCGGCTGTAATTGTCCGCTAGGGCGCCGGCGATAATTGACAGGAGGAATGTGGGCAAGGTTGTCGAAGCCTGCACCAAGGCGACCATCACATCCGATGTCGAAATGGTCGCCATCAGCCAACTGATGGCAACCATTTGAATCAGCCACCCTAGACTGGATACCTGTGTGGCAATCCAGATCGGACGGAAAGTTGAATTCTCGAGCGGCGCGAACGTTGCCGATGACACCGGATTAACTTCTTCACGCGCCACCCCGCTCATTGGGCCGAGCCTCCCTTCGCTGCCAGTTGTATGAGATTTCTCCCCGCCCACGTGCCCATGGAGGAATGGCAGGATCAGGGCATTTTATCTGCGCAACGCAAGTTATTTTTGCCTGGCCGATGCTGTGGCAGAACCGAATGCTTCCGGTGGAGCTATCGTTCCGCTATGCGGGACGAGACCGGTTCGATCCTGTCGCTCTCGATCCCCGACCACGTTACAAGAATCGTCAGTTTGACGTTCCTTAGCGTCTCCAACCAAGCCACGTCCTGGGCATCGACTTCCCTTCTGGTGATCACGAGCTCCCGCGCATTGAACCGCCTCGCCAAGGTGGATCAGTAGTCATCTTTGGCGTAGGTATTCAGCAGCCTGCTAGGCGCCCGCCGCCACGTGCGGGCGACGCCGGCATCAACCGGCGGGCAGATGCGCCGAGGGCAACAACCGCGCCTGACGCAACGCCGCCAGATCAGCCGAGCCGGTGCAGAAGCAGGCAACGGCCAACTGGCGGATGACGATCTCGAAATGCGCGACAACCGCCTCGGTGGACACCGTCGCCGCGCGCAGCACGCCGGCCGCCTGCCCGGCGATGTCCGCGCCCAGGCGGATGGCCTTGGCCACGTCGACGCCGTCGCGGATCCCGCCCGACGCGATCAGCTTCACAGTTGGCAGCGCCCGACGTACCGCCTGCACGCTGGCCGGGGTCGGAATCCCCCAGTCGGCGAACGCCATCGCCACTGCACGGTCGGCGGCATCGCGGGCGCGCTCGCCCTCCACCGCGGCCCAACTGGTGCCGCCGGCGCCGGCGACATCGATGACCGCCACGCCCGCCTTGACGAGCGCGCAGGCCACCGAGGCGGACAGGCCCGACCCCACTTCCTTGGCCACAATCGGCACGTCCACGCTGCGCGCGGCGCGAGCGATCTGCGCCAGGACGCCGCGCCAGTCGCGGTCGCCCTCCGGCTGTACCGCTTCCTGCAGCGCATTGAGATGGACGATGAGTCCATCGGCCTCCAGCGCATCCACCGCCCGGCACGCCAGGTCCAGGCCGTCGGCCTCGCGCAGTTGCGCGGCGCCGATATTAGCCAGCAAGGGAATGTCTGGGGCCATGCGGCGCAGCGCGCGCGTCAGCCCCTGGGAGTTGCGGGATTGCAGGCTCACGCGCTGCGAACCGACGCACATGGCGATCCCCAAGGCTTGTGCTGCCTCGCTCAGATGCCGGTTGATGGCCTCGGCGCGTAGCACGCCGCCGGTCATGGAGCTGATCAGCAGCGGCGCGCGCATGGTCTTGCCCAGCAGCGAGGCGCGCAGGTCGATCTGCGTCAGGTCCAACTCGGGCAATGCGCAGTGTTCGAAACGGATGTACTCCCAGCCGGCGGCGACCGTGGCCGGCGCCGTTCGCCGATCCAGCACGATGTCCAGATGGTCGTCCTTGCGCCGGCTCGGGATGTTGTCGCTATCGCTCATGCTCGCTCCATCCGTCGCATCGGGGGACGGCGTTGCATCGGATCGGACCGACGGCAGCGCGCGCACGCAGCCGCATCCCGCCGTTCAGGCGGGCGCACGCTGGCCTCCCCCCGCAGCGTCGCTGGGGTAGCGGCTGGTCGAGGTCTGGTAGTACTGCGCGCGGATGGCCGCCATGGCCTCGATCAACGCTCCCCACGGCGCGGGAAAGCGTTCTTCCGCCATCACCCGGTGTAGCATGCGCGTATGGCCGGCCAACTCGTCGTTGAGGAACTCCACCACAGGCATAGCCGGATAGCGCTGCCGCAGCAGGATCGCCGCGTTGTCGGCCTCGCCCGCCGACCTGTCCTTGTCGCGTCCATGCAGATCGTTCTGCAGGCGCCCTATCGCGGAGATGAGCCGCAGGACCTGGCGAAACGCCGGACGCGCGCGCAAGGTCGCCATGTCCAGCCCCCACAGCAACGACAGGCAACAGAACACGTTCGTGTAGGCGATCGAATCGATGCCGTTGTGCAGGTACTCGGCGTAGGACCAGCGTTCCGCCCCTACCGCCTGCGCGTGTCCGGCGCGCAGCGCCGCGCAGTAGCACCGAGTGTCGTCGAGCAGCCGAGCATAGTCGCGACGATCGTAGGCGAGCGCGGCCAGCGAAGCGCGCAGAGCAGCGCAGCCCTCGAATCCGGGGAGCGCGCACGGCACGCCCTGCCCCAGCGCCTGCTCCACCGCGGCGAGCTCCTCCGGCGCGATCAGGCCAAGGTCGTTGCAATCGTCGAGCCAGAACAGCAGCGCCAGTTCGCGATAGAACGCCACGATCAGCGTTTCGGCCTGCGGATCGCGGCCAGTGCGGGCGCAGGTGTCGCGCAGGCTCGGGTGGATGCGCTGCAGGATGTACTGGCCGCCCCTGACCGCTTCCACGGCATGCTCGTCGGCGAACCCTGTCAGGGAACGCCCCCACTCCAGCACCTGCTGCAGCGCGCGTTCGGTCTGGATCATGGCGCCGCTCCTGCTCCCTCGGCCAGGACGCGCCGCCCCCAACGAAGCGCCAGCCACAACCCGGCGAGTTCGGCCACCCGCACGACCCGGGTGGGGCAATACAGTTCCTTGCCGATCCACAGCGCCGTCTGCGGCAATGCATGCGCCACATGGCGAGCGAGCATCCACTCCAGCGCACGCGCCACCGCCTGCGCGATGCGCCGGCGCCCTGTCGGCTCTTCGCTCCCGTCCATGACGTGCAACGCGAACAGCGCATAGGCGGTTTCCTCAAATGAGGACGCGCGACCGGCGCCCCAGCCGCCGTCATCGCGCTGCGCCTGCAGCAGCGCCGCCAGCGCGCGCTCGTCGCGCCACTGGGGCTTGCCTTGCGCCAGCGCAGCGACCGCATGCGCGGTGGGATACAGCCACGAAACGTGCCATTTTTCGTTGTCCCATAGACCGTGCGGGTTGCGATTGGCCTCGACGTAGTGGCTGGTGCCGGCGGCGGGCTTTCCCAACAGTCGCAACGCATGCAGGGCATGGATGTTGGTCGACACCGAGGCATTGCGCTCGCCGGGGAAGGTGACGAATAGCTCGCCGATTTCGAAATCGCGCAGCGCATCGACCGGCGGGTCGCGACCTGCAAGGCGCAGGACGCACAACGCAACGGAGGTGTCGTCGGCATCGGCTGCGAAGTGCAAGGCCGGGCCCAGACCGCGCACGCCCATGCGGGCGTCGAGCTGCGCGACGATCACGCGCACGGCATCGGCGAACGCGGGATGCGCGAACAGCCCGGCCAGATGCAGGGTGTACAGCGACCAGCATGGCTCGAACACATTGATCGGCCAGACGTTGGGAACGACACCTTCGATGCCGCTGCGCGTCGCCCGCGATGCCGCCTGCAGATACGCGTCGGTGCGCCCGACCTGCGGCGTGCTCCCATGTGTTACGGCGTGCGCACGCCACGCGGCGGTGGCCGCCGGACTGATGCCAATGCTGCCGTCGTCGTCGGGGCATGCGGTGGTCGGCGACGTTCCCCAGGCTTCCCAGGAGTGCAGCAACGGATGGCCGCTCGGCAACGTCGCCACCGCCCCCAACTTGACAAGGCACGCCTGCCGCAACGGCAACAGCGCCGGGTGGCGCGGAAACCCCACGCCGCCCAGCAAGGATGCGGCCTCGCCGCACAACTGCGGCAGGATCAGCTCCGCGCCGATCGGCGCGTCCTCCGGCACCGAATGCGCGTAGGGATCGGGCTGGCGCTCGAGGAACCGGGTTGCAGCCTGGACTGCGTCGGCCGCGCCGGGAAGAGGATCGGCACGCTGCAATGTCAGCAACGTCGCCCAGGTGGGCGCATGGCGGAACAGCGGGAAGTCCGCGCTTCCCCATCCGCCATCGGCCTGTTGTTGCGCGATGAGCCACGCGTATGCGTCCTGCCGATCGGTGACGTTGCCGTGGAACTGCAGAGCTCGCGCCGTGTCGTAGACGGACGGACCGACGCTGCCGCCGTCGCTCATCTCGATCAGCAGGTGGCGCAATTCGGAAAGGATCTGTTCGGACAGCGCGTTCACGCGGTATGTTCCTTCTGCAGACAGTTGACGGGAACCTGGATCGGGCAGACGCCGCGCACGTCGCCGCAGGCCCGTCGCGGCCCGGCGCACGGGCAGCGCCGGACGGCCGCCCTGCTCCGGCGCGGCGACGCGCCCCATGCTGGGGCCGGTCCGCCGCATAGGCTTGCGCGCAGCGCGCCGCGTGAGCCGCGGCTGTGCTGGGCAACCGCTGCGATCGCCGCCGCCGACTTGGACACAGTGCAGCATGCACCGCTCACGCCGGCCGATCGATCGCAGCGGCACAGGGGCGACTCCATGCGGACGGGCGCGCTCATGCGCATGGCGCGTGCTTGAACAGATACGCGTTGGCCCGTTGCAGCATCTGCGCCAACCGTTCCGCACGCGTTCCCAGCGGGGGGATGGCCTCCCCGGCGTCGCGCAACAGATCCAGCGCCAACTGGCGCGCTGCCTGCAGCCCCATGATCGACGCACAGGTCGGCTTCTGCGCCGCCGCGTCCTTGCCGGGGGTCTTGCCCAACGTCGCGGTATCCGCTGTCGCGTCGAGAATGTCGTCGACCACCTGCAACGCCAGGCCGAAACAGGCGGAGTAGCGATCGAGCGCACAGTACAGCGCAGCGTGGGCGGCATCCTCCGCGATGGCGCATAGCGCGCCCATGCGAACGGACGCGCGCACTAGTGCTCCGCTCTTCATCCGGTGCATCGCCACGATCCTGTCCAGCTCGACGTGCTTTCCTACCAGCGACAGATCCATGGCCTGCCCGCCTGCGGCACCCTCGGCGGACACCGCCTGCGCCAGTTCGCGCACGAGCGCGATACGGTTGTCGCTCGGCGCATCCAGGCTCGCCAGGGTCAGGAAGGCGTGCGCCTGCAGCGCATCGCCGACCAGGATCGCAGTGGCTTCGCCGAACTTGACGTGCACGGTCGGAAGGCCGCGGCGAAGCACGTCATCGTCCATTGCGGGCAGGTCGTCGTGGACCAGGGTACAGGCGTGCATCATCTCGATGGCGGCGCCGACATCGTCGAGCATGGGCGCCGGCGTGTCGGCCAGTGCGCCGGTAGCCAGACAGAGCAAGGCGCGGGTGCGCTTTCCGCCATGCAAGGTGGCGTAGCGCATCGCCGCCATCAGCTCGGTCTCACCGTCGTCTTCGGCGCAGAGAAGACGCGCCAGCGCCTGTTCGACCCGCCTTGCGCCGTCCTGCATCCAGATCTCCGACGGCAGCCTGCCGGATGCGCCGCGCGCCTGCGCGTCGTCGTGTAGCGTGGAATCGGTCTGCATGTCGTTCATGTCCTTGTATCTGGCACGGCCACGGCGAGCGTCCGAGCCGCCGCGGTGTTGGCGGGGTCGCACCGAGCGCGCGCGCCGAGTAGCTGCCTCGCCACACGGGGCATGCGATGCCAGCTCATGAGAATCCGATGCGGATTTTCATGGACGGATGTGCGGTCGGGAAATAGCGCCGACCTTTTTCGACGGCGCTCAGCAACCGCGGCCGCACCCCGGCCTTGTGCATGGTCAGTGCCAAGGCGATGCAGAACTGCACCATTTCCAGCCATACCAGGTGGTAACCGATGCAGACGTGTGGGCCGGTACCGAACTGCAGCATGTCCACCGGCCGGATCGGCTCCGTGCGTTGCAGCCACCGTGCCAGGCGGAACTGATCAGGCGCCTCGTGCAGCAGCGCAGAGGTCGAGAAATGCAGCAGCGGGATGCACAGAGGGGTGCCCGCAGGAATGCGCCGTTGGCCGAGTTGCAATTCCTGCAGCGCGCGACGCGGCAGGAGCGTGGTCGCCGGATGCACGCGCAGCGTCTCGCGGAACAGCGCCTCGGCGACCGGACACTGCGCCAGGTCCGCGTGCCGGGTCGGCACCGCGCCCACGCGTTGCGCCTCCTCGACCAGGGCGTCCCATAGCCCAGGCTGCCGCGCCAGCTCGATCACCATCCAGGCCATCGTCGAGGCGGTGGTGTCGTGACCGGCAAGCAGCAGCAGGCGGATATTGGCGACCAGGACGTCGTCGGAGAGCGCATCGTCGCCGCGATCGAAGGAGCTCACCATGTCATTGATCAACCCAGTGCGCGCGGCATGTGCGCGCGCGTCGCGGACGAACTGGCGCAACTGCGCGTCGATCCAGTCGCGGGCGGCGCGGCCGCGCCGCAAGGGCAGTCCAGGCAGGTCGACCGGGGGCGCGACGATCAACTGCAGCAGTTGCCGGTATTTGCGATGCCATCCCGGCAGGTCCTGCGCTGGGATTCCCATGAGGCTGAAGATGAGCTTGAGCATCAGGTCGCCGGTTTCGCGCAGGATGGTTACGTCGCCGCGGTCGCGCCACGCCTGCACCCGCGCCTGGATGACGGGCGCGAACAGGTTGCCGATGCCGGCTTGGGTCAGCCCCTTGGGCAGGAACGCCGCCTTGATCGCGTCGCGCGCCTGCCGGTGCGCGCCGCCGTCCTGGGCGACCAACGTTCCGCCAAGCAATTCGGGCGCGATCTCTTCGATCAGCGCCGAGGACACGTCCTTGTGCCGGAGCAGTGCAAACGCATCCGGATCCACGCAGGTCATCAGGTGTCCGGCAGGGCCGAAATCCAGCCAGAAGTGGCTGCCCAACGTCCGTTCCGCGCGCCGCAGCAGGCGCGGCAGGTCGCATACGATGGCGGGAAGATGTCCGACCAGGGGGAAAGCGCCGGGCACGACCGGGATGTCGTCCCGCAGCCGGTGCCGACGGTCCAGCGGGTTGAGCAGCATGTCCATCAGCAGCGCGGCCCCGCGGCCGCTTTGGCGGTGTCGCCGGCAGGCCGCGCGGCGCGGCTGTTGCCACCGTCGGCGTACGTCGGCACATGCGCCAGCATGCCGCCGTCGATGCACAGGACCTGGCCGGTGATGAACGCAGCATCGTCGGAGAGCAGGAACGCCACCAGCGCGGCCACGTCCTCGGGGCGGCCGACGCGCTGCAGGAGTTGGTGCCGGCTCAGATGCCGTTGCATGCACTCGTCCAGCTTGGCGAGGAGACGCTCGGTCATGATGAGACCCGGCGCAACCGCGTTGCAGCGGATCTGCGCATGACCGTACTGGGTGGCGAGCGAGGCCGACAGCATGTTCATCGCCGCCTTCGACGCGGCGTAGGACGTCTGCGCGGTGTCACCGCTGAGCCCCTGGCACGACGACATGTTGACGATCGCGCCACCGCCGCGGGCGATCATTCGTGGGATGGCCTGCCGGCAGCAGAGCAGCGTGCCGCGCAGATTGGTCGCCATGGTCTGATCCCAGACCGCCAGGTCCAGGTCGAGGATCGTGCGGTCGCGCGGTGTCAGATGCATGGCGCTCGCGTTGTTCACCAGCAGGTCGACCCCACCGAAGTGCCGCTCCGCCGTCTCGAACAGCGCTGCCACCGCCTGCGCATCGGCGATGTCCATGGCCAGGGCCAGCGCGTGGCCCGCTTCGGCCGCGATCTGCGCGGTGCAGGCGACGGCCGCCGAGCCATCAATGTCGGCCACCACCACTCTGCCGCCCTCGCGCGCGATGGCGAGGGCGCATGCCTTGCCGATGCCGGCGCCGGCGCCGGTCACCACGGCCACCTTGCCTTCAAACCGTCCTCCTGGGTTGCGTTGGTCTTTCGCGGCATGCCGCTCAGCCTGCGCCGGAGAAGGCGCAGGGTCGGCGCTGGCGCGCTCGCCAGCGTCGCTTTCGATGACCCGAATGGCGGCGACCGGACACTGGCTGGCCGCGAGCCGCGCGGCGGCGTGCAGCGCCTGCGGGACCGTCGCCACGCACACTTCCGCCACGCCGTCCGGTTCGCGCTGGCGAAAGGTGCCCGGCAGCGTCAGCACACACTGCCCGGTGGTTCCGCATAGATCCTGATCGATCACGACGCGCATCTCAGCCCCCCTGAGCATGCAGTCGCACCGGCAGCGCGCGGAACGTCCTGAGGAACGCGGATGGCTCCCGGGTCGGCTGCTCGGCCAATGCCAGCGTGGGGAAGCGCGCCTCGATCCGCGGCAGGCTCTCGGCCAACTGCACCCGGGCCAGTTGCGCACCGAGGCAGAAGTGGATGCCGTGGCCAAAGCTCAGCATGATCTTCCCGTCGGTCGACATGCCAGGAGTGGTGCCGTAGAACCGCGCGGGATCGAAGCGGTCGGGATCGGAGAAGGCGTCCGGGTCGCGATTGCCGGCCGCGATCAGCACGCGCACGTCCGCGTTCTTCGGGATCACCACGCCGCCCAGTTCGATGTCGCGCTGGGCGATACGCGGGATGGAGCTGAACATGGCAGGCGCGTCGCAGCGCAGGACTTCTTCGACGAATGCCTTCACCCCCACGGCGTCTCCCTGCAGCCAGTGCCGCTGTTCGGGATACGCCAGCATCGCTAGGACCGCATGGTCGATGGTCGCAGCAGTGGTGGCGAAGCCGCCCAGCAGCATGCCCCACAGCATGCTGATCAACTCCGCATCCGACAGCGTGTCGGCATCGTCGTCGTGTGCGCCGACCACCATCGACACGATGTCGTTGCGGGGATCGGTGCGCTTGCGCTGTATGAGGTCGCCGAAGTAGGCCTGCACCCTCGCGCTGGCCGCGTCCGCCTCGGCGAGCTGGGGATCGCTGGCGTGTGGGCTCAGGCCTTCCAGAATGGCGCCGATGCCGGCGGCGAGCCCGAACATGTCATCCTGGGGCATGCCGAACAGTTCGGCGAAGACCAGAATGGGCACAGCCAGCGCGAATTCCCAATGCAGGTCCACCGCCTCCCCGCGCTCCAGCGCGGGCGCCATGCCGTCCAGGCGCGCTGCGACGATGCGTGCGATGCTCGGCCGCAGGTTGTCGATCTGGCGTATGGTGAAATCGCGCGAGATCAGCCGGCGCAGACGCGTATGCGTCGGTGGTTCCTTCATCGCTAGCGTGGACGCGAGGAGATTGAGTGACAGGCTGGTCTCCGCACGCGGGAAATAGCGCGCCAGTTCGCCCGGCGCCGGTCCCCGAAACACATCGCCCGTGGCCTTGAGCGCCCAGTAGATGTCGGCGTGGCGGCTCAACAGAAAGAGGCCCGACGCCGCACGATGCACCGGATCGTGCTCGCGCAACCACCGCATGAACGTATACGGGTCTTGGATACACGCTGGCGACGCAAGTTCGGCGAAGGCGTCCCGGCATGCTGCCGTGGTTTCTTGCACGTCCATCTTGGTTACCTGTTGGCTGGCTGATCTGACCGGCGCGCGCTGGGCGCGCCGGCAAATTGCGGAGTAGATCGCGATTCCGGGCGGCGTCCGCGCGTCACCAGAGCACCGGGAACTCCTCGAACCCGCCAGTGATGATCTCCTTGCGCAACTTCAGTTCTTCGGGCGCCACGGCCAGGCGCAGCGCGGGAAAGCGCTGGAAGATCGAGCCGACCACCACCTTGAGTTCCAGCCTGGCCAGCGCCATGCCGATGCAGTAGTGCGGCCCGTGCGAAAACGTCAGGTGCGGATTTTCGTCGCGTCCGATGTCGAAGATTTCCGGGTCGTCGAAATGGCGCGGATCGAACGACGTCGCCGGCAGGCCGACCAGCACCTTGCTCTCCGCGGGAATATGCACGCCCGCGATAGTCACGTCGGTCCTCGGATAGCGCATGATGCCGTCCCAGCCCGCGCCCGGCGGGTACATGCGCAGGATTTCCTCCACCGCCTTGTCCACCAGGGATGGATCGCCGACTAGGCGTTCGCGCTGTTGCGGATGGCGGAACATGGCCAGCAGGCCGAATTCGATCTGCGCGACGGTGCTCTCGTGCCCCGCCACCAGCATGCCCGCCGCCAGGCCGATCGCCTCTTCCTCGGTCGCATTGCCCTGCTCGACCGCCGCGAGCAGATCCGTCAGCAGGTTGTCGCCCGGATCCTGGCGCTTGTCCCACATCTTGCCGCGAATGTAGGCGCGCAGTTCTTCCCAGGCCAGGCGCGACGCGCTGCGCGGGCCGCTTTCATGCTGGTGCGTCATCACTTCGTCGGACAGCCCGGCGAAAAAGGCGTGATCCTCGTAGAGCACGCCCATCAGCGCGCTGATGACCATGGCCGGCAGCGGAAAGGAGAGGTGGCGCCTCAGGTCGGCGGGCTGGGGCTGGGCCGCCAGCGTCTCGAACAACTGCGCGGCGATCGCCTCGACCTGCTGCGCGAGCACCTTCACCCTGCGGTTGCTGAAGGCCGGCGCCACGATCGTGCGTAACCGGGCATGCTCGCCCCCCTCGTGCGAGACAAGCCACCCCGGCGAACCGAGAATCACCGAATCCGGGGTGAATGCCGCCGGCGGCATTCCCGCGGGCCGGAACGCCGCGTCGGACAGCGCCGCCTTGGCCTCGTCGTAGCCTGTCACCCACCAGCCTTCGTGCCCGGACGGGAAGCGTACGTGGTGGATCGGACCGTTGGCGCGTAGCGCCAACATCTCAGGCGAGGGCTCGATGTGATCGACGCGCCACATCGGCAGCGTCGGCAAGGGTTGTTCGGACATGGTGGCACTTCACTCTCTAAGCGATGGAAGGGCGGAAGGCGCTGCGGGCAGCGAATGATTACGACGGCACGTAGACGTCGTCCGGGGAGTAGCCCGACTCGATGTCAAGATCGGCCAACGTGTAACTGTCTAGGCATACCGCGCGGCGAGATGCAGAACTTTATCCTGCGCCTTCGAGTTCAGGATTAAGGCGAGTGTGGTGGTCCCTTGAGTCGCAGCCGGCCATCAAGATTTCCTGCGCAAGCGTCGACAAGGTTGGCAGCCTGTTTGGGTACGGGCGGTTTCGCCAAGGCCCCCTTGCCATAGGATGCTATCTGATGCGGATTTGACATTATGCTTTTCTTTCTTCGTTCCATCGATCGCGGTGTCATCCACGAAATGAAGATCGGTCGTCGGCTCCCGGCTCCCAACGAAGGAGTCTCAAAACTCGTGCCAATTTGGCCGACCCAGCAGAAGAAAAACATTGTGATTGCTTTTCAGGGGATTAGCCTGAGGCAGACAAGAGCTCGATGAAATAGCCCGGTGTCGCGGACCCAACAAAGGCGACAAAACAGTGTCGGATAGTATACGGTGGTCAGACGCCAGACCGGCGACACCTTCTTTATTAGTTGTCCTGTCGTGGAATGATGGCAGGCGACCTGACCGTATTGAGCCATAGGAGGGCTCCTGGTTGGCTCAGGGGTCACGTGCTTGCTCCGGGCGCGCTCGAGGCGGCTTGCGGGCTCGTTGCCAATGCAACACAGGCGATCCGCAACACCGCCATCTGGGGCGAAGCCGGCACGGCCCAAGAAGTTCGGCGCTTGGGACGGCAACCTGATGACGGAATGGCATGTCCGCTATGGCGGTCGCGCGTGATGATCTACTGGCATGTCGAAAAGGGCTCGACCTGCATTTTCTCGCAGCTCAAGCGCTGTTCGTCTTCGGAGGTCGCGGCGATGACCAAGGTCTTGCTGCGACATTACACCAACGTGGAGATCCAGCGCTTATATGTCGGCAGCCATGGCCAGAGCGCCCTCGGCGTCCCTTTTGCCGCCTGCTCGGGTTCAACCTGCCGCCACGCCTGAGGGCGATCGCCTGGCAGAAGCTGGCGCTGCCAGGCCTGCGCGCTGAATTGCCAAATGCTTCCCATTCTTTCCAAGGTCCTCACTTGGGAGGAGGTCGAGCAGCAGTATGGCCACAGTCAATCTGGGCCGGCCAGAACGACATCGGAATAGTCCGGCCGGCACCGTAAAGTTAACCGACGGCTGATGAAGATGTGCGAACATGGGCCATGTCAGAAGTTGCTCGTGATCCGCTTTATCGTCGCCACCGCTTTCCCGCCGAGATCATTGCGCACGCGGTATGGCTCTACTTTCGCTTTCCGCTCAGCCTGCGCATGGACATGTTGGCGGCCCGCGGCATCATCGTCACGCATCAGACCATTCGAAGCTGGGCGGAGAAATTCGGGCGGCATTTCGCCCGGGAGATCAAGCGACGGTCAGCCGGCTGCCTGGGCGACAAATGGCATCTCGACGAATGTGTGGTGGCCATCAATGGCAAGAAGCAGTGGCTCTGGCGTGCCGTCGATCAGGACGGCTTGGTCCTCGAAGTGCTGGTGCAAAGCCGCCGAAATGCCAAGGCGGCAAAGCGTCTGATGCGCAAGTTGCTGAAGGCTCAAGGGCGGACACCACGAGTCATGATCACCGACAAGCTCCGGTCCTATGATGCCGCCAGGCGCGACCTCATGCCCGGTGTCGAACACCGGTCGCACAAAGGCCTCAATAATCGAGCGGAAAATTCGCACCAGCCGACCCGACGACGCGAAAGGACCATGAAACGCTTCAAGTCGGCACGCCAGCTTCAGCGGTTCGTTTCCATCCATGATCCGATTGCCAACCTGTTCCACTTTCCCCGCAATACGCTGTCATCGGCTCAACATCGAGACCTGCGTAACGCCGCCATGCAAATCTGGAACAAAATCGCGTGTCTCGCCGCAGCGTGACAGCCGTCCCGGCCAGCTATCGCTGCATCAATCCGCTGATAACTTTACAGTGCCGTGGGATATATTAGAAAGCGACTGAGCGTCGGCCCCCGTGGGGCACAGGTATGCGTGCAGGGCCTTCAGACATGGGCCCGCGTTCTGTTTATCGTTTTTGCGGGGTGGGACAAACCTGACGTTAGCTTGTTCATAGAACGGCTTGCGCTCGTCCATGAGTTGGGGAACCGTCTGATCCCGGTCGGAGCCCCGCAGCAGCGGGCGGGTGGTATCGTTCCTGAGGCGGCGTCGTAGCACCCGCGGGTCGGTATTTATCCAGATCGAGACCGCTTTGTCGGCGATGAGTCGCCGGGTCTGCTCATCGTTCAACGAGCCGCCACCGGTCGCGATGACCGCGGGCCCTTGCTCGAGCACACGCGCGATTGCCTCCGCCTCAAGCTTCCTAAAATAGCCCTCGCCATTTGTATTGGATATCTGCGTTATCGATTTCCCGGTCTGCTTCTGAATTTCTTGGTCGGTATCGATGAAGCGCAGCCCCAGTCGCTTGGCGAGTGGCGCGCCAATCGTGGTTTTCCCGGCGCTCGGCATACCGACAAGCACGACCGGCCGATGGCCGAGGGCAGCGACAGTCTCCTTTGCCTCCGGTGACTTGGCGATCTCCGACTCTGTTGATCGTCCGACAGCTCGCAATCCAGGTGCTGCAGCAGCACTATCCTTACCATCCCTCCAGTGTGCTATGCTGAGCACGTTATCGGGTCTGTCAACTGCCTTATTGCCTTCTCTTACCTTCTGCTCGAGTTTCTCTGCCTTCTGCAAAGCATCACGGCGCTTCAGCTCCTGCATCTCTTTATAGGCGTCGTGATTGTCAACTTTGGCGCTGTAGCTGGCTGGCGTATGGAATTCCACCTGGAAACGGTAGCCTTCTGTGGTGGCGAGCACAGTGTGTATGCCGAGATAACTCGGACGCTCGAATTTGAACCAGTTGGTCACCTCGATTTCGGTGTAGTGCTGCTCCTCGAAGGCCAGAATGGCTGCCTTGAAGGCACGTGTAAAATCGTTGTCAGGAATTTCGAAGACGTGGCGTACGGCGCTGCTGATCAGCTGTGGAGTGCTGCCGGACGAGATGCTCGTGCCGGTGAGCTGCTCTCTTATGGAGCGTTCCGATCTCAACCGGCGCTCCAGATGAGGCATTTTCACCTGGATCTCCATTTTCCTGAGGCTTGCGGCGACGCTGAGTGCCGCTGCGGTGATTTTCCCCTCCTCTTTTGTAGCGCGCGCAACCTCAATTCGGGCGCGCTCTGAGGCCTCCTCGGGGGTCAGCGGGATCATCTCGGCAGCTTCGGCGGTGGGCCGAAGGCCGGAGGGTCTGCGCAAAATGCCGTGCTCCGCAGCGAGATTGATCGATGTTTCCATGACTGAAGCCGTCAGCGTGGGGTTGTCCTCCAGGTCCTTCAAGGCTGCATCGACATCAAACCTTCCATGGTTGAGAGACGCTGCCAGGCCCTTGACGTAGGGCACGGACCTCAAGCCAGGCGTCGTATGCAGCAGCCGCTGAAGATCTTGGCTTTTCCTGGAAAAAAGCCGAGCGCCAGTGTTGGATTTGTAGGCATCGGTGCCGACCTTGATGCCGAGGCTCAGGAGATTGTTTGCGCTTTGCACGAGGTCATCCGGGTTGTAACCGTCCGGGCGAGGATCGATCCGCGCAGGATAGTTGTCGATCAAAGCCCGGATGCGGTCTCGTGGCTGATTTGTTACCGGATAGGCATCCGCCAGATCCGGCAACAACTCTGAGACTGCTGCGCTCAGCGTCGTGCTTTTTGCATCGTTCACGGGCCCGACTGTTTCGGGCAGGCGTTCCGGCTTCTGTGCCCACGCCTCAAGGTCGGCGACCAGCAGCGCGGCCATTTCGCGAGCAACCGGATGCCGGGCGACCTCGATCTCGCGCCGCGCTCTCGCAAACACGGTCTCGATATCCTGGCCACTCACCTCCTCTTCGCGGCCCAACAACTGACCGATGTCTCGCCGAAGCTCGTGGTGAACGCCTTCGTAGGTGCCAAAGATGGCACGCTCGGCAAACCAGCCTCGCGCTTCATGGGATTGAGCCAGGAAGTTTCGCTGCAGACCGCTATAGGTTTCCAGGACATCCTGGGTGGCGGCGAGAATCTGGCTGGCGCGACCAAACTGGTACTTGTCGCCGTCAAGCGCCGGAGTATGCGACTTTGGCGGCTTCAGCGATGGAAGTCCGAGAGCTTGCTCCTTTTCATCGAACTCGCGCACATGCTCATAAAGCTGCGGCCGGTCGCCGATGATGATGACGGTGTCGCCATCGAAGTCGCCGTCAAGCTTTTTCTGTTCACCGGTCGGGACGGCAACCAAGGAGCCCGGAGCGAACACCTCGGTGGCCTGCAGGATGCCGAGGCAGTCGAGCGGCGTGTCCTCCTTGACGCGGTCCTTGCCTGTCGTCCAGTGCGAATGGGACTTGACGTCCTCGGCAGACAAAACCAGCCCTCGGTCGGCGTGGGCGGCCGGCCACATCTCGTCCGGCACGACGATCAGGATGCCTTTGGCAAAGAAAGTCGGATCGTCGGCCGCGAGTTCCTCCCCCGACTTCTGGGCGACATTAAAGCTGTATTGGATAGCAACGCAGGTGTCGAGGAACGCTGCCGTCGGGTCCCCATCAACTGCTGACTTGACCAGGTCGGCGGAAAATGGGCGCAGGTTGGGCTTGTCGTAAGGCGACCGCCCGATCAGCACACCGCTTTTGCCCGTCAACGTCTCGCTCTTGAGCGTCGGCACATGGAGACACTTATCAGCGGACGGTACCGCGACTGCGCCAGGACCGTCGATATGTCCGACAGTCACCGTTCGAAACAGCTCCTCGGCCGTCAGCTCTTTCCCCTCTCTGCTCTCGAGCCAGGTCTTGGCCTTCTCGTGCGCCTCATCGGCCACTTGCTCGCTGCGCGGATAATGTTGCAGCGCCGAGGCAGGCAAGGACGATCTCCTTCCCTCACCAAAAGCAGGAACCCGATCAGGTCCTTCCTGCCGACCGGTCCGGCGAACAGCTGGCATACGCGTGGCCAGCGAGGCCTTGATGAAACCGCAGCCGTCATACGGTCGCAAGGCGATCGGGCCTTCCGGCCCAATCAGCTTGAAGGGACGTTCCTGGTTGGCAGGGCGGTCCGGCAGCAGCGACAATTTGAAGGCGCCTTCCAACGCGTAGTCGCGAGGCCCCAGACCTTGTAAATTCGGTGGCGCTGCAAACCCCCTGCGCTGAGTGTAGTAATATGCCTCTTTGAAAGGCGCCCAAGAGCGCGATAGCTGCTCGAACGCAGTGCCCGGTGCGGTTTCGGCATAGGGAATGGCCAGCAGCTTTCCGCCGGAAGATGCTGCCTCCACCCGACCTGGAATGCGGGCGGCGACCTGCGAAAGCGTCTTCGGCGGCGGCTTTAACTTGCTGCCGCCGAACAGGTCCATGCGGTATGGCACGCCCTCGACGGTCAACGTGCGCGCCAGCATGAACGGGCTCGGCTTTCCGGGCAGTTGCACCGCGACCATCTTCACCGCCCCCGAGGTCAGGCGATGAAAGATCGAATAGCGTGTCTCGGCCTCCGTGGCCAGTTGCCGGCCCTGCATGTCGACCACCGGCAATCGCATCAGCCCCGCCTCGCCCTGGGGCGGTCTGGGCTCGTGGTCCATGGCTCGCAAAGTCTGATGGACGTCGAAGACGGACGCTCGATTTTGGGCCTGCACCGTCGCGGCGTTCTGCGCCATGAACGTGTCCAGCGCATCGGTCGGACCCTCCGCTTCGATCTGCGCGATCAGGTTCCAGCTCATGTTGGAAAGGTCGCGTTCGACGAGCTCGCGCGTGCTGTCCAGGATTTCCTTGGTCTTGGACTGCAGCTCGTCGCGCCTCGCACGCAAATCGGGCTTGTTGCCCTCGACATAGGGCCGCCGCAGCAACCCTGCCAGGCTCGCACGGGCCTTGAGCACTTGATAAATCGACAGGGCCAGACAACGGGTCGAGTACGGCCCGCGGGCCCGCTCGGCATCGCTTGCCCTGAGATGGGCTTCGATCTTGTGCTCCACGATCGGTTGAATATCGTTCAGCAAGTTCAGAGCCGGCCGCCGGTGCCAAAGCAGCTGCTTGCGCGGACTGCGAGCCAGCGGCAGCAGAGCGGCGCACAGATTGCCCATGGTTTCGAGGTTATTCTCATGGGCAAAGCCAGGGGCACGATGCAATTCCGCGAGCCGATTTAAACCTGCTCCTGCGAGCGAACCGAGATCATCATACAATTGAGCCTTGGCCAACGCCTTCAAGATGCTCGTGACGCCCACCGCGTCGGCCTCCTCCAGACGATCACTGGCATAATGAAGATAATGAGCCAGTTTGTGCAGCCGATCTTTCAGCAGAGCGGCCTCTGCAATCTCTCCGGCGTCCTCGCTCCTGAGGATCCCCCGCGCCAAACTGTTGGCGATACTGGAGAGCCCGGGCGCGGCAAAATGACGGAATGGTTGACCCGCCTGGCCGAGTCTGCGCGCGATCTCCAAAATCGCCTGGCTGCACGCCTCTTCTTCCGCAAACCTGTCGAAGCCGTTGAGCAGATTTGCCAGTTGCTGCGGATTAACCCCGGAGAGTCGCTCGGCACCGCGAAGCACCTCACCGGCGATCGCCGCGGTGGCCTGACGTGATTTCTCCTCCTGCGGCCACTTGCTAAAGCCGTTCACCAGGTTCGCCAGGTGCTGCGAGGTAAAATCAGGGAGCCGGTTAGCGCTGCGAATCACCTCACCAGCAATCGCCGCGGCGGCTTGACGTAAGGCCTCCTCTTCCGGCCATTTGCTGAAGCCGTTCACCAGGTTCGCGAGGTACTGCGAGCTAAAGTCAGGGGGCGGGTTTGTGCTGCGAAGCACCTCACCAGCGATCGCAACGGTGGCCTGACGTGAGTTCTCCTCTTGCGGCCATTTACTGAAGCCGTTTACCAGGTTCGCCAGATCCTGCCCATTGAATCCCGACAGCCGGCCGGCGCGGCGAGGCACCGCCCGGGCGATCGCAACCATGGCCTCGCGGCAGTCCAAAGGCCACTTGCTGAAACCGTTCACCAGGTTCGCCAGATCCTGCCCATTAAATCCCGACAGCCGGCCGGCGCGGCGAGGCACCGCCCGGGCGATCGCAACGATGGCGCCACGGCAGTCCTCGGGCCATTTGCTGAAACCGTTCACCAGGTTTGCCAGCTCCTGCGGTTCGAACCCAGACAGCTGGTCGGCGCGGTGACGGACCTCACCGGCGATCGCAACTGTGGCTTGATGTGAGTTTTCCCATCGCGGCCACTTGCTGAAGCCGTTCACTAGGCTCGCCAGGTGCAGCGGAAGAAATTCAGAGAGTGGCTCGGCGCAGCGAAGCACCTCGCCGGCGACCACATTGGTGGCGTAACCCAAATTCACCTCTTGCGGCCACTTGCTGAAGCCCTTCACCAGGTTCGCCAGGTGCTGCACATCAAAATCAGAAAGCCCCTTGCGGCGGCCGGCGCGGTGACAGACTTCACCGGCGATTGCAACGGTGGCGCGTGAGCACTCCGCCGCTTGCAATTTGCTGAAGCCGTTCACCAGGTTCGCCAGGTGCTGCGGATCGAAACCAGAAAGCCCGGCCTTTGGGAGGTCCGCGAGGCGACAGACTTCAGCGGCGATTGCAATTGTAGCGCCGCGGCAGTCCTCTGGCCACTTGCTGAACCCGTTCACCAGGTTCGCCAATGCCTGCGCATCAAACACAGGCAGCTTGCCGGCCCCGCCAGCGACCTGACGCGCGATCGCAACTATAGCGCCGCGGCAGTCCAAAGGCCACTTGCTGAAGCCGTTCACCAAATTCGCCAACGCCTGCGGATACCACCCAGTCCGGCCGGCTTTTTCATCGGCGAGGCGACCGATCGAATCGGCTATGACAATTTCATCGGCGAGGCGACAGACCGCATCGGCTATGACAATGGTCGCCTGATGTGAGTTCCCCGGTTCCCGCGCCTTGCTGAACCCGTTCACCAGGTTTGCGAATGCCTGCGAATTAAACCCAGACAGGCCGGCTTTTTCACCGGCGCGGCCACAGACCTTCCCGGCGATTGCATCGATAACGCCGCAACACTCCTCCTCTAGCGGCCACTTGCTCAACCCGTTCACAACGTTACCCAGGTTCTGCGGATCAAAATCAGAGAGCCCGGCAGGGCGGCGGCGAATCTCGGCGGCAACTGCTACCGTGGCCTTACGAGCGTTCTCCTGTTCCGGCCACTTGCTGAATCCGTTGACCAGCAGAGCGAGACTTTGACCGTTGAGCTCCGACAGCGCTCCGGGTTGCTCATGAAACAGCTTGGCGATTGTGATCATTCCATTGCGACATTCCGCCAATCGGGGATGTCGACTGAACGACAATACGAACAGCGAAAGCGTTTTGCTTTCGACATCGTTCAGCGCCCTGCCGAGCCTCGACACCTGAGCTGCCATGGCCCTGCAAGCTTCCATGCCTGCCTGACCTCCAGGCTCCCGGCTCGTCGCGTTGCATGAGGTGGCGAACCCCCAGGTATTGCCGGCGCGGACATCGTCCTCCCATCTTGGAACAAAGTGACGGGTGAACTCGGAAGCGGCCTTTCGTAGGAATGTTGCCCGATGCGCCTGACTCTGCAGCCTCTTGTCGTTCTCCACCACAGCGTATGAGAATTCATTGATGTCGTGTGCGAAGAAAATTTTGTGCAAAGCGTCATTAAGTAGTGCATCGTCGAAGCTCTGTGCAGCTACATGGTCGAAACGCCGCCGTTCCGGTCCTGCAACCGGCCTGGACTGGCTTTGGTCATGGCGTGCGAGCGTGTCCGGTTGCGACCTACTCGGTTCTTGATCGCCGAGCCAGGACCTCTCTAAACGCAAAGAGCTTTCTTGCCTACCCATCGCTTCGCCGTGCCGACCTTGGGGAGAACCATGCCGCGGCCCACTGGTTGCGCCTCGCGAACCTGCAAGGGCTCCGCGGGGAGCTATGGAGTAATCGGCAGATTTGTCGCCAAGGGCTTCGTCGGCCCCTCGCACGACGCGAGCATAGGACATTCTATCTTGGGGCCCAGAGTGCGTCCGCTCCACGCCGGCATCGGACGATTGGCTGGATTGCCCAGGGGCATGACTTGATTGCGAGTTCAGAGCTTTGGCCAGTTCCTGCGCCTGGTTCAACATTCCTTTGAGCCGGACTGTTTTGTCTTGCACTTCGGGCACCTGTGCAGGCGCAAGCAGGCCTGGTCGACGAGGCTCATCCAACGCGGCCGGACAGGCCCGCATCTCGGCGGGCTGCGTCTGCAGGCGCTCGACCACGGTTTCCGCGACGTAGCGGGCGTCCTCGGGTTTCACCTGGCGCTCTTGCGTCAGTGCTTCCATGGACGGCGGCGCCTGCTTTGCCGACTGTGCGCCCGCCGACGCACTCGCACGCGCCTCCTCCGCGCTCACAAGCTTCGTACCCATATCCGAGAGCACTAGAACCTTGTCTGCTGGCGCCGTGTCGCTGTCGACGGCAGCGACTTGCGACGCCCGCCCGGGGGCTGAACTCCCGGCGCCAACGGCCGGCTTGCCCTTGCCTTTCCGCTTCCTACGCGCTGCGGCGCCTGCCACCGCAGCCTTGCCGGCAGTGTCGGCCGGTATTCCAGCGCCCATATCGGCTGGTGGTGCTATGTTCGCTGGCCAGTTCGGCTGCAGTGCCAGAGTGCCTTTGGCCACTGGAGACTTGCCGACAGTGTCGATCTGTATCGTAGCGCCAGCGTCGGCCGGCGAGGCAATGAGCGCTGGCGCCTTCGGCTGCAGTGCCAGAGTGCCTTTGGCCACTCGAGAC
The DNA here is from genome assembly GCF_016756495.1 of Mesorhizobium sp. 113-3-3. Classification (NCBI taxonomy): domain Bacteria; kingdom Pseudomonadati; phylum Pseudomonadota; class Alphaproteobacteria; order Hyphomicrobiales; family Phyllobacteriaceae; genus Mesorhizobium; species Mesorhizobium sp. 113-3-3. The sequence goes on from NZ_AP023243.1 coordinate 6,458,288, forward strand.
TTGCCGGCAGTTTCGGCTGGTATCGCAGCGCCAGCGTCGGGCGGCAGTGCAACGGCTGGCGGCTTCGGCTGCAGTTCCAGCAAGTGCATGACCTCGTGCCCGACGATCCACGCGCCTTCCACGATCTGGCTCAACAGTTCCAATGGGAGGTCGGCACTTGTTTGGTGATCGTTTAGGTTGGTCCGGATGACTTGCAACTCGGACGCAAACTCCGAAAGCCGCTCGATGACTCCTTCCAAAACGGCGCAGTGATCTGCGTCGAGTGGGTGCCCACCGCTGCTCAGAACAGCGTTCTGTGTCGAAAGGAATGCCGGTAAAACGTCCCCGCTGAAGGCTTCCAGCAGACGCACTCGCCCATTCTCAACCATGAGGATTTCCCTGACGGGTGCGTCGAACGTGCTCGCCTGCGGCTCAATCTTCGCCCGCGCGAGATCGATCCGAGATTGCAGATACACGAGCTTGCTATGCATTACCGAGCCGGTTGCCAGCCGCAGCGTGGCCTCTTCTTCCTGCCGCATCTTGGCTGTTGCACTTGGCAAGCTGGCAGTGGCGCGCCAGGCGGCTCGCCCCCGTTCGCAGTGCCCTACCTTCTTTTCCCACCATTTCACGCAGGCCGCATGCGCCTCCACCACACTCTCCGGGGTAGCCGTGGATTGAGTCAGCCCGATCGCTTCTTCCTCAGCTTTTTTTTTTTGCAATTTGTGGATAGTCGGTTCGGCAAGGCGGCTATATTCTTGCACCGCATCCCACACGAGGTAGCGGCAGGTAATCAACTGGTTGTCGTCCACAATGGTCCGCGCCAAAGCCAGGGATAGGCTCTTGTAGTGGTGCAGAGCTGCTGAGCCTGCATTGATGACCTGATCGAGCAGCTTTTCATCGCCCGGGTCTTGCCTGGCCGCGTTAAAGCGCATGCCCACTAGCGTAAGCAGACTGTCCATTCGTCGCTTTTCCTTGATTTCGTCGCCTGACAAGCAAATGGGCGCTGCCACACCCGAAGTTGGCGGCTGGCTGGCGACCGGGGCCAGGGTTTCACCCTCCAACATTGACGGAACACTGCGCCGCCGCGGACCGGCTGCACGTGGCGCGGCGGCGGCATGCCGCGCAGCGTCCAGGGTTCCGTGTATACCAACGGAGGGGCCGGACGGCCTGTCGTGCAGGGCGTCATCGGCACCGCGCTCCATTGGCACGGCGGGCGTCCTTCTATTTATCTCCACAGAGCGCATCTGCTCCACGACGGTATCGAACGACTGGCTGCCTGCCCCAGGCGCAAGACTTGATTGCGAGCGCGAACTGCTCGCCTCCCCCGTCCTGCCGACTCTCTTTTCAGTCCGCGATCTCCCAGATCGGTTCACGCCCGTCATATTCCGTCTCCGATATAGGCGAGGATGTGTTGCCTATGCTGTTGGGGCTGATGTCGCTGAGCCCTAGCGTATGAAGGCTTTGATGAGTGAAATCACGCCTCGTCAGCTTCGCCAATGCGCGTGTAGTGTGCATCGGACGGGCCACCAATTCGCTATACTAGGATTTGCACTACTATCTTTCCGTTAGCGTCGGGCCGGTTAGGCACGGCAGGTCTAGATAGATCGCTTGGCTGACGATTAGCTGACGGAGAGTTTCAGAACCGTCCCGGGTTTGGCGAAGGCCATTTGGTTTGAGTCACGCGGCTATGGCTGGCTCTTGCAGCATGGCGTAGTATGGCACCGTAAAGTTAACCACGGCTGATGAAGATGTGCGAACATGGGCCATGTCAGAAGTTGCTCGTGATCCGCTTTATCGTCGCCACCGCTTTCCCGCCGAGATCATTGCGCACGCGGTATGGCTCTACTTTCGCTTTCCGCTCAGCCTGCGCATGGACATGTTGGCGGCCCGCGGCATCATCGTCACGCATCAGACCATTCGAAGCTGGGCGGAGAAATTCGGGCGGCATTTCGCCCGGGAGATCAAGCGACGGTCAGCCGGCTGCCTGGGCGACAAATGGCATCTCGACGAATGTGTGGTGGCCATCAATGGCAAGAAGCAGTGGCTCTGGCGTGCCGTCGATCAGGACGGCTTGGTCCTCGAAGTGCTGGTGCAAAGCCGCCGAAATGCCAAGGCGGCAAAGCGTCTGATGCGCAAGTTGCTGAAGGCTCAAGGGCGGACACCACGAGTCATGATCACCGACAAGCTCCGGTCCTATGATGCCGCCAGGCGCGACCTCATGCCCGGTGTCGAACACCGGTCGCACAAAGGCCTCAATAATCGAGCGGAAAATTCGCACCAGCCGACCCGACGACGCGAAAGGACCATGAAACGCTTCAAGTCGGCACGCCAGCTTCAGCGGTTCGTTTCCATCCATGATCCGATTGCCAACCTGTTCCACTTTCCCCGCAATACGCTGTCATCGGCTCAACATCGAGACCTGCGTAACGCCGCCATGCAAATCTGGAACAAAATCGCGTGTCTCGCCGCAGCGTGACAGCCGTCCCGGCCAGCTATCGCTGCATCAATCCGCTGATAACTTTACAGTGCCGAAGCAACCCCCGTTTGCTTAACAGCTGCAAAGTCTAAGGGCGGGCCGCTCCTCAGACCACGGTCATAACGTCTAGTGCACCACATCGCGGATTTGGAAAAACTTTCGGGTGATGCAGGCGTGCTGTCGGGTCGTCAGGTTGTCGGGCAGTACCCAAAACCCTAGAGCAGCATGCTCGATGCCGGCCATCGCGAGAAATCAGCCACACCTGCGATCCAGGCCACTGCCGCTCTGCCAGGGGTTTCCCAGATTGCGCCTCTGTCTACTAAGCTGGTTGGAATCCACAAAATGCCGATGTTACGCCGGCCCATTTCGCATATCGGCCCGGTCGCTCAACAAGGACTTACAGAACGCCGGGGTGAGCTTGCCGCGGTGGATTGCGTTGTCGTAACCCTTCTTAGCCCGGGAGGTCTGCCACTGCCGATTATGGCCGCGCTGTTCATTGGACTTGACGTGGCAAGCGGCGAACTCGGCGCTGTCCAGCGTTGCCAACTGCTGCGCATATATCTTTCGTGTCGTGTGGATGTGCACCCACATTGGACTCGGTAGTGTACGGTTGCTCAGCGCCTTGGGCTGCAGCCTAATCTCGAACAGATTGCTCGGCTCTGGGTTCAACGCGCACGGGGGATCTGCAGGCGTCAACTCCCGGGCCGACCGCAACTGCTCAAGGTGGTTTTGCGAGGGAAATGGGTACCTCTTCATGCAATCCATGATCATATCAGGCTTTTGTTCGTCCCAAGCTTTAGCCAATCCCCGCACATTGGCCAACATGTCCCTGAACTGAACCGTTAGTCGGTGCACGTCGTCCATCTTTCCCTCCTTGGAGAGACGAGACGCCTCCAACGCTGGGAGGCAGGGCTCCATCTCGACAGCCTGCGTTTGCAGGCGCTGGACCACGAGGCCGACGGCGTGTTCGACGTCCTCGGGCTTCCCGGAGCGCGCTCGGGAGATCAAACTTTGCTGAGCAGGCAAATCGAACTTCAAAAGTTCGGTCGACCGTGCGACTAGTGACTTCGTGTTTTCCCCCGTCGTTGGATTTTGCAAGATCGCCAAGCGTGCTGCCGCGGACGACGCACTGTTCTGCGCCTCCTCTGCACTCACGAGCTTCTTCGTACCTAAATCCGTGCGTACGAGCACCTTGGCTGCTGGCGCAGGGTCGCTGACGGCCGCAGCGACTTGCGGCTCCGGCCGCCCGGCCGCCGAACTCCCGGCGCCAGCGGCCTGCTTGCTCTTGTCTTTTCCTTTTTTTCTGGGCGCTGTAGTGCTTTCGGCCACCATAGTCTTGCCGGCAGTTCCAGTCGGCATCGCAGCGGCAGCGTCGGCCGTCAGGTCAGGGGCTGGCGGCTTCGGCTGCAGTGCGAGGAGGTCCGTAACCTCGTCCGAAGCGATCCAGGCGTCGTCCACGATCCGGGTCAACAGTTCCAATGGGAGGCCAGCACCTGCTTGGTGATCCCTTAGCCTGTCAACCACGGAGTGCGAGGCCGACGCAAAATCCGCAAGCCGCTCCACAACTCCTTCCAGAACGGCGCAGTGTTCCGCGTCGAGCGGGCGCCCTTCCTTCCTCAGTACAGCTTCGGCCGTCGAGACGAATGCCGGAAAAACCTCGCCGATGAAGTTACCCAGCAGACGCGTTTGCCCGTTGTCACCGATGAGGAGTTCCCTGATGGGTGCTTCGAGCATGATCGCCTGCGGGGCCATGTTGACCTGCGCGAGATTGATCCGCGATTGCAGCTGCATTATCTTTGAATTGACAACCCAGCCCGAGTGCAGCCGCAGCGCGGCCTCTTCTTCCCGCCGCATCTCGGCTGTTGAGCTTGGTAAGTCGGCTGTCGCGACGCAGACGGCCCGCATCAATTCGTGGCGCTGTACTTTCTTGTCCCAACGCTCCACGCAGGCCACGGGATACTTCGCCATACTGGGAGCCGATCGGCTCAGCTGGTCGAGGGTGGCATTGGATTTGACCAAGTTGTGGAGAATGTCCTCCATCCGCTTCCGGTTCTGTTCCTCCTTCTTGAAGATCGTATGGGCCAGCTCGTTGGCACTGTCCGCCCGATGAATCACGTCGGCGCGGTAGTGACGCACATCATCGTCGGACAGAGTGCTGCGCGCCTCATCCTTGGGCAGGCTCGCGTAGCATTCCAGAAGTTCTGCGCCCGCATTAGCGAGCTGATCAAGCTCGTCTCGGAAGCCCTCCATCGGTTTTCCGCTATGCAGGCTCTTCTCTTCGAGAACTTGGATTTCGTCAATCAGCGAGCACATTCGTCGCTTTGTCTCGTTGATGACTTCGCCTGACGAGGAACTGGGGACTGTCACACCCGAAGTTGACGGCTGGCTGGCGACCGGCGCCAGGGCTTCACCATCCGACGTTGAGGAAACACTGCGCCTCCGCGAACCGGCCGCACGTGGCCCGGCGGCTGCACGTGGCGCAGCCGCCGGGATTCGATGTGGGGGAACGGAAGGGCCTGAAGATTTGCCGCCAAGGTCATCATGGGCACCTCGCGCAGCGCCAGCCGAGGGTGAACCTTTACCTCCCTCAGAGCGCATCCGCTCCAGGACGGAACCGAACCCTTGGCTGCCTTCCCCGGAGGCAAGACCTGATTGCGAGCGCGAACTGCTCGATCCGGCTCCAGCATCTCCAATGCGCGATTTTCCAGATCGGCCAATGCCCGTCATTTTTTCATCTCCGATATAGACGAGAACGCGCTGTCTGTGGATTGGGGCTGATGTGTCAGCCGTAGTGCATCAGGGCTCTGGCGGGTAAGTGCAATCGCCCAGATGACAGGTGGCATGACGTCTGAGAACCAGCGGCATGTTTTCGTCAGTCGTCATGGCCAGCCCGGATCGACCCTGCCGCGCCGGTCCAGCCTGAACCCAATGCAAAACACACGAAGACCTGTCGATCTCCACGATAGGAGGCCGCGAAACTAGCGAGTACGGGCGTGCCGGCGCTGGAGACGAACTCGCATTGAGACCAGGCGGCGCCATGTGCGCAAGTGCTTGCCAAAGCCGTCGCTGCCCTTTGACCGTACCGGGTCGTTAGCTTGGTTGGAGCTTTCGGATGAGCCACTTTTCCGACCGTACATGGCATTCGTTCCCTTTTTGGCGGAAGTCTTTAATATGATTTTGAGTTGTTAGGTCTCTCTCGAAGAGAGCTACTCGAACGAGCTGACGGTGAGCTGACGCGCTGTAAGCTAGTTCCGGCGGGGCGATGCACATACTGCGTTCGCTTTTTCTCTCGGGGGCCGTCGAATTCCCTCGCCTTCGGCACTCGCGCAGCGCATCACGGATCGGAATTAACTTTCGGATGATGCGGGCGTGCTGTCGGGAATGCCGCCCTGTCGACTGTTGCGCACGATGATGATGGCGGGCGCAACCATCGACCTACTGGCCGGCCAAGCGTTTCTCGTGGCGGGTTTCCAAATCGAGACAAGAACCGCGCGTCATCACCGATCAGCGGCCAAGCGCGATCCGCGCTCGCCCGGGCTGCGTAACCTGACCAACTCCGCCCGGCCGAACGCTGATCGCTCCTTGTAGTCTCGGACGGTGAAGGCCGGCGAGGCCCCGGCGCTGATCCATGCCTGGTCGGCCCCACGCGGAAGGGGCACCTGTAGAGGCCAGAGCAGCACTGCGCCGCATAGGGTCCAATGCCCTCTGGCAGGTCGGGCACCGCTTCGCCATTGAGATGGAAGTCGGAGGCGCCCGCAGAGAAGCTCAAGACCTGGCGCGAAGTTGTTGGGCCGGTGTTTCGCGGCACCTGGCCACTTGACGCCGAACTCCAAACGCCGAGGGCCAACTTCAAGTTGGTTCAGATGCTACGGGCCACGGGAGACGCGTTTCCAGAGGCGGTCGACGATGTGATTCCCCTAATCACGCAAGAGCCTGCGGTCAGGGGCACAACCGTGTTCTCTTTAAGAGACGCCGATCCGGCACTCTACAAACTGGCCCCTAGTCTTACTGTGTCGTAAGTTTCGTTAACGACTGATTGCGAGAATGGCGATTCGTGCTTCATATGGAGGGAGCGATGGATCTCCAGGACGGAATCGAAACGAGTGAATCGCGTTTTGCGGCCTATGTCGAGACGCTGGCCTCGGTATTGGGTCATGCTGACCGGGTGGCGCCGCTGAAGGCCTATTGCACCGGGCTGCTTTTGCCGCGCGAGCGCAAAAGCGTCGAGCCGATGGCGGCACGGGTGGAGCCTGGGCGTGTCCAGGCGGCGCACAGTCGCTGCATCATTTCGTAGCGAAGGCGGATTGGTCGGATGATGCCGTGCTGAGCCGCGTGCGGGAACAGGTGCTGCCAGCGCTTGAGCGTCAGGGGCAGATCCGTGCTTGGATCGTCGACGACACCGGCTTTCCCAAGAAAGGCAAGCATTCGGTTGGGGTTGCACGGCAGTATTGCGGGCAGCTCGGCAAGCAGGACAACTGCCAGGTCGCGGTCTCTCTGTCGGTTGCCACCGAGCAGGCGAGCCTGCCGGTCGCCTATCAGCTCTATCTGCCGGAAGGCTGGGCCAACGACCCTGACCGGCGCGCCAAGGCAGGTGTGCCGGAGGATGTCATCTTCCGCACCAAGCCCGAAATCGCCCTCGCGCAGATTCGGGCGGCGCTGGAGGCCGGCGTCTCACGGGGCGTGGTGCTGGCCGATGCCGGTTACGGCAACGACACCGCCTTCCGCACCGGGCTGACAAAGGTGGGCTTGACCTATGTCGTCGGGGTCCAGTCCTCGATCCGCCTGTGGTCGCCCGGCACGCAACCATTGCCGCCGAAGCCGTGGAGCGGACGCGGACCCCGCCCTCGCGCGTTCGGCGGCAGGCTGAACATGCGCCGGTCTCAGCCAAGGAACTGGCGCAAGCGCTGCCCGAGGACGCCTGGCACATGGTTACTTGGCGCGAGGGCTCCAAGGCGTCGCTTGCCTCACGCTTTGCCGCCGTGCGGGTTCGGCCGGCCCATCGCGACTACTGGCGCTCCGTCCCCCACGCTGAGGAATGGTTCCTGATCGAATGGCCGGACGGTGAAGTCGAGCCAACTAAGTACTGGCTCTCGACCTTGCCTGGAAAGACCAGGCTTGCCGACCTCGTCGATCAGGCCAAGATGCGATGGCGGATCGAGCGGGACTATCAGGAACTCAAGCAGGGGTGCTGTCACATTGATTTTGGCTTAACGGTTTGACGATAAGTCAGGTTGGCATGGTCGAAGCATGCGCCACCTACAAGAACCATCGCTTCCCGATCGAAATCGTTGCTCATGCCGTCTGGCTTTATTACCGGTTCGGGCTGAGCCTGCGCGATGTTGAAGAAATGCTGCTGGAGCGGGGGATCGTCGTCTCCTACGAGACCATCCGCCGCTGGGGAAAGAAGCACAGTCCCGATTATGCACGTCGCCTGCGCCGCAAGGCGCCATCGAAAGACGATGTCTGGCATCTTGATGAGGTAGCCGGGCACCGTAAAGTTAACCGACGGCTGATGAAGATGTGCGAACATGGGCCATATCAGAAGTTGCTCGTGATCCGCTTTATCGTTGCCACCGCTTTCCCGCCGAGATCATTGCGCACGCGGTATGGCTCTACTTTCGCTTTCCGCTCAGCCTGCGCATGGACATGTTGGCGGCCCGCGGCATCATCGTCACGCATCAGACCATTCGAAGCTGGGCGGAGAAATTCGGGCGGCATTTCGCCCGGGAGATCAAGCGACGGTCAGCCGGCTGCCTGGGCGACAAATGGCATCTCGACGAATGTGTGGTGGCCATCAATGGCAAGAAGCAGTGGCTCTGGCGTGCCGTCGATCAGGACGGCTTGGTCCTCGAAGTGCTGGTGCAAAGCCGCCGAAATGCCAAGGCGGCAAAGCGTCTGATGCGCAAGTTGCTGAAGGCTCAAGGGCGGACACCACGAGTCATGATCACCGACAAGCTCCGGTCCTATGATGCCGCCAGGCGCGACCTCATGCCCGGTGTCGAACACCGGTCGCACAAAGGCCTCAATAATCGAGCGGAAAATTCGCACCAGCCGACCCGACGACGCGAAAGGACCATGAAACGCTTCAAGTCGGCACGCCAGCTTCAGCGGTTCGTTTCCATCCATGATCCGATTGCCAACCTGTTCCACTTTCCCCGCAATACGCTGTCATCGGCTCAACATCGAGACCTGCGTAACGCCGCCATGCAAATCTGGAACAAAATCGCGTGTCTCGCCGCAGCGTGACAGCCGTCCCGGCCAGCTATCGCTGCATCAATCCGCTGATAACTTTACAGTGCCCGAAGCCTTCCGACCATGAGGCGAATGGAGGCCAGCTTGAGGAAGGCGAGCGCCCTGGTGCGATTCGAAATTGAATTTGTCTTCCTCAGCCCCTTTTGGAACTCCGGCCCCTGGAATGGCCGCCACCGGCGTAGAGCTTGAACAGGAAGGGATCGAGTCCGAACAGCTTCGCCATCACCATCACGCCGCCATCGCAGTCCTGGATGTCGGCGGCATGAACGAGGGCGTGCATCAGGAGACCTTGGTATTGACGAGAATATGCCGCTTCTTGCCTTTGATCTTCTTGCCCGCATCGCGCTGCCCAAAGTCGGGCTCCCGCTGGAGCGCGTCAACCTGGAAGCGTGCTCGCTGACGGCCTGGCCTCACGACGGATTGCGCGCCGAAGGCCAGCCGGTGCATGTCAAGAGCTGGCAATGCCGGCTCTGGCGTTCTCTCCTCGTTCACCGCCACCCGGTGCTGAACGAAATGCGCAGCATCGAGAATATGGTCCGGACGATCCTGCGGGAGGCCTGTATCAACTGGGCACGCGGTCGCGAACCACCATCGCCGGTCGTGTGCAGGAGCTGGCCGGCGCTGACGCCGAGGTGCTGGAAATAACCGGTCGCTGACCAAGGTGTGTCGGGCGGTGCATGTGCACAGCTAGCGCGACCGCGCCAACGCACTCAGGTCCGGACTTCCTTTAAAACGCAAGCGACAGGTCGAGATTGTGCTGCACCATCTGATTCCCAGGCTCTGTCTCGAGAGCTTGCCGATACAGCACCTGTGCCGCGTCATGCCGCCCCTCAAGGTCCAAGATCACTCCCTTCGCGTTCAATGCGCGCAAATTTCCTGGGGCTGCAACCAAGAGCCTGTCCAGTACCTGAAGCGCCTCATGCGGACGCTTCTGCGCGACCAAAGCATTCGTAAGACGGATCGCCGCATCGACATTGTCTGGGTGCTGCGTCAACTCATCCCGCAGAGCCCGCTCTTGTGCATCCTGGCCGACCGCGCTCAAAATGCGTTCTCGCATAGCCGGGTCGATTTGGTTGGCGTTGAGCAGCTCTGGGGATGACGTCTCCCTCACTGAAAGAGCAGGCTTGTCCAAGCTGGCGCAACCGCCGAGAGGCAGCATGGCGAGTACAGAGAAGAAAAGTGAGTTCCTAAATGCTCGGCCGTCTGTATTCTGGTGTGAATTCATGCTTGGTTTCCAATTATCATAGAGTGCTATCACGTTCATTCGATGGCAAACGGATTGGGTTTACTCTGACAGCCCACTGATCAATCCATGCGGGAATTTGACGGACCCGGCGGGTTTAACTGTAAAGTCGGAGGCGATATCTTGATAAGACAGCACGGCAACATCGATCCCGTTTCTGGTGAAAAAGCCGCGGACGAAGCGTCGGATGTCCGTTGAGGTTAAAACGACAGGGCGGGTCTGACCCGGTGCTGTGTTCGAAAGGATCTGACGTACCTGTGACAGCAGCGCTTCGCTTTGCCGGTCCTCTAGTACGAGGTGGGGTCCTGCAGCCGAATCTCGAACTGCATTGCGCATCACATCCTCACTCTGGCGTTCGACGACCAAGGCGGGCACGATGCCCTCTGTGTTGGCATAGCGGTGACAGATCTGACGCTTCAAACCAGAACGAATATATTCCGTGAGCAGGGCAACGTTTGGCTCACGTTCGCTCCATTCCGCCAATCCTTCTAAGAGAAGGCGGGTGTGGCGGATCGGGATTCCTTCATCCAGGAGCCGGCGCAGCACATCCGCAATCCGAGGTATTGGCGTCGTGCGCAGCACCTCCTTGACCAGATCAGAATAGTCCTTCTCCATTCGGCCTATCAATTGTCGGGTCTCTTGAATACCGATCAATCGGGGTGCGAAACGGGTCAACGCTGTATGGAGGCGCAAGGCGAGGAATTCGCCAGGACCGTAATGTGTGATGCCGGCACTCTTGAGAGCCGGTGCATGGCTTTGGTCGGCCACGAGTCTGTCCGTTTTTGGATCACGCCGATACGGGATACCGCTCGATTCGATGTTCGCCACATCGTCTTTGAGCATCAGCTGGCTCGGATCAAACACACCCTGTTCAACTGGCACCCCCTCGATATCTATTCGAAACTGAGACTCCAGCAACTGCTGGTCGACAGTGACAGGGATGGGGGGAACGACAATGCCAAGATCGGCTGAAAGTAGTTGCGAAACGCGTGCAATCTCCTGCTGCAATTCGACTTGTTCAATCGCATGCATCAGGTCTGGCGCAAGGAAGAAAGCGATCGGACATTCCTGCGCGGGCGCGGTTTGTTTTTGAGTGTCCCCTGCACTTGTGGTATCGACAACATCGCCCTTCACAAAGCTTATCGCGGCGAAGATTGCGGCCAACACCAAAAAGACGGGCAGGGGGAAGCCAGGAACGAACCCCATCAAAACCAGGACGCAAGCTGCGACCCGCACTGGTCGCTTGCTGGCAGTGATCTGATTCACTATTTCGGTACCAAGGTTGACCCTCGCCGCCCCCGTGACACGAGTGACGACGGTCGCCGCTGTAATTGATAGCAGCAGGGCCGGAATCTGCGATATCAATGCATCGCCTATCGTTAGCAGAGTATAGTGATGCAGCACATCGCCGAAGGACATGCCCTTCGAGAGCAGGCCGATCGATATCCCACCCAGCATGTTGATGAAGATAACCACCAGTCCGGCGATGGAATCGCCCTTCACAAACTTCATCGCGCCATCCATCGCGCCGTAAAGTTGGCTTTCCTTCTCCAATGCGGCGCGTCGCCTGCGGGATTCGTTGGCATCGATGTGGCCGTTGCGTAGCTCTGCGTCGACCGCCATTTGCTTACCCGGCAGAGCGTCGAGCGTGAAGCGCGCCGCCACTTCGGCCACGCGTTCGGCGCCCTTCGCGAGGACCATGAATTGTACCATGGTGACGACCAGAAATATGACGAAACCGACCACGATATTGCCCGAGATCACGAAATCGCCGAACGTATGGATGATGGCGCCTGCCTCCCCCTCGGCCAGGATCAGGCGCGTCGTTGCGACGGTGAGCGCCAGGCGGAACACCGTGGAAAGCAAAATGATGCCGGGCAAAGAGGAAAGATCAAGTGGAGTACTGACATACAGGGCAACCATCATCAGCAGGATGGCCAGTCCCATATTGAATCCTATCAGCGCGTCGACCACCACGATCGGGATAGGCATGACCATCATAGCGATAGCCAGAAGCAGCATCAACGCGACCATCAGGTCCGGGTTGGCCGGCGAACGGTTGATGAACTTACGCAGGACGTTGGCCATCTAGGCCCCTTTACGATCGCTTGAGAATTATTCTGCTGCTACGCAGTGAAGCGTAGCATTCGAAGTCCGAGGGCCAAGTCCCTCATTGGGCAGCCCGCGAGCAGCAGGCTGTGGCATGAGAGCCCGAATGCGCGAAGCTGGGTGGTCAGCAAGTTTTCACTCTGTCCAGGTTTGTTGTGGTAGTGGGCGCGGCAGAATGGTAGCTGACCACGCAATTCTGCTTGATAGGGCCTGCGGACTAATACGGGAGAGCAGCAAGGCGGCCATTACGGCTCAGCAGCACACGACCGTCCTCGATCCTGTCGACCGTCCATCCATCATCCAGAACGGCGCCAACAAAATACTTCTCACCACCTATGACAAGATACGGTTGCGGGCCACGCCAAACGGCTTCAACTGCGATTGCGGATGGCGCCTTTTCGTCTTTTATGAGCACTCCATTGACCAGTGTCAGGGCGCCCTTGGTGCGATGATCGAACCACTGCTGGAGCTTCCGCCAACTGATGACCGATTCAGACGTGACGGTACCCTCCGCCGTCACAGTGTCCTTTGCCGAGCCGACCTTAACATTGAGTAGGCCCGCTCTATCGACTTCCTCCTGCAGCTCTTTAGCCGCTGCCTCCGCAATCTGGTCGTCGGCGCGGTGGTTGGTCCGCTTCGACTCATGATCGGCACTGGGTGAATTGGGTCTCGATGCACCACCGTCCCCATTATAGGAAAAAAAGGCTGAGAGCATACCGACCGCTAGAGAGCTGACTATCACCGTGGCCAGAACACGCATCGAGAGGCGTGGTATGCCTATCGGACCACTTGTCACTTCATCCTGCACGGACCAGAGAATGGACATCTCGCCTGCGAGAACGACGACAGGAAGTGGCACCACAACGCACTCGCCCGCGGCGATATTCCGCTTACCCTTGATGCTGAGTCCGGCCGCAAGCGCCTCGACCTCGATCGAGTTGCCAAGGAGCGTTATACGAAAATGATGCGGTGCCAATCCTTGCTCGACGAAGATCATATCGGCGTCTAAGCCGCAGCCGATTAAGCTCGTTTCGAGAGCAGTCTTACCCGTCAGCCCGCAATAGAGCCCCGACAGAACTTCGAAATCAAGAGAAACGGCGTCATTCAAGGATGTTCTCCCGAACAAGAGAGAAGCCGCACGGCAATTGCCGTGCGGCTCATTTCGGTTCCACATCGCGCCACCTGGCGACGCGATCGGGAACCCCTGCTTCCGAACCTACTGAACGCGCTCGTCGGCCGCTTTCTTGATTGTGTTGAGGTTGGTCGTAACGGTGCGCAGCTGTATACTCCTAGCCGTAGCCTCCAAGCTAGCCGCCGTTAGATCCGCGATTTGCGCCTCGAAAGCGGCTTTCCCCGCGACTCTGGTACCTACGTCTGTAGCCACCGAAGTCCCAGTGCCAGCCGCACTGGTGCCAGTACCTGCTTTACTCATAACGTTTTCCTTCTGTTCAAACCGCGCCCGTCAGCACGGCACACACATCCTGACGCAGACCATCCACGTCAGGCATCCTCTTCAGTTTCTGCAATAGCCTCGTCGGCATCAGCCATGGCATCGTTCAAAATAGTTAGCGCAACGGAGTGGAGAACCGTGTCGAACGCTTCGGCTAGAGCTTGCTGATCATCCCCAGAGATAGTCTGACCGTCCACAGGATCTTTCCCGCCAACCGGCTTGTTTGGGTCATTGTTCCCGCTACCCGGTTTGTTAGGGTCATCATTCCCGCTACCCGGCTTGTCAGGTTGCTCTGGTTGGCTTTTCGGATCTCCATGCCCCCTGCGAGCTAAGGAAATGTTGCCAAATCCACTCCCAATTGCTGCGGCCATCAAGTACTCCTGCATGCGTTCCATTGGCGCCGACGCCTAAAGATAATCTCATCAGGCTACGAGCAGGAGCTTTCGAGAACCTGACGAGTCTGGACAAAAAGCGGGCTACCGGAAAATAATGATCGAGCAGGGTTCGGCCTCCTGCAAAGTGGTGAAAAGTGGGTACTGCGCTTCTGCCAAAGGAATAGCGCCTGACAGGAGGCCTGACATTCTTCGAACGTAGCGGTAAATTCCGAGGCTTCGTTGCTGCGACATCATCATTTCCCAACTTTCCCACGGTGGCGGGCTGAGGGCGCGGGAGGCGAACTCCCGAGCCCCGCCTTGCCCGGACCGTCTTCTGCTACCGACCTGCGCCAAAGCGAGCGGCAGCCTCGACGGCGCAATTGCACTTCCCGGCGATCTCACTAACATCCGGCAAACGCTGCTGATGACGCCCGCCGTGCTGTCAAATTGAGGAGAAAGGTCGTTCCCATTCATCGCGGGCCGGAAAAGTGCGAACTTGGTCGTGTGACCTGGGTGCGGTGATGCGCTCCCGCGTTCAGCTGCTGCTCCTCCTTTTTGCACCGAGGGAGCTCAGGCTCGCCGCCGAATCCAGCGAGATCCAAGGGCGTGGCTCCCCGGCGGATTGTGCGTTAATTCAGCCGATCAGAGCTCGGAAAACCGCAGAGGCAGCTCGGGTCAGCACGGCCGGCGTCTGTCCGCTCCAAAGCTCTGCATGCCACATGCGCCGCCGCGCTTGCCGACCACAAATGACAAACCGCTCAGCGGCAGCTTAAGTGGTCTCCGTGAAATGGCGCGGATCGGCGTGAGCAACCAAATCATGCGTTCAACGTCTTGCATGAAACCCGCCGACTCCCACGAATTTTTCAGGCTAGGAATGTTACACATAAAGGCCTCACGGAAGACCGCACTCCGATCACGTCCAAAATGGCACTAGCCCTCTTGTGTTACGGGGCGGCCACAGAGGCCCCAGGGCTAGGCCAATCCTGCGGCGAAGAGTGCTCTCGCCACGGGCTCGAAATATTGCATGGGAATGGGTCTGCCCAGTTGCGTTTTGCCGATGAGCTGATGCGCTAGGACATCGTTGTCGACAATTTCAAGACGTAGCGCTCGCGCCTCGCTAAGCAGGTGTGAAGCCCGCTCGCCATCGGCGCGGCAAACCAGGACGGGCACCCCGGTTTCACCGCGGACGTAACGCAGACCGATCAGTATCGCCGTTCCTTTGAAGATCAGCGTGGCGTGATGCACACCGAGGGGAGGTTCGTCAGCTGACTCGTCACGAATGCGACGTCGTTCACTCTTCAACTCTGGCGCCCCTTGCTGATCCTTCAGCTCGCGCGTGACTTCAGTCTTGGTCATCCTCATTTCGCGCAGAAACAACGCACGCTGCACCAGGAGATCGATCAGGCCAGCGGCCAGAAGTGCGCCGGCGCCAATTCCGATCAGCAGTTTTGCCCCCGTAACGACAAGGCCCAAACAGCCCATGCCGCAGAACGGCAGATAGACCATCGTCTTCCACATGCCGAGAAGGCAAAAGGAAAAGGTTGCGCCGAGAACGAATACTTTAAACAGCGTCTTCCCGAGTTCGACCATCGAACGCGCAGACGCCAAGCGCTTCAGCCCTTGAAAAGGATTAATTTTATCGAAGTTGGGCGTCATTGGCTCGAGAGAGAAAACAAATCCACCATTGGCTAATATGCTTGCCAAAAGCACCGCCGCGACAAGCGTTCCAAGCAGCGGGCCAACAGTTGCCAAGGTGAGTTCGGCAAGCACAACCAGCGCCTGCCGGACCGCGAAGTCAAATGGCAGGTTCTGCAGCTTGTCGACAAATAGTAGCGCTTCGCGGCATTTGTCTTCGATCGCGCTGCCTCTTAGCCAAAGGTATCCGAGACCAGCGCAAGTGCCGACCGCGCGAACGAAATCGGAGCTATGTGGCAGCTGCCCTTTTTTGCGTGCATCGTTTAGCTTTTTGGGGGTGGCGGCGTGTGTCTTCTCTTCGCTCGAGTCGCTCATTTCAGCAATCTATCGAACCACTCGAGCGCGCCATTCGCTTGTGTGATCTCCAGTTTCATACCCTCTACGAGATAGCCAGCGTATGTAACCATGAGAATCGGAAAGACAAGATTCTTGATCGCCGGGGACAGTTGGGTCAATTTGAATTGCGGCGCAAAGCGACGCAGTAGCATAAAGGATACATCAATCAGCGTCATAAAGAACACGACGGGCCCTGACACCAATAACGCCGTGCGCATAATCTGGTCGAGGAGCCCTAACACCTCCATTGCTCCTTGCGTGCTCAATGTAGGATAAAACTTATACACGGGCCAGATCAAATAGCTGCCATAAAGGGCGCCGATCAACGTTTCCAGCCCCCCTGATGCGACGAAGATGGCAATCGCAGTGATCCCGAGAAAGACTCCCATGGCGGAAGCCTGACTATTCGTCGCGGGGTCGGTCGGGGCGGACGGGTTGGTGACGCCGCGTTGGTTGTCGATAAACTCACCGGCCGCCTGAAGTCCCCATAAGGGAATGCCAAGGAAGGTGCCAAGTAGTGCGCCGACAAGAACTTCCTTCAATCCGAGCAGAGCTACCTCAATCAGACGTGTTTCAGGATCCAGCGCCTGCAACGCGTCGCTGACATGTGCCAGACATGGTAATCCGAAGCCGACAGCCAGGCAGCCGCGGATCAGGCCATCGGTCTGAGAACGTGTAAATACCGGTAGGATCATCATAATGCCTATCGCGCGCGCTGCGCCAAGACCGGCTGCTACGACGAGTTCGATAGCCGTATGCATGAGGATCTGAATCTCGGCCGGTGACGCATACATGGCGGAGACTAGTAGCTAAGTGTCATGGCGGGAAACTCGGTAAAGATCTGGTCGGTTAGCTCTATCAGCGGGGCGCTCAGCACAGGAGCAAACAAACCAATAACCGCGACAACAACCAGAAGCTTGACGGTTAGTGGCAAACTTTCATCCTGGATCTGTGTTGCCGCCTGGATGATGCCAATGACCAAGCCAACGACCACCGATGCAATGAGCGGCGGCAGAATCCAGATCATGAATACCACCAACGATTGGCTCATAAGAGTGACAATACTGGATTCAGCTATAATCAACCTCCCGGTATCGTGTAACTCAACACAAGCCCGTGCATCAATTTCGACCAGCCATCAATAGCGACGAACACGAAGAGTTTGAAAGGGACAGATATAAGCGTCGGGGATACCATAGACATGCCCATCGCCATCAAAATTGTCGTCACAATAAGATCAATAACGATGAAAGGAAGATAAAGAAGAAATCCGATCTCAAACGCGCGCTTTAGCTCTGAAATTAGAAAAGATGGAACCAGAATGGACAAATCATCAACTGTGGCTTTGGCACGCATTTCCGCTGGCCAGACTTTTTCGGTAGACGAGAGGAAAAACTGTCGCTGCTCCTCATTTGTGAACTTCTTAAGATGATCACGCAGGGGCTCGCTCCCGGATTTGGCGGCGCTTACCCAGTCGTCGAACGTCTGATAATGTAGCTTCGGATCGGTCATCCGATCATAGGTCTGTTCAACAACGGGCGCGCTAAGAAACATGGTGAGGATCAATGCGACAGCGTACAGCGCTATGTTAGGTGGTATCGTCTGAGTCCCGAGCGCATTGCGCACGAGGAAAAGAACAACCGATACCTTTACAAAGGCCGTGGTCGTGACGACCACTAAAACCAGCAGACCCAGTCCGGCGGTAACTGCGAGAAGCGCCAGGATTGGCGGCTGGAGCTCAGTCATTGCATCCCAACCGGCCACGGAGCCTGATGCCCAGCGTATCTCCAATGCGCACGATGTCGCCACGCCCGATACACTGACCGTTGGCAAGTATATCGACCGGATCCTGAATCGGCCGTCCAAGTTCGAAAATATGCCCTTCGCCGGCACTTCTTAATTCCCCTAGAGGAATAGGCCAGCGACCGCATTCAAAGACAAGCATGATCTCGACATCGTCGAGATCCTCCGTCGGCCCTAGTTGCGATCCAAGTTGTGTCATATGCGCATTCTCCAAAGAATAGGAACGCGGGCGGAAAGGCCCGTGCAGGACTAGCTGGTCGCCCTCAAGATCGGCGCTGGCCCACAACTGGCCCAAAGATAGGGCGATCTCGCCCCGGCCGAACGGCGCCAGGTCCGGCAACAGAGCATCACCGGCACATGCTTTTCGAAGAATCGCCGCAGGAACGTGCAGCGTGCCGATCTCTCCTGCAACCACGATCGGGAGGTCTGAAAGTAATCCGCGCGGCTGTCGCGGTAACTGGCCAAACAGTTCGCCCAGAGCACGAAACGCAGACGGCACCAAGCCATCGAGAGGCGAGAACAGGAACAGACGACCCTTGCCACTGACCGGGCCGAAGTCGATATCCAGTTCGAGATAAGGAGCCAGTGTCGCGGCTTCAAACACGCGCACGAGCTGCACGTTCAGCTGAGTCCTATACTCCAGTCGAGCAATAAGTGGCTCAAGTGCAAGTTCAACAATGAGTGAAGCCGTTGGCTCGGAAGGGAAAGTCAGCCCATTCTGCACTGTTGCGATGAGCCCCTCTACGAGCGACCGCGATATCGACAGCACGACCGTCTCAGCTCCGACCCTACAAATGCAGTCGAGCATTGGAATGGCGGCAAAATTCTCCTGCCAGACAAGCCCTGCCACACGCACCGACAGTGGCACGTCGTTGATCCGGGTCTGAAACGGTCCGCGCGAAGCCGCAGTGTCATTGAGCCACGAGGCGACCTCGTGGGACAGTGTCAGCGCTGGTTCCAATAGAGGGGGGCTCACCAAAGCGGCTGCCAAAAAGCTGCACCGTTCTGTCATTCGGAGGACCTGCAGGTTATCGAATCCGTTTCGCGACCTGGGAAAGCGGTCCCCTGCCAAATCGAAGCAGTATCTCATCGTCGGCCTCGATCTCGCCTGCGGCCTCCGAACGGATCTCGACGGCGCGCCCGACGTCGTCCTCGATCTGGCGCCATTTGTGCGTAGCCGCCGAACATGCGACCCATAGGTCCCTCGTCTCGGACGCCGCTGTCTCCGCCTTTTCTTGGGCGATTCGCGCATTACCAAGCATCTGCCGTCGGCGTGTGATTTCAGTTGCAAGCCGCTCAACATGCAGGTGGTGCCGGTCAAGCGCGGCGTTAGACAAGTTTTCGAGAGTCATCAGCTCCTGGTAGAGCGCTGCTTCCGCCGTTGCGCAATGTTGTTGTGCCATGGCAAGCTCTCGGGAGGCATTCTGTGCGGCTAAGGTGGCCATACGGCGCTCGGCTTCCTTCTTGGACAGCTCACTAAGGGCACGACGCTCTTGCATTTCCTTCAAGACCCGTAACCTGGAAGCCTGAACATGATTTACGCGGTCAGACGCGACATCCATGCGACCGTTTCCTCAAACCCTGAGATCTCGTCTTCGCTCTGGCGCAAAAACTCCCTCAGTTCGTCTATTGACTCGACAGCCCGGTCCGTCAGGGGATCGCCGCCTTGCTTGTATTCTCCGACGTTGATCAAGAACTCGGTCTCGGCATGCCGGGAAAGGAGTTCACGAAAGAAGGATGCCGCCTTGCGATGTGTCCGCGAAACGACCGCATCCATCACGCGGCTGCGACTCTGTAGTACATCGATAGCGGGGAAATGCGATCGCGCCGCAATAGCGCGCGAGAGCACGACATGGCCATCGAGAATGCCGCGCGACTCTTCAGCGATTGGATCCCCTGTGCCATCGCCTTCTACAAGCACGGTATAGAACGCCGTGATTGAGCCACGCTCACTCATGCCGGCGCGCTCAAGCAGGCCTGGCAGCATGCTGAAAACGGAAGGAGGGAAGCCCCGTCGCGTCGGCGGCTCGCCCGCAGCAAGGCCTATTTCACGCATGGCGCGGCAGAAGCGTGTCAGCGAGTCCAGCATGAGAGCAACGCGTAGCCCTTGTTCGCGAAAATATTCCGCGAGCGCTGTCGCCATCGGAGCACATTGCGCCCGCTCAACAGCCGAGCGGTCGGACGTTTCAACAACAACGACGGCACGGCGAAGGCCCTCTTCCCCGAGATGCCTCTCGATGAATTCACGAACTTCACGTCCTCGTTCGCCTATCAATGCGACTATGACAACGTCAGCGGCGGCACCTTTTACGATCTGTGACAATAAGGTCGACTTGCCACCACCTGGCTCGCCGTAAATCCCGATCCGCTGGCCCTCGCCGCACGTCAGGAGACCATCCAGAACACGCACCCCAAGGGGCAAGGGCCGTTCAATCATGCGCCTTGTCATTGGATTTGGAGCTCTGCCGTGCAGCGGCCGAGTTTCTGTGGTCTCGATTTGGCCTTTGCCGTCCAATGGACGGCAGCGACTGTCAATCACCCGGCCAAGTAAATCGTTGCCGACGGGTACTTCACGCATTCGTCCAGTGGCCACGACTTCCGCGCGGCTGGAGAGGCCGACCAGGTCGCCGATCGGCGTCAGCAATACGCCATCATCCAACAGGCCGATCACCTCAGCTTCCAGCGACAGTCCGGTTCGTGGGTCCTGTAGGAGGCAAAGTTCTCCAATACGAGTGTCTGGCAGGACGGCATGGACCAGTGTGCCGACAGCCCGCGTGATCCTGCCGCGCACGACGCGCGTGTCGATCCCCTTTGCCGTAGCTCTCAAAGACGAGATCGCCGGATCGACAGGGCAGATCGCATCGTCGTGATTATGTTCTGATACCTGCGTTGTCACAGTTCGCCTTTTTCAGAAAGCGACCCGAAGCCGAGACGCAACGCGCGCATCTGCGCATCAAGCCCCAGATCGACATTGCCGTACTCGCTCCACAGCACGCAGCGTCGCGGCGATAACGTCGGATCCGGTTTGATCCGAACCCTTGGCCGACCATCCTGGCCGTCCCATCCCGCAAACTCTCGCGCAAGCATGTCCACTTGCGTCGGATACACATGGAGGCAGACTTCCGCGCCGCTGTATTGGCGCTCAATGGCGTGGCGAACAGCCATGACCAACAGTTCGCCCGGATCGAACGCTCCTAGAAGCTCGCTTAGTATCTCAAGCACGAGCTGCGGCAATTGCTGCTCCAGAACCGCCTTTCGTCGTGCGACTTCGGCAACCGCCTGCGAAATCAGCGCCGCCATTTCCTCCGCGCCTGCATTCAGGCCCTCGGTATGGCCGCGCGCCAACTCACGCTGATACGCCGCGCGTGCCCAACTGCGTACGTGCTGCTGATGCCGTTCTGCGGCGGCACACGCTTTTGCGGCATTATCCCAGATTTCGAGCTCGCTCGCCGGTATCAGTGGCCCCAATGGGCGCATCTGCGGCGCTGCCGGCGCCACGGAAATATCGGCTGTCATATCGGCGGGTTCTCCGCCTCAAAATGGCGTACCACAAGCGACAACAACTGGCCTGCGGCGTTCCCGTGCTTAGGCTCTGGATTGTCGGCGGCGGTTCCTACAGGCAAGCGTAGGAGCACGCGGTTGCGCTCCATCACTGGACTGTGATGGAGCCAGGCACCAAGACAGGCGTGTCCATCGTGTTCAATTTGGTGCGCGAGTTTTCCCGGATCCGCGATCAATCTGTCCGCAATGGAATGCGCCAGATGTCGGATTCCAAACGCATGGGCATCAGCGCCGATACGTTGAATGAGCACTGTGAGGTCAGGCTGAGAGACAAGCTTAAGCAGCGATCGGGCATGCCATGCACTACCTGCAAGGAGGGCAGCCCGAAGCGGATCATTACCGCGCAGAAGGTCCAGCCCCCGCTCAACATCATTCGACTTCGAATCATTGTCGAGTAACAATTCTGTTAGTCTTCGCTGCAGTCTGGGACACTTCTGCAACTGAGCCAACGTAGCAGCCGATAACGCCGGATCAAGACGCGCGCCAAGACGGGTAGGATGGGCCGAAGCAGCAAGCTCGCTCCGACCCAAGGAAGGCAATTGGAACGAACCATCAGGTTGGGCGGTCAGTATCGGCATTGGCATTGACATGTCACTGAGGCGCTATCGCCGGTGTCTTTTTGCGAATGGCATCGAGTGCGGAAACACCCGACCGCCGCTCGAGCTTGGGAACTTCGCCCGCTGACTGCTTGCGCCGGCGGCTAAGACCGGTGACTAAGAGATAGCACGCCACTGCGAACACAGCTGCGGCAATACCGGTTAAGCTGGCCAAAAGTGGCGCTGGAACGGGCCTGGACGCTTGGGCCAAAACAGTCGCCGGCACGGACCGTTGCTCAGGCGCGGAACGCTCCACCGACACCAAAACCACTTCGACCTTGTCGTAGGACAACCCTTCGATGCTGTCGGCCACGAGCATCTTTATCTTCGGCAGCAGAACCGAGAGATCTGCTTTGGCGTCGTGCCTGATAAAGACCGAAGCCGAGGATGGCGTGGCGCCTGCTCGCAAAAGGTCGTTATGCGGCAGAACTACGTGGACACGTACAGAGAATACGCCATCGATATCGCTGATCGTGCGGGACAACTCTTCGCTGAGCGCATAAACATAACGGGCACGTTCCTCGGTCGGCGAGGCAATGAGGCCTGATCCTTGGAAAATCTCTCCGAGGTTCTTGAATGACTGGCGCGGCAATCCCTTGCCATTCAGGAGGTCGATTGAGTAAGCGAGCAGCTTTTCGTCAACCTGGACCGTGCTAGTCCCATCCTTGGCAGCGACCCGAACCGCATCAACTCCGTTGTCCATCAGAAGGGCGAGCATTTCATTCGCCTCGCGCTCCTGCAGTTGCGTGTAGAGATCCACCTTGCAACCGCCGAGGGCCACGAGGAGTGGCAGCACGATAAGGCGAAGTGACCTCCGACCGCACGTGCCAGGCATGATTTCCTGGGCTAAGCCAATCATGTGCGCGGTTCAGCCTTCCTTTAGAAGTTTATTTACAGATGAGGTGATGCCGCTGACACCTTTGGAAACAAGCGCAACCTGAGTGACGCCATTGTACATATCCCGCAGACCAGCAATCATTGTTTCGAAATCATGCCGTCCTTGCGGAACGCCTGACGTTCCGGTTCCCGCATCACCTTCGGCAGGAAGCTTCTGCGGCCTAGGTAGAGCGCCCTTGAAAAGGCCTACCTGCTGGTCGAGCGCAGCCGAATTAACAGCACGGTCTGGGTACATCGCAGAAATCGTCTGCAACACGCGGTCCCCCAAGGGACTCATCTGCGTAGCCGCGCGTTGAAGAGCCATCGCCGGAGGAACTGGCACCCTCGATGGCGCCGATGCGGCATCGTTTTTCAGCGAGTCGGCCGCGTGCGCCAAAGCGCGCTCAAACTGGGCTTGCTCGCTGAACGACGGTGACCCGGCCCTGGCCAGACAGTCCGTTAAAGTGGCAGTGATCGACGTGATAGGGATCATCATGAAAGACCCGATAGCTTCCTCTTTGACCGGAGCGAACTCGGCCCTTCGTCATTCGTTATCAGGTCAACGTCTAGGTGGCCGAGCTGACGACAAGCTGACTGACGGAGCCTGGTTAGTATCTAGAGGATATGCTGGCGCCTAAGTCACTTGTGCAAATTTCAGACTCTAGTGTATCAGTGCGCAATGTTGAGAGCGCTCATCCGATCCGTCCGCCCACACGTTTTGAGACTTCTGTGTGCCGGTTTTTTTCTCTCCGCCGGAACCAACGGAACTCTCGGCGTCCCCTTATCCCTCTCCAAGACGCCGTACAGATATACGGTTCTCGATCAGGATATTTCTGAGGCGCTGCAGCAATTCGGCAACAACCTTAATATCCGAGTCAACATTAGCGCCGAGGTGAAGGGGCGGATCCGCGGGAGTATGCCGGATTTGCCACCGCGCGAGTTCCTCGACCGTTTGGCCAATATGTACGGTCTCCAATGGTATTATGATGGGCTTGTCCTCTACGTGTCAGCCGCAAAAGAATCACAAACCCGCATGCTTGTGCTGACTTCGATCCGCTTCGATACGTTTAAGGGTGCCCTAGACAAGCTTGAGATCTCCGATGACCGCTACGTCGTGAGACCCGCGCCGGGAGATGGCCTCGTTTTGGTTTCCGGTCCGCCGCGCTTCACCGCGCTCGTGGAGCAGACTTTCAATGGTCTTGTCGCAGAGGCACAGGGGCAGCCGCGCGTCCATGAAACGCCGACAAGCGAATCGGTCCTGACATTGTTTCGGGGTTCCTCCACCATGGTCGTCCGCAACGGATTGCCTGAAGCCGCTTATTCGTCCGACGTGCCGCAGCAGGATGGCGTTGGCGGGAAGCCAGAGCCACGCCAAAAATGATATCTGCGGTCGCAGCTTCGGGACAAAACAACACCGCGGCCACCCCAAATTGTGAATTCCTCTGAACTCGTCAGTTTACCGAAAGCTAAACCGCTCATGGTGGCAACCGCCAGCTTCAGCGATATCTTCGGTCATTGTGCTGGTATTGCACATGGATCTGGCGTGGGGGATTGCAATTTCATTTTTGAGGAGACACAATGTCCGTCAATAATAATACAAGCAACGTTTTCAGTAGCCAGGATATTCTCCAGTACAGCAGCCTGAATCTGACATCTTCGTTGGAAAAGGCGCAGCAAAACGCATCGTCATTCGAGGCGATGCTCTCCCTTCACCTGCACGAAGACGACGCCAGCCCCTTCCCGTCGATGAAGGAATTGTGCCGGAACACATCGGAGTCGCTGTTGCCCGATGTCGCATCCTCGTTGGAAGAATTGCGCAAGAACCCATTGGATCTGCTGCCGCCAAGCATGAGGGCAGCCATCGAAGCAACGGATCAAGGCCCGCAGCCTGCGGTCGCCCTCCCTCCCATTGCGCAAGCGCCTATAAAAAGCGAGAGAATTACGTGGAACGGCGGCTCACTGTCCCAAGCCGAGTTGCAGATTGTCGCAGTGCTGAACCGTCACAAGGACCTATGCCCGCTTAGTTGGCAATCGCTGACGGATAAAGCCAATGATCCCTCTACGCCACCGGATCTGAAAGCGGCGATTGAGGGATTGCAGCAGGATCCAGAGCTTTTTTATGCGATCGGCTCGCAGGGCGATGGCCGCTGTGGCGGTAAGATCACGGCCAAGGATTTGTCCGAGTTCTCTCGCCATCACTCACAAGTTGCCGCATTTCAGGGCCAGCAGGCGCAAAGCTACGCGCAGAACTACATCCCATCCGATAGTACTGGAAGTGCGCAGCCGTCGGTTATGACCTTGAACGATGCGATGCGCGAGCTTTACCGGTACTCCGAAAACCTGCCCAAGAACCTGAGTCTGACTTATTTCAAGCAGATCGTCGACGGCGACGCGAAAACTGGCAAATGTCCGCCACAGGTCATTGCGGCGGCTCAGTACTTTGTCAGTCACCCGAATGAATGGAAGCGGTTGTACGGTGGCTCGATAGACAAAGTCCATAAAGAGGATTTTCTCCAAGTCGCTTCATCTTCGATGAGCCTCACGCAAACCGAGCTGAATACCCTTAAGACGATCAACAGCAACCAGCAAAAATTCTTTGGGAGCGGTGTCCTGACTCGTGACAAGCTCGCAAGCATGGCGCAAGACAAGAGCCTAGATCCGAGAGTAAAGCAGGCGGCATCGCAGCTGTTATCGGATCATCTGCTCTTCGGTCTTCTAAACAATTCGATTACGGGCTACAAGACCCACAATTCGTTCTTCGATTTCGGCGGCGGACACACGGTTGATTCCGGCAATATCAGCAACAAAGATTTTGGCCACTTCTACAACGGCATGTCGTCTGCAAACCGAGCCGTTCAGCAGCCAAAGACCCATGCGCCCGAAACTGCTGCGGAACAGGACGCCGTCTCGGACATGATGACGGGCCGGGCGGACCAGCCTGATACCAAGTCGGCCAAAAAGAACGGCGGGGCCTTCATCCACACAGTCGACGACGTGCTCAAGGTGTACTCGACAGTGGCTGATTGGGCTGCGACGGCGGTGGGTCTGTTGAGCTTCATTCCGGTCGTGGGCCAAGTGGCCGATGCCGTGTCGATGACGCTCGCGTTCGAGGCGCAAGCGGCAAATCTTGTCCGCACAGCCATTACCGGAGGCAATATGAAGCAGGCGCTGCTAGACGCTGGCATCAATATCGGAGCGCAGGCGCTCAGCCTTGTCGCGGGTCCCGAGGTCAAGCTTGCGATTCGCAACGGGCTGGTGAAGACGGCGTTGGAAGAGGCCGCCGCGGCCGGGATCGATCTGCCGATTTCCATGGCGAAAAGCTATGCAGAAGACTATTTGTCCAACCTGCAAGCATGCCTTCCGGCCGACACTATGCAAGCGGCCGGCCTCCTCAGCCCGATGGTGCCAATACTCCAGAAAGTGGCCTGACAACAAATGTGCGACTTCCTTCGCACGCTTCACTAGCCTATCAATCACCTTGTGGGGAACCTTTGCCTTTCCGCAAGGCGATTTGGCAGGCGTGCCTTGAGGATCGTGGTTAGGTCGCAGCAGGCCCGGGCTTAATCCGCTCATCCTTCGGCCTTGAGGTCGTTTTCACACTTAGCCTGAGAGGAGAAGGTGAAAACTGAGAACGGCTAGAAAAAACCGATATTGTTGAAAAAGTCCGCGTCGCGGTCGCCCGTGGCGCTTTCGTAGGATGGCGTTCCGCGGAGACCCCAAAATTGAATCCTGATTCCATGCAATGCGCCGGGTTGGAACTGGATTCTAATATCGGTGGGGACTTTGCGGTGCGCCGGACTTTTTCAACAGTATCAACCCAGAGCGGTCGTGCTGGCCAGTTGGCGCAGCGCCCGTCCCCCACTGCTTCTCCGGTGGTCATAGGGACCACCGGGCCGCAACATGGGCCGGTGGAGCGCAGCGACACAGCCGCCAGCTTTGTCGACACGACCGCCAAGATCAAGCTCGCTTGGCCACTTGAGCCACGCCGCCGTCGCGTGACGTGCGCCTTTAACCTCGCAAATGAAGAACGCCGCTCAGCGAGGCAACGTCATGAGCGCAGCGCCACCGGGCACCCCGGAGAGGTGAGGGACACCCCTATCTTGTTCAGGTCACGGTCGTGTATTGTGACGGCCGCGCTCACCACCAGATCCGAAGCAACGGCAATGTTACAGACTGGAGGCGGCGCCGTGCTCTACCAAGCTAAAACATACGACCCATGTCATTGACCTTTGCCCGCCCCGAACGTCCTGTATGTGGCAACTGGTATGGCCGCACGCTCGCCATCGCTCGGCTCGACAGCCTGGTTGTCGAGCAAATCGCGCGGATCGTTGACCATTGCAGCTAGGTTACGTCGTGTCGAACAGCCAAGGGGCTTTTCGAAGGATTTGTCACTGAGTAAAGAATACGACGGACAGGCAGGTGGGCGGGCATGATACACAATTGCTTCTACTTGGACTGCGCCGCCATCGTGTTGGTCGAGCAAATGGATGTTGTAAGTGTCTATACCCATCTGCCTGGCCTGATGCACCACCTCTGCGCTGAGCCGGGACGAGCCCCAGATAAGGAGGTGAAGGGCATCGCGGCGGCCGCTACTGGTCCTGTCAAGGAAAACACGCAAACGCTGCCGTTCGGAAGCGCGGAGGCTCTTTAATATCAGCACGGTGGTCTCCGGCCGGATAAGGATTGGCGCAGGGGGCTCGACATAGATCGGCACAGTGCTTGTGCAGCCACTTGCGCTGGCTGTCAGGGCGACCAGGAGAACTTTGATCCGCAAAGTCATTCGATCACCTATTGAATTATGAAGCCGCGACCGCGCTTGGCCCCGGGCGCGCCGGTGCGGGCAGCAGCGCGGCCTCGCGGCGGATCTGCCGGCGGATCGTCCAAAGCCGGCGCCATCCGGTCCGTGGGTGCGCTCATCTGGTTGGGGCTGGAGCCTGGTTTTACGATGTAAGGCGTAACCAGAATTATAAGTTCTGATTCTTCTTTTTGAAACGAGGAGGAACGAAACAGAGCGCCAAGAATCGGCATTTCGCCGAGCCAGGGAAACGCACTGACATTATTGTTCACGTTGCGCCTGATCAGACCGCCAATTGCAAAGCTCTGCCCACTGGCGAGTTCGACGACTGTGTCGGCTCGGCGCGTGGAAACTGCCGGCACGGAAATACCATTGATTTGAACGGCACCTTGGGACGATAGTTCACTGACCTCCGGCTTTACGTGAATGTTGATCCGGTTGTTGTTGAGAACGGTCGGCACGAATTCCAGGCTGACGCCGAAGTGACGGAATTCAACCGACACTTGCTTGTTTTCCTGCAGGACAGGAATGGGAAATTCGCCACCTGCGAGAAAGCTGGCAGTTTCACCGGACATCGCGGTGAGATTCGGCTCAGCCAACACGGAAGCTATGTGCTCCTTGGCGAGCGCGTCTAGAACCGCGCCGATGTTGACGGCACCGTTGTTGAATCCGATTCCTGCTGTGCCACCACCCTGCGCTGCACCAGAGCCAGTGCCTCCGCCGCTTAACAAGCCCACTCTGAAATTGTCGATTTGACCAAAGGCGGACAGGTTAACGCCGAGTGCCTTCATGGCGCTACGGGAGACCTCCGCTACGCGCACACTGAGATTAACTTGTAAGGACCCAGCGACCTTAATGTTGTTGACGACTTGCGCACCGTCCCCGAGATACTGCTCAGTGACCCTTTTTGCGGTGTCGGCGACCTCCGCATTGGGCGCTGTACCGCTAAGGATTGCGCCGCGCGGCGTATAGCTCACCTGGATTGAAGAGTCGCCAACCTGATCCATCAACATGGCGCGCAATTCCTCGATCGGTTGCGTAACGACAATTCGCAGCGCGGCGAGAGCCTCGCCCTTATCGTCCAAGGCGAACAGGCTGGTCCGCCCGGATTTCTTCCCGAAGACGAAGATCGTTGTATTTGAGGCTGCCTGATAATCAGCGATCGTCGGGTCAGCAACAAAGATGGTCGTGGCAGGCGCGGGCAAATGAACCGTCTTGCCGAGCGAAGAGGAAAGGTTCAGCGTGCCGTCGATGCTATTGGAAGCGGCACGCGGCGCCCCTTGATCCTGCATGTTTTCGGCCGGGGCAGAAACTGGATATGCCAGAATGAGCGCACAGAGAAGGCGGCCCAAGTAAGGAGAAACAGTAGCAGGTCTCGGGCAAACGATGTGCGGGGGCCGCCGATCGGTGTCAGAATGAGTTGTAATGATTTTCAAGGCGGTCTTTTCTTTCAAATTCGGCCAACTATACGAATGTCGCGCTAGTCACATTCAAGAATGTAACCAATGCCACGCACCGTTTTTATCCGCGGCGTTGCGTTTGAACTGCTCAGATATCGACGTAAGCGATAGATTCCGACTTCAAGCGCGTTGGCCGATACTTCATCGTTGAACGAATAGAGGTGATCTTCCAACTGCGAACGCGGCACAATTCGGCCTGCACGGTTGAGCAGATGCTCTAAAATACATAATTCACGGCGTGCGACCGTCAGTGGATAACCAGCAACGGAAACCTGTCGGCCGATCGGATCGAAGTGGAGATTGCCAAATACAATGATCGGGGCAGTCATCTGAGTCGACCGCCGCAGAACGGCTCTCATTCTGGCAATGAGCTCATTAGTATACACTGGCTTGAGCAGAAAATCGTCCGCACCACCGTTGAAAATCGCAATTCGCTTCTCAAGATCGTCGACGTCACTCAAAATGAGAGCAGGAACTGAATGTCCCTCACCCCTTAGCTGCTTCAGCCAATCCAAGCCATCGCCATCCGGCAGAACCAGCTCCAGCAGGAGAATTTCGTAGCTGGCGCAAGAAAATGCACTCGATGCTTGTTCCAGTGTGGGAACAACATCAACGGCGAAACCGCTGTCGCCGAGTGCAACTCCCACCGCTCGCGTAAGATCCGCATGGTGGTCAACGAATAGCGTTCGCATTTCATCTCCTATTAATGGTAGGACAGGTCACCGAGACTGTTGAGACGGCGAAAGCAGAAGTCGCGCAACGCGTCGCAGTGTTCGTAATCCTCTTTGGGACGGCTAGTCGCAGGATCATGCGAGCCGTACGCCTGTAGTAGGCGAGGTAGAACCTGTGATGGGCTGAAGCGTCGTTTGGGCAGGCCAAGATGCCACTCCGCCTTCAATTCGTCTGCGCATCCTGCCGATGTGGCGGCCCCTGCATTCGCCAAGCGACATTGCCCTCCAGAGCCCATAATTCCATGACCCGTAGGGGTTAGCTTTCGACAAGCGACTTGAGCAAATCGATTGTTCGGATGTAAGCAATCCACATCCTGGATTGTCCGCATATTCACCCCCCAGATCGCACTGTGAGGCTGATGCTTGGTACCGACGCCTCCCTGGTTTCAGCCTCAAATCAGGTCCGCCTGACCATGAAGTGCAATCGTTGACCGCTTCTGCGACACCTGGGGCGATTGGCAACGCCGCCACGTGCCCCAATGTGCCACGAGATAACCGTCGTCCTCGGAGACGGTTCAGTCCGGCACCGGCTCGTAACCCAAGCCCCCAATCACACAGGTCAGTGTCGGATCGAACCAACCGTCGGTTTTCCCTGGCAATCAGGTGCAACGGCCTCAAGAGCAAGCTGACACGGTTTTTGGTCAGGTTCTCGACTCGGCCTGTTGTAAAGCTGCACGATACCGAGTAGGCACCGGCGTATTGCACGCCCATCCAGAACGTTGTGGATATTGCGGCGGTCGACAGGGCCAAGCCTATAGCGGCGGTTGGGTGGGCGGCCGAGAGCATCTCCCTTCTTGGCCATTAGGAGGTGACGGCCGAGTTGCTGTCACTGGCCTCGATTCTTGACCACGAAATTGCAGCCGATTATCACCGCTCGGGATGATAGATGCTGGGGAATGATGCCGTCCGCGCACCGCCTCGTCGCGCACCAACTCGGGTGCGGCAAATAAGGGAGCGTCGCGCCGGCATTTCGGATTGGTGCAGACTCGTTGCCAAAAGTTTCCGATCAGTATCGGTTCCATTCTCCTCTCCGCAGAACACCTCGCGCTCCAGGGCGGCTCCGCCACATAATCTCGCTGAGAGACGCTCGCCTACTGGATGGCCGCAAGATGCGCTGGAAACCAAACGGCTCCCGTCCGACATTATCTCGCCGCACCTAAACGTTGCCCAGGCTTGCCCGGCTGAATTGCGGCACTGATCGGCGCCCGTCTAGCATCAACCCTGTGGCGCGGCTTCATCTCGGCCGTGGTCGGGCTTGGGACAAATGCGATAGCGGTCATTCGCGCAGGTCGATGACGCCGAGTTCGTGCCACATCCACTCGGCGACCTTCTGACGGCCGCCGTTGATTTTGCGGCCGGACGTGGCGTTTGCTGCTCATGCCGACCAGTCAGCTGGTCAAGACTTTCGCGATGTCCATGGGTTGACAGACAATCTGCTCGCCGATTTCGGGCGGGTGTCTGAGGTAGGTTCCTCTGATCTTTGCCGGGACGTTCAGCTATCATATGCTCCACGGTGCCGATTTCAGTGAGCGGAGGCGCTGGAGATCACCAAGGGGTCTGCTGGATCAGCGTCTTTCCCGTTTCCGCACGCGGCCGAGTTGAACGGGGCCGTCATGGTACGACCCCGGATGAGGTCACGAGCTTGGGTACCGCCCTGCCCCCACCGCAAACATAGGCGTGCAGCGCGGTCAGGCAAGCATTCGCGTTCTTGAGATCCCGCTCATGCTGCGGGGCAATCGTGAGATCGGCAAGTGTATAGATTGGATTCCGCACATGCATCAGGTCTGTGATGGTCTGGGCTTGGTCGGCGGTCTGCACCTTTGGGCCTCTGATGTTATCTCTCAGGTTCCGCCTGATCACGTCCTCGCTGGTATTGAGCCAGATCGAGACGGCTTTCTCCCCGACATAATGCCGGATCTCCTCGATCATGAACGCTTCACCGCCGGTTGCGAGCACCGCCGACCCCAGTTCGAGTGACTGCCTGATCTCATTCACCTCAAGATCTCTGAAATAGGCCTCCCCATCCTCAGCGACGATCTTAGCTACGGACTTGCCGGTCTTCGCCTCGATTTTTCTATCGGAATCGACGAACCTCATTCCTAGTCGTTTGGCGAGTGCACGGCCCAAACTGGATTTCCCTGCGCCTTTCACGCCGACGAGCACGATCGACCGCGCGCCCAACGCGCCAAGAATCTCTGTTGCGATCGGGGAGCGCTCCGTTCGTCTCGGCGGGGCGACTTGCAACCGACGACGTAGGCTGGCACCAACTGTGCTATCGGCGTGGGCTTCCCAGTGGGGGATCTCTATGGCCTCGTGAGGGATGATGACCTTGTTGCAGGCCTGTCGCACGCGCTCCAAGAGTTGCTCGGCTATAGACTGATCCAGTGGATCTTGGCTCTCTCGCTGCAGCTCCTGCAGCTTCTGCAGCTCCTTGTAGGTGTCGTGATTGTAAATCTTGGTCTTGTAGCTGTCTGCAGTGTGGAACTCCACCTCGAAGCGGTAGCCCCCCGGCGTGGCGAGCACGGTCTTGATGCCGACGAAGGTCGGCGATCGCGTCCTGAACCAGTTGGTCGTGCTGACCTCAGAATACCCGCTCTCGTCGAAGGCTATAATGGCTTTCTTGAAGGCACGGGTAAAATCTCTATCAGGGAGTTGGAAGCAGTGGCGTACAGCGTTGTTGATCAGCTGGGCGCCGGCTTCAAACGGGGCCTGTATCCCGGTGAGCTGGCCTGTCATCGAGCTTTCCGATCTCAAACGCTCAGCGAGATGGGGCATCTTCACGTTGATATCGGCTCTCCTGAGGGCTTCGGCAACCGAGATTACCATCGGGGTGATGTCCTTCTCTTCGGCTCGGGCGCGGCAAGCCTCCATTTGAGCTCGCTGTACGGCCAGCTCGGGAGTCAAGGTCATCGTCGTGGCTGAATCATCGGCAGAAGCCCCTCGAGCCGAGGGTTGAGGCAGAAAGCCTCGCTCGGCAGCAAGTTTGATCGAAGCTTGCATAACTGAAGCCGCCAGCGTCGGATTGTCCTGAAGATCCTGCAATGTGGCATCGACATCAAACCGACCCTGGTTGAGGGTAGCCGCAATGCTCTTGGTGTAGGGCACCGATTTCGAGCCTGGTGTTTGTTGCAGCAGGCGCCGAAGTTGCCTGCTCTTGAACATAAAGATGTGGGCCCCAGTGTCCGATTTATATGCGTCAGTTCCGACTTTGATACCGAGGCTCAGGAGATTCTTTGCACTCCGCACGAGGTCGTGTGGATTGTATCCATCCGGTCGCGGGGCAATGCGCGTAGGGTAACGGTCGACAAGAAGCTGGACGCGGTCGCGTGGCTGAGCCGTTGCCGAATAGATCTCCGCCAGCTCCGGGAACAGCTCGCAAAGCGGTTGGCTCATCGCGAGTGGTGCCTCGCTCAGGCTGACGACTGTTTCGGGCAGGAGTTGTTCGGGCAGAGCTTGCTCATCCAGCCTCGCGGCCCACGTCTCGAGCTCAGCGTGGAGCAACTCAGCAATCTCGCGCGCGACCGGATGGTCTGCCAGTTGGATGTCGTGCCGCGCCTTTTCAAGCGTCTCCTGGACGTTCTGAGCACTGACCTGTTCCTGCTCCAACACGCCTCGGATGTCTCGCTTGAGCTCTTGGTGAATGCCTTCGTACGTGCCGAAGATGGCACGCTCGGCAAACCACTGTCGGGCTTCATGGGATTGAGCGAGAAAGTCTCGCTGCAGACAAGTATAGATTTCCAGAACATTGCGCGTGGCGGCGAGGATCTGGCTGGCGCGCCCGAACTTGTAGCGACCATCCTCAATCGCCGGCGTGTGCGACTTTGGCGGCTTGAGCGAGCGCAATCCGCGAGCTTGCTCCTCTTGATCGAATTGCCTGACATGCTCGTAAAGCTGTGGCCGGTCGCCGACGATGACGAGGCTGTCTCCGTCGAAGTCGCCGTCAAGTTTCTTCTGTTCACCAGTTGGGACGGCAACCAACGAGCCCGGGGCAAACACCTCGGTCGCCTGCAGGATGCCGAGGCAGTCGACCGTCGTGTCCACCTTGACGCGGTCCTTGCTCGTGGTCCAGCTCGCATGGCATTTGACGTCCTCGGCAGACATGATTAGCGCACGGTCGGCGTAGGCGGCCGGCCACATCTTATCCGGTACAACGATCAGGATGCCTTTGGCAAAGAAAGTCGGATCGTCGGCGGCCAGTTCCCTCCCCGACTTCTGGGCGACATTGAAGCTGTATTGAATGGCCGTGCAGTTATCGAGAAATACAGCGGTCGGATCGCCGTCGACGGCCAACTTGACCCGCTCGGCGGCAAACGGGCGCAGGTTCGGCTTATCGTAGGGCGAGCGCCCGACCAGCACGCCGCTCGTCCCCGTCAATGTTTCGCTCTTCAGCGTCGGCACATGGAGACACTCATCGTTGGAGGGTACGGCAACCGCGCCGGGACCATCGATGTGTCCGGCCGTCACCGTTCTAAACAGCTCTTCGGTGGTCAACGTTGGCTCTTGTTGGCTCTCGAGCCAGGCCGTGGCCTTTTCACGGACCTCATCCGCCACTTGGTCGCAGCGCGGATAGTGTTGCAGCGCCGAGACTGGCAGGGATGATTTCCTTCCCTCACCAAAGGCAGACATCTGATCAGGACCCTGCTCGCCGGCGCGACATACAGCTGGCATAAGGTTGGCTAGCGAGGCCCTGATGAAACCGCAGCCGTCATGCGGTCGCAATGCAATGGGACCGTCCGGCCCCCTCAGCTTGAAGGGATGCTCCTGGTTGGCGGGACGGTCCGGCAGCAGCGACAGTTTGAAGGCGCCTTCCAGCGCGTAGTCGTGAACTCCCAGGCCCTTGATCGCCGGTGGCGCCGCAAAACCCCTGCGCTGGGTATAATAATAGGCCTCCTTGAAAGGGGCCCAAGTCCGAGACAGCTGCTCGAAGGCGGTGCCCGGTGCGGTATCGACATACGGAATCGCCAGCAGCTTTCCCCCGGAAAGCTTAGCTAGCTCGCCTGGAGCACGGGCCGCAATCTGAGACACGGTCAATCGCGGCGGCTTTAACTTGCTGCCTCCGAACAGGTCCATGCGGTATGGCACACCGTTGACGTTCACCGTACGCGCCAGCATGAAGGCGCTCGGCGTTCCTGGCATCTGGACCGCAACGACTGGCAAAGCCCCGGCAGTCAGGCGCTGAAATATCGAATACCGTCTCTCCGGCTCGGTGGCCACCGGCCGTCCCTGCATGTCAACTACCGGCAACTGCATCAGTCCTGCGTCACCCTGCGGCGGTCTTGGCTCGTGATCCATGGTTCGCAGGACCTGATACACGTCGAAGACCGATGCTGGATGTTGCCCCTGGATCGTCGCCGCATCCTGCTCTATGAAAAAGTCCAGCGCATCCACTGGATTCTCCGCCTCGATCTGCGCGATCAGGTTCCAGCTCATGCTGGAAAGGTCGCTT
Organism: Mesorhizobium sp. 113-3-3; assembly: GCF_016756495.1. Taxonomy (NCBI): domain Bacteria; kingdom Pseudomonadati; phylum Pseudomonadota; class Alphaproteobacteria; order Hyphomicrobiales; family Phyllobacteriaceae; genus Mesorhizobium; species Mesorhizobium sp. 113-3-3. The sequence goes on from NZ_AP023243.1 coordinate 6,493,470, forward strand.
TCAATGAGGCCGCGCGTGCTGTCCAGGATCTCCTTCGTCTTGCGCTCCAGCGCTTGCTGCCTCACCCGCAAGTCGGACCTCTTGCCCTCGACATACGGTGACCTGAATAGTCTCTCCAGGACCGCACGGGCCTTAAGCGTCTGATAGATCGATAAAGCGGGGCGGCGGCTGGCAAGCGGTCCACGGGTCCGCTCGGCATCGCTTGCGTTCAGATGCGCCTCGATCTTCTGCTCGAGCACGGATTGGAGGTCGTTGAGCAGATTGAGGGCCTGCGTGCGGTGCGAGCGCAGCGGCCTCTGTGGGCTGCGAGCCAGCGGCAGCAGAGATGCACACAGATTAGCCATGGTTTCCAGATCGTTGTGGGTCGTAAAATCAGGGGCTTGACGCAATTCCGAGAGGCGGTTCAAGCCTGTCGGTGCGAGCAAACCGAGATCATCAGACAGCCGAGCCTTACCAAGTGCCTTGAAAACGGTTGTGATGTCTAGAACGTCAGCCTGCGCCAGGCGATCATCATCATAGTGCAGGTAATGAGCGAGCTTGTGCAAGCGATCCTTCGGCAGAGCCGCGTCCGTAATATCCCCAGTGTCTTCTGCCTTCATGATCATTCGCGACAAAGCATTGGCGAGAATACTTAGCTGAGCTGTCGTGAACACACCGAATCGTAGCTCTCGAGCACCCAATCTGCGCGCGATGTCCATCGTGGACTGCTGGCACGCCGACTCTTCCGGCCACTTGGTGAAGCCGTTCATCAAGGTCGCCACTCCCTGCGGAGCGAAATCGGAGAGCTGGCGCTGACGGGCTTCCCCGGCGATTGCGATCGCGGCTCTGCGACAGTCCTCCCCGACCGGCCACTTGCTGAAACCGTTCACCAGATTAGATAGGTGCTGGTGACTAAACTCACAGAGTCGGGCGCCGCGGCGAATGACCTCACCGGCGATGGCGATCGCGGCGTCGCGACAGTCCGCCCCGTCCGGCCACTTGCTGAAACCGTTCACCAGATTAGCTAGGTGCTGGTGAGTAAAGTCACGGAGTCGGGTGCCTCGGCGAAGGACCTCGCTGGCTATAGCGATTGTGGCTTGCTGAGTCGACGCCGCTTCCGGCCACTTGCCGAATCCGTTCACCAGGTTCGCCAGGTCCTGGTCATTGAAATCAGAGAGCCCGAACTCGCCGCGCCCGGCGCGGCGGGTGACCTCCCCGGCGATGGCGACTGTTGCCTGGCGAGACGCCGCCTCTTCCGGCCACTTGCTAAAACCGTTCACCAATGTCGCAAGTGCCTGCTGAGTAAGATGAGAGAACTGGTCATCGCGTTGAAAGACCTCGCTGGCGATCGCCAGTGTTGCATCGCGACAGTCCGCCTGTTGTGGCCACTTACTGAAACCGTTCACCAAGTTTGCCAAGTGCTGATGACTGAAAGCAGAGAGTTGGGCGCGGCGGCGGATGACCTCACTGGCGATCGCGACTGTGGCGTGATGATAGTCGGCATCGTCCGGGCATTTGCCGAACCCGTTCACTAGGTTAGCCAGCTCCTGCGGAGTAAAATGAGACAGCCCTTGCTCGCCGGCGCGGCGAGAGACTTCTGTGGCGATATTGGCTGTGGCTTGGCGGTAGACCGCCCCTTCCGGCCATTTGCTGAAACCTTGCACCAGGTTCGCTAAGTCCTGATGATTAAAATCAGAGAGCCCGAACCTGCCTCGGGCGGCGCGGCGACCTACCTCATCGGCAATCGCTCCGGTGACTTGGCGACACCGCTCCTCTATCGGCCACTTACTGAAACCGTTCACAAGGGTCGCCATGTGCTGGGGATTAAGATCAGCGACGCCGGCACGCCGGTCACGACCAAGGACCTCACCGGCCATCGCACTGGCGGCTTCGCGGGACGCCTGCTCTTCCGGCCATTTGCTGAAACCTTGCACCAGGTTCGCCAGTTCCTGGTGGGTGAATTCGGAGAGCCGGGCACGGCGGTCGCGGCGCAGGACCTCGCCCGCGATCGCAACTGTGGCTTGGCAACAGACCTCCTCTTGGGCACACTTTCCGAAACCGTTCACTAGGTTGGCCAAGTCCTGGTGATTAAAAGTTGAGAGCCCGAGGTTACGGCGGCGAAGGACTTCACCGGCAATCGTTCCGGTGGCTTGGCGGGACCACTCCTTTTCCGGCCACTTGCTGAAACCGTTCACCAGATTAGCCAGGTGCTGCTCCCTAAAATCAGAGAGCCCGAAACGGCGGTCCTCGCGACGACGGACCTCACTGGCGACGGCTTCCGTACCGTCACGAGTTTCCGACCGCTGCGGCCACTTGCTGAAACCGTTCACCAGCAACGACAGACTTTGACTTTGCAGTACGCCAAGTGTCCTGCCCTCATCGCGGCAAAATTCGGCGATTCTGATCGTTCCATTTCGGCATGTTCTCGACTGCGGATGCCGACCAAACGATGCCGAAAAGAGCGAAAAGGCTTTGGGGTCTACTTCGCACATTAACGCACTAGGAAGCTGCGACACCCGAGCTGCCATCGCCTTGCAAGCTTCCACACCTTCCTGACCTCCAGCCTCACGACTCACCGTATTGCATGCGGTGGCGTAGCCCCATGATTGCCCGCGGCGGATATTGTCCTCGAAGCATGTGACAAATTGAGCTTTGAACTGGGCGGCGGCCTTTTGCAGGAAGGCTGCATGGACCTCGTCGCCCGCCCCTTGCAGCCGTCTGTCATGCTCCACCACTGCACGCGAGAACCCCTCAATGTCACGGGCAAAACAAATGGCGTGTAGTGCGTTGTTAGATTGTTCTTCTGAGATTGCACTTTGCACGCTCTGCGCGGCGACATCGTCCAGGCGCCGCCTTTTTGGTCTGCGATCCAGGCCCGACACGGGCTGCCTGCGCGAGGAAGGACCACTTTGTTGTGAACTCCTGGACTGATCGGCATTGCGGACTTCTGCACCGGAACGCGACGAACTTTCTTGCCGATTTGTCGCTCCCAGATGCGGCAAGTCGCGAAAAACGGGCTGGCCGTCACACCTATTGACGGAGGGATCGCCGGACGTGCGGCGCCGGACATCGCTGGCCGAAGGTGGCCTTTCAGCTGAGGATGCCCCTAACTCTCGATCTTCAGAGCGCAAGCCCTGAACGACAGAACTGAAGGTCGAGCCTTTTTGACCACCGCCATGATCCGATTCAGCCCGGTGCGTGCCTGATCCGCTAGGCGCATTCAAACGCCGGTCAACTCCCGTCATAATCCGTCTCCAGGCGAGAAATGCGCGCCGATTACAATGCGTGGCGCACACGGCGCCCTCCACAACCCGCAAAGCGCGGATCTGCCCAACCTGCGCGCTCTGGGATCGAACATATCCCCTTCACCTGACGTGACTCTGACCTGGGTCTATCTGGAGTCGCATTGCGTTCACCTATTCCGCCAGACGTCCGGGAGCTGCCCCTATCTCGGGCCAGCTGCGGCGGTGAGCGAGATCGCTGTGGACAAGCCTCGGCGAAGCCACGCTGATGATGCGTGACGATGAATATGCTCTGACGAGGCAAAGACGAAGGTTGGCAGAGCCGTGCCGCTTGGCTTTGAAGAGTGAGGCGACAGATGCTAAGGCTTTTGCTGCGATTGCCCGCCAGTGGCGCGTGAACTTGCCGCTGGCGGTACCGCCGGGACTTCTCGTGATGGCGAAGCTATTCTCGCTCGGAAGGGCGCCGGTGTAGAATATTCTTCCGCAGCAACGGCGTCGCGCTACCGGCCCAGGCCCTCAGCCGACACGCCGTATACGTTGATGCAGACCAGCCGCCATCAGAAATAAACCTCTTGCCGACGGGCGGGCATACGTCTTGAACGTGACGCCGCGCTTGTCGAGGAACATCCACACCGTTGAAGGAACAACCAGCACGCCGTGCCCGGACGCCAGTCTCTCGGCGATCTCGGCAAGCGTGATGTCCGGCGTCTCCTCAATCAGGCCAAGAATGAAGCGTTCGTGCGGGTCGAGCTTCGAGCCAGATGGCTGGCCCTGCTTGCGTGCGACCGCCTCGCCGCGACAAGCGCTGATCGCGAGAGCTGCTCTGGTCGCCGTCAACCGCGGCCAGGAAAATTTCTGAGTCGGCCTTGCAAATCCCGGCGATCGGGGACGAGGTCGTTGAGATCTGCTATGTGTTGCCCGTCCGTCTTCACCAATCGTTCAATAAGGGCCCGGGTGCCGTCCACGACGAAAACGCCACAATCAAATTTGTTCTCCTGCTGACGTATGCTCGCTTGTTGCAGGTTGGCGCCCAACCGCGTTGCGAGCATCGCAGCTTGGCGGTCGTTGCCTCCCTCGTAGGAGTCGTAGTGATAGGCAACCGGGCTTTGCCGGTTGCGGCGATCAACGAGCAGCAGCGACCAATGGGTGCCGCGGGCCATACGATCGGCACGGCTAGCATCACTCACTGGCAGAAACAGGAAGTGGCGGTGTCATTACGATTGGGATCTTGGACGATGCGCCGAAATGCGCGCTGCGCCTCGCTCACTTCGCCCAGGCGCAGATGATAATGGGCTATAAGGGGATCGACAAGCCGCGTCCGAGCAGCGAGATTTGGATCGCGCGCCTGCAACTGCTCTCCCAGGAGCTCGTAATCCCTTTGGATGTGCTGATCGCCCAGGAATTCCCTGGCGCCGAGCGTCCGCCCGCTCGGGTCGGAGGACGAGACTTTCAACGCCCCGATCTGATCAGCGGAGAATGTGCTCGGAAGCGCGGGCGCATAATGAGCATGCAGCTTCGGGGTGGATGGCACCGGATAGCCAACACTCGCGGTGCTCCAGCCGGCAGGTACCTGTGCTCCGGCCTCCAGACGCGGCGGCTGACGTGACGGACCAGCTTCATTTATCTGCCCGGAGCGAGCATGATGGATGAGGCGAACGTCCCTGCGCCCTCCCGACCCAACGTGGCGGAGTAGTGCTCTCTGTTGATCGCGAACTGGGCTGGGCCGAACTGGTTCGGCAGCAGATTGATCTTACCCAGTTCCTCGATCAGGATCTTCGAGGCCGGTTGGGAGCCGTGGCGCCAGCCCTTGCCGACGATAGGTCCGATGTCCTGTAGGTCGGGGGGGCCTGCTGGCCCAACGAACGAAGGCGGTCTAGCAACGCCAGGCGCCAGCACAGATTGCGCATCGCTGCTCAACTTAGCCACTGTGAGCGCATTCGGATCAAGCACTGGGTCAAGGCGGTCGTACATGTTTGACGCCGCAGCGTCGGCTGACGATGATGACTCGGGTTGTTGTGTCTGCTCCCTAAGCCTGTCCCCATCCCAAGCTCCCGAGCTCGGCGTAGCTGGGGTTGCGGGAAGCTCCTGCGACGAGCTGGGCTGTGCGCCGCGCTGCGGCGCGGACAACGACGGGGTGGGAGCTTGCATCTGCTCGACGTTTTCGGCGGCAAATTTGAACCCTCTGCGGTCGGGAATTCGCTCAGCGGAGATCGGGTAGCGTGGCCGCTTTGGATCGATGCCGGTGATCCGGAATCGCTCGCTTCCGGTGCGGAACTCGCGTCCGAAGTCCGAAGGGGCCAATCCGAAGTGCTCTGCCAAGAACTCGAACCTGTCTTTTTCGAGATTGAATGCGGTGCCGTCGGAAGCGGGAATGCTGACGCGGAACACGGGCTCGAAGAAGAAGCCGGTATCCGTGCCGCGCCATCCGGCGCCCTCGATGACCAGGCCGTGGTCCTCAGCGATCTTCTGGCAGACTTCGAGCATGCGGGTCTGGATCTCTTCGCATGTCGCTGGCGTCAGACGGGTTATGAGCCTGCCCTTCGTCATTTGCCCTTCCTCACCTGATAGACAGTACCGCGTGAGACGCCGAGATCGCGGGCGATTTGTGTTGGGCCCTGACCCTGTTTAAGCCTTTGCTGGATCGTGTCGCGGTCGATTTTCGGCGGCCGGCCCTTGTATGTGCCGCGCTTCTTGGCGGCAGCGATTCCCTCCGCCTGGCGCTCGCGCCGCAGATTGGTCTCGAACTCGGCAAAGACACCAAGCATGTCAAAGAAGGCCTTACCGGCGGCGGTCGACGTATCGACAGGTTGTTCTGTCGCGGAGAGATGCGCGCCCTTCGTCTTGAGCTTGTCCACGATCATCTGCAGGTCGCGCAGCGATCTGGCCAGGCGGTCAATCCGGGTGACGACAAGCGTCTCGCCAGCATGAATGAAGTCGAGAATGGTGTTGAGTTGCGGACGGCCTTCCAGGGTAGAGCCGCTCTTCTGCTCCTCGCGAATGACCTCGCAGCCGGCGGCCTTGAGCGCGACGATCTGCGCGGCGAGGTTCTGGTCAGTGGTGGAGGTGCGGGCGTATCCGATGCGGGTCATGCAACTGTTCATTTTGGGTGTGCCGGCGCGATGCTCTGTTCATTAACGAAGATTGAGCCCAAAATATACAGGCTTTCCGGTTGCGACGTGTTCATGGGGGGTGTTCAGGCCGGGTATACCCAAATTAGAACACGCCCATCGGTTCCGGTGGTCAGTTACGCCGTCGTCGTGGTTTCAGCTTTCTGGTAACCTCCGCCAGCCACGCGACTGCACCGGGCGTGGCCTGCCAGGCCTGGCCGTTTTCGTCGACGTAGTCAGCTGCCTCATCCTCCCCCCCCAAAGTGATATAGCCGTCGATGGAAGCAACCAAAGGCTGCTTGCCGGAAAGGACGCCAGGCACATGGCTGTGCGCGAGCCAGGCCTCCTCGGCAAGCTTGCCGGCGCCCGGATCGTTTTCACGAAAGGCAAGAAGTGCCCGCGTGTAGAGCCATGCAGCAGCGCCATCGTCTTCGTGCTGTTTGAGAAGCTTCCTCAGGGCCTTGATATCGTCGCGCGCCAGCAAATGCCCGGCCAGCACGTAGCGGATGCCCTGATTGTCATTCGGATTGAGCTTGAGCATTGACTGATAATGGTCGATGGCCTCCTGGTGCTGACCAAGCCGCCAGAGTACCGCGGCAAGACCTGCCCGCGCCCGCATGTAGGGGCGCGTCTCGAGAAAACCCCAGAAGCGACCGGCATATTCCTCAAACCCGTCAGGGCCCAGCGCCTCTTCACCCGCCGCGACGCCCTTCTGGTAATAGTCCAGCACTTCCTCGACAGACCCCGCCTCTTCTTCGGCCAACAGCACATAGGCGTCGGCGCACAACGGCGAGACTTTAAGCGCTTTCCGGGCCAGCGTAATACGCTTGCTGCGACTGGTTGCTTCCCAAGCCTCATACATGATGTCTTGCGCAGCGTCCGTCGGGTCGCTCCCACGCCCTCCGCCGAAAAGACCTGCCATGAACCCCTCCATGCCGCGCCGGTCCGGCATCGGAGGCAGAGCATTGTCATTTTCCGGCTTCTTGGATTTCGCCACTGCCTTCTTTCGGGGCTTCTTCGATACAGGCATTTCTACCATTCCCTTCGATGCTTCACGCCGCTTGTTTCTGCTCAAAATCGATCCTGCTGTTCAGGTCGAGGTTGAAGCGGCCATAAGGATTGACGTGCCCGTATCAGCGGCGTCAGGCCGCGATAATCCTCCGGCGTTAGCCGCGCCGACCATTTCGGCTCGCTCAACACCGACTGCATCATGCGCGTGTTCACATAGACAAGCGACGCCTGCAGCAGATGCAGGGCCAGCACCGATATCTCCTGCTCATCGAGCCGGTTCGAGGCGATCTCGCCACCCTTGCCGAAGAAGACGAAGCTGTTGGCGCTGTTCCAGTTCTCGATCACATTCAAGCCTTCGTGGATTTCGCGGCGGAATTTCTCGTGGCGCAAATACCGGCAAAGGAAGATCGTCTTGATCGCCCGGCCGAGTTCGGCGAGTGCCTTATAGGTCGGGTGCATCACCTCGGCGCGGGCGAAGCGGCGCAGGATCGCTTCGGGATCGGCTAACCCGCTGTGCATTCTGCTCGATCTCCTCCCAGTTGATGACGCTGGAAAGAATGGGAAGCAGATTGGGCAAGCGCGCAGGCCTGGATGCGGCAGCGCCAGCGTCTGCCGGGCGATCGCCTTAAGGCGTGGCGCCAGTTCAAACCCGAGCAGATGGCAGAAGGCAAAGCCGATCGAGCTCTGGCCGTGGCTGTCGACATACTGCCGCTGGATCTCCATGTCGGTGCAATGCCGAAGCACGCCCTTGATCATCGAAGCAACTTCCGAGGACGAGCACCGCTTGAGTTGCGAGAAGACGCAGGTTGAACCCTTTTCGACGTGCCAGTAGATCATCACGCCGCGACCGCCATAGCGGACATGCCATTCGGTCATAAGGTTGCCGTCCCAGGCGCCGAATTTCTTGGAATCCGAGGCACAAGCCGTGCCGGCTTCGCCCCAGATGGCGGTGTTGCGGATTGCCAGCGTCGCATTGGCAACACGTCCGCAGGCCGCCTCCAGCGCATCCCGATGGATGAAGCGCCGGCCAACATGAAGCAGTTCCTCGTAGCTGACATCCGGGCATCCGGCCGCCACGCGCTTCAGGCCGGCATTCGTGCCCAGCCCGTAAAGACACAGGATCAGACGCCGGTCGAGCGCACCGCGCGAAAGCGCCACACGGGAAGCCGACGTTTCAAAGGCGTCCAGAAAGCCGGTGTCGAGCGCCGTCTCCTTCAACACATCCAGCAGTTCCGTCATCGGCCAACGCCGGCCGATCTCGGCCTTGACCGATCGTAGGCCTTGCGGTTCCGGCAGCGGCTGGAACGGCGTGATCGAGATGCGGTTCTCGCCGCGCCAGAGAATGCGTGCCTTGTCGTTGCGGGGGAGTTCGGCATTCAGCAGCCGCAATTCCCGCTCAAGCTCGGCCTGGATTTTGCGCGTGAAAGCTCGCGCATCCGACGTCAGGTTGAGCGCGTTGTAGTAGGCCGCCCGTCGGCTCTCGAAATCCTTGGGCAGATCGTCGTCCGGATTGCGATAGTGGTCCGCCCCGACCACCCAGATTTCCTTGGCCCGGATGCGGTCGCGCAACTGACTGAGCACGCACAGTTCATAGCTGATCCGGTTGATGCGTCCGTCCTTGCCGATGATCGCGCCGCGGCATTTCGGCGGAATGACGCCTTCGATCGGCACCCCGTTCCGCGGCACCACGCGGCAACCGGTTTCGAAGGCCCGCCTGATCCAGTCCAACGCCCCAAGCACGGGCCGATGCACGGCATTGTTCGAACGAAACTCCAGAACCGAAAGAAGCTTCGGCAGGATTCTTCGATAGTGACCGGCATAGGATCCACGCATAACCTGGTAGATGCGCCGTTCGAGCGTGCCCTTCGCCCGATGCTCCTTGACGATCGCCGCAAGCTTCTCCTTGCCCGCTACCGGAAAGATCACATCGCAGACCCGGCCACCCGGCGCCTCGATCGCGGCACCCACGATATCGACCAGCAGCCGCTCCTTGCCGTAAACCTTCTCGATGTCACGCGCGATGCCGCCCACCACCTTGCGCTTCGAACGCACCCCGATCTTGTGGATGGTCTCCACCAGCAGGTCGATCATGCCGTCGCTGATCTGTGTTTCCCGCATCGTCAGGAAAACGGTATGGAGGCCCCAGTTGCCGCCTCGGGGCGTGGCGGCGCATCTCCGACGCTTTTTCGGCGCCGACCCGCCGAACGATCTGATCGATCCAGGTCTTGCCGGCAGCGGATAGAAGATCCCGCGGTAAATCCAGCTTCTTGATGAAGGCAAGCCGATCAGCCAGGGCAAGCATGTTGTCCAGCGTGGCTGCACCCGCATCTCCTTTGATCGTATGGAACCCGGTCGGGCTATCTGGATCGGCCAGCGATGTTTGCATCAGCGCGACCGTTTCCGGGCGAAGCCGATCCGCAACACCGCCAAGAAAGGATTCCAGAAAGCGTTGCCGCTCGGAGCGCACTATCCGCTCCATCTCCTTGCGCGACGGACCGAAAATCTTGCGATCCCGGCACAACAGAAAAACAGCCTCCATCATCGCTGCGACCGATGCTCCCCCAGGGCAAAGCTCCGTCGCTATCCGGCTCGCAAGTGCGGCTCGATCCGCCCGCTTCATCCGGCGGAAACCAAGATGGCGCTAAATCTCGGCGCAATGGCGCCGCCCTGAACGCCCCGAAAAATCATACCGGCAGAGATCTGCCTTGCTGACGCCAAGCTGCTCGGCCAGATACGAAACCGCGTCATCGGGGGCCTCAGCCGCCGCGGTGGTGAAATATCCGTTCGCGGCGAAGAACTTCAGTTGAACCGCCAGTCCAAGCCTCGACCCGGCCGCCTTGACCTTCAAAAAGTCGATGTCGGCAAAAGAGAGGCTCCACGCCCCGGTCAACACCTCGAGCGAAACGCGCAAACCCATACATCCACTCCCTCTTCCAAGAGTGAATTCTCAAGCGCCGACGCCATACCGGTCAATCCGTTCCGGCAACGTTCCACAACTTGGCCAAAATCGCAGGGCCGATTAGGCCATGATCGGAGTGTCGATAGCGCAGCCAGGTGGCTGCGGAATCATCCCTCCGTCGAGGTCGTCAGCCGAGACCGCTGCCGCCTGTATGCGCAGGCCGTCCGTGAAGGCGCACCGCAGGCTCACCAGGTGGCCGACCGGTTTCATCTGGTCCAGAATCTTCGTACGGCAATCGAGGAACAGATGAGCCTTAGTGGACGTGCTTCAGGAAGACCCATCCTGTCCGAGGACGCTATTGTCGACGCTGCGACACATCGCCGGCGTGCCCGTCTCGCGCATAGTCCTTACGCCAGGAGGGTCTATCCTACCAGATAGGCGGCGAGCAGCATTGAACCCCACATCACCATGGTGCTTTGAAACGTTCCTTGCCCAATGCTGGAAGTAAGGGAACCGCTGCGGACGGCATCTTTTTCATGATGTCAAGCAGCGCGGCTACACCGGCAGCTTCTCCAATCTGGAGCGACTGCTGGGAGCTTGGCGGCGGGCCGAAAGAGTGCGCGCCGATGATGTTCCTTCGATGGCGATCAGCTCGGGACCCGTTCGAGATCCGGATACCGGCCACGCGATTTCGCCAGTTGTTGCCGCGGCGCTGTACATAAAGCCAAGAGGCCTGCTGACGCCTCGACAAGCAAGGAAAGTCGATGCCCTGAAGCAGGGATCTGACGCATTCGCCGAGATGCGACGCCTTGGCAATGCGCTTCAACGGTATCCTTCGGAGCAGGAGGTCGGAAACACTGGCCCCCTAGATCGACGATGCAATCGACTCCGACATCATTCCGACAACAACGCCATCGAGCTGCCCTGGAGCAACGGACAGGCCGAAGGTCAGATCAACCGCCTCAAGACCCTCAAGCGCGCAATGTACGGCAGCCCGCGCGACTGGATGAACCTGCCCGGTTCCCGAGTACATCCGCCACCGTGACGACCGGAAGAAAATTCGAGCTGATCGTAGGCCGCTCGCTGCCTGAAGACGGCGCTCCGCGCTACATCGGTTTCGTCCACGGCTATGATCGCGAGCTGCAACGGCGCATTCTCGACCATCTCAAGAAGCAGGGCGTCCGGGCCAATCAGGATATTACCTTAATCACCGACGGGGGGAAGAAGTCCGCTCGCTCGCGGAAATGATCGCACCGGCGCGAGCATGTCCTCGACTGGTTCCATATCACCATGCGCATCACGGTTTTTCGCCAGTTCGTGCAAGGGCTCGACAACCACGACGAGCAGACCGGACAGGACCTGCTTGCAACCTTGCGCAGGATCAAATGGCATCTGTGACGAAATCGCCGAGCTGCAGCTCGACGCGGAAAGTCTCGACACAGGCTAGCCGAACATGCGCAAGTTCCTGACCCCCAATCGGCGAGTTCCAGGCCTACATCGCCTTCCAACAGTGCCAGCCTGATCAATTACGGCGAGAGCTACCGGGCCGGAGATCGCATCAGCCTCTCCGTCGGCAAAGAGCTGTTCTGGTTCATCCCAGCCATCGAGCTCAACGTCCCGCGTCGGAGCGCTCTCTGCTTCTGGAGGAAGCCATTAGGTCCGCTCGGGCTTGATCGGAGGCTTGGCCGATGGACGTTGTGTTTGCTTCGCTCGGCTGCCGCCCGATGGCGAGGCTTTGCGAATTGTCAGTCCTCTGCCTTTTCGCCGGTCTCAACGGCGCTGTGTAACGTTCAGTGTTGATGACGACGCCCCCGCTGTTCACGCGGTTGCTCCTGTCCAGTGTACTCGTCAGCTTGTCCTCGGCCTCGCGCGTCTTGCCCAAGTGCCGTTCCAACGGCGCTGGCGCGACCTGTCTGGCTTGCTGCTCTTGCAAGGCGGCGTGTTGCACCTGCGACCCGGGTGCTGCCAAAGCTTCGGCAGGGCTTGCGGCAAGCTCGTGCGGCAAGCGCCCCTCTCTCAGTCGGTTTTGCAGCGCCTGCCGATCGGCGACGAGGTAGTTGAGGTGCAGCGGCAGCTGCTGGTCTGGCCGCTCTTCGTTCGCCAATCGACGAACCAGCTCGCGCGTGCCGTCCACCACGAAGACGCCGCAGTCAACAGCGTTTTTCTGCTGCGCCATGTCGGGTGTTACCAGGGTCGCGTCCAGTCTTGTAGCGAGCTTTCGTGCAGGCGCGTCGTTGTATCGCTGTTCATTTTGCTGGATGGAGTCGTAGTGATAGGCGACCGCTCTTTCCGGATCGCGGCGATCTACGAGGAGCAGCGACCAATGGGTGCCGCGGTCAATACCCACCCCATCGTTCACTGGCACGAACAGGAAGTCGGATGGGCCGGCGTTTCGATTATAAATCGACTGCAATGTGCCTCGCGCGTCTTGCTGCTCCATGTGGCGCAGCAGATGGGAGACCGACGGATCGACCAGCCGCGTCCGGGCGGCGAGCGCTGGATCGGCCTGCTGCAGCTGCTGCTCGAGGAATTCGTAATCCCTCTGGATATGTTCGTCGCCCAGCAGTTGGGTGGCCCCGAGCACCGCCCCCCGGGGGAGATTGGACGAGCCTGACGGAAGGGCTTCGATGTGTGCATCGGAGGAGGTGGTCAGATCGACCAACGGAACCCCGAGATGGGTGTCTGAGAGCCTGGCGGTCGCTGGCAAGGCGGGTCCCGGAGCCCTTGCCGGTACTGCTGCCGCTCCAGCTTCCCTTATCGCTCCGCGATGGAGGAGCCAAACGTCGTTGCCCTCCTCTGGCCTCCGGGCGGTGTAGCCGTGGCCTTTAATCTCGTAGTTCCATTCCGGCTTGTCCGCGTCCGGCAAGAGGCCATAATGGTACAAGGAAGAGAGCATCGCCTCTGGGACGCGTTGAGTCCCATGGGAGAAGCCTTTGGGCACGGCGAACGAAACATTTATGGAGTCCTCGATCGCAGCCGGGGGCGCCTCGGACCTTGCTGAGGGCGCGGCCCCCGCATGCAGCCTTCCGATGTGTTCGGACCCTGTCCCTTGAACCGGTACCCCTTGCAATGGCAATTCACCCAATTGCCGCATGGGGGGCTGCATCGGCATGCGGCCGCCTGAATTGCCGATTTCGCTCGGCTGCTGCTGAATGGCGGCGGCTTGCGGCGTATTCAGGGCCCTCTGCCTCTCCGCCGGCCGCAACGGCGCCGTCGAATGTTCATTGTTGATGATGAACCGCTCGGGTGGCAGGAGGTTGCCCTGGTCAAGCGCATCCGGCCAGGGCCGGATCTGCTGTTGGCTGGCAGCCAAGACTGGCGGGGCGGCGGCCTCAACTCCGGCGTGCCCAGAGCCGGCCGCTGCCAAAGCGTCCGCCACGATCCTGTCTGACGCAGGCTTCGCATCGCGAACCCGTTCAAGCGCCCAGCGGAGATAATGGTTGCCTGGAAACAACACCTCGGCGAATTCGATCCGCGAATCATGATCCAGCCCAGAGATCGTCCGGCCCCGCCTGTCAAGCGCCTCAGAAAATCTGCGAAGACTATGACCATAGACAACACGGGTGCTTGGGGCCAAGCTGCTGTCACTGGTCACTTGTTCCAAGACATGCGCATCTGCCTTTGAAGGCACCGTCACTGGCCACCGGCCAGTCGCTGAATAGCCCGGCTCATGATACGCACGCAGGACGTTCAACGCCGGCCTTATATCCCTTATGTCAGTGTCTTTCGGAAAGAAGGTATTGAGGTGATCGACCAGGGATTGGTGATTTTTTAGATCAGTCGCTTGGCCACGAGCACCGAGATCATTCGCCAATCGGCGAAGCGCATTCGAGTATATTCGGAGCGTCGGCGCCCTATGGTGTTGCTGAGCCTCAGCATGGGCGATCGCCTTATCAATCACGTCCCGGTGTTCGTCGGACAAGTGGGGATAGCGGTTAGCCGGGGCACCAACAGTCGCTGAATAGCCCGGCTCATGATAGGCACGCAGGACGTTCAACGCCCTCTTCATATCATCGTTTTTCGGAAAGAAAGCATCGAGGTGATCGACCAGGGATTGGTGATTTTTTAGATCAGTCGCTTGGCCACGAGCGCCGAGATCATTTGCCAATCGGCGAAGTGCATACCTGTATTTTAGGACCGTGCTCTCGCTATATTTTTGCTGAGCCGCGGCGTGGGCGATCGCCTTATCGATAAGGTCGCGGTGTTCGTCGGACAAATGGCGATAGCCGGTGGCACGGGCGCCACTCGCGACAGGTTCGGCTCGGCGCGGCTCGGCCACGTGCTGCTCAAAGCCCGCTTGCCGCGCTTGGCCAGCATCCGGCAAGGGGCCAGGGCGGTCCAAGAAAGGGAGCATCGCGTCTGGGACGCGTTGAGTCCCATGGGAGAAGCCTTTGGGGACGGCGAATGAGACGTTTATGGAGTTCTCGATGGCAGCGGGGGGTGCCTCAGCCCTTGCGGAGGGCGCGGCCTCCGCATGCAGCCTTCCGATGTGTTCGGACCCTGTCCGTTGAACCGGTACCCCTTCCAATGGCAATTCACCCAACTGCTGCGTGGGGGGCTGCATCGGCACGCGGCCGCCTGAATTGCCGATTTCGCTCAGCGGCTGCTGAATGGCGGCGGCTTGCGGCGTATTCAGGGCCCTCTGCCTCTCCGCTGGCCGCAACAGCGCTGTGTCATGTTCATTGTTGATGATCACCCGCTCGGGTGGCAGGTGGTTGCCTTGGTCAAACGCATCCGGCCAGGGCCGGATCTGCTGTTGGCTGGCAGCCAAGACTGGCGGGGCGGCGGCCTCAACTCCGGCGTGCCCAGAGCTTGCGAAAGCGTCCGACACGCTTCTGTTAGGATCCTCCGGTCCAGCGGGCATCCCTGGGTTGCCGAACAAAGACGAGGCGGCTTGATCACCCTGCCGCTGCTGAAGCACTTCGCGGAACCCCTGTTCCAGTCGCAGAAGCTCCTCTGGATTGGTTGGCGGCTTGTCAGCTCGATTATCGAACAGCGGCCGCAAGGCCTCGGGAACCTCCGCATTGTGAACCCGCTGCAGCGCCAAGCGGAGTTTCTTGTTGCCTGGAAACAACGCCTCGGCGAGTTCGGTCCGCGAATTGTGATCCAGCCCAGAGATCGTCTGGCCCCGACTCTCGAGCTCCTCAGAAAATCTGCGAAGAAGACGACCATAGACGACACGGGTGCTTAAGGCCAACCCGCTGTCACTGCTTAATTTTTCCAGGATACGCGCATCTGCCTTTGACGGCACCGCCGCTGGCCACCAGCCAGTCGCTGCATTGCCCGGATCATGATACGCACGTAGGACGTTCAACGCCGTTTTAATGTTCTGGTCATTCGGAAAGAAAGTATCGAGGTGATCGACCAGGGATTGGTGATTTTTTAGATCAGTCGCTTGGCCACGAGCGCCGAGATCATTCGCCAATCGGCGAAGCGCATTCGAGTATATTCGCAGCGTGTCCGCGCTCTGGTTTTGCTGAGCCGCAGCGCGGTCGATCGCCTTGTCAATAACGTCCCGGTGTTCGGCGGACAGATGGGGATAGCTGGCAGCAGGGCCGCCAGCAGTCGCTGAATAGCCCGGCTCATGATACGCACGCAGGGCCTTCAAAGCGCTCTTCATATCAACGTCTTTCGGAAAGAAAGCACCGACGTGATCGACCAGGGATTTGTGATTTCTTAGATCGATTGCTTGGCCACGAGCGCTGAGATCATTCGCCAACCGGCTAAGTGCAAACGTGTATTTTCGGGCCGTGGTCTCGCTATATTTTTCCTGGGAGTGGGCGATCGCTCTATCAATAAGGTCCCGGTGTTCGTCGGACAGATGGTGATAGCGGGAAGCACGGGCGCCACTCGCAACCGGGTCGGCTCGGCGCGGCTCGGCCACGTGCTGCTCAAAGCCCGCTTGCCGCGCTTGGCCAGCATCCGGCAAGGGGCCAGGGCGGTCCAAGAAAGGGAGCATCGCGTCTGGGACGCGTTGAGTCCCATGGGAAAAGTCTTTGGGGACGGCGAACGAAACGTTTATGGAGTCCTCGATCGCAGCCGGGGGCGCCTCGGACCTTGCTGAGGGCGCGGCCACCGCATGCAGCCTTCCGATGTGTTCGGACCCTGTCCCTTGAACCGGTACCCCTTGCAATGGCAATTCACCCAACTGCTGCGTGGGGGGCTGTATCGGCACGCGGCCGCCTGAATTGCCGATTTCGCTCAGCTGCTGCTGAATGGCGACGGCTTGCGGCCTATCCACGGCCCTCTGCCTCTTCGCTGGCCGCAACGGCGCCGTCGAATGTTCATTGTTGATGATGCCCCCCTGGGGTGGCAGGTGGTTGCCCTGGTCAAGCGCATCCGGCGAGGGCCGGATCTGCTGTTGGCTGGCAGCCAAGACTGGCGGGGCGGCGGCCTCAACTCCGGCGTGCCCAGAGCCGGCCGCTGCGAAAGCGTCCGTCACGATGCTGTTGTGGTCACCCGGTCCAGCGGGCATCCCTGGGTCGCTGAAAAAAGACGAGACGGCTTGATCATCCTGCCGTCGCTGAAGCACTTCGCGGAACCCCTGTTCCAGTCGCAGAAGCTCCTCTGGATTGGCTGGCGGCTCGTCAACTCGATCATCGAACAGCGGCCGGAGCGCCTCGGCCACTTGATCATCCTGCCGTCGCTGAAGCACTTCGCGGAACCCCTGTTCCAGTCGCAGAAGCTCCTCTGGATTGGTTGGCGACTCGTCAGCTTGATCGAACAGCCTCCGGGCCTCGGCAAGGTGCTGCTCAAAGCCCACCTGCCGGGCCTGGACCGCTTGCCCCTCTTCCAAGCCGGCGTCCTGCACCTGCGGCAAAGCTGTTACACGGGATGTAATTTTTCGCTGGTCCACACTAGCCTCGCATCAAACTGTATCGTCAAAGTCCTGCGCCAATCCGCGCAGCGGCTCATCGAGTCGAGATTCTGCGGAGAATCCCTCCTCTGCTTCCGTCAAGGGTGCCGGCTCCGGGAGGGCGCCTGTCTGCCTTGCGACTCTTCCGTGTCATATGTGGCATGTCGAGTCGATCCGGAGGATTTGGAGATGCAAATTCCCATAGCCGTTCACCTGTAGTGGAGTTTCTGATCGCCAAGGGACGGGATACGCGAGACGGGCGCTTAACCTTCAGTGTCATCTGGATGACCCATGCTAGGCGGGTTGGCTTACGACAAGCTGACGGGCACCGTAACGTTAACCGGGCATCGATCAAAATGTGGGATCTGGCGGCATGACCAGATTTTCCCGTGATTATCGTCGCCACCGATTTCCGGCGCAGGTGATTGCCCGTGCCGTTTGGCTCTATTTCCGGTTTCCGCTCAGCCTGCGGATGGTCGAGGATATGCCGGCAGCTCGTGGCGTCATCGTCTCTCGCCAGAGACCGTGCGACTTTGGGCTGAAAAATTTGGCAGACACTTTGCCAAATGATATCCGGAAGTGATCGGCCGGCAAGCTCGGCGACACATGGCATCTCGATGAAGTTGCCATCACCATCGGTGGAAAGAAACACTGGCTTTGGCGCGCCGTTGATCAGGACGGGTTTGTTCTCGACGTGTCGGTGCAAAGCCGTCGCAATGTCAAGGCGGCAAAGCGCTTGATGCGAAAGCTTCTGAAGGCCAAGGCCGTTCGCCGCGTGTGATGATCACCGACAAGCTTCGATCCTACGGTGCGGCGAAGCGGGAGATCATGCCAAGCGTCGAGCATCGCTCGCACAGGGCCCGAACAATCGGGCGGAGAACTCTCATCAACCCGGCCCGCGGCGGGAGAGGATCATGAAGCGCTTCAAGTCAGCGCGACATCTTCAGCCTTTCGTTTCCGTACACGACCCGATCGCCAACCTGTTTAACGTTCCCCGCCACGATTGTCGCTTTTACTTCCCGATTTCAAACGTCGAAATGTCATGTGTTGTTTAGGTTTAGACGCTACGAAGGGCACGATTCTTCGCTAACGATTTCACTGCTGCTCAATTTTGCCAAACCTATTGCACAACCGAAAACCGGCTACCGCCGCGTCATACTCCGATGAAGCATGGTTGGCCGCACGCAACTGCGTAACGGCAGCCGGTTCCTGTACGAGTACGACCTCAACTTCCCTTGGGAGCACGAGGTCCGGCTAGAGCAGCGCCGGCCTGTCAAACCCGGAGCTCACTATCCGGCGTGTACGGGCGGCGACGGCAACTGTCCGCCTGAGGATTGTGGTGGACCGGAAGCCTGGATGTGGCAGAGGGACGAGGCGCTCGGGCCTGACCTCCATGAGGATCTCGCCACAGCATTGCAATTCATCACGGAAATCGGCGACACCCGGTCCCTTGCGGTCCTCGATGATCCGGACCGCGCTTGGGAATTACAGGAATTGCTGTTTCGGATCAAAGGCCGAGCTACACTTGTATGGGGCGATGATTGTCAAGCCAGCTCCTACTTCATTTCGACCATCTCCTAGTTCGGCCGATTGGCGACCATCTCCTCGTCCCGACCTATTTCGCTCTGGCTGCCGCGCGCAGTGACGGTCAAGGCTGGGGCCGCAGGCCCGATCGCGCAGCTACCGGGATTGACCACCGGCTACGGCCCCAGCCACCAGGCGACGGAAGACATCGCGATTTTCCGCGGCATGCCGAACCTGACGATCATCGATCCATGCGACGCGCTCGACATCGAACAGGCCACGGAGGCGATCGCGGACTACAAGGGGCCGGTCTACATGCGGCTGTTGCGGGGCAAGGTCCCCGTCGTGCTCGACGAATATGATTACACATTCCAGATCGGCAAGGCGCGGCTGCTGCGCGACGGTGCGGATGTGCTGTTCATTTCCAGCGGGCTGATGACCATGCGCGTGCTGGAGGCCGCGAAGGCGCTTGAAGCGAACCGCATCGACTGCGCGGTGCTGCACGTGCCGACCATCAAGCCGCTCGATACGGACGCAATCCTTGCCGCCGCGCGCCGGGCTGGACGGATGGTGGTCGTTGCGGAGAACCACACGATGATCGGCGGGTTGGGCGAAGGTGTCGCTGGCCTGCTGATGCGCGAGGGCGTGACCCCTGTCTTCCGCCAGATCGCACTGCCCGACGAATTTCTCGACGCCGGCGCGCTACCGACACTTCACGACCGCTACGGGATCTCAACATCAGAGATCGTGCACCGCGTACGCAAGTGGGTGAAATAGATACGAGGTCCTGACGCGTAACCAGGCTTGGGGTCTGACCCTATGGTGCCAATGTGCCCCTGAAACGCGGTTTCTAGCGTGAAGGCGATCCGCGGCATGGTCAGCGCCGGGAATGCTCCCTGACGCGTCGCTCCTGCGACGCTTTCTCCGGCAAGCGATCGCGCGTCAGCCAGGCGAGCATGGCTCGTGAAGCAACGCTCCCCTCGCGCATCCCGGTCTTGTACTCCCTTCGCATGTTCTTGGCGAGCTCGACCAATCGCAAGACAGCACGCTATGGACGGGGCCGCCCCCGCTGTAGTTCGGCGATGACAGATCGACCAAAACGTCGAGCGCGCAGGGCAGCCGAGGCAGCACTGAAGTTCCACACTGCCCTTTATGCGACTTTCTAAGCACATAACGCGAACATCGAGCCCGAAAGCACCGTCTTTGCTCTCTGCCCCAGAAGTCATTCGCGTATCGAAGGATCAGTATTGCGGCACTGTCGGGCCATGTGGAAGTCGGCTTTCGGCTCAGCAGCAAGAAGCCGCCATTCGTCTGACGACCCTATCGGAGTCATCACCCATTTGCGATTCCCCACCAGACTTTCGATGCCAGAACATGACAGGCCACATCGCGGAAGAAGTCGACTAATGGGCTAAGCGCGGCGGGTACCGTTGACCCTACGATTATTCTGATTTAGAACAAATAAAGAACATCACTGATAGGACTTGACGCGCCAATTGGCTGGAGAGCCAATGATGGTTTGTGCTTGATCATTGTTAGCGTGGTTTTTCCAGCAACAAGGTTCTGCCAATTGACGAATCGTAGCACCGAGCCGATACCGGAGCGAAGACGGGGGGCGACGGACATTGGCTGACCTAAATTGGGAAAAGTTGCTCAATGCGCAACGGCGCAAGGATAAGGCCAAGGGCAAGGCCGCCGAGCGCTCCGCCAAAACCGCCGAACACCGGACCGAGCTGGAGCGCGATCATGACCGCATTCTGTTCTCGACACCTGTTCGACGCATGCAGGACAAAACGCAGGTTTTTCCACTGGACCCCCATGACAGCGTGCGGACGCGCCTGACCCATAGCCATGAAGTAGCTAACATGGCACGCAGCTTCGGTACCGCGCTGGTCCACGTCTATCCCGACAAGTTGAATTTGCCCGAAGCCGTAAATGCCGGGCGTAATGTCCCTGCCCTGCTAGAAGCGATCGGGCTGGCCCACGACCTGGGCAATCCGCCCTTTGGTCACCAAGGTGAGGATGCGATCCAATCTTGGGTGAAGTCCAAGGGACCAGAGATCTTTGAAGGGCTGGATGGTGCCGCATTGCGCGAAGATTTCCTTCGGTTCGAAGGAAACGCTCAAGCATTCAGGCTGCTAACCCGGCTGCAGATCGTCAACGATGACTTCGGACTCAACATGAGCTACGCGTTCCTCGCGGCTCTAATGAAATACCCCAGTCCTTCAGATAAGGTGAACAAGTCGGTGCTGGCTCGCAAGAAGTTCAACTTCTTCCAGTCAGAAGCCAACATCGCCAGGGAAGTCTGGGCTGAAACCGGGCTTGCTGAAGGTATTCGGCACCCGCTTACCTTCGTCATGGAAGCCTGTGACGACATCGCCTACTCCGTCGTCGATGTTGAAGATGCCGCGAAGAAGGGGCTCATCAATTTCGACCGTCTCGTCGGCTACCTGACGCACAAGGCAGAGGAGGACGAGGCCGTTCTCAAGGTAGTCGAGAAGGCCAAGGAGCAGCACCAAGAATTCCGTGAGAAATCCCTGTCGGCGGCAGAGCTTGACGACATCACAATGCAGATGTTTCGGGTCAACGCGATTGGTGTGATGATCGTCGCAGCGACAGATGCGTTCGTGACAAACCTGGACGCAATTATGGCCGGCACGTTCGACAAGGAACTGATGGCAGTGTCCAAAGCGGCACGCCTATGGCGTTTGCTCAAGGAATTCGCCGGCAAGCACATCTACCCGCACCGCCAGGTGCTTGAGGTTGAACTGACGGGCCATCAGACGATTCACGGACTCATGGACATCTTCTGGGCAGCCATCACCAACCGGAAAGATCCGCTGGATATCGCCTCGAAGCGAACATCGCCCCTTCACAGCTATGTCTATTCCCGAATTTCGGAGAATTACCGCCGCGTCGCTGAGGCTTCGGACAACCGCATGCCTATCCGCTATCGTGAACTGCAGCTGATGACGGACATGGTGTCGGGCATGACGGACGGCTTCGCGATCTCGCTGCTGAAAGATCTGCGGGCACGGGGCGCGGCATGACCACATCGCAGCATATGCTGGACCACGGTCTCAGCTCGGACATTGCCGACTTCATCCGAGGGCCGCAAGGGCACGATATCGGCGATCTTATCGACCGTCTGAGTCCGGTCGGGGATTGTGCGATCTTCGGCGGCCTGCCACGCGATTTCGCCCGCGACGGCCGCAATTCCTTCAGGTCGGATGTCGATGTCGTGGTTGACGCCGTCCCTGGAGCATTGGCGGCGCTGCTCGGGCAATTGGGCGGTGAGCGTAATCGGTTCGGCGGGTATCGCTTGAAGTATGGCCGCTTCGACTTTGACGTCTGGGCCTTGCAGACGACATGGGCGGCCAGCAATGACTACGTCGCGGTCCACTCGCTGACTGACCTAGTCAAAACCACGTTCTTCGATTGTGATGCAGTCCTGTTCCACTGCCGCACGCTGGAGATCACCCGGTCCGAGCGATTCTGGGCGAGCATCGAGCATGGCATCGTCGATATCAATCTCGAGGCCAACCCCCACTACATCGGCACGCTTGCGCGCACCTTGCGCATCCTGTTCGATTGGCGGCAGCAGCTCACGCCTCGGCTTGCCAACTACCTGGCAGAGGGTATTGCGCGTAGCCGCAACGAGATCCTGGACTATGCCACGCATAACGGTCTTGGCCTAGCGTCTGGAGCGGACCTCGATGCCGCGATTTCGGCGCTCTACGAGCACGGTGTCGGAAAGACCCTCCTCGAGTGCAAGTCGGTATCGACCGCGCGTCTACCGACCCGGGCGTTGGCGAGCCACCCCGAGGGTCCGGTACGCAGGCGAGGACGGCCGGCTTTCGTGATTCCAGATACTAACCCTTGAAGTTGGTCTTGAAAGAAGTCGAACCACAACCCTGCAGTCACAGCCTCGGCTCCGGGCCGAAGAGCTTGAAGATTCGGCGTTTTCTCCGCGATGGTCGAAGACGATCTCTTGCTTCGCGATGCCCAACTGTCTGTCTGAGACCGCAAAGAGAGCAAACGGAAGCTGGGAAGCGATCAGGCCGGTGCTCGGCGCAGTGCCGCTGGCAAGCTCCGGCACTCGACAATCTGGTCACCAAGAAGGTCTGCAATCCAACCATGGTGTCGCTCCGGGATTGCCATCCGTGCATCCTTCAGGCCGCTTATCACGGCCTTTGCGAGACGTTCGTTTCCGAGCGCTAAAAGGACGCGATCAAGTCGCAAAAGGTCCACCGTGGCGAGCAGCTGGAGAGTTGGAAAGCGATGAGTGGCGATGCGAATTGCTTTGCGTTCATCAATGATTGCCAATCCCTGAGACGATACGGCGAGGGCCAATGTCGCCGCCTCACCGTCATCCAGAGTCGTCTCCGCGGTGCCACTGACCAGGCTTTCAAATATCGCCCCGCTCTTTTCGTCAAACTCAGCAAACTGCAGCAATTCATCCTGTACCAGCCGTTGAGCGAGGTCGGCGTCATTGCGCCCGCTAATCCGATCATGGATGAGCTCATCTCTCACGACCGTACTTGCACTCAGCTTGACATTCAGTGACCGAATGATCTCATGCGCAGCGCCAGTGGCATTGAGATTAATAATGACGCTGGTGTCAGCAACTAGGTTCGGTGGAAGATCACCGGAGAATTGAGGTCGCCGCATTGGCCCCACTTTCCTCGGCATCAATATCACTTAGCAAAACGCGCACCTGGATCCGGTCGATATGAAGGAGCCGTGCAATTTGCCCCTCACTAAGGAGCCCCCGCTTTGCCGCCTCATATGCCATCAGGCCTGTCTTCAGCGACACTGGTCTGGCCGCGTCGTCTTTCAGGCTATCACTCCTCGAAACGTCACCTAACACTTGCTGTGCTTGCTCATCCGTAATGTTTCCGTTCTGAACGAACCAATCCCAAGTTCCTCTTTTCGTAAGTTGGAGCTCTTCAAGGCGCCGGACAAGCGCTTCGCGCGAAACATGGAAATAGTGGGCAAGAACGATCACGTGCCGGCGAGTGAGGCTCGTAGCACCCGCCGTAACTTCAGCAAATTTCTGCCGAACAGCCTGCGCCGGCGTCAAGAAGCTCCTTGCGAAGGCATTGGCATATTTTTCCTCGCGCGAACTCTCCAGTTCGTCGATCTCATAGACCTCTGCGTCTCCGCGCGTAGCTACTAAATGACCAAGCTCATGTGCGGCCGTCTGAGTGCGCCGATCGATTGGATGGTTCGCATTTAAAAGTATGCAGGCACCCACCTTTTCATCATAGGCGAACAAGCCGGAGATTTTCGCCGCTAGGCGTCGAGCGTAAACACGGACACCCATCTGCAGCTCGAGCAGAGTGACTATATCTGCGATCGGCGCAAGCCCAAGACCGAGCCAATGGCGAAGTTCCAAAGCGTGTTGTTCTGCCTGTTGGCGAACGTCGCCAACAAGGATGCGTCTTTCAGGCGGCAGGTTGCGCGCATATTCGACACCGAGCAGAGCCTCAAGCTCAACCTCAGCCCTTACGAGTTGCGCCAAAAGGTCGGCGGCTTTCGCAACCGATGGCTCTTCGTTTTCGGTCAGCTTCCTAAATCTTGGCGTTAGCTCGACGTGGACCGCTTCCTTGCGGAGCAACGCGTTGGTGTTCGTGTCTAGGAACCCTGCCAGCCTCTGCAGCTCCCCGATCTTTGCGCGCCGCGTACCCTTTTCCATCGCAACTAGGGTAGTGCGTGCCACACCGATTGCCTCTGCAGCCTCTGCCTGGGTTTTGCCCGCACTTTCACGCGCGATCCGAATTCTCTCACCTACTTCCACTAGTGAGAGCTGATTATTGGCCTCACTCATCGCTGTCAGGCCAACCACCGAGCGACGAACGATTTGGGTCCGAGATCTTTCATGAATGCCTTCCATTCAAGTTCATGCCGTTCAAGCAGGCCCAAGAGCTGGCCTTCCGCATCCGCATGCGACATGTCCAGTACTTCGGACAATTGCCACGCGTGACGGCTCATGCGTTTCCGATAGGCGGGTGAAGAGCCCAAATCAGCCAAATGATCAAGGTGCAGTGCGCCGGCGATGGCATACTGCTCCATTGCCCCCGTTATTTTGTTAAAATCCTTGGCAGCTCCCCGAGCAAACTTGGGGACTGACAAGTCCTCCCAGATGTAATTCTCTTTTGGCTCGTCAACACCGGCCGCATGAAAGCTGAGCCTGCGAAGCATACAGGCAGCGCAGATGCCGCAGTGGCGCCACTTGTGATCTACGGAGGAATTACGGTTTTGCTGCCAGCACGATCGCGTCTCGATCCACTCCTTCGGCTCGATGGGAAGAGCCGCGAACTCGCGAAGCGTCTCGCCCTTCGTTTTCCACAAGTGCGGAAGCCGATAGGCGACACTGTAGTCAAAAAGCGCAGCGAACAAACGCTCCATCTTAGTGAGAAAGCGTGGGTGGTTTCTGTAGTCCTCGTAGCCATGACTGGTTTGTACCAGCGAAGGCCCGAGCGCGCCCTGACCGCTTTCCGGCATGACGATGTCATGAGTTCCGAGCAGATAGGCTGCGATCGCGCTCAAAAGAGTAAATTTGAAGCCGCGGCTCCGAGCGGAGGACTCGTTGAAGCCGTCTGGTCCAGGTTTGACCCTGAAGGGAATGTTCAGGAATGGAAGCTTTCGAGCGTCGCGACAGGGGCGATCATCTTTTTTCGAGCCCACCCTGATACGGATCAACCGATCCGGGCGCCCTCCTGCCGAAAGCAAAGCGCTCACCGCCCGCGAATCCAAACCATCGCTGAACGGCGTCACTATGCGCGTGGCATCACCAAATTCCAGACGACTCTGCTGACCGACGTCTTCCTCGGGCGCCCGCTGGCGCTGGTAGAAAGAGAGGCTCCACTCATCGCCAGTTAGAAATTTCAAAACGGAAACGAGCGCCGCGATGACCTCGGGTTCTTGCCAGCGAGCCAAATCATGGACAGGGACAGCTAAATCGAACTTCCGCATCCAGCCCCATGCCGAGCGCTTGCACGTCTTGTCGCAATATTCAACTGCAGCGCTCAGGACCAAAGTGTCGAAGATACGAGTGTCCCAATTCTTCGTACGGTAGTCGTCCAAATCCTTCATGTTGAAAATGATGAATTTGCCAATCTCGACCGGTTGCCAACTTTCCTTGGCTTTCCCGCCGGCCTCAATAACGGCAACCTTGAGTGCGGGGCATTCCCCTTGAAGAACCTTCATAGGGAAACCCCATCGTCAAGACCGTTGCGCGCGGCGGGAGTTCTCGTGATGGCGACCGTGCTGTCACCGAAAAGCGAACGAGCGATACGGGCGAACGAGCCGTTCTCGTTCATTCTAGCGCTGACTTCGCCCATGCGATTGCGGATAGTGCGGCTTGCGCCTGGCCCGCGCTCGACGAGGTAGTGCTCCTCAGTAGTTCGCGCGTTCGCATGCAGACGCTCGCTCAAGGCCGTGACAATCCCGTCCTGGACCGCATCACGTCCTTGCAAGCCTTGCTGGACGGCCATTTGGGTGCACTCGATCGCGTTTGCGGCCAGTGGATGCACCGTCGGATCATCGCGCAGCTCCTGCAGCTGACGCTGCAATTCATCCGGCTGCCTGCTGAAAAGATCGCCACCGTCAACAATGTCAATCAGCTGCCTGATCACACCGCGCACTTCCATATTGGCGTCCTGAACTAGCGCGGATTCGGTCGCTTCGCAGACCTCGGAGATAGAAAATGCCGGCTTGTACGCCCATTCAGCGACACGCCGATATTTAGGACGCAGTGGCAGGCTTTTATGCGGACCGTCACTCACTAGAATCTCCCCAATGTCAGTGATGTTGATATTTTTTTCTGACATTGTCAATGTGCGGCGATGTGTATTAATCAGCGATGACCGCTAGAGGTGGATTTGTCACGATACCCGCGCCACACATCACGCGGGTAAGCCGGCAGTCTCTCTGGAAGCTCGCCATGACCGACCAGACGCCCGCAACGAAAAGCTTTCGGCGCCCTATACTGTGCCGCGGACGCAAGCAGACCGGCCTCACGCAGGGCGCGCTGGGCAGCAAAATCGATCTGCGCCTGCCGCGCCGCAAGGGCAGTGAAAGGACATCGAGGACCTTTCTGATGTCTCGGAGTGCGCACCTAAACAACATAGCGCTCCTCCCATCCTTTCGCGAATGCAGAGCGGCTCTTGCGACAGCCAGAAGACAAGCCGCCTCCATACGATCTGGACAATTCGGACGATCCGGACTATGTCTATGTCATTTAGAAATGGAGGCCGCCATGGTCGCAACAGTTCGAAAATCTGGAACAGGCGTGCACGTTAATGTGAGTAGCGCGGCCGTCGCCGACATTCTTGACGTGTTAGCACGGCACAATCCAGGAATCTCCCGATCGGCGCTAAAGGGCAAGAGCAAAATGGTAGCTGCGGTCACTGCGGCAGCCGTCCGGCTTTCGGAGGAGAACCAGCGTCAGATTCTGGTCCATGAAAAGGATCTTGCCCAGGCAATGGAAACAGTGGTCGCGGATCTCGCTGGTCGAGGCGACAGCAGACTGATTAAGCTCGACATTGAAAGGCCTGTTGAGGTCAGCCACGGCGCGGGACTCGGCAACGTAGTAGATCTTGAGGAAGGTCGGCGAAGGGTCGCGGAATATGTAACAGCGGTTCGCCTTGAAGACTGGGCCGGGCCGGTTGCAGGGCCGAGCGATATTGAGAAGGCCTTTGGAACAAGAAGATCCACACTCCATGATTGGCAGAAACGGGGAGCCGTCATCGGCTTGCTGAAAGGTGAACGAAAGCATGTCTTTCCCTTGGCACAGTTTGTGGACGGCCGGCCGGTCAAGGGGATGTCTGAAGTCACCAGCATCATCCGTAATTCTCGCGCGGCCTGGCAATGGCTTATTCAGCCGAAGCCCAGCATCGGGGGCGCTCCCCTCGACCTTCTCAAGGCTGGACGGGTGAACGAGGTTGTTGCGGCCGCCGAACGTGACTTCAGCTGATCGTGAAGCTTGATCCCAAGACAGTCGCGGACCTCGCTCTCGAATTTCAGCCGCGTTCATACCTACGCGTGATGCGCGCCGCGCATATGGCGACGCCGCTGGGGATGGGTTTTGGACACACACGCTTCTCAAGTCCGGATTGGACGTTTCAACTCGTCTACATCGCCCGCGACCTTGCAACGGCAATTGCCGAGACCATCGTCCGGGACAGGTTCGAGGGCAGGACGAAGCGTGTCCTTGATCAAAGCGAGATCGAAGAGTGGGCCGTAGCGGAGATTACGGCGACTTCTCCGCTTACGGTACTCGATCTGCGGACCACGGGCCTCCTCAGGTTGGGAGTCAGCACTGACGCCGCTCGAGCCAAGAAGCACCGGCAGGGGCGACAACTCAGCGCGGCGATTCATGGCGCCTTCGCGATTGACGGCCTGCTCTATGCATCCCGTCTCACGTCCGCCGAGTGTGTGGCCGTTTACGATAGAGCCATTGAGGGAAAGCTGGACGCGTCGCCAGCAATAAATCTCGTGCGGCACCCAGACCTGATAGCAGCTCTGCAGTCTATTGGCCTCTCCCTTCGGGGAGGTGCCTGACGATGGCCGGGAACGTTACGTCGGTGAATTTCTCGGGACGTTTCAAGAAGCTGAACGGAACCGTCGCACTGACCGCAACGCATGCGGACATTATCCGGTCACTGCTGACGGTGGGGTATCCGAGCCGAAGGGCGGCCGTGCGCGTCGTGGGTAGGTGGAGGGAACGAATGCTGGTCGCGATGGCGACTGGCTATCTCGACAATGCGCTAAACACGACGCTTTACTTCCGCAATCTCGAGCAGTCGGAGAAGGTCGGTGTTTCCTTCCTGCTCGGCGAGGCATTCACCCACTGGTACGCGCAGGACAGGATGAAGATTGAATATCTCGTCCATGTGGGTGGGCTGTCGAGTTGCTCGTGGACTTCACCGGCTACTCCGCTTGCCCCGAAGACGGGCGCGTCCCCGCCAGCCGCAAAGAGCCGTCCCGATTTCATCGGCATACGCCGCACCGAGAGTCATGTCTTCGAAAGCAAGGGCCGGATTCGGCGGCCGACGGCAAGTGCTGTGAGCAAGGCGCTCGTGCAAGTGTCCGCCCTTCATTCGGTCAATGGCAAGGCGCCAAAGACCCGGTGTGCAAGTTTCTTCATGCTCAGGAGCGCTGGTACCGAGGGGTTCGTGTCCGACCCTCCCGGTAATGGAGAAGGCAGCGCTGTCAACTTCGATGTGCTAGATGCGCTTGCCAAGGCATACTCCTTCTTCCTGGACGAACCTACGACGGATCTGCAGGCAGAAGTTGTTGACGGATATGTTGGTCGCGAAATTGAAGACGGTGTTTACTTCGGCCTTGACCAGAAAGTCTTTGCTGCCATCCTAGAACGCCCCGACAGTGAGCAAGAACGCAGCCGTCGGACAGCTGAGATCTTCGAAATTATAGCCGGCAGGTTGCAATCGTACGAGGGTCGGAAAGAGCGGAACGTTTCGCCTGGTCCGGACGGAACCATACTCATCGACCGTCGATCGCGCCCCCGCAGCAGACAGCGGATAAATGCAAAATAGCAATTGCAAGGCTGGGCCCGAGTCGCCCTAACTGCATGGAGAACGGTCGATGATGCCATCTTACCCTGTCGGAATTGGTTGTTACTCTCCTTGCCTTACAATTTGATAAACACGCTTTCTGGACAGTTCGATCTGTTCGACCTTGATTCCGGCTATAGGAAAACACCGCGACGCGTTGCTCCGGCTCGGCCTGCGCGGAAACAGCCTAATGTTGCACCGGAGGCTGAGGATGGTCTGATGTGACGAACTTCGGTTTCTGCGCGGGGACATCTATCGTTGGCCCGAAGCGGAGCCGCTCACGCGAGGGCTTTCAGCAGCTGATCGCTTCAAAGCAGCGTAGTTTGCAGGTGCTGACCTGCCAGTCGTTACAAATCATCTTTGCTTTAATTTGAACGGTGGGCCACTACTGCGGCATATTCTTGGTGCTCGCATATATGGGGGAAGAAGAGGGATGGCTGACGAGGATGTGGCGCCGCGGCGCCAATTCCAGATTGTCCGCAACGGCGATTCGACACCTGCCAACATAGATTGGTCCCAAGGAGTCGAGACAGTTCAAAAGGGCATCGCCGATGCCCTGAACGCGCGCAACGTTGCGTTCCTGTTGGGCGCTGGCTGCTCCTCGTTGCGTGTCGACGGAGAGGAGCGAGGCATCTCAACCATGCAGCCCCTCGCTGAGATATTTTGCAACACTACCACCCAAGCGTTGGCAGCCGCACAGCAGGCTGCGGAAGACGAGGATCTGTTGGGCGAAGGCAGCGCCGACGTGCCCCCTGTAGAGCCGCCTGACTGGCTTCTAACCAAAGAAGAAGTAGCCATTCTCCAAGAGGCGGGCGTCGAACTGGAAGATGAGTACGCTCGCAACCTTGAGCGCTTGATGGAGGTATTGCACAGTCTTCGTTTCGTCTCCCAACGCAGCGCGAAATCATCCCATTGGGCGCGAGCCAAGGAGCTGACGGAGGTAATCAACAAGGTCCAGGCATTCCTCTGGGAACGGTGCACTGACGGTGCTTTCGCGAAGGGAGATACAGCTGTCCGCGACCTCTATGAGAAGTTCTACCGAAAATTAGTGTTGCGCGACCGAAGCCTACCCCGGCCATGGGTGTTCACTACGAATTATGATCTGTTCAATGAAACGGCGATGGACCGCCTCGGCATTCCCTATGCCAACGGTTTCTCCGGCATCATAGAGCGCCGTTTCAATCCCTCCACATTTCGCTACGCCTTGGCTGAGCAGCTCGATCTTTCAAACCGCAAATGGTCGGCGGTCGATGCGTTTGTCTACCTGTGCAAGTTACACGGATCGATCAGCTGGACAGAAGACGATCACGGCCTGTTCCCAATCCGTGAGAAGTGGCCGGCCGACGGCAGCGCCAAGATGATGATCTTTCCCACGCCCGCAAAGCAGAACTCGAGTCTAGGGTCACCATATGCCGACCTTTTTCGCGAATTCCAGTCGCGCATCGTCCGCGAGCAAAGCGTGCTTGTGACTTCGGGCTACGGGTTCGGCGATGAGCACCTGAACAACATCATTTACCAGGCGCTGACAATACCGACCTTTCGGTTGATTATCTTTGCATCACCGGACGCACCCGGAGAGATTGCCAAACTGCGCGCCCTTGGTGATCCGCGGATCTGGATAATCGGTGGCGACGGTCCGGAGCCGGGTACAAGGGCACATTATTTCGACACGATGGTCGATCGGTTCATGCCTCAGCGGCCAAGCGAGCGTATCGACGACGCCGTTCGCAAGGTGATGAAGGAATTGGCTCCGGACAAGGGCGATACCGAATGAGTCACGACGATCGCAAACGGGCGGTAGGCAAGGTCACGTCAGTGGCAGCAGACAGGTTCGTGGTCGAGATGCACGCGGGAACCGACAACTTCACGGTCGTGGGCTTTGACGACGTGCACTACGTCGCACGTTTGGGCTCGTTCCTGATGATACCGACTCACGCCGAATATGTTGTCGCTGAGGTTGTGGGGCTGCGCGAACGTGATGTTGCTGCATCCTCGAGAGGCGACCTCGACAAAGCAGGATCGGCGAAATTCCTCGATGTCGTGCCCGTCGGCATGTTGCCTGCTTCGGGCGATGGAAAATTCCGGTTCGGTGTCTCGGTCTTCCCTTCGCTCTACGCGGACGCATTGTATGCCCTCGACAGCGAACTCGACCGGATATTTGAGACGAAAACCGAGGTTGAGGCCGGCATCGGACCTGACGGGCAAATCTGTGTGCCGGCGAAAGCCACCCGCTTTCGTGTTTTAAGCATCGGTCAGTCCGTGGTGTTCGAGGACTATGCGGTGAAGGTCCGCCTCGACGATTTCTTCGGTGGTCACGTCGCAGTGCTTGGCAACACGGGAAGCGGAAAGTCGTGCACAGTCGCTTCGATTCTTCAGGCGCTTTTTGAAAAACCGGACGAACATCATGCCCGGGGCGCCACGTTCGTGGTGTTCGACGTCAACGGCGAGTATCGGCAGGCGCTAGAACCACTGGCAAAGCCAGGCGGTATTGGGATCGACCGGGTCGTACTCGATGGCACAGCCACTGGCTTCCGCTTGCCCCATTGGTTCTTGGATCTTTCAGAGTGGGAACTGCTGCTCCAGGCCAGCGAACGCACGCAGGTACCCATACTGCGCATGGCGCTTGGCCTTTCAACGATGTTCTCAGAAGCTGGTGCCAACGATCTCGGCGGCGTGAAGAACCACATCCTTGCCAAATGTATCACGCAGATCGTGCGCGACGATTCCAGTAGTCCGTCCAAGCATGACCGGATAGTTGGCATCCTCCAGCGATTCAACACTGGTGAAATCAATCTGCAATCCATCCAACCTTTCATTGCAATTAGCTACGGTCAGCTGGCTGATGCCCAAGGTTTAGACGACTTTCTCGTCGGCGAGAATGCCTTTGTTATCGACGAGTTGAAGCTGCCGGATTACGAAAACATCCCTTTCGATTTCCGCTCACTAGGAGAGGCAATGGATCTCGCCATCCTTTACGAGGAGGCACACGGCAACCGCCAGATACGTGACTACTGCTCGCAGATGGTCACCCGCCTGAAATCGCTTGAGGAGCGTCGGGAGTATGAATTTCTGCGCCACTCACTGCCAGTCGGGGGGCAAGCCGGTGAAGGTCAGAGCGAATTCCTAGCCCGAATCCTCGGGCTGACCGCGAAGGGCAGTGGCCTGACTAAGACCAGTCAGGTCGTGATCGTCGATATGAACGCCGTATCGGATGACGTCGTCGAGCTTTTCTGCTCGGTTCTCGCACGCATGACGTTTAGGCTGCTGCGGCAAGCCGATCCGCGTAACCGTTTCCCAGTTCACTTGCTGCTTGAAGAGGCTCATCGCTATATTGCCTCCACACCCTCCCGTTATGCGTTGGACGCAGCGAAGGTTTTTGAGCGGATAGCCAAGGAGGGTCGCAAGTACGGTATGTTCCTCATGGTAGCATCACAGAGGCCAAGTGAGCTTTCAAAAACCGTGTTGTCTCAGTGCTCCAACTTTGTCGTTCACCGCATTCAGAACCCAGACGACCTGTCGCAAATCCGTCAGATGACTCCATTTATTTCCGACGCGGTTCTCAAACGGTTGCCATCCCTCCCCAAGCAGCACGCGTTGGTGTTCGGAACATCCGTGAATTTGCCGACGACGTTCCGCGTCAGGGACGCGTCTCCCCGGCCATCCAGCGACGACACCAAAATAGTTGATCTCTGGTTCCACGAGGAAGGTCGCCGAGCGAACATCCGACTCGCCCCGCTCGTACCCGATCCGGATGACGTATTCTCAGATCTAGTGTGACACTAGCCGAATACTGAGGAGCTCTATGTCTTTGGCCAGCCTTTCGTTTTCAAGAAGATCATTCCATCGAATGCGCCGAGTTTTGCCGCGGCTTCGGTAGCATAGCGCCTTCGAGACTCCACGGATCGGCCGGATGAGCGCTCCAGGATCCGGCCGCCCCAACTGTCCGATCCTTTTCGGTATATGGAAATGTTCAGCCCGTCGGTATTCAAATAGCTGTTGCCAGCGTGCGAGACGCGCCACTTGCGCAGGAGCCAATTGCGTCGGCGGTGAGCAGCACTGCGGAGCGCACGTTCGCGCATTCGCGGTGCCTCGTAGTCCTGCTCCATCTTCTCCGCACAGACACATCCCACGCCGAGCATTTCGGCATGGTCAGGATGAGTCATATAATGGACGTATCTGATCTCTTGGGTTTCGCACATTTCGCAGATCTCAGACGGTTCATCGAGATCCTCGACATTGACGCAGGTCCAGCCCTTATGCGGAATTCCCGATCGCGACCACTTCCCAGTCATCGATCCCCTCCCCCTCCGACAAACCTATTCCTCTATCTCGACGCCGACGTCCTGCTGGCTGCCGGAAAAGTCTGGCATGATGTCACCAGCCAGCAGCTTCTCCTTCGACAGCAGTCCGGCATCCTCGAGCGCCTCGAAATCCGGCAGGTCGCGCAGCGTGTCGAGCCCGAACTCCAGCAGGAATTCTTTTGTCGTCACATAGGTGTAGGGCGCGCCCGGCGTTGGGCTGCGCGGACCGGAAGCGATCAGGCCGGCACCGCGCAGATGACCAATAAAATCGCGACTGATCTCCTTGCCGAAGAAAGACGACAGTTCGGCGCGGGTGATCGGCTGGAAGTAGCCGATGCACATCAGACCAAAACCTCCGACTGCGTAAGGTCGGCCGTCTTTCCACTTCCACCTACAGCAGCGCGGATGGCGTCTGCATAGGCAGGCCGGGTCAAATGTTTCCAGCCGCCGGCGACCGAAACCAGATCATAGGGTCGACCGCGCAGCTCCTCGCGGATGTCGTCGATGAGGAGATCAATGCTGCAGCTTTTTCCGACGATCCGGGCGAGCATTTCGCGGTTGACTGGCTCGCTGGCCGCAAAAATCGCTGCCTCGACGCGATGCATCCATTCGCGCCAGCGGGCCTCCGGCGGCAGGTGATCCAGTTCCCGGTCAAACAGCTGATCAGCTGATCGACGGTCATCTGACCGGCTCCCCCCTCGCCTGCGCGCTGCCTCCGCCATGATCGTCACAGCCCGTAGATGCGGAACGTGGGACGACCGGACAGCTCGCGCACGGCACCGAGCTCGACCAGCCGGTCGAACAGGCGGCGCAATCCGCGGTCGCTCATTCCAGCGATGTTTTCTGAGGCAATGATCGCGTCGTCGGACAAGAGCTTTTCGACGACAGCACCCGCCGCCTTGGCTCTGAGTTTCGGGGCAACGGCAAGCAGCCGGTCCGCACGGCGCTCGAGTTCGGCGAAAAGATCAATGGCGCGCAGCGCAGCGCGCGCTTGCGCGGCCTGCAGACTTTTGGTCCCGCCCTCCGTTTCGGCACCCGCTGCTAGAACGGCAGTCACTGGTCGACGCGGCCGGCTCGTACCCACAACTAAGGTAGCCTCGCCGCCCAACAAAGGGACTGCATGTGTCCAACCTAGCCGCTGCGCGAGCAAGACATCGGCAAGCCAAGCTCCGAGAACGCGCCCGAAGCCGTAACGCTCCGCAGCCGCGAATGCTCCGACCAGCGTTTCGACCGTCCCAGCGTTGGCGGCAAGCTGTCGGAGATCGTCCGTCAGATCGCTGACCACCTCGTCACCGCGCGTGAGACCGAGATCTTCCAGCACCGCGGCGAGGTTTTTCTCCGTCAGCAGATCGTCCGCTGGGCGAGATGCCAGCCGCCGCCAAGCAAGAAGGAAAAGGCCGGCGGGACCGACATTGTCGCCCGGTCGTGTGAGCAACACGGCGTCGCGCACCGCGCTTTCATCCTCGACGCGGCCGGCCTGCTTTGCAGTTGCCGCGGCCGCCGAAATTGCCAGCCGCTGCCGCCAGGCGCCGGCCCACCGCTCCTGCCGGCGGACCACAGCATCGAGCGCGCCGATGGCGGCGCCGGCGGCGAACGCGACGTCGTCAACATCTTTTCCCGCAAGGCCTTGCGCATCCGGGACGGACCGGCGCAGCCAGGTCGGGACGGGGACCGGTGGAGTAACGGCTGCCGCGCCAAGAAGCGTGCCGGGGTGGCGCGAGAGAGATTTGGGGCGCAGAATCATTGCAAGCAGGATGAATCATGACGGCGCTTTTAGCAACGAAAATAGGCAAAAAGCGCTGCACCTGTCGGAAGCGCAAAACGAATGATAATGTTGCATTATCAGTTGCTTAACTCTACTCTTCCACTCGCAACAAGTTAGCTGGATAACATCACTCTTCGGGCACACCCGGACCACGGTTCGGTGCAGCCACTCACGTCAATCCGGACAGTCCCGTCTTCTCGTCGCGACTATCCCGGTACCCGGAGTTGGTCACGGCGACCTGCTTCCGAGCCACCTTTCGAATAGGCCGAGCTCGGATCACCAGCTCTAAAGCTCCACGTGATTGCCTATTCGATAAACCCTCCGTCAAGATTGCAGCGGCTAGAAGCCGCCGCAGCCAAACGGTCACAGCGCCCGCCCAATCGAACCTGAAATCATACCGGCAGGCGGACTTGCACGGGGGCTGTCAGTGGAGCAGGCGCGTGAAAGAGCACATGAAATAGGTGTATCGCCAATATTTTCGTATTGCTCTAATCGATTATAGTTGTGAAGCGCAATTTCAGCCCGTTTACTTGCCGCTCAAGTCACGCATAAAAGAAGGTAGCACCGATTCGGTAGCTTATCCCCTGTCTTTTGCGTACTCGCGGCCCGTGGCGCCGAGTGGACGATTGAAGATCGCCGGTCTCACTAGCAGGTGGGCACAAGCGCCTGGGGCCGGTTGGCAAGCCACAGGAGTAGGACAAATGTCGAAGGATTCGGGTAAGGGCGATCACGGCGGCAAGATCGAGATCACGGTGGTGGTGAACGGCCAGCCCACGCAGGTCGAAGCCAATCCCAACCAGCCGCTTCACGTCGTTCGTGCCAAAGCCCTTGAGAACACGCAGAACGTCGCCCAGCCGGCCGAGAATTGGGAATTCAAGGATGAGGCCGGCAACCTGCTCGACGTTGACAAAAAAGTTGGCGATTTCGGTTTCGCGAACATTGTGACCCTGTTCCTCAGCCTGAAGGCGGGTGTAGCAGGTGCCTGAAATCCAGACTGTGGACCCTGCGGTCTCGCGAGCGAAATTCGATCGGCAGATCGGCTGGTTCCAAACACAAGCGGGCGCTTACCGGGCTCAGGGTTGTTTCCTGATCGAGGCGAGATTCCCTACTGCCTTCTTCATCTTCGCACCGCCCAAGATAAGGCCACAGATAATCGGTGCAGCTGTCGAGATCGACTTCTCCAATTACGACCTCCGACCTCCGTCGGTAGTCTTCGTCGACCCCTTTACCCGCCGGCCGGTTGCCCGCAAGGATTTACTGCTAAGTATGCTCAGACGACCGCATCTACCCGGAACCCCACCGGATATGATTTCGGTCCTCATGCAGCAGAAAGCTCTGTCGCTAGCGGACTTCCTCCAGGCCAACAGTGCGGAACATACGCCATTCCTGTGCATGGCAGGCGTCCGGGAATACCACGACAATCCAGCCCATTCAGGTGACTCATGGCTTCTCCACCGGGGTTCTGGCGAAGGCTGTTTGGCCTTTATCCTGGACAAGATCATCAAGTACGGGACCGGCCCCGTGGAGCAGATACAGTATCAGTTCCAAATCTCAGTGGGAGCGATGGTAGTACCCCCATCCGCCATCCCGGAATGAGCGTTTTGATGGATGTAACGACCGTGACGCTCCCGCGCCACTGCATCTCGACTGTGCATGCGCATCTGCGCTCGGTTGGTCGCGAAGGCAATGAGGGGATGGCGCTCTGGGTCGGCGTTCAGCAAGACCAGCATTTTGCCGTAACAGAGACCGTGCTCCCGGCGCAGCGTCACATTCGGACGGGCGATGGTGTTTGCGTGATGGTTCCGGCCGAGGAACTGCACCGGCTTAATGTCTGGCTCTACAATAGCGGCCTGAAACTCTTGGCCCAGATCCATAGCCATCCGGGCCGAGCCTACCATTCGACGACCGACGATGCTTATGCGGTTGCTACCACGGTTGGGTGTCTGTCGCTGGTAGTGCCGAATTTCGCCCGCGAGCCTTTCGATTTTGCTCGAGTCGCCGCCTATCGGCTCGACGGAAAAGCCAACTGGAATGCGCTCCCTTCCGCGGCACTGTCGCGAATGATCACAATAACGAGTTGAACAATGGCACTCGCTAACTTCATCGACCGCGCCGCCACGGCGGCATCTCAGGTCCTAGCCGATTTTCATCTGGAGGACTTTAAAGCAGCTCTTGAAAAGCAGGTCGTGGCCGTCGCCTTTGACGATCAAGCCGCTTCCTGCGCCGAAGGCCAGGCGACACTAGATCTTGCGGTGAGGTTGCTCGCCAGGCTCTATCCAGTTCTGGCGATACTCCCGCTGGGCAGCGCGGCAAGCTTTCAAGCCCAAGCGCTGGAGCGCTTGGCAAAGTCGATAAATCCAAAAGTTGGCATCCGGCGTTCCGGCAAGTCTGCCACCATCTGCGTAGTTGCAGGGGTGACGCGCCCACCACTCCGGTGCCCGACCTTTTTCATGGGATCGGACGGTTGGGCGGCAAAGCTGTCGCGTACGGACCCGGTGGGCTCCGGCTCGAGTTTGCTGCCCTATGGAGCTGGCGCCGCCAGTTGCTTCGGCGCCGCCAACGTCTTTCGAACCATCTTCGCCGCCCAGCTGACCCGCGCCGAGTTAGACGAAACCATCGACCTCTCGTTATACAGCTACGACAAGACCAAAGCCGGCGAGGCAGGCCCGATCGACATACCTGTCGACCTTGGCGAAACGCACCTCGTTGGGCTCGGTGCGATAGGCCATGGCTCGCTTTGGGCGCTAGCGAGACAACCCGGTCTCACGGGTCGTCTGCATGTAATCGATCACGAAGCAATCGAACTCTCAAACCTGCAGCGCTACGTATTGGCCGGCCAGGCGGAGATTGGCATGTCCAAGGCGGTTCTTGCAGCCACCGCCCTTAGATCGACGGCCATTGGGGTCGAGGCGCACCCGCTGACGTGGGCAGAATATGTTGCGCGCCACGGCGACTGGGTCTTCGACCGAGTGGGTGTGGCGCTTGACACCGCCGCCGACCGTCTGGCGGTCCAAGGTGCTCTGCCCCGATGGATCGCGAATGCCTGGACGCAGGAGCACGACCTCGGCATCTCGCGGCACGGGTTCGATGACGGCCAAGCTTGCCTTTGTTGCATGTACCTGCCGTCCGGGAAATCCAAGGACGAGCACCAGCTGATTGCCGAGGAACTCGGAATACCGGAAGCACACGAGCAGGTGAAAACGCTCCTGCAGACCAATGCCGGAGTTCCCAACGACTTTGTAGTTCGGGTGGCTACAGCGATGGCTGTGCCGTTTGAACCGCTAGCCCCGTTTGTTGGCCAGCCCCTGCGTTCCTTTTATCAGCAGGCTATCTGCGGCGGTCTGGTGTTCCAGCTCAGTGATGGAAGTCGCCGCGTTCGAACCGTGGTTCCGATGGCCTTCCAGTCAGCGCTTGCCGGGATTATGCTTGCCGCCGAGCTCGTCAAACACAGCGCGGGTTTTCCCGTGGGCCCGACGACGAGCACTCGGGTGAATCTTCTGCGCCCACTTAGCTCCCGCTTGCACGATCCGAAGGCCAAGGATTCCAGCGGCCGCTGCATCTGTAGCGATGACGATTTCATTGCCGCTTACAGGCGCAAATACGCAAATACGGCAAGCGCGTTGAACAGCTAGGCGATGTCTCCGCCCCCTAAGCAGACGCGGATATCTAGATCCCAGGGCCGGCGGCTTGTGCTCGTGACGAGGGCGAACTACACGCTGGGCCCGCTCCTCTGCCGACCTATCGTCCATGATATCCCCTCCCCGCTCACGATCCCGGACACCTTCTTGCCGATGTGCCGCTCGAGCACCGGCCGCCATGGTACCAGCGTGAATTCGCGACTTTTCAACGACGGCATATTTTCCGCTGGCGAGCTCGACGGACCGGCGTAGCGTACCCTCTACTCGTTCTCCAGACCGGGCTTCGACACAAGGCAGTCCAAGTTCCTCCGACAGCTGCCCGGCAACACGGTTCAGCTCGCGCTGGCAACATCGCAAGCATGTTGGCGCGGTAGACGGACCGATTCTGCTCTTCATGCGCGAGGCCTTGCGCGATCAGCCACTGCCGCCGGCGGACTTGCGCTTCCCGTACCTCACCGCCAAAGCCGGAGTTGCGCAAGGCCTCCGGTCGGTCGGCAACGAGCGGCTGGTCAATCCAGGTGGCGCCGTCAAAGCTGACCTGTCGCTCCAGCGAATCCGCAGCGTGATGCGCCTCTTTGCGGATCGACGAACACCCCGCCATCATGACTCGGGTAGCGTGCCGCCCCTTCAACCTGCGTCGCGTGCCGAGAGAAATCCCCCGCGTAACCAAGCAACGAGTTCGATGGTGTTAGCAAAAATCTTCTTGCATCCTGCAATAATCATGGGATTGTCGCCGGAGGGTAGCAATGTGCGATCATCGGTCTTGAGACCAAGGCACACCTTGTTGAGCGCCCGACCGTAGCCAATTTCAAATGCCACGCCTTCATCAATCGTGCGACCGTCCAGTACAGCAACGATATAATTGCACCTCCTAATCGCATTGATGTCCGCCTCAAACACCAATTGCCTCGCAGCCTCCAATGGCATCCCTCCATCGACTAGATCGCGCATGAGCTTTCCGTCGCGTTGAGGAAGAAAAACGTGCGCCATAGGCTCAAGAAGGCTTGTCAGCCGCTCATTGAAGCTGCGCTCAATGTCATTGAACAGTGGCGCTGCCAGATAGATACGCATGGACGTTCGAGCATCATTCATAGCGGGCGATAATCGTGTTGAGCTCGGTCGGTTCATATTCCTCGAATAGAACGTGCCGAGCCACCTTGCGAGCAACGTCACCTGGACTGTTCTCATCGGTTGAGAGGACAAACGACGGATTGTAGATCATTTTGAGGGTCATAGTCTGTGCATCAAAATAGGGTTGCTTGCCCGCCTCCTCCGGAGGGCGACCTCGCGCCATATTTCGCTTCACTAGCGTCTTGGAGTCCGCCTCGATAAAAATGATCTCTCCTTTCTGAAGAGGCTGATCGCGAGTTACTAGATCGCGCAATGCATGAGACTTTACCTTGTTCTCGTCATCGCCTTTAGAGAAGGCATAAAGATCCAAAGGGGCACGATCCATAAAATGAAGCCCCGCCGTCGCCGCATGCATACGGCGATTCTTCTCCTTCAGTTCCGAATATATGAATTGATCTACGATTTTCTGCTGATCTTCAGTGATCTTACTTGACGCCATATACATTTCACGAGGAGGTGGCCGTGTCCATTCTTCGTGTGTTTGAAAGCATCGCAAGTGCTCGAGCAATGTCGATTTCCCGGAGGCGACAGGCCCCACTATATAATAGTGATACCGAGAGCGCCGATCCTTTCCAAGCGTTTCCACGGTTTCGCTGAACCCTCTTTCATCAAGATTAAGAATATCGAGAAAATCTCTGATCTCAGCAGACGTGAGAAATATCGTTACCAAGTTATAGAGCTCGAGATTGGCCTCGAATATGTCCTGTCTTCGCGCCTCTGATAGGACCCCTTCTTCCTTAATCCAGTATATCATATAGTGATGGTTAGCTGGGCTCTTATCCCGGTTGAGGCGTAGGTAATTTTTGAGTGAGCTATCGGCAAGCGAATGACCAATCAACAGCATTGTGTTTTGAACAAAGCGAAGGAACAGATACTCGGAACTGACACCGGGGGAACGTGCACGAGCATCCGCGAAAGAATCTTCCGTGAATATCAGTTGGGGGCTGCGCTTCTTAAGGCTGACACGGGGCAATATTCCATTGACGTGATAAACTGTCGTCAGATTCCCTCGATCGGTAAGAGGCGGTTGCCAAGTGACGCTTAGGGCGTTACCGGACTCGCTGCCAAA
Source organism: Mesorhizobium sp. 113-3-3 (assembly GCF_016756495.1). Taxonomy (NCBI): domain Bacteria; kingdom Pseudomonadati; phylum Pseudomonadota; class Alphaproteobacteria; order Hyphomicrobiales; family Phyllobacteriaceae; genus Mesorhizobium; species Mesorhizobium sp. 113-3-3. The sequence continues at coordinate 6,534,572 of NZ_AP023243.1, forward strand.
AGCGCTTTGCTTTACCTGCTCCCCTATCGCATCAGCCAGAAGATCGTCGAAGTTGAAATTTATTACCAGTGATACTTTGCGAGACAGATCACGCAGCTGTGCGAGATAGGGATGCGTTTGTATGACCTCGGCGATTGTTTGCGGGACCTTCTCATAGATCGCCTTGTGAATAGCGTCGCCCCATTCATATTCGACCGTTGCGGACCTAAGCTCTGCCGGATCCGTGACAGGACATGCCCCCCTGAAGCGATGATAGATGATCTGTCCGAGATATTCAGGTTGGAGTCCCGCCGCAACGTGTGCTGCTAAATCATCAGGGAGGCCGCCCTGAATCTCCGCAAGCCTTTTCAATAGATCCTGCCACCCGGGCACCTTGGCGTCGATTGAAATTCCGGCTCCCGTCACCAGGTTCAGCCGTTGCAGTCTCAGCCTTTGGTAGAGGTGGCACAAAAATCGCGGGAGACGCGGCTGTCGCGCGATGGCGGCATGAAGGTCACTAACCATTATTCAGACCTCGAAATATCGAGGCGACTGAGCCCGCTGCTGCTGGATCATATTTTCCCCCGACCCCACGGATGTTCCATAATCCAGATTGGCGGATATGTGCTACAGGAGATTTGAGGCCAAGCCAGTCAGGACCGGGATAATCAATTATCCGCATCGATTCGCTAAAAAGCGCAATCAACTGCATCTCAACCTTAGCGCGCAAGCTTTCCTTGCTAGGTTTGTCATCAACTTCAAGCAGAACCACCTCTAAATCCTGAAGATATCGTGAGACCGCAAGCTCATGCGCAATCTCCAAACTCTTCACCTCGGGGCGAGCGTCCTGACCCTCACCCCAAGTCGCAAGGCTGCCATGGCCGGGGCCGGCCTCCAGCATCGCTCTACCAATGTGCAGACGGAAGATGGAGCCACGATGGTTGCCGATCTGACTGGAAGGTCCCAGGTGATTGCGCAATCGACCCCGCAGGGAAGCCTGCGAGCCAGCGCTAACTGCGTGGGTACCGATCCGCACCACTCGGAAACCAGCGCCTCGGAAGTTCCGTTCGGCGCCGTCCAGGAATATGTAGACCCCGCGTTTTGGCACGGATCTCGACGAAAGTTCCCTGAACGAGAACACACGGTCCGCTATGCGCTCTTCACCAATCCAATTATAGAGCCGATCCAGGTCCTGTATCCTTGCCGCCATTCGTTTTGCTTCCGCTAGCCAAATGGCGTGGTCAGAGTATTCAAGGCCCAACCAGGGCGCGACGATATCCAACGGAGAGACCCTGGCCCTGTTCAGCTCCAGCAACGGCATACTGTATTCGTTAGCAGCAAGCAGCGTCACCTGCCTGCTTTCGGCACGAGCAGCAAGCGCATCAAGCACCTGCTCAGCCCAATCGCGTTGATTGGCTTCAGGCAGATCGGGGAGATTGAGATCATACGGAGCGATAACCATCTCGCCCGCGACGATCCCGTGTTTGCCCGACAAAATTGCGTACGGCGCGCCGAGCGATCGAACAAGATTGATGCAACTTTTGAATCGGTCCGAAGTATAGAGCTGATCTGCGGGGGCGGCTTCTTGGCGCTTCTTTCGGCCGCAGCCAATGACAATGAGTGGAACGACGCCGTTGCGACCGAGCACAGCTTCTCGGAGAAGCATTGTCGGAGGCTCGAACAGTTCGCCCTGCATCACGCCAATCCTCTGGCTGCAGGATCATCCGCGGCTTTCATGCTGTGGAATGGCTTGGCAAGAGCGAGTCGACAAAGGACCAGACCAGCCGTTAACGCCACCGGGGTCCGATCGACAATGATTCGACGAATCCTTGCGGCGTCTACATCATGGCTATCACGCAGTGATCGACCGACCTTAAGCTGAACAAGCCTGTGATAAACAGCAGTGCCAGCGCCATATGGCTTTTTGGTAAGGCTCGCGTACTGCCAAGGAGCACTGGGCTGCGTCCGTGTGCGTGTAAGATCGGGGGCAATTCCCATGCACCTAACTACAGCCGATCTGTTTGTCGCCACCGAACTTGCCGAGGCTGCCGCGCCGCGTGGCTTCTTAGCCGATAGGCCTACTCGTGCGAAAACCGGGCTGACGTGAACATCGAGGATAGGCAGCTCAGCCGGCAACGTGGCGATGCCCCCCAGACAGTCCAGCACCTCGTCAAGCTTACGACTCTTGGAGATGGAATTGGGTTTCCTGCCGAGGAGAGATGCGGATTCTCGGACGCTCAAACCCGTCTTGCCAAATCCGTCAATAGAGTCATCATAGGACATGATCGAGCACAGCTTCTCACACGACTCGGTGATTTTGCTGCATTGAATCATGTTCCCCCCTGGACGCTCAAGGCGCTGCTTGACCGGCTCGTGTGACCCCAAAGATCATGTAATTGAGAGCGATGGGGGAAGCGCCGCTGAGCTTGGGAGCGACAGTTCCGCTCTGCCTGCTAAAGACGAAATCGCTCCAATTCCAGCCGACCTCATTTGTCTGCACAACGACATATGAGCCTAACCGCAATTTGGCGGAAGTGGCCGTTTTTGAGAAATCCAAGCCCAGACCGAATGAAAAGACAGGCCGGTTGTTGCCTTGCTTCTCGATCGCACGAACAACGCCCTTGGCGAGCTGAACGAAGGGCACGAGCACGGGCTGCGCGGTGGTCAGAAGCGATAGCCCTTCCTTGAAAGCAGAGTTATCCAGCGCTTCCACCAGCATGTCGGTTCCGCCGCTGCGAACGTTGATGGTGCGCCCTTCGAAGCTCAGGCCGTCGTTGCCAACGTTCACTCCGACGAAGATGGGCAAGCTTAGCAACGGGGCTGCGCTGCCGTCAGTGGCGATGGTCTTCAAGGCAAAGCGCATCTCCTCCGACTTGCTCCCAGCTTGGTTCTTCCCCGTAAATTCGCACAGTATCTCGTGGCGGCCGGACCCCGGATAGTTGTGAACGTAGAACCGATCGAGGGTGATTTTCAAACTCGCGCCTTGGAGCCTTTCATCGGGCGCCATCGACGTTGCGTGAACGATGTCCAGTCTATCTCCCGCCGAAGATCCATTCTCGGGAATGAACCCGATCGCCGCGCCAGTGTTAGCCCATTGGTCGTTGGTGAAGAAGGGAACGCTGATCGCCTGACTTCGAGCCCCCAGCTGATGGAAACGGGAAGCCGCTTCGTGATCGCCGATTTCCTCCAGATAGGCGGCGATCTCCAAAGGATGCTTGGCTCCGATGCAATCTGATTTGTCGAATTCCATTCGGTCCCCTTTCAAGCACGTACGCGCGGCCTTGGCCGGATGGCCTCGCGAACGGAGGCGTAAATATCCTCCCGCACGGTGGCGCCGACTTCCAACGTCACCGCGAGTGCATAGGGAACCGCAGCCTGCTGGAAATTCCGGTGGTTGGCGCGCGCCTGGACTCCTATGAACAGCCCGCTGGAGTCCATGAAGGCAGTGCTGTTGCTCCCCTCAAGGATGAAGTGCGCCACGGTTCCGCGCCTTATATCATCCGGATGGGGCTGCATGATCGTCTTCACACCTCGCCAGAACTTACGCTTTCCGTCCTGATCGACGACGTCCAGCATCACACCCCGATAGGCGATGGAGGTTGGATGGATCGGGGGTAGCCATGCGAGCGTCATAGTGATCCTACGGATCTCCCTTGAGCGGATCATGCCGGTTGGGATTGGAATGCGATACTCGTGAAGCTGCTCGTGGCTGATCTCATCATCGGCAAGCAGGGTGACACGGTTGACCGCACCTGATATCACCCGCTCGACCGTCGGCTTGCCGTATCCTAGGAATTTCGTGACCGTTGCCCTGCGCCGCCGCCATTGTTTCGTGCCCGGCGGTGGATAAGAGGCGTCCAGCAAGGTACCGGCATCGCCCCACTGGGAGCCGTGCACCAGCAATGCTTTCGTGGCGAGAGCCGCCCGTTTGAAATCCCGCAGGCTGACCCCGTCTTCGGCCAGCACCTCCTCAAGAGCGTCGACAATCTGGATACCCGAACGCGTTACGAGAGCTGCTGCGTTGCTCGTACCGGTCGAGCGACGGGTACGCGTAACAGATCCTGCCGAAGGGTCGGGTGCTGCCGTCTCCAGGCCAATGTGTCCGATCTCGTCCGGCCAGACGAGGTGCCCATCGGCGTGATCGGCCGCCCTTGCGACCTGCCGACCTCCAATGTCCACAATATCCGGCTTGAGTGAACGGTTGATCCCGGGGCCGATCGCCGATCCGAGATTTGGAACGCCAATCGGCGCGAACGGGTCGATAGTGTCCGAAGGGCAGGCGCCCGCCCCGTCCGCATGCACGGCACCCACGCTTAGGACATTCATGGCCTCGGCAGGGCTGAGCAGACCGCGAATGCCCTTGCTTGCCTCGACCGCACGAATGAGCGCGATCTGTCGTTCCAGGGGCGAAGCTGCGTTGAACGATGCCTGATCCGGATATCCGGAGGGAAACCGTGCTGTTATATTTCCGGCGCTGACGACGAACAGGATGCCGTATTTGTGCGATAGCCAGTCAAGCAGTCGCGCCCAGGGAGTTGGCCGACGCACGAAAGGCCCTTCTGCGTCACAGATCGAGTGATTGATGATCAGGACATCGGGCCCCGCCGGCCCAGCCTGCTGGTGCTCGTCCTTCAGGGCAAAGACCGCCCGATAGATGATGCCGATAGGAAGAAGGTCCTGGTGCGTACGCTCGTCATTGAGATGCTGGGGTGCGGCCAGGACGGGAACCGCCTTGAGGCTTCTCGTCAGTGGCGCCTCTCCATTTGCTAGATCGCCGTGGATGATCAGGGAAGCAATCGCAGTACCATGATATCGCCGAGCGACGGGAACCCAGGCGCTCGACACGTCAACCTCGATGACATCCACCCGCCCATCCAGAAGGCGGTGGTTCTGCATTGGGTATCCATCCAGGATCGCGGCCACCGCGGGACGCAGTCCGTCATTTGTGCCCTCACGCAGGCTAGTCACCGCAGAATCCGGCTCGGAGAGGGGCCTGGTGGCGTATAGCGACTGGGGACGGATCGACATGATCGGGTCGGCATTGGCCAAGCGCCCGGTGCGGGAACTAATCGCGCTAGCCTGTTGGGCCGGGACCTCAATCAGTGCCACTTGGTACCGGATGGGCTCGATCGTCACGAAATCGACAATCCGGCCACCCACCGCTGAAAGAATGCCCTCGAGCGCCTGCTTCGCATTCTTGCGGAGTTCCTCGTTCTCGTGGAACCACAGATCGAGTTCAAGCCGCACCGGCGCCTGCGGATCCTTCGCGAGACGGCGGTGGATGAAGAACTGGGTGGCCGGTTCAACCCTGTCAGAAGCATTCCACACCCGGATTTTGGAAAGGTAGCCGAATATTTTCCACCAATCCTTTTCGTCTTCGCGAGGCGATAGCTTCGACTCGAACCGCCGCCACATGGCAAGCAGCTGGCGCATGCCGTTTTCGGTCGGCATGGTGAGGTAGAGGCGAGACATAGCGGAGTCGGCATCTCCCGCGTCGTCCTGGTCCGCATCGTCATCGGTGACAGGGTCGGGGTCTGAGCCGACATAGTCCTCGGTCAGCCACTCGAATCCAAGCTGCTCGGCGGCCGCAACGAACCGCTCGACCGGACCGATGGTTTCGAACACCAAGGCACGTTCGGGAGAAGCGAACGCTGCATTCGTGGTTGCCCCAGCTTCTAGTGATTCCTTTAGGAGGGCGATGCCCGGAGCCAGCCTCCTGGATTGTTCCTCAGAGGAGCGAGCCCTCGGGAAGCGAGCCTTTCGGCTCCCCTTTAAGCGCTTGAGCACGTTTTCGCTTCGGCGAATGCGTATGATCGGCCGGTCTACTATCTTCAGCCCCCCCCCGAATTGACCGTTTCCGCCGGAGCTTGGCCAGACCTTCAAGCAGCGCTTGGTCGGCGGCAAGTTTTCCGCGAGACAAAACGACCTTCCTTCTCACGTCTAAAGTGAAGGCTTCGATATCCGAGAAATTCAGACCGTTCAATGTGCGTACGAATTTTTCCTCAATAAAGGCAATAGAGTCACCGTAGTCTTTCCGGAGCCGATGAAACCACTGGGATATTTCCTGCGGACGTGGAAGTGGCACGTCCACTCGAAGCTCGAAGCGCCTCCACACGGCACGGTCCAAGAGCTCGGGGTGATTGGTGGCGCACACAATCACGCAGTTCGTGGGTATCGCATCCATTTGCAACAGAAGCGAACTCACGACGCGCTTGATTTCTCCGGTCTCCTGGGTATCGCCCCGTTCCTTGCCAACCGTGTCGAATTCGTCGAAAAACACCACGCAGGACTGCCCGGCGACAAAATCAGTGAGCCGGCGAAGGCGGGATGCGGTCTCGCCGAGATAGCTGGCGATAAGTCCGTCATACCGGACGACATAAAATGGCAGCCGCAGCTCGTGCGAGAGTATTTCAGCGAGACTTGTCTTGCCCGTCCCGGGCGGCCCGACCAACAGCACCTTATGCCGCGGCTCGAGACCGTGGGACCGCAACAATCCGATTTCCGAATACTCGTCAATGAATTCCTGGATTTCCCCCGACGTCTCCGGTGCCAGGACGAGATCCTTGAGCCTACGGCTCGGCTTGAGCTCGACCAGTGCGTCACTCAATTCTGGCGGGATGGCGTATTCACGCATTCTCGGCGCACTGGACCTCTTCCTACGATCTGCGTCGATCGCGTCGACTAGTCGCTCAGCGATTCCGTTCTGTTGTTGGGCCCGCGCCTCGGCGACAAGCGCCTGAAGCGGCAGCGAGGCACGGTCGCTGGAAAAGCCAAGATCGTCATCCTTCCGTGCGATGCCGGTTCGCGCCATTGTTCCGTTACCTTCCGCGCTCGACTCGTCCCCAATGCGGCGCTGTTTCCCATTAATGATAAGCCAATTGGCAACCAGCGCCAGAGGCAGGGTGCAAAAAGCTGCCCCTCTCCTGACGATCCTATTGTCATTCGAAGCCCGTTAACGTTCGGTTTTGAGGCTGCCACGACGGTTCAAAGGTGACACGGTTTCGATGAGACGTGCAGTACCTCCTTTCACGCCGCGCCGCCACTACGAAACGCTCTGTCCGCTCCTCTGCCGTCCGAGGGTCCATGAGATGGCCTCCCCGCGCACCACACCGGAAACCTCCTTGCCGAGATGTCGGTCAAGCACTGGTCGCCATGGCACCAGCGTGAATTCTCGCGACTTCTCGATGACAGCGTACTTGCCGCTAGCAAGGTCGACGGATCGGCGCAGCGTGCCTTCTATTCGATCTCCAGGCTGCGCTTCGGCATACGCGAGACCGAGCTGATCCGACAGCTGGCCGGCGACACGGTTCAGCTCGCGCTGGCGCAGGATCGAAATCATGTTGGCGCGGTAGACGGTCCGGTTCTGCTCTTCATGCGCGAGGCCTTGCGCGATCAGCCACTGCCGCCGGCGGACTTGCGCTTCCCGTACCTCACCGCCAAAGCCGGAGGTGCGCAAGGCCTCCGGTCGGTCGGCAACCAGCTGCTGGTCAATCCAGGTGGCGCCGTCAGAACGGACCTGTCGCTCCAGCGGCATTGACGAGAGCTCGTCGACAACAACAGGCTCGGCCCTGGCCCGCTGGCGCTCATAGTCAGCGACACGGTTGAGGTGATCTGGCGCGATGATCCAGGCTCCGTCCGGCTCGCGCTCCACGCCGGCGGTCGCGCGGCGGATCGCCTCCAGCCGCCGCACATGGGTTTCGGCAAAGCGTTCGGTGGCGGACGGATCATGCTTGAGGTGAATGTCGATGGAATAGCGGCCCTCATGAGTAGCGGCGATCTCGGCGATCGCCCGGTCAACCGGCGTGGGCTCGATGTTCCTCGGCGTGACACGCACGATGCAGCCGTCGGGCGTCGGCCCAGCGGCCTCGCCCTTGCCGATATCGACATAATGGCTTTTCCCGTCCACACCGTCGACGACGAGGTAATGCCGGTCGCTGATCTCGTCGGCCAGCCCACGCACGACGACGCGACCGACAATAGGTGCGGCCAGCGGTTCCGGTCGATCATGCACAATGTAATCGGCAGCACTGCGGGCGAGCCCCTTGCCGGTCAGCTCGCGGTGCATGGTCTTGATGATGTCGCCGCGCTCGCCAACGCGGCGCAGCGTCGCCTCAAGCTCGTCGTCCAGACGCCACCTGCCAGAGCCGATCTCATCGGCTAACCCCATCCGATCGAGCTTGCGCAGGCGTCCCTGATGCAGCGTCTGGCGAAAGGCGTCCCGGCCGTCCGGCGTGACATGTCCGTCGTCGTCGCGCATGCGTAGCAGCTGCCGGTCTATGCTGGTGAAGCGCTCCTGTTCCATTTCCTGGCGCAGGCGCTGCTCGATCTCGCGGTCGGTGCGAGGACCGAGATCGAGGCTGACCAGTTCGGCCCCGCGCTCGCGCAAACCGGACGAGATGTAGTCGCGGGCGATGACGAGATTCTCGCCGCGATCGTCCTTGCCGCGAACGATGACATGGGTGTGGGGATGGCCAGTGTTGAAATGGTCGACGCCAACCCAATCGAGCTTGGTGCCGAGATCCTCTTCCATCTGCGCCATCAAGCGTCGGGTCAGTGGCTTGAGGTCGTCATACTCAATGCCGTCTTCGGCGGCGACGATGAAACGGAACTGATGCCGGTCGCCATCGGCACGATCGAGGAAGGCCTTGCCATCGACCCGATCTTTGTCGGCACCATAGAGTTGGCCAGGCTCGCCTTCGCGGGTGACGCCGTCGCGCTGGAGGTAGCGCAGGTGCGCGTGCGCTCCGTCGGAACCCTTGCCGGCCAGTTTGACGACCCGTGCCTTGACGACGACACGTCGCAGCCGAAAGGCGGCGTAGCGGTCGCGTGACTTGAGCAGCGCGGCTGCGGCCCCACCCCGCCCAGCCCGGCTTCCCGTGAAGCGGCCACCGCGCGGGGACCTGCCGCCGGCTCGGTTGATTGCAGCTCGGACCTGGCCGGCGAAGCGTTTTTCTGCCTTCGAGCCGCGCGACCCGATCTTGCCAAGCTTTGGCCTGAACTCGTCGTCTGTCATGCAAGCCTCCCGAAATACTGCAACAAAATCAGCGGCTTGCGCGCCCCAGCCTCTTGGTGCCGCTGGCAGCCTCCTGGGAAAGCGATGTGCAGACAAAGACTTAACCGCCTATCGGAGGCGGTGCCTTTATCTTGCCTTACGCGCCCCTCGCCCCTCGCCTTAAGCGTCCCTGGCCCCTCCCGGATGCCCTCAACAGCGCTAGCCATTGTGCTTCTTTGGCCGCGCGAGATCCCTGCCGAGCGGCACGAAAAGGCCGCCATTCGTTTCACCGGCGCGAACACCGTCGCGAAGGAAGAACAAAGAGCGTCCGGAGGGAGCGTTCCGCCCCTTTGAAGTTGTGGATTGGCCTTTGAATTCGTTCATGTCGGCCGCCGAAATCCCCGTCGCCTCAAGCTGTTTCAGATAGGCAACGGTCTCTTTCGGCAGCGGCCTTCGAAGCTTCAAATGGCCTTCATAGCGCTCGGGTCCAGCGTTGTAGGCGGCAAACAGGCCGGGGAATCCGAAACGCTTATACATGGCGCTGAGATAGGCGGTTCCGGCCAAGATGTTGTCGCGCGGATCGTGCGGGTCGGCTCCCAGACCGTGCTCGACGCGCATCTCCTGATAGGTGCCGGGCATCACCTGCATAAGACCCATGGCGCCGGCGCGGGAGGTGATGGGACGGCCATCGAGGACGGTCTTGCCGCGGCTTTCGGCATCGATGACGGCGCAAATCCAGGCCTGGGGAATGTGGAAGCGTGCGCTTGCTTCCGATACGAAGTGCTGCCATCGTTGCAGCTGCGGACTTTGGGAGATGACGGCTGGCTCAGCGCCGGTCGAGGCGGAACAGGCGCATGGCGCGACGGCGATCATGCCGAGCATCAGGAGGGTCACTCGGTCCATAGCGGCACCAGCCTCCCGATGATGTTTTCGGCCGGCACCGGCCCGAAATAGCGACTGTCGAAGGAGTGATTTTTTTCGTTGCCGAGCAGGAAAACCTCGTCATGGGCGAGCGCTCGGCAGCCGTTCCACCAGGGCAGCGGACGGCCTTGCGTGTCGATTTTGAGCCGACGGGCGACGATCTCGCCGCCTATGATGATGGCATTACTAAAGGCGCAGACATGCTCGTCCGGCAGCGCGGCGAGACGCTTCACCAGCGGTATATTGCGAGGCAGATAGCCGCGTTGGTCGGCGAGATAGGCAACGAAGCCAGGCGGGCGGGCGAGCACAAGATCGCCGCGCGCAGGCGTGCCAGACCCAACGCGATAGAGACCGACCGGCGCGCTAGCCGAGGCGTTCCAGACCAGCAAGGGAGACGGCTTTGGGAGCGCCGTGAAGCCTGTCAGGCTCAGGCCAATCGCGGCGATGGCGATTGCGTTGCGCGCCCGAACGCGCCGCAAACGGCTGCCGATCAGATGGATGGAAGGCCGCTGGCTCATGAGCGGGCTCCCTCGTCGGCTGAGCCGGACCCGCCCTTGTCATCGTCGGAGCCGGGTTCTGGCGGGCGGCCTTTCGACCAGTCGTCGAGTTCGTCGATGTGGTAGCGGACATAGCGGCCGTGCTTGCGGTATTTCGGGCCGCCGCCGGTCAGCCGCATCTTTTCCAGGGTGCGCTGGGACAGGCCGATATAGAAGGCAGCCTGCGCGGTGTTCAGAAACGGACTGCCCTTCTTGGCGCGGGCCGCGCGGTCGTTTTCGTCGTCCATGATGGTCCTCGTTTCGCTTCGGACAAGCGACCGCGAGGATCGGCGAGCGAGGTCGTCCTGGGGACGGGCGAAGAGTCGGGTGGGAGTTTTCGCCGCCCCTTCGGGCGAGCGTCGGCGGGAACCCCCGCGCCGAGTTGCGGCGCGAGGGCTTGAGCCGGCCGGTCAGTCGGCCGGGTTCCAGATGACGGCGTAGGTGTCTTGATCGTCTTGGCCGGCGGCGCGGCCGAGATTGGCGTAGAGCTTGCGGGGACCGAACTCCGGTGCGGCGATGGACAAGCTCACATAGTCGTTGCCGGAAGTCTCCCCGGTTCGGATCCAGCCGGCGCCGACCTCCACGCCCTGCGTCAGCACCCGGAAGTCGGGATGGTTGTCGGCGGACTTGCTCCGATTGGGCACGATGTCGATGTCGGCGCGGACGCTGAGCGTCCTGAGCTGGCCTTTGTAGCTGCCGTTTTCCTGCTTGTTGACGTAGCCGATCGCGGTCATTTTCCTGTCTCCTTCTGCTGTCGCCGGGGACCATTCCCCTGCGATGGCGGACCGTGATGGGCGCGTCCGGACCGCCCGAACCCGGCAGGGCCGCAGCGGCAGCGAAGGACCCGAGCGGGCAGCTTTTTTGAAGCGAAGCGGCGCGAGGAAGCCGCGTCATGCGGCGGGGAAAAAAGCTGGTGGCGAGGGTTTCGGGCGGGCTGGAACCGCCCATAGGTCAATGAGCCAGCCGCAGGGGAATGTCCTCAAGACGTGTGGGGACAGGTCGCGTGATCGGGTGAGCACAACAAGCGATCGGAACGCGTGCGGCGGGTTCCGCACGCTCAACACCGTGCCGGATCGATAAATGTGCCCGTGCACCGGGAGCCCCAGCAGGCATCTCGGCGTGGTAATCGAGCACTGACAAGGGCGAGCTTTGGCGGCCGGATGTTGTTGCCGGAAGCGGGGTCCAAGGGGCGGAACGTGCAGCCAACGCGCCCCGGAGAGGCGCCAACCCGCGGCTATCGACGAGCCGCCTCGGCATGGCGGACTCATTCGAGGGTAACAGCGACCGGGCCTCGGCCCATTGATCGGCGGTCGGAAGCCGCCGCGTTTCGTGTGTTTTCGGTTGGGAACTTGGTCGAATCCGCGCCAGCTGGTTCCATTGGAGCGAAACCGATCGTCTCGGCGTGATCGAGGAATTCGACCAAATTGATACCGATGGCCTTCGCGAGGTCCGCCTGGCTGAGACCAGACGCTTTTCTTTTATCGACGCGGACATACCCGGGTGATCGGCCAGCCGCCATCCGCCAAGGTTAGGTCGTTCCTAGCGGCGCGGCGGGCACGGCTGAGCCCGCGTCCGAAGTCGACGAGGAAAGGGTATTGCTCCCCCGATTTCCGAAGAAGGCCACTGGTCGCAATTGCCCCTGTGGGCCGTGGCGATCTTTTGGTCGCGCTTGCGACATTCTTGTCAGCCTTCGGGACACAACAATGTTTTCGGATAGGCGCGCACGAGGGAGCAAATCAAGGAATCTCAATCTCGCAAACGCCGTGACGCCCAGCCGGACTCGATCCTCAGGGCGTGGAGACCGGCGCGCCGTGCTGAAGAGCTCGGAGGTGTCAAAGGCCTTCCTCGACAGGGGGAGCAGCAACAGCGCGATCGTAGGCGCGACGGCCGCATCTTCGCAGATCGCAGCCTGCGCACGCAATTACACGCCAGAGACAAAGCCTTACGCGGTCGATGCCGGCGTGCGGCAATGCATCGGCTCGGCCCGTCCGGAACGGCTTTCGCCTTCCCTTGCCGGCGCGGAAGTTCTGACTACTCCGACAGTACAGCACCTTTGCTCGGTCCGGGTGACCAAGCGATTGTGCGGCGCGCTCGGTCTCGGTCAATGCACGGCGCCCCTGCTCAAGCCGACAGGGCTTCGGCAAAAGATAGTCCGATTCGGTGCCCCCAAGTGAAATGGCATAGCGCTTGCTGTTATCCGTTAGAGCCCACCAAAGCACGTAGAAAGCTATGAACAGAACCATGGCAAAAACGCGAAGTTCCATACAAGCGCCCAAGGAGACCGTGCACGTTTGCGCCGAACGTCCCCTCCAGACGTCCCTCCTCCGGTATCTGATTTGCTATGGCTGGTTCGAGACTGACGGAGCCGTGGCGCTCGCCCAATTGTCGCTTACCCGCCTCCGCCAGGAGGGTCGCCGACGCGATCAAAGTGCATCAGGCGACGGTAAGCCGGGTGACGTCGAACACATACATGCAGACCCCGCGCGAAGTGTTCGAACTGAAGTATTTTTTCACCGTCGCGAGCGCGTCCTCCCAAGGTGGCGACGCGCGGTCCCCCCCGAAGCTGTCCGCCATCGGATCAAGGCGACAATCGCCGACGAATCGCAAGATGACGCGCTTTCCGACGACGACATCGTCGTCCGGCCCAAGGAAAGGGCCATCGATTTGCGCGCCGCACCGTCACAAAATATCGCGAAGCGATGAACATCCCCTCGTCCGTGCAATGCCGCAGGCAATGGCGCTTCTGGCGTTAATGCGGGTCAACGCAGCAACCCGAGTTTGCAGCACATCCAAACTGGAGACCCTGTTGATGACCGAATCCGCTACGGGCTTCATGGACGGAGTTCTGCATGACCCAAAACAGCCAGATCAACGGTCTGGTCCCGCATGGGGTGCAGTCATTTCGCTTGCCTTAGGCACCTTTGGGCTTGTGACGGCAGAGTTTCTGCCTGCCAGCGTGCTGACGCCGCTCGCGCATGATCTCTCTATCACCGAGGGTGCAGTCGGACAGGCGCTGACAACGACCGCCATCGTGGGGGCGATCTCGGCGCCGACGATGGCCGTCATCACAAGGCCCCTGGACCGCAGGATCGTCATATGGGCGATGACGCTGCTGCTGATCCTGTCGAACGTTCTATCGGCCGTCGCGGGGTCGCTGCCGGTTCTCCTGGCCGCCCGCGTCGTGCTCGGCATAGCACTCGGAGGGTTCTGGTCGATTTCGGCAGCGCTGGCGATGCGGCTCGTTCCAAGTCACCTCCTGCGGCGCGCCATGTCGATCATCCTCACCGGCGTTACCTGCGCTACCGTTTGCGCGGCTCCAATCGGCGCCTATGTCGGCGATATCTGGGGATGGCGAACCGCCTTCATGATCGCTGCGGTCGTCGGCGCCGTTACGCTGGTAGTGCAACTCATAACCATTCCGAGGCTGCCTCCGATTGGAGTGGCCAGCTTCCGCAGTCTGCTGGATGTGGCCAAGAATCCGATGATCAAAGTCGCGATGTTGGTCGTCCTGCTGGTCGCTTCCGGGCACTTCGCCGGCTTCACCTATATCCGCGCCTTCCTTGAGAAGTTTCCCGCGCTTGATATCGAGACGATCTCGCTGGTGTTGCTCGTCTTTGGCATCGGCGGCTTCTTCGGCAATTTGGCCGGCGGATTCCTGGCCGAGCACAGCCTCAAGGCAGCCGCGGCCCTGCCTCCCCTGTTCATAGCGATGGCCACTGTCTCGCTGCTGACGCTGGGAGCATCGGCTTGGGCCACGGCGATTGCGGTTACAGTATGGGGCTTTGCCTTCGGCGCGGTGCCGGTGGGACTGCAGACATGGATGGTGCTGCACGCCGCTCCCGAGCAGGCCGAAAGCGCCGGTGGGCTGATGGCCGCAACGTTCCAGGTAGCCATCGCAGCGGGCGCGATTTTCGGCGGACTACTGATGGACAATGCCGGCGTCGCCAGTTCCCTTGCCTACAGCGCCGTTGCCTCGTTCCTCGGCGCCCTGACAGTGTTCTTGCTCGGCCCGAAGCGCGAACCTCAGACCACCTGACAGAGAGGCCATCAGTGCAGCGCGGGAAAGATGCAATCATCAGCCGCGCGGTGCGATCCTACGCACGATTTTTGGCGGTTGCAGGCCTCGTCTCCGGGTGATCGGACGCTGTTGTCCGGTCGATTTCGACCGGCGGGGGCGTTTCGAATGATGGTGCCGACGAGAGAACCTAAGAGTGCGGGACCGAACCGGACCGCCTCGTCCGTCGACCGCTCTGGCATGGCGACGCGGTCTATGCGGCTCTGTCTTGCGGCGAGCATCGGGCGGATCGCGCGCCTGATCTCTTACATGAAGCTCGGGGCCGAACATGCCCCGCAGCTTCTGATTCGGCCCGAAATAGAGGATCGTTCGGCGATATCGTAGTTGTATTCACCAACTGTGATCCAGCCGCGATTGAACGTCGACAGCCCCGCGCGACGGATTTCCAGCGGCGGAATCTCAAGCGCCGCCTGCCCTTGGTAAGGCGGCTTACCGGAATTCGGAAGGAGGACGAGACGAGTTATCTCACGCTCAGTATCCCCGCAATTCGGTGCGGCGCATGGCGAAAACCTTCAGCCTCGCATAGCTTGCGGTAAAAGTACTTCTTCCACTTCATGTTTTTGGTGATGCCGGCTGCCAGCATGGGGAAACACGTGGCACGCCGTCATGCAAAATCATCGAATGTGCGTCAGACCCAATTTTGCACGCCGGTTCGCACCCGTATGAGGCGCTGAGTAAATCTAGACTGAGACCAGGAGTGCCCGCGACTTCACATGCGGGATGCCTCCTGCAACATTATCTGCCGCATCCAGATGCTTGCCGGATCACTGTTGTGGAGGGTGGGCCATTGGACGGCCTCGGTGAACGTGGGTAGTGGCCGCGGAAGTTCGATGATCCGCAAGGGGAAGGTTTTTTTGAAATGCTGAACCAGCCGGAAGGGCATGGTCGCTATCCGAGCTGTGCCTGAGACCATCGGCGGGATCATGCTAAAGGCCTGTACGACGATCTCAACACGTCTCTTGAGACCATGCTCAAGCAAAAACTGTTCCTCGATGGATGGCATCTGGGCACCGCCGACCCTGAACGCAATGTGTTTCATCGACACGTATCTCTCGAATGTAAGCTGACGTGGCAACTGCTTGTTCGTGGGGCAGCCCACGCACACGAATGTCTCGTCGAACAGCGCCGCTCTTGGATGGGCGCTCGACATGAAAAATTCCGGAAGAATCACAAAATCGACGTCACCGCGCCGGAGAAGCTCATCGGGGTCGTTGTCGAGCGGCCGCAATTCGAAGCTGACGGCGGGTGCTTCGCGTGCAACCCGCTCCACGACCTTTTCAAAAAACACGAGTGTGGCGAAATCGGAAAGAATGATCCTGAAGCGGCGATCGGATTGAGCCGGATTAAACGGATCCCAAGAAATAATCGAGCATTGGATGTGCAAGAGTGCGCCACGAACAGCGGGGGCGAGTGTTTCCGCACGCGGGGTTAGAACGCGTTCGCGGCCGCTCATCGTAAACAGTTCATCGTTGAAATAGTTGCGCAGCCGGGCGACGGCCGCGCTCATGGCCGGCTGACTAAGGTTGATGCTGCTTGCCGCGGCCGTGAGGTTGCGCGCGGTCAGCAGTGCGTCGAGCACGACGAGAAGGTTCAGATCAAGGCCTTTGAAACGCATGCCTCATCTGTCCGTAACGTGGTTGTTTGTCATCGTGACCATTATGGGCGCTCGTTTACGGTCCCACTCAGAGGTGTTGTGTCCCGACCTGCCGCCCGCGCGCGTGGAGGACGTGCTCGTCGTAGTTATGGGGATAGCGCGGCCGACGAGCGAATGGCCGACCGGTACAACAGTCGATCGGATAGGTCCGGAGCTATGAAACATGTCGATTACAGATGCGAATTTTTCACGTGGCTAATTGATTACAGATTGAGATTTGAGCAGACTTGGGCGTGGCGGCGCTCCGACAACGATCCGCGACACATATCCGAGGTTGCGCGCAATACTGCGAATTGCCATCGCTATGACGACAATCGCCACTCCAAGCACAGTTGCGAAGGTGATTCTGGTCGTGAGATTCCAGACTTCTCCAAACTGTATCAAATCCATGAGGCGAAACACGGCACCCTGGACCAGGTAAAGCAGCAGCGTGCTCTGACCAAGCTGCACCGCGACAAAGCGAGCTACTCTAGTCGAATAGACAAGTCTCCAGCATTGGAACATAGACTGCATTGCTACCGCAGAAGCCGCCAAAGAGCCAGAGAACATCAGAAAAACTTGTTTAGCTGACTGTTCATCATGAATTAAAACGAGATTGTTGTAGGCATAAGTCTCCTTGCCCCACCCGAGGAAGCATATGAAAGCCGCTATCGAAAATAAGACAACAAAAATGGATTTGTGACGCCAGATGACGCCATTCTGCCATCCGATCGGCTGGGCAAACAGGAACCCTAAACAATAAAATGGGTAAGTGTACTTTAACAACGGGGTTATTGATAACGTGATGGGTGCGAATGCGACCGCAATTGCAGATGCGCTTATGATCCATATCGATAGACGGTTGAAAGTTGTAAGAACTCTAATCAGAATGAACGAAATAAATGCCGCCCATATGAACCAATAGGTTCCAATAACTTCCGTCGACAAATCCAACAATGTATCAGTTAAACTCTTCATGGGAAAAATAACTGCGGACTTTAACGTCCAAATCAACGTACACCAAAAAAGCATTGGCAGTAGTAGCTGCATTGCCCGCTCACCGACACCTTGGGTGAACGATTTTCGCAAAATTGCCCCAGAAGAAAGATATCCGCTTAGCGCCATAAAGAGAGGCATATGAAACATGTAGATCGACTTGAAATACGGCGACAGCCAGAAAGCGTCGGTGCCCTGGTAGATTAAATATTGTAACAAGTGCCCAATTATCACCAAAGTAATGAGTATGCCTTTGGCGAAATCGAAGCTTAGGTCTCGGTTGTTTGTCCCTGCTGGGCACGAGCCGCGTCCCTTCGCTCCGGCTCTTATGTTATCAAGCATCAGACTCCAGCCTATCTGTTGCAGTTGCTACTTGCCGTTTCTGGGCACGGCGAGCGCGGTGCAAAGGATCGAAAATCACGCCGATCGCGGCGTGGTATGGAGGGCCGATTGGCTGCAACCGAGCGGACAACATCCCAGTGCCTGATCGCAAACCTCGAGCGCATTGGCGGTCGCGATCATGTGTGGCGATGCGAACGCCCGGCACTATGGTCGTCTGGCCGTCTCTGCAAAACCTCTCAAGATGGTTTCGCAGCGGGTGCCGAACCATGCCAAAAGCGAATGGAATGCCACGCTGCTGCAGCACCGGACGCATGACGCGGATAGAACGACTCATTCCGAGTCTCTCAAGATCCGGATGCATCCTGTACGATCCGAGTTCGCCTACCAAGCAATCAACCTCGCCAACCGTGAAGAAATGGCGCAGCAGGTCCTAGTGAGCTGCTACGCCGTGCACATCAGAGCCGATTGCGCGAACCTTCGGCCCTGCACCGGCCCAGCTACAACCGCCTGAAAGCCCCTGTCGCCCATAGGCCTTTTGGAAGAAGGCGGAGAGTTCGACATGATCGGCTACTTACAAGTCATTTCCCAGCACACGCTGCAGAAGCAGTGGCGTGATCGGGCGCATGTCAAGTGCGGTCATCTATGCAGCGCCCTGGAAGTTTGGTAAAATCGATTGTTTAGATCGCGAGCATCCACGCTATGGATAAGTGAAAGCCATGCGCTTCAAGGGCCTTGATCTGAACCTTCTCGTCGTGCTCGACGCACTGCTGACCGAGCGGACCCTCACGGCGGCGGCAAGCAGCATCAACCTTAGTCAGCCGGCCATGAGCGCGGCCGTCGCCCGGCTGCGCGACTATTTCAACGATGAACTGTTTACGACGAGCGGCCGCGAACGTGTTCTAACCCCGCGTGCGGAAACACTCGCCCCCGCAGTTCGCAGCGCACTCTTGCAAATCCAGTGCTCGATTATCTCTTGGGATCCGTTTAATCCGGCTCAATCCGATCGCCGTTTCAGGATCATTCTTTCCGATTTCGCCACACTCGTGTTTTTTGAAAAGGTCGTGGAGCGGGTTGCACGCGAAGCACCCGCCGTCAGCTTCGAATTGTTGCCTATCGACGACGACCCCGATGAGCTTCTCCGGCGCGGTGACGTCGATTTTCTGATTTTTCCAGAATTGTTCATGTCAAGTGCCCATCCAAGAGCGGCGCTGTTCGACGAGACGCTCGTGTGCGTGGGCTGCTCCACGAACAAGCAGCTGCCACGGCAGCTTACATTCGAGAGATACATGTCGATGAGGCACGTTGCGGTCAAGTTCGGGCGGACGCTGAAGCCCTCCATCGAGGAACAGTTTTTTCTTGAGCATGGTCTCAAGAGACGTGTCGAGATCGTTGTGCAGGCCTTTAGCATGATCCCGCCGATGGTCTCAGGCACAGCTCGTATAGCGACCATGCCCTTCCGGCTGGTTCAGCATTTCAAAAAAACCTTCCCCCTGCGGATCATCGAACTTCCGCTGCCACTACCCACGTTCACCGAGGCCGTTCAATGGCCCGCCCTTCACAACAGTGATCCGGCAAGCATCTGGCTGCGAGAGATATTGCTACAGGAGGCGTCTCGAATGACTTCTCCGGGGGACGCCAAAAGGCGCCCCAGGCAGCCCTAATTTACTCCCGCGTCTCACGCCGGCACTCGCGTCAATAGCCCGTGTCGGAAGAGAGCGACGCTCGCGGCAAGTGCGCCTGCGAGGTCGTCCAGCGGGTGGGCTGCGTCGACAAACGGTGCGAATGAGAAGGGCCCCCCATAGCCGCCATCAAGCAGCGCCCGGATCTGGCTGCCATTGTCGGAACCGACCAGGACGCGATCCGGGTAAATCCAGTGGATCGGATCGTTCACGCTTGAAATGTGGACGAGACCGGTCAGCTCGGAGGAGAAGAACGTCTCCCCGGCAAGCGTGTGGTGGAACGTGTCGTGCACGAGGCGGAAGACGGATTGGCCATCAATGGCGGCAATGGCCTTAGCCGCTTCGTTCTTCGATCGAAGCGAGCAGGTCCGGAAGCCCAGCGGCTCGATGAGACCGATCAGACCGCGCGACTGGAGGATCGGCTTGAGCGCCTTCAAGGCGACGCGGAGATCGCCCCGGCGCTCGACATTGGCGGGCCAGGAGCCATCGTTGACCGGCACCAGCATGAGCGTCTTGGCTCCGCAGGCCGCTGCATAATCGGCGAGCTTGCTCGCCTCGGCCCTGCGGGCGGGGGTCCACTCATTGAAGCGCTGGAGGGCATTGACGGAAATAATCCCAACGCCTGTGTCGGCGGCCGCAGACCGGACGTCCGCCGCCGGCATGCCGCGTGCAATAGCATTGCTGCCCGGTTGGCTGCGGATCTGGACATCGGTTAGGCCCTGGTCGCGGGCAAAAGCGAAAAGTGCCCTGACGTCAAGTCCGGGCGTCGCCAAATAATCGAGTGCAAAGCGGGGCGATGCTTCGCGCATGGCTTGGCTTTCCTTCCATGAAACGGGCGTCATTCTCGGCTGACTGGCTTCTACCGTGCGTTGATTCGCGAGGTCCGAAATGATGGGCATGAGCGAGGCGAGGCAGTCGTACTCACGTTTCTCTCACGCTATGTTTTTCTCTCATTTATGAGCCGACGTTCACCCAAACGGCGGTGCCGCGCCTCCTGAGACATGGTTAAATAGGTGCAATGACCGAACTCGCTCGCAGCCATCCAACTGCTTCCGCAAGGTACCCGCCAAAGTCAGGCAGCAGGGTGTTTCGCCAGAGCGAGGCCGACGCCCAGCGCGATCATCGCGCCACCTGACGCCTCCCTCAGGCGGCGGATCAACCCGGGACGCGCTGCCGCGCCGTCTTGAATGCCGCTGGCCACGACGGCAACCACGATGTCGGCGAGCGTGTTGAGCGCAATGGACACGGAGCCAAGCACCACGAATTGCAGAGCTACGAGCCCTGCGCTCGGATTCACGAACTGCGGAATGAAGGCGAGGAAAAAGACTGCCGTCTTCGGGTTGAGCGCCTCGACCAGTACCCCTTCACGAAACGCCCGCCGGGGTCCGACTGGACCCACTGCGGCGCCGTCATCGCCGCCAGTCGCTCCCTTGAGGCGGGCGGCTTGAAAGGTGCGAAAGCCGAGCCAGACGAGGTAGACCGCGCCGAACAGCTTTAATGCGGAGAACAGTTCCGAGCTCTCGAGCACGATCGCGGAAACACCTAAGCTTGCGGCGAGGACGTGGATCATGCCCCCCAACCCCGTGCCGAAGCTGGAAGCGATACCTTCCCGACGACCACCGGCGAGCGTGCGCGCGGCAACGTAGAAGATGCCCGGACCGGGGGTGATGGCGAGCACGGAGGCCGCGGCGAGGTACAGGGCGAGTGGGGTCAGTTCTGGCATGATGGTCGATTCCGACGAAGTTCATGATTATTTTGGGATGAGAGCGGCGACGTCGCGGTCAGATGCCCGCTCGCTCACCGCAAGGCCCGCCGCCACGCCAGCGCGGTCGGCCGCGTTCCGGTTCTGGCTCATTTTGCGCTTGCCCTCCAGCCTCGTGATTGGCATGCGCAGGCCGACGATTCCGCGGAGTTGCGCCTGTATAAAATCCGGCGGCGCGTCCGACACCGCCCAAGGCGAGGCGCGCTCGCCCTCGTGGTGGTCGGTCAGCCGATTCACGACGTCCAGCAATCTTCCCGCATCCTCGAAGAACTCGACCGGGCCATAGGCGTGGACGGCGACGTAATTCCAGGTCGGGACGACCTTCCCGGTTTCCCGCTTGGTCGCATACCATGCCGGCGTCACGTAAGCGTCCGGCCCCATGAAGATGGCTAAGCCGTCGCCCAGCGGCGGAACACGGCACTGGGGATTGGCCTTCGCCAGGTGCCCGTAGATCACGCCGTGCTCGCCCTCGCTCTCGTCAAGGAAGAGGGGCAGTGGCGTTGCGAGCGGCCCTTCCGCCGTGACGGTAACGAAGTTCGCCAGCAGCGCCGCGCGAATGGTCGCGCGCAGGCATTCCTTGTCGTCGTCGCGGAAAGCGGGAGGGATGTACATCGCGAAACTCCTTGCGTTACCAAGTCAGGTATCGGCAAGCTGGCCTATTGGAAACAGCCAGTCAGAAGCTATTGAGGTAGTCCAGTTGGTGAAAGATGGCATCGCGCACCGGATCAGGGCACCGGAATCCCCGGTGCCGGTCACGGTATGCGAATTGCTTGCCAAACCTTTTGGACGCAGCCAGCGATCCCGCTTGGTCGCTATGTGAGCCTGCGGCAAGCCCAATGAAATTGATCCAACGCAAAGTGAACCATACATGCAAACAATCGTCGAAAAGTGAACCTACCGGCGATGCTAGGCATGCCGAGAGCCTGCGCGGGTTTTCACTGTAGCAGGTGACAACACTACCCTTAGCCAACCGGTCGGAGCCGACCAGTTTGTCCGATGTCGACGAAGTGCTTGTTCGCAGGGCGCAAACGGCCTGTAAGCCTTCATAAGCGAGACCACACAGGTACTGGCTGGGAAAGCAGGTCCGTGGGATCTCGCATTTCAGTGATGTTCTGGAAGCGAGCGAATTTCATATCCGCAGGCATCTAATGCAGGAATCAGATTGGACAGCGCCATAACGGTCTGGTTGCGCAGACTGGCTTGAGTGCTCCGTGTCGACTCGTCGGGAGGGCATCCGTCGTGCAAGAGCACGATTGCGCCGGGGCGTACCGAGGCGAGCACTGCATCGACGATCGCGTCGGTGCCGGGGCGCGACCAGTCTCTTGGGTCGATCGACCAATGAAGGGCCGCCAGCCCCGCGATCTCTGAGGCAGTGAACACTTCTTCGCTCCAGGCGCCGTATGGCGCGCGAATGTAGCGGATCGAGGCCTGCGGGCATGCCAGCATGATGGCCTGGTTCGCCTCAAATACTTCACGTTGCACTTCGCCCAAACCGCATTTGGACAGGTCCGGATGAGACATCGTGTGGTTGCCTACCTCATGCCCTTCTGCGATCATTCGCTGGATGAGTTCCGGATGCTCTGCGGCGTAAGCACCAATGACGAAGAATGTCGCTGGCACCCGATTTTGCGCCAGCACATCGAGTATCTGTGGTGTGAAACATGGATTGGGACCGTCGTCAAACGTCAGATAAACGCTTCGACGCCCGGTGCCGTCAGCGCATTCACTCTGCACCTTCCATCTGTCATCGAGACGTCTCATAGCTGCGAACCCTTGCGGTCAATTGTTGTACCGGTCGGCCATTCGCAATCGGCATAACCCCGATCCTTGAGGTAGGGGCCTACGCTATCGGGGGGAGCTTGTCGCGAAGAGCCGACGCGATGCAGCTTGCGCCGATCACCGATGTACCTGGTCGAAAAGGGGATCGGCTCGCTTGATGTTCGGCGCAGACCAGGAGGGACACACCAGAAAATGCTCCTCGGAGCCAACGCACGCATCGACAATCTCCTTAGGGCTGCATCCTTGAATTCTTCCTATGGGACGTTCTGTACAATCGGCAAAATCGATTGTTTCGATGACAAGCATCCACGTTGCGGATAGATGAGACAAAGGCTTGGATCGCGTGCAACCTCACGGCGGCGGCAGCAGCATCAACCTTAGTCAGCCGGCCATGAGCGCGGCCGTCGCCCGGCCGCGCGACTATTTCAACGATGAACTGTTTACGATGAGCGGCCGCGAATGCGTTCTAACCCGCGTGCGGAACCGTCAGCGTCTCAGAGTCGAGCGACGACGTCGCGCAGCATCTCGACGCCTTTTTCGATCTGCCGGATGCTCAGGGCGGAATAGCCCATGACAAGCCCGACGCGGTCGGCTTCGCCTGCTCCCGACTGCCGATGATAAAGCGGCGAAATCGGGTGCAGACCCAGACCCGCGTATTGGGCAGCTTCGACCAACGCCGTTTCACGCGATCGCGGCAGGTCGTTGAACCATATGACGACGTGCAGTCCAGCCTCTGCCCCCTGGACGGCGATCCGACCTTGAAAACTCCGCTTCAGGGCGGTCAGCAATGCCTCCCGGCGCTCGCCGTTGATGCGGCGCACGCGGCGCACATGGCTTTCATAGCCACCGCTCTCGATCAGAGAGGCCAATGACTCCTGCCCCGCCATCGGAGAATGCCGGTCGGCAAGCTGCTTGGCGGTTTCGAAAACCTGCAGGAATTCCGCCGGGACGACGAGATAACCGATCCGCAGCATCGGCGAGAGCGTCTTGGAGATGGTGCCGAGGTAGATGACGGCCCCATGATCCTCGAGGCTATGCAGCGGGGGAACGGGGCTGATATCGTAGCGATATTCGCTGTCGTAGTCGTCCTCGATGACATAGGCGCCCTGCTCCCGCGCCCATTCCAGAAGCTGATGCCGCCGCGGGATCGGCATGACGCCGCCG
This sequence comes from Mesorhizobium sp. 113-3-3, assembly GCF_016756495.1. NCBI lineage: Bacteria > Pseudomonadati > Pseudomonadota > Alphaproteobacteria > Hyphomicrobiales > Phyllobacteriaceae > Mesorhizobium > Mesorhizobium sp. 113-3-3. The sequence continues at coordinate 6,558,430 of NZ_AP023243.1, forward strand.
AGCGGAAACTGATGCGAGGGCGTCACATAGGCCAGCCGGGCCGCGACCCCCGCCAGTTGCTCCGTTTGCATGCCGTGATCGTCAACCTCGACAGGAACGGGCGTGGCACCTGTACTGGCAAAGACCTGGCGCGCCATCCTGTAGCAGGGGTCCTCGATGACGAAGCTGTCCCCGGGGTCGAGCAGCAGGCGCGCGCAGAGATCGAGGCCCTGCTGCGAACCATTGACGATGACGATCTGCTCGGGGTCGCAGCGCACAGTACGGGCGCGCCAGAGATAGCCCTGAAGCGCTTGGCGGAGCCGGCTCGAACCGCACGGATCGTCATAGGCGAGCCGTGCCGGCCGCTGCGCCATCGCCGCGTTCATCGCGCGCTTCCAAACCGATGCGGGGAAATCTGAGGGCGCCAGGACGCCATATCGGAAATCAACCTTCAGCGTGTTCGGCAGGTAATCCGGCCAGCGCGGAGTACCACGCAGCCGTTCGCCATAGCTTGACAAGTGAACCGGGCCGAACCGTTTTGGGGGATTGGCGGTCAGCTCATGTCCCAGCAGTGAGGATGCGACACGAGGGCGCGCGCCTTGACGGATGTCGATGAAACCTTCCGCGGCCAGCTGCTCGTAGGCGACGGTGACGGTCGTTCGCGAGACGCCAAGTTCCTCGGCGAGACCACGGGAGGACGGCAGCTGGCTTCCGGTGCCGTAAACGCCTCTGAGGATCTGCTCGCGAAGCGCTTCGTAGATCTGGCGCGCGCCCATGCCATGCGAGCGGGTTGAAGCACCGGGACCTGGAGACTGGACCATTTCTTTTCCTGCCAACTGGACATTCCATATCAACCAGTTTGCAGCCACTCCTTCCGAAAGCCAAGGCACGTCTGAAGCCGATGCCCGAGACCGCAATCCAAGACCGGAAAGTGGCACATCTGCGAACGATGCCAAATTCGGCTTCGCTACCCTCGCGATCCATCACGGCTACGATCCGGCTGGTTTTCCCAATGCCGGTCAACCACGCGTCTTCCTGAGCTCGACCTACGATCGAAAGTGTTGCGGCGAATGAGGCCGCCGCCTTGGCGGCGCAATCCTCGGCGCCGCGGAAGCCTCCACACGCTGTACGAAACGGGCTTGCGCTACATCACCGGCGCGGCGCTCTCGACCATGTCCTCCCTCCTGGTTCTGCGCGGGCTGAAAAGGACTCTCGCGCTTCGCATGGAATGGCACAGCACCACGGCGCTTGCGATCGCGCAGGTGCGCGACGGGCATTCGGCCGTGGGTTAGGTGAGCTCCCCTTCTTCGACTCGCATCCCGATCAGGCGATTGCCCGAAAGGAGATGTCGGGCATCGCCAACGAGGGGGCCGAAGGGTCAAGGCGCGCTAAGACATGATCGTCGCCTCACCAATGCATTTTGCCAAAAGCATCTCAACGACGAATATGCCGGCTTGGCGCGCCGTAGGGCCGCCGCCTTATCCCGCGAGCGGCGCAGCCCGCTCGCACGTCCCGTCCGCTATGCGTAACACCAGGCTGATGCCGGAGACATAGGCAGTCACCGAACCGGGTCCGCCGTCGAGAAACGACGAATTGGTGCTGTCTTGAGCCACCGGCAAGCAAATCCATTACTGATCCTCGACTGCCATAGGCGTTATGCATGCTCGCAGCCTGGGCACAGTCATATGAAGATGCTTGGACAGAACGGTGTTTCGGCAACTGTTATCTGTCGTCCAGCTTTTGGCATCAGTTTTGATGGACGCGAGCAGCTTGCGAGGGACGCATCCGAACGCGGCGCTGCTCCCACAACCGTCGCAGTTCTCCTGTGAGAGCCTCGCGCTGGGCCTGATCCAGCGTAATTGTATCGAGGAGATCCGCGAGCACGGCTTCGCCCTCGATTCGCGTCAGCAGATCGAACAATTCAGGTGAAATACGCACACCGTCACGGCTGGAGTGATCCGTTCGGATTTCGCAGATGGTCTCCTGGCGATCCAGCGCCGTGTGAGCGCGGACCTTATACAGGGATACATAAGGCGGCAATGAAACCGCTAGCGCAGTCCAATCCTCCAGCGTTGCGGCCCGTTTTTTGACGAGGAACGGCCCGACCACAAGTCCATCCAACCCTGTCGTCAGGAACGTGGCAATCGAGTCTGCAACTGAATCCACGATCGGCTCGGCATTGTTGTTAAAGGACGTGTTGAGCAGAATTGGGATGCCAGTGCGCTGCTTGAAGGCATTGATGACGTCCCAGTAGGCCGGACTGGCCTTGCGCGATACTGTTTGCAGCCGAGCCGTACCGTCGACGTGCGTGATGGCGCCGAGCAAACCACGCTTGGAGTCGCGCACACGAACCACGAAATTCATGAAGGGAAATTCGCACGCACTGCCTGGGAGGTCGAAAAATTCGCGCGCATCCTCCTCCAGCACTGATGGGGCGAACGGGCGATACCCTTCCCGCTTCTTGACCATGGCGTTGATCCGGTCCTTGTTTGTGGCGGGCCTGGGGTCGGCAAGAATGCTGCGATTTCCGAGCGCGCGCGGCCCGAACTCCGAACGACCTTGCACCCAGCCGATCACGGCGCCACCGGCCATCCACTCGGCTGCCCTATCCGCCACCTCCTCAGTGCGTTCAAACTCCAGGTGCCCCGCCCATGCCTTTAGTTCCTCTTCCACAGCATGATCGCTCGCGAGATCCGGCCCCCAATAAACCTCCTGCAATCGCGCACGCGGCGCGGGGCGGCCCAACTCACCAGACACGATTAATGCAGCGCCCAATGCGCAGCCAGCGTCATGCGACGCGGGCTGCACGAAGATGTCTTCGAAAAGGCCTGAATAGAGCAGCTTGCCGTTCATGGAGCAATTGTGCGCAACGCCACCGGCCAGGCACAGCCGCGTCATCCCCGTGGCCTCACGATGATGCCGAAGAATGTGAAACACGATGCGTTCGAGTGCTTCCTGTAGCGACGCACTCACATCTTTGTGCTGCTGAGTGAATGGCATTCCCTTTTGCCGGACCTGAATGGTGCGAAGCAAAGTCGGACCGATGCGGTCCAGGTGGACGCGATACTCGCCGTTTGCAGACAGTTCATAGAACTGCTCGAAAAGCTCGCGATAGGGAACGGGATCGCCGTAGGGGGCAAGCCCCATTACCTTATATTCATCGAACAAGCCGTAGCCGAGATACCGGATCACCTCGAGATAAAATAGCCCAAGGGAATTGTTCTCTGGGAAAGTCGCGAGTTGCGAAATTTCAGCACCAGATCCTACCGCCACAAGACCCGACTGGAAATCACCAGAGCCATCAATCGCGAAAATCAGACTTTGCTCGAAGCCCGACATTGCAAAAGCACTCACGGCGTGCGCCTGATGATGACTTACGAATGAGATACGCGAAGGGTCGAGCTCGCTACCGAACTCCTGCGCCAACAGCTGCTGCACCAAAAATTTGGCATCCAACGGAATGGAGGCGTCGGGCTCGGAAGCAAGCATGTTTTCGAGCATGGCGTTGCAATAGGCTTCGGTAGCGTAGTACGCCACATGATCGATTTCGCTGAGCTGAACCCCAGCGGCTGAAAGGCAGTATTGAACCGAACTGATTGGGAGCTTGTTGGAGTGTTTGATCCGATTGAGGCGCTCCTCTTCTACGGCCGCGATGACCTGTCCGTCTCGGACGAGCACCGCAGCGCCATCGTGCATGAATGTATTCGCAATCTGGAATCGGTTTTCATAGACTTTGTCTAATCCGCCGCTCAATCCTAGACACAGCATCTCGCTCTCCGTTTATCGTACAGGAAGACTGAATTGGCCTGTCTCAAGGCCGTTTGATCAAAAACACAGGCTGCGTTGTCGTTCGCCGCCGCGAACGCCAGTCAGACATCACCAACCTCAAAGAAATTCTCTTACGCCTGGATCAACATGAGATCCTGTGATCGAGGTCCCGGGCGTTCCATAACGTTGAGAGATTGAGTGGATGCCACGAAGACCCTGGGTTGGATGCCGATTTGCATTGGCGATGTCGTTTTTATTTGCAGCACGAAGTCCGTAGCGCATTGTTTATCTCACTCTCTTTCGTCAGCGCATTAGTCGGCGGCGCAACAGCGCCATCGAGAGGAAGAATGGCAACAGCGCGTACAGGCCGAGCACACCGACGTGCAGGGCGATGCCGCTGATCGGGCGATCAAGCATAACCGGACGAATGAGGTCGATCGCATGTGACAGCGGCATGCATCGCGCTATCTGCTGAAAGGCGCCAGGCAGCTGGTTCAATGGGAAAACGGCGCCCGACAGGAACAGCATAGGTGTGAGGACAAGCGTCTGGTAAAACACGAAGTAATCGTAGCTGGGCGAAAGTGCGGTGACGATCATCGCGAGGCTCGCAAATACGCACCCTGTCAGAGCAATGATTGGCAGCGCATAGAGGACGGACGGCCAGGCGGCATAGCCCAAGGTTGCGGTGACGATGGTAATAGCCGTACCGGCCATGAAGGCCTTGGTGGCTGCCCACGCCAGTTCACCCAGAACGATGTCGCCGAGGGTAACGTGCGTATACAGCATGGCTTCCCATGTGCGTTGAGAATGCATGCGAGCGAAAGCCGCGTACAATGTTTCCAGGGTAGAGGCGGTCATCGCACTTACCGCGACCATGCCGGCCGCCAAAAAGGCGATATACGACGCACCGTCGACGCGGCCGACCATTATGCCGAGGCCGGTGCCTAGGCCGAAAAGGTAGATCATAGGATCGGCGAGGTTACCGAGAAGCGACACGAGTGCGACTTTCTTCCATGCCAGATAGTTGCGTCGCCATACCGCAACCCAGTTCCACGCATTGGCCGGCAGCGCCGCCGCAAAACCTTCAATCATCGCTCACTCCTCCATCTCGCGCCCGGTCAGCCGCAAGAAAACATCCTCGAGATTGGCTGGACGCAGAAGAAGACGCAGACCTGCTCGCCCCTGCAGTTGCGTGCGCACCTGGTCAGGGTCTGGCGCATAGCAATAAAGGGTTTCGCCGCTGACCTCGATGCGCTGGGAATGTGGCTTGACCAGCGAAAGCAACTCGTGCGGATCGCCGCCATAAATCTCCATGACCTGGCATCCGATATGCTCGTCGATCAGCGCCTGCGGGCCGCCTTCGGCGATGTTGCGGCCCTTTTCGAGCACGCACAGCCGATCGCATAATCGCTCAGCCTCTTCCATGAAATGCGTCGTCAGGATAATCGTCTTGCCGCGTGCCAACAGGGCGCGCAGCCGCTCCCAGATCAGGTGGCGCGCGTGCGGATCGAGGCCGGTGGTCGGCTCGTCCATCACAATGAGCTGGGGGTCGTTGATCAACGCCCGCGCCATTGTCAGGCATCGCTTCATGCCGCCGGACAGTTCCGAGACGCGCGCATCCGCCTTGCGCTCGAGGCGAGCGAACTCGAGAAGCGACGGGATGACCGCTTCGCTCTGACGTGTGCTCATGCCGAAGTAGCGTCCGAACACCAGCAGGTTCTCGCGTACGGTGAATTCCTGGTCAAGATTGTCGAATTGCGGGACCACGCCAATGCCCCTGCGTGCCAGCCGAGCGCGCGCCGGCACCGGGACGCCAAGCACCGTGATCGTGCCCGCGTCAGGGCATGTCATGCCGAGGAGCATACGCGCAATCGTGCTTTTGCCCGCCCCGTTTGGTCCGAGGAGGCCGAAACACTCTCCCGACGCAACGGAGAACGACAGTTCGTCGACAACGATCTTGTTCCCATACGACTTGGTTACGCCGGCAAAATCGACTGCCACGGTTGACGCAGAGTCAGGCACGGAGCTTTTCGCGCTTGTTTGCCCGTGAGACTCCCGTTCGATCGCAGGAGTCTCGAGCCGCCGCAAATCCTCTGGGCCCAACTTACGCTTCAACACTTGATGTTTCTGGTCCTGGCTCAAAACTCTTCTACCTGCGATCAAGTAACTATTGCTGTTCGCTGTAAGCGGCGTCAGATCCCACCAGGTTTGGCTTTGGAAGGGCGTCGCCGGTGTCTTGCACATTGGCCGCAGAGCTTCGCGACAACCAATCGCTGTTGCTTAATGTACACAGCGCGTATGCTTTCAAGGGGAGCAAGAGAAAGATGTTGATGAGTGTGTGGAGCGAGAACCCGAGAAATCGAAGTTGGCGCGCACGAAACGCTGCCACGCTGCAGCGAACTATAGTCATGGCTGCAATCATCAGGCATGCCGTCCAAGGCACAGTACCTGTCGTTACGAATTGCGCGAGCCCCGCCAGAATCGACAAAGAGAGCAATAATGGGCCAATATTCTGGCCAATCACGTCCAATGTGAGATAAATATTAAGGCCGCGCAGCAGTTGGAACGCCAGCAACGTGTCACGGAAAGTGCTCCGGGCCCAGCGAAGCTGTTGGCGCAGATAGGGACCCATGCTGTTGGGAACGACTGTTGCCGCGACGGCCTCCGGGACATACTCTGTTCGAAAGCCTGCTTTCAGCATCAGGATCGTAAGGTGGCGGTCCTCGCCGAAGTCGCTCGGCTTCCCTCGAAAGCGCTGCGTCTCGTACTGATCCAGCAGCGAAACAAGCGCGGATCGCCGGTACATGGCACACGGACCGCAGCAACACATGACGGCACCGAACCGAGCCTGCGCTGCCCGCTCTTCGTTGCAGGCGAGCCAGTATTCCATGTCGATCAACCGCGTCAGCCAAGTTTCACTGCGATTGCTAGCCGCCAACTGGCCCATGGCGGCGCCGACCGCTTGATCTTGCATCTTTAGCGCAAGCCTGGTGATGACGTCCGGGGCGAGTATCGTGTCCGAATCTACATTCAGCACCAAATCTCCGCACGAGCGGCGAATGGCGGCAATCTGCGCCTTGCGCTTTCCGACATTCTTTGGGAGCGCAACGAAGTTGAACCTCGGGTCGCCCGCGTATTCCTCGTGTACACCCACGAGGGCATCGCGGTTTGCAGAACCGTCATCAACAACATAGACCTGCAGTTTGCCGGCGTAGTCCTGACTTGCAATGGAAGCCAGGCAGTCCGAGAGGGTGCGAGGCGCCTCGTTGTAGCACGGGATAATGACATCGACGCTCGGCCAAGGCTCACCGCTGGGCGGGTCGCCCGAGGTCGGCGGTACGTTTGTAGGCAGGGTATAAAAGACCTGCGCGGTTTTATAGACGGTCGACAGCAGCGCGTAAGAGCAGATGGCAACAGTACTGGCTGAGGCAAATAGGTTCATGAGATGTCAGATTTTTCAGTGAATTTGAGGGAAGCGGGCGGATAGTAAAACCGCGGCCAATGCTGGAATCAGCTCGATCAACGCCATGGGGGCGGGTCGCGCTGACTGACGTCGTAGCGGGTGTCCTTCATAGCTCTGGACCGTTCCGATCGATCAAAGTGCCGGCCGGCCACTCGCTCATTGAGCGTCCAATTGGGAGCACCAGGACGAGTACGTTGTCGTCGACTCGCGTGGGAGGCAGATCGAGGTACACGTCCGGGTGGGTTGAACGCACGCGAACGCCCGACAAAATGTTCGCCAAGCCTTTGCGGCAGAACCTCGAAACATGGTTCCGGAGCGCGGGCCGCACCGAGCCGAACGCGAATGGAACGCCAAGCTGCTGCAGCACCGGATACATCACGCTGATCGAATGGGCGATTCCTAGCCCCTCAAGATCCGGACGCACCCCGTATAGACCGAGTTCAGCGACAAGCAGATCATCGTCGCCAACTTTGATGTATCGGCGCAGCAGGCCCAAGTGAGCCGCTACCCCGTGCACATCACGGCCGATTACGCGGAGCTCCGGCCTTGCACCGGCCCAACTTCGACCGCCTGCGAATTGCTTCCCATTAAAGGCTCCGGTCGGCTCATAGGTCTTCCGGAAGAACTCAGAGAGTTCGAGGTGATCGGGAAGCTGCAACTCATTTTCCCAGCATAACCTCCACTGCACGTCAGGGCGCATGCGAAGACTTCCTCTTTTTCGGGTTCTTTTGTGCACCTCACGCGGTAGAGCAATGGCGGTGCATGTCATGGGTCTATGAACGGCCCTCCCGGATTGGTAAAATTGATTGTTTAGATCGCGAGCATCCACGCTATGGATGTTAAAACCATGCCTTTCAAAGCCTGATCTGAACCTTCTGGTCGTGCTCGATTGGCCCGATAAGCGGCGGCACCGATGGCAGCTGTCGGTGACACAACCTGATTCAAGAGCGGCCGCCAGCGCGTGGCTGCGCCCGTGCCGAAGCAGCGATCAAGTGGAGGACGGCCCGACTGTTAGGCGTCAGCAAACGCGGCGACCGTTGGCGCACGCGATGATGCATGGCGATCGCGCAGCTCTGGATCGCCGGCGGCAAACAGGTTCCGCGAAGCTCTATCGCGCTCGCCAACAGGAATCGTCTGGTCAATGCTTTCGAGTGTTGCCAGTCAACCGGACTGTCGGTGAAAGCACCTGGAGAGCGGGAAGGAGGGCGCGCCCGGATGGCGCTACTTCGAACGAATTGTTTGAGGTTTTGGCCGACTGGAACACACAGCTTGAGCAGCTGAAGCCTGAAGTGCGCGAAGGAGCTGGCCCCTAAGTCTTCATTCCGTGCGAGGGATCAAAAATCGCCGCACACAGAAAGGCAGCCTAAGGAGCGTCAGCACTTGCGCCGGCCGAAGGGCCGGGACGCGGGACTGACTGCAACGACGAGATCGGTTAAAAGGGCAGCCGTAGGAGTGTCAGCATAGCGCCGGCCGCAGGACGATCGCGGTAGGGACGCTCATTGCTGAGCGCCCCCCGCACAGATCCGTACGTGCAGAATTCCCGCATACGGCTCCTACCTTGGGTATTTGACGGCGAAGCGGATTGCCGGCCAGGGATGCAGGATTCTTGGTTTCGGAAGCCATTTCGCTGCGAGCTTTTCCACTCGGGACGTCGACGTCGTGTCCATCTGGCCACGGTGTCTCAGAGCCAACTTCCAGAGGAAGATGACATGCTCCCGAAATGCCTGAAGTGATCGCAGGTTGGCGGGCACCGCGTGATACTCATAGTATCCACGGACGACCTGCCTGAGCCATTTCGCTTGTTCGCGAATTGGCTGGTTTCTCAACCATCGCAGCCGGTCCTTGATCTCCCGGAGCTTCGCCCTCATACGGTCGCGGCGGGACTTCCGCAGAAGCATGAAGTCTCCCCGCAGTGATTTGCCGCAGATATGGGTAAAGCCGAGAAAGTCGAAGGTTTCCGGTTTTCCAAGACCACGTTCCCGTCGGCGACTGGCCGCGTAGCGGCCAAACATTAACAGGCGCGTTTTCTCAGGGTGCAATGACAGAGAGAACTTCTCCAACCGTTCTCGCATCTCGATCTGGAACCGGTGTGCGTCAGCTTCTCGTTCGAAGCCCACCACGATATCGTCCGCGTAGCGCACGATGATCATGTTGCCCGTGGCTGACCGCTGTCGCCAGCGGTTAGCCCAAAGGTCGAAGACGTAATGCAGGTAGAGGTTCGCGAGCAGTGGCGAAGCCACCGATCCCTGACCCGTTCCCTGTTCAGACGTCGTGACGATCCCTTCTTCCAGAACGCCCGCCTTCAGCCACTTCTGGATGAGACGGATGATACGCTGGTCGCCGATCCGATGGCTCAGGAACCTGACCAGCCATTCCTGACTGACCCGGTCGAAGAACTGCTGGATATCGGCGTCCAGTATGAAGTTCACCTTTCGCTTTTCGATCCCGACCGCGAGCGCGTCCAGCGCATCGTGCTGGCCGCGTCCGGGCCGGAACCCATACGAGAACCCGAGGAAGTCTTCCTCGTAGATCGCGTTGAGCACCGTGACCGTCGCTCTTTGGACAATTTTATCCTCAAGGGCGGCGATTGCGAGCGGGCGTTGGCGTCCGTCCGGCTTTGGTATGTATTGCCGCCGTGCGGGGCTTGCCCGGTATGCACCTCTTTGGAGCCTATCGCGCAGATTCTCGATCAGGTGATCAAGGTCCGCTTCGTAGGCTCGCCATGTCAGCCCGTCGACGCCGGGGGCTGCATCACGCCGTAAAGCGTAGAATGCCGTCCTCAACGTTTCGAGATTGAGATGGTGAAAGAGGCTGGTGAACCTCTCCTGCTTCCTAAGTCTTGCGACTTGCCGTATGCGTTCCAGCGCATGTGACACGCTTTCCCGGTCCTGTGCCCGGCGCGTGGTTTGCTGATCCGCATTTCCCTTGGTCGTTGCCCTTGGCTCCACTGACTCCGCAGCCGGTTCCCCGGCCTTGTTCGTCAGCTTCATAGCTACTACGGCAACGTCTGACTTCTCACGATCGTTCATCATCGGCTCATGCTTTCGCTTTCCCGATACGGACCAAGGAAGGTGATACCGCCTTGGTCAATCGTGAGATCTCCCGGTTCCCGAACAAGGAATTTCCGCACATGCCAGGTTCTACGACCACGCCGAGTTGGTCGGGCACTCGCAATAACGCGCCCTACCATGTTGCCTTCCGGAGCATCCACGCCGTCGGCACTCGAGATTAGGTCCCTTACGCGGCTCAATGGCTGGCCTATGCTTTCTCCTACCGACGCTTCACCGACGACCTCGCGGGCGTCGGCGCACGGCTCGGAGCCAATGTGGATTGCTACTCCTTCACTGAAATGGACTTTCACCATTCTATTCCTTGCCGGTTTCTCCGGCGCTCGGACACGGGACCGACGGCCCCCGACGAGGAGTGCCGCTTTCCCGGCTAGGGATCGTCACCTACCTGGGCCGAAACACCTTTGAGGTTCGGTGGCGGCAGCCGTAGAGCCCGTCCCGCATAGGGAGCCATGCAAAATAAGGACTTCGCTTCATGTGGGCATCTATGGGTCATTTATTGGGTAAAGCCGTTACGCAAAATGGCAGAGGTGGGGAACGGTCACCCCGCCGCTTCCGAACCTGATGTCTGGACCGGAAAGGCTTCGGCCGACGTCTGGGGCCGTTGAGGTGGAAGCGGGCGAAAACCCCTCGAGGCTCGCGGCGCTGAACATCGAGCCGCATGAAGAAGCCGGATGTAGTCAGCGGTTGTTACCATCAACCGGATCCAGCTACTTGTTGCATCGGGCGCTCTTATACGTCCGCATATTGGGTCAGCTTGACACCGCAGAAGCGCACAGTGTCTCCCAGTGTTTTATCAGGCAGCGGAAATCGGCTTTCGGAAGAGAGCCAGCAGGCAGTCTTCATTGATCGACGCGCCCCGGCACTCGATGCACTCGATCTCGGTCAACGATTCGTTCAGCATGGCGATGGTGGTCTCTGCACCAGCAGCGTGCCCCCAGCGTTGGCAATTGGCGTCACGTGCCGACCCGAAAACCAGCTGCCCGCCTGGCGCAAGCAGACCTACCAGGTTGCGGACTGCCGCGCGGATCTGAACGAGGTCTCCGACGTAGTAAAGAACCTCCGCAACGACGATCAGGTCGAACAGCTCATCACTCGAAAACTGTTGAACATCGGAAATTATCCAGCTGATGTGCGGCGTCTCCTTCATGCGTAAACGTGCTCGGGTAATCGCTGGCTCCACGACATCGATCACAGTGAGCCGCTGGCAAATGGGGGCTAGCCGCTCCGTAAAAGCGCCGGCAGCGCACCCGACTTCGAGCGCATTCGCGACTCGACCTTGCGCAAGTGACAACCGGAGAATTTGGGTGTGGCGCTCCCGCTCGAACGGGTTGCCATCGAGCCGCCATGGATCGTCTGCGGCCATTTCTCGATTCAGCAGTTCATGATCGATTTGGGTCAAATTCGCACCTAGCTAAGGCAGCAATCACCGGCGCTGCAAATGCCGTCAGATGTCGGTAGGGTCGGGACCGTACTGCGGGCCGAGGCAGTTGATTTCGGTCACGCTCCTAATTGGGTCCGCAGGATTGGCAAAATTGATTGTTTGGATGACAACCATCCACGCAGTGAACACATCGAAGGCGGAATTGGGCGTGGATTCGCACACACACGGCGATTGACACGTTGACGATCCGCGATGGAAGAGGCTCGCGGCATTCAGCAGCCCCGTCTTCATCAAGCTGATCCCGCGCAGCCGCGACCGCTCCCATCGAACCACACGCGCCCGCCTGCTACGACGCCGCACGCTGATGCTGAGACTATGGTGACTGGGGTTTACCGCCTCAGCATGGCCGCAATGCCATGACGGACAAAGGGAAGATGTTGGCCGAGGCGCAGCCCCACATGCCTTGCAAGCCGTGCCGCCGGATGCTCGCTTGAGTAGAGTCCGACGAGGATATTCGTAGCATGGTAGAGCGGCGCCGCCGACAGGCGCAGTCGGCTTTCATATCTGTGGAGCATGTCGGGGTCGGCAATGTCGCGACGGTCGCGCCATGCGGTCTCTATACCCCGGGCGAGCTGCTTCTGGCCGCCAAGGCCGATGTTGAAGCCATGCGCGGTCACCGGGTGCATGCCGATGGCAGCGTCGCCGATCAATGCGAAGCTCGGCGCCCGGAACCTGTGCGCCCAGGTCGTGGCCAACGGATAGATATAGCGTTGGCTTGCCAGGCTCATGTTGCCGAGGCGCCCTCGACAGCGCTTTGTCAACTCCCTCAGGAACAACTCGTCGTCGAGGGCAAGCAGTCCGTCGGCCTCGTTTGAGGGCAAAGTCAAAAGCAGCGACGACACGCCTGGCGCGAGGGGCAACATCGCCACCGTCTGATGGTGATCGAACCATTCGATCGCGATCTGGTGGTGGGGGCGCTCGTGCCTCACCCGGCAAATCAGCATCGAGTTGCCAAGCCGATTGATATCGGCGCCAATGCCGAGCAGATTGCGGGTGGCGGAAAAACGCGAATCGGCTGCAACGAGAAGGCGAGCGCTCAGCTGCCTGCCATTGGAGAGCGTTATCACTGCTCCTTGACGGCTGTTTGTTGCACGCACGACCGAGTGGCCGCACAGCAGCCGGGCATGGCCCCGCAAGCGGATGATCTTGAACAGGGCATCGCGGATCTGGCAATTCGGGACCAGAACGCCCAGTGGTTCCGCGGATCCGGCGGGGGAATCGAAACACAACGCAAACGGGCTCGATCCGTTGAGGACGCGTGCGCCTTGAAGCGGTGACTTGTCCGAAGCGGAGATAACATCCCAAGCGCCGAGCTCGCGAAGGATTCCAATCGAGGCGTGGGTGAGCGCGATCTCGCGGCCGTCGAAAGCCGGACTTGCCAGTCTTTCCAGGGCCTGCCCTTCCACAACCGCCAGTTTGAGCTGGCTATAGGCAAGCGATGCGGCGAAGGAAAGTCCGACCGGCCCGGCGCCCACGACAATAATGTCGAAGCTGTCGTCACAGCCGGCCATCAGCGTGGCGCCAGCGCGTCGGTTCTCTTCGTGAGATGTTGGGGGAGTCGAGCCGCAGGTCGTGCATCGATTGCGCTGTGATCTATTGCCCGCATCGCCTCAAGCGCGGTTCTCACGTCGGTTCCTGGCTGGTGAAGCGTCATTTGCCTGCCGTATGATCTGGATTGTCAAGATGATGGGAGCGACGACCAGGCTGTCGGTCAGCCCATGCGTTTTCCCGTGAAGGACTGGGCGATCAAACCACGCCGACAAGGGCGTGGCCTTGATCTGGGTCAGTCGAGGCCCAGCCGGCGTCAGATGACATCGATCCAATCCAGTCATGCGCCAGCTGATCCCATGACGACGCCATGGCACCAGCCAGCCCAAGGAAGAACCAGGCGTCTGATCTGGGGAAGGCTGTTTTAAGGACTTTTGCGAGATCAGCGAATAACCGGCTCGCCATGAAAGCGCCGGCGCGAGGGCGGCGAGACGCCGAAGCCGACTTCCATCATCAGTCGTGGCGTGCGCGAAGGCACGGTGCCCATATGGAAGCCGAACGGATCCTCGACGAAGCCGAGGCCGGCTTCGCCGGTCAGCGTGACCGGACTGTCGTCGCCATAGACCTTGAGAACCTCCTGCGCCGGATGGCCGACAAGCAGCGTCAGCTGATGCTTGATGGCGCGGCGGTTATGACTGCCACGGACATAGACATGCGGGCCGGTGCCTTCGTCGACCGGCGTCAGATAGAAGAAGAATTTCAGCATCCGCCAGTCATCGAGGTCGAAATGATACTTGCCGAGCGAGGCACGGTTCTTGTCGGCGTCGGAAGCCTCGCTGGTCGGGAAGCTCCACCACACGCGTGTGGTGATCAATTTCGCCTGAGCGCCCAGATAATGCGCGGCGATGTCGAGCAGCAGCGGATCGTTCTGGATGGCGACCGCTGCCTTGCAGCCGAGGATGTGTTCGAAAAAGTGGCCGCTGAGCAGCGAGCGGCCGAAACGCTTCTCGGCCTCGGCATGGTCCTCAGCCATGAATTCGAGACGGCGATCGAAATTGCCGAAACAAGGCGTGTACCGGGCGAAGGCGGCGATCTCCTTATGGATGGAAGTCGGCAGGACGAGCCCGCAAAACAGCCCGTCCGACCGCAGCGCCTCGACAATTTCCTGGCGATCGACGCCGGCAAACATGGTGTCGTGGGCTTTTTGCGACACGCGAACCGGCTTAGCCCCACGCCAGTGCATCCGGCGGGCCGGCATGGTGCGGGCGAGCACGAACATCGGCAGCCATGCCGGGTTCTCGCGAATGTCCGACAGATAGGTCGGAATGCGCACGGCGATGCGGCGCAGCACGCCGCCGTTTCGCGCGATGGCCTCGAGACTGGTGGCGCCGGATTTGTCAGGGCTCGAAAGGGTCATGAAGGTCCTCAGCTATGAATGCAATATGATATTGACGAAGCATCTCTTTTCACTGCCTCGCCGCTGGTCCAAGCCCGATTCCCGCAACGGAAGGAGGTGTAGGCGCGCGTCGGTTTTTGTGCAATGCACAATAGCCTTGCGCGTGGCAAATCTGTTCGGATTGCCGTGCGCATCAGCCAATATTCCAGCGGCAGGCAAACGGGGCGGCGGCACTTAAAAAGAGCCGCCGCCCGGCTTGGCAGCTATTGGCGGACGAACAGCGGCTGGACGCTCGCCCATTGATCGGCGGTGCGGAAGCCGCCGCGTTTCGTGTAGCTTTCGACCGGGAATTTCATCCAGTTGGGCATCCAGTTGTCGGTTTTCTCGCGGCCGTTCTCGCCCGACAGGCAATCGCGGATGATCTTCTTTTGCGTCTTGACCTTCTCGGCGACATTGCCGTCGGCGACAGGCTTGCCGGCGAGGTCGGCCAGCATCGCATTGGCGATCTCCCTGTCGCGCAGCAGGTCGAAGAAGGCGTCGTCCGCTTGCCACCACGCGCCCATGTCGATGCCCAGATGGTTGCCGAGGGCCTCGACGACGGCGCTGCCGGCTTCGAGCGTCTCGGCCATGACAAGGCTGAGAACGCGCATGACGTCGTCGTCGCAAAGTGCCAGCAAACGGGCAAAGACTGCGGCAAGCGCAAAGGCGTCGCCATTGCCGCCGGCTATCGCGCCCTCCTCGTCGGCCTGCCCAAGCAGCGCCAGCACCGCGCGCCGTTTTTCGGCGAATGCGGCTTCGGCCCTGGACGCAGCAATGCTTGCCGCCACCGCTTCATTGGCGGTGCGCTGCGGCTCGCGGCGAACCTGCCACAGGCCCGAGCCTGCGATGGCATGCGCCACCATCAGGCGCAGCGCGACACAAGGATGGTCGAGCATGGCGGTACGCACGGCACCGTGGCGGTGCAGATCGAGATAGTTCTGCATCGGCCCGGTGAGTTCCGGTCGCGACGGCTTGGCGGGCGTTTCGTCGTGTGCGCCGCCCTCGCCTTGCGCGCGGGCGCGGCGGGCTTCCTTGCGCGACAGCCAGCCCTCGTGGCATTCGACCGCGCCGCGATGCGAGACCGATATGAAGACCTTGCCGCCCTTCTTCCTCGGCGTCTTTTCATGGTCCCATGACTGGAAATGCTGCCCCGGTTCCAGCACGGCGACCTCGGGCCAGCCGGCTTCCAGATAGGCGTCGCGTTTGGCGGCGATCGCCTCGTTCTGCTTTTGCCAGAACAGGTCGGCATCGGCGAAATAGCTGTCCTCACCGAACAGGTCGCAGACGATCAGGCCCGGATAATCCTCGATGGCAAACAGCGCCACCTTGGTGGAAATCGACTGGCCGCCGAACAGCCATTGCTTCAATTGGTGGCCGCGCGGCGCGTATTGCTCGGGATCGGCATAAAGCGCCAGCCAATCCTTCTGCTGCGCCTTGGAGGCCATGGTCAGATGGCGCGCCGTCTCGGCGTCGATGTCCTCGCGCCGATAGGCCTCGCGGATCTTGGGCAGAAGATCGCCGAGCGCCAGAATGCGTTTGACCAGAAGCTCGGTGATGCCGAAAGTGGCGGCGATGTCACCAACGCCGCGGCCCTCCTTGATCAGCCGCGAAAACGTCTCCCACTGCGACACCTCGTCGGGATCGAGCCGGGCGAAGTTTTCGATCAGCGAGGCCTCGAGCGCGTCGGCGTCGTCGCCGTCTTCCATGATGGCGCAGGGCAAGGCATTGCCCTGGCCGCGCTCGTCGGCGAGCGATTTGGCGGCGAAATAGCGGCGCCGGCCGGCGACGATCTCGAAGCTTTCCGGCGTGCCGTTGGGCCGCACCAAAAGCGGCACCAGGACGCCGCGCGCGCGAACCGACGGCAGGATGTCCGACACGTCGGGCGCGCGTTTGGAATGGCGCATGTTGAGCGCGGAAATGTTGAGCTTATCAAGCGGAATGTGGGCAAGTTGCATGGTTTGTCTCCTTCGTTGCGGGGTGGGATTGCCCCGCCGCAGAGGCTGCAAGCCGGCGCGGCGGGACGGTTTTCGCGCCCTAGCGGCGCGTCTGTTCCGCCGTGTCGGGCGGAAGCTTGGAATCGGCGTTGCCAAGGGCTTCTGCCGCCTGTCGCAGCAGCCGGTCGGCTTCGGTGATGTGGCCGGCGCTGTACGCTGCCTGGGCGTAGACGGAGAGCGGAAAGCGCGCCTTGAATCCAAGGTCGCGCTCGATGCCGAGGCCAAGCCGCCCCTTGACGCTTGCAAGCTCGGCAAGACTGACGCTGCCGAGTTCGGGGAAGCCGAAGCCGAGGTCGCAAAGGCCGAAAAGGGTGTCGCCGTCGGTGTCGAGTTCGGTGAGAAGCCAGGTCGCTAGGCCGGTAGGATCGAACAGTTTGACCACCGGGACATGGTCGGTTTCGGTGTCGGTTGCGCCATTGGCGAGCAGCAGGGCGCAAAGCTCGTCGGTGATCAGGATCATGGGAAAACTCCTCTCAAAACAGGTCGCGTTGATTTCTGGCGTCATCGAACAGCCCGATATCGAGCGGCTTTTGCGCCGCGCGCGGGCGCGTCGGCCAAACGGGCAGGCGGTCGCGCGTGGTGAGCGGCCGGACACCGGGAATGAGCGTCTGCTCGCGGTTTCGGTTCGGTCTGCAGGGTGTCGGGATCGCGCGCGCTCATGCCGCGATCTCGTCTTGTTGCGCGCCTTGGGCCTCGGCGTTGAAGCCCAGAAGAAAATCGGCGGCCTTGGAGGCAAGGCTGGCGGCGCGGAAGATGGCGCGATTGTCCTCGCGCAGCACCTTCAGCCATGTGCCGATATAGTCGGCATGGCGCACGGTCGGCTCGATGCCGAGGGTCGAGCAGACAAAGGCTGCGGTGATTTCGGCAACCAGTTCCTCGCGCGCATAGGTCTTGGAACCGAAGGCGCCGGAGAGGTCGCGCGCCAGCCGCGCCGGGTGGCCGGTCCAGTGGCCAAGCTCGTGGAAGCAGGTGCGGTAATAGTCGATCTGCTGAAAGAATGCCGGCTGCGGCGGCACCTGAATGGAGTCACTGCCCGGCATGTAGAAAGCGCGATCGCCGCCGATGCGGAAATCCGCGCCGCTTGCTCGAATAAGCGCCTCGGCCTGCGGGACGATCTCGCGTTCGGGCAGCGGTTCTGCGTTGCGGTAAAGGTGCGCGGGCAGGCCGTCGCATTGCGCGACGTTGAAGACGGTGAAGCGCTTCAGGAAAGGGACCGCCTGCGGTTCGTCGCCATCGGCCTTGGCGCGCTCCTGCTCGCCCTTTGGGACAAAGCGGTCGGCATGAACGATTGTGGTGCCGCGCTCGCCCTTCCTGACATTGCCGCCAAGGGCAAGCGCCTGCCGGAAGGTCAGCCAGTTCTGGCCGGGATAGCTGCGCTCGACGACGGCGCCCCACAGGATGAGGATGTTGATACCGGAATAGCGGCGCCCGGTGGCCGCGTTGCTGGGCAGGCCGAGGTCGGCCTTTGCGCTGCCCCATGGCTTGACCCATGGCACGGTGCCGCGCTCCAGTTCGGCAATGATGCGGTCCGTGATCTCCTGATAAAGGCTGGCGCCCGGGCGCCCGCCCCTGCCCGCGCCAGCCTCTCGGCTGCCGGAACGCTGGTGTTTTGCACGCATCGTCTGGTCCTCCGCTCTTCAATCCCGCGCCTTTCCCCGCAAGTGGGGTGGGCGGCGAGACGCGACCGGAAAGGCCCGCCGTCGGAGGCGGACCGCATCCGAAGGACCGGAACGAAGAGGAGGACCCGAAGCGCAAGCGAAGGGTTGCGGGACGCCGCGGCGGGCCTAGAAGGGAGTGCCGCCCACCCCGCGCCGCCGGGAAAGGCCAACAGACAAACCGCGCCGGCCGGCAGGGCGGCGACCATCAGGAGCCGACAGGCTGCCCGCGCCAGGGGGCGAAGCCGGATGGCCGAGACCGCCTGAGCCTGGCGAAGAAAAAGCGGGCTCGGTTCACGAGCACCCGGCACGCGCCGTCAGGCGCGCGGGCGCGTCAGATTTCTGCGCCGTGCGGACATCGGTTTGGTGTTCCGGTCGCACTCGTTCAATCAGAACGAGGTCTTGATGCCGACCATCACCGTCGCCGCGGCAAAATCGCCGCCGATCCAGTCGTCTTCGCCGCCAGTCTCTGCGCCGGTCGCAATGTCATAGGTGTTGTAGTCGCCGCGAGCGGTGAACACCTTTACGTAGGAACCGGAGACGAAGAAGCTGGTCCGCTCGTTGTACTGGTAGCCGACGCTGCCGCCGACCATCAGAACCGGCGCCAATTCGAAATCATCCTCGAAGCGCAGGTCACGCATCCAGTGATGATCGGTAGCGCCGGCCGAGAAGGTCGTGCCGCCCTTCAGCGCAAAGCCGAAGTTCCAGCGATCCTGGACATAGGTCGCATCGATGCCGGCGAAGGCGACCGGCAATTTCTGCTGGTAGCTGATGGCCTTTGCGTCTCCTGGGAAGTCGCCAACCGAATCCCGGAAGCCGGCAACGCTGTAGACATAGGAGCCGCCATAGGCAGTCCACTTGACCGAGGTGTACTTGAAACCACCGTTGAAGTTGATCAGCAGCTGGTCGCTGAACTGGAAATCGTGGCCGAGCGCGACGGTTGCCGAATAGAAGTAATCAAGATCGGTGTCGCAATGGCGCGAACGGTTGCTCCAGTCGTTCCAGCCATCATTGGTCGAGAATGACGGGTTCCAGTCATAGTCTTCCATGTAGCTGTTGCCGCTGAAGGCGATCTGGCTGGAAAGCTTGGCGGTCCAGCCGGTCTCGCTGCGCGCCGTCATCTCGGCTGAAATGACCGCAGAGGTGCCTTCCCAGATAAGGTGGCTCAGCTTCGAGCCGCTGCCGGGAGCCTGATAGACCAGCTCGTTGGCCTCGATGTCGATGACGCCGACGCCGCCAACGAAAGAGAAATTGGGATTGTAGGGCGCCGGTTCGCTCGCCACCGCGTCGCTGGCCATCGCCGGCCAGGCAGCGAGCAACGCTGCCGCTCCACCAAAGACTTTCGCGTACAATTTCATAGGACTACCCTCATGGGAATCATCCGCCATTGGC
This sequence comes from Mesorhizobium sp. 113-3-3, assembly GCF_016756495.1. Taxonomy (NCBI): domain Bacteria; kingdom Pseudomonadati; phylum Pseudomonadota; class Alphaproteobacteria; order Hyphomicrobiales; family Phyllobacteriaceae; genus Mesorhizobium; species Mesorhizobium sp. 113-3-3. Next base: position 6,578,116 of record NZ_AP023243.1, read on the forward strand.
TATAGGCAGCGTAACCGGGTGCACGTCACGTGCGGTCGTCTATGCAGCGCCCCTGTAGGTGGCAAAATCGCCGCCCTCGGCTCTGTTCCTCAACACTCAAGGAAACGTCGTTAGCGTGACCCGATTGACGGCGGTTTTTGCCGATGCGTTTCGGGCAGCCGGCGTGACGGGAACCCCTGCATTATCCGAGGCACACATTTGCGATGACGATGCTGGTACGATTGCAGCGTCAGGCAGCGACCACGCCGGACCTCAATCCGCTGAGATCGTGCAGGTTGCTTTGAGCAGCCCATAGCAAACTCTATAGTCTAGATAATCCGAAAGAGCCGAGGGCCGAGTTCCTCGAACCCGTTGCGCAGGTAGAAATCGAGCGTGCGCTTCCATTTTGGTTGCCTGGGCGCTGCAAGCTCAAGTCGCTTCCAACCACGCGCATGGCCTTCCCGCGAGGCGACCTCAAGCAGTTGAGGGGCAATCCCTTTGGAGCGCTTTTCGGGTCGAACATACAGCTCCGAAATATAGCCGAACTTACCTCCTGCATAAATCGCCGTGCATTCATTCAGCACCATGATGCCGACCGGCTCGTCATCTGCACTTGCGATCACTGCGACCACGCCAGCGTCGGCAAGCATTATCTGCGCGCTTTGTCTCACGTCGTCGGGCGCGGGCGCTTTCCCGCCAGTGAGTTCATCGAGTAGCGCGTGAATAAAACGGACGACCGTCCCTGCGTCCGTTGCGTTGGCGCGGCGAGTAGATATGAAAGGCATATTTTCTCCTGCTAGTGGTCAAAATCCCGATTCATGCTGCCATCCGCGCAGATCCGACTCACTCTTTTAAGTAACTCGGACGAGTGAACAGCATTTTTCATCAAAAATATGATAAAAAAATGCAAAATAAATATTACAGGCATGCCGGATTACGGATGACTTGAAGTGAATTGCGCAGATAGGGGACCTTCTTACAGAAAATCAACCCGGTTACTTCGTAACCGTACGGCATGCCGCCTTGCCGAGGTAGGATGAAGCTGCAAGTCTAAAAGGCCTGAGACAAAAGATACAGCCTGAGATGCCCGTGCGGCCAGAACGCTCGGATCATCAATGCAGTCGAGCAAAGAGGACATCCGTGACGGGCGGCGAGAGCGCTCGACTGTCGCCACACTCATTCGGCGCCAGCCGGAACACGAGCCGAGCCGACCGGTGCGCAGAGGCTGGTTGCCGCGCCGATCAAGTCGGACACGTCAGCCTCGGTCGTCGCGAAAGAGGTGACGAACCTCACGATCCCGGTCTGCCAGCGATCATGGTAGAAGCGGAATCCCATGTCGAGCAGCCCCCGGATCAGGGACATGGGAAGTCTGCAGAACAGGATGTTGGCCTCGGGACGCTGCTGGATTTTCACGCCTGGCACCAGGGCCAACCCCTGCGCGAGCGCCGATGCCATCGAATTGGCATGGGTCGCGTTGCGAAGCCAGACACCGTCCCTCAGATAGCCGTCCATTTGCGCCGCCATGAAGCGCATCTTGGAACTCAACTGGCCGGCACGCTTGCGGCGAAAGGCTATCGTGCTCGCGAGATCTCCGCGGAACGAGACGACTGCATCGACCCCAAACGTTCCATTCTTGGTGGCGCCAAATGACACAAGGTCGACGCCGGCCTTCCACGTCATCTCGGCTGGCGAGCAGCGCAGAGTGACGAGGGCGTTGGCGAAGCGAGCACCGTCCATGTGGAACGCCAGGTTCGCTGACCGGCAAATATGTCCGATCGCCTTGATCTCGTCGAGCGCGTAGACCGATCCCATCTCGGTCGCCTGCGTGATGCTGACGCTGGAGGGCTGGACCGAGTGGATATCGCCCACCATGCGCGTTGCATTGGCCGCCAAGGCGTCGATGTCGATTTTGCCAGCCTCGCCTGGAAGCTGCACCAACTTCGCACCGGCGGTGTAGAACTCCGGCGCGCCGCACTCGTCGCGGTTGATGTGTGCGTCGGCGTGCGAGAGAATGCTGCCCCATGGCGGCGTAATCGCCGCGAGCGCCAGCGCGTTCGCCGCCGACCCCGTCGAAACGTGGAACACGTCGACCGCATGCTCGAACACCTCGGCGAGCTGGCGCTCGACGGTATGCGTCAGCTCATCGTTGCCGTAGGGAAGCGCCTGACCCGACGCGCACGCGGTGATGGCTGCGATCACCTCGGGGGAGACGCCGGCGATATTGTCGCTGGTGAAGTCGCGGGGGCGGGTCTGCTTGCTTTCGTTCATGGTCTGACGCTCGTTTCATCCATTGAGCGTCCAAGCTAGACGGTTCGCCGCGCGCTTTATTGAACGATATTCAAACCGAGAGGTAACGCGCCGGCGTCACCCCCAGCACCGCCTTGAAGTGCCGGGTCAGGTGGCTCTGGTCCGCGAACCCTACCGCGACGGCGACCTCGGCGACCTGCTGACCTCGCCTCAGCAGCCGTCGCGCCTCGTCGATGCGGACCTGGATCAGGTAGCGGGTGGGGGGCAACCCGAAATGCGCCTTGAAGCCATCGATCAGCGTCGCCTTGGAGCATCCGGCCAGGGCGGCCAGGGCGGCGAGCTGCAGAACTTCGTCAAAGTGGGCATGGATGAAGTCACATACGTCGCGGAACCTCGATGGCACGAATTTTGGCCCTGCAACGCGCGACCCGCCTGCCTCTGCGAAGACGTGGGGCAGGAAACGGATCAGATACTCCTCGATCTCCAGTGCCGAGCTACGCCCATGTTCAAGCAGGCGCCAAAACGCGCTGAGGCCGTGTGCAACTGGGGCATTCTCCTGGAACGGGCTTTTGAAGTCGATCGTTCCGGGTTCGTTTTGGCCGCTGTCCTCAAGGACTTGCCGGATAAGGACTTCGGGCATGTAAAAGATCTTCTGGCTCCAGCCAAGATCGTCACCAGCACCCCCGAAATGCGGTTCCCCGGGCGCGAAGGTCGCGACGGTGCCGCTACCGGCGTGCCAAACCTCACCTCGGCACCAAACATCATGGACGCCTCGCTCGATCAGCCCGATCAGATACTCGTTGTGGACATGCTTGGAGAAATCCTGCCGGTGATAGTCCGCCGCCAGGTAATCGAGCCCGCCAAGGACATCGGAGTGCTTCATCACCGCACGATTGCGCGGCGGCCGGCCCGGAGGTTCAGAACGGCCACGCGCCTTTTCGCCGCATTCTATGGCGGTATCGGCCACTTGATGATCAATCCAGGTTGGTCATCACAACGATATCGTGCTCTCGTAGCGAATTTCAAACCGAAGCAGGATTAATTGAAGACCAGGCGCTATCCCCTCCGATCTGACGGATGAGGAATGGTCGCGGATACAACCGCTCCTGCCGGGCGCGGCCAAGACCGGGCGGCGCGTGGTGACGGACCTGCGCGAGGGTTGAACGCGATCCGCTACATGGCCCGATCAGATGGCGGCTGGCGCATGCTGCCAAAGGATTTCCCGCCCATATCGGTCGCGGTCGAGACGCCTTACGGACATGCCCACGGACTGCGCCAACTGGCTGGAACGTTCCCCGGCCTGACGGCGAAGCAGCAGGCGCCGATCAAGGCGCTGAACGCAGAATACGCCAAAACTCGAAGCCGAGTACGAGCATGCCAACGAACTGCCGGCCGATGTTGACGAACGGCTCCCAGGGGCGGCTACGGCTGCACTCATTGTCGGATCTTCGACGAAGTCGGACATCAGACACAGCGCTATCGGAGTGACCGCATTGTTCTGCAACGATTTTCTCATTTGGCACGACACATGCGGGGGCTATCCCGCATGAGCGCTCCGTCAATCTCGATTGATGCGAGCAGGATTCAATCAAGGCGCAGTGCGTCGCTTCTGAAGATCAAGGAGAGAAAAGTATGGCGAGAGCGCGAATTGGCGTGGCGCGGGCAATGACAGCGGCTGTCGTCCTCATCGTTGCGGGACAGGCCGGCGCGGCAGATGTTGGGCAAGCCGCGAGCGTCCCGCAGGCAGAAGCCTGCGTCGCGGAAGCGCCAAGCCCCTGGCAGATCCGCCTGCGTGCGTTGGGGGTGATCACCGAGGATTCGGGCTATGTCAATGCGGTGCCCGGCTCCGGTCTTTCCTATTCGAACACCGTGACGCCGGAACTCGATATCTCCTATTTCTTCACGGACAACATCGCCGCCGAACTCATACTCGGCACCACCTATGCCAACATCGATGGCCAGGGTGCGATCGGCGGGCTGGGCGAGGTCGGCAAGGTTTGGCTGCTGCCGCCCACGCTCACATTGCAGTATCATTTTACCGATTTCGACGCCTTCGAGCCCTACGTCGGCGCCGGCGTGAACTATACGATCTTCTATCATCAGCAAGTCGGCAGCGCCGATGATCTCAAGGTCAAGAACACATTCGGCGCCGCGCTGCAGGTCGGATTCGACTACATGGTGGACGAGCACTGGGGCGTCAACTTCGACGTGAAGAAGCTTTTCCTCAGGCCCGACTTCGACGTCACTGTCGCCGGCACCAAGCTCACAGGCAAGGCCAGGCTCGATCCCTGGTTGATAGGCGCAGGTCTGACCTACCGCTTCTGAGGACGAAGCACACTGAGGGGCACTTTTCGAAGTCCGCGCGCGGATCATCCGTGCCGAGAAGTGGACCCGCGATGGTTCTTAAAGGAGCTGTTGGCATGCGCGTAGAAAACGATCATTGCGACGTGATCGGTGTGCCGGCCGCTCCCACGCAACTTGATCGTCTTTCTTCTGCGATTCTGCGGCAGGGGGGGATGGCGCGAGTGTCGCTTCCAGGCGATCTGGTGACCTGGGCGGCAGCCCGTCACCAGACGCTCAGGCAGATGCTTTCCGACCAGCGTTTCAACAAGGACTGGCGACAGTGGCGGGCGCTGCAGGACGGCGAGATTCCCGAGGATCATCCGCTGATCGGGATATGCAAAGTGGACAACATGACCACGGCGCACGGCGCCGATCACCGGCGCTTGCGCGGCCTGCTGTCCAGCAGCTTCGCGCCCAGTCGGATCGCCTTGCTGGCGCCACGGGTCGAACAAAGCGTCGATCGACTCCTGGCCGACATGGCGCAGCGCGGCGGCAGTGCCGATCTGATGAGCGAGTTCGCCGCTCCGCTGCCCACCAACGTGATCGCCGAACTGTTCGGTTTGCCGGACGAACAGCGCGAAGAGATCGTCGCGCTCACCTACAGCATGGCCAACACCTCCGCCACAGCCGAAGAGGTGCGACAGACGCGGCAGCGCATCCCGGAGTTCTTCCGTCGCCTGATCGCGCTCAAGCGGGGCCAGCTCGGAGATGATCTGGCTTCGGCCCTGATCGTCGCCCGTGACAAAGGCGAGCTCGTTTCCGACACCGAGCTCATCGACATGCTGTTCATGGTGCTCTCTGCGGGCTTCGTGACCACCGCCGGCGTCATCGGCAATGGCGTGCTGGCATTGCTGACGCATCCGCAGCAACTGCACTTGGTGCGCAGCGGCCAAGTTCCGTGGTCACAGGCGATCGAGGAGATCCTGCGCTGGGGCAGCTCAGCGGCCAATCTGCCGTTCCGCTATGCCACCCAGGACGTGGAGATCGACGGATGCATGGTCCGCCGCGGCGATGCCGTCCTGATGGCGTTCCATGCGGCGAACCGGGACGAACAGGCCTTCGGCCCCGGCGCCGACAGGTTCGATGTCACCCGGCGGCACAACCCGCATTTGTCGTTCGGTGAGGGGCCGCATGCCTGCCTGGGCGCTGCGCTGGCGCGCCTGGAATTGCGCTGCGCCTTCCCCGCGCTGTTCGGGCGGCTGGAGGATCTGGCGCTGACCATCGCCGCGGAGGACGTCGTCTACATTCCGTCTTACGTCATTCGCTGCCCGCAGCGCCTGCCGGTCACCTTCCGCCCTTCCATCGCTTAGAGAGTGCGGCATTCACCCCGGATTCGGTGATTCTTGGTTTGCCGGAGTGGCTGGTCTCGCGCGAGGGGGGGCGAGCATGCCCGGTTACGCACGATCGTGGCGCCGGCGTTCAGCAACCGAGGGTGAAGCTGCTCGCGGAGCAGGTCGAGGCGAGCGCCGCGCAGTTTGTCGAGACGCTGGCGGCCCGGCCCCAGTCCGCCCACCTGCGGCGCCACCTCTTCTTTCCGCTTGCGGCCATGGTCATCAGCGCGCTGGAATGCGCAAGCACGCTGAGCGAAGCCGAGCGGGAACAAATACCGGGATTCCCGGCTGACCGTGACGACCTGGCCCGACTTTACGCCCTTTGAGCCCGGCGACCTCGATCTGATCCGGCGTCGCCGATGGGGACAAGGATCTCTCCGAGCCTGCACTGATAAGAGGCGGCATCGTAAGCGGCTTTGGGCGAAAGAGACCGATCAGCGCAAGGGCATTATTCGCATCATCACATAAACATCTCGTTATATGCATTGACAAGGAGCGAAGCTGCTGTGATTGTGCGCATGTCGTGGTTCTCCGCGCGGCACTGCTGTAGCGGAGCTAAGAGGGAAGCCGGTGCGATGCCGGCGCTGCCCCCGCAACTGTTAGCGGCGAGCCAAGCCCATTGGTGTCACTGAGGCGAACGGCCTCGGGAAGACGGGCAGAGGCTTTGACCCGCGAGCCAGGAGACCTGCCACGACGAACAACGTCCACGGGCGGGGTGTCTCGGTGGCCGCGGTAGCTTGGCTTCGTGCCGCCTGCTTGCGCGTTCCTTGTCCCCACGCCCCAACCATCGGGGTATGGCATGACTGTCTCTCAACAAATTCCAGTGGCAACGCTCGGCGTGCCGCGTATCGGTCGACGGCGGGAACTCAAATTCGCGCTTGAAAGCTACTGGTCCGGAAAATCTCCCGCTGCCGACCTGCTCGCGACGGCGAAGGCGCTACGCGCCGCCAGCTGGAGGGAGCAGCACGATCACGGCGTGTCGAAAATCCCGTCCAACGATTTCTCGCTTTATGACCATGTGCTCGACACCGTCATCATGGTCGGCGCCGTGCCGGCACGATACGTCTGGACTGACGGCGAGGTCCCACTCGATACCTATTTCGCCATGGCGCGCGGCGACCAAGGTCAGGCCGCTGATTGTGGACATGCCGGTGACGAGCATGCGGCCAACGGGCATGGCCTTGCCGCGATGGAAATGACCAAATGGTTCGACACCAACTATCACTACATTGTGCCGGAACTTACCGACGATCAGAGCTTTGCCCTCTCGTCGGCGAAACCGGTCGATCATTTCCTCGAGGCCAAGGCGCTCGGCATCCACACGCGCCCGGTCCTGCTTGGACCGGTTAGCTTTCTCAAGTTGGCGAAGTCACCTGAGGAAGGTTTCAACCCTATCGCGCTCCTGCCACGGCTGCTGCCCGTCTACGAGGAGCTCCTGCGGAGGCTGAAGCTCGCGGGAGCCGATTGGGTGCAGATCGATGAGCCGGCGCTCGTGGTCGATCTGGTTCCCAACGAACGGGATGCCCTCCAATTCGCCTACTGCCGGCTGTCAAAAGCAGCACCGGAGTTGAAGATCATGGTCGCTACCTATTTCGGATCGCTGGGAGACAATCTCGAGACCGCAATTTCTCTGCCCGTGGCGGGACTGCACGTCGATCTCGTGCGCGCTCCAGAGCAGTTGGAGACCGTCGGCCGGCTCGCGCAGAAGGAACTTGTGCTCTCGCTCGGGCTGATCGACGGCCGCAACGTCTGGCGCGCGAACCTGCCTGCCATACTTGACCGCATCAAGCCGATCGTCGCCGGCTGGCCGTTGGACCGCGTGGAGATCGCCCCGTCCTGCTCGATGCTGCATGTGCCGATCGACCTGGACATGGAGACGGCACTCGATGCGGACGTGAAATCGTGGCTCGCCTTCGCGGCGCAAAAAACCGACGAGCTGGTCGTGCTCGCCCGTGCCCTGGCTGAAGGCCGGGACGCGGTCGCCGCCGAACTAGAGGCGTCGGCTGAGGCTGCCGCCGCTCGCGCGACATCCGCTAAGGTGCATGATCCGCTCGTCGAAGGTCGGGTCGCCAGCATCAAGGTCGCCATGACGCGCCGGAAGAGCGCATTCGCCGTGCGCTCCAAGCTTCAGGCCGACACGTTTGGCTTGCCATCCTTCCCCACCACGACGATCGGCTCCTTCCCGCAAACAGCCGAGGTTCGCAAGGCGCGGGCAGCCCATGCCAAAGGCGAGCTGAGTTACGTCGACTATGAGGCGTTCCTGAAGAAAGAGATAGAAGCCGCCGTTCGCTGGCAAGAAGAGATCGGACTCGACGTGCTGGTCCACGGCGAATTCGAGCGCAACGATATGGTGCAGTATTTCGCCGAGCAGCTCCGCGGCTTCGCCTTCACGCAACACGGGTGGGTGCAAAGCTACGGCTCGCGCTTTGTGCGACCCCCGATCATCATTGGAGATGTGTCGCGACAACAGCCGATGACACTACACTGGTGGCGATACGCCCAGTCGCTGACGCTAAAGCCGGTGAAGGGCATGCTTACCGGCCCGGTGACGATCCTCAACTGGTCCTTCGTCCGGGACGACCTTGCCCGCCCAGCCGTCTGCCGCCAGGTCGCGCTCGCCATTCGCGATGAAGTGAGCGACCTCGAAAAGGCCGGCGCCAGGATGATCCAGATCGACGAAGCCGCACTGCGCGAGGGCTTGCCGCTGCACGAGGCCGACTGGCAGGCCTATCTCGACTGGGCCGTCGAATGCTTCCGGCTGGCTTCAACAGCGGTCGGCGATGCGACCCAGATCCACACCCATATGTGCTACTCCGAGTTCGGCGATATCGTGGACGCGATTGCCGCAATGGATGCCGATGTGATCTCGATTGAAACTTCGCGCTCGCAGATGGAACTGCTCGATACGCTGCGAACCTTCAAGTATCCGAACGAGATCGGTCCTGGCGTCTATGACATTCACTCGCCGCGGGTCCCGGAAGTGGGGGAGATTTCCAACCTTATCATGCTTGCGCGCGAGCGATTGTCGGATGGCCAACTGTGGGTGAATCCCGACTGCGGTCTCAAAACGCGCAGATGGGAGGAGGTCCGCCCTGCGCTGGTGAACATGGTGGCTGCGGCACGCGCAATTCGGCAAAAAGCGCAGACGGCGTAGGGCTCGGTGCCACTCGCCGGCGGTGAGCGGCAACGCCACACACCGGGCATCCTTGGGGGAGTCTATCCGGCGCGCCCAAGGCAATCGCGCTGCCGGTGACGAAGCGCCTCGGCAAGCTTGGCCTGGCCGCGGCCCTTGTCATGGCGCGTCGAAGTCAGCTGTTCCAGAGGCGGCCGTTGGCGGGCGATTGAAGGAGGCTTGGGCCTCAAATGAGCCGGCCAGAAACGAGAAGGCTCTCCGCCAGCCCGTTTCGGATTATTCCGTATTGGGATAATCGAAATCACTATCGTCTCCCAACCTTGATCGCCGAAACCCCGGTCCCGACCATGGGGAGAAACATCGGCGATCACGCACCCCGGTCCCGGAGCGTGTTCCGAGAAACCGGATGCAGGGCCAAGCTGGGGGAAGGTTCAAACAGCGCTTCTGGAGACTTTTGAGGCGGCATCGACGCTCCACCATCTGCAGCGGGCCAATTCCCGCTCGATGGCGTCTGCCTCTGGCTGCAATCACCATCACCGCGACGGCGAAGCCGAGCGGCCGCAGCTGGCTGGCGGACCCTTGTGTTTTGATGGTGGAAGATCAGGCGCCGGACCAGGAAAGCCGCCGCGGAAAGAGCGGGGTTGGCTTGCTCCTGGCGGAGCCGGCAGGGGTATTTGGACCGCGCTCAATACCGATGCGCAGATGGCCGAAATTCATCCGCGGCATCCTGAATATCAATCGCTGCGCAGAACGCGTGCTTCGAGCGCGGCTGCGACAAAAGCCCGTCGAGCGGTTGGTGGATGGGTCTTACCGCGTAAAACCTGCAGACAGGCGTCCATCGCTATCCTGCGTTTATCGGTCTCATGATGCAGATCCCGCAGCAAGATAGCGGCCGCGTCGTTGACGTCGAACACGATACGCTCCGAGCCGCGGCGGCTAAGCTGAACAACGACTGGTCTCTCAAATCTGGTCAACCCGGTCATCCCCCCTCCCCACAGCCACTATACGGCAAACAGCCGGATCACATTTTTTTATTCAGCCGAACGCGACCGCTGCATCTGCGCCACTGAGCCTGGCCATTGGCTAGCAAGCGATCGCCATGAGCTGCGTCTGGCCATGGTCAGCTTGCTTGCGATCTGCGGTTTTGCAGTCGGTGGTGAGGAACTGCTTCTCATTCGCGTGGTCTAGCTGTGAAACCTGGACATAGTGCACTGTTTGACGCGCCTCGCCAGTCTCAAACTCGTCGTCGAAGTCTACACCTGCACTTTTCCACTGCCCGATCTGCAGGCGGCGATCCACTGCATGGCGGAGGTTGGATCTTCCAATATGGCGACCCGCTTCGCAAAGCCGAAAAAGGCATTGCGCGCCGTGCTTACCGGCTTGCGCCCATCGTACGCATCGTAGCATGCCCTCAGGGCGGCTTCGTGGATCATGTCTCTGCGATCTTCCGGCCATTCGTTGAGAAAATCGATTGCATCCGCAAGGCCGGCAATCTCTTGGATGATGTGCGTTGCGCGCCTCACGAAAAGCGGGCTGCTGAAAGCCTCAGCGTTCATTCGTTCCTCCAACCTTCCAAATAGCCAATTTGTGTGAAGAGGCGCCGCATCGACGCGAGGCGACCCTGACACAATGTGTTGTCAGGGCGATGACGGTTCAAGAGGAAGATCCGCGACGGCGACCGGGCGTGCAGCGATCCGCCAACACATCATGCAATGGCTTTGGTTGCCATCAAACGCGGTCGTCACTATTAAGCTACGAGATGATTCTTACCCGGCTACTCTAATTCCGCAGGAGCGTTTTCATGACCGAAGAAACCGAGAGCAAAGCCGACAACCTCATCGAACTCACCGCCCATGTCGTCTCAGCCTATGTTTCGAACAATCCGGTTCCCGTCGGTGAACTGCCTGGGCTTATCGGCCAGATCCACATCGCATTGAAAGGCACTGCTGGTGGTGCCGCACCAGAAAAATCGGAAGCTCTCAAGCCTGCCGTACCGATCAGAAAATCGGTTACACCCGATTATATTGTCAGCCTTGAGGACGGTAAGAAGTTCAAGTCGCTCAAGCGTCACCTGGCTACCCACTATGGCCTTACGCCCGACGAATATCGCGCAAAATGGGAGCTGCCGGCGGACTATCCCATGGTGGCGCCGAACTACGCTGCGGCGCGCTCGGCATTGGCCAAGACCATGGGTCTGGGCCGCAAGCCGAAGGAACCGGGAGCGCCGGCACCTGCCAAGCGTGCCCGCAAGAAAGCCGCAGCCTGACCGCAATTTTTCAGGATCGACGAAGCAGGCCCGGCATGATTTCGCACTCGCGAGATAAAATTTGTGCGTTGCAATATCCGGGGCGATCGGTATGATCATGGTGTCGGCCATCTACTCCTCCCAGATGTGGTGCCGACGCTGAATGGGGCGCACCTCCTCCCGCGTCTCATTCTAAATCGAGCCCGCTGCCACCTCCTCCCGGTAGCGGGCTTTTTCTTTGTCTGAGGCGCGATTTCGGTAGGGCCGACGCATTGGCTCTAAGGGAGGCGAATGCTCCGAACTTCCAGGCCTTTCTTGCCCTGTCCGCATTGGACAAACACCTTCTGACCCTCCATCAGCATGCTCAGTCCTGAGCGGGTCAGCGCGGTGGCATGAACGAAGATGTCCTTCTCACCGTTTTCAGGAGCAATGAAGCCGAAGCCCTTTTGGGGATTGTACCACTTGACCGTGCCCTCGCTCTCCAGCTGGGCACTCGTCCCGGCGGTGGACTCTCCAGTGCGACGCGTATGTAGCTGAGTTCTCGCGGTCTGATCGCTGACCTCCAGCACTTGCGCGACCTGATGACCTCTTGGACTTTCTTCCGTTGTGACCTTCAGACGCGTTCCCTCGGAAACACCGCGGCTCCCGGCCGCCTCCAGCACCCGGATGTGCAGATAGGCCTCGATGCCCTCCGGCAATTTGACAAAGCCAAAACCCTTGCTGGTGTTGAACCACACCACTTCGGCGTCGACAGGATCCGCGGTTACAGTGGACGAACGCTGAAAGTAGCTTAGCTCGGAAGGCCGTTCCGCAAAAGAAACCGGGTCATCGTCATGACGATGCCGGCGTGGCTCACGATGGTCTTTATATTTTCCCATGATCGTCTCGACTCGGCTGAACACCTCATTGCGCCTCCCGGCAGGATAATCTCAATCGGGCGATGCATTGATGTCAATTCACCAGTTGGCCGCTTCACCCGCTCTATCGCATCACGATCCCGGCCGACCTGTTGCCACACAAGGTCGATGTCCGGTGAGCAATATATGCCACAGGTCGACCTGCTGATCCGAACGCGTTCCCCATATCGCACGGCAAAAGGGTCGCGCTGAAGGGCGGCACCGCGATCAACCGTTTCGATCGTGACACGCCCCGGGCTGCCGCCTCACGCGGATGCGCATCCGACATTTCGATTTACGCGCAATTTACCCGCACAGCCTGCAGGAGGGAGACGAGCAGCTTGTCGTTGAGTCGTCCCGCTAGATCAACCCCGCCTGCTCGGCTTCGCGGCGTAAATTCTGCCTCGGCCTTGGGCCGATCTGCTGGATCACCAAGCCGGCCGCCAGCGAGCCAAGATCGCCGCAGGCCTTGAGGTCGCGGCCTTGCGTGTAGCCATGCAGGAAACCGGCGGCATAGAGGTCGCCGGCGCCTGTCGTGTCGACCAGTTCCTTGATCGCGGTTGCCTGGACGACCACGGTCTCGTCGCCGCGCACGATGACCGAGCCTTTTTCCGAGCGGGTCACGGCGGCGATCCGGCAATCCCTGCGGATCTGCGCCAGCGCTTCGTCGAAGGACTTGGTCTGGTAGAGCGACTTGATCTCGTGGCTGTTGGCAAAGACGATATCGACGGTGCCCGAGCGCATCAGCTCGAGGAACTCCTCCCGGTAGCGGTCGACGCAGAACGAGTCCGACAGCGTCATCGACACTTCGCGTCCGGCGGCGTGCGCCAGCTTCGCCGTCTGCCGGATCGCTTCCTTGGCGCGCGGCGGGTCCCACAGATAACCCTCGAAATAGGTGACCGCCGCACCCGACGCCTTGTCGGGCTCGACGTCCTCCGGCCCGAGTTCGATGCAGGCGCCGAGATAGGTGTTCATCGAGCGCTCGCCGTCGGGCGTGACGAAGATCATCGAGCGCGCCGTCGGCGGTTCGCCCTGAAGCGGCCTGGTGTCGAAGGCGACGCCCTGCGCGTGGATGTCGTGGGCGTAGATCTCGCCGAGCGGGTCGTTCGAGACCTTGCCGAAGAAGGCGGCGCGACCGCCGAAGCTGGCAACGCCCGCCGCCGTGTTGCCGGCGCTGCCGCCGGAGGCTTCGATGGCCGGGCCCATGCGGCTGTAGAGCACTTCGGCGCGCCTTGTGTCGATCAGGTTCATCGCGCCCTTGATGATGCCGTTCGTCTCCAGGAACGCCTCGTCGCACTGGGCGATGATGTCGACGATGGCATTGCCGATACAAAGCACGTCATAATCCGGCATCAATGTCTCCGCCTACTACCCAGCGGCTTTCTGGTATGCCGGCCGGGCGGGGGTCTAGCGAGGAAAAGGGTTGCCGTATGCGCTTGATCCAGCGGCGCTCACGCAGCTGCCGGTCCTGCTTCATGCAGCAAGTCGTCGGCTTTGTCCGTCTTCTCCCAGGTGAACTCAGGCTCTTCACGGCCGAAGTGTCCGTATGTCGCCGTCTTGCGGTATATCGGGCGTAAGAGATCAAGCATCTTGATGATGCCTTTCGGTCGGAGATCGAAAAGCTCAAGAATAAGGCGCTCGATCCTTTTTTCCTCGATCCTTGCGGTTCCGAAGGTGTTAACCATGACAGAAACCGGACTGGCCACGCCGATCGCGTAGGCAAGTTGAACCTCGCAGACCTCGGCAAGGCCGCTGGCAACGATATTCTTTGCGACATACCGCGCCGCATAGGCGGCCGAGCGGTCAACCTTAGATGGGTCCTTGCCCGAAAAGGCGCCGCCGCCGTGACGCCCCGTTCCACCGTAAGAATCGACGATGATCTTGCGTCCAGTGAGGCCGCAGTCGCCGGCGGGCCCACCGACCACGAACCGCCCTGTTGGGTTGACCAGAAATCTGATCTCCGAAGTATCCAGATGGGTTGGCAGGACCGGTTTTATGATCTCCTCAATGACGCCTTCGCGGACTGTATCTTGGGAGACCGCCTCGTCATGCTGCGTTGACAGGACTATGGTGTCCAGCGCCACCGGGCGGAGACCCTCGTAGCGTACGGACACTTGAGATTTCACGTCCGGACGCAACCAGCCAAGCTGTCCCGTTTTCCGGACCTCTGCCTGTCTTTTCGTCAAATGATGTGCGAGTTGGATCGGCAAGGGCATCAATGTATCCGTCTCGTTGCATGCGAATCCAAACATGAGGCCCTGATCCCCCGCCCCCTGCTCGAGATCCTGCCCTCGTCCTTCATCAACGCCCTGGCTTATGTCGGGCGACTGCTCGGTGAGAGCCAGAATGACGGCGCAACGTCGACCATCAAAGCCGATGGCATCGTCGTCATAGCCAATGTCGAGGATCGTATCGCGGGCAACTTGAGTGTAATCGATCTCCGCGTGGCTGGTGATCTCTCCAGCTAGAACGACCATCCCTGACTTCACCAACGTTTCACAGGCGACGCGCGCCTTCGGGTCGGTGCGGAGGATGGCATCGAGGATGGCATCCGAGATGTTGTCTGCCATCTTGTCGGGGTGTCCCGCGCCGACGGATTCGGAAGAGAACACGAACTGCCTGGCCATGGAATGTCCTCGCTTCAAGTGTTGGAGTCAGGTGGGGAGTTTCTGGATTAGGGTGGCTTACCGGTCGGGGATGCCGGGGACGTCGAACGCAGTGCAGAAGTTGGCAACGTCTCTTCGTACGCTCGCATGAACTTCCTCGTCGTCGGGCTGGCGGCAGACCGAGTCGATGAAAGCGGCGATCTGCACCATTTCCCCTTCACGCATGCCCATGGACGTTACTGCCGGCGACCCCAAGCGGATCCCGCTTGTGACTGTCGGGTCGCGTGGGTCGCCCGGCACCATATTAAAGTTCGTAATGATGCCTGCCCTTGCCAGGCGCTCGGCATAGGCTTTGCCTGACAGCGGCCGGTCCCGAAGATCAAGGATCAGCATGTGATTGTCCGTCCCGCCGGTGACCAGATCGTAACCACGATCCACAAGCGCCTCGGCCAGTGCCTTGGCATTCTTGACGATCTGGTGACCGTAGGTGCGGAAAGAGGGGGTCGCGGCTTCCTGCAAAGCAACAGCGAGCGCGGCGATGATATTCATGTGCGGCCCACCTTGCAGTTGAGGAAACACCGCGCGATCAATCCGTTTGGCGAGATTGTGTTTGCTCGTGGGATGATAGAGCGCCTGATAACGATCTTCATTCTTCGACAAAATAAAGCCTCCACGGGGGCCGCGGATCGACTTGTGAGATGTGCTGGTGACGACGTCGCAATGAACCACGGGATTCGGATGCGCTCCAGCGACAACCAGGCCGCTGATGTGGGCGATGTCGGCCACGAGATAAGAGTTCGCCTCCAGAGCGATTTCTGCCATTGCCGCGTAGTCAAAAGCGCGCGGATAGGCAGTTCCGCCGACCCAAATCAGTTTCGGCCGTTCCCGCCTGGCGGTCTCGCGCAAGCGGTCATAGTCAATTTGCTGCGTCTTTTCGTGCAGCCCATAGGGGACGCGTTGATAGTCAGTGCCGGAAAAGTTGACGGACCAACCATGAGTCAGATGGCCGCCTTCGGGTAAAGGCAAGCCCATGACTTTGTCACGGGGGCTCAAAAGCGCACGATAGACAGCCTGGTTGGCTGGTGAGCCGGAATAAGGTTGGACGTTGGCGTGCTCACTGCCAAAGAGCGCTTTTAGGCGCTCGATCGCGAGGGTCTCAAGCTCATCGACGATCTCGTTTCCCGCGTAGTAGCGCGCACCCGGGTACCCTTCGGCATACTTGTTCGTGAATATAGAGCCGGTCGCTTCCAGTACGGCCGAAGAGGCAAAGTTCTCGGATGCGATGAGTTTGAGCGTTGTCCGCTCCTGCCGCTCCTGTCTTAGAAGCAGTTCGTGAACGCGGCAATCGACGTGGACCAAGGAAGACCGTCCGTATGTGCCGGGCTCTGCCATGGCTACGTCAGCGGAGTTGTTCATGGTAGTTTCGCACTCCCACGTAGGCAGATCTTTTCACGACAAGCAGCAGTCCCCTTCGACCACGCGTCTTGTACCGCCTCGAGCCGCTCCAGGTCCCGCTTATGACACCCATCGTCGTGGGGCAGGAGATCGACCAAGAATTGAACCAACCCTCCGTCCTTGCCCCCTGCATTGAGATGATATGAGGACCAAGGACGTTGTCCGTTGCCGCAAAGAAAGTCGGCTCTGGCGAGCATCCGGACGTGTCGCGCAACGCGCTCCCGACGAAGATCGAGAATCTCCGCCAGTTCGCGGACAGTCAGGTCGGCATGCGCGCAAAGGCCCAGGATCCGTAGGCGATCAAGATGTGCTGCTGTCATTAGGCGATCGACAAGTATCATCATTGGTCAGAACGACGCCAAATAGAAGAACCGAACCCCTCGTCCTGCTCGCTTTGTCATGTCGGGCTCTTTGCAAATGCTGTTCGGCAGCGAACATAAACACACCAGATTTCTGCCGCCACTGAACTTGACAGTTGTGGTGAGCGTACCATTGACAGCGATTTGTGGTCGCAAAGATTCGATGAATTTCCTTGAAGGATCTGTTGCAAGGCCTAAACAAGAACGCAACGAGATTGGCGAGGTGCTGGTAAGACGGCAAGCTGGCGAACTGCTTGGCCAAGAGAGAGGCGACCGGCGCCACTTTATCCCAGGCGACAGTGCTAACCTGCTGGCGCACCTGATCCGCCATTTACTTGATTTCGTGTCACGGAAAGATCGCAAAGCCGTCGTGCCGATGCTCAGCGCCATCTGCCGGGCGCGGACGCCAAGCCGGCATGAAGGCTCTGGAGGACTTCGAGGCCGGCGACTGGGCCGGCGATACCCGGCGATTACTCAAAGCTGGCGGCGCGACTGGCAGCACGTCGTGCCGTTCTTCGCCTATCCGAGTGTGCGCAGCATCATCTACGACGGATGCGGTCGAAATGTCCGCGGCGCGTCGGTCATTTCCAAATTGCGCTTAATCCTGGTCAGTCAGGTCGCACCAGATCGATGTGGCTGACACGGAGGGCTTGTGCCAGTTCATAAAGCGTGACGATGGTGGGGTTCCTTTTGCCCTTCTCCAGCCCGCTGATGTACTGCTGGCTGAAGCCGGAGATCTCGGCAAGCTGCTCCTGCGTCAAGCCGGCCTTCTCCCTGATCCTGCGTGCATTTCGTCCGACCAGCTTGCGCATATCCATGCGCGGAGGTCAGCCACATTGTCATCGATTTGCCCGAACCATCTGCCGCGGGGCAGCAAAATCCAGGGATGCGATGTTGATGACGTTGGTCGCTCAAGCCAAGCACAGCACGAGCTATCGGTCACGCAAGCGACGCACATGTGCGAGAACCTCGCAAGGGTCGAATTCGAGCGCTTCCGCTACGTCGAGGAACTCAATGACGTCCATGCGACGTTCGCCGCCCTCATACTTGGCCACGAAAGACTGCGGGCGGCGAAGCGCTTCGGCAACCTTGGCCTGGGTTAAGCCCTTGTTCTTGCGCGCCGCTATCAGCTGTTCCAGCAGCCGACCTTGGCGGGGCGATCGAAGGGATTTCGGCATCAGACGGTGCTTAAGCCTATTCAGATCGCGGATCGAGCAGCGTTGCCGGCTCAACCTCCAGCACCGTAGCGAGCTTCTCGACCATGTCGATGGTAGCAGCATATACACTGCGCTCAAGAGCGCTGATATAGGTTCGATCAACACCAGCTTCATGTGCCAGCGCCTCCTGCGACAGCTTCTTTTTCTCGCGAAGCCTACGCAGATTGCGGGCAAAGACCTCTCGGATTCCCATAGGCGAGAGGCCACCCTCTTGTTGAGGATTTCACCACGGAGTATACTCTACAAACTTAAGGAGCAACTCGCACGAGCATCGACTTTGCCCGAACTCCCTGCTGTTAGGGATCGCGACTTCCCGGATGCGATCTGACGATGGTTATCGCTCAAGGTCAGCGCTGTAGGCCACGCAAGCTGCGCCAGGGAGCGAAGCCGACTGGTCTAGTACTACTGTGTCATAAAACTATGTTGGCAGCATGGACATCGTGGCAGACGCCGCGCCAAGGCGTGGGCGAGTCTAACCCTGACGGTGGCGATTGAATTGCTGACGTGGCGTTCGGGACGGAGCGGCGGCGCCGCGGGGTCGATAATCTTCGGGTAGCGCAGGTGCCTTGAGGAGCGGCGCTGAGCGTGGGGCTGAGGGGGGAATCAGACTCCGTTCGGAGACTAGGAATCCGTAAGCGGCGATCGCGAGCGTGGCGTGGTGATGGAAGCCGCGCCAACCTCGGCCCTCATAATGGCCAAGGCCGATCTCCTGCTTGAGTTCCTGATAATCCCGTTCGATCCGCCATCTCAGCTTGGCCTGGTCGACGAGGCCGGCGAGTTCGGTATCTTCCGGCAAGGTCGAGAGCCAATACTTGGTCGGCTCGACCTCGCCCTGCGGCCACTCGATCAGGAACCATTCCTCAGCTCGTGGCGCGGAGCGCCAGTAGTCGCGATGGGCTGGGCGGACGCGGACGGCGGCAAAGCGCGAGGCGAGCGGCGCCTTGGAGCCCTCGCGCCAGGTGACGCGGCACCAGGCGCCCTCGGGCAGCGCTTGCGCCAGGTCCTTGGCCGAAACGGGCGCGTGGTCGGCCTGGCGTCGGACGAGCGAAGGTGGGCGGCCGCGGCCGCTCCATGGCTTGGGCGGCAGCGGTTGCGTGTCCGGCGGCCACAGACGGATCGAGGACTGGACACCGACGACATAGGTCAAGCCCATCTCCGTCAGCCCGGTGCGCAAGGAGCTGTCGTTGCCATAACCGGCATCGGCCAGCACCACGCCCGGCGAGACGCCGGCCGCCAGCGCCGCCCGGATCTGCGCGAGTGCGATTTCGGGCTTGGTGCGGAAGATGACATCCTCCGGCACACCTGCCTTGGCGCGCCGGTCAGGGTCGTTGGCCCAGCCTTCCGGCAGATAGAGCTGATAGGCGACCGGCAGGCTCGCCTGTTCGGTGGCAACCGACAGACTGACCGCGACCTGGCAGTTGTCCTGCTTGCCGATCTGGCCGCAGTACTGCCGCGCCACACCCACCGAATGCTTGCCTTTCTTGGGAAAGCCGGTGTCGTCGACGATCCAGGCGCGGATCGGCCCCTGACCCTCAAGTGCCGGCAGAACCTGCGCCCGCACGACGCCAAGCACGGCATCATCCGACCAGTCCGCTTTCGCCACGAAGTGATGCAGAGACTGGTGCGCCGCCTGAACACGCCCAGGCTCCACCCGTGCCGCCATCGGCTCGACGCTCTTGCGCTCGCCTGGCAAAAGCAGCCCGGTGCAATAGGCCTTCAGCGGCGCCACCCGGTCAGCATGACCCAATGCCGAGGCGAGCGTCTCGACATAGGCCGCAAAACGCGATTCACTCGTTTCGATTCCGTCTCGGAGATTCATCGCTCCCTCCATTTGAAGCTTGAATCGCCATTCTCGCAATCAATCGTTAACGAAGTTTATGACACAGTAGTACTAGACCCATGTCGAAGAAAGCGGGCTCAGTTCACTGGCGGCCGGTTGCGCGCCATCAAAATCGATTTCGGCAATCCGGGATGGGCCAGATCGCCTTTGTTACTGCGGCCTAATCAACTCACAAGGATCAACGTCAAGTGCTTTTGCGAGCCGGCCAAGCACACTGACGCTGGCGGAAACCCGAGCACGCTCGATCGAACCCACATAGCGCATGCTCAGCTCTGCGCGGGCAGCCAATTCTTCCTGCGTCAGGTCCTGATCATGGCGCAAACGACGCATGTTGATCGCCATGACCTCCTTGAGGTCCATGGCGAGATAGGGACCAGAACCGGAACTATGGTTCTAGGAACGATCGTTCCTATTCGCTATGGTGAGCCAACCGAGGAGCAGCCGTGCCCGATCACAACAAACCCCAAACCGGCAAGAGGGTCGCGATGAAACGCAAAGTCCAAGACGAAGTCCCGTGGTCGGACAGCCTGACCGCTTACGACAATGAGCACTTCACGATCTATATGAGGCTCCTGGACGCGTCCGCCGACGATGCCAGCGAAGACGAGATGGCGCAGCTCGTCCTCGGCATCGATCCGATGCGAGAACCTGAGCGCGCCCGAATGGCGGTTCGCAGCCATCTCGATCGGGCCAACTGGATGGTTACGACTGGATACAAAGAACTGTTCGCGCGCTGACCGGCTCCAGATGAGCTATTGCAATCACCTTAGACGAGGAAATCCTGATAGCCACGATCCATGAGCATGTGACCGCGCCGGACAGCACGGCGAATGCGATCGCGAAGGTGATTGCGCGGATCCGTCCAGTCGGCCTGGACGCGTTGCCGGCCCAACAGGGCCCTTGCGATTTGACGGTGCGATGCACCGCCTAGCGAGCCGTCAAGCGCCTGGAGGACAAAGCGCAGACGACTGGCGCGCGCTTCGGGGGGAAACAGCCTGTCGGGAAGTTGTCCGGTCGCGTGAAGAGCATTGAGGCATTCGAGCGCATTCAACTGCTGCCTCATCCGATCGGCGGGCCAGATCGCGTCGACGCAAAGCCGAACGGGGCACAAAACGTCCGCGCCCTCCACAACCAGTTGTAAATCCCGGTGAGCATTTCGCAGCATGACATGCTGGCGACCGTCCGCCGTGATCACGAGTGCCGCCCGACATGGCAATGCAGCGAGATCAAACGAAAGCGTTTCGGGCGACAATGTTTTTTCCGCAATGACCGGCAGGACGTGCGGGCATTGGCGGGAGCACCAGAACACATTCGCATCAGGCCTCAACGAGCTTGCGAAACAGGAGCCCCCACCGCGTCAGATCGAGCGACGATCTCACCACTTCTATGTCGAAGCACCTTTCTGCAATTTCTGCCTGCTCAAGCGCGTGCCTCAAGTCACGCTGGAAGGCCGGATTGCGCCGCAGGAATTCCCAGGCCCAGCCGCGTCGGGTCAGGTAGCGCGTGTAGCGATAGGACTTCTCATCCTGCCAGTCAGGCCAGTCGGCGCCGTTACCTATCATAACCATGTCAGGCGGCCGTGCAGAGCACCGGCGCCCACAGCACGGGACCGCCAAGACCGCCATTGTGGCGGACCGTAGCAAGGCTCTCCTCTGAGACATCCAAAAAGCCGGCAACGGCGCGCGTGGTGCCGATTGTCTGGGGCGGCCCGATGCGGGCCAGCGGCCATCCGGCGCGACGCAGGATTCGCTCCATGCGCAAATCCGTAACCGTAACGATATGCGTGAGCCGCCGCGACAAACCGAACTCGATCATGCCGGCGAAGAGTTCATAGGTGGCAACAGCAATGCTCCCACTGCCCTTCGGTGCAGACGGTGGGAGATCAAGGGCGAAACGGCTGCTTTCCCAGACACTCGGTCCCTCGGGTGCCGTTCCCCCTTCCAACAGCCTCGAAAAGACATCTCGCAACATCGTCGGCCCCGTTGAGGGCAGAAGGCGTACGCCGCCCCCGACACGACCGCCGGCATCGCGCAACACAAGATAGTGCGGTTTCAGGGAATCGAATGAGTCGATCTCGAAGCCGCCGGTCGTGCGCACGTTCCAGTCGAGCCGCTCCTTGAAGACGCGGTAGCGCAGGCGGTGCATTTCGTGAAGTTCGTCGGCAAAGGCGCCGTACCAGCCGGGCGCAATAAGCTCAATCATGATGGTCTCCTCGCAGGTATGACCCTGCCATTGGAGGCGAACCTTCATGCCGCGACTGCCTGTGCATTTGCACAGGTAGATTAAAGAGGGATTCTGTTCCTCAGAGAATTGATGATCGTGAGGAGGCCAGCAGCGTCACCGCCTGATTTTTGGTGCGCACGCCGAGCTTCTTCTTGGCATTGTCCAGATGGAAAGCGGCCGTGCGCTCCTTGATCCCCAAGATACAGCCGATCTCCCAGGCGGATTTGCCCTTCGCCGTCCATTCCAGGCATTCGTACTCACGGGGCGTCAGCGAAACACCATCCACGGCCAGACCACCCGAAAGCTTGCGGCGAACGCCAATGTGAAAGCACATCGCCATAATCTCGAGCGCCTGCTCATATTGCTCGGCGATGCGCAGGAAGGTCGGATCGAGCCTGTCTGCCGCGAAGGTCATCGCAGCGACACCGCCGCGGCGATCGACAAGTGGTATCGTCAGTCCGCAGCAGATGCCGAATTCGGCAGCCTCATCGAAAAGTTGTTGCTGTCGCGTTGAAATGCCGGCATGGCCGAAACCCGGCCCCCACTGAAAGGGACATTCGCTGCATCTTGCCCATTCTATGACCGGGTCGATCCTTTCATATTGGTGGCGCAAGTAGTGCGACGTCCAGCCGGAATGATAGTTCGATATCAGCCTGGGTTTTGTGACGCGATCAGACACCAGAGACAGATAGGCGAATGCGGGAATGTCGAAGGCGCCGGCGGCGCTGGCCAGTGCGTTATGGAAGTCGACTTCATCAACGCTCAAAGACAACTGTTCCAGCAAAGTTTCGAAGACGAGCTGCATTTTCTCCTGCGGCTGTTTTCAATTAGACATGGGACTTTCTGGCTTCTTGGCAGCTACGGCGAGAAGACTCGCCCCCAAGATATTCGACGCTGGAGAAAATTCACCGCGGTGACTACTCCCCGGACCTTTGATCATATGAAAGCAGGTGGATGCGACCTCGACGCCGGCTGCCGCAAGCCGCGGGTCCGAAGCTGCGATTGTGGGTGGTTTCCCTGGTGTCGTAGAAATATCGAAGCTCGATGTGCCATCCGGATATGCAGATGACCTCCTTCTCGAACTATCGATTGCGGACGCGCTACAATCACCCAGATCCAATGAGGCACCGAGATCCAGCGGGTCAAAAAAGGCGCCCTGCCGGCGGGGAGGGACACCGGCAGGGCGCGCCGCACAAACACCCTGATCGTTGGGCAACAGGACAGCGGCGGCAGAACTGATTTGGTTATCGCTTGAGATCGAAGTTGTCCGAAGCATGCTTAGAATCTGACGGCTTCAAGTTTAGCGGTTTAGGTCGGCTCGGCGCGAAATGCGCCGTCAACCCCTCGTCACCAAAGGGCGACCAGTCCTAACGCCAGCCTGACGTCAAAGCGTTTGGTCCGTGGGAAGTTCCTACCAGGGACCACTTTACCCGGGACGGCGTCGAACCCGGGGCTCGCTTCCGTCGGCACTCGCATGTTCATATCGCACCCTCGGCCTTCAGCGCGCGATAGGTCGTCTCGACTGATTTCGCGGTTGCGTCGACGATTATGTCGATCTCCTTACGGGTGATGATCAAAGGCGGGGCAAAGCCGAGGATATCGCCGTGTGGCATGGCACGGCCGATGACACCATTCTCGAACAGAGCAGCGGCGGCGCGAACGCCGACCTGAAGATCGGATTCAAACGGTATTCTCTGCTTTGGATCTCGCATCAGCTCTACGGCGGCGAGGATTCCGACACCACGAACCTCTCCGACGATGGGGTGTCCCGCCAGTTCGGCATTCATGCGGGCATGCCAATACGGTCCGACATCGCGGACATGCTCCAGGATATTTCTTTCCTTTAGGAGTCGAATATTGGCGAGCGCGGCCGCAGCGCAAAGCGTGTGACCTGAATATGTCCAGCCGTGGCCGAGAGCGCCGTGCTTCTCTGTTCCTTGTTCCAAGACCGACCAGACGCGGTCGCCAATGATTGACCCGGAGATGGGCAGGTAGGCGGAACTCAAGCCCTTGGCGATGGTCACGAAGTCCGGCCGCATGCCATAGAGGTGGGAACCGAATTGCTCACCGGTTCGTCCAAACCCGCAGACCACCTCGTCGGCGATCAGCAGGATGTCGTACTTGTCGAGCACGCCTTGGATCGCGGTCCAATATCCTTTTGGGGGTGGAACGATACCGCCTGTCCCAAGCACCGGCTCGCCAATAAAAGCTGCGACGGTCTCCGGGCCTTCAGTGAGGATAAGGGCTTCAAGTTCATCCGCGCAGCGTGTCGAGAACGCTTGCTCACTTTCGCCGTCATGCGCCTGGCGATAGTGGTGCGGCGTCGTGGTATGGCGCACCAAATCGAGCGGCAGGTCGAAGAAATTATGGAAGAAGGCAAGGCCTGTCAGGCTGCCGGTGACCAGCCCAGACCCGTGATAACCGCGATGTCGCGAGATGATCTTCTTCTTTTCGGGGCGGCCCAGAATGTTGTTGTAGTACCAGACCAGCTTGATGTTGGTTTCGTTGGCGTCGGAGCCGGAAAGGCCGAAAAAGACCCTTCGCATGTTCTGACCAAAATATTCGACGACAGCCTCTGCCAAGAGGGCGACTGGCTCTGTTCCTTGACTTGCATAGACATGGGCGAACGGCAATTCGTGTGCTTGCCTGGCAATGGCCTCGGCAATTTCCGTGCAGCCATATCCCATATTGACGCAGTAGAGCCCACCGAAACCGTCAAGGCTCTTGCGGCCTTCGGTATCCCAGATGTACACGCCTTCCGCACCGGCCATGATCCGATTTGGGGTCTCGCCTCGGCTGTGCTTGGCCAGATGCGTGGACGGATGAAAGACGAAGCTTCGATCCTTCTCTCTGAGTTGCTCGGTTCCCAGATTACTCAACCGCATAGTCCCTCTCCTCGCGATGGATTGGCGGAGGGCACTCGGCCGGCCGCCTCCTTAGCAATTAGCATACCGCAAACGCCTCTCCAGTTTCGCGGGAATGCACGTCCTTCGCCGACGAATTCGCGGAATCGGGATCAAAAGCCGTGGAAACCAAGGCCTCGCCGTTTACCGCCGCCTTAGTGCGGACAAGGGGATTGGTGAATTGGACTTGATTGGTTTGGTCACGACAAGACTGTAATATTGATCGATCCCCAAGCCTGCCTGCAGCATTCCCTCCATGAAATCCTGATACGCAGCCATGGAAGGAGATGCGACGCGCATCAGATAATCGATCCGCCCGCCGATAGCCCAGCAATCCAGGATTTCCGGAAATTCTCCGATCGCAGTCTCGAAGTGTTTTTGGTCCTCGAGGCGATGACGTTCCAGCACGACCTCCACCATGACAAAGACCATGCCGCCGATGAGGGCCGGACTCAGCCGCGCGTAGAACCCCTCAATAATCCCTGCGACCTCGAGTGCACGGAGCCGCTCCGAGCAGGCCGACGCCGAAAGATGAACGCGTTTTGCAAGCTCGCTTTTTGAAATCCGGCCGTCTGCCTGAATCTCTGAGAGAATCCGGAAGTCCCAAGCGTCCAGACGCGCAGGATTGGGTTTCGACTTCATGACCTTGTGCTCTTAAGCCGTTGTCGACAATGGAATTGACGCCGACCAACCGAGATTGGTCGGAAGGCTCAAACGCCGATGTTGCGTGCGATGCTGTCCGCAGCCATGCGCTTGCGCCATTCAAGAGGCCCGGAATTGTGAATGGAGTTTCCCTCAACATCGACAGCCATGATGACAGGCATATCCTGCACTTCGAATTCATAGACTGCTTCCATGCCCAGGTCTTCGAAGGCAATGAGCCGTGCTGACTTGATTGATTTTGATATCAGGTAGGCAGCCCCACCCACTGCGATGAGGTACGGCGTTTTGTGTCTTACAATCGACTCGATGGCAGCCCGTCCTCTCTCCGCTTTGCCTACCATCGCGAAAAGCCCGGTTTCGGCGAGCACCTTGTCCGTAAAATCGTCCAAGCGGCTGGAGGTTGTTGGGCCAGCCGGTCCGACGACCTCCTCTCTCACGGCGCGGACGGGTCCAACGTAATAAATCACGCGTCCTTGCAGATCGAACGGAAGCGGCTTGCCGGCGTCGATCAACTCGACCATTCGCTTGTGGGCGGCGTCACGGCCCGTCAGCATCTTTCCGGACAAAAGGAGCGTTTCTCCGCAGCGCCATGATGCCGTCTCTTCCTTGGTCAACGCATCGAGGTTGACTCTTCGTACGCCGGCTGGACTCAATTCGTCGGTTCCGATATTGGGCCATTCGCGCAAGTCGGGCGGCTGAAGCCTGATAGGTCCAGAGCCGTCCAAGGTGAACTTCAGGTGCCGGTTGGCGGCGCATTGCGGAATGAGCGCCACGGGCTTGGACGCCGCATGGGTAGGATAAGTCGCAACCTTGACGTCAACGACTGTCGTCAGGCCGCCTAGGCCCTGAGCGCCTATGCCGAGGGCATTAATTCGTTCATAAAGCTCGACCCGGAGTGCTTCCTCCGCACTTGATGGCCCCCTGGCGATCAATTCCGCCATATCGATGGGCTGGTTCATGGCCTCCTTGGCCAGCAGCATCGCCTTTTCAGCGCTACCACCGATGCCAACGGAGATCAGTCCGGGCGGACACCACCCACTGCCAAGCGTCGAGACAGTGTCAATCACCCAGTCGGAAACGGAGGCGCTGGGGTTCAAGGTGGTAAAACGTGCTTTGTTCTCTGAGCCGCCGCCTTTTGCGGCAATGGTGATCTCAATCTGGTTACCTTGCACAAGGTCAACGTGGACGACCGCCGGCGTGTTATCACGGGTGTTGACCCGTCCGGCGAGCGGATCGGCAACGATCGATGCCCGAAGGGGATTGTCAGGGTCGAGATATGCCTGACGGACGCCCTCATTCACGAGGTCTGCGAAACTGACCGTTGATCTGATGCGGGCGTCCATTCCAACCTTCGCGAAGACCACCACAAGGCCGGTGTCTTGGCAGATCGGCCGCCGCCCAAATGCCGCCATGCGGGAGTTCAGCAGAATCTGCCCGATGGCATTCTTCGCCGCTGGACTCTGTTCGCGCGTGTATGCGTGAGAAAGAGACCGGATATAATCTGGAGGGTGATAGTATGAGATATACTGAAGAGCGTCGGCGACGCTCCTTGTGATGTCCTTGCCAGCGATGGTCCGTGTGCTATTTCCCACCGGATTTTATCCAAATGAACCGAGGCCATTCACCATTTTCAGGATCTGGAAGCTCCGCACCCCCTGCTCGCCTCCTTCATATCCATAGCCGCTCTGTTTGATGCCGCCATAAGGCGCATCTGCGGAAACCCCTTTCAGGTAGTTCACACTGACAGCGCCCGCCGAAAGACCTTTGATAAGCTTCTGTTGCGCTTCGGCAGCGCCGGCGAAGAAGTAGGCGGCCAGGCCGTACTCGGTGGCGTTGGCTTCCTCGATTGCCTCTTCGATCGTATCGAACGGCGCCACCGTGAGGATCGGTCCGAACGGCTCTTCATGAAGCGCTCTGGCATCCTTTGGCACGCCCGTCAGGATGGTTGGCGGCCAGTAAAAGCCCGGTCGGTCGAGGCGGGTTCCACCTGTCACGATGCGGGCGCCACGATCGACCGCATCCTTGGTCAGGCGCTGCATGGCCTCGATTCGCCGCGCGTTTGCCATCGGTCCCATCTCCGTTGCAGGATCGTCCGGTAGCCCGATCTTGATCTTGCGAGCCGCATCCGTCATCCGGGACAAAAATTCCTCATAGCGGGTCCGCGCGACGAGGATCCTGCTGGGTGCGTTGCAGCTCTGGCCTGCGCACTCGAACTTGTATTCCGAAATTGCCGATATCGCCTTTGCCAGGTCAGCATCCTCACACACAATGACCGGGGAGTGCCCACCGAGTTCAAGGATGCAACGCTGCAAATTATTTGCGGCGAGCGTGGCCAGCTGCTTTCCAACCGCGGTTGAGCCCGTGAAAGTCAAGACCTTCACGATCGGCGAACTGAGCAGATGCCGCGATATATGCACCGGCACGCCGAAGACCAGATTGACCACGCCCTCCGGGATGCCTGCTTGGTGCAGCGATTCAACGATATGGACAGCCACGCTCGGTGTCTCTTCGGCCCCTTTGAGGATCACCGGGCAGCCTGCCGCCAGCGCGGGGGCGAGCTTGCGGGCGATGAGAACGGCCGGATAGTTCCATGGCGTAAAGGCAGCAACGACACCGAGCGGCTCCGGGACGATCATCCGGTTCGGACGCATCGGAATCGGGGCCGACAGCTCTTCGGCATGCCTGCCGTTCCATTCCAGCGTTTCGACGGCACGTGCGTACTCACCTGTCGCTTCGGCAATCGTTTTTCCCTGTTCGGCCGACAGCTCCCTGGCTGCTGCTTCAATCTTCGTTGCCAAGATTCTTGCGGCTCCTACCAGGATCTCGCCACGTTCTTTCGCAGGCCGTGCAGACCAAGCCGTGCGGCTGCGTTCTGCCGAAGCGAGGGCCTCATCCAGATCTGACACCGTCGCCGAGGCCACCGAGGCAAATACCTTCTCCGTTGCCGGATTAATCACCGGCAATGTGGCTCTGCTACCACCGGCCCGCCATTTGCCGTTGATGAAGAGCTCGTGGCTCCTAGCGTCTGACATCGCTTGCTCCACTTATGTGAATTTTTGCCATACGAGCGCCATTCGACACCGAACCGCTGAACTCGCTTGAGCCAATTTCATCGCGAGTGTCGCGGCAGGTCAAATATCGAATATTGCCGAAATCCATCTGGAATCCAGATCGTTCTGATCCTGATGGCCGCAAGAATACATAGCCTTGCCAAATAGGGTGAAGAGTTCAGGCCGCGTCAGGTGCCGCGGCTGCCCAGGCCCGACTCTCAATTAATTCTCTGGCGACCTTGGGGATGAGCTTGCGGACCGCGGAGACGGCCGCAGAACGCTCATCTTTCGGATTTACGGCAAGCACAACGGAACGGGTGATCACCGGATCGACGATTTTGACCGTCCTAACCAGCCCTTGAGAGGCTTCTTTTTGAACGGCCGAGGGGGCGAGAATAGAATGGGCTTTTCCTTCTATAACCATGTTGATGATCGTTGAGAGCGAGTCCACTTCAAACTTGACGTCCAGCGCGCAACCGTGTTGTGCGACGACGTCAGCCACCGAACGTCTGACATTGTTATTGCGCATGGGAACCGCCAGCGGGAACGCGTGTAGATCCGCCAAAGATATCGAATCTTCGAAAGGCGGTTCACCTGACGGCACCACGAGACAGAGCTCTTCGCGCGCCAAGATTGTCATTCGTGCCACACTATCCGCGGTGCGGTAGAGAACTGCCAGATTGAAGCGGCCAGCAGCCATCCACTCCTCCAGCGGTCCCGTCATGCCCTCGATCATCTTTAGTGAGACCCTCGGCAGTTCGGCTCTCACTGATTCAAGCAGGGGGCCGCTCAGCACGCGAGCGGCTCCGGACGGAATGCCAATGGTCACCTCCCCAGCAGGGGAAGCGGCTGTGTTGGTCAATTCCGCCTCGGTGAGTCGAATTTCCCTGAGAATTGCCCGCGCTCGTTCGAGCAGTTTGGCTCCTGACGCCGTCACGCTCACGCCGGTCCTGTCGCGTATCAGCAGCTGAGTGCCGAAGCCTTCCTCCAACTGACGCACATGCAGGCTCAGAGCGCTCTGAGCAATATTGAGGAACGCAGCGGCCTTCGTGAAGCTGCCTGCTTCGACTACGCCGACGAAGTATTTTAACTGCCTAATTTCCATAACTTGAAGAGCCCAACTGAGGCACTTTCCCCAACTTCCCCCTATCTATCTCGAAAAGCGATGGCGCGAAAGCAATAATTGTGCCGCGCTGCAGCAATCACCGCGCCAATCCACGGCCGAGGCAAGTGGAGTACCTTGGTGTCGAGTCGTCCTAGTCTGCTCTAAATCAACCGTTCAAACACCCAACTCGGCTTTCGGACCCATGGCGATTATTTCACGGGCCCTCCTGACAACCGGGGCATCGACCATCTTTCCTTCCAAGGCGAAAGCACCTCTGCCCTCTGCCGCAGCATCCCTTTCGGCCGCGAGCACGCGCCGGGCCCACTCGAACTCCTCTGCGCTAGGCGAGAAGGCTTCATTCAGGATGGCAACTTGTGTCGGATGAATCGCCAACGCTCCGACGAAGCCGAGCCGCCTTGCCTGTATGACGACATCGCGGAACTTCTGCGTGTCAGAGAACTCCCCGATACTTCCAACGAATCCCAGAGGCAGCAGACCGCTCGCGCGGGCGGCGAACAAGACCGAAAGGTTCGGTCCTAGAAGTAGCTCCGGATCTGGTGTCCCGCCAACGGCCGCGCTGAAATCTTCCGGGCCAAGCGCCATCGCGGCCATCCGGGGATGGGCCGAAGCTATTGCCGCGAGTCTCGCCAATGCCCCCGGAGTTTCGATCTGGGCAACGAACCGAACGCTTCTCGCGTCAAGTTTCCTTTCGTGCTCAAGTTCCGTCACGGCATCAGCGACTTCCATCACCCACTCGGCCGACTCCACCTTGGGAAGGACAAGCGCGTTGACGCCTGCGACAACCGCTGCTTCAAGGTCGACAGCCAGCGCGCGCAGGCCACGGTTCACGCGGACCAAAACCGACGCACCGTTGCGACCCACTTTTGTCACGGATTCTGGGAGCTGCCGCCTTGCCTGGCCCTTCTGATCCTGGGGAACAGAGTCCTCCAAGTCGAGAATGACGCCATCTGCACCCCGCTCATGAGCCGTCTCCACAAAGCGCGGAACGTGAGCGGGAACGAAGAGCAGGGATCTCCAGCGGGGTACAGACATCGTGTTTTCAACGGCCGGAAAGGTGTCCTTGATCATGGAGTCGCCTCTGCGATCAATCTTAGCGAGCGTGACGGCAGTACGCTTGCTGGATAGCCGATGCGCTGGGATGATCCGAGGTACACAGACTCTTCGTAACTCGCGAGCCCACTCACCCTCAAACGCGCACTCACGCTGACGCGGCTTTTGTGCGCAAGCCTGCTCCAACCTCTTCGCGGACAGCCTCGGTATGGGCGCCGAGAGCCGGAACTGGCCGCAGCGAGGGGCGCTCAGAGTTGAAGATCGCGGCTGGGGCTATCGTCTCGACGGTTCCTTCGGGTGTGCCAACCTGCACCCTGCGAATGTGTGGATGCTTTGAAACTTGCGCCACTTCGTTCAAACGGCCATACGCCAAACCGGCTGCCTCAAGCTCCTGCATTGCTTCGTGGCAGGATAATTCGGAAAAACGCAATTCAATGATCTCATCAAGTTGCGCCCGGTGACCGAGACGCTCCATATTATCGGCAAAACCAGGTGCGCGTGTGAGCGCCGCCTGCTTTAGGAATTTCTCGCAGAAATTCACCCATTCGCGGTCATTCTGAACCGAAAAGATAACCTCTTTGCCATCGGCACAACGATAGGCGCCATACGGCGCAAGCGACGGGTGTTTCACGCCGGCGCGTACCGTGTGATACCCGCTGTAGTCGTTTTGCAGAACTGGCACGTTCATCCAGTCGGCGACGGCATCGAACAACGAGACATGTATGCCTGCGCCTTCACCTGTTCGTTCGCGGTGGAACAGTGCCTGGAGGATGGCGCTATGCGCCGTCATGCCTGCCGAGATGTCGCAAACCGACACCCCTACCCGCGCCGGACCCTGTTGTGTCCCGGTGATCGCGCATAGACCTGTTTCGGCCTGGACGATCAGATCATAAGCCTTCAGGTGGGAAAACGGCCCCCCCTCCCCGAACCCGGAGATGTCGCAGGTGATGAGGCGCGGAAAGCGTCGGCGAATATCCGCAGACCCGAAACCCAGTTTTTTGATGCTGCCCGGCTTCAGATTCTGGATGAACACGTCAGCACTAGCAATAAGCGTGTCTAGGACGGCGCGATCCGCCTCCGATCTCAGGTCCAGACAAACCGACTCCTTACCCCGGTTAAGCCAAATGAAATAGGCACTTTGCTCCCTCACCAATTTGTCGTAATTCCGCGCAAAGTCCCCTTCGGGCCTCTCGATCTTGATGACTCTGGCGCCAGCGTCCGCAAGGCGAGACGATGCGTAAGGCGCAGCTACAGCCTGCTCCACGGCAACGACGGTGATCCCCTCAAGGCCGTTCAGCATGGCGACACACGGCTCTTCATCCAACTTGTTCGACATACGCCCGACGACGGTTCAGCATCGCGAATAACCGGCTCTGTTCGTTCCCAACGATGGAAAAACCCTCGTCGACACCCATTCCGGGCTTTGCGAGCATCATGTCGGCCTGGGTCGCTACCGAAACGTGGACTGAAACCTGGGCGGAGAGATCCGTCTCGGTACAGCTTCCCCCTACATATGCCCCTACCTTGTTCGCCTTGCAGATGAGAACTGCGCGCGCCGTATCGGCGATTGAGCCGACGTCTGGCGTCTTGATTTGGACCAGATGCGTGGCCTTCGCTTCGGCAAAGAGCCGAATATCCTCAAGCGTATTGCATCTCTCATCCACGACAATGCGGGCGCTGGAACTCCGGTCATCCAGGATCGATACAATTCGAGCGTAGTTATCAATTTGGGCCTGTGTGGAACCAAAATCGGCCGGGCACTCGATATTGAGCGTAAAACCCGGAACGGTATCGGCAACCCTGCAGATAAAATCGGCGATCCGTTGCGGCTCCAGGCCGATTTCCTGCCCTATCCAACCATACACATCGAAATGCAGCACCGGATGATACTCTGGGCGGCCGATTTGGCGCGTACGCGTTGCAACCCACTTCACGAAGTCCATGAAGGTCTGGCCGTCGACGCCGAATTTCTGCCGCGAGTTGATCAGGCCGTGGGGAAGAACATCGACGGACCTCAGAATCATCTTGTCGACATTGATTTCCCGCGCATCGCCACTCTGACAGTAAATCGGGACACTGCGCGTTGGCAGCGGTTGGTCAAATTCAGTGCAGATGACCTCCGCCATCGTGCTGCGGTGAAGGTGGGCCGCAGTTCGAAGCAATGCCTGGCTGACGCCATACTCAATCGCGAGAGGTAGCCGCTTGTGTTCGAAGGGCTCGAAAACCTTCGCGCAGGCTTCTAGGTAGCGGGATGCATCAACATCGAGAAGCCGCGGCGCGACAACGCGCGACGTAAAATCCGAGGTTTGACTGGCGTCGAACACAGGATCGCGTCCGGCGGCACCAGAGTACTGGACGTTCATCATGTCGCCCCAAACAACAGTGTCGTCGGTAAGGACAAGCCCGAGGCTGAGCGAGGATGCTGGAATGCGGATCGAATTGAACCCATGCGTTGTCGGTGCGCCGAGATAGATAAAGCCGTCCTGCGTCGCGCCCGACCTAATGGCTTCCTGATCGTCATAGAAAAAGGCCCCATTGCCCGGCGCGAGAAGGATGTCTTTAATCTGCATTTGGTGGAACTCGGTTTTTTCGGTGGATATTGATTGGCATGGAGTTCGGACCGCTCCCCACTAAATGCGCCACTTGGCCTTGAGTTCGCCAATATAATGTCCGGATTGGTGCTATCGCGTTTTCAGATGGCTGGCGCCTGCGAGGAGGAGACCACCGCCGCCACCGAGACTTAGCTATTGCCCCCTATATCCGCTTACAACTGCAAAGTCTAAGGGCCGCCGATCGTGATGCTCGTCGCGCTCGACCATGATCTCTCAGAGCCTGACCCGAAACTCGGGATTGGGCGTGGAAGCGGTTGAGTGGCCCCGTCCGTTGTGATTCGCTTGAGTTGTCTAGACTTGAGCAGGATCACGACATGGGTTGGACGGAGGCCACCCGCCGGCAATATTGCCGCGCGGGGCAGCGGGATGCAAACGCGTTGACGGACAGGGAATGGGCGTTGATCGAGCCGTTCATGCCTGGAGCGAAGGCGACAGGACGACCGCGGACGACCGAGCTGCGGGGCAGTCGTGGACGCGCTCCTCTATATCGCCTGGACGGGCTGCCAGTGGCGGGCATTGCCGGACCGCTTCCCGCCGGTTTCGACGGTTCAACGCTATTTCTATGCCTGGCGAGACAATGGGCTGTGGAGGACCATCAACTTCCACCTGGTGGCCGCGGCACGCCTCGCCCTCGGTCGCGAGGCGAGCCCGAGCGCCGGCGTCATCGACAGCCAATCGGCAAAGGCCACGGACGTTGCCGGTCTGCGTGGCTACGACGCCGGCAAGAAGATCAAAGGCCGCAAGCGCCATATCATCACCGACACCGAGGGGCACCTGGTCGGGCTGACGGTGCATACGGCCGATATCCAGGACAGGGATGGGGCAGTCTGCGTCATCGCCTCCATTCGACAGCTTTACCCGTGGTTGCGCCATCTATTCGCCGACGGCGGTTATGCCGGAGAAAAACTGACGCAGGCTCTGGCCGATCTGGGCACGTGGACCATCGAAATCATCAAGCGCTCCGACACGGCCAAAGGCTTTGAGGTGCTGCCGCGACGATGGGTCGTCGAGCGAACTTTCGCCTGGCTGGGACGTTGTCGCCGGCTCGCCAAGGACTTCGAGGCGACCATCGCCAGCGCCGAGGCGTGGATCTTCATCGCGTCGATCCGCCTCATGCTTCGCCGCAGGGCAGCTCCGCGTCGTGCCTAACCGAGTTTCGAGTCAGATGGGGTGATTGGGGTCTCGACCGAGCCAGATGATGGGTATGCGCCGCCCACACCCCATTGATTTCGCTTGTTTCTGAACATTGAGGTTTCTGCCAGAAGGTTTTCGGCAGGAGCTGGAGATTTGGCATGGCGGATGGCGAGGGATTTGTTGGGCGATGCGAAGTTGTCGAGCCTCGTCGTGGAAACCGACGATGGCCTAATGATCTGAAGGCGCGGATTGTCGCGGAGAGCCTTCAACGCGGTGCGCGGGTTGTTGATGTTGCGCGTCGTCATGATCTCATTGCGCATCAGCTTTCGGACTGGCGACGGCAGGCGCGTCAGGGTCTTTTGGCGCTGCCTGCGGAACTGATGCCGGTGCCTTGCGAGAATAGCGGCCCATTCGAGCCTGCCTTCGTGCCCCTGGCGATTACGACGGAGCCGAAGGAGGCTGCCGATGCTTTGCCGGTTCCGGAGCCGGTCGAGATCACTTTGGGGATCATGACCGTGGAAATAGGCGCAGACCTCGTGGTGAGGGTTCCCGGCGATGTGCCGGTTGACCGGGTTGCGGCCTTGGTGCGTGCGATGCGCGGGACGGCATGATCGTCGCGGGCCAACGATTGCCGATCCTGATCGCGACGCGGCCGGTGGACTTCCGCTGTGGCCATCAGGCGCTGGCATTGATGGTGCAGACCGAGTTGAAGCTTGATCCGCATTCCGGGGTCACCGTGATCTTCCGGTCGAAGCGCGGGAATCGTGTAAAAATCCTGGTGTGGGATGGCACCGGAATGGTGCTGACCTACAAAATCCTGGAACAGGGCAGCTTTGCCTGGCCCAAAGTGCAGGATGGGACGATGCGGCTGTCGCGGGGGCAGTATGAAGCTTTGTTCGAAGGTCTCGACTGGCGACGCGTGGTAGCGCAGCGGGTAGCGCCGCCCGCTGCGGCAGGGTGACTCACCCGTTCGGTTTTGGCGTTGTTTTATTGGGCTTTTTTGCTTCGATTTGCTACGAAGGCGCATGTCTGCGCCCATTGATCTCAGCCAGTTCCCGGACCTGCCTGCAGAGGTGGTGAACGCCTTTGCGGCCGTACAGTTCGAGCTGTCGGTCGAGCGTGCGGCCCGTCAGCATGAGCAGGCGGTGGTGGCTGAAAAGGACGCCTTCATCACCGAGTTGAAGGAACTGATCGAGAAGCTGGAGAGCCAGGTTCAGGACTACCGCCGCACGAAGTTCGGGCCGAAATCGGAAAAGCTCGATCCGACGCAGATGGAACTGGCGCTGGAGGACCTGGAGACGGCAATTGCCGAAACACAGGCCCAGATCGCCTTCGTCGAGGAAAAGATCGCGGCCAGCACAGCCAATTGCGAAAAGACTGCTTCACGCAGGCAACGCAAGGCGCGTGCTCTGCCCCAGAGCCTGCCGCGCGTCGAACAGGTGATCGAGCCTGATAGCATTGCCTGCCCCTGTGGTTGCGGCAACATGGTCCGGATTGGCGAAGACCGGACGGAGCGGCTCGATCATATCCCGGCGCGCTATCAGGTGATCGTCGCGATCCGCCCGAAATATGCTTGCCCCAAGGGGCGCACGGGAGTGGTTCAGGCCAGGGCGCCGGCGCATTTGCTGGAAGGTAGCTGGCCGACCGAAGCCCTCTTGGCGCAGATCGCCGTGTCCAAGCATTCCGAACACATGCCGCTGAACCGGCAGGCCGCGGTCATGGCCCGACACGGAGTGCCGATCGACCGCACGGTCCTGGCCGACTGGCTGGGTCGGACGGGCGCCGTGATCGCGCCGGTGGTAGACCACATGGCCATGATCCTGAAACAGGGTAGCTCACGACTATATGTCGACGAGACCACGGCTCCGGTGTTGGATCCCGGGCGCGGCAAGACGAAAACTGGCTATCTCTGGGCTATTCTGCGCGACGACCGCGGCTGGAACGGATCTGCGCCGCCGGGCGTGGTGTTCCATTATCGGCCTGGGCGTAAAGGTGAATATGCCGCAGGTATCCTCGACGGCTTCAACGGCACGATCCAGGTCGATGCCTATGGCGGCTACTCCCACCTCGCAACGCCAAAACGCACGGGCGGCGATCCGTTGAGGCTGGCCTTCTGCTGGGCGCATGGCCGCAGAAAACTGATCAAGTCCCAGCCGAAGAAGGGTTTGCCCATCGTCGACGAGGCGTTGTTGCGCATCGCCGCCCTCTACAAGATCGAGGACAGCATCCGAGGTTGTGACCCCGATCATCGCCGGGCTGTCCGCCAGCACCTGTCCCGCCCCCTGGTGGACGAGTTCTTCACCTGGCTGACAGTTCAGGCCGCGCGCGTATCGCGCAAGTCCGACCTCGGCGAGGCCATGGCCTATATGCTGAAACGCCAGGTCGGCTTCCGGCTGTTCCTGAACGACGGCCGCGTCGACATCGACTCCAATCTCGTCGAAAACGCGATCAGAAGTCCGGCCATGAACCGCCGCAACGCTCTCTTTGCCGGCCATGATGAAGGCGGCCGTAATTGGGCCCGTTTCGCCAGCCTGATCGGCACATGCAAGATGAACCGCGTTGAACCATACGCCTACCTGCGCGATCTCTTCATCAGCCTCGCAAATGGCCACCTCGCCAAAGACATCGACGCCCTCATGCCCTGGGCCTATGCGCAACGGATCAGCGCATCACAATGAGCACGTCCGGGATTCCCCAACGTGCTCATAGGACCAGCTGCAAGCGCTCCACCTGACCGTTGCAACAAGAAAATCAATGGGGCGGAGACGTCGCATACGATGATGGCGGCTGCTCCTGTCGAAATGTGAAAACGTGGTCGATATGAGTCGCCACAAACATTTGGAAGGAGCAGCCATGAAGTACTTTGCCGGACTGGACGTGTCTTTGGAAGAGACCTCTATTTGCATTGTCGACGAGACTGGCCGGATCGTGAAGGAGGCGAGAGCGTTGAGCGATCCGCAGGCATTGTGTGACGCGCTGAAGGGGACCGGCTTGCCGCTTGAGCGGATCGGCCTGGAAGCGTGCTCGCTGACGGCCTGGCTTCACGATGGACTGCACGCCGAAGGCTTGCCGGCGACCTGCATCGAGACGCGGCAGGCCAACGCGGCGATGAAGACGATGCCCAACAAGACCGACCGCAATGACGCCCGCGCGCTGGCGCAGATCATGCGCACTGGCTGGTATCGGCAGGTGCATGTCAAGAGCAGGCAGTGCCGGCTGTGGCGTTCGCTGCTGGTTGCCCGCCGCACGGTGCTGAACGAGATGCGTTCGATCGAGAACGTAGTGCGGGCGATCCTGCGCGAGGCCGGCGTCAAGCTGGGCCTGCCGTCGCGCAGCGCGTTTGCCGGCCGCGTGCGTGAATTGACGGGCGCTGACGCCGAGGTGATGGCGATGGTCGAGCCGCTGCTAGCAATCCTCGGTGTCATGTTGAGAGAGTTCGCCCGCCTGACGAAGCAGGTTCTCGACATCGTCCGCAATGAAGAAGTCTGCCGGCGGCTGAAGAGCGCGCCGGGCGTCGGGCCGATCACCGCGCTCGCCTTCCGCGCCACGATCGACCGGCCTGAGCGGTTCGGCTCGTCGCAGGCGGTGGGGGCGCATCTGGGACTGACGCCGGCACGCTACCAGTCCGGCGAAACCGACATCCAGGGAAAGGTCAGCCGATGCGGCGACGAACTTGCACGCACCGCGCTTTATGAGGCGGCCCACACACTGCTGGTGCGATCGAAGAAGTGGTCGAGCCTCAGAGCATGGGGCATGAACATCGCCAGGCGGCGCGGCATGGCACGAGCCCGGGTCGCGGTCGCCCGCAAACTGGCCGTCATTCTGCATCGCATGTGGGCCGACGCGACCGAGTTCCGCTTTGGAAAGGAGCCTGTTCACCTGGCCGCGTGAACTGAGACAGATCGAGGAGCAAGCAACACGAACAAAGCCTTCGCCCGAAAGGGCGATGCCCGGATCGTTCCCTGGGGACGATGGGCGAGGCGATCTCGTTGAGAGTCCCGAACCTGCCGGCCCAAGCGCGGCAAGGTCGTGAAACGGATTGAGACGCCTTCGCTCTCCTGACCCCATCATGCGGCGGCCCAAGCGCTGACCGCGAAGAGAAGCGAGTGACCCACGGAACGGTCCAGAAAAAAGTGCAGGAGCATCTTGACCAAAACGACCCCAATCAGAGAAGGCTCTCAGATCGCTCAGGCTGAGATTGCAGGCTCGGGGTAGTTCCTGCCCGCCTATGCATCCAACCTTAGCGCTAATAGAGCGATTATGGAAAAGTGACGTCCGAGTCCGAGCATGTCACCCCAGAATCACTATGATAGGAACTTCCGCGTCTACGCCGTAGCCTCATGCGTTTCTTCAAATCGACCATGCCACACACCGGAAGACCATCCGCTACGTCGTCGACGACAACCTCGTTATCGTTCGGTCCGGCAAATTTCGGTTTATTGGGCAGACGGGTAAAATGAAATTTGAAACAGACGCTTCAAATAACTTCACAGAATCTTTGCAACCGAAGATCACAGACGATGGTAAGTTCCCCGCGAGATATGAAAGTGACGTGCAAAATAAACTGACCCCGTTTGCTTACAGCCACACACACCAATAACCTTCTGGAGTCCAAGTAAAATGGAACGAAGAACTCTTATCCTTATTGAAGGCGGAGCAGGGCGTTGTTGTCTACTATACGTCGAAGCGGCCAAGAGGCTTGGTCTTTATCCAATTAACCTGTCGTCATACCCGGATAAGCAGGACTTTCTTGTTGCGGGATGTGAGACAATCCGAGTCGATACAAGCGATCTCGATGCACTGGTCCACGAATGCACCCGGTTGCAGGACACCAATGAAATTGCTGGCATTATATGCGCCGAGGAAGAGGTCTATGCGACGGTTGGAAAGCTCTGCCAGTATTTCGATCTACCGGGGCCGAATCCGGGATCGATCGAACGATGCTGCGACAAATTTGCTCAGCGCCAGCTCCTCGCGGACGCCAACATTCCGATACCTGCTTATCGCTTGGCAGCAAATGCGAGGGACGTGAAAAGCTCTGCTGCGGAGATCGGCCTGCCGGTGGTGCTTAAGCCAGCCGTCGGTAGCGGCAGCATTGGTGTCCGACTGTGCCGCACCGTCGACGAGCTAGATGAACATTCGACCTATCTATTGGGCGGGAAGCACGTATGGCAATCTTCGCCAAAGATACTGGTCGAAGAGTTCGCGCAAGGTCCCCTTTATCTCGCTTATACAATGGGAGACGAGGTCGTTGGGATTGGCAGCGGTGACTTCAGCCCCCCACCGTATTTCGTCTGTCGTGAGACTATCTTTCCGGCCGTGCTGACTGATGATGAGCATAAGCGTATCGCCGATGTCTCTCTGAGCTGTTTGCGAGCTCTCGATCTTGGCTGGGGGCCAACGAACATTGAACTCCGGCGAACGAAGCTTGGCCCAGTCGTCATTGAAGTCAATCCGCGTCTTGCCAACGCGCCCCATTCCCAACTCATTCAACTGGCTTACGGTATCGATCTAATCACCGAGCACATCAAGCTTGTCATCGGCGGCAAATGGAATTTGCGCAAACGGCGTTCGCACTCCGCAGCGGTGCGGAGCCTACTTCCTGATCGCGATGGCATCCTCGATTGGATCCGTGGCGACAGGCGGGCGGCTGCTGTATCAGGTGTGGCCGAGGTGAAACTCTTTGTTGAACCAAAGACGCCGATCGTCAGGAAAGGCGATTACCGTGACAAGATCGCATATATCGTGGCCGCTTCACCCAGCCATGCTCGGACGGGGGCGATACTTCAGCGTGCCGTCGACTCAATAGATTGGTCGATCACACCATTTCCGGCTCAACCCTCGGATAATAGCATCTGATCTGCATTCTACCTTTGGGGCGCCGCCAGACTGAGGATGGTCCATAGCCGAACGAGATCCTCCATGACGATCAATGTGGGATAAGTCCACAAACAACAGGAAGCGGAATTCACTTGTCGTTCAGCCGCGTTCCGCGTCGTCGATTTGCCGCCATTTCGGAATAACTTTCCGGTTGGCACGGCACTTGATCATGTATCCGCAGAATGTCATCGACCCAGGAGAAAGCGACTTCTCGGCTCACCTCGGCAATGTATATTCGTCACGATTTTGTCTTAATTTTATAACCCGTTGACTTTGATCGAGTAATTGTGTAGTTATTGAGTATCGACACAGGATTCTGCACATATTATAACAGGTACTCGGATTTTATCTTGGTTAATTCTTTACAACAGCGCGAGTTCTACTTCAACTGTAAACCACCTTATTCCAAGTCACGCATCCCTATCACTTTTGCCAGTTGCTTTTGGTGTATATCTCTCCAATTTGAAAGGAGCCTTACATGAATATAGAAACGGAACGCTTATTCATGCGCCCAATACGTCCTTGGGACGCCGATGCACTGCATCGCCTGAGCTGTGATCCGTTAGTGTTCGAATCGTCTGTCGAAGGAATTTCGCCAACGCGGGAAATGTCTGATGCGCGGCTGTCCCTTTATCTTCATGAGTGGGATACCTACGGGTACGGATTCTGGATGGTCTATGAACGAGAGGACAATGGCGATTTGCGCTTCGTGGGGCAGTCCGGGCTGCGCCGCTTCGATGAAAATGACATTCAAACCGGATGTTTCTTGTTCGGAGCCCGGTGCGGTCGAGGGATTGGGCCGGAAAGCATTAAGCCAGTGATTGAATTCGCTTTCGCAACCCAATCTATCGATCGGTTGGTCTCTCTCGTACGCCCGACGAATATTCGATCTCTCAGAACGAAAACCGCGCTGGGCTATTCCTTTCTTGGGCCGGTTGTCGTTGATGGAACGGATTATATGTTCTTTGAATTGCGCCGTCCGCCTGTGTGATGCTCAGAGGTGGCTCGGCAAAAATGGACAGGGTGATACGTGGAATTTCTGCCTGAGATCGGCATGAGTGCCGGAACAGGAGAATCACGAATGAGCAGACGCCCACGCCGGAACCACAGCCCGGCTTTCAAGGCGAAAGTTGCGCTTGCGGCGATCAAGGGAGAAAAGACGCTGGCCGAGCTGGCGCAGCAATATGATGTGCATGCGAACCAGATCACGGATTGGAGAAAGCAGCTTCTGGAAGGGGCCTCGAACGTGTTTGGCGCGGCGGAGAAATCGGAGCCGACGGTGGACATAAAGGCCCTCCATGCCAAGATCGGAGAGCTGACGCTGGCCAATGATTTTTTAGGCTCGGCGCTCGGCAAGGCCGGCTGGTCGGGGAGCGCAAGACGATGATCGACCGGGAACATGAACTGCCGATTGCCAAGCAGGCGGCCGAACTGGGGATCAGCCGCGGCAGCGTCTACTCCCTACCCAAGCCGACATCGGCGGCAGACCTGAAGCTGATGCGGCGCATCGACGAATTGCATCTGGATTACCCGTTCGCGGGCAGCCGCATGTTGCAGAAGCTTTTGAAGCGCGAAGGCTATGAGACGGGTCGCCTGCATGTGCGCACCTTGATGAAGCGCATGGATATCGAGGCGCTCTACCGCAAGCCGCGCACTTCGAAGCCGGGGGACGGGCACAAGATCTATCCGTATTTGCTGGGCAAGCTGGCGGTGACGCGGCCCAACCAGGTCTGGGCGACGGACCTGACCTATATCCCGATGGCCCGCGGCTTCTGCTACCTGGTTGCTGTCGTCGACTGGTTCACGCGCAAGGTACTGAGCTGGCGGCTGTCGATCACCATGGATGCGGCGTTTTGCATTGAAGCCCTCGAGGAGGCGCTGGCGACATACGGCAAGCCCGAGATCTTCAACTCCGATCAGGGCAGCCAGTTCACCAGCCATGACTTCACCAAGGTCCTGCTCGACCGGGAGATCAGGATCAGCATGGATGGCAAGGGCGCCTGGCGCGACAACGTCTTCGTCGAGCGTCTCTGGCGGTCGGTGAAATATGAGGAGGTCTATCTCAAGGCCTATGACAGCGTTCGCGAAGGGCGAGCGTCGATCGGAAAATATCTCGATTTCTACAATCGGGGACGCCCGCATTCCAGCCTTGACGGCAGAGCGCCAGATGAGGCCTACTTCACCCCGCTACCGCTTCCCGAGGCGGCCTAACCATAGGCAGTGTTCCACTTATAAATCGGGAATTCCTGTCCAAACAAACCGAGCCACCTCTCTCAGCAAACTGCCCTTCGGGCTCAGAGTTGTCGGGTCAGGCCACGAATTGAATCCTACCATGGCTGTTTGCGGGCTTCGGCCAGGCGAAGACCTGCGAAGCGTGATGACGGTCGAGCGCTGGCTGGCCGCCGGCGGCGAGCCCGAGCACCGGCGGCCGCCCGCACGTCACACCTGTATCGATCCCTCGCGACTATCTTGAACGGCGCTGGCGGGATGGGCGGCAGAACGGTGCTCTCCTATGGACCGAAGTCAAATAGCGCGGCTTTGACGGCGGCAAGGCAACCCTTTATCCATGGGTGGCCGCGCGTCGGGAGAAGGCTGCGCGTGAAACGGCGGCGGCGCTAGCGCGGCCGCCGCAAGATCTACAGCCTGCACGCTCACGAGGTCGAGAGCATCGGCATGGCAAGGGGCATGCCGCTTACAGTCTCGCTGGCTACGACGCTGCAGCGCTCAAAGGGCGGCCAGTTAGCCCTGCACGCGAAAGCGCTGCCGGGCAATCCTTTTGACGGCCACGCCTCGCAAGCGTCATCCCCGACATGGAGAAGACCATCGGCAACGAGATGGGCCGCATCCACGTCGATGCAGGCTATCGTGGCCACAAGAGAGGTGGCTCGGTTTGTTTGGACAGGAATTCCCGATTTATAAGTGGAACACTGCCTATGGTTAGGCCGCCTCGGGAAGCGGTAGCGGGGTGAAGTAGGCCTCATCTGGCGCTCTGCCGTCAAGGCTGGAATGCGGGCGTCCCCGATTGTAGAAATCGAGATATTTTCCGATCGACGCTCGCCCTTCGCGAACGCTGTCATAGGCCTTGAGATAGACCTCCTCATATTTCACCGACCGCCAGAGACGCTCGACGAAGACGTTGTCGCGCCAGGCGCCCTTGCCATCCATGCTGATCCTGATCTCCCGGTCGAGCAGGACCTTGGTGAAGTCATGGCTGGTGAACTGGCTGCCCTGATCGGAGTTGAAGATCTCGGGCTTGCCGTATGTCGCCAGCGCCTCCTCGAGGGCTTCAATGCAAAACGCCGCATCCATGGTGATCGACAGCCGCCAGCTCAGTACCTTGCGCGTGAACCAGTCGACGACAGCAACCAGGTAGCAGAAGCCGCGGGCCA
Source organism: Mesorhizobium sp. 113-3-3 (assembly GCF_016756495.1). NCBI lineage: Bacteria > Pseudomonadati > Pseudomonadota > Alphaproteobacteria > Hyphomicrobiales > Phyllobacteriaceae > Mesorhizobium > Mesorhizobium sp. 113-3-3. The sequence goes on from NZ_AP023243.1 coordinate 6,621,797, forward strand.
TCGGGATATAGGTCAGGTCCGTCGCCCAGACCTGGTTGGGCCGCGTCACCGCCAGCTTGCCCAGCAAATACGGATAGATCTTGTGCCCGTCCCCCGGCTTCGAAGTGCGCGGCTTGCGGTAGAGCGCCTCGATATCCATGCGCTTCATCAAGGTGCGCACATGCAGGCGACCCGTCTCATAGCCTTCGCGCTTCAAAAGCTTCTGCAACATGCGGCTGCCCGCGAACGGGTAATCCAGATGCAATTCGTCGATGCGCCGCATCAGCTTCAGGTCTGCCGCCGATGTCGGCTTGGGTAGGGAGTAGACGCTGCCGCGGCTGATCCCCAGTTCGGCCGCCTGCTTGGCAATCGGCAGTTCATGTTCCCGGTCGATCATCGTCTTGCGCTCCCCGACCAGCCGGCCTTGCCGAGCGCCGAGCCTAAAAAATCATTGGCCAGCGTCAGCTCTCCGATCTTGGCATGGAGGGCCTTTATGTCCACCGTCGGCTCCGATTTCTCCGCCGCGCCAAACACGTTCGAGGCCCCTTCCAGAAGCTGCTTTCTCCAATCCGTGATCTGGTTCGCATGCACATCATATTGCTGCGCCAGCTCGGCCAGCGTCTTTTCTCCCTTGATCGCCGCAAGCGCAACTTTCGCCTTGAAAGCCGGGCTGTGGTTCCGGCGTGGTCGTCTGCTCATTCGTGATTCTCCTGTTCCGGCACTCATGCCGATCTCAGGCAGAAATTCCACGTATCACCCTGTCCATTTTTGCCGAGCCACCTCTCAAGCGCCGCGTCACACCGGCCATCAAGCGCCAGATGCGCCGCCGCTCGGCGATCGAGCCTGTCATCGGCCGCATCAAGGCCGAGCACTTGGGATGCAACTACCTCGCTGGCGAGCAGGATGACGCCGTCAACGCCATCCTAACCTCCGCAGGCTACAACTTCTCGCTGCTGCTAAACTAGTTCAGGCAGCTTTTTGGCTGCTCATCGCGGCGCTCAATTGCCTGACAAAACCTCTCGCAGCCTATCCGCCTTGACTCCCGAGGGAGCGGGCACAGCCGAAACGAGCGCTAAAGGGTTGCGGCATTGCAGAAAAGGCTTTCGATAATAACCTCTCTGCTGTCACCAATGTCGTCTCCATTGAAGTATACGATCGCGCCAGTCCCGTCTTTTTCACGGAAGCCCATATGGGTCCTAATACCGGGATCGCTGCCAGCGTGTCCCCAAATGACATCACCATTTGCAAGGATGAGTTTGTGCCAGCAGAGAGGGCGACCATCGTGGACTTCAGAGATCATCAGGTTGATGGTTGACTCTTTCAACAACTGAATTCCGCCTCGGTTTCTATAAGTGGCGAGGAAGAGCGACAGTTCCTCGACGCTTGTGCGCGCTAGCCCCTCCGGATAGGTGGGGTAACCGTAGAGGCAATGCGGCATGCGGCCTCCCGGCGTAAGCTCATCAATTGTCAAACCGGGAGCTGGTAATAGGGAGGAAAATGATTGCCTGCCCTTATCCAACTTTTCTTTGGTGACCCTGCCATAGAGAACCGCATGCCGGTCAACATTGATATCACGCACATACCAGCCAGTGCTGTTCATGCCCAAGGGGGTGAAGATGTGGTCGGCGCAATAATCGGTGAAGCGCGTGCCAGTCACGCACTCAACAAGATGGCCGAGCAGGCCATATGCAACATTGCAATACCCGCCGGTCTGATCCGGTTCGAGTATGCCGGGCACCCACCCATGGAAATTGTCGTCGGCGTCATAATACGCCCCTCCTGGCTTTAGGTATGCCTCGAGCCAGTCGCCAAGCGCAGTCGTCGGATCGCCGCAGGCGTAGGTACCCCAGTAAGACTTCCCATCCCGGATTGACGAACGATGATTCAAAAGCCGCCGTGCTGTGATGGCCATCGACGGGTGTTTCGGATTGACGACCTGATAGGGAAAATACCTACTGATATCTGTATCAAGGTCAATTAACCCCCGCTCCCAAAGCTGCATCACGGCTGTTGCCGTAATGGTCTTGGACACGGAACCGATATTCATGATGGTTTTGGGCGTCATCGGAACTTTGCGTTTCACATCTGCCCATCCATAACCGTTTGCCCAAACGAGCTTGCCATCTTGCACGATCCCAACTGCTGAGCCTGGAATCGAAAACTCCTTGAGCTTTCCCTCGATGACCGCATCAATCGATGATCGCATAGATGTTTACTCCTTCACGAGAACCGCCAAATCCTAAAAGAATGTCTGGGAAATCGAGGTGCCGAAATCGCCGCCGAGGATGCGACAGCCCAATGCAGGACCTCGTCCGAGGACGGCGATTGTTCCGTTGGTTTTCAATTGCCGCGGAGTTTACGTCAAATTCAGTCTGTGTATCGAGGTCATCTGGTTTTCAGATGGAACTCAGATTATTCTGTAGTATTGCCGGGCGGAATCCCGATTGCGAAATTCAGCCAGGTGTCAAGGCGTTGTACAGGACCCGCTTAGCTGCGGAGTCCAGATTTTCCGTCGCCACGCAGGATCATCTCGGCGGCATCAGCCAGCACCTGGCAGCCGAGCACAAGGTCGGCATCCTCGGTATTTTCGGTCCAATGATGGCTGATACCGCCAATGCTTGGGATGAAAAGCATAGCGGACCTCAGTTTGCGCGCCACGACCTGTGCGTCGTGACCAGCCCCACTTGGCATCCTCACATAGGCGTTGGGAGCATGGCGCGCGGCTGCGTTCTCTATTGCGTCCTGAAGGGCCGGATCCATATGGCATGGTTTGGAGGCCTCGGTCTGCTCGATCTCAGCATGGCAACCGGTTTTAATCGCGGTCTCCTCAACCGATTCCTTTATCACCGCATCGAGGCGCTGTAGCACCGGCATCTCAGAATCCCGGAACTGGAACAACATTTCTGCCTTCCCCGGAATTATGTTGGGAGCGCCCGGGTCAAGGCTAATGCGGCCTGTGGTCCACACGGAATGCGGGCCGGCCACTTTAGGAAAGCGATCGGCAATAGTCGTCGCCAGCATCGCTGCTGCGAGTCCGGCATCCTTCCGGATAGCCATGCGCGTCGTGCCAGCGTGATTCTGAATGCCGCGAAAGACGATTGAATACTGCCAGATCCCGACGATGCTCGTAACCACACCGATCTGGTTGCCCGAGGCTTCCAGCGCGTCGCCCTGTTCTATGTGTGCTTCCAGATATCCGACGTAGCGGTCCGGCTCCACCGTAGATCGGGGAACACCTGCTAGGCCGGCTGCACGGAGCGCGTCCCTGAGCGGCAGCCGGTCATCGACATTCGCCGCGCGATCGATCTCTGCCTCGTCGATATCACCGACGAATGAACGACTACCGAGCATTGAGACGTAGTGACCTTCTTCATCCGCCCACGCCACCGGGGCGATGGGGAGGTCTGCGCAGTCTGGGGTTTCCGCAAAGGTCCGGGCGATCTCGAGCCCGTAGATCACACCGAGCGCCCCGTCGAGCCATCCGGCATTATTCTGGGACTCTGCGTGCGACCCGATCAACAGCGATCGCCGGTCCGACCGAGGCATTCCGAACACGTTCCCGACTCCGTCGATATGCGCCTGAAGCCCTATGGCTTCGTATTGCTGCGCAAGCCAGCGGCGGCTGTCGATGTCCTCCTTCGAATAGGTTGGACGATGGACACCCGTCTTGTACGCGCCGAACTGCGCGAAACGACTGAGCTCCGAGAGCAACCGTCCGGCGTTGATGTTTGGCATCTTCTGTACGGTCCTTTTAGTTGGCGCGGAACGCAGCGGAGTGCAGCCGTCCGTTCCGACGGGTGTGTCGACCTTGCTCTGGCTGGATGACCGTGAAATGCATGCCCGAGAGGCGGGCAAGTTCATGTCGGCGCAGTAACCGAAAGGCGCACGATTATCCAATCTAGTTACTCATCTCTTACGAGTTAGACTAGAGGCGGATTGCACCCCACCGACCCCGCGCTCTGGAAATGGCAACGAACCAAGCTCATGCAGTAATGCAGCGCCTGTGCGAATCCCGCTATAGAAGCAGCTGAGCGTTAGGTTCTCGTTCGGCGCGTGGTTGGCTTCGTCGTAGTTTGCGTAAGGCGTGTCGAAAGCAGGAATGCCAAGGATCTTGGTGAATACATAATTAGGGAGAGTGCCGAACCCTGCGGGGACCAGCAAAGGCTCCTCCCCTTGCGCAGCGACAAAAGCACGAAAAAGCGGCGCGGTGAAGGGGGAGGCAATGGGCGTTTTGGAGGGAAGCATGCTCCCATGCGCTATGAACTCCACTTCGGGCGCGTGTTTTTCCACATGGGCAGCCACCTTGCGCAGGATGTCCGCGGGGTCCTGTGCTTCCACGAGCCGTATGTCGCATTTCACGAAGGCTTCGTTGGGCAGAACGCTCTTGCTACCAGGCCCGCCATAGCCGCCATGGAAGCCATTGATCGTCAGCGTCGGGCGGAAGCACAGGCGCTCGTAGAAAGCCCGTTCCGCCGGCGCGTCAAGTCGCGCAAGGTCGAGATCACGCTTCACAGCCTCGACATCAAGAGGTAATCGCTCGACCGCGACCAATTCCTCCTCTGACGGTGGTTCGATTTCATCGGCGAAACCGGCAATGGTGATTTCACCGTCGGGATTCTTCATGGTGCCTAGCAGGTGCACCAATGTCCAGATTGGATTGGGCACGACGCCGCCGAAGTTACCAGAATGCAAGTCACTGTTAGCATGGCGGCAACGCAATTCAAAGGATACCTCGCCACGCGAACCGAACTTGATCACGGGCGCACCGCTTGCATGACGCGGGCCATCGGCGGTGACGGCAAGATCAGCTTTTAGCGTTTCCTTGTTGGCACGCACGAAATCGGCAATGTGCGGGCTGCCGATCTCCTCTTCGCCTTCAAGCAGCAGGATGACATTGCAGGGCAACGCACCATGCACCTTGAGGTGGGACTCGATTGCCAGGATCTGCGCGAAATGTTGTCCCTTGTTGTCGCCCACCCCGCGTGCGTAAAGGCGCCCGTCACGGATGGTCGGCTCGAAGGGCGGCGAGAGCCATTTGTCGATCGGGTCAGCCGGCTGCACGTCGTAGTGGCCGTAGAGCAGAATGGTCGCCCTGCCCGGCGCCTTCTCCCAGCGCGCTATCACCATCGGGTGCCCGTCGGTCGGCACCAGGCTGGTCTCGAGCCCGATCCCGGTGAGCATCTCGACCAGCAGCGCGCCGACTTCGGCGATGCCGATATTCTCGGCGCTTATGCTCGGGTGCCGAACGTAATCGATCAGGCGATCAAGGAAAGGGGTGCGGTTCGCTTCGATATGCTCGAAAACGGCGTTCAACAGATCAGAAGAGGTCAAATCCTTGCCTGTAAGAAAGAGGGAAGACAGATGTACGGGGTGTTCTCAGCTGGCAGGTCGCTGCTGCAAGCATGCTAACGATCATTTAGATGACACGCGCTCATTCGCCCAGGTCCAACTTCCTTCAGTGCTGGGCGCTCGGTCTTGCAATGAGCAAAAGGCGCCCGGGGCGCGACCCCTCGCCGTGGCCCGAAGCCATGGTCGATAGGCTGGCCGTCATCGAAACGATCATCGTCAAGATCGACAGGGAAATGGTTGGCTCAAGCCGCTGAGAGATGAGCTCAAGAACGGGTCGTCCCGCAGAGATAGAGGTCCCGACGTCGCCGCTGAGGATGCTGACAGCCCAATTTACGAACTGAACCGGTCGCGGCTCGTTGAGTCTCAGCTGTTCGTGGATGTCGGCGATTATCTGTGGCGTGCCCTTGTTGCCGGTGATGATGGTTGCCGGGTCACCAGGCGCCTGCCTGAGAAGCAGAAAGACGAAAATCCCGACCATCGCCATGATGGCGATGGCCGATACCATCCTACGAAGGATGTAAGTGGCCACTGCGCTCAGGCCTTCCGCATGTTCCACATCGGAGTTTCCTCCGGCATGCCGATCAGGCCGGTGAGCGTCTTGCGGCGTGCGATTGGCGAGACAACTGCACCCAGCAGAACGAGGCCCACGAAATTCCAGTATTCGTGTTGCATCTTGCGGGCCAGCGCTTTGCGCTCTTCGGGCGTTTCGACATCCGCCCACTTGGCGCGAAGAGCCTCATATTCATCGCTCTTCGGCCAGCCCATCCAACCCTCTTCGCCATTCGCGCTTAGTACGGGGTTGCCGGCCGGATTGCTGAAATAAAAGTCGGAAGCGTTCGTCATGAATATGCTCCAGCCGCCGCTCTCAACCGGGCCCTTGTTCCTTATGCGGGCAGACTGTCCGGCCCAGTCGCCCGGCGCAAGTTCGGCATTGACCCCAATCTTGCGCAACGTCGCCGCCAGCAACTGCGCGGCGTTGCTGTTCCAAGCTTCGTCCGTCGGTTGGATAATAATGACCTTTTCACCCGCGTATCCCGCCTCCTGGAAAAGCTGCTTAGCCCTTTCAGGGTCCCCACCCTTCTTATACCACCCTGTATTTTCGTCGTTGGAATAGGGCGTATGGTTTCCGAATATCGAAGTGACACTGCTTAGGTATTCTGGGGGGAACGTGGTGCGCATCATTGCCTCCTGATCGATCAGGTGAAGCATCGCTTGGCGCGCTTTGACGTTGTCGAACGGCTTCTGCAGACAGTTCATACGCATGAACTGTACATTGCCCGCCTTGTACAGAACCTCGAGTTCAAGGTTGGGATCGCTCTTGATCGCTGGATAAAGATCGGCGGGCGGGCTTGAGAGGAAATCGACCTCGCCCGACTGTAAGGCCGCGAAAGCAGTCTGCTGATCGGCAATATTATCCCAGATGACGCGATCGACGTTCACGACCTTCCCGCCGGAGAATCCGTCTGACGCTTCGCTGCGTGGTACGTATTGTTCATTGCGATCGTAGGTGAAGCTCGCGCCCGGCTTGGCAAGAGGATCGTTGAACTTGAACGGCCCAGATCCGATATTTGCGTTAACCTGTTCGGTGGCGGGGCGATTCGCGTCCTTCTCACGCATGATGAACGGCACCGGTCCGGCCGTTTTTGCCAGCAGATCGATTACGAGCCCCAGCGGCTCCTTGAGTGCGATCGTGAAGGTTTTGTCGTCGATTTTCGAGATGTCGCTCGCCCGCGCCATGATCAATTGTCCGCCGGGATCCACCTGGCCCCAGCGACGGATCGATGCGACACAGTCCGCCGCAGTGACGGGAGTGCCGTCGTGCCAGCCCAAGCCATCCCGGAGCTCAAACGTATATTTCTTCTTGTCATCGGAAACGCCCCATTTCCCTACCATTTGCGGCTGAGGCATCAACTTGGTATCAAGCGCAAACAGCGTGTCGTAAATCGCCATGCCATGGTTGGCGGTCGTGGTAGCCGTCGAAACGATCGGATCGAAGACGCTGGGCAGATCCATAACCATCCGGACCGTTCGCGCAGCGGTTGGCCCTGTTTGTGCTCGCAGGACTGATGGGATTGATAGAGCCGTTCCGGCAGCCAAGCCTACCTTAATGAGGTCGCGTCGAGAGATTGTCATGTTCCATTTCCCCTTTGCTGGTTAGTGGCGCGGTTGTTCCGCCCTTTCGATATTTCCTAAAAGTAACTAGTTAGAGCCGCGGGCGCTTATCCGCCCAGGGCTGGAGCTGTTCGAACGCTGCCGAGGCCTGCAGCACACCCAGATCGTCGAAGCGTTTGCCGACTATCTGCAGACCGGCCGGCAGCCCGGCCGGGGTAAAGCCGCATGGCACGCTTGCCGCGGGGTTCCCAGAGAAGTTGAACGGGTAAGAGAACTCCGCCCACCTTATCCAATCCCAAGGATGCGTCTCCCAATGGTCGGGCATCAGCTTTTCCGCCGGGAAAGCCGCGACCGAGACGGATGGTGTCAACAAGAAGTCCCAATTCTGGAACCAGCGATGCATGCTCGCGACGTAGACCATCTTCCGCCGTCGCATCTCCTGGTAGCGAGCGATGGAGACGTTCTCCGAATGCCTGATGCAGGCGACAAACCCAGGGTCCATCTCCGCCTCCCAGTCCGGAAGGTACTGTGCGTTGGCTGCGTAGTGCGCGGACCAGAAAAAGCGAATCAGCTCTGGCCCTTCCTTTGCCCAAGGGGTCGGCACCTCCTCGACGATTGCCCCAAGTTCCGAAAAGCGTGCCGCCGCCGCCTTCACTAGCTCCGCGATTTCCGGATCGACGCGGGCGAAACCCAGATCGGAGCTGTAGGCAACGCGCCTGCCCTTAACGCCATCTCTCAGCCGGGCAAGATAGTTGGCAGGCCCCGCCTCGAGCGACGTATAATCGAGGAAGTGCGGTCCGGCCATCACCTCGAGCATCAGCGCGGCGTCCGCGACCGTCCGTGTCAAAGGCCCGATATGGGAGGCAAGGTCAGTTGCGGGAATCGGATATAGCGGCACACGCCCGAAGGTGGGCTTCAGTCCGAACACACCGCAGAAATGCGCGGGCATGCGGACGGACCCCGCTCCATCACTGCCTTGGTGCAGTGGCCCAAAACCTGCCGCCGCCGCAGCGCCCGCGCCAGCCGAGGATGCACCGGCATTGTAGCCGAGCTCCCACGGATTGCTTGTGATGCCCGTTAATGGACTGCGCGACACGCCGGTCCAGCCAATCTCAGACACTGTGGTCTTGCCGAGGAGGATCGCGCCCTCGTCCCGAAGGCGCGGCACGATCGGCGTATCCTCGGTCGGCTGATTGCCAGCGAAAATCTTACTGCCGTATTGGGTCGGCATGTCTTTAGTGATTTGCACGTCCTTGATCGTGGCGGGCACGCCATGCAACCGGCCGATTCGCGTACCGCTCATCAGAGCGGCTTCCGCCTTCTTCGCATCATCCATCGCGCGATCTTCGGCTAAGTAAGCGAAGGCGTTTAACTTGGGCTCGACTGCGGCAATGCGGGCCAGCAGCGCGCGCATGTACTCAACCGGCGAAATCTGTTTGGTGCGAATAAGCTCGGCCAGCTCGACGGCTGGCATGAAGCCGATGGTATCAGAGTCCATGCGATCAGCTCTTTCTAATTTGATCGGTAGAACACAACCAACCGAAGAAGGCGTGCCGTTGGTGTTGCTCAGGCGTGCGTGAAGCGCAGTTTCTTGATACGGCCCGAGTTTATCTCGAAACCGTCTGCTGTGACGCTCAACGTCGCATTCCAAGTCAGGCCGGGGCTCATGTCGGTGTCGGGCTGGAGCAGGAACCAGAGATCGCTGTCAGCGGCGACGATGGGCGCATTCATGGCGCCGAGATCGGAGCGCAGGCGGAACATGCCACGCTGCGCATCGCCATCGATCTCGACCTCGATGCCCTGCGCCGTGTTGGCGTAGCGTCCAGCGAGAGGGGTGGCGGCCGTCGCGTCCGGGTCCAAGGGTGCGTAGACCCTCGGCGTGCCGCAGAACGTGCCGTCGATCTTGCCGTCCGGCCGTGGACTGAGAACCAGGTCAGTGATCGAGCTTTCGGGCTTGGCGCCGCCTGGATGGCCGAAATCGAAACTGGTCCCACCACCGGAACTGAGGAAGGTGGGCACGCCGTTCTTGGCGATGATCTCGAACACGTCCTGGCCGCCTTCCTGCCGGTAGCGGCCGGGAGCAAGCCCGATCGGCGCCGGGGCTGCGTTGCCGAAATAGATGTCGGCGATGCGGCGGGTGGCTTCGAAGGCGGCGACCTGGTCGTTGTTGGCGACAATGACGATGCCGAGGCCATCGTCGATGAAGCGCATCGATTCCGATTCGCCGCCGGCAACTGAGCCACCGTGGCCGACCGCGCGGCGGCCGCGATAAACGTCCGTCACCAGCCCGAGTCCATAGAAGCCTGTCGCGCCATTATCGAAGACGCAAGGCGTTGCCATGCGTTGATACATTTCCGGCGTGCCGACTTTGGGGTCGATCAGGTTCTGCTGCCAGAGCACCATGTCGTCGAGTGTCGAAACTATGCCGCCCCCGCCGCCATATTCCATCCCCCAGCCCAGATGGAACCAGGCGTCAGCCTGCTTGGTATAGTGCGCGGCCAGCCGTTTCATCACTGAGCCGTCGCGCAACATGAGCGAGGTGTCGTACATGCCGAGCGGGCCAGTGATGCGTTCGCGCAGTACCTCGTTGAAGGTCGCGCCTTCGATCTGCTCGATGATGTCGAACAACATGAAGAACCCGGAATTCGAATACATCATGGCACTGCCGGGCTTGAAGTTGAGCGCGTCCTGCCTGGCGACAACATCACGGGCGGTCTGGCGACCTGACGGAGCGAAGAGCGACAGGCCGCCAAAGATCATCCCCTGTAGATAGTCTCGGTAGCCGCTGGTGTTGGAGGCGAGTTGCCTGAGGGTGACCGGGTATTCGAGCCGGGGCACATAGGGCAGGTGCTTCTGCACCTCGTCCTCCATGCTCAGCTTGCCTTCTGCCTCCAGCATCAGGATCAGCAACACCGTGAACTGCTTGCTCTGCGAACCGATGCGGATGATGGTCTTTCGCCCCATCGTGATGTCGTCGTTGATGTTCGCCAGACCATACGCATTGGCGAAAATCTCGCGTCCATTCTCGGTCACCGCCACGACAGCGCCAGGCATTTCCGGCCCGCTGAACTCGCTGAACAATGCGTCGACGCGCTTGGCAAAATCGGCGCGGAACCTAGTCATGATTGTCATTCCTCGGTGGTGATGCCGGTATATGTCCTTCAGGGAGACAGTACGAATGGCAGTTAGTTTTGCACCAAAACGCAACGGCTTTTGGATACCGGGTTTCAATGTTCCCGTTCGACATGATTGATGCCGCACGAAGCTAGTTTCTCGGTTACGAACCGCGCCGTGTAGAGTTTCGAATGAAATAAACGATCACCCGGCGGCTTCTGTCCAACAGAGTTACTGTATGGTCCTCATCTGGAAACGAGATGGGGGCTAAAGCCACGTACGACCTAGTGTGGTGGAAGGGACCTCTCCGGGCATCGCATTGCGCCAAAACATGGCTGTCGAAAGTCACATCAGGGAGAGCCGATATCGCCTCGCACGTCCTTCAGGTGCGGTCGTGGTCCACGATACTGCCGCGCGACGATGTCGCCATTACGGTGCTCTACCGCAGTACCTGAGATCGCCATTGGCCGTGCGTGACCGGCTATCATTGGGGCCGGCATTGGCTGGATTTGGATGAGCTTCGTCTGATGCCGCGGGCTTGCACAAAGCCCATGTGAACCAGCTGAGAAATGATCTGGGCTTCTTCGCCCCGATCAAGGGTGACGAGCAGCTTCTGGTGTTGCACCGAGTTGCGAAGCTGCTGATCCACCAATGGACGATACTTATCAACGCCTGGCGGGCACACCTGTGGGCCCGTAGTAGGGGCAGATCGCGGGAGATGAACTCGGCCCGCCATAGCCGCCCATTGAAGCCATTGATGGTCAGCGTCGGGCGGAAGCAGAAGCGCTCGTAGAAGGGCCGTTCCGCCGGTGCGTAAGGCGCCCGTCACAGATAGTCGGCTCAAAGGGGCGGCGAGAGCCATTTGTCGATCGGGTCAGCCGGCTGCACGTCGTAATGGCCGTAGGCTATAGCGCGACAATCTGGGAGAGAAGCGCGCGACAATCTGGATGAGAATCTGGTGTCGCGGCGATGGTGATAATCTCGGCATTGATTGTCGCGCGCAAGAGGTTTTATCGGTTTGATTGTCGCGGCGCGTCAATCAGGAGCGACGTTTGCGGGCGTCGCATATGACGCCGGCCTGCCTGGCCCCCGCTTTCGCTCGATGGCCTCGCGCCGCCGATAGCTCTCGACATTCAGCTCGAAGATTGTGGCGTGATGGACGAGGCGATCCACCGCGGCGAGCGTCATGGCTGGATCGGGGAAGACCTTTCCCCATTCGCCGAAGGGCTGATTGGCGGTGATCAGCAGGGAACGCCGCTCGTAGCGGGCGCTGATGAGCTCGAACAGCACGCTCGTTTCGGCCTGGTCCTTGGTGACATAGGCGAGGTCGTCGAGGATCAGCAGGTGGAAGCGATCGAGCCGGTTGATCGCGGCCTCGAGGCCGAGTTCGCGGCGCGCGACCTGAAGCTTCTGGACGAGATCAGTGGTGCGGGTGAACATGACCCGCCATCCGGTCTCGATAAGGGCAAGTCCGATGGCCGAGGCGAGATGGCTCTTTCCGCCGCCGGGCGGGCCAAACAGAAGCAGGTTCGCTCCCTTCTCGAGCCAGCTGTCGCCGGCGGTGATGGCCATCACCTGGGCCTTGGAGATCATCGGAACGGCTTCGAACTCGAATGTGTCGAGGGTCTTGCCCGGCAGGAGGCGCGCCTCGGCGAGATGGCGTTCGATACGTCGCCGGTCGCGCTCAGCCAGTTCATGTTCAATGATCGCAGCCAGGAAGCGAGCGGCCGGCCAGCCTTCCTTGTCGGCCCGTTCGGCAAACTGCGGCCACATAACCTTGATGGCCGGCAGGCGCAGTTCGTTGAGGAGCAAGCCCAGCCTGGCGGAATCGACAGCGGGGTTCGTCTTCATGCCGCATCTCCTGTCAGGTTGGCGCCAAGCAGGGCTTCATAGGCGTTGAGCGGAGCAAGACGCACGACGACACTCGGCAGCCGGGCGGGATCCGGCGCGAACCGTTCCCGCAAAGCAGCCATATTGGGCAATCGCCGTGCCTGTAGCGAGGCGGTCAGTTGATCAGCCAGTTCGCTCTCGCAGCCGCGCTCGTGCGCCATGGCGAGAAGCTCGACCATGGTGCGGCAGGCCTGCCGCTCAGGCAGTCGCTCTATGAGCACGTCGAAGGTTCGCCGGTAGGCCTCGCGGGGGAAGAGCTGGTCACGATAGACGAGGTTGAGCAGCGCCATCGGCTTGCGGCGCAGCGAATGGATGACATGCCGATAATTGACGACCTGGTCGTGCTTGCCGTTTGAAGAGGCGCGCCCGCGCGGCAGCGTCATGAGCTGCGTGCCGCCGATGAAGATATCCAGCCGATCATCGAAGAGCCGCACTCTGAGGCGGTGGCCGATCAGGCGTGAGGGCACGGTGTAGAACACCTTGCGCAGCGTGAACCCGCCCGATGACGTTATGCGCACGGTGACCTCCTCGTAGTCGGAAGTGCGCCGGACGGGCAGTTCCTGGAGTTCGGCCCGCTCGATGTCGATGCGCTTGGAGTTGCGAGCATTCACGCGGCTGACGATCTCGTCGACAAAGCGACGGTAGGCTGCCAGGTCGTCGAAATCGCTCGATCCCCGCATCAGCAGCGCGTCATTGATCGCCCGCTTGAGATGGCCGTGCGGGCCTTCGACGGAGCCGTTCTCATGCGCGATGCCGCGATTGTTGCGGGAAGGGGTCATGCCGTAGTGGCCGCACAGTTCGTCGTAGCGGCGCGTCAGGTCCTCCCGGGCGTCCTTGTCCAGGTTGCGGAACGCCGCCGACAGGCTGTCGCTGCGATGCTCGCGGGGAGCCCCGCCGAGCGACCACAGCGCGTTCTGCAGGCCTTCCGCCAGAGCGACGAAACTCTCGCCACCGAGCACGACATGCGCATGCTCGAAGCCGGAATAGGCGAGCCGGAAATGGTAGAGCCGGTGATCGAGTGGCTGGCCCGCGATCGTGACGCCGGCGGCTGCCATGTCGGTGAAATCCGACAATCCCATGCGCCCGGGTACGTGAACCTGCCGGAAGATGACCTCCTGTTCCTCGCCATGGACGGCGCGCCAGGCTCGGACGCGACGCTCGATCGTGCGGCGAATGCCGGCTCCAAGCTCGGGATGACGCCGGATCATCTCGTCGAAGATGGCGATCGCCCGAATGCCCGGAGCTGCCCTCAGCATGGGCGCGACCTCGGCTTCGAAAATATCGGCGAGAGGGTCGGCACGGCGCCGTTGCCGCGGCGCCTTCTTTTGTGACGGCAGTCTCGAATCCTTCTCGATGCGATAGGCCGTGGCGATACTGATCGACGCCTTCGCCGCCGCGACGGCCGTCGTATTGGTCTGCCGGAACTTCATGAAAAGCCTCATATGGTGATCGGTTACGTGGCGGCCGGGCACAAAGCGATTCCTCCCCAACAGGAAAAACCACCGGCATACCCGGTCGACCGTGATCACCAGACGAACGCTCCCGAAAAGGAACGCGCCGCCGGCGGATTGAAACTCCGGTCGGGCTACGCCCTCCCTGCGTTCCAATCCGCCGGCATTCTCATCCTGATTGACGCTGCGCTCTCACGTTGATTGCCGCGCCGCACGTAGGCAGAACGGTCGCTTTCCCGGCGGCTTCTCCCAACGTGCGACCGCGATCGGGTGCCCGTCGGTCAGCACCAAGTGGTCGCGAGCCAATACCGGAGAGCATCGCGACGAGCAGTGCGCTGACTTCGGCGCTTATGCTCGGGTGCCGAAGGTAACCTAAAGAAGGTGGAGAAGTCAGAAGCAGAGGGTGTTCGCAGCTGGCAGGCCGCTGCCGCAAGCATGCTAACGACATGCAGTTGACACTCATTCGCCCAGTTGCAACGAGCAGCGCGCGAGCGCCATGAATCGACGGGCCGGCCGGCGCGCCGCATCTTGAAAGCCGATCCTCGCAGGAGCGCGTGACGAGCGACCTGGGCACCAGTCGGGCACCCATACCTATCCTTATGCCTGCTGGTATCGCCAACCGACAGCTCCGGAGCTGCTTCCGCCAGTCGGTCGTCGCGTTCCCTCGGCGCGCAACCGAGCCTTCTTCAAGCCGCTAATCACGCATCTGAGCTCGTCATTGCGGGGAGCTAGGCCGTAGTCTGATGATTCCAACGTCGTTCTCGATGGCGATCTCGGTCCCAAATGGCTTCGACAGCTTCTGCAGGCGTTCCAGAATGGATTTCGCTTGCGGTGGAGGGGCGAGCCGCGGGACACCACGGTTGGCAAACCTCTTCAAGTATCCGAGCTCAATGGGATAGAGCCGCAATTCAGCAAGCTGGTTTTTTTCAAAGCGGCTGACGGTGACAATGCTTTCATAGAAGACCGGATCGTCAAATCCCTTTGCCTCCTCCGCGACGGTCACCTCGGCATCCGTGTCAACCCGTGGGTCCTTCCCGTAGGCGGCGAACATGTCAGCCCCTACAGGCGTCCGGTGGTCGTCATAAAAGAAATTGGCCAGGCTATAAAAAATGGGCCGGCCCCTATAGATCTCGATGCCGCGCAACTTGTGGGGTCCGTGTCCGACATAAGCGTCCGCTCCCGCATCAATCAGTCGATGCGCAAACGATTGTTCGTAATCAGGCGTCTCCTCGCTCCAATTCCCGGGCTGGTGACAGTGATTCGTGACGATGCAGAAGTCGGAGAACTGCTTGCCCCGACGAACGTTCCGAACAATGTCGGCGACGTCGCGCGGGTCGGCCTCGTAGCTGTAACCAGCCTTGTCGCCTGCTGTGAACGTCATTCCAGCGACCACGACCCGGTTTGGATTGTTAGGGTCCTCGGGCCTCTCGGCCGTGGCCCCAGAGACTGCAGGCGGCGCCGATCGACCACCAGGGCGGGAGTCGGGCAGCGTATCGCGTATCTGCCTCAAGCTATCGAGCTTCTCGGGCGGGACCACGATGCTTTGCGCCAAACGAAGGGCGTTGAGTCCGGGTCTGCCTGGCGCCTCGCCGGCCGGATCGCCAGCCCGAGACATAGGCGTGAAGGATGTAGCAAACGACACCAACGCCACGCGACCGCGTGCGGTTTCCAAAAAGCGACCGGCGCCGGCTTGTGCGAGATTTTCACCCGCCCCTGCATGGATGATCCCGCTCTGATCAAGCACTTGGCTCGTCTCGCGCATGCCTTCAAGCCCCCAGTCAAGCGTATGGTTGTTTGCGCGACTCATCAGATTGAACCCCATCGCCTTCAGATCAGGTCCGACCTCAGGAAGGCTGACGTGAAACGCACCGCCATACTCAGCCTGCGGACTTCCTTTGAAGGATCGGATATCGAAGATGTTCATTTCCATGTTGCCAAACGTGACATCGGCCTCATGGAGGACCTTGACGATGTCTCCGAAGCCGGGATGGTGACCTTTGGCAAGCGGCCGCGACAGGATGAGGTCGCCAACTGCTACCATCGTGAAGCCGTCCGCAACGTTTGTTGCAATCGAACCGACGGTATCATAGCTCGCCGGTTCGTCCGAATGACAGCTGTTGTCGGGTGAATGCTTTTCCATACGGTTCTCCATAGGCTGAATTTGCTTTCAAATCTGTTCGTTTCATCTCATCTTCTTGCCGTGCTCAACGCGATGTTCGGCGCTCGTGTCAGCTGTACGAATGAGATGTTCGATTGGGTGAAGGGTGTGAGGCTATACCGCACGACTGAGCGACGAATTGGCCACAGCAGCAGGCTGATCCCGGAATTCTGCGGCCGGAGCGCGTACATGACAGGCCACGACGCGCCCGTCTGGGATCGGCACTAGGGGCGGCACTTCGATGCGGCAACGCTCGATCGCAAGCGGGCAGCGAGGGTGGAATGCGCATCCTTTTGGCGGATTGATGGGGCTCGGCACCTCGCCCTCCACGGGCGCCTCCAGCCGAACGCGCGTCGGATCCGGCACCGGAGCGGCCGCGATCAGCGCCTCGGTGTAGGGATGGACTGGCTTGGCGAAGAGCGCCTCGCATGGGGCGAGTTCTACGATGCGGCCCAAATACATAACCGCGATCCGATGGGCGATGTGCTCCACGACGCCAAGGTCATGTGAGATGAAGACGAAGGCGATGCCCATCTGCTGCTGGAGATCCAGAAGCAGATTTAAGATCTGCGCCTGCACGGAGACATCGAGGGCTGACACCGCCTCGTCGGCGATGATGAGCGAGGGGTTGAGCGACAGGGCGCGTGCAATGCCCAGCCGCTGGCGCTGACCGCCCGACAATTCGGACGGCAGCCTATGCATCATCTCGGGCGACATGCCGACTTTTCGGAGAAGGTCAGCGGCAAGCGCGTTGCGCTGCTTCCGGCCGAGACGTTCAAAGTTCTCCACAGGCTCCGTAATAATTTGCCCGGCCTTGAGGCGCGGATTTAGCGACGAGTAAGGGTCCTGAAAGACCATCTGCATCCGACGGCGCCACGCGTGGAGGGCGTCCTTCTTGAGGCCCGCAATGTCGGTCCCGTCGATCATCACGCGCCCGCTCGTTGGCTGCACGAGCCGCATCAAGAGCCGCGCCACGGTGGACTTGCCGCAACCGGATTCACCGACGATGCAAAGCGTCTCGCCCGCCTCGACGGAAAAGGATACATCTTCCACCGCCCGGATCACCGGAACGCTTTTCTTGAAGATCCCCGAGCCAAGCGGGTAGTGCTTGGTCAGATTCTCGACTTTCAGCAAAGGACCGTTCATGTGCCCATGACCTCTTCGGCGCGCCAGCACGCCGCGGCGTGGCTCGAGCCGACATCACGCAGGGCGGGCGTCTTCTCGCGGCAAATATCGATCGCGAACGGGCAGCGAGGCGCGAAGCTGCAGCCCATAATGGGCTCGCGCAGACTTGGCACGATGCCGGGGATTTCCGGAAGGCGGTGCTGACGGCCGCGCCGCGGATCAGGCACCGATCGCATCAGGCCCTGAGTGTAGGGATGCGCCGGACGCGCAAACAGATCTATCACGTTCGCCTGCTCAACGATCCGGCCAGCGTACATCACGATCACGCCTTGGCATGTCTCGGCCACAACGCCAAGATCATGCGTGATGAACATCACGGCCGTTCCCGTGCGCTCTTTCAGATCGATGATGAGCCGCAGGATCTGCGCCTGGATAGTAACGTCAAGCGCAGTCGTTGGCTCGTCGGCGATCAACAGTTCCGGCGAGCAGGCCAGCGCCATGGCGATCATGGCGCGCTGGCGCATGCCACCCGACATTTCGTGGGGATAATTATTGACGCGACGCTCGGGATCCGCGATGCGCACGACCCGGAGCATCTCTTCGGCCTTTGCCATGGCCACCGAGCGGGACGCTTTTGTATGGATCTGCACCGCCTCGGCGATCTGGTGGCCGACCGTATAGACCGGGTTCAGGCTCGTCATCGGCTCCTGGAAGATCATGGCGATCTGGTCGCCGCGAATCTTTCGCATCTCGGGATCAGACAGTTCTAGGAGGTCGCGTCCGCGAAAACGGATCTCGCCGCCGACGGTCTTGGCGCTCAGCTTCGGCAGCAGGCGAAGGATGGAGAGAGCGGTAACGCTCTTTCCGCATCCGGATTCGCCGACGACGCCGAGGGTCTCGCCTTTTTTCACCTGGAAGCTGATGCCGCCCAGGGCACGGGTGACGCTTTCTTCGCCGTAAAAGTGTGTCTCAAGGTCTCGAACGTCGAGAAGCACGTCGTTTCCCGCGGCTTGGTGCATCTGCATGTCAGCGCCTCCGGTTGGCGCGGGGATCGAATAGGTCGCGCAGGCCGTCCCCGAGTAGGTTGACGGCAAGGACCATGACGGCAAGGCAGATCCCGGGCGCGAAGATCGTCAATGGCGCGATGGCGAGATATAGGCGCGAACTGGCGATCATGTTGCCCCAGCTGGGGATCTCGGGTGGCACGCCCACGCCGAGGAAGCTCAGCCCCGCCTCCGTCAGGATCGCGCTGGCGCAGACAGTAGCGCCCTGGACCATCAGCGCAGGAATGGTACTCGGCAGGATATGCCGCCACAGCACCTTGGGCAGTCGCGCACCGCCGCAAAGCGCGGCCTCCACATAGGGACGCTCGCGAACCCCCAGAACCACCGAACGAACAAGCCGCGCGACGGCTGGCGTCTCGGGGATCGCGATGGCGACGATGAGGATGCCGATTCCCGGTCCTGTTAGAGAGATGAGCGCAATAGCCAGCAAGATCGTCGGGATCGACATCAGGCCGTCCATAACCCGCATGACGACGTTGTCGAAGCTGCGGCTGTAACCTGCGATGACACCAATCAGGAGCCCGACAACGGCGGCGCTCGCTGCCGACAGCAGCCCGACCACGAGGGAGATGCGGGCGCCGAAGATCGTTCGCGCAAACACATCCCGGCCTAGATTGTCGCTTCCGAACCACATCTCAGCTGACGGCCGCTGGAGGCGCTTGAACGGATCCATGTTCACCGGATCGCCGGCGTAAAGTGGGGCAGCGAGCGACAGAATGA
This sequence comes from Mesorhizobium sp. 113-3-3, assembly GCF_016756495.1. Classification (NCBI taxonomy): domain Bacteria; kingdom Pseudomonadati; phylum Pseudomonadota; class Alphaproteobacteria; order Hyphomicrobiales; family Phyllobacteriaceae; genus Mesorhizobium; species Mesorhizobium sp. 113-3-3. The sequence goes on from NZ_AP023243.1 coordinate 6,640,759, forward strand.
TCAGGAGCGCCAACAGGCCGCCGCCGATCATGACCAGCGGATGACGCCTTGCCAGACGGGGAAGGTCAGATATTCGCAGGCGGCCTGTAGGGACGTATTCAACTGGTGCGGACAAAATCGTCATATCAATACCGTATACGGGGATCGATCAAGGTGTACGCCAGATCGACCGTGAGATTGATAAGGACGTACAGACCCGAAGTCAGGATGAGCACACCTTGAATGATCGGATAGTCGCGGTTGTTGACCGCATCGACGACCAGGCGACCGATACCGGGGATGTTGAATACCGTTTCCGTGAGGACGACCCCGCCGATCAGATAGGCGAAGCTTATGCCGATCACGGTCAGGATCGGGACGCCGGCATTCTTTAAGGCATGATGAAAAAGCATGGCATAGGACGACGCGCCCTTGGCGGCGGCCGTTCGCATATAGTCTTCCGACAAGACCTCGAGCATGCTCGCCCGCGTAACCCGGGCGATGAAGGCGATGTAGCCAAGACCTAAAGTCACGGTGGGAAGGATGAGATGCACAAACCAAGGCCCGAGGCCGCCATCGATCGACACATATCCCTGGACCGGCAGCCAGCGTGCACTGATGGCGAGCACGTATATGAGAAAGAAGCCGACGACAAATACCGGGACAGAAAAACCAAGCGTAGCGAATGCCGTCAGGATGCGATCAACAAGACCGCCAGTTCGCCACGCGGCAAGGATGCCGAAAGAGACCCCGACCGTGACCGAAAGGATCATCGTCAAGATCGAAATGGAAAGTGTCGGTTCCAGCCGCTGCGAGATCAGTTCGGAAACGGGTCGACCCGTCAAAATTGAAGTCCCGAGATCGCCGCCGAGGACGCTGAGCGCCCAATGTACGAACTGAACGGGCAGCGGTTGGTCTAGTCCCAGTTGTTCGCGAATAGCGGCGATCATCTCTGGCGTGCCCTTATTGCCGGCGATGATGGTTGCCGGGTCACCAGGCGCCAGCCTGAGAAGCAGAAAGACGAAAATCCCGACGATCGCCATGACCGCGATGGTCGATACCATCCTGCGCAGGATGTAAGTGGCCATTGTGCTCAGGCCTTCTGCATGTTCCACATCGGGGTGAGCCCCGGCATGCCAATGAGGCCGGTCAGCGCTTTGCGACGCGCGATTGGCGAGACAACTGAACCCAGAAGAACGGTGCCAACGAAATTCCAATATTCCTGTTGCATCTTGCGGGCCAGTGCCTTGCGTTCTTCGAGCGTTTCGACAACCGCCCATTTGGCGCGAAGAGCCTCATATTCATCGCTCTTCGGCCAGCCCAACCAACCCTCTTCGCCATTCGCGCTTAGAGTGGGGTTGCCGCCTGCATCGCTGCGCTCGTAATCGGACTCGTACGTCTCGAATATGCTCCAGCCGCCGTTCTCAACGGGGCCCTTGTTCCTTAAGCGGGCGGAAAATCCGGCGCTGTCGCTCGGCGCAAGCTCGGCATTGACCCCAATCTTGCGCAGCGTGGCCGCCAGTAACTGCATGGCATTGTTGTCAAACGGATCGCTCGTCGCTTGGAGAAGGATGACCTTCTCGCCGGCGTATCCCGCCTCCTTGAAGAGCTGCTTGGCCTTTTCCGGGTCGCCACCTTTCTTGTACCACCCCGTGTTTTCGTCGTTGGAATAGGGCGTATGGTTGCCGAATACCGAAGTAACAGTGCTGATGTATTCTGGGGGAAAGGTGGTACGCATGAATGCCTCCTGATCGATCAGGTAAAGCATCGCCTGGCGCGCCTTTACGTTGTCGAACGGCTTCTGCAGACAGTTCATGCGCATGAAATATACATTGCCCGCCTTGTTCAGGACCTGGAGTTCAAGGTTGGAATCGCTCTCGATCGCTGGGTAAAGATCGGCAGGTGGGCTTGAGAGGAAATCGACCTCGCCCGACTGCAAGGCAGAAAAGGCAGTCTGCTGATCGGCAATATTATCCCAGATGACGCGATCGACGTTCACGACCTTCCCGCCGGAGAATCCGTCTGACGCTTCGCTGCGTGGTACGTATTGTTCGTTGCGATCGTAGGTGAAGCTCGCGCCCGGCTTGGCAAGAGCATCGTTGAACTTGAACGGCCCAGATCCAATGTTCGCGTTTACTTCCTCGGTGGCTGGGTGATCTGCATCCTTCTCGCGCATGATGAACAGGCACGGGGTAGACGCTTTGCCCAGGATGTCGAGCAGAGTCCCCAGGGGCTCCTTGAGTGCGATCGTGAAGGTTTTGTCGTCGATTTTCGAGATGTCGCTCGCCCGCGCCATGATTAATTGTCCGCCGGGATCCACCTGGCCCCAGCGACGGATCGATGCGACACAGTCCGCTGCAGTGACGGGAGTGCCGTCGTGCCAGCCCAAGCCATCCCGGAGCTCAAGCGTATATTTCTTCTTGTCATCGGAAACGCCCCATTTCCCTACCATTTGCGGCTGAGGCATCAACTTGGAATCAAGCGCAAACAGCGTGTCGTAAATCGCCAAGCCATGATTGCCGCTTGAGTAAGCGGTAGAAACGATCGGATCGAAGACGCTGGGCATACCCATAACCATCCGCACCGTCCGCGCAGCGGTTGGCTCTGTTCCTGCCCGCAGGACTGAAGGAATCGACAAAGCCGCTCCAGCGGCCAAGCCTACCTTAATGAGGTCGCGTCGAGAGATTGTCATCTTCCATTTCCCCCTTTTTTGGCTGTCTCATCGTCCAATCGATGTTCAAGTGCAGCCGAGCGTACGTCAAATTCAGTCTGTGTATCGCGGTCATCTGGTTTTGAGATGGCGAAGCTGTACATGCGCACCCAAATGCCGCAACGGGCAGCGTAGGTCCAATTGTAGGCACCAACGGGTCCGGCAAGGCCGTCGGGAAGAATGAGGTGTTCGAAGGCTCTTTTGTATAGCCTCGACAGCATTAGAGAAATGGGGACAGATGGGGTGGACGCCCCTTCCCGGCACGATCGTGCCAAAGTGGCGGCGTTGCATACCATCAGTCCTGCAAATTAGCTTCTGGGGCGGCCCATCGATGACTTTCATGTTGAGGAGCAGGCCTCCCTCTCCTTCGAAAGCATTCTGAAAAAAACTCGACGTGGTACACATGGCCAGCTACATCCCGGAGATTATAGATCAGCCGCAGATCCTTGGCACCGATCTGGTCGCCGCTTTGACCAGCACTTCGGCAATTGTCCCGTCGCGCTCCGCATGCAGCGTCGTCTCATCTTCATCATCTTCATCGCCCTTTTTGCAGCGCTGTCGGGCAACCGCCGGGCGACTGGCCGAGATCGCCGCGCAGCATCGAGACGATCGAATCCGGAAAGGCGGCATCCCTGGCCGGATTTTCGACATCGGCAACCGTCAGATCCTGGCTGACCATCATCAATGCCCATGTCGCCGACGACCTTGGACGACGGCGTCACCTTGACGATGTTGCCGAATATCAGGTTGACGTCGTGATGGCGCCACCTTGTGCCAGCGTGTCTCAAGCCCGACCGAGCGGGCCTGTCCCTTGAATTTGGTGAATTCGTGCAGGTAGACTTCTGGAGCCGGTCCCTTGAGGTCGCTTTCGAAGGCAGCATACTGGTTGCGCACCGCCTCTCAGTAGAAGGGGACTTTGCGGATCCATTGCGGGTCGAGACCCAGGTTGCGTTCGGTGGCTTTCAATGCCTCGACGATCGAAACCAAGCAAGGCTGCGATGACGACCGATGCGAATCCGGCTTTCGCACGGGTCGACAAGCGTTCGGCGTGCGTGCTCGATCGCCGTTCGTGCGGCGATCGAGGTGAAAGTGGCCAGAAATTATGTGGCAGCCAAGCTCACCAGCACAATCGAATGGCAGGCTTCTGGCGCACGCCGCCACATATCCAGGTCCGGCTAACAAAAACGGATCGGCACCATCTGTTCATGCACCAGCGATAGCGACGGGCATTAAAATCCCGCTCCGCCCAACGTTCATCACCGCATCGAAACTTGCGCGCGACTGAAAGCCTGCTAGGCGGCCACCGAACACATAACAATCAATTCCATACGCCATTTTCTTGATCAAGCGGGTTGGTGGGTGCAGAGCCATCACCTCTCCGGGCCTGACGTACTCTTGAACGACGTATGGGTTGCGGGCGGCCCGTTCAATGTGATCCTCCCACACCTCTGAGGGTGTGAGGCACCCAACCAAGACATGCTCGCCACGCGTCGCATTAGAGGGCTTCAGAACAAGATTCGCCTTATTCTCCCGGATGTAACCGATAAGCTCGATCCGGCGCCGTTCGGGGTTGGTTGTTACTCCCGCTCTAACAAGACGGGTCCAAGGAATGTGGCGTGCAATAAGCTCCACCTGCTCGGCGTTGAAGCTCGAACTGAAACGATCATCGCTGAGTACAGCAAGGATCGCCTTATCAGATAATATCCACTGGGAGATCCAAGAGTTTATTGAGACAACTTCTTGAGCTGCACACGCGTCTAAGTAATCTTTGCATTCACTATATTTGTATATTTCTCTGACATCGAGTTTATTATAAATAAGCTCAATGCGCTCACCGTCCGGACCGAATAACCCATGAGGTGTTCTCTTCATCGCAGTTATGTCCAGCAATGCTGCTTTGACGCCGGCGTCTCTTAGACCGCCCACAATCCAATCTACTTCGTTGGTATAACGGCCGCGAAAATTGACTACGGCGGCGGTTGCGAGCTCGCAACCAGTTGCAGCGCGATAGGCAGACACCAGTTCCCGAACAAAGCAGTTCGGATCTTTCGCGAAAGGCTGCTTACTCACGTCAAGTGCCAAGCCCTGTGCCAATGGATTAGGTATACGGCTCCAGACATTTGCGGCGAGGCCGTTCTGAATAACGCCGCCCGGCCCTTCAGCATTCGTTTCAATTATCTTATAGTATCCATCGCTGCCGAACAGGCCGTCCAGTCGGCATATCCTAACAATCGGCCGATTTTTTGGCAGAGGAGTAATCCAATGCCACAAATGTTTGTAGGCTGGGAACAGATCCTGTACCTCTTCATTGCAACAATACAGCTCAGCGGCGACATCAAGGATCTTGACCACACCCTCAACGATAGCGCCGAGGCGGTTTTCCAGATCGCAATCTATTGCAAGGGGCCGGAGACATACGGGATACGCCCGCCCCTCAAAGTGCATGCCCGCCTCTGCAATGGCGCTGGAAAGTTCGTCTTGAGCACCCCAGATAGCGGCCGAATCGCAAGTTGCGAGCTCGCAGAGCCGGCGCTCAATTCGTGCATCAGTCTCGCTGATTGCAGGCACTATTGCAATTTCCGCGGGGACCGACCCTACCTGAGTTGTCATGAGCAGCTCCTATCCAGTTGCCTTATTGCCATTGCGCTTGCGAGACCCACACATCTTGAGGCAGCGCGCGAGCTAGGGACCGACCCGCTCTGGCAGTCAGAAGGCCGCCAGAGCGTACGAATCTCAGCTTGGTAGCCGTTCCGTGGCGGGTGATTTGTATCCGTTGGTCGCTGACAGGACTTTGAAAATAGTGCGTTGACGCTTTTTAGAAACTGCCAAATCTGGTGGCTTTGCGGTAGGCGCTCATTTCCCCCACGTTGACGGCCGCTGCAACAACTGATCGTCGCTTTCAGACGACGCGTCGGGTCGGGCTGCGGCGGCTTTGAGGAAGTTGAAGGGCAGGAGATCGTCGATAGCTACGTTCTCGGGGCGCTGAGGCAGTTCAGTGAGGACGTGGCGCTAACGGCTCGACGCCACAGGCGCGGCAGGTCAGCACGAGCTGTAGACGATGGCGCTGGCCGCCTTGGCTCCGTCGACGGTATCGCTGAACAACCAACTCTTCCTGCCAGTTGCAAAAATCCTGATGTCGCGCTCCAGAAGATTGTTGTCGATCGGCATGCTGCCGTCCCCGGTGTAACGCGTCAGATGGTCCCACTGGGTTCAGTGTGTAGGACACGGCGTCGCCGAGCTTGCTGTCAGGCAAGACCTTTGGGCGATTTCATCGAGCCATACCTTGAGAGCATGGAGGATGGGGACACTATGTTGCTGGCGGAAGCGGCGAATGCATTCGGCCTGTGTTTCACCCTTCTCCGGTATCCGTCCCGCGCCTGCCTTTCAACCCGGTAGAGCTGTTCGAAGAACCGGAGCGCCTGTTCCGGCGGCCCGTTCTCGCTTTGAGGGCATCGACGAAGCGCCGCCTCGAATGGGCCATGCATCCAAGATGCGTTGCCCCTTCCAGCGTGCGCCAGGCGGAATAGCCGTCGCTCATTACTATGCCGCGGTAATCGCCGAGGAAGGCCTGCGGGTGTATCTGGCCGCGGCCCGGCTGATAAGCGAGCAGCACGATCGGCTCGTCACTGTTCTCGCTGCTCCGGTAAGCCCACATATATGACGTGCTGGCGGCCTCTCTGTCCATTTCCTTCAGCACCTCTGGACCGTGGTCTCGTCACCATGGATGAGGGGCTGCGATCTGAGCCGCAGCTTCAGCGCGTCATAGATGCTGGAGAGATTTTTTTTCGCTCGAGCCGATCACCCAATGGCCCAGAGCGCCTCGGCTGACAGGGAACGCCGGCGCGCTCGAATGCCTGCGCCAGGCGGTAGAGCGGTGTGCCGTCGACATACTTATGAACGAGCGCGAATGCCCGAGTCGAGGCCGTAGCGATGCTGCCCGGCAAAGGTTGCGTGGGCATCGGCACGATCACGACCGGCGTGTTGATCCCGGTGCGGTCGCAATGACGGCAAGCATATTTGAACCGCACATTCTGCAGGACCTTCGCCTTCACCTCGATATGAAGTTGCTCGGTAACGGTCTCGACCATGCGATGCATCTGGTGACGGCAGCAACGACAAGCCTTCTGGGCGTCGGGAAGGTCATACTCGACACGCTCGCGCGGCAGGTTTTCCGGCAAGGCCTTGCGGCCGAATGGGACATGGCCGTTCCTCTCAGCGAATTTGAAGTACCTTTAGCTCGCGAGAAATATGACTGTTGCAGAAAATTCTAAATCTTTAACTCAACGAAGGCGCATCCTGAGTATTATGGCCCGCGCTTAGATTTCGACCGTGCCGGTTCCGCCAGCGCTCACAAACACGATCTCGGCTGCGGGCTTGCGGAGCGCGACGGAGGCCCGCCAGATTCGCCGAGCGGGCACCATGCAACGCCGCCCCCGCCGGAGGCTGCAAATTCGAGAGAGTTCGTCTCCATGAACGAAGAGATTTCAACCATGAACAAGAACTTTTCGCCTTCGAGCGACGGAAGCCTCGCAATTTTCGAGCGCCTTGAATCCGAGGTGCGTGGCTACATCCGCTCGTTTCCGATCCTATTCGATCGCGCGGTTGGCACTACCCTCATAGATGCAGACGGTCGAGAATATCTTGACTTCTTCGCAGGGTCAGGGGCCCTCAATTACGGTCACAACAACCCGTCCTTTAGGCAACCGTTGCTGGATTACATCGAGCGTGACGGAATCGTGCACGGGCTCGACCTTGCCACCACCGCCAAGAAGGCTTTTATCGAGGCGTTTGAGCGGTATATTCTGAGGCCGCGTGGTCTAACTTACAAATTGCAGTTCACGGGTCCCACTGGTACGAACGCGGTCGAGGCGGCGCTAAAGCTGGCGCGCCTAGTGACCGGTAGGGCGAATATCGTCGCATTTACCAATGCGTTCCATGGCGTTAGCGCTGGATCGTTGGCTGCGACTGGAAACAAGAAGTACCGGACTGCCGCAGGCTCTCCCCTCGCGCACGTGACGTCATTGCCATACGATGGTTATCTCGGCCCTACGGTGGACACGATTGACTACTTTGAGAAGCTGCTCAACGATCCTAGTAGTGGACTCGATAAACCTTCCGCAGTGATTCTGGAGGCAGTCCAAGGCGAAGGAGGCATCAATCCTGCCAGTTTCCAATGGCTGCAACGGCTGCGTGAGCTGACCGCAAGACACGAGATCTTGATGATCGTCGATGACATTAAGGCGGGTGTGGGCCGCACGGGAAAGTTTTTCAGTTTTGAAGAGGCTAAGATCGTACCTGACATCGTCACTCTGTCGAAGTCCTTGTCGGCGGTTGGAACGCCGATGTCCCTCGTTCTTCTGAAGCCTGAACTGGATGTTTGGTCCCCTGGCGCGCATAGTGGTACGTTCAGGGGCAACAACCTTGCTTTCGTTACTGCTCGAGCCGCTCTGGAGACCTACTGGGCAGATACCAAGTTTGAGGACGAAATCGCTAGCAAGTCCACGATGTTGGCTGAAGAACTCAAATCAATCGCGAACGATTTCCCCAACCTTGGCTTGAGTGTACGGGGCCGCGGATTGATGTACGGGCTTGTATCACAAAAGCACCCTTCATTGGCGGTCCAAGTCTCTCGGGAGGCCCTGCGTCGCGGCTTGGTGATCGAGACCTGCGGCGGGCGGGCTGAAGTGCTCAGTTTCTTAACTGCCCTCACCATTGCTGAGGCTGACCTGCGCCGTGGTCTGTCAATCGTTCGCGACAGCATTAGCGTGGTGTAGGAAGCATAGTGAAACGTTCGCCGTGAGGATCATGAAAAGTGCAAGACATCGTCGCCGGAAGCGCCAGCAAGCGAGCGGAGACGCTACTGGCAACGGCGTCGCGATTGCCACCAGCCGCCGTGCGAACCTCGTCCGGTGATAGTATGTCGCTGTTGAGGTCGGTGAGAATTCGCGGACCCGGGCGGATCGAACAGTTTGACGACCGGGACGTGGTCGATTTCGGTGCTCGGTAACGCCATTGGCGAGTAGCAGGGAGCGCAGTTCATCGGTGATCAGGATGATGGAGTAGCTCCTTGTCAAATCGCGCGCGAGCCTGGCAGGGTGACCAGTCCAGTGACCGAGTTAGGTGTGTAGTCCCGGAATGTGATGGTGTACCATTGATCGTGAGTCGGCAGGAGGAGGATGCGCTATGGCAAGTGTTCTTCACGGCAGCGCCCGCACACGGAATTCCTGACAGTCCCACGACGCCGTGTCTTCGAGCCGAGTTCCAAGCGTCGCAAGAGAGCACCCGGTCCCTTGCCGCCCGCTACGGCCTGAACCCGAAGACGTGATCAGGTCATAGCAGCGATTGATCACTCCTGACGAACTGGTCTGGTCTCCGTGGCCACATCGATTCGGGCACCCGCGCGGGCGACGCTCACCTTCTGCTACGTTTCCTTGGTGCGACCCTCCTGCTGGCATTCGAGGGAACCGCCTGGTTAGCATAACCCTACTCGCCAACTGGCACAGCAAAGGGTACCTTAGTGCGATCCATGACGACCATTGTGCTAAATTCTTTGATGTCGGCATTCTCGTAAAAAAAGCGACGAGCGAATGCCTCGTACTCCTCCATCCCGCGTACGGAGATCATAAGAACGAAATCTGCTATACCTGTCACATAATATGCGTTCATAATCTCGGGCGTCCGTCGAATGGCTCGCTTGAAACGATCAATGATATCTGAGCGATCACGCTGGACACTGATATACACCAGCATGAGCATTGGCCGGCCGACGGCTTCCGGCGAAATTATGGCTACGTCAGCCTCAATGACACCGGCATCACGAAGTCGTTTTAAGCGCCGCTGACAAGCGTGGGCTGACTGGCCAGCAATTCGGGCAAGTTCTTTTGTAGTAAGACGGTTGTTTCTCTGCACGGCGTTGAGTATCTTCCGGTCAATTCGATCCAATGCATTGGCCATTTCTGCAATATCTCTCTCATTCTCTTATTGAATGGATCTTTGGCAACGATCATCTCGTACCTGGCTCAGCAGCACCGACACCGACAGGTACATTGTTCTTATTCTCCATATGTCGGAAATGGTGTAATGGACCAATCAATCAAGTCGATGGCACGTTGAAGTATTGCGTCGGTCTGAGTACGGGTGGCTGAAGCAGCGATGATATATCCCATGCAGTCTCGACAATCGCCTTTCCTGGTGATCAGCGTCTTTGGCTTAACAAAGAATTTGACTTCGGTTACACCCGGTATATTAGCAGCTTGGTCACCATCGATCCAATCGAGGATGCCATCGCGATCTGCAACTAGGAACCGCGCGGCCGCAGAGTGGGAATGCCTTTTGCGTAAATTGCATTCATCGCCGATAACAAGCTTAATGTGCTCGGTGATCAGATCGATACCGTAAGCCAGTTCGACCAGTTGTGGAGTAGGCGATCCCGCAAGTCGCGGATTTACTTCGATAACGACCGGGCCACTCTTCGTCCAACGGAGTTCAATGTTTGTGGGACCCCAGCCAAGTCCAAGAGCTGCCAAACAGCTCAGCGAAGCATCGGCGATACGTTTTTGCTCGTCATCGGTCAGCAGCGCCGGATAGCTCCACTCATGGTAGACGAAGTGCGGTGGTGGGCCGTAATCACCGGAGCCGATCCAAACGAGATCATTGCCCATCATCTCAGCGCAATACTGCGGGCCCTGTGCGAATTCTTCGACCAATATCCTTGGCGAGGACCGCCAAATGTGGCTCTCGCCCAATAGATAAGCCATATGTTCGGACAACTCATTGCGGCTGCGGCACAATCGGACACCGACGCTGCCAGTACCTACCGCTGGCTTGACGACCACCGGCAGGCCGATTTCTGCGGCAGCGCTTTCTATATCCATCGCGGTCGCTGCCAGGCGATAAGCAGGCACCGGAACGCCGGCTTCTGTGAGGAGCTGGCGTTGAGTGAATTTGTCGCAACACTGCTCAATCGATGAGGGATTTGGTCCCGGTAGATCGAAATGCCGGCATAGCGTGCCAACTGTCGCATAAGCCGACTCATTGGCAGACGTAATGCCAGCAATATCATAGGTCTCACGTAACCGGGAACATTCGCGGATCAGCGCATCAAGATCGTCTGTATCTACCCGAATGGCTGCACCCTCTTCCGCTGCAAGATCCTCGTACCTGGAAGGATCAGCCGATAGGACAATTGAGTGAAGAGCAAGACGCCGGGCCGCTTGAGCGTATCGCAGGGTATTACTTGCACTTTCAATCATTATGATAGTTCTTATTGCCATGGATCTTGCCTCAAACGTTGATTGCTGAATAATTGTACCGATTTCAGAGCGGAATCGGCCGTCACTAAAGTCCGTCTGCATTTAACTTAACAGTCTCAGTGATTTGCGTTCGTGAATGTATCGTAAATTTATGTTAATAAAATGTTGCAACCACTGGATTGACCGTAAGGATTATTGGCGAGTTGCTGGCCACGCGATGAGAATGCCAATTGCCAAATAGAACGCCTGAGATTAGAGCAATGGCGAATTGGAGGCACAACGAGTGAGGGAACGACGCCGGCAACTGAGGTTAGCAATGTCTGCCCATGACCCAGGGCTGGGGGGAGCCACCTGCAATGCGTCGTAGCATTCGCCTATCCCGAGAGGGTGCGCCGGATCATCTTACAACCGATGACATCAACAAACGCGCTCATGTGCTAAATCGCGTTCCTCGGCTTCGGCCGGCGGGACGTTGCCGATGGGCTCCAGCAGCCGGCGATCGGTGAACCAGTCGACCCATTCCAGCGTCGCGAACTCGGGGCCTCGAACGAGCGCCATGGTCCGCGTCGATGGATCACCTCAGGCTTGTAGACACCGTTGATCGTCTCGGCGAGGCCCTTGTCGCAGGTTTCGCCGGCGCTTCCCACCGAGGGCTCGACGCCGGCCTCCGCCACGGGCTCGCGATGAGCATTGGAAAGCGGCGATCGGCGCGGTCTGGACGAGCGCCACGGCCGCCGGTGGCGGGAGCGATGGACAGAATAGATTCTGGCCGGCAATTGCGACGGGGCTGGAAGATGCTGCGCTCGAAGCCGGCGTGAGCAGGCTGTAGGAACCAGATGGTTCCGAAGGGCGGGCGGTATGCCACCAGCGAAGTTCAGGTCGCAATAGCCCAGACGAAGCCGGCCAGTTCGCGAGCGATCGCCGTAGCCACGATGTGGCCGGCTGCCGGCTCTGATCGGCCGCACGTGCGGATCAGCTTGGGCAACCCCTCTTGTCGGAGCAACTGTTCACGGCTGATCCTTGCAGGGAACCGATAGCTCCAGGCGCCACGACCAGCGTTCGCCGGGCGTTGCCTGCTTTCGTTACGCCGCCCTGACGCCTAGTTCCACCGCTGGAATGTTCCAAGGGGACCAGACCGAGATAGGCCAAGAGCTGCCGGCGGTTCTCAAAGCGCGTGACGTCGCCGAGTTCCGCGATCACGGTCGGGGCCGTCACAAGGGCCATTCCTCGAAGCGCGTGCAGAGCGTGGACCATCGGCGCCAACACCCACTCCTCGAGCATGGTCTCGATCTGTGCCGTCAGCCGATCACGACGGGCCGCCGCGGCTCTGATCGTTGACATACAGTCTTCCAGGACGATGTGGGGGCGGGCTGCTCGAAGCGTAGCCCAGCCAGCCAGCCGCGATGCATTTGCGTCCAGGCGGGACGATTGTGGAATGCAACAGAAATCCGGAGAGCTGCTGGCGGGATGCAGCTTCGCCGGATTGATGGCGTTCCGACGGTCCGTCTTGATCCGGTCTCCGGCTTGCGAGGGATCAGCGACGGCGCGACCACCAGACAGCCGTGCCCCGCCGCGGTCAGTTGCCGCTGAATGCCGTAGCACACGGTCGGGACTCATACCAGAACCGGAGCACGGCTCCCGGCAGAGAGAGCTTGCTCAAAGTCGCCTCAGGGCCGCAGGCGCATTCGATATCTGTCCGTGTTCGCGAACGTCTCCGCGCCTGCTTCCAACTGCCAGAGCGACCGAGATCGTCTCTTTGTGAACATCAAACCGACGTAGCTGTCATGCTCGTCCCTGGGTCCGTCTCCACCGCAAGGCTCGGCGCCGGGACATCCAGCGCGACCCTCGATAACCTGCATACTGTGAAACGGGTCGCCCTACCTCAGGCATGCGGTCTAGCCCGTCTTATTCGCGAGCGGCTTGGTTCCTTTGCCACGAAGCGCGCGGACGTGGAGGCGTGAGGCGTCCTTTTCACCGCGGCTGAGGCTGGACTTGTGGAACGCGCTGGAGGGTGGAAGGTGTTGGTTAAGCGGGGGGCTTTGATGCCCCGGCGCTCATGGTCCTCCTGGCTGCAGGTTGAGGGTCATCGCTCGGAACAGGCTGGCCTCGGGACAGGTGGCGGCGAAGGCCAGGCGGATGCGCGAGATGGTTTCGATGACGCGGGCGCCGAGCTTAAGGAGCCTGAGCCGCAGTGTGGCGAACTCGGCGTTGCTGAGATGATGGGCTCCGGACACCGCCTCGCGTAGGGCGAGCATCAGCGGCGGTGTGCAAGACGAGGCGCACTTGGTTGGCAATCGGTGAGCGGCAGCTGGTGCGCTGGGTCTTGTAGATCACGTCGTAGACATGCGCGGCGGAGCCTTTGTCGAGATTGGTGACGACGAAGCGGACGTCGAGGCCCATCGAGGTTGCCTTGAGCGGGCGCAGACGCGACGTTCCGTCTTCCGGGATTTCGGCTTGTATCGTTTCGGCGTAACCGCGCAGCACCGGCTTCTGCTCGAGCGCGCGGCGGGTGCGGATGTCGTCGGCGGCTTCATCAACGAGACGCTGGAGAACCGTGTTGCCGGGCAGGCCAAAGACGTAGTCGATCGCATTGTCCTCGCACCAGACCATGACTTCCGCCCGGCCATAGTGGCCATCGCCGCGGATCAGGACGCAGATGGCCGCGGATCTCCTTGCCCGTCGGGGTCTTGCCAGGACGCAGGATCATGGCGACCGGGCGTCCTGTCGCGGCGTCCTGGATGGGGATCGGCAGGAAGTAGCGCTCGTCGTAAATGGCATTGAAGAGCGAGAGCTGCTGATGGCCGTGAACGACATCAACCGTGTCGTCGATGTGAGAGTGATGCTTGCGGGTGGCGCGGCATAGCTCGACAGCCAGAGATCGACCAGCACCCAGCCGAGCCGGATGACGGTGCGCAGGTCCGGCAGGTTCTCCACCCGCGAGCATGTCGGCTGCGAGCACAGATCCAGCCCGCTGTCGGGCAGCCGCCCGCAGGCGAGCCCGAAAGCCGGATCACTGCGCAGCAGGTCGAGATCGTTGGCATCCTCGTAGCCGCAGGCGATCGCAAAGATGCGGGCGCGCAGAATGTCGGCCATGGCGTGCGTCACCCGCGCTGGATCGCGCAGATCGTGGATCGCGGCGGCGAAGAAGCGGGGCACGCAATCCCGCCGCAGCGTCTTCCGCAGACGACGACGTTGCCGCTCGCGTTGACCCATGAACTGGAAAGGGATATTTTTCGTCAGATCTCTAGACCTACCCGAACGACCTGCATGACCCTCCTCCTTCATCGCAGTTGAGACGTGCGAGATACCACCTTCTCCAGAGGGCAGGTCCATTTACTACAGGAGTTGAAGTTGATGTATTTCGCTTCGCCTGTGGTCATATGTCCGGCTTTCGACGCGATCTGGTGTCGCTGGCCAAGATGGTTCCGCGAGGCGCGTTCCAAACACGGCAACGGTGTTGCTCACACGTGCGGTTGATTCGCTGGTCAGAGTTCCGGGCGCTTGTTGGCCCATGGGTTCAGCCTTTCGAAGGCTGCAGAGGCCTGCAAGACACCAAGATCATCGAAGCGCTTGCCAACGATCTGGAGACCGACAGGAAGCTCACTCTGGGTAAATCCGCATGGCACGCTTGCGGCCGGGTTCCAGGACATGTTGAACGGATAGCTGAACTCCGCCCACATAATCCAGTCCCATGGATGCGTAGGCCAGTGATCTGGCATCGCGCGGCGGCGGCCTTCACGAGCGACGCGACTTCAGGATCGACGCGGGCGACGCCTAAATTCGGGCTGTAGGCAATCCGCTTGCTGCGGATTCCGACGTGAAGCCGGCCGCCATTCCGATCAAACACCGGCCACCATTCCGGTATGAAGCCGGCCACCATTCCAACCAAAGACCGGCCGGTTTTCGGCACTGAAGATTACCTCCTGGGTCAGCAACTTTGGCAGCAATTACCTCGCGATGAACGAGGACATTTTGATGCCGGCAAAGAGAAGGCTGACCATGAGACAGTTGAGACAAATGCTTCGGCTTGCCGGAAGCGGGACCAGCTCCCGCGAGATTGCGGTCGTGCTGGGAATAGCACGCAGTACGGTGCAGGATAATCTGCGGCGCGCAGCGGCAATCGGGTTGAGCTGGCCCCTGCCAGGCGAGCTGACCGATGACGCGCTTGAGAACAAACTCTTCGCTCGCAATGGCGTCAAACAGGGCACGCGGCGGCGCGCAGAGCCGAACTGGGCCGATCTTGCCGTCGAGCTCAAGAAGCCGGGCGTCACGCTCCTCATCTTGTGGGAAGAGTATCGAGGAAGTCATCCCGACGGATATGGCTACAGCCGGTTCTGCGAGCTCTTTCGCAGCTTCGAACAGCGGCTTTCGCCGACGATGCGCCAGGAACACGCCGCCGGCGACAAGGTCTTCGTCGACTATTCCGGCAAGAAGATCCCGATCGTTGATCGAGACACCGGCGAGCTCCGTGAGGCGGAGATCTTTGTGGCGGTCTTGGGAGCGTCCAGCTTCACCTATGCCGAAGCAACCTGGACCCAGACACTACCTGATTGGATTGGTTCGCACGTCAGGATGTTTCGTTTTTTTGATGGCGTTCCCCGACTGATCGTCCCCGACAATCTGAAGTCGGGTGTCAGCCGCGCCAGCTTCTACGATCCCGAGATCAATCGCAGCTACGGCATGATGGCATCCCATTATGGCGTCGGCGTTCTTCCGGCACGGCCGCGACGGCCGAAGGACAAATCGAAAGTCGAGAACGGCGTGCGTTTCGCCCAGTCATGCATTCTGGGGCGGCTGCGCAACCAGACCTTCTTCTCGCTGGCCGAGGCCAATGCCGCCATTCGCCAGGCACTCGATCGCATCAATGATCACGTCATGCGTCGGCTGGGCGTCAGTCGCCGGCAATTGTTTGAGAGCGTCGAGCGTGCTGCGCTCGCAAGCCTTCCGAGCAAAGACTACGAATTCGCCGAGTGGCGTTTGGCCCGCGTCTCGACGGATTACCACGTCGAGTTCAAGACCTTCTTTTATTCCGTGCCGCACAGCCTCATTCGCCAGCAAGTCGATCTGAGAGCAACGGCACGCACCATCGAGATCTTCCACCGCGGCAAGCGCATTGCCGTCCATCAGCGCCGCTATGGCGGCCCTCGTCATGGGACGGATCCGGATCATATGCCCAGCTCCCACCGGCGATATGCCGAGTGGACGCCGGATCGTTTCCGTCGCTGGGCCGCATCCGTCGGGCCCGAGACGGAAGGCTTGGTTGTCGCAATCCTCGCCAGCCGCCCACATCCTGAACAAGGCTTTCGGACATGCCTGGGTGTCCTTCGCCTGTTTCGCGATATCACACGCGACCGCGCCGAAGCCGTGTCAGCCCGCGCTGTCGAGATCGGTGGGCTGAACTGCAAGAGCATCGCCTCGCTTATCGCCAATCACAAGGCCGCAAGGCATTCCACCGAACCGACCGCCATCGTCGATCACGCCAATCTGCGTGGCCCCGATTACTTCCATTGAGGAGACATACCAATGCTCATCCATCCGACCATCGACATGCTGCGCGAACTCGGCCTTCATGGCATGGCCACCGCCTTCCAGGAGCTCGACGCACAATCCGAAGCACGCGGCCTCGAGCATGGCGAATGGCTTGCCATGCTGCTCGAGCGCGAGGCTACCATGCGCCGCCAGAAGCGTTTCGAAGCCCGCGCCAGGGCTGCAAAACTTCGCCATGACGCACAGATCGAGGATGCCGACTTTCGTGCCGCACGCGGTCTTGATCGCAATCTGTTCATGGCGCTCGCCGGCTGCGACTGGATCAGAAAGCATCACAGTCTTCTCATCACCGGGCCGGCGGGCGTCGGCAAGAGCTGGCTGGCCTGTGCGCTTGGCCACAAAGCTTGCCGAGAGGATTTCTCCGTCGCCTATCACCGCGTTCCCCGCCTGTTCGCCACGCTTGCCCTCGCGAGAGGCGACGGACGTTATGGCCGGATCCTCAAGCAACTCGCCAAAACCGACCTTCTCATTCTCGATGACTGGGGACCCGAAAAACTCAATGATGACCAGCGGCGTGATGTGCTTGAGATCATTGAAGACCGCTACGAACGCCGATCGACAATCGTCACCAGCCAGCTGCCCCTGGATCGCTGGTACGAGATCATTGCAAACCCAACTCTGGCCGATGCCATCCTGGACCGCCTCGTTCACAACGCCTATCGCATCGATCTCACCGGTGAAAGCATGCGAAAACAGCGCTCGCCAAGAGCCTCTGAAACAGCGCAAGCTTGACCTGAAACGAAACCCAATCCAAACATCAACGAGACCCAGGATCAGTCCGAAAAATGGCCGGCTTCAAATCGGAACACCGGCCGGAATGAAATCGGAATGACTGGCCGGCTTCAAATCGGAATCGATGGCCGGCTTCGTCGGAATACGCACGCTTGCCATTTACGCCGTCGTGCAGTCGCGCGAGATAGTTGGCAGGTCCCGCCTCAAGCGTCGTATGGTCCAGGAAGTGCGGACCGGCTATCACCTGAAGCATGAGAGCGCTGTCTGCAACGGTGCGCGTTATCGGTCCGACATGGGCACTGAAATCATCGACGCCGAGTGGAGAGTAGGGCACACGCCCGAAGCTGGGTTTTAGTCCAAACACCCCACAGAAGTGCGCAGGCATGCGGATTGAGCCCGCTCCGTCACCGCCTTGGTGCAACGGCCCGAAACCTGCCGCCGCCGCAGCGCCAGCGCCAGCCGAGGAGGTGCCGGCATTGTACCCGAGCTTCCAAGGGTTGCTCCATAAAGCCGATGCTCTTAGAGTCCGTGCATTCAGTCCTTTGCGGAGGGTTGCAGCAACGGGGCGCCCATCAAAAGTGCTCGATAGGTGGATCTCAAAAGCGGACTATCGCTTAATTCGGCGATAAACCGAGATATGACGTTTGGAGCCAGCGGTGAACACACCTTTCGTCCAATCTCCCCAACGCTCAGCTAGCTCCAGCCCCACGCATTCGGCCATTGTATCGAGCTCCTGGTGATAAACGTAACGAACGCGCTCGGGGAAGCGTCTGACCGATGTACCGGAAAACCAGAGAAAGCTTAAAATCAGGTTCTGGTTTAGTGGATCGTGGATTTCCGCATTGACGAATGTATTCTCGTGATCCACGAGCGCAGTAGTAATTTTCTGGCCGTTGACGAAACCATCTAAGGCTGGCACACGCACTTCTATCACCAAAACTCCCCCTTCATCTATCGCCTCAGCAGCAGATCGGAGGCAAGCTATTTGCTCTTCGCGTTTTAGGAGCAGCATGAACGTGTCGTAGATACAATAGACCAGATCGTAACGTTGCTCTAAGCTGAAATTGGCAATGTTCGCCTTCCAAGCCTTGATCAGATCCGTCCGCGTGGCGAGAAGTTTTAACATTCTGTCCGAGTTATCCATACCTTCGACCTTGACGCCGCGCTCACTCAACGGCACCGCCACGCGCCCGCTGCCAATACCAAGTTCAAGAGCGCTCCCTCCGTGAGAGAGTCGCTCAAGAAAGGTGGCTGTATCATCTGCCTCAGCGACTTTCCCTAACATGCCGGTATATTCTTCATAGATTGAAGAAAATTTATCGTAATATATATGCTTATCTTGCATATCACTTTTCCTTTTGGTGCGTTGTCTATTTTCATGTGCGTGAGATTGAGATATTCTTATTAGCCCAACTGAAACGCTCAGTCATGTATCTCACAGACAAGATCCTTTTGCAGTATCGAAATTTATTGACGGATTTTGCTCATAGATAATTAGGTAATACCAGTCAATGCTCACTGTTTTATAACTGCTTTTGCGTACAACTAAAGCTAACAAGCTGCTTGCCATCCACAGTCTAAGGTTTGCTATACCAACTTGATCAAGCACTCTGGGGAAGGTCGCAGGACGGCACGAGCCCTGAACCTGAGCGCAAAAATGCAGTGAACGCACTCACACCGCCAATACAGGAGACGCCCCCTCGCGGGCAACGTCTCCACAAATCGTTCCGTTGCCGGCAACTTTGATAGCAGGACGACGCAAGTGATCAGACCATCAAGCGAAATAACCATCACAGACAATTGAGCGAAGTTCAGAGCGCAAGCGTTATGCCAAATTGAAAAGCGCTTTTAGTTCAATAAATTGGATATTTGCGTCCGATTCCGTCTGTTTGTAATGGCACAATTTGTTTGCGGATTCCGACAATCTGCAAGGTCGTGGTCGACCAGCCTGAATATCTCACCAAAAGAAGTGCATCGACCCCGAGAATCTGAGAAACTGGTTTTGCAACAAAGAGTTACCAGATGATGTCCATGCGGACCGAACCCACGCCCACCGCCGAGTACAACTATCCGTCTCTGGCGCGCCGACCGCCGCCTGAGCCCTGGCGCGGCGCTTGTCTACATGAGCAGGATCAGCTGTTTCGTGCCTATTGCGCCGAACACGGCTGGTCGAGCGCGAAGAGCTCACCCCGCGAACGCGAAAATTGCTTCACAGGTCGGTATGCGCAGCGATGGAATCTCGAGCCGCAGTCGCTGGGGCTTTTCCGGAACGCTCTGCAGTCGCTCAACCGAATCTATCACCGCACGGAGTTGCCGGATTGGCGGTCGCCACGGCCGGCAAAGCGGCCAGCAACGCCTTAGGCCGAATACCTGCGCGGCATTGCGGCAATCCGCAGGTGACCGTATGAAGCGCATCGCCTGGGAGGATGTGCAGCGGCTGCTGAAGGCCGTGGATCGGTCGACACCAATGGGTCTGCGCGATTACGCGCTCCTGTTGATGATGAACACCTACGGCCTTGGAGCGAGACTATACGCTTGCGGTTCGACGACGTCGATTGGGAAGCCGACACATTGTCGGTCGTCCGTCCAAAGACAGGGATAGCCTTCACCCTGCCGCTCCTGCCGGCCGTCGCCAAGGCCGTGGCGTGCTATCAGCGCGGGACACCCCATGGAGACACCCACCCGGCCTTGTTCGTGCAGATGCATGTGCCGTTCGGCCCATGGCCGCTTCAAGCGCGTTACGCCATCATCAAGAGCTGGGGGGATTTCGGCACCGTCCCTCGGCAGCCACGTTCTGAGCCATTCCCACGCGGCACGCCAGATCGATCTCGGCACCCCGCCGCGTGTAGCGTCCGAGTTTCTCGGGCACCGCGATCCAGATCACTTTCTGCCCATGTGCGGATCGCAGCGGAGACGTTGCGTGATGTCGCATTGCCGATGCCGGCGTGATCACCATCGTCACCCTTTCCGAACTGGAGAGCGAGGCGGAGAGCTTTCGGCAGTTCAAACGCGACAAGGGGCATCCCTACAGCCGTGATGCGTTCGAGATCGACCGTTTCCTCTGCTTCCTCGTGTCATCATTGGGGCTAAGAAGGCTCGATCCCGCTGGGCCGAGGCCATTCAGCGCCCTTTGGGCGGCGCCCCCGCAAGCCGTCACGCTCGCCAACGAGTTCGGCGTCATTCGCCAGCTCTGTCTTCCCGCCGGCGACGCGATCCGATCAGCTATGTGCCCGAGCACAGCTGGCCGCCGGTAATTGAGTCGACCTTTTTTCCATATTTTCACCCAGGACGAGATCCGCCGAATCCTTGCTGTCGCCTCGGCGTATCAGGGGCACTTCATGTGGCCTCGATGCTGCGTAGGCTTGTTCTTGTGCTCCATTGCACCGGCCTGCGGCTTGAGGAAGCCGTGCGACCCAAGATGGCCGATGTCGATCTTGAACGCTGCATCTTGACGGTCCGCGCCAGCAAGCGGGCGCATACGGATCGTGCCCATGCGCGACGACCTTGTGAGAGAGTTGCGGAGCTACATTGACGATCGGCGCCAGCTCCTCATCGAGCAGCGCTGCGGAGGGGTAGGCGCCCGACCTACGAGTTCCGCTATGCCTTCGCGGTCCACCGTCTCACGATCCGGGCCGAGGAAGGGTGCTGGCGGTTGCACCATCTGAAGACCTTTGGCGGCATTCTGAAGGACCGATGCTCGTGGCCGGTACAATCCGCTGTTCAAGGTGGACCGCGATCCACACAGGGCGCCGCTCGATGATAGCCGCCGCAGCCTTGGGTGCGTGGACGGGACCGCTGTCGCGACGCAATTCGCTTGTCCACTGTCGGAATCCTGACCAAATGGTGTCGCTAGCGAACAGACTGAATCGGGCACAGAAAAGTCAAACCTCTGAATACAAACAACTATTAAAAGTCGGCATGGCTCTTGCTCTTTTGTGTTGAGAGTCGCCCAACACGGAGCCGTTATATGTATGCCAATGATTTCGCTGGAGAGCTTGACCAACTTCGGCCAGTTGACGCGAGGCGGAACGGCTCGATGCACAAGGCTGCGCATGGTTGCGGGGACGCGCTCTCTTACCTCGCTACGTCGAACGGCGCGTGGTGATTAATCCGGAATGACTTTCCACCCTTCAACTACGTAGAATGACTTTCTATTGCATGCTTAAGTATAAGCTGTAGCATACTGCCAGCAATATATTTGGCGCCAGGAAGTGGATCAAATAATTTACAAACTAGGAGAATACGATGTCTGACGACTTCGAATACGACGAGAATTGGGCACTAATCTATGAAAAGTTTACCAGAATCCGCGGAAAGGTCATCGAAGCAGCTCAGACTGCGGCCTTTCTTGAGAGATATTGTAGCGGAGGAAGTGCTCTAGAACTTGGTATCGGGGACGGTCGCGTGGCAGTGCCGCTAAGCGAGCGCGGCGTTAGAGTCGAAGGTATCGACGCTTCCAACAGTATGTTGAAACTTCTCGAGAAGCGTACCGATCTTGTCAACGCGTGGAAAGGAAACATTGCTGAGTTCAAATCGGAACGGCGCTATAATCTCGTGTATTGTGTTTACAACACGTTAACAGTACTCTTCACGCGCGAAGAGCAAATAAGTTGCCTCCGATCTGCCGTGGCGACGCTAGCTGACGACGGAATTTTAGTTATAGAGACGGAGGTGCCAGCATTGGATGGGTTCGTCAGCGGGCAAAAAACTACTACGCCGCTCGTAGACCATGAGAATACGATTCTCGATGCACAGGTACACGACCCACTGAACCAGAACTTGGTTTCAACCCTCCTGTGGTTTTCAGGTACATCGGTCAGACGTTTGCCCTATCGCGTTCGTTACATCTATCACCAGGAACTCGATACCATGGCTGAATGCGTAGGGCTGGCGCTAGTGGAGCGTTGGGGAGATTGGGCAAGATGTGCGTTCACCGAAGGGTCCAAACGCCATATCTCGGTTTACAGCCGAACCGTCCTGCAGTCCTCCGCGGCGACCGATCCATCTTGATGCGCCGTCGCCCCAGCGCGAAAGCGTCTAGGATCGCCTCTAATCTGACCGCCTTTCTCGACGGCTTCAAGGCGCCGTGCATAGCTCCCCCAAAAAGGGGATGAGCTGATCTCCGCCGATGTGGCCTGCCAGACACTGGCAGGCGCTAGCATCGGATCCGGTACCGGGCTTGGCTTCCACAGTTGCTGTGCGAGATCGGAAGCATTCGACCCGGAGGCTGAGCTCGTTGAGGGTTCGGGCAGTTGGACCGCAGAATGCAACCCCTCGCCCGTTAATCGTCGGTTTGATTCGAATGCAGCCAGAATACGCCGATTTCCTGCGTTCAGAGGTATTGGTTCGTGCAAAGCGGCCGATTTGGGCTGCTACCTTTATGAAGCGGCCACCTGAAAGGTCGGCATCAAAAATGAGCTGGCAGGCCCAAGGATAGAGGTGCCTTTGAACTCCGTATAACTGCTGGATCGTGTTTCATGTGAACGCATGGATAATGTGAACGTCGTCTCGCATATTTTTGGTGGACTAGTGAAACAAAAACGTGAGCCGGGAGGAACTTTAGATGGATAAGTGGAAACATCGGGCGCGGAGACGCGCAATCCTGAGAGGAATTGCCGCGCTCGGAGTAGCAGCGATGGCACTCGCCTCATTTGCCGGTTCGGCTTCGGCGCAGTCGCTGCTGGAGAAGATCAAGAACGGAGAGACGATCCGAGTCGGCTTCTCCAACGAGGTTCCCTGGGCCTATCCCGGCGAGAACAACGAGCCGCTCGGCTTCGTCAATGCGATGACGACCGACATGCTGAAGAAACTGGGCACGACTAAGGTCGAGCCGGTCGTGACCGAATGGGGCTCGCTCATTCCGGGCCTGCAGGCGGGTCGCTTCGACATCATCACGGGCGGCATGTACATCCTGCCGGAGCGCTGCCGGAACGTGCTGTTCACCGACCCGATTGTCAAGGCCACTGACGCGCTGATTGTTCCGGCTGGCAATCCGGAAAACCTTCACTCCTATCAGGATGTACACGACAAGAGCCTCACCTTCGTCACCGGCGCGGGTTACAGCGAAATCGCGCTCATGCGCAAACTCGGCGTCCCCGACGACAAGATCATGCAGGTCGCCGGCCCGGCGGAAATCCTGCAGGCGGTGAAGTCCGGCCGTGCCGCCGCGGGTTCGGGCGCCTACTTCACCATGAAGGAGTTCACTGACAAAGACGAAAGTGTCGCGCTGGTCCCGGCCGGTAACAACTATTATTCGGGCCTCGCGTTCCTGCCGAACCAGCAGGCGGAGGTAGATGCCTTCAACGCCGTACTGAAAGACTATATCGGTTCGGACGAGATGATGGGGTCAGTCGGCAAATACGGCTATACTAAAGCCAACCTGCCGGACGGCAAGACGACTGCCGAGCTGTGCGAGCATTGATGCCAGGCGGGGAACTGCTATTCATACGCCTCACCGCCTTCCCGGGCCTGGCCGGGGGCGCTCAGCGAGGGGGGGACATGATGAACGAGTTAGCGCTCGGCTTCAGCGTTGCAGCGCTCGCCAAGGGCGTCATAGTCACCCTCGTAGTGACCCTCGCGTCATCGCTGGTGGCGATCGCCCTAGGGCTGATCGTTGGCCTGATCCGGATCTCGCCCCTTTGGCCGCTGCGCTGGTTTGGCGTCGCCTATATCGAATTCTTCCGCGGGACATCGATGCTGGTGCAGGTCTACTGGTGGTTCTTTGTGTTGCCTATCTTCGGGGTCGCGTTATCACCCTGGACCGTCGCGATCTTCGGTATCGGCATGAACGTGTCCGGTTACGGTGCCGAGCTGGTCCGCGCTGCCATCCAGGGCGTCGACCGCGGCCAGTATGAAGCCAGCATCGCGCTCAACTTGCCGCGGCTGACCGCGATGCGGCGTATCTTCTTGCCCCAGGCGATCCGCGCCATGCTGCCTGCCTGGGGCAACCTGCTCATCGATCTGCTCAAGAGTACCTCGCTTATCTTCTTCATCACCATTACAGAACTCACCACCGCCTCCAAGCTTGCTGCCGACGCCACCGGTAACTATCTGCTATTCTTCGCGGTGGCGCTGTTCGGCTATTACGTCATCGCGCGCGCCCTCATCACGCCCTTGGTGCGTTGGCTGGAACGCCGCTTCTCGCGGGGCTTTGTGCGGGAGGCACAGGCGTGAGCCTTTGGGACTGGTCCTATGTCTGGCAGGCGTTCCCGTATCTCTATCGGGGCGCGATTGTCACAGTTGAGGCCACGCTGCTCGGCTTCGCGATCGCGCTGGTGCTGGGCCTAGTCTTCGCGCTGATCCGCCAGTCGCCGAACCGCTACATCTCCACAGCGATGGCGGAGATCGTGGAGTTCATCCGCTCCACGCCGCTGCTGTTGCAGGTGTTCTTCGTTTATTTCGTCGGACCTCAGTTCGGCATCGTCATCCCTGCCTGGACAGTTGGCATCGGCGTGCTGGGCATACATTATGCCGCCTATTGCTCGGAGTGCTACCGCGGCGGGATAGAGAATGTGGAAGGGGGCCAATGGGAGGCCTGCACAGCGCTCAACCTGTCGCCGGCGCGGAGCTGGCGCGCCATCATCCTTCCGCAGGCGATCCCGCCCATCGTGCCCGGCCTCGGCAACTACTTCATCGGCATGTTCAAGGACACACCGATCCTGGCCGCCATCGCAATCCTCGAGATGCTGCAACAGGCGAAGAATTTCGGAAGTGACAATTATCGCTACGTCGAGGCGATCACCATGGCCGGCCTGTTCTACCTCGTGTTCAGTTTGGCCGCTTCCGCAATCGTGCAGTCGGTGAGCTTCTGGCTCAACCGTCGCTACCATCTCCAGTAGGAGGTCCGCCATGAGCGAAGCCACAGTTGGCTTGGAGAACCTCACTAAGCGCTGTAGCGTGCTGGAGGAACTCAAATTAGGCATCGCGCGCACCGAGAAAGTCATGAGCGAACCTATGGTCCGTTTTGAGAACGTCGCAAAGCGCTACGGCACGCTTAGCGTGCTGGATGAACTCAATCTCGACATTGCCCGCAACGAGAAGGTGTGCATCATCGGTCCCTCCGGTTCGGGCAAAACCACCGTGCTGCGCATGCTGATGACGCTGGAGCGCATTAATGAGGGGGTGATTTGGGTAGACGGGGAGCCGCTCACGCACATGCGGAAGAACGGCCAGATGGTGCCGGCGAATGAGCGTCATTTGCGGCGTGTGCGCGGCAAAATTGGCATGGTGTTCCAGCACTTCAACCTGTTCCCGCACATGACCGCCCTGCAGAACTGCATGGAGGCGCCGATCTCGGTGCTCGGGCTGTCCAGACAGGAGGCTGAGACCCGAGCGGCAGAGCTGCTCGATATGGTCGGGCTCAGCGACAAGAAGAACCATTTCCCGATCCAGCTCTCCGGCGGCCAAAAGCAGCGCGTGGCGATCGCTCGGGCGCTGGCCATGCGACCCAAGGTGATGCTGTTCGACGAGGTTACATCGGCGCTTGATCCAGAGCTCGTCGGGGAGGTGCTCAACGTTATCCGTAAGCTCGGCACAGAGCATGACCTCACAATGCTGATGGTCACGCACCAGATGGCCTTTGCCAAGGAGTTCTCCGACCGCGTCTGCTTCTTTTACGGCGGCAAGATTGCCGAGCAAGGCCCGCCCGACCAGCTCTTCGGCGATCCGCAGCACGGGCGGACCCGACAATTTCTCAGCGCTGTGCTCGAGGCCAAGTAGGTAGACGGGGTGCATGTGGAATGGATGCGTGGCTGAAGGTAGCCGCGATCTGGCAGGACGGGCACATGTTCTCAATTGGCTCGCTCCGCGAGCCACCTACCAAAAGGATATGGGAACTACACCGGACCCTTGACCCTCGCCGATACTGGCGCGCCCGCCGGCGCAAGTCATCCACTCTCGAAGAGAAGCAGCGGCTGGTTGCCGAGAGCTGTGAGTCAGGGGCGTCGATGTCGCTCGTGCCGCAGCGGCATGATATCAATGCGAACCTGTTGTTCACGTGACGCCGGCACATGCGCACGCCGACGTCGGTGGCTTCGCCGGAATTGGTCCCGTCGACGTTGTCAGCATCGGGTCGGCTGCCTCCTTTCCGGAGCGACCGGGGGCGGAACAGCGTGGCATGATTGAGATCGGCCTGGCCGGCGGTTTGCACGTGCGCGTGGACGCCGCGGTCAGCGAGGCAGCGTTGCGGCGGTGACATGATCGGGCCCGGTCTGCACAGTACAGTTGCTATGCAGCGCCGAACACGCTGCTGCAATTCTTTGAAAAGAGGTGGCTCGGTTTGTTTGGACAGGAATTCCCGATTTATAAGTGGAACACTGCCTATGGTTAGGCCGCCTCGGGAAGCGGTAGCGGGGTGAAGTAGGCCTCATCTGGCGCTCTGCCGTCAAGGCTGGAATGCGGGCGTCCCCGATTGTAGAAATCGAGATATTTTCCGATCGACGCTCGCCCTTCGCGAACGCTGTCATAGGCCTTGAGATAGACCTCCTCATATTTCACCGACCGCCAGAGACGCTCGACGAAGACGTTGTCGCGCCAGGCGCCCTTGCCATCCATGCTGATCCTGATCTCCCGGTCGAGCAGGACCTTGGTGAAGTCATGGCTGGTGAACTGGCTGCCCTGATCGGAGTTGAAGATCTCGGGCTTGCCGTATGTCGCCAGCGCCTCCTCGAGGGCTTCAATGCAAAACGCCGCATCCATGGTGATCGACAGCCGCCAGCTCAGTACCTTGCGCGTGAACCAGTCGACGACAGCAACCAGGTAGCAGAAGCCGCGGGCCATCGGGATATAGGTCAGGTCCGTCGCCCAGACCTGGTTGGGCCGCGTCACCGCCAGCTTGCCCAGCAAATACGGATAGATCTTGTGCCCGTCCCCCGGCTTCGAAGTGCGCGGCTTGCTGCGGCGCGGCAATCAACGTGAGAGCGCAGCGTCAATCAGGATGAGAATGCCGGCGGATTGGAACGCAGGGAGGGCGTAGCCCGACCGGAGTTTCAATCCGCCGGCGGCGCGTTCCTTTTCGGGAGCGTTCGTCTGGTGATCACGGTCGACCGGGTATGCCGGTGGTTTTTCCTGTTGGGGAGGAATCGCTTTGTGCCCGGCCGCCACGTAACCGATCACCATATGAGGCTTTTCATGAAGTTCCGGCAGACCAATACGACGGCCGTCGCGGCGGCGAAGGCGTCGATCAGTATCGCCACGGCCTATCGCATCGAGAAGGATTCGAGACTGCCGTCACAAAAGAAGGCGCCGCGGCAACGGCGCCGTGCCGACCCTCTCGCCGATATTTTCGAAGCCGAGGTCGCGCCCATGCTGAGGGCAGCTCCGGGCATTCGGGCGATCGCCATCTTCGACGAGATGATCCGGCGTCATCCCGAGCTTGGAGCCGGCATTCGCCGCACGATCGAGCGTCGCGTCCGAGCCTGGCGCGCCGTCCATGGCGAGGAACAGGAGGTCATCTTCCGGCAGGTTCACGTACCCGGGCGCATGGGATTGTCGGATTTCACCGACATGGCAGCCGCCGGCGTCACGATCGCGGGCCAGCCACTCGATCACCGGCTCTACCATTTCCGGCTCGCCTATTCCGGCTTCGAGCATGCGCATGTCGTGCTCGGTGGCGAGAGTTTCGTCGCTCTGGCGGAAGGCCTGCAGAACGCGCTGTGGTCGCTCGGCGGGGCTCCCCGCGAGCATCGCAGCGACAGCCTGTCGGCGGCGTTCCGCAACCTGGACAAGGACGCCCGGGAGGACCTGACGCGCCGCTACGACGAACTGTGCGGCCACTACGGCATGACCCCTTCCCGCAACAATCGCGGCATCGCGCATGAGAACGGCTCCGTCGAAGGCCCGCACGGCCATCTCAAGCGGGCGATCAATGACGCGCTGCTGATGCGGGGATCGAGCGATTTCGACGACCTGGCAGCCTACCGTCGCTTTGTCGACGAGATCGTCAGCCGCGTGAATGCTCGCAACTCCAAGCGCATCGACATCGAGCGGGCCGAACTCCAGGAACTGCCCGTCCGGCGCACTTCCGACTACGAGGAGGTCACCGTGCGCATAACGTCATCGGGCGGGTTCACGCTGCGCAAGGTGTTCTACACCGTGCCCTCACGCCTGATCGGCCACCGCCTCAGAGTGCGGCTCTTCGATGATCGGCTGGATATCTTCATCGGCGGCACGCAGCTCATGACGCTGCCGCGCGGGCGCGCCTCTTCAAACGGCAAGCACGACCAGGTCGTCAATTATCGGCATGTCATCCATTCGCTGCGCCGCAAGCCGATGGCGCTGCTCAACCTCGTCTATCGTGACCAGCTCTTCCCCCGCGAGGCCTACCGGCGAACCTTCGACGTGCTCATAGAGCGACTGCCTGAGCGGCAGGCCTGCCGCACCATGGTCGAGCTTCTCGCCATGGCGCACGAGCGCGGCTGCGAGAGCGAACTGGCTGATCAACTGACCGCCTCGCTACAGGCACGGCGATTGCCCAATATGGCTGCTTTGCGGGAACGGTTCGCGCCGGATCCCGCCCGGCTGCCGAGTGTCGTCGTGCGTCTTGCTCCGCTCAACGCCTATGAAGCCCTGCTTGGCGCCAACCTGACAGGAGATGCGGCATGAAGACGAACCCCGCTGTCGATTCCGCCAGGCTGGGCTTGCTCCTCAACGAACTGCGCCTGCCGGCCATCAAGGTTATGTGGCCGCAGTTTGCCGAACGGGCCGACAAGGAAGGCTGGCCGGCCGCTCGCTTCCTGGCTGCGATCATTGAACATGAACTGGCTGAGCGCGACCGGCGACGTATCGAACGCCATCTCGCCGAGGCGCGCCTCCTGCCGGGCAAGACCCTCGACACATTCGAGTTCGAAGCCGTTCCGATGATCTCCAAGGCCCAGGTGATGGCCATCACCGCCGGCGACAGCTGGCTCGAGAAGGGAGCGAACCTGCTTCTGTTTGGCCCGCCCGGCGGCGGAAAGAGCCATCTCGCCTCGGCCATCGGACTTGCCCTTATCGAGACCGGATGGCGGGTCATGTTCACCCGCACCACTGATCTCGTCCAGAAGCTTCAGGTCGCGCGCCGCGAACTCGGCCTCGAGGCCGCGATCAACCGGCTCGATCGCTTCCACCTGCTGATCCTCGACGACCTCGCCTATGTCACCAAGGACCAGGCCGAAACGAGCGTGCTGTTCGAGCTCATCAGCGCCCGCTACGAGCGGCGTTCCCTGCTGATCACCGCCAATCAGCCCTTCGGCGAATGGGGAAAGGTCTTCCCCGATCCAGCCATGACGCTCGCCGCGGTGGATCGCCTCGTCCATCACGCCACAATCTTCGAGCTGAATGTCGAGAGCTATCGGCGGCGCGAGGCCATCGAGCGAAAGCGGGGGCCAGGCAGGCCGGCGTCATATGCGACGCCCGCAAACGTCGCTCCTGATTGACGCGCCGCGACAATCAAACCGATAAAACCTCTTGCGCGCGACAATCAATGCCGAGATTATCACCATCGCCGCGACACCAGATTCTCATCCAGATTGTCGCGCGCTTCTCTCCCAGATTGTCGCGCTATACGGCTTGCGGTAGAGCGCCTCGATATCCATGCGCTTCATCAAGGTGCGCACATGCAGGCGACCCGTCTCATAGCCTTCGCGCTTCAAAAGCTTCTGCAACATGCGGCTGCCCGCGAACGGGTAATCCAGATGCAATTCGTCGATGCGCCGCATCAGCTTCAGGTCTGCCGCCGATGTCGGCTTGGGTAGGGAGTAGACGCTGCCGCGGCTGATCCCCAGTTCGGCCGCCTGCTTGGCAATCGGCAGTTCATGTTCCCGGTCGATCATCGTCTTGCGCTCCCCGACCAGCCGGCCTTGCCGAGCGCCGAGCCTAAAAAATCATTGGCCAGCGTCAGCTCTCCGATCTTGGCATGGAGGGCCTTTATGTCCACCGTCGGCTCCGATTTCTCCGCCGCGCCAAACACGTTCGAGGCCCCTTCCAGAAGCTGCTTTCTCCAATCCGTGATCTGGTTCGCATGCACATCATATTGCTGCGCCAGCTCGGCCAGCGTCTTTTCTCCCTTGATCGCCGCAAGCGCAACTTTCGCCTTGAAAGCCGGGCTGTGGTTCCGGCGTGGTCGTCTGCTCATTCGTGATTCTCCTGTTCCGGCACTCATGCCGATCTCAGGCAGAAATTCCACGTATCACCCTGTCCATTTTTGCCGAGCCACCTCTCAATGAAGCGCAAAAAGCAGAGTGGCTTCTATCCGCGCCTGGAACTTCAAAGAGACCATAACTTGTCGTCGGCCTTAGCGAACAAGATGGCGACCTGCCGACGCTTTGCTCCCGGTATGCAAGATGGCGGTCGCGAAGGATCCAGTGATTGGTGAGGTGCTGATGGTGCGATGGCGAACGGTCAGCCGGGGTCGGACTGTCAATCTTCGGCTTGGTCTGAGGCTTTTGGAATGATCGTGTCTTTGCTGAGCGGCCCGAGCGACGGCCGGCCTTCGACATGTAAGAAATGGCCTACCCGGAAAAATGACTGCGTGAGGAGAGCCGGGATCGCTCGTCTGACGCGGGATTCAGGCCGTCAGTCATGGGGCTGATCACCTTCAAAGCGGCTACGGCCCAGACTCGCATTGGCAGCTTCCGGGGCATGGTGGCTGCCTGCCTCCGAATGATGCACCTAGCCTAACTGCCATTTCATCTCGCGACCTTGCGCATATCGCTTAGTCAGGTAGATCGGCGAATGGCGCATGGCGATCATTTGACACGATTCGTCGAACTGTCGCGAGGCAATTGAGGACTTGGCCGGATACCTTCTCGTGGTTTTGATGAGTGACCGGTCATGACGATTGCAACGCCACGGATTGATGCGCATGCGCACTTCTACACAGCCAAAGACTTGACGCGCGTTAAAGGTGGACTGCCTTACACGTTACCAACTCCGAACCCTCTAAGCACATATCTTGCTACTTTGATCGATGCCGGGCTGAACCCCACCCTCCTCAACAATGTTCACTTGAGCATCCTGCCGGACTCCGAGAATGTGTTCGCGTCCTTTAACGAGCTGGCAGGTTTACAGGAGCGCGATCCCGTGCGCTACGGGAGCATCAGGTTGGTCGGAACGATCCTGGCCGATCCTCTATATGCCACCGCTGATCGATTGGCGCATCCGCAGGTTCAGGGTGTGCGTATCGTACTTCATGACGCCATTCCCGAGGCGCTCAGCCATGATGCCTATGCTAGTGCGGAGTGGCAGCAGCTTTTCGCGGGGTTGCGCGCTGACCAGCACGTGCATGTGTACGCGCAGAAAGCCGCGGTCAACTTGAAGGTGCTGCGGCAGCTTCCCAAGCGGGTTTCCGTGCTGATCGACCACCTCGGCACGTGCCATCCCGAGCGTGGCGTTGACGATCCCGCATTCGACGCTCTGCTCCGCGAGGCCAGCGAGCGTGGCAACGTCTACTTCAAGGGTCCCGGCTACCGTACAGCGATCGATACGGCCGCCGCATTACCATTCGCCGTTCGGATTGTCGAAAGGGTGGGCGCTCACAGGCTCTTGCTGGAGGCCAGCGACGCCCCCCATGTCGGCGACCGCGAGGGCCGGGCCTATGCCGATCACTTCACGCCTTTGGCCGCGTTCGACTTCGTCGCGCGGCTTGCTCGCGCCACCGCCGCGCTCACAGGTACCACGGCGGATGTACTGCTTCGTGGTGCATCCGCCGAAGTCTTCCCAACCTCCCCTTGAAAGGAAAAACATGACCAACCTGATTGAAGAAGATATCTCCTTCCCTGTGGCCTACCACGACGGCACCCATCGCCTGCGTGGACGGGTCTTCCGCCCTGCCAATCGGAGCGACGAGCAGCAGAAGCTCCCTCCGGTCGTCTTCAACTCGGGCTTCACCGGCGGCACCAGCATGTACGGCCAGTTGGTGGGCAAGGCCCTGGTCGGGCGCGGCTATCGCGTGATGACCTATGACGTCGCCGGTTTCTTCAAGAATAAGGACGTGCGCAACACCGTCAAGCGCGGCGACCTCACAATGACGAACGTCAGCCTCGAGGACCAGAAGGCCGAGGTGCTCGCTGCGACCACCTGGAGCAAGGAGCACTTTGGCCGCATGCCGGTCGTTGCTTCATGGGCGATGGGTTCGGTCGCCAGCTTGGCCGCCATTGTAGAACTGGCCCGCGCGGGCGGCGACCAGGTTCCGTACTACGTGCCGATGAACTACACCCGCATGACTTCATTGCAAAACCTTCGCGCTGACAAGACGGCCGCACACGCGGCGCTGCTGGAGTTGCCAGATGACGAACCGGTACCGTCGTTCGACACGGGGACCGAAGAGACGAGGCTTGGTTACTATCCCCTCGACTCGGCGACGCAAGCCTACGTCGATGAGCAGCTCGGCAGCTATACGGATGTCGACGGGGTTGATCGCTGGCCAGGTTGCAGCACCGTGAGTGCGAGGTCGTATAAGGAGTCCCTAGCATTTGACTCGGAGGCTGAGCTCGTTAAGGATTCAGGTCGTTTCCCGCCGACACTGATCATCCATGGGGCGGAGAACACGCTCCACATGCCCGAGGAGTCGATCCGGCTGCACCAGGTCTATCCGGGGCAGAAAACCAAGGCTCCGTTACTAATTGCCGGCATGGAGCATGGCCAGCAGATGAGCGCCGAGAACATTGTCTTCCGCTACATGATCGAGAACATCGACCTCGGAATCCGCGCGCACACCATGTAACCCTTCCGCCTCTTGAACCCGCGCGGCCCTGGCTGGAACAGGCCGCGCCCGGCCTCCTTGAGCAACATGATCCCTAAACTCCCATCCGAATCCGTCACGCTTCCGCTCTACCAAGCCTTCTGTGCCGAACTTCGGGCGCGCGGCTTTGCGGGCGAACTGTCGGCGGAGGCCGGCGACAGGACGGTCATGGCGACGGACAACTCGATCTATCAATTGACGCCGCAGGCGATTGCCTTCCCGCGCAACCGAGACGACCTAGTCCGGATTGCGAAGCTGCTCGCGGAGAATCGGTTCTCGGGCATTCGGGTCGCGCCGCGCGGCGGCGGGACCGGTACCAACGGCCAATCGCTGACGGACGGGCTTGTCGTCGATATATCGCGCCACATGAACCGGATCCTCGCGATAGACCCGGTGCGCCGTACGGCTCGGATGGAGGCGGGCGTCGTGAAGGACCAGCTCAACGCGGCCTTGAAGCGTTACGGGCTGTTCTTCGCACCCGAGCTGTCGACATCGAACCGGGCCACCATAGGCGGCATGATCTCGACCGACGCCTGCGGGCAGGGATCCTGCCTCTATGGCAAGACCCGCGATCACGTCCTGGAACTGACGACCGTCCTGCCCGACGGGACGGTTTGGGACTCTGCGCCCTTGGACGAAGAGGCGCTCACGGCCGCTAAGAGCCGCCCCGACCAAGCAGGAGCCATTCATCGCGCCGTCGACCATCTTGAGCGCGTGAACGCGGCGCTCATCACCCAGCGCTTCCCCAAACTCAATCGCTGCCTCACAGGCTACGACCTCGCTCATATCCGGCGCCCAGACGGCCGCTTCGACCTCAATGCTATCCTGTGTGGATCGGAGGGGACGCTCGGATTTCTGGCGGAGGCGACACTCAACGTCCTGCCGCTGCCGAGCCGGAGCGCGCTGGTGATCCTGCGCTACGGCAGCTTCGATGCCGCGCTCCGGGACACGCAGGCCCTCATCGCCTTCGGGGCGGCCTCCATCGAAACCATTGATTCAAAAGTGTTATCGCTCGCCCAGAGTGACCTGATTTGGGCGGGCGTCTCTAGATTCTTTCCCGAGGACGCCGGGGAACCGGCGCGTGGCGTTAACCTCATTGAGTTCGTCGGGCAAAGCGACGCGCAGGTTGAGGAGGCGCTGGGCCGGCTGACGGATGCGCTTGACACGGACAGACCCGTTGCCGGACGGCGCGGCTTCACGATCGCACGGGGGATCATCGAGGTCTCTCGCATCTGGGAGATGCGGAAGAAGGCTGTCGGACTCCTCGGTAACATGAAGGGCGACAAGCGCCCGATCCCCTTTGTGGAGGACACGGCCGTGCCGCCGGAGAACCTGGCTGATTTCATTGCGGAGTTCCGGGGGGGTGCTTGACCGGCGCGGACTCGACTACGGGATGTTCGGGCACGTCGGCGCCGGAGTGCTCCATGTCCGTCCGGCCATCGACATGAAGGCGGCGGGCGCCGAGGCGCTGATCCGGGAAGTCACGGATGAGGTCGTGGCCCTGACGCAGCGATACGGAGGGCTCCTGTGGGGCGAGCACGGCAAGGGTATGCGCTCTGAGTTCTCGCCCCGCTTCTTCGGGCCGCTCTACCCGGTTCTTCAGGCCGTCAAGGCGGCCTTCGATCCGCGCAACCAATTCAATCCCGGCAAGATTGCCGTCCCGGACGGCGGCGTGCTTCTGAGGGTCGATGGCGTGCCGACCAAGGGCCAGCACGACCGAACCATTCCGTCCGGCGTGCGGGCCGGCTACGACGAGGCGTTGCACTGCAGCGGCAACGGCGCCTGCTTCAGCTGGAACCCGGACGACGCTATGTGCCCGTCCTGGAAAGGCACGCGCGAGCGCCGGCATTCCCCGAAGGGCCGCGCCCAGCTCATGCGCGAATGGCTGCGGCGGCTCGCCGCGAAGGACATTGACCCGCTGGCAGAAGCGCGACGGCTGCGGGCCCGGCCCGGCTGGCTGACTTTTCCATCCCGGCTTCTCGCAACGCTCCGTCGGGACGACGACTTCTCGCATGAGGTCCACGAGGCCATGGCAGGCTGCCTCGCTTGCAAATCCTGCACGGCCCAGTGCCCGATCAAGGTGGACGTGCCCACGTTCCGGGCGAAGTTCCTCGAACTCTACCATGGACGCTATCTGCGGCCTCTGCGCCACCACGTGATCGGGCGGCTGGAGGCGATGCTGCCGCTCCTCGCCAGGATGCCGTCGCTCGTCAACCTGGCGACGGCCCTCGGCCTGATGCGGCCCCTCGGCCTTGTCAACACGCCGAGGCTGTCCGGGGTCGATCTCGGGCGGGAGCTGAAGGCAAGGAGCGTCGCCATGGCAACGCCGGACGCGCTCGGGGCCCTGGCTCCGCACGAACGTAGGCAGAGCGTCGTAGTCGTTCCGGACGCATTCACGACCTACTACGATACGGGAGTGCTGCTCGACACGCTCGACCTCCTCCGCGCCATCGGGATGAGGCCGTGGCTCGCGCCCTATCGGCCGAACGGCAAGCCGCTCCACGTTCACGGCTTCCTCAGTTCGTTTGAGCGCTTGGCGGCCAAGAACGCGGGTGCGCTTGGGCAGCTCGCCGCTGCCGGCGTCGACCTCGTCGGGCTCGACCCCTCTATGACGCTGACCTACCGTTCCGAGTACCCCGCAGCACTCCCGGGGCGGAAGCTGCCTTCCGTGCAACTCATCCAGGAATGGCTGGCCGCCCGGCTAGATGGGCTCCCCCGCGTCGCGGGGGCGCCCAACTACTTCCTCTTGCCGCACTGCACGGAGCGGACGAACGCGCAGGCGGCAGTGGCAGGCTGGCGCCACGTCTTTGACGCTTGCGGGATCGCACTCACCGTTCTGCCGTCCGGCTGCTGCGGCATGGCGGGCACGTTCGGTCACGAGGTCGAGCATCGCGCCTTGTCCGAGCACATCTATGCACTGAGTTGGGCAAGTCATGTGAACGCCGCCGGATCCTCGGGTCGCCTCCTCGCGGACGGCTTCTCCTGCCGGTCCCAGGTTGAGATCATCGACGGGGTTCGCCTCGCCCATCCTGTGCAGGCGCTCCTTGCCGAGCTCTCGAAATCGGCCCAAGTAAGCCAATCGGAATGCTCGGACAACCACGCCGTCGCGCCGACCGACTGGGTGTAGTTGCCCGAAGCGCGTATCGTGCCGTTGCGCAAGTGAGCTTGGTCGACGGGCGACCCGAACACCCAGTATTCGCGAGTCGGCCTGCGATAGGATGTGAATGACCAAACTTTTGCTAAAAGAGGGCAGCACGGCGACCGGCATCCCCGGGAGTGGATCCGTACCCACACGTATTGGGCTATTGGTTTTTCCGGAGTTCTGTATGCGCCGCCCACACCCCATTGATTTCGCTTGTTTCTGAACATTGAGGTTTCTGCCAGAAGGTTTTCGGCAGGAGCTGGAGATTTGGCATGGCGGATGGCGAGGGATTTGTTGGGCGATGCGAAGTTGTCGAGCCTCGTCGTGGAAACCGACGATGGCCTAATGATCTGAAGGCGCGGATTGTCGCGGAGAGCCTTCAACGCGGTGCGCGGGTTGTTGATGTTGCGCGTCGTCATGATCTCATTGCGCATCAGCTTTCGGACTGGCGACGGCAGGCGCGTCAGGGTCTTTTGGCGCTGCCTGCGGAACTGATGCCGGTGCCTTGCGAGAATAGCGGCCCATTCGAGCCTGCCTTCGTGCCCCTGGCGATTACGACGGAGCCGAAGGAGGCTGCCGATGCTTTGCCGGTTCCGGAGCCGGTCGAGATCACTTTGGGGATCATGACCGTGGAAATAGGCGCAGACCTCGTGGTGAGGGTTCCCGGCGATGTGCCGGTTGACCGGGTTGCGGCCTTGGTGCGTGCGATGCGCGGGACGGCATGATCGTCGCGGGCCAACGATTGCCGATCCTGATCGCGACGCGGCCGGTGGACTTCCGCTGTGGCCATCAGGCGCTGGCATTGATGGTGCAGACCGAGTTGAAGCTTGATCCGCATTCCGGGGTCACCGTGATCTTCCGGTCGAAGCGCGGGAATCGTGTAAAAATCCTGGTGTGGGATGGCACCGGAATGGTGCTGACCTACAAAATCCTGGAACAGGGCAGCTTTGCCTGGCCCAAAGTGCAGGATGGGACGATGCGGCTGTCGCGGGGGCAGTATGAAGCTTTGTTCGAAGGTCTCGACTGGCGACGCGTGGTAGCGCAGCGGGTAGCGCCGCCCGCTGCGGCAGGGTGACTCACCCGTTCGGTTTTGGCGTTGTTTTATTGGGCTTTTTTGCTTCGATTTGCTACGAAGGCGCATGTCTGCGCCCATTGATCTCAGCCAGTTCCCGGACCTGCCTGCAGAGGTGGTGAACGCCTTTGCGGCCGTACAGTTCGAGCTGTCGGTCGAGCGTGCGGCCCGTCAGCATGAGCAGGCGGTGGTGGCTGAAAAGGACGCCTTCATCACCGAGTTGAAGGAACTGATCGAGAAGCTGGAGAGCCAGGTTCAGGACTACCGCCGCACGAAGTTCGGGCCGAAATCGGAAAAGCTCGATCCGACGCAGATGGAACTGGCGCTGGAGGACCTGGAGACGGCAATTGCCGAAACACAGGCCCAGATCGCCTTCGTCGAGGAAAAGATCGCGGCCAGCACAGCCAATTGCGAAAAGACTGCTTCACGCAGGCAACGCAAGGCGCGTGCTCTGCCCCAGAGCCTGCCGCGCGTCGAACAGGTGATCGAGCCTGATAGCATTGCCTGCCCCTGTGGTTGCGGCAACATGGTCCGGATTGGCGAAGACCGGACGGAGCGGCTCGATCATATCCCGGCGCGCTATCAGGTGATCGTCGCGATCCGCCCGAAATATGCTTGCCCCAAGGGGCGCACGGGAGTGGTTCAGGCC
Source organism: Mesorhizobium sp. 113-3-3 (assembly GCF_016756495.1). NCBI lineage: Bacteria > Pseudomonadati > Pseudomonadota > Alphaproteobacteria > Hyphomicrobiales > Phyllobacteriaceae > Mesorhizobium > Mesorhizobium sp. 113-3-3. The sequence goes on from NZ_AP023243.1 coordinate 6,678,560, forward strand.
AGGGCGCCGGCGCATTTGCTGGAAGGTAGCTGGCCGACCGAAGCCCTCTTGGCGCAGATCGCCGTGTCCAAGCATTCCGAACACATGCCGCTGAACCGGCAGGCCGCGGTCATGGCCCGACACGGAGTGCCGATCGACCGCACGGTCCTGGCCGACTGGCTGGGTCGGACGGGCGCCGTGATCGCGCCGGTGGTAGACCACATGGCCATGATCCTGAAACAGGGTAGCTCACGACTATATGTCGACGAGACCACGGCTCCGGTGTTGGATCCCGGGCGCGGCAAGACGAAAACTGGCTATCTCTGGGCTATTCTGCGCGACGACCGCGGCTGGAACGGATCTGCGCCGCCGGGCGTGGTGTTCCATTATCGGCCTGGGCGTAAAGGTGAATATGCCGCAGGTATCCTCGACGGCTTCAACGGCACGATCCAGGTCGATGCCTATGGCGGCTACTCCCACCTCGCAACGCCAAAACGCACGGGCGGCGATCCGTTGAGGCTGGCCTTCTGCTGGGCGCATGGCCGCAGAAAACTGATCAAGTCCCAGCCGAAGAAGGGTTTGCCCATCGTCGACGAGGCGTTGTTGCGCATCGCCGCCCTCTACAAGATCGAGGACAGCATCCGAGGTTGTGACCCCGATCATCGCCGGGCTGTCCGCCAGCACCTGTCCCGCCCCCTGGTGGACGAGTTCTTCACCTGGCTGACAGTTCAGGCCGCGCGCGTATCGCGCAAGTCCGACCTCGGCGAGGCCATGGCCTATATGCTGAAACGCCAGGTCGGCTTCCGGCTGTTCCTGAACGACGGCCGCGTCGACATCGACTCCAATCTCGTCGAAAACGCGATCAGAAGTCCGGCCATGAACCGCCGCAACGCTCTCTTTGCCGGCCATGATGAAGGCGGCCGTAATTGGGCCCGTTTCGCCAGCCTGATCGGCACATGCAAGATGAACCGCGTTGAACCATACGCCTACCTGCGCGATCTCTTCATCAGCCTCGCAAATGGCCACCTCGCCAAAGACATCGACGCCCTCATGCCCTGGGCCTATGCGCAACGGATCAGCGCATCACAATGAGCACGTCCGGGATTCCCCAACGTGCTCATAGGACCAGCTGCAAGCGCTCCACCTGACCGTTGCAACAAGAAAATCAATGGGGCGGAGACGTCGCATACGGAGTTCTCGATGATGGCGCTGGCCTCGGCAAGCGAACCTCTTCGTGCAGCCAACAGACTTTCTGGTCAATCACTCTACGAGTGGTATGTCCTATCATCGGATGGGACTCCCATTAGCTCGAGCAGCGGGCTTGAGCTACAGACCGTTTCGATCGACGACGCACCCGCGATCGATCGGCTCTTCGTAATCGCAAGCATGCAAACCGAGAAGTTGCATGATGTCCGTGTGGATCGTTTCCTCCGAAGATTGGCCGTCGCAGGTAAGCCGCTCGGTGCGCTCAGCACGGGAACCTTTGTGCTCGCCCGCGCCGGGCTGCTGGCTGGCTATCGGTGCACATTGCATTGGGAGTTGCTGCGCCAATTCGCGGAGGAGTTTCCGCTAATCGACGCCTGCCGTGAGCTCTTCGTGCGTGATCGCAACCGTTGGACATGCGCTGGGGGCACCGCCGCGATCGACCTGATGCTTGACCAGATATCCAGTGATTGCAGTGGACAGCTCGCTGCGGACATTGCTGAGCAGTTCCTCCATAGCCGCATCCGTCGGCCTCAAGAGCATCAGCGTATTGCCATTCAATGGCGCTACGGCGTGAATGACCCCCGTCTCACGGCGGGATCGCTTGCATGGAGCAGAACCTCGAAGATCTGGTCCCCATACAAGACATCGCCCAGCGTTGCAACCTGTCGCAGCGACAGCTCGAGCGTTTGTGGCACCAGCACTTCAACACAACCCCGCAGCGCTTTTACCTCGCCGTGCGCCTGAACGAGGCCCATCGGCTGCTCAAGGAAAGCACCGAGTCCATTGCCTCGATCGCGCTGCGCTGTGGCTTCGTCTCGGGTTCGCATCTTGGTAGCGCCTACCGCCACGCCTACGGGGTTAGCCCTGGTGAAGAACGTCGAAAACCAGACATGCGGTAGCAAGATAGCGAGCATCCAGGAGTTTCCACCTCCGAGGATGATATTCCACCGCATTGCCTTTTGTGCAACAGGCTATAGCAAACTGCGTCCGCCGTCTCGAACGTCGATGTCAACCTAGGCGGGCCGACTAGGTCGGCGCGTGCTCGGCGGCAATGCACCCACTGCATGCCCTAATCGAGGCGCATCCCCTCCCACCTCGTTTAAAGTCGAAGTTCCTCACGAATCGTGAAACTTCCGGTCAGTGCATCCCGATCGCCATCGCTACGACAAGGTCGCCAGCAACTCCCTTGCCGGCGTTCTCCTCGCAGCCGCAATCATCGCAATTTAGTTGAGTCACGACCTTAGCTTAGTCGACAAAACTGCAAATGAAGCGAATCTATGCAGGAAAACTGCGGCATGAGATGGAAGAGTCCGACCTTGGCAGTCGACGATCGCATAATTTGAACCTGCTCTGACCAACCAGACCTTAAGGGAACAAGGTGTGGACGGACTTCGGCACGCAGTGGATTGGTCTAAACGCAAGTCACAAATGGGAGCATCACGTGAACAGATTTAGGACGATTTTCGCATCTCTCGCTTTACTCGGCGTTGCGTCGATAGCTTTGTCGACCGAGGCCAATGCCGGCGAGGTGCTTGACCGAGTGCTTGCCACAAAGACACTGACAGCGGCAGTGGGCACCGACTGGGGGAAGGAGTCGTTCTTGAACGACAAAAGCGAGATCGACGGGCTTGATCCCGACGTCATCAAAGGCATCGCGAAATACCTGGGCGTCGAACCGAAATTTGTAACGCCGAGCTGGGAGCTTATGGTTGCAGGCGATTGGCAGGGCCGCTGGGACGTTGCTATGGGAGCGATGGTCCCGACGAAGGCTCGTGCAGAAAAACTTAGCTTCCCAGGGATATATTTCTACGCACGCTCTGTCGCCGTCGTTCACAAGGATAGTAAAGCGCAGAAGCTTTCCGATCTCAACGGCAAGACCATCGGCGCTAACGTGAGTACTACGGACGAATTCTACGTCAGACACACTCTGACGCCGGATTGGCCTGACGCAAAGCGCGTGGAATATAAGTTAAATCCAGGAGAAGTGAAGACTTACGAAAGCTATGCGATTGGATTGGCTGATCTACGCCTCGGCGATGGAGTTCGTTTGGATGCGCTTGTCGTATCAGACATAGCAGCGCAGGATGCTATTAAAGCGGGTAGCCCGATTAGGCAACTCGGAGACACCCTTTACGCGGCCCCCGGTGCTATAGCAACTCTTCACGGAGATAAAGAATTTGACGAGAAGATTGCCGCCGCGATAAAAAGCATGAGGGATGATGGGACGCTCTCGAAGTTAGCTACTAAGTGGTACGGTGTAGACGTCTCGACCGATTACTAAGGTGTCAGATGGCCCAGCTAAAACTGGGCCATCTATACTAATGGATGTTATCAATGCTCTATAGGGATACTGTCGAGTCCGAGGCGCTCGTTCATAAGTGGTGGTTTATCACCGCAATTTTTGCGGCAGTGTTTTTGATTTCTCTAGCGATTGACCTCACAGGCACTCGGATGGGCGAACTCATGCGGCCCGTGATTGGCGATCCGATAAAGAGTGGTTTGTTTGGTTCCTTCGCGATTGCATTTGTAATTGCAATTGTTTTCTGTATCAACTTGGTGCTGATCGGTTTTTCAACATTGAAAGTCCAAGTAGGCATTGTGTGGTTTGAATTGCTCCTACTTTTTCTTGCGTTCTTCAATTTGTTCGATTTGAGCTTACCGTTCATTTGGAAGAATCTGCCACGTCTGATCACCCAAGGAGTGGTAACCACAATATACATTTCTGCGATTTCGCTTGTGTTTTCGTCGATTATAGGAATAATTGCTGCAATCGCGAAGCTTTCAACTAATGGCTTCGCGTATGGGATCGCAAGCTTTTATACTTCGTTTTTCCGCGGCCTGCCCCTATTGATGCAGGTCTATATGGTATATCTTGGGTTGCCGCAGGTGGGTCTCGTGCTCGACGCGGTCCCTTCTGGAGTGTTAGCACTTTCATTGTGTAATGGTGCATACATGGCAGAGATCTTCCGCTCTGGGATCCAGAGCATCGACCGAGGTCAATGGGAGGCCTCTCGTTCGTTGGGTTTCGGCTTCGGCCTCACGATGAGAAAGATCATACTGCCGCAAGCGCTTCCGGTAATCATTCCACCAATGGGAAATTCTTTCATCGGGATGCTAAAAGACAGTTCGCTTGTCTCGGTCCTGGGAGTATGGGAATTGACGTTCCTTGGTCGCACCATCGGGGTTCCGACCTTCCAAGTGATGGAGATGTTGATAGCCGCGGCAATTTTATATTGGATTCTTTCGGTCTGCCTCGAGCTAATGCAATCCAGGCTTGAACGTTATTTTGCCAGGAGCAAGGTGCGATGACCTTCGAACGCATTGGTCAAGTGAAGGAAGGTCCAAGCTGGTACTCCAAGGCTCCTGCCTCTGTACCGTATGCTGAACCAAGTTCGGTTCGGAATTCATCGGGCGGGAGGCAAGCGGTAGTGAGTGACACGGTCATCGAAGCTAGCAACGTCTCGAAATGGTACGGCGGATTCAGAGCGTTGACTGGCGTCAACCTCAGCGTCCGCAGGGGTGAACGAGTCGTTATCTGCGGCCCCTCTGGTTCGGGCAAGTCGACACTGATCCGCTGCTTCAACCGGCTCGAAGCACATCAGGAGGGCGAGATTACAGTTAACGGGATCAGGCTGCACGGCAAAATGCGCAATGTTTCTGAGGTTCGCAAGAACGTCGGCATGGTGTTCCAGCACTTCAATCTCTTCCCGCACATGACAGTGCTCATGAATTGCATGTGTGGCCCGATGTGGATTAAAGGCATGTCCGAGCTCGAGGCTAGGAAGCTGGCTCTCAAATTCCTCGAGCGCGTGCGAATACCCGAGCAGGCCCACAAATATGCAGGTCAACTCTCAGGAGGCCAGCAGCAGCGCGTCGCGATCGCTCGTTCCCTCTGTATGGAACCTGCCGTCATGCTCTTCGACGAGCCGACCTCATCGCTCGATCCGGAAATGGTCGCTGAAGTGCTGGAGACGATGACCAGTCTCGCGCGCGACGGCATGACCATGGTGTGCGTTACGCACGAAATGGGCTTCGCACGTTCGGTTGCCGACCGAGTTATCTTCATGGACGCGGGCCAGATCGTCGAAGAAGGCAAGCCACGCGACTTCTTCACGAATCCAAAGCATGACAGAACAAAGTTGTTCCTCAGTCAGATCTTGTCGCACTAACTGGTGCTTTCCTTCACGAGAGACGCCCAACCCTTGTTCGCCATAAACGCTCATCGAAGAGCTGCGTGATTGTTCTTCCGAATAGAATGAGATCATCAGATAAATTGGACAAGCGAGCCGCTTAGCCCACCGCCAATTGCAGAGCGGCGGTGTAGCCTCCAGCTATTGCCGGTACGCCCCGCGACCGGACGAGCGGTGCCGGCGTTTCCGATGGCTGAGCGTCAAAGTGTACCGGCTAGGGAGCTTCACAATTGGTGCATCTTGCAGGAGCTAGTATCCAATGAACCGTCCATCCGACCTTCAGCATTTCCTCGACACGGCTGAACTGGCGATGTGTTTCTCACAGCGTCCGGTGGAGGAGCGCTGCGTGGTTCAGAGGGTCATTGCAAAATGCAGGAATTGGACGGGCGAGATCCATTCGGCAGGCGACTTCAGGCTGCCGGTAATGACGCATTTCGACGAGACGATTGCCCGTCGCGCCGCTGTTCCGCCGACCTGGTTAATGTTGCTGACACGCTATGCCGGCTAAATCCGCATCTTAAGTGGCAGTCTCGGAACCGTGTAGGCCCCGGAGCGAGCGACAATTTCCTCGATGGCAATGCCTCCGCCATGATCGTCGGGCCAGGCGGGTATGAGGATCGCGACGACGTGTGGATTGGTGCCAGTTTGCTCGGCCCTACGGTCACATATCCTGATCATACTCATCCACCCGAGGAAGCGTATCTTGTGTTGTCGTCAGGCTCGTTCAGGCAGAGCGAGGGTGACTGGCAGCGTAAGCGGGCGGGGGAGACCTTCCACAATCGTCCAGGCATTCTACATGCGATGCGCGCCGAAGCAGCGCCGATGCTCGCTCTTTGGTTCCTTTCAATTTGAAAGGAAGTGACTTATCTGGCATCGAACGAGCAGGATCGCTGACCAATCTACACGCCTTGGTTTGTCCTCTTAACTCTCGCTTCTCCATTGCGCAGCCCGGCGGTCATCTGCTCATCGCGACCTAATCAAAGACGTGGACGACGGAGGTGAAAGTCATGCCACGTCAAGTTCTGCCGTACCCCTCCGATGACGCTTTCGATTACCCACGTAGTCGGCGTGCCTAGGGCGATGTCATTGAGGCGGGTCAGACCGAGCCAGACAGCCATTTCTCCGGTGCGGATCTTGGTTGATTAGGTGGGCACTGCTGTTCAATGTTCTGAACAATGCACCTGCGTCGTCATCAACGCAGACCTCAGCTTCAGCGACATGCATGAAAGTCGGTCGCCTATCGGTGAAAGTTCCCTGGCGGAAATTAACACAGGCGACGAGATGAATTAGTGCACCCGTCGGTCAAGCGGCGCTGATTAGCTAGGCATATCGGCTCACGCTCCAATGAAGACGCGCGCACATCTCCTGAAACGGCTACTCGTGCTGAACAGATGCTTAAAACAGTCGCCGAGGGTCAAGAAAACGCTGGTTTCCTGCGTTGAGGCCGATCTGATTCACGCAAAGCGGCCCGGGCAACCCTGCTACATTTGATAGAATGGGCGGTGCTGCTGCGCGGTTCAGTAAACGGGGGCTATGTAGTCGCGATTTGAACCCGGCAAAGCGAAGGAGCCAGATTAACGTGTATAAATGTCAGTAAAACACGCATATTTCTTCGCCAGAGGTAACCTTGTGAGGGTGGACTGTGCTCGCAAACGCGGCCGGATTCGCTAGCCGTATATTCAACCGCGGGCTGCCGCTGCCACCACTAGTATGACAACTCTTAGGATCCAAATGAAGATAGTGACTGACTTCCCACGGAAGGTCCGTGAAATTGAGAACGTATTCATTCCGCTCTCCGACGGCACGCAACTGTCCGCACGTATTTGGCTGCCGGAGGACGCCGAAACCGATCCTGTGCCAGCTATTCTCGAATATACCCCGTATCGCAAGCGCGATTGGATATCCGCACGAGATACGGCTACGTATCGATATTATGCAGGTCATGGCTATGCCGGCGTCCGAGTCGATCTGAGGGGCACTGGCGAGTCGGACGGTTTGCTTGTCGACGAGTATGCAAAGCAGGAGCAGGACGACTGTCTAGAGGTTTTGGCCTGGTTGGCAAAACAGCCTTGGTGCACCGGCGCATGTGGTATGATCGGTATCTCATGGGGCGGTTTTAACGGATTGCAGGTTGCTGCAAGGAACCCCCCGGAATTGAAGGCGGTGGTTTCGCTGTGCTCCACCGACGATCGATATCGGGACGACATTCATTATATCGGTGGATGCCTGCTGCTTCGAAAAATCACCTGGGCAGAAGAGATGACCTCAGAGTTGACCTACGCGCCGGATCCGGCGCTGTTGGGAGAGCGTTGGCGCGAGATGTGGCTAAGGCGATTGGAAAACCTACCGCTGCTTCTCGATAATTGGCTGGAGCATCAGCGTCGTGATGCATATTGGAAGCACGGCTCGGTTTGTGAGGACTACTCCAGTATATCGTGTCCGGTCTACGCTGTTAGCGGCTGGACAGATGGATACACCAACGCGGTGCCCCGTCTACTTTCGAAGTTGAGTGTGCCCCGTAAAGGGTTGGTAGGCCCCTGGGGGCATCACTACCCGCATGTGCCTGAAGCCTTCCCGGGGCCGCAAATAGGGTTTCTGCAGGAATGCCTTAGGTGGTGGGATCACTGGTTAAAGGGCAAGGATACAGGGGTGATGGACGAGCCGATGTATCGGGCGTGGTTGTGTGAACCTGTCCGACCAAAGACATTCTACAGCGAGCGTCCCGGTCGCTGGGTCGCCGAACCCTCTTGGCCGAGTCCTCATATCCAGCCGCAACATTTCACCCTGAATGTAGGTACACTTTCCTCAACGCAGGAGCCTGAAGCCGAACTGCAAATCCGCTCACCTCTTCATACGGGTGCAGCGGCCGGTCGCTTTAGCGCGTGGGCCTATCCCGGCGACATGCCGGCTGATCAGCGCGAAGAAGACGGCAAATCTTTGTGTTTCGACAGTGAGCCGCTGGAAACCAGGATCGAGATTCTGGGGGCACCCGTCGTTGAGCTTGACGTTTCGAGCAACAAACCTGTTGCGCAGATTTGTATTCGCCTAAATGACGTAGCGCCCGATGGTGCCTCGACGCGGGTGAGTTACGGCTTGCTCAATCTTACGCATCGCGACGGACATGAAATGCCAACTGAGCTTGAACCCGGAAGGCGCTACAAGATACGAGTGCAATTGAAGGAGTCAGCTTACGCCTTCCCGCCCGGTAACCGAATTCGTGTTGCTGTGAGTTCGGCTTATTGGCCATTCGTTTGGCCAACTCCGGAACCCGCAACGGTCAGTGTTTTCGCTGGCGCGAGCAAGTTGGAATTGCCGACACGCCACCCCCGTCTCGAAGACGAACATTTGAAACCTTTTTTGCCTCCCGAAGCCGGCCCTCTCGAGCAAAGCACAGTGCACCGGGAGGGGTCGACACGTGAAACAACCACCCGCGACCTAGTGACAGGCGAAACGACGTATGTTCTCGCAAGAGATAATGGCTCTAAGACCATCGATCATATTGGACTGGAGATAGAAAGCGGCAAGCTTGACACTTTCAAGATCGGAGAAGACGATCCCCTTACTGCAACGATCGATATTGAGAATTGGCACCGCCAGGCTCGGGATGAATGGGAAGTTCACACCAAGTCTCATACCTCCTTTCGTGCCACTGAAACCGAATTTATTATCGAAGCGCGGGTAGACGCGTTCGAAGGGGGCAACCTTTTAGTTTCTCGAAAATGGAACATTAAGAAAAACAGAGATCTAATTTAAATGATGATTCAGACTTAGTTCTCCATAATGTGGAGGCCGCGAAATCACGATGTGTCGAATGCGCTTGCGGGACGTCGTCAGCGTCATACGCCATTGCCTGCGGACATTCGCAGCGTAGGAAACGATTAGATGTTTCACATAACAGAATGGGGTTGAGAATCATCAGACAAGCTAGCGAACTCGACGTTCCTTTTGGCGCTACGCCCTTGCGTAACGAGATCGTCCCCTTCCAGAGTTATCAGGTAGATGCGAAGATGCCCTTCGAAGTGCGAGAAGCCACAGTACTCGATATGCAGGCCGCCATGGCGTCAGGACAAATATCGTCTGCCGAGCTAGTGACTGCGCATATGGCGCGGATCGAGGCGTTCGATCAAAAGGGGCCGTGCCTAAACGCCATGATTTGCTTAAACCCTAACGCCGGTGAAGATGCAGTGACACGCGACGCTGAGCGACAGCGGGGGCATGTTCGAGGTCCCCTTCATGGAATCCCGGTTATCCTCAAGGACAACTACACTACAAGAGAGATGCCGACTACGGCGGGGTCAGTTTCACTCGCAACTTTGCAGACTACCGATGATGCATTCCAGGTGAAGAAACTGCGAGACGCAGGAGCGATCATCCTTGGCAAGGCGAACATGGATGACCTGTCCAACGGTTCTGTATCCATGAGTTCGGTGCGGGGGCAGACCCTGAACCCCTACGATCTGCGGTTTGTTCCTGGCGGGTCGAGCGGCGGGAGCGCGGTCTCTGTAGCGGCCAGCTTTGCCCCAATCGCATTTGGGACCGATACAGGTATCTCAATTCGGCTCCCAGCCTCCGCCAATAACCTATTTGGGCTTCGTCCGACCAAGGGACTGTCGAGTATAACGGGAATTGTGCCAAGGTCTCGGACACACGATACTGCCGGACCGATGGCCCGCAATGTAGCAGACCTGGCCATCGCGCTCGATGCTACCGTTGGATACGATCCAAAAGACCCCGCGACTAGGGCGGCGCCGAAAGGGTTGACGCCCAGGTTTTTGGCATCACTTAATACAGAAAGCCTGCGCTGTGCGAAGTTCGGACTGGTCAAGAATCTGCACGGAGCCGTAGCCTCCGAAGTGAGTGTGATAATTGCCGCTGCAACCGAAACCTTGAGAAAAGCGGGTGCTTCGACGGTTGAATTAGAATTGCCGCTTGCGGACAGCCTGAATGAAGCTACTGTTTGGAACATGGAGTTCAAGTTTGACCTCGCTGAATTCCTCGCTGGCATTCCAAGCGCCCCTGTTCAATGTCTGGCAGACATACTGGAGGGTGGCGAATATTACCTTCCTTTTGAAGAGGAGTTTCGCCTTTGTGAGACGAGCCTCAGCCTCGATACTGACACTTACCGTACGGCTCTTGCGGAGCAGGTTCGCATTCGCGCCGCCGTGGTCTCGAAGATGGACGAACTCCAAGTCGATGCTCTTGTATATCCGATCACGAGAGTTGGGCCGGTTGAGATCGGTAAGATACAGCCGGGCGACTGCAATGGTAACCTAAGCGCCGTCACGGGCTTGCCGGCCTTGGCTGTTCCGGCCGGGTTCAGCGCGACAGGGCTTCCGGTCGGCATGGAATGGTTGGGTAGACCATTCGCAGATGAGCTACTTGTGCAACTGGCCTACGGCTACGAGGTTGTTGCTCGTCCACGTCGCGTACCCAGTACGACGCCTGCCCTCTCATAGACTATTCACTTCCCAACTGCGGTCTAATCCACAATACTGGGCAAAAGGCTCATATACTCGCGGCTTGATGCGAAGTGACCTGAGACCCTGAACTTCCTCCAGATTTGGGTAGAGTGCGTCGATCACGGAGACGGACGATGCGACCATCACGGTTTACGGAAGAGCAGATCATCGGGATGCTGAAGGAGCAGGAGGCCGGCGCGAAGACGGCTGATGTCTGCCGCAAGCATGGCATCTCGGCAGCGACCTTCTACAAGTTCAAGGCCAAGTTCGGCGGGATGGAGGTGTCCGACGCCCGTCGCCTGAAGGGTAAGCGGTGCACCAAGGCACCTTTCCCGAAGCCGCCTGATGCGTGTATGGCGGTCAGCCGTTAGTCGGGGCGGCGGGGCGATCACTGCGGGTTATCATAACGGGTAACATAGTGGAGTTCGCGAAGGGCGGGGACGACGAGGGCGATATCTTTGTATGCTTCGTGCTCGATGAAGTGCGCGGTCTCGGGCCCCTGCCTGGGTTTGCCGAGGACGGGCCGCCCCTTTTTGTCGACGCAATAGATCAGGATCGGCAGCAGCAGACCGTGGTTGGGGTTCTTGAGGTCGAGTAGCCGTTTCCAGCGTTTGATGTTGAGATTCATGGCCGCGTAGAACCCCTGGCACCACGGTCGGGGGTCGATGCCGCCGGGCTTGGTGGCGAATCGGGGCGCATAATCCTGGGGTCTGTCGAAGAGCGTCTCGTTGATCCGGTTGTGGATCCTGGCGAGGCTGGCAAACACTGCGTGATCGGTTGCAGAGCCTTTGGCCAGAACGTCGCGCGGCAACCCCATGAGCGGGCACATCCAGTCTTGCGGGTCCGGGTAGCGCGGCCCGGTGACCGCCGCCGTTACGAAGCCATCCAGCGCCGACATGGTCCGCACCAGCGGGCGGGGGGCGGGCTTGACGGCCATCCAGGCATCGAGCGCCTCGTCCGACAGCGCCCTGTCATCGAGCGCGCTCATGCCGCCAAGGGGAGCGGCATCTCTTGGCGGCGCGCCCAGTTCCATGGCATCAGCTCGTCCCAGCGCGAGGCTGGCCAATCGTTTTGGATGCGCTCGGTGACATCGGCCATGTAGGCTTCGGCATCGACGCCGCAGAGCTTGCAGGTCTCGATGATGCTGAGCACGACCGCTGACCGCTCGGCCGCGGCGAAGCTGCCCGAGAAAAGCCAGTTGCGCCTGCCGACCGTAAATCCACGAATCGCGCGCTCCGCGATCAGGTTGTCGGGCTCGAGTTGGCCATCGTAGAGGAAGCGGTTGAACGCGCGCCATCGCTTGGCGCCGTAGGCGAAGGCCTTGGCAATATCGGCATGGCGCGACAAACCGTTGCCCTGGCGCATGAGCTGTCGTCGCAACGCGCGGACCAGTGGTCGGGTCCGCCTTCGTCGTGCGGTCAATCGCTCGGCGGGCGGGAGCCCCCGTATCTCTTCCTCGATCCGGTAGATCGCCTGGATACCAGCCATGGCCGTCGTGCTGAGCTCGGTCGGCTGGCTGTCGTGAACGTCGAATATCTTGCGACGCAGATGGGCCAGGCAGGCAGCTTCTCGAATGGCGCCGCCCTTGTAGATCTGGTTATAGCCGCTGAAACCGTCGGCCTGCAGCGTGCCGGCAAATCCGGCGAGCTCAGTCATCACGCTCTCGCCAGCGCGGCCCATGGTGGCGCGATACCAGGCAATCGGCGGCTCCTGCGAACCCGAGTTGCGGTCGTCGGCGACGTAAACCCAGAGCGCGCCCTTGTGTGTCTTGCCGTTGCCGGGCGCCAGGATCGGAAGCCGCGTGTCGTCGGTGTGGATCTTGGTGCGGGTACGGCCGATCTCACGGATGCGGTTGTAGATCGGATCGAGCAAGGCGGCGGCGTAGCCGGCGCTGCGCGCAAGCGTCGATCGCTCGATATCGACGCCCTTGGCGGCCATCATCTGGGCCTGGCGGTAAGATGTTGCGCACGGAATTATGCTGCGGAGGCTCCAGTTCTCCCTAAGTTCCAGGCGATTCCAGGGAATCTCCGCAACATAATTTTCTGAAGCACATCCGATGTCATGATCCAGGCGCCAACAACAAGGAGACCTGGATTATGTTTGAGGTTCTTTTTAGCCGACCGCATGCGATCGCACGGTATCGTTCCGCTCCATTGCTCAGGGAGCGGCTCCTCTATCTTGCCCATTGCAAGCAAATCGGCATCAAGCTTGAGACGCTGTGCAAGATCGCCGCCTCCCAGCTGGACCTGGTGCGCATTCTCGATTTGCACGACAACGACAGCTCGATCTTGCTCAAGGTTGGGAAAGCTTTCCGGCTTTGGTCTCTACCCGTCGAATGCAAATCACGACCTCGCGCGCGTCGACGATTCTTCGGGTACGCTGAGCGATGGATGCGCTTTATGGGTTGGCTTGGGGAGCACGAGGCGACACGCCACTCCCATACGCGCGAGGTCACTATCTTCGCGGCGCGCATGTCTTCTGAACATGGATGGGCGGATACCACGGTCGAAGGATGTTGCCGGACGATCAATTGCTTTTTCGACTGGCTGGAAGGGAGAGGCGTCGATCTAGCGTCGGTCGGGATCGACATGATCGATCAGTTTGTCGCGCGCTATCACGCACGCGGCTGCAGTCGATCAACCATCCATCTCTATGCGCAACAACTGCGTGGATTCGTTCGGTTCGCCGGACAGCAGGGCTGGTGCAAGCCGGGCTTGGCCGATGGGATCATGCCGCCGCAACGCTATCCCGGCGAGACAATTCCGAAAGGGTTGAGCCGGGACGAGGTCATCCGCCTGCTCGCCACTACTGAGGGCGACCGCCCTCATGATATGCGCGCCCGTGCCATCCTGATGCTGCTGATCACCTACGGTCTGCGCGCCGGTGAGGTTAGCGGCCTTCAACTCGGCGATTTCGACTGGGAGCAGGAGATGTTACGGGTGCGCTGCCCCAAGCCTGGACGTACGCATCTCTATCCGCTTTCACCAGGCGTGGGGCAGACGATCCTGCGTTACCTGCGCGAGGTTCGCCCCGCGCACCCCGACCGGAGGCTGTTCCTGACGATGAAGGCCCCGATCAGGCCGCTTAGCCGCGGAGTAATAAAGGGAATCGTCTGTACCCGTCTCGATAGTCTTGGGGTCACCGGCAAACGCCGCGGTCCGCATGCGCTGCGCCATGCCGCCGCCCAACACCTCCTCGATCAAGGTTTGTCGATGAAAGCGGTCGGCGACTTTCTCGGCCATCGAAGCACCGCAGCTACCTCAATCTACGCAAAGGTGCAGCTCAATATTCTTCGCGAGGTTGCGAAGATTGATCTGGAGGGGCTGCTATGATCCTCCGTGACGCGATCGACCACTATGTAGCGTGGCGGCGAGCCCATGGCGCCCGATTTTTTACCAGCGCAAACACATTGTACCAATTTTGCAAGAGCGTTCCTGAGCACCGGCGCTGCGATGCTGTTACAGAAAGCGAGGTGCGACGGTTCCTCGCCGGAACTGGTCCGCTCACCCGTTGGCGTGCTAACAAGTACGCTGCTCTCGCCGGATTTTACCGGTATGCGATCAGCCGCGGTTATGCCGCCCTGTCGCCGCTGCCGTCGGCGGACGAAGAGCCGAGAGACCCGCAATCGGCGCCGTCTTACATTTACTCTCGCGAAGAACTGGAGCGCCTGTTCGGCGCCATCGATATCAGCCGCAAGCGCGCCATTCGGCTCGATGCCGACACCTTCCGCACACTGCTGTTGATCCTGTACGGAGCTGGTCTGCGAACCAGCGAGGCGCTCCACCTGTCCATGAGCGACGTCGACTTTGCAGATGCCGTACTGACCGTACGGGACACCAAATTCTACAAAAGTCGCCTCGTTCCCGTCGCTCCGCAACTCGCCGGCGCGCTTAGTGCTTATGCCGAACGACGTTCGGACCGTCCGCTGCCACAAGGGATGGCGTCCGCCTTCCTTGCAAACCGCGATGGAACACAGGTGAGGAAGCACAATGTCGATCATGCATTGAAACGGCTGCTCGAGACCACCGGAATCGATCGCAAGGATGACGGCCGGCGCGCCCCGTGTCTGCACGCCTTTCGACTGCGGCGCGGCAATCAACGTGAGAGCGCAGCGTCAATCAGGATGAGAATGCCGGCGGATTGGAACGCAGGGAGGGCGTAGCCCGACCGGAGTTTCAATCCGCCGGCGGCGCGTTCCTTTTCGGGAGCGTTCGTCTGGTGATCACGGTCGACCGGGTATGCCGGTGGTTTTTCCTGTTGGGGAGGAATCGCTTTGTGCCCGGCCGCCACGTAACCGATCACCATATGAGGCTTTTCATGAAGTTCCGGCAGACCAATACGACGGCCGTCGCGGCGGCGAAGGCGTCGATCAGTATCGCCACGGCCTATCGCATCGAGAAGGATTCGAGACTGCCGTCACAAAAGAAGGCGCCGCGGCAACGGCGCCGTGCCGACCCTCTCGCCGATATTTTCGAAGCCGAGGTCGCGCCCATGCTGAGGGCAGCTCCGGGCATTCGGGCGATCGCCATCTTCGACGAGATGATCCGGCGTCATCCCGAGCTTGGAGCCGGCATTCGCCGCACGATCGAGCGTCGCGTCCGAGCCTGGCGCGCCGTCCATGGCGAGGAACAGGAGGTCATCTTCCGGCAGGTTCACGTACCCGGGCGCATGGGATTGTCGGATTTCACCGACATGGCAGCCGCCGGCGTCACGATCGCGGGCCAGCCACTCGATCACCGGCTCTACCATTTCCGGCTCGCCTATTCCGGCTTCGAGCATGCGCATGTCGTGCTCGGTGGCGAGAGTTTCGTCGCTCTGGCGGAAGGCCTGCAGAACGCGCTGTGGTCGCTCGGCGGGGCTCCCCGCGAGCATCGCAGCGACAGCCTGTCGGCGGCGTTCCGCAACCTGGACAAGGACGCCCGGGAGGACCTGACGCGCCGCTACGACGAACTGTGCGGCCACTACGGCATGACCCCTTCCCGCAACAATCGCGGCATCGCGCATGAGAACGGCTCCGTCGAAGGCCCGCACGGCCATCTCAAGCGGGCGATCAATGACGCGCTGCTGATGCGGGGATCGAGCGATTTCGACGACCTGGCAGCCTACCGTCGCTTTGTCGACGAGATCGTCAGCCGCGTGAATGCTCGCAACTCCAAGCGCATCGACATCGAGCGGGCCGAACTCCAGGAACTGCCCGTCCGGCGCACTTCCGACTACGAGGAGGTCACCGTGCGCATAACGTCATCGGGCGGGTTCACGCTGCGCAAGGTGTTCTACACCGTGCCCTCACGCCTGATCGGCCACCGCCTCAGAGTGCGGCTCTTCGATGATCGGCTGGATATCTTCATCGGCGGCACGCAGCTCATGACGCTGCCGCGCGGGCGCGCCTCTTCAAACGGCAAGCACGACCAGGTCGTCAATTATCGGCATGTCATCCATTCGCTGCGCCGCAAGCCGATGGCGCTGCTCAACCTCGTCTATCGTGACCAGCTCTTCCCCCGCGAGGCCTACCGGCGAACCTTCGACGTGCTCATAGAGCGACTGCCTGAGCGGCAGGCCTGCCGCACCATGGTCGAGCTTCTCGCCATGGCGCACGAGCGCGGCTGCGAGAGCGAACTGGCTGATCAACTGACCGCCTCGCTACAGGCACGGCGATTGCCCAATATGGCTGCTTTGCGGGAACGGTTCGCGCCGGATCCCGCCCGGCTGCCGAGTGTCGTCGTGCGTCTTGCTCCGCTCAACGCCTATGAAGCCCTGCTTGGCGCCAACCTGACAGGAGATGCGGCATGAAGACGAACCCCGCTGTCGATTCCGCCAGGCTGGGCTTGCTCCTCAACGAACTGCGCCTGCCGGCCATCAAGGTTATGTGGCCGCAGTTTGCCGAACGGGCCGACAAGGAAGGCTGGCCGGCCGCTCGCTTCCTGGCTGCGATCATTGAACATGAACTGGCTGAGCGCGACCGGCGACGTATCGAACGCCATCTCGCCGAGGCGCGCCTCCTGCCGGGCAAGACCCTCGACACATTCGAGTTCGAAGCCGTTCCGATGATCTCCAAGGCCCAGGTGATGGCCATCACCGCCGGCGACAGCTGGCTCGAGAAGGGAGCGAACCTGCTTCTGTTTGGCCCGCCCGGCGGCGGAAAGAGCCATCTCGCCTCGGCCATCGGACTTGCCCTTATCGAGACCGGATGGCGGGTCATGTTCACCCGCACCACTGATCTCGTCCAGAAGCTTCAGGTCGCGCGCCGCGAACTCGGCCTCGAGGCCGCGATCAACCGGCTCGATCGCTTCCACCTGCTGATCCTCGACGACCTCGCCTATGTCACCAAGGACCAGGCCGAAACGAGCGTGCTGTTCGAGCTCATCAGCGCCCGCTACGAGCGGCGTTCCCTGCTGATCACCGCCAATCAGCCCTTCGGCGAATGGGGAAAGGTCTTCCCCGATCCAGCCATGACGCTCGCCGCGGTGGATCGCCTCGTCCATCACGCCACAATCTTCGAGCTGAATGTCGAGAGCTATCGGCGGCGCGAGGCCATCGAGCGAAAGCGGGGGCCAGGCAGGCCGGCGTCATATGCGACGCCCGCAAACGTCGCTCCTGATTGACGCGCCGCGACAATCAAACCGATAAAACCTCTTGCGCGCGACAATCAATGCCGAGATTATCACCATCGCCGCGACACCAGATTCTCATCCAGATTGTCGCGCGCTTCTCTCCCAGATTGTCGCGCTATATTCGACACACCGCGGCCGTGCATCGGCTGACGTCCTGGTATCGCCAGGGCGCAGATGTGCAACGGCTGCTGCCGGCGCTCTCGACATATCTCGGCCACGCCAACTTGGACGACACAAGTGTCTACCTGTCCATGACGCCGGAGCTCCTACACGAGGCGTCGGTCTGCTTCGACCGCTACGTCAATGGAGGAGACCATGGGTGATCCCCGCACGCTCGGCCCCTGGCTCCGGCGCTTCCTGGCTGATTACATCGTCACTGAGCGCTGTCTCGCCCGCAACACGCAAAAGAGCTATCGCGACACCTTCACGCTGCTGCTGCCATTTATCAGCGCCAAGGTCCGCAAACCAGCGGACCGCCTAGATGTCGAGGATATCCATCCATCACGCGTGCTGCACTTCCTTGCCCATCTTGAGGAGGACCGCGGCTGTTCGGTGCAGACCCGCAACCAACGCTTGACAGCGATCCGATCCTTCGCCCGCTTCGTCGCCAGCCGTGATCCCGCCCGTCTCGCCTGGTGTGCGCAGATCCGCTCCATTGCAACGAAGAAGGCTGCACCGCAGCCGATCTCGTGGATGACCAGGAAGGAGATGGAGGCCCTGCTCGCGGTTCCCGACCGCCAGACGCTGCGGGGGCGGGCCGAACACGCCTTGTTGCTATTCCTCTACAACACCGGGGCGCGGGTCTCGGAGGCGACAAGACTGCAGGTCGACAATCTCCAGATCGGCCGACACCGCGACAAACATGCACTCGTCACCCTTTGCGGCAAGGGCGACAAAATCCGGCAATGCCCACTGTGGCCACGCACGGAAGAGGCGCTTGGCGAGCTCGTTCGAGGACGCGCAAACGGTGACCCCGTCTTCATCAGCCGCCATCGCAAGCGCTATACGCGGTTCGGTGTCTATCGGCTCGTCGAGCGATGCGCGGCGCGCGTACCAACGCTTGCCGCAAGAGCAATCACGCCGCACGTGATCCGTCACACAAGCGCCTGTCATCTGCTGCAGGCAGGTGTCGACCTCAACACCATACGCGCATGGCTCGGACACGTCAGCCTTGAGACCACCAACATCTATGCCGAAATCGATCTCGAGATGAAGGCAAAAGCGATGGCGCTGTGCGATGCAGCGGCTTCGGGGCCAGACCGGCCTTGGAAGCAGGACAAGGGTGTAATGGCGTTCCTGAATGCAATTTGACTTCAGAAAGTTATGTTGCGGAGATTCCCTGGAATCGCCTGGAACTTAGGGAGAACTGGAGCCTCCGCAGCATAATTCCGTGCGCAACATCTTATCGGCAGGCTCAGATCATGAGCCGAAAGGGCATTGATCTCGACAGGTCCACGCTTGCCGATTGGGTCGGTCGGGCCGCCTTCGAATTGCGTCCTGTCTTTGATACGCTGATCTCCGACCTGAAGCGTTCGAGCAAGCTCTTCATGGACGAGACCCGTGCCCCCGTGCTTGATCCCGGCTCCCGTAAAACGAAGACCGGATACTTCTGGGCCTTGGCTCGTGATGATCGTCCATGGGGCGGTGGTGCGCCACCAGGCGTTGCCTTCACCTATGCGCCAGGTCGCGGGGGCATTAATGCCGAACGGATATTGCAGGGCTTCTCGGGCATTCTGCAGGTCGATGGCTATGCCGGATACAACCGGCTGATTGCACGAGACCGGATTGGCGCGGACATTCGGCTTGCCTATTGTTGAGCCCATGCACGCCGCAAGCTGGTGGAGATCACCCGCAACGGAGCAGCACCGATTGCCGAGGACGGCGTCAAACGGATCGGCGAACTCTACCGGATCGAAGCCGAATTGCGCGGCCTTCATCCGGAGGCTCGCCTCGCCGGGCGACAGGAACGATCAGCCTCGCTGGTAGCCGAATTGGAAACATGGCTCGTTCATCACCGTGCCCGCGTCGCTGACGGCCGCATCGAAATCGACAACAACAGCGTCGAGCGAACCATCCGGCCGATAGCCCTCAATCGGAAGAATGCACTCTTCGCCGGCCATGACGCCGGAGCCGAAAACTGGGCCACCATCGCCTCGCTCGTTGAGACCTGCAAGCTCAATGCCGTTGATCCGCAGACCTACCTGGCCGCCACGCTTACCGCCATCGTCCACGGCCACAAGCAGAGCCGGATTGATGAGCTGTTGCCTTGGAAATATCCCGCCTTACAAAGCAATCCCCATCCGTCACGGCAGCCAGCCTAATCGGACGCTACCGGATTGCAGTGATAGCTACCCACGAGGTTGCCCTGCTGTCGTAAGCTCCTCCCAACCAGGACTCCATCTCGACATTGCGCCATGGTGCGGCTTCGCGCCAGACTGCGATCAATTCGTCTGCGGAAAGATAGTTGTAGTAACGGCCGAGAGCATCTGTGCCTTCACGGACTCCGGTTTTGAAGCTGGCCCAAGCGGCTCCGCCATGTGTCAAAGCTCGGTAGACTTTCTCGATTATTCCCTGGAGATTGGGTCTAGGGACATGGGTCAGAGATGCGCAGGCGTAGATACCGTCATAAGCGTCAATGGCATCAAGCTCGTCAAAGAGCATCGTTCTGACTGGCCGACCTAGTCGGCGCGTGGCTATTGCCGCGAGTTCCGAAGAGCCATCGGTGGCATCCAAGTCGAAGCCGCCTTTGATAATCGCGGCGGCATCAACGCCTCCGCCAGCTCCTAATTCCAGTACTTTGCCCGCTGCCTTGCAGCGTTGCAGAAAGGGAAACAGTCTAGGATTCGGTCCACGCTCACGGGCAGCGTAATCATCTGCATTGTCGTTGTAAAAACTTACCGTTCCGTTGGTCATCGAATGCGGGCCTGTCCTAACTCGATCTCGCTCTCAATGACGGTAACCATGAAGGCGTGACGACCGCAATTGTGCACAACTGCAGTGTCCACCAAGGCTATTACTCATCGACAACAAATCCATAATTTTATCTCCAGGTGCCAGCGGAGTACCGCTTACTGCGGATTCCGACGTGAAGCCGGCCGCCATTCCGATCAAACACCGGCCACCATTCCGGTATGAAGCCGGCCACCATTCCAACCAAAGACCGGCCGGTTTTCGGCACTGAAGATTACCTCCTGGGTCAGCAACTTTGGCATCAATTACCTCGCGATGAACGAGGACATTTTGATGCCGGCAAAGAGAAGGCTGACCATGAGACAGTTGAGACAAATGCTTCGGCTTGCCGGAAGCGGGACCAGCTCCCGCGAGATTGCGGTCGTGCTGGGAATAGCACGCAGTACGGTGCAGGATAATCTGCGGCGCGCAGCGGCAATCGGGTTGAGCTGGCCCCTGCCAGGCGAGCTGACCGATGACGCGCTTGAGAACAAACTCTTCGCTCGCAATGGCGTCAAACAGGGCACGCGGCGGCGCGCAGAGCCGAACTGGGCCGATCTTGCCGTCGAGCTCAAGAAGCCGGGCGTCACGCTCCTCATCTTGTGGGAAGAGTATCGAGGAAGTCATCCCGACGGATATGGCTACAGCCGGTTCTGCGAGCTCTTTCGCAGCTTCGAACAGCGGCTTTCGCCGACGATGCGCCAGGAACACGCCGCCGGCGACAAGGTCTTCGTCGACTATTCCGGCAAGAAGATCCCGATCGTTGATCGAGACACCGGCGAGCTCCGTGAGGCGGAGATCTTTGTGGCGGTCTTGGGAGCGTCCAGCTTCACCTATGCCGAAGCAACCTGGACCCAGACACTACCTGATTGGATTGGTTCGCACGTCAGGATGTTTCGTTTTTTTGATGGCGTTCCCCGACTGATCGTCCCCGACAATCTGAAGTCGGGTGTCAGCCGCGCCAGCTTCTACGATCCCGAGATCAATCGCAGCTACGGCATGATGGCATCCCATTATGGCGTCGGCGTTCTTCCGGCACGGCCGCGACGGCCGAAGGACAAATCGAAAGTCGAGAACGGCGTGCGTTTCGCCCAGTCATGCATTCTGGGGCGGCTGCGCAACCAGACCTTCTTCTCGCTGGCCGAGGCCAATGCCGCCATTCGCCAGGCACTCGATCGCATCAATGATCACGTCATGCGTCGGCTGGGCGTCAGTCGCCGGCAATTGTTTGAGAGCGTCGAGCGTGCTGCGCTCGCAAGCCTTCCGAGCAAAGACTACGAATTCGCCGAGTGGCGTTTGGCCCGCGTCTCGACGGATTACCACGTCGAGTTCAAGACCTTCTTTTATTCCGTGCCGCACAGCCTCATTCGCCAGCAAGTCGATCTGAGAGCAACGGCACGCACCATCGAGATCTTCCACCGCGGCAAGCGCATTGCCGTCCATCAGCGCCGCTATGGCGGCCCTCGTCATGGGACGGATCCGGATCATATGCCCAGCTCCCACCGGCGATATGCCGAGTGGACGCCGGATCGTTTCCGTCGCTGGGCCGCATCCGTCGGGCCCGAGACGGAAGGCTTGGTTGTCGCAATCCTCGCCAGCCGCCCACATCCTGAACAAGGCTTTCGGACATGCCTGGGTGTCCTTCGCCTGTTTCGCGATATCACACGCGACCGCGCCGAAGCCGTGTCAGCCCGCGCTGTCGAGATCGGTGGGCTGAACTGCAAGAGCATCGCCTCGCTTATCGCCAATCACAAGGCCGCAAGGCATTCCACCGAACCGACCGCCATCGTCGATCACGCCAATCTGCGTGGCCCCGATTACTTCCATTGAGGAGACATACCAATGCTCATCCATCCGACCATCGACATGCTGCGCGAACTCGGCCTTCATGGCATGGCCACCGCCTTCCAGGAGCTCGACGCACAATCCGAAGCACGCGGCCTCGAGCATGGCGAATGGCTTGCCATGCTGCTCGAGCGCGAGGCTACCATGCGCCGCCAGAAGCGTTTCGAAGCCCGCGCCAGGGCTGCAAAACTTCGCCATGACGCACAGATCGAGGATGCCGACTTTCGTGCCGCACGCGGTCTTGATCGCAATCTGTTCATGGCGCTCGCCGGCTGCGACTGGATCAGAAAGCATCACAGTCTTCTCATCACCGGGCCGGCGGGCGTCGGCAAGAGCTGGCTGGCCTGTGCGCTTGGCCACAAAGCTTGCCGAGAGGATTTCTCCGTCGCCTATCACCGCGTTCCCCGCCTGTTCGCCACGCTTGCCCTCGCGAGAGGCGACGGACGTTATGGCCGGATCCTCAAGCAACTCGCCAAAACCGACCTTCTCATTCTCGATGACTGGGGACCCGAAAAACTCAATGATGACCAGCGGCGTGATGTGCTTGAGATCATTGAAGACCGCTACGAACGCCGATCGACAATCGTCACCAGCCAGCTGCCCCTGGATCGCTGGTACGAGATCATTGCAAACCCAACTCTGGCCGATGCCATCCTGGACCGCCTCGTTCACAACGCCTATCGCATCGATCTCACCGGTGAAAGCATGCGAAAACAGCGCTCGCCAAGAGCCTCTGAAACAGCGCAAGCTTGACCTGAAACGAAACCCAATCCAAACATCAACGAGACCCAGGATCAGTCCGAAAAATGGCCGGCTTCAAATCGGAACACCGGCCGGAATGAAATCGGAATGACTGGCCGGCTTCAAATCGGAATCGATGGCCGGCTTCGTCGGAATACGCATAAGAACGCCTACTCTGAACATTGCCGGTGCACTGGACGCCTGTACGCCTCCCACCCAAGCGCTCGAATTTCATTCAGCACTGCGTGAGTATGGGATAGATTCGGTGGTCGTCGTCTACCCCGAGGAGGGGCATGGCGTACAAAGCTTTCCGGCCATCTTAGATTATGCGGCGCGAGTTGTTGGTTGGTTCGAGGAGCATATGCCATCCTCATCCCCTGCCGCCAAAAGATAAATGCCCTTGAGGCAAGGCACGCACAGCGCCATTTGGACGCCGCTGTGCCCCGTTTATGTATGCTTTGGGCGGGTGAAGCGACGCGCCGGCGCGGAGCTTTTGGCATTAGCGCAGCGCGAGCGAATCATCGAAGCTGACGTAGCTATAGTTTCGCCCGAAGCCGTCGGCCGGCCAATGCTCATGCTGGTGTATATCAATCTCGAACGCGATCGCACAGATATCCTTGATCGTTTCAAGCAAGCCGTTCGACGAACACCCGAGATTACGTGCGCATATAATGTGACGGGTGAAACCGATTTCGTTCTTGTAATCTCCGTAAGCGGGTATGGTGGAGTACGAGGCGTTGACCCGCCGCTTTTTTTTCGAGAATGCCGATATAAAGAAATTTAGCACGATGGTCGCTATGGAACGCACCAAGGTGCTGTGCCAATTGGCGAATAGGAGTCATGCCAATCACGCAGTTGTCTCGGATGCCAGGAGATTGTCTTCCCATTAGGCGGCATCAAATCCGGTTTGCATATTGGTCCAGTAGTGGAAGACCCGAATCAGGCAGCATTGGCGGCTGCTCGTCAAGGGAGTAGCCATGGCGCTGCCGTTTGCCGACACCGCGGCCATGCAGCTTCACCTCCACGAGATCAGCCGCCATGTGGCGCGAGGCGCACGCCGTGCTGCAGCTTACAAAAGCCGAGAAGGCACGCGCGAAGTATGAGCGCCAAACCAAGCTCGTTTGAAGTCCTCAACCGATAACGCTGATCAGAAAAAATCGCCGCTGCCGCCCTAATGTTTTATACGATACGTGATGGTTGAGCCACCCTGAAAGTATCTTCGCCCAGTATTTTTTCGACAAGGCTTAACCAGTAGGATGTCCCGTAAGCAGCCGACTCGTCATTGAAGTCAAACGACGGATGATGAAGTGCAGCGCTGTCTCCGTTACCACAGAACACGAAAGTGCCGGGCCGTACCTGTGACATTGTCGCAAAGTCCTCACCCAGGAGGGTCGGAGGGGTCTCCTCGATATTGTTGCCGACGATTTCCTGGGCAGCTGTGAGTGCAACTGCCGTCTGAGCCGGGCTATTGTAGACACATCCGTGGTCTGGCTCGAATTTCACGTCAATCCTTGCTCCGCTAGCCAGGGCGACGCCGGATGCCACTTCCCGCACCCGATTCTTGATCAGTTGATGTACATCCGGGGATAAGGTGCGCAAGCTACCACGCAGCTCCACTTTTTCAGCAATGACCCTGTGGGTGCCGCCGCCGTGTATTTCCTGAAACGTCATATTGGCGGCTTCGAGAGCATTTACATTCTGTGAGGTGATCTGCTGTAGCGAATTGAGAAGCTGAGCCGTCACCATAATGGCATCAATAGCCAGATGTGCCCTGCCCGGATGACCGCTGCGGCCTTCAATCCGTATTTCGATGCTGTCCGTTGCGGCCATTACAGCACCGGCCCTAATGCCGATCGTGCCAATCGGCAGTCCGGGCAATGTATGCATGCCGTAAATCTGCTCGATCTCAAACCGATCCATCAGGCGATCCTCGAGCATCGCGATAGCCCCTGCCCCAATCTCCTCAGCCGGTTGGAAGATCAACACAACAGTGCCCGCGAAATCTCTGTCTTGCGAGAGGCACTTTGCGGCGCCAAGCAACATAGCAGTATGCCCGTCATGACCACAGGCGTGCATTACGCCTTCATGCTTCGACGCGTAGGGCAGGTTGGTCGTTTCGTGGATAGGTAATGCATCCATATCCGCACGCAGACCTATGACCTTGGTCCTACCGTCGGGTACCGCGTGGTTGCCTCTGATAACAGCCACAACGCCGGTCTTGCCAACTCCGGTTGTCACTTCGTCGCAACCGAACGCGCGTAGCTGCTCTGCCACGAAAGTCGCGGTGCGGTTCTCCTCAAAGCCGAGTTCCGGATGGGCATGGAGGTCTCGGCGCCACTCCACGATGTCTTTTTGTATGGCGGCAACTCGGTCGAGAACTGGCATATTGGTCTAACCTTCTAATAGCGATCAGCTCATGTTCCCTCGACCGGCTGGAGCGTGCCGACCAAGGGAGATGGCGGGACCTTACAAAGCTTCAAACCTTTCGCGCGCAAGCTCGTCCATGACAGAGCGGGCAGCCATTTCTGCGATCGCGACAATCTCTTCCACTTCGCCCTTCGTCGCGACCAACGGTGGTGCGAAGCCCAGAATGTCACCGTGAGGCATGGCACGCGCAATCAATCCCCTCTCCCGGGCGGCTTTCGAGATCCGCGCGCCAATTTTCAGTGATGGGTCAAACCGCTTGCGGTTGTCACGGTCAGCAACGAACTCGACTGCGCCCATAAGCCCGACGCCTCTAACTTCTCCCACAATCGGAAGCTGCGCGAACCTTTCCTGCAACTGAGCCTGGAAGAAAGCGCCGACATCGCGGGCGTTGCCGGGCAAGTCTTCCTGCTCGACGATGTCGAGGACTGCATTGGCCGCGGCCGCGCCGATCGGATGTCCAGAGTAGGTATAACCATGGGAGAATGCTCCGACGCGGTCGGCGCCCTCTTCGAGCACCTTATAGACCTTTTCGCTGATGATCGCCGCGGAGAGCGGGAAGTAAGCTGAGGTTAAGCCCTTCGCTACCGTGATGAGGTCCGGCTTGATCCCGTAGTGGAGGCACCCGAACATCGAGCCGGTACGGCCGAACCCGGTAATAACCTCATCGGCGATCAGCAACACATCATGCTTGCTGAGTACCGGCTGAATCGCCTGCCAGTAACCTTCTGGCGGCGGCGTAATGCCGCCGGTCCCAAGCACTGGCTCAGCAATAAAACCGCCGACGTTGTCGGGTCCGAGCCGTTCGATCAGCTGGTCAAGTTCCTCTGCACGCCGCGCAGAGAATTCAAGTTCGGTTTCGCCAGGCTGGCCGCCCCAATAGTGATGCGGTACACCCGTATGGACGATTTGAGGCAACGGAAGGTCCATGTGGTCGTGGTAGAAGCTCATGCCAGTCATCGAGCCGGAAACCACGCTGCAGCCATGGTATCCGCGCTCACGCGATATGATCTTCTTTTTGGTCGGCTTGCCTCGAAGATTGTTGTAGTACCAGACAAGCTTTGCCTGAGTTTCGTTCGCGTCCGAACCCGACATGCCATAGAAGACCTTGCTCATTTTGCCGGGCGCCATTTTAACGAGCCTGTCGGACAGGATCGCAAGCTCGTCAGTGGTATGGGCGGCGTAGGAGTGATAGTACGCGAGACGGTGAGCCTGGCGTGAAATTGCATCCGCCACTTCCGTTCGGCCATAGCCGACATTGACGCAATAGAGGCCGGCAAACCCGTCGATGAGCTCGTTTCCGTGGGCGTCTTGGATTCTGATCCCCTTGCCGGTCTCCACGATTGTGGGCTCGCCCAGCTTACCGCTCGCGAAATCCTTGAGCTGTGTAAAAGGATGCAGAACGGCGTTTCTGTCCTTGCGACCAATTTCGAGGATATCCATCTCAATTCCTTTAAATGCTACCGACGATAGACTCCCCGGATCAATTTCTCGGTAGCTATCAAGTTCTTAGAGGCTAAACTGCAGCGGCGAAGGGCGGTAGAGGTATTCTGTCGGCCTCAAGCATAATTCCTGCAATTTTCGGGGTGTTTACGCATACCAAAGGTCAAAATGTCCGAATTTAGTCTCATACGCGGCGTGGGGCGCAGCTGCTAGATCAGTGCGGAATTTGGTTTCCGTAGGGCCGAGGCAGCGCGCGACTTCCTGGGCTCTCCCTGATCCCTGACCTCTTGTGCCTTCAAGAGCTTGTGGTTGCCGCGGCACCGTTCGCATCGCAGCATGGAGGCGCTGACCAGGCTGCATGCGGTCCGGCACGGTCGCCGCTCACACCATAGAAGCGTTTCTGGGAGCGAGCGTGGGCTTCGCCACCACATGTTGTCGAGCCCGAAAGCTGCTCGGGCTAAGGCCCCTCCGATGGCGCTCCCTAGCTTCTCAATGGCCGGAACCGAGGGGCCAGTCCACTCCAACGTGCTCGCCTAGGGGAGCAGTGCCTGGTATCGACCGCGATGTTGTTGTGTTCGCTGAACCCGTTTCTTCGCGGACTGGCAGCTGATGATCCGGTGAGTTCAGTCGGACGGTGATACCTATCAGAACGTAGGCTAAAACGATGACTCCCATCGCGGTTAGTCCGCTGATGTATTGCTTTGCAGAAGGTTTGGCCATAATTGGCAGTCCTTTGCGAGTTCAGGAAAGCCCGCTGTCATACAACAAGTTAGCGCGCGCCGATTTTACCCGACTACGGCTGATGCACCGGACTCCCGGCCGGAATTGCAATCCTTTGGCACGGCGATAGTGTGGCCGCCTTCCTACTGCTTTGTGTTTCTGGCGGCATGGGCGTAAAGCATATAGGAGTTTTTTCTCTTCATCGAGCAATTGCAATTTGCTGCCGCGAGGTTGAAGCAGATTACCGCGTCTGTCGGCTGAGCACTGCTTCCAAGCTATCAGATCCCGCCTATGCGGAGGTATTGCATCTCGAGGTAGTCCTCTAGGCTTGGACCTCGCGAAGAGCATCCTGCCAGCGGAGAGGAACTCTCCGGTAGGCGCGCCGTCGCGGTTTCCTTTACCACGAGCACTTTACGCTGCAGCCGCCGGTGCGTTTGTGTCAGATTCCTAGACGCCGAACACAAGCTGTGCATGATCAGTGGCGTGGAAAATAAGGCGTCGATTGCTCGGGCTTGCGAGTCTGGCCTGTGGAACGCTCGATCAAAAGCGTCTTCTGAGGTGGAAATTCGCCAATGTGCAAGTCCAGAAAACGCTTGTCCAATTCCTGATCCGCTGTCGTGAGGCGATGGTTCAGACGAAGGTAGTCTGTCCAGGTCGGCGTGCTAAATGTTTCTGTCCATTGCACGGGTCTCTGGAGGTTGCGTTGCAGTGTCCAATGCCTTGCGCCGACGCGGGTCTGCACGTGCCGACGCTCGCGCATGAGCTCCAGGAAGGCCCCGACGTTCTCTTCAGGGATCAAGTATTCTACCTTGACGACGATGGGACCGCTTCTCGGCTTAAGATGATGCGAGATTGCCGGTGCGTCGAATTCATTCAATGGATCGGGCTCGGGCCGCCGCGTTCGCGTAAAGGAAACAGGACGCCCGATGCAGCGACGAGCAACAGAGCACCTGCGGAACCCTCCAGCCCCAAGGTGAGGGAATGGTTCTGCGCCACCATACCCCACACCCAGCTGCCGGCGGCCATGCCGCCATCTGCCAAGGCATAGTAGATCGAGATGGTGCGCCCCACGACCCAGCGCGGGCTCGCCAGTTGCACACTCACGTCAAGCCCGGACCAGGCAGTGACCCAACCCGCGCCGCCCAAGGCGAGCGCAATTCCGGCCACTGCACTCGAAGAGGTCAACGCAAGGGAAAGGGAGCACGCCGCGCAGGCGACGCACGACATTCAAGTTCCGTCTCAATAGGCTATTTGAGATGCCGGCTATGACGGCGCCCGTCCCGAAGCCGGCCATTAGAGTGCCATAGGCGGGCGGTCCGCCTCCAAGCTGATCGCGGACAACCAGGGGCAGCAGCGCGAGTATGGCGACGCTCGCCAGGCCAAAGAGGGTTCCGCGGGCGATCGCCGCCTTGATCTCCGATGACATGGCCGTGAAGCGGAGCCCGTCATAGATCGCCGTCCTCATCGACTCACGCGGTAGAGGCGAGGAGCGAACCTTCCACTTGCAGTGCCATACCGTGCCTAGAGGTACCAGGTAGCTAAGTGTGGTTACGGCGAAAGCTGTCAGGAGGCCAAAAGAGGCAACCACGATGCCGCCGAGTGCCGGGCCAACGGTCCGGACAGCGTTAAAACCTACGGAGAGGAGGGTAACGGCAGCGGGAACCTCGCGTCGGCTCACCATATCGCCAACCGAGGCTAGCCAGGCGGGATCATTGAGAGCACCGCCGCACGCGATCAAGAAGGTCAAGCCGAGGATCATCCACGGACTGACAAAGCCCAGCGCCACAGCAGCGGTCAGCATCGCAGAGGCTATTACCATCAGGCAGCGGCCAGCGAACATCACCCGGCGACGGCTGAAATTGTCGGCGATGGCCCCGGCGAATACGGACAGAACGAAGGCTGGCAACGTCGATGACGCCGTAACCAGCGCTACCATCAAATCGGAAGTCGAGACCGTTGCCATCAGCCAGCTGATGGCAACAATCTGCATCAACCAGCCGAGACTAGAAACCTGGGTGGCGAGCCAGATAGAACGAAAGGTTCGATTTTTGAGCGGCGCAAGGGTCGTTGGATCCGCGTCTCGGCCCGCGAAACTGCTCATTCAATCTGCCCTTTGCTCATGTTACATTTGTCACATCGCTCTACAGCGAGGAGTTGCCGCCACTGCATGAAACCAGCCCGACAGGAGACCAAGCTCGCTGCCGGGCTGGCACGCCTTGGGAGGTGGCGTAAGTCGGGTCCTTTGCACATAAAGTCCCGGTTGTACCCGGGCAGCTTCTTGATCCTTGTCCCCCGCAACTACTCGTGCGAAACATCATTTTCGCCCCAACCGAATTTCGGGCGTACCGTCGTGACGGTCCCATTATCAGACCTTGGATCGCAACCTGCCGCCATCTGCGACGCCTCAAATCCGCTTGCAATACTCAACACAGTGTGGGTTCGACCGCGCGTAGCCGCGCATGACTGTCCGTCCACCTGGCTGCGGGGAACGAACCACTCAGCGCCCGCTTGGCGAAGATAGCAGCGTCGAACGAGCAGTTCGCGCGAATCTTCCGGGATAGACGCGGATATTCGGCGTTCGGTAGCTGTCTACGCAGAAAATCGGCATCTTCTTCGCCAACCTTAAATTAGAGCAGGCGAACACGTTGGTTCAGCCCTCTACTGCGCGAACCTGACTAATGTTGTCCCGCTAGGGTGAGCCACGCAAACTCGTATAAGGCGGTGCGGGTCGTACTCGATCCTCAATTCTTCGACGGTACGGCGTGCGGTGGCCGCGGAACAGATATCGAGGCATCCCTCGCGAAGCGGCCGTCAGGTCTTCACAAGGTGTTCTGGGCGGATTGCCTCGCACGATGTACTCCCGGTTTTCGGCCGCGATAGCTACGTGTCCGCCATCAGCAGCTGGTCGTCCGGTCGGCGAGGCATGGGGCTCCCGCGCTACCCGCATGCTGATCGCGATGTGTCCACTCACAAGTGAAGTCAATCTACTGCTGCTAAAAAACGGAACCGGCGGCCAGCACTTCCGACACGAACTCCACCCAGCGCTGGTTCGTCGAGGTACACATTGCCACGGCTCCGATGAGAGACCTGCGCCAGTGGTATAAGCCCCATTTCCGGGCGACGCGATCGATCATAGATGGCACAAAAAGAGTGCCGATCAGCGCCATCACTGAAATCACTGCATATAGCAACGACACTTGTCGCTCGCTACCCAGCAAGTCGTAAGCCTGGATCGGCATTACTTAGCACCAGCGCGCGTGACATTAGGAAGAGGGTCGCGAATGTCCGCAGTCCCCCGGTTTGACCCGGTCGATCCAAATTGGCCGTTTCACGCTGCTGGTTGCTGAGCATAAAAGCTCTCCCGCAGATCGTGCTCAGACCAGCGAGAGGTATCCAATTGGATGACGAGATTGCCTCCGCCAAGTGCGGCGGTCGTCGTGATGCTATCGAACGTAGAGCTTCCGTTCGTAGTTGGTGATCATCTCGCAGCCTGTTTCGGTTACGCGCACCGTTTCGCTGGTGCCGACATCCGCGAAGCCGAACGCCTTGACCATCGACGGAATGTGGAAGGTCATATTGGCTTGCAACAGCCGGGTCTCTCCGCGCTTGAAGGACAAAATGTGTCCTTCGCCCCAATCCGGTGGATAGTTGATACCTATCGAATATCCGGTACGCTTGAAGCGACCTTCGTACCCCCCCGCGTTGACCGTGTCAGACCAAATGCTCCAGACCTCGCCGAGCGGACGATCCGGTCGGATGCCATCGATCATGTTTTCCAGCGCGCGGCGGGAAACATCTTCCATTTTTTCCAGTTCACGGTTTGACGGACTGACTACCGAGGCGCGCATGAGCGCCGCGCTGTAACGCCTCACGGTTCCGGACAGCTCGAGGAACACCGGATCGCCTTCTCGGAGAACGCGCCCCGACCAAGTGCCGTGCGCATAGCTGGTTCGAACACCCGAAGTCACGAACGGCGGATAGCCGGGGTATTCACTACCTTTCAGCGTGACTTCTCGCTGGATCTCAGCGGCGATATCATTTTCATTGGCTCCTGCACGGATCTGACCGATGCCAGCTTTCATGCCAGCCTCCGCGATCCTGGCAGCCTGGCGGATGTACTGCAGCTCGGCGTCTGATTTGACTACACGGATCGCTTCGACGATCATTGATCCGTCTTCGAACTGAGCGTCTGGAAGTAGCGACTTGAGATTTTCATAATCCGCGATAGTGAAGAACCACGACTTTTTTTCGAACCCGATCCGTGATTTCGCATAACCCAGGTCACGGAGCGTCTGTGCAAGTAGTTCGAGCGGGACTTCGTGGTCCATGTAGCTCGCGCTTCTGTCGATCCAGGAAAAGGCCCGGACGTTAACCTCTTCGATGCCTCGGGTCAGGTGAAGCGGCTCATCGTCAATCGGGATGAGCAGGTATTGCGCCGAAGCGTAGCCCAGCGTGGTGTATCCGCTCAAGTACAGCATATTTTCGGGGACCGTCACCACGAGCAGGTCAAGGTTTCGGCTCAAAATACCTTCACGAACTGCCTTCAGGCGAGTTTGGTACTCAGTTACCGCGAACGCGAGGTCCTTCTCGACCCTAACGCTGTCAATGCCGGAGACTTTCATGGGTGCCTTTGTGGATAAATTGTTGAATTCGTAGTCAGAACAGTACCATTGGCGCCGACGCCGTCTTCAGTAAGATTGCCATATTCTTGCAGAAAAGCTGCGTTTCAGGCTAATTTTACGCATCAATGCTTAAATCTTGCTCCGATATACCGGGAAAGCATGGGGCGGGTCGCGGGCGGCTGCCTGCTGCTTTCGGGCGGGAAAAGAAAAAAGCTTGCGCAAGGACACCACCATTCCGTGTCAAAAATCGCAGCTCGTCTCGTGGTGGCCGGTAGCTTTGTCCATTACTTCCCAAGCGCGATTCGCTGAGAAAAACGATGATCAATCTCGTATTCCGCTGGATTAATCCGGCTGACTGGCCCGAGTTGGCCAACGGGCTAAGTTCTGTAGAGTGGTCGGTGGCTACCAATGCTTCAGGGAGGGGCGAAGCCGCTGAGGTGCGAAATGGGCGCGGCCCTGCGCTTTTCAGGCTGCACCCTGCTCTCCTTGATAGCAAGAGATCACTGAAGACGGGCGACCTCCACGGCGTATATCGACTATGACCCAACGAACAACCACACATCCAATCGCAAGGCATATTCCAAAGAGGCCCGCGGTCGCGAGGAAGCACCGGCGTCACCTCGTTTCGCCGCAAGGCGTTAGGTAAGGGGACCTATTCTCGAGAAAAGGTCCCCTTTGATAGCTGCTACGGCAACTCTAGCCATCTATCGGGATGGCCAGAGAGGTCTTAGTTCGGTCCATGACCACCATCGTGCTGAAACCTTTCACATCGCTGTTCTCGTAGAAAAACCGACGCGAGAAGGACTCGTACTCTGCTAAGTCGCGGACGGAAACGAGCAACACAAAGTCCGCGTTTCCAGTGACGAAATAGGCACTGACAATCTCAGGTGTCCTTCGTATCGCCTGCTTGAACCGGTCGATAATATCGTAGCGGTCGCGCTCGAGGTCGATCGACACCAGCAACATTAGTGGCCGGCCTACAGCATCTGGAGATATCACTGAGACGTCCGCCTGGATCACTCCTTCGTCACGAAGGCGCTTCAAGCGCCTTTGGCAGGCGGTTGCCGACACCCCTGCAAGACTGCCTAACTCTTCTGTCGTGAGCCGATTATTTTGCTGAACAGCGACGAGGAGTTTACGATCAATCCGGTCCAGTTCCACCCCGAAACCTCACTTATCACGACTGACACGCAGGTTTACTGCATGAGGGGAATTCTTACCGCTCGCTGCCTATTGGCGAAAGCCCAATCTGGGATGCGCTGCGGATTTCTCCTGAAAAAAACAAAGGTGGCATTTTAGGCACCGTCAACCGGAAAGGCATGGCTCTAATTCTATTAGCCGGCGCTCCAACTCATCGTATCGAGCTAAGGACTCGCGAACCACGTTTTCCAAAAGCCTTGAGATGTCGTTATCGTACTCATTGAATGGGAGACTTCCGCAGAACAGGATCGAGCCCGTCGAAAAGACAAAATTCCCCAGCTGCTTGGGAACGATGCACAAATCTGCTCGTACTTGGGCCGACTGCCACTCCGCCGTGTGGATTTCCGGCCAGAACGCCTTCTCCGGTGCGCAGAAATATTCCCCAGGAATACCTTCAGTGGTAGCAAGCACTACCGTCTCGGGAGGCGTACCGAGGCTTGCGTCGACGACATCGACCTCAAAACCTGCGGCGCCACCTCCCGAGTACCCGAAGCCACCGAATTCTTTGCTTTGGATGCCTTCGAAAAACCTTGCGAACCGCTCATCGTACGATGCCGGGGTCCGGACGAAGTGCGTACCAAGGAAGTCGCCATGCGCCGACATTCCTATTCCGAATATTCTTTGCGGAGGTCTGTCGTTCTTCAACCACAGCCCACCATTCTGGCCGTCAAATGCGTGGAAATACTCGCCCGGCTCACACTCCCATCCTCTTGCTCCAGCCTCTGCCCGTCGGATTTCAATGGCACCAGGAAACAGCTCGTTGGTTGCGATGCGCCAGTAAAAGCCATTACCTCCCAAATATCCGAAGCCTCCACCGCTGGAGATATAACTTTCGATAGCGTCGAGAGTCCTCTTCGTGTGGTATTCCGGATGCGTAACCGTGAGTACCAGCGAGTAGCCCGCTAACGCGGCCGTCCCTTCATCCTGCAAATCATGGTCCGTGACAATATCAACAGAAATGCCCTTGGCGTCGCACCAAGAAATTAGGTGCATATCAGCCGGGAAATGCCGAAGACCAGAGCCATAATGGTCTACATAGGCGAAATATCCGGGACGCATGTTGAGTTGCGGTCGAAGTATGGAACTGAACATAATACCAGTGCCATCGGCATGCAGATCATAAAGGGACCGACCGTATTGAGGATATTCCGCTGGATGGTAGGGGTATGATTTCCATTCGTCTCGGCGTTTGACATATTCGGCGCCGAAATTTGAACGAGGGTGATTTGCATAGGCAACGTAGGTGAAAGTCGAAAAAAGTATGGCAATCCTTGCCCTACAAGACTGCTTGGACGGCCGCACAAAGAATGGAATGATATCCTCGGCACCGCCGCATCTCAGTCGGATGCCGTAAACACCGCTGGGCAGGTCTGGCGCTGTATCAAAGGTGAAATCTGTGTCCCACTTCGCATCATAGAGATCGGTTTCATGGAAATGGACCGCCGCATACTCGTCGGGCGCGTGGCGCCAGCACATCTCCGTGCCCGACCAGTGCGAGCCTCGTACGGCTCTAGTGGGCAAGTTGAAAAGTTGTCCATCCAGCCTCAACGGGCCAGTGTCACGGATTGTCGGCGTCGACATTTCCAGACCAAAGTTCCAACATGCGAGCATCGCATCAGGCATTGGCTGTGTCCCGTCAAGCCTTTGCGGCAATTGAGACCCACGAAGGAGAGTAGGTGCTTCAAGCCGACCGTTGAAAAAAAATTCGAACATCGAGCAGTCAGCATCGCGCGGCGTCGCAGCCAGGACCACCTTTTCATTTGCGCTTTTCTGATTGTATCCGAAGACTTGGTGTCCGACGATTTGTAATCCGTCAGCTACATTGTACCCGACGACATCCAACGCATGGCCATGCACTGCAATGCGCAGTTCGTACCACTGGCCAATTCTTAAGCTGAGTTCCTTGAAACTCACTTGGGCTGGCGTGCGACAGACGAGCTGGGTATCTGTGATGGCGATGGAAACAGATATGCCCTCCAAGTCGGCGAAGGAGAACAAGGTCTGCGGAGACGAACGTAGCAGCCGAGGCTGAAACCGGATGGAGAACGTATTTTCCCTCAGATCTGCGCCTTGCAGAGGGATGACTCCATAAGAACCCAGCTGTATTTGCTTGGAGACCGAAGGATATGCCCCCTCAAAAGGCGAGGCAACCGGCCTTAGGTCCAAACCGGGTCCCTTTGGGTTAGGGTCTGCTGAGAAAATCCTCACTAGGTCTGCAGCGTAGTCCTGCGTAAAGCTGCTGGAAACTTTGACCTCGATGCTTTCACCCGCACGGACCGAGAGGCGGTTGGTATATCCAATCAGACAAGCGGTTTGGATATCCCCCGCGCGAGGTGAAAGCGACGCATTCATCAAAGGGTACCTGAGCCTTGCTGTGTCAACCGTACGTGTATGACAAGCGTTCTGAGTACGGTGTCTCTTCGTTCTTCAGATGTCACATTACCCAGGAATGGGTAGAACTTCGTCGGCTCTCCCGCTTTTCCAATCGGACCGCTCAAAGGCCATGATCAGCTCGTCGCGAAGCTTTCCGCGAAAAATAGAGCACCCCCGCGCCACGCTTTCAAGCTTGAAACCGATCGCCTCGTAACTTCTCCTCGCGTTCAGATTTTCGGGAAAACAACCAAGCCGAAGGCGGTCCACCAAAGATTCGGCAAATACAGTTTCGATTAGCGCAGACATCATGGCGCGACCGTACCCACCCCCTTGTTTCGTCACGGCGAGCCGCTTAACGAAAATCGAAGTTTCCGCTGCTCGCCAACCATTCGAGATCGCGAAGCCCACAGGGATGCCGTCAGATTCCGCCAGAAAATATCGATAGTCCGGATCAGCGATGGCGGTCAGATGCTGAGACTCGTTCCATTGGTCGATAAAATCCCTATACGCTGGGATCTGCTCTGTTCGGATAATGAACGAAATGTCGGTGGGCAAAGCCCGCCTGAGAAAAACGCACGGTCGCCTGTCCGCCATAGTACCCAAAGTTCCTCACCAATAGGCATCTGCGGGGTACGCAGGCTGCACCAGACGCAAGTTAGCGCCCGGTGCAACCCGTCCCTATTGAGCTGTTACAACAATGGAGCGATTTCCTGTTCCCACCGCTTTTGCCAAACGGCTTCCTGTTCAGACAGGTAGGCCCAGTCAGGGATGTAAGCATGAAGATTCATTTCCTCGCTATTGAGCGAGAATGGTTTTAACTCTTCAGAGACCACCGATTTGACGTTGGCGGGCAACCCAGCTCCTGAGATCTGGTTGAAGGTGGCGTCATTCTCCGGACTGATCGCAAAGTTGGCGAAATCGAAAGCAGCCTTCGTGTTGCCACCCTTAAGCACCGTCCATCCTTCCTGGTAGATGAACGTTCGGAAACCTGACGCTGTGTCCATCTTGTTCAAATAGTGGAGTTGGAAGTTCCTGGCGAGATCCTTAATGACAAACGCGGCTGCGAAGGCCATACTTGTTTCGCCGGTGCTTATCGAACTTGTCATGTCCTGATCGGAATTGGCGACGCGGCCGATATTACCGCTACGGGCGAGCTCTTTCACGAAATCCCATGCGGGCTCCAAGTTTCGTTCGTCGCCGCCTTTGTGAAGGGCCAGCATGACCATCTGAAGGTTTGAGCCGAGCGAGGGCACATTCCAGCAGATTTTGCCCTTCAGCCGCGGGTCTAGAAGATCTTCGACCTTCGTAATCTCAAAAGGGATGGTGTCCTTGCGGTAAATCCAGAACGTGGACGCAACGGTTCGCGGGATGTTGACGATATTGCCACCCCCGTCCTTCACGAGCAACTTAGGCGGGATGTCGGCGAGGTTGGGAACTTGTTCCAGTGTAACTGGTTCAGCCCATCCTTCTTTCGCGACCATCTGCCAAGATGGGTCCCATCCTGAAAGCAGATCGATTCCTGGCTTTGGCCATGTGGATTTGATCTTTGACATAATGACCATGGCGCCGCCCGCGTGACGCTGCCAGTTAACGTCCACATGCGTCTGCTTAGCTGCTATCGCTTGGCTGGCATCAAGATAGGTTCCCCCCCACTCTACAGCAGTGATCTTTTCTGCAGCCAAGGCTCGGCCCAGAGACAGCGGTCCTGCTGTAGACAATACAGCCGCCGATGAAGCCAGTTTGGTGAATTGACGCCGTGTCATTCTATTCATTTCAGGTTCCCTTTTTTATAGTTGATACATATTCGTAAGCGTCGATATGCTCGTCGCTTCAATGTCTTTGGGCGTATTACTGCCTCTCCTCTGCAACGAAGCAAAGTTTACGCTATCGTGTTTTAGACACGCGATCTGTCCTCCCTGCATCAATTTACTTACCGATTGCCGCTAGCATCATTCTGCAGAGCAAAGTGAGGTCGTATACTGGGAGGTTTGTGAGGCGGCGAATAGCCGGAGAAACAGCGGGGAAAACCGCACATTCGAACAAAATAGCCGCAATTTCCGGGTGCTCTTCCCGCAACTTCATCACACGCTCAGAGACGACTTTCTCCAGACCCACGACGTCAAACGGAGGCGCCGGCATCTTCAGCTCGTCGTGCCAAAACTGGCTACCCTCAATACCGCCGACAACAACCCTCGCCCGGTCTTGCGGGTCGCTCAAGCCGATCATATCTTCGCTTACGTAGTTTGAGTCGTACGTGAGAACGGCAATCTTCGCCGGCGCCGGCAGCTGCTTCAATAGCATCGGCAGCAGAAGCATGCTGGACATCGCCACCGGAACTTGGACTGAAGAGGCCACCGCACCTTGCAATCGTATTGTGAAACCGCAATTTGAACTGATGGCCACAGCGCCTTGCTCCACCAAGCGTCGCGCCGCTGCGATGTAGGAGGGCTCCAAAGCTGGGTCACCGCGCAAAACGCGCTCTCCAAAAGAACCTTCAGGCACCTCGGTGATCGTGGGGAAATCGATCGAGGCCGGGTTTTGGATAGAGCCGACTTCGTTTTCCCTGGCGGGATCGCGCGGTCCCTGGTCAAGCGCCAATACGCCAAGCGAAGGTGTGAGCTTAGATTCCATTGGTGATTAGATCCTAATCGTCGCAGTCGCCTGCCGCGATGGAGCAGCGGGGTACTGAGTATTCACGTTGGAACGATAGCAGTGGCAGTTTACGGGCAATAGACAATTTTGACCGCTTTCTGCAGGAAACCTGCATTCTCAAGCCAGCCGTGAGCGTTTTCATGCATCGAAAAGCCTACACGCAGTTTCGGGCATTATGAGCCGGAGGGTCGTCCAGCCCCAGTTGCGATAAGTGCTGAGCAAGACAACCTTGCGCGATCCCGTCACAACGGCTTTTGGCTAGGAAGTCTCCTGCGGGTTTCGACCAGCGCGTGCCAGATTGATTGTGCAAAGCTGCGTGGTGTCAAAACACTGATTCCGCCTGGTCGGCACCATAAAACCACACCGATCCCATGCAGTGGCGTCAATGCGACGCTGTCGACCGGAAAATGCTGCGGCACGAGATTCACACTCACAAACTGGTTCAGCAGTTGGGAGGCTATAGAGCTGTCGACCTGTATCGTGTGCCAGGCATGGGATAAATCCTGGACGCAGCCAATATCAGGCGGAAGGTCGGGTTTGACGTCCGGTGCGAGATCTCCGCCAACCAACCAAAGGCGTTGTGGGTGGACGCGCAGCAGGGATGCGTAGGCACCGCATACGGCCTTTCCCGGTGTTGGCGAAGTGGAAAGCTTGTACTGGGCCGCCAAAGTCCCAGCCATCTCAACATAACGTTGCGGCCAAGCATGGTATTGGACCACAGTTTGTGAAGGCTGGTAGGTGACCTCGGAAACTGTCGCCAAGCCCTCTGTTGGGTAAATGCGCTTAGCCATGGAGCCGTTTTCCTTCAGGGTCTATGAAGTGAGGCGAAACGACCTTCACGAGATAACGGACGCCGCGGATCGGATTGTCAGCCAGGAGCGTTCTACCTTCCCATTTGGAGAGGCCGCCATTCAGCATACCAATCCCGATCCAATGACCGAGAGAGGGACTTTCGATTGCAGAAGTCACCCAACCCAATCCATGGCCGCTGAGGTCCTGCTGCTGGCAGAGGATGGAGCCCACTTCAAACGTTTCACCATCCGTCACAGGCACCAATCCCACCAATTGAGCCCGGTTATCGTTGCATAGTTCGGGTCTGCGGCGCATGACGGATCCGACAAAGGGCTTTTTGCCGGATGCCATGCGCCCCAAGCCCAAGTCGTCCAGTGTTGAACGACCGTCCAGTTCGCCACCTACTATATGACCTTTTTCAATTGCCAGTGCGTCCAGAGTCTCAGTTCCGTACGGGCCTCCACCAAGACCTTTCACGCCAGTAAGCAGCAGGTTCCAGGTATTTTCCCCAAAATCCGCTGGCACGTAGACCTCATACCCGAGCTCACCCGAAAAGCTTATCCGAGCAACACGGCAGTCGACACCGTCGATTTTTCCTTCGCGGACCCCCATGAAAGGAAAGGCGTCGTTATCCAATTTCATGCCGGTGATTATCGGTTCCAACAATTCGCGCGATCGTGGCCCGGCGATAGATATGGCCGCCCACTGCTCGGTGACCGAAGTTGCGGAGGCTCGCAGGTCCGGCCATCGCGTCTCCAACAATTCTTCTAACCAAGACAAGACCTTGCCCGCGCAGGCGGTTGTGGTTGTCACAAGGTAGTCGAACTCACCAACGCGCCAGCAGGTCCCGTCGTCCATTGCCAAGCCGTCGTCGCGCAGCATGACACCATAACGTGCCTTGCCCACCGGCAATGATTTGAAGGCGTTGACATACACCCGGTTCAGAAATTCTCCCGCATCCGGGCCTTGGACCGATATTTTGCCGAAAGATGACACGTCGCAGATGCCAACGGACCTTCGGACCATTCGCATCTCCCGCTGGTAACCCGCCTCAAGGCTTTCGGCGCCTTGTGGAAAGTATTGTGAGCGCAGCCAGAAACCTGACTCTATCATGTTCGCGCCCTGGCTTATCGACGCATTGTGCACAGGAGAACGACGCGTGGGATAAAGACGTTGACCTGGGTCAGAACCCGCTAATACACCGATTGAAACCGGCGCAAACGGCGGCCTGAATGTCGTCGTTCCCACTTCACTGATCTGCCGCCCCCGCATTTTTGCGATTAGGGCTAAGGCATTGACGGCAGACGTTCGTCCTTGGTCTGTTCCCATACCCAGTGTCGTATAGCGCTTCAGCAGCTCCGGAGCGTCGTAACCCTCCGATGTGCTTAGGATAATGTCGCCCAGCGTTACGTCATTTTGGACGTCGACAAATGCTTTCCCTTTAATCGAATTCAACACATGATGGCGAATGGGGTTATCCCATCCGCCTGCTGGCGGGAAACCTGGCTTTACGATCGTTTTGCCTAGCGCAATCGCCGCCTCCGCTCCGCCAGCGCACCCAGAATCGCGGCATTCGTCATTTCCCCATACACCAGAAGCCGCGCCGACGCACCGGATAGGCTCTCGGGTCTCGCCGGGCAGAAAAGCAGCAAGCTCATCGCTCCACACGGGCCGGACGCCTCGCTGGCTAAGCAGATGTTGGGTAGGCGACCATCCGCCGGACATCCCGATAGCATCACAGCGAATGATCTCTGCATGGCCTCCGTTGGGGTCACCTATCTGTAACCCTGTGACGCCATTACGGCCTTTAGCCCTCAGCGGTACACGTCCAAAACGGACCTCGACGTCCGCGGCCAAGGCCGCATCGACCATGGAGCCGGACGCTTTCTCGCGAGCATCAACGAGGATCGTGACAATGCCCGCCTTGGCCAGATCGCGCGCTGCAATGTATGCGCTGTCATTATTCGTGACGATGACGGCGCTTTTGCCCGCAGCCACTGCCCACCGATTTGCATAGCTTCGCATCGACGAGGCCAGCATGACGCCGGGCCGGTCGTTGTTGCCGAAGATGAGGGGACGCTCGATGGCACCGGCTGCCACGACGACTCGCTTGGCCCGAATGGTCCACAGCCGTTCCCTGGCGGTATTGTCCAATTCTCCGGGGGAACGCTGCAGACGTTCAACTAAGCCGACGACCCCATGGTCATAAATACCAAAAGCAGTCGTACGCGTGAGGATACGAATATTTGGGGACGCTCGCAGATATCGTTCTCTTGACGCCAGCCAAGCCGACGCAGTCACATCTTCAATCGGGACGGTCTCCTGCAAGAGGTTTCCGCCCAGTTGAAAGTCGCGCTCCACCAATATCACATTGAGTCCGGCCCCAGACGCGACGCGTGCCGCTTCAAGACCCGCAGGACCAGCTCCGACAACGAGAAGGTCGCAAAAGCCTTCAACATTTTCATATCTGTCCGGATCAGGTTCGCGAGAGGCGCGTCCCAACCCGGCGGCCCTGCGAATGAAACGCTCGTAAAACATCCAGCTTCGCGACGTTTTGCCGGGGCCCATAAAGGTCTTATAATAAAATCCCGCGCCGAGAAACCGCGTGAACAGCTGGTTGAGGACGCCGATGTCGAAGCGAAGCGAGGGCCAGCAATGCTGGCTGTAGGCTTCCAAGCCTTGGCAAAGCTCCTCCGTGGTCGCGAGAGTGTTCGGGGTAGCGCTTGCCCCCCTTCCTACAGTCAGCAGCGCAGACGTTTCCTCAAGGCCTGCACTCATGATTCCACGTGGCCGATGATACTTGAAGCTACGGCCTACCAAGCACTCACCGTTTGCCAACAGAGCCGACGCCAATGTGTCACCCGTATAACCCTGGAGGCGGCGCCCATTGAACGAGAATTCGACCGGGCGATCCCGATCCAGCGCACCCCCAACTTCAAAGCGGAAGGCGGTCATTTCACGAGCTCCGAAATGGTGAGGCGCGCCGGCTCGACCTGGGAAATGGAGTGGGTCAAGGTATCGCGTTCGAGGACCAGCCAAATCCGGCAGCCACCAGAGTGATGCCACTTTTCGCGAAGCACACCTTTGGGATTTGACCTTATATAGACCGCGTCATTCCACTCCTCGAGTGACGCATCAAGTTCGGGAAACGTCACGCTAGCGTCGCCACCATACGTGAATTCACTGTGGTCGCGTTCGCCACAGAAAGGACAGCTGATGCGCATTAGTGAAGCCTTGGAATGGGGCCGGTGCCGGCCTCGTCGATAGTTGCGCCTCGCGCGAATCTATCGAGTGAAAATGGTGCTGACAGGCGATCATTCTCACCTCGAGCAATTAGGTGAGAAAAACACCAGCCTGACGCCGGCGTTGCCTTGAATCCGCTATAACCCCATCCACCGCTAAGATAGAGACCTTCGAGCGGTGTCTTTGAAATGATGGGCGAGCCATCCATGGTCATATCATTGATGCCACCCCAGTGCCGCACCAGACGGACCCTGCCTAGGCACGGCATTAGTGAAACCGCTAGAGAAGCTACGTCACGAACAGCCGGCAAATTGCCCCGTTGAGCGTATGAGTTGTACATGTCGAGATCGCCGCCGAATACCATCCCACCCTTATCTGATTGGCTGATGTAGAATTGACCGTGTGACACGAAGTCGATCACGTGGTCGAGAAGTGGCTTCAATGGTTCAGACACAAAGGCTTGCAGGAGATGGCTCTCTATAGGAAGCCGCAGACCGGCCATTTCGCCAAGCTGCGAGGTATGACCCGCCACCGCCATTGCCGTTTTCTTGGACAGGACGCGACCCCTGGTTGTTTCCACACCGGTAATGCGGCCGCCATCTCGGAGGAAACCGGTAACCTCACAGTTCTGAATTATGTCGACTCCGAGCTGTGATGCAGCGCGGGCGTATCCCCAGACGACCGCATCATGGCGGGCAGTCCCCCCGCTCGGTTGAAGCAACCCTCCCCAGATCGGAAAGCGTGCTGTCGGCCGATAATCCAGGTGCGGTACTAATTTCTGCATTGCCGCGCGGTCTAGCAAACGCGCATCAATGCCGTGGCGAAGCATTATGTTGCTACGCCTCACTGCCCCATCCACGTCCTCTGATGAATTCAGCAGAAGGATCTGCCCGCGCGGACTAAACATGACGTTGAAGTTCAGTTCGCTCGAAAGCGTATCCCAGAGCTTTTGAGAATGCCCATAAAACTCGGTCGAACCCGCCAGCAGGTAATTTGCCAGAATGATAGTTGTGTTCCGACCGGCATTGCCGGACCCGATGTGAGATTTTTCGAGAACTGCAACGTTACGAATACCGAATTCCTTGGCCAGGTAGTAGGCGGTGGCAAGTCCATGTCCGCCGCCGCCCACTATCACCACGTCATATTGCGACTTTGGTTC
Source organism: Mesorhizobium sp. 113-3-3 (assembly GCF_016756495.1). Taxonomy (NCBI): domain Bacteria; kingdom Pseudomonadati; phylum Pseudomonadota; class Alphaproteobacteria; order Hyphomicrobiales; family Phyllobacteriaceae; genus Mesorhizobium; species Mesorhizobium sp. 113-3-3. The sequence goes on from NZ_AP023243.1 coordinate 6,722,168, forward strand.
AGGATTGCGCCAAGCGCGGGACCATGGCCGACCCGAGACAGCGTGCCTTAATGATTCAAACGCAGAATAGTTTGTCATACAGCCTCAACTTGCCGCGAGCCAGCAGGCCACATACCAGGCGCACAATTGCGATGTTGTTGTCCCTGCCATCCTAACAAGGCTCAGGACGTAAAACTCGGGATTTCACCGTCCATAATGTTGAAGTCCGGCATATTTCGAGCGCTCTGCGCATGAAAGCCGCGAAGCCAAAGATTTTTCGGGTTCTTTTGCACCGAAACGGTTATGTTGGGCGGGGGCGGAGAGGACGGCGAGCTTACAACACAACTTGGTGGCGCCTAGCTGCGTCTGTGAACACCGCCGGGCGATGATTACAAAAGATCAGCAGCGTCCCTTCGCTACATTGGCCTGCGGCGCAGAAATTATGCGGCTCGCCGGCTCTCAAAGCTGCAAGACGGACGGGTGGGACGTGTAACCTGCTGGGGCCGCCCACGATGGCGTCTGGTTTGCTCAACTTTGGATTACGATCTTGAATCAAACAGTTGCGACTGAAAGCCCCCCCCCGTTTCTTGACGCCATCCGCAAAGATTTCCCGGCGACCAGTGAGTTTATCTACATGGATGTTGCGAACCAGGGCCTCATATCGCTAGCAGTCCGTGATTCCATCAATGAGCACCTTAACAACAGGCTCGTCGGCATCAATGACGAACTGCACCAGTTGGCTAAGGTAGAGGAGACCCGCGAGCTTTTCGCCCGCTTTATCGGCGCTCAGACAAATGAGATCGCCCTGACGAAAAACGCTTCGGAGGGGATTAACATCATTGCCAATGCATTCGCTTGGAAAGAGGGCGACAACATAATTCTCTGCCCGAAACTCGAACACGCCAACAACATTCTCCCATGGCTGCAATTAAAGGCTCGTCAGGGGGTTGAAGTCCGGACGATCGAGCCACTCAACGGGCAGATTGACGTCGAAGCTTTGGGTAAAGCCATCGACAGCCGAACCCGCGTTGTTACGATCGCCACGGTGACGATGGTGCCCGGCTTCCGGACCGAGGTCTCGGCAATTGCCAGGCTTTGCAACCAAAAGGGGGTCTTCCTCCTAGCAGACGCCACGCAATCAGTAGGCATTCTTGCCACTGATGTGCGCGATCTGGGCATCGATGGGCTGGCTGTCTCGACAGTCAAGGGCCTTATGGGTCTTTACGGATCCGGCTTTTTGTATTGCCGGCGGCAATGGGCCGACCGGCTTCTGCCGGCCTATCTTGCGAGATTCAGCGTAGATCTCGGCGAGGCTTTGGAATCTGCTCCGGTATCCGACACGTTTACTCTCCGCCCTGGCGCAACCCGCTTTGACATCGGGCACTATAACTTCCCGGGTCTAATCGCGGTAACAGCATCCATCCGGCAGCTGAGTGCCGTCGGAATGGAAAGGATCGAGCGCCACGTAACCGGTCTGGCGGCCCGTCTCGCAACCGGTCTTCATGGTCTGGGCATGCCTGTATGCGGGGGACTGCTTCGACCAGGCTCCAGCAGTATTGTGGCGGTAGGCGACATGTCACTGCTCGGCGGTCAATCATCACACCAGTTAGATGTGGCATCGTTGCGGGATCATCTGGCGCAGCACAAGATCATCGCATCCGCCCGCCGTGGGATGCTGCGGTTTTCACTTCATCTCTACAATACGGCCGATGAGGTCGATCAAGTTATTGACATAGCTAAGGGCTGGTTGACCCGCCCCGCCTGATCGCATTCTACCCCAAAAGAGGTCCATCATGCCTTCGCCCGATCCACAGCTGGTATCGCTCCTACAGGACTTGACGCGCATTGAGAGCGTCAACCCCTCTCTGTCCAAGACCGGGAGCGGTGAACGGGCTATGGCTCTTTACCTGCAGAAATATTGCGAGGAACGCGGGTTAGCTTGTGAGCTTCAGGAAGTGAAGGACGGGCGCCCGAATTTGGTGGCTTGGGTGCCTGGAACGGATCCCGACCGGCGCATCCTGTTCATTGCCCACACGGATACCGTGCCGGTTGAGAAATGGGAGGATAATCCGTTTTCGGGAGATATCCGAGACGGGCTTCTCCACGGCCGGGGCAGCTGTGATACCAAAGGCTCCCTCGCAGCAATGCTAAGGGCACTGTGCACGCTTGGAGCACGAAAACCGAAAGCCACGGTAGTCCTGGTGGCCAGTATTGACGAGGAATACCGCAAAATCGGCGCTCGCGCCGTAGCAGATTCCGGTGTTGCCTACGAAGCCGCCGTCGTCGGCGAGCCAACAAGCTTGGAATTGGTAGTAGCCCACAAAGGGTCAGTCCGCTGGCAGGTCGAAGTCGAAGGTATACCGGTTCATTCTTCGAGACCGCACCTGGGCGTCAACGCGATCACCGGGATGGCTCGGATCATATTAGCGCTCGAAGAGCTGAACAGGAACCTAAGCTTACGCGAAAATGCGCTCGTCGGCCCCCCTGCCCTGACCGTAAGCCTGATTGAAGGTGGGATAGAACTGACAACCGTTCCCCCGGCCTGCCGGATCTGGATCGACCGTCGACTAACTCCTGGAGAGTCTCCACAGGGAGCCATTCAAGAGGTCGAGGATATTCTCAAACACTTCCGTGAAAGCGAATACAAGATTATCGCCCGCTCACTCCTTCCGGCGCTGGAAGACCCCGCTCCCTTAAGTGCCGAAGGTAGCCGAATTGCGGAGGTGGCCTCCCTAATCTGCAAAGATGTGGCAGGAACTGGCAGGTTTACGGGTGCGCCTTGGGGAACGGATGCTAGCCAACTCGCTGGGGTATCCTGTGTAGTGATTGGCCCCGGTAGCATGGCTCAAGCCCATACCAGCAACGAGTATATTACCTTGGATCAGCTGGATTATGCTGTCCAAATCTACCAACGCATAATGCTGGAATATTGAGCTTCTGCCGGCAAAGGCGACCCATCGGTGGTTTTTTTGCGCAAGATCCCAATTTTCGCACGATGCTAAATAGTACAAGCCGATTTTTGCAGAATTTCGGCGCAAAAGACCGCAATTCAGCGACGAACGGTGAGGCGGCCTTGTTACGTTCAGCCAAGGGCAGCGCCTGACGTTTAGCGCCAGCGCCCTGTGTTCCCGGCCTTCCTTGTCTTGGGCCGGCCGTCAAAACAAGGATTCGCTATGAACAAGCCACTCACTCCCATCAATGACACGAGCCTGGAGCTATTTGATCGGCTCGAATCTGAAGTCCGCAGCTATGTCCGCTCCTTTCCGGTTTTATTCGACCACGCGTCCAACACAAAGCTGGTGGGCGCAGACGGTCGTGAGTTCATCGATTTCTTCGGTGGGGCGGGCGCTCTCAATTATGGGCATAACAATCCCGCTTTCAAACAGGCTCTGCTGGACTACATCGAGCGCGACGGCATCGTCCACAGTCTGGATCTCGCCACGACGGCGAAAAGGGCTTTCATGGAGGCCTTTGAGAAGCATATTCTCCTGCCGCGTGGGCTTAACTACAAGCTGCAGTTCCCGGGACCCACCGGCACGAATGCCGTTGAAGCAGCCCTGAAGCTCGCTCGCCTCGCGACAGGTAGATCAAACGTTGTGGCTTTCACCAACGGGTTTCACGGCGTCAGTGTCGGCGCCCTTGCGGCGACCGGCTACAAGGAGTTCCGCACGGCGGCCGGTATCTCACTCGCGAACGTCACGATGCTGCCGTACGATGGGTACCTCGGCGAAGGAATCGACACCCTAGATTATTTCGAAAACCTTCTCCTTGATCCGAACAGCGGCTTAGACAAGCCCGCTGCTGTCATTCTGGAAGCAGTTCAGGGCGAAGGTGGCATTAACATCGCCAGCACGCCTTGGCTGAAGCGGCTGCGCGAACTGACAACCCAGCATGGCATCTTGCTCATCTGCGATGAAATTCAGGCCGGTATAGGCCGCACGGGCAAGTTCTTCGCCTTTGAGACCTCCGGGATCATCCCCGACATTGTAACTCTGTCAAAGTCGCTGTCGGCTTATGGCACACCAATGTCTCTTATCCTGATGAAGCCGGAGGTCGACGTGTGGGCCCCAGCGGCACACACCGGCACGTTCCGGGGCAACAATCTGGCCTTCATCACCGCGCGCAGGGCAATTGAAGTTTACTGGTCAGACAACAAGTTTGAAAAGCAAATTGCCGAGAAATCAGCCGTATTGGCTGAATCTCTCAAAGCGATCGCCGAAGAATTTTCGGCCCTCGGACTCACCGTCCGCGGTCGTGGACTGATGTTTGGTCTTGTTTGCCAAAAACATCGCCACTTCGCATCCGCAGTGTCGAAGGAAGCTCTAAGCCGTGGCTTGGTGATTGAAACGGCGGGATCGTACGGAGAAGTGGTAAAGTTCATGACAGCGCTCACGATCACTGAAGAAGATCTCCGCCGCGGCCTTTCGGTCATTCGCGATAGTGTCGAAACCGTGAGCAAAACCCTCAACTAGGTCTTGCGTGAGGAAAACCCGTCATTTGGGTGCAAAAACGCGTTGGGGGCACGGTATGGCGTGCTCCCAATCGCAATCCCGCCGGACCTGACGGCCAACCATTAATGCGCATCGGCGACTGCCGAGACAATCCAAACATACAACGAAGGGATCGGGATACATGGCCGGCAGCGAGGTTCTTAAGAACTACATCGATGGAGAATGGCGAGACTCCTCCACCGGAGGCCGCATCGAGGTCGACGACCCCTCCACTGGGGAAGTTTTTGCAGTCGTTGCCGATGCAGGCCGTGACGAGGTCGAACTCGCCGTGAAAGCGGCCCAGCGTGTGTTCCGCGAACGGATTCTGATCGATATGCACCCCTATGATCGGGGAAGGATGCTTTTCCGCATCGCTGAACAGATTGAAAGCCGAAGTGCACAACTGGCGGAAATGCTCTGCGACGATACGGGGAAGGCCCTGAACGTAGCCGTATCGGAAGTCCAGACCACTGTAAGATATCTTCGCTATTACGGCGGCCTGGCGGACAAGCATGAAGGCCGGTCGATCCCGCGTGGCGCTAATCTTGTCGATTACACAATTCCCAGCCCGTTTGGGGTTTCAGGCCATATTGTTCCGTGGAACTTTCCACTGGAACTGACCGCAAGGTCCCTTGCCTGCGCCTTGGCTACGGGCAACTCGGTGGTCGTGAAATCGCCGGAACTTGCCCCCCTCTCGGGTGTCGCCATGGCTGTGGCCTGTGAGGCTGCGGGTGTGCCGGCCGGGGCGGTAAATGTTCTGAGCGGCTATGGGCACACTGCGGGCCAGTCATTGATCGATCATCCAGAAGTTCGGCACCTGGTCTTTACAGGTTCGATGGCCACTGGACAGAGGGTCTTGCGCGCTGCAGCAGAGCGTATCGTACCATGCATCATGGAGCTGGGCGGCAAATCAGCGGCGATTGTCCACGCCGATGCTGACCTCAATGCAGTATTGGCATCCATCCGGATCGGCACCTTCATGAACGCTGGACAGAATTGCAACGGCCTTACCCGACTATTGGTTGATCGCTCCATTGCCCAGGAACTCATCGAAAGGCTCAAGGATCGCGTTGAATCCTTGTCGGTCGGCCGAGGCCGCGACGATTGCGACATCACACCGCTGATCTCACGGAAACAACAGACTAGTGTTGCGCGAGCCTGCCAGACTGCCCAGCAACAGGGTGCTCGCACGGTTACCGGCGGAGCTGCCCTGTCGGACCGCAGCGGGTATTACGTGGGAGCCACAGTGTTCGCCGACGTCCGACCTGAAAGCGACCTCTTCCAAAAGGAGACCTTCGGTCCTGTGCTGGCGATCACAACTTTCGACGGTGCCGAAGAGGCAGTTAATTTGTCCAACGGGACTGACCAGGGACTGGCAGCAGGCGTTTTCACCCGAGATTTAGACAAGGCTCTCTGGACTGCAGAGCGGCTGTGGGCAGGGCACGTCTACGTTAATGGCTGGTACGTAAGCGGTGTGGAAACGCCCTTTGGCGGGATCAACAAATCAGGCTACGGCCGGGAAAAGGGCGTGGAAGCACTCGACGGTTACGTGCAGACCCGGAATGTGGGGATACAGGTTTCGAACCCCAATATCGTCGCCTGAGTTATCACCGGTATGAGAGGGCAGCGATCCCAGGAGCCAAATCCTCGGTCCGCTGCCCCCAATTTAGCCGTCTTGAGCTCAACGTCCAACGGGTTATCGGGTGGTCAGAAGATCGCCGTCCAATGTTGACGCCCCTTATGTAATGCGCGGCGGTCAGCGTTCGCTCGGGTGGAGCTGAGGCTGAGCCGATCTGGACCGAGGACCCGTCGTTGCCTGCGCGGCGTCAAGCTCGTCGTCTCCGATGCGCACGAAAGCCTCAAGGCCGCCGCCACCAAGCTGCTGTCGGCGACATGGACTGCCAGCAAGAGCGGCCGCAGGGTCGTCTCAGCCTTCATCGCCACCGCTCCGCCCAGGAGACGCGCGAGGCCGCGTCCGTACAATGGCGCGCCGTCGCCGACCAGCTCCGGCCGAAGGTGCCGAAGCTGGCGACAATCGGACGACGCCATGCCCGACGTGCTGGCCTATATGACCTTCCCGAAGGAAGATTGCGCTAAGCTTCACTCGACGAATCCGAACCGACCACCGCGATGGGAACCTCCATGCAAATTTTGCAGGGCCGTTAGATGCGGAGAGTATATACCGTTCCTTTGCCGGCACCAGCTGGTCACGTTTTCGCATGTGTGTGAGAGGTTCGCCCTCGACCCAGATTCACACCGCCAGGGTTTCCAAAGTCATCAACGTGCGCAGGACGGTAGTCTTGTCTGAGCCGGAGGGACCGATAACCGAGACCTTCTCGCCGCGCACCATTTAGGCGTCCTGCTTGGAGATAACCCCGGCGAGGCCGACAATCAGACGCAGCAACCTGCCCGGGACAAACTGAACAGTCCCGCCTTTAGCGCCTTAGTCTACGATTTGCACAGATCCGCTGTTTTTGTGCCATCTGGCAGATTGATTTTGGTGTAGCCGTACTTGCTGACCGCGTTCATCATCTGTTCCGTGCCCATATAGGCTTTCAGCGCGGCATTGAAAGCGTCCACGTCAGCCTGCTGGCTGGGGAGCAACGCCAGACCCGGATAGGCCCGACCGCCCGGTGCTTCGAAAGGTTCGGCGAGCTCGAGTGCAGGATCCATGTCGACTGACTCCTTGAGCGTAAAGTAGGAGCCGCTACCGGCTGAAGCGCGGCCCGACTTGACGGCCTGGACGACCTCGGGATTGCCGGCTACCTGCATCGTCCTGTCATCGGGTATGCCAGCATCTATCGCCTGCTTAACGAAGACTGATCCCGTGGCTATGACCAAGGTCAGACCCTTGTCGAGAATGTCCTTATAGGAGTGCAAGCCCTCAGGATTGCCCTTTGGCACCACCAGTGCATCAGAGAAGGTCCCGAGTGGTTCGGTGAACAGAACGTTGCGGCATCGCTCCGGGGTGATGTACATGCCGCCCGTAATCACATCAAAACGTCCGGCTTGGAGACCAGGAACGAGGGAGCCCCACTCAGTGAGGATGGGCTCCACCTTGGCCGTACCGAGCTTTTTCAGAACATCGATCGTAATGGCGTTCATAAAGCCGAGCGGCTCACCATTCTTCCCCGGGTACGCCCAAGGCAACTCGTTGGAAAATCCTATCCTGACCGGCTCGCCTTTCTTGATCTTTTCCAAAAGCGACTGCGCAGACGCCGGAAAAGCGTTTGCGACGACAGCCGCAGCCGCAATACCGGCCGCGACAAGAGTTTTGAAAAAGATGCCAGCAGCCGAGCGGGGCGACGATGTTCGCGAGCATTTTGCAGATTCCATTAATACCTCCTATTGAGTGAGCCATGAACCAAAGCGGTTTAGCCTCAACACCGATGGTATGGGCCGTTCACCGTTCCCCTCATTGCGGCGCCTACACTGGGCAGGGACGAGCATCTGTGTGCCGGGGACCAGGATGCCACCCCTATCGGTCCTTTAGCAGCGAACCTCAACGTTCAAACGCATGTTTCCTGCGTACTTTCCGGCAAATGGCCGGAAATCCGATTTTGCGGAATTCCTCTCGTCTGGGTGAGGGAAATTAAGGTCATTGCATTTGACAGGCGAGATGTCAGGACCGGTCATCGTGTCCGAGGCCTGCCGTGTTGCTGCGGGGGAAATTTCATTAGAAGCTTGCCGATCGCCAGCTTTCGCAGGCATTTTTCCCGAAATTCGCCGCAAACCTGCATGGATGTGCAAATTACGAGCTTTTTCCTTAGTCGCTCCCTGTTACCATCTCTAGAATTAGCGAGCCATTCCGAAATGCGGGCCCAGGCTTCATCGGCCGGCACGTACCAACTTCAATCTGAAAGGTAGAAGGGCTAGGCTTACGTAAAAAAATACCGTCGTTTGCTGCGAATGGGGCAGCAAGCAACCTTACGTCATTGTCATAAAAACAAACGGGAACCAAAAATGATCAACGCCGCATTCTTTTTTTGGCGAAGGCCGCAGGCTACCTGCTTACTGGCCGCCGGTGACGGGACAGACACAGCCGCGATGCCGTAAGCAAGGTTGCCGTAAGCATAGCGTCTACGCGCAGTCTTTTTCACAAGCTGATTGAGTCCTATGAAAGCCGACAAAAACCAAGGTATATTGCTTCTGCCAGCAGGGGCCCTGTTCATCTTCCTACTCGCGCTGCCCCTGGTTCTGGCAGGTGTCGAAAGCTTTCGTGAATTTACGCCTGGCCGCATCGGTTCGGTGGGTGGTGCGCCGTTGACACTTGCGAGCTATGCCGAGCTTTTGCATCCGGTTTACATCCAATATTTTGCGTTGACGTATGCACTCTCCTTTATTTCCTCCATTGTCGCCATTCTCGTCGCGTTTCCCATTGCCTACTACATAAGCCGCCGCAGCACGCCGACAGTCAGAAAAGGCGTAATCTTCATCACTGTGGGCCTGCTGTTCCTCAGTCATCTCGTTCGAATCTATGCGATTGAGCTGACGTTCGGATCGACCGGAATGTTCGCGCCACTTCTCACCGCCTTGGGAATTAGCATGAATAGCCGCGAGTACATCTACTTTATGATTGTAGCCGGTCTGCTGCAGTACTCCATACCTATGTCAATGCTCATCCTGATCGGTACCATTCAGAATCTCAATCCGCGTCTACTGGAGGCATCTCAGTCCCTAGGCACTTCCGCCTTTCGATCCCATGTCAACATCACAATACCTTTATGCGTTCGAGGCATTGTGTCTGTATTTCTAGTGTCTATGACTATGGGTATAAGCGCGTTTGCAATACCCTGGATACTCGGTCGCGGTCGCGTCCTATTCGTTTCAAACCTTATATACAGCCGATTCAATGAGGTTGCGAATTTCCCGAGCGGCGCAGCAATCTCCGTGATTATGATTATACTTTGCGTGGTTATGATCTACATTGTCTCACGTGTCGCAACACTAGCAGATCGGTCGTAATCCCATGTCACGGAAACAACTGGCTGATCGTTTGATGACGCTGGTGGTTGGACTAATTTTCCTCCTCACCGCGGTTTTCCTGATACTTCCCGTAGTGACGACGGTTCTAATGGCCTTCGACTCTCGTGATTATCTGGGTCCGTTTCCTCCTCAAGGCCTCTCGCTCCAGTGGTTCGACAAGCTATGGGATGAACAATACCTCTGGGCCGGGTTCTACACCAGCTTGATCGTGGCCTCGGCTGCGACGCTGATTTCTGCAATCGTCGGGACTCTTGCCGCCGTCGCAATGAGTAGGATGACCGGTGCAGCCCGGGACGTCTTGTCGTCCCTGTTCCTGTCGCCGCTCATCGTTCCCGGCGTGATTATCGGTTTCGCATTGCTGATGCTGTTTTCAGCACTTGGTATCGGTTCCCCCCTCATCCGACTGATCGCAGGCCACCTTGTAATCACCATTCCCTACAGCATTCGGATGGCGTTAATAGGCCTCCTCGGTGTCAAGAGCTCGTTGCGCGAAGCCGCGTTGAGCTTGGGAGCCAATGAAATTCAGGCATTTCTTACGATTAACTTTCCATTGGCCAAAAGCAGCATTGCAGCCGGAGCGGTGTTTGCGTTCGCTTTCTCCTTGGATGATCTCGCGATCAGCTTGTTTCTCAGCGATTTCAATACCTTCACCCTACCCGTCGCACTCGTTGGGCTTTTGCGGTCGAGTTTTGATCTTACCATTGCTGCGGCTGCAGTGGGTTTGATGGGCGTAACTCTCATTTTGCTGCTGGTTCTCGACCGGACCGTCGGTCTCGACCGTGTTGTCGGCCTCAGCGTTGATAAGGCGTAAATTCATGAATGTTCTTGAGCTGAAGCGGGTATCCAAGTCATACGGGAGTTTTCTGGCGGTCGATGATGTATCCCTCACTATCGAAAAGGGGGCGATACTATCGCTTCTCGGCCCCAGTGGCTGTGGAAAAACCACGACCTTGCGCATGATTGCTGGCTTTACAGCCCCTAATTCAGGCTCAGTCATCATCAACGGGTCTGATGTCGGTCATCTGAAGCCTTACGATCGCAACGTGGGTCTGGTTTTCCAGGACTACGCACTTTTCCCTCATATGACCGTGTTCCAGAACGTTGCCTATGGGATGAAGTACAGGGGGATCGCTGCCTCCGAGATTCCTGCTCGTGTTGCCAGAATGCTCGGGCTCGTAAGGCTCGGGAGCATGGAAGGGCGATATCCTCGCGAGTTGAGTGGAGGTCAACAGCAACGCGTCGCGCTGGCACGTGCCTTAGCCACTGATCCCCAGGTCGTACTACTAGATGAGCCATTGTCCGCCCTGGATGCCAAGCTGCGTTTGGAACTTCGCCTCGAATTGAAGGAAATTCTGAGGTCGGTGGAGGCAACTACAATCGTGGTGACCCACGATCAGGAAGAAGCGCTCAGTCTGGGAGACGAGGTCGTTGTCATGCGGGATGGACGAATTGCACAACGCGGATCCCCCACGGCGATTTACAACGACCCTGCGGATCGATTTGTCGCTGAGTTCGTCGGCAGATCAAATTGGTTTAACGCAAGCAACTGGCGCGACGCAGCTAATGGCTTTGTTAATTACGAAAGCGTCGCGGGCATCTCGATATGCGGCCAAGCCAAGCCAAACACATCCGGCAAGGTTGACCTTTGCATCAGGCCTGAAAACATCGACGTACTGGCCGCCGGAGAGCCGGCGACTATGGACGAAAACACCATGCCCGGTACCGTGGTCGACGTCGCTCCGTTGGGCGCCGATGTCCATATCGTCATCGATATTGACCACGGCCCAAGAGTCCTCGCCATTCAAAAGAGCGGCAGCCAACGGACAAGTTTCGGAGTAGGCCAATCCGTTAGGATCGGTTTCTCACCAGCCGATGTGCTGGTTTTCTGAACAGAGGCTGGATCTTGCGCCGGGCGAACTCCAGCCTGCCAGAAAGACTAAAATGCGGTTTTCCTGCGCATTTGATTGAATCTGCGGGATTTTTGCCCGGAGTGCTTTGCTAAAATCAGCGAGGGATCCCGCATACGCGGGCTTCCGGCCGGAAGCACGGGAGCAATGTGAATGCCTGCACAACAACTGAGTTTTGAGCTAAGTGAGTACCAGAGCCGGTTAGCGAAGACCCGTTCTGCAATGCAGAAACGGGGAATTGATACACTTCTGGTCAGCGAGCCGGCAAATATGGCTTGGTTGACCGGTTATGATGCTTGGTCCTTCTACAACCACCAAATCGTCGTTGTCCCGTCCGAAGGTGACCCCATCTGGTGGGGCCGGTGTTCCGATGAGAATGGTGCTAACCGGACTGTGTTCTTTTCGGAACAGAATGTGGTCAGCTACGTGGACGAATTCAACCAGACCCCTGACAGGCATCCGATGGAAGATCTGTGCAGGGTTCTGGGTGAGCGAAAACTCGACCGCGGGGCGATCGGCGTCGAAAAAGACAACTATTATTTCTCGGCTCTTGCCTTCGAGGTACTCCAAGCTCGGCTGCCGAACGCGAAGTTCGTTGATGCGACGGTCTTGGTAAACTGGCAGAGGGCTGTGAAAAGCCCCAGGGAATTGGACTACATGCGCCACGCGGGACGGATCGTTACCCGCATGCACGAACGAATACTGGATAAAATGGAACCTGGCTTGCGAAAGTGTGACCTGGTTGCGGACATCTATGATGCCGCGATTCGGGGCACTCCGGAAGCGGGAGGCGACTACCCGTCCATCGTTCCGATAACTCCATCTGGCGCCGATCTCTCCTCGTGCCATTTTACGTGGGATGAAAGGCCGCTGCTCAACAACGAGGTCACCTATTTCGAGATTGCCGGCGTGCACAAGCGTTACCACGTCCCGACATGCCGGACGTATTGCCTTGGCGAAGTACCTCAACATTTCATCGAAGCGGAGAAGGCCACGCTAGAAGGAATGGAGGCCGGTCTGCAGGTTGCAAAGCCAGGGGCGACCTGTGAGGATTGGTCCGAGGCGTTCTTCAAGGTTCTTAATAAGCATGGCCTGCACAAAACCACCCGCGCAGGCTACCCGGTTGGTCTGTCATATCCGCCGGACTGGGGCGAGCACACCATGAGCCTGCGGCCAGGTGACAAGACTGTTCTTGAACCGGGCATGGCATTCCATTTCATGACCGGATTCTGGTATGGCGACTGGGGATTTGAGATCACGGAAACCGTTCTCATAACTCCCGAGGGCAACGAATGCCTAGCCTCGGTGCCGAGAAAGCTTTTCGTGAAGCCTTAAATCTGTTCACACGAAACAACAAAGCCTTCCGCTGCACGTGGGAGGCTTTGTGTTTTGAGCGGCGTTTTCGTCAACTCCGGGTGACTGTCAGAAATAAATTTCGGATGGGAAAGCCGAAGTGAGCGGCCTCGACCACGGCGAACGGCTTGCGCCGTGGGCACCCTCGCACTTCGCTGCGCCGGCCGAGGCTCTAATCGCCACTGAATCAAGGTTCAGTGGCAGGTCAACTGCTCGCAAAATGAGGCGGCAAATCTCGCCAGTGCATTGCCCTCCGGCAAGATGGGGTGCTCGTGACGCTCACGGTTGATTCGCCCCTGCAAACCTATTCAGAGTTGCGGGCGCTTGTTGGCCCATGGCCTTAGCGTTTCGAAGGCTGCAGAGGCCTGTAAGACACCAAGATCATCGAAGCGCTTGCCAACGATCTGGAGACCGACAGGAAGCTCACTCTGGGTAAATCCGCATGGCACGCTTGCGGCCGGGTTCCAGGACATGTTGAACGGATAGCTGAACTCCGCCCACATAATCCAGTCCCATGGATGCGTAGGCCAGTGATCTGGCATCAGCTTCTCGGCGGGAAAGGCGGCGACCGAAACCGATGGCGTCAGCAGGAAGTCCCAGTCCTGGAACCACCGATGTATCTTCTCAACGTAGCGCATCTTCCGCTCACGCATTTCTTGATATTGCGAGATGGAGACATCCTTGGACTGCTTGATACAGGCGACTAGTCCGGGGTCCATATCGGCCTCCCATTGCGGAAGGTACCGGGCGAGGCCAGTTTGATGAGCAGACCAGAAGAAACGGATCAGCTCCGGCCCATCCTTCGCCCAAGGAGTGGCTACTTCCTCGACGATTGCGCCAAGCTCTTCAAAACGCGCGGCGGCGGCCTTCACGAGCGACGCGACTTCAGGATCGACGCGGGCGACGCCTAAATTCGGGCTGTAGGCAATCCGCCTGCCATTTACGCCGTCGTGCAGTCGCGCGAGATAGTTGGCAGGTCCCGCCTCAAGCGTCGTATGGTCCAGGAAGTGCGGACCGGCTATCACCTGAAGCATGAGAGCGCTGTCTGCAACGGTGCGCGTTATCGGTCCGACATGGGCACTGAAATCATCGACGCCGAGTGGAGAGTAGGGCACACGCCCGAAGCTGGGTTTTAGTCCAAACACCCCACAGAAGTGTGCAGGCATGCGGATTGAGCCCGCTCCGTCACCGCCTTGGTGCAACGGCCCGAAACCTGCCGCCGCCGCAGCGCCAGCGCCAGCCGAGGAGGCGCCGGCATTGTACCCGAGCTTCCAAGGGTTGCTCGTAATCCCGGTGAGCGGACTACGCGAAACGCCCGTCCAGCCGAACTCTGGTACTGTGGTCTTGCCGAGAATGATCGCACCCTCGTCCCGCAGGCGCGACACCACCTGTGTATCCTCGGCCGGCTGATGGCCGGCGAAGATCTTGCTGCCGTGCTGTGTCGGCATGTCCTTGGTGATGGAGTGATCTTTGATCGTGGCAGGCACACCGTGTAGCAGGCCGATCCTCGCGCCACTCGTCAAGGCGGCTTCAGCCTTTTTCGCGTCGTCCATTGCGCGATCTGCATCAAGATAGGCGAAGGCGTTCACCTTAGGCTCCAGCTCAGCGATACGAGCTAGCAAGGCGCTCATGTACTCTACCGGAGAAATCTTCCTGGTACGGATCAACTGGGCCAATTCGGCCGCTGGCATAAAGCCGATGCTCTTAGAGTCCATGCATTCAGTCCTTTGCTTTGCTTGTTACTTAGAAGCGCGGTTCGCCGTGTCCGCCATGTTCACAAAGCACAAGCCTTCGCGCCTTTGGTATGGTCGCCTTCAAATGCGCCGTTGGCCTGCGATCACCCCATAGCTGCGCCCGCAATCTGGTTGGGTCCTCAAAGCGCCTCTTCACATCCCGAAACTTGCAAACGATACACATGCACCTCTTCCTCAGTTCTTCCCAAGCTTCCTCCACAATTGCGCAATAGGTCCTCATGCGTGAGGAAGTGCCGAGGCTCCGGGTGCACTATCATCAACTGTTCCAAGTATATGACGATTTGAGGCGGCAAAGTCTTCGTCTTCTGTGTCGAGCTTCCAAAGATAATCTCTTTGGATTGGGTCGCCGGTGCGTCTAATCGTGACCGCTCCGAATGACGGCTCGTAAAAACCAGAAGGGTGCGTTTGGAGACGCTATACCTTAACGAAGAGCTTCCGAGGTACTTTCGATAGGCACTCATTACCATTGGGGGTGATGAGAACGGTTTCAGTGATTTCGAAACCAAAGTTGTCGTGCCAGAAACCAGTCATGAAGTGAAAGATCATGCCTGGCTTGAGTACTGTCCGGTCCCCTCGCCGCAAACTCATCGTGTGTTCACCCCAATCTGGAGGGTAAGATAGACCGACTGGATAACCGGCTCGTGTAATTTTATCCACGCCATGCTTCTCAAGGACATTGAAGAATGCCACCGCCCAGTCCTCGCAAGTTGCACCTGGCTTGGCCGCCTCGAGACCTGCGTCCATTCCCTCTAGAGTGACCTTCTCTGCATCCAAGAAATGCTGTGGCACTTCGCCAAGGCAATACGTCCGACAGAGCGGAACATGATAGCGCTTGTAGACACCAGCCACTTCAAAATAGATTCCTTCGTTGTTGCGAAGAGGTTGATCGTCCCACGTGAAATGACACGCCGACAGATTGGTGCCCGATGGAAGCATCGGCACGATGGACGGGTAATCACCTCCAAAGTCGCGCGTCCCGCGAATCGCAGCATCGTAAATGTCGGCAACAAGGTCGCATTTGCGCATACCAGGTTCAATCTTCTCCAAGATGCGCTCATGCATCAGGGTCACGATCTGTCCCGCACTACGCACGTACTCTAGTTCGCGGGGGCTCTTGATTGCTCGCAGCCAATTAACAAGCACCGTTGCATCAGCGAATTTGGCGTTGGGCATACGCGAAACCAACGTCTCAAATGCCGTTGCAGATAAATAGTAGTTATCCTTCTCGACACCGATAACGCCCTTGTCCAGCTTGCGATCGGCAAGAACTTTGCAAAGATCTTCCATCGGATGACAAACGGGAGTTTGAACGTATTTATCGGCATAGCTGAGGACATTGTCATCCGAAAAATAGACCGTGCGCCTAGCGCCGAATTCATCCGAACAACGAACCCATACGATTGGATCGCCCTCCGGGGGAACGATGACCGCCTGGTGATTGTAAAAAGACCAGCCATCATACCCGGTCAGCCAAGCCATATTCGCAGGCTCGCTAAGGATAAGAATATCAATACCGCGCCTTTGCATTTCCGACCGAGTTTTACCAAGTCGCGTCCGATATTCTTCCAAACTGAAATTCAATATTTTGTCGGCCACTTTTTAACTCCCCTATGAGACGCCCAGGGATGTCGATGCGGATCTTATAGAGTAAGGTGAGTGTCAGTGATGCTGTCCATCATCAGATGAGTCAGCTGCGGCCAAGTGACCCTCGCCAAACCCGAAAGATCCCGAAGTACGAAGCGTCTTCAACAATTCGTCTCGCGTCAACCAAACGAGCCATTCATCATCGTTTATCCCCTGCGCCGGTAAGTGCAGAATAGATCCGTGCGGCTCTCGATGCACATAGCCATAGCGATCGACTATGCCTTTTTCGATGTTCCAGCCCGCAACCAGCGCGTAAATGAAGTCTGGCGACCATTTGGCCCATGCCAATCCGAATGCAATGCGACCTATAAAGGTAGCGAGCCCGCGGCCTCTAAAGTCCTCGCGCAACCAAATGTCCCCATGATAAGCAACCAGCCCAGTGATGCTGGGAGCGCTCGGCGCGTGGCAGCGAGACGAGGAACCGGGCACGGCTTTGAGCTTCGGATCCGCGAAACAGGCTCTGAGCGATCTAAGGTGCTCAGCAAGGTTTGTGTTGTATAGATGATCAAAACGCATTGCCTGGACATGCGCTACTCTTCCTTCCGGATCCCGTCCGATGATCCAAAACGCCTTTCCAGGTGGAAGAAAAGAACAGTCGGGGCGGAAGTTTGGATAGGTCGGCGCCTTCCCGGGGAGCCTGTCGGTAATCCCCACATACTGCTCAAAATCGTCGCCCATTGTAATATGAAGGCCGGACCTGCGCCCCAGCTCCTCTGCTGCACAGATATACTTCGAAATGTGTAGCGTCGTCACGTCGCCTTGCATGCCGAGGCACCTCTTAATACGCTGGACCCATCCAGCTTCTAGGGTGTTCGGGCAAGCATCGATACTGCGCCATCTGGTAGTTGACGACCTCCGCTCGTGACCATAAGTGGCGCCCTGGCAGCCAATCAGACGCGGCAGTTGATGTCGTCGAGGAGCGCATGTCCCGACCGTCACCGCACGTAGGTTGAGCGAGAGCAGCAGCAGGATCGCACGGTCGCGGACGCCCCGCGGCGTCGTGATATCGCACCATGCAATCACCTGTCGGGTGAGGAAGCCCGCCTGGTAGGCTAAAATACTGTAACAGGAGGAAGGAATCGCTCGAGCCGCTGCTCAGTATTATCCTGCGCTCCACATGATTTCGGTGGTACTAACCCGCTACGCGATCGCGCAGCGCAAGGAGGGTGTGTGTCGACAGCGTGGTCTTGATCGAGTCTTCTGTCGCGCTGGTCATGTGTCCAACCAAGCTCCGAGCGCGTCAGCATGGAGTGGCTACTTGCAGCCCATTCCATCCGACAAAGGAGCTTGTCGTGACCCAACTTCGCCAGCGCATTAGCGAGGACATGGAGGTGCGCAACTTCGCGCTCAACACCCAGCTGTTTTATCTGCAACAGGTGTCGCTATTCGCCCGCTGTTTAGCAAGTCGCCGGACTTGCTCGGGCGCGAGGACATTCGGACCTATACGGTCTATCGACCAACGAGAAGAAGCTGGCGCCCGACTCGATCCACAATAAGACCGTATGTCCGCCTCTGCCGGTGAGGTGGCTCGCCCTACACTGCGCGTCCGAGGGTTGCTCGGGCGGTCCGAGCCGATCCTCATCACAGGAGGACGAGCCGTGGCAGATTATAGGGAAGCATTTGTCGGAATTGATGTCGCGAAGCTGAGGAACGCCATCGCAATTGCGGATTCCGGCCGGGAGGGAGAAGTTCGCTTCTTTGGCGAGGTCGACGCCTCGGATGAGAGCATGCGCCGAGTTATCCAGCGGATCGCCACCAAGTTCAACCGGGTGTATTTCTGTTACGAGGCCGGCCCGACCGGCTATGGTCTCTATCGGCTGATCCGTTCGCTCGGCCATGAATGCATGGTGGTCGCCCCGTCGCTAATCCCGAGGAAGCCTGGCGATCGGGTGAAGACGAACCGCCGGGATGCTCTTGCGTTGGCTCGACTGCTGCGCGCCGGCGAACTGACGGCAGTGTGGGTCCCAGATGAAGGTCACGAAGCGATGCGGGATCTAGTCCGCGCCCGGGCGGCGGCGGTCGAGACGCTTCGCGTCCACCGGCAGCATGTGAGCGCCTTCATGCTCAAGCACGGACGGATTTATCCTCGCAGGAAAGGCTGGTCGATGCGCTATCTGCGCTGGCTGCAGGAACAACCGTTCGATCACCCGGCGCATCAGATCGCGCTTCAGGAAATGGTTGAAGCAGTCCGCGTCTCGAAAGAGCGGGTCGAGCGACTTGAGGATGTGATCGAGGAGTTCGTTCCAACCTGGTCACTGGCGCCGATCGTGCGGGCTCTGCAGACGCTGCGCGGCGTAGAGCTGATCGTCGCCGTAACGTTCGCCACCGAGGTTGGCGACGTGCAGCGGTTCGAGAGCCCGCGCCAGCTCATGGGTTATCTTGGCCTCGTTCCCGGCGAACGATCGACCGGCGAGACCGTCAGACGGGGCGGCATCACCAAGGCAGGGAACGGTCGCGTTCGCCATATGCTGGTCGAGAGCGCATGGACCTACAGGCATCCGCCGAGGGTCGGTGCGAAGAAGCTGTACCGTCTGGAGCAGGCACCACCGAAGGTGCGGGAGATCGCCTGGAAGGCGCAGACGCGGCTGACCGCCCGCTATCGAATGTTGAGTGGACGGGGCAAGAGGACAACGGTGGTCTGCACCGCGATCGCCCGCGAACTGGTCGGCTTCATGTGGGCCGTTGCCCGGGAGGCGCAAGCAATCTGATCTGGTCGCCGCAGCGACATACATCATTCGCGCATGGGCGGAGGCGGGACCACGGCAGGGGAATGCCCGTCAGACGCTTTGTGGCCGGCAATGGCCGACGCCCGCAGTAAGATAGGAACAGCCCCGGACGCACAATCGGGAATGCGGAAGCCAACCCGCGCATCAGAGCTTGATCACCGACGTCCTTCAGTTCCGCCTCCACCCATGCGCGATCAGCAGAATGAGCAACCGTTCCTCGGATCGGTCGACCTCCTGTGTTCCAAACCTTGACAGCGGACATCAGAGCGGTGTTTCGGGACCACCTTTCGGGAGTGGTCGCGATCAGTGAGGTTGCCGGTTCTGCATTGGGATCGGAGATCGGCTTGTGTCTGGACTTGACCTTACGTTTGACCCGGAGCGGCAGCTTCGGCGTTTCGAGGTGATCAACGGTGCTGGCGGTCGGCGGCAGTGGTCGATGGATGACAAAGCGCGGATCATCGCGGAGACTGGAGCCGAATGCGATCATTTCCGAGGTCGCCCGCCCGTTAGGTCTCAGGCCGCAGCAGGTCTTCGCCTGGCGCCGCGAAGCGCGCAAACAGGTTGCTTCGGTGCAGCAAGATTCTCCTGCCTTCGTGCCGGCGGTTGTGGCGGCGCCGGAACCTGTAGCCAGGCATCCATCGAAGCAGCGGAAACGGCAAGCCACCCGAGACAGAGCGTCTGGAGCGCGCCAGGAAGTGCCGGACGAACCGCGGCGCGTTGCCACCCCATCTGCCGCGGGTGGAAATGATCATCGACATTGAGGACCATGCCTGCCCATGCTGCCGCAATGGCCTGCATCGGATCGGCGAGGACGTGAGCGAGCGGCTCGACATCGTTCCGGCGCAGCTGCGTGGCCCAAGCAAGCGTCGAGAGGCTGAGCGGCACGCCTTCGGGGGCATGGCGTTCAGCCTGGCGGCTGAGCGGCTGATGCTGGCCGAACTTCTCGAACAAGATCATCGCCAGCAAGCCGGGACCGGCCCAGCCTCGCGGGGTGGCTTGGAACGGCGCCGGAGCCTGGCTGATCGCCTCGCAGGCGGCGGCAGGTGAGCTTCTCCCGCACGTGCTGGATCACCTTCCATTGCCGCGGCACCACCTCCAGCGTCTCGGTGATATCCTTACCCCAGCTTGCGCAGCCGATTGACCGCCGCCTCTGACCATGCAGCGCCCGCTGCAGCTTCCGGATCGTCAGATGCTGATATGCTATCGGTGGCAACCATGCTCTGGAGTGCATCATAAAACGCCTCCGCTGACTCGCCTGAAATGACGCAAACAAAGCGTCTGACGGGCATTCCTGCCGTGGTCCCGCCTCCGCCCATGCGCAGGGTATACATTGACGCGCCGCGCCGATCAGGTGAAGCGTGCCTTCCCTGGGGAGCGACGGCCCACACGAGGCCGACCAGTTCGCGGACGATCGCCGTGTAGACGACGGTTGTCCGTTGTGCCCCGGGCGCTCAGCATGCGGTAGCGGGCCGTGAGGTGGACCTGACCCTTCCATGCGATCTCACGGACGTTCGGTGGTGCCTGCGTGCCTGCTCCAACCGGTACAGCTTCGCCTTACCGATCCGAGGCTGATGTCAATAGGTCAATAGGTCCGGGCGCTCTCGACAAGTATGTGGCGAACGCGGCCATTGCCCGCCTTGGTAATGCCGCCACGCCTGATTATTGTCTCTCCAGTCGACCGCTCGCCGGAAACGAGGCCGAGGCAGCCATGAGCTGGCGAGGGCTTTCAAAACGGCTCACTTCGACGACCTCGGCAGCGCGGTCACGGCGACGATCAGATTGACCCCACGCAATGTCTGGAGCGCTCGCACGATCGGGCGCCAGCGACTGTTGGGGATCTTCATTGCGAACCCAGACCACCGTCAGTTCGCCGGTGCACCGCAGCCTTGCCAATGAAAGCATCCCGGCGGTTCGTCTTCACCCGATCCGTCAACAAGTCGGCTCTGACTGGATCGGCCCCCATCAAAAAGCTCGAAAGTTGGGGCAACAAAGGCGGACTACAGCGTCGTTCGGCTGTAAACTGAGATATGACGTTTCGACCCCGCAGTGAAAGCGCCTCTCATCCAATCCCCCCAACGCTCAGCCAGCACCAGCCCTACGCATTCCGCCATTGTATCGACCTCCTGATGATAGACGTAACGAACGCGTTCTGGAAAACGTCTGACCGACGTACCGGAGAACCAGAGGACGCTTAGAAACAAGTTCTGGTTTACTGCATCGTGGATTTCCGTATTGACGAAGGTATTTTCGTTATCGACAAGCGCAGTAGTAATTTTCTGGCCGTTGACGAATCCCTCCAGGTCTGGCACACGCACCTCTAGCACCAAAACTCCGCGCTCATTTAGCACCTCGGCCGCACATCGCAGCCAAGCTATTTGCTCATCGCGGCTTAAGAGCCACATGAACGTGTCATAGACACAATAGACAAGATCGTAGCGTCGCTCTGAACTAAATTCGGCAATGTTCCCCTTCGAGGCCTTGACCATATCCGTCCGCATGGCGAGCAGTTTTAACATTTTTTCCGAGTTATCTATACCTTGGACCTTGACGCCGCGTTCACTCAACGGAATCGCCACACGCCCGTTGCCGATGCCAAGTTCAAGAGCACTCCCGCCGCGGGAATAGCGCTCAAGAAAGGTGGCGGTGGCAGCAGCCTCAGATACTCTGCCTAACTTTTCCGTATATTCTTGATATATTTGAGCAAATTCATCGTAGTATGCAACGTCATTTGCCATTTTTAATGTTCCTTCCGGCGTCGAGGTACATACCCGTTGCCCGGTCGAAAGGCCCCCAGCTTTGGTTATGCATTCTCGCGGGGTAGGACCTCTTTCTTAGATTGGCCAAAGGTCACGCAGCATTGCTGGAGTGGCAGCCTTTGCATCGTCAATCTTTGCTGCAGTCATACGGTCCGCAAATTGGGCTAGTATCGAGCGGGCAACCTCTTCCGGATCTAGTGCAGGGTCACTGTGGTCGCCAACGTGGATCCGGTCTAGAAATGAGTTCCGGCTTCTAATTATAGTTCGTCGGGCGGGATGCCAGCCCTCGTAATAAAAGCCGCGGAGTAAGGCTGGCAGCTGCGCGCCCAGGGAAACGGCCTGGTCGCGATCCACGCAATCGCGCAAGGCGTGCAGGGTCGCAATCAGGACTTGGTACACCTGCTCGCGATCATGCCAGCGAAGTCTCCACGCTAGATCGCTGATCCAATTATGGGCTCCTTGCAATGCGTTGTTGAGATCACGGCTCACGCACATGAGCATTCTCCTGTTCTCAAAGGTCTGTAAGGACCAACCTGACGCATTGCCTCAAGGAAAATGTTACCGCGCGGGTTCGTTGCCTCACCTAAAATGTTACCCGTGAAGGCGCATGTCGCCATGGTGCCTTCACTACCAGGGAGGCAACATGAAGACGAAGATGACACATGCCATGCGTATGGAACTGGCCAATGCGGTCAGGGATCGCTATGCGGCCGCAACGACCAAGGACAAGCGCCGGATATTGGAGGAGTTCATTGCGGCGACGGGGTATCACGAAAAGTCCGCAATCCGTGTCCTGAACAGCCACCCGGAGGCGAAGCACCGTCAGACCCGCCAACGCCCGTCGCTCTATGATGAGGCCGCTCGGGGCACGTTGATTGTGCTGTGGGAAGCTTCCGATCGAGTCTGCGGCAAGCGCCTCAAGGCACTGCTGCCCATTCTATTGCCGGCGCTGGAACGCAATGGACATTTGAAGCTCGAGGAGGAGATACGCCACAAGATCCTGTCGATGAGCGCCGCCACGATCGACCGCTTGCTCCAGATGCCAAGGCGCACCATGCGTACGAAAAAACCGCCAAGGGTTATGCCAGAGCCCCGGCGGCGCATCAAAATGCGCACCTTTGCTGACTGGAACGAGCCGCTTCCCGGCAGCATGGAAATGGACCTGGTCGCTCATTGCGGAGAGGCCAACCGCGGTAGCTACGTTCACAGCCTGGTTCTGACCGACATCGCGAGCGGATGGACGGAGGCCGCGCCCATCGTGGTCCGAGAAGGTACCCTCGTGGTCGAGACACTCGACCGGATCCGCACGGGCTTGCCCTTTGCCCTGAGAGCGCTGGATGTGGATAATGGCAGCGAGTTCGTCAACAACAGGCTGATCGAATATTGCCTCGGTCACGGCATCGAACTCACTCGCTCGCGGCCTTACCGTAAGAATGACCAAGCGTGGATAGAGCAGAAAAATGGTGCCGTGGTACGGAAGCTCATGGGGTATCGGCGCTTCGAGGGCTTGGCGGCGGCCAGAGCGATCACGCGCCTCTACGCGGCATCCCGGCTGTTCGTGAACTTCTTCCAGCCCTCGTTCAAGCTGGCTGCCAAACAGCGTGACGGTGCGAAGGTGGCTAAGCGCTATCATCCACCGCAGTCTCCCTGCGAGCGTCTCCTGCAGGCGGAGGCTATCCCGATGGCCGCCAAGAACAAGCTGCGCGAGATCGCCGGCGACCTCGATCCGCTGAAGCTGCTGGAGGAGATGCGAGCTGTCCAGGCTTATTTGGCGGCGCTGGCTGACGGCGAAACACCGCCACCGGCGACATCGGAACCGCCCAACCTGGCCGCGTTCGTAGCCAGCCTATCGAGCGCCTGGCATGCGGGCGAAATCCGGCCGACCTTCTCCATCGAAGCCAAACCGCGTTACCTGCGAAGTCTACAAAAGCTCTCGACACAAACCCTTATTGCGAGTCCCTCGCCGACGCTCAAACCGGTGATCCCACCCACTCCTCCCGCGACGATGCAGGAGAAGCCGAAGCCGGTCTACGCCGAGCCTGGCCAAGCCCGCGTCCAGGCGCTCCGCATGGTGTGGCCGATCGTTTGTCGCCGATTGGAGGAATTCCCCAACATCAACGCCACGCAGCTCTTCGAGGAGCTGTGCGTCCAGTTTCCAGGTCGATTTACCCGCAAGCAGTACAAAACACTCGTTCGACGGGTCAATCTCTGGCGCCAAGCGGCTCGCGCCCGCGGTGTTGTCGTTGGGCCAAAGACTTATCGTCGGCTCAACGACAAACCGCGCGGCCGACGTCCCGACATCTTTAAGGACCATTGGGAAGAGATGGCACGATGCCTTGAAGAGCGTCCGGATCAGACCGCACTTGAACTTCTCGTCGAGTTCCAGGTCCGTTATCCCGGACGATACAGCTTGCACCAGCTTCACACGTTGCAGAAGCGAGTAAGGGCGTGGCGACAACAAGCCGTGCAGCGGCTCATCGGCGAGGTCAGCAGCCTAGCGCCGTATGTCGCTTCAGATTCCGCACGTCTGGCGAGCGGGTAACATTCTTGGTGAGGCAGCCGGTAACAAAATTAGATGAGGCAACACGACACCAACCTGCTCTCCCTTGAGTTAGAGCCTGACTCGAAACTCGGTTAGGCACGACGCGGAGCTGCCCTGCGGCGAAGCATGAGGCGGATCGACGCGATGAAGATCCACGCCTCGGCGCTGGCGATGGTCGCCTCGAAGTCCTTGGCGAGCCGGCGACAACGTCCCAGCCAGGCGAAAGTTCGCTCGACGACCCATCGTCGCGGCAGCACCTCAAAGCCTTTGGCCGTGTCGGAGCGCTTGATGATTTCGATGGTCCACGTGCCCAGATCGGCCAGAGCCTGCGTCAGTTTTTCTCCGGCATAACCGCCGTCGGCGAATAGATGGCGCAACCACGGGTAAAGCTGTCGAATGGAGGCGATGACGCAGACTGCCCCATCCCTGTCCTGGATATCGGCCGTATGCACCGTCAGCCCGACCAGGTGCCCCTCGGTGTCGGTGATGATATGGCGCTTGCGGCCTTTGATCTTCTTGCCGGCGTCGTAGCCACGCAGACCGGCAACGTCCGTGGCCTTTGCCGATTGGCTGTCGATGACGCCGGCGCTCGGGCTCGCCTCGCGACCGAGGGCGAGGCGTGCCGCGGCCACCAGGTGGAAGTTGATGGTCCTCCACAGCCCATTGTCTCGCCAGGCATAGAAATAGCGTTGAACCGTCGAAACCGGCGGGAAGCGGTCCGGCAATGCCCGCCACTGGCAGCCCGTCCAGGCGATATAGAGGAGCGCGTCCACGACTGCCCGCAGCTCGGTCGTCCGCGGTCGTCCTGTCGCCTTCGCTCCAGGCATGAACGGCTCGATCAACGCCCATTCCCTGTCCGTCAACGCGTTTGCATCCCGCTGCCCCGCGCGGCAATATTGCCGGCGGGTGGCCTCCGTCCAACCCATGTCGTGATCCTGCTGATGCGATCGAGTGCCTGGCGAATGGCGGCATTGGCCTCGGCCAGCGAGAAGAAGGTCTGGTTGCGCAGCCGCCCCAGAATGCATGACTGGGCGAAACGCACGCCGTTCTCGACTTTCGATTTGTCCTTCGGCCGTCGCGGCCGTGCCGGAAGAACGCCGACGCCATAATGGGATGCCATCATGCCGTAGCTGCGATTGATCTCGGGATCGTAGAAGCTGGCGCGGCTGACACCCGACTTCAGATTGTCGGGGACGATCAGTCGGGGAACGCCATCAAAAAAACGAAACATCCTGACGTGCGAACCAATCCAATCAGGTAGTGTCTGGGTCCAGGTTGCTTCGGCATAGGTGAAGCTGGACGCTCCCAAGACCGCCACAAAGATCTCCGCCTCACGGAGCTCGCCGGTGTCTCGATCAACGATCGGGATCTTCTTGCCGGAATAGTCGACGAAGACCTTGTCGCCGGCGGCGTGTTCCTGGCGCATCGTCGGCGAAAGCCGCTGTTCGAAGCTGCGAAAGAGCTCGCAGAACCGGCTGTAGCCATATCCGTCGGGATGACTTCCTCGATACTCTTCCCACAAGATGAGGAGCGTGACGCCCGGCTTCTTGAGCTCGACGGCAAGATCGGCCCAGTTCGGCTCTGCGCGCCGCCGCGTGCCCTGTTTGACGCCATTGCGAGCGAAGAGTTTGTTCTCAAGCGCGTCATCGGTCAGCTCGCCTGGCAGGGGCCAGCTCAACCCGATTGCCGCTGCGCGCCGCAGATTATCCTGCACCGTACTGCGTGCTATTCCCAGCACGACCGCAATCTCGCGGGAGCTGGTCCCGCTTCCGGCAAGCCGAAGCATTTGTCTCAACTGTCTCATGGTCAGCCTTCTCTTTGCCGGCATCAAAATGTCCTCGTTCATCGCGAGGTAATTGATGCCAAAGTTGCTGACCCAGGAGGTAATCTTCAGTGCCGAAAACCGGCCGGTCTTTGGTTGGAATGGTGGCCGGCTTCATACCGGAATGGTGGCCGGTGTTTGATCGGAATGGCGGCCGGCTTCACGTCGGAATCCGCACGCTGGCGCAGATCATGCGCACTGGCTGGTATCGGCAGGTGCATGTCAAGAGCAGGCAGTGCCGGCTGTGGCGTTCGCTGCTGGTTGCCCGCCGCACGGTGCTGAACGAGATGCGTTCGATCGAGAACGTAGTGCGGGCGATCCTGCGCGAGGCCGGCGTCAAGCTGGGCCTGCCGTCGCGCAGCGCGTTTGCCGGCCGCGTGCGTGAATTGACGGGCGCTGACGCCGAGGTGATGGCGATGGTCGAGCCGCTGCTAGCAATCCTCGGTGTCATGTTGAGAGAGTTCGCCCGCCTGACGAAGCAGGTTCTCGACATCGTCCGCAATGAAGAAGTCTGCCGGCGGCTGAAGAGCGCGCCGGGCGTCGGGCCGATCACCGCGCTCGCCTTCCGCGCCACGATCGACCGGCCTGAGCGGTTCGGCTCGTCGCAGGCGGTGGGGGCGCATCTGGGACTGACGCCGGCACGCTACCAGTCCGGCGAAACCGACATCCAGGGAAAGGTCAGCCGATGCGGCGACGAACTTGCACGCACCGCGCTTTATGAGGCGGCCCACACACTGCTGGTGCGATCGAAGAAGTGGTCGAGCCTCAGAGCATGGGGCATGAACATCGCCAGGCGGCGCGGCATGGCACGAGCCCGGGTCGCGGTCGCCCGCAAACTGGCCGTCATTCTGCATCGCATGTGGGCCGACGCGACCGAGTTCCGCTTTGGAAAGGAGCCTGTTCACCTGGCCGCGTGAACTGAGACAGATCGAGGAGCAAGCAACACGAACAAAGCCTTCGCCCGAAAGGGCGATGCCCGGATCGTTCCCTGGGGACGATGGGCGAGGCGATCTCGTTGAGAGTCCCGAACCTGCCGGCCCAAGCGCGGCAAGGTCGTGAAACGGATTGAGACGCCTTCGCTCTCCTGACCCCATCATGCGGCGGCCCAAGCGCTGACCGCGAAGAGAAGCGAGTGACCCACGGAACGGTCCAGAAAAAAGTGCAGGAGCATCTTGACCAAAACGACCCCAATCAGAGAGGCTCTTAGATGACTCATGGAACCAGCGCTGCAACCAATAACGAAAACGCTGCATTCGTCCTTTCCGGCTTAAAGGCGCTTTGAAGAAATGATCCCGCTGGTGTGCCGTCATTGCCTCGTACGGGAGTTTGCTGGCATAACGCCGAATACCTACTGCAACTCCCGCGCGCGTCCGGCACCATTGCCCTTTTCCCATATGGACTCGTAGTTGCGCAGCATCATTTCTGCGACACTGAACGTGTTCTTGCCTTGGTGCGAAGTCAGGCGAACGTCAGTATCGGGGTAGATAAAGAAGGGAAGAGAAATGCGTTCGGCCGGACCACGGTGTACGACCTGATGCGGCGTACTCTTGAACCGGTCATCGCTCAAAGCCTGAAGCATGTCGCCCAGATTGACCACAAGACTGTCAGGGAGGCTCGGCGCCGGTATCCAACGCCCGCCGAACCATACCTGCAAAGAGCGCGTTGGGAGTTCCTCCTGCAGCAGCAACGTGAAGAAGCCGTTGTCTGTATGCTTGGCGGCCGCGCCGCCAGTAGACGGATACCGGATCACGCGTTGCAGCACCGTCGGCGGGCTGAAATGGCGTCGAAACCAGTCCTTTTCCATACCGAGTAGGTCGGCCAGCGCCATCCCGAGCTGCGGCACAACCCCGTCGAGCACGGTAGCCTGCAAAGTAAGTAGGCTTCGAGCGAAACCAGGAGCCAACTCGTCATCCGGAAGGCGGGTGCGCCCGGCAAACGGACGCCGGTCGCCTTCACTGTCGATTCCGAGGTCGAACATTTCCTTTGGATCTGGGCCGAACTCAGGATGTAACATTTCGCCGTGTAACGGACTATACCCTCGGGCGGTAGCGGGGTACACATCTTGAAAGGCGTGACCGTAACGTTCCTTGGTAGCCTGTGGTAATGCGAAGAACCGGCGGGAGGCGTCGATGGCCTGCGCAATCTGTTCTTTCGGAATCCCGTGCTCGATAAGGTAGAAGAACCCGTACTCCTCGCAGGCCAAAAGTAACCGGCGTTGCTCCTCGTGTCGCGTTTCATCAGAGGCCAGCTTCGCCAGTGATATTTGCGGTAGCGTGGTCATAATCTCTTCTCCCGTTCTTGCTTTGCCTTGATAGGGCTGCTGGAAAATTTGGTAATGTGCATTGTCTTCCCGACCTATCTGTTGTGGTCTTGACCGCTTGCTGGCGAGGGCACCGCCTTGAGCATGACCGAACCAGCTCGAGCACCCAATCTGGCCGGGCATGCCTAGGCGTGACCGCGGCAGGCCGTGATGTAATAATTGTCCATGGATCCCGCAGCGGCGGCTTTCACCAGTTTGCAAACCTCACATTCGGACTTTTTCGCAACTGGCCCATTGGTGAGAATGCCTGAATCACTTTCAAATTCCTCACCAACACGTATAATATCCTCTAGCCCAGTGGACAATATATGATGTATTAATTATATGCGAACTATTGTTATGTAGCATACGACGCTGTTTAATGTTGTTCGCCGAAATCTTTTGACGCATCTGCCTTAAGGCGACCCGGAGCTCGGTCAAAATGTCACCTGAGAGTGCGACCTGAACGTCACAGCAGTATGGCTGCGATTTTTCCTTTTTTGGTTGGGCAGGGGAATTGACCTGAGACCCTGAACTTCCTCCAGATTTGGGTAGAGTGCGTCGATCACGGAGACGGACGATGCGACCATCACGGTTTACGGAAGAGCAGATCATCGGGATGCTGAAGGAGCAGGAGGCCGGCGCGAAGACGGCTGATGTCTGCCGCAAGCATGGCATCTCGGCAGCGACCTTCTACAAGTTCAAGGCCAAGTTCGGCGGGATGGAGGTGTCCGACGCCCGTCGCCTGAAGGCTCTGGAAGATGAGAACGCCCGGCTGAAGAAGCTCTTGGCCGAGCAGATGCTCGACAACGCGATCCTGAAGGATGTTGCCGCAAAAAAATGGTGACGCCCGATGCGAAGCGGAAGGCGGTGGCTCATGCCTGCGAGGCGTATGGGGTGAGCCAGCGTCGGGCGTGCCAAGCCCTGAGGATCGATCGTGCGACGGTGCGCTACACCAGCATCCGTCCGGACGACGCTCCGTTGCGCGAGGCGATGAAGGCCGTGGCGGCAGAGCGCCGGCGGTTCGGTTACCGCAGGATCCACGTCATGCTGGACCGGCAGGGGATCGTGATGAACCAGAAGAAGCTGCGGCGCCTCTACCGGGAGGAGAAACTGCAGGTGCGCCGGCGCGGCGGCCGCAAGCGAGCGCTGGGCACACGCAGACCGATGCTCGTTCCGGATCGCGCCAACGCCCGCTGGAGCCTGGACTTCGTCTCCGACACCTTCACCGACGGCCGTCGCTTCCGGGTGCTCGCTGTGGTCGACGACTATACGCGGGAGTGTCTGGCGCTGATCGCCGACACCTCGCTGTCGGGCCTGCGCGTCGTGCGCGAGCTCGACACCATCATCCACTGGCGCGGGCGGCCCGCCATGATCGTTTCGGACAACGGCACGGAGCTGACCTCCATGGCGGTCCTGCGCTGGTGCCAGCAGACCGGCGTCGAATGGCACTATATCGCGCCGGGCAAGCCCACGCAGAATGCCTTCGTCGAGAGCTTCAACGGGCGCCTCAGGGACGAGTGCCTCAACGACACGCTGTTCTCGACGCTGTCCAACGCCCGCAACGCCATGACCTCATGGAAGGAGGATTACAACCACCACAGACCACACTCGGCCCTCGGCAACATGCCGCCGGCTGAGTTCGCAATGAAATCCACGCTGGGAAAACAGGCCGCATGAGGCCTGAAACGAAACCAGGACTCTCCCTCAAGCCGGAGGAGATTAGGGTCTCAGGTCAGAATCGAGGCGCGGAAGCAATAGCGGCTCTCGGGCTAGGACAGTCGTGTAAGCTATCGATGTCCATCCGCCTGCCCGTGGAGTCCCCAGCGTGATAAGAAACTACGGTCATGCCCTTCAGCCGCAGCGCGTCAGTGAGGGTGGTGGCTTCCCGCGGATATACCCTCCTCCAATGCTTTCATACCCACAATCAAAGATCGTCGCTCAATGACCTTCAAATCTTCAGCTCATCAAAGTGGATGATGGACTACAGTCCCAAACCGTCGTCCCATCACAATGCATCCGTCGATCGCAAGCGGCTCTAACCTCTCCGGTTTTCTTCTAAAACCACATCAGCCATCTTTTCAGCCACCATGATCGTTGGAATATTTGTGTTGGCTCGGGGGCAGAATGGCATCACCGATGCGTCGGCAACCCTCAAACCGAAAACGCCACGAACGCGGCCGGACGGATCAGTCACGGCTGCCGGGTCAGAGGCCGCCCCCATCCTGCAGCTTGATGTCGGATGCCAATTGCCGGTCACGTTCTGACGGACAAACCGATCCAGTTGCCCCTCGTCATCAATCAGTTCTGAAATGGTATGTCCATCGGTTATCAAGTGTCTGATGAGGCCACGGCGCAGCCGTGGCGAGCAGTCCATGAGCAGCGCCAACACCGATGTAAGCGCGTAATTAATGCAATTGACCTTGCTAACCTGCTTGGCTCGTGCGTTCCAAGCTGATGGGAAGGGGTTGAGTGCCACGGCCGACAGTGAATCTTGCTTCAGCAGGCGGGCGATAAAACGGAATCCCTGCTTCAATCGCGCGGCGTCCCGTTCGTCGCTCAACCAGTTGAAATCGATGTCCGGTGCAACTGCGTGTGAGCGATCCTTCAGGACGATAGTTCCTGTCGAATAGGTGCGGTTGACCCAAAAATAGAGGGAGCCCAGGCGCTTGCCAAGCGGGTGCCAGGCCGACCTGGCAACCGCCGATATTGCCATATCTGTGGAAGGGCACCCGGTGTAGCCAGACGAGTAACGAGCATGCATCTGGATGTGGCCACTCACATTGGGTGCCATGCGATCGCTTAGTTTCAAGTACGACGAAACGGCGATCCCTGGGTGTTCCTGAAGGCTGCGGCCGACACCCTTCAACTCTGTAACCACTGGAATTCCGAGCTTTGCCAGTTGCTCGGCCGGGCCGATCCCGGAGCGCATTAATATAGCGGGAGAATGGATGGCTCCGGCGCAGAGGATCACAACCGAAGCGCTATATGACTGCCGACCGCAGCTGTTCTCCGTTTCGACGCCCTTTATGGCGCGTCCCGAAAAGATGAGCCGCACAACCGTCGTCTCCGACAAGATTGTCAAATTGGGCCGTGAGCGGACACTCTCGGACAAGTAGGCCATCGCAGCAGAAACCCGCTGACCGTTGCGGTTGGTCAAGGGAACAACCGAGTATCCGTCACCAAATTCACCATTGAAGTCTGGCCTGAAATGAATACCCTCATTCTCATACGCTTTGGATACCGCTCGGATAAAGCCGGACCAGTCTGATTGCCGCACACGTGTTATAGGTAGTGGGCCAGTCTTGCCGTGGAATTCGCCCTCGAAATCAAGATCGCATTCGAGGCGGCGAAAGTAGGGTAGAACCTCCTCCCAACTCCAGCCCGCTGCACCGCTCGAAGCCCAGTCGTTGTAGTCTTCGGGACCACCGCGGTTAGCCACCTGAGCATTGATGCTGGAGCCGCCGCCCATCACCCTCGCCTGCTCGTAATGAATTGTCTTGCGGCCATCCCGGACCGTGGTCGCGTCGAGTGAAGGCCATTGATAATCAGGATTGAAGTAAGCACGTGTTGGATTGCCTTCCAGGATGTCATCAGGGACGGCATTCGGGGGCGTATCAGGCCCCGCTTCGATGAGCAGTACGCGATCTCCATCGGCGGAGAGCCTGCTCGCCATGACGGATCCAGAGGAACCGCCACCGATCACGATATAATCGAAAACCAAACAAGCCTCCCAACATCCCCATGATGCTCAGACGAGGATAAACGGGCCCTATTAGGCACCCACAGCAGAGGATCACTCGTCAGGCAGAAAAATACCTGATGGTGCCGCGGGAAATCCATACTACACCCTAGTAGTTGGTGACAGACCGAGAATCAGCTAGGGTGGACAGCGGGATGAATGCCGAGATGGCCGTGTGATGGGCGAGTCACGTAGGGACTCCTTTCTGAGATGGTAATTTGCATTAAACTCCTCAGATAGGGAAATTGCCGAAGGGCTGAGGCGAGCCCTCAACGCCGACGCACATCAAGAACGCAGCGGTTTCGCAACTGTTGTCTACGAGGCAGCGATTTCGTCAAGTTTAGCCGCTACTTCCAGCTCGCGGCGACACGTTGCGCCACCCTTGGCGAGGCCGTGTGCGCCCCGCCTTCACGGCGTGACGCTCGGACAGGCGACGATCCCGGAGCGGATCTCCTATGTTCCGTGCGCGTGCTGTCCCTCATGCTAAAAGTCTCTCCCGCCTATAAGGTCGACCGTGAACTATCCGCAAGCCGTTGATGTGGCATGTTGATTGAGGCGGAGAGCGGCTTTGGAATTGCAAGATTAGCGGTTTATGGGCGCTGTTTTCCTGCAATTCGTTTTGCGATTCCCTTGTGCTGCGGAGCGTGATTCACTCGGTTCGGCGGCGGCGAATCGAGGGGACGGCGAATGTCCAGGCCACGCGAGAAGCGCGAGACGGGAAAGCAGGATCTGTTCCGCTCCAGGCTCGATCAGATCATCAACATGAAGCACGAGCTGGTGCGGCTGGCGCAGGCGATCGACTGGCCGGTGCTGGAGGAGCGTTTTGGCGCCGTCTATTCGGACGGACCGGGCATGCCGCCACTGCCGACCCGGCTGATGGCGGGGCTGGCCATCCTCAAGCACACTTTCAACCTGTCAGATGAGGTGCTGTGCGCCCGCTGGGTGGAGAACCCCTACTTCCAGTATCTGGTATGCGACGTCTCCGCCCCATTGATTTTCTTGTTGCAACGGTCAGGTGGAGCGCTTGCAGCTGGTCCTATGAGCACGTTGGGGAATCCCGGACGTGCTCATTGTGATGCGCTGATCCGTTGCGCATAGGCCCAGGGCATGAGGGCGTCGATGTCTTTGGCGAGGTGGCCATTTGCGAGGCTGATGAAGAGATCGCGCAGGTAGGCGTATGGTTCAACGCGGTTCATCTTGCATGTGCCGATCAGGCTGGCGAAACGGGCCCAATTACGGCCGCCTTCATCATGGCCGGCAAAGAGAGCGTTGCGGCGGTTCATGGCCGGACTTCTGATCGCGTTTTCGACGAGATTGGAGTCGATGTCGACGCGGCCGTCGTTCAGGAACAGCCGGAAGCCGACCTGGCGTTTCAGCATATAGGCCATGGCCTCGCCGAGGTCGGACTTGCGCGATACGCGCGCGGCCTGAACTGTCAGCCAGGTGAAGAACTCGTCCACCAGGGGGCGGGACAGGTGCTGGCGGACAGCCCGGCGATGATCGGGGTCACAACCTCGGATGCTGTCCTCGATCTTGTAGAGGGCGGCGATGCGCAACAACGCCTCGTCGACGATGGGCAAACCCTTCTTCGGCTGGGACTTGATCAGTTTTCTGCGGCCATGCGCCCAGCAGAAGGCCAGCCTCAACGGATCGCCGCCCGTGCGTTTTGGCGTTGCGAGGTGGGAGTAGCCGCCATAGGCATCGACCTGGATCGTGCCGTTGAAGCCGTCGAGGATACCTGCGGCATATTCACCTTTACGCCCAGGCCGATAATGGAACACCACGCCCGGCGGCGCAGATCCGTTCCAGCCGCGGTCGTCGCGCAGAATAGCCCAGAGATAGCCAGTTTTCGTCTTGCCGCGCCCGGGATCCAACACCGGAGCCGTGGTCTCGTCGACATATAGTCGTGAGCTACCCTGTTTCAGGATCATGGCCATGTGGTCTACCACCGGCGCGATCACGGCGCCCGTCCGACCCAGCCAGTCGGCCAGGACCGTGCGGTCGATCGGCACTCCGTGTCGGGCCATGACCGCGGCCTGCCGGTTCAGCGGCATGTGTTCGGAATGCTTGGACACGGCGATCTGCGCCAAGAGGGCTTCGGTCGGCCAGCTACCTTCCAGCAAATGCGCCGGCGCCCTGGCCTGAACCACTCCCGTGCGCCCCTTGGGGCAAGCATATTTCGGGCGGATCGCGACGATCACCTGATAGCGCGCCGGGATATGATCGAGCCGCTCCGTCCGGTCTTCGCCAATCCGGACCATGTTGCCGCAACCACAGGGGCAGGCAATGCTATCAGGCTCGATCACCTGTTCGACGCGCGGCAGGCTCTGGGGCAGAGCACGCGCCTTGCGTTGCCTGCGTGAAGCAGTCTTTTCGCAATTGGCTGTGCTGGCCGCGATCTTTTCCTCGACGAAGGCGATCTGGGCCTGTGTTTCGGCAATTGCCGTCTCCAGGTCCTCCAGCGCCAGTTCCATCTGCGTCGGATCGAGCTTTTCCGATTTCGGCCCGAACTTCGTGCGGCGGTAGTCCTGAACCTGGCTCTCCAGCTTCTCGATCAGTTCCTTCAACTCGGTGATGAAGGCGTCCTTTTCAGCCACCACCGCCTGCTCATGCTGACGGGCCGCACGCTCGACCGACAGCTCGAACTGTACGGCCGCAAAGGCGTTCACCACCTCTGCAGGCAGGTCCGGGAACTGGCTGAGATCAATGGGCGCAGACATGCGCCTTCGTAGCAAATCGAAGCAAAAAAGCCCAATAAAACAACGCCAAAACCGAACGGGTGAGTCACCCTGCCGCAGCGGGCGGCGCTACCCGCTGCGCTACCACGCGTCGCCAGTCGAGACCTTCGAACAAAGCTTCATACTGCCCCCGCGACAGCCGCATCGTCCCATCCTGCACTTTGGGCCAGGCAAAGCTGCCCTGTTCCAGGATTTTGTAGGTCAGCACCATTCCGGTGCCATCCCACACCAGGATTTTTACACGATTCCCGCGCTTCGACCGGAAGATCACGGTGACCCCGGAATGCGGATCAAGCTTCAACTCGGTCTGCACCATCAATGCCAGCGCCTGATGGCCACAGCGGAAGTCCACCGGCCGCGTCGCGATCAGGATCGGCAATCGTTGGCCCGCGACGATCATGCCGTCCCGCGCATCGCACGCACCAAGGCCGCAACCCGGTCAACCGGCACATCGCCGGGAACCCTCACCACGAGGTCTGCGCCTATTTCCACGGTCATGATCCCCAAAGTGATCTCGACCGGCTCCGGAACCGGCAAAGCATCGGCAGCCTCCTTCGGCTCCGTCGTAATCGCCAGGGGCACGAAGGCAGGCTCGAATGGGCCGCTATTCTCGCAAGGCACCGGCATCAGTTCCGCAGGCAGCGCCAAAAGACCCTGACGCGCCTGCCGTCGCCAGTCCGAAAGCTGATGCGCAATGAGATCATGACGACGCGCAACATCAACAACCCGCGCACCGCGTTGAAGGCTCTCCGCGACAATCCGCGCCTTCAGATCATTAGGCCATCGTCGGTTTCCACGACGAGGCTCGACAACTTCGCATCGCCCAACAAATCCCTCGCCATCCGCCATGCCAAATCTCCAGCTCCTGCCGAAAACCTTCTGGCAGAAACCTCAATGTTCAGAAACAAGCGAAATCAATGGGGTGTGGGCGGCGCATACAGTATCTGTGCGGCGAGGAGTTCTTCTGCCACGCGCTGCCCTTCGACCGTTCGTCGATGACGCGCTGGCGGGACCGGATGGGCGAGGAGCGGATCGTGGCGCTCTTGCAGGAAAGCCTCAGCATCGCGGTCAAGGCCGGGGCGATGAAGCCGTCCGACACGCGCCAGGTGATCGTCGACACCACCGTGCAGCCGAAGAACGTGATGTTCCCGACCGACGCCAAGCTCATCCACCGGGCGCGTGAGCGGCTGGTGCGGCTGGCCAGGAAGACGGGGCTCAATTTGCGCCAGACCTATGTGCGGGTCGGCAAGCTGGCGCTGATCAAGCACCAGCGCTATGCCCACGCCAAGCAGTTCAAGCGGGCCAACAAGGCGCTGCGCAGGCTCAAGACCTATCTCGGCCGGACCATTCGCGACATCTCCCGCCAGGTCGCCGGCGATGCGGAACTGGACGCGCTTTTCAAATGGCCGCTCTATCAGGCCGCCACCGTTCTCGAACAGCGTCAGCGCCAGCGCGGTCGCAAAATCTACAGCCTGCACGCGCACGAGGTGGAATGCATCGGCAAGGGCAAGGCGCATATGCCCTACGAGTTCGGAGTGAAGGTGTCGGTGGCCACCACGCTGAAGCGCTCCGAGGGCGGCCAGTTCGCCCTGCATGCAAAAGCACTGCCCGGCAATCCCTATGACGGCCACACGCTTCAAAGCGTCATCCCCGACATGGAAAAGACCATCGGCAACGAGATCGGCCGCATCCTCGCCGACGCCGGCTATCGCGGCCACAACGCACCGCAGAGCCACAAGTTCAGGGTCTTCACCAGCGGTCAGAAACGCCGCGTCACCCCAGCCATCAAGCGCCAGATGCGCCGCCGCTCCGCGATCGAGCCCGTGATCGGCCACATCAAGGCCGAGCACCGTATGGGCCGCAACTACCTCGCCGGCCAGCAGGGCGACGCCGTCAACGCCATCCTGGCCGCCGCAGGCTACAACTTCTCCCTCCTGCTCAGGTGGCTGAAGGGTTTTTTGTCGCTCTTGATCGCTCTGCTTCAACTCCGGCCCAAGCCGGTCACCGCCTAGAACCCGGATTGTTCACGGGCGACTATAAGTGGACGCGTCCACTACCAGATGCCGTAGTATCGCTTTCCCGCAACCTCTAGAAGCCATGGTGTGTTCAGCGCACTGAAGGATGCATCGATATGCAAAGCAACGTTACAACCCTAGTACTACTGTGTCATAAAACTATGTTGGCAGCATGGACATCGTGGCAGACGCCGCGCCAAGGCGTGGGCGAGTCTAACCCTGACGGTGGCGATTGAATTGCTGACGTGGCGTTCGGGACGGAGCGGCGGCGCCGCGGGGTCGATAATCTTCGGGTAGCGCAGGTGCCTTGAGGAGCGGCGCTGAGCGTGGGGCTGAGGGGGGAATCAGACTCCGTTCGGAGACTAGGAATCCGTAAGCGGCGATCGCGAGCGTGGCGTGGTGATGGAAGCCGCGCCAACCTCGGCCCTCATAATGGCCAAGGCCGATCTCCTGCTTGAGTTCCTGATAATCCCGTTCGATCCGCCATCTCAGCTTGGCCTGGTCGACGAGGCCGGCGAGTTCGGTATCTTCCGGCAAGGTCGAGAGCCAATACTTGGTCGGCTCGACCTCGCCCTGCGGCCACTCGATCAGGAACCATTCCTCAGCTCGTGGCGCGGAGCGCCAGTAGTCGCGATGGGCTGGGCGGACGCGGACGGCGGCAAAGCGCGAGGCGAGCGGCGCCTTGGAGCCCTCGCGCCAGGTGACGCGGCACCAGGCGCCCTCGGGCAGCGCTTGCGCCAGGTCCTTGGCCGAAACGGGCGCGTGGTCGGCCTGGCGTCGGACGAGCGAAGGTGGGCGGCCGCGGCCGCTCCATGGCTTGGGCGGCAGCGGTTGCGTGTCCGGCGGCCACAGACGGATCGAGGACTGGACACCGACGACATAGGTCAAGCCCATCTCCGTCAGCCCGGTGCGCAAGGAGCTGTCGTTGCCATAACCGGCATCGGCCAGCACCACGCCCGGCGAGACGCCGGCCGCCAGCGCCGCCCGGATCTGCGCGAGTGCGATTTCGGGCTTGGTGCGGAAGATGACATCCTCCGGCACACCTGCCTTGGCGCGCCGGTCAGGGTCGTTGGCCCAGCCTTCCGGCAGATAGAGCTGATAGGCGACCGGCAGGCTCGCCTGTTCGGTGGCAACCGACAGACTGACCGCGACCTGGCAGTTGTCCTGCTTGCCGATCTGGCCGCAGTACTGCCGCGCCACACCCACCGAATGCTTGCCTTTCTTGGGAAAGCCGGTGTCGTCGACGATCCAGGCGCGGATCGGCCCCTGACCCTCAAGTGCCGGCAGAACCTGCGCCCGCACGACGCCAAGCACGGCATCATCCGACCAGTCCGCTTTCGCCACGAAGTGATGCAGAGACTGGTGCGCCGCCTGAACACGCCCAGGCTCCACCCGTGCCGCCATCGGCTCGACGCTCTTGCGCTCGCCTGGCAAAAGCAGCCCGGTGCAATAGGCCTTCAGCGGCGCCACCCGGTCAGCATGACCCAATGCCGAGGCGAGCGTCTCGACATAGGCCGCAAAACGCGATTCACTCGTTTCGATTCCGTCTCGGAGATTCATCGCTCCCTCCATTTGAAGCTTGAATCGCCATTCTCGCAATCAATCGTTAACGAAGTTTATGACACAGTAGTAGTTTTATGACACAGTAGTACTAGCAGGCTGTTGAAAAAGGCTCGCGACAGTCTCAGGTTCGTGATTCACTCTGACCGCGAAGATGTGGGAGTGAATCGTGGCAGTGACGGACGGACGGGCGAACTGTTCAGCTACGTGGACTTGAGGCTCGGGTTCGGCGCGATCATCTGTTGCGCCGTATTCGGGCAATTGTGAACGAGACGCTTTCGGCGCTGGAGCGGGAGTTTGCCGCGCTATCCTCGCCGATGGGCGGCCATCGTCCCGCCAGAGACGCTGCTATAGGCGTTCTATTCGATCCGCTCGGCGCGGCTGTTGATGGAGCGGCTGGAATACGACCTCTTGTTCCGCTAGTCTAGTTCGTCGGGATCGCCGTCGACGATGCGGCCTGGGATCATTGGATGTGCTCCAACAACCGCGACCGGCTGCTGGAGGGTGACATCGCTACAAAGTTCCTGAGCGCAGTGCTGGCGCAGCCCAAACCGGGAACTGAGGTTTGATTTTATAATGCAAGTGGAAAGGCCAAGAAGACCTCGGACGCGACATACTCGGACTGCGGGCCCGCCAGTTCGAGCGACGAGGAAAAAGTGGGAAGGATTGCCCGCGAGATGTTCGTCCTCCCGTCGGATTGGCGGGCGGACCAGGAGCCAAGCCCATCTTACAACTGGGTCGAACCGACTTTCGAGAAATCCTATTCACAATTATCAAGATCTAATATGTTTCACCATTTTTTGAAATTGTGTAATAAATGAATAGTAATTTCACGTTCAGATAACTCTCCTAAGGGCAACTCCGTGCTAAAGCTTTAACACCGACCTGCCAAGGACGCCGCGCCGAGCCTTAGCCGCAGCTTTGTGCGCCGTTCTGAATATTCGGTGCAAACGGTTGCGGAGAAGAAACTATGGATCACCCCCCGATCGAAGAAGTTCCCGTGCTTTCCGCAAGGGAGATAGAGTGCATACTTTGGTCAGCTAGAGGGAAATCGTCGTGGGAGATAGGACGAATACTTGGCAGGTCGGAAAACACCGTGAATTTTCATATAAAAAACGTAATGCGCAAGTTGGACACGGGCAGCAGAACGGTCGCTGTTATCAAGGCGGTAAGCCTCGGGATTATCGAACTGGAGGAAGCCCTCTGAACTGTCCTCCGGCGAGAACTTAACGAAGGCGCTTGCGCCATTAATTCCGTTGTGGTTGCCGGGGCCTCATAGTTGAGCCATGAATGCGGCCTCGCAGTGTTGAACAATACAACGAAACAACGCCGAGAGGACGTGGGGAACGCGAGTTTTTGGTCATGGCATCCTCGGGCTGGGTTTGTGTTCACATTCGCGAGGTGATCGAGACAGCCGCGGGAGGTTTTCCGCTGCAGGCGCGGTCTGAACGGCATGGCGCAACTGCCCTCAGTACGTTGGCGTCTTGGTGACGCTGCTACAGGACGCAACGGCCAAATACGATTCGGGCACAGCATCAGAGCTTACCACGCGTATCGGGGAGAGGTCTATGCCGCGCCAGCCCACGCCATATCAGTTCGATCTCAAACTGCACGATGCGAAGACCGCGCAGATGTCGCCATCGCAGGCGCTGCCCGAAGAGACGCGCCTGATGCGGACAAAGCTACCGGTGCGCCTGAACCTCGACCACGTTGGCGGAAGGCGATCCTTTATGCGCGCATCGGCGTCCGCAATCGTGAGCGGCCGCCCCCCCCCGTTCAACGGTGGGGGCGCGCCCTGATCGACGAGAAGATTCCGGCCCAACCAACTGGAGCGCCCTGCAGTATGCAATGCGCCGTCACCTAGTGGCGCTCGGCTGGTTTTGCATCGAGACGGTCTATGTCGATCTCGCCGCTCTGCTCCAGGCGGAATCGCGCGAGCGCTTTGCCCGCAACTGTCGCAGTTGGCAACAGCTCATCGAGATGTGCCGTCGATACCATGCTGATCGACGGGTCTACGCTGCGACATCCAACTTTAAGTCCACCAGAGAACAAGATCTGGTCGCGCAAATCCGAAAAAGCTGTTCAGCAGTACGCGACGCGTTCCGTTGCCTGATTGACCGGTAACCCCATGAACGAAACCGCCGTCAAGTAGCGCGATATCCCCGGCCTTGAGCTGGATTTCGCGACTAGGCACGGCCTCGAGATAAGCTGCGGAGTAGGGATATCCCGTGGTCTCCACACCCTGCGACTTTCGATCTGCGACTGTCGGCTTGTGACTCCATAGCCTCAAGTTTCCACCTTCCTCAGGCATGCTGGGATAAAAGTTGAGTGCTGCGACGGTGTTGTGCGCCACCGCAGAAAGCTCGTAATCGTTCCCAGCGCGTAAAACTTGAGCGACATCGTCGTGGGGATCCAAGGAAAATGTGCCGCTTCCGGTCCAACTGAGAGCCCGACAAACGTTAGCCCGACCGTGTTCTGAACGGGCCAGCCGCAATTCAATACCTTGTTTGTGAAGCTCGCGCTTCAATGCGTCGAATACGGCTCGGACCGGGTCAACTAAATTGCCAAAAAGGGCGTCAACGTGCGGCCGCGCATTTTCCGCCTCCTTGAAATAGGTGGCCGCATCCTTCCTGTAGTGGGATGCACCGACATATTGCCCCGGCACGCCATCTTTGCGCTCGTTGAGACCGGGACTGCCAAAAAACTTCGTAGTGATGTCCTCGGCTACTTCGGCGCTGAAAGCTTGCTTAATGTGCAGAGCCGTGATCTCACCTTTCAGAACTGAGATGATCTCCGCAGTGCTGATCGAGCCGGTTCGTTCTTTGATTATAAGAGGCGAGATGGCCGGCGTCTGAGCTACTTGGTTAGTCGCCATTTGTTTTCTCCTGTAGTGCCTGATCGAGGATGGCAATGCCGTGATCAAGTTCGTCATCTGAGATTGTTATCGGCGGAAGGACTTTGATGACGTCGCGATTTGGCCCGGAGGATTCGATCAGCAGGCCGTTTTCGAACGCGACATCGTGCACACGGCCAACAACGGCCTGTGACCGGCACTTAAGGCCGGCCATCAGACCACGGCCGCGCTTTTGTTCGATGCACTTGGGGAATTTCGCAACGAGGCGATCAAGGTGTTCTTGCAGTTTGATGGCCGTCCCCTCGACGGCCGTAGTGAACTGCCTATCGGACCACATTGTGCACATGGCCGCGGAAGTCACGAAGGCGAGATTATTGCCTCTAAAGGTCCCGCTATGTTCTCCCGGTTTCCATATGTCCATGTCGGGGCGAATCAGAACTATGGACAACGGATTGCCTGAACCGCTTAGCGATTTTGAAAGACACACGATGTCGGGCTCGATTTTCGCGAACTCGAACGAGAAGAAATCGCCCGTTCGTCCCGAACCTGCCTGAATGTCATCGACGATGAAAACAACGTCGTGCTTACGGCAAATGCGCTGAATTTCTGCGAGCCAAGGTGCGGATGCGGTGTTCATGCCGCCTTCTGCCTGGATGGGCTCCAGGATGATTGCGGCCGGCTTTTCTATCCCGCTGCCTGGGTCGCCCAACACGTGATCAATGTAACTCGCGGAATCGAAAGTTTGGTTCGGATAGTTCTCGTAAGGGACACGGATCACATCGTGGCGAGCAACGCCGCCAAGCTGTCTGGTTGACGCTGAACCCGACACCGCCAAGGAGCCGAGCGACATGCCATGGTACGAATTTGTGAAGGCCATGACACTCGAGCGGCCGGTATATTTTCGCGCCAGCGCCAACGCCGCTTCGTTAGCGTTTGTCCCGGTCGGCCCAGGAAACTGTATCTTGTAAGAAAGGCCTCGCGGCTTCAGGATCGACTCGACAAACACTTCGATGAAATCACGCTTTGCAGCTGTATACATATCAAGCGACAAGACGATATTTTGATCGGCGAGATATTGAATTGCCGGCGCAATGATATCCGGGTTGTTATGGCCGTAATTGAGCGCGCCGGACCCAACAAGGAAATCAATATAAGGTTTTCCGGACTCGTCCCAGATTGTCGCCCCAAGAGACTTTGTAAAGACTGTTGGAAAGGATCGCCCATAGCGACGAACGTTAGACTCGTAAGCTTCAAAAACGTCGATATCCATTAAGGGGCCTCTCTGTATGCTGCTTGCGATCAACGCTGCAGGTTCTATGTTCACGCAGTCCAAACCATTGATTTCGACGATTAGCTGCGGCCAATCTCTGCCTTAAAGCGAACGTATCATGGTCAGCGACTTGCATTCGCAAAGAGTCTGTAAACTTGTTTGACGAATCTGTTGCAACGCTTTGGATAGCGATAGCGTGACAGTCAATACCCGCCTTGCGGCAACGCTATCCGCGGCGTTGTTGGCGGGGGCGACTGACATAGCCGCACCGGTTTTTCCAAGCATGACTGCAACCACGATGCTTGGGTATTTCTCTATGTCGGCCGTGACGGGATTCTTGCCGACGAGTAGCTGTGACAGATAGCAATTTCTCTGCTTCGATGTGACGGCGAGACCGGTGCTCGCTCGAGTTTCGTTTTGGAACGCGGACGAGCCAGACCGCGAACTGGCGACAGAACTGGAGCTGACCGCGGCCTCTAATCGCGGCCGTGGCAGCTGGCGGTGATGGGGCCGTTCGCTGGGCGGCGCGTTGGCCAACCCCTAGCTTCGCGGCGTCTACAATGCCTCAGTCGGCCCTCGCGAGGTGACGGCCGCACTGCAGGCCACGGGCCGAGCACGCGAGTGGTGTTCGCGCCCCACGAGCTGACGCAGACGGCGCTGCTTCGAGAAGGCGCCATCGTAGCGGTATCGACAACCCCGGTGTTCGCCTCCGCACTCGTGGTGACGATGGCGCGGCTTTTGGAGCGCAGCACGACTAAGAGTTCCCACCCTTACACTGGTCAACATAAAAACGCTGGCTCTGGCGACGCCACTGGCGATGTGTCCGATGCCGCTTTTTCTACGCAAGGTTTCGCTCTGTCCGACATCCGACAATTGTTGGATGTGAGACAGGGCGTCAAATCCGCTAACCCGGTGTTTTAATCCAATCTTCCTCTCTGGCACGCTCTATGCAGCGCGACTTGCGAATGCATCAGCAAGAAAATAGTCCCATGATCACACTCACTGCAAACGCGCTCGCCGCTGTTAAGGCCGCGCTTTCCCGCGCCGACGAACCGGCGGAAGGCTTTCGCATAATGGTCGAGGCGGGCGGCTGCGCCGGCCTCAAATACCTGATGGGTCTGGAAAGCGTCTCGCGCGAGGGCGATGCCATCATGGAGACGGACGGGGTCAAGGTGTTCGTCGACGCAAACTCCCAGCTCCATCTCGCCGGCATGACCGTTGACTTTGTCACGGACCTGCAGACCTCGGGCTTTGTCTTCGACAATCCCAATGCGCGGGACAAATGCGCCTGCGGCAAGTCCTTTGGCTAGCCGCCATCACGACAAGGATCGGCGCCCATGCGGGACGACACCGACAACGTCTACCTCTTCAGCGACAAGCTCTATTTCATCAACCCGAAAAATGTCGGCGCTTTGGACACCCCCAATGCGGCCGGCGAGGTCGGCGCCGTCGCCTGCGGCGACGGGCTTAAATTAATAATGGGTTTCGACCCCAGGACCGAGACGATTACTGCCGCAACGTTCCAGACCTTCGGCCGCGGCTCGGCCATAACCGCTTGCTCGACATTTACCGAATTCATCGTCGGCAAGACCATCGATGAAGCCCTTCAGATCACCGATCGGGACATAGCGGATTTTCTCGGCGCCCTGCCGCCGCACACGATCTACTCATCGCTCGACCGCCTCATCCTGGAGCGCGGCTTGCGGCTGATGAGCGAGTTCTTCCGTGCTGTGAGACAGGCTTTCGAGGAGACGCCAGGATTCTCACGCCTCGTCCTCGTCAAGGCATCATCGCCATGAGCGACGTGATAGAGGCGTTTCTCGTGATGACAGGCTTCGAGGAGCTGGAGCACCTTCCCCGCAGCCTTCCCACGCTGAAACCTAATTCTGCGTGGGGTTCGGGCGAGTGGGTTTTCGGCAACGAGCCTCGATGGTGGAACGAGCTGCAAGACGTGCAGTGGGTAATTTCCCACCTTATGCCGTGTCTCCTAAGCCAGCAGAGATGCTCCCTTGCTCACTCGAAGGCCGCTTAAGCAATGTCATATGCGGTTAAGGAAATATTCTACACCCTTCAAGGTGAAGGACGAAATGCCGGGCGGGCCGCCGTATTTTGTCGTTTCGCCGGCTGTAACCTTTGGTCGGGACGTGAAGGCGACCGGGCAAAAGCATTCTGCGGATTTTGCGACA
Source organism: Mesorhizobium sp. 113-3-3 (assembly GCF_016756495.1). NCBI lineage: Bacteria > Pseudomonadati > Pseudomonadota > Alphaproteobacteria > Hyphomicrobiales > Phyllobacteriaceae > Mesorhizobium > Mesorhizobium sp. 113-3-3. The sequence goes on from NZ_AP023243.1 coordinate 6,766,791, forward strand.
CCGATTTCGTTGGGGTAGATGGCCCCCGTGGCGGACATTTTAACACCGCACGGGAGCTTGCGTCGGCGATCGAACAAGCCTGGCGCGGGTCGGGAGCTGGGCAGCGTTTTGTCGTGCTCACCGGAGGGGAACCCCTCCTCCAGATCGATGAAGAATTCCTGGAAGCGCTGCATTCCTTGGCGTTTGAAATTGCCGTGGAGACCAACGGGACCATTCCCACACCCGCCGGCATCGACTGGCTGTGCGTCAGTCCGAAATGCAATGCGCGCCTCGTGGTCATGGCAGGGGACGAGCTAAAGCTTGTATATCCTCAGATTGGCGCGGAGCCTGAACATTTCGAAGTTCTCGCGTTTGAGCACCTTTTGCTTCAGCCGATGGATGGGCCCGAGCGCGAGGCGAATACGGCCGCCGCAGTAGCCTATTGTCTTGCCAACCCACGTTGGCGCTTGAGCCTTCAAACCCACAAACTTCTCGGGATCCCATGAAAATTACGCAAGCTTTCACCTTCGAGGCAGCGCACTGTCTTCCGCGCGTGCCAAAGACACATCGCTGCCACCGCATGCATGGCCACTCATACCGTGTGGAACTGCGTCTGGAAGGGCCCGTCGATCCAGACACGGGCTTTGTCATCGATTTCTTCGATGTCGAGGCTGTCTTCGGACCGCTTCTGCAACGTCTCGACCATCAGCATCTGAATGAGGTTGAGGGTCTCGGCAATCCGACAGCGGAAAACATTGCGGTCTGGATCTGGAACCAAACCAAGCCGCTTCTTGGCCAAATGTGCTCGGTATCGGTCTATGAGACGCCGCTGTGCTGGGCTGAATACGAGGGTTGACCCGATGCAACGAGATCCGGGAACCGCACTCGTCCTTTTCTCCGGCGGCCAGGATTCGACAACCTGCCTGGCTTGGGCGCTGGAGAACTTCGAGCGCGTCGAGACAATCGGCTTCGACTATGGGCAGCGGCATCGGATCGAGCTCGATGTGCGGCCTTACCTGATCGAGCGCATTCGAACAGACTTTCCGGCCTGGCGTGGTCGACTGGGCGAGGACCACATGATTGACATGGCCGTACTCGGTCAAATCAGTGATACCGCGCTCACGCGCGACGTCGAGATCGCACTGAACGCGAACGGCATAACAAATACCTTCGTGCCTGGCCGCAACCTTCTGTTCCTCGGCTTTGCGGCCGCGATAGCTTACCGGATGGGCGCGAATCACCTCGTAATCGGCGTGTCCGAGACGGATCGTTTCAGCTACCCGGATTGTCGAGATGACGCAGTTAAGGCGATGCAACTTGCCCTGAACCTTGGAATGGAAACGCGTTTCGTCATTCACACACCCCTCACGCAGTGTGACAAGGCGCAGACCTGGGCGCTGGCGGATTGGCTGGGCGGCGAGGCGCTGGTGAAGCTCATCTGCGAAGGAAGCCACACCTGCTATAGCGGAGACCGCGAGCATAGACATAGCTGGGGTTTCGGTTGCGGTACTTGCGTCGAGTGTAATCTTCGCGCAGCAGGATGGGAGCAATTCCGATCCTGCAAAGAGGCACCCGTGACCGCCCATGAAATGACGTGAGCGCCAAGATCCAGGCTGACGGTGGCAATCTGTTCCATAGATCGTTTCCTTCTCTTTGTGATGTTCAGCACGACCAGGTACGCGCCTTCGATGCCGTTTCGAAGGGCTGTTCCATACCATCGACTTTGATGATCTTCGCCGTTCGCATGGTGCTGTTTCGTGGGGGAGTTCAGCACCACGGCGAGCAGGCTGCGGTTGTTATCCTTGATCCCGGTCGGATTTGATCGTGGAGCGTACTGCCAAGAAAAAAGGGGGAGGTTGTGGTTTCGACGAGAGGCAGTTGATGCCCGAGCCTGCCCTTATGTGGAGGATCGTCCATGCAGTCCATCACCAGCATGGCCGCACCACTGGCATCATTGAACGAAGAATGACGACCTCATCGGCAATCGATGCCAGCGCCTGCGTGAGCTGGCACGGGCGCAGACGCCTGCGGCGACGCGATGTTGCGGATATCCCTCCCCTGGCCCCGCCTCGGGCCAATCAAAGGATTCCTGATAGCGCCTTCGATCTGGCAATGCTCGTGCGTTCAGTGAATGCGCGCGCCGCCTTGATGGCGATCATCACAGCCTCAGTGTCGATTGACGAAATGGATCTGCTCGACCGCCGGAAGACAATCGAGCAGGTAGCCCAGCAAGGTCGACTCATGTGCCGTCGAATTGAAAGGCGGCTGCCGTCATGAAGGATACGCGCGACCGCATCAAGCGCCGGGGCAAAGCCCCCCAATGAATCAGAATGGCGAAAGTATTGATTGAGGTCCAGAAAGCAGCGCCCATTGATGTCACACAGATTGGCGCCTTCGCGTTGCAGCGCGCGACGCGGCTTCGGATCGCACAGCCGCGGCGCGGGTGGCGCCATCGGAAAAAACCGGGCTCCGATTGGGCGTCAGGCTGCGCGGAGATTCGTGCAATATGTCAGGCCTCCCTCGAAGAATCCGGAGACCTACGCCTCTTTCGCCGGTGACATGGCATTTGCACTTCGAAGGCGTCATTCACGAATCACATATGGAGGCGGCTGATGAACAGGCCAACGATCGCCGATCTGGCGAAAGCCGCGGGCGTAAGTGTTTCCACGGTCAATAGGCTCTTGCACGGAACTGGCACACTGCGACCGCAGACGGCCGACCTCGTCCTGAGCGCAGCGCAGCAGATCGGCTTCCGCAGTTCGGGGCCGCTGCACGAACGCAGGCGGGACAATCTCCCGCATCGGCGCTTGAGCTTTCTCATGCAGCAATCAAACCGGCCGCTCTGTCAGATCTGGGCCGAGGCGCTTCTCAGTGCCTGCGCGCGACGCACAGATGCGGTTATTGAGCCAGACGTTCTGTTCGAGGACGACCCTTCCCCCGAAGCGGTTGCTGCCAATCTGCTCAAGATAGGCGGAAGCGCCAATGCAATCGCGGTGATCTCGGCCGATCACCCGCTCGTCGGCCAGGCGATTGACGAGTTGCGCGTCAAGGGCGTTCCGGTGATCGCCTACGTCACCGACCTGTCCGCCGCCAGCCGGGCCGGCTTTGTGGGAACCGACAACTGGAAGGCCGGCCGCACCGCCGCATGGTTTATCAGCCAGACGTCCGGTCGGCCCGGCAAGGTCTTTCCTCTCATCGGCAGCAACCGTTATCAGTTCCAAGACATCTCGGATGCGAGCTTTCGCTCCTACATGCGCGAGCACGCGCCCGAGTTCCATGTCAGCGAAACCCTCCTGACCCATGAGACGCCGAGTAACGCCTATGCAGTCGTTCGCAGGCTGATAGCGGAGGAGCCGGAGCTCAGGGGCATCTTCGTCAATGGCGGCGGCATTTCCGGCGTTCTGCGTGCTATGCGCGAGCTCGCTGCGGAGCAGCAGTGCAAAATCCGGGTCGTCTGCCGCGACATCGGGCCCGAGACACGCAAGGAATTGAGGGAAGGCTTGATTACTGCTTCCTTGTGCCATCCCGTCGACAGGATGCCTGAAGAACTCATCGACGTAATGCTGCGAATGATCGAACGCACGGACACACGGCTAATCGAACAGCGGATTGTTCCGTTCGAGATTCTCACGCCAGAGAGCATTTGGACTTAAGAATCGGAAGAGCCATCGTCGTCCGGATAAGGTCATCCGTGCCGCTGCGAAGCGAACCGCTTCGTGGAGTAAAACTGGGGCGCAAAGGGCAGCTCGGCACTCATGATCCTCGTAGCAACCGAAATAGGCCAGGAGGACGAGGAGATAGAAATCCCCGAGGAAGACGATCTTGTCGAGAGCTGGACCCACGCTTGCGCCAATGACCAGGCTGCATCGGCCGTCGGCGCCGATTTGCGCTGCTTGTGGCGCACCACAACGTCCACCTTATAAGCGCGTCGACCGAGGCAGCGCACCGGGCGATCTATAGAGAACTTGTCTGTTCGCCCCGTGACTATCGCAGATATGTCGAGCTGTTTCATAACAAGCAATTGAGCCGATTTCGCCTGAGTGAGGCGCCGACGCACAATGATGGCGCGGATCTCACGGGCGAGCTTGGCTTTCGGGGCAATTCCTCTTCGGAATTATCAAAGCCCAAATCCGCAAACACGTTGCCGCTGGTCATTTCGCCGGTGATTCTTCAGTCATGACTGTGTTCCTTTGCCATAGTTTTCGCGATCGCGCGTCTCAGCCACCTTCAATCGCTGTAACGAGATCGACTTCGCACTTGGGCGTGTCCCTGCCCTTCTTCTGGAAGCAAAGATGCAGATCACACCAGCGAAGCGACGGCATGGACGGGCGATAAGTATCCCCGTCTAAGTCGTCGACCACCGCAAGGATTCGGCCGCCAAATCCCTTGAGGGCATTGACCGCCAGATGCTGCTCGCGATTTTGGGCGTCGTTGATTGCAACACCCATCACGATGCAGACATCGACCAATCTGACTCCGCTCAGCCACTGAAAAGAAAAGATTCGGGTCAAACAGCCGTTTTCGCCAAGTGATCCTGTTTTCCTATGAACGCATTTTGGACTGCACGGGCCGTTCCAGCTCGGCGCAAAACCCTCTCAGATACCCGTCAATCGCGCTCTGCAAATGCACCCAGTAGAGCACTTTGGCGGTGCTACATCGATAATGAGCCCAGTTTTGCTTTTTTTGAGAAGATGTCCCTCTTGCTTGGCCGCAGCGAATATCCCGCTAAAAAATTGGCGGCAGCGCATCGCGTTTAGCGCTCGCCGGGCGGAGCTGGTCCGGGTTGCGAAGCCCGGCGAGCGCGGATCGTCTTGGGCGATGTGTTGATCAGGCGCGGTTCTTGGAGCGCCAGGATTCATGTCCGATTTCGATGATCTCGCAATGATGCGTGAGAGGATCGAGCAGTGCGGTCGTTGTTCCGAAGTAGCCGCGCCCGCTGTCGCGGATGAGCGCCCGGGCGATGGCAAAGGCCAGATGCGACTTCCCGTTCCGGGGCCACCAATCAACACGCCATTGGACAAATGCCATCAAGGGCATCTCACCGCCGGGCGGCGGCGAACAAGAAGGAGAGGAAGTGATGGAACGCAGGCTTGATGACGTGATCGCAGCCCTCCCTGAGGAGCGTCGGGCGCGTGTCGATGCACGTTTCGAAGAGCTAAGGACGGAGGTCGAGAGCCTCGGCGATCTGCGCCGTGCGGCTGGCAAGGCCAGGCAGAGCTTGCCGCGACCCTCAAGATCAACCAGCCCTCTGTCTCGAAGATCGAGCAAGCAGGCCGATAATGCATCTGTCGACACTTAGAGCTACGTAGAGGCGATCGGGGGACAACTCGACCTCATCGTCGCCTCGCCTCGCGCGCGCCCCTCCGTATTGAGCGGCTCAGCGACGTCGTAGCCCCCAACCCCTCCGCACATAGTGCTAAAAGAGCGCCAAGTGGAGGAACCCGCCCGAAGGCAACGCGCCGGCTGAACGCGCCGTTTCGGTCAAATTGCCGAAGGGACGACAGTCTCGTCGACGCTCGCAATAGGTATGAGCAAGCCCTCGTTAAGCCGGATACCGACTGCCCGCTGTCACGTCGCGGGGGACGCCTCTCCCTCACCCATACTGGCCCAGTTCACCGCCGCGCTGGGGGTGTGCGGCGATGTGCTCGCCGACGACGACCCGCTCGGGCACGCTTGGTCACAGCTTCCAAACCTGCTCAAGTAGATACCTCTGCGCCTGCGCGACATCTTCGGTGGCTTACAATTTATCAAATTTAAGGCGATTATCGCCGCACCGCAAAATCACAAGAAAGTCAAACGGCCATGTCTTCTCCCTTCTTATGCGGCTCCAGGACACATTGAGCACAGGCAAATGCTGCCAAGCATGCCAGCACCACGACCCCACGTCGTGGCGGCAGTTAACAGCTGCCCGCTGAAGTTTGCCAACGGGCCTTCGGTCAAACTTGGCGCAGCACTGTTACGGCGGGCACAGCACGTGGAGGTCTGTCGAGCATCAGCCATTGCGAAAGGTGTAGCCATAACCGTTGATGGCCGGCGCGCCGCCGAGATGCGCGTAGAGTATCCTCGAGCCCTCTGGAAAAAAGCCTTTTTGGATGAGGTCAATCATCCCTTGCATCGATTTGCCCTCATAGACGGGATCGGTAATCATACCCTCGAGCCGCGCACACAGACGGATCGCCGCCTTGGTTTCCTCGGATGGAATGCCGTACCGCGGGTACGCGTAGTCTTCGAGCAGCACCACGTCATCCTCGACAGGTTCCGTTCCGAGCTCGACGAGGGTCGCTGTACGTCGGGCAATGCTTAGCACCTGCGCCTTGGTTTTTGCAGGCGTGGCAGAGGCATCGATACCGATCACCTTGCGCTGTCGACCGTCCTTGGCGAATCCGACGAGCATGCCGGCATGCGTTGAACCGGTGACCGTGCAAACGACCATGTAGTCGAAGCCAAACCCTAGCTGTTCCTCCTGGGCGCGCACTTCCTCCGCGAACCCCACATAGCCGAGGCCTCCATTCGGATGAACAGACGCCCCGGCCGGTATCGCATAAGGCCTGCCGCCCCTTGCCTTGACCTCATAGAGCGCTTTTTCCCAACTGTGCCGGATGCCGATGTCAAAGCCATCGTCGACCAGACGCACCTCTGCGCCCAAGATGCGGCTCAAGAGAATGTTGCCGACCCGGTCGTAGACGGCATCCTCATGGGGGACCCAGCTCTCGTGAACCAGGAGACATTTCATGCCGATCTTGGCGGCAACGGCTGCAACCATCCGCGTGTGGTTGGACTGCACGCCGCCGACGGTGACCAGGGTATCGGCATCCGACGCGATCGCGTCGGGGATGATGTATTCGAGCTTGCGGAGCTTGTTTCCGCCGAACGCGAGACCGGAGTTGCAGTCCTCGCGTTTGGCGTAGATCTCCACCTTGCCGCCCAGATGCTTGCCGAGCCGGTCGAGCTTCTCAATGGGTGTGGGTCCAAAGGTGAGCGGGTAACGTTCGAATTCTTCCAGCATATTCTCTCCGGCGATGATCATTCAGCTGAAATAGCCACGCAAAACTCGTTCCATAAGCGCTGCTTGGATTGGTCGGCCGCGCTCTTCGACCTGCCGTCAGAGCCTTGGCGATTTCCAGCGCTTTCCTTGCGACTGAACGAAGCGATCCACATGTCGGCATGCTGCGATGAGGCGACCATCGCCTAGGAAACCTACGACGACACGCGGTCGGCATCTGTGTTTTTGCCAGCTTTGCGAGCGCAGCTAGACCGCCAAACCAACATACTTCGATAAAAACGCAGTGGCTCTTGTTTGCGCTTGGATCGGCAGAACCGCACAGTTGCCGAGCCGAATTCTGCGAGGCGATTTTTGTGGCGCTCAACGCCTCACAGAAGTTTCAGCTGCTCGATCGAAGTACTCGTCTACCTGATCGAAACGGGTGCCAATGCCCTCGAAAGGCTGGCCTCGCCGCGGCCGTAAGTCGCCGCGTCATAGTTGACGAGCGTGTCGGTCCTGGCTGTATCCAGCAGCTGATTGGTGATTTGTGTCGGTGTTGCGGACGTGAACTTGCTGCCAAGGATGGCGGCATAGCCAGCCACTACAGGTGCCGCGAAAGACGTTCCGGATAGCCCAATCTTGTCGCTATCGACCCCCACCGTGAGGAAGTGGTTCTGCACCTCCGAATCTGAACCGGCGTAATTCGAATAGGAGGCGAGCTTCGCCTTGTTTTCGGGAGTGCCATTGCGCTCGAGCGCACCCACAAAGATTGTCGATTGCGTCCCAGTCAGCTCAAGAGCTAGGAAATCAATATCCCCTTCGGCCGGGGTACCTACCGCTACGGATTTGTTTCCGGCTGCCTTTGTGAAGACCGCGGCACCCGCCCGGGCCGCATCGACAATCGACTGCTCGAGCCGGTACCCGCTCACTGGGTTTTCAAGGGCATAGCTCAGATTAATGACATTGAGCCCCTCCTCCAGCGTCAGCGGAACTGCTTCCAAATAGTCGAGCTCGACTATCTTTGCGCCAGGCGCCACCATGCCGGCTGCTTGAGCGATCCACTGCCCATGTTGCCGCCATTGGGGGCCATAGCCGAGATCCCCAAACTCATCCATTTCACCTGTGAAGTCGTCTGCGACAGTCACCGATACGCCGGAACCGGTATAGCCCGATGCCCATGCTTCACCAATATCCAGGCTCATCCAGCAGAAGGTCCCGTCGGCATTTTGTGGGCAGCCCGAGCTACTGCTTTCCGTGGTTGGCGTTCCGGTCGTTCCTTTACCGCTGACCCGCGCATCGAGATCACCAGCAAAACCGGGTGCCGTCAGCAGGCACATGAAAAGACCGGCAACGAGTCCTACCGGGAACAATTGTGTTTTGTGCATAATAGACTTCCTGTCTGGATTGTTCTGCATCAACGAAATGTACCGCCTATGCCTTTCCCTATCTCTAGAATTCACCCCTGAACCGGAGATCGAGTTTCAATCGGCTTGGATTGATGTTTGCCATATATTTCAACGTGTCCGCAGGCCGGAGTTGCGACGCGGCCAGACGGCAATTCACTGTCTGGAAGCCGCCGACGGCGCCATAGTCAGCCGTGCAAGGTCGTTCCGTCAGGTTCCCGCCCAAAATCGAACTGACGGTGAGAGAAAGCGTCGTGGACGGTGTCGGTCGCTTTTGCAGAATAAGGCCGAGTTTCAAACCTGGCTCGATTCGGACCTTTTCGGCATGTTGGCCGGTGCTCGCGCCCCACAGGAGACCGAAATCATCCGACAGCTGCGTCAACATTTCGAATCGCATGTCGATCCATTTGCTATGGTACCACTTGTCGAAAGACACTTTGGTACCGCCCGACAGCTCGTATCCGCCTTGTTCCAGATGGTTGGCTGCCACGGTTAGCTCCGAACCCTGGTAAATGCCGACAAGGCTGGTCTCCTGTCCGTTCGCAGTTATCGGGCTGGCGAAGAATGCCATCACGAACAGGACGTAACTCGCCGACCGTATGCACATCTGCACCCCCCCTCGTTGGATCCGCCAGCAAATCATGTGATCGACACGCGTACTGCAGTCCCTTGCCGCATGTTCAACCACACGGAGGGTCCAGCCGCAGACGCATGGCCGCCAGCGGCCAACGTGTTCATTCGCAACAAATCTGTGATCTCCCGTCCTTCAATTTCGCCCGAGCCATCTCTTCGCTCTCCCTGGCAAGCAGCTCCCGCCCTCTCAACGGAAACGAGCAAAATTCATGCCGATCTAGATGACGGCGCCATAGAAGGAATAGTATGTTTGTTTTCAGCGGCTTAGACAAAACGTCCAAGACGCCGGCCAACCAAGGCCGTGTCGTCGAACCGACAAAGCCGACACAATTGCCGGATATTGACGAAAACGCTGAGCGTGACCCCTCCCGCATGGCAACACTCCCTTCTCGCTCCAGCCATGCGCCGGAGAGCCTCGAAACGGCTTTCATTTTCCATTCGACGCAATCCACTTCAGTCGGACATTGCGCCGCCCAATTTGAAGTTCTGTACGCGAATCGTCTGAAAAGGCATGCCCGGCAGAGACGGAGCTCCCTGCCGGGCCGGGTTCGCCTTGGGAGGCGGCGTAAGCTAGCGACTTTCGTGTCGGTGGGACCACTCAATCCGTGCGTTTTGCGCAATAACGAGCATCTGCCGTGCCAAGCCAAAAGCATTTAAAAACACCCGAGAGTCAGCTTCCTCTACGTTGCGTACCCGACATTGTCGGCTATCGGACAATGCCGAACGAGGCCTCTCGGCATCGACCTACACCTTAACCAGAGCGCACTCACCAGGCCGTTCGATGCCATTTCGACCTGGCGAACTGGTGGTGACCGGGTTTTAGCTCCGAACTGTTCGCAGGCTGACGGACAGGGCGTATGTTTACCTTCAATGCAGAGGGCGCGGCCACGAGAGACGGCGCGGCGAATGTGGCGGGCAGATGATCGCGAGGATCGCCACAATCGGCATGGCCGCGCCGTAGGCCAATCAGCCCCTCGGCGACCTCGCGTATGTGACGCCTCAGCAAGTGAGCCGTCGAGCCCACGAAGAACGAAGGTTAGACGCGTTTTTCCGGCTTTGGCCCAGACGTAGTTCATTGAGGCACTCGAGCGCCCTCAGGCGGTGCTTCGAAAACATCGCGGGCCAGGTCGCCTCGGCACGGAGGTAAATAGGGTGCGAGATATCCGCGCGGCAGCGGGCGACAGCAGGCCCGTCGCACGACATGGCAATGCCAAGAGCTCGAGCGGCGATACGGCGATGTCGCCGAGGATGCGGACAGCAGTTCGAGGATCAACACATCCGGCAGACTGGCAAATCAGCAGCCTGATATCTGTCCACAGGGCCGCACTCCAGATCGGCGTCCACTTATTGCCTCCGCTTGCATAGGCGCGACGAGGAGCGCTCGCCGGGCGGAGCTGGTCGGGTTGCGCAGCCCGGCGAGTGCGGATTGTTTGGGCGGTGGGCGCGTCAGGCGCGGTTCTTGAAGCTCATCATACGGCTGTGGCGAAGCCGGACATGTGCCGCCTTCACACATGTTAAGTTTTCCGGCGCTTCGTTCGCCTTCGAGATGAAGCAACCCGCGTGCCGCGCGCTGCGATCGACTACCATTGCCCGGAGAACCGAAACTGCATTCCCCTGGACGGTAGAACGATGAGAATGCCGTCGCCTTCGACCTTACCAGGGAACCTGGCCTGAATAATCAAACTTCAACAAAGGGATGAATCTGAGCTCTGATCTTGTGACGGCGCTCAAGGGAGGAGCAGCGATATGCCGAGCGTTTGATTGCGCCGTGGCACATCTTGAGTTTCATTCCAATGCTCATCGTCGCTCGACCGAACTTCCTGGGACCTATCGACAAGCTCAGCTTCTTGCCCGGCTTTGCCAGCGCAGCTGGATCGCCAAATCAGAAAGAGCACACTTGCGAAATAGCCCAGCTGAAGAAGTAGCGAACAGCCCAGCGTCGTGACGACTGCTAGACGGAACGAATGCGAGGCGAAGTAAACCGTCACAGCGTTGCCGCACAGGACCAGCCCGAGGAGCCGACAAAAGATGATGAAGCGCATGCCGTCCTCCTGATTTTGTCTCGTCAAATCATGCAGCTCATGCTGCGACCTGGTCGGCCGCAAGATGGGTCTGGCAGTTCTTTGGGCAGACGCGGCCGCAGGCTCCGCAGCCAATGCAGCGGCCGGCATGGTCGACAACCATGATCATGCGATTGAGCTCACCATCGAAATCGTCGTCATCGGCGTCGCAGGCGCCAAGGATCTCACCCGCGTCATCGACGCCGTAAAGATGCATGACCTCGCGCGAGCAGACTTTGAAGCAGCGGCCGCAGCCGATACAGATCTTGCCATCGATAGCGATCAGATATTCCGGCACCCATATGGAGCCGTCGCGGCTGATGAATGTGCTCCTCATCGCAAAGTCTTCATTTTGGCAAGCTCTCTCCTGGCACCATCCAACTCGGCATAAACGGCATGCGTTTTCTCGGCGACTTCCTCTATCTCAATCCATTTGACCGGGAGACCCTCGGCAAGGTCGCGCAAGTTCGTCTTGGCAATTGCCGCGCGCAGTTGAAGCTTTCGGACTTTCTTCGCCATCTCATCCAGGTTTGACATGATCCTTCCTCGAAAATGGGTTTCTTCACGCCCGCGCCACTTCGGGATAGGCAATAGCTGCAGTCACATCGCCGACCAGTTTCGCGGCCGGTCTCCGCGAGTTTCCGGAGAGTCTCGAAGCCGAACCGGTAGACGTCTCGACAGACGTTTGATTTCTGTTGTTGACAATGTCATCACGCCTTAGCGCTCCTCGATCGCCAGCTCCGCTACGGTCTAAAACGGATCCGGATTGGCATTGAGTGGATATTCCGGCGCAGTTCCTCGGGGACAATGAAATCGGCCAGCAGCCCGGTGTCCGATTTCCGTGGAAATCCTGAGCACGGATCAGCCGCAGGAGGCATTTGACGAACGGGCGGGCACGGGCCTCGCCATCCTTGTTGACGGCAGGGCCAAGCGCTGCGTGAGACATTTCGTTTCCTCAATTTCAGGTCTCGTCCTCAACGGAGGATTTCTGCTTTCGGTTACGCTGACTTCGTGCTCGCTTACGCAGCCGACGTCCGGCCTCGCCAGGCCGATTCCACGTAAATGCTGCCCCTGTGGCCGACCTTGAACAGGTCCTGGACTGTGACGTCTTCAACGACGGGCCAAATTCGCGTCGAATATCGCCGCCGCGGCTATTCGGTTGGAAGTCTAAGGTCCGAGCCCTGACCTGCAGCAAACGGTCCACGCTGTGCTCCATGGACATAGTTACTGCGGGCGCGCCGCAGAAAATGGGCGGATTGACCAGGGTTCCATTCCACTTGTCATCCCGACACCTTGCCGGGCTGAAAGTTCGTGAGAGGTTCGCCACGCAGCCAGTCGTCCACTTTGATCAGAGGAGCCGGGGACTCTCTACGCAACATGTTGTTCTCCATTCCCACACCTTTCCTGACGTTTATACGCGAGCTGGTTCTTCTCTCAGAACGGAACACACCGGTTAGGAGACCATCAAAGTCTTGCGTGTTCTCATGCGATCAGCCCTCATTCAGTATTGCCGATCTCAACCAGCAAACGTCATGCCAGCGCTTTGTCCGCAGTAAATGCATGATTCTCCCTCGAACCTCACAAGCCCAAGACGGCCGGTTGTTTTGAACCCGACATGTTTTCTGCCGCTGTCAGCTTTTGGACACGCATTATGCGTCAGACGCTTGAGGGCGAGAACCGCTCGTCGGCCATCGTTCGCCGCCGGCGATACGCGGGCGCGCTAGGCTGACCCAGCGCCCAAACCGCATGACCTTCTTGACCGGCTGGCAATAGGTCGGAAATTCCGCGATTCCGAAAAGTCAGCGCAGTGCAGCCCACTCGGCATTTGCCGCACGAATGGCAAGCGCCCGAAAGCTGTCAATCGAGCGATCCTCCAAGGCGAGGGCCTGCGTCTCGACGATATGATTGGTTACGGCCGGCCAGTGTTCGTGTCTATGGTCTGCGAGTGGCCTTCGGCAGCCAGTGGTAGCGAGTAAAGCTTCGGCATCATCGGCTTTGATTGCCGCCCAAAACTGGTCGAAATTCCGATAGGCTATTATGCCCCTTCCTCATCGAGAACAGGAATGTCTGCTCTGGCGTAGAAGCCTAGCACGGGTCCGAGCTCAAAGGTCGTTCCTGGCGCAAGGCGCCGGACGGACGTGGGCCATGTTTCGGTCGAGACGCCATCGATACCTCGCGCCAGCGTGCTGGCGAATCGGGGCATCAGCGGTGCGAGTGTCTGCGCCAGGATCGCAGCGGCCGTCGTCTGAAGGGCGAGCGAAGTGCGGGTGCGGGCGGGATAGAGACGTCGCGCCGCTTCATAGTTTTGCGCCTGTCGGTAGACCACACAATCGCTCACGAAACAGCAGGCTTGCGCGGCCGCGCGCCGGACCGAAAAGCCATCGTCCGAATAGGCGCGTTCCATCGCTGCGCGATGGATCTCTATCCGAGCAAAGAAAGCACGATCGGCGGGAGCCCAGTCGCCTGCGTCGGGCACACAGCCGCCAAAGTCCTGTTTGATTTCCCGGTGCAGCGCATCAAGCCAATTCAGCCAGATCCCTTGGAACACCTCGTTCTCGGTGCGGCGTAGCGCGTCCAGCGTGAAGTTCGTCCGCTCACCTTCCGGGCGTGTCAGGCCCAAATGAAGACGTACGACATCGACTGTCTTTTGGCCCAGAACCTCTTTGCCCCAGACCGCATGGCTGCGGCTTGTCGAGAACTTCTGACCGTCGAGCAGGTAGAACTCGTTCACATGATACCGGATGCGCGGCGTCCAGTGGGAGAAGACCTCAGCATAAAGCGCCGGATAAAGCAGGGCGTGGTAGAAGGAATTATCGAAGCCGAAGAAATGGACAATTTGCCAGTCCTTGCTGGGCAGGGCCGCATTCCAGTCACGACCGAGCGATGTAGCTAGCGTCTGGATGTTGTAAAGAAAGCCAAACGCCATCTCTGGCCAGACCCAGGTCACCTGCCCCGGGAATCCCTCGGCCGGTAGCCCCCAGTCCGACGGGTGGATGATGGGCACGGAAAAGTCGCCACGTTGGCGTAGACGCGCGAAGAGGTCCATGATCCGAACGGGGGCGCCCGACGCCCTTAAATGCCGGTCGATATTGTCGTAGCACCGTTCCAGCGCAAGTTCGGGACGGCGCACGGAGCCGACCACCGGCGCCTCGGCCGAGTGCCGCGACCGGACTGCATCTAGGTCGTGGCATAGGTTCGGTGCGCCGCATTCCTCGCAGATGTTGCCACCAGCGGAGCTGCCGCAATCGGGGCAGAGGCCGCTTACATCCGGCTCGTAAAGGTAGTCGCCTGTCACAGCATCGAAGAGCGCAGGGCTCTGGCGCAGATCTACCGCCGTGCTACTCAGAAGACTACGGAAACACGCGGCTTGAAACTCTGCATAAGCGCTATCGCCCAAGGTGGGGAGGAAGCTGTGGACCTCACAGTCGAGAAGCGCAAGCGTGGCTCGAATCTCGTCGGCGTAGTGGCGCGCCACCTTTCCGGGCGTCGATTGATCGGCATCGGCACGCGTGGCGACGTAGCTCTGGTAATCGTCGCTTCCAGTCAGGTGATAGGCTTCGACCCCTTTCATGCGCAGGAAACGCGTGTAGACATCGGCGCCAAGATAAGGGCCAGAAAGATGCCCCAGATGCAGATCGCCATTAGGCGTCGGCGGCGTGGAGAAGACGAAGATCGGCCCGCGGGGAATCGCGACCTGTGCAGCAGCTTCGAGGGCCGCCTTGCCGTCGCACCAGTAGACATCGACGAAGTTTAGGTTTTCGAGCCCATCGTTGTGCAGCACATGCGCTTCAAAAGGATGGAACAGAACGACATCGCCGGCTGCGACCGAGATTTCCCCAAGGTCGGTCCTGACCTTGCCCGCTCCAGACAGGACCACGAAGGCCTCGATTTCGTCGTGCCGATGGGGCTCGGATGTGACGCCTGGTGCCACCTTGCCAAATGAAAACCCGGTGCCCGCGCTTCCCGTCCCAAGCGCAGCCATGTCGATACCGAACACCCGCGACAGCTGCGTTCGAGAAAACGTGGATTTCCGCATGACGAATCTCAGCTTGTTGAAGCAGTGGTATCTTCGGCTGCCAACGCAACAGCCCCTGCTGCAAGTTGCGAAGAGAGCGGCAGCCCGACACGTTGGCCGCCTCCGTTAGAATGATCCGGCTCTGGGTGCCCAAGCGGGTGACGACGGGCGCCAGTGGGGCTTTAGACGTTACAGAAGACCCCCCGGCGACACCTGCACAATCGACATACCGAAGCGTTGTAACGGACTGCTGGCGATGCTCCAGTAGCCGGCAATCAAAACCATGCTCTCCGCGCATTTTTTGGCGGCCGATCAGTTTCGTGTGCATTCCCGCCTGGTTCCGTGAGCTCAATCGCGATAGAAAATGCCGTTTGGGGGTTTGAGGTTGTCGAGATCGGCCACTTTGCCCTCCGGCGGATTAAGGGCGCGCTTAAGCACGTTATATTCAGCGCGGGTCGGTCCACCGGTTGAAGCACGCTGGAACACCAAGTAGAGCGTCCGCCGCGAACGATTGCTTTTATTCGGCTTCGAGTAATGCGGTGCATAATCGTCGAAGATGAAGATGTCGCCAGCCTTCCATACTACGGGTTCCCAGGAGAATGTTTTGGCGACCTCAGGATCAATCACCCCGCCGGCATCCATGGGAAATACCCCCTTCTTGTGGTTGCCGGGGCTGAAGAAAAGGCCACCATTGTCCGGGTCGGAATCGTCAATGCCTATGGCAACGATCGCATGGACCATCCGGTCGGGCAGCCTGTGTGGAATGTGATAAATGTCCTGATGCGGGCGATAACCGCCGCTATCGGGATAGTGGAAGATCAGCAACTCCTTGAGTCTGCGCGAATCTTCGCCAAGCAAATCCTCGACCGCAGAGTTTATGCGCTGATCTTCTAGGAGGAGCAGACGCAATGGGTCATGGAAGTCCAGAAAATTCTCGACCTTGGAGATGATCTTCCGATTGTCCGTCGTTTTCTCGAACCACATGAGCCATTTATCGTCGCTGACATCCCAGCGTGATATGTCTTCAACAGATCTGGAAATACCTTCCAGAGTCGCGGGATCGAAGAACCTCTCGAGCCTGACGTATCCGTCTTTCTTCCACTTTTCTCTTTGTGCATCGGTCAACATGCGAAAAGCCTCCTGTTGGAAAGAGTGGTTGGTCAAACATTCCGGTTAGAGGCAGTCGGGCGCCGTCAGGGTGTGGGCCCACGGAGACGATACTCCACGGCATGCAGACGGCGACGCAAAGTGCCTTCCGCTCCGGGTGGATTGCAAGGCTTTGTTGTCCCTCCTCAATGGAGAGATCGCCCAGGCCCGTAAAGATCTATCGATCCGGTACGTCTGCATGGTAGTCACGGCCGAGCATGCTGTTGATGGTACGACTGCCCGATAAGACGACCTTTCGTGCAGCCTGACGCAACGCAAGTCGTGCGCCGCGAAAATTTTTGCGACAAGTTCCCGTTCCGGTCGGGCGATCAGGGAGGCACGTCGCTGGCATCGGGTCCATCGATGCTCCAAAAACGAGTATTGTCCGCACAAGTTCGGCGCTAGACTGACCCATCCGAGGCCAAGCCGGGTCCTCGGGTTCCCTAAGCTGGTCCCGATCACTTACCTCACCCGGTCCAGCCACCACACGCATCGCTACGGGCGGGAGGCCTCCGCTAACGGCCGACGCAGCCATGGCCGCTAGGGCCACTGGGCACTTTCGAGTGAGCGACCTTGTACGGTTTCGACGACCGTGGGGCAAATTCTCGCCCGCAGAATTAAGCGATGCGCCCATAGGTCCAAGGGCATGTTCAGTCACGATGAGTTCGGAGCGGGCTCCGGACTGCGCCGCAGCGGAGGCGGACATCATTCCTTGGATGCCACCGCCGATGATCAGTAGTCGCTGGGTCATATCCCGCTGCCCATTTCTTCGGCTACCGGGTCGGGCCAGCTCTCGACGGTGGTACGGCTGATAAAGCCAGGATGCTCAGGGTTCGCGCACGGCGCGCGCTGTAGAAGGCTGTCAAGAATGCGGCGAGCTCGCCAGGCCAGCAGGCTTAGGTTCGGATCGGCCAGCCCGCGCTGCCCGGGATTGGCGTTCTGTACGAAGATGCGTCTGTCACGCGGTCCGTCCCAGCACACCGAAAAATCCGCGTTGATGACCAACTCATTGTCGGTCTGTTGCAGCCGATCCGCCATCGGTTCCAAAAAGCTTGGCACGGCGTTCTCGTAACCGGTGGCCAGGATGACGATGTCGGCCGTGACTTCTTCGACGTCGCCCAAGCCGCGCTGCAGCGTCAAGTTGTGACCCGCGCCGGCGTTGATGCAGCGCGAAACGTTGCAACCCGGCCGCAGTGCGATGTCACATAGGTCTGGCTCAAGAAATTCGTGGCGATACAGCGCCTGGTAGACGGCGCGCAAAGTGCGATCCGAAATACCATCCGAGGCGAGCACGAAACGCCGCAGGAACAGCTTGCGCTGCGGCTCGCTCATTGCCGCGAAACGATCCGAAAAACAGGGCATGAACAACTCGTTTGTGAACGGGCTGTTGTCGAGGGGCAGGTAGTTTTCGCGCTGCGAGACCCAGGTGATCGAGGCAGGCCGCCGTTCTCTTGGCCCACCGACCAAATGCAACAGTACCTCGGCTCCCGACTGGCCTCCACCAACGACGCAAACATGTTTTTGCCGCACCTCAGGATGGATGTGCAGCAAATCGGATGAATGGAACAGGTTGCGTCCGATCCAGCCCTGAAATTGAGGTGGAATCCATGCTTGCTTGCCGATGCCGACCACCAGGTCTCTGGCACTAAGCACCGCGTCGTCCGTCCGCACCCGAAACTCGCCATCATAGCGTATTTCGCGGACGGTCTCGCCGCCGCGCACAAGTGGGTTCCTGCGGAACGCCCAGTTCAGGTATTGCTCGAACTCAGCCCTGAGCACAGCATCGAACTGTGCATTCAGGAAGTGGTACAGACGCCCGTTCTCGTGCAGGTAGTTTATGAAAGTGTAGGCGGATCGCGGATTCACCAGCGTTACCAGATCCTTGACGTGGCTGACCTGGAGTTCTGAAGAGTCGAATGCGCTGCCTGGATGCCAGCGGAAGTCAACTTGCCGATCCAAGAACAATGCCCCGTGCCCGATTTGCTCGTGTATCTGACACGCAAGGCTCAAATTGGACGGGCCAGCACCGATCCCAATGCAAGAGAGATCCAGTTGTCCTGCTCCTGCTGACGCCTCCCAATCAGGCGCTATATGCGGCGAATGTCGGCCATGGCCGCTGGGCTTGCCCTTCCCGCACGCATCGTCGACACCGCAGGACTTGCAACAGTTTGTCCGCGCGTTCGTAGTATCGGGTGTGACGCCCGCGGATGCCGGCTCCGTGATGAGATCGGCACTCATGCCGGCGATATGTTGCGCGTGGCTGGCATCGAGAATCCCGCCTCGATGACCCCCGCGTGGTCAGTGACATGCTTTCGCAGCCTATCCCTCATTGCAATTGGGCTCAGTTGCCCGCCTCGACCGTGATGAGCCGACCTTCGGCCTGCTTGGCGACCAGCGAGGGCGCGGTCATGAGTGCGGCGACAGCATTTTCCCGTGGGTTTGATCATAGAAGACATCCGCTGCTGCGTTCGGGAGGGTCTCCTGCATCGAACGTGCCAGAGCAAAACATGAGCAAAGCAACGGAAGCAGGTTTGCGATCCTGTCGAGTATCCGACATTGAGGCCGAAACCTTGCACCGGCTGCGCAAAGCCACGTGCAGTCTCCCTCGGGACCGGGAATACACCGCCAATGCCGATACGCTCGGCACGCTGCTGCTGCCGAGCGATCCGCATTCTTCGTCTCGAGAAAGAAACGCGGTTCTACCAGGCGTCAACTTCCGAACTCTTTGGTTCGGTCCAGGGCATCCCGCAGCAGGAGAGCACTCCGTTTTATCCACGCTCGATCTATGCGGTGGCGAAGGTCTACGCCTACTGGATCACCATGAACTACCGCGAGGTATACGGGCTCTATGGCATCCTGTTCAATCACGAAGGGCCGACGCGCAGCGAAACTTTCATCACGCGCAAGGTGACGCGTGCGGTGGCTCGATCATGGCCGGCAAACAGGACTGTCTCTATCTCGGAAACCTGGAAGCAAAGCGCGACTGGGGCTCGGCGCGCGCCTATGTCGAGGGCATGTGGCGCATCTCGCAGCATCAACCTGACGATTTCGTGCTTGCAACCGGCGAGACACACACGGTCCGCACCTTTGTCGGGGCTTGCCTTCAGGCGAGTCGAAAAGGAGATCGTCTGGGAGGGCGAAGGCGTTGACGAGGTGGGCCCTGAACGCATGAGTAATCAAGCGCTGATCCGGATCGACAAACGCTGTTTCGGGCCAATCGAGGTTGACCTGCTGATCGGCGATGCCTCCAAGGCAGCCGACAAAACTCGATTGGAAGCCGAAGACCACTTTCGATGAGTTCGTCTCGGAAATGGTCGAGGCTGACTGCCGCGCCTACGGGATCGTGTTAGCGTGACGTGAAAACACGATGACTTCGCGGGCATGTGCATCTTGCCGTTTCAGGGACGTCGGCATTTCAGGCCCGCCGCGGTCAGCCGGCGTCAGTCAGTTCCTATCGTTTGGATCGGCAAATTCACACATCCTGCAAAGCAGGAAACCAGCCGCTCCATTCATGCGATCGACGATTTCGCAAAAAACTGGGCTTTTAAAGAGATCGCCATATTCGTCGCATAGAAGGTTGCCCAATACGTGACGCCGCTCAAAATCCATGGAGCAGAGAGTAACCTCGCCGTTTGGAAGGAGTACATTCCGATACTGCCGTTCGTCCACGCATATCAGCGCTCCGACGACTGGCTGCCGTGGTTCTACAATCTTAGGGTCTACGCTTCCACCCCTGCTGCTCACCGGTCGCGCGCGAACTAGGGCTTGGGCAGGGATAATGTCGGCGATATCGGGATGGGGCTCACCCAAAACCACGAATCGGATCGAAGGGATGTCGGCGTCGACGAGTTGACCAACCAAATCGCGATACTTGGCTCCGACAAGGCGGCTATTCATGTGGGCGCCATCATCAAAAACATGAACCACGAATACCCCCAACCGCAGCGCCTGCAAGCGTTGTAGATCCTGCCCCTTCATTCCCACAAGCGTCGTGAAAATCCTGATGCCGTGGCCTTTGGCGGAAGCGTGCTCGACCATTTCGGTGCAATCCGGATTGAGCCATGGCTCAGAATACCCGGCAAAACTAATGTCGACGGAGGCTGGTACGCGCGCCAGACAGCGCTTGAAATCTCCAAGACTAAGATGCTTCGTATCAGATACCTTTCTTTGCCGGTCAGCGAACTTGTCCTGCGGACAATATGAACATCCCACGATGCATCCTGTGGTCGTCGTTATCTCCAAAACTCTGCCGGCTGGGATAGCAGAGCGCAGTTCCGGTAAAATCATTCGTTGTGACTCCCACTCGTCTTGGTCATGCATAACGTCCAGTATGGTGTCTTTGGCTTCATGACACCGACGGTCAAGACAGTCCGAATGAGCCCAGCCATCTCCGCCTTGGCAGCAGTCAACAGCCGGTTTCCTCAATCGGCCGAGCGGACTATCAACGAACTTTGGGCGCATCGGCGCGGCAGGGCGGCGCAACCGCAAAGTCGCGCGTCAGCCGTTGCCAAGGGTGTAGCCGTGACCGTTGAGCGAACGCGCCGCCGAGATGGCGCAGCAGACCATCAATCGTCTCGCGTTCTTATGCGGTCAGCCCCGACTCAATATTGCCGCATCTCTAGCAAAGGCCGTGCCAGCGCGCTTAGCCGCGCAACTGCACGAGTAGGCTTCGAGAAACCTCACGCCCAAGGCGGCCGGTTGTTTTGGACCAGACATGTTTTTTGTCGCTGTCAGCTTTTGGACATGCATTTCAGACGCTTGAGGACAGACTTGGCTGTCTCCCCTGCGGTAATGTTGGCGTCGGCTCATCATCTAGCATCATTCCGGCGCCAGCTGTGTGCGCGGAAGATCTACACGACCTGACCGCCGCGTGCAGCGATTGCCTGCCGGCTCATAGCTGATCTTTTCTCCTGAAGCCGGCGATGAGGCCGGGCCGTCGAGTGCGTGCTGCCGGATGCTGCGTAAGCTGTTTCGCTAGACGGCGGATACCGCGTCACCTCCATATTTTCGCGACAGAGGTTTGGTGGCGTCGCGGGCCTTGCTGCTACATCACCGCAGTGCTCGGGAATTCGTATCTGATCCGCGTGAGGCGAAGACCTTCTCTCTCGACTGGCTCGCCGAGGCCGTCTGTCCTGCTAGCCTCGAACGATTTCTCATTTGGCATGGCGCATGCGCGTCGATCCGCAAACCCCGTCGAGGAGAAATCGGACCTGGCCGCCACTCCACCTCCTCCTACCACGAGGGCAGACGGGAAGCAGCGCCTTCAAATGAGGAACAAAATCACCTTACCTCGAATCTTGCCTCCCTCGATCACAACCGGAGCCATGGAACCGTGTGCGCGACCATCGCCAATGATCGCGCCCCAAGGCAATTGCCCAGCGCAAAATGGCTACGCGCGATTACGCCATGCATCCCTTACGAGGCTGCGACAGCACCTCGGAGAGCCTCGCCGCCATCATGCAGACCGATCTAAGCCCACTTGATCCAGCACAAAGGAATTTCAAACATGCACCAAGATACCGTCCGGGCGAGCGCATTCGCCATGCCCCTGACCAGCCCGGCCTTCCCGGCCGGCCCATATCGCTTCGGCAACCGGGAGTATCTGATCATCACATATCGCACCGATCCGCAGAAACTGCGCGACCTTGTGCCGGAGCCGCTTCAGGTGTGCGAGCCTCTGGTCAAATTCGAGTTCATTCGCATGCCGGACTCGACCGGCTTTGGCGACTACACTGAAAGCGGGCAGGTCATCCCGGTCTCCTTCCGAGGCCGCAAGGGCAGCTACACCCACTGCATGTTTCTCGACGACCATCCGCCGATAGCGGGCGGACGCGAGTTGTGGGGCTTTCCAAAGAAGCTCGCTAGCCCAACGCTCCGAACCGAGACGGATACCCTTGTTGGCACGCTGGACTACGGGCCGGTCCGCGTCGCGACGAGTACCATGGGCTACAAGCACCGAGCCGCCGACCTCGCGAGCGTGAGGGCCTCGCTCGCTGAACCGAACTTCCTCCTCAAAATCATCCCGCATGTCGACGGCACGCCGCGCATCTGTGAGCTCGTGGAATATCATCTACAGGACGTCCATCTGAGGGGCGCCTGGACCGGGCCGGCAGCCCTGAACCTCTGGTCGCATGCGCTTGCCCCCGTCGCCGAACTGCCGGTGCTGGAAGTAGTCTCGGCCGTCCACTTCGTCGCAGATCTCACGCTCGCGCTCGGGAAGGTCGTCCACGACTATCTCGCGAAAGCCTAGCCTCGCCATCGGAAAGGAAGAAACCATGAACTTTTACAGTGATATCTCATTGAACCAACGCGATGGGGAGCCGGTGGCCGGCTTCTCGACAAGGTGGCGCTGATCACCGAAGCCGCGAGCGGGGTCGGCAAGGATAGCGCGGTTCGCCCGCGAGGGAGCAAGAGTGGTCCGCGGATCTTGATCACAGCGAAGTCCAACAACGGCGTCCGGGATCGATCGGTTGACAGAAAATGGTTGCCAGCGAGAGGGGCAGGTGGAAAGCAGCTGATGCAGGCGATCGAAACCTTCGGGCGCCTCGATGTCCTGGTCAGCAACGCCGGCGTCCAGAACGTAGCGCCGCTTGTCGAGTTCTGCTACCAGGCACTTCCCGCCCGTGATAGGCTCCATGTCACGGTGTCGGCGAACTCAATGCCACCAAAATCAGTGTAAGGCTCGGTCTGCTGTTCGGCGTCTGCCTCAGAGGCAGACGCTCGCCCTGTCGCCGATATCGCGTCGAGACTCGGCCTGCAGGGGAGGTGGACTACGGCCTACCTTGGACTTTGCTGCTGGCTTTTACCGTCGTCAGACGAAGCGAGCCGAATGTTGCGCCGCGGTGCTGATGAACGAAATTCTCGGCGACTCGACCTTTACCTCGCCTTTACGAGGAGGTTGCACGAAAAGCGCGGCCTTGCCCACTCGTACCACAAGAGTGACACGGGGCCGACATGGCGGCCGAAACGCTCACCTCATGCGCAACCTGGTTAAGAAGCTGGCGCAAACGGGGCCGAGCGTGGCGGAACTCGAGGGGACGAGGATGAAACGCCCAAATCCTCAAAGAGACGGCCCGCGTCGAAAAAACCCGTGCCTAGCCGAGATTGGGCAAGGGCCAGGAGCCAAGGCTACCCAGCCGTAGCGAAGCCCGTGATCACGCTTAGGCACCCAATAACGATAATGGAAAAATCTGCGCGAAACGGTCGCACCGGTATTGACATTAATTGACACACCCCGCGAACACTTGCATAAGCCACATAGCGGTAGTGACTAGGTGCATGCCGCAGCCAATTTTTTCCCTACGGGCGAGGTCTGATCTATGGCGGCACTGGCGAAATTCAGACCAGTTGATTCCGGCCAACACGACAAGGACGAACTCCGCGAGATTGTCCGTGAGCGCTCTTTTCGATTCGGACGCTACACGCTCTCGTCGGGCATAGAGAGCGACATCTATTTCAATATGAAGCCTACCATGATGGTGGCGCGAGGCGCGCAACTTGCCGCTCTTGAATTCCTAAAAATAGCTGAGCAAGTGAAAGCAGAGTACGTCGGCGGTCTTGAAATGGGAGCGGTCCCCGTAATCGGATCGATGGCGGCTGTCAGCTCGATGATGAACAAACCCATAAACACGATCTTCGTTCGCAAAGTTCCAAAGGCCCATGGCACAAGGGACGTGATTGAAGGACTTGGGCCTAAAGAAGATCTCGAGGGAAAAGTGGTCCTGATCGTTGACGACGTTGCCACAAGCGGCAAGTCGATATTGAAGGCGATTGAAGAGGTTCGCCGCGTCGGCGGCATTGTGGGTGACGCTGCTTGCCTCGTGGACCGTGACGAGGGAGCTACACCGCTGCTAGCCCAACATGGCGTCACGCTGCACTCCGTACTGCATGCGAGCGAATTTGTGGAACGCCACTGACAATCTCATACAACGTCTTTCCGGCGACCTAGCCTTAGAGGACATTCCGCCGCTTTGCAGTGAGTGCAGGCGCCTCGCGAGTAAGAGCGATTGCCCCTGCCCATCCTCCCTGCTTTTGGTGCAACATATGCTCGCTGCCGTTCACCAGCGGCTTGACGCCATTGACTACCTCTCAGAGCAAGGCGCCATAAGACTGAAGGCTTTTACCGATTATCTGGCGGCGGTCGTTCGAATAGCTTCAGAGAGCGGCGACGCGGTACCCTGGATTGATCTAGCAACCCGGTTTAGCGCTCTTTTCGGTCCCGACGAGGTTGCCCATTGATCTCGCGCTTATTGCTTTTTCGTGGAACGAGCAGCTCGTCGGCAAATGCGTCATCGATCGCCAGCGGCGTGCCGGCGCATATGCGAGCGAAAAGCGCCGAGCTGCCGGTGATGAATCTCGAACGTGACGACGCCGATTGGCGCGATGCGCGTTGGCTCGGGGCCCTCGTACCCAAGCATGGGTGCGTTCCCATTCCGCGGCATCATGCTCGCGATCCCGTCTGTGCCGTGCTCAAGCAAGCGAGCTCGAGCGAACCGCCCCGGGTTGCGGATTTCGACAATCGTTGGTGGAGTTGGCTGGCGAATTGGCGCGTTCGGCCTTCGGTTGGAAGACCGGCTTGAGGCGGGCCAACGAACGGAATTGGCGAAGCCACGCTGGAGTATGCCTTCACTGGGGTCGCGTCCCTGCACGTGCTGTAACGTAGCTTTAGCGAAGCCGCTCGCGAGCGCGCCCTCATAGCGCCGAGCGGGCGAGCGGCTTCGGGACAGGGCGCAGAGGCTGGGTAGACTTGGCCGGGCTCACCTCACCCGGTCCAGCCACGACATGCATCGCCAAAGGCAAGGAACCCGCTGACCGCGCCCGCAAGGGGGGAGATTGGCCGTCATCGCTGCTTTCGCCAATCTCCAAGGCCAGAATTATGGAGCCGCCAGGGAAGCTGCCGGTCTCCCCCCTTGCGGGGGAGATGGCCGGCAGGCCAGAGAGGGGGCTGTCCCGCCAGCGTTAGATCACATTCAATTCCCGTTAGATCACATTCAATTCCCTGAACGCCCGCCCTTCAGCGACACGGCTGTACCCAAACGCCGAGCATTCCACCGTGTCCGTAGCCGCCGTGCACGATCAGCTCGGCCAGCGCCTTGCCGACCGCCGGCGCCTGCTGCAGGCCGTGGCCGGAAAAACCATTGGCGAAGAGGAAATTCTTAACCTGCGGATGCGGGCCGATCACCGCGTTCTGGTCGAGCGTGTTGTAGTCGTAATGGCCGGCCTAGGCGCGCGTCGGCTTGATGGCTTCGAAGGCGGGAATGCGGGTCGCCAGTACCGGCCAGATCACCTCTTCGAACAACGGCCAGTCCGGCTCGAAATCGGTGGGGTCGGCCGGGCCGTCGCCTTCTTCCGGTTCGGCGCCGCCAGTGAGATAGACCGAGCCTTCCGGCCGGACATAGATGCCGGACGGATCGACCAGCAGCGGCATATCAGAATATTTGTCGCGCGCCTCGAAGACGAAGACGTTGCGCTTGCGCGGCTCGACCGGCAACACCAGCCCCGCCATGGCAGCCACCGTGCCGGCATTCGGCCCGGCTGAGTTGACGACGATGCCGACTTCCAGCCTGTCGCCATTGTCGAGGCTGACACTGGTCACGCTCTGGCCGTTCCACCTCCGCCTTGCGCATGACTGGAGAGATTTCCGGCGGGCGTCGCCTCCCGATCAATGCTTTTCATGTTCGTTACTCTTCGTAAAATCGATTATTTCGATGGAGCCCATCTACGAATGAATGCAGGCGTCACAGTAGAGCTTTGAACAGCATCGGTGCGGGTCCGGAACCGTCATCGAGCCAAAAACAGCGGCAATGGCGGCTTTTCGACTATCCATTTCGTCACGCCGCCGAAGAGCCGCTCACGCAGCCGACGGCTGCCATAGGCGCCCATGACTATCATGTCGGCAGACGTGTCGGTTGCGTGCTGCGCAAGCACCGTGGCCGCCGATTTGCCGGCACTTGGCAGGAGGTCAACCGACACCCGAGCACCGTGCCGAGTGAGATAGGCAGCGATGTCGGCTCCAGGCTCCGCCCCTTTCCCGTTGTAGTTGGCCTTCGGATCGACCAGGGCGACACGAACTTCCTCAGCAGCGCATAGGAGACCCAGCGCTTCGCGAACCGCACGGGACGCCTCTGCTCGCGAATCCCAACCGACCAGGACACGCCGTGGCCACAGCGTCGCCTCAGCACCGTTCGGCACAACAAGCACCGGTTTTCCCGTATCGAACAAGCAGCCGTTGACCACAGGAGGTCCGAGATTCTCGTCGTTGAGGAGCCCTGGTCCGATGATCGTGATGTCGGCGCAGAGCGCGCGCTGTCGTGCCACTTCACCGAGGCTGGCCGGATCGTAATAGTCGGTGTCAACGTCATAGGCGAGCGACATAGATTCCAGCAATTTCTGGATATCTCTGGAGCGTTTTCCCAGTCTGACCGCGTCCTGTGTAAATCGATCGATTTGCCGAAACCGATCGTTCAATCTGGCAATTGCCTGTCCACGTCCTACAGGCCACTCGGGGACACCATCTCCGATCCGCCGATGCGACATAAGGAGCATCGGAGCGGGTATAATCAGTACGGAAAGGTGCGCGCCGATTTCCGCACACAAGCCGGCAGCAGTTCTGACGTCCTGATCGGAATGGTCAGCGCCGGTCAAACAGAGTACCGTTTTAAAGCCCATTTTCCTGTTTCTTCCTGAGTGTTCGATGAGGGCGTTTCAGGCCGCAAGACCGACTCACAGCGCGAGGAAAAGGGAGTGGCACCAGACCCGGCACTCGATTCAGCCGTCCAGCTTCTCGAGCGAGTAGCCGGCCGACCTGACGGTACGGATGACGATACCGGTCGAGGCCGTCTCCAGTGCCTTTCTGAGCCGACTGATATGGACATCGACTGTGCGTAGACCGACATGGATATTGGCCGGCCAGGCCCCGCCGATCAGCTCGTCCCGGCTGAAGACCTTGCCGGGAGCCTCCAGCAAATGCCGCAGCACGTTGAACTCGATCGGTCCGAGATGGATGTCATGGCCATTGCCGCAAACCCGGTGGGCATCGAGCTTCATCGCAAGGCTGCCATAGGAAAGCCAGCTGTCGTTTTCGATCCCGTTTGAACCCGGCTTCGGCAGCGCCAGCCTCGTCCGCAGATAATCGAGCAGCTTGGCCGGTGCCATTGGCCGCACAAAGCTCTCGTCAATGCCGGCCTTCAACAGATCAAGGTGCTGGTTCTCGGCGCCGGGCGCGATCAGGGCAATGATGGGCAGGCCGCCGGTCCGGGGTTCCCGCTTGAGCCGGGCGCAGATTGCGGACCCGGTAAGGCTCGTTGGACCGCAGTCCAGCACCACGGCCTGGAATTCCCGTTCGTCGGCCTTTGCAAGTGCTTCCTTGGCGCCGCCTGCCGGCTCACTGACGAAGCCGTCCACCTCCAGTATGTGGCTGAGGAACAGATAGAACTCCGCATCTTGCGAACAGATCAGGACGAGTGGCTTCATCAGCGCTACCCCGAGAACCAAATTGGCCTCGACCGCGTCGGCCGCGTGGGCTGGCCATCGCGGCTCCTCAAGGCCTGACATGATCCTCTTGCTCGAAAATTGGTTTCATGCCCGTGCCACCTCGGGATAGGCGTCGATGGCTGCGATGGCATCGTCGACCAGTTTCGTACCGGCGGCGGCGAGTTTGCAGAACGTCTCGAAGCCGAACCGATGGACGTCGCGCACGGTCTTGGACAGAACGACCAGCCGCCCGGCGGTGAAAAGCACGCGCCCGAACCCCTCATGGCTCATTTCGATCATCGGCGATGCCATCAGGCCGGAGCGCTCCTCGATCGCAAGGGCGACGGCAGTGTAAAACTTGTCGAGCCTCCACAGCACGTCCGGATCGGGATCGCCGATGATTGGGATCGTACGACGCCGTTCCTTGCTGACGATGAAGTCGGCCAGCAACTCGGCATCCGCTGTGCCGTCCCATGACCCGTGGGTATCCTGAGCACGGATCAGCCGCACGAGGCATTTGACGAATGGGCTGGCAAGGGCGGCCTCGTCATCGTTGACAGCAGGGCTGATCGCGACTTCAAACATTTTGCACTTCCTCGTTTTAGTCCTCGTCCTCGAAGGAGGGTTTCTTTTCGGCGACACCAGCTTCGGCCAGCACCTTGCGCAGCCAGGGCGGAGGACACGTTCTCAGCATCATCTGCGTGCGCAACAGCACCTCTTGGATGGTTTGTGGCTGCGGCACCTTGATTGGATGGATTTTTGCCGAAATAACCTTGGCTGCCGAAGGCCCGCCGATGGCCAGACAAAACAGCAGATGGCAGCCCTTCAGCGCCTCCACCTTCGGCGTGACGCGGTCATCGCCCTCGGTCCGACGCTTCCCGCTCTCATCGGAAACGTCATCGAAGGCCACGGCTTCCACGAGATGCCACTCCTCGCGCGTCACGTCGTAGACAGCAAAGCGCTTGGCCGACCCGAAATGGGCATTGAGATTCGTCATGTCTTGCGTGGCGATGGCTACGCGCAATGCGCCTGCCCGTCGGTCCGTCATCGGTGCGTGAACCTCGTCAGTGACGAGTGAGAGGCGACGAACGGAGCTCATCTGGCATTTCTCGTTTCCGGAATGGATCAAGCGCCTCAGGCGTCGGCGCGTGCTGGTTGGCCTGAAAGATATTGGCAACATCGAAGATCAGGTCGCGGGTCCCCCGATAGAGGATTGTGAGCTTGTGCTGGCTGCCAAGCCGGTCGAAGATCGGGAAGCCGACGCGCATGAGCGGAATGCCAAGGCGTCGCGACGCCTGGCGACCGTGGGAATGTGTTACGAGAAGATCCGCGCCCGCTGCAAGAGCTTCCAAATCGCCGAGATCGCCGATCTGAACCCACTCCGCCGGTACTTTCTGCAGAATCTTCGACAGATCGGTCGTCGTGACCGCCGCCGCGATGTCACAGCCCATGCCGGTGAAGAAGGTTGCGAGTTGATAGAGTTGGTCTGGTTCAGCAGCGATCGCAATTTTCTTGCCTCCGAAATGGAAATGTCCGTCGAGCAATGCATCCTCCAATTGCGCCCGGTGACGGCGAACCCGGTCCGGCACCGCCGCGCCCGAAACCGCCGATAGCAGCGAGACGAACCGGTCGACGGCCATTAATCCGGTCAGCGACTGGAACACCGCGTAAGGCACGCCGGTCAACCCGTGCAGCGTTTTCGCCGGGTGGCGCATGTGCTCGCCGATGACGATGCATTGCACGGCCGTGCCAAGCTCGCGGATTTCCTCGACGCTGGTGCCGCCATAGGTAGTGGTTACCCAGCGGTCGGGAACCGTGCCGTCGAGTGAGCCGGAGACGTCCGGCAGGATAACCGGGTTGAGCCCAAAACTTTCAACCATGTCACGCAAATGCTCGACGTCAGCGACAGTGAGGTTGCATCCGGGCAGGATCGCGATCTTCTTCGGCTGCCGGGTCCGTGCGCCCGGCCGTGTAATCCCTTCGATCATCGCCGCGACAGCCTTGGCCCAGCCTTCTTCGATAGCGCCGCCGAAATCAGGCGTGTTGGCCAGCACAACCTCCGTACCCGTGAGCTCTTCCGCATGCTTCAGCTTGACGTTGGCGATATCACTCGCGCAGTCTTCGCCACGGGTCTCCACCAGCGCGGTCGTGCACACTCCTATCAGCTTTGGCTTCGTGCGGGTTTTGAGGTTGAGGATCGCCTCTTCCAGATGGTCCGCTCCGCCGAGTATGGTTGCCACCTCGTCCAGAGCCGTTGTCTGCAAGGGGATTGCTTCCTTGAAATGGCGCACGAAGAGCACCAGCGCGAAGCTGGTGCAGCCTTGGCTGCCGTGGAACAGGGGCATCGCGCCGTCGACTCCAAGAAAGGCGAAGGCGGCACCCAGCGGCTGTGACGACTTCAGGGGGTTGACCGCCGCTGATTTGGTATTGCGAAGGATGCGAACCATCGGATTTCCTCACCGGTCGCCGAAGCGGTGAGCCGTCGCGCCGGCGAATTCATTGAAAGCGTTCACAGTCGCTGTCCCGTTCTTCGTGCTCGCCAGATCGTCCTCCAAAGCAGGCTGGCAATCCCACGGCGCCGGCTCCCGCACCTGGCCCCAGATCGGGTTATGAATGGCGAGGTCGATCTGCCGGACAAGTTCCACCATGCCGTCATAGCCGGCATAAGGATGTTGGCGCTCCTGATTGATATCGAGCCACGGTGTCTTGGCCTTCAGAGCGATGAATTGCGTGCGCCCGCCCGACAGCATGATGTCGGCCTTCTGTTTTGAGAGCATGGCGTAAAGATCGCGCGCTGCCATCTGCTCGAACATGTGGTTTTCGTCCTTGAGGATCCGTTTGATCCGCTCCTTGTCTTCGACTGTGGATTTCTTGACCGAGGTGCCGACGATCTCCATGCCGATCTCCATCAGCGCGTGGACGACCGACCAGGACTTCACACCGCCCGTGTTGAGCAGCACGCGCTTGCCTTGAAGCCGCCGGCGGTAGGCCTCGAGGTTCTTCCACGCAATCGCCTCCTGCTCAGCAATCAGCGTCTCCGTGCGATCGAGGATCTCCGCATCGGCGCCCTTCCTCACCAGCAGCTCAGCAATGTTGCGAAGTGCTTCCGAGGTATCGGTTATGCCGTAGAAAGAGCCCTCGAAGTACGGGATGTCCCAGCGCTCCTCCATCTTGCGGGCCAGATTGATCAGTGCGCTCGAGCACACCATCATAGCCGCCCGGGCGCGGTGCGCGGATGCAACGTCGATGTAACGCGCATCGCCCGGTATGCAAGCGCGCACCCGGATGCCAAGCCGATCAAGCAGCGGCTTGACCAGCCAGAATTCGCCGGAGAGGTTGAATTCGCCAAGGATGTTGATGTCGTAGGGCCCGGCGTCGTCGGGTTCCACCGTGCCGATGACATGATCGAGCAACGCTTCGGCGGCGAGTTTGTTGCCGAGGTTCTTGGAGCCGGCCAGGCCCGGCGCATTGATCGGCACCACGGCCAGTCCGAATTTTTCGGCCGCGCGTTTGCACACGGCCTCGATGTCGTCGCCGATCAGCGCCGTCACGCAGGTCGAATAGACGAAGACTGCCGGCGGCGCATATGTTTCCTTGATCTCGCGGATCGCCTTGAATAGCTTCCGCTCGCCCTGCCCCATCACGATGTCGAGTTCGGTGAGGTCTGTTGTGAAGCTTGTCCGCCACAGGGTTGGCCCGGACGAAGCTGCGCCTCTGTTGTCCCAGGAATTGCCCTCGCAGGCGAGCGGCGCATGGACCAGGTGCGCAACGTCGGTGATCGGCTGCAGGACGATCTTGGCGCCGTCAAAGGCGCAGCCGCCGGCTGACGCCCCGGGGGTCAGCGGCTTCGAGCAGCCCTCCTTGCGCGCCTTGGCATCCTTGCCGCGGTTGGTATCGCAGGCGGGCTCGTCGAAAACGTCCTGGATCTTGGCACTGAGCGAGGTCATTGCGTCAGTCTCCGAAGTCCATCGGGCAATGGGCGGCCTCGGCGAAAGGCCGGCACGGGCTTAGCGGGTGAGGTCATAGGAATAGTCCGTCACGCCTGTTTCGCTCGTCTCGCGATCGAGCTTGTCGAATATCTTGTCGAGGATCGTCGTCAGCACGCGTAATCCACCCTGGTAGCCCATGAGGGGAAAGCGATGGTGATGGTGCCGGTCGAAGATTGGAAACATCAGCCGGATCAGCGGCGTGCCGGTGTCGCGCTCCAGATACTTGCCATAGGAATTGCCGATCAGCAGGTCCACCGGCTCTGTAAACAGCAGCGAACGCATCGCCCAGAGATCCTTGCCCGCCCAGATCTGGGCATCCTGGCCGAAGGACGAGGATGCAAGCAATTCCTTCATCTCGGCCTGCCAGGGCGATGTGCCGTTGGTCGCGAGGCAATGTGTCGGCTCGCCACCGGTCTCCATGACGAAGCGGGCCGTGGCGTAGACGAAGTCCGGATCCCCATAGATTGCGTACTTCTTGCCGTGCAGCCATGACTGGCTGTCCGCCATGGCGTCAACCAGTCGGCCGCGCTCCATCCGGATTGCCTCGGGGATCTCCTGGCCGGAAATCGCCGAGACCTTCATCAGGAATTCGTCGGTCGCCTGGACACCCAGTGGATAGTGGAAGGATGCCGTCGCTTGCCCGACCTCGTCGCAATATTCCAGCGTCTTGCGGGTGTTGTAATGCTGCAGCGACAGTGTCGCCTCCGCGTTGAGTGCGCCTTTCAAGTCTTCGATCTTCGTGCCACCGTCATACATGCGGTATTCGCCGTCAGACGGCGTGTCGAACTGGTCTGAGGCGTCTTGAATGACGGTATAAGTGACACCCATCAGGTCGAGGAGGCGCTTGAGTTCTCGGTTGTTTCCGACGCAGAATCCGTCGAAGCCTGGAATGATGTTGATGGTCCCAGCGGCTTGCGAGCGCTCGCTGCCCTTCCAGAAATGCTCCAGCACGCCCTTCACCATGCCGTCATAGCCATCGATATGGCTGCCGACGAAGGCAGGCGTATGCGCGAAAGGCACGTCGAAGTCGCTCGGGACCGAGCCTTCGTTCTTGGCGTTCTCGATGAAGCTCCGCAGGTCGTCGCCAATGACTTCAGCCATGCAGGTGGTCGAGACGGCGATCATCTTGGGGTCGTAGAGCTTGTAGGTATTGGCGAGTCCGTCGACCATGTTCTTCAGGCCGCCAAACACTGCCGCGTCCTCGGTCATCGAGGAGGAAACCGCTGACGAAGGCTCCTTGAAATGTCGCGACAGATGCGAGCGGTAGTAGGCAACGCAGCCCTGGCTACCGTGGACGAAAGACATGGTCCGCTCGAAGCCCGCGGCCGCGAACACCGCACCGAGCGGCTGGCAGGCCTTGGCGGGGTTTATGACAAGCGCCTCGCGAGCGAGGTTCTTTTCGCGGTATTCCCAAGTTTTGGTCAATTCGCCTTGATCGGTGACGATCTGATCAGGGTGAGGACATTCGAAATTCAGTTTCTTGTCGGCAAGCATTTGTCTGTATTCCGGCTCGCGGAACAGGGGAGCATGGTCGAGAACTTTTTCGGCCGATTGCGGCATGGTGGTCACCTTTTCCATCTGGCTGCGGCAAGCGGCAGCACAGAGACATCAAAGCGTTAAAGGGCATCCCGCGTGGATCGAGCGCGCCCCAAGCATTTATCGGCCTCCCTGCCAGGGAGGCAGCCAGTCCTCATTCGGCGGCGACCGCCGTCGGCGGCGCGTCCTTCATCTTTTTCCACGGCGCGCGGTAGAGATCCCAGACCGGGTTGTTGATGGCCAGATCCATGTCGCGGGCGAAAATGGCGAAGCCGTCATAGCCGTGATACGGGCCGGAATAGTCCCAGGAGTGCATCTGGCGGAACGGGATGCCCATCTTCTGTACCGGGTACTTCTCCTTGATACCGGAGCCAACGAGATCCGGGCGGATGCCTTCGATGAACTTCTCCAGCTCATAACCGGTGACGTCGTCATAGACGAGCGTGCCATTCTTCACGTAATGGCCGGTGCGCTGATAGTCGTCGTTGTGGGCGAATTCGTAGCCGGTGCCAACGATCACCATACCGAGGTCTTCGTAGGCAGTGATGACGTGACGGGGGCGCAGGCCGCCGACATAGAGCATCACCGTCCTGCCTTCGAGGCGCGGTTGGTACTTGGCGATGACGGCATCGACCAAGGGCCGGTACTTGGCGATGACCTTTTCGGTCTTCTCCTCGATTTCCGCG
Organism: Mesorhizobium sp. 113-3-3; assembly: GCF_016756495.1. Taxonomy (NCBI): domain Bacteria; kingdom Pseudomonadati; phylum Pseudomonadota; class Alphaproteobacteria; order Hyphomicrobiales; family Phyllobacteriaceae; genus Mesorhizobium; species Mesorhizobium sp. 113-3-3. The sequence goes on from NZ_AP023243.1 coordinate 6,800,692, forward strand.
CCGAAGTGTTTGGCGATGTTGCGCAAGGAGGCCTCGATCTGGGAGGGGCCGAAGAAATTGTATTCCATCCAGGCGATGCCGTACTTTTCCTCCATGTGCCGGCAGATGTAGTTCATCGACCGGTAGCAGTGGATCAAATTGAGCTTGGCCTTGGGCGCGCGCTCTATCTCGGCGAGCGTGGCGTCGCCCGACCAGTTGCCGACCACCCGAAGTCCAATCTCCTCAAGCAGGATTCGCGAAGCCCAGGCATCGCCGCCAATGTTGTAGTCGCCAACGACGTTGACGTCGTAAGGGCCGGACTCGAACGCGACATCGTCCTTGTCGAAGACCCAATCGCGGATCGCATCATTGGCAATGTGGTGGCCGAGCGATTGTGAAACGCCGCGGAAACCTTCGCAGCGCACCGGTACAATCGTCTTTTCGTGCTCCTTGGCCTTCTTGCGCGACACTGCCTCGATATCGTCCCCGATCAGGCCGATCGGGCATTCGGACTGCACCGAGATGCCCCCACTGAGCGGAAACAAGTCCTCGACCTCGTCGATGATCTTTTCCAGCTTCTTGTCGCCGCCGAAAACGATGTCCTTCTCCTGGAAGTCGGAGGTGAACTGCATTGTCACGAATGTGTCGATGCCCGTCGTGCCGACGTAATAGTTGCGGCGTTGCGACCAGGAATATTGCCCACAGCCGACCGGCCCGTGCGAGATGTGGACCATATCCTTGACCGGACCCCACACCACGCCCTTGGAGCCGGCATAGGCGCAGCCGCGGATTGTCATCACGCCCGGAATGGATTTGATGTTCGATTTGACGTCGCATTCGGAAAGGCCCTTGTCCTCACCTCCGGCCTCGTCCTTGCTCGTTGCGACACTGAGGTGCTTCTTGCGACGCTTCGCCGCCTTGTCTGGATATTGGGACAGCACGTCTTCGATAAGCTTCGCATGCAAGGCGCCGTCATTCTCATAGTCGAGGCCCATGGGACCTGCCCCTTTCAAGGTTCGGGTAACGCCTCGCCGACGAGGCCTTGTTTCGTAGAAAGGGGCGTCAGGTCACGGTCTGCGCCCCCTGTCGGTAGCGGCGATTACTGAGCGACGGCCAATTTCGCTTCCTTGGCCTGAAGCTCGGCAAGCATCTGCTCGTCCGTCTTCATGATGCCGAAGTCGAGCAGCATGTCCTCGAGCTCCTCCATGGTGATTGGGGTCGGGATGGTGCCCTGGCCCGAATTGACATGGATCTTCTCGGCCAACGCGCGGTACTCCCCTGCCTGTTTGGAGTCCGGCGCATATTGGATTACCGTCATCTTCCTCAGTTCGGCGTGCTGGACGATGTTGTCGCGCGGCACGAAGTGGATGAGCTTGGAATTGAGCCTGGCGGCCAGCGCCTCGGAGAGGTCGAGCTCGCGGTCGGTCTGGCGCTCGTTGCAGATCAGCCCGCCGAGCCGCACGCCGCCCGAATGGGCGTATTTCAGGATACCCTTGGCGATGTTGTTGGCGGCATAGAGCGCCATCATCTCGCCGGACATGACGATGTAGATTTCCTGGGCCTTGTTTTCGCGGATCGGCATCGCAAAGCCGCCGCACACCACGTCGCCCAGCACGTCGTAGGAGACATAGTCGACATTGTCATAGGCGCCGTTTTCCTCGAGGAAGTTGATCGAGGTGATGACGCCACGGCCGGCGCAGCCGACACCCGGCTCGGGGCCGCCGGACTCCACGCACTTGATGTCTTTGTAGCCGATCTTGAGCACGTCCTGGAGTTCAAGGTCTTCCACAGAACCTTCTTGGGCGGCGAGATGCAGAACGGTATCCTGCGCCTTTGCGTTCAGGATCAGCCGGGTGGAGTCGGCTTTGGGGTCGCAGCCGACGATCAGGATTTTCTGTCCGAGGTCGACCAGGGCGGCTAGCGTATTTTGAGAGGTGGTGGACTTGCCGATGCCCCCCTTTCCGTAGAATGCGATCTGACGCAGACCTGACATGTTGCTTCCTTCCTTCTTTCCATCCATAGCGGTTACCGCGACTTCAATGCCGGTCGGCAGATCCCGCCGCCTCGCACCGATCGTTTCAAAACTCGTGCCAATTCGGCCGGTTGGATCGAAGAAGAAATTTTATGATTGCTTTTCAGCTGTTTAACATTTGGCAAAAATATTAAATTGGCTAAATAAACTTGTGTCGCGGCCCTGACAAAGGCGACAGGAAATGTCGGATGGCGTTGAGTGAGACGTCGGCCGCGGAGCCCGGAAAGAAGCTAGTTGTCAAAATCTGATGGAGTAGATGCCCCCTCCGACGCCATCGCAATGTGCCAGTTTGGTGATTGCCAGAATCGACCAAGACAGAGACGGCATCCATGGAAGTTACCATCATTGGAATCGATCTCGCAAAGCGGGTCTTCCAGGTTCACGGCGCGGCGAGTGACGGGAAGGTTGTCTTTCGCAAGAAGCTGTCGCGCGCAGTTGCTGCCGTTTCTCGCCGGACAGCCCCGGTGCACGGTGGCGATGGAAGCGCGACCGCCCACGACTGGGGGCGTACGATCGGCGGGCTCGGGCATGCCGTCCGGCTCCTGCCGCCGGTCTATGTGAAGTCCTTTGTAAAGCGGCACGCGGAAGCGGCCCTCAGGCCGACAATGCGCTTCGTGGCTGTCAAAACCGAGGAGCAAGAGGCGCGGTCGATGATCTTCCGCACGCGCGACCTCTTGGTGCGCCAGCGCACGCAGCTGATAAACGCCCTGCGCGGCCACCTCGCCGAAGCACGGGGTCGTCGCCCCACACGGCCCGGCCCACGTGAAGCGCCTTGCGGATGCAATCGAAGACGAGGAAGGCCTCATCCAGCCGATCGTCCGCGACGTTGGTCGTCTCTACCTCCAGCAGATCGCCATCTACAGCGAGACGATCGCCGAGCTCGAGAAGACCCTCCCTTGGCTGTAGATCATCTGGGAGCTCGTCCCGCTGGATTTGGCGCGCTGAAGGAGCGGGGATCAGCCAAATCCGCGAGCGTTCCAAGTGGATTCTGTCCACTCTATCTGAGTTTCAGCCATCTTGCCTTCGAGCCCGCTGCGCGGCTTGCCGGCCAGTTTTCCTCCTGCCATCAGCCGCGCCCAGATCAGCCCTGCCTTGTCGTCGAACGAGAGGATGCGGCCCGCAAACAGCGCCTGCGGCCCCTCAGGCCCAGAGAACCAGTTGTCGAGTGCGTCGCGTTTTTTCCCGCGCGGCTTCTCCAGAACCCTGCGAAGAATTTCCGCAACGGTCAGCGAAGCGATGAACAATCCTCGTCACGCTGTCTCGACATCCATGCCAGGAGCGATTCCGAAGGCTGCGATTTGACGACATCGCTGATGATGTTGGTATCGAGGAGGTAGCGTGTCACAGGTCGATCTTCCGCCCCTCTTCATGGGGGCGGGAAAGATCGAGGTCAGCTCCCACGAGCGGCGAACGACGCAATGCGGCGAGAATCCCGACAAGCTTGGGTGGCTCGCCGGCGATGGTCTGGCTGACAGCAGCGCGCAGGCTAGAGGCATCCGGTCCATCTTCGGCCAGGCGGCGAGCCAAAGATCGAATGAGGTCGCGATCGGCATCGCGGCCAAGCACCTCGAAGCGCGCCAAGCCGCGCTCGCTGAGGCGAGATCGATAGTTTTGAATGGCGCGTTTTTGCGAGCTGCTCATAGCTGCCTCCGACTACAACACACATACATAATACATTCGACATACATCATAACTACAACAAGAAGGAACATACAGATCTAAATAGAAAGACAGTCTTCATTTCTCATTTCCAGTAATATAACCAGAATACTTGGTTTGATCAAGGTGCAGGCAGTCCGGGCAGTGCTCTCTTTCGGTTGAATGGCATCGGTGGGGGACGCGCGATATATGTTACGCGACGGTACTTTTTGACCAGCGTCGAGTTCTTGCGCTGACAAGAGAAATATCTCGGCGCCGACCAGAGGGCGTCGGCCCCAGGACGGGCGAGGCTCGTTCGGAGAACGGCGCGAAACAGGGATTGGTCGATTCGCGCGGCGATGATTGACCACAACGCCTGCTGGACGGGTTCCGCGTGCAGCTGCCCGTCGCTGCCCGCCTTGAGAACTGTCAGAAAATCGCATACATTTCTGACAGGAGCATCCATGCAACGGTTGACCGAACAGATTCTTGCGCACGCGAAAGGGCTGCCAGAGGGCACGCCGGTCGCAGCTAAGAGCTTGCTTCACCTCGGGAATCGCGCCGCGGTGGATCAGGCATTGTCGCGTCTAGCCGAGCGGACGCAGTTGATCCGGGCGGGTCGCGGCGTCTATCTCCTTCCGGTCACGAGCAGGTTTGGCACCCGGGCTCCCTCCGTGGAGCAAGCGATCGACGCGCTTGCCAGCCAGCGCGGGGAGATCATCGTCCCGAGTGGGGCCGTTGCCGCCAACACCCTCGGTCTCACGACACAGGTGCCGGTCCGGTCGGTCTATCTGACTTCCGGCCGCACCCGGAAGATGAGCCTCGGCAAGCAGGTCGTCGAGCTTCGCCACGCGCCTCGTTGGCAGCTCGCCATGGCGCATCGGCCCGCTGGCGAGGCGGTGCGAGCGTTGGCTTGGCTTGGGCCGGAGAAGGCTGAGGCCGCCCTCCAGACACTGAAGCGGAAACTCCCGCCGGGCGCCTTCAGCGAGTTGGTCGCGGTAGCGCCGCAGCTTCCTACCTGGATGGCGCGCAGCGTGGGCAAGGCCGCACATGGCTGATCCCTTTCTCCACCTCCCGATCGAGGATCGGCGGGAGGCGCTCGGCGCGCGGCCGATCGGTCCGGCCGGCCGGCGCATCTCCTCGAGAAGGACGTGTGGGTGGTCTGGGCGCTCGCCACCTTTACGGCTCGGCGCTCGGCGAATCTGGTGTTCAAGGGCGGCACGTCGCTGTCCAAAGCCTATCAGGTTATCCAGCGGTTTTCCGAGGACGTCGACCTAACATACGACATCCGGGCGATTGCACCCGACTTGGTGGGCGACGACGGCGAAGCGTTGCCGGAGACCCGTAGCGAGGAAAAACGCTGGTCCAGCGAGGTGCGCAAGCGCCTGCCCAATTGGGTTGAAGGAAGCGTTCAGCCGATCATCGCAGATGCGCTCGCGGCTGAAGCTTTGGCGGCCGCCATCCGCGTCGAGGGCGAGAAGCTGTTCATCGATTACGAAGCCGCGACGGCTGGCTCCGGCTATGTGGCGCCGAGCGTGATCCTCGAATTCGGAGCACGATCGACGGGCGAGCCCGCGAGCTTGCGCGACATCGCCTGCGACGCGTCTGGCCTGATCGAGGGCGTGACCTTTCCCACGGCTCGTCCACGCGTGATGCATGCGGAGCGAACCTTCTGGGAGAAGGCGACGGCCATCCATGTCTTCTGCCTGCAGAAGCGCCTGCGCGGCGATCGCTTTGCTCGTCACTGGCACGATGTCGCGCGGTTGGACGAAACCGGTTTTGCCGCGTCCGCCTTTGCTGATCGCGATCTGGCGAACGCAGTGGCGCGCCACAAGACCATGTTCTTCGCCGAGAAAGCGCCCGATCGAACGCCCATCGATTACGCGGCGGCTGTCAACGGCGGTCTGCGGCTTGTGCCCGCAGGCGATGGTCTGAAGGCGCTTGAAGAGGACTACGCCCGCATGGTCGACGACGGGCTTCTTCTGGAAGACGCGGAGCCTTTCGAAGCGCTGATGGCGCGATGTGCCGATATCGCCGAGCGAGCCAATTACATCCGCGAATAGAAAAAACTGGGGGGACGGCGCCGTGCGAATTTCGCGGATCAAAATTACAAACTTCGCCAATCGGCGCGCTGCGGCCGGGAATGCTCGATGCGCTGATGGCGGCAGAGCCAAGCCTCGCCGATCAACGCGAACAGGTGGTGCGCATGTCGGCGGCGCTCGCTGTCGGCGGGCCGCTCGCCGACCTGGATCTGGCGAGCCTCGGTGGACGCGACGCGTCGCCTCTCCATCTTAATCTGTTGACGCCGCACTCGGCAAAGGGCTGCGAATATGATGTCGTGATCATGGCGGGACTCGATCTGGGCGGTTTGCCCTGGCGCAACGAGCAGCCGGCGGCGCGCCGCGAAAGCCAACGGCTGTTCTATGTTGGCCTGACGCGGGCCCGCGACGAGATCCATATGTTGTATTCCGGTTACGTCGATACCGGCCGCGGGCGAAGGTTCGGCACCCCGTCCCGTGCAAGAGCGTAGCCGTCGACAAGTGTGGAGATCAGCTCCTTTGCATTGGGAAACCGTTATTTGAGGGTCGGGTCGAGCTTATCGCGCAACCAGTCGCCGAGGACGCTAACGGCAACGGCCGTGATGACAATGACGAGGCTTGGAGCGAGCAGCATCCAGGAGGCGCGGGTGATATACTCGCGGCCGGCCGCGACCATGACACCCAGGCTGGTCATCGGCGGTTGAACGCCGAGGCCGAGGAAGGAGAGTCCGCTTTCCACCAGGACGATTTCCGGAAAGGTCACCGTCGCCGCCACGAGAAGCGTCGCCGCGCTGTTGGGCAGGATATGCCGCAGATAGACACGCAGCGGATGGGCGCCGAGTTGGCGCGTTGCGCTCGCATAGCCCTGCGCGCTGGCGGTGATTGCCAGTCCTCGTGCCAACCGCGCATTCCGCTCCCAGCCATAAAGTCCCATCAGGGCGACGAACAGCGTCAGCGAATTACCGAAACAGGCGAGCATTGCCAGCGCCACGATTAGAAATGGTAGCGAAGCCTGTACGTCGATCATTAGCAGCAGGGCATGCTCGACGAGCCCGCGGAAATACGCGGCGATGAAGCCAATCCCGGTACCGACCAACACGCTGATCGCAGTGGCGCCGAAGGCGACCAGCAAGCTGGTGCGGATCGAGTAGAAAAGACGCGAGGCCACGTCACGGCCCAGATCGTCGGTTCCCAGGACGTGTAGCATCGTTCCGCCAAAGCCGACGGGCGGCGCCAGGCGATGGCGCAGGTCGATGGAAGTGATCTCATGGGGAGCCATCAGCGGCGCGGCGAGCGCCGTGAGGAGCATGAGGAGAACCCAGCCCACAGCAAGGAGTGTCGGCAGGTCCACCGAGCGAGGCGGCGGACGGTTGGTTTTTACAGTTGCCGTTTTCATTGCGATCCTGAGTTTGTTCCACGCAAGCGCGGATCGAACACGCCATAAAGCAGGTCCATCAGTAGGTTGGCCGACGTCATGGTCAGCGCCACGAGAAGGAGGATGACCTGCACCACGGCGAGATCACGGTTCGCAACCGAAACCACCAGCAATTGGCCGATGCCGGGCCAGCCGAAGACGCTTTCCACCAGTACGGCGCCCGCGACCTGGCCGCCGAGCATCAGGCCGAACAGCGTCAGCACAGGAATGATCGCATTCGGAAAGGCATGGTGGCGAACCACCTGCCGCCACGTCACGCCCTTGGCGCTGGCCGCCACGATGTAGAGCTGCGACAGAACTTCGATCATGGCGCTACGCGTGAAGCGCGCGATAATGGCCGCCCCGCCCAGACCAAGCGTGAGCACCGGCAGCACGAAGCTTTCCGGCCGATCCGCGCCGCCGGATGGGAACAGGCCGAGCGTCACGGAAAAGATCAGGATCAGCAATAGCCCGAGCACGAAGCTTGGCACGGTGAAGCCGAACACGGTCAGCATCATCACCGATCGGTCGACCCAGGTGTCGCGATGCATGGCGGCGTAGGCGCCGACCGGAATGCCGATCAGCATCGTGAGCGCCAGTGCCGGCAGCATCAGCGCCAATGTCAGGGGCGCGCGCTCGAAGACAAGCTGCAGGGCCGGTTTTCCAGCCAGCATGGAATTCCCGAAATCGCAGTGAAGTGCCGCCAGGACATAGCGAACATATTGCACATACAGAGGCTGATCGAGTCCCCAATGCCGGCGAAACGCCTCAAGATCCGGGGCGCGGGCGCTGGGACCGAGTATCTGCAGCGCCGGGTCTCCAGAGGCCCGCAGCACCACGAATGTAAAGGTCACCACGATCAGGATCGACAGGCCGGCACGCAGGATCTTGGGGCCGGAGAAACGAAACACAGCACTCATCAATGCCTCACCAAATGGCAGGCGACCTGCCGTTCCGATCCTAGCGGCAGGAGTTCGGGCAGGCTCTGGCGGCAGACATCGCGCGCAAGTGGACAGCGTGGATGAAACGGGCATCCGCTCGGCCGATCGGTAGGGCTCGGCGGTTCGCCTGGCAACGCCACATAATGATCGAATCCGCCCGGAAGCCTCGGCATGGCCGAGACGAGCGCCTGCGTATAGGGATGGGCGGGTTGATCGATAATGGCGTCGGCGCGCCCCTGCTCGACGACGCGGCCAAGATACATGACGACGATCCGGTCGCTGACATGGCGAACGACTCGCAAGTCATGGCTGATGAACAAGAGGCCGAGCCCGAGCTCCTGCTGAACATCCATGAGCAGATTGACGATTTGCGCCTGGACTGACACGTCGAGCGCCGAGACCGGCTCATCGCAAACCAGAAGCGAGGGTTTTGGCGCGAGCGCCCGGGCAAGCACGACGCGTTGGCGCTGGCCGCCGGAAAGCTGATGCGGATAGAGCACGCCATGGTCTTCGCCGAGGCCGACGCTGTGGAGAAGCTCGGCCACACGTTGCTTGCGGCTTGCCGGATCGCCAATCCCGTGAATCGCCAGCGGCTCGGCGATGAGAGCGCTGACAGTCATTCGGCGGTCAAGCGCTGCCAAGGTGTCCTGAAAGACCAGCTGCATCTGGCGCCGCTGCGCGCGCCACTTTTTGCTGTCGATGCGCGGCAGCGGCAAACCCTGAAACAGCACACCTCCCCTGTCCGACGGCTCCAGACCGAGCGCAATACGGCCGGTGGTGGACTTGCCGCATCCGGATTCGCCGACAATGCCGGTCGTCCGGCCCATCTCGACATCCAGCGACACGCCATCGACTGCAACAAGATATTTCCGCGGTCCGTAGAATGGCGAGCCGAGGGGAAAGCGACGGGTGATGTTGTTGAGACGCAGCAGGGTCATTGATACGTGCCGGCGTCCAAACGAAGGCAACTCACCGAATGCCGCGCGGCGACCTGCCGCGGTTCCGGTCGGCTCGTGCCACATGCCGTGATCGCGTGCCGGCAGCGTGGCGCATAGGCGCATCCCGGCGGCAGATTGCGTTGTGGCGGCGCGCCGGCAATGGCGGTCAACCGCATGCGCGGACCGTGCGAGGGCGGAATGGCACCGATCAGGTCGCGTGTATAGGGGTGCTGCGGCGCGGTCAGAAGCGTGTGTTTCGGTGCCGTTTCGACGATCTGGCCCGCATACATGACGCATGCCCGGTCACAGACGGCCGCCACCGCGGCGAGATCATGGCTGATCATGACCAGCGCCATGCCTGTGTCGCGTTGAATATCTTTGAGCAGCAGCAGGATCTGCGCCTGCACGGTAGCGTCGAGCGCGGTCGTTGGCTCATCGGCGATCAGCAGTTCGGGCCGGCCGGCGAGCGCGATGGCAATCATCACCCGCTGGTTCTGGCCGCCCGACAGTTCGTGGGGGTACGCGTTGAGCCTGCTTGCCGCAGCGGCTATCCCGACCTGGTCGAGCAGGCGGCAGGCCTGGGCACGGGCGGCGGCACCGCTGAGGCCACGGTGCAGGCGAAGCGCTTCGGTGATCTGCGCGCCGATGCGATGCACCGGGTTCAGCGCGCTGGCCGGATCCTGGAAGATCATGGCGATGCGTCCGCCGCGCACCCGATCCAAAACGGATTGTCGTGCGCCCACAAGATCGAGATCACCAATCCTGGCCTCGCCCCCGATCTCGGCGGATTTCGGCAGCAGGCCAAGAACCGCCCGCCAGGTCACGGACTTGCCGCAGCCGGATTCGCCAACGATACCCAGGGTCTCGCCTTTGTTCACAGCGAGATCGACACCGTGCAGCACAGGCACATCGCCGAACGCCACCCTCAAGCCAGCAATGCTTATGGCAGGTTTGGTGGCGGAAGCCCCGATGTCATGGGCCGGCAACAGCGCGGCGCCCGCGCTGTTCTGGAAGGACTTGTGCAGCATGGAACTCAGGCCACCGGCTCAGGCGGCATCTTCGGGCCGAGATACATTTGCGGTAACGGGTTGGGCTGCCAGCTGACATCCGCCTTCTGCCCATAGATGAAGGGCATGGAATGCAGCGGCGTGATGCAAGGGTCCTCGATCTCGACAATGTCCTGCATCCGTTTGAAGGCCGCCTGGCGCTTGGCGAGATCGGTCGTCGTTTCAAGCTCGTGACCGAGCCGGTTGAACTCGGCATTGGTCCAGCCACCTGTCGACTGGAGGTCATTGGTCGGACCGATAATCTGCCACAGCATGGAAACGGGATCGGCGTAGAAGGCGCCGCCGGACGTGTCATTGATGCCGCCAATGTCGCCGACCTGCGTCCAGTTCTCACACATAATCAGCTTGACGTTGATCCCGGCAGCCTTCCACATCTCGACAAGCGCCTGGTTCTCGGCGAGCTGCATCGGATAATAGGTGCCGACGGAAGGGTAAGGGATTTCCTCGCCCCTGTAGGATGACTTGGCGAGCAGTTCCTTGACCTGCGCCGGATCATAGGACACCCCCTTGCGGTCGGGGTCGTTGATCTCGCTGAAGATCGGTAGCTGCCAGCTGGTCAGCGCTTTCGCCCGGCCGTCCCAGAGGCCGTCCGCCAGCGCACCGCGATCGATAGCGAGAGCGAGCGCGCGACGCAGATCGACATCTTTCAGGATGGGAGTCCTGAGCGGAGCAAATGTGAGAAAGCGGAACCACATGGCTTCGCCACCAACAATCGAGAGGCCGTTGACTCCCTCAATTTCGGCAATGTGGTCCGGAGTGATGTCTGTGACGATATCGTAATCGCCCGACTTCAGTCCGGCGATGCGCGCGGCGATTTCCGGCAGCCGCTTGAAGCGGATCGAGGCAAATGGCGGCTGACCTCCCCAATATTCGTCGTGCGCCACCAGCGTGATCTCGTCGCCATTGCGGACCTCGCCGATCTTGTAAGGGCCGGTGCCGATCGGCTTCGCCGCCCAGGCGTCATAGCTGCTGGCGCCAGCCCGTGCCCTGGCGCTGATGATCTGCGTGCCCCAGGCGCCGAGCCGCTGGGCGAAGACCGGATCCTCTGTCCTGGTGATCAAACGGACAGTGCGATCATTGATCTTCTGCACATCGGCAAGCGAGGAGAGGAAGTTGGCAAACACGGCCGCGCCCGGCGCTTTTTCGCCGCGCAGTCGATCCGGCCCGAGCGAGAAGACAACGTCATCCGCCGTCATTGTGGACCCGTCATGAAACTTCACATTGTCGCGCAACCTGATCTCATGGATCGTGGCGTCGATTTGCTTCAATGATGTCGCGAGCGCGAAATTCAGGCGAAAATTGTCGTTGTAGTCGGTCCGTAAAAGCTGATCGAAAATGCTGTATTGCACCCGCCAGGAAACGTTGGCGATGGAGGAGCCGTCCACCGGTTCCAGAATTGTGCGCAGGTCCTGAACGGCAATATTGAGGTTCGGCCGCCGGCCGGCTGCCGCCATGATCGTGTTCGGCAATGCTATTGCGCCAGCCGCCATGGCGCTCATGCCGAGAAATCTGCGACGTGTCGTTTGCATATCAAAATCCCCTCTCTTTCAGTCGGGATGACAATCGGAGCGAATGAAATCCGCTCCCGAGACGGGATGAGACATAGCGCGGTTATGTGACGGTTTTTTGCATGTTTGAGACGGATTGTGTTGGTTATTGAAATCAAATGGAAAAAATGTTTCACGATTGGGGCAGCCGTGCGGGCTGAAAGAAGAGGATCAAGTAGAGACCAGTGCGGGGTTGTGACGGTTTTGCGGATATAGAACTTCAACACCGGCGGCTTCGATCTTGTCCAGCATGTCCGATGCAGGCCTCCGGTCGGTGATGATCGCGGTAATCGCCGAATGGGGCAGGATGCGGTAGCGCGCCGACAAGCCGAATTTGCTGTGATCGGCGAGAATGACAATTTTCCGTGCTTGCTCGCAGAGCGTCGCAGCAAGCTCCTGTCCGACCTGTTCATGGTCGAAAACGCCATTCGGATGCACCGCATTGACGCCGATAAATGCGACGTCGATCTGCTGTTCGCGGAGTGTACGCAAGGCGGTGAATCCGCTTACGGTCCGGAAATCGACATTGAAATCGCCCCCCAGCATGACAACGCGATGCCGATGGCCTTCGGCCGCGGCGATGGCAGTATCGACCATGTTGGTGACGACGCGCATTTCCGGGAGGGCCGATATGCGGCTGGCCAACGACAGAATGGTGCTGCCGCCCCCGAAAAAGAGATTCTGACCGGACTTCAGAAGACCCAGGGCGATCTCAGCGATGGTGCTTTTTTCCGCGCGCTCGGAAACAGCTCGCGATGAGATGGCCAGCAGCTTTGGCTGTTGCGTTGCGACCGCGCCACCATGGACCCGTGCGACCAAGCCATCCTGCTCGAGCCGTTTGATATCCCGCCGCGCAGTCTCTTCTGAAATATTGAACCGCTGCATCAAATCTCGGATGCGCACTTCGCCATTCGCCTGGATGATTTCAACGAGCCTTTTATGACGATTGTAACTAAGCGACATGCTTCTCTCTCTCGCGGCATTCGAAAAAAGGCTATTCGGTTCACTGCGCAAATGTCACGTCAGGGCGTCGGTCTCAGAGGCCGTTGAGCGGCTTAAGGTGCGCCGCAGAGCTTTTGCCAGCCTTTCGTTTTCCGTCCGACTTCGAACCGTCAGGCGCAGATATCGATCTGCGTCGTTCATGGCTTGATAGCCGCATTCTCTTACGAGGACGGATTCGAACAGAACAAGGCGGCGCTTGAGCTCGGCAGCGGATAGCGAATTTTCAGGCAGCCGGCACAAGATGAAATTCGTTTGCGAAGGTACGACGTCGAGGCCCGGTACCGTCCGCAGCTCCTCGATGAACAGCTCTCTATCTTCTCGCAACATCTCTAGACTGTCTTCCAGTTCCTCTGCGAATTCGGGAAGCAGGAACAGTGTGTATTCCGCAATGCCGTTAATGTTCCACAGCGGCAGTTTCCGGCGCACGGCGGCAACGAGCGCGGGATCGCCAGCCATGAGGTAGGCGAGCCGGATTCCGCCAAGTCCGAAGACCTTTCCAAGGCTCTTCACCACGATCAAATTGTCACAGGACGGCACCAGATTCTCAACGCTGTTTGATCGGCCAGCAGCGGGGAAATCAATGAACGATTCATCCACGATCAGCCGCCGCCCTCGAGATCCTAGGGCCTCCGCCAGCCATGCCACGTCAGCATGATCAACAAGTCGACCGGTCGGATTGTTTGGATTTACAACGATTGCCGTATCCGCGCCTGTCGCCAGCACGAATTCCAGGAAAGCTCGAACGTCGAGATCGAAATAGGGCGGGGTGAGGACGAAGTTGTTCTTTTGTTCGTCATCGAGAGGTGTTTGAAAGCCGGCGAACGTCGGCACGGGAATCGCGATTGTTGGGTTCAGCGTTGAATAGAGCGCCTGGATGAGGTCGGTCACCCCGTTTCCGACTGCAATAAAGTCCGGCTGCTGCGAGGTCATCGTGCCAACAACTGAAGCGATATCGATCTGCTGAGAAGGATAGCATGTCAACACGCCTTCGAGCCTCGCCGCCAGCCGATCGTAAAAAGTCTTGGGAGGGAAGCGGGTATTGCAAAGAAGCATGTGCTCGGCGATTGGCTTGCGCCAATAACCTCCGACGCTGGTTTCCAGACGCCGCAGCACGTTCTCCTTGTCACACCGAAATTCCGCGATGGATGCGTCGACACCGTCGCAAATATCGAGCAGCTTCGAGCCAGCATTCAGCACATTGTCAGGCAACGCTACGTCCAGCTGGGACAGGCCCGCGACCAACGTGCTCAAGGCCTGATGCAGAGATACCGCGGCGCGGCTTTCGGCCAGAAGATTGCGTAGAACATCAGCACTCAATCGATAAATCCCGGTCGGCGCGTCGGGCCGCCAAGCGGAGCCGCGCAAACCTTTGTTGACATCGATACCGTCAAGAACCTCACTGTCGAAAAGCGGCGTTCCCCATATCAGAAGGGTATCGCCATTATGTTGGCAAAACTTCTCAATGAGATCGCCGTCATGCGCGTCGTGCCACGAAAGCGTATTTGTGCTGTCCTGCAGGCGGAACCCATCGAATGTGCCGCTGCTCAAGTTTTCAACGACGGTGACATCTTCAATGCCGTTTTCGACACAGGCATTGACGAGACGGTCCAAGAGCGGCTGACCGTTGATAGGAACCGACGGTGCATCGTAGCTGCCACTCCACAGATGTATTTTTGGCCCTGCGAAATCGAGGACAAAAATAGCTCGGGTCGTATCGGCCATCTCGGACTCCTTTCTTCTGAAGGAAACAAAAAGCGCGCGTAGAAGCGCCCATTCCCAAAATCAAAACGACCCACTGGCGCTCGAAGTATCCCGTGATGCGTTCATACCGGCGTCATCCGAAGCCTATAGGGGGCTTTGGTTTCGATCGGTCTCTTCCAGGTGCAACATGACCCACACCAATCCATCCAGGCCTACCGCTCGTTTTCAGACGCCTGCCTCGATAAAGCCGCGCGCTCCTACGAAAGCGATTCTGATCCTCATGGACGGCGTAAGCGCGGACTATTTCGAAAAGCACAAACATCGGTTGCCGACGCTTCTTCGTTTGGCAGGAGACGGTCTGTCCATCACTCGCCTGCGCTCAACGGTGCCGGGAACGTCGATGCCGGGGCGCGCAAGCATGCTAACCGGCGCGGCGCCTCAAGCGAACGGGATCTACGGAAACCACATTGTGCGAGATGGCTCGTTTGTCTGCGCCGACGCGTCTGATCTGCGGGTTCCGACCATTGCAAAGCTTGCCAAAAATAGCGGGCTTGATGTCGCGTCCATCGGCGCTGGGTTGATCGACCCAGCCGATTGCGATGTCTTCGTCCCGGCCTGGTGGGAACGAGGGTTTCTCCAGGGAAGCCGGTCATTTAAGAGCCTGCCCGAAAACCGCATCGCTCGCTCGCGCATGATCAAAGATCCAAACGGACGGTTGCGAGCCGCCGGCGTGCTCGATCTCTTCGGCTTCCCGTCCAGTCGTGACACCGTTGCGAGCACTCCTCTCGTTGCGGGCCTGGCCGCGGATCATCTCATGATCGGGGCTGCAGGAGCGCTGGCTTGCTCGGAGAACCCGCCTGATCTCATTTTGACCGAGATCGACATGACGGATTCGATTCAGCATCAGTTCGGATACGAAAGCGAGGCGGCACATTGGTCTATCGCCGCGGCCGACATGATGATTGGCGCTCTCATCGAAGGACTGAGGCGAGTCGGGCGGGAAGACGATTACGCGATCGTAGTCGCAAGTGACCATGGACATAGCGCCGTCCACACAACCATTTATCCGGATGCGATCATCCCTGACTTGCTTTGGGAAAGTGAAGGAGCGACGCTCCATGTCCTGGTTGACGGAGCTCATGACCGCAGAATCGCAGACGGACTGTTGGCGCGCTTCCAAGTGGAGCCGTGGTCGAGCGACCATGTTCCGGTAAATGAACGTGATTGCATAGCGACCTATGTCGCACCTCCTGGACACTCCTTCGAGGAGACCGTTGGAGCCACGCAAGAAGCTGGCCCGACGGGCAGACCTCGATACTTGTCCACCCACGGTTTTCGACCGGGCAGCGCGGAGGACGATCGGATATGCCTGTTGAGCATCCCTGGAATGCAACCTTGCAAAATTGCCTGGGGCTCCGCTGAAGAGTTCACGCCAACCATTGCTCAGATCTTGGGATTGTCCGACGCCCCGTTTTCGGCAAGGGGTCTTCTGTAAGATGCCCGCAAGCGACCGCCTGCGGTCTCGCATATTCGTCATGAGAATACCTCTTTGAAGAATATCCCAAGGTTGGCCAACAGCCAGAACTTCCGACCAAACGAGTCTGAAGGATTTCGTCGTCCGGCCTCGAACCAACGCCACAAAGCAGCAGGATCGAACAAATCTCCCAGTGGAGAGTCCTTATCAAACAGCAGCCTTCGATATTCCGTTGCTCCCTCGCCAACGGCCCACTGACCCAGTGGCAGCGGAAATCCCATCTTTTTGCGAGATAGAACAGATCTGGGCAAGACGCTCCGGTATTCCCTTCTTAAGGGGAATTTTGAGACATCGAGACGTTCGCTGAAGGAAGCAACCGGATGCCACAGTGCCTGGACCGAAGCGATTGGAGACCTCCACCTCAACCGCTGTGAGCCGGGCATCGCCATTGCGGCGGTAACGAGCTGGTGATCGGTATAAGGAACGCGAGCTTCAAGCCCAGCTGCCATTGTGGTGTTGTCAACCATTTCCAGCAATGCGGGCAAATGCGTAGAGACGAGAACATATGAGATCTTGCTAAAGAAATCTCCGCCGGCCTCTGCAAATTGAGTCGAGAAGTGATCGAACAGAGCCATCTCGTGCTCCCTTCGTATCCGCCCATCGATGGCAAGCGAGCGGATTTCATCGGTCGGGAAGTAGCTGTAACGCGCCAGGAAGAACTGCAATTGACTGCAATGGACGTCGAGTCCGAGGCGCCGGCGTGCGACCTGGGCAAGAGCACGTGGTAATGCGGCGATGATCTTGCTTCGATTGTAATCATACGGCGTACGGAACAATCGGCTGTAGCCAGCAAAAATCTCATCGGCACCCTCGCCGGTGAGGACGACCTTATGCTCCTTCGAAATCGCCTTTGCGAGCGTAAACATTGCGATTTCGTTATGCATCCCAAGCGGATGTCCGCGCAGGCGAACCAGCTCTGACACAGCGTAGATATCGGAAGGTTCTCCAATTGGGACGACCCGGTGAGTGAGCCCAAATTCTGCGGCGACCTCCATCGCATAAGCCGTCTCGTCATAATCGGCGGTCTCGACCTTGCCGGTATAGCAGATCGGACGGATTTGGGAGCGGGCGGACGCCTCATAGGCGAGGATGCTCGAGTCAAGTCCACCGGACAACAATGCGGCGACCGGTACGTCAGCCACCAGCTGACGTTCGACGGCGCTTCCGAGTAGTCTGCGTATGTCGGAGTAGTCGGGCTTACATCGCGAAATGCGCTCTGACAGATTCCACCAACGTTCGGACGTGTGTCGCCCATTTCTTATTTCGAGGAGATGGCCGGGCTCTAACTTGGAAATCCCGGCGAACAGCGTTCTGGCGCCGACAACCGCGCGATAGGAAAGAAAACTGAGCGCGCCGATCATGTCGGGTCCGCGCATGACGCCCGGCCAGCGAATGAGAGCGTTCGGCTGCGACGCAAACAGAAGCCCAACATCGCAAATCGAGTAGTAGAGGGGTTTTACCCCCAAACGATCTCGGGCGATGAGAACAAGCGATTTCCGTGGATCGAAAAGCGCGAAGGCAAACATCCCGTCAAGGCGGTTTAAGAATGACTTTCCCCAAGCAATATAGCTAAGAATTAGAACCTCGGTGTCGGACACCGTCGAAAAGGAAAAACCCATATCCCTCAATTCAGCTCTAATTTCCCGATAGTTGAATATCTCGCCGTTGTACGTCACCACCACTCCGGTATTGTCATCGCGATAGGGCTGATTGGCGCGAGAATGAGCGTCGACAATCGATAGCCGTCGATGCGCGAATGCGACCGATTGATCAATGTATAGGCCGCTGGCATCAGGCCCGCGATGAGCGAGAGCCTCAGCGCAACGCTCAACGGCCTCAGCACAAACGGGTGTTCCCTCGTTTTTGAGGACTATCCCAAAGATTCCGCACATTGGGGTCGCTCTCTTGGCACGAATAACGCCAACTACGTGCTCGGCTTTTCGCCGATCATCTGGATGCAGCCATCGCCGAACCAGAAGCGGGCCAGCGGGTGGTCATAATGACGGTACATCGGAGCGAGAAAGCGCCGAAGATTATGGAAATTTTTTGTATACCTTGAGATCCTGCGGATCTTCTCGAAGCCGCACTCGCCATACCAGCCTCGGATTTGTACCTCTGTGAAGGCGAACTCGTGATAGGTCGGCGCCTGGAAACGATCCCGGATCGTCACGAACAAATCATCGTCAAAAAGGCTCCGAAAGAATTCGTTTTCGCCGGGTATATATTCTTCCTCTTCGCCGTCCTTTATTCTCAACATCCAGTTGATGGCTTCGCGTGCGGTGGATGCGTCCAGATTGTCGATGGAACTGCGGAATTGACCGTCGCTTTGGTAGAGTTCTCGCAAGTGATTGATGCATCGGTAAATGACGCCGTTGGCGGTGCCCATAATCGTCAAAAAGAAGTTGCCGCCGGGGCGGGTTACACGGGCAAGCTCTTCAAAGCCTTTTTTCGGATTGCTGGTGTTCGGCAAAACCCCTGCGCAATGGACAAAATCGAAACTGAAGTCGTCAAACGGCAGATCGAGCACACTGCCCGCGACCAGTTCCGAGCGCGGCCCAAATCGGCTGAGGCGTTTGCGCGCGCAATCCATCCAATCATTGCTCAATTCAAGCGAAACAACGTTTCGTGCCCCCTTGTCGAGAAACGCATAGGACGCATTCGCGTTGGAGCCGCAGCCCGCGTCCAGGACATCAAGACCGCGGAAGCTACCGGTAGGCAAGCCGAAATATTCCTCCTCGATCAGAGAGACCAACCTGTCGAATATGTGGTCGTCATTCTCCTGCTGGCGCTGGTAGCGATCAAAGACGGTGCGAGTTTCGGCCTCGAAAGAGTTCTCCATGTATTCTCTTCCCTATAGCTGCAAACTGATTCACTTTGTGAGCAAGGCGACAGATCCGGCTGCGGCGAGTGTAAGGTTACCCAAGCGCAACGCACTGCCGGTACCTGGAAATTTGAAGTTTGAAAGATGCAGGACCGACAGCACAAACCCTGCACCGATCAATAGGTTGCCCAGGCCTTGCACCGGCAAGTGATGGTCGGCGACGAAGAGGAACGCCAACACGAAGAGATTATTGTTCAACGGCAATCCTCTGCCGAATCCGTCAGCGTCCAGTCCGAACGTCGAAAAATAGCTGAGGCGCAGAGCCCCTGACAGGATGAGGCAGTTGGCAGCCAACAATGCGAGAACGGAGAACGCGTTGAAGGACAAAATCAGAACCGCTGGAAAGACGGCTGCGTAGACCAAATCAAGCAGCCCGTCCAACGCGCCACCCAGCTGTGCCATCAAAGCGGACCGGTTCGGGGAACTCTTCGCGACCATGCCGTCGGCATCATCTGCCAAAAGAGCCCACAAGCCGAAACAGATGCCAATCTCGAAGCGCCCGATCAAAGCAAAGTAGATCGCCGTGGTGGCCAATATCAGCCCAAGGGCTGTAATGGCATTTGCAGCGTCGAACAGATAGCGGATCATCCTCCTACCCCCGCCACGGCGGCCGGCGCGTCGGCACTATGTCTGTGAGGTCGCTCGAAGGCGAAAATCCTTTCCGCTACCCGCAGGTCCTGTTCACTGTCGATCTCGTACCATCGCAAATCGTCACATCGCGCCGCGGCGAGTTGCAGTCCGCGCTGCTCGATGAGATGCGCGAGCAGCTCCTCGGTATAGGCTTTGATTGCGCCCGAGCCGATCAGGTCGTGGAGGACCGGGACGATCACCGTTTGGAGTTCGGCGCCAGAGAACCGGATGAGGTTCATCATCTTGAAGAGCACCGGGGTGCCTGATGCCAGATTTGCCGCCGTCTGCTTCAACCGGACTTCGGATATGAAGCCGTCGCTGGAAAGGACGGCCGCGGATCCTTCCATGGATGGATCGAAGGGCGCGACCGCAGCGGCATTGGGCGCCTCGACCCTGATCAGGTGGCGCAGTGCATCTTCTTCGAAGAAGACGTCACCTTCGAGGAGATAACAGTCGCCGGAAAGAAGCGTGTCGCGTGCCAGCCAGAGCGAGTACGCGCTCCCTGTCTTGTCGAAGACCGAGGACTCGACATAGTTGATTTCAAGTCTGCCGAAGCGTTCGCCACAGGCATGGCGAATGGCATCCTTGCGATAGCCGACAACAATCGTCACCTCTTCAACTCCCACCGTCTGAAGGTTCCACAGTGCATTGTAAAGTATCGGTGTGCCGTTGACTTCGACGAGGGGCTTGGGACACAGATCGGTCAGCGGACGCAGGCGGGAGCCGAAGCCGGCAGCGAGAATGACGGCTTTCCTGGGAGCAGCGGGAGGCATCTCATTCACCTCTTTCGTTGTGTTGCGGTGTCATTTCCAGGAGTTGAGGAATTCGACGAGCCGGGCCAGGCCGGTCGCGAGTTTTTCAGATGGAATTCCATAGGACAGGCGCAGGCCGGCGGGGTCACCGAACGCGGCGCCCGACACAGCTGCGACGCCAGTTTCGGCAAGCAGTGCCGTCACGATATCGTCGGCTGTCGTTGAGGCGCCGTCTTCCGATGCCGATCGCAGCAGATGGGAAAGGTCGAGATAGAAATAGAAGCCGCCTTGCGCCCTGGGGACCGGTACACGCGTCAACCAAGCAAGCACGTCAAGACCGATCCGTCTGGCGCTTGTGAGGCGTGAACGCAGCTTGCCTTCATAGTCCGAGCCACCCCTTTGCAAATGGGCGAGCACCGCGTGCTGGGCAATTACGTTTGGATTCGAAGTGGTGTGCGATTGCAGCGCGTTGACGGCATTGATCACCTCTTTTGGACCCGCCAGATAGCCGATGCGCCAGCCGGTCAATGCCAGCGATTTGCTGAAGGAGCTGACGATCAGCGCGCGTGCTCGAATTTCGGGGGCGACCGAGACGATCGGATGGTGGGTATGATCCTCATGCACGAAGTCGCCATAGCACTCGTCGAAAATGATCCACAGGTTGTGGCTGACCGCCAGTTGAGCGATGGCCATCAGGGTCTCAACATCGTAGACCGCACCGGCCGGATTGCTGGGCGTGTTGACGACGATCGCCCGCGTTCGTTCGGTGACCGCCTCCTTGATGTGCTCGGGGCGCGGGACGTAACCGTTGGATCTGGTGTCGACGAAGACCGGTGTGCCGCCGGCGATTAGCACCTGGGCCGGAAACGTTGTCCAGTAAGGCGCCGGGATGATGACCTCGTCGCCCGGGTTCAGCAGCACCATTGCGGCATTGAACAAGGCCTGCTTCGCTCCGGACGTCACGGCAACTTCCTCGGCCTTCCAGATCTGTCCGGTATCGAGGGAGATCTTCCGCGCCAGTGCCTCGCGCAGCTCCACCATGCCAACCGTATCGGTATAGCGATTGACGCCCTTATTGATGGCGTCGATCGCGCCGTCGCGAATCGTGGGAGCAAGCTCGCTCCAGATCTCGCCGGCGGTCAGATCGACGATCTCCTTGCCAGCATCGGCCGCCGCTTTTGCGGCAGCGCGCGCCGCGGCGGTACCCGATGTACCGAACAGGTTTGTCCGATGCGCAAGCATGTGCGCTCCCGTTTTCGTTTGCTTTCAAAGACGGGCTGGGCCTGCTACCGCACGCCGGTCGCCGTCTGCGGCAGATATTTCTCTTCCGCCGCTGAGAGTTCCTGGTAATTGAGCAGATCGAAGAGTTCGTCGAGCGTCGCCACCTCGTCCTCGATACCGGCGGTACTTTCTTCGCGGAGGATGCGGTCGCAGACCTGGCGCATGGCCGAGATCGCCGCGCGCATGTTGTGGTTCGCCCATATGACCGTGGAGATTCCGGCCGCCCGATACGCGGAGACCGGTGTGCGGTAATATTTCGTAGGCACGATCACGACCGGAAGGCGGTTCTGCCAGGCGCGCGTGAAGGCGAAAATCTGCTCAGCGTTGGACTTGCGGGAATGAATCAGAATAGCATCGGCGCCGGCCTCAGCGTAGGCTTGTGCTCGCGCCAGCGCCTCATCCTCTCCGCGGCCGGCGATGAGCGCCTCGATCCGGGCGACCAGAACGAACTCCGCATCCGGCACTTGGTCCTTCACCGCCTTAAGCCGGCCGCAGAACTCGGGAATATCGGCCAACGGGTGCCGATCACCGATGAACGAGTTCATTTTCGGGAACGCCGTGTCCTCGATACATATGCCGCTCGCGCCATGTTGGCGCAGCTTGCGGGCGACCAAACGGGCATTGTTGAAGTTCCCGAACCCGCTGTCCCCGTCGACGAGGACTGGAATGTCCACCGTGTCGGAAATTCGCTCAACGACATCGACGAGTTGGGACCAGGAAGCTTCGTTCGCATCTCGATATCCGAGACTGGATGAAATCGAGAGGCCGGACGCCCAGAGCGCCTTGAAGCCAGCGCGCTCGGCAATCGCCGCCGAAAGGCCGTCATGAGCCTCCATTGCGAAGGCGAGTTCACTGGACGCGATCATTCGGCGCAAGCTCTCTCGCGTCTGCGCACCAGACTGCCTCTCCACCATACGGTCTCACCTCCACCGACGCTGTCCAGCCGACAAGCCTGTCATCGCTGCCGACGAAGTACTTTCAGAGGCGAACCGCTCTGCCCACCGATCGGCGATCTGCCACTGTCGTGCACACATACAGAATCAATGAAGCAAGGCGCGTGCCGAATTGGCGAACCACCTGCGCCGCACCAGTTCTCCATACCGGCGGGCCAGGTCCCCTCTCGACATTTGTCGGGCTTCCGACATCCTCGTCCAACTTCGGACACAAGAGGGGTAGCGGGAGTGGCTATTCGTCTACGCCATGGCGGCCGTTCCGAGGCTGCCGATCAACGGTCTCAAGCGAGATGGACAGGGAGCGGAAGACCGGCGGTCCGTGCAGGCAAGGACGGACGACGTTGGTCTTCGATCCCGGTGATCGCCGGTCGGCTTGATTATTTATCCATGCCTCATGGACGAAGTGTCGAGCATCGGCATGCGAGATTTCAGCTCCCCCAGTGGCCGTTCCGAACTTCAAGCCTTGACCTAACCAAGCGACTTGTTGATCGATGGGATGATCTTGTCTCCCCAGAGCTCAATCTGGCGTAGCATCGTCTTTTGGTCGAAATCTCCCAATTGGGTCTGAATTGCGATCTGGTCCGGCTTCAGGATACTTATCTCTTCCAGCAGGCGATCGATGACGCGACTTACGCTGCCGATCGGCAGGTTCTGGCGCATGGTCTCGAACGACAGATCCTGCTGCGTCGGTGTTTCCTGCAGCAGATAGCCGTCCCGGCTCTGCTGGCGGCGCTGATGAAATGCTTCAGATAGCCGGCGCTGGAAGCGGGCGTTGTCGAGATAGCTGTCGATCTCCGCCTGATCGTCGCTGGCATAGCAGCAGCGCAGAAGCCCTATCTTGGCGGCGGTGACATCCTTACCCCGCGAGGCCGCTGCTGCCTCGATGGTCTCACGCAGCGTTCTTAAGTTTTCCAAGCCGTTGTGGAACGCCGTGACGAAAAGATTGTGGCCCTCACGATAGGCCCGGCACATGCTTCGCGCGGACCCGCAGGCGATCCAGATCGGTGGGGCTGGCCTTTGGATGGTGCGCAGCGAAATCGCCGTTAAAGGTATCTTCTCATACTGGCCATTGTGCTCGAAGACCTTCTGGTTAAGGCCCTTGAGAAGGATATCCAGGTATTCCGCAAACACGGCCGGCGCCTGATCGACATCGACGCCGAAGCGCTCGAACTCGAACTGCTGGTATCCCGAGCCGACGCCGAGTTCGAGGCGGCCGTTCGAAACGATCTCGGCAAAGCCGATCTCGGAGAGCAGGCGCTGCGGTTGATATAGCGGCAGCACACACACACCGGTGCCAAGGCGAATGGTGCTCGTAAGGCCAGCACAGTGCGCCACCATCATCAAGGGCGAGGGAACCAGGCTGTAATTGTTGAAGTGGTGCTCGGCGAACCAAGCGGTGTTGAAGCCAGCCTGCTCTGAAGCGATTGTCTGTTCAATGGAGTTACCGATGACGCTGTCGCACGATTGATGATAGCCTCGCTGGGCCGCCAAGATGAACGTCGCGAATTCCATGGCGTGTCCCTCGTTTACACAAAGTGGCCAATCAAGCCTTCGACTTGTGCCGATTGCGGGTGGGTCGCGGTATCGATGCGGCCTGGCGACGACGTAGTCGACGATCTTGCGCAAAGCCGCTTATCGTTCGGCGGCCGCAGGCAAGCGCCAAAACCTGGCTAGTCATTCGACCCTGATGACGAGTTTTCCGTCACCGATGAAGACGATCACTTGGCAAGCCGCGCTTGGCACGTTCCATGCAGCCGCAGTCTCAATCCTCGAACCTCGTCGGCTTCGACGAACCGCAACCCGTCGCCGGCGAACATTCCGTTGGATTTTCTTGATCGGTTGGCTGGGCGTTTCGCGCGTCAGCCAACGAGGTCAAGCCGCCGTCCACGTAGAGGGTCGAGCCGTTTACGTATGAGGCATCAGGCGAGGCCAGAAAGAACACTGCCTCGGCGACGTCTTCGGGCTCTCCCATCCGCCCCATCGGGATGCGCCGTTTGATCGCTACGGAATCGATGCAGCCGGACTCGACCAACTGAGCAATGTCAGGCGTACGGATATAGCCAAGAGCGACGGTGGCCGTTCGGATGCCGACCGACCCGAGTTCGGCCGCCATGCACCGGGTCAGAATGTTCATACCCGCCCTGGACGCCCCATAGGCATGGCGCGGCACGAAGGGCAGGAAACTATTGATCGATCCAAGATTGAGGATTACGCCGCCGGCGTCCATCGACTTGATCGCCTCGCGCGCGCAGGTGAAGGTGCCGGTGAGATTGACGTCCAGCACCCGCTCGATCTGTTGCGGGATTTCGATCCCTCGCACAAACGTATCGGCAATAGCAGCACAGTTGACGAGGACCTCGATGCGACCGAAGCGCCCCCGTATTTCCTCGAACAGCGCCACCACGTCGCTCTCGACCGCCAAGTCGACGGATTTCGCCACGTGCCTGCCGCCCAGCAAATCAGCGAGTTCTGCCGCCCCAGCACCATCTTTATCAGCAATCACGACTGTGTCGGAGTTCGCGGCAAAGCGGCGAACGACGGCGGCGCCTATACCGTTCGCGCCGCCCGTCACGACCACTGTGCGCGCGCCAGTTCGTTCGGCCGGCCGGAAGAGTTCGCCTCGAGGCGTCTCGTCGACCGGCGGGTGCGCGTCGCCCGGCTGGTTGAACGACATCCAACCGCCGTCGACCGTCAGCACCGATCCTGTGATGTAGCCCGTCTGTGCGCTGGCCAAAAAACGCACGGCCCGAGCGATCTCGTCGGGGCGCGCCATTCGCCCCATGGGCACGCGGCGGCGCACGGCCGCGAGGTCCATCTTGCCCGCACGTTCCAGTTCCGCCACCATCGGCGTGCGCACGTATCCTGGCGCTACCGCCGTTACGCGGATGCCGCGCGAGGCCCACTCGCATGCAAGCGATCTCGTGAGAGCGATCAAGCCTGCCTTCGAGCTGGCATAGGCGTTGCGCTTGGGATTGCCGAGCACGCCCGCCAGCGAAGCGACGTTGACAATGGCAGCGCCGGGCTGCATGCGCCTCGCCGCTTCGCCGGCCATGATGAAAGGCCCGATCAGATTTGTTGCCAGCACGCGTCGGAAGGCCTCGAAACCGGTGTCGATAGTCGCAGCCATGGCGGGTCCTATCGCCGCGTTGTTGACGAGAACATCGATTTTCGCGAACTGCGCTTCGATGCGGCCGTATAGGGCGACAATGTCCTCTTCTCGTGAGACATCGCATTCGAGGCCCAGATGCGGATGGCCGAGACCGCCGGCCAGTTCAAGAACGCCGCTGCCAGGAAGGTCCACCGCAACGACGATGTCTCCATCGGCGGCAACGATCTCGACCAGCGCACGGCCGATTCCGCCTGCCGCTCCCGTTATGATGACGACCCGTCCTGCCTGCTTCATATGAACCTCTCCGCAGCCAGCGTCAGAGATATCGACGCGAGTCAGCCGCAAGACCGGTCGCGGACGTCCTGGTGACGGCGAGTTTCCATACCGGGTAGACGTGTTGCGTTCCGCGACCGCTCCCGCGACGCGGCTCCGCAATTGGGAGCCTTGGAAAGCATTGTGGTGACATGCATGGCATTTTCATTTTGATGACGAGCTGCGGCGCTTCCTGAGCGCGTAAACCGGGTCATTGGGATGCGCTGCTCCGATCGGTTGCCGCAAGCCGAACCGTTCTGCCTCGGGGACCGCTGGTGGGGTCTGCTCTTCGAGCCAATCGTAAACGACGGTCCGTTCGGCAATGCGCCACGCCCCTTCCCTCTTCTGAAAAAGATCGCAGTAACGGCCGCAGAGAAGCACCTGGCGTGCTTCTCCGTCATTGTCTGGTCCGCGTTGCAGCGCGGTGAAATAGCTTTCGACCACGGCCTCCGACGGGTCGATGAATTCGATCAAGACGTTCGTGATCTGGTGGATTAAGCGCGGTCCGGTTTTGAAGAGACCAAGCGCAAACTCAAAGAAGCCCTCGGCTGAGCCGCGATAGGCACCGTGATTGTCATGCGCATCGGGCCAATATGCACTGCGCAGCGCAGCCTCATCCGCGCGGTCTATGCCGCGGCAGTACCGATAAAGGCAGTCGCGGATCGCCTCGCGGTCGCGCAGTTCGGTGATTTTTGCCTGGCCCATCGCTCTGTCGCAAATTTGAGATTGGAAGAGGCGTTTCGTGCCTCTAGGTGCGTGCAAGGTCGAACCGATCGGCAACTGAAGAAGCCAGAACGGAGACGAACTTCACGTGTCGCGTGCGTGTCATTGAGGTCTCGATGCCGGAGAGGAGGTTGGCAGGGAAGCGGCCGGACATCTTGCTTTGCGGTGTGGGGCCACGTCTCGTCGATTCCACCTAAGCTTCCCCAGTTCTTGGTTGCATGGCGGCTGGTTCGAACCGCGCTGCCGAGGTGCGATCGACTTCCAGCGCACGTTCGGGGCAGGATCGCGCGCCTTGTGACGCAAGCAGTTGCTCCCCCTCCGCAACCTGAATGTCACCGGGCAGGATGTAGCCATCGTCATCAAGCTTGAAGATGTCCGGCGCTTGCGCCCAGCATCGCGCGTGACCCTGGCATTTGGCATTGTGGACGATAATGCGCATAGCGCTGCCTCCATTGTCTTGGCATGGCTCGGCGATGGTCATGACCAGTCCAGGATCAGATTTTCGATCCCGAACACATGGCCGCCACAGGTGATGGGCGCTGTACCCTCCTTGATCCGGAAGGTCGGTATGCGCGCCAGCCATTCCTCCAGGCCAATGACAATCTCGCGCCGGGCAAGGTGTGAGCCAAGGCAACGGTGGGGACCATAGCCAAAGGCGGCGTGGCGGTTGTGATCTCGCGCCAGATCGACCGTGTTGGGGGATTCGAATTCCTCCGGGTCGCGATTTGCAATCATCGTGGCGCACGAAACATAGTCCCCCTTTCGGATCGGCGCGCCTTCGAAGTCGATATCTTTCGTAGCCACGCGGATCAACTGAATGGGCGGATAGGCCCGCAGCAACTCTTCGGTTGCGAGCAGGATGCGGGCCGGTTCGCTGCGCAGCAGTTCCTGATCCTTGAGGTTGCGCGCTAGATAAGCCAGGTCAAAGCCAATAGCTGCTGCGACAGTGTCAAGTCCCGCGACGAACACAAGCACGCCGATGCCACGGATCTCCCCGTCGGTTAGCCGGCGGCCCTCGATCTGTGCCTGCACGATGAAGGTCATGAGATCGTCGACCGGATCCTTGCGGCGATTGGTTGCAAGTTCATCGATGAAAGCCACAATCTTGCGGGCAGCCACAGGTCGTTCCACATCGTCGCCGTGGAGCAGATCTTTCGCCCAGCCGACAAATGTATCGAGTCCCTGATCCGGCAACCCCAGAAACCGAAGGAAGATGCTGACAGTGAACGGAAAGGCAAAATCCTTCATGACGTCGCAGCTCGTGGCCGATGCGGTGATCCGGTCGATCAGGGCTATCGCTCGCTCACGGACAGCCGGTTCCAGTGCCGTCACCCGCTTGGGCGAAAGCAGCGGACTGAGCAGTGAGCGAAATGCGCCATGGGCCGGTGGATCGAGCTCAAGCGGGATCGTCGGCCAGGTTTCGCCCAGTATGGAGGAGAAGATGCTGCGATGGCTGGAAAAAGTTTCAGTGTCCTGCAGCACCTTACGCTGATCTGCGGCGCGGGTGATGACCCAGGTGCCCCGGCCATCTTGCGTGTTGTAGGGGGAATAGAAGATCGGAGGCCCGTCATGGGCGCAAGCGACGGCTGCGTGTGGATCCCCGTTGGGCGTTGGTGGCATGCCTGGCGATGTGAACAGGCTGAAGTCTCTCACCATTTCGGGCGGGACATGATCTGGGACCGGGTTGATCGCCATTGCATTTCTCCTGCCGTCTAACCACTAACCAGGCCGCGCACCATGGCATCTTGGTCATCTAGAGAGCCGACGAGCGAAATCGTCGGAGACCCGGCGTTTTCCAGCTTCGAACGGCGAACCGGAATGAAGCTCTTGCTCCACAGCGGTTCGGGGTCGATCATCTCTGCGAGGATATCCGCAGCGCGGCACGCGAAAGACCGGTTGGCCGCCGAAGTGCTCGCCGGTCTCCTCAAGCGCCGGCGAGAGGGCAGGAGCAAGCACATTCTGGTCGAACCGTATCTGCAGATCGATCGGTGGCCATTGGCCGGTGCCGGGCGGTTGTGACGGTGACGCCAGTCACGCCGGTCGATATTGCATTCCGCGGGCAATGCCCGTTTCGGATAGAATCTGAACTGACGCTGACCTGACATGTCGTCTTCCTTCATTGCATTGAGCGCGATATCACTCACGAATGGACGCCAGTCGGTATCTCCTGCCGTCTCACATGAGAGCTTCAAAAGTCGTGCCAACGGCGCGGAAAGAGCCCTGCAGGAGATTTTCTACATATCATTCAACAGCTTGAACGAATGCGCAGCCGCAAGCCTGGCTGTCCCGGACATGACAAACCCGACAGCAAAGTCGCGGCAGCTTCAAAATGCTCCGAGAGCACAAGGCGGCTTTTTCCATCACCTTGGGACCGTGCCCGCCTCACGCAAGCGCGGTTCAGAAAGATCACATGGCCAGCTTGCTAATGGACGTGCTGGCTTTTTTGTACCCGTTGTCGATTTCGAAGCGGTCTCGCGAGCGTCGATAGGGCGAAGCGCGTGGGCCTGTCAGCCGTCTCAATCCTGAGAACGGAGGCCATAGGGACCCTCGTCAGGTTAACCCCGATCGACTCCTGTCCCTCGTTCCGAGTTTGAGCCCAGATTTTCGCTTCGAATACGAGCCACGTGTTCGCCGCGCCGGCGACCCGGCGACCCGGCGACCCTCCGGTCCGACTTCCGACATTTTTGTCCAGCTTCGGACAAAGAGGGTCGCGGCTTGATACCCATAAAGGGGATCCCCTCCGCCCAGAGCCCACGATCTGGTGATTATGGGCGCGCTCGGTCTCGGCGAAGGCATGGTTCTGGCCGCTCAAGGCAAAGAGGGTCGCTGCAAAAAACAGTGTGAACCCAAGCCTAAAATCAAATGGCATGGCGCTTGCGTCGTACTCGGCAGAACCCATCACAAGGTGGCCAGGAGTAAGACCATTGCTGACATCGCGACGCCCCGTACAAGCGCGTACCGTTCTCGTTGCCGCGGCAAATCGAGAGCTCGTTTCTTCAGACGCCCGTGCTTGCGAGCGGTTTTGCCATGGCTGATCCAAGGCCGACACAAAACGCGCGGCGCCCGGCCGAATTGCCGGCCGAGGTCGATGCCGTGTCAGTTTCAACCGAAAAAGCAGCGCACCAGTTTTCCTCCAGGAGCACATTGATGACCGTCAAAAAAAAGGTTCCTTTCGTCACCTTTCGCACGCGTGTTCGCGATGACTCCATCGAGGGGCCAAACCCGTACCGCTGGGAAGACAAGACATCCGACGACTATTTCCGCGGCAAGCGCATCATCCTGTTCTCGCTGCCCGGTGCCTTCACCCCGACCTGCTCGACCTTGCAGTTGCCCGATTTCGAAATGCTCTACGACGAGTTCGAGAAGGAGGGAATTGACGCGATCTACTGCGTTTCCGTCAACGATGCCTTCGTCATGAATGCCTGGGGCAAGGCCCTGGGGCTGCAGAAAGTCCAGCTCATCCCAGACGGCTCGGGCGAGTTCACCCGCAAGATGGGCATGCTGGTTGCCAAGGACAATCTCGGCTTCGGCATGCGCTCCTGGCGCTACGCTGCCGTGATCAACAATGGCGTAGTGGAGCAGTGCTTCGAGGAGGACGGTTTCTGCGACAACTGCGAGGCCGATCCCTATGGCGTATCGTCGCCGCAGAACGTCCTTGAAACGTTGAGAGCCGCCAAAGCCGTGACGGCTGCATGATCTAGACGAGTCAACGTCTCGAAAATCCCCTTGCACAAGGCGAAGGGTCGCTCGGTAGGAGTTTCACGCTAGCCATGGAGTCCTCAGCAAGCCTGCTTCAGCGTCAGAAGCAATCGTTGGTTTTGACGCCGCAAATGATGGAATCCATTCGCCTGTTGCAACTGGCGCATCCCGAACTGCATCAGTTCGTCGAGCAGGAAATCGAGAAGAACCCCTTTCTGGAACGGGCCTCAAACCGGGCGCCGAAGGACATTCCGTCGATTTCGGCCGGGAACCCGCGCATCGGGCCGACCACGGGCGGAATATCGGATCGGGCCTCGCAGTGGAAATCAATCCGCGGCAAAAACAATGTCCAACCGGGGGGAAACCATGCGTTCGAAGATTCCTGGACGTCCATCGAAACATTGCACGACCATGTCGCTCGTCAGATCGCTCTCAGCGCATTCGCGCCGCTGGAGCGGCGAATAGCTGGCGAGCTTGCCGGTCATCTGGAAGACACCGGATACCTTCCGGTGAACCTTTCGGAACTGGCCCGCAGCCTGAATGTCCGGGAGGCTGTTGTGGAACGGGTTCTCGGAACCTTGCAGCAGTTCGATCCACCGGGTATTTTTGCGCGAACTCTCAGCGAATGCCTTGAGATACAATTGCGGCAGCTAGACAGGTTCGACCCGGCAATGGCAGCGCTGGTCGCCAATCTTGAAGCGCTGGCGCGACGCGATTTTCAAACATTGAAGCGCCATTGCGGTGTCGATGAAGACGACCTTCTCGAAATGTTGCACGAAATCCGCGCGCTCGATCCCAAGCCCGGAAACCGATTCCAATCCGGAGGGCCTGAATCGATCATTCCCGACGTCTTGGTCCAGCCCTCTCCCGGAGGTGGGTGGCAAATCGAACTCAATCCAGACACGCTGCCTAGGCTGCTGATGAACCAAAACTATTTTGCCCAGGTCTCCCGCCTAAGCGCTCAAAATTCGAAAGATCAGTCATTTCTCAACGAATGCCTCCAAAACGCGAACTGGCTAATCCGCAGCCTTGATCAGCGCGCCAAGACGATCCTCAAGGTAGCGGCTGAAATCATCCGCCAGCAGGACGCCTTTTTTGAACATGGGGTCGCCCACCTGCGGCCTCTCAATCTCAGGACTGTCGCGGATGCGATCAACGTGCACCAGTCGACGGTAAGCCGGGTAACGTCGAACAAGTACATGCTGACCCCGCGCGGCGTGTTCGAACTGAAGTATTTTTTCACTGTCGCGATCGGCTCCTCCGAAGGCGGCGACGCGTACTCCGCCGAAGCTGTCCGCCATCAAATCAAGGCGATGGTTGCCGTGGAATCGCCCAACGAAGTGCTTTCAGACGACGACATTGCCACCCGGCTCAAGGAAACCGGGATCGACATTGCTCGCCGCACCGTTGCGAAATATCGTGAGGCGCTGAACATCCCGTCCTCCGCGCGACGTCGCCGGGAAAAGCGCGTGCGTCTTCGATGCCAATCAAGCCCGGTCGGCGGCGGCGACGAAAGCGGCTCTTAAGCGAGCCCGTTCTTGATCCGTGCCAAGTGGCTTTCGCCTTCCTCCGGGCCAAAACAGCTTTCGAAATCGCCGCATTCCTGACAACTGGGCGCGGTGCATAGCGAAAGGCCTTCAGCCTCGCAGAGCTTACGATAGAAATACTTCTTCCATTTCATGTTTTTGGTGTTGCCGGCCGCCAGCGCCGGGAAATGCCTGGCCATTAAGCGGCTGAGTTCGGCCCGATTGAAAAGGCCAAGGTCCTGCCACAGATGGTCATTGCGCAAACTGCGCCTGGCGATGATCTTGGCGAAGAGGGGGCTCGCCGGATCGCCTGGCCTGGCATGCCCAATAAGCAAGCCGCGCAGAAGCCCTTCCTCCATATCCGGCTCGGGATCGGTCAGCTTTTCCAGCGCGAAGGCGTTGACGGGAACAGCCGGGAAATAGCGTGTCATGACATCTCGCAGGTCGGCACGCGAAAGGCCGGTTGCTTCGGTCGCGGTCGCCTTGCCGGCCTCGACCTCCTCGAACGCGAGGTAGAAAACACAGGCAAGCACATGCCGGTCGAACGCCGCCGCCTGGTCTGTCGGCGGCCATTGGCTGGTGCTGAAACAGCCACGGTGATGGGCGAATGTGGCGCCGTTCTGCTGGTCTTGTTCCCAGCTCATGCAGCAAGCTGGTCGGCCGCAAGGTGGGTCTGGCAGTTCTTCGGGCAGACGCGGCCGCAGGCGCCGCAGCCGATGCAGCGGCCGGCATGGTCGACGATCATGACCATGCGGTTGAGCTCGCCGTCGAAGTCGTCGTCCTCGCCCGCGCAGATGCCGAGGATTTCGCCTGCGTCATCGACGCCATGAAGGTGCATGACCTCGCGCGAGCAGACCTTGAAGCAGCGGCCGCAGCCGATGCAGGTCGCGCCATCGATCGCCGTCAGATAGTGCGGCGTCCAGGGAGAGCCGTCGCGGGTGACGAAAGCGCCCGTCATTGTGAATTCTCCAACGCTGCGAGTTCTTCCTTTGCCGCATCCAACTCGGCAAAAACCTCGAAGGCTTTCCAGGCGACCGCCTCGATCTCGGTCCAGTTGACCGGAAGGTCCTCGGCAAGGTCGTGCAATTCCATCTTGGCGGCTCCCGCGCGCGACTGCAGCTTGCGGACCTTCTTCTGCAACAGCGCAAGGTCTGACATGATCCCCTTCCTCGCAAGCCGGTCGTTACGCCCGCGCCATGTCGGGACGCGCTTCGATGGCCACGAGCGCATCGCCGGCGCGCCGGCCTCGGCGGGTTTCCGGAACGTCTCGAAGCCGAACCGGTGATGCCGATGGACGCTGCAGCCAGCTTATGCAATCCCGCGCGGCGAGACGCAGGTCCGTATCCTTCGAGTTCGGCATAAGAGCGGTTGAGCGCAGACGACAATCAAGATCTTGTTCCCGACGTCGACGCGGGCGGTGAGCGCATATCGTGAGGGTGTCGATTTGGCGACGCCCCTATGCCAGAGAAGGCGGATCTCGCGTGGATCCGGCGCGTTGCTTTCCTTCGCTCCATTGATCGCATCAACCAGGATCTAAATAATCGCGAGGCGGCTGCCGCCTCAGGAGGAAGCCTCAAGCGCCGTGCCGGGAACGCAGGACGCAGCTCATAAAAAGTTGTCTTCATCCCATTCATGGGTTTGCTCAAGAGCGCGGCAGGAAGACAGGCCGGCACCAGGCGTGTCGTGGATTGGACAAGCCCGACGACAGGTTGCGGCCGCCTTTTCAGGACCGGCCCGACAGGATTGCTGGGGAGGCAAGCTGAATTCACGCCGCGTTCAACCGCGTTGCACATTGGTCTCATCCCACTCCCCCTTTGTCAGTTCCAAGGCCTGCCGCTCGAACAGGCGGCGGTAGATGCCGTCGCGACGGATCAGCGCGGCATGGTCGCCCTGCTCGGTGATGCAACCACGGTCGAAGACAAGCAGCCGGTCGAGTGCCCGCACCGTCGAAAGCCGGTGCGCAATGACGAGCGTGGTGCGCCCGACCATGAGCCGCTCCATCGCCTTCTGGATCAGCACCTCCGATTCCGAGTCGAGGCTTGATGTCGCCTCGTCCAGAATCAGGATCGGGGCATCGGCGAGGAAGGCGCGCGCTATCGCCACACGCTGGCGCTCGCCGCCTGAAAGCTTAACGCCGCGCTCGCCGACCAGCGTACCGTAGCCGTTCGGCAGGCGCGCAATAAAGTCATGCGCGCTGGCGAGCCGCGCCGCCTGCTCGACATCGGACCGAGAAGCACCCGGCCGCCCATAGGCTATGTTCTCGGCCAGCGAGCGGTGGAACAGGAGGGGCTCCTGCTGTACGATCGCGATCTGGGAGCGCAGCGAGCCCTGCGTCACCCGCGAGATGTCCTGCCCATCGATCAAGATTCGTCCAGCATCCAGGTCGTAAAGCCGCTGGATGAGCTTGACGAAGGTGGTCTTGCCGGAGCCAGAGGGGCCGACCAGACCGACCCGTGCGCCGGCCTCAATCGAAATCGACAAGTCGCTGTAGAAGGGCGACCAATGATTGCCGTAGTGGAAATGGACGCTCTCAAAATCGATGTGACCCTTCGTGATCCGGATCGGCTTGGCGCCCGGAACATCGGCCACGTCGGGCGGCTGGCTGTAGGTTTGGACCAGTTCCTCCATCTCATTTACAGAGCGCTGGATGTTGCGCACGTGTATGGAAACATCACGCAAGTACCCATACAGGACGGTGAAAGACCCGAGCACCAAGGCGATGTCACCTGGGGTAGCCTGGCCGCGCGACCACAAAAATAAGGCATAGCCGATCAAAGCCGCTCTCAGCGCAAGAAGCATGATCCCCTGGAATGCAGCACTGACCGTCCCGCGCACCCAGGTCCGGAGGGTGCGGTGCCGCCACTTGGAGATAACTTTCGCCAGGCGATGATCTTCCCGCCCCTCGGCGCCGAAGCCTTTGACCACAGCGTTACAGCTGATCGCGTCCGCAAGCGAGCCGCCAAGCCTCGTATCCCAGTTGTTGGCGAGGTTTGCGGCTGGCGCCACATAGCCGAGCGACAGGACAATGATCAGCGCCACATAGCCAACCGAGCCGCAAGCGATGATCAGCCCCATCATCGGCCAATACCAGCCGAGCAGAACGCTCGACCCCACGAGCATGATGAGCGACGGGAACAAGGCAAGAAGGATCGTGTCGTTAAGGAGGCAGAACGCCCACATGCCGCGCGTGATCTTGCGCACCGTAGAGCCGGCGAAGGTTTTCGCATGCCAATCGGTCGAAAAGCGCTGGACGCGATGGAACGCGTCGCTGGCGATGTCCGACATCATCTTCAGAATGAAGTCATTGACGGCAATGAAGGCGATGTTGCGCATGACGACGGCGCCGAGTGCGAGCGCAATCAACATTGAAAAGGCCGCAAGTGCCGCATCCCACACGACGGCGTCGGCTGCCGCTCCTTGGGCGACCGCGTTTACGAGCCGTCCGGAATAGAGCGGCGTCAGAACGTCAAGGAGCGTTGCCACCAGCACCGCGATCATAATGATCGGGAGCCGGACCGGTTGCCTGCTCCAGTGGCGCATGGTGAAGGCGAAAACGTCGCGAAAGGCGGCGCCGCGTAGATCGATGTGAAAACGCCGCGTGGCTTTGTAAGAGCGCAGCAGGCCGCTCGGTCTCAAGAAACCCGAAATGGAAGGTCTGCGTGAGGACGAAAACATCGCTCGGAATGCGGGTGGCTGATCTGGAGCTGACATGTTGGTTTCTTTCCTTCGTTCCATCGATCGCGATGTCACCCGCGAGATGAATATCGGCCGCGGGCACGCGCTGCCCTACGAGGAGAGAACCGCAAAAGCCGCGCCAAAGGCTCAGAAAGAAGCTCAGAAGAATTTTCTGCATATTCTACAATGACAAACGAGATCTCAGCAGGGCAACGGGGGCGTAACAGTGGCGTGTCGCGCACTCGACAAACCCGACAGGACGCCTCGGTCGCGCGGGCATCCTTGGCGAACGGCCCGACAGGATTACTCCTCACGCGAAGCGGAATCTACGCCCGATTCAACGGCGTTCCGCGTTGAACAATTCCCGCCGATGTCGGAAATGCGACATAGCAGTGTTAGAGCCATCATGTTGTTTTGAAATGATTCCCTTCTTTGGCACGGTCCATGCGTAGCTGTTCGCGAACGCGTCCGGCCTGAAGGAGAGACAGTCCATGATCAAGCGCACCGAGAACGCCGTGACCTAAAGACCGCGCTTGCCGGGGGCCGAGCCGGCGCAACGCTGGCGCACCAAGGTCGAGGCGGGTTGCCGCGCCGGCGCCAAGAAGCGCGCAGGCCGAATGTGGCGGCGGCAACTCCTTCGGCTGACCATCATCATCATCATGACAGACCGGGCGTGCGCCTTGTGTGATTGCGCTCAGGAGAAGGATCACATCCATGAGACCTGTTTATCTGGACAACAACGCAACGACACGGGTC
The DNA here is from genome assembly GCF_016756495.1 of Mesorhizobium sp. 113-3-3. Classification (NCBI taxonomy): domain Bacteria; kingdom Pseudomonadati; phylum Pseudomonadota; class Alphaproteobacteria; order Hyphomicrobiales; family Phyllobacteriaceae; genus Mesorhizobium; species Mesorhizobium sp. 113-3-3. The sequence continues at coordinate 6,836,821 of NZ_AP023243.1, forward strand.
GATCCGGAAGTCGTTCAAGCGATGCTGCCGTTTTTTACCGACCATTTCGGCAACCCTTCGTCGAGCCACGATTTTGGCGCTTCCGCCGGGGCGGCGGTGAGAAAGACGCGCCTGCAGGTGCAAACGCTCATCGGCGCGGAGTTCGACGACGAGATCACCTTCACCTCGGGCGGGACGGAAAGCGACAACGCGGCGATCCTTTCAGCGCTCGAGGTGATGCCTGAGCGCACAGAGATCGTGACTTCCGCAGTCGAGCATTCGGCCGTGCTGACGCTTTGCGCCCACCTGGAGAAGACGCGCGCCATCAAGGTGCATAGGATCCCGGTGGATCGCCACGGCCGGCTCGACCTCGACACTTATAAGGCCGCCCTCACCCCGCGCGTGGCGATCGTCTCGATCATGTCGGCGAACAACGAGACCGGAACGATCTTCCCGGTGGTCGAGCTTGCTGAGTTGGCCAAAGAAGTCGGCGCCCTTTTCCATACCGACGCGGTGCAAGCGGTCGGCAAGCTTGCGATCGACCTGAAATCGACGGCAATCGATATGCTGTCTCTCTCCGGTCACAAATTACACGGACCGAAAGGGATCGGCGCACTTTATATAAAGCGCGGCGTGCGCTTCTGTCCGCTGATCAAGGGGGGAGGCCAGGAGGGCAACCGCCGCGCCGGCACGGAGAATACGCCAGGCATCGTCGGCCTCGGCGTGGCAGCCGATCTTGCCTTGAACTTCATGGACGACGCGAACACACGGGTAAAGGCGTTGCGCGACCGCCTGGAGAAGGAACTTCTCCAAAGCATCCCAGACGCCTTCGTCGCCGGCGATCTGCTAAAGCGGTTGCCGAATACCGCAAACATCGCCTTTGGAGATATCGAAGGTGAGGGCATACTGCATTTCCTCAATCGCGAGGGCATTGCCTGCTCCTCCGGCTCTGCTTGCGCCTGCGGCTCGCTGGAGCCGAGCCACGTCTTGGTGGCGATGAATATCCCCAATAACGCGGCACACGGTGCAATCCGTTTCTCCTTTTCGCGCAACAACGGCGAGGAGGACGTCGACCGGGTGCTCGAGGTCATGCCCGGGATCGTGAAGAAGCTGCGTGAGCTTTCCCCATCTGCCAGCCAGGCGAGAGAACTTCAATCAACTCCAGGCCTGGGCGACAAGGCAAACCCGACAACCGTTTCCGGCCCAGGAGAATGCAATGCGCAGTTGTTTCGCTGAAAGCCGCGCCATCGATGTCACCGACATCCTCGCCCGGCTGAAGAGCCTGTCGGCTGCGGAGGAGTTCTTCGCAGTCCTTGGCATCTCTTATGATCCGAGGGTGCTCAATGTCTCACGGCTGCATATCCTGAAGCGCATGGGCCAATATCTCGCTGAAGAGGATTTCGCCGGTCTTCCCGACGGGGTGATCGCCGCGCGGGCGCGTGCGACGTTGGAACGCGCCTATGAGGATTTCGCGACATCCTCGCCACTCACCCACCGGGTCTTCAAGGTGCTCAAAGAGCACGATCCCGACAAACCGGCCACTCGGGACCACACCTTTGTCCCGTTCGAGTCGATCCTGAAGCGGTTCGGGACAGAATGAACGCGACACGAGTGCGACGCGACAATGTCGAAAAGCCGACAAACTCGGTCATCACGACGGTACCGTTCGGAAGAAAACAACCCCATGTCAAAAGGAAACAGAGCAACGCAAAGCGGTTGGCACGAATGATGCTGCGAAGGAGATGAACGCCAGGGCCGCTTGCGGATTGGAGCCGAGAAAGACGCAATGCACATTGTAATCTGTATCAAGCAGGTGCCGGACTCCGCGCAGATACGTGTCCACCCGGTGACGAACACGATCATGCGCCAGGGCGTGCCGACCATCATCAACCCTTACGACCTGTTCGCCCTCGAAGAGGCACTGAGATTGCGCGACGCCCATGGCGGCGAGGTCACCGTGCTTACGATGGGTCCGCCGATGGCAGAAGATGCGCTGCGCAAGGCGCTCACCTATGGCGCCGACCGCGCGGTACTCTTGACCGACCGCTGTTTTGCCGGCTCCGACACGCTGGCGACCTCCTTCGCGCTTTCTCGGGCAATCGTGAGAATTGGCGAGACCTTCGGCGCGCCGGACATCGTCTTCGCCGGCAAGCAGACGATTGACGGCGATACCGCCCAGGTCGGGCCCGGCATCGCCAAGCGCCTCGGCCTCCTGCAGTTCACCTATGTGGCGAAGATCGACTCTATCGATGTCGATGCTCGCGAGATCACCGTCAAGCGCCGTTCGGAAGGCGGTACGCAGATGCTGAAAAGCAGGCTGCCTTGCCTCATCACAATGCTGGAAGGCACCAACGAAATCCGCAGAGGCTCGCTCGAGGACGCCATGCGCGCCGCGCGCAGCCAGATCGTGAAATGGAGCGCGGCCGAAGCTGGCATTGAGGACCTCAACAAATGCGGCCTGCGCGGCTCGCCGACGGTCGTCAAGCGCGTTTTCGCCCCAACCACGAGGGCGGAAAAGGCGACGCAGATCGACATGACCGACAAGACGCAGCACGACCTCGCTGACGAACTGATCGCCGCAATCTTTACCCGCCAGCCAGCGCTGGAACACGAACTCGCCTTCGACGGCGGCCAGTGACGGAACGGCAAGGAGAGATGATGTCGAACGCGAACCGCGAAGCTCCTCCTTCCGCCGGCCGTGCCGGCATCAAGAGGGAATTGCCTGAGCACTTTAGGGACTATCGGCACGTCTGGGTTTTCATCGAACTGGAACGCGGCGAGGTCCATCCCGTGTCCTTCGAACTGCTTGGCGAAGGCCGCAAGCTCGCCGACAAGCTAGGCATCCAGCTTGCGGGGATCGTGCTCGGACCGCCGGGCGAGGCCACGCAGCATGCCGTTGCCGAGGCCTTCGCTTACGGCGCCGAGCTTGTCTACCTGGTCGAGGCACCGCTGCTTGCCGACTATCGCAACGAGCCTTTCACCAAGGCGATGACGGATCTGGTCAATACCCACAAACCGGAGATCCTGCTTCTCGGTGCGACCACGCTCGGCAGGGATCTCGCTGGCTCAGTAGCGACGACCTTGCTGACAGGGCTCACTGCCGACTGTACCGAACTCGATGTGGTCGACGGTTCGCTCGCCGCGACCCGTCCGACTTTCGGCGGTTCCTTGCTGTGCACGATCTATACGCTGAACTACCGGCCGCAGATGGCCACCGTACGACCGAGGGTTATGGCCATGCCACCGCGGACGGACAAGCCGGTCGGGCGTGTCATCCGGCACAAGCTGTCAATGACCGAGGAAGAGATCATCACCAAAGTCCTTGGCTTCAACCTCGATCGCCAGTCGGCAAAGGCAAATCTCGCCTACGCCGACATCGTGGTTGCCGGAGGCCTCGGTCTCGGCTCAGCGGAGAATTTGCAGCTTGTGAAGAATCTAGCGCGGGCAATCGGCGCCGAATATGGCTGTTCGCGCCCGTTGGTCCAGAAGGGCTGGATGCCTGCCGATCGGCAGGTTGGCCAAACGGGCAAGACCATCCGGCCAAAGCTTTACATAGCGGCCGGGATTTCCGGCGCCATTCAGCATCGGGTTGGCGTGGAGGGGGCTGATTTGATCGTAGCCATCAACACCGACCCGAACGCCCCGATCTTCGAATTTGCCCATCTCGGCATCGTCACCGACGCAATCCGTTTCCTGCCGGCATTGACGGAAGCTTTCACCCGGCGGCTGTCGCCGCACAGCCACGACAAGCTTGCGAGCTAAGGGAGAGGGCCATGATCGAGGAAGAATTCGACGCCATCGTCGTCGGGGCCGGTATGTCCGGAAACGCGGCCGCCTACACCATGGCAAGCCAGGGCCTGACGGTGCTGCAGTTGGAGCGCGGCGAGTATCCGGGCTCCAAGAATGTCCAGGGCGCCATCATGTACGCCGACATGTTGGAGCAAATCATTCCGGATTTCCGGGATGATGCGCCTCTCGAGCGGCATCTGGTCGAGCAGCGATTCTGGGTGATGGACGACACCTCCCACACCGGGATGCAGTATCGATCGGACGATTTCAACGAGGCGAAGCCCAATCGCTACACGATCATCCGCGCCCAATTCGACAAGTGGTTTTCGCGCAAGGTGCGCCAGGCCGGCGCGACGGTGCTGTGCGAGACGACGGTGACCGAACTTGTCCGCAATGCCAGCGGCAAGGTGATCGGCGTGCGCACCGACCGGGCTGGCGGGCCGATCTACGCGGACGTCGTCGTGCTCGCAGAAGGTGTCAACGGACTGCTCGGTACACGGGCCGGCCTGCGCAAGATGCCGAAGCCAGAAAGCGTGGCGCTCGCTGTCAAGGAAATGCATTTCCTACCCGATGAGGTCATTGAGCAGCGGTTCGGCCTCCAGGGCGACGAAGGCTGCGTGATCGAAGCGGCGGGCACGATTTCCCGCAGCATGGCCGGACTGGCCTTCCTCTACACCAACAAGGAGTCGATCTCTCTCGGCATTGGCTGCCTCGTCTCCGATTTCGCCCAGACAATGGAGAGCCCTTACGTCCTCCTCGACAACTTCAAAAACCATCCTTCGATCCGGCCGCTGATCGCGGGCTCGGAAGTCAAGGAGTATTCCGCGCATCTCATTCCCGAAGGTGGCTACAAGGCAATTCCGCAGCTCTTCGGCGACGGTTGGGTGGCGGTCGGTGATGCCGCCCAACTGAACAACGCTATTCACCGCGAGGGTTCGAACCTTGCCATGACTTCCGGTCGCATCGCGGGCGAGGCAATCATTGAGATCAAGGGCCGCAACCAGCCGATGATCAGGAGGAACCTCGCCCTCTACAAGACCATGCTGGACAAGTCCTTCGTAGTCAAAGACCTGATGAAATATAAGGACATGCCGGCCCTGATACACACCAATTCCCGCAATTTCTTCATGACTTACCCGCAGTTGATGTCGCAGGCCGCGCAGAACTTCATGCGGGTCGACGGAACCCCGAAAATCGAGAAGGAAAAGGCGACCACTGCTGCCTTCATCAAGGCGCGTTCGCGCTGGGGGCTGATCAGCGATGTGGTCCGCCTGGCACTCGCCTGGCGCTGAAGGAGAAACAGGATGACGATGGCCGTGACGAAGTTACGTGTCGAGGAGAAGCTTTATCAGAACCGCTATCTGGTCGATCCGGGCCGCCCGCATATCAAAGTGCGACCGCACGAGAGGCCGAGCGCGAACCTGCTCGCGCTGACACACATCTGCCCGGCCAAATGCTATGAGTTGAACGACAAGGGACAGGTGGAGACCACTTCCGACGGCTGCATGGAATGCGGCACCTGTCGCGTGCTGTGCGAGGCCAGCGGTGAGATCGTGTGGAATTACCCGCGCGGCGGCTTCGGCGTTCTCTTCAAGTTCGGATGACTGGCGCAAAGAGCGGGAAACGAGAGGCTCGGAATGCGGTCAAGACCGCCAATATTGTTCACAATTGCCGAAAGGCTGAAAATACTATGTTTCTGGAACTCAAAATACAAAAAAGGGCCTGGGAGGAGCACCTTGGACAACCCTTGAGGTGTTTGCATGGCTCACATGCTTCCAGATCAGGTCGGTGAAATTGTATCTCGGAACACCCCGCCTGAACCTGCGGTCGAAGCGGCGCGCAATGCGGACAGCTTGCTCGGGGGAATCTACGAGATATCGAAGATTCTGACTGCCCCGACCCGGCTGGAGATTACGCTTGCCAATGTCGCGAATATCCTCTCCTCGTTTGTGCAAATGCGTCATGGCGCAATTGTCGTCCTGGACGCTGAAGGAGAGCCGCAGATTAGCGCAACTACCGGCGGCGCTGTGCCTCAGTCAGCCATCGGCAGTGTCATACCCCAGGCCGTAATAGACAAAATCGTCGCTACTGGAGTGCCGATCGTCATACAAGACACAAGCACGTCGGAGCTGTTTCAGGCCGATCCTCAATCGACCAGCGGCACGATCGCAACTGCGTTTATCGGTGTCCCGCTAAAGGCTGAGGAAAAGATCTTCGGGACGCTGTCGATCGACCGGGTCAGGAACGGTACCACCAAGTTCCGTTACGAGGAGGACTTACGTTTCCTGGCCATGGTCGCCAATCTGGTCGGCCGGACCATCCGCCTGCATCGCACTTTGAGCACGGCTGGTCAGCGACTTATCGAGAAGCAACCGAGACCAGAGCAATCGCTCGACGAGGACAGGACCCATCCGGCCCGACATCCGCATGTCAAGATCGACGGAATCATCGGAGAAAGTCCCGCACTCAAGCAAGTGCTGGAGATCGTCTCGGTCGTGGCCAGGACCAATTCCACCGTGCTTCTGCGAGGCGAAAGCGGTACCGGCAAGGAGTTCTTTGCACAGGCCATCCATAAGCTTTCGCATCGGAGGGAGAAATCCTTCGTCAAATTGAACTGCGCCGCATTGCCCGAAAGCGTCTTGGAATCGGAGCTCTTTGGCCACGAGAAGGGCGCCTTCACCGGGGCTATCCTGCAGCGCGCCGGCCGGTTCGAATTGGCGAATGGCGGAACCCTGCTGCTTGATGAAATCGGCGAGATTTCGCCTGCCTTTCAAGCCAAGCTGTTGCGCGTCTTGCAGGAAGGAGAACTTGAGCGAGTGGGCGGCACCAGGACCCTAAAGGTTGACGTGCGGCTCATATGCGCCACCAACAAGGACCTCGAGATGGCTGTCCGGAATGGAGAGTTCAGGGCCGACCTTTATTACCGCATCAATGTGGTGCCAATAGTCTTGCCTCCCCTCAGAGAGCGGCCGGGCGATATTCCACGCCTTGCCAAAGCTCTCCTCGATAGATTCAACAAGGAGAACCATCGCGATCTTGCCTTCACGCCGTCGGCGCTTGACCTGATCTCGCAATGCTATTTCCCTGGCAACGTGCGTGAGTTGGAGAATTGTGTGCGACGGACGGCCACACTTGCGCGTTCAATGACAATCACTCCGTCGGATTTCGCCTGCCAGAACAGCCAGTGCCTTTCTTCGCTTCTGTGGAAAGGAGTCGGCCGTTCGCACGGCGCCTATGCCGTCGACGAGTTCGCACGTGGCAATATGATGCCGGTTGGATCGCCGCTGCCTGCCATGCGAGTCGGCCCCTCCCAGAATGAGGCATCGCCCGGCGAGACCTGCGACCCCAACCATCCAGCTTGCCCAGCAATCAACCAGCGTCTGACGGAACGCGACCGACTGATCGATGCGATGGAGAAAGCCGGCTGGGTTCAGGCCAAGGCGGCTCGTTTCCTCGGTCTCACGCCGCGGCAGGTCGGCTATGCTCTGCGCCGGCATCATATCGAAGTGAAGAAGTTCTAAACGTCCCTGATGACATCAAACGTGGGGGCGCGGTTGCTGCCCGCACCGGGCGTAACTGAGACAAGACGTCACTTTTCGCGTTGCTTTTGACCGTTGTCGGCGACCTGACAAAACCGTGTCGCAGGAAACGGACACAATTGGACACAAAAGGCCGACGTAAAAGCCAACATGACGGATAAGACCGCTTTTGGGGTTGGCATATCTCTTGCGCTCTGAAGTGCGATGTTCACACCACGCACGGAGCCGCTCCATGTCCGCACCGATGATTTCGCTACAGGGCCTTTCCGGCACGACAGTCTTCGATCAGTCGCCGGCGAGAGCGAAATCCGGTGGCTGCGCATCTTCATCCTGCGGCTCCTCCGCGAAGCCGCACGAGATGGACTCGGTCGTCTGGGAGAAGATCAAGGATCATCCCTGCTTTTCAGAGGAAGCGCACCACTATTTCGCGCGCATGCATGTGGCGGTCGCCCCAGCCTGCAATATTCAATGCAACTACTGCAATCGCAAATATGACTGCGCCAACGAAAGCCGGCCTGGGGTCGTTTCGGAAAGGCTGACGCCCGACCAGGCGCTGCGCAAGGTGATCGGGGTTGCCAACGAAGTGCCGCAGCTTTCCGTGCTTGGCATCGCCGGACCGGGCGATGCCTGTTACGACTGGAAGAACACAAAGGCGACATTCCAACGGGTCGCCAAGGAAATCGGCGACATCAAGCTGTGCATCTCAACCAACGGGCTCGCGCTGCCAGACCGCGTCGCCGAGCTTGCCGAAATGAATGTCGATCACGTGACGATCACCATCAACATGGTCGACCCGCGGATCGGTGCCAAGATCTATCCGTGGATCTTCTATGGCAACCGCCGTTATACCGGCGTTGAGGCCGCCACGATCCTGCACGAACGACAGATGTCGGGGCTGGAGATGCTGACGGCGCGCGGCATCCTCACCAAGATCAATTCGGTAATGATCCCCGGCGTAAACGATGAGCACCTGATCGAGGTGAATAAATGGGTCAAGGAGCGCGGCGCGTTCCTGCACAATGTCATGCCGCTGATTTCCGACCCGGCGCACGGTACGCATTACGGCCTGAGTGGGCAGCGCGGCCCCAAGGCAATGGAGCTGAAGGCCCTTCAGGATCGTCTCGAAGGCGGCGCCAAGTTGATGCGCCACTGCCGGCAGTGCCGGGCCGATGCTGTCGGCCTGCTCGGCGAGGATCGTGGCCAGGAATTCACGCTCGACCGGCTTCCCGACAAGGTCACGTACGACGCCAGCAAGCGCGAGACATATCGGGCAGTGGTCGCGCGCGAGCGGGGCGATCGCCTGGCGGCCAAGAGCGAGGCGCTCGGGATGGTCAAGACCGCAGGCTCCGGCAAATCGCTTCTGGTAGCGGTGGCGACCAAGGGTGGCGGCCGCATCAACGAGCATTTCGGCCATGCGAAGGAATTCCAGGTTTATGAGGCCTCTCCGAAAGGGATCAGTTTCGTCGGTCATCGCAAGGTCGAACAGTATTGCCTCGGCGGCCGGGCCGAGGACAAGAGCCTCGACGGCGTCATCTCTACGCTCGAAGGCGTAGACATCGTGCTGTGCGCGAGAATTGGAAATTGCCCCGAGGATCGTCTCAAGGAAGGTGGGATCCGAGCAACGGAGGCTTACGGGTATGACTACATCGAGACCGCGATCGGCGCGCTTTACGCCGCCGAGTTTGGGAGTGAGCCACTGGCTGCGACGGCCTGAGCCGCCTCATTCTAACCGAACCGGAGTTGAAAATGGCCTTTAAGATCATCGCTTCCCAATGCACCCAGTGCGGTGCCTGTGAGTTTGAATGCCCTTCGGGCGCGATTAAGTTCAAGGGCGAGACCTACGTGATCGATCCGAAAAAGTGCACCGAATGCGAGGGGACCTTCGAAACGCAGCAATGCGCCTCGGTATGTCCGGTGTCGAAGACTTGCGTCCCTGCCTGACCTCCATTTCGGCTACTGACACGGTCGAGGCGCCTCCGCAGGACCATCGACCTCCTGTTGGAAAGCTGCAGCCGAGAGAAAGGAACGGCCATGAGCCTCGGACGCGAACAGGACATCGAAATCCGTACACCCCCGCGATTCATGCCGGGTGAGCGGGTCCGCGCCACACGCCACATAAAAAATGACGGCACCTATCCGGGCAAGGAGATCGGTGAAAATCTGGTGCGCAAAGGCGACGAGGGCTATGTGCGCGACATCGGCACCTTTCTCCAGCAGTTCTACATCTATGCGGTCGAATGGGTCGATCGCGGCACCGTCGTCGGCATGCGTGCGCGTGAACTCATGAGCCTTGAGACGGCCCGGACTCCTTCCAGTGCCGAAATCGGTGCTGGGTTTGACGAAGGAACGGCCCGATGAGGGTAATGATCCGCAGGACCCGTGCTGGCTTGTCGGCATATATTCCCAAAAAGGATCTCGAAGAGCCGATCATCAAGGTCGACAACGAACACTTATGGGGTGGCGCCGTGACGCTGAAGAACGGCTGGCGGCTAGTCCTGCCCGACCTTCCGCGCGATACGCCTTTGCCGATTACCGTGGAAGCAAGGAAGATTTCCGACGAGGACTGACCTTCGGGTTGACACAAAGAGAGCGGCAAAGGGATACGAGCATGAACACAATGACCTCGGGCCATCTCGTCGTCATTCGGGACAGTTTTGCCGAAAGGCAGCTTGACCTTTTGAAGAAAGGGCTCGCGGCCGATCAGGTCATTCCCTATCTCGGCCCGGGTCTGCTTGAGATCCGCTCCGCGGGACCGCCCGTACCGCATACCCCCGAAGCCGTTGCCGCAGCGCTCAACAAGCGCGCGCCAGCCCCTTCGAAGATTCGCACCAACATGTGGTCGGTAGCGCAGTATATCGAACAGCGCCGGCACCGCCGGACGCTTCAAGTTTGGATGGCCGAAATATTCGCGGCCCCGGTGGTGCCGACCATCTTGCATGCCTGGCTTGCAACGCTGCCGCTCTCCGTGATCGTCGACAGCTGGTACGACGGTGCCATGCGCGCGGCTCTAATACAGACCCGCCGAACGGACGTCGTCGAAATACAGGGCGTAACACGGGCGCACGAGATCGGTGACATTTGGACGAAAGCCTACGATTTGTCCGGGATATTACTCGAATCCGCACCAGCGGCGAAGACGGTTCTCTACGCCCCTCACGGCGGTGCCAGGCCGGCCGCAAACTTCCTCGTCGCAGATTCCGACTACGTTGAAGTGCTGAGCGAAATCGACATCCAGACGCCGATCCCTGACCTGGTGAAGGAACGGCGAGCTAGTCGTGGTGTTTTCTTCATCGGCTGCCGCTTCAACGATCAGATGCTGCGCACCTATGCCCGGCAGATCATGAAGCGCTCCAATGGCCCACATTTTGCGGCAATCGATACAGCGACGCTGACCAAGAACGAGCGTCGTTTCCTTGCGGCAAGCGCAATCACGGTCATTGACATGCCGACGGGTCAGGCCGCAGCCCGTCTCGTCGGACTGGGCGAGACATTGCATGAAGCCAAACGGGGTATCGTTTGAGCCATTCTCAGACACCTCAACATTGCCGAAAAGGTAAAACGGGCAATTGACTTCCGGGTTTTTCAACAACTCCGAGAGGCACTCTGAAAAGCTACGACGGTTATTGCATTCGAGGCTGCAGCGGATATGGCATTCGATGCTGCGGATGAACACAGCGGCGACGGGCTCGAACCAGCCGAGCAGAGCATAGTCTGGCGCCAGGGTTGTCGCGGCGAGCGGTCGCAGCTGATCGGCTTCACTTGGCGGTAAAAGCTGTGGCACGGCGCGATGACCAGGGCCGGTTGGGGTCGATGCCAATCGAGCTAAGGCCAAGCGTGCTCACCGCATAGGCGGTCACCTGCCACTGCCATATAGGCGGTCACCTGCCACTGCCATCCCAGAGCGTCAGGATGATCGCGTTGCGCGACAGCTTGGCGCGCCGCAGACGCGAGCGATTGGTTCAGGGCAGCCCGCTTCGCCATCAACGAGACCCGCTGCTGCATGAGTTGTAACGCCCGCACCACGGCGCCGCGAATCCGCGCTTGTGGCGCCATGACCTTGAGGCGAGTGAGTTCGGCGCTAACAACGCAGACTGAACCAATCCGATCAGCCCGGCCCATGCCGGAGAGCACGGCGACCAATGCCGCCAGCTCCACCACGCAGGGGGACACGATCCCGCCTGCGGCTAAGCGCGAGTTGAAAAGCATACGTCGACGCCCGCCATTTCCGCATGCACCGCCTTGGATAAGGCCTGCCTCGAGGCATGATGCGGGCCTGGTTGGCTTTCCTGTCGATGCCAGCTTCGTAAGCAGCGGCTCCCGCGAGGTCGAGCAGTTCTAACTGGCGGCTTGAGTTGACGGCGCTCACGCACAGCCGTTCCAGGTGCGGCCAGTTATGCGGCCTTCCCCTTCCCATTTGGCTTGGGCAAGCTTCTGGGTGATCCTCTGCATCGCCGGTCGCAGAGAGGTCCGGTCTGCAAAGTCAGCACAGGCCACTATTGCGGCCGCCTCGAGATGTATGCGTCCCTCTCATCTGTTTGGCCGGACTGGGCGAGCTTGCACCCGGTCGGACATGCAGTCCAACCTGGATGCGCGCTTCCACATCAAGCCGCATGAAGGCGAAGAAAATCCTCATACGTCGCTTGCAACCCGGCACCAAGGGACGTTTTGGCTTTCCAGCCAAGGTTACGCAAGCGCGTTACGTCCAGTAGCTTGCGCGGAGTACCGTCTGGCTTCGTCGTGTCGAACACCAAATTGCCCTCCCAGCAGACCGCCGCCTTGACGAGTTCCGCCACCTCGCGAATTGTGACGTCCTCACCAACGCCAACATTAATCAGGGGCGCAGTGTCGGGGGCTGTCAAGGCGTCAAAATCCGAATCTGGCAGGCCAAGCAGGAACGCAATGGCATCGCCTACATCCGACGAATACATAAACTCTCGCCGAGGATTTCCGGATCCCCAGACCCCCACAGAGGAGTCGCCGTTCATTTTAGCTTGATGAAAGCGGCGTATCAGAGCAGGCAGAACGTGACAATTTTCGGGGTGATAATTATCGCCGGGACCATATAAATTGGTCGGCATCAACGCGAGATAGCGCGCCTTGTACTGCCGGTTGAAAGACCAGCACGATTCGACACCTGCGATTTTTGCCAAAGCGTAGGGACGATTCGTCGCTTCAAGCGGACCGGTGAGAAGGTATTCCTCCCGTATCGGCTGCGGACAGTCGCGTGGATAGATACACGAGGAGCCAAGAAAAATCATCCGTTCGACGCCGGAAGCGTAAGCGGCATCAAAAACACTGACTTGAATCGCGAGGTTGTTATGAAGGAAATCGACAGGGGAGCTGGCGTTCGCCAGTATACCACCAACCTTCGCGGCGCACATAACGACGTAATCTGGCCGCTGCGACATGAAGAACCTGCGCGTCTCGCTCCGGTCAAATAGATCCAGTTCGTCGTGAGTACGTGTTATTATCTCATAGGATCCTAACGCCTCGAGGGCTCTCATCGTGGCCGATCCAACAAGGCCGCGATGGCCTGCCACATAGACTTTCTTCATCTTTTTGTTTTCCATTGTTAACGCTCTGGGCGCTCCTTAAGAAGGCCACCATAGCACTGACAACAACCCCGCATGGCGCCGCCGTTGTCAGCATAACTCTCGTGGACTGTGTGAATAATAACCCTGATTCATCAGCACTGCTTCACGCTCCGCCATGCGCAAATCTTCCCGAACCATCTCCCTAACCAATTCGATGAAGGAGATTTTGGGCTCCCACCCAAGTTTTTCTTTCGCCTTGCGGGCATCGCCGAGAAGTGTCTCGACTTCTGCAGGACGAAAATAGCGGGGATCTACTTTTACGATCAGAGCTCCCGTCTTTGCATCGTACCCCTCTTCGTCGACCCCTTCCCCCACCCAACGAACATCGATGCCGAGTTCAGCGGCCGCGACGGTGACGAATTCGCGCACCGAATGTTGCTCACCGCTAGCGATCACAAAGTCTTCAGGTTGCTGCTGCTGCAGCATCAACCACTGCATCTGGACGTAGTCTCGAGCGTGCCCCCAATCGCGACGCGCATTAAGGTTGCCGAGGAATAGAGTGCGTTGCATTCCAAGCTTAATCCGAGTCAAGGCGCGCGTGATTTTGCGAGTTACAAATGTTTCTCCGCGCGTAGGTGACTCATGATTAAATAAAATGCCGTTACATGCATACAAATTGTAAGATTCTCGATAATTTACGGTGATCCAGTGAGCATACAATTTGGCAACAGCGTAGGGGGACCGGGGGTAGAACGGTGTCGTCTCGGTCTGTGGCGTTTCCCGCACCAGCCCGTAGAGCTCAGACGTCGAGGCTTGGTAGTAGCGCGTATGCTTGACGAGCCCCAGGATCCGAATTGCCTCGAGGATACGCAGCGCACCCAAGGCATCGGAGTTCGCGGTGTATTCTGGTTCTTCAAAGGAGACTGCAACGTGGCTCTGAGCTGCCAAATTGTAAATTTCGTCCGGCTGAACCAGTTGGATGACGCGCGTAAGGCTCGACGAGTCTGTCAAGTCCCCGTGGTGAAGTGTAAGATCAACGCCACTTTCATGAGGGTCATGATAGAGATGGTCTATACGGCCCGTATTAAAAAGAGACGATCGTCTCTTTATCCCATGCACAGAATAGCCCTTTTCTAAAAGCAATTCTGCGAGGTAGGAACCGTCTTGTCCCGTAACCCCGGTGATTAAAGCTACTTTTCTCTTTGACAAGCTTGAATCCTTTTGATTTTGACGCGCCCATGAAAACGCTCGCCTGCGGCGGGATTGCGTGGCGAGAAAGGGGCGTATTGGGCAGGCGAACGGGGGCCTCTGCGCGAAGGCAAGGGAGAGTTCGATCGGGATGCCAGCCTTTCATGGAGCCGGGGAACGTTCGAAAGTGTTGTCGATCAAGATCAAACGACGCGGGTCATTCAAATCGAATTCGACAATTCGTGGCACGAAGAGGCGGGCGTAGCGGGTGAAGGCGCTAGTCGGAGGAAAGCGAATAACAGTGTCGCATCGACCGAGGAGATACATCTCAACGAGCGCGGAAAACCCCCCGTCGGTGCCCAGTGCTGCACTGTGTAAGGGGCCGGCCTGATCCGCCTGGAAGCGTTTTGGGACGGTGAAAAGTTCGGGAAATACGCCCGACAGGTGATCAACAACCTTGGCGCTGTCTGTACACAAGAACACCCTTACAGGTCTTGAATGCGGTTGCGCCTTGGCCATACGAATGGCAGTGCATACCTGCTCTAAGGCAACCGTCGGATCAGCCCAGTAAGGTGCGTGATCCATAATATCTTCGCCGTTGCCGTGGCGGACATGGACTCCAATTATGCTGTGCCCGTCAAAATGTTCCTGGTAGAGCGCTTCAATGCGATCCTCAATTTCGACCCTCGGTGTGATGCTCCTAAATATGGTTCGCTCGGCCTTTTCATCGCAGCGCCACATCAAGCAAGCATCACACACTACCGTGTTGGCTTCACAATCATCTTGGGCCTGGAAAAGATCGTTAAGCTCGTCACGTTCTTGGAAAATCTGTTCATCCGGACGGTACACGCAGTCGATGGATGGCTTGTTCCACCACGACGGGAAGAAGGGACCAGGGAATGAGACGTGGTTGATCTGGTCATCGCAAATGACCCGTACACCACCGATATCCTCAATTGGCTTGAAGAAAGCTGGAAAGGCATTCGCAAACGGGTTGTCAAGGTAACAAGAGCCGCGCCAATCTATTGCTAAAGCTCGTCCCGTCCGATGTGCGTAGTCCCAAGCCGACGCGAGAGACCACAGGCAATCACCGAGACCCGTGCGCCGTCGAGAAACAACGAACCGATCGTTCCTTGAGCGATCAACAAGCATCTAAATTGCCTCTCTCCAGAACACCACAAGCCTCAGCTTTGCTGCTGCGTTTGAGGCAAGCGCCTGCGCAATTCGGGGAAGATTGTCGTGCTGTGCCAATGCGATGTAGCTTGCGTCTGTCGCGGAAGTGCCTGGCCGCGATGGACGCGCGCCTGGGCTGGTCTTCCGCGCAGACCAGAAAATGCTCTTCGGAGCCAACGCAAACATCAACCACTTTCCTTAAGGCTGCTACATTCTTGAATTCTTTCTATGCATCGTGCCGTAACATCGGTAAAATCGTCTGTTTCGATGAAACGCATCCACGCCATGGATGGCTAGTGACATGGGTTCCAGAGCGTTGGCTGTGAACCCTCTCGCTGTGCTCGACGCACCGCTAACCCCAGCGGAACCTCACGGTGACGGCACGCAGCATCGACCTAAGTAAGCCGGCCATGAGCGCGGGCCGCGGCCACGAAGCTTCGACTGGGCCAGGTTCTGCATGGGAGCGCCACAAAGAAAGAGGCGATGCGTCGAGCTGTAAGCGAGCCTGAGCTCGCTTTCGAAGCGCTATGCCATCAACCCCAAGACGGTCGCGAAGTGGAGGAGCGGAGTTCGACCGCCGATCTGCCCACCGGCCCCAGGGAGCCGAGATCGAAGGTTCTGTCTGCCGTAGAAGAGGACCGTTGTTGTGGCCTTCCGCCGCAACACACTGCTGCCGCTGGACGATTGCCTCTACGGCCTTGCAGCCGACGATCCCGCATCTGACGCGCTCTTCATTGCACCGATGTCTGCAGCGCAAGCATCGGCTTCTTCCACATTGATATTGCGGAGATCCCAACCGAACAGGGCAAGCTAAACATCAAGGCCTTTGTACCGCGGCACCGCCTGTCGCGAACCTTCGCGCCCCTCTGTCCCGCCGGCACCAAAGGAGACCGTCGCGGCGCCGTTGTTGCTAGATCACATTCAATTCCCTAAACGCCCGCCCTTCGGCGACACGGATGTACCCAAACGCGGAGCAATCGACCGTGCGGTAGCCGCCATGCACGAGAAGCTCGGCCAGCGCCTTGCCGACCGCCGGGGCCTGCTGCAGACCGTGGCCTGAAAAACCGTTGGCGAAGAGGAAATTCTTAACCTGCGGATGCGGGCCGATGACTGCGTTCTGGTCGAGCGTGTTGTAATCGTAGTGCCCGGCCCAGGCGCGGGTAGGCTTGATGGCCTCGAAGGCCGGAATGCGGGTCGCCAGCACCGGCCAAATCACCTCTTCGAACAGCGGCCAGTCGACCTCGAAATCCTGGGGGTCGGCCGGGCCGTCGCCTTCTTCCGGTTCGGCGCCGCCAGTGAGATAGACCGGGCCTTCCGGCCTGACATAGATGCCGGAGGGATCGACCAGCAGCGGCATGTCGGCATATTTTTCGCGCGCCTCGAAGACGAAGACATTGCGCTTGCGCGGCTCGACCGGCAGCGCCAGCCCGGCGAGAGCGGCGACCTTGCCGGCATTCGGCCCGGCGGCATTGAGGACGGTGCCTGCTTCGATCGTCTCGCCATTGTCGAGCCTGACGCTGGTGACACGGTGGCCCTGCCGCTCGATGCCGATGACCGAGGCGGTCATAAAGTCCACGTTCTTGCCGCGCAGCGCCTTGCGGAACAGCGTCAGCATCGCATGCGCGTCGAACCAGCCTTCGCCGCTGCGGCCATAGGCGCCGGCAGAAATGCCTTCGGTCGACAGCCAGGCGAAGCGCTGGGTCAACTGCTCGGCATCCTCGAGCACGATGTCGGCGCCCTCGGCGACCTGCGCTTCGTGGTTGGCATTCAGGATCGGCAGCCCGTTCTTGCCAGCGAGAATGAGAAAGCCGCCCTCGCGAAAACCGATGTCGGCGTCCGCGCCGAATTCTTCCTTCAGCCGCCGGAACAGTTTCATGGTGAACTGCGACAGGCGGATGTTCTGCGGGATCGAGAATTGCTGGCGAATGGAGGCGCAGGACAACGTCGTTGCCGCGTGCGCGAACTGCGGATCGCGCTCGATCAGCGCGATCGAGCCGGAAAACCCTTCCTCGCGCAGATAGTAGGCGATCGAAGAGCCGACGATGGCTCCTCCGATGATAACGATGTCGTAACGCACTTTTTTGTCGCCTTTCCGGTAACCGCCCGTGTCGATCACACAGCCGTCAGCATGATGTCGAAGCGCCTGCCGCGGCGGGCGCGGGCCTAGCGAGTTGAAAAGGGTTGCCGCATGCGCTTGATCCAGCGGCGCTCACGCAGCTGCCGGTCCTGCCCCACGCGGCAAGTCGTCGGCTCTGTCCGTCTTCTCCCAGGTGAACTCAGGCTCTTCACGGCCGAAGTGTCCGTATGTCGCCGTGTTGCGGTATATCGGGCGTACGAGATCAAGCATCTCGATGATGCCTTTCGGTCGGAGATCGAAAACATGCGAATCCAAACATGAGCCCTGATCCCGCCCTTGCTCGAGATCCTGCCATCGTCCTTCATCAACGCCCTGGCTGGTGTCGGGCGACTGCCCGGTGAGAGCCAGAACGACGGCGCAATTTCGACCATCAAAGCCGATGGCATCGCCAATATCGAGTATCGTATCGCGGGCGACTTGGGTGTAATCGATGTGCGCATGGCTGGTACCCTCGTCCTGCTGGCTTTGTCATTTCGCGCTCTTCGCAAATGCTGTTTGGCGGCGGAACATAAAACGACACCAGATTTCTGCCGCCACTGATCTCGAAAGTTGTGATGAGCGTACCATTGACAGCGATTTGCGCTCGCAACGATTCCATGAATTTCTTTGAAGGATCTGTTGCAACGCTAAACAACAACGCAACGAGATTGGCGGGGGCCTGGTAAGACGGCAAGCTGGAACTGGTTGGCCAAGAGGGAGGCGATCGGCGCACCTTTCCCCAGGCGACGTGCTAACTTGCATCGTGCACCTCATCCGCCATTTGCTAAATGTTTTGTCCCGGCATTTGCTGGAGCGGATTGAAAGTGAACGCTCGGGCTGGGAAGCCCATGCCTTCCAGATGAACTCGCAGGGCGTGAGGCCCTTGAGGGTCTTCAGCTTGCGGCCGGAAATTGTAGGCCGCGACGAAGTCGGCAAGATGCCGACGCAGTTGGTCGCGATCGTCGTAGTGGAAGCGCTTGACGGTTGCGTCTTGATGGTCCGGTTCATTCTCTTGACTCTTCTCGCCGGCCTGTCGCCGTCGACATCTGGCAATCGGCCGATGCTTGCCTGCAGGCAGCGGTGGGAGCGCGTCAGATGCGTGACGTCGGCTGCAACGCGTAGAGGCAATCGTCGAGCGGCAGCAGCCTTGTTGCGGCGGAAGGCCACAACAACGGTTTTCCTCGACAGACAGAACTGTCGACTCCCTGGAGCCGGTGGACAGATCGCGGTCGAATTCCGCTTCTCCACTTCGCGACCGTCTTGGGGTTGATGCCATAGCGCTCCGAAAGCGACCTCAGGCTCGCTTCACCTAGCCCATAGTGCATCCTTTGAGTCGGACGAGAATGGCGAAATTTCTTTTCCGCGACATGCAAGCAAGAAGGCTTCAGCCAATGGCGGTTTTTCGATAATCGGCCGTGTCTATCCCATGTCGTTTCAGCTTGTCGTAGAAGGTCTTGCGGGGAACTCCCAGGACTTCGATCGTGCGCCTCACGTCGCCGCCGCATTCCTGCAAGGCATCGCGGATGATAGTCGCCTCATAAAGGCTGACCTTCTCGGACAAGTGGAGGCTTGATACCGCTTGTTCCTTTCGACCTGATGCAATGGGCGTGCCCAGCCTTTCAAGTCCCAATGCAACGCGATCGGCGAAATGCACGAGTTCACGGACATTGCCGGGCCAATTGTGGCTCACGAGGCGATCGCGCACGCCAGCGCTGATGTCCGGAACTGGCCTGCTGAAGCGTTTGGAGGCGCGTTCCAGGAAATGCCCAAAGAGCATCGGGATGTCTTCGCGCCTTTCGCGAAGCGGCGGGATGCGGAGCGTCACCACATTCAGCCGGAAATAAAGGTCTTCCCGGAAATCTCCGCGGGCGGCCGGATCGCCGAGATCGGCCTTGGTAGCCGACACGACACGAAGGTCGATGCTGCGGGTTTCGTTCGTGCCAAGCGGCGTGATCTGCCGGGTCTCAAGCACCCTCAGAAGCTTCACCTGGAGTGCTGGCGGCATCGACTCGATTTCGTCGAGGAAGAGCGTCCCTCCGTTCGAATGCTCGATGCGACCGGTCCTGCGCCTCTGCGCGCCAGTAAAGGCGCCTGCCTCGTGCCCGAAAAGTTCGCTATCGATGACGCTTTCGGGCAGCGCTCCACAATTCAGGGCAACGAAGGGCTTCGTGCGTCGTCTGCTCCAGCGGTGAAGCAGATCCGCGACCACCTCCTTGCCCGTGCCCGTCTCGCCTTCCACAAGGACATCCACATCGGTATCGGCGATCTGGCGGAGAGTTTCGCGCAATCGAATCATGGTCGGTGCCTCCCCGATCAGCGGGATATCGCCCGCAGATCGGACAACCGCATCCCTAAGACGTCTGTTTTCCAGGACCAGGCGCCGTTTTTCCGAAGCGCGATGCAGCGTCACGAGAAGCCGGTCGTTCGCATATGGCTTCGAGATGAAATCGTAGGCGCCATCCTTGATGGCGGCAACGGCCAGCTCGACGTCGGCATGCCCGGTGATCAGGACAACCGGAATTTCCGGGTCGATCGCCTTCACTCGCTCGAAGAGCTGAAGTCCGTTCAGCCCGGGCATACGGATGTCACTCACGACAGGGCCATCGAAGTTCCCGTCGATTCTGGCGAGTGCGGCCTCGGCCGAACCGAACACGCTCGGTGAGAACGAGGCAAGCTTCAGCATCTGCGTGGCTGCGCGAAGCACATCCTCGTCATCGTCGATAAAAATGACCGGTCCTGATTCAGCACTCATGCCGCTCGCCTCAGCTCGACCGTGAAGGAAGTCCCTCTCCCGTGGCCGGCATCATCATGCCGCAACGAGCCGCCGAGCTCACGTGCGATCTCTTGCGAAATGACCAGGCCAAGACCGAGACCCTTTTCCTTGTTGGTAACGAACGGCATGAAGAGGCTCCTGCGAATGTCGGGGGCAAGGCCGGGGCCGTTGTCCCGAAGGGAAATAGCGACCATTTCCCCGTTTTCGGCGAGCGCTATCTCGACGCGGGGCTCCGGTTGATCCTTCAGAGCGTCAAGCGCGTTCTGGAGAAGGTTGACGAGTATCTGCTCCAGTCGCATGCGGCTTGCCATGACAATTGGAGACGGATCGATCCGCTTCCGTTCAATCGTCACCCCGGAATCGCGAATTCGGCCTGAAAGAAGCGACAGAGCGCCGTCGATCGCGTCGTCCGCCAGTATCGGTCCCATCGATCCGCTGGCGCGGCGGGAAAAGGACCTTAGCGTTTCAGTGATCGTGCCGATCCTGCCGGTCATGGCGACGATCGAGGTCAGATTCTCGGCGGTTTCTTGCGACCGGCCGATCCCTAGAAGACGCGCGGCATTTTCAGCATAGGTGCGGATTGCGGCGACCGGCTGGTTGATCTCGTGGGCGACCCCGGCCGTTATCTGTCCCAGGATTGACAAGCGGTTCGCCTGGGCGAGTTCGTCGCGCAGGCGACGCACTCTTGCTTCAGCGTTCTCTCGCTCGGCGATCTCACCGGCGAGCGCTGCGTTCGAGCTCTGGAGCTCCGCCGTGCGCAGTTCGACGCGATGCTCCAGTTCCGCATTCAGCAACACAAGCACTTCTTGCCGCTGCCGGGCCGCCCGCCGCCGTCGAACAATGATGAAAATGACGAATCCAACGAGAACGAGGGCAAGCAGCGTTGTCACGCGGGCTGTCATGACCGCCGAGGAGATCTCGGTGTCGGCGGGGATGAGCAACGACATGCGCCAGCCCGGAACTGCTTTGCCGAGATCCTGCGAAACCGCAACGAAACCGGCTGATCGACTCTCAGGAGTTGCGGTGACCAGGTTGTCGCCGCGGCGGGAAAGCGGCACCGGCTCGAAAGTCACGCCCGGTAGCTGCAGACGATCGCGAGCGGTTTGCTTCTCCTTTGCGGAAAGCGGTGAGAGAGCGCCAAAACGCCATTGGGGCACGCTCGTGGCAAGAACCACGCCTCGCTCATCGGTCGTGAAGACCACGAAGCCGCTCTCCAGCCAACGCGACTCGACGCGGTCGAGCTCCACCTTCACCACAACCACACCGAGCGGCCCCTCCGGCCCATCGACCCGGCTCGACAGATAGAGACCAGGGCGCGCGCTAACCGTGCCGAGCGCATATTGCATAGCCGCCCCATCCGCCATCGCCTCGGTGAAGTAGTGGCGAAAGCGGTAATCGCTGCCGACGAAACTGGTCGGCTCGCCGGCGTTGCTCGCAGCAACCGCTACGCCCTCAGGATTAATGATGTAGAGTATAGAAGAGCCGGCGTCGCGCGCGATGGCGCGAAGCTTCTCATCAAGCGCGGCTTCGTTGGCAGTGCTCGGACTGCGAAGCATCTCCTGAACGGCACCGTCGCGTGCCAGAACCAGCGGAATCATTCGCTGCTTCTCGATCTCTCCTTTCAAACTGTCGGCTGCAAGTGGGAACGCGGCAAGAGCACGGTCGCGTAGGGCATACTCTGCTCTGGTGCCGGCGATGCGTCCCGTTGCAAAGACGACGAAACAGAGCGCCGCACCAAGAATTGCAAGCAAAATCACAAGCCAGAGAGATCGACCGCCGGATCTACCAGGGAAGACCAATGGGGCGCGCTGGAAGGCGCCATTACCCATGTCTTCTTCTTCTGCCATCGTATTCTTAAAACCGATCATTGACGAACCATAGTGCGGGGTTCCGCCAGAAGGGAAGGCGATCCGTGCGGAAAACCGCACAATCTTGCTGCGCGATTTGTTGAAGATACCTGAGGCTCCGGCGATTTCCGCGCTCTCTTGGCTTGGCACGGCTATTGCGGTCAACAACGCAGCAGCGTTCGACCGGGGCGCCGCGATGGGAGAAGCCGCGGGGAGGAACAGCCCGCCCCAAACCGGTCAGGGAGAGAAAACTTACATGTTGACCCCACTGGCTCCAAGCGTAAAGCGCGCACCCCGCAAGACCCTTTTTGCCAAGCCTTACGTGCAGGTGCTTGTCGCAATCCTCCTCGGCGTTGCGGTTGGCCATTTTTATCCGCAAATCGGAGAAAACCTGAAGCCGCTCGGCGATGCCTTCATCAAGCTCGTCAAGATGATCATCGCGCCCGTTATCTTTCTGACCGTGTCGACTGGAATTGCCGGCATGAGCGATCTTCAGAAGGTCGGCCGTGTTGCCGGCAAGGCGATGGTCTATTTCTTCACCTTCTCGACGCTCGCGCTTATCGTCGGCCTCATCGTCGGCAATGTCATTCAGCCTGGCGCCGGCCTCAACATCGATCTGACCTCGCTCGACGTCCAAGCCGTCAATGGCTATGCCTCAAAGGCCCATGAGCAGTCCGTGACCGGCTTCCTCATGAACATGATCCCGACCACGATTGTCGGCGCCTTTGTGGAAGGCGACATTCTACAGGTGTTGTTCTTCTCCGTCCTCTTCGGCATCGCGCTGGCGATGGTCGGAGAATCGGGCAAATCGGTTCTTTCCTTCCTTCAGGACCTCACTGCACCCGTTTTCAAATTGGTCGGCATCCTGATGAAAGCCGCGCCGATCGGTGCTTTCGGAGCAATGGCCTTCACGATTGGCAAATATGGCATCGGTTCGGTAGCCAACCTTGCGATGCTGGTCGGGACCTTCTATCTCACGGCCTTCCTCTTCGTATTCGGGGTTCTCGGTGCAGTCTGTCGCTACAATGGCTTCTCGATCTTTTCTCTTATCCGCTACATAAAGGAAGAGCTGCTGCTGGTCCTCGGAACGTCCTCCTCCGAGGCTGCGCTGCCCTCTCTCATGGAGAAAATGGAAAAGGCCGGCGCCAAGCGCTCGGTCGTGGGCCTGGTTATCCCGACCGGATATTCCTTCAATCTGGATGGCACCAATATCTACATGACCCTCGCGGCCCTTTTCATCGCGCAGGCGACGAATACGGATTTGTCAGTTGGCGATCAGGTCCTGCTGCTGCTCGTCGCGATGCTTTCCTCCAAGGGTGCAGCAGGTGTCACAGGTGCCGGCTTCGTCACGTTGGCCGCTACGCTCTCCGTAGTGCCGGCAGTTCCCGTTGCTGGAATGGCGCTGATCCTTGGCGTCGATCGCTTCATGTCGGAATGCAGGGCACTGACGAATTTGGTCGGTAACGCGGTGGCATCGCTCGTCGTCGCCCGCTGGGAAGGCGAACTGGATCAGGCGCAATTGAAAGCTGCATTCTGCGGCCACCAGCCTGCCGAGACATCAACCGGCCAGCCACTGATAACGCCCGCGCCGAGCAACTCGGCAGCATCGCTGCCGGTTGAATCGCCTGGCTGGTCCCAAACGCCGGACGATCGGGCCGCGGGTTCCAAACAAACTCTCGCGGGCCGATGAAATCAACAATCCCGAAATGCAGTGGGTGCAAAATCATCTGCGCCTTGCGAAGGTCTTGCACCGGTCACGACACACAAGCCCTCGATGATGCGCTTAATGCCTCCGAAGTTTGCGACGGTTCGTCGAACCGGGCGCGGAGCTGGGTCGGAGCCGTCGGCACGGCTGAACAATTCGCCCAGGCTCTACATTTCGGCTTCTACCTCGCACCATGCCACGACCAGAATTCGGTAGCGAACAGGATCAATGCAGGAATGACAGATTTTACTGAATCGACCTTTGCCGGATTTCTTCTTGATGTCGTTTAATCAGACTCGAACAATGGCGAAGCGACCCATAATTGCTGATATCGCCCGGGAAGCCGGGGTTAGTGTTGCCACCGTTGACCGAGTTCTGAATGCCCGTCATCCGGTGCGGAAGGAGACTGCGCAGCGGGTCTTAGCGGCGGCACAGGCCATCGGATATCACGCCGCAGGTCTTATCAAGCAGCGCCTGCAGCCGGACCTGCCGCAATATCGGCTTGGCTTCATCTTGAGAAAACCGACTCACCACTTCTACCAGGGCTTCGCGCGTGAGGTCGAAGCGGCGGTCAACGCGGCGAAGTGCTTCCATGGCACTTCGCTCATCGAATTCGCGCCGTCGCACATGCCATGCGACCTTATTCCATTGCTCAAGGAATTCGGAGCGCGCTGCCACGCGATCGCCATGGTGGCGCCGGACCATCCGGCGATCACGGCAGCCGTCCAAGAACTCAAGGCAAAAGGCATCCCCGTTTTCTCGCTGCTTTCCGATTTCGCCGAAGGTGTTCGTGAGGGTTATATCGGCCTCGACAACCGCAAGGTCGGGCGGACGACAGCGTGGATGCTTTCAAAGGTCGCAAGACGGCCGGGCAAGGTGGCGGTTTTTGTCGGCAGCCACCGTTTTCAGGGGCAGGAGCTGCGGGAGGTCGGCTTTCGCTCCTATTTCCGTGAGAATGCACCGGCATTCGAGCTGCTCGATCCGCTCGTGAACCTTGAGGCACGGCAGATCACCTACGAGGCCACGCTGGATCTCATGCAACGGGAACCCGAACTCACCGGCTTCTATGTGGCCGGCGGAGGTATGGAGGGAGCGATCTCCGCGCTCCGTGAAGAAGGCGAAAGCCGGGGTCTCGTCGCGATCGTTAACGAGATCACGCCGGAGTCACGGGCTGCACTCGCAGATGGCATGATCACGATGTCGGTCGCCACGCCCCAGCGCCTGCTTTGCCAGGAACTGATGACGCTGATGGCCCAGGCCATCAAGGTCGGCACTTCGGAGACGCTCGGGCAGACTTTTCTGCCGTTTGAGATCTATCTGCCGGAAAACATCTGAAAAACTGATAAAATACTATCATGAGAGCCTAATTTCCTTTCATTCATGAAAGAAAAGCAGCGGGAGTTTGATTGACTCACCTGCCTCATTCCGGTCTCGTTTAACAACGAATGATTGCTGCGCGGCGGAAGCCAGTCAGCCGAGAACGACGACCCGCACTTCATGAAGAGAGAGGAAAGCCATGCGTCAAGCATCGCTCCGCTTTGCGATCGACCGCATGACGCCGCCCCATCTTGCCAGGGCCGCACTTGCTCGCGGCCCGGGCCTGACTGGCATCGACATTAGCTATCATCTCGATGGCAATTTCATTGCGCGCGAAAAGCCGGCTGCAGACGTCCGTCTTGCCGACGGATCAATCGTCACGACTATCTTCATCAACGCCTTTACGTGCTTCAATGAATCGCCGCGTGCAAGGGCGAGGCGAGCAAACTCGTCGATTGTGCAGCGGCCTGCGGAGCGAAGACGCCGACGAATGCGATTCGCCAAGGACATCCACGCGCTGGACAATAGGCGCACTTGCCTCGGGCATCGATTTCATGGCGCGAGATGATGATCACATGCAACACGATACTCGCAACTGCGAGCAAAGTGCCAGGCAGATCTCGTCACGCTGCATATCGCTTCCAAAAATGAAAAAGTCCAATTCGAAGTCCGAGACGAATCATGTGGTCCCTATTGTGCCGTTGCACGAGAGGGCGCCGGACATCTTTGAAACGTCGACAGCGCTCACCGCTCCCTCTGGGCTGGAAGCCACGTTGGCCAACGTCGTCGACCTCCTGCCATCGTTGGTGCAGGTGCGGCACGGCATCATCTCGCTCTGCGACGGTGCCGGCATACCGGACATGACCGTCGGCGCCGGCTGGAGCGAAGGCAGCGATGAGCGCTACCGCAAGCATCTGCCACGGGCGGCGATCGACCAGATCATAACGACGGGCATGGCGCTCGTCGCCGAGAACATAGCGTTGGATCCGGCTTTCAACGCCGCCGACAAGGACGTGCTCGGGGCGTCCGACAACATGAAAGTGTCGTTCATCGGCGTACCCATTCGCGTCGATGCGAACGTCGTGGGCACGCTGACCATCGACCGCATCCTGGACAACAAATCAGGCTCCCTCCTCGATTACGACCTGCGCCTCCTTACCACAATCGCTAATCTGGTTGGACAGACAGTGAAGCTGCATCGCCTGTTCGCGTCCGACCGCGAGCGACTGATGGCCGAGAAAATCCGGATGCAAAAGCGATTCGGCGAACTCAAGCAGCCTGGGCATCAGGGCAAACG
The DNA here is from genome assembly GCF_016756495.1 of Mesorhizobium sp. 113-3-3. Classification (NCBI taxonomy): domain Bacteria; kingdom Pseudomonadati; phylum Pseudomonadota; class Alphaproteobacteria; order Hyphomicrobiales; family Phyllobacteriaceae; genus Mesorhizobium; species Mesorhizobium sp. 113-3-3. Next base: position 6,863,078 of record NZ_AP023243.1, read on the forward strand.
GGCTCATGTCAAGGGGATCATTGGCGACAGCCCGGCGCTGCGCGGGCTGCTTGAGAAGGTCGCGTTAGTAGCCAGGTCCAACAGCACCGTTTTGCTGCGCGGGGAATCGGGGACCGGCAAGGAGCTGGTCGCCAAGGCCGTTCACGAGATGTCGGGACGCGCCAAGCGGCCGTTCATCAAGCTCAATTGCGCAGCGCTCCCTGAGACAGTCCTGGAATCCGAACTGTTCGGTCACGAAAAGGGGGCCTTTACCAGTGCATTCAACTCGCGCAAGGGGCGCTTTGAGCTCGCCGACAAGGGAACGTTGTTTCTGGACGAGATCGGTGAGATTTCGGCCTCGTTCCAGGCAAAGCTGCTGCGCGTGCTGCAGGAGCAGGAGTTCGAGCGCGTCGGCAGCAACCAGACGATTAAGGTCGACGTTCGCGTGATTGCCGCCACGAACAGGAACCTGGAAGACGCGGTTGCAAGGAACGAGTTTCGCGCCGACCTTTATTATCGCATCAGCGTTGTTCCCCTGCTGGTGCCGCCATTGCGCGAAAGGCGCGGTGATATTCCGCTCCTTGCCGCTGAGTTTCTCAAGAATTTCAACAACGAGAACGGCCGTATGATGGTCTTCGATGCGAGTGCGACTGAAGTGCTGATGAACTGTGCTTTTCCCGGAAATGTCCGCGAGCTTGAAAATTGCGTGCAGCGGACAGCGACCCTCGCAGCGGGAACGTCAATCGTCAGAAGCGACTTTGACTGCTCACACGGCCGATGCCTTTCCGCGATGTTATGGAAGCACGCGTCTAAGGAGACTTCGCCGAAATCGGAGCCGATCGCACCATCGCCACTGAACCCGGCTATGCAATCGTCTGGTGCTTTTGCTTCGGCCGCAATTGGGGTCCCGCATGACGACAGCGAGCAGGCACTGCCAGCGCCTGTTCGGCTAGGCCTCGTAAGCGACGCGAAGATGACCGATCGCGAGCGTCTCATCGCGGCCATGGAAAGATCCGGCTGGGTACAGGCAAAGGCAGCGCGCCTGCTTGGACTGACGCCGCGCCAGATTGGTTACGCGCTGAGGAAATACGGTATCGAGATCAAGAATCTCTGAACCTGCTGTCGGACTTCAAGCGGGGCCGCGAGATAGCGCGCGAGGCGAATAGCTGGGACAAATTAGCGTTGATTGGTACGGCTCGGACCTCCGTCGGTGAGGCGTTGCAGCCCTCCTGTTGGCGCCGGCCGCAATCCACGGCCCGCTCGACCGCACGGCGCTTGGTATCCCAGTCAAGTTGGCGCAAACGCAGCGCCGTCATGGTCGGTCCGATGGCCATGTCGCTCCGCTGGCCCCGTGCCGGATGTCTCGCCATTGAAACGGAGAACAGTACGCCGTCAACCAACCTTACCGGAGTGGTGTAGGTCGTCAGGCAGATAAGCGCCGTGCTGCCTTTCGCGCACGCATATCCGGCGGCGTGATCGCCTTTTACGATACCTCCGACGCTCAATCGACGTCTCTCCTCACCCAGCGTCACCCACGGCGAGTGTCGCGTTTGGCATATTTTTGTGCAGGTTCGAAGAGGTAAAGTCGCCACAGCGCGTGGTGTTGACGCGACGATTGGTATGATAAAGAACAGAACTAAATCGGTTTAGACAGTTCGCGCGGAGGTCTAACCCAAGTGGCTCAGGAACCATGGATCAGGCCAAAGGACCAAGGAAAGGCAGAACCATAGGCAAGACCAACAATGTCAACGCCGACCTGATCGCAGTCGTGGTCGCCGTGAACGACGCTGGACCATGTGTTCTGACCATCGAACAGGGGGCCGCTCTTCCCTCGGGCCCGTTTGAGCTCGCTCATCGTTCGCTCCAGTCGGGGCTTAGGGCATGGGTGGAACTGCAGACCGGTCAGCCTCTCGGTTATATCGAGCAGCTCTACACCTTTGCCGATCGCGATCGGGTCGGCGCCAACCAGCGCGTGATCTCGATCAGCTATCTCGCACTCACCCGCGAAGAAGATGCGGGCGCCTCGGGCAGGCGCAGTTGGGCCAGCTGGTACGACTATTTCCCGTGGGAGGATCATCGGTCCGGCAGGCCCCCGATAGTGCTGGAAGAATTGCGGCCGCGCCTTATCGAATGGGCGGACGGCGCGGACGACGGCGCGACGCGCTTCGATCGCCGACGGCGAGCGGCGGTTGCCTTTGCCTTGGACGGCCGGGCATGGAACGAAGAACTCGCGCTGCAGCGCTACGAGCTGCTCTACGAAGCCGCCCTGGTGGAGGAAGCAAAGCGCGGCGGAGTTTCGGCCATCCTCCCTTCCGTGCCGGGCAGATCGATGATCGCCGATCACCGCCGCATTCTGGCAACGGCTATTGCACGACTGCGCTCCAAAATTAAATACCGGCCTGTTGTGTTCGAACTGATGCCGCCGCTCTTCACGCTTTTGCAGCTACAGCGAACTGTGGAGGCGCTCTCCGGCAGGCTCATCAACAAGCCGAACTTTCGCCGGCTCATAGAGCAGCAGGAACTGGTTGAGAAGACCGGGGCGACGACCGCCGAGACCGGCGGCCGGCCTGCGCAGCTCTACCGCTTCCACCATACTATTCTCGACGAGAGGCCTGTGGCCGGCACAAAATTACCGCTCGCACGGGCTTGACACCCCTTATAGTCACAACGATTATATATATCTTATAATCAGATGGACTATAACTGGAGGCTCGATGAGTGCCGTCCTGCCTTCGAGCGCCTCACTGTACGACCGCGTTCGGCGCGTTATCCCACCGATCGAGTGGTCGGTCTTCGTCGAGGATATCGACGCAATCCTGAATCTGAAGCGACAGCGCAATGCGGTCATCCTGGCGCATAACTACCAGACGCCGGAGATTTTTCACTGCGTGGCTGACATCGTCGGCGACAGCCTGGCGCTGGCCCGCAAGGCGATGACAGTCGATGCCGAAATCATCGTGCTCGCGGGCGTGCATTTTATGGCCGAGACCGCCAAGCTCCTCAATCCGGACAAGACCGTGCTCATCCCGGATCTCGGCGCCGGCTGTTCGCTGGCCGAGTCGATCACCGCCGAAGACGTGCGCCTGATGCGGCAGCGTTATCCGAGCGTTCCAGTGGTGACCTACGTCAACACCTCCGCCGCGGTGAAGGCTGAATCCGACATCTGCTGCACCTCGGGCAATGCGCTCGCGGTGGTGAAATCGCTCGGCGCGCCGCGTGTGATCATGCTGCCCGATGAATATCTGGCGAAGAACATCGCGGCGCAGACCAAGGTCGAGATCATTGCCTGGAAGGGGCGCTGCGAGGTGCACGAACGCTTCACCGCGGCCGACATCCGCGAGCTGCGTGAGGCCCATCCCGGCATCAGTGTACTTGCCCATCCCGAATGTCCGCCTGAAGTGGTCGCGGAAGCCGACTTCGCCGGCTCGACGGCGGCGATGTCCGACTATGTCGCGCGGCATAGGCCGGCGCGTGTGGTGCTGATGACGGAATGTTCCATGAGCGACAACGTCGCGGTCGAGCATCCGGAAGTAGATTTCGTGCGCCCATGCAATCTGTGCCCGCATATGAAGCGCATCACGCTCGCCAACATCCGGACCGCGCTCGAGGAGAACCGCCACGTCGTCACGATCGATCCTCATGTCGCTGAACGGGCCCGCTGGGCTGTGGAACGCATGCTCTTTGTATGACGGCGGACATCCATCACATTGGCGGAGCGCCGGTCATCATCGGCGCTGGTATCGCCGGGCTCATGACGGCGCTACACTTGGCGCCGCAACCAGTCGTCCTTCTGTCAAGGACCTCGCTCGGAACCGAAGGCTCGAGCATTCTAGCCCAGGGCGGGCTCGCAGCGAGTCTGGGGGAGGACGACAGCCCCGACCTGCACCTCGCCGATACGCTTGCTGCCGGCGATGGGCTTTGCGACGAACAAATGGCCAGGCGGGTGGTAGAGGCCGCACCTCAAGCCGTCGAGAATCTCATTCGTCTTGGTACTCCTTTCGACCGCTCGCTAGACGGGAGGCTGCAGCTGGGCCTGGAAGCGGCGCATTCGCGTCGCCGCATCGTGCACGCCGCCGGCGACGCAACTGGCCGCGAGTTGTTTCGGGCGCTACTCGGCGTGGCGCGGCGAACCCGTTCGATCACGATCATGGAAGGCATGACAGCGCTTGGCTTGGTTGTCGCGGAGGGCAGCATTGTTGGCTTGCTGACTGTCCTGCATGGCGCCGTGTTCGCATTGCCCACACGCCGCGTGGTGCTGGCGACCGGTGGGATAGGCGGCCTGTTTTGCGATACAACCAATCCGCTCTCCTCATTCGGGCACGGCCTGGCGCTGGCAGCCTGTGCTGGAGCGGAACTAGCCGATCTCGAATTCGTGCAATTCCACCCGACGGCCCTCGACATTGCGCGCCGGCCAATGCCGCTTGTCAGCGAAGCAGTGCGTGGCGAAGGCGCGGTGCTGATCGATGAGCACGGCCATCGCTTCCTGGCAGACACGCCCGGGGCAGAACTCGCATCGCGCGATGTGGTCGCGCGGGCGATCTCCGATCAGCTCGCAGCCGGGCATGGCGTCTATCTCGATGCCCGACATTGTCTCGGGCAGAAATTCGCAAGACGCTTTCCGGCAATCGACGCTATTTGCAAGCATGCCGGCATCGATCCGGCGGTGGAACCCATTCCCGTGCGGCCCGCTGCTCACTATCACATGGGCGGCGTGGCCGTTGACGCCGAGGGGCGAACTTCCGTTAGCGGCCTGTGGGCCTGTGGCGAAGTCGCATGCACAGGACTGCATGGCGCCAACCGGCTTGCCAGCAACTCGCTGACCGAAGCGGTTGCAACCGCCGCCTGGGTGGCTGAAAGCGTCGCAGCTACCTCTGCGGGTGGGCAGTGGCCTAGGCTTCCGGCAACTGTTCCCATCCGGCCCGACCCTTCACCTATTCGCCCGATTGTGTCCAATGCGCTTGGCATTGTTCGGAATGGGAAATCATTATGCGACACGGTCGCGACACTGTTGCCGATCTCTGTTTGCGAGACGGCCGCGGCCGATCCGGCCCTGGTGGCATTGTTGATGGCGATCGCCGCCCTTCGGCGCGAGGAGAGCCGCGGCTCCCACTTTCGATCCGATTTCCCCGGGCGCGATGCCGCCGCCCTCCCCTCACGATTGACGCTCTGCACAGCTTTTGAGAATGCCGTCACGCTCAGATGGCAAGCATCCGAACGGAGCCGTTGACATGACTTCACTTGCACCACTTCCCCAGATCATCATGGAGCCCATCGTGCGTTCTGCCCTGCTTGAAGACCTGGGCAGAGCCGGCGACATCACGAGCGATGCGATCATCCCCGCCGATTGCAAAGCGACGCTGGCGTTGAATGCCCGGCAGGCAGGCGTTGTTGCCGGGCTCGACTTGGTCATGTTTGCCTTCCTGCTGGTCGATCCCGGGATCAGCATCCAGCTGCGGTGTCCTGAGGGCGGCAAGGTTTCGGCCGGCCAGACCATCGCGATCGTAAACGGGCCGGCGCGCAGCCTGCTGACGGCGGAGCGGACGGCGCTCAATTTCTTATGCAAACTCAGCGGCATCGCGACGGCAACGGCTACGCTCGTAAACGCGGTGAGGGGCCATAACGCAAAAATCGTGTGCACACGCAAAACGACGCCCGGCCTGCGTGTCCTGGAAAAGTATGCGGTACGAGCGGGCGGCGGTGCCAATCACCGCTTCGCGCTCGACGACGCCGTGCTGATCAAGGACAACCACATCGCCATTGCCGGCGATATCCGCACCGCAATCGAGCGGGCGCGCAGCGCCATCGGTCACATGGTCAAGATCGAGGTCGAGGTCGACAGGCTGGACCAGTTGGAGATGGCGCTGGCAGCGGGTGTCGACGCCGTGCTCCTCGACAACATGTCGGTCGAGGACCTTACGCAGGCTGTGGCTATGGTCGGTGGCCGCGCGATCACCGAGGCTTCGGGCCGGGTGACGCGGGCGAGCGCCGGGGCAATTGCGGCGACAGGCGTCGACCTCATATCGGTCGGCTGGCTTACCCACAGCGCGCCCATCCTCGACATTGGTCTCGACATGCCGGCCGACCGAAATTGCAACAGGCATCTGAACTGATGGAGAGGACATGAACCGGGATCGCAGGAACTCCTTTGGTCGCAGGCTAACCTGCGTCAGCACGTCCCAGGTTCCACCAACAGCCGACGCAAGCCTTCTCGGCGCCAGGCGACACGCTTCAACAACGGAGGCGGGAGGGACGGACCAGCAAGGCACAGAAAGCCGCGTCGCAGCCCTTGGCGTCATCATCTGCCGACTCGACGAGATGCGCCAGTTGGCGGCCTCTCACGGGCTGGAACTTCTGGGTTATCTGCTGGACGTCGCCTTCACCGAATCCTGCGACGCGATCAGAAAGGAGCATTCCTGTGCTCAGAGTAATATAACGGAAACCGTAATCCCCACGGATGACGTGAGTTGAGCCTGCGGGCAGCAGTTGGAGAGTCCGCTCAAGAGCGCCACCAGTCGCGTTTCGATAGAAGACTTCCCGCTGGCATGCGCCTGGTCTTCAGCATCCACTGCAACGCTCCAGGTCAAGGACGGAAGATTATGGAGAACAAGATTTTATGAACGAACTCAGCCCAGACCTGACCTCGGATCCAATCGGTTGGGCGCTTCCCCCTTGGACGCGAGCGGAAGCCCAAGCGCTCCACGACGCGCCATTCAACGACCTTTTGTTTCAGGCGCAGACCGTTCACCGGCAGAACTTCGATCCCAACAAGGTCCAGCTGAGCCGGCTTCTCAGCATCAAGACCGGCGGATGCCCGGAGGATTGCGGCTATTGCAGCCAATCGGCACATCACGAAAGCGGGTTGAAGGCGTCAAAGCTGATGGAGGTCCGGCGCGTCATCGCCGAGGCGACCAAGGCACGCGATGCCGGCGCCACCCGCTATTGCATGGGCGCGGCCTGGCGAAACCCGAAGGCGCGCGACATGGACGCGGTGGTGGCGATGGTCGAGGGTGTCAAGGCACTCGGCATGGAGACCTGCATGACGCTCGGCATGCTCGATCTTGAGCAGGCCGCTCGTCTGAAACAGGCCGGTCTCGACTACTACAACCACAACATCGACACCTCCGAGCGCTATTACTCAGAGATCATCTCGACCCGCACGTTTGCCGACCGGCTGGATACGCTCGCCAATGTCCGCGACAGCGGCATTAAGGTCTGTTGCGGCGGCATTGTCGGCATGGGCGAAGAGCCGGTGGACCGGATCGACATGCTGGTGACGCTGGCCAACCTGCCGGAACATCCGCAAAGCGTTCCGATCAACATGCTGATCCCGATCGAGGGCACCCCGCTGGCCGAGGCCAAACCCATCGAGCCGATCGAATTCGTGCGCGTGATCGCACTGGCGCGCATCATGATGCCGAAATCGCATGTCCGGCTTTCGGCCGGCCGCACCGCCATGACCGATGAAATGCAGGCGCTGTGCTTTTTTGCCGGCGCCAACTCGATCTTCGTCGGCGACACACTGCTGACGGCGGACAATCCCGGCGAAGACAAGGATACTCTGCTGTTCCAGCGTCTCGGCATCGAGCCGATGGAAATCGGCACGCAATGAACGAGGCACTTCTTGCCCGGTATGACGCGTCCTTGCGCGGACTGGCGCGCAAGGACCGGCTGCGCACACTTGCACCGCGCGCCGGGCTCGACTTCTCGTCGAACGACTATCTCGGGCTTGCCGCCTCCAAAAGACTTGGCGAAGCGGTCGCGGCGGCGATTGCGCGGGGGACGCCGGTCGGCGCGACCGGATCGCGGTTGTTAAGGGGCAACTCACCGGAGCACGAGGCCCTGGAGGCAGACGCCGCGGCGTTCTTCGGCGCCGAACGCGCGCTGTTCTTCGGCAGCGGCTATATCGCCAACTTCGCTCTGCTGACGACGCTGCCGCAAAAGGGCGACTTTTTGGTCCTCGACGAGCTCGCCCATGCCAGCATGCATGAGGGGGCCCGCGCTGGCCGTGCCGAGTTCAAGCTCGCCGCGCACAACGACGTCGATGCCTTCGAGGATGCGATCACGCGCTGGCGCGCCGAGGGTGGCACCGGACGCGTCTGGATCGCGGTCGAAAGCCTTTACAGCATGGATGGCGACCGCGCGCCGATGGAAAGCCTGGTCGCGCTTGCCGATCGGCACGAGGCATTCCTCGTCGTCGACGAGGCGCATGCCACCGGCATCTGGGGACCGAACGGCCGCGGGCTGGCCGCCGCTTTCGAGGGCCGCGACAACACTGTCGCACTTCACACATGCGGCAAGGCGCTCGGCGCGTCCGGCGCACTCGTCACCGGGCCGGGAACGCTATGCGACTATCTCGTCAACCGCTGCCGGCCATTCATCTACGCCACCGCGCCGTCGCCTCTGATGGCGGTGGCAGTGCGCGAAGCGCTGGCCATGCTGTCCGACGAGCCCCAACGCCGTGTCCAGCTGCAGGAGCGCGTAGCCTTCGCGGGCCGCCAATTGGCCGAGCGCTGCGGCGTGAAGCCCAGCGGCTCGCAGATCCAGTCCTTTGTCATCGGCGACAACAGGCGCACCATGGCGGTGGCGGCGGCGCTGCAGACGCGCGGCTTCGACATACGCGGCATTCGTCCGCCGACCGTACCCGAGGGCACATCGCGACTGCGCATTTCGCTGACGCTCAACGTCGACGAAGCCGACATTTCGGCCATGGTCGGGGCACTCGTCGAGGTGCTGGCCTCGGCATGACCAAGCGCATCGTCATCACCGGAACGGATACCGGCATCGGCAAGACGGTGTTTTCGGCCGGGCTCACCGGCCTGCTCGACGGCTTCTACTGGAAGCCGGTGCAATCGGGGCTCGACGAGGAGACTGACAGCCAGGTCGTGGAACGGCTCGCCGGCCTGCCGACGGGGCGGGTGCTGCCCGAAGTGTATCGCCTGAAGGAGCCGCTGTCGCCGCATCGTTCAGCCGAACTCGACGGCGTCGCGATAGACGTGGCAAAGCTCTCGCTTCCGGACTTGCCGGGCCCGATCGTCATCGAAGGTGCTGGGGGACTGATGGTGCCGCTCAACCGGCGCACCAAGTTCATCGACATATTCGCTCAGTGGCGGGTGCCGGTCATCCTATGCGCCCGTACCAGGCTCGGCACGATCAACCACACGCTGCTGTCGATCGAGGCGCTCAGAGCCCGTTCCATCCCGCTCATCGGCATTGCCTTCATCGGCGATGAGGTGGCCGATACGCAGAGAACAATCGTGGAATTCAGCGGCGTGCGCCAGCTTGGCAGGCTGCCACACATCGATCCGCTGACGAGTGAGACGCTGCGGGATGCGATGGTTGCCGGCTTCGACCTCACAGCGATCGCAGGAGGCGAATGATGCCGCAGTCCCGTGTGTGGCATCCCTTCACCCAGCACGCGCTCGAGCCCGCCATCCCTGAAATCGTCCGGACGGACGGCGCCTACCTCCACAAGGCCGACGGCACGCGCATCCTGGATGCCATTTCCTCCTGGTGGGTCGTCACCCACGGCCACCGCCATCCCCACATCATGAAGGCCATCGAAACGACCGCGGCGAGCCTCGACCAGATCATGTTCGCCGGCTTCACCCACGAGCCGGCCGAACGCCTGGCCAGGGCGCTTGTCGGCCTCGCTCCGGCCGGCCTTGACTGGGTGTTCTACTCCGACAGCGGCTCGACCTGCGTCGAGGTCGCGCTGAAGATGGCGCTCGGCTATTTCCGCAACATCGGCGCACCGCGCACGCGCATCGTCGTCATGGAGCACAGCTATCATGGCGACACCATCGGCACGATGAGCGTCGGCGCCCGCGGTGTGTTCAACGCTGCCTACGAGCCGTTGCTGTTCGAGGTCGATACCATCCCCTTCCCGGCCGCCGGGCGAGAGCAGGAGACGCTTGATCGGTTCGAGGCCGTCAGCCGCGACCGGCACGCCGCCGCGCTGATCGTCGAGCCGCTGGTGCTTGGCGCCGGCGGTATGCTGATGTATCCGGCCTCGGTTCTGACCGAACTGAAGAAGATCGCCGAAGCTTCGGGCACGCTGCTGATCGCCGACGAGGTGATGACCGGCTGGGGCCGCACCGGAACCATGTTCGCCTGCGAGCAGGGATCCATCTCTCCGGACATCCTGTGCACCTCGAAGGGGCTGACGGGCGGCGTGATCCCGTTGGCCGCCACGCTTGCGACCGATGCCATCTTCCAGGCCCACTATTCGACGGACCGGAAGAAGACGTTTTTCCACTCGAGCTCCTACACCGCAAATCCGATTGCCTGCGCGGCAGCACTCGCCAATGTCGAGATCTGGCATGACGAACCGGTGGCCGAGCGTATCGCGGCCTTGAGCGCTATGCAGTCCGCCGGGCTGCAACGGTTTCGGGACAATCCATATTTTACCGACTGTCGCGCGACGGGAACGATCGCAGCGATTGACCTCCGAACCGATTCCTCAGGTTATCTCGCCGAGATTGGTCCGAAGCTGCGCGCGTTCTTTCTCGAGCGCGGGCTGCTTGTGCGCCCGCTCGGCAATGTCCTCTATCTTCTGCCGCCTTATTGCATCACCGGCGACGAGCTGGTCGGGCTCTATGATGCCATCGAGGAGGCCGGTGAACGCTTCGGTTCGAAGCCATGAGCGCATCGTCGCGAATTCTCGGGTTTGGTCATCATGCGCCGTCGCGCAAGGTTGAGAACCCGGAAATCGAAAACTGGCTCGGGCTCGAACCCGGCTGGATCGAGCGGCGTACTGGAATCCGTTCGCGCTTCTGGGCGACCGACGAAGACACGCTGTCTGGTCTTGCCACGCAGGCTGGCGACATGGCGCTGGCGGAGGCCGGCATTGACCGCGGCGACATCGGGCTCTTGTTGCTTGCCACCTCGACGCCGGACCACCTTCTGCCGCCCAGCGCACCCTTGGTCGCGCACAAGCTCGGCCTTGGCCGCGCGGGCGCGGTCGACCTGACGGGTGCTTGCGCGGGCTTCATCTATGCGCTGATGTTCGCGGATGGATTCACCCGCCTGCATGGCAAACCGGCGCTGGTCATCGCCGCCAACATCCTCAGCCGCCGCATCAATCCGGCCGAGCGGGCCAGCGCCGTGCTGTTTGCCGATGCCGCCGGCGCCGTGGTGATTGCTCCGTGCGATAACCCGGATCGAGGCATTCTCGGTGCCTCGGTGGATTCCGACGGCTCACGCTACGGGCTGATCCAGATTCCGGCCGGCGGAAGCAACACCCCGTTCCGTTGTGGCCTCGATCTCGGGCAAACCCGCATGACCATTACAGACGGCCGCGAAGTGTTCGCCAAGGCCGTGGACATGATGACTGCATGTTCAAAGGACGCGCTCGCCGCAGCCCGAACGCAGCCGCAGGACATCGATCGGTTCGTGCCGCACCAGGCCAATGCCCGCATTTTCGATGCGGTCGGGAGGAGCCTCGGCATTGCAGATGAAGCAATCGTCAAGACGATCGCCGACTACGGCAACTCTTCGGCCGCGACGATCCCGCTCTCACTGTCGCTCGCCCATCGCACGGAACCGTTCCGGCCGGGGGAGAAGGTTCTTCTGGCGGCCGCGGGTGCGGGTCTTAGCGGCGGTGCGCTCGTCGTTGGAATTTAGCCGCGCGAACCGAACTGCCAAGACTGACCTTGAACGATGAATACAGGGACAACGACCAATGCGAAAACTAGTCGCCGGCAAGCTGCACGGCATCCACGTCACAGAAGCGAACCTCAACTACCATGGTTCGATAACGCTCGACCCCGACCACTGCGAGGCAGCCGGGATCCTGCCGATGGAATTCGTGGAGATATGGAACAAGAATTCCGGTGCGCGGATTTCGACCTATGTCATCCTCGGCGAGCGCGGCTCACGGTGCTGCATCCTCAACGGAGCGGCGGCTCGCACCTGTCAGCCCGACGACCCGATTATCGTCTGCAACTCCATCTACCTGGACGAAGCGCATATCACTTCGCTGAAGCCGCGCATCGTCACGTTCGACCAGGATAACCACATACTCGACCGCCTGAGCTACTCCGTCGATATTGACACAGACGGCCGTTACAGTTTCGCCATTCTTGACGAGGCGGATGAGCCTTTGGTCATTCCTGCCCTGGTCTCCGGGGCGTGAGCCGCGCTCCACAGATGTGCGAGCCTCGGCACTGAAGAGCGTCTGGTCCAAGACTCGACGAAGTTGCTGATGCTCAGCTTCGAAAGGCTGATGCCCACCACGCCTTGGGCACCGTGGGCCTTCGTGGGATGGCGCAATGTCTCGCAGCTGCTGATCCGCGAACAGCGGTTTGCATGTCTGACCCTTGTCTCAGGTTACTTGCGGTGGCGGCTTGCAAATTCTTGCTGCTTTCTCAAGCGCCGCGGCCGGGTCCTTGACGACCTGGCTTTTCATGATCTTTGCCGCCGTGTCGATCAAGCAGGCTACCGTCTTCCGCATCGGCAGCGGTGCCAACCATCATCGCGAATATGGCTAGCCGAACGGCCGCAAGCAGCATTGAGGTGGGCCTTCGGCAAGTGTTTCCCGCCGGCGCCAAGGCTCACCAGCCATCCGACGCCTGATCCGGTTACATATCAGGTTCGTCGATCGGTGGCTTGGCAGCAAGACCGAGCCTGGCTCGTTGGCCATCGGCGTAATTTTCGGCGGGAAACTGTGTCTTGAACCGAAGAACTGTCAGTTTGCCGTCCTCGACAATATGAACAACCCATCCCCCACCACAACGCTTGACGCGCACGTCATTAGGTTCGCCAGCCACCATTGCTGCCCCTCATTTTCGTCGCCCTTGGGCTGAGACTGGAAGTCGTTCCCGCACATCGGAAAACATAGGACCTTACGTAACGTCAAGCCCCGATTTTGGGATAGCCGATGCCTTGTCGATTTCAGGGTGACGGCGATTCTGGTCCGCAACGTCCGTGAGTGCTCAAATCGATTTAGATGCGCAGATTTGCATGTTAATTCAGCCTTGTTATCCACAGCTAATGTGAATGGGAACGCGTATTCAGTCCGAGATTACCTCTGCAAAAAATCTGCCGCTCTGGTGCCTCAGCGCGATCACCCGGCAATCGCCGGAAACAGTCTTGTCCGCCCGCCAAGCTCGGCAGCCAACATCTCGAGCTTTTCGACACGCGTGCCGTGCAGGCCGACGGTTGCGCCCTGCGCGTGCAGCGTCCGCGCCACGGCCTCGCCGATTCCACCACTTGCTCCGGTGACGAGCGCGTTGCGGCCGGTCTTCCACGGAAGCGGTCACTGGCGGCCATGCGCCTTTCAGATATTATCGGATACAGCTTTGGACAGGCCATCGAGCCGAACTCGAAGGGCTCGCTTAACCTTCCGGGTAGCGGTACGTCGACGTCGCTTCAACAGTTGAGAATTTTGCAAAGGATGGGGCCCCGGCTTGTCCAGCTTCCGCTGCCACTTGGCGCATTCACCGAGGCGGTCCAAGGGCACGTCCTTCACAATCGTGATCCGGCAAGCATTTGGAAACGAGAGATAGAGTTACTGGAGGCATCTCGCATGCCTTCTACACTTGCTTGAACGCCAGAACTGCGTTCATGCCGCCCATGGCGAAAGCGTTGCTCAGTGCCACGCGCACCTTGCGCTCGCGCGCCACATTGGGCGTGACGTCGAGATCGCAATCGGGGTCTGGCTCGCGATAGTTCGCGGTCGGCGGCACAATGCCCTCCTGGATCGCCATCACGGAGGCGATCATTTCAAGTGCGCTCGCTGCGCCCAGGCAATGCGCGTACATGGACTTGGTGGACGAGACAGACATCGAATAGGCATAGTCTCCGAAGACGCGCTTGATCGCCGCCGTCTCAGTCTGATCGTTGGCCTTGGTGCCGGTGCCGTGGGCGTTTAGGTAGTCCACGTCCTCCGCATTCAGCCCGGCGTCGGCAAGGCAAGCGCGGATCGCGGCCTCCGGCCCCTCGACAGACGGCGCGACGATGTGGAAGGCGTCGCCGGAAAGGCCGATGCCTGCGATCTCGGCAAGGATTGTGGCACCGCGCACGGCGGCATGCTCATAGCTTTCCAGCACGGCCATGCCCGCACCCTCGCCTATCACCACTCCCTTCCTGTCGGCGGAGAAGGGCCGGCACGTATCTGGAGCGAGCGCGCGCATTGCTTCCCATGCCTTCATCTGAAGGCATACGAGCGGCGCTTCGGCGCCTCCGGCAAGCATCACGTCGGCCCGGCCGAGCTTGATCTGATCCGCGGCCGAAGCGATCGCATGGTTGGCTGATGCGCATGCGGAGGCGATGGCAAAGACCGGGCCGCGCAGGCCGAGACTCATGCTGACCTGGCTGGCAGCGGCGCTCGGCAACCCCCTTGGTGCAGTGTAAATGCCAGCACGCTTCGCGCCGCCCAAAAGGAGGTCACGGTAGGTTTCTTCGACCGTTCCCCAGCCCCAGCCGCAGACGCCCACTGTCGCGCCGAAGCGATACGGATTTCCCTTATCGCAGGAAAGTCCGGCGTGCTGCATGGCTTCACGCGCTGCAAGCACAGCGAGCAAGCTGTGGCGGTCCATGGAGACGAGCTGGTTGCGGCCGATGTCGTGCTGGGGCAGCTCCTTGATCTCGGTACCGACAGTCCCCTTCATCTCATGAAGCGCGGAAGTGACCATCGGGCGGATGGCGGAGCGACCTTCGCGCATCTCTTTCCAGATAGAGGCGGCGTTGTTGCCTAGCCGCAAAGCCCCCCTATCCCAGTAATGACGACTCGCCTGTCCAATCAGACCTCCTTCGCGAGCAAACCGCGGACGGCTTCCACCATGTCGCCGACATTCTTGAGATTCGACCAGGCGTCAGCCGCGTCATGTCGATCTTGATGTCGTAGGCCTGCTCCACATCCCAGAGGAGATCCGCCAGACCCAGCGAATCGACTCCGAGCGAGGTCAGTTCCGTGGCAGTCGTTATTTCGCCGATGGTGGACACACTCTCGCCGCTTTCCGATTCGACGCGGTTCCCTGTTGCGCCGCTTTCGGTCGCGTGGCTCAGGGGCTTCGCAGCCCCGCCGGGAATGGTCATCAGCCGCTTCACGCCTTCATCCGCGAGAGCCGAGCGGGCAACATCGCGTTCCATGACCTGGAGGTGGGACCAGATGATCCGTGAGGGGAACGCCACGCCGGCCTGGCTCGCCAATGACTTCAATGCCAACCGTCGGCATAGAGCGGTCCGGTAAGCTTGGCGCCATTGTCATTGGCGAAGCCTTCGGCGAGCACCTCGATTTCGTCGAGGCCGGCCGCGATAGCCCGCTTCACCCGAGCGGGACGCAGGGCAGTGGCGTTGCGGACAAAAAAGCCCGCGGCCCGCGCCCGTCATCCCGTTTTGCCAAGCGAAATGTCGTCGAGGTCCTCTTCGATCACCCCAGCCGCGTATAGCTGATCGAGCAAGTCGGGCGACTGCAAGGACGCTCGCTCCGTCCGTGGCCCGCATAATCAGCTCCGAGGCTGTACAGTTCCCGCTCGCGATTAGATGGCCAATGGGAATCGGAACCACCCCGTCGAGCACTCGATGCTCACTGTTGCGTGAGCGGAGATGGAAGCAGTGGTCCCCTGCCTCGTATTGCAGGTCTCCGCGGAAGCGAATTGGCCGGTTGGGAGGGGGGCTTTCGAGCATATTCTCGTCGATGATGCTATCGAGACCTTCCAGGAACTCGTCGGGCGTGCTGAAGAAACGTTGAGCCACGATTCGGTACCCAAGAGGCCAGCGTTCGCTACCCGGTACCGGCGTCACCAGTTGTAAACGTCCCTGCCGCATGTTCACGAGAAAGCCAGAAACACAGGCGATTGTCGTGGGACAGCCCTCCGGCACGGCGATTGCGGCGTCTTTGCCGGCTGCCCTGAGTTTCTCCTTCCGCGCTCGTGCGCGCCCGGTGAAAGCCTTTGCGGTCGGCCCGTCCTTGCCCTGCAAGATGAGTTCGACCCCCATCAGGTCCTCGGGCGAAAACGCCGCGTGTATCTGATTAAGATGGTCCGTGCTTAGCACTGAGAAACGATTGGTCACGCGACCGTAGCGTTCGAACAGTTCGAGCACGCGGTTGGTGAGTGCCTGATCCTTGAGCGGGGCCGCCGTCGTCGTTTGTGGCAATTCGCCCGTGATCTGATGGTAGTCGAACAGAAAACGGTCGTACTCCGGGTTGTCGATCGGGTCTGTGGCCCAGTAACAGAAGCCAGTGCGGACTGCCGAACCAAACATTTCGCTCACCGCACGGAGCACGCCGCGCCAAACCTCTGCATGCTCCTCAGTGTATTCATAGTAACCTTTGAAGGTACCCGCCGAGAGGCCACAGAACCAGCAACCGACGGTGCAGCCTTCGCTCAGCTCGAAAGCGATGACAGAGTGCGCGATTGACGGCGCCAATTCGCCCATTTCGTCGTTACAGCGCCGGATTTGGCGCTCGCGCCAGGCATGAAAGCGAGGATTGATAGTCGACATTTCGCCTTGGCCGCGCAGGAGGTCGCGATGGCGCAACATCTCCCGCGTATACTCATCCCACATCATAGCCAGCGGCCACGGGGCAGACTCCGGCTTGAAGCGATACTTCAGGTAGTCACCGCACCAGAGCGGCAGCATCTCCATTGGGTCAACTTCGATGCCGTATCGCGCGGTCACTATCCGAGGGTTGTCGAGGTTCTCGGAAAGCGCCGTACGGAATTTCCCATCACCGGCCAGCCGCTCCATGAAGCGCTTGATATGTGACAAACTGCGCCGTTCCTTAGGCGTGCGCCGATCAAAAATCTGCCGCCAGCGTTCGCTCCGAGGGTAGAGATGAGCCCTTGCAGCGGTCCCTTGTCCGCCTGATGGCATTATCTCGTTGACAAGCTTTGCGATCATGTTCTCTTCAGACCGGCTCCTTCGAGCCAATGCGATCAGAGCTAGCTCGCGACAGCTACAACTATCACAACAACGACAACGACCGCGACCGCTGCAGTTTTTCCATCGACTTTAACAGGGCTCATGGACGTACACGGAGCGCAATTAGCCAACGCATTGGTGTGTACAAGGCTGGTCAAGGTCGAAACACTCGAACCACCCTTGCGGCCCGCAGTCGCGCGAAGCTTCTTGCTATTTGGTTTTTCTCGGCTGTTCGATCGGATAAAACCTTTAACCTCGTCGAGTGTGATGTTGTAGTCGAGGTCCTTTGCAAATTCTACAATCGATGCAAGCCCTCCAGCACGCCGTTTGAGGTTTTCAAGCGGACTGCCTTTTTTTCCCAACTCGTTGATGAATCGCTCTACGTCAGCTCGCGCCATAGCTAATTCCCGCCTCTGCTCAGTGTCCGAGCTATCCAGCCATCTCGCTCTCACAAGCGATCGGCTGATGTACCAGCAAGCTCCGTACCAACCTCACATCTCTGATTTTCGGCTTGGCCAGCATTTCCATACTGGCGCTGCTCCCTCTCGTCGTCCGGAATCAATTGAAGAGCGGACGGATCGTCTACGGCATTTTATTGGCGGCTTCGGCACCGGTGCTTTCATCGCGGGCATGAGCAACGGCTACCTGAGGCGAATCACGTCTCAAAACAAGCTGGTGGCGTTCGCCTCTGTCGCTTGGGCAGCATGCTCCCAAGCGACAAGCGTGTCGCGCTTGCGACAATTACGGTGCGACTTATCCTAGACGGCCGCCCACCGCCCCAGAATAATCCATTGAATTCAAGCGTGTCTTACTGGCACAGCTCTTGCCTAGAAGAGGCGAAGCGGTTCATTTCCATCGCTTCGGCTACGTTTTTCGAGGCTTTCGAAAGAGCTAACCATCAGCAGTACATCTATGAACAGCTTAATGACGGCGACGGCCTTAGCTACGGCGACCGCCATGACGGCTTCCGCCCAGCCCCAGATGACCACCATCGCCAAGGCGATCCGTTCCAACCCCAACGAGGCTCCTAACGATGCCACCGACCCCCGCGCCTATCTGAACGAGGTCGACGACGACGAGGCGATGACCTGGGTCAGGGCGCATAACCTATCGACCGTCAATAAGCTGTCGAAAGATCCGCGCTACAGAGAATACCAAGCCGACATTCTGAAGATCCTACAGGCCACCGATCGTATTGCTTCGCCCGGCCTTGCGCAAGGCGACATGATCGACAACTCTGGCAGGACGGGACGCACGTGCAAGCCTTGTGGCGGCGTGCGAACTGGGAATCCTACAGGTCAGGCAAGCCGCAATGGCGCACCATCCTCGATGTCGATGCACTGTCCAAGGCCGAGGGCAACCTGCAGGGATACGCCCGCCGTTACGCCCTCGAATACACCCACATGTCTCAAAAACTCATGGACAATAGTGCGCAAGCCTTAGGACCGTGTGGATTGAAGCGAGATGAAGCCGGCGGCGAGGGCGGAGACGTGGCGCGCACTACGGGTGGAATCGAACACCTGCACCAGATGCGCCGACCAAATCCGCCCTTCGCCAACAGCGCCCCAATAAAGCGCACCCGTGCGCGCTTCCATGGAGACTATTGTACACAGGCTAATTGGCACGACGGAAATACAAGTTGCGCCGCGACAGTTGAAGATCAGAGACATAGGAGAGCGCGGCAGGTATGGAGCTAACATCAAGATGAGAAACGGCTATGCTACAGACAAAACATAGCGAGGCGTGCCTGCCTTGGTATTTCAATTATCCAACTGCACCGCAGTTCTCCGCAGCGATCGGCGCGGAGGCCTATGGGGAATGGCTCGGCGGCCTATCGGCTAACGATCCCGTATCGCTCTATATCCATATTCCGTTCTGCCGGTCGATGTGCTGGTATTGCGGCTGCCCTACTACCATCACCCAGCGGGACCCGCCGAACCAAAATTACGTGGCGGCGCTGCGCGGCGAGATCCATTTGGTCTCAGAGCTAACGCCGCAGGCGCTGCCCGTGAGCGACGTGCACTTTGGCGGCGGAACGCCCACGCTCCTTGAGCCAACGGAATTCCTCGCCTTGACGAAGCTTCTACGCCGCCGCTTCGCGTTCAGGCAAAAGACCGCCATCGCCGTCGAGATCGATCCGCGCACGTTCACCGCGGAGATGGCCGAAGCCTTAAGTGCAGCCGGGGTGAACCGCGCGAGCCTCGGCGTGCAAAGTTTCGACCCCAGTGTTCAAAAAGCGATCAATCGTATCCAGAGTGTAGAGCAGACGGCGACTGCCGTCGAAAACCTGCGCCAGCAGGGAATAAACCGCATTAACATCGATCTCATCTACGGTCTTCCCAATCAGACGATGCAGTCCTGCGTCCAGACCGCCACGGTGGCGGTGGCGATGCGCCCGCAGCGGATTGCCGTGTTCGGATACGCTCACACGCCGTCTTCTAATAAACATCAGCGCCTCATCGAAAAGGCAGGACTACCGGACAGCGCTGCCCGCGCCGAACAAGCTGCGGCCGTCGCCGAGACGCTGGTTGCTGCCGGCTACCGAGAGATTGGGGTCGACCACTTCGCCTTGCCGGACGACGAGCTCGCATTGGCTCAGAAAACCGGTCGCCTGCGGCGCAACTCCCAAGGTTACTCTGCCGACACCTGCAAAACCCTGATCGCCTTTGGTGCGTCGGCTATCGGGCGTGTTGGAGAGGGTTACGTCGAGAACGCAGGCGCGCTGGAGGCCTATAGTCAGCATATCGCAGCTGGTCGCTTGGCAACGTCGAAGGGCTACCGTCTCATCGGCGAAGACCGCGTCCGAGGCGCAATCATCGAGCGACTGATGTGTGATCTCGAGGCCGACGTACCGGCAATCTGTGCCGCCCACGGATTTGATTGGACCCATTTTCTCGATTCAGCTGAGCGCTTGGCGATGCTGGCCGACGACGGGATAGTGGACGTCGAGAATGGCTTCATCCGCGTGCGGCATGGCCATCGCATTTTGCTTCGCTCTGTTGCTGCCGCGTTCGACGCTTATCTCGACCAATCGTAGTGAGCCACAGCGAGTCACCATGAGCGGAGGCCTGAGAAGGTCGACTGTTGCAATCCGCTGTGGATCGGAAGTCCTTTGTGTACCCGTTTTTGCAGCACCGTGATGTTCAGTGCCCTGTACGAGCAATGCCCGCGTTTCCGGATCACGAGGGGTATTTGCAGCGCTCGAACCGCCGCTTTGGTTCAGTGCGAACACGAGGAATGGTCGGCATGTTCACTTGTATAGGGGGAGATGGCCACCTTACTCTGCTCCGTGAACCCTGGGACGTCATCGCGCTTTCGGCAGGCGTTCAACGAATACGAATCCTAGGTGTTAAGGACATCCCATGGCATTCAATATTGCGATCTATCTGAATCGTATCGGCCTTGCTCGAGTGCCGACAACGGTCGACGGTCTTGTTGCCCTTCAGCAGGCTCAAATGCGCGCGATTCCCTTTGAAAACATCGATGTGCTGTTGGGTGATATACCCAATCTGACTGAGAATTCGATCTGGGCCAAACTGATCAATGCCCGGCGAGGGGGGTATTGCTTCGAATTGAACAAGTTGTTTGGCTTGGCGCTCGAAGCACTCGGTTTCACGATCCAGCCCATCCTTTGCAGAGTGCGTATGGGTGCTGCGGAGGGTGGGCCACGCACACACCAGGCATTCATCTTAACCATCGAGGGCGTCGACTGGCTCGCCGACGCTGGCTTCGGTGGTCCAGCACCGATTGCACCGCTACGGATCGATACAGAGGAACTGCAAACAGCTGGCCGTGACGTGTTTCGCCTGCGAGCTGACTCCGCCAGCGGAGAACTCGTCGTTGAACGCAAGAACGGGAATGAATGGTTCCCTCTTTATGGTTTCGATCGAGCCACCGCCTTGCCCTCAGATTTTGAGGGCGCCAACTTCATCTGCGCTCGCTGGGACCGTTCGCCGTTTCCATCCAGCCTCATGATGAGCGTGCTGACAGCCGAAGGGCCTGCGAACTTGTTCAACAAGGATTTCAGCTTGATTCGGAACCAAATTGAGGAAACAGAAACCCTCAAAACGAAGAGCGAACTGCAGCGAGTCTTGTCCGATGTTTTTCGGCTGCACCTTCCTCGGTCCACGATTGATTCGTTGTGGGAAAAGCTTGGGTCGCGTGGACGGGTATAGGAAAGAAGGCCGTCAAGCTTGCACTGCGGCGGTTTTCAGCAGTCGGATTTGCCCTTTTTGCAGGCACCGTGTGTGGCATCACTCGAAGCCCCATACGTAAATGACCCTGCTCGCTTAAGACCGCTCACCAGCCGTCAGCGGTGGCAGCCAATCGGCAGCTCTAACCATGATCTCCGAATTGGAAAGGTGAGCGTCGGTTACGGTGTCGCCACAAGCGATCAAGCATACCAGTCGACCCAGCATCAGGCTGCGCTGCCGTGTCCACCGCGCGCTACTAGCGCTCACCAGATCGGCTGGATGAGAACCTTCCATGCCCGGTCGGAGACCTATCGCGCGGCGCAAGCATGCATCACCGATGCGCACACCCGGCATCCACATTCTCGATTTTGGGGCAATGGAACGACCGCGTC
Source organism: Mesorhizobium sp. 113-3-3 (assembly GCF_016756495.1). Lineage (NCBI taxonomy): Bacteria > Pseudomonadati > Pseudomonadota > Alphaproteobacteria > Hyphomicrobiales > Phyllobacteriaceae > Mesorhizobium > Mesorhizobium sp. 113-3-3. The sequence continues at coordinate 6,884,508 of NZ_AP023243.1, forward strand.
ATCCGATGGGCAGTTCTTTCGCGCGAGCGACCGAGCGGCGAAGCGCGGCGACGTCAATCTGCACTATGGCAGCGAGCCGGGCTCGAAGTTCTATAGCCATCTGTCAGATCAGTACGGCTACTTCAGCATCCTGCCGATCAGCCCGACCGAAAGCGAGGCAGCCTATGTGCTCGATGGGCTGTTCGACCAGGACACGATCCTCGACATCCAGGAACACTTCACCGATACGGGCGGCGCGAGCGATCACGTCTTCGGGCTGTTTGCCCTGATCGGCAAACGCTTCGCGCCGCGACTACGCAACCTCAAGGACCGGAAGTTCCGCACGTTCTCCGAAGCGATGAGCGCTCCTTTTGGCGATGCAACCCGAGGTTAGGGATGAATTGCAAAAGGCTCAAGACTGTTCGGCTGGCCGTCGATTCCGGCCGACTGCTCGGCCGTTAATTTCACATAATTTCACATTCCAAATAAGACACAAAAGTCGGCCCAAAGCTTACGGCCGAAACGCGCGTAGGCAGTGGGATTGCGCCGTAAATGGGGGTCCGGCTTCCGCGCCGATTCCACATCTTTTGCCCTCCGGTCCGTCCCCCCGCCCGTCTTGACTAAGTACGAACCTACAGCCTATCTCACGATCATCTTAGCACTCCCCAATAGCGAGTGCTAACCACCCTCCGGCAACGGAGAACCTTTCAACCTGCGCACCAGGGATAGTAAAAATGGCACAGTCGAATTTGCGGCCGCTTCATGACCGCGTGGTCGTTCGCCGAGTCGAATCCGAATCCAAGACCGCCGGCGGGATCATCATACCCGACACGGCAAAGGAAAAGCCGCAGGAAGGCGAGATCATCGCCGTCGGTTCCGGCGCCCGCGACGAAGCCGGCAAGCTCGTTCCGCTGGACGTCAAGGCCGGCGACCGCATCCTGTTCGGCAAGTGGTCGGGCACCGAAGTCAAGCTCAATGGCGAAGACCTTCTGATCATGAAGGAAGCCGACATCATGGGCATCATCGGCTAACACGCCGCTGCCTTTCATCCGTACCATCCAATCTGAATTTCGGGCGAAATGCCCAGGAGTACAAAATGGCTGCCAAAGACGTAAAATTCTCCCGTGACGCCCGCGAGCGCATGCTGCGCGGTGTCAACATCCTCGCCGACGCGGTGAAGGTGACGCTCGGCCCCAAGGGCCGCAACGTCGTTATCGACAAGTCGTTCGGCGCCCCGCGCATCACCAAGGACGGCGTCACCGTCGCCAAGGAAATCGAGCTTGAAGACAAGTTCGAAAACATGGGCGCACAGATGGTCCGCGAAGTTGCTTCGAAGACCAACGACATCGCCGGTGACGGCACCACGACCGCAACCGTTCTGGCGCAGTCGATCGTCCAGGAAGGCCACAAGGCTGTTGCCGCCGGCATGAACCCGATGGACCTGAAGCGCGGCATCGACCTCGCGGTTAGCGACGTCGTCTCGACGCTGATCAAGAACGCCACGAAGATCAAGACCTCGGAAGAGGTTGCCCAGGTCGGCACAATCGCCGGCAATGGCGACGAGTCGGTCGGCAAGATGATCGCGGAAGCGATGCAGAAGGTCGGCAACGAAGGCGTCATCACGGTTGAGGAAGCCAAGACCGCCGAGACGGAACTCGAAGTCGTCGAAGGCATGCAGTTCGACCGCGGCTATCTCTCGCCCTACTTCGTCACCAACGCCGACAAGATGGTTGCCGATCTCGAGGACGCCTACATCCTGCTGCACGAGAAGAAGCTCTCCAACCTGCAGGCGATGCTGCCGGTTCTCGAAGCCGTCGTGCAGACCTCGAAGCCGCTGCTCATCATCTCGGAAGACGTCGAAGGCGAGGCCCTGGCCACGCTGGTCGTCAACAAGCTGCGTGGCGGTCTGAAGATCGCCGCCGTCAAGGCGCCGGGCTTCGGTGATCGCCGCAAGGCCATGCTGGAAGACATCGCCATCCTCACCGGTGGCCAGGTCATCTCGGAAGACCTCGGCATCAAGCTCGAGAACGTCGGCCTTGACATGCTCGGCCGCGCCAAGAAGGTGTCGATCTCCAAGGAGAACACCACCATCGTAGACGGTGCCGGCAAGAAGGAAGAGATCCAGGGCCGCGTCGCCCAGATCAAGCAGCAGATCGAGGAGACCACCTCGGACTACGACAAGGAGAAGCTGCAGGAGCGTCTCGCCAAGCTCGCGGGCGGCGTTGCGGTGATCCGCGTCGGCGGCGCGACGGAAGTCGAAGTCAAGGAAAAGAAGGACCGCGTTGACGATGCGCTGAACGCGACACGCGCAGCCGTCGAAGAAGGCATCGTTCCCGGCGGCGGCGTTGCCCTGCTGCGCGCTTCGCTGAGCATCAACGCTGTCGGCGCAAACTCCGACCAGACCGCTGGCATCAGCATCGTGCGTCGTGCGCTGCAGGCTCCGGCCCGCCAGATCGCGGCCAACGCCGGCGCGGAAGCCTCGATCGTTGCCGGCAAGATCCTTGAGAACAAGGGCGCGACCTTCGGTTTCAACGCCCAGACCGGCGAATATGGCGACATGATCGCCATGGGTATCGTCGACCCGGTCAAGGTCGTGCGCACGGCTCTCCAGGACGCGGCCTCGGTCGCAGGCCTGCTCGTCACCACCGAAGCCATGATCGCGGAGGCTCCGAAGAAGGAGTCGGCTGGCGGCGGCGGCATGCCTGGCGGCATGGGCGGCGGCGGCATGGGCGGCATGGGCGGCATGGATTTCTAATCTAGCCTCTATCAGCTTTCGGATACCGAGAGGGCGGCACCGACGCCGCCCCCTTTCTTTGGGACGGAGCCGGTCGGAAAAGGTTTGGGCTCGCGTGATATTATCGTGCGCGCGCCTACACGGCCACACTACATCGTCGCAGTGGAGCTTTCGGGTGGCGTACTGAACAAACATGGCTTTGTGCGCGACTATCAAGACTTAGCAGCGCTTAAGCCACTACATCGATGGCACGTTCGACCATGGCGGTAGGTTTTCGATATGCCTGGTATGAGCGGCCGTGGAAGCCGCTCAAAGAATGATACCGCAGTGCTGTTGCCAACGTCGGCGATTTCGATGATCGACTCCGCCTATGCCAGCTCTTCACGAGCTCTATCCGCGCTTGCCTGTTATGGAGCGAAAGCCTTAGCGCGACTCGTGATTGAGGCTGTCATTGCTATGGGCTAATCAGTCGGGAAGCTGCGCTTGCAATGACCGAGGGCCGGAACGATCTCGTCCGATCATCTGGCACAAGTTGTGCTTATTAGTACGTTGCGAAGCTAGTAACTTAACCATGAAGGGGGACGACGGTTTGACCGTGACACAGTCGCTGACGAGACGTCTCAAAAATCCCGAGCTATTTGACGATCTGGCCGGTGTGCCTGGTCGGAAGGCGGAGCAATCCACGAGGCGTTTTTCGGTGTTCAATCCCTCAACGGGCGAGCTGTTGGCTGAGCTTCCAGATATGGATGTCCGGGACGTTTCCAAGGCAATCGATAAGGCTGAAGCTGCGCAGGAACATTGGGCGGCGCTCACCGCGCGCGAGCGCTCCGACATCTTATGGGAATGGCACCAACTGATCCTCGACCACAGCGAGGATCTTGCAGCCATTTTGACGGCTGAAATGGGTAAGCCGCTTGCAGAGGCGAAGTCTGAAATCGCCCATGCCGCAGCCTACCTCCAATGGTATGCCGAGGAGGCCAATCGCATCTATGGCGAGACGATTTCGCCGCCTTCTAACGACAGGCGTATGCTGGTAATCAAACAGCCGATCGGTGTTGTCGGCGCCATTACTCCTTGGAATTTTCCCGCCTCGATGGTGGCTCGCAAGATTTCGCCTGCGCTTGCTGCCGGCTGCGCGATTGTTCTGAAACCCGCAGAGCAAACACCGCTTGTCGCGGGTGCTATGTTCACGCTTGCCCGGATGGCAGGTTTTCCCGATGGCGTTCTAAACTTGATCTACGCATCGGAAGGCGATGCGGTTGGGCGTGAACTTTGCTCGAACCCGAAGGTCCGCAAGATCAGCTTCACTGGGTCGACCGAGGTCGGGCGGCTGCTCATGAGGGAGTGTTCGGATCAGATCAAAAGAACCAGCTTCGAACTTGGTGGTAACGCTCCTTTCATTGTTTTTGATGATGCAGACGTCGACGCTGCCGTCGATGGTGCGCTACAGGCAAAGTTTCGGAATGCAGGCCAGACCTGCGTTTCAGCCAATCGGCTTTACGTACAGTCCAGCGTGTATAATGAATTCTGCGACAAATTCACCAAGCGCGTCAGTGCATTGCGCGTCGGTGACGGTTTCGAGCCAGAAGTTGCGATCGGTCCCCTGATCGATAAGTGCGCGCTTGCAAAGATTGAAGATCATATTCGCGATGCTGTGCGGCAGGGTGGGAAGATCCGTTGCGGTGGCAACCGTATCGGCGAATCGGGAACCTTCTTCGAGCCCACGGTGATCACCGACGTCGAAAGGACAATGCGGGTCGCTCAGGAAGAAACCTTCGGACCGCTGGCTCCCATAATCCGCTTCAACGATCCCGACCAGGTGGTGCGCGAGGCGAATGACACGATTTACGGTCTTGCAGCCTACTTCTACGCTTCCAATCTAAAGCGCGTGTGGCGCGTGGCTGAAGCCCTCGAATACGGAATGGTCGGCATCAATACGGGACGCATGTCATCCGAGGCCGCACCCTTTGGCGGAATGAAGCAATCAGGGATCGGTCGTGAGGGGTCGCGCCACGGCCTCGAGGATTATCTCGAAATGAAGTACCTGTGCATGGGTGGGCTATAATCCCACAGCATCCGCGTCCCATTGACTTCGCCCTGATAATCCGCCGCGGCCATCGATGGAATGGTGGCCTTCGATCAAGGCCCAGCGTAAAACCTTGATGCTGTCATCCTTGCCTTCGGCCGCGTTCACCGATCCCTGATTGACACGTGCTTGCCATGTGCCGCTTCAATCCGCCGGGAGTGGTTTGTCCTGTCTCGGCCGCGACAGATCAGGGTGCTGGTGCGCAAAATCTCCGTCCATCCGACAGCCGGCGAGCCTTCGATCACAGTTCTACCGTCTGGTCGAATGGCGGCATCTTAAGCCTTATTGCAGTCCTAGCTTCCTCTTCAGTTCCGCGTTCTCTGTGCGTAGGCGTTCCGCGAGCAGGCTCTTCAATCGCTTGTTTTCTTTCTCGAGGGCGACCAGGTCCTTCAGATCGTCGCCATCGGATCTAGGCGCCGCGGCCTTCTTCCAGTGATAATAGGTCTGTTCCGATATACCCGCCTGCTTTACGGCGCTCTTGAGAGTGGTGCCGCCGCTGATCGACGTCTCGACCTGAGCGAGCATTTGGGCGCGCTCTTTTCCGGAGTAGACCTTCCGGGCGCTCCGCACGGCCGCTGCTGTTGCTGTTGCTTCCGCCGGGGACGCCGCATTGGCGCCATTCTTGCGACCAGGATCAGTCTTGGCCTTCCGCGAAGGTTGGGTTTTCTTCTTCGTTTCCGGCGTCCTTCCTTTGGGAGCGTGTTCGGTTGCAGCTTCTACTGATTCAGCTTCTAGGGGATTTGCCATGAGATACTCCGCTCGCGGTTTGTGGGCGTGTTCAGCATCAAGGGCTATGACATTAGAGTCAATCAGCCGACGATTTGGCAGATCCATATCTTTGAGCTCCCTTGTTGTGTCGGCTATAGCCGCGGAGAGATCGACATCGCTCCAGATGGAATGGCCCCGTTTTTGATAATTGCGCTTTTGTTTGACCTCCACAGTGAACGGTCGGGTCTGCCGCCTCATAGTTTCTTCCTTGTTAGAACGAATTGCACAGGAGGTCGCGGCTGACGATGACTGAACAACTGGCGCTTCCTCTGTTGCGCCGAGCTATATGGATGAGATAGCCCGAGAGCAAGCGGCACTTGCGGTGTGCATTGACAAATGCTCGGGCCACGTCGCTGGCTGGCCGCAGCTTTGTTTTCATATCGATGCGTTTGCAGAGCTGGAACAGCGGCTCGCGCGTCGCAACGCCATCGAGCACGTTTTGAAGGGGTGGATCTGAAGGCATCCGGTTTCTGCTGGGCGCACGCCAGCGGCTCGCGGAATATTGTCCGCGATGGCTCGATCAGGTGGTTGCGAGCTTGTCAGCGGATCTAAAGCGGGGGTAGGGGGTACATGTAACGACACATCACGACACAGTCGGCTAGTCGGAGCGTCTGATCGACGTGGCCGGCAAGGCGGGTCATGCTGTCGTGACGCAAGTGGGCGTCGACGGGTCAGGTTTTCATTTAGCGTTTCAATTGAATTCGGAAATGAAAGTCCCCCTAGCTTTCCAGTTGGATAGGCCTCGCCGGAAGTCATGATCGTCTCGTCCCAGTGAAGGTCGCAATCATTCGTGATTGCGACCTTCGCTAGCCAGCTCCGGCCAATCATTGCGGGAGGATATGCAATACAGGTCGAGGCGTTGTCGGCGTTTCGGCGGGTAAGACGGGATAGGCGACCTCCGGTACTTTTCCGGTCAGCGAATTAAGGAAGGCAACGAGCAGGTCGACTTCTTTTTCCGTCAATTCTTGGCCGAGCTGGGTGGTCCCCATAATGGCGACGGCCTGTTTCAGATCCCAAACCTTGCCCGAATGAAAGTATGGCGCGGTGAGTGCTACGTTGCGCAACGGCGCCACGCGGAAAACATAGGAATCGTCGGCTTCATGGGTCACGGCAAATCGGCCTTTGTCGTTTTCCGGCAGGACATCGGTGTTGGGCTTTTCAACGAGGCCGAATGGGGAATAGCCCTCCCCACCCACGTTGATACCGCCGTGGCAGGACGAGCAGCCTTTGTCCATGAAAAGCGTCAGGCCCTGTTTCTGTTCGGAAGTCATAGCGGCGTCATCGCCGTTGAGGAAGGCATCGAAGGGCGCCGGTGTGACCAGTGTCGCCTCAAAGGCTTCGATTGCCTTGGCGACGTTTTCGAAGGTGACGCGATCGGCTTCGCCCGGGAAAGCTGAATTGAACCACTCGACATATTGCGGCATCGACTTGAGCGTGGCGATGAGTTGACCTGGTGTGTTGGCCATTTCGACAACGGCTTGGATCGGTGCCTTGGCCTGAACCTTCAGGTCTTCAGCACGACCATCCCAGAACTGCGCTATGTTGAAGACAGCGTTCAGTACCGTCGGCGCGTTGCGCGGTCCCTTCTGCCAACCATGGCCGATCGAGCTTTCTTGATTGTCGTCGCCCCCGGTGGCCAAGTTGTGGCACGAATTGCACGACAAGACGCCTGACGCCGAGACGCGTGGATCGAAGAACATTGCCTTGCCTAGGGCTATCTTCTCCGGTGTGATCGGGTTGTTGGCGACTGTCGGCGTGATGGATGGTAGAGGCTTGAAGGTGGCCCGTGCTGTTTCTCTGAGGTATACGGGGATCGTTTGCGCAGCAAAAGCGATGGCCGGCAACGCGACAGCCACCGTAGTGAATAGGATTTTCACAAGTGATCTCCCTGCGTTTTGCACGGAAGCCATTGTTGATATGCGGTTCGTGAACGCCTTGCGCTAAAGGCGGCAATCCTCTTTGAATAAAATCGATTCTGACGCGGACCTGACATATTGTCTTCCTTCGTTGCATTGCGCGATATCACCCACGATGAACGCCAGTCGGTATCTCCTGTCGCCTCTCGAGAAGCATCAAAAGTCGTGCCAACTGAGCAGAAGGAACCTCCGGGGATTTTCTGGTCATCATTCAATAGGTTGAAGGAATTCGCAGCAAAGCGCAGCCCTACTCCGGTGTCGCGGATCTGACAGCCAACAGTCGGGCTGAAACAGAGAGATGTTGGTCCCTCAGCGTCTTGTCCGATGGGCACCCGGCCTCCTGCATGGGCGGGAGGGGACCACACGGTATTAAAGCTCAAGATGAACGCCGCCGGCAAGCATCGCTAGACAGTCCCCGCAGATACTTTGACGCTGGTCCGCGAGCTGGTGCGCCTAGTGCCCGACCGCCAGATCGCGGCTCCTCAATCGCGCCGCAAGCCGACGGCGCGTTAAAGCGGCCGCGCAATCATCGATGTGAGCGTGATGACGGCGCTGCGCACTGTGTCGTCGAATTGTGGCCACTGGAGCAATCCTCGTAAAGCGAGCCAAGGTTCTTGATCTAAACGGCGGCGGCCGCCATATTAACGTAGCGCCTCTCACACGTTCGAGAGTGATCGCATTTTTGGATGCCGCCGGCTCGGGCCGTTTCGGCATCCTATTTCAACATCGGCCGCCGCTTGTTTCGAGTCATCGAATGGCCGTTCTCTGCATTTGGAGGCAAAATGACCGCAACGCCTTTCGCGCTGCCCGAGGCAGTGCTTACCGCAATCTCAAACGGAAAACCCGTAATTCAGGCATATCGGGAACATCTTGGCTATTCGACCGAGGACATTGCCGTGACCAGCGGTCTGACAGTCGAGGAGGTCGGGCTGATCGAATCTGGCCATTGTTTCGACAAGGGCTATCGCGATCGGATCGCTCGGGCGCTTGGCTTGGCTGAGAGTATCTTCGATGAAATCTCGGGTATCCCGAACGCTGCCTGACGTCGGCCTCTGAAGATTTCCCGCCGCCTGCCAGGTCGGATCAAAATCCCAAGGGTATATCAATACCCTTACGGCGGCGGGGCGGTGGCAGAATTCTTATTTCTACGGAATCGATTCGCTCTGCGGGAGATCGGCCTCATGCTGGGCGACACGGATGTAACCTTGGCCCGCACGAGAGGCCAGATCTGTGGATAGAGAGAACCGGCTAGCCGCGTTGATGGTACGAGGGCATGTGGACAAAATATCCCTACCCGATGGTGGCGCCGAACTACGGCACAACGATCAGCGCTTGCGAAGTCGAGCGCTTAGGCGAAAGATTTCGGCGGAACCACCCGAGGCCATCAGGAAGATTCGTCACGATGAAAGCGATCCCTTGCCCGTTCTGCACAAGCTGCGAGGTTAGGCCATATGAAACGGACGAGGCGCGCGTTGTGATGAAATGCGAGGACTGCGGTGCATCGGGGCCGGTCTGCATCGACGAAGTCAACGCCGTCGAAAGCTGGAATTACCGTCCATCTGCCCAGCCCGAATAGGATTGTCCACGTGGCATGGCGATAGCGATGCGCCTACGCCTAATGGCCCCGGTCCGTCACCGGCGCGCAGGAGCGTATTATCTTCGTCAGCCGGTGCCGCGTTTCTCTTGCGAGCCCCCGCCAGTCAGGCCCGGCGCATGCTGGCCTACCCCCGTCAGAGTGCCAGGCCGCTCATGTCGCGCCTGCCGTACATGGCAACGAACCTTATCGCGCATCTGATCGACTGATATTGCCGATCACCTTCCGCAACTCGAGCGGCTGTAGCAGCGCATGCCGTTACATCGGATGCGCAAGTGTCGTCTGACAATCTCGCCGGAAAACTGCCGTCTCAACAATTCGGCCAGCCTGTCGTTTCGACATCGCTCACTAGCCATACTCATAAAACCTGTTCTGGTTTGCCTCGCCTTGCCTAGCCGCCGGTCGCCTGACAGCCCACATGCCGACGCAGGTTCGGTCTGCCAGCCACCGTAGGGCATGTGACGTTGGACTGTCACGTTCGACCGTATACGTCCTCAAGCCGCACGATGTCATCTTCGCCGAGATACTCGCCGCTTTGTACCTCGATCATCACCAGTCCGATATTGCCGGGGTTTTCGAGCCGGTGTTTGTGGCCGCAAGGGATATAGGTGGATTGATTAGTGGTCAGGAGTAGCTCCTGGTCGCCGTTGACTATTTTCGCAGTGCCGCTGACCACGACCCAGTGCTCGGAGCGGTGATGGTGCATCTGCAGGCTCAAGCGTCCGCCCGGCTTCACCTCGATGCGCTTGATCTTGAAGCGCTCGCTTTCCTCCAGAACCGTGTAGGTGCCCCAGGGCCGGTGCACGGTACTGTGAAGCAAGTGCGCTTCATGTCCCGCAGCCTTGAGTCCCTCGAAGAGTTTCTTGACGTCCTGGACGCGATCGCGGGATGCAACCAGCAATGCATCGGGGGAATCCACGATCACCAGGTCGCTGATGCCGACGGTGCCGATGACGCGTTTGTCCGAGCTTATGTAACTGCCCACGGTGTCGACCACATGGACATCGCCGCGAATCCTGTTGCCGCTCCCGTCAGCGGCGACCAGTTCGGCCATTGCGTTCCAAGATCCAATGTCGTTCCACCCCATTTCGCAGGGAACGACAGCGAGATTGTGGGTTTTTTCCATCACCGCATGGTCGAGTGAAATACGCGGCGCCATGGCGAAGTGCTCAGATGAGAGTTCGACGCTGGCAACATGTTCGCCGTGGCTGACGCGAGCATTATCATAGCTATCGAGAACGGCATCGATCACCTGCGGGCAATGCGCAGCCATTTCGTCGAGCATGACCTGCGCCTTGAAGCAGAAGATGCCGGCGTTCCAGAAGAAACGTTTGGACGCGACATAAGATTTGGCAGTCTCGGCGTTCGGTTTCTCGACGAACCGGACAACTTTCTCACCGTCGGCCTCGATGTAGCCGAATGCGGTGTCTGGCCTATCCGGGGTTATCCCCAAGGTTGCGATACGCCCCTGCAGCGCCTGTTCGATTGCCCGGTTCATGGCGGTTTGAAATGCGGGCAGATCACCAATCATATGGTCGGCGGGAAAAACACACAGAACAGCATCGGGACCCTGTGTTGCCTTGGCATGGACGGTTGCCGCAGCGACGGCGGCGGCGGTATCCCGACCCTCAGGCTCAAGCAGAAAGGTGCGTGGCAAAACAACGGAATCCAGCTCGTCGAAAACGTCTTTCGTAAGGAAGAGGTGCCCCGTGGACGTCACGGTAACAAGCTCCACGACATGCTGCATCGAAGCGGCGCGCAACACGGTGTGCTGGATGAGCGAAAGTCCATCCGCCACCTTGAGAAAAGGTTTGGGGTGCGATTGCCTTGAGGCGGGCCAGAGCCGCGAACCAGCTCCACCGCTGATGATGACCGGAACCACTTTCATCAAAGGTCCTCTATCTCGTCTGTAAGCGCGAACGCATGTGCCCCTTGCAGCGTCGAGGCGACGATCGCCATGGCCCTGCTCTCGGTCGAAGCTTCCGAGTAGCAGCGCAGTTCCGGGGCATTGCCGGAAGGCCGCAGATGTATGATCTCACCTGAAAGCATCCGCGCCCTGAGGCCATCGGTTTCGTCAATTTCGGCGACGGTCCCGAACGAGGCAAGAAAGTGCTGCAGTGCGTTCCGGCTTGCGAGATGATCCATCAATCTGCGCGAACTTTCCGCGGGGAAGTTCTGAAGCCGGTCACTGGCGCACACAGGAAGATTCCAAAGCCCGCGCAGTCGCGACAGCTTCTTTTTTGTCGACGCCATGGTACTGAGCACGGCCAAAATCGGGAGGAATGAGTCCCGCGTCGGCAGTGCAGTCAATGTCTTCCCATTCACGACACAATCCGAGCCCAGCAGAACACCACCATTGGCCTCAAAGCCGACGATGACGCCGCCGGCGCCGTGTAATGCTTCCATTGCTTCAATGACAAATGGAGACCCGACTTTCGTCCTCTGGACCGCGAAACCCAAGGCCTTCGAAATTCCCGAATTGGAGGTCACTGGCGTCACGATCGTGTCTGCCTTCAGGAAAAGAGCCGTTGCAAGCCCAACCAGGTCGCCGCGAAGAAGATCGCCATTTTCATCAGCGATGAGTGGCCGATCAGCGTCCGCATCGGTCGACACGATGGCATCGAGACCGAATTCGCGGACCCACTTCTTCAATTTTGCGATTGTTGCTGCGTCCACGGCTTCGGTATCGACAGGTACGAAGGTCCCGGTTTTCCCGACGGCGACCACGCTGGCACCGAGCGATCGAAGAACCTGTACCAACAGTTCCGCCGCGACCGAACTGTGCTGATAGACACCAAGTCTCATGCCGGAAAGTGAGCCCGGCTCCAGCATGTCATGGGCGCGCTCTCGATAAGAGGCGATCGCTTCTTCACGGTGCATAGGCCACGTCGTTCCCAGACAAGCCGTTGGTAAGCAATACGCAATTGATCTTTCGGCTACAAAGCGCGTAATCGCGGCCTCATCCGCCTTGCTGATTTCACCATTCGGGCCATAGAATTTGATGCCATTGCGATCGGCTGGAATGTGCGACCCGGTGACCATAAGAGCCGCCGCGCCGTGTTTGCATGCATATAGTGCCAGGGCAGGCGTGGGTATGGTGCCGCAATCGATCGGCTGGAAACCATTTGCGGCCAACGCCGCCATGCAATTGTTGGCTATCGCCTGACTGCTGTCACGTAGGTCGCGGCCTATGAAGACTGAACTATTCGGCTGAACCCGGCTGGAAATCAAACGCCAAGCGAAAGCTTCGGTATAAAGTCCGCTGGCCTTGCCGACCAATTCCGAAGCCAAACCTCGAACGCCGCTTGACCCGAATTTCATGATTTCGCTTTGCTAGTGGACAGGCAGGGTGGGGTAATGTTGCAATGGGCTAGTACTTTCTACTGCAAGCGCCATCGTTCTCAGGCACCTGCTGTTCAGGTATGCGGTCTCTACAACACGGTGTGGCGTAAGGACCCCTCAGAGTTCCGCCGAACAGCAGGGCATCCACTGGCACAGGGGCATCCACAGTTCTCCTTCTAATGGAATCTTTTGGCGGGCTCATCTAATGATCAAGGAAGTGGAGTGATCGATCGGTGCCTGCCGGTATTTCGCTATGCAGCATCATGACAGGTCCGTAAACTTGGTTGTTTGGATGGAACGCATCCATGGCATGGATAGGGCTAGAAAGCCGTCTCGATCAGCGCAATGGAACCCTGTGATTCTTGGGTAATGGATTAAGGTCAGCCAGAGCGCTCGCCGACCATGGCGTCGCCTAGGGCGCTGGACCCAAGCAGGAACCGATGCTTGGATCAGTTGGGGCGACGATCAGCGCCGACAATGTCTTGCCTTGCGACGCCCTTCAGAAAGTTGTTTCTGGAATTGCGTTCGATCAAGGCCCAGCGCAAAACCTTGATGCAGTCGTCGCCGCCGCAATCTTCGCCTTCGGCTTTGTCTACATCCATCCGTTCGAGGACGGAAACGGCCGCATTCACCGCTACCTGATCCACCACGTCCTTGCCATGCACAGCTTCAATCGCCGGGAGTGGTGTTTCCCGTCTCGGCCGCGATCCTGGACCAGATCGACGAGTACAGGCGCGTGCTGGAGAGCAATTCGAAGCGCCTTCTGCCATTGGTCGAATGGGAACCGACGCCGCAATTCAACGTCCGGGTGCTGAATGACACCGGGGATTTCTACCGATACTTCGATGCAACCCCGCACGCCGAATTTCTTTATGCCTGCCTTCGGCGGACGATCGAACGGTACCTTCCTTACGAAACAGCTTTTCTGCAGCGCTACGATCAATTCCGGCAACAGGTGAATGCCTTTATCGACACGCCCAAGCGGCTGATCGATCTGCTCTTCCGTTTCCTTAACCAGAATGGTGGCCCCTATCGAGCCGCGCCCTCGGAAAGGAATTCCCGGCTCTGACCAATGACGAAGCGCGGGCGGCTCGAGGCGATCTATGCGCAGACCAGAAAACGGCAAAGCACGCGGCAGAAGCCTTTCCCTGGGACTGCCGGTCGACCCTTGCGTTAGCGCCGAAACTCGGGACGTCAAGTTCTGGGGCAAACCGGACAAGCCGAAGGTGTGTCGGGAATGCTGCTGCGCCACGGCAGTGATTTCTGCATCATCTATACGCCTATATACGCAGTGCCGGCGTCAGCACCCCAGCGGTCGAAGATACGCGACAAGTCGCGTGCAAGTCATCTTGGGGACGCTGACAACAAGGTACGTGCGCTCAATCGCGTCCACCCCATTCACAAAACCGGCTCCGTGGAGTAGTGGGAACGCAGAGAAATCTCCGGTCGCAGCCTTACCCGGTCAAAACAAGGATTCAAACCATGAAAGCCCTCGTCATCTGCTCCGGCGGATTGGACTCTGTTTCGCTCGCTCACAAGGTGGCGACCGAGCAGAAACTCATTGGCCTGCTTTCGTTCGATTACGGCCAGAGGCACAAAAAGGAACTCGGCTTTGCCGCTATCTGCGCCAAGCGGCTGGCTGTTCCGCACCAGATCGTCGATATCCGCGATGTTGGCCGGAACCTGAGCGGCTCGGCGCTGACTGATAATGTGGACGTGCCCGACGGGCACTATGCCGAAGACTCCATGAGGATCACGGTGGTGCCGAATAGGAACGCCATCATGCTGGCCATCGCCTTCGGGGTTGCCGCCGCGAAGAAGGCCGATGCGGTGGCCACTGCCGTCCACGGCGGAGATCATTTCATCTATCCCGATTGCCGGCCCGCTTTTATCGACGCCTTTCAGACGATGCAGAACCATGCCCTCGCAGGCTACGCCGATATCCGCCTGTACGCTCCGTATGTGAATATGTCGAAGGCCGACATCGTCAGCGAGGGGGCAAAGTACGCCACACCGTTCGAGGCGACGTGGTCCTGCTACAAGGGCGGTGCACGTCATTGCGGTCGCTGCGGGACATGCGTCGAACGGCGCGAAGCATTCGATCTGGCCGGCATCACCGACCCGACAGATTATGAGGACGCAGACTTCTGGCTCCACGCTATCCAGACAAGGAGCGCGTGATGTTCCGCATTACCAAAGAGTTCCACTTCTCGGCCTCGCATCAGCTCACCTCCTTGCCACCAGATCATCAGTGCGCACGTCTGCACGGCCACAACTACATCGTCGTAGTGGAGCTTTCAGGTGGCGAACTGGACGAACACGGCTTTGTGCGCGACTACCAAGATCTGGCGGCGTTCAAGCACTACATCGATGGGACGTTCGACCATCGGCATCTTAACGACGTGCTGGGGCATGACCATGCCACAGCGGAATGTCTGGCCAGGCACTTCTACGACTGGTGCAAGGTGCGGCTACCCGAAACCTCCGCCGTGCGGGTGAGCGAGACGCCGAAAACCTGGGCGGAATACCGACCATGACTTGCGCGTTGCATCCCGGAATCCGGGTGAGCGAGATTTTTGGGCCGACCATTCAGGGCGAAGGCGTGCTGATCGGCTTGCCGACGGTGTTCGTAAGAACCGGCGGGTGCGATTATCGCTGTTCCTGGTGCGACAGCCTGCATGCGGTGGACCGTCGCTTCCGCCATGATTGGGAGATGATGTCTTCCGACGCGGTTTGGCAAAAGGTCATTGCACTTTCCGGCGGTCAGCCCGTGATGGTATCGCTGTCGGGCGGCAATCCGGCCATCCAGCCGCTTGGCCAGTTGATCGACCGCGGGCATGGTGAGGGCTACCGTTTTGCATTGGAAACCCAAGGTTCGGTGTCTAAGCAATGGTTCGCGGATCTCGACGTGCTGGTACTCAGCCCCAAGCCGCCCTCAAGTGAAATGACGACAGATTGGGCCGCGTTCGACGCCTGCTTAGAGGCGGCGCAGGATAAGCCGCAGACGGCGCTCAAGCTCGTCGTCTTCGACGAAGATGACTATGCCTATGCCAAAGACGCCGCGGCGCGCTACCCGCAATTACCCGTCTATCTGCAGCCCGGCAATCACACGCCGCCGCGTCCCGGCAACGAAGACGGGTTCATCGACATGGCCGGTGTGATGAGGCGCATGGAATGGCTGGTTGAAAAAGTGACCCGTGACAGGTGGTTCGAGGCGCGTGTACTGCCGCAGCTTCATGTTCTGCTCTGGGGAAACAAACGGGGCGTCTAGCCGAAGGGGAAGGATTGCCGACGACGAGCAAGACAGACCTCTATAGCAATCTCACCCAACTGGGCGGCAGCAGCGTCGTTCCGGAAAGCCCCGAAAACACCGTGCTGGAAAAGGCACCGAAATCCGCATGAGGGCTCGCCTTATTGGGGGCGCTTCACCGCTCCTCTGGAGCGTGACTTGCTCTCGATACTACCATGCTTTTCCGCTGGGTTTGTTTGGTTGCCGATCACCGCTGCGGGACGAATGCGCTTGACAAAATAGCGACGGGCCGTTCAATTCGATGCATTCACCAGGGGAGTCCCGGCAAGGGGCTGAGATACTGCTGGCTTTCGCGGCGCAGTGACCCGTTGAACCTGATCCAGTTCATACTGGCGTAGGGACGGTGCAAGCGCTTTGCGGGAGTTTACGCCCGAGGTCCTGTTTCGGCAGGCCGACCAAAGCGTCTTTTCATCCTTCCGGCACAGAACTGGGTCTCCAATGCATGAGCAAAGGAGCCTCACGATGAATGCCCTCACCCCCGCCGTGTCGACGGGACCACTGCCCGCCTCGCGGAAAATCCACAAATCCGGCGTCCTCCACCCGCAGATCAGGGTGCCGATGCGCGAAATCTCCGTTCATCCAACGGCCGGCGAGCCGCCCGTCATCGTCTACGATCCATCAGGCCCCTATACCGACCCGACAGTCGAAACCAGCATTGAAAAGGGCCTCGCCCGGCTTCGCCATGAATGGATTACCGCGCGCGGCGATGTCGAAGCCTATGACGGCCGCCATGTCCGGCCGGAAGACAATGGATTCGCGGTGGGTGAGCGCCTGACGCCGGAATTTCCCATTCGCAATCGGCCGCTCAGGGCCAGGTCAGGTAAGGCGGTGACGCAGCTTGCCTATGCCCGCGCCGGCATCATCACGCCTGAAATGGAGTTCGTCGCCATCCGCGAGAACCTCGGCCGCGAGATGCTGCGCGGCACGCTGCAACGCGACGGCGAAGCCTTCGGCGCATCGATCCCCGACCTCGTCACGCCGGAATTCGTGCGTGACGAGGTGGCTCGCGGGCGCGCAATCATTCCCGCCAACATCAATCATCCCGAGAGCGAGCCGATGATCATCGGCCGCAATTTCCTGGTCAAGATCAACGCCAATATCGGCAACTCGGCGGTCACCTCCTCGATGGCCGAGGAGGTCGAAAAGATGGTCTGGGCGATCCGCTGGGGCGCCGATACGGTGATGGACCTCTCGACCGGCCGCAACATCCACAACATCCGCGAATGGATCGTGCGCAATGCGCCGGTGCCGATCGGCACGGTGCCTCTCTATCAGGCGCTCGAAAAGGTCAACGGCATCGCCGAGGATCTGAGCTGGGAGGTCTACCGCGACACGCTGATCGAACAGGCCGAACAGGGCGTCGACTATTTCACCATCCACGCAGGCGTGCGGCTGCACTACATCCCGCTGACGGTCGACCGGGTCACGGGTATCGTGTCGCGCGGCGGGTCGATCATGGCCAAATGGTGCCTGCACCATCACCGGGAGAGCTTCCTTTACGAGCATTTCGCCGAAATCTGCGACATCTGCCGCGCCTATGACGTGTCCTTTTCGCTCGGCGACGGCCTTCGTCCCGGCTCGATCGCCGACGCCAACGACGCGGCGCAATTCGCCGAGCTGGAAACGCTCGGCGAGCTGACGAAGATCGCCTGGGCCAAGGATTGCCAGGTGATGATCGAGGGGCCCGGCCACGTGCCGATGCACAAGATCAAGGAGAACATGGACAAGCAACTCGCCGTCTGCGGCGAGGCGCCTTTCTATACGCTTGGACCGCTGACGACCGACATCGCGCCGGGTTACGACCACATCACCTCAGGTATCGGCGCCGCCATGATCGGCTGGTTCGGCACCGCCATGCTCTGCTACGTCACACCGAAGGAACATCTCGGCCTTCCCGATCGCAACGACGTCAAGATTGGCGTGATCACCTACAAGATCGCAGCACACGCCGCCGACCTAGGGAAGGGGCATCCGGCGGCGAAAGTCAGGGATGACGCCCTTTCCCGCGCGCGCTTCGAGTTCCGCTGGGAGGACCAGTTCAACCTGTCGCTCGATCCCGAAACAGCGCGGTCCTTCCACGACCAGACCTTGCCCAAGGAAGCGCACAAGCTGGCGCATTTCTGCTCGATGTGCGGGCCGAAATTCTGCTCGATGCGGATTTCCCACGACATTCGTGCCGAAGCGCAGAAGGAGGGCATGGCGGCGATGGCGGCGAAATACCGCGAGGGCGGCGATCTCTACGTGCCGGCGGACGAGACCGGCACACCGCTGGTGCCGGAGGCGCATGAGCGGTCATGAGGGTGCTGGTCAAAGGGGCCGGCGTCGCCGGTCTCACCGCAGCCTTCGAACTCGCCACGCGCGGCGCGGCGGTGACAGTTGCTGAGACAAGACATGGCCTCGGCGGCAATGCGTCGTGGTTCGCCGGCGGCATGCTGGCGCCATGGTGCGAGCGCGAAAGCGCCGAGCAACCGGTGCTGGATCTCGGACGCGATGCCGCCGACTGGTGGGAGGCGGCAACGCCCGGGCAGGTGACGCGGGCCGGAACACTGGTCGTGGCCGCGCCGCGCGATGCGGGCGAACTCGACCGGTTCGCCAGCCGCACGTCGGGTCATCGGCGCGTCGATGAGGATGAAATCGCGTTGCTGGAGCCCGACCTCGCCGGCCGCTTCCGCCGCGGACTGCTCTTCTCCGACGAAGCCCATCTCGACCCGCGCCAGGCGATGGCGGCACTTCATGACAGGCTGGCGGCGATGGGAGTCGAATTCCACTTCTGCGCCGATGCCCCGGCTGTTTCCGGGTTCGGTCGTCAAATCGACTGCACGGGAATGTCCGCCGTCGATGGAAGGCTGCGTGGCGTTCGTGGCGAGATGCTGATCCTGCGTACGCCTGATGTCTCGCTGTCGCGCCCGGTCCGGCTGCTTCATCCGCGCTTTCCGCTCTATATGGTGCCACGCACCGACCACCGTTTCATGATCGGCGCGACGATGATCGAGAGCCAGTCCACTGGACCTGTCACGGCTCGTTCAATGATGGAGCTTTTGGGCGCGGCCTATGCCCTCCATCCGGCCTTTGGCGAGGCCGAGATCGTTGAAACCGGTGTCGGCGTTCGTCCGGCCTTTCCCGACAACCTGCCCCGCGTCGAAGCGAGCGGAGACACCGTCGCGATCAATGGGCTCTATCGTCACGGTTTTCTCCTCGCCCCCGCCATGGCGCGCCAAGCTGCCGACCTGGTTTTCAATCAAGACGGAACCAAGGAACCTACTCATGAAACTGATGGTCAACGGCGAAGCGCGTGAGGTTGCCGCCACCACGCTGGCGGCGCTGCTTGCGGCGCTCGACTATGAGGGCGATTGGCTGGCGACGGCCGTCAACAGCGACGTCGTGCACAAAGCCCGGCGGGCAGAATTCCAGTTGAGCGACGGCGACCGGATCGAAATCCTCTCGCCCATGCAGGGAGGCTAGCATGCTGGAGCTTTTCGGGACGCCACTTCCCTCCCGCCTGCTTCTCGGCACGGCTCAGTATCCGTCGCCGGCCATCCTCGCCGACGCGGTGAAGGCGTCGGGGACGTCGGTGGTGACCGTCTCCTTGCGGCGGGAGATGGCAGGCGGCAGGGCCGGCGAAAGATTCTGGTCGCTGATCCGCTCACTCGGCACGAAAATCCTGCCCAATACTGCCGGCTGCCATTCGGTCAAGGAAGCGGTCACGACCGCGAGGATGGCGCGCGACGTCTTCGGTACGAGCTGGATCAAGCTCGAAGTGATCGGCAGCCACGACACGCTGCAGCCAGACGTGTTCGGCCTGGTCGAAGGCGCCCGCATCCTGTGCGAAGATGGCTTTTCGGTATTCCCCTATACCACCGACGACCTTGTCGTGGCCGAACGGCTGCTGGAGGCGGGCTGCAGGGTCTTGATGCCGTGGTGCGCGCCGATCGGTTCCGCCCTCGGACCGGTCAACATGACGGCACTGCGCTCGATGCGCGGACATTTCCCTGACGTCCCGCTGATCGTGGATGCAGGCCTCGGGCGACCGTCACACGCCGCAACGGTCATGGAGCTCGGTTTCGACGCCGTGCTCCTGAACACGGCGGTCGCCAGGGCGGCCGATCCGGTCGGCATGGCGCGTGCGTTCGGCAAGGCGGTCGATGCCGGTCGCGAAGCCTTCAGTTCAGGATTGCTCGAGCCACGCGAGGTCGCCGTGCCGTCGACGCCGATATTCGGCAGGGCGGTTTTCTCATGAAGCTCGATCCGTTCTACCTAATCGTCGACAGCGCAGCCTGGATCGAACGGCTGCTGCCGCTCGGCGTCAAGCTGGTGCAGCTGCGTATCAAGACCAAGGATGAGGCCGGGTTGCGCGCGGAAATCCGGAAGGCAACGGCCTTGTGCGCCGAGCACCAAAGCCAGCTCATCGTCAATGACCATTGGCGCCTGGCAATCGAGGAAGGCTGCAACTTCGTCCATCTCGGCCAGGAGGATTTGCAGACCGCCGACCGCGCGCGGATACGGGCAGCCGGCGTCAGGCTCGGGCTGAGCACGCATGATCATGTCGAACTGGAGACGGCCTTGTTTGCCGAGCCCGACTACATCGCGCTCGGTCCCATCTACCCAACCATCCTGAAGAAGATGAAATGGGCGCCGCAAGGGCTCGAACGAATCCGCGAGTGGAAGCGCCGGGTCGCACCTGTCCCATTGGTCGCCATTGGAGGCCTCAATCCTGACCGGCTCGACGGTGTCTTTGCGGCTGGCGTGGACAGCGCGGCCGTCGTGACCGACATCACGCTGAATGCCGATCCCGAAGCGCGCACACGAGAATGGATCGAAAAGACG
Organism: Mesorhizobium sp. 113-3-3; assembly: GCF_016756495.1. Classification (NCBI taxonomy): domain Bacteria; kingdom Pseudomonadati; phylum Pseudomonadota; class Alphaproteobacteria; order Hyphomicrobiales; family Phyllobacteriaceae; genus Mesorhizobium; species Mesorhizobium sp. 113-3-3. Next base: position 6,905,061 of record NZ_AP023243.1, read on the forward strand.
GAGCGATGGCGCTGAGGCGAGAACCGCATGTGCTTGTCGTTGGCGGGTCGGACTCCAGCGGTGGAGCTGGAATTGCCCGCGATATAGAAACGGTTTCCGCCTTCGGGGTGCGAAGTTGTCTTGCCATCACCGCCGTGACAGTCCAGACGCATTCGGCTGTCGAGCACGTCAAGCTTGTGCCGTCGGAGCTTGTCGCCGCTCAGATGCGCGCCGCGTTCGCTGCCAACGCTGTCGCGGCCGTCAAGATAGGCATGATTGGGACATCGGCGGCTGTTGAGGCAGTCGGCGCTGTTTTGGTCAACCGCCAAGTGCCTGTGGTACTCGACCCGGTCTTGGCCTCTACCTCGGGACGCAATCTGCTGGCGGACGATGCCATTAATATGCTGCGCCACGATCTGATGCCGATCTGCCGGCTTGTAACGCCTAACCTGGTCGAGCTGGCTGCGTTTACCGGCTCGTCACCGGCCGCGGACGAAGAAGGGGCTTGTCGTCAGGCTGAAGAGCTATCGAGGACGGTGAGGACCGCCGTACTCGTCAAGGGCGGCCATGCACAAGGAACCCGTTGCGTCGACGTGCTTTTGCAGCCGAACCAACCTGCAGTTCGGTTCGAGGCGCCCCGCTTGCCGCGAGGGATGCGCGGAACGGGTTGCATGATGGCCAGCGCAGTCGCCGCCTCGCTTGCTCTTGGAGCGTCGCTGGAAGCGAGCGTGCGCCAAGGCAAGCAATATGTTTTCGATGCGCTTGCCGGATCGAAGGACCTCGGGCCGAAAAGCTGATCGGGCCGAACGTATCCAACGCTCCGATCAAGTCTGGCAGGCGATCGTGGGTCTACTCCTAGGACATGAAGGCCCTATCCGAGGGGTGAGAATGCGGCATACACGGTCGCTTTCGCCTATCAACAACACGCCGCTTTGAGGAGGAAGCCGCATGTCTCTGTGCCAACCGGTTGATGGGTCATCCGAAACCCGCATCTAGTCGTCGCTAGCGACCGCATGCCGCTTGGCACGTTGTTGGGTGAGCGAACGTTCGAACCGGGGTTAGCCAACTCGAGCCATAATTGCGGATTGAATCGCCGTTGCGGTATATAGGGAAGCATCTAACGACAGATTCCCAAACGCCGGTTGACAAAGGAGGTAGTTTGCACCTGCCGCTTCCAGCTGTTCAAGAAGAGCTTGTCCCGCAGAAGCTGCCGTTCCTACTACGCACAATTCCTTCTCGATTGCTGCATCGAAGGTCAGCGGCAGGTTTGGTGGAGTCGGCATGCCATTAAGATCATAAAGGAATTTAAAGCTCTTGAGCCACCGTTCGTAAGCAGGTGCGGCGAGTGAACGTGCATCTGTTTCAGAACGCCCAATCACGACCATTCGGAGCAATCCAAGAAATGGCGTTTGGTCGTCCGCCTCACTGGTGTGCTCTCGACGGAAGGCATCAGTGATTCTTCGAACGGAAGAGGAAGGTCCCACGCACGCGATGTTCACGCCATTCGCAGCGGCCCAGACTGCCGATTCCGGTCGATTGGTGGCGATCCAAGTCGGCGGATGTGGACGCTGATGAGTTCTTAGCGTCAGCGGAACGCTGTTCAACTCAAAATGGCGACCTTGATAGGATAGCGTGCCGCCCTTCAGCGCATTGATAAGAATTTCGCTGGCTTCCGCATAGTGGTTTGGCGCCGCGTCCGAGCCAATCCCGAAGTAACCCAATTCGATCGGGAGCGAGCCGCGCCCTATCCCAAGTTCGAGCCTGCCACCGCTCAATTGGTCCAGCATACAGATCTCTTCGAACGCACGTAGCGGATGATAGAGGGCAAGCAGCATTACCAACGGGCCGACACGAAGGCGCCGGGTTCGCTGGGCTACGCTCGACAAGAACAGATTCGGTGAGGGACCTCTCCCATGTGGGGTACAATGGTGCTCTGCGAGATGATATGCATAGAACCCAAGGTGATCGCACGCCTCCGCTAACATCAGGCGATCTTCGTACTGTCGGGCGATATCGGGGCCGTCCTCGTCCAGATGATCGAAGATGCCGACAGCTAGGCCTGAAGGAAAGGCCTTATCCATGATATTGTCTCCATTTTTGACGCAGAAAGTCCGGTTGCTTGCGTATTCCAAGCAATTTAAAGATTTCTCGCTCGTGTAATCGCTCGGATTATTGGCTGCGAAATGCTAAGAGCCTTAGCAACCTAATGCGGGGGTGTTGACATATTCAATATTCTGCTAATACGACTAGTGGCACGAAGAAACGCATCCATTTGCTCTTTTGTACCGATGCTGACGCGGATGTAATTTTCCAAACCTTTATCTGGAAAGACGGCAACAAGTATTTTTTGCCTTGCGAAGGCTGATTGCCACCATGAGCCGTCCTGTGCCGTTGGCACGCGGGCAAGCAAGAAGTTTGCGTGGGAAGGGATTACGGAAAATCCAAGTTGCGACAGCGCGAGCGTCACTCGCCGTCGTTCATGCCTGATGTGTCTGTGGTTGTCTGCATAGGCGGCGCGGTGCGCAAGGACGCTGATACCAACCGCCTGCCCGATCACATTCATGTTGAAGACGTTCTGGATGTTGCGTAGCCTGCCGATAATTTCAGGATGACCGAAACCGAAACCGACGCGAACGCCGGCGGCAGCATAGCTTTTCGAAAATGTCCTTAAGACCAGAAGGTTCGAATAGCGATTGATGAGGCGTAGACCATTCTCGGGTGCAAAGTCGACGTAGGCCTCATCCAGCACGATCAAGCGGTCCGATTTCGCTACCAGGCGTTCGATATCGGCCACCGGAACGAACGTTCCAGTCGGATTGTTCGGATTGGCTAGCAGAATGAACTTGGCGTCCTTTGCAGGACCGAAGAGCAATTGCTCCATCGGCAAGGAATGATCTTTGCTAAATTCGATTTCGACAAATTGAGCACCCTGCAACGTTGCAAGTTTGCGGTTGAACGAAAAGCCTGGCGACATCATCGCCACGCTATCCCCCGGGGTAAGGAATGCTCTGTAGACAAGTCCAAGCAGTTCAGACGATCCGTTGCCGGCGATCACCTGATCCATGGAGACGCTGTAGGCATTCGCGGCTGCTTCTCTCAAGCTGATGTTATCGTCTTCTGGATATAGATACTGCCGTTCGAGAGCTGCAATCGCACTTTGCATTATGATTTCCGGAAGCGGGAAGGGGTTCTCATTCGTGTTTAGTTTTACCCAACTTGAATCCGGCGCTGGTGTATCGGATGGCAGAGCATCTAACTGTCTCGCCACTTGCGAAAGAGACGACAGCACACTCTGAAGTTTTGCATCGGACATGTTTTTCTCCGTTTCAGTCGCAGAGGGAATCCGGGATGAACTGATGGTCTGAGCACATGGCCGACCAACAGTGCATTCACACCGCCGTTGTCAGCACATTGACCCCGCGAGGTCGGGCGGGCTGTCCTCCCGGGTCGGATTGGCCCGACGCTCAGTCCGCATCCACTCGTCATCGGGCCAAGGCTCCGCCAACCACCAACGCTTGATTTGTCCCTGATATTTGCCTCGGTCAGCCTTTCAAGGACGCTTGATCTGATGCCGTATTTCCTCAGCGTGTATCCAATCTGGCGCGGCGTCGGTCCAAGCAGGCGCCGCCTTTGCCTGCACCGAGCCATCTCTCCACGGCCGCGATGACACGCTCGCGATTTGACATACTCGTACCTTTAAAGAGGCTGCGCTGGCAGGCGCCAGCAGTGCCTGGTCCCTGACGACGGACGGGACCGTAGCGGCGGCCCAAGGAGCAGCCTCAGTCGGCCGCGTGGCCGGCCTTGTCTGGCATCATCGGCCCCAGTTGCAGCACCTTGGTGCCCGGTCCGCTCTTCCACGGCGTTGCGGAAAACACTGTCCGTGGCAGCAGTCAAAGTCGTTTCAGCCGATTGACGCTCCCGCTGCCAGGAACATGCGATGCAGCTTCACTGTCTGCCCAACCAGATTGGCGATTGTGGTGAGGAGGCGGAGGTCGTAATCGAGGAGGGAACCTGATTTGTTGTCCAGAATGCGGTCGATGGTCGGGGTGCCCACGACGTTCGCATCGACGCGAACGGGTACGCCGATGAACGACACTTTCATGTTGTCGGACGCCCCGAGCACGTCCTTGTCGGCGGCGTTGAAAGCCGGATCCACCGCTTGGTTGCGGATTTTGACTGGTCACGGGCAAGCGCGAAAAACGCCCTGGCCGTAAGTCGGGGCGCCGCAACGTGGTCGAGTGCACAGCGGAGCGATGCCTTGCCATGGGTTTCCTTTCATGAATCGCGACCGTCGACTGACTTCTGCACGCCGCAACCGCACGTTGATTCACGAGACCGGAATGGGGCGGGAGAGTCAATCGAGCTTTCTTTCATTCGCGAAAGGAAACTCTGCGCTCATGATAGAATTCCATCAGTTTCATATAGCTCCGGTAGATGATATCGAACGGCAGAATGTCTGCCCCGGCGTCCCCGCGGTGCCGGTGCTGATGGCCCGGGCCATCAGCCTAATCAGCTCCTGGCAAAGCTGGCACAGTGGCGTGGCGACCGCCATCGCGACGATGTCATCTACGTGGGCCGACCGCGACTCCGGCGTGATTTCATTCACAATCGCGACAAGGTCTTGACCGCGGAGCGGCTGATGGCCCCCTGCCCCGCCGACCAGCTGCGCTGCGCCGTTTCCCAAACGTCTAGGTCACATTTTCGAAGTGCGTGTTGGAATCGGTGATTCCGTATCACATTATCGCCACGTTTTAGCCGCGACGTGGTCGCAATGCCCCACCAGAAAGCCGGCGTTGCCCTGACAGTTCGGTCCGGCATCGGCTCAAACCAGCCCCCCGCTTAAGGGTCAGTGCCGGATCGAACGCTTCTTGCATCTCTTTTTGAAGGAAATCAGGTGCGACGCCCGAAAAGCATACGGCGGCCATTAGAAGCAAGCTGATCCGCTCCATTGATCGATACATGGTCCGCCAAATTGCACAGCGCGCCAAGGATCTGCAAATCAACGATGGTTTGAGGCGGCGGCTGCCAGGCGAGACACATCTCGGGCCGACAGGGCCATTCCGAGCGCCAGCGCGCGAGATGCTTCGGATCGGAAGTGTTGCGCAGCTCACTTCTCGAGGATCGATCCCGGTCGCAAAGACGCATCAGCCTCGCCGGCAACTACGCCGGGCAGCTAGAGAATGTGCAACGGGCATACCCCGGCGCAACACTCCTCCCCGATGACCATGGAGTATGGCTTCTCGCTCGCAGCCAAGTGATAGATGGCTTATCGCGAGAAGCCATATTCCTTATTGCCCTACCAGAAACGCCACCGGTCGAGCCGCGTGGATGGGCGTTCTGGCAGCAAGATGGGCAGGTCGAATGGATCGGCCCGCGACATACCAATTTCCCTGACGGCTCGGTGTGCGCTTATCACCCCATGCTCGATAAAGCTTGGTCGCCAGGCAGTGATTTGTGCACGTTGCTGGACCTTTATAGCGTATGGGCGCTTCGCCAGCTTCATTTGGTGGTGTTTGATCGGTGGCCGGGACGCCAGTATGCGATGCTGGATGAACTGGGCCAAGCTGATCCCTATTATCGGCTAACCCAGTTTAAGGAGGCCGAGCTTTGCAACTGCGGATCAAATCGGCGCTATGGCGAATGCTGCCGGCCGCATGATCTGAAGCTACCCTTCCCGTCGATTCTGCACGCCTTCAAAAGCCGTAATCTCGGTCTCGGCATCTTTGATCGAGCCCCTCCCGCCGAAATTGCAGTGTTGATCGCCGAAGGAGGACAAAATCCCCCACCCCCCATGCTAGGGGTTCACTCTACTCTGCGGGCTCATGTCGCGGACGTAAGGGGAATCCTTAGCTCTACATCCCGTAAGAGATGCTCGATCGGGTCAGAGGGAAAAGCATTCCGCTTCTGACGAAATCCCCAATGCCAGGTGCCGACGACTTCCGAGCCGTCGAACTATGTCGAGAAGTTCAGCTTCGGAAAATGCAGCAACACGCGGGCCGCCCACCATATTTTCTCAATATCGTGGTCGCCTGGACCCTTGGCCCATGGGGTCCAGCCCTTGCATAGCCGTTGCGCCAATTCGCTGTTTCGCATCTTCAATCCCACGGAATGATGGATAAAATAACGGGGTATATCCGTCGTAAGAGGGAAGTCTACGAACTGCCAGCAGGTGGAATTTACCAGATTTGTTCATCACTCTTGCACCAAATTCAACTTTAGGAGATGCTAACTCGGCCTTGGGAGGGCTGGGGGATGAGAATAAAAGCATTTGTGGCACTTGGTGCCACGGCAGCGCTGGGCGGCTGTCAAACAAGCAATCAAGCCGACTACATGCAAATAGGCTACGGGCCTAGTTTCGACGTCGCCCACGCTCAATGCGAAATGCATAAGGGGTCGGTTGACCAAGGCTATATTGCTATCGGGTCCCCGGGCTTTGTTGCGGGGGCCGGAATCGGCAATGCCCTCGGCAACTTGGCTGCCGAAGACCAGTATATGAAGAACTGCCTCATCCTAAGCGGGTGGAAGCGTGCCCCGCATGGCCAGGGTGCCACGGCAGCTCCAGCCGTTGCTGGTGGCGCGCCACCGACACCCTATGGGATCCAGCGCGCACCTGGCAGCTGGATCAATACGGCGCTGCTGGACTGGTCAGACGCGAATAACAAGTGCGTCGCCGGCGACAAGGCCGCGTGTGGGACTCGAGCGAAGCTTGGTGCGCAACTGAGAGCCGCCGGCATAAACCCGGCGCCGGTCTAGGGGCCATGCAGTGGAACCTGGCGATCTGCCTTGGCATCGTTCTGGCATTGAGCGGCTGCGCAGCGGATTATCTCAATCACTATGACAGCGTGACGCTCTCTGCCGGCGACGCCAATCGCGCCAATAGTCTCGCCCAGACAGTCGACCCGTTCAACCCGAACAATCAGAACACGCATATCGAGGGCGACGGCCAGCGAACAGCTGGAGTCATCCAGGCCTTTCGCGGAATCCCGCTGACATCGCCAGGCCAAGGTGCGCGCCAAGGTGGCGGCGGGGACTCTGGCAATCATCCATGCGATCTGCGCAATGGGGTTGACAGCCTAGGCCGGGCTTGTGGTGAACGTGCCGCCGAAGCGAAACCGGGCGGCCGCACCGGACATGAGGCGAACTAGTACTACTGTGTCATAAAACTATGTTGGCAGCATGGACATCGTGGCAGACGCCGCGCCAAGGCGTGGGCGAGTCTAACCCTGACGGTGGCGATTGAATTGCTGACGTGGCGTTCGGGACGGAGCGGCGGCGCCGCGGGGTCGATAATCTTCGGGTAGCGCAGGTGCCTTGAGGAGCGGCGCTGAGCGTGGGGCTGAGGGGGGAATCAGACTCCGTTCGGAGACTAGGAATCCGTAAGCGGCGATCGCGAGCGTGGCGTGGTGATGGAAGCCGCGCCAACCTCGGCCCTCATAATGGCCAAGGCCGATCTCCTGCTTGAGTTCCTGATAATCCCGTTCGATCCGCCATCTCAGCTTGGCCTGGTCGACGAGGCCGGCGAGTTCGGTATCTTCCGGCAAGGTCGAGAGCCAATACTTGGTCGGCTCGACCTCGCCCTGCGGCCACTCGATCAGGAACCATTCCTCAGCTCGTGGCGCGGAGCGCCAGTAGTCGCGATGGGCTGGGCGGACGCGGACGGCGGCAAAGCGCGAGGCGAGCGGCGCCTTGGAGCCCTCGCGCCAGGTGACGCGGCACCAGGCGCCCTCGGGCAGCGCTTGCGCCAGGTCCTTGGCCGAAACGGGCGCGTGGTCGGCCTGGCGTCGGACGAGCGAAGGTGGGCGGCCGCGGCCGCTCCATGGCTTGGGCGGCAGCGGTTGCGTGTCCGGCGGCCACAGACGGATCGAGGACTGGACACCGACGACATAGGTCAAGCCCATCTCCGTCAGCCCGGTGCGCAAGGAGCTGTCGTTGCCATAACCGGCATCGGCCAGCACCACGCCCGGCGAGACGCCGGCCGCCAGCGCCGCCCGGATCTGCGCGAGTGCGATTTCGGGCTTGGTGCGGAAGATGACATCCTCCGGCACACCTGCCTTGGCGCGCCGGTCAGGGTCGTTGGCCCAGCCTTCCGGCAGATAGAGCTGATAGGCGACCGGCAGGCTCGCCTGTTCGGTGGCAACCGACAGACTGACCGCGACCTGGCAGTTGTCCTGCTTGCCGATCTGGCCGCAGTACTGCCGCGCCACACCCACCGAATGCTTGCCTTTCTTGGGAAAGCCGGTGTCGTCGACGATCCAGGCGCGGATCGGCCCCTGACCCTCAAGTGCCGGCAGAACCTGCGCCCGCACGACGCCAAGCACGGCATCATCCGACCAGTCCGCTTTCGCCACGAAGTGATGCAGAGACTGGTGCGCCGCCTGAACACGCCCAGGCTCCACCCGTGCCGCCATCGGCTCGACGCTCTTGCGCTCGCCTGGCAAAAGCAGCCCGGTGCAATAGGCCTTCAGCGGCGCCACCCGGTCAGCATGACCCAATGCCGAGGCGAGCGTCTCGACATAGGCCGCAAAACGCGATTCACTCGTTTCGATTCCGTCTCGGAGATTCATCGCTCCCTCCATTTGAAGCTTGAATCGCCATTCTCGCAATCAATCGTTAACGAAGTTTATGACACAGTAGTACTAGCATGCTGCGTAGAATGCGATCGCCTCGCCGGAGGCCACTTGGCGTGGTGCAAAGGCGCCTGATCTTGGTGACAGTGGCCGCGGCTGGCGCTCTGGCTGCGCAAACGGCCATGCAACACAGCGACCACATGCCCGAGCTCCATCTGCCGAATTGGACCAGCGCGGGCCTGGCGACGATTGCCGGCGTGGCATCCGTCATCGACGGCGACACGATCGAAATCCACGGCCAGCGCATCCGCTTCAACGGCATCGACGCGCCGGAGAGCCAGCAGCTTTGTAAAAATGCGAGCGGGGCCGACTATCCTTGCGGGCGGCGATCGGCCGCCGCGCTGGACGGCTTCCTGGCAGCCTCGAAGCCGGTGCAATGCACCTTCGTGACCTGGGACCGCTATCATCGCTATATCGGCGACTGCCGGCGCGCCGATGGCGCCAGCGTTGCCGCCTGGATGGTCGAGCACGGCCAGGCGCTGGATTGGCCCCGCTACAGCCACGGCACCTACGCAGAGAAGCAGGCGACGGCCGAGGCGTCGAAAGTCGGCATTTGGGTCGGCAAGTTTCAGTCGCCGTGGGATTGGCGCACGGAGCATGCAGACGGCGCGGCTCCGTCGAGCCAGCCGCTCGGCATCAGCCGCCAACAGGTCGCGCAGAGCTATTCGTGCCAGCCACGGCGGACCTGTTCGCAGATCGGCTCCTGTGAGGAAGCCCAATGGTATCTCAGCAACTGCCCTTGGGGCCGGAAGCTGGATCGGGACGGCGACGGCGTGGCGTGCGAGACGTTGTGCTAACGCGGCGCCCTGAGTTGCGCTTCAAAGGCCCCAGCCCCATCGACATGGTCGAGACCCACATCGAGACCAGCGCCGAGGTCAGGGTCGAGCGGCGATGCTACATCTCCTCTCGCATCCTCACCGCAAAAACTTTCGCCGAGGCCGCCCCATTGGGGATCGAGAACGGGCTACGCTGGGTTCTCGATGTCCAATTCAAGGATGATCAGTCCCGCCTGCGCCGCAGCCACGGCGCCACAAACATGGCCATGGTCCGCCACCTCGCCCTCAACCTCATCCGAGCCATGTCCGGAAAACAATCCATCAAGGGAAAGCGAAAACTCGCGACCTGGGATACCGACTACCTGATTGCAGTTCTCCAATTCCGGGTGGTCGACCCATGCCAGCATAATAGGAGGATATTTGCTGCTCTTTCCTCGTCCCGCTATTGGAGGAAACGGCACCGCGACCTTGATGCAGTGTCATGGATGGATAGGGCATTATTCGGGAACCGAACCAATCCACAGAAATATTTTGTTGGTATTTTTGTTGGTCCGCGCTGCTATTGCTCCATGCCGAGGCGATTGAAAACGAATTCAAATTTCCTCTACTTGGATTCCGCCTCTGGGCACCATTTCACTTTCCCATCGCTTCTCACGACGTCTCACCAATCAATACAAATCAATGGCTTAGCCTAGTTTGTCGGTTTATGGTGACCCACCGGGTACCGTTGCAACGCATCGGTTTGTGGGTAACGATTTAGACGTTACCCATTACCCTGAAGGTCCGTTACCCATGTCTCTCTCCGACTTCTCCTGCAAAAACGCTAAGGCTAAAGACAAGCCGTATCGTCTTGCTGATGGCGACGGGCTTTATCTCCTCGTCCGGAACAACGGCTCCAAACTCTGGCAACTTCGGTACCGCTACCTGGAGAAGGAAAATATCCTCTCCTTTGGAAAATACCCGCTGGTGTCACTTCTCGACGCGAGAGGAAAGCGCGACGACGCCAAGAGGCTGTTGATCGCCGGCATCAACCCCTCCACGAAACGCAAAGAGGAGAAGACTGCCGCCATCACGGAAGCGCGCACCACCTTCGCCTTGGTCGCCGAGGAGTATGTCACGCGGATGGAGGAACGGGACGCTTCGGCGGCTACCATCACCAAAACCAAATGGCTCCTGGAAGATCTGGCCGGCCCACTCGCCAAACGCCCCATTAACGAGATCACTCCAGCCGAAATTTTCCAACTCCTCCAGAAGATCGACAAGAGTGGTCGAAGAGAGACAGCGCGGCGTTTACGCGGCGTGATAGGCAGCGTCTTCCGCTTGGCCATTGTCACCTTACGGGCAGAGGCCGATCCAACCCTACACCTCCGGGGCGCTCTCCAGCCGCCGAAAGTCAACGGTCGTGCCGCTATCACCGATGAAAAGAAGTTCGGCAAGCTCCTGATGACGGTAGACGAATACGACGGCTGGCCCACCATCAAAGCCGCCCTCCAGTTTCTTGCCCTCACCTGTGTCCGTCCCGGCGAAGTACGGGGCGCCACGCGCGACGAGTTCGACCGAAAAAAGGCCGTCTGGCATATTCCGGCCGGGCGTATGAAGATGCGTGCTCCGCACGACGTGCCACTGTCCAAACAGGCGCTTTCGGTCTTGGAAGAGGTCTGGCAGCTCTCAGAGGACGGTGGCCTGGTCTTTCCTTCGATCCGCTCCACAAAACGGCCGCTTTCCGAGAACGCCATGAACGCTGCGCTACGACGTATGGGCTACGGAAAGGACGAAGTGACCGCTCATGGTTTCCGGGTGACCGCCAGCACCATCCTCAACGCCCGCGACCACGATCCAGACGTGATTGAAGCTGTCCTGGCGCACCAGGACAAGAACGCCATCCGGCGGACCTACAACCGAGCGACCTATTGGGAGCAACGTGTCACGCTAATGCAGGAGTGGGGAGATCTGCTAGACGCGTTGAAGGCGAACCATTAGTCTTAAACGCATTCCAAGATCGGATCGCTGTCTCCGTGTTGGCGTTGATCGCTGCCGATATAGGTACCTGAGCCGTTCAACCGTGCGCCTCCAAGGCCGCGACGAGTTTGGTTGCTTCTTTCCGATGCCGCGCCACATCCGCGCGGGTAGCAGCCCGGTTTAACCGGTAGGTCGGCATATCGCCAGCAATTGCCTTCAGGTCGCGCAGAACGGATGCGATGTGCGGCCATGGAAAATCCGTCGGGTCGCCAATGTCCCGGTCGGCGCCAACAATCATTTCCAGTTTTGCCACGATACCCACGAGAGACTGAGCCGCGACGTTGGGAATCGCATCCTGAAATCGGAGTGCCTCGGTCATCGCAAACACCTCGGCCTCGCTAACCACCGCATATTCCGATCCCTCCACCGACGCGGCCACCGAAGTTCGACGCGTTTTCTGTTCTCCATCTGTCAATACCGGAATTCCGGGATTGACCATCATTCGCGTCTCCAACCGCTGCTGCACCCGACAAAGGACCAGCGACACATGCCGAGCGCGGCGCCAGTCGGCCCACAGGCTCAAAGCGGGATCACTTGCATTCTGGATGGCAGCCGCCCGAGCGATGGGCTCAGAGAACGTGGGTGTGGTCTTTGGCAGCATCGAACAACTCCTAACCAATTCCGGCACGGTCATTCGACCGGTCCGAAAATACATACTATAGTTGATAACCTTAAAGTATGTAAACGGCGAATGTGGCGCATGGATATGCGTCAACTGGTCGGAAAGAACTTTGCCCGGCTTCGGAGGGAGAAAGGCCTGACGCAGGAGCAGGTGGAAGCCCGGTCGGGCTACAGCCAGCAATACCTAAGCAGTCTGGAACGTGGTCGACGCAATCCTACTGTCATCACTCTTTTCGAACTCTCCCAGGCGTTGGGTGTCAGCCACGTCGAATTAGTAAAGCCGGATGAAGACAGCTAGCGCGGTCTAGCGTGTCGGTCATGAATCGCCCGCGCCTGGCCGCTCGCGAGCGCGCGCACAAGCAGCGCCGTAGCGAGCGGCACAGCATGCGTCGCTTCCGGCTCATCTTGGTTGGTCGCAATGGAGATGTGCGATCCTGAAACCGGCTTGGTGCACGCATTCAGAACAGCGGCTTCACGCCTCATGTAGGTCGTTAGAACTACGATGGCCGACATCCAAAAGCGGACCTTGCCTGGGAATTGTCCGAGCGTAGCTGCCTATTTTCGGCGACTGGGTTCGAATCCCACTCCCTCCGCCAAGTCAATCCCTGAAACGCTAGATAATCATGGGGGTTGGCGATTTTCGGTTAGTGACCAACTAACCAACCTACTAACCACAGATTCTGGTGAAACGAAATTTCGGGGGCAAGCGTATGGCTTAGCTCAGTCTGGTAGAGCAGTAGTTTTGTAAACTATTGATCGGGGCTTCGAGTCCCTCAGGCGGCACCATCCCACCCAACGGTATGCACACCCGAATGTTGCGACCGGAGTCACAAACCCGACTTTCAATCTTTAGATGGACAACGCCACAAACACATTCCCACCCACCATTGAGTTGGCAACGATTTTGGTTCCACCGACTGCAAGACCGTTTCGGTCGCCTTTCACTCTTAAGCCGATTGGCTCCAGATCAACCGAAGTGACTTCTGCCTCGCGATCGGATCGGGATGTGACCACCAATACGGGTCTTCCATCTGCTATGACCTGCGTGGTAGTGCCGCCCACATTCACGCGGAATTTCGGATGCCGGGACCTATTGCCTTCGACTACGTAGGACCACACCTTGCGTGTGATATCGGTCGGAGCCAAAAGCCATACCGTTGGAAACATGCCGCTTCCGATCAGAAGCGGATGGTGTCCGCTAATCTCAATGACATATTTCACGCCGTCGAGACGGTTGCCGCAAAAATTCAGCACCCGATAGGGGTGGTAGCCCGTTGGGATTTCCTCGTCTTCCATGTCAATGAATGTCCCTTTGGGTATCTAGATGCCGACTTCCTGATCACTTAGAAGATGATCAGAAATCTTCTTTTTCAGTTTGTTTCGCTGCCTATTTAGGAACCGCCCAATTGCCACAAACACCAATATCAAAAATATACCAACTCCAAAACCAATAAAATCACCAAGAGATACTTGAGTTTTGTTCACAAATTTTTGCGCCAACTCAACGATCGACTTCAGAAATATGCCAATTGAAGCGCCTATCCCTACTTGGGATACATTTATTCCATTTATGATTTGCCATTGTATGGCTGTAAGAGCCCAGAAATTGGCTGCATACTGAAGCGTGGGCGTAAATAGCTCGTCTTTGCTGAAGGTCTTCGGCTGATCCATTTGTTCGGCCGATCTCCTATGAGAATGATCCACTCGCATCCTATAACATCGTGGTCAAAATTGACAAAGGAACACGTTGAGAATCACTTGCGGGACGTGCGCGCACGGCAATCACCACATAACACGACTGCTGTCCTACTCAAAGTCGCGAGTAGACTGTTGCGCGGCACACGCTGGACGGTGTTGAATATTCCGGTTGCGGCAATCTGGTTTCGTCGCTCACGATGTCTTCGTGATCCTGAAAGCGCATCGAGCCGCTGCTGAAGGTGGCCATTGAGCACGATCATTTCCTTTAGCGGGTGTTCCGCACCAACATATTGCTGCCAATGGGCGTATTGCGGGTTGCGAATTGTGCATCAACGAATTGCACAACGCCAGTGGAGTAGAATTTACTCCGGCGCTTCCCCGCGCCGGTTGCGTTCATGTCACTATCAAATCGGTGGATTCGTTGGAAATTCGTCGTCGGTCGCAAAACCTAGCGCCTGTCTGAATGTTTGCTGCCCATCCGCGAATTGGCGCGGTGAGGCAACTCGTCACCCTCTAGTTGCAGCCGTAAGGTCCACAAGAACCACTAACTGCATTGCCGTCTGAATCAGAGCCGGAATAAAACGTTGAGTTGCCGATCCGCTGCTGCTGCATATGCCAGGTGTTCCCGTCCGCAGCAGTTCCATCAGTAATAGTGGTGTTGCCAAACGTGTTGCTGTTCTGTGACCAAGTTGACCCCGTATTGGCATTGTAGCCTGTCATGTTGGTCGTGTTGCCGAAGTGCTGCACGTTGTACGAATTTCCGTTGTCATCGGTGCATGTCTTAAATGCGTCGCTTCCAAAACACGCCGCTTGCGCGGAAACAGGAGCTAATAACAGACCGATTACGATTACCAAACTTTTCATTTCACCCTCCCAATTAGTGGACCATCATATATCGTACGGGTGCTTCATAGAAGCGTCCACAGTGATATATATACGGCGCAACGCCCCAAGGGCGGAGAACCCCTCCGCCGAAATCGTTGAATTCTAGGCGCTTTCCATCGCCACTAACCGAATCCACTAACCGCTCGACGCTAACTCGTCGTATCGCGCCGGTTTGAATGTTTGCTGCGCTATAAACTACGCGATGTCCCCGCCCAGAATGCTTCCACCACCATTGAAGGTCGGAGGTGATTGGAAATTGACGAGCCCGCGAGATTCTTCAGGGTCAAACCCAGCGCGGCGGATCGCCGCAAAGATGCGTGCTTCTACCCAATCAGCTCCTTCCTGTAGCAAGTCGAGTGAGTTTCTACCCACGAAAGGTCCGCCTCGCATTAGCAGTACCAGCTTGGCGTCGTCACCAGCCAATGCCAGTAACGACAGCCCGCCATCTCGAAATGTTCCATCAGGCTTTATCCACGTTTCATAGGCGCGCCACTGGTATTCGTGGATAATGTTGTCGCGCTCCTGCCGGAGAAATTCCCAAAATATTGAATGGTCATCTTTATTGTCTTTTATGGCTTTCCACTCGACTGCAATTTCATGCCGAAGTTCTGGAGATAGACATGACTTAGCATCGACTTGAAACAAGTCTATTGCGGTCCTTAGGAGAGCGCAGGTCCCGATCCATATGACCTTCCACTCAGACAATAGAAACGTGGCCTGTGTGATCTGGTCTCCGAGGTGATGGATGCCACTGCGGCCATCGGAGAGTGCCCGGTAAGACGAGAGGAAAAACTTCACGGGGATATAGTGGTTCGTATAGTGCGACGGGACCGTCATGTTTTCCAGAACTCCTTACCGCTAGAGCAGCCCGCCGAATGTGCATCAACACGATGCAGATCGCCAGTGGCGGAAGAACCGTTCGTCGTTCGTCGGGCAGATTCGACAATGAAATACAAAGGGTGCATGATCTATCTTGGTATCGGGGGATACTTTTATGCACTGGCGTTTGTTTTCGATCGCCGTAATTGCGGTGCTAATTTCGGGCTGCGCTGCCGATTATATAAACAACTATGACACGGTTACGCTCGCTGCCGGCGATGCAAACCGGACGAACTCGCTCCTGCAAACCGTCGATCCTTTCAATCCCAACAGCAACAACACGCACATCGAGGGTGACGGCCAACGCACCGCCGCCGTGATCCAGCAGTACAAATCGCCGGCTTCTGCCGGTGGCGGCTACTCTGGCAACTGCCCGACCGATAACAGCATGGCGGCGGACGGCTCCCATTGTGGAAAGCGGTCCGCTGAAAGCCGTCCAGGCGGTGCGATGTGATTGGCATAGACAGATCGCGCTACGACAATCGCTCTGACCAATGGCGGAAGCGCATCGGTGCGAAGCGCTCACGCGCTAGGCGATGGGCAAGCGTGCCGCTTCGCCTCGTGCTGGTGACGGTAGCCGCGGCTTCTGTCTTGGCAACGCAATTCGTCATGCACCACAGCGGCACATTATCGGAAATCAATCTGCAATACCTTATCAAGCCAAGGCCAGTAGACATTTCCGGCGTGGCGTCAGTTATCGACGGCGATACCATCGAGATCCACGGGCAGCGCGTCCGCTTCAACGGGATCGACGCACCGGAGAGCCGCCAATATTGTGACGACGCAAAGGGTTTCGAATATCCCTGCGGCCGACGTTCCGCAGAAGCGCTGGACGGCTTCCTAGCAGCATCTAAGCCGGTCCAGTGCGCATTCATCACGTGGGATCGCTACGGGCGCTTCGTTGGCGACTGCATGCGAGCTGATGGCGCCAGCGTGGCCGCATGGATGGTCGAACACGGTCAAGCGCTTGATTGGCCCAAATACAGCAATGGCGCATATGCTGCGCTACAGGCGAAAGCCGAGGCGTCAAAGGTTGGTTTGTGGGTAGGATCGTTTCAGGCCCCATGGGACTGGCGAGCGCAGCATAGCGACGACGCACAAACGCCAACTGCACCGCTTTTGGCAACCGGCAACGGCAATGCTGCCTGCAACATCAAAGGCAATATCTCGGCAGACGGCGAGCGCATTTATCATCTGCCCGGACAGAAGTTTTACAGCGTTACGAAAATCACCGAAGCCAAGGGCGAAAGGTGGTTCTGCTCGGAAGCGGAAGCCGTCGCGGCCGGTTGGCGACGGTCAAAGCGGTAAAAGATGCAGTCGGGGGAACCAATGGGTGGCGTAGAGGTCGCGTTTCTGGAGGCGATTGCGGCAGTTGTCCCGGCCGCCTTGGTATACTTTAGCGGCTGGGCATATCTATCATCATATGTGGGCGTGTTTGGCATTGACGCAACTCAGCTCGAAATCGGCGTCCCTACCGTGCTGGTGTACGCGTTCCGCCCCCTCCAATCTTGGACGCTAATTATCTTTGCTGTCATTGTGATGGCCACAGCTGCGATCGTTTATAAGTTCGGCGTGCGGAACCAACTATTCTGGTGGTCGTACATCGTCGGCATTCCAGTTGTCGCGCTTTTCGTAATTTCTTATGCTGCCAAAAATTCGGCTAACGAACTGGCTGAAAATGTCTGGCGTGGGCACAAGATTCAGGCGTTCGCAAACGTAACTTCTAGCGGCCCAACGGCTGATGAATACAAGCTATGCCAACATGATTTGCGAATGCACCAGATCATTGGATTGCCAAATCGTCTTTTCCTGCTTTGCAGAAGCGCGCAAACGCCGTGCGATCGCGGAGTAATGTACGTCGTCAATGACGACGGTCGTATAGTATACACTGCCAACGAAATTCGGAGGGACGTCAATGGGCGCCAAATTTGCTATAATTAGCTCCATTCTTGTCATACTATCATCGCAATTGGTGATGGCCGAAGAACCCGTGCAGGTTGCCAAAAAGAAAGTCACAAAGATTGTCGCCGGAGACGGCCCATTTGAAATAGTCAATGATGCAACTCTCTTCGGCTACGTGACCGAAGTCAAAGGGTCTAATGCTACTTTCCTGCCTTGTTACGGCAAGAAATTTGACGTGGATATCAGCAAGCTTCAGAGAACTAAGCACGACTGCAGCGTGGCGCCCCCGCCCGATCAGACGCCGTTCGGCGTCAACTGCCAAATCGCCGACGAAACTTGGGGGATGTTTGCACCGATATTGGCCGGCGAAAAGGTCGTTCCCGTCGGGTCGACATATGAGGCTGGCAAGGACGACGTGCAGTTGTCGGACCAAGTCATGGCTGCGATAGGCGGGGTGACGCAAATCCGAAATTGCAACCAATCAATCGTCGGTACCGACAAGGACGGTGTGGCAGTGATTCAGATATTTCTCACGCCGGACAAACTCAACGTACCCGACGCCAAGTAGTCCGAAATCACCCCTGCCAATACCCCTAGCCGCAACCGCCTTGGCTGCGGGGGTCGTTGAGCGTTTGCATCCATTGGGAATTCGTCCGCCGCTCGCCGGGTAAGCGTCTGTTCGGGTATCTGCTGCTCGTGACCCTGCCTTTCCCTTTGGCGGACAACACCTCCGCCACAGGCATTGATTTCTAATCCCTTCCCAGAGCAACCAACCTTTTCCGCTAACCATCTGGCCTTTTTGTCATTGGAGTTGGACCAGCCTCATAGTGTCTTCGCCGTGCAGCTCTGCTAGGCTGCGCCCGGCAATGCGCGGTCTACAAAACTGTTGTCCGCAGGCCGAGCCAGCCGGTTCGAGACGATCCGGGATGCGCATAAGGCTTCGCTTCCAAGCTTCGCCGAATTCATCGTCTTTCATGCCGAAGAGCAACGCCGTGGACAGGCGAAACTGCCGAATGGTCAAATGTGGAAGTTTCGAACGATACCAAGAGATCACCGCAAACACGTCTTTGTCGCAAAGTTCGAGAGTGCCGCGAATGTCGTCATAATGGGATTGGTCGCTGTAACTGCCGTGCATTCCAAGCTTTCCGGCTACGGGTGCGATCATGTGGTTAGTGCGTTCGTAAATGCACCTAATGCGCCCACTCTCTAGCTCAACGATGCAGTCCATTGGGATCACGTGAGCCGATATGGTGTTGGGGAACGATTTGGTTCCGATGTTCATTGTTGTTGCCCTACTCATCAAAATCGACGGCTGCAATGATTGGACTATCGCCTTCAAAATCGCCGAAGACGATTGCCAACCTCCCATTTGTAAAAGGTTCGCTTCCGGCTAAATTGCGCTGCTCACGGGTGCTCAGATTTTGAAGCTTGATCACCTTTCCGTCCAAGCATTCGGCTTCGATCTTTGCGTTGTTGAAATAGGCTATGCGCATCGTCATGTTTCCTTGTGCGGGTTAAATCGAATACCGAGTGACGCTGTAACGCCGGTTCCTAGACCATCGTGCAATGTCGTCGGTCCTGATCACCAACATTTTCCCGTATCGGATCGGGATCGGAAACGAATTGAACGACTGCATGTAATAGAGCCTGCTCATGTCCCATTCGAAGATGGATGCCGCAAAGGTTTCATCAACGAATTCGCAGGACGGGATTGCCATCGTCTCATTTTGCGTTGCTGCCATGGTTGCCTAGCCATTGATCATCCGACGATAGACTTCGGACGCTTCTTCATCCGATACATTTTTGGGAAGCGTAGTTGTCTGCTTGTCGTCGCTGGCGTCCTTGTGAATGGCATCCAAATTCCGGGCCTTTTCGATCGATGTCATGAGTTGGCGCAATTCCGCTGAATTGATCTCACCTTGGGAATACGCTTCGATCGGATCGCCGTTTGGGATCATGGCCGGTATGCCACCCATAGGAACGAGCATCTTGACCAGCACTGAGAGCAATTGCGCAATCGGGTTCTTCCTATTCGGAAAACCAATTGGCCAGAACGGACAGCGCGCATGGTGATTATCCTGCCCCTAGATGCGATAAAGACGGCTGCGATCAGCACAACGCGCCCTCATCTGCCAGCCAATTTTGAGGTCAGACTTGTCCTGCCTCGTCCAAGCCGCTGAAGAGGTTTCCATGATTGGCAGAAATGAGAGCAGGAGGACGAAATTGGATCGGCTGGCTTCCTCAATACCAAAGCATGAGTTCGAGTTTTTGATGAAACTAGGCAAAATGACACGACTGGAAACGTTGGAACTGATCGAAAAGCATGACGGCGACCGAACTGACATTTATGCCGATCTGGCGCGCAATACCGCTCGCCGAAGGTAAAGTTGAACAAACAACAATACCCTGCATCAAAGGCGACCGGACGAATATCCAGACCGTGCCATCGACTGCCAGGAGGCGATGGAGCCCGGCTTTCAAGCTATCGTCGACTGCATGCTGGAAGCCGCATGGTCGCGTGGTGAAACTCTGCGGTCACTTAAGCGGCTGATCGCGGCCGACAACATGACCCAGAAGGAGAACGCCAGGACGGAAACACAGCTTGCCATTGCTCGGGCCATGATGCGCGCAGGCAAGCCCTTTTAGGGACATCCGGTTTCCTAGGCAGTATGCAGTATCCATCCTAATAGAACGAACAGAGCCGCACCGAACGCTACCAGCGTATAGATTGCAAGGAGCAAAAGAACGGGGAAAATGTCACTGCGGTAGGCTGCCACGATCACACGGAGTAGAGGGTCGGCAATTTCATTGTCTTCTTTGTTTGCTCCAACTCCGCGGCTCGGAATTTTCTTCGCTTCTATCACCTCTTCTGGCTCTGATTTCGCAGTCGTCGTGGCGTTATGAGCCGCCTTTAAAAGCCTGTTGGAGATATGGGTTGCCACCAACGGATCATCAGATAGATAGTCCTGTGAGACCGGTTCGGTGAAGATTTGAACGCCCCGTGTGCGCATAGGCTACTAAGCGTCCTTTCCTGATTTTAGTTCCCTCTAATGTGTCAACTTAGCATCGGGCGTGCATTTCGGGCGTAAGATCTTTCCGTTTTGGGGGTTGGGACTTTGGTCCGATCGACGTACGACTGAAGTCCGCGCACAGGAACCATGCGGTCGGCCGAAAGTTCGGATAGCCGGCCGACAGACGATAGTGCTGTCGCCAGAAACAAAGAGGAGAAAAGTATGAGAATGCACCTAACCAGTGCCGCGGCGGCGCTTGTCCTGTTTGCTGGCGTAGGCGCAGCGGCGGCCGAGGATGTTGTCATCACACCTGAGCAGGACACCGTCGTGCGCGAATACGTGAAGAAGCAGCCGCTGGCTTCAATCAAGATTCCGGGAGTGGAACTCAACGTTGGTACAGCTCTGCCGGACACGGTCGAACTCCACGAGGTACCGAACGTCAAATATCGCTATGTGGTGGTCGACAAACACACAGTTCTGGTCGACCCGGGTACTCGCAAAATTGTGAAGGTCTATGACTGACCTGTGCCTTGCTCCGCCGCTTTGGCGGCGGAGCTGGACGGCGGCGGCCGGACCCGTGGCGACGACTTGATCGCTTCCTCTCCTCCCCGCCTTGCCAACAGCTTAATTCGACTATGCCGGCGAGAACTCCTTTCGCCCGGCAAGCGGCTAAGCGCAATCGGCCTATTTGTAGCTCGCAAAATCATTTGGCACCTCCGCGCAACTTCATTTGGCACCTCCGCGCAACTTCATTTGGCACCAGTTAGCGGCTCGGAATGCGCTCCGACCGTCAAGTGATTTGATTTGCAAACGGTCCCAGCAGGAGCGGTTTAAAAGTGGACGTTTCCACCTTGCTTTCTTTGGAGGCTGTGATGGGCAACGGGACCCCTAACGGCAAGCTCCAGCGTTGCGTTGAAGTGCTGGAAGTCTGCGGAGAATGGTTCGTCCGCGTGGTCGATGGTGATGAAGAACTTAGCCGATCGTTCGAATTGGAGTCGTTCGCCTTAGCCTTCGCAGAAGGCCAGCGAATACGTCTCGGGCTTGCTGATTTCGATCGGCTATAGCGCCGAAGGGTTTCGAGGCGCATAGTTGCCGAATGAGACGGCCCGACCCCTTACCAGAAAACGACAACGGCACCGCAGAAGATCACCGTGGCCGCAACCATCGCCCTGCACAAGGCGGTTAAAGGGCTGGATGATCCAGCGAAGGTGGTTGCGGAAATCGTAGCGGCGCCGCCCAGGCCTAAAATCATCTGAATTGCGGTTCCGGCGATTCCATTCGGGCAGAACCTCAGTTTGAACCTTGGTGAGCCATTGTAGCTGCATCGAACCGTTGCCATATTTAAATTGTCGTCCTCCCCGTCGGGCATTAGGACGCTTGGAAGTCAACTTAGGTGCTTTCGCCCAACAGGGACGAAAGCCATGTCGGGTTATTCCTGCCCCAGAGCTATGCCCAGCGTTGCCCAGCCCGGTCGCTAGATCGCGACGATCTGGCCCTTTGCCAAGAGATTTATGACCAAGTTTCAGAGGAAGCAGCCTTGGTCGGCAATCAAGTTGATGCAATCTCTCTAGCCTCAGTGATCGTGAACGCATTTCACGGCCTTGATGCGCCGGATCACACCCACTTGCTCATCATTGTACGGATGCATCGTATCGAATTCACGAGGTGACTGAGAGATCTCCGGAACGGGAGGACTATGCCCCCCTCGGCTCCGGATCGGATGTAAGGCCTATTCGGGCACGCCGGGACTGTAATGCACAATCGCATCGAGGATGGTGCGGTAGAGGCTATGGACCTCTTCGTCGATCTCGCTGCGCTTGATGCCGAGCGCCTTGGCGTCGGCGATTAGCTTGTGCGTGAGCTCGTCGACGGAGATGACATCCGCCTTCGTCGTCTCAGGCACGTTGTTGGCCAGCCATTGGTCGAGGAAGTTGATTCCGCGTGTGCTCACGACGCGATAAGCTCGCCCGCTGGGTTAAGTTCCCTTTCGGGCTGGCTTCTTCGCGGCTACTCGACGCCGCTTGACCGGAGCCGAATTATCGTCGGGTGGTTCCGCCAGAAGGCGCTGTGCTCGCAGCCGCTCCGTCTTGGCAATTCTGGCTACCCGCTCGGCCTCAATCACCAGCTTCGCCTCTCGATCGGCACGCTCGATGCGTTCATTGTTGATTTGTCGTCGGGTCAAGATAGCCCTCCCTCGGCCAACTGACCCGCGAAATGACCGCTCGCTAAAATGGTTCCTTCGTCAGTCGTCAGCGGGGAGTTTCGTGGCCTCGCCGACCGCTCTGTTCTCGCACATTCTGGACTCATCGCTTTCTAGCGACCACTACGAAATTCTGAGCATAGCGTGCCGGCACACCAGCTCTCCTGCACATCGCCTCAACAGGCCCGACCAACATTTCGCAAAGCCTTGGTAGCAGCCACCCAGGGCGCGGCAAGAAACCATAACCGATGACCTGTTCGACGACGAACCCGTTGGAGGCGAGCATCTGACGATATTGTGTGGATGCTCATCGTACTGCGCACGACGCGCCCCCGACATCGGTTGACAAAGCGGCAGACCAGCCCCGCAGGCGAGGTTGCATTCATGTGGATGTTCGAAACCAGCAACCCACCATCGTTCAAGTGCTCATAAATGGCCGCCAGCGCGTCCCGCCTGAGAGTGTCTTCAGCGTTCAGGAAGAACCGAAAAGCTGTGACCACGTCGAAACTTCTGGAAAGGGGGGCAACCGTCAGATCGGCTTCCACCAGTTGGACGTTGCCCGGAACCCGCGCGCAAGCGAGCATGGATTTAGAGACGTCGACGCCAACCACCTCACCAAACAATGGGCCTGCAACAGTTGTGACGCGGCCTGTGCCGCAGGCGAAGTCAAGGCAGCTGCGACCCGGCCCGCCAAGAGGCCTAAGAATGTTTTCAACCAGGGAGCGTTCGATACGCAACCACAAGGCAGCATAGTAGCCGGAACGGTAGGTTTTCGTGTAGTCGGCGCCGTAGCCTGGAGTCTGATGGCTCGATCGGTAATCGCTATAAGCGCTGGCCTCGAATGACCGCCTTGTCACCACATCGCCACCAGCATCCCCCATCACAAAAGCCTCCATTCTGGGGTTGCTAATAGATGTCACCAGCCCTGCTTTATCCTCGTGCATTCGCATGACGCAGATCTCACAAACATGTAGGGAATGAGCAGAAATCCGACTGTGTCGGGAGGCGGCGGGGCAATTCAGGTCGCCCATCCTTGCCCATTCACTCCTCCCGGAAATCCTGCAGTGAGGCGTGCCGCAGATCCTCTTCGCCGCGCAAGTGCTTCACGCGGCCGATGATGCCCGGCTTCACCCATTGTGTCGCCGGCCGCTTCATCCCCTTTGGTGGCGCTCCTGCATGCTGCTGAACGCGTTCCCAAAGGCGTTCGCGCATCTCGCGATTCAAGGTGATGAAGGCGCTCCCGACATATCGCCCAGTGCCACGCTCGGCCATTCCTGGTGCCGCCATCATCGATGATCAGCTGCGATCGGTAGCCGTCGAACTTCACCTCGTGAATCCAAGCGTCGCCCTCGGGAGGCTTCTCAACAAGGGTCGGCACTAGGGGGGGGGGTACGAACTTCAAACGCATGCACAAGACTCGCAAACAGCGATTCAATTAGCATGCGCTTAATTAGTTTCGGAAGATTTTAACAGTTCGTTGACCGCGCTGTCATAATTTGGAACAGCGCGGTCAAACCCCAAACCCGGGCTGCGCGGGCGGCTCCGGCATCCAAGCACCCCCGCCCAGTGTCGGAGCCGCTACCACACCATTCAAATATCAGAAATGGTTGAATTAAATGTTACCCAATGTGCTTTCCAGTGCGCTTTCCTAGTCGTTAGACTTTGATCGAACAGGGGATTCACATCGAATCCGGTTCGATCTAGAATCGAGGCATGGACACGATCTTCGATGACCTATCCCGAGCCCTCACAGCGCCTCGTGTTGACGCTTTGAGGCCATTCCGCGCCATTGCCTTGGATCTCGCCGCCAAGCTGCTCATGGGCGTTGCTATCGGCCTTGGCGTAGGCATTGGAATGGCGATCGCGGGCTGAACGTCTCGTTCGCCGGAACCACGCGCTGGTTCCGTTGGGTCAGCGAAGGATACCCGACATGGTTGACGATTTGGGCAGGCTGCCTGAGACAGTGGGCGGCGTTGTCGCGCGTCGCCTGGTGCAAGCAACCGGTATGACCGAAGCCCAAGCCAGCGACCTTGTCGCCTTGCTGGGGCCGCACAATTGGGCCTCTCTTTATAGAGAAGCACGGATACTCAAAAAGCCCTAGAGCGTTCGATCTTATCCAGCCCTAGCCGCATCCGCTGGCCTTCCGCATAGGCTAGGGCGTAGGATTCTATCTCGAAAGTCAGGGTCTTGTTTTGATTGCCGTCGACGACGCGAACGTGCCATTCGCCGCAGGCTTCGACCACTTCAACGCAAGGGTGGACCTTGCCATTCGTCTCGCCGTCCATCGCCGTTGCCTCGTAGCAATGGGGAACCAAGCAAATTTTATAGATCTGCCCCAGTCGGTGTTTCAAGCGGATTCGGTTGTACGTTCACATACCAATTTGTAAGGCCCGCTAGGCATCCATCAGCCGGCGATCAGATAAATCGTTGCCGGGTCAGGCGACAGGGCGTCGTATACAGCCTGTGTCAGTTTGGCGACGCGCTAGACGCCCGCCTTCGCCATCATCTCCACAAGGAAACGCGACTCTATCAGCATACGCTAATTTTCCCGGAACATTTTACACGAATTGAAAGTTCTAGCAGGCGTCGAAAATCAGGACGACTTTTAGGAGGGGTCAATCGAATGGTTACGCCACAACAAATCCGCAGTGCGCGCACGCTGTTAGGGTGGACACAAAAGGAACTGTCAGAGGCTGCGGGAGTCTCGGTCACTTGCGTGGCGAATCTTGACCGTGGAGCAACAACCGGCCCTCACGGAAGGACCGTTTCCGCACTTCAGCAGGCGCTTGAGGCGGGCGGCGTAGAGTTTATTGGCGAAACGACGATCATTGGACGGGGCGTTAGGCTTCGAACTTGACCACGCAAAGCACCAGTACGAAACCAGCGAAAGCGCGAGGGCGAGCCAGGCGGCCATTTCAGCCGACGATCAGATACAGGGTTGCAGGCTCGGGAGGTGACAGAGCGTCGTATTCGGCCTGGCTCATCACCCGTGCGCGCTCGAAAGCCGAGTCCACCGCGCGGGGAAATCGGCAGGCGTGATGTCGTGGCCGATGATGCCGGACTGGTTGTCGTTTAGCCATTGATCTAGGAAGTTTAAGCCGCGCGTGCTCATTGAGCACATAAGCTGGAGCTAACGGTTAAGTTCCAGCATCCGGGTTTCCGACGGCGGCTTCGTCGACTTCGGCTTCCATGTCGGAGCGGATCACCTTTGGCTTTTCAGTTCCGATCAGAGGGGCGCCGTCGAAACCTTGCAGCCAAGCGTCCGAGAGTTCCCGCCAGTACTCTGGCACGACCCGTTCCCTGCTGTCCTTTCGAGCCTGTGAGCCATACATCCATGCGTAGGTGATGCGCTCCTGGTCCTTTTTGGGAACGGCCATGTTAACCCCAGCGGCTGCTGTAGTACCTTCGTCCAGATCGATTTTGAATTGCTTCGAGGATGACCTGGAAAACGCTGCCGACCTCTTCCGAGATATCCCGTCGAGAAAGCCCCTGCTTTTCAGCAGCGGTCATCACTTGGTCGGCAAAATCCGTGATGACGGCAGGATCGTCGGTGAAGGCGTCCGGGAGATGCTCCGCCATCCAATCGTTGAGAAAATCCATGCCACGTCTGCTCATCTGCGATAAGTCCGATTTACGGCAATGGTTCCAGCTCCGCACAGTCGGAAGCTTCAGATGCGTCGGGTACTACGCGATTGTGCGCATAGGCTAAGAGCAGAAGCTCTCCATCTTTGCGAGATACCTGAAAAGCCGGCAACAGCCTCACGGCGGCAGGGCGCCAGAACGCCGACCCCACCGGCTAATTCCCGCGGCATGACAAAGCTATCAGACCTTGGGCCGCCGATCCCGGGCAGGCGCGACGGCACCGAGCTACGGGAAGAGGACAATTTCTACCCCTGTCCGAACTGCCGTCAGATGGTCGACCAGCGCGATTTGCGCCAGGTAATTTACCACGAGCACCCAGCGCACGAGCCGCTGGAGCCCGAGGATAGCGCCAAGATCATTATGTTCCCGGGCGTCCGAAAATAACAACAGTGTGCGGGCTCGAAATCATTAGTTCCGCAACCAACCAGAAACCGACAGCCATGAAAAGCAGGACCACCAAGCCGACAAGAAACAGTCTCATTAGCCAAGGTACCACGCTTAAAACGAAAAGTCCGCCTTACGCCCGCGTGTCACCGTCGGCGCCCTGTAGGGAGCTTCTCACCTTTGGCGAGGCTATCTAACACGACCACGATAGCCTTCGCCGCTTCTGATTTGCAGGAATAGTAGCGTCGAACTCCATCTGCGCGCGGTTCCACGATGCCTTCCTTGGTTAGAAGCGCGAAGTGCTGTGATAAGGCCGATTGGGAATGACCAATCAGAGCGGCCAACTCCCCAACCGTTTTTTCACCGCCTATCAAGTGGACGACTGCCAAGAAACGGTAGCGATTACCGAGAACCGCAAGCCACCGTGCCAATTTAGCCGCCTGGTTGCGGAAGCTGAGGGGTTTGGCTGGTTTGCGCCGCAATGCAGGATTGGCCTTAATTTCTGCGAGCCGCTGTTTGACATAAGATTCCATCGTCAGCCTTATGGACTGCGCTACCGGAAAGCCCGCCACTGCGTCGGCAGTGACGGGCTCTTGTTGCCGCTCGGTCCGAGGGGCGTCCGAGCGGATGATGAACCTCGTGAGGACTAATTGGTTCCAGACAGTTGGTGAGCAATAGCGCCGTTGCCAGAATTGCGAGCCATCATTCGGTCTGCCGATGCCCCAGCCGATCACTGCCAGCAAAAGGCCGCCTAAAAGCATCCCAGACAGGCATCGCTACAGCTCGCCCTCTGATTGGTGATGTTCTTCATCTTCATGGGCAGTGGCCCGCGACATCTCGGGATGCGCGGGCCGACCATGGTTTCCCTTGGACAAGCGACCGCGCCGCTGAAACGCCGGCCGCCGCATGCACCAACAATTGATACCAAGCTTTGTTCCGGAAATAAAAAGCCCGCCGCTCTGAGGGGAGAGCAGCGGGCCAGGTCACGGAGTGCTGGGATCAACCAGCATGGGTCAACGGGCGGCGGAGGGGTTGGTTGCGGCCGGCGCTTACTCCGGAGTTCGTCCCGACGTTTGAAGTCGGCGGCTTGCTGATCAAAGCCGCGGTTACGGAGCGAATGCCCGTGCACTCCGGTTCGATTCTGCTCTGAGAATGTGTCCCGTTTTCGGCCAACTTGAGCTGGCATCGCTATTGCTACGCAATGGGATGGCCCATAACAAACCGTCTACCCCAGCTGTAGAAATCAGCCAATCCTTGGGCGAGTGGGTTGTTACGATCGTAGGAGCGGGCGGCAACACATATTCCAGAGTCTTCGAACGTGAGCCAGATGCCGTCGCCTTCGCCGAAGATCAGCGTTTGCGTCTTGGATTGCAAGTTTCGACGCCGCGACTAGCCACCTCGCAGCACGCGCCAGATATCTGACCAGTAGGCGGTGACTAGCGAAGCTAGCGCCGCCGCCGCCATACCGGTGACACCCAAAGCCCCAAGGCCCATCAGCTTCCATCGCGTCACCTCAGCCGTCACTTCCTTGACGCTGGTCATGTCGGCATTGAGCTTGCTGACCGCGCTTTCGGTGGCGCTCACGCGTTCAACCAGCTCATCGGTCTTCTGATACATTTTCGCGCGGCTGGCGGCGGCGCGCTGTTCGGATTGCTCGTAGCTCAGCGCGGCCCTCGCATCGCTGTCTTTGATGTCGCGACGGATTTCGGTGATGTCCCGCTGCATATCCTGCGTGGCTTGCAGCAGGCCGCCGATCATCATTTCCAAGCTTTGCGTTCCTGATGTCGGCATCATCCCCTCCCCGATGCTAGCGCCAGCAGCAACGGCGCTGGCCGTTGCGGTCGTTGCCCAGCACGCGCTCATAGCTGGGCCGATCGGCGTCGATCAGCGCCACCCTGCCGGCCGGGCTAAGGCTTGCCTTCAGGAAGCCCGCGCAGCTGCTCGCAGGCGTCGACTGGTATGCCACGACCGCAATCGCCTGCTAGGCAAGTGCGATCGAAACAACACCCGGGCGTCCTCATATTCGCCAATGGCCGGATCGCCGCAGCGGCTGAAGGCGATCACCCCAGCGGCGGTCTTAGAGCATGGACGGCTATGAAACCTGATGAACAGAAAGCGGTGTTGAAAGATTGCGGCGATGGACGGCTGATCCTAGGCCGGGCGTCGCCTGCTAGGCCACGCCACGCGAGCTTGTTGTGTTCAAGCCGACTCGGAAAAATACGACCCCACCCCTGGAACCAATATCCACACGGGCTGTTGAGCTGTGCTGGTACAAATGTTCCGCGGTACATTTCCACCCGATTGGCGTGCTCGACACACGAAGTCAAAGCGAGAAGCCGCCTGTGGGAAACGATATGAAATTCGTTAAGGTTGCAGCGCCGTTGGCATTGTTTTGCGCGCTTGGTGTCAGCCCGGCGTTCGCTGTATGCAATATCTCCGATGCGAAACTTGAGGAGGCCGTGCTCAAGAGCCCGGAGTTGCGCAAGCCAGAAAACCGATACCTGGTTCATGACCTGCGCACTTTGAGGGATGCGGCGTTCATTCTATGGACATACGGTTTGCACGACGATTGCGAGCGCGTGCTCGCCAATATCCGCCAACTGATCGCCGCGCCGTCAATGGCCAAGCTCGCGGGTAATGATGAGGATCTTGCCGATGAACAATTGGCAGCAGGCGAACCTAAGCAGCATGAAGGCGGGGATATCCAAGGCAATCGTGACGCCCCAGACGCCCGCCCGCTCATCAATCTTGACGACCTTGGACCTGGCCTTCGCGTCGACGAGATCGTCGGCTCCGAGGTCCGCAGCTCGGATGACAAGATCGTTGGCGAAGTTCGAAATGTCGTGATTGGCACGAAGGACCGATGGGACTACGCAGTCGTTGCCTCCGGTGGGTTCTTTATCGCCGGGAGGGACAGCATCGTCGTCCCGCTACGTTATCTTCAAGTGAACGAAGAGCGGACAAGCTTCTACCTCCGCATCTCCAGCGCCGATGTCAAAGCCGTGCCGTTGATGCCCGACCAGAAATATCTGTGGCTTGCGGATGAAGCGTGGCGAGCGAAGAACGATGCGATCTTCCAGAAGTTGATTCCGGACCCGGTTCGCTCTGGAACCCCGTCGGTCCCACAAGCCAATACCGACTCCAAGTGAAAGATCGAGCCAAGCCAGCTCGTTCTTTGGCGGTCAGCGTGTTGCCGTAGGCTGTCACGCGGACGGTCCATTTTTTGTCGCGAATTATTTCGACTGCGTGCTCGGGCGATCCCATGTGTCCTCCCACGATCACCAAGTGAGGGCACGTAGATAGCGTCGCAAAAGTCGTTTGAATGCAAACAATTCGAAACGTCGGTGTCGTAATGGCGTTGGTCCGGTCAAATGGCCTGTTGCCCATGCTCCGGATGGTGCGTCTAGCCGTTCGGCTTCTGCCCACTGGATATGGACGCGCTCACTCGTGCGTAATATGGATGGGGAATGGTCTGTTATGGCGCTTTCGTCGCCAAATGCAGGCTATGATGACGTTCGATCAATGACGCTGTGCCGGCCGGATTGACCTTTCGATCTGACGCCGTCCTGTAAAGTGTCGATACCGGGGGACCTAGTCATGAGCGACAATAAGCCGACTGTAGACGTTACCAAGGACTGGCAAGCATCGCAGGGCCAGAAGTCCGGTGCAACGCGCCTTCGCCTTTTCGCAGTGCTGTCGTGGGTCGTTGCCATTGGCGGCGAGATCGCCGGCATTGTTCTACTCTACCGGCACAAATTCGACCAGGGCAACCTGCCGCTTCTGATCGGCATTCTGATCGGGATCGCGATTTTTGCCATCGCCGGCAGCCTGCTTTGGAAGGCGGCCAACAGGCAGGACCCGGCTCGCGAATCCGAGCCATTCAAGTTCTTCGTCCAGAACCAGCTAGGCGCGATCATCACGCTTATTGCCTTCTTGCCGCTGGTTCTGCTGATCCTCAACGACAAGAGCATGGACCCGAAGAGCAAGAAAATTGCCGGCGGCGTCGGCGCGGT
This sequence comes from Mesorhizobium sp. 113-3-3, assembly GCF_016756495.1. Classification (NCBI taxonomy): domain Bacteria; kingdom Pseudomonadati; phylum Pseudomonadota; class Alphaproteobacteria; order Hyphomicrobiales; family Phyllobacteriaceae; genus Mesorhizobium; species Mesorhizobium sp. 113-3-3. Next base: position 6,935,697 of record NZ_AP023243.1, read on the forward strand.
GCTCGCCGTGCTGGCGACGCTGATCGGGGTGAGCTACCAACCCCCGTCGGTGGAGCAGTACACGCAGGACATGAACGCGTGCGCCTCGCAAATCAAGGCGGGGCAGCCGACCACAGCCTGTTCGCCCGAGGTCGCCGCCCAGGCGCAGGCGATCGCCACCGACTCCACCACGGTGGCTGCTGCCACGAAAGACTCGGCACACCCCAATGGCCAGGATATCGTCTATTGGATCGCGCCGGAAAACGGCGCCGCCAAGTCCGAGACAGAGCATGTCTTCCACCTCTGCGCAGCCGTCAGTCCGCTGAAGGACAAGACCGTGAACAGCGGTACCGTGACGGAGGCCTACGCACAGAACGCCATCCGCATCACCAAGCAGATCGAGATGGAACAGAAGCAGTGCGGGTTCACGACCACGACCCCATAAATCCGCGATGAACTGGCCGTGCGAGGCGAGTATCTGGCTTGCGCCCCCGCGATGCGGTTCATTGAGGATACCGTCGTTCGAATACCGGAGCGCGTGAACCAGATCGCCACAGCGCAGTTGCGACTGAACGACGCCGGGCCGACTTCGCTACCCTTGCGTTGAAGTGGTCGAAGCCTGCGGCGAAAGGCACGATCGCGTCGTCGATGGCGATCAAAACAGGACCCCTTATCCGACTCTGCACGGCATCTCGGCACCAAGAAACCTGAACACAGGCGAAGGGCAATAGGGAAGGCCACCACGTTTCCACGATGACGAGACTGGATTTCGCGATAAAGCATCACAGACAACACCACTTCAGCGCTGCCTGCGGCTATTACAGCGGGTAGCGAATCCAAAAGTCTTTCGAGAGAAGCGTCGTTCATTTCAGAAACTTGGGAGTTCATGTCTTCAATGCACTCGACGAGGGTAGCCAGCAGTTCCGCAGGATATTTCTTCGCGTGTTTGAAGACATCAAACCTACCGTATAGAAGCTAGCGAATTATATGGGCAACTCTCATGCCGAGGCCGACCGTGAATTCGCCATGGTTAGCGGCGAAGTCCCACCCAAAAAAACCTGCCCAGCTAAAAAGCAGAATCGAAAAACGCATAATCGATTTCTAAATTAGACAACTTGAATAATAATTAAGCGATGGCTTGCGAACAAACGTTCGCCCTTCGATGTCAGAGGCAAAATATAACCGTTTGTGACTGTCCCGTCGTCGCTGGTACATCCGCAGTTCGACGACGTAAACGCAATGGACCAGTCGGGCGGAGGAAAGCAACGGCTCGGCGTTCAGTGGCGTACAAGGAGACCATAAGCGTCGTCCGACAAGAGTGCCCCTTCGAGGCTGGGCGGCGATTGAAGCCTGATTTAGACCCGTCGCCCCATTCACGGCAGCGACGAGCGTCCCAGGGGTAGCTGGGCGGCGATTGAAGCCTGATTTACACCCGTCGCCCCATTCACGGCAGCGACGAGCGTCCCAGGGGTAACGGTCGCGGAGCTTGCCGACGCGGGTCAGCCTCGGTCACATCAGAAACTATAAGCGGCCCCTAATGTTCATCTCAGACCGTCAACGCTTCTTAGGCGTCGGCGGAATGATCTCCTCGACCTGCTCCGTCGTGGGTCTATAGGCGAACAGTTCGAGCTGCCCCGACAATCTGAAGGCGGGTAGCCTGCCATGCGCCGAACGGGATATAGCGACCTCGTCAAGGCCTAGCCGTTAGGATGAGGATGCATGAGCCTGGTGCCGATTGCATGGACGTATTCACCGTCGGGCCGAGCCGTCGCCGAAGTCCCTTGCGGTCAGCACACCTTGTCGATTTCACCGAGACACCTCGCCGTCTTCACGACGAACCCTAAATAAAGAGTTGGACAACCATGACTGTTGCCGCCGCTCCCATCACCGCTGTCGCAAGCCACCCGATTAGCCGCATCCACCGAGGCACAGTCGCCTCACCCATTATGTCGCTTCTGACCGTCATTAGCATCATGACAGCCATGACGGGCGCGGCGACGACGCCGTTGACCACGGCGCTCCAGTAGAGCGCCTTGATCGGATTGATAGGCGTGAAATTCAGGCATGCTCCAACTAGGGTAGCGATCGCGATGGTCGCATAGAAAGCCTTGGCTTGCAGCGGTTCACGCTCCAGGCCCACCGGCCACTTGCGGGCCTCGCCCAATGCATACCCGGCGGAGCCGGCCAGGACCGGAATTGCCAGCAGTCCCGTTCCGATGACGCCAAGGGCGAAGATGGCGAAAGCGAAGACGCCTGCGACTGGCCGAAGAGCTTCGGCGGCCTGGCTGGTAGACTGAATGTCCGTGGTTCCGTTGGCATGGAGTGTCGCGCCGGCCGTGATCATGATGGCGAGGGCGACGATATTCGAAAATGCCATTCCAACGTAGGTATCCAGACGGATGCGCTCGATCGCGCTCTCGGCCTGTTCAGGCGCCTTTTTCAGGGGTTTACGTCGCGGCTTGGCCTTCTGGTCCTCGACCTCCTGTGAAGCCTGCCAGAAAAACAGGTATGGGCTGATGGTGGTGCCGAAAATAGCGACCACTGCTGTCCAGAACGAAGCATCGAGCGAGAGCTTGGGAATGAACAAGCCTTTTGCCACCTCGCTCCAGGGCACATGAACAAACAGCACCGTGCCGAAATAAGCGAATAGGGAAAGCGTAAGCCACTTCAACACAGAAACATAGCGGCTGTATTTGAGGAAAATTTGAAGTACGACGGAGATAGTACCTAACAGCACCACATAGAGGAGCGCTGGGCCGCCGATGATGAGCTTCAGCGCATCACCCATAGCGCCAAGATCGGCACCGATGTTGATGATGTTGGCGAGGATCAGCAGGACGACGACCGATTGCAGTAACCAATTCGGATAGTACTTCCGCATATTACCAGCGATGCCGCTGCCAGTGGTTCGGCCAATGCGGGCACTGATCTCCTGTACGACCGACATCAATGGATAGGAAAACAGCATGGTCCAGGTGAGCCCGAACCCGAATTGAGCCCCGGTCTGCGAATAGGTGGCGATACCACTCGGATCGTCGTCAGAAGCGCCCGTGATCAGGCCAGGTCCAAGAACCCCAAGCAGTCGCGGCTTGGATGGCCCAACAACTGGATTTGTAGCCTTCGCGCCCACGATGAAACCCCGCCCGATGAGAAAACGATCTGCTAACGTTCGGAATCGCTAAAAGGTCCAATTTTCAAAATCGGCCGATGGATGGCCCGGAAGCAATCTCTTGACAACCAAGGCGGCTATGGTGCCGGTCAGAGAAATCGCCAGCCCCACGCCTGTCAGGAAAATAATCTTCTGGAGGTTTGAGTCACGGCTCACTTCGCGCCCTCCCTTCAATAATGTCGCCTATCCCTCGCACCCGTTTTCCGGGGTATGTCCAATGCCGAAACAAGATCCTGAGACTTACGTTCCTCATCCACCCCGAAGCCCCCTCAATGTCGTGCCAGTATGCGGTCGCTGATTTCGGCTGTGACTCAGTTTGGCGTAACCCTCCCGACGCGGATGCATAACCTTTGGCAGACCAGATGCGCCATCGGTGGGTCAAGAACCATCCTATCGGAACCGGTAAGCCCGGTCGGCTGACGGTGCCAATGTGCATCGATCCTGCGGCAACGGCCGACAAGTTGCCCCGTCGGAGCGCTTGCCAGCTTGTTCTTGAGAGAACTCCGGCATTGCTCAAGCGATGAAAGAACCACAGGGGTATCGATTGGTTTGCAGACAAAGGGCTCGCTTGAGCTGCACGAAAGCAAAGTCATCACTGCCGCAGTTGCCGGGTCCATCGTTTATGCTCCCGATATTGGGCGACCATCAACGCCGAGCAATCAACCTCCAGCACTTCAGTCCGGCTGCTTCAAAAAGCCCGTCCCAGGTCGACCCGGGACGGGTATGAAAGTGCGCCAGAGAGCGCTATCGAATTATTTGCAATCAGCCAGGAGCTTCAACGCTTTGTCGGCGTCGCCCTTAGTCGCGTAGGTTTTTTTGCCGGCATCCATCAACTTCGTGCCGTCCGGCTTTTTCGTAACGACTTCACACTTCTTCGTGGCGGCATCCTTTGCCACCCAGTATTCCGTGGCAGCGAAAGCGGGCAGACTGCAAACGGTTACGATTGCAGCGGCAACGGCTACTTTGCGAAACATCCTCATTCCTCCATTAAGCGAACTTGTCCCTCCACTCCCAAGTTCCTGAACGACTTTGACGCCATCGTGGCGATAAGTTTACAAAACCGTATGGAACTGGGCCGCAGAGCCTACCGTGGCGGATAAGAGCGCCCGGCAGGCTCCTGACCAGTGCAGGCGAACGAGCACCCCCATCTCTTGTGCAACATGGGCAGGCAGCTGGATTTTTGTTTAGTCCTGATCGTCACGCTTCGGCATCGAAGGTAGTCGCGATTGTTTTGGTCGCAGTCGCTACGAGACCGGCAACGGCTCGACGCATAGCCACGCCCTCGCAAGTGAAGTGACCGTGCCGGTATAAGCCGTGCGCTGCCCCTCTTGGCGCCCCGCCGCCGGCCCCGTGAAATCGGCAGACACGATGCCCGCGTTTAGCCGGAGCCTTGACGGTGATCTTCAGGCCATGCGGCATGATTGGCGACTGGCAGAGGTAGCGGCGCCAGACGTGGTGGTGGCCGGCAACCATGCAGCGAAGGCGACTGAAATAGCTTTCCACCATGTTGGTGTGCTTGCCGGCGTGCCGATATCGTGTGGTGCGGCCTGCCGAGCCGTCGGACCGGCTCGTCTGCGCATGTCTCCAGTTATGCTGGATGAGGTCGGCACTGCCTTGCGCGCTGAAATGGTGCTGCGCTAGGACTGGGTAGCAGCCGGAAACTTGAGGCCGATCGAGCGCAAAGTGTGGCCTGTGAACGCCGAGCTCTTCGCCTCCTTCATCGCTTGCGCAGTCGCGCTAAGAGGCCGCGAAATCCGAACGGCAGCCGAACCGTCTGGATATCAATATGATCTGACCCAAATGCGCTCCGTTGCAGGAAATCCCCTAGTCCCTTCCGATCAAATGTCTGCTGGGTTTCAGGGCCAATGAACTGCAACCATCTCATGGAAGAGCAATCGGTCGCATAGATCGACATTGCTCCGCCGGGGCGTAGAACCCTGCGGGCTTCCGCTAGTGCTGTTCCGTCTGGGGAACAGAAATAGATCACGTTGACGGCTAGAACTTTGTCAACGGATGCGCTTTCCAGCGACAGGCACTCGAAGGTGCCCTGGATTAGCTTCAGTCTTCCCGCGTTGAATTGCCGCTCGGTTTCGCGTCTGGGCCTGACGGAACATTGTAGGCGACCGGTCTACCCCGGTAATCCTGCCGGTCCGCGCGAGCTGCGACATTTTCCTGAGCGCTAAGCCAGGCCCAAATCCTATTTCGAGCACGTCATCGTGTTCCGCGATGTCCAACAGTTCGATGGCTCGTTTGTTTGGCAAGAGATTTATCAGGCCCATTACCGCCCCGGTCAAACGTCCGAACGTGCCTTCCGGCATGGAAAACTGTTGGGAGATGAAGTCATGCAGGCCTAGGGCGCCCATGCCTTCAATTGTTTTCTCGATTAGCTCAGGCTGCAGGAGCGACATGCGAGGGGCTAGGAGTAAGTCAGGCACTACTGGCGTTAAGGGCGCCTCCTGGGCAATTTCATCGTACATTCGGTTTTTGCTGCTTCTGGTTAGCAACCGGCAAAATCTGTCACTGGCCTTCAATAATCGAAGCCACAGCTTGCGGGTATTTCGGTTGGCGGGTCTCGTGAGGAATTGCGCCAACGTGGCCTTTTTTCATTCACTCGATCCAAGATTCTGGCTTAGTGGAAGATAGGCCAGACACATCTCACCCGCGACTTACAGATTCGTATTGTTGGGAAGCCGCTGGAAGCGCGGGCACGCAAGACCCGTCGTGGTGCGGACAGCACTGCAGTGATATTGTCGTGCCGCCAAGAGTGAGGGAGCGATGACCGAGACGCTCGCAACTGACGACGACCGCGAGGAACTGGATCTGCTTCTGCGCGGATTTCAGGTGTCGCGCATGCTCAGGCTGATCGCCGATCTCGGGATAGCGGACAAGATCCCTGCGGATGGGCAGGTCATGGTGAAGGATATTGCCGCCGCTTGCGCCGTGCTGCCCGAGCCCATGCTGCGCGTTCTGCGCGCGTTAGCCGCCTTTCGAATCTTCGAGGTTGCAGCCGACGGCTCTGTCTCGCATACGCCGCGCTCGCGCCTGCTGCGGACGGACACGCCGAACAGCCTGCACCACGCGGCCCGCTTCTGGACCGGGCCTGGTTCATGGGGTGCCTGGAACAAGCTGGACGTTGCGATGACTGGCGGCACGCCGCATGAGGCAGCCTGGAGCATAGGCCGCTTCGCCTATCTCAAACAGCATCCGGACGAAGCCCGCCTGTTCGACGCGATGATGGCGAATTTCCCGGACAATCGGCACGCCGCCGTGGCCGCTGCCTATGATTTCTCGGGCGCAGGTCTCATCGCCGATATCGGCGGCGGCAATGGCGCGGCGCTTCGCCAGATCCTCACGCGCTTCTCCACGCCGCGCGGCCTTGTCTTCGACCGCGAGGACGTCATCACAGCCGTCACTCCCGACGATCTGATGGAAGGCCGTATCACTGCCCAGGGCGGCAGCTTCTTCGACCAGGTGCCGGCCGGGGCCGACATCTACATGCTGATTCGGGTTCTGCATGACTGGCCCGACGAGGATTGCCTGCGCATCCTTCGGGTTTGCCGCGCAGCGATGGGGGGCCCGCAGGCGCGGTTGCTCCTAGGCGAACAGATCCTGGAACCGGATCCTGCACGCGGCCGGGCGACCGGCTATCTCATCGACGTTCAGATGATGACGATGTTCGGGCACGCCCGCGCACGCAGCGTGGCCGAATTTCGCGATCTGTTCGCTCAATCCGGTTTCTGGTTGCGCCAGGTCATTCCAACAGCATCACCGGTTTCGATCATCGAGGCCGCGCCGATCGCTGACCCTTTCTAGGGCACGGACGAGTTGTGAGTATATTGGCTACCCGAAGGTCCGCTTCCCCTTTGCTATCATTTGGCCTCCGCTAATCTGGCGGGCTGTCTAGGCATTTGGAACGATCCAGCCGGTGACGAGGCAAACATCCGCTGGGCGCGCGGCCTGTGGAATGCGGTCAGACCATTTTCAACCGGCGGCGTTTATGCCAACAATCTTGGTGATGAGTGTGACGAGCGCGTGCGGGGTGCCTACGGCGCTAATTATGCGCGCCTTGCCGCTATCGAGAAGCAATACGTGCGATTGAATCAGAATATCAGGCCTGGATAAATCGAAAATCCGTGGGGGAACCGTGCGCAGTCGCTGGACGATCCTTGCTGTCCTGTTTGCCGCGCGCGCAGCAATGGCGTTTCAGTTTCAGAGCGTCGGCGCCGTCGCGCCTCTTATCAGCGGTAGCGTCGGTGCGAGCCTGGCCGACATTGGCATTTTAATCGGCCTCTATCTTGCACCGGGAGTCGCATTGGCCCTGCCTGGCGCGACCATCGGCGAGCGCTATGGCGACAAGGCGACCGTTCTCGCCGGTCTCCTGATGATGCTGGTGGGTGAAATGCTGATGGCGGCATCGCCTTTGTGGACCCTGCAAGTCGGCGGCCGTTTGATAAGCGGCACTGGCGGCGTTCTCCTGAACGTCCTGATGACCAAGATGGTCGCCGACTGGTTTGCCGGCCGGGAAATCGCAACCGCCATGGCCATCTACATCAACTCGTGGCCAGCGGGCATCGCCATTGCACTCGTGGTGCTGCCGCCAATCGGAACAACATTCGGGGTAACCGCCGTGGGCATTGCCGTTTCGGTCCTGGTCATCGCCGCCATCGGCCTGATAACGTTCATCTATCGCACCCCGGAGGGATCGCCCGCCAGTGGTGTCGAACGCGCTGGCATTTCGGCGGGGACAGCCTATGCCCTCATCGCCGCCGGCCTGATCTGGTGCCTCTACAATGTCGGCTTCGCAATGGTCTTCAGCTTCGGTCCGTCGATGCTCGTCGAGCGCGGGTGGTCAAACGCCGCAGCGGGATCGACGATCAGCGTCGTGCTTTGGCTCGCGACCCTTTCGGTCCCTCTGGGTGGCTTCCTGGCCGATCGCACCAAACGCAGCGGCGCTGTTCTAGCCATAGGCTGTTCAGGCTTTGCATTCCTGGTGCTGCTTCTGTCGCGAAACGGACCGGCGCTGCTCCTCGGCATTGCTATGGGGATCGTGTGCGGCTTGCCTGCCGGCGCGATTGTGAGCTTGCCCACGCGGGTGCTCGAGCAGAAGACGCGATCGATCGGGATGGGAGTGTTCTACACCGTCTACTATGCCGGCATGCTGGCTGCGCCGGTGATCGGCGGCAAACTTGCAACCTGGGCCGGCACGGCGGCCGCCGCGCTCGCTTTCGGCGCTGCCGCTCTCTTCCTTTGCCCTCTCCTTCTTTGGTCATTTTACCGGATCAGCCGCCTCTCACGGCCGATGGTGGCACCATCCAGGCAAGGCGGCTAGTCGCACCGATATTGCTGGTAACGCGACATCAGCACGGTTTCCCGGCTCCCGGTCTGACCGATCCTATGGCACTACTCTGGCACTACCGGGGCGGCAATCGAGACAATCCGCGCGGAATAGATTCCGTCAGCGCCCACGGCGTCCAGCATCACGATGTTACCGCTCTGTTTTGAAAAATCGAGCGGAACAAGAGGTGCGCCCGGGCTGCCCGACGAGACCGAGACCTCGAGGCTCACCAGCTGTTGGCTTTCGACGAGAGCAAAACCAGCAGTGTGCCCTCCGCCCTGATGTAACCAACATAGCAATCCTTTGCGACCAGGGCGAGCACAGCTTCGGTCCGGTATTCCGCGGACTAGGAAGCGCCATTCGAGACCGACAAGGCACTCGCTATGGTGATGAGACATTTACCGGCCGTCTTGTAGGGCTTGGCCATACGTGTCCTCCCTCTCTTGCGGCGGAAAGTGACCAGGCCACCCGTTCAAACGTGAATAATTTCCAATATAAACATTACGGTACTCTGATAGTATGGCCAATTTCTCACAGAATTGTAATTTCGGCAGAAGTAATAACCTCAAATTGGCTCATGCTACCTCGTGTAACACCTACCTGAAGGGAGAATGCATCGGTTAAGGTGTTTTCCCGGCACCGCAGTCAACATACAGCATTTAACGCACGCGGACGGATTTATTACAAAACTGTAACTCGCCAGACAGGTTGAGGTGAAGTCAGCGCCCTATGCTGCTGATGTCGGCTGCTTCAGCTGACATACGATGAACCATGAGCCGGCAGACCGGCTCCGAAGAAGGAAATCACGCATGAAGAATCTGACCCTCGCCCTTGCTCTCGGCACGCTTGCTCTTGCCGTTCCGTTGTCATCTGTGTTCGCGGCCAATGTGCCTTGCGAGGAAATGCTCAAGACGTTGCGCGCAACCGAAGCCACCGCAAAGACGAGCGACGCGGATAAGGCCAAGATTGCCGATCTTGAGACCAAAGGCATCGAGCGGTGCAATGCTGACGACGACAAGCGTGCGGACGACTTCTTCACCCAGGCCATGAAAGTCATGGGCAAGTAGGCCAGCCGACAACAATCAACGCCTCGATCACAGGACACCATCATGCCGCTCTCAAGCTATCAACCGGTCCAACGGGCCGCAAACCGTGTACCGGACGTCACCGTGGATTTCTGGCTGATCAAACTCATGGCCGTGACCATGGGTGAAACGGCGGCGGACTACCTCGCCGTCAACCTCGGCCTCGGGCTGACGATGACATCGCTGATCATGACTGGTGTCCTGCTGGTCGCCCTGGTCTTCCAATTCGCCCAAAAGCGCTACATTCCTTGGGCCTATTGGCTAGCTGTTGTGCTGATCAGCGTCGTGGGTACGCTGGTTACCGACAATCTCGTCGACAATTTCGGCGTGCGCCTGGAAACGACAACGGTGGCGTTCAGCGTCGTTCTCGCTGCGACATTTGCCGTCTGGTACGCCAGCGAAAGAACACTGTCGATCCACACCATCTACACGACCAAACGTGAAGTCTTCTACTGGCTGGCAATCCTCTTTACGTTCTCGCTGGGAACGGCCGCAGGCGATTTGGTCGCCGAAACATTCAACATGGGCTATCTGACGACCGGCCTTTTGTTTGGTGGCGTGATCGCCGTGATCGCCCTGGCCTACTATGTCTTCAGGCTGAATGGGATCCTCGCTTTCTGGCTTGCGTATATCCTGACAAGGCCATTGGGCGCCTCGTTTGGTGACTTGCTGTCGCAACCCCTTGAATATGGTGGCTTGGGTTTTGGCACGACCTTAACGAGCGTGATCTTCCTCGGCTGCATAGCCGCCCTTGTCTTCTACATGAGCATTAAGAGGCGCGATGTGCCGCTCGGCGAAGGCTTGGTCGAGACAGATTAATCGACTTGGGTTGGTGAATATCTTGCTCCGACATGGAAGCCGTAACGGCTCAGCAAAAGGTATGAGCAACAAGATCGTGGTCCAACCACAAGCGGCTGGCGATGTGTCGCTAGCCGATATACTATGTTGATATTCATGTGGGCAGGGGACGACTGGCAATACGAATTCTTATTTTAGAGGACGACGCTAGAACGTCACAATATATCGCCAACGGTCTGTCGGAGGCCGGTCACGTCTGCGATATCTTGGTCAACGGACACGACGCCCTGTTTGCTGCAACAAGCAGTACTTACGACGTGATCGTCGCCGACAGGATGGTTCCTGGCCTCGACGGCCTGTCGATGATCAAGGCAGCCCGCGCCGCCGGTGTGCGCACGCCCGCTATTTTCCTGGCGTCGGTCGGTGGCCTCGACGACCGCGTCGAAGGACTGGAAGCGGGCGGCGACGATTATCTCGTGAAGCCATTCGCCTTTTCCGAGCTACTCGCCCGCGTCAACGCCCTGGGTCGCCGGCCGGCGGCTCAAGACCAGAAGACCACCTTTCGGGTCGCGACCTCGAGATGGACCTGATCATGCGCCGTGTTACGCGCGGTGGCCAGACCATCGACCTCCAGCCACGGGAATTCGGCCTGCTTGAGGTACTTCTGCGTGGCGAAGGGCGGGTCATCACAAGGACCATGCTCCTTGAACGTGTCTGGGACTTCCATTTCGACCCCAAAACCAGCGTGGTCGAGACGATATCAGTCGGCTGCGAAAGAAAATTGCTAAGCCTTTCGAAACCTAACTAACTACAGGCTTTTTCGGAGCACGCCTTTTCGGCTTGCGTTGACGTTTGCATTCCTGTTCGTGCTCGCTTTCATAGTCTCCGGCGGTATCGTGTATCGCCTGATGAGCCTCGACTTGGCCGACCGTCTAGATGAGTCTATCCGGGAAACCTACTCTGTCGTCGCGGCAACCTACGGCGCAAACGATCTTGATGATCTGATCGCCACGGTCGACAGCCATTCCAAGATCAGCACCAAGAAAGAACAGCTCTATTCACTCACAGGCTCGAACGGCAAGCATCTCGCCGGCTACTTCATCGCGACCGCCCTTCCCGAAGGATTCTCAATCGTCAGTACCCAGACGCTGGAGATAACGTCAGACGCGCGGTATCGGGCCTATTCAGGCTTGGTCGGGGGAAACAACCTGACAATAGTCTTCAGCCTGCCCGAAACCGAGGAGCTGGAGACCATCGTCCTCATGAGTTTTGGCTGGGGAACACTCATCGTCAGAGGCCTCGCTGTGATCGGAGGTGCCCTGCTCGCATCCCGCGTCCAGCGACGACTGGACGGGATTGCCGCGACGATGGTGGACGTATCACACGGCCGGCTCAGCGCCCGCATTCCACTGACCGGAAATGGGGACGACATCGACGTGGTTTCCGGCCAGGGTAACGCCGCGCTTGATCGTCTTTCAGCCCTCGTTGACGGTATGAAACAGGTCAGCACCAACATCGCGCACAACCTGAAAACCCCACTGAACCGGCTGCAGATGATATTGGGTACAGCGATCCCAAAGGCCGAACAGGGCCAGGCCGTGACCGAATAGCTCGCCGAGGCCCGGCCGAGGGCCTCGAGATCAATGAAACGTTCGACGCACTGCTTCGTATCGCCCAGATTGAGGCTGGCGCACGCAAGGCGCGGTTTTAGGACCTGGATCTCAACAGCGTTGTTGACGCTATTGTTGAGGTCTACGCCGACGTTGCGGAGGATGACGGCAAGTCGCTGTTGGCAGCACCACTACAAGTCGGGGGAGCCCCCAATGATGGAGATAGGGAGCTCCTAACCCAGATGTTCGCGAACTTGGCGGAAATGCCCTGAGACACTGTCCCGAAGGCACGCTACCGGTTATCGACAGCGCGGCGGTCGGGTCGCATCCTCGCGACGGTCCGCGACACCGGGCCAGGCATTCCCGCCGAAGAGCGCGAAAAGGTCTTCCAGAGGCTTTACCGACTTGACACCAGCCGGTCCACGCCAGGGAGCGGTCTCGGACTAAGCCTTGTGAGGGCAATAGCAGACTTACATGGCGCGACCATAGCGCTTGAAGACTCTGGACCCGGCTTGGCAGTTATCGTGGCTTTCCAGCAGCCGATTAATCAACTGTGCAGGCGCGAAGGCTGCCTTGGGAAGCTTACCGATCCGTATAGGTGCGGCGACCTCGCTGTAAGTTTGACGCGGTAGATTGAACGCACTGTCTGTTCAATTGGAAAGGCCGCAACAATTATGACACGTATTTCTTCAACGACCCGCACTCTGCCTACTTTGACGCTCGCCATGGCCTTGGGAGCCATGGGGGCATTTCTTCCAGCTATCGGCGGCCAGGCCGCGGCCGCTGAAAAGGCTGTCCCTGCGGAAAAGAACCCTCCCGGCGATATCCCGGACTCCCAAGTCTTCATCGACTACGCATCCTCACAGGGTTTTACGATGAAGGTGCCGGAGGGCTGGGCGCGATCGGATCGTGCCGACGGCGCAAGCTTCATTGATAAGCTCGACGGCGTTGTTGTCTCTGCGTCCAAGGCGGCCACCGCGCCGACGGTCGAGAGCGCCAAGGCAACGTCTGTTCCGGAGCTGGAGAAGGCCGAACGCGCCGTGAAGGTTACCGCAGTCAAGGAGGTCAAGCTGCCGGCAGGTCCAGCCATCCGCATCGTTTACACATCCAATTCCGAACCCAATGCCGTCACCAACAAGCAAATCCGGCTCGAGAACGAGCGCTACCTCTATTTCAAGGATGGCAAGCTGGTCACGCTTGAACTCTATGCGCCCAAGGGCGCGGACAACGTCGATCAATGGCAGCTGATGTCCAACTCGTTCACGTGGAAGTGACATGCCTATCCTTGAAGCGCATGAGCTCTACCGGTTCTTCCACATCGGGGATGACGAGACCGCCGCATTGCGCGGCGTTAGTTTTCAGCTCTCCGCCGGCGAGATCGTTGCATTGACGGGGCCGTCGGGGAGCGGCAAGTCCACGCTTCTATCCTGCCTAACCGGGCTGGACGAGCCTGATGGCGGCCATGTCGAAGTGTCCGGGATGCGTTTGACCCGGCGATCGGAGGCTGAACGCACACGCATCCGCGCCGCCAGTTTCGGCATCCTCCTGCAGTCTGGGAACCTGTACGGACATCTGACCGTCGAACAGAACCTTCGCTTCCAGATGCTCCTGGCCGGAAAACCGGACGAGAAGCGACTAGCCGCCCTCCTGGAGGGGGTCGGCTTGTCGCACCGTGCAACGGCATTTTCCACCCAGCTGTCCGGTGGCGAAACGGCGCGTGCGGGCCTCGCCGTGGCCTTGGCCGCCGACCCTCCCATTCTGGTTGCCGATGAACCCACTGCCGAAGTCGATCGCGAGACGGAATCCAGGCTCATTGGCCATTTCGAGGCGAGGCGCGAGGCGGGATTGGCAACCCTCCTGGCGACGCACAGCGAAGCGCTGGCGCACCGAGCCGACCGGATTGTCAGGCTGAAAGACGGGAGGATCGTCAGTGAGTGAAACACTCGTTGTTGGCAAAGGCCTCGGCCGAGACTTCCACGACGGCAACGCCGGCCTGGTCAGGGTCTTGAGCGACGTCGACTGCGAGATCGTCAGCGGTGCGCGCATTGCCCTGGTTGGCCCCTCCGGAAGCGGCAAGTCCACCCTGCTGCATATTCTTGGCGGACTGGATAAGCAGACAGCGGGCACAGTGGAATGGCCTGGCCTCGGTTCGTTCGAGGAACTGAGGCCGCGTCACATCGGATTCGTATTCCAGACCCCTAGCTTGTTTCCAGCGCTCACAGCGGTTCAGAATGTCGAATTGCCGCTGATATTGGGCGGCAAAGTCCCCACGGACAACGCCACAGCGATGTCGCTACTTGAGGCCTTTGGCCTTGCCGAGGTCGCCGATAAATTGCCGGAGGAGTTGTCAGGAGGACAGGCACAGAGAGTGGCAATGGCCCGCGCGCTTGTAATTGGGCCAAAACTCATTCTGGCGGACGAGCCGACAGGGCAGTTGGACAGCGTGACGGCGCAACTCTTCTTTGACGTCCTTCTCAAAGGATTGGAAGGCACAGACGTGGCCCTCGTCATCGCGACACATGACGAGGCTGTGGCCGCCCGGATGGCGACGCGCTGGACAATGGACCATGGACGCCTTGTTTGTGGTCGTCGCAGAAACGAGGCGGCATGATGTATTTCCTCTGGGTCCGTGGGATACTCGCCCGCCGCTCTCTCCGTGTCGCCGGCTCGACCGCCGGCGTGGCCCTGGCAGTGATGCTCCTTGCCGTGGTGGGCCTGTTCCTCGTCAACGCCGGAAACTCCATGACGGCCCGCGCCATCTCGGCCGTTCCAATCGATTGGCAGGTGCAGGTGATCCCAGGAGCCGATCCCGACCTTGTCGGCAAGGCCTTAAGTGACGCCGCAGGGGTTAAAACTGTCCACCGCGTCCGCTATGCCGATGTCGCAGGTTTTGAGGCGCAGACCGGAGGCACAACACAGACCACGGGACCCGGGCAGGTCGTGGCCTTTGACAGCGGCTACGTGAAGGACTTCCCGGCGGAAGTGCGGCCGCTTGCCGGGGATACTAACGGTGTGCTCATTGCCCAGCAAACGGCGGCCAACCTACACGTCGGCCCTGGCGACATGATCTCGATCAAGCGGATCGGGCTGCCTTCGGCAAACGTCAAGGTCGCCGGCGTGATTGATCTGCCCGATGCGGATTCCCTGTTCCAGGCGGTGGGCTTGCCGCCCCAGGCAGCCCCCCAGGCCCCACCGGACAACGTGCTGATCATGCCGCCGCAGGATTGGCAGCAATTGTTTGAAGCTCAGCAGAAAATGCGCCCTGACACCGCCAGGCTGCAGTTGCATGTGCGACTTGATCACACCACGCTGCCGCCCGACCCGGTCTCGGCATACAATTTCGTTACTGGCGCGGAGAAGAACTTTGAAGCGAAGGTCGCGGGTCAAGCCCTGGTCGCCAACAATCTCGGTGCGCGCCTTGACGCCGTCCGCCAGGACGCGCTCTACGCCTCCGTCCTGTTCCTTTTTCTTGGCCTGCCCGGTATCGCACTGGCCGTGGTCCTCACCTTTGCCGTGACATCGTCAGGCGCCGCACGCCGGCGCATCGAACAGGCCCTGCTCCGAGTTCGTGGCGCCACCACCGGCACAATCATGTCCTTGTCAGCCACCGAAGCTGCGATAGCAGCGCTTGGCGGCACCGCGATCGGTCTTGCTGGCACCGTGCTCTTCGGCATTCTGGTTCCCGGTATGCTCGAAACGTCATCCGTCAGCGTTCCGATGCTGGTTTTTGTCGTCGGCGTGGGATTGTTGCTGGGCTTCACTGCCTTTCTGTGGCCGGCCTGGCGCGACGCACGTTGGATCACGGTAAGTTCTGCCCGTCACGTTGTCGTCCGCACGAGAACGCCCCTTTGGCAGCGCCTGTGGCTGGACTTGATCCTGCTGGCCGCCGCCGGACTCTTCTTCTGGCAGTCGGCGAGCACCGGATATCAGATCGTACTCGCCCCTGAAGGCGTCGCCGCGACAGCGGTCGACTACAAGGCGTTCATCGCGCCGGCGCTGTTCTGGCTCGGCCTAGCCCTGCTTACCATCCGTCTGTCGGCGTCGATCATCTCGCGCAACGGCGTCATGTTGCGCGGTATCGTGAGGCCGGTCTCAGGGCCTCTGGCTTCCGTCGTGTCGGCGGCCTTGTCGAGACAGCAGCAGCGCTTGACCATCGGCATCGCGATGACCGCGCTGGCGATATCATACGCCACGTCAACCGCCATCTTCAACACCACTTACAACGCACAGGCCCGCGTCGATGCCGAACTGACCAATGGCTCCGACGTCACCGTGTTCGGGACTTCGGATAGGCCGGCGGGGAAACAACTGAGCCTTCTGGCGACGTCGCCAGAAGCTGCCGCGGTCGAACCCATGCAGCATCGCTTCGCCTACGTTGGAGCCGATCTGCAGGATCTCTACGGCATCGACCCTCTCCGCATCGAACGCGCGACAAACCTGTCCGACGCTTATTTCAGCGGTGGCAGTGCGGCCGCCATTTTGCACCGGCTCGCTTCAACACCCGACGGCGTGCTCGTGTCGGAGGAGACGGTCCAGGACTTCCAGCTCCAGCAAGGCGACACGATCAATTTGCGCCTCTTGAGCGCGGGCGACCACCAGTATCATCCAGTTCCATTCAAATTCATCGGTGTGGCGCGCGAATTTCCGACGGCGCCGAAGGATTCGTTCCTGGTCGCCAACGCGGCTTATGTCGCCCGCATGACAGGGTCGAATGCCTTCGAATACGTGTTGATGAGAGCAAAAGGCGATCCCGTCGCACTAGCACGACAGGTCTCGTCGGCAGTCGCGCAAGATCCGTCGTTGAAAGTTTCCGATATCAGCCAGGCGAAGCACCTTATCGGTTCGAGTCTCACCGCAGTCGACCTCGGCGGATTGACGACGATCGAACTCGGGTTTTCTGTGGTCATGGCGGCAGCTGCGGCCGGGCTGATGCTGGCGTTGGGATTCATTGAAAGGCGCCGGAACTTCGCCATTCTCAGTGCCGTCGGTGCCAAGCCCCGGCAATTGGCCGCATTCCTGTGGAGTGAGGGGCTCCTCGTTGTTGCCGGCGGCATCGTGTTCGGTCTGGCATCGGGTCTCATGACCGCTTGGATGCTGGTCAAACTGCTGACCGGGGTGTTCGATCCTCCGCCCGAGGCGCTTTCGATTCCATGGACCTACCTGGCGATCGTACTCAGTCTTGTGATCGCATCGGTCGTCATCGCGGTCCTGTCCGCGAGGCCCTCGCCGGGGCACGACGCAGAGCACTTGCGGGATATCTAAAAGCCTAGGCTTACCTAATTGTAAAGCCACGGCCATTCCCCCGAAAACTCTGAAGCCTAGGCTGATGCCATCTTCTCAAGGTGAGAGAGATGATCCGGAGGCCAAGCTTCTCCGGATCGCCCTAGCTGCCGCGCCGGGCTCGAGGCCCCTTTGCGGCACAAACAACCCTACAAGGAATTGAAAATGAAGAAATCAATCATGGCTACTGCAATGGTGCTGGCCGTCGCCACTTCCACCGGCGCGTTCGCCAAGGCAACCACCGGCACGATCACCAGCGTCGACAAGAATGGCGACTCCATCACGTTGTCCGACGGGCAGACCTTTACCCTCCCGGAAGGCATCGAAGCCGAGACGCTCAAAGTCGGTGAGAAGGTAAGTGTCACCTACACTGTCAAGGCCGGCAAACTGTCGGTTTCGAGCATTCACCAAGCCAAGTAGGTTCGCAAACGGACCGGGTCGGCTGTGCCGATCCGGTCCTTCAATCGGGCGGATGCCCAGGTCGGGAATTAAGATCGGCTTACAGGATCCCTGTTGCAATCCGGTCAAGCCGGTTCCCCTCCCGGTAGAGCACGGACACCAGCCCAGCGGCGCAGATGCCCATGAGCGCTCCGCCAAGGACGTCCGTCATATAGTGGGTTCCGACGTAAACCCGGGACCAGGCAACCAGAACCGCCATTAAGCCGAAGATGATAGCTCTTCGGGGCAAGGCCTGAACCGCGAAAGCGGCAACGATCGCGAAGGCGGCCGTCGCGTGATCCGAAGGAAACGACCAGTCGGCACTCGTAGGGATGATGAGGTGGGTGATTCCAGCCTCATACGGGCGCGTGCGGTGTACAAAAAGCAGGATGATCTGGTTGGCGCCAAGCCCGATCAAGAACGCCAGTCCCGCCACGATCGTCGCATGGCGAACATGCACCCGGTCCGTCTTGCTCCACCATTGAAGGGCTACGCAGGCGATGAGAAGCGGAACCCCTAACGTCGTCACCCCGACCATCATTCTGTCCAGCACAGGGTTGGTTCCCGCTGCCGCGTTGATCCATTGCGTAATCGCCACGTCCATGAAATTGCCTTATCGTTGTTTGTTACCAATCAGGAGACCCGTGAACGAGCATCGCGTCCATCAGATTTTCGAGGTCAGCCTGTTGCTCAAGGGCGCACACGCGCTCATTGAGTGTGTAGGCGGCATCGTACTGGCGTTCGTCAGCACCAACACGATCGTTTCCCTGGCCAATAGGCTGACACAGGATGAGCTTGTTGAGGATCCCCATGATTTCATCGCCAGCCATTTGATGATGCTGGCCAGCAACTTCTCCGTCAGCACTCAGCATTTTTACGCATTCTATCTTCTCAGCCATGGGATCGTGAAACTGGCCCTCGTCGTTGCTTTGCTGAAAAACAAGCTATGGGCATACCCGTCATCCTTGATCGTCCTGGGGTTGTTCGAACACACCGCTGCCGAGACGAATTTCTATTCGGTTAAGAGGCCAGATGGCGAGTACATCGATTTGATCGAAGACTGGTTGGCTGAAATCGAATCTGCCGCCGCTCTGCGAGACTTCAAGATTTAAGAACCTAGCATCGACCGCAGGCGCGACAGCGGGCGCACACCGCTATGTTCGTAAACCATTAGGCTCTTCAATCCGCGCCGTTGCGAGCGCCGCTTTCGCCTTTTCGACCCACAGCACCCGCGCGTGTTCTCCACCTTCGCTTTTGAGCTTGGCGGCGATCCAAAGCAACGCTCCGTAGATGATGGCGCGATCGTCGTTGGTTAGATCAACGATGCCTGCCTTGACGACAAGACCGCCGAGTTCGATCAGGTGTCGGGTACGCTTGCGGCGGCCGATCTGCCAGGTGCGCATGTCATGCCGAGCCAGAGCCGCTTGCCGGCGATTGTGTGCTGCCTGGTTGCGCCGAAGCGCTGCGAGGGTTGCGCTGAGATTCCGGAGCAGTTCGCCGGGCCCGGCTCTCGAAAAACATCACTCCACGCTTGGCCCATGCCTCACGCTTTCCGGTATCCTTCGTTTCAACGATGGCGACCAGCGCGCCGGCCAGCTCGTCGCTGCTGAGCTGATCGGCACCGGTGGCGATCACCAGCTCGCCAAGCTGCTGCACCTTTCGCGTTTTGAGCTCTCGCGCTTTTTCTTCCAGCGCCTTCAGTTCTGCGTCGAAATCGCGTGGTTTGCGCATGGCTGTCTCCATCGGTTGTCGATCGGAGGATGATAGGGGAGCGGCTGCCGGAAGGCTTCAGGGTTGCCGAGACAGCCCGGGACGGGCTGGTCCATCCCGAGATTTTTTCGAGGGAGGGCGCGCTTATACGTCGTGCCGACGTGCGCTTTGACGTGCAAATGATCCTGTCGCGATGGCGATCTATCATCTTCACGTCAAGGTCATTGGCCGCAAGGCAGGCTCAAGCGCTGTCGCGTCGGCCGCCTACCGCTCGGCTTCGCGGCTGCGTGACGAGCGCATCGAACGCACTCACGACTTCTCGGCCAAGCGTGGCGTCGTCCATTCCGAAGTAATGCTGCCGGAGAATGCGCCGGAAGCCTGGCGCGACCGCGAGCGGCTGTGGAACGATGTCGAGGCGGTCGAGGTACGCAAGGATGCGCAGCTTGCCCGCGAGGTCGAGTTTGCGCTCCCGCGTGAACTCAGCCAGGCGCAAGGGATCGAACTGGCGCGCGATTTTGTTCAGGCCGAGTTTGTCAGCAAGGGCATGGTCGCCGATCTCAATGTGCACTGGGACAGGGCAGAGGATGGCAGTCCCAAGCCGCATGCTCATGTCATGCTCACTATGCGGTCCGTGGACGAGAATGGTTTTGGGTCAAAGGTTCGAGATTGGAACCGCACCGAACTGGTCGAGCGCTGGCGCGAGCGATGGGCGGAACTGGCCAATGAGCGCCTGGCCGAGCTGGACATCGATGTCCGCATCGATCATCGCAGTCTGGAAGCGCAGGGCATAGCGTTAGAGCCGCAAACCCAGATTGGTGCACCAGCCCAGCGTCTTGAGAATGGCGGCCTTGCTGCCGGCAGTGAAGCCGATCGCGCCGAACTGCATCGCGAGATCGCGCGCAACAATGGTGCGCGCATCATTGTCGATCCATCCGTGGCGCTGGATGCCATCACCCATCAGCAATCGACATTCACCCGAAAGGACATCGCGAAGTTTGCGCATCGCCACAGCGATGGAGTGGAGCAGTTCAACACGGTGGTGGCAGCCATCAGCAACGCACCCGATCTGCTCGAACTCGGCAAGGACGGACGCGGCGAAGACCGTTTAACGACAAGGCAGATGATCGAGACCGAACAGCGCCTTCACCGCGCGGCGGAGCGTATCGATTTGGACGAGCGCCACGCGGTGAGTGACGCACATCGCGAGGCAGCGCTGGCGCGGGCTGCGCAAGGCGGTCTTATCCTTTCGGGCGAGCAGACCGATGCGCTTGCGCATATCACCGATGGTCACGGTCTTGGTGTCGTTGTCGGCTTTGCCGGGACGGGCAAGAGCGCCATGCTGGGTGTCGCGCGCCAGGCATGGGCAGCGGCGGGTTATGAGGTTCGAGGCGCGGCACTCTCCGGCATTGCCGCCGAGAATCTGGAAGGCGGATCAGGCATCTCGTCACGTACCATCGCCAGTATGGAGCATAGCTGGGGACAGGGCAGGGATCTTCTCACCACGCGCGATGTCCTGGTGATCGATGAGGCCGGCATGGTCGGCACGCGCCAGTTGGAGCGCGTGCTCTCCCATGCGGCGGACGTTGGCGCGAAAGTCGTCCTCGTCGGTGATCCCCAGCAGTTGCAGGCGATCGAAGCCGGCGCTGCATTCCGCTCCATCCATGAGCGTCATGGCGGCGTCGAAATCGGTCAGGTGCGTCGGCAGCACGACGACTGGCAGCGCGATGCCACGCGCGACCTGGCAACCGGCAGGATCGGCGCCGCGATCAGCGCCTATGACGCGCAAGGCATGGTGCATCAAGCTGCAACGCGCGATGAAGCGCGAGCTGAACTCGTCGAGCGCTGGGATCGCGACAGGCAGGCGCATCCAGAGGCAAGCCGGATCATTCTCACCCACACAAACGACGAGGTGCGCGCCCTGAACGAGGCAGCGCGCGAGCGCATGCGCGCTGCCGGCGATCTCGGCGACGATGTTCAGGCAAGCGTCGAACGAGGTGCAAGGGCCTTCGCCAGCGGCGACCGGGTCATGTTCCTGCGCAACGAGCGCGGGCTTGGCGTCAAGAACGGCACGCTTGGCCTGATCGAAGAGGTCACCACACAGAGCATGACGGTTCAAACCGACGACGGCAAATCTGTTCGCTTCGACCTGAAAGACTACGCGCACATCGACCACGGCTATGCGGCGACCATTCACAAGGCGCAGGGCATGACCGTCGACCGGACCCATGTGCTCGCAACGCCGGGCATGGATGCGCATGGCAGTTACGTCGCGCTGTCGCGGCATCGAGACAGGATGGACCTGCACTACGGCGGCGGCGACTTCAACACGCGGGAGCGGCTGGACCGTACGCTGTCACGGGACCGCGCCAAGGACATGGCGTCGGATTACGAGCAGGTCGACCCGGCGCAAGACTATGCAGAGCGGCGCGGGATCTCCTTCCGAAAGCGCGTGGTCGAGATCGTGCGCCGGATCGTTCCGGAGAAGCTGCGCGACAGGATCGGCGGATTGCTGGACGGGTTGCGCTCGCCCGGAGATGGCGAGCCCCTGCAGGAAGGTGGACCTGGGCCGGTAAGGGAGAGTGTCGGGGCGCAGATCGGAGATGCACGGCCCATGCTCGGCGGAGAAAATCTCGCCACCGGCGTGTCGCGCGACACGAATGTGCCGGTGGACGCTGAAGCCGCGTTGCGCAGCGCTCGTACGAAGGCGCTTGTTCGTCACGCGCGCGCTCTCGACGCGATCCTCAGTACTGGAAATGCGGACGGGCAGGGGACTCCCGAGCAGATGGGCGAATTGAGAGATGCGCGCAACGCTTTTGAGAAGGTTCGGCCTCATGGTTGGCGCGATGCCGAAGCGGCTTATGTGAAAAATCCCGAACTCGTTCGTGAAGCGAGCGCCGGCCGCGTCAGCCGCATCGTGCTTGCTCTCCAGCTTGAAACGGAAATCCGCACCGGACTGGACATCGATCCCGGCCGCCGCGCCGACCGGTTCGTCGAACGCTGGCAAAGGCTCGACCGGACGGGACGGGAGCAATATCAGGCCGGCGACATGTCCGGCTACGAGTCAACGCGTTCGGCAATGTCCGATATGGCCAAGAGTCTTGAACGCGACCCTCAACTTGAATCTCTACTGGCCAATCATAAGAAGGCGCTCGGCATTCAGATCGAATCCGGCCGTCGTCTCGGGGCGGAACTCGCCTTTAACCACGGCATCGGGCTCGGCCGAGGCAAAGGCATCGGAATCTGACTATCCGATTTGCCGCCGTTTCCGCGCCACATCGCGGTGGGGCGGGAATGAGTCTTGCCTGACCGATGCAGCCTGTTTCGTGTGAACCATCAGATATCAGAGGCACTCAGGAGGAGACAGGCGAGCCATGCCCGAACCCGATCGCATCATCCGCAGCAGAACTGTCCTTGCCCGGACCGGCCTGTCTCGCTCAACCATGTATCGCAAGATCGCCGAAGGCACGTTCCCGGCTCAGATCAAGATCAGCATCAACGGTGCGGGCTGGCGCGAATCCGATATCAATCGGTGGGTGGAAGATCCGGTATCTTGGAGGCCGAGGCGAGAGGGTGATTAAACCCGAAAAATCCGGTTGCGAGCGCTGGTGAAATGATAGCATCTATATCAACTTGCCATGCTTTTTCTGTGGATAATGGAACCGAAGCACCGGTATGATTTTAGATTGGGTAATTTTGAGGGTATCGATCAATATCCTCACTGAGGATTTCTCATTAAATTCAAATACATAGCTTACACTTCGATTCCGCCTCTGGCACCATTCTTTTTAAGCACTTAGATCGCCGTCCCATTCATGTTGCAGCCGTGTTGGGACTGAAATAGGTTGGATTCCAACGGTTCTAGCCGGCACGCGGCCTAGCGGACGCGACATGGTATGCGAAATGATCGACGACTTCGGATAGGCCACGGAAGAGCGTTAGAACGGTGTATTGGGGGCCGCCGCCTATATCGTGGCGAAACACGGTCGGCCTATCCTTCAGCGGAGCGCGAGCTGGAAGCCTTGCAGCCGCGTGATCGATTTGCAACTGCACCCCGGTTCATGACGGACGAACAGTTCCGCGCGTATTTTTTCGGCTTGACGGAGCGCGCCTTGACCCGACTGCGGCTGAGAAAGGGTTTCCCCCACAAAGACGCGCTGCTCAACAAGACCGACAGGAAGGCCGTC
This sequence comes from Mesorhizobium sp. 113-3-3, assembly GCF_016756495.1. NCBI lineage: Bacteria > Pseudomonadati > Pseudomonadota > Alphaproteobacteria > Hyphomicrobiales > Phyllobacteriaceae > Mesorhizobium > Mesorhizobium sp. 113-3-3. The sequence continues at coordinate 6,959,285 of NZ_AP023243.1, forward strand.
GATCGACACTTCGATGTTCGGGCCGGTCTCAAAAAAGCGCGATGCCCTTGTGGTTGAAGACGGGCTAGAGAACTTTGACTGACAAAGAAGGGCCACTCCGAAGGAGCGGCCTCATTCATCTCGCCAGACTACCCATCCCATCGGCTGATCTGCGGCCAGGATTGCTGCAATCGGCTTTCCCGAACTCAGGAAGCCACCTCCCAGCATTCCGCCGTGCTAGGACGTCCCGTTGCCGAAGACAAATGAGGAGCCGCGCCGCACGGAGACCGTGCCCGCCCTGTATGTCGATGTCATTGCGCCTATCTGCCAGTAGCCTAGGATGAAGAAAGAAGATTCGAGCAGACGGGGGCGCTTTGGAGACGATTTATGTCACAAAACACTGCAAACCGGCCGATCGCGAATACATGCTTTCGGGAAGCTTTCGGATTGGCACTCATTCCGGTTTCTACAGTGGCGAAAGCACTCTGTATGACGATCGAGATGAGGGAAAAGGCGAGAGCAATTTAACCGGCGACGTTTTCAATTTATCTGGCAGTATAGGTAACATAGTACACATGTCCGGTGTTACCGTCGTTAACATCAAAAATGCCGTTTCATATCAGCACAATGTCGATTTCAACGTATTTTGCAGCTCAATTGGGCCATACTCAGAAATTCGTCACCGGCTTCTTATGGATGGGCGAGGAGCATACACTGGCAGCAAGAGCATGACGGCTTGGCTAGTACTAGACGTTGCAAAGTTGAGAATCGCTCTTGAGGCCGTCGCAACGCATTGCTTCGCGCGCACGATCGTAATCGAGAAGCCGGTTAGCTACGGCAGACGAACACGCGAGTTCAGTCAGAGCACAATTGGAGCAAATTTTGCGACGTCAACCTTGCTGTCTCGCGATATAGAGTTCGCCTTTGTCAAACCATCGCTATTCAGCGTGGAGGAGGAATACCGCCACTGCATGATACCCGTTGGTGCCCCTCCTGAGCCAATCCTGACCAATCGGCTGCCCCGATATATTCGCCGCCTGTTTGTCCAAGCGATACATGACCCGGGCGGGATTGTGATCTAAAGCCGGCGCGCGAAACCTTGCTATCGCGCAGTGAGCCGCGAATGGTGATGTTTGCAGAGAGACCTGAAGTTGCACCAAACGGGGCTGCAGATGTGGATGGGAGCGCACGCTCAGATGTGATCGACCTCGCTGGCGCGATCATGCAGCCGAGATGCGAGCACATAGGATTTGTCGCGAGGAACCGGCGCGCGGGCGGCGCGCCAGGCGGCGTAGCCGCAGTTGTGCGAACTACCGCGCTGGCGCTCGCGATCGGCCCTGGCCGTCGCCTGGCATGGGCAGAGCATGCCCACCGATCCTGGAGCCATTCACCGTTTCAAGGAAACGGCAGCCTGCTCGAACTCTTTGTTTCAATGCAATACCGCAACGGAAAGCGCTATGCGCTTTCCCGGGGGCCGCCGGCGCGCTGGCGCGCGCCGGCCGATCTTGGCGTCAGGCGTGGCGGATCTCGGTTCCCAGCACCTTCAGGCATTCGCGGATGAACGCGGCAAGTGCTGTCCAGCCCTTGGCGGACACCATCGTCCCGTCCACATAAGCATCGGTGGGAGACAGGTCGATGTAAGTGCCGCCGGCAAGCGTCACCTCCGGTTCGCAAGCCGCGAGAGCACCAACCTTCTTGCCACGGACGACACCGTCGACCGCGATCAGAATCTGGACGCCGTGGCAGATCGTGAAGATCGGCTTCTTGGTTTCGTGGAAATGGCGCACGATCGCCTGCACGCGCTTGTCGGTCCGAATGTATTCCGGCCCGCGGCCGCCCGCGCAGTAGACGGCATGATACTGGTCGAGCTGTCTTTCGGCTTCCGAGAACGTCTTGTTGATCAGCGCGTAGTGGCCGAGCTTTTCAGTGTAGGTCTGGTCGCCCTCGAAATCGTGCAGCGAGGTCTTGATCAGGTCTCCGGCGTTCTTGTCCGGGCACACGACGTGAACCGTGTGGCCCACGGCCTCCATCGCCTGCTGGTAGACGAAGATCTCGTATTCCTCGGTGAACTCACCAGTCAGCATCAGTATTTTCTTGCCTGGCATGGCTCTTCCTCCTCAATGTTTTGGGCTGGGCAAGGCGCGGTTCGCGCCCTGCGGTTGCGTGAAATGGGACAGGGTCAGAACGGCGATTCCGGGAAATAGTATTCCTTGGCATTGGCCTGGGTGATCAGCGGCGCGTCGAGCTTGACAGTGCCGCGGACGGGTGCCTGGCCGATCAGGTTCGCGACGGTCATGTAGATCGCCGTCTTGATCATCGACGGCGGGTACGGCGTCTCGACCGGTGTCATCGCGTCGCCGTCGATCACCTTCTTCACGATGTCCTTCATGCCGTTGCCGCCAAGCGCCAGTTTGATGTCGGTCCGGCCCGACTGCTTTACGGCCTCCAGCACGCCAAGCAGCATGTCGTCGTCATTGGCCCACACCGCATCGATATGCGGATATTTGGCCAAATAGTCCTGCATCAGCTTGAAGGCCTCGTCGCTGTTCCAGTGGGCATACTGAATGTCCAGCACCTTCAGTCCGGTGCCCTTGATCGTGTCCTGGAAGCCTTTGATGCGCTCGTCATCGATGACGGTCGGAATGCCGCGCAGCACGACGAGGTCGCCCTTGCCACCCAGCTTGTCGATCATGAACTTGGCGGTATTGGCGCCCACCGCGATGTTGTCGCCGGCGAGATAGAGGTCCTGGATCGAGGAGTCCGTCAGGCCCCGGTCAACGACGGTGATGAAGGTCCCCGCACCCTTGATGGCCTTGACCGGCTGGGTGAGTTCCTCCGAGCTGTACGGCAGGATGACCAGGGCATCCAGCTTGCGGCTGGCGGACAGATCCTCGAGTGCGCTCACCTGTTCGGCTGCCGACGGCGACGTCTTGACGACCACTTCCACGTCCGGGAAAGCCGCATTGATTTCCTTGGCGGCCTGCTGGGCGTGGTATACGACACCCGCGGTCCAGCCATGGTCGGCCGCCGGTATCGACACCGCGACGACCTTCTTGTCTTGCGCCATGGCCTGTCCGGCCAGGAGCAGCGAGCCAAGGGCGGCAGCCGCGATCCATTTTCTACTCAACATTCTCTTCTCCCATTGGACCTGCAAAAACCGGCTCCCGTGTGGTCCGGACACGGGGCTATTTCGAATTGGAAAACCGCTGGATGAGCATGGCGATGATGATGATGACGCCCTGAACGGCGGCAACGAGGTATTCGGAAACGAAGTCCGACAGCACCATGAGGTTGGCGATCAGCTCCAGGATGACCGCGCCGGCGACCGTTCCCCACACATGACCCTTGCCGCCCCGCAATGCGGTGCCGCCGATCACCACGGCGGTGATCACCTGCAATTCCCAGAGCTGTCCGGTTGTCGGCGTGGCGGCGCCCAGGCGCGGTACGTAGCAGATCGCGGCGATCGCCACGCAGGCGCCCTGGACGATATAGGCAATGGTGCGGGTCTTGATGACCGAGATGCCGGAGTAGCGCGCGACATCCTCATTGGCGCCCACGGCCGCGCATTTGCGCCCGTACTTCATCTTGTAGAGGATGAAGGATGCGACGGCGGCAACCGCGACGGAAATCAGGATCGGGATCGGAATGCCGGCGACCGTGCCGAAATAGACAGGCCGGTAGGCTTCGCGCAGCGACCGGTCGATCGGTATCGTGCCGCCGTCGGTCAGATAGGTGATCAGCGCCCGGAAAATCCCCATCGTGCCGAGCGTCGCGATGAACGGTTCTATCCGCCCCACTGTCACGATCAGCCCGTTGGCCAGCCCGCACAGCAGGCCGACCAGGATTGCCACGACCATCCCGGCGGGAATCGCCCAGAGGCCGGCATGCGGCGCCGCCGCGTTCATGAACATGATGGTGATGCCGGTGACGAAAGCGGCCATCGAGCCGACGGAAAGATCGAGCCCTCCCGACGAGATCACGAACGTCGCACCAACCGCTATGATCGCGATGAAGGCGCTGCGGGTGATCACATTGGCAAGGTTGGTGGCCGAGAGAAAGTCCGGATTGACAAGGAAGCCCGCCACGAGCAGGGCAGCCAATGCCAGGAAGGGCCCGACATCGGTCCAGGTGAGGTTCAGATCGCTGATCCGGCGTGCGGATGGGGATTCGGTCATGACAGCCATTCTGTTCCTCCCTCGGCTTCTGGCCTCGGCTTGGAGCCGCTGGTCGCCAGCAGCGCCACATTGCTTTCAGTCATTTCGGCGCCACTGACCTCACCGGTGACGTGGCCCTCACGCATTACCAGGATGCGATCGCACAGGCCGATCAGTTCCTGCATCTCCGATGAGATGACGATGCAGGCCTTGCCCTTGGCGACCAGCCCGTGGATGAAGGCGTAGATCTGCGCCTTGTTGGCGATGTCGATGCCGCGCGTCGGCTCGTCGATGATGACCACCGACGGGTTGGTCAAAAGAACCTTGGCCAGCAGCAGTTTCTGCTGGTTGCCGCCCGAGAGCTGGGCCGCATTGGCGCCCGGGCTCTTCACCCTGATGTCATAGGTCTCGACGGCCTTTTCCAAGGCCTCCGTTTCGCGGCGGCGGCCCATCGAAAGGCCGGGATGGAACACATCCAGCGCGGACAGCGTCAGATTGGGCGCCAGGCGCTCCTGCAGCAGCAGTCCCTTGCCCTTGCGGTCCTCGGTCAGGTAGCCGACGCCGGCGTCGATCGCGGCGCGCTGCGAATGGAAGTGGACCGGCTTGCCCTCGAGCTCGACCGTCGCGGTTGCCGGACGCAGTCCGGTGATGCCCTCGAACAGTTCGGTCCGGCCGGCGCCAACCATGCCGGCAAAGCCGAGGATCTCGCCCTTGTGAACCGTGAACGATACGTTCTGGGCATAGCCGGCAACGGTGGCGTTCCTGACGCTCAGCATCGGCACATCCGACGGCGCCACCCGCTTTTCAGGATAGAGCGCGGCCAGTTCGCGGCCGACCATCAGGCGCGCCATGTCCATCTGATTGAGGGTCTTGCCTGGATAGGTGCCGACCATCTTGCCGTCGCGCAGCACGGTCACCTTGTCGGCAACACGCTGCACCTCGTCCAGCCTGTGGCTGATATAGAGCACGGCGGTGCCGTGAGCCTTCAGCTGCAGGACAATTTCCAGCAGCCGCTCGACTTCGCCGCCGGTCAGCATGGCGGTCGGTTCGTCGAAGATCACCAGCTTGAAGTCGTCGAGCAACGCGCGGGCGATCTGCACCATCTGCCGGTCGGCCAGCGAGATGTCGCGCACCAGTGCCGTCGGCGATACGAAGCAGCCGATCCCCGCCAGCTTCTCGGCCGCCTGACGCCGCATCGTCCGGTCATCCACGAAGGGGCCGCGCGAAAGCTCGCGCCCGAGAAACAGATTGTCCGCCAACGTCAGCGCCTCGGCGAGCAGGATTTCCTGATGCACCAGCGCGATGCCGGCATCCTGTGCCTGGCTGGGCTTGGTGAACCTCACCGGCTGGCCATTCATCGACAAGGTGCCGGCCGTAGGCTCGATATAGCCGGACAGCAGCCGCATCAATGTCGACTTGCCGGCGCCGTTCTCGCCGATGATGGCGTGGATCTCGCCGGGCAGGACGTCGAGCACGACATCCGACAGGACCGTCACCGGGCCGTATTGTTTCGACAGGCGCTCGGCCCGCAGCACCGGTTCGACGGCGCCCGGCACGCCACCAAAAGGCAACGTGCCTCCTCCCTCTCCGGCGATGTTGGCGGCAATGGACATCAGTTCCGATCTCAATCGAAGGCCGGAAGCAAGCGATCGCGCGAATGCTCGATATGGATGCGCATCGCCTTTTGGGCGGCATCGGGATCGGCGGCGCCGAACGCGGCGAGGATCGCCTCGTGTTCGTCGAGCGCCTCCTCGGTCACGCGGGCATGATACATCAAGCGAAAGATATGGAAGTGGGTGTGCTGGTGGCTCAACGTCTGCCGGATGAGTTCGTTTTCGGAAAACTCCATGATCTTGTCGTGGAAGATCGCGTCCTGCCGGGCGAAATTCGAATAACGCAGGCGCTCGTCCTTGCCTTCGCGCCGTGACATCACGCCGGCCGCTTCCAGCAAGATGTTGAGCTTGGCTTCGTCCATGGCAGCGGCGGCTTTCGCCGCGGCATGCGGCTCAAGCAGAAGGCGCATCTCGTACAATTCGTCGAAGCGGCGCCGCGTGATTTGCGGTGCCGCGCGATAGCCGATCAGGTGCGTCTTGAGCACAAGGCCTTCGCCTTCGAGGCGGCCGAGCGCCTCGCGGATCGGGGTGTGCGAGACGTTGAATTCCTTGACCAGGCTGTCGACGGTGATGCGCGAACCCGGCGCGATCTTCAGCGCCATCAACTGCGCGAAGATCGCTTCGTAGACATCCTCGACCAGGCTGTTGGAGCGCTGGATGCGACCGCCGAGGGCGGTGGTTTCGGTCGTGTCGGTCGGGTTCGCGATCTGCATCTTTTTACCTCTTGACAGTGTGGACTGCTAACACGATGCTCCAGCAGATGCAATCCTATATCCTATACGATTTTAAAGCGGATATGTTTTTCGGGTCGTTACATGGGTGCTGTAGGGGCGACCAGGCGCCGTTGCGGACAGATGGCGGATCCGTCGCGATAACCCCTCCAGTTTAGCCGCCGTCAAAGGACAAAAGATCATCATGAGCCTCTTCGCCGCCCTCCGGCTTCCGCGTGAAATCCTTTTCGGGAAAGGCCAGCGCCATGCGCTGCCGACAGTCGCCGGCAGGTTCGGCCGGCGCGCCCTGGTCTGTACCGACGAGCGTTTCGCCGGCACGGCGGTGTTCGCGGAAATCGTCAAATCGCTCGAGGACGCCTCGATCGAGGTGCTGGTGCATGACCGCGTGCTTCCCGACGTGCCGCGCGACAGTGTCGGCATTTGCGTCGACGAGGCCAGGAAATTCCGACCCGAGATGGTGATCGGCATCGGCGGCGGCAGTTGCCTCGACTTCGCCAAATGCGCCGGCTTGCTGCTCAGCCATGGCGGCAAACTCCAGGACTATTATGGGGAGTTCAAGGTGCCCGGCCCGACGTTGCCGCTGATCGCGGTGCCCACCACGGCGGGTACAGGCTCCGAGGTGACGCCCGTCGCGGTGATCTCCGATCCCGACCGGACGCTCAAGGTCGGCATATCGAGCCCCTATCTGATCGCGGCGGTTGCCTTGTGCGACCCGGAACTGACGATGACCTGCCCCCCTGCCCTGACCGCGATAGCCGGCGCCGATGCATTGACCCATGCGATCGAGGCCTTCACCGCGAAACAGCGCGGTGAAGATCCAAGCCTGCCGCAACAGCATGTCTTCATCGGCAAGACGGCGCTGACAGACCATTTCGCCCTGCTGGCCATAAAACTGCTGGGCCGCAGCCTGGAGAAAGCCTGCGCCGACGGCACCGATGCCGATGCGCGCGCCGATGTGATGATGGGCGCGCTGGCGGCGGGCTGCGCGTTCGGTACCGCCGGAACGGCGGCGGCGCATGCCGTGCAATACCCGGCCGGCGCCCTCACCCACACCGCGCACGGATTGGGCGTGGCGACGATGATGCCTTACGTCATGACCTATAACAGCCGCGTGGTCGCCGCCGAAATGGCCGAGATCGGCGGGGCGCTTGGCCTCGAGGCCAAGGGACGGAGCGTCGAGGAGATGGCGGACGCCACCATCAAGGAAATCCGGCGGTTATTCACGGCGATCGGCATCACGCCGACGCTGGCCGACCTCGGCCTTCCCGCCGACAAGCTCGACTGGACCGCCGATCAGGCGCTCGGCATCGACCGCCTGATCAAGAACAACCCGCGCTCCTTCGATCTCGTCGCCATGCGACGCCTGGTTCAGGCAGCCCATGACGGCGACCTCGCAGCCTGCGCCATGTGATCCACGGAACAAGATAATGAACCTTCCTCCCAATGCGCTGCGGATCGACCAGGACGGCTATGACGTTCGCGGCTTCTCGCACGGACTTTACATCGACGGCAGATGGCGACCATCTTCCGATGGCCGGGTCATTGACGTCGTCGATCCCTCGTCGGGGTCTGTGATTGCAGCGGTCCCCGACGCGACGCTTGAGGATGCCTTGGCCGCCGTCGATGCGGCTGGCAAGGCGGCGACGGCATGGCGGGAGACGGCGCCACGCAAGCGCTCGGAAATCCTCAGGCGCTGTTTCGAACTCATGGTCGAACGGTCGGAAACGCTTGCCATGCTGATCTCGCTGGAGAACGGCAAGGCTCTGCGCGACGCGCGCGGCGAGGTTGCGTACGCCGCCGAGTTCTTCCGCTGGAACGCGGAAGAAGCGGTTCGCATCACCGGCGAGTTCGGCACAGCGCCGTCCGGCACCAACCGCATCGTGGTCGACTACGAGCCGATCGGCATTTGCGTGCTGATCACGCCCTGGAATTTTCCTGCCGCGATGGCGACACGAAAGATCGCGCCGGCATTGGCCGCCGGTTGCACGGTGATCCTGAAGCCGGCCAGCGAAACGCCGCTGACGGCCTATGCGCTGGCCGCGCTCTACAACGAGGCCGGCGTCCCGGCGGGCGTCGTCAACGTGCTCACCACGACCAGTCCCGGTCCGCTGACATCGGCCATGCTGGCCGATCCGCGGGTCAGGAAGCTTTCTTTCACCGGTTCGACAGGCGTCGGACGAAGCCTGCTTGGCGAAGCCGCCAGGCATGTGGTCTCCTGCTCGATGGAACTCGGCGGCAATGCACCCTTCGTCGTCTTCGACGATGCCGACCTCGATGCCGCGCTCGACGGCGCCATGATCGCAAAGATGCGCAATGCCGGCGAGGCCTGTACGGCCGCCAATCGCATCTATGTTCAGTCGGGCATCCATGACGCATTCGCCGACGGCCTTCGCAAGCGCATGGCAGCTCTCAAGGTCGGACCAGGCATGAGCGCGGATACCGAGTGCGGACCGATGATCACCAGAAAGGCGGTCGACAAGATCGACCGCCTGGTCAAGGACGCCGTGGCCCGGGGAGCCAAGGTGCTTTGCGGCGGCTCGATCCCGGAAGAGGAAGGCTTCTTTTACCCGCCGACGGTCCTGTCGCAGGTTTCGCCCGACGCCGACATGGCGCATGAGGAGATTTTCGGGCCGGTAGCGCCCATCACGCGATTCGAGACCGAGGCCGAAGCCATCATGCACGCCAACAACACGGAATACGGTCTTGCCGCCTACATCTATACGCGCGATGTAGGCCGGGGATTGCGTGTGGCATCGAGGATCGAGGCCGGCATGATCGGCCTCAACCGGGGGCTGATGTCGGACCCCGCGGCACCCTTCGGCGGCGTCAAGCAGAGCGGCCTGGGTCGCGAGGGCGGCCAGCATCACGGCATCGCCGAGTTCATGGAGGCGAAGTACATCGCCGTGACCTTCTGATCATGCAGAAAGATCCCTTCCGCACCCGCGACCACGTCGCCGACTTCGACGACATCGTGGCCGATATCGTGGCGCGCAGCGCTGCCACCCGGGCGACGCTGCCCATGGTGGCTGATGTCGCCTATGGCAACAGCGCGGCCGAGAGGCTCGACCTGTTCTTTCCGCCGGGCGGGCGCAAGAATCTGCCGGTTCATATTTTCATCCACGGCGGCTACTGGCGCATGTTTTCAAGGAGCGACCATTCCTATGTGGCGGAGACAGTCACCAAAGCCGGTGCGATCGCGGTCATCGTCGATTATGCGCTGATGCCCGGGGTCAGGATGGCGGCGATCGTGGAACAGGTCCGGCGCGCCAAACAATGGGTGCTGGACAACGTCGTCGACCATGGCGGCGATCCCGGCCGGATAAGCGTCAGCGGCCATTCGGCCGGTGCGCACCTGGCCACATTCCTCTTCGAAAAGGCGCCAATGCCATCATGCGTCCGAGCGGCGCTGCTGCTGGGCGGCCTCTACGACCTGAAGCCCCTGCAGAAATCCTTCCTCGAGCCGCTGATCGGCATCACCGACGAGGAGACTGCCGCCTTCACGCCAATGACCCGCTTGCACGACCCCAAGACGGCAGTGACCATTCTCGTCGGGGACCATGAAACGCCGCCCTTCCACCAGCAAGCGGCCGACTTCGGAGCGCTCCTGCGCGCCCGGGGGCACAGTGTGCGCGATCTCCGCCTGAATGACCGGAACCACATGAACAGCTTGCGGGATCTGGGCATCATCGGCACACAGGCTGGGGACTGCCTGATGCAGACGATTGAAGCAACCCTCGCCTAGCGCCCAGCGAAACAGCTTTGCTCTCATTGGCCATTCAGCGGATTCGATTTGCTTGGTGATCCCCCACCCTTAGGGCAAACTCCCTGCCGGGGCTGCAGGAGGTGAAATGAGAGCACGCGCAGCAACGCTCGGGGATCTCGAGGATGTCTTTCATGGCCTGTCCAAGCGGATGTCGGAGGAGTACGCGGCGGCCGGCAAGGACAGCAAGATCGCCTACGACAATCTGATGATGAATTTGAAGGAAGGCCGGGCGCACGCGCTGGTCGAGGGCGAGAAGGCCGTGGCGATCATCGCCTGGCATGAGAACAGCGACGCCGCCGATACGCTGTTTGCCGCCCAGGAGGACTTCTTCCGCCCCTCGACGGTGCGCTTCTGCAAGCGGCATATCAGGCACATCCAGGCGCTCGCCGGCAACCTTCCCATCCACTCGCGCAGCTGGCTGCAGGGGCCTGATGTCGCCCGATGGTTCGGCATTATCGGCTATGTCGAGCGCGGCCGGGAGAATGGCGCCAACCTGTTCGAACTGCCGCCGGCTCGTGCCGCATAGAGCGGTGGATGGCTTGCTGGCCTGCGCAAAGAGTTGGAGCTCTTCGCCGTTTCCATGACACGGTGAAACGTTCTAGCGCCCGAATATGGCGTTCATCAGCGGCAGCCTGAAGCGGCCACCCGAAGGACGTCGGGCGGCCTCTTTCGCAATCCCGCGGCGCTTCTCCTGCGCGATGGACTCCAACTCCCGGAACAATCCAGCGTCATAGAACCGAAAGGCCTCGACCTTTCGGAACGCCTTGACGCCGGCATTCGAGATCCACTCCTCGCCGCCTTGCTTGGTGACGACGACGTGGGTTTCGTTCTTCACAATGCGCGCCAGGCGCTTTTCATCGGGTTTCTCTCCCGGCGCAAAGAACGGGATGACCTTCCTCAAGGTCCCTTGCGGGTCGGACACAAAATCTTCGTACTCCACCAGCAGACGCTCGAATTTAACCCGGCTGTCCACCCACTTTGCCATGAAGCCAGCCCATCCATCGGCTCGGATGAGCGCGAATTCCTTAAAGCTTTCCTTGGTGTCCGCGCCGCCGTCGAGGAGATACAGTTCAAAGTCCGAGACCGTTGCAGGCATGAACGACCGATGCTGGACCAGATAAGGAACATCCGGCAGGATCCGCCCCGATAGATCGAAATCATGGTTCTTCGAGAATTTGACCCCCGGCCGGATGCACGGAAAGGTGCGGCAACAATCAGGATTATCAGAGGGATAAAACAGGCAGTAATTGAAATCGTTGCCGAAATAGCTCAGGGCGAGCCGATGCATCAGGTGATGTCCACTGCGCGGCCAGCTTATGCCGGCGACGTATCTGATTTTCACTTTGGACGATCCTCGAGTCAGCCCTCTTTTGATATCGATTAGCTAGCGGGCGAACCGGGAGAAGTCTACCGACTTTGACGGGTACCAACCGACATTCAGAGCCGCCTTACGGACTGCCCCAGCAAGCGGCTTGCGCAGGGCAACGATTGGCGGGATGTTACTGGACGGGCAACCGGGGCCAAACCGGCAGGCCGAGATCGATATGGCTGCTGGAAAATGTCGCGAGCTTGCTTTGCCTTTCTTGCCTTTGTCGTCTTGCTGACGCCGGTTGAGGCAAGCGAGCGCATGTCTCATCTGCTTGACCGCTCCAACTTGCCGATCGCCTATTTTCGCGAACCAGATCTTGTGACCGCATACACGACTGCAATGGCGCGCTTCCGTTTGCAGTTCACAGGGCGTCCCGGCGAAACCAATCTTGCGGTCTCTCTCGAACCATCGCTTTTGCGGGCGGAGTTCCGTGCGCGGACATGGCGCTCTGCGGACGGCAGCTTGTTGCAAGGCTTCGCCGGCAAGGGGGGCTTCCGATTGACTATCGGTAACTGCCTGGCGCGCATCTGCGCCGCCAGCGAATGCAGCGACGCCGGTTGGCCGGTTTACGCCTGCAGCGACGGACGCAAGCGCAAGATGTCCGTCACGGATTTTGTGACGGCAAGCTTCGATGGCGTCCCCTATCGTCGATTGAGCGCTTCCCCTTCACAGGAATAATAGCGCGAGGTGCCTACCGAGGCAGGCGGTCGGCAAAGGCGGTATTCCTTTCCCTCACCGCAAATGCCGCCTGCACCGCACGGTTGACCGTTACGGGCAGGATCGACATGTGGTTTTCGCCGGCGTGCAGTTCGAAGCTGGCGCGTAGCCCGGGCAGCGCGCCGAGGCGCTCGGCCATCGCCCGCGCGAATTCGTCGGTGCGTATAATTTTCTTCTGCTGCAGGCGCTTTTCCTCGTCCTCCGCGCCGATTTGGAACGGCGCCAGCTTTTCTGTCTCATACTCGCCGGCCGACAGGATCACATCCGCCGTTAGGCCATCAGGGACGGCCACCTCGAAGTCTTCGAGAAAACGGTCGATGGCGCGATCCTCCCAATAGATGGCGGGGCTGGCGGCGATGAATGTCCCGAACGCGCGCGGGCGGGTGAACAGAGCGTAGAGCGCGAACAGGCCGCCGAAGGAATGGCCGTAAAGCGCCTGGCGCGTCTCGTCGATCCTGGTCCGGCCGGCGACCCACGGCTTCAGCTCATCCTCGATGAAGGCCAGGAAATCCCTTGCCCCGCCGGTCCTGACTTCAGGCGTGCCCTCATAGAAGGGCGGATAGGACTTGCCCGGCGGCGGGCCGAGGTCCCACGAGCGGCGCAGCGGGTCATAGGCGCCATCGACCGGATAGCCGATGGCGACGATGACGCCCCAACCGACATTGGTGCCTAAGGGATAGAAAGCCTGCGCGCGCATGGCGTCGACCGCCGTGCCGATGACGGCGTTGCCGTCGGTCATATAGAGCACCGGCCAGCCGGCCTTGGGCGCCGGTCCGGACGGCACGTGGATGAAGACCCGCCAGGGGTCGCCACCCACATTCGCACCAAGATCATGGACAGTGGTGTCGGCGATCAACGCGGGCGATGCGTTCGGCGGGGCGGTCATGACTATCTCCGGGGCAAAACTCAGCGGCGCCGTAACAGCCACATCAGCACCGGCCCGCCGATCAGCGTGGCGACGATGCCGGCCGGGATCTGGCGCGGGAAGATGGCGGTACGGCCGATCCAGTCGGCGCAAACCATGATCAGTGCACCGGCGAGCACCGCGCCGACGGCTTGCGGCAGCGCGCGCGACAGGCCGAGGCGGCGGGCAAGGTGCGGCGCCATCAGGCCGATGAAGGTCAGCGGCCCGACCACAAGTGTCGAAGCGGCGGTGAGTGCTGCCACCATCAAAAGCACCAGAAGCCGCGTTGCCCGCAGATTGACGCCGAGGCTTTGCACCGCGGCCGATCCGAGCGGCAGCATGTCTAGCCAGCGCATGTAGAGCGGAGCGAGCAGGAACAGGCAGAGGGCAGTCGACGAGGTCAAAAGCGCCGAGTTCGCGTCGACGCCATAGGTCGAACCGGTGAGCCAATTGAGCAGAAGCATGGCGCGCGGGTCGCCCGTGGCGGTGAGCACCAGGATCAACGCGTCGAACAGGGCCGTCAGCGCGACGCCGGCAAGCAGCAGCCGTTCCGGCGCATAGGCGGCGCGCCTGCCGATGGCCAGCGTCACCAGTAAGGCGGCGAAAGCGCCGATGGTGGCGGCTGCAGTCTGCGCGGGACGGCCGGCATCGGACAGCGAAAACAGCGCCACCATCATGCCGAGCGCGGCACCGGCGCTGATGCCGAGCACTTCTGGGCTGGCCATCGGATTGCCGGTCAGCCGCTGCATCATCAGTCCGGCCAGCGCCAGCATGGCGCCGGCGGCCAGTGCGGCACATACGCGAGGCAGCCGCCAGGACAATAAGGGTTGCAGCTGGTCGCCGGATGCGAACGTCCAGCCATGCGGCCCTGGCGCGTAGAGCAGGGCCAGCCCGACGAGCAGAAGCAGGAGGCCGCCGATCGCCGCCAGCACCAGACCAGTATTATGGACGCGCGGCAGCTGCTGCGACCCGAATACCGGCGTTTCCAGGCCGAGCGCCAGGCGCGGCAGCAGCCACAGCAGCAGCGGCGCGCCGAGAAGTGCTGTCATCGCGCCGGTCGGCAACAAGTCGCCTTGCGGTCCGGTCGCGACCTGCACGCCCTGGTCGGCCGCCCACAGCAAGGCGCCGCCGATGAGCGGCGCCATTACCAATTGCTGGCCGAGCCGCCGGGCGCCGCCGATACGGGCAAGGGTCGCGGCGGCGAGGCCGACGAAACCGATGACGCCGACGGCAGCGACGACAAAGGCAATCAGCGCGACCGCTGCCGCCAGTCCAGCGAAGCGATAGGCGCCGAGCGGCACGCCGAGGCTGCGCGCGCCTTCATCATCGAGGCCGAGCAAGGTCAGCGGCCGCACCATCAGGCCGATCAGCAGCGCGGCGGCGCCCAGGCGCGGCAGGAGCCACAGTGTCGTCGACCAGTCCTGCTGGCCGAGCGACCCGGCGCCCCAGATGAACAGGCTGGCCAGCCATTCATGCCGCAACACTACCAGGGCGGCACCGATGGCGCCGGCATAGAGGCTGACGACAAGCCCGGCGAGCACCACCGAAAGCGGCGACAGGCCCTTGTGCCAGGACAGCGCGAAGACCGCGGCAAGGGCGGTGAAAGCGCCCGCAAGCGCCACCCATTCGCGGCCGAAGGCAAGCAGCGACGGCGCAAGCAGCGTCGCCAGCGCCAGCGCCAGATAGGCGCCGGCCGAGACGCCGACGGTTTCGGGCGCGGCAAGCGGGTTGCGCAGAACCTGCTGCAGCACCGTGCCAGCCAGACCGAGGGCGGCGCCGCAGAGAAGGCTGACCGCAAGTCTGGGCAGGAAGGCGTAGTGGACGAGCACCTGCCGCATATCGTCGATATCAGGGCTTGCAAGCGCGTCGAGCCAAAGCGCCGGCGGCAACTGCACTGTCATGTTGGAGACGGTCGCGACGGCGGCGGCACCCAGAAGCACGACGCAAAGCAGGATCGCGCCCAGGGGATATCTGTCTGATAGGCGAGCCGTCGACCGACGATCGGAGGCGAGGCTGGCGTCGTCGGACAGGCTTGCTTGCTGCTCAGCCACCGGCGCGCTCCGCCGTCAGCGCCTGGGCCAGCAGCCGGGCAAAGCGGCTCGCCGAAGGCAGAGTGCCGAACATCAGCACCGGGGGCAGGCGCATGATCGAGCGGTTGCGCACGAAAGGCATGGCGCTCCAGACCGGGCTTTCGATCAGCGTGCCACCCGCCCCTTCGGGCAAGGGTTCGAGATAGGCAAGGCGGGCATCATCAGACGTCGCCAGCCCGTCGATGCCGACGGTTGCAAATCCCCAGTAATTGGTCTCGCCGGTCCAGGCGTTGCGGATGCCGATGCGGTCGAACACCGCCTGAAACAGACTTTTTTCGCCATAGACGCGCACATTGCGCGGGTCGAGGAAGCTGACGACGTAGATCGGCCGCGCCGAAAGCGGCTCCAGCCTCTGCCTGACATCAGAGAAATAGGCCTGCGTCGCGGCGACCAGCGCCTCGCCCTCGCTTTCCTTGCCGACCAGTGCCGCGAGCTGCCGGGTCGCCTCGATGGCGCGCCGATAGGGCTGGCCGTCCGGCGTGTAGATGCCGATCGTCGTCACCGGCGCGACGCGCTCGAGCAGCGGCTTGATGCCGTCGAGATAGGGGATGGAGAGGATGATGTCGGGGCGAAGCTGCTGCAGGAATTCGAGATTGGGCTCCAGGATCGTGCCGATATCGGCAATTTCGGGCGGCAGCTTCGGCTCGACCACCCACTTCTCCCAGACCTCGCGGTCGGCGACGGCGACCGGCGTGACGCCGAGCATGAGCAAGGTCTCCGCCAGCCCGTCGTCGAGGCAGACGATGCGCAACGGCTTCGCCCCGGCTGCTCGTGGCATGAATGCGGCCAAAGGCAGCCCGAACAGCGCCAGCGCGCCGCGCCGCGTCATCCAACCGCCGGAGCGATTGGCCGGCTCTGCTGGGGTGATCTCGTGATCTGTTTCCAATTTGGCGTGCCTGTCTGCGGACTCCGGCCTCGATCGGCCTATGCCGGTTGACTATGAAACATGACTTTCATAGTCAACATTTAAGATGTACGCGGGAGTCAACAATCGGGCTGACCCACGTCTGGCGCTGCGACTCCCCGCCGCAGCCGCAAGGCGTGCTGGCGCTGAATTGATCGGCGAACACGGTCCAAATAGAATAGGATGGTCGCGCGCCATCCGAGCGCGGATGCTTGTTGCATTCGAGCCGGTGGCCGAAAAACCGGTGACAAGCGCCGCCGGAACGTGTTGAAGATGACGGCCGACGCGGTGAGGGGCGTGCGATCGGGTTGCACTCGGCAAGTGTTGATGGTTTGTTGCCGGTCTGCGGAGAATGAGTGATGCGAGAATCGATCGGTCAAGACGAATATGGGTCGGCGAACCCCTTCGATCCGGACGACCTGCCCAATCTGAATGCGATCGGGCCAGGGATCGGCAACAATGATTTCGAGAAATACGCGGTCGCCGTGATCATTGTGTTCGGTGCCCTGATCATCGGCGGGCTGATGGCCGCGTCGATGACCTTCGGTCATCGCAACGGGTTCCTCTTTGCGCTTGGCGGCGCCACCTCGGCCTGGATTTCCGGAAACGCGCTTCTGCTCGACCGGCCGCGCATCTATGCGCTGTTCGTCGGCATCGCCGCCCTGATGCTGATCGCATCAACCGTCACATTGATTACCTGACGGCCGTCGCCGGGCCGTGAACCGGCGCCTGTCCAAGAGACCCGGCATTCAATATCCGAGCGCCTCGCCCGAGGCCGCGCGGCTGTCGATGGCGCCATTGTAGCGCGCGCCGCCGCCCTTCTCGATCTCCGCCAGGCTCTTGCCACCAACGAGAATGCCGGCCGCCTGCCCCCAGGTCTGGTCACTCAAATCGAGATGATAACCCATGCCGGCCAGTAGTCTTTCGGTGTCCAGCGACAGGCCGAACGGCTCGACATAGACCTTATCGGGCAGCCATTGATGATGGATGCGCGGCGCGTCGATCGCCTCCTGGATGTTCATGCCGTGGTCGATGACGTTGACGATCGCTTCCAGCGTGATGGTGATGATGCGCGAGCCGCCGGGGCTGCCGATGACCATGAACGGCTTGCCGTCCTTGGCCACGATGGTCGGGCTCATCGATGACAAAGGCGTCTTCTTCGGCTGGATGGCGTTGGCCTCGCCCTGGACCAGACCGTAGAGGTTGGGCACACCGGGTTTCTGGGTGAAATCGTCCATCTCGTTGTTGAGCAGGATGCCGGTACCGTCGGCAACGACGCCGGCGCCGAAGGAGCCGTTCAGCGTATAGGTCACCGCGACCGCGTTGCCGTCCTTGTCGATGATCGAATAATGCGTCGTCTCCTTCGACTCGCCAAAGCCTTTCGGCATCAGATCCTGTGATACGCCGGCCCGAAACGGGTCGATCTTGTCGCGGATATCCTTGGCATAGGCTTTATCAAGCAGCTTCGAGACCGGATTGTCGACGAAATCAGGATCGCCGAGCGCCGAGTTACGGTCGACATAGGCATGGCGCATCGCCTCGACCATGACATGCACCGTCTCGGCCGAGCCGATGCCGAGATAGGACAGCGGGTAGCCTTCCAGCACGTTGAGGATTTCGCAGATGATGACGCCGCCGGAACTGGGCGGCGGCGACGAGGTGATCTCATAGCCGCGATAGGAGCAGGTCACCGGCTTCAGTTCGCGCACCGCATATTGCTCGAAATCGGCCTTGGCCAGGATGCCGCCCTTGGCGCCGCTCGCCTTGACGATCGCGTCGGCGATGGCGCCCTTGTAGAAGGCCTCGGGGCCTTTGTCGGAAATCGCCGAGAGCGAGGCGGCAAGGTCTGGCTGGGCGAGCCGCTCGCCGATGCCATAGGGCTTGCCGTCGGGTTTCAGGAAGGCTGCAGCCGCCGCCGGGTCCTTCGCCAACCTTTCAGCGCTGCCGGCGAATGAGGCGGCATCGCCCTGAGTGAGGATGAACCCGTCCTTGGCATAGGTGATCGCCGGCGCCATCAGATCCTGCCTGGACAGCGTGCCGTATTTCTCGCGCGCCATTTCGAGACCGGCCACCGAGCCCGGCACGCCGACGGCGAGATAGCCGTCGAGGCTGGCGCCCTTCACCGGATTGCCGTCCTTGTCGAGATACATGGTCTTGGTCGCCGCCAGCGGCGCTCGCTCGCGAAAGTCGAGGAAGGTCGATTTGCCATCGGCGAAACGGATGGTCATGAAGCCGCCGCCGCCGATGTTGCCGGCATTGGGGTAGACGACGGCCAGCGCGTAGCCGACGGCGACCGCCGCATCGACGGCATTGCCACCCTTCTTCAAGACCTCGACGCCGACTTCCGAGGCCAGATACTGAGCCGTGACCACCATGCCGTGCTCGCCCTTGGCCGGCGCGGGCGACGCGGCGAAGACGCTGGTCAACGGCGCGAGGACGAAGGTGACGGAAAGACTGGCGGCGATCAGTGTCCGACGGGTGACGTGCATGGCGGGTTCTCCTGGCGCGGATGCCTAGAAGAACCCGTTGCAGTGGCCGAGTCCACCATCAACGGTGGGCCAGACGCATCAATTCAGATGTCAGGCGTGTCAGACAATTCCGCCCGATCCGCCGGCGACAGCCGGGCGCTCGGCCGCGACCTTGGCGCGGTAGCCTGCCGCCCGGTAGGCGGCGACCGGATCGATGGCGCCGCCGGTGTTCAGCCGTGCCATGGCCAGGATCGGCTCGACATCGGTGCGGTAGGCGCTTTTGAGCGTCTGCGTCGCCATCAGCGCGTCGTTGGCCTCCTGGAAACCTTCCAGCGCCTTGCGGTCGACCAGCAGCGCCTGTGCATAAGCGCGCTGCACCTCGACCGCCGACAGCATCAGGCTTTCGATCGGATCGGTGACGTTGTGGCTCTGGTCGAGCATGTGGGCGGGATCGAACCCCTCGGCGCCGGACAGTTCGGCATCGACGAGTTCGTTGAAGACCAGGAACAGCCGGTAAGGATCGATCGAACCGGCGTCGAGATCGTCGTCGCCATATTTCGAATCGTTGAAGTGGAAGCCGCCGAGCTTCTTGAACTGGATCAACCGCGAGACGATCATCTCGATGTTGACGTTGGGCGCGTGGTGGCCGAGGTCGACGAGACAGAACGCCTTGTCGCCCAATTCCTTTGATATGAGGTAGTTGGTGCCCCAATCCTGCACGACCGTGGAATAGAAGGCCGGCTCGTACATCTTGTGTTCGGTGAACAGCTTCCAGTCGGCGGGCAGCCCGGCATAGACCTCCTTCATGGCGTCGAGATAGCGCTCGAACGCCTTGGCGAAATTGACCTGGCCGGGAAAGTTCGAGCCGTCGCCGATCCACACCGTCAGCGCCTTGGAGCCGAGCGTCTTGCCGATCTCGATGCATTCGAGATTGTGCTCGACCGCCTGACGACGTGTGCCGGCATCGGCATGCGACAGCGAGCCGAATTTGTAGGAGAGTTTCTGGTCCCTGGCGTCGGAGAAGGTGTTGGAATTCATCGCATCGAAGCCGAGGCCGAAGCGCGAGGCCGCCTGCTTCAGCCGGTTCGGATCCGCCTTGTCCCATGGAATGTGCAGCGAGACGGTCGGCGTCGCCTGCGTCAACTGGCTGATGACGGCGCAATCCTCGATCTTGTCGAAGATGTCGCGCGGTTCGCCGGCGCCGGGAAAGCGGGCAAAGCGCGTGCCGCCGGTGCCGACGCCCCAGGAGGGGATGGCAACGGCGAATTTCTCGACCTTGCCGCGGATGGCGTCGATGGCGATGCCGCGACGGTCCAGGCGTTCGCCAAGCGAGGCATAGTCGCGCTCGAGGTCGGGCTTGCGGGCGGCGTTGTGGCTGGCGACGACGTCGGCGGAGATGATGGTTTCGGACAAACTGCTATTCCTCCCAATATGTTCGGGCCGCTGCCCCTCACCGCCTGCCGGCCCTTCTCCCCGTATAGTGACGGGGAGAAGGGCGAAGCGTCTATCGCGTAAAGCTCTGTGCGTTGCCGGCGTCGACGTTGATGATGTTGCCGGTCGATTTGGCCGACATGTCGGAAGCGAAGAAATAGATCGCTTCGGCGATGTCTTCCGGAAAGACCGAGCGCTTCAGCATCGAGCGCGAGCGGTAATGCTCCTCCAGATCGTCGGTCGACATCTTGTAGGCGGCGGCGCGCTGTTCCTTCCACTCGCCAGTCCAGATTTTTGAGCCGCGCAGCACCGCGTCCGGATTGACGACATTGACCCTGATCTGGGCTTCCGCGCCTTCCAGCGCCAGACAGCGGGCGAGATGGATCTCCGCGGCCTTTGCGGTGCAGTAGGCGGCGGCGTTGGGCGAAGCGGCAAGGCCGTTCTTGGAAGCGACAAAGACGACATTGCCGCCGATCTTCTGCACCCTGAACAGCCGAAAGGCTTCCCGCGAGACCAGGAAGTAGCCGGTCGACAATATGTCCATGTTCTTGTTCCACAGCGCCAGTGTCGTCTCCTCGATCGGCGCCGAGGAGGCGAGACCGGCATTCGACACCAGAATGTCGATGCCGCCGAACTCGACCGCCGTCTCGGCAAAACCGGCAACGACCTGATCCTCCGAGGTGACGTTGATGACCACAGGGCGGACGAAATCCTTGCCATAGGCCTTGGCCAGTTCCTCATTGGCGCTGGCGAGCGCTGTTTCATCGATGTCGGCCAGCACGACGCAGGCGCCTTCGCGCAGCAGGCGGTTGGCGGTCGCCCGGCCAATGCCACCGGCGCCACCGGTGACCAACGCGATCTGGCCGGCGAGCGACTTCGGCTTCGGCATGCGCTGCAGCTTCAGATCCTCGAGCAGCCAGTATTCGATGTCGAAAGCTTCCTGCGCCGGCAGGCCGACATAGGACGAGACGGTCGAGGCGCCGCGCATTACGTTGATGGCGTTGACATAGAATTCGCCCGAGATGCGCGCCGTCGCCTTGTCGCCGGCGAAGGTGAACATGCCGACGCCGGGCATCAGATAGACCACGGCGTTGGGGTCGCGGATGGCCGGCGAGTCCGGATGCTTGCAGCTGTCGTAATAGGCCTGGTAGCCGACGCGGTATTCGGCGATGTCGTCGGCGAGGCGCGCGATGACCGCATCGACATCAGGCTTTGCCGGATCGAACTCGATGACCAGCGGCCGGATCTTGGTGCGCAGGAAATGGTCGGGGCATGAGGTGCCGAGTGCCGCCAGCGGACGCAGATCCCTAGAGTTGACGAATTCGAGCACGGCGGCGGAGTCGTCGAAATGGCCGAGCTTGTGGCTCTTTTCCGAGATCAGGCCGCGGATTTTCGGCATCAGTTTCGCAGCGATGGCACGTCGTTGCTTGACATCGAGCGACTTGACCACTTCGCCGCCGAAAATGGCGAGGCCCTCGGAGCGGCGCTCGAACCACTCGATCGCCTGGTTGATCACCGAGATCGTCGTCTCGTAGCACTCCTTGGGCGTGTCGCCCCAGGTGAACAGGCCGTGGCTTTCCAGAATGACACCCTTGGCGGCGGGATTTTCCGTGCAGAATTTCTCCAGCCACAGGCCAAGCTCGAAGCCCGGCCGCTTCCACGGCAGCCAGCCAATGGCGTCGCCGAAGATCTCGTTGGTCAGCGCTTTGGAATCCTTCGCGGCGGCAATCGCGATGATGGCATCGGGATGCATGTGGTCGACAAAAGGCCTGGGCACATAGGCGTGAAGCGGCGTGTCGATCGAGGCCGCGCGCGGGTTGAGATTGAACGTGCAGTGGGGCAGATATCCCACCATCTCGTCCTCATGCTCGACGCCGCGATAAAGGCCCTTCAGCGCCCGCAACTTGTCCATGTAGAGCGTGGCGAAGCCGTCGAGCTTGATGGAGGCGCTGTCGCCGCCGGAGCCCTTGACCCACAGCACTTCGACGGTCTCGCCGCTGAGCGGGTCCTTCTGCCAAATCTTGGAGGAGGTGTTGCCACCGCCATAGTTGGTGACGCGCTTGTCGGAACCCAGCGTGTTCGAGCGATAGACCAGAAGCTCGGGATCGCTCATCCCCTTGGCTTTCGCATCATCCCACAGATTGGCAAGGCGCGAGCCGGAGCGCTTGTCGAGCATAGGTATCCTCCCTGGGACGCAAAAAACCGCGGTCCGTTTTGCCAGGAATGTCTACGCACGCAGGCTGATTGTCAATCACAAACGATCAAGATCAATCATATTGCACTGCACAATGAAATTACATGATCGGAAATGATTGACACTGCTTGTTTTGAGTGCCTAGATGGCCAGGCAGGGAGGAACCATGCACGAAAAAGAGCGCCACAGGATCATTCTGTCCGCCGTCCAGGAAAAGCCTGTGGTGACGGTGCAGGAGATGGTCGACCTGACGGAGTCGTCCGAGGCGACGATCCGGCGCGATATCGCGGCTCTCCATGTCCAGAAGCGCCTGCGCCGGGTGCGCGGCGGCGCCGAGGCAATCTCGCCGCCGCAGTTCATCGGCCTGGCCGGCCGGCCGTTTTCCGTCAACGAAACGATCAACGCTTCGCAAAAGCGGGCGATCGCCCGCGAAGCGGTCGAGCTCTGTGGAGATGGCGAGCCGATCATCATCAATGGCGGCACCACCACCTTCCAGATGGTGCATTTCCTGACCGGTCGCCGCATGCCGATCTTCACCAATTCATTCCCCATCGCCGAGCATCTGCTCAAGCACTCCAAGAACACGGTGATGCTGTCGGGCGGCACCATCTATCGCGAGCAGAACATCATCCTGTCGCCCTTCGACAATGACGTGACTCGCAATTTCTACGCGCGCCGGATGTTCATGGGCGCGCAGGGACTGGGACCGCTTGGCCTGATGGAAGGCGACCCGCTGTTGATCCAGGCGGAGCAGAAACTGATCGACCAGGCCGACGAGCTGGTGGTGCTGGTCGATTCCTCGAAATTCCGCAAACGCTCCAGCCTGATCCTGTGCGGCCTGTCGCGCATCGCCACCGTCATCACCGATGACGGCATCGAGGATCGCGAAGCCAAGATGTTGGAGACCGCGGGCGTGACGCTGATCGTCGCCCGCAAATCGGCGAAGGAAGAATCTTCGCTGCAGGCCTGAGACGCCCGCAGCGGCGATGGAAATGCAACGCTCAAGGGAGGATATACGATGAGTTTTCTGAAGAAATTGATGGTGACGGCCGCGTTCTCGGCCGCCATGTTCGTGAATGCCGCCTATGCCGAGAACGTCAAGATCGCACTGGTGGTGAAGTCGCTCGGCAACGGCTTCTTCGACGCCGCCAACAAGGGCGCCGAAGAGGCGGCCAAGGAACTCGGCGATGTCGACATCATCTACACCGGCCCGACCAAGGCGACCGCCGAAGCGCAGATCGAAGTGGTCAATTCGCTGATCGCGCAAAAGGTCAACGCCATCGCCATTTCGGCCAATGACGCCGACGCACTGGTGCCGGTGCTGAAGAAGGCCATGGAGCGCGGCATCACCGTGATCTCCTGGGATTCCGGCGTCGCCAAGGAAGGCCGCCAGCTTCATCTCAACCCGTCCGACACCGGCCTGATCGGCGAGACCATCATCAAGCTTGCCGCCGACTATCTGCCGGAAGGCGGCGATGTCGCCATCCTGTCGGCCTCCTCGACCGCGACCAACCAGAACGCCTGGATCGACGCGGCCAAGAAGGTGCTGCCGGAGAAGTTCCCCAAGATCAAGCTGGTCGCCACCGTCTATGGCGATGACGATTCGGCCAAGAGCACCGACGAAGCCAAGGGCCTGCTGAAGTCCTACCCGAACCTCAAGGCGATCATCGCGCCGACCACCGTCGGCGTCGTTGCCGCGGCCCAGGTGGTCACCGACGAGAACCTGATCGGCAAGGTCAATGTCACGGGCCTTGCGCTGCCTTCCGAGTTCAAGAAGTTCATCGACAACGGTGCTTCACAGGCCGTGGCTCTTTGGAACCCGATCGACCTCGGCTACTCCGCCGTCTACCTCGCCCACGACCTGGCGGTGAAGAAGGAAGAGGCCAAGCCCGGTGCGACGCTGTCGATCGGCCGCGTCGGCAAGGTCACGCTCGACGACTCGAACTCGGCTGCGATGGCTCCGCCCTTCCAGTTCGACAAGACCAACATCGAGAAATTCTCCAAGATCTATTGATCTGAGACCCGCTCAAGCTGTCGCGGCGGGGCTCACGTCCCGCCGCGACTTTAAACGGACCTTGTTTCAGGGCTTGATACTGATATGGACACGACAGCCCAGCACGGCACGGTGAAGGAGAGGCCAGCGGCCTCCACGCCACGCCTGACGCTGTCCGGCATCTCGAAAAGCTTTCCCGGTGTGCGCGCGCTGCACAATGTCAGCCTGTCGCTCTATCCCGGCCAAGTGACGGCACTGATCGGCGAGAACGGTGCCGGCAAGTCGACGCTGGTCAAGATCATGACCGGTATCTACCAACCGGATTCCGGCACGATCAGCATCGACGGCCAGGCGGTCACGCTGCCCAGCGCGCATGCCGCCTTCGGCCACGGCGTCACCGCCATCCACCAGGAAACCGTGCTGTTCGACGATCTCAGCGTCGCCGAAAACATCTTTCTCGGCCACGCGCCGCGCACGCGTTTCGGCACCATCGACTGGCGCACGATGCGCAAGAATGCACGCGAAGTGCTCGACACCATGCATGCCGGCCACATCGACGCCGATGCGCGACTGAAGGATCTCGGCATCGCCAACAAGCATCTGGTCGCCGTGGCCCGCGCCATGTCGATCGACGCCCAGATCGTCATCATGGACGAACCGACCGCCGCGCTGTCGATGAAAGAGATCGAGGAGCTGTTTTTGCTCATCGAATTCCTCAAGGAGGAAGGCAAAGCGATCCTGTTTATCAGCCACAAGTTCGACGAGATCTACCGCATCGCCGACCGCTACACCGTGTTCCGCGACGGCGAGATGGTCGGCGAAGGCCTGATCAAGGATGCCGGCCAGAGCCAGATCGTGCGCATGATGGTCGGCCGTTCGGTCGACCACATCTTCCCGCAGCGCAAGGCCGAGATCGGCGCGCCGGTGCTCTCCGTTGCCGGCCTGTCGCATCCGACCGAATTCAGGGATATCGGCTTCGAACTGCACAAGGGCGAAATCCTCGGCTTCTACGGCCTCGTCGGCGCCGGCCGCAGCGAGGTGATGCAGGCGATATCAGGCATTACCCGCACATCGGGCGGGACGATCACGCTGGACGGCAAGGCGATCGCGCCGAAGTCGGCGGCGGACTCAATCGAGGCCGGCATCGTCTACGTGCCCGAGGAACGCGGCAAGCAAGGCGTGGTGATCGGCCTGCCGATCTTCCAGAACGTCTCGCTGCCGTCGCTCAACCGCACCTCCAAGTCCGGTCTGCTGCGGCTGGCGGAAGAGTTTTCGCTCGCCCGATCCTACACCGAACGGCTCGACCTCAGGGCCTCTTCGCTCAGCCAGGATGTCGGCACGCTGTCGGGCGGCAACCAGCAGAAGATCGTCATCGCCAAATGGCTGGCGACCGCGCCCAAGGTGATCATCCTGGACGAGCCGACCAAGGGCATCGACATTGGTTCCAAGGCCGCTGTGCACGGCTTCATGGCCGAACTGGTGGCGCAGGGCCTGTCGGTGATCATGGTGTCGTCGGAACTGCCGGAGATTCTCGGCATGTCCGACCGTGTCGTAGTCATGCGCGAAGGCCTGGTCGCTGCGGTCTACGACAATAAGGGGCTGGACGCCGAGACGCTGGTCCGGACGGCAGCGGGGATCGCGGCATGAGGGCTTTCCTGAAATACCGCGAGATCTGGCTGGCCGCGGCGATCGTCGTTTTGATCGGCCTGATCTCGACGCGTTTTCCCGCCTTCGCCGATCCCGGCAATCTGCGCCAGGTGTTCAACGACACCTCGATCCTGATGATCCTGGCGCTCGGCCAGATGGTGGTGATCCTGACGCGATCGATCGACCTGTCGATGGCCTCGAACCTGTGCTTCACCGGCATGGTGGTGGCGATGCTGAACGCAGCACACCCGGCGATCCCGATTCCGCTGCTGATCGTCATCGCACTCGCCGTCGGGCTGGTGCTCGGTGCCATCAATGGCCTGCTCGTGTGGCGGCTGAACATCCCTTCGATCGTCGTCACATTGGGTACGCTCACCATCTATCGCGGCGCCACCTTCGTCCTGTCCGGCGGCGCCTGGGTGAATGCCGACAAGATGAGCCCTGAGTTCATCGGCTTCCAGCGCGCCGCCTTCCTCGGCATTCCGGTGCTGTCGTGGATCGCCATTCTGGTCATCGCGCTGTTCTTCGTGCTGATGACGCGGACGGCACTCGGCCGCTCTATCTATGCCATCGGTGTCAACCCGACAGCATCGGTCTATACCGGCATCGATGTCGGCCGCACGAAATTCATCGTCTTCTGCATCTCCGGCATGATCGGCGGCCTTGCCGGCTACCTCTGGATCTCGCGCTATGTGATCGCCTCGGTCGAGGTCGCCAGTGGCTATGAGCTCAACATCATCGCCGCCTGCGTCATCGGCGGCATCTCGATCGCAGGCGGTATCGGCTCGGTCGGCGGCGCGGTGCTCGGCGCGCTGTTTCTCGGCATCATCTCCAACGCGTTGCCGGTCATCAACATCTCACCGTTCTGGCAGATGGCGATTTCGGGCAGCGCCATCATCCTGGCCGTCGTGCTCAACGCGCGCGGCGAACGCCAGCAGGGGCGCATCATCCTGAGAAAGATGGAGGCGGCATGAGCGACATCCCTGCCCCGCGCCACATCCCCGATCGGCTCGACAAGCCGTTCCGCTCGGCGATCTTTTCCTGGGAGGCGCTGCTGGTCGTGGTGGCTGTCGCCATCTTCGCCATCAACAGCTTCGCCTCGCCTTATTTCCTCGACCCTTATTCGCTGTCGGACCTGACCTTCAATTTCACCGAGAAGGGTCTGATCGCCTTTGCCATGGCGTTGCTGATCATTTCGGGCGAGATCGACCTGTCGGTTGCGGCTATCATCGCTCTCGCCTCGACCATGATGGGCATGGCCGTGCAGGCAGGCGCCGGCACACCGGTGCTGGTGGCGATCGGCATCTTCGTCGGGCTTGGCTGCGGCGCCTTCAACGGGCTCTTGGTGACCAGGCTTGGGCTGCCGTCGATCGTCGTCACCATCGGCACGATGAGCCTGTTTCGCGGCATCGCCTTCATCATCCTCGGCGACCAGGCCTATAAGGGTTATCCCTCGAGCTTCGCCTTCTTCGGCCAGGGCTATGTCTGGTGGGTGGTGTCGTTCGAGCTCGTGCTCTTCCTCATCGCGGCCGTTGTCTACTGGTTCCTGCTGCACCGCACGAGTTTCGGCCGCCGTGTCTTCGCCATCGGCAACAATCCGGTCGCGGCACAGTTTTCCGGCGTGCGCGTCGGGCGTATCAAATTCATCCTGTTCTGCCTGACCGGGCTGATGTCGGGCATCGCCTCGGTGCTGATCACTTCGCGGCTCGGCTCGACAAGGCCGTCGATCGCGCAGGGTTATGAGCTGGAAGTCATCACCATGGTGGTGCTCGGCGGCGTCAGCATCCTCGGCGGCGCCGGCAGCATTCTCGGCGTCGTGCTCGCCGCCTTCATCATGGGGCTGGTGACGTTCGGGCTCGGCCTGCTCAACGTGCCCGGCATTGTCATGTCGATCTTCATCGGCCTGCTGCTGATCATCGTCATCGCCCTGCCGATCGTCTGGCGGCGGCTGCGCGGGGGGCACTGATGCCGGAAAAGTACGCGTTCAAGATGAAGCTCAAGCCCGGCATGAAGGCCGAGTACAGGAAACGTCACGACGAGATCTGGCCGTCGCTGGTTACGCTCTTGAAACAGGCCGGCGTGTCCGATTACTCGATCCATCTCGATGAAGAGACCGACATCCTGTTCGGCGTGCTGTGGCGGCGCGACGATCACGGCATGGGTGAATTGCCCGGACATCCGGTGATGCAGCGCTGGTGGGCACACATGGCCGACATCATGGAGACGAAGCCGGACAACGAGCCGGTGGCCGTGCCCTTGGAAACTGTGTTCCACATGGCATGAGTGCTCTGCGCCACATCGCCGTCATCGACATCGGCAAGACCAACGCCAAGGTGGCGCTGGTCGACCTCGCGACCTTGAGCGAGGTGGCGCTGCGCAGGATGGCCAATGCGCCGCTGCGGCAGGCGCCCTACCCGCATCACGATGTCGAGGCGCTGTGGACATTCATCCTCGACAGCCTGGCCGGCCTCAACCGCGAACAGCGCATCGACGCCATTTCGATCACCACCCATGGCGCAACCGGCGCGCTGGTCGATGCCGCGGGCGACCTTGTGCTGCCTGTGCTCGACTATGAGTTCGATGGTCCCGACAGGCTGGCGGCGGAGTATGAGACGGTTCGCCCGCCCTTTTCCGAGACCGGCACGCCGCGCCTGCCGCTCGGTCTCAATCTCGGCGCACAGTTCTTCTGGCAGCAGAAAACCTTCCCGACGGAATTCGCCAAGGCCGCCACGCTGCTGATGTACCCGCAATACTGGGCGCTGCGCCTGACCGGCATCGCGGCCAACGAGGTAACCTCGCTTGGTTGCCACACCGATCTGTGGAACCCGTGGACCGCTGACTTTTCGTCACTGGTCGATCGGATGGGTTGGCGCCGCCTGATGGCACCGGTGCGGCCGGCCGGGGATAGCCTCGGCCCTATTCTGCCGGCGCTTGCCGCGCGAACCGGGCTCGATGCGCAAACCCCTGTGTTCTGCGGCCTGCACGATTCCAACGCTTCGCTGCTGCCGCATCTCCTGTCCGACGCGCCACCTTTCTCGGTCGTCTCGACCGGGACCTGGGTGGTGTCGATGGCGGTGGGCGGCAGGACGGTCGACCTCGATCCGGCGCGTGATACGTTGGTCAACGTCAACGCGCTCGGCGCCTCCGTCCCTTCGGCTCGTTTCATGGGTGGTCGCGAATTCTCGCTGCTGACCGAAGGGCAGCCGGAGAACTGGACCGAAGACGATATTGGCGCCGTGCTGGCGCAAAAGACGCTGCTGCTGCCTTCGACCCAGCAAGGATCAGGTCCATTCCCACACCAGGCCGCGACCTGGCTTGATGCCGACGGCATCAACAATGGCCGGCGCTTCGCCGCCATCTCGTTCTATCTGGCGCTGATGACGGCGACCTGCCTCGAGCTGATCGGCGCCGATGGCCCGACCACGGTCGAAGGACCTTTTGCCCGCAACCGGCTCTTCGTCGGCATGCTGGCGGCAGGCACAGGCCGCACCGTCATCGCCTCCGAGGCCGCCACCGGAACCAGCATCGGCGCGGCACTGCTGGCGTCCGATCAGGTCGCGACGCATGGCAAGGGGGAAAGAATAGAACCGCCGACCGACCCGGCCTGGGCCGGCTATGCCAGCGCCTGGCGCGCGGCGGTCGAAGCACGGGGCTGATCAGAGGATCCGCTTGCCGAAGGCCGACATGACGAAGTTCACGGTGTCGGCGCCAATCCTGGGCTCCAGATCAGCGGTCAGGCCCGAGACATCCATCGACAGCAGGCCGCCGGAGAGTGCGATCGCCTCCATCGCCTGATGCGTCTCGCGCACGGTCAGCCCGCCGGAGCCGGCCGCCCAGCCGGCGAATTCGGTGGCCGTCAGGGAATAGCTGACATGAAAGCCTTGTGTGCCCGATGTGGCGATGCGAATCGCCTCATGCATCAGGTCGCGCATGCCCATGGCGTCGATATCGGTCATGGTGAAGGCCGATACGCGCGAATCCTTCAGCACCCGCGCTTCGGCCGGATCGGCATGTCGCAGGCCGACGATGACGACATTTTCCGGCGACAGCTGCGGCTGCAGCGCGCCGGCCTTGTGGTCGAGACCGAGCGCACGCGCCAGAACCGAACCCTCCGGCAGGTCGATGCCCTCCTCGTCCTCGGGCATCAGCGCGGCGATGGAATCGATCCAGATCAGGCCGAAGGAGTGCGTCGCGCGCGCGGTCGCCGTCAGCGCCTTGTGGGCGATGCGGCGATCGGCGCCAGCGGCGAGTCGGATCAACCCTGAAGGCGGCCGCTCGACATCGGCGAGTTCCACGACGTCGAAATTCATCGCCTCCAGCCGCGCGCCGGTTCCCTCGCGGGCGAGGATGCCGGCGGCTTCCTGCTCGGCCGAGATCGACACCATCTTGCGGCCGGAAAAGTCGGCGACGTCGTGCATCGGCGCCTTCTCGACATATTCCGACGTCATCGCCAGGAGCATGGCGCCGTAGCTCATGCGGAAGGCGACGCGGTCGCCGACGGCGGGCCGCGGGTCGGCATCCTGCACGTCGAGCAGCAGATGATCGCTGGAGGCGCCGAGCACGCGAATCCCCTTGGCGATCGGCGTCAGCCCCTCGACCAGCACATCCTCGCGGCCGATATTGGCGATGGCGCGCAGCCTGTCGCCCTCGTCGGGAAAAACCGGCTGGTTGCCGAAGGCGTCGTAGCCGGACTCGCCGATCGGCCGTGACGGCTTCAGCTTGACCTCGATGATGTCGCTGGTCAGGCGGCAGGCATCGGGTTCGAGTTCGGCCCATGGCACATCGCGGAAGGTCTCGACGCCGCCCTGCAGGATCGCCTCGCCGACCCTGAGATTGTTGATGCCGGCCGGCAGCTTGCCTTCGAGCAGCAGCGTGAGCGATGACGAGGCACCGCCCGAGATCCAATCGAGGCTTTTGCCCGACAGACGCTCGGTCTTGTAGGCATGGGCGACGAGCTGGCCGAGATTCTCCGGCGTCGGCATGATGGCGCCGAAACAGCCGAGATTGGTGCCTATGCCGGCGATTCGCACGCCCTTGAACTCAAGGATTCGCTCGACGGTGGGGATCAGGTCGCTCGGCCAGATGCCTTCGCGGAGATCGCCGAGATCGATCATCAGCATGATGTCGTGGACGCGGCCCATGCGCTCGGCGATGCGCGAGATCTCGCGGATTGTGGCGAGTTCCGACTGCAGGCTGATGTCGACGGTGCGCACAACCTCCTCGACGCGCGCCATGGGCGGGCTGCGCAGCAGCATGATCGGCGCATTGATGCCGCTGTCGCGCAGCCGGCGGATGTTTTCGAAACGCGATTCGGCGATGCCGGCGACGCCGCCACGCAGCATGGCGCGCGCCACTTGCGGCATGCCGCACATGCCCTTGGTGACGCCGAACACCTTGATGCCAGACGATGCGCAGCGGTCGACGATGGTTCGGGCGTTGCGCTCGATGCGGCCAAGGTCGATGGCGACTTGCGGTCCCGACATTTTTTCACTCAGCGTTTGTAGAATCTGTCTGCCAGATGCATCTTCCAGATCGTCGCCCAATGCTTGTCAAACGTAGCGCAGTGACGGTCTCAATGTTGGAAACCAGAGCAATTGTATGTGGCCATGTCTTTCGATCGGAGAGACCAGTGACACTGGTCATTCATCATTCCGATGGTGAGTGGCAACTGACGTGCGGTGAACATGATCACCCCGCAGACTGCGGGGATTTCGAAGTCGTCGGTCTCCGCCATCTGACCGCCAGGCAGGATAACTTGGCACAGATTGGGCAGCTTGAGCGGGGGTGGCTTGCCGAATGGATGCAGGGCGAATGGACTCGGTGCCAACACGACGACTAGTGCTCCTCAGTTCACGTAGATCAACCCTTGCGGATCGATTTCAGGCTTTCGCCCGGCAACGATGTCGGCCAGGAATTTTCCGGAGCCGCAGGCCATCGTCCAGCCGACATGGCCATGGCCGGTGTCGAGATAGAGGTTTTTGTAGCGCGCCTGGCCGATGACCGGCACGGAGTTCGGCATCATCGGCCTGAGCCCCGCCCAGAGCACGGCTTTCTTCTCGTCGAACGCGCCAGGGAAAAGATCCCTGGCGGTCCGGAACATGGTGGCGAAGTCGCTGGGCTTGTGGGTTCGGTCGAAGCCGGTGAATTCGGCGGTGGAGGCCAGCCGCAGCCGGTTGCCGAGCCTGGAATAGGCCATCAGCTGGTCCTCGTCGGCGCCGCCCATGGTTGGGCCCTTGCTCTCGTCTTCCAGCGGAATGGTCGCGGTATAGCCCTTCACCGGATAGACCGGCAGGTCGATGCCGTAACGGCGGCCGAGCAGGCCGCTTTCCGGCCCCATCGAAATGACCACGGCGTCGCCTGCAATCGGACCGGCCGAGGTCATCACCGCGCGCACGCGGTCGCCGTCGATATCGAGGCCTTCGACGGTGGTATCGAACAGGAATTTGACGCCAAGCTTTTCGCTGGCATAGGCGGCGAGATTGTCGACGAACATTCTGGAATCGCCGGTCTGGTCGATCGGCGAATAGACGCCGCCGGCGATCTTTTCCTTCACGCCGGCAAGGCCCGGCTCAAGCTCGACCAGCCGGTCGCGGCCGACGATCTCGATCGGCAGGCCATGCTCGGCGAGGTAACGGTAATTGTCGGTGCCGGTGTCGAGGCTGTGCTGCGAGCGGAAGAAGTAGAGGATGCCTTTCTTGCGCTCGTCATAATGGATGCCGGTGTCGGCCGAGATGGCATTGATGCAGTCGCGCGAATAGAGCGCCAGCCGCAGCTTGACCTCACTGTTGGCGCGCAGCCGAGCCACCGTGCATTGACGCAGGAAACGCAGGCTCCAGGCAAGGAAATAGGGATCGAAGCGCAGCCTGACCTTGATGCCGAGGTCATGGTTCCAGAGCGCGCGCAAAAATGTCTTCAGAGCTGCCGGCGAGGCCCAGGCCGTGGCATCGCCCGGCGAGACCAGCCCGGCATTGGACTGGCTGGTGCCGCGCGCCGGCGCTGGATGCCGCTCGATCACGGTGACCTCGTGACCGTCGGCCGCCAAGTAATAGGCGGCGGCCGTACCGACAACGCCGGCGCCGAGCACAATTATCTTCATGCCATCCCCCTAAGCTCTTCGCGGCGAGGCGCCTCCACGCCGTGTCGCGACTGCTTCCATAGCGCGTCACCACGCGCCTTGCGAGCCCTTGGGGGCTTGGCTTCAGCCGCGCGCGGAGTTCTTGCTGGTCAGGATACGCTCCCAGGCGAGCGCATCGGCAACGATCTGGTCGAGGTCGTCGCGTTGCGGGGTCCAGCCGAGTTCAGCCCGGGCAAGGTCCGAATTGGCGACAACAGCGGCGGCGTCACCGGCGCGGCGGTCGCCCATCTTCACCTCGAAATCGCGGCCAAAGGCACGCCGAACGCTGTCAATGACCTCGAGCACCGAATAGCCATGGCTGTAGCCGCAATTGGCGACAAGGCTCCCGCCCCCGGCGCGCAACCGCTCCAAGGCCAGCCGATGCGCCGCCGCGAGGTCGCTGACATGGATATAGTCGCGCATGCAGGTGCCGTCCGGCGTCGGGTAGTCGGTGCCGAACACCTGCATGAACGGACGCTTGCCGAGCGCGGTCTCGCAGGCAACCTTGATGAGATGCGTGGCGCCCGGCGTCGACTGGCCGGTGCGGCCCCTGGGGTCGGCGCCGGCAACGTTGAAATAGCGCAATGCGGTGTAGCGGATATCGTGCGCAAGGCCGGCATCACGCAACATCCACTCGCTCATCAGCTTGGACAGACCGTACGGCGATTCCGGCGCCAGGCGGGCATCCTCGCGCACCGGCTCCAGCCCGGCGCCGCCATAGACGGCGGCAGTCGAGGAGAAGATGAAATGCGGCACGCCCTCACGCACCGCGGTTTCGATCAGCGTGCGCGTCTTCGAGGTGTTGTTTTCGTAATAGGCGAGCGGGTCGGCGACCGATTCCGGAACCACGATGGAACCGGCAAAATGGATGATCGCGTCGACCTTATTGTCCCTGATGATCGAACCGACCAATTCCTTGTCGGCGACATCGCCGACAACCAGCTTTGCCTCCGGCGCCACCGCCCATTCGAAGCCGGTGGAAAGCCGGTCGAGAACGACCACGCTTTCGCCCGCGTCCAGCAATTCCCAGACCATGTGGCTGCCTATATAGCCGGCACCACCTGTCACCAAAACCGTCATCCGCGTCCTCGCATTATCCAAGATTTATCGGAAACTGTCTCAAACCCCGCTCTACTGGAAAGCCTGCCGCATGGCCATTAGAACCCTCGGTAACCGGCGTTCACCAAATGTGGCATCATGCTGAAACAAAAGCGATCCACAGAGCGTGTCGTGGAATGGGAATAGGCCACGATCCGCCATCGTTAGGAACAGGTGCGGGGCGTGGCATTTTGACCAAAACGGCCCGGTGGACGACCAATAGGCCAATGACTATGATCCCGCGCAAAATTGGGAAGCCGACATGAACTACCAGCGGTTCTTCGAAGAAGCGATCGACCAGCTCCATGCGGAGCGTCGCTATCGTGTCTTCGCCGACCTCGAGCGCATCGCGGGCAAGTTTCCGCGCGCCATATGGCGTTCCAACGGCCGCGCCGAGGAAATCACCGTCTGGTGCTCCAACGACTATCTCGGCATGGGCCAGCACCCCGACGTCATCGCCGCGTTCCAGGACGCGGCCGGCAAGATGGGGTCGGGCGCCGGCGGCACCCGCAACATTTCCGGCACCTCCAACCCCCTGGTGGAACTCGAGCATGAGCTTGCCGACCTGCACGGCAAGGACGCGGCCCTGGTCTTCACCTCCGGCTTCGTCTCCAACGAAGCCTCGATCTCGACCATCGCCCGGCTCTTGCCCAATTGCCTGATCATCTCGGACGAACTGAACCACGCCTCGATGATCGAAGGCGTGCGCCGCTCCGGCGCCGAGAAGAAGATCTTCCGGCACAATGACGTCGCGCATCTGGAAAGCCTGCTTCAGGCGGCGGGCCGCGAACGCGCCAAGCTGATCGTGTTCGAAAGCGTCTATTCGATGGATGGCGACATCGCACCGATCCGGGAGATCGTCGAGCTCGCCGAGCGCTACAATGCCATGACCTATATCGACGAGGTCCATGCTGTGGGCATGTACGGGCCGCGCGGCGGCGGCATCACCGAGCGCGAGGGCCTGGCCGACCGCATCGACATCATCGAAGGCACGCTGGCCAAGGCATTCGGCACGCTGGGCGGCTATATCACCGGCACCAGTGCGGTGATCGACGCGGTGCGCTCCTATGCGCCGGGCTTCATCTTCACCACGGCGCTGCCGCCGGCGATCGCGGCCGCGGCCACCACCTCGATCCGCCATCTCAAGAACTCTCAGGCCGAGCGTGACGCCCAGCAGCAGCAGGCAGCGCGGACCAAGCAGATCCTGTCTGCGGCCGGCCTGCCGGTGATGGAGTCTCCGACCCATATCGTGCCGGTGCTGGTCGGCGATCCCGAACTCTGCAAGATGGCCAGCGACCGCCTGCTCGGCGTGCACGGCATCTACATCCAGCCGATCAACTACCCGACCGTGCCGCGAGGCACCGAACGCCTGCGCATCACGCCGACGCCATTCCATTCCGACACGCTGATCGCGGGACTGCAGGACGCGCTGGTCGAGACCTGGGATGCGCTCGGCATCCCCTACGGCTCCACAGGACGGCCCGCCGTGGCCAAGAGCGATCGGATCGTTCCGCTCCTGGTGCCCAAGTCGGGCGGCTGAAGCCCGTTTGAAACTCTACTCCGGCGGCCATCTGACGCGGGTTTCTGCGCTTCTACAGCGCCGCGCGTCCATCGGACGCGCAAAGGACGCTGTAGCAATTTCCATTTGGCGCATGACCCTTTTCAAAGATCGAACCCGATCTTCGGCGTCATGCGCGTGCTCACGGACCTGAATGTCCGCTGCGCGCCGGTTCTCGAAACCCACGCCAGCTGACTCGTCGGAGCGATTTTCAATTCGGGTTTCGGCGGCGGCTCGGCTACACAGTCTTCATCCATTTCGCCAGCCGGTGCGCGGCCTCCCCGAGCTGGTCGAGGCGGCGGTGGAAGCATAGCCGCAGGAAGGCTTCGCCGCCGGGGCCGAAGGCGGTGCCCGGCGCCAGGCCGACATTGGCCTTGTCGACGATGTCGAAGGCCGCGGTCCGGGAATCGGTGATGCCGTCGACGGTGAAGAACAAGTAGAAAGCGCCCTGCGGCACGGTAAACCGCGCACGGCCGGTGGCGCCGAGAATGCCACAGACCAGGTCGCGCGCTTTCCTCGCCCGCTCCACCTGCTCGGCGACGAAACCATCGCCCTCATCGAGCGCGGCAACAGCACCGCGCTGCATAAACTGGGCAACGCCGGAATTCGAATACTGGATCAGGTTCTCGAACACCTGCTGGAGGCTCGGATGCGTCTTGATCCAGCCGACGCGCCAGCCGGTCATCGCCCAGTTCTTGGAAAAGGAGTTGACGAACAGGATGCGGTCTTCCTCCGTCGCGATGTCGAGGAAGGATGGCGCACGGCCATGGCCATAGTGGAACAGCGAATAGATCTCGTCGGCAATGATCCAGATGTTCCTGGCGCGCGCCAGGTCAAGGATCGCCTGCAAGGTCTCGTGATCGGCGGTCCAGCCGGTCGGGTTCGACGGCGTGTTGATGAACAGCGCCCTGGTGCGCGACGTGATCGCCGCGGCGATCTTCTCGACGTCGCAGGACCAGCCATTTCCGGAATGATCGAGCGTGACCGGTACCGGAACGGCGCCTGACAGGGCGGCGGCGGCGTCGAAATTCGGCCAGGCCGGCGACAGATAGATCACCTCGTCGCCGGCGCCGGCGAGAGCGGTAAGCGACATCTGGATGGCATGCATGCCGGATCCGGTGACGATGAACTGCTCCTCCGGGAACGTCTTGCCAAAGTGCCTGGCGTAATAGCGCGCCAGCGCCTGCCTGAGATCAGGGATGCCCCTTTGCCAGGTGTAGAACGTCTCGCCGCCGGCCAGCGCCTTCGACGCGGCATCGGTGATGAAGGCGGGAGTCGGCAGATCCCCCTCGCCGGCCCACAGCGGGATCAGGCCCTCACGCAGGCGGCCGTAGTTGACGACGGCGACAATGCCGCTTTCCGGCGCGGCGCGGGCTTCGGCGCGAAAGCTATCGATCAGGCTCATGGACAGATCCGTTTTCCCTTGGAGTTGCCGCTCTTTACCAGATACGAAAACAGAAAACCCCAGCCGCGAACGACCGGGGTTTTGGTCCAGCAATGGTTGGCTGAACTATCGTTTCGCAAGCAGATCGCGGATTTCGGTGAGCAGCGCGACATCGGCGGGCGGCGGTGCGGCCGGGGCAGCCGGCTTTTCGCGCTCGAGCCGCCGGCGTAGATTGTTCACCGCCTTGACCATCAGAAAGATGATGAAGGCAAGGATAATGAAGTTCAGTACGACAGTGATGAAGCTGCCATACGCAAAAACGGCGCCCTGCTTTTTGGCGTCAGCAAGCGATGTCGCGTTGACGGCAGAGGACAGCCCAAAGAAGTAGTTGTTGAAGTCCAAGCCGCCCAAAATCGCGCCGATGATCGGCATGATGATGTCGTTGACAAGGGAATCGACGATCTTGCCGAAAGCCGCGCCGATGATGACGCCGACGGCCAAGTCCATCACATTGCCCTTGGAAATGAATTCCTGGAATTCTTTCAGCATTCGACCCTCCTTGTCATGACCGGCCGCGCTGCCGTTCCGTCCTTGCGGCATCGACCCGGCGACAACATAACAAAAACCTGAAGTTGCAACATGGGCAAAAAGGAGAAAGCAACCGCTTTCTCCTTCCGTCACGGCAATACGAACTTCCTCCTGAATCTTGCGCCCGCTCATGCTGCCAAAGCCGCAATGGACATAGGGCTCAAGCTGTGATTGCGTTCGCATAAGCCGGACAAAAAACGGCAAAGGAGGAAATTCCGGGCGTGCAAGGCTTGTTCATCGTCATCATCGCGATCGCCTATGTGACGCTGCTGTTCGCCATCGCCAGCCTGGGCGACCGCCGCTCGGCCATCTCAGGGCCCGGCCGGGCACGGCCGTTCATCTATGCGCTCAGCCTGGCGATCTACTGCACCTCGTGGACCTTCTTCGGCTCGGTCGGGCTCTCCTCAGAGCGCGGCCTGGAGTTCCTCGGCATCTATACCGGCCCGGTTTTGGTGTTCGTGTTCGGTTTTCCGCTGCTCAACCGCATCGTGCGGCTGGCCAAGACCGAGAAGATCACCTCGATCGCCGACTTCCTCGGCGCGCGCTACGGCAAAAGCTTTACCGTCGCGGCGATCGCCACGCTGATCGCCACCATCGGGGCGGTGCCCTATATCGCGCTGCAGCTGAAGGCGATTTCCGGTTCGGTCAGCCTGATGGTCGAGCACTATACGGGATCGCCACCCTCCTTCGATCCGTTCGTCAGCGACATTTCGCTGGTCGTCGCCATGCTGCTGGCCCTATTTGCGGTGCTGTTCGGCACCCGCCATGCCGACGCCACCGAGCACCAGGATGGGCTGGTGCTGGCGGTGGCGGTCGAAACCGTGGTCAAGCTCGCCGCCTTCCTGGCGATCGGCCTGATGGTCACCTTCCTGATCTTCGGCGGCCCGGGCGACATGTTCGCCAAGCTGGCGCAGAATGCACAGGTGCGCGAGGCGATGGGCTACAACACCTCGCTCGCCACCTGGCTGGTGCTGACGGGGTTGAGCGGCTTTGCCATCATCATGCTGCCGCGGCAGTTCTACGTCACCATCGTCGAGAATCGCGGCGAGGCTGAGCTGCGCACCGCGACCTGGGTGTTTCCGCTCTACCTTGTGGCGATCAACCTGTTCGTGCTGCCGATCGCCTTCGCCGGCCTGTCGCTGGTCGGCACCGGCACCAGCAGCGACCTCTACGTGCTGTCGCTGCCCCTGTTCAGCGGCCACGACGTACTCGCCATGGCCGCCTTCATCGGCGGGCTGTCGGCGGCAACGGCCATGGTCATCGTCGAAAGCGTGGCGCTGTCGATCATGATCTCCAACGACCTCGTCATTCCGCTGTTCGTGCGCCGCCTGCTCAAGACCTCGACCTCCGAGAACGAGGACTGGTCGACGCTCATCCTCAATGTGCGGCGCGGTGCGATCTTCATCATGTTGTTCATCGCCTTTCTCTACTATCGCGAGAGCACCAACTCAGCGCGGCTGTCGTCGATCGGCCTGATGTCCTTCGCGGCCATCGCGCAGTTCGCGCCGGCGTTGATCGGCGGGCTGATCTGGCGCGGCGCCAATGGCAGGGGTGCCGCACTCGGCATGGTCGCCGGCATCCTCGTCTGGGGTTACACGCTGCTCCTGCCCTCGCTTGTCGCGCCCGACACCGACATCGTCGTGCACGGCCTGTTCGGCTTCGAGGCGCTGCGGCCGCAAGCGCTGTTCGGCACGGTGGCCGAACCGCTGAACCACGGCGTGTTGTGGAGCCTGTCGATCAACACGCTGTTCTTCGTCCTTGGCTCGCTGTCGCGCGCGTCGGTGCCGCTGGAGCGCATCCAGGCGTCGATCTTCGTGCCGCGCGACGCCGGCCCGATGCCGAGCCTGCGCCGCTTCCGTACCGCCATCACCGTCAACGACCTCAAGGACACGATCTCGCGCTATCTCGGCGTCGAGCGCACCGAGCGCTCCTTCCAGTCGTTCGAGAAGACCAACGGCGCCTCGCTGCACGGCAAGGAGCAGGCGAGCATGGACGTCATCCGCTTCTCCGAGCAGCTTCTGGCCAGCGCCGTCGGCTCCTCCTCGGCGCGGCTGATCCTGTCGCTGCTGTTCCGGCGCCACGACCGCGAATCCCGCGATGCCTTCCGTCTGCTCGACGACGCCACCGAGGCGCTGCAGCACAACCGCGACCTGCTGCAGATCGCGCTCGACCAGATGGAGCAAGGCATCACCGTCTTCGACCGCGATTTCCGGCTGATCTGCTGGAACCGACAGTACCGGACGCTGTTCGACCTGCCCGACGAGATGGGCCAGGTCGGCGTCTCGCTCGACCAGATCCTGCGCCATCTCGCCGAGCGCGGCGACATTCCCGCCGACCAGCGGGTGACGATGCTCAACCGGCTGACCAGTTTCGTCAGCCCCTGGCAGATGGAGCTGAAGACCAGCGGCCGCATCCTGGAATTGCGCTCCAACGAGATGCCGGATGGCGGCATCGTCGCCACCTATGCCGACATTTCCGGACGCGTCGAGCAGGATCTGGCGCTGAAGCGCGCCAATGAATCGCTGGAGCAGCGCGTGAAAACCCGCACCATCGAGCTGACCCGGGTCAACGAAGAACTGGCGCAGGCGCAAATGCTTGCCGAGGAGGCCAATCTCGGCAAGACGCGCTTCCTTGCAGCCGCCGGCCACGACATCCTGCAGCCGCTGAACGCCGCCCGGCTCTATTGCTCGTCGCTGATCGAGAAGGCCGGCAAGGGTCCGGCCGGCAAAGCGGCGGTCAACATCGAATCCTCGCTGGAATCGGTCGAGACCATTTTGGGCGCCGTGCTCGACATCTCGCGCCTCGATGCCGGCGCGATGAAGCCGGACGACACCGCCTTCAGCCTCGACGGATTGCTGCGCCAGATCGGCAATGATTTCCGGCCCATGGCCGCGGAGAAAAGGCTCGGCCTGACGATCATGCCATCGTCGCTGACGGTGGTGACCGACCGCAATCTGCTGCGCCGCCTGATCCAGAACCTCGTCTCCAACGCGATCAAATATACCCGCCGGGGCCGCATCCTGGTCGGCGTGCG
The DNA here is from genome assembly GCF_016756495.1 of Mesorhizobium sp. 113-3-3. Taxonomy (NCBI): domain Bacteria; kingdom Pseudomonadati; phylum Pseudomonadota; class Alphaproteobacteria; order Hyphomicrobiales; family Phyllobacteriaceae; genus Mesorhizobium; species Mesorhizobium sp. 113-3-3. Next base: position 7,000,018 of record NZ_AP023243.1, read on the forward strand.
GCGTCGCGGTGAACTGGCGGAAATCCAGGTGATCGATACCGGCATCGGCATTGCCGGCGAGAAGCTGAACACGGTCTTCCACGAGTTCACGCGGCTGGATGAAGGCGCGCGCGAAGCAGAGGGCCTTGGCCTCGGCCTCTCCATCGTCGACCGCATCGCCCGGGTGCTCAGGCTCGAAATTCGCATTTTCTCAAATCCGGGCAAGGGCACGCGCTTTTCCGTCATCCTGCCCGTCGCGGCGGTGCAGGAGCCGCGACGCGAGGTCGAAACCAAGGCTCCCGCCCGTACCACGGCTTCGCTGGCCGGGCTGCATGTGCTCTGCATCGACAATGACGCTCGCATCCTCGAAGGCATGCGGCTCCTGCTCGAAGGCTGGGGATGCAACGTCGACACGGTATCCGGCTCGCGGGACCTGGAGAAGGCCGCACCCCACCGCCCGGACATCGTGCTTGCCGACTACCATCTCGACGGCGAAACCGGTCTCGACATCATCGCACGGCTGCGTGCCATCCATGGCGACGACCTGCCGGCGGTGCTGGTCACCGCCGACCGCTCCAACGAAGTGCGGGCGGCGGCAGGAGGGCTCGAGATTGCGGTGATCAACAAGCCGCTGAAACCCGCGGTGCTGCGCTCGATGATGGCCAGGGTCAGGCTGCTGGCATCTGCCGCCGAGTGACGTCAACGGGCCGGCCGGACGAAGCCGGCGACGTCAGCCCTGTGGCCCAGGCTTCCCAAGTAGGCGCAGAACATGTCGGCCATCGCATCGGCATAGGTCTCGATCTCGGCTGGTGTTCGCGGGCTTTCCGAAAAATCCTTCCCCACCGCGCTGAGTGTCGTTTTGATCAGATCGCCGGCCAGGGCGCGGACGGCCTCCGGGGCCTCGGGCAATGCCTCCCGCAGAAAGGTCTGGACGGTTCGTTCCCCCGAGGCTCTGGCTTCGTGCGCCTCCGGTGCGTCACGATAGAGAGGTGCGGCGTCATTGAGCGCCACGCGCACCGCGGCCTCGTCGCACTCCGAGCGGATGAAGGCATGGACAAGGGCACGCAGCCGTTCAAGCGGAGGTCGCTGGTCGTCTTCGAGTATGGTGCGCAGCAGGCCACCTGTCTGGCGCCATTCATCGCTCTGCAGCCTGAACAGAAGTGCGGCCTTGTTGGGGAAATATTGATAGAGCGACCCAACGCTGACGCCGGCCTTTTCCGCCACCCGGGTGGTGGTGAAACGCTGTGCGCCTTCGCTCGCCAAAACCTGAACAGCCGCCTGCAAAATCGCCTCGACAAGGTCTGCGGCGCGAGCCTGCTTTGGCTGTTTCCGTGAGGAAATCGAGTGGCTTAGGCGTCCCGTCATGTGTTGGCTCGGCAATGCGAATTGGAAACCTGAAGGATTATTCGTATTTTCAGCATGACACAAGCATGCAGCCATTTTCGACCGGAGAGTTTTCATGACAACGCTGACCGACGCCCCGCTGGCACCCCTGCTCGCTCGCCTCTTCGAAGAAGCCAATGCCGCGACCAGTTCCGCAGCGGCCGCACTCTCGCACGAGGAGCGGGCGCGCCTGCTCAACAGCAAGACCGAATATGTCGATTTCTACGGGCGGCTGAAGGACCTCTGGCTGGCGATCTCGCCGGAGACCGGCACGCTGCTCTACATGCTGGCGCGCAGCAGCGGCGCGCGCATCATCATCGAGTTCGGCACCTCGTTCGGCATCTCGACGCTCTATCTTGCGGCAGCGCTCAGGGACAATGGCGGCGGCCGCCTGATCACCACCGAATTCGAACCGTCCAAGGTGATGCGGGCCAAGGCCAATCTGACCGAGGGCGGCCTCATGGACCTGGTGGAGATCCGCGAGGGAGACGCGCTTGAAACGCTGAGCGGCGACCTCCCCGAGACGATCGACCTTTTGCTGCTCGACGGCGCCAAGGCGATCTACCCGGAGATCCTCAGCCTGGTCGAGAGCCGCTTGCGGCCAGGCGCCCTGGTCATCGCCGACAATGCCGATCTCTCGCCCGAATACCTGGAGCGGGTGCGCTCGCCGGCATCGGGCTACATGTCCACGCCGTTTGGCGAGGACGTCGAACTGTCCGTGCGGCTCAGTTGAACGCTTCCATCGCCGCATGGGTTTCAACCATGCGGCTCAAATCTTCCTGTCGCTCCAGGCGACCGTAGGCGTTTACGTCAACCAACGCGCAACCCCCCTGGCCTTCGACAATGACAGTCGAGGCCACCATGCGCAGGTGACGTCATGATCGACACGCTTCTTTCCTTCTTTCGCGCTGCCCCGCGCCCAGCCCTGTTGGGGCTTCTGCTTTTCTTCTGTGCCGGTTTCGCCGATGGCGCGCTGATGCCTTTCTTTCCGCTCTGGGCAAGCAGCGAGGCTGGCATTCCCGTCGGCGCGATCGGCCTGCTGTTCGGCTGCTATGCCGGCGGCGAACTGCTGGCGGCACCGCTGATCGGCGGTATTGCCGACCGGATCGGCCGGCGACCGGTGCTGATTGCCTCGTCGCTCGGCGTCGGCGCAGGCTTCCTGGCGCTGTTCTTCGTGCATGGCGTCGCCGTTACCGCGATCGTGCTGCTTCTGACCGGCATGTGCGAATCCGTGCTTCATCCAACGATCCTGACCGCGATCGCCGATGTGACCGCGCCATCCGCACATCCACGCTGGTTCGGCCTGGCGCGCGTGAGTTCAAGCGCCGGGCAGATCTTGGGACCGGCCTGCGGCGCCCTGCTTGCGCTCGTGTCGCTGCGCAGCGTTTTCCTCGCTGGCGGCACGATGCTTGCGCTGGGCGGCATCGTGATGCTCTTCGCCCTCAACGAGACGATCGGCATCGGCCGCGCTGCCGGCGACGATCGCCACGACGAAGAAGGCGATGAAGACGAGGAGGAAGGTCTGTCCGCGCTGCTTCCGGCGTTCCGCGACGGCCGGCTGGCCAAGCTGCTGCTTTGGGTCGTGCTGTTCGAGGTCGCCGGCAACTGGATCGAGGCGGTGATCCCGCTTTACGCGCAGGATGCCGGGACTTTGACGCCATCCGGCGTCGGCGCGCTGTTCGCCTATGCCGCCGCCCTGACGGTCGGCCTGCAGATGCTGGTCAGCCGCATGGTCGAGGCACGGTCAGCGCTGTGGCTGACCGTCGGCGCCGGCCTTGCGACGATACTTGCCTTCGCGCTGCTGGCCGCCTCGCCGGCGATGCTGGCGTTGATCGGAGCCGTCAGCCTGTGCTCCATCGCGCAGATGCTGGTCGGGCCACTGGTGCCGACCGCCGTCAATGCGCTGGCACCGCCCGCACGGCGCGCCTCCTACATGGCGGCTTCGTCCGTGGCGGTCGACCTCAAGGACTCGCTTGGGCCTTCGATCGGGACGGCGCTTTACGCGCTGGCACCGCGCCTGCCCTGGATCGCCGGCATCCCGCTGGTGGCGATCGCATCGCTTGGCCTTGGCGCGGCCATCGGCCGGGCGCGCAATCCTTCGCGGCCGACCGAGGATGATGCCACGCCGCAACAGGGCTCAGCCGTCGAAAACTATCGCTGAGATATTCGGCGTCATTACACAGACGCGGGTCGACTGCCTCAGACGGGGCTGTCGACCATCTGCGAATTGCGGAACCGGGGCTTCGCGCCGTTGGCCGCGGGCGACGGACGATGCTCGCGAAACGCCATGGCAAGGGTGCGCAATGCATCGCGCGATTGAGCGTCCGAGAGCGTGGACAAGAGCATGATCTCCGACGCCGGCAGCGGCGGCAGGCCGAATTTACGGCTGACCTCGATGGTGCCGGGCGGAACCAGGCGAGACGAGAAGGCCCCGGCGGCGAGGCCGGCGGAAACGGCCTCGGCAACGGCGAAGGAGCCGCAGCCGAGGAAAACCTGCGTCCACGGTATTCCTACCGCATCGAGCGTGCCGGTGATGACGTCGCGGATGCTGCAGGAAGGCGCGGAGGCGGCCAGCCGCAGCGGCTCGCCGGCGCGGTAGACGAAATCCGGCGTGGCGTACCAGCCGAAATGTTCGGGTGCCAGGACCTCGCCGTCGCGGCGGTCGTCCTCGCGACGGACGATCGCGGCATCGATGTCGCCACGATCGAACGCCGCGATCAACTCGCGCGTATCATCGAGCCGCACCTCGATGGTCAAGGCCGGATCATGCGCATTGAGGCGCGCCAGCAAGGTCGGCACTTCGGCCCCGCCGACATGGGTGGCAATGCCCAGCCGAAAGTGGCGGCGAACAGCGGCGAGGCTGGCGACGGCCCGGTCGTGCGCGGCGAGGAAGTCGCGCGCCGGTTCGAGGAACACGGCACCACGCGCTGAAAGGCGCACCAGCCGCGGCGTCCGCTCGATCAGCTTCTGCCCCACCCGATCCTCCAGCCGCTTCAGCTTGACACTGATTGCGCCTTGCGTGCTGCCCAATGCCTCGGCCGCGCGGGTGAAACTGCGTAACTCGGCGACGGCGACAAAGGCCTTCACCGCATCTACGTCCAACGTCATGTCAGCTATCTCACTTTGTTGTCTCTGAAATAGCCAATCATGCAATTCCAAAATGATCAAGCCTCGCCTACCGTGGCGCTTCGGCACCAGCGAGCAGCCCTTGCAGGCCTGCCGGTAGCGTCCACAGAGCGAAAGGTTTGATCATGCCCACTGCCCTCACCCGTCGAGGCATCGTCGTTCTGTTGGCCGCCTGCCTGGCATGCCTGATGTTCGGGCTGGAGATTTCAAGCGTGCCCACCATCCTGCCGACACTGGAGCAAGAGCTGCACGCCGATTTCAGGCAACTGCAATGGGTGATGAACGCCTACACGATCGCGGTCACCACCGTGCTGATGGCGGTCGGCACCATCGCGGACCGCTACGGACGCAAGCGCGTCTTCCTGGTCTCCATCGCTGCCTTCGGCCTGATGTCGCTGATCTGCGGCCTGGCGGACGATGTGTCGACCCTGATCATCGCCCGGTTCCTGCAGGGCTTGAGCGGCGGCGCGATGCTGATCTGCCAGCTCGCCGTGCTGTCGCACGCATTCAGGGAAGGGCGTGAGCGCGCCGTCGCCTGGGGCTGGTGGGGCGTCATCTTCGGTGTCGGCCTCGGCTTCGGGCCTATCATCGGCGGTGGCATCGTCGCGGCCTCGAGCTGGGAATGGGTGTTCCTCATCCATGTGCCGGCAGCGGCCGTGGCCTTCGTGCTGGCTTTGACCGGTGTCCATGAATCGAAGGACCCGCAGGCGGGCAAGCTCGACCTGGCGGGCATCGTGACACTGGCGCCGTCGGTCTTCTGCCTGGTCTTCTACATCACGCAGGGGCCGGACCTTGGTTTCGCCAGTCCGGCCGCGCTGACGATCCTCGGCATCTCGGCCGCGAGCTTCATCGCCTTCCTCATCGCCGAGCGGGTCAGCAAACGGCCGATGTTCGATTTCTCGGTCTTCCGCATCCGGCCGTTCTCCGGCGCGATCGTCGGCTCGGCCGCCATGAACCTCTCCTACTGGCCGTTCATGATCTACCTGCCGATCTGGTTCCATGCCGGACTGGGCTATGACAGCGTCTCCACCGGTCTTGCCTTGCTTGCCTACACGCTGCCGACGCTCGTCATGCCGCCCCTGGCGGAGCGGCTTTCGCTGCGCTACCAGCCCGGCATCATCATTCCGGCCGGGCTCGCCATCATCGGCGTCGGCTTCATCGTGATGAAGCTCGGCAGCGCCGCCGGGCGGCCGGATTGGCTGACGATGCTGCCCGGCTGCCTGATCGCCGGAGCCGGTCTTGGCATCACCAACACGCCCGTCACCAACACGACGACCGGCTCCGTTTCGAGCGACAGGGCGGGCATGGCCTCGGGCATCGACATGAGCGCCCGCATGGTTTCGCTGGCGGTGAACATAGCGGTGATGGGCTTCATCCTGGCGAGCGGCGTGCTGGCGTATCTGGGCACAGCACTGCCCGACCTCGACGCCAGCCAGCTGCGTCTCTTCGCCGACGGGATCGCGGCCGGAAATCCCAACCCCGGTCTTGCCGATGCAGTCGTCCACGATGCGCTGCGCAACGGCTTTGGCTTGGCGATGCTCTATGGCGGCATCGGCGTCTGGATCATGGCCGCCATCAGCTTTGTAAGCTTCAACGCCCGAAGGGTCCAGACAGAGGTTCAGTGTCCCGATTGAACGGGCGACGCCGGCACTCAGTTGTTGGTCTGCAACGGGTCGCTGCCGATCTTGGACAGGAGGATCACCGCCTGGGTGCGGCTGTCGACGCCGAGCTTCTGCAGGATGGCCGAGACATGCGCCTTGATGGTCGCCTCGGAGACGCCTAGCTCATAGGCGATCTGCTTGTTGAGCAAGCCTTCGGCCAGCATGCCGAGCACGCGGGTCTGCTGCGGCGTCAGCGCCTGCAGCCGCTTGATCAGGTCCGATATTTCGGGATCGCGCTCGACGCCGAGATCGACGCCGACAGGCGCGGCGATGTCGCCGGCCAGCACCGATTGCACGGCGTTGCGGATCTCCTCCATGCTGGCCGATTTGGAGATGAAGCCGGATGCGCCAAGATCGAGTGCGCGCCTGATGGTCGCCGGATCGTCATGCGCCGAGACCACGATAAGCGGCACCGCCGGATGGATGCCGCGCAGCGAAATCAGGCCTGAGAGGCCGCTGGCGCCCGGCATCGACAAATCGAGCAGCACCAGATCGACATCCTCATTAGCCACAACCAATGCCTTGGCGCTTTCGAAATCGCCGGCCTCGTGGATGGCCGCGACATTGCCGATGCCGGCAAGCGCTTCGCGCAGCGCACCGCGAAACAGCGGGTGATCGTCGGCGATAACGAAAGAATAGCCTGACGGCAAATGTTCCTCCCCGAATCCCGTCGATGATTTTTAAGCTTTTCGGGACCAGTCGGACGATTATGAGGGGCCGCGCGCTGTTTTCAAGCGGCAAAACCAGGGCGCCGTGTTTTCCCTTGCCTATGGCCCTCAGGTCTTCTGCGAATTGAGCTGCGCGCCGTTGCCGTTATCCTTGTCCATTTCCTTGACGATGCCCATGAAGCCCTTCAGGAAGCGCTCCATGTAGCTCATCGTCTTGTTGAAATCCTCCTCGCTCGGCAGTTTCGATTCCAGCCGGGCGGAGAGCGAATTCTCGAGCTTGGTGACGCGCTCGTCCATTGCTTTCACCGAGGTCTGCAGGCGGTCGATTTCGTCCTGGAAAGCAGCGCGTTCGTCGGCCGCCACCTTGCAGACGAGCTGGCCCGAACGTTCCTCGCAGATCGACATCGCGCCGGTCTGGGTATCCATGCGGACATAGCCGTTGGCGGACTTTTCCAACCGGTAGCGGTCGGTTTCTTCCGAATAGGCGGAGGCCGCTACCAGTGAAACGAGCGCGGCGGGGATCAAGATGTGTTGCAGACGCATGTTGTCCTCCATGGCCAAAGCCTGAAATATCGCATGTTTGCGCCGGAAATGGGGAAGACCCTTGGCGTGGCCTTCCCCGCACGACTGGTTCGGACTATAGCGCAACCATGTCTCAGTTTATCTACAAGATAACCCCGCAAGCACTTTGGCGCGAGGCCGAAGCGAATGGCCGCTTCACCGGCGCGCCGATCGACGTCGCCGACGGCTTCATCCACTTCTCCACGGCAGCGCAGGTCCGGGAAACCGCGGCAAAGCATTTTTCCGGCCAGACAGACCTTCTGCTGGCCGCCATCGACGACGCCAGCCTGGGCGACGCCCTGAAATACGAGGTTTCGCGCGGCGGAGCGCTGTTTCCGCATCTCTATGGCGTGCTGGAGTTGAACGCCGTGCTGTGGGTCAAGCCGCTGCCGCTTGGCGCCGATGGCGTGCATCAATTCCCGCCGCTGGAGGATGAATGAGCGTGCTCGACCGGTTCGGCCAAAAACTGCTGTTTGCCTTCGATCCGGAAACCGCACATGGCCTGTCGATCGCGGCGCTGCGATGCGGCCTGCCAGCCGGCGCGCGGACGGTGCGCGACACCAGGCTGAAGATCAGCCTTTGCGGCCTCGATTTCCCCAACCCGCTCGGCATGGCAGCTGGCTACGACAAAAACGCCGAGGTGCCCGATGCACTGCTTGGCCTCGGTTTCGGCTTTGCCGAGGTCGGCACGATCACGCCGCTGCCGCAGGCCGGCAACCCGAAGCCGCGCATCTTCCGGCTGACGGCGGATGAGGCGGTGATCAACCGGCTGGGCTTCAACAATGAGGGCCATGCGGCGGCCGAAAAACGCCTTGCCGGCCGCAAGGGGCGCCCTGGCATTGTCGGCGTCAATATCGGCGCCAACAAGGACAGCACCGACCGCATCGGCGACTATGAGCGCGGCGTCGCGCTTTTCGCGCGCTACGCCAGCTATTTGACCGTGAACATCTCCTCGCCCAACACACCCGGCCTGCGCAACATGCAAGCGCGCGAGCAGCTCGGCGAACTTTTGTCGCGAGTCATGGCTGCGCGTGCGTCGGCCGCGGCCCAACCGCCGGTCTTCCTCAAGATCGCGCCGGATCTGGTCGAGGCCGAGCTGGAGGACATCGCCGCCGAGGTCGTTGAAAAACGGATCGACGGCGTCATCGTCTCCAACACCACCATTTCGCGGCCGCCGCTGCGCAGCGGCAATGCGGCGCGCGAAGCCGGCGGGCTTTCGGGAAAACCGCTGTTCGAACGCTCGACCATCGTGCTGGCGAAGATGCGCAAGCTGCTTGGTCCGGACATCGTCATTGTCGGCGTGGGCGGCGTCGATTCCGCGGAGGCTGCGCTGGAGAAGATCCGTGCGGGTGCGGATCTGGTGCAGCTCTACACCGGCATGATCTATGCCGGACCCGCACTGCCGGGCCGGATCGTCGCCGGCATGGCGCGCTTTTGCGAGACGGAGCGGCTGAAATCCATCCGCGAGTTGCGCGACAGGCACCTCGATCGGTGGGCATCCAAGCCGCTCAGCTGAACGCCGTGCGCACCCGAAATTGCAGAATCGTCAGCAGGCTGAAGCCGCGCGCCAGCAGGAAGACGTGCAGCGCCGCCCACAGGCCGTGATTGCCGAAGGCAGGGGCCAGCGTCAGCAGCGCGACGGCAAAGACCAGGAACGACAGCAGCATCATGTTGCGCATGTCGCGCGACCAGGTCGCCCCGATGAAGACGCCATCCATCTGGAACGCCAGCACGCCGCTGAGCGCCGTGAACGCCGCCCAGGGCAAGTAGGTGTCGGCCACCGAGCGGACCTCCTGTGACGTCGTCACGATGGCGACCAGATTGGCGCCGGCCGACAGCAGCACCAGCGTCGCGGCGCCGGCCAGCCCGAATCCCCAGAACAGGGTCAGCCTCACCGCCTGTCGGAAGGGCTGCTCGGCCCGCGCGCCGACGGCGCGGCCCGCGAGCTGTTCGGCGGCGGTGGCAAAACCGTCGAGGAAATAGCCGGCGACGAGGAAGAAATTCATCAGCACCGCATTGGCGGCCAGCGTCACCGTGCCGAACTGCGCGCCCTGGCGGGTGAACAGCGCGAAGGCGGCAAGCAGTGAGAAGGAGCGGATCATGATGTCGCGGTTGAGCGACAGCATGCGCAGGAAGGCCGTCATGTCGAGCAGCCGATGGCGCGGCAAGGGCGGGGCCGCGCGGAAGCGGCGGACCACTATGGCGAGACCCAGCAGCATGGCCAGGAATTCGCCCGTCACGGTTGCCCATGCGACGCCGGCGACGCCCCAGCCAAGTTCCAGGCCAAACAGGAAACAGAGCCCGATGTTGATGCCGTTGAGCACCAGCTGCAGCACAAGGCCGAGCCCACCCTCGCCGCGCCCCAGCACATAGCCGAGAATGGCGTAGTTGATCAGCGAGAACGGGGCGGCGAGCAGCCTGATCCTGATGTAGACGCCCATCGCCTCGCTGACGCGCGGTTCGGCGCCCATGAACCACTGGCCGCCGACGGCGATCAGCGGCGAAAGCGCCGCCAGCACGATGCCGGCGACGACCGCGATCAGCACGGCGCGCCAGAATACGGCCTGCTCCTCGAGCGCGTCGCCACGCCCGAAAGCCTGGGCGACGAGGCCGGTGGTGCCCGAACGCAGGAAATTGAAGCTGGTGAAGACGACGTCGAAAACAAGCGCGCCCGCCGCAAGGCCGCCGAGCAAAGCCGCGTCGCCGAACTGCCCGACAACAGCCGTGTCGACCAGGCCAAGCATCGGCGTCGTCAGATAGGCGAGCGTCATCGGCACCGCTATGGCGAGCACGGAACGGTTGGTGACGACAAAAGATCTGGCGTCGACTGGAATTGCGCCCTTGTCCAAGGGATTGCTGCCTTGCGGATTTGCGGCTTGATCGAAGAGCCGATGTGCCCCATTTTCCGGCCACCGCGCAATCATTCTTCCCACGATGGCCAACCGAAATTCCGGTCTGGCGCGAAGCCGCTGGATTCCGTTCATGGCCCTGCAGATCGTCCACCATCCCGACTACGACGCCGGCTTTGCCAGCAACCATCGCTTCCCGATGAGCAAATACCCGCTCCTGATGGAGGCCTTGCGCGCACGCGGCCTGGCCGGGCCCGGGGCGCTCAACACCGCGGACCCGGCACCGGCATCATGGCTCAGCCTTGCCCACGCGGCCGACTATGTCGACCAGGTCATCAGCTGTTCGGTGCCGGAAAAAATCGAACGCGAGATCGGCTTTCCGGTCGGCCCGCGCGTTTCGCTGCGCGCACAGCTTGCCACCGGCGGCACGATGCTGGCGGCGCGGCTCGCCTTGCGCCACGGCATTGCCTGCAACACCGCCGGCGGCAGCCATCATGCTCGGCGCGCGCAAGGCGCCGGCTTCTGTACCTTCAACGATGTCGCCGTCGCCTCGCTGGTGCTGCTCGACGAGGGCGCCGCACAAAACATCCTGGTCGTCGATCTCGACGTGCATCAGGGCGACGGCACCGCCGACATTCTTGGCGACGAACCAGCTGTGTTCACCTTCTCCATGCATGGCGAGCGCAACTATCCCGTGCGCAAGATCGCCTCCGATCTCGACATCGCGCTTCCCGACGGCACAGGCGATGCCGCCTATCTGGAGAGGCTGGCCACCATCCTGCCGGAGCTGTCGGCGCGGGCGCGCTGGGACATCGTTTTCTACAATGCCGGCGTCGACGTCCATGCCGAGGATCGGCTTGGCAGGCTGGCGCTTTCCAATGACGGCCTGCGCGCCCGCGACGAGATGGTCATCGGCCATTTTCGCGCGCTCGGCATTCCCGTCTGCGGCGTCATCGGCGGCGGCTATTCCAACGATGTGCCGGCCCTTGCCGCGCGGCACGCCATCCTGTTCGAGGTCGCGTCCAGCGTGGCTTGATGCACCATGTCTTCGACCTGAAGCTCGCGAGCCGAAGACGTAGTTTACAAGCTTCTGAGGAATGTCAGGCTGGGAGCAAAAAAGTACTCGCCTCCCTGCATCTTGACGAAACCCTGAAATGACAGCGTTGCGTCTCCAGCAGCCAGGTTGTCCCACTCTTTTTGCCAATGTTGCCCAGCGACGGGGCCCTGGCCAATGATGGGGTCGAGCTTCGACGGTTGCCCGCCCGCGGGAAAGGTAGGGTTGTTGGCCCAAGTCTGCTGCGTGAATTCGAACTGCGTGGCCAGTTCGCGATTATAGGCCATGAAGAGAAGCCCCACCTCGCCGGTTGGCAGTAGCGGACCTACCTTCGTATCAAATTCCGCGAGCGACTTGCTGTCAGGAATATCCGAAGGGTGAACCTGCCGGGGAACATCCTCATATGGGATACCGCGGCGCGGCATCAGATGCTTGCGTTCGTTTTCCGGCGTTTCAAAGCCGCCGGTGCCGCGCGGATTGACCTTGCGGATATGAGCCTGGAACGGACACCGGGCACCTTGGTCATTGTTATAGTTGAAGTCGTTGGGCGGATTGACCGCCTTTGCTTCGTCCGAGAGCGTCACAGGGGTGCCGTCCTCGAACCGCCCCACCACCATTGCTCCGGCCAATTCACGATCTTCACCGGTGAAGCCCAGTGCGGTTGCCAATTCCTGCTCTTTGCGTTTGAACAGGCGGACGTTTTGATCCAGCTTGCGGAAGATGAAGTAACTTCCAAAACTTATTCCGTCGGCGGAACCTGGGTCCGGGACAAGGGCAACGTCGAGAGGGGCCTCAGGATCCCATTCGGCGATTCCTGCGTCGCGCGCTTCCTTGGCGCTGTCTTCCACAAGCATCAAAGGCTGGCTACGACCATCCACATAACCGAAATGCTCGATGCCATCATTGGCCTTGTTGAAAATGGCTTTGCCGTGCTGCTCCTTGACGATCGTGGCTCCCGCGCCCGTCAAGAGCGTCGCGATCGCATCACGTTTCAGCCGCAGGGCCGTATCATTTTCGCTGCCCACAAGAACCATTCCATCGATCTTGCCTCGGAACGGCGCCTCCCAGGAGGCAACAGGCGGATCGCCCAATACGGCCGCCTTCATGCCTGTTCTGAAACCCGGATCGGATGGTACGGCGCCGGAGGCCACTCCAAGCGCGGAATAGCCGGTGGCGGAAAGGAAAACCGAGACAAACGGCTTGCCCGACTTGCCGGTTGCGTGAAAATTATCGGCTTCGAGCAGCTGCTGGTAGGCGCTGGTGGCGTGATAGTTGGCGATCTCACGCAGTGCAGCTCGCATCTCGCGCTTCTTGGGGGCTGCTATCTTGAAAAAGATGTTCACGGTAGCGGACCGACCGTGACCTTTCAGGATATTACCCTGCAGCGCAGCAAGCATCCGCTGCTCGTCGTGGCTGGCGCTCTTCCATGAGAGCGGCTTCGTAAGATCTATTGCCATGGTTTCTTCCCTCCACCCGAATTGAAAAAACGTGGCGAAAAGCAAGACCTGTCCTATCGCCGATCGCCACTCATCAAATTCATTCTGCGCACCCTGCGAGTCCGATGGGAAACAATTGCTTCCAATTTTCTGAAAGTTCCGATTAAGGCCTATCTCTGCAGACCTTACTCCGCCTGGCCACTGATGATGCTCTCATCTGCCTGAAAACACAATAGTACACCAAATAGTTATGAAATCTATTCAGTCATATTATCAGAATTTATGGATATCCTCTTGGAATCTTCTGATTTTCCTCACCGGGGAAAATGGTTATGATCTGAACGATGTGATCGCGTTTCAGCCAACGATCCAGAAGATGCCTACGGTGATTGCGCTATGCCGGGATAGCCCGTTGCGGGGCATGAGAGGTCTCGGCCCCGGCCGCATACGGCGCACTTCGCAGGCTGTCGGCTTTTTGAGGATGGATAGAACGCCGCCTTGACAGCGCTACTTCCGATAGTTGGCGATCCTGAGCAGGATGAAAGCCGGCACGACGATCGCGGCACCAAGCAGGATGTAGCCGAGGAAACGGTCAACGGCGTGGAAGCCCAGGTTCCACAGGTCGATGAAGAACTTCTGGATGCCGTAGAAGACATCCATCGGCGACCAGCCGAAGGCATTCATGACAAGGCCGACGAGGAACGACACCACCAGCAGCTTCAGGATCACCCTGAGCGGGGAGTCGCCGAGAAAGCGCGTCAGTGTGGACAAGGTCGTCTCCCCATTGAGATGCCCGGACTCAAGGGCACGCCCAGAGATACGTGCTTGGCGGCCATCCATCAAGCCGGCGCGGTTTGCACCCGGGAAAACCCGCAACAGGCGATCGAGACCGCGAGCTTCAGACGGCCTGAAATTCTTAAATATAGGTAAACAGAATCATTTCAATTTGTTGAAAATAAAGCACAAAACCGTCATTTTCCAATTTTGCGCAATGTGCGTGCAATTTTCACCTGCGAGACAGTCGGCGTCTTTCAGGTGATTGGTTGCGCGGCGCTCCGACCCCCTACCACCAGCTGGCGAACGCCAGCTTCAGGACCGTGCAGCCATCCCTGGAAGACACCAAACCGGAGCCCGGCCACCCCAAGGCCAAGCTCCCCGGGAGTTAACCTGCGTGTCGATTGCTGGATGCGCGTTTGTGCTGGAGTAATGCTGTGTCCTCTCGAGTAAAGATCGTCCTGACGGCGGCGAGCCTCGCCTTTTGCCTTCTCGGGCCGGCGATGGCCGCCGACCTTTCACCCACCTACAATGACCCGCCCGCCTTCCAGTGGAGCGGCGCCTATGTCGGCGTCCACGGCGGCACGGCATTCACCGGAATGCCAAACCCGTTTGCGGGCCGGAATGGCTTCAGCGGCGGTGTCCAGGCCGGCTACAACCAGCAGATGGGTCCCGCCGTTCTCGGCGCCGAGATCGAAGGCTCCTATCTGGGCGGCGCCGAACACGACGTCCAGGGCGGCAAGATCAAGGAGAAATGGCGCGGCGCCGCCAAGGCCAAGGCAGGATTGAGCTTCGACCAGACGCTGCTGTTTGGCACCGGCGGCGTTGCCCTGACCAAATTCGACAAGAGCGACAACGTCAGCAGCGCCGATGGATGGAAGGTCGGCTACCTGCTGGGCGCGGGCATCGAGCAGGGCTTCGCCGGCGGGCTGTCCGCCAAGGTCGAGTACGACTATGTCCGCACCCCCGGGGTCGAGACGACATCGGCTCTCGGCACGTCGAAGACGACGATCGGCAGCCATGAACTGAAGGCCGGCATCAACTACCGGTTCTAGATCAGGCGAACCGGATCGCGCGATGCCGCCGTGCATCGCGCGATCCGGTGTCCCGATATGCGCCGGCCAGGCCGGCCGGCTTTTTCCGCAATGGCGCTGTTTCCCGCGCCTCGCTGCAATGTCGATGCAATCTTCGCGATCTAGGTCCGCGCGTGAATTTTCACTCTGGGAATCTGTTCCGATATGTCCACGCCTGGCGCCAGCCTCCTGATACGGGCCTCGAAGGTCTTCTTCATCGCAATCGCGCTCGCAGGCTGTGCCTCAGACATCATGAAAAACTATGTCGGGCAGCCGGTCGAATCGGTCGTCCTCGATTATGGCCCGCCAACGGCGATCGTCGATCTTGGCCAAGGCCAGCGCGCCTATCAGTGGCGCAAGGTGTCGACGTCGGCTGTTTCCGGGACTTCGAGCGGCGAGGTTCGCGAGACAAAACACGGAACCGTCTATGAAGAGACCGAGACGCCCGGCTATATCGAGCGTCAGGAATGCTTCTACACATTCTACGCCCGCGCTTCCGGCGGCCGGTGGTTCATCACCAATTTCCGCCAGCCAAAGCTGGAATGCGAATGAACTGCCGCGGCCCTAGGCCCAGACAGGCCGCGGATAAAGGAGAATACGCATGCGCGTCCTGTTGATCGAGGACGAACCGGAAATGGCCTCCGTGCTGAAGGCCGCTCTCGAGCGTGTGGACATCATCGTCGACCATGCCGTGACATTGGCCGACGCCGAGGCGGTGGCCCGTCTGGGCTATCACGACGCGGTGGTGCTCGACCGCAGGCTGCCGGATGGCGACGGTCTCAGCCTCATACCGCGCCTGCGTGCCTTGCATCTGGATGTGCCAGTCATCGCCCTGACGGCGATGAGCGGGTTGGACGACCGGGTCGCCGGGCTCGATGCCGGCGCCGACGATTACATGGTCAAGCCCTTCGCCACGGTGGAACTCGTCGCACGGCTTCATGCCTTGCACCGGCGCGCGTTCACCTCGCGCGCCAACCACACGATGGTCGGCCGCCTGACCTATGATTTCCGCCACCGCGAGGCGCTGGTCGAGGATCGAACCCTTGATCTGCCGCGGCGTGAAAGGCTGGTGCTCGAAACGCTCATCCGCCGGCCGGGGCGGACCGTCATGCGCAGCGCGCTGGAGGAGGCCGTCTACGCGCTCGACGACGAGATCGGGTCGAATGCGCTCGATGCACACATTTCGCGGCTGCGCCGCAAGCTCGACGATGTCGCCGCCGGCATCGAGATCCGGGCGATCCGCAACCTTGGCTATCTCTTGCGGGCGGCCTCGTGAAAAAGCCGCGCACGCGCTCGCTGCAATGGATCCTGGTCCGGCGGCTGATCCTGCTGCAGGCGGCGACGCTGCTCATCTTCATCGTGCTGTGCGCGGCAGCATTGTGGATCGCCAATCCGCGCCTTTTGATCGACAACGAGGCAGCCGTTGCCGCCATCAAGGGAGCGGTCAGCCGTGACGGCAACGGCAAACTGATCGTCCAGGAGACCGAGGAGCTTGCCAGCTTTCGCGAGGGCTTCCCCAATGTCTGGTACATCGTTCGCGACGACAGCGGCCAGAGCGTGCGCTTCGGCAATGTACCTGACGTCTACGCCAGGAATTTTGGCGAGCTGCTGGGCGAAGCCGATCACGCCACCATCGGATTTTCCGAAGATGATCTGAGGCCCGAGGCCTATCTCGAAAAGGCCGCGACCAGGGCCGGCACCGTACAGATCATCGCCGGAACGAGGTCGTCGCGAGAAACTGACGGGCTCGAGCTCAGCATTTCGGCCACTGTCGACGTCGCCAGGAATCCCGACGGCAGCAGAAACTGGGAAAAGGCGCTGCCGGCTCTCGCGGTCATCATCATCATCCTGCTCTTGCCGATCGTCCTGGTCATGGGAGCCACGACCCTGGTGACGACGCCGGCCGTGGTGCGCCGCTCCTTTGCCGGCCTTGTCGAAACGGTCCGCCAGGCGACGCGCATCGATATCGGCACCCGCGCCATGCAGCTGCCGGTCAAGAACGTGCCGCAGGAAATCGCGCCGCTGGTGCATGCCTTCAACGAGGCGCTTGGCCGCCTCGCCCAGGGCTACGACCGCCACAACCGCTTCCTCACCGACGCGGCGCATGAACTGCGCACGCCGATCGCCATTCTGCGCACACGCGCCGAACTCTTGAAACAGGAGCCGCAAAGCGCGCGGCTGCTGCGTGACATCGAACGCCTGTCGCATCTTGCGCAGCAACTGCTCGACCATCAGTTGCTCGACCGGCCGTCGGACCAGCGCCAGATCGTCGATCTTGCCGACCTGGTCAGCCGGGTCGCCGCCGACTTCGCCCCGCTCGCCATCGAGGCCGGCTATGACCTTGCCTTCGAGCCATCGCCTGGCAAGGCACATGTCGAGGTCAATGTGCTGCAGATCGAGCGAGCGCTCGCCAACCTCGTGCGCAACGCAATCGAGCATGGCGGCGGCAGCGGCACGATCACGATCGCCATCGACGGGATAGGCGGCATCGAGGTGCGCGACGAAGGCCCGGGCATTCCCGCGGAAGAGCGCGAGAACGTCTTCGAGCCCTTCTACCGCTTGCAGCCGCAGTCGCGCGGCGCGGGGCTGGGACTGAACCTTGCCCGGCAGATCGCGCTGCTGCATGACGGGACGATCCGCATCCTGACGGGCTCATGGCGCGGGGCCCGCATCCGCATGGAATTGCCGGTGCGTTCGTGACGGTGCCGAGCCCATTGCGGTCGGCCCGGCAGTCCCCATCCGATTTATCTGTTTTCTAACCAATTGCCGCTATTGCCATTGCAAGAGCGGGAGCCAGGGTTTGGTGGGAACGGGAAAAATCGGCGCGCACCGCGCGGTCAAGCTGTCGGTCGTCGTGCCATGCTACAACGAGCGCGACGGCGTGGCCGAGCTTCATCGACGCGTCAGCGCCGTATGCCTCGAGCATAGCCCTTCCTACGAGATCGTGCTTGTCATCGACGGGGCGACCGACGGCACCCGCGAGGCCATTTTCGAACTGGCCGAAAAGGACGACCATGTGGTCGCCATCGACCTTGCCCGCAACTACGGCCACCAGATCGCCTTGAGCGCGGGGCTGGAGTTCTGCCGCGGCGAGCGCATTCTCATTCTCGACGCCGATCTCCAGGATCCGCCCGAACTGCTCGGCGCGATGATGGCGAAGATGGATGAAGGCTTCGATGTCGTCTATGGCCAGAGGATAAAGCGCGACGGCGAAAGCTGGTTCAAGCTGGCTTCCGCCTCGATATTCTACCGCCTGCTCGGGCGAATGGTCGATGTCGAGATCGCGCCGGACTCCGGAGACTTCCGGCTGATGAGCCGCCGGGCGCTCGACCATCTGAACGCGATGCCCGAACGCTACAGGTTCATCCGCGGCATGGTGAGCTGGATCGGGCTGAGGCAAGTCGCCTTCCCTTATGAAAGGCAGCGGCGCTTTGCCGGCACCACCCACTATCCGTTGAGGAAGATGGTTCTTCTGGCCATCGACGCGATGACCAGCTTTTCGATCGTGCCATTGCGGTTTGCCTCGCTGCTGGGGATGATGTTCGGTCTGCTCGGCCTGGTCGTGCTCGGCTATACGCTGCTTGAATGGTCCAGGGGCAACGTGGTGCCCGGCTGGACGAGCCTTGCCGCGATCATGCTGATCCTGGGCAGTGTCCAGCTTCTGGTGCTCGGCATCTTCGGCGAGTATCTGGGCCGCATGTACATGGAGACCAAGCGGCGGCCGCTGTATTTCGTCAACGAAATCGTTTCGCGCGACCAGCCGGCCAAGGACGGCGACCTGCCCGTCCATCGCCTGCAGGAGATGGCGAAAAGAGCCGCGCGTGGCTGAGGCGAAGGTCGAGCGGATGCAACGGGAACGGCATGGGCAGGATGCGGTCGGCTCTTCCGTCTGATCTCTCGCGGATGCTGCGCTTTGGCGCCGTCGGGCTTCTCAACACGGCGCTCGGCTATACGCTGATCCTGGCCGGGCTGGCGCTGGGCCTCGGCGATATCGTCTCCAATGCGGCGGGCTATGCCGCGGGCCTTACCCTCGGCTTCTTCCTCAATCGCCAGTGGACGTTCGGACGAGCCGGTGGTTTTCGCCCCGGTGCTGTCGCTCGCTACGCGATCACCTTTGTCGTCGCCTACGGCGCCAACCTCAGCGTCGTGATCGCCGCCATGTCCGCCGGATTCATCGAAAACCCGTTTGTCCATCTGGCGGGAAATTGCCTCTACTCGGTGATCTTCTATGTCGGCTCGGCCCGGTTCGTCTTCGTTGGCGGCGCGGATGCCTCCGACGCCGCGAAATGGCCAGGAACCGCGACATGAACCAGGCCACAGCAATAGCGACGGCGACGCCGTCGCTCGGAGCCGCGACATGAACCAGGCCGCTGCAATAGCGACGGCGACGCCGTCGCTCGGGGACGCGCTACGCATCAGGCTGATGCTCTGCCTTCTCTGCGCCTGCCTGGTGGCCTATCTGCTCGCCACTTTTGCCAGCGCGATGCTTCAGGATCCCGACAGCTGGTGGCAAGTGAAGGTCGGACTGGACTTTCTGGGAAACCGGACGTTTCCCGTCGTCGACCCCTATTCCTATACATTCGGCGGCCAACCCTGGATCGCCAAGGAATGGCTGGGACAGCTGCTTCTGGGCCTCGCCTATCGCGCGGGCGGCTGGAATGGCGTCGTCACACTGATCATCGCCACGGTCGGCCTCACCGTCTTCCTGACGGGATGGTTCCTCAGCGCATGGCTGAAGCCGATACTGGCGATAGCGCTGGCCTTCGCCGCGGCTTTCCTGATCGCCCCGATCTATACGGCGCGCCCGCATGTCTTCACCTTGCCGATCATCGTCGTCTGGACGGCAATGCTGTTTCGCGCCGCACAAGAAGAGAGGGCCCCGCCGCTGTGGCTCCTCACGCTTGTCGTCTTATGGGCCAACCTGCATGCCACGTTCACCCTGAGCTTCGTCATCGCTGCCTTTGCCGGGCTCGATCTGCTGGCGCGTTCGGGCCTGTCGAAACCGGCCTTGCTGGCAAAATGGGTCGTTTTCGGCCTGCTCTGCCCCCTGGTCAGCCTGATGCATCCCTATGGGGTGAAAGCCATACTGGCGACGTTCACCGTGGCCTATGGCAACGAGGCGGTGCCACTCATCCTGGAGTGGCGGGCGTTCAATGCCCAGGAGCAGATCTTCCAGGAAGCGGCGATGTTGCTGGCGCTTTTCGGACTTTTGATATCGCGGCTGCGGATCGGCTGGGCCAAGGCGTTGTTCATCGTCTTCACCTTGCATGTCTATCTCGCCCATTTGCGGTTCGTCTACCTGCCCTTCCTGCTGATCCCCCTGGTGATCGCGGTCGAGGTCGCCCGGCAATACCCCTCGCTCTCGACCACGACCTGGCTCGCGGATAAGCGTGACGGACTGGAAAAGCTCCTCGCCAGCCGGTTCTACGCGATCTGCGGCGCGATGGCTGTCCTGCTGGTCGGCGCGGTCTTCATCCTCGGCAATGCCTACCAGGTTGCGCCAAGCCCGAAGACAGCGGCCAGCGGTGCGCTGGCATATGCAAGGGATCACCAGCTTTCCGGCAACGTGCTGAATTCCTACAATTTCGGCGGCACGCTGATTTTCCATGGCATCAAGACCTATGTCGACGGGAGGACGGACCAGCTGTTCCTGGGCGGCTTCACGAAAGCCGACGACGCGACGGGACACAGCGACGGAAAACCGCTGCTCGAGGCCCAGTTGAAGAAATACGCCATCGGCTGGGCTCTGCTTACGGCCGACGACACCCGCATCCCCTTCTTCGCGGAGTTGGGCTGGAAACGGGCCTATGCGGACGACGATGCCGTGATCTACCTGCCTCCCGGCGCCTGATTTACAGCGTCCGAACGGTTTCGTCAGCGCTCGAAGGTCTGGCATCCGGCTTGACACGGATATTGCAGTGCAGCAAACTTATGCTGCAGAGCACAGTCCGTGAAACCCACGAGCCACGATTTTTCGAACGACGGGGACATCGCCGCATGAGGAGCATGTCAGGTTCCGCCGCACGGCTGCCACGGGCCGCGGCCTACGGACCGGCCGAATGAACTACAGGCGCGATATTGATGGCCTGCGGGCCATTGCAGTGCTGCCCGTCGTACTCTTCCATTTCGGCGTATCGGCCATTCCCGGCGGTTTCACCGGCGTCGACATCTTCTTCGTCATATCGGGCTATCTGATCAGCGGCAGCCTGCTCGACGATCTCGAGCGCGGCCAGGTCTCGATCGGCCGCTTTTACTGGCGCCGCGCGCGGCGCATCCTGCCGGCCCTGACCTTCGTCATCGTGCTTGCCAGCATCGCCGCCTGGTTCATCCTGCTGCCCTCGGATCTCCACGAGTACAGCCTCAGCGTGATCGCGGCCTCGACCTTCTGGTCGAACATCTATTTCTGGAAAACGACCAACTATTTCTCCATCGACGCGGAACTGCGGCCGCTGCTGCACACATGGTCGCTGTCGGTCGAGGAGCAGTATTACATCTTCGCGCCGATCCTGGTGTATCTGATCTACCGATACGCCTCGAAGCGCTGGCTGACGATATTGCTGCCGATCGCCATCGGCAGCTTTGCCCTGGCGGTCATGGCAACCACGCTGGCGCCGACCGCCGGCTTCTACCTCTTGCCGACGCGCGTCTGGGAACTGGCGCTGGGCGCCATGCTGATGCTGCGAAGGCCGCCGGCGCTTGCCAGCCGTCCGCTGACGGAACTGATCGGGCTGGCCGGTTTCGGCCTGATCGCCTACGGCTTCCTGACGATTTCGGAGAGCGATCCGTTTCCGGGCTACAATGCCCTGTTTCCCTGCATCGGAACGGCGCTGCTCATCTATGCGGGCCAGCCCCATGCGGACAGGCCGGTCCCTGTCGCCACGCAGGTGCTGCAGCTCACCCCGCTGGTCTGGATCGGCCTTATCTCCTATTCGCTCTACCTCGTTCACTGGCCGATCAATTCGTTCGTCCACTATCTCTCGCTCAAGGCCATCGGCGTACCGACGATCATGGCGATGATCGTGGCCAGCGTCGCGCTGGCGACATTCTCGTGGAAATATGTCGAGCAGCCCTTCCGCCAGAAGCGGGCCTTCACGGCCCCTCTGCCCATTTTCGCCTTCTCGGCGACGGCGATCGCCCTGCTGTGCGTCGGCGGCCTGGCCGGCGCGCTGGGCAAGGGCTTTCCGCAACGGTTCCCGGACTTCTCGACGGAACGGGTGCTGGTGGGTGACTGGCGCAACGGCGTCTGTTTCAACGAGGGCGCGAGCCGGATCGACAACTGGAACCTGGCCGACTGCACCCGAACGCATGGCTTTCCCACCAATGTGCTGCTGTGGGGCGATTCCTTCGCCGCGCACTATGTGTCGGGGCTGGAAGCCAATGCTGAAAAAATCCAGGCCAACGTCATCCAGTACACCTATGCCGGCTGCCCGCCCAATCTGAGCTACTTCTCCTATGCCCGGCCGGCCTGCACGCGCTTCAACGAGCGGGCGCTGTCGATCATCCGCGATGCCAACATCCAGGCGGTGATCCTGAGCGGCCGATGGACCGACTACCAGGCAAGGGGCTTCGACGGCCTGCAGAAGACAGTCGACCGGCTGCGCGACATGGGCGTCAAGGTCTATGTCATCGGCCAGTCTCCGGAGTTCATCGCCGACGTCCAGAAAATCGCTTTCTTCGCAAGACGCGAGCACGTCGCGAACACATCCTGGCCGATGGCGATGGATCCGGACATCAACAAGCAGGTGCTGCCCTTCGTCAAAGGGGCAACTTTCATCGACCCGCTGGCCTATCTGTGCGACGGCGCCGGCTGCTCCTATGCCGACGCGGGAACCAGGCAGTTCCTCTACTTCGACTACGGTCATTTCTCGTCCGCCGGCGCGACGCTCGCCATCTCGAAATACTGGCCAAGCTTCGCCGCCAGCAACAAGGTCGCCAAGGCAAAATAGGAATCGCGGCCAGCGCCGAGGGAAGCGTGAAAGCGTTTGTTCGAGGCATCGCTTTGCGATTGCCCGAAGGCCGAACCTCATGGTAACGAGGGCACGCGCGGGTATGATGTAATGGTAGCCTGTCAGCTTCCCAAGCTGAACGCGCGGGTTCGATTCCCGCTACCCGCTCCAGCTTGTGTCCAAGGGTTTTGACCCTGATTTTACGACCTATCAAATTGAGCCGTTTTACACCGAGTTTTACACGATCGGTCCCCGTCTGTTCTTTATCGTGGGGCTGATTTGGGGCCAGCCAGTGCCTTCCTCACAGCTTTTGCACATGTTGGAGGAAGGCAGGGTGAAATTGTAAGGGGCTTGACTGGTGCTCTCATATCTATGCTGCTATTGCTGCCCAATTGGTGGGCCGCCTGGAATAGCTACAGTATAGGCTATCGATAATTTATTTTTAGGTCGCGGGGGCGACAATGAAATGTTTGGTCATTAATCTTGACCGATCTGTTGATCGGCTGGCCGCGGCTACAGCGGAATTTTCTCGTATTGGGATTGATTTCGAGCGCGTCGCTGGTGTCGACGCCATGAACGGGGTTCCGTTTACCTCCCCGCCGCTAACCGAAACGGAAATCTGTTGCTTTCTCAGTCACCGCCGCTGCTGGAAGGCCATCGCGGATGGTCCCGACCAATATGGCGCGATCTTCGAGGACGACGTTGTTTTTAGCCACGACGCTGGCGGCGTTCTGGCCGATGATACCTGGATCCCGCCAGGCGCTGATATCATCAAGCTGGAAACATTCTTCAGCCGAGTGAGGCTTGGGAGCCGGCATGTTCCCGTCAGAAACGGGTACTCAGCAAGGCGGCTTCTCGGGCAACACTTAGGTTCGTGCGGCTACGTGATTTCCAAAAGAGCCGCCCACAGCCTGTTCAGAAACACGGGACGCTTTAAGGCGCCAGTCGATGTCGCCCTTTTCAGCCCAAATCAGATGACTGCCGCGCGCAACACGATCTACCAATTGATGCCGGCTCTCTGTGCCCAAGCAGTTTTCGTTGGGACGGAGAAACCTTTGAGCTTGATCCAGCTTACGCCCAGACCCCATGTAAACAAGCGAATGGCCGACAGGATCCACTCAGAGGCGACGCGCATTTTCTGGTACTTGCGTAACAGGAATTTCCTGTCGACAGAGAAAGTTGACGCTGTGCGCCTAGGCGGCCCGTCAGTTTACCCCAGATAAAACCGGTAGCTTACGACTATGTTTGCATTTCCAAGCAGCTTTTTTGAAATGTGGTTGAGGTGGCATGCCTACAGGAAATACAAGCGCCGTAGCCGCCATTCGTTTAATCGGGCGTGCTTCAAGCTCATATCTCTGATGCGGCGCCTGCCGGCCAATTCCCTCATTATCGATGCCGGTGCCAATGTCGGCGATGTAACGGCATATTTCGTAGGCCAGGGCATGCGAGTGATCGCATTTGAGCCGGACCCGACAGCGCTGGCGATTCTTCAAAGAAGGTTCTCCGGCAACGACAAGGTGACCATCGAAAACAAGGCGGTCGGCGCGAGAGCCGGCCACGCACCTTTCTTTCAAACCGCAGCCGTCAGAACAGGTGCCATCTATCAAACAGAATGGTCATCGCTTGATCGGCGCAACGTGCACGATGAAGCCACAACGAGCGTCGAAGTTGTTGACCTTGTGGCCTACATCAATGCACTGCCGCAGAAGGTTTCCATCCTTAAACTCGACATCGAAGGAACAGAGGCTGAGGTGTTGGAGGCTATTCTTGATGCTGGGGTGGAGACAAAAATAGACCTGATCGTCGCTGAGACACACGAGCGCTTTTCGCCAGAATTGGCGATGAGGATTGGCGCGTTGAAAGAGCGGATTGCGGCAAGGCCGATAAGCAACGTCGAACTCGGATGGCGCTGACCAGTTAGGGCTGGCGCTGGCCGGAATGTGAGCGGCGGAACCCTTAAGCTTCCCATAAACGCCTGCGACAATCAGCGAAATGCCATTGTGCGTCAGTGTCAACATGCCGGCGAATGTCAGGACGGGTTCAACTCCCGGCGACTTGGCCGGACGGCGACCTGCATTTCCATGACCTGCGCGCCCCGCGGCGACCGAGTTCTGTCTCGTCGGCCTACGCGAGCGAGAGATCGCCTGGATGATGGCTTGAGACGAGGTCGTTGATCGTCAAGCGCTATGTAAGCCGTTCGGCCGCCATCCGCGAGCGCATCCACGCCGCGGTGGCCGGCCTTTCGTCAACGGTTCGTCACAGCCAGACCCCGAGCCACACGCGCTCGCGCCAGCAACGCACATGACGGCGGCCATGGCGCCAGTAGCGACGGCAAACCCGTCTCCAGCCGCGACGGCGCCGTCTGCCTCCATAATAGCGATCTCCGTCGTAGCGATGATGCCAACGACGGTGGGAGACCTGCTCGACTTCGACGCCGTCATCGCCTTCCAAGACAGCCGCATCCTGCTTGTCCAGCTCATCGAGAATTCCATTGCCCTGGGGAACGCCGGCAACCGCGCGGCCGGGTCCGGCTAGGCTCGCAAACGCCGCGGCCCCCGCAACGCCTAGCATTCCAGTGAGAAACAACCGACGTTCCATCAAAACCTCCCGAGTTGTTGACACCGGCACCTCGTTCCCTCGCCCAAAACGGGCTCCAGCGAGCATGCCGATTTGGCTGAACGCGCGACTGCACTTCTTGTTCCATCACCCCACTTCGCGCAGGATGAAGTCGTGCAGCATCTTGGCGGCGGGTGACAGCGCGCGATTCCTGACCGTGATCAGGCTGTAGGGCCTGACTTCGATGTCGAATTCGGTCTGGACGACGTCGATGGCGCCGGCGAGTCCGTCGGGATTCTGGATGAATTTCGCCACCTGCACCGAGACCGGCGCGATGGCATCGGACTGCGCGACCATGACCAGCGTGAGGAGCAGCGAACTGGTGTTGAGGATCCGGTCCGGCAGCGCGATGTTGCGGTTGAGGAAATTGCTCTCCATTGCCTGACGCAAGGGCGAGCCGCCCGACTGGAAAACCCAGTCATAAGCGGCGGTGTCTTCCAGCCGCACCACGCTGCCCATGGTCAGCGGGTGGCCCCGACGCACGATCAGGCAGGCTTTCTCGACACCGATGACACGCGATTCGAACAGCCGCGGATTGAGATCGTCGGGGATGCGCGCAATGATGAAATCGTGGCGCGTGGCGATCAGCTCGCGCGCCAGCACATTGGAGGTCTCGACCTGCATGGTGATCTCGATGCGTGGATAGATGCGGCGGATTTCGCGAATCGCCGGCACCGCCAGTTCGATCGCCGGCGCCGTAACGGCACCGAGAAACACCGAACCGCCCTTGCCTGCCTTGAGCTCGGAAATCTCGCGATCGACCTCGCGCATCTCCAGCAGGATCGAACGCGCACGCCTGGCCAGCGCCTTGCCGTAGGGCGTCAGCGTGATGCCGCGCGGCAGCCTCTCGCACAGCTTGACCTCGAGCACCGCCTCCATCTCGGCGATCATGCGCGATGCCGCAGGCTGCGAAATGTTCATGACCTGCGCCGCCGCGCTCACCCGGCCATGATCGTCGAGCGCGACGATCATGCGCATATGGCGCAGGCTGAGACCGCTGCGCAGCAGGGTTTCGCCATCGCCTGGAGTCTCGTTGTAACCATTTGAACCCGCAGCCGGATTCCGTAACGCCGCCATGGTTTTTCCTTGCCTCTGCTCGCGGCCCCGCTGGCGTCTGCCAGCCACCCGCCACACGTCATAACATATACCACCTGCGGTATAGCAACCATCAAAGATCGCATTTGACAGTTATGGCAAAAGGGCGGCAACGTCAGCCCGTTCCGAGACGCAACGGTCGCCGACGATAAAATCGTATCGATTGAAATCAGCGGCTCGGGGCCATGGGAGGATACCGGAGATCGATATGACGGCAGCAGTGCCTTGGCGCTTCTGCACGATTGCGCGGCCCGCGACCCCCGGGGTCTGCGTCCATCAACCAGGGAGAGTTACGTGAAAATCATCAAGACACTGGCCGCAGTCGCGGCGCTTGGCATCGCTGCCATGACCTATTCGGCGCACGCGGCCGACAAGGGTCTCGTCGGCGTGCTGATGCCGACCAAGACTTCGCAGCGCTGGATCAATGACGGCGACGCCGTCAAATCCCAGCTCGAGGCTCTCGGCTACACCGTCGACCTGCAGTATGCGCAGGACGACATCCCCAACCAGCTCAGCCAGCTGGAAAACGAAATCACCAAAGGCCCGAAGGCGCTGATCATCGCCTCGATCGACGGCACCACGCTCTCGGATGCGCTGCAGAAGGCCGCTGACGCGGGCGTCGTCGTCGTCGCCTATGACCGCCTGATCAAGAAGACCAAGAATGTCGACTACTACACCACCTTCGACAATTTCGGCGTCGGCGTGATCCAGGCGAATTCGCTGGTCAAGGGCCTCAAGGAACGCTTCCCGAACACCAAGCCGTGGAACGTCGAACTGTTCGGCGGCTCGCCCGACGACAACAACGCCTTCTTCTTCTACAACGGCGCGATTTCCGTCCTGCAGCCGCTGATCGACGACGGCTCGATCAAGATCAAGTCCGGCCAGATGGGCATGGACAAGGTCGGCACGCTGCGCTGGCTCGCCGCCACCGCCCAGGCGCGCATGGACAATCTGCTGTCGGCCAACTACTCGGACGGCAGCCGCGTCGATGGCGTTCTGTCGCCCTATGACGGCCTGTCGCGCGGCATCACCGCCTCGCTGCGCGCCGTGGGCTACGGCACGGCCGCTCAGCCCTGGCCGATCGTGACCGGTCAGGACGCCGAGACCGCCTCGGTCAAGCTGATCATCACGGGCGAACAGTACTCGACCGTGTTCAAGGACACGCGCGACCTGGCCAAGGCCACAGTCGGCCTGGTCGACAAGGTGCTGTCGGGCGGCAAGCCGGATGGCCTCGACGAAAAGACCTACAACAACGACGTCAAGGTCGTTCCCTCGATCCTGCTGACGCCGCATGAAGTCGACAAGTCGAACTACCAGAAGCTGGTCGTCGACTCCGGCTACATCAAGGCCGAAGACCTGAAGTAATCTCTGTTATAAAGTTGGGGGTCCTGCGTGACGCAGGGCCCCTTTTCGTTCACAAGCGACCCCGGTATTGTTTCTGCCGGCCTAGAGCAATTCCAGGAAAATTGCGTAGCGGTTTTCCAAAGCGTAGCGCCCCTGGGAATTGCGTAAAAACAAGAAAGTCTAGGAGCTTGCCCTGATGACATCGACGATTTTGGAGATGCGCGACATCACCAAGACGTTCCCCGGCGTGAAGGCGTTGTCGAACGTCAATCTCAGCGTCCAGGAAGGCGAGATCCACGCCGTGGTCGGCGAGAACGGCGCCGGCAAGTCGACGCTGATGAAAGTGCTGTCGGGCGTCTATCCCGCAGGCACCTACGACGGCCAGATCATTTTTCAAGGCCAGGAATGCCAGTTCAAAGGCATCCATGACAGCGAACACAAGGGCATCGTCATCATCCATCAGGAGCTTGCCCTGGTGCCGATGCTGTCGATTGCCGAAAACATCTTCCTCGGCAACGAACACGCCAAATTCGGTGTGATCGACTGGGACGCCAACGAGGCGCGCACCAGCGCGCTGTTGAAGAAGGTGGGCCTCAAGGAGGACCCCAAGACACTGATCACCAATATCGGCGTCGGCAAGCAGCAGCTGGTCGAGATCGCCAAGGCGCTGAGCAAGGAAGTCAAGCTGCTGATCCTCGACGAGCCGACCGCGTCGCTCAGCGAGAAGGACAGCCAGGCTCTGCTCGACCTTCTGCTCGAATTCAAGCGCCAGGGCATGACCTCGATCCTGATCTCGCACAAGCTCAACGAGGTGAACCGGGTCGCCGACAAGGTTACGGTCATCCGTGACGGGCGCACCATCGAGACGCTGGCCAGGCAGGACATTTCGGAGGACCGGATCATCACCTCGATGGTCGGCCGTTCGCTAGACGACCGCTATCCGCCGCGCGAGCCCAACATTGGCGATGTCGTATTCGAAGTGAAGAACTGGTCGGTCTATCACCCGATCCATGCCGAGCGGCAGGTGATCAAAGGCATAGACATCAACGTGCGCAAGGGCGAGGTGGTCGGCATTGCCGGGCTGATGGGCGCCGGCCGCACCGAATTCGCCATGAGCCTGTTCGGCCGCTCCTATGGCCGTCGCATCACCGGCGAGGTTCAGCTCAAGGGCAAGCCGATCGATGTCTCGTCCGTGAGCAAGGCGGTCGAACATGGCATCGCCTACGTGACCGAGGACCGCAAGACTTACGGTCTCAACCTGATCGACCATATCAAGCACAACATAACGCTTGCCAATCTCGGTGGCGTGTCGCGTCACAGCGTGATCGACGATTTGCGCGAACTCGCCGTTGCCAATGATTATCGCAAGAAGACCAATATCCGTGCTTCGAGCGTCTATCAGATGACGGGCAATCTTTCCGGCGGCAACCAGCAGAAGGTGGTGTTGTCGAAATGGCTGTTCGCCGACCCGGAGGTTCTGATCCTCGACGAGCCGACGCGCGGCATCGATGTCGGCGCGAAGTACGAAATCTACACGATCATCGCGCGTCTGGCCTCGGAGGGTAAGGCAATCGTGGTCATCTCGTCGGAAATGCCGGAATTGCTCGGCATCACCGACCGCATCTACGTCATGAACGAAGGCCGCATCGTCGGCGAAATGCCCGCGGCGGACGCAAGCCAGGAAAAAATAATGCGTGCCATCGTTCGGGGAGAAGGAAAAGCAGCATGAGCACCGAAAGCGCCCCCGCCCCGCAGGGCAATGTCGCCGAAGAACAGCGTCCACGCATTGCCGTCTCGGCGCTGACGACGAACCTGCGCGAATACGGCCTGATCATCGCGCTGATCGTCATCATGCTGTTCTTCCAGTTCACCACGTCTGGAACGCTGTTCAAGCCGGTCAACCTCAGCAATCTTGTGCAGCAGAATTCGTTCATCATCGTGATGGCGCTCGGTATGCTGCTGGTCATCGTTTCCGGCTATATCGACCTCAGCGTCGGGTCGGTCGCCGGTTTCATCGGCGCGCTGGCGGCCAACATGATGGTCATCTGGCAACTCGGACCGCTCAGCAATCCGCTGGTGGTTTCGATCGTCTGCCTCATCGTGGGCGGCCTGATCGGCGCGGCGCAAGGCTATTGGATCGCCTATCACCGGATACCGAGCTTCATCGTGACGCTTGCGGGCATGCTGATCTTCCGCGGCATCTGCCAGGCGCTGCTGGGCGGCGGGTCCTCGGTGGGCCCACTTCCCGACGACTTCAAGGCACTGAGCTCCGGCTTCATCCCGGACTTGATCGGCCCGCTGACGCTGATCCCGCCGACGGTGAATGCCGCCGGCAAGACCATCATCGGCAGCGGCCTGACGCTGCACATGACGACGATCGTGCTCGGCCTCATCGCGGTGGTTGCCTATGCCTATTTCGGGGTGAGGACGCGACGCAAGCGCGAACGCCATGGCTATGAGGCCGAGCCGTTCCCCCTGTTCGTCGTCAAGACGCTGGTCGCCAGCGCGCTGGCGCTGTTCCTTGTCTATGAATTCGCCAGCTACCGGGGCCTGCCGGTGGTGCTGCTCGTCATGGGCGTGCTGATCTCGCTGTTCGTCTTCGTCACCAAGCGCATGACGATCGGCCGTCGCATCTATGCCATGGGCGGCAATCCCAAGGCGGCGCAGCTGTCGGGCATCAACACCGAGCGGCTGACGCTGCTGGTGTTCATCAATATGGGTGTGCTGTCAGCGCTGGGAGGCCTGATCATCGCGGCGCGTCTCGGCCAGGCCGTGCCGGCGGCGGGTCTGGGCTCGGAGCTCGACGTCATCGCCGCCGTCTTCATCGGCGGCGCCTCGGCAATGGGCGGCGTCGGCCAGGTCATCGGCGCCGTGGTCGGCGGCTTCATCATGGGCGTGATGAACAACGGCATGTCGATCATGGGCGTCAACGTCGACTGGCAGCAGGTGGTCAAAGGCCTCGTGCTGCTCGGCGCCGTGATCTTCGACGTCTACAACAAGAACAAGGCCTGAAACAAAATACCGGGAGCGGGCCGAACCGCTCCGGCGAGGCAACGAGGAAGGCATACGGGTCACATCGCGGCGCTGCCGGCAACCAGCAGGCACGAAGAAGTTCCCTCAAGGAACCAAGCCCCGCGAGCGCAATCCGAACGGAGAATTTCACCCGTGGCATGGGCGACGTCCCAGCCGCGCTTGGGAAGGTTTGCCGCGGCGGCAGCCATGCCAAGGCACATGAGAGAGGATTGATCATGCTGATCTCGCAGATTCTCGATGACGCCGAGACCATCCGCGTCGTTGCCCGCAATGGCGGCAAGACCCGGATCATCAACGGCGCCCGCAGCGTCTATTCGCTGGCGATGGAGGCGGCCCGCACCGGCGTCGGCCTCGCCACCCTGATCGAGCGCAAGGGGCTCGGCGAGACGGTCGATCTCGATGCCGCCTACAAGAAGGGGCGGCTGTTGTCGCCGATCAATCACCCCGATCCGGCGCACCTGCATCTCACCGGCACCGGCCTGACGCATCTCGGCTCGGCCGCAACGCGCGATTCCATGCACAAGAAGCTCAGCGCCGATGGCGAGGAGCAGCTCACCGATTCCATGAAGATGTTCCGCATGGGTCTGGAGGGCGGCAAGCCCGCCAAGGGCCAGGTCGGCGTGCAGCCGGAATGGTTCTACAAGGGCAACGGCACGATGGCCGTGGCGCCGGGTGCCGCGCTCATGTCACCGGCCTTCGCCAAGGACGCCGGCGAGGAACCCGAAATCGCCGGCATCTATGTCATCGGCGACGACGGTGCCGCCTTCCGCGTCGGCTTCACGCTGTCGAACGAGTTTTCCGACCATGTGACCGAGCGGGTGAACTATCTCTTCCTCGCCCATTCCAAGCTGCGCAACGCCTCGTTCGGGCCCGAGATCCTGATCGGCGACCTGCCTTCCGACATCCGCGGCACCTCGCGCATCGTGCGCGACGGCAAGACGCTGTGGGAAAAGCCGTTCCTGTCGGGCGAAGCGAACATGTCGCACACCATCGCCAATCTCGAACACCATCACTTCAAATATTCGGCGTTCCGCCAGCCCGGTGACGTGCATGTGCATATGTTCGGCACCGCGACGCTGTCCTTCGCCGACGGCGTCAAGACCGAGGCCGGCGATGTGTTCGAAATCGAGGCCGGCGATTTCGGACTGCCGCTGCGCAACCCGCTCGAGATCGAAAAGCCGGTGAAGGTGGCGGTGAAGGCGCTTTGAGAGCGTGATCTCCCCGCTTCTTGGGGAGATGGCCGGCAGGCCAGAGGGGGGGCGTTGTCCCGCCAGCGTAGCAATGGAAGCAACTGTGCCTTCCGCTATTCCTGACGCTCTTAGGAGAGGTCGCGATCCTTGCGCCTCCCTCTGCCCTGCCGGGCATGTCCCCCACGAGGGGGGAGATATTGGCAGCTTCTCAATAAATATCGAAGTCGAAATACTTGGCCTGGATCTTCTAGTAGGTGCCGTCGGCGACGAGCGCATCGATGGCTGCGTTTAGCTAGTCGCGCAGGGGCGGTGTCGTCGAGGCGCACGGCAATGCCGGCTTGCGTTTCGGTGCCCTTGACGTCGCCGACCAGCTTGCAGCAGCCGTCGCTCGACTTCTTCAGCCAGTCCACCAGCACGAACTTGTCCGAAATCACGGCATCAAGCCGGCCGTTGGTCAGGTCGGTGATCGCCTCTCCCGGCGCAGGCAAGTATCTTGCCCGGCGGCAATCGGCGCTCAGCGTGCGGCGCGGAAGTGCTTGGAGAGCTTCAGGCCCTGTGCCTGGTAGTTGGAGCCGAGATCCGTGCCGTAGAGCGACTGCGGCCGTTTCAGCATGTGCTCGTAGACCAGCCGGCCGACGATCTGGCCATGGTCGAGGATGAACGGCACTTCGTGGCTGCGCACCTCAAGCACCGCCCGGCTGCCGGTGCCACCAGCCGCCGAATGGCCGAAACCCGGATCGAAGAAGCCGGCATAGTGGACGCGGAATTCACCGACCAGCGGATCGAAAGGCGTCATCTCGGCGGCGTAGAGTGGTGGCACATGCACCGCTTCCTGGCTGACGAGGATGTAGAATTCGTCGGGGTCAAGCACCAGCTCGCCGGCGCCGCTCTTGTGGATCGGTTCCCAGAAATCGACGACATCCTGCGCGGCGCGCTTGTCGACATCGACAAGACCGGTGTGGTGCTTGCCGCGATAGCCGACCAGCCCGTCACTGTCGCCGTTGAGATCGATCGACAGCGCGATGCCGCCGCCCGAAATATTCGGCGGTTCGGTGGCGACCAGCATCTGCGCGCGATGCAATTCATTGAGTTCGGCTTCGGCGAGCAAAGCGTTGCCGGTGCGGAAGCGGATCTGCGACAGGCGCGAGCCGGTGCGCACGACGATCGGGAAAGTGCGCGGGCTGACCTCGAGATAGAGCGGACCGTTGTAGCCGACGGCGATCTTGTCGAACTCGTGGCCGCGGTCGGTCATGACACGGGTGAAGATGTCGAGCCGCCCGGTCGAGCTCTTCGGGTTGGCCGAAGCGGAAATCTCTGCCGGCAAGGCAAGGCTTTCGAGCAGCGGCACGATGTAGACGCAGCCAGTCTCCAGCACCGCGCCTTCGGCCAGATTGATCTCGTGCAGCTTCAGCCTGTCGAGCTTTTCCGAAACCTTATGGTTGGGACCCGGCAGGAAGGACGCGCGCACCCGCCAGGCCTTGTCGCCGAGCCTGAGATCAAGGCTGGCCGGCTGGATCTGGTCGGGATCAAGAGCACGTCGCGACTTCAGCGCACCGGACTGGAACAGCGCCGCGATGTCCTGATCGGGAAGAATGCCTGTCTGCCGCAAAGCTTCGCTCCTGGGCGACCATTTCTTGGCGCAGGTTCTTGTCGCAAACCGTGGGACACTTTTGCGAAACCTGCTTGGTACAAACCTCTTAATGAAGCCGGCAATTGACGCAAGCGTGGTACGGGTCTAAAGGATCGTTATCCCGTGGTGATTTGGCCGGTCGGCTTGCAGCCACGTTAAACAAGTCGCTAAAGGACCGTTGGCCGTGAGGCCGTATGGACCGGTTGCGACTTTCGTGACCGGTTTTTTTGTGTCTGGAAACAAAAGCGATGAGCAGCAACAAGCGCAACTGGAAGCCTCAGACAGCCCTCGTTCATAGCGGAACCCTGCGTTCCGGCTTCGGCGAGACCTCGGAGGCGATGTACCTGACCCAGGGCTATGTCTACGAAACGGCGCAGGCGGCGGAAGCCCGTTTCAAGGGCGAGGAACCCGGTTTCATCTATTCGCGCTACGCCAATCCGACCGTCGACATGTTCGAAAAGCGCATGTGCGCGCTGGAAGGCGCCGAAGACGCACGCGCCACGGCATCGGGCATGGCCGCGGTGACGGCGGCCCTTCTGTGCAGCGTCAAGGCCGGTGACCACATCGTGGCGGCGCGCGCGCTGTTCGGCTCCTGCCGCTGGGTTGTCGAGACCCTGGCGCCGCGCTACGGCATCGAGGCGACACTGGTCGACGGCACCGACATCGCCAACTGGGAAAAGGCGGTCAGACCCAACACCAAGCTGTTTTTCCTGGAGAGCCCGACCAATCCGACATTGGAAGTGGTCGACATCGCCGCCGTCGCGTCGCTGGCCAACTCGATCAGCGCGCGGCTTGTCGTCGACAATGTCTTCGCCACGCCTTTGCAGCAGAAGCCGTTGCAGCTCGGCGCGCATATCGTCGTCTATTCGGCGACCAAGCACATCGACGGCCAGGGCCGCTGTCTCGGCGGCGTCATCCTGTCGGACAAGAAATGGATCGACGAGAATTTGCACGACTATTTCCGCCACACCGGCCCCAGCCTGTCGCCCTTCAACGCCTGGACGCTGCTGAAGGGCCTGGAGACGCTGCCGCTGCGCGTGCGCCAGCAGACGGAAAGCGCCGGCAAGATCGCCGATTTCCTGGCCGAGCAACCGCAGATCGCCCGCGTCATCTATCCCGGCCGGGCCGACCATCCGCAGGCTGAGATCGTCAAGAAGCAGATGTCGGGCGGCTCGACGCTGATCTGCCTCGACGTCAAGGGCGGCAAGCAGGCGGCCTTCGCCTTGCAGAACGCGCTCGACATCGTGCTGATCTCCAACAATCTCGGCGATGCCAAGAGCCTGATCACCCATCCGGCGACGACGACGCACAAGAATTTGAGCGAAGAGGCGCGCGCCGAACTCGGCATCGGACCGGGCACGCTCAGGCTGTCGGTCGGCCTGGAGGACGCCGACGACCTGCTGGAAGACATCGCGCAGGCGCTGAAAGCGGCAAAATAGTAGATGTCTTTGGCTTTCAGGCGCGCGACGAAGCCTCTTCCAGCTCCGTAGCCTTGGTGCCGATGGTCATTGCATTGCCGCGCCAGTCGACCGCGCCGCCGAGCCAGCCGCGTGCCCACATGGCTGGCAACATCAAGTCCCGCGCGATCATCGCCGCGACCGTGCGCGGCGACAGGTGCCAGCCCTTGGACCAGGCCAGGGCGCATTCCGGAAGGTAGAAGGCCGCCAGCACGGCGATGGCCGTCAGCAGCAGGCTGACACCGGCGCTGGCTGCCGCAAGCAGCGCAAATGCCAGCGGCACCACCGCGCCGGTCAGGATTTCCGGCGTGAAGAACAGCGGGAAGGTGACGCGGCGCAGACGCGCCCAGCGGGCCTGGCGCGACCAGACCGTGCCAAGCGTGCGCCTGCCAAGCGGCTGCTCGAAGGGTGCCGCGACAAGATTGACGCGCAGGCCAATCGCGCTCACCAGCTTGGTCGCGGCGGCGTCCTCGGCGGCTTCGGCGGCCAGCGCGCGGATGCCGCCATTGGCATCCAGCACCGGCTTGTTCAATAGCATGCTCTTGCCCTGGGCAAAGCCAAGGCCGAGCGCCTCGCCGGCATACTGCCAGCGGGCCTGCAGCGTGTTGAGGAAGGCGCATTCGACCTCGGCCCAGAAGCCCTCCGGCCGCGAGCCGATCGGCGTCGAGCAGACAAGGCCGGTATCCGTCCGCCAAGCCGCCATCAAATGCTGGATGTAGTCTCTCGGCATCAGCACGTTGGAGTCGGCCAGGACGACCCAGTTGTGCCGCGCGGCTTCCCAGCCCTTGGCGCAATTGTTGAGCTTGGGATTGGCACTGAACCGGTCTTCGCCGATCAACAGCCGGGCCGGCACTTTTGGGAAACGGTCAATGGCGGCGCGGATCAACCTGACCACCGGGTCGTCTCCATGGGCAACGCAGAAGATCAACTCATAGCGTGGCCAGTCGAGCGAAAAGGCGCGCTCCAGCGTCTCCTGCGTGAACGGCTCGACGCCGCGCCAGGGTATGACGACCGACACGGGCGGCGATTTGCCGGCTGGCCGTGCGATCGTGGTGCGCCGTTTCAGCTGTGACGCGGCGAGCAGGATGCTGGCGGCATTTGAAAGGATAAGAGCAGTCGAAAGCGAGGCCGCTATGAGAGTGAGTTCCATCGAGATCTGGTCACTCCAGGTGAGACAGCCCGTGTATGGCCGTTTTCAACAGTTCGACAGAGCGCCGAGTCGCCCGGTTCGTGCACACCACCATTGTCATGTGTCACTTAAATGACATTCTTTGCCGGCACCTGCGTTTCAAGGCCAGGCGCGACAAGACGCGCACGTTGACCTGCTCGCCGGGAGCGCCGAAAGGTATGGGACTGTTTTGGAGCCGCCTATGTACCGCGCCGTCACGCGCAACATCGAAGTGCAGGTCAGGCCGTTCTACCTCGAGGATCGCTCGGATCCTTCGGAGAACCGCTATGTCTGGGGCTATCAGATAACGATCGACAACCAGTCGGACGAATTCGTGCAGCTTCTGTCGCGCTATTGGCATATCACAGACGGCGCCGGCCGGGTCGAGGAAGTGCGCGGCCCGGGCGTCGTCGGCGACCAGCCCGAACTCAATCCCGGCGACAGCTATCAGTACACGTCCGGCTGCCCGCTCTCGACGCCGTCAGGCATCATGGTGGGGCACTACACGATGCGCAACAAGCGCGGCGAGACCTTCGACATCGCCATCCCAGCGTTCTCGCTGGATCTGCCGGGAACCAGGCGGACGGTAAATTAGCGTCTTTCTCTCCGTCACTATACCGGGAGTTGAGGAATGGTCCGCGCAGCGGACGAAAAGCCAATTGCTTGGCTTTTCGAATGACGAACGCCCGGCAGGGCAATGAGGGGCGGCGCCAGCCTTCCTGAGATGTCGTCCATGACGGGATCTGCGCGCGGCCAATCGCCGAAGTTCGCGCCGCCCCTCATCCGCCCTTCGGGCACCTTCTCCCCGTGAAACGGGGAGAAGGCAAGGAGCTTCACTGCGCCGCGAATTCCGCCGGGTCGAAGTCGTACTGCTTCGAGCAGAATTCGCAGGCGACATGGATGCCGCCGTCCTCGGTCGAGTCCTTGATCTCCTGCGCGGAGAAGCCCTCGAGGATACCGCGGATCTTGTCGCGCGAGCATGAGCACTGGTCGGCGACGGGAACGCCGCCGAAGACGCGCACGCCATGCTCGTGGAACAGGCGATAGAGCAGCCGTTCGGCGCCGATCGTCGGGTCGATCAGCTCGGTCGGCTCGATCGTGCCGAGCAGCGCCAGCAATTCCTGCCAGGAATTGTCCGCCGGATCATGGATCTCCTCGCGCGGATCGCCGTCGCCGCCCGGCAGGTCCGGAATGCGCATGCGTTCGGGCGACTGCGGCAGGAACTGCGCCAGGATGCCGCCGGCGCGCCATTGTTCGCGCGCGCCGCCAGGGCCTGGCGTCAACAGCTTGGCCACGGACAGCCTGATATCCGTCGGGATCTGCTCCGACTGGCGGAAATAGGTGCGCGCCGCATCTTCCAGCGTTTCGCCATCGAGCTGGACGATGCCTTGATAGCGCTGCGTATGGGCGCCCTGGTCGATGGTCAGCGCCAGCACGCCGCTGCCGAGCAGCGTCTGCTGGGACGTTTCGCCTGCAGCGATCAAGGCCTCGAGCCGATCGGCATCGAAGCGCGCATAGGCGCGCAGCGCCGACGGCGTCGAAAAATCCGCCACCAGCATGTCGACCGGCCCGTCGGTGCGGGTCTGCAGGATGAACTTGCCCTCGAATTTGAGCGAGGTGCCGAGCAGCACCGTCAGCACACAGGCTTCCGCCAGCAGGCGGGCGACCGGCTCGGGATAGTCGTGGCGGCTGAGGATGGCGTCGAGCATCGGCCCGAGCTGGACGGTACGGCCGCGCACGTCGAGCGGGCCGACCTCGAACGGGACGACATGGTCGTCGCCGGCATAGCCGAACTCGCCGAGTTTGGGGTGATGTTCAGTCACTTGATGCGTTTCCAACATGACAAAGCTCCAGGGCGCGGCCATGCCGCCCCCTGGGGTGCATGCGTCCAAACGCGCTTGATTTGCGTGATGCGGCGCAGATAGGCATCGCGCCCCCGCAGATCAAGCGCCCAGACCTTTCAAAGCCCAAGCCACCTCAAGCCCCAAGACACCAGGCAAGCACCGCCTTCTGGGCGTGGAGTCGGTTCTCGGCCTCGTCGAAGACCACCGAATGGGGTCCGTCGATAACCTCGTCGGTCACTTCTTCGCCGCGATGCGCCGGCAGGCAATGCATGAACAGCGCGTCCGGTTTGGCATGCGCCATCAGCTTGGCATTGACCTGATAGGGCGAGAAGACGTTGTGGCCGCGGGCGCGATGCTCCTGGCCCATCGACACCCAGCAGTCGGTGACGACGCAGTCGGCCTGGTCGACGGCTTCCTCGGGCGAGCGGGTGAAGAGCAGCTTGCCGCCATGCGCCTTGGACCAGTCGATGTGCTTCTGCGCCGGCTCGCTGCCTTCGGGCACGGCGACGTTGAGGTTGAAGCGGAACCGCGCCGAGGCTTCGAGCAGCGAATGCAGCACATTGTTGCCGTCGCCGGTCCAGGCGATGGTCTTGCCGGCCACCGGACCGCGATGCTCCTCGAAGGTCATGATGTCGGCCATCAGCTGGCAGGGATGGGTGTCGTCGGTCAGCCCGTTGATCACCGGAACCGTGGCATTCTCGGTCAGCTCCAGCAGCCGCTCATGCGAAGTGGTGCGGATCATGATCGCATCGACATAGCGCGACAGCACCTTGGCGGTGTCGGCTATGGTTTCGGAGCGACCGAGCTGCATTTCGGTGCCGGTCAGCATGATGGTCTCGCCGCCAAGCTGGCGCATGCCGACGTCGAAGGAGACGCGCGTGCGCGTTGACGGCTTGTCGAAGATCATCGCCAGAACCTTGCCTTCGAGCGGCCTGGTGCGCTCGCCGGCCTTGAGGCGCGCCTTTCGCACCACCGCGTCGTCCAGCATGAAGCGCAGGTCGCCCTCGGAAACGGTGGACAGATCGGTGAAATGGCGAACTGACATCGGCAATTTTCCGGAATTACTTCGCGGCGGCCACGGCGATGGCATCCGCCAGGCCTTTGGCACCGGCGCGGATGCGGTTGAGCGCTTCGTGGATCTCGGCGTCGGTGACCGTGAGCGGTGGTAGCAGGCGAATGACGTTGTCACCAGCCGGAACCGCCAGCAAATGCTGGTCACGCAGCGCCATGTTCACCTTGGTGTTGGGCATGGCGCATTTGAGCCCAAGCATCAGCCCGGTTCCCCTGATGTCTTCAATGACATCGGGGAATTCGTCGGCGATCGCCGCCAGGCCCTGCTTCATCAGCAATGCCTTGCGCTGGACATCCTCGAGGAAGCCGTCCTCCAGCACCACATCGAGCACGGCGTTGCCGACAGCCATGGCCAGCGGATTGCCGCCGAAGGTGGTGCCGTGCACGCCCGACGTCATACCGACCACGGCCTCGTCGGTGGCCAGGCAGGCGCCCATCGGGAAGCCGCCGCCAATACCCTTGGCGATCGCCATGATGTCGGGCGTCACGCCTGACCATTCATGCGCGAACAGCTTGCCGGTGCGGCCGATGCCGCACTGGACCTCGTCATAGATCAACAGCAGGCCGTGCTGGTCGCAAAGCTGCCGCAGCCGCTTCAGCGACTGCGTCGGAACCGGGCGGATGCCGCCCTCGCCCTGCACCGGTTCGATCAGGATCGCGGCGGTCTCCGGCGTGATCGCCTTCTCGGCGGCATCGATGTCGTCGAAGCCGACCTGGTCGAAGCCTTCGACCTTCGGGCCGAAGCCTTCGAGGTATTTGTACTGGCCGCCGGCCGCGATGGTGGCCAGCGTGCGGCCATGGAAGGCGCCTTCGAAGGTGATGACGCGGAAGCGCTCGGGATGGCCCTTGACGAAATGGTAGCGCCGCGCCGTCTTGATCGCGCATTCCAGCGCCTCGGCG
This sequence comes from Mesorhizobium sp. 113-3-3, assembly GCF_016756495.1. Classification (NCBI taxonomy): domain Bacteria; kingdom Pseudomonadati; phylum Pseudomonadota; class Alphaproteobacteria; order Hyphomicrobiales; family Phyllobacteriaceae; genus Mesorhizobium; species Mesorhizobium sp. 113-3-3. The sequence continues at coordinate 7,039,876 of NZ_AP023243.1, forward strand.
CCGGAATTGGTGAAGAACACCTTGTCGGCAAAGGTGGCGTCGGCCAGGCGCTCGCCCAGCCGGCTCTGTCCCGGAATCTCGTAGAGATTGGAGACGTGCCAGAGTTTTCCCGCCTGCTCGGTGAGAGCCGCGACCAGGTGCGGATGGCTGTGGCCGAGCGAATTGACCGCGATGCCGCCGGCAAAATCGAGATATCGCTCGCCTTTGTCGGTAACCAGCCAGGTTCCTTCCCCATGGTCGAAAGCCAGGGGAGCGCGAGCAAAGGTCTCGTAAAGCGCCGAACCGCTCATTATATGCGTCTCCGGTACCGGAAAATCAAAAAAGCCGCCAAAGCGGCGGCCTTGTGCGGCTTATCGTGTTTTTCGGCCATGAAGTCAACGAAAACGTCGCGTAGTGGCACGCGATAAGCCCCCTAACTCGACGCCGGCTCATGAGCGACCGGGCAAGTTGGGGAAAACCGAAAAAACCGATTCGTGTTGCACTTGGGACTCTTGTCACCGAGTCAGCGCATAAGGTAATTGTAGTCGAGAAATAACTAGATTTCGTGCGGCGGACCTAATCACCAGATATATGTGGTGTCTGCCCCAGCAAGGTTGCTGGGTCGGGAAGGGATTCCGATTGCGCACGGTTAGCAGGAGCGCGGTCTCATGAACTGGACTGACGAGCGGGTCGAACTTCTCAGGAAACTGTGGTCGGAGGGTCTGAGCGCAAGCCAGATTGCTGCCCAGCTTGGAGGGGTGAGCCGAAATGCCGTCATCGGCAAGGTGCATCGACTGAAGCTGTCGGGCCGCGGCCGTGCAACGGCAACGCCGGCACGCCAGAAGAAGGCCACACAGGGCTCGACCGTCCAGAAGTCGGTGGCGCGCGCCGCAAGCACGGCCCGCCACGTCACGACATCGATCGGCGCGACCGCCCTTCAGACGCAATTCGACGCCGAGCCGGTGGTGCGGCACTATATCCGTCCGGTCGAGAACGTCGTGGTACCGATCTCACGGCACCTGCAGCTCGTCGAGCTGACCGAGCGGACCTGCAAATGGCCGAACGGCGATCCGCTGTCGGAAGACTTCAACTTCTGCGGCAACGAGGCTGCCGAAACGGGGCCTTATTGCAAGTATCACGCGCGTGTGGCCTTCCAGCCGGCGGCGGAGCGGAGACGCAATCGCTGAAGGGAATAGGGCAGTAAGGCAGTAGGGCAATATGTTTTGAGCCGCGCTGATGAGCGCCTTATCTCAACCTACTGCCCTACTGCCCTACTGCCCTACTGCCCTACTGCCCTACTGCCCTACTGCCCTACTGCCCTACTGCCCTACTGCCCTACTGCCCTACTGCCTACCCTCACAGCCACCCATTCTTGCGGAACCGCCAGTAGAGAAACGCGCAGATCGCCGCGATGGTGGCGAGCACAATCGGGTAGCCATATTCCATCTTCAGTTCCGGCATGTCGGTGAAGTTCATGCCGTAGATGCCGGCGAAGGCCGTCGGCACCGCCAGTATGGCCGCCCAGGAGGCGAGTTTCTTCGAGATCGCCGTTTCCTGGCTTTGACCGACCAGCAGGCTGGCCTCGAAGGCAAAGGCCAGCACCTCGCGCAGACTGTCGATCTTTTCCTGGACGGTGCGGATGTGGTCGGTCACGTCGCGGAACAGCGGATGCATGGCTGAATGGATCTGCGGCAGGTCGGCGCTGGTCAACCGGCGGCAGACTTCCACCAGCGGAAGTGCCGCGTTGCGCAGGCGCAGCAGATCGCGGCGCAGCATATAGAGCCGCTCGATGTCAGGACCGGTCATCGGCTTCAGAAGAACCCTGTCCTCGATCGCCTCGACCTCGTCCTCGATCTGCTCGAGCACGGGCATGTAGTTGTCGACGATGAAATCGAGAATGGCATAGAGGACGAAATCCTCGCCCTTGGCCAGCGAATGCGGGCAGCTTTCCCAGTGCTGGCGCACGGCGGCGTAGGACGTCGATGGGCCGTGCCTGACGCTGACGATATAGCCCGAACCGACGAACAGATGCGTCTCGCCGAAAGTCACCCGTCCTTCGATCAATTGCGCGGTGCGGGCGACGATGAACAGCGCATCGCCATATTGCTCGATCTTCGGCCGCTGGTGTGGATGCTCGGCATCCTCGATCGCCAGCTCATGCAGATGGAACTGCGCCTGGACGCGCAACAGGAGCTCGCGATCGGGTTCGAGCAGCCCGATCCAGACGACGTGTCCCGATTTCTTGGCCCATTCGCCGGCTTCCTCGATCGGAATGTCGGCGATACGCCGCCCGGCCGTGTACACGCTGGAGGCGATGATGCCTGATGTCGGCGCCGCGGGCTTGAACTCTCGGACATATTCCATCGCAGCCTCCTGGACGCAGGACCTTATCAAGGCCTGAGAAGCTTAACGCCGGGATAGTTTAGCGCAATATGATCTAGCGTTCGAGTGGACGAACGTTCATTTCGCCGGAAGCGGCGCCGAAAGGCTGATCTTGTCCGTCTTGTCGCCTTTCGGCCGCTCGGCCGGCATCTGGTCGCCGGTGACGATGTAGTAGATGGTCTCGGCGATGTTGGTGGCATGATCGCCGATGCGTTCGATGTTCTTGGCGCAGAACAGCAGATGCGTGCAGGGCGTGATGTTGCGCGGATCTTCCATCATGTAGGTTAGCAATTCGCGAAACAGCGACGTGTACATCGCATCGATCTGGTCGTCACGGTCGCGCACGAAGCCGATCTTGTCGACCGAGCGCGAGGCGTAGACGTCGAGCACTTCCTTGAGCTGGGTCAGCGCCAAATTGGCCAGGGCCTCCAGGCCGCGGAACAGGCTGGTCGGCTGGCGGCCGTCGGTGACGGCGACCACCCGCTTGGCGACGTTCTTGCCGAGGTCGCCGACCCGTTCGAGGTCGGCCGAAATGCGGATGGCGCCGACGATCTCGCGCAGGTCCGTCGCCATCGGCTGGCGCTTGGCGATGATGATGATCGCCTTGTCGTCGATCTCGCGCTGGCCGTCATCCAGCACGGCGTCGTCGTTGATGACCTTCTGGGCCAGCCCCGGATCGGCATTGACGAGAGCGGCGACCGCCTGCTCGACCATGCGCTCGGCATGGCCGCCCATCGCCGCGATACGCTTCGACAGGTATTTCAGCTCCTCGTCATAGGCGCTCATTATGTGCACGGACTGCATGGATGAAATGCCTTCCCACGGGTTCTTGATCTTGAGTCGTTTCCTCGAATCCCCGCTGATACGCTAGCCGGATGACAGAAAAAAGAAACGGTTCCAGGGAAAACTAGGGCAGTATCAGTGCGTCGGCAAATGAACCGCGAAGGCGGCGCCCTTGCCGACCTCGGATTTGATCGTCAGCCTGGCATTGTGGCGCGTCAGGATGTGCTTGACGATCGACAGGCCAAGGCCGGTGCCTTTCTGGGTCCGGCTGGTTTCGACGTCGATGCGGTAGAAGCGCTCGGTGATGCGCGGAATGTGCTCCTCGGGAATGCCGGGGCCGAAATCCCGGATGGTGACGTCGATGCCGGGTTCGGAACCGTCATCGGCATGCGTGATCGACACCACGACGCGGCCGCCGGACTGGCCGTATTTGCAAGCGTTTTCCAGCAAGTTCTCGAACACCTGGAACAGCTCGTCACGATCGCCGGGCACATTGAGAGATCCCTTGGCGAAATCGCGCTCGATGACGACGCTGTTTTCACGGGCAAGCGGAGCCAGTGAATCGATGACGCTGTCGACGGTCTGGCGCAGGTCGACCTCGGTTCCCGGCTTCAGATAGGGCTTCATCTCCAGCCGGGACAACGACAGGAGGTCATCGATCAGGCGCGCCATGCGGCCGGTCTGGTTCTGCATGATCTGCAGGAATTGGTCGCGCGCCGCCGGATCGTTGCGGGCCGGTCCGCGCAGCGTTTCGATGAAACCGGCGATCGAGGCGAGCGGAGTGCGCAATTCGTGGCTGGCATTGGCGATGAAATCGGCGCGCATGCGGTCGATCCTGCGCGTTTCGCTCTGATCCTTGAACACCAGCACATAGAGGTCGGTGCCGTGCCCGACCGAGGACGCGCTGACCCGGTAGGCCCGTTCGACCGGCAGCTTCTCGGTATAGTCGACGACATCGGAGGCGATCGTGCCCGACAGCACGCTGTCGAGCAGGGACTGCATTTCCGGCGCCCGGAATTTCAGCGGCAGCGACAGGCCCGGTGCGATGCCGCCGAAAGCCGCAAAGGCGGCGGCGTTGGCATGGACGATGGTGGCGGAGCGGTCGAAAATGATCAGCGGGTCGGCGACGGCCGCCGCCAGATATTCGCCCGACAGGCGCTGCAGGCCGATCGCCTCGATCGCCGCGATATTCTCGCCGTACTGGCGCAGGCCCGCGGCCGGCAGCATCGCGGCGAAGAGCAACAGGAGCAGCGCCGGCACCAGCACGTAGGCGGAAATATTGGCAAAGGCAAAAGCTGTCAGAACCGCGACGACACCGGCCGCAAGCAGCCAGCGGCTGTGCCATAGCCGGATGGCCATGGCTTGCGCCACACTTGCCTGCTCTGCGCTTTGCTCAGCCATCCGCGCGTCCTATAGCCCTCTCGGGCGCTGTCCGGCCGTATGGCAACTTCCTGCTAGACCGGCATGGAGGCTCCCAATAGCATGAGTCCGTAAGCTGAAAAGGGTTCGTCGCGATGAAAAAAGCCAAGGAAACTCCCGCAACACCGACGTCAGGTCCGTTGAAGATCAAGATCGACGGCAAGGAGCGGGAGTTCGACATCGAGAATCCCGAGCTTCCGGACTGGGTGGAGGCCAACAAGCTGACCGCGGGCGGCTACCCATACGACAAGAAGATGAAGAGCGACGAGTATGACGAGACGCTCGAGAAATTGCAGATCGAACTGGTCAAGGCGCAGGCATGGCTGCAGGCGACCGGCAAGCGGGTGATGGCGCTGTTCGAGGGCCGCGACGCCGCCGGCAAGGGCGGCACGATCTTCGTGGTGCGCCAGTATCTCAACCCGCGCACGGCGCGCAACGTGGCGCTGACCAAGCCAACCCCGACCGAACTGGGACAATGGTACTACCAGCGTTATGTCGATCATTTCCCCACGGCGGGCGAATTCGTCACCTTCGACCGTTCCTGGTACAACCGCGCCGGCGTCGAGCCGGTGATGGGCTTCTGCACGCCGGAGCAGCATGAGAAGTTTCTCGACGAGACGCCGCATTTCGAACGGATGATCGTCAACGACGGCATCCACTTCTTCAAATTCTGGCTGAACATCGGCCGGGAAACGCAACTCGAGCGCTTTCACGATCGCCGCTACAGCCCTCTGAAGAGCTGGAAGTTCTCGCCCATCGATATCGCCGGTATCACCAAATGGGACGACTACACCAAGGCGCGCGACAGCATGTTCGAGCGCACCCACAAGGAGTTCGCGCCATGGATCATCGTGCGGGCCAATGACAAGCGCCGCGCCCGGCTGGCGGTGATGCGGCGGATCCTGCTGTCGCTGCCCTACGAGGGGCGCGATCTCGATATCGTCGGCAAGGAAGACAAGAAGATCATCGGCGAAGGGCCGTCATTCCTCGGCAAGCAAGACTGACGCTTACTGCGCCGCGGGGCCAATGGGCAGCGCGGCGCAGATTCTTCCGGATCGTTCAGGCTGCCAGCCGGGCGATCCGCTGCAGGCGACGTAGCGTGGTGTCGTCCTGCAACGCCTGCTGAAACAGCGATATCTCCTGGTCGATGCGGTCGCACAGCGCGCCGGTGTTGCCCTTGAGCAGGCCGCGGGTCTGCAGCAAGGCGGCGACCGGCTTCTTGGCGAGTTGCCTTGCGCGGCCGAGTGTCGCCTCTTCCACGCCGTCATGCACGATCTCGGCGACGAGGCCGAGTGCCCTCGCGTCCTCGGCGTGGAGCGTGTCGCCGAGACAAAAGAAGCGGAAGGCGCCGGCATAGCCGAGCTTCTGTGGCGCCAGGATGCTGGTCGCCGCGTCCGGCACAAGGCCGAAATCGACGAACGGCACCCGGAACGTGCTTTCATTCGAGGCGATCACCATGTCGCAGTGGAACAGGATGGTGCAACCGACGCCGACGGCATCGCCGTCGACGCAGGCGAGGATTGGCTTGGGGAACGTCGCCAGCGTGCGGAACATGTCGGTGACGGCGGCGATCAGCTTCTGATGCTTGGTGGCGTCGAGGAATTCGGAAAAGTCGCCGCCAAGGCAGAAGCAGCCTGCCAGGCCACGCAGCACGACGACACGCACCTCGTCATTGTCGGCGGCTTCATGGAATGTCCTGGCAAGGCTCTCATAGGCCCTTCTGTCGAGCACCGGCCGGCCGTCATTCGACGACACGGTGACGATCAGCGTGTGGTTGCGCAGTTCCGGTTGCGGGTGCGGGTTCATGGCGGTGTCCAACGTCATGACGCCCTCCTCTGGCCGAACATGTCGGGATATCCCCGGGCCAGGACAGGAGCATGGTGATTGCGGCGCGAACGCACCACGTCCAGCGTATGCTCGTTGAAGGAGAGCAGGGTCGCCACGACCTGCTGATTGCCGTAGGTGCGCTGATAACCCAGCGGCGTCGCCAGGAAATGCAGCTGCAAGGCGCGCAACACCCACATCGGCTCGAACTCGATGATCACCTTGTCGACGCCGCGCTTCAGCCCCCACTCGACGAAGCCGGCGATCAATTCGGTGCCGACGGTCGAGACGCCGCGACGGCCATCGCGAAAACCGGCAGCCACCGCATAGCGGGTCAATTCCCAGATGTTGGGGCCCGATGGCGGCGTTCCTTCGGAAAGGTCGGACAAGACCTCGGTCAGCAGATGGGGCCGCGTGGTCGGCAACATCCGTTGATAACCGGCGACTTCGTTGCCTCTGATGACGATCTGATGCACCGCCTCGTCATGGTCGAACTGATCGACCTCGAATCCGTCCGGGCGCCGCAGGTCCTCCCACCCCATCTCTTCGACAAATATCTGGTAGCGCAGACGATGGACGGCCTCCCAAAGGTCGGGGCGTTCCATCAATTCTTGAGTAGTAAGACAAAAAAGCATGCCGTCGTCTCCTGGGTTTAAGAGGAAGATACGGCCGTGCTTCAACGAGAAAATTGCGTGATCACGTAGGCAAGAAATTCCAGGTCGGCACGGCCGACCTAGCTAATGTAGCCGCGCCTTATCGCTTCGGCGACCGCCTGGACCCGGTTGACGGCACCGAGTTTGCTTTTGGCGTTAAGAAGATGTTTCTCCGACGTGTGTTCGGAGATGCCGAGAATTTGCGAAATCTCCCATTCCGACTTGCCGACGGCGGCCCATTGCAGGCATTCGCGCTCGCGCGGGGTCAGTTCGATATGGTCAATGGTCTTGGTCGCCATGGTGTGGATTTGCATGGCGCGGCCCACGGCATAGGTCGAGACCAGCGACACAAGGCCGAACTCGGCCGCCGACAGCTGCACGGCCTCGCCACCCAGCGACACCATGACGATCTGGCCATCGAGCGTGATCAGCGGGAAGGCCAGCCCGTCGCGCAGCTTGAAGGCGCCGGCATCGCCCATCACCTCGTCGCTGCTCTTGTCGAAGCTAATGCCCTGGGCGGCTTCGCGCCACTGGAACGGCGCCTGCAGCTGCTTCATGTGGCTGACCACCGGATCGTGGTCGACATAGTTGCGCGCCACGTAGCGCTCCAGCCATTCGACAGGCCAATCGCAAAGCAGCACATGCTGCTTTTGCTGCCCGGTCGGCGTGCCTGGCTGCGGAACGGTTCCCGCCATCAGCGCGGTCAGGCCGAAATCCGAGGTTATGCCCAAAAGTTTCTCGCAGACCGCCGCCGCCGTTCCGGCGTGCTGCAGTTGGTCTATGTATTCCAGCGTACGATCGAATTGACCCATCGCAACATCAACCCCATGTTGCCTCTTGCATTGAGATCAATGGTCCATGCGTTGTCTGCATTTGGCCACCGACCACGGATTGCAACGCGCAAATTCTCGGTTGTGGTTCTCGACCCCGGTCCCCAACCAAGGCGGCCACCGCTGTTTGCAAACGTGCTAAAGCATAACCTGAAATTGGCGCGTTGAAATCAAAAACCATTGTGCCTGTACCATTTTCGTACCAAAACCGGTGCGAACAAGAGTGCGGCGGAGTCTATCGTGGCGTTCCAATGGAGGTTCCCGGTCCTGGCGTCGCTGTTGATCGCGGCGCTGCCATGGGCTCCCGGGGCGCGCGCGGCCGAACCGCAGGTCCCGGTGTTGTGGGACGCCAAGGAACGGTTGCCGAAGCCCGACCTTTCGGCATTGCCACGGCTGCGATTCCTGACGACCACGGATTTTCCACCCTTCAACTTCCTCGACGGCGCGGGAAAGCTTTCCGGTTTCCACATCGACCTGGCGCGCGCCATCTGTGCCGAACTCGGCATTGCCGACAAATGCCAGATCCAGGCCCTGCCTTGGGGCGAACTCGAAGGGGCACTCGAGAAAGGCGAAGGCGAAGCCATCATCGCCGGCATCGCCGCGACGCCGCAATCGCGCCAGACATACGCCTTCTCGCGCTCGTATCTGCAGTTTCCGGCGCGTTTCATCACGCCGAAGAACAAGGCGCTTGCCGAACCGGTCTTCGACAAGCTGCGCAGCAAACGCGTCGGCGTAATCGCCGGCTCGGCGCATGAGCGCATGCTGCGCGACTATTTCAACACGGTCCAGATCGTCTCCTTCGACGGACCGGAAGCCCTCTACGGCGATCTCAAGGCGGGCAAGATCGACGCCGCCTTCGGTGACGGCATGCGTTTCGCCTTCTGGCTGGGCGGCTCGGATGCGGCCGGCTGCTGCCGTTTTGCCGGCGGTCCCTATCTGGCGCCCGAATATCTGGGCACCGGCATGGCCATCGCCACAAGGGCGGACAACCCGACGCTGGCCGCGGCGATCGATTACGCGCTGCAGGAGATTTCGATGAAAGGAACCTTCGCCGAATTCTACCTGCGCTATTTCCCGGTCAGTTTTTTCTAGGGGCCAAGCAGATTTTCTCAGGTCAGCGTGCGCAGCCGCGCCTTGGCCGCGCGGCCGATGGCGGCGACGGTCAGCGTGTCGAGATCGAGCTGACGGCGGATCAACTGCAGCACCCGCACTTCCTCCAGCCGCATTTCGAGATCGACGGCGGCAACTTCGAAGGCCGCGGCATAGGCGGTGTCGCGCAGGCGCTCCGGCAGGGCTTCCGCCACCTGGGCCAGCACACCCTCCAGGCCATCCTTCTCGTGCAACTGCTTTTGACAGGCCTGGGCGACTGGAACCAGCCGATCCTGCTTGAAATCCTCGAACACCGGCCATGAGCGGACAACGTCGCCGATCCTGGCCAGTTCGACGTCGGTCATGTCGCGGTCGGAGGCAGAGGTGATGACCATCAGGTAGATCAGGGCTTCATGCGGGGTCGGCAACGGCATTCTTTACTCCTTGAACGGGTTTCGAAGGTAGGAACGGGGGTCGAAGGCCGCAAGGAAAAAGCGCTGCACGCGTTGACGCTCCGGCCATGCGCGCCTAGAGGACCGATTGAAAATCGACATCTGCGGCCGAGCCAGCGAACAATCCGGCCGGCGAACAATTTGGAAAACAGGACATGGCGGGATCAAACATAATCGATCTCAACCCCGAACTGCTGGCGGCCGCGGCCGAGAGCAAGGCGTGGCCGTTCGAGGAAGCCAAAAAGATCATCGAACGCTACAAGGGCAGCGACTTTCCCGAAACGATCCTGTTCGAGACCGGCTACGGTCCATCCGGCCTGCCGCATATCGGCACGTTCGGCGAGGTGGCGCGCACCTCGATGGTGCGCCATGCGTTCCGCGTGCTCACGCAGGACAAGGTCGCGACCAAGCTCTTGTGCTTCTCCGACGACATGGACGGCATGCGCAAGATACCCGACAACGTGCCGGATCGCGCAGCACTTGAACAGCATCTGCACAAGCCGCTGTCTTCGGTTCCCAATCCGTTCGGCGGCGACTATGCGAGCTTCGCCGACCACAACAATGCGATGCTCTGCCGCTTCCTCGACACGTTCGGCTTCGACTACGAATTCGCCAGCGCGACGCAGTATTACAAATCGGGCCGTTTCGACGCGATGCTGCTGCGGGCCGCCGAACGCTACGACAAGATCATGGCGGTGATGCTGCCGACGCTTGGGGCCGAGCGGCAGGCGACCTACAGCCCGTTCCTGCCGATTTCCCCGAAGAGCGGCCGGGTGCTTTACGTGCCGATGAAGCATGTCGACGCCAAGGCCGGCACCATAACCTTCGACGACGAGGGCACCGAGACCACGCTTTCGATCACTGGCGGCCGGGTGAAGCTGCAGTGGAAGCCGGACTTCGGCATGCGCTGGGCAGCGCTCGGCGTCGATTTCGAAATGTTCGGCAAGGACCACCAGACCAATGCCGTGGTCTATGACCGCATCTGCAACATACTGGGCGGGCGCGCGCCCGAGCATTTCGTCTACGAGCTGTTCCTCGACGAAAACGGCCAGAAGATCTCGAAGTCGAAGGGCAACGGCCTGACCATCGACGAATGGCTGACCTATGCCCCGACCGAGAGCCTCGGGCTCTACATGTACCAGCGGCCGCGGCAGGCCAAGAAGCTCTATTTCGACGTCATCCCGAGGGCGGTGGACGAGTATTACACCTTCCTTGCCGCCTACCCCAGGCAGGACTGGAAGGAGCGGCTGGGCAATCCGGTCTGGCACATGCATGACGGCAACCCGCCTGATATCGACATGCCGGTGCCGTTCTCGCTGCTGCTCAACCTGGTCAGCGCCTCCAATGCTCAGAACAAGGACGTGCTGTGGGGCTTCATCTCGCGCCATACCAAGGATGTTACGCCGAAGACGCACCCGGAGCTCGACCAGCTGGTCGGCCATGCGATCCGCTATTTCGACGATTTCGTGCGGCCGACGAAAACCTTCCGCCCGGCCGACGAGGTCGAGCGCGAGGCGCTCAAGGCCCTGGACGCAGCACTTGGCACGCTTCCGGCTGACGCCGGCGGCGAAGCGATCCAGAACGCTTCGCTCAACGTGGCGCGCAAGATCGAACGCTATCAGGATCACTCCAAGCAGAGCCCGGAGGGCGGCCCGGGCGTTTCGGGCGCCTTCTTCCAGATGATCTACCAGGTACTCATCGGCCAGGAACGCGGCCCGCGCTTCGGCTCGTTCGCCGCGCTCTACGGCGTGGCCGAGACCCGCGCGCTCATTCAGCAGGCGTTGGCTGGTCAGCTGGCTTGAGGGCGCCGTCGACCTCTTCCAGGATCGAGCCCGGCGCCTGAGGCGCCGGGGCCGGTGCGTCCGGCACCGCCGAGATGCCGGCAAGGTTCGGCGCCGATCCGAAAATGCCCTTCTTGGCGCTTTGCGCCTTTTCGCCAGCCTCGACATAGGGGCCGCCCTTGGCGGCACGCGCCCAGCCATTGTCGACCAGCCATCGGCCGACGTCCTGCTTGCCGATCCGGCATTCCGCCGCGATGCGGTCACGTCCGCCTTCGGGCGGCACGGTGCAGACCACCGCGCGGCCGCGCAGGAAGGCACGGAACGCCGTGCGGGCGCGGATGCCGCACGGCCAGGATTTGCCGTCGGTGGTGCAGGTTTCGTCTTGAGGAACCACGTCGATGCCGGAAATCGCGACCGAATAACCTTTCGCCTCGATCAGCCCAGCGGCTGTCGCGACCGGCTGGAACAGCTTCGTGCCATTCCAGTCATCGGGCATCTTCGGCTTGGGTGGCATGGCCAATGCCAGCTTGCTCAGCGGCTCGCGCGGCTCGACCCGCTCGAGTTCGCCTGCGGGCAGTTCCGGCGGAGCGACGACATCCGGATCGATCGCGCGCGAATGCACCACCGGCTTTGGCGGCGGCGGAGCTGGGGGCGCGGGAATGGCTGACGTGGCCGGTTCGCCAGGCCCGGCATCGGCGCCGGCTTGAGAGATCGTGTCCACCCCGGGATCGATCTGGTCCACGGTGACGGTGCTTTGGCTTCCTTTCAGCGTGCGGCCGCCGGCAATGACCAGGGCTGCCATCACCGGGACCATCACAACCGCCAGAATGAGATAGGGAAACCGCACCAGCCCGACCTACTGGCTTGCCCAGACGATCCGCGCCACCCATTCGACCTCGCGCATGGGAATGTCGCGGTCAGGGTGATCGGGATTGAGCGAGACCAGCGCGATCGACTTGACGGTCTGGCGCTCGAGCACCTTGGCCATCACCTCGCCCGATGTGGTCTTGACGACGACGCGATCGCCCTTGCGGGTGATAGCGCCCGGCTCGACGATGAGCACATCGCCATTGCGGTAGAGCGGCAGCATGGAATCGCCTTGCACCTGCAGCGCATAGGAGCTCTCGGTCGATTGCGCCGGCAGTTCGACCAGATCCCAGCCCTGCCCGGCGGGAAAGCCGGCATCGTCAAAGAAGCCGCCGGCGCCGGCCTGGGCAAAGCCGAGAAGCGGCACGGATCTCCGGTAAGCGGGTGCCGTACCGATGCGGCCTTCGATCAGCCCGGTGAATTCGTCGAGCGAGGCACCCGTCGCCTCGATGATCTTGGCCAGTGATTCGGTCGAGGGCCAGCGCGGCCGGCCGTCCGAGGATAGGCGCTTGGACTTGTTGAAGGCAGTCGAATCGAGGCCCGCGCGCCTTGCCAGACCTGACGCCGAAAGCGAATAACGCTCGGCAAGAGCATCGATGGCAGCCCAGACGCGGTCGTGCGAGAGCATGTCGTGCTCTCCTTCGAGAGAGGAAAAAATGCCTTTCCCTTCTAGTCTCTGCATCCCGGTTTGTCCACCGGACGTACTCTGACGGCACACCCTTCGTGAAGGCTGCGGGAATGATGATCTCCGCTGCTCAGCCGGCCCCTTTGGTCAGGCCGCGCAGCCCCTGATGCGACGTCATGAAAATCCGCTCGGCCTCGGTCGGCGGACGCGGATTCACCGAGCGACCAAGCGCGGCGACGACCTCGTCGATATCGAGGAAGCGGCGCGCCTTGCGATCGTAGACGCCGGCCGTCGTCAGGATCAAGGCGGCCGTCTCGCCATTGTCGAGGACGAAACGATGCTTGCCGATGACCTGGCTGCCTTCCCAGGTCTCGATCGAGGAGACCACTTCGAAGCGGCGCCATAGCCTGATCTCGCGCGCATAGACCGCCTGCAACCCGCCCATCATCGGCGCCCAGCCATTCTTGCGCGCCAGCGAGATCAGCCCGGCGCGGACGAACAGGTCGATGCGGCCGAGATCGGCCAGCATCATGTAGCGCGCATTGTTGAGATGGACGTTGAAATCGATGTCGGTCGGCAGGCAGCGAAAGGCCAGCCGGCTTTCACCGCCCATCAAATAGGGGCCACGGCTGCGCGCCGTGGCCAGCATGCGCGCCATGCGCGCCCAGACGTACATGGCCTTTCGTCAGGCGGCCTGCTTCACGTCGCCCTTGGCGTAGGGGTCGAAGCGCTGGTAGAAGGTTTCGCCCTTTTCGGCCATGTCGATGAGCAGCTTGGGCGCCTTGAATTCGGCGCCGTATTTCTTCTGCAGCCCCTTGGCGATCTTGACGAATTCCTTGGCGCCGATGCCGTCGATATAGGACAGCGCGCCGCCCGTATAAGGCGCGAAGCCGAAGGCCAGGATCGAGCCGACATCGGCCTCACGTGGATCGGTGACGATGCCTTCCTCCATCACGCGCGCCGCTTCCAGCGCGATGGTGACCAGCAGGCGCTGCTGCAGTTCCTCATAGTCGACCTTGTCGGGCGCAAGCTGCGGATAGAGGTCCTTCAGACCCGGCCAAAGCTTCTTCTTCGCTGGCTTGGCCGGATAATCGTAGAAACCCTTGCCGTTCTTGCGGCCGAAACGGCCATGGTCGTCGACCATGGTGTTGATCAGCGCCATCTGCCTGGGGTCGACGGCCTTGCCGCCGAGATCCCTGATGGTCTGCGTCATGATCTTCTGGGCAAGGTCGATCGCCGTCTCGTCGGTCAGCGCCAGCGGACCGACCGGCATGCCGGCGGCCTTCGCCGCATTCTCGATCATCGGAGCGGGAACGCCCTCGATCAGCATCTTGTAAGCTTCCGACATGTAGCGCAGCACGCAGCGGTTGACGTAGAAGCCGCGCGTGTCGTTGACGACGATCGGCGTCTTCTTGATGGCGCGGACGAAATCGATCGCGGTGGCCAGCGCCTTGTCGCCGGTCTTCTTGCCGAGGATGATCTCGACCAGCATCATCTTGTCGACCGGCGAGAAGAAGTGGATGCCGACGAAATTCTTCGGCCGGGCCGAATTCTTCGCCAGCGCGGTGATCGGAATGGTCGAGGTGTTCGACGCGAAGATCGCGGACGACTTCAGCACGGCCTCCGCCTGTTCGGTGGCTGCCTTCTTGACGGCCGAATCCTCGAACACCGCCTCGACCACGAGGTCGCAGCCGGCAAGGTCGGCATAGTCGGCTGTCGGCGTGATCAGCGACAGAAGCTTGTCCTTCTCCTCCGGCTTGGCGCGGCCCTTCTTGACCTGATCCGAGACCAGGCTGTCCGAATGCGCCTTGCCCTTTTCGGCCGACTCCATGTCGCGGTCGAGCAGCACCACGGGAATACCGGCCTTTGCCGTCACATAGGCAATGCCGGCGCCCATGAAGCCGGCGCCGAGAATGCCGATCTTCTTGAATTTGGTTTCCGGCACGCCGGCCGGGCGGCGGGCACCCTTGTTCAGTTCCTGCAGCGACACGAACAGCGAGCGGATCATCGCCGCCGCTTCCTTGGTCCGCATGATCTCGGTGAAATAGCGCTGTTCGATCCTGAGCGCGGTGTCGAACGGCACGAGCAGGCCTTCATAGACGCATTTCAGGATGGCGGCGGCCGCCGGATAATTGCCATAGGTCTCGCGACGCAGGATGGCGATGGCCGGCGGCCAGAGATTGGCGCCCGCGGCCGAGTAGACCGGGCCGCCGGGCAGCTTGAAGCCCTTCTCGTCCCAGGGCTGGACGGCTTTCAGGCCGTTCCTGATCATGGCCTTTGCCGTCTCGACCAATTTGGCCGGCTCGGCGATCTCGTGGATCAGGCCCATGGCCTTCGCCTTCTGCGGCGACAGATTCTGGCCGGAGGTCAGCATCTGCAGCGCCTGCTGCTGATCGGTCAGCCGCGGCACGCGCTGGGTGCCGCCGGCGCCGGGGAAGATGCCGACCTTGACTTCCGGCAAGGCCATCTTGACCTTGTCGGAGTCAGCGGCGACGCGGCCGTGGCAGGCCAGCGACAATTCGAAGGCGCCGCCCATGCAGGTGCCGTTGATCGCCGATACCCAGGGCTTGCCCGATGTTTCGAGCTTGCGCCACAGGCCGCCCATGCGGCCGGCATTGTCGAACAGCAGTTTTGCCGCCTTCTCCGGATCCTTGGTCTTTTCCTTGGCGAAGACGGCAAGCATCTTCTGCAGCATGGTGAGATCAGCGCCGCCGGAGAAGCTGTCCTTGCCCGAGGTGATCACCGCACCCTTGATGCCGGCGTCGGCCATCACCTGGTCGATGATCTTGTCGAGTTCGCCCATCACCTCCTCGGTGAACACGTTCATCGAGCGATCCGGCATGTTCCAGGTGACGAGCGCGATGCCGTCGGCGTCGGTGTCGAGGGTGAAATTGATGTAGCTCATTGTTCTCTCCCCGTCAGACGCGTTCGATGATGGTTGCCGTGCCCATGCCGGCGCCGATGCACAGCGTCACCAGCGCGGTGTTGAGGTCGCGGCGCTCGAGTTCGTCCAGCACCGTGCCGAAGATCATCGCGCCGGTGGCGCCGAGCGGATGGCCCATGGCGATGGCGCCGCCATTGACGTTGATCCTGTCGTGCGGAATGTCGAAGGCCTGCATGTAGCGCAGCACCACCGAGGCGAAGGCCTCGTTGAGCTCGAACAGGTCGATGTCCGACAGCTTCATCTTGGCGCGCTTCAGCAGCTTCTCGGTAACGTCGACCGGGCCGGTCAGCATCAGCACCGGCTCGGAGCCGATATTGGCGAAGGTGCGGATGCGGGCGCGAGGCTTGAGCCCCATCGCCTTGCCGGCCTTCTTCGAGCCGAGCAGCACGGCCGCCGCGCCGTCGACGATGCCCGACGAATTGCCGGCGTGATGGACGTGGTTTACCTCTTCCACCTCGGGGTGCTTCTGCACCGCGACCGCGTCGAAGCCGCCCATTTCGCCGGGCATGACGAAGGACGGGTTGAGCGAAGCCAGCGACTGCATGTCGGTCGAAGGCCGCATGTGCTCGTCATGATCGAGGATGGTCAGGCCGTTCTGGTCCTTGATCGGGATCACCGAATTCTTGAAGCGGCCATCGGCCCAGGATTTGGCGGCGCGCTTCTGGCTCTCGACCGCATAGGCGTCGACGTCGTCCCTGCTGAAGCCGTATTTGGTGGCGATCAGGTCGGCCGAGATGCCTTGCGGCACGAACCAGCCGGGCAGGCCGACCGAAGGGTCCATGAACCAAGCGCCGCCGGACATGCCCATGCCGACGCGCGACATGGATTCGACGCCACCGGCGATGACGATCTCGTCGGCGCCCTGCGCGATCTTGGCGGCGCCGAAATTGATGGCGTCGAGACCCGAGGCGCAGAAGCGTGAGATCTGCATGCCGGGCGCCTTGGTGTCGTAGCCTGCCTCGAAAGCGGCGGCGCGCGGAATGACCGAACCCGCCTCGCCGACGGGATCGACGCAGCCGAAGATGATGTCGTCGACGGTGCCGGTGTCCAGCCCGTTGCGGTCGCGCAGCGCTTCCAGCGTCTTGGCGGCGAGCCGCACCGCCGGCACCTCGTGCAGCGATCCGTCCTTCTTGCCCTTGCCGCGCGGCGTGCGCACGGCGTCATAGACATAAGCCTCAGCCATTTTCGTGCTCCTTGGGTTTGCCGGTCGCCGCTCTCAGAGCGAGCGTCCGATCAGCAATTTCATGATCTCGTTGGTGCCGCCGTAGATTCGCTGGACGCGGGCGTCGCGGAACATGCGGGCGATCGGATATTCATTCATGTAGCCATAGCCGCCATGCAATTGAAGGCATTCGTCGACGACTTTGCCCTGCAGGTCGGAGAGCCAGTATTTCGCCATCGAGGCCGTCACCGGATCGAGCCCGCCATTGATGTGGCGGGTGACGCAATCATTGTAGAAGACACGGCCGATGGTCGCCTCGGTCTTGAGTTCGGCCAGCTTGAACTGGGTGTTCTGGAAATCGATGATCGCCTTGCCGAAGGCCTTGCGTTCCTTGACGTAATCGATGGTCAACGCCAGCGCCCGCTCGATCATGGCGATGGCGCCGGTGCCGATCTGCAGCCGCTCCTGCGGCAATTGCTGCATCAGCTGGATGAAGCCCTGGCCTTCCTCGTGGCCGAGCAAATTGGAGGTCGGCACGCGCACGTCGTTGAAGAACAGTTCGGACGTGTCGTTGGCCTTGAGCCCGATCTTGTCGAGGTTGCGGCCGCGCTCGAAACCCTCGACCTCGTCGGTCTCGACGACGATCAGCGAGGTGCCCTTGGCGCCCTTTTCCGGATCGGTCTTGGTAACGACGATGATGAAGTTGGCGAGCTGGCCGTTGGTGATGAAGGTCTTGGAGCCATTGATCTTGTACTGGTTGCCGTCCTTCTGCGCCCGCGTCTTGACGCCTTGCAGGTCGGAGCCGGCGCCCGGCTCGGTCATGGCGATGGCGCCGATCAGTTCGCCGGTGGCGAGCTTGGGCAGCCACTTCTTCTTCTGCTCTTCAGAACCGTAGTGAAGGACGTAAGGCGCGACGATCGAATTGTGCAGGCCGATGCCGAAACCGTCGACACCGACATGGCCGATCGCCTCGATGATGGCGCTCTCATGCGCGAACGTGCCGCCGGAACCGCCATATTCCTCCGGCATCGAGGCGCAGAGCAGACCGGCAGCACCCGCCTTCAGCCAGCTCTCGCGATCGACCATCTCGTTCTTCTCGAACTCGTCGTAGCGCGGTGCGATCTCCTCCGACATGAAGCGGGCCGCCATGTCGTAGAGCATGCCGACCTCGTCCGCCGCCCAGGCGGGTTTGGGGAGGCCAAGGATTTCGGCGGGGTTGGTCATGTGGATATGATACTCCTCCCAGAGCGCATCGTCGGAGTTGAGGCCAACGCACGTCACGCTGGCCTCAACCGACCCTCCCCTCGATGGGGAGGGCAACCATCTTTAGAACGCTTCCGCGGGCAGGGCCATCAGCGTGTCCGCGCCACTCGAAATGCGGGCGAGATGCGCCGACGTCTCCGGCATGATCCGCTCCATGAAGAAGCGCGCCGTCACCACCTTGTTGTCGTAGAAAGACTGCGAGCCGTTGGCGCCGGTCTTGCCCTGCGCCGCCTTGGCCATCTGCGCCCACATGTAGCCGAGCGCGACAAGGCCGAAGAGATGCATGTAGTCCGTCGAGGCCGCACCGGCATTGTCGGGCTTGGCCATGCCGTTCTGCACGAGCCACATGGTCGCCGCCTGCAGGTCATTCAGGCCCTTCTTCAACCCCTTGGTGAAGGACGCCATCTTTTCGTCGGCGCGGTTCTCCTCGCAGAACTCGCCGACTTCCTTGAAGAAGGCCTGGATGGCGCGGCCGCCATTCAGGCCGAGCTTGCGCCCGACGAGATCGAGCGCCTGGATGCCGTTGGCGCCTTCATAGATCATGGCGATGCGGGCATCGCGCACGAACTGGCTCATGCCGTGCTCTTCGATGTAGCCGTGACCGCCGAACACCTGCTGGGCCATGACGGCGTGATCAAAACCCTTGTCGGTGAGCACGCCCTTGACCACGGGCGTCATCAGCCCGGTGTAGTCGTCGGCGGCCTGGCGATCCTTGTCGTCGGCGGAGCGATGGGCGATGTCGGACTTGATCGCCGTCCACAGCGCCAGCGCGCGGCCGGCCTCGTTGAAGGCCTTCATGGTCATCAGCGAGCGGCGGATATCGGGATGGACGATGATCGGGTCGGCCTTCTTGTCTGGCGCCTTGGCGCCCGAGAGCGAACGGCCCTGCAAGCGGTCCTTGGCGTAGGCGACGGCGTTCTGGTAGGCGATCTCCGACAGCGACAGGCCTTGCAGGCCGACGCCGAGACGCGCCTCGTTCATCATCGTGAACATCGCCTTGAGGCCGCCATTCTCCTCGCCGAGCAGCATGCCTTCGGCCTCGTCATAATTCATGACGCAGGTCGAATTGCCGTGGATGCCCATCTTCTCCTCGATCGAACCGCAGGAGAGCGTGTTGCGCTCGCCCGGATTGCCCGATGCGTCGAGCTTGAGCTTCGGCACGATGAACAGCGAGATGCCCTTGACGCCTTCCGGCGCGCCCTCGATGCGGGCCAGCACGAGATGGACGATGTTGTCCGACATGTCGTGCTCGCCGGCCGAGATGAAGATCTTCTGGCCTGAGATCTTGTAGGTGCCGTTGCCGTTCGGCACTGCCTTGGTGCGCAGCAGGCCGAGATCGGTGCCGCAATGCGGCTCGGTCAGGTTCATGGTGCCGGTCCAGGAACCCTCGACCATCTTCGGCAGCCATTTTGCCTTCTGTTCGTCGGTGCCGTGGGTGATGATCGCAGCGATCGCGCCCTGGGTCAGGCCCGGATACATCATCAGCGACATGTTGGCCGAGACCATGTATTCGGCGACGGCGGTGTGCACGGCATAGGGCAGGCCCTGGCCGCCGAACTCAACCGGTGCGGCCAGCCCCATCCAGCCGCCTTCGCGATATTGGTCGAAAGCCTCCTTGAAGCCTTTGGGCGTCGTCACCGAGCCGTCGTCGTGACGCACGCAGCCTTCCATGTCGCCGACACGGTTGAGCGGATGCATGACGTTTTCGGCGAGCTTGGCGCCTTCGGCCAGGATCGCCTCCAGCACATCGGGCGTGGCGTCGGCAAATCCGGGAAGGTTCGAGTAGCGCTGATAGCCCAGCACCTCGTTGAGTACGAACAGCGTATCCTGGACCGGAGCCCTGTATGTCGGCATGCTTCTTCTCCACCCTGCGAACCTGGTCTCGAATGCCCCCGAATTCATGTCAGGGCAGCGTACGGACCCGTGTTGAAGCCGGGATAGCAAAAATTGACGTTTGCGTAAACGTCAATTTTTTCGCTGCGACAAGATTTCCGGCCCAACTCCTGCTTGGTGACGCTAGCGGCGCGACGTCATGCGGACCAGCACCGAGGGACCATCAGGCAGGTGCAGGCAACAAAAAAGCCGCACGGCAGAGCCACGCGGCTTTTGATCGTCAGAAATTCGGCAGACTTGCCTAGCTCGCGACGCTCGCCTGCGCCGTGCGTTCGGTCAGCATCTGGCGCACCGCCGACATCGAGCCCGAGAGCTCGTTGATGGCATCGTCGATCAGGGCTCGCTGCTTCTGCAGGCGGGCAAGCTGCTTCTCCGACTTGTCCAGCGCCAGCCGCAGCTGCTTGGTGTTGGAGCCGGTCGGATCGTAGAGATCCATCATCTGCTTGACGTCGCGCAGCGAGAACCCGACCTTGCGGCCGAGCAGGATCAGCTTCAGCCGGGCCTTGTCACGGCGCGTGTAGAGACGGGTGGAACCGTCGCGCTGCGGGTTGAGCAGGCCCTTGTCTTCGTAGAAACGCAGCGTGCGCAGCGTCACACCGTATTTCTTGGCCATTTCGCCGATGCGGGCGAGGTCCTCACCGGCTTCGACAGATACATTATTGGTATTGGCCGCGGTCTCGCCGGCCGAGATAAGCTTCATGGTCACTGGCTTTCCCCGTCTGGTGGCGTCGCGGTCCTGGACCATGCGTCGCCTGACTGGAAGCGGGGGCGTGCTTCCGGCCGTGGTTTCGACAAACAAAATCGCAAACAGCACACTCAAATGCGCCTTTTACGTTTACGTCAATTCTATACCGATAGCCGCCTCATGACGCAAGGGGCGTTCTGTGAAGGTGCTTTATGCCGCACCGTGGCGGCGACAGCGAACTTCCTTCCAACTTCTTAAGCTTGGTTAACGCGTTGTTTACCACGTTGGGGGAAATGTGGGCGCGTCGGCTACCCGTGTTTATCCTGTATCGAATTTTTCACGGTTTTTCGGAGCGCGGGTGAAAACCCGGGAGGCTTGCCTTCCACCGTGAAAGCGCGGTCGCCTTCGTTCCGGCAGGGACTTGGGGAGCTGGTCGCAAGCCGGCCAATCTGAAAGACGGACGCACCGATGAACAGCAAGCGGTCCTATCTCGATACACTCAACGCCGGCAGGCAGCGCAGGCCGCGCACCACGCTCGAGCAACTGAATCGCTCGCTGGAGACGCTGGAACAGCGGCTGGGGCAGTCCCGTGAGGAGGTGACGGCACGTCCGGCTCCGCGCCAATACGGTGCCGACCCGCGCTATCCAGCCACCGAGCCGCGCTATCCCGCCACCGAGCCGCGCTATCCCGCCGTCGACCCGCGTTATCCCGCCGCCCAGCCAGCCGGCCAGCAGCGCTGGTATGAGGATCCGAGGCCGGCGGCACGCCCGCAGAACCCGGCGCCGGCGCCCAGCTTCGACCAGAACTACCAGGCCATCGCCCGTGACATCGACCGCGTGCGCGGCCAGGAAGACAGCGTCGCCATGGTCGGCAAGATCGCCGGCGAATTGCGCGGCATGCGCGAGGAACTGCGCCACCAGATGACATCGGGCCTGCAGCGCGAATTCGATGCGCTGCGCAAGGATATCGACCGCGCCTTCCAGGCCAACGCCAGACCCGGCGCGGCAGGCAAGGGCAGCGCCGAACTCGGTGTCGAATTCGAACGGCTTTCCGGCGCCATCAAGTCGCTGTCGGAAAAGAGCGACGACAGAAGCGTCAACATGCTGCGGCTGGAGCTCGAGCAGGTGAAGGCCGCGCTCGACACGCTGGCGCGCGAGGAAAGCGTGCAGAAGGTCGACCGCCGCTGGGACGATTTCGACCGCCGCTGGTCGGCTTTCGAGGATCGTGTCGACGCCGATCACCGCAAACGTTCCGACGATCCCGCCCTTGCGGGCCTGACCGATCGGCTGGAGCAGATCAGCAACGCCGTCAACAATCTGCCGGAATCGCTGTCGCTGCGCTCGCTGGAGGAAAAGGTCCGCACGCTGGCCGGCGCCGTCGAGCATTTCGCGGGCCAGCAGGACAATCGCGGTGGCGACACGCTTGCCATGATCGACGAGCGGCTGGACGAGATTTCGCGCGCCATCGTCGCCTCGACCGTGGCGGCACAGGCCAATACCGTCGACCACGAAGCCTTCGACCGTATCGAGAAGCGCATCGACTCGCTCGCCCGGCAGATCGAGGAAGGGGCGCAGGATCGCCCCGGCAACGCGGTCATGGATCGCCTGAGCACGCTGTCGAGCCGGGTTGATGAACTCGCCGGCCGCGCCAATTTGCCCGAACAGGCGATGGAACGGCTGGCCAAGCAGATCACCCTCATCGCCGACAAGATCGACCAGGCGCCGGCCATGCCCGACGCCGACTACATCTTCCACGGGCTCGAGCAGCGCTTCGACGTGCTGTCCAGCATGATGGAACGCCGCCAGGGCGACGCCATTGAACAGGGCAACATGCTGTTTCGCGATCTCGAGCGCCGTCTCGACGAGGTTGCCGACCGGCTCGACCAGCGCCTCGTGCCGCAGATCGACAGCGCCGGCATCATGGAAGCCATCGACGCCCGCTTCACCGCACTTGCCACGCGCATGGAGACACGCGCCGCCGATCCTGCAGGCGAAGCGGCAATCCGCGGACTGGAAAGCCGGCTCGAGGACATTTCCAGCCGGCTCGACGCATCGGCGGCCCAGGTGGCCGGCATTGATCCGGCGCTGATCCGCAGCCTGGAGGCGCAGGTCGCCGGCCTGTCCGCCCATCTTTCCAAGCCCAGCACGCCGCTGCCGGAATTCGAGGATATCAGCCCGCGCCTCGACGAGATCGAGAAGGCGCTGGCCGGCACCCGCGATTCCATCCTCGGCGCGGCACGCGACGCGGCCGAGAACGCGGTGCGTTCGCTGGCCGGGTCGGACGCCAACGCGTCGGCTGTTTCCGGTCTCGCGCAGGACCTCAAGACTCTGGAGACGCTGACGCGGCGTTCCGACGAGCGAAATTCGAGAACCTTCGAAGCCATCCACGACACGCTGCTCAAGATCGTCGACAGGCTGGGTTCGCTGGAGACCAGCGACCCGTCCGAAGCGGTGAGCGAGCTTCTGGACACGCATCAGGACGAGGCCTTCGGCAAGCGCCACGCGCGGACTGCCAAGATGGCTGTCGCGGCGCCGTCCCTGGATATTGACGAGCCGATGCCGCTGACCGGCGACATGGCCGATCTCGACGGCCGCGCCGCCGCCATAATGCGCAACGAACAGGGCGTACGCAGCGACCTGGGCACGCGCTCGCCGGCGGAAGCCGCCGCTGCCGCAGCGATGGCCGCCCTCGGGTCCGACACCATCGCCGAGAAGGATCAGCCGGCAGGCCGCAAATCGATGTTCGGCGGGCTGGCCCGCGCCTTCAAGGGCAAGAAAGCCGCTGATCTTCCGCCGCTGGCCGGCTCGGCGCCGAGCAGCGACATTCCGACTGTCGATCTCGACGAGCCGCTCGATCCGAAGGTGGCCAACCGCCCGCTGGAGCCCGGCTCCGGCGCGCCCGACCTCAATGCCATCATGAAGCGCGTGCGCGACGAACGCGGTCAGCCGGCAAAGCCCGGCGAAGGCGATGCCGCGAAATCGGATTTCATCGCAGCCGCGCGGCGCGCGGCGCAGGCCGCCGCCGCCGAGGCCGACGCCTTGAAGCGCCAGTCGACGGTGAAAGGGCCGGTAAAGGCGCTCCGGATCGGCGACCTGCTCAAGGCGCGGCGCAAGCCGATCCTGATGGCGGCGGCAGCGATCATGCTGGCGCTTGCCGGCCTGCAACTCGGCAAGGCGTTCCTCTCGGATCCCGCCCAGGTGGCCAGCAACGACGCCGCACCGATCGTCGCCGCACAGCCGGTGCAGACGGCATCCGTCGACACGGCGAGTCAGCCGAAGATGGAAGCCCAGCCGGCGGCGACAGACAGCGCGCCGGCCCGTGCCGTCAGGCAGGCCGAGCAATCCGCTCCCCCGGTGAAGGACGACATGGTGGCGCAGACCGCCCTGGCGATGCCGTCGGACACGGACGCAATGGCGAATACGGCGCCGGTCGCGGAGCCCGCTGCTACGCCTGCTGCTTCCACTGCCGCTTCCGGCCCGACATCTGCCGCTTCAGACGCAATGGCTTCGGCCGCTCCGGCGCCGGCTGCGCCCATTGCCACGACTCCGATGGATGCGACGGCTTCCGAGCCGGCCGCTGTCGCCGGCGGTGCGCAAGCGACGACCACCGATACCCAGCCGGCAGCGGCTGCTCCAACGGTGGCCAACGACGGCATCGCCAAGGACACCACCGGCGCCGTTGCACCGGCAGGTGCCCCCGCGACGGCAGCCGCGGCCAAGTTCGACATTCCGGCCGATGCCGGCCCGGCCGCGCTGCGCGATGCCGCCGCTGGTGGCGACGCCAAGGCGCTGTTCGAGATCGGCTCGCGCTACGCCGAATCGCGCGGCGTCAAGGAAGACATGGCGGCAGCCGCCAAATGGTACGAGAAATCGGCGGAACTCGGTTTCGCGCCGGCCGAATACCGCATCGGCAATTTCTATGAGAAGGGCATCGGCGTCGCCCGCGACATCAAGAAGTCGAAGACCTGGTACCAACTCGCCGCCGAACAGGGCAATGCCAGCGCCATGCACAATCTGGCCGTGCTGTTCGCCATGGCCGCCGATGGCGTGACCGACAATGAATCGGCCGCGCGCTGGTTCCAGGAGGCCGCCGACCTCGGCGTCAAGGACAGCCAGTTCAATCTCGGCATCCTCGCCGCCAAGGGCGTCGGCATGAAGCAGAACCTGGAGGAGTCCTACAAATGGTTCGCGCTCGTCGCCAAGACCGGCGACAAGGACGCCGCCGCCAAGCGCGACGAGATCGCTAATGCGCTGCGGCCCGAGCAGCTCGAGCGGGCGCGCGCGGCGACCGAACTGTGGAAGGCCAAGCCGCTCAACGCGGCGAGCAATTCGGCCGACATTCCCGAATCCTGGCAGGAAGGCACGCCGCAGACGACCGCCGGCATCGACATGAAGAAGGCGGTCAAGAACATCCAGCTCATCCTCAACAAGAATGGCTATGACGCCGGCGGCGCCGACGGCGTCATGGGCGACAAGACCAAGAACGCGATCATCGCTTTCCAGACCGACAACAAGCTGCCGGCGACCGGCGCCGTCGATGAAAAACTGGTCAGAGCGCTGCTGGCGCGCAAATAACAAGAAGAAGCGTCGTTTCCACGACGCTGTTGCCACACATTTGCCTGTTAACTGATTGAGATATTTTTTGTTTCGGCGCGGCGACGGGGTTTGACCCCGCCGCCGCGTCGGCGCAAGGAAAAATTGGCTTTTCGGTGCGAGACTGCCGAGAATGGCTGTATTCGCCGACAGGCAAACTGATCGAGACTGACGGGTGGGCATCTATCTCCCGATTGCGGAAATTTCCGTCAACGTCTTCGTGCTGCTGGCCATGGGCGCGGCGGTGGGCTTCCTGTCGGGCATGTTCGGCGTCGGCGGCGGCTTCCTCATCACCCCGCTTCTGATCTTCTACAACATCCCCCCGGCGATCGCGGTCGCCACCGGCGCCAACCAGGTCATCGCCTCTTCCGTCTCCGGCGTGCTGTCGCACATGAAGCGGGGCACGCTCGACTTCAAGCTCGGCGGCGTGCTCCTGGCCGGCGGCATCATCGGCTCCACCGCCGGCATCTACGTCTTTGCCTTCCTGCGCCGGCTCGGTCAGCTCGACCTGTTCATCTCGCTGCTTTATGTCGTGCTGCTCGGCACGGTCGGCGGGCTGATGCTGGTCGAAAGCATCAATGCGCTGCGCGCCACACGCAGCGGCGCCGCCCCGGTGCTGAAGAAATCCGGCCAGCACAACTGGATCCACCGGCTGCCGCTGAAGATGCGCTTCAGGGCGTCGAAACTGTTCGTCAGCGTCATCCCGGTGCTGGGCCTTGGCGCCGGCATCGGCTTCCTGTCGTCGATCATGGGCGTCGGCGGCGGCTTCATCATGGTGCCGGCGCTGATCTATCTGCTCAAGGTGCCGACCAATGTCGTTATCGGCACCTCGCTGTTCCAGATCATCTTCACCTCCGCCTACACCACGCTGGTTCACGCCACCACCAACCAGACCGTCGATGTCGTGCTGGCCTTCCTGCTGATGGCAGGTGGGGTGGCCGGCGCGCAATATGGCGCCAAGGCCGGCCAGAGGCTGCGCGGCGAGCAGCTCAGGGCGCTGCTGGCCTTGCTGGTGCTGGCCGTGGCGATCCGGCTCGCCATCGATCTCTTCGTCACCCCGCCCAATCTCTATTCGCTGTCCAGCGTGGGCCTCAACTGATGGCGGGCCCGAAAGCATTCGCAGCCGCCATCCTCCTGTCACTGCTTGCGGCCACCGCGCCGGCGAAGGCACAGACGCCACTGACGGAAGGCATCCAGATCGGTCTCTCCACCGACAACGTCTCGATCACCGCCGGTTTTTCCGGCGCCGACCTGACCATCTTCGGTTCGCTGGAAAATCCCGACCCGCTGGTTGCCCGCCAGGGCCGCTACGACGTCATCGTCGTGCTCGAAGGGCCACCCAAGCCGGTCGTGGTGCGGCGCAAGGACCGGGTGCTCGGCGTGTGGGTCAATCTGGATTCCGAAACCTTCGAGAACGTGCCCGTGTCCTATTCGGTGGCGACGACGCGGCCGCTGCAGGACATCACCGAACCCAACAGCTACAAGCAACTGTCGCTCGGCGCCTCCAACCTCTACATGCAGCCCGCCGACGCCGGCGACAGCCCGGCGACGATCGAGGAATTCACCGCTGCATTGCGTGAGCGCAAGGGCGCGGCTGGCCTCTACAGCGAGAATGTCGGCGGCGTGCAGTTCCTGTCGCAGAACCTGTTCCGCGCCACTGTCAGGCTGGCGCCGAACGTGCCGGTTGGCACCCACAAGGCCCGCGCGTTCCTGTTCAAGAGCGGCCTGTTCATCAAGGAGAGCTCGGCCCAACTCGAAATCCGCAAGTCCGGCTTCGAACAGTCGATCTTCCGCGTCGCCCACGACTACTCCTTCCTCTATGGCGTCTTCGCCATATCGCTGGCCATGCTGACGGGCTGGCTCGGCAGGCTGATCTTTCGCAAGGACTGAGACGTCCAAA
The DNA here is from genome assembly GCF_016756495.1 of Mesorhizobium sp. 113-3-3. Lineage (NCBI taxonomy): Bacteria > Pseudomonadati > Pseudomonadota > Alphaproteobacteria > Hyphomicrobiales > Phyllobacteriaceae > Mesorhizobium > Mesorhizobium sp. 113-3-3. Next base: position 7,067,000 of record NZ_AP023243.1, read on the forward strand.
GGGGGTTTCCCTTTCCCGCGCCATGCTATAGACCGCACCTCCCCGCCCAACGGGCAAGCACGCACAATTCAATTCGGCAGAGCGGTCCGGTCGCCCGGAACCACAGCGCACGCTTCTCCCGCGAGCGCCGATCCGTTGTCTGCCGCCAATGACAGGAGGCTGCTTTGCGACCAGCATTCGCCGGTATCGATTTCGGCACTTCGAACTCCACGGTCGGCGTGGTCCGCAATGGGCAGCCCCACCTCGTCGCGCTTGAAGGCGGCCAGGTCACGCTGCCCAGCGCAGTGTTCTTCAATTTCGAGGACGGCCGCATCTGTTTTGGCCGCCAGGCCATCGCCAACTACACCGACAGCGTCGAGGGCCGGCTGATGCGCTCGCTGAAGAGCGTGCTGGGCAGCTCGCTGGCGCATGAGAAGACGCGCATAAAGGCGCGCTCGATCGGCTTCATGGAAATCATCGGCCTGTTCCTCGGGCATCTCAGGAAGAAGCTCGAAGAGGACGGCGGCGATCTGGTCGAGACCGTGGTGCTCGGCCGTCCGGTGCAGTTCGTCGATGACGACCCGCAAGCCGACGCGAACGCGCAGAACGACCTGGAAAAGGCGGCGCACGCCCAGGGCTTCAAGCACATTGCCTTCCAGTTCGAGCCGATTGCCGCGGCGCTCGATTATGAGCAGAGGGTGACGCGCGAGGAACTGGCGCTTATCATCGACATGGGCGGCGGCACGTCCGACTTTTCGGTCGTGCGCGTCTCACCGGAGCGCGCCCGATCCCTCGACCGAAAGGACGATATCCTGGCCAGCCGGGGTGTTCACATCGGCGGTACGGATTTCGACCGGCTGCTCAGCATCGCCCATGTCATGCCGCAGCTCGGCTATTTGACCCCGACCAAGGACGGCAAGCGCAATCTGCCGGCCAGCTACTTCATCGATCTCGCGACATGGCAGCGCATCAACCTGGTCTACACCGCCAAGGCGATGACGCATCTGCGCCAGATCCGCTACGAGGCCGCGCGCGCCGACCTTGTCGACCGCTTCATCCACATCGTCGAGCATCGTTACGGGCACGCGCTGGCGGCATTGGTCGAAAAAGCCAAGATCGAGCTTACCGACCAATCATCGGCCGAAGTCGCGGTGAGCCTATCGGACGTGGCGTTCGCCGCCGCGATCACGCGCGACGGGCTGGACGCCACCATCGCCAGGGACATCGAGCGGGTCACCGCAACGGTGGCTGACACCATCCGCGACGCCGGGGTCAAGCCGTCCGACATCACCGCGGTGTTCCTGACCGGCGGCTCGACCGCGATCCCGCTGGCAAGACGGGAAATCCTGTCGCTGGTGCCGCAGGCTTCCGTCATCGACGGCGACATGTTCGGTTCGGTCGGGCTTGGCCTGGCGCTGGACGCCCAGCGCAAGTTCGGCTGACCGGTCCGTTGATATTCAGGTGATGCCGGCCTGCAAATGGCCGTTTCCTGTGCTTCCGGTACTCGCGTACCCGAACGTACGCTCCGTTCCGGTTCTCGGAACCAACCATTTTCGGCACGGCCTGACCTGAATCTCAGCGAACCTCACCCGTGGTCTGCTGACGCGCCGAGATGCGCCTTGAGCGCCATCTGGGCCAGGCTTGCCTGGCGCTCGCGATGCGTGATCATGGCGAAGTCGCGCTTGGGTAATTCGATCGGCACGGAGCGCAGGCTGCCTTCGGCGACGGCGCGTCCGACGACGAGTTCCGAAATGATGGTGGCGCCGGCGCCCGCCTCGACCGCCTGGCGAACCGCCTCGTTGCTGGGCAGCACCAGGAACACCTGCAAATCGGCAAGCGAAATCCCCTCGCGCCGCGCCAGATCCTCCAGCACCTCGCGCGTGCCCGAACCGCCCTCGCGGATGATCCAGCGCAGGCCCTTGATGTCGGGACGGCCCGGTGCGGTTTCGACGATCTCGGGATGTGACGCGGCAACCACCAGCATCAGCCGGTCGGTGTCGACCTTGGCGCGACGCAATATGTCGGACTCGGTGCGCCCCTCGACCAGGCCGAGATCGGCGGTTCCATCCAGTACGCTGGCCTCGACCTGCCTTGTGTTGCCGATGCTGACGCTCAGCCGCACCGCGGGGTAGGCTTCGTGGAAGGACGCCAGCCGGCGCGGCAGCCAGTAGCTGGCGATGGTCAGGCTGGCGGCGATGGAGAGGCTGCCGGCGACCGTCTGCGAGACATGTTCCAGCACATTGCGCGCGGCAGCGGCCCGCTCCAGAACGGCCTTTGCCTCCGGCAGGAACCGGTGGCCGGTCTGGGCAAGCTCGATGTTGCGACCGACGCGGTTGAACAGATGGACGCCGTGCTGCTCTTCAAGCGCACGGATGGCGGCCGACGCGGCCGACTGTGAAATGCCCAGAAGCTCCGCCGCCTTGGTCATGTGGCCGCGCTCGGCGACGGCGACGAAAATGCGCAACTGATCCAGGGTCATAGGCCCATTAAGAACCAATATCGATCGAATTTACAAGAACAACTGATTAGACGGATCGATAGCTTCATTCTACATTTTCGCGCGAAGTTAGAAAAAATTCGCCAGCGGATGGCAGAGACTAAAATGATCGGGCGGTTCAAGTCCCTTCTCGCGCATTGGACCCGCGGCATCCGCAGACGGCTGGCCGGCGATCGCTACCACCCGGAAGAGCATTACATGCGCGGCCCCGGGCCGAAGACGCGAGCCAAAGCGGCCGGCCGCACGGGCACATCCGGATCATGACGCATCCACCGCCGCGCGGCGCGAATTCGGCACCATCGCAACGCCCGCTTGCCGACACGCGCGCACCCGATGAAGGCGACGGCGTCGACACCTCGCCAAGCGTTTCGGACAGCATCGCCAAGACCACCTGCTATATGTGCGCCTGCCGCTGCGGCATCGACGTGCACATCAAGGACGGCAAGGTCCGCTACATCAACGGCAACAAGGACCATCCGGTCAATCGCGGCGTGATCTGCGGCAAGGGCAGTTCCGGCATCATGCAGCACTACAGCCCGGCAAGGCTTAAGAAGCCGCTGCTGCGCAGCGGGCCGCGCGGCTCAGGCGAGTTCCGCGAGATCGAGTGGGAGGAGGCCTTTTCGATCGCAACCGAACGGCTCTCCGCCATCCGTCGCACTGATCAGAAAAAACTCGCCTTCTTCACCGGACGCGACCAGTCACAGTCGCTCACCGGCTGGTGGGCGAGCCAGTTCGGCACGCCGAACTTCGCCGCCCATGGCGGCTTCTGTTCGGTCAACATGGCGGCCGGCGGGCTCTATTCGATCGGCGGCTCGTTCTGGGAGTTCGGCGAGCCCGACTGGGACAACACACGATATTTCATGCTGTTCGGCGTCGCCGAGGACCATGATTCCAATCCGATCAAGATCGGCCTCGGCAAGCTCAAGGCGCGCGGCGCCAAGGTGGTGTCGATCAATCCGTGCCGCACCGGCTACAATGCGATTGCCGACGACTGGATCGGCATCCGGCCAGGCACTGACGGCCTGTTCGTGTTCGCGCTCATCCATGAACTGCTGAAAGCCGGCCGCGTCGATCTCGACTATCTGCTGCGCTACACCAACGCCCATGTCCTCGTCGTGCAGGAGCCCGGCGCTTCCGACGACGGGCTGTTCGTGCGGGACGCCGACGGCAATCCGCTGGCCTGGGACAGGGTGGCGAACACCTCCGTCCAGGCAGCCGACCCCGAAGCGAGGCCAGCGCTGACCGGCAGCTTCGAAGTCGGCGGCCGCCGTTGTACGCCGGTGTTCCAACTGATCGCCGACCGCTATCTTGATGACAGCTATGCACCGGATGCGGTGGCGGAGCGCTGCGGCATTCCAGCCGATACGATCCGCCGGATCGCCGCCGAACTTGCCCATGTCGCCTTCGAACAGACGATCGAACTGCCCATCGCATGGACCGACTGGGCCGGACGCCGGCACGAGACGATCAAGGGCCGGCCGATCTCGATGCATGCCATGCGCGGTATATCAGCCCATTCGAACGGTTTTCACACCTGTCGCGCCATCCACCTGCTGCAGGTGCTTCTGGGCACGGTGGATGTTCCCGGCGGCTTCCGCTTCAAGCCGCCCTATCCCCGATCGGCGCCGCCGGGGCCGAAGCCCGCCGGTAAGACCGTCAAGCCGATGACGCCGCTGGACGGCATGCCGCTCGGCTTCGTCTGCGGGCCTGACGACCTGCTGGTCGATGAAGACGGCACGCCGACCCGCATCGACAAGGCCTATTCATGGGACGCGCCGTTGGCCGCGCACGGCCTGATGCACACCGTCATCCGTAATGCCTGGGCCGGCGATCCCTACAAGATCGACACGCTGATGATGTACATGTCGAACATGGCCTGGAATTCCTCGATGAACACCGTCGAGACCATTGCCATGCTGACCGAACACGATGAGGCGGGCAACTACAGGATCCCCTTCATCATATATTCCGATGCCTACTATTCCGAGACGGTGCCGTTCGCCGACCTCGTGCTGCCCGACACCACCTATCTCGAGCGGCATGACTGCATCAGCCTGCTCGACCGGCCGATCAGCCATGCCGACGGGCCGGGCGACGCCATCCGCCATCCCGTCGTCGAGCCGGACCGCGACGTCAGGCCGTTCCAGTCGGTGCTGATCGAGCTCGGCGCGCGGCTCGGCCTGCCCGGCTTCGTCAATGACGACGGATCGGCCAGATATGCCGACTATGCCGACTACATCGTCAACCATGAGCGCATACCGGGCATCGGACCGCTGGCCGGCTGGCGCGGCAAGGACGGGACGTCGGTCGGCAAGGGCGAGGCCAATCCGGACCAGTTGCAGCGCTACATCGACAATGGCGGCTTCTGGCATCACGACTTCGCCGACGACCAGCGCTACTACAAGATGGCCAACCGCTCCTATCTCGATTTCGCGGTGCAGATGGGTTTCATCCCGAAGGCGGAGCCGATCATCTTCCAGCTCTATTCCGAGCCGTTGCAACGCTTTCGGCTTGCCGCGCGTGGCCATGGACGCGTGCTGCCGCCGGAGGCCGAGCGTCAGCGCATCGAGACTTATATGGACCCACTGCCGTTCTGGTACACGCCCTTCGAGGAAGCGGTGGTCGACCTCGAAAAATATCCGCTGCACGCGCTGACGCAGCGGCCGATGCACATGTATCATTCCTGGGGTTCGCAGAATGCGTGGCTGCGGCAGATCACCAGCCAGAACCGGCTGTTCGTGCATCACCGCACGGCCGCCGGCCTCGGTCTCGCCGACGACGACTGGGTGTGGATCGAAAGCATCAATGGCCGGGTGAAGGGGCAGATCAAGCTGGTCGACGGGGTGAACGAAAGCACGGTCTGGACCTGGAACGCGATCGGCAAGAGGCGCGGCAGTTGGGGGCTGAAGGACGATGCCGCCGAGAGCAATCGCGGCTTCCTGCTCAACCACATCATCGGCGACCAGACCTCGGCCGACGCGCAGGGCAAACGCTATTCAAACTCCGATCCGGTCACCGGCCAGGCGGCATGGTTCGACCTGCGCGTACGCATCGTCAAATGCGAGGCGGAGGAAGCCGGCTTCACCGAGCCGCAATTCGAGCGTTTCCACCAGCCGCCGCATTTCGGGCCCTCGCCCGACAAGCTGAGCTTCGGCGCCGAATTCCGTCGGGCAAGAGAGGCCGCGGAATGACCTGCCTGCCAAGCCAAAGCGGCAAGAAACTCGGTCTTGTCATCGACCTCGACACCTGCGTTGGCTGCCAGGCCTGTGTTACCGCCTGCAAGGAATGGAACACCGGCGGCCACATGGCGCCGCTGACCGACATCGACCCCTATGGCGGCCATGTCGACGGCGTCTGGTTCAACCGCGTGCACAGCTATGAGCACACCACCGAGCTGGGCGGGCGCACGGTCAACTTTCCGCGCTCCTGCCTGCATTGCGAAACACCGGCCTGCGTCACCGTCTGCCCGACCGGCGCCTCCTACAAGCGAGCCTCGGACGGCATCGTGCTGATAGACGAGGACAAATGCATCGGCTGCAAATTGTGCAGCTGGGCCTGCCCCTATGGCGCGCGCGAATTCGACACCGATGTCGGCGTGATGAAGAAATGCACGCTCTGCGTCGACCGCATCTACAACGACAATCTGGCCGAGGAAGACCGCGTGCCGGCCTGCGTCGCCGCCTGCCCGACCAGTGCCCGGCATTTCGGCGATCTCGGCGATCCGCTGTCCGCCGTCTCGCAGCTGGTGGCGGAGCGCGGCGGTGTCGACCTGATGCCGGAACTCGGCTATCAGCCGACCAACAAGTACCTGCCGCCGCGCGCCCATACGCAGCGCGCCGCATCGGTGCCCGCGAAGGCGCTGGAGCCGGTGCGGGCCGAAGGCGGATTCCTCGGCTGGGTCGACCGCATGCTTTCGAACTGACCATGCATCCAGCCTTTTCCGTCGTCTTCTTCACCACCGCCACCGGGGCCGGCTACGGCCTGCTGGCGCTGCTTGGCGCGCTCGGCGGGTTGCAGATCATCCCCGCCGACTTTTGGCTGGGCCTCGTCGGCCTGGGCCTGGCGCTCGGCCTGATCGCGGCGGGACTGTTGTCCTCGACCGGCCATCTCGGCAGGCCGGAGCGCGCCTGGCGGGCGTTCTCGCAATGGCGCAGTTCGTGGCTGTCGCGCGAAGGCGTGTCGTCGGTCGTCACCTTCATCCCGGCGGGACTCTTCGGCATCGGCTGGGTGTTCTTTGGCCGCACGGATAGCTGGGTGGCCATTGCCGGACTGCTGGCCGCCATTGGTGCGATCGTCACCGTCTGCACAACTGGGATGATCTATGCCTCGCTGAAGCCGATTGCCCAGTGGCACAGCCGCTATACTTTGCCCGGCTATCTCATCTTCTCGGCGATGAGCGGCGGCGTGCTTCTGAACGCGCTGCTGCAGGGTTTCGCGCGCGGCTCGACGATCCTGCTTGTGGCAGCGATATTGCTGACCTTGCTCGGCTGGGCCTGGAAGCTGGCGACCTGGCGCCACAACGATAGGCTTGAAATCCCCACCAACGCGAACACCGCCACCGGGCTCGCCGGCGGCACGGTGCGCTCGCTGGAATGGCCGCATACCGAGGAAAATTACCTGCTCAAGGAAATGGGTTTTCGCATCGCCCGCAAGCACAGCGCGAAGCTGCGGCGGATCACGCAGGCTCTCGCTTTCGCGGCGCCAATCGCCCTGCTCATCCTGGTCTTCGTGGCGCCATGGCCTTTGGCGATAGGAGCATCCGTGCTGGCGGCGATCGTGCAATTCGGCGGCATTCTGGTAGAGCGCTGGCTGTTCTTCTCCGAGGCGAAGCACACGGTCACGCTATATTACTGACGATAAGCACCTGAAATTACCTTCAGCCAAGTTTCTGGACGCCCGTACGATCCAATATTACGGTACGGGGCGAACTTAGTGCCCTAGCATGTTTCTGCTCTCACTGGTCGATCAAGGCGATGAACCTCACTGCTAAGTACCTTCCGACTTGTCTCGCACGAGCATTTTTCGTTGCCTGTATATTTATCTGCCAGCCTCAGGTTTTGATGGCGGGCGCGCTCGATGCCGAAGCTGCCTTTCAGGCGAAGAATTATACGGAAGCGTACAAAGAATGGATGGCTCTTGCGCAAAAGGGCGATGCTGCCGCGCAATTTAATGTCGGATTTCTGTATTCTAGCGGACTTGGTGTTCCATTGGATTATTCCAAGGCTGCCGAGTGGTGGGACAAGGCGGCGGATCAGAACATGGCAGTAGCTGAGTTGAAACTTGGACTTTTATATTCCTGGGGTAAGGGCGTTCAACTGGATGATACCAAAGCGGCGGAGCTATGGCGCAGGGCGGCGATGCAAGGTTTGTCAGAAGCTCAGCAATATCTTGGATATGTGTATTCCGTCGGGAAGGGAGTGCCCCAAAGTGGGGCGGACGCGACTCTTTGGTTAACCAGAGCAGCGGAGCAGGGTAACGTCGATGCGCAAATTAATCTCGGCGCCGCTTATCTGACCGGCGAAATTGTGGATAAAAACCCCAAGCTGGCCTTTCATTGGTACGAAAAGGCTGCGCAACTGAACAATGGCAAGGCCCAATTCAACGTGGGATTGATGTATCTCAAAGGCGTTGGAGTTGAGCAGAATGCAGACGTTGCGGTCCAATGGCTGAAACGCTCGGCAGCCCAGGGATACCGTGGCGCGGAAGAAGCTCTTGATCGCATCCAAGCTGCGCTTAAGAAGACTTGAGTTCCCACCCAAGACCCGGCGACAATCCTCAGCCCGGCCGCAGCATCGAGCGGGAGATGGCGAAGATGCGGTCGGCGCCAAGCATATAGGCCATCAGCGACTCCAGCCGGAACAGCCCGGTATAGGCGCGGTCGAGCACGTTGAGCGAACCGGTATAGGCGCCGAAGGCCGGCATGATCATGCGGCCACCATCGCCGGCAAAGCAGCGCCGCCGCACCGAACGGCCACGCTGGACGATGCGCGCGCAGGGATGAAGATGGCCCGCGATCTCGCCCTCGACGCGCACTTTCGATGGCTCATGCCGGAACAGCAGTGAGCCGATGGCGAGTTCCCGCACCGTTTCGCCGGGCAGATCCGCCGGCGCTTCCGGATCATGATTGCCGGCGACCCAGAACCAGTCGCGGCCCGCCATCAGCGCTTCCAGCCGCTCGCGAAAACTCGCATGCATGCGCTCGGCGCCGCCGCCATCGTGAAAGGAGTCGCCCAGGCTGATGACGATCGACGGCTGGTAGTCCGATATGACCGCCTGCAGCCTGAGCAAGGTCGCGCCGGTGTCATAAGGCGGGATCAGCGTGCCGCGCCTTGCCAGCGACGAGCCTTTTTCCAGATGCAGGTCGGAGACCGCCAAAAGCCTGAGTTCCGGGAAAAAGAGCACGCCGCGCGGATCGCAGACCGCGCGCTCGCCAGCGATGCCGATCATGTCGGCCTCGGCAACCAGCGATGCTCGTGTCAGCGAGAAATTCATTCCTCTACCATTCCCGGCCCCATGGCCTCCTCGACGAGTGTCGCCGCATCCATCAGCAGTGTTTCATCGGCTTCGCCATTCACCGGCATCTTGCCGATCTCGAGCATGATCGGCACGGCTAACGGCGAAATCTGCTCGAGATTCTTATGCATGATTCGACCCCGGACGCGCGAGAGCATGTCGGCAAGTCTGCTGACATCGAGCAGACCGGCCGCCGCATCGGCACGCGTCGCCTGCAGCAGGATATGGTCAGGCTCATGGCTGCGCAGCACGTCGTAGATCAGGTCGGTCGACACGGTGACCTGGCGGCCGCTTTTCTCCTGGCCCGGATGGCGTTTCTCGATCAGTCCCGAAATCAGCGCGCAATTGCGGAAGGTCCGCTTGAGAAGCCAGCTGTCGGCCAGCCAGGCTTCGAGGTCGTCGCCCAGCATGTCCTCGTCGAACAGCGCGCCGAGCGACGGCTTCCGGGCTTTGAACATCGCGCCCATATCGCCCAGCGACCATATGGCCAAGGCATAGTCGGTGGCGACAAAGCCGAGCGGCCTGGCGCCCGCTCTGTCGAGACGGCGGGTGAGCAGCATGCCCAGCGTCTGGTGCGCCAGCCTGCCTTCGAAGGGATAGGCGACCAGATAATAGCGGTTGCCGCGTGGAAAGGTCTCGATCAGCAGATCATCGCGCTTCGGCAATACCGATTTCTCGGCCTGGAATCGCAGCCAGTCAGCCACCTGCTCCGGCAGCTTCTTCCAGCGCTGCGGATCGTCCAGCATCATGCGAACCTGCTCGGCAAGGTAGGTCGAAAGCGGGAACTTGCCGCCGCCATAGTAGGGCACCTTGGCGTCGCTGCCGGGCGCATTCGACACGAAGCATTCATTCTCGCGAATGCCTTCGAAGCGCAGCACCTTGCCGGCGAACATGAAGGTGTCGCCATGGGTGAGCGTTTCGAGGAAGGCCTCCTCGATCTTGCCGAGAACGGCGCCGCCACGCGAAGCGGCGCCCTTGCTGCCAGCTTTGACGTAACGCACGTTGAGCGCCGGCACTTCGATGATGGTGCCGACATTCAGCCTGTATTGCTGGGCAATGCGCGGATTGGAGACGCGCCACAGTCCGTCCTTGTTCAAGCGGATGCGGGCGTAGCGCTCGTAATTCTTCAGAGCATAGCCGCCGGTGGCGACGAAATCGATGACGCGGTCGAAGGTCGGCCGATCGAGGCTGGCATAGGGTGCCGCCGTTCGCACTTCCTCGAATAGATCATCGGCGCGGAACGGTGCGCCGCAGGCACAGCCGAGCACATGTTGCGCCAGCACATCGAGGCCGCCATTGACCAGCGGCGGCGTGTCCTGCGCACCGAGATAGTTGGCGTCGAGCGCTGCCCGGCACTCCAGCACTTCGAAGCGATTGGCCGGGATAAGGATCGCCTTGGACGGCTCGTCCATGCGGTGATTGGCGCGGCCGATGCGCTGCGCCAGCCGGCTGGCGCCTTTCGGTGCGCCTACATGCACGACCAGGTCGACATCGCCCCAGTCAATGCCGAGGTCGAGCGTTGAGGTGGCGACGATGGCACGCAGAGCATTCTCACCCATCGCCTTTTCCACTCGGCGACGCTGACCGACATCCAGCGAGCCATGATGCAAGGCGATCGGCAAGGTGTCCTCGTTGACCCGCCACAATTCCTGGAACAACAGTTCCGCCTGGCTGCGGGTGTTGACGAACAGCAGGGTCGTCTTGTGGCGCTTGATCTCGCGATAGATCTCCGGCGTGGCGTAGCGCGCCGAATGTCCTGCCCAGGGGACGCGCTCCTCGGAATCGAGGATGGAAATATCAGGCTTCGCGCCGCCGGTGACGACGATCAATTCGGACATGTCGCCGGGTGGGTTCTGGCTGACCAGCCAGCGCCGTAACTCGTCCGGTTCAGCCACAGTCGCCGACAGGCCGATTGTCTGCAGGTCGGGCACAAAACTGCGCAGCCGCGCCAGGCCGAGCGCCAAGAGATGGCCGCGTTTCGACGTCACCAGCGAATGCAACTCGTCGAGCACGACATAGCGCAGATCCTCGAAGAAGCGTCTGGCATCGCCGGCCGCGATCAACAGGGCGAGCTGCTCCGGCGTGGTGAGCAGGATGTCGGGCGGCGCCAGCTTCTGTCGCTGGCGCTTATGGGAAGGCGTGTCGCCGGTGCGTGTCTCGATGCTGATCGGCAACCCGATCTCTTCGACCGGCTTGCCGAGATTGCGCTCGATGTCGACGGCCAGCGCCTTGAGCGGCGAGATGTAGAGCGTATGGATGCCGCGATGCGCCTGGCCGGGCTTGCGCCTCGGCCTCACCGCCAGTTCGGTCAGCGATGGCAGGAAACCGGCCAGAGTCTTGCCGGCCCCGGTCGGGGCGATCAGCAGCACCGATTGGCCGCTTTGAGCCTTCGCCAGCAATTCGATCTGATGGGCGCGCGGCGACCAGCCTTTCTCGCCGAACCATCTGATGAATGGTTCGGGCAGGGCCATGGTGGCATTCTGCTCGGCAAGGCGCGGCTCAACTGTCACGCGCCAGAGGTAGCGCGGTCACAGGCAATCGCCAAGGAGAATCGGAACAAAAGGGGATCGCAGCGTTCCCCGCCCCGTTTACGGGGAGAAGGAACAGGCTTACGGCCTGCGAAACCCCGTCGGGCCGCCATAGAGATAGCCGATGCGGGCGATCGCCTCTTTCAGCCCTTCGCGCGAGACCAGCATGGTGTGGCCATTGGCGTGGATCATGGTCTCGGCGTCGGTCATGACAGCGACATGGCCTTTCCAGAAGACGAGGTCGCCCCGGCGCAACCCGGCATAGTCCGGGCCAGGCTCAAGCGGTTCGCCGATGCTTGCCGCCTGCATGTCGGAATCGCGCAGCACGTTCTTGCCGACCATGCGCATTGCCAGTTGCACCAGGCCGGAACAGTCGATGCCGAAACCGGACGCGCCGCCCCAGAGATAGGGTGTGCCGAGAAACGTCTCGGCGACCGCGACATAGTCAGCGGCAATTTCGCCGATTGGCCTGAGATGGCCCGCGATGACAGCCTCGCCGGAGGGCAAGACCGCATAGTGCGTGCCGCGCGTCTCGGCGGTGCCCGTCACCGTCACTGTCGATCCCATCGACAGCTGTCCGGCGATCGGAAAGCGCAGGTCGGGGCCGGGATAGAGAAAGGTGCGGGGGACCGAAACGATATGGGTAGGCGCATTGTCGCGTCCGCTCAACTGCGTTGAGCCGACATAGCCGACATAGCCGTCGCGTTCGGCCTGGATCCAGGCCCAGCCCTCGGCATCCTCGAAAACCAGCACGTCGTCGCCGAACACGGCTTGTGTGTTGATGCCCGCATCCGGCCTAGGCGCCTTGCGGATGTCGGCCACCGCTGCCGAAATCCGCGCCGGCCGGCCGGTGACAAAACGCTCAGCAGTAACCTCACCTTTCAGCCTTGCGTCGGCAAGATCGGATCGGAAGGCGTGGAGGCGTGCATCGTGAGCAGTCAAATCGGCAACCCTGTCATATGGGCAAACGGTCAAATTGGCAGTTCGTGCGCCCTGGCGATGATACCATCGCCGAAGCGCTCGACAAAGAGCGCGCCCTCGACCGTGCGCTTTATCAGCACGTTGCGCTTGTCGAGTTCGTCGCGATGGCGCGACACCAGCTTCAGCGCGCCCATCGTGTCGAGCGCGCGGGTGATGACCGGCTTGGTGACGTTGAGGCGGGCGGCGAGCCCGCGCACCGTGTGCGGCGGCGGATCGAGATAGATGGTGAACAGGATCGCCGTCTGGCGCATGGTCAAGTCTGGCGCGTCGTCGCGCACCTGCGACAGCATGACTTGCTGCCACAGTCGCAAGGCCTGGCTCGGGCGCATCGCAATCGACATCGCGCCAGCATGACGGCAAATTGTTTCGGTTCCGTTTCAGTTTTAGCGATTTGCCGGCTGAGCCTGCCGTCAGCCAAAGCGTGTCGAGATGATCCGCTCAAGCGCGCGAATGCCTTGCGCCTCGCCGCCGGCGGGACCATGCGCACGATCGGCGGGGTTCCAGGCAAAGATGTCGAAATGCGCCCAGCTCGCCGTCTTCTCGACAAAACGCTTGAGGAACAGCGCCGCCGTGATCGATCCAGCAAAACCGTCCGTGGTGACATTGTTGATGTCAGCGATCTTCGACGACAGTTTCGCGTCGTAAGGCCGCCACAGCGGCATGCGCCACAGCGGATCCTCGACCGCCAGCGAGGCCGCCGCCAGATCCGAGGCCAGCGCTTCGTCGCTGGTATAGAAAGGCGGCAGATCGGGGCCAAGTGCGACACGTGCTGCCCCGGTCAGCGTCGCCATGTCGACCAGCAGCTGCGGTTCCTCGTCATCGGCCAGCGCCAGCGCGTCGCCGAGCACCAGCCTGCCTTCAGCATCCGTGTTGCCGATCTCGACCGTGATGCCCTTGCGGCTCGCCAGCACGTCACCCGGTCTGAAAGCATTGCCGGCAATCGAATTCTCGACGGCGGGGATCAGCACGCGCAGCCGCACATTCAGCCCGGCGGCCATGATCATCGAGGCCAGGCCAAGCACATTGGCCGCACCGCCCATGTCCTTCTTCATCAACAGCATGCCGGACGACGGCTTGATGTCGAGACCGCCAGTGTCGAAGCAGACGCCCTTGCCGACCAGCGTCACCTTCGGCGCGCCCTCTTGCCCCCAGACCATGTCGATCAGGCGCGGCGCGCCCGACGAGGCGCGGCCGACGGCGTGGATCATCGGGAAGTTCCGCGTCAGCAACTCGTCGCCCTTGATGACGGAGACGTCGGCCTTGTGAGTCGCGGCCAGGGTGCGCACCGCCTTCTCCAGATCATCCGGCCCCATGTCGCTGGTCGGCGTGTTGACCAGGTCACGGGCCAGGAAGACGCCATCGGCGATGCGGCGAACGCGCACCGCGTCGACACCGGCCGGCACGTGGAAACGCAGCGCCTTGCCCGGCTTCTTGCCGTAACGGGCAAAGACATAACCGCCGAGCGCCAGCGCGATTACCGCGAGTTCCGGCTCGGCCGGCGCCGAGGCGAAATGCCAGTCGCCTTCCGGCAGGGTTTTCGACAGCCCGCCGAGCGCCAGCGCGCCTTCGCCATCGCCGATGCCGAACAGCGCGCCGGCAAGCGCGCCGTTTTCGCCGGGCAGGGCGAGCGTCCTGCCTGCCTCGCCGGAAAAGCCGTTTACTCTGGCCCAGCTGACAACAGATGGCGCAAGGCCCGCGGCCTCCAGACCGTCTCGGGCCACCAGATGCACCGGCAGCGCACCTTGCAATTTCGTCTCGACGAGTTCGACAGGCATTCGATGTTCTCCTGCCGACCCGAGCCCCGAGTCGGCGTTTCTTAACTCTCCGTTAGGGTTAACAGAATATTTCTGCGGGAGGGAAGATGGCCACGCAATGGCCGCGCGCATGAATGGAGGCTAGGTGCCGATGCCGACCAACCGCACAGTGAATGCCAGGGGAAAACGGCTAGTCACCACGGCCCTCATGCTGGCGCTCGCGGCGGGGGTCGCCGGGTGCGGAACCAGCAGGATGACCACCGGCTCTATCGGCCGCAGCGGCGGCAAGCCGCTGGAGACCATGTCGGCGGGAGAAGTCCACAATGCCACGGCCGCCCTTGGGCAGTCCTACTCCAAGAATCCCAACGACAAGCGAATTGCAACCAACTTCGCGGCCGCGCTGCAGATGGACGGCGATGCCGACCAGTCGCTTGCCGTGATGCGCAAACTGGCGATCGCCTATCCCAAGGATCGCGACGTGCTGGCCGCCTATGGCAAGGCGCTGGCCGCCAATGGCCAGTTCGACGCAGCGCTCGACGCCGTGCGCCGCGCACAGACACCGGAATATCCGGACTGGAGGCTGGTGTCGGCGGAAGCGGCCATCCTTGACCAGCTCGGCCAGAAGGACGATGCACGCCAGCTTTACCGCAAGGCCCTCGAACTGAAGCCGAACGAGCCCTCGGTTCTCTCCAATCTCGGCATGTCCTATGTGCTGGAAGGGGATCTGCGCACTGCGGAAACCTACATGCGTTCGGCCGCCCAGCAGCCCAACGCCGACAGCCGTGTACGCCAGAACCTGGCATTGGTCGTCGGCCTTCAGGGCCGCTTCGACGAAGCCGAAAAGATCGCCTCGCAGGAGCTCTCGCCCGAGCAGGCGCAGGCCAATGTCGCCTATCTCAGGCAGATGCTGGCGCAGCAGAATGCCTGGAGACAGCTCAAGGATCAGGACAAGTCGAAGACGGCAACCAACTGAGGCGGCGAGCTACAAAGGCCCCGATTGAACGAAAAGCCGCGCTGAATTCAGCGCGGCTTTTCGTTCAGGTTGGCGTGCCTCGCTGCTACTTGGCCGATGACGATCCCGAATGATCGCCGAAGATGCCGCGCTGGCTGACCTGGATGCCGGCAGGACCCAGGATGATGGCGAAAAGCACCGGCAGGAAGAACAGGATCATCGGCACGGTGAGCTTGGGGGGCAAGGCGGCCGCCTTCTTCTCGGCGGCGTTCATGCGCATGTCGCGGCTTTCGGCGGCAAGCACGCGCAACGCATGCGCCACCGGTGTGCCGTAGCGTTCGGCCTGGACGAGCGCCTGCGACACTGATTTGACCGATTCCAGACCGGTACGGTTCGCAAGATTCTCATAGGCCTGCTTGCGTTCCTGCAGATAGGAGAGCTCGGCGTTGGTCAGGATGAATTCTTCCGCCAGAGCCACAGACTGCGCGCCGATCTCGTCGGCGACCTTGCGCAGCGCGGCTTCGACCGACATGCCCGACTCAACGCAGATCAGCATCAGGTCCAGCGCATCCGGCCACGCCATCTGGATCGACTGCTTGCGCTTGGTGGCGCGATTGTTGACATAGAGAACCGGTGCGTAGAAGCCGCCATAGGCGACGAGGATGCAGACGAACATCCGGATGACCAGGGGTTTGTCGGGCAATCCTCCGAGCACGAATATGTAGACCAGACCCAGCGCGAAGCCGACAAAAGGCAGCACGAGGCGGAAGAAGAGAAACCGCGTCAGCGGGTTCTGTCCGCGAAAGCCGGCCACCTTGAGCTTCTGCAAGGTGCTCTCGTCGGCCAATGCGCGCCGCAGGTCGAGTCTATCGACGATGTTGCGCATGCCGACCGACTGTTGCTCGCGCAGGCCCTTGCGGCGGCGATCAGCCTCGGTCGCAAGCCGTGCGCGCTGCTTGGCGCGAAGCTCGTCGCGTTCCAGCGCGACCGACTTCATGCGCGACTTGAGCTGGTTTCCGCCGAATGCCGGCAGCAATGTAAAGACCGTCGCGAACACGGCGATGCCGACCAGCAGCGCTATCAGCAGGCTGGGGTCCGTCAGAGATTTGATGACTTGTTCGGTCATGCCGCGGCCCTAGACTTCGAAGTTCATCATCTTGCGCATGACCAGGATGCCGATCGACATCCAGACAGCGGCACAACCCAGTATCAGATTGCCGACGCTGGTGGTGAACAGCGGCATCAGATAGTCGGGACTGGAAAGATAGACGAGAAAGGCAACGATGAAGGGCAGTGCGCCGATGATGGCGGCGGACGCCTTCGCCTCCATGGACAGCGCCTGCACCTTGGCCTTCATCTTCTTGCGATCACGAAGCACGCGTGAAAGGTTGCCCAGCGCCTCGGAAAGATTGCCGCCGGCCTGCGACTGGATCTGGATGACGATGCCGAAGAAACTCGCCTCGGTGCATGGCATGGTTTCGGGCATACGCAAGGCGGCATCGGGGATCGACAGGCCCATCTGCTGCGAATCGACGATGCGGCGAAACTCCATCTTCACCGGCTCGGGGGATTCGTTGGCGATCAGGCGCACGGCGTCGTTCAGCGGCAGGCCGGACTTGACCGCGCGCACGATGATGTCGAGCGCGTTTGGAAATTCGTTGAGGAACGCCTTGACCCGGCGCGTGCGGCGAAACGATACGAACCAGCGCGGCAGGCCGAGCGCGCCGGCCAACAGCACGCCTGGCAAGACAAGCATCGGCGCGCCGGCCACGAATGCGACCACCGTCAGGGCGAGACCGCATATGGCGGAATAGATGTAGAAACGCTCGATCGAGACCTTCATCCCGGCCTGCCGAAGTTGCGCCTTCAGCGGCGGCTTCTTGACCGCGCTGTCCTTGGTCTTCTGCTTCTCATCGAGTTCCTTCAGCGAATCCTGCACGGATTTCCGGCGTTTGGCCGCATCCGTCGCGCGGTCGCGGGTGGCCTTGACGATGGACCGGTCCGTCTCGGCGGCCTTGATCGTTTCCAGCCGCTTGCCAGCCTGTCTCTCATTGCTGATCTGGTTGAACAGGAATGCATAGGCGACCGCGCCGGCGCTGAAGCCGGCGAGTACGACAAACGCCAATACGGTGCCGTCAATTCCAAACATCGACCAGAACCCTCAACGCCGCGTCAGTCAGCGCGTTTCTCCATTGCCTCTAGCGCAACGGCGAGGCGCTGCTCCTCGCCGTAGTAGCGAGCCCGGTCCCAGAAATGCGGGCGGCCGATGCCGGTCGAGACATGCTCGCCCAGCAGCCTGCCGTTGGCGTCCTCGCCCTTGATGTTGTAGAGGACGATGTCCTGCGTGATGATGACGTCGCCTTCCATCCCGATCACCTCGGTGATGTGGGTGATGCGACGCGATCCGTCGCGCAGACGCGCCGCCTGGATGATCACGTCGATGGAACCGACGACGATTTCACGCACGGTTTTCTGCGGCAGCGAATAGCCGCCCATGGCGATCATGGATTCGATACGGTTCAGGCATTCGCGCGGGCTATTCGAGTGGATCGTTCCCATCGAGCCGTCATGGCCGGTGTTCATCGCTTGCAGAAGGTCGAACACTTCGGGTCCGCGCACTTCGCCGACGATGATGCGCTCGGGCCGCATGCGCAGGCAGTTCTTGACCAGGTCGCGCATCGTCACCTCGCCTTCGCCTTCAAGGTTGGGCGGACGGGTTTCCAGGCGCACGACATGCGGCTGCTGCAGTTGCAGTTCGGCCGAGTCCTCGCAGGTGATGACGCGCTCGTCGCGGTCGATGTAGTTGGTCAGGCAGTTGAGCAATGTCGTCTTGCCCGAGCCGGTGCCGCCCGAGATGACGATGTTGCAGCGAACGCGACCGATGATCTTGAGGACTTCGGCGCCCTGCGGCGAGATGGCGCCGAACCTGACCAGCTGGTCGAGCGTCAGCTTGTCCTTCTTGAATTTGCGGATGGTGAGTGCGGTGCCGTCGATGGCGAGCGGCGGCGCGATGACGTTGACGCGGGAGCCGTCGGGCAGGCGGGCGTCGCAGATCGGGCTGGATTCATCGACGCGGCGACCGACCTGACTGACAATGCGCTGGCAGATGTTGAGAAGCTGCTGATTGTCACGAAAGCGAATGCCGGTCTGCTCGACCTTGCCGTTGACTTCGATGTAGACGTTCTTGGAACCGTTGACCATGATGTCGGCGATGTCGTCGCGGGCGAGCAACGGCTCGAGCGGCCCATAACCAAGCACGTCGTTGCAGATGTCCTCGAGCAGTTCCTCCTGCTCGGCGATCGACATCGCGAAGTTCTTGATCGCGATGATGTCGTTGACGATGTCGCGGATTTCCTCGCGCGCGGTCTCCGGGTCGAGCTTGGCGAGCTGCGACAGGTCGATCGTGTCGATGAGCGCCGAGAAAACCTGGCTCTTGGTGTCGTAGTAAGTTTCGCTTTTTTCGCGCTGGGGCCGCTTGGCCTCCGGCGCGATGGGCGGCGCCTCGACGGCGCGGCGAGCCGGCGGCGCCACAGGTGCGCTTGGCTGCAGCGGTGCCGCGGGCCGGGCCAGAACCGCCGTATCCGCCGAACCCGCCGGCGGCGGCGCGGCCGGCGCCGGTGCTGGCTGGCGGAATTCCGGCGTAAACCGGTTGCCGTCGTCGTTGCCTCTTTTACCGAACATGATCGACTACCGGTTCCAAAAGCGTCACTTCTTGTTGCGCGAGAGCTTGCCGAGGAGGCTGCCCAGGCCAGCCTTCTTCTTCGAGCGGATTTCGCTTCGCCCGGTCAGCACATGGGCAATCTCGTTGATGATCGCGACAACCGGGTTCTTGGCATCCATCTCGCCGAGCATACGCCCGTTGTTGGCGGCATTGCCGAACAGCAATGGATCGAAGCCGATGACCGACATCGGCGTCAGGCCGAGCGGCTCGGCGAAATCGGACGGCGAAATTTCCGGCCGCTTGGGAACGCCGGCCTGGTTGATGATCAGCTTCGGCGGCGGGTCGTTGGGACGAAGCCGCTTGAGCATGTCGACCATGTTCTTGGTGTTGCGCAGATTGGCCAGTTCCGGCGTCGCGGTGATGACGATCTCGTCGGCCTTGACCAGCGTGTTCTTGGCCCAGCCGGTCCAGACATGGGGGACGTCCAGCACCAGAAGCGGCACGCTGCGCTGCGCAGTATCGACGAGCTGCGCAAAGGCATCGGGGTCGAAGTCGTAGACGCGTTCCAGCGTCGAGGGCGCCGCGAGCAACGACAGATGCTCGGCGCACTGCGTCAGCAGCCGGTCGAGATAGACCTCGTCGACGCGCTCGGGCGAGAACACCGCCTCGGCGATGCCCTGTGCCGGATCCTGGTCGAAATTGATGTTGGCCGTGCCGAAGGCGAGATCGAGGTCGGCGACGACGACCTCGGATTTGAACAAGGAAGACATTGCCCAGGCGACATTGTGGGCGATGGTGGAAGAGCCGACGCCGCCCTTGGCGCCGACAAAGGCGATCGAACGGCCAATCGGTTCAGCCTCCGGATCGACGAAAATCGACGACACGACACTGACGATGTCGGCCATCGACACTGGCGCGATGACATATTCGGAGATGCCCGAGCGGATGAGCTCGCGATAGAGACCGACATCGTTGTAATGGCCGATCACCACCACTTTCGAGGACGGATCGCAGTATTCGGAGAGCTGGGCGAGTTGCTCCAGCAATTGCTTGGGTTCGCTGCGCGACTCCAATAGGATCAGGTTCGGCGTCGGCGCCGACTGATAGAACTCGATTGCCGTGGGAACGCCGCCCATATGGACCTTGAGATGCGCCTTGGTCATACGGCGGTCCTCGCCGGCGCGCTCGACCGGATTGGCAACGCCCTCGGTCTCGCAGAATGCCTGGATCGAGATGCGCGGAACCGGCCGCAACGCCTGCATCGCGGCGATGTCCTGCGGTGATGTATCACCGCCGTCCACGGTGGCGTCATAGGCAAGATTGCTCATGGTCATGCTCTTTTCCGTGGCTTCTCTTTCCTCGAGGGCTCGGCTCAGTACGTCACTTCCGAACTGCCGAGGAATTCAGTCGAAATGCCCCTGCTGCGATAGACATCGATCACCGCGCCGCGATTTTCCGCGTCGATGGTGGTCTGTTTACGCGGTCCGAGCAGGTCGGCCGGGTTCGCCATCTGGGCGGCGAGATTGTTCTGATAGGAGCAACCGAAGTCGGCATAGTGCTTGTTTTCCGACGTCTCGACCAGATCCGCGGGCCAGCGTCCGCATTTGTCGGTCTGGGCTCTCACCGCGATATAGGAGACGCGGATCGGGGCCGAAGCCTCGCCAGATCCAGCCTGATAGGAGACCACGACGATCCGGTTGCGCTTGATGCCGCTGGCGACCGCGAGCCTGGCGAAGTCACGGCCGGCCGCCGCCGCGGCGACCTCGTTGGCCGACCCGCTCGGAATCTGGATCGTCAATGTCGGCGCGGCACTCTTGTCATAGCCGTCGAGGAAACCGAGCAGCGTGTCGCGCTGCGAACCGGTCATGCCGCGGTCGCCGGCGCCGACGGGCAGGTCGATCTTCTGATTCTTCTCGGCAATGACGATCGGATGGTTGGTGCGATAGTCGTCCGGAATCGCGCCGACTGTGACGCTGTCGCGCTGGGCACAGCCGGCCAGCAGCGCGGTCATCGCGACCGCCAGAACCGGCAGCATCCGCAGGCCAGCCCGCAAGTGGCTGGCGCGCATCGTCGTGGCGATGGTCCTGGTCTTCAACGCTGACTGAGACATGTCCGCTTCCCCATTCACTTGTAGATGTAGCCGACAACGCCGTGGTACCGGCCGTTGGGCTTGTCGGTCTGCATGGTGCCGTAGACGCGATTGACCTTGCCAAGGAACATGGCGGCGCCGTCGCTGGCAGCGTTGAAATTGTCGTCCGGCTTGGCGAGATCGTTGCGCGCCACCGGCTTCACCAGATAGGGCGTGATGATGATGACGAGTTCGGTCTCGTTGCGCACGAAATCCCTGCTGCGGAAGAGCGCGCCGAGCACCGGGATCTTCGTCAACCCGGGTAACCCATTGACGGCTTGCCTGACATCGTCGCGAACCAGGCCGGCGATCATCATGGAGCCGCCCGAGGGCAGTTCGACTGTCGTGTCCGCAAGACGCTTGCGCAGTGACAGGGCATTCATGCCGATACTGGTGTTTGACGTGGATGCCGAGGTGGATCCTTCGGTTGTCGGTTCGGAAACCGAGGTTCTGACTTTCAGGCTTATGCGACCGGGCGACAAAACCACCGGCTGGAATTCCAGGCCGATGCCGTACTCGATCTTGTCAACGGAATAGTTCTTCAGGCCGGTCTGATTGCCGGTGGACACGTTGGCGCTGACCGAGGTCACCATATTGTATTCGCCGCCGACCTTGAAGGTCGCCTTCTCCCCAGACACGGCGGTCAAGGTCGGCTCGGCCAAGGTCTTCATGACCCCCGACTGCTCCATTGCGTTGATATAGGCCTGCAGCCCCGACGCGCTGATATTGAAGCCGGCATTCGACAACGGCTTGCCGAGGCCGGTGAAAGGGTCGCTGAGCGCGCCGTAGCTGATGCCATTGCTGCCGCCGGTGCCGACCATGTTGACGGCGAGCTGCTTCATCACCGAGCGGCTGACTTCGGCGACCGTCACCTTGAGCGTGACCTGGTCGTCGCCGATGATCTGCAGAAGATTGACGATCTTCGAGACGCGGCGTTCCTGGTCGGGGTTGTTGATGTCGACACCGCCTTGAGCTGAGCCGCCAGCCGCGGTCTGCGAATACTGCCCGGTCGTTGCTTCACCGCCGGAGACGAAGATCGTCGCCAGGTCGACCGCCCGCTTTGCGTCCAGCGGCGTATCGACCGTTCCGGTCAAGACGACGTTGTCGTTCAGCAGTTCCACCTTGACGGCCGAGGTCGGCAGGAAGCGCCTGATGTAGTCTTCCAGGCCAGCGACATCGCGTTCGACGGCCAGATCCAGACTGGCGATCTGTTCGCCGTTCGGACCGAAGACGAAAATGTTGGTCTCGCCGACCGACTTGCCGAACAGATAGATGCGCCTTGCGGTGCGGGTTACCGCATCGGCGACGCTCGGGTTGGCGACGAGAATGTCATAGGCATCGCTCGGCAGATCTATGACCACCGATTTGTTGAGGCCAAGCTTGACGCGCTGGTTGGCTGTCGTGGCCGTCACCTGCGTGCTCTTCGCCTCGACAACGCCCTGCACATTCGTTCCGACGAGCAGCAGGCCGAATGCCGCGGCCACGATTGCCGGCAGTTTACCGCTTAGCCTCATTTCCTTGCCCCTACTTCGGAAACTTCGCCCGACTTGATCAGTCTCACCGTTCCCTTGCGACCATTGCCGGAAACGAGATAGTCGGCCTCGCCTAGATTCTTTTCCTGGGTATCCGCGACCGCGCGCAACGCCAGCGTCAGGCGATCCGCCATCTGCTGTGCGACGGTGATGATCTCCGCCTGCTTGGGCGTCAGCTCCAGGGTGGCGGTCTGGCCTACCCTGGTCTTCTTGCCGTCCTCGTCTTCCTGGATCGTCTGGTCGATCGCCAGGACGCGGATGTTCTTGAGGATGGTCTCGGTGTTGAAACCGGTGCTGCCGCTGTTGGCATCCGCCCTGCGGGTCATGATGACGTCGACGAAATCGTTTGGAAGGATGAAGCCGCCGGCCGAAGTGTCAGCCGATATGGTCGTGGCGACAGCCCGCATCCCGGAAGGCAGGATGGACGACATGAAGCTCTGCCCCTCGCCGATCAGCTTGGAACGCCGCACGGGCTCACCCGCATACATCGGCACGCGAGCGATCGACGCCTTCAATTTCTCCAGGGCGTCGGGAGCGTTGGCCTTGGTGATGAAATTCGGGTTGACGCCGTCGGCCGGCCAGGATTGCCAGGAAATGTTGTTTTGAAGTGCGTTGCCCATCGCGACATCGCCCGAGAGCACAAGCACGTCCTGCAGGGGCACGGCGGGAGCCTGGGGGCCGGAATCGACCACGATCTGGGGCGGTGGCGCGGCGACCATGTTTTTCGCCACATAGCCAGCGCCACCCGCCGCGGCCACCGCCACGCTCAGAATAATAAGTCGGGATGCTGGCATCTGTCCGAACCTCGCCCTTGGCAAACCACGTAGCCAGGCCGGACTTTGCAGCGGCAATCGTCAAAACAAGGTTAATGTAATGCTTACGATCGTGATTAATTTAAGGTTTACATAAATTAGACGGATCGCGCCGCCACGGGCTAAAGAGACCTTGCCGAGGCTCTTTCAAACCGGTCGGGCAATGCGGTCAGGGAAACGGAAATCAGATCGTGTTCAGCCGGCAAGCCTGGCCAGTGCCCACACCATCAATGGCGAATCCGGATAGGTCAACAGCCCGCCAAGACCGAGCGCGATCCCGTAGGGAATTCCGACCGACTCTTCCGCGAAATGGCGCAGGAACGGATTGCGGCCGGTGATAACCGCCAGCGGCGACTTCCGGTAAAGCAGAATGGCGATCGTCAGCAGGCCGCCGATGAGCGTCGAGACAACAAGGTATTCGACGAGGTGGATGTTCAGCCCCATCCACACGGCCGTTGCCGCCAGCAGCTTGGCGTCGCCGCCACCCATACCACCCATTGCGAACAGGCCGAACGTCACGGCAAGGACCAGGGCGCCGGCGGCGAAATGCCAACCATAGGCTGCCCATTCCATACCCGTCAGCGGCGCGACCAGCGCGAAGACGACGACAAGCAGCACCGACACGCGGTTGGCGATTGTCATCGACAGCATGTCGGAGATCGCCGCAAACAGCATGCAAAACGGAAAGACGACGAAGATCAGGGCTTCAAGCATCGGCGCCATGCCTATTGTTTACTGGCTCAATCTAGGATGGATCGATTAACGATTGATGAGGCCTGAAAAGGACATACGGCTCTGTCAGCCGCGACATCGACAGGCAACAATAAACAGGGGCCGCCCGTGAGGCGGCCCCTGTCCGAAAGACAATCTGAACGTTCAGCAGTAAGCCGATTAGCTGCCGCTTGAGTTCAGGGTGTTTCCGATGGTGGAGAACTTGGCGTTGATTGCATTGCCGAGAGCGCCGGCGCCGGTGATGATGGCGAGCGCGATGAGGGCGGCGATCAGACCATATTCGATAGCGGTCGCGCCGGATTCGTCCTTCACGAAACGTGCAAAAAGGTTAGACATTCGAGAGCTCCTACTCCACGTGTTACAGCACTTCCGTCAACTTCTGTGATGGTTGATCGGATGCTGCCAATCTAGGGAGAAGCTCTTTCGATCGGCTTAATAAACAGCCTTACCGATTCCTTTCCCGGCTCGAACGGAATGCGTGGTTAACTCGACGCTAAGCGCTGGCTAATGTACTGTTTCGCAAGCCGATGCGGCAAAAGGCAAGGGCCTCGGGAAAGCCTGCGACCGGCCCGGATCCGGGCCATGCGGGCGGCCACGCCGACTGCTACATCCGGCGCAGGCAAGCCGACTTAACCGTTGGTTCACCAATCTCGTTCATGTTCCGTTGAACAGTTTGCTTGCGGGAGCGCATCGATGGCCGTGCAGAGATCTTCAATCCTGATTGCCGTGCTTCTTGCCGCCACGAGCGTGATCACGCCGGCCATGGCCGCCGCCGATATCGAAGTCACGATGAATCAGGCCAAGATCGTTAAATTGTCGCGCCCGGCAGATACGATCGTCGTCGGCAATCCGGCAATCGCCGATGCCTCCGTCCAGGACGCCTCGACGATCGTGCTCACCGGCAAGGGTTTCGGTGTCACCAATCTCGTCGTCCTCGACCAGGAGGGCAGCCCGATCGTCGACGCGCAGGTTACCGTCGTGCGGCAGGCTGCCTCGACGGTTCGCATTTACCGGCGTGCCGAGGTGCAGACCATGTCCTGCACGCCCTATTGCGAAAGCTCCTACAAGAGCGAGGCTGAAAAATCCTCCGAGGCCGAGATGAGCGCAAGCAAATAAGCTGCGCCCCCGGCGGCCGTCCAGGTTACCGGCCGGTTAAGGCGCCGGCGCCGACTTTAACGATCATTCAAACCGGGCCTCAATTGGTTTGCGCTAATACACCCTGTCGGAACCGTCCAGGGGTGGCAGGAACAGGGCATGGGCAACGAAGTCAGGTCGACAAGTCAGCACAAGGCGGAGCGCACCGGGTTTCTGACGCGCTTCGTTCGCAATCGCCGTGGCAGCACGGCCATCGAATTCGCGATACTTGCATTGCCGTTCGCCCTCCTCGTATTCGCCATCCTTGAAAGCTGCATCTCGTTTGCCGGGCAGGAGGTGATGGCCAACATCACCGACGACGTCGCTCGCCAGTTGCGCACCGGCCAGTTGCGGCCGGCCGATGTCGCGGGGGGCAAATTGACGACCTTGATCTGCGGCAGGCTGCAGATCATCGTCTCCTCCACGGATTGCCCGCAACAACTGCTCGTGGATCTTCGCGAGTATCCGACTTTCGCGGACGCGGCCACCGCGACCTTCAAGATCCAGGGCGGCAAAGTCGTGCTGATGCAAGGCACGAACTCACAGGATTTCGCAAACACGCCTGGCCTGGCGGAATCGAAGAATATGCTGCGGGTCTTCTACGCATGGCCTGTCATGACCGATCTGATGGCCAAGTCGATGGCCAATCTGAATGGTGGCAGGACGCTGCATTTTGCATCGGTGACCTGGCAGAACGAGCCGTTCGACAATTGAGTTCGCAACGACCAGCAAGAAAAAAGGCAAATGCCATGATGCGTGCGGGGGCACATCTGAAAATTGCGGAGTCCTGGAGCAGGACGATCGGATTCTGGTCCAATCGCAAGGGGGTCGCGGCGGTCGAGTTCGCGCTTATCGTTCCGATCCTGCTGGTCATGTACTTCATGACCATGGAGGCTTCGCAGGCCATCGAGACCAGCAAGAAGGTCAGCCGCATCGGCAGCATGGTTGCCGATCTCGTCACCCAGCAGCCGACCATCGTCAAGGCGGATCTCGACGCCATCATGAAAATCGGCACCTCGACCATTCAGCCCTACAATCGCTCGACGCCGAACATCACCATCACGGCAATACAGGTCACCACCGATACGCCGCCCAAGGTGAACGTGGTTTGGTCGCGCAAGGTGGTCAATGGCGTCTACAGCATCGCCACCACCCTGCCCGCAACCACCACGGTTCCGGCAACGCTGAGGGTCGCCGGCACCTTCCTTATCCGTGTCGAGAGCAATCTGGCCTACGCGCCGATTATCGGCTGGACGACGGACACCCAACAAAAGCTTGGACTGACCAAATCCCTCACCGCCACGATCCCGATGGGTGAGACCTACTATCTGCGCCCGCGCAGAAGCCTGACCATCCCCTGCAGCGATTGCTGAAGACTTCTACCGCTGGCCACCATCGGCCGACAGCAGGCGCACGATAGCCTCCGCCGTCGCATAGTCCTTTAGGCCCACGGTCAGAAAGCCGCCGGAGTGTTTCGATTCCAGCAGATCGTAGACGTCCGGCGTCGTCGATTTGAGATTGGTGAGGAACACGCTCAGCCGGCGTTTGGCTTCCGGGTCGAGATCGCTGCGCACGGCATGGGGACCGTATCTCAGCAAGCTCGACATCCAGACCACCTGGACGGCAGACGGCGAAAGGCCGGCCGCTTCAAGCCTGGCCTGCGTGCCGCCGGATAGCAGCGACTGGCCGTCGGCCGCGGCCCTCACCCAGCCGAACGAGGCGTCGGCCTGACCGTCGACGAGCATGGTTTCCGCCGCGGATGCCGAGCCGGCATGGATCAGAAACGGCGCATCTTCGGCGATCTTGACGTGTTCGGCGGCCAGTTCCGCCAGCGGCAAGAGCGAGCCTCCGACGCTGTCCGGCGGCGGCATGGCGATCCGGTGCGTCTCCATCGCCGCCAGGCCGGACAACTTGCCGTCCCGTGTCAACAGCACGGAGCGGATGCCGGCCGCACCATCGGAATCGACGGGAGCGACAAGCGGCTCGATGCATCCACAACGCTGCAGCGCCGTCGCATAGGCCGTGGCCGAATAGATGGCGTACTCGATCCGGGCGTTGGCCTGCGCCTCGATCAGTGCCGCGTAATCGCGCGCAACGACGAACTCCACCTTCATGCCAAGCGCATTGGTAAAGGACTGCGTCAACAGCGCCAGCCCCGGAACGGTGTTGCCGGCGCCAGGCTCGGCGACGATGCCGATGCGGAATGTGCCGATATCATCGCGCCAGTCGGCCCGCGCCGGATCACAGAAGAGCGCGCCGTGCATGACCACAAGGGCAGCACAGGCCTTCAGCGTGGCGTTCATGACAAGACCGTCCTGCGTTTCCTTCGATCCATGCCCAAGCCCGGTGCTTCGTGACGCTTTGTATCTCTGATTGTGCCTGTCGTTGTCCCAAAGCCGCTACGCAATTCTAGACGACATGGGGCTCTCAGCTCGTGCATCTCGTTGCCCCAAAACCGCTGCGCACTTTTGGGCGACATGCACTCTTGGCTTGTGCGTGTCGTTGCCCCAAAACCGCTGCGCACTTTTGGGCGACATGCACTGGACTATCGCGCCAAGCCGTTGCCGTTTGGTTTCCGAATTGCCAATGCCGCCATGGAACCCTATGTCTGGGCGTCCAAACTGGCAACAATGACCCGATGGCGCGTGCTTTTCTCTTCGTCCTGGACTCTTTCGGCATCGGTGGCGCGGCCGACGCCGAACGCTATGGCGACGCCGGCGCCAACACGCTCGCGCATATAGCCGAAGCTTGCGCCGAAGGGCGCGCGGACCGCGAACGGCTTCGACAAGGGCCGCTGTTCGTCCCGCACATGGCATCGCTCGGGCTTGGCAAGGCGGCCGAGACGGCGACAGGATTGGGTTTTGCCCATTTCGGGACGGATCTGGCCGCCAATGCCTTCCATGGCGCGGCGCAGGAAGTTTCGAGCGGCAAGGACACCCCGTCCGGCCACTGGGAGATCGCGGGGCTGCCGGTGCTTTTCGACTGGGGTTACTTTCCCGATACGGTTCCCGCCTTTCCGGCTGATCTGACCGCGGCGATGATCCGCGAGGGCGAGGTGCCAGGCATTCTCGGCAACTGCCATGCGCCGGGCACCGAGATCATCGAACGGTTCGGCGAGGAACACATCCGCACCGGCAAGCCGATCTGTTACACCTCCGTCGACTCGGTCCTGCAGATCGCCGCCCACGAAGTCCATTTCGGGCTCGAGCGGCTATATGAATTCTGCCAGGTGGTGCGCCGGCTGGTCGATCCGCTCAGAATCGGGCGCGTGATCGCGCGGCCGTTCGTCGGCGAGACCGCCGCCACCTTCCAGCGGACCTACAATCGCCATGACTATGCGGTGCCGCCGCCGGAGCCAACCTTGCTCGACCGGCTGACGGCGCGGGGAAGCCGCGTCATCGCTGTCGGCAAGATCGGCGACATCTTCGCCCATCGCGGGATTTCGGAAGTGCGCAAGGCCGCCGGCAACATGGCCATGTTCGACAAGGCGCTCGGTGCGATGGACGATGCCGGCGAAGGCGATCTCGTTTTCGCCAATTTCGTCGATTTCGACACTGAATTCGGCCATCGCCGCGATGTCGCCGGCTATGCCGCCGCGCTGGAGGCCTTCGACCGGCGGCTGCCGGAAGCATTCGCGAAGCTGCGACAGGGCGACCTTCTCATGCTGACGGCCGACCACGGCAACGATCCGACCTGGCGAGGGACCGATCACACGCGTGAGCGCATCCCGGTGATCGGCATGGGACCGGGTCTGGCAGGTGGCGATATCGGACTGAGAACGACATTCGCCGATATCGGCGAAACCGTCGCCGAACACCTCGGGCTGGCGCCCGGCCGCCACGGTACTTCTTTCCATGCGATGATTGGCGGCCATGCCTGAATTGCCCGAAGTCGAAACGGTCCGGCGTGGCCTGCAGCCGGTCCTGGAAGGTGCCCGTCTGGCCAAGGTCGAGGCGCGACGTCCAGACCTCCGGTTTCCCTTTCCCGAACGCTTTTCGGAAAGGCTGACCGGCAGGACCATAACGGCGCTTGGTCGCCGGGCCAAATATCTGACCATGCATGTGCAGGACGGCCCGGTGCTGATCTGCCATCTCGGCATGTCGGGTTCGTTTCGCATCGAGACCGACGACGACGGCGGGACACCGGGCGTGTTCCACCACGAGCGCTCGAAAAGCACGGCGCACGACCATGTCGTGTTCGATGTCGTCGCCGCTAACGGCGCCCGGTCCCGCGTGATCTTCAACGACCCGCGCCGCTTCGGTTTCATGCTGTTTGCGGAAGGATCGCCGGAAACGCATCCGATGCTGGCCGGACTGGGCGTCGAGCCCACGGGCAACACGCTGGACGGCGTGCTGCTCGCCTCGTTGCTGAAAGGCCGCGGATCGCCGCTGAAGGCAGCGCTGCTTGACCAGAAGCTGATCGCGGGGCTTGGCAATATTTATGTGTCGGAGGCGCTTTGGCGCGCCGGCCTGTCGCCCCTGCGCGAGGCGGGCACCATCGCCAAGCCCGGCAAGAAGGCCAGACAACAAAGCGAACGCCTGGCCGAGGCGATCCGCTCGGTCATATCGGATGCCATCGCCGCCGGCGGGTCGTCGCTGCGCGACTACGTGCACACCGACGGATCGCTGGGCTATTTCCAGCATTCCTTCGCCGTCTACGACCGCGAGGGCGAGCCCTGCCCGAAGCCCGGCTGCGGCGGCCATATCGAGCGCGTCGTGCAGAGCGGACGCTCCACCTTCTATTGCCGGACCTGTCAGAGCTGAGTTAGAGCAATTCCAGGAAAAGTGGGAACGGTTTTCCCGGGAAAAGCGCATAACGCTTTCCCTTGGGAATTGCGTCAAAACAAAAAGATGGACCGGGGTCGAGCGAGGAGAAGCAGCCATGGCTTATGAAACGATCATCACCGAGACGCGCGGCAAGGTCGGGCTGGTCACGCTGAACCGGCCAAAGGCGCTCAATGCGCTGAATTCCCAGATCCTTGCTGAACTCGTCGCAGCCGTGAACGGTTTCGGCGCCGATCCCGGCATCGGCGCCATGGTTCTTACCGGTTCCGACAAGGCCTTTGCCGCAGGTGCCGACATCAAGGAGATGCAGGCGATCTCCTATGTGGACGCCTATAGCCAAGACTTCTTCGCAGGTTGGGAAGAGCTCACACGCACTCGAAAGCCGATCATTGCGGCGGTCGCTGGCTATGCGCTGGGCGGCGGATGCGAGCTGGCGATGATGTGCGACTTCATCATTGCCGCCGACACCGCCAAATTCGGCCAGCCCGAAATCACACTCGGCGTCATTCCCGGCATGGGCGGGTCGCAACGCCTGACCCGGTTCGTCGGCAAGTCGAAGGCGATGGACATGTGCCTGACCGGACGGATGATGGATGCAGCGGAAGCCGAGCGCTCGGGCCTGGTGTCGCGGGTCGTGCCTGCCGCCGAGCTTGTCGAAGAGGCGGTCAAGGCAGCGGCCAAGATCGCCGATTTCTCGCTGCCATCGGTGATGATGGCGAAGGAAGCCGTCAACCGTTCCTACGAGACGACGCTGGCCGAGGGATTGCGGTTCGAACGTCGTCTGTTCCACTCGCTTTTCGCGCTCGAAGACCAGAAGGAAGGCATGGCCGCCTTCGCCGAAAAGCGGAAGCCGAATTTCGCCAATCGGTAGGGCGTTGCCGGCACGCGACCGAAACCCTGTGGCGTCGGCCAAAAAGAACGCCAGGCAGCGTTGACGCGCCGGAAAAGCTGAACTATAAGCCGCACCAACCGAGGCGGCCCTGTGGCTGCCCGTTTGTTTTTTGCGCCCTGCGGCACGCCGCATGCGCCGACCAGATCAGAAGAGAGGCATCATGGCCAACACATCCTCGGCCAAAAAGGCAACGCGCAAGATCGCCCGCCGCGCGGCGATCAACAAGAACCGCCGCTCGCGCGTGCGCACCTATGTCCGCCAGGTCGAGGAGGCGCTCGCCTCCGGTGACAAGGCTGCCGCGCAGGCCGCCTTCAAGGCCGCCGAGCCGGAATTGATGCGCGCCGCGACCAAGGGCGTCATCCACAAGAACACAGCGTCCCGCAAGGTGTCGCGTCTGGCCGCACGGCTCAAGGTGCTGTCGGCCTGACATCGCCTTTACAGACTAGCTTCTCTAAAACCCGGCCGATCGTGCCGGGTTTTTTTCGTTTGCCGGCAAGTACTTAAAAAGAATGCTCGGAAACGGCGCCCAAGGCGGATTCCAAGCTTCGAAATGCTTTGCCGGCACATGCATGCCCGCTGACGGTTGATATGCTCAAAAAATGCCGCCTCAGAAATTCTCAACTATCACAAATAAGCGATATTTTTCAGCTACTTAGCCATGGTCATCCACAGCCTGTCCACAGACCCCCGAGAGGACGGGAGGACAACTGCCTGTCAAGCGAATTATTTCAGAATATTTCGCGCCGGCCCGGCTTTTTCATATTCGCCGGAAAAGGGTTTGAATCACAATGGCTTTGTCAAAATATGCCGTAACGGCATGACGTCCGAAGGGGCGCGAGGTAACCAGATTCCTTAAAAATCCGTTAGACGTGGCCTTGCCCTATCCACAGCGATTTCGGTAATGTCGATCTATCGAAAGGGACGGGCCTCTGGCCCTAACCCAGCCTGACGCAGCCAGCTTAAATTGGCGGGATTTGCGACGCGGATCAAGTCCGCGGACGGCTTTGGTTTGCTCTTTTTCGATACGGTAGGGGACTGGCGTAACGACACATGGCAGGTTGACAGCGCGCCGGCGTTTTTCGCCGGACGATGTTGTATTGCCCTGACATACCCAACGCGGACTGGCTTCCATGGGCCGGCACCGGTTCCCTCCGAATAGTGGGCGACGTTCATTGCCGGCGGCGGCAACGGGCATCGTGGCGAAGACACAGTCGCTGGAAACAAGGATGCAGGAGGCGCATCCCCGGCGGAAAAA